>JBGAKL010000027.1:0-11176 GCA_044224375.1 Cyclobacteriaceae bacterium
GTAAAAGATTTCCACCAATTCTCATTGCATCAGCCGATTGTACCGATGCTCTTTTATTTGCCGGCACGGCGCATCGAATACACTTTTATGGCCGCATCCCTCGAAGACGGCACAACTTCCTCAGTGCTGGACGCCATGAAGACAGAATGGGGTAAAATCGTACCCGGAATTCCCTTTGAAAGTCAGTACCTGTCCGAAAGTATCAGGAAGCAATATGAATCCGACGATCGTATTTCCATTATGCTCACCTGGTCAACAATCCTGGCAATTATCATCTCGTGCATGGGCTTGTATGGTTTGTCCATTTACATGGCTGAAAGGCGTATCAAGGAAATCGGAATTCGAAAAGTATTGGGCGCTTCGGTAAGTGGCATTGTCAGAATGCTTTCGAAGGAATTCATATTACTTGTAATGACCGCGTTCGTTGTGGCCGTACCGCTCGCCTATTATGGAATGAACAAGTGGCTCGAAGGCTTTGCTTACAAAATTCAACCTGGATTAGCTGTATTCATCCTTGCTGGAATCACATCCTTCCTGATTGCGTTCCTGACCATCGGATTTGAGTCCGTCAAAGCAGCAGTGGGAAATCCCGTTAAAGCATTAAGATCCGAATAATCAAATAAGTCATGATACAAAACTATCTTAAGATTGCCATCCGGAGCATTTTCAGAAACAAGCTCACGGCGTTCATCAACATCGCAGGATTGGCCATTTCCATGGCTTCCGCTTTGCTAATCTATTTATTTGTGACTGATGAGATCAGTTATGACAAATACAACAAGCATGCAGATAGGATTTATCGCGTAACGAGAAATTTCCTCGATCGCAATGGTGTTGTCAATTTACATCTTGCTACTGTGGCGCCTCCCATTGGACCACTCATGAAAAATGACTACGGCGAGATCGAAAAAATGGCACGGACGCTGCAATACAATCTGGTCATGGCGATCGAAGAGAACGGCGAGCGGACCAAGATCGCGACCGAAAACGAAGTCTACTTGACGGAACCCGACTTGTTTAACATTTTCGACGTGGAAGTTCTTTCAGGTAATGCCGCCGAAGCACTGAAAAGGCCATATACTATCATGCTTTCTGAAAGCATGGCCAAAAAATATTTTGAATCCACCGACGTCATCGGAAAACACATGAAAGGTGGGCGCAGATTTGACTTCGAAGTTACAGGTGTCTATAAGAATTTCCCCAGACAGTCACATTGGCATCCGGATTTCATGGTTTCATTCAGCACACTAGAGGACAGTACTGTGTATGGCAGGCGCGGACTGGAAACCAATTGGGGAAACAATTCATTCAGCACCTATATTCTTCTTGAGCCCGGCGCCGATCCGAAAAAGCTGGAGAGCCAGTTGCCTGCGTTTCTGGATAAACATTTCGGACCGTATGCGATCGCCAACTTCGGTGTTCCCGCAACTTTTGTCGCCTCTAAAAACACAACCCTTTTCGTTCAGAAAGTAACTGACGTGCACCTGAAGTCTCACCTCGATGATGAGTTGGAAGTCGGTGGCAACATCAACAACGTTTATATGATGGGCGTAATCGGATTTTTTATCGTCCTGATCGCTTGTTTCAACTTTATCAATTTGTCGACAGCGCGGGCTACAAAGCGCGCCAAAGAAGTGGGCATGAGAAAAGTTGCAGGCGCCTTTAAGAATCAACTTGTGTTCCAATACCTGAGCGAGTCCGTGGTGGTAACATTTTTTGCGTTGGTGCTATCGCTCGGTCTTGCAATGCTGAGCCTGCAGTGGCTTAATAATTTCACACAAAAAGCACTTTCGCTGAGCATTGGCACCCATTGGCCTGTGTATGCAGGACTCGTAGCATTCGCGGTGATCGTAGGCATAATTGCAGGAATCTACCCTGCATTTGTCATCTCATCGTTCAAACCGGCACAAGTGCTAAAGGGGCACCAGGGATCGGTTAAGGGCAAGGGCGGCATTCGCAAGACACTTGTCGTTGCTCAATTTGTAATCTCCATCGTGCTGATCATCGCAACCGCGGTAACAATACAACAACTTGACTATCTGAATAATCGTGATCTTGGGTTCGACAAAGACAAAGTGCTTACGGTTCCCTATTACAGCGAGTTAACGCCACAATATGATGCCTTTTACAACGAACTTCTCAAATCGTCCTCCATCAAAAATGTTGCAACCTCCTCCCGCCTCCCAACAGGCAGGTTACTCGATTCTCAAGGAACGCCACAGGTGAGAAAAGGCGATAGCCTTGTAGTCACCGGCGTGGGCCTGAAAATGGTCGTTGTGGATTACGAATTCTTCGACACTTATAACATACAGCTCGCGGCTGGCCGCAACTTCTCCAAGTCCATTCCTACCGATGACTCGCTTGCGTTTATCATCAACGAAACGGCTGCCCGCGCCATTGGCTGGCCCACGAATGAAGAAGGCATCGACAAAGATTTCGTTTACGGCGGAGTAAATGGTAAGCTAATCGGCATCGTCAAAGACTTCCATTTTGAGTCACTCCATCAGGAGATTGCCCCGATGAGTTTCTTTGTATCGAATGGCAACTACAATAACATAAGCATCAAGATCGCCGGAGACAACCTCCAGGAAGGGGTCGAGCATATTGGTCGGGTGTGGAAATCGTTCCTCCCGATCAGACCCTTCGACTACCAGTTCGTCAGTGATCGTTATTCGAGGCTATATGATGCAGAACAAAAGCAGGGACAACTGTTCATGGTTTTTGCGGGAATGGCAATTTTCATTGCGTGTCTTGGTTTGTTTGGGCTTGCTACGTTTAACACCATGCAACGCGTGAAGGAGATCGGCATACGGAAAGTGCTGGGTGCTTCCGTCCCAAGCATCCTCACGCTTTTATCCCGCGAAATTGTGATCCTCGTTCTGGTGGCAAATCTTTTTGCCTGGCCGGTGGCCTGGATGGTAATGAGCAAGTGGCTGGGAACGTTTGCATATCACGTCGACATGAATCTGCTGATCTATTTCGCCGCCGCTTTCGCAGCAGTGCTGGTTGCACTTGTTACCGTCAGTGTGCAAACCATCAAGGCTGCAATGACAAATCCGTCTAATACCCTGCGGTACGAATAACAGCCACGGGCTTAAGCCCGTGGCTAGTTAAGCCCGTAACTATTCTACACTCCCAGCCTCTTCTCGGCAAATTTCTTCACGAAATAGCCGATGAGGAGACCGAAAAGGAAAAAGCCGAGCACGATGAAGAGGAGATTTCTTTCCAGGGAAACCGGCGTAAGCTCGAAGAAGCGCCCGGCGGCATATCCAACAATGCTGACGGTCGACGCCCAGATCAACCCAGCAACGATACTGTATCCCAGGAACTGGAGCACCCTGATCTCGCTCATGCCGATCATCAGTGGCAGCAACACCCTGAACCCATATAGAAACCGATAGCTCAATAGGATCTGCACTCGGTTCGTCCTGAAAAATCTTTCAACCGGTGCCAGCTTTGCTTTGAGCCTCGGACGCTTATCAACAAAGAACTTTCCATTGAGACGGCCAATGATAAAGTATAGCCAATCGCTTACGAATGACCCAAAAAACCCGAAAATGATAGTAGCAGGGCCATCGAAGAAGCCACTGTGCACCAATGATGAGGCGACAAGTATTGCAGTCTCTCCTTCAAAAAAAGTTCCGATCGATAACGCGATGTAGCCATATTGAAGGAGAAATTCTTCCATGCAGATTGTGTTCGAAAGGTAGGATGTTCAAGTAATACTTTATATCAAAAATCTTTTTCGTAAAAAAAACGTTACGTCAAAATTGGTATAGTGACTTATTTATCATTTATTTTTGTATAAAGGTTCATACATATATTTATTCGATCAGATATATCACGATAAACCTGGAACAACGAATTTGAAAAACAACTTCACACTTGCGACGCGGACGGGCTACGATAGCCTCATCAGTCGCTGGTTCCTTGCACTCCCCGTAGTGATCAGAAGTTTCCGAAGGCAGATCAGGATTTGATACCTCAGCAACCCAGCTGAACGCGATTCCACCGGGTGGAAGCGCCATCCTATTTTCAATCCTTTTTTTCATTTAATGTTTTTAGACCAAAAGTGGACCAGAATATAATAGTTCGGGATGCTGTCCTGGACGATAAAAAATATGCCGAGATCATCACGACCGAGATGGCGGAGTCGGCAAAAGCGCGGGGAACAGGCATTGCGAAGAGGTCTCCCGACTATATAAAGCAGAAAATCGACGAAGGTAAAGCTGTCATTGCCGTTACAAATGATGGCACCTGGGTGGGATTCTGCTACATAGAAGCTTGGGAAGACGAGAAGTACGTCGCGAACTCCGGGCTTATTGTGTCACCCCCGTTCAGAAAGTCTGGCGTCGCAAAGGAAATCAAGAAACAGGTCTTTAATCTTTCGCGCAAACGCTACCCGGATGCCAAGATCTTCGGACTTACTACCGGCCTGGCAGTGATGAAGATCAATTCCGACCTCGGCTACGAACCAGTGACGTATTCAGAGTTGACCACTGATGAGAAGTTCTGGTCGGGTTGCAAAAGCTGCGTCAACTACGAAATCCTGATGAGTAAGGATCGCAAGAATTGCATGTGCACAGCGATGCTTTATGATCCGGCTGAGAAGGCAGCTGACGAAAAGCTTAAGGCAGAGGCTGCCTCCAGGGAACCTGTACCCTACAATGCTCCTCCGAGGAGATGGAAGTTCGCTGAAAATTCCAAGCTGTATGAGCGCTTTATGAGACTGAAGCAATTCATGATGCTGAAAGGCTGGAAAAAGAAAGAGGGCGAAGGTGAGCAAGGCAGCTCAATCCTCAGCTTCCTGTTTTTCTGGTAACCCGGAAATCACCAGATTTAATTCAACTTAAAAGTAAATTTGCACTGGCAGAAACCCCTCCAGGGAGGCGCACTGTCCTATAATGATTATGAAAAAGAAAGTCGTTTTGGCGTTCAGCGGAGGTCTTGATACATCCTACTGCGCAATCTACCTGTCACAAGAATTAGGTTATGAAGTTCATACACTCACCGTAAACACGGGTGGATTTTCGTCCGCTGAGCTGGCGGAAATTGAAAAACGCGCGTTAGGTCTCGGAGTTGCCTCTCACAAAGCTGTTGAAGAGACCAAAAACTATTACGACAAGGTGATCAAGTACCTGGTCTTTGGGAACGTACTCAAGAACGGCACCTACCCGCTAAGTGTAAGCGCAGAAAGAATGTCGCAAGCCCTGGCGTCTGCTAACTATGCCAATGAGATCCATGCCGATGCCGTTGCGCACGGAAGTACCGGGGCAGGCAATGATCAGGTGCGTTTTGACATGGTACTCCAAATTCTTGCACCGGGACTTGAAATAATAACCCCGATCCGAGACAAGAAGCTTAGCAGGGAGGCGGAAATCGAATACCTCAAGTCAAAAGGAGTTATTTACAATTTCGAAAAGGCAAAATATTCTATTAATAAAGGTCTTTGGGGAACATCGGTTGGGGGCCGCGAGACATTAAACTCAATGGGCATGCTGCCTGAGGAAGCCTGGCCGACCCAGATTACAAAAACTGACAGTGAGACAATTACACTCGGCTTCGAAAAAGGCGAGCTGTTTTCTATTAATGGAAAGCGCTTTCCTCATCCCTCTGCTGCTATTCAACACTTGCAGACGTTAGCAGGTCCGTTCGGGATTGGTCGCGACATACACGTTGGAGATACGATCATTGGAATTAAGGGACGCGTAGGATTCGAAGCGGCCGCGCCGGTTCTGATTATTAAAGCACACCATGCGCTTGAGAAACATGTTCTCACCAAATGGCAACTGAGCTGGAAAGATCAATTGTCACAATTTTATGGCAATTGGCTCCACGAGGGGCAGTACCTTGATCCGATCATGCGTGACATGGAGGCCTTTCTGATCAGTTCACAGCGCCACGTTACAGGCGAAGTGTCAATTACCCTGCAGCCGCGCTATTTTATGGTGAACGGCATCACGTCTGATTATGATCTAATGTCGGCCAAGTTTGGGAAGTATGGAGAAATGAATTTGGGCTGGACAGGCGACGACGTAAAAGGCTTTACAAAAATTTTCGGGAATCAGGTTGGCATCTACCATCAAATAGAAAAAGAAGTTCAAAACACAAAGTCAAAGGGTCATTAGCCCCGACTCTAAACTTTGCACACTGAACTCTGAACCTTTAGACCATGATAAAAGCAGGTATAATTGGTGGCGCTGGATATACGGGAGGTGAAACGATTCGCCTGCTGTTGAATCATGCTGCCGTTAAGCTAGAGTTCGTGCAAAGCCGGAGTCAGGCTGGTAAGCTGATCTCAGACATCCATGGCGACCTTGCTGGCGACACTGAGATCAGGTTTACTGACTCCTTACAGACGCCTGTTGATGTGCTTTTTTTGTGCCTTGGTCATGGCGAAAGTAAGAAGCTTTTGATGGAACACTCCTTTCCTGCGACCACCAGGATAATTGATCTGGGGAACGATTTTCGTTTAGGAGACAAAGTGCCAGGTCGCGAATTTGTGTATGGACTACCTGAATTCCAACGAGATGCAATCAAGAAAGCCCCGAACATTGCGAATCCCGGATGCTTTGCAACTACAATTCAACTCGGCTTGCTACCACTCGCAAAAGCCGGGGCGTTGAAAGAAGTGCACACGACCGGCATTACAGGTTCTACAGGAGCCGGTCAGAAGCTCCAGGATACGACACACTTTACATGGCGGGCGAATAATATTTCGGCTTACAAAACACTCACACACCAGCACCTGGGTGAGATCACACAAACGCTTCGTACCCTCCAACCCGGTTTTTCCGATGGTATCAACTTCGTGCCGTGGCGCGGAGATTTCACGCGCGGCATTTTTGTTACTTCTGTTATTGACAGCAAATACACGATTGAGGAAGCGAACAAACTTTATAGCGAATACTATTCGTCGCACCCGTTTACGAAAGTGAGTAATACGATGGTCGACCTTAAGCAAGTCGTGAACACCAACAAGTGTACTATCTTCCTCGAAAAAGTGGGAACCAAACTGGCCATTCATTCGGTCACGGACAACTTACTGAAAGGTGCTAGCGGACAAGCTGTTCAGAACATGAATCTGATGTTTGGATTGGACGAGACAACCGGCCTTCATTTAAAAGCTTCGGCGTTCTAACTATTATGGCACAGAAGAAAATCGCGATCCTAGGAGCCGGCAATCTCGGCACCGCCATTGCAAAAGGTATTGTAAAGGCAAAACTCGCGATGCCGCAAAACGTGATCATCACACGTCGCAATCTGTCCAAGGTCGAGAGTCTTGGAAAAGACGGATTTAAGCTCTTGTCAGATAACGTCACTGCAGTCAAAAGTGCTTCCATCATCATCTTGTGTGTACAACCGAAGCAAGTTCAGGGCCTGCTCTCGGAAATAGCTAAAGCTGTCGATCCAAATAAGCATATTATCGTCTCCACCATTACAGGCGTTTCAACCGATGAAATTGGCGCAGTACTTCAAAGGAAAGTTCCCATCGTGCGCGCGATGTGTAACACAGCGATTGCCATTGGCAACTCAATGACCTGCATGTGCGCCAAGGATGCCAATGAAAAACAATTACACGAAGTTCAGGATCTTTTTAATAGCCTCGGCGTGACGTTGGTGATAGAGGAACGCCTGATGAAAGCATCCACCGTGCTGGCGGCAAGTGGTATCGCTTTTTTCATGAGATACATTCGCGCTGCAACGCAAGGTGGCATTCAACTCGGTTTTGATGCTGAGGAAGCACAGCTGATTGCAGCACAAACGGCAAAAGGTGCATCATCACTTCTATTGTCCCATCACTCCCATCCGGAAACAGAGATAGATAAAGTAACAACGCCGGAGGGATGCACCATCGCCGGATTGAACGAGATGGAGCATCAGGGACTTAGCTCGGCGCTTATTAAAGGTATTGTAGCATCGTATGAGAAGATCAGTAATATTCGGAAATAGTTCAGGGTTCGAAGTTCAGAGTTTAGAGTTCATATCCGCAATCAAAGTCAGTTAAATACTTTATGAATACCACCAATACAAGCTGGAACCTTACTCTGAACTCTAAACCCTAAACGCTGAACCCTTAGATGAAATTATTCGACGTCTATCCCCTTTTCAACATCACACCTGCGAAAGCGGCAGGGTCCTGGCTTTGGGATGAAAATGGTAAGAAATATCTCGACCTCTACGGCGGCCATGCAGTGATCTCAATTGGTCACTCCCACCCGCTCTATATTAAGGCGCTGACAGACCAGATTAATAAGATTTCGTTCTATTCCAACAGTGTCCAGAATCCCATCCAGGCGAAGCTTGCAGAAAAGCTTGGAGCAATGTCGGGATATGACAACTATCAGTTATTCCTGTGCAACTCCGGCGCCGAAGCAAATGAAAACGCGTTAAAGCTCGCTTCATTCATCACCGGCCGAAAAAAGATCATCGCTTTTAAAGGATCTTTTCACGGCCGCACGTCAGGCGCAGTGGCTGCAACGGACAATCCGAAGATTGTTGCGCCGTTCAACGCAGGCCATGAAATTGTCTTCGTTCCGTTGAATGATGAAAATGCGTTATCATCTGCAATGGATCAAACGGTTGCCGCCGTCATCATCGAAGGAATCCAGGGTGTCGGTGGTATTCGTGTACCGAATGATTCCTTCCTGCAATTCCTGGAGAAGAAGTGCAAAGAAAATGGCTGCCTGCTGATTCTCGACGAGATCCAAAGTGGATATGGAAGGACCGGCAAATTCTTTTCCCACCAACATGCCGGAGTAAAACCTCAGGTCATTACAACAGCTAAAGGAATGGGCAATGGGTTCCCCATGGGGGGCGTTCTTATTCATCCGGACATCAAACCCTGGAGTGGAATGCTCGGCACAACTTTCGGCGGAAACTATCTCGCGAGCGTTGCAGGACTGGCAGTTCTTGAAGTAATGGAGAACGAAAAGTTAATAGCAAACGCAGCGACGCAGGGACATTTTTGGATCGAGGCCCTTAAAAAATTCCCCACCATTAAAGATGTGCGGGGTCGAGGACTCATGATCGGTTTTGATCTGCCAGAGGACAAGAAGGAAGTTCGCACCAACCTGCTTTTTAAGCATGGTATCTTTACAGGCGAAGCCAAGCCCAATACGATACGACTACTTCCTTCACTGGCTTTAAAGAAAGAAGAAGCAGAACTTTTCCTGCAGGCGTTGACTAAAGAACTATCATGAAGCAATTCGTTTCCGCCAAAGACGCGGACATAAAAGATTTAATCCAAAAGGGCATTGTTTTCAAAGGGGCCCTCGGCACCGATAGCAAGCTCGGGGTTGGTAAACGCATGGGACTTCTGTTCCTCAATCCGAGCATGCGGACCCGCCTCAGTACGCAAATTGCAGCGGGAAATCTCGGCATTGAGTCTATCGTGTTCAATGTCGGGCAGGAAGGTTGGTCGCTGGAATTCGAAGACGGAGCGATCATGAACGGTACCAGTGTCGAACATGTGAAGGATGCCGCACCGATCCTTGGAAACTATTTTGATATCCTTGGCATCAGAACTTTTCCCTCGCTAAAAAACAAGGCAGACGACTACAGCGAGCACTACATCAATCAATTCATTAAGTACGCTGGCGTCCCCATTGTAAGCCTTGAAAGCGCTACCCTTCACCCTCTGCAAAGCCTGACTGATTTAATCACCATCACCGAAACATTCAAAGAACCGAGAAAGCCTAAAGTTGTGTTGACGTGGGCACCGCATGTGAAAGCTTTACCGCAGTGTGTGGCGAACAGCTTTGCCCAATGGGTGAATGCCTGGGGAGAAGCAGATTTCATTATCACACATCCAAAAGATTACGAACTTGATGTCCAATTTACCGCCGGCGCTACAATCACACACAACCAGGACGACGCACTAAAAAATGCAGACTTCGTTTACGTGAAGAATTGGAGCACCTATACCGATTACGGCAAAGTGCTGTGCAGCGATGCTTCATGGATGATGGACAATAAAAAACTCGCACTTACCAACAACGCCCAGGTTATGCATTGTCTTCCGGTACGAAGAAATGTGGAGCTCAGTGATGAAATACTAGATGGGCCGAACAGCATAGTGACGCGCCAGGCATCAAACAGAGTCTGGGCTGCGCAGGCTGTCCTTGCAGCAATTTTGAAGTCAACCAAGACATCCTGAAAAATGAATAAACTGTACATCATCAAGATTGGCGGCAATGTCCTCGACGATGACGCGACCCTCGGTCAGTTTTTGAAAGAATTCTCAACCATCCAGGAACCAAAAATTTTGATTCATGGGGGTGGGAAAATTGCTACCAAGCTTGGAGATCAACTTGGAATCAAATCAAACTATGTCAAAGGAAGACGAGTAACCGACGGTCCAACCTTAGACCTTGTCACTATGGTGTACGGCGGGTTAATCAATAAGCAGATGGTAGCCCAACTTCAGCAACTGGGCTGTAACGCTATGGGCGTAACAGGTGCTGATGGCAATATGATCAGGGCTGTAAAACGACCGGTGAAAGATGTTGACTATGGCTTTGTCGGCGACATCACGGCAAACAGCGTGAACTCTACCCTGCTATACTTTCTCCTGAAACAGAATGTCATCCCGGTATTTGCACCGTTGACGCACGCAAACGGTGTCATGCTGAATACAAATGCAGATACTATTGCGCAAGTACTCGCTGTGTCATTGAGCAAGCATTTCGATGTTCGCCTGATCTTTTGCTTTGAGAAAAAAGGCGTCCTTAGAAATGTCGATGACGAAAATTCGACGATCCGTCTATTGAACGAGGGCACTTATAACCAGCTATTGACACAAGGAGCATTTGCGGATGGCATATTACCAAAGCTTGAGAATGCTTTTTCAGCCATTCACGCCGGCGTAAAAGAAGTGCTTATCGGAAAAGCATCGGACCTTTTGAGAAACACCAAGGACGAGACAGAAGGAACGCTGATCAAGCTGTGACATGTTCACGCAGGAAGAAATTTATTTAAAGTCAATCGATCTGCTTCAGCAGCTTATCGCAACACCATCCTTCAGCAAAGAAGAGGCGGGAACAGCCGATATTATTTCGGGTTTTCTGTCAAAGCATTCGATCGCTTCACAACGCAAAGGGAATAATGTATGGGCGTTAAACAAGTACTTTGACGCAACAAAGCCCACACTCCTTCTCAACTCTCACCATGATAC
>JBGAKL010000016.1:0-77407 GCA_044224375.1 Cyclobacteriaceae bacterium
TACTGCAATCGAAAAGGCCCGGTCGATTTGTGCTATATTGGATAGTTGGCAAATGAAATGGATCGGAGATCCCGTAGGGAATTAGTTTGCGGTTTGTTGAAGGTCGAGGATCGGAGATCCCGACCAACCTTCACTTGCCTTGCTTTTCTGTATCTTTAAAACATGTCCCGACTAACTTGGGATTGTTGAACTTGAGGAATAATGGTTTCGGCAATTAGTTCGATGGCATCAATGCTTCGCATCTTGGTTTTCACGAGCACCCCGATCTAATCGGGACAAGCTACGTCCGGAGACGGCGCGCCATAGCCGGAACACGCGCTCTATATGGAGTTTGCTCTATTTTCATCATTAAAGATTTAAGGCCTGATATAACGAGTTCTGGCAAACTCGTCGCATTTTTTCTATGATGACAAATTGCATTTGAATATCTTTTCATGCGTAAAAATCCCACTTTGTTTTTAAGATTTTATTCACCGCACCCTTCACTCCAAACTGTCGTGAGCAGCATTATGGTCTCTGCTCTGGACGGTGCAAGGGGAGTAACGTCTACCCCGTATCCTCCATTACCGGAGCAGAGCTTGTTCTTTTATCCGCGATCACGCATTACAACGACGATTCATGGAACAGATAAATCAGTGCTCAATCCCGCGAGCATTTTTGTCGGCCCGCAATTAAGGCGCGTTGACATCTCCCTTGGCGATGATCATGTCGTTATCAGGGTGGGATTTAAGCCAGGCGGACTGCATCGACTCCTTGGGGTACCGATGCATGAAATAATCGATCAAGCCCAAAATGGCACTGATTTCTTTTCGGGAGAAGTCAAACAAGTGAACGAACGACTATGCAATACGGCAGGATACGATGAGATGGTTCAGATTGTCCAGCAATTTTTGATGCAAAAGGTTCCCGGCTTGAAGAAAGTGCTACCGGTTGACCATGCTTTGTTGATGCTGATGCAATCCGGGGGAAGCCTTACTGTGGATAGGGTGGCTTCGGCGGCCTGCCTGAGCCCACGCCAATTCGAAAGACAATGCAAAGAGCGCATCGGCCTGCCACCCAAATTGTTTGCCCGTGTGATACGCTTCTCAAAAGCTTACCGATTGTTCGAATCATCACCTGGCTTGACCTGGACACAGATCGCCCACCAGTGCGGTTATTTCGATCAGATGCATTTTATCAGGGATTGTAAATCGTTTGGGGGTGTCACACCGACGGTCATTGCGAAGGAAGTCCGGCATGCGCCGACCCAACTGCAATTCATGCTTCCGCTGTAGGTTGTCGCATTTATACTATTTCGTTATTCCCTTGCCTCGATAGTTTTGATCAAAAACTTATGACAAGCCAATCAAAACTCGGGCGCCGCGAACTGTTGCGCAGGATGACAATAATTGCCACAGGGACAGTGGTACCATCCTTTACCTCCTATGGAAGACACAGCGATACGACAGACAGGACCATCTACCTTGCCCCAGGCGATGGAAAAAAAGGGAGGGTTGGCGACATGGAGATTACTTTCAAGTTGAACAGCGGCCAAACCGATTCGCACCTGGGTATTTGGGAGTCGGTTGTCCAGTCCGGCGAGCTGGGTGCGCCGCCGCACTTTCACAAGACGCTCGATGAAATATGCTACGTGAAAGAAGGGAGCATCTTCATATTGACAGGTGAGCTTGTTACCGAGGTGCAGGCTGGCGGATGGCATTTACGTCCCAAGGGCATCGTTCATACATTTTGGAACTCCGGTAGCGTACCGGCAACCACGATCGACATGTCCGTTCCCGGTGGACATGAAGCCTATATGGAGGACCTGGCTGCGCTCTTCGAAAACGGCAATCGACCAACGCGGGAAAATATGAAACTACTTTCGGAGCGACATGACGTCTACTATCGTTATGACCTTCTGGATGCCATCGTAAAAAAATATCGAGTTAGGCTGTAAAGATTCCTGCCAACAATCTACAAAGTTACCAGTGATCATAACTTAAGCTGTTGAATAAGCAATTATGGAAAGGAGTAATCTGCTAAGTTGTTAACAGCTTGGGATTTTCATTTATCGATAAGGATCAGAGATCCGCTGAAGAAATAATTTTGGCTTCGTTGTTGGTCGAGGATTGCAAATAATTGTAAATCCCGACCAACCGAGATGTCGCCGTGATGATTGGCGAGAAATCTTTAGATATGGCCGAATTTATTGAGCCATCAAACCTTGGAATTTCCACAAATCCCCCGCGAAAAAGTTCGATATTCTTCCGCTCGGGACTACTTTTTTAATCAGTAAGCTCGGTGTTATCAGACGAGGTACTGCAATAAGTTTGAAGATGGATTATTTGAATATGAGACCCCCCGAGTATACCGGATGTGTGTTTTCGGAATACGTTCCAAGAATCAGGAATCCCATGTTCGCATTGATTGGGAAAATGATCGAAAGATTAGCGGACATAATGCTTGATTTTGACTCCTTGAATATCTCTTTGTATTTGTCGGCATCGAATTGCGAATAGAAACCCTCCAGCCCAATATGCATAGGTCTCTTGCTCCCAGAGAATACCCAGCCTTCAAATTCGATTCCCGCGGAAATTCGAAGCTGGTTTAACGTGACGTTTGCTTTGTCTTTGCCGGTACCTTGAAAACTATTAACCTTATAGCTCGCTGAAGCCCACCCTCTGAAAAAGTCTCCGTCTGAATTATCTGGATTGAATATATAGGTAGGAGCGAGGCCGATCGAGATGCCCTGGGCTGACTGTGCTATTTGTCTTATGTTTTTATCAAGGTTGGTCGTATCTGTCACAGCCCCGATTTTGGCGATGTTTCCTACAAGTGGGAGTTTAAAATGCTTGTTGCTTACAAATTTTCCGACCTCGTCAATCTTCACATTTGCTGCCCCAACGACATTATCAAGTGATGAATTATCGTCAAAATTATAATATAATGTTGCCCCGGCGTAGTTGCTTAAAGGAGAAACGCCTGCACTTACAACCACTACTTCAGCTGCCCCTTGAGCGTTCTCAACCAATGTAATTACTTGCTGATTTTGGAGGCCTATTATTCTTTTGTCTTCATAACCGATAAATGAAAACTGGTAGGTATCTGTAGGTTCACCTTCGATGTCGAAGAGCCCTTCTACATTGCTAATGGTTCCTTTGTTCTTGGTCGTATTCACGACATTGACTCCGGGGATGGGATTTCCCTCTCGATCTACTACTTTTCCAGAAATGATGCTCTGCCCGAATGTGTGACAAAAGGTTATCAAAAGGAAGCTGGCAGCAACCAATGCGGTTTTTACATTTTTCATTTTTGTTTCTGTTTTAGATTGATGATAAAATCAGTTGATGCTTACAATGATTCGCCGCATACATTCCAACACGCGTAATGCTAAGCCGGCGCTCTTCATTGATCTTTAATTGAAAATAAATAACCAGCAGAGTGAGAAGTTGGATCTCAGACAATCGAAATCTTATAGTGAAGGTACTATCTGGCGGTTAAGGAACTTAGTTGCCAGATGCTGCATGGTGAAATTCTGGATTTCAATCCAAGTCCTAACGCGTGTAAGTTTTTGGGTAATGGCGTTCTAGGTGTTTGGAGAAAACAACGCCTCTTTCATTTTACTCCGAGCGCATCAGGAGCTTATCGTCGACCAATATACACTCTTGTTGGCGTTGAAGGATGTCTGTGGGACTGATCTTCAATTTAATAAAAAGATGAAGAGAGTTCACACGTTTTGATCGAATAGAATGAATCTAATACACTTCGAACAACGAATATTTAAAATCCACCGCAAACCTTACTCTAAACAATCCTTTAGTTTTCTAAATGAAAATTTATTTACTCATATCAACAGACAATTTTGCCAAGCCCACACTTAGTCGTGCATCAGACGATCTGTTTTTCCTCGAGCAATAGCTAACTGCATGACCGTCATGAACACCGGGAGAATGTCACCCGTTGATAGAGGGTGTTCTTATACGTGTAGCTCAAAAACAAATCCTTATAGAGCTTCTAACTAAGTTTTTACACCTTCGTGCACCATCCCGATAGCTATCGGTACAGGTGATGAAATGCATGTATTGCAATGGTAGTTGTATCAAAGATGGGCAGGCAGAGAAACGGGGCACAGAAACTATGCTGCAAATCTTGCAGGAAGCATCAGTTATTGCAGTATCGATATCTTCTGCATTAAAATTCCGAAGGCGCTCGCGATTCAGTAAATTAGATTTCAAAAGCGAACAATCATGCTACGCCACTATCTGAAAACTGGTGTCCGAAACCTCCTCAAGAACAAAGTTTTCTCTTCCATTAACATTGTCGGCCTTTCCATCGGTATCACCTGCTGTGTTTTGCTCAGCTTCTTCATCCTCGACGAGCTCTCCTTTGACCGTCATTTTCCGGATGCGGAAAGAATATACCGTGTTACCTCCACAATGAAAGCTTCGGACGGCACGACACAGATTCTGCAAAGGACATCACCGCCGATCGGCATAACCATGCTTGCCGAATTTCCAGAACTGGAGTCTGTGGCCAGAGTCATCAAAGACCTTGGCGCAGAGCAACAACTACTGACATATAAGGACAAATCTTTCTATGAAAAGAGAGGCTATCAGGTGGACTCGACGTTCTTCGATATTTTTCCATATGAGTTGCTGGAGGGTGACAGGAGTGTTGCACTTGACGGACCTACGTCTGTCGTCTTGAGTGAAAGAGTCGCGAAAAAAATATTTGGTGATCGGAAGGCCTTAGACGAGATGATCACTATCAGTACCGGCTCTCTCACGAATACGTATCACGTCACCGGAGTGATAAAACAAACCAATTTCAAATCTCATCTTGATGCTGATTTTTACGTCTCTGGTCTCGCCCGAAGTCTTCAGCCTATCACGACGTGGGCGTCGGATAATTTCGTCTTCACTTATCTGAAGCTCAAGGAGAACGCCAGTGCCGAAGGACTTCTTTCCAAATTTCCCGACCTCATGGAGCGCCACGGAGAAAAGGAGAACCGCGCCATGGGACGTGAAAAGATTCTTGGTTTGCAGTCGCTTCTTGACGTTCACTTAAAATCCAAACACTTCGATTATCAGATCGAGCTCGGCACGCCCGGTAGCATCACGTACCTTTATGTCACGGCTTCAATCGGGGTACTCATTTTGATCCTTGCGTGCATTAATTTTATAAACCTGACGACGGCGAAGGCTTCGCAACGCGCCGGGGAAGTCGGCGTGAGAAAGGCACTCGGCGCGCAGAAGGCAAATCTGATTCCCCAATTCATCGGCGAGTGCCTGGGCTTAGCTGCGATTGCCATGGTAGTGTCATTGATCACCATAAATCTCGTTCTTCCCCTCTTCAACGAATTGCTGCAGAAGGATTTTCAGCTGGATTCACAGAATATGCCCTACATTCTCTGTGCATTGCTGGTCGTCTCTTTGGTGGCAGGATCGGCTGCGGGAATTTATCCGGCTTTTGTCCTATCCTCGTTTGAGCCGATCCGCGTTCTGAAAGGCAAGCAGCTGAGATCCGGTTCATTCGATCTTGTGCGACGAGGGCTGAGCATTTTTCAATTTACCATCGCCATTGTGTTGCTTTCTGCAATTTTTATTATCCGCGACCAGCTCGCATTTCTGCAAGAAAAATCGCTTGGTTTCGACTCCAACTTCAAGATAATCGTGCCCCTCAGGACTGCAGACGCGATGTCCAACTATCGACTATTTAACAACTCCGTGCGCCAATTGTCGGGTGTAACTCGCACAACAGCCACCTCGAACTTACCTTCCACCCCCGTCACCGGTGACTGGAGTTATTATCCTGCCGGGAGTGCACCTGATGCCGCGGTGGGACACTACATTGTTTTTACTGGCGAAGACTATTTCAGCACCATGGCCATACCCGTCATTGCGGGTCGCGACTTTACGTTGCCCGGTGACCAAGGCGTGCAAAATCAACCACAAAAGGTCATCGTCAACCGCGCGAGTATCAAAACGATGGGACTAACATTGGACCATGCCGTCGGCACTGTACTTATTTCCGCGAGACAAAACCAGGAATTCGAAATTATTGGAGTCGTCGAAGACTTCCACCAGTTCTCCCTGCACGAGTCCATTGATCCCATTATCTTCTATGCTAGCGCGGATCCCCGAGATTACCTTTATAGTCTGATCACAGTTAAGCCTGAGGTCTTTAACGAGTCTATGTCGCAAATCAAGGATGCGTGGCAAAAAGCTATTCCGGACACCCCGTTTGAAAGTCAGTTCCTCGATGACAGCATCTCGAAGCAATATGAGGCTGACCAGCGCGTATCGCGCATCATCTCTGCTTCCACCGTGTTAGCGATCGTGATCTCCTGCCTGGGGTTGTACGGACTTTCGGCTTTTGTTGCCGAACGGCGGGCCAGGGAGATCGGCATCAGAAAAGTACTCGGCGCCACGATGGCCAGTATCACCGCAATGCTATCCAAAGAATTTCTTTGGATTGTGCTCGTTTCATTCATGCTGGGTTTCCCTGCCTCCTATTGGCTTATCAACCGCTGGCTTGAAACCTTTGCATATCGCGTCGAGCCGGGCCTCATTACATTTCTGTCTGCAGGTCTGCTAGGTTGCTTCGTGACAGGTATCGCGGTCGGATTGCAATTATTCAAAGCCGCAGCGACTAGTCCGATGAATGTTTTGAAATCGGAATAAATACATGCACAGGCATTGAAATGGATTTCTTCGAGGTAGGGCACACTTTTCCGTCGATCAATAATGGTTTGAAAGCTGAATATCGTTGAAGCCTATTTGGTAGGGGAAATACACGCCGCGCCATAGTCGGAACACGCGCGCTATATGGGGATGTCTGATGGCGCGGTTCGGTACGCAGATTATTTTAAATCTTTGATTAATTCGTTCCAGCGCGGATCCTTCTTAAGCGACGCCAGGTCGGGATTTTTCTCGTAATCTAGACGGTGGTTGTTTCCCAAGGCAATGGATTTGCCGAGCGCGGAGAAAGCCCGGTCCGATTCTCCGAGAACGGCGAGGCGGCAAGCCCTGCGAAAGTAAGCATACATATTTGGTGCACTCGCCATAGCCTTCTCAAAATACGCGTCGCTTACTTTGAAGTTCCTGAGATCCAGCAGCGCCGAAGACAGTTTGATCATTTCTTCACGTGCCTGCTCGCCTTGGAGAATAGGTGCGAGCAATTTTTCCGCGTCCTCATCATTTCTGGATCCAAATTTCACGAGAGCTTTCTCAATCACGACTGCCTGTAAGGCTTGCCTATTCTCGGGAACAGTTGCTAAAACCTGTTCTGCCTCCGCAAAGCGACCGAGTCGCCGAAGGACTGAACTGAAAATGAGTGTTGCATCTAGCGTATTGGGGTGCGCACCGAGCCAGGAGGGCAGAAGGTGAGAGAGATCGTCAAGACGATCGTTCGAAATCGCAGTGATAATATCCATGCCCATGGAAGGGTCGATCAGGTTTTTCCCGGCATAGCTGGCCCGAAGATTTTCAATTATTTCAGCATCGATCCAGAAGATGTCGAAGCCAAAGTTTGTAGATGACTGGTTCCTGGTACTGCCAAAAAAAAGGTAGCGTCCGTCGGGAGACAACCTTGCAAATCGTTCACTGGCTTCAGTATTAATTTTCGGACCCATGTTGACCGGAACGGTCCATCGATTGTCCTTTTCTCTGAAAGAAATATAAAGATCAAGTCCCCCGTTGGTTCCTTCGGGCCGTAATGATTCGAATATCAGGAAGCTTTCGTCGGGTGCAACATAGGGTCCGTCCTCATAATCTACGCTGTTTATATCATAAGGCAAGGAGACAGCTTCCTCGAACCCATGGTTGGATGCTGACGACCGACGGATATTAAAATTCATTCCTCTCACCGGTCCTGATACATAGATTGTTCCACTTGACGTAACAGAGTGGGCATAACTGGGCATCGCCGACACGACGCTATCCATCGGAACGGGAGTTCCCCACCCATTCGGTAGGCGCGGTACTTCCCACATCGCCATATCATTGAGTGTGAAACCCGCAGGTAATTTTCGACGTGAGCTGAAGTATAGTTTTTTTCCATCAGGAGAAAAGGACGGATAGTAGTCGTCTGCAGTACTATCGGCGAATGAAGGTCGCCGTGGTGCAGACCATTCTCCGTTCTCAAATTGCATTTCCAACATTGAGGCATGATAGGATTTATCCAGGCGAGTCCAGAGGACCACGCTGCCATCTGGCGAAAAAGCTGGTGCACTGTGTTCATAGGCCTCAGTGCTGATTATTCCTGGAGCAAAGAGGCTGGCAATTGTATCGGGTGGAGTCTGCCCCAGATAATCGATTGAATGTTCTTTCTTTGAACAGGTGAACATGGCAGCCGCCGAGGCGAGGATCAGCGCGTAGTTATAGTTAGGTAGGTTCATCAGGCAAAATTAGTTTTCGCTGATGCAGAATCTTACGATCCGATAATCCCGGAAGTGATTGACGTTGCAAATTTCTTTCATTCCAAGTTTCAGGAGGAACTACATTTTGCAAATAACCTCAAACGGGTGACCGTTTCGGTGGCAAAATATTTGGTAGAAATCCTTCCCACTTCATTCATGAGGGGTGCATTGTACAAGTATGCCACCTTGTTGTTCCTGACTGTTTCCATTACGTGGGGAGTGCTGAAGATGATTGCTGAGTTCAATCCGAAATTAAGTTTTTTCATGGACATGAGCCCGCTTGGAATGATGATAAGCTTTATCGCTCTCGTATCGTCCTATTCTGAAGCAAGCAATTCAAAGGAGATGGAATACAAGTATGGGCAAATGAGTGATGGTACTATTTCATTGAGGAAGGAAAGTAGTGACGTCAAAAACGATAGTTCACTGGACGAATGGATAAAGAGATGTGAAACATTCCTGCGCACGCAGAATAATGAGTGGAGCCTGAAGCGTGAGGATAGATGACCCTATATAGCGCGCGTGTTCGCCAGTTCGGTTATGGCGCGACGTCTTCGACACTTGCCTTCGCCGAAGCGGCTACGCGCAGGCATGCCAGTGCAGAGTTTGTGCAGGAATTATTCTATATGCTTTGCTTGAAACAACATGAGACTTACTTCTGAAGTCTATCAGGATTTCCTTGTTGCTAACCGTTTTTTATGGGTATCGTCTTTTTCGACATTTCGCCAAGTCAGAAAAATATAAGTTTCGTGATCCGCTTAAAGCACATTTCGTTACGTTAACTACCGTCGGTTTGATAGATGTATTTATTGTACCCGAGCTGAAACAGGTTGTTCAGTCGCTAAGGCATTGCTATTTTAATTATTGGGAGCGCCAGCCGTGACCCATGCGGAGATAAGAGCGAGTTCTGAGGACGTAGCTTTTTGACCAGGTGGCATTTTTCGGTATCCGCTCGCCCATGACATCGTGCCATACAATTGGCCGCTACGCGCCAGGCTGGACGCGCCGGTGTACGACGAGAATGAACTTCCATGACAGCTCGCACATTGGTATTTTACAAGTATCGGCTTAACGTCGGTCAGGAAAGAAACCCCAGTCGTTCCCTGGATGGATGATCCAGATGAAGGTGTAGAACCTGTATTTGCACCAGACGATGAGCCCGAGGAGGAAGAAGAACCGGAGCTTGAAGAGCTTGAAGCAGAACTGGTGGCGGTTGATGATGATGAACTCGATGCGCTTTGTGCAGTTCTCCTCGCAAGCGTATCGAGATTGTCATTGGCGCAGCCGGCCAATATGAAAGCGATGAGAGTGATTAGTTTAAATTTCATAGCATAGACTGTTATTATCAGAAATGCACCTGCAGTGAAATTCCATTCGATGCGGTGTTATAAGTAACAAGTGCTTTTGATGCTGGACCTCCAGTAACCTGGCCGCTAGAACTAAACGTTTTCCTATGACGCGGAGAATAGAAATCGTTCTTGCTGCTTTTTTGTTTAACTGTTATGCCCTCGTGCATGGAGGCGGCGGAAACGGCGAGAAAGCATCCCGACAAAGTGCACGCGATGACAATTCCATTTGATATCGTGTATCCCCGATTTGAGGAAAGTGTACCTGTGGATATATCCAACGCAAAATCCACGTTTATCGGGGCAGCGGGAAAGGAGGACTGAGTACAGCAAGAGCCGAGCGTCCCATGGCGCCCAGGAAGCAGCAAAACCGCTGCTCCAGTTCCGACGAGTTCTGCAAATTCTTTTCGAGTCATATTAGCCATTTAGACATATGATATGGCGGAAGACACAAAATCATGCACTGAGCTTTATCAGGTATTCAACAATTTTTCCATAATGATAACGGGGAGGCGGCGTGATTATTGGTGGAATGATCAATACCGTATACCGATCTTAAGTATCAGTAGATTCAAGGGCCGCGAGATGCGGGTGCCCGCTTGCCTCTGGAGTAAAATCACCAGTATGATCGGAGACTTGCCCCCTGATCCAGCCAATGATTGCATTGGCTCACATTCTGACAAAGGTGCGCCTACGGGTGTGGTCTTACTGGCAACCGGATGCCGACATTATTAGTGCCAGATTTTATTTCTAGCTGCTGAGCCGACGCAATGCAGGATTGCCTTCGAATGGTATAGCGTTGATACGCAACAGGATGTTATGATCGGCAGAACTTGTGCTGAAAAAACTGATGTTGCCTGACCCTGTATCTTATTCGCCTTGACTGGCGACTCTTTCTGGATTATTTTTGATCTATGCTAAGGCGATTTGCGGTATTCGTTATCCTCACGTGTATGGTGCTTCATTGCTCCAGCCGTCTGGGTTTTCTGTCATACCTGTACGAACAGCGCCAGGAAATCGTGTATACACTGGGCATTATCTCCGAACTTCCCATTGCACTTTGTAGCAGCGAGTATGATTTCGATCCCGGACTGGTAATAATCACGGCAGCCGATTCCGATCAAGGTCTACCGTCTCCACTTTTTCAAGCACAAGAAATTCAACTCTTTTTTAGTCATTCACAAGATCTTGTTGAAGATCTTTCCCCTTCTCCATGCGGTAGACAAGTAACGGCAATCGTTAATCACCGTTACGCCAGTCCGGCACTCTCGATTTTTCATCCGCCATCTTGAAATAGGTTCGCTTATGTTAAGCGTATGACGCCCGCCTCATCAGCAGCGGTCGCGTGACATTATATCCAATTTTTTTCAACCTATTTCAATTATTAAAAATGAAAAGCACATCATTCATATATATACTTATTTGCCTTGTACTTATTTCGGCGTCGTCATGCACCAAAGACGACAAGACATCCGAAACTGCCCCCATCACTCTCCATTTTGATAATGTGGTCGGTTCCACAAACCTCCAAATGAACACGAGCAATACGCCTTATACGGATTCAAAAGGCGAGAACTATAAAGTCACCTGGCTTACTTACTACGTGAGTGGAATTAAGCTGAAACGCGAGGACGGGACCGTATTCACCGATCCGGTCAAGTCCGACGGGTCTGCCGGATATTATCTCATAGATGAGAATGACGACGAGTCTCAAGACGTGACGCTGCAGAATGTTCCGGCAGGAAATTATACGGAAGTAACATTCACGATAGGTGTGGATGCAAGTCAGGTCAACCAGGGAGCGCAGACTGGTGCACTTGACCCGGCCAAAGGGTTGTTCTGGAGCTGGAATTCAGGATACATATTTATGGCGCTGGAAGGTGTATCACCCGTATCGAAGGAAAAAGACAATGTATTTCAATTTCATGTCGGTGGATACAAGACTGACGCAGCCTCCATGCAGGTCAACAACATCAGGACGATCACGCTCTCTTTCAATGGCGATAAAGCTCCTGTGCGGGCTCAACACGAACCGGAAGTGCACTTACTCTTCGATGTAAATAAATTTCTTAATGGCTCTGGCGAGCAGGTGACCTTTACGGCCAACACCAGTCGTCACATGCCGATGGCTTGTCAAAAGCTGGCTGATAATATCTCCGGCGCGTTTGTGGTGGATCATATCCACGCCAACTAAACTTTAGCATCGTAGCAAATGTCAAAGTTTATGGCCTGCGTAGTGGCCGTAGCCGGTCTTCTTGCGGCTTGTACGGGGGAAGACAATTCTCCCGTACAAAATCCGTATGCATTCAGGCAGCCGTCAAACTTTCCTGCAGCTGCCTACACGTTCGAAAATAACCCAGTGACGAAAGACGGCTTTGAATTGGGACGGGCACTCTTCTATGATCCGATTCTTTCGGTTGACAGTACAATCGCCTGTGCAAATTGTCACGAGCAGGCGCGCGGTTTTTCTGATCCTGTGCATCGGTTCAGTAAAGGTGTAGGCGGGATTTCGGGAGTTCGCAATGCACCTGCGATCCAGAACATGGCGTTTCAGAAGTTTTTCTTTTGGGACGGCGGCGTTAACCACCTTGACTTTGTTCCTATCAATGCCATCACCAGTCCTATTGAAATGCACGAAACACTTGCTGGCGTTGTGAAGAAGATTCAGCGAAGCGATCCTTACAGAAAGCATTTCGCCGAAGCATTCGGAACTTCCGATGTCGACAGTCAGAAAATTCTTCATGCGTTGTCTCAGTTCATGACGATGATGGTGTCGGCAAACTCACGTTACGATAAATATGTCCGAAAGGAAGGTGAGCAATTTACCGATAGTGAACTCGATGGGATGAAGTTGTTCCACTCGAAGTGTGCGTCATGCCACGCAACGGATCTTTTTACCGACGGCTCATTCCGTAATAACGGAATCGATGACAACTTTGACAGTGATACCGGCAGACAACGGATCACGGAAACGACGGATGATCGCGGTAAATTTAAAGTACCGAGCCTTCGCAATGCAGAGGTTACGTTTCCCTACATGCATGACGGGCGCTTTCGCACGCTGGATGAAGTGCTCGACCACTATGCCGGTGGCGTCAAAGTTTCTGGTACGCTTGATCCCTTGCTCATGCAAAATGGCGCGACCGGCATTCCGTTAAGCGATGGTGAAAAGTCTAAGATCATCGCTTTTATTAAAACACTTACGGACCGTGAATTTACGACTGATAAAAGATTCTCTTTTAACACTTTGAATTAATCAATCATGAAATATGGAATAGCC
Source organism: Cyclobacteriaceae bacterium (assembly GCA_044224375.1). Taxonomy (GTDB): domain Bacteria; phylum Bacteroidota; class Bacteroidia; order Cytophagales; family Cyclobacteriaceae; genus ELB16-189. Next base: position 13,025 of record JBGAKL010000016.1, read on the forward strand.
ACGCTCATATTAATCGCAATTGCGTCAGCAGGCGCGACTGCGTGCGATGTGTGCGGATGTTCACTCGGCGGGAATTATTTCGGAATTCTTCCCTTGTACAATAAGAACTTCGTTGGCTTGCGCTGGTCACAAGCAAGTTTCCACTCTTACATCGCGCCCACGCAAACCCTGGACGCGCAAACCTCCGATGACACCTACTCGAAGATGGAACTTTGGAGCCGCTACTACCTTTCCAAACGGATTCAACTGTTTGCATTTATTCCCTATGTGTATAACGATATGAACGGGACGGACCAGAAAGTCCAGGCTGATGGACTGGGCGATATCAGCGTGATGGGCAATTATGCGATTGTGGATACCGGGAGTGAAAATAAGGACTTCAAGCATTTGCTCATGGTGGGAGGGGGTGTGAAGCTTCCCACCGGGCACTTCAGCCTTACCGACAAAGGCAAAATCATCAATCGGAATTTTCAGATGGGAACCGGCAGCGTGGACTTCAATCTTAACGCTGTCTATACTGTGCGCTATAAAAAGACCGGAATAAACTTTGAGACCGGTTACAAGATTAACACGCGGAACAGTTCCGGGTACCTGTTTGGAAATCAGTATCGTGCGTCTGCACAGGCATTTTTCTGGCAGAAATTCGGCCCGGTTTCAATCCTCCCGCACGCAGGAATGAATTATGAGCAAGCAGCCACGCACATGGATGGTGATATCATCCAGGTGAATACTGGCGGAACAGCATTGCTCGGTTCAGGAGGCATGGATTTTTATGTTAGCCGATTTACGGTGGGCGTTAACTATCAGAAGCCAGTCACCCAACACTACAACAGTGATGTGACGGCGCAGATCACCAGCAATGCGCGGTGGACTGCATCCTTCACATTTAATTTTTAATCAAACGCACTATGAAAATATTAATGATATTATTTCTCATGACTGCGGGTACGGTCTTGTCACCAGGACAGCAGCAAACTGATTGCTACAAAGTCGCGGTGTTCATTTATCAGGGCGTGGAGCTGTTGGATTTTGCAGGGCCTCTGGAAGTTTTCAGCAACACCAAGCAGTTTGATGTGTTTACGATCGCGCCAAGACTCGAGACGATAACGGCGATGAATAAAAATATAAAGCTCATTCCTAATTATTCTGTCCGCGATTGCCCGCACCCGGATATTATCGTATTTCCAGGTGCGGCAATGGAAGGGTTAATGCCTGTGTACAATGACACTACCATCATCAACTGGATAGCACGGATGCATAAGGAGGCGAAATACACCATGTCGGTGTGTACCGGTGCCGCTTTCCTATCGAAGGCCGGCGTCCTCGATCATCGCACTGTTACCACACATTGGGGCGCAATTCAGAACCTCCGGGCACTGACACCGACGGCGACTGTTGTTGCAGACAAACGATTTGTGCAGGATGGACCGCTGCTGACCACGGCCGGCGTGTCGGCGGGCCTCGACGGCGCATTGCATCTTGTTGCGACCGTCCATGGAAGGGAAGAAGCGTTGCGAGTGGCCAGACTGATAGAATACGATAAATGGAATCCCGATTCGGGGGCAGTAATTGAATCTTCAAACGAAAAAACCAACCTTAAGAAATGAGATCAAAAACTTGGCTGTTAGCATTTGCCTTTTTCCTCGGGATGTGCAGGGAGAAAGAAAGCCCCCGTGAGCAGGCGCTGAAAATTTTCGATGAATCCATGGCCCTGCACGACGAGGTCATGCCACTTATGGATGATTTGTACACCCTTGAAGGAAAACTTAAAACGTTGAGGGATTCCCTGCAACTTGATTCAACTGTAAATGCGACGCGGATTGCGATAGTAGTCGAACGTCTGACTTCGCTCCGACAGGCAAGTCAACACATGATGGATTGGATGCACAACATCCAGGACGTGCCGGGCTCAAACGACGGTGACGGAAGGCACCATCAGCATGAAAATCATGCGGTGGCGAATTCGACTGACGAAGAAATTATAAAAGTTCAGCAGGCGCAGAAGTCCCGGATCGAAAAGGTCCGCGACGAGATGATTGAGAGCATTGCGAGCACTAAAGAGGAGATCAACAAGTGATAAAAATGGACTCAATACAAATGAAACTCTCATTTTTGAACTTACTTCATGGATGTCCGATGCTTTGTTTTGCACTGGTGACGACGCTTTCGTCATGTACTTCGGGGGAGAAACCGCTGCCGATCCTAGGCGAACGCAAAGTCGTCAATGGAGATACTGTATATCATTCCATCGCGCCATTTCGGTTCACCGATCAGGACAGTGTTAGTGTGACCAGCGAAACGTTTCAAAACAAGATCTACGTTGCCGATTTCTTCTTTACCTCGTGCCGCACGATCTGTCCCATCATGAAAACACAAATGCTGCGAGTGTACGAGAAAACGAAAGACATGCCCGATGTGCTGATTCTGTCGCACACGATTGATCCCCGCCACGATACCGTCGCGCTTCTTCGGAACTTTGCCTCACGCCTCGGAGTCGAGAGTAAGCGATGGCATTTCGTAACAGGCGCAAAAGATTCTATTTATAAAATAGCCCAGACAAGCTACTTTGCCTCTGCCTTGGAAGACAAGGATGAACCGGGCGGGTTTATTCACAGCGGTGCATTTTTGCTCATCGACAAAAAGGGCCGCATCCGTGGTAAATATGATGGCACCCAGGAACCGGACGTCGACCGGCTTATGCACGATATAGAAAGACTAAGAACTGAATAAAATATCAGATAAAATGTTCAATCGAATAAGTCATCTTTGGTTCGTCCTGCTTGGCCTCATATCGTCGTGCGGTCAGCGTACATCACACGTTGACGAGCGATCGGTGACCGCGATCCCCTCACCGGCAAAGTCGCCGAGTGCGGAGCCGTATCTTTTTAGTGACAACGGTGTGATCTACCTTTCGTGGCTCGAACATGGAGATTCAATCACGGCGTTTAAGTATTCGATATTGAACGATAGCATGTGGTCCGAACCAAAAACAATTGCTGCAGGATCTCGCTGGTTTGTTAATTGGGCAGATTATCCTGCGATTGCAGCGAATGGAGAATCACTTGTCGCTCACTTTCTGGAAAGTAGCGGTCCGGGGAAATATTCGTACGACATAAAATATCTTCTAGGTACAAGAGGTTCGTGGAATGCACCTCAGTTGCTTAATGAAGATGGGAAGGAAGCCGAACACGGGTTTGTTTCGATTATTCCCTTTGGAGAAAATTTCTTTATGTCGTGGCTCGATGGCAGGAATACGGCCATGGAAGGAATGGGCCACGATCAACATCATGGCACTATGACACTGCGAGCAGCCGTTGTCGATAAGTCCGGAAAGAAGCTCGAAGAATGGCAGCTTGATGATCGGGTCTGCGATTGTTGTCAGACCAGTGCGGCCCTGACCGACAACGGGCCAGCGGTAGTTTATAGGGACAGATCGGAAGACGAAATTCGTGACATTTCCATCGTTCGGCTGCAAAATGGTAAATGGACGACCCCGAAAACCATGTTCAATGACGGCTGGAAAATCAACGGTTGTCCTGTGAATGGTCCCAGGATTTCAGCGATGGGAAACCATGTCGCCGTTGCCTGGTACTCTTCTCCTGGTGACAGCACGCAGGTGAAAGTCGTCTTCTCGCATGATGGAGGGGAGCAGTTTTCACAACCAGTCCTTTTGAGCAGAATTAAGACAACGGGCCGGGTGGACGTGGAGTTGATCGACAGCAAGACCGCCTTCGTCAGTTGGATAGAAAACGACTCGATCCAGGTCGCCCGTGTTTCCGACGATCGCATTTGGAGACTCGCACCGATTGCCGAGGTTTTAGATTCTCGCTCAAGTGGGTTTCCACAAATGACCTTGAGCGGGAACAAACTCGTCTTCGCCTGGACAGATGCCAGCACTGAGTCTGTTCGAACGGCAAGCATTGAGGTTTCTAAATCGAAGAGGTATTAATATGTCTGAAGGATATCATCGATATTTTATCGAACCATCATTTTGTTGGAATTTCACCAAACCCGCCGCGAAATAGTTCGGTATTTGCCCCACTTGCGACGGAAAAAAGCAATTTCCTTTCGTCATCGACTCACCATTGCAGACCCCGAAGCGAACAAATGACTTGCCGCTCGCGATAATGGATCCGAGATCCGGGCAGAGAATGAGTTTGCTATTTCTTGTTTGGTCGAGGCCTGCAAATCCCGAACCACACTTCAGTAATTCGTGCTCAGATAAGTAATATCCGGAGTAACAGGGTGTCGTAAATAAAGTTCAATGCAGACGTGGATTTTATCATCTCTGAAGCTGACATGGCGCTTGATGAATATGGAACGTATCAAGGATGACGGCGAGTTCAGCAAATTCCCATATTTGGAAAGAAATAACCACGGCAAAGTCTCACGGTGAAACTTTCGACCAGTCCTTCAGGCGAGTAATTTCATTACGAGATAAGGCAATTTTTTTATCTGCTTCCATCCTTTTCAAAAGTCGCGTGATGACTTCGCGCGACGAATTGAGATCGTCGGCAATTTCCTGGTGTGTAATCGAAATCTCGTTTGATCGGGTCACATCAAACTGTCGCTTTAAATAGAATTCGAGCTTCTCGTCCATTGCATGAAACGCAACCTGGTCGATCACAGTGAGCAATTCTTCGAAACGGGAGCGATAGGTTTCCAACACAAAATAATACCAGCTCCGATGGTCTCTCATGAGTCCGTCCATGTACTGAATCGGAATTGCCAGCGCTTTGGTGTCTGTCACGGCCTTGGCCTTGATTGCACTGGCTTCATTTCGGGTTGCGCAAATCATAGATAGTGCGCACGCATTTCCTTGCTCCAGGTAATAGAGAAAGAATTCCTGCCCATCGTCTCCGTCGCGAAAAAGCTTTACACGGCCATCCAGAATCAGCAGGGAGCTCTTGAAGTATTGACCCGGGCGCATAAGCAAGGTCCCGGCCGGAAATTCGACGACTTCACCGACCTCCCCGAGATATCTGGAAAGCTCCTGACTGAAAGAAGGAAAAAGCCTGTGTACCGAATCCGTGATTATGTCAAGTGATGCCATTTGAGTTGTTGTGGTCCGGATATTGCAAAAATAAAGAATACGCGGCTCGGTTGGTGTATCATTTCTGCGCGAATTAGCCACGATATCAACAAGAGTTAGTCGGAAAAAAAATATTCCGTTGGGTGACTTTTGTCACCCCCATCTCAGATTGTCCGCCCGACCTTTAAACCATCAAAATCATCGCATTGAGAATATGAAAATCGAACAGATATATACGGGGTGCCTGGCGCAAGGGGCTTACTACATTCGTTCGGGTAATGAGGCCGCCATCGTAGACCCTCTTCGCGAAACGGACTCGTATATTGAAAGGGCAAAAAATGACGGGGCTGCCATCAAGTACGTATTCGAGACCCATTTTCATGCGGACTTTGTCTCAGGCCACGTCGATCTCGCAGAAAAAACGGGCGCAAAAATCATCTATGGGCCGACGGCGGTTCCGAAGTTCCATGCCCACATCGCTGCGGATGGAGAAGAATTCAAGCTGGGAGGGGCTACCATAAAAGTTCTTCATACACCCGGACACACGATGGAGTCGGTGACTTATTTGTTGAAAGACGAACGGGGTAAAGAAGTCGCAATTTTCTCAGGCGATACGCTGTTTCTCGGCGACGTCGGGCGGCCGGATCTTGCGCAGAAGGCCGCCAGCCGAACCAAGGAAGAGCTTGCCGGTCTTCTTTTTGACTCACTGCGCAGTAAGATCATGACATTGCCCGACGAGATTATCGTTTATCCCGCACATGGCGCAGGCTCTGCATGTGGTAAGAATATGATGAAAGAGACAAGTGATTCGCTCGGTCATCAGCGCCAGGTTAACTATGCGCTGCGTGCCAACATGACGCGTGATGAATTTATACATGAAGTGCTTGATGGTCTGGAGACTCCTCCGGCTTACTTTCCGGAGAATGTCAGATTGAATAAGGAGGGTGCGTCGGGTGTTGAGAAAGTGCTGGGTCGTGCGAGCAAAGCCTTTGCGCCAAGGGAGTTCGATCTGGTTGCTAATCAGGAGCATGCACTTGTGCTGGATACGCGTAATGCACAAATTTTTCGAAAAGGCTTCATTCCCAACTCAATTAACATAGGTATCGATGGAAGCTTTGCCCCTTGGGTCGGCGCGCTGGTTAGCGGCGTCAACCATCCGCTGCTCATCGTCGCCGAACCAGGCCGTGAAGAAGAGGTGATTGTCAGGCTTGCACGCGTTGGATATGATAACGTGCTTGGATACCTGGAAGGAGGTTTTAATTCGTGGGTAAAAGCCGGCTATCAGATTGACACCGTGAGATCAATATCGGCGGCGGCATTTGCAAAGTGCGGCCCGGTCAAATCGCAATTTGTTATAGACGTACGCCGTCATGGTGAATTTGATGCAGGGCATCTTACTGGAGCGATAAACATTCCGTTGGAAGTTCTCAATGATCACGTTTCTGAAGTCAGCACCAGCCAACCAGTGTATATTCATTGCGCAAGCGGCTACCGTTCGATGCTTGCGTGTTCAATCCTCAAAAGGCGCGGGTGGCAAAACGTGGTGGACATAGACGGCGGCTTTAAGGCACTTTCGGAAACATCGGCTCCACGTGAAGAAAATGGTTGTCAAAGAGCGACGCCCGTGAAATAACTTATTCTTTCCGAGAGTGAGGAAATGTGGTGATTGATTTTGATAAATGAACGAGAGTGATCGTGTTATGAAAAAATGGATTTTTCCCTTTTTGGGCGCTTTGGCGGGTGGCGTGGTGGGTTTTATTTATTGGAAAGGCTTCGGATGTACGTCTGGCGCCTGTCCGATAACTGCATCTCCCGTGAACAGTACCTTATATGGTGTGGTCATGGGGGCGCTGGTGATCAATATTATCTCCAACGTCCGAAAATGAAGCTCATTAGAAAAGGTACCCGGATGTATAGCATCCTCACAAATACCTGCCCTCGTTGTCAGCGGGGTGATTTGTTTGTTACATCGGCATACGACATGAGACATTTCTCAGACATGCCGGAGAAATGCGCTTTCTGCGGTCAGCCGTTCGAACCTGAACCATCATTTTATTCCGGGGCGATGTATGTCAGTCATGCGCTACAGGTTGCGCTTTTCACGGCGGTTTACGTAGCCCTGCGCATATTATTCAACCCGCAAGTCGACGTGTATATTTTCATAACCATTACCGCTGCGGTGTTGCTGCTTCCCGTCACATTAAGACTTTCGCGCAGTATCTATATCAACTTTTTCGTTCGTTATGATCAATCCCTTGAGAAGGTACTCCCGCCCCGGACTATGTGACTTTAATCACTGACTCTGGTATAACCGAGATTTAATTTTATATAAAAAAATATGAAAGCGAACATGGGAAAGTTTGACCGCGGCCTCCGCGCCGTTTTGGCGGTCGCAATGATCGTCTTGTATTCTACGGGCGTTATCACGGGCACGTTGGGTATTGTCCTGCTTGCTCTTGCTGTTGTATTCTTCATCACAAGCATGGTAAGTGTTTGTCCTCTGTATCTGCCTTTTGGTTTATCCACGATCAGGAAGCAGATTAAAAAATAAACGCACCTGACAATGATGAGACTCTTAAAGAAAATATTTGGCCTTCGCACCCCGGTGAATTACAATGAGCTTGTAAAAGCGGGAGCGATCATTTTGGACGTGCGCACGCACTCGGAGTTTTCGTCCGGCCACGTCCATGGAGCGATCAATATTCCAGTCGATCAACTTGCGACAAACCTGAGCAGGATTCCTGACAAGGAAAAAGTCCTTATTACAGTCTGCGCTTCTGGTGTGCGCAGTGCCGCCGCGAGACGTATTCTTCTTGCGAACGGCTACACTTCGGTATGGAATGGCGGAAGTTGGCTGAACTTGCAAGGGAAGCGATAAGCGTTCCAACTCGGCGTGCTCTACTCCGTTGTTGGTGTTCCGATGCATTTCAATCTTCGGGGTAAGAACCCAGCTCGTTGGTCTTATCGATTTAGGTCCTAAGACTCTCGCATCGGGTCACGAACACACCGTAACATATTACCATCATGAAAACAAAATTTCCTTTGATCGGCTGCTTTGCCATTTTTTAAGGAATGCGGCGACAATTCTTTACTTTCCAAATTTCATGACCGCGGCATGCCTGGAGTGGAAAGGTTTTCTGGCTCGGGACCAATTAAGAAAATGTCCACCGTGCTCAAATCACAGGTTTGATATCCACCACAGGTGTTCCGTCGATTGCTTCGAGAGGTGCCACTTTGATCTTATCATCCGCAATTTCCAGCACGTTCACCGGGTGCAATCCAATAGGATTGGGCCGGTCAGCTGACCGCGTTGCAAATACACTTGTGAGTGGGTTTCTCTTGTCGTCCTGTGGATGAACGCTCAAGACCGTCCGATCCGCGAGGTGAAGCCAGGTGACGACGATTATTTTATCGTTGATATGAATATCCTTCATACCTGGAAGTACGTCTTTATTAATCCGGACCCACGCCTCCGGTGCGCCCTTCGATCCCTGGCAGGGTGCTTTCTTTGGGTCCTTAAGTGACGATTCGATACTGCCGATGGGCCGCATGGTGAAATCGATTTCTTGCGGTGAGGATTTTTTCATGGCAATTTTTCAACGAAATAAGGTAAAGGAATTTGGAATAATTAGCCTGAGGTTTTCGCGTTTGTTTCTTACATTCAAATCACTTACTAAATTTCAAATGAGAATCCTCCTGGCCTTGCTACTGTTTGCATCAATCCCTTCCCTGAGTCAAATCAGTTCTTCCTCAGTGAAGGCGCCAATGAATGAGAGGCTAAACTCTTTCTATATCACCAACCAGCCACCATTGATGCCGCAGCGGCTGGTGAAACTTCCGGTTGGCGCCGTGAAGCCAGGAGGATGGCTGCTGAAGTCACTGGAACTGGAACGTGACGGCCTGGCGGGAAATCTCGGCGAGATCAGCATTTGGCTTACCAAGAAAGATAACGCGTGGCTCAACAAGGAAGGAAAAGGAGATTGGGGATGGGAGGAGTTACCGTACTGGCTGAAGGGATATGCAAACATAGGTTATGTTCTCCAGGATAAAAAAATGATTGATGAGTCAATGGTGTGGATCAACGGCACACTTAACAGTCAGCGTGATAATGGGGATTTTGGACCTTTTGTGTTCAGTAAAACCACAGGTAAGCGCGACTTGTGGGCGCAAATGCTAATGCTTTTTGTGTTGCAATCGTATTATGAATACAGCCAGGACGCCCGTGTCATCACTCACATGACAAAATATTTCAAATGGCAATCCACAATTCCGGATGCCGATTTCCTTACAGACTATTGGGAGAACAGCCGCGGCGGCGATAATCTTTACAGTGTGTACTGGCTTTATAATATTACGCGTGAACCGTGGCTTCTTGAGCTGGCCACGAAAATTCATCGCAACACCGCAAACTGGCGACTTACGAGCTGGCTTCCCAATTGGCACAACGTCAATATTGCCCAGTGTTTTCGTGAGCCCGCAACCTACTATCAGCAAAGTGGTAATGCAGCAGACCTTCAGGCGAGCTATGACAACCAGCATTTGATCCGTAGTATTTATGGACAAGTGCCTGGTGGGATGTTCGGCGGGGATGAGAATTGTCGTAAAGGCTATGATGACCCGAGGCAGGCAATAGAAACCTGTGGCATGGTGGAACAAATGACTTCGGATGAGATCCTGCTGCGCATCACAGGAGATACGTTTTGGGCCGACAATGCTGAGGACGTCGCGTTCAATACCTTTCCAGCTGCGTTCATGCCGGACTATCGTTCACTTCGTTACCTCGTTGCACCCAACATGGTCGACAGTGACAACAAGAATCATCATCCTGGCATCGACAACGCGGGCCCTTACCTGATGATGAACCCTTTCAGCAGTCGGTGCTGTCAGCATAATCACACGAGTGGTTGGGTATACTATGCGGAAAATCTTTGGATGGCTACGCCCGACAACGGGCTGGCTGCTGTTTTATATTCCGAAAGCAGCGTTACCGCTAAAGTTGGCGACGGGTCGAACGTCACCATCCAACAACAGACGCATTATCCGTTTGATGAAACGGTGAGGATCAAAGTCAGCATAGCAAAAGCCACGCGCTTTCCATTGTATTTGCGTATTCCCGCGTGGTCAAAGGCAGCAAATGTCAAAGTAAATAGTGAGCAGATTTCGGCAGCGATGACAGCTGGCGACTATTTGAAACTGGAACGTGAATGGAAGAATGGTGACGAGATCATACTGCAATTACCAATGGAGATCAAGCTTCGTACATGGGAAAAAAACAAAGGAAGCGTCAGCGTTGATCACGGCCCACTTACTTACTCATTGAAAATAGCAGAGCAGTATGTACGCTTCGACAGTAAACAAATTTCCCAGCATGATTCAAAATGGCAGTCCACAGCAGACCCTTCAAAGTGGCCTTCATTTGAGATCCATGCGTCTTCTGCGTGGAACTACGGACTTTCGGGTGATTTGACAGACTTAAAGAATTCTTTCGTCCTAAAACGAAAACCATGGCCTGCGGATAACTTTCCCTTCACCACATCGGCAGTTCCCATTGAGATAGCGACGAAGGGAAAGAAGATTCCTTCATGGACAATAGATCAATACGGGCTTTGCGCAGAGCTTCCGGTAAGTCCCGTGAAGAGTGACGCAACTGAAGAGACGATCACGCTGATCCCGATGGGAGCGGCAAGGCTTCGTATCTCTGCATTCCCGGTGGTAAGGTGACTTGTTAGGTTCAAGATTGGACAAGCTACATTGTAAATTCTTTTTTCCGGAAGCATTGAAAATAGCTTTCAAAGTGCAGGGGCAATCAGTGCGAGTGTGGGTTCTCCCACCCACGAAATGATTCTGAATTTTTTGTCGATATCGGCAGAAATATCGCCAGTCGGTCGCCCGCGATTAGTGATAATTGCAGAAACGCTCTTCCTGGTATCGCCAGTGACACTGCATTAAACGCTTGAGTCGGCGAGAAATGAATGAAGTGACGTTTCCTGTCAAACGTTTAGGTCAGGGAGATAAATTGCGAGGGCCGCCTGATTCATTTTAAACTGGGGCCATTTACTTCACGGATAGCACCCTCGTGCCGGCCACATAGTCCCGGAAAAACCGCGTCATATCTTTTCCGGCGACAGCTGTCGCAGTTTGAACAATGTCCCCAAAAGTGTATTCGTTGCCCGTCTGTCCGAACTTTTCGTACATCGCCCTCATGAAATCCTCCAAGCCTTTTGTCTTGGTTGCCTTTCTGATTTCCTGATCGAGGGCAGATGCGACAACCATGCCTCCGTTATAGATCAGGCGGAAATTTCTTCCCTTCTCGGAACCTGCCGCCAGGAGAGAAATTTTTCCCGCATCCGTTTCATATGAGTATTTGGATCTCGCCAACTCATCATCAAAGTCGCTTCTCGAGGTGAACCCCGTTTTGAAGGCGGTAAACTGTGACATGTATTGGGTGAAACCCTCGACAAACCACTCCACTTCCTGCTGCTTAGCCGGACGTATCGAGTGACCATTCCACAAATGATAAATTTCATGTGAGAGAAGGTACCCCCAATAGGATTTGTTTGAAGCGTTGGGCATGGTGCCAAGCATAAGACTTATGCTATTCGGAAAGGCTTCGCCGCCAGGAAAGAGTGAACTCGACATCGCAGCTACGATAACAAGCTTTCCTTTGGGAGTTCCGCCCATTTGCGCCAGATATGCTTTGATTATGCGCTCCATGGAATCGTGAAACAGTGAAACAGCCCCAGCCAGCGAAGAGGGGGCAGCAATCTCGACACTAAGTTCGCCTACGTGGATTTCTTTCCTGACTATTTTACCCACAAGGTTCCCATTATGCAACAGTTGACGGATGCTGGCGGCTTCAAATGTATTTCGCCTGGGCTGCAACGATTCGAGTGCGGTTGCCACTTCCCACCCTTCTGGAAGCTTGTATTCGACTTCGATTCTTTCGCTGAAGCGAGGTGGCGTGATAAAAAGCACACGTCCAACAAAAAATACAATGTTGTCAAGGGTGTAACCGCGGCCAAAAGCGGACGAAACATCCCAATCGACCTTGTCATGATCGATCCGGACGTCGTATTGCAGCCTTACCATCGCTGGCGTTTTGATATCTAGTTTCCATGCACTTCTTCCCGCCGGAGTCGTCGGGACAGGTGCACCTTTCTCATCAAAGACGTTAAGGCCCTGGACAAAAATCGGCATAGCCGCCTTCAAGGGATTCGCTCATGATCTGGGACATCACCAAAGTATCTGTTGACAAGGGTACAACAGCGTTTACAGCAATCTGCCGTATGTTCTTTTCATTGACTGTGATTGTATAGTGTGGTTTGCTGCTGGTGATTGGCTCTTCACGTCCGGAGGTGCATGATTGTGAAAGAACGATCAACGCAAGCACGAAAGGTGTCCACATGTGATTTATGCTTTTCATTCTGCAAGACAGACTAGGCAGCGGATGCAAAAGACGCCCGCTAATCAGAATTAAATACGAAATTTACCCAAGATGTGGTATTTGATTGGCCACCCAACACTCGGAATCTTGAAAGCTTCTTTATTTTGCCTGTTCATGACGTTGTCAACGATAGCACATGCTCAAACCGAGGTGATCCGGCTATACCAGGGAGCCGCACCCGGGTCCGAGAACTGGACGTGGGATGAAAAAAGCAATAACATCAATACGCATAAGGTGATGACTGTGTTCAATGTCGTCAATCCCTCCCTTATTGTGTTTCGCCCTGAACCATCTATTGCAAATGGATCTGCGGTTGTGGTGTGCCCTGGAGGAGGATTTCATTTTTTGGCGATTGACCATGAAGGAACGAATGCTGCCAATGAATTAACAAAGAAGGGATTCACCGTTTTCGTTCTGAAGTATCGCACGGTTCATGTCTCAGGTGACAATCCTTTCGACGACATGATCAATGCGAGAGACCCAAAAGCATGGGACGATGAAGCTTTGCCCGTGATTCCACTTGCGGTTGCCGACGGCAGACGCGCAGTTGAATACGTGCGCAGTCACGCGGCAACTTACAACGTCAACTCTGAGAAGATTGGTATCCTTGGGTTTTCTGCTGGCGGGCTGGTTGCCGCCGCGAGTGCATTCGGATATACAAAGTTGAACCGACCCGATTTTGTGGTGCCGGTCTATGCCGATATTCCCGAGTCGATCCGGTCCACGGTGTTGGCGGATGCGCCACCGTTGTTCCTCGCTTGCGCACAGGACGATGAATTTGGCTTCGCGTCACATGCTTTGAGTATGTACAAAAAATGGATTGCGGCGAAAAGACCGGTTGAGATACATTTATTCGTGATGGGAGGACATGGCTTTGGTGTCGGGAGTGAATCAAACACTACTAATAAGTGGATTGATCGTCTGAATATGTGGTTGGTGACACTTGGCTTTGGTGCAAAGTAAGTCAAATCGCTGCCGTGCGCTGTTTTTATTGACAGCACTAAAACTGTGTCGGACACCTTAGGTGTCCGACATCTTATATGTCCGACGCCTAAATTAACTTTGATTTGGTGGTTTTTAAGATGCCGGGAAAGAATATGAGAAAAACCGTACAACTTGCCGTAAGGAGTTCATTACGATTCTGCGGTGTAACTTCTTTCAGATATCAAGCCATCATGTCGCCGTGTGACGTATGACAAGTTGAGCCATGACTGAAATCCAATAAAATGAAAACAAACGAAATTCTTGTCAGACACGCTAAGCCGGAAGAATTCGCCAGCATCGGCAATATGATGGTGGAAGTCTACGCACAACTTGAAGGCTTTCCGAAACCAGCTCAGATGCCTGGCTACTACGAGATGTTGAAAAATGTTGGAGAGCTTACCAAGAAACCCGCTACCGAATTGCTCGTTGCGGTATCGCAGTCTGGTAACATCAAGGGCGCCGTCGTTTACTATGGTGACATTGGGCAGTATGGCGCAAACATTACTGCGGGCGGTGAAAAAAATGCTTCCGGTTTCAGGCTTCTTGCCGTGGATCCAGCTTCAAGGGGAGAGGGTGTAGGAAAGCGTCTTGTGAAAGCGTGCATTCAAAAGGCAAAAGACAACCGGCATGAACAGGTTATTCTCCACACTACTAAGTCAATGCAAACGGCGTGGACAATGTACGAGGCCATGGGGTTCAAACGTTCGGAAGATTTGGATTTCAACCAGGGAGAAGTTCAGGTGTTTGGTTTCAGGTTGAGATTTTGATGATTCCTGCAGAGTTAGAGCTCCCTTTGAAATGCGGCTTAACTTGGCGGTCATCTGAACTTGTTTATGACTTTTGCATCAATCCATCGTATATCATCTTTCGACGTAAACAACAAATACTTGCCGTCCGGTGTAACGATCGGGCAGTATTGATAGCGATCTTCGTTAATCTCCTTACCCATATTTTTTGCTTCACCCCAGCTTCCGTCGGCCTTCCTGAAACTAATATATAGATCGCCCGCGCCGAATCCGCCGGGACGGTCGCTGCACACGATCAGGTAAGATCCGTCTGGCGCGACAAATACGTCTCCCTCGTAACTTTCGGTATTCACAGGCGAACCGATGTTCACGGCTTTCTTGAATTTTCCGTTGTCAGGTTTTGCCATGAACACATCGTAGTCGTCGACACCTCCTTGGAGACTTTTGACGTTGGAAGAATAATAAATGGTACCGTCAGATGTAATGCAAGTGTAGTACTCGTTCTTACTTGAGTTGATATTGGGACCCGCGTTGATAGGCTTCGACCAGGAGCCTCCATTCCGCTCTACATACCAAATGTCAAAATCCTTCTTTGGCCCATCACCGCTCAACGGCTGATCCGAAATAAAATACAGTCGCTTCTCATCAGGAGAAAGGAACGGGTCGTTGTAGCTATAGACGCCATGTCCCAAAATCACTTCAGGTTTCGACCACGTGTTGGCGGCCCACTTCATTCCCCTCAGTTCTGCCTTTCCATTGGAAGCCTGCACGGCATAGTAAAATTCACTTCCATCTTTGGAATAGATCGAACCGAATTCCGATTCTTTATCAGTGGAAATTATTCCCGGGGCAAAAATTTTGGCTGCCAACCCCGGAACAGGTTGATTGAAATATCGAGCCGTCTCCATGTGCTGTGCTTGAGCAGTCAACATTGTAATTGTAAAAAGTGCCGTACCTATATTTTTCATCTGAGAATTTTGTTGGATAAACGAAGATACTTTTTTCGTGGAGAGCATGGCGATTGCACTTCTGCTACCCGTAGCAAATCCCATTCAAACTGTCATTTAACATCATATTAACAATTTCTTACTCGTATTTTGTCGTCTTTAGAAACTAACTATGTCGCGAATGAAATACACGATCATTGTGTTGCTGCTGGTCATCACGTTCAATGGGTTATCCCAGAAAAAACACTTAAGAGATGATAAGAGCATTCCCATTCCCAAACTGGAATTTGATTCGAATGACGAGATCAAGATGACAGCTTCGTCGACGTCGTCTCAGAACGATTTCGACTTCCTTATCGGAACCTGGAAGCTCAGTCACGAAAGACTGAAATCTCGGTTCACCAATTCAAACGAATGGGAAGAGCTGGAAACTATTGTGGACTGCTTTAAAATACTTGCAGGTAAAGGCAACGAAGATGTGGGCACCGCAACGGTCGGCGGGCAGGCATGGGAAGGTCGAACTATCAGATTATTTAATCCCAAGACAAGGCTATGGAGCTTGTATTGGGTGGCAAGCGACGTAGGAGTGATGGATCCGCCCGTCGTGGGATCATTCGAAAATGGCGTTGGACACTTTTTCACCAAGGACACATTCAAGGGCAAGCCGATCATTATGATGTTCCGTTGGGATAAGCGCGATCCTGAGCACCCTATCTGGAGCCAGGCATTTTCGCCAGACAACGGAAAGACCTGGGAATGGAATTGGTACAACGTCTCAAACAGGATAAAATAACGTGCCGACTTCAGCACAATCAACTGAAACGCATGTAGCTGCGTTTAATTGGTTTCCCGTATTCCTTAAATTTGGAACCCAATGCAGCACGTCGAAGACTTCTACACCAACGCCAGTCGTACCTGTGGGCTGAAGCTGACTGCTGTAAAACAGGAGCTAAGGAACACCGCCAATGTGCGCGTAATCATCGCACTGCTGTTTGCAGTAAGCATATATGCCGCTCTTAATCTTAGTACCGCGATTTTCTGGCTCTCGCCTGTTCTGATTGGCGCCTTCCTTGTCATGGTTAAGAAAAGCTCGAAGCTCGAGCGGGAGGGAAGCTTGCTCGAGAAGAAACTTCGCCTCAACCGGGATGAATTGGCATTCAGGCACGGCAATAAAAAAGTCTTTGACTCCGGAGATTCTCTGACGCCGCGAAATCACCTTTATGCCCTTGACCTTGATATCTTTGGCACGGGATCACTTTTTCAAACGGTCAACCGAACAGTTACCATCGAAGGGCGCGACATGCTCGTAGCCGGACTACTCAATCCACCCACCGATCCGACCACAGTTACGCAGCGACGTGAAGCGTCGAAGGAAATGAGCAAGGAAGCTGAGTGGAGGCAACAGTTTTATGCGGTGGGAGCGCTCTCAGGGGAAACGGCTACGGATGCAACTGAAATGAGGGCCTGGATTTTACAGGAACGATTTTATGATCAGAAGAAGCAATGGCCGGTGATCGCGGGTATCATGAGTGTGATTTCCGGCTCGCTTATCGCATTCATGATTTTCAAAGGCACTTTTTACTATGGTCCATTCCTGGGACTTCTGGCCTTCAACTCATTTTTGATTCAATGGATTGGCAAAGACATAAAGATCTATTTCAGGAATTTCGGTCAACGTACGAGGCTATATCAAAAGTTTTCCGAGCTGTTCTCAATGGTCTCGGACCGGAATTTTAATTCAACGTTGTGCCTTGCCACACAATCAAAATCAAAAGCGGCATCGCAGGCTTTCTTAAAACTCTCCCAATTATCGAATCTGGCGGACCAACGTCTGAATGGTTTTATGGGACCAGTTATGAATGGTCTTTTCCTTTTTGATATCTGGACGATCAGGCGGATAGAAAAATGGCGCGCAACGCACGGAAGTAGTGTCGACCAATGGATTCAGGCACTGGCGCAAATGGATATGATCAATAGCCACGCCAATTTTACATTCAATCATCCCGACTTTTGCGATGCGGTTGTTGATCCAGGCAGCAAGGCCATTGTCGCGACCGAAATGGGCCACCCCCTGTTGCCTTCAGGCGCTGTAAAAAACGATTACCAAATAGGCGTTTCAACGAGGGCCCATATCATTACTGGATCCAACATGGCTGGAAAGAGTACTTTCATCCGGGCTACCGGACTGAATGTGATTCTTGCGTTGAATGGGTTGCCCGTGCGTGCCAATACATTTTCTTGTCCGGTATTAACCATTGTGACCTGCATCCGGATCACCGACTCGCTCGAGGATGATACATCCTATTTCAAAGCGGAGTTGCTAAGGTTGAAGCAAATCGTAGATGCCCTTGGACAAGCTAAGCAGTGCCTGGTACTGTTGGACGAAATATTGCGAGGTACCAACTCCGATGACAAGCGGAGTGGCACTATGGCGTTTTACAGAAAATTAAAGAAGTATGATTGCCTTGCCCTTCTTGCGACGCACGATCTTGCTGTCGGGCTTCTTGAGACAGAAGACCCGACTTACTTTGGCAACTATTGCTTCGAGAGCACAGTCGTCAATCAATCGCTTCAATTTGATTACAGGCTGCGAAAGGGCATCTCCGCTTCCACAAACGCGACCTTCCTGATGAAGGGCTTAGGATTGATCGACTAATAGGCGGCAAAATTCCAAATGCAGAGTCACGAAGGAAACCAAGGAAAAGACAAAGGAGACGACTTCATGGGATTGTGATCTTCGTCTTGGTTGTGATCCTGCATGTGCTCAGAGTTTATGCTCTGTCGCGATTTTCCTCACCTCGACACTGTTTCCCTTCCCATTCAAAATGGGACAACCTCTTGAAATCCTCACGGCATCATCAAGATCAGTTGCCTTGATGATGATGAAACCTGCAATGGATTCCTTGATCTCAACGTAAGGTCCGTCGGTAATGAAATGCTCTTTTAACACTTTACCCTCTACCCCGAGCCCCTTTCCCCCGACGAATTTTTTCTCGGCGATGATCGTATCAACCCAGTCACGGTATTGCTGCATATAGACCTTCATCTGTTCAGCGGTTGGTTGCACTTCTTTGGTGAGAATGTCAATCCGGAAGAGGAGCAAAAATTCATCCATGTTGAATTATTTAAATTTTATCTGCAAGATCAGTGATGCCCGGGAACACACACAACTTATTTCTTCAAAGTCTTATAGGAAAGAAGCACAGCACCGCTCTTGAAAACTTTTGAATCGGTGAGTTTGAGCTCGATATCTTCAGTGATCCCCTTAAACGCAGACGTTCCTTTGCGCAATGCCACAGGATCAATCATAAACTGGTATTCATCGATGATGCCCGCGCTGGCGAACTGCGAAACGATATTGCCGCTGCCAAGGATGGTCATCACTTTCCCGGAATTTTTCAGTTTGACTACTTCGTCGACGATATTTCTTTTGACGATCCGGGTGTTATTCCAGCTTGCTTTCTTCAGCGTGGTGGAGAAAACTATTTTCTCCGATCTGTTCATGCCTTCCGCGACCTTGGGCATAAATTCCATTGCGGCGGGCGTGGGCCAGAAGCTCGCCATCATTTGGTAGGTGGTTTTTCCGAAAAGCAGCATGCTTTCAGATTGCGCGCCTTGTGCCGCATAGTCACCTTCTTCCTGGCCAGCATTATTCTTGTGCCAGCTAATATCCTCCTTGGCGCCTTTATAAAATCCGTTGAGGGTAATGAAATTGAATACACTGAGCTTTCCCATGGCGATCTTGATTTGTTATGAATATACTTCCATAACAAACGACCTGAAAGAAATTGGACACGGTGACGGAAATAAATCAGGAGTTTCCCTTCCTACGAATTACTTAGGTAAGACTCGATTTCATGGATCCGCCCGCCATAAAGCTTGTCGACCAGCCAGCTTGTGCTCGCCAGGAAAATTCCGAGATAGAAGACGATAGCCATCCTGATCCAAAATTCAAGCTGCTGGAATGAATTATCGAGCGAGAAAAGCAGTAACAGCGCGACAATAAGCAGAACGGTCGATCGCTTGTAAAAACGCAGCGTTTCACGATAGTACTCCAAAAAACTCTCCAGGCTGGACTTCAGATCGCGCCCAAAGTCAAGATGCTTAAGATACATCATGGATTTGTATAGCTTGTAGTAGATCGGAACTGCCACCACGTTGGCTGCGATGATAAGCTTAAATAGAAATGGCATTACCCTCGACCCGAACATGAACACGACGACCACAAACGCCAGGTTGAGTCCCACGGCGACAACCAGATCGATGGTGAATGACCTGAGAATGCCACGATGGGAGCCTTTAATGATGCCCATCACTTTTGTCCGTTCAGATTCCTGGTCGTGTGAATCGATAGACTGTTCATTCCAGACGGTTTTCAGATCATCAAGTTCCATAAGCGCCAAGTAGTGTTTTCATCTTGATCTTGATCCTGTTCAGTTTCACCCCGATGTTTGTTTGCGTAAGCCCAGTCACCTCGGAAATTTCACGATAGCTAAGGTCGTCGAGGTAAAGAATAACGATGGATTTTTCCAGGGGATCCAGTTCTGCGATCGCTGCGTAGAGCATCGTACGCTTTTCGCTATCGCCATCGTCGTCTGCCTTGTTCTCGATCGATTCCAATCCCGTGAGTTTACCCGCGAACTTGTCTTTCCGGTTCTGATAAAGAGCAGTGTTCAGCGCAACCCTGTAAAGCCAGGTCGAGAATTTTGAGCGCCCCTCGAAAGTGCGGTACGAGGTCCACGCGTTCATAACTATTTCCTGGTAGAGGTCGCTGGCGTCGTCTGCCCCTCTGCCATATACCCTGCATATTTTTAAAACGATCCCTTTATGCCGCACAATCTCGGCTGAAAATTTTTCGGCGAGCTTTTCCTCAGCGACAGCTTTGATAGGAGCGGTTGTCAACGTATGGATCAAACTTAGGGCAATTATTGATCAATAAGTGACTGAAAATCCCCCGAACTTACAGGAGTTCGGAAAAAAATGTCAGGGGCAGAGATTGCATTTTTCCGCCTAAAGCAGTGCTGCGTACATTTTTTCCCTTGCCTTGTCCATGGCAACGTGAAGCGGGCTGTCGGTAACGGTTCCGAGGTTGATACCGATGAACATATATGTTTTCTTTTCAGGGAAGTAATACAACTCACATCCTGCGCCGATGCCGCCGCCGCTGTGACCGTAGCCTTCGATTCCATTTACAGTTTTGTGCACGAGCCCCAGTCCGTAACGCTTATTGCCTTTGGCATCTGTTACCCAGGTTGTCATCTGTGCGAGGCTCGACTCGGTCAGCAGCTTTCCTTCGACCAACCCTTTCAGGAATTTGACCGCCTCAACGGGTGTGGTTACAATGCCGTCGTCACCGATCAAAGTCGAAACATTTGTGCGTTGCATTCTGGATACATTCTCGATCCTCCCATCGCTGTAGCGATCCCAATAGGTGTTAACTATTGTCGGATAGTCAATGTATCCGGGCTCATGCCGATAGAAGGTGGCTGTGAGGCCAAGTGGTTTGAAGATATTATCGGTAATAAATTTTGCGTGGTCGCCGGTAAGCTCGTCGCCTATCAACGCAAGTATCAAATAGTTTGTATTGCGATAAGAATATTTGCTGCCGGGTGTAAATGTCAGCGGTTTTCCTTCAATGAACTTGAGATAGTCTTCAGGTGTGAAGAAGTGATCAGGTTCCTGAAAGAGCAGACTGACGTACGCCGGCTGAAAGTTGTATTCCGGGATGCCAGAAGTATGGTTCAGAAGCATGCGTACTGTGACTTTGTCGCCGTCAACAATGTATTTGCTGTATTTTGCCGGCAGGTATTTTGTCATCGGTTCATCGAGATTGATTTTTCCCTGCTCATACAATTTCAGAATAGCCACAGCCATGTAAGTCTTTGCAACACTTTGTAAATACTGAAGGTGGCAATCCTGCAGCGGCGTTTTCTGTTCGATACTTGCAAGTCCGATGGAGGTTGACCACCATCCTTCTTCGGAATAAACAGCCATGGAAGTTCCGGGTACTCCATTATCAACCAATTCTTGGAGAGCTTCGGTCACACCTGCAGCTTTTGAAAAGATTACAGTTGCCTCAGGTTTCTTTTCGCACGAGGTGATGAGAATGCCCTGGAGATAGCGATCAGAAGAACAGCCAATGAGAATGAGGAGGGTTGTGAGGGTAAGGATCCTTTTCATAACAGCGGGGTTATCATTTTATTCATTGGTGTGGATTCGTGCTCCAACTTGTATCAACGTTTGCGGTACTATCGGGATGCTTTGGCTATAATTTGTAAGGACCATGAATTGGTAGGTAACAAACGGTGCGACGTAGGTTGAAGTTGCGTATTGACGGTAGCCCGCAGACACGCCCAGGGGAATTGCAAGCATTCCTTTCCCTTTGCGGCCTTCAGACAGCCATTCCCCATTTATTTTTTTATACGATTCCACCGGCCGAAACTCATACATGTAGCCGATCCCGGCTTTAAGCTCCGTAAATCCGTTTGTGCCGATGCCTGGACGCCAGGCAGATTGTGTGTACATCAATATTCCGTTTCCTACAGTTTTATTGTGAAACCAAACCAGTTGGAACTGCTGCACCAGGTTGTCTTTTCCATTAAGACTCACTTCCGTGCCAATGCCGAACCCAACATTGCGGAAATTGGAGCCCATGTGCCGGAATGGCATCGAGAGCGAGTGAAATTGTACCGAAAGGACTATCGGGAAGTCGCGATATCCCGCCGGATCAGTTTGCGCCTCAGTGCAGGCCCATACTGTTGCCAGGATCGCAGTGGTAAAAAGTCGCCTTCGCATGTGCTGGTTTTTTTTGCAAATCAACGCGCGAGGATGCGGCGAAATCGTGGATTTCTCGACTTTTCCGGGGAAGTGTGGCAACTTTTCCAGCGAAATGTTGCTACACCGGCCTAAACCAGCTCTTGAAAGCAGGCGCTTTCGTTCGGCTGACTGCGATTTCGGGCGGGAAAATTTCGTGCGCTGCAAGTTGGGCGGTGAGCTTGCCATTTTCCGATCTTTTGAAACCGGTCACCATCCGCCGATGGAGTATGAATTGGCGGTTGAGCCGAAAAAAAAGTGTAGATGGAAGCAAGTCCTCGGCTTTGTCGAGGGACTGATCCAGGTAATATTTTTTTCCACCGGTTTGACAGGCAACAACGTATTCGCCTTCAACATATAACCCTGTGAGGTCTTCGAACTCAAGCCGCAGATCCTGTTTGCCCTGCTTTACAATCAGTCCGCCTGATTTGATCCGGTTCTCTTCTTTCCGCATGGCCTCGGAGTGTTGCCATTGATTGTAAAAATGCAAGCCCACGTAGATGCCATTCACCACAATAAACCAGATACCGATGATCAAGATATCAACGGCATAGAAACTGAGCGGAGCGGGTTCACCCTTTGCTATGAGGCTTACGATTTCCGTGAGGATGCTGATGACGGCCAGGCCAATCAATGTGGTGCAAATGAGTTGGATGAGAATTCGCCTGCGTGGTGATCTCTCGTAGGGATATTTTCTATCTAAAAAGATTATGAACGAGCGAACCGCCCACACGGCGGCGTAACCCTGGATGGTATCAATAGTAAATGTGATCGCCAGGAATGCATTGAGCTTGATGTTCGAATACGTCAGGTAATAATTGAAAGCACTGATAAAAGGTATCAGGATCAGGAAGAGGGCAATGTCCGGATGATAGGGGTTTCGGCGCGGTTCCGGCATGGAAATGCAATCATTGGAACTTCGAATTTAGCCAAATGGGTTCAAAGTTCAACCGTCGACGAATAGTGAAACTCTGCACGGCATATTATTAATATAAGGTCGATGATTTGAACAAGTGATGAGTCCACCAGCACGAGACTCTGCTGAGACCAAATTTCGAATGGACATGCGTGACTTCTTAAATATATTTTAGCACCGGATTGTCGGCGTGCTTGAATTTGTACCCCACATACCATCGGCAGGCCGCGTAGAGTATAAGCACATCAACAAAGAATGCACCATAGAGCAGCGGCAGACCCCATCGCATTTCCGGAGGAACTTGTGCATAGGGTGCGTAGGTGAACCACTCGTGATGAACCGCGCCGTCGCGCAAGAAATAAACCAACAAGGCAGTAACGTGGATGAGCGGAATGTGAAGGAGATAATAAAAGAAGGGAACTCGCCCGAATATTTTCAGGACTTCGGCGAACCAGCCTTTTGCTTTCTCGACAATTGGAATGAGTGCGATCGCCGGACCCAGTGTCATCATCAGGAATAGTTGCGATGCCGGATACTTCTGCTGATTCAAGAGCCGGAAAATGAAAGGAGGCGCGTTTTCAGGAGCCTCTTTTGTAAAGATCATGGCGGTGCCCACTATTATGTAAGCCAGGATCGCAGCTAAACCTACGCGATAACATAGCTGATCCCGGCGGGCCGCTTCCTTTTCAATGATCAGACCGAATCCGTATCCGGCCATCATAACACCGATCCATGGCACAAGGACATAAAGAACTTCGAAGGGTTGCCATGCTTTGAGGCCCGACGAGTAAATAAACTCCCAGAAGTTCCCGAATCCAGGCCGCGAGGACTCGGGTAGAATTTGCGGCACGAGCGCGAATATTTGCTGCGCGAAAATGATGACCAATCCTGCAATGCCGATTACTGCCGGCCGCATACTTACTATGACTCCCAGCAAAATCATGCACCAGCCGATCATCCAGATTACCCCCGCGAGGATGAACTCAGAATAATTGAAATTGAAACTCCAACTGAAGCGGATCAACGTTAATTCGAGCACCACTAACATTAGTCCCCTTGTTATTAAATATTGCGACAGCGCGCGCATGTCTCCGATCTTCTTTCCATAAAGGAATGCAGACGTTCCGGCAAAGAATACAAAGCACGGCGCACAAAAATGTGTCACCCAGCGCGTAAAGAAGATTCCGGGATCCGGACCACCCGCAGGCACGCCAGCGTACACGCGCACGTGATCAATTGCCATCAGCACCATCACAGCTCCCCGAAGGATGTCCAGGGATTGAATGCGATTAGGTTGCGTTAAGTCTGTCGCCATATCGAAAATGTCTGGATGCTATATCAATTTACCAATTGTTTCGATTTGTAATTGAATCCCAGAATGAATTTTGGTTAGACCAAATAGGTTGATTTTGACAATAAGAGAGTAGAGACTCGCTGACACTTGTGTGAATGTGTTTAACCGTGGAGGACGCTGAGAACGTAGAGTTGATGGAGATTCTCTGATCTTACTTGGAGAAAGGAAAAGTCGCAAGTGCTGCCTGAATGCATCTAACCGTGGAGGATGCGTAGTTCCGGTGTTACCTCTGTGCACTTTGCATTCCCCTGCGGTTTAAGTCGAAAGAAACGACTGCATGGCAATTTTCAATCGATAATAGTATCTTGTTAGTATGATAAACATCTTCAAATTCACCTTCTTTCTTTTTGCAACTATCACAGTTGTTGCGCAATCGCAAGTCGAGGAGCCCTATAAGCCGGGGCCGGACGCGCAACGCCAGAATGGGGTGCCGAAGGGAACGGTGACAACTTATGTTTGGGAGAGTAAGATTTATCCCGATACAAAGCGGAACTATTATGTCTATGTTCCATCACAATACGACGCCAGCAAGAAAGCCGCGCTGATGATCTTCCAGGATGGTCATGCTTACCTCAAGGAAGACGGTGATTTCCGGACCACAATCGTGTATGACAACCTCATTCATCGCAAGGAGCTTCCTGTTACCATTTGCTTGTTTGTGGACCCAGGCTATTGGAGTAATTCACCCGTTCCCGACAATTTTTTCAGAAGTCAGAACAGAAGCTTTGAATATGACGATCTCAGTGACCAGTACGCGACATTCCTCATGACAGAATTGATTCCTGAGATAAAGAAGAAATACAATATTTCCGACGATCCGAAGATGCGCGGCATTGGTGGACTTTCCTCCGGAGCGATTTGCGCATTTACCGCGGCCTGGACGCACCCGGAGTATTTTCATAAAGTGCTTAGTCACATCGGGAGTTATACAAACATTCGCGGTGGGGATAGCTATCCATCGATGATCCGCAAAAGTGGAAAGAAAGACATCCGGATTTTTTTGCAGGATGGAAATCAGGATCTAAGTAACACCTACGGCGACTGGTGGCTCGCCAATCTGCAGATGGAATCAGCATTTAAATTCAAGGGTTACGATTATAAATTTGTTTCAGGGACAGGGGCACACAATGGAAAGCACGCAGGTTCAATTCTCCCTGAATCTTTAAAGTGGTTGTGGAGAGACGTTAAGTAATTCGTTAATTCGTTAATATACCAATGTGCTAGTGAAAGGCCTGTATTAACGAATTTACCGAATCACCGAATTAAACATTTAAGAGTCGGATTCCTATGAAAGCAAGAGTTATCTTCCTGGCAGCGATGAGTTTCCTCACGGGTCCATGCGGTTATTCGCAAGCGCCTCAGGTATGGAATGGGAAAAAATGCGCTGTTGTATTGACTTACGACGATGCGCTGAATGTCCACCTCGACAACGCGATACCCTTGCTGGATTCTCTTGGATTCAGGGGCACGTTTTACCTATCCGGATATTTTCCGGGATTCAGGAACAGGATCACAGACTGGGAGAAAGCCGCCGCAAAAGGACATGAGCTGGCAAACCATACACTGTTTCATCCCTGCATCGGCAATAGGGCGGGTCGCGAATGGGTGAAGCAGGACTACGACATGAGCAAGTACACCTTGCAAAGGATGCGCGATGAAATGCGGATGACGAACATTCTTCTCAAGTCCGTGGACGGTAAATCAAAAAGAACTTTTGCTTATCCCTGCGGAGATACCAGAATAGGAGACTCCTTGTATATCACCGGCATGAAAAATGATTTTGTCGCTTCGAGAGGTACAAAGTCTGAATCGCTGAATATCATGAAGATCAACCTCGACGAGATTGGCTGTTATTCGGTCAATGGTCAAAAGGGTGAAGAGTTGATTAATTTTGTCAGAATGGGTATGGAACAGAACACCCTTGTTGTATTTCTCTTTCACGGCGTGGGTGGGGAGCATTCGCTAAATGTTTCCCTTCACGATCACCGTAAGCTCTTAAAGTTTCTTAAAGAAAATGAGAAGGACCTTTGGGTTACTACGTTGATCGATGCCGCTGAGCATGTCCGTACGGCACAGCACAAATAAAAAACCCCGACGTTTCCGTCGGGGTGGGCGCCTCCTAACCGTAAAAAGGAGGACTTGACTATAAACCCAAAATCATACAAAGAAGGGAACTCCTGGTGTTGCGTACTTACGCATACCTTCTTCGTTTATCTCTACACCGATCCCCGGCTTTTCAGAAAGCGTTATAAAGCTTTTATCGACAAAGTCGCGATTGCCTTCCCATGTAACGATCTCTTTGAACATAGGATCAGTATGGAAATAAATCTGCCACTCAAGGATAAGGAAATTGGGAACCGAAGCACAAACGTGTGCTGATGCCATCGCGCCCAGGAAAGAAGCAACCATGTGAGGAGCGAAGGGCACATAATACAAGTTTGCCAGGTTCGCGATGCGCTGGGCTTCGCCCAAACCACCTGCCTTTTGGAGATCGGGCATGATGATGTCAACAGCCCCAATTTCCAGCAGGGGGCGGAAGCCAAGTGCGAGATAATGATTCTCACCTGCGCAGATGGGTGTGGACGTTTGATCTGCAATTTTCTTGTAAGCTTCCGGATTCTCAGCGGGTATTGGCTCTTCGAGCCACATCAGGTTGAGATGTTCAAGTCGCTTCGCAATTCGTTCGCCGGTGGGTGCATCGTACCGGCCATGCATATCAAGGCAGATGTCGATGTTCGGACCGACTGCCTCCCTCGCGGCCGTCACCTGGTCGACCATGCGCTGTATCTCCGCGGGGCTTGCGGTCCAATTATACCGATCGTATTTGTTGGGATCGTTGGCCTGATCAAGGTCGAACTTGATGGCATTGAAGCCCCTGTTTTTTGCGTCTGTTGCTGCTGTCGCGAAATCTTTCGGGGTTGGAAGCCGGTTTTGATACAACGCTGTGTCACAATACACCCGGACTTTGTCGCGGAACTTTCCGCCCAACAACTGGTAAACCGGCAGGTTCAACGCTTTGCCCGCGAGATCCCACAAGGCAGTTTCGACTGCTGTGAGCACAGCCACAAACATTCCCGATTGCGCACCTTCAAAAAATCCCGAACGGCGAATGTCTTCAAACAATCTGTGCACATTTAACGGGCTCTGACCTTTGATGCGCTCTCCGAACATTTTGACAAGGTGATAGGTACCAGGTGTGGCGTCGACACCTTCGCCGCAGCCCCAGATATTTTGATTGGTATAAATTTTTACAAAGAGGCTATGCCCGTTACGAATGTATCCGCATTTGATGTCGGTGATCTTGAGATCAGACGGAGCAGATGCTTTCGGAGTGTGGTCGATGGCAGTCTCGTATGACTTTCCGAATGTCTGCGAGAGGGGTGCTGCCAGTACGCCGGCAGCTAGTGCGCTTTTTGTTAAAAAGGACCGGCGGGAAGTTTTGTTTGACATGCTTGTATTTGTTTATAGGTTATCGTTACCAGGTTCTGTTTTTGAGGAACTCCTGTATTTGCTCTTTCGGTACAGGCAGCTCATTGAGGTGATCGTTCAACCATTTGGAAAAATCCTTTTCGATGTCGTCAGACCATCGGTTGTCGATCTGTGCCGCCGTATACTTCTTTTCACGTATGCGGAGATGTCCAAACATATCACGGAGTCGTACGATCTCGGAAGTCTTCACCACCTTTTCGGCGAGGTGTGGCGGAATGAAGATCACACCCCCATCACGGCCGAGAACGACGTCGCCCGGCATACAAGTAGCTTTACCGATGCGCGTGGGCTGATTGATCGCAACCAATGTTGTGTTCAAGTCTCCTGTAGGATTGTTGAGGTGATGCGACGGGTGATAAGACCTGAACAAAGAAGTAAACGTCTTAAACTCTTTTAACCCGTTGATGTCGCGGATGGCGCCATCGTATACGATGCCGTTGCCTGAGTTGGTGAGGATCGCCATTCCCACATTGTCACCG
Organism: Cyclobacteriaceae bacterium; assembly: GCA_044224375.1. Classification (GTDB taxonomy): domain Bacteria; phylum Bacteroidota; class Bacteroidia; order Cytophagales; family Cyclobacteriaceae; genus ELB16-189. The sequence goes on from JBGAKL010000016.1 coordinate 41,229, forward strand.
ATCGTGGGGCCGTCTTCCGTCGCTCCAAACTGATCGACAACATAGACGTCGCCTTTCACGAGCATGGCGACAGCCCATGCATTCTGGGATTTGATCCTGCCATCCTTATTGTGGCCTTTGTCATCGATCGCCTTGTGCATGTCGGGGCGTCCCGGCATGAAGGTGGCGGTAAGCGCGCGTCCGACAAGCACGCTATCAGGATTGATCATCATCCAGCCGTCGTCGTAGTTGTGCTTGTAGTTGTCACCTTTTAGCACGGCCCAGGCCTCTTCGAGAGTAACTAGCTTCATGCGTTTAAGGATGTTGTCCGGCACTTTAGGGCGGCCGTCGGCGAAGCGCTCACCCTTCCATTCGGCGGTGAGCATCAACATGTCTTCTTTTGATATTTGCTGCGCGTAGATCTGTTGCGCCGCGATAAAGAAGACGATGCAGAGAAATAGTTGTCTGGTTGTTTTCATATCAGTCGGTTATTTTTTTTCGTGGATGTTTGTGACAGGATTTTTTGATTCTTCTGGGGGACGGCGGTGCCAGTAGGATGCCAGTATGGAACCCGTAATGTTCATCAATGGACCAAATACAGCGGGAGCGAGGCCGATGGTTGCGATCTTGCCCATCTCCTTCGCAATACCGGACGCCAAGCCTCCGTTTTGCATTCCAACCTCAATAGCGATCGTTCTGCAGTCGCGCTCATCCATCTTGAACAAACGACCGGACCAATATCCAAGGAGATAACCCACGAGGTTGTGGACCAGGACGAGGCCAATCAACATGAGACCGATTTCGAGGAGGCTGTTCCGGCCAGCCGCAGTAATGATGGTAATAATGAGTCCAATTCCAGCCATCGAAAGAATTGGCATAGCATCATCCAGCCATTTCGATTTTCCATGCAGCAGCTTATTGAAAATAAGACCGGCTCCGATGGGCAGGATCACCATCTTGGAAATGTCCCACATCATATTAAGAATACTTATTTCGACGAGCGCCCCGGCAAGGAGCTTCATCAAAACCGGCGTAATGAATGGCGCCAGCAACGTGGTCACCGAGGTGATGGTGATAGACAGAGCAAGATTTGCTTTTGCGAGGTAGTTCATGACGTTGGATGCAAGTCCGCTGGGGGAACATCCGATCAACACAATTCCTGCAGCAATCTCCGGTTCGAAACCGCTCAGGCTCGCGAGAACAAATCCAAGCCCGGGCATGATTATGAATTGAGATGCGACGCCGATGAGGACAGCTTTTGGCGTCTTCACCACGCCGATAAAATCCTGAACACTCATTGATGTTCCCATTCCAAACATGATTATCTGGATGAGCGGAATGATGAGTGTTGATAGTTTGAAACCACTTATCTCGACGAAGTTCGCCGGATAATACAGGGCGACGGTAACGCCTGTGAAGATCATGAGTGAATAGGAGTACCCTTTCAGATTTTCAAAGCCTCGAAACCCGATGGCGAGAAATGCGAAGAACCCGATGAAGTAAGGCCCGGCGTCGGCGATGCTTGACATCATCGCGGTGACCGCGGTCAGTATAAGCATTGCCAGGGCGAGGCCAATGGATGTTTTATAGAGAGTGCCTTTCATTCAATTACGGTTTAGGTCGGAGTTCAGGTACAGGGCGCTTCCCTCCAGGGCAGAGGGAAGCTTAACCTTGTATCAATAAATCGAAAACTATATAGAGAAAGAACTAGCTGTACGTCCTGTCATGCGAGCGCTTTTCGTCCCACTCTTTTGTGGGGGCGAAGTACGTTGTATCCGATGCATGCAGGTGTTTTTTCACCTCCTCATCGATAAGTTCGATGCCAAGTCCGGGTGCTGAAAGCGGAACCGGCGCAAAACCTTTGTCGATCAGCTTCCGGCCATCTGTTGTCTTGACAAGTCCTTCCCACCAGGGCAGATCGACTGAGTGGTGCTCCAAGGCAAGGAAGTTTTGAGTGGCAGCTGCGCAATGCACGTTGGCCATAAATGACACTGGTGTTCCTGCCTGGTGCATTGCCATTGCGATGCCCTTTTCCTCAGCATAATCACCGATGCGTTTGGTTTCGAGCAATCCGCCGGACGAAGCGAGGTCAGGATGGATGATGTCCACCGCACGGTTATCGATCAATGGTTTGAAGTTTTCGAGCAAGAAGATGTCTTCGCCTGTCAGCACCGGCGTGTCGAGGGCGTCAGAAATAGTCTTTTGTTGCTCGGTCCATTGCCATGGCACCATGTCTTCAAGCCACGCAAGCCTGTATTTGTCAAGCTTTTTGCCGAGCCGGATACAGTTGTTCATGTCGATGTGCCCGTAGTGGTCTGTTGATAGCGGGATCTCGTACCCTACCATGCTGCGCACGTTGTCCACGATCTTCGCCATTTCATCAAGTCCTTTTTCGGTGATCTGGATTCCGGTGAACGCGTGTCTTGTATTTGCGTAAGACATATATCCACCCTGCCACTGGCTTGAGCCCTGCTTGAGTATCTCGGAGTTAACGAGGGCGCCAGGGATATCTTTGACCTCGTTGATGGAAACATCCATCTTGAGCCAGGTGTATCCCTGGGTTTCCGTTCTGAATTTGATCAGTTTCAGCTGCTCTTCCGGACTCTTTGCCTCGGGCGTATCGGCATAGATCCTGACTGTATCACGATAGCGGCCGCCAAGCAGCTGCCATGCTGGAACATTATAAGCCTTTCCGCAAAGATCCCACAGTGCCATCTCTACACCACAAACTCCGCCGGCCTGACGGGCTGGACCACCAAACTGCTTGATGATCTTAAAAATCTTTTCCACGTTGCAGGGATTCTCTCCAAGTATCCTGCTCTTCAGCATCAGCGCATAGCGTGGATCTGCACCGTCACGCACTTCACCGAGACCGTAGATGCCCTGGTTTGTATCGATTCGTATGATAGCGGTTCGACCTAAAACGGTTGTCACGCAGTAACGCAAATCGGTTATTTTGAGATCAGAAGGTGCGGACGCTTTCTGAACCTTCGATGTGGTCTGTGCCATCGAGTCCTCGAACGTCAATCCCATGAGGCTGGTCATGGTCATACCGCCGAGTGCAGTTTTCTTGAGGAAATTCCTTCTGTTGGTTCCGGTTTTTGGATTGTCAATCTCCGCTTGTCTCGCAGCAGCTTCGGCCGCTTCGCGCTCCTTATTGCTTTTTGTTATCTGTTGGATGATGCTTTTCATATCGGTTTGGTTTAAGTGATTTGATCTCTTAGTAGTTACGGGATTTCAGGTAGTCATCGAGCTCTTTCTTTGTCATGGGGAGCTTGCCGGGATAGTTATTAACCCAGTTCAGAAAATCTTTTTTGATGGCTTCGCTCCACTCGCTGTCGATCTCGCCGGCGAGATATTTCTTTTCGCGGAGGCGCTGGTGTCCGAACTCATCGCGCAGGGCGGTCACTTCAGATGTCAGCACAAGATCTTCGACCAGGTGAGCGGGAATGAAAATCGTTCCGTATTTCTTTGCGAGCACCACGTCGCCGGGAAGCACTGTTGCTCTGCCGATGCGTATCGGGTTATTGATTGTCAGTAGCATCATTTCGCGGATGAAAGAAGGATCCTGTCCTTTCCACCATCCATTAAAACCCTTGATCTCGCTGAGACCTTCGACGTCGCGGACGGAGCCATAGAAGATGACGCCGCGTTGTGACTTTGCGTAGATCGAGTTGCCAAGATTGTCCCCTATCAAAGTTCCGTCGGCCATCTTGCCGTAGCTGTCAGCGACATACACATCACCTGGTGTGAGGATATCGATGGGCCAGGAATTTGTGCCGCCTTTCTGAGCACGGCCTTCCACCTTACCCTGTTCCTTCACCTGGTTCTGCAGGTCCGGGCGCAAAGGGATATACTGCGCGGTCACAACGCGTCCCGTCATAGCGCTGTCGGGAAGCATGATATTCCAGTCGCCTTCATACTGGTTATTGTATCCTTTGTTTCGAAGCACACCCCATGCTTCTTCCATGGAGATGTTCTTCAATCTTGCGAGGATGGCGTCGGAGACTTTTGGTCTGCCGTCAGGAAAACGTTCGCCCTTCCATTCGGAAGTGAGTGCTTTTATGTATTCAGGTGACGCGCCGACACGCTGGGCCACCGAATAGCAGCAACTGATTGCGAGCAGTACGATGATTACGGTTATTCTTTTCATGTTATCTGATAGTTTATTTGGGTTCACAGCGAAACTTCATTACGGTTGATTCTTCACTATTAAGGACGAAGGTAAATCTTCAATCTAATCACCATCTGCATAGGTATTTTGCCGGTTAAAGAATTGAATTACAACTACCTTTTAATAACATGGGCAACCACTTTCGGTTGCCCATGTTCATCAAGTTCAAATCTTACTACTTATCCCACCACACTTTACCATCAAGTTTGTCTCCACCCATGTTAGCCACTGCCGCGTTGTAGTTGGCCGTGTTGACAAGGTTCTCTGACACAGGGTAAGTCAAGCGCGTTATGAAGGCTACGGTTCTTCCGGGATATGGATTAGGTGCAAGGGCTGGGAAGCCACTGCGTCTGAAGTTAGCCCATGTTTCCTGGCCATTCAGGAAGGAAGCGACCCAATATTCGTAGTTGATCTCCGAGAGCGCATTACCTGTTGGAGTTGTATCTAAAACCGCTAGGCGCGCAGCTACATACGCTGAAATGTTTCCACTTGTAACCGCGGAGGATGATCCATATAAAGCAAGTTGATTCATCCCCTCAGTGATGCCAGCGCTATAGTATCCCGCAACTGTGCCGCTGCTGATCCAGCCTCTGAATCGGGCTTCGGCCATCAACAGGTTGCACTGAGCTGCAGTGACGAGGAACATCGGGGCGAGCTTGCTTGCCATCCGGTTCCTATCCACCTGCGTGAACGCATAACGGCTCGCCAGGGGCGGTACGTTTGCTATGGCAGCAGCCTGTGCGGAGGCGTCATCAGATCCGACAGGCATTCCATATTGGTTTGCTGGAGTTGAGTCGGGACCTGCCGCAGTCTGGCCTGTGCCTGACGTAGCGGTCGTGTAGCGAACGGCAATAGCAGGAAGGCGCGGATCATTGTGACTCTTGAGGGCATCCACAAATGGTTTTGTCAAATAGTAGTTTGCAGCCTCTGTACTGTTCAATGTATTGCCCACTCCATTAACATAGTTTCCATCGTGCTTAATGCTCGCATTGTCAGCAGTAACAAGGATCACGCCGCCCGTGACCGCCGCCTGCACTGTTGATTGCGCGAGAGTTGGATTCACCTTGCTCAAACGCATGCCGGCGCGCAGCAGCAATGAATTGCCAAACCTTTTCCATTGCGTAACATTCCCCGCAAACAACACATCTGCTGTTTCAATTGTCGCAGAAGCGCTGAGTGCGGCGGTTGCTGCAGTCAGTTCCGTGATGATAGCAGGATAGATGTCTTGCTGCTTGTCATACTTCGGAAAGAAATTCGAGTTGTTATAACCCTGGCCGGCTTCTGTATACGGGATGTCGCCGTAGGTATCAGTCAGGATCATAAAGGCATACGACTGTATGATACGCGCCATGTTATAGAGATTGCTCCTTGCGGCGACGGTCTTAGTCTTTGCTTGTACGTCCGACGTGTACTTAATGACGTTCCTGTAATAGTTTTGCCAGTTGGCCGCGGCATTGTCATTGTTAACCTGGTTGAAGTTCGCACCAGTGATCACACCCGAGTTAGAGGATATGATTTGCTGAATAATACCCAGGTCATACTGGAGCGAACCCGCGGGAGCGGATGCCGAAATTATAGCGTTGTTCAGAATGAATACTTCGTCGACTGAAATAGCACTCGTCTTGCTTTTGTTGAGATCATCGAATCCATTGTCACAGGAAGTGACTACGAAAAGCGACAACGCAAGCATTGAAAGATATTTGATTGTTTTCATGATTCGTTCGCTTTAGAATTTAACATTCAAGTTGACGCCCATGCTTCTGGTAGTAGGGAGCCCCGGAGCTTCGTTTCCTACAAGGTTGTCAGACGCGGAGCCGAATGATTCTGGATCGATGTTGTCAACCCATTTCTTCAGCATCAGGACGTTGTTCGCAACCAGATTAACCCGGAAGCCTTTGATGGCTGAACTGGCTTTGAAGAATCTGGTGAAGTCGTAGCCGACAGAGATCTGACGCAATTTTACATAACCTGCGTCATAGATCACGGGTTCGATAATGCCCTGACTTCTCAGGATTGACGCCCAGTAGTCCTCAACATCGGAAGCCACCGTATTGGGTTGACCTGCCTGATTGACACCTTTGCCAACGATCGCATTTCCTTCGCGTCCTTCAAGGGTATTCTTATGGAGACCTTCCCTGTAGGCGTTGAAGTTTGTGCCTGAGAACAGTTTACCGCCGAGCTTGAAGTCGATAAGGAACGACAGCGATACGCCCTTGTACGTGAAACTGTTTGTAAGTCCACCAATCCATCTTGGGAGCGCACTTCCATAGTTTACGAAAGAAGTAGTTGGGAGCGGCACTCCGTTGCCTGCAAAAACGATGTTTCCGGCTGCATCACGGCGATAAGCGAAACCAGTGATCTGGTTAAGCTCGAGGCCAACCACTTGCTGGTTGATGCCGGAACCGCTGCTGACAAACGTGTTGCTACCAACCGTGATGTTGTCACCGTCCTTGCTGGTGAGCAGGCTGAGTACTTTGCTTATGTTGTAAGATGCGTTGAAGTTGACATTCCATTCGAGATTGTTGCTGCGAACAGGAACCACATTGATCATCATTTCAACACCCTGGTTCTGGCTCTTGCCAATGTTGATGTTAGTTGTCTGGAAACCTGACGCGTCAGAGATTTGTACCGGCAGGATCTGATTGCTGGTGATTTTCTGATATGCGGCAAGGTCCACACCCAGGCGGCCATTGAACATTTTGAACTCCATTCCAACTTCGGTTTCATTCACCTTCATTGGTTTCAGGTTAGGGTTCGGCACTTGTGTGCCAAAGTTTGCAACCGGCTGTCCGTTGAAGAGGTTACCGTTAACTGAGTAATACAGTAAGTTGGAATAAGGTGCTACGTCAGAGTCGCTACCCACTTCCGCGTAGGCTACCCTTACTTTTCCGAAGTCAAGCCAGCTGGGTTTTGAGCTCAGTGACTCGGTGAAAACATAACCAAGAGAACCTGAGTAGTAAGGAATGCTTCGGTTTCCCGGTGACAATGTGGAGAACCAGTCCGTCCGTTCCGTCAGATTCAAATAGATATACTTCTTGTAGTTGATTTCTGCTGCACCGTAGAGTGAATTCACCTGCTTTTCGGTTAAAGTATATGTCGGGTTTTTGGCACGACCGTTCTGTACAGTGTAGAATCCACGGATCACGAAGTCTTGAACGAATGTGTTAAAGATATCTGTTCGCACATTGCGTGAGTTTCCTCCAAACTGGACATTCAAGCCCCAGTCTCCGAACTCTTTGTTGGCCGTCAAAAGGAAGTCAGCATTGATTTCCCTGAACTTGCGCGACTCCTGCGTCATAGACCCGTTCACGAATCCTGCGGGTGCAGGTGAAAGACTGGCCTGACCGGTAGGGAAGTTGTTAACCGTCTGGTCACGGGTCCAGAAGTCTTGTCCTATACGACCTTGTGCCGTTAACCAGGATGTGAGCTTGTAGGACGCCGAAATGTTTCCGAACACCCTATCGCGGTGGATGTGGTTGAATTGCTCAGCCATTGTCCAGTAGGGGTTCGTGCGGTTCATGAACCGTGAATAAACATACTCGTTCCCTTGCGCATTGTATTTGTTGGCTTCCAGCACGCTGAGTGGCATTGTATTCGCCATCGCCATAATCGTCGTCGGGATCGTGTTATCCTGGTTAGCGATGTTCGGAGGATTCACGTTCTCTTCATAGGAGTAGTTCACATTTCCCTTTACTGTTAACCTGTCAGACAGATCGTACGTGAAGCCAAGGTTCATAGTGTTCCTTGTGAAGTTGTTGTTCGGCACAATCCCGTTTGACTTCAGGTTCGCGATTGAAAGGTTGATACCGCCTTTATCGCTGGTAGAAGTGATCGCAACAGAGTTTGTCAGGTTCGAGCCATTTCTGTAGAACTGGTTGATGATCCCTTTTTGCGCTTCGTATGGGATGTTCGGCGTATTGAACAACGTTTGAGTCATTCCGGGCTGGATTTTTTCACCGTATGACCACTGACCTGTGTTAGGGTTAGGTGTGGTAGGCCGTACACCGTGCTCACCCTGACCATACACGTACTGATAATCAGTATAGTCGATTGGATGGTCGGAAGTGTAGTTCATATTGTAAGTAACTCCGATTCCTTTATTGGTACCCTTTGACTTGGTCGTGATCATGATCACACCGTCTTTAGCGCGTGATCCGTAAAGGGCTGCTGCCGCTGCACCTTTCAACACCGTCATGCTTTCAACATCATCCGGGTTAATACTTGCGAACGCATCACCGCCGTCGGAGCTCACACCACCGTTCGGCTGCTGACCATCTTGTCCGCTTCCTGAACCGTAGACGTTGCTTCCAAAATTCTGATTGTCGATCGGAACGCCGTTAACAACGATCAGCGGATTGTTTTGACCATTAATGGATGATTGACCGCGGATCCTGATCTTGGAAGTTCCCATCGGACCGGTTCCCATCGAGGAGATGTTCACACCTGCGATCTTACCTTGAAGGGTGTTCATAAAATTGGGAGTCCTGTTGATCGCAACTTCATCGGCGCTAACCTTCGAGGTTGCATAGCCAAGTCCTTTCGTTGACTTTTCGACGCCCAAAGCAGTTACAACGACTTCTTCGAGGGATTTAACATCCGGTGCCATTGTAATGTCTACACTGGTTCTTCCGCTTACAGCAACTTCCTGGGAAGTATAGCCGATAAAGGAAAAAATCAGTACTGCGTTTTCGTCAGGAACTGATAGCGAATATCTGCCATCAGAGTCTGTCGAAGTTCCGGTCGAAGTACCTTTCACAAGGACGTTCACACCGGGAAAGCCTCCGCCATTTTCATCTGTCACGCGACCAGTCACTATAATCGCCGGATCAACAACCCCAATGCTCGCAATGTGAAGCGGCTTGTCTTCGAAGACAATGGGTGGTGCCGAGGACGCAAAGTCGTTTGCCAGCGCGGGAACAGCCAACAAAGATGCGCTCTGGCTCCCACCGCCTTTACGGACCGTCTTCATGGAGATCACGTAATAGCTGGCGCCAGCCTTTTCATAATAGAGATTTGTTTCACGCAGCAATTCGTCCAGCGCCTGTTCGACTGTCGCGAAGTCCTGGTCGCTTTTCGGAATGGCTTTGTCCTCCACCCACTCGTCCTTGTAGGCAATAGACACGTCAAACTTCTTCTCCAATTGTTTTAGTCCATTTTTCAGCGGATAGGTGTCCAGCTCGCTGGACCCATCGGGTGTCTGTTTACGCGACGCATAAACATCACCCTGCTGAGGCAGTGCCTGAAATGATATCAGGGAACACAAGCCGATCAATAGGTAAATCTTTCGCATAGGTTGATTGGTTTTGATTGGTTCATATTACTATTTATTGGTTATTCTCATGGGATTTTTCCTTCAACATGTAAATGTTGTCCTTCGCGGATAATTGCAGCTGGAAAGCGCTGGCTACCTGTTTTACAAATCCATCCGCATCACTCACAGGCATCGATCCGGATACCGTCTGATCAAGCATTCGCTCCGAGGCTACATTGAGTTCGATGCCATAATTATCTTTCGCCATTCGAATCATTTCTCTCAGCGTGGTTTGATCGAGGATGATTTTCTTTTCGGTCCAGGCAGCATAGATCCGTGGATCGACGACGCGTTTTTGGAAATTATTTTTCTTGCATTCAACAAGCTCACCCGGCTTCATCAAGATCTTCTTTTCCTTCTTCGCTGCCGGAATGCTGAGGCTTATCTGCCCCGAGTTGAGCACCACCTTCGTATCAACCGAGCGGTGATAGACATTGAAAGTGGTGCCGAGCACTTCAATCGCCACACCGTTGTCCGTCTTCACCCGGAACGGTTGATCATCAGCCTTGTGAACGACTGAAAAAAATGCTTCGCCGTCTACCACTACCTCACGGGCGGGCTGTTCTTCCCAATTATTCCTGAAAGTGATCTTTGAGTTCGCATTCAGGATCACTGTCGAGCTATCCGGAAGCATTACCGATTTCGTTTCGCCGTATCCCGTTTTGTATTCAAGGACCCCGGCGGCAGGCATTCGAAACAGAGCGACGGACACGGCTGAAATGATAACCGCAGCGGCAGCCGCCATCCATAGAATGCTGAAAAGGCGGCGTTTTGGCTGCTTGCCGGACCCATTCAGGTGTTGTACCCTCCTCCACAGCTGGGAGACCTGCTCCGGCGGGAGCGTATACTTATTAAGGCTGAAATTTGTCAAAATCGCGCGGGCCTCATCCATTTCCGGCGCTTTTTCCGGGTGCATGGAGGTCCAATGGCGCCAAAACGCATCTGTACTTTCGTCGGGATGCAGCACCCACGCCTGGAAGTATTCGTCCAGTGCGAAATCATTGACTGAAAATGTTCTGTAATCTTTCACGGAGTCCACAATCGTTTGCGGGATTGTGACTACTAAGAGGAGGGCCTACTCAAATTCTCATCATTTTCCCCTGAAGTTTTTCCGGATTCGTCAGAAAATCGCCAAAAAGCCCTTAAAAAGGGGAAAAATGGTCTAAAGAAGGGAAATGAGGGGCTTGGTGATCTGCAATTTCTTCCGAAGCAACTCGATCGTCTTTGAAACAAGGTTGTAGACAGAGTCAACCTGCATTTCGGTGATTTCCGCGATCTCTGGATAGCTTAAGCCGCTGAAAAATTTAAGATAGATAACCTCCCGCTGTCCTTTGCTCAGTGATTGTACACATTGCTTCAGGCGCTGGATTTGTTCGGATTTCAGTTCGTCTTCGATGAGTGTTGACTCGATGGAGGGGAGAAACTCGAACGCAATGGCAGAATTTGTAATGGCAGACTTTTTACGCTGCTCTGAAAACTGGTGAATTAATATTCGCCGAAAAGCTTTGAACAGATATGGTTTTACGGCGTGAACTGTGGCAAGCGTGTCTCTCTTGTTCCAAAGCCTTAGGAAAAGCTCCTGAAGGCAGTCCACAACGAGGTCGTGATCACGGAAGGAATGCATGCCGTAATCGTAGAGTCGTTGAACATGTTTTTTATAAAGGACAGAAAGCGCAAGTTCGTTGCCGGTCTTAAAACTACTCCACAGCGCTTCGTCGCTGAACGAATCACCGGACGCATTTTGCCTCGGGGCCTCGAAGTCGGAGATTACTTGCATGTTAGCTAAATTAACGAAATATTTTCATTTGCAAACGATTGTAAAAGGTACGCCTTGCAATCGTTTGAAATGGATAAGAAGCCGTTGAATGAATATTGGCGCATTTTCCCATCAATTCATCCCCTCGTTTGTAGGGCATTCGGGAAAACCATTGCATTTTCAATCTATAATCTGACGCATGCGGATATTCAAAACACGAAATGGAATTGTCGTACAGCATCAAGGCAAGTACTATCCGGTTGCCGAGCGCGACTGGGACACCTTCGTGAACCGTGCGGACTTATATAATAGTATAAAAGGGGAATTGCGCCAGTGGACTCCCGACCCAGGCCTTGCCGACGCTGTCGCTGGAGAACTACGCGCGCCGATCGGTAATCAGGAGGTGTGGGCCTGCGGGATTACATTTATCCGAAGCCGGCAATCTTACGTGGAGGACACGAAAGAAACAGGCTCGGTCAATTCGTACACCCGCGTGTATGAAGCGGATCGCCCGGAGATCTTTTTCAAAGCAACGGCTTATCGCACAGTAGGATCGGGCGAGGGTGTGCGCGTAAGAAGCGACTCGCACATTACGGTGCCAGAGCCTGAGCTGACATTGTTCATCTCTTCGGCCGGGACCATCGAGGGATACACCGTTGGCAATGACATGTCAGCAAGAGATATTGAAGGAGAGAATGCATTGTACCTCTCTCAGGCAAAATGTTACGACGGTTCGGCTGCGATCGGTCCTTGCCTGTATGTTCCCAGTTCCCCCATCGACCCGGGAACATTGATTCGCATGGATGTCATCAGTAATAATGAAAGCATTTTTTCGGGCGAAGTATCCATCAGCAGGATGAAACGAAAGCACACAGACCTGGTCAACTACCTTTTCAAGGAAACTTCATTCAAATATGGAGTTTATCTAATGACCGGAACCGGCATAATACCACCAGAAAATTTTACATTGACGGTTGGTGATGAAATCCGGATTTCGATCGATGAGATCGGAACGCTTGTGAATAAGGTCATCAAATAAGTTGGTATGAAATCTTTAAATTCTTTTTTGTTCGTGGTTCTCGTAGGAGCTGCCTGCTCGCCTGCCGATAAAGATTATCGCAGTTGGGAAGTGACAGGTGGAGGAAAAGAGAATATCCGTTACAGCGCACTGACGCAGATCGACTCAACAAATGTCTCGCAGCTGACCGTGGCATGGACTTACCGCAGTAATGATGCTGACCTCGTCAATCATTCGCAAATTCAATGCAACCCTATTGTGGTTAATGGAACCGTTTATGGAACATCGCCTCAATTAAAGTTACTGGCGATAGATGCCGCGACCGGTAAAGAGAAGTGGGTGTTTGATCCACGCGCGGATACCACCATGGAAGACAGGCGAAGATTTGTGATGAACAACAACCGTGGTGTTACTTATTGGAGTGACAATAAAGAGAGTCGAATATTGTATGCTGCTGGATCTTATCTCTTTGCGATCGACGCGACGTCGGGAAGGCTCGTTGAATCCTTTGGACACAACGGTATTGTCGACTTGCACGACGGACTGGGCCGCGATGTTCAGGATTTATACGTTGCCGCTACGTCGCCAGGTATTATATATAACGACATTATAATTATGGGTATGCGCGTCTCCGAGGGCAGCGACGCAGCGCCAGGACACATTCGAGCATACGATGTGAGGACGGGGAAGCAACGATGGATATTCCACACGATTCCTCAACCTGGCGAATTGGGCTACGATACCTGGGAGGATTCCACCGCCTACAAGCACATTGGTGGTGTCAATGCCTGGTCCGGATTCAGTCTTGATGAAAAGCGAGGACTCCTGTTCGTCCCGACTGGTTCTGCGTCATTTGATTTTTATGGCGGCAAGCGTAAAGGCGCCAATCTCTTTGCCAATTGCATCCTCGCACTTGACGCCGCGACTGGAAAGCATGTGTGGCATTTTCAAACAATGCATCATGATGTTTGGGATAGGGACTTGCCAACACCGCCGTCATTGGTTTCTATCGTGCGTGATGGAAAGCGCGTCGATGTTGTTGCTCAACCTACCAAACACGGGTTTATTTTTGTCCTTGATCGCGAGACAGGAAAACCCATTTTCCCCGTGGAGGAAGTTGCCGTCCCAACTGAAACCGATGTGAAAGGTGAAAAGCTGTGGCCGACACAGCCCGTGCCATTATTGCCAAAGCCATTCACACGTCAGACATTCACAGAGGCCGACCTCAATGACTTGCTTCCCGATTCTTCGTATGAGGACATAAGAAAGAAGTTTCGCAGCTATAAATCCGGCGGTCTGTTTGTGCCGCCGTCCACGGCAGGTACAATTTTCTTCCCGGGCCTGGATGGAGGAGCCGAATGGGGTGGGCCTGCAGTCGATCCTGCAGAAGGTATCATGTATGTTAATTCAAACGAGATGCCTTGGGCAATCGGAATGGTAGAAGTGAAAATCGATGCGCCTAAAGACGAGACTTACATTGCCGCTGGCCAACGACTGTATAAGCAATATTGCATGTCGTGTCATGGCGTAAACCGCGAGGGCGCAGGTAACTATCCTACGCTCTTAGGTGTCAATAAAAAGTATAACCAGAAAACCCTGAGTGATTTGTTGAGCAGCGGCCGACGAATGATGCCAGCTTTCAAGAATATTTCAAGTGAAGAAGGCAATGCCATCGCATCGTTCATTCTTGAAATGACTGCCATCCATAAGAAGAAGTTTGTCGGGGTGCCGATGGAGATCGATTCATTTATGAGACTTCCTTACAATATAACCGGCTATAATAAATTTCTGAGCAAGGAAGGCTATCCGGCAATCAAGCCACCGTGGGGAGCTTTGACTGCTGTCAATCTCAATACGGGCGAGATAGAGTGGAAAGTTCCGTTGGGAGAAGATCCTGAATTTAAAAAGAAGGGCATTATTACCGGCACAGAGAATTATGGAGGTCCGATTGTTACGAAGAGCGGACTCGTATTCATTGCTGCAACCAGCGACGGAAAGTTCAGGGCATTCAGTAAGAAAACGGGAAAGTTACTTTGGGAAACAAAATTACCCGTGCCAGCCTTCGCTACACCTGCAATGTATGAGGTGGATGGAAAGCAATATATCGTTGTGGCGTGCGGCGGTGGAAAGCTAAAAACAGAATCCGGCGATTATTATGTGGCGTATGTGCTACCTTGATTATCCGGTCAATTAATCCAGGAATTTTGATTGCGTCCATTAGTATTCCATTCGACGAGTTTTCTTCGTTCATGCGCGGACCTGCGTTGGGACCCGCCAAGATCCATGAGGCTTTCCACTCTGATTCCGCAAATTATTTCACCGAGCGTGGAACCGATCTGAAGGACCATCCGGAAGTCGTGGTTGTGCCACCATTCAAGCTGCCAACCGGTAATGCAATCACGGCCGCGATCGAGACAAATACCGCAATCGTGCTCGCTCAGCATGATAAACTCCTTACACTTGGAGGCGATCACTCGATCACTTATCCGGTTGTTCGCGCCGTCGCGAAAAAGTTCGGGAAGCTCTCAATACTTCACATCGATGCACATCCCGATCTATATGATGTGTTCGACGGAAATCGGTTCTCGCATGCGTGCCCTTTTGCGCGGATCATGGAAGAAGGACTTGCCAAGCGGCTGGTTCAAGTGGGAATTCGGACAATGGCTAAGCATCAGCGTGAGCAGGCAGAGCGATTCGGGGTTGAGGTAATTGAAATGAAGGATTTCGATCCATTGCGACACTATCAATTTGACGGCCCTGTTTATGTCTCCCTCGATGTTGACGCAATTGACCCGGCATTTGCTCCCGGCGTTTCGCACCATGAGCCAGGGGGATTAACAAGCCGCGAGGTGATTACAATTCTGCAAAAGCTTAAGGCTGATGTGGTCGCAGCAGATATCGTTGAATTCAATCCGTTGCGCGATGCTTCCGGAATCACGGCGATGCTGGCCGCGAAGTTGTACAAGGAAATGCTCGATGTCTTATTGCGTTCAGCGCGGTAGTCTCCATATTTGTGGACTTAAAATTATTGCCTCACGCAAGGGTGCTAAGGCCGCAAAGACCTTTTTTAAAATCCTTGGCGAGCTTGGGCCTTGGCGTGAGGAATTACTATTCATGCGGGCATTCAACCATCTCATTCTTCTCCTTATTTTTTTTCCTGCCGCAGGTCAGATCCATGACGTAATTATCAGGCATGGAACTGTCGTGGATGGCTCCGGCCAGGCGGGCTATAAAGCTGATGTTGCCATCGACAATGACACTATCACCTTTATCGGCAATCTCAGCACTTCGAAAGGTAAAATTGAAATAGATGCAACCGACCGGGTAGTTACGCCGGGATTCATTAATATGCTCAGCTGGGCCGATGGGACCTTGTTGAAGGACGGCCGTGGCTTGAGCGATCTTAAGCAAGGTGTTACGCTGGAGGTCTTCGGTGAAGGATTGAGTCCGGGTCCCAGGAAACGAAATGCGAACAGTCAACTCTGGCGAACTCTCGGTGGCTATTTTGAATACCTGGAAAATAAGGGCGTAAGTCCCAACTTCGCCTCCTTCGTTGGCGCCACCACCGTGAGGGAATATGTTATCGGTAACATGAATCGTAAGCCTTCAAATGAAGAGATAAAAAAGATGCGTTTGCTCGTTGCGCAGGCGATGGAGGAGGGAGCGATGGGTGTTGGGTCATCATTGATCTACGCACCTGCGACGTTTGCAAGCACGGAAGAGTTGATTGAGTTATGCGAGGAGGCGTCGCGTTATGGGGGCATGTACATCACACACATGCGCAGTGAAAGTGACAACATTCTTCCAGCGTTGAATGAAACTTTTCGGATTGCGCAGGAGGCAAACATTCCAGCCGAGATATATCATTTGAAGATCAATCAGCAGAGGAACTGGAACAAGATCGACACGATATTGTACAAGATCGACAGTGCGCAGAAAGCCGGGTTAAGAATATCGGCGAACATGTATCCCTATGCGGCAAGTGCAACAGGATTGAAAGAGAGGATCCCTACGTGGGCGCAGGAAGGTGGGATCGTTAAACTTCGTGCACGCATTACGAATCCATCGACGCGTGAAAAAATTCTATTCGACATGGCACACGGAATCCCTACGCGAAATTCTGATCCGCATTACGTGATGGTGTTGGGATTCAAAAAAGATTCTCTAAATAAACTTTATAAAGGAAAGCGGCTTGACGAAATCGCAAAGCTGCACGGAAAGACTTCTGACGAAACGACGCTGGATCTTCTCACTGCGGACAAATCGTCTATTGGCGCTGTTTATTTTTTGATTTCCGAGGGCAATATGATCCGCATGCTGCGCGAGCCTTACGTGAGTATTGGATCAGACGGAGGTGCTGTTGCCATCACGCCTGCATTTTCAAGCGACGGAACGCATCCCCGCGCCTATGGGACTTTTGCGAGATACCTTGGCAAGTACATAAGGGAGGAGAAAGTAACGACGCTTGAAGAAGGTGTGCGCCGAATGACTTCAATGCCTGCATTGCGGTTGAAAATCCAGGGCAGGGGAATGATCAAGCGCGGGTTTTACGCTGATATCACCGTATTCGATCCGCGGACGATCCTAGATCATGCGACGTTTGAAAACCCTCATCAATATGCAACGGGAGTTGTCCACGTTTTTGTTAATGGCGTTCAGGTCATAAAGAATGGCGAGCACACGGGGGCGTTGCCAGGAAGATGTGTCAGGGGCCCGGGATGGAAGAAGGGAAAAAAGAAAGCATGAAAAAATGAAAGACCGGTTTTCGAAACAGGCATCCGCGTATGCGGCTTTCAGACCTACATATCCGAAGGCACTGTATGAATTTATCCTGAACGAGGTTACTACAAAAGACACAGCATGGGATTGCGCGACAGGCAATGGTCAAGTGGCGCGGGATCTTGCGCCATATTTCAAAGAGGTCTGTGCTACCGACACCAGTATTGAGCAGATAAAAAATGCTGTGCCAGTTGATAACATTTATTACTCAGTGTGTCCCGCCGAGAAAACGACTTTTCCTGACCATAGCTTTGACCTGATCACCGTGGGTCAGGCTATGCACTGGTTCAATTTTGATGAATTCTACTCAGAGGTTAGGAGGGTGGCAAAGAAGAATGCAGTTCTTGCGGTATGGGGTTACGGGCTTTTAAGAATCAGTCCGGAGATTGATTCAGTGATTTCTGATTTCTATGTGAAAATAGTTGGCCCATATTGGGACGAGGAAAGGAAGCATGTGGATCGCCATTATGATTCGATTCCGTTTCCTTTTGAAAAAATCCCGGTTCCTGAATTTTCTTTTTCCTTTTCATGGACTTTGAGCGAGCTGGGAGGCTACCTGAATACGTGGTCTTCAGTGCAAAAATTCATTCAGGCGAATGAGATTAATCCTGTTGATGCAGTGATGAAAAGGGTCGCGCCTCTTTGGGTGAATGAAAGAATGACGGTGAGCTTTCCTCTTTTTGTGAAAGTGGGCATTTGCTGCTAAGGCCCCAGGATGCAGAGAGTCTTAAAGGAAGCACTATAGATTAGCTGCCACCTTGAACTTTGAACCCTGAACCAATTATGCGTAAAGCGCCTCTTTCTGCTCCGCTACTCTTTCACTTTCGATATACTCATCGTAGGTCATCAGCTTGTCGAGGAAGCCATTCGGAGAGATCTCGACGATGCGTGTTGCTACGGTCTGCGTGAATTCATGGTCATGCGACGTGAACAGCACAGTACCGGGAAAATCTTTCAACGCGTTGTTGAATGCAGTAATCGACTCAAGGTCGAGGTGATTCGTGGGCTCATCGAGTATCAGGAGGTTGGCGCCAGCGAGCATCATTCGTGAGATCATGCAGCGCATCTTCTCGCCTCCCGATAGCACGCTGCATTTCTTAAATACTTCTTCTCCTGAGAAAAGCATTTTTCCAAGGAAGCCGCGCATGTATACTTCATCTTTGTTCTCTTCGGAGGCGAACTGCCGCAGCCAGTCGACCAGATTGTCATCGGATTTGAAGTAGGCTTCGTTGTTGGCAGGCAAGTAAGCTGTAGTGATGGTCTGGCCAAACCTGAAGGTGCCGGCGTCTGGCTTCCGTTCTCCTACAAGGGTTTGAAAAAGAGATGTGATGATTTGACTGTCTTTGCTCAGGAATGCAATCTTTTCGCCTTTATTGACAAAGAGGTCAAAGTTTTTGAAAAGCTTCGTTTCGCCGTTAGAAGCCGAGAGTCCTTCGATATGTAATATTTGATCACCTGCTGTGCGGGTTTGCTGAAAAATGATCGCAGGGTAACGGCGCGTCGAGGCCTGAATCTCATCGACATTGATCTTCTCGAGTAATTTCCGGCGGCTTGTGGCCTGCCTTGACTTAGACGCGTTCGCGCTGAAGCGTGCAATAAACTCTTGCAATTCCTTGCGTTTATCTTCAGCCTTTTTGTTTGCCGCCGAGCGCTGTGAAAGAGCGAGCTGGCTCGACTGGTACCAGAAAGTATAGTTTCCGGTGTAAAGCCGCACGGCACTAAAATCGATATCTACAATGTGCGTACAAACGGTGTCGAGAAAGTGCCTGTCGTGGGAAACGACGATCACCGTATTCTTGAACTCCAGAAGAAAATCCTCAAGCCAGGAAATCGTTTTCAGGTCGAGGTCGTTGGTCGGTTCATCCAGGATAAGGATATCCGGGTTACCGAAGATTGCCTGAGCAAGCAGCACCCGCACTTTCATATTACCACTGAGCTCTTTCAGCAGCTTGAAATGATCATCCTCTGCGATACCCAATCCACTAAGGAGACTCGCAGCGTCGGATTGTGCATTCCATCCATTCATTTCAGCAAACTCTGACTCGAGATTCGACGCTTCGATTCCATCGGCTTCTGAGAAATCAGGTTTTGCGTAGATGGCATCCTTGCGCTGCATCACGTCCCATAACTTGCTGTGTCCCATCATCACTGTGTCCAGCACAGGCACTTCGTCAAACTCATAGTGGTTCTGCCGAAGCACGGCCATCCTCTTCCCGGGTTCGATGGTAACATTTCCACGAGTTGGGTCGATGTCGCCTGCCAGTATTTTCAGGAAAGTCGATTTGCCCGCTCCGTTCGCACCGATCACCCCATAGCAGTTCTCCGGGGTGAAGTTGATATTCACCTCATCAAACAATACCCTTTTACCGAACTGAAGAGAGACGTTATTCGCTGCGATCATGGCCGTTTTGAAAATTAAGGACGCAAAGGTACAAAAAGGGAGCGTAACAGGGTTAACAGAATTCATTGTCTGGCAGGCCCGACGATAACTACTCTCAGTACGGTGATGCGGACTGTCATGTGCCACAGCTTTTCGGTTGTGCCAGCATCTATTTTTCTCTATTTTGAGCAAGCTAGCTACCTGCACCATGAAATATCTCGCCTTCATTCTCCTTGCCCTGTCCTGGTTTTCCTGTAAGCAAAAAAAATATGATGTAATCATCAGAGGTGGAATGGTGTATGACGGGTCCGGAACAAAAGGAACGATCACCGATATCGCAATCAATGCAGATACCATTGCTGCAATCGGGGATCTTTCAGAAATGAGGACCGACAACTCCATCGATGCGACCGGGATGACATTGAGTCCCGGATTTATTGACGCGCACAGTCATCACGACTGGGGCATGTGGAAGATGAAGGACATGCCGGCGTGTGTAAGCCAGGGGATCACCACGATCGTGGTGGGGCAAGATGGCGGATCGCATTTCCCCCTCTCTGATTTTTTTAAGAAGATCGAGAATGATCCGGTAGCTGTCAACATCGCTTCGTATTCCGGGCATAACACTCTTCGTGATTCTGTAATAGCCGGAGACTTCAAGCGTTTTTGCACGCCTGAAGAGATTGCAAACATGAAGAAGATGCTGGAGATGGACATGCAGGCTGGAGCCCTTGGATTATCCACGGGCCTTGAATATGATCCAGGAATATTTTCAGCGCAGGATGAGGTGGTCACACTCGCTCAGGTGGCCAAAGACAACGGAGGCAGGTACATCAGCCACATTCGCAGTGAGGATCGTTACTATTGGAAGGCTATTTCAGAGATCATAAACATAGGCAAGATGACGGGCATCCCTGTGCAGATCTCTCATGCAAAACTCGCCATGAGAGGTATTCATGGACAGTCAGGCAAACTTCTCTCTAAGCTCGATTCTGCACGCAGTGCCGGTATTAACATCACTGCAGATGTTTACCCTTATCCCTTCTGGCAGTCTACGATGACAGTGATGTTTCCCGAAAGGAATTTTAAGGACATGAAAGCTGCGCAGTTCGCACTCTCCGAAGTAACGTATCCTGAAGGTGTGTTAATTGGCAACTACACACCTGACACCACTTACATAGGAAAGACACTGGCCGAGATTGCCTATATGCGAAAAACAAGCCCCGCAAAAACTTTGATGGACATGATCGCAGAAGTTGAAAAAACGCATGGGGATGAAAGCGTGATCGTAACAAGTATGGCCGAGGGCGACATAGCCGCAATCATGAAATGGCCACATGCTACAATTTGTTCCGACGGTTCCAGTGGTGGAGGACACCCCCGCGGCTACGGCGCGTTCACCAGAGTGCTTCATAAATATGTAAAAGAAGACAGTATTCTCACACTTGAGGAAGCGATCCATAAGATGACTGGCCTAACCGCAGAAAATCTGAATATTAAAAAAAGGGGAAAGATCGAAGTAGGGTCATTTGCAGACCTGGTGATGTTCGACTTTGAAGAGGTTTCAGATCAGTCGACGCCTCAGCAACCTCACCTAAAATCAATCGGGATAGAGAAAGTGTGGGTCAACGGGAAGGAAGTTTATGCCATTAATAAATCCACAGGCGCTTATCCGGGAAGAGTTATCAAACGATCAGTCAAATAACAACTCGTCATAGAACCTCAAGTTTATCACGTACCAAATACCAACCCATGAAAAGAATTATTTACCCTATCCTCCTGGCAGTCCTGTTTACCGCCTGTAAAAAAAAGGAATATGATGTAGTGCTCCGCGGCGGCACGGTATATGATGGTTCAGGAAAGCCTGGCATCGTCGCAGACGTTGCGATCAATGGAGACACGATCGCCGTTGTCGGAGACTTGTCTGGAGCCATCGGAAAAAAGGAGATCGATGCTAAAGGTCTTGCGGTCACTCCGGGTTTTGTCAACATGTTGAGTCATTGCGAAGTGACATTGCTGCTGGATGGAAATTCACAAAGTGATATCCGGCAGGGGGTGACGCTGGAAGTTCTTGGCGAGGGTTCGATGGGTCCAATAAGTGCAAAGGATAAGGAAAATTGGCTCAAGCAGATGAAGCGCGACCCGGAGTCGGCGTTTGATATCGACTGGACAACGTTGGGTGAATATCTCGCGTCACTTGAAAAGCGGACAGTAGCGCCGAATGTTGCGTCGTTTGTGGGGGCTGGGACAGTGCGCGTTCATGAGATCGGGAACGAAAATCGAGATCCGAAGCCGGAGGAGCTTGAACGCATGAAGGCGCTTGTGAAACAGGCAATGGAGGAGGGGGCAATGGGACTAACCACTGCACTGATATATGCACCAGACAATTATGCAAAAACGGATCAGCTTATTGAACTCAGCAAGGTCGCAGCGCAGTACGGCGGCATGTACATCGCTCACATGCGCAGCGAAGGCAATTCTATTTTTGGTGCTATCGACGAGACAATACGCATCGCGCGTGAGGCGAATCTGCCTGCTGAAATTTACCACCTTAAGATGGCAGGCAAGGAGAACTGGGGTAAGCTGGATAGCGTCATCGCAATGATCGACCGAGCCAACAAATCCGGATTGCACATTTCGGCCGACATGTATCTCTATGAAGCGGGAGCTACAGGTCTTGACGCAACGATGCCTCCCTGGGTGCAGGCTGGAGGCATCACCGAATGGATAAAGAGATTAAAAGATCCAAAGATCCGCAAGCAGGTGCTCGATGAAATGAGAAAGCCTTCCGACAAGTGGGAAAATCTTTTGCTTATGGCTGGAACGCCCGATCGTGTTTTGCTGCTCGGGTTCGCGAATGATTCGCTGAAGAGATTCACCGGTAAAACATTGGCTGAGGTCGCCAAAGTGTATGGTAAATCACCGGAAGAAACCGCGATGGACCTCGTGATCACAGACAGCACGCGCGTTGAGACTGCTTATTTTATGATGAACGAGGACAATATCAAACGACAAATCGCGCTGCCTTACGTCACATTTGGATCGGACGCCGGATCACCCGCAGCGGAGGGTGTGTTCTTGAAGTACAAGGACCATCCGCGCGCGTATGGAAATTTTGCGCGCCTGCTGGGCAAATACGTGCGAGATGAGAAAGTCATACCACTGGAAGAGGCCGTGCGCAAGCTGACTTCTTTGCCGGCTGCGACGCTCAAGATCAAGGACCGGGGCCTTCTCCAGCCTGGATACTTTGCAGATGTTGCAATCTTCGACCCGGCAAAAGTGCAGGACCATGCCACGTTTGAAAAACCCCAACAGTACAGCACCGGAATGGTGCACGTGTTCGTCAATGGCACGCAGGTGCTAAAGGACGGCGAGCACACGGGTGCTAAACCGGGACGGATTGTACGAGGTCCTGGCTGGACAGGAAAGAAATAGGCTTGTGCTTTCTAGGAATCAGAGTTTGGGATTTGGCAGATAAATAGTTGAAGATGGAGATTGGAAGAATTGGCTTAGGATTGAATTGTATTAAACTATTTCTGGTAGGGACGTTTAGCGTCATGGGAGCGGCGTATGGCCAAGGAAAGTTTAACATCACTATTGCAGTGGAGAATCTGGCGAGACCTGCCAAGGTCATCATGACAGTTCGTGAAGCGGGTACCTGGGTCGAATACACCGCCGAGTCGAAGGGCAAGAACTTTTTGTTGGTTGGATCGGTGAAGGAACCGTCGTTTGCCTATCTGGTGATGAAATACAAAACAGAACTGGACAACGCTCCAAGAATGAGTAATGTCACTCAATTGTTTATCGATAATAGTGACATTAAACTCAGTGTGAAGGACTCTTTGAGCAACGCAGTAATCAAGGGCCCAAAGGAAGAGCTTGATCTGGAGATGCTGAACGCTGCCATCGGGCGGATTCCCAAGAAGTCAGCAGATGCCAATGCACAGCGCCGGAAGGCCATTGAAGGTTTTGTTGCAAAGCACACCGATTCCTTTGTTAGTATTTATGCGTTGCAAAATATTTCAACGGAAATGCCCTTCGCCATTGAGGCAGATCAGATTGAGTCTTTGTTCAAGCTTTTGACGCCGCGGATCCGGAATTCTGTTTCGGGACGGGAGCTTGCAAAGGATATCGAGAGGTCCAGGGCAACAGCGATCGGTTCCATCGCCCCCGATTTTGCACAGAAAGATACGCTGGGTTATGATGTTAAGCTCAGTGCCTTTCGTGGTAAATATGTGCTTGTCGATTTTTGGGCGAGCTGGTGCAAGCCATGCCGCGTGGAGAACCCGATGCTTGTAAAGACATTCAACTCGTTTAAGTCCAGAAATTTCACAATCGTCGGGGTTTCGCTCGACAACAATCGTAAAAGTTGGATCAAAGCGATCAACAAGGACAAACTTGCGTGGTCACATGTTTCCGATCTCAAATTCTGGAGAAACGAGGTGGCGCAGCTTTATGGAGTAAAGACTGTTCCTCAAAATTATCTCATTGACCCGACGGGCAAAATCATCGCACGCAATATCAGAATAGATCAGCTCGCTTCGGAATTGTCAAAGGTGCTCCCGGCTCGTTAAGATTTGAGAAAAGGTATTCGACCACCCGAGATTTCGTGAGATGTTTTCAGGTGGGAATCTATGTCGGACATCTAAGGAGTCCGACATCTTATATGTCCGACGTTCAATTTACCTGCAAAAACGCATCATTTTCGGGAGCCCTTAGAACTCTCAGGAAAACAGAACACGGCCCTGTCGCATTGTCCTTACAAATTCCCCAGTTAAGAATTTCAGGCTCGTGGTGCCTGGTTTGGAGGGCAATTATTGCGCGTACTTTGAATCAACAAACTCAAATGCCCTCACCTCCATCCAGTTCTCTTCTTTACCTGCGAGGGTAAATCCAGTATGGCCGCCGCGCTTCGGCGTCTCAAGGAAGACGAATTCACTCTCGCGGGCGATTTCGTAAGGGAAACACTCGGAGGGAAGGAATGGATCATTCTGCGCGTTCACGATAAGGGTGGGAACACGTATCTCGGCGATATGCGGCAACGAGGACGCGCGCTCATAGAAATCTTTTGCGTCCCGGAAGCCGTGCAAAGGGGCGGTGTATCTATTGTCGAACTCCTCAAAAGACCGAATCTTATCAAAGCCTTCATGAGAGATAAGATCAGGGAAACTCGCGGCCTTTTGCTGAATCTTTTTTCCCAGCTTTTTAAGGAACCGGTTGAGATAAAATCTCTTTGCAGGCTTGTCCAGTTCCCGTGCGCTGGAACCCAGGTGACAGGGAACCGAAAAAGCCACAACGGACCTGATCGCTGAAGGCAATGTTTGCGCGTTTTCACCTGTATATTTCAAAGACAGGCTGCCACCCATGCTGATGCCAACGAGCGCGATTGTGTCATATCCCTTTGTCAATGCGTGATCGATAACAGCTTTCAGATCTTCGGTGGCTCCATGGTGATAAAATCTGGGTAGCCTGTTCATCTCTCCACTGCAACTCCTACAATTCCACGCCAGAGCATCCCATTTATTTTTAAAAAAGAAGTTAGCCATCCCTTTGCTGTAGTGCCGGCCGCTTGAGCCCTCAAGGCCGTGAGAAATTATTAAGAGCCGTCGTGATTGGTTGGATAGCCAGTCGAGGTCGAGAAAGTCGCCTTCACTTAGTTCGAGACGTTCACGGGAATAAGGCGGACCGCCCACTTTCCGAAATGCACTCGGGATGATCGTTTCGAGATGACCATTGAAAAGGTAAAATGGATGCTTGTAGGAAGAGACCGGAATCAATGGCATCGTTACAGCACGTCTGCATATTCTTTGACTCTGTCAAAAACTGATCTTGCAAAGGGACAGAGGGGAATTATTTTGATATTATTCTTTCGCGCGTAATCCACGCTTGCTGCAACGAGCTGCTTACCCGCATTCTTGCCGCGTAGCACGTCTGAAACATCCGTATGGGAAATGATAATTCTTCCGGGGCTGCTGGAAAAATTCATGAAGGCAACGCGCTTTCCATCTTGTTCAATGTAAAAAGCGCCACCTGTGTCCGTCTTTTCTAGTTGAATATCCATTTCAAAGTGATAACAGCAAGTTCACCAAATTAATTTCCGGTACGAAATCTTCTATGCCTTGTTTGAATTGTAAAAATAGCTCAGCACTGTCATTACCAGGAACAGCGCGATGACCAGGATCAGGGCTATCCGCAAGGTTTGCCAGTTAGCAAGAAAGCCGATGACGGGAGGGCCAAAAAGGAAGCCCGAGTATCCTACCGTCGTCACCATGGCGAGACCGACTCCGGGAGGGAGATTTTTTGTGTGGCCCGCGATGCTGTAGGCGATGGGGACGATCGCGGACAACCCGATCCCTACAACAAACAATCCAGCAATCACAGCGTAAGGGTGAGTGAATATCACGGAACATGCTAAGCCCACTGTCGCTATCAAACCACAAGCAATCATCAATGTCCTGTCGCCGAATTTCACGCGTGCGCCGTCGCCGAAGACGCGCCCGGTTGTCATCGCCAGTGCAAAGGCTGAAAGTCCCAGAGGCGCAAGGGCCGGTGAGGCTTTCGCGATATTTTCCATGTAGTTGGTGCTCCAGTCTGCCATCGCTCCTTCACCCAACATACAACAAAACGCGATCACTCCGATACTCACCATCGCGGCATTGGGTAATCGGAATGCAGGTCCTTCCTGATTCTTATTTTCGGGCCGGTCGTGGATCAGGTAGTACCGGGCTATGAAAACTGTGACGAGACTTAACCCACTGATCGAAAGAAGGTGGACAAACAAAGTTGTTCCTAGTTCAGTGAACAGCGATCCGCACACGGCTCCAATCATCATTCCAACGCTGAACAACGCATGAAACGAAGTCATGATTGGCTTTTGAAGTTGTTTTTCAACCATCACGGCCTGTGAGTTCATGGCCACATCCAGCATGCCGGCAGAAACCCCCAGCAGAAAAAACAGGAATATCAGCGACCAGATCTGGGGCACGAGTGGGATGAAAGGCACAAGCGCGCAATACGCAAATGCGCCGAACAGCGTAATGCGACGGCTTCCGTTGCGGATGATGACCCATCCGGTGAAAGGCATCGCAAACAATGCTCCAATCGATGAGCCAAGAAGGACAAGTCCGACGACGCCATCATCTATCCCAAACTGCTCTTGTATCCTTGGGAGGCGTGAGTAATAGTTCGCGTGAACGAAACCATTCAGGAAGAAGATGATATTGACGGCGAGGCGCGCAGGTGACACTGAATTCTTTTTTGCAAAGTTAGCTACAAACCGATCGGACAGATGGTGGATGTAATGTTATCAGTTTTTTGTTTGATGCAATCGATTCCTGGCTCAAATGCTGTTTTTATTCTAGTCCATAAACCAGCTGAATAAGTCATTGAACGCGAGCTCAAATATTAAATAATCAATAAAAGCGATACTCGCCAAAATCATTGGGACAATACTAAGCTGGACCTTCTTTCTAAAAAAAATGAACAATATTGAAGTGAGGACAAGCCAGGGTACAAAACTAAGGTAACTCAAGAAAAATAGGTATATGCCAGTATAGCTAATGAATGTAAGCCCTAAGCTGTTGGGGTCTGGACTATGAAGAAAGCTAGGAAATTGCCCAAGGCGGAATGAAGCAATGACAATGGTTGTAGTGAATAATGCGAATGAAATAAACGAAATTACTCCAAAGACATAATAGATTCCTCTGAGTGTTGGTAATACTATTTTTTGAGTGCTCATCCTGATTAACCAGCAAATCAGAAATGCATTTCTCACGGATACGCACAGATCGAATGCACACAGATTAGTACGGATCAGGCAACTGCATTAATCTGTCTAAATCCGTGATACTCGATCTGTGTGAATCTGTGAGAACTGTATTTTCTATTCATTCACGGCAGCCACACAATCAATTTCAATTGAGCATCCATAGTGCAGTGGTCCGGTGGGAACGATCAACCTCGCCGGTCGGTGCTCGCCAAAGAATTTTGCAAAAACTTCATTCACCCTGCCCCAATCATCCATGTTGGCAATGTAAAGATTGACCTTCAGTACACGATCTAGCTGACTATTGGAAGCGAGAAGGATCACCTCCATTTTTTTTAAACAGCGCAACGCTTGATCTTCTACAGAATCGAGTACAGGTTTTCCATCAGCATCGGTTGAGATCTGTCCCGAGACATACACAAAACCGTTGTGAACCATTGCGGGCGCATAGTGACCTTTCGGTCGTGCCGAAGATGAAGGATAGATGGGTTCCATCAAATTACTTCGCGTAGGCAACTGATCGCATCTCCCGTATCACGGTGACTTTGATCTGCCCCGGATACTGCATGTCGCGTTCGATCTTCTGGGAAATTTCGAAGCTGAGCTGACCTGCACGTTCGTCGGTCGCCTTTTCTGCATCCACGATCACCCGCAACTCACGTCCGGCCTGGATAGCAAAGCATTTGTCGACGCCTTCGAAGCTCAAACCAACTTGCTCCAGTTCTTTCAATCTGCGGGTATATTGCTCAATAACTTCACGACGCGCACCGGGACGGGCGCCACTGATGGCATCACAAGCCTGAACGATCGGTGAAATGATGCTTGTCATCTCGATCTCGTCGTGGTGAGCGCCGATCGCATTGCATACGATCGGATGTTCTTTGTACTTCTGAGCGAGCTCCATCCCCACGATGGCGTGTGGTTTCTCCAGTTCTTCCGGCCACACTTTGCCTATGTCATGAAGCAATCCCGCGCGCTTCGCCTGCTTGACGTTCAAGCCAAGTTCTCCTGCCATGATAGCGCAGAGGTTCGCGACTTCGCGTGAATGTTGTAAGAGGTTTTGCCCATAGGATGATCTGAATCTCATCCGGCCAATCATTTTGATAAGCTCTGGGGCAAGTCCGTGGATGCCAAGATCCATGACAGTCCGTTCACCAATCTCAACGACTTCATCATCGATGTTTTTCATCGTCTTAGCAACGATCTCTTCGATGCGCGCTGGGTGAATCCTGCCATCCTGAACGAGGCGATGTAGAGACAAACGGGCAACCTCTCGCCTTACCGGATCGAATCCGGATATGATAATTGCCTCAGGCGTATCATCCACAATGAATTCAACGCCGGTTGCGGCTTCCAACGCACGGATGTTACGTCCTTCGCGACCGATGATCTTTCCTTTGATGTCGTCACTTTCAATATTGAAAATCGAAACTGCATTTTCGATCGCGTGTTCAGTGGCTGTGCGCTGGATCGTTTCAATCACAAGCTTCTTGGCATCCTTGGTTGCCGTGAGCTTTGCCTGCTCCATAATATCTTTTACAAAAGAATTGGCTCTTGCCTGGGCTTCTTCTTTCAGAGTTTCGACCAGCTGATTGCGCGCCTCCTCTGCAGTAAGCTTGGAAATGCTTTCCAATACCTGAACTTTCTGCTGATTGAAGCGGTCAAGCTCTTCCTTGCGGGCTTTGACAAGCTCATGCTGCCTTGCGAGACTTTGCCGCTCTTCGTCGAGGTCTGCTTCTTTCCGTTTGGCATTCTCGAGCTCTTTGGAAAGCTGCGCTTCCCGTTGCTTTATCTTTTGCTCGTTACTGATGATCTGATTTTTCTTGCGATTGGTCTCTTCCTCGAATTCCTGCTTCATCTTCAGAAACTTTTCCTTTGCTTCGAGAATGCGGTCTTTCTTAATGTTTTCGGCCTGCAGCTCGGCTTCACGGATGATCAGTTGAGCGCGGTCGTCATTAGCGGCCTTGTTCCTTTGGATCTTACGCTTGTAAAGAAGGGTGCCGATAAGGATACTCAAGACGATGGTCAATCCGAGACTGACTCCTGCGATCCATAGTATTTCCATAATTGTAGATTTAGCGTTTAATAAAAAACGCCCGGCAGAAAAGCGCTGGAGAGGGGAATTACAGGATAGCTTGCGAAACCAGCTGGTTCAGGTGTGACACCTTTTCCACAACTGACTGATCGATGGCATGCGTGCTTTCTTCGGCCGCCAGTTTCTCAACCAGGCAGTCGAAGGCAGTCATTGCCAGCAAATCTTGTTTATCGTCAAGGCCGAATTGCTCGCGGTATGATTTCAGTTTTTCATTGATCAGCTTCCCAGCGGCGCGAACGCGCTCTTCTTCATGGCGTTTTACCTTCATGGGGTATTCGCGGTCCGCTATTTTGATCTTTATAGAAAGCTCATCCATCTACTGTTTGCTTATCGACTTAAGTGAGCGATGCATTTGTCTATCTCACGGATGTAGTCATCCACTGTTTTCCTCAACTCCGAAACACTTCCGTCTTCCGGGTGAATATTATCTACAATCTTAGCGATTTTAATCTGATTTTTAAAACCTCCCAGCTGCTCGTCGCGCTGACGAAGATGCTGTTTTAGCTCTGTATTCTCAGATTTTAGGCTTCCAACTTCCTGTTTCAGGCTTTTGTGCTCATTGAGCAGCACCACAAGCTTGCGCTCGAGGCCGCTGAGATTGGTTTTGAGTACTTCTTGTTCCATGTTAATGTTGGTTGGTCCGGGTTCCTGGCAGGGGTGGTGCCAGAATCCTGTATTGGTAAACTATTTTCTTATGATCGCTCCAAGTTTCTTCTCCAATTCCATCATCAATTTGTTCATCGTCTTGTCAATCTCCTCATCCGTCAATGTTTTCGTCTCGTCCAGAAGCGTAAATCCAAGCGCGTATGCCTTTTTTCCGTCCGGGATCTTGTCGCCTTCGTAAACATCAAAGGCTGTCACCTCTTTTATCAATTTTTTTTCTGTATTGACGATCAATTTACGGATCTCATCAAAGCTGACTCGTTTGTCAAGCACCAGGGAAAGGTCTCGCTTCACTTCCGGAAACTTCGGCACTTCCTTCACATCGAACTTAGGGTTTGCCGATTGGAAAAGCAAGCCAGTGTCGAGATCAGCATAAAAAATTTCCTGGCGTATGCCAAAATCTTTTGCGAATGCTGATTTTACTTTTCCGATCCGTCCTATTTCCTTCTGCCCGGCAGTTAATTTTAATCCGTATTCGAACAATGGATCATTCAGATTTTCCTGTTCGACGTTAGTTGCTGCACTTTTCTCGAGGATATGTGCAACATTTTGTGCAAGGTCATGATAACGAACAGCTCGTGTTGCTTGCTGCCAGGTTTCAGCTTCGAGATCACCGGCCATGTATAACGCAAGGCGCTCCTCTTCAACATATTTACCGGCCTCGCGACCATAAATCTTACCGAATTCATAGAACCGCACACCCTTTTGCTTCCTGTTAAAATTATGAGCACAAACTTCAAGCCCCGTGAAGAGCAATGTCTGTCGCAAAATGCCCTGTTCCTCACTCAGTTTGTTCAAAATTTCAACCGGTTCCCCACGAAATTTCAAATTGTGACGCTGCTGATAGGCAAAATTGGTCAGGGAATTGGTTAGAATCTCATAGAACCCATTGGCCGTGAGCACGCCGCCAAGTGTTCGCTTGAATTTATCGATGTCTTGTTCAGGAAATTCTGCCAGGTAATCTGTGCCCGCGGTTTCGTACAGTTCAATGTTATTGAAACCATAAATCCTAAGAATTTCCTCCACTACGTCGGCTTCCTGAACCACGTCTACACGGTATGGTGGTACAGACACAACGTAATGATCCGCCTCTTTTTCAATGACCTCGATGTCAAGTCGTTTAAGAATAGGAAAGATTTCCTCGCGCGATATTTTTTTTCCAATAAGCCTGTCTACATTTTTATCTTTTACCGGGATAAGCCTGCTGACAATCTCTTTAGGGTAAACATCCACAACATCCGATGAGATCAATCCTCCTGCAACTTCCTTGATCAGCATGGCGGCACGCTTCAAGGCGTAAACGGTGTTCAACGGATCGGTTCCCCTTGAAAAACGAAATGATGCGTCAGTCTTGAGCTGGTGATGATTGCTGGTCCTCCTTATAAAGTCAGGTGCGAAGCACGCGCTTTCCAAAAAGACATTTTTTGTATTGGATGAGATTCCTGACTTGATTCCGCCGAAAACACCGCCAATACACATTCCCTCTTCTGCATTGCATATCATCAGGTCGTTGGCCGTGAGCGTTCGCTCTTTATTATCAAGGGTCAAAAACTTAGATCCCGCAGGCAGCGTTTTTACGATGACTTTGTTTCCTTTTATCGCCGCTGCGTCGAACGCGTGAAGTGGCTGTCCGAGTTCATGATTTATGAAGTTCGTTACGTCCACAACATTGTTGATAGGAGTGAGTCCAATCGACTCCAGCCTGGATTTCAGCCACTGTGGGGATTCCTTTATCGTTACGCCGCTGATCGTTACGGCGGAGTAACGCGGGCAAGCTTCGGGGTTTTCGACGGCAACCGGTATGGTGAGATCCTTGTTGTCGACCTTAAACGCGTCAACAGAAGGCCACTTTATCGCTCGATCCTTTGCAGCCCTCACGTCACGAGCTACGCCTATATGCGAAGCCGCGTCTGCGCGGTTGGGAGTCAATCCGATCTCGATGATTTGATCTGATTCTACCTTAAAGAAGTCCGACGCCAGCGTTCCATTCGGAGCTTTGGTAGTAAGCACCATAATTCCGGCGTGACTTTCGCCAAGACCAATTTCGTCTTCCGCACAGATCATGCCTTCACTTTGCTCGCCACGGATTTTTGCCAGTTTTATTTGAAAGGGTTCTCCTTTAGTAGGGTGGACTGTGGTGCCTGGCAGCGCCACGACAACCTTTTGCCCAACCGCGACATTTGGCGCCCCGCAAACAATTTGCGCCGGAGCTCCTTGTCCTGTGTCTACCGTCGTGATCGAAAGCTTGTCTGCATTGGGATGCTTTTTGCACGTCAACACTTCTCCAATCACTAATCCTTTCAGGCCACCTTTTACGGTCTCGAAAGTGTGGATGCTTTCGACCTCAAGGCCCGTACCGGTAAGTGTCCTGGAAATTTCCTCTGCGGATTCAGGAATGTCGATGTATTGCTTGAGCCAGTTGTAGGATATGGTCATTTTTTGAAAAAAAGAGCCTCAAATATAGTCGTTAATGGGTTAATAGTTGAAAGTTAATAGTTAATAGTGGGGGCCAGGACCCTCATTGCAAGTGATTGTAAGTGAACCACCATTAACTATTTTCTATTAACTAATACCTTTCCCTTAGATATCCCAATCCAATCCCAACCGGTCCTTGAGTTCCCAAAGCTTGGGATTCTTCTCCGCGAGGTGCTCGAATTTTTCCTTCGATGTATAGACTACTTTCTTTCCCGTCGTCTCCTGCAGGCTTGTTGCTACGTCCAGGTCTGAATTCCTGAGCTTATCCCGAAGAAACTGAAGCAGGTCTCGCTTGAAATTGTCCAACAGAGGTTCTTCGACCGGATTTGTGAGCGTCACCATGATGATCGGATGCTCAAACTGATATTCCCGTTTGAGAATCTGATATTCGGCAACTTGATTTTTGCGCGTTTCGGCAAACTCTGTCCAAACCATGCGAAGACTCTCCATTGTGACAGCCTCATTCCGTCTCGGTTGTGCAATTGGTTCTTCTTTTTTTCCGGCAACCGTGTTGATGTTCGCAAAGAGCCCGGATCCTGGTAAGGTTGGCGTTGTCTTCGGCTTATTTGATTTAATGGATGGAGTTCCATTGGTCTCAGGAGAGACCTTGCGTTCGGGAGTTAATGGTTGAGGTTGGGTGTCCTTTTTGGGTTCGGTCGCCTTGAACTGCGTGATTTCATTTTCCGCCGGACTCTGCTGAGTGGTCTCTGCAGGTGCTGCGGCAAGAGCCTCATTCGCTACACTAATTTTTTTTTTAACCCTGCCTCGGCAAGTTCATTCTGTTCGGCGGGACGAGGTGTCCTCACAGCTGACTTTACGTGGGCCATCTTCATCAAGGCCAGTTCAACGAGCAGGCGCTGATTCTTGCTCATCTTATAATTGATGTCGCACTGGTTCGCGATGTTGAGCCAGGAAAGCAGCAAAGCATAAGGAGAAGCTTTCGCCTGTTCAGCATATTTCTTCTTGATGCTGTCAGGAACTTCCATTAGCTGCACGGTGCGAGCATCCTGAGCGACCATCAGGTTGCGGACGTGTTCACTGAGACCTACAATAAAGTTCTGTCCATCGAAGCCTTTGTGCAGAATTTCGTCGAAGATGAGAAGTGGCACTGTTGGATTTTCTGCCAGCAATGCATCCACAACTTTGAAATAATATTCGTAGTCGAGAATGTGCAGGTTTTTGATTACATCCTGGAAGCTCACTCCTTTTCCGGACGAGAATGTCACCATCAGGTCGAAAATGGAAAGAGCGTCGCGGAGGGCGCCGTCTGCTTTTTGTGCAATAAGATGAAGCGCTGCCTCTTCAGTTTTGATTTTCTCGCGGTCCGCGATCTTTTTCAGCTGCTTTGCGATGTCTGAGATCTGGATCCGATTAAAGTCAAATATCTGGCAGCGAGACAGGATAGTGGGAATGACCTTGTGCTTCTCAGTCGTGGCCAGTATGAAGATTGCATAGGGCGGTGGCTCTTCGAGCGTCTTCAAGAATGCATTGAAGGCCGCATTTGACAGCATGTGCACCTCGTCTATGATATAGACTTTAAATTTTCCGTATTGCGGTGGGTATCGCACCTGGTCGATGAGGTTGCGAATGTCTTCGACGGAGTTGTTGGACGCCGCGTCAAGCTCGAAGATGTTAAGTGAGTTGACTTCAGCTTTCTCTTCGAAGCTGTTGATCATCCGCGCCACGATCCTCGCGCATGTTGTTTTACCTACCCCCCGTGGGCCGCAGAAAAGAAGCGCCTGGGCGAGCTTATTGCTGTCGATCGCATTTTTTAGCGTGGTGGTAATGTGTTCCTGTCCTACGACTTCCTCGAAACCGAGCGGCCGGTACTTGCGTGCAGAAACAACAAAATTTTCCATTGGGCCGAAAGATAATAAAAGGTCGGATCGAAGTTCGACCTGAATTTATTTTATCCGGTTTTCGGGAGAAATCTTTGGCTGTTGGTCCCGATAGCTATCGAGATTGCTGTAGGCTTTGGCAGCCCGCGAATCCGCTACATTTTCCTTAACTCCTTACCCCCTAACTCCTTATTCATAACCTCTCAGTCAATATTGCCAAAAACGTTTTCACTGCATCCATGTAGTTTCCTACTCGAATATTTTCGTTTTCGGCATGTTGGTTATTGTCAGGATTTACCGTCGGTACTGCAACTGCGGGAATGCCCAAGGTGATCACAAACGGAGATATGGGGATCGAGCCGCCTGTCATACGGATGCGTATTGGTTCTTTGCCAAACGCTTTGATCATGGCCCGTGAAAGCCAGAGTCCACATTCTGAATTAAATGGCGTTTGAAAAGCTCCGTAGGAAACGGAAGAATGAAATGAGGCAATTTTCGGATACTTCATCCGCTCTTCTTCGGTAGGCTCCTTGTCGACAAAATAATATCCCTGATCCTGAACATGTTTTTTGACCAGGCCGATGAGTCGCTCCGGGTTGCTGGTGGGCACGAGGCGAATATCAATTTCAGCGGTAGCAGTTGCTGGAATAAGCGTCCGGACTTTTTCGCCAACAAACAATGAGCTGAGTCCCCGGATATTCAGCGTGGGATATTGAATCGCTTCCTGGAAATTGTTCCCCACTTTGTCAGGTGCGGCGATGCCGAGGAATTTGTTGATCGCGGCAGGGTCATCCGGCACCTGAGCCAGGATCTTTTTCTCTTCATCGGTTATCACAACGCCATCATAAAATCCCGGCAACGTCACGAGGCCGTCCTCATTCTTCATGGATGCCAGCAGTGAAGCCAGGCGCAAGGCGGGATTGGGCGTGTAGTTTCCATAGTTGCCGCTGTGGACCGGCGTTCTTGGTCCGAAAGTCGTTAGCGTTATCTCGCAGATGCCTCTGGCGCCAAAACTGAGCGTAGGTTGATTGCTGATGTGGCGTGGGCCGTCATAGATGATCAACATGTCGGCACTTAGCTCTCTTTTGTAAGTGGAAACTGCGGCGGGCAGATTCGGAGATCCGAGCTCTTCCTCGAAATCCATGATGACCTTGATGTTATAGTTTGGCGCGACGTTAAGCTCTGCCAACGCATCCAATGATGCGATGAAGGCCATGGCCGGACCTTTGGCATCCGAAGTGGAACGTGCAAAAATTCTCCAGTCAGGATTAATCGACGCTTGAAGATTTTCGTAAGGAATGATTTTCCATTTACCGTCTGGTCCAAGCTCTTTCAATACCGGCTTCCAGGGATCTTCCTGATCCCAGGCAGAAGGATTGACGGGTTGGCCGTCGATTTGCAGATAGACCAATACGGTCTTTTTTGCATTTTTCACCGAACGCTCTGCGAGAAGAAGGGGAACCGTCGGCGTTTGCAGTCGTTTTGTTGTGAATGAACGCCTGGCGAATGCCGCTTCACACCATTGAATGTTTTTTTCGATGTCCGTGGGAAAGTGTGCGTCGTTGGTGAGACTCAGCAGTTCATGTAGTTCCTTGAATGACGCGATGGCGTGCTTTCTTGAAATGGATTCTAGATCGGGTTTTGTTTTTTGGGCAAGTGCAAGAGTCGAAATAAAAAGAAGACAGAGAGCAAGGAATCTCATAATGGAATATTTATTGAGTGCATTATTGGCCGCGAAGACGCAAAGGCTCAAAGACACGCTAAGACTGCAAAATCAGGAAGCTCTTCGCGTTTCTTCGTGTCATGGCGATTTCTATGGTTCAGGCAAGGGCATTTTGATATATTTTTTGATAGGGCCTGTTGTTGTGTACACAGGCGTAAACCCTACTTATCAACTTGTTTCGCACAGCGTTAAGGACGCTCATTTTGTTTTTTCCAGCTTGAGT
>JBGAKL010000001.1:0-944015 GCA_044224375.1 Cyclobacteriaceae bacterium
GGTCCACGCATCATCTGTCAATACGTTCGCCGCCTGACCAGTCGCTACTGCCGGTGAGCCCGCACTCGCTGTCAGACCTGCTAGATTTGTGATCGATACAATGTTATACCCGCTCACCGCCGGACCTGCAGATGTACTCAATGTGTAACCTGCTCCGAGCACTACATCGCTGCACACCGGACTTGCTCCGATCGACACACCTACCGGCTCGGGGTTAACCGTCACCGTGATCGTGAACGGATTGCCCAGACATCCTGCACTGCTGACTGGTACTACGTTATAAGTAATGATCTTGCTGGTCGCTGTTGTATTGGTCCACGCATCGTCAATAAGTTCGTTGGCTGGCTTACCTGGTCCCACCGCCGAGGGCAGACCGGCGCTCTGAGTCAAACCTCCCGGATTCGATATTGTTATATTATAGCTTGCCGCACTCACGCTGGAGCCATTGGTTGTAAGCAGCGCACCCGGACCGAGAGCCACATCACTACAGACCGGTAAGCTCGCCGGTACTCCCACCGGACTCGGTCTTAGCCGGATCTGGAATATCATAACTGCACTCGTGCATCCAATTTTTGTGGCAGTTACCGTAGCCACGCCAATTATGTCTGCGAGACCTGTGTTGCTTCCAAACGTCCAACCAGGAATGCTTCCGGATGTTCCACTTCCCGCAGCGAGCCCAAGCGCCGCGAAGTTTGTGACATTCCAGTTGTAGCTGGTCACCGGATCCATGTCTGTGACAAACGTAATTGCAGGCTGGACAAAGCCTGGACATTCGCTAACGTCCGCTTGCTGTGTTAGTGTTGGGATTGGATTATATGTGATATCTACCTGGTCGGTGCCTACGCATCCGTTACCGTCTGTTACTGTTACTGTGTAGGTGAACGTTGAGGCGCTCACTACCGTGCGCGTAAGAACCGGATTGGATACCGTCGCGCTGCTCAATCCTGTCGCAGGTGACCAGCTATATGTGTAACTCCCGTTGCCTCCTATTCCCGTCGGACTGCCTCCAAGGCTCACGCTCGATCCACTGCACAACGTCGCATCGCCACCCGCCGCCGCTACCACTGCCGGGTTTACAACTACCGTCACCACCCGGGCTGCACTCGAACATCCACTTACCGTCTGGGTTACATAATAAACATAGCTGCCCGCAGCTCCGCTAACTGTCGGTGTGTAACTCGCTCCACTCTGTACGTTCGTCGTCAGCGAGGCATCTGAATACCAGTCAAACGACGCTCCACCTGCTCCGCTCACCGTCAACGTCGGGTTCGTGCCGCCCACACATATCGGTGTCGGGCTCGATGACGTCGGAATCGCAGGGATAGAGTTGACCGTAACAATCACACTCGATGTGGCAACGCATCCGCTACCGTCTGTCACCGTGAGATTATAAGTGGTAGTGCTCGCAGGACTTACAACAGGATTGGAGGCAGTGCTGACAGTTGCCACGCCCACTTTCCAATCATAGGAATAAGATCCGCTACCACCGGACGCTGTCGGAGTTCCGCCTAAAGTTGTATTCGAACCTGCGCAGATCGGGCGGTTCGATCCCGCATCGGCAACGGGCAAAGCATTGACGTTGGCAATAACAACATCGGTACCAGTACACGTATTGACATCGGTGACGGTAAGGGTTAACGTTGTTGTACTGAGTCCGCTAAATGTTGGCGTGGCCAGCGTAGCGTCATCGAGATCTGTGGCAGGGCTCCAGCTGTATGTATACGGTCCTGTTCCACCACTTGCCGATCCGTTGATCACTACCGATAAACCCGAACATACGTTCTTATCAGGACCCGCGTTCGCAACCGGCCTCGGATTCACAGTTACTGTTGCAAAATTTGCTGCTGAAGTACATGACTTAACATCAGTAACAACCAGCGAATAAGTTGTTGTAGTGAGACCACTGAAGGTGGGAGTCGCAATGTTGGTGGCACTTAATCCCACCGAGGGACTCCAAGCATATGTATAAGGTCCGGTTCCACCACTCCCAGATCCACCTAACACGGTGGTCAGGCCTTGACACACACTTACCGGTCCACCGGCATTTGCAGTAGGTAAAGGATTCACTGTGATCATCCCGGTATTGGCAGACGACTGGCACCCGGTAGCAGGAATCGATACCCTGACAGTCAAAGGATTAGTTGCCAACGGAAAGGTCAAGATTGATAAAAGGCCACCGGTGCCGGCAAACGTTCCGCTGACGGCTGTCACGCCATCAAATACCTGGTAGTTAGCGCCTGATTGACTGGGGTTGACGTTTACGTTGATGCTTCCGCCAGTGCACACGGAGGTGACCGGAGTTGTTATCGTTGGAGCTGCCGGGTTTGGATTGAAGGTCAATACATAAGGCACCGATTGAGCCGAAGTACAAAAAGTCGGCGTCACGTCACTGACAGTAACCGTGTAACTTCCGGAGCTGGCCGGCACTTCGCTTACAACAAGCGTTGAAGCCGTTCCCACTGCTATCCCATCCTTGTACCATTGATATGTTCCACCGGCGGGCGCAGCGGAGCTCGTAAGCGTGATTGTTCCCAGGCCCTGGCATTGCACAATAGGACTTGGCACGGCTCCCGGACCAGTGATCACTGGTGTAGCAGGAATCGGATTAACTGTGAGCGCAACGTTATTGCTCGTGACGGGCGGAAGGCACGATCCGGATACTACTAAGTGATATAGATTTCCACTTTGAGGCGTCGTAACACCCGTTATCGTCAAAGTCGCCGTCGTTGCGCCGCTGTATTGTCCGCCATTTGAAATAGGCGCAAACGCTCCGGCTCCCACTTTTTCTTCCCATTGATACGTAATACCGGTACCTGCAGCAACAGCACTGAAGGTGGCGTTGCTTCCCGTACAAAGTGCTTGTGGATTGGGCTGCGTCGATATGGAAGGTGGTATAAGGCTCGCAAGGCTTGCATAGGTCATACCAGTACCGTTATCCGCGTCGCCGGCAATTACTAAATCGCCGCCCGCAACTCCGGTAAGTCGAAGCACGTCTCCGGCAGCGCCCGCCGCAGTTGCTTTGACTTGCAAGCCCGTAATAGTAAATGAGTCGAGAGATGATCCGTCACCTATGTTATTAAATGCAATTGAAACTGTCGATGTTGTAACTGTATAGGACGCCGCGACATACGACAGTTCCCCACCGGATGTAATATTTATGACGCCCGTTCCGGGAATGAATTCAAAGTTCGCGGGAGCGGTAATAATAAACGTGTTGTTGGTAGCAGCGCCGAAAGCACTAAGCGTTGTTTCAGATACGGTAATCGGTGATAGTACCTGAGGGACACCGGGACAAAGGTTCGAGATGGGCGTCGCAAAGGTTATTGTCGATTGAGCCTTTGCGGTGAAGGATAATAGCAGGACTACCAGGCAGCTGGAAAACAGGGAAAAAAGCGTGTTGCGACGGGTAAAATGGGGCATGTACGAGGCTGCGTGCTATTCCAATGACTTATATAATATCAAAACTCTAAAAGTAACCCAAAATAGGCACGTTCCACGCTAGTTCGCGAACTTCCCATCCTGGTTAACCTTTATCAAGGTCATCTTAAATTCGCCTGCGTCTGGTTTCCCCGTGCGCATCGTACCGATCAGCACTATCCGGCCATCCGGAAGTTCCTGAACGGATCCGCAGCTATCCAACCCCTCCCCTCCAAAAATGATAGGAAGGCTCCAGACAGGCGAGCCAAAAGTGTCAACCTTGGTCAACATCCAATTTTGATTGTCATTAAAACTCTTTTCGTTTGTCAGCAGCAAAAAGCCACCATCCTTGGTTGTAAAAATCGCCGTGTTGTCAGGAAGGCCTGAACCCAGTTTAAGTGACAACGGCTTTTGGTAAAGCGGCGGCGGAAGTGTAGTGATGGATGGGAAAAGTGGCTCTCTAAGTTTGGTGATATAAACATCCGACTGCCTCGTCGCCGTTAGCGTGTACGTCATCCCGCTGATAAAATAATCGGTCGCCCCTGAAGTCACTTTCACTGACACTGAACTGAGGATCTCATCGGAGTTTGGATCTCCTATCGTGTACTCATTTGAGTTGGGACTTCCGAATTGGCCAATCCCGTACACCCAAAAATTCAGATTGGCAACAGGCTGGCCCGCTACATTCTTGTTGGAATAGCCAAAAACATAAAATTGTGTCGGACTTATTTCGATGACCTTTCCTGCAGCATCGTAGGTACCCGGCCCATATGATCGGGCCCAGGAATTTGGATATTGTACGAGTGCAGGCGTGAACCTGAGGTGCACAGCATCCCGTTGATCATTTGCCAACGACCCGGCTTTCAGGCTGGTGTTGTTCGTAGATCCGGCAACAATAAATCCATTGGATATCACTGTAACCGAGGCTGCATCCTCATCGGTACCCGGCGTTCCCAAACTTACCGTTGTGCTGTCGACTTTTGTACCATCAAGGGTAAAGGTCATGAGCATGATGTCACGGTCCGTTGGCGTCGTGTAAGTATTGCCTACGGCGACCAGTGTATTCGCAGAAGTCAGCTCGATGTCCCTGGCCTCCTCGTTATTTAGTCCTCCAAATCTCTTTTCCCAGACAACGTTTCCTTTCGCATCCGCTTTCACGAGATACCATTGGCTTGTCTTCTCCGCACCACTGGCTTTGGTTGTACCAAAAAGAATAAAAGTCCCGTCAGGCAGCGCGACGATATCGTCTCCTGTCTGGTCCCCATCACCGCCATAAAACTTGACGAAGTAAGAGCTATTTGGATCGTCCAGGTTTGAGCTGGAATCACATGCCCCAACAACCAGCTGGATAACGAGCGCGATAAAACCGATGCGGATGCTACGACTCATTTTGTTTTCTTCCTTTCTTCCCGTTCAATCTTCCTCGAAAGGCTTTTCGTTCTTGCCTTCTTCACTTTTCGTGGATCATAAATCGGCCTGATGAATCCAAAAGACAGAGAAACATTATCGAGCCGGAACAAATCAGAGACATACCGATACTTGGTCACGTTTCCGGACATGTAGAGATTCGGGTTGCCGATCTGGGCAGCATTGACTTTTGACGGATCCTGGTAGTATATCGTGCTCTGGTCAGCAATGTTTGACAGGCCTCCCATATAGCGTAAGTCTACGTAAAGAAAATCCTTACCCCACTTGTATTTGATCCCACCGCCAACCAAAAAAGAGCGGTTCCACTGATTGCGCTGATAAGTGACGGTTTCACTCGGACCTTCAGCAAGTAACTGCGATCCTGTTGCCTTGACATCTGTAAACAGCATCAGGTTGTCTGCCGAAATAAGATAGTTAAGTGCGACGCCTGCGTAACCGAACGGACGAATGTTTCCCTTGTCATAGGAGTACTTGAAATAAAGGGGCATATCTATCCAATTCTGACTCGCAGTAACTTCCGAGCGGTCGCCAGCAGAAAGAACATCGGTGCGCG
Organism: Cyclobacteriaceae bacterium; assembly: GCA_044224375.1. Lineage (GTDB taxonomy): Bacteria > Bacteroidota > Bacteroidia > Cytophagales > Cyclobacteriaceae > ELB16-189. Next base: position 5,399 of record JBGAKL010000001.1, read on the forward strand.
TGCGTTTGTAGCCCCGTGTTGAAAAAATCAACTCCACGCCGAGGCTGAAGTTGTCGTCGATATTCCAATCCAGGCCTCCGCCGCCCTGGAATCCTATCTTCAGCGTATTGGAAGGCTGCAGACCATAGGGTTCAGTGCTCAGGGAATAGATCGTACGATATAAAGATGTGTTGAGGCCCAACCGAAAATGAGGTGTGAAGATCGGCGTGGCGGTGAATTTCTTACTCAGATAGACAACATCAATCGGATCCTTGTCTTCCGTAGCAACATACTCAGGATCTACTTTCAGAAGTTTCAAGTAAGCATCATCGGCAGCGATGGGGTTATCAAGGATCAGGTACGCCTGACACAACAACAGGTAGGCGCGTACCGTATTTTCTTTGGACAACCCGTCTTCCGGGCACCGTCCGAGGATAGAGGGAATCGAATAGAAGTGCCCGGCGCTGAATTCAGACTCGGCGTGAGTGAGCGCAAGATCGCAGTCACTACCCTGTGCACGCATCTGGTGCGTGCAGGAAAAAATAAAAAGTCCCGCAATAAGAAATTGGGTCGCCTTGCTCATTAAAAATCACTTATCAAAAGACTCTTACAAGTCGACTCATATCCAATTCCATTGCCTACATATATTTCCCACTCTTCTTTTGTCATGTTGCGCTTCAGCTTCGGACAGATCTGCTCAGCAAGCGCCTTTGGGTCCGTCTGCCATACTCTTACTTCACCGTTGTTGCAGGAAGCGAGGAGATAATCCGATCCTTTGGTAAACGCAAGCTTCCAGATGTTACTGTTATTAATGTCCATCACCACAGGCAGGTCTTCCTCTTCATGGTCTACAACCCACATTTGTAACTTCTTATCGTAACCCGCGCTGGCAAGCAACAATCCATCCGGACTGAATTCTACGTCAGATACTCCCGCGTTATGACCCCTTAGCTCCTTCTCGATCTCCTGGGTTTCGTAGTTGAACAATTTCACAGAGCCCTTCCATTTCGAATCTTTGTCCAGGAATTCAGTTCCGTACGCAAGGATCGGCTTATGGGGATGGAAGACCACCGACAATACGCGGACCTGATTTACAGATTCATCAAATTTTAATTCGAATGCATTGGTCTGAAGGTTCATCATGATCAGCTGTCCGCTTGCCGCTGCTCCTGCCATCCAGTTGCCGTCAGGGCTTATGTCGATAGTCTTCAGCTCATACGGCAAGGTTGCGAGCACACGACCCTGTCCTGTTACATGGTTTGTAAAACGAACCGTCCGGTCGGCTCCGACTGAAAGGAATCCTGAGTTGTCAGGAAGGAATTTTATATCCTTGACGTATCCCTTGTGGCCCGTGACGAGACCTGGCTTCTCGCCCGGCTTGTCAAGGTGGAATATTTGGATAGTCGCCGAGTCACTGCCGACAACAAGAAACTTTTCATCCGGGCTAAGTGCCAATACCTGATTGGGATACGGATTAAAATCCACGAGATTATCTGCGGTCAGCTTTTGGTAATCCCCGCGGAATATGCGGCCATCATTACCTGTCGTATAAAAAGATGTTCCAGACTTTCCAACCGCAAGAGCAAACATCTTATTCTTTAGATTGCCAGGCACTTTAACCTGGTTGTAATTGAAATTTTCTGAAAGCTTGGCAATGGAATAATACAATCCTTTGAAAACATAAGGGTCATATTTATGACCTTCATACTTTGTGTGATACAGGTACCCCTGCATGGCGAGCAACCCCGCAAGGTCCTTGTCGTCCATCGTCACAGACTTTGCTTCCATGGACTGCGCCACTGACAAATAGAGCAAGCGATTAGCCTGGTCACGGGCCTTCTGTGCGATCTCCGTTTGTTTAATGGCTTCTTCTTTAGCAACCGTCTCGAGCTTTTGTGAGGCGATAGCTTTCTGTTCCTGCAAGAGTGCGTTTCGGTACTGCGTCTCCGCCTCAGCAAGAGCGATCTTCGCTGCACGCAATGCTTCCTCTACCTTGATGTTAGCCTCCTCTACTTGCTTCTGCCTTTCAAGAGCGATCTTAGTCTGTTGATTTGCGATGTCCCGCTGCTTATCTGCTTCAAGCTTTGCAACGATGGCGTCCTGTTCGTTTTTAATAGCAAGGTCCCGCTGTGCTCCAGCCTCGATGGACTGAATCAATCCATAAAGCATAAAGAGTACCGCGATGACTGTAGAGGTTCCCAGCACGATTGAAGTCACACGTGCACGGCGCAGCAAACGTCGCTGCAACATTTCCTGATTTTTGAGTTCGGCCTCATACGTGATGCGGCTTGTGTCAAGGAAGACGATAGCGCGTTCGAATGCGACGTCATAGCGCTGGGCCCAGACGCGCGTTGGCTTCTGTTTCTTCTGCCAATTGAGGGCGAGCTGAAGATCAGGTGGACGCCAAAGTCCGGCTTTACCGGTTTGATAAAGCGCGGCGGCGTTCGAGATACGCTTATATAATCCGGCCGACTCAAACTCTTCATCCACCCAGTTTGCAAGACGGTTCCAGATACGCATCAAGCTCTCGTGCGAAAGCTCTACAGTCGTGCTTCCGGTCAATGTCACATGACCGCCCGGCATCAGGAATGATCGGCCCGTTCTTCTGAAATTATCTACGACTTTAATGACCTCATCCTCACTCACACCTGCGAGCTCGGAGATAAGTTTTACCTTGGACGGCCTCCGCAAGCCCTGATTCTCTTCGTTCTTTTCCGTGATGCTTTTGAACAGCACTTCGGCAATTTCCTTCTGCTCGCTGGTGAGCTCTTCGTAGGCTTCGTTGGCGTGCAGCGACAAAGCCTGGCTTATTCTTCCGATCGCATTGTAATGGCGCAGGTCCATGGGCTCGCCTGGCTCCCGGTTGGCAACCCAATAATCCCAGGTGCGCATGAGGGCATGCTGCATGATCGGCAACTGATCCTGGTGATCACTTATGTCACTGAGTATCCTCTTAACGAGGCGCGACGTGATCTTTCCGCCACCTACGGCAACCGGCCCTTCTATTGCAAGCCGCCTTTCGGCCCGGTTCATTTGCGGAACGAGATAATTGCTCTCGTTGATCATTCCGGTTAGGCCAGGGAATACTGTACACTCGCCGATGAAATCCGAACGCATCGTAAGCGCAATGTAAACAGGTACTTCCCGCTGATGTACGGCGTTCAGGATCAGGTTCACATAGTGCACAGACTCGTTCGACATCTCCTCTGCCTGCTCGCGGTAGCGCAAGAGTTCTTCAAACTGATCGACAAGGAAGAATACGTTCTCGTTTTCAATCCTCTGTAAATATTGCGCCACTTCGCAAAGTCCAGTAGGTCCGCTTAGCAACACGGACTTGATCACGGCACACTGTATCGTCTTATCTTCAGCGCTGATCTTGCCCGTTGCTTCAAGGTGATTAACGATTGATTCTGTAAGATTTTGAATTGGAGAACCGCCGGGACGCGTCGTGATCACCTGCCAGTTCGGACTCACGTCCGTCATGAACCCACCGTAGAGAACGGGCACAAGACCGCAGAACATTAAACTGGATTTACCGCTGCCCGAATAACCCATGATGGTTACTGAGCGGTTGAGCGACAACTTCTTGAGGATTTCATCAACCTGCCCTTCTCTTCCAAAGAACAGTTGTGATTCTTCTATGCTGAACGGACGAAGGCCGGGAAACGGGTTAACGCCGATCGGCTCCAGCCCTTCTTCGGCATGGTTGCTGTCGTCCATTAATTCTCCCGCCTGTACGGAATAATTCAGCATTGGGGCATTATAGGATCAGTAAATTAATAAATTAACCTTGAACCCGTTGACAGCCAACTCTAATGTTTAAAAAATCACGCGAATTGAGGCCTTTCTAACGGATCAGCTTAAAAAATCCTTGAAAATTAGCAGAATTTAGACATATTCCAAAACACGGTCTGCGAGCTTCACATTTTCGGCCAAAAGCTCGTACAGAAGGTCCTTGTTAATCTTCAGCAACACGCTTTTTTCAGTGGCCTGGACAATGTTTGACTGCGCAAAACCGGGCAGGGCGAGCATTTCTCCCAGAAATTGCCCAGGCGAGTATGCCGCTTTTTGCTCTCCGTTTAGGAAATAATTCACCGTGCCCCGGTACACGATGTAAAAGTAATTATTAGACCTTTCATCCAGAGTCATAGACTGATTGACACCTATTGACTGCTCCTCGGCTATGTCTGCCAAAAATGAAAGCGAAAGGCCGGAGGTTCCCTTGAAGATCTCCATCTCACCCAGGAACATGACTTTGTCGAATAGCATCGACTTCTCTTTAAGTAAGATGATCTCATTGAGATCGCGCTCAGCATCTTCGCCAAGGCGCGCAACATTCGGCGCGTAGCTTTCAGGATCAACTTCATTCAATGCCCACGCCGCCATTTCGCGAATGAGCAGGTCGGGATTGAAGAGTTGTGCAATAAGGTCAAGTGTGAATTCCGGGATCTTCAACATGCCGATCTGACGAAGCACGCAAGTTTTCGTCCATCGGTTGGTCTGAGTAAAATCCCTGTTGATCAGGAACTTAAGGACAAGTTTTTCATCAAGATCGATGCGGGGGTAAAACACTTCAAGACGCTTTATACGCTCCTGCTCCGATAGCTCGTCCAACACCGGGATGACGCGCTGCTTGAGCTGCTCTGAAAGGAAAACGTCCAACAGCTCGATGGCAAACGCAGTACCCTCTACTGTGCCGCTCTCAATGTTTTCTTTCACAAGCTGGATTGAACGCGTGTCATAAAGCATAGCCATCAACATGTAGACGTGCTCGATATCGTTGGTGATCTCTGCACGCACGGCATCCTTCACGTGCTTGGCAAAACCTTCGTTGCCCAGTTCATTGATTGCACTGAGGTTCCAGCTGATGTCTCCAATGTCACTTTCGATGGCATATTTGATTCGCGAGATCTGGGCAATGCCCGCTTTGAACCCCGCTTCTCCCATCGCCAGCAAGAGCCGCGACAGGATCACCTTATCGGGATAATCAATCTTATTCCACAGCAAATCCTTCGCCCGTTGGCCTCCTATCCTACCGATAATCTGAATGATAAGTATCAGAGTATGAGTTGATTGACCGGATCTATAAAAAGCACTGTCAAGTTGATTAAGTGCCTTCCCGCCGATGAGTGCAAGCGCGCTCATTGCCTGGTTGCTGTACTGTGGATTGGAAAGGTTTTCTATCAGGGCCAGGATCACCTCAGGGCTGTTCTTCTTAATGGCAGTCTTGATCGCAGTGCTCCTGACTTTGGACTCCGAATCGTTTAGCAGCTCTATCAGGAACGATGTATATTCATCTGTCGATGTGTGCAGCAGCAACTCGGCCGCATACTGCCTGTCGCCTGGATCCGAGGCGCGGGCCAATCGCATAATCCGTGACTTTGTAATGTCGCCGCCGCTGTTGATGATCAACTCGAGATCATTTTTTGACAGCAAATTCTTGTTTGACATGTCCGACTTGGTGGCGTCGAACCGGATAACATATTTATCAGAAACAGAAAGCCCCTTGATCTCATTCATTCGTCGCTGTGCATACTCCCGTGTTTCCTCCTGGTCATTCCTTATAAGATTATTGATCCAGAAGCTCATGTTCGAAGGATTGATCTTCTCCAGCAGCTTGTAGGCAAACACCGCCGTGCCAGGCGTGCCATGCAATAGTCTTGATTCCAGCTTGCGGGTTATCTGCTCGTACCCAATCTCGAGTTTATCGGACGAAGATTGTACCGTTTCCAGCTTTGACCGGATTTTTGCCTTGTATCCTGCATAAAGTTTCCGGATCACGACGAAGTACAAGCCGACAAGGATGCTGATAAGAATCGGCATCCACACAATCTTAAAGAATGGCAACGACGCAAATGTGAAAATCAGGATACCCGCGATAAACCGTCCAGTCTCGTTGACAACTCCTTCAACTTTCGATTGAATACCGAAACGGTAGCGGCTGTCGAGAGGAATGAATAGCAGCTTGAACATCGGATTCTCAAGTGAATCGCGAATCATGTTGTTGAACAGTCTAATGAGCGCAACGAACAAAAAGAAGTATATGAACGCCCGAGGCGCCATCTCCGGGGTGTATCCGAATCCCACGCCGGTAAGGCTGGCACTGATAGCAAATACACCGACGACTAGCGGCAGCAAGATCAGGGCGACGCGTATACCGTAGTTGCTAACGATGCGATCGTTGACGAACGTCTGCATTACGAAGCTCAGTCCGTAAATGGTGGCGTTAAAGTATGCCAGGAAGTTTGTCAGTTCCCGCTGATTCGGATACTGAACCTTGATCAGTTCCTGAAAAGTAAACTGACCGAAAATCAGCACCACCATCGAGATGATCAGGAACAAGGAGAGCAACTTGGTGTACGGATCTGTTAAAACCCGGACCATGCTCGTTTCCTTTCGTACAGTCGTGTCGAATTCCTTGGGATCATTCTTGATCAATGGGAATTTTACAGAAATGACAATAAAATGTATAGCGGATGCAATTATTGCTAAAATACAGATTATCAAATAGTTATCTGTCGCAGGGAAGAACACTGCTGTAATAGGGATGAGGATGTTGGCCATGATCACCGCGATGAGCTGACCTGTGTCGATCCATCCAATGATCCGCTTGGATTGCTTGAAGTTGAAGAGCCTGCCGAAGATACCCCAATAGCTGAGGAGCAGTATCGCGGTAAGAGGCCCGGTCATACAGAACATGAAGAAAATGATGGGCTGCTTGTACTCTTCAGGGCCATAGTGATAGCCCACATAGAAGAGCGCAGTGATCACCACCACCGACAGGATCGTGGACGTTGTGAGATTTGAAAACTTGATAATGTTCTGCGCATAGGAAAACACCAATGTGGCCAAGATTCCGAGAACGCCGGACATAAGGAATGCCTTGTTCAACTCATTGCCAAGCGTACTAAGGAAAAGTGATTCAGCCACAACGCTGTAAGTGGCCAGGAATATCCCCATGAAGAAGCCGCCACCAAGCATCAACATTACCTGGAGTCGTTCCTCCGGCCGGACATTCAAAAAGCTTAACAGCCTCTCAATCATTGTAGAAAGTTACGAGTTCGCGGCAAGAAGACAAAAAAGACCGTTAGCCACGGGTGACACAGATTAACATGAACATGCTGAAAGTCCAAAAAATGATACGCGACCGGTTACAACAATCCGAGTAATCCCTGGCAAAAAAAACCGGCTCGAAGCCGGTTCTGGTTTTGATATTCTTTTCAGCTGATGCTTACTACTTCTTTGTTGCTGTCGAATCTTTCTTCGCTCCGCCTCCCGCCTGTTCCACCTTGAACGCTTCATTGAGACCGGCAGCTACCTCTTTGCTGATGTCCATAGCCTGATTTGCAAATAGCAGGTCACTTTGCTGGTTGTACTTCAGCACAACCTGAAGTCCGTTTTGCTCACCGTAGGTTTTCAAATATTCCGTCACGCGGCGATAGATCTCCTGGTTGACCTTTTCCTGGTCGGCCAGCATCTCCTGCGAAAGACTTTGCTGATACATCTCGAGGTTCTGGCGCTTCTTGGTCAGGTCCTCTTCCACAGCGCGGGCCTGCCCCATTGTTAATGTGCTGGCACTGCGTTGGTATTGCTCGAATTCATTTTGAAGACTTTGTGCACGAGTCTGAAGATCCTGATCGAGCTTCTTTCCTTTTGCTTCCAGCTTATCGCGATTGACTTTGAAATAGTCGTAATTCTGGAGAACGGAATCAGAATAGATAAAAGCGATTTTCATATCCTTTGGAAGGCCTGCGGACGAACCCTTTGAGGACTTGGATCCGGCAAAGTGCAGGTAAAACAACGTTCCTACGGCCACCAGCAATACCGCATTCAGGATCAGAGAAAGGTTTTTCATAGTTGTTAATTAGGGCCGCAAATATAGAAGAATTGCGGGCAAAGGCGCAAAGGCCGCGAATATAATGATCAGGCCCCGGCTGCTTTGAAAAGTTTTCCCTGAACTACTCTTTGTACCATTTCGCGTACATCGGGTAATTCTTCGCGGTGCGAGTTATGACCTCGCGCATTTCCGGACTTGTGTCCTTTACTCTCCTCGCAGGTGTGCCTGCGTATGTGCTTCCAGGCTCAATAATAGTCCCGGGCAGAACAACTGCTCCAGCAGCTATCACAGATTCCGATCCAACAACTGCGCCGTCCATCACGATGGCCCCCATGCCTACCAACACGCGGTCGTGTATAGTACATCCATGCACGATCGCATTGTGAGCGATGGATACATCATTACCAATTATGGTGGGAGCCTTTTGATATGTGCAATGAATAACTGCGCCGTCCTGGATATTCGTGTTGTTGCCCACGGTAATTGAATGGACATCTCCTCGAACGACGGCATTAAACCAAACTGTACAATTTTCCCCCATTACCACCTCACCCACCACTACAGCGGTGTCGGCCAAAAAGCAGTCCTTCCCAAACTTAGGTGTATGTCCTCGAAGTGATTTTACAATTGCCATACAATTTTAAAAGTCAAAACTACTTTTCAATTTACCGACTGACAAGATGTCACAGCAATTCCAAAAGTCGTAAATTTGCAGTCTTGATTTGCTGAAATGAAGGAATTGATTGCGGATTTGGACTTTATACCTGAAGAAGACCTGAAATTGTCGTCTTCAGCGAAGGTGAATCCTGGAGGGACGTTTCAAATGGCTCCTTCAGGAAGAAAACTATATATCGAAAGCTATGGTTGTCAGATGAATTTCTCAGACAGCGAGATTGTAGCTTCTATTTTAAAACAGTCGGGGTTTCAGACTACAAGCGAAATCAACGAAGCCGACGTGATCTTCCTCAACACATGCTCGATTAGAGAGAAAGCGGAACAGACAGTCAGGAACAGGCTCACGCACATCAATGGGCTAAAGAAGAACAACCCGCAGCTTATGGTGGGCGTGCTTGGCTGTATGGCTGAGCGGCTTAAGTCGAAGTTTCTTGAAGAAGAGAAGATAGTGGACCTGGTTGCAGGACCTGACGCTTACCGCGATCTGCCTCAACTAATATCACAGGTCGATGAAGGCGACAAGGCCGTTAATACATTTCTCTCGCGCGAGGAAACATACGGAGACATCACACCCGTGCGACTGAATTCCAACGGCGTTACCGCGTTCATCTCGATTATGCGTGGCTGCGACAACATGTGCAGCTTTTGCGTAGTGCCTTTCACACGCGGTCGTGAGCGGAGCCGTGATCCGGAATCCATTGTCGCTGAAGCGCGTGACCTGTTTTCAAAAGGGTTCAGAGAGGTAACATTGCTTGGTCAGAACGTGGACTCTTATAAGTGGAGCGCTGAAGAAAACAACAAAGCGAGACTTGAAAAAAAGGATATAAGTGGGGTGGTGAATTTCGCTCAACTACTGGAAAAAGTTGCGTTGGTTGACAAAGATCTTCGCATTCGTTTTTCAACATCGCATCCAAAAGACATCACTGACGACGTTCTTCATACGATGGCCCGGTATGAGAATATCTGCAAGTACATACACCTGCCGATGCAGAGTGGCAATAGCCGCATCCTCGAGCTGATGAATCGGGGCTATTCGAGGGAATGGTATTTGAATAAGATAAGCCGGATCCGGGAAATACTCGGTGAAGACTGTGGCATTTCTTCCGACATGATCACGGGATTCTGTACCGAATCTGAAGAGGAGCACCGTGAAACATTGTCGATGATGGACCTGGTTAAGTACGACTTCGCATATATGTTTGCTTATTCGGAACGACCGGGAACACTCGCCGAGAAGAAGTTCAAAGATGATATCGCTGAAGAAGTAAAGAAGAGGCGGCTGGAAGAGATCATCGAAAGGCAGGGAGCGCACTCATTGGAGCGATACCAACGCGATATCGGCAAAACATTCCGGGTATTGATCGAGGGATATTCAAAACGTTCAGCTGACTTCCTGCAGGGCAGAAATTCCGCCAACAAAGTGATTGTGTTCCCAAAAGAAAATAAAATGAAAGGCCAATACGTCGATGTCCGGGTGGACGGCTGCTCCCGGGCGACGTTGTTCGGTAAAATTGTTTAGTTATAAATGGCCATTACAGAAAACGAAATACAAAGCGTCAAGCAACGATTCGGTATCATCGGCAATGCGCCGATGCTGAATAACGCATTGCGCGTTGCCATGCAGGTCGCTCCCACCGAAATGACCGTGTTGATCACTGGCGAAAGTGGAAGCGGAAAAGAATCGTTCTCGAAAATCATTCACTCACTCAGTCCCCGAAAGCACGGGCAATTCATCGCCATCAATTGCGGCTCCATACCAGAAGGCACGATTGATTCCGAGCTTTTCGGACACGAAAAAGGTTCGTTTACCGGAGCGCACGAGTCGCGAAAGGGCTACTTCGAAGTAACGGACGGCGGGACCATTTTTCTCGATGAAATCGGTGAAATGCCTCTCGGCACACAGGCGCGATTGCTCCGTGTTCTGGAGAACGGCGAGTTCATCAAAGTGGGTTCTTCGAAAGTACTGAAGACAGACGTACGTGTTGTGGCCGCAACGAACGTCAACCTGATGAATAAGGTTGAGAACGGAAAATTCCGTGAGGACTTGTATTACAGGCTCAACAGTGTTCCAATTTTTGTGCCCCCACTCAGAGAGCGCGGCAGGGACATCGAATTGTTATTCAGAAAATTCGCATCTGATTTCGCTGAACGCTACAAAGTGAAACCAATATCGCTGACAGAAGACGCAAAAGATGTCTTGCTGAAATACCGTTTCCCCGGCAATATCCGGCAGCTCAAGAATCTGGTCGATCAGATGTCGGTATTGTCTACCGAAAATAAAGAGATCACCTCTGAAATGCTGCAGCAATACCTGCCGCGTCAGACAAGTTTACCCGCACTCTACCGCGACGATACTACGCAGGATATTTCCGAAAGGGAAATCCTTTACAAAGTGCTTTTCGACATGCGCAAAGATGTTAACGAGCTGAAGCGCATCGTTCTTGAAAACGTCGGCAACCCTGCAAACGCAGCACAGATCATTAAAGAAAACCCAGGGCTATTTTCTGAAGTGCAGCCTGCGCCCGAGCCAACGGATGCACCCGTTCTGCTCAACATCAATGGAGCGAACGGCCCGGGCAATGCAGAACACGACGAAGTCCAGGATATCAGCCACGAATCAGAAGATGAATCGCTGTCCATCGAAAAGAAGGAAAAAGAATTGATCATGCGCGCGCTACGCAAGAACAACAACAAACGAAAATACGCGGCACGCGATTTGGGAATATCCGAAAGGACCCTCTATCGCAAAATCAAAGAATACGACCTTGAAGATTAGCCTTTGCATTCTCTTTCTGGTGTTGGTCGCTGGCCTGCAAGGATGCAGCGTTTATTCGTTTTCCGGCGCGGCAACCACGGCAAAAACGATTACCATCGATCCATTTTTCAACAACACGGACCTGGCCCCTGCCAACATTGGCCAGACGGTTACCAACCGGGTAAAAGACTATTATCAGCAGAACTCAAGCTTGCGCGTCGTGCCCGAAAACGGAGAACTACATATTGAGGGAATCGTATCCGAATACAGGATCAACCCGATTGCGCCTGTTGCCAACACCGATCCCAATGTACCTCAGGTTGCGGCGCTTTCGCGTCTTACCATCGCACTGAAGATTACCTATGAGGATATCATCGAGCCGAAGAATAATTTTAAAGACAGATCATTCTCATTCTATGCCGACTTCGATAACAACCTCAACTTCACCACTGTCCAGGAGTCGCTGGAGAAGAAGATTTTAGATCAGATCTTGATTGATATTTTCAACGCAACTGTTGCCAACTGGTAATCGTACGGTTCAGGGTTTAAGGTTAAGGTTCAATGAAATGCGCGGTTGAAATGAAATACATTTTCAATAATTAGCTGCACTCTGCCAAGGGCCAAAGCCAATGGCCAATTGGCATTAATCAACGAAAGTAGAACATCAGCGCAGAAGCTCAGATCAGTTGTGCGCTCGTATATTTTACATTAAATTTACTCACCTACTACCAAGTTCCACCCATGGATTCGCCCGGGTTTCCCTCGCTCGTTCAGAATTTTACAGCCCTCACCGATGAGGATTATGCACAGCTTAAGAAGCTTTCAGACCAATATCCCTACAGCCAGCTGCTTCACTTATTGATGGCACGTGCCGCCCAGGACCTCAGGCGTACCGATCAGGAAACAGTGCTTCATCAGACTGCTGTTTACTCCACAGACAGGCAAGTTTTGAAATGGGTGATGACAGCGCCGGGAACTGCCATCGCAAAGCCGCAAGTTAAAACTCGCGAAGTAGTCATCGCGCCGCAAGTCGAGGCTCGAAAGCCGGATCAGATAATGGCGAAGCCCGAACCTGTCGTAGTGGTAGAAAAGGCGGTCGTAATCGTTGAGAAGCCGGCGAAGAAGGAAGAGTTAAAGTTTGAGCACGTTCATATCGACAATCCCCTCTCAGGAGATGCCCTTCGCGATGACCTGTATGCGGAACTGGAGAAGCTGCAGAAACTCAAGCATGATTTTGAAATAAGCTTCGGTGAATTTCAAAGTGCTCATCCGGATGGCTCAGGAACCGACTTCACACATGACGGTCAGGTAGAAAAGGAGCAGTCCGGCGAACCGTTGATCGAAGAGATCAAAGCATCGCGCAAAAAGATCAAGACAGACAACCCAAAGCAAAAAGAGCAGGCCGAGATCATAGATCATTTCATCAAGACCAAGCCCGCCATGCCGCGGCCAAAAGCCCAGGTTTCGCCGCAGGATCTTTCGGAGGATTCGGGCGTCTTCAGCGACAACGTCGTGTCTGAGACCCTCGTGGACATCCTCCTGAAACAAGGTAAAAAGGACAAGGCAGTAGAGGTCCTGAAGAAGCTGATTTGGAAGTTTCCACAGAAAAAGGCTTACTTTGCGGCTCAAATTGACAAGCTGAAAAGTTAACCTATGTACAATTTATATGTAATCCTGGCCCTGGTAGCGGGTGTGTTGCTGGTCCTCGTGGTGTTGGCCCAAAACTCGAAAGGCGGTGGATTATCCAGCCAATTCGGCGGCAGCAGCGCCAGCAATCTGATCGGCGTGAAAAAAACCGGCGATTTGTTGGAGCGCCTGACATGGGGCCTCGCAATCATCCTGATGGTTTTCACGCTTGCTACAAACCTCGTTCAGCCTAACCCAGGCACCGCATCCGATGAACTGTTGGAGCGCGCGAAAGAGCAGCAGGTTCTCCCCTCACAGAATCTGACGAAGCCCGCCGATTCAACCGCGACGAATCCTAAGTAAATTTTAGATTCTAGATTAATTCTGGATTTTAAATTCTCACAGGCTGCACCAAATCGATGCTGTCGGCCCATTTATGATTTAAAATCAAAAATTCAGAATTATATAGTCTTGAATTCAGACCTCTATTCCGCCCTGCTCAGGTGCTTCACCAGCAATCTCTTCGCTACGGGGACCAACGTCTGGTGATAGGGGAACTTCATTTTCGATAAGACCAAAAATGCTGCCGGGTTCGGAAGGTCCGTGTACTGCCGTATCAGCGACAACTTCATGTGCTCGTACGTGTTCGTGAAGTTATAATGGGTTGTATACATAAGTTGCGTCTGCAGACCGCGCATCGGTTCGGAACTGTTTTGGAAGACGGTGACTTGATAGCGATAGACGTTCGTTTCGTTTTCAGGTGGCTGCGTGATGAACATGTAGCCCTCGTTCGCGTAGAGCGGGACTACGCCGACCGGCATCAACTCGCACTTTGATTCCACAAACTCGTAAATGGTCGAGCCTTCGTGCATAGAGTCTTTAAACTGCGGCAATGCAAATTCCATGATCGACTCGATCTCTTGCATGACGGCATCATCTTCGATCATCTTGCGGTAGTTTAGTTCCAGCGCCTTCAGGTTTTCGAGCGAGAGCTCTTTGGGAAAAGATTCGAAAATCAGCGACTTGTTCTCTTTAAGCGTGAGAATATTCCGATAATGGAATACCAGGTCGGACATGTAGGGATACAACTCTACACGTCCGAATGATTCTTTCACAGTTTTGAGATAGGCCAGCAGCACGTATTTTTTGTATTCCAGGTCGATCAGACCGTCTGTCAGCCAGTTGTCCTTGAGCTTGTCCATAACAGCTGAAAAAATGCTATGCTATTATACGAAAAAAGGATGCCAGGATAGAAACAGAATTAGCCACGAAGACACTAAGACTCGAAGAATCACCAGGAATTGCGCTGCCGGCTTTGAAGTCGATCTGACCCAGCCTTGACAAGAAAAAGCCACGGATGACACGGATTTTCACGGAGGAACAATTCTCTTGAACCAAATGCAGATTTGCACGGATGCCCCGCCTTGGCGGGGCTAATCCGTGCCAATCCGTGTCATCCGTGGCTAAAAAATGCATTTAGACCCATTGCCAAACTGCCATTTTTGCCTGTTTGGCAGGGAAAAACCTTAGTATTGCACCCTAATTCCGCAAAAAATGTCAGAAAAGGGCCATTTGGCACGATAATCGACATTTGCGGGGCAGTTTGTTTAAAATTTTAAAAACTAAATCCATATGGCGAAGATCAATTTCAAACCCAACGAAGACCGCGTGCTGGTAGAACCTGCAGCAGCGGAAGAAAAGACCGCTTCCGGCATCATCATCCCGGACACGGCAAAGGAAAAACCACAAAAAGGAAAAGTAATTGCCGTTGGTGAAGGCGTAAAAGACAAACCGGTGACTGTTAAAGTCGGCGAGAATATTCTCTACGGCAAATATGCAGGCACTGAGATTACCATCGACGGTAAAGATTATCTCATCATGCGCAACTCCGACATCTTCGGAACCATCTAAAATTTTTCAAACTCACTAACAACTACAAAACCATGGCAAAAGAAATCACATTCGATACCGGCGCCCGCGACAGGATTAAGAAGGGCGTGGACAAGTTGGCCAACGCCGTTAAGGTTACACTCGGACCTAAAGGCCGCAACGTTATCCTCGACAAGAAATTCGGTGCTCCCACTGTCACGAAAGACGGTGTGTCTGTAGCGAAAGAAATTGAATTGAAAGATGCTATCGAGAACATGGGCGCTCAGCTCGTGAAGGAAGTAGCTTCCAAGACTGCAGATGCTGCCGGTGACGGTACCACAACTGCAACCGTTCTTGCACAGGCGATCTACGCACACGGCATCAAGAACGTGGCCGCTGGTGCTAACCCTATGGACCTCAAGCGCGGAATCGACAAGGCTGTTGAAGCTGTTGTTGAAAACCTCAGGAAGCAGTCAAAGAACATCAAAGGCTCAAACGAGATCACACAGGTTGCCACTATCTCTTCGAACAACGATGAAGAGATCGGTAAGATGATCGCTACTGCGATGGACAAAGTCGGCAAGGACGGCGTTATCACGGTTGAAGAAGCAAAAGGAACTGAGACCGAAGTGAAGACTGTAGAAGGTATGCAGTTCGACCGCGGTTACCTCTCCCCTTACTTTGTGACCAACACGGAGAAAATGGAAGCTGACCTCGACAGCCCTTTCATCCTTATCTACGACAAGAAGATCTCCTCTATGAAGGAGCTCCTCCCCATCCTCGAAGCTACTGCTCAGACAGGCAAGCCCCTGCTGATCATCGCCGAGGAAGTTGAAGGCGAAGCACTTGCTACGCTCGTGGTGAACAAGATCCGTGGCGCGCTCCGCGTAGCTGCTGTGAAAGCACCTGGCTTCGGCGACAGAAGGAAGGCTATGCTCGAAGACATCGCAATCCTCACAGGAGGACGCGTGATCTCTGAAGAGACAGGCATGAAACTGGAAGATGCGAAGCTCGATTCACTGGGCCGCGCTGAGAAGATCAACATCGACAAGGACAACACGACGATCGTGAACGGTGCTGGCAAGAAGAGCGAGATCACAGGCCGCGTTAACCAGATCAAAGCTCAGATCGAGACTACCACTTCAGATTACGACCGCGAAAAGCTGCAGGAGCGCCTTGCAAAACTTTCAGGTGGTGTTGCTATCCTCTACATCGGAGCAGCTACTGAAGTTGAAATGAAAGAGAAGAAAGACCGCGTTGACGATGCATTGCATGCCACACGCGCAGCCGTTCAGGAAGGTATCATCCCTGGTGGCGGGGTTGCTTACATCCGTGCAACAGACGCGTTGAAGTCACTCACCGGCGACAACGAAGACCAGGCTACAGGCGTGAACATCATCCGCCTTGCACTGGAGTCTCCGCTGCGCACGATCGCTGAGAACGCTGGCCAGGAAGGTTCTGTTGTTGTGAACAAAGTTCGCGACGGCAAGAAAGACTTCGGTTACAACGCACGCGACAACAAGTACGAAGACTTCTTCGCAGCTGGTATTATCGATCCTACTAAAGTAGCTCGTCTTGCCCTCGAGAACGCAGCATCTATCGCAGGCCTGCTCCTGACGACAGAGGCCGTTGTCTCTGAGATCGCAGAAGAGAAAGAAGCTCCCGCAATGCCTCCCGGCGGCGGAATGGGCGGAATGATGTAATAAGTATCTTTTAATATGGATAAAAGCCTCGGTGGAAACGCCGGGGCTTTTTTTGTGGCAAGCCCGCAAGCGGGGAAATGCAGGATCACGAAGAACACGACGGAATGCACACGGAGGACACAACGAATAATACCGCATCGAAAGCGTTGTGTCCTTTGTGAATTCTTAGTGAGCGTTGTGATGCTGTATTCACGGAGCGTAGCGACCAAAGAAGCTCCCGCAATGCCTCCCGGCGGCGGAATGGGCGGAATGATGTAACAGTATCTTCTGATATGGATAAAAGCCCCGGTGGAAACGCCGGGGCTTTTTTTGGCGATTAGGAGAAACCTAAACGAAAAATCTCAATCTATTGACCGGCCGTCACACAAAGTCAGTGTTTCTGAATTATTTACTTTGGGAGACGTCATCAAAATTCCTGTCGCCATTTTGTGGCAACATTCCTTGAAAATGACCCGCGTGAGTAGACCATACTTCGTTTGGAGACTCTCGTAATGATCGAAACAATAGTACGTAGATATCATCGAAATACTTCGGCTTGGACCCTTCTCCTAAATGATAGTGATATAACAGTATTATTTTTTCGAGGTTTGTAACTTGGCCGAAGAAGTACCTAAGGTGACGCTCGCGAAAAGGCGACTGCTCAATAATCAACTCAACCATACACTCGAAACTTGTCAGGTACTGTCCGAAGGTCGAATTTACTTCGTCGTTAAGTACATGGCTGTACGCCCCTTGAAAATTGTACGCTTTCTTCAAATCATCCAATGTTGAGCGGTTTCTTAATGCAGTGTTCGGACCAAGATTATTGTCATGATATCGTTGGAACTGATTTTTAGTGTCAAAACCAACTGCAAGGTATATCGCCGCTTTCATCGAGTTGAAAATTGCAAGCATATTGTAAAATGCACTGTCGAATGCCTGAGATGCTATCAATGTTTTCTGTTCTAAAGCCAATTCCTTGTTGTCTTTGATTTCTTTCTCCTGCCTATCAATGACTTTCTGTTGCTGAATTAGCGAGTAAACCACACCTCCTGAAGCAAGGGCGCTAAAAAAAGCAGTCAGCCCTCCGAAAGTATCGCCAAAAACACCAGTATTCTCCCAAGCTGCAGGATTAAACCATAGGTCGGGTGCAACATAGGTTCGGATTAAAAGTAGGTAGCATGCCGTCGTCAACAGGAAAACAGCAGCCGAAGCAAGGATCAATCCTATCCATTTCATGCCCGAAGTTGTGCAATTATTTGGATTTGAGTGTTATGGCCCGAAATACGAATTCTCAAACATCAACCACTACAAAGGACCGGAGCAGTGGCGACTGACTTTGAGACGCATGAGCCGTTCGATTTGACGTCGAATTTGTAGCGCCCCACGATTTGTGTGGATTCTTCGTCGGCGAGCTTACGACTAAAGGCCCGGGCTTTTGCACAAGACGCCAGCAAAGCCGAGGCGCAGCATATCAATCCTCATTTCCATTCGTGGCCCTCAAACCCCACCCCACACAATTTTCTTATCTTCGACCTGGCCGCTCTTCGCCACCGATACTAACTCCACTCCCATGCTCAAGAACTACTTCCTGGTCACCCTCAGGAATCTCCTGAAAAACAAAGTCTACACGTTTATTAACGTATTTGGCCTCGCGCTGGGACTCACTGCCTTTTTCTTCATCACGCAGTATGTCCGGTTCGAAAGTAGCTACGAAGATTTCCATGTCAACAAAGACAACATCTACCGGATCTACATTAATCTCCACAAAGGTTCTGAGTTCGTCGGTACCGACTGCGAAACGCATGCGCCATTTGGCCCTACGGTAAAAGATAAATATCCGGAAGTACTGAACTATGTAAGGATGGCCAAGTTCGATGGAGAAACGGAGGTTGAGATTGGCACCAATAAATTCCTTGAAGAAAATATCTATGCAACGGATTCATCGCTCGCGTCCGTATTTACAATCCAGTTCATTGAAGGTGATCCGCATAATTCCTTGATCAAACCCATGCATGCCGTCCTGACGAAATCTGTCGCTGAAAAATATTTCGGCAAGAGTCGCGGATTGCTGGGCCGATCAATGGCCATCGATCACAATAACTACACGGTCAGCGGGGTAACGGAAGACCTGCCCCCTAACTCACACATAAAGGTCAGCATGTTCATCTCTCATTCGACGCTTGCCGCAACACCTTTCTCGAACTACAAAGAGACTTCATGGGTTGGCAACAATGAATACACGTACTTGCTTATGAAGCCGGGCGCCAACCTTTCAGATTTCAACAGAAAGATTACGGACCTGTCGACGTCGATGAAAGAAATTCTGAACAACGCCGTCTATGCTGCCGAGCCTATCAAAGGCATTCATTTGTATTCCAACAAAGGGTTTGAACCGGATGTGAACGGCAGTGCTACGCTGGTCTGGATCATGCTTATGGTCGGTGGTTTTATCCTCGTTATCGCGTGGGTCAACTATATAAACCTTTCGACGGCTAAGGCAATGAACCGCGCCCGCGAGGTTGGTGTGAGAAAAGTATTGGGTTCGTTGAGAACACAACTGATCTCACAATTCTTCGCTGAATCATTCGCGCTTAATTTATTAGCGGGCACACTCTCCTTGTTCATGCTCTGGCTTGCTTTCCCGTCGTTAAGAAATCTTTCAGGCCAACCATTGCCGGCAAATTTCTTAGCGGACCCGATGTTTTGGTACCTGTTCACTGGAGTAATCGTAGGCGGAACTGTGTTGTCGGGAATCTATCCGGCGTTGGTGCTATCATCGTTCGAACCTGTCGCCGTTTTGAATGGCAAACTTCAATCAACCGGCGGTGGTCGAATGCTGAGACAGGGATTGGTGGTATTTCAGTTTTCGGCGACGCTGATCATGATCGTGTGCATGGGCGTCATTTATACCCAGATCAGCTATCTCCGAAACTACAACCTGGGAATGAAGATCGACCAAACATTGGTTGTTCGTGCGCCGCAAATCGACGTTCCCGACTCAACTTACAGAGATCTTTACAGTGGATTCCGGAACGACCTGCTTTCCCAAAGCCACATCATAGGCGTCGCCAAGACGCAGGCCATTGTGGGAACAGATTTAGCCGAAGTTCCGTCAACCTGGTTTTCACGGGTCGGTGACGATGAAAAACGCGGACGCTATTACTACCACAACTTTGGTGTCGACGCGGAATTCGTTCCGCAGATGGGATTAACCATTGTTGCCGGCAAAAATTTCGACCCCACAACGGCGCAATTCCATGAGATCATACTAAACGAAGAAGCAGTGAAATCTCTTGGTTTTGAAAATAATGAAGCGGCGATTGGAGGAAAAATTTCCACCACACGCTACAAGCTTGATCGCCCGTTTGAAATTGTTGGCGTGGTTAAGAACTTTTCGTTCCGCTCTCCAAAAGAAGCTCCTTTTCCGATGTTCTTCGGGTATTCAAGCTGGGCCCGCTACTTCCTGGTACATGTCGACGCCGACAAGCCAGCAGACGTTATTGCATCGGTAAGAGCATCGTGGGAGAAAGCATTCCCCGGTGCGCTATTCGATTACTTCTTTCTAGATGAAAGCTATAACCGCCAATATGAAAGCGATATCAGGTTCGGTAATGTGACGGCCGCATTTTGTTTATTGGCAACTTTAATTGCCTGCCTCGGCCTGTTTGGATTGGCATCCTACACAGTCATGCAGCGCACGAAAGAAATCGGCATCCGGAAAGTTCTTGGTGCATCCGTTTCGCAGATCGTTCAATTACTGTCGTTCGATTTCGTCAGAATCGTTCTTATTGCGTCTGCACTTGCGACGCCCATTGCCTATTTCGCAGTGTCAAATTGGTTGTCGGGATATTCAGTGAAAGTAGTTCTCAGTATCTGGATTTTTGTGTTACCGATATTGGCAATCCTGAACATAGCCCTATTGACGGTCAGCTTTCAGACTGTTAAGTCAGCACTCATGAATCCGAGCAAAGTGCTTGGCGAGTAGCTCCGACGCAAGGTCTATACCCTTTTGGTAGTGTGGGTAGTCAGTTCATAAGACATGCTTCCCGTCGTGCCTTCCGTATTTCTAAGCTCCTATGCGGTTTGAGCCCGGATTACATTATCTTGCCCCTTCTATAGCCTGACCATGTCCGAACTCGAAACAATCGAAGACTTCTCCCTCCTGCTACTCCTTCACATGGGGCATGTCGACGGATCGCTGCACCCCAACGAGCGCGAGACGATCATCGACAGGATGCAGGCGATCTTTCCTGAATATCCTACAGAAGAACGGCTCAAGTCAATGGAGGAAGCGTATAGAAAACTCGGAGGTGTCCGTGTGGAAGAGCTGCTGCTGTCGAGCATGACAAGGTTTGCTGCGACGAAAGCGGAGACACGGAAGGAGATTTTCGTCGCGCTGTTCGATATCATCAACGCGAACGGAAGAGTGGACACGCAGGAGACGCATACCTTGGGAGTGTTCAGAAAGTGGCTGCTGGCGTAGGCCGCCACGCTCCTTGAATGCACTAACCGCGGAGGACGCAAACGGAATACACGCGGAGGGCGCAGAGGAAAAAAATACATTTCTCACGGATCATCACGGATTGAATATCACAGATTGCACAGATCAGTGCTAATGCCTGTGCATTCGAACTGTGCAATCCTTGAGAACTGCATTTAATCTTTTTTCGCCGTGCGATAAAGCAATAGCATCATCCCCGCAAAGAACGCAACCGCAAGCAAGTAATATCCACCCACTCCGAACATTCCCGACAGCGCGTGCTCCGCACTAACTTTGTTCATTCCATCCGCGAAGAAGACGTTCAGCACGGCAATGATTACACCCATGATAGCGCCGCCCGCAACGAGTCCGGTAGCGTAGAGGTTGCCACGACTTAAATCGTTGTCTTCAATAGCAAGGTTTGCTTTTTTCTTTCGCATGTCCATATATCCTTTCACGCCGCCGCCGATGAAAATCGGGAGCGTCGTTGATAATGGTAAATACAAGCCGATCGCAAACGCGAGCGCTTTGATACCGCACAACTCCACCATCACGGCGATAAAAATCCCTACCATGATATACTGCCAATCGAGGTTTTGCGAAAGGATACCGCGCGTAAGCGTTGCCATGAGTGTCGCCTGGGGTGCAGGGAATTTTTCCGTGCCGATGGCGTGATGAATGTTATTGCTTAACATTTCAGGACTCGGCGTATCAAGCACCTGCACGATAATACCAATCGCAAATGAAGAAACGATAGCGCCGATGAACAATGCCAGCTGCTGGTATCTTGGAGTCGCGCCTATCAGGAAGCCGGTCTTGAGATCCTGGGAGGTGCCTCCTGCGTTCGATGCCGCAATGCAGATCATTCCACCAACGACGAGGGCCAGCGGCTCGAACAGCTTTCCTGTCCATCCGACGGAAGTGAAGATCAAGCACGTACCCATCAGTGTGGCGATGGTCATTCCGGATACGGGGCTGTTGCTGGTACCCACCAGTCCAACAATGCGGCTCGCTACGGTGACGAAGAAAAATCCGAATACAACGATCAAGACTCCGATCAATAATTTCTGGATCAGGCTGTCACCGGGGATGAAATTTGAGGGAAGCAAAATGACAACCAGAACAAGAGCGATACTTCCGATGATAACCACGTTGAACGACAGATCCCACTCTGTACGGAGCACACCCTTCTCACCTTTCTCTTTAAGCGAAGCCATGCTGTCGCGAAACGAGCCGACAATAGTAGGAAGCGTTTTAATCAATGTAATAAAGCCACCCGCAGCGACCGCACCCGCGCCGATCTGTCTGATGTAAGCGAAGTAAATCGCAGATGCCGGATTGGCAAATGTCTTCGTCACCGGATCCCAGCCACCACGCCCGCCTGCTGTTGACAGGCTTACGAGATAGCCCACCTTCGTCAGCTGTGTTGCGATCACTTCAGGGTCAACGAGAGTATGCAGAAGAGGAATCACTGCCCACCAGGCAAGCACAGAGCCCGCTACCAGCACTCCGGAGATCCGAGGGCCAATGATGTATCCAATACCCAGGTATTCTGGAGTTATCTCGCCATTGATCGTTGCGGCGGGCCAGAATTTGTTTGTCTGATTGGTGACATACGCAGGCAATTCAGCGATGACATGGAACACCTTCTGCAGCATAGCATAAGCAAACGCGACGCCCATTCCGATGAAGGCTGTTTGCGCGAATACTCCCCCCTTCTCACCAGCCTGCAGCACAGACGCGCAGGCGGTGCCTTCGGGATATGGAAGGTTCTGATGTTCTTTTACTATCAATGACCGCCGTAATGGGATCATCATCATTGTACCAAGCATTCCGCCAAACGCAGCAAGCACCAGGATCGTCACATAGTTGAAGTATGATGCGCCAACGCTCTTGCCATCCTCACCGATGGAAAGGAACATGAAACCAGGCAGGGTAAAAGCTACGCCGGCGGCGATCGTCTCGCCTGCTGAACCCGTTGTCTGAATGATATTGTTTTCGAGGATCGTGGTCTTAAAAAGCTTCCTACCAAGTGTGATGGCGATCACCGCGATGGGAATAGAAGCGGTGACGGTAAGTCCTGCGCGCAATGCCAGGTAGACGGTGGAACATCCGAATACAATGCCAAAAAAAACGCCGAGCAAAATCGCTTTCAGCGTAAACTCGGCAACGTTCTCTTCGGGTGCAACGTAGGGCTTGAATTTTTCCATGAACTCTACTTCTTGGTTAGGAACAGGTTGTACAAGATAATCAGCGCCGACGTCACAATGCCGATGGCGGCAAGGATGTACCACATCATCGTTGGATTCGTCGCCAGATAGGAAAGCCGTAGCCAATCGGCTACTGCACCAGCGCCGAACGAACCGATTGCAACCGGCAAAAACGCAAATCCCATATAGGTGCCCACTTGCTCCTTAGGCGCCAGGGATCCGACGTATTCATAAAACCTTGGAGCAAGGGTTCCCTCACCCATTGCAAACAAGCCCACGGCGAAGATCACCGCACCCGTAGTGCCGAACATTGCAATGACGATCCAGGAGAAGCTCGCGATAAGAAGCCCCGTGGTCATGGCAGTGAAAGGTTTCCAGTTGCTGAACACAGATGACATGAACAAGCTGAAGAAGATGATGCACCAGGCGTCGACGGTCTCCAGTATTTCAAATTTTTCGAAGTGAAGAACTTCCGTTGAATAAAAGGGTATCAGATAGAATATCTGCCAAAACATAATCCAGAAACCCGAGAACACTACCAGGAACAGTATGAACTTAAAGTTGCTGAACACCAGCAGCATGTCTGCAAAAACTTTCCCAAAAGTGCGGCTCTCGTCCTTCGACTGCGACGCAGGTTCCGGGAAGAAGAACATCGTCCCAAAAAAAAGCAACAGGCATGTTATCGAGGACATAACAAGCACATACTCAATTCCCCAGTCTTCTCTCACCCAGAGTGCAAGCATTGGTCCGGCCGCGCCACCAAAGTTGACGAGCGAGTAGTAGATCGAGAAGCCAAGGGCTTTGGAGCCTTCCTTGGATGTGTTCGCAACTACTCCAACAATACATGGCTTGATCAACGATCCACCGATCGCAGTGAGGATCAAAACAATGAGCACATAGGTGCGCTTTCCAAAAATGGCAACCAGCTCCTGGCTCCATTCCATCCCCGCCATACCGATCAGGAAATACCCAACGCTGAAAATGGCGAAGCATGACATCAGCGTTCTGCGATAGCCATATTTGTCAACGAATACGCCTGCGATGATAGGAAGCGAATAGATCAAACCTGAAAAGAGTCCGGTCAGCGTACCGGCTTCTTCATCGAGACCCACACGCTTGGCAAGGAAGTAAGCCAGCACGGCCTTCGCGCCATAGAACGCAAGCCGCTCAAAAAGCTCAAGGGTGTTGGCAATCCAAAATGTGGGGGCGAAACCTGTGCGGAGAGAAGTGAGACGCTCGGAAAGGGTCATTCTTAGAGTTTAGTTGTGAAATGTAAAATGTAAAACCGCCGATTCCAATTGACTTCGTCTCTTTTCATCGGGACAGGCGCTAAATATAAAAGGTGCCCCGGAGGCACCTTTTATATTATTGTCGCCACAATCACGAATTCTGACTAGTGAATGACGAAAGTTGAATAGCGAATACTTCAACATTCACTATTCGCCGTTCATTTATTAAAAATTCTCTATCGGTCAGGGTGTTTAAGACCATTCAACCGTGATCATCGTCGGTCTCTGTCTCGGGCTCTAGTCGCCACTTCTCCGGCGAGCGCCACAAGCTCGACAGCAGCAGCTCGCGCATGAAAATGAATTCCTTTGGAAGCTTATCGTACATGCGTTCGAACAGCTCTGCATGTCCGAGCAATTCCGCTTTCCATGCTTCGCGGTCAACGTTCATGATGGCATCAAACTGCTGCTTGGTGAAACCGGACCCAGTCCAGTCGATATCGTCGTAGTGCGGCATCCAGCCGATCGGGCTTTCCACCGCATTGGATCTTCCTTTTATCTTTTCTACAATCCACTTCAGGATGCGCGTATTCTCGGAGAATCCTGGCCACAGGAAATTTCCCTTCTCATCTTTTCTGAACCAGTTCACGCCAAAAATCCTGGGGGGATTGGGTATATCTCTTCCGAACTGCAACCAGTGATTAAAGTATTCACCCATGTGGTAACCACAGAAAGGCAGCATCGCGAATGGGTCTCTCCTCACTTTTCCAACCTCACCGAAAGCGGCAGCGGTCGTTTCAGATCCCATTGTGGCGGCGAGGTACACGCCTGAGTTCCAGTTATGTGCTTGATAGATCAACGGAATTGTTGTGCTGCGGCGTCCTCCAAAAATGAAGGCACCTACGGGAACGCCGTTCGGGTCTTCCCATGAAGCGTCCAGCACTGGATTGTTGGATGCTGGCGAGGTGAACCGCGCATTTGGATGAGCACAAGTCTTGCCGCTTGCGGGGTCCCATTTCTGCCCTCTCCAATCCATAAGGTCCTTGGGGGGCTCCTTCGTCATCCCTTCCCACCACACATCTCCGTCAGGTGTGACGCCAACGTTGGTAAAAATGGTGTCGCGTGAAATGGAAGCCATCGCGTTGGGATTGGATTTCGTGTTGGTGCCTGGCGCTACACCAAAGTAGCCCGCTTCCGGATTGATGGCGTAAAGCTTACCGTCCTTACCTGGCTTTATCCAGGCGATGTCGTCGCCGACGGTTGTTATCTTCCAGCCATTGAATTCTTTAGGAGGAATGAGCATCGCGAAATTCGTTTTTCCGCACGCACTCGGAAACGCAGCGGCGACATAAGTTTTCTCTTTGTTTGGATCTTCAACGCCAAGAATCAGCATGTGCTCTGCCAGCCATCCCTCTTCGCGTGCCATGGAGGAGGCGATCCGCAGTGCGAAACATTTTTTTCCAAGCAACGCATTGCCGCCGTATCCCGAACCATAGGAAACAATCGACCGGTCCTCAGGATAATGCACGATGTATTTGACCGTGGGATTGGTGGGCCATTTCGAATCCTGCTGTCCGGGCTCCAACGGCGATCCAACTGAATGAAGGCATTTTACATATTCGCCGTCCGGCCCAAGTACGTCCATCACTCGCTTTCCAACGCGCGTCATGATATGCATATTCACGACTACGTATTCAGAGTCTGTGATCTCAACGCCGATGTGCGAAAGATCCGATCCAACGGGTCCCATGCTAAAAGGAATTACGTAGAGCGTTCTTCCTCGCATACATCCTTCAAAAAGTTTCTTCAGCCGAGCCTTCATTTCTTTGGGGTCCACCCAATTGTTGGTGGGGCCGGCATCTTCCTTGCGGCGGCTGCAGATGTAGGTGCGGTCTTCTACGCGCGCAACATCGCTGGGGTCAGAGAAACACGCGAAGCTGTTGGGCCTTTTCTTGGGATCTAGGCGAATGAATGTTCCTTTTTTTACAAGCTTTTCGCACAGCTCGTCATACTCACTTTTCGAGCCGTCACACCACCTCACTTCGTCCGGTTTGCATATGTCTGCCATCTGTTTCACCCATTCGCGCATCTCAAGGTGCTTGATCTGGTAGGTGCTCTTGGAAATCTGCGGCTCTGTCATGTCGGTAAGGTCTTTTTGAGGTCTGAATAAGCTGCAAATTAGCCACTCAAAAGCTCAAAAGGAAATAGTTCAATCGATTGCATTGCCCATAATAGTAAGATTTTTGTCAGGTATTGTCCCGGGAATTTTTTTCGCAACGGAGGACTCCGAGGAACACGAATCAATCAAAGGGATTCAAGGGAAACCATCAACGATCTTGAGGAACTGGACCCCTCACTCACTGAATTATTTTGCATTTACCTTGTCCGTGTCATTCCGTGTCCCCGGTGGCCCAAAATGTATTTCATTGATCTATATTTGCAGAAATTTTTCACTACGTGGACAGAAAAGTAAAAGTTGGAATGATCCAGATGTCTTGCTCGGCAGCGCCGCAAGAGAATTTGGATAAAGTCAAGCCGCGGATCATAGAACTCGCAAAAAAAGGAGCGCAGATCATCTGCCTCCAGGAGCTTTTCACCTCACTGTACTTCTGTGATGAAGAAAAGTACGATAACTTCAAGCTGGCGGAGTCCATCCCGGGACGATCAACTGACTTTCTAAGCCCTATCGCGAAGGAATACGGCGTGGTAATCATCGCCTCACTTTTTGAAAAAAGAGCTGAAGGTATTTACCACAACACAACGGCTGTGATCGATGCGGATGGCAGCTACATGGGTAAGTACAGAAAGATGCATATTCCCGACGACCCAGGCTACTACGAAAAATTCTACTTCACCCCCGGCGACCTGGGATATAAAGTATTCAAAACAAAGCATGCAACATTCGGCATTTTGATATGCTGGGATCAATGGTATCCCGAAGCAGCGCGCATCACCTCACTCATGGGTGCGGAAATTCTCTTCTATCCCACCGCCATCGGCTGGGCAACAAGTCAGGACGAGGCAACGAATGAAGAACAATACAATGCGTGGCAGACCATCCAGCGTTCGCATTCCGTAGCAAATGGAGTCTACGTGGTGTCCGTCAACCGCGTAGGAATGGAAGGTCCGATGAAATTCTGGGGTGGCTCATTCATATCGAGTCCTTTCGGGAAGCTTTTATATAAGGCCCCGCATGACCAGGAAGTGAACCACGTAGAAGAACTGGATCTTGAAAAGAGCGATCGTTATAGAACGCATTGGCCGTTCTTAAGGGACCGTAGGATCGACTCTTATCAACCAATCACAAGTCGCTATATCGATTAGCAGACTTTAAAGAGTTGGCAGTCGGCAAGAGGCAGTCGGCAGTTGACAATGTGCATCGTTAAGTATTAAGTCCACCCAGAACCATTACCCGATGACCCAAACGCCAAAAGAGCTTGGTTTTCATTTTCCCGCTGAGTTTGAAAAGCACGATTCAACATGGCTTAGCTGGCCACACAAGGAAGCATCATGGCCAGGAAAAATCGATTCGATCTATCCTGCTTATTCAACATTCGTTAGATGCGTCGCGAAAGTAGAGCTCGTTAATATCAATGTCGCGGATGAACCGATGAAGCAAGCTGCTACAAAGCACCTCGCCAATGCGGGAACCGACCTTACCAAAGTCAAATTTCACCTTAACCCCACTAACGACGCGTGGTGCCGCGACCATGGACCGGCGTTTCTTGTAAACAGAAAAGAAAAAAAGAAGGTGATCGTAGACTGGGATTACAATGCGTGGGGCGGAAAATATCCACCATATGACCTGGATGATGTTATCCCGACACGCATCGGAAAAGGTCTCGGTCTGACCGTCTTCAATCCTGGCATTGTCATGGAAGGAGGCTCTGTGGAGTTCAACGGCGCGGGAACCGTACTCACAACTACTGCCTGCCTTCTCAACAAAAACCGGAACCCGAAACTAAAGCAACAGCAGATCGAGCAGTACCTTCTCGACTATTACGGAGTGAACCAGGTACTTTGGCTTGGCGATGGGATCGTAGGTGACGATACCGATGGGCACATCGACGACATTACGCGATTTGTGAACGCAGATACTGTTGTCACTGTCATCGAAAAAAATAAGTCCGACGAAAACTATCATCTCTTACAGGAGAACCTGAAGTCGCTTAAGAAGATGAGACTGTCGAGCGGAAAAGGATTGAATATCATTGAGCTACCAATGCCATCGGCAGTTGTCTATGACGGGCAACGCCTGCCAGCATCCTATGCCAACTTTTATATCTGCAACGGACTTGTGGTCGTACCCACCTTCCGTTGCGACAATGACAACGAAGCACTGACGATCCTTTCGAAAGCATTCCCGACGCATGAGATCATCGGGATTGATTCAGTCGACATCATCTGGGGCTTGGGAAGTTTTCACTGCCTAAGCCAACAGGAACCGGCGTTGTAAAGTCGTAAAATGTAAGCGGAAAGCTGTAAATGGTTAGGAATATAATAACTAACCATATTTTGCCTCCCGCTGATCTCGCAAATCACGCAGATCAATCCAATTTTTATCAAAAAAAAATCTGCGCGATCAGTGCGATCTGCGGGAGGAAAAATTCAAAGTGTTTTAGCGTATTTGAAACCTTCGGCGATACTTTCCATTGAGCTTTTCGGCACGTTGTCGTGCTCAACATAGAAATGCTTCATGCCAGCGAGCCTCGCTTGCGCAAAAATGGGCATGAAGTCTATTGATCCCGTTCCCACGTTTGCGTTCTTTTTCTTATCGGACTTGTCCATGTCTTTGACGTGCCATTGCTCAAATCGTCCCGGGTATTTCTTAAAATAGTCCACTGGCTGATAACCTGCATAAATCATCCAGAATAGATCGAGTTCCATGCTGATCAGCTTTGGATCAAGCTGCGCGAGCATAAGGTCATAAGGGATCTGGCCATCTATCTTCTCCAGCTCGAAATCGTGATTGTGATACTGCAGCTTCACCCCATATTTCTTGCAGACCTCGGCAGCCTTATTCATTTTCTCGATGACGAATTTATAATCATCCAGGGTCTTCCGCTCGTCAGCGTTCAGGTAGGCAATCGCCATAAATTCTTGCCCCATCTCTTTTGCATCCGCTACGGCCCGTTCCCAGTCGTTCAAGATCGTGCCTTTCATCGCAGCAGTTCTTTCATTTTTACCCAACTGATAATGACCACTCGTAACCTGCATGCCAAGGCTCTTCACATAGTCCCCAAATTCCTTTGCCTTAATACCAAACAACATGCCGTCATCGTAGCCAAAAGTCTCGATCTCCTTGTATCCAAGGTCCGCAACCTGCTTCAGAACACCTTTGGTGTCTTTATCCTTCCCGATCATATCGCGGATCGTGTAAAGCTGCACACCTACCTTCCGGCTAGGCGCTATGTCAAACGACGGCAGCGCCATCAGCCCCACAGCGGCTAATGCGCCTCTCTGAATAAACTCGCTCCTTTTCATCTTTTTGAGATTATAATGTTAGTGTTCCTTTTCTCCATCGAGGGAGAGCACGTACCGCGCCATTTTTTCGGCGTCGGCCTGACTCACATCGGGATGCGCGTTCATAGGAACCTCTCCCCACACGCCCACTCCACCCTGAATGATTTTGTTGGCAAGCAGTTTTACGTTGGCTTCGGTGAAGTCATACTTCTTAGCAACCTCCGTGTGAGGCGGGCCGATGATCTTGTTGGTAGGATGGTGGCAGGTTTTGCAATCACTTGCCTTCACAAGCGCCTCGCCTTGCGTGATGACATCAATGCCAGCCTGCGCTTCGCCCTTGCTCTCGTTGGCCACATACTCTTCGCCGGCTGTAGTTTCCTTTTTCCCTCCGCAAGCGACGGCAATCATGATCGCGAGGATGCTTGCTCCTGAAAGTGTTTTTTTCATTTTGGTTTATTTAGATACCCAGAATTTTCTTGTTAAGCTTTGTGTCTTTTCCGGTTGCAGCGAAATCGTCAAACGCCTTTTCTGTTACCCGAATCATATGATCTTTAATAAACGGCGCGCCTTCCGCTGCACCTTGCTCGGGATGCTTGATGCAGCACTCCCACTCCAGCACCGCCCACCCGTCGTAATCATACTGCGCCAGTTTTGAAAAGATGCCTTTGAAGTCCACCTGTCCATCTCCCAGAGAGCGGAAACGACCTGGCCGCTCCACCCAGCCCTGGTAGCCGCCGTAAACGCCGCTCTTTCCGGAAGGATTGAATTCAGCATCTTTGACGTGGAACATTTTTATAAAATCGTGATAGAAGTCGATGTACTGCAAGTAGTCGAGTTGTTGCAAAACGAAATGACTTGGATCGTAGAGGATACTGCAGCGCTTGTGCTTTTTGGTGGCCTCCCAGAATCTTTCAAAAGTTATGCCGTCGTGAAGATCTTCGCCCGGGTGGATCTCATAGCATAGATCAACACCATTCTTATCGAAGGTATCCAGGATCGGCACCCAGCGCTTTGCCAACTCCTTGAACCCATCTTCGACAAGCCCGGCAGGACGCTGCGGCCACGGATAAACCGTTTGCCACATCAGCGCTCCGGAAAAAGTCACGTGTGCTTTCAATCCAAGATTCTTGCTGGCTTTCGCAGCATAGAGTAATTGCTGTATCGCCCACTCCGTCCGCGCGGCAGCGTTCCCATGAACTTCCTTGGGTGCAAATCCATCGAACATTTCATTGTAAGCGGGATGCACGGCTACAAGCTGTCCTTGCAGGTGCGTAGACAACTCCGTGATCTCTACGCCGCATGACTTTACTGTGGCTTTCAACTCATCGCAGTAGGTTTTACTTTCGGCTGCCTTCTTCAGATCAATGCAACGAGGGTCCCATGTCGGTATCTGAACGCCTACATAGCCCAGAGAAGCCGCCCACTTACAGATCGATTTCAGGTTATTGAAGGGCGCCTTATCGCCCATAAATTGAGCGAGGAAAATTGCAGGTCCTTTGATGTTTTTCATGCTGATGAAGCTTGGTTTAGATTTTCAATTTCGTCCACTTCTGCGTCGACGCCGACGACTTGATCACGGTATCGACAAATGCGATTCCACGTACGCCATCTTCGACGTCGGGGAAGTCATATTTCACCGGATCAATTTTCCTTCCCGGTTTGTAGTCGCGTACAGCTTTCGCAAAATTGATATAGATGTTTGCAAACGCTTCGAGGTATCCTTCGGGGTGGCCATTAGGAGTTCTTATATTCTTCTTCGCAGTGTCAGACAGGTAGCCCCATCCTGCCCGATATATTTCCTTGGGTTTGTCGAGCCATTTCAATACCAACGTATTAGGCTCTTCCTGGTGCCATTCCAAACCGCCCTTCTCTCCATAGACACGTATATTCACGTTGTTCTCATCGCCCGCAGCCACTTGCGTTGCCAGCAGGATACCGGTCGCTTCATTGTCAAACTTGAGCAACATCGAGCTGTCGTCGTCTAGCTTGCGGCCCTTGACGACTGTATTGATCATGGCACATATTTCCGTAATGCTTGAGTCAGTGATGTACTCAGCAAGATTTGCTGCATGCGTACCGATGTCACCGATGGCGCCTCCCGCACCGGACTTGGAAGGGTCTGTGCGCCATGCCGCTTGCTTCTGACCGGTTCCTTCAAGGAATGTAGAAAGCCAGCCTTGCGGATACTCAACGTATACCTTGCGTATCTTTCCCAGCTCGCCGGTAGTTACGAGGCTGCGGGCTTCCTTCACCATCGGGTACCCTGTATAAGTGTGGGTGAGGGCAAGTACGAGCCCCGTTTTTTCAACTATTGCGCGTAAAGCCTTTGCTTCTTTAAGGTTGAATGCCAATGGCTTGTCGATGATAACATGAAATCCATTTTCGAGTGCAAGCTTCGCCGGAGCGAAGTGCATGTGATTCGGAGTAACAATCGACACAAAGTCCATTCTTTGATCGCCGGGCAAGTCCCTTTCCTTTTTTATCATCTCCTCAAAGCTCTTGTATACGCGATGTGGCGGCAGGTAGAGCGCCTCACCCGTTGCTTTTGATTTCTCGGGGCTGCTGCTGAATGCCCCACATACAAGTTCAATTTCACCATCGAGGTTCGCGGCTTTGCGGTGCACGCTGCCAATAAAGGCATCGAGTCCGCCGCCGATCATGCCCATGCGAAGTTTTCTTTTCATAGTCGAATTTTATAATAATTGAAAATCGTCCACGATATGAAGTGAGTGGACGCAAAAAAGTTCAGGTTCATTTCGAAGCGAAAGTGTTCCAAGTTAGATGTGAAACGCGCATCTAAAGTGT
The DNA here is from genome assembly GCA_044224375.1 of Cyclobacteriaceae bacterium. Taxonomy (GTDB): domain Bacteria; phylum Bacteroidota; class Bacteroidia; order Cytophagales; family Cyclobacteriaceae; genus ELB16-189. The sequence goes on from JBGAKL010000001.1 coordinate 38,009, forward strand.
CTAAAATTCAGGAATTATGAAACCGTAAAAGGCAGATTATTATGTGGATGGTAGCCTATTTCTGGCCTTTCGGGCCGCGCCTTCATTGATGTCCTTCACCTATGAAGTTTACCGACCCGAGGCCGTCTAGAACACGAGCGCGGGCTGTTTCCAATGATATATGCGACGCTTAGACCAACAGCTGTTAGGCACGTACCTCGCCCCTCGTTGGTGTTCTTCACCAACGAGGCTGCGCGTACATTCAAAGTGCTGGTGAAGAACACCAACACAGGCGTTAAACAAATCTTGAGATGAGATTTTCGTAGTATTCCTGGCGGCCGCTGATCTGCTCCGGCTCGCCATTCTTATGGGCCAGGCTGCTCAATTCCTCCAATGTCACTTTTCCCTGCTCAAATGCTTTGCCTTTGCCGGTATCAAATGAGGAATAGCGCTGCTTCCTGAGCTTTGAATATTCACCATCATCCAGGATCGCCTGCGCCGCGATCAATGCCCTCGCGAATGTATCCATGCCGCCGATATGGGCATAAAAAATGTCCGCCAGGTCAGTTGAGTTGCGCCGCGCCTTCGCGTCGAAGTTCACACCGCCCAATTTGAAGCCACCTGCTTCAAGGATCACCAACATACATTCGGTGAGCTCATAAACGTTGTTCGGAAACTGATCCGTGTCCCAACCATTCTGGTAGTCACCACGGTTAGCATCCATGCTGCCTAACATACCCGCATCTGCGGCCACCTGGAGTTCATGCTGAAAGGTGTGTTGTGCGAGCGTGGCATGATTTACTTCGAGGTTCAGCGCAAAGTCGTCCATCAAATCATATTGACGAAGGAATGAGATCACCGTGGCCGAATCAAAGTCGTATTGATGTTTGGTTGGTTCCATGGGCTTGGGTTCGATCAGGAATTTGCCTTTGAATCCATTCTTCCTGCCATAATCTTTTGCCATATGTAAAAATTGCGCCATGTGGTCCAATTCACGCTTCATGTTGGTGTTCAACAATGACATGTAACCTTCCCTTCCACCCCAAAACACATAATTTGCACCACCCAATTCGACGGTGGCATCAATTGCATTCTTCACTTGCGCACCAGCATGGCAAACGACGTTGAAGTCCGGGTTGGTTGCACCACCGTTCATGTAGCGGGGGTTGGTAAACAAGGATGAAGTTCCCCACAGCAGCTTTACGCCAGACGCTTTTTGTTTTTGCTTCGCGTATTCCACCATGGTCTCCAATCGTTTTTGGGATTCCGCCAATGATGAGGCTTCGTCCACGAGATCGTAATCATGAAAGCAATAAAAGGGAGCTCCGATCTTGGTAATGAACTCAAAAGCGGCATCCATCTTATCTTTCGCGCGGATAATCGGATCGCTGTTCTTCAGCCACGGAAAATTCTTTGTGCCAGGCCCAAACGGATCACCGCCCGTACCACAGAACGTGTGCCAATACGCGATCGCAAACCGGAAATGTTCTTCCATGGTTTTTTTACCTATTTTCTTTTTGGCATCATAGTATTTAAATGCTAATGGATTGTCGGAGGCTTTTCCCTCGAACTTAATCTCTCCTATACCTTTGAAAAACTCCTTGTGTCCCAATGTCAGTTTCATAAACTATTATTTAATATGTGTTTCCAATGATTATAAGCTCCTGTATATTTTTCCGACAACGCGGCATCAGGATGCCTGGTCTCGATGACATGCAATCCACGGAATGCCTCTGCCGGTGATGCATACATCCCTGTACCAAGACCTGCTCCGAGCGCAGAACCTTTCGCGCCATCCGTATCGTAAAGTTCCAGCCGCGCGCCGATGGTGTTTGTGAAAGCTTCCCTAAACAACGGACTCAGAAACATGTTGGCATACCCCGCCCTGATTACGCTTGATTTAATTCCCATCTCACGAAGGATATCAAAACCGTATTTCAATGCGAACACGATTCCTTCCTGTGCCGCGCGAAGCATGTGCGCCTGGGTGTGATGATTGAAATCAAGTCCATGGAAAGACGCGTGGATGGATTTGTTTTGTAGGATTCTTTCGGCACCATTTCCGAAAGGCAACACACTCAACCCCGCTGAGCCCACCGGTGCAGATTCAGCAAGCGTATTCATTTGCGTGTAGTCGTAAGGTCCACCATTGGACTTGAGGTTCCTGCGAAGCCAACTGTTTAGTATCCCCGTCCCGTTGACACAAAGCAACACCCCGTTTCGTTTGGCCGCCGCGGTGTTGCTAACGTGAATAAACGTGTTTACGCGTGAATGGAGGTCGAAAGCATTCTTGTCAGTCACACTATATATAACCCCTGAAGTCCCGGCAGTTGCTGCAGTTTCGCCAGGGTTCACGACGTTCAATGAAAACGCATTGTTTGGTTGGTCACCCGCACGGTAGGCAATGGGAGTCCCCTTTCTTAATCCAAGAGCCGTCGCGCCGTCTTCGCTCAATTTTCCCTGCACGGAAAATACAGGCACTCGTGTTGGGATGAGATTTTCGTTGAGATCGTATTTTGTAAGGAGGTCCTTGGCAAGGCCACCTTCTTTAAAATCCCAGAAAATCCCCTCAGAAAGGCCGGTGTCCGTCGTTACGATCTCGCCTGTCATCTTCATGGCGATATAATCGCCTGGCAGCATCGCCTTGTGAATCTTATTAAAAAGAGCAGGTTCGTTTTCGCGGACCCAGCGCAATTTCGAAGCCGTGAAATTGCCCGGCGAATTGAGATAGTGGTTGAGGCAGAAGTTCTCCCCCAACGCATTAAACGCACCCTCGCCTGTTTGCACAGCACGACTGTCGCACCAGATGATTGAAGGACGCAGCGGCTTCATGTCCTTTCCCACAACAACAAGCCCATGCATCTGATATGAAACGCCAATACCTAACACTTGGGAGGTTTCAATTCCTCCCTTTTGAACTGCTGCCCGCACGCTTTTAATAACGTGCTCCCACCACATGTCCGGATCCTGCTCGGCCCAGCCCGGCTGTATTGCGAGCATGGGCATCTCTTCGGCAGGAGATTGCCCCGAGGCTTTAGTAGCACCAGTTTTTATGTCTACAATCGAAGCCTTTACAGACGAACTGCCGACGTCGATACCCAATAGAAAACCATCTCCTTGCATTGCGCGGAAAGATAGCAATAACAGCAACTTTCACCAGCAGTCCGCTGACAACAAATTCTTGCAACAAATCCGGGCTTGCATAACAGGAAATAAACTTGGATATTTTACGAACCTAAAACCATTTAACCATGAGCCAAACATTCAACTCATCGCGACTATTTGTGGCCAGCTGCATGGCCCTTGTTGTTACAGCCATGACTTTCGCGATTCGTGCCCGACTAGAACTGGTTTTCCAGACCGACTTTCAACTGAGCCTCGAAGAAATTGGCTTCGCTTTCGCGCCGGCATTCTATGGATTTACAATCGCCATGATCATCGGTGGGCCACTGGTGGACATTTTAGGGATGAAGCGGATCGTTTGGCTGGCATTCATATGCCACGCCGTCGGCATTGTGGTTACAATCATGGCAACCGGGTTTTGGTCACTCTTTGCAGGCGTGTTGGCAACAGGCCTTGGCAACGGGATGGTCGAAGCAGCTTGCAATCCACTGGTCACTGCGCTGTATCCAAACGATAAGATAAAAATGCTCAATAGGTTCCACGTTTGGTTTCCAGGCGGCATAATGATCGGTGCGATCATCGCCTACTTCATGATCGACGTGATGGCAATAAACTGGCAGGCATTGGTTGCGCTGCTTGCTTTGCCATTGGTTGCTTATGGTTATCTCTTCCTTGGGCAGGAACTTCCTAAAACGGAGCGCGTGTCGCTGGGGATTTCTACAGGTGATATGTGGAAGGCGGTGACTTCGCCTTTATTCCTTTTTATGGCGTTCTGCATGTTGCTCACCGCGTCGACCGAACTCGGCACGAACCAGCGAATTGATTCACTCCTTCAGTCTACCGGCGTACCGGCGATATTGGTGCTTGCTTTCATCAATGGCATCATGGCCGTTGGCCGGGGGTTTGCCGGTTCGGTGGTTCACAAGCTAAGTTCTTCGGGTATGTTGCTGTTCTCCGCTGTCTTTTCATTCCTTGGACTCATTGCAATGAGCTATTCGTCCGGCGCGATGACGTTCTTATCGGCCGGTATTTTCGCTATTGGAATTTGCTACTTCTGGCCTACTATGCTCGGCTTTGTTTCTGAAAAAATTCCTGCAAGCGGCGCATTGGGATTGTCGATCATGGGTGGGCTTGGAATGTTCTCAGTGTCAATCGTTCTACCGATCATGGGCAGGTTTATGGATACCTCGGCGTCGGGAACGGAAACGCTACGCTATGTTGCAGTGCTGCCGGCAATCCTGATTGTGGCGTTCATCTTCCTGTTCTCGAAGTACAGGAAGTAGTATCTTCTGTACCGAATTTCGAATAGTGAAGTTCGAAGTATGTGCTACTTCTAAAATCTCTATTCACTATTCAGCATTGAGGTCCTGGAGGTCATTTTAATGCCAGCGCCCGGTCATTAAGCATGACGTCCAATGGCTCGCCCGACTCGAGCGAAATATCCGTACGCTCTTTCGTTACTTTAACTTTAACAACCCGACCCCTGAACTCAATCCTGAACGAATAGGATCTCCATTGATCAGGAATGAATGGAGCAAAGAATAGCTTGCCATCGCGGACACGCATGCCACCAAACCCCTTTATCAGACTCATCCACGTTCCCGCCATGGACGTAATGTGACATCCGTCTTCAGTGTCGTTATTGTAATCATCCAGGTCGAGTCGCGCTGTGCGCAAGTACATCTCGTAGGCTTTCTCCTTATATCCAAGCCTGGAGGCCAGGATAACGTGCACACATGGTGATAGGGAAGACTCGTGCACCGTCATTGGTTCATAAAAATCGAAATTGCTCTTGATCACTTCGATGGGAAAATCGTCCTCGAATAAGTAGATCCCTTGCAATACATCGGCCTGCTTTATAAAGCATGACCTCAATATGCGATCCCATGACCATTTCTGATTTAATGGACGATCCGAGGCTGGAAGGTCTTTAACCTGGATTAACTCTTTGTCAAGGAAGCCATCCTGTTGAAGGAATATTCCCCTGCTCTTATCCGAGGGGAAATACATCCTGGCACAAATATCAACCCACCTTGCAACTTCTGCCTTCTCCGAAAACTTCGTCTTCTTGAGCAATTGATCGTAGTTTAGCGAGTTCTTCCGCTTAACAAAGTCCAGCGCGTACTGCGTATACTCGAGCGTCCACCTCGCAATGTAATTCGTGTACCAGTTGTTATTGGAATTGTTCTCGTACTCATTCGGTCCAGTGACACCGAGCATAACATACTTCTCTCTTTCCTTAGAAAAAGTGATGCGTTGTGACCAGAACCGCGAGATGCCGATCAACACTTCAAGGCCATATTCTGAAAGATAGTTTTCGTCACCGGTGTAGCGGATGTAGTCATAGATGGCAAATGCGATAGCGCCATTGCGATGGATCTCCTCGAAGGTAATCTCCCATTCGTTGTGGCACTCCTCACCGTTCATCGTTACCATCGGGTAGAGCGCTGCGCCGCCGGTGAAGCCAAGCTTGCCAGCGTTCTCAATCGCTCTTTGAAGGTGCTTGTATCGGTAAATCAGGAGGTTACGTGGAACTTTAGGGTCCGACGTTCCCAGGTAAAACGGCAAGCAATACGCCTCCGTATCCCAGTATGTGCTGCCACCATACTTCTCCCCTGTGAATCCCTTTGGGCCAATGTTCAAACGCTCATCTTCCCCCGTATAGGTCTGCATGAGCTGAAAGATATTGAAGCGGATTCCCTGCTGAGCCGCCGCATCGCCATCAATTGTGATGTCGCATTCGTGCCACTTGTGCGACCACACAGCTATGTGGTCTGCAAGTAGTTGGTCATATCCGCGAGAATGAATATCCTTCAATTTTTTCTTCGTATTCTCTTGAATTTTCTTTTTCGGGTGATTTTCGGATGAAAGGACTGCCGCATATTTATAAATCACAGTCTCAACATCCTTTTTCAAACTGACCGAAACAACATTGTCGGCATACTTTTCTTTTTTGGTAGCCTTAATTTTCCCTTTGACTGACTTCCCTCCCGTAGTAATCAAATACCGCATTCCCGTAGACACGTGAAAGAAAGTCTTCTTTGTCTGGGCAGTCACAATAGCGTAGCCCTTTGCGGATTCCTTGCTTACTTCTTCCCAGAATTTTTCATCATAATTGGAATCCTTGTTGACAACGTCTGCATCAACCGCAAGGGTAATCGTCGCGGCGGCAGAAAAATTCAAAGGCGTGATCGAATAGCGAATCGCACCGACCTCTCCGTCTGCCATCGAGCAAAATCGCCTCGAATCAATTTTCAACTTTCTGCCATCAGCAAGCGTCACGGTGGCGCCTCTGTGAAGAACACCCGACTTCATATCCAATACGCGGCGAAAATCCTTGACTTTACACTTCGCCAAATCCAGTGAAACTTTCCCTATTCTCACCCTCACGCCTATCCAACTCGGTGCATTGAGAACTTTGGCGAAATATTCCGGGTAACCGTTTTTCCACCACCCGACTCGTGTTTTGTCTGGATAGTAGACGCCGGCCACGTAGCTCCCCTGGTGCGTTTCGCCGGAATATTCCTCTTCAAAGTTCGCGCGCTGACCCATCCGGCCATTGCCGAGACTGAAAAGGCTTTCTGATATCCTGTTCAGATGCGGATCGAAACCCTCCTCGATGATCTGCCATTCATGGTGCTTGATGTAGTTCTTCATACTTACAATGAGTTCAACAATTCAATTTTGAAATCTGCCGTACGGGGAATGACCAGATCCGCCTTTCCCAATTGCTTGACCGATCCAATACCTACGCATTTCATATTTGCTGCAAGAGCAGCCTCTACTCCCGCTTCCGCATCTTCAAAGACCAGGCACTCGCTTGGACTGATTCTTAACATGGAAGCTGCAAGCAAAAAAATTTCGGGGTCTGGTTTCGTGTTGCGGATCATGTTACCATCCACGATAGCGTCGAAATCATTCTCAATACGGATCTTGCTGATGACAGTCCTTGCATTCTTACTGCTGGACGCCAGCGCTATTTTCTGGCCAGCGTTGCGCATTTTTTCGATAAGACCCTTGACACCGGGATAGATTTCGTCGGGTTTCATCGCATTGATGTAATCAACAAACCATTTATTCTTCTTGTCAGCGAGGGAGTTGCGATCGTGATCGCTCAGCTTAAGATTTCCCAGGCTCAGGATAATCGCCAACGACTCCATACGGCTCACTCCTTTCAGGCGCTCGTTGTCTTCCAAAGTAAATTTGATTCCAAGTTCTGCGGCCAACTTTTGCCATGCCAGGAAATGATAATGGGCTGTGTCTACAATGACACCATCGAGGTCGAAAATGCAGGCTTTGATCACGGACTTCTATTAGTTCGGGCGAATATACCCGAGTTCGATGATCTTTTTTGTCTCCTTCAGACTCCTGAACACCGAAAATGTTTTTCCCTGGGTGCGCAACGCTCCAAGCGCATTTCCAAAACGAGCCGCGCCGGCATAGTCCTTTGGTTTTTGCATAAGCGCAAATCCAGCACCGCCAGCGAATGAGTCACCGCAGCCGGTTGTATCAATCACGTTACCGACCTTTATTGCGGGAACCATTTCCTCTTTAGTTTTTCCTCGTTCGCGGTAATAAGCCAGGCATCCTCTGGAGTCAACGGTAATGTACACGCACTTCACCCCTTTGTCGAGGCAATGGTCTGCGAAAGAACGAAGGGTCGTGCGATCCAGCTCTTCTGTGGTGGTGAAATCAGATGACTCGTACTCCTTCTTGAACCAGGACGCTTGCGCTTCTTCCAGATTCATTTTAAGCACATCGATGTAAGGCAGCCATTGATCACGATCCACCCAAAACTTTCGCTGCCGCTCGCCCGTGACCAGACAGGCGGTGGTCGGCCCATGCGCGTCGAAAATGATTGTGCCTTTACTCTTTTTTTTCAGGAATTTGAGTGTGTCGATCGAAATCTCGTAGTCGCTGATAGGAATGAAAACAAACACCTTGCAATCGAGGAGGTTCCTGACGTCTTCAGGCATGATTGGGTCCATAAATCCTGTCTGACGCTCGAGGCGATTATTCATGTCTACAAACTTCAGACTTATGATATCACCCTGATCATTGCGGGTCGTAAGGTGCTTCAGATTGATATTACCGTACCCCTTGAAGACCTCTTTCACATTGTCCAGGTCGACAGCGCGCAAATGCGTCACTGGCACTATCTCCATTTTTTCCCCGAGCACAGAAAGTGCAATAACGGGATGTGTTACACAACCCCACTTTTGTATCAGATCGCCATTGTGGGTAACAATATGGTCGCGGGGAATAGGTCCAAGAATAGCAATGCGTTTCATAGGAGCTGTTATACGGTTAAATAAGCGGCGCCGAACACACCAGCGCTGTCACCGAGCATCGGCTTCACCACAGGTGTTTCCACGACCCTGTTATTGAAAACAAAATTCTTTAACGACTCAACACCTTCAGTATATATCTCGTCAATGTTGCCCACTCCACCGCCAATTACGATTACATCGGGATCAATAATGTTGATAATGACACTCAAGGCTTTTCCAAAAAAATAAGTCATCCGCTTGATCGTTTCTGTCGCAGCCTTGTCGCCGGACTTATACAATGCGTAGATCTCTTTTAGGCGTTTTGATTGACCTGTGATAGATTGATAGTATCGCTCGAGGGCCGGGCCCGCCAGCACTTTTTCGACGCATCCACTTTTGCCGCAATAGCAAGGCCCACCGGATTCGTCCAGGAAATTATGCCCCCATTCGCCGCCGATTCCCTGCAACCCGTTAAGTACTTTGCCGTCAACGACAAGCCCACCTCCGACGCCGGTGCCCATGATCACTCCGAACACCACATTTGCGCGCGGAAATTTCTCCTTGACAACACCCATCCTGGCTTCTGCGAGGGCAAAGCAGTTGGCGTCATTGGCAATAAAAATATCCATCCCAAGGAGCTTGCTAAGATCGTCCTTCATCCGCTCTCCATTCATGCATTCGGAATTGCATCCTTTCATAGTCCCGGTACTGGGGTCGAGTGTCCCGGGTGTAGCAATTCCAAGTTTTGCAGGGCGATAACCCATTGTCGTCTCCATCATCTTTACCAAGGCGTCAATCTGGTTGAGAATGTGACGGTAGCCGTTCTCTGCGCCTGTGGGAACGCGGTCGCGGAATAATATTTGCTTAAGACCACTTGCGCCAAGCACCACGCCCTCCGCTTTTGTTCCACCGAGATCAATACCCCAAAGTTCACTTCTATTGTTGCCCATATTATTGAAAGAGACTTGAGTGAAGTTAAGATTCTCTCGTTCAATATCATCCGGGAGTTTAGATTTTTTCTATTGTGACATAGGCGCCAGTTGCTATCTATCTTATTGTTTATCAATCTATTACAATAGAGCAATTCGCTGCTTCAAAAAAAGCCGTCTGCAATTGTCGTTACCTGAAGTGTTACCGCGCGTTCAGGTCGCAACTAAGTTTGTAACCTCGTCAATGCTGCGTTGCCACACCTCATTTCTCATCTTGAGTTACTCGTTGATTACAAGGGTACTAGGGACCGCGTTATCCGGAAGTGATGGCGCGTGAAGCAAAAAAAATTGTCGCAAATCAGAAGGTCAGTCGGCCTTAAAGCGCGTTGCAAGTGGATGGAACGTGCGCCACGAATGCCAATATTCCTGATACGCCTGTACGGGCTTCAGAAGTTTTCCTTTTAACGCTCCTTCTTCGCACCGGCCATTCCAGTTCCACGCCGAACCGGTCTTAGCATCATTAAAACCGGTACTGCCTGGCGTATACGAAAAGAACAAGACTTCACCATCCAGGCTCCTCTCGTATACGTGGAAAGACATTGAATCGGGGTTGGCAAGCACAACCAGGGGAATGCCATTAACTTCGTCATTAATGACGCGGCTTTTCTGCAGTTCGATCCAGTCATAAGCTTTTGATCCCATTCCTATCTGAACGCCGACCACCCACGATTTCTCCAACCATGGAAGGGAATCTCTTCGCTCCAGCTTATCCTTGATCTTACCTTCGTCATAGTCTTTTAATCCTTTGTACGCTTCAGCAAATACTGTATCAGGCTGAAGAATTTTGGTGTCAGGGTGCTCGTAACTCCATTCCGCCAAAGTCATTTGTGAGGATGGGACTTCAGCAAGGCTCTTTCCTTTTAACGGCCCGGCGATGGCTTCCCCGGATACCTGACGCCACCAGCTTTGCGTACTTGCATCTTCAAACATCGCATTGAAGTGATCCATACCAACTAGACGAAATTTTTCAACCTTCCCATTCACAAGGGGGCTGTATACCCTACCCGTCCGGCAGACGGTGCAATAGGTCACCATCACCTGCTCCCCGCCTACTGAATCGCGGACCTGGTGGTGATAGCCAATTATTTCAATGGGATACGCTTTGCTTTCACCGTTTCGCTCTACACCAATTACGAGCTGATTCTGAAGGACACTCTTGTTTTGAGAAGGGTTTTTAAATTCCTTATGCTTCATCTGCAAGAACATCTTGTCAGCCAGGTACTGAAAATTGAACATGTAAAAGATCAGGATATAAAATCCAAACACAACCCATAGCAACGTTCTCGACAACCAGCTGCCATGCCTGATGTAATTGGCGTACGGCCACGCAACCATTAGGACACCAAGTATCCTGAAATAAGTAATGTTGTTATGCAGAAAATAGGCAATGTCAACCGCGGACTCTTGCTGACTTCCGGGAAACGGCATGATATAGTAAACCCTCAGAATTTCGATCAGTATGAGTATCGCGAAGCCGGCAACAAGCAAGAATACTCTCATGTACAAATTAGTTTTTGAAGCGTAATGTATTTGCAATAAGCTCCTGTAACGCCTTTCGTTCATCAGCAACTCGATGGTCAGTCCAATGAAGTCTTGATCGCAGACTCTCGATAACCGGCTCCATCACCTTATACAAACGATGAATATTGAAGTATAGCAGCCCCGTCCTTCTCACAAGAAAATCCTCAGCCGTAAGGATCATTTCATTCTCCAGGGCAAAGTCGAGCTCAGCGAGCGCAAGGGCAATTTCAGGATCATTTAAGTTTTGCTTGCGTGCACTTGCGATGATCGGCGTAGCCTGCTTTCCATACATGTGTACGAGGTAAGTAGCATGATCGCCTTTCAGGCCGAAGGCTGCAACTTCCTCTGCCACCCGTTGATGGAATTTCCTGACGTCATCAGCATCCTGAAGACCACCGCCCGCCAGGTGAATGCTGCTTGTTGCACAAGGAGACAATGTGCGGTCAGCGAATCTAAGTTTGATAATGAGATCCACCACACGCTCTGCCATCTTGCGATACCCCGTAAGCTTTCCTCCGGCAATGGAGATCAGCCCCGATTCTGACTCAAAGATCTCGTCTTTCCTCGATAGCTCTGACGCCGATTTTCCCTCTTCATGAATCAGTGGTCGCAGGCCGGCCCAACTTGATTCAATATCAGCCAACGTCAAATGACTGGATGGAAATGTAGTATTTACCCCATTTAACAGATACCGGGCATCGTCTGAAGACGTGAATACTTTATCTTTTTCTCCATCATAATCCGTGTCCGTTGTGCCGATGTAGGTGATCCGTCCACGGGGAATCGCGAAGATCATTCGGCCATCCGGCACATCGAAGTAAATGGCCTGCCTTACGGGCAGTCGGTGATACGGCACCACGATGTGCACACCTTTGGTCACGTGCAGGTGCTTGTTCTCTTTCGACTTGTTTAACTCTCTCAATTCATCAACCCACGGGCCAGCAGCGTTGACAACCATCCGTGCCTTAATGGAAAATGAGTTGCTGGTTATTTCATCCCGTACCTTTGCCCCGGTGACTCTGCCTTCGGTGTATTCAAATTCCGTTACCCTCAAGTAGTTCTCCATCACCGCTCCTTTCGCGTTTGCAATCTTTGCTATCTCGATTGTCAGACGCGCATCGTCTGTCCTGTACTCGGCATAGATGGCGCCCCCCTTGATGTCGTCTCCTTTCAGCAATGGCTCGTGCTTCACCGTTTGTATCTTCGTCAGCATTTTACGTTGATCTTCGGATTTGACGCCTGCAAGCCAATCATATATGCGAAGACCGATCGACGTAAGCCAGTAGCCAAGTCCGCGTTTTTCATACAAGGGTAAGAGCATTTTTTCCGGAACAACGAGGTGCGGCGCCAGCCGATGGACAATAGCGCGCTCACTACCAACCTCTTTGACAAGGGCAAATTCGAGTTGCTTCAAATACCGGAGGCCGCCATGAATGAGTTTTGTTGAACGGCTGCTGGTCCCAAAAGCAAAATCATTCTTTTCGACCAGCGCGGTCTTGAGTCCGCGGGACGCAGCGTCAAGCGCAATTCCCGCCCCGGTGATACCTCCCCCGATCACAAGCAGATCGAAGGATTCATCTGCCAGCTGCTTCAGCTTTTCAGCGCGGTCGAGAGTTGAAAATCGATTGAATGCCATTGCTTGTATCAGTCGACCCAGTGCATTGTCCTCGAAACAGCCTTCTGCCACCCCTTATAAAGTCGCTCCCGGGTATCAAGCTCCATGGCCGGCTTGAACAGTCGCTGGATTTTACGGTTGCGTATTATATTCTCTTTCTTCCAGAAACCGTTGTGTATCCCCGCCAGGTACGCGGCCCCCAGCGCTGTTGATTCGATAACTTCGGGACGTTCAACATTTGTCCCGAGAATATCGGCCTGAAATTGCATCAGAACATTGTTGGCACATGCACCACCGTCAACTTTGAGACTTGCGAGCTTTAAGCCTGCGTCGTCTTGCATGGCGTTGAGGATATCTTTTGTCTGATACGCCAGTGACTCCAATGTCGCCTTGATGATATGATCCTTTCCGGTGTCACGTGTCAACCCGAAGATTGCTCCACGAGCGTACATGTCCCAATACGGAGCGCCAAGACCGGCAAACGCCGGGACCACGTACACGTCATTTGAACCAAGCGCTTTGGTGGCAAAATATTCCGAGTCCTTTGACTGATCGATCAAATGCATGCTGTCGCGTAACCATTGAATGGCCGCTCCCGCAATAAACACGCTGCCTTCAAGTGCGTACTCGACTTTTCCGTCCAATCCCCAGGCAATAGTAGTTATAAGGCCATTCTTCGAATGTTGAATCTTCGTGCCGGTATTCATCAGCATGAAGCATCCTGTACCGTATGTGTTTTTGGCCATCCCCGGTTCAAAGCAAGCCTGACCAAAAAGTGCTGCCTGCTGATCACCTGCAACCCCTGAGATCGGAATGTTGACACCATCCATAACATATGTACCAAAATCACCTGAGGAAGGTCGCACTTCCGGAAGCATTGAAGTTGGTATACTCAGTTCCGTCAGCAGCGTGTTGTCCCATTTCAGGTTTGCAATGTCATACAACATCGTCCGCGACGCATTTGAATAGTCGGTGACGTGAGACTTGCCCTCTGTGAGCTTCCAAATCAACCAGGTGTCAATTGTTCCGAACGCAAGATCACCTTTGCTCGCGCGACCGCGAACGCCGTCAACGTTGTCGAGTATCCATTTGATTTTTGTTGCGGAAAAATAGGAGTCTATCACCAGTCCGGTAACATCGCGAACATGATCTTTTAGTCCTTTCTTTATCAATTCTTCGCAAATCGAAGCCGTCCGCTTATCCTGCCAGACGATTGCGTTGTAAACAGGCTCGCCCGTCCTGCGGTCCCATATGACGGTAGTCTCACGCTGGTTGGTAATTCCGATCGCCGTAACGGACGAAGCGATCACTTTATTTTCCTGCAGAACTCGAACCAATACATCGTGCTGCGTTTTCCATATCTCGTTCGGGTCGTGCTCCACCCATCCCGACTTTGGAAATATCTGACGGAACTCCTGCTGTGCAATACCATGAACCTGCCCGTGTTCGTCGAATAGAACTGCACGCGAACTTGTCGTTCCCTGGTCGAGGGCTATTACAAACTTAGATGCCATCGCTCAATACAAAATTTGATAGATAAAAACGCCGAGGATTCCGCCAAGGATAGGTCCTACTACCGGAATCCATGCATATCCCCAGTCTGAAGAACCTTTGCCAGAAATCGGAAGCAGTGCGTGTGCGATTCGGGGCCCAAGATCGCGTGCGGGATTGATAGCAAACCCCGTTGTACCTCCGAGTCCTAAACCGATCGCGACGATCAGCAGTCCCACCGCAATCGGATTCAGTCCGCCGGTAAATTCATTTGTACCAATGAACAACAATGCGAGAACCAGCATCCCTGTGCTAATGATCTCACTGACCAGGTTCGAAAAAGTGTTTCTTATAGCGGGACCAGTAGCAAATACCGCCAGCTTCAGTGACTGATCATCCGTTCTTTTCCAATGTGGCAGGTAATGAAGCCAGACTATGCACGCTCCTGTGAAAGCTCCCAATGTCTGCGCGAGAATATAGGGCCCCGTGTCGGACCATGGAAAATCTCCCTTCATCGCAAATGCGATGGTGATCGCAGGGTTGAGGTGCGCGCCGCTAACCTTTCCCACGGCGTAAATAGCCAGCGTAACCGCCAGCCCCCAGCCGATCACGATGGCAAGCCATCCTGCGTTTTCAGATTTTGTTCCTTTGAGGACCGTGGCTGCAACCACACCGTCTCCAAGGATAATGAGGACCATGGTCCCAAAGAATTCAGCAACAAATGAGCTCATAAGGGTATCGACAGGTTACAAGCATCTAAGATAAGTCGAAAAAAATACCAAACGCCCTCCCCTGGAGAACCGAGGCTATTTACTGGTAGCCAGCATCTTACGCGTCCTGATCTTATCCAAAATAAAATTTCCGATCGCCTTGCCCTGGACAACGCCATTCTCCACGGCGGCACGATAATGGATACCACCATAGATTCTGCTTACTGCAGCCTCACCTGAAGCTTCGTAGAAAGATTTGAAGGTTCTTGCGCTAAGGCCAAATTCCGTTTCAGTGGAATCGACGTATGAAAAATTATCGCCGAATAATCCCGTCAACGCGACAGCTGCGGAGCTTGAGATCACGCTGTGTCCGGAGGTGTATTCCGGGAAAGGAGGAGTCTGCAAAAGCGGCACCCACTCCTCATTGATATATTGATTGATATAAGTCTCTGGACGAATGACTTTACTGCGATACTTTTCGTCCCAGCAGCTGATAAACCCATCGACGAGCGAAAGCGCAACACGCACATAAGCTTCGGTTGCCCTGAGATAATCCACCTTCTGCTGAGTACAGGCCACGCGTGTTATATTCATCCAATGTCCACCGGGAGATATCTTCTTAGTGGCAAACATTACGTGTCCCTTGACGTTCATCACGAACGGGTTACAATCCCAAAAGCTGGCGATCTGCCGTTGCTCGTCCGAAAGTTTCAGTCCCATCTCATACACTTCATTTGCCTCTTTGTAGAATGGACTGTTTTTGTTAATTGAAAATGTGATCGGTGGTTCGGGACGAAATTGCGAAGCAGAATCAATAACAAAAGTTCGAATCTTGCTCCAATGCGGCTCGACTGCGTCCATGTATGCGGGCGGGGTTGGTTTCCAAGAAGCAGCATCACTCTGAATTGAATATTTCGGGAAAGACCGTGACTGTTTATAGTTATCCTTCGACGACCATTGAAGGACGGCCGCTGCGACTTTGTCGCCATATTCGATGGACCTTTCCAGTACGTCATCCGGAATGCCGGTAGCCTTGATCTCGTCAAAGATGGTGTTATAATATATATCTACTTCATCTTCAGAAAAAACGAGAGCTTTTCCTACACGCAATACGGCATGCACGGAAGCGACGGGATAAGAATACTCAACATTAGGCAGCGGAGCGGGTAAGGAATCCAGTCCGTGCAATTGACCTGCGAGCGTGATGAAGTTCGGATCCATCTGGCGGGCACATTCGTATCCAGCCACGCTGACATAAGCATAAATCCTGCTTGCAACCGGAGGGGAAAAGATATCGTGAACGATCCGATCCGTTATCGCCTTAATTGATCGATGTATAAATTCGGGATTATTAAGTTTTGACTGATAGTCCTTTTTCTCAGAAGTACATCCCAGGAATACCAGGACGAAAAGTAAGCTTTGTAATATCCTCTTCATGCGCGTCAAAATTGTTCCATTCCGGATTCAGTCCTTTTCGGCTGCGATTATATCCGGCAATTTCATTTATTTTTTAGATAAAATGATTCAATCGTGCTGTTGTTCCTGAACATAACATAGTGCACTTTGCCAGCCAGCGTCAGTTTTTTCATTTTGCGCACCTCGCCTGTTACAGAAAATCCTGACTCAAACGGGGCCATTGATTTAAATCCTCCCCTCCCATTTCCCCGCATCAGCAAACCATAGCTGGCATCGTAGCGGCCCATCTGAATGTTGATCGGATAGAAATTGCCGGCCGTCAGCACGTCGAGATTTCCATCGCCATCAAAATCTTCAACGATGCACGCCGCGATTGTAGAAAACTGAGCCGGTTTGTCAAGCGCGACACGCTTAAATTTGCCATTGCCGAGATTCTCAAAGTAGGAATTTTCGAAGGTGTTCGCTGAAAGCCTGTCGGCGCCCTGCAATGCTTCTGCGTCAAACATATCTTTAAAAGTCGCTTTCGCGAAATTGGCATAAGACAGGTATTTTTTCTTTAATCCTGGCATCTGCTTGACCATCTCATCACGCGTGTAAAATGCATACTCGACGCCCTTGACGTAATGCGTGAGCACCTGGTCAATCTTCCCATTGTTGTCGAAGTCCTTCACATACAGTGTAATCGGCTCCTTCACCGTGGCCTGAAGTTTGGAATTCAAGCCCATGTTGCCCACGAACAGATCAATATCACCGTCCTTATCGAAGTCTCCGGTTGCGATATTATTCCAGAACCCATTGACCCCTTGAAGGCCGTCATCGGCGGCTGCCTTCGGCGCAAGCATGTTTTTATCGTTGTAAAAAATGGTGATCGGCATCCACTCGCCTGCCAACACGAGGTCGTCGTCGCCATCATTATCAATATCAACCCAATTCGAATCTTTAAGCATACCCACCTTTTTGAGAGCAGGTGCTTTTGTAGCAGTTACATCGATGAATCCTCCTTTACCATCGTTCTCAAGAAGATAGCCATCCGGCAACAAACCATAGTTCCAGGGTACGGCCCTTGATCCCAGAAATAAGTCGACATCGCCATCCTTGTCGAAGTCGTTGGCACTAATGCAACTGCCTGTGCTATAGATTGCAGGCAATCCCTTCGATCTAGCGAACTCGCCTTTGCCATTGTTCACATAAAGTCGTGGCATTAAATAAGCGGACGTGTCGTTAAATTCATTGCCACCGCTTACGACCACGAGGTCCTGGTCTTTGTCATTATCGACATCCACAAACACCGCATCAACATCTTCCTGTACACTGTCCCGTTCAAGAGCATGCTGGTGCGATTGAACAAATTTCCCTGCGGATGTCTGAAGGAATAGTCCGGACATCTGCCATTTTGCTCCTCCTATGAAAATATCTTCCAACCCATCTCCGTTAACATCCGCAATGGCGGCCCCCGGTCCTTCCGCTGAGACCATATGAGGGATCAATGCTTCCCGGTTGAATTCGACGAACTTATTCTCGCGGTGCTTGTAGTTGATGCCCAGCTTATCTTCATCCTTCTGGAAGAATCTACTTTGTTTGTGAAACAAATCATAGTCGAACTTTCCAGTCGCGTCAGATTGCCTGACAGTCAGCCACTGATTGCATTTGACACTCTTCAGCGTTTGAAAAGAATCGTTCGGCCAGATGATCGTGACAGAATCCAGTGCGGTATTCTGGCCCGTTCCAAAATTCAGTCTGTAGTCAACCGAACTTTCGTAACCGCGTGTAGGCATGCATTCCTGGATTTGCAGTTCCTTCCCCTGATATAAAATAACCTTCGTGCCTACACCAAACTGATTACCGGCATTTCCCTCAAACTTGATGCTTAGAAAATTGCTCCCGGTTTTTTTCTCACCACCAATTGTGGTGTTTTCGTACAAAAATGCTTCATCGTTCACATTGTTCATGACAAGGTCGAGGTCTCCGTCATTATCGAAGTCGGCGTAGGCTGCACCATTAGAATAGGATATCTGATCCAATCCCCACTGAGTGGCCATGTTCGTGAAGGTAGAATCATGATTGTTGCGGTAGAGGAAATTGGCAATCTTGATCTTGGGCATTTTCTTCAACATGTCGACTTCTTTTTCCGTCATGTTGTACTTCATCTTCATCTGGATGGAATCAACTGTGATAAAATTGATATAATCGAGGTCATTGGATCTGCGAAGAATACCATTGGCCACGATAATATCCTTATACCCATCCAGGTCAAAATCCGCAAACAGTCCCGCCCAACTCCAATCGGTCGCGTGGACGCCCGCAAACCTGCCTATTTCACTGAAGGTGCCATCGTGCTGGTTCAGCTGCAACGTGTTCCTTGAGTACTGGTAGTTATATCCATAGTTAAGCTTGAACTCCACCATATCATAAGCATCTTCTGCTGCCGATGCTTTCAGAATATAATGATCCTCAGGAAGCATATCCATTGAGATCAGATCGGGAAACGCATCATTGTTGAAGTCCGCGAAATCCACACCCATCGTATACCGGCTGGTGTGATTCATTGATTGCTCCAATGTCTCCTTAAATGTTCCGTCGTGCTGATTGATATATAAGTAATCATTTTCATGAAAATCATTGCCCACGTAAATGTCCGGCCAGCCATCGAGGTTTACGTCACTGACAACAACGCCGAGCCCGTAGCCAATTGCGTTGTCGTAAATCCCTGCCTGCTTCGTTACATCAATAAACCGGTTGTTATCGTTGCGCATCAGCTTGTCGCCGGCAAGGGGGTGCGATTTAAGGCGTAATCCCTTTGAAGACCCGAACGTACCGTTCTCATGAATTGAGTGATTCAGCATGAACATATCGAGGTCACCGTCTTTGTCATAATCGAAGAATGCGGCCTGTGTTGCAAAACCCACCAGGTCAAGCCCATATTCAATGGCGCGGTCAGTAAACTGTGGAATGCCATTGGCATCGTTACCTTCATTAATGAACAATTGATTCTTCCCTTTGAAAATCAGATGATCTCCCAAAAAACCAACGTAGATGTCCAGTTTGCCATCGCTGTTTACATCGGCGATAGTGACACCGGTGGCCCAGCCTTTGAAGCCTTCAACCCCGGCGGTTTCGGTCACGTCTTTAAACTTGAAATTTCCCTGGTTGAGATAGAGTTTATTTGGCTCCTGGTTCGAAGTGAAATAAATATCAAGCAAGCCATCTCCATTCATGTCGCCGGTTGCCACCCCTGCGCCATTGTAGAAATACATGTAATTGAAAATGTTGAACTCGAGGCTTTCCGTGAGCGTGTTCTTAAATGTGATACCGGATTCCTTAGAGTTCACAAGTCGAAATCTTTTATCATCACTTGAACACGAGAACAGCGTTATCCAGACGAGAGCAGCAAAAAATATTCTAACCGATTTATTCATTATCGAACCAATTTATAAAACTTACTTTCGTCATTGTTTCTCACAAAAATGATCGCATTGCCGGTTTTAGTTTTTAATGAAGCGATGTGCCTTACTTCACCTTCCAGCCGGACGCCAGATTCAATTGAACTCAGCGCCTTGAAATTACCCGTTCCATCTCCCACAAGCACCAGCCCCGGCATTGCATCATACTTACCAACCTCGGGCTTAATTGCATAAAGGTTCCCCCCCATCACGATATCTTGCTTTCCATCTTTGTTTACGTCAAGCATGTCGATACCAAACACCGGAGCATATTGCGCCTGAACGGGCAGCGGTTTCAATTCAAAGCCCTTCACACCGTTGTTTAACAAAACCGATGTGCGTGGTTCGTAAAACTGGAGCACAGTGGATTTCTCCAGGATTTTTGGATCTATGAAATCCTTTAGGCTCTTTCCAGCATAATCCTTAAAATAAATGAACTTCTTTTTCAGGCTACTCATCTGCTTCACCAGATCCTGTCGCAGAGCAAAAGGATAGTCGATTCCATTCTTCCGAAAAGTGAAGATTGGCTCGATCGATCCATTTTGATCAAAATCATTAACGTAAACGGATATTGGAGAACTTTCCGTTGGTCGGAATTTCGAATTCTGTCCGAGGTTGCCCAGGACGAAATCCTTGTCACCATCGCCGTCGATGTCACCGGCCACAATTCGATTCCACCATCCATTGCTCTTCGCTAAAGACGGCACCGTCACCATTTCAAGATGCTTCCCGTCGTTCGCGAAAATCGTCAACGGCATCCAGTCACCGGCTATCAGCAGATCGTCGAAACCATTGCCATCATAGTCAAACCATTGAGCGTCGGTTACCATCCCCAGCTGCCGCAACGCGGGCGCGAAACGCTGAGTCTCGTCACTGAATTTACCCTTACCATCGTTGATAAGAATTAACTGATCGCAAGGCATCCCGTAATAGCGGATCATTACCCGTGTTCCCACAAACAAGTCGATATCGCCGTCGTGGTCCACGTCGCTGACACGAACGCAGCTTCCGCTCAAGTAGCTCGTTGGGAGCTTGTCACTTGTCTTAATATACACGGGAATTCCATTTTTTACTCCAACGTTCTCGTAAAGCCTGTCTGCAAGGCCTGCCTGTTGCTGAGCATACTCAGACCCGCCGCTGACCACGTACAGGTCCAGATCTTTGTCACCATCCGCATCAAAAAACACCGCGTCGACGTCTTCAGAAATCGAATCGGCCTCGAGAAACCTTGAATTAATCTTTTCAAAACTATTGTCACGCTGCAAGTACAAAGAACCAGGCTTACCACCTGACCCGCCTAGGAAGAAATCATCCAATCCGTCGTTATTTAAGTCGGCCGAGGCAAAGGCCGGGCCTTGGGTGGACAGCATGTGGTATAGCAACCTGTCCTGATCGAAATCATTGAATTGGTTTTCACGATGAGTAACCTCTCCCATCTTAACTTCTGTCAGCAGGCCGGCCGCCGACTTTCTTTTCATCGGCAGTGATTCCTTTGCATCAACCTCGCTCACTGCAATGGTCTTATTGGCGCTCACATCTGTAAGCCGCTGTACCTGTCCGCTCGGCCAGGTAATGATCATGCTGTCGACTTTCGTTGCGGCTCCAAGACCAATTGTCATCTTGTAGTCCATGCTTGATTGAAATCCCCGAGTCGGCACATTTTCCTGATAGATAACCTTCGGCCCGACGAATGCATTCATCTTGGCACCAACGCCAAATGCATTTTTTCCAGTTCCCTTGAAGGTGATTGACAAATGATTGTTTTTCCGCAAAGAGTCGGATTGGTTCCTGTAAACAAAAAGTTCCTGGTTGACATTGTTCACGATGAGATCAAGGTCTCCGTCGTTGTCAAGGTCGCCGTATGCAGCACCGTTGGAAAAACTGGGGTCATCCAATCCCCATTCTGCAGACTTGTTTTCAAAATGAAGATCGCCTTTGTTAACAAACATATAATTGCTGAGCTTCTGGGAATTCATTCTGTCGACGAATTCCTTGAAGTCCACTTTCTTACCGTCGATTGCTTTGTGCATTGTCTCACTGCTCCCCAGGAAATTCACAAAGTCCTGATCAGTCACATCCTTATATATCCCATTGCAAACGAATATCTCCTTGTTTGCATCATTGTCGAAATCCGCAATGAGTGCTCCCCAGCTCCAGTCGGTTGCATCGACGCCAGCAAGCTGCCCTATCTCCCGGAAGGTGCCGTCCTGGTTATTGATCTGCAGCATATTCCGCATGAACTGGTGATAATATCCATTCCGCAGCCTCAGCTGGTAGACATCGTAAGCCTCGAAATCAGAAATGGTTTTCAGCCGATAATTGTCTTCCGGAAGCATATCCGTGGAAAAAATATCGGGGTAACCGTCATTGTTTACGTCGGCGAGGTCCGCGCCCATCGAAAACATGCTAATATGCCCCATGAATTCTGTAAGACGCTCTGAGAATGTCCCGTCCTGGTTGTTGATGTATAAATAATCGCGCTCGTAAAAGTCATTGGAGATATACAGGTCCGGCCAGTTATCCTGATTCACGTCTCCCACTGTGACTCCGAGCCCGAAGCCAATCACGCTTCCATATATATTAGCATGACTGCTTACATCAATGAACTTGCCGTTGTAGTTGTTGTAGAGTTTGTCGCCCCCCTCTTCATCCCGCTCATCCCGCAGGTTACGATAACCCAGCGTCGAAATCGGTCGGAACGAGTTATTTAGAACATAGCAATCGAGGTCGCCGTCTTTGTCGTAGTCGAAGAAAACTGCATGGGTCGAAAATCCCCTATCGTCGAGCCCGTATTCGTGCGCCTTGTCGGTAAAGGTGAGGTCTCCATTGTTAATGAATAGTTCGTTCTCGCGCCTGCCACCTTTGATATCTCCCGAGTTGCAAACGTAGATGTCCAGCAAGCCATCGGCATTTACGTCAGCGAACGCTACGCCAGTCGACCAGACCTTGGTTCCGGCAACGCCTGCTTTGTCAGTGATGTCCTCGAACTTCCAGCTTCCTTTGTTAAGGAACAGTTTATTCTTACCCATGTTGGAAGTCAGGTACACGTCGGGCAACCCGTCATTATTTATGTCGCCGATGCCGACTCCTCCTCCATTGTAAAAATTACGGTAACGGAAAACGTCGAATTCGGGACTGATTTCCAGGTCATTTTGAAATTGTATGCCTGTCGCGCTGGGGTCAACGCGGACGAAAAGCGTTGGAACTGATGCTTGCTTTTCCTGGACAGAACATGACGCCATGATGGCCATCGAAATCAGTAAAAGCAAGGAAACTCGCATCCAGGTACAAGGGTTTATTAATCAGCACAAAAATAAAAAAGAAGGTAAGTTTGACCTTACCTTCTTTATATAATCCTAAATCAAGGAATAAATCCCCGGATATTAAGGAGTTATTGTAAAATCACTTGCAGACTTAATCTCAGGGCTGCCGCCAACCTGAACAGAGACCTTACCAGTTGAAGCACCCGCAGGTACCGTAACCGTGATCATAGTATTCGTAGCGGCAGTAACCTTCGCTGAAGTACCGTTGAATTTAACGCTATTACCATCCGTTGAAGGGCTGAAATTGGTACCCATGATATTCACGGTAGCACCAACTGCGGCGCTCGTGATTGTAGCAGGCACCAATCCGTTGTCAGCAACGCTTGTGAATGTCACAGGGTAAATGAAGTCGGGACCGTTTCCAGTCTGGCCGCCAACAGTTACACTGACTTTACCAGTAGTTGATACCGGTGCAGTTACAATGAGCTGGTTAGCATCACCGTTGACCGATACAACAGTAGCAGTCACTCCGTTAAACTTCACGGTGTTGTTTGCTGCTGTTTTGCTGAAGTTAGATCCATTGACAACAATGTTAGCACCAGCAACGCTGAACGTCGGGGCAATGCTCGATACAGCCGGGGCTGGTACCGAGAAGTCATCACCTGAAGTACCTGAAGCTAGTACGGCACCTCCTGCAGATGCCAGCACTGACACTTTCACTTTACCAGTGATAGCTCCTGAGGGAACCGTCACGGTAAGCTGAGTGGTTGTAGCGGCAGTGACAGTTCCTACAATCGTAGCAGACGAGGGAGCTGCGAATTCAACCTTATTAAGGTTCGAAGTAGCACTGAAATTGTATCCCTTAATCTTGATGGAGGCTGCATCAGCGCCCAACCCTGACGTCGGGTCAAAGCCTATGATTTTCGGAGCAGGCGTACCGGTTGTTACCGTGAAGTCCTTCGTCGAGCTTCCAGTGTAGCCGTTGACCGTTACGGTAATCTTACCTGTTGCAGCACCTGTAGGCACCTGCAAGGTAATATTAGCCTGGTCAATGGTCAGAATGGTAGCGGTTGCGCCGCCAACTGTTACAGTTGTCTTGTCAGCGGTGCTAAAGAACGTTCCCGAGACAGTCATGTAAGTCCCGACAGGTCCTCCGGCAGCCGGAGTAAAGTCAGTGACCTGCGGAGTTCCAACGTTGGGATCTGTATCCTTTTTACAGCCTGCAAGAAATCCAATAATCGCAACTACGCTGAGAATGGTGGATTTAAATATGAGTTTTTTCATTGGGTTTCAAATAGTTTGTTTACGGTGAAATGTTCGATTTTTCATCCTACAACATTAGTTCCCCCCGTAACCAGGGTTCTGCTTAAGGTTAGGATTCGAATCGAGAGCAAGCTGCGGAATACAATAGAGCACACGATTAGGATCTGAAACAGTCTTGTCATCATGTGTCGCTGTGAATTTTCCGAAGCGGATCAGGTCAATTCTCCTGACACCTTCCCAATAAAGTTCGCGTCCACGCTCGTCGAGTATGTTATCCAACGTCGCTGTCAAAGCTCCTGCGCCGCGTACCGCTCTGAGGTTTGTCAGGGCTGTTGTCGCCGCAGCAACGTTTCCTTTTCTGAAGTTAGCTTCAGCTCTCATCAAGTAAGCATCTGCATACCTGAACATGATATATGTTCCGGAGTTTGCGGGGTGATACTTGATAGCGCGGATACCTTTTTCAGTTGCCGCACCAGACAACGGAACGTCTGAGCTGAAATCAAGAACTTTCTGTGTCCTCGAGTCAACGAGCGGAGAACCATCATCCTTCACCTGAGGTCCTTTGAGGAATCCAAGCTTGATGCCATAGAAAGCACTTCCTACACCGACAGGTGACGGAGCACCGATACGTTTATCAGCGGCGTCGAACTTGCCATAGAAATCAGCCAGCGTAGTGAATCCATTCCAACCGCTAGGGTTCTGATCGTAGTGCAATGTCATGTAATAACGGTTCTGAGAGGTACCTGCATCTCCGCGAACGGTGAGCAGACGCTCTTTCGTACCAGTCTTATTGAAGTTGTCGAAGAAGTTAGGCTCAAGTCCGAAGCCATAGCTGTCGATCGCATCTACCGCAGCGATCACCGCATCCATGTCAGAGGCTGCGAATGTATAAGGTCCGGCAGGTGTAGCTGACTTATAAACAGCTTTGTTAAGCATCATGCGGGCGATCAGGAACTGAGCGACAGCCTTCGTTGCTTTTTCATTAACGTTTGCAGGGCTTCCGTTATCAAGTCCGGGCAGCGCATCCTGAAGATCTTTCAGGATAAAATCAAATGCCTCTGAACGAGAATAAACTTTAGGAAGGACAGTTGCTCCGTCAGTGATATTTCTGAAAGGCACTTGACCCCAGAGGTCCATTGCAAACCACATGTTCAACGCGCGCAACACTTTAGCCTCAGCAAGTTGGCCAGCTGAAGGAACAGGGTTCGTAGACTGGATTACCTGGTTGGTACGATACACGTTACTATTGAGGTTATTCCATGCACCAAGGATGTTCGCGTGGCTAGGATCCCATGTGTGCTGGTACAACGTTCTCCAAACACCGTTATCACCCCAGTCAACACCGCGGGTGGGCGGCTTCAATTCATCCGTTACGTGTTCGTACAGTGAGTATACGGCAGCCTGGTCAGTGAAACCGCCAAGATCCTTATAAGAGTTCGTCAACAATCCTCCGAGGTCGGCGGCAGCACCGGCACCAGAGCCAGACTTCACCACCTGGGAGTCAACTTCCTTGGTGACAAGGTCCGTACAGCTAACCGTGAACAGTGCGATCACTGCAATCACGGTCTTCAAGTACATCTGTGAATTTTTCATATTAATTAATCGAGTGTGTGTGTGTTTCTTAGAAAGTAGCATTTATACCAATCGTATAAGTCCTCGTCTTAGGGTATGACGTGTAGTCGATGCCGACCGTTGGAATACCAGTGTTCGTACCGGCTGCAGAAAGGGAGCCGAGCGGCTTGCTGGTGTTCACTTCAGGATCCTGACCAGGGTAGTTAGTGATCACGAAGAGGTTCTGACCAGTTACGTATACACGCAATGCACTGAGCCACTTCGGTTTCACGCTCAAGTTATATCCTAAAGTTACGTTTTGTAACCGGAGGAAGGAAGCGTCATAGAGGAATCTTGTCGAAACATCAGGTGCATTGAGGTTGCTCTCACCACTTGTGGGAACATCTTTCGTTACGTTTCTACCACTAGCTAGGGTACCTGCAGTAAAGAATGCGTTTGCTGTGTTGCTATACAGATACTGTCCAAAGTTTCCGTTGAAGAAGATGTTCAAGTCCCAATTCTTGTACTTGAAGTTGTTGGTTATACCTGTGATAACTTTGGGGAGCGGTGACTTACCAACGAATTTCTGGATATCACCACCGTTGTAGACGCTGATACCATTCGCATCATATCCTGCAAAGTCGCGGAGGAAGAATGCAAACAGTGGCTGACCACCAGCAAGACGCTCAGCGAAGGCACCAGTCAAACCCTGACCGTTGATAGTACCGACGTTGATAAAGCTGTTGAAGTTCGTAAGCTCGTTGTAGTTGTAAGCAACGTTGCCCATGAATGTCCACTTGAAGCTGGAATTATTGATAATGTCATACTCCAACTGAAGTTCGATACCCTTGTTGATCACGTCTGCAGGAAGGTTCTTCCATACGAATGGGTTCGGAGCAGGCTGGGCGCTGACCTCCTGATACAAAAGGTCTTTTGTGTCTTTGTAATACACATCAACTGAACCTCTCAGGCGGTTGTTGAACAATCCGAAATCAAGACCGGCGTTGAATTGTGCAGTTGACTCCCACTTCAGGTCCGGGTTCTTGAATGACACTGAGCTCAAACCACCACCGGTGATGTTACCAGGGTTTCCAATACCCCAGTCATTGTAGCGGAGGCGTTCGTCGTAGAGGTTGTGCGGCAAAGCCTGGTTACCAGTGACTCCGTAACCAACTCTGAAGGCAAGATCCGAGAAAGCATCAGGAACGAATCCTTCTTCTTTCAGTCTCCACTTGAAGGCGAAAGAAGGGAACGTACCATACTTGTTGTTACCGCCGAAACGGGTAGATCCATCAGAACGAACTGTTGCAGTGATGATGTATTTATCGCTGATCGAATATGTAACACGTCCAAAGAACGACTGCAATTCGTCAGTTGTATTAGTTGAGTTAGTACCAACCGCTCCACCGTTTCCACCGTTAGGTGTCTGGTTTGCAGAAGCGAAGTTGTTGAGCATGATATTCAGGTCGCTGGTCTGGAAGTTCGTCATCTGGAAGCCCATCGTAGAGTAATTGAACGACTGGTAAGAATAACCTAACAGCGCATTCAGCTTCGAGCTGCCAAAAGTCTTATCAAAGTTGAAGTAGTTTTCCCAGAGGCGGTTATCCTGTTCAACGTCGTTTATAAACAAGCGGCCAAGTTTATCAGTCGAGTTAGGACCACCAATACCGGTTGCATAAAGATCTCTTGAGAAAGCCTGGCGTGTTGCGCCGATAGAGCGATCGAGACCAAGTACGGTCTTGAAGGAAATGTTTTTGGTGATCTGGTATTCTGCTGAGACGTTACCCAACATACGGAGCGTATTTGTGTAACCTCTGCTCAGGCGGATCATGGCAACCGGGTTAGGCTGTGTTACGCCTGTCTGGAAATATGTTCCATCCGGATTGAGTACCGGGTAAGTAGGTGTTGCTTTGATCATGTTACCGATCAAGTCGCCTTCAAAACCAGAGTTATCAGTTACGGGCACACGATCATCGTGGGTCTGGGACACTGTTACCTGAGTCGAAATCTTCAGTTTGTCATCAAGGAATTTCCTGGTTCCATTGAAGCGGAAGCTGGTACGCTTCAGACCGCTCTGCTGGATAATACCTTGCTGATCCATATAACCGAAGGCAAAGCGGTAGTCGCCGCTCTTGTCACCACCACCGAATGCGAGGTTGTGGTTATTCGTGTAACCTGTACGAAGAACCTGATCTTGCCAATCAGTGTTCGCACCCTTGTTGATTGATGCAGCTGCTGCTGCGCCATTAAACTTAGTATATGCTGCTAGGAAGTCTGTCGCGTTAAGGACATCATACTTCTTTGTGATGTTGCTTGCGCTCAGGTTGTAAGAATACTCGAGCGTCGGCTTACCGATCTTACCACCTTTGGTTGTGATAAGGACAACACCATTCGCGCCGCGTGATCCGTAGATCGCAGTTGCAGAAGCGTCTTTCAACACGTCAATGCTGGCGATGTCATTGGGGTTCAGGAAGTTCAGCGGGTTTTTCGCGCTGCTGGTTCCAATACCCTGTGCGTTACCACCGGCACTTGTATCATCACTGCTCAACGGCACGCCGTCAATTACAAACAACGGGTTGTTGCCCGCCCTCATTGACGAAGTTCCCCTGATACGAATGTTTACCGCAGCACCGGGTTCGCCGTTCGTTGATGTCACGGATACCCCGGCGAGTCTTCCCTGAATGAGTTGTTCAGGAGAAGCGATCACACCTTGATTAAAGTTCTCAGGCTTAGCGGAAACAATAGCACCTGTTATGTCTTTTGCTTCTGCCTGGCCGTACCCGATAACCACAACCTCTTCAAGAGCCTGCACATCGGACTGCATTGTAACGTTGACATTGGATTGAGCTCCAACGGCAACTTCCTGTGTAGTAAATCCGACAAATGAGAAAACGAGCGTGGCATTATCTCCCACACTGATTTTATAATTACCGTCGGAATCTGACACGGTACCATTGCTGGTACCTTTTTCAAGAATGTTCACTCCCGGCACACCGGATCCATCATCAGCTGATGTCACCTTGCCGGAAACAGTCCTGCCTTGCGCTAGCGCCATGGTGCAACATGAAACTAGAAACAACACTGGCAGAACCCTTTTGACTAAAAAGTAAAATTTGGTCATACAGGTTTTGTTTGGGTTTACTAATTGGGTTTAACGTGTTTAAAGAACTATTTTACGGACATAATTGAACCAATATTACCTTGAAATTAACATTCTGCAACGCGTTTCGGGCAATAAATTCACAGAATTTTAATGGAATCGAAATCGCAATCGTTTGCGAGAAAGTGATAGTTAAGCAAAACGCCCCAATTCAATCAAAAGCACACAACCAACATGAGATTTAATCAGGTTACCATTAAGGATATTGCGCGCGAGCTCGGAATATCACCGTCGACTGTATCACGCGCGCTCAAGGACCATCCGGACATAAGTTCAGAGACAAAAAAGGCGGTGCATGCTCTGGCCGATAAGCTTAATTATCAACCAAACATTGTCGCATTAAGCCTTCGTCAGAAGAAGACGAATACGATTGGCGTTATCATCCCTGAGCTGGTCCATTTTTTCTTCTCCACGGTCATCAGTGGAATAGAAGATGTTGCTTATCAGGCAGGCTACAGCGTTATCCTCGCCCAGTCAAATGAGTCCTTCGAACGCGAAAAAACGGACATAAAGGCCCTTTTTAACAGCCGCGTTGACGGTATGCTTATCTCGCTGTCACGTGAAACAAAGAACTTTGACCATATCGAATCGATCATCTCAAAGGGTGTGCCGGTTGTGTTTTATGATCGGATGTATAATAATCCAAACACCAGCAAAGTCGTCGTAGATGACTACATCGGCGCCAAAGAAGCAGTTGAACATCTCATTGAGCAAGGCTATAAAAGGATTGCACACCTTGAAGGTGCTCCGGGCCTTCTGATTACTGAAGACCGTAAACGCGGGTACCTTGATGCTCTCAAGGAGCACAAAATGGAAATTAAGGATTCTCTTATTCAGGAATGCCCTGCCGGAAGTCAGGAAGATGGTAAAAAGACCACAAAAAAGCTGCTTTCAATGGCAAATCCTCCCGACGCGATCTTTGCTCACAGTGATCCGATCGCGATGGGCGCGATGATGGCCATCAAGGAAAAAGGCCTCAGAATCCCCGAGGACGTGGGTTTGGTCGGCTTTAGCAATTGGTCCTATGGGTCCCTGATCGACCCCGCCCTCACTACTGTGGACCAACCTGGCTTCGAAATGGGCCAGGAAGCTGCCCGCCTGCTGATTAGGCAAATTGAGGTCGGCGGCAAGGATCAGGCAGAGCCCCAACCAGAGACTAAAGTACTGAAAACCAAGCTAGTAGTTAGGGAATCGTCATTGAGGAAGTCTCCAAAGAAGCGATAAACCTTCCGCAATCGTTTTCTGAATTTTTAACCAGGGATTTGTGAGTTAGGTGCCCCGCTCTGTACTTACTTGAGCCCCAGAAGTCGTAAAAACCATGCATTCAACCACCAGCCGGCGCCTGGGAACGCTGATATCTCATAAGAAAACCCCTGACGGCATCTCCGGAGCAACCGCAGAAGGTCACTTTCGTGTGAGGGTATTTTCGGCCCAGGTCTTTCAAATCTCGATATCACAAACAGAAAGGTTCGAAGATTTTTCATACGCGGTGGAGGTCAAACCAACTCCCACATCCTTTAGGTTTGAAGATTCACAATTGGATTTGCTTGTCGCGACAGACGAAGTTGAACTTCATATAGACCGCAACGCCGTCAGATTTTCATTCAAGAATAAGTCGAAACAGGTACTGAATGAAGATGAGCCTGCCTTTGGGACGTCGTGGATTGGAGAACAGGTCACCACTTATAAGAAGCTCCAGGAAGGCGAAAGATTCATCGGGCTTGGCGAGAAGACCGGACCCCTGGACAGGAAAGGCTCAGGATATCAGAACTGGAACTCGGATGCCTACGCCTATCACGGAGGCTCTGACCCTTTGTACTGCAGCATGCCATTCTATATAGGTCTGCATCACGGACTGCAGTATGGAATCTTCCTCGACAACTCACACAAGTCGTTTTTCAATTTCGGAGCATCCAATGATCGCTTCGCAAGCTTCTCGGCAGATGCGGGCGAGATGAATTACTATTTCATTCACGGCAATTCTGTCGCTGAAATAATCAGCAACTACACATGGCTTACCGGTCATATTCAATTGCCGCCCAAATGGAGTCTGG
Source organism: Cyclobacteriaceae bacterium (assembly GCA_044224375.1). GTDB lineage: Bacteria > Bacteroidota > Bacteroidia > Cytophagales > Cyclobacteriaceae > ELB16-189. Next base: position 68,854 of record JBGAKL010000001.1, read on the forward strand.
GCTATCAGCAATGCCGATACAGCTATTATCCCGACAAGGAAGTGTTGAGCACAGCTCAAACTTTTCGTGATAAGGATATTCCGGTCGATGCCCTCGTGCTCGACATCCATTACATGGATAAGTATAAGATCTTCACCTGGGACAAAAAAAACTTTTCGAACCCATCAGCACTCATCAGCAAACTCAAGTCGCAGGGACTGGAAGTAGTATTGATGTGTGATCCAGGCATCAAGATCGAGAAAGGCTATGAGCCCTATGACGATGGTGTGAAGAACGATGTGTTTATCAGGTACCCTGATGGAGAAAACTATTCGGGGCAGGTGTGGCCGGGGTGGTGCCATTTTCCTGATTTCACGAATCCGAAAACCCGCCAATGGTGGGCAGGCAAGCTGAAGAGTTATTCCGATCTCGGCGTTGAAGGTTATTGGAATGACATGAACGAGATCGCAACATGGGGCCACATGCTTCCGGACAACATCGAATTTGACATGGATGGAGCGAAGGCCACGACGCGCAAAGCGCGGAATCTCTATGGGTTCCAGATGGCACGGGCAACTTTCGAAGCGGCAAAGAAATTATTGAACGGACGTCGTCCTTTTAATCTCACGCGCTCGGGGTTCTCTGGGGTGCAACGCTACTCTGCTGTGTGGACCGGCGATAACGTGTCTTATGACGAGCATATGATGCTCGGCGTGCGGCTGGTCAACAGCTTGGGCTTGACTGGGGTGGCTTTCTGCGGATATGATGTGGGCGGGTTTGTGGGTGAAGCGAGTACCAAACTTTTCGCCCGGTGGATTTCCATCGGTGCCCTCTCCCCTTTCTTTCGGGGACATACCATGATCAACACCAAGGACTCCGAGCCCTGGTCATTTGGTGAAGAAGTCGAGCAGATCTCCAGGAACTATATCCGGCTTCGTTACCAACTTCTACCCTATTTATATTCGTTATTTCGCGAAGCATCTCAATCCGGAATGCCGGTACAGCGATCGCTCGCAATCGACTATACGCACGATGCGCGGGTTTACAACGGACAATTTCATCATCAATATTTGTTCGGGCCTTTTATTCTGGTTGCTCCCGTTGAAAGCAATAAAGAATTCGCGAAGGTATTTTTTCCAAACGGAAGATGGTACTCAATATTTGACGGCAAGGTGATCAACGGTGATCAGGAGTTGATAATCGAAACTCCGATCCATCGCCTCCCTATATTCATTAAGGCCGGCGCTGTCATTCCTATGCAGCGTCCCGTCAGCGGTACAAAAGACAAAGTCGAGGAGCTTCTTCTTCATGTTTATAATGGCGACGAGACCACACACTTTGATTTTTATGAGGATGATGGTGTGAGCTACCAATTCGAAAACGGAGTGTATGCCCGGCGGGCATTGCAGTTCAATGGAGCTGAGAAGACCATCATCATCAGCGAACAATCCGGCGATTTCAAGAGCGCATTTCGAACCATCAGACTGGTGTTACATGGTTTTGCCGGCATCACCCAAGTGAAGGTCAACGGGAAGACAGAAAAATGTGAGCCAATTACACATTCGTTTTTTACACCTCTGGAGAAGTATGATCCCATCAACGATCCTGATTCCATGGGCGATGAGCAGGTCATAGTCACCAATTTTGACCACACAACATCCGCTATAAATATTTCATGGTAATGGGTAACTGGGAATTTCAGTCGTTAATCTCCACCGCATGGCTGCCATCGCAAAACCAAAATTAACATCGGCGCAAATCTGGAACATGAGTTTCGGGTTCCTGGGAATTCAATTTGGCTTTGCCTTGCAGAATGCGAATGCCAGCGGCATTCTTCGAAACTACGGCGCCGAGGTGGAGCAACTGTCATGGTTTTGGATCGCTGCGCCACTGATTGGAATGATCGTTCAGCCCATCGTCGGCCACTCCAGCGACAAAACATGGAACAGGTTAGGAAGGCGAAAGCCTTACTTTCTTACGGGAGCCATTCTGTCGGCGAGCGCGCTGGTGCTAATGCCTAACGCGGGCATTCTTGGAGGAATAGCTCCGCTAATTTTTGTCGGAGCGTTCTTTCTTATGATGATGGATGCATGCTTTAATCTTTCGATGGAACCGTTTCGTGCGCTGGTTGCGGATAATCTTTCAGACGCCCAGAGGACACAAGGATTTTCTGTTCAGACATTTCTCATCGGAGTCGGCGCCGTGATCGGGTCATGGCTGCCGTGGACATTGCATAACTGGTTCGGTGTTCCCCACGATGCTGTCGACGGCGTGGTCGGACTTAACACACGCATTTCATTTTATATAGGAGCGTTTGTTTTTTTGGCGAGCATCGTCTGGACAGTCTTGAAAACCCGGGAATATCCGCCAGACGAATACGAGAAATATCACGGGAAGAGTTCGGAAGGCCAGGCAGGACTCGGATCGATATTCAGAGACTTCGCAAATATGCCTCGGACCATGAAACAACTGGGCCTTGTCCAGTTCTTTTCATGGTTTGCTTTATTCGGGATGTGGGTATTCACAACTGATGCAATTGCGACGCACATTTTCAATCTCCCCATCACCGACAAGACATCGGGAACGTACCGTGCCGCTCAGGAGTGGACTGGAATTATTTTTGGCGTATACAATTTTGTTTCTGCAATCTATGCCTTGTGCCTTCCGGCAATCGCCCAAAAGATCGGCAGGAAGAAAACGCACGCTCTGTCATTATTCATTGGCGGCGTCGGACTTATTTCATTTTTCTTTGCACCCAATAAGGAGTTCCTTATTTTTTCGATGGCCTGCGTCGGCATTGCATGGGGAAGCATTTTAGCTATGCCCTACGTTATTTTGTCAAGTTCCATTCCAGCGGGTAAGATGGGGATCTACATGGGTATCTTCAATTTCTTTATCACCATCCCGCAAATTATCAACGGCATAGTCGGCGGCCCGATGGTTAAAACTGTTTATAACAATCAGCCTGTTTATGCCATCGTACTCGCAGGCATCTTTCTGCTTTGCGCAGCAGTGAGCGTTGTTTATGTCTATGACCCTGCTGCGATTTCAGTCAAAGAAAAATAATCATGAGGACTGCAGTTCATTTGCTGATTTTCCTGTTGGCGATAGAGTCTTATTCTCAGGACTACTCTCTGTTGCTTAAGGTGCAATCGGATCTGAGGAACATAAGCCTGCTTTCTGACACGACGGTGCGAAAGGCGGAGCTCGACAAGTGGTGGACAGATCTCATCGAGCATAAGCACATTCCCCTCGCCGTCGAGGATTCGGCAATTTTTTTTTATCGCGGCGACGCAAAGACAGTTACCTGGACGGGAGACTTCAATGCCTGGGGTTATGTGAGGGACTACAAAAACAAAGGAGTTCGGGTCGCTGGCACGGACGTTTGGTGTCTGAAGGCCTCGTTTCCAAAAGATGCCCGACTTGACTATAAGATTGTTATCAATAATATGGACAGAATCCTCGATCCAGAAAATCCGAACCAGCAATGGTCGGGTCTGGGTGGTGGCAGTCCAAATTCAGAATTGCGGATGCCGCTTTGGCGTGAGGATCCGATACTCAAACCGATCCCTGGTGTCGCACATGGATCTTTAAAGAAAGACATCCTTTTTTCCAGCAAGACGCTGGGGTACCAGATCACTTACAGTGTCTATCATCCTGCAGGTGTTGAACATGGAAAGAGACTTCCGGTGCTGTATGTTACAGATGGCCATGAGTATTTGTTGCCTGAACTCGGCAACATCACGACGATCCTGGATAATCTCATCGGCGAAAAAAGAATCGAACCCATCCTCGTTGTGCTTGTCGACCATCGCGAGCCGGCGAATCGCTCCAACAACCGAAGAATGGAGGAACTGAACATGAATGAAAAATATCTTAACTTCTTCACGAACGAATTCATCCCAGCCATTGAAAAAAAATATCCTGTAAAGTCAGAGGCTGCTCACCGTGCTATATTGGGGTCTTCGATCGGTGGACTTACTTCGGCATATTTTATTTTCTCAAGGCCGGACCTCTTCAGCATGGCCGGTATGCAATCACCGGCATTCTGGTCGCGGCCACAGATCTATTCGCTGTGTAACAGTGCCACCCTGCCAAAGATCAAGATTTCACTTACAAGCGGCTTGATCAACGATGCAAGCGAAGGGTCGCGAAAGATGAAAGAAATCCTCCAAAACAATGCGTGCAACTATCACTACCGGGAAACCAATGAGGGCTCGTCGTGGGGCAATTGGAGAAATTCACTTGACGATGTGCTTTTGGACCTTTTTGGCAAGCAATAATCCGAAAAGGGATATTGATCAGCTCTCGACATCTTTTTAATTTACGGTCCCATTTTTGCGACCCCAACCATCTATGCAAAAGACCCTGATCCTCCTACTCATTCTTGTCGTTGTGGACGCCTGTACTTCTGGCAAGGCGGCACTCAAAAAAGGCAACTACTATGAAGCTGTGCTCGAATCGGTGCACAGGCTTCGATCTAGTCCGGATAATAAGAAAGCGAAAGCCGTTCTCGCACAGGGATACACGCTGGCCGTTGAATACATCGATACGGATATTCAGAATGCAATCACTGCGGATGATCCCGCCAAGTGGCGTAATGCGGTCAAAGGGTATGAGTCGATCAACTACCTGGCCGATCAGATCAAAACTTCTCCCGGTGCCCGGAAGGTCATAACAAATCCTGCCACCCGATTCAAGGAGCTAGCTGATGCGAAAGGAAAAGCGGCGGAAGAAAGCTACCAGTTCGGCATTACCGCCCTGATGAAAAACACTCGCGAAGATTCGAAGCAGGCGTATTTCAGTTTCAAAGATGCGAACAACTATCAGCCTGGATATAAGGAGTGCATTGAGATGATGACACAGGCCGAGTTCAATGCAACGCTACGCGTCGCCTACGAAGAGATCAATGCTTCCAGAATCAATTACGGAAGCCTTCAGCCTGTTATCAGGTCAGTTGAACGTCAGTTTCTTTCTTTCAAACCGATCGCGCAAAAGGATACAGTGCCACCCCAGCAATATCTGCGGTTGATTTTCAATGGGTACGAGGAAGATGCCCGTGCCAGCATTACAACCAGCACCGAGGATGTAAAAACCCAGGTAAAAACAGGTACAAAGAAAGGCCCAGACGGGAAAGATCAGGACGTGATGGAAACTGTGTCAGCAAGGGTTACTTATTTCCGCAAGACGAAGCGCGGTTCAGCACATGGATCGTTCAGCGTGACAGACGTAGCCTCGAATGCCGTGCTCCAAAACCAAAACGTCGACGGCAACTCGTCATGGCAGTACGACTGGGCCACATACAGTGGTGATGCGCGGGCACTCAGCTCGAGTCAAGCCAACCTGTGCAAGCTGCGTGAAACGAATCCCAGCGACCAATACCTTTATAACCAAGCGATGAGCAATCTCCAGTCAAGCCTCGCAAGTCAGCTTAAGGGATACTACAGCCAATTTTAGGGTTGGTGCGAGACTTTTTTCGTCAAGCAATCCAAACCATTTTCGGGCTTCGTAGGTTGTAGGTACATCAATACGAGAATGAGAATTTCAATTATTACACTATTGTGTGCGTTATCCGTGCTGGTAACGGGCACACTAACCAAGGGACAAAACATGACAACCACTTCATCAGGCCCTCAAAAGGCCACGTTTGGCGGCGGCTGCTTTTGGTGCACCGAAGCAATTTTCTTAGGTCTAAAAGGAGTCTCTAAGGTGCAATCAGGCTATGCGGGCGGCACCGTCAAAAATCCGACCTACAAGCAGGTATGCACCGGAACTACAGGCCATGCTGAGGTCATTCAGATTACCTACGACCCCGCACAAGTCAGTTATGAAGATTTACTCGAGGTTTTTTGGAATACCCACGATCCGACCACATTAAACAGACAAGGTGCCGATGAGGGAACCCAGTATCGTTCCGTGATCTTCTACCATAATGAAGAACAAAAGCGCATTGCCGAGCAATACAAGAAGCAACTCGCGGCGTCACACGTGTATTCGGACCCGATCGTTACTGAGATCAAACCTTTGACTGATTTTTACGTGGCGGAGGATTACCACCAAAATTATTTCGCCTTGAACCAGCAAGCAGGATACTGCCAGTATGTTATCCGGCCAAAAGTTGAGAAATTCAAGAAGCACTTCGCTTCTAAACTGAAATAAGGAGTTTTTAACAAATATTTAAGGGACTTTCCCACTTGAATCCGTAACCCAGTCAATGGTATTCCGTTAAAAGTAATATCAGAGCAGACTAAGTTCTCTCAAAGGTTTAGGTTTAGGTATAAAATACCCTGGCAGGCGGTCAGGGTATTTTAGTTTTAGAGCATGCTGGTCGCCGGTTTCCTGTTGCCAGGGCATAAAACGCCAACGGTACCGGCGTCATAGAAGACTTGATACCGGAAACCCGTGACTGGCGACACCAGCATATTTTAATGCATCACTCCGCTCGCTATCTTTGTCTCCCAACCTAATCCGTTTCTATGTGCCGACTGATGGCCTATAAAGGCACTCCGATTGTAATCGACAACCTCCTTTACAAGCCTAAGAATTCACTGATCAATCAAAGCCTTCATGCGAGAGAAATCGAAGAGCCTCTCAACGGCGATGGGTTTGGGATCGGCTGGTACGTTCCCGAAGTAAATTTTGAGCCCGTGACCTTTGTCTCGGTTAATCCAGCTTGGAGTAATCGAAATCTTCGCAACCTCGCACCCAAGACGCGGACCGACTGCATGATCGCTCACGTGCGCGCTGCGAGCGTTGGGGAAGTATCAGAATCAAATTGCCATCCTTTCCAGTATAAGAATCTCCTGATGGCGCATAATGGTGGCATCGAGAATTTTAGTTTGGTAAAACGTAAAATCCGCGAGCCGTTGTCGGACGAGCTGTACAACTGGATCAAAGGGCAAACGGATTCAGAACATATCTTTGCATATCTGCTGAACTACCTGTTCAACCATCATAAGACCATTAATACCGATGCTGTAGCGGATGCGTTTGAGCATACGTTCACCTTCGTTAAAAAGATCATGAAGGATGCAGGCATAACAGAACCCGCATATCTCAACATGGCTCTTACGAACGGATTATTTATCGTGGCTACACGTTGGGTAAGCGATGGATCCGAGCCCCTTACTCTTTATCATTCAGAAGGTAGCCGCTACGTTGTGGAGGACGGTGTCACCAAACTCGAAGCGCCGGAAGATGATGACCACGCTGTACTGGTTGTTTCCGAAAAGCTTACAGACGGTCCGGAGTGGACCTTAATTCCCGACAATCACCTTGTGATGGTGGAACAGAGCCTCAATGTCAGGGTTCGCGCCATTCACGCTTAAATAACCAGCACTTCACGATCTTATGTTCGACGTAATAGTAATAGGTGGCGGCATTGTGGGCCTTGCGACTGCACTTCAAATTCAAACGGCCAAGCCGGGCCTTAAAATTCTGTTGATAGAAAAAGAGTCATCGCTTGCCAGGCATCAAACCGGAAACAACAGCGGTGTCATTCATTCGGGATTGTACTATAAGCCGGGCAGTCTGAAAGCGACCAATTGCATTCGCGGCTATCATTTGGTCATCGATTTTTGTAAGCGCCACGAGATACCATTCGAGCTATGTGGGAAAATAGTCGTGGCCACGGACGAAACTGAACGGCCCTTGCTGGAAAACCTTTACCAACGCGGACAACAAAACGGTTTACAAAACCTGAAGAAGCTCAGCCAGGGGCAACTCAAGGAATATGAGCCGCATGTCAATGGTATAGAAGGCATATTCGTGCCACAGACAGGTATTGTCGACTATAGGCTTGTCGCTGAAAAATATGGCGAAGTGCTGCAGAAAAATGGCGCTGCTCTTCATCTTTCGGAAAAAGTCATTGCTGTCAAAGAGAGAGAGGTGATCACTGACAAGGCAAGCTATTCAACTCGACTGGTCATCAATTGTGCCGGTCTGTATTCTGATAAAGTCGCAGCCATGTCTGTCGATCCATTGAATGTGAGGATCATTCCATTCCGTGGCGAATACTATAAAATCAGGAAGGAAAAGGAGTACCTCGTTAAGAACCTCATCTATCCTGTTCCGGATCCAAACTTCCCCTTTCTTGGTGTCCATTTTACGAGGATGGCCAAGGGTGGCGTTGAAGCCGGCCCCAATGCCGTGCTGGCATTCAAACGCGAGGGCTACAAGAAATCAGATATCAACCTTAAGGAACTGATGGAGTCTTTGTTATGGCCTGGCTTTCAGAAAGTTGCAAAGAAATACTGGCGCACGGGCTTTGGTGAAATGTACCGTTCCTTTTCAAAAGCAGCATTCACAAAGGCCCTGCAAAAGCTCATACCGGAAATCCGGGAATCGGATCTTGTCGAGGGTGGCGCGGGCGTACGCGCACAGGCATGCGACCGGGAAGGTGGCCTTGTCGATGACTTCATGATCCTGGAATCAAAATCTGCAGTGAACGTTTGCAATGCACCCTCACCTGCTGCGACATCATCGCTGGCCATCGGGGAAACAGTGGCAGCGTTGGCATTGAAAAGACTGTAGGCCAGCACTAAATACAGGTTCACGAAGAAATCACAAGGGAATTCATAAAGCACAAAAAACCTTCCTGAGTTTCATGTTCTCATGTCAGGGCCTTGCCTGGAGCTATTTCTTCAGCTTATCATGAAGCAACAGCTCGACTCTCCTATTCTTCCTTCTGCCCGCTTCAGTTCCATTAGGCATTAAAGGTTTCGAGCTACCGAGTCCCTCAAAAGTAACACGATCGATTGGTACACCGTTGTCGATCACATATTCCGCAACCACTTCTGCCCTTTTGTATGAAAGTGTTTTATTGTGTGTCTCGCTCCCGGTGTTGTCTGTATGACCGGACACTTTCAAAACCACCGAAGGGTGGGCGACCATAAAATCGATAACCGAAGCGAGATCGGTAAAGTGCTCACTCTTCAAGGTAGCACTGTTGGTTTCGAACAAAACGTCGCTGAGCGTAATCAAACTGTCGGCCTTCAGCACGGGTGCTGCGGGTTCCAGCGTTACGGGAGGGGGCAACTTGGCAATAACACGCGCTGTGTCTTTTCTAATCACCGGCTTCCTGACTGGTTTCGCCGAAGTATCACGTTTGTAGTTATACTCACCATTCTTGGCATTTTTCGCGATCTTCTTTTTAAATCTCTCATAGCTGATCGGGTGCAGCGCTTTCTGGCGACCCATTTTCGCGCGACACGATGCCTTAAAACAAAGTGTTCTGGTAAATACATTGTGTCGCGGCACGCCGGCCTTTCCCAACAAATCCTGGCCGCGCGAAGAGGCGTGCGTAACCATGATCGGCATTCGCGGGTTACCGTATTCACGTCCCACATTGACAGGGTAGCCGAGCGGCGTGCAGGAGATGATGACCAGACTAAAAAAGGCACAAGCAATTATCTTCATGATTCCAGAAGGGGGTTAACAGAAAAAGTACAATGAAGATTAAAGCCGTAACTAACTAACAAACCTGACGGTAACACTCACGTCACCCATTGAAGCACTTCTGGCTGGAGTGGATTTCTGAATTCCGTCCCTTGCTCTTGCGCTGCCTTCCACTGCTTCTTCAATTCATAATACCACCGGGCTTGTGCATCGGGCTCTCCCACCAGCATTAGCGTAGGATTGGTCTCCAATCCTTTCGCCAGTTTATAAAATACATCTACGTCCTGACCGATAAAAGTTTTGCCCAGGCTCTTCAACGGCCACCAAAGCCAACGCGTGATCGCCAAAGAGGAGTAAAAGAACTGATTTAGCTCAGTGGATTTATCGTCAATTGGAGTAAGTGTTGTAATCGAGATAACCCGATGTTTTTTCCCCACTGAAATATACTCCAGCCTGTTGCCGGGGATCTCGAAAAATATCTCTGTCGATACGTCGCCCTGGAGTACTTTATATCCTTTCGAGTTCGCGGACGGGGCATGTTTCACCATCTTGAATCCACGTGGCGTTGGCTCAAAATTCTTGGTTTTCAGCTTCAGTGATTTTGCCGATCGCCAAAACCACGATTGATGAACAAACGTAACGTGTGCCGGATCGATCAATCCGATTACTGAATGGTCAATGTTTGTGGGCAATATGATAGACTCGACGTGAAGGAATTTGCTGTCGGCGTCCAGTCGCAGGTCTGGAACCGCCTCCTTAGGTTGAACATTCGGCGTGAGCTTTTCGGGAATATAAACCCAAACAGTACCGTTAACTTCTTCAACCGGATACTTCCATGCTCTTATCTTGCTGATATCTGCCGTGGTGCCCGGCGGCAGCGCCGGAATCTTTTTACAAACACCCTGTGAATCAAATTCCCAACCATGATAACAACACTGGATGTTGCCGTTGTCAAGCACATGTCCGTCAGACAGAGGCACGCCGCGATGAGGGCAATTATCTTTGAGGGCGAACACCTTTCCTGATGCATCTCGCCCCAGAACGATTCGTTCATTTGCGATCTGCCGCGCTACGAGTTTGCCAGTTTTTAGGTTCTCTCCAGGAAGAGCCAGGTACCAGATGTTCTTGAGTGTGAGGTCGTTGCTGTCGGCCATGAATTGCGCTAAAACCGCAAGCTAAACGTATTAGTTCAAAGTTCAAGGTTCATCCTTCGACTTCATCGCAGTCACCTCGATCTCAACCAGGTAGTCCGGTTCGATGAAACCACTCACCTGGATCATGGAGGTGACCGGCTTGATGACGCGGAAGAATTCTCCATGCGCTTTTCCAACCTCTTCCCAATGCGTAATATCAGTAACAAACATTCGGGTGCGAACGACGTCGGTCATCGCGAACCCTCCTTGCGCGAGAATCTTCTCGACTTTCTGGAGGATGAATTTCGCCTGTTTGTAAAAATCACCCTTACCAACGATTGCGCCGTTTTCGTCCAGGGCGACAGTGCCCGAGATCTCAAGCATGTTGCCGATCTGTACGGCACGGCTGTAACCGATAATATCCTCCCATTTTGCGCCGGATGAAATATTTTTTCTCTGTGTCATAGCGGATATTTTGACCAATTATGATCAATTTTGAGTCTTCTCAAATTAAATAAAAATCTTTTCTATGAAAGAAGTCACCGTTCAGGAGCTAAAGCAGTTGAAAGATTCAAAAGCTGACTTTCAATTGATTGATGTACGTGAGCCCCATGAATTCGACTTGTGCAACCTCGACGGTGAATTGATACCGCAAGCAGAAATTCCGCAGAACGTTGACAAAATCTCTCGTGACAAGAAAGTGGTGATCCACTGCCGCAGCGGTTCACGCAGTGGCAACATGATCACATGGCTCGAAAAGAACTACGGATTCACGAATCTCTACAACCTAAAGGGCGGCATTCTCGCGTGGGCGGATCAGATTGATCCGAGTGTGCCAAAGTACTGACTTAGCACTTACGTCGGCGTAATTAATCGTTAAGCGAATGCCAGCAACCAGCTGATTGATACTTGCAATCATGATCAGCGTACTGAAGGCAAAAAAAACAATCCCTTGCGAAGGTACCGTTTGCCTACGTCGACCAAAAACGGTGCAACGGTAAGAGGCGGGAATTTTTTAAGTGACGCGACCGCAATTGCCAAAAATGACTAGGCGGTTAAGTGCCTGAGAAATCATAATTCAAATTACCTCACACGATAAACGACTGAAAGTCTACGGATTACTTAGATATTTTTGACCCCAAGTCGTGGCGAGTCAAATCGCTTCTTGAAATTGTTGTAATAGTTTGGCTCATTATTTACCTTTTTGCAAAAGTTCGCTGGATTCCGAGTTGCCGGTGCGCACGGTTTTGTTACTCGCGGCGATTTACTTCATCTGATACATGACGAATAAGTTCGCCGGAACGCTGCTGTTTTGCATTTGTTCCCTAGTTGCACCCGCCCAGGGATGGCAGTCGCTTTATGATGAAGCACTTAAGCACTATCAAAAAGGTGATTTCAAAATATCCCTGGAACAGGCAAAAGCAGCCTTGGGAAAGTCGGAAGACAATTTCCACCGCGGATCTAGTTTGCAATTGATTACTGCCAATTGCCTTGCACTTAACGACCCCGACACGGGCCTGAAATTCATCGACGAAGAGTTGAGCATTTTTCAAAAACCCGAGCATCGAGACTCTTCCTCCTGGGCAGAAGCAATGAAAAAACGCCTATTGTTTCTACATCAAAAAGGTCGCGACACCGAAGCACTTGCGCAAGCCCACACCGCATTGGAGAAATTGGTTTCAAGTTATGGAGAAGGGTCGCTTGAGTATCAGCAGTTCAACATAACCATTGGCGAGATAGAGCTCTCGCAGGGCGATTCTTCAGCCGCGAAAAAAACATGGAATGCTTGCCTTGAAAAATTAGCAAACATCCCTGACAGCGATGATGTACGAGAGATGTTGCTCTTTAATACCGCCGCCCTTGAGGAAAGCCTTGATGATTTCGTGTCGGCAAGAATCAAGTATCTGTCATTAGTGAACACCCTTGAATCAAAGCAAAAAAATGACACAGAGATTTACACCGAGGCACAGTCTTCTCTTAAACGCTTGGACAAGATCGCCACCGTCAATGATCAGGAGCAACTCGCTGCAAAACTCAACGACGCAATCGCCCTGCAGCAACGCCAACGTACAGATGAAGCACTCGTGCGTTACAAGGAAGCGGAAGCGGCGGCAGCGAGGATCAACGGTCCTTGCAAAATTTGTTTCTCTGTCTATATGAATCATACAAGATTGTTGATGGAGACGGGAAATCTCGAGGAAAGCGCAAGATCGTTTTCGCTCGCAAAGGCAGCAGTTCCTTCACAAGCAATCGCCTCATTTGAAAATACCTTTGTTGCATTAACAGATGCCGACCTGTCTCTTCTGCGCGGGCGCAGGGAAGAAGCAGTGAAAAAGTACGAGGGCATCGCAGCAAGTCGAAATGCTGTAGGCCCGATGCTGGAACCCTTTATGGTTTACTCTGCCACCCTCCTCTTGAATCTGGACATTCCAACAACTGCAGCAATCCTCTTGCGACCGCTATTGTCATGTGATGAGCAGACCAAAGGCGCGAATGATCAATGCATATCGGTCGGACTTCGTTACGCAGATGCCTTATTGGCGCTGCACCTTCCCGATTCCGCACTTCATTTTTTAGAACGCCCGATGTTCAGATCGAATATCGGGGCGGAATTTAAGCGAATTGAAGCTATTCAATTTTCCGGACAATGGCATGAAGCGTTTGACAAGCTCAAAAGACTCGAGCAGACGGCGCCGAGTGATCGGGTTAAAGGATATGCGGCTTATGAGTGCGCAAGAATCATGCAGCGGCTGGGCGAATATCCTGAAGCCGAACGTTACTATTTGAAAGCATCCTCACTATATGGCGATGCGTTGCCAGAAGACGTATGGCAAGTTACAAATTCGCTCGCTACGCTGTACACAAAGCTGGGCAACTATGAAAAATCGGAGCGGGATCTTGTCGAGCTCCTGCAGAAGATACCACCGAATAATAGCCTCCGCGCAGCAGTGCAGCAAAATCTTGCTTCCGTTTATATAGAATCAAATCAAATGGGAAAGGCAATTGATCTCCAAACAAGAATAGTAGCCGAGGAGAAAAAAAGAGCTGGAGAACATCATCCTGATTATGGCATTGCTTTAAATAACCTCGGAGTAATCTATCAAAAAACAAAGCAACTTGATAAAGCGAAGGCGCTATTTGAAACTTCCCTGCAGGTTTCAAGAATAAATTCAGGTGATCAAAGTACAGTGTACGCCTCCAGAGAAGCTAACCTTGGAGTTGTGTTGAAAGATCTGGGTGAATATGATAAGGCAAGTATTCTTCTGCAGCAGGCACTCAATATTTTTCAGAAAAAATTAGGTGCGGCACATCCAGACTATATTCAATGTGAATACAACCTGGCGATTACTTTTAAGCGGATGGGCAAAGTTGATCTGGCCACACCACTTATGAGTCATTTGTCCGATTTTTATAGGAATCAGGTACAGGAGTGGTTCCCGTCAATGAACGAATATGAACAACTTGCTTTCTACGGGAAAATAAACAAAACAATCCAGGACTATCAGCAGTTTGCCACTGAAGTGGGTGCGCGCAAGCCCGAGTTAATCAGCGAGCTGCTCGATTTTCGCCTTTCTACAAAAGCACTGCTGCTGAATTCTTCAATCAACGTACGCCGCGGTATCATGTCAGGGAATGACCCCGAACTGAAAAACCAGTTGATGCAATGGCTGAACCTAAAGGATCAGCTTGGAAAAATATATTCATTATCGCTTTTGGAGAAATCTGCGCAAGCACACAACATCACCCAGCTCGAAGCACAAACAAATTCATTGGAGAAATGGCTCTCGTCCAAGTCAGCAGCATTCAAAAACGACAAAGACGAGCGGCAAACAGGATGGAAGAAAATCCAGGCATCTCTCAGACCAGGGGAAGCGGCGGTCGAGTTCATCCGCCTTCGCGCCATCGAATTGAAAGATTCACTTACATATGTTGCGCTGATAGTGACTGGAGGGCAGCAAATGCCCGCGATGATCACTTTTCCCGATGGCAGAAAAATGGAGCAACGTGAATTCAGTTATTACAGGAACAGCATTCAATTTCAACTTCCAGATGGACGATCTTACGCGACTTTCTGGAAACCTATTGAAGCTGCGTTGAACAATATCCATACCATTTATATCTCTGCCGATGGCGTTTATAACAAATTGAGTTTGCCTACGCTCTTTGACGAAGTTCACCAGCAATACCTTAATGAGCGCTATAAGATGATGCTGGTGCCGAACCTTCGCGAGATCGCCATGAAGCCACAGGTCAGTTCCGTTGCTACGAAAGCAACGCTTTTTTGTCCAATAAATTTTACGCAGGCAAAAGCAGCGGGAAATTCCTTGAATTCTTCCACGCGAGGCCTGCCGTCAATTTTCAGCAAAGAAATTCCCGCCCTGCCAGGAACGCACGATGAGATAGAAAAAATCAGCAAAATTTTTAAGGCTGCCTCCTGGACCACGACAGAATTTACTGGCGCGGCTGCTTCCGAATTAAATGTAAAGACCTTGCGGGACCCGGCTATCGTGCATATCGCCACGCACGGCTTTTTCATTTCAACAGGCGACGAAGAAACACCCGATGCATTCTCAGCAAACGGAAGCGACAGAAACCCTTTGTTGCGATCGGGCCTCGTCTTCAGTGACATCTCCCGGTCGACAACTTCGTCTACAGAGGATGGCCTTCTGACTGCCTACGAAGCCAAAAACCTGACCCTGGAAGCAACGGATCTGATCGTGTTGTCTGCTTGCGAAACAGGATCCGGATCCGTAATGAATGGCGAAGGAGTATATGGATTGCAACGCGCCTTCCTCGTGAGCGGCGTAAAAAATGTCGTCATGAGCCTCTGGAAGGTTGACGATAATGCGACTCAGGAATTGATGGCTATGTTTTACCAAAACATGCTGTCAGGCAGCGGTAAAGCCGACGCACTGCAAAAGGCCCAGGCGGACCTGAAGAAAAAATATGCGGCCCCATACTACTGGGGTGGCTTTGTTTTAATCGGAAGACAATGAAAAGAGAACCAATACCAGGACTCATTTTACTTTTTACACTTCTGGTGATTTCTTGGCTACCTCCTGCACTCGCGCAACAGCCTGACAAGCAGATCGTGCCTGGGATCAGTAGTAGCAAATACATAGAATTTTCGCCCACTATTAGTGCCGACGGAAGGACCATAATTTTTGAATCGAGTACGGATATGGACAAAGGCTGGGAACTGTTTGAATCGCGCCTTGACGACACGGGCAATTGGAGCGTTCCTGTTCCACTGCAGAACATCAACGAAAAATGCGCCTTCCTCGCGGGACCCAGCATTAGTTATGATGGCAATCGCCTGTTCTACACTGCGTTCATCGAGGGCGTAACCCAGGATGAGGACATTTTTTACTCTAACCGAACCGGTGAAAACACCTGGAGTGAACCGATCAGTGTAGGAGCGCCGGTGAATACCATAGACAATTATGAGGGGTTTCCCTCTATTTCGGCTGATGGCAACAGTCTCTATTTCATCAGGCTTAACCTCGAAAGAGGCTACGACAGAAAAAGCAAAGAAAATTGTTTCAATATTTTCGTTTCGCAAAAAATCTCTGACGATCAATGGGGAGAACCCGTAATGCTCCCCTCACCCATTAACACGGGCTGCGAACGCGATCCAAAAATCATGGCCGATAATCACACACTAATTTTCTCGTCTGTGCGAGAAGACGGGAAGGGCAAGTACGACATGTACCAAACCTTCAAGCAAGCAGATGGCTCATGGACGCCGCCAGTTCCTCTCGATTTTGTGAATTCGGATGACAACGACCAGTCCCCCTGCATCTCCGCTTCGGGTGAGCATATGTTCTATTACTCAAAGAACGATATTTACACGGTGCCTATACCAACGCAGTTCAGGCAACTGATCAATGTCGTCATCCAGGGGAGAATACTGGATGACAAAAAACTGTTACCCCTCCCGGGATCCATTATCATAACCAATCTTACAACTGGCACAGATTTCACAACAAAAAATAATGAAGTCGACGGTGAATTCAGTCTCATCCTGACTACAGGAAGTAAGTACCGGGCCGTGTTCAACAATGAATCATTTTTCCCGGACACTGTGGAATTCGATTTGCAGAATCAAAAAAAGTACGAGCTTATCCGGCGGAATGTTGTACTTCGAAGTTCCTGGCAGGTTGCTGTCAGCGCTGTCGACAAAGACCTCGGCAAGCCTATCAACGCGTGGGTAACTATCGAGCGAAAAGGCACTGCAATCTATGGCGATTCATTGGTAACTACACGGTTGGCCTTTGACGCCCCGAATGACTATGACTTGACTTATGGAAGGCAAAAATACACACCCGGTCGTCAGACCTGGGGGTTCAAAGAACGGCGGCTGAGCAAAGACAAAAATGTCTCGCTGAAACTCGAGCACCAAAAATCCAAATTCGTCACAACCGTAAAAAGCATCATAACCAAACAGGACGTAAAAATCAAAGTATCCTACCACAATAAAGATGAAGACCAATTGATCATAGCCGACGCTGGCGAACTGGTGATGTTGAGAACCGGAGACCGCTATGAAGTGATTACAGGAAGCGAAGAAGGATACTTCTTTTCCACCGCCAATATAACTGCCGGCCTCGATGAAGCGATTGAAATGTTCATCGTTCCAATTGAAGTAAATGGCCGGCTCACATTGAACAACATCACGTTTGAAACCAATTCCGCGGAATTAAGAAATTCATCCCGTTTTGACCTCGACCAAGTGGTGGAATTGATGAGGCTGAATCCTGGCCTTAGCATAGAAATCTCTGCGCATACAGACGACGTCGGAGATGAGAATTTCAACTTAAAGTTGTCCGAGAAACGCGCATCTTCCGCGATGGAGTACCTGAAGCAAAAAAATGTCAGCCATCATAGATTGACGCCAAAGGGTTATGGTGAAGCGAAACCCGCCTTCGCTAATGACACAGATGAGCACCGCGCCCTGAACCGGCGGGTTGAGTTGAGGGTGCTAAAAATAAGATAAGGGTCGCAGCGCAGTTCCAGTTTCTTCCAGCGTTGGAATTTGCGGGATATTAATTCATCGCCTGATCGATATCAGCAATGACATCGTCGACATTCTCCAATCCAACCGAAACACGGATCAGTCCGGGTGTTATTCCAACCGCAGCACGTTCCGCATCGCTTAGCTTTGAATGTGTTGTTGAGGCCGGGTGTGTAGCGATCGTCCGGGTATCTCCGAGATTTGCTGAGTGAGAAATCATTTTCAGCGCGTTGAGAAAGTTCCTCCCTGCCGCAATACCGCCTTTTAATTCAAAAGTCACTACTCCTCCGCCGAGACGCATCTGCTTTTTCGCAAGTGAATGTTGGGGATGTGATGCCAAGAAGGGATACTTTACATACGCCACGTTAGAATTTTTCTCAAGATGTTGCGCAAGCTTCAAGGCGTTTTCACAATGGCGGTCCATTCTCACCGCAAGGGTTTCAAGGCTCTTAGATAGTATCCAGGCGTTGAATGGAGACATGGAAGGTCCCGTGTGCCGCGCGAAGAACCTGACCTCCTTGATCAGCTCCTTGGTGCCGAGAACGGCGCCGCCGATCACACGGCCCTGTCCGTCAATAAATTTGGTGGCGGAATGCGTCACGAGGTGGGCGCCCCACTTCGCAGGGTTTTGCAAATAAGGCGTGGCAAAACAATTATCGACATTAAGAATAACTCCTTTCCGTTTTGCAAGAGCACCAAGCCACTCAAGGTCTATGATGTCCAGTGCCGGGTTCGACGGGGTCTCAACGAAGATCATTCGCGTATTGGGCTGAATCATTTGCTCCCACATCTCTTTCGATTCAGTGATATCGGCGTAGCTATAGGAGATATTGAAGCGCGGAAAGATCGTTGTTAATATCTGATGCGTAGATCCGAAGACCGAGCGCGATGCCAGCACGTGATCACCTGACTTCAACAGTCCGGCCATGCTAATATACATCGCTGCCATACCCGAAGCAGTCGCGATGCCGTCTTCTGTGCCTTCCAACTGACAAAGCTTGTTGATGAATTCCGTGTTGTTGGGATTGGAGAATCTTGTATAAATATTCCCGGGGATTTCGTCGGCGAACAATGCGCGGGCCTGCTCGGCATCTTCAAATACAAAACTGGATGTCAGGTACAAAGGAACTGAATGCTCACGATGCTGGGAGCGCTCGTGTTGTGAACGGACTGCGTTCGTTTCAAAATTGGATGAATCACTCATGGCAAATACGTCGACTCAAATGATTGACAAATGAGGCGCAAATCTAAGTGTTACGGTCGTTATTTCTGCCCGGATGAAGGCACCGCTGGCGCATTTTGAGTAAGTTTTTTATCAGAAGTGAGAAGGCTTACCAACACGAGCGCAGCCATACTAACGATCGTTGCCGGAATAAGGCTATGAACATCATAGTCGGCAATGAACTCCAAGAATAACCATGCAGCGAAACCCAAAATCATTGATGCGATCGCGCCGGCGCTTGTTGCACGTTTCCAATAAAGGCCAAAGACCAGCGCTGAAAACAGCGTCACGAGACTGAGGATCGAAGATTCACCGACGAGCTCGTAGATGTTGGACCGCAGGCAGGCCATCACGGTAGCCACGGCACTAAAGAGTAATACTGATACCCTCGTTAAGAGCAACATCTGCTTATCTGTCAGCCTTTCGCCAAGCAATGGACGCACCAGGTTTTCTGAAAAAATTGCTGCGGGGGCAAGTATCGCGGAACTCGTTGTGCTCATGATCGCCGACAAGAGCGAGCCGAAGAAGAGTATCTGTATCGGCAATGCCATGTGTTGGAGTACCATGTACGGCAATGTGAGTTGTGTGTCACCCTGTAACTGTTCAGGGTACAGGTGTTTCGTGCAGAGGCTGATGAACAGCGGCAGCATGGCGATGGTGAGGTACATGCCGGCGGCATAGTAGCATGATTTGACAGCAATGTCGGCCGAGCCTGAAGACATCGATCGCTGAAAGACATCTTGAGAAGGAAGGGAGCCCAGTCCGAGCACGGACCAAGCGGCGATGTAAGCAAGGATCTCTCCGACCTCCATCTTTGGCAGCAACCGGAAATTCTCCGACTTGACTTCTGCCATCACAACATTTACGCCGCCTGCTTTTTGACTTAGTACGAATGCGAGAGCAATTAAACCCACAATTATGATGATGCTTTGGATGAAGTCTGTGATTGAGATTGCCCACATCCCTCCGATGTATGTGTAAAAAGTGACAACCATTGCACTAATCACCACACCTTGCCAGATTGGTAGACCGGTGACAACATTGAGAATCAATCCCATCGCGACGAGCTGTGCAGCGATATAGCCGACGTAGGGTGGCGCAAGGAATATGCTTGCTATCAGTTCCGTGCGTTTGCCGTAGCGCACCTCGAAAAAATCGCCAAGAGTCAACAGGTTCATGTTGTAAAGCTTGCGCGCGAAGAACAACCCAAAGAGTACGAGGCACAGAGCTGCTCCAAATGGATCCTCAATTACTGCGTACAACCCACCTCGCAGAAATTCCGATGAAGCTCCGAACACAGTTTCCGATCCGAACCAGGTCGCGAAAAGCGCTGAAGAACTTAATAAGATTGGAAGACTTCTGCCGGCAAGCATGAAATCGCCAGAAGTTTTGACTCGGCGGGCAGCCCAATACCCGATAGCGACGGTAAGAAAGAGATAGACGATGATTGAGGCGAGGAGCAACTACCGAGGCTTTAATAAACGGAGTTAAAAAAGATATCAAGCATATTGCGTAAAAATACTGATTACGTCGGGATTGCAAATCCAGGGCCCTCGAAGGAGATGACTTTTATTTGATTGGTGATCGATGCACATTTAACCAAGTCAATCGAGACGTCATTTGTTTGTCACTTTTCTTTTGCTTGCCCAAAAGAAAAGTAACCAAAAGAAAAACGCCCCACGAACGCTGCGCCGCGAATCCCTCTCGCGTCTAACCGGGCCACATGCCGTCCAACGCAAATGCCTCGTTTTGCGCCGCGCCGTTCGTGGACATCCGCGCGCACCGCAAACTCATCGAGTCAAGCACTGTTGACAGGCTGCGGGCTTACAAGTAAAAATCCTTAGCGAGTTTTGAATTATGAAGCGGAGTGTGGGCTTCGAACTGGGCCAATGTCACTTCTGCTTCTTCAACTGAAATGTCCTGGTAACATTAAATCCAAGGTGAATATCTCCCCTGAAGAAATCTCCGGTTGTTTCAGTCAAAAAAGCCCGTTCGGTCAGTCCCTGCGAGTTGGTCATCACCAATTGAAACACATGTCCCCCTGTTTCTATGTCCACACCAAAACCGATCGGATTATAAAATGTGTTCCCCTCAGGGACACCAACGCGGTAATAGTATTCAGTTGTAAGAGCAACACTGCGTGTCACTTTTAGCCTTCCTCCTATTCCCATCGCATATGTGTCGTTGTTTTCGATCGACTTATCGACTGTATTCTTGTGGACGAGCGTCGGCATGAGCTGCAGTGAAAGCATACTGTTGAATTTTCGTGCGATGAGCAATTGACCTGTGTAGGACATGCGATCTGCTAACCCGATAGGATAACCCGCGTCTTCTGTTCTGGGCGACAACTTTGCAGCGGCAATACCGAAAGCTGTGATCGTCACGGGCATGTTTTTCTCACCTGTACTTTGCCTTGCGATTTTATATCGTAAGTATCCATCCATCGTCTTGTCTGAAGAGTTTCGGCCAATGCCAACTCCGAGGCGATCGGTTAGACCATATTCCAACCCGAGGCGCACATATGCCTGATCCAGGCCGTAAAGTTCATAAGCGCCACTGCTGATTGCTCCGAACCTGTGAGAAAAGATGAATTCCAGGTCTCCCTCGCCTTTCGTTTCCACCGTCTGCCCATTTATCAACCTGGTACCCTTGAATGTCGAACTGGTGTAGGTCGTAGTTTCTTTTGACTCCTTTTCCAGCTCTTTCAGCAAATCGTCCTGGCCAGAAGCGAATGTTGACAGAAACAAGAGAAGGAGAAACGGGATCTTATTTGTTCTCATGGGGCTTGTAGGTAAAGTCGATGGTCACTTCAACTTGTTCAGCAATATTCTTCCAAAGGAGCTGTGGACGCTTGACATTATAGTCATCCAGTTTGACGATGAATTTCGAGTGCAGCTGAACTTTCTCAGGTGCGATTTCAAGTGTGCCAGGGATCTCAACATCTTTCGTTACGCCATGAATGGTGAGCTTGCCGGTTGCTGTCGCGGGCTGGCTTCCTGCCTTATTCGCTTCATAGCCCGTGATCTTGCCTTGAAATGTCGACTTCGGAAACTTTTCAGTCTCCATGTATTTCTCGTTGAAGTGCTCTTTCATCAGGGACTTGGCAAATTCAAAATCCTGGATCGGTATGGAAAAAGCGATCTCCCCTGTCTCGACGTTGAAGATGCTCGTCGACTTTGTATTTTTCGCGGTGATATCTTCCACAGCGGCGTCAGAAAAGAATACAATCGTGGACTTGTCGGCGACATACTTTTGTGCCAATGATGCAATGCTGATCAGTGACAGGGCCAGAACCAATGATTTCTTCATAGCGCTTAATTTTGAATTGCCCCATCGTCGACCCAGCAAGCGATTTGTTGGATCTCCTGATTTGTAAGGAACGGACCGGAACCGATGGGCATGCTCCGGTTGCTGGTTCGGGTTTTAATGTCAGTGGCCTTGGCTTTAACGTCGGCATATTTTGTCCAATCCCTGCCCGATATACCAGCGCCGTGACAGCCACTGAAATTACAGCTGCGATTCAGAATGGGAACGATGTCATTTGCATAACTCACGCCGGTATTGCCACGTGAGACGGGTACGATCAGCACGCGCTGGCAATCGTTCACGTCTTTAATTATAACGGTATGATTGCCGTTGGCAAGGTTCGAAAAAGTGGTCGTAGCTCCGAAGCTGCCATTGTCGATCTTGAGGAGATATGGCCCGGTGCCGCCGGAGGCGGTGATGCTGATCGTTCCATTGTCGGCGAAGCATTGACTGTCGGGAGTCGTGATTGCCGTTGCGGCCAGGTTTGAATTGTCTGCATCCAGGTCCACCTTGATCGACTTCTTACAGCCATTGATATCTTTTACAGTAACAGAGTACGATCCCGGCGCCAACCGCTCAAAGGTTGGATTCGTCTGGTAGACCCCGTCGCCAAGACTGAAGTCGTAGGCACCGACGCCGCCCGTTGCCGCCATCACGATTTCCCCGTCGATGGACTTGCAACTGGTCGCATTCTTTTTGGAAACGAGTTTGATGGCAAGGTCCGATGTAGAGCAATCGACGCCGGTGGGTAATTCACGATATACGCAGGAGGAAGCTAAGAGAAGCAGTGAAAGGCAGGCTTGCAGTTGGGAGCTCATCTTCATCGACATTGTCAAAACGCCGCAGGTGTGCCCCGGCATTCTTTTAAATTAATGAAAATGAGTAAGAAACGGGCTTTCTAAAAAAGAAAATCCCCCAAAGTCCTTGACCCCGGGGGAAATTCTTGTCTATAGTTGGCTTTAATCTTCCGAAATGTAGTATGGACATAGAAAACCAATATCACGCAATCGACGAAGTGACGTGAACGGATGATGAAGCGTCAAATATCGAAGTTTGGCGAATTCCCGCACGAAAGCGAAGGAGGATTTTTCCTTTAATCATGAGCGTCTTCAAGGGCTGATTTCTTTTCAAACCTTCGGGAATGACAGGCAGGACACATACAGCTGGGATTTAACCTTTGCTTGTGGGCGAGGCCATGAACAACCTGATCGACGATATGAAAGCGTTCTGCTATTATGTCAAAATACTGTGTATCTCCATGATTGTATCTACGGAATACTGAGTAGGCGATATGATCGGCGATTTGGATCACACGCGACGACTTTGAATTGACAAAAAATGGTGTGTCTGCCAAGCTTTTTATTGCTCCCCATTGTGTCCCTGACTGTCGAAAATTTCTTGCTAACTGCAATAAATCGGTTTCGTGGGCGCTATCATCCAAAATCAAAAGTCCCTTTTGTCGATCCCCGCTTGAATAAAGACTCTTCAAATAATTATCGAACCTTTGTGTCAAATCTTCGAATGCCATGTGCATCGAATTTTGCGCGTAAGACTTCTTATGAATGGCACAGGCAAATATTTTCGCACTGTCGTGTGCTTCGACTACAACCTTTAAAACAGCCTTTATTACCCCCTGCGCCTCTTCTTTGGTCAATTTATCCCAAGGTGCGCTTCTTCTTGAAAAGATTTCGGATGCGTGGAATTCAATTTCATTGAAATTCTTTGCATCGATTGTTTGGGCCAGTTTATCAAGTTCGTTTGTCAAATAGTAACATTGATGTTCGGACACGGAGACACCACCGAGGACCACATAATCCTCAGATGCATTCGCAACTGACCCAGAATCATCAAGGTATAGGAGGTGCATAAATTTGAGGAAAGAAAAACTGAGGGGGCAAAAAAAATGCAGCCGGGTGATTACTTAAAATCATCGGACCGCTTTGGCAGCCCATTCCCAACCGCAATGCATAGATACGCAAAAAACGCGCTTACAGTTCATTGCAGGCGCTCAAAAAAAAAGCTGAAGGCCCTTTTTTCCCATTTCGCGGGAATTATTAAGAAAAACCGTACAATGATTTGTCATGCTTCGGTTGCAAAACAGTCTCAAAAAATTCCTCAGTTCTATCTGATCAGTACGGTTTCAGGTGAAAAAAATAGGCATGTGCCATTGAATGGGTTTATGACTGGTGAGCCGTCGATTTCGGCGATGAGTTGCGTCGGGTAGGCTGCTCTACCGGGTTTGGACTGCCGGCGCTTGTCGCGATTTAGAACCCGGAAAAGTTGTTCTTCTGCTGATATCGTAAATGATAAACAGCAAAAATGCGAAGAAGATGGCCATGCAAATGAGGAATATCTTCTTTGAGCGGGTCATAATAATTATCTTAAAAAGTAAAGGGGCTTACGCCCCTTGATATTTGCACCACGCAAAGGTGCAAAGCTCCTCAAGCTATTGCGTCTACCTTCTTTGCGTTCTCTGCGTCTTTGCGTGGATTGTATTTACTTCACTTTCTTCACTACATCAGCAAATGCTTCCGGGTGATTCATCGCGAGGTCGGCCAACACTTTCCTGTTGAGATCGATGCCTGCTTTCTTCAATTTTCCCATCAGCTCTGAGTAGGACATTCCGTGGAGTCTTGCTCCTGCATTGATACGCTGGATCCACAACGCACGGAAATCGCGCTTCTTTGCTTTACGGTCGCGGTATGCGTACACGAGACCTTTTTCGACCGCATTCTTGGCAACGGTCCAAACATTTTTCTTTCTCCCAAAAAAACCTTTGGCGAGTTTGAGCACCCTCTTGCGCTTGGCGCGGGATGCTACGTGATTCACTGAACGTGGCATTTTGTTAATTTTTTGGTTGATGGCGCCCCAACTAAAGTTGGGCACTTAAAGCCAAAAACCGGGTTAAACATAAACCTCTCCGTCCCAATAGCTATCGGGATCGGGATGGTAATCTTACAAAGCGTAAGGGAGCATCGGTCTGATGTTGCTCTCATCAACTTTGCTGACGATCGCTGCATTACCGAGTCTTCTCTTCTGTTTTGTTTCTTTTTTGGTCAGGATGTGTCTCTTATAAGCACGCTTGCGCTTGATCTTACCGCTTCCTGTTACCTTGAAGCGTTTCTTCGCTCCTGACTTCGTCTTTAATTTGGGCATTGTTATTTAAATCTAGTTCTGACTACTTCTTTACTCCTATTCCAGGCTTCGGCGCCACCATCATATACATCCTCTTACCCTCCAGCTTCGGCATCTGCTCTACCTTCCCGACGTCTTCAAGCGCCTGCGCAAATTTGAGCAGCAGTATCTCTCCGCGCTCTTTGTAGACAATTGATCGACCTGCAAAGTGAACGTATGACTTTACCTTCGCGCCCTCCTTTAAAAAGTTCACCGCATGCTTAACCTTAAAGTTGAAATCGTGATCGTCCGTATTGGGGCCAAACCTGATTTCCTTAACGACTGTCTTCTGAGCATTTGACTTGATCTCCTTCTGCTTCTTTTTCTGCTCGTACTTAAACTTGGAATAATCAATAACCTTGCACACGGGCGGGTCCGCATTTGGAGATATCTCCACCAGATCCAGTCCCTGATCCTGCGCCAATTTGATTGCAATGTGAATGGGATATACATCGACTTTGATGTTCTCTCCTACCACCCTTACTCGCGGCGACGTGATGCGCTCGTTTACTCGATAAGGTTCTTCTACAACTCGACGAAAGCCCTTATTTACAGGGCGGGGACGATTACTTCCAGGTATAAATGCCACTCGTTGGGTTTATGTTAAACAATTGCCTGTTTTTGCAAACAGGGCGCAAATATCACCATATTTTCAGTCTTTCCACGTGAAAAATCTGAAATTTTTGGGTTTTCAGGCCCCTGTCGGCATTGAAAATTCCGCCAAAAACTGCTTCACGAAGTCCTCCAGCAAAACAGACCCCTGATCACCCGAACCATGCTTCCTGACAGCCACCTTATTGTCCGCAGCCTCCTTTTCACCTACGATCAGCATATAGGGTACCTTCTTGACTTCAGCGTCCCGAATCTTACGACCAATTTTCTCATCACGGTCATCCAGGAAGCCCCGGATATCCTGATCTTTTAACTGCAGGATCACCTTCTCCGCATAAGCATTGAATCGCTCCGAAATCGGCAACACCGCTACTTGTTCCGGCGACAGCCAAACCGGGAAGTTGCCGGCGCAATGCTCTATCAGTACAGCAATAAACCGCTCCATCGATCCGAACGGTGCACGGTGGATCATCACAGGCGTATGTTTCTGATTGTCAGACCCTACGTACTCCAAAGCAAATCTTTGCGGGAGCTGGTAATCGACCTGGATGGTACCTAACTGCCAGCTGCGACCAAGCGCATCCTTGACCATGAAGTCAAGCTTTGGTCCATAAAATGCTGCCTCGCCTTTCACAGCTACAGTCTTGAGACCGCGCTCGTCGGCGGCTTCCTGTATCTCGCGCTCAGCACGGTCCCACAACTCGTCTTCGCCGATGTACTTCTGCTTGTTGGCAGGGTCCCGAAGCGACAGCTGAGCAGTATAATTTTGAAAGCCCAATGAATTGAACACATGCAACACCAGGTCGATCACCTTGATGAACTCTTCTTTGACCTGATCGGGTCTGCAAAAAATATGGGCGTCATCCTGGGTAAAGCCTCTCACCCGTGTGAGGCCATGGAGCTCGCCGCTTTGCTCATAGCGGTAAACCGTTCCAAATTCTGCCAACCTGATGGGGAGATCTTTGTACGATCGCGGCTTCACTTTATATATCTCGCAGTGATGCGGACAATTCATCGGCTTCAAGAGGAATTCTTCCTTTTCATCGGGCGTGTGAATCGGCTGAAATGAATCCTTGCCATACTTCTCGTAGTGGCCTGAGGTCACGTACAGTTCTTTGCTACCGATGTGGGGTGTCACAACCGGATCATATCCTGCCCTGATCTGAGCCTTCCTCATGAATTGCTCAAGTCGCTCGCGCAGGACGGTACCTTTCGGCAGCCATAGCGGCAACCCAAGTCCAACTTTCTCAGAAAACGCGAACAGCTCGAGTTCCTTTCCGAGCTTTCTGTGATCGCGCTTTTTGGCCTCCTCAAGCATGTGAAGATATTCCTCAAGCTCCTTCTGCTTAGGAAACGTAATTCCATAAATGCGTGTCAGCATCTTGTTCTTCTCGTCGCCCCGCCAGTAGGCTCCGGCAACATTGAGAAGTTTCACCGCCTTGATCGGACCTGTGCTTGGAATGTGGGGACCTCTGCAGAGGTCGGTAAAGTCACCTTGCTGATAGAATGTGATTGATCCATCTTGCAAGCCTTCCAGAAGTTCAATCTTATATGGATCGCCTTTCTTCTTGAAGAATTCTACTGCGTCGGCCTTCGAGACGTCCTTCCGGGTGAAGACACTGTTCTTCCTGGCCAGCTCAATCATCTTCGCTTCAACTTTGGCAAGGTCGTCTTCCCCAAACGCCTTATCACCCAGGTCGACGTCGTAGTAAAATCCATTATCGATGGGTGGTCCGATGCCGAACTTAACGCCGGGATACAGGGCCTCCAGCGCTTCTGCAAGCAAGTGAGCTGAAGAATGCCAAAATGCGTACTTGCCTCCCTTATCATTCCATGTAAATATCTTGATGGTCGCATCATTATCGATCGGTCGGCTCAGATCCCAAATTTCACCATTGACCTCTATGCTCAATGCGTTTCGCGCGAGACCTTCACTGATGCTTTGCGCGATCGCCATTCCTGATACCCCTTTCGGATAGTTCCGGGAAGATCCGTCGGGCAGGGTAATCTTTACTTCACTCATTACAAAAACTTGATTTAAGGCTGCAAATATGGGCTAAAAAGCTGAAAGTGGGAAAAAATGAGTTAGAGGGAACAGAGCAAAATTGCAGCGGGACGACGCGATGTTCCTTGCAAGATCCAAGCCGTTTGTAGTGGTTACCAGTCTCTCGATTTTTTTTTAAGCCAAGGAGGACACGGAAAGACACGGACAAATGCAAGTGGTCTGGATCAGCAAAACACCTCGTTGAGCCGGCAATCATCCGTGCTACTCCGTGTCCTCCGTGGCTTAGAAACTTTTGTATTCCTTAGTGCGAGGGGATATCAAAGCTTGAATTGAACCGTGAACAAGATCCCGAACCGCCGCGGTGTGTTGTTGCCAACAGGATCGAGATACGTCAGACGGTGGACAAAATCCACCCGGAAAAATTTGAGAATATTTTCGACACCATAACCAAGTTCCACGTACGGCGTGCCCGTGAAGTAACCCGTCCGCGCGGTTGGTCGCCCATCGGGAGTAACGCCGTAGATAAGATCGCGGTTAGCCTCCGATAAAGACCCGTAAATGATGTTAGCGGTTCCGGTAAGACGAAGGTCCAGTCTATTCAGCAGCGGTATTTTGTTTACGAGGAATCCTTCAAAATATTGGCGATAGCGCAACGACGCGTAAGTGTCGCTGGTGAACTCGCCGAAATTCATCAGGTTATATGTGAACTGAGAATAGATCGGCGATTGGTTTCCAAGGTGCACTGCCAATAGTGGGTACGGCAACGTTTCAAATATCTTTTCACCTGTGACGGTTATGAAGCCAACCCCGAGGGGACCCAACCTGATCCGCTTGTCTACATTCACACGGAGCTTGTTATAGCCGTAATCGCTTCCGAAAAGTCCCGGTATGCCTCGCGTGTAACGCAGGGTAATCGCTGGCCATTTCTTCAATCCAAGGCTCACCCGCTCGTTTCCGTTCTGGATAAATGTTTCATCGCGAACATATCGCGCCTCGAACGCCAACTCCGTTGCAGTCACCGTTGAGAGCACAGGTGAATTGATGTCGCTGGGGTCGGAAAGATATCCAAAATTGAAAGTTGGATCGAAGGTCCAGTAGCGGAACGACGCCTTGCCGGTAAATCCTTTGAACAATTCACGTTGGATGTTCGTGTAGGCCTCGTCAAAATAATACGCACGCCTGAAATTTCCCCACCGCGCAGCTGTAAGGAACAATGGCGTCGCGTTAAGAGCTTCTTCGTCAATACCAAGCCTGATCATGTCGGTGCCAATCCTTAGGGTCGCCGTTGTCCATCGTTTTCGCTCGAGTATGCGTTGCGCCTGCGCCGAAAATTTAAACCTTGCGTCGTTGAATCCATAAGCAAGAAACCCGCTGTAGATCATCTTCTTGCTGTAATGGCGGTTCGTTTTGAACCCAGCCTGCAAGCGCACACCTTCGATATTGTTCCATGCAATGGTTCGTAAATAGGGGCCGACCTCAACTTTACCCAAATCATAGTACCCATCCACAAGAGCCTTGAACAATTCAGTGTAGCTCTTGACGATTGGAATATTCTTCAGCGTGTCGATCATAGAGTAAACACTTTTCTCCGTCTGCGTGAGCGGCTCGTGGCGCAAGGAATCCCAATAGGTATCGTTCTCCTCCACCTGTGCTTCTTCAGCAACATCGATTCTCTTTTCGTAGAACTTCGTCGGCTTTGGCTGGTTGATGACGATGTTCTTATTGCTCGTATAGAACTTTGCGAGCAATCCGACAGAATTTTTCGTAATCTCCCCGACATCGATCAGAACCCGGTTCTTCACGGGGAGCCATGGCCCCTGATCAGTGGGGGTCAGTTCCTGCTGAATCTTGATCTTATCTATGAAGTTTATGTTTGCCTGATTCCCTACGGTAACATCAATCCGCTTAAGCGCAAAGTTCTCCTTGGTGATCCACATGGATCCGGTGAAGGCAAGCTCATGTGGGTTCTTGGGGTAGAAATCCAGGTAATAACAAAAGTCACCGCCGACCATCAGACTGTCAAGTAGATCGTAGTCGTAGTACAGTCGCCATCCGTCTGCAATCGGCGATACAAAGTTCTTGTTGATGATCGTGAGCCAATTCTGATAAAAATTATACTCTTGAAAGGTCGATCCAACAAGTTGGGTTACCATTGAGCCGTCGTCGAGACCAACTCCGTTGATTTTTGTCTTTAATATCTGTTCTGTCCTGAGCTGCGGGCTGTCACGATAATACACTTTCGAAACACTTTCAGTAATGAACAATGGCAGGATTGGCTTGCCGTCCTCTCCCACTACCCGATCGACGCTGTCGAGGACGGCTGCGATCTTCTTCATAAGTTTCTTCTCGCGGAACTTGTCGGTGATGTGGTCGATGTCCACTTCACTTTTTGTGTAGGCATCATATTCGTAGGCAGTCAGATTCTTCTTGTCATTCTTGCTTTTGTTATCGACAACGCCCCTCAAAACCCTGAACGCAGGGTTTTCGCCCGCCTTGACCACTACTTCCTGCAGGTGTGTGACCTCCTCTTCAAGCTGGAAATTGACGACCTGGCTGATCCCTTTTTTGATAGCTTTCGCGCGAGGCTTATAACCTATGTAGGTGGCCAACACGGAGTCGGTTGGCTTGGTTGTACGAATGTTGAAGTTACCGTCGAAATCGGTAGTTGCACCGCTGCCTGTCCCCTTGAAGACCACGTTAACGAACGGGATAGGGTCGCCGGTGCCTGCGTCAGTCACTTTTCCTTTGACAATTGTCTCCTGCGCGCTTGCCAGCGTTGGCGCCAAAACCAGGAGTGTCAGTATCGCTAAGAAGTTCGTAAAAACTTTCAAATAATAAGCTTTTTGATCTTATTGGAGGGTAATAATCATATGAATAATCGAAAATTGCAATAAGACGGATAGAATTGAATCAAAATTTGAATTTCCCTAACACACGTAATGCTGTTGCAGTGACCTCGCGGACCTTTGTTGTTTTTCTTTTCGTTCTTTTGCTTCTTTCATCGCAGGAAATATTTGCGCAAGTGGAGAATCGCGAAGCGGGCGCGTTCCCACAGCGCGTCGACAGCACACACGTTGAGCCGGTGTACAAAAACAAGCTCCTCGTCTTTCCTCTTGTAGCGTTGTCCACTGAAACGAGCTGGGTCTTCGGCGTAGCCAACGCCTATATTTTCAAGACGTCAAAGAAGGATCCCAACCTCCGGACCTCCACCATGCCGTCAGGGTTCCTTTACACGTTGAATCAGCAGATCCTCATCGCCGTCGGCGCGAACATTTTCCTCCCCAAGGAGCGTTACATCATCCGATTTGAGAATTCCTTCAGCAAATTCCCGGATAAATTCTGGGGTATTGGAAACAACACTCTCGAGACCGATAAAGAAAACTACACCTTCACACAATTCTACATCAACCCTCAACTGAGCCGGAAGATTCATAAGAACAATTTTGCGGGCATTGGCATCGAGTACCAGGACGTGTTCAACATCAAGTATGATTCAGGGGGAAATTTTGAAAAGCAGCAAGTCACAGGGATTTATGGCCGGACAAATTATCATGTGCTGGGATGGAGCTTGCTGCTGACACACGACTCACGCAATCATGCATACACACCTGATAAAGGCTATCTGCTGCGTATCAAGTTTGCAAACTTCAGCAAGAACCTCGCGAGCGACTACAATTTCCAGGGACTGGAGATCGACTACAGAAAATTCATTTCTCTGAAAGCAAAGCAGGTGTTGGCATTTCAGGGGCTGGGAATATTCACATTTGGCGACACACCCTACCGCAACCTGGCCGTGCTTGGCGGTAACTCGATCATGCGCGGATACTATGCAGGCCGATACCGTGATAAGAAATTCATGGGCGCACAGGTCGAATACCGTTTCCCGGTGTACAAGCGATTGTCGGGCGTAACTTTTGCGAGCTTCGGCAAGGTCGGCAGTGAATTTTCAGATTTTGATCTCACCGGCATCAAGCCGGCGGGCGGCGTGGGTATCCGCTACTCAATCCTTCCCAAGGAAAATCTAAACCTGCGCTTCGATGTTGCGCATGGAAATGAAACGCTGAACTATTATATCGTGTTGGCGGAATCGTTTTAGTTTTCAGTTAATCGTTAACAGTCAATCGGACTTCACCCAAAGCGTCAGAACCGGATCCAATTAACCATTAACTATTAACTATTAACTTCTGTCCCCCACATCACAGCTGGAATTGCGCCGTGAAGAACACGCCAAACGAGCGGGCCCCTGGATTATCAAGGTAGTTTAGCCGGTGAATAAAATCGACGCGAAGGAACTTAAAGATATTCTCTATCCCATATCCAAGCTCAACGTAAGGTGTACCGGTAAAATAACCAGGCGTCAACGCCGCATCACCATCGGGCGTCACGGGTGCGATCAGATTCCTGTTGTCTTCACGCAGTCCTCCGACAATCACATTGGCGGTGCCCAGCAATCGCCACTTTAGTTTGTTCATCAACGGAATCCGGTTCAGTAAGAATCCTTCGAAGTACTGACGATATTGTATAGACGCAAAATGGTCGCTGATGAACTCGCCATAGTTCATAAGGTTGTAGGTGACGGCGGCGTATATTGGGGTCTGGTTTCCCAGGTGCAGTGCAAGAAGTGGATATGGCAACGTGTTAAATACATATTCGCCAGTGGCAGTCACCTTACCATAGCCCAACGGTCCAAGCTTGATTCGTTTCGTGACATTGATCCTCACCTTGTCATAATCAAAGTCACTTCCGAACACACCTTTGAATCCGCGCGTGTAACGCACGGTAATCACCGGCCACCTGATGGCACCCAGGCTCACCCGTTCATTCCCGTTTTGAATGAACAGTTCATCTGGCGCGAATCTTGTTTCGAAGGACAGCTCGGATGTATTAAAAGTGTTTAAGATTGGTGCATTAAGATCATTGGGCTCCTCGTAATAGCCGAAGTTATAAGTGGGATTAAAAGTCCAGTGCCTGAATGAAACGCGCTGCGAAAATCCCTTGAACAACTCGCGCGAAAAGCTCACCCGCGTTTCATCAAAGTAGTATCCTCGCCGAAACACTCCCCACCGCGCTGCGGCCAAAAAAATGGGGTTGTCTGCCAGATTTTCGTCGTCAATGCCGATCCTGGCAATATCACTGCGGACCCTGAACGTAAGTGTGGTCCATCGTCGCCTCGAGAGAATATTCTGAACGAATGCTGAGTACTTGATGCGATTGTCTGTGAAGCCATAAGCAAGCTGTGCGCCCGTCATCCAGCGCATGCTGAACTTATCGTTGGTGCGAAAGCCAGCCTGAAGCCGGAGCCCCTCTATGTTGTTGTAGGCTAGCACTCCTGCATACGGACCGATGTCGATCTTTCCAGCCTGATAGTATCCTGCAACCAATATTTTAAGAATGTCGGTGTATGTTTTGACCACCGGGATATTCTTTAACGTGTCAATCATTTTGTACACGTTCTTCTCAGTTGTGGTCAATGGTTCGTGGCGCAGACTGTCCCAATACTTTTCATCGCGGTTTAAAGTGGCGTCCTCCCGGACCTCGATAGCCTGCGCGTAAAACGACGGTGCCTTCGGCTGGTTCGTAATAAAGGCTTTGTTGCTCGTATAGAACTTCGCAAGCATCCCGATAGAATTCTTCGTGATCTCCCCAACATCGATCAGCACGCGGTTCTTCGCAGGCAGCCATGGTCCTGCATCAGTGCGCAGCAGTTCCTGCTGTATCTTGATGCGCTCGATAAAGTTGATGTTAGCCCGCTTCCCGACGGAGGCGTCGATCTGCCGCAATGCCCATTCGTTTTTTGTGATCCAAATTGTCCCCGCAAACGCAAGGTCCTGTTCACTCTTCGGAAAGAAATCCAGCCGGTAGCAGAAATCTTCTCCGATATAAAGGCTGTCTACAAGGTCGTACTCATAATAAATTCTCCAGCCATCGGCGATAGGCGACACAAAGTCTTTGTTGAGAATATTAAGCCAGTTCTGGTAGAAATTATATTCCTGGAATGAGGATCCGATCAGTTGGGTTACAAGCGTACCATCATCGACGCCGACGCCGCTGATTTTTGTTTTTAGGATATTCTCTTTTTTGAGTGCGGGATTGTCACGATAGTAAAGCTTTGAAACGCTTTCAGTAATAAAAAGAGGAAGTATCGGCTTCCCGTCTTCGCCAGCGATGCTCTCCACGCTATCGAGAACCTGGGCGATACTCTTCATGAGCTTCGTGCGGCGCATATCCTCTGAAATCTGATCAACGTCCACCTCGATCTTGGTGTAGGTATCATATTCATATGCGGTCAGCCTTCGCTTGTCGTTGCTGCTCTTGTTGCGCACCACATTTCTCAGTACGTCCCACGCAGGATTCTCTCCGGCTCTCACCACCACTGCTTCGAGGCTTGTGGTTTCCTCCTCAAGCTGAAAATTGATTGTTTGCCGGATACCCTTTTTTACGGGTTTGGTCCTTCCCTTGTATCCGATGTACGTGGCCTGTAATGAATCCGTGGGATTATTGGTGCGGATCAAAAATTTACCGTCGAAATCGGTAGTGGCGCCAACCGAAGTGCCTTTGAAAACAACGTTGACGAAGGGTATTGCGTCACCGGAATTTGCATCGATAACTTTTCCCTGAACGATCGTTTCCTGTGCCTTCGCGATCTTCATCCCGGCACCAAACAACAGCAGCAAAACGATCGTGCAGGAAACTCTCAATTGACCCGTCAAAAAGATTCAGCGTTTCAAATTTAGCAATTTGGATTGGCGGCTCTTTTACATGCCTGCGTTGCTACAACGCGACCCCGATCTCGTAGTTGCAGCGCATAACATCGACGTCGCTTGGTAGCTTTAGATCGTAATAGGTTCCTTGTCACCCAAATGCCGGGGCGACGTCTTCAGGATATACAGATCAAGGATCGCTTTGGCACGCGCCAGGTACTCGCGCAGATACACCTTTGCAGATGGCTGTTGATCCCGGGACGGAGTAACCAACGCGACCGCGTCGATGTCAAAATAGTGGCTGATGAAGAGAGCCCTGTAAGAATGAAATGACTGTGTGATGATGGTGATATGATTCTGTCCGAATATCTCCTTGCTGCGTATCACTGAGTCAAGCGTCCTCAAACCTGCATAGTCCAACGTGATAACCGAATCGGGCACCCCCAGCTTCACGAGCGCACGTTTCATTTCCATTGGCTCGTTGTAAAATCTGGTACGGTTGTCGCCACTCACAATAATGTGGCTGATCTTCCCCAGGCGGTAGAGGTCCGCAGCCGTTTGCATCCTATGATCAAAAAACGGGTTGGGCATACCATTCGACAACCTGCTACTCGTCCCCAAAACAAGTCCTACCGGGTTGCTGGGGACCAGACTATAGTCAGAGAAAATACATTCCTCTGTGCTGCCGACAACCCAAAGATTACACATGATCAGCAGCGTCGAAATCAACGCCAGCGAATAAATCCCAACGCGCCAAACCTTTCCCAGTAATGACATTCCAGTAGATTAAAGCCACCCAAATTTACTGAATCGATCTTAGATACTCACGCTCCATAAGTTCGGATCTCCTGACTGATTTTTTATACCACTGCAATCGAAGGAATTCTTTCTCCTCATCCGGCAGCCTCCACGATATGGGTGATTCTCGTAGTCTCGTCAGGATTGAATTGATGCAAATTGCCGCACTTACCGAGATGTTCAGACTTTCGGTAAACCCAACCATGGGTATTCGCACTTTTACTTCTGCATTGCCGATCGCATAGTCCGACGATCCGTGCCGCTCGTTGCCCATCACCAGCGCAATCGGCTTATCGATCGCAAGCTCATGAATTGAGACTCCGTCAGGCGAGGGATCTGCCACCGCTATCGTATACCCTTGCTGGCGCAAATGGATATAGCACTCCTCCGCATTGTTAAAATTTTTCTTCTTATAGCGGATAATATTCAGCCACTTGTTGGACCCTTTCAACACCTGCTTATTCGTTGACCATGCACTTGCCGACTCAATAACATGGACGTCCTGAAGGCCAAGACATTCACACGTTCGTATGGCCGCGCTTGCATTCTGAGACTGATAAATATCTTCCAGCACCAGCGTCACAAAGCGTGTGCGGTTGTCGAGCACGCGCTCCATAAATTCCTTGCGGGCATCTGAGATAAACTGGCTGAAGTAGGTCGTTAAAATTTTGGCTTGCTTTGGGGCGTCCATCGGGTTATTTAGTAGTCATAAGAGATGCGCAAATATTGGCGCCAAATTAAAGGACTAAAACCAAACATTGATTGAAGAGCAGGGCATGCTTGCGCGAATGCGCCAATCGGTTTGATCTATAAGCGCTTGATAATTAATTGGCAACCCGCCGATCGCTAAAGTCAAATAAAGTCCATTGAAAATCCAGCAAAATTCCCTATTATTGTGGTCGTTTTCAGCAACTTAGAAAGTACAACCCTATATCAACCTATGAAATTCGGCCAATTTGGGGCACTCTCTTTTTTAGTGCTTTCTCTTACACTGGTTTCCTGCAACAAAATCAGTGATCTCTTTTCAACCGAGGACAAAGAAGTATCAGATAACGAATCAGCTCAGGAATCAACTGTGAATGAGCTTGACGACATGGCTACCTCCGTTTTGAATGGCAGTGCTGCGTCTGGGTCGGCAGGGGGAAGAACCGCCATGGTCGATGACAGGTTCTCATGCGCGACCATCTCTTTTTCTGATGTGAATGCTGATAAGACTGCAGGTGTGGCTACAATAACCTTTCCCACCGGAGGATGTCCCGATAAGAAAGGAAATATCAGGAAAGGAACAATTGTGATCGCGTGGAGCGGCGGGCGCTGGTTCAAACCCGGGTCCTCCTACACGATCAAGCTTGACGGATACAGCATCAATGATATTGTTATCTCAGGAAGCCAGGCGGTGACGTGCACAGAGTATAAGGCGACGCCGCTCACTGTGACCTGGTCAATTACTGCAAAGCACACTGCGGTGTGGCCTGATGGTTCAACTGCGACCCGTTCTGTCCACAGAATCAGGAAATGGGAGCACACTGCCACTGACGATATATTTACAGTGACAAACGCTCCGCAAGGGATCACATGCGCGGAAGGCACCAATCGCCACGGGTTCTCTTACAAGATCTTTATAACAACGCCCCTTGTGTACCTGGGTTCATGCGCGCGCGCCAGCAAAGTTTTTATCCCGATCTCGGGCGAAAAAGTAGTCACCCACAACACTACCAATGGAAAGACAAAGTCACTTACGATCAACTATGGAGAGGGTGAGTGTGATAACTCTTACACGGCTACGGCAGGCAACGTATCAAAGACCTTGGTTGCGAAGAACGATAGCAGCGGCGATTAAGGCTATATGCCCCGATGTAATCAGTGCCCGATTTTTTTAATGTGATGATTTCGATCTGGTTACCTAAATGTTAAATCTTCAACGGCTTACAAACTGGCTCTGATTTCAGGAGCTCCAGTTTCGGTTGTTTTTGTATTTTTGCACCGGATTTTTTAGGCTGATGGCTAGAACTTCGATTTTTTTAATCATTTGCGTCTTTTCAATAGCTGCAAAAGGGCAGACATTGTTCGTGCCTGTGTCTTCCGCTGAGAAAGAGTTGCGCAGCGAGTTGACGCAAAGCTTTTCGCTGCCGGCCCCCAACCATCCATGGGAAATTGTCGATGATACACTTGACCAATGGAAAAAGTGGGCGCTTGTAGAAAATTTTTCCTTTGGAAAGAACCGGGGTACAATACCAATGATTGCAGACTTACAATCGCTCCACCCCTACTTCCGCGATAAGGTCCTTGAGCTCATAAGCCAATGTCGAAAAAAAGGAATTGAGATCGCCGTCGTGGAGACGTATAGAACACACGCAAAGCAGAAAGAATATACGTCGATGGGCCGCAAGTACACACGCGCCAAGGCCGGCCATTCGAAGCATCAATATGGAATGGCTGTCGATATTGTAGCTTTAAAAGATTCGGTTCCGCAGTGGAACAACATTGCACTCTGGAGAAAGATAGGCGTCATGGGTGAGCGTCTCGGCTTGCGCTGGGGCGGGCGCTGGCGCCGGCCATTTGATCCGGCTCATTTCGAGTGGACAGGCGGAACAGGCACATATCACCTCGCGCAAGGCAATTTTCCTCCCGTACCAAGGCCGTCACTTTATCCCTGCATTGCAGAAGATCTCAAGGAATTGAAACGGCATTGGAAGGCGTGGGAATTGGAACAAGCCTCCATTGCCCGCAAGGAGCCAGCTCCGGCTGTTACCAAGCTCGCCCACCGTGGAGGCGATGAATGAGATGGAGTCTCCATTTCCAAAAGACTTTGTATTTGGAACAAGCACTGCGGCCACGCAGATAGAGACCGCCTTCGACCATGACTGGCAAGGATTCAAAGCCCGTGA
The DNA here is from genome assembly GCA_044224375.1 of Cyclobacteriaceae bacterium. GTDB lineage: Bacteria > Bacteroidota > Bacteroidia > Cytophagales > Cyclobacteriaceae > ELB16-189. The sequence continues at coordinate 107,083 of JBGAKL010000001.1, forward strand.
TGGACAAATTTTCGAGCGCACCACCGACCATGAGCTGCGGTTTGAAGAAGATGCGGCAATCATTGCATCACTCGCCCCGGCTTACAGAATGGGGCTGTCGTGGAGCAGGCTACAACGGGGACCCGGGCAGGAACTGCATCGCGAGACAGTTGAAAGTTACACGGCATTTCTAAAAGACCTGCGCCAGCGTGGCGTCAGTGTCATGATGGTGCTCCATCATTTCACAAATCCGAAATGGTTTGCCGACATGGGAAGTTGGGAAAAGGAAAGCAACATCGCGCACTGGCATGATTTCGGAAGGCGCGTGGTTGAAACGTTTGGTGATTATGTAAGCTATTGGAACACGTTCAACGAACCAAACGTGTATGCAAGCTATGGGTGGATCACGGGCTTCTTCCCTCCTTTCAGGACAAATCCTGTGCGCGCGTTGATCGTTGTGAAGAACCTCGGCAAGGCTCATGACAGGATGTATGATATTATTAAATCAAAGTACCCACAGCATCCCGTTGGCATTTCACACAACGCGGTTGTCTTCGATTCAGAAAACGTGTTGGGCCATTTCTCCAAACGTATTTCCGATTGGTGGTTCATGGACTATGTTCCATCATTCTTTGAAAAAGCTGACTTTTTCGGAATGAGCTACTATGCCCGTGTCTCTCATGATCCACTTCCAATCACCTATCTGGATACCCCGCATAAGATCCAGAAATATTCGATGGCTCACGATGATATATGGGAGTACCATCCAGAGGGAATGAGGACATGCCTGGACCGGTACTGGAAGAAATACAAAAAGCCGGTGATCATCACAGAGAACGGCGTCTGCGATGAAAGCGATTCACTCCGGCAGCAGGCGATCATTGCTTACGCGAAGATCATCGCTCAAGCTATTAAAGATGGAATCGACATTCGGGGTTACTACTGGTGGAGTACCTGGGACAACTTCGAATGGCACTTGGGTCCTTCCAAGAAGTTCGGCTTGTACGCCATCGATCCGGAAACAATGGACCGGACGCCAAGGGTAAGTGCAGGGATTTATTCAGAATTGGCCCATACGCGCATTATACCTGAGCTCGCGAGAGCGAACTGACCAAAAGACCCTCGCGGTCGGAGTCGCTAGCACATTATCAAATTATCATATTACCGAATCAGCACACTATCCCCCACCGGTCTACACATTTCTTGCACATCTTAACAATCCATGTATCTTCGTCAGACCTAAACCATCGCTCCTATGAAATCCCTCCTCACCATTGCAATTCTGTTCGGTGGAATTCTTATCCTCGATTCATGCCACGACAAATTCGGTGAAATGTCGAACACAACGGTGACGGTTGTTGTCCAGGATAAGGCTGGAAATAATCTCTTAAATCCCGCAACCACGGGCTCTTACGATCCATCTGCAATACGGATCTTTTCGGTTCAGGATGGCGGTAACAGAACGGAGCTTCTCAACAACCTTAAAGTATCTACCGAAAGAGGTGGCTCATTGACATTCAACGCGGAAGCTTGCCCAAGGAAAGGCAGTGTCGCAACTACAGCCATTCAATGGCGACAAAATGATGAGGACGTGATCGAATCGACCATCGAAAAGAAACCGCATTCCAGCCATTGCTCGCACGTCAAGGCAAATGGCGTGAGCAAGTTTGATGATCAGAGTTCAGGTGCGTCGCCGGTGATTGTGATTGTTAAGTAGTTTAATGGTTAACCGTTAATTGTTATCAGGGCGGGCTACACCGAAGTGCGCGTCTGCATCAAGTCGTAAGGCTGTCAAGTCGGTTATACTCGTGGTACCTGAGGGATAAGGCGCGGGTTGTAGCTCATAATTGGTAGTTCATCGTTACAAAACGCTTGCATCTGTCGAATCGTAAGCAGTCAGCCACGAACAGCGGGGCGCGATTGCAATAACATCGAAATCTTCGAAGAAGATTGTACGCGTTCAGTTTTAAACCAATTCGATTTATGCTTGCCAACTACCTAGTCACTTTCGTCCGCATTCTTGTAAGACAAAAGGTTTATTCGGCAATTAATATTTTCGGATTGGCTGTTGGCCTTGCGGCCAGTATGTTGATTGCACTTTACATTACCGACGAGTTGAGTTATGACGGATTTCATAAGGATGCGGCCCAAATATACAGGGCAAGTATTTTTGTTAGCCTTTCTGGCGTAGATAACCCGTATGCAGTATCCGGATTTGGAACCGCGGAGACTTTAAAGAAAGAAATTCCCGGAATCGAGTCGACTTTAAGAATCATCAGCAGGTCGAATGCTCCACTCCAGCTTGATGCCAAGTCATTTACCATGACGAAGGTGATCTACGCTGATTCAAACTTTTTTGACTTTTTCGATTTCAAGCTTTTATGGGGCGATCGGAACTCTTTGAAAGGACCTAATAAGATCGTCATCACCGAGTCAGCCGCCCGGACTATGTTCAACCCGCGCACCCTGAACGACCTTCAGAAAATTATTGGCAAAACGGTCTTGGTTGGCTGGAACAATACTGCCATGGAAATAACAGGGATTGCAATGGATCCTCCTTCCAATTCCCATTTCAAGTTTGATTTTATCATATCTTCAGAGACAGATCTCCGCGCAGCATCGACGAACCATTGGACACCCGATTGTTACACGTACCTGAAGCTGTCTCCAAATACCTCAATAGGGCAAATCGAGACCTCCATTCCCGCGTTTGTTAAAAAATACTATAACCTGGAGCTCGGCAGTTCGACAACCTATGATGACTTCAAAAAGAGAGGCGATGATATCAATCTTCGTTTTATGTCAGTGACCGATATTCATTTAGACTCACATCAACTTTCCGAATTGGAACCCAATGGCAATCGCAACTATGTTTACCTGCTTGCTGTCATCGGGGCCTTCATATTACTGATGGTTTGTATAAATTTTGTTAATCTATCAACGGCACGGGCAGCCATCAGAATAAAAGAAGTGGGGATCCGGAAAACGATCGGCGCTGCGCGGAATAAATTAATCGGTCAATTTGTACTGGAATCATTTATGTATGTAGTGTTCGGCTTTATCCTGGCGTTGGTCTTAATTCTTATTTTCTTCACTCCTTTCAACTTACTGCTAGAGAAGAGCTTTTCGCCTGACAAATTCATAGAATTAACATTTGTCGCCGGTGTGGCCATTGTGCTGCTCCTCACCACACTCCTTTCTGGTATGTATCCCGCTTTCGTATTATCGTCTTTCAGTCCTTCGCAAGCACTTAAAGGAAGATGGCAGAGTGGAACCGTTATTAACGACCTTCGAAGCCCACTGGTTATCTTTCAGTTTGTGATTTCTTCAACGTTGATTATTTCTTCCGTAGTTATTTACCAACAATTGAATTTTATCCAGAGCAAAAATCTGGGATTCGACAAGGAAAACATAATCTGCATTACCAATACATTAGCCCTCCAGACCAGCCATGATGCTTTTAAGAATGATCTGATGGCCTCATCTGATATTATCAACGCGAGCTACTCGAGCCGATTGATTTCAGAGCCCATTAACGGGAATGGAGGGCGAAGAAGAAAAGGTTCTCAGGATTGGCATACCGTTCAAGCCTTCAGCGTGGATCAAGATTTTACTGAAACATTGGGCCTGAAAGTTCTGAGTGGTCGGTTTTTTTCAAAAGATTCAAGGGCTGATCAAAATGGCGTTGTAATCAATCGGGCAGCAGCAACTATCCTTGGGATATCCAACGTCGATCAGGATGAGTTTATAGAATATGGATACGATGACAAAATCGGTACAAATCAAGTACTGGGCATTGTCGAAAATTTTAATTTCGAATCGCTCAGATCTGATATCAACCCACTGGTCCTATATCCCGGAGGCTTCTCCAGAATGTCCATTCGCCTTACGCCCGGAGATATGCCGGAGAAAATAAAAATGGTTGAAGCAACATGGAAAAAATATACAAGTGCACCTTTCGAATATTCCTTCCTTGATGAAAATATAAATGCCCAATATAAAGTCGAAAATACCCTGGGAAAACTTTCCTTTGTTTTTACCGGGATTTCTATCCTCATCGCTTGCCTTGGCTTGGTTGGCCTTGTCGCTTACATGACCAGCCAGCGCACCAAAGAAATTGGCATCAGAAAAGTGATGGGGGCTTCCGTGGAGCAAATTGTGATGTTGCTCTCGAAGGATTCTATCAGGCATATCGCCATCGCCTTTGTTATTGCCATCCCAATTGGATATTACGGCATGAACCAGTGGCTTAACACGTTCGCGTACCGAATTGACTTCAGCTTAACAATAGCTGCTTTCGCAGGGTGTGCGACAATGTTCATTGCGCTGCTAACAGTAAGTTACCAAGCCATCAGGGCCGCGATGGGTAATCCCGTGGAGAGTTTGAGGAGCGAATGACCATGAACGAAAGGTTGAGGATTTGGGTCTTCGATTCTGAGTAGAAAAGAGTTAACACCCGACCAACACCACAACACCACTGTTTTGCTTTTCATCGAAACAACTCACGCGAACCAATACCTGAACAAAAAATAGTATTCAAAACTTTTGAGACATGTTTTGTACTATTTATCTTCATCCAAAATAAAAAAAATACAATATGCTAATACTCATTTTTGGGTTGATGGCTATCTGGGCAGCCGTCTACATCAACGACGCCGCAAATTAGTAGGGCATTGAACTGTATGAATGCCTTAAGGAGTAAATCAATCATGATTTACTCCTTTTTTTGTCGTTCATCCGAAGAGAAATAGCCTGAGTCTGTATTTGCATGCGTGGATCGGGATACTTTGGCTTGTACATTTTTTCTTCGGAGCCGGTCCCACTGGATACAAACTTTAGGTAAAGACGTTTCTGACCTTTTCAAGAATCGTCACGGGATAACCAGCCCAAAGCAGAAACACCGGTATCTGAAACAAGATAAATTCACGAAGACCACCTTTCCAATCTTTTGTAATGGCATAACATATGAGTGTGATTAAGGAATGGATTAGGAGAAATATTACGCCAACCTTGAAAGTTTGAGGAAATAGCAAAAGAAGACCGCCAATTCCCAAAAACAAAGACAGCAACTGAATGCCTGACACGGAAAACTTAGCTTTCACATAAAGCAAGCCAGTCTCAGGTTTCTTTACCCATACATAAGAATTGTAGATTGATGCCAGACTGGCAACTATTACCAGTACTACGCTTAATATTTTTATCATGGCTTTATTGCGGAATTTGTTCAATTACAATTTCATTTTCTGCTTTGTTGTAATAAGTACAGGTCATCCTATCCATACAGATTGCCCATTTTTCAACACCAAGGGCTGCACATGCTTTGATGAAAGTCAGAAAATCCGTTTTACCCTGCTGATGTGCCAGCAGCTCTGCTTTGAACTCCTTACTCTTTGCGGTGTCAGCGATTACCAATGGGGTATACTTCGCTGGAACTTTTGCTGTATAGCTGTTACCTCCATGATAGTCAATGTGACCATCGGTTACATAGGTTTCGTAATGAGTAACTCCTAGTGACTTGATTTCTTTTATATACGCAGGGAAGTCAGCACCTGATTTTACTTTGCCGTGGGCAGCTTTGATTTGTTCTACCGTGAACATTTTGCTTTGATTTTTAATCGTTGTGCATTATTGCGATCCAAAAGTGCAGCAACTAAAAATCGTGTGATTGTAAAAAATCGTTTTTCTACAAGAAACGTTTGAAATGATCCGGCGTGTCGCCCGTGAATTGTTTAAAATCTTTGCTGAAATGGGCCTGGTCAAAGAAATTATTTTCGAAGCAAATTTCCGTCAATGATTTTGTTTTGTTGAGGTTGTCAAGCACCGCGTTAAACCGAATGATGGAAGCAAACTTTTTTGGGGAGGTTCCGACAACTTTCCTAAAACGCTTCTCAAACGGGCTTTGGCTGATGCACAGTTTCTCGTTCAACTCCTTTATGCGGATAGTTCCTTTGGATTTGTAGATCAGCTTTACCGCTTCAACAATCAATTTGTCCGCCTGACTATCTTTGAGCTCAGACAGCAGAAACTGTTCAACTATTTTTATCCGTTGCTTGTCAGTAGAAACGCCGGCTAACCTCTCTTCCACTTCGTTCACCTTGTGTTTCTCAAAAATATCGTCAAGGGAAACGATTAAGTCAAACAGTTCATTTGCAGGGCGTGAAGAAAAATGTGTAAAGCCTATTTCACTAAAATAAACGAGTATGGTCCCGATGTTATCCGAATTTTTGAAGACTTTATAGCCATCAGTAATGCCGCTAACTCCAGCTGATGTCATCTTATTCAAAGTCTTGTCTTTAATGGATGAAATTTGACCCCTATACTGAAACCCCATAACAAGCCCGGATGACGGAAAGACTTTGTATTCACCCTCCCAATCCATCTCCGACACTACATAGTATTTTATGTAGTCCTTTAGTTTTTCGGTTGGAAGGTGCTTGTCAAATTTCACTTCAGAAATATCCGTGGTTATTTACATTATTGCATGTCCTCGTGCGCAAACAGTCACCGAGCTGGTTTACATTTTGCCATGTGTAGATTGGGATGTTTTGCTTTTACATTTATCTCGTCTGAGTCTGCTCGATTGGACGCAACGCGAGTGCATAAGCATCGGCGGGGTCCGGATTTGCTTCTCATTTGTTTGGGTTCCTTTTTGTCTCTTGTCCTTTGTGCCTGATTTCTTCAAAAGTCAAATAAGTATTGAAGAACGGGAGCATTTCATTTAAGACCCGCCCGTCATCCGTCCATAGTTTATTTTCGTGATTTCCAATAAATTCTTCAGCGTAGTGTTCAATTCCTAAATTCTCCAGTTTTTGACTGAACTGAAGGCACGTTATAGGAATATGGGGAGCCCAGTCATTCCTTCCCCAATCCAATTTTAGTGCTTTTAACTTTCTCAAATTACTTGAGTATTTATCAACCATTGCGATGGGTGAATTTCGAATCCATAATTCCAAAACCGGTTCGTTGACTAACATCTTATCGCCCTCAAACGTAAAGGGCAAGTCTGTGTAAAAAGGAGGATTATTGAGATTAGGAGAGTATGCTCGACCAATTGCAATTAATGCATTTTCCAAAAAATACTGATAACCCGTGGTCAGTTTGTAAGCTCCCCCGAAAATAGGACAGTTTAGGATTAGACGGAAGTCTTAACTTTAAACTGTTAATCATGAAGAAAACTCGATTTACTGAAGCCCAGATTTTCAACATTCTCAAAGAATTTGATGCTGGCAAAAACATCTTGGATATAGCGCGCGAACACGGCGTTTCCAAGGCGACGATTTATAATTGGAAGGCTAAGTATGGAGGTATGGAGCTCAATGACCTGAAGCGAATCAAAGAGCTTGAGGAAGAGAATCGGAAGCTCAAACATATGTATGCTGAGCTCGCCCTGGACAACAAAATGCTAAAGGACGTTCTGGGAAAAAAGTTCTAAGGCCCGCCGAGAAGCGCGTTCGCGTTGAACATCTGCAGAAGACGTTTGAGGTAAGTCTGGGTCGGGCCTGCAAGGTAATGGATCTATCAAGGTCGGTTTACTATTACCAAAGTCATCGCGACGATCGCATTGTGATTGATAAGCTTCAATCAATGGTCGAGCAGCGACCCACTGAAGGGTTCTGGAAGATCTACTACCGGATCAGGAAGGAAGGGCTCGTTTGGAATCATAAGCGGATTCATCGGGTGTATAAGATTTTGAAGTTCAATATCAAACGAAAGGGCAAAAGGAGGCTCCCAGCACGCATCCTGCAGCCGTTAGAAGCTGTTCAAACAATCAATACCAGCTGGTCGATGGATTTTATGACGGACTCACTTTTATCAGGACGTAAATTCAGAACGCTTAATCTTATGGATGATTACAACAGAGAGGCACTTGCTATTGAAGTAGATACATCATTACCTGCAGAGCGCGTCATTCGAGTACTCGAACAAGTTACCAGCTGGAGAGACAAGCCAAAGCGCATTAGAGTTGACAACGGCCCAGAGTTTATCTCCAGTGCTCTTGGGTTTTGGTGCGAGGAAAAAGGAATTGCCTTGCAATTTATTCAGCCAGGCAAGCCGACTCAGAATGCTTACATAGAACGCTTCAATGGCAGCTTCAGGCGAGATGTATTAGATGCCTACTTGTTCGACAACATCAGCCAGATCAAAGCTCTTGCAGAAGAATGGATGGAGGATTACAACAACCAAAGACCACACGATGCACTGAACGGACGTAGTCCCGTGGATTTATGGAAAACTCTTGAGGAGTTTCCCACAAACCCACAGAATATTGCGATGACAATTGAAACGAATTTGTCTAATTTAATGCTGTCCTAAAATTGGGGAGCTTACATTTGAATTATGGCTGGCAACGTCTGTGTTTCTGCAGTGGCGGGTATAGGAGGCCTTAACAATGTAGCGTAGCGAAATGTTAAGGCCGACCTGTTGCGCCCTGTCCCACGATACAATTTAAATAAAGAAACCGAAAGTAATGAGGACACCGAACCCCGCCATTGCAGAAACATTTTGTTGGGCGCTGGGCGTTTTGTCGACCATCTTTTTTTTCGATGCTCTCCTCCGCCAGCCCAATGCTTTTAGTCGGACGTTTACTTTGTTGTCTATAAAATCTAGGTCAGACGAAACGTGCAGCACTATTTTAATGCTCAGTATAGAAACAAGGAACTGTCGATTTTGCATTTGCTCCAAAATGTTTCTCTTTAAGTCGATTGAGTTCCTTTAGAGTTTCAATACAGTCTGTTCTAATTTTTACATTTATGTGAAAGTTTAGCATCTTATTTATAAATCTTTCTCCTCCTACGTAAACACAAATGTTAATACATGGAGCATTGTCCAATACCCACCCTAATTCGATAAGTGCTTCATCAATGTGGTGTTGACCCTTGCTGAATGTAGCCATACGTGTGAAGTCCATAAACTTGGCTAAATGTTCTTGAGCCTCGGACTTTTTCTCGCCCCAACAAAATCGTCCAGCCTTGCTTTGTTCGCAGTTTGTGCATTGTCCAAAGGCGCTAAAAGTCTCAAGTGCCAATAATATGAATGTCAGTCGTGTCATTTTAAATGATTGTCGGCTTGGTGTTGAAACTCGTCCCGAGCCTTGCGCCCAACGTTTGTGCATATGACGTTGCCGGGTTTAGGAGCCAAAATGAATGACCGTAGGGAATGATTTTGGCGAGCTGCTCCGTCACTGTCAACCGTGAACGAACGTTGTTTTGAAACCTAAACTGCAAATTACTCTGAACCCCGGCAATGGCATATGCACTTTGTTATGGGCTGGGCGGTTTGTTCACACTTTCAAAGTATCAGCGTTCCTCTGTAATAAAATGTCAACTTTGAGTTTCTTATGAAGTCGTCAATTGTCATTTCTTTAGTCCCTTTGTCGTTATATAACTCAAAGTAACACTCTGTCGGATTTGCCATTACTTTGTTGTAAAGCCAGAAAACAAATCTCTTAGTCTTTGGATTTGGATTAAGTTTTTCCAATTGCTCCACGTCCCCAATTGTTATGCTGTCATTGCGTGACATGTTGTAAAAAACTTTGGCATCTGTCGACATTGTGTCCAACTGGGATTTTGTCAAGGGTTTCGTGGTCTGTTTTCCCCCAATTATGTCCGCATGACAAATGCCCTTTGAGAAGATCGATATTAGATTTTTGTCCTCGGTATAAACAGTTAATACTTTGTCCCCGTAACGAAATGTATTTTCGTTGATTGCTTCAACCTGTCCCCTGAACTTTTCATAATCCTTTTTCTTGTATTCTCGTCTAAAAACTCCTTTTGCAAAGTCATACTTTGAATTTTGTCCATAGATCACGCTTGTGAATACAGTCAAAAGTAATAATGATGTCAAGAATGTCTTCATGGTAAAATTTGTCCCACCGCCTTGCCCATAACGTTTGTGTTTATGCAGTGCGGGGAATGGGAGGGCTTAAAAATGAAGCGCAGCGGAATGTTAAGCCCGACCTGCTCCGAACTGTCCCCCGTGACCGAACTACATTATGAAACATAAACTTCAATTTAACACCAAACCCCCGCATTGCATAAACATTTTGTTGGCTGCCGTTTTATTTTCAAAACTCTATTTCATGTTTCTTACAATACCAAGCTGGGTCGCAGTCGGTCACAATACATCCACCAAGTCTTACTTTTCCCTTTTCTGATTTAGTCATCAATTTTTTTCCAGGAAGTCCGTAAACAATTGGTATTAAATTGTCGGTGTGTCCACGTGGGCAAATCTTTTTTGATTTACCACATGAGTCCGGATAAATTAAATTCATTTGTTCAATCTTGTCAGCGGATATAGTTATTGGAGTTTGTAAATAACTTTCTCTGTAACCAAGAAGTTGAAGTTTAATTCGATAAGTCCCCGGTTTAATATTATCAATCTCAAAGTCCCCTGTTTGATTTGTAATTGTCCCCGTGACCGTGCTGTTATTATCTAACACAAATATTTTAAGTCCGGCAAATCCCGACTTGTCGACTCGGTCAGTTACGTGCCCCTTGAGTCCACCTCTTTGACAAAAGGAAGAAGTCAAAATAAAAGTCAGTGCTATTGTCGCAAGTGTTCTCATAAAATGGCAGCCAACGTCTGGATATAGGCCATTTATGGCCTATATTTCCTTATTCGAAGCCACTGTTTTCCGGAATTTACGCTGAATATAGCTAATCTGCTTAGCAGAATTGTGCCCTTATGATAACCAGTGTGGCCTGATCCAACAACCCGCTCTTAATTCTCCTTTTGCTGCGTGATCATCGTCACTACCCTTGATCGCTCCGCCACATAATCTTTATAATCCTGCGAAAACACACTCCGCTCCCGCACAACATCATCGTACACACCGAGCAACCCCATCACCAACTCACACCCTTCACGAAGTCCTGCGCGGCCACCTTCGTTGCCGGTCAAATAGTCGACAAGGCCGTTTTGCCGGGCGTATTCGTTCAGCATCGGGTTCGATTTCCTTCTGATCATGATTCGCGCGCCGCATTGCGATGCCACGCCGAGATCAAGAACATCATCGAAGAAGAACAAGACCTCTTCCTTCTTTAGAGAATACTTCTCACAAAAGTTACCAAAGGCAATGCCTTTGTTCTTCGCCATGAAATACAATTCATGAAAATGTTCACGCTCAGCAAGTGCCTGCGCCGGCGGATTATTCTCACCCGTAACAATTGCAACTTTAGGCAAATCTCCATTCACTCTCCGGAACGCATACCGCAACAGGTTGCTTCCCATCGCATCGACTTCTGAAAATGGACTTCCCTCTCCAGCTTTTTTCGATCCGTCGTTGAATACTCCGTCCCAGTCGAAAATGATACCCTTGACTTTCTTCAGCTTCTCAACAAAAGAAAGAGGAGGAGAAATAAACTCCCCTCCTCCACTTTCAAATAGCTTTATGATTTTTTCGCTCATTGCGCGAGGTCCTGGATGTCGATCATCCCTACGGCTTTCTTGCCGTCGAGGACAAGGATCGTGTCAATGTGCTTCTGCTTGAAAATGTCATTCGCAACTGTAAGCGCATCGTCCTGCTGAACAGAAAGAGGCGTACCATAAGTGAAATCCGACATTCTCTTTTTCAACACATCCTGGCCATCTTTCTGCAACGCACGGCGCATGTCGCCATCTGTAAAAATACCTTTCACGTTGCCGTCATTGTCAGTAAGCGTGATCGCTCCAAAGCCGTACTCGGTCATTTTCACGAGGGCCTCTGTCATCGTCGTGTTAACGTTCACTGTAGGATTGACCGGGCTGATCACATCACGGACACGCATCGTAACAAGGCGCGTATGTTCGATAAACTGCTCGGTACCAAGTGTTGTAAGGTTGTTGTCCGTCAGACCTTTCATGACCTTCCAGGGCACCGTGATCGTATGTACACCAACATTTATCGCATTGCGGATGTGCTCAGCATTTCTCACTGAAGAGAACATGATCTTCGTGTCATAACCATAATGATCAACCGCGAACACGCACTGACCTACGAGATCAAGAGCATCATGACCCTGATCTTGCAAGCGACCAACCAGCGGGCACACATAGCTCGCACCGGCCTTCATAGCCATGTAGGCTTGCTGAAGGGTATAGATAAGGTGCACATTGACCAGCAGGTTCTCATTGCGGAGCATCCTGCAAGCCTTAACGCCCTCCAACGATACAGGTATTTTGAAAACTGTCTTCTTGGGATCCAGACCCAGCTTCAACTGGCGATGCGCCTCTTTAACAACTTCCTCGGCGGTATTTCCCAGTGCCTCGATCTGAAGCACGGGTACCATCTTGCTAAGCTTCACAATTAAAGAATCCACATCAGTTACACCTCCGCGGTGCATGAATGTGGGTGTTGTGGTAAGGCCGTCCAAAAAGCCAAGCTTGAATGCTTCTTCTATTTCTTTAAGGTCGGCTGAGTCTAAATATAATTCCATGATTAGGTTTTGGGTTAAGCTAAAACAAGTGATTTCTCCCGGTACTTCACCTCAACGGCATGAAGCTCAAGGATTGGTTTCAAGAATTCTTCGAGGTCGTAAACGCAAAGCTGGCTCGCAGCATCGCAAAGTGCTTTCGACGGCTCAGGGTGCGTTTCAATAAACACGCCATCAACACCCGCAGCAACACCTGCACGCGACAACACTGGGAGGAACTCGCGTGCACCGCCGGTTGCATCTGCGCTCGGGATACCATATTTCCTGATGCTGTGTGTGATATCGAATACAACAGGGTATCCAATATTGTTCATGTGATAGAAGCTCCTGGGATCGACAACGAGATCGTTGTAACCAAAAGTATACCCTCGCTCGGTAAGGATAATCTTATCGTTACCTGCTTCTTCTATCTTCTTAACGGGATGCTTCATGTTGTCCGGCGCGAGGAACTGGCCATGCTTTACGTTCACAACACGACCCGTTTTCGCGGCCGCCACTACGAGCGTGGTCTGCATACACAGGTACGCTGGAATCTGCAATACATCGACAACTTCACCTGCTGCTTTTGCCTGGTCAGGATAGTGAATATCAGTCAACAGCGGGAATCCGAACTGCTCTTTGATCTTGGCGAGAAGCTTCACTCCTTTTTCAAGACCGGGGCCATCATAATACTTGACCGAACTTCTGTTGTCCTTCTGGAATGATGATTTATAGATAATGGGAATATTCAACCGGGAAGACACTTCTTTGAGCTTCTCCGCCGTCTTCATCATGATCGACTCGTCTTCAATGACACAAGGGCCGGATATCAGGAACAGGTCGTCCGTTCCGCACGATATATTGCCCACCTTGACAATCTTCTTCTTCATAATCTGTTTTATAATCTTCTGAATAAATCTTTAACCGTATCGAGCGTAATCTTGGTTTTCCAATCGGTACCGATGGCGTGGTTCCACATGTGTTCCAGCTTGATGGACACATTCGCCATAGCGGTGATTGTTTCTTCGCTCCACTGTTTCGACAACCCTTTAGGTAAATCGATCTTGTGCCTGCGGATCATCTCGTTGAATTCTTTTAAACCCTCGGGGTAATAGTCGCCGAGGTGCTGGAAGGCAATGCAATTGGCGATACAGTGTTTGGCGCCGAGGATCTTGGATAGACCGTAAGACATCGCGTGCACGATACCCACCTCTGAATAGGTAAGGCTGAGGCCCCCCATCAGTGAAGCTACCATCAACTTGTCGTCGTTCTCCTTGGTTTGCCCCGACTTCTCGCCGAGATAAATGTCTCGGCAAAGAGCGAGTGATTGTTCACCGTAGGCCGTGCTATAAGCATTATTGAGAATACCTTCGCGCGACTCAATACAGTGGATGTATGTATCCATGCCGGTATAAAACCATTTGTCCCGCGGTACAGAGGCTATGAGATCTGGATCGAGAACGACCTGGTTGAACACCGTCCATTCACATTTCAATCCCAGTTTTTTCTCGGGGCCTGTAAGAACAGCAGTCATTGAGCATTCGGCTCCTGTGCCTGAAACAGTAGGCACTCCAATGTGATACACGCCCGGCTTCTTGATAAGATTGAGTCCCTGATACAGAACGCTTGAGCCCTCGTTGGTGAACATCAGCGAAACCGCTTTAGCGATGTCCATGATGCTGCCACCACCAATGCCAATCACTGCCGCAGGGATTCCCTTTGAATTTTTGACGCTGTCGCGAAGAGAATCTATTTGCTTTGTTGTGGGTTCCTCCGGATCGACATCGATAAAAACCACGACGTCAGAAGCATTGGCCGGGATTTTCTTTTCAAGGTCTTTGCCTTTGAAATAGTTGTCGACCACATACAGCATGAAGCGGTCGTTCTCATTTCTTCCTTCTTCAACAATGTCTCCTAACTGGGCAAAGGATCCCCTTCCAAAAACGGTTTTTTCAATACCCTTAAAGTTCTTATGCATACGCTTTCAGTGCGAGGGCTTTAACAATAGATGATTTGATTTTCTCAGAGAGCGCGATCACCTCTTCTTCTTTCCACGTGCAGCGGATTCCAAATGAGATGAGTCGGCTTACTACATCCTGCGACTTTGGCAAACTCAGCGACTTGTAGTCCTGTGAACGTTGATAGTGATGAATCGGAAGCGGAGCTGCGGACTTCAATTCTTTCAAGTGGTCCCACTGGTTGATGAAATGATACATGTTTGTGAACCAGTAATTGAATCCACCAACTCCATCTGCATTCAACGCATCAACAACTTTTTTTGCCGAGGCGCCGTCAGCCAACATCAGGTTCAGGAATACAGCCGAGTCTCCTGCCTGATCGGGAATGTTGGTAAAGCTCACGCCGGGAATATCTTTCAGGAACTCCATCATCAATGCCTTGTATTTGCGATTTACCTCGCGAATATGGGGCACACGCCTTGTCTGCGCGGCACCAATGGCTGCGTGCAATTCACTTATCCGGTAATTGAATCCCATAACAGGATGCTGTTCCATGCCACGAACATTTCCCACATGGTTGTGCCCGTGATCGGAGTAAGTATCTGCCAACTTGTAGCAGGCCTCATCGTTAGTGACAAACACCCCGCCTTCTCCAGCCGTTGCGATCTTGAAAAAATCGAATGAGTAGCAGCCAGTTTTGCCGATGGTTCCAACTTGCTTCCCCTTATACGATGCGCTAAATGCCTGCCCCGCATCCTCGATGAGTGTCAGGTTGTGCTCTTTAACGACTTTAAGAATTGAATCCATCTCAGCCATCTGTCCGCACATGTGAACGAGTAACACAGCTTTTGTCTTTGGCGTGATCGCTTTGCGGATTCCCTCAGCACTGAGGCAAAGGGTTTCGTCTATTTCTGCAAACACCGGAATGCCGCCGGTGAAAATCACTGCTTCAACAGAGGCAATAAAAGTGAAAGGCGGCACGATGACCTCGTCTCCCGCGCCGATGCCGGCAGCTGCCAGCGCACAGGCCACGGCAGTTGATCCGCTTGACACAGCGTGGGCATATTTTGCACCCGTTATCTTCCTCACCTCCGCTTCGAAATCGCGCGCCTTCCAGATGTCTTTGCGCTGCGCTTCGTGGTTGTACCGGAATAGGATACCTGTTTCCAGCACTTCATTTATTTCTTTCTTCTCTTCCGCTCCAAAAAGCTCACTTCCGGGCATATTTTCGATATTTAAGGCTGCAAAGATAAGTAAATAATGGTTTCTAACTGTGATAAATCGGGTATCCAAAGCACCTTGAAAACTCACGCCTCAACGACCCGTCCTGCCGTCTTCGGATCGCTGGTTGACGATCAAACCCGCTGCATCCATTATCATTCATCCCTGGACATAATTGCCATCCGCTTCAAATGCTGCGATGAGTACTTTCCATGTTTCACCTGCCACGAAGAAGCTGCAGGCCACGCTCCCGCCCGATGGCCTAAAAGCGAATGGGAAAAGGAAGCTATTCTCTGTGGTTCGTGCGGAGGCGAGCTGAGCATTAATCAATACATGACCAGCAAGAATGCGTGTCCCCTCTGCCAGGCATCGTTTAATCCAGGCTGCGGGAAGCACTATCACTTGTATTTCGAAACCGATTGATCCTTTGCTTTCTTTTGCTCATTATACTCCATGATCTTGAGCAACGTCTCCATCGCATTGTCAAAATTCTTTTTACCAACAACGGCCCTGTACTCGTCCATCAGTCCGCCAATACAGTGCTTGCCTTTTATGATAAAGTTCTTACCCTTATCGGTGAGCCTGAGTATGTGACTCCTGCCGTCGTTGCTGTGTTCTTCCGTCACTATATATTTAAGCGCGACCAGGTCATTGACAATTTTGCTCATCGCCTGCTTGGTGATGTCGGCCCTTTTTGACACTTCCGCATTAGTGACGCCTTCAGGATCTATATTCATAAGCAAGGGCAGGTAGCCGATCTTCATATCCCCGTGTCCGCCCTTAAATAACTCTTCCTCAACATATTCGTCCAGCTGTTTCCTGAGACGCTTTATCACTTTCGCCCAGCTGCGTTGCCGAAAGGCCTTGAATTCCTGAAGTTCCTGATCGATGGATTTCATGATGCAAATATAACACAAAAATAAATTTAGTCAATTTAGTTGACAAGATAGTCAACCAAGTTTACTTTTGACCCGTTAACAGCCCAATATGGAAAATCAGAACCCCAAAAAGAAACGCAACCCGGCTATCATCATAGCTCCGGTTGTGATCGGTGTCCTCCTCTTCATAGGTATCCGCAGCTGGATCCACAGCCGGAACTATGAAAGTACGGACAACGCAAGTGTTGAAGCGTCAAACCTCCCCATGCTCGCACGCGTAGCTGGATATATAGACTCTCTTTACATAAAAGATTATGATGTAGTCAAAGCGGGACAATTACTGCTTGTGATAGATGACCGCGAATACAAGATCGCCCTTCAACAGGCGCTAGCCGACCTGCAAGCTGCCGCCGCCGACCTTGAAAACGCCAAAGCGGGCCTTACAAACGCAGAAAAAAGCTTGCTTCTGGCAAAGTCGAACCTGGAGGTCCAGCGCGCACGTCTCGAAAAATCTCAGGCTGATCTCAAGCGCGATGAGGCACTTTTCGCTGATGCCTCCATTACTACCAAGCAGCTTGACGACAGCAAATCAACGCAACTCATCAATCAAAGATTATATAATTCCAGCGCTGACCAGGTAGGCACAGCACAAGCTCAGATCAGCACTGCTAAAGCACAAATTCAAAAAGCCGAAGCTCAGATCGAGACGCGCAAAGCAGCGGTAGAGCAGGCTAAGCTGAGATTATCGTTTACGAAAATATACGCGCCCGCGTCAGGCAAGATCGGCCGTAAGGCAATAGACAAAGGGCAGTACGTGCAGCCTGGACAGACACTGTTCACAATACTAAACAATGACAACTTCTGGGTGATTGCCAATTTCAAGGAGACGCAGCTGCAAAAAATGCATGAAGGTCAGGAAGTGAACATTGAGCTCGACGGATTTCCGGATGTTGAGATCAAAGGCAAGGTAGCGAGCATGAGCGATGCCACAGGTTCAAAATTCGCGCTCCTCCCTCCCGATAACTCAACAGGGAACTTTGTAAAGATCACGCAGCGCGTTCCCGTCAAAATTGAGATACAGGATCTCGGTAAATATAAGTCATTCCTGCGCGGCGGACTTAGTCTCACTGCCGAAGTAAAAGTTAACTGATCATGGATTTTCGTAAGGCGATCATCATCGTCACGGTTATTACGGCGGCCATCATGGAGCTCATTGATGTGTCGATCGTCAACGTCGGGCTTGCGCAGATAAGCGGCAACCTCGGCGCAACGATCGAGGACACGGCATGGGTCATTACCGCTTACGCGATCGCCAACGTGATCATCATTCCGATGACCGGATTTCTCGCCCGGTATTTCGGGAGGAAGAACTACTACCTGACTTCCATCGGAATATTCACGTTCGCGTCGTGGATGTGTGGAAACGCCCCTGACCTCACCACGCTAATCCTGGCACGCTTTCTCCAGGGAATCGGAGGCGGTGCGTTGCTGTCAACCTCACAGGCTATCCTGTTCGACACTTTCGACCCTCCCAAGCGGCCTATGGCATCCGCATTGTTCGGAATGGGTATTGTGGTTGGCCCGACTATCGGTCCCATCCTCGGCGGTCACATCATCGACAACTATTCGTGGCCATTGATATTTACGATTAACATACCCATCGGAATTCTCGCGGGCTTTTTGTGCTACACTTTCGTGGAAAAAAAACCTGAGGAGATTAACATCGACAGAAAGTCCATCAAGATCGATTATGTCGGCATCCTTTTGCTGGCAGCTGGCGTCGGCGCTTTGCAATATGTTCTTGAAAAAGGCACCAGCGAAGACTGGTTCGATTCGGAAACAATAATTATTTGCACAGGAATCGCAGCCGTTGGCCTGATCGGTTTCATTGTCTGGGAATTCATTACCACAACGCCCGTCATTGATCTGCGCATCCTGAAAGAACGAAATCTGGCCGCGAGCAACATCCTCACGTTTGTCGTCGGCTTCGGGCTGTTTGGGTCTGTGTTCATTTTTCCGGTTCTTGTTCAGCGCGTGATGGGATACACTCCCACCGACGCGGGCATGGGACTTGTGCCGGGAGCCTTGGTCGCCATCTTCGTCATGCCGATCATCGGCAGGTCGATACAAGGCGGTGTGCCTCCACTGGTTTTCATTGTACTTGGGTTTGTATTCTTTATCCTTCACGGATATACCGCGGCACAGGCTACCCCTGAAGTCGGCAACGCGTTCTTCATAATTCCTCAAGTCTTTCGCGGACTCGGGACGGCGATGCTGACAGTACCGCTGATCAACCAATCAGTTGTGGGTCTGGCGCCACAGCAAATTCCCTACGCGGTGTCACTGACCAACATGATCCGCCAGGTGGGCGGCGCGTTCGGTATCGCGATCATGAATACGTTTGTGAACAACCGCTATTGGGTGCATCGCACTGACCTTGTGTCAAATCTCGACGCGACTGATCCTGAGTTCGCTCAACGAGTGACACAATCAACACAAGGTATGATCGCTGCTGGCATCAACCCGATACAAGCCAACGAGGCCGCTCTTCGCGCTATAGACGGCGCGGTGACGCGTCAAGGCTATATGCAAGCGTATCTCGACGGATTTCTTTTGATCAGCATATTCTTTATCGCTGCATCGCCATTTATTCTCATGTTAAAAACAAAAAAAACCGACGCGGCCACTATCAAGAAAGTGGCAGAATCGGCACACTGACCACGCTATGAAAAAGATCAAACTTTTAATTGCCTTTGTTCTGCTCTCGTCGCAGTTCACCTTTGCACAGGAAGTGGACCCGGATCTCAAGGCGCTTATACAAAAATCATTCGCATACTTTCCCAGGCTGAAGGAGTTGCAGCAGCAAGTTGAGATAAATACACTGCGTGAAGATGTTTCACGCGCTGGATACCGACCGACGATCGCAGGCAATGCAAGCTATTCGTATCTGAATCCTGTTTCGATCATAACGATCCCAACCGGCCCCACCACCGTGAATGAAATTCAGACGCAGCCATATAGTAATCAGAATGTTAACGTCACATTAAATCAAACCCTTTACGATTTTGGAAGAACGAAACAGGCCATCGAGAAATCAAAATATGATGTACTGATCGCGCAGGACAACGTTGAACTCAACAAAGTCACCCTCGCATCTCAGATTGCATCTACCTATTTCACAATCATCTATTACGAGCAATCCATCATCGTTCAGGACTCAGTCATCTCCTACTTCAACAAATACAAAAAGCTCATCGACAGCAGGGTAAAACGCGGGGACGCGCTCGAGTTCGATGCGCTGACGGCACAAAGTAATATCGATCAGGCCAGCAACAGGAAGGTGGACCTTCAAAACCAGCTTCAGCGACAGTACAACATCCTGAATTTTGCGATTGGTGAAAATCAGGCGCGGTTCACCGGCAAGCAAATGCTCGACTTCCCCATGGGAAACCTTCCATCGGATTCTTTGATGTCTATCGCGAGGGTAAACAACAAAGAGTTGCAGTTGAATAAGAAACGAATCCTCTCTCAAGAGGCCGATGTGGCGCTCAGCAAGAACAATCTGCTTCCTACGCTGAATCTCAATGGCGCCGTCGGATTCAGGAACGGATACCAACCTGACATTTTTCAGACACGCTTCAACTATCTCATCGGCGCCGGTCTTGTTATACCTATCTACAGCGGTAACAGGACGCGCGATCAGATTAAGATCTCACAAAGCTCACTGATGGCTACGCGGTACTCGGCTTCGGCCGCTGAGATTACCGTCAAGCGTGACATCGATCAGGCCCTCGCGGACGTGCAAGCCAGTTCCGAACGTCTACGCAATATTGAGAGTCAGATCACACAGGCAAAGCGCGCGTTGGAATTGGCTAACTCGAGATTCAGAAACGGGGCGATTACTTACATTGAATTGCTCAATTCACAGACGAATCTTCAGCAGGCGTTTTTATTCAAGCTGCAGTACGCACATCAGTTGACATTGGGTAAAGTTGAGTTGGCGAGGTTGTTGGGGATCGTCTATTGGTAAATGGCGTCGCTTGTTGCCGGTCCCCTGTTGCCGGTGGGTGCACCACAGGCGACGGGCAACCGGCAACAACTTAACTGTCCTTCAGAATCCGCATCTCAACCCTTCTATTCTTCGCTCTCGCTTCGGGTGTGTTTGCATTCAGCAGCGGCTTCGTTCCGCCAAACGCTTTCGTCTTCACGCGGTCCTTGTCGATGCCCTTGGACACTAAGTATTTCTTCACATTGTCAACGCGGTCTTGTGACAGGTCCATGTTCTTTGAAGGATTCCCTTGATTGTCAGTATGGCCTTCCAGTTGGATGACAAGCTTGATGTTGTCTTTCATCATTGCTACCAACTCGTCCAGGCTGGCGAAAGATTCCTTGCTGATGACCGCTTTACCCTGTTCGAAAATCAGGTGATCAAGTACGATGGTTTCGCCTTTGCGGGTCAGGGTAATTTCACGGACAACCTTCCTGTTGGCATCAATATCCTTCGGATCAATCAACGCATTGCCGGTGATGTAGCCGTCAGCGTCTGCGGTGATCTGGTACTTGGAAGAGCCGAAGATCGCGAATGAAAATGTGCTGTCGTTAAATCGGCCTGTGATGCTGCCGGTGGGATAACTTTTGTAAAAGATCTTGGCCTTAACTCCTTTACGCGTAACGGCATCGACCACTTTTCCCTCTGCAGTAATGTCTGAGGATTGTGAGAATGCTGTCGATGAGCAAGACGAAACAAACACAATGAGGGCAAGGCGCATCATAGCAGGTTTGAGTGCAAAATTACAGTGAGTCCATGTCAAAGCTCTAACTCGATGGTTTGGCCAGGGGTATAAACGCCTTTCGAAGTGGCCGCCACCGCTTTCTTATCGGCTTTTTTTGAGGTCTGGGCGGCCTTTTCAACAGCTGGCTTTGGTTTCGGCTTATTTTCTTTTGCCGGGCTTTCCCCGAACAGACTTACTTGCTCCGCTTTTTGCTTTTGAAACTTTGCTTCCGGCTTTTGGCTTTGGGGCTGGCTTTCCTGACTGCTTGACGGCTCGTCGGGGCTTGTTTCCGATTTTTTTTTTGGCGACGGAGAACCTTTTGCGGTTTCCGTAGCCTCGACAAGTGACTCGCCCTCATCGCCTTCCTCAAGTCCGGAATCTTCCGGGTCCTCGACGGCCTTGACTTTCGTGACCTTATGCTGTGAAAGCCTGTTTCCGAGCGCCTTCCATCCTTTCACATCGATAATGTCCTCCAGGTTGATGACTTCGGTCTCCTTTTCCTTACTCTTCCCTTTCACAAGTTCCACTTCAACCTCGGGAGTGTCTGAAGTCGTCACGAATTCGAGCCGCGAGCCAATTGATTCTGAAATGAACCCGAACTCTTTGTCGTTCGTGTTGGTCTCAATCTTGAATCGCTTCACAAAGTACTGTTTGCTCTCTCCATCGATATACACTGCGGAGATTGCCTTCTTCGGATTCAGCTTTTCCAACAGTATCGTCTTCTCTGGCTCATATCGATTGTTGAGATCGTAAGAAGTAATCTTATAGTTACCGCTCTTGGTAATGGCCAGTATCTGGTCATCGCCGTCAAACTTGCCTACGTGCTTGCCGCGCTTGTCCTTGTTGAGGCGGCCCGATGCCTGATCAAACCAGAGGTCCAGACCACTCAGCGTCGTACCCTTTTCTTCCAAAACATCCACGCGACGGATAGGATATTTGGTGATCGTGTTGCCACGCGCACCGCGGCCTTTCACTTCCAATTCCGAGAAGTCAAATTCGAATATCTTCTTCCTTGCGGTGCTGCTTTGCGTAAGCTTCACCTCCACCACCTGCGCTTCGCCGTTGGGGTTGGCTTTCAGGTAGTGAACCTTGCTGTTGGGGTTGCCCTGATCGAGGTTATATTCTTTGTCGCGGATGATCGCCGGCATGGCAAAACGCTTCGCGAAGGACTTGCCGCTCTTGCCATCACTGTAGATCATGTTGTAGACCATTCTTTCGTCGCCCTTTTTCCAGACTCCGGCATACAAAATATCCTTACCCATGTACACTTTCTCCGAAATTCTCTTCACAACAGCCTTGCCATCGCTGCGGATGGCGATGATGTCGTCGAGCTCGGAACAGTCGCAGATGAACTCATCCTTCTTCAAACCCCACCCTATGAAGCCGTCGGCGCGGTTCACATAGAGCTTCTGGTTGTTGGCGATTACCTCCGTGGCGGTCACTGACTGGAAGCTCTTAATCTCTGTCCTACGCTCCCGGCCTTTGCCGAACTTGTCTAGCAGATTCTGGTAGTATCCAATCGCGTATTCTGTGAGGTGCTTCAGGTTGTGAAGGGTCTCTTTCAACTCCTTCTCCAGATCCTTCAGCATCTCGTCGGCCTTGAAGGCGTCATATTTAGAAATACGCTTGATCCTGATCTCGAGCAGTCTCAGGATATCATCACGAGTGATCTCACGGTAGAACTGTTTCTTATAAGGTTTAAGTCCTTTGTCTACCGTGCTGATAACGAGCTCGAAAGTTTCACACTCTTCAATCTGCCTGTATATCCTGTTTTCGATAAATATCTTTTCAAGTGAAGAGAAGAGTATCTTCTCCATGAGCTCAGCCTTCCTGATTTCAAGCTCCTGCTTCAGCAGCTTCACAGTGTGATCCGTGTTGTACTTCAGGATCTCGTTCACCTTCATGAACTTCGGCTTATCCTCCACGATCACGCACGCATTCGGTGAGATCGACACTTCGCAATCTGTAAAGGCATACAGTGCATCGATTGCAATCTCTGGTGAAAGGCCAGGCTGCAGATAGATCATGATCTCGACATTTTTAGCAGTATTGTCGACTACCTGTCTCACTTTGATCTTACCCTTCTCGCTTGCCTTAACGATGGATTCCATGAGAGAAGTCGTAGTCGTTCCAAACGGTATCTCTCTGATTACCAAAGATTTCTTATCAAGTATCTCAATCTTAGCCCTAACCTTGATTTTACCGCCGCGGTAACCCTGATCGTACTCAGAGAAGTCCGCGATGCCACCAGTAAGAAAGTCCGGATAGATCTTCGGGTTCTTCCCTTTCAGCACATCGATAGAAGCCTTGATGAGCTCACAAAAGTTGTGGGGAAGTATCTTCGTCGACAGTCCTACAGCAATACCCTCTACTCCCTGGGCCAGGAGCAGCGGAAATTTGACGGGGAGGGTAACAGGCTCCTTCTTACGACCATCATAAGAAAGCTGCCATTCAGTTGTCTGTGGATTGTAAACAACTTCGTTCGCAAACTTGGAAGGTCTTGTCTCGATGTAGCGTGGTGCTGCTGCACCGTCCCCTGTGCGGACATCACCCCAGTTACCCTGCGTATCCAGGAGAAGGTCCTTTTGACCGATATTGACGATGGCTTCGCCAATAGCCGCATCACCGTGGGGGTGATATTGCATTGCGCTACCAATCACGTTCGCCACCTTGTTGAAGCGGCCGTCATCCATCTCTTTCAGGGCGTGGGCAATCCTACGCTGTACCGGCTTCAAGCCGTCTTCGATACGGGGCACGGCGCGCTCAAGGATCACATACGATGCATAATCCAGGAACCAGTTTTCATACAATCCGTCAATGGAAACCAGCTCATGAACCTCTCCACCGTCGCCCTTCGCAGCCTTTCCTGATTTCGTTGCTTTCTTTTTACTCATATCTGCTTACTATCCAAATGCTTGATTATTCAGTCTCTTCTACCACCCCTTGCTCCTCGTTGACCTCGTCCATCTCAATCCTGAGGTTCTCAATAATGAAGTCCTGACGATCCGGCGTGTTCTTGCCCATGTAGAATTCCAGTGTTTTGATCAGGTGCTTCTCTTTGTCGATTCGTACGGGCTGAAGCCGTATGTCGTCGCCGATGAAGTTCCCGAACTCCTCAGGCGAAATTTCTCCTAGTCCTTTGAAGCGTGTGATCTCGGGCTTGTTGCCAAGTTTCTTGATCGCGTCTTGCCGTTCCTCGTCGCTGTAACAGTAGATTGTCTCTTTCTTATTCCGCACTCGGAAAAGTGGTGTCTCCAAAATGTAGACGTGCCCTGCTTTCACCAGATCCGGGAAAAACTGTAAAAAGAACGTGAGCAACAATAGCCTGATGTGCATGCCATCGACGTCTGCATCGGTGGCTACAATGACCTTATTGTAGCGCAATCCATCCATGCCATCCTCGATATTGAGAGCGTGCTGTAGGAGGTTGAATTCTTCGTTTTCGTATACGACTTTCTTGGTCAGTCCGAAGCAGTTCAAGGGCTTGCCACGCAAGCTGAATACTGCTTGCGTCTCGACGTCGCGCGATTTCGTGATTGAGCCGCTGGCAGAGTCTCCTTCGGTTATGAAAATCACTGAGTCTGGGCCCTTCTCTCCTTTTTCGTCATCGAAGTGATACCGGCAGTCGCGAAGCTTCTTGTTGTGAAGGTTCGCCTTTTTCGCGCGTTCATTGGCGAGTTTCTTGATCCCCGCTATGTCTTTCCTTTCCCGCTCCGATTGAAGCACCCGTTTCTCCAGGGCCTCTGCCACCTTCTTGTTCTGGTTCAGGTAGATTTCAATCTCTTTCGCTACAAAATCCCCAACGTAAGTCTTAACGGGAGGCCCGTCCGGCGCCATGTTCACCGATCCCAGCTTGGTCTTGGTCTGAGATTCAAATACAGGTTCTTGCACACGCACAGCGATCGCCGCGACAATGCTTGCGCGTATGTCCGAAGCATCGTAATCTTTCTTGAAATACGACCGCACACCGCGGATCAATCCCTCACGGAATGCTGCGAGGTGTGTACCGCCCTGCGTCGTATTCTGTCCGTTGACAAACGAGTAATACTCTTCTCCGTATTGATTGCCATGGGTCATAGCAACTTCTATGTCATCGCCCTTCAGGTGGAACGGCGGGTAGTTGATATCCTCGGGGTCGGATTTCTGTTTTAGCAGATCGAGGAGCCCATCCTTAGAATAGAATTTCCTGCCGTTGTAATTGATGGTCAGGCCTGCGTTCAGGAACGCGTAGTTCCACATCAGGTCATCCAGGTACTCGGGAATGAAATGATAGTTCTTGAACATGCCGCCGTCCGGCTCGAATTCCACAAGCGTTCCGTTACGTTCACTGCTCTTCGATTGCTTGGGATCATTTGTCAGTACACCCTTCTTGAACTCAGCCAGCTTTGTTTGCCCGTCCCGGAAGGCCTGGACTTTAAAATAGTTAGACAGCGCGTTGACGGCCTTTGTACCAACCCCATTCAATCCGACTGATTTCTGAAACGCACCTGAGTCGTATTTCGCCCCTGTGTTGATCTTCGATACTACATCGACAACCTTCCCCAACGGAATACCCCGACCGTAGTCGCGCACAACCACCTTTTGGTCGGTGATCTTGATGTCAATGGATTTACCATAGCCCATCATGTGCTCATCGATACAGTTATCCATCACCTCTTTCACCAGCACATATATCCCATCGTCTTTCGCGGAGCCGTCACCCAGCTTGCCGATATACATTCCCGGCCTAAGCCGGATGTGTTCCCGCCAGTCGAGCGACTTTATACTCGACTCGTTGTACTCAAATAATTCCTTTGCCATGGTTAAAAACAGATTCTACAGTGCGCATTCACAGATCAAAAAATTACCGGAATCCCGATTCTGGTACTTAAAAAAATACTGTCGATCGCAAACTGTGCTTAAGAAAGAGATTTTTAGATTGATTTCAATGAAAAGCATGAAAAGTGATTCTACAAATTTATATAAGACCAATGGCTCTAACTCATTGATTTTCAGTAAACAATGAAGGATATTTCAAACAGCTTGTTTACCAGAAAATCTCTGAATCAAGCGATAGATTGGCCAAAGCGCCGACCAGATCACAACGAGCGCGATGCTCGTATAAATAATGTATCCTATGCGTTGATAGTCGAACCGCTCCTGACTGTTGGATACATTGACAAACTCAAGGGCGACAACAAAGAACAGGTTGAAAAATGTGACAAGGCCGTATATCCAGGCAATGAAATACTCATTTTCACGAGCGAAAACTTTCGCCGCCACGAACACAAGCGCATTCAGAATCGTCAGCACACCGACTGTCAGGTAGAAAAGCTCATTTCTGGTCATGGTCAGTTCAGGGACTGCCAGACCTGACCGCATAAGTGAAATAGTTTCCGGCAGAGCCGCATACACATACAAAAAAATGCCTAATGTGGCCAGCAATGAAAAGAACCAAACGCCTTTGAATATTTTGATGATCATCCCTTTTTCAAATGAGGGTGCAAGTTAGTAGTTGTTGTGCAGAGTTGCGAAGAATACCCAGATTGTTGCCTGTCACAGATTGCCAGCTACAGGCAACGGGCAACAAGCTACCGCTCCTTCATCTTTGTGAACGGCAGGTACTCGGGTTCGAAAGAGAGGTAGAAAAATAGTCCAGTCTGTGTGTACCTGCCATCAGTAAATATAACAGGCGCACTTATGCCGGGTACGATTTGCACCCGCTTGTGGTCGATTGCAAATCTCAGTCCGGGATTTAGTGTTATCTGATGACTGGACGATATCTCTCCGGTGGCGGTGATCTCGGTTAAAAAATTGGAGACGTATTCCAGCATCAAGTTGAATTTCCTGGTTGGATACCAAATGGCACTGCCTGCTATTTTCTTGAATTGAAGATCTCGCTCAAAGCCAACCTTCCTGCTGCCCGTCGATGTAGAGATGTACAAGTCAGCACTGGAAATGTAGGTGTACCCGAGGTTGTAATGTGTGACCACACGCCTCGATAGCCTTTTCGTGATATACACTTCTGCTTGCGTTCCGAGACCACCCGAACCGTAGCCGTTCTTTGCTGTAGGGATGATGAGCGTGATGCTTGGTATCACCATCGCCCAGGCTTTTTTATCAGTGAGCATATGGTGATAACTGAGATTGATGTCGCCGAACCCTCCTCCTCCCTCCGTGCTCGCGGTTTTGTTTTGAAGGTAATATGAAAGTGAATAGCTGAGCTGATTCCTTTCCCCGCCAAGGGGTATTTCGTGAGAGAAATTATAAAGAAAGTTGCCGCCTTTCAGATTGTCGAAATAGAAGTTGGATATATACTGCATGACCCCCTTCTCCTGGTTGATGGCTTCGTTGAGGAGGAAGGAGTTATCTTCAAACGCCGGCTGACCATAATACAGGTAACTTCCTTTTTTGGGGAAATCCTTCAGGTCTACAGATTGGGCTGACGATTGGATTGCGGCAATTGCCACCACGAGCGCACAATACCAATGGGTCATCGCTCCAAAGATAGTCACTAGGTACTAGGTTCTGGTCCCGATAGCCATCGGGACTGGTATGTAGTCTCCACTGAAATTTCTTCCCGGCAACCTGTGGCCAGCGACCAGCACTTGCTCTCCCGGTTCCATTTTTTGAACTATTTTTACCATGCCTGGTTGATACGGGTTTCTCTATGAGTCTCAATCCAATCGTCCTGTCTATTCCAATCTTCTTCATCCTGATCGGCGTGGAATTGGTTGTCGAGCGATTTTCACATAAAAATTTATACAGCTTCCCCGATTCCATCGCCAACCTGAGCTGTGGGATCACTTCGCAGTTGTCAGGGCTGTTTATGCGGGTGCTCGCCGTCGGTGTCTATGAAATTGTTTCCGCCAACTTCGCGCTCTTCACCCTTGAAAAGACCTGGCTATATTGGCTCGGACTGTTTTTGCTGACGGACCTCGCCTACTACTGGGCCCATCGCATGAGTCACGAGATCAATTTGTTCTGGGGAGGTCATGTTGTTCACCATCAAAGCGAGGAATACAACTTATCTGTCGCCTTGCGCCAAAGCAGCTTTCAGGTTGTATGGACGTTCGCGTTCAGCTTGCCGATCGCGATGCTTGGATTCGAAACCACAGACTTTGTTCTGATCTCGGCACTGAATACGTTATACCAGTTCTGGATACACACCGAGGCAATCAACAAAATGGGATGGTTTGAATATGTCTTCAACACGCCGTCACATCATCGTGTTCACCACGGACGAAATCCAAAGTACATCGACAAGAATCACGCTGGATCACTGATCATCTGGGATAAGATGTTCGGCACATTTCAGGCGGAGGAAGAACGGCCTACCTACGGTATCACAAAACCTATCAATAGCTGGAACGCCGTGTGGGCAAACTTCGATCACTACGCATCCATGGCACGGGATATGAAACGAATGAGAAGTCTCAAGGACAAGATCCAATTTATGTTTATGAAGCCGGGATGGCTGCCCGATTATCTTGGCGGTTATCAAGCTGCTCCTCCTATTGACCATGCCACGTACAAAAAATACAGAACACCTTCGGCTATTAGCCTGAACTATTACGTGCTGTTTCAGTACGTCATCTGTCTTGTTGGGACTTCACTCTTTCTTTTCAACCAAACAAAATTTGTCCTTTCTGAAAAGGCGTTTATCGCAGTACTTATTTCAATCGTTGTGGTCAACTGCGGAGTGTTGTTCGAGAATAAGCCATGGGTAGTTATTTCCGAGTGGATAAGGATCATCCTTTACCCGGCGCTGCTGGTTGGGCTCACCCTTGTCAATGGCTGGAGTTTCAATTACATCATCCTCGCGGTTGCATACCTCCTCATTTCTACCGGGTGGTTTTATTTTATCTCCAGACGTCATGTGGCCACGGCTTAGCGGAGTCCTCCTGTTCCTTCTGCTCGGCTGCGGAAAAGATCTCCCTACCCTTCAGGGCATCGACATCGAAAAATGGAAGTCGGACAAGAATGCCTGTCTTGGGGACAGGGCTAGTATGAAGCAGCCCATGGTTACTGAGATGGGAAAGCTAAAGGGCCTCAAGGAAATGGATATCGTGGCGCTGCTCGGCAGACCGGACGCCAACGAGCTATATAAAAGGAATCAAAAGTTCTATTATTACTTTCTCTCGCCAGGACCAGGTTGTTCCTCGCATGATTCTGTAACACAGCGCCTGGTGCTTCGATTCAATGCGATGGGTTATGCCCAGGTGGTCTCTATCGACAGGATTTGACTTTCCGCGGAATTCTATAATAATTTACCCTCGTAACTACCGTTATGAAGAATATCGCTGTCATAGGTTCGGGCACAATGGGCAATGGGATCGCCCACGCTTTCGCTCAATTCGGTCACAAAGTATCGCTTGTCGACATATCTGAGGATGCACTGAAGAAAGCGACGGCGACCATCGATAAGAATCTTGGCAGACAAGTGGAGAAAGGAACATTGTCGCCGGAGGCCAAGGAACAGGCCATCGCGAATATCACCACCACCACATTCTTGAAAGAGGGGGTTAAGGACGCGGCGCTTGTAATCGAGGCCGCAACCGAAAACGTAGATTTAAAACTGAAGATATTCCGCGAGATCGACGAGAATACAAGACCCGAAACGATCCTCGCCTCCAACACTTCGTCAATCTCCATCACGAGAATCGCATCTGTCACAAAGAGTCCAGACAAAGTGATCGGTATGCACTTTATGAATCCAGTGCCGATCATGAAGCTTGTGGAAGTGATCAGAGGATACAGTACCAGCGATGCAGTCACCCAGGCGGTAATGGAACTGTCGCGGAATCTTGGAAAAGTGCCTGTCGAGGTAAATGACTACCCGGGCTTTGTTGCCAACCGGATCCTGATGCCGATGATTAACGAAGCGATTTACACACTTTATGAAGGCGTTGCAGGCGTGGAGGAAATAGACACAGTGATGAAGCTTGGGATGGCTCACCCCATGGGACCGCTACAGCTTGCAGACTTCATCGGCCTTGACGTCTGCTTGTCGATTCTTAACGTGCTTTATGAGGGATTCGGTAATGGCAAATACGCACCATGCCCCTTGCTGGTGAATATGGTGCAGGCAGGACACAAGGGCGTGAAAAGTGGAGCAGGATTTTATAAGTACAGTCCCGGAAGCAAGGAAATGGTTGTTGCGGAGAGGTTTAAAAAGTAGTTGACAGTCGACAATTCCTGGTTTCGAGTAACAGTTGACAACAGTCTATCAAACGAAAGCTTAACAGTAAGTTAGCCTGCTTGAATCCCGGTCACACGAAGCATATTGTCAACTGTCTACTAACTCTTCTATTTCTTCAATAAGTCCCTGATCTCAGTAAGGAGTACAATGTCAGCCGGCGGCGGTGCTGTCGGCGCGGCCTCCTCCTTTTTCTTCATCGAATTGATGCCCTTCACAATCATGAACAGCACAATGGCCACGATCAAAAAATTGATGACTGCCGATAAGAACATTCCATATTTTACCGAACCAAGGACCGTGAGATCTTCCAGGTTTCTCAGGTTGGCGGCATCCATGGCTGGCTTCAGAAGCAGCGGGGTGATGACATGATCGATTAATGAGCTGACGATTTTTCCAAACGCCGCTCCTATCACGACGCCTATCGCCAGGTCTATGACGTTGCCGCGGATGGCAAAAGCTTTGAATTCTTTTAGCATAGGATTGTTGTTTTGGTTTAGTTGAGATTGTACTAAAATATTACATCAACGAGTGGTTTACAATCCTTTCCTGCAATTTTAGCGGTTTATTGAATCACTGGTGGAGGGATCTGATCACTTTTTAGCTGCTATCAAGAACCTGGAGAACGGACCTATGCTTTGCGCATTGGACACCCGCTACCGGGTGACTTGGTTCACCTGCTCCTATGCAAAAGCCGTGGCGCGAACCAATGGACATCAGCTAAAAACAGGTGATTATATCTTTGATATCCCGATGGCTGACAAGGCTGCCACAAAAAATTCGCTCGACAGGGCATTACGGGGCGAGACCTTTATCGTGATCCATGAGTATGTTAATCATGATAGGGAGATATTTTCATTCGAAGTGCGTTACAATCCGTTACGTGACGCATCTGGAACTATCACCGGTGTGTCAGCTTATATCGTCGATATTCACCAGCAACAGCAGGCGGCCATCCAGAAGTCAGAAATGGAAGCCGCATACAACATCCTCTTCCAAAATACCAACGATGCAATTTTTGTGATGGAGGCCGAAGGGCCCCGGACAGGCAAAATTGTTTCCGCCAACCATGCCGCGGCCGCAATGCACGGATATACGCATGAAGAATTTCTTAAGCTGAACGTCTCTGATCTCGATTCCGACGAGGACAAGAAAATGTTTGACCACCGTCTTGAAAAAGTACTGCAGGGAAAGAATCTGGCTTTTGAAGTGACACATAAGAAGAAGGATGGAACGATGCTTTCGCTGGATGTAGCGGTCGGATTGATGACAATCGATGGAAAGAAGCACACCATGTCCATCAACCGGGATACAACGGAACGGAAGGAGATCATCGCCGCCGCGCTGGAGCGGGAAAAATTCATTGAGAGCATCACAACCTCCTCGCCCGATCTTATCTACGTCTTTGATATCGAGCGCAGGATGAATATCTATTCCAATCATCACATCGCCGGCGCACTTGGCTATTCCGAACGGGAAATTGCTGAAATGGGAGATGGAGCCCTGAAAAAACTATTTCACCCCGATGATTTCTTACTGCTCGGCACGTTGTTCGCCCGCTGGGAGCATGTTACCAATGACAACCAGGTGCTCGAATCCGAATTCCGCATGAAGGACAGCGATGGAAACTGGCACTGGTTCGGCGCACGCGATACTGTGTTCACCAGGAACAAAGACGGCAAAGTGACACAGGTCATCGGCACAGCGCGCGATCGTACGGACAACAAAGAAGCCGAAATCAAGCTGCGCCAAAGTGAGGAGCGATTCAAGCGACTTCAGGAAGCATCTTTCGGCGGCATCGGAATCCACGACCAGGGAAAGATTATCGATGCAAACCAGGGACTCTCCGACATAACCGGCTATACATTGGCCGAGTTGATTGGCATGGACGGCCTGCTCCTTATCGCACCTGAGTACCGCGAACATGTCATCTTGAAAATTCGCATGGGTTATGAACTCCCCTACGATGTCATTGGGATGAAGAAAGACGGGACGAGATTCAATCTAGAAGTGAAGGGAAAGAACATATCGTTCAACAACCAAATGCTGCGGGTGACAGAGTTCCGGGATATCACTGAACGTAAGCAAATAGAGGAAGCCATTCGCGAACAAAACGTGCGGCTTGGGGACATTGCTGACAACCTTACCCGCAAGAACGAGCAACTGGAAGAATTCACTCAGATCGTCTCGCATAACCTACGCGCCCCAGCAGGAAACATTTCTTCTCTCCTCTCCCTTTATGAAGGTGCCAGTGCCGAAGAAAAAGCAGAATACCTGCAGCACCTGAAGAATTCAAGCAAGCTTATGCTCGCCACACTCAACGAGCTCAACGACGTCCTCAATATCAAGCAGACTCAAAATATCGACAAGCAGGAGCTCGAGTTCAATGTGGTCTTCGGGAGGGTATGCCAGATGCTGAGCACCCGCATTGCCGAACTCGGTGCCGATCTGAAGGCGGACTTCAAAGCTCCGTTAATCCGCTATCCTAATATTTACCTTGAAAGCATCCTGCTGAATCTATTGAGCAATGCTTTGAAATATCATTCACGCGAACGAAAGTCGGTCATTGAAATTAAAACCTATTTCGAAGGAGCGACTACGATGCTCGAGGTCAGCGACAACGGCCTTGGCATAAACCTGAGTAAATATGGTCACCAGATCTTCAAAATGAGAAAGACCTTCCACGAACATCCCGAAAGCCGTGGATTAGGACTTTTCCTAATCAAGAACCAAATTGAATCGATGGGGGGTGAAATTTCTGTGAAAAGTGAAGTGAACACCGGGACCACCTTCTTCGTTAAACTCACACCATGATGGAAAATAGCCCCCAACCCGTGATTGCAGTAGTGGATGATGACACGGTGTACCAGTTTACAGCCTCAAGAACACTGAAAGCAACCAAGCTGACTGACCAGATCCTCCAGTTCCCAAACGGACAAGAAGCCCTGGAATTCTTAACCAACAATTCTGCCGACGCAACCAAACTGCCCGACATTATCTTCCTTGACATCAATATGCCCGTCACGGACGGCTGGATGTTCCTGGATGAATTCAAGAAGCTCAAGACTGAATTTGCAAAGGAGATGCGCATCTATATGGTAAGCTCCTCAATCGATCCGAGAGACCTCAACCGCGCTAAAGCGAATACAGAAGTGAGCGACTACGTCGAGAAGCCAATAAGCTTGACAAAATTTTCTGAGCTGTTGGGCGGGTTTAAGTAATAGCAGGCAGACGTCCGCAACTTGAATCGGAGTAGACTGCCTAGTGCCGACTTGCCGACTGCCGACTCTTAAAAGACCATCTTCAACTGGTTCCTCAGTCCACGAAAGCTGATCAGCTCCAATCCTGTTGTCCCAATGAACATCTTTGCCTGCAGCTTTACAGGAATGCGGTTCATGTCGTCGGATATCCAACAAAAGATAGAATCCTCGCCGTCGAATAAGGAGTTTGCCGGCATCACCGGCCGAAGCTTGAGACACTGTATCTTGCCAACCCGCGTGGGTACGACCTCTTTGCCGATATAAATGATCTTCAGGTTGTAAGCCTTGTCTTCGAGAAATCCCGACAAGACAATCGTGTCACCCTTGGTTAGCTTCTTGAAATCAACAACACGTAAGTGGAGAAAGCCGGCAACAAGATCTTTGGTGTTGTGGGGAACGTCATAGATTTTTATCTCATCTTTTCCCGTTTCATTGTTCTTGACCTTTACCTCAGCTTTGTTTTTCTCATGATCGAATGTCACCGTTTCATCCCGGCGATATCGTCCCTCTTTCAACTTCCTGTAAGATACATGCGCCAGCATGGTGGTAGTGTCGATATAGGCACCCCAGTTGTCATCTACTTTCGAGACCCACGAAATCCAGTCACTCGTTTCGCCATAACCATCAACTTTATAACAAGTCCGGTCCCCGATCTTATGAAGTTTCTTGTCTACCCGGGTGCTCGCCTTGCCTACGGTGAAAAAAGCCAGGTTGACACGGTACTCGAGTTCCTCTCCAGTAGTGAAACTGTTATTTGCCGTAGTGGGAACAGCTTTTCTCCCTCCAACCAGGAAGCCGGAGAGCGCAATAAGCAGGATAATAGCCGGAATCAGTTTTCTCACAGTAACAAAATTAAGCCATTACAGTGAGGAGTTCAAAGGCCATGCCATGTTAGACGGACAGCTGGTTTTCCCTCAACGCATCGTTCAGGGAGGTCTTTTTGTCTGTACTTTCCTTTCTCTTTCCAATGATCAGGGCGCACGGAACATGGAACTCCCCCGAGGGAAATGCCTTGGGAATCGTGCCCGGAATAACCACTGACCTTGGTGGAACAAAACTCTTGTATTCGACAGGCTTGGGACCTGTTACATCGATAATTTTCGAGCTGCCTGTCAGGACAACATTTGCACCCAGGACGGCCTCCCTACCGACGCGCACACCTTCAACGATAATACATCGCGAACCTATGAATGCATTGTCTTCAACGATGACCGGCGCTGCCTGAACAGGTTCAAGAACTCCGCCAATTCCTACACCACCGCTTAGGTGCACATTTTTTCCTATTTGTGCGCAGCTTCCCACCGTCGCCCAGGTATCCACCATCGTGCCTTCGTCGACGTATGCGCCGATGTTGACGTAGGAGGGCATCAGGATCACACCTTTACTGACGAACGAACCATGCCGTGCAATCGCGTGTGGAACCACGCGAACACCCAGTGCATGATAGTTCCGCTTGAGCGGAATCTTGTCATGAAACTCCATTGGCCCCACTTCAAAAGTTTCCATTTGCTGTATCGGAAAATAAAGGATCACCGCCTTCTTGATCCATTCATTAACGCTCCAGGTATCTCCAGATAGCTCTGCGACACGAAGCGAACCCTTGTCGAGCTGGGCCACTACTTCGCGGATCGCTTGCTGCGTTCCCGGTTCGCGTAGCAGGTCGCGGTTATTCCATGCATTTTCAATCTGTTCGCGGAGTTCCATTTATATCCTATTTTTAAATTCTGGCTAAACATTTCAGATGTCCCACGTAAAGGCGCAAAGAACGCAAAGAAAATCATACACACCTCGGGCAAACTTTACCCGCCAGCGGGCCGGTGAAACAAGTCCGGAGATCGCGCCAACAAAAAACTGAGACATTAGCAATCCGTGGCACAAGAACGAAAAAAAACAAGAATTGTCCTTGCATCCATCCTCAAACCGGTGGATGATACGCGCATGCTTGAAAAGATGGGGATGACCTTCGCGAAAGAGGGAATGGAAGTTCACATCATCGGCTATCCATCGAAAGCGCCGTCAACTGACACTGGCATCATTCTCCATCCCATTAAACCGTTTGGCCGCATCAGCTTCCAACGGGTGCTTGCCAAGTGGAAAGTGTTCGCAAAAGTATTGAGCCTTCAACCTGACGTTTTCATCTTCACCTCGCACGAACTCCTTGGACCTGCATGCTGGCTAAAGGTTTTATCGCCAGTAAAAGTGATATATGACGTGCGCGAAAACTATTACCGCAACATCCTCTATTCCGGCAGTTTTCCCGCTGTGGTCAGGCTGCCGCTGGCGCTTTTGGTGAGATGGAAAGAAAAGCTCCTCGCTCCTGCCGTCGACCATTTTCTTCTTGCAGAGCAAGGTTATGAAACCGAGTTAAGGTTTCATCGCGCCTCCTGGACCGTCATTGAGAATAAAAGCGTTGCGACCGCGCCTACCGTACGAACGCGAACCACAGGGAAAATCCGGCTCCTCTTCTCGGGAACATTAGCGGAAAGCACAGGCGTCTTTAACGCGATCACATTGGCAAAGGAATTATTCCTTCTTGATTCGTCGATAAGTCTCACGATCGTCGGACATGCTGCACTGAAGAGTGTGCGGGAACGCATCCTAAGTGAAGTCAAACCACATTTTTTTATAAGACTCATCGGAGGAGATGCGCTTGTGCCGCATGATGAGATTGTGAAAGCAATTCAAGAAGCTGATTTTGGAATCATTGCGTATCCCCCCTCCCGGCATACGATGAATTCTCTTCCCACAAAGCTGTTCGAATATCTTAGCGCAGGGCTGCCGATCATCGCCGATAAGCACTGGCCTTGGATAGCGCGTTATCAATCGTACAATCCGTTTGTGTTGGTAGATTTTAGTAGACCTGATTATCCAACTTTGCTCGAAGCCTTGAAAGCTGACGGGCGGTATTCTCCGCCAAAAGATGTGACCTGGGAGTCAGAGGCATCAAAATTAGTTGATGCGATAGCAAGGCTTCGATGAGTGAATTTCCCGCACATCACGCAAATGTAATGCACGTGGATTCCGCAGAAAGTGTAAATGTCTGATCAGCGGAATCGGCGATCCTCAATCTGTGGGAAACATTTTTTTTAAACCTTTAAATACATTTTGCTATCTAAAATATTTTTTAGACTGATCTAAACTTTTAATACCTTTGTAGCAGTCTATGCTGAGCCTCACCGAAGAAAACTATCTCAAGGCCGTTTATCACCTCTCCGCAGGAGGTTCTAAATCAGTGACTACCAACGAATTGTCCGAAGAGATGAAGACCAAGGCCGCCTCGGTTACGGACATGATCAAAAAGCTTTCCGCCAAGGACCTCGTAAAGCACCGGCGTTACTATGGCGTTCAAATCACCGCAAAGGGAAAGCTTCGCGCACTGCAAGTGATCCGCAAGCACCGTCTGTGGGAAACGTTCCTTGTACAAAAATTATCATTCACCTGGGACGAAGTGCATGAAGTGGCCGAGCAACTGGAACATATCCAGTCGCAACATCTTATAGACAAACTTGATGAATACCTCGGCTTCCCGAAAGTAGACCCACACGGCGATCCCATCCCCGATCAGCATGGCAAGCTTAAAGCTGAGCCACAGGTGCCACTCGACAAACTAAAAGCAGGTGCCAGAGGGACGATCTGCTCAGTCCGCGACAGTGATCCGAACTTGCTGAAGTACCTGGACAAAATTGGTGCAACACCGGGAAAAAAAATCGAAGTGATAGGCCGCGAAGATTACGACGAATCGCTGGAGGTAGTGGTCGACAAAAAGAAGATGTTCGTTTCGCGTGAGGTCTCTCAAAACATAATGGTGTCGTTGAAAGTATGAGCGAGGTCGCGCAACATAAGTCTCTTAGTGAAGTCAACTCGTCGATCGAAGCGGGCAGCGTTAAAGGCTGGCGCAAGGTTATCGCATTTCTCGGGCCCGCCTATCTCGTCAGCGTTGGATACATGGACCCGGGGAACTGGGCAACGGATATTGCCGGTGGAAGCAAGTTCGGGTACACGCTTATCTGGGTATTGCTCATGTCCAATATCATGGCCTTGCTGCTGCAGAGCCTTAGCGCACGTCTCGGTGTCGTGCGTCAACTTGACCTTGCCCAGGCATCCAGGCGTACCTATCACCCTGCGATCAACTTTGTGCTCTGGATACTGGCCGAGATTGCGATTGCAGCGTGTGACCTTGCCGAGGTATTGGGAATGGCCATCGGGTTAAAGCTGCTCTTCGGTCTGCCATTGGTCTGGGGTGTTTCAATTACAGTATTGGACACGCTCCTGCTTTTGATTCTTCAAAGCTATGGGATGCGCAAGATTGAACTTTTCATCATCAGCCTCGTGGCAATCATCGGTGGTTCCTTTTTGCTGGAAGTGATTTTTGCAAAACCTGCGTGGAATGAGCTGGCAACGGGGTTCATCCCGAGCCTGCCAAACGACGAAGCGCTTTACATTGCCATCGGTATCATTGGCGCCACAGTGATGCCACACAATCTTTACTTGCATTCGTCACTGGTGCAGACTCGCCGTATCGACAGATCTGACAAAGGAATTTGGTCAGCACTGAAGTATAATTTCATCGACTCGTTTATTGCCCTGAATGCAGCTTTCTTTGTGAATGCCGCAATACTTGTGCTGGCCGCATCCACGTTCTTCAAGCACGGTATGTATGAGGTGGCGGATATTGAAGATGCGTACAAGTTTTTGTCGCCGCTCCTGGGCAACGATTGGGCCTCCATCCTGTTCGGAGTAGCGTTGGTTGCCGCCGGACAAAGCTCCACGATCACCGGAACCCTTGCAGGCCAGATCGTGATGGAAGGATATCTGAATCTCCGGATTGCTGCGTGGCTGAGGCGTCTCATCACGAGGCTCATTGCAATCATACCCGCGTACCTGGTTATTATACTATACGGCGAAAGTGAAACCGGCGCGCTGCTCGTGTTCAGTCAGGTTATCCT
The DNA here is from genome assembly GCA_044224375.1 of Cyclobacteriaceae bacterium. Lineage (GTDB taxonomy): Bacteria > Bacteroidota > Bacteroidia > Cytophagales > Cyclobacteriaceae > ELB16-189. The sequence goes on from JBGAKL010000001.1 coordinate 145,664, forward strand.
CAGCCTGCAACTTGGATTCGCGATTATTCCCCTGATACACTTCACAAGTGATAAAGAAAAAATGGGAGCCTTCGCCAATAAAACATGGGTGAAAATTTCTGCATGGACCATTGCTGCTATCATCATCAGTCTCAATGTCAAGCTGGTGATCTCCGAAGTAATGGCCTGGATTGAGGCAGCCGGAAATTATGCGTGGATGGTGTGGATCACAGCCGTACCCTTGTGTCTGGCGGCCGGTGCTCTGCTCTTTTACATTATTGTGAAACCGTTTATGGAGAGTCGTTCCCGCGAAAAGGAGACGATGATGCCGCATGGAACAGCAGTCCGCCTGGCAGGTCTCGAAAAACCGATCTACAACAAGATCGCCGTCACGGTGGATTTTTCATCTGTTGATGAACTGGTGCTCCGAAGTGCCGTTGCACAGGGAGGAAAAGACGCAACATACGTGTTGATACATGTTGTTGAAACCGCCGGAGCCATGGTTTACGGAAGTGAAATCGCCGACCATGAATCCAAGGAAGACAGGGAGGCGCTGGAGAAATACCACTTGCAATTACGCGAGCTTGGCTATCGCGTTGAGATCAAAGTTGGCTACGGTAATCCCAAAAGGAGAATACCGGAGATGGTGGACCAGTTCGGAGCTGATTTGCTGGTGATGGGTGCACATGGACACAAGTTTATCAAGGACCTGATCTTTGGAACCACGTTGGACACCGTCAGACACAGAGTGAAGATACCGGTGCTGATCGTGAGAGAGCCGAGCTAGAAAAAGGGAAAGCGATGTCTTCTATCCGAGGCTCTTTGAAATGACCCTTCTTATTGCGCGATTCCCTACCGCTACTTTAAAGACACTATTGAGAAGCCATTCGCTGTTCATCAGTTGCTGGATCATATGATTCTTACGGTGTCGCGACCAGAACTTTCGATAAACCTGATCATTATACTGCCTGATATGATTAGCAGAGAAATCATTTTCGTCAAAGCATTTTTTTGCCTGCCATCCGGCATAACGCCCTGATACAATGGCCTGGCCGATGCCTTCGCCTGATAGCGGATCTATTAGCGACGCAGCATCGCCACACAGCATGAAACGATCACCACTAATGGGTACTTTTCGTGATCCCAGCGGCAATCCAAACCCTTCGATCTTCCCTATACATTCCGCATTCTTAAAACGATCACTTATGTAAGGGATCTCCTTTACTACTTTTTGAAGAGACGCACGCAAGTCCATTTTACGCTTAGAAATCACGGATGACAGAACACCCAAGCCGACATTCGCCATGTTGCCTTTAACCGGAAAAATCCAAAAATACCCGGGTAGAAAATCTTTTACGAGATGGATCTCAAAAGTACCTTCAGGAATACCCGATACGTTTTTATAGTATGCGCGAACCGCGCCGCAATGGTGATGCGGATCGAGCCTGGTTCCTGTAAGTTTCTTTTGGACTACCGAATGAGCTCCGTCACATCCGATGATGATCTTTCCCTTGAACTGCTCCCCACCTGCGGTGACAATAACTCCAGTATCGCTGATGACCACGTCATTCACCGTGCGATTCAAAAAAAATGAAGTATTCGCTTGTGCTACCGCCTTTTCAAAAAGAAAATTATCCAGGTCGATTCGCCTGGAAATGAATCCTGTTTGCGTAAACCGGAGATCGAAAGTCTTTTTGTTGGGTGCGACAAGGCGACAGGTATTCACTTCAATTTTTTCCGCAAAATCCTCGAAGCTTTTCTTCAGAGGTTCGCTGATCGTTGCAAGTACTTTTGGGACATAGGCTGCAACTGCATCCCCACACGTCTTGTCGCGCGGGAAGGCATTTTTTTCAATGACCGCCACGTTTAACCCTGAATCTCCGAGCGCAAGTGCACATATGGTCCCTGCGGGACCAGCACCACAAATAATCACATCAAATTCTCTTGCGCTATTGGCAACCATAATGCACCATAAAGGTCTTTCAGAATGTGAATCGGACGGAGGCACTCGCAAACCGCCATCACTTTTCGGGACCTTGCTCCCATGTGTACCCCTCGTTTAGTGCATACTTGGCAAACCATTCCAGCTCAAGGTTCATTTTATTGAGACGATGACGAAGTTCTGCCCACCCGTGCGGCTCCCTGGGTGCAATGTACAGGTGTGTTGGCACGCCCAGACTCTTAAGGGCGTTATACATTTCCACCGATTGTGGCGGCGGCACACGGACATCACTCCCTCCAACCACGAACAAGGTTGGCGTAGTCACCTTGCTGATATCTTTTAATGGTGAGTTGTTCCAATAGTTCTCTATCGGCGCATTTTTTTGCCAGGGCGTTCCGCCAAACCACGGTGTGCGATAAATTCGGACATCGCTTTGGCCATACATGGATACCCAATTCGCAGCGCCTGCGCCGGAGCTCGCCGCTTTAAACCTCGGCGTGAATGTGATCAACTTATTCGTCATGTGACCCCCGGCGCTCCAACCCATCTTCACCATACGATTAGGATCCGCGAGCTTTCTCGTGATAAGATAGTCCACACCCTTCATTACATCCAGGTGTGCATTCCTGAAATAAGATCCAACCATGTCGCGAAGAAACGCATCACCATAGCCGGTACTTCCTCTGTAATTGGGCAACAACACAATGTATCCCTTTGCCGCAAGTACTGTATTGTAGGCGGTGTAGCTTCTGCTTAATCCAAAATGATCCGCAGAAGCAGGTCCACCATGCGTCTGAACGACAAGTGGATATTGACGCCCTTCGGAATAGTCCAATGGATAGACCAATAGACCTTCCACGTTCACCCCATCAGCACCTTTCCAGGATACCCGCTCCTGTTTGGGAAGTTTAAAGTCTCTATCTAAATAATCGAAAACATGCGTGAGCTGGGTCGGAGCATCCTGCCCCGCACCTTTCAGCAGCCAGACTTCACCAGGGCTCTTCTCATTTGCGATGCATACGAGGTGCTGATCGACATCTGGCTGGTAATCCCAGGAATTTAGTGCATGATCCCCCTTGGTGATTTCCTTCAGGGTCGAACTACCCGGGTTGTACGTGAACAACTGTGTGTCCAGGCCTTTGTTGGCAAGAATATAGATAAACGAACCATCGTGTGACCACCGTGCATTGGTCACATCATATGGAAACTCCTTGAGCGCGAGTACCGGCTTGCCGCCCGACGCAGCCATGATAAAGAGCTTTGAATTGTAATAACTTTCAAAGTTCGCGTTTGAATTGGCTATGAATAAAATGCTTTTCCCATCCGGACTAAGTTCAGCATTCGTTTCGGTAATTGAATTAGCGGTGAGCTGCAACTCGTTCTTTCCATTCATATCAACAAGCCACAGCTCATTTTTGTCACCATCATTGACAAGTGGAGACGTGCCTCTGGTAAGAATGATTTTTCCGCCAGTCCTCGCGATTGAATAGTCGTTGATGGAATAATTTCCTGAGGTAATGCGCGTCGCCGCCGTGTCTCCTATATGAACCCGCCAAAGGTGCGTTTGCTTGAAATTCTCGTCATAGGCATACACATCATCCTTGAGCTTGTCCTTCTTTTCCTCCTCTTTGGTTTTTGGATCGCTTGAAAGAAAGTAGAGTGTCTGATTGTCGGACCATTGAACATTCCTGACGGCAGTTTTATGCTTTACTACCCGAAAACCTTCACCCCCGGCATTGCTGATGACATACAATTGATTCTCATCATCGCCTGGGCGCTTGGCGACAAACGAAATCCATACTCCGTCCGGTGACCACGCGGGATTCACTTCCCCTTTTTCACCGTTTGTCAGTTTGATACCGACGCCATCCAGGCCACCGCGATAAAGGTGACTTATCTGCCTGCCCTCTTTCCAGTCGGATTCCGCTTTCACATAGACGAATTGCTTTCCATCGGGAGAAAGAACAGGGTCGCTCACACCCGGAATGTTTAAAAAGTCAATGAGCGACATTGCTTTCTTCTGGGCTGTGGACGTGAGTACTGAGAACAAAAGGATGAGTGCGACGGAGAATTTCATGGTGGGTTGATTTGGTCGAAGTCAATTTAATGAAATCCGACAATTCCTCTCATTAATTACCTTTGCGCGGTGAAATCACAGCCCATGTCCAATGGCGTCATCGTTGCGCCCGCCACGCCGCCAGGTGTGAGCGCGTTGGCGATCATACGTTTGTCCGGCAAAGACTCCATAAAAATTGTTCAGAAAGTTTTTGCCGGAAAGAACCTCGAAGAACAACCTACCCATTCCCTCCATTTTGGAATGATCAAAGACGCGCTTGAGCCGATCGATGAAGTCATGGTGTCGGTTTTCAAAGAGCCCAATTCATTTACGAAAGAGAACTCAGTAGAGATATCCTGTCACGGATCACCGGTCATCGTGCAGCGCATCATCTCCGTCCTGATAAAAAACGGTGCGACACTGGCGGGACCGGGCGAGTTTACCAAGCGCGCGTTCCTCAACGGCCGATTTGATCTGGCACAAGCGGAAGCCGTTGCCGACCTCATCGCCTCTGACACCGACAACGCACGGCTTGCAGCCCTCAACCAGATGCGCGGAGGATTTTCGAAGGAGATACAGAAACTGCGCGAAGAGCTGATTCACTTTGCTTCGCTCATCGAGTTGGAACTGGATTTCGGAGAAGAAGATGTCGAGTTTGCCAAGCGCGACGACCTGAAGAAACTCATACAAAGGATACAATCCTATCTTTTATCTTTGATCGAATCTTTCCGTCAAGGCAACGTGATCAAAAACGGTGTGCCGACGGTGATCGCAGGCAAGCCCAACGCAGGAAAATCCACACTATTAAATGTCTTGCTGAAAGAGGAGAAAGCGATTGTCTCCGAAATTGCCGGTACTACGCGTGATGTAATCGAAGACGAAATGGTATTGGATGGGGTCAATTTTCGGTTCATCGACACGGCCGGCCTCCGGGACACAACCGACACCATCGAGGCCATTGGCGTGGAGCGTACTAAAGCGCAATTGAAAAAAGCATCACTTGTATTGTACGTTTTCGATTTGGCCAATACCGACATGAAACAGGTGCAGTCTGAATTGAAAGATCTCGAGCCGCTTACTGTTCCCGTCATCCGCATTGGCAACAAAATGGATAAGGCCTCCCCTACGCTGCTCAAACAGCTCGAAGCGCTCGATTTCATTTTCATTTCTGCGACCAACAAAACGAACCTCCAACAACTCCACGACAGGATCCTTTCCAACTTTCACTTCAACCACGTAAAGCAGGGCGACGTGATCATCACCAACCTGCGTCACTACAAGAGTCTGCAGGATACGAATGACGCCCTGAACCGCGTTCTTGCGGGAATGGACAACGGTGTGACGGGAGATTTCTTAGCAATGGATGTGAGGAATGCGCTGCATCATTTGGGCTTGATAACCGGCCAGATTTCAACGGAGGATTTGCTTGAGAATATCTTTAGTAAGTTCTGTATCGGCAAATAAGTTTCGTAACACGCTGACCATTAGTATGTTACACGACCTATCGAGTAACACGACCTGCTAATAGAACCTGGTTGATAGTCAGGCAATTAGCTGATCAACAGACATCCGAATTGTCACCATTTTGTTACTCGGTTGTTACTCCGAGGGGCAAGTAACATGAGCAATGACTAAACTTGTCGCCATAAATTTGGTCTAATGAGTTCTGAAAAAAAGATGACCAGGAATGACGACGATCTTATTCGCAAAGAGCCAGTACGACTGCGGCGCAAGAAGACCAAGAGTGGTTATTCCCTCTACCTTGACGCGTACTGGAATGGTAAGAGATCTTATGAATTCCTCAAGTTGTATTTGAATAAATCAACTGACAGGATTGCAAGAGCAGAAAATGAAACTACACTTCAGATTGCGCTGCATATAAAATGCAAAAGAATTCTGGCGTTAAGAATGGAAACTTATGGATCAATGAATATTCTCGCCCGACCAAGCTTCCTTGAGTATTTCGCCGAGCTGGTCAGTCAACGTCATGAATTCGATAGCAACGCAATCAGCTGGAAAGGTGCGCTCAAACACCTCATTATTTTCCTGGGCGACACAAATCCAGCAATTAACGAAATAACCGAAGCTTGGCTTCTCGAGTTCAAGGCTTATTTGATGCGAGAGGACAAAGAGAAAGGAAAGAGAATTCTCGCCGCCAATACTGGTCACGCTTACTTTAACAGAATTCGATCAGCCCTGCGGCATGCTTTCGAACGTAACCTGATTGATCGGAATCCAGGCAACCTCGTGAAAAGCATCAGGACAGAAGGAACCAAGCGAGAATTTCTCACGCTTCAGGAGGTTCAAAAACTTACAGAAAAACCATGTGACGAGCTATATCTCAAAGAAGCCTTCCTGTTTAGTGTGCTGACAGGTTTGAGGTGGAGTGACATTTTCAATCTAACGTGGGCTGACGTCAAGGGCAATGAGGCCGAAGGTTGGTACGTGCAGCCGTGGATCCATAAAACAAAAGAATACCTGGTCCTTCCTATTTCAAAGCAAGCTCATGGCATTCTCGGGGAACGAAAGAATTCAAATGAAAAAGTATTCAAATACCTGCAGCACAGTTCCCGCAACACGGCCGCTTTGAGTAGATGGGCGCTGAGCGCAGGCATCTATAAGAAAATTACTTTTCATTGCGCCCGGCATACACATGCCACGCTCCTGCTCACTGAAGGTGTTAGCATTTACACGATTCCAAACTCCTTGGACATAAATTGCTTAAGTCGACGGAAGAGTATGCGCATATGACGGATAGGCTGAAAATTGAAGCGGTGAATAAAATCCCGTTACTTAAACATTATTCATGAATTTAGGATTACGCAATGCTTAATATCACAAAAAATCAGTTGTGTAACCTTCGGGAGGCTATTTAGCATTTCGTTTTTGAGATCCAATTTCAGAGAATACGAATTTCAAGTATGTCTCGGCGATATTGCAAAACTCCTCCAAAAACTTCCGATTAGCTATCACAAAATTATCGCCTCCTTTGAATTTAATATGCCCTGGTTTTACAAGAAAGTTCCTCAGGTCATCGCGCATCGGACTTTCCTTTGTTGAAGTTAGCTGCAGCGAACTATGAACAAGTCTATTACGCGCCTCTCTAAAAAGTAATATGTCGTTCCAAACATCTGAGTTAAGGTTGCATTTAAAAACTCTTTCAAGATCTCTTTTATAGCCTACTATTATATTTGACTTTTTAGTCTTGAATTCTTCACCGAGAGAGTGTCGACAAATACCCTGCATCGCATTCTCAAACATGGCAAAAACCGATATGAATGAGCTATTAAATAATAATTGCTTGAAGGTGGTGTCCACTTGATATCTATCTTCAAGAAGATTATCAATCATTTCGTTCCGGGTATCTTCCCGATCAGAACTTTGAATCATCGTCTTTGCAAAGTCTTCAATTTCAGACGCCCTAGCATTCAGAACACTATCCATTTCAAACAAAAACAACCCAACCTCACGAAATTCATATAAAATAAACTGCTTGTACAGGGCTATTGCAGACGTTTTCCGAAGCTTTGATCGATCAATAGGCATTTGTAAGTGATTAATTTTTATTTCGGGTTCGCGAGGCGCTGAGACAATTCCGTAAAATATTTGGTTTTCAATTCATTCACCAGTTTGAAGAGTTCCATGGACCTCCAAGCTGGCATCTGTGCAGCAACATGAATCATTGCTTCAAGTTCATTATACCATTGATCAATGAGTAGCGTAACCTCTGTACTAGCTGTTTCAATTCGAATGTCCTCACCAGAAGATACTTCCGTGGCTGTGAGGTAACCATCAAACATCGTTAGATTCACCAAATGAATAAACGAAAGGGTCCGCGGTGAATAAGGACTGGCCTGATCTATCTCGTCGAGCTTAATCAATGGAAAGCATCCCAAATAATAATTTGGACTTTCTGTCGAGCAATCTATAAATGCAATCATCAAATCCGCCAAAGGGATACTTTTTGTGGGCATCAATAATATTTTGCGCGCAGTAACGTGCTTGACGAGCCATGCATTCAAGTCATTCGCCAATGAATTACGTCTACTTAAATTGGGATCATACAACTCATTTATAAAGAAAATCAGTTCCTTAATTCGTGCTAGATTGATACCACCACCAAATCCGTGCTTCTTTGGATGCGCGTAGTAATTTCTCGTTCCCCTGAGCAGATCCGCACTCACGAAGTATGTCGTATCGAAGTAACCGTTTGACCCGAGCCATTCAAATAAATTCTTCAAATCACGTCGGGGTTCTCCTTTCTTAGTTTTCTTTTTCCACGGTTCACCGGCAACATTTTCATATTTCCACACCATCGCCATTTCCATGAGCATCGACATCTGCGCAGCAGCGATATCAAAAAATTCATATTCAAAGTAACTGTATGCCATTAGCTTACGAATGGCACGATACTGCTTCCTGACTTCTTCGTTTACCTGCGGAATCAGATCACATTTAGGTAAATAATTTCCTTGGAATGACTCCCACGTATGCTCGTTGAAGGCAGACCATTTCGGATCGCGCTCAAGAGGAATGAATTCAGTCATATTTTACTATAGATATTGTCTCTTAATTCGACTAGTATCTGTTCGGCTTGATGAGAGCTCGGCTGGTTTGGAAGATCCGATGCAGCGAACAGTTCGTTTATCTGACATATTTTTTCCTCGGCCTGTTTGACAAGATCCTCGTACAAAAATTCTCCTGCTCGTATTTTCAACAGATACTCTCGCTCCTTCCGTCGCACGTTGACTTGCTTAAACCTTGCTATCTCCTCCGCCATATTGAGCAACCGAAAAACATGCATCATGTTTTTCGCGTCATAGTTCTTTCCATGACTGATGGTATTCTCGTATCGCTCATCATTTCGGGATTCAACCCATTCCCAATACTCCCTGTAGTCCCGGCAATAAATCGAGTATCCATCCTTGTTGAAATTCATCACTGCCAAGGGCGAAATCTCCGTGGGTATAGACGTGAGAGAAACGTCATTTGCGGTAATACTGGAAAAGATACCGTTGAATTGAGCGGCAAGTCCCGTCTGCGATGAATGAAATAAGGTGTAAATATCACGCATATGGTCAACCCTCACTAGACCACAATCCTCCTGCTTAAGGCCTTGGTCCTCTAACCACTTCTTTGCCGGCACCGAACCCTGCCCCTGGATCACATAACAGAAATCTATTATGCTTTTTCGTTCTTTATCGATTGGATTTGAAATCTTCTTATTCAACCCCTTGGCCTTTTTTATTTGAGCATACGCATATTGCCCAAAAGTCTGATTGCATAGCCTGGACAGAAACAGATCAGAATGAAGCGTGTCCAAAATGGGATTTCTAAACAGAATACAGTCCGGCGGGGTGTTCAGCAGTTCAAGGATATTCGGATTATTTTTAAGAAGCAGGTCCACAAACTTCTTCAGCTCATAGTACATCTCATCATTCGTGGCATTGTTCACCTGATCCGTATAGGTAAGGCCAAAATATTCATCCTTCGGGAGGACGAAGACGCCTTTGTAGTCAGTGTCTGAGTGCGGTAGTGCAAGACCATAAGCCTGACTTCCACTAATGCATTTCAGCAAAAGGTGAGACGAATTCCCCTGAAGTTGTTCTAAGGTCATTTTAAGTATCGCCGAAATAGTTGATTTAAGGGCTCCCGGTCACCGGGTATAACTCTCTCGTCCGGTCTATCATTCAGAAATCGTGCGCGTTGATTGCCTATCCAGCTATGAACTTGCTGGACCGGCGCAACAGTATCTGCTTCGTCTGCCTTACGTTTCGTTTCGAGCAATTCGTCAACAATCGAATTCATTTCACTATCGAACAGGACACGGAGCTTGCCAAACTCCATAGGTGGTATCTCATTCCGCTCGAGGATCCATTGACACGATAGCAATGCGCGCAGCGCATAAAAATATTTCTTCAGCTTGATAGCCGAACCCGCCAATTCTTCTCCCTCAGTGGCGGATTTCGCCATACTGAAATAGTGATGAAACATCGCGCGCGGGTTGAAATAGACTGGCATAAGCCAGGCAAGCTCTCGATGAAAAGATTCATCCGCAGAATAAACAATCGGCGATTGCAGCCACTCAAATAAAGGTGCGTTAGACTTGGCAAAAAGTCGCAAGGCCTTTCGAATGTCCCATCCATTAATATCCAAGACTTCGTTTACAGGGAGCTCTATCACGTCTCGTTGATCATCAATTCCCAGGTAATAGTCCCTGGGATGTACATAAATAAAACGAACGTCATAGTCACTGTCGGGAGATGGAAAACCCCAGGCACGGCTGCCGGATTCAGCAGCAAACAGCACTTCGACTGAATTAGCCCCTTCAATTGAAATAATTAACCGCTCAATCTGGTTTGTCATAATGGAATACTTTCTTTCGATAACTTGAATATCCAACAAGATTGAGAATACAGTCCCGAAGAATGTGGTCCAACTTCCAGTAATTTTGCACCATCTCTTCTGTTGTCTTCCCGATCGAACCTTCGTGAACAGCTTTATGCCGTTCGACGTCCACAAACCGTCTTACGTTTTCATTCAACGGAATCTTAGAATACTCCAAAAAAGCAAGCATTTTCTCGCTCGTATCACCCCTATTGTTCAAATTGCTGAGCCGAGATCTAAAGACTTCCATTGCCGCTGGACTAATCTTGTCCTTCATACCATTGACGACATCCAATAGCGCCGGCCTAATGGTGCCATTAAAAACCTCTTCGTCTATTAACCTAGCGTCAGGAGCTTTGAGTTTCGAAAAGTTATTACAGACCATTTCAAAAGCCGTGATCATAACATAATACCTTTCCTTTAGTCCTTGAGTGGTCCTTGCATTGTTCAACGAAAAAATCACATCATTTAAATCAAGGGTCTTATTTAAATGGTAGTATTTATCAAAACAGCGCAAAAAAACCTGTCCAAATATTTGATCAGAATAGGAATGGTGCTCATTGATCGGAACATAGTCGCTGTACTTTACTATCGGCAACTCTTCTCTCGAATATATAAATGTCTCTTGGGAGCTAAGCACTTGTCGACTATTCTGGGAGTAAAACTTTCCACAAAGCTCTTTTCGAATAAATAATCGACCACCATTTATAAAAGCAAGAAACATCATAAAGTCATGCTTTATGATCTGCCAGCTTTTTAGGGTAAGTCGGCTGTAACCTTTATTAAATCTAAAGTCGAGAACAATATTTTCGCTTTCTAGGCTCTTATAAAATAATAAGTGGTATACATTTCCCCTTATTCTCGGATCATTGATTTGCATCGCACAGCTAGTATGATCAAATTCTATATCCCAAAGAGGATGTTCATCGCTGATATCTCGAAGCTTCTTAAATTCGGTATGATCGCCAAAACGCATTTTAAGCCCTTCAATTTCTACAAGAAAAATGGGATCCTCATATGTTTCGTCCTTTGGCTTGGCTTTATCAAACTCCGATTTTCTATTATCGATCAACCGAAGCCATTGATTAGATGTCAAGGTCGCTTTTTGATTTGCTGTTTCGTACAGAGAGAAACTTAGCCCATAAATTTCTATGTCGATATCATTCTCAGTTTTACCGATCATCGCCAATGAATCACGAGACTGGACCGCGTCGTAAAAACTTGCATCTAAGAAAAATGTCTCCACTGAATACACGCCGCGTTCTGAATGCACGAGCGCAAATGAAACTTCCGTGCTGAGATCTCCCGACCAAATTTTTCCACTCCGAATGATATAAACATTCTTCATTTGATTGCATTGACCTTCTTCTGCTGAATTCTCAATTCACTGATTAATAGGCGTTGAGGAAAATTTAAGGTTTTGGACTGGCACATTTGACTTTGACAGTTTAGAAACTTGATCCGAATCAAACTTCACAATTCCAATTCTCTTACCTTTCTCCTGGTATGAACTGCGACGAACCATTATAATGTTAGAAATCAAATTATTACAGAAAATCGATAAATTATAGTCTCTTTCCGGATCGAATAATTTAGTCATAACATCGATTTGCCCCGTTTTTTCATTTTTCTCGATGAAGCTCATCGAATCTTTAAGGTCCCACTTTAAGATTTCTTTCATCGTATCGTGTTCGTGAATGCTGAAGTAACTGCTGACCGGAAAGATCCTCAACCCGTGTTTATATGCGTTATATTCCTTCCTATCAGAAATATCGGTAGCAATAATTTTTATGATTTTCCTTATCGCTTGAAGAGATTCAGACAATGAATCATCTAGTTGCTCATCGGACAAGAACCCAAAAAATAGATATTGCAATGCCAAAATTGGAGATCGGCCCTCGAACTTAAATTCATGCTCGAGAAAATCAAGGCCACCCTTATCATTGGCAAAGTCTCGAATCTCTTCATAATGATCCTTTCGTTTTATTAGATTTTGCAATACCAAATCATCTCGAAGAATTCCATTAGTGGGTTTAAATGAAAATATTAATTCAAATACGGTTTCTATTGCCTGAAAATAAGTTTGACGCATGTCAATTTTAATACTCCGTTTATGGTCGTCCAAAGAGTAGTCAAAAATATCCATCGAGGATGACGCAGTGACTTCCCCTAAAGCCTCAAGTTCTCGCTTTAACCTAATTTGCTTATAAGCGAAATAGTCTGCCTGGTAACCCAGGTAAAATTCCTTGTCAGTTATCATCATACATTAATCATTATAATCTCGGATCAATTTCCTCGCTTTCCAGCGCCAACACCCCAAACACACATTCATGCACCTTCCTCAAAGGTTCCCTTCTGACAAACCGTTCAAGGGCTTCAATCCCCAAAGCAAACTCACGCAGCGCGAGAGACCGCTTACCGGATAATCCTCTACTCTTCAATCTGTCTAGGTTCTCCTTTGCAGTATACTCAGGGCCGTAAATGATTCTTAAATACTCTCGTCCACGACACTTCACAGCCGGCTGAACCAAATCCTTTTTGCCGCGCGAAATAAAATCGAATGGCTTGATCACCATGCCCTCACCTCCCCGTTCGGTCAGATCTTGCCACCAGGAAATAGCGTCGTTCGTTTCGCCTTCGTTGTTGACATCAATAATTTTGTAGGAAGTTATCATCACTAATTCCGAATCTTTGTCACAGATGGATGCGATCTCATTCATATGCCATGAATGGTCCTTTTCAACATGTACAAAACCTTCGGTCGCGAGGATATGGAAAGGCGCGAGCTTGTAGCCGCTTAGACCATCCACCAGCCAACAGTAGTTCCGATATGATTCGATAAAATCACTCACCATTTCCTTCTTAGCAGAATATTTGTTCAGCAACAAATCAATTCCTTCAATACCTCGTCCCGTCGTTCCCTCGAGAATTGAAGTGGCACTTTTAAGTGAAACTGTGGCCGCAGAGCCGACGGCCGCATACTGATCCTTTAAAAGTGCTTGCGCCTTTGCCGACCATGGCATCAGCTCTGCATCAAGACATACCCAATCCGTTTTGAATTTTTCCCAAAACCCGGAATTCGTCAATGCTTTCTGAATCCTGACCATGAATTCGGATTCCAATTCAGCATTGTTGAAGAAGGCTCTTCCAGTCCGTGTGTAGCAAGCACCAATACCTTCATTTTCGATTCCAAATCTTTCTCGAACTGCATTCTCATCTTTGCAGACGATCAGGACAGCACGCGAACCCATGTGCTTTTCCTCACACACTACCTTACTGATACCCTGATGCCTGAAATAATTCAAGGCTTCCGCAGGATGTTCCAGGTATCCATCGAGTTCGCTTGTTTCCGATGGTGACATAGTCGGCGGCAGATAGATCAACCATTTCGGATTGATCGCGAATCTGCTCATTACTTCCAGCGCGGCGATCGAATTCTCTTCTCTCACAGTCACATTGTTCCTCAATCTTGTGTTGACAATGTGTTTCCCGATCACATCATCGACATCCAACAAGTCATCGTGCGCATGCTGATGGCTCAGAGTCTCCTCTGGCATTTTCAATGGTCTGACTGGTTCGCAATACACCTCTTTCGCATCCACCGATATCAATTCTTCCTCAGGGTACTTCAACGCCGAAAGCTTACCACCAAACACGCAGCCAGTGTCAATATCGATAGTCCTATTAAGCCACTGCGCCTGCGGGACAGGGGTGTGACCATACACAACCATTGCTTTGCCGCGATATTCGGCAGCCCAATTAAACCGAATGGGTAGGCCGAACTCATCGGTTTCTCCGGTTGTCTCACCAAACATGCAAAACGATCGCACGGCGCCGCTTCCCCTTCCCTGCATCTCCTCGCGCAGACCGGCGTGAGCAACAACCAATTTCCCTCCATCAAACACATAGTGACTGACCAGGCTGTATAGAAATTCTTTCACATCATTAATAAAGTCCGGTGATTCTCTCTTCAACTGCTCGACAGTCAATGCTAATCCGTGCTTCAATTGAACATCCTTGCCTGCCAGGTATTTCTGGAGTTTCATGTCGTGATTCCCCGGCACACAATAAGCCGTTCCACTTTTTACCATGCTCATAACAAGCCTTAAAACGGATGGAGAATCAGGGCCACGATCTACGAGATCCCCAAGAAAGACAGCCTTTCTGCCTTCAGGTGCCGCAACCTGAAAACCATAGTCACGACCGTTAGCGTCAGTTCGAGTAATCAAGTAACCGAGCTTTGTAAGAAGCTCGGTTAGCTCAACAAAACAACCATGAACGTCACCAATGATATCAAACGGGCCTTTTACATCCCTTTTGTCATTGTACAGCTTATCCCGTTTGATACTTACAAGAGCTTCAATCTGCTCAACAGACTCCAAAACGAAGATATGCCTGAACCCTTCTGATTTTAGATGTCTGATGGAGCGGCGCAATTGAACTCTCTGCTGCCTGATCACATGCTTACCAAAGTTCCTGTCAGGCCGATTTTCATTTCTCTCCTCGCAAACTTTTTCAGGCAAATCCAAAACAATGGCTACCGGCAAACAATGGTATTGCCTTGCCAGGTGAATGTAGGGTTTGCGTGCCTCGGTCTGAACATTTGTTGCATCAACTACCGTGAGTAATCCGTTCTTTAGGCGCTTGGCAGCAATGAATTGCAACAGCTCAAATGCTTCATCAGTGGCTGCCTGATTGTTCTCATCATCCGAAACAATTGCGCGGCAACGATCTGACGACAGAATTTCTGTCTCCTTGAAATGCTTACGGGCAAAAGTAGATTTTCCCGATCCGGAGATCCCAATCAGAACTACGAGCGACAACTCCGGAATTTTAATTTCACTGCTATTCATTCTCTGCTAAACTAAAAATTGCCATTTGGGAAGGAGCTCCAACATTCTCGTCCACGTCGCCAATCGGTTTGAAGGCAACCTTATAAGTGAATCGAGTTGCCACTTGCTTCGCCCATGATTCAAATTCTTCCCTCGTCCATTCGAATCGATGATCTGCATGACGCATTTGGTCAGCTTCCATTTTTTCAAACAGCACATTGTACTCCTTATTTGGTGTTGTGAGCACGATCGTCTTTGGTCTTGCAAATTCGAAGACAACCCGCTCAAACGCTTTCAACCTATTGGGTTCAAGATGCTCAATCACCTCAACAATTGCGGCGGAGTCAAAACCGCTCAGCCTTTTGTCCCGGTATGTCAAGGCGCCCTGAACAAGTTCAATCCGTTCTTTTTGTTTCGGTGCCATTTCGTCAAATCGGAGTCTTTGACTCGCTTTCTCGAGTTCACGGAAAGAAACGTCCATACCAAGTATTCTTGCGAATTGCTTCCCTTGCAGCAGCATCCTCAACAACTTGCCTTCGCCGCATCCAAGGTCAACGACAGATTTTGCACCAGACGCAACAAGTTCCTCGGCAACGACTTTCAAACGCTTATAGTGCAAGGTCTCCTTAGCCTGACTGACTATTTCTTCGCTTTCTTCAGGTTCAGCAATTTCTTCTCCTTCCATCAATCTCTTCATCGCATTCCGGGCGAGGCCACCGATTCCCTTCAAATACCTTCGCGTAATCTGTTCACGCTCGGGATGATCTTTGAGCCATCCTTTACCCTTCTCTAAGAGCTTTTCAACTTCATGTTGTCCTACCCAATAGTGTTTCTCTGAGTCGAGGGCAGGAATCAGCACATACAAATGAGAAAGAACCTCCTTGACCGTTAATTGATTTGTAAGCCTCGCTGTAAAATACTTGCTCATTCCCCAATCCACGAATTTCGCGTCAAGGATGTGCCTCTCAAGCTCAACCCGATATCCCAGCGGCTCAAATAGTTTTCTTATAAGTATCTCCCCACCTTTCGGCGCCGACAACACAGAAATCTTAATTTCAAATGGCATGACCTGATCGACCAGTTCTGGTCGTTTGCTGCAAGTGCCATTCATCGCAGTCGAAAACGCTTTGGCAATGGCAACGCTCATAAAGGATGACGCAACATATGGTCTGTCATTGACATAATTCATAAGAAGAAATGAATCATCCTGGCCACCCGAATTTCTTACAAGTCCAATCGGATCGATATCAAGTAGTAGTGCCACGGTACATTTGTCATCCGTTGCATCAGGATAAAAAATATGTGCATGACCATTAGACAACTCCACACTCTGCAACTTGTCAGGATGCTTGTGAAGGAGGAAACTAAGGTCTCGCGCCGGTTGATATGTGGTAGAAATAGTTAATATCATATCAAGATTTTGTTCTTATCTCCAAAACTGCCACCAAAACTTCGCAGGCTTCGAGGTGCTCAAAGCTGAGTGAATTGCTTTCGCCTCGTCTTCCTTTCGCTTAAAGGACTTGATATCAAAATCAGGATTAGCGCCTTCATCGAACTCAATGTCGTTAAGGAGAACAATAGCATCTTGCCTAACCTCGGACATTACCTCATCGATCGTGCGGGTCGAATAACCAATATCCTCGATTTCAAACAAATAGCATCCGATTCTTTGAACAAAAGGGTAATCGCCGTTTCCAAGATCGTAATAAAAGTCATGAAGAATACGCTCTGCATTACCCCTGTCGAAAATGAGATCTCTAAGGTTCTCTTTGATCTTCCAAAGCATAAACTCGCGCTCATCAAAACGCTGCGTGAACGACCTTCTAAATTCATAAAGAGCGCCTTTCTGGTTATAATTAAAGGCGAATAAGTCAATTGTCAGAACGTTCTCACTGCCCTCTAAAAGATGTGACTGACCATAAAGCCATTGCTCAAACTCCTTGAGTGGAATTTGCTCTTCGATCGTCATAAAAACCTTTTCTTTCAGTAATTCTTCCATGCCATACTTGCCTTTAAACCACCCCTCCGTCGCTCGAAGGGGTGGGTCGCTTTGTTTCCGCGTGCCAATTGACGATACAAATGTGACCAACAACTACGCAGTCTTTTTGCGTAGTTGAGTAAATCTTTCATATTTGTTAAAAATAATTTCGATGCCAGCCAACCGAAATGCTTTGATCAGGTACCGCACAATCGATAATTGTCTGCGAAATCGTGGTCGAAAATGGACTTTGGAGGACTTGGTGGAAAAAGTTTCAGACGCCCTCGCGGAATACGAAGGAATCTACAAGGGCGTGAGCACAAGGACCGTACAGGGAGATATTCAGCAAATGCGGAGCGATAAGCTTGGATACAATGCCCCCATTGTTGTGACCGACAAAAAGTTCTATTCGTATTCTGATGCTGAATTTTCCATCACAAACAATCCACTTTCAAAGGGAGATCTTGATAAGCTCACTGAAGTCGTCGACATCCTGCAGCATTTTAAAGGATTTTCACATTTTCAGGAAATGATCGGAATGATACACCGCCTGGAAGACAAGGTAAGTAAGGCCAAAGGCAAGGGAAAGTCTATCGTACATCTGGAAACAAATGAAAAACTTAGGGGGATTGAATTCCTAGATGAGATATACCAATCAATCAAGAACAAACAAGTTTTATCATTGACATATCAATCGTTCAAGGCCAGGACACCTAATGTATTTTCATTTCATGGCTACTTGTTAAAGGAATACCGAAATCGTTGGTTCGTGGTCGGAAGGAAAAGCAAAACAGAACCTTTGGTGACTTTCGCGGTTGATCGAATTAAAGAGCTCAAGATAGAGAGCAAAGCGACGTATATAGAAAATCATGAGTTTGACGCAGACGAATATTACAAAGACGTAATCGGAGTTACAGTAAACGAAGGAAACCGTCCACAACTTGTTCACCTGGCAATCGATCAAAGTAACGCGCCTTATGTGATTACCAAGCCACTCCACCATACTCAAAAAGTAATCTCAAATTCTTCAGCAGGCATCGAAATCACGATCGAAGTCATTCTTAATCTGGAGCTTGAGCGCGAAATTTTGGGATTTGGAGATTCAATGGTCGTGATGAGTCCAAAACGATTACGAGAAACGATAGAAAGAAAACTTCATATTGCAACCAAGAAGTACTTATCAAAGCCAAAGCAGTGAATTATTCGCCAATGCAATGGTTTATTAGGGTTTTCTCGTGATTAGGGTCAAAGACCTTTGTAGGAATTCCTTTTTAGGTTTTCAATGTCAGCCTTGTCCTTGTCTCTTGCAAGCTTCTCTTTGTCGCGGATCAAATCATTCTTTGAAATTACATTGACCTCAACGCCCTCGATATCCGCAACCTCACGTTGTGCGAAGCATGCCTTAAAGTCTTTGTGATAAAACGCAGCTAGCTCAGGGAGAAAGTCGAAATGAAACTCGCCAATGTTGAACTTGATGAAAGTTTTCTTTGGATCAAATATGATTTTATTAAGCTCGTCTTTCAATTCAGGACTTATTTCAGCAATCGCCTTGATGAGCTTTGTAAAATTTTCGTTTGTAGCGCGGTACCATACATCAATATCGTAGTCGATACCCTTGGCGAGGCCTACTGAAGGTCTTGGTGCACCATGTATGCCAATAGCAACGCCCCCCACGAACAGGTATTCTACCTGATAGTTATTAAGCGCTCGCGCCACACGTTTAACTCCTTGCGCCAGGTCTTTTTCCATTGGAAGCAACAAGTAACGCCTTAATCGGCGACCTACTTCTTGATTTTTATTTTTGTAAGGCTTTGGGCGGCTTTTTGTCGGCGTAGTTTTTCCTCTTGAGTCTGAGGTCGCTCGACTCTGTCTTGCTTTAACTCCTGAATGGAGCCATATAATTGCAAAGAAGCCATGTCACAAATATAAGATTGGTTGCTGATAATCAAACCGTGGGAATGAGGATAAAGTTTCATTTTGGCCCAAAAACGGGCTTTTTTTAATTGCTTCAGCACCATGCATTACAAAAGGCGCGCCGGGCCGGGCAAATCTTTTGCGAAACCGCGTCATTTTCAGTACCCACAATTAATTAATTTGACCTCTCGATTCCTGATTAGAAATACTCTTGGGACAGGCCCGAGACATAGATGAGATCAAAATCAAATAAATGACCGCCGACCAACTCAAAGATCTAGAAGACAGCTTATGGCAGGCGGCAGACAAGCTACGCGCTGACAGCAATTTGAAATCCAACGAATATGCAACGCCGGTATTGGGTCTCATCTTCCCTCGATTCGCATCAATCCGATAGCCAAATGCGATGTCGTATTTGCTCACTTTTTAAAACTGGCTCAGACCGGACATGTCGGTGCATTCGCATAATTTCTAAGTTTGGTTTTTTCAATAAGAATCTTCTCTACTTTCTTCGGGATAACTAGATTTTGACGTCAAAATTTCTGTTACGATCTTAGACAACGTATTGATCATCAGCCTTGACAAGATCCTGTATCGGAAAGTAAACTTCTCAACTATACATCATCATCAATACTTTATGAGGTATTAATCAAAATGTATCAAATTCAATAAACCTCGAAATTTTATCGCATTCTACAACTCAGATGCAATACTTCGGATCACCTTCAAGGATCTGTTGTTCGAGCTTCGGCACCTCTCCCGCTTTCCACAAACGCGTACGATGCACGACGCGATAGACTAACGGCCCTCCATCGGCGCGCTCGCTGCGTTCCAACGGTCGTGGAATGCACACAAACTCAACTGAAAGCTGATCGGATGTAGCCGTAACCAACGCATAGCCATGTCCTCCCTGATCCACAAACGATAGATGCGGCGCCACTTCAGGATTTCGAACTGCACGCGCTTGTTCCATATCACCCGTCTCTTTCAACTTCATCGCTGACACTACGCCATGCTTGGGTGTTACGTTCATGGACGGAATCACGGTGCCATCGGTCTGATCAATCAGGTACAGTGGCCGCAAGGGATGCGTCTTCGGCATGGTTTGCTCCAGCACCTCGAACAATGTTTGCTGTGATATGGAACCGGTGATGAACTCAACAGCCATTGGTTCAAACTTTTTCGGCGGCAACGCCTTCGAGGCAAGGCCTGCAAAAAACGCATGTCGATCACCAGAAACAATAGAGAAGCCGGTGATCTTCTGGTCGCGTACAAAATCAAATATCTCGTCTTTATCCCGTAGAAATCTATTGCTTATCACCGCATACCCTGCATCTTTTGGCCACTTGCTTCCCTGCTCGCCAGGCAGGTTGTGATAATCACTTCGCAGCTCCATCGATCCGAAACTGTGTCCCCAAATCTTCCATCGCGCTGTCGAACCCTTCAGCTGTTCGAGGAACCATCGTCTTTGTTCCTGCCCCAGGAAGGTCTGCGCATGAACAGCCTTGGTTGGATTCGGGATGTCCCTGCCGTTGAAATGGATCGTATCGGGTGGGTTGCCATTGTTGTAGTGGCGACCATAGTCCATGATTTCAAATGGTACCTGCGGCGAGACGCGTGGAAATCCCGGAACATTAAAATCGTCGGTGGACATATCAGGAGAGCGAAACGACCAATTGTCCGTCAGCAACAAATCGACATTCTTTCCCCAGCGCAGCACACGCTGAATCTTCAGGCTATTAATTGCCTTCAGGTTATTCGGTTCTTCCGAAAGGCCGTCTTCATTGAACGTCTCCATCGGAGTATCTACTACGGTCGGAACCTTGAAATGCTCGAGCTTGGGGTTATCGGGTTGTTGAACCCGTGCGGGAATGAATTCCCACCATGCCTGGTTTGCAAAGACTTTTTGATTTTGTGCCGGAGCGTTGTAGCCGCCCCCGGCGACATACTGGCTTTGGTATCCTGCCCAGGCAAATTCATGATTGTCCCAAACACAAACAAACGGCCATCGAGCGCGTGCGTCCTGTAAGTCGGGATCTTCGAGATAGGCGCGATAGAGTGTGCGGTAGTCCTCGAGCGTAACCGGCAAATAAAAATTACTAACCTTTCGGCCTTGTGGAAACTTGTATAGGTCTTTGATTTTGCGACCCCGGTTTCCGCTCGGGTTATCCTCTGCATACCAAGTTACTTCGTAAATAAAATCACCAAGGTGAAGGACAAAGTCAAGCTGTTGATCCTTCGGGCGAGTTTCATCTTCGAAGATCATTTTGCGATAAGCGTTCATGGCCCCTTCGTTGGGACATTGGCAACTAACAAAAGTAAACCGGACAGGCGCACTTGAGTTCGCACCGGGAGCTGTCACGGTACGTCCGACCCTGCTCGCAAAACCGTGCTCATCGACGAAACGATACCAATACTCCGAACCAGGTTTGAGCCCGGTAGCGAGGAAGCGGCATGTCCAATCTGATTCAGCGCTGATATTTGCAGTACCCCCCGCAAGGATTTTTTTGAAATCAGCCGAAACAGAAATTTCGACGATCAGCTTGCGTGCAGAATTTTCGTTTACAGGCGGACGTCTGGTCCACAGGATCACGCCGTCAGCAGTCGGATCACCAGATGCTACACCTTGTGGAAAAAATTCCCTGCGCTCAGTTGCCTTTGTAGGAAGCTTGTTTGCCCAACCTTTTGTTGTGGCTACGGCAAACCCAACGAACATGGACTGTAAAAATTTCCGGCGATTCAAATTCATAAACGTTATAATATTCTAAGCAAAACCAATGTATGATTTTGGTGCACCCTTTTTATGAGCTCAAACGCTTCAAGTCTTAAAATCCACCAAACTGCAGCAGTGTCAAGCCCCCGGGTTTTTTAAGTTCCGTCGATGCAGTTCAGCGACTCTCCGATTTTTATTTCAATCTGCACTTAACACCTTCATCGGATTGCTTCGATAGACACGCAAAGTATGGTAGAGAATGAGTGTCGCAAGTAAGCCCAGACACGCTCCCGCCGATACCATGAATGGAAAGATGCCGATGTCGACCTTATAGGCGAATGTATTGAGCCACTGCCGCCCTAATCCAAAGGCAATTGAGCAGCCCGCAACAATGGCAACCGTCACAACCCAGACGAAATCTGAAAAAATCACAAGCATGAGGTTGCGCCAGGTCGCACCGAGCACGGTACGGATGCTCAATTCCTTCATGCGTTGATGAATAGAAAATGCCGCCAGGCTCATGAGACCCAGTGAGGATATGATAACTGTCAGGATCGAAAGCAAATTGCTAACTGTAGATACCCGGTCTTCACTCGCGTACTGGGCGTCGTATTGTTCGTCCAAAAAATGATATTCGAACGGCCGGTGTGGTAACATTGAGTTATAAATATCCGCCACCTTGCGCATAGAGATTTGCATTTGGTCTGACTCCATGCTCAGGTATATCCAATTGAAATTTTTTTCATCGGGGTAAAGGACCAAAGGACCAACAGCCTGATGGAGCGAGGCGAAATTGAAATCCTTCATCACACCGACCACCTCACCGACAAGTCCATCCATATCAATGCGCAAACCTATCACTTCCCTCTTACCCGGGAAAATTTCCCTCGCGGCAGACTCATTGATCAGGAAGTGAAACGTTGCGTCGTCTTTTGCGACTAAAACATCTGCGGCCGAGAAATTATGCCCCTCGACGATTGGAATTTTTAACGTAGAGGTAAATGCAGAGTCAACTGCCATCACATTCACCAGCACCTGGCGCACTGCACCCTCTCCTTCTATGTTGACGGAAACGGCTGAACTTATTTTTACAGGTGATTCAGTGGATCTTCCCACGGATGTAACCGCGCCTGCCTTAATCACCTCCGTTCTAAATTGCCGAAATACATCTGCGGTCTTTTTATCGTAAGGCAGGATCAATACATGGTCTTTGTCATAGCCTGCTTCACGCCCGCGGACAAAATCCATTTGCATGACGATCAGTAAGGCCCCCGCAACCAGCCCAACTGAAGCTGTCAGTTGGATCCCTAAAAGCACTTTTCGCAATATTTTACTTTTAGACCTGGTGCCAGCCCTTCCTTTCAATACACTCACAGGTTCAAAAGCAGTGATGACGAACGCCGGATACAAACCCACCAACACCACCACCAGTATAAAAAGCAGGGCAAGACTAATAAAGGAGAATCCGTCAAAGAAAAATGATATGTCAAAATTCTTGGATGCGATTTCATTGAATTTTTGGAGTGAGAAGTATACAATAACGAGTGCGGCGACAAATGCAATGCCTGTCGAGATTGCAGATTCAATCATGATTTGACCCACCAACAGCAGACGACTGGCTCCCGATATTTTCTTCAAAACGATTTCCTTGGCGCGATCGGCTGCAAGCGTAATTGACATGTTGACATAATTAAAAATTGTTGCGAGCAAAACGATCAATGCGATGGCGCCGAACAAATACACATTTTGAATGCTGCCTGTAGTTTCACCTTCCTGCACCGCTGAAGTGAGATACAAGTTGTGAAACGGCATGAAATTATATTTTACATAGTCACCAGCCGAACTGGTTTCGTTTTTGAACAACTCAGCCACCATGACGTTTGTTTTCCCCTCTATTGCAACCACGTCTGCATCCGGTTGAAGCACCAAATAGGTTTCATAGAACGCCGGGCCCCAGGAAGCATCGCGCGATACAGGCAATGAAGAAAACGAGGCGAGAAAATCCGGCCGAAGCAGTGAGTTGTCCGGTATATCTTTAAGCAAACCCGTGATGATGTATTCACCTTCATCGTTTACGTCAATGGCTTTACCGATCGGATCATCGTCACCAAAATACCTTTTGGCGGTTGTCTGTGTCAGCACAACTGAATTGGGCTCCCTGAGCACGGTAGCGGGATTACCTTTCAACAATTCAAAAGAAAAGACACTTAAGAAAGTGCTGTCTGCGTAGTAAAACTTGCGCTCTTCAAAAGTTCTG
The DNA here is from genome assembly GCA_044224375.1 of Cyclobacteriaceae bacterium. Lineage (GTDB taxonomy): Bacteria > Bacteroidota > Bacteroidia > Cytophagales > Cyclobacteriaceae > ELB16-189. Next base: position 169,722 of record JBGAKL010000001.1, read on the forward strand.
TCGCCATTTTTGACGAAAAATGGATTAACCCTCGACGAATTAATGAGTCGTGTGCCAGCTTCTATTTGAGGGAAGTTCTTGAGCAGCCACGGCATCAATGAGGATTGAGATCGTGAAATATTTTTCTTGAATCCGGCAAAGTTGATCATCATGCTGGGGCGATAAATGTACCGCCCGTGTTCATGGAATTGATCATAACTCAATTCGTGCCTCACCCACCCAATGAGTAAGATAAAAACAGCCACACCTACCGCGAGCCCCGTTACGTTAATGGCATACCCTGCTTTATGGTTTTTTAAGTAACGAAATAGCTGCATGACTATGAACAAAAGTTAAAAATCGTATCATTCATGCAAATCGTGGAAACACCTAAAGTAAACATAAATGTTGCGCGAAAAGCCGAGGATCTCCTCACAGATCAAAGATCATCCAATTGTGTTGATTGGGTAGAAACGAATCCTTATCGCAACCATACTGCGTTCCCGAATAAGCTCTTGCAGAAAGCTAATAAATTACAAACATTTGAAACTCAGACGGCAACCTGTGTATCGTATATGAGGTTATCCAGGCCGTATTGACTTGTTTCAAAAAACGTATTATGAAGTTCATTAAATTCTTACTGATCCTGTTTGTAAGTGCGATGACATCACGCGCTCAGAATATTTATCCGCTTAAAGAAGATGTCTCAACCCTTGACGGGATTATAAAAGCTTATTATGATGTGGTTTCCGGTCCGGAAGGTCCAAAGCAAACTGAACGCGACAGGTCACTCCACCACCCGTCTGCCAATATCATGATTTCAGGCGTTGACAAATCCGGGACACGTTTCCTGAAGCACATGACTCTCAAAGAATATCATGACAATTCTTCAAACGCTCCCTTCTACGAAAAAGAAATCCATCGTGTGACCGAGACATTCGGGAACATCACTCATGTCTGGAGCACGTATGAATCAAGAAAAACTGCAGATGGTCCGGTAACAGCCAGAGGAATCAACAGCATTCAATTATACAACGATGGCGAACGCTGGTGGGTATTAAGCTGGGTCTTTGACAACGAACGGAAAAACAACCCGATACCAGCCAATTACCTGCCGGAATAGGCACCTGATCTTGCTCGGCTTTGCAGCCCGGGGCAAAGGATTTTTATATTAACTTACCTTGGATGCCCAATCAAAAAGGAGCCTGGTACGCGTTGTTGATTCTGTTCGGAATCAACACCATGAATTTTTACGACCGCCAGATATTTGGTGCTGTGGCGGAATTGGTTCGCAAAGAGTGGACCCTCAGTGATACACAGTTGGGTACTTTAGGCACGGCATTCATCCTGATGTATGCGGTCGTCGGACTGCCCCTGGGACGGTTGGCAGATACCTGGAGTCGTCGCAAAATTCTTGGAATCAGCATCAGTTTCTGGAGTATCCTTACCGCGGCTTCAGGCCTCGCACCCAATTTCTCCTGGCTGTTCACAAGCCGTCTCGCTGTAGGCGTCGGCGAAGCCGGCTGCGCGCCAGCAGCCAACTCACTAATAGGAGATTTGTATCCACCCCATCGACGTGCGATGGCACTTTCGATCTTCATGCTCGGCATCCCCATTGGGTTATTTCTGAGCTACCGGCTCAGTGGCTTGATCGCACAAACTTACAGCTGGCGCGAAGCATTCTATTTTGCCTGCATTCCCGGTCTGATCCTGGGACTACTGGCTTTTTCTCTTCCCGACCCCCAACGAGGAGCACTGGAGGGACACCCTGCCGCCACCAAGCAACGGGCTGGATCTCCCTTCTGGATCATTCTCGGCATCCCGACAGTATTATGGATAATCATTTCCGGCGCACTGCATAATTTCAATGCCTATGCCGTCAATTCATTTTTGCCTGCCTTTCTTATGCGCACGCATCTCATGACGGTGAAAGATGCAACCTCTGTCACTTCTATAGTGCTTGGCGCAGTAGGCATCATCGGACTATTGGCCGGTGGTTGGGCGGGTGATCGCATAGGCAAATTGAGAAAAGACGGTAAGTTGCTGATAACAAGTGTGGCCATGGCCATTGCGGCGCCCTGTTATTATTTTGCGTTGAAGCAACCTCCGGGAGCTACCACGAGTTTGATGGTGCTCATGGGCGCCGGTTCCATGTTTGCCTATGTTTATTATGCGGGGGTATATGCATCCATTCAGGATGTGATCGAGCCAAGACTGCGGGGAACGGCAATGGCGCTTTACTTCTTTGCGATGTATATACTTGGCGCCAGTCTTGGACCTGTGGCAACGGGAATGCTGAGTGATTATTTCGCCAACCAGGCGATGACCCTTGCGGGAGCAACCACCATGACAGAATCATTCAAAGCCGCTGGTCTGCACAGCGCGATGTATGTGATCCCATCGATCTGCGCGGTGCTCGCTCTTGTGTTGTTCGCCGCGTCACGTACGATATCAGGGGATATGGAGAAGTTAAGAATTTGGCAAAGCTCGTTACCGTCCGAGTAATCCCGCGTGTTAGTGGCGACTTTTGACCATAAACCTCATACCAAATCAATAGACGGGTCCTATCTTCCAACAAGCAAAAGACATTGAATAACCTCCAGACAAAAGCTAAAAAAGTCTAAACAAAATCTCTCATTACCTTTATCCCATCTTAACTTCAACAACATGAAAACAATGACCTGCGATCAACTGGGCGGAGCCTGTCAGCAAGAGTTCAGAGCCGATACTTTTGATGAAATCGCAATGATGGTCAGCAAGCACGCCCGCGAAAAGGTTCAGCAGGGCGATCTCAAGCACATTCAGGCCATGAACGAAATGCGGAATAACATGTCCTCCCCGACTGCCATGAAGAAATGGATGGACAGCAAACGGGAAGAATTTGATTCCCTCCCCAATGACTAACCGTTGTCAGTCAGAGAACAACTTAAAGCGTCCTCTTCCCCTTCCACGTTCCACTAAAATTGCTGGACGTTCCCCGGCTTCGGAAAGTGATGTCAAAAAATTGCCCGAAATGACCAAGCTAAAATCCTTCCTCAAGTACGCCGGAGCAATAATTTTTGTGCTGGGCCTCGCTCTCGCCAGCATCATCGCCTATTTTCTTTTTAAGAACAATGCGCCGCTCCTATCGGGAGAAGTAAAATATGGCATCCCGTATAAGGACGAATTGAAAATTGATTTGTACGCTCCTACGAAGAAAATATTCGAGCAATCTCCCGTCATCATATACGTGCATGGCGGTGCATGGATCGGCGGTACCAAAGGTGCCATCAATTTCAACAGGTTCAATGGCGCGGTCAATAACCTGCGGGAAAAAGGCTATGCTGTCGTTTGTCCCGATTACACCCTGGCCAATAAAGAAAAGAGTTCCTTTCCCGATTGCATCCTCGATATTTACGATGCAATAGAATGGACGAAAAAGAATGCTGTCGATTATCAACTCGACACAACCAATCTCGGACTGTGGGGCGAATCAGCCGGCGCTCAGATTGCCATGATGATCGCATTCGCGGATACTACGATGGCACCGAAAACCTATAAGAAAACAAAATTCAACTACCTCGTTGACGTCTATGGTCCTAACGACCTGGCAAGCTTATATCACGGAGGGACCATCGAAAAACTCAACGCCACGATAAACCGTTTTACTAAACTCTTCGGTAACGAATTTGACATCAGTCAATACGTTTTCGGCTTTGATCCATTGAAGGATACCGTTAGGGCAAAAGATGTGCTTTCAAGGTACTCTCCTTTCAGGTTGCTGAAGCGGAATACCTTTCCAACACTCATCATTCATGGTGACAAAGACAAGGTCGTTCCCATCAGTCAGTCTCTTGTCATGAGAACGAAAATGGATTCGCTGGATATTCCTTATGAGCTCCACGCGCTGGAAGGAATGGATCACAGTTTTATTGGAGCGACACAGTCTCAGCGAGATTCCACACAGAAGTGGATCGAGGATTTTGTGGTTCGGAACTACCAGGCCCCGGGAAGCTATAGTCGGCGATAAAAGCCAGCCGGGCGTTCAGTTCGTTTCAGGGGGGCTTCTATTACTAGCCTTATCGTTTAACTTTAAAAGAAGGGTCGCTTCTGTCAAGGCGGCCCTTTTTCTTTATCAGCCAGCCAATGGATGGCTTTGAAATTAAATGTATTTTTTAAACTTTTATAAGAAACGAAATCTTATGCTCACTACAGTTCATAATCTGACTTCGAAGGTCCTGCTTGTGGCACTCATCATGTGCGTGGAAGTGGTGTCAGCGCAAGACGGAACGATCTACCCGTTGAACGCTCCTCCTGAGCCAAATGCAATTCCTCTCGGCACCGGCGGAGTCGAAAATCAACCGTCGCCTGAGACATGGTTTCGTCAATGGGGTGATCCTATGGCGCGTAATATTTCAAGTGCCACACTTACACCTTTCTTGCCTAAGAAAGGTACTGCCAATGGCGCAGCCGTAATCGTTGCGCCGGGTGGTGGATTCCGTTGGCTGTCGATGGGGAACGAAGGCTGGGAAGTCGCCCAGGCACTTGCTGATCGCGGGATTGCAGCGTTTGTTCTCAAATACCGGCTTTTTCCCACCCCGGAGTCACTTGATGGCTTCAAAGAATCGATGAACCAGACATTTGCGGCAGCCTCACGTCCAGCAGACGGATCGAAAGGCGCTGCACCATCGGGTCCGCCACGGATGGATCTAACCAATCAACAGAAAGATGCTGAAGCCGCTTACGCGATGATCGTGAAACGGTCCGTTGAATGGGGTGTCGATACCGCCCGACTTGGGATGATCGGATTTTCAGCGGGCGCAGGTCTGACTATGCACTGTACGCTCAATTCCAAAACCATGCGGCTGCATTTCATCGGCCCAATTTATGGAGGCATGGGTCCCGTAGAGGTTCCGAAGAATGCTCCACCTATGTTCAATGTGATCGCCACCGATGACTTTCTTTTCCGCGGACAGTTCGGCGTGATCGACTCATGGTTCAAGGCGGGCAAGCCTGTCGAGTTCCATCTGTATCAGAACGGCGGACACGGTTTTGGGCTCGGAAACCCGAACCGCACAAGCAATATCTGGTTCGATTCATTTATTCATTGGCTCGATGTCAATCGTTTTTTAGCCCCAAGGCTGTAAAGTGATTAGGTTCTTCCGGGGTTTCTCCGGAAGTTCAAATGCTTAGCTCGGCACAGTCATTACGCCCGGATCCTCCTACCCGACCGTTATCATAATGTTAACCCATTTTTGAAGTTCAAAGAATTTTCGATTTTGCGAAAAAATCCCGGCATAGGGGAATATGGAGCTCTTATCTTTGATCTAACCGGTGCAATAGATAAAGTGACCGTAGAATGGACTTAACACAAATGAACGTATATGAAGGAAGCTAACACTCAGCGGATGCGGGTTTATCATCGATACCTTGGTTTTTTTCTTGCCGGGATTATGGCGATGTACGCCGTCAGTGGAATTACCCTGATCTTCCGGGATACCAACTATCTTAAAATAGAAAAAGTACATGAAAAGAATTTGGCTCCGAACCTGCCAATCGAAGCCTTGGGCAAAGAACTTAGGATCCGGGATATCAAAGCTGAGAAAGAAGAAGGGAATATTGTCACTTTCAAGCAGGGCACTTACGACAAAGCCTCCGGCCTGGCAGTGTTCACCACCATGGAGCTCCCCTGGTTCCTCGACAGAATAACAAACATTCACAAAGCAGAAACCAAAGATCCACTGTTCTTCCTCAACATATTCTTTGGACTGTCGCTGCTTTTCTTTGTTATCTCGGCATTCTGGATGTTTTTTCCCGGAACAAGTGTTTTTAAAAAGGGACTGTATTTCACATTGGCTGGTGTGATCTTGACACTCATCCTGATCTTTGTGTAAGGTCGTCGCGCACACCTAAGCGGCCTCACCAGAGATTCGCATTAATCTTCTGTTCTTCTAAGGGGTAGGTTGTTGTAAACGACCATCTGAAACTGAGGCCGGCTACCGCTTTCCTGCATCTGACTCATGAATCCAAGCTCCACTCTGAAGTTTCTGTCAATGACGTATCCTATCGCACCATACAATCTGTTCCTGTCAAACACGGGCTTTTCAGCGTTCAGGAATACTTCATTATAAGCAGACGCATACCAGGCTTTGGGGCTCATGGTCTTTGAATTGATCGGAATGTTGAAAGACAGGAAGTATCTGAACCTCATCGCAAAATCCGTTTCGAGGAATCTTTCCTCGATGCGATAACGATGTTGGATAAACACCCGTCCAAAGTTCTGTCGTGTGATGAATTGCTGATAGATCCGGTGCTCATTCGTACCAACTTTATCGTCTTTGTTCTGCGAACCGGCAGGATACTGTTCTCCATGAACAAAGCCATATCCCAACAATATGTTATTGTTATTTTCCGAAAGGTTATACCCGATCCCGGTTCTAATAAGAAGCTGCTGTAAGTCGCCAGCAAAATTGTAATTACGATATTGGACCTCGTTCCACCAGTTCCACTTCTTATTGATGGACTGGTTTCCGAAGTAAATAAACCAGTTTCCAACCGTGGACTTTTGCGCGAAGCTGTTGGTCACCGTAAGTAAGGCTAGAATTGAAAAAAGGGAGATCCGTCGTATATACATGCAGTCCTGAAAAATAAATTTGGCGGGAAAAGGGTGTCTAATACTTCTTCATTGTTCTCAATGGTAACGCGAAATTCGGATTATCTCAAATGTCAATCGCAACAATCTCGTGATCCAGGATGGTCACATGGGTGAGTGACAGCCATCCATTTTCGGTTTTAAGTTCCATATCCTTTCCTTGAAACAACAGCTTTATTGATTTTACCGGGGACGGAGCTTTTATTTTGACATCTACTGTCATCGGGATCAACTCACGGAAGGGCCCTTTCATCATCATTGGGTTTGTCAGATTCACGAGATGCACAGTCATTGAGCCTTCCTGCCTCCACGTCGTTACGTCGATCAGGCCTTTGCCGGTAATACCCACCATTGGATCTTCCGCGAGAGCCCACCGGATTGCGTTCCGGATCAACTTACCATGATCCTCACTTAGTATCTGCCAATACGCACGATCGATGTCGCCTGGAAAATAAACCACCCTACCCTTCCCGACCTCACGCATGTAAACGCCCCGCGCCGTGTTGTCAGTATCTTTTGTGCGTGGATACACATCTTCCATGGGAAGATCCGGATAGGTAGGAATAATCGTAACAGGACTAACGAAGTCTGTCACAGGCTTCACCGGCACCTGGTAAGTCGTATTGATCACACGATACGCATCTTCTAATCCTTTCGTCACAGGATGAAAATTACCAAGTGCATCTGCTTTGATCCTCAGGTAACTATTTTGCAAAGGCCCTTGCGTGTTTCCATCGACTGAAACACCAAAAAGATCCGAAAGACCGAAGTTTGCTCTTGGTTTACCATCCTCTCTGCATTTCGAAGTTTCATAGGTGGCAACAATACTTCCACCCTGTGTGACAAAATTCCGCAATTGGTCGCATTGAGCATCCGAAAGCGCAGCGATATTGGGAAGCACAAGCAACTTAAACTGCTTCAGGTGATCAGCATCCAGGAGGCGATCATTCACCATCTCGAAAGGCATCCGATCCTCCGCCAGTGCATGATACATTCCATAGGCGTGGTCGCGATGATTCTTTTCCCACTCCCGTTGACCGTAGTTTTGATCGGTGGCTTCAGAGTAAACCAGTCCGACACGCGCAAGTGTAGCCGTGTTTCTTAAATATCTTTCGTGTTGATAATAGCGCTCATATAAAGAGGCCACAGTATCCATCCAGCGTTTATCAAAAATATAAGCCCCGAACTTTACGAATGCGGGACGCAGTCCATTGGCCACTCCCTCGGCGGCCCAGATTGAAATCTCCGCATTGCTCTGAACAGAATCCTTCCAACGATAGGGTTCTTCCACTCCTACGCTGAAGAGTCCGATCTGCGGCTTCATCCCCATGGTCGCGCGGAGTTCTTTGGCATGCTTGGCGTTCGCCCACGGCGGGATCACGCCACTCCTTCCTTGTTGATCAGCAATAAAAAAATCGGATCGTTGCCCGGTGATCAATCTGTCCGGAAACCCATTTGGTATAAATCGCGCAGCTGATTTCTTTTTCCTTATCTCGCCATCCCAAAGGAACCAAAGCTCCTTCAATCTTTCGGTCCGCCAGGCACGGTACTTCACATAGGCGGGATCATTGATGTCGCCAATCGGCATGGCAGTACTTAATGCGTTGTGTGTTGACTTCGGCAAATCGAGTCCTCCCGACCACTTCCTGAAATTCTCAACACAATGAACACAATAGCAGATACCATGGCCACTCCAGCGATTTGAGAATATCCCGTCGGGCTTGAAACGATCCATGATCTCAGCATTCACGCGTGTCATGAAATCGAAATTGAACGGCCCCAAAGCACACGTCACCCAGAGGTCCGGGTTGGCCCAATGCCTTCGGGGCTTTCCGTCGGCACTCACAGCAATCCAGTCAGGATGGGTATCAAAAACATTCTGTCGCGCCGCATGCGGATCGGTACGAAGCAGAATCGACATATTCATCTTGCGACACCCATCAACGAGGTAGCCAAGAGGGTCCGTATTGCCGAGATAATCACTTCGATGATGCAATGGAACATTGGTTGGATAGAACGCCACAACACCTCCCGCGCTGAGGAGCGCCCCATCGGCGTGAATACGCTTGAAATAATTCAGCCAGAAGTCAGGGTCGAAAGTGGCAGGATCATTCTCTACGAAGGCGAGTTGCGCCCAGCGCATGGACTTATCGTACCACGGCGCGTCGGCCAGCACGTCAATGTCTTCAGTTGAAAAGCCAAATGTATCCGCAGCGGCCAATGTTCCCCCCATAACGCCTGCGGCTTTAATAAATTCCCTTCTCTTCATATCTAATCTTTCTTGTATTGAAATTGCTTATCAAAACCAACAGCGGCAAAGTCGCCGTTGTCGGGAAGATAGAAATGAATATTGGTCTTGCGATCCGCCTCTACCTGGAGCGCTCCGCTGGATTCAAACTCCATGACGTGGCCGCCGTACCGCTTATCATCGGAAATGAAGTGAAAGTGAAATCCTTTCACTGCCATGTTGCCGATGAATTCCGGGCAATAAAAACCAACCATCGTTCCGGAAACATTGCTGGCGTTGAATACCGGTCGAGCGGGAATCAATACATCGAGTCCCTCCTTAAAAGGTTTCTCCTGCTTGTCCAATCCGCCGAGTTTTATTTTTGAGAAGTTTCCTCTCACCAACACCACATAGAAGAAATTCGGCGATGGAAATTGTTTCGCAACCCGGCTCTTTAGTGAATCCAATCCCATGGACTCTGCCACTGCAAATGATATCTCCTTATCAAAAAATGCCGCGTTAGCATAAACGATCTTGTCGTTGGGTTGGCCCACCGAAACCTTGCCATCCTCGGTGATCCGGTATGCAATACCGTCCACCATTACCATCTCCCCGTCGAGCAAATTGAACGAGCCCAGGCCCGTGTCACCGTTCTTTTTCAGGTCAGCAACACTGAGATCGGCATCGAAGACTTTGTTGACAAACGCCCACCATATAGAGTAATGAAAGTAGGTATCGTTCTTCTTTGATTGAGTCGCTCCATCGGTCTGCAACTTATCGGGCTTGTTGCAAGAAAACGTGAGAAAGATAAAAAGGAGAATCCCGCAATTGATTTTTTTCATAGCCAATGCATAATCTGCTCAATATAAATAACGAAATGACACAATTCTCAGAAAATGATTATCGGAACACGGCGACTTAAAAACCAAGTTTCAAGGGAACAGTTCTAAGTGCTTTCCAATATTTCCTGCAAGAATCTTTGTGAGCACATGCGGAATTTTTGTGAATGGCTTTCACAGGTGGTACTTAATGTCTATTTTGAGATCATCAACCAAACCTTAGCACAACATGAAAAACATTCTCCTCACATTCGTGGCGGTGATAACGCTTGCCGCTTGTTCATCCCCTAAATACGCGTACTACTTCGACAACCGGGACTATGGAGCAGGCACGAAAAGCAAGCAGCAATCTCAACCAAAGGAAGTCGCCCGCGTGACACCCGAAGAGATCATGCAGGTGATCCAGGGTTTGCCACAAACTGATGAACAACTGGCCGTTGCGTCCACCGCTAAAGAGATTTTCCCTTCCAGGAAAACAGTGAGCGCTACGACCGAAATAGATCCAGGTGCTGCGCCAGTTACACTTTCAAAGGAGAAAAAACGCGAACTCGGGAAGCAGATCAAGTCTGCAATCAAAGATTATAAAAAGCAAAGTCGCGAAGGTTCGCTGGCTGCCGGCGGCGATAAGAATCAATTGGTAGCGCTCTTGCTGGCAATCTTCCTCGGATTCCTGGGTGTCCACAGGTTTTACATTGGCCGTGTAGGGACTGCCCTCGTTCAATTACTGTTACTTATTATTGGGCTATTCACCGTCATCCCGCTCTACGCATTGGCTGTCTGGGTGTTGATCGATATTATCTTGATCGCGATGGGCAATCTTACTCCGAAGAACGGAAGCTATAATCCGGAGCTTTAGACTTTTTACCTTTTCAAACGGAAAAGCACCCTGCGAAATCAGGGTGCTTTTTTTTCGAATACACAGGAGGTCGATCATGCCGGGCCTGACTCGAGGAGCTGCGACTGTCCAGAAGTAGGTCTTTTAAACCAGATTGGTCAAATCGTACAGCCAACGATCCAGAAATTGCATATATTGTAATATACTGTTAATCAAAATATTAAATAGATTTCTAGAAAATTATCACTTGGTTATTACCTCGATTCCCGTAAGACATACTAATTTTGACTTTTATAGTCTAAAAGTCAAATGAGTCAAGACGGGGAAAAAGAGAAAATAGCGACCATCCTGGGCGCCGCCCGCAAGCGCTTCGGGCATTATGGGATTGCGAAAACTACCATGTCTGAGATTGCCTCCGACATTGGCATGTCGAAGGCATCATTGTACTACTATTTTCCGGATAAGGAACATCTATTCGTGGCGGTAATCCGCATGGAGATGGACGTTTTCATTTCTGAAATGGAGAAGGTAGTGGCTACCTCCATCACAGCTACACAAAAGCTGGAGCTTTATCTTCAAAAGCGATTTGTCTACTTCCAGGAACTTGTCAATCTCTGGCGGGTAACGGGAGCCAATCACGACACGATTAAGCCTGCCTACGTGGCCTGCAACAAAGAGTTTGAGCAGCGGGAACGAAAGATCATCGAGCAAGTACTGCAAGCCGGCGTGTCCGCAAAAGAATTCTCAACCATCGAGGTTCCAAAGTATGCGCAGCTGTTTACTTCCTCACTTCAGGGCCTGCGCGTGCTCATGATCAAACAGCGTGACAGTTTTCAGTTAACACAGGAAGACTACGCAGAGTTGCATTATTATCAAACCCTGCTGACACAGGTTTTTGTCAAAGGAATTTCAAATAAGTAATAGATCGTAACCTAAAAACATCAATGAAGAAGAAAGTTACATACGGAATTTTAAGTGTTGGAATCGTGATTGCCATTGCCTTTGGATGGCAATATGTGAGATACCTGGCATCGCACATTGAAACAGACGACGCGCAAGTGGAAGGAAACATTGTGCCAGTGCTCTCACGCGTGGGAAGCTATGTGTCGAAGATTCATGTCGTCGACAACCAGGTCGTTAGGGCTGGCGATCTACTGGTCTACCTGGACACAGCTGACCTGGAATTGAAAGTCGAGCAAGCGGAAGCCTCGTACCAAAGCGCCCTATCGGTAGCGGAGGTGCAAAAGAGTAAAGTGGAAGATGCACGTGTGTCTCAAGAGCTGGCGCGAACTTCGGTCGAAGAGCCAAAGACCAATTTATGGCGTGCTAAAAGCGAGTACGCACGATACCATGACCTGTATCAACAGCAACTTTCAACTCAGCAAAAATTAGAAGAAGTCAAAGCAGCCCAGGAAACCGCCCAGACACAATATGATCTCGCACTTCAGCACTACGAATCTGCTAAAGTCCAATACAAGACTGCCCAGGATCAACTGAAGGTCGAGCAAGCCAATGTAGCATTGCGACAAAAAGAAATTGATTTTGCCAAGCTTCAGCTTTCTTACTCGAAAGTAGTTGCCCCCGTATCAGGAGTTGTTTCCAAGAAATCAATCCAGGAAGGACAATTGATTCAGGCCGGTCAGCCGCTCATGGCGCTCGTTCAAAACGATCAGGTATGGGTTGTGGCGAACTATAAAGAAACTCAATTGGAAGGCATGAACATCGGGAACGAGGTTTCGGTAAACGTCGACGCCTATCCCGATATGAAATTCAAGGGCAAAGTGGAATCGATTGGTGGAGCTACCGGCGCTAAGTTTTCTTTGATACCGCCTGATAACGCCGCCGGCAACTTTGTAAAAGTTGTTCAGCGCGTAAGCGTCCGGATTGCTTTGGACGAGGCACCCCAGGTGAATCAATTTCTGAAGCCCGGGTTGAGCGTTACCACCAGCATCGTGAAAAGCAGATAATGGCGAAGCTGACAGCCGATAAATGGATCGTCATCCTGACGGTGATCTCCGCCGCATTGCTTCAACTGATCGATACCTCGATCGTGAACGTATCGTTGATCCAGATGATGGGAAACCTGGGTGCCACGCTCGGCGATATCAGCTGGGTTGTGACAGGGTATGCTGCCTCCAACGTGGTGATGATCACGCTGTCCGGCTGGCTTAGCTCAAAGTTCGGACGGAGAAATTATTTCGCCGCATCGATCATTCTGTTCACCGTATCATCGATCCTTTGCGGGATCTCGACAAACGTATGGGAACTTGTATTCTTCCGGGTGATCCAGGGTATTGGCGGCGGCGGACTCCTATCCACTGCGCAGGCCATTCTCATTGAAACATTCCCCAAGGAAGACATTGGTCTTGCCAATGCCATCTTCGGCGTGGGTGTTATCATCGGGCCTACCATCGGCCCCGCATTGGGTGGATATATCACCGACAACTATTCATGGCCATGGATATTTTATATTAATGTTCCTATCGGCATCATTGCCACAATATGCACACTTGCTTTTATCGAGGAGCCCGACGAAAAAATGAAAACCGGGCGAATGGATTGGCTTGCCATCACCCTCCTCGCTGTCGGCATAGGTGCACTCCAGGTAGTTCTTGAAAAAGGTGAAAAAGAAGACTGGTTCGAAACAACCTACATCACCGTGCTGACGCTGCTAGCCGTAGTTGGTTTGATCACCTTTGTCTGGCGGGAGCTGGTAGTGAAAGATCCCGTCGTGGATCTGGGTATCATGAAGCACCGGTCTTTTGCGGTCGGATCCATCTTCAACTTTATTTTGGGATTTGGCCTGTTCGCTTCGGTGTTTGTCGTACCGGTGTTCGCCCAGAATATTCTTGGATTCACCGCCACCGACACAGGATATCTCATGATGCCCGGCAGCGTCGTTACTGGCATTATGATGCCCGTCGTTGCCAACGTCATGAAAAAGAAGGTCTCCCCTTATCTACTCAGTGGCATCGGATTCATACTCTTTTTCACATTTACATTCATGCTTTCCGATCTTAACTTAACAGTTGGAGAGCACGATTTCTTTTGGCCGTTGATCATTCGTGGTATCGGTCTTGGGATGATCTTCATTCCATTGACAACCATTTCTCTCGCAGGACTTTCCGGGAAAGAGATTCCGCAAGGAACAGCGTTAAGCAACATGATCCGTCAGATGGGCGGTTCCTTCGGGACCGCGATCATGACGACATATATCAGTACACGAACCAAGTTCCATTACGAAACATTGCGCGATCATGTATCATCGTTCGATATCACGACGCAGGATCGATTTCAGAGTTTTAAGAATCTGTTTATCAGCAAAGGATATAGTGTATTCGAGGCGACACAGCAAGCGCTGGTTTCAATGCAAGGCGCAGCCTACAAACAGGCACAAATGCTTACCTACCGGGACACCTTTTTAATTGTAGGGGGATTCTTCATTGTCTGTATACCCTTACTGCTGCTGTTCATCGGTGGGAAAAAATCTGCTGCCGGACAGCAGCACGTTGAAATGACGATGGAATAAAATATTCAAGCAGGATTATGAAAAAACTATTAATCGTACTGGGAGCAGTGTTGACTACGGCTTCCACCTTCGCACAGTCCACCACGTTCGACCTAAAAACATGCATTGACTATGCGATAAAGAACAACGCAACGTCACAGAATGCACAGCTCGACAAGCAGATCTCCGAAAGCCAAACAAAAGAGTTGCGCGCCAAGTACCTGCCCCGGGTCGATGCCGGCGTTGATCTTACACATAATATCAATGTACAAAAGATCGTACTTGAAAATGGTGTCATTCCAGCCTTCACCGACCCAACGAAACCCGTAGGTGAGGTCATAGCATTTCAACTACAATTAAACAACCTGCTTGTTATGAGCGCTTCGGCGACGCAGGTAATCTACGACAAGTCGCTGCTGGCTGGTATTCATAACGAGGAAACCTATGAACAGCTCAGCGAAAAGAAAATTCAACGTTCCCGCATTGACATTGTAGAGGGCGTTACGAAAGCATTTTATGGCGTCCTCGTGGCGCGTCAACAGCTGGAGTTTTTGAATAAGAATGTAAATCGCGTCGATACTCTTTTCCAGGAGACGCAAGCGCGTTTTAAGTCGGGCATCGCGAGGAAAATCGATGTGGATCGTATTGAAGTCCGGATGAATAATCTCAGGGAAGAACGGGATAAGGCAATCAAGATCGTTGACTTGAACCTCGCCCTCCTGAAATTTCAAATGAGCTACTCAGAGCCGAACCTGGATATCCAGGGAACGCTCGATGAAACCTTACTCGACGGATCGGTTGCACAAGCAAACTATGCCTACGATGACCGCATTGAATACAGTATTCTGAAAACTCAAACCCAGTTAAATCAGGGCCAACTCGACGTGATCAAGGGAGGCTATACACCGCGGGTGACAGCTTTCGCGACGTCAGGATACAACCCGGCTGCCACGTCGATCGGCGACATCTTTCAGGGTTCGCGGTATTTCAACTACACCTATGTCGGGCTGCGCCTGCAGGTGCCGTTGTTCAACGGGTTTGAAAAGCGATACAAAGTGGAAAGCCAATTGCTCGAAAACAGGAAGATGGAGAATTCCATCAGGCAAACTGAAAGAATGATCGACTTGCAGGTCAAGCAAGCCGAAATCAATCTCATCAACGGGATGGAATCGTTAAAAACTCAAAAGCGTAACCTATCTCTGGCCGAAGCGAATGTGCGCGTCGCACGTGCGGAAAACAAACAAGGGATCGCAACGAACGTTGAGGTAATCAATGCAGAAACCGACCTTAAGGAATCTCAAAACAACTATTACAATTCCCTGTACCTGGTCATGCTGGCTAAAGTAGATCTCGACAAGGCAACCGGCAAACTATGACGTGCCAGTTGCAGAAAGTGTGGAACAGACAATTCGATGTTATTGCTTAAACATTTTATAAAATCGATCAAGTAAGGGAGTAAAATTTATCAAAATATTGATTTTTCGATTGAATGTCCGTCGTGGTGGTTTTTAAGCCTATCTTTATCTCTTTACTTCACCCACCATGGCCCAGGAAACTAGTCCTTTCGTTACCAAAGTATTACTACGACAGCCGATCACCTCGTTTCGACTGGTGATCGCGTTGTTTACCGCTACCGCAGCCGTCACTAAGTTGTTGTATGATCAATTTTTGCCGCAGCTCAATGATTATGGGCAGGTGCGATGGGCTATTATCGGCCTTGGCGTTATTCTATTTATCTCCACGTTCATTCGAGCTCAGCGACGCGTGATCGTCCCCTACTTTTCACTCGTGCTCTACCTGGCAACACTTTTTTACGTGGTCACCTTCGTAATCATTAACCGCTTCGAGCCGGACGCAGTGATTATCCTGATCCTGGTGTACGGGGCAAGCTCCGTAGTCATTAACAGTCTCTTATACTACGGGATACAATGTGGCTTGACCATCCTTGCATGCGTGGTCGCTTACTTCGGCTTCGGACATGGAAACGAAAACTTTGTCGGCTTTTTGGACTTGCTGATTGCGATGGCAGTCTTTGGCGTGGTTATGACAGTGCGCCTGAAGCTGATTTCCGATGTAAAAAGTTCATACGCCAATCTCGAAAAACTCAACGTGGTATCTATCGTTGCCAATAAATCAGGAGAGATTGTGTTTATAAGCCCATCGGTCAAGTCACTTGTTGGATACTCACCCAGCGAGCTTCTCAAAGACGGCTGGTGGGACTCGAATCTCAAAGACGCGTGGATCAGTCGCGACTATATAACAAACTATCCAGGTATGATTCCGAACGAAATCGCTACCATAGAAAGCAGCCTGACAACAAAAGACGGTAAAAAGGTATGGTTCAACTGGGTGAATTCTATCCTTCCCAATGGTAACTACCTGGGCGTGGCGCTTGATATTACGAAATACAAGAGCTTTTTACGCGCCTCCTAAGTTCAATAAAAGAACTGTTCCGATATAATCTTACCATTCCGAACTTCATAAAGCATGATCTGCTTCATGTGCGTTCTACCGTGGGTCGTTAATGATATTTCCATTTCGCGGGCGACGCAGAAGTGGTTTCCGCACAACAACGGCGCAGAGGTAAATGCACCATGAAATGCTTCGATGGTCTTGATGAACTCCTCGGCTTTCCGACGAACATTCTCCTTCCCTTCAGCGTTTTTCATATATGGAGAATTTTGAGGTTCGATGCTTCGCACATCCGGTGAGAAGAACTCCTCCTGAATCTCAAACCATTTTTCCTGTTGAGCCAGGATATTAAAGCGCGCTGCTACCTGCTCGATAGTCAGTGTTTTATCACTTAGTGAAGCTTCCATTGTAAAAGCAGAAATCTTTTTTAAACTCAAGGATTTAGTTAGGATTACCTTTACCATCATTAATCAGTGGTACGAGACTCTTATGTAAGTAATGATTCCATCCACCAGAGCATGCCTCAAAGCATTCGACCGACGGAACCAGGCCGCGATGAGTAAAGACCACCAGAGTCACGCCGTCCCTCTCGGTAATCTCGAATTCAATAGTCGTATTATCCCATTCGTTTTTCTTTTCCACGAAATTCAGGGTGCTGTCCGAGACATGCCAGACGACCTTCTTATTAGGAATAACCTCCACCAATCGCTGCGTAGAGTAGTGCAATTTTTTATACCTGTACCTGAACTCGTCGTTCAGATTTTCGGTGTTTCCCTCGAGAAATGATGACCACCAACCCCGCACATTGTTGATTGCCTGAAATGTTTCAGAGGCGGACTTGTTCGTTGCGAACGACGTTGTAAAATCACTGCTTTTCATAATCTCCAGGAGTCATGTGCTTACACTTTATAATTCAGGAAGACCACTCCATTTTTGTATGTGTGTGTCTCCACAAGCTGAAGAGTTGCCGCATGCGTCTCCTTTGGAAACAATCGAGTACCACTTCCCGTCAGAGCCGGGCAAACGTAAAAGTGAAACTCATCGACGAGATTGGCAAGCAAAAGCTGCTGCGCGAGGGAGACACTCGCCCACACGATGATTGAACCGCCCGAAGCTTCCTTCAGTGCCTTCACGCTCGATATGGGATCAGAGGGAACGACGGTCGCCGCTTCCCACTGACCCCACGGAGCGGCTTTCAACGTCGAGGAGAACACGAGTTTCTGTGTCGTATTGATCGTCCTGGCAAGCGGCTCCCCCTCAATGGATCTTGCTGGCCAAACTGATACAAACTGCTCATAGGTTTTCCTTCCGAAAAGGATACAATCAATAGATTTTAGAAATGCAGTGTCACTCTCGGCGTAGGTACTTCGTACGAGCGGTGCAAAGAAATCAAGGCTACCTTCCCTTCCAGACACATGTCCGTCCAAAGACATCCATTCCTCCACGATGAGTTTTCTCTTGAACAATCCCCTTTTGTTTTTGTCACTCAAAAATAACGACCATATACCCCTCCGTAGGGGTGTAAAATGGACAATATGACGGGTTGATTTGGACAGGCTCGTTCGCTAGTTTTACTGAAGAAATTAGTCTATGCAACACATCACGATTCTGGCGCCAGACGGGAATGGAAATAACCTGAGCAGCATTGTTGGCACATACAAAATACTCTCAAGAGCTGAGGAATATTGGAAGTCGACCGGCAACCGTGCGCGCTACAAAGTACAGGTTGCGGGCGTGTCAAAAAAGGTGGAATACTTTGATGGTCTTTTCTCAGTAAAACCTCATGCGCACATTTCAGAAATCCACGCGACGAACCTGATCATCATCCCCTCCCTTAATCACGATTATAGGAAGGCACTGAAACAGAACAAAACCTTGCCGGAATGGATCAGCCGGCATTACAAGAACGGGTCAGAGGTAGCGGCTATCTGCACGGGCGCCTTCTTGTTGGCTTCTGCGGGTCTCTTGAATGGAAGAAGCTGCTCGACGCACTGGGCTGCAGCGGATAACTTTAGAGCTATGTTCCCTGAAATCAACCTTGAGGCTGAAAAGCTGATAACAGATGAGCGCGGAATCTATACAAGCGGAGGCGCCTATTCATTTCTGAATCTGGTTCTGTATCTCGTTGAAAAATATTACGATCGCCGGACGGCAATTTACTGCTCAAAGGTGTTTCAGGTCGAAATTGACCGAAACAGCCAGTCACCGTTCATGATTTTTACCGGTCAGAAAACCCATGGAGATGAGATCGTCAGAAAAGCCCAGCTTTACATTGAAGACCAACTCCAGGAGCGCATCTCGATGGAACGTCTGTCATCAAAATTTGCTGTAGGTCGACGGAACTTCGACCGGCGATTTATCAAAGCCACAGGCAACACGCCATTGGAGTATGCCCAGCGTGTGAAGATTGAAGCGTCAAAGAAAGCGTTTGAGTCGACCCGGAAAACCGTGGCTGAGGTAATGTACGAGGTTGGCTATTCGGACGTGAAGGCCTTCCGCGAAGTGTTTCGGAAAATTACAGGCCTGTCGCCGTTGGAATACAAGGAGAAGTTTAATAAGGAAGCAGCAGGCTGATTCATAGTGAGAACATCAAAGCTGTTAAATGCCTGTCTGCACGATCTGCTCCTCGCATCAATTATTTGAAAAGCCGAGCGTGCCTGCCGGCATTGTTGGCGCTGAATGAGATTACCGAAGCTGCCACTCACAGAATTGTGTCCCTTCGATGCAATCGCTTAAATTTAGCACCCATGACTTATCCCCGAAGGACCTTTCTCCAAAAAACCGGAGTTGCGAGTGCGCTTGTACTGCTGAGTGACCCTTTTTCTTCCGGGGCAACGCCCGAAAACTACAACAGCTCCGCAGACCCGTTGGGTGTACGGGCGGACTTCCCGATCGCACAAAAACGCACGTACCTTAATGCAGCTTATACCGCGGCTATCCCACGTCAGGTAGTCGATGCTGCCTGCTCGTTCGCAAACGGAAAGGCACAACAACCCAGTACAGTCGGCGCCATGTTAAAGGATACTGAAAAAGTGAGGCGACAGTACGCGCAACTCATCAACGCACTGCCCGAAGAGATAGCATTCCTTGCTTCCACCTCGGAAGGTGAGAACATAGTTGCCAACGGCATCACATGGACTGCGGGCGACAACATCGTCACTGACGATCTGCACTACGAAACAGGCTTTGTGATCTATCGGCACCTGGAAAAATCAAAGGGCGTTGAAGTCAGGATTGTGAAAAATAAAAATGGCGGAATCACGCCCGAGGATTACGCGAAATTGGTGGATAAAAAGACAAAGTTGCTGGCGCTCTCGTTCGTATCCAGCTTGAACGGCTTCCGTCATGATTTGCGTGCCTTGTCAGATCTCGCGCACGCCCACGGGGCCTACATCTATGTTGACGGAATTCAGGGAATAGGCGCTTTCCCTTTTGATGCTCACGCTTCAGGAATCGACTTCGTGTGCTCAGGCACATACAAATGGCTGCTGGCAAGCTACGGCGTCGCGCCATTTTACATTCGCAAAGAGCTTATCGAGACCATTCCACTCGATCGGTACGGATGGAAGCACATCGAAAAGGAATTGCCGAATGGCCAGTTCGAGCTATCGAATCAGGCGAAGCGATTTGAGTATGCCACGTTGCCGTTCGGAGTTATCGCTCAGTTGGGGGCCGCACTCTCCTATCTTGAGAAGGTCGGTGTGGACAAAATAGGAAAGCATACTTCTGAGCTGGGGCAGCGGCTTCGGACAGAAATTGATTCACAGGGTAAAAGACTATTCACGCCTATTAATAATGATTCACCTGTGGTCACATGTTACCTTGAAGACCCTGCGGCGGCAGCGACCGCTTTTGCTTCAGCAACGATAGACGTTACGGTGCGCGAAAAGGAAAAACAAGTACGTGTCTCTCCTGCTCTCTTCAATACTCAGGAGGAAATCGGAAAATTCCTTGAAGTGCTGAAAAAGTTGAAATGATTGCGCATGAACCGCGTTGAAGAAATTGTAAAACTCACGCATGTCGCGGCGATAACGCTGATAAAAACCGGCGCAACAATCTTTAACATCTGCGAAATCACACGATGAAATTTTGAATTATTATTTGAAAAGAACGGAATCATGGAATTCAGACAATTAGGCGCATCCGGATTGAAAGTTCCGGTACTCAGTTTTGGAACCGCAACATTTGGTGGCGGAAATGATTTTTTCAAAGCATGGGGAAGCACACAGGCTGACGAAGCCGAACGATTAGTTAGTCAATGCCTCGATGCCGGGGTTAATTTTTTTGATACGGCTGATGTTTATTCCGCCGGACTCTCAGAAGAGGTTTTGGGAGTTGCCATCGCCAAAAAGCAACGCGACAAGCTGATCATCTCTACGAAAGCAACATTTCCGTTCGGTGAGGGACCAAACAACCAGGGATCATCGCGATTCCGGTTGATCAGGCAAGTCGAAGGTAGCTTGAAACGGCTCGGCACTGATTATATCGACATCTACCACATGCACGGGTTTGACGGCAATACACCCATTGAAGAGACGCTGAGGAGCCTTGACGACCTTGTTCAAAGTGGAAAAGTGCGTTACCTGGCAGCGTCCAATTTTTCCGGCTGGCATCTGATGAAGTCGCTGAGCATAAGCGATCGCTATGGATGGAGCCGCTACGTCGGGCACCAGGTTTACTATAGCCTTGCAAACAGAGAGTATGAGTGGGAGTTAATGCCGCTGGCATTGGATCAGCGTGTTGGAGCAATCATCTGGTCGCCGCTCGCGGCCGGAAGGTTAAGCGGTCGTTATCGCAGAAATCAGCCACTGCCGGTCGACGGCAGAGTAAAACAGGGAGGCAGTCCTGTGCCGGACGCAGTCATAAACAACGACGTGCTATACAATACTGTTGACGTGCTGCAGGCGATTGCATCGGAGACCGGTAAGACGATCGCGCAGGTTGCTCTGAACTGGTTGCTGCAGAGACCAACGGTCTCGAGCATTCTTTTTGGCGCGCGAAACAAGGAACAACTAAAGGAAAATCTTGGTGCGGTAGGTTGGAACTTGTCAACAGATCAAGTCATGAGATTGGATGCCGCCAGCGAGGTCCCGACGATTTACCCGTATTGGCATCAAAGACAAAACACCACTCTCAATCCTTTGCCAAAATTCTATTGATAGTCCAGGAAGCGCTTCAGAAATTTTGTCTGAGCATCAGCATGGCGTCATGGGAAGCTGTGATGTTAATAAACCCTCGCCGTGGCCTGTCGAGATCAAGCGTGATGTAAACAACCACGGAAGTCAGGATGCAAAAGCCGACTGCGACCAGCCAGTCGAGCTTGCTTTCGGGCGATGTATATCCAAGGAAAAAACCGCTGGCGATCGATACGACGAACAACATAATTACAATCGAGTCGGGTACGCGCTCAAGCTCGCCTATTTGGCGAGTGGTGCTTATATCAAACATCGCGTTCAACGCGGGCACCATCTGCATCGTGGGTGTCTGAGAGCCTGTGGTATGTGATAATTTCATAGCCCGATCCCAGATTCGTTTCCCATAATCTGCCGCAACTTTGTTAGCAGCCATTACTTTTTGAATGTCTTTTCCTGCTTCGAAATATTCAATTCGAGCTTCCAGATATTGTTTGAAGTCACTTCGCAATTGCGTCCGATCCGCATCTTCATATAAATCAGCCCGAAGGATGGCAGTGCCGATTGCGTTTGCCTCATCGACTATGTTAGCCCGGCGGGCGTCGTAGCGGTTTCCACTCATGCCGAAAGTGAAAGCGAGCAGGAAAGCGAGTAGTCCGAACATGGCGGAAATTATGGTGCGTGTGGAGGACGCGTCGAAATGGCGACCAGCAGCGAAGCGTCTTAACCCAAGCCGCCTGCCGGTGTAAATACTGAGCAGCATGAAACTGAAAAGGAACAACACCAGTACCACAGCGTCGGTGTCGAAAATAAAGGAATGATAGAGCTTCATGGGTTCTAAAATAAAAAGTGAACCGGAGACTTCCTCAGGTTATAGCAATGTTATCTCGTCTCGAGGGTCACTTACATATAAGTCAATCCCATCAACACCCGGTTCTCAGGCAATTTTGTCAAAAAACAGCCTTTTAATAAAGTTATCCTTGAATTTTGCCCGCAGGCATACGGTGTGGCGTGGCGGGAGCGCCCGGATCCGTTGAAAGCGTTTGCAGGGAGTGAATACTACTGCTTACAAATAGCTCGCCCACCATGCCTTATTCCTTGCCTTGAAATTCCCAAACCACCGGCAAGGAAAATAAAGCGCCGCGACTATCAGTACCCACAGAACATATGCCCTCATCAGATTCGGATGATAGTCCACGGGCCAATCTTTTGGTGAGACAAATGAAAGGTTAACTCCTCTGCCAAACATGAAGTAAGTCCACAAAAATGACGTGAGGCTTATGATCGCCAGGTGGATGACAAAGTAAAAAAATGGCACCCTGCCGTAAACGATCAGAACTTGTTTTATCCTCGCGGAAACCTTGTCCGCATAAGCCAAAAGGATCAACGCTAGTCCCAATGTTACTGAAAGGAATAAAAATGATGGCGGTGCCTTCGTCACCTTTAGAAAAGAAAGCATCGTGTAAATTCCGCCCCGCTCCTGCGCACTCCAGGGGAATGGGTCTCCATAAATATTCAGGAACCTCACAACAAAAAAAAACGAGAAGAGACACAATTCCTGCGCGCAGCAATAACCTGGTTCGGATCTGAGGTCCATTCAAAAACCATGGCCCAATCGCATAACCAAGCAGCATCACGCCAACCCACGGAATTATCGTGTACGCGACGAGGACGGGGTGCTCACCGGCCACAAAGGGAAAGTTATGCAGGAATGCGAACACAACATTACCGGGTGTCACGTTCATAAAAACCGGCAACAAGTGATGCCCCACGATCATTGCAAGGGACATGGCTATCTGCAGCGATCGGGGTAACAAAATCAAACCTGACAACAAGATCATCGAGCAACCTATCGACCAGATTACCTCAAGCACGGTAAGGTCATAGCCTTGCGTCAGTATGAAGCTGATCAGCAACATTTCGGCCGCGATCAGCCAAAGGCCGCGGGTTATCAGGAACATGGCCGTTTTTTCGTAGCGGTTGTCTTTTTTGTGATATAGATAAATACTGATGCCTGAAAGAAATACAAAAGTCGGGGCGCAAATATGAGTGATCCAGCGAGTGAAGAACAGTGCTACCGAAGTCTGCGTCACGTCATCTGCGCGAAAGGCCGTGTAGCTGAAAAACTCCCGAACGTGGTCGAGCGCCATGATCATCATAATAAGACCTCTTACAATATCGATGGATTCAAGACGGTTGGAACTTTGGGAGTTGTCGAATGTGTTATGCATACGTGAAGATATAGACCAGCAGGGTAGTCCGCGCCTGCTGCCATCTTTGGTAAGAATTTGATCAGGCTAACGGCTGAAAGCAGCCGAGACCATTGATTAACTCAAACCAATTATTGAGTTTTGCGGAGGAGAATCCAAAATTCATGATCGCTCGATTGATCCTGGTCGTATTATTAGGTATCCCATTCAGCGGAAAAAGCCAGGAGTGGTGGGATCTGAAATACCACGAAGGCAACGATGCGGCAAAGTATAACAACGACCCTAGCTTCAAAGGCAATCTGCATCGTGAAACTGATCTTAGGGCAAAAGAAAAATCACAGCCGGAGTTCAAAGTTCTAACGAAGGCGGCACGCAAGCGAAAGGTCATCCTCGATCGTGAAAAAGCCGACGCGTTCGCTATACTTGATTTGGAATTAAGTACGAATGGGGGGAAGCTGGTCGACTGCAGCCAGTGCGCCGGTCGTGGAATTCTCATTTGCGCATCCTGCGATGGTGAAGGATCCACTACCTGCTCTTCATGTCTGGGGGTCGCGAGAGCCGACTGCCGCATATGTTCAGGTACTGGTGTCCTCAACGAACAGACATGCACGGCATGCGACGGCAGCGGTAAAAAGAAGTGTCAATTTTGTGGAGGCCTGAGACCAGGCTGTGGCCAGTGTGCAGGACTCGGGTATTCCAATTGCCAAAGCTGTCGCGGTGCAGCCAAGATGATCATCAACTCAAACGGCATCGATACTCTTGTGGTATCGAAACGTATTACTCCGATTGAGTCCACGCAAGCCAAAAAAGTAAAGAACCGTTAAGGCATTCCCGCGTTTTATGCGCTCCTCTCGGTTTGCTTGCCGGACACCTTTCTCTTACCTTGACTGCCTATGAATCACAAGACCTCAACCCGTCGCGAGTTCCTACATACCGCCGCCGTCCTGGCCGCTGCCGCAGGAACTGGCTTCGCCTTCAAGGACAATAAAAAGCTCCTCGCGTTCTCGACGCTGGGGTGCCCGGAATGGACGCTGAAGCAAATCGTTGACTTCGCAGTAAAACACAAGTATACAGGCATCGAAGTTCGGGGGATTCTTAAACAGATGGACCTTCCACTGTGTCCCGATTTCGGCAAGGAAAACCTTTCTTCCACACTGCGGCTCATGAATGACAATGGGTTGAGCTTCGTGAACCTTGGATCATCAGTTATGCTGCATTTTCCGGAAGGCAGTGAGCGAAAGAAGAACCTCGACGATGCAAAACGATTCATCGACCTGGCACAGCAACTCAAGTGTCCTTATGTAAGGGTGTTTCCGAACATCTTCCCCAAGGACCAGGAAAAATCGGTTACCATGGACCTGATGACGAAAGGCCTTCGCGAACTCGGTGACTATGCCAAAGGCAGCAAGGTGGTTGTTCTGACAGAATCGCATGGCGACCTGATCTACGTCGAAGATCTCGAAAAAGTAATGAAAGCAGCTGAGCATCCGAACGTGGGGATGATCTGGGATATTTGCAACATGTGGATCAAAACGAAGGAGTCGCCCGCACTCGCCTATTCAAAGTTGAAGAAATACATCCATCATACACATATCAAAAATGCAACGCTTGAGGGCGACAAGATCAACTACAAGTTCATAAGTCAGGGAGACGTGCCGGTCTTCGAAGCCGTCGAGTTATTGAAGAAGGGTGGTTATAATGGCTACTATTGCTTCGAGTGGGAAAAGCTCTGGCACCCCGAACTGGAAGCGCCTGAACTCGCGTTTGCGGATTATGCGAAGGTGATGAGAAAGCGCCTTTAATGACAAGCCCGTAACAAACGCGGAGGGCCGATGATAAATCATCGAACTCTCCGCGTTTTTTGTGATTCTTACTTCAACGAACCACCGTCACCTTAAGGAATGTAGCGGGTATCGAAGTGGCACCTTTATCTGCGCTTTTATTTTGCGAGTTGAATAAATTCTCCAATTCCTTTTGTAAGTCAGCAGCCTTTCCATTCTTCTCTGCAGCCTCAAAGGCATTCATTGTCGGCCCGTAATAGTTCTTGAAGTTGGATACCAGTTTTGCCGGCGGATAGAGAGCATTGAATGTAAATGTCTCCTTGCTGAAGGAAATGTTTTCCTTCGGAATGCCGGCGTTGACAAATCGCTCGGTCACATTGGCTTCCACTCCCCAAAGCATCGGACTTACAAATCCTTCGGGTGGCGGCGGCGTATAGGCCGAGCTTATTTTTAGGATCTGCGCTACCAAGGTCGGATCACCGGGTATCCAGTTGCCCATCACGATCCTCCCTCCTTTCTTCGTAACGCGAACCATCTCCTTAGCAACATCCATGGGCTTGGGTGCGAACATTGCGCCAAAAATGGTAACGACAAAGTCAAAAGACTGATCTTTAATTCCGGCGAGGTTCGTTGCGTCGCCTTCCTGAAATGAGATGTTGGTAAGGCCAGCAGCCTTTGCGCGGGCGTTGCCTGCTTCAACAAGGTTTCGTGCGATGTCAACGCCGAGAACCTGTGCACCAAGCTTTGCTTCCGGGATCGCTGTGGTACCGTCCCCGCATCCCAGATCCAGCACCTGAAGGCCTTTTGTGATGCCAAGTTTGGAAACCAGCGCCGCGCCACTTTCACGCATCGTGTTGGCGATCTGGGTAAAATCACCCTTTTCCCACAACGCCTTGTTTGGGTTCGGGGCTGTCTGAGCTGTTGGAGCCATATTTTTTTGATTTAGTTGGTGTGTTTGAACATATCAAAACTACATCCAAGCCTTGGCAAAGGCATTTCCTTAAAGTCCAAAGAATAGCCTCAAAAGCTCAGGCAAGGGTCCTTCTGATGGCAGTCGGCGTTGCATTATAACGCTCCTTAAATGCGCGCGCGAAATGAGAGGGATTCTCAAATCCGCTTTCAAAGGCAACTTCACTCACACTCTTATCCTTGTTGTTAAGCAATTGCAGGGCATGATTCAACCGTTTCTCCAGCAGCCATTTGCCCGGCGTGGTGTGCATTGCCTTCTGAAAATCGCGCTTGAAAGCAGACAAGCTGCGATTACTGAGTTCGGCATACTGTTCGAGTGAAAGATTGAAACAATAATTGGCTTCCATGACGCGCTGTAATGCAACTGATGAGGGTTGATGGAGCAGCGAACAGAAATAAGAAAGGAGTTCCGCATTCTGTGGATTTTCAGCGAGAGTCAGGATCAATTCACGAAACTTCAGTTCCAGCAACCCTTTGTCCGGCTCCTTTGTACTGGCGAAGTAGGCGGACATCGAGAGAAAGAACGTTTCTAGTGTTTCGGTGGTGTCGAGGTGAATAAGGGTGCCGTAGTCCTGGCTTGCTTTTGGAATAGGTTCCGATCGCGATTTCAAGGTCTCACAGATAAATTCATCAGGAATGAAGAATAGTACGAGGCAAAAGCCGATGTCAAAGAACTGCTCTATGATGCTAGCCCCTTTCTGAACAAATACACAGCTACCCTTTTTCAAGTCGTAAGAACCATGAGCCGTGTGCCACACTTTTCTTCCGTCAATTACATAAAAGACATAGTTGTTTTGACTCCACAAGTCCGTAAAGCGATTTTTCATGAGTCTGGCTTCCAAGGGACAATTAAAAGCCGTGATCAGACTGTTGCCACAGGTAAACTGGCGTGAGTAATCGGGGTAT
This sequence comes from Cyclobacteriaceae bacterium, assembly GCA_044224375.1. Lineage (GTDB taxonomy): Bacteria > Bacteroidota > Bacteroidia > Cytophagales > Cyclobacteriaceae > ELB16-189. The sequence continues at coordinate 197,151 of JBGAKL010000001.1, forward strand.
TTAAGAACACTCTCGATGAAGTTGACCATGAAACGATAGAAATCGAATTCAATTTAAGGAATTCCGGTGTACACGCGGCAGCCAGCAACGCGTCTCAGCATATTCTAATATCCTCTCGTAAAATCGCCGACCAGAACGAAATCGCTGACGCAAGTCTACAGAATCGAAGTCATGCGGTCGCCTTGGCACCATCCCGCACTGCAGATTCAAGTACATCAAGATTGATGTCTTTGAGCGATTTGAATTTTATACAATAACCCGTGATACTCGCCTTACCCAACTCTTTACCATAGGTGCTGGCTAAATATTTCTTGTCTTTAAGGCCGAGGATGTAAACAGAGATGCCGGTAGCATTCGCACTCAACCCAACCTGATAAAATTCTTTCGACTTCCCATCCGCGTATTTGATAGTTTGAAGCCCATAACCAATGTTAGGATTGGAGACAATTTTTCCCTCGTCATTTTTACCATCCAGGAACCACAGCTTTCCCTTTGGCACGGCTTTCAGCATAAGCTGATGCAATACCTGCAGGTCGTACCGCTTGGCTTCAGGCTGAGCGGAAATATACTTTTTGATTTGATCAGGGATTGTCATTTGGATTTTATATAGATGTCAGTCAACTCAGAAACAGAAAGCGCTTCAAGTTGCGGCAATAGTATTCACACAAATTAGCGACAATTGGTGAATGTTGGGCCGCTATCGGGATCATGATGGTATTTTCTCACAATACAAACCCAAAGAATTCATGTAAGGAAGTGGTAAACTCAAGCAACAAATTGGTTACGATAAAAAAATTAAGATGACCTTTGGCGATGTGTTTTAAACCAAAGTGGCACCATGAAAAAAGTTTTACTCCTCCTGGCAAATGGCTTCGAGATATATGAAGCAAGTGTGTTCATCGATGTATTTGGGTGGCATGTGGTCGATGGCGGTGGGTCGACTAAGATCGTCATAGCGGCATTCAACACTCCGGTCAAGGGTACCTTCGGAGTAACACTGGTCCCGGATATCACGATCGACAAGATCAATGTTGATGAATACGAAGGTTTGGCAATACCGGGAGGCTTTCAGGAGTTTAACTTTTACGACGATGGATACAGTGAAACGTTTTTGCACATCATTCGTGAATTCAACAAGCGGGGCAAGCCGGTAGCCGCGATCTGTACTGGAGGATTGCCTGTTGCCAAAAGCGGGATACTCCAGGGTAAGAATGGAACCACTTATAATAAAGGAAGCGGAGTTAGACAGCAGGCGATGCGGGAATTCGGTGTTAACGTCGTCAACGAGCCAGTGGTCGTAAGTGGGAACGTGATTACCAGCTGGAATCCATCCACTGCGATGGAAGTTGCATTTCTGTTATTGGAGAAAGTTACGTCGCGCGACGAGGCTAACATCATCCGTGATTTGATGGGCTTCGCCAAATCTTAGTGTCATTCAGTGATTTCGTGGTAAAAATTCCGACAAAGCGAATTAGCATCGTTCCATTTCCATCCTATAAAGGTCAAGGCCCTTTCCCCAATAGTCCTTTTTCACTTCCATCGTCTTGAAACCAAAACGTTCGTAGAACGGATATGCGAGCTGCGATGTCCAGACAGAGATTTTCTTTAACGCAGGCTCGCACCTGATTGCGTCCAGGCAATGGTTGACCAACTGACCTCCTAATCCTTTGCCGTGAAACCCGGGATGGAACAGATCCCATGATATCCGCCCTTCGGTCTTAGTTTCGTTAAAGTGATAACCTCCACAGCCGACGAGCGCTCCGTGCTCTTCCACAACAAAGTACGTGTCAGCGTGAGCATCGAGGAATGCTTCAAAATCTTTGATCTCTTCCGCCGCGAAATATTCAGGCGTATTCAATCTGAAAATCCCGAACAGCGCTGGCTTGTCCGACTTATCATAGTTCCGAATCATATCAAATTGAAATTAAATACCCGCCCGTTGGAAACAAAGCAGGCTGAATTAAGAAATTCTAATCGATTCGATTAGTTTTTTTCATTGCCTGTCCGAAATCGCATTTAATTTTTTCCCGATGTTAGCCATCCAAATGGACATTAATCAAAATGAATTCCTGATCTGGAAGACTTCATCATTCGAACTCAGGGCGGAAGAAAAGCCTTTAGTGGATCGGAAAGACGGAGGTCACATAGCCATCTATCCTAAACGTCGCATACCCGACCGTCAATGCCTGACCCGCAAGCAAGCAATTGAATTCATCCGATTAACAATGATCGCCGGCGAAGCGATGACCATCGCTATGCGGAACAATGGTGTCGACATCGGACGAATCAACTATCAGGACAATGGGAACTGGAGCGTCTTCTCTCCCACCGGACCTTACTTTCATTTGCATATTTATGGTCGGGCGGTTAGCGCCAAAATTCAGAAATACGGACAGTCATTACACTTTCCTCATCGCAAAGAGAATCCGGAATTCTACGTGTCAAATAAATCCCTGACAAAAAAAGACATTTTCGACATTGCAGCTCAGATCGAATTGCTGATGAAATCGGACAAATATGCGGATCCGAATTGGGAGCTGTGATTGCGAAGGCTTTAGCTTTGACTAACCCGAATGCCATCCTTAAGCGCTCGCACAAAGTTCGCTTTATAGTGGATCTCTTCTTTGACCTTCAGCGTCGCTATGTACCACTTACGTCTCAAGCCAGAAGGACCCAGCTTGACCAATTTGATTTTCTCTTGGTCGACATACGGATCAATCAGCCATTTCCCCATCACCATCACACCGAGCCCCGAACGCACCATTTCAATCGCGGCTTCTGTTACCTGAAAGTGGATGACTTTCTTCGGGACGACTTTGCCGGGTGCTAAAAATGTTTCATAGAACATCGACTCGTTCAGTTTTCTCGAATGCGTAATGTAGGTCTCACCTGCAAAGTCTTCGGCTGCAAGAAATTTCCTCGACGCCAGGCGATGTCCCACAGCGACGAGCGCAACAACATCGTCCGTGAGCAGTTCGGTATACTCAATGCTATTTTCGTATTCCTTCCGATAAACAATCGCGACATCAACTTTAGCAGTCAGCAACAAGTCGAGCGGATGTTTCCCACCATTGGTATTCAAACGAATATCTATGTTCGGAAATTCCTTGTAGTAACTTCCAAGTATCCCAGGAAGCCAATGAAAACATGTACTACATTCTGCCGCAAGTTTGATTGTGCCTGAGTGCCCGTTACGATTTGTATCTATCGCCAGGCGTACGCGCTCAATTTCATGGAGTATTTGTTTAGATGATTCCAGGAATATCCTTCCTGAATCCGTGAATACAAGCTTCTTCTTGACGCGGTCAAATATCCTTGTGTTAAGCAGTCCCTCGATCTCCTTCAACTGATGACTAAGGGCCGATTGCGTGAGACAAAGTTCATCGGCAGCTTTCGTAAGACTACCTGTTTTCGAAATTGCGGAAACGAGTTTGAAATATTTTACCTCCATTTGTTCATAATTGACTTAACACATGCCTACAACCTTGGCTCCGAGAAGGGCTCAAGGCCGTCACTACCAAACCGCGAAGTGACGCAAATTTATTTTTCCAACTTTAGCTTCTGCTGTGCAAAACCGTGTCAAGTCTGATCATGGCTTTCTTATTTCCAGGAATGGGGATGACACGCTTGGTTCTACCCGACTTTCAGTGGATAATTCACCAGCTTACGAATGGTTCATTATGGTTGGGATCAGTCCCAAATCGAAGCACATGGCCGTCTGGGTCCAGAACCTGTAGCTCATATGCGTAGGAAAAGTTAGTTGGAGCCAGCTTGATGATGGCATTTTTTGACTTCAATGCCCGATGCAATTCATGAATATCACCGTCAAAACCGATCCAGACCCAGGTACCCGGGTGCCCCTGATCTCCTTTGCTTAAATAAATACCGGTGTTATCACGACCGACCAGTGTGAAATTGTCATCACCCCATTCGGCAGCTTTGAATCCCAAAACATCGACGTAGAACCGAAGGCTTGCTTTCATGTCGGAAACATTGAGAATCGGAGCAATATTTTCTATACGAAAACTTCGTTCGTGCATATATCTGATATTTAGACGCAAAGACCTTTAGACTTGTCCCTGTGATCAGAATAAACTCTGTAATCATAGGGATTTTCTTTTTTTGGTTCTTTTTTCTTTTGTGAGATTGTGGATAACGTTAACACTGACTGAGGTGAATTAAGCAAAGACACGGGTTTGAGGCCCATTTCGCGATTCAATCCTCAGTCAGTTTTCTAAACAGGCATCAAATAGAAATTTAGGTTCACGGCCTATTATTAAGGTTTTGATTGTGTTTAGAAGCGTTAACGGATACATGGTTAAACGTAACAATCAAATTTAATGGAAACAGTTTATTTTTTAGGAATCGATGTGTCAAAGTCAAAATTCGACGCTGCTTTGACCCTGGATGGAAAAACATTTCATGAGCTACAAGTCGAGAACAATTCTAAATCAATTGCAGCCATGTTTAACGCTTTGAAATCGGAACTATCGTCTCTTTCCACCTTGATAGTATGTATGGAGCATACAGGAATCTATTGTTTACCCCTTCTTACGTATTTGCACAAAAAGCAAATCAAGGTTTGTCTTGAACCAGCTCTTCAGATCAAACAATCACAAGGAATGACACGAGGTAAAAATGACCAGGTTGATGCTAGACGCATTGCTTTGTACGCTTTCAAAAACTCGGAAAATTTGCATTTCTGGAAGCCTCAGAGGCTTTGTGTTCAAAAATTAAAGTCACTGCTGGTAATTCGTGAAAGACTTATTAAGATGAAGATGCAATTGACAGTTCCTCTTCAGGAGGGGATTGAGTTTATTGAAGAGTCCCTTCAAAAAGCCTCCCGCAAAAGTTGTCTGAAAACTATAAAAGCTGTCGAGCTGGATATTCATGGGATCGAGAGGGAAATTGCAACACTGGTCAAGTCAGATATAGAACTTAACACTCAATGCAATCTTATTACTTCTGTTCCCGGCATTGGAAAGATCACAGCCCTCAATCTTATCGTTAGCACTGGTGAGTTTACCCGTATCCAGGAAGCAAAGAAACTTGCCTGCTACGCCGGAATCGCTCCATTCGAACACTCCTCGGGATCTTCGATCCGGGGAAAAACAAGAGTCTCTAAGATGGCCAATATGACCTTGAAGCGTTTACTTCACCTGGCTGCCATGTCCGCTATCCAATCATGCGATGAATTAAGAACCTATTACACTCGAAAAACTCAAGCTGGAAAAAACAAAATGAGCGTCCTTAACGCTGTGCGAAACAAGTTGATAAGTAGGGTTTACGCCTGTGTACACAACAACAGGCCCTATCAAAAAATATATCAAAATGCCCTTGCCTGAACCATAGAAATCGCTAAAAATGACCTCAGCGTCTCTGCGCCTGCCTGCCGGCAGACAAGGCTCAATTTATGTCTGTCAATCCGGGAGATCACTCTCCACCCAAGGTGCACCTGCTTCTTTCAAGGATTTTGAAAAGGCGTTCATGCGGTTGACAACGGCGGAAAGCTTTGTTTGAATTTCTCTACTCTCAGCGTCAGCGATGTCAAGCCCTCGTCTAGCCGTTGCTGTCGGTCCGGAAGTCGAGTGATAGACGGCACGGCTCACAGCAAAAAGCCGCTGACCGATCACCGGCCTGGACTTCTGACCAACCTCCTGCTTCGGACCGTCACCGTTTAGCTGTGTATTCAATGTCATCAATTCTTGCCGTATGCCGTGGAGTTCAGTGTCAAGGTTTCCGGGCGCTGCCTTCGCCAACGACAAAGCCCTCTGCATCGCAGCAGCTCTCGCTGTCGCATTCGAAAGCTTGGTACTCAGGATTGAGGCATTTTTGGAAACCCTTTCATACTCGCGCCAAAAGGCAGCAACCTCGGCTGGCTTAGCTGCGGGAAGCACTCCGGAACGCAAAGGTTCAACTGTAAATGTAACTGGCTTGGAAAGCTCTGTCACAACACCATCAACCTGCTTCGACAAAGACGCTGTGTAAGTCCCCGGCGCAGCCATGAACGCAGAAGAATTATTTGAAGATGAGCCGTTCACTCGAATCGTTTCAAACGCGGGATACTTGAGATCCCACGCAACACGATGAAAACCTTTTTCCGTAGGACCTTCTATTCTCCTCACAACATTGCCGCTCGCGTCTTTGATCGTCAGCCAGATCATCGGGACATCCTGGCGGCGTTCCGCATCGAGTGCATCCCAACCTGCAAATGGAATATTTTTATTTTGCTTACGCAGAGGAGCCTCTGCTTCTTTTCGTATTGCTTCTTTTGTCTTCAACCCATCTTTCAGGTAGTAGGTGATCACTGCACCGAAAGGCGGATTAGGAGCAACATAATGATCTGTGCCTTGCGTTCCTTTTTGATCATCGAAGCTCAATATGCCGCGAGGAATATACCACCATGCCTTTCTCGGCGTGAAGAGCGTTGCTTCCTGCTGCAATTGCTGGTCAGAGACGTCGCGCAGCGCAGAATAATCATCGAGCACAAAGAATCCTCTTCCAAACGACGCACCCACCAAATCATTCTCGCGCTTCTGAATGCCGAGATCGCGGAATGAGATCGTGGGAACACCGCCGGTCAGTTTGATCCATCTGTCTCCTTTTGTAACGGTGAAATAAATTCCAAACTCAGTGGCCGCAAACATCAGCTCGGGCTTGACATGATCCTGAACCACCCGCCACACCAGCGTTCTGTCCGGAAGGTTGCTGCGTATCGATTGCCAGGTCTTCCCGCGATCACTGCTCTTTACGAGATAAGGATTGAAGTCACCATACTTATGGTTGTCCATCGCCACGTACACTGTGTTTGCATCGAACAAGTCCGCTTTGATGTCATTAACAAATGCTGTCGCGGGGATACCGGGAATCGAACCAACTTCAATTTTCCTCCAAGATGAGCCGCCGTTCTCTGTCACTTGAATCAATCCATCATCGGTCCCGGCATAGATTAAGCCTTCCTGCTTGGGAGATTCCGCCAGCGACGTGATCGTATTGTAGTTCGACATCGCTCCCACATCCCAGGCTTCATCCCAGCTCTGAGTTTTTCCCATAATGGGAAGTGTGAAACGGTCCTGGTTCCGGGTGAGATCTCCCGAAATAGCAGTCCATTTGTCGCCGCGGTTCTCAGATTTCCACACCCTCGCTGAAGCAAAAAATATTGTCGAAGGCTTATGAGGACTCACGAGTATAGGCGCATCCCAATTGAATCGCTCATAGCTTTCATTCGGTTCCGGTTGGGGTTGAATGTCAACCACCTCTCCTGTCGACAAATCCAATCGTGACAATGTTCCTTCCTGCCTCTCCGCATACATCACATCGGGATTGCCCGGCTCTGTTGCAGGCTGATGTCCGTCCCAATCCAATATCACTTTCCAATCTGAATTCTGAATACCATGCACATTGTCAGTTCGCGACGGCCCGCCTTCTGAGCTGTTGTCCTGCGTGCCACCATAAATATGATAGAACGGCATGCGGTCGTCGAGGGCTACTTTATAAAATTGGGTTACCGGGAGGTTTTCAAAGTAGCGCCACGTTCTTCCCAGGTCGAAACTTTCATACAAACCGCCATCGGTACCAAGTAATATGTATTCTGGATCATCTTTTCTAAAGCCAATTGCGTGGTTGTCACCGTGACGATCGTTTGTATTAAAGTCAGTCCACGTCTTACCGCCGTCTTCCGAAACGTGTGCTGTGGCGTCCATCAGATAAAGTCTTTCATACTGGTGCGGCGATGCATAAAGTTCCTGATAGTAGTGGGGTCCCGTTCCTCCCGAAACCATGTCAGACATCTTGGTCCAGGTGCTTCCCTTGTCTGTTGAGCGCCATAGTCCACCTTTCTTCCTGTCGAGTTCGATATCCGCATACAGAACATCAGGCTTCTGCGGAGAAATCGTCAAACCAATCTTGCCCATGTTGGATGTGGGCAGCCCCGCCGTAAGCTTCGTCCATGTTTCGCCGCCATCTGAACTGCGGTACAATCCCGACCCGGGACCGCCGCCGATGTAAGCAGCAACTGTGCGATGTCTTTGCCATGTCGCTGCGTATAGTTGGTTAGGGTCACGCGGATCGATTACAAGTTCTGTTACACCCACCCATTCACCGTCGCCTAATGTCTTCTTCCATGTTTTTCCACCATCGACTGTCTTATATAATCCACGGTCGCCCCCCTTGGTCCACATGGGGCCCTGGACCGCCACCCATACAATGTCTGAGTTGGTGGGGTGTGTGATAATCCTCGATATGTGTTCGGAGTTCTTAAGACCCATGTTTTTCCAGTGCATTCCGTCGTCATCGCTGCGATAGATACCGTCACCATATCCCATGTGCCGACCGCCTACATTCTCTCCGGTACCGACCCACACGATGTGGGGGTTCTTTATGTCAACGGTTACACAGCCGATTGAATACGACTTCTGCTCATCAAAAACCGGCGTCCACGTGGTCCCTTCGTTTGTAGTTTTCCACACGCCTCCCGATGCGACTGCCACATAAAATGTATTCTCATTCACCGGATGAATCGCGACGTCGGCAATGCGTCCCGACATGAACCCCGGTCCGATGTTCCTGAACCTGATGCCGCTGAAAACGGAATCGAACATCACCGGCGAAGCCGATGCTGCGGGTTTGTTTCCCGCGCGCTGAGCAAAAATGTCGACGCCGAGGACGAGGATTATGGCAAGGATGAAAAATGGTTTAAGGTTGGTCATGAGTACACTATTAAGTTGTTTCTAAATATCTACACATCGGACAAAATTGAAAAGTTGAATCGCCACGTTTGTTTGAGCGGTTGCGCCGTGATGCTGGCCGGTCGCAATCGAAGCAGGGCATTGTTCACTTGAGAGCAGTGTTAATTTGAGGGGCGGTAATTAGAAATTACTTAAAAAGGCTTAAAATTCCGTCAGTTTTTAACCACCTATTTTACCCTTATGAACAAACTTTTACTCATTCTCTTTTCGTTCGTCTGCACAGCCGGTTTTGCTCAGACATTAAAAGGCCGCATCACGGACAAGGCCACCTCCGCTCCGCTTCAAGGGGCTTCTGTCCAGTACGGACAGGGATCAGGTACTGTCAGCGATAGAAATGGAGAATTCACATTGCCCTGCGCCGGAGCTATGGAACTTACCATCTCGTTCGTGGGATATCAAAGCCAAACTCAATCAGTAAGTGATTGTAATGCAACAGTCTCAATTGACCTTGTTGCTTCCAATTCAACCTTGGATGAAGTGGAGATCACAGCGACTTCAGAGGTAAATCGTTCGATGCTTTCACAGCCATCGGCAATATCAAAGATGGGAACGCCTGAGATCAAGCGCGCACAAGGCTTGTTCCTTGACGATGCGATCAACGCCAACGTTCCCGGTGTGTATATGCAGCGCCGTTCCGTATCGGGTGGCCAGGCATTCAATATAAGAGGTTATGGTGGTGGCGGTCCCGGTGTACGCGGCATCAACAGCAATTTCGACCAACAAGGTATAAAGGCATACCTCAATGGTATTCCCATCACAGATGCTGAGGGTATTTCTGTATTCGATGACATTGACTTCGGATCAATTGGAAATGTCGAGATCACCAAAGGACCTGCAGGAACACTGTATGGGCTGGCGGTAGCTGGTGTGATCAACCTCCAGACTGTTCAACCCGCAAAGGGACAAAGCTCAGTGTCACAGGATGTACTGGTTGGAAGCTATGGTTTAAACCGGATGAATACCCGTTTGCAAATAGGTGGCGAACGCAGCTCCATCCTCGTGAATTATGGAAAGCAGAATTTCAGCGGTTTCATGAATCACACCAATTCCATTAAAGACTTTGTAAATGTGGTTGGCGATTTTCGTCCTAACAAGAAGCAGTCCATCAACACGTATGTAGGCTGGAGCAATAGCTACGATGCGAGAAACGGTGAGCTTACCGCCGAGCAATACGATGCACGCGACTATAGTGGGAACCCCGCGTACATCAAGAACGATGCACACTCCAATCTTATTAGTTTTCGCGCCGGCGTCGGTCACACCTATCGTTTTACTGATAACATATCCAACACCACGTCAGTGTTCGGCACTGGGGTGAGCAACAATGCAAGCTCCGCAGGTGGCTGGACGGACAAAGTGTCAATTAACTATGGCCTGCGCTCGGTGTTCGACACCAGGTTCAATCTAAATGGCAACGTAAAACTTTCCGGCGTTACCGGTATTGAGGCACAAAAGCAAAACGCACAGACAATTGCCTATCCCATGGTCGTAAATGCGGCAGACCCGGGCGGATACAATATAATTGGAGCCATTCGCAGCAATCAAACAAACGTCAGCGGTACATATTCCTTATTCACACAGTGGACCCTGGCGCTGCCCCATGATTTCTCGGTCACAGCCGGGATCGGGACCAGTTCCATGGATCTCACCCTTATCGACAAGTTCTACGTGGCGGCGAACAACGTACCGTCGAACAAGACACCTATGACCTACAACATGTCTTATCCGGGCCTGATATCTCCACACCTTGCAGTGAATAAGATCATCAACAAAAATGTTTCGGTTTATGCATCGTATAGTCAGGGCTATAAAGCTCCTGTTGGATCAAGCATTTACACGCCGCTTGCCGGAACAGTGAACACAGGACTGCGGCCAGAAAAGGGTGTGCAGTTTGAGGTGGGAACAAAAGGAAGCCTGTTTGAGGACAAACTTCAATACGAGGTCGCGTTCTTCGACGCAACATTCTCAGACAAGATGACGCTGGTGGGTGTGCCCAATGCGGCGGGAACAGCAACGTTGTATAGCTACGTTGTCAACTCTGGAAGTTTTCTCAACAAAGGCATTGAGGCCTTGTTGAAATACAAAGTCTATCAATCGGATGGCGCAGTGCGTTTGGTGAAAACTTTTGCAAACATCACTTACTCGGATTTCAAGTATGATGGCGTGACTTTCCAGAACAACATCTCGACGCCGCCTGCTGACTATTCAGGGATGGCCGTTGCAGGTGTGCCCAAGGTTGTCGCTAACGGCGGTGTCGATTTCACTTTTGCCCCTGGAATCTATGGAGACATTGTCTATATGTTCAGAGATGGAATGCCATACACTCCTGATGGCATCAACCGCGCTGGTGCGTTCGGATTACTCAATGCAAAAGCAGGTTACAGACATAGTCTCGGCGGCAATTTTGATGTCGACGTGTATTTCGGAGCAAACAACATAACCGGTGTGCAATATTATCAGATGGTCTTCATCAACCAGGTGCCGGATGCCTATCTGCCGGGCCCAGCCGAGATCAACTACTTCGGCGGCGCAATGCTCCGTTATAACATCAAATGATATGAAGCGATACCATAGCCAAAGCCTTAGCCATAGCCTTAGCGTTAGCTTCTGCTTAAGCCTTTGCCTGCTCGTTTCCTGTGGTCGCTTCAGCAACAAAGAAGCGAATCACGAAAGTGAAGCTCGAATTGTATGTCTTTCAAAACAGTACAATGAGATCATCTTTGCGCTCGGCGCGGAAAAGGATCTTGTCGGTGTGGATTTGTCCAGCACCTACCCGCCTGAAATCAAGAAACTGCCAACAGTTGGCTATCACCGTGCGCTGAGCACCGAGGGAATACTTGCAACGAAACCTACTTTGATCATCCACGACAACAACGTGGGGCCGGAGCAAGTGATGGAGCAGATGACAAAGCTCAACATCCCCATGAAGGTTTTTGAAACTAAAGGTGACGATATCGCGACTGCGAAACAGTTGGTTACAGAGATGGGCGCCTATTTCCACAAAGAGAAGCAAGCAGACTCGCTAAATGCCAAACTTGATAATGACATGGCAAAAGCGATGGAGGCAGCGGCGGCTTTGAAATCCAAACCGAAAGTTGTTGTCATCCACTTTGGGCGCGCTAATAATGTTTACCTGACCCTGACAAAAAACACGACTGGCGGAAAGATGATCGAGTGGGCCGGCGGGGAGATCCCTGTAGAAGGAGAGAGAGGCATGATGCAGCTTTCTGCAGAAATTATTGCTAAGGCCGATCCGGATGTGATCTTATTGACTGACTTTGGCTACGACAAGCTGGGATCGCTCGACCAGATCAAGACACTGCCTGGCCTCGCGGAAACGAAAGCAGCAAAAAACAACAGGATCTATCGCGTTGAAGAGCACGACATGGTGTACATTGGACCTCGCACCGGCGAAAATGTGCTGGTACTACAAAACCTGATCCATCAAGATGGCAAAACCCAGTAGTCGGTACGGAGGAATTTTTCTTTTCCTCCTGCTGCTACTTATCGCTGTCACGCTGTTCTCGATCCGGTTCGGTGCTATTACCATCACGTGGCCGGATATCTATAGCGCCTTCAACAAATCGGTGTTCTCTTCAGGGGATCTTAACCTGACCGAACGGATTTTTCTGGACATTCGCCTGCCACGCGCGCTTGCAGGCGTGGTTGTGGGAGCAAGTCTTGCGATGTCTGGTGTGCTGATGCAGGCGCTGTTTCGGAATCCCATCGTTGAGCCAGGGTTGATTGGGACGTCAAGTGGTGCTGCCTTCGGTGCTGCGCTATATTTTGTGCTGGGCGCAACTTTTCGGTTTAACGCCGGCACCTGGACTTTGCCAATAGCTGCCGCTGCGGGTGGCACAGTGGCCACAGCGATCGTATTTTTCCTTTCACGAAACAGGTCTCAAGGGAGAAGCTCCGTGATCTCCCTTCTTTTGACAGGCATTGCAGTGAATGCCTTGTTCCTGAGTGGCGTTGGATTCCTTTCTTACATCGCACGTGATCCGCAGGCGCGCTCTATCACCTTCTGGAATCTCGGAACACTGTCAGGTGCGAACTGGAATTCCGTGATCATCATCTCAATCTCCTCGGTTGGCTGCCTGCTACTCGCATTGCGGCAAACAAAATATCTTAATGCTTTAATGATGGGAGAAGAAGAAGCGTTGCTCCTTGGCGTAAATATCAAACGACTCCAATTGGTGGTTATGACGATCAATATCATCCTCGTGGCAGTGGCAACAGCGTTCGTCGGGGTAATAAGCTTTGTGGGGCTAATAGTTCCTCACGCTCTCCGGCTCATTCGCGGATCTGACAACCGATACCTGCTGATAAGCAGCGCAATGCTTGGTGGAATCCTACTGGGTCTGGCAGACCTGACGGCGAGGCTTGCACTCGCCCCGGCGGAACTGCCCATCGGGATCGTTACCTCCGTTGTAGGAGTTCCCGTGTTTATTTACTTGCTGCGGAAAAATCAATATTACTTTTAGCAATGCTCCGCGTCGAGAACATATCCGTTAATGTTGGGGCAAAATCGCTTCTGGACAATGTTTCAGTATCATTCGAACCCGGCAAAATGAACCTGATCATTGGACCGAATGGCGCTGGGAAGTCCACCCTCGTGAAGATCCTATCGGGACAGATGAAAGCGAATACCGGAAAAGTATTCTACGGTGAATCCGATCTCGACAGCTTCTCGACTGTACACCTCTCAAAGCATAGAGCAGTTTTATCACAGAATATCTTCCTGGCGTTTCCACTGAAAGTATGGGAAGTGGTGATGATGGGGCGCTATCCCCATTTTGTTAATCGCCCGGGACCTGCAGATGAGCGTGCGATTGAAGAAGCCATGGCGATTTTTGACGTAAATCAACTGCGTGAGCGTGACTACACAACATTAAGTGGCGGCGAAAAGCAGCGTGTTCATTTCGCGCGCGTTCTGGCGCAGCTGTGGTATGCACAGGAAGGAGATTATCGCTACCTGATGCTGGACGAGCCACTCACGTTCCTCGATGTTCACTACCAGTTCGCATTCATGCACACATTGAAAAAACTGCTGCAGCAATCCGACCTTGTCGTCGTAGGAGTTGTTCATGATCTTAACCTTGCCGCGCGCTTTGGAGAGAAAATAGTGTTGTTACGGGACGGCAAGGCTCTCGCAAGCGGTACCCGGGAAACCGTTTTGACCTCTGAAAATATAAGGGCGGCGTTTCAATTGGAGCCAGTCATCCATAAAAATGAAAATACAGGATCATTTTATTTATTTTTCGAATAACGAATAAACGACCCACCTACCCCATGGAAACGATCGAAATCTCAGGTATCATTGGAATGATTGCTCTCGCCGCCCTCGCCGCGAATTTCTTCGTGGGAATTACGATCTGGTCAAATTCAAAACTTCCTTTCGGTTTGGTGCTTCCGTTTGGATGGACACTACTGCAACTTCATAAGTTCACTGGCTATTCGGCTGCCATTTCGATATTGATCCACATTCTCCTGCTTCCCCTGGACCCCCTGTCAAAATTTAGCTGGAGTGATCTGCTCCTCCCCGCCTGGACAGAACATCAACCGTTGGCCAATACTTTCGGTGCAGTTGCGCTCTACCTTCTTGCGTTGGTGATCATCAGCTCATATTACAAGTCAAGCATCAAGCTTTCAACGTGGCGGCTGCTTCACTTTCTATCTTATTTCGCCATTGTTCCGCTCGTCCTTCACAGCGTTATCACCGACCCAAAACTTCAGGATCGTCCGATTGACTGGCTCGACGCTGAAAAAATATTTGTGATCCTGTGCTGCCTGGCGATTGTCGGATTGTCATTCTATCGGTTTTCCATCAAGGGTCCGAAGAATTGATTGGAAAAAACGAGGTCCCAAAAATCAGGGACTACTAAGCCAAACACCGTTGTGTCGTCGTACACATTGCTTCGTGTTCTTCGCTTCGTGTTCTTCGCGACCCTGTACTTCCCGGGAGCTTAGCATCCCTTTGCGGCTCCGCGTCCCGGCGGTTTTTTTTCCGGAGCATAGAAACCAGCATCTCTTCAACAATTACTACCCACAATTTCTTTTGACCGAATATCAAAGTCCGGTCCCAGAGGCTGTGTTTCGCCAAAATCCCAATCCCATTTGCGCTATATTTAAATACCCAAAAACACACTCTTATGTTTGTCCATTCATTCAAACTCAAATCGCTTTTTTTTCTGATTGCGATTGCGATGGCAATTCCATCCTATTCACAAAAGGTCGATCTAAAACAACTTAAACCGCTGCACTACCGGCATATCGGACCCGTTGGGAACCGTGTCATTAGCGTGGTCGGTATTCCGGGTGATCCCCTCGTTTATTATGTCGGCGCAGCTTCTGGTGGAATCTGGAAGACAGTCGACGGCGGCGTAAACTGGAAGCCGATCTTCGACGATCAACCTGTTCATTCCATCGGGTCGATCACGCTTGCTCCTTCCGATCCTCAAATCGTGTGGGCGGGAACAGGTGAGCCACATATCCGTTCGAATGTCTCCGTCGGAAGCGGCGTGTATAAATCGACAGATGGCGGAACCACCTGGCAACCCATGGGACTCGAAAGCACTTTTCGTATCAGCCGCATGATCGTTCACCCATCGAACCCGGACATCGTGTACGCCGCGTCGCTTGGACATGCTTATGCTCCGCAAAAAGACCGCGGTATCTACAGAACAATGGACGGCGGAAAGAACTGGACAAAGGTTCTAAGCGTGAACGACAGTACCGGAGCATCTGATCTTGTCATCGATCCCAATAACCCTCGAATCCTTTTTGCAGGCATGTGGCAGCTCGACATTAAAACGTGGGGACGTCAGAGTGGTGGAAAAGGAAGCGGCATCTACATGACCCGCGACGGCGGCGACACCTGGAAAAAACTTTCGGGCAATGGATTACCAAAAGACCCAGTCGGTAAAATCGCTTTGACTATACCGAAAGTTGATTCGAGAAGAGTCTATGCGCTGATGGAAACTGCCGATGGTGCACCCCTCAACGGAAAAGAAAGGGAAGCCGGCGAGCTCTGGCGTTCCGACGATGGCGGCACAAACTGGACGATGGTAAGCAAAGACATGGATCTTACAGGCCGTGGTGCATACTACACACGTTGCAAAGTTACCCCCGACAATCCGAATGAAATCTATTTTTTCGCGGCATCTTATAGCACGTCGTTGGACGGTGGAAAAACCAGCACGATCAATACACCCGTGTCGACGCCAAACTGGGACCACCATGAGATGTGGATCGATCCGACAAACGGAAACCGCCAGGCTGTTGCCGGTGACGGTGGGATCTCTATCTCGCATAATCGCGGGAAGAACTGGTTCAGAGTGCAGCTTCCGGTCGCACAATTGTATCACGTAACGACAGACAACGCAATTCCTTATAATGTTTATACGAATCGCCAGGATGGCCCCTCATCTCGTGGACCGAGTCGCTTTACGCATGAAGACTTTCTCATGTCCGGCATTCCACGCGGAGAATGGCACAGCGTCGGTGGCGGAGAGAGTGGATTTGCAACCCCGGATCCCGTTGACCCTAATGTCATTTGGTCGACAGCTTCAGGTTCGGGTGCGGGAGGCGGCATCGTGGTGAAATTCAATGAGAAGTCGCGGCAGTTCCGTGACATCGAGGTCTGGCCGGAATCTACTTTGGGGTCAGCTGCTAAAGATGTCAAGTATCGATTTCAGTGGACGTTCCCCTTCCTGATTTCTCCTCATGATCGCAACACGATCTATGTAACAAGCCAGAACGTTCATAAAACAACCAACGGTGGACAAACATGGACCTTGGCAAGTCCTGACCTTACAACAAACGACAAGAGCAAGCAGAATATGTCCGGAGGCCTCACGCCTGACAACATCGGCGTGGAATATTGCTGTGTGATTTATGCCATGGATGAATCGCCTGTTCAGAAGGATGTGCTTTGGACCGGAACAAATGACGGCATAGTCCAGGTCAGCGTCGATGGTGGAAAGAACTGGGAAAACGTTACCAAGAACATCAAAGGCCTGCCCCCTCTCGGAACCGTAAGAAACATCGACGCGTCAAAATACAAGGCAGGCAAAGCGTACCTCACGGTAGACTTTCACCAGGTTGGAAATTTTGAACCATGGGTTTACAAGACCGAAGATTTTGGAAAGACATGGATCAAGATCAGCGACGGAATTCCCAAGAGCAATCTGAGCTACGCCTGCAACATCAGAGAAGATCCGAAGCGCGCCGGTCTGCTTTACCTGGGAACCGAGAACGCATTGTACGCATCGTTCGATGACGGTCTGCACTGGCAATCGATCATGACTGACATTCCTTCTTCTCCCATGTACTGGTTACAAGTTCAGGAAACATTTAATGATCTTGTGATCGGCACTTACGGCAGAGGCATCTGGATACTCGATGACATTACTCCTCTTCAGCAATTGACAAACGATGTGACGAGCGCAGAGGCGTTTCTTTTCTCACCCCGCACCACTTACAGGTTGCAGCCGATGACGACACCGTATGCAATGTCGGACGATCAGACCGCCGGCGAAAATCCACCTCCTGGTGCGCCTCTAAGTTTCTGGCTTGGCGCCGATACACCTGAAAAGGACAGTCTCGCGATCGAAATAAAGAATGCATCCGGCGGCATGGTCAGGACGATGTATCATAAAGGAGGAAAAGCCGGCGTAAACCGGATCTGGTGGAATCTGCGGGAAGATCCTTCAACTAAAATATTGATACGCAACAAACCACTTTATTCGGATTGGATAAATCTCGGCGACAAGCGCGCAATCCCGGCTCCCGGTGCGCCATCAGGTTTTGCTCCACTGGTAAAGCCCGGCGAATACACAGTGACTTTAAAAGTGAAGGGAAAGGACTATTCCAAGCCGATCACGATCCTGAAAGATCCTAACTCGGAAGGAACGGATGCTGATATTGCTGCGCAAAATGCACTTGCTGCGGAGATAAAGAAAGACCTCACCAAAGGAGGTGATATGGTAAATACGCTTGAAACCATCAGGCGGCAGGCGGCAGATCTAAAAGAGACAGCTAAAGACAACAAGGAAGCAGTTAAGATCATCGAGGGACTTGAGAATCAATTGCTCGACATCGAAGGTGAACTTTTACAATTACGCGTAGCCCCCGAAGGTCAAAGCAACCTGAGATACCCTGCACAAACAATCGAGAAGCTTCGTTACCTCAGCAACGGTGTTGAAACTTCGGATTTCCGGCCAACGGACCAGCACCAGGAAGTTCACCAGGTGTTGCAAAAAAGGTTGAGTGACACAGAGAGAAAGTTCAACCAGTTGATGGACCACGATCTCCCCGCTATCCAGGAACAATTGAGAAAGAATAACGTGGGTGGACCGATTGTCATCAAGAATACCACCCGCGCGAATTAATTTAGTCAACCACTATCTTAGCAATTATTAATTATAGCCCCGTTCCCAAAGACGGGGCTATTTAAATCTCAACGTACCAAACACACTATGAAGTATACCCTGCTTTGCCTCGGATTCCTGTTGTCATTCAACCTGGCCGAAGCTCAAACAACCTCTGATCAAGTCGACCCAAAATTTTATAATAATCTGAAATGGCGGAACATAGGCCCCAAACGCGGCGGAAGATCCCTTGGCGCCACCGGGAGCCCGGGCCGTCCAAATGAATATTATTTCGGTGCAACAGGTGGTGGTCTGTGGAAGACAACTGATGGTGGTTTGGAATGGGCACCCGTGACCGATGGCCAGATCAGCAGCTCCTCAATCGGTGCTGTCGCGGTTGCCGAAACAAATCCTGATGTTGTTTATATCGGCGGCGGTGAAACACAACTTCGTGGAAGCATCACGCAGGGTGATGGTGTTTATAAAACGACGGACGGCGGAAAAACCTGGCGGTCACTCGGCCTTAAGGAAACGCAGGCTATTTCCAGGATCAGAGTTCATCCAACTAACCCTGACATTGTATACGTGGGAGCGCTCGGCCACCCTTACGGCGACAACGAAGAGCGCGGTGTCTTCCGATCAACTGACGGCGGCAATACCTGGAAGAAAGTTCTTTATATCAATAACAAAACCGGGATCGCCGACCTGATCATTGACAGAACCAATCCGAAAGTAATCTATGCAACAACCTGGAATGTCTATCGCAGAACGTGGAAATTGTGGGATGGCGGTCCCGATTGCAAACTCTGGAAATCAGAAAACGGAGGTGACACTTGGACAGAGTTGACACGCAACCCCGGAATGCCCGCTCCTCCTTTCGGTAAAATTGGTATCACTGTCTCACCTGCAGATCCGAAGCGGCTCTGGGCTATTGTCGAAGCCAATGATGGTGGGGTGTTCAGGTCGGATGACGCCGGAGCAACATGGAAGAAGACCAATGACGAAAGGAAGTTAAGGCAACGCGCATTCTACTACACAAGAATCTATGCCGATCCACTCGACCGCGAAACGGTATACTGCCTGAACGTAGACTTCTTTAAATCAACGGATGGCGGCACAAAGTTCGACCAACTGCAATCGAAGCATGGTGACCATCATGATCTTTGGATAGATCCCAACAACTCACAGCGAATGATCCTTGCGGATGATGGCGGCGGTGTTGTATCTACCAATGGAGGTAAGTCGTGGACCGATCAGGATTATATCACAACGCAGCTTTATCACGTAACGACCACCAACCACGTGCCGTATCACGTTGCAGGTGCACAGCAGGATAATTCAACCATTGCGATGCCGAGCGACGGCTGGGACCACATGGATGTTCTGAATGACTGGGCATATGAAGTTGGCGGTGGGGAAAGTGGTTACATCGTTTCGCATCCTAATAACCCTGATATCTACTATGCAGGAAGCCAGGGAGCGTTACTTACACGATATGACAGAAGCAATGGTCAGATGCGCGACATCCAGGTTTATCCAAGATTCTTCTCCGGCGAGCCCGCAAGCGCGTTGCCGGAACGCTGGCAGTGGACCTTCCCGATTGTCTTCTCACCGCTGGACCCAAACTTATTATTCACCTGTTCGCAGCACGTGTGGAAGACTACCGATGACGGGCAAAGCTGGACACAGATAAGTCCTGATTTGACCTATGCCGATCCTGAAACACTCGGACCCACCGGCGGCGAGATCACCAAAGACATGAATGGGCCCGAGATCTATGCGACGGTTTTCGCACTCGCTCCATCCTACCATGATGTAAACACGATATGGGCTGGTTCCGATGACGGAAAGATCCAGATCACGCGTGATGGCGGTAAGAAATGGACTGAGATCACACCAAAAGACCTCCCAAAAAATTCGGTGGTCGCCATCATCGATGAGTCACGACATGCCGCGGGTACTGCGTACGTTGCTGCATTCCGTTATCAGGTAGATGATCGCCAACCTTATGTGTTCAGAACGAAGGATTATGGTAAAACGTGGACGAAGATCGTTACAGGAATCAAAGACGGTCACTTTGCGCGAAGTGTCCGCGAAGACAACACACGACCAGGCTTATTGTTCCTCGGAACAGAACACGGAGCATACGTTTCATTCGATGCCGGCGACCATTGGCAAACGCTTCAGTTGAATCTGCCGGACACTCCCATCCGTGACCTCGTTGTAAAAGACAATGATGTAGTATTGGGAACACACGGAAGAGGCTTTTGGATCTTAGATGATATCCACCCACTGCGGCAGCTTACCCCGGAGGTAATGAAGCAGCCTGTAACGTTCTTCAAGCCCGGCGACGCGATACGCGGTATCAGCAATGCCACATTTCAATACTACATCAGCGGAAAAGTTGATTCGGTGAAGATTGACATCCTGGATGAAAAAGGTGCGTTAGTCACCAGTTTCAAAGGTGACAAGCCTGAATACAAAGTCGATCCGAATATTCCCCGATGGGAAAGAGAACCGGCCAAGCCAACAACAGCGGCAGGCATCAACGTATTTTCTTGGAATCTTCGCTATCCCGGTGCGACCACGTTCGAGGGCATGATCTTGTGGGGTGCCAACGCGAAGAATGGTCCTATGGCTCCTCCCGGAAAGTACCAGGTCAGATTTTCCTCAAAAGGGTATACGATGACCTACCCGTTTGAGGTCAAGATGAATCCGAACCTCAAAGGCATCACCGTTGCCGACTTAAAGGAAACATTCGATTTGGCGATGAAGATCCGTGAAAAAGAAAGTGCTGCCAACGAGGCCGTAATCCAGATCCGTAAAGTTCGTGGGGAGTTTGAAGCAGCCTTGAAGCAAACGACGGATCAGAGTGCGATTGCTGCAGCTAACGATTTATTGAAGAAAATAACGGCGATCGAAGAAGAGCTTTATCAGGTTAAGAACCGCAGCGGTCAGGATCCGCTCAACTTCCCGATACGTCTGGGCAACAGGATCTCGGCAGTAAGGAGAAGTCTCGAGACCGGCGATAACAAGCCAACAGCCGGAGCATACAAAGTTTTTGCCGAGTTATCGAAAGAGCTTGATGCACATCTGGCGAATCTCAACGCGATCTTAACAGGAGGCCTTCCCCCATTGAAGGCGACGCTCAAGCTTGAGAGATAACGGGCAGCAGCGAAACGGCGACCACTTCGAAAGGCACGACGACTATTCAGGTCCGTCGTGCCTTTTTATTAACCTCAAACAAGCAATCGATAAATAGCATTGGCACATATTCTCCAAGATGCACTATCAAACATCCACGCCTCCACGACGTGATCCAATATTATTAACAGCCCAACTACTGAAAAAGTGTTGTCGAACTTACCATACCTGATCCTATCCCACAGGATGCTAAAAATGATCATGCTGTCCGCGAGGACGACTGCGAACCATATCTCCGGATTGGGCACGGAAGGGAAGATATGCCTGAAACGGAACCAGGCGGGCCACAACAATAATATAGTAGCAAGTAGCATCAGTCTCTTATGAGTCGCTGATTGTTTCCTTTTTAGCATTCCAAATATTACAAGCGACAAGAATATGATAGCAGACGTGACCGTCCCGACAATGGACGAAATAGCAGTTTGACCGAGGCCCTGCGCCTGCTCCCTTTCAATTTGATATAATCCGACAGGTATAAATGTGACAGTCAGGCCCAAGGCGACTATAAACACCACGTAGCCCAACGTCATGTGAGTGGCTACCTTGTTGGTTTTAACTAATGTTGATTGAACAATAAAAAGGCAGATCCAGGAGAATGCCAGCGCTCCGTGAATGTGGATGATTGTTGGGGTTGTGAATGTGCCCCTGGCCATTGGCAGGATAAATGTGGTTGAGAAACCTGTCAGGGCTACAATGAGCGCGACGATACCCGCAACCAGGAATAAATTTGTCTTTTTGTGGGTTCCTTTCTCAGTCACCGACTAATCTTTGTATTTCATAAACCTTGCACCGCTATAGGTCTTTCTTTCCATCACAATAGTTGCCTTGGTATCTCCCTTGGCTGGTAGTTCAAAAGTTACTTTCGGAAGGCCTATGCCTCCCTCAAACGTGTTGTTACCTATGTATTTCAAGCCTGCGTAAAGTTGACCATTCAACTTGAGGTATAATAAATCATCCATCCTCAAGAATTCAATAATTCCGCCTTCGATGTTGTACAGGCCAGCAATTTTCTTGTACACTTCATTCTCCAGAGGAAACTCCTTACTCATTACCACATCAAATACCACGTCGAGCGCGCCACTGTCAGTTGCTTTGACATTCAAAATCCTGTTCACAGCTTGAGGGGAAGAAGCCCAGGGATCGGTATCCAGATATTTACCTCCCTTGAAGTACAGTTGTGTTATTAAATCCTGCTGACCTGGAACGGAGACCCGCAAATGAATATGCGCCGGTCTCCAGGATGATTCGACGTCGGGAGCAGCCTTGTATGGAACCGGCATGATCGTTTTGAAGTTGTAATTGCCATTCGCCCCTGTCTTCAAAGCCCCTCTGAACATATAGTCATCTGAATCATTGTCATAATGTTCATGGTCGTCGCAATGCCAAATCTCAACAAGAGCATTGTTAACCGGCGTTCTTCCGTCGTCCTTGAAGATTATCCCACTTAAATTGACAGGCTTTCCCATTGAATTTGCTGGAATCAGGTTGCTACGCATCGGGGCATTCGGACGGTAGAAAGGTCCAAGGATGTCAGTCGTTGTCGGGCTATCGCCGACGAAGCTCGTGCCATTCCATTGAACAGCTCCAAATACGCTTACACTTAAAGCGGTAAGTGATGACTTCTTTAAGAATGTTCTCCTTTTCATAGCTATTTGATTTGGTTGCCCTGGCCTTCTCCATCCACTTACCAAAGTAAATTAGGAAATTTCCCCTGAATAGCGACTGTGCCGGTAGGGGCACAACTATTTGTTGACCGTTGGGATCATTAATGGTCCGAAATTGAAAATTCATCAACAGCAGGTATCTACGCCGCTCCAAGTTTCTTTCGGAAATAGTATATTACACACTACCCTCGACCTATGAAACATTGCAACCGCCTTCGCCTGGCCAGCCTCCTTGTCCTTTGCAGTACGATCGCCTACTGCCAACTATCGCCAGAACAACAGCGTGAAGCGTTGGTTTCGCGTGGAAAGAAGTTTCAACTTAATACTCCCTATAAGGCGCCCCCTGGTAATCCACTCTCCCACCACACTGCGGGCTTTGCAAAGATCATGTGCTCGGCGGTGTTCATCACCGGATTGAAACCGGAATTTGCAGCCGAGAATGTCGGGTATTTCACAGCACCGTATGCAGAGCGTGCCAAAGTCGGCAAGCCGATTATCGATTATCAAAAGAAAACCGTTTCAATCACACTGCCTAATGGAATAACACGCACCGCACTTTATACAGGTGATCAGGGTTGCGTAACGCTTACTGAAGGCAAGTCTGAATTGTTCTTCAAGCCTGTAAAAGTTGCGCGAAATGTACCTGCGTCAACTGAACGTTGGCCTATGGGTGATGCGCCGTCACCAACTAACAAATCAAACATCGACCCTAAGAAGATACAGGCAGCAGTGGATTCGGCGTTCGGACACAACAACGCCGGAATGACAGCAGCATTCTTAGTAACTCACAAAGGCAACATCATCGCGGAACGCTATGATGAAGGCATAACAAAAGATACACCTCTCGAGAGCTGGTCTATGGGCAAAAGTCTTTCATCTACCATCCTCGGGATTCTCGTGAAGAAAGGAATTTACAAGCTCGACCAACCAGCACCAATCCCTCAATGGCAAAGTCAGGGTGATCCAAGAGCGAAGATCAGGATCATGGACATACTTCATATGTCAAGCGGATTGTACTGCCGCGCGCCACAGGATCCTGACTACGACCCATCGTTGGGCTATCCTGATCACCTCTATTTATACACTGGCGGTGTAAACTCATTTGAATATGCTGCCAGCCTTCCCCAGCAGTGGCCACCGAACACAATAGGTCGCTACAGGAACTCTGATCCTGTGCTCACCAACTATCTCAACAGGCTGGGCATAGAAAAGTTAAAGCAGCCTTATCACACGTTCGCGCAACGTGAGCTTTTCGACAAGATCGGTGTGCGCACGATGATTATGGAGACCGATCCTTACGGCAATTTCCTGACGCAAGGTTATGAGTTTGCATCTGCCCGAGACTGGGCGCGCCTCGGCAATCTCTATCTGAATGATGGCGTCTGGAACGGAGAAAAAATTCTTCCTGATGGATACTCAAAATTCGTCAGCACGCTTGCTGAGCCCTGGGTTGCCGATGGGCGTCCGGTCTATGGCGGTTTGTTTTGGGTAAACGGGGACGGCAAGAGACCGATACCTACTGACAGCTACATGATGCTGGGTGCCGGCGGTCAATATGTTATTATTATTCCATCGCATGAACTTGTTGTAGTGCGGTTGGGACATTTTAAAGGCTCCACGGCTGGCGACAAGGCAATAAACAGCGCGCTTGCAGCTCTGATGCAGGCAGTCCCGCAAAGAGCGAAGTGATCACATGATCGACTCACTCAGTCAGGCAGCCAAACACGGGAACACGGTTGCTATAATATCAGGAGGAAAGTCCTATCCCTACAATCAATTGCTGCAGGGAGCACAGGCAGTTGCTTCAGCGTTATTGAATGGTAAATCAGATTTAGAAGAAGCACGTGTCGCATTCATGGTGACGCCTGGATTTAATTATGTGGCCGTCATGTGGGGAATCTGGCAAGCAGGTGGAGTGGCTGTTCCGTTGTGTCTGTCGCATCCCGCTCCTATGCTTGGATACACACTTGAAGATTCAGAAAGCCATGTGGTGGTCTGTTCCGAAGAATTCAAGTCCCTAGTGGAACCACTGACACTTCAGAGACCGCTGCGGTTGCTTAGCGCGGAAGAATTGACCGCCGGCGAGGCAACGGGACAACTTCCCGTTATCGCTTCCCAACGCCGTGCCCTTATCCTCTACACCAGTGGAACGACAAATCTTCCCAAGGGAGTGGTTACAACTCACGAAAATATTCGTGCACAGATTCGAATGCTGATTGAAGCCTGGAAGTGGACTTCGAAGGACCACACATTGTGCGTTCTTCCGCTGCATCACGTCCACGGCATTATCAACGTTGTCAGCTGTTCATTGTGGGCAGGCGCGACGTGTGAATTTCTTCCAAAGTTCGATCCAAAAGAGGTCTTTCATATTTTCCTGAAAGGCCAGGTGAATGTGTTCATGGCGGTACCAACTGTCTATTTCAAGCTTATCACGTACTGGGATACAATTGAAGGCGGTGATCAAAAGAGGATTCTCAATGCATTAAGATCATTTCGTCTTATGGTAAGTGGATCGGCAGCCCTGCCCGCCTCCACGATGGACAAATGGCAAATCATCAGCGGACATAAGCTACTCGAACGATACGGGATGACGGAACTGGGAATGGCTATCAGCAATCCATATAATGCTGAACGACGAACGGGCTATGTAGGGCAACCGTTACCTGGAGTTTCCATCCGGCTTGCGAATGAGAACGATGAAGCAATAGTCAGTGAACCCGGTGAGATCCAGGTGAAGGGTGACAATGTATTCGTGGAATATTGGAATAAACCCAACGAGACTAAAAAAGCATTCACTGCGGACGGGTGGTTTCGCACGGGCGATGTTGCGGTGCTGGAAGATGGATATTATCGCATCATGGGCCGCAACTCAACAGACATTATAAAGACCGGAGGTCACAAAATATCGGCACTGGAGATTGAAGAGGTTTTGCGTTTGAATACCGTAATTGAAGACTGTGCCGTGATTGGGATCGAAGACAGTGAGTGGGGCGAGATCGTTGGCGCGGCCGTCGTTTTAAAAACAGGGAGAGTTGATACGGACGGGCTTGCAGAGGCCGCTAACGAGAGACTCTGCCTGGAATTGCAGTCGTGGCTCAGGGAGCGGCTCCCCAACTATAGCTTGCCGAGAAAATTTCTGATGTTGAAAGAGCTGCCGCGCAACGCGATGGGTAAAGTGACAAAGAATGAGTTGAAAAAGTTGTTTTGATATGATTTACGGAGTCGCATTACTCGCTGCCTGTTACCTCGCTGGGCAAATTGTAGGGGAACTACTGGGACGGTGGCTGAACATAAACGCGAATGTCGGAGGTGTTGGCTTCGCCATGTTCCTGCTTATCATCGTCAACCGGTGGATGCATGAAAAGAAACTACTTACTGAAGAAATGGAACGTGGCATTCTTTTCTGGAGCAATCTTTATATTCCAGTGATTGTTGCAATGTCTGCCGTTCAGGATGTCAAGGCGGCTACTTCAGGCGGGCTCGTCGCCATTCTTGCTGGCATTATACCCACCTCCCTTTGCGTTCTAAGCGTCCCCCTACTGATGCGGATTGGAAACAAGAATAAAATCGAGTCGCAACCATGATCGAAGCAATCGGTGATCTCTTTATAAGGAATGGGTTTGTCGTAGCCTTGCTCGTCACAGGCGTCGTCATAATTGTCTCATCGTGGATCTCCCGCGTTTTTACAAGTGGAAAGATCCCGGCCGCAGCTATTGCCATCGTCACAGGATTGTTATTGGCGTACGTTGGCGGCGTAATCACAGGAGGAAAAAAAGGTATTGCCGACATCGGGATTTTCTCCGGCTTTGCGTTGCTCGGCGGTTCCATGCTTCGCGACTTCACCATTGTCTCGACTGCCATGGGTGCAAAATTTTCGGAGATCAAGCGAGCAGGACTACCAGGAATTGTTTCCCTCGCAATCGGACTTGCGCTTTCCTTCTATACCGGTGCGCTTCTGGCCATCATGCTCGGCTATGATGATCCAAAGAGTGTCGCCACAATTGGGGCTGGCGCCTGCACGTTCATCGTAGGGCCCGTGACGGGTGCCGCGCTCGGGGCAGGATCGGATATCATCGCGATAAGCATTGCGGCTGGTGTTGTTAAATCGGTGCTTGTCACGATAGGAACGCCGGTAATTGCTAACATTATCGGATTGAATAATCCAAAGGCAGCAATGATCTTCGGTGGTCTTGCCGGCACTACCAGTGGTGTCGCCGCCGGACTTGCCGCTACTGATCCGAAGCTTGTTCCCTACGGAGCGATAACGGCGACGTTTTACACCGGACTTGGCTGCCTGCTGTGTCCGTCGGTGTTTTATGTGTTGCTGCAATGGGTGATGCGGTAGTACTTACCGAACCACCGAAGGCCACCGTTTCACATTTTGAATAAACTTCACCAGATCTTTTTCAACCGGACCTCATGTATTGACGGCATCTTCTCGCTGTCGTCAGTGCCACTCACCTTTTCGTTTGTCAGGGGCTCCGTTGGGAAGAATGTCGCGGTCATCACTGACAGCCCGTCATCGAAGAATACTTCTACCGAGGAAACATCGGTCACGACTGTAAACGGAATTTTGTCTCCTTTCGCGAGACGCGGACAAAACGCGGTTGTGGTGAATGCTTTTGAGAAAGTGACATTGCCGCTATTGGTCCTGTCTATGTAAAATCTGTTTCCCTCCTTCTCCCACCCTATCTTCAGCGACTCTCCTTTTGAATTCGATAGCTTAATGAAATTGGATGCATCATCATCAAACTCGCCTTCCAGGATTGACAAGGCGCTGCTCGATTCTTCTGAAGCATCTCCTTCAACCACAAGCTGCTGCAATTCCTTGACAGGGTGCGAAACGATATAAAACTTGTCTCCAATTTTTCTAAGTGCTATGTCCCGTGGAATAGTCGTTGCGCCGCGCCAGCGCTCCGTGGGAACACGTGTTCCATAGTCCCAATTATTCATCCATCCAAGGAATATCTTTCTGCCATCGGGCGCATTCGCCCATGTCACACCCGCATAGTCGTCAGGACCGTAGTCAATCCACGTTGTATCCTTCAAATTCTGTTTTTGAGTAAACTTCTTACCGTCGAAGTCGCCAACGAAGTACTGCGTTGCAGATCCACGATTAGGTCCTCCGGGATTAATGCTCACAAACAATATCCATTGCTTTTCCTTGCTGCCTTCCACCTGAAGCTCAAACAAATCAGGACATTCCCAGACTCCTCCGTGTGCACCTGTGTCTTTCCCAAACTCGCCAAGTCGCGACCAGCTTAAGAGATCCGGGGAGCCGTAGAACTCAATGTGATCCTGAACTGCGAGCGTCATGATCCACTTCTTTCCTTTCTCATACCATGAAACCTTGGGGTCACGAAAGTCTTTGATACCAGGGTTCTTAAGCACTGGATTCTTTTCATACTTTTTCCAGGTCATACCGTCATCAATACTGTACGCGAGGCCTTGCGTTTGAAAGTCATTGCGACCCGCTTTAGCTCCAGCATCCGAATGATACGTGTAGATCGCAACCAGCGGCGGATTTTCCTTTGTACCGAGGCCCGAAGTATTGTCTTTATCAACCACAGCGCTTCCTGAGAAAATATAGCCAAGGCTGTCAGGGTAAATCGCTATCGGTAGATTTTCCCAGTGCATAAGATCTCTGCTGACAGCGTGCCCCCAGTGCATCGGACCCCAAACAGTACTGTCGGGATAATATTGATAAAACAGGTGGTAATTTCCCTTGTAGTACACCATACCATTTGGGTCGTTCATCCATTTCTCTTTTGGAGAAAAGTGAATTTGGGGCCGGTGCTTCTCGGCATACGGTGATTCAGTCACGGAAACGCTGGAAGTCTCCTGCTTTGTTCCGCAGGCAAAGAGAACGAGCGACGCCGATCCCCACAACACAAGTTTTTTAACCGTCTGTAGATTCATAGGATAACACTTTAATCAATCTGAAATTACACAATGAAAAATTGAGTTCTTAGTGTCTTGCGTTCCTGGTAGCACATACCGTTACTCTTCTCTCAAGTGTTAATTCCAAAATAGAAGTCGCGGCGCTTACCACAAAAGGCACGAAAACACAAAGTTCATAAAGAATTGCTATTAAATTTTCTAAGTAATTTACCTACTTTAGACCCGACCCAAATCTAAAAACAATGAAAAGACTCTCCTCGCTGGTCATCATTTTCACCCTTATCGCTTCTTCCTGCGGTAAGAAAGACACGAACGCCGCTGAAGCCGATCTGATTGAGAAAGCAAAGGGCATTCATGAGCGCGTCATAACATTAGACACTCATGATGATATAGATCCGTCGAACTTCACTGAAGAGACCAACTACACGCAACGCCTTTCCTCGCAGGTCAACCTTCCCAAAATGATTGAAGGAGGGCTCGACGTGGCATGGTTTATAGTTTATGTGGGACAGGGTGAGCTCACGCCGGAAGGATATAACAAGGCTTATGCGGCCGCAGATGAGAAATTCAAGGCCATCCATCGCCTATGCGTGGATATCGCTCCCGACAAAATTGAATTGGCACTTACCTCGGATGATGTGCGGAGAATTGCCGCTTCTGGCAAAAAAGTCGCGATGATTGGTGTGGAGAACGGCTATCCCATCGGCACTGAACTTGCGCGAGTGAAAGAATTCCACGACCGGGGTGCCCGCTATATGTCGCTGGCGCACAACGGTCACAGCCAACTTGCCGACTCAAACACAGGTGAGCGCGATAGTGTTTGGCTCCATCATGGCCTCAGCGATTTGGGACGTCAGGTAATTGCTGAGATGAACAAATGGGGAATCATGGTAGACCTTTCCCACCCATCAAAAGAGGCGAACATGGAGATGATGCGTTTGTCGAGAGCTCCGGTGATCGCCTCGCATTCCTCTGCCAGGGCCCTGAACGATGTAAGTCGCAACCTGGACGACGAACAACTGATGATGCTGAAAGAGAATGGCGGCGTAGTCCAGGCGGTTGCGTTTAAGAGTTATGTCAACTCAAAGAAAAATAAGATCAACACCGACTCATCGAGGACGATCCTGGCCCAGCTTGCAAAAGAGGATGGGTTTGAATTGATGGAATTTCCAGCCGTAGCAAAATTGCCCGACAGCGCGCGAGAAAAATACATTGAAAGATATCGCGCCCTGCAAGAGAAAGCCAAACCAAGGATAGAGAAGGAAGTCAATCCGATAGCGCCGCCGGTTAACGTTGCGGACTTCGTGGATCACATAGACTATCTCGTAAAAAAGATTGGCCTTGAGCACGTGGGTATCAGTTCCGATTTTGACGGAGGCGGCGGCGTGGACGGGTGGAGCGATGCATCGGAAACCTTTAATGTTACCCTCGAGCTTGTGCGTCGTGGATACACTGAGGAGCAAATCGCCAACCTGTGGAGCGGCAATCTCCTTCGCGTATTGGATAGGGTGCAAGAGGTGGCGAAACAGATTCAGGCTGAAGGTCCGGCTGCGAAGCGCTGACAGGGCTACAGAGATTCCTTCAGCAGATCACACAGATTACGCAGATTTTTTCTGCGAAATTTTGCATCAAGGTATCAATCGTTGACTGGTTCAGTCTTGTAGGAGAAATCCTTTTCGAGACCATGTGTAAATTCCACCTTGATCTTCCAAAGAGCCATACCAGGCAACTCCCCTAGTGCCAACACAGGTGGCTTGTTGCTGCGGTAAAAGGACATCTTTTTCGCATCTTCAACGATCGCTTTTTCAATCTCCGCCTGATTACCGAAAGTACCGACGACTCGTTTGTCCTGCCTCAGTTGGTGCTTCATGATTTTATAATTACTGCTTCCTTTTTTTTGCAAACTGTTGGTCGACCATAGCTGCTTCGAACAAGAGTGCCCGCACTTGATTCGCATTAATGTCAGCCAGCGTCTTAAAATACATCATCCGTACTTGCTTGCGGCCCTCGGCATGGAGGAGACCCAGATCATTTGACATCAGGTTTCCCTGGTTGAATCCCAGCGCTACTCCCCTTGTCTTTTGCTTTTGGGACGCGTTGCTCGGCTCCAAAGACTCCGAAGGCGGCATTATATAGCAGATAAGCCGGTTCCCGGTGTAATAAGGCATCGCAACATCATGATATGCCCTCTCTATCGATTCAGGAATACATTCCAAAACAAGGCTACGCAAGTTTTTGACAACGATTTGCTCATCACGCGGGAGGTCCGCGATCATTTGATCAATATCAACACTACTGGTCTGCCGTGGCATGTTTATACAAATCTAACTGCCCGATTTGAAATTCAGAATTTGTACAAAATCTATTGCAAGAATTGAGGTGCTATCGCGATGTTGTGCAATAGTCGATATTTGCGTCGAGCGCTAAAGTCTAGGACACGCACTAATGAAAATACTCATTATTGAAGATGAGTCGGAGTTGGTGAAGAGCATCGCCCTCTTCCTGCGACAGGAAGGGTATGTGTGCGAAATCGCCAGATCTGTCGGCGAAGCACTTGAAAAAGTCGGGCTGTACGACTATGACTGCATCTTGCTCGACATATCTCTTCCCGACGGAAATGGCCTCGAAGTCCTGCGAGCACTAAAAAAGCAAAATAAGGGCGACGCAGTGATTATTATCACGGCAAGGAACTCGCCCGACGATCGTGTAACAGGGCTTAATCTAGGCGCGGATGATTATCTCACAAAACCATTTTACCTACCCGAGCTCAGCGCGCGCGTCTCTGCTGTCATCCGGCGGCGCCGTTTCGACGGACAAACAAATATCAGGTTCAATGAAATATCCGTTGAACTTTCAGGAAAGTCTGTGAAGATAAAGGACCAGGCCATCGACCTCACAAGAAAAGAATACGAGCTATTGCTGTTCCTCATTTCAAACAAGAACCGGGTAGCCTCCAAGAATGCCATCGCAGAACACTTATCAGGTGACGACGCCGAGTTGATGGATAAATTCGATTTTATTTACGCGCATATCAAAAATCTCAAGCGAAAACTCCAGGATGCCGGGTGTAAGGATTATATCAAGACAGTGTACGGACTTGGATATAAAATAACCGCATGAGACTGCTCCAAAAAAGTCTGCAATCCCTCCTGTTGTATTCCCTCGTTCTCGTGGTCGCCAGTGTACCGGTTTCTCTTTTCTCGATCCGCGCGATACTTAATGACGAAGTCGACGAATCGCTCATCGCGCAGTCCGAGCAGTTCCAGAAACACATTAAAACATTTGCTTATCTCGATGATCTTGAAACCGACCTCACCGTCCTTGACAAGCTCTCATCCAATATCCACATCAGGCCATCGGAAAGTAAAATCGCAGAAGCAAGATTTGAAACTGTAATCTTGTATGACAGCCTTGAGAAAGAGTCGCGCCCGATTCGACAGCTCCATTCAGGCGTTGACATCAAGGGCAAGCCTTATCTCCTGACTGTTCAATTGTCGCTGGTCGACAACAACAAGCTGGTATTCGTAATTGCGCTCGTTCAAACATTGCTCATCATACTCCTTGTCGGCGGTCTGCTGTTGCTAAGTCGATCGTTGTCCAGGAAGCTTTGGGAACCATTCTATTCCATACTTTCCAGTCTTAAGAATTTTCAACTGGACAGAGCAAAGTCAATTGAAATAATTCCTACGGGGATCAATGAATTCGATGACTTGAATAAGACAGTGAGCCACCTGACGGAACGCAGCACAAAGGTCTACCTGCAACAAAAAGAGTTCATCGAAAACGCTTCACATGAGCTTCAGACACCGTTGGCGATCTTTCAGTTAAAGCTCGACACCCTGATGCAGCAGTCGGCCCTTTCAGAAAGGGAAGCAACAACTATCATGGAACTGGAAGAGTCGCTGCAACGAATGACACGTCTGAACAAGAGCTTGCTTCTATTGAGTAAAATAGACAACGAGCAGTTCACCGACCATGAGCCAGTGGATCTCGCCGACATGATCAGGAGACTCATCTCAAATCTCGAAACCATCACCGATAAGGTCGCTATTCAAGCTACCACGGATGCACTTACGATTGTCGCGAACAAGACACTGACAGAAATACTGCTAACGAATTTGTTTCATAACGCCATCCGCTATACCCCAGCGGGAGGAAATATCACGGTGACCCTCACTGGAAGAATCCTGACGGTATCTAATACCGGAACTCCTCTCCGGATGGATCACAAGAAAATCTTTGAGAGATTTCAGAAGGAGTCCGGAAATACCAACAGCACGGGGCTCGGGCTGGCGATCGTAAAGAAAATATGTGACACCTGCTCGTATGCGATTACCTACAAATACGAAAACGGCTGGCATATTTTTGAAGTGCAATTCTGATTCCCACCACAGCCACTATAAGGCCGGAAATCCCAAATTCTTTAAGTTGTTGCATCTGTCAACACGCTTACCTTTGTGAGACCGTTGGAATACAGAAAGGGTATCGTGATGCATCGGAAGCGCTTGGTCTTGGTCTTGATCGTGGAGTTATTTGCCATCGGTTTCGCGCTTGCCCAGGAGCCGGCCATCCGCTTCATTGAGAATAAGATGCAATGGCCCGAAGGTGTCGATTTCGGCGCGCGCATTGCGGGAGGCACCATGCTTCTCCAGTCCGAAGGTTTCCGATATTACTTTCTCGACCAGCAAAAGCTGGAACAGTTGCACGAAATGGGCCATTCCGGCCTTACGAACGGATCAAGCGAACACAGAGATGACATCGTTGAAGGAACAGCAATACAGGTCAGTTTCCCTGGCGCGAATCCATTTGCGAAAGCAATCCCCGGTCGGCGACTAAAAGCCTATTACAACTACTTCATCGGCAATGATACAACTTCATGGGCGTCCCGGGCGGCTGCCTACGAATCCGTTCGGTACAAAGAGCTGTATCAGGGAATTGACCTTTCGGTTTATTCGAGTGGCGATAATCTGAAGTATGATTTTATTGTCACGCCCGGCACCGATCCAGCCGTGATCAGCATACAATACAACGGAGCCGATGAAATGTCCGCTGAGAACGGTGATATCAACGTGCACGGAAAACATGTTTCAATGGTCGAGAAGAAACCGGTTGCTTTTCAATTGATCGACGGTAAGAAAGTTTTTGTTCCATGCGAATACATACTTGCTGCCAACGCCCTTAGCTTTTGCTTTCCTGTTGGATATGACCCCTGCTTCGAGCTCGTAATTGATCCGCTGCTCATCTTCTCTACCTATTCCGGGTCCCGCGCCGACAATTGGGGTAGTACGGCCACACCAGGGGAACATGGAACACTGTACTCATCCGGAGTTACCAATCACTTTGTCGGCAACACGTTCAGCGGCACGTTCCCCGCCACTGCCGGTGCGTTTCAAACGACCTATGGCGGCATCTATGATGTTGCCATCTTAAAATACGATTCTATCGGACAGCAATTGCTATATGCGTCATATCTGGGAGGTGCAGATTCGGAATCATCTCATTCATTGGTGGTGAATAAAAACAATGAACTTATGATTCTTGGCACCACGGGATCACCAAATTTTCCGACGACCACCGGAGCCGTGAGCCAGACATTTCACGGGGGGACCGCTGAATTCAATGTCATCCCATACACAAACGGTTCTGACATTTTTGTCGCACGTATCAGCGCCGATGGCAGCCAACTGCTATCCTCAACGCTTCTCGGGGGAGCAGCAAACGATGGTCTCAATCCAAATGTGTCACCGCTCACGGCCAATTATGGCGATCAATTGCGGGGTGATATCATTACTGACGATCAAAACAATGTGTACATCAGCTCCGTAACCTCCTCACCGGACTTGCCCTTGTCCAATAGCTTCAGCACCAGTTACCATGGAGGATCAACAGACGCTATCATAGTTAAACTCAACCCAAACCTTTCGCAGGTCCTTTGGGGTGCATTCGTTGGCGGTGCCTCAGACGACGCCTCCCATACTATTAAGCTCAGTCAGGGAGGAACCGTGTATGCCGCCGGCGGTACTACAAGCACTAATTTCCCAATCACTACAGGTGCATACCAAGCCGCGCTCAGCGGAAGTGTCGATGGGTGGATAGCACAAATTGCCGGAGACGGAAGCTCAATCCTTTCGGCGACATTTACCGGCACTCCGCAGTTCGACCAGGTCTATTTCCTTGAGCTGAATGGCAGCGGGGACGTGTATGTGTACGGCCAATCGGCAGGAAATTTTCCCGTATCGCCAGGCGCATACCACAACAACAACGGTCACCAATTCTTGCAGAAATTTTCAAGCGATCTCACAACACTTGTTTTATCTACGGTGTTCGGCTCAGGAAGAAGTACACCGGATATTTCGCCCACCTCATTTCTTGTAAACGAGTGCAACAATCTTTACATGTCGGGATGGGGTGGATACGTAAACACGCAAGCTGGTCATTGGCCGGGGAGCAGTACACGAGGCATGCCGTTGACCGCCGATGCGTTCCAAACCACCTCAAGCGGAT
Organism: Cyclobacteriaceae bacterium; assembly: GCA_044224375.1. Classification (GTDB taxonomy): domain Bacteria; phylum Bacteroidota; class Bacteroidia; order Cytophagales; family Cyclobacteriaceae; genus ELB16-189. Next base: position 232,542 of record JBGAKL010000001.1, read on the forward strand.
CAGATTTCTATTTCATGGTCCTTACTGCTGATGCTTCTCAGCTCCTTTACGCTTCCTATCTTGGTGGCACACAATCCCGCACACACGTCGATGGGGGCACAAGCCGCTTCGACAAAAGCGGCGTAGTTTATCACGCAGTATGTTCCGGCTGCCAGGCCGGGAATCCATTTGGTCCGTCTTCCGATTTCCCGGTTACTCCCAATGCGTGGTCGAGCCGCAACAACAGTCTCAACTGTAACAATGCAGCATTCAAGTTTGACCTTTCGTCATTGAAAGCACGCATTCAAACCAACAACGTTGCGCTGACTTCGCCCGGCATTACCCAGATTTGCATGCCCGATAAGATTGTTTTTCAAAACAAAAGCATTGGAGGCGAACTCTTCGAATGGAAGCTCGGCGATGGAACCAACATTACGAAGACAGACCGGGATGACATCATACATCAATATCTGGCTGAAGGAACATACGTGGTCAGACTGAAGGCAATTGATGCAGGCACCTGTAAGGGAAAAGATTCCACCGCGGTGACAATATTCATACATAGACCAAGGGGCTCGGGAGGTCCAGATCAATCCATTTGCCAGGGAACCAACGTGCAACTTTTGGGAAGTGATGGCGCATCCTATGAATGGAGGAATGAAGCGGGAACGTTCACCTCGGCGAGCCCTTCGCCGATAGTCTCTCCCGATGTCACAACTCGATTTTTTGTAACAATACATGACATCAACTCCTGTGTGGTGAAAGACACCGTAAACGTCAAGGTTCAACCTGGGCTAAAACCAAATTTTAACGTGAGCCTCACCCACGATTGTACGACCCGGTCATTGCTGCAAGTTGAGAACTTAACAACGGGTGCCGACAGCTTCAATTTCGATTTCGGCGACGGCGTTACATCAACTGATGCTAAGACAGTTCATGCTTTTGATAAAGACGGAACATACAATGTCACTTTCAATGGGAACAAAGGAGGATGCAATTATAAGGACAGCAAGACAATTGACGTCTATACGTGGTTCGTGCCAAACGTAATTACACCCGGCGCTTCCCCCGGAGCGAACGATTTCTTCAGGATAAAATACGGCGCAAGCTTCCTTTCTGATACCGGATTGTCGGCTGCACTTGTGGTCTATAACAGGTACGGCGCACCCGTGTATCAAAGTAAAGACTACAAAGAAAACTGGGCTGGCGAAGGATTGTCCGAAGGGGTTTATTATTATGAAGTAACGATCGACAACAAATTCACCTGCAAGAGTTGGGTCCAGATTGTGAGGTGACAAATATCTTGAAGTTGAATAGAGAATAATTAATAGTTAATAGTTAATGGGGTAACTTCTAAATTCTCAATTCATCGCTCACGATTCATGATTCCCTTCTGCAAGGTCTATTCCTGCGGACGTGTCTACAATACCCCTCCCGGCTTTTTCACCGTCACCCGTAAAAATGTCGCGGGGATGCGCGTGTGATTGGAGGTCGTGCTTGAATTCTGGCTTTTGAACAAGTCCTCCAGTTCACGCTGCAGCTGATCTGCCTTGCCATTTTTCTCTGCTGCATCAAATGCATTCATGGTAGGACCATAGTAAGACCTGAACAGCCTGAGAAAATCGGATGGCGCACCCGGAAAATTGAAAGTATAGGTGTCGCGCTGAAAAGAAACGTTTTTCTTATCTATGCCGGCCTGTTTGAAGCGCTTGAGCACCTCATCTTCCACGCCCCATTGCATCGGACTCACAAAACCCGCGGGCGGCGGAGGGGTGTAAGCAGAACTTATTCGAAGGATTTGGGCAACTAATGTCGGGTCGCCCGGTATCCAATTACCCATAATGATCTTCCCTCCCGCCTTGGTGACGCGAACCATTTCTTTCGCAGCATCCACTGGCCGTGGGGCGAACATCGCGCCGAAAATACTTACGACAACATCGAAGGATCCATCTTTCAGTTCGCTCAGATCGCAGGCGTCGCCTTCCCTGAATGTGATATTACTCAAACCGGCTTGTTGCGCCCGGATCGTTCCTGCCCGCACGAGGTTGCGCGCAATATCGACACCAACAACAATGGCACCTCTCCTTGCCGCCGGAATGGCAGTCGTACCATCGCCGCATCCCAGGTCCAGTACGTGTGCGCCTTTTGGAATGTCAAACTGCCTAACCACAGACTCGCCGCTCTCACGCATACTTTGTGCGATGCGTGTAAAGTCGCCTTTCTCCCACAGGGCTTTATTTGGATTCATTGTGATTTCCATCTCCATTCTTTTTAGGTATTTGATTTTTAGATTTAAAATGTTCCGACTTTTCTTCCCACATCGTGGAGCATCTGGAGAACGAGCGCCACCAGCATTACAATGCCGATTAGAACAGCAAGAATGCGTTGAGTTCTGGTTACTAGTTTCATTTTTTTGTTTTTGAATTTTAAGGCCGCAAAAGTATTGGCCTAACCCTCAGCGTGGGTTGTCAGAATCTCCCATTTACATGGTCGGGCGTCTAAAATTTGGGCCGAAAAGGGCCATTTTGACGTGCAGACAGGTATTTGGAACGGGAAGCCATGAGGAGTTGAACCGCAGAGACGCAGAAGCTCAGAGAAATGCTTTTTGCGAAGTACGTGCCTTCGAAATCATTTGCCGTTTCACGAGCCCAGATATTAGTTATCTAAATGCTCGCAGATAAAAGATTGGGCCTGCTAATCAACCTCAACGGCAGTTTAAACAAGAGTGGATTCAAGCGATTCGTAAACTCTTAACACTCCGAAGTCCTGCAAATCTTTGCGCCTCAGGGCCGCTGCGTTTTCAATTCTTCCGGTTTTCAATTGTCTCGGTTCGCTCCTGGTAAGCCGAGGGCGACACGCCAAAATGTTTCTTGAATGCCTTGGAGAAATGGGAATAATCCTCGAATCCAACCATACGTGAGATTTGTGCTGCGGAATCAACACGGCTCGCGATCAATCGAGCAGCTTTGCGTAGCCGGATGCTGCGAATAAGTTCGCTTGGAGGAAATCCTGTAATAGACTTGATTTTCCTGTGGAGACTGGTGCGGCTCATGTTCATTTCCTCAGCCATGCGCTCCACACTCATCTGATTATCGTCGATATTGGCTTCCACTGTTGCAATGGCCTTCTTCAAAAGCTTCTGATCGTACGACTCGATTCCGTCTTCATTATCCGCCGACGATCTGGACGCATTTATATTATCTTTTTGCTGACGCGATAAATAGTCGATTCGGAGATTCAGCATTTCACGATTTTTCCGATAACGGAAGCGCTGCCACAGAAACAGCGCGCCAGAAGCAAGTATCAAAAGGAACACAAGCCCGATCAGCAGATTCTTCCAAATGGTCTCTATCTTCTTTTCGTTCTCCAGCAGTCTGATGTTTTGTTCCTTTAGTTGAAGTTCGTGCCTGGCTTCCAGCTCTACGATTTCTCTCACTTTGGCAGTGTTCAGCAAGCTGTCGCGAACCGCATAGTACTGCTGCAGATAAACAACTGCCTCGTTTCCTCTCCCTTGTCGAAGCCGCATATCTACAAGCCCCGCATAAGCATTGCGAATGACACGCCTCAAGCCAAGCGAACGCGCCAGTTCAAGCGCATGTGTCAAATTCGATTCCGCATTCTTCAGGTCCTTCATCCGAAGGTAGGTTCGACCAATGATTGCCGAAACGGATGCTTCCGTGATCTTATTACCTGATGCCTGCGCCATTGCCAATGCTTCTGTGAAGTTGCGAAACGCAAGCGCCGGATCTTTCACCGCATAACATTCTCCGATATTTGAGATGATCCTGGGCAAATTGATAGGATTAACTTCCTTCTCCTTCCCTATCTGAAACGCTTTCTCATAGAAATACAGCGCGCTGTCGACCTTGTTGTCCACAAACAGGATGACGCCCCTCAGATTGTAAACACTGCACAGCAATTCCCAATCGCGGCCTGATGTTGCTATGGATTCCGATTGGGCAATCAACTGTTTGGCTTTCTTATTCTCGCCCAGATCCATATAGCTGCGGGACAGCAGGTATTTGCTTTCTGCCTGGATCAACGGGAAGTTATCTGATTGCGCTATTTCAAGTCCTCTCAACGCAGCCGGGATTGCGAGCTCATTGTCGCCGAAAGCCCATAGGCAAAACGCCTGCAAATTGCTGGCAATCGCAATTCCTTTTCGGTAATTAAGCTTCTCGGATTCCTTCAAAGCCTGCTCCGCATAGCTCAGCGATCGATATGGATCAATCCATTGATCCTTGCGACTAAGCTCCAGCATCTGCTTGACCGCGGAGGTGTCCATAACAAGCTCGCGCTGACAATATCCTGAAACCGTCGACAGCAAGAATATGGTAAGCGCACGCAGCCTCATACGGGCCGCCAATTTACGCAGACTTCCAGCAATTCTCTGCCGGGGTCAATCGACAATTGACTGATAGACGAGTTGTCTCATTTTGACATGATAAAAAGAGGTGTACGGTTCCTCTTGCGTCATGAAAATCGAAATGAGGCGTTCCTTCGGATCAATAAAAAAATGAGTATTGAAAGCACCACTCCAGTAAAAAATACCATTGGAACCAAGATTGTTTGTGGCGGCAACATCTTGTGTAACAGCAAATCCAAAACCAAAACCTTCACCGGGTGTATCGAACAGATTGCTACTATGATTGTAGGTCATTTGCTCAATAGTCTTCCTGCTGAGGAATTGCTTATTGTTCCATTTCCCGCCGTTCATCAACATCTGGCAGAAGATCATGTAGTCAGAAGCCGTGGAGAAAAGTCCGTTGACACCACTCCATACGGTATTGCCCTCCATTTTAGGTTGGTTGGTCGCGACTACAGATTTTCCATCATCCGTCCTCGAGCAGAGCTTGACGACGTGCGACTGCTGCGCCTTCGGAATGTTGTATCCCGTGTCTTTCATCCCAAGTGGTTTGAAGATGCGTTCATTGAGAAAGTCATTGGTCGATTGCCCTGAGAACTTTTCGATCAATACAGATAAAACATCCGGCGCGGCGCTATAATACCATTGCTTACCTGGCTGCCCAACTAATGGAAATTTAGTCAGGTTCGCGGCGCGTGCCTGAATGTCGGGCCATGGCTTTCCAAAATACTCCTTGATGAAATCTTTGTCCAACTGACTCCGTCCGAGTCCGTGTGTCAGCCCTGAAGTATGACTCAGCAAGTGAGCGATCGTGATCTCACGTTCTAAGGGCTCAGTTTCTCCGGCGGCACCTTTTGACACATCTTTACTCACCCGCAGGTTCTTGAATTCCGGCAGGTACTTTGAAACCGGGTCGTTCAACATGAAATAACCTTCTTCATACAGCATCATGAACGCTACCGTGATGATCGGCTTGGTCATCGACTGTATAAAGAAAAGGTCATCAGAGGTCATCGGTGTCTTCGTCGCCAAATTATTATATCCGTATGAACCCTGCTGCACGACAATACCATCGCGAACAATGAGCGTAACGGCACCCGGAATCTTCCCCTGTTCAATTTCCGTCTTGATAAAATTTTCGTAACGCTTCAGGCGATCCAGGGACATCCCCGAAATTATTTTCTCCTGCGCAAGGGATTGGCCAATAAATAGTAAAACAAATAGGATTGTGACAATGGGTTTTGCAGGTTTAAGCATATGACTGAGGCTAGTTGGTTCAGGTATTTATGGAAGATAGTTAAGTTTCTTCAGACAACCCTAGCTTCCCCGCTAACGCATTAGCACGCTCCCACAACTTCTGGTCCCCCAGCGTAGTGGCCATCATCTGAAACGAATCAGTCGGCCCGTTCCAACGGAGCTGATCCACCTTCTTAAATAGTTTTGCATCTGTTCGTAGTGTCGCGAGGCGCTTGAACAACAGGGCTTGCTGACGTTTTTCGCTCAGTATCTTTTTTGGAAAATCCCCGATCGGACCATATTGATTCAACAGCTGTGCTGCCGTTATTTTTCCAATGCCTGAAATTCCAGGATATCCGTCAGCGGCATCTCCCACCAGGGCTAGAAAATCCGGGATCAATTCCGGAGTCACGCCAAACTTCTTGCGCACACCGTCAGCATCCCTGATCACTTTTGCACGGCGATCAATTTGTACCACGCGATCCTGACGTACGCATTGCGCCACATCTTTATCAGGCGTCCAGATGCAAACTTTCAAAACGCGCGGGTCTTTCGAGGCCAGGTGGGCAGCAGAAGCAAGGGCATCATCTGCTTCTAATTCGACCATAGGCCAAACAACAATGCCCATTGACACCAAGGCGTTCTCCAATGGAACAAATTGCTTACGAAGGGCCGGCTCAATTCCTGCTCCTGTTTTATAATCCGGCCAAAGGTCGTTGCGGAACGATTCGATGACGTGATCTGTCGCCACGCCAAGATGCGTTGCCCCTTCTTCGATCATCTGCAACACTCCGTGGAGCAAGCTGACGGTGGCGCCAAACGGCTTGTCCTTGCCTTTGTTATAGCTCCTGTGCCCGTAAAAATGCCGGAAAAGCTCGTAGGTGCCGTCGATGAGGTGGACGATCATTCCGCCAATATAAATCTATAAATATTACCTCCTCTCCTTGCATGGCGATCTGGTTCCATTTACTTTGCATTTGAAAGTACTTTTATATTAGCGGAAAATCAATCGACAACAATCACTTTTATGACAACAGGCAGCTCGACATCACAGGACAGCCAAGCTTCGCTGGCAACGCGCATGCTCATCGGCGCAGCAATAGGCCTCGCAGTAATTTCATTTTTTGTCTTAGGCGCACCAACGATCACTCCACCGCATTGGGGTCAATATTGGCATGTAAGACCACTTATTGTAGAACCACTTGCCGGCGCGATGGCTGGCTTATGCAACTACTATATCCTACGCTTTCACGCGCGACTTGGGATCAATAAAGCGGTGGCGATCGCAGCCAGCATCGTAATAGGCTTGATCGGCTTGTGGATGGGGATCGTGTTGGGTCTGGTCGGAACAATGTGGAACTAATCAAAATGAATTCACGCGAATTCTGAGTTTACAAAAATTCAATTGTCACCCCGGTCTGAGTAAAAGACGACACCATCCATGTTATCTTTACCGGCGTCTCAGCGGAATTTGATCTCAACAAAACCGTAGCGCGCGCCCGTTTCCCAATGCTGTTCGTACGCATTTCCCTCATTCTACCGAGAGTTTAGCTCAACTTAAAAGAATTTTGTCGTCCCGTTTGACTGCTTTTTACTATAATCGCGCCTGAAAATTGAATATCGGGCGCACTATGGCAAAAGTCATACGACACACTTATCCCAAGGAACTCAGTATCGGACTCTTGATACTTATCTTTTTCATTGCCTTCTTTTTGTCATCGCAGATCTTCGATGTCGCCTGGAAGGATCTGTTCGATGAGGAGGCCAAAGCATACCTGGGCATGGTATTGGTAGCAATTGCCGTAGTCATCATGGTTTTGATACTCTGGGAGGATTTTCTTTTTAAAGTTAAGATCAAGCCCGAAGCTGATCACGTGGTGTTCAGGAATCACCCCACGAAGCTGAAAGCGCAGGTGGTTATGTATCTGGCCATCCCCGCCATCTTCGCCTTCATTTACTACCAGTTCGATGTGCGCCCCGTGCGTTTTGCAATCTGGGCAACCGTATGCATGGTCCTTCCCGTCATCGCGACCCTAATCTCTGGCATCAAGAACTACAATGATTTTCTCAAACTCGGCACAGACACGATCGGATATAAAAACAACGAGAAAGAAGGTGATTTCCCATTGGACCAAATCCAGCTCATCAAGCTTGTCCGCGATGAGCGAAAAGTTCTTCATAAGCTCACCGTCGTGACGGCAAATGGAGAAACGTTAATCGATCTGGACGAAATGGAACTGGACGCGTACCTCGACGTCATTGACAAGTTCATCGTTGCACACTACCCGAAGCTGGTTGCAGATAGAAAGTAGCGACAGAAAATACAGGGAGCACAAAGCCCACGAAGCAATGCCCACAACGGACACCACGAGTTTCGTGTTCATCCTAGCCACTCCGTGCAAGTAGTGAACTGACATTAAGAAATCGAAATCACCTCAACTCTTTGATGAAGATTCGCCTGAAATCCACGGGTTGACCTTCGCTTTGCAACGCGATATACCCGGACTTCAACGGCTGACCAGGCTTCCATAGCAACGAGTCGTATCCATTCACGACGCCCCCTCCCATTTGCGGCTTCGAATAGCGCAGCACCGTGTCACCATTGATGATATGTGTTACAAGTGAGTCGCCATAAACGATCAACTCCGCTCTCACCCATTGGTCTCCGTCATAGGTTCTAGAACTGGAATTGAGACAATGCTGAGGATACTTCTCGCCATTAAAAAATATTTCAGTACCCGGCGAGCACATGTTGCCAGTCGGGCGCAGCTTGCCATCACCAAGCCCGCCCAGGAATTGCATCTCAACGGAGATCGGCCAGTTCTGTTCTTTTGGCATCGAATGCGGATCTTGTGAATGAAACATCACGCCGCTGTTGCGGAGCGTATAGTCCGGGGCCCCGCGCTGCAGCTCGCCGACAAAGCGGTACTCGAGCTTAAGGTGAAAACTGGAAAAAGGTGTTTTGAAGTACAGGTGACCGAACTGATCGTTGAAATCACCATATTGATCATACACCACCCTGATCGTACTGTCTTCAACCCGGAACGTGTTCCCAAAATTTACTCCCACATCATGGTGATGAATCTTGACGATCCAGTCGTTGATGTCAATACCATTAAAGAGTGGAGTCCAGCCATTAGGTGATGTCTCTTTCTTTGTAGCGCAGGCCGCGAAAATCGTCAGAATAAAGGCCAGCAAAATGTTTTTCATACCATTAAAATAGGAACATCCTTGAAAATACCCGCCTGCATGGCAATTCATTTCGGGCCTTCGTAAGATCCGCAGGCCAAAATCTATCTTTATGGTCTATGCTCATCGACGAAAAAAAACTTCTTCAGTGGATCGATAACTTTTACGGCTACGGGACGTGGTATGCGCGTTTCTGGTTCATTGGTCACGAGGAAGGAGGTGGCGAGGTACCAGAAGAGGTCGCGGACAAAATCAACTACTTTAAGCAATCGCACCACAATGCAAAAGGAGACCTTGCGGACATACGTGAGCTCTATCAGCATGTAGTATTCAGATGGGAAGGCCCAAAGGCAGGCACTTATAAAAACATGCACGAATACCGATTCGAAAAAAACGCCGCGCAGCACAACGTTTGGAAAAACCTGGTTTCGTTCAGGCATGGGTTCGAAAACAAGCCCCTGCCGGAAATGATGACATATCAGCAAAAAAATTTCGCGTCAGCTGCAAAGGCAAACGAGGCATTGATCCAGCTATATCCGCTTCCCGGCCCACATAACCATGGGTGGTACTACGCATGGCTGGAGATGCCTAACCTTCCATGGTTGAAAAGCCGCGCACTTTATGAGGATTACCTTTATCCGACCCGCATCCGTACGATCCTGTCAAAAATCGCTGCACACAAACCGGAAGTGGTGTTGATGTATGGTATGGATAACATCAACACACTAAAAGGCTCGATACAGGAATTTTTTGAAGGCGTGAAATTCAAAATGGTCAAGGCCGTCAAGCAGCAAATCCCACAGCACCATCGCGCTGACATCGGCGGTACTACGTTATTGATTACCACTCAGATCCCGGCACTGCGGCACGGTAGGGTTGAGACTGGTTTTGATTGGGAGAAATTTGGGAAGAGCGTGAAGGAAGGGAGTTAGGTCACTACGCTCCAAATAGATTTAACCGCAGGCGCGAAGACGCAATGAAAACAGTGTTACGAAGAACTATGGAGGCACGTCTCCGCGGTTAGTGGATTTGTTTCTCTCCCTGATACTCAAGGATATCACCAGGCTGACAATCAAGCGCCTTGCATATTGCCTCCAACGTACTGAACCGTACAGCTTTTGCTTTGCCGGTTTTCAAGATCGAAAGATTGGCGAGCGTCAAATCAACTTTTTCGGCAAGCTCACTCAACGAGACCTTGCGCTTCGCCATCATGACATCGAGATTCACAGTGATCGGCATAAGTTATACAGTCAAATCGTTTTCAGCCTGTATCTCAACGCCACGCTTAAACACTTGCGAAATCACGAAGACAAGTCCCGCCATGAAAATGAATTCCCCCGAAACCTCCACCCCTGGAAGCTCACCGGTTATTTTCGCGAACCAGGAATATTTGACATTGCCTACCATTCCGACAATCCACGTTCCAAACAACATATAACTGATGCGTTCGAGCATCCGCGCGACTTCCATTTTGAAAGGATCTTCCGGCTTCATAACGGATAGTATCTTAATAACCAGCTGCCACACCATCGCTTTCAGCACTGGCACTGCCACCATCAGTGATATCGACCACACGAAATAAACCCAGTTCTGCTGACGGATCGCATAAAGATTTGCACCGCGATAGATGTTTGTGGCGGCCTCCGGCGCGAATATGCTTACCCCCGCCGAGATCAGGATCGCCCCTGCGTTGATGAGAAATCCGATGAATGCGATCCATGCCAGGACATAGAGTACCGCCAGCACCTGCCCAGTCCTTGTTTCCGTGTTGAATTTCATATCTGATTATTGATTTTTGATAAATAACGATCAAATATCAATAAAGTTTTATTGATAATCAATAAATTTTGAAAAAGTGCGAATTTGGCTACCTTCTGGCCGATTCCACGGGAAACAAGCACTATTCAAACCGAGCTTTTAGCCACTCTTATTGTCATGTTCACAGTAATAGCTGTAACATGGATAACACGGCAGACGACGTTGTGGGTCAGGCGCGTGCTCCACTGGATCCCTGCTATTCTGTTTGTCTACCTTATCCCGGCCCTGGTTACGCACAGCGCATCTTTGGATCTTTCCAAAGTGTACCTCCATAGCCTTTCGAGGAACTGGATTATACCGCTGACCATAGTCATTGTTATGAGCGCACTTTCTATCGAACAGTTAAAGCGTGTGGGCGTTAAGCCGATAGTCTTGTTTGGGATTGGTTCATTCGCCATCGCCACGCTGCCTGTCCTTTTGGTATGGCTTCTATCAGGCATCTCCCCTGCCTCTCAACAACTCTGGGTTGAGCAGGAATATTGGAGAGGATTAGTTCCGATTGTCGGGAGCTGGATCGGTGGCAGTACCAGTCAACTGGTTCTGCGCGAGCTTACACACTGTCCGGAGCCATTGTTTCTTTCAATCATCGTGCTCGATAACCTGCTGGTGAACGTCTGGACCATTCTAATGTTCCAGGCTATTAAAAGCAGTGATTCGGTCAACGCAATGATGCATATCGAATCAACGATGCCAGCGCAATTGGAATCCTCCAATTCGAATCGCGATAATTCCATCAGGTCTTTGGTAATAACTGTTTCGCCGTTGATCCTCGCGACAGTTATTGTAAACATCCTTACCGGAGATTTTCTGGTCCGGATCATTTTACTTTCTTTCATCGGTCTGGCGTTAAGCAATATTATTTCCGGTTGGAATTTTGATTTCGTTATCAAGGCAGGTAGTGTGCTGATCCTGATAATTATGGCGATCCTCGGCCTTCGCCTGGATTTCACGAGCTTATCGCTCCCCGTGGAGTTCGTCGGCGTGTGTGTGGCGTGGATCGCGTTCCACTACATCGTGTTGCTTTTCTTTGCAAAAGTATTGAACCTCCACATGGCATGGGCGCCCATTGCCAGCATGGCCAACCTGGGCGGCATTTCGACCGCGCCCGCTGTAACGGCAGCCTATAACAAAGACTGGATGCCACACGCTATTCTCCTTGCCATTCTTAGTATGGTGACCGGAAATTTTTGGGGCATTTATACGATGTATTTGTTCGAGCAGTTCAACCGTTAATTGGAGCCTTTTTCCGGGCAGGCGCCCAAAATCCCTTTTGCCGGCAGAAATACCCAAACTGATTATCTTTGAGGTTCCTTTATGACCTTCGACCTGATACTGACGATCGCGCTCGTTCTTTTGAATGGCTTTTTCGTCGCCGCAGAATTTGCCATCGTTAAAGTAAGATCCTCTCAAATAGCAGTAGAAAAGGGGAATTTATCCCGGGATGCCGCCACCAAAATCATCAGTAACCTCGACGGATACCTGGCGGCAACGCAGCTCGGGATTACGCTGGCCAGCCTTGGCCTGGGTTGGGTGGGAGAAGATGTTTTCTCTAAAATAGTTCTATCAGCCATCCATGGCATGGGATTCGAAATGAGTGAAACTGCCGCTCACGCAATAGCTATTCCGCTGGCCTTTGTCACGCTCACCATCCTGCACATTGTGTTTGGCGAGCTCGCTCCAAAAACGATTGCCATTCGCTACCCGACATCAACCACGTTGACGCTGTCCTTGCCTCTCCGGATATTCTTCATTGTCTTTCGTCCTTTCATCTGGCTGTTGAATGGTTTTGCCAATATCATTCTAAAGGTGATCGGCATCAGGCCGATGAACGAAACCGAGATTCATTCTGAAGAAGAGCTTAAGCTGATTATTGCCGAGAGCGAAGAAGGTGGAGCGATTGAGCAAAGTGAGCGCGAGTTGATCCAGAACGTTTTTGATTTTGATGACCGCGTGGTGCGCCAAGTGATGGTGCCACGCGTAAAGATCTCAGCGTTGGGTGTGAATTCGCCGATCTCAGAAGTGATGGACATCGTGCTGAGGGAAGGTTACTCAAGGTATCCGGTTTACGAAAACTCGCTTGAAGACATCGTCGGCATCGCACATGCAAAAGATATCATCGCGCTGTTCATGGCCAAGTCCGACAAAGGCCTGAAGGACGTCATGCGGCCAGTGCATTTTGTGCCCGAGACGAAGCCGATCGATTCACTCCTTCGCGAATTTCAGAAAACGAAAACGCAGCTGGCAATCGTGGTCAGCGAGTTTGGTGGAAACGTGGGACTGGTGACATTGGAGGATATCCTGGAAGAACTGGTAGGCGATATCCAGGACGAGCACGATCATGAGCAGTTGGTTGTTCAGCCGCTCGATAAAGATCGCTACCAGATCCAGGCATTGTCTTCGCTGCACGACATTAATAAGTTTCTGCAGTACTCTTTTCCTGAGTCAGAAGAATACGAAACGCTGGCTGGCTTGCTTACTTTCCACCTCCCTCCTCTGCGCGAAGGCGACGAGAAGGTCATCTTCAACTATAAGATTAAAGTAACCAAACTCAGCAAGACATTGCCTGAAGTAGTAGAAGTTCAGTGGCTTGGCGCCTCGCCGGAAAAGGGATAAATTGCACGAAGCTGATTCAAAAAATCCATAGCGATGAAGCGTACATCATTAAGATGGGTTGCGATCGCAATTGCGGTCCCGCTTTTCTTCGCAAAGACGATGGCCCAGGATCAAAATAATGTTGTTCGCATGGCGAAGCTCGTGATCGATCCTGCGCAATTGGGCCCTTATAGTACGGCACTGAAAGAAGAGATCGAAGCATCGATACGGATCGAACCGGGAGTTATAACCCTGTATGCGGTCGCCGAGAAGAATAATCCATCGCACATAACCATATTTGAAACTTATGCGAATCAGGCGGCCTACCTTTCGCACCTTGAGACTCCCCATTTCAAGATATACAAAAGCACTACGAAAGACATGGTAAAATCACTGGAGCTGATAGAGGTTACGCCGGTGATGCTTGGAGGGAAGAAGCGGTGAGTCGGTAATCGGTCGTAGGCAGTAGGCAGTGGGCAGTAGTCAGTTAGCACATCATAACTTTATGAATTCATCCAACAACCAGGCTGACATTTTTCCAAAAGGTGAGCCGGCGCCGGCCGAATATTTTACTGGTAATGCAACTATACGAACGCTGCTGCCAAACGGACCGTCGCTCAACTGCCAAATCGGAAATGTCGTGTTTGAGGCGGGGTCAAGGAACAACTGGCACACGCATCCCGGTGGGCAGGTCCTCATCGTTACCGACGGAGTGGGGTATTACCAGGAAAAAGGGAAAACGATTCAGTTGATTAGAAAAGGAGACACAATCGCTATACCTCCGGATGTTGTGCATTGGCATGGCGCATCCCGTGATCACGCCATGACTCACATCGCCATCAACCCAAACACTCAAAAAGGCGTTGTCAATTGGTTGAACCGCGTAACTGACGAAGAATTCAACAGCCTCGGGTAAATCAATCTTTCAACACTGGCTTTTTCAAAACTTTGATAAAGTAGCCACCCACTACTGAGCGTGCCTGAAATCCTGACTGCTTCGCGTCGACTGTTTCGTACCAATCAGACATCGGGACGCGTGTTGGGGTGTTGGTGGCATACTTGTGCAGGGGTCCGATAAGTGCCTGAAAAGTCTCCTGGTCGTCAGCAAGCGTCGCGGTCCACACAATCCAATCAGATTTCGTATAGGACCGACGGTTGTCCAGCGGCAGACCGTATTGATTTTGCTTCTGCTTATAGTACGCCTGCTCTTTATCGATAACACTTTTTGGGAAGAGATTGAACCCAAGCAGACGATCCCAGACCATATTATACTTTTGACTCCAGGTACCTGACTGATCAAAAGTCAGGCGATAGTGGTCCCCGTCGTTTGCCATCGACTCCCATTGAATCGCCATCTGTCCGGCCGCGTCGCGAAATTTGGATGCTACTTCGGCCTTACCCAACATCTCGGCCAGCTTTCCATATGATGCGATACCCATTATCGCTTTTACAGAAAGATTGGTGTTGTGCGCCAGGTGCCCGGCAAAGTCGTCGGTGCAGAGCTGGTTCTCGGGGTTGAGTCCATTCTTCAATAGGTAATCCGCCCAGATCGACAGCGCAGCCCAATGTTTTTCGGCATAAGTTGCATTGCCCTCAACACCTGCGATCGCCGCTGTAAGTATCAGCATGTTGCCGCACTCTTCAACCGGCATATCCTCCGGATAAGTCTGCCCATTTGCTTTTGGATAGGTCCCAACATCGTGCGCAGCGAACGGCTTCGCCCACTTCCCACTTTCAGAATAATAAAAAATAGGATTCATCATGCCCTTGAGGAGCTCCGGGTTGTAACGCAAAAACAAAGGCGCCGATGGATAAGTGACATCGACAGTGCCAATGGAACCATTACTGAAATTTTCTTTTGAAAGGAAAAGAATGTTGCCGTCGGCGTCCGCTGTGAGCTTGTGCGCCGCGATAGACTGCCTGAACGCAAGGACGCAGAGATCCGCATAATCCCTTCCACCCGCCTTCAATGTTTCATCCCACAGAGCATTATCAAACTCTACACACCGCGCAACGATTGCTTCATAACCATCAGCAGCGGCAGTCAGTACGCTGTCCATCGATACTGCCCCATTTTTCTTCCACCAGGCCGGTCTGTTGTCACCAAAATACTGCACGGATGAAATATCATCATAGCCTATCATCACATAGCCGGAAGCTGTGCCCGATATTTTTCCAAGCCGGTCCACGTAAGAAATTGCGACCATACTATCTTTCATACTACCCTTGAAGCTGTATTTTCCGTTGGCCGCTGCGCCACCCATGTTAAAATCCTGCCTTGCACTTTCAACACCGGCAATTTGCAATGACGTCTTTTCGCCTGTCAGGCCGGCGAGATAGGCATATCCCCAATCAATGCGCACATTGTCACCGACTTTGCCCAGCACCTTTTGTTCGGTGGTGCCGGTTTTTACGTAACCAATTCTTCCGGACTGTCCTTTCACCGCCATCACTTCCTGGTCAGGCTGATCGACAGCCCACTCAGGTGTGATCTCGAAATAGATTGCTGCGTCATGATCCGCGCCATCCCTGGAGGAAATTTCATAAGAAACGTAATTCACTGGTCTTGACATCAGATCGAGACTATCTGGCAGTAATGGTGAAATGAACTTTACCTTCAGGCTTGCCGGCCCACATGTGAATGAATAGATAGTTTGAGTCGCCGAGATTGCAATGCTATCCTGAACAGCGACGTCGGCAAAAACCTCGCGCTGATCTCCCTTCGCGTAGATTCCAAAATCTACATACGCTTTGCCACCTGTATTCGTACAATGCGCGGCAATTACATTCTTTTTGTTTGCATGAAGCAATGAACGATCCAGCCTTGTAATCACCTCATGGCGGGCATGATGTCCGGTATTCACGACCTGCTGGCCATTAACGTACAATTCAAAATCATCGTCATGTGAATATTCCAGCATCAGATCCTGGTTGATATCTGCGTCCGGCAAAGTGAATTCACGACGCACCCAAATCTCTTTCGACGGCCACTCTGTGTTGACCGCCTTCATGTCCGGTGAACCGAAAGCTGCCTTACCCACCTTCCAAGTCTTCGCGTTGAAATCAACTTTCTCCCACCCATTGCCTGGTGCCTTCATGGTAAACGCTCCCTCCCATGCCGCGTCCCCTGCCATCGGAAGTACCGATCTCAATGGCGTTTGCTCCTTTCCTAGGAAACGGTAGACTTTATTGTCAATCCGGACCGCGCCAATAAGTGAATGTACTTTACCAGTCCAATGACGTACAGGTCCATTGTACAGGCTATCGTTGAATGACCATGCACTCGTATATGGGTCGATCGTAATGAGCGGGTATGCAGGTGCCCGCAGAGATGTGGTCTTGTGCGTGGTGGATGTCTTCACCTCGCTGTCCTTCAAGGTACATGAAGCAACGGTGAGGGAAATCAGAATCAAAAGGTATTTCATGAATTGGGAGTATTAAGGGAACGCGGTCAAGTTAACGTTTAGCAGGAATTGATCACGCTGCGTGGGGTAAAAAAATTGAGCCGGGCGGACCATGGCGATTGACTCGGATGCCTGATCTCCGCGGAGAATGTGCCATGGAGCGAGCAAGTGCGCTGCGGCGCGGGTTTTATGTGGAATCTTTGTAGATGTACTGTCAAATCTCGTACATTGATCTTTGCAGACCATTTAAGCCAGCAACTATGCACACGATTAGAAAAGAAGACATTAAGCAAGAGGTGTTTGACCTCTATGACGACTACGCTCACAACCGTATCGACAGACGCGAATTTGTACAAAAGCTTTCTACCTATGCCGTGGGCGGAGTTACCGTTGCGGCCCTGATGAGCTTCCTGATGCCCGACTACAAGGGAGCGATCCAAATTCAGGCAAACGATCCAAGGCTGAAATCAGAATACATTGAATATTCTTCTCCGAAAGGTGCAAAGACGATCAAGGCCTTGCTGTCCAAACCTGTCGACGCAAAAGGAAAGCTTGGAGGAATCGTTGTGGTTCATGAAAACCGTGGCTTGAATCCACACATTGAAGACGTCGCCAGGCGCGCGGCCCTCGCGGGCTTTATTACGATCGCGCCGGACATGCTCACACCACTTGGAGGCTATCCAGGAACGGACGACCAGGGAAGAGAGATGCAAAGCAAGCGTGACCGGAACGAGATGCTTGAAGATTTTATTGCAGCATACGATTATCTCAAATCGAACAAAGACTGCAATGGCAAAGTAGGAGTTGTTGGATTTTGCTTCGGAGGCTGGATCGCCAACATGATGGCGGTACGCATTCCAGAACTGGCGGCTGCAGTACCTTTCTATGGTGGTCAACCGACAGCCGAAGATGTACTCAAGATCAAAGCCCCGCTCCTCTTACACTATGCGTCGCTTGACACACGCGTGAACGAAGGCTGGCCGGCTTACGAGCAGGCACTAAAAGCAAATAATAAAGAATACACCGCCTACATGTACGACAACGCAAATCACGGCTTTCACAATGATACCACACCGCGCTACGACAAAGCTGCTGCCGAACTGGCGTGGAGCAGGACAATCGAGTTCTTTAATAAAAAACTGAAGTAGAAATACAGAACAGCAAATTCCTCGCTCCACCGTAGCTACGCGAAGGCGGCGCGCTGAGACTAAAGGACCTATTAGAGTGAGTTCAAGCAAAAACCTTCAGACTTCAAAAGCCCTTCCCTTTCAGCCATTCGAGCGAATATTCCGCAAGCTCCTTCCAGCCGTGATCAGATGCGAGCGAATGCCCACGATTTTCAAACATCTTGAAATCGGTAATTACCGACTTATTATACTTCGCAGCAGAAGCCTTTCCCAATACTGGAGGCGCTATGTGATCATGACTACCGCCTGTGATCAATAACGGACCACGTGTCTTGTTGGCCGTGTCCACACGGGTTTCGGTGCCTGCAAAAGTTGCCATGGCGGCCTGGAAAAGCGGGCGTGCAGGCGCCGGGATTGTCCATTGATCGTAAATGCGCCGTGCTTCTTCTTCGGGGACGGCATTCACAAAGGCATAGCGGAATTGATCGAACGTCAACGAAATGGCCTTATTAATGTTGAACGGATTTCCCAAAACAGGAAGTGCCGATCGTAGTGCCGAGAAAGGTAATTGCCATACTCCCTTCATTGGAGCGGGATCAATCGCGATTCCCGCTGCGGCTACGCCGCGGCTTAACAATATTTGAGTGATAAGGCCTCCGAACGAGTGACCAATGACGATCGGACGTTGAGGGAGTGACGAAATCACCTTGGCGTAACTATCAACAACTTCACCAACCCCTCGATTTGCAATGGCACCCGGGTTTGCCCTGGAAGCCTCAACTGTCTCACCGTCGCCAGGCCAGGGAGGATTGATGGCGGCGTAGCCATGTTGCTGAAAAAAATCCATCCATGGCTGCCACGCGCTGGCATGGATCCAAAGACCGTGAACGAATACAATCGTTTGCTTTGACATTTGATATGGGTTGTGAATTCAATGTAATCAATATCGCATTGTTGTCAATATTGAAGTAAAACAATCTGAAATCACATGGAGCATTTTTCTTTTTTAATTTTCATTCCAACCTATCACTTCCTCACCGTGTCTAAGAGGTAAATTGACGACGAAATGAAAGCGATAGTATTTTTTCTTGCATTTTGCTTTGCAATTGTAGGTTGTAAGAAGGATGCAGTGACAGGTACGGAAAACGGAACCGTCTGCAGCACAAAAAATCCAACCGACGATATCCCCTGGCTAAAAGCTGACATTGCCGCAGTCAGTGCACCTTCGACATATGCGGATTATTATGCTAAGCGCGCAATCTACCGACAGCGCGAAATTCTTTGGATTGAAATATGCTGTCCTGCGTGCTCCACGGTCCCTCCCACGGCGAAATATTGTGATGGCAGCGTTGCCGGAATGATGGGGACTGATATTCGGAATGATGAGCTTAGTGGAATAAAAGAGTTGTGGCGCACGCACAATGGCTTCTGCGGCAATTAGCAAATCATTCGTATCATCATATCAATAAAATCCCCCTGGTAGCTGCGCAACACGCGTGCAACAAGAGAAGCGGTCGTTTTTTATCTTCTATTTCATTACTTTGTGATCGGTCATCTAAGCGGCCTAATCATGAAGTACTTTTCGCTGTGGACGTTGCTCTTCCTCGCAGGCTTCAATTCCGCCCAGGCGCAAGTTCAGACACCGACCGAAAAACAAAAAAAGGTCATCATTTCACTAATCGATAAATACTCCGAAGCTCGCGAAAAGCGTGACACCCTTCTCTTAAAAAGTATTCTCACCCATGATATTGATCAATTGGTTTCCTCAGGCGAATGGAGGACTGGCATGCGGCAGTCTGTTGAAGGTATGTTGAGAAGCTCTCAAAACACGCCGGGCACCAGAACGCTTAAAGTTGAAAAAATCCGTCTGCTGGATACAAAATCCGCTATCGTAGATGCGCGATACGAAATTCAAAATGCCGATGGCAGTGTAAGAAAGATGTGGAGTACGTTCGTTGTCGTTAATGAAGGATCCGCATGGAAGATCAGCGCTATCCGAAATATGTTGCCATCCACACAATAGAACTTAACTTGAACTTCAACTTATGAACAAGAATAACAACCGCCGCGACTTTCTAAAAAAATCCTTGTCTGCAGCTGCTGGCATCGCCGCAACCGCATTACCAATCGCCGTCAATGCTAGCGCAATATCAAAAGACACACGTCACTGGAGTGCATCGCCACAAACTCCCTTGATAAAATTTTCTGTCATCGGGCTGAACCATGGTCATATCTATAGCCAGGTGGAAGCTGTCATCCGTGGCGGGGGCCAATTGATTGCCTTTTTTGCAAAAGAACCAGACCTCGCAGCCGCATTTGCAAAGCGCTACCCGCAAGCGAAACAGGCAGGCAGTGAAAATGAAATTCTGGAAGACAACTCAATTCAGCTTGTCGTGAGCGCTTCTATCCCGGTGGAACGTGCGCCGCTTGGTATCAAAGTCATGAACCATGGGAAAGATTTCATGACGGACAAACCCGGCATTACAACCCTCGAACAACTCGAGGAAGTGAGAAGAGTCCAGAAAGCAACCAAACGGATCTATTCCATCATGTACAGTGAGCGCTTTGAAAACCGCGCGACTGTAAAGGCTGGTGAACTTGTCAAGTCCGGCGCCATCGGACAGGTTATTCAAACTATCGGACTCGGTCCGCACCGCCTCAACTTGTCAACGAGGCCGGAATGGTTTTTTGATAAAGCGAAATTCGGTGGGATCATCTGCGATATCGGATCGCACCAATGTGACCAATTCCTTTTCTTCACAGGATCGACACAAGCGGAAGTGGTCGCATCACAAGTTGGAAATGTTCATTATCCGCAGTACCCGCAATTCGAAGACTTTGGAGACCTAATGGTCAAGGGCAACGGAGGTACCGGCTATGTTCGCGTCGATTGGTTTACGCCCAATGGCCTCGCCAGCTGGGGCGACGGCAGGCTGACTATACTCGGCACGGACGGTTACATCGAGCTCCGTAAGAACGTCGACATCGCAGGTCACCCGAATGGCAACCACCTTTTCATTGTCGACAATAAGGAAACACGTTACCTGGATTGCGCAAATGAGCCATTGCCATACGGAGGTCAGCTCGTGAATGATATCCTTAACCGAACGGAGACAGCCATGCCGCAGGCGCATTGTTTTCTTGCAACGGAGCTTGCGCTCAAAGCGCAGAAGCAGGCGAAAAAATTGGAGTTGAAGAAATAGCCATTCGACAACGTTCATTCGTCGAAACAAATACGCGGACAGACACTCAGGTGACATTCCCAACTGAGAACGGATGATTCGAAGCACTGTCAGGTTGAGCGGAGTCGAAGCCCCTCCGGTGCTTTTCGTCGTTGCATGAAACATTCGTAATTTCACCTCCTAGATTTCTTCTTTCACATGAAACTCCAAATCAAACTCCTTGTCCTGGCTTTTATCGGTATTACTTGCGGAGTTAGCGCCCAGTCAAAAAAAATTCAGAAACTTAAAGTCACCATTCTCTCAACCATGCTTGCAGATCAAGGCATCGGTGAGTGGGGATTTAGTGCTCTGATCGAGTTTGACGGGCGAAAGATGCTTTTTGACACAGGCGCCCGACCTGAGACAGTGTTGAGCAACGCGGCTGAAATGGAAGTTGATCTTTCTGGTATCAATGAAGTATTCATCAGTCACAGCCACGCCGATCACACGGGCGGGCTGATAACCTTAAGAAAAAACCTTGCAGCAAAAAATCCGAAGGCATTATCAATTGCCCATATCGGCGAGGGAGCTTTCTATCCACGGCCTGAGAATCCGGACTTCACTCATTTCCTCACGAAACTCAAGCTGGATTACGAAAACTCCGGAGGAAAATTCGTTAACTATAAAAGTGCAAACGAAATATATCCTGGCGTCTGGACCACCGGACCGGTTCCCCGTAACAACGATGAACGCAATTGGAGCGGAACCGGGAAAGTGGCGCGGTCAAACGGTCAGGTGACCGAAGACAATGTGCCCGAGGATCAGTCCCTCATCTTCGACACAAAAGATGGATTGGTAATAATTTCGGGCTGCGGCCATGCCGGCGTCGTCAATACGATGGAATATGCAAGACTTTTAATCGGACCTCGGCCCATCACAACACTGATAGGTGGATTCCACCTCTTTAACATATCAGACGATAAGATGCGGTGGACGACGGACAAAATGAAAGCCTACAACGTGAACACCGTTGTGGGCGCGCATTGCACAGGCATCAACGCTGTCTTTTCAATCCAAAAAAATCTCGGGCTTGACAGGCAGCATGTTGTTGTGGGTGCTGTCGGGGCCTCTTTTGAACTGGGCAAAGGCATTTCACCGGGCGAGGTGGCAAAGTAAGTCCTGAATTTTCGTTTCCGGTAGCCATGCAGACCGTGATTATACTCGGAAGTTCCCGCCGTGATGGCGAAACCAAAAAGGTAATCGACGAGTTGGTCGCCATGACACGTTGGGACGTGATCGATCTCAACGATTACAATTTCAGTTACTACGACTATAACCACAACAACATCGATGATGACTACATCAAACTGATGCGCAAGGTACTGGACTATGATCTGCTGATCTTCGCTACGCCCGTATATTGGTATGCGATGAGCGGTATCATGAAGGTTTTCTTCGATCGTATCACCGACCTGCTGGATATTGAAAAAGAGCTCGGGCGCAAGCTGAGAACCAAGAGCATGGCGGTGCTGAGCTGCTCGCTTGGCAACCACCTCGATGACCAGTTCTGGCTACCATTTCGCGAAACAGCAGTATACCTTGGAATGAAATATGTTGGGGACCTCCACGCGGTTGCCAATAGGAACGAGTCACAAAAGATCAAGGCGTTTGTGGACTTGATCAACGGGCACTGCGCATGAGAGCGCCGTGAGTTCCCTCCACGGAAGCACTTCAGAAATGCAAAACCGATCTCGAGACAGGTCAATATGAAATATACCGAGCAACAATTCGAAGATATCGTGAGGCAGTTCAATTCGAGTGAACTACCAAAATCGGCCTGGACGCATGAAGCACACATCCTTGTCGCTTTCTGGCATGTTTCGCGCTATGATGAGCCAACAGCATTGGATCGGGTTCGCCGTGCAATCAAGGATTACAATACCTCAGTAGGAACCATCAATAACGATACGTCAGGATACCACGAAACGTTGACAGTATTCTGGCTAAAAGTCGTACGTAGGTTTTTTGAGGAGAATGCTTTCACGTCTGTTATTGACGCGATCAACGCGTTCATCGATGTGGGACATGCAGATAAAAAGTTCCCTTTGAAATTCTATTCGGAGGCAAGGTTGCTTTCCGTGGAAGCGAGGCGTCAATGGACAGAACCTGACAAACAGGGATTAGAAGGCAAAAACAGTAAGGATGTGAAATAGAAAAACCACATTGTCACAGATGGCACAGATGGACGCAGGTGTGCTTTTCAAAAGATGAAACGACGATATTCTGGTCGCTCTTGTCCAAAATTAATTAAAAGGCCAACCTTGCAATTTGATACTCTCAGATAGTTGATAAATTGAGACTCGTCAAATGGGCGAAGCCGCCTCTGGCAGCCTTGATTTTCGGGGATTATCTTTCCAAGCACGACAAAATCAGGTAGAATTTATGATGGGATTGAAATCGCGCAATCAGCATGAAATTATTCTATGTTTGCCTTGTTAGCATTTGTGCTTCAGCTGAGTCGATAATGGCTCAACAACCCAAGGGGAAGTACGTATCCATTCACAATGGATAACATCAAAGTCCGAAAAAATTCAGCAAAATCCCCGACCTTGCCGAATAACATATGGAATACTCGTCCGACAACACCATTTACACAAAAGCAGACTTTGCCGGCAAAGGGTTTGTGAAAGGAGAATACGACGCATGCGCTTTCAATGACTGTGATTTCTCGAATGCAGACTTTTCAGAATCGAAGTTCATAGACTGTGAATTCAATAACTGCAATCTCAGCATGGTTAAGCTCGTCACAACAATGCTGCAGAACGTCAGATTCAAAGGATGTAAGATGCTCGGCCTGCAGTTTGATTCCTGTAAGGAGTTCGGGATTTCATTCACTTTCGAGAGTTGCATCCTGGATCATTCAACATTTTTCAAGATGAAGATCAAAAAGACAACGTTCCGAAATACCCAGCTTGACGGCGTGGATTTTACAGGGTGTGATCTGACATCAGCAATATTCGAGAATTGCAACCTCATCAATGCAAAATTTGAAAATACAATCATTGAGAAAGCAGATTTTCGAACATCTGTTAATTACTCGCTGGATCCCGAAATCAACAAAGTAAAAAAAGCAAGATTCTCACTGCAGGGAATCGCCGGTTTACTTGATAAATATGATATCGAAATTGACAACTGACTTCAATTCATGAACCACTTGAGATCCTTGAGATCGCGCGGACAAAATATATTAAAGTGAAGAAACTACTCGTTGTATTCGGCCTTCTCGATTTAATCACACTTGTCAGAGGTATAAGGCAAATTTCCGAAATGATAACGGGTCTTACCGGGCCGTTCTGGTCGCTGGCGCTGACAACGTTGATACTTTACGCTTCATTGATCGCCTCCGCATACTTTTTATTAAGGCAGCAAAAGGCAGGCATCTGGATAACCTATGCTCAATTTCCGTTTAGGATAATGTATCAAACAATGTCCTTTGGATTTATCTGGATGCTGGAGGGCCAATTCAGCAGTCCGACAGCCGTCTCCTACATCACCATGACCCTTGTTGTTTTGGAAATTGTACGACTTCTGATCACAATTCTGATTCACAGGAAGTCGTTTTAGCCTACCTCACAACTTGATTGTCTTCAGATATGCCACGCTCTGAGGCACCTGCTCCCACTGCCTTGATGACTCGTCTTCAATAAAGAAATGCTTTACACCAGCCTTGCTTCCAGCCTCTACAATTGCTTCGATTCCAACGTCGCCCGTACCAAGCACCACGTTCGCTTCAACATCAGCTCTGCCGTTGTTGGAGTTTGGCGTTCCCTTTTTACGATCCTTAAGATGCATTGAAATAAAGCGGTTGGGATACTTATTGAGCAACTCCACGGGGTTTGTTCCACTCTGATTGATCCAGAACACGTCCATTTGAAAATTAGCAAACTGCGGATTGAAATTCTTCGCCAGGTAGTCGAACAAGGTTCCATTCTCGTAAGACAGGAACTCGTAGCCATGCGCATGATACGCCAGGGCGAGTCCGTTCTTCTTGAGGACTTCGCCAGCGCTGTTGAAGACCGCAACACCTTTCTTTGCATCATCAATAGTGAAGTCGTCACCCGTATGAGGAATCCAGTAACAGATGACTTGCTTAACACCGAGTGCTTTCGCGCGGTCTGCCACTTTTTGCGGATCTGCTTCAAGCTCTTTGAAGTCCGATCCTGTCGCAATGAGTGCGAGGTCATTTTCCTTCAGCAGTTTCAGAAAAGCCGCTGCCTCCATCCCGGCAGGCAGGCCTCCCTCGAGTTCCTTGATCCCCCACTGATTTAATTTCTTCAATGTTCCTGGAACGTCCGCTTTCATTTGCTTTCCAACAGAGCCGGTCTGCAGACCAATAGCAAGTTGCGCGTTCGATTCAATCATCAGCAACAGCAGTACGACAATGACGATGTATGATTTTTTCATAGTTGCTTTCTATAAGTTTAGTAAAGTAGTTATAGAATGAGCTAAAAGCAACTGCAAAGGCAGATGTGCCGCGGAGATACACGGACACACTCGCGGAGATTCACTGAGAATTGCGTCAACTCTCCGCGTAACGCAGCGATATCTTCTCTGTGAAGCTCTGCAGAGCGGCTTCTACTAAAGACGATCAGGCTGCCTTTCTCTGCGCCGATGGGGCCACTTCCCTCGACCTCACCATAATATGGATCCAGTACATCATCGCCACAGTAAGGACCATTGATCCATTTACGACATAACCGAGAATATCATAGCGCTGAAGCAGCCCATCCGCACTTTGATAAATGATCAGTCCGGCAATCCACGCCGCAATACCGCCAGCCACCTGTTGTATTGACGCATTAATACTCATGAAAGCACCGCGATCTTCGGCAGCCGGGATCGCTGACACCAGCGCTGAGGAAGATATCATCCGTGAGCTGACACCAATAAACATGACGACACTAATTGCCGTAATGACCCAGAAAGGTGTCACACCCATCGGCGTGTAGATGGCCACCATAACAATGGCAATCACCGTTCCGACTGCAAATACATTGAATTTTCCGAAGCGGTCCGCGAGCTTACCAATCAAGGGACCTGTGCCGATCGAGAACAAACCTGTGATGGTATACATCAGTGGCAGATCGTCGAGCGACAGGCCCAGGTTGTTGGTGCTGAATGCACTTCCAAAAGGCATGAGCATGAAACCACCGGTAGCCAGCAGCGTTGTGCAAAAAAATACTTTCAGGTACTCAGATTTGGAAACAACCTTTACAAGATGCTGAAATGCATTCCTTTCCGATTTGATCTTTAAGTGCTCATCGATTGGCTTGAGCTTGATAGCGATTATAACGCCCACGACAGCTCCTGCAATAACAATCATCCAGAACGGCGCATGCCACCCGAATCTATTTGCAAGCAACAGCCCGACAGGAAGTCCCAGGATCTGGCTTGCCGCGAATGACATCTGAACGAAGCCCATCACACGTCCACGAACCTCAAATTTGAAGAGGTCTGTTATGATAGCAAACGCGACCGAACCGATGACTCCACCGAAGATTCCTGTAACGATCCGTGCCGCAAGCAGCAGTTCATATGTGGGCGCCCATGCGCAGAAGGCCGTGCCGGCAAGAAAGCCAACATAAAAGAAAAGAAGGAATTTTTTGCGATCAAACTTGTCCGCAAACCCTGCGGCCAGCAGCCCGGAGGCTCCTGCGCTAAAAGCGTACGCCGACACCACCAGACCAAACTGATTCGTGGTGATCTTCAATGTAGGCAGCAGTATCGCCCCGAGCGGCGACAGGACCATAAAGTCCAGTATTACAGTAAATTGTAGAAACGACAATACAGCAACTACGAATGCCTGGTAAGGCGTAAAGATTCTTTCCTTTGACATGTTGGGATTAGGAATAAGCGAACTGAACGCGAAGGTAACATAAATAGTTTCGGTTCAATTTTACCAAACTATGAAAGTCGTGACTCGCATGACCAAAGTAAGAATGATTAAGATAGCTTTCCACGTAAAAGCTCCAACTCCTGCCTGCGCCTTTCATAGAAGTTGTGCTCCCAGCCGCTAACATAAAATGTGAGCGCAAAGAAAGCCAGAAGGGCTGCCGAAAGCCAGATTGACATCCGTGTTTCCCACATGCCTCCCAAAAGGAAGATCGCGATAGGAACAGCATTCAGCCGAAGTATATATGAGAACCTGACCTGATAGGTGGCTGTTGCAATTGCATGGTCCAGGTCTCCTGCAATTGAGCGATCGAATCTACGGTCACCCGCGAGCCTCTTAATGCGGTTTACAATCACATAAATCGCGGTCATAAACATCCATCCCGCCATGGCGTTCATCCACAGGCTTACGTTTCTGCTGAGAAGATTCATTCCCAGCACAAAACCTCCGCCAATAAGGTTTACTATGATTGCCAGTATCTCGCTGACACGAGTGATACGCCCGGCCTGCGCCTTCTTCGCAACAATCCGGTTGTGAAGGGCTTGTTCATTGAGAACAAACAACACTTCGTTGCTTTGCGTGTCCCAGATCTTTTTCATTTGCTCAAATTCCATGGCTCGTGATTTTTTTTGATCTTTCAACAAGGTGTTTTTTGATTCGGTTGATCCTTACCCCGACATTCGATTCAGTCATGCCAGTTATCGCAGACATCTCTTTATAGCTGAATCCTTCCAGCAGGAGCAGTGAAATGGACCGGTCGATTTCATCCAATCGGGATATTTCTTCATACATCCACGTTAACCTATCATCCAAACTGGATACCTTTTCCAGCAACCTGTGTTGTACGTCTTCCATTGACTCCCTGCCATCTACATGACGACGTTCTCTGCCAGACCACTTGATTGATACATTGAGAGCGACCCGGTACAACCAAGTGACCTCGGAGGACTCGTGTCTGAAAGATGGAATCGACCTCCAAACCTGAATCGCAATGTCCTGAAAAAGGTCATCGCGATCCATTGCGGTAAAAGCATAGGCGCGGACAACTTTGAATAGCAACGCCCGGTATTTGCCAATCCAGGCATCAAATATGTCCTGCTGTTCCTTTTCAGTCACGGTTAGGTAGTTGTTGGAGATTAGTCCTCCGCAAGGAAGCTTTTCTTACATGACGATAAAAAAAGCTTTAGCGCGGAGGCGCCCTGAGGCAACAGAGTGAGCCACAGGGCGCAAAGAAATGCAATTTCAGCGCGTCGCCTTCTCGCAGCCACGGCGAAGCGAGGTCTCCGCGTGGTTTAATTCCTATTCGGCGATCTTAAACTCCGCCAGCAACACCTCCAACTCCCGTAATGGCTTCTTGAAGCTCTTCTCATTCTCGATGTAGATCGTCACCGCGCAGGTGGTTATGCCGATCGCAAAGAGAGCCAGGATCGCATTGAGGTAGGTTGCTGCGCCGCCCGGTGCGTAAAGTTCAAAGGGAAGCACTACACCGATCGCACAGCTGATTGGAATCAATACCAGTTCATATCTCCTTTTGAAAGTGAAAAAGTCTTGAAGTTGCTTGGATTTTCTTTCCACGTAAGCGTGTAACGAGCTCGCACCGTCCACTGTTCCCTGCGCCATTTGTTTAAATTTTCTCAGCAACATAACCGTAAACGGTATGTACAGCAGCATGCAGACGGCGCTATAAAACAAAATTGTCTCATCTCCCCAGTTCGTTACGATCACATTACTGAGAAGCGCATATAAAAGAATTTGCATCCCGAATGACGCCCAAAAATACTTGAATGGCTCCCGGAGATGTTTATTGACTCTCGACCTGAAAATCTTCTGAAGAGATTCGCGGTCGAATGACTCATGCTGACGCACACCGGCATCTGCGTTCCAGTCTTTTTTCAATTCATCGAGTGTTGACATGGCTGATCCTTTATGGTTATCGTTTTAATAATATTTCGAGTTCCTTTTTTATTCTTACGAGACGCACACTGACATTTGATTTTGTAAGTCCGGTCACGCCGGCAATCTCGTCATAGCTCATGCTATCGAGGTAAAGCATGATGATGGCTTTGTTCAATGAAGACAATGTGGCAATCGCGCTGAAAAGTTGATCGGTTGAAGTATGACCTGAACCCGGCTCGTCCGGAATCTGCACATGTGCCTGGGACAGGCGCTCGTCTTTCTCCGCATTTTTCTTTCTATATGTGAGAGCAGTATTCAAACACACCCGGTACATCCATGTCGAAAACTTCGAGCGACCATCAAATCGGGGGTATGAAGACCAAAGCTGATACATCATCTCCTGCACCGCATCCCGCTGATCGTCCGGATCATTAAAATAGACCCTTGCGATCTTTCGCGCGATTCCAAGATGCTGATTGAGCTCTCGTACAAATGCATCGTTTATCTGCGGGTCCATTTATCGTTTTCCTTTACTGTATTAGTATGTCCGAGCCACCAAAAACTACATTTTAGTCAACATATTTTTACCAGGGCCTGAATTGGCATTTTTGTCGGATTCTCAGCCAACTCCATGAACCTCGACGGTATTAAATTAGTGAAGTCGGTCAGGTAATATTGATATATATTTTGACATGCAACATTTTCGTCGTTGCATAATTAATTCCCCTTCGAAGTAGGTTTCATCCTCTCTTCACCATGTGATATTGACTAACTTAGCGGCTCCATATCTTGCAAGCTCTAACATCTAAACCAAAACCATGAAATCAACCATCTTGCTGATTGCGCTAATAATCCTGGCGGTCGCCTGCAACCAGAAAGCACCTGAGACAACTTCCGATTCGAAGAAACCCACGCTCACCATGAAGTGGAAGACTGAGCCAGTACTCACCACTGTGGAATCAGTGATCTATGACAAAGACCGCGATATGATCTATTCGTCCAACATCAACGGGAAGCCGGATTCTCTAGATGGCAATGGCTTCCTTTCGAAGATCTCGCCTGATGGAGGTATTCCGACGCCGTATTGGGTAAGGGGCATGGACGCACCGAAAGGCATGGGCATTTATAAAGGCAAGCTCTATGTTGCTGATATCAACAAGATACATGAAGTGGATATCGACGCGGGGAAGATCGTTAAGACTTATCCGGTGGAAGGTTCGCAATTCCTCAATGACGTGACCATTGATGAAAACGGCAGGGTGTACGCCAGCGATAGCAATACGGGCAACGTATATGTCCTCGAAAACGGCGCAGTGTCTACGTGGCTTTCCGGCGTCGGTGGACCCAATGGACTCCTTTCAGAGGGCGACAACATGTGGGTGTTGTCATGGAAAGACCAGACGATGAATTCAGTCGATGCGAACAAGCAAGTAACCATGAAGGCCGATAGTCTTGAAAACCCCGATGGTATCGAAGCTGTAGGAGACGGCACTTATCTCGTCTCAGCGTGGAACGGATTGATCCGCCTTGTAGATCCAGCCACAGGAAAAGTAACAGTACTCCTCGACACACGTGCTGACAGCGTCAGCGCTGCTGACATTGATTACATTCCTGAAAAGAGACTATTGTTGGTGCCCACTTTCTTCAAGAACAACGTCGTGGCGTACGAGCTCAACAAGTAAAATATTTTTTCTTCCGCACCCGCCCGCCCGATTCATTCGGGCGGGTGCGGGAGAAAAATTTCCCCCTCCTCAGGCTACTACTTTGATTCAAAAGTGACAACGAAAGGAGAGGAAAAGTCGCCGCGATGTATCTATAAGTCGCCGTTCTCTATGCGTGTCAATATTTTCTTTGCATTCTCATTCGACGGATCGAGCTCAAGTGATTTCCTGTAATTAGTGATCGCATCCTTTTTGTTTCCTGCAGTCAGGTATCCTTCAGCGAGGCTGTCAAATGCATTGCCTGATTGCGGAAATAATTTCGTATTAAGAGCAAATATCCGGATCGCCAGATCATTATTCTTCTCCTGCAGGAGCTTGTATCCGAGCATATTTACCCTTCCTTCGTCAACAAGTTTCCAGCTCGCAAATGCTTTCCTGTCACGTTCATAAAGGGCCCTCATCTCCTCAATCTTTCCAACTTCAAGTAATGAGATATAGGCATCCTCACCCGCAGGAGCAGGCTTACCGAGATCGCGGTAGGCTTGTGCAAGCTCTTTGTAACAGTAGGATGAGTTTGGATAGAGCTTTATCGCAGCTTCCAGTACAGAAGCTTCCGCTTTGATCATTCCCTTTTCTTTTAATTCGAATGCAAGATTTTTCAATTCTCCCAGGTACGGCTTTCGAGTATTTTCCGGCATCACCATCTTTTCTTCTTTTACGAGTTGCGTTACTTGCCTGGTTAATTGATCCAGGTAAGCGTTTGTGATATCGACCCTTCCGTCGTCTGGCCGCCATTTATCATACTCCATATACCGCGCTACACCCTTCGCCTCGTCAAGGCCTTTGATCCTAGCCACCATGTGCAGGGCACCGTCGATTCCAGCCGACACTCCGGCTGTCGTGATAATATTGCCGCTGTCGACATACCGAGTGTCCTCAAGCACTTTCATGTCAGGATGATCTTGTTGCAACTTAGGGATGAATCCGTGCCAGGTTGTGACATTAAGGCCCTTCAGAAGACCTGCGTTCGCGAGGACGCTTGCACCCGTACAAACCGACATGCCGACCGCGCCTGCTGCAACACGCGCATTGATCCAGTCCAGCACTTTTTGGTTTTTCGAAGTTGCGCCAGCGCCGCCGCCAGGAAAAACGACGATGTCAGGATCAGGCGCCGCATCCATTGCATATTGCGGCTTGATCGTCACAAAACCCTGCGACAAAATCTCCTTTCCGTCTAACGTCACCGTGTACACATTGAAATGTGCAGCACTGAATACTTCACCAGGACCCGCGAAGTCGAGGAGCTCAACGCCGTTGTACAGAAACAGCGCCACATTGTACCTTTCCTTTTGTGCAGCGGCGTTACCCGCCATTGCAATCAGAGTCATTAGTAAGAATGACCTGGCCACATTCAAATGTCTTTTCATAAATCAATCATTTGTTGGTTATCAATCCGAACACAGTGTACCTTAACGGAGCGTTGCAACCTGAATTCGAAATTGGCCGAATGTGTCTTTTCGATGACCGAACCAATGCCAAAACGACCTCACCCATTTAGAACAAAATTCCACCTTGCTATGGAAATTGAAGACATTCAGGATATCTGCAAGAAGCTACCCGGAGTAACCGAAGACATCAAATGGGGACAGGACCTCTGCTTTTGTGTCGGGGAGAAAATGTTTTGTGTTGCAAGCCTCGATCAAAAGCCTGTGTCTGCCTCATTCAAAGTTCCTGACGACGAATTCGACGCTATGAGTTCAAAACAAGGATTTAAACCAGCGCCTTATGTGGCTAAGCATAAATGGGTCTGGATGGACGATATTAACCGGCTCAGCAAAAAAGAGTGGAAGCACTACGTAACGCAGTCTTATGAGCTGGTGAAAACTAAGTTGCCGAAGAAAGTGCAGGAGAAGTTGATGAGAGGAAAGGAAGTAAGAAGTAGGAAGTAAGAAGTAGGAAGTAAGGCGAGTGCACCCTGAAATTGAGCGCTACTATTTTAGTAAGTCCGAACCAGTGCGAAGCTGTTTGCTGGCGTTGCGCGATATCATATTAAGATTTGATGAGCGATTCAACGAAACTTGGAAATACGGCATGCCTGTATTTTGCATCAATGGAAAGATGGTGTGCTACCTCTGGACAAACAAGAAAACACAACAGCCATACATCGGGATCGTTGAGGGAGGAAAAATCGATCACCCAAAATTGGTGCAGGAAAAACGTGCGCGAATGAAGATTTTTTTGGTCGACCCCGAAAAGAATTTACCAGTGCGCGGTATCGGGCAAGTGCTGAAAGAATGTATTCGTCTGGTCGGTAGTCGGTAATTAATAAACGGTATTCGGTAGCAACACCGATCACTGATCACCGAATACCGATTACTAATTAAGCGAAACTCACTTCTTTTTAACGATACTATTATGCAACCGCGGAATCTCCTGCAACGCCGCGGACGCCATCCAGGGATGAAGCTCCATCACAAGGCTGCCGGCCTTGACCGCAGGATCAGTTTCTGTGAGCGCACGGGCTTCCTCCAACGACTCGACATTAAATATATAAATGCCTCGCAAAGCCTGATTATCGAGGAAGGGACCAGCCACCATCAGCTTTCCCTCGTCGGCCATCTTTTGAATATTATCCATGTGTGCTTTCTGCAACTGGGCGCGCGTTGTTGAATCCTGCGACCGGTTCGGGCCGGCTTTCAAAAACGCCATCACATATTTTTTAAGGCCCATGTCCCCTCCACCGAGTCGCTTCGCCAGTGCCTCGTCATATACAACCTTCGCGGATGTCTGACCGAAAGATGCTGCGGCGAGCAATACAAAAAGTCCAGTGAGCAAGTTTCTTTTCATACCACCATCATTTAAAGTTTGAAATGTTTCATCGAACTATCAGCAAATTAGCACATTAACAAATTAGCATAACTCACCTCCATCCACCAATAATCAACCCCATTACTGTAAGCGCTATCACACTGTAGCCTGCATTGATTAGAAAGAGAGTAAATGACTTCCTCTCAAACAAGTAATGAGTTCCGACAAAAGTCGCTACCCATCCGAAACCAGCCAGGAATCCATAAAATCCCCCCATAGTAAAATCGGCTGTCGGCCCAAGGAACATAGCCAGGTTGATCGCCGACACCAGCATAAGCAGGAATGCCAGCCCGAAGATCTTTGCAACATTTCCTTTTTTCATATTCTCTTCGGTAAATCCATTCTCACGCATCCATATGTTGCCTAGAACAGCTGGTGAATACCAGAGTCCGCCCAGGACGAAGGCTGAAACAGCCGCAGTAAGTATCGCCCAGTAGTTTAGAAATGAAGTATCCATTTGTATTAAGGTTTAGTTGTTTGATTAAATCATGCATCTAATTTGCAATCTTTAATTTTGTAAAACTTGCCGTTAATACCGAAGCGGAAAAAATGGCCCCTGAAGCAGAAAGAACACCTACCAGCGCTGGCGTTGAGCTAAATGACAACACCATTCGATTGGTTGGGATCCCATTTTTCGGAATCTGCATCCCGTTCGTTACAGGCTTATTCGGATCGCTTACATATCGTGATACGATGTATTGGGTCGGCATCGTCTATTTCATTGCGCTGTCTGCTATCATCTGGCAGGGCAATCGCTACCTCCTTTTCCGCACAAGAAAAAGATTCACCTGGTTTGACAAGCCGAGTGAGAAACTCATTCTCTTGATCGTTAACAATGTATTCTACACGACTCCCCTCACCATTGCATGGCTTTGTGTGTGGTACCGAGTGGCGGGCTTTGATAAGACGCACTGGGAGGTGATCCAGGTTGTCACGCTCATGAACGTGATCTGCGTACTATTCATCACCCACGTTTACGAAACGGTATTTATGGTGAAAGAGCATCAGACTGAACAGCTGAAAAACGCTGAGTTGTCCAGCGCAAAAGCCATGGCCGAGCTCGATGCCCTGAAAAACCAGCTTGACCCTCATTTTATGTTCAACTCACTTAACAGCCTGTCATATCTCATTGACACGGATCCCGTTAAGGCAAAATTGTTTACTGAAAACCTCGCTGAAGTCTACCGCTATATCCTTGCACAAAAAGATTACAACCTTGTAACACTAGAGGATGAGTTTGCCTTTCTTGGAAAATACGCAGCACTGTTACGCTTACGATTTGGAAAGGCCATCGACATCAGGAAACAATTCAACGGCACTACGACGCAGGAATTCCTGCTTCCACCAGTCTCAGCATTTGTTGCTCTTGAAAATGCAGTGAAACACAATGAGGTCTCAGAACAATTTCCGCTCTGTTTTGATTTGAGCGTGGTTAATAATTATCTCATTATTCGGAACCGGGTCCGGGAGAAGCGCAGCATTCAACATTCTTCAGGAATTGGGTTGAAGAACCTTAACGAGCGTTTCAGAATCCTTACCGGGAAGGAGATCAAAGCAGGGAAAGAAGAGGAAGATTTTGTCATTCGCTTGCCCCTTACGCCGATGCAGTCATGACAGTAATTATCATAGAAGACGAACCCCTGGCACAGGCTAAACTGGAGAAAATGCTCCTATCGCTGGATGCATCCGTACATGTGCTTGCACAGTTAGGAAGCGTGAAAGATTCACTCGCCTGGCTGCGGACTAACCCTCCACCCGACCTCGCATTCATCGACATCCAGCTTTCCGATGACCATTCGTTTGAAATATTAAGGAATCACCCCGTCTCGTTTCCTGTCATTTTCACCACTGCCTATGACAAGTACTTGCTGGAAAGCTTCGAATTCAATTCGATCGATTACCTTCTCAAGCCTATCACCCAGGACAAACTCGGTCGTTCGCTCGCTAAAGTGAGGAGCCTCCAAAAACACTTTATCCAATCGGCTCTTCAACAGCTTGTGGGCCAAGGCCCAGCACCTCAAAGAAAGCGGATCCTCGCAAAAAAAGGCACGGAATCAACGGCGCTGGAGCAAGAACAGATCGCATACTTTTACAGCGATCAAAAGGTTGTGTTCGTTCGGGATGGGGCGGGCAACCGGCTTATTGTCGACAAAAATCTGGTTGAATTGGAGACATTGCTGGATCCTCACACCTTTTTCCGGATCAACCGCAAGATCATTGCGCACCGCAAAGCCATAGACCGTTTCAAGTCCGACAACGGGAAAGTGCGCATCTACCTGAAGCCTGAATTGAAAGAGGAAGTGTTCGTAAGCAAAGAAGGTGCTCCTGC
Source organism: Cyclobacteriaceae bacterium (assembly GCA_044224375.1). GTDB lineage: Bacteria > Bacteroidota > Bacteroidia > Cytophagales > Cyclobacteriaceae > ELB16-189. Next base: position 268,121 of record JBGAKL010000001.1, read on the forward strand.
ATTCAGGAGATGGATTGAGGAGAGTTGATTACCATCGTCACGGGATAGTTTTTTTTATAAAAAATCATACCCTCAAACAATTGCTGCCATAATAAATTAATATGGGTTCAATTAGTCAAATGGAATTAACTCTTATTTAACTTTAGACGTTTAAGAATTTCACAATTTCAACAATCAAAAAATCAACCACCACTTAAATTCAGTTAGCCATGGCTAAGAAAGCAAAGAAGGCCGCAAAAAAGGCGGTAAAAAAGGCAAAGAAAAGCGCAAAGAAGGCAGTGAAAGCAGCCAAGAAAACATTGAAAAAGGCCGCTAAGAAAACCGCAAAGAAGACCCCTAAGAAGTCTGCCGCGAGGAAGATTGGAGCCACAGCAAAGTCAGTTGTCAACAAAGCCGTGGCCGCAAAAGAGAGCATCGCGTCGTCAGCACAAGCGGTAAAGCAGGCTGTCGTTAACAAGGTAGACGAGCTGAAGACAGCTGCTGCAGAAAAAGCCACTGAGATCAAGGAAGCCGTGGAAAACAAAGTAGAAGAGTCCCGCAACGACCTGAAGGAAGGCTGGCAGCAAGGCTAGGTACACACGCATTAACAAATCACAAAACCGACCCCGTCGCGTTTATCGATGCCACGGGGTCGCTCTTTTTTTATTGCAACTGCTCGAATTCCCAGGGCGGTCCTCACCCTTGATTTTGATGCCGTTTTGTGAGACTTTAGTGCCTGCCGGTACACTGGCGACAGCCCAAAACAACCCGGGAAAACCCTCTACCCCACATGTTCAATTTTTCCCTGCTCAGCGACCTCTCCAACCGCGAGTTACAGCGTGAAAAAACCAAGGACTATCGCAACGTTGTACTGATCCAGATTATTATCATTGTTTTCGGCTTAACGCTGTCACAGCCTCTGCTGGAAAATTCGAAAAGCGACGCGTCGAAGTTCATTATCTCAATATTTTCTTTTTTCGGGGCGACCTATGCTTTTTTGCTTTGGGATCTCCTGCGAAATTTCACAAAAAGCAAGCCCCTGATTGCAACAATCCTCGTTGTGCTCTCCGGAATTGTTGTTGCGGGCACACTCGTGGAATTCCCTTACTATCAGATCATTCATGTATCGAACCGGCAGATGTACCTACTGACCATTCACAGCCTGCTCTTCCCTATCGAAGTCACCGTGATCGCGTTCGCGATCCGGGATATATTTTCAGGGGGCTTTATGACTGGGGACAAGCTTTGGGGTGCTGCCTGTATCTTTCTGATGATCGGGATCTCTTTCGGCAGTCTCTTCGACCTCTTGACAATCATCAACCCAGGGTCACTAGGCGCTGACATCGAGCTGGGCCTTCCCAATTATTCCGAGTGCGTTACATACAGTTTCTGTATTCTCGGCGGCGTCGACTCCGGACTGGAGCCAAGTCGCCTGATCCGCAACATCAGTACCATCGAGGCTGTGTGGGGAAACATTTATGGAATGCTCATCATCGGCAGACTGCTGGGACTCCCCAGACAGGAAGACGCCGAGGCCTAGGTATCAATTCGATTCACTAACTTTAAAATCCATTAATCTGTTTTTCCGGACCCCTAACCTGAATACTTATGCAAAACCGTAGACTACCCTTCATTGTTCTTGGTGTGATCGGCTTCATCATCGTGATGGCCCTCTCCTCGAGCCTCTTCTTTACCGTTCAGTCAAACGAACGCGCCGTTATCTTTTATCCGTTCACCACCGGATTGGATGTGGACAATGTCATTGACCAGGGAACGCACATGAAGGCGCCGTGGAATGATGTGTACATCTATAAGGTCAACGAAATGTTCGCCGATGAGAACATGGATATCCTCGACAAGAATGGCCTTTCAATCAAAGTAGATATTACCGTGCGATATTTCCCCGTGCCGGAAAAGATCGGCTACGTACATCAGAAGTTTACGCAGTCCTATGTCGATGTGCTGGTGATACCGGAAGTACGTTCCACGGTGCGACAAGTGATGGGTCGATACACAGCCGAAGAAATCTATTCAACCAAACGCGCCGAAGTTGAAGGTGCGATCAAGGACGAGACCGTGAAGATCCTTAACTCGAATTTTGTCACCGCCACCGCCGTACTGATCCGTTCGATTGTGCTTCCAGAACAGATCAAAGGCGCGATAGAGAACAAACTGAAGCAAGAACAGGAAGCCCTCGCTTACCAGTTCAGGCTCGACAAAGAAAAAAGTGAAGCGGAACGCAAGCGAATTGCTGCCGAAGGTGAGTCGCGCGCGAATAATATCATCAACAATAGTTTAACTGATAAATTATTGAAAATGAGAGGAATAGAAGCGACGCTGGAGCTCGCAAAATCGCCGAATTCGAAGGTAATCGTCGTAGGCTCGGGAAAAGACGGTATGCCCCTTATCCTGGGGAATAATTAATTTATTCAAAAGGACTTCCAACTACAAAAACCCCGGTTTACTTTAGGGCAAAATAGCTTAACATGGCAAAGACAGCGCAACTTATTATTGACGGCAAAACGTATGAATTTCCTGTCGTTGAGGGCACGGAAAATGAGCAGGGCATTGATATCAGCGAGCTCCTCGAAAAGACCGGCGCCGTCACTCTAGATTTTGGTTATAAAAACACCGGTGCAACAAAAAGTGCAATAACTTTTCTCGACGGGGACAAGGGTATTCTTCGCTACCGCGGCTATTCGATCGAAGAACTTGCCGAGAAATCAAGTTTCCTTGAGGTTGCCTACCTACTGATTTTTGGAGAGCTCCCAACATCAGCACAACTGGACAAATTCTCGAATGACATAAAGACTCATACGCTTGTGCACGAAGACACGCGGAAGATCCTAGACGGATTCCCTTCCACGTCGCACCCAATGGGCGTTCTTGCTTCTATGTTTTGTGCGCAGACGGCCTTCTACCCTGAATCGCTGGATCCGAATCGATCGACCGATGGCGTCTACCTAAGCATCGTTCGCTCACTTGCAAAGATGCCGACTTTTGCGGCTTGGGCATACAAGAATGCAGTAGGTCATCCGGTTAACTATCCCGACAATTCGTTGGGTTATTGCGCAAGATTCCTCAAGATGCTCTACGCGCTGCCGGCCGAACATTTTGAGGTCGATCCAGTCGTTGCCGATGCCCTCGATAAGCTGTTGATTCTGCATGCTGACCATGAGCAAAACTGCTCCACTTCTACCGTCAGGATCGTTGGTTCTTCGAAGGCAAGCATCTACTCTTCCATCTCGGCTGGCATCAATGCTCTTTGGGGACCGCTGCATGGAGGCGCGAACCAGGAAGTGATCCTGATGTTGGAGCAGATCAGAAAAGATGGTGGCGATACAGAAAAATGGATTGCTAAAGCCAAAGACAAAAACAGCGGCTTCCGACTGATGGGTTTCGGTCACAGGGTTTACAAGAACTTCGACCCGCGCGCGAAGATCATCAAGAAGGCCGCCGACGATGTCTTGAAGAAACTCGGGGTCAATGACCCAGTACTCGAGATCGCATTGAAGCTGGAAGAGGCAGCGTTGAAAGACACTTATTTCGTTGAGCGCAAGCTTTATCCGAACGTCGACTTCTACTCAGGCATCATTTATCGTGCCCTAGGAATTCCGGTTGATATGTTCACGGTCATGTTTGCCATGGGCCGCCTGCCAGGTTGGATCGCACAATGGAAAGAGATGCGCGAGAACAAAGAGCCCATCGGGCGTCCTCGCCAGATTTATACTGGCCAGAAGCTCCGCAGCTATACTGCCATCGGCGCAAGAAAGTAATAAAGAAACCCTGACCCACGGTCGGGGTTTTTCTTTGCGACTTCATCAGCATATTAACATATCAGCACATCAGCAAATCAACTCCATGGCATTACAAGAAGACTTCCAGGCAGCGGTTTCCAGATCCAAAGACCTACCATCACGACCATCGAACGAAGAACTATTGAGTCTGTACTCACTTTTCAAGCAAGCCACCGATGGAGATGTTAGTGGTGAGCGTCCCGGCGGATTTGATTTCAAGGCGATTGCCAAATATGATGCGTGGGCCGCGAAGAAAGGTAAGTCAAAAGACGAGGCGATGCAGGAATATGTAGAGCTTGTGTCGCGTCTCGAAAAGGAATAAAAAATAGCGAAAGCTGAACGTTGTATCTTTTTTACTCATCAGATATATCAACTGGCCAACTCTCCGCAGAGGAGTCACAGCACGCCGTAAAAGTGTTGCGATTGGAGGTTGGTCGTGAAATTGACGTCACTGATGGCCGGGGCACACTGTACAAAGCTGAGATAATCAACGCCAATCCAAAGCAATGCAGCTTTAAGGTCACCCGGCAATTTTCCATCCCAAGGAGGAACTTCTCAATCCACCTCACCATCGCCCCCACCAAGAATGCCGACCGCATTGAATGGATGGTGGAGAAATGCGCAGAGATTGGCGTAGACGAAATCTCGTTCGTCCTCTGCAAGACCTCTGAGCGAAAAACGATTAATCTTGAGCGCATAGAAAAAGTTGCCATCAGCGCCATGAAGCAATCGCAACACTACTGGCTCCCAAAACTGCACGCGATCATTCCCTTTCAGCAATTTATCACACAATCAATCGCAGGATCGAAGTTCATTGCATATGTTGATGAATCGAATCCAAATCATTTGAAGACAGTGGCAAAATCCGGCGATCAGTATACCGTGCTCGTGGGCCCGGAAGGTGATTTCTCACGCAACGAACTTGAGTTTGCATTCAAAGCCGGCTTTCAGAAAGTGAGCCTGGGGCCAAACCGGTTACGAACCGAGACTGCAGGACTTGCCGCTGTGATGATCTTGAACCTGGCAAATATCCGTTAAGAATTGACCCATCGCGTTCGATCAAAACGTTGCTGGTCGCTGGCGTCTGGATTCTGGCGATACACCCACTGGTTTGCACGCCCAACCAGGATCCAGCAACCAGAATCCAGAATCCCTCCACTTTGTACGAATGTGACTTCTATCTATTTTTAGACTCTCAGAAATTGTTATGACCTCCGCTGAAGCAAAAAAATCAATCGCCTCACTCACCGAAAAGATCAATCATCACAACGAGCTGTACTACCAGCAAAGCAAAACTGAAATATCCGATCAAGAATTCGATAAGCTGTTGGAGCAGCTGGTAGCGCTCGAACGGGAATTTCCGGCACTGGCATCACCAGACTCCCCCACCCAGCGTGTTGGCGGCGGCATCACAAAAGAGTTTGCAACTGTAACGCACCGGTACCCCATGTTGTCGCTTGGCAATACGTATTCGCCTGAAGAGCTCGAAGACTTCGACGTTCGCGTTGCAAAAGGACTGGACGGTGATCCCTATGAATATTTTTGTGAACTGAAATTTGACGGAGTTTCAATCAGTCTTATTTATGAAAACGGGATCCTCGTTCGCGGCATCACACGCGGCGACGGTGTACGGGGCGACGACGTCACACAAAACATAAAGACTATACACTCGATCCCGCTCAAGGCAAAGGGGAAGAATATCCCTTCGTCTTTCGAAGTGCGCGGCGAAGTGTTCCTTCCGAAGAAAGTATTTGAAAAGCTGAACAAGGAAAGGGAAGATATCGGCGAAGAGACTTACGCCAATGCCCGGAACACGGCCTCCGGTACGGTAAAAATGCAGGACAGTCGCGAAGTCGCGCGACGCAAGCTCGACTGCTTCGCATATTATTTACTCGGCGACGAGGCTGGGATCACAACGCATGAAGAGGGAATTAAGAAACTCGAGTCATGGGGATTCTCAGTGAGCCAAACGTATAAAAAATGCAAGAACATCAAAGAGGTTCTGCAGTACATTGATCAATGGGAAAAGAAGCGACAAGCTCTTCCGTTAGATACAGACGGCGTTGTCGTGAAAGTGAACAGCCTCGAGCAGCAGCAGCAGCTCGGCTTCACCGCGAAAAGTCCCAGATGGGCGATCGCATTCAAATACAAGCCCGAGAGCCAGAGTACGCGGCTGAACGGCATCACCTACCAGGTAGGTCGAACCGGCGCCATTACCCCTGTAGCCGAACTTGAACCTATTTTCCTTGCCGGTACAACTGTAAAACGCGCCTCCCTTCACAATGCGAACGAGATTGCAAGGTTAGACCTTCGAATCGGAGACTATGTGTTTGTTGAGAAAGGCGGTGAGATCATCCCGAAAGTAACAAGCGTCGACCAAACAAAAAGAAAGCCGGGAACGAAGCCTGTCAAGTACATTACAAAATGTCCGGAGTGCGGTGCCGAGTTGATCCGACATGAAGGCGAGGCAAATCATTATTGTCCAAACGAAAAGGGATGCCCGCCGCAGATCAAAGGGAAAATCGAGCACTTCATACAGCGCAAAGCAATGAACATCGATTCACTTGGCGAGAAGACGATCGGCCAACTTTATAACCTCGGTCTTGTGAAGACCCCTGCCGATCTCTATGACCTCACCAAAGAAGACGTCGCAAGACTTGAAGGATTTAAAGATCTTTCGATCAAGAATCTGCTGTCGGGGATCGAGAATTCAAAATCGACACCATTTGAGTCCGTGATGTTTGCCCTGGGCATCCGGTATGTAGGAAAGACTGTCGCGGAAAAACTCGCACGCTATTTTAAAAACATAGACAGTCTGATGAAGGCCACTTATGATGAGCTCTTGAATGCTCCTGAAGTCGGCGAAAAAATAGCAGAAAGTGTTGCAGCCTGGTCGAAAGATCGCAACAGCCAAAAGGAAATTGATCGTTTACGGAGGGCGGGTCTTCAGTTCGTCTCGTCAGAAAAAGAACCAGAGCTCGTCAGCAATGCACTTGAGGGTAAAACGTTTGTTGTCTCCGGGACATTCGTTCATTACGAGCGGGACGCAATTAAAGACGTGATTATCGCCAATGGAGGCAAAGTTTTGTCTGGCGTCTCCGGCAAGCTCGATTACCTTGTTGCAGGAGAGAACATGGGGCCGGCCAAACGTGAGAAAGCACAAGCGCTGAAAGTCAAGATTATCTCGGAAGATGAGTTCAGGAAGATGATTGGCGTCTAGCCCTCCTGACTTGTAAGCTCGATCTGTTCAGCGTCTGACAATTGCATATCAACTATCAACGTTTCGACGGTCGGGCGGAAAAACAACAACAAAACAACCATCAAGCCTGTAAACGCCAGGAATGATAAATCGCCGGTATTGAATGCACTTAATGCCCCCAACAGTGCTGGCACTTCAAGACAAGCAGCACGAATTAGAATAAAACCCTGGACCTTGTTCATTTTGTGTTGCAGCGTATCAGCCGGTTCAATTCCTTTAAGCAAATTTCGATAGATAAAATAGCTTGCAGCGATGCCGGCTGGTGTGACCACATAGAGCAGATATTTAAACATGAGCGGGTCGGCATCCGGGTCCGCCGGAATTGCTCCTTTGCTTTTTAGAAAGAGCACTACAAGCGAGAATAGTGCTGGCACTATCGCAATTGACAGATAGATTATCGTAATGCCCGTCAGCAATGCTTTGGGAGTTTTCTGTTCCATTATCTCAAGGTATAATGAATCGCCGACAGGCCAAAGAGTTCCCCCATTGAATCGCGGCCTTCATGAAGTGTACCCTGCCAACAGCCAAACGCCTCTAATTCTGGCGGGCACCGCGCAATCTTACCTCCATTTTATATAAATTACCCCACAAAACACCACCCCCTTGAAACTGACTTTTCTGAAATGGCGGACGCAAAAAGCCTTGCGAAAGAACAAGAGCCCGCGCACCAGCACGCCGTACAAAAAATCAAATTCAATCGGAATCATCTTCAGCGTTGAAGACAAACAAAAGCACGACGACATCAAAGAGTTCGTCAAGCATCTCGAGCAGGATGGCAAACAGGTGCGCGTGCTGGAGTTCCTGCCGGCCAAAAAGGAAAACTTTGAGTTCCTATTCGACTTCTTCACCATGCAAGACCTGAACTTTTGGGGAAGGATCGACAATTCGAAAGTCTCAACTTTCATCCAGACGACTTTTGACTACCTTTTTTACCTGGACAAGGAACATAATCCTCTCATTCTTAACTTGCTGGCTGAAAGTAAGGCGTATTGTCGCGTAGGAAATTACAAAGAACAATGCGAGTCCTATTTCGAACTTATGATCGAAAATAAAGGAACCGTTAAGGGAATGATCGACAACATGTATAAGTATACGAAGCAGCTACGATGAAGAAATTGCATGGAACGGGTGTGGCCCTGGTCACCCCGTTTGACGAGGCCGGCCATATTGACTTTGCAGCGCTAAAGAAAGTCCTGGTACACACCGCCAAGGGAGTGGACTACTTTGTAGTTATGGGAACGACCGGTGAATCTGTTACACTCACCAAAGAAGAAAAAAAGAAGGTCCTCTCTTTCGTCGTTCAAAACAACCCGAAAAAGTTGCCTATAGTATATGGCATCGGAGGCAATAATACCGCTGCGGTATTGGAAGAGATCCAGCACACCGACCTCACACATGTTGATGGCATTCTTTCGGTGAGTCCCGCCTACAACAAACCCTCCCAGGAGGGAATATTCAGGCATTTCTCAATTATCGCTAATGTCAGTCCGCTGCCCCTGGTGCTCTACAATGTCCCGGGAAGAACGGCGTCAAACATGACTGCGGAGACAATCGTGCGTCTCGCGGGAAACAAGAACATCATTGGCGTGAAAGAGGCTTCAGGGAACCTGGAGCAGTGTATGAAAATAGCGAAGGACAAGCCATCCGATTTCATGCTCATTTCCGGTGATGACCTGCTGACTCTTCCGATGTATGCAATCGGCGCCGTTGGCGTTATCAGCGTGCTGGCCAACGCTTTCCCGACTGTGTTTAAGGCCATGAAAGAATGCGCCCTGGATGGCAACTACCAAAAGGCGCAGCAATCGCTAAATAAGATTGTAGATATCAACGGGCCTATGTATGAAGAGAGCAATCCGGTGGGCGTAAAGCAATTGCTGTCAGAAATGGGGATCTGTAGTCCCCACGTGCGCTTACCCCTGGTTCCGGCATCGGACAAGCTTGCCGCACGAATTAAGGCACTCTATTCAGCAACAAAAAAGGGACAGCGCTAACGCAGTCCCTTTTTATGTGGTTCTGGCGGGGTTATTTAGTTTCCTTGTTTTTCAGTTCCTGAACTTCTGCACGAATTGACTGTGCGAGGTTCTTAAGATCTTGCATTCCTTTGCGCACACGAGTGCCAGCGGCGCTGTTGCCTTTGTTATAAAACTTATCAGCATCAAGCTCGATAGAGGCAATCAGGGTCTTTAATTCTTCAAATTTTTTCATTGCTATTTAGTGTTTTGGTTGAAACAAAGGATTTTATGTCTGCTAAGGTATGTAAAAACCCTTGAAAACAAGTAAAAAACGATATTTTTTACACCCCCTTGGTCACCGACACCAGTTCCTCCTTCCGGTAGAACCCGTCGTCAAGCTTGTGTTTTAGCTCGGAAAACGCTGATAATGTCTCATTTACGTCGGCCATGGTATGGGCCGCCGTTGGTATGATTCGGAAGATTATAACATCCTTAGGCACAACGGGATAGATGATGACGGAGCAGAAAATATGGAAGTTTTCCCTCAGATCCATGGACATGTTGGCAGCCTCTCCGACGCCCCCCTTAAAGAGAACTGGCGTCACCGGGGACTTCGTCGGCCCGATGTAGAAACCGCGCTCCCTCAGACCGTCCTGCAGCGCATTTACCACTTTCCACAGGTTATCCTTGAGCTGGGGTTGGGTGCGCAGAAGCTCTAGTCGCTTCATACCTCCGACTACAAGCGGAAGCGGCAAGCTCTTCGCAAAGATTTGCGAGCGAGTGCTATATCTTAGGTATTTGAGGATATGCCTTTGTCCGGCTACGAATGCGCCGATGCTAGCCATTGATTTGGCAAACGTCGAGAAATAGAGGTCAATCTGGTCCTGAACGCCCTGCTCCTCACCTGCACCCGCACCCGTTTTTCCCATGGTTCCAAAGCCGTGAGCATCGTCAACAAGCAGACGGAAATTATACTTCTTCTTAAAGGCAACAATCTCTTTGAGATTACCCATGTCACCCGACATGCCGAACACGCCTTCCGTGATCACGAGAATACCTCCGCCCGTTTCTTCTGCAAGCTTAGTCGCACGCTGGAGTTGCTTTTCCAGGTTCTCCATATTGTTGTGAGGGAACACAAATCGCTTTCCCATGTGAAGCCTTACTCCATCAATGATACATGCGTGGGATTCAGCGTCATACACAATCACGTCCTTCCGGTCGACCAGCGCATCGATAATAGACACAACACCCTGATAACCATAATTAAGGAGCATGGCATCTTCTTTCATTACAAAGTCAGCAAGCTGCTTCTCGAACTGAAGATGCAGGACTGAGTTTCCAGACATCATCCTTGCTCCCATCGGGCTTGCCAAACCGTACTTTGCAGTAGCCTCTGTATCTGCTTTTCTCACTTCTGGGTGGTTAGCCAAACCCAGGTAGTTGTTCAAACTCCAGTTCAACACTTCGCGTCCCATGAACTTCATGCGCGGGCCGATGTCACCTTCAAGCTTCGGGAAGAAAAAATAGTCGTCAGGTAAATGTGAGTACTTGGCCAAAGGGCCCGCTTCCATCTTGAGTTTTTCAAACAAATCGACCATTGTGCTGAATTTTGTTACAATTTTGGGGCAAAAATAAACAAAATACCCTCATACCAAAAAGATATGCCCTATGACTAAAAGTTATAACGGGGCTCACAATTGATTATAATGCGTAACTCCACGGCCAAGTGCGCGGTTAACTAACTCCATAAGAATTCAATCGCTAGTCCCAACCTCCTCCTAAGGACCTGTACAAAGTCACCGAAGAGTTAAGCTGTTGAGAACGTACCGATGAGGCCATCAGTGAGGCGGTAAAAAGTCCGTTCTCTGCAGTAAGCACTTCGAGGTATGAAGTAAATCCATTGTCGTAGCGCGCGCGTGACAGTTGCAGGTTTTTTCGCGCGGCATCTGCCTGAAGTTTGCGAGCTTCATATTCGGTTTGAAATGTCTGAATGGCAACTAACGAATTCTCAACGTCAGCCAGGGCCACGAGGTAGGAATTAACGTACCTGTACATGGATTGCTCCGCCACTTTCTTCTGCGCTTCCACGCGCCGGACATTCTTTCCAAAATTAAAGACCGGCCCCATCAGCCTGGCAACAATGTTCGAAGCTGCTGCCTCCGGAGATGTGAGATTAGAAAGGTCGTTGCTGATGCCTCCGACATAACCGGTAAGTGACAGGGACGGGAACCTCAATGCCTGGGCGACGCCGATACGCTCAACTTCTGCCATGTAAGTGAATTCTGCCTGCCGTATGTCTGGACGTTGAGAAAGCAATGTTGACGGAAGCCCTGCCGGAATAATGGGGGCTTGTGGTTGATCAAGGTTGGCAAGTCCGCGAGGAATTGGCAGCGTCCTCTGCCCCAGCAAGACATTCAGCGCATGTTCCGTGAACGCCACCTGGCGCTCAAAATTCGGCACGGCAGACTGAGCGTCCCGAAGCTGTTGTTCAGATTGAAGCAACTCAAGCTCAGAAATATCGCCACCCTGGTAGCGGGCCTTCATTTTGTCATAGTAATCCTGCCTGGAGATAACGGTACTCCTTGCAATCTCCAGCCGGTTATCAAAATCACGAAGCTGAAAGTAAAGGGAAGCGACGTCACTTATTAGAGTAGACTGAATCGCACGCTTTGCTTCAACGCTCGCAAGCATCTGATTATACGCGGCGCGGTTACTGTGACGGATCTTTCCCCAGACATCGAGCTCCCAGGACACATTCCCTACTGCAACAACCCGGCCCGTAGTAGCGCTTCCCGGTTGTTCCATAACGTTGCTGCTGGCGACAGCACCAATCACCCCAATTTTTGGGAACAGGTCTGCCTTGGACACGCCATAAAGGGCGCGTCCCTCCTCTATCCGTGCGATAGCAATTTTGAGATTGAGATTGTTGCTCAGCGCTGAGTCAATCAAACCCGTTAATACCGGATCACCAAAAAGTTTAAACCACTTAAGGTTTAAGGCAGAATCAGCGTCGTTGATGTATTCATTCTTATTTACGTAGGCCTCCGCCTTTTCCATCTTGGGCCGCTTGTACTTCGGCCCGACCATACAGCCAGACACAATCACGGTGAGCACACATATGAATTTAATCTTCTTCATATCAGTGGTCCCCTCCTTTCGTTTCCACAGCCGCCGCCGGGGGGTGTTTCTTTCCACCCAATTTTTCGATGACAACAAACAAGACGGGCACCAGCAACACGCCAAGGACCGTTGCCATCGTCATACCGGCGAACACCGCCATACCCATCACTTTGCGACCTTCGGCGCCGGCACCCGCTGCCGTAAGTAGCGGCACAACACCTAATATAAAAGCAAAGGCAGTCATCAGAATGGGACGCAGTCTCAACTTGGCAGCAGTCAAGGCCGCCTCGATCGCTGGCTTCCCTTTTTCATATTCCTCTTTCGCAAATTCAACGATAAGGATGGCGTTCTTAGCAGCGAGACCGATCAATAGCACAAGTCCAATCTGCGCGAACACGTTGTTCACATAGCTTTCACTCGACAGCCTGCTCAAGTACAAACCCAGGAAAGCGCCAAAAACTGCGAAAGGAGTGCCGAGGAGCACACTGAATGGCAGAGACCAGCTTTCATACTGTGCAGCCAGGATCAGGAAGACGAATATGATTGCAAAAATGAAAACGACTCCGCCCTTCCCTTCAGCTTGCTTCTCCTGAAAGCTGATGTTTGTCCATGCATAGCCCATGTCACGCGGCAATACCTGGGCGGCGACTTCTTCCAGTGCGGTCATCGCCTGAGAAGAGCTGAATCCCGGAGCCGGCGCACCGCCAATCTCAGCGGCGCGATACATGTTGAACCTGTTCGTGAATTCCGGGCCCGTGATCTTTTCAACTCCAACAAGCGTGGAAAGGGGAACCATATTTCCATCTTTATTACGAACGAAGAAGTTCGCGATATCGCCCGGATTCACCCTGTACTGCGGCTCCGACTGAATATACACTTTGTACTGCCTGCCAAACCTGTTGAAGTCGTTGATATATGTTCCGCCAAGGTATGCGCTCAGCGCGGCGTTAATGTCTGACAATGGTATACCAAGCTTCAAAGCTTTGTCGCGGTCAACCAGGACCTTATACTGTGGGCCACCTGCCCGGTAAGTTGTGGTGATCCTGGCAATTTCAGGTCTTTGCCTGGCAGCAGCCATGAATTTCTGAGTTTCGGCCTGCAGATATTGGGCGTCATTACCGCCGCGATCCTGGAGCATCATGGCGAATCCTGCAGATTGTCCAAGCCCTTGAATTGGTGGCGGACCAAAAGCAACGACCGTCGCTTCGGGAACTTGAGTAACCAGGACCTTGTTCATCCTTGCGGTGAACATAGCTGCCGTCTCCTCTCGCGTGCTCCACTCCTTCAGTGATATAAAAAAGAATCCGCGCGCCGGCGAATTGGTGCTCGTCAACAAATCGTTTCCGATAACTGCCGTGGCATACTCAACGATTTCCTCTTTTTCTAAAATCTTCTCAATCTTTGCCATCGCCTGGTTAGTGCGCTCTTGAGAGGCCGCATCGGGCAAAAAGACTCCGACCATCATGTATCCCTGATCTTCTTCAGGAACAAATCCACTGGGGATCTTCATACCAAGGAAACCTGAAGCAACCGCAACCACGACTATGAACAAGACACTGCGGGCAGATTTCTTTATCAACACGGCCGTGACGCCCGTGTAACCATTTGTAAACTTTTCAAAGTACTTGTTAAACCCCGCAAAGAACTTTCCGAGCCATCCTCCTGACGCCTGATTCGGTTTCAATAAGATGGAGCACAAAGCAGGACTCAGCGTAAGCGCGTTCACAGCTGAGAAGAATACAGAGATTGCTATGGTGATCGCGAACTGTTGGTAAAGTCTTCCCGTAATTCCGGGCGTCATCGCGACGGGAATAAAAACCGCCATCAGCACCAGTGAGATAGCAATGATCGGGCCTGCGACTTCTTTCATTGCCTGGCGGGTAGCCTCTTTTGGATCCATGCCATGCTCGATCTTATGCATTACAGCTTCGACAACAACGATGGCGTCATCCACAACAATACCGATTGCCAAAACGAGGCCGAGCAACGACAAAACGTTTACTGAGAATCCCATCATCGGGAAGAACGAAAAGGTACCGATCAAGGCAACCGGAACGGTGAGCATGGGTATAAGTGTTGCGCGCCAATTCTGCAGGAAGATGAACACCACAAGGATCACCAGCACGACAGCCTCAAAGAGCGTATGGATAATTTCTTCGATTCCTGCATCTACTGCCAGTGTGGTATCCAGAGGAATCTGATATTCCATATCGGTCGGGAATTTTGCCGAAGCTTCCTCCACGGCATGGCGCACGTTTTCAGCAACCTGGAGCGCATTTGATCCTGGGATCTGGTACACCAAAAGCACGGTGCCGGTTTTGCGATTAACCCGTGAGAGGTTGTCATAGGTTTCGCTTCCCAATTCGATGCGGGCCACATCTTTCAATCGCACCTGCTGTCCGTTTTCCGTCGACTTGACGATAATATTTCCGAATTCCTCTTCGGACTTCAACCTGTCCTGAAGGGTAATTGTATAAGTAAAGTCCGTTCCGGGAGGAGCCGGCGCGGCACCAAATTTTCCACCAGGCGAAATCACGTTTTGAGACTGAATCGCACTCGATAGATCATTAACAGTCAGGTTTAGTTTTGTAAGGACATCAGGCTTTATCCAGATACGCATGGAGTAATCGCCGCCGCCGAAGACGTTGACGCGCGCAACGCCGTTGATACGTGAAATGTTATCAACAAGATTGATCTTGCTGTAGTTGGTAAGAAAGTTATTGCTATACGTGCCGTTGGGTGAAGTGAGCGAAACGAGGATAAGAGGGAACGTCATCGACTTCTGGGTAGTAACGCCGAAGTTCTTTACTTCGATTGGCAATGTTGGCGTTGCCTGCCCCACTCTAGTCTGGGTCAGCATCGTGGCAATGTCGAGGTCGGTTCCCACTTCAAACGTAACGTTGAGCACCATGGTCCCGTCGGAAGCATTGGTGGATTTCATGTAGAGCATACGCTCCACGCCATTCACCTTTTGTTCAATTGGAGTAGCAATCGCCTGTTCGATATTCAAAGCATTTGCCCCCGTGTAGGTCGTTCTGATCTCGACGTTAGGTGGCGTAATCTCAGGATATTGCGAGATGGGAACGTTCAGCAATGCAAGAGAACCAATGATCACGACTACAATCGAGATCACCATTGCGACGATTGGACGTCTTACGAAAAAATCACCCATAGGTACCCTGTTTCCTGTTTACTTTTTCCTTGATAAAGAATCAGCTGATTTCCAGTTGGCGGGCACCGGCTTCACGGTCGTGTTGGCTTGAATGAATTGACTGCCCAGGAGTGCAACCTGATCGTTAGGCTCAAGACCTGAATCGATGATCCATTCGTCGCCTATTTGTTGACCTGCCTGAACAATTTTTGCCACAAGCTTATTTTCAGCAGTGACAGTCATCACTTGAAAGATCCCTTGCATTTCAGTGACAGCGCGTTGAGGTATGACGATCGCGTTCTTTCTATTTTCAAAGATCAAGCGTACCCGCGCAAACTGTCCCGGGCGCAGCGATTGCTCGGGATTCGGAAACTCAGCCTGCAAGGTCAATGTACCTGTTGTGGCGTCGACCTGCCTGTCTACAGTATTGACGATCCCTTTGCCAGGGAAAATCGATCCGTCGGCGAGTATTAGTTCGGCTTCAGCGGAAGTTTTCTCGGAAGGATTGTCCTTTCTGATCTTTTGAAACCTCAGAACATCCTGTTCGCCAACCGGGAAACGAACTTTCAAGCTTCTGATGTCCGAAACCGTATTCAACAGGCCGCTTGGCCCAAGGCTCGAAACGTAATTCCCAACCTGAATTTTACTGATCCCGATAACACCATCGATCGGCGACATCACACGCGTATAGCCGAGCTCGATGCGTTGGTTTTCAAGATTTGCTTTAGCAGCCTCGACCTGTGCTTTAGAGACGTCAAAGTTTGCAACAGCAGCATCGAGGTCGCGCTTACTGACGGCGTTGATCTCAGCAAGCGGCCTTATACGTTTCAAGTTCGCATCGGCATTTGCCAATGTAGCCTCCGCAGCCGCGACCTGCCCACGTGCCTGGTCGACTTTCGTCTGGTACGGCAGTGCATCGATGGTATATAAAAGCTGTCCCTTCTTGACGGGCCCTCCTTCCCTGAAGTGCAATCCTGTCACCCAGCCGTCTACCCGCGCCCGTATCTCAATATCAGATTCACCAAGCACCTGGCCAACGAATTCACGGTAGATAGGAACATCGCGTCTGGACACAGGTACAACGGGCACCTCAAAAACCACTGCGCTCGCAGCCTTTTTTTCGTTACAAGCCTGCATCGATATCAGCATTGCCAGCAGGCAAATGAGGCCAGCATTTATCTTAAGAGGGAATTTCATGGTCACAGGGTTTACTGATAACAGCTCGTCAGTCTCCTGCTGGCTGTGGCGTTGCCCCAACCAGGGATCGGCATGTTAAGTTACTTCTTGATCAGCGCGCTTGGAGGCGGTGCTACCTTGTTAGCTTTTGGTTTCTCCGCGAGGAACTCGTAGAAAAACAACCGACCGGTTTCCTGATCTGTGGTACGGAAACTAACGCTCATTCCATCCGTGATGGTGAGAAGTTCGTCAGAGCTCAGATCTTTCGTAAAAGAAGGATCCAATGTTTTACCGGTAGACGCAAAGGTTTCGAATGATCCGTCCTGCTTCTGGATCATCAATGGTAGTTTTATCTTTCCTGAAGCCACTTCTACTTTGCCCATAAAGCAATGACTTGCATTGCCGTCACGAAGCGTGATGATAACATTTTGCATGCCATCGGCGACATCTTTGGCGCCGCGTGCTCTGAAAATACTGAACCATTCACCGTAGCAATTTTTTGGAGCCTGGGGAGCATCGGATTTGGTTTGTGCAATGACAGGCGTAATCGAGATCGCAAGCACGCAAGCGACCAGTAGTCTTTTAGTAGGGTTCATATAAGATAATAGTTAGGTAATTTATAGACGGATCCGTCTAATCCGTCCTCTAAGGGTTTCGTCCGGAAATATACAGAAGTTACCATCATTTCGCCGCCGCGAACAGAGATTTCAGTTTTTTGTTTCGATTAAATTGAAGGAATTTTACGACATGAAAAAGATGATACGCTTCTGTGCATTTTGTATCGGATGTCTGCTGACATTTCATGCTTTTGCACAATTTCCATCGAACCGTGTGCGGCCCGGAACGATGTATCATGAAGGTGACACGGTGCGCTCACCCCGACTTGGACTCGAAGCTACAATTCCAAAAGGCTGGGAAGGTGTCATGCCACAAGAGAGTGAAATATTCCTGTTGATGTCAAATACTTTAAATGGTGAGATCTATGCTGTCGCCAACGAGGGAATAGATCAGGCGGGACAGATCAAGCGATGGAAGGATGGTATGGAGTTAAGCGAGGGGTTGCGGCTCGTTCCCGACGGAGAGATCTTTAAACGCGGAGATGCAATTTGTGCAAACGGTAAAGTGGTGGGCAACAAACCCAATAACAGCAGCGGAAAAATTTACATCGAAGCAAAGTGCAGTCCCCATGGCTACTGCGTCTCCTACATGCTCACGGCCGATCCGGCGTCCTATGAGAAAGTAAAGGCGTCGTTGCAATATCTTGTCGATAACAGCCGTTTCTCAAAGCCATACACTGGATCACCCTACGTGAATTTTAATTGGAAGAAATTCCTGAATGGGAAAGTTCTTCTAAACATCGACTACGAGAACACGAGCAAGCGTGAAGATCAGGTCACATTTTGCAGTGACGGCTCATTCCAATCTGATATTACCCGCAAGGGGGTTTTTAAGGAACAGTCAAAAGACTACAAGGGCAAAAAGAAAGGAACGTGGGAGGTAAAAGGTCAGGCCGAAAAAGCTACGCTGACGTTTTCGTTTGAAAAACTCCCCCCGGTGACTATCAACCTGGAGATACGAAATGAACAGGTATACGCAAATGGTCGCCGCTATTTTATCGGCAACAGTGAAGACTGCAAATAGGCTTATATATATCTGAGCATCCAATGAAAAAATTACCCACACTGGTCCTATTAGCCCTAATATCGTCGTCCACGCTTGCACAAAAAAGAGCGTATACAACCACCGGCGGTGAATGGATATTTTCCTGGGCAAGTGCAAAATGGAATGGCGCCGACGTGAACACGATCACTCGTTTTTCGCCTGTTGTCAATCTTCAGACACAACTCCATATCGACCAATCCGACAAACATGGATTCATCACCGGATTGTCACTTCGCAACGTCGGTTTCATTTATGATGATCCTGCAGTCCCCAAGCAGAGATGGAAGGCCAGGGCTTACACCATCGGCATCCCAATCGGAATAAAGTTCGGGAATATGAATGGAGGATTCGTCTTCGGAGGTTATGAGATTGAATTTCCAATCAACTTCAAATACAAACAATTTCTGAACGACGATAAAATAGACAAGAACAGTTACTGGTTCAGCTCCCGTACTCCCAGCCTATATAACACGGTCTTTTTTGGATTTCAAACGAGGTATGGAACACAGATCAAGTTCAAATACTATCTCACAAATTTCTTTAACAAGGGCTATGCTGAGAATGATGGAACAGGGAATCTCGTTTACCCTTATCAGAATTTCGACGCGAACGTTTTCTATGTATCACTGAGCTTCCAGATCTTAAAAGGCCTGAAACTGTATAACTACAAGGAAACATATCCAACATCACAGGCAAGACTCTAAACACTACAAAAAAAAAGGATGCGAGTAATATTTTTAGCAATGGCCGTTGCACTGCCTTTGGCAGGATACAGCCAGGATTCCACATATGCACGGCTGAACACAATCAAAGTCCATCTTATGTCGAGTTTTCTTTACAGCAAATCCGGCGCGTTGTCCTTTGAAAGAGTCTCAAGGCCCAATCAAAGCTGGGCTGTTATGGCAGGCTATGTCCAATTCCCTCAGCTCGGCACGCTGGGTCCTTCAATAACATCGCAGCAGGTAAAATCCAATACCGGTTGGGTCGTTGGGGGTGAGTATCGGTTTTATTTTAAGAAAGAGAATAAGTACGCGGCTCCTCATGGAGTATACGTCGGACCATACGCAAACTATTTTAGATTCATCAATGAAAGGACGATGACCTATACGTCATCCAGTGGCACAACGTCCGAGGCATCACTGAATTCAAAGATCCAGGTGTTGAACATCGGCGTTCAACTGGGGTATCAGTTTGTTATTAGAGATCGCTGGACTTTTGACTTCATCTTCTTCGGTCCCTCATTTTCGAACTACCGTGGCACGTTCAGCCTGGACGGCTCCCTCGATCCTACTGGAGAAAATGAATTACGGGACAAGCTTCTTAGTGCCCTTTCGGACAAGTTTCCGCTTGTGAAAGATCTAATTGGCAGTGGAACCGCGGATCTCCATGGCACATCGAGTACGTGGGCCGGCGGTTTTCGATACCAGATGAACATCGGCTATCGCTTCGGGCGATCAAAGAAAAGGTAACATCGCTTGATCAGGATTCTCCTTTTGGCGATGCCGAAACATCGTTGACTGACCCGTCAACGGCGGCAGGCTGATCATCGATCCACATCAAGAACAGTTTATAGCCTAACGACATAAGTACAGGCCCCAGGAAGAGACCTACGAATCCGCTGGCAATAAATCCGCCAACGGAACCCAGAAACACCACTAACATAGGAACCGGCGCTCCACGCCCCAGAAGGAACGGTTTAAGAATATTATCGCTGACTGACACAATCACCAACCAACCAGTAAGCAACGAAGCAGAAAGTGTATCGAGGCTCGACCACGCATAAATAAGGACACCTACAACAACCGGCCCCACTCCTATCTGGACGATAGCCAGGATGAGACAAAATAATGTCCAAAGTCCGGCGAGCGGAACGCCGGCGATGAAGAATCCGGCGCCTGCCATCAAGGATTGGATAATTGCTACTCCAAGGATTCCTTTTACAACATTCCGGATTGTGACCTCCGAAAGATCTGCGAAATGCTCTCCGTGCTCGCCGCCTAGTCGACTGAATACTTTCCTGACGGCACCGCCACTTGCCTTCGCATAATTCAGGAATACGCCAGCCAATATGATCGATGCAATGAACTGAATGATACCCATGCTTGTGCTGGCGAGCAGACCCAAGGCCATACCGGCGGCTGATTTTACCTGGGGCGCAAATTTTTCCATCGCCGCCTCAAGGTTTTGAGATGCCAGTGTCCACACGTCGATGATTGGTTTCGCGATTGCGGGCCAGTTTTTAACGTGTTCACCCGGTGGCGGTATGACGAGTTGATCATTTTGATATGCTTCCCTGAATCTTCCAACACCTTCCATCAAAGAATCCCCGAGCATCCAGGTAGGAACAATCAGCACAATCAGGAACAGCACCGTTAGCAACGTTGCTGCAAGTGTACCTCTGCCTTTCAGTTTCCTTTCAAGACTTTTGAATACCGGATGAATGGTTACCGCAAGGATGACGCCCCAAACGACAGGCGAAAGGAATGGGCTAATGATCAGGAAGCACCATCCAAAAATGAACAAAAGAAGTCCAAGCCGGATCGTAATCTCAATGGCTTTGCTTACATAGTCTTTGTCGGAATTTGGGGTGGTCATGAATGGAATTGGGTATGTTCTAATAAATATACCAAAAGATAATTTTCACGACGGCATCATGCGTACAACGGATAAATCTAAACGACACCGTCTAGCTGCCTTTCTCCAAAAACGATAAATTTGAGTTAATCTTAAAATAACTGTGAGGTGAATATCTTGCAGCCTCAAAACCCAAAACCCATGAAAAAAATCATTTACATCATTGCCCTCGTGCTCTTCGGAATTGCGGCGTACGCTCAGCCGACCGAAACCGAACTGGTAAGAAGCGCCTTCAGGCTTGAGAAAAAAGCAATCGTTGCAGATTTCTTACAACTAAGTGATACGGACGCAGCGAAATTCTGGCCTATTTATGAGAAATACGAACAAGAGCGCGTAGCCCAGGTAGGCAATCGCCGCCTTCAGTTAATTGACGAGTACGCGAAGAAATATGAGACAATGGATGATGCCAGTGCGGACAAACTCGTTTCCGAAAGTGCCGCAATCCAGAAAAAAGAAGTTGCAGTACGCGAGAAGTACTATAACTTGGTCAAGAAGGGCGTTTCGGCGGGTGTTGCTGCACGCTTTTGGCAAGTAGAAGATGTTATCAGTGTTGGCGTAAGAATGCAATTGTATAATGGACTTCCGATGCTTCAAAAGAAATAATATTTCCAAAACAGATAAAAAAATCCTCCTTCACGGGAGGATTTTTTTTATCCAGACATTTGAATCTTTCTCGTGACTGAGCGATATAAAATAGGGCCGCACTTTTGCCTTCTGGCAATACTCTCGGTGATGAGCTTCACGCTTATTTCACACGCTCTGTCTGCACAGAACGTAAACAAGGAACAGGAGCAAGTTCGCGATATGATCAATCCCGATCTGATCAAGAGTGAAAAACCTGACGGAAAGGACCGCACGAAGATCACCCCATTCATTGCTCCCGGCTATTCGCCCGAGTTGCAGTTTAGTCTATCGGGCGGAGCACTCGCCAGTTTCTCGACGAACAAGAAAGACACAAGCCTTCTCCGATCGACGGTGCCGTTGACCTTCACCATCTCAAGCACGGGCTCGTGGCTGTTCACTTCCAACTGGACGACCTACTTTAAGCAAAATAAGCTTCGCATTAACGCAACCCTCCAATACCGTGACCTTGTCGACCACTACTATGGAGTCGGATATGAAAATGGTCTCAACACTCCTTTTCCAGACTCGACCCGGTACAATCGCAAATACTTTCAACTAATGGTGAGGCCCGTCTGGAAAGTGTCGAGAACTATGTATGTGGGCTTTATCTACGATCACAACAGCACAACGGCGTCGGATGTGAACGATCATATGAAGAAAGATCCGGATTTTATCAAATACGGTAGCATCAACACCAACAATGGTTTGGGACTCGTGATCTCATATGACACCCGGGACTTCGCTCAGAATGCCTACAGCGGTTCATATGCATCCATTAGCTACTCAAAGTATGGATTCGCACACTCAGACAACGAGTACGAGGTGCTCGAGCTGGACTACAGGAAATTCATTCCCCTTGGAAAAAAAGTTGGTAGAATATTAGCACTAAACTTCCACGCGCGTCACGCATTCGACAACGTACCATATGGCGAGATGAGCTTTGTCGGATCTCCCTTCGATGTGCGCGGCTATCGTTTTGGAAGATTTCGCGATCGCGTGATCAACTATATAATTGCCGAATATCGACACAAAGTTTATGGCAACTCAAAATTGGCAAAAAAAAGCGGGTGGGTCGTGTGGGCGGGCCTGGGCAGCCTGGGCTCCGTTACCGGCCAATCTTTTTTTGTCAACAACCTGCCAAACTTTGGCGTGGGTTACAGGTTCGAAGTGCAGCCGCGATTGAACGTTCGGATTGATTTCGGCATCGGCTATAAGTCGAGCGGATTATACTTCAACTTCCAGGAAGCGTATTAAACAAGAAGGTCACAGCGTTGAGCGCCGTGACCCACAATTGAACCACTAATGTTTATTGCCCGAGCTTGAACGCGAGTCCGCCTCCGATACTAAACTGTGTGATCGTCGAGTAAGTGCTCACGCCCGTGCCGGCGCCACCAGTACCGATGTAAAAGCCACCTCCGAAGCCTTGAACAGAAGTCAGCAGCATACATTGTAGTTTCAGAGCAACCTTCTCGGATGCCCAGACATTCACCCCTAAGCGGCCTCCCAATCCAAATTTGGTTTTGCTTGTCTCCTCTCCCGGATTCGGGTGTTGGTTGGTATAAACTGCTGCACCCAGTAGAAACCCACCGTACGGCTCAATTTTCCCGGTCTTCATGTACTTGTTGATGCCGAGCATGATATTGCTGACACCGATATCAAAATCGCGTGTTTTGGCAACAAGATCATAATAGGTCACGGGGACCTTTGAATCCTGGTGAAAATAGATCAATTCTACGCCGAGAGCCTCATTCGGCTTTACTTCGATACCTGCTCCCCACTGGTAGCCGCCTGTAAGTTTTCCAGAGTAGTAATCCGTGGGACTATTGTAAGTTTCAAACTTGTCGTCAAAGACGTATGCGGAGTAGAGGTTGATACGTTTTTCGGGCTGCGCATAGACAGCACAGGCAGCGAGCACAACCAAAAACAACGTGATTTTTATTTTCATAACATTTCGATCGGGTTAACTAATGAATTTGAGTATAACAAGTTTTTAAAGTTCAAAAAAGAATACGCTGCTTCCAGGCACGTGCATTTTTGGCCATCGTTCCTACTTGAATCCATACCCCACTACAAATGCAAGGGCCAGATTCATATCGGAAGCCTTGGAAGCATAATACCATTTCAATTCCGAGCTGAGAGAGATGCGTTCATTCAGCCGTTTCTTGTAACCGACCGTCGTGCTGAAGTCGGCCAGGGAAAGAACGGACGCGTCATAGTCACCATCCACATCCGTAGTGATGTCATTAATAAGAAGTGAGCGCCCAATGGCAAAATTGAAATAGTAGTTTTTCAAGAACCTTGTACCTACCACAAGCTGAAAAGGAATCGCGCTATTTCTGATAGAGGTATGATTTGCGCCGTTCAATTTAATGTTATAGAGTCGGTAATAACCAGTCTCAAAGCCGATGGACAGCAGGTGTTCGGGCTCCCACATATATCGTGCAACGAAGGAGTAATTAAATTCATTTACCTGATTCTTCAAGGCCACCAGGTTATTAAAGTAGTAGTTAGGACCTACGCCCAAGTAGACGGAATTTCTATGCCTTTTTTCAGGCGTAGCATCCTGCGCCCTGACCCACGTTGTAGCAATGCAGAACATCGTCAACGCCAGGATACAGCGCAATGGTGATACTCTTATGTTATCCACTGTACTCATCAATACATGGTATAGAAATCATACACTACATAGGCCGGATAGTCCGTAATGAACCCATCAAACTTCCCGTTCTGCAGGTAATTTCTGATGATATTCTTGTCATTGAGCGTCCAGCTAATCACCTTGACACCCATGCTATGCGCCTGCTCCACGTCCGGTAGCAGAAGTCCTTCGGAATATCTGGGGCCAAAAAACGATGACTTTGTCGCCTTCACATCGTCAAGGCTAACCTCTGCAAGGGTTGGCAATGGTGTTGTGCCGCCACCCCCCGAATAGCTTGGTTGTTTATTAAATTCGGCGATTACATCATCAGATGGAAGACCGGCAAAAATGGTCAGTTTCCTTCCGGCGGAACCAGCCTTTGCCACTGCAGCGCGCACAACGGGCTCCAGGTACTGGAAGACATTTGGGTTGCCTTTTATATCAAGCCAAACATGACTAAGGCTCGTCTCATTAATTACAACATCAAGTACTTGCTCAACCGATGGAATCTTCTGACCATCAATGAGCTCAACAAATTCCGTCAGGAAATTGAATTTGTATTGATCGTAGTATCCAGCCAGCGGACCTTTCTTCGTTAGTCTGATATTAATCGACGGATCGTGGATACAAATCGGCACATTGTCGAGTGTTAGGCGGACGTCATACTCAATGCCGGTAAGTCCATAGTCTGCAGCATAACGGGCAGCATCCAATGAATTCTCCGCGTAAGGAGGATTCGCGGTTGTCGATATTCCGTGATGGCCGAAGATCATGAAAGAATTATTCTTGGCATACGTGGTAAACACCTTCGAGAATTGAATTTGAACGTCACGGGGCTCGCTCCCATCGGCATTCCTGAAGGTGCCCTTCAGTTTGACATTAGAGGCATTACCTGTCAGCAGAAAATCGGTTGCCCCGTCGCCGGCGGCCATCGTAAAATTTGCGAGGCCCTGGGAGGTTCCCTCCGTTTCACGCCAGAACCCTGAGAATTCAATAGCACCCGTGCCCACATTCAGTCCATACTTGAGTATGACAGATGTTCCCCGGTAATCAGAAAAAAACGAAATCTTGAATCGCGATGCCTTGCAGACAAAGTTTGATCCAAGGCCGCTATTGCCGCTGCCGAGTTTATAGATGCCTTCCATATTCCGCATCGTTGACTGCGGAAGAGGTGTTGTACCAGTGAGGTTTCCATCCTGACCTGCAGGCGGAATTGTGATATCATTCTTCGAGCAGGCTGCCAGAATTGCCGCGGATGAGAGAAGAAACGATCGGCGATCCATCATTTTTTTCCAAGTTTTAAGCCGATCTGAAATTCCGGCACGAGATAACGGTAGCTGTTTACCGGGAACGCGGGCCAAGCAAGAATATGATAGCGCAAGGTTGCCAACTTCACCCCGAATGACAAAAGTCTGTTCTTCCACAAGCGTTGCTCGACCGTAGCCGTGATGCTGTATCCATTAACCAATGGGTTGGTGAACGCGATTGTGTTTCCTCCTTCAGAGAGATACAACGCTGTGGTGTAGTAAAGATCGCCGCGAAGGGTGATGACTGATTTGTCGAAGCTATAACCAAATGTTACCGACGGTTGCTGCTCCCAGCCCGTCAATGTGGTGTTGAACCCGAATTCACTCAACCGGCCATAGTTAAATACAATTTGATATCCCACACCCATGTGGAAGTTGTCGCTGAAGGAATAATTCCAAAAGGGACCCAGTGATACCCTGTTCGAAACGACGATCGTCGAAAGCGTTCCCTGTATGTTGAATCCCTTTGGCAAGGCATACTTCCCATTATAGTTGAACATGGGAGCCTGAATGTTGTCCAACGACCAATCCTTCGGCACGATCACGTACTGAACGCCCATCGAGTGGGTGTACTTTTTCTTTTGGGTAGGCTGGGGAAGGATAAAACTATTTCCCTTGATCCGGAAAGTGTCAGCTTGTGATGCAGCGCTTTGTGAATAAGAAAGTTGCGCGGTCGCAGTAAGCAAAAAGCAAACAGCAACTACACTAAAACGACCAAGCACTGGCCTTATGATCCCAGGGTAAAAATTCGGCAAGAGGGTAGGTTTTGCTTCCTTAAAATTAAGAATCTCCCTTCGAATACCCTAGACGGTGACGTCCATCGAATCATTCCGGGAGATTCTTTGAGTGTCTTACTTCTTCGGTGTCGGTTTCACAGGGAAGTTCCTGAAGACAGCGGCAACACCATCATTGATGTTCCTTTCTCTTGTTTGAGGAGATGCGTCTTCGTCGACAACTTTAGTTCCGCGACCTGACCACACCAGCTTATCACTTGCCTTGTCAACAAAATTGATGAACACAGTCCCTTCTATATATTCGTTGACATTGATCTGCGTTGTTGTGAATCCTCCACCGTAGCCATAGCGCCATCCGCCGCCATATCCGCCATACATTCCTGTTCCAGAAGTTGTGGCAGTCGCCTCGCGTTTCTGCTCTGCTTTCACAAGAATATCAACCATGGCGTCGGGTGAATCAGACTTAGTGATTCCTCGCGCAGTCATCTCTTTGTCGATAGCCTGAATCACACGATTCCGATTGAGCTCATTAATTCCCAGCGCCAGTGCTTCGGGGGTATAGTTGTACGTCTTATACTTTGTAAAATCTGCTGTTTTGTCGTAGTCGTAGGTCGTCTTGATGCCACTGCAGGCAGCCGCCGCCAGTAAAACAAGGATAAGAATGGAGTTCTTCATTGTGAGGAGTTTTAGGGTTGAAGATGGCCAAATTTAGAAGAAATAGAGCTCTTTTCCCAAATCGGGGATACATACTGCTAAAATCATGAACTTATGTAAATGACAGCATCTCGCGCATTAAGCTATGTTGGTGTCATTTCTTCTCGCCCTGCAGTTTGTCCGCATAGTCTTTCAGGAATGGGAAGGAAAAGCTGAACACTAGGCGCCACCGGTCCCACCGCACGTCTGCCGTATCGGTCGAGCTAAAGATGTTTGAGTTGGATGAATCTGGAAAGCTGACGGGCCGTGGAATTGTTTGATTGGCTCCAACGTGTGTGGCGCCGAGTGTGATGTCGGCACCTTTAAAGGTCAGTACTACGCCCGTGCCGAAATTATAAAAATCGGCAGCCCATCCATTTGCACTTGCTTCACTCGATCGCTCTACAAACCGCGTTATGTCTGCGGGCAGCGAACTAAAGTCAGTGCTGAAGCTTGCAAACCCGGACACCTTGGGACTAAAGTAAAGCTCCCCTCCTATACCGGCATTCCAAACACTGTTTGCCTGATCCACCAGATGAAAGCTAATCAGGTCGGTTGGATTACTCTGACTTACGTGATCGGCAGCACTCATCGCGGTATATTTATTGACTGCAGCAAACCATTCCGTACTGAAATGGATTTTATTTTTCCCGAATTTTCGGGTCACACCGACACCGACTGAAAAGGGAGTCTTATTGGTAGTTGCCAAACCCTTCTGATAGCTGGAGGTATATTCCTCTGGCTTGGCCAACCCTGGCGCCGAACTGAAGAACTCTTCATAACGGTAAGTGCCCGAACCTGATAAGCTGAGATAAGGTGTGGTAATGGTCAGGCCTGTTTGCCAGGGACCGGTGTGCCAGGCGAGCCCTGCCTTCCAGACAAGACCGGAACTCTTAAAAGTGAATGAGCGATCAAAGCGATAAACCGCTACCTGGTTTGCCTGAGACAACGCCTGCATATCAGTTTTCCCTGTTTTGTCACGACTGCTTGTACTGAAGCTTGTTGTCACACCAATACTCACCTTTTCCGAAAGTGGATGCGACCAGCTCAATCCCATCCATTGTTCATTCGAACTTTGCGCCATCAATATTTCCGCACCAAAAGTCTCCGTTCCGGGGAGCCCCGGCAGCACATCGCCTGTAACCTCATTGCGATACGAAAGGTCGATGTTAGAACTCTGGCGGGTGAGAATGGAGTATGCGAAGAAGTGATTGGGCAGTTTTTTTATTGAGAAGGTTCCTGCGGCAAGTGTCGGCACGCCGCGGATGCTTGACTGGGAAGCGTTCTTGGCATCGCCAAAAGCACCCGTCACCGAGAGGTTATTATATTCATAGACACTGGCACTCAACAGGAAAGAAGGGCTTGAGATAACAGAAAGTCGCGCGGGGTTGTAATATACCGCACCCAGATCGTCAACACCGCCAATGACGGATCCGCTTAAAAGCATCGAGCGCGTTCCATATTGCTGCGTCCAATAATGTCCGTCCTGGGCGTTGGAAGGAAAACAATGATACAATAAAACAAACAGGCAAGGTAAGGTTCTTAACATAGGTTAATAAAACTACAAAATAAATATCTCGACCATTCCAGGCCCGTTCTATAATCAACTGGACGTCATCGTCTATTGCGTTTTATTTCTTAGCATTGCCGTGAATGATACCGAAACGAAAAATCACCAAGCTACTGGTTGCTAACCGGGGCGAGATCGCTTTACGAGTGATGCGGAGCGCGAGGGAACTGGGCATCCGGACAGTGGCTGTTTACAGTGATGCCGACAGGCAGTCTTTGCATGTACGCTTTGCCGACGAGGCGGTCAACATCGGGCCTCCTCCCTCCTCGGAGTCGTACCTCCGGATTGATAAAATCATCGCTGCCGCGACGCAAACCGGCGCTGACGCGATCCATCCCGGCTATGGCTTCCTTTCGGAGAACGAAGATTTCGCCGAGGCGGCGGCTCAAGCGGGGATCATTTTCGTCGGCCCTCCTCCAAAGGCAATCGAAATCATGGGAAGCAAGCTGGCGGCAAAAAATGCTGCTGCAAAGTTCAACGTCCCGCTCGTTCCCGGAACTGCGGAGCCGATCAGTGACATTGCTAAAGCAAAAAAACTTTCGAATGAGATCGGCTATCCGGTATTGATTAAAGCGAGCGCCGGAGGTGGCGGAAAAGGCATGCGCATTGTCAACAATGAAGAAGAATTCAGCGAGCAGATGGAGCGCGCCGTGAGTGAAGCAATTTCTGCCTTTGGTGATGGATCTGTGTTCATCGAAAAATATGTCACGCAACCACGCCACATAGAATTTCAGATCTTCGGAGATCAACATGGAAACGTCGTTCACCTATTCGAACGAGAGTGCTCTATCCAGCGCAGACATCAAAAAGTTGTCGAAGAAGCCCCTTCATCAATTTTGACGCCCGAGATCCGGAAGAAAATGGGCGAGGCGGCGGTCAATGTTGCCAAGTCATGCGGCTATTACAATGCAGGAACCGTCGAGTTCATTCTCGATGCCAATCTCAATTTTTATTTCCTGGAAATGAATACGCGCCTGCAGGTTGAGCATCCGGTGACGGAACAGATTACGGGACTGGATCTTGTGAAGCTGCAGATAAGGATCGCTGAAGGAGAAAAAATACCTTTCGCACAGGAAGATCTGCGTATCAACGGGCACGCTGTTGAAGTCCGCGTATATGCAGAAGATCCAGCCAACAATTTCCTTCCGGACATCGGCACATTGAAAACGTATCGTCGTCCACAGGGCCACGGCATACGCGTCGATGATGGTTTCGAAGAAGGTATGGCTATCCCTTTCTACTATGACCCCATGATCGCGAAGATGATATGTCATGCCGAAACACGCGAGGCTGCCATTGAGAAAACGATCCGAGCCATTGATGAATACCAGATTACCGGCGTTGAAACCACGTTAGGATTCTGCAAGTTCGTGATGGAGCACCAGGCTTTCCGTTCCGGCAATTTTGACACGAAGTTCGTGGAGCAATATTTCAAACCCGAACTGCTTAGCAGGCCATCATCTGATGCCGGGGAGACCCTGATAGCATCTGCCTTGTCTGCCAGAGTCATAGAAGGAGAGCGCACAGTTGCTGCAACTGTGACCATTGGCAATGGCAATGCAGGAAGCAAATGGCGCGCAAACAGAAAATCATAACGTTCGATCTATGGCGGAGATTAGGCCCATTCGGGCATGGAGATATAATAATGAGCTCAGCAGTAATATCGAGGCCTTGACCTCTCCTCTTTTCGACGTTGTTTCCGAGAAGCAAAGGCAGGCGCTTTACAAGAATCCATACAATAGTATCCACCTGTCGGTTCCTCTTCCCCCTGAGCCCGCCAAACGCGCGGCGCGAACATTGGACCAATGGAAACAGGACGGCACATTGCTGCAGGATCACCTTCCCGGTATCTACGTCTACTATCAATACTTCAAGATGCCCGGATCATCGCGGGAATATTGCAGGAAGGGAATCATTTGTCACATCCGGACATACGATTGGGAGGACGGTGTTATTCTCCGGCATGAAAATACGATCCCTAAGTCCGTTAACGACCGCGTCGACCTGCTTGCTGAGACCCTTTTACATGCCAGCCCAACACATGGTCTTTACACCGATCCCACCTTCGAACTTGAGCGCTACATGGATGATGCTATAGTAGATGTGATCTACGAGTCCGAAGATTACCAGGGAGTCCGGGATGTTCTCGCCATCATCCAGGACGCTGGAATTGTAAAAAAGATCATTGCCCACATGAAGAGCAAGACAATCATTCTTGCTGACGGTCATCACCGGTACGAAGGATCTTTGATCCTCAAGCACAAGATGCAGAAGTCCAACAAGGAGGACACCGGCAATGAAGGATATCACTTCCATTTGATGTTCCTGTCAAATACCGAAGGCGACGACATACGGATCATGCCCACGCATCGGATCATTCGAAACATGCCCGACTTCACGGAAGAAAAAGTCCTGAGGAAACTCGCGCCTTACTTCACAATTAAGCCCGTAGACGAACCGGACACGTTGTACGAGCTTATACTTGGAAAACAGTGGACGTTTGGTCTTCTTTTCCGTGACAACGCTTTCAAGGTAAGACTCTTGCCAGAAGCGTTCAGTGATTTTCACTGGCCTTTCCCCGAGGAGATCAAGAAGCTTGATCTCACGGTGATGCATCATTTCATAATTGAGAAAGCGCTGGGTATTCCTGGCAAAGAGCAGCGGCAGTCCGAATACATCGGCTTCGACCGAAGTTTTTCGGATTGCATGACGAAGGTGGTTCAAGGTGAAGTTCAAATGGCAATTATTACCCAGGAAATATCGATTGAAGAGGTGAAAAAGGTTTGCGCAAGCGGCTACATGATGCCTCAAAAGTCCACGTATTTCTATCCGAAAGTCATTTGCGGGTTTTTATTCAGCTCCATCCGCCAAGAAGAATTCGAAACGCCATCCTATTCTCCATTTTGATAATGCAGAAACTTAACCAACCGCTGATACTTGCCTCCACATCACCCAGAAGGCAGTTCCTGATGAAGGAAGCGGGATTTGAATTCAGGGTGGAAAGTCCAGCTGGGGATGAGAGCTTTCCCGATTATATGCCTGTAGAAATGGTGCCGCGCTTCCTCGCAGAAAAGAAAGCGGAAGCGTTCAAGTCAAAGCTCAAAGACGAGGTGGTGATGACGGCCGACACGGTTGTGATTATTAACGGAAAAATTCTGAATAAACCACTGGATCGTACCGAAGCAGTCAAGATGCTCACAGAGCTCAGCGGCAAAACGCACAAAGTCATTACTGCCGTTTGCCTCTTGTCGAAGGAAAAGCAGGAGCTCTTTCATGATACCACGAAAGTCACGTTCAAGAGTCTAACTCCCGAGGAGATCGAATACTACATCGATGCCTGTAAACCATTTGATAAGGCTGGCTCCTATGGCGCACAGGATTGGTTGGGATTGGTCGGTATAGAAAAAATTAACGGCTCCTACTTTAACGTGATGGGATTGCCAATGCACAAAGTTTACAGGCATTTGATGGAGTTCGGGCAATAGCCAGGTTAGATTGACGGTTCTTTTCTTACGATTGTAGCGAGGAGCTGCGATGTTTCAATCGACTTCGCGCAATCGAAGTGACCCAAAGGGCATTCTCTATGGCCATGCAGTCCGCATGGGCGACAGTCGAGCTTTTCAATCGTTTCAATAACAAATGAATTATCGGACAAAGGGCCAAATCCAAACGAGGTAACGGTCGAACAATACACAGCCGCAATCGGCGCATTCATCGCAGACGCCAGGTGCATGGGCGCCGAATCATTCGCGAAATTCATTCTTGCTCCGTCGATCAGTGCTGCCGACTGGAGGAACGACAGTTTTCCGGCGACATTAATAACACCCGGTCTTACTGATCCGGCGATCACTGCATCACAAAGATCTTTGTCGCCGGGAGCTCCTAATAAATAGATTTTCAGATCGGCCGGAACGGTACGAATGAACTCGACCCATTTTTCCATTGGGAATTGTTTTGTAAACCATACCGAAGCAGGCGAGATAGTAATGTAAGGTTGACCCTTGTATTCCCGGACTCTCTCAAAATCCTTCGCTGTCGGATACAACCGTGGGCGAGGATGGTCCTTCCCTACCAGAAACTCGATCAGCTGGTGGTTTCGCTCCACTTCGTGAGGGCCGTCTACATTGTGCACCACCTTCCTGGAGAATAAAGAAGACATTGGATTCTTATCGAACCCTACCGTTAACTTCGCGCCGGACAAAACGGTCATGATACCAGTCGTTGCGAACCGTTGGACGTTGATCACCAGATCGTACTTTGATTTTCTGATCTTCCCTATAAGCGCAAACAGGTTTTTTATCTTTTTGGACTTATCAAAAATGACGACCTCTCTCAAGAAAGGATGATCCGAGACCAGGCTTTCATTACCCTTGCGAACCAGGAAATCAATACTAGAATCTGGAAATTTCCTATGCAGTGATTCCAACACTGCCGTCGCCAAGATCACATCACCGATGAATGCTGTCTGTATTACAAGAATCGAGCGGGGCTGCTCCATCGTGATCAGGCCAATTTATCCTTCACCTTCTCGCTATAGTATTCCATCGCCTTGGTAATGATCTTCATGCAGTCTCCTTGCCCTGAAAGTCCGGAACGGTCACGACCTTTTTTTCGAGTTTTTTATAGCTTTCAAAAAATTCCTTGAGTTCGAGTGTGAAATGAGGGGCGAGTTCGCTGACGTCGTTCAAATGACCAACGCTGGCATCGTGCTCCGCAACAGCAAGTATCTTCTCGTCTGCCAGACCCTGATCAATCATACGCATGACACCTATGACCCGCGCAGGCACCAGGCACAACGGCTGAATTGGTACGAGAGAAATTATCATGATGTCGAGAGGATCCATATCCTCTCCCAGCGTTTGAGGGATGAATCCATAGTTGGCAGGGTAATACACGGAAGAATACAACACTCTGTCCAACTTGAGCAGACCTGTTTCTTTATCCACTTCATACTTTGCTCGCATGCCAGTGGAAATCTCGATGATGCCATTTACAAACTCTGGTATTTTCCGGCCTATCGGCGCCTCGTGCCATGGGTGCTTTATCATACGCTGACTTGAGAACCTTTGAAAAACTCTCTTCTTTGAATATTCGATATTCGATATTTTGCCGATAAGATCAAAAAAAGAAGCCCACCGTAAGTGGGCTTCGAACTCTCGGGTAAATTTCTTATTTGGTCTCTTCCTTCTTTTTCTCTTCTTTCTTCATCTGCTTGATGGCGTCACCGTCTTTTAGACGCTTCGAAACAGCCAGGAAAGGACCGGTGACCACTTCTTGTTCATCACTGATACCCGAAACGATCTCAATGTTGTCGTAGTCACTAATGCCAGTCTTCACTTCCACCATCTTGGCTTTTCCATTTTCATTGACAAATACAACTACTTTATCGTTCTTCTTTACAGGCGCCTTCTTGTTCGGGTCTTCTGCGCGATTATTATTGTTGTTATTATTATTCCCTCCACCGCCTCCACCGCCAGGGCCTTTGCCGAAATCAGTTTTCTCGTCCGGGTTGCGTGTAGTAACTGATGCCAACGGTACAGAAAGTACGTTTTCTTTCCTACTGGTCAGCACTTCTACACTGGCGGTCATCCCGGGGCGGAAGGGGTATTTGTTACCCTTCTTGATAAGGTCCTCATAAGAAGAGCGAAGGATCAGGATTCGCACTTCGAATTCTGTAATGGCATCGGCAGATGCTTTGTCTTTGGCCGTGTTGGCAATATTCGTGACCAGTCCCTTGAATTGCTTGTTGATGTTTTGGTACGCATCAACATCTATAAGCACAGAATCATTAAGGTGGACTCGAACAATGTCATTCTCATTGACGTTGACGCGAACCTCCATTGTATTGAGATCTGCGATGCGAAGCATTTCCGTTCCAGTCATCTGCGCTGTTCCCACAACGCGCTCTCCCTGTTTAACACTCAGCTTCGACACGATACCTTTAAGGGGAGCCAGCACCAGCGTTTTGCGCACACTTTCGCGCGACTCTTTCACGGAAGCTTCAGTACTGTTCACAACAAACCTCGCGGCTTCCACTGATTGTTTTGCAGAGGCCAGATCGTTCTTCGCAACTTCATAGTTCTGTTTTGCAAGCTGCCAGTCACTTTCAGAAATAACTTTCTCATTCCAGAGTTTCTCCTGTCTTTTATACTCAAGGTCGGCGCGGGTAAATTGAGCTTCAGAACGGCTGAGGTTGGCGCGTGACGATTCAAGATTGGCGCGCTGCTGGCTTAACGCCGCCTCGCTGCGCTCGAGCTGGCTCAACCAAGTGTCGGGGCGGATCTTTACGAGGGGTTGTCCAAGTGTTACTGAGTCGCCATCTTCTACATTGAGGCTGATGATCTCACCCGAAACTTCGGGCGCAAGCTTTACTTCAATTACCGGCTGTACTGTTCCCGATGCACTTACCTTCTCAACGATGCTGGTCCGCTTTGCTTTCGCAAGCTCCACTTCGATCTCCTTCGACTTACCTATCCAACCCATTGACTTGCCAATGAAAAGGAATATGATGAGAACTACTGCTCCTCCGATCAGGTAGTACATCATTTTACCGGACTTCTTTTTTGTTTGTTTTGCCATTTCGCTGAAAAAATTAATGGGTTTGGTTAGGGATATAGTCTTTAGTATTCAATCTGTTTTCCCTGATAGAAATCCAGGACTTTCTTCTTGAATATGAAGTTGTATTTCGCGCGCGTCAGGTCTGATTTCGCGCGGTACAGATCGTTTGCAGATATCTGAAATTCAATGATGTTCAGCGCGCCCACATCAAAGCGCTGTTGATTCATACGGTAAGCTTCTTCCTGCGCCTTCACCTGCTTGACTGCAGACGTATACGAGCGCGAAGCAGAATAAGCATCATTGTAGGCGGTCTCGATACTCTGACGAAGTGTGTTTTGCGTCTCTTTAACGGTGATGTCGGCAAGCGACTTATTAATAATCGATCGCTGCACTGTTGCCCGTGTGGCCAGACCATTCAGAATCGGGATAGTAATTCCGAGCGAAATGCTTTTAAAGATGTTGTCGCTAAGCTGATCGGCATGAGCGTACTTTTCCTGCAGCACCTGTCCGCCCGGCGTTAGGCCGTAAACATATTGATTACCGGGCTGAACGACTCCGATGGGGGTTGTGCCAATCACAGTGGTACCATCAGGTACAAACGAATTGCGCGTATTTAAACTGGATGAGTTGGAAGAAACAGATCCATTCAGGGAGAGCCTGGGAAGATAACTTCCACGGTTGGCCTTCAATGCATATTCTGCACTCTCCACCTTCAACGCCGCGCTCTTTATTTCCGGCATTGCCTCAAGCGCAATTCCATAGATCTCCTCCGCAGACTGATCGAGCACGAGGTCTTCGAGTGCAATATCCGGGATCTGGACATCGACTTGCTCGGATGCCGGTATTTGCATTGCTTGCTTCAACTGCAAAAGGGACAAGTTCAGAGCATTTTCCTGGTTGATAAGATTCAGTTCGTTGGTCGCAACCTGTGCTTCCTGATTCAGCTGATTGCTCATTGCGAGCGATCCGGCAGCAACTTGTTTCTGAATCCGGTCCAATGACTGCTGGCTTGAATTAAGCTGGTAGTTGGCATTGTCCAACAGTTCTTTATTGAAGATGACGTTGACGTACAACGTTACCACGTTGAGAATCACATCATTCTTTGCTTTCTGAAGGTCGTATTGCGCTGACGCTACGTCGCGCTGGTTTTGCCTGAAGGTATTTTGTATGCGCAATCCATTGAATAGCGGAAGACTGGACGTGATCGAAGGCGAAATGTTTGTTGAATTTTTGTCAACGAACAAGTTGGTAGTCGGGTTCAATGCACGACCATAGTTATTGGCATACGACCCGTTTGCGTTGATCGATGGCAGAAATGCGCCCTCTGCCTGCAGCAGATTCGCGCGGAACGTCTCCACGTTATAAACACTCCTCTTGATGCGCAGGTTGTTCTCTAATGCTATATCAACGCACTCTTTCAGAGTCCACTCCCGCCTTACTTCCTGTGCAAACCCCAAATTCACAACTCCCGCGACAATCAGGAAAACAGCCAGAAAAACGTTTTTCATATTCAAGTTCAGATTTGAGGTATATAAATAACTTCCTTCACCCAGCTAAGACTCATTATGTATTGTAATGTTACATCCTTGATGCCCGAATCCATCTCAATTACCAGGCAAGCAAGGTCAAACTTGCCGCGGCGGGTAACGGACATAGTGGCGATGTTGCAGTCATCATGTGCCAACACGTTGGCGATGAAAGCAATACTTCCCTTAGTGTCTTCGGCCGTAATGATTATGGTATGGAGATTGGCGCTGAAGTCGGCCTTGAAGCCGTTTACTTCGGCGATATTGATCACTCCTCCTCCCAGGCTTTCCCCGAGCACTTCAACAGACTTGCTTCCTTTTTGAATTTTCAGGCGTACCGAATTCGGGTGTAGTGTGGATGCATTGCCAACGGACTTAAACTGAAATATTAGCCCCGCCTTCCCCGCGAGCTCAGGCGATTCTTTAATGCGTTTGTCGTCTGTTTTAAAACCGAGGAGGCCGGCAATAATTGCGCGGTCGCTGCCATGCCCTTCATATGTCCTTGCGAAGGAATTATAGAAGATAATCTCAGCCGTGTCAGGCACGCCGCCAAGTATCTTGTTTGCTGCCAGTCCGATGCGAACCACCCCTGCAGTGTGTGAACTCGACGGGCCGATCATCACTGGGCCAATCATGTCAAATACACTGCTTTTTTCAGGCATACGCGTACAATACGGAAAATCACCCTAAAAGGATGTAGGTAATACATAATTCCTTAAAAACGCCGCAAAAATAGGATTTCCCTGTCTCAACTCTTCAGAAATTTCGATTATTTAGCGCACTCGTTCTATTTGTGATTCGCCAGCACGGACTTATTACACGCTCCGTCTACAGGATCTCCATGAATTAGAAGATGCTTAATTTTCCCGGCTATGGTCAAGCTCACTCAAAATGTTGTGCTTCTCTGCCTGGCGGTTCATTTTAGCTGCCTGGCCCAAGATTCACTGGTTCGTTATAAGGACATCACTTTCTCCGGTCCCTTTGAAAAAGATGCGTTCAACAAGTTCTTCAGGAGAGGCGACCAAAAGCAATCTATTCCACTTTTCCTCGCGCCAGGTAACGCGGCAAATAGTGGAGAAGTGAAAAACATCACAAATCGGCTCGAAGGGATTTCGTCTTCGTTGACGTCGGGAGGCATCGACAAGAAAAAACCGGAAAAACAGGTCAAAGCTGTGTATGACCTGGTCCATTCTTCCTTGTTGAAAAAATATGAGATGGAAAATCGCTTCAACGAGATTTTTACCACTGGAAATTACAATTGTGTAACGGCCACCGCAGTCTATTCTCTGGTTTTCGAGAATTTGAAAATTCCCTATGAAATTAAAGAAGAGCCCACGCATGTTTATCTGCTTGCTTATCCTAATGCCAACAACATCCTGGTAGAAACCACAGCGCCGATGTATGGCTTTTTGAATTTTGATCAAAAATTCAAACAGAATTTCATTGAGAATCTTAAAAATCAAAAAGTAATTGGCAATTCTGAGATTGAATCCAAGAGTCTTGAGGAGCTGTTCAACACCTATTACTTCAAGAACGATAAGATAGATCTCAAAAAACTAATTGGAATTCACTACATGAATGATGCGTTGTTTAAGAATGATCACAACAATGTTAAAGAAGCCTATCAGCAAGCTCAAAAAGCGTACTGGTTCTATCCTTCCGCACGCTGTGAGTATCTGCTGACGCATTTCGGCGCGGTTGCGCTGAACAGCGAGAAGAATGCAAAAGACAAAGCATCGATGATTGCACAGTTATCCCGGCTCACAAAGCAGGGGATCACATCAGAAATGATCAAGGGTGAATTCAATAACCTGACACAGGACATACTTTTCCGGACGAACAACAAGACTCTCTATCGGGAATGCTACGAAATTATCAAGTCGGGAATACAAGATCCCGAGCTTGCCGACGATATTTCTTTCATTTTCAATTATGAAAACGGACGTGTTTATTATAACCAGGGCAACTATGCAATCTCACAACCCTATTTTGAAAATGCCCTCAGACTTCAACCAAACAACGTTGATCTCGGCGGGATCTACGTCGGAGTAATTTCCCGAAATCTTAGACATGTGGAAGATGGAAAAGCTGCCCTCGACTCACTTGAACTTTACAAAAAGAAATTCCCTTCCCTTTCAGAGAACAATAATTTTAATTCCATGATCGCCCTAGCGATAGTGGTGCAAATGGGTGATGAGTTCAAAAAAAACAATGCTATGGCTGGCGAAGCCTGCAGAACAAAATTCGAGACCCTCATCAAATCAAATCGCGACTTGAATGTCACAGGCGGCGCGATCGGGTCCGCATATTCATCTGCTTGTGCTTATTACTTCAAGAAAGGTCAAAAAGCCAAAGCACGGGAAATCGTAACGAAGGGACTGGAATTGGCGCCTGGAAACTATGAATTAAGGGCGCGCCAACAGATGATGCAATAACTAATTGTCAATGGAAAGGTTGTAACTGGTCTGAGTAATGTAGCTGTTGCCGAACATCGTTTGAACGACGGCCACCACATGCACCTCTTCCATTTTGAAACTGCCCGGAGGTACATAAAAACCGAGCTGACCCTTACCTTTTTCAACCAACAGCATAGGGTCGAGACCCCCGGAAATACAGCCATCCTTTGTAAGCCTGCCCTGATAGAACTTCACACGCTTTGATTTGTCGCTCATGGTAAAATTCAGCGTAAACCGCCCGTCCTGAGCGACGCGATCCACAGCCTGGATGTTTATTTTGGGATAGGCCGATCTCAGGCTGCCGTCAGAATTGTATTCTTTAAGACCTGTACAAGGTGAATCATCGCGATATATCTCTTCAGACAACAGCTTCCCTTCCTCGTCGTACTTTTTCCTGTACCCTTCCATTTTGTCGTCGACATATTGCGTTTCCTGGTAGAGTTTCCCGTTTTCATAAAACCGCTTTGCGAGCCCTTCGCGCTTCCCTTTTTTATAAACGACTTCCTGATTTACATTTCCGTTGATGTAGTAAATCCTGCCAAGGCCATCCTTCTCGCCATTCTTATACGAAAGCTCAGTATTCACCTTTCCGTTCTTGTAGTATGTTCGTTTGATGTTATCACTGGTATCAAGTGGCGGTCGTGTGTCCTTTTTTTTGGGCGCACAGAAAATGCAAACCACTGCCATTGAGATGATAATCAATGCTCTCATACTGCAATCGGGGCCTTGATCGAAGGATGATATTGGTAGTTGACGATCTCAAAATCTTCGAACTGATAATCGAAAAGTGACTCTGGCTTCCGCTTGATGACAAGCTTTGGCAAAGGAAACGGTTCCCTGCTCAGTTGTAAGTTCGTCTGCTCCAGGTGATTGATATACAGGTGGGTATCCCCTCCCGTCCATACAAATTCGCCAGGTTCGAGGTCTGCCTGTTGCGCGACCATGTGCGTGAGCAATGCGTAGCTCGCAATATTAAACGGCAGGCCTAAAAAAGTATCGCATGAACGTTGGTACAGCTGACAGGAAAGTTTTTCGTCAGCGACATAAAACTGAAACAACGCGTGGCATGGAGGCAAAGCCATATTATCCACTTCGGCGGGATTCCATGCGGTGACGATGTGCCTCCTTGAATCCGGTTTCGATTTTATTTGGCTGAGAACCTGGCTGATCTGATCGATGTGGCGACCATCAGGTGCAG
The DNA here is from genome assembly GCA_044224375.1 of Cyclobacteriaceae bacterium. Classification (GTDB taxonomy): domain Bacteria; phylum Bacteroidota; class Bacteroidia; order Cytophagales; family Cyclobacteriaceae; genus ELB16-189. Next base: position 308,155 of record JBGAKL010000001.1, read on the forward strand.
GCCAGCTGCGCCACTGGCTTCCATAAACGGGGCCGAGATCGCCGTTCGCGTCAGCCCATTCGTCCCAAATGGTCACGCCATTATCTTTCAGATACTTGATATTCGTGTCGCCTTTCAGGAACCAAAGGAGCTCGTAAATAATTGATCGCAGGTGCAGGCGTTTTGTCGTGACGAGCGGAAAACCCTCTGCGAGGTTGAAACGAAGCTGTCTTCCAAATACAGAAAGCGTTCCCGTACCAGTACGGTCAGTTTTCCTTGTTCCATGTTCCCGGATATCTTTTAGTAAGTCGAGGTACTGACGCATGTGGGATTTTCATGCAATTAAAAAAACTTTCACTGAACCGACGGCTCCTTCCTTTAAAAAAAATAACCCCGACGGTAACCGTCGGGGCCCTTTCAACCTCAACCCTAAACTAGTACCTAGTTCCCATCTCCTTTGATCTCCACATCGGTAGACTTACCGTTGATGGTGATTGTCACTTTGTTATCACATGCGCCATCCCCGTAGTTGATGGTCAGTAGTTTGTTGTCGGATACGAACTGCTTCTCCCCCGATACAGCGATGAAGACCTTGTTCGAAATCTGGCATGGCCTGGAGTAAACCAGGTCTTTGGTAATCGTCATCAGGTATTGCTTGCCGTCACGATTCGTGCCGGACGCAACGCCCTCTTTAAGAAGCACCCATTTGTCTTCCAGGGGGTTGCTGGCACGCTGCCACTCACGCGTAAAGTTTTGCTCGCGAGTGATCGTTTTTCCATTAAGGAACGTCAGCTTGCCACCGGCGATTTGAACATTGAATTTTGGGAATGAAGCAGTTGTGGCCGTCACATTTGTCAGGGTATGGGTACCCTCCACTTTTACGCCGGCGATTGAGAAGTCGATGAAAGTAGTCACGATCTTGGAACCGACTGCAAACCTCGCGCCCGTGTAAACGATCTTGATCGTACCTTTTCTGGCGATGCCGCGTGAATCTTTACATGAACCATCTGCTGGATACACGATTGTGATGGTACCAGCAGGGTTGTTTGCCGTGCCGGTTTTTTCAACCGTTACCTTCGCACATTTCAGCTTATCGTTGGCAGCGAAAACGGTGGCCGCAATTTCTTCATTTTCCCTTCCACCCAACTGCGAAGTCGAAAGCGTGCCGATCACGTCTGTTGAAACATCCATAGCATCGGACGAGAAGGAATCAGATGTTGCTTCCCCTTCCACGTTGGCCTAGTCAGTCGCGGTGAAATCAATTTTATTGCTATCACTGCAAGCAGCAAGAATGAGCAGGGCCACGGCCGTTAAGTACGACAGCGTCCGAAGCGAAAGTACTTTTTTCATAGTTTTGATGGTCAGTTTTGGTTTGTTTTGGCGTTAGATAAGAGAAACCCAAGAAAGTTTAAGTGAAGAATGTGAAAAAACCAGAATTCCTAAAATTTAGCAGAAAAGCGGGCTTTCTTACACCGGTCACGCTTTTAATTGTCGCAGCCCTTCTTTTGGTAACCTCCATTCAAACCAAGGCACAACTAAAAATCGCCAAACTTAAATACGCGGGAGGTGGCGATTGGTACGCGAACAAGACTGCACTGCCCAACCTGATCAAATTCTGTAACGAGCAGCTCTCGGCGAATATTGCTATCGATGAGGACGTGGTAGAGGTAGGAAGCCGCGACCTTTTCACTTACCCGTATGTTTATATGACGGGACACGGGAACGTCGTTTTCTCCCCCGAAGAGGCGCAGAACTTGCGCAACTATTTGATCGCCGGGGGATTCCTTCACATCGACGACAACTACGGTCTCGATAAATTCATCCGGCTGGAGCTAAAGAAGGTATTTCCCGAACTGGAATTGGTCGAATTGCCTTTCACACATCCGATCTATCATCAGAAATTCAATTTTCCTAAAGGACTACCGAAGATCCACGAGCATGACGGCAAACCCGCACAGGGATTCGGCCTGTTGTATGAAGGACGTCTCGTGGTGTTTTATTCATTCGAGTGCGACCTCGGCAACGGGTGGGAGGATCCACGCATTCACAATGACCCCGAAGCTAAGCGGCTGGAAGCTTTGCAGATGGGGGCTAATATTATGTCGTTTGCGTTTACGTCGGTGAATTGATAATTCGTTGATTCGGTAATTCGTTAATTCGGTGGTGAAATCAGTTAAAGGAAGTATTACATTATCGAATCATTCAATTAACGAATTACTTTAACACCTCAGCCAACTTCTTCTGGAGCGCACTTCCTCGCAAGTTCTTCGCCACGATCACACCATTAGGATCAACAAGAATTGAAAAAGGGATGCCAGAGATGTTATAGTCCTGTGCGGCTTTGGATTGAAAGTACTTCAGATCTGACACGTGTGTCCATGTAAGCCCGTCCTGCTTAATCGCCATCACCCAGTCTTCTTTGGTTCTGTCCAAGGAAACCCCGAGTATATCGAAGCCTTTTCCTTTGAATTCGTTATAGGCCTTCACAACGTTGGGATTTTCCTGCCTGCAAGGTCCGCACCACTTCGCCCAGAAATCAACCAGAACATATTTACCCTTGAACGAAGATAAAGTAACAATCTTTCCGTCCGGATCGGGGAGCGATATTTCCGGGGCCGGTTGGCCAATGGCAGTCTTCTTCAGGCTCTCGACATAAGCGATGAATGTTTTTGCGTAGGAATTGTTGGGCCACGCCTTCTTCAGCTTGTCGGCTGTCGACTCATACACAGAGAAATACACATCACGGTCTACGGTGTTTCCATTCTGGAGCAAGTTGATCACACCCAATGAAGGGGGCTGCTTTTCAATCAGGGCAGCAACTTCGGCATTAGCGCCGTCTATGAATTTCATATACTTCTCCTGCAACTCCTTTGCTTTCGCCTGGTCATTACGCGCAATGGCTTGCTGAAATTCAGTTTCAATAGCACTCATTTCCGGAGTACTTTGCGCACCCTGCATGATCTTCTGCACGTGATTGATCAAGTCAATATCAGGTGAACCTTTTACTTCAAAGAATCCTCCCGAATCATTTCCATCGACATTGACTTCGAGGTCACTCTTGTCGAGGATCAGGTTTATAAATTGCTTGTTGTAGAAATTCAAGCGGTAAAAGCCGGGCTCCTTGAGTTTGATCTTTTTGACAAAAGTGTAATTACTTTTAAGCTTGATCGTGTCCTCCACAGGTTTCTGCTGATCCTGCCTGAGCTCGGTGAGCCTGATTTCACCGTTTTGCGGGAACCCCACCTTTCCGCGGATGGAAATCTCCCATCCGTCCTTCGCTTCCTCCTTCTTATTCTGCGCTCCGCCACATGACACCAGCGCCCCAACCCCGAATATCAACAGGGTGCTCAATCTATTAAGTTTCATTGCTCCTTGAGTTTTAATTCCAATAATCGCGTGGCAACCTTGGGATCCGCTTTACCCTTGCTGCGCTTCATGATCTCGCCCATAAACATAGTAATAATCGCTTTCTTGCCGTTCTTATATTCTTCCACCTTCAGTGGATATATCTTGATCACTTCTTCTACGATCGGAAGAATTGAATTATCATCACTGTCCTGAACTAGGTTCAGGCGTGCGGCTATTTCAAGAGGAGTTTCATTTTCCTGGTTCAGCAGGACCGGAAAAATTTTCTGGGAGGCTGCGGCAAAACTCACTTTTCCGTCGTCCACAAGGGCAATCAAGGACGCAAGCCGTTGGGGGGTGACAGGAAACTCCTGAATATCCGATGATGACTCGTTCAGGAACGACTTAACTGGTCCAATCATCCAGTTCGCAGCGGCCTTGAAATTGCTGTTATGCCGGCAAACTTGTTCAAAATACAACGCAAATTCCTTCGAGTCAGTCAGCACGCCTGCGTCGTAGGCAGACAGTGCATAATGCGATTCAAATTTCTCACGCAGCTCCCAGGGAAGTGCAGGCATTTCAGATCTGATACTCTTCAGCCAGTCTTCGGTGACAGCAAGCGGGCTCAAATCCGGGTCAGGAAAATATCGGTAGTCGTTTAGCTCTTCCTTTGTACGCATTGGGAATGTCTTGCCGGAAGCTGCTTCGAAGGTGCGCGTCTCCGATACAACTAGTTGATGGCTTTCAAGGAGGGCAATCTGCCGCTCTACTTCGTGGTCGATTGCACGCTGCACATTTCGAACCGAATTCATGTTCTTCACCTCCACTTTCTTTCCGTACTCCTTAGCTCCCACAAGCATCACGGATACGTTTGCATCACAACGCAGGGATCCTTCCTCCATGTTGCCGTCGCATATCTCGAGGTATCTCACTAGTCGACGCACTTCCGTGAGCAGGGCGTAAGCTTCTGCCGAACTTCGCAATACGGGTTCGGTTACAATCTCAATCAAAGGAACTCCTGCCCTGTTATAGTCCACGAGGGTGTCCGGTTCGCCATGCTGGTGAATAGATTTGCCGGCGTCTTCTTCAATATGAATCCTGTTAAGCTGAATGGTCGTGACCTTGCCATCTTTAGTTGTAACGTCGATGGTGCCACCTTTGCAAATCGGTGTTCTATCCTGCGTGATTTGATATCCTTTCGGCAGATCAGGATAGAAATAATTCTTGCGATCAAAAATTTGTAAAGGTGATATGGCCGACTTGCAGGCCAGTCCCATCCTGATAGCGAACTCGGCAGCTTTCCTATTGAGCTTTGGTAATGTTCCAGGATGTGCCAACGTGATCACACTTACGTTGGTATTCGGAGGAGCGCCAAACGCAGTGGAATCTCCCGAGTAGATCTTACTGCTGGTCAGGAGTTGCGCGTGGATCTCCAACCCAATGACGACGGTATATTTATCGAGAATTTTCTTGTCCAAAATTACTTGATTAGCTCCTTCGCTTTTTTGATAACAGCATCGAGCCCGTTCAGGTTCTTTCCTCCCGCAGTGGCATAAAATGGTTGACCGCCGCCTCCGCCGTCAATTTCTCTGGCCAGCTCCTTCACCATATTGCCGGCATGGAATTTCTTTGCAGCCTCTAGTTGCTCGCCGAGCATTACTGCGACTTGTGGTTTGCCGTCGATATCAGCTGCGAGGACCAGCAACAGGTCACCGAACTGGTTGCGGAGTCCATAAGCTATGTTCTTTAAAGACTCAGCATTCGGTAACGTCACCTTTTCAACAATCAGTGTGTGACCATTGGATTTCACCGCTTTCCTTGCGAGCTGTTCCTTCACCTGATTGGATCGCTCCTGGTTCAGTGCTTCCATCTTTTTTTCAAGGGCGTGCTTTTCCTCTATAAGAGTCTGCACGGAGGCAGCGACGTCCTTCGGATTTTTTAGAATTGTCTTTACAGATCCCAGAAGTGCCAGCGATTCGTTTACAAATTCCTGCGCACCTTCGGCAGTGACTGCTTCTATTCGTCTCACCCCGGCTGCTACAGAACTTTCAGACACAATCTTGAAGAATCCAATATTTCCGGTTGCCTGAATATGTGTACCCCCACAAAGTTCAACTGAGAATTTCGGATCAAAGGTGATGACACGAACATACTCACCATACTTCTCACCAAAGAGCGCCATCGCACCGAGTTCTTTTGCTTTCGCGATGGGTACATTTCTCTTCTCTTCAAGGGGAATATTCTCGCGCACCTTATTGTTTACGATCGATTCAACTTTATCAATTTCAGCATCCGTCATGGGTGCGAAATGGGAAAAGTCGAAGCGCAACATCTTTTCATTTACAAGCGAACCTTTCTGCTCCACATGCTTTCCGAGCACCTGTCGCAATGCAGCGTGCAGGAGGTGCGTCGCAGAGTGGTTGTTCATCGTCAGGCGGCGCTTGCTTTCATTCACCGACGCATGAAATTCAGCATTGAGACTTTCAGGCAAAGCGTCAGTATAATGGATGATCAGATCGTTCTCCTTCTTTGTATCGGCAATATATATTTTCTCATTGGCTGATTGGAGAACTCCGGTATCCCCCACCTGTCCTCCGCTTTCAGCATAGAAAGGAGTCTTGTCCAGCACGAGCTGAAACTGCTCTCTGCTTTTCTGTTTGACCTTCCGGTACTTAACTATCTTTGATGCTGAAGAAAGCTGGTCATAGCCGATGAATTCGGTCCTGCTATCAGCGCCAACCAGCACCCAGTCTCCGGTTTCCTTTGCGGCGTCAACCTTTGAGCGGACTTTCTGCTTTTGCATTTCAGCCTGGAATCCTTTCTCGTCGACTGTGATGCCTCTTTCGCGTGCAATCAGTGATGTTAAATCGAACGGAAATCCAAAAGTGTCATAAAGCTCAAAAGCCTGCTCGCCGCTGATCATTTTGATCGACTCAATTCTCTTCAATCCTTTTTCAAGAGTTCTCAAAAAAGAAATCTCTTCTTCGTGCACCACCCTTCCAACATAATCACCCTGGTTGTGCAATTCAGGGAATACATCTTTTAATTGCAGGCCAAGCAACGGAACGAGCCTGTACAGGAACGGCTCTTTGAAATTCAAATAAGAAAATCCGTAGCGTACTGCTCTTCGCAGAATTCTACGGATCACATATCCAGCGCCGGTGTTCGAAGGAAGCTGGCCATCGCAAATTGCAAATGAAACGGCGCGGACGTGATCCGCCATCACGCGAATCGCTACATCCTGCTTCTGGTCCCTTTGGCTATCGGGATTGCCATAAGTTACGCCGGCGTTCAAGGCAATGAAGTCCATCAACGGCCTGAACACATCAGTGTCATAGTTTGATGTCTTTCCCTGGATGGCCATACAAAGGCGTTCGAAGCCCATGCCCGTGTCAACGTGCTTGTCGGGCAATGACTCAAGCACACCTGACGCCAAACGGTTGAATTGTATAAAGACGAGATTCCAAATCTCCACCACCTGGGGATGATCGCTATTGACCAATTCCCGACCGGGCTTCTTTTTTACGTCCGCTTCTGGCCTGAGGTCAATGTGTATTTCGGAGCAGGGTCCACATGGTCCCGCCTCACCCATTTCCCAGAAGTTATCCTTCTTGCTTCCATTCAGGATCCGGTCTTCAGGCAGGTATTGCCGCCAGAAATCTTTTGCCTCGTCATCCACCGGCAGATTATCCCCCTTGTCGCCCCCAAAGACAGTGGCATACAGCCGGTCTTTCGGCAACTTATAAACTTCGGTCAGCAGTTCCCAGGCCCATGCGATGGCTTCCTTCTTGAAGTAGTCACCAAACGACCAATTGCCGAGCATCTCGAACATAGTGTGGTGATAAGTATCGAGGCCCACATCCTCGAGGTCGTTATGCTTGCCGCTTACGCGAAGGCATTTTTGTGTGTCGGCGACACGGTTGTATTTCGAAACACTATTGCCAAGGAAAATATCTTTGAACTGCACCATTCCCGAGTTGGTGAACAACAGCGAAGGATCATTCTTCAGGACGAGAGGTGCCGAGGGCACGATCTGGTGACCTTTGCTTTCAAAAAATTCCAGGAACTTCTTCCTTATTGTAGCCGAATCCATGATTAATTATCAATTCAAAAGGCAAATTTAAGGAAATCATCGGTGCCTGCCTTCCCGGAGTTCATTTTATCAGTTTGAAGTGATTTCTTTGCGGACCTTTTCAATCATCACCATGGCTACCTTCAGGATCATCTGCATCCTTATTCTTACTTCCAACTGCACGTGGGTGCTGGCGCAAGCGGCTAATGACACTGCGACAATCAACCAAGGAAAAACGACACAAAAAGATACCGTTTCAATCGTCGGCGTGGGTGATATTATGATGGGCAGCAATTACGGTAATGGAATGCTTCCGCCCGATGGAGGTGCAGGTCTGATGATTGACGTTGAAAGCTACCTGAAAGACAGTGATGTTACTTTCGGAAACCTCGAAGGGGTGATCATGGACTCCGGGGGCACGCCAAAGACGTGTAAAGATCCCAAAGTCTGCTATGTATTCAGGACACCAGTGTCATATATTGAAAATCTCAAACGTGCGGGCTTTGATCTGATGAGCATTGCGAATAATCACGCGGGCGATTTTGGAGATGTCGGTCGCAAAAGCACAATGAGCACGCTTGAAGGAGCCGGAATTGACTTCGCGGGGCAGCTTCAGAATCCGATTGCTATCATTGAAAGAGATGGTTTGAAATATGGGTTAGCGGCATTTGCACCGAACAGCAATTGCATAAGCCTCGTTGACATAGAATGGGCCAAAAAAATCGTTGCCAAGCTTGACTCGATGGTGGATATCGTGATTGTTTCTTTTCACGGAGGTGCTGAGGGGCCGCAATACCAGCATGTCACCCGCCAGACGGAGGTATTTTATGGTGAAAATCGTGGCAACGTATATGCTTTCGCGCATGCAGTGATCGATGCGGGCGCTGATGTTGTCTTCGGTCACGGCCCGCACCATACAAGAGGAGTCGAGGTGTATAAAAATCGCTTCATCGCTTACAGTCTTGGCAACTTTTGCACCTATGGTATGAACATTACGGGCGTAAACGGACTCGCACCAATTGTGAAAGTGTATGCCAATCGAACGGGAGAATTTTTCAAGGCTCACATAGTATCTACTGACCAGAGTGCGCGGTTAAAAGTAACCGTGGATATGGAAAAACGCGTGTTGCAACGCATACAGCAACTCACGCGCGAAGACTTTCCTGAGTCGACTATTATTATAGGTGATGACGGATGGATAAGGAAATCCACAAACTAATGTTGACATCTTGTCGAAGAAATAAATATCGATTGTTTGCATGGAGTTTTAAAAGAATTGTTACTTTGCATGAAGTGATTGATGCATCACTGTCCTAAACACCCTCATGGCCTACAGAGAAAAGGAAATAGAAAAGCTATATTACTCGATCGGTGAAGTAGCCGAACAGTTTAATGTAGCCCCTTCACTTATTCGCTTCTGGGAAACTGAGTTCGACATCCTTCAACCGAAGAAAAATCGCAAGGGCAACAGGCAATTCACCAAAGAAGACATCGATCAGATCCGTTTGATCTATCACCTCGTTAAGGAGAAAGGATTTACACTCAATGGCGCCAAAGAGATGCTCAAATCCGACGCCATGGCCATCAAAGACAAGATGGAAATGATTGAATCCCTGCGCGCTATCCGCAAATTCCTGGTGGAAGTCAGGGATAAGATGCAGTGAAATTATTGCGCACGCTTTAACGCCGAGACCCCCTTATTTTTGTCGATCTAAGTGCTCAATTGACAGTTGACAACACTTCGCTTCGCTCGTCGCCGTTGATCCCGACGAGTCGGGGTTGACAACATTCTCCCAAACGACTTCATTGCTGCATCTTCTGCTGAGTTTTCACAAGGCGATTTAACAAAGCATTTTGTCAATTGCCTTTTGCCTATTGTCAACTGTTTATCAACTGTCGACTTTCAAAAAATCATCACATTTTCCGGATTGCTTCGTGAGCCAAACGCACACTTACTTCGCACTGCATGGATCAAGAACGTCTCGCTCTCATGGCACTGCATTTCGTGCCTGGTATCGGTGACCACCTCACAAAGCAACTTGTAAATCACTGCGGATCGGCACAACAGGTATTCAAGTTATCGAAGTCGAAGCTGCTTAAAGTTCCAGGCATTGGCGAGGTAACGGCATCGGCCATACCCGAAGGCAGAACATATCACCTGGCTGAAAAAGAGCTTCGAAAAGCCGAACGCGAAGATGCTCGTGTCCTGTTTTTCATCGACAAAGCTTATCCTGCAAGGATGCGCAGTATAGACGATGCGCCGGTGCTTCTGTACATCAAGGGAAACATCAATCTCAATGTACCCAAGGTGGTTGCCATCGTTGGCACACGGCAAGCGACGGCATACGGTAAGAAGCAAGTCGAAATGATCGTCGAAGGGCTTGTAGGTCATGGCGCGTTGATTATCAGCGGACTCGCATACGGAATCGATATTCATGCCCACAAATGTGCTTTAGGCAGCGGGCTGGCGACCATCGGTGTGCTGGGAAGCGGAATCGACATCATCTACCCCGCCCCGCATAAAGATGTTGCCCGTAAAATGATAAATCAGGGAGGACTCATCAGTGAAAATCATTTCGGCACAAAACCCGACGCTCACAATTTCCCGGCGAGGAACCGCATCATCGCAGGACTCTGCGATGCCTTGATCGTTGCCGAGGCTGCGCTCAAAGGCGGGGCGCTCATCACCGCCGAGATCGCCAACAGTTACAACCGCGATGTCTTTGCAATTCCTGGAAACCTGGGCGAGATATATTCAGAGGGTTGCAATAAGCTTATCAAGATCAACAAGGCGAATCTAATGACCTCTATTGCCGACCTTGAATACATCATGAACTGGAAGACGGACTCAAGACCTGACAATCAATTAAGCCTCGATCTTGGCTTGTTCGAAAAAGATGAGCTCAGGGTGTTACAAGCCCTTCATGAAAAAAGCACACCCACCTGGATCGACGAGTTAAGCATCAAGACAGATATGGAGCATGGGTACCTGTCTTCGGTGCTGTTGTCATTGGAATTCAAGAACGCAGTGGTGTCGCTGCCGGGGAAGCTGTATCGCGTGAAATAAGTCCATGGATGGCGCCCTTTGACTTCGTTCAGGGTGACAGTGTCACTTACAGCGTTCGTTATTCAAAGCATGTCAGCATGAGTCTTCGCCTTTACTTGGGAGCAAGGCATCGAATGGAGAACATCGATTGGGAGCATGTCAGCCTGAGCGGAGTCGAAGGCTGGCTTCAGGAGGGTCAATATGAAACATTACTACGTCTATATCCTCAAATGCAATGACCAAACTTACTACACCGGAATCACCAGCAACCTTGAAGTTCGCCTCTTACAGCACGAGACTGGTTTCTATCCCAAGTGCTACACCGCAACTAGGTTGCCGGTCACTCTGGTTTTTTGGGAGCGCTTCTACCATCCGAATCATGCTATTAAGTTTGAGAAGCAAATAAAGAGATGGACAAGGGCAAAAAAGGAAGCGCTAATAGAACGGAACTGGGACAGGATAAAAGACTTGGCCGTTTGCAAAAATTCTTCAAGTCACAAGGTTTTTCGCTCTAACAAGTGATGGGAGTCGCCCTTCGACTCCGCTCAGGGTGACCCAGCAAGGAATCCAGTATCATCCGAAATTTACTTGCGGGTCCAGAACCGCAGTCGGACATGTCAGCTTGGGCGCAGTCGATGGCTCACCCAAATATCTCATCCGCGATCTTCATCGCTTTGGCGAACTCGACCTTATCAAGGCTGGTTGCAATTCCCTTCGATTCGAAATAAGAAATCAGGGTCTCTGTAGCGAGGTTTCCCACAAGCTCATCTTCCGCCATGGGGCAGCCGCCAAATCCACGGATTGCTCCATCGAATCGCTTGCAACCGGCTTCAAGGGCTGCCTCAATCTTTTCAACGGCATTAGCCGGATTGGAATGAAGATGGGCACCAAATTCAATGGTGGGAAACTGCCTCGACAGATTTGAGAAAAGATAACGGATCTGCTCAGGCTTCGAGACACCGACCGTGTCAGAGAGTGATACGATCTGCACTTCCAGGGTCGAAAGTATATCAACAAATTTTCCGACGACGTCTATGTCATAAGGATCACCATATGGGTTGCCAAAGCCCATACTGATGTAGGTTACCAACGTTTTCTTTTGGTGGATGCAGGCTTCCTGGATGGAGTTCAGCGTATCGAGCGCCTCACCTATCGATTTGTTGGTGTTGCGCTTCTGAAACGTCTCAGACAAAGACAAGGGAAAGCCGAGATAGGTCACTTCGGTACGGGCCGCCGCCTCTTCCGCACCCCGCAGGTTTGCTACGATGGCCAGCAACTTGCTCCTGCTGGAAGAAAAGTCGATTTGCCCAAAGACTTCTGCGGTGTCACGCATCTGAGGGATCGCTTTGGAAGACACAAAGCTCCCTGCATCGATCGTATCAAAGCCGACACGCATCAGCTGGTTTAAATAACGGACCTTATCTGCTGTCGGAATAAATTTTTCCATTCCCTGCATGGCGTCGCGGGGACACTCGATGATTTTCATTGGGAGCACATTCAAGCCGTGAATTTACTGCTATCGAATTAAGTTCGCTAGCATGGAGATGCTGTTGGCTTTTGGGTATTTAGCCATTGGCTGGGTCTCAAAAATTTGAAAACGAACCCACCCGATATGAATTGACATAATTTCTTTTGGAGACACACTGCTTTGGGCAACCGGACTTAATCTCATCGTGAATTGCCAACACCCAACAGCCGGAACCCAATAGCCTTTCGGTAATCACGCCGTCACGAAAAATAATCCCACCCATCCCGAATTAATGTCGATTCACCCGAATTCTGTACTCATTTTAACATCTTGCCGGATTAATTGCACACAATCGTAAGACGCTATGTCCCTCACCCCACAGGCAGGCACTTTAGGATCTAAACGCGCTGCACACCTTTTGCATCGCGCCTCCTTCGGGCCCACGAAAAATCAAATTGATTCCTACGCGGCCCTTACGGCGGCGCAGGCTGTGGCACAGCTCTTCCAGCAAGGCCTTACCATGCCCCTTGCTCCCATCGACCCGAAAGTGAACAAGGAATGGGCTATCGCAGGAACGACTGCCGCCAATAGCGGAGATTCAGATCTCCAGGAGTTCTTTAAGGGATGGTTTGTTGCCCAGATGATGAGCCAGGGTGTGCCACCGTCCCAAGCCCTCGCCTATTCCGTGCGCGAGAAAATCGTCTTCTTCTTTCATACAGTCCTGACGACTATCCAATCGAAAGTGGATAACAGTCGATCGCTTTATTTTCAAAACCAACTTTTCCGGTTGTATGCCTTTGACAAGAACGCGGGCGCAAAGTTCAATTTCAAAGAGCTTGCAAAAAAGATATGTGTAGACAACGCAATGCTTCGCCTCCTCGACGGCAACCTGAACATCAAAGGCAGCCCCAATGAAAACTACGCCCGTGAATTCCATGAGCTCTACACGATCGGTCGCGGACTCGACGGCACACTTCCCGTTGTCACCGACCCGGGTGACTATTTCCTCTACCGTGAACAGGACGTGCAGGCAGCAGCCAAAGTACTTTCCGGGTGGGACGTGGACACCACTTTCTCGAATGTCGACACGGACACAAACCTGCCCCGAGGTAAAGTGAGAGGAAGCGCAACGAATGCCTCCGGCCATGACAATTCACAAAAACAATTCAGCGACCGTTTCAATAACGCGGTCATCCAGCCTGACCCAACACTGCTCAACGGCGGGAATGCAACCGAGCAAAGCGCTCTGAACGAAATAAGTCAGCTGGTAGATCAGATTTATGCAAAGCCCGAAACTGCCATGAACATCTGCCGGCGTATCTACAGACACTACGTCTATCATGATATCACGTCAGCGTTGGATGCCACCATCATCGCAGCCATGGCTGACACGTTTCGCACCAACAATTTCAAGATCCAGCCGGTGCTTGAGGAGCTATTTCAAAGTCAACACTTTTTTGACGCTGCGGCCGGAGTCTCTGATGATAACTTCGGTGGGATCATCAAGTCGCCACTCGATTTGATGATAGGCACGATGCGTTTCTTTGACATTCCCCTCCCGGATCCTCAAACAGCAGCGGCACAGCTTTACACACAAACCAGCGAACTCATTACAAATCTTAGCGGTATGGGAATGCACTTCTATGAGCCGTTCGATGTAGCTGGGTACGACGCCTATCATCAGTATCCGATCTATCATCGAAGCTGGATATCGACAAATTATCTCACTAACCGCTACGCGTTCATCCGGGAGCTCGTGTCCGACAACCAGGGAATGCCCGGAACACTGAAGATCGACGTGGTGAACTGGGTGAAGACAAATATTCCAAGTGCCACGGCAAGCAATGCCCGGAATCTCATCATCGCGTTGGTGCAATACCTGTTGCCCCTGAATGACAATCTCACGTTCGATACAAACCTTGATGCCAACGCAGGACTGACCGCCGAGCGCATGAATTACTTTCTTAATGCGTTTCTTAAATCGCCGCAGATAGACGCCGACCCTGAGGGTTCATGGACATTTCGATGGAACAATCCAGTCGATCCGGAAGTGACAAAGAAGCAATTGGAGAACCTGTTTAATGCAATGATGCAGTCGCCGGAATATCAATTGTTCTGATAGCCCTAAAGAAAAGAACATGAAACGACGAACCTTCCTACAACAACTCTCCCTGGCTGCCACACCACTGGTCTTGGGTGGCGTACCAATTCGAACTGTGGCGGAGAATGCCTTTACCAGGATGGCCGCTCAAAGCACCAACGACCGCGTGCTCGTGATCCTTCAAATGCATGGCGGCAATGATGGCATGAATGTGGTTATTCCCGTTGAAAAATATGATCAGTATTACAGCGTCAGGGCAAACATCGCCATCCCTGCCAAGAACAGCCTGCGCAAAATGATCCCGCTCGATGGCACACTCAAGTCCGACGCGCAGGTAGGTCTTCATCCCGACATGATAGCGATGAAGGATATGTATGACCGAGGAAGAGTATGCATTGTGCAAGGAGTTTCCTATAAAAACAACAACGGGTCACACTTCCGGGGACGCGACATCTCATTTATGGGTGGAAGCTTCGACGACTATTTTTCGTCGGGATGGGTGGGTCGCTATCTCCAGCAAGAGTTCGCACCGAAAGTGTATCCCAGAGATTTTCCGAATGATCAAATGCGGGATCCCCTTGCCATAGAAATGGGAAGTGACGTCTCATTGATCTTCCATCAGGAAGGAAATATTCCGACTTCAATCTCCCTGAATGACCCGGAACAATTCGCTAATCTTGTCGACTCGCTCGAAGGCTTCAAAGATGAAGGGATCGATCCGCGCGGAAAGCCTCCGGCCGCATTGAATGATTCACCTTACGGAAAGGAACTTAATTGGATCCTCGGTCTCGAAGATAAGTCAGAGAACTATGCCGACAGGTTATACGACGTTTATAAGCGTTCATCGGTATCGACAGTAACGTATCCGGAGAAATATCCATTCAACGCTCCTACCGGCAGTTTGCGCAACGGCCTCACGCCGCAGTTAAGGCTCATCGCACGCCTTCTCGACGGGGGCGGCGCCGGCCAGGGCGTAAAAACAAAAGTGTTCCTGGTGAAAATTGGCGGGTTCGACACGCATGCTTCCCAGGTTGAATCTTATGACCCCACGATGGGGACGCATGCTGCGCTGATGTATCATATTTCGAGCGCCATGAAAGCCTTTCAGGACGATCTAAGGGCGCGTGGCTTGGAAGACAGGGTGCTTGCTGTGACGACGTCTGAATTCGGTCGGCGGATCCATTCCAATGGAAGCTACGGTACCGACCATGGCACCGGTGGACCAATGTTTATCTTCGGAAAGGGTGTCCAGGCAGGTGTTGTGGGAAAAGTTCCTGATCTTACCAAGGACAATGTCGAGATGCAGTTTGATTACCGGCAGGTGTATGCCGGACTACTAAAGGACTGGATGCTGGTGAATGAATCGACGATCAACAACGACATCTTCTTTAAAGATTTTCTGAAAGGACCGAAAGAAGAAGGAACGGGCAATTATGAACCTTTACCACTTGCTTCCCAGGTAATTACCGGTGTAAACGAATCATTCATCGCCGACAGATTCTCATTGCTGGATTGTTATCCAAATCCCGCAAAAGGAGAAACCAATTTCGGATTCAAGCTCAATGGAACAGGCCACGTGCTGTTCTCCTTACTTGATAATTCAGGAAAGATTGTACGAACAATCGCCGATGATGTGTTCGAACAGGGAGAGCATTGGATCAAGGCAGACCTCGGTGAGCTTCATACCGGTTTTTACATTTATCACATCAAGTCTGGATTTTTGAATGACAGTAAAAAACTTATAATCGTGTCGTGATGCAAAGAGTCTATACGGTTTTAATACTTATCTCCATTGGCTTGTACGCGCAGGCGCAAGTCAAACCGGTCAAACGCAAGGCGGGATCAGCAAACCAGCCCGCAAAGACGAGAAAGCAGGATGAATTCCTACAAAAGCAATGGTGGATCGGCTTGAAAGGCGGAATCAATCTCACGCAGGCGTTACCGCAGCAACGTTACACAGTTCTCACCGGCACCGGTGGGTACCCGGTTGCTCAACTCGATAAGTCCTATGATGCCTTCAGCAAGACGGGCAGCCAGGCAGCGCTGGAGGTAACCTTTTACTTCAAAGGCTTCTCATTCAGCTTCCAGCCCTCCTATCGACATTCCCGGTTCACTTATTCGAATCAATTTTCGTGGACGGATAATGAAAACCCTGCCAACCATCTCGTATTGAATTATAAGCAGGAGAACCTCATTGACCACGTAGACCTTCCGCTGATCGTGAAGTATGATCTCACTAAAACAAAGCTCCGGCCCTATATACAGGCCGGAATCTTCTATTCCATTCTGGCCAATGCCACGAAGTCGGTGACAATAGAGGGCGTCGATTACGCGTCAGGCGGCAACAACCATTTCTCCAACCAGCCGCTCATTGTTGGGGCAGCCGATCTCTACAACAAAAGTTATTGGGGTATGTTGGCTGGTATAGGCGCAGATTACAACCTGGGCAATGTCAGGCTGATCCTGGATGTGCGTTACCAGATCGGAATGAGCAACATCACGAACACATCGAACCGGTTCTCAAACGACAGGCTTTCCGGGATTGGTGATGCCCTGGACGACATGAAGCTTAACAACATTGTGATCTCCACGGGAGTCTTGTTCCCGCTGCGGTTTCTTGGAACAGGATTTAAAACGCTTGACAGGTAGCCATATGAAGATATACTCATACCTAATAGTTTTTGGTCTCTGCATAGCATGTGCGAATGACCCGGATCCTGCTGCGGATCAATCGGAATTCGTCAAGATCTACGACAACATTCAGTTCAGCAATTCCTATTTCCCGATCGATATCCGCCAGACACCCGACGGTGGTTATGTAATTCTTGGTGGTCGGCGGCTGCAGACCTCGAACTTCAGTGGAGTTTACCTGATGAAAGTCGATAAGTTCGGAAAATACATTTCAGACGATGAGGTCTCCGACAATCTAGTGAGCCCGGTAGGCAGACTCCTGGAGTCAGGCGGCAAATACTATTTCTTTTGTATGACCAATGTCGGGCTCCAGACCCAACTGTGCGAGCTTGACGACACCGGTAAGTTGACCCGGACAATTGCTGTGGGCGGCTCCTACCCGACCGTGGCAGCTCCCGACAACAATAATTTCACACTGTTGAGCTATGATATCCTCAGTAAGAACAGCGTGATATCCTCAGTGACCCCGGGAGGAAGCGTGGTCAAGTCTATAGGTTATTCCATTGGCGCAGGTGACGCGGTCGAAGAGCCAATTGTGAACCATTTCCTGAGGACCGGCAGGCAGCTTCCTTTCCAGGTGGGAAAGACAGCGAGCGGCCAATACTATTTCAATGGTTTTTACAACTATACCCTTTCGCTGGTCTTCACCGATATGACGAAGGGCACCCCAATGGGGGTCGCGCAAGGCCAGCAGGACAACGGTGGCTTCAGTCAATTGTATCCATTGGAGAATAATTCATTCGCAGCGGCCCGCTTCAACTTTGGTGATAACTACCTGCTTCCAAAGGTTACGGTCAATCCATCAGGAATAAGCTCAGTCACCGACCTTGGCGGTAATAAGCTGCCTGAGTTGACGAATAATGCCCCGGTCCAAATAACGAAGGCCACCATTTCCGGAAGGGAAATCCTTGTCTACGCCAGCAACACAGTCAGCCGCCAGATCGCATTGTTCTTCTATGATAAAAGCTCGGGCGCGTTTGTAGGCAGTCATTATCTCGGGTTCTCGAACCCTTTCGAAGTTGCCAATATGATCGTTACATCGGATAAAGGTCTTGCCGTTTGCGGCACCACGTATGTTGCAGGACGCTTCCCACGAATCTGCATTTTCAAAATATCCGAGGGAACACTCAGCAAATCACTTCAAAAGTAGGCTGGATATATTCTTCCACCCGCAGATCTCGCTAATCGCACAGATTTTCTTGCGATTAAAAAATGTATTACGTGTGAGATCTGTGCAATCCCTCGCTACGCTTTAAGCGGTGGCGCAAAGCGGCTGCTCGGAGGCGAAGCGTGGGAAGAAAATCTTATGCAGCAGTGCTTGAGTATTCATCAACAAAAAAGCCTGCAATTTCCTATTTCATCATTTTTTTTCGTCCTTGGATCAGCTTTAGATATGGCCAGGATAAAAGAAAACATTTCACTCAAGGCGCTCAATACATTCGGGATTGAAGTAAAGGCCAGGTATTTCATCGAGGTATCCTCAGCGGATGATCTTCGCGAGCTCATCAAGCAACCGATATACAAGGAAAACAAAGTGTTGATACTCGGTGGCGGCAGCAACATCCTCGTCACCGGCGACTTTGATGGTCTCGTGATCAAATCAAGTATCCTTGGCCGAGATATCCAACCCGTTGATGATCGTTTCGTATTGCTAAGAGCTGGTTCCGGCGAGCCATGGCATGATCTCGTCATGCACGCCGTGTCAAACAATTGGGGTGGCATTGAGAATTTATCTTTGATACCCGGCACTACAGGTGCGGCTCCGATGCAAAACATCGGTGCCTATGGTGTTGAGATCAAGGATGTAATTGATCAAGTAGGCGCAATCGAGCTGAGCACAGGTGTTTTGAAGACATTCAGCAATGCAGAATGTCGATTCAGTTACCGCGAAAGCATCTTCAAGCATGATCTCAAAGAAAAATATTTTATTTCAAGTATTACTTTAAGGTTGACCAGAAAGGACCATCGCATAAATACTGGCTACGGTGCGATTCATGATGTATTGAAGTCACGAAACATTGATCATCCTGACATCAAAGACGTGAGCGATGTTGTGATCAGCATAAGGCAAAGCAAGCTTCCCGATCCACGTGTGATTGGCAATGCGGGAAGCTTCTTCAAGAACCCAACAATAAGCGCCAGTGAATTTGAATTGCTAAAGAACACGCACCCTTCAATTCCATCGTATCCTACTGATAATCAAAATATTAAAGTGCCTGCTGGCTGGCTGATCGAACAATGCGGATGGAAAGGAAAGAGAATCGGCAATGTTGGTGTGCATCCTCATCAAGCACTTGTGTTGGTGAACTACGGTGGTGGAAATGGAAGAGAAATTTTTGATCTCGCAATGAAAATCCGCGAGTCAGTTCTTAAAAAATTCAAGATCACATTGACAACTGAAGTGAATGTTATTTGATATGCATTCAATCATGAAAGTTGTATGGCGAAACGTTGAACATCATTATTGAAATTTATCACACTTCAAAAAAAATCGCGAAATATTTTTGTGATTACATTTTTTATTATACCTTCGAATACGTTTAACGATTTATTAAACTAAAATTTTAAACGCTATGGCAAAAAAAGCTAAGAAGGCTGCTAAGAAAAAGAAGGCAGCTAAGAAAAAGAAGTAATTAGGTTAACACCTATCTTCTTGCAGAGGGAAGCGATCCAGGATTGCTTCCCTCTTAGCTTTTATAATGGACCCGTTTGTTCAACAATGAGAGGTATAAACACAAATCTTCAAGCTTGACAGGTTTAAAGACAGCTCACACTGTTGTCAACTTGTACTTTGACACCTATCGGGCAGGAAGAAATCGTCATTAGGTGCGGAACAGTACCAACACCACGCGATTCATGATTTACCACTGAGAATTCTAAGAAAACATCCTCATCCGTACCCCGGCGACAGGATATTAACCATCAGATAAAAAGCATGGTTCTATATAAATAACTGCCCATATGGTTAAAAAAAATGCCCAAATGGCAACGGTTGCATAAAATATTCTCCTAAAGTCCTTGTTTGCCGCGTCAACATCTCCATAATTTTGTGCCTACTTAAAATTCAATACCATGGCCAAAGCAACTACGAAGGCTCCCGCGAAAGCGGTTAAGAAGGCAGCTCCCAAAAAGCCTGCCCTCTCCCCAAACGAACAGATCTTCAAAGCTTGCGAAGCGGCCCTCGCCAAACTAAGCGAGCTTGATCTCGATCACCAGCTTCAATCTGAAATCAACTGGTGCCTGGCAAGTTTCCAGAATGACGGCAATCCCATTGGCCTTTACCAAATGGCTGACCGAGCGATATTCATCTTCAAGGCAGAACAAGCAAAGAAGACGAAGGGTATTACTGCGAAGCTTATATCAGATATCGAAAAGGCGTTAAGCAATTAGCTACTCCCAGGGCTTCACCGAGAAAAATCACGGAGTTACACTGAGAATTCAATCTTCACTCTGCGAAACTTCGTGGATTCCTCCGCGTGTCCCCGAGGGACAACTCCATTAAATCATCTTGGTGACATTCGTCAGTGTGCCGGCATACTTCACGCACACTACTCCAAACTTATTCAAAAAGTCTATGCCCTCATCAGTGGGAAGACCTTTGTGCTCTGCATAGGAGTTGAGGTAGACCACTCGTTGAATACCTGTACTGTAGATGATACGTGCACATGAAAGGCAAGGCGAAAGAGTCACATATAGGGTCGCTCCTTCTACCGACGATTTGTTCTTTACGGCATACAGGATGGCGTTCTGTTCCGCATGAATAGCCAGTGAGCAGCCACCCTTGGAATCCCGCGGGCATCCGGTCTGTGGCCACTCCTCGTCACAGTTATGTGTGCCGGAAGGTGGTCCATTGTATCCGATCGATATGATACGGGTGTCGAGCGTGAGCACTGCCCCCACGTGGCGCTTGATGCAGTGAGACCTGCGGGCCAGGTTCACGGCCAATTCCATATAAATGTCGTCAAATGCCGGGCGCTTCATTGTGCAAAGTAAAGAATGGGATCAAAATTCTTAATTTTGTATTGAATCTTTGGTAAATGAGATTGCATCGATCAGTTTATCTACTGCTTTTTCCACTGGCTGCTTTCGCCCAGGAACCTGTAAAACCCCGGCCGAGCCCTGTAGCCATCGCTGCCGCGAGATATAAAGACACGTACATTAAAATAGTTTACGGCCAGCCCCAAAAAAAAGGAAGAGAAATATTCGGGCAGCTTGTCCCCTTTGACCAGGTCTGGAGGACCGGCGCGAATGAGGCAACAGAAGTTCAGATTACACGGGATATCAGGATCAACAACCTCGATCTGAAGGCAGGGAACTACTCTTTGTTTACCATTCCCGGAAAGGATAAGTGGACAATAATTTTCAATTCCGACCTGGGACTTTGGGGCGCATATAACTACAATATCAAATCCGACGTGCTTCGATTTGAAGTTCCTGTGTTGACAATAGCCGAGCCCCTTGAAACGTTCACCATCCAAATCGAACAAAAGAACGACAAAGCAGATCTCATCATGACGTGGGATAAGACAAAAGTGACCATACCCATGCAATTTTCTGAGCCGAAGCCATGAGAGACGAGGCCGGCATTAAATTTTCAAAGGAAATCCGGATAAATGAGGCATCCCATCTGACCAATCAAAAAATATTAAAACAGATGAAACACTTTTTAATCTTAGGAGCTATTTTTTCAGCTTATCAGTTATCCGCACAGGACCTTACAGAACTCGATCGTCGCAACGGGTTTAAAGACCTCAAGCTGGGGTCATTGATCGACAGCGTAAGAACGGCGGAGTTTAAAAAGGATGTGAAGGAAAAGAACGAATTCCCGGTGAAACTGTATGAAGTGGAAAATCCTGAATACAAAAACATAGGAGAAGTGAAGGTCAAAAAGGTCGAAGTGAAGACTTACAAAGACCTGGTGTACGAAATCATTGTTATCACCAATAAGGACACGCGACTCATGAAGGGGATGGAGAAGTCGTTCGGAAAGCCCAACTATATTCTAACCACAGACACTTATAACTGGAAGACAGATAAACTGAGTCTCACATTTAAAGATCATTCAAAAAATGAATTGCGTCTCACCTATCGCTACTACCCCGTCCTCAAAATGATGGTGGTGGACAAGGGCAAGAAGATTGATGATATAGCGGAGGATTTTTAAGCAAAGTCTCCCAAAAGGGACTTTTCACCAAGCAAACTATTTATCAAACTTCGTTTTTCGCAGAGTCCGAGAACGGAGACTCTGCTGGTACTTGTAGCGACTGTCAGTTAACTGTTAATAGTTGATAGCTAGTAATTAATAACTGACACACTTCCTCTGTGAGGGTCCCTGTTAACTATTAAAAGTTAACCATTAACGATCAACTACCCCCCCTTCAGCCCTTATACGAAATCCTATAGATCACATCTGCCTGATCGTCGCTCACAAGCATTGAACCATCCGAAAGGACGATCACATCCACAGGACGTCCCCACACCTTCTGAGTTGAGGGATCAAGCCAACCGCTTGCAAAAGTCTCGTAGCCGGTCGCTTTACCTCCATTGACTTTAACAAGACTGATCACATAGCCGCTCTTCTTGGACCTGTTCCATGAGCCGTGCTCTGCAATGAAAAGATTGCCCTGGTAGGATGCAGGAAATTGACTGCCCCCATAGAACTTCAAGCCAAGGGGAGCAACATGCGCTCCGAGGTTCTGAGCCGGTTTAACAAAGTCAGAACAAGGCTTCTTGCTTCCAAATTCAGGATCGGTAATGTTGCCGCCATGGCAATAAGGATAGCCGAAATGCTGCCCTGCTTTCGTGGCAACGTTCAATTCGCAAGGAGGTATGTCGTCGCCCAACATGTCGCGACCGTTGTCAGTGAACCAGATATCCTTTGTTTGAGGATGCCATGTGAATCCAACTGTATTCCTGACACCGCTGGCAAAAACCTCAATGCCCGTGCCATCTGCATTCATGCGTGTGATGCTCGCATATTGAGGGTCCTTTGACTCGCAGATATTGCACGGCGCGCCCACCGGAACGTAGAGTTTGCCGTCAGGGCCGAAGGCTATGTACTTCCATCCATGGTGCGTCTCTGTCGGATACTTGTCATATACAGTGACTGGCTTGCCTGGGTTCGCAAGCTTTGATTCGATGCCTGTGAGTTTGGATATCTTGCTGACCTCGGCTATATAGAGATCACCGTCCTTGAAGGCAACTCCGTTAGGCATATTCAGGCCAGACGCGAGCTCCCACTTTTTATCTGCCTTAAAATCACCATCGGTATCTTTGACCGCATACACTTTATCGCCATTCCGGTTTCCGACAAAGACAGTTCCAGTGGGCGACAGTGCCATGGAACGCGCGTTTTCGACCTCCGCAAACACTTCGATCTTGAAACCTGCCGGCAACTTGATCGTGTTCAACGGCAGTGCTGTGCTGGCGTCTGTGAGTGCGGGGAAAGAGCCGTCATCACTGGCGGCTGGCGCATCAGTTGATTTATCAGAAACGGTTTTGTCCTCCTTTGTGGAAGTATTGCAGCAAAGGAACACCAGCGCTACCAGCGGGATGATCTTGTACGTCTTCATAGTAAATGTGATTTCACGCAAGGTAAAGGGCGCGTTTCAAATTTGATGTTCCGCAAGCAGCCTTTTTTTGCCCGCTTAAATAGTATCTTTGTCGCGTTTTTTACTCTACCACGAATCACAAAGACAAAGCAAGACCGGGAACCGTTGAATTTTTTTGCAATTCGGTGCGCCTTTGCGTCTCCGCGGTTATAAAAACAGCCAGACAATCATGATCTCAATTTCTAATATCTCTTACTTTATCGGTGGCCGGGCCCTGTATGAAAACGCTTCGATGTTTGTCAGGCCCGATGATAAGATCGGCCTGATCGGGCTTAACGGGCGCGGTAAATCCACGTTGCTTAAACTGATTAACGGAGAGATGAAGCTCGATGCAGGAAGCATCTCCAAATCCAAAGAGTGCACAATCGGGTTCTTAAACCAGGATCTGTTGTCCTACCAGACAGACGATGCAATCCTTACTGTAGCAATGGAGGCATTTAAAGCAGCCGTCGACACCCAACGGCAAATCGAAAAAATCTTGCATAAGCTGGAGACGGAGTATTCTGACGAGTTGGTTGAAAAGCTCACCAAACTGCAGGAAAAGTTCGAGCAGCTGGATGGATATACCATGCAGGCAAAAGCCGAGGAAGTGCTGGAAGGAATTGGTTTTTCGACAAGTGATTTGCATCGCCCGCTGAAAGAATTCTCGGGTGGATGGCGAATGCGGGTGATGCTTGCGAAGCTGCTGCTGGAAAAGCCCTCGTTGCTCATGTTGGATGAACCGACCAACCATCTTGATCTTCCTTCCATCGAGTGGGTTGAACACTACCTCCGCACCTACGACGGCGCGGTCATCATTGTCTCACACGACAGGCAGTTCCTCGACAATGTGATCTCAAAGACGGTGGATGTTACACAGCAGCAGTTGGTCACGTACGAGGGCAACTACAGTTTCTATCTGCAGGAGAAGGAGATGCGGGAAGAGATACAGCAGAATGCATTCGACAATCAACAAGCAAAGATCCGCCAGGCCGAAAGATTCATCGAACGATTCAGGGCCAAGGCCAGCAAAGCGCGGCTTGTAAAGTCCAGGGAAAAGGCTCTCGACCGCATGGAACTGGTAGAAGAAGTTATTGATGATACGGCGGCGGTCAATTTCAAATTTAAATTCAAGCAGCCATCCGGTCGCCATGTGGTTACCCTGCGCGACGTTTCAAAATCGTATGGCAGTCTGAATATTCTACAACATACCGATGCCGTCATCGAGCGTGGTGACAAGATCGCGCTCATCGGTGCCAATGGAAAAGGAAAGTCCACCTTACTGAGAATACTTTCCGGGACTGAACCGGTGCAGGGAGAAAGAACAATCGGCTACAATGTGATCCAGGGCTTTTATGCACAGCACCAATTGGAGGCGCTGCACGTGGAGAATGAGATACTGGAAGAGCTGAAACAGGCCGGAAGCGGGAAGACGGAACAAGAGCTGCGCGGTATCCTTGGATGCTTTCTGTTTTCGGATGACGATCAGTTCAAAAAAATCAAAGTTCTCTCGGGAGGTGAAAAATCACGCGTGGCCCTTGCCAAGACTCTGATCTCCGAGGCAAATTTCCTGTTGCTGGATGAACCAACCAACCACCTCGATTTCATTTCTGAGAACATATTGATCCAGGCGCTCGAGCAATACCAGGGAAGCTTCGTGGTGGTGTCGCACAACCGCTATTTTATTTCTCAAATTGCCAATAAGATTTGGTACATCGACAATCACCAGATCAAAGAGTACCCCGGCACTTACGAGGAGTATGAATACTGGCGGCAACAAAATCCCGTGGCAAGCACACCGCCGCCAAAAAAATCCTCATCAGAACCAAAGGCTGAACCTCCCAGGAAACCCCAATCGCCTTCCAATGACCAGGAGATCAAGAAGATTTCGAAAGAACTAAAAACCGTTGAGGATAAGATTGAATTGCTTCAAAAAGAGAAAGTCAGGATCGAAGCGGAGCTTTCAAAACCTGAAGTCTATTCAAACTTTGAGCGCTTGGGCGCCTTTCAAGGTGACTTTGAAAGAACGAGCAAGGAACTGGAGGCACTTAATGAAAAGTGGGAGAAGCTGGTGACCCAAATAGATGAACTTGAGAAATCTGGCAATTAAGCCTTGATGATTTCAAGAAGGGAGCTGATCAATAGCAGCCCGGATATATAAAGAATGGCGTCTAGGTAGCGAGCGATTCGCTTTTTGATGGCGATGTTTACCGTGTCCATAAACTTTGGAACTTTGGACATTAATCCTGTTCGTCCTCTTTTCGTAACCCGCGCCTGGCTACGTGATTTCAGGGATTTTGACCACTTGGTCTCCCTGATTGTGCAGACACCATTCGCCTGCATGATGCCCGATGTCTTATGCTCTACCTCCATCCCACCCCAATTGTGAGCACCATCCTCTCTAACATGTAATCAACTTTTTCGCTGTACCGATAAAAGTAAAATGGAACGCTGGATGCCGGATCGACAGGGGATTCATATCGAGCGCTCGTAAGCTGAGCTTTGTATCCGGCCGCGACATAAATCCGAACATTGCCCTCCGCGAGCCGATACCCAAGCATCGCGCTAAATATGCGTCCTCCTGTCTCAGTAACATTGTAGTACGACTCGCTTCGCTGCATCCACGCGTGCGACCAGCCATAACTCACCTGAACAAACAGTGTATTCTTTCTTTGCAACACATCGTAAGAAACTTGCGCGAACACGGGCATCGTCTGCCATTCTGTGTAAGAATCTATTCCGATGCCCCCTGCGATTCTGAGATTATGGCCCACCGTAACACCATGTGCAGTGGTGGCGGTATATGTGATCGATCGCGCTTTATCACCAGTCATCATTCCGCTGGTGAAACTAAAGTAATAACGGACTTTAGGCTCCATCGATGTTGAGTCTTGACCCATCGCTTTCGCCGCGAGACTCATTGCAAAAAAGGCGACTATTATCCTCATAGCTTACTGTACTACAGGCAATTTGCTGATCATGCGGATATTTTCGCGGTCCGAGTAATCGTATTGGTAAAGTCCATCGGCGGAGATCATCATAGCGACATTTCCCATTGGAATTATGTCGAGTGTATTTGCGACTGGAAACTGGGAAATAAGGTGACTGTCGATGGAATTGACATCGCTTGCATCGTATACTTTGAGGCCTGCGGATCCATCGCAAATGAAAAGCAACCCCTTGTCAATCGCCAGACCAAATGGATTTGTCATGGGGTATGTCTTGATCAGCACAGGCGCAAACAGATTCTTAAGACTTATCACTTCGAGCTGGTTGGTAAATCCCTGGCATGTACTACCACTACGGAGCGTGACATAAGCGTACGAATCATCTACGACAACCGGATCACAACTTCGGATATGCTCATACTTGCTGAGCATCCTGGGAGCATCCGGATTCATGAGATCATAGATATACATTCCTGATCGCGATCCGGCAAAAAGTTTGTCTTTGAAAGGAAAAAGTGTTTCAATGTCGGCACTCACCGACAAAGGATTTCCTTTAACGGGAGCTGAGGGGCTGCTTACATTGATCACCTCCAGGTTTTCACCATCAAGCGCATAGAGGCGATCCTTTGATATTGTCATCGAAGCCATAGACCCGCCGGTACCGGTCTTTTGTTGACTGGCACCTGGGCCTACGTAAGCGCTTGCAGTCGTTGCAAATGCAATGCCGCCATCAAAAAAGATTCCACCCCAGGGCTGCAACCGGTTCTCACACATTGACTCATTGACCTGAACAGTCTCATGCTGCCGCCAGCCAGTGAGTACCATGCCGTTAGCAGCAACCGGGTAACCGAAGGATTGCACGTGATCGAAGACCCCCTCGATTCGTTTTACTTCATGGATCGAAGCCTTATCGCTGACATCAAATACGACAAGGTCAACGTAACTATTGGCGTAAAGGAAGTCACCCACAATCGCCAGATCATTGTTGCCAGGTATTTTCAGGAATCCCTTAGGTAAGGGTGAGGTGGGATCTGTATTGTCGATTACGTGAATCCCTTCACTGGTTTCATTTACAAACAAGTAACGATCCTTGAAATAAATTCGCCCGAGGTGGCTGAGATTTCGGGGCGACGTGTATGCAACCGCCTTCTTAATTTCATCCGAGGTCGAATAGACCGGAGTATAATACATGTAAGTTGCCGTGGTCTTGCAGCTATCACCGCAATTTGAAAGAACCAGTGTCGCAAGCGCAAGAAGAGAAATCTTAGTGCGGCAATGTAGTCTCATATCTTTTCAATTTGGATTCTGCGTATTGGACACAGCCTCCAACTGAAAAGTTGGGATCACTTAAAAATATAACGGAAGCGTAGTCCCAGGTCAAACACGATCGGACGACTGGCGCCAGATTCCGTGTTGTAGATGTTAGTAAATGAATAGCGTATGCCTGGCACCAGCGCTATGCGGTAACGTTGATTAAGTCGCAAGTTCACTTCGGTGCCTGCCATCGCAGACCACGAAACCGTCCTGTACAGTGTGCTCTCGCCGCCATCTTGCGAATAAGATTTATAACGGCCTGAATTATCCGATAGTGTATTGTTTAAAAAGATGTCCGTCGAAACACCGGCATGTAAGATCCATCCGACTTTTCTATCGAAAAGCACATAGCCAGTCTGGATCGGGATCGAAAGAAATTCTGCTGTGCTGGTTACGTCATAAGGAGCAGTGAATGCGATCTGTGCAGCCCCTTTCGACACATAATCTGGGGAGAATGCTGATGCTTGGTTGCCTGTAAGCTGTGTCACATCCGATTGATAGTCCATGCGCTGTTTCCAATAAGTGACTCCGGTTTGTACTAACCATTTCCTCGACAATTGCTTACCCGCCGTTACTCCAAAAGAAAAGGATGTTCCAACTGTTGGCTTTTTCACCGGCACATATACACTATTGTAGGCTGAGGCATTGCTCAACTGATCCATAAATGCTGCAGCACCTCCTGAAGTCGTCGCGTGTGGCGCAAAACTTCCTCCTGAAGCTCCCACAGCAACCCAGTTATCCCGCGTCACCGATTTCTTTTCAGGAATGATTGTTTCTTCGATCTGAGATCTCAGCATAGCAACGAGGGCCTTTTCCTCCTCTGCAGTCATATCATGGGTTTTTTCTAAGGCTTGCGTTTCCGCAAGGCTACCGTATGCCGATGAATCGGACGCATACAGTATTTCATTTCCCGTGGTTGAAACATGCTCAGCAATGGCCTCATTCATTGCCGGATTGTTGTCGATGGCCTTCTCATCGATCACCTTGGTATTGGTATTCAAAGGTGGTGTGACCTTTCCACGTTTTTGAATGCTCCTATTATCATTGCCTTCTTCGTTCGAAATATCAGGTTTAGTTTTGTTCGAGTCTTGCTCACGCGCTTCGTGCGCGATTGCGTGCGTAGAAGATTTATCACTCCACCTCCAGTAGCTTATCGCCATCGAAATAGTCGTTAGCAACAAAAGAGATGCAGCAATGCGTTGATAAAAGACAACCCGGGTCTTGTTCGTCGCATTTTCGGTCGCAGTCAGGGCTCCATCGATGGCAAGCCAAACGCTCTCGGAAGGAGATTGCCCCTCTGCTCCGTTAAAAGCTACGCGCCAGCTATCCTCAAAATTTTGTCTTCCCAAACTTTCCATAGCTTAATGAATACTCTTGTAATCGTGTTTTTAATAAAGCCTTCGCCCGACTGTATTGTGACTTTGTCGTTCCCTCACTTATACCCAGCATTGAAGCAATCTCTTTATGTGGATATCCCTCGATCGCAAAAAGGTTGAAGACCACCCTGCAGCCATCGGGTAAGGACTGTATTGCAGCCAGCAGTTCTTCCCTAGTAAACTCGTCAAGGACGATGGCTTCGGTTTGTGCGGATGACTCTTCCACTTCGGTCATAGGAAAGAGGTAAAGCTTTTGCCGTTGATGATTAAGCGCCGTGTTGATGAATATCCTTGTCATCCATGTCTCAAGCTTTGATTCACCTTTGAACGAATGTATGTTTCCAAACACCTTGATAAA
Source organism: Cyclobacteriaceae bacterium (assembly GCA_044224375.1). Lineage (GTDB taxonomy): Bacteria > Bacteroidota > Bacteroidia > Cytophagales > Cyclobacteriaceae > ELB16-189. The sequence continues at coordinate 337,443 of JBGAKL010000001.1, forward strand.
CCCCTCCTGAAGGATGTCCTGGGCATCATCAGTATTGCGCGCGTAACGCTGGCACAACATGAGCATTTTTCTTGAATAGCGGGAATAGAGTGCGTGCTGTGCAGCCCGCGAATGGTCAATGCAGCCCTTGATTAGCGTCTCATCCCCTTCCATTTCCACGAAATAACTCTTAGACACTGACCAAAGGCATTTGGTTGGAATGCAATTTTCGGGGATTTTTGGAGTTTTAGGACCATGCGCGCGATTCTTTTAATCCTTTTCTCATCACTGTGCCTTCATTCGCGGGCTCAGAAGACCCTCGTCATGGGTGACAAAACCTACGAACCTCAAATACGATCGGTTCAATGCTATCCTAACCAGCCAACAGAAGGCAACGCGAGCTTACCTGCCGTTGCAAGGATGGATAATCAAAATTTACTCCTCGAATTCGATGACCTTCGTGATCAAAGAAATAACTACTACGCACGTTTGATGCATTGCAATTTCGATTGGACGAAGTCAGGCTTGATGGACCTCGACTTTATGCGCGAGTACAACGAATTCCCAATCAATGACTATCAATTCTCAGGCAACACTCATATTCCTTACGTTCACTACAGATACCAAGTACCTCCTGTTAAGCTCCCCGGCAATTATCTCATCATGGTTTACCGCGACGGCAACAGGCAAGACCTGATCCTCACCAGACGGATCTTGATCTTCGACGGTCGGGTGTCCCTGGTCCCCGACGATCAGATCGCAGGTCTAGGTAACATTCGCAGCACGAATCAGGCACTCAACTTCGTCGTCAACTACCCGGAAATGGAAGTCTTGAATCCGATGGCAAGTGTACATGTTGTAATCCGGCAGAACCAACGGTGGGATAATGCGAAATATGATGTGAAGCCGAGCTTTATCCGCGAAGACGTGAGCCAGCTAGAGTACCGTTTCTTCGACATGGACAAAACTTTTTCGGGCGGCAACGAGTTTCGTTTTGTAGACTTCCGGTCACTGAATTCGCCCGGTCAGAACACCGGTAGGCTCGACAAATCCATCAAGCCTTATGAGCTTTTCGTTGCGCTGGACGGTCCGCGTGGTGGTCAGCCCTACTCGCAGTATCCCGACATGAACGGCAGCTTTGCTCCTGCCAACCTCGATTACAACGACGACCCCGCAATTACGTGCAACTATGTACAGGTCAACTTTGGATTAAAGTCTCCTAAATTAAAAAATGACGTCTATGTTATCGGCGCTTTCAATGGATGGGACAAGAACGCAGAGAATAAGATGGACTATGATGCCGATAGAGGCCTCTACTCGCGGCGCATGTTACTGAAACAGGGGTTTTATAACTATGAGTACTGGGTCGCCGCTCCTGATGATCCAAACCAGATTGAAGGTGATCACTTCGAAACGGAGAACGTCTACGAGGTTCTCGTTTATTACAAGCCCTTTCAGCCTAATGCAGATCTTTTAGTTGGATATTTTGTGATCCCCGTGAATCCGAGGTGAGCGCTGATTAAGCGTACACCATCTCGAGATCGGCTTCCTTGCGAATGGAATTGTGATTAGCCATGTCCAGCATGCCGAAACCTTTGTGTGAGAATTGACCCAGGCCGTGCTCATAGACAAATTGCTGCACAGTGGGAGGCGCGAAAAGAGTGAACGGGAACGTGTAGCCTCTCACCTCATACTTGATATCTGAATCATACAAAGGATAGATCCTTGCAAATTTCTTGTGTGTGGCCTGGATCCTGTTGAGATAGTCTTTATCCGGTACGAGCTGGAATTTGTAGACGTCAGTCAACTGGGCCGCCGTAAATTTACCGGATGCTTGCATCTGCGCGATAGTGTGGTCGTACAGCAAGTCTGAAAACTCATCGGTCTCGGGAGGTATAAATCGCTTACCCGATTCGTCGTTGAAGGCCGCGGGCATCAATACAATCGGTGAAATGCAGAGAAACTTTACGCTCTCCGTAACAGGCATCGGCTCTTCATGCTCTACAAGCTCAGGCATGAGCTGCAATGTCCCAATCATGATCTCCTTTTGTTCAAACAGCACACCCAGGAAGTAGTCCAGGAATGGCTTATCGGAAGTAGAAAAAACCAGCGTGACGCGTGATGAATAGAAATGAAGTCCCTTGCGACTGATCTTCGTCTGCCCTTTCAATCCTGAAAAATTGAAGTGTGTGAACTGCTGGAACTTGGGATCTTTTCCTGTCACCACAAGGCCCTTGATGGTCTGTGCCAACAAAAACTGGTGATGAAAAGGAACAAAAGCCCCTTTGTTCTTGAGCGAAAAAACGATCCTGATTCTCACAGAAAATTGATCTAGCGGGGAAAAAAATTCAACCAACAGCCGCAAAAAATCTACCGCGCGGATAGCTAAAGTACTAAAAATCAGGCGCTATGAAACCGTTAGCGAAAGGATTATTTTAGATTGTCAATAATTCTTTGTGAATCAGCTATTTATGATTATGAGTCGGTATTATACATTGAAACGGAAATGCATCACATCGCCATCCTGAACGGTATATTCTTTTCCCTCCACGGCGAGCTTTCCAGCCTCTTTTATGGCGACTTCCGTCTTGTATTTCTGGTAGTCAGGGATCTTAATAACCTCAGCCCGTATGAACCCTTTTTCGAAGTCGGTGTGGATGACGCCGGCTGCCTGAGGGGCCTTCCACCCCCTGTGAATGGTCCATGCACGCACTTCTTTCTCACCCGCCGTGAAGTAGGTGATTAGATCAAGCAGGTGATACGCAGCATGGATCAACTTGCTGAGGCCGGACTCCTTTAAGCCATACTCGGCCAGGAAAGTGTCACGGTCTTCTTTCGATTCAAGTTCGGCAATTTGAGCTTCTATTGCAGCGCATACGATGACCACCTCAGCCCCTTCATCCTTCACGTGGGCTTTCAGCGCGTCAACATGCTTATTCCCGGTGTGTACCGAAGCCTCCTCCACGTTAGCAACATATATCACGGGCTTGTCGGTCAACAGCTGCAGATCTTCGATCGCTTTCCTGTCTTCGGCGTCCGTTTTTACAGTTCGCGCACTTTTGCCTGATAATAATGCATTCTGAAACAGCTGAAGGACAGCTAGTTCCTTCTTTCCTTTTGCATCCCCACTTTTAGCGGTACGCTCCACCTTGGAGATCTTCTTCTCAACAGATTCCAGGTCCTTGAGCTGCAATTCCGTATCAATGATTTCCTTGTCGGCAACGGGGTTGACACGTCCGTCCACGTGGATGATGTTATCGTTTTCGAAGCATCTCACAACGTGTGCGATAGCATCGACTTCGCGAATATTCGCCAGGAACTGGTTTCCAAGTCCCTCGCCCTTGGATGCGCCTTTGACAAGCCCGGCAATGTCCACAAACTCAAATGACGTCGGAACAACTTTTTGGGGACTAACGAGCCCTGAAAGAATGCTGAGGCGCTCGTCCGGAACGGAGATAACACCCACATTTGGCTCGATAGTACAAAATGGAAAATTGGCCGCTTCTGCCTTGTTATTAGATAATGCATTAAATAATGTCGACTTTCCTACGTTGGGTAGTCCAACGATTCCGCATTTTAAACCCATGGGCTATTTATAAATCAGGGCGCAAATATAACAAATGGCTGTTGGCCGTTGGGTATTGGATTTGGGCGGCTTGGGACCTTGGCGACGCGCGGCGGCACAAACAAAAAACCCCGGCGGATGTCGTCGGGGCTCTTTAGGTAAAGGTTAGGTAGTAAAATCCGTTATTAATCCCATTTAAGTTCGGAATCCGCAGTAGTAGGCTTTGCCTCAACCACCGCTGCTTCCTCGCGCTCCTCACGAACGTGATCGAACTGGGTGAAATCCACGCCAGGCATGAGCTCGTTCTTGACATGGTTCACCGTATTGTTAAGCGCATCCATGAACTTATTGAAGTCTTCTTTGTAGAGGAATATTTTGTGCTTCTCGTAGGTAAAACCCTCGTCATCTTTGTTGTAACGCTTCTTGCTTTCAGTGATCGTCAGGTAGTAATCGTTTGACCTTGTCGACTTTACATCAAAGAAATAAGTCCGCTTTCCGGCCTTCACTTTTTCCGAGTAAATCTCATCTCGTCCATTCTTATTCTCTTCCACAGATCGTAGGTTTAGGGTTGTATTTAGATTTAGGTATGATCGAAGATAGCAGATTCAAAAATTATAGCAAACTCGGGCCAATAAAATCGCCCGCTGGCACGTTACTTTCCATTTAAAGCTCCAAATTAGCTCGCGCAACCACTTTTTCAAACGCCCTTGGCCGCCAAATTTGACAATATCCGCCAGTCCAGCAGCCTGGAATTATTAGCAAAACAGCTTGTGGAAGGGTTCATCACGGGCTTGCACAAGTCTCCGTATCACGGGTTCTCAGTGGAGTTTGCCGAACATAGACTCTACAATGAAGGCCAAAGTACCAGACATATCGACTGGAAGGTTTTTGCCCGCACGGACCGGTTATATACAAAGCAATACGAAGAAGAGACAAACCTGCGCTGCCTGATAGCATTGGACTGCTCTTCTTCGATGTACTATCCGGCGGACACACTCGCAAAGCTCAAGTTCAGCGTCCAGTCTGCAGCGGCCCTCGCCTATTTGCTTCACAAACAGCGCGACGCAGTCGGTCTTTGTCTTTTTTCGGACAAAGTCGACGAGCTCACGCCTGTCAAATCAACGTCCTCTCACCTCGACAAGCTGTTTACGCTTCTGGAGAAGACGCTTGCACCAAATGCTACCCGCAAACCAACGCGTGTCTCTCAGGTTTTGCACGAGATAGCCGAAAAAATACACAAGCGATCACTCGTGATCATCTTCAGCGATATGTTTGATGGGTCTGAAGATCCGGAAGATGTGTTCAAATCGCTTCAACACCTGAAGCACAACAAGCATGAGGTGTTGCTATTCCACGTAAGTGATCATGAAACCGAGCTAAGCTTCAATTTCGAAGACAGACCTTATGAGTTTGTTGACCTTGAGAGCGGCGACAAGCTCAAGCTTAATCCTGCCGAAATTAAAACGCACTTCACCACATCGCTGGAGGAGTTTCACCGGAACCTGCGGTTAAAATGTAATCAATTGAAAATAGATTTTATATCTGCTAATACGAGGACGGACTTCTTTTCGATCCTGCAGGCGTATCTGATCAAGCGGTCTAAGATGAAATAGTTAAGCGCTAACCGTTAATAGTTAATAGTTATCCGCTAATAGTTAATAGGGGTTCGCTCTTAAACAAACCCTTTACTATCAACTATTAACTATTATACTATTAACTGTTATACTGTCAACCAGCAACTAAGACTGTAGCTGTTCAGCGTGGAGATATGCCTTCTTCGCGGTGAGTTCCTGCTTTGTTTCCACATGGTCAGGATCTGGTACGCAGCAATCGACCGGGCAAACAGCTGCGCATTGCGGTTCCTCATGAAACCCGGTGCATTCGGTACACTTCCCCGACACTATATAATAAAACTCATTTGAAACCGGCTGTTGGGCGGCTTTCGCGTCGATAGTTGCCCCATTTTCCTTGACTTCGGTCAATTTGGTGCCGCCAGCCCAGGTCCACTCACGTCCGCCTTCATAAATAGCGGTGTTAGGGCACTCGGGCTCACAAGCCCCACAGTTAATACACTCTTCCGTGATTTTGATCGCCATTCTCTGCGTCTTTCCTCTAATTTTGGGCAAAAATACAGCCCTTTGATTTACATTCAAAACACAGGAAGGGCATCGATAGTTTGATATTACATGAATTTACCTGAGAGAACCGAAGCGTTCATCAAGCTCGGCAAGGCGATTCGCCAGCTCACACCCGCTGAGATTTATGAATTGTCCGAACGGGCCCGAATAGAAAATCCCTGGTTTACAAAAGAAAGCGTTGAGCTTTCCCTGGAAGGGCTGACCGTCTTACTGGAAGAAAATGCGCTCCTCAAATGGATCATGCGCTATCCGGAAAAGGCGGCAAATCCGAAAACTGTTGGTGTGGCCATGGCTGGAAACATCCCTTTTGTAGGCTTCCATGATTTTCTTTGTGTGTTGATAAGCGGTCATCGGCTAGCCGCAAAACTGAGCACCCAAGACTCCGTGCTCTTTAAGTTCGTATTGCAAAAACTTTTGTCGCTGGCGCCAGGTTTTGCCGATCGGGTGTCTGTCCAAGATAAACTGAAAGAGGCCGACGCCATCATTGCAACCGGCAGTGACAATACGGCCAGATATTTTGAATACTACTTCCGCAAAATTCCCCATATCATCAGGAAGAATAGGTCGTCATGTGCTGTGCTGATGGGTGAAGAGACGGATGCCGACCTCGCAGCGCTGGGAATGGATGTTTTCTCTTACTTCGGTCTCGGTTGCCGAAACGTTTCTAAGGTTTATGCGCCTGACGATTTCGACCTCGGGAGACTGATCAAGAGTTGGGAGCCGTTCCGGCGGGTGATCATGCACCATAAATATGCAAACAACTACGACTACCGTAAATCAATCCTGCTGACAAACATGGATCCATTTCTTGATGGCGAGTTTGTGATCCTTAAAAGAGATAGCGCACTGGTCTCTCCTATTTCGGTCGTGTATTTCGAATCGTACAAAGATCAGTCAGATCTGAAAAATAAGATTGCGTTGCACAGCGCAAAACTTCAACTCGTTGCATCAGCTCAGGGGTGGTTTGAGGGAAGCACTCCATTCGGCAAGGCACAGTTTCCAGCCATCGACGATTATGCCGACAAGGTGGATACGATGGCGTTCCTTGGGTCTATTTGATATTCAGGCGTTCTCTGACCGCCGCAACGATCCCGAGATCGTCCGGCGTCAGGATTATTTTGCGCCCGACATTTGTTTCGATCAGCACATAGTTGCCGGTGCGCGTCGCATACCATGTCATAAGCCCAGACCTCCCAAAGGTGAATTCACCGAAATAGCCAAACAGTCCTCCACTCCCGAATGCACGGTAGACATTGGCATTCATAATCTCTTTGTTAATAGCAGAAATACTTTTGATGTCTGACAGCTTTATCAATACATCCCGCAATGGTCTCTTGATTGTTATCCCATCGTGATCGATAAAATAGCCACGGGGACTGAAAATGTAGGCTGAAGAATACACCCCAAGCAAAATAAGGGTAATGGTCAGGTCGCCGCCGATAGAACCCCAGAAACCCGTTCCCGGCTCCGACCTGCGAACAAAGAAGAAGATGACTATTGCAAAAAGGAATCCCGTTAAGATTGTTACAAGTTTCGCCTTCAGGTCAAATGAAACGGTGAATTTCATAATGACGCAAAATGGATCTGTTAGAATTTCCGATTCAGTATCTCACTCAGGATGAATGCCTTCCTGAAGCTTGACGGATTTTTCAGCTCTTTGACGTACTCTGCAGCAATGCTCGTCTTGCGTTCGCTTTCATAAGGCTTGAATTCTTTAAACCGCACTATCGTGTCGCCGAGCTTTGTTGTCTCTTCTAAGGAAGGACGAAAGAAAGCCTCCGCCTTTGCCTTCTCATACGTCTCGTAAATATTGTCCTGCTTGCGATAGTCGTAGTTAGTATCTTCAAGCGGCTTCTTTTCAGCAACAGGCTCATCTTCATAATCATAGACTTCCGTCTCCCAGGCCTTCCTCGGCTTCTCGTAAGGAGTCGGCTGTGGAGCACTCTTCGAGCCCTCAATCTCCTTCAGCAGCTCTTCGAAGGTCATCGGCTTATGGTCGGTAGGATTGGCTTCAGCATCATCCTGGTCTCGTCGCTGTGGCACCGGAGGTGCAGGCTTTTTTCTGAATCTCGAAATGAGATAGAACAAACCGATGATGATCCAGAGGATAACTTTTAACTCCATGGCTCCCGATAGCTATCGGGACCAAATTTACCAAAATATTCGCTGCCACCCGCCTACCTAAATTGTTGTTAAAGGGAAACTTTAAGTGGCAAAAAAACACACTTTCCGATTCAGATTTCCTTCTATCTTTGCCAACTTTATTACAAAGATCAATCACTTTTCAGAGGATGCAGTTAGCCAAATTAGAGGTCAAGGGATTCAAAAGTTTTGCGGATAAAATCGTAATTAATTTTGATGAGGGAATAACGGGGATTGTAGGGCCTAACGGTTGCGGGAAATCAAACGTCGTGGATTCCATTCGATGGGTGCTTGGTGAGCAGAAAACTAGTGCGTTGCGTTCGGAAAAGATGGAGAATATCATTTTCAACGGGACGAATTCGCGCTCGCCGTTGCAAATGGCGGAGGTTTCTCTCACTATTAATAACACCAAAAATCTACTTCCCACCGAATACGCGCAGGTAACCATCACGAGGCGCTTATATCGTTCCGGCGAAAGTGAATATTTGCTGAACGGCGTCACATGTCGTTTAAAAGATATCACCAACTTGTTTCTGGATACCGGCGTTGCGTCGAATAGCTATGCCATCATCGAGTTGGGAATGGTGGATGATCTCCTGAATGATCGAGACAATTCACGAAGAACACTTTTCGAAGAAGCTGCGGGCATTTCCAAATTCAAAAAAAGAAAGAAAGAGACCCTGAAGAAGCTGGAAGACACGGATGCTGACCTGGAGCGTGTCGACGATCTGCTGTTCGAGATTGAAAAGAACATGAAGAGCCTTGAAAAGCAGGCGAAACAAACCGAGTCGTATTACAAGGCAAAGGAAGACTACAAAGAGAAGAGCATACTTCTGGCAAAGGTTGTTGTGAACAAACAAAAAGAGAAGTTCAACCACCTGAACATCCAGATCGAAGGAGAGAATGATCGAAAGGTCAAGCTTGCCGCGGAAATCGCCGAGCACGAAGCATCAATTGAGAAAGAGAAGGCTGATCTTATTATTAAAGAGAAGACTCTTTCAACCCGGCAGCGGGCAATAAACGATCACGTCACTAACATCCGCCAGCGTGAAAGCGAGAAGCAGCTTAACAACGAGCGTCTGCGCTTCTTAAATGACCGCGCTTCGAGCCTTCGCGATCAAATCGATCAGGACAAGAAAAGTGCAGAACGCGGATTGTTTGCCATTCAAAGCCTGCAAGGCGAAGAACTCTCTGCTCAGAGCATTCTGACCGAAATTTCTCAGAAGGCTGAATCGATCAAAGCTGAGTTCGAAACTCAAAAAGTGACGACAGCGCAGTTGCAGGTTGACGTGGATGCATTGAGACAGCAACAGCGAGCAAAGCAGGAGGAGCATTTCCAGATCAATAAAGGTGTCGAGATACGTGAGATCCAGATCGCTTCGCTAAAGCAGGAGATCGACCGCGCGACCACTGATACACACCAGCGCAGTGCCAGCCTGGTGGAATTCGAGAACAAGCTTGTCGTGCTGCAAAGCGAGATCCAGGAAAAGAACCAGGATCTTGAACGTATCAAACAAGAAGAAAACGACGTGTTGGCACGGATCAGCTCGCTTGAAAAGACGATCGAAATGATTCGTGAAGAGCTGACCGAAACGGGAAGGAAGCTTGACGCGCGGCAAAACGAATATCAGCTCACCAAATCGCTGGTTGAAAACCTCGAAGGTTTCCCCGAGGCGATCAAGTTTTTGAAGAAGAAAGTGGAATGGACAAAGAATGCTCCGCTCCTGTCCGACATCCTGACTTGTCCTGAAGAGTATCGGGTTGCTATCGAAAATTACCTCGAACCTTACCTAAACTATTACATCGTAGATCATGAGGTAGAGGCATACGATGCCATTAATATCCTAAGTGATGCCAGCAAGGGAAAGGCGAACTTTTTTATCCTCGATGCTTTTGAAAAGTTTATTCCGAATTCCATCAACATCTACCCGAATGCCTACCCTGCCACACAGATCATAGAATTTGATCCAAAGTACGGCAAGCTTATGTCGTTTATTCTCGACCGGGTTTATTTCTTCGAAGGAGACTTGAAACAACTGCCTGCTGATGACGACAACACGTTCATCACGAAGACCGGAAAATATACGAAGCGGCGATTCAGCTTGTCGGGCGGATCAGTCGGTCTGTTCGAGGGCAAGAAGATCGGTCGGGCGAAGAACCTGGAAAAGCTGGACAAGGAGATCAAGGAACTTAACAAGAAGCTGGAGGAAGTCCGTCACTCACTCCTCGACAGGCAGCGCGAGCTTGAACGCCTCCGGACTAACACCCTGAAGGTCGCCATCGAAGAAGCACAGAATGCAATCAAGCAGGTAAATGACGAATACATTTCGGTAAAGACTAAGAAAGAGCAGTTCGCCGAGATGATCAACAACGCTGACCTGCGTCGCGAAGACATTCTTGAAAAAATAGTCGTTCTTCAGAAAGAGTTAGACGAGCTTAAGCCTAAATCGGAATTCATATTTCTAGAGCTTGAAGATTTTGATCAGAACGTAAAAAAACTGAGTGATGAGCTCACAGCTCAAAATGATTTACTTGGTCAGAAGTCCAACGCATTCAATGAGCAGAACATCTTTTTCCACCAGCAATCGAATCGCGTTAAGAGCCTTGAGCAGGAGATTCGATTCAAGCAGGAAGCGGTGGAGCAAGGCAATCAGCGCATTGAATCAAACGGCATTGAACTTAAGCACAACGAAGACGAGATCCGCACTATTTTCGAGAGCACACAAAGCGGCGACCAGGAACTAATTGCCTTGTATGCCCAAAAGGATGAGATGGAGCAAGGCGTCAACGAAGCTGAAAAGGATTACTATGCTGCCCGCGGCGTAATCGACTCCGTAGAAAAGGAATTGAAAAACATTCAACACCAGCGCGAAAATATCGACACGCTCCTCATGCAGCTCCAGAACGAGCTCAACGAAAGCAAGATGGAGCTCAATTCAGTCAAAGACAGGCTTTCTGTTGAGTTCAACGTCGTTATGGACGATATCCTCGGCCAAACCACGGACGAGGAACTGGCAGCATTGGCAGACGCGAACGAAGAGAAACTCAGGAGTGACGTTACCCGCATTCGCGAAAGGCTCGATGGCATGGGACCTATCAATCCTATGGCAATGGAAGCTTACAACGAGATCAAAGAGCGCAATGACTTTATCATCGCTCAGAAAGACGATCTCGTGAAGGCAAAAGAGTCATTATTCAATACCATTGCGGAGATCGAAGGGGTTGCAAGCCAAACTTTCCTCGACGCCTTCGGCAGGATCAAAGAACACTTCATCACAGTATTTCGCTCCTTATTCAATGAAGGTGATGACTGCGATCTGAAGCTCACAGATCCTTCGAGGCCGCTGGAATCCGAGATTGATATCATTGCCAAGCCAAAAGGCAAGCGACCGTTGACAATTAACCAACTAAGCGGAGGAGAAAAAACCCTTACGGCTACCGCGCTGCTCTTCTCGATGTATCTTCTCAAGCCTGCACCGTTCTGTATTTTCGATGAGGTAGATGCGCCCCTCGATGATGCCAACATCGACAAATTCAACAACATCATCCGTAGCTTCAGCAAAGATTCACAGTTCATCATCGTTACGCACAACAAGCGCACGATGACCACTACCGATGTGATCTACGGTATCACCATGGTCGAGAAAGGAATCTCGAGAGTTGTTCCGGTTGACTTGAGAGAACTCGCGTAATTGCCAGGCGATCAAGGTTTCACGCCGACCGCCCAGTTATTAATTAGCAACCGTATCGACGGGCAGGGAGTGCCCCTTTCCTATCACTACTTTAGGTTTGTCGTAAGTACCCGTAACATGAAAGGGAACTTTAATACCCAGGGGTGGCAATTCGAGCTTGACGAGGTAATAGATCGCCCCGCTTATTTCACTCATACCCTCAACGTCTGCTCCAAAACTCGAAACTTTTATACTAAACGGCTCGACGATGATCTTATTATCTTTTATTGTTGAGCGCATGACAAAATCACGCAAGTGTGGATCGTTTACATCTGATTTCTTCGATGCCTTGCTCAGCTCTTCAAATATCTTCATGCCGTTTAGCTGTGCATTAGCCACACGAATCTCACCACCACCGGCCAGCGTTTCCATTTTCGGATAGAAGTCGTCTTTGAATTCTCCTTTGAGTTTATAGTTAATGGAGAACATTCCGTGCGCGTCACCGGCCGATGGACACAACTCACGGATCAGTCTCATCTCCGTATATGCCTTGTTTATGTCCAGCTCCTTAATATCCAACACCGCGTCGAACTGGGGGTGCGCCATATCCCGTGTATTGATATCTCCAGAAACACTAAATGCAGCATTTAACGTATTGAATCCGGTTTCATGCAATGTCAGAACGCCGTCCTTAACACGTATCTCTCCATCCAGCTTAGTAATCCTGATGTCTTCGTAAAAAACCTGATCTATCTCCGAATCAAAAGTCATGTCGAGATTTAATGGAACTTGCTTTACTTTCACTTGATACGTTGACGAATCCTGCTTTGCGCCGACGGCGACCTCTTCCGACAACCATTCGTTCATATCGAGGGTATCGCATTTCAGTTTCAAGTCGCACTTCACCGGCTTGTTGTCGCGCGTGAGAAATGACATGTAATTGTACAAATCCCCTGAAAGATCAATACTGCTGCGCCCTGCTCTCGCCTTCATGCTTTCAAGCACGATCTTTCGCGGTGAAAAAAGAAACGATGCGCTGTCGATAGTCACCGGATGCCTGAACTCCGATCCGCTTACGCTAAATCCAGTGACAACCAACTTTCCTTTCGATCTGATCTTTTCGTAATGACCTTCTTCTATGTCGGACAACTGTCCATGCGACTCCACCTGTGACGTAATCAGCCCTTTGAGCGACCAGCCGGCGACTGGATATATGCGCGTCATCTTCTCGAGGTCAACTTTCCCATCGACTTTAAGATCATACTTATAGTTCGTAAGGTCGGACACCGTGCCGCTTACTTCAAACGGCTCATCCTCAAGGTTATAAGTCAGTCGTGATATCGAAAGCCGCGTGTCGTTGAAATGGCCTGTCGAATTCATCACCTCACCCGAGAAATGTATGTTCTCGAATGGCTCCGGGTATCCGGGGGTCTTGAGGTAGCCATCGACAATCTCACCAGTCGCGGTAAGCGCAGGAAATCGTTTTAATGAATCGATGTAGATTCCTTCTGCTTTAACATCCATTTTTACAAGCCCTTTCATCACTACCTCTGTGATCGGAAACATCGTCTCCAGGTCCGCAAGGTCGAGGTCCACTTTAAGATCCGTTTTCACCTTGAGTTTTTTGTATCCTTCCAGCCGCATAAATCCCCGTACGCGGTTTTTGTCAAGGTCCATGTGCAACTTTCTAAAATCGTAAACAGACCTTTCCGGGTCTCCGTCAGGATTGTCTGCAACAAGGTGAAATTGTATACTGTCTATCGCAGCAGGGAGGTGATCATATTTTATTTTGCCATCATTCAACTGCATGTTGAGATGGAACGATGGCATCCTCGGCTTCTTGCCAAATGCCAGGGGTCCTTTAGCACGAATTTCGAGGTTCGCGTCTCCCTTGAGCTCAATGCCTTTGATTGGATACATTTTTTCTAGCTCAGCCAGATCGACGTCGGCAAAAATGTCTGTATCGATCTTATAACGTTCGAGTCCCTGGAAACGCATGCGGCCTTTTACCACGTGTTTCCGCATGTCGAATTGAAAATTCTTGAGATCGAATACCGTGCTGTCCGGATGGCCATGCAAATTGCTGATCACAAACTCCATCTGGATATTCTCGATGGGATCGGGAAGGGTATCAATCTTGAACATCGCGTCGGAGACCTTGAAGTCAGCCAACAGTTGCGGAAGCTGACTATTGCCTGAAGAATATTCGCCAATCACAAATCCATTAACAGCCAATTCGCCTCTTGTTGTGATCTGCTTGAAATCCTTCATGAATATTCCGGGCACAAGCGATATGATATTCTTGAAGTCGGTTTTTTTTGTATTGAAGCTCAGGTCAAAATTATAGCCATCCTCCAAAACCGATATACCACCCTCAAGTGCTACCGTAAAATGATTTACACGAATGTGATTCTCTTTCAAAGTCAGGGATCGCTGGGACAGATTTATCTCGGTTACTAGTTGCACCTCTACTTCCTTTTGATCAATAACCCTGATCTTACCATAGCTGAGGGAGACCTCTCCGATTTTTGTATCAGTTGTGAAATCAAACAGGTCCTTTTGGAAATCGCCGGATCCCATGTGATCCACGTTAATCAAAAGCACCTCCATCTTGCGGAGCAGGTCACTGAATCTTACAACGCCATCAGAGATCCGCACCTCGTCCAGGGTGATATTCAAAGCAGATGATTCACCAGCAGCAGCTGAGTCTGCGTGCTCTGCGCGGAAGATGTCATAATTGGCATGACCATTCTCAAGTATCCGGAATGATAATACAGGATTATAAAGATGGATGCTCTTGAGTTCCGTCTTCCGGCCGTAGAAGAGACTGGAAGTTTCAATTTCCATGTCGAATTCGCTCGCTTTGGCAAGGGTGTCGCGGGAGAACTCGCGGTTGCCGCTGACGACCAGGTCGTGGAGCGTGAGGGTGATATTGGGAAAGTCCTTCAACAGACTGATGCTCAGATCACTAAACACCACCTGAGCATTTATATGTTTGTCGATCGTGGCCTCCGCCTTTATCCTTAAATCATCGCGAAAAAAGACTGCGGCACCCCAGAGGAACGCAATCACAACAGCAAGTGATGCCGCTGCAAATACCAAATACTTTTTAATAGATCGAGCCAATGGGTAAAAATAAGCATTAGCGTTCAAGGTTTAAAGTTCAAGGATCAAGGAGTTCGCACTGGCTTTTGAAACTTCTGTTTCAAATGACCTGCGAACAAGCCATGCCATGGCCTTCAGCCAATGCTAGTCAAACTCCCCCATCGACCGTCATCAATCTTTGTCACCTTTTGCCCAATTGGCTTCACGGCGTTGACTTTCGACAAGGTGACTCTAGTATTGAGAATAAAAAAAATCAAAGAGTATGAGAACAACGTGCTTAATTATTCTGTTTGCGTTCCTTGTTTCAACAGGATGCACGAAGAGCTCCGATCCCGCAGTAGCTCCTACAATTACCACTACTGCCGCATCCGAAGTGACTTCAACTTCAGCGAAGGCTGGCGGCGACATAACAACAGACGGCGGCAGCGCGATCACAGCTCGTGGCGTTTGCTGGAGCACAAGCCATAAGCCAACTGTCGATCTCAACACCAAGACGAGTGACGGCGGCAGTTCCGGAAGTTTTTCCAGCGCGATTTCAGGCTTAACTGTTTGGACAACTTACTATGTCAGAGCGTATGCAACGAATAGTGCCGGTACCGGCTACGGAGCAGAAATCCAGATCGTCACTATTCCTCCACTTGTCAAGGGTACAGTAACAGACATCGACGGCAACAGTTATTCAACGGTGATCATCGGAACAAAAACATGGATGGCCGAAAACCTTCACACGAAACGATATCGCGATGGATCGTCGTTGGGAACAGGATCAGGAAGTACGGGAAACTATGCCGTGTTCGGAGGGAACACCGCTTTGATTGGTGACTATGGCTACCTGTATGATGCACCAGCGGTTACAGATGTAAGGAAACTTTGCCCGACCGGGTGGCATGTCCCTTCGACATCAGAATGGAATGAAGTCGCGAACCTGCTCGGTGGCACTGATCAGGCCGGAGCCCGTATGAAGGATACACGTACTGGTGCCTGGGCCATTCCAAATACAGGCGCAACAAACGCGAGTGGTTTTACAGGACGGGGTGGCGGCTCCATCCACAATGGAAACTTTGTTGATTTTGGTACAGACGGATACTGGTGGGCGGCCGAGCCACCAACATTTTTCTATCTCACCAACGACCTGATTGAGTTACGCACGAAGTCAACGGCTGCTACCAGTGAGGGACTTTCAATTCGATGTGTCAGAGATTGAAATGAGCAACAAATGACAATTGAATGGGGCGGCCAGAATCCGCTCCATTTCTTTTGAATACCAATCGGGGTGATAAATACTACTATACGAGGTAGGCCCAAATGTCCCGGCTCTCGAAGGATTTTTCTAATTATGAGAATGAAAGAAAGTGGAGATTCTTCAGCGAATTATCTGGACCGTAGCCTGATTGAAGAGGTGTCGGAAGGAATACATTTCTTTAACAGCACATCGCCTTCGCTGACGCAATATCACAACCGGCCATTTTTCGACGCGGAGTTTCTTTATCGCCTCAAACAATCACTGGACTCCTATTGGGAAGATGATACCTTGGACACTGGAAATCATTACCAGCTTGCAGAAGAACTCATAAACCGAGGGTCTGATATTCATACGAATATATCTGCGGTCCCTAAAAAACGGAAGGTGACCCGGATGGACATTCTGCGTCGCGTCAACAATGCAAAAGCAATCCTAGACTCTCCCGAAACCATTCAATTCGATTTGAGTGTGCTTGCACGCGAATGCTCAATGTCTAAGTATTTTCTTATCAGGAGTTTCAAGAGTGTGTTCAATGTCACGCCTCAAAAATATTTCATTCGCAAAAAGCTTGAAGATGCCAAAAAATTGCTGGGCAATGGGCTAAAGGTGTCTGTTGTCGCGAGACGGTTGGGATATCCGGATGTCTCTGCGTTCAGCAAGCAATTCAAGAAGTACGAGGGGAAGCCGCCCGGCTCTTTCAGACCTGAACAGCTACTTTAAAGCAATCGAATCAGGCTGCTATCTCAGAAAGCTGGAATTCTCCTACAACTTTATTCGCTCCATCCTCGGCACCAAAAAATGCATGATCAGCCATGCAGTAAGGTACGCGGCACCGCAGATAAAGAACATGATATAGTAGGCCGTTTCTATTTCGCCAATGCTGCGATAGTACACGAACATGTTCTTTTGAACCAGCAATGAAAGCGCAATCCCGCCCAGCCCGCCGAACATACCTCCTATGCCTGTGACAGATGCTACAGCACGTTTGGGGAACATGTCAGAAACTGTAGTAAAAATATTAGCGCTCCATGCCTGATGTGCCGAGGCGGCAATCCCAATCACAAGTACCACCAGCCACATGTTGATTGCACCGGCGAGTTGCGCAAATACAATCGGCAACACCAAAAATGCATACACCAGCATCGAAGTCTTCCTCGCCTTGAATATCTCCATTCGCTGGGAAAGCCTAAATGGAAGCCATCCGCCCCAAATACTTCCCACGGTAGCAATAGTGTAGACCACGGCTACCGGAACAGCCATTTGGGTTCCTTTCAACCCGTACTCACTCTCCATAAAGTCGGGCAGCCAAAAGAGGTAGAACCACCAGATGGGATCTGTGAGAAATTTTCCAATTACGAATGCCCAGGTCTGCTTGTATTTAAGTAATGTGAACCACGATATTTTTGGTCCGGAGTCATCCGCAACTTCTTCTTTATCCGAATGGATGTAGTCAAATTCCTCTTTTGACAATCCCTTTGCTTTGTCCGGTGTATTATAAAAGAGCAACCAGAAGATGAGCCATACGAATCCAAACGAGCTTGTGATTACGAAAGCCCATTTCCACCCCCAGTTGGCTGCGATGAACGGCACCGACAACGGCGCGACAATTGCGCCGATATTCGTGCCTGAATTGAAGATACCTGTGGCCAGCGCCCTCTCTCTTTTAGGGAACCACTCCGCTGTCGTCTTGATCGCCGCAGGAAAATTTCCCGACTCTGTCGCTCCGAGCGCAAGACGAGCCATAATAAACCCAAAGGTGCTCGTAATAAGCGCATGACTCAGCGCGGCAATGCTCCATAGCAATGTCGCCGCGAAATAGCCCATCTTCGTTCCAAGCTTGTCGACCAGCCGTCCGGCGCCCAACATACCCAGCGCATACGCGAGCTTAAATGCGATCTCGATATTTGCGTAGTCTCCGTCGTTCCAGGTGAACTCCTTAGAAAGGTCGGATTTTAACAAGCTGATAACGACGCGATCAAGGTAGTTGATCGTGGTTGCAGCGAATGCCAGCGCACAAATTGTCCAGCGGTAGTTTCCGATCTTATTAATAGTGCTTTGCATCCGGGCGACGTTGATCTGTTATTTTTTTACCTTCTTTATGATCGCAAGTGAATCAGAGACTGTCTGTTTTAGCTTGTCCCAATTCTTTGTTTCAAGAATATCTTTCGTAAACAGCTGCGATCCCATACCCACGCACATTGCCCCTGCTTTAAACCATGCTGAAAGATTCTGTTCGTTCGGCTCGACACCTCCCGTGATCATCAGCTGCATGTCAGGAACGACAGGCATGACAGCAGATACGAATCCAGGGCCGAGAACAGACCCGGGGAATATCTTAATGACCTTGGCTCCGTGGTCGCGCGCAGTGACAGCTTCAGTCAACGTGGCGCACCCGGGAAGCCAGGGGCGATCGTTTTTCAAGCAGTACTCAGCCATTTCAAGCTTAAGAATTGGCGATATAATAAAGTGTGCTCCGGCGTCGACGAATTTTTTCGTCATCGCCGCGTCCATGATCGTCCCGATCCCCAGCATCAAATCGGGGTATTTCTCAAAATGCCTGAGCATCTCAACAAACACATTGTATGCGTTTGCTCGACGGTTGGTGAATTCAAACACACGGACACCTCCCGTATATGCTGCTTCGATTACGTCGCGGGAGACTCCCGGATCGTCATGCGTAAAAAGAGGAACAAGACCTGAGGTCTTCATCGCGGCTACTATTGCGTCGCTCGTAAAAGTCTTCATATCAATTAATCGATTATTATCTTGAAACCCTTCCCGATCCATCACCCGTCATGAGTTTCTCAACTTCATCGACGGTGACACGATTGAAATCTCCTTTGATGGTGTGCTTCAAGCAAGAAGCAGCAACAGCAAAGTTGAGCGCCTTCTGATCGTCCTTCGGGTACGCGATCAAACCATAAATCAAGCCACCCATGAACGAATCGCCACCGCCCACTCGATCGACAATGTGAGTTATTTGGTAAGTCGGCGCTTCAAAGAGCTTCTTTCCGTCCCAAAGAACGCCTGACCACGTGTTGTGGCTGGCACTGATGGAACCTCGTAATGTAATGATGATTTTTTTTGCTTTGGGGAATTTCGACATAAGCTGCTTGCCAACGGATTCGTATGCAGCTCCTTCGACATGTCCGGATTTCACATCTACACCTTGTGGTTTTATTCCGAAAACCATTTCAGCGTCTTCCTCATTGCCAAGAATGATATCGCAGTGGGCGACAAGCTTTTCCATCACCTCTCCGGCAGTCTTGCCCCACTTCCAAAGCTTGTTTCTATAGTTAAGGTCAGTTGAAATTGTAATTCCCTTTTTCGCCGCCACTTCACACGCGACGAGACACTCATCAGCAGCTCCTTCTGATACAGACGGCGTGATGCCAGTCCAGTGGAACCATGAGGCACCATCGAATACTTTGTTCCAATCGATCGCTCCTTTCTTGATCTTCGCAAAAGAGCTATTGGCCCGGTCATAAATCACCTTACTTCCCCTGCTCACTGCGCCAGACTCCAGGAAATAAATCCCGAGCCGGTCACCGCTGCGGATGATATCGGAGGTACCGACGCTCATTGACTTGAGCGTTGATATAGCAGCTTCGCCGATATCATTTTTTGGCACTGCGCTCACAAAGCTGGTGTCGATGCCGTAATTGGCGAGCGACACGGCGACATTCGCTTCGCCTCCAGCATAACTTGCTTCAAATTCTGTCGCTTGTGCAAACCTGAGGAAATCCGGTGTCGCGAGGCGCAGCATTATTTCTCCGAATGTTATGACCTTACTCATTTCTGTTAATAGTTATTTGGTTTTAGTGAACGTTATGCAACTTTTCGCAATTTTTGTGTGACCCAAGGGTGTAAACAAATGTATCCAATGGCGATTAATCATCGATACCCTCCAGATAAATTTGTCAGCGCCGTGTGTATTCGAAGACATTTAATTTTACTTTTCAGTACCTTTAATGCGCAATCGATTGCGCAATATAATTGATTATACTTATGTCTACAAAATTTCTGAAAATCCACCCCGCCGACAACGTCCTTGTGGCCCTTACAGATCTCAAGGCCGGGGAAAAAATCATTTATAACAACGATACTCTTCAACTGGCCAACGATGTGCCCGCCAAGCACAAATTCACGGACGTCGCCCTGAAACCGGAAGAGGAAGTCAAGATGTACGGGATACTTGTCGGTAAAGCGACACAGGCCATTCCCAAAGGCGGCGTAATAGGCACGCACAATGTCAAGCACAAGGCTTCCCCCTACTCCGGCAAAACAAAAGATTATCATTGGACAGCTCCCGATGTTTCAAGGTTTAAAGACAAGACGTTTTTAGGATACCATCGCCCTGACGGCCAGGTAGGAACTGCAAACTACTGGCTGATCGTTCCACTCGTTTTTTGTGAAAACAGAAATGTCGACGTTATAAAGAAAGCGTTTGAGGAGGGTCTTGGATTTAGTAAACAGGATCCTTACAAGAACTATGTAAACGACCTTGTAAAGCTTTACAAAGAAGGAAAAGCCGATTCGATCACGACCGTTTCTCTTCAAGAAGGGAAGCCTGGCGTTTCTTCGCGGATATTCAAAAACATCGACGGCGTCAAAATGCTCCTGCACGAGGGCGGATGCGGAGGTACCAGGCAGGATGCTGAAACCCTTTGTACCCTGCTGGCAGGGTATATCCACAATCCAAACGTCGCAGGCGCCACAGTTCTAAGTCTCGGTTGTCAAAACGCGCAAGTAGAAATTCTGCAAAAGAAACTGAAGGCCCTCGACCCGAAAGGCAGCAAGCCTGTATTCATTCTGGAGCAACAACAAGCCGGCACCGAGACTGATCTGTTGACGCAAGCGATACAGAAAACTTTCCTAGCATTGATGCAGGCTAACAAACAGGAACGCAAACCCGCACCACTAAGTAAACTTGTGGTCGGACTGAAATGCGGCGGCTCCGATGGCTTCTCGGGCATTTCGGCTAACCCTGCCATCGGGCACACGTCCGATATCCTGGTGACCCTGGGCGGGAGCACAATCCTATCTGAATTCCCTGAGCTCTGTGGTGTCGAACAAGAGATGATCAATCGATGCGTTTCTAACGACTCAGCCGAACTGTTTATGAACCTCATGCGTGCTTACTCGGCTCAGGCCGTTGCTGCAGGTTCGGGATTCGATATGAATCCATCTCCTGGCAACATAAAAGATGGCTTGATTACTGACGCTATCAAATCCGCAGGCGCGGCAAAAAAAGGCGGCACCGCTCCTGTCGCTGACGTCTTACAATATGCCGAGTATATCAAAAAGCCGGGACTCAACCTCCTCTGTACGCCTGGAAACGATGTTGAGAGTACGACCGGAACAACGGGCTCCGGAGCACAGATCATATTATTCACAACCGGGCTCGGTACGCCAACGGGTAATCCTGTGTCACAAGTGATCAAAGTTTCATCCAACACAAAGCTCGCTCAAAAAATGCCCGACATTATTGACTTCAACACAGGGTCTATTATTTCAGGGGAAAAAAATATCGATCAGGTCGGTGAAGATATCCTCGATTTCATTATCGAAGTTGCCAGTGGCAGGATCACTGCAAAGGCAGTTGAGCTCCAGCAAGATGATTTTATTCCATGGAAGAGAGGGGTATCGCTCTAGGTGAATAGTGAGATGTAACATACAAACGCTAAACTCTAAAGCAAAAAGTGTCGCAGCAACTTGAACGCTTCAGGTACTGCGACACTTTTGCATTTCACATTTCGTGTTTTACAACTGCCGGCAGGCAGGTTTTACTGTTTCACCTCGTCACGGATTCACCCCACTCTCCAAGAATATTTCTTATCGTAAAGGTTGCAGCTTCCTCATCTGATAGTTGTCGCGCCCAACCAACACGCTTGTCAGCGGCTGAACCTGGTCCTGTGCATTTATACTCCGCATAACGGGCAGTTTGCTCGTTCGCAGGATTGCGCCAATTGTTCCATCCATCTGTAGCGATATGAGGACCGATGTGACACCTTAGGTAGGTCACACTTGCGTATGGCGTCCATGGCCGTCCGAGCGTTACATCACGCAACGTAGAATCTCCAGTGAGGGTGCAATCAAGAAAAACAAAACCGTATTTCAGTTCGCGCGGTGTGGATGCTGCAGTGACATGCGACTTCTTCTTGCTGTGGATCAGACAATTGCTGAACACTGCAGTGGCAGGCCCGAAAATGAAATCCGTCGTTCCTTCTATGTAACAATTTTCATAGTACTGCTTACTTCCTGGGCCACTGCAAAACAAAACATCCTGGTATCCAATGAACTTGCAATCAAAAAATGACAGCCTGTCGCCATGGGCGAACACAGCAACGGCCTGACCTGCGGAAAAGCCAGCATTGTTTTCAAAAGTCAGATTTTCAGCCCGGAAGTCATTCCCATAAATGAAAAAGCTCGCTGAAGTCCACGTATTAACAGTATCTCCGTTTGGCAACACTGTCCCCTTGTGGTTGTCAAATGTGAGAACAGTCTTGTCCTTGTCTTCTCCAATTAGCGTGACAAAGTCTTTTCTTGTATCGAGCATCAATCGCTCCTTGTAAATACCGTTCTTAATGACAATGGTCATCGGTTTTCTATTCCCGCTTGGTATTGCATCAAATGCTTCCTGCACCGACTTGAAGTTGCCGCTTCCATCTTTCGCAACGGTAATTCTATTGCGCTGCGCATCGGCATAGATTACGCAAGCTAAAGCCAAGCTTGTAAAAACGAGTCTCATTTTTTGACCACGGGTTTCACGATGTGATTGGAAAGATCAAGGCCCAGTTTCTTTACTTCCGCCAATACGATTTGCGCCATCAGGCGGGCGCCCAGCTCACTGAAATGCGTATTATCACTTTTACCATCCGGGTAATTGGGATGTTCGCCCGGCTGCAATTGAAGGAAAAGTAATTTAGAGTTTTCTTCACCATACTGTTGCAGCAGCTTGCGGCTCAGCGCGTCAAGATCGATAAACGCGACCTTCTCCGCCCGCGCGACGTCTGCCGCCAGTCGTGAGTACTCAGCATGCGTTTCCTGGATCTGCCCGTCCTTGAAACGACGACGTGTGACTGGTGTCAGCAGAACGGGGGTTGCCTTTTTGCTACGCGTTTCAGCAATGAACTTTACGAGGTTCTTTTTGTAATCTTCGGGTGGCGTATAGCTGCCGATCTTTTCGGGGACCTCATCGTTGTGCCCGAACTGCATGAATACATAATCACCGGGTTTCAGGTTGTCATACACTGACTGCCAAAGTTTCTCTGAAATGAAAGTTCGAGTGCTCCTGCCATTCTTCGCCCGGTTGTCGATGACTACTGTTGAGTCAAAGAAATAACGGAATGGCATGCCCCACCCGGTTTCGGGGAATGCTTTGGTTTCCTTGTTGGCAATGGTTGAATCGCCTATGAGATATACTGTGATCTTGTCCTGCACGGGCGCAAATGCAAGTGACGCCAACAACGAGAATAAGATTGGCCTTAACTTCTTCATACCATCATTCAAAATAAGGAAGCCCCGCAGGCATTTACCGCTACGGGGCTCCATATTTTTAACTAATTAATTCGCCAGCGAGGATCACCGGCCGAATTACGGCCTGCAAACGCCGCATCCTTTATCTTGAAGTTAAATGCCGCCGGGCTCGGGTCAGTGAAAAGTGCGGTGGAAGAGCCGTTGTACGCAATAAAACCTGAGATCGGATTGGACGTCTGAAGAAGGTCATTGGTACTATAGCTACCGACAACGTTCGGCGTAGGAGTTCCTCCACCGGCCCGCATACCATACATCAGTGTTCCTGTTCCATTTGTGGTTTCATCCCACGTGCGTCCAAAAATGCAATTCTTGATGGTGACAGCACCACCAACAACACCGTTGAAGTCGAGGATTGCATTGGCGATGGGATTTGCACCGGCGACCACCTCATTGAAGGTGCAATTTTCCATCCACGTGGTAATGTTGCCGGCAACCCTGTGATCGACAAACTTCCTCACGCGGGCAATGGTGCTATTGGTTATGCGAATATTGGCAATCGCACTTCCGCCGCTCGCTGCTCCGATAGAGAATTCGCGGATACTGTCGATGACGCAATTGCTAATGAATAGGTTGGTGATCTTCGTGCCAGCGCCTCCGGCCTGAGCGCGCGTCATGCCTCTCAACTTTTTAACAGTACAATTGATATATCGTACCAAACCGACGGTCGTGCCAACTGCGCTCGAGTTGATGACGTAATCAAAATTATAGCTTTCGCCACCGACAACTTTGTTTCCCTTGATTGTGATATCCTTAAACACGATCGAGTCAATCGATATGCCGGCTCCAAAATTGAAACTGACGCTTCCCGCCGGTGAGGCACCATTTCCAACCATGCTGATCATTGGCGGCGTTGTGCCAAAATCAAGCCCGCTTTGTATCGTCACGGATTTCGTGAGGCTAAAGCCGGCGGCGATAACGTATACATTGCCTTTCTTTAACAGCACGACACTGCCGGAAGGAATGACGCCCAGCGTATCTGTCAGGACGGATGTCCTGCTTGCCGATATTCCTCGCAGATCAACGATGTTTCCCGCAATAGCAGCCTTGGTGGTAAAAGTCGTGGTACCCTTATATTTCGTGTCTGCATATCCCTCCACCGTGTATGCTTTGGACGGAATGAGGCCTGAAACGATCTTTTGCTGCGCGGAAAGATCCGCCGCCGTAAGGGCCACATCAAACGGGCTTCCATTGCCAGCCGATGGTATGAATGTCAATTTTGTCAGCGGTGCATTTTGTTTCCAGCGAATGATCACCTTATTATCAATAATGTCCCCATCCGGAACGGCAAGCAATAGTTGCTCGCCAGTGATGCGGAACGCGGTCGTGCTGATTACGAAATTGCTTTCGTTGGATCCGTTCGCAGCGAGTGCCTTCACCCTCGCGAAATAGTCCTGTCGAATAGCAAGCGTCGCATCCGTGAGCGTCACATTGAGACTCTGCGTGTTCGTCGTGTAGGCGACAGCGTCAAATGTATTCGTCTTGGAAACGTCAACCTGATATTGGACACCCGATGCTGGAACAGTGAACAAAGATGCAGGCCAGGCGATCTTCACCTGAGTCTCCCCGTTTGTACCTGTAACAGTGGCAGGAGCAAACTGACGGCTGAGAACCATGGCTTCCGGTTCCTCTTTCTTACATCCTATAAATAGGGCAACCAGCGAAAGGGTGACAATCTGGGTTGCGGTGAAAATGCTTTTCTTGATCATGATTTTATCTTTAAAAGTCATGGTTCATTAAAATCCAAAATTCTGTTTCAATGTAGGATTGGAGTCGATAACGCTCGTGGCAAGCGGCAGAAGCTCGCTCTTATTAGGCGTGAACGATATCGCATAATATGTCAGGATCGTCGTTGAAATTCCTGATCCCACCCATGATACTGCGGTGGTGCCCGACGGCGCAGTTGCAGGCGCTGCCGCATAAAAATCATTCTTCCAAACGAGTCCGGTAGAAGCATTGGATCCCGTTTGGTAGTACATGGTAGTCGGCAGATTGTCGTAGGGCGGCTGAGAAGCGGCCATTGCAGCCAAGCTTGCCTTGGTTTTGCTCAGCTGGCTGGCCAGCATATTCCAGCGTAACAAATCATACTTCCGAATTCCCTCGCCGCCAAATTCCAAAAGACGTTCATTCGCAATGGCGCTAAAGAATCCCGCGTAGTCTGCAGGCGTCACACCGATCGGGTTCGCTCCAAATGCACGCTTTCTCACTTGCTCGTATGCAGCGATTGCCGCGCCGGATGGTGCGCCGCCAATTTCGTTGTCAGCCTCCGCAAACATCAGGAGAACATCCGAGTAGCGTATGACAGGCCAGTTGAGGCCAAAATACTGCTGAGCGGAAGTTGGAGATGGAGCCGGATTTGTAATCCAGTCCCTTCTGAATTTACCGTCGACAATGTTCGGCAACGTACGTGGAGCATATGTTCCGTCCAGATTGACATCATAAGGCGCACAAGTGACATCTCTTCTTGAATCATTCTTGTCAAAGGCATAGAAATAGGTTGGTAGTATTGTCAATGCTCCATTGCCATTGCTGTTTACCCGTGGTCCATTGTAGTAACCAAGTTTGCTGTCGCCGGTGGCGCTGGTTCCACCGCCCATGCCGATCTCCCAGAGGATCTCTCCCGATTGATCGAGCGTATGGGCAGCAATCCCATTCTTGAAAATCGCCTGGAAGCTCGGGTTCAGGTGATGCTCATTCGATTGTATGATAGCGTTACATTCGTCTTTTGCAATCTGGTAGAAGTCTTTATAGTTGCTTGGGCGTTGCATTGTGTTGCTGGATGATCGTAAAGAGTAGCCACCTGCTGCCAGCGCGATGCGCGCGCGTAAGGCCCTCACGGCCCCCTGCGTTATGCGTTCGTCAGCCGGAACTTTACTTTTCCACGGGACAAGGGCCGTTGCATCTGCCAGGTCTTTCAATATTTGCTTGTAGATCTCATCGCGGTCCGTTCTTGTTTTGAAAAGTTCTGTTTCAAAGGATGAAGGCTCATATTGGGCAGGCACGTCTCCCCAATTGCGGACGAGCTCGGCATAAAATTGCGCACGCAGTGTCAGCGCTTCGCCGAGCAATCGTTTCAGCGCGACCTTTTGGTCATCCGTTCCGTTCGAATACATATCCATCAAAGGAATGTAGTGAATGCAGATGTTTGCCTTTTCGATGCCCCCATATAGCTGGTTGAATGGAGTAGCCAGCTGCGTGTTGCTGGGCTGCACGTTGTAGTGCGCTATATCCCTGCGCTCATTGTCCGGGTAAGGGGTAGCGCCCTGGCCCATCATATCATCGCTGTCATAAGGATAATACATCGTAAGTCGAATACCATAGCCATTGTCGCCTCCCAGGCTGGAGTAAATTCCTATCACGGCTTGCGTGGTCTTCTCAACGTCGCTGAACACGTAGTCAGGTCCGAAAGAGGTCTTGGGCTGCACCTCGAGATAGTCCTTGCAAGAGATGAACGCTGTGGTCAACAAGATGGCCAGTGTGTAGCGATTGAATATTGTTGTCTTCATAATTGGAATCTTTGGGGATCAGAAGGTGACGTTGATACCTATTATATATGCACGGCTTCTCGGATAGGCCGAGTAGTCGACTCCCGGCGTGATGGGCGTCGATCTCCGGGTGTTTACATCAGGATCATACCCCGTGTAATTGGTGAACACGGCGAGGTTATTCGCGGTTGCATAAAATCTCAGTTTTGTCAACTTAAACTTTTGCAGCACTTCTTTACTGATGTTGTAACCGAGGGTCACGTTGTTGATGCGGATGAAGGATCCATCCTCGACCGCCCAATCATTCACATAAAATGAACTTGCACTGAGCAATGGTGTCCAAATGGTCGCATTGGCGTTCAAAGCCTTAAGCGAACCCGGATCTGTCACGACCTGCCCTTCCGCGTTAACATTTCTGAAACGATTGTTCATGATGCTCAACAGGTTGGCGTTCGTGGTATATCCGCTAGTAAACTCAAGCTTGTTGGCATTGAGTACCTTGTTGCCATACTGGAAGTTGATGAACAAGCTCAGATCGAAGTTCTTGTAAGTGAACTGGTTGTTAAATCCACCGAAGAATGTCGGGTTTGCGCTTCCTAAACCTGTTCTGTCGTTATCATTTACGACGCCATCACCGTTGAGATCCTTGTACTTAATTACACCAGGTGCCGGAGCAAGCGAAGTTATACTCTGATCATTCGCGATCCCCGGCTTCAATGTGTATTTTTTGGTTGTTCCATCGTAGGTAAAGTCGTCAACCTGGTAAAATCCATCAGTCTTCAAGCCCCAAATCGTTCCC
Source organism: Cyclobacteriaceae bacterium (assembly GCA_044224375.1). Lineage (GTDB taxonomy): Bacteria > Bacteroidota > Bacteroidia > Cytophagales > Cyclobacteriaceae > ELB16-189. Next base: position 365,106 of record JBGAKL010000001.1, read on the forward strand.
GTAGGCTGCCCCACTGCAACCGAGTAGTCAAAGGGTGAATTGTTTGCCCATCCCGAGTTGAACAGGAACGAGGTCTGACGTCCGAGATTGTCGATGTTGTTTTGATTGAAGGAGATATTGAAATTCGCGCGCCAGCTGAAATTCCTGTTTTGCACTGGAACGCCACTCAACTGGATTTCAACACCGTGATTGGTGGTACTTCCAACATTCTGAAGCTGGTTCAGGTATCCGGAAGAGGTAGGCACCGGTGCATTCACAATCAGGTCTTGCGTGGTGTTATTATAAATATCAATTGACATCTGGGCCCTGCCTTCCAGCACGCCGATATCGATACCCAGGTTCCTGGAAATTGTTGTTTCCCATTTCAGGTTGGAGTTGGCAAGGGCAGGATTGCCAGCATCGCGCTTCTGACCGAATCCAAGGACAGGCTGACCATTCAACTCGTACGGCGGGTATAATTCAAACTGCTGGAGGTACAGGAAGTCATTGATTCGGTTATTTCCGGATTGACCGTAGCTCAAACGAAGTTTAAGATCGGTTATCCGGGTTGCAGCCTGGATGCCCTGAAAGAATTTCTCATTGGACATTCTCCAGGCAAAGGATGATGAAGGGAAATATCCCCACTTATGTCCTTCGGCAAATTTAGAAGACCCGTCAGCGCGCATCGTGAGGGTCACCATGTATTTGTCGTTGTATGAATAGGCCGCGCGGCCGAAGAACGAAAGCAGGCGGCTGGTGACATCGGTGGTTGGATATGAAGGGTTGATATAGGGCGTGTATTTTTCCATGCTCGAGAATGCGGCGTCGGGCGTTGTGCCACGCGGAAAGCCATGTGTCTCGTTGCGGTGCGTAGTAAAATTCGTTTGATAGATTTCATGTCCCAACAAAACATCCAGCTTCTGCATCTTTGCGAAGGATTCACTCATTTTATGAAGTGAGAAAGTAACTACGTTCGAGTTGTTAAGGATAGTCTGTCTCGTAGAGTCAATGGAGGCTATCGGGAGACCCTGCCCATTCTGTTTGGAATTGTTGGTGATGGTGTCGCTGAACGCATTCACGTGGCGGTTCGTAACATCATACCCCAACGAGCTCCTGAACGACAAGTAAGGTGTCGGATCGACAACAATATACCCGTTAACGTTAATAACAGTTGCTACGTCCTTTTGATATTCAGCGGTAGCCAGCAGCACAGGGTTAACAAGCGCAAGGCTGTTTGAATTAGTTTCCTGTGCGTAGTTCGGATCATAAGTGTCGGTGTCCTGTCCAGGAAAAAGTATAGGCCGGTAGCGAACACTTTGGCGAAGGCGGTTGGTGGAAGACGAACCGCTCGTTGACGTGCCGGCCCCATTCACCACAGTATTATTATAACGGAAGTTCGCCCCCGCTTTCAACCAGTCGGTGAATTTATGATCGAGTCGTGTTGTGATAAGGCGCCGGTTGAAATCCGAGTTGAGTTGCACCCCATCCTCGCCATTAGCCGTGAGGCTTACGTTATATTGTGTCTTGGCACTACCGCCGGTAACACTAAGGTTATGCGTCTGTTGCACGGCGACCCGTCCAAAAGACTCTTCCTGCCAGTCAACGAAAGGAACCTCTTTATAAAGGTCAAGGTCACTGAAGTTTCCATAAGTATTTCTGAATGTGCTTTCGGCGGAAGCATTACCCCTGCTCCGCTCGTATTGATACATCACAAAATCATATGGATTCATGACGTTGAGCTTGTTCGCAAGCTTGCGTACGCCCACGAGTCCATTGTAACTGATCTGCATCTTTTGCTCCCGTCCGCCCTTGGTGGTAATGATTACAACGCCATTGGCGCCACGGGCTCCGTAGATCGCTGTAGCGGATGCGTCTTTCAAAACATCGATCGAGGCGATATCCTGAGGAGCGAGGACCGACAATGCATTCTCCACCTGTATCCCATCTACAACATAAAGAGGTGTATTGTCCTGTGTGATTGACCCACCACCTCGTACGCGCACCTGTACCTGGGCGTTGGGCGTTCCTTCTGACGTCACAATCTGAACGCCAGCCAATCTTCCGGCCAACGCCTGACCTGCATTGTTGATCGGAATGTCTGCCAATTGCTTTGCATTGATAGATGAGACCGAACTTGTGAGATCTTTTCGCTCGACGGTGCCATAGCCCACGACCACAACATCATTCAATTGCGTCACGTCCGATTCCATGGAAACGTTGATCACAGTTTGACCGGAAATGGATATTTCCTGCGGCTTCATTCCGATGAAGGAAAACACCAGCGTTCCTCCGTCAGAAACTGGCAACGAGAATGCACCATTTACATCTGTTACTGTGCCGTTGTTTGTTCCTTTTTCAACCACGGTCACTCCCGGGAGTGTCTGATTGTCCGACTTTACCACGCCGCTGACCAGTCTCTTTTCCTGTGCGCGCACATCCGGGACAAAAGCCACCAACAGGAGTAGGCATGCACCGGTAAGTCCGATTGATCGTAAACTTCTAATCATACGAGATTATTTTGGGGTTAATGTTCGTACTCGATCACGTCACGCAAATGCTTGTTTTTTCCGCCTTTTGACACTTTTCAAACGGTAACAATGCTCTCGATGCGCAATCGATTGCATATTAATTGTTAATTTTCAATGCCCCAAGCAAATTTTTAGTTTTTTGATAACTGGCCTTACATAGCCAGTTTAGGCCTTTTGTCTACCAAAAGGCGGTAGGAAAAAATGGGCAATCGATTACACGAAACCAGGCAAAAACGAACCTCGGGTTCAAAAAGGCGGTTTTCGGGAACGCTGAATCAGATTAGGGTGCGCGTTATGATATGAAGAAGACAGCCGTCCAAATGCCTGTTATCTTTTATGAAAGTCTACGAGGCTGTTCAGGTACACTTCAACATTGGTGAAGGTCTTGCTTAAAACGTAGGTCCCGGCATCGGTGGGGTCTTTGGGGTTTAATTTGTTACTCAACTCCCATGCATCCGGCATCGCGTCGTGGTCTTCGTCCACCAGTGCGGGCAAAGACTTTAACTCAGGCCATCCACCCACTTGCGACTGCGTGTCGATAATGCCGTCTGACTTCTTTCCTGAAGCGGATTTACCGGTGCGTACTTCTTCCACTATACGCGTGTCGACCGCGTCACGCTTGAGGCTGGCACCGGCATGCTGCAACACCAGCTCGAATGCTTTCTCCGGTGACTGCTGGTCTATGGGCTCGGACTCGAATGGCATTCGTGCGCGGGCTGAATCCAGTGAATTCGCTTTCACTCCGCCATCCCAGTTATCCTTCGTTACTCTAACATTTCCCAGGAGGATATTTTCCGTAACAAAGAACTGCCCGACAGGTGAGCTGGGATTGACAATCCACGTACTCTTTTTCGGTTGTGTGGCCGGCCCGGGCTTATAATAGTTTCCTATCACATTATACCTCCCCTTCTCACCTCCGTAGGAATTATTGGTAACCCAATTATAAATAACATTGTTTCTGAAGTCCACGAGCTCGTCCGGCCCGTTTGGCGTCGTCGAAGATCCGCTAAAGCGCGGCAACCTACTGTTGTGGCTTGCGAGCAGATTGTGATGAAACGACGCTTTCCTTCCACCCCAGATGCCGCCGTAGCCGTGGGCGCCTTTTTCGTGAGCAGATGCATTCAGGCTTTCCGATATCAAACACCACTGCATCGTAAAATTTTCGTTCCCATAAAATGACGCACATTCATCAACCGACCAGCTCATCGAGCAATGATCGATGATAATATCCTTTTGCCGTGTGCCGGAGATTGCATCATCCTGAACTTTCCGTTCGTCCCCGAGGCGAAAGCGGATGAATCGTATGATCACGTTACTCGCATTAACCTTCATTGGATAATTCCGTATGCAAATGCCATCTCCCGGCGCACTCTGACCTGCGATCGTCACGTCGCCATAGCTGATTTTCAAATCTGATTCGAGCGCGATCGTTCCGGAGACTGCAAACGTGATGGTGCGTGGCTCCTTTTTTTTCAACGCCTCGCGCAAGCTGCCGGGTCCGTTGTCGTTAAGATTGGTGACCACAAAGACCTTTCCACCTCTCCCTCCGGTCGTATATTTTCCAAAGCCCTCAGCGCCAGGGAATGCCGCTGCGCGCGCGTGGTCCTGACCATAAGATGCGTCTGTCAAAATCAAGAATACCAACACCAGGAGGGCAGCGATACTTTTTAACATATGGCTATTTGTTCAGTTCGATGCTCGCATACAGTAATGCAGCAAGGCCTTTGTAGTCGTCCAGCCGACGTTCACAATTGATGTAGTAATCATAATCACCCTTCGAGTTCTTGATATTCAACGACCCTACTTTTACGGTCTGGTCGAGGTGGACATCTCCATGATCGTCGGCATACATATAATTGTTCCAGATCGAATTGTAAGCCCTGATTGAAGCATCGAGAAATGGCTTATCAAGAAGCTGTTTATGCGCACCTTTCGCGAAGGCGTAAGTGAACATGGCCGAGGCCGAAGTCTCTATCCAATTGTTTTTCAAATCACCTTTGTTGATAACCTGAAACCACAAGCCCGTGTTATCATCACGGAGTTTCAGTATTGACGCACAAAGCTTCTGAAACATACCCTCAATATTCTTTCGTTCGGGGTGGTTTGCAGGAAGGTAGTCAAGGCAGTCAATCAAAGCCATGGCGTACCAACCAATAGCCCTGCTCCAAAGCTCTGGAGAAGCGCCTGTAGTCTGGTTCGCCCAGACTTTGTTTTTGGATTCATCCCATCCGTGAAACAACAACCCTGTAGAAGGGTCGTAGGCATGCTTATACATCAAAAGGATTTGCTTGACGGATTCGTCGAATAGCTCGGGCTTATTAAACGCCGCAGCATACTGCATTGAAAAAATATCACCCATGTAAATACCGTCCAGCCACATCTGGTAGGGATATATCTCTTTATGCCAATAACCTCCGTCGGACGTCTTAGGTTGATGCGCCAGGTGATCTGCGAACTGGTCAGCAAGTTCCTTGTACTTTTTCTCTCCGGTCTTCTGGAAAAGGCTGATTGCAAGCCTGCCGGGCAGAACATCATCCAATCTATACTCTGCACGGTTGTAGACACCATCTTTAAATTTCCCCTCTTCGGTTATGAAATTGTCGACCCAACCTTTGACATAATTGAAGTAACCTTGATTCCCGTTCCTCTCGGATAAAACGAACATGCCATTCAAAAAGAAACCGTACTCATAAGTCCATTTGCCAGGCGAAATAATGCTGAGCTTTTTTTGATCGGGGTAAGCATGTATGGTGCTCAACGCAATTTTGTCCGCTAACGACTCCGCTCCTTTCACACCGGCCCGCACCATGTACTTCATTTCAAACTTTGAATCATCTGTTATCACTTCGCGTCTTATCTCAACTCGATTTGTTCCTTCAGAAGAGATCATGAAAGCAAACACCGGCTCGTCAGAAGGAAATGCGTAGTCGAACACCACTTTCTCGGGCTTGATGCTCGTGATGGCAACCGAAAGCTGCTTACCAAAATGTTGATCAGTCACCGTCAGATTCGTGTCGCTAAGACCTTTCAACCGCTTTTTGAGCTCACCCCAATCGAATACAAGTCGCGCTGATTCAGTTTTTGGCATCGCGTAATTTCGCTTCACTGACACAACCACCCGGTCAGAGTTGCCCTGTCCAAACGAGATATTGCCAGCGAAGAGCCATATAATTAATGCTGCCAGTTTTGTCATCGTGACCTTTCGAGCATTGGACGCAATAAATGTTCCAGGATCATACCGGCAGGCTTTCAGAGAGCTATTGAACATTTTTTCCATTGATCTTCACATTTCTTATTTGCAAATCCTTCGCTCCCTGGATCAAATTTCCATTGGCAACTCTGCCAAACGCACAATCTTCAATTATCACATTTTCTACAGGATAGCGTTCATCAGCTCCGATCCTGACAGCATAGACCGATTTCTTGCTCCTGACATTACTCACCCGGATATTTCTTACCTGGGGATTGTAGTCACCTTTCTCATTCGCATAGAACATATCGATCAGTACAATTGCATCTGCCACTTCACCCACTGTGATATCACGCATAAAAACATTTTCAACGATCCCACCCCGCAACGAATTCGACTTGATCCGCAGCATACGATCGAGGTTAGGGCTGTTCATCTGACATTTTTCCGCAAACACATTCCTGACATCTCCCGAAATCTCGCTTCCAATTACTACGCCACCATGCCCGTCTTTCATGATACAGTTGCGGACAATAATATTCTCACTCGGCACATTTACTCTTCTGCCATCGTCGTCGCGCCCTGACTTAATGGCGATGCAATCATCCCCGGTGTCGAAATAACATCCCGAGATGAGCACGTTCTTACATGATTCGGGATCGCACCCATCGTTGTTCGGACCGTGACTAATAACTCTGACGTTTCGCACGGTAATGCTTTCTGACAGCACCGGATGGATAATCCACATGGGGGAATTCTTGATCGTCACACCTTCCACCAAGACGTTCTTACATTTATACGGCTGAATAAAATTTGGCCGCAGGTAATCGCCTTCCCCGAAAACCCGATTTGCGGGTGGCACATTGTTTCGTGCCATCTCTTTTAACCGGTTGTTTGCAGCGTGTTGTGACGGTATACCCTCTGTCCATTTGATGCCCATTTGCTGGCTGTCCTCCCACTTGCCTTTCCAGGGCCACCAGTGCGTCGCGTCACCTTGTCCATCGAGAGTCCCTTCCCCAGTGATGCCAATGTTCTGCTGATCATAGGCATAGATGAGTGGTGAATAGTTCATGAGTTCAATGCCTTCGAACCGCGTCAACACCTGAGGTAGGTATTTCCTTGTATCCTGGCTGAATAATATTTCCGCTCCTTTTTCCAGGTGCAGGTCGACATTGCTCTTCAAATGAATCGGACCTGTTAAAAACCTGCCCGCAGGGATGATGACATGACCACCGCCTGCAGCGCTACATGCAGTTATAGCTTTTGCAAAAGCTGCAGTGCAGTCTGTTGTCCCGTCTCCCACCGCGCCGAACTGAATGATTAGAAATTTCTGTTCAGGGAAAACAGGAAGCGTCACGTTCGATTCGATTCGCGAGAGGTCGCTCCAGGTAATGGATTGGCTGAGCGACGAATTACTGATCACCATACCAAGCAAAAGAATAACGAAGATAACTTTCATGCCCGGGCTTTTTAAAAGCAAACTCCCTGATGACCGCAGGGAGTTACTTTAAACCATCAAACCTGTGCTAATTGATTGCATTAAAAATGCCTTAGTTGAACCTAAGCTGCGATTCAGGAATGATTTCAAGGGCAAAAACCCTCTAAATCAGGCCCCAATGAGGCATTTTCGCACATTTAAGCGCAATCGATTGCATATTAGCGATCATTCTTTGTACTAGCAAGTAAATCCCCTTATAATTTAATTAATGAGGTTTGCTACAGACATGACAGTCATTCTTTCGTTTCATGGAACCGATTTCATTGCGATTTTCAATTATATTGCGCAACCGATTACACTTATTTAGCCCGCTATGAGCGAAATCCGGTTTGCCGTCCACCCTTCTGATTTCAAGAACTACGACACCGCAAGAATCCGGGAGTCGTTCCTCGTCGAGAACCTTTTCGTAAAAGATCAGGTAATTTGTACCTACACACATTACGATCGTCTCGTGATTGGTGGTGCGAACCCCGTGACGTCCGCTGTGAAACTCAGCACTTTCAGGGAACTAATGTCCAATTTTTTTCTTGAAAGGCGCGAGATTGGTATCATCAACGTCGGAGCGGCAGCCTCTGTGACCGTCGATGGTCAGCAATATACCCTGAACTATAAGGATGCGTTATACGTCGGTTGTGGAGCGAAAGAGGTCACATTCGACAAATCGCAAAGTGGCGAAGCAAAATTCTACTTTAATAGCGCTCCCGCCCACATGTCTTACCCTACAAAAAAAATAGCACTGTCCGAGGCGGAGACCGCCAATCTAGGATCAATTGAGACGTCTAATCTCCGTTCGATCAGAAAATTGATCGTAAGGAGTGTAATACAAACATGCCAACTTCAGATGGGCCTCACAGAACTAAAGACAGGAAGCGTTTGGAATACCATTCCGCCTCATACACATGATCGGAGAATGGAAGCATACTTTTATTTCGAAGTTCCTGATAATCAGATGGTGTGTCATTTCCTTGGGCAACCAGACCAAACACGCCATATTTGGGTTAGAAACAATCAGGTGGCACTCTCCCCGCCATGGTCCATCCATTGTGGCGCCGGGACAAGTAATTATTCATTTATTTGGGGCATGGCTGGTGAAAACCTTGACTACGGCGACATGGACCCGGTGACCTTAAGTGACCTTAGGTGACGCGGGCATACTAAACAGCTGGTAAATCGCAAAGTGTGAAAGGAAGGATAACGATACACGACATTGCCCGGAAGCTAAACATTACAGCATCTACTGTCTCGCGTGCCCTTAAAGATCATCCCCGTATCAGCGCCGAAACGAAAAGGAACGTGCTCAAGACGGCACGCAAATTAAACTATCAACCCAATCACATTGCTGCGGCGTTGCGGAACGGAAGAAGCAATATCATTGGAATCATAGTTCCGACAGTTGACCGCACGATGTTCTCATCTGCTGTCCGTGGCATCGAGGAAATTGCGAATGCTTCCAGGTATAATGTCATGATCTGCCAAACCTACGACAATGCCGAAAAAGAGGTCGCCACTGTGGAGGCGCTGCTCAATGCAAGGGTGGATGGGATCATTGCCTCGTACGGAAAAGAGACAGTGGACTTTGACCACTTTCTGAAAGTAAAAGAAAGAGGTATTCCCCTGATCCTGTTCGATCGATCCAACGATGAGCTCGAAGTCAGTCACGTCGTCATCGATGACTTTCTGGGTGCGTTTAAGGCAACTGAGCATCTCATTCAGCAGGGCTGCCGAAGAATTGCGCACTTCACAAACACAAGAAAGATCTCCATTTACAAAGAGCGTTTGCGCGGCTATCGGGAAGCGCTGTTGGCAAATGGACTCCCTTACGATGAATCTCTTGTTGTTGAAAACAATTTACAGCTCGAGGACGGGCGCAACGGGATGCTGCAATTGCTTAAGCTCCAGTCCCCACCGGATGCAGTTTTCTCGGCGAGTGCTTATGGCCTTCTTGGTGCGATGCAAGTACTAAAGGAAAAAGGCATCAAGATCCCGGATCAGGTCGCACTCGCTGGATTCAGTAATGAACCGTTCACGTCGGTCACTGAGCCCGGCCTCACGATGGTTGATCAGCATAGTTTGCGGATGGGTAATGCCGCCGCTGAAATATTTCTGCAGGAAATAGCAGATGAAACAAAGAAATTCATTCCGCAAAAAATTGTGCTTAAGCCGGAACTCATTATCCGAGGTTCATCACTACGAAAAAAATAACACCAATCTTATTAAGTTGAAAAAACTCAACAGAGAATCTGCTGACACACCCCTAAACCATCCTGTGAAAGTGCTGCAGTTCGGTGAAGGGAACTTCTTGCGTGCCTTTGCCGACTGGATCATCAACGTAATGAACGAAAAGGTTGCTTTCAACGGTGCAGTTCAGGTTGTTCAACCCATTGCGAATGGCATGGGTGCGGCGCTCAATCAACAGGACGGACTGTATCATGTGGTGCTGAATGGTATTCGCAAAGGGCAACCTACCGAGGAGACAACGTTGGTTACTTGTGTGAAGGGTGTCATCAATCCATTTGAACATTTTGACGATTTCCTAAAGGCCTCCGAGAATCCAGACCTCCAATTCATCCTTTCGAATACGACTGAGGCAGGAATTGTCTTCAACCCAGGTGATGACAATCCCAATGTGTTGCCAAATTCATTTCCTGGCAAACTGGCCATATTTCTTTACCACCGCTACCGTTTCTTCAAAGGAGCAGTTGATAAAGGGACTGTGATCATGCCCTGTGAACTCATCGATAAAAATGGTGAAAAGCTTAAGGCCGCAATTCTGGATTACGCATCGCTCTGGAAGCTGCCCGACGATTTCAAAACCTGGGTCAGCGTCAGTCATGTGTTTTGCAATACCTTGGTCGACCGGATTGTTCCCGGCTTCCCGAAGGAATCAATCAACGAAATAAAAACACGGATAGGATATAACGATAACCTGGTCGTGATGGCGGAGCCTTTCCACCTTTGGGTGATTGAAGGTCCTCCTGAGCTACAGGAACGATTCCCTGCTCTAAAAGCTGGGCTCGACGTAAAATTCGTTAAGGATCTGACTCCTTATCGAACCAGAAAAGTCAGGATTCTCAATGGAGCGCACACATCGTTGGTCCCGGTCGCTTACCTGTGCGGCTTAAGAACTGTTCGTGATTCGGTGAATGACGCTGCCGTTGGAAAATACCTTCGAAACGTTATCTATGATGAGATTATTCCAACGCTCGATTTGCCGGCAAGCGAACTTAGGCAGTTCGCAGACGATGTTATGGAGCGGTTTCAGAATCCCTTTATCAAGCACGAGCTGATCAGTATTGCACTGAATTCGATTTCAAAGTTTAAAGTACGCGTGCTGCCATCGATCACACAATACACGGCGGCAAAAAAGAGACCACCGGAAAAACTACTCTTTTCAATGGCAGCCCTGATTCGCTTTTACAAGGGAACCACTGATGCCGAGAGCATTCCTCTTAACGATGCACCCGAAGTACTTGAGTTCTTCAGAGAAGCCTGGAAAAATCTGCCAGTCGAAAAGATTGCCTCAAAAGTCCTTGCAAATACCTCTTTATGGGATGAGGATCTCACGCGCATTGACGGGCTCGAGGAGGCGGTGGCCCGTCATCTTGTTGCCCTCGAGTCGCAGGGTATCCGCGTAGCGCTAGGGGAACTTGTTTGACTTCCGCCGCATAGTGATGGATATGCGAATATCGTAATTCACTCACCGAAAATCAGTCCATACTCCCCCCTTTCATCAAAACCCGGATGCAGTACATTCGTTACCAACTCAATGACAAGACGCGAATGCCTCAATACACTCGGTGGCCTGAGCCTCACAGCAGGAGTTCAGGGATGGAACCTTAATGACGACACTTTGCTTGAACGAATAATACCATCTACAGGTGAAATGCTTCCTGCCATTGGGATTGGCACGTGGCGCACCTTTGATGTTGGAGCGGCTGCCTCTGAACGCGCGCCATTGACTGAAGTTCTAGAAAATCTTGTGAGCCGTGGAGGGAAGGTGATAGACAGCTCCCCGATGTACGGGGCATCTGAAAAAGTAGTCGGCGATCTGTCGACACAGGCCGCTCTCAACAACAAGCTGTTCATGGCAACCAAGGTCTGGACTACGGGTGAACAAAACGGAATAACCCAGATGAACGACTCCTTTGCATTTCTCAAAAGAAAGCAAATGGACCTCATGCAAATCCACAACCTCGTCGACTGGCAGACACACATCAAGACGTTGCGTTCATGGAAAGAGCAGGGAAAAATCAGATACATCGGGCTCACTCACTACCTCGACAGCACGCACGATACCCTGGCCAGCATCATTCGAAATGAGCCCGTGGATTTTATTCAGATCAACTATAACTTACTGGATCGCAATGCAGAGAAAAGGCTACTGCCTTTTGCCCAGGAGAAAAAAGTCGCCGTCATCGCAAATCGCCCCTTTGAAGAAGGAGCGCTGTTTCAAAGGGTAAAAGGAAAGCCGTTTCCCGAATGGGCCAAAGAATTTGACTGTAGCAGCTGGGCTCAATTCTTTCTGAAATTTATTCTTTCAAATTCAGCAATCACTTGTGCTATTCCCGGCACCGCCAAACTCACTCACCTGCTGGATAACCTCGGCGCCGCCACCGGCAGGCTTCCTGACCAGAACCAGCGGCAGCGAATGGTCGACGTGATTAACTAACTGTCTTTATTCGTACTTCAGCGTTTGCGCCGGATTCAAAAATGCCGCCTTGAGGCCCTGAATCGTTACGATCATCAATGCAAGCAGCAGCGTTAGTACCGCCCCCAGAGAAAGACTCCAAACACCGATCTCAGTTTTAAATGCAAACCCGCTTAGCCATTGCTGCATGAGATAGTAAGCAACCGGCAGTGATATCACCACCGCAACCAGCACCAGTTTTGTGAAATCCTTTGAAAGCAGTACAAGGATACCCGGAACACTTGCTCCCAGCACTTTTCTGACACTAATTTCCTTGGTTCGCTGCTCCGCAGTGAATGCCGCGAGACCAAGCAAACCGAGACAAGCGATAAAGAGTGCAAGAGCCGTGAATACATTAAAAATGTTGCCTAGCCGGGCCTCCTCCTTGAAAGACTCCGTGAAGTCGTCATCCACGAACGTGTAAGTAAATGGAACTTCGGCCTGTTGAGATTTCCATAAACTTTCTATGGCAGCGATCGCTGCCACGTGGTCACCAGGCGCTAACCTGACATGCATAAATCGTTGCGGTTTTTCATTGAGAAAAAACATCAGCGGCTTTACTTCATTCTTCAATGATTCAAAATTAAAGTCAGAGACAACGCCAACGACCGTGTAGTAAGTTTTATCATCCGTGTATACCTTTTTTCCAATGGGATTACCTCCAAACAGATATTTAGCTCCGGCCTCATTGAGGACCAACGACAAGGAATCGGCAAAGTCCCTCGAGAATCCGCGCCCACTAAGCATTTCAAATTTCATCACGTCGAAGTAATCATATCCAACATAATTCATATTCAGAAGCCTTTGATTTGCCCTGTCGTCTTCCGTCGCCACTGTAGTGCCGTCATAGTTTCCTATAGGTCTGAAGCGCGCATAGCTGACAGACGTCACGCCATTGCTCTTCTTAAGTTCATTGACGAATGCATCAAAGCTGGAAAGCTTATTTGAATTGCTGACCAATACCAGGTTGTCTTTATCAAATCCGAGTTTTTTGGCACGCATGAAACCAAGTTGATTTTGAACGACTATCGTGCACGTAATGAGAATAATGGAGATCGCGAACTGAAGCACTACCAATCCATTACGCAAAGCGCTGCTTTTCATCCCTGACCGCAGCTTTCCTTTCAGGACGTCAACGGGCTTGAAGGCGGCGAGATAAAAAGAAGGATAGCTTCCTGCCAGTACGCCAAGCATTATTGTGAATCCAACGAGAGCGAAAATGAACAGTGGATCCAGAAGGAGATCAAAAGACAACCGCTCACCTGTCATCGTGACAAAGGGATAGCGAAATAGTTGTACGAGAATGAGGGCCAACACAGTCGCCAATGCCACCATCAGAATAGTCTCAAACGTGAATTGTCGTACCAATTGAACGGCGCTTGATCCAAGAACCTTTCTAATACCTACTTCTTTGGCTCGGCGGGCGCCGCGCGCTGTTGTCAAGTTCATAAAGTTAACGCATGCCAGAAGCAGCACGATCAGTGCGATGGATCCAAGGATGTAAACGGTGACAATACTTCCGGTGGGACTCAATTCTCCGTCAAGGTTGGAATGCAAATGAATCGACCGCAAAGGCTGAAGGAAGAATTTCACGATGACGCCATTGGATTCGTACTTATCAAAGTCGGGCACATGCTTCATGAGCACTTCAGGGATTTTGGACTGCACAGCGTTTGCATCGGCATTTTCGCGGAGCAAGAGATAAGTGCTCAGATTCATGTTATTCCAGGTCTCGTCTCGTCCCTGGGGCGTTGATTCCATTGACACGATACAAGTATATTGAAAATGCGAATTCTGAGGACAGTCCTGAATGACCCCGCTCACCTCGCAAACATTTCCATCAACGATCAGGGATTTTCCGATCACGGCATTTAAGTCAGCCTGTTCGCCGAAGTATTTTCTTACTAAATCGCGGGTTAGTACGATCTGAAATTTCCTCTGCAGGGCTGATGCCGGGTCGCCCGCAAGTAATTTAAATGTAAATACATCGAAGAACTCGGGGCCGGCGTAGAGCACGTCTTCCGTAAAGAGTTTTTCATCATTCTTAAAAACCTTTCCGTACTGCATGAACAGCCGCAACGACTTTTCAATCTCCGGGAAGCTGGTGGACATGGCAGCAGCCATAGGCGGATAGGTGGCCGTCATTTCGGCAACATTCGTTCCCATTTCAAGATGCGAGGCTACACGAAAAATCCGGTCAGCCTTTATGTTGAAGGCGTCGTAACTGAGCTGGTGGTGAACAAAAACAGTTATGAATAAGAATACGGTCAGTCCCACCGCGAGTCCGACAACGTTTATGATTGAATAGAGCCTTCCTTTCAAGAAATTACGGATGGCGACGGTTAAGTAGTTTTTTATCATAGCCAGAAGACGATTAACATTCAGGAAAGTTGCACCCCTGCTGCTAAAGTCCGCGCCAGGCACGCAGATATCCCGAATTCCGGGCGTTTTTGCGTTAAGTTTTGTGACCTAAGATCAATAGGATCATAAAACCACTGGTTACGGACAGGGTCGGGCATCGTGAGACCACTCTCATGGTAGAACTGGTTGGCACGTCTAAACCGGGTATGAGCTTTTTGAAAAGCAACGATCCACTTTTGCCTTACTCCTCGATTGCTCTCTTTTTGCTATTTGAGCTTCCCCCATTTTTATTGTCAAAAAGTCTTCGGTACAATCGAAGGAATCATGGGACGCGGGGTATATCTTTTATTCATCCCTAAGCACCGCTGATGGATTCAACGTTGCAGCACGCAGCGACAAATATCCAACGCAGATGACCGCAAGGACAATCTCTGCCACTCCCGCAACCACAAAAGCAATGGGCGTTATTTCGATGTGATAAGCAAAAGAATCCAGCCATTGGGACATTCCCCACCAGGCAAAAGGAGTTGCCAAAACCAGGGCGATTAAAATAAATTGAAGGTATTGGGTATTGATCATCACGAAGATGCGCGCTATTGAAGCGCCAAATACCTTCCTGATGCCTATCTCCTTTTTTCTTTGCTCGGCTGAGTAGGCAACCAGTCCGATCAACCCAATGATCCCAACTCCGATTGAAAAGCATGCAAACACTGCAAACAGCCTACCCAGGCGTTGTTCACTCTGATATTGGCTTGCGAGCACTTCATCATAAAATTGAATTTCCACCGGCGCCGTTGGCGCGAGCTCTTTCCATTTGTGCTCGATGGACGACATCAGCCTGGACACATCATCCGTTTTGAACTTGATCGAAATGACCCGCTGATCACCCCACATGTTTGAATTCATTGCCAGAAACATCATGGGCGTGATGGGCGCGTGTAAGGATCTGAAATGAAAATCCTTTACCACTCCTATCACTTCCAGCTTTTGCGGAAAGAAGTAGATAATATACTTACCGAGAGCCTCCTCGGGAGTCCAGCCAAAAATCCTGGCAGCGTTTTCGTTAAGGATAATCGACGTGCTATCGGCAGCGCTCCCGGCACGGAATGACCGTCCGGTCGCAAGCGAAATGCCATAGGACGACAGGTAATGCTCATCGATCTTTGCCTGGCCAACCGGAAACGTTTCAGTTTGCCCTTCGGCTTTAAAAATATCTTCGAAGTAACCTCGTCCAGGCGCATTGGTTGAAATAGAGGCATCAATTACGCCTTCTTTCGCCGCAATCTCATTCCTGAAGGATTGCAGCTGCGCACCCAGAACTTGCGCATTGTCTATGATCAGAATATTCTCTTTGTCCAACCCAAGGCGTTTCGTTTGCATATAGTGTATCTGCTGAAAAACGAGCAGCGTTGCGGACATCAGGGCAATGGCAATGGTAAACTGCAGGGTCACAAGTCCATTACGAAGCCCGCCTGATTTCATCCCCGTAGCAAGCTTTCCTTTCAATACTTGTATCGGCTGAAACGATGTCAGGTAAAATGCAGGGTATATCCCGGCGATAAACCCCAGGATGATGGGAAGACCCAACAGCATAACCACCTGCTCCCATGTTCCACTTATGGCTGGAAGATCAAATCCGGTAAACTGGAAAATAACCGGTCTCAGAACAACCGTAAACCCAATACCCAGTACGGTCGCGACGGTACTGATGAATATCGATTCAAACTGAAACTGCGCGATCAGCGAATTCTTGATGGCACCCATCGTCTTTTTCACACCCACTTCCTTGGCACGAGTTGTTGCACGTGCAGTCGACAGGTTGATGAAATTGATCGCGGCGATCAGGAGAATAAAGCCGGCAACTCCACTGAAGATGTAAACATATGCTTTGTCACCAACCTCTTCGAATCGCTGGAAAATCTTACCGGAACCAAGCCGGATGTCGGTCACTGGCTGAAGGTAGAGATGCCACCCGCCCTTGTCTTTTACGAAATCATCGAAGTCGATCTCGAGCCGCTTGAACGACGGTTTGATCCTGCGTTCGGCAATGGATTGTATCTTCGATTGCAAAGCAGGCACATCGACGTTGGGCTTAAGTTTTACATATGTCACCACCTGCGACCAGATGAAGCTCCACTCAAAGCGCTTCATACCCGGGTTTGTGTGGATCGACTGCAGGTAATCGAAATGAAAATGAATATTGGCAGGCTGCGGCTCAGTCACACCACTCACCGCCACTGCCACACCATCATCGCCGAACAAAAGAGTTTTACCCAAAGCGGGCTGGTCGCCAAAAAATTTTTTCGCCACCTCGTCGGAGATAACGACCTTATTTTGCCCAACAAGCGCAGTGCGGGGATCCCCCTCTTTCAATTTGAAATTGAAGAAAGAGAAGAAGTTGGAATCGGCGGCAAGCACACGGCTTTCGCGAAAGGACTTGACGTCGCCATCCCCCGTAGAGAATCGCACCAGCATATCTCCTGGGGTATGTATCCGAAGTGACTGATCTATTTCCGGATAATCATCTTTCAGTGCGAGGGCCAATTGCGGCCCCGATGAGGTCATAACGCCACCGTTAGGCGTCCATATCGCAGTTTGATTGACGCGAAACAGCCGGTCGGCATCGGGATGCATGGCATCGAAACTTTGCTCGAACCGAACGTAATTAAATATCAGCAGGCACGATGCAATACCTATTGCAAGGCCGATAACGTTGATCAATGAATACGCCAGGCTCTTTCTCATGGCGCGAATCATAATAGTAAAGTAACTTCCGAACATGGCAGTATTGATAAGTCTGAATGCGAAATTATTCCTGAAGAGAATCCCGGGTTGAAAGAAGCGAATAACGTTCCTCCTGAATTTCCGGCGGGCGATTGCAACTCCGGCAGTCGCCAGATCAGCTTCAAATTGTTCCACTAAATCACCTTCGATCCCCTCATACAGGCTGCGAGGGCAGATCAGCGACAAAAACCGAAGGGCGGTCTTCGGCGGTTCTGTTCCTGAGATCTTACTCATATTTCAAAGTCTCCGCTGGATTGGTACGTGCTGTGCGCAATACCTGGAAGCTCATGGTCACTGCAGCAATTCCGAGTATTAGTACTGCAGGTATCACAAAGATCCACCAGCTTAAAGTGGTTCTATATGCATACTCCTGCAGCCACCGATCTCCCGCAAAATAAGCCACCGGCAATGCTGCCAGGGTTGCATAGATAATAAGCTGGATGAAATCGGTTGAAAGCAGCACAACTACGCTCCCAAGCGATGCCCCGAGCACTTTGCGGATCCCAATCTCCTTGGTGCGTTGTACAGCGGTGTAAGAAGACAGCGCAATCAGACCCATCACGGAAATGATGATGGCCAGTACAGTAAAAATACCAGTGATCGCCTCGAAACGATTATCATCCTTGTATTGCTGGTTGTATCTCTCATTGAGGAAGAAATAATCGAACGCGTTGCCTGGAAAAAATTCCTTATAGACCTTTTCCACGTCAGCGATGACGCGCTGAGATTCCGGGGTGTTCACCCGAATGGATGTCGATGCAGATGTGCTGTACGTCGGGAGAAAATTAATTGCCTCCATCGGGTTGCGGAGAGACTCCTGGTGGAAGTCTTTCACTACTCCGATGATGGTAAATCGCCGTTGCAGGTTCCCCCAACCAATTTCCCGCCCGATCGCATCTTCAGCCTTGTCAATACCCAGCAAGGCCACACCCTTTTCATTTATAATGACGGTATTGATTTCATTGAACTTTACCTTATGATCCGTAGGCAGGAATTTCCTCCCCGCAACGAGCTGAACACCGTAGGTATCAAAGAAGTTATAGTCGGCGTTCATAAAACTAAAGGTGTATCGCGCATTGGAAGCTTGCCCAACCAGCCCAATGTTGAAGTTCCTTCCGAGCCTGTCTCCCGGAATTCTGCTGCTGGTGCTCACCGCCTGAACACCATTGATCTTGGTGAGTTCGTGCTTGAAATTTTCAACCCGTTGGATGAATGTGGAATCCCACGCTGTCAGCTCGGGCGACGATACGATCATCGTGTCATGAATGTTGATCCCGAGATCGGCATCATTCATGAATTTCAGTTGCTTCGATATGATCAACGTACCGGTGATGAGCACCGCTGAGGTGGTGAATTGAAAAATGACGAGGGATTTTCTCAGGAATTGACCACTTGAGGATCTCTGAAATTTCCCTTTCAATACGGTCACCGGCTTGTAGCCCGAAAGCACGAATGCCGGATAAAACCCTGATAGTAGCACGCCACCAACCATAATCAGGGCAAACGTGATGAGTGTGTTCGAATCAATATTCTTTAACGTAGTCATTAGCGACAGCTGCGCGGCGATCACGTTGTTGAACGATGCCTGCAAAGTAATAACCAGCGCGAACGCAACTCCAAAGGAGATAATACTTATCAGCACGGACTCGAAAAGAAATTGCTTAATGAGTTGACTTCTGAACGCTCCCATCACCTTTCGCAACCCGACTTCCTTGGCCCGGTCCAATGCCTTCGACGTTGTAAGGTTGATGTAGTTAATCCACGCAATGAAGAGAATAAAGAACGCAACAATCAACATCACCCAAACAGCTTTTCCGTTTGACGTTCTGGTCCAGTCATATTCATAATCCGAGTACAGGTGAGCGTCTTTTAGCGGCTGCAGGTAAAACTTCTCAAAGCTGCCCGAAACCTTGTCGCCTTTGAAATAACGCTCGCTAAAGGCATCAAACTTTGATTCAAGCTGTTTGTAGTCGACACCGGGCTTAAGGACGAGGTAGTGGTACATGTCCGACCAGTTCCAGCTGTTATCAGCGCTCTGGTCTTCAGGATAGATCAAGGTCGAATAC
This sequence comes from Cyclobacteriaceae bacterium, assembly GCA_044224375.1. GTDB lineage: Bacteria > Bacteroidota > Bacteroidia > Cytophagales > Cyclobacteriaceae > ELB16-189. Next base: position 384,199 of record JBGAKL010000001.1, read on the forward strand.
GAGATCAGTGCGTCAAAGCCTATATGCGAGTTATCAGGAGGGTTAACGCATACACCGGTGACTTTATAGGACGTATTGTCGAGCCCGATCAGGAGCTGTTTTCCGATCAGTGTCGTGAAATCGCCATCCTGAACTTCGAAGAATTTTCGCGCAAGCTTCTCTGTCAGGACAATCGAAAATCGATCCTTCAGGCACGTCAGCCGTTCACCTGCCAGAAGCGGATAGCTGAATACCGTAAAGAAGTATTCATCAGCATTAATAGCGTCATTACCCCGGAAAACTTTGTCATCTATTCTAACAATCTGCTCTCCCACCGGCATCATACGAGTGTAGGACTCGATCTCAGAATAATCTTTTGCCATAGTTGGACCGATCGTTGGATACATGATCGTGCCGTGTTGAATTATCTTACCATGCTGAGATCTGTCATTTGTAATGCGGTAGGTCCGGTCGAGATTTTCATTGAACGAATCGTAGCTCAGCTCAAAACTGACGAACTCAAAAATGAGTAAGCACGCTGCCAGGCCGATGCCCAGGCCCGCGATGTTGATTGCCGAGAAAACTTTGTTCTTCATCACGTTCCTGAATGCAACAATCAAATAGCTGGTGAGCATAACGGTATTAATTAGGTTCGTTGAAAATTTATTTCTAAATATTATCCCGGGACGTAAAAATCTTATCGTGTTAAAAAGAAGGTTTCGCTCTGCTGCCCTCTTACCAACCTTACTTACATCGTTAAAATATTGTTCAGCCAAATCACCCTTAATGCCCTCATTTAAATAAGGAGGGCAAAACCAATCTATCATACGAAACGGAAAACGGGGAAGCTCTTTATCCCTGCTCATTTTTTTGGCATTCCAGTGGACTAAACTGAAACGATGAGCTTCAGCTGCGGAATCAGTTTCCAAAGGTCCATCCTTGCCGTCTGCATGGTGCGGAGCATTGCCAACCCTGCATTCGTGACCTGGAATATCCTTTTTCTTCGGCCCCCCCGAGCATTCGTCGCACCACCCATCGCCGATTTCACCAGGCCTTTGTCTTCGAGCCTGTACAGTGTCACATGCACCGCACTTAGTGTGGAGTCGCGGCCCACTCGCTCCTTAATTGCCGTAACAATCGCATTGCCGTAGGCTTCATCTTTAAGGATGCCGACCATTGTTAATACAAGCTCCTCAAATTCGCCCAAGTATTCTTTTGACGCCATTTGTATATAGTTTGTAAAACTAATATACGGCATTAGTCTATATTTTGTTTTACTAATCAGGACGTTTTTCTGAAAATCTTTGAACGTCCGCGCGGGCCGCAGCCCATTAATTGACAGGGGATTTTATGGCGCGGCACCCAAGCACCGGGCTACGATCGGGACCCAAAAAAGGGGTTTTAGCCCGCGATGCTATTTGTGCGCAATTACTCGTACTTCAATGTCTCTGCCGGATTGATGAGGGCCGCCCTTACGGAGTGAAAGCTGACTGTGAGCAGTGCAATAATCATAGCAAGCGCAACCGACGCAACAAATAGCCACCAGGACAAAGCGGCGCGATAGGCAAAACCTTCTATCCAGCCACTCATTACGACAAGGGAAATAGGAATCGCTATCACAACAGCTGCGAGAACCAGCAGAGAAAACTTAAGGTTTAACATCCTGACGATATCCGGGACTGCCGCGCCAAGCACTTTTCGAATACCAATTTCCTTGGTTCGTTCCTCTGCCGTGAATGCGGAAAGCCCATACAGTCCCAGGCAGGAAATAAAAATTGCGAGTACAGTGAAGAAGGCTACGGCATTACTAAACATGCGTTCCTGTCGTAACAACTGACCGAAATTGTCATCAAGAAAGTGATACTTGAATGCCTCGCCAGGAACAATTCGTTTCCACTCTGCTTCCGCAGCTTTCAAGAATGAAGCCATGCTTGATGGGTCAACCTTGACCCCCAACTGATAAGGCTTGCCCAAGGTAATAGCTACGGGAGCAATCTTGTTTCGGAGTGTTTCCCAGTGGAAATCCGCGACGACTCCGATGACACGCTGACCTTCATTTAATTCAGCACCAATCGGTTGCGTTAGTCCCAATTCTCTGACTGCGGATTCATTCAGGATAACCGCTGACGAGTCAGATGCCAGGTCTTTGTTAAAATCCCTTCCTGCAACAAGGTGAAAGCCCATGAAATCGACGAACTCGTAATCCCCTGTGAATGTGCTGATCGAAACACCCTGTGGCATGGACGAAGTTTGGAAGATGTTGACAGTCATGATCGCTTTGCTTCCAGGTTCACCAGCGTGATAGCTGGCATTTGAAGCTCCGGGAATCTGAAGAATGGAATGCTTGTAAGCGCCGGCACTTTGTTTCAGCTTGGAGGCGTTATCAATAGTAACAATGTGGTCTCCCTTAAAACCAAGATCCTTGGTTTGCATAAAATTCATCTGACGAAAAATGATAGCCGAACAAATCATGAGACAAATCGAAATGGTAAATTGAAACACTACCAACACATTCCTAAAATATCCCCGGTTGCCAGCGGCAAGATTCCCTTTAAGAACGCGTACCGGTTGGAAGGCCGTGAGGTATACTGCCGGATAAATCCCCGAAGCGAGTCCGACACCCAGCGCGAAAACAATCATCCCCCCTATTCCAGGGAGGTTGGTCCAAAGTGTGTTCACGAGTCGATCACCAGTAATAAGTTCAAACAGCCCTATAAACACTTCTGCAAGTGCGAGCGCAAAGATCAGTGCAGCGAGACTTACCAGTATAGACTCAAGGGTGAACTGCGTGATGAGCTTACCTCTTGTTGATCCAATGGCTTTTCTTATGCCGACTTCTTTGGCCCGACGTGATGCCCTGGCGGTGGTGAGATTGATAAAATTAACCGACGCTAGTAGGAGGATAAAAACAGAGAGGCCGGCGAAGGCATACATGTTTGTTTCGTTGCCTGTAGGCGAAATCTCGAACAGCAGCTTTGACTTCATATGCACGTCTGTGAACGGCAGCACATGAAACTTTACCGACAGTGGGCTATTTTTGTATTCCTCCAATGTTGCCGTCTCCATCTTGTTTGCCGGGAATACATGCTTTTCAATAATGCGATCCAGAGCCGCGTGAAGGTCAAGCTCAGTCGAATTCTCTTTTAGCAGCACATAGCAATAATATGCTGCCGAAGTCCAAAACTTATCATTTTTCAGTACACTTTCATTTGAAAGCCAGACACGAGCTTTTAGTTGAGAGCTTCTTTCGTCATCTTTTACGATTGCAGAAATCGTAAATGGCATTTTTTCCTTGCCAATCAATACAGTCTTACCGACAGCATGGTCATCCGGAAAAAACTTCGCAGCCATTGACTGCGTGACAACTACGCTTGCAGGACGAGAGAGTGCAATGCGCGAATCGCCCTCGATGAATTGATATGAAAATATTTTAAAGAATGAGGAGTCCGTGTAAAAGACCGTCTCGGGAAAGACAACGCCGTCGGCTTCCACCGGCACGGCGGCCGATTGCCTGACTCTGGTAAATGCTTCAACTTTGTCAAACTCTGCGGGCAGCACATCGCCAAGAATTTCAGGTCCAACGGCGAAGTTTCCCATATTGAAGAATGAAACTCCGACTTTATAGATTCTGTCGGCATTTACAAAGTGCTTGTCGTAGCTCCATTCCGCGTAGACATATATGAACATCACCAGACTGCAGGCGATCCCAATCGCTAAGCCCGAAATGTTAATTAATGAATACGAAAGCTGCCGATAAAGATTGCGCAGGGCGATGACAAGATAATTTCGGATCATGGTTCAGGTTTCCTTCTGGCATTCAAGAATAATACCAATGGCTATGACCATTTCCAGCCAGGAAACTGGTTTTCTAGCCGATAACGACGACCATTTTGTCCGTGATCGCACACTTGTTATTCGTATTTGGGCCGATAGCACGAGGAACCAACCTGGGCGCCGAATACGGTAACCTTCGTAAAAGATGTCAATCGTGCTTACTCGTACTTAAGAGCATCTACCGGATTGGCCGTTGCCGCCCTATGCGATAAAACGCCAACAGTCCCCAATACCACCGTCGCCGACACTAAGAGCGCCGCAAGAAATGAAAAAATTCCCGGTTCGATATGGTATGCGAAGTTGCCGAGCCATTGATTCATCAACGTGAAGGATACAGGTGTTGCGAGGACGAATGAAATAATGACAAGCCAAATAAACTCTCTGGAGAAAAGAGCGATAATGCTGCCGATGCTTGCACCCAGCGTCTTGCGGATTCCCACCTCTTTCGTTCGACGAGTGACCGAGAACGATACAAGTCCCAACAAGCCTACAGTACCAATGATGATCGCTATAATGGATGCTGTCGTGATCAGGCGCGACGTCCGCTGCTCGGTATCATAAAAATGTTTAATGGTATCATCCAGGAACTGATATTCAAAAACGAAGGTAGGATAGGTCATCTTCCAGGCACTCTCTATCTGACTGAGTGTCTTCGGCAGATCATTGGTTTCCAAACGCACTGCGGTCCTCATGTAGCTGCCCCGGTTGCTGGTTATGACGGTGGGGGCGATTGCATCCCGTAGTGACGTGGTGTTAAAGTCGCTAACAACGCCACTGACCGGGCCCTTTCTGCCCCACACCGACAGTGGCGTTCCAATCGCATCTTGCGGCGAAGCAAAGCCCATTGCCCTTGCTGCAGATTCATTTATCAAAAAAGCATAGGCTGTATCCGATGGAATAAGGTCTTTTCCCGCAAGCAATTTGATCTGATAGGTCTTCAAATAATCATGGTCCGCAAACTTTACTTGCACCGGCCCTTTCACCAATGCTCCATTTATCGCTGCTTCGTAGTCCCCTCCCCACGTATCTTTTCCGGACGAACCGGTATTACTCATAGTGACATTCTGTACACCTGGGATGGCTTTCAATCTGTCCTTCAAAAGGTTGAAGTCGATGGATTTTCTAGCTGGCAACTCAAACTCCACCACTGAAGTGCTGTTCAACCCCAGGGGGATATCAGAAAAATAGTCAACCTGCCGTATGACGATGATCGTACATATAATCAAAGCCTGCGAGGTAATAATCTGAATTCCGATGAGTACCCTCCTTAGGCTGACACCCTCTCCTCCCGTCTCATACAATCTGTTCTTTAAGGCTTGTATTGGTTTAAAACCAGATAACTTCATTCCAGGATATAAGCCAGCGAGCAATGTCACAACTACAAGAAGCGAAAGGGTGAAAGCTGTTAACATCGGGTCTGTAAAGAAATTCAGGTTCAACGTATAGCCGAGCAACGATTTCATAAGGCTCAGAAACAAGGGTATAAGACCCAACGAAACGATCAAGGCTGCAAGCGTAATAATAAAGGTCTCCCCAAGGAATGTTGTCACCAGATGAAATTTGCTACCGCCGAGCACTTTCTTGACTCCAACCTCTTTCGAACGATTGATGATCAGTACGGTGTTGAGGTTAATAAAATTGATACAGGCCGTCACCAGGAGCAGCAATCCAATGAATGAAAGTGAAATCAGGGTCTTCTTTGAAACTGTCTCCGGGCCATGGGTGCTAAAACGCGGATCCGAATGAACCTCGCTGAGTGGCTGTAAGAAGTAATACATTGTCTCTCCACTTTGCTTGTCGTCACCCGTAAAGTATTTCAGGTGCCAACCTTTCAGCTTACGCTCAAAATCCGGGGCCGACACGTTTTCTTTAAGCTGAACATAACAGTTTATTCCAGACGAGGTAGAACCCCAATTCGTCCACGCATGGATATCGGCACCGAGCTTCGTGGAGAAAATGATGTCATAGGGTAGGCTCGTATTGAGTGGCGGATCCTTAATAACGCCGGAGACCGTGACGGAATATTTATTGTTAACCGACAGCAGTTGCCCCATCACCGGGGCATTACCAAAGTACTTTCGAGCCAATGAAGCCGTAAGCACCACCGACTTCTCACCCGTTAATGCGACATCAGGCGAGCCTTCAATCCAATCATATTTGAAGATTTTGAAATAGTCGGGATCTGCGAACGTAAACCTCTTCTCTTTGAAGAGCTTGACGGTCCCGTCTGCCGCTGTCACACCTAGAACCGGCTCGGCCGTGTTCGCGTCATCGATCGTGATATATTCAATGTCGGGGAAATCCTGGCGCAGTGCCTCAGGCAACGGATAGGTTATTCCAGCAGTATAATCCACTTCTCCGTAAGGCGACCGCTCGGTTACTATCCGGAATGTGCGCTCCTTGTTCAGATGGTAATTATCAAAGCTGGCTTCGAACCTCACAATTGCAAAGATTATGATCGCACAAGCGATGCCCAGGGTAAGCCCGGCGATGTTGATCAAAGAATGCCACTTGTTCTTCAGAAGCATCCTTGACGCCGATAGGAGAAAGTTTTTAATCATGGTCCGGTTGGAAAATATTGTCCAATTGATGTAGTAACACTGCCATCAAATTCGTGAATTGCCGATGTCAAAGCATCCCACATCCGGTATGAAAAAATGACGGATTTATTGCGGCAGATGGCTATTCATATTTTAATGTCTCGGCGGGTTTTGTCCATGCTGTCTTGACTGCCTGGTAGCTGATTGTAAGCATGGCAACCAGCAACGAAATCCCTCCGGCCATCGCGAAGGCTGTCCAGCCGATTCCAACACGGTACTCGAACGTCAATAGCCACGTGTCCATAGCGTAATAAGTGATAGGAACCGAGAGTAATAATGATACTCCAATCAGGAATACATAATCCTTTGAGAGCAGCACAAGTAGTGTTTGCTCAGACGCGCCCATGACTTTGCGGATACTAATTTCCTTGGTCCTGTTCTGCATAGCAAGAGATGCCAGCGCATACAAGCCAAGACTACCAATGATCATCGCCAGGATCGTGGCAATACTCACGATCTTGCCAAGGTTCTGGTCATTTCGGTATTGCGTTGCCAATGCCTGGTCGACAAAATCAAATGAAAATTCCTCGCCTCCTGTAAGTCGGTCCCAGGTAAGTTTGATATCATCGATCGCCGACTGTATGTCACCTGCGCGCAGGCGAATCATTAGTTTTGGAAACGGCGAATTATCTATGTCGATATTTTCAATACCGCTCGTCGGTAACGACGGATTCATGGCCATCACCAGTGGTGCTACTTTTGAGTACAGCGACGCGTAGTTAAAATCTTTTACAACACCGATTATCTCGTGATCGGCAAAGTTCTTCCCAGGAATTCTTTTCCCAAGCGGATCTTTCCAGCCATACTCCTTGACAAACGCCTCGTTAACTATGATCGCGCGACGGGCATCGCTGGTGTTTTCTTTTGTAAAGGGACGGCCGAGTGCCATTTCTATTTCCATTGCAGGGATATAATTCTCATCGACGATATTGATCATAAAAGTGCGGTAAACGCCCGCATCGTCTGTATATCCTGCTGCTGTCCAGGCGCCTTTGCCAAAATCATGAGATGAAACTGCGACACTTGCTATCCCCGCAACCTTCGCTAATTCTGTCTTGAATTGTTCAGCCTTATCCAGTCCCGCCTTTATCCTTTCAGAGAGTTGCCCTACACGCGGGACATTTAACGCCACGACCGCAAGCTGATCCCTGCTGAAACCCAAATCCTTGTTTCGAAGAAATTCGAGCTGGTCCTTCATTACCAGCGTACTCGATATGAGAAATATAGAGAGTACCAATTGCACAGCGACCAACACCTTCCTCATTCCTTGTTTGTTGTTTCCCGTCTGGACACTCCCTTTAAGAATAGCAATAGGCTTGAAGTTTGAAAGCACAAACGCCGGATAACTGCCGGCGATAAGACCGATAACTGCAACCAACGACGCCATTACCGAAAGTGTGAAGAGATCAGGCTTCAAGGTCAGTTGTTTGTTGGCGAGATCATTGAACAGAGGCAGCCCGACCACAGCCAGCAAGACACCGGCAGCAAGCGCTGTAACCGTGACGATCACCGCTTCGCCTATGAACTGAAATATCAGTTGCTGACGCTCCGCTCCTACCACCTTCCGGATGCCAACCTCTTTAGCGCGCTTCAACGAGCGGCCCACTGCGAGCGTGACAAAATTGATACAGGCGACAAACAGAATAAGCAGGGAAATTGCCGCCAGGATGTACGCATATTTTGGATTACTCACCGGTGCAATTCCCACCGGAAATGAGGTGTCGAGGTGAATACCCATCAAAGGCTGAAGGCCCGGGGCATATTTGCTTTGGTTGTAGCGTTCCTGACCTAATATTGTTTTGAACATCGACGGGAACTTTTTCGTGATCGCAATGGGATCGGTTCCCTCCTTCAAAAGGACGTACGTTTCAGGAGCAATATTGAACCAGGCAGACGTAAGGGTGCGCTCACTGTATAGTCTCGGATAGTTCAATTCGGATATCAGGATTCCAAAACGCAGGCTTGAGTTGGTAGGAATATTCTCGATCACTGCTCTTACCGTAAAATCTTCGAACTTTTGACCCAGCTGAAGGGCGATCGGTTTACCGATGGGATCTCCCTCACCGAAATACTTCATTGCGGTCGCGCGTGTTAACACAACACCGGCCTGGTCATTCAACGCTGTGCTTTTGTCGCCGTAGATTGCGTCGAAATCAAACATTTCAAAAAACTTTGTACCCCCGATTGATATGGTCTCTGTGAACTGGTTCTCTCCAACTTTGACAATCGACCCGAGGTTGTTGAAGCGAACCTGCATTTCAACTTCAGGGAAATTTTCCTTCAAGGCCGGGCCCATAGGAAATGGTGTGGTGGTTGCGAAGAACTGCTGGTTCTCCCCCCAATCTTCTTTAGCATATACGCGGTAGATGCGTCTCGCTTTCGCGTGAAAGGTGTCAAAAGTCCATTCATCGCGGACAAACAGGACAATCAGGATACAAACTGCAATGCCCAAACCAAGGCCTATGATATTGATTGCGGAATGGGCCTTGCTTCGGAGCAGTGAGCGGAAAGCAATTTTCAAATAGTTCTTTAGCATGTTACGGGCGCATTTACTACGCCTAAAATCCGTTGTAAACACCTGTCTGCAAACGCCGGCGCCACGACCTGTGAGAAAGATGGAGTGAATCAGGAGAAAGTTGTACTGAATATGAATATCCGATTTCGAACAATCAAAATTCATCCCCAAGAATGGACTAAGGAGGCCACACAACAAAGCAAGCTCGCAAGGAGAGTGATTAAATCTCTTTGCGAGCTTGGCATCTTGTCGAACGGCAGACTTGTGTGCGCTTAATTTTAAGACAAACCGTCCTCAAAGGCTGCAATCAGAACTTCCCGAACTTTAGCGTAGCGTTGTAGCTGATGTTACTAAGATCAGAATCAGTCATGCCAGCTGCCTTGCTTCCGAAGGCCGCACGATAAGACACACCGGGGCTGAATCGCATCCATTTCAATAAATTTATTTCCACCTGCACACCGGGTTCCGCCACTAAGAACCAGTTCTCATCGCGGTAACCTTTATCAGGAAAGTTAAAATCCCTATATCCGTAACGTTGGTATTGAACGGTGAACCCCGGACCGGCAAACATATTGAACGCAACATGGAATGCCTTGTCCGACGCTGCCACCCATTCAGTTACCAATCCAAACTGTCCGTACATATAGCTGAGATTTCGTGTTGGGTCGGCACTAAACTCAACAGGCACCGGAATGTTATTGGTAACGCCTGATCCGCCAAATCCCAGCAGGAATCTGTTGTTCAGGTAGACACCTCCGTAAGCCCCGACCATATTGGCATATTGACCCCGGATCATAGTGAACTGGTTCATGATGGCGCCATAACCCGTGGGACGCTGTGCATCGTTAAAAATGGTTTTGATTTCTTGTTCCTGGGCTTTTGCGCAGATCGCAGAAAGGAATGCAAACCCGAGGATTAGCAATTTCTTGTTCATACAAGTTGATTTTGTAGGTGTTATATTATGTTTTTTCTACAGACAACTTGGAACGCACATACCCCCTACCCGGTTATGATTTTTTTAGGAAAAAACTTCGGACATAAAATGAAACAAAGAAGTATTGAAACCGTTGCGAATTCCTTTAAGGAAATCTACAGCGCATTGAAATCCGTGACGCGGATTTCAATTGATCATTCGCTTCTTAGCGACTTCACCGGATTAGCCATTGCTGCCTTCAGCGTTTGAAAGCTAATTGTGATCAGGGCTACACCTGTTACCATGACGCCCGGCAACGCAAATAGCCACCACGTTAAAGGAATTCGGTTGGCAAATGCCTGAAGCCAGGAATCCATTATCAAGGCAGCGACAGGAACAGATAACATGATGGCGACGCCGATGAGTATGATAAAATCCTTGCTGATAAGTCCGAGCAGTCCTGAAACAGAAGCGCCCAGTACCTTTCGTATGCCGATTTCCTTTGTGCGCTGCAATGCCATGAGTGACGATAGCCCGAACAATCCAAGGCAGGCGATGAAGATGGCAAGCATCGAAAACAGGCCAAAGATGTTTCCAAATTGTTTATCAGCACGGTATTGCATATCGTAATGATCATCAAGAAAAAAATAATTGAAAGGATTGCCGGGGAATACCTCTTTCCAAATCGACTCGAACTTCGATATGGATTCCTTAACCTGAGAGGTATTGAATCGGACAGAGTAGTATCCGTTGGGTGCCTTTGAATATCGGAATACCAATGGCTCAAAGGCTTTCTTAAGCGACTCCTGGTGATAGTCTTTGATAACACCAACGATCTTAAGCGTGTCGCCCCAGAAATTTATCCTGTCGTTGATAGCATCCTCTGGTTTAACAAAGCCCATTAGCCGGGCGCCAGACTCATTCAACATGACATTTTTTTCTTCTGATGGCAAATCGTCAGAGAAGCTTCTCCCGGCTACCACGCTCAAGCCGAAGCCAGTAACAAAAGATCCATCCATTTCAATCACTCTGTATTGATTTGATTCGTCTGGTCGTTGGCTCAATCGCCGGATCCCTCCTGCATTCCAATCTGGTTGCGCCCCGGGCACGGAGGACGCGGCCGTAACCGACATCACCTCCGCGTTCCGAAAGACCTCATTCTTAAATATCTGGTACTTCTGTCGTTGTGTGGAATCGGTCACCATAGGGCCATTGATCACGAGCGTCTGATCTATATTCACTCCAAGTGATTGACCGCGCATGAAGTTGATCTGTCTGTTTACCGTGAAAGTGCCGACCAACAACGTAATCGACGCGATGAACTGCGTCACCACCATGCTTTTTCGCAGCCACACCCCCTTATCCGAATTTCGGAATTTGCCCTTCAAGACTTCCGACGGTCTGAATGAGGAAAGAATAAACGCCGGATAAATACCAGAAAGCATTGCCCCGGCAACAATCAGAATTATCAATGTCAACCAAAACAAAGGTTGAAGGAAAAGCTCATTACCAAGTTCGCGGCCAGTAAGACTTCCAAACCACGGCATCAAGAGAAAAGTCCCGGTGACAGCCATTACAATAGCCACCAGGTTTAGAAATAATGACTCAGTCAGAAACTGCTGGATCAATTGTCTTTTAAATCCACCCATCACCTTTCTCACTCCTACTTCGCGCGCCCGCTCAATGGACTTCGCCGTGGACAAGTTTATATAATTGATCCAGGCAATGATGAGAATCAGCACCGCAACGACTGTCAGGAAATACACAGATTGCCTGTTGCCATTGGCCTTGAATTCGCCCATGAAGTCGGAATCCAGATGAATATCTGTTATGGGTTGCAAGTGGAACACCATGCCTGCATTATCCGCCTTCAATTCTGCCCCTTCTTTTTTCTCCACAAAGGCGGGCAGCTTCTTCTCAAATTCAGATGGGTTTACGCCGTCCTGTAGCACAACGTACGTCAAAAAGCCATCCCATTGCCAGGATGTAATAGGATCGTTCCACGCTTTGACGAGACTGCTAAATGAAATCAACGCATCAATTTGCATGTGCGTCTTCGCCGGTAGATCTTCAAAAACACCAGTTACGTGATAGTCACGGCGACCATTGCTTCGAATGGTTTTGCCAACCGGGTCATCGTTACCAAAATATTTCTTTGCCAGTGACTTTGAAACCACCATCGAAAACGGAGCCTTCAGCGCTGATGTATCGTTGCCTTTGATAAGTTTTATGGAGAAAACTTTAAAGAAGTCCTCAGAAGATGCATAAACATCTTCTTCCTTAAAAAATATATCGCCTGCTGAAAGTGTGGATACTCTTTTGTGGAGGCGAACGTAGTCTTTTATCTCGGGAAAATTCGCCTTCAGATCCGGGCCAATTCCCGCCGCACCTGCTGCCCAACGGGTGGTGATCTCTCCCTTGTTGTATCTGTCAAGTTGAACACGGAATATACGGTCGTTGCGTTCAAGGAAATCGTCATAACTAAGCTCGTGAAGCACGAATTGCGCAATCAGCATACACGCTAGCATGCCGATTGCAAGGCCTGAAACGTTGATGAAAGTGAAGCCTTTGTTCCTGGCAACATAGCGCCAGAGCGATTTGAGGTAGTTTGCGAACATGCCGAAGCTGTTTTGTTACAAGGGAGTACTCTGAGAAAAGGAAACGGTTACACAGCGCGCCAGGCTGACATAAATGTTGCAAATCACAAATGCCTCGCAATCATGATTTTTATTTAAAAACGAAGCAATCGACGACGTGCGATTTCGGCAAACCTCATATCTTTGCACCGGCAAGCCGGCACGACCAGCTCCTGCTGAACTCCCCCAGGACCGGAAGGTAGCAAGGGTAGGCGGTTGTAGCGGTGCGATGTTCGGTTTGCCATTTTTTTTATTCCCAGAGCCGAACTCCCGGTGCAAAAACCTCTGTTTCGGAGGTAAAACCTAACCCACTATTGCTTCAAAATCTTAACTTTGTTCAACGCTATCAAAACAAATCATCATGAAATTCTTCATTGACACCGCCAATCTCAAAGACATTCAGGAAGCCCAGGATTTGGGTGTCCTCGACGGAGTGACAACTAACCCATCTCTTATGGCAAAAGAGGGAATTAAAGGTGCTGAAAATATCAGGGCTCACTACAAGGCGATTTGCAATATTGTCGACAACAATGTAAGCGCAGAAGTCATCTCCACCGACCTGGATGGAATGGTCAAAGAGGGACGCGAGCTTGCCAAGATCGACTCCAAAATTGTCGTGAAGGCACCGATGATCAAGGACGGTGTAAAGGCGATAAAGAAACTTACTGCAGAAGGCATCAGAACCAATTGCACGCTGGTGTTTTCAGGTGGCCAGGCACTGCTGGCAGCAAAGGCAGGAGCATCTTATGTGTCACCGTTCCTGGGTAGACTTGATGACATCTCGCAGGATGGGATTGATCTCATCGCCCAGATCCGTCTCATCTATGACAACTATGGTTTTAAAACCGAAATACTCGCGGCCAGTATCCGTCACACAATCCACTTATTGAAATGTGCTGAGATCGGAGCCGATGTCGCGACTTGCCCTTTAAAAGTCATCACCGATCTGCTGAACCATCCCCTTACGGACGCCGGCTTGGCTAAATTCCTGGCCGATCACAAAAAGGTGAATGGCTGATCCACTCCGCAACGAGCTCGTCCCCTATTTGAACACCCGCCAAGGACATGTTTTCATCTGATCCAGTTGTCCGCGTAAAAGATGCCTCAATCTTTCAGGGCAGCGATGCTGTGCTTCAGAACATCAGCTTCGACATCGAGAAAGGTGACTTTGTGTTCCTTGTGGGGCGTACCGGGTCGGGCAAATCCTCTTTACTCAAAACCCTATACGCCGATCTCCCACTTCGTCTGGGAGACATCAGCGTAGCTGGATTCACAATCCGGGGTATATCAAGCAAAAAGATTCCGTTGCTACGAAGAAAGATCGGGATCATCTTTCAGGACTTTCAACTGTTCTCAGACCGTACTGTAGCTGAAAATCTTATGTTCGTCATGCGCGCTACCGGATGGCGTGACACTGTCAAAATGAAAAGCCGGCTGGTGGATGTGCTCATGCAGGTGGGACTTGGTTCTGTAGAGAAAAAGATGCCGCATCAACTCTCTGGTGGAGAACAACAGCGCGTGGTCATTGCCCGCGCCCTGCTCAATGAACCCCACATACTAATCGCAGATGAACCCACCGGAAACCTCGACCCGGAAGTCTCATCCGGTATCTTAAAAGTCTTTCAGCAAATCAACCGTAGCGGAACAGCGATCCTGATGGCGACACACAGCTACGGCCTCATTAAGAAATTTCCGAATCGCGTTCTCAAATGCGAAGAAGGAAAGATACTCGATTCCAACAAGGAACTAATCGAGTTGAAAAGTGAGGAAGATTTCTGAGACATTCTTTTCACCCAAAGGCGATGCGCTAAAGTCGCAAATAAGACGTGAGACCTTATATAACGGTCTCAACTTTTCTCTTCTGTTTTGACTCCTCCAACTTCTGTATCTGCTGGTTCATCAGGTCGATTCTGACAAGCATGTTTAGCACAAGTGCGTCTTTCACTTTCTCTGAAGGATGCCTTTTCATTTCGTCTGCCATCACAGCGTACATCGCCTCGAGTTTTTGAAGATCCTGGGTGAATGAGTCATCCACAAACAATCCTTCATTGGATATCAGGGCTGCCTTCTCCATGATCTGCGCTGAATAAAACGATTCGACATCATTGAATTCCTGAGAAGAGCTTGCAGCCCTAATTGGAAGGCCACTTTGCTTGCCAAAATATAAGAATACTGTTACGCCCATCAGCAACACGGCCGCCGCGCGCCAAAGGCCTACTGAATTCCAAAGAGACTTCTCCGATCCCTCGAATACCGCCCGGGAAATCCTTTCCCATACACCTTGAGAAGGTGTCCGGTTGTCAAACTCGTCGCGGTGGGCGCTCACCAGTTTTTCCAAAGCATCTTTCTTCATGGCTTACCTCCTTCCAGGATCTCCCGGAGCTTTTTCTTTGATCTGTTAAATTGTGATTTCGAAGTAGATTCTGAAATACCTAGAATTTCGGCAATTTCAGCGTGATCGTAGCCTTCCAGCAAATACAGTGAAAGAACTGAGCGGTAACCGTCTGGGAGCTTTTCAATAGCCTCCCGCACCTGCTCCACAGTAAATTGAAAATCCTCAGCTACGGATTCTTCTTCTGCAATATCAAATTTATCGTCTTCCGGAAAACGTTCAGTCTTCCGTCTTTTTATAATATTGATCGCCTTATTTATAACGATACGCTTCAGCCACGATCCGAAGGTTGCGTCGCCACGATAGTGATCCAGGCTCCGGAAAGCGCTAATAAAGGCTTCCTGGAGCACATCCTGCGCCTCTTCCTCGTTATTGACAATTCTGTAGCCGACGTTATACATGCTTCTCGAATAGAGCTTGTAAAGCTGATAATGCGCTTCACGGTCTCCCTGGCGGCATCTTTCAATGATATCAGCGTGAATATGAAAAGTGCCAGCCTCCAAGCTCATAGTTCAATAGCTAAAGACCGTCGGTCACCCCAAAGGTTGCATCATTTATGGATCATTTCAGACCCTCTGAATTTTGCTTCGCAAACAGGAAATCCGGGGCAATTTTCAGGGCTTCGTCGAAATTTTTCTTGGCATTTACGTTGTCACCCTGGTCCTTATAGACCATACCTTTCAAGTTCAGGATTGGCACACGCATGATATATTCTTTTTCTTTTTTTTGAGTGTCCTGAAATATCAACTTCACGGTATCAATCTCCGGATTCGTTAGCAGGATATCCAGGTTGGTGAGACTTTCGGGATACTTTTTCAGCTGATACTGAAGAATTGCCATCTTATAAAGTGTCTGGATGGAATTTGTGACCAAATACAAGCTCTCATAATTCTGTAGTGCCCGGTCCATCAGATTCAATCCCTCATAACTGGATGCTACCATCTCAAGAATTTGCGGACTCTTGGGCTCGCGGATAAGGAGAGATTGACCCACCAACGCACTTGAAGCATATTTCTGATTGTCGTAATAGTACATACCTAATGCAAAAATCAGCGAGTCATTATTAGGATACTCGACGATCATATCATACAAGGCATCTTTGGCGACATCGGCGTCGTTCCAGTTCGAAGCGAGATTATATTTCTTCCAGGCATGCTCAACCGCCGGACTGACCTTCCGCTCCGCTTTTGCATCAGGCTGCGCCTTCGTCTGAGTGGCCGGTTTGCCGGTACTTTGTTGCTTGCCTGGAGTTGTTTTCGAAGTTTGTGCAAGCACGGAAATAGATGTCAGGACAAGAGCTGCGAACACGGTAATAATTCTTTTCATCTTGGTTCAGTTTCAGGGGTTTAATTCAGTTTTTAGTATTCCTTTTGATTTGGCGATCTTATTCAACAGCTCAAGAGCCTCAACCCGGTCGTTCTTTATCTCACCTTCCAGAATTGCTTCCTTGATCTGTTCTTTTAGTTCACCGATGATGCGGCCTGGAGGCAAGTTAAACATCCGGATGATCTCGTCACCAGTCACGGGCGGCTGAAAATTCCGGATATGATCCTTTTTTTCGACTTCGACCATCTTTTCCTCAACGCGCTCGAAATTATTGAGGTATTTTTTTACTTTGTCCGGATTCTTCGACGTAATGTCCGCGCGGCATAATTTCATCAGGGCATCTGTATCCTCACCGGCTTCAAATAAGAGTCTTCGTACCGCAGAATCCGTGACGTCTTGCGCCAACACGATAGGTCGCAAGTGAAGTCGCACAAGCTTTTGCACAAACTCCATCTTGTCATTCAATGGGAGCTTGAGCCTTCTGAAAATACCCGGTACCATTCTCCCGCCTTTGTCTTCATGCCCGTGAAAAGTCCACCCGTGACCCGCCTCAAATCTCTTGGTAAGGGGCTTGGCAATATCATGAAGGATGGCCGCCCAACGGAGCCACAGATCATCGGACATCTTCGACACATTATCGAGAACCTGGAGAGTATGGTAGAAATTGTCTTTATGCGCTTTATTATCGACGTACTCCACACCCTGCAACGCAACCATCTCGGGAAAGAATTGCTTCAGCAATCCAGATACAAAAAGGAGCTTGAATCCATACGACGGCACCTGAGAAAGAATTATTTTATTGACCTCATCTATCACGCGCTCCATCGAAACGATCTTCAGGCGCTCCTTGTTGGCGACGATTGATTGAAATGTATCAGGATCAATATCAAATTTCAACTGGGAAGCAAATCGCACCGCCCTCATCATTCTCAACGGATCATCCGAAAAAGTAATCGACGGATCGAGCGGCGTGCGTATCATTTTTTCCTTTATGTGCGCGACGCCGTTGAAGGGATCTATTAAGTCACCATAGTCCTCGCGGTTCAGACTGATCGCCATTGCGTTCATTGTAAAGTCCCGCCTTTTCTGATCATCTTCGAGCGTTCCATCTTCCACGATGGGTTTACGTGAATCATGGTGATACGACTCTTTACGCGCGCCAACAAACTCCAGCTCAAACTCACCATGCCTGATCATTGCCGTACCGAAATTCTTGAAAATACTTACCTGGATACCACCGAGGTTGGCACCGACTTTCTGCGCCCACCGAATTCCGCTTCCAACGCAAACAAAATCGATATCTTTATTGGGTCGACCCAAAATCAGATCCCTGACGTAACCACCGACAACGTAGCATGGGAGGCCTTCTTCATACGCCGCTTGCGCCACCACTTTGAAGACGTCATTTGACGCCAAATGCCTCGAAAAATTCATCCATTCGGCCTTTTTAATGGCCTGAGCCTTCAAAGGTAAAGCTTATCATCTGGCCATAAAAGGCCTACTTACTGTGATGGGTGAATGTCGGGCAAGGAATGAATTTCTGGGGCTTCTTTTTCTTCGCGCTCATCTGGATTGCGAGTTTGTATTTTAACGCGAGCTCATGTGTTCCACCCGATATCGGACCCAGTTCCGACACTGTAATATCATAGCTGTACATCACCTCCACTCTCGGCAACTGGAATCCGAGGATCACCACGACGGCATCCTGGCTTATGTTGTCTTTAACATTCTGTTGAATGGGAATCCCTCTGTACCAAAGACCGACGACGATCGGCTCATAAAGAAAATAAACTCCAAGGTCCAGCTGGTCAAACCTACCCTGGTTTTTATAAACAAATGAAGGCGATAATACCGCTTGCCTGTCCTTCTTGAGCGGTCCGGCATATAATGGTATCCGGACGCCACCATGAATTGACCACTTCGTCGGCAGATATGCCTCCTGTCCCACCAGCGACCTGTTTGGCTGGTTCAGATGGCTGGCCGCAAAACCGAACCAAAAGGTTTTGTTGTAGGCGAGCATGCCGGCATTAAAATCAAAGTAGCTTGTCGTGCCGAGATTAAACAACGCAGGATCATCGCTTGGCACCTGGCCTTTCGAGTCAAATTCAAGCTGGTCGCCAAAGATGAGCTTGTTGAGATCAATGGATCTGAAAGCGTAACCAAAGTTTATTCCTGATGAGACCACCCATTCCCGCGCAATCGCAACTTTATACGAATAAATAAAATTCAATTCTGTAGATCTCATACCTGCCGTGCCTGCCCTGTCGTCTGTGAGCATCACGCCTATTCCACTGTTATAATGATAGAGGTCATAGTCATATGACAATGCGGTGGTAACATAACCGCGTGCAATGTTGGGCCACTGATTGCGATAGTTAGCTATAAACCGGTGATCCGTGGTGGTGCCGGCAAAAGCGGGATTCAAATAAAGCGGTGCAGCATAATATTGCGAGAATTCCGGATCCTGTCCCCGGGCAACTAAAACAACACATATACCTAGCACAGTAAAAACTATTCTCATCGGATCAGGTTAATATCTCCCGTTCGCACCACGCGTTCCCCATTGTCATACATTGCGGTAATTTTATATACATAAACATCCTGAGGGCACAGCTTGCCCTGATAATATCCATCCCAACCTTGTTGCGCATCGGTGCTCTGAAACAGGAGTTCTCCCCACCGGTTAAAAACGAGCATTTCAAATTGCACAACACCTCTCATCAGAGGAAGGAACACATCGTTCTTACCATCACTGAACCCGCCCCCCGGCCCCGACGATCCTTGTCCGTTCAGATTCGGCGAGAACGCGTTAGGCACCAACACTTCTCCACCCTTTTGAACCAACACGGCATTTTTTACACGTGCCGTGTCTGAACAATTGTTTGGACTGATTGCGATCATCGCGATGGTATAGGCTCCTTCGGCCGTGTACGCATGTTGTGGCTCGGGAAGATCCGACGTACCGCCATCGCCAAAGTCCCATAAGTACCTGCCAGCATCGAAACTATTATTCTTCGTGTATAGAATGCCCCCGGGGATGTAAACGAGTTTGGGCTTGGTTTCGAACTGTGCACTTGGTTTGACAAAAACCTCGATAATATTCTGCTTGACAGTTGTGACAACCTGACCTGTCACATTGGATGCAGAAAGACTCACTGTGTATTTACCTGGCTGAAAGTAGGTGTATGTGGGATCTATTGCGTGTGATGTCGCCTGGCCATCTCCAAAATTCCATACATAGCTGCTGGCATCAGCAAACTTCGAAAGGTTTTTGAACTTGACGGTGAGTGGCTGACAACCTGACGCAGGGTCGTAACTAAAATCGACGGTGGGCGGTATTGCATTGATGACGATGGTTTGGGTTCGTTCCTCAACACACACATTGTTTGTTACCTTCAGCTTGATTGTATAAGTACCATAGGTTGCATAAGTATGTTGCAGTGTTGGACCCGGAGTTGCCGAGGTGCTGCCGTCACCAAAATCCCAGGCGTAAGCCCAGGGCCCCGTGTTCGTTGTGTTAGTAATGAAGACCGTCGATGAAGGCAACGTTTGTGATGCGGGAGACGCCGTGAAGGAAGTATTTATAACATCCTTCCTCGGCACCACGATGCTTTGGGTCGTCACGTTACTTGCACAGTTAGCAATATTTTTGGTATCGAGACTGATACCAAGGTTGATATCAACTCCGGCGCGGGGCACTTCATACTCCAACACATCCGACGAGCCTACGGTGTTGAGCATCATAATAGCATTTTCAGTGATGATCCAATGATATTGAAGACCCTTCTGCTGTGCTATCAATCTTACCCTGAGGCGCTGACAATCGAAGATCACCGTATCGATGTCGAAAATGGAGGTGGGCACCGGACTTACCCTGATAATACGAATAGAATCGCCAAAGCACCCTGAAGGCAAAGTTGTTGTCAGCCTGACGTTAAAATCCTTTATCAGCGGCGTGTTATTGACAAAGTTCCCGGTATAGCTTGGCGCGGTTCCTGTGCTGACGTTAGAGATAATTCCATTGACATCACTGATTTCCCATTGATAGTTGGTCGGTCCTAGAGATTGCGTTTGCGGATCAACGGAAAAATTCACACTGATCGGCGAACAGTTATCGTTGAATGGCGAATAATTGGTCGAAATAAATCCCGATTTCGTTCCTGGAAAAACAGTAATTGCCGTTACTGCGGATACCGACTCACAATTGTGTGCGGTCACTACTCGCAGTCTCACGTTGAAAACTTTGTTGGTCGTTCCAGCATTCAAAAAGTCATGAGTAAACAAGTTGGTAAATCCAGGATCAGCAGGTTGCTGTGTTCCTGCCACCACGAAGCCGGCACCTCCGTCGATCTCCCATAAGAACCGGTCTATCACGTCCGGCTGACCAAGCACGGAATTATTTGTAAAAGTGACATGCAGGATGCTGCAGCCAGATGTGACG
Organism: Cyclobacteriaceae bacterium; assembly: GCA_044224375.1. Classification (GTDB taxonomy): domain Bacteria; phylum Bacteroidota; class Bacteroidia; order Cytophagales; family Cyclobacteriaceae; genus ELB16-189. The sequence goes on from JBGAKL010000001.1 coordinate 404,835, forward strand.
TCAGGTGTGAAGCTTGCATTTGGCAGGGGATCCACAACAACGGGGACAACTGTAATTGCTGAGCACCCATGCTGGTTTGTCGTTGCGCGCAAAGCCACCTGGTAGGTACCACCAGGACCAAGAACACGGTTGAACGATGTCTGGTTATCGAAGATGGGATCTTTATTGAACGTGACACCGTTGTAATTAAAATCCCATTCACGGAGAACGATCGTTTCACCATTAATCGCATTGAGTGTCGATGCTTCCGCGAATACGGTGGGCTGACCCTGGCAAACCCGCGTGGCATTGAACTGCGGAACAGGATTCTCAAATACCCGCACCTGAACCTGGTCCATTGTCTGACATGACGTGACATTGTCCCGAATTATGAGCGCGGCACGGTAGATTCCTCTGTTTGAATGAAGTTGATCGAACGGCCCGAGGGCAACAGCCGAAAATCCACCTCCCAATGGAGCTTGCTGCACCAACACATTGTTTTCGTCATAAAATTCCCATCGCCATTCTGTAGTTGCCGTAGCAGCGCCCACGGACGCGTCACTAAACCTTACCTGGAACGTATTGAATGGCGCGGCAGCATTCTGACAGAAATCAGGTGTGATGGGATTGTTAGAGAAATCGGACGTCTGAATCTTTGCTACCAGCGACGGAGAGATCGTGATCACGGCATCAAACACAGACACGCAATTCCCCGCTGCATTCTGATCTTTAACAGACAGGCGGATTAATTTTTGTCCGGATGTAACATAGGAGAACGTCGGGTTAACATTGTTAGACGTAGCAAGCGGCACACCTGCACCCGTATTGTTATCGAAAAATTCCCATGTGTTCAGGAAGGAAGCACCAGCGATTGGTGGCGTGTTGTTATCGAAGTAGATATTGTCACTGATACAAAACACTGACTGAATCGGTCCACCTGCATTGCCAAGTCTTGTGACATATGTGGGTTGGGGCGCGTCGACAATCACAACCCGGGCCGTTGCGATCTGTGGCGGATTGTCACCGTTTACAAGATCGCCGTTTTGCGGATTCTTGGGATTCCCATCGAGTACATCATTGTCGTAGGGATTACACTGGTTCCAGTTTTTCAAGGTTACTTCGAACTCCTTTCCGATATCTGCTGGTAGTGTAGCTGGGACGTTGATTGGGAGACTTACTTGTCCTGGTGCAGCCACCGGATACATTGGGTTGCGGTTTGCTGCGGGATCATCATAGGGGAATGCACCCGGCGTTACAAAGTTCACCTGCGTTCCGGGAATCTGGATTCCAGGGGCTCCGGTTCCATAGATCCATTGGATCCATCTGGGGGCATTGTTCTCCCTTGTTGCGCGGGGAAAGCAATTCCATGCGCTATTGTCAGTAAACGTTACGTTGGCAGCCGCACCTGCGCAAACCCTAAAAACGGCGGGACTGATCGAAACAACGTCGTTGGTCCAAACGATAACCTGCGTTGTAATCGGTACGACACTTCCTCTGGGATTACACGCATTCGAAGCGTCGATCACAACATCATATCCGCAGTTGACTGACGCGAGCGGATAATTATGAACCATCGTTACGCCTGTGGCAGGCAGTGCGCCCTGCACATAGGTTTGTTCCGGCGTTCCATCGCCCCAGTTCACATAGTATTGTGTTCCCGGAACTGATGAGAGATAAATTGTTTGGATATTGACGGTAAACGGCGCACAGCCTCTACTGCTTGTAAGAAACGCAAACCCCGGCTCCATGATTCCGCCGCATTGGGCAAATGATTCGCTATGCTGCCACAACAGCAGCACGACGACACACCACAGCAAACGGATTGCACGCTTGACGACAGCCATTTTAATCGGTTATTAACCTAACAACCAATCAAAGCAACTTTAGACAACTTAAATAAGCGACAATCGCTTAAAGAAACCAAGCGCAGGGGTGAATGGCAATCTTAGTCGATCAATACGTTAAAAATGGGGATCAATTGCCGTCCCCTATTTCCAAAAACCTTCCTGTCTTCCACCGGTAGGGCATGGAATCAGTCGGTTACGTTTTTTCACTCCGCGATGAATGGGCTTAGCGCTGAACTCATACATGATCGAAAGCTCATGTGCGCCCCCCGAAGATGTTGAAAGCCCTGAAGTATTAAAATCATAACTGTATCCGATCGTAAGCTTGTCAAGATAAAATCCCATTTGAAGGATGAGAGCATCCTGCTGAACAGTTCCGGTTACACTTTTTTCAAACGGCTTGCCGCGATACCAAAATCCAACAAAAACCGGATCGATATGATAATTCAATCCCAGGTTGAGTTGTGAGATACCGCCCTGGCTTTGATAAATGAAAGATGGCGTCAGGTATGAAACACGAGACGAAGTTCTCAGACCTCCAAGAAGAGATATCCGCGCACCACCATGAATGGTGACCTTCATTGGAAGACGCGTGATACTATTCAGCAATGACAGGTTGGGCTGGTTCATATGCGCGAACGCAGCACCCAGCCACAGACTCTTCGAATACAGGAGGAATCCAGAAGTAAAGTCGAAATACTGTTGGTTGCCGAGCTTGTTCAAATCCGGATCAAGGGACTGTCCGTTGAATTCCAATCCATCTCCAAGGCTAAGCTTCGTGCGGTCCAGGCCATTGATCCCGTACCCAAACGACAACCCCGGGGAGAATATCAGATTCTCCGTCACTTTAAGCTTATAGCTATAGAGCAAACTTGCCGTTGTAGTCCTCCACCCTGCTGAGCCCATTTTATCTGTTGTCATCAAGAGGCCAAAACCGCTCTTTAACTCATCCACGAAAATATCATACGAGGCAGCATACGTGGAAAAAGCCTGTGGCAAGTTGGGCCATTGGATACGGTGATTGAATGTCAATCGTTGCTGTGGAGTTATTCCTGTAAATCCAGGATTCAAATACAGGGGCGATTGATAGTATTGAGAGAACTGAGGATCCTGTGCGGACGCAGTGCTTCCAAGCATCATCAAAAAAACCAAAACCGATATCATCCTCAACATAGCCCTCTAAATTTACCGGATCATCGTTACATCACCAATTTGCGTTGACCGCTGTCCATCCGAAAGTCGTATGGTCAACTTATAGACGTACACGCCCGCCGGCAACAATTTACCGTCAGCGTTATATCCGTCCCAGCCAATCTGGGTGCTATTGCTTTCGAAGATGATGTTACCCCAACGGTCGAAGATCTGCAGGTTATACTCTTCTGCGCCTTTCACAATTGGCAGGAATACATCATTGAACGTACCGCTGCCGGCAACACCGCCCGAAGGCCCTGCAGGGTTAGGCGTAAAGGCGTTAGGAACCTTCGTTACACCGCCCTGTTTTGCAACGACCTGGTGCTTCAATGTGTCAGCGCACACTATCTTATTGCCGTGATCGAACATGGCGATCAGCGTAATGTCGTAGATACCCTCGATTTTGTAAATGTACTTCGGCTCTTCATCCACTGACTTACCGCCATCACCGAAGTCCCATGAATACTGGTTGGCTCCTGTACTGAAGTTGAATGTCGTCAACTCTGTGTCAGGAACGTAGACCACATCAGGGCGTGCGTCGAATGAGGCGAATGGCTTGGCGTACACCTGAACCGTCTGGTTCTGCGCCACAGCCACCTGACCCGTCAACGAACTTGAAGTTTTCAGCGTGATCGTGTACTTGCCTTCAGAAGGAATATTGAATGTCGGCGTAACAGCACTTGACGTTGCTGCTGTCCTGCCGTTTCCATCGAATACTCTCCACTCGATCACATCACCTGTGATATTGCTTTCAGTCACGACAATCTTAGAAGGGAAACAAGACTCTGCAGGGCTGGCCTTGAAGGTCGCCACAAGCGGAAGTAAATTGATATTGATCTGCTTCTCAAAAATTGACTTACAGAACGAATTGCTATTATTCGTGATCGTCAGCGTGACATTCTTCGGACCTGGTCTGACATACTTAATTGCAGGTGGTGTCACTCCCTGGAAGCTGTTCGGCTGCGAATCTGAACCGAACGTCCAATCGTAGGTGAATTGTGACGCATCCAGTATCGTTGAAGTATTTGTGAAGTTCACGATCGACTGAGCGTTAACGAACGGCGGAACTGTTCCCTCGTCGAACGATGCAGTTGACTGGCGATACACCTTGATGGGAATTATCTGATCTGGCGTAGGACAGTTGCCGTTCGTACCACGGTAAATCACTTCGTAGATAATAGGATTCGAAGTCGTATTGTTCGTGAATACGCTACTGATATTCAAACTGGTACCCAACGAAGTCTCCGGTACCTGACCCTGAACACGATACGACCATGTCTGTGAAGTCGCCCCAACACTTTGATTGGAGAACCGGATGGTTTCACCGCTACAGATCGTTGTCTTATCCGCAATGACGTTAGGAATGATCTGCGGATAGATTGAGATCGTTTTAGGTGGTGTTGTCTTAAAGCATCCTGGATAAGGTGCAGGAAGTTCGGTCTGCATCGAAACAGGATAACTTAATGTGCTTGTCGGACTCAGGTTCGTGTAAACATGCGTGATCACCTGGTTCGGTACCGTGCTGGTTGCGGTATAGACCAGGTCAGGCGAATCCCCGAATCTCCAAGTATAGATGGTGCCTGCGACCTGGTTGTATTGGAATGACACGGTGTTAGGGCTGCAAGTCGCAAGCGGACTTATTATGGTAAAGTTCGGATCCGTATCCCCTACGTTCACAACAAATGGCACGCTAAACGGTGTCGTACAAGATTTGCCATTAACATGTGACGTAACCGAAGTGATTGTGTACGTGTACGCACCGGCGGCGCTGAGGACGTCTTGAACAACGACTACGGGTCCCTTATTGGTCAGGGTTATAGGAACTGCCGGACCGGTTGGCGGTTGCTTTGTATACGTGAAGTCGAACGGAGCCTGGCCACCAAATTGGAACACGAGGTATTCTGTGCTTCCCGCGCAGATAAAGTCCGGTGATGGCGTATTCAGGAATGCTGCAGACAATGATGGCGCAACCGTGACGAACATAATTTTCGTATCACCTGTACATGTCCCAGACGTTGTTCCGGGAGCGGTCAATATCGGGGTGATCGTGTACGTGATCGAAGCTTGCGAACCGGTATTGTTCGTGAACACCTGGTTGATGGTCGTGCCGCTGCCATCGAAAGCACCAGGTGCACCGAGGCCGCTTGGATCGTCTACCGTCCAGGTGAAGTTGACGCCAGAAGTAACCTTGCTGGTTAGCGGAACATTGAGCGTACCGCCACTGCATATCGTTGTGGTGGCCGTGCCGAGGACATCAGGCACAGGATTAACAGGAACATTGACGATCAAAGGTGTGCCTGCACAACCGCTTGCAGTCGGAGTAATTGTATATGTGACAGTCTGTACAACCGGACTTGTCTTATTGAACAATATCTGGAACAACTGATCACCGGCCCCGGCGCTTCCCCCGGTCACAGAACCTGCCGTCGGCGCAATCGTCGGTACCGGCCACGTAGAGACTGTGCTGGAGACATCAGGGACAATTGAAATATTAACCTGATCGCCACTGCAAATTGCAGTCGGCACTCCTACGGCTGAAATGTTCGGTCGTGGATTCACATTTACAGAGACTAACACATCATCCCCGATACATCCTGCGCCACCGTTGATCCGCGGACGGAAAGTATAGGTGACACTCTGCGTTGTCGTCAATGGGTTGCTGAGGTTATCGTTGAGCGTTGACGTGGCCGCAAACACAGACCCAGCGGCGGACATTCCTGTCACACCACCCGTTGCTACTGCAGACACGAGCAAGTATTCAACAGATCCTGCAGAAGGTACAGTTGTCGTAGAGAGAGATATCCCGACAGGCGTTCCTTCGCACACGGTCTTCGACACCGGCGATGCAATCATTTTTGGTCGCGGCTCTACATTCACCACAACCGCTACTGGCGCACCTGTACATCCTGAGCCTGATTTCGCGCCGGCGGCAACAGGCGTAATTGTATATGTCACAAATGCGCTTGCATTCGAATTGTTGACCAGAGCGTCTTGAATGCGATACCCTGCGGCAAGGTTTGTAAGGGCAGGCACAAATCCAGTGATCTGCGCACCGATGCTCGATACAGCGGTATAGTTGAACGTGATCGTACCCGCAGACGGCACCGTCGGAGACAACAATTCTACATCCGTTGCAGTCGGTGATGGTCCGCTGTTACTACAGATGGTAGGGAGGTGATTGATCGGTGCAGCAAGGATAGTTGGCTCAACAGTCAACACCACATCTTCCTGAGGTCCTTTACATCCGGCAGCGCTCACTGGCTCAACGCGGTAGGTTGCCGTCAGGATGCCGTTGGTCGGGTTGGTATAAGTATCTGCAGCAATATAGTTTGCCGGCCTTCCGTTAGCGGGAGCAGCATTGCCACCGCCTGCCGTTAGTCCCGGAGCGATCGTCACACTGATCAAGTTATAGGTTGAGGCTGCAGCGCTTACTGGCGTAGTGGTAAACGTGATACCCGATGCATTAGTCGAGCACACCGTTCTGCCGATACTGTTGTCGAGGTCCGGCGAAGGGTTGATGGTCAGTGTAACCGTACCGAGAGGTCCGATACATCCGAGAGCGGACACCGCAGCGATCTTGTAAGTTGCCGTAAGCGGAGCGTTCGTTGTGTTGACGTAGACGTCATTGAACATTGCGCTTGAGGCCTTGCCAGTTCCAATACCAGTGTTAGAGCCACCGGCGGTAAGGCCTGGGAACAAGATGGAATTGATGTTATAGGTCGCAGCTGCAACCGATCCACCTGCCACGCCCAATGTCACTCCCGAATTCACTCCGCTACAAACTGGAGTCGGATTCAGTGCAGGATCGAGCACCGGCGCCGGGCTCACAGTAAGGTTGATGAGCCTTGATGCTCCCTCGCAACCCGATGGGCTTGTAGCCCTGATATCATAGATGACTGTCAATGCACCATTAGTGCCATTGGCATAGCTGTCATTCTTAATCATGTTAATTCCAGTCACAGTACCCACCGCGGTATTGCCGGGGTTGGCAGTGAGGCCACCCGGGAAAGTCACGTTTACAAGCCTATAGCTTGCCGCGCCCACTGACACGCCGTTGGTGCTGAGGATAATGTTCGAGATGTCGCCACTACATACTGTGTTGTTCAGCGATGCACTGACAACCGGCTCCGGATTTACCGTAACCGTGATGTCAAACGGATCTCCAAGACATCCGCCTGCGGCAACAGGCACGATTGTGTACACAACATTCAAAGCTACGGCCGTGACATTGTTATACGTATCGTTCAGGATCGCGGTCGATGCGAGGCCTACACCAGTGGTTGGCGTTCCGGTCAAGCCTGGATCCTGGCTCTTCAATGTGATGTTATAATTCGCAGCAGGTACCGACACCCCATTCGTTGCAAGCGTGATATTCACCTTGTTGGAACTTGTCGGGTTAGTGCTGCAGATCGTCTTGGTTGCCAGCGTCGGATCCATTACTGGTTCCGGATTGACAGGCTTAATGATCGTGAACGGCATTCCAGCGCAAGGTCCGGCTGAGGGCGTGATCGTGAACGTCGCATTCTTCTGAACATTTGAAGTGTTCGTCAGCGTCATTGAGATTACGCCAGTCTGCGTACCCACAGGACCTCCCGTCAGGCCCGGATCATAACTAGGAACCCACGAGAATGTACTGATCACCCCGTTGGTTATGTTTCCCTGAGGGTCAATGAGGAATGGAACATCTGAGCAAGCTGCTGCTTTGGTGTCGCTTGATGCAATTGGCATTGAGCCAATATCCACTTTATAGGTAAACGGCACACCGGCGCAAGTCGGATGCGCTGAGTTGTAAGGTGTGATCGTGTAGGTGATTGTTACAGTAGAGCTCGTCGGGTTTGTAAATGTGTCGGTGATCGGCGCGTTGCTCGCAACCACTCTGTCGAGGGCGGCAGGCGTAGGCACATTCACTTCATCTGAAGAAGTGACAACATACGTGAACACGCTGGGAAGTCCATTCGTGATCTTCGTCTGAATATTAAAGTTCAGCGTCGAACTACATCCAGTCTGGACAAAGTTCGAACCAACCGGTTCTGGATGGTACACGACATTAAGGGTGAATGGCGATCCCGCACAATTTCCGATGACGCTATACGGTGTTACCGTGAATGAAAGTGTCACGTCGTGGTTCGACACATTCGTAAACGAATTGGTAATGTTTGCTGCCGAGGCAGTTACCCTGTCAAATGTACCGGGGAACACAGCAGGAGCAACGTCGAGGGGGAAGTCAGCCAATACCGTGTACGCGAAGATCGCGCTTACGGAATTTCCGCCGGTGAATGGCGCCACGTTATTGATGATATCCTGCAGATTGAAGTTGATGGCTGATCCGCTGCATCGCTCAATTGAGGAAATGGCCTGCCCTACCGGTACCGGGTTCACGGTGACCACAACCTGGAAGGTCGGTCCAACGCAAGACCCTGCTGCGCCTGAGATCGGAGTTACCGTATAGGTAGCAGTTTGCGCGACGTTCGTCGGATTTGTCAGGACCTGGGTGACAGAATTCTGGGGAACGCCCTGAGCGCTCGCACCAGTCATTCCACCGGTGACCACAGGTGCCGTCCAAGTATATTTTGTACTTGCGGGTACGATCGTCGCAGCACTCGGAACACCATCGCTTGGACTGATGTTGAATGCAGTGCCGCTGCAGATCGTCTGGGTTTGGTTCGGGATGATAGGCTTTGGATCCACTGTCACCGTCACAGTGAAGACAGAACCTACACAAGCACCTGCTGCTCCTGAAGTAGGCGTGACTGTGTAAGTCGCAGACTGAACACTGTTGGTGGGGTTAGTCAAAGTCTGGCTGATCGATGCCTGACCCGTTTGAGCCGATCCACCTGTCAGGCCACCTGTCACGATGGGAACGGCCCACGCATACGTGGTTCCGCCAGGAACAATGGTTGCTGCAGACGGAGTCCCATTCGTCGGGGCTACGTTAAATGCATTGCCGCTACAGATAGTAGCAGCCTGAGCAGGAATGACTGGAACAGGATTCACGCTCACGACAATCGTAAAAGGTGCTCCCACACATGCGCCCGCAGCACCGGACGTCGGTGTCACAGTGTATGTCACAGTCTGTACAGTGTTTGTCGGGTTAGTCAATGTCTGACTAATAGAAGTTTGTGATGTCTGAGCGCTCGCGCCAGTTACACCGCCGGTTATGACCGGAGCTGGCCAAGTGTAAGTTGTGTTTGTCGGAACAATAGTCGCAGCAGTCGGCACCCCGTTAGTCGGACTTACAGAGAAAGCAGTGCCGCTGCAAATCGAAGGACTCTGATTCGCGATGACCGGCTTCGGATTTACTGTGACAGTGACGGTAAACGTCGCTCCCACACAAGCACCCGCAGCACCTGACGTCGGCGTCACCGTATATGTAACAGTCTGAACTGAGTTTGTCGGGTTGGTCAGTGTCTGACTGATAGAGGCCACTCCCACTGCTTGCGCGCTCGCGCCTGTAACACCACCGGTGACAACAGGAGCTGTCCATGTGTACGTTGTTCCAATTGGAACAATTGTCGCCGAGCTCGGTAATCCGTCAACGGGTGTGATGGTAAATGATGCACCACTGCAGATCGCTGCTGTTTGCGCAGGGATGACTGGCTTCGGATTAACCGTTACAGTGATAGTGAACGACGAGCCCACACACGAACCGGAAGTACCTGATGTCGGTATGACGGTGTACGTTGCAGTTTGTACAGAATTCGTTGGATTTGTCAACGTCTGACTGATAGATGCCTGTCCCGACTGGGCGCTTCCACCGGTGATGCCACCCGTAACTATCGGTACAGCCCATGAATACGTAGTTCCAGAAGGGACAATCGTGGCTGCAGTTGGCGAGCCGTTGATAGGGTTGATCGTAAATGCATTGCCACTACAAATCGTTGCCGTCTGATTTGGAATTACAGGCTGCGGGTTTACCGTCACGGTTACTGTAAAGGTCGCTCCGACGCATGCGCCAGCGGCGCCAGACGTTGGCGTGACAGTATAGGTCACCGTTTGAATTGTATTGGTAGGATTCGTAAGCGTTTGGCTGATGGAAGTCACACCTGTCAATTGCGCACTTGAACCCGTAACGCCACCTGTTACTGCAGGTGCAGGCCATGTGTAAGTTGTTCCAGCGGGAACGATCGTTGCCGCTGTTGGAAGCCCATCGGAGGGACTTACTGTGAAAGTGCTTCCGCTACAGATCGCCGGTGTTTGGTTGGGTATCGCCGGTTTTGGATTGACTGTTACAGTGATTGTGAAGCTCGCACCCACGCAGGATCCCGCAGCACCGGAGGTCGGCGTTACAGTATATGTTGCGGTCTGCGGTGTATTCGTAGGATTGGTCAATGTCTGACTGATAGTAGGCTGACCTGCGGGCTGTGCGCTGCCGCCAAGGATACCTCCCGTTACCACTGGTGCAAGCCATGTGTAAGTTGTGCTGGATGGAACAATCGTCGCCGATGTAGGCACCCCATTCGCAGGGCTCACTGAGAATGCTGCTCCACTACAGATCGCTGTGGTCTGGTTCGGAATAACCGGTTGCGGGTTAACGGTCACTGTTACTGTGAAAGTTGCACCCACGCAAGAACCAGCGGCTCCTGAAGTTGGTGTCACAGTATAAGTTGCTGTTTGAGGCGTGTTTGTTGGATTCGTCAGAGTCTGGCTTATTGAAGCAACTCCGGTGAGCTGTGCTGATCCACCTGTTACTCCACCTGTAACAGCCGGTGCACCCCATGTGTACGTTGTTCCGGATGGCACAATCGTGGCCGCCGTTGGGACACTGTTCACCGGTGTCACCGTAAACAACGTACCACTACAAATCGTCGCCGTTTGTGCCGGGATGACGGGCTTCGGATTAACCGTTACGCTGATTGTGAATGGCGATCCAACGCAAGAGCCGGCTGCACCTGAAGTAGGTGTCACCGTATAGGTTGCCGTCTGAACAGTATTTGTCGGATTCGTCAATGTCTGACTTATTGAAGCGACGCCCACCGCCTGCGCGCTCGCGCCCGTGATGCCCCCAGTTACAGCAGGAGCTGGCCATGTGTATGTTGTTCCTGCAGGAACAACTGTTGCCGCCGTGGGGATACCATCAACTGGACTCACAGTAAACGCACTTCCACTGCACACGACTGGAGACTGCGCGGGTATTGAAGGCTTCGGATTTACAGTAACCGTGATCGTGAACGTGGCTCCGACACAAGTACCAGCTGCACCTGACGTCGGCGTTACAGTATATGTCGCAGTCTGCGGTGTATTGGTAGGATTGTTCAGTGTTTGACTGATCGATGCCTGATTGCTTTGAGCAGTTGCACCTGTCACGCCACCTGTAACAACAGGCACCGGCCACGAATAAGTGGTTGACGCCGGTACAATAGTAGCCGCAGTAGGCACGCCATCAGCTGGATTCACGGTGAACGCTGTGCCACTACAAATCGTGGGTGTTTGATCAGGCACAAACGGCTTAGGATTGACGTTCACAATGATTGTGAAAGTTGATCCCGTACACGAACCCGAGGTAGGTGTCACAGTGTAGGTAACTGTTTGTACAGTATTAGTCGGGTTCGTCAGAGTCTGACTGATGCTTGGTTGTGGCACCGGCTGCGCGCTCGAACCTGTTACGCCTCCCGTTACCACAGGTGCAGTCCACGTGTAAGTGGTTCCACCAGGAACGATGGTAGCCGTTGATGGAACGCCATCAACAGGCGCGATAGTAAATGAAGTGCCGCTGCAGATCGACGCTGACTGGGCGGGTATTGCCGGCTTAGGACTTACCGAAACGATTACGTTAAACGGTGCACCAACGCACGAGCCAGCCGTAGGCGTCACTGCATAGGTTGCAACTTGCGTACTGTTGGTTGGGTTCGTAAGTGTCTGGCTGATGTTTGGTTGCCCAACCGCTTGTGCACTTCCTCCGGTAAGACCTCCTGTCACTACAGGCGCTGCCCATGTGTAGGTTGTTCCAGCGGGAACAATTGTCGATGCTGTCGGAACGCCGTTCGCCGGCGTCACGGTAAACGCAGTTCCACTGCACACGGTAGCTACCTGCGCTGGTACTGCAGGCATCGGATTAACGGTCACAACTACCTGGAATGTCGCGCCAACACATGAGCCACCAGCTCCCGATGTAGGCGTCACTGTATAGGTCACTGTCTGAGCTGTGTTCGTGGGATTGGTCAGCGTCTGACTTATCGAAGTCTGACCTGACGCCTGGGCACTGGCACCGGTAACCCCGCCAGTTGCAACCGGAGCAGTCCAGGTATATGTTGTCCCGCTAGGTACGATAGTAGCAGCGGTTGGCGTTCCATTTGACGGGGCAACGCTAAACGCAGTGCCACTACATATTGCCGTTGTTTGGTTCGGAATTACCGGCACTGGATTAACAGTGACGGTCACCGTGAAAGGCGTACCAACGCAAGAGCCAGCAGCACCAGAAGTTGGTGTGACTGTATAAGTGGCAGTTTGGTTAATGTTGGTAGGATTGTTCAATATCTGACCTATCGTGGTCTGTCCACTTTGTGCGCTGCCACCAGTAATACCACCTGTGACGACGGGCGCACCCCAGGCATACGTAGTACCAAGGGGCACAATCGTGGCTGCGGTAGGAAGACCATCGGTCGGTGTTATTGAGAATGCCGTGCCGCTACAAATCGAGGTCGTCTGATTCGCAATTACCGGCTTCGGGTTAACAGTTACAGTAACTGTAAACGTCGCACCAACACAGCTTCCGGAGGCACCGGAGGTCGGTGTCACAGTATACGTCGCACTTTGAACAACGCTTGTGGGATTGGTCAGTGTCTGACCCACAGAAGCAACACCAGTAAGTTGAGCGCTTCCACCTGTGATACCTCCTGAAACAACAGGTGCAGGCCATGTATAAGTCGTTCCTGCGGGAACAATCGTAGTCGCAGTCGGCACACCGTTAGCCGGGGTGATCGAGAACGCGGCACCGCTACAGATCGTCGCCGTTTGAGCCGGAATTGCCGGCGTTGGATTAACTGTTACCGTAATGGTAAATGTCGAACCCACGCACGCTCCTGAAGCACCTGAAGTCGGTGTTACTGTATAAGTGACCGTTTGAACCGCGTTGGTCGGGTTCGTCAATGTCTGACTGATGTTCGGCTGCGGAGCGGCCTGCGCACTTGCACCGGTCACACCACCGGTTACAACAGGCGCCGTCCACGTGTAAGTTGTTCCTGCTGGAACGATAGTAGCAGCAGATGGCACTCCATCTGCCGGAGTAATGGTGAAAGCAGTTCCACTGCAGATGGAAGGTGTCTGATTTGCAATAACAGGCTTGGGATTAACTGTTACAGTGACGGTAAATGCTGCTCCAACGCAACCACCCGCAGCGCCAGAGGTAGGCGTAACCGTGTACGTAGCCGTCTGAACTGAATTCGTAGGGTTAGTCAGCGTCTGGGAAACGTTGGGTTGACCAACAGCCTGAGCGCTGCCGCCAGTTATACCTCCTGTGACAACGGGGGCAGTCCACGTATAAGTTGTTGATGCCGGTACTATGGTCGCCGCCGTTGGCGTCGCGTTGACTGGGGCTACTGTGAAGGCATTACCACTGCATATCGCAGTAGTCTGTGCCGGAATCACAGGCATGGGATTAACCGTTACCGTTACCGTGAATGTCGCGCCGACGCATGTACCTGCCGCGCCAGAGGTAGGCGTAACAGTGTAAGTCGCTGTCTGAACAGTATTCGTCGGATTGGTCAGCGTCTGGCTGATCGAAGGCTGACCGACGGCCTGAGAGGTCCCTCCTGTCACTCCACCTGTGACAACAGGCGCTGGCCAGGTGTAAGTTGTTCCACTTGGTACCACCGTCGCAGCCGTTGGAACTCCGTTGGCTGGCGTTACAGTGAAAGTTCCTGCGCTGCATATCGTAGCAACCTGTGCAGGTATCGCCGGCGTAGGGTTCACGGTCACTGTCACCGTGAATGTAGCGCCGACGCAAGACCCAGCAGCACCAGACGTAGGAGTAACGGTGTAAGTTGCCGTCTGTGTTGTACTGGTCGGATTAGTCAGTATCTGACCAATTGTTGCTTGTCCAGCTTGCGCGCTTCCACCTGTGATACCGCCGGTAACAACCGGTGCGCCCCACGAATAGGTCGTACCTAGCGGAACGATGGTCGCAGCTGTTGGTAAGCCGTCGGTAGGTGTTACAGAGAATGCTGTTCCGCTACATATTGCAGCGGTCTGATTTGAAATTACTGGCTTGGGGTTCACGGTCACATTCACAGTGAATGTTGCTCCAACGCAAGCACCTGACGCCCCCGATGTCGGCGTGACTGTGTATGTTGCCGTCTGTACGATGCTAGTCGGATTCGTCAACGTCTGACTAACCGAAGCAACTCCAGTAAGCTGTGCGCTTCCTCCTGTGATTCCACCTGATACAACAGGCGCTGGCCAGGTATAAGTAGTACCTGCCGGCACAATGGTCGTTGCAGTCGGCACTCCGTTAGCAGGAGTTACCGTGAAGGCAGCTCCACTACATATCGTCGCAGTTTGGGCAGGAATAACGGGGATCGGGTTTACCGTTACCGTTACCGTGAAAGTTGCTCCAACGCATGAACCTGCCGCCCCCGACGTTGGTGTTACAGTATATGTTACAGTCTGTACTATGTTGGTTGGATTCGTCAACGTCTGACTTATGTTCGGTTGAGGGGTTCCCTGAGCGCTTGCTCCGGTTACGCCACCCGTTACCACTGGTGCGGCCCATGTATAAGTCGTTCCTGCAGGGACGATCGTCGCCGATGAAGGAACGCCATCCGCCGGCGCAATTGTGAATGCCGAGCCGCTGCAAATAGCTGGAGTCTGGTTCGCAATGACTGGCTTCGGATTTATTGTTACCGTCAGCGTGAAGTTTGCGCCGACGCACGCTCCGGCAGCCCCTGACTTCGGTGTTACCGTATAGGTCGCCGTTTGAACTGCGTTCGTAGGATTAGTAAGTGTCTGAGAGATGCTAGGCTGACCAACGGCTTGTGCACTCCCTCCTGTCACGCCTCCCGTTACCACCGGTGCTGTCCATGTGTAAGTCGTTCCTGTGGGAACGATCGTAGCAGCAGTTGGAATTCCATTCGCGGGTGCCACATTGAATGTAGCGCCGCTGCAGATCGTGGAAGTCTGTGCCGGAATGACTGGCATAGGATTCACGGTCACGACAAACGTGAAGTTTGGTCCAACGCAAGCACCCGCGGCGCCTGAAGTTGGCGTTACCGTATAAGTCGCCGTCTGAACAGCGTTCGTAGGGTTAGTAAGTGTCTGGCTGATCAAAGGCTGGCCGACAGCTTGTGCACTGCCGCCTGTTATTCCACCAGTGACTACCGGGTTTGTCCAGGTGTAAGTCGTTCCACTCGGAACCACCGTTGCAGCAGTCGGAACTCCGTTGGCAGGCGTCAGGCTGAACGTGCCGCCACTGCATATTGTCTGCGCTTGCGCCGGAATTGCAGGCGATGGGTTAACCGTTACCGTGACAGTAAAGTTGGCACCAACGCAAGATCCGGCGGCACCTGATGTAGGCGTTACAGTATAGGTCGCTGTTTGCGGCGAACTGGTAGGATTGGATAATGTCTGACTGATTGTCGCCTGAGGTGCCGCTTGTGCGCTGCCACCCGTCATACCACCTGTAACGACAGGAGCAGTCCATGTATAAGTAGTACTTGCCGGAACAATCGTCGCTGCGGTGGGTGATCCATCTGCAGGACTAATAACAAATGCCGTGGCGCTACAGACCGTTGTGGTTTGTATAGGAATCGCTGGCGTTGGGTTGACTGTGACAGTAACATTAAATGTTGAGCCGATACAAGCGCCCGCCGCACCCGAAGTCGGTGTCACAGTATAAGTCGCTGTTTGAGGAATACTGGTTGGATTAGTTAGCGTCTGGCTTATGTTAGGTTGTCCCACCACCTGCGCGCTACCACCTGTAATACCTCCAGTTACTATCGGTGCACCCCACGTATAGGTTGTTCCTCCCGGAACAATAGTCGTCGCGGAGGGAACGCCATTGACAGGAGTTACAGTAAATGAAGTGCCACTGCATATCGTGGCAGTTTGCGCTGGAATAACAGGCTTAGGATTTACGGTGACCGTAACGGTGAACGCAGTACCCAGGCAAGTGCCTGCGGCACCCGATGTCGGAGTCACAGTGTAAGTTGCCGTCTGGACAGTATTTGTAGGATTAGTCAGTGCCTGGCTGATTGAAGCGGAAGGCACTGCTTGCGCGCTTCCCCCTGTGATACCGCCGGATACGACGGGAGCGGTCCACGTATAGGTTGTTCCCGTAGGCACGATGGTCGCAGCCGTCGGACTCCCGTCGGTCGGAGTCACCGTAAAGGTTGCGCCACTACAAATTGTTGCCGTTTGTGCCGGTATCACCGGCTTTGGATTCACGGTAATGACCACGCTTTGTGTTGGACCCTGACAGAAAGGTGCCGCAGAAGTTGAGGGTGTTACGTCAAAAGTAACTGAACCTACGGCCGAAGAGTTGTTCACCAATGCTTGTGCGCCTGTGAATGTTGCGCCGAGGTTACCCGTACCGGTATTTCCCACGGCGAGCACCGGGGCCGTTGCGGCGGTTATCGCACCAGTAATGTTTGTGACTTCCCAACTGAAATTGCTTGGCACAGTTGCGCCGAATGAGAGACTAGGTGTCGCGCCGCTACAGATGCTCTGGCTATTGGCCGAGCTCATTGTCGGTATGTCAGATACTGCAATATTTTTTGTGAACGGTGTACCTGTACATCCTGACGTGCTCACCTCGCTTACAGTAATGGTGGCTGTAGATGCGAGACTAAAGTTCACACTGATAGTCGTGAGGTTGGGACCGCTTGCTGCGCTCGTGATAGTCGCTCCGGATGCTGTCCAGTTATATGTTGATCCCGGAGTGGGCGATGCAACGGAGTAGCCTACACCGATCTGATTTTTACATACCGGATCGGGACCATTGATCGACAGAGCACCCGGCGCGTTCGAAACGGTTACTGCAAGCGAATTGACCGGACCTGTACAATTCAATCCAGGGAACGAATTAGTCTCGGTCATAGTGATGTTTCCAGATCCAACGCTTGGGAATTGAACCAGCACGAAGAAGTCAGTTGACGTACCGCCGCCGAATTTTACAAATGGTGCCGGTACAGTCCACGCGTAGGTTGACCCTGCATGAGGCGTCACCTGGTATAGCAGCACGGTTGATCCTGCGCATACGCTCGAAGATCCGCTGACAGGATTCGCCGTCGGCAGTGGATTAACAGTAATGACAACATTTTGAGGAGTGCCTATACAATTACTGGGACCTGGGCCTGTTGGTGTAATCGCATAGGTGGTCGTAATCGGCGCTGCGGTAAAGTTTGTAAGCACATCAGTGATGTGAAGTGTGCCTGCGGGATCAGCTGCGACGTTTGTTCGTGCGGTACCCGGCTGAGCTGGACCGTCAGGGTCTGCCCATGTGAAGGTTGTTCCTGCAGGTTGGTTCGCGGGCGTCATCAGGATCTGATAATTTACTGGCTGGCCGCTGCAAATGGTCTTTGTTTGTGGCGTGTTGAGCTTAGGGGCGGGCAAAGTATTTACACGCACTGCAGTTGTTACGCCCACACAACCTAAAGCACTCTTAGGCTGTACCTGGTAGTCCAGGAATGTTGTCGCACCGCTGGTGTTGACCAGAATATCGGTAATGTGTTTCGTCCCGGCAGGATCTGCAGCCAGGTTTGTTTTCGCCGTTGCGGGGCCGGCACCATCCGGATCTACCCACGTAAACGTAGAACCTGCAGGGAAATTGGCCGTCGGAGAAAGGAGGATCTCATAATTCACTGCCGTACCACTACAAACACTCGTTGCCTGAGCGGCCAATACTTTTGGCGCAGGATTCATGGTTATGTCTACCGTAGACGTAGTGGCGGGGCAAACACCAAGAGCACTTGCCGACGTCCAAGTCAAAGTAGTTGTTATCGGAGCGGCACCATCTGCGGGTGCAGGAAGGCCAGAAACTGTCGTTGTATTTAAATTTGGATTAGCGAAACTGATAGCGGCGGCAGCTGCGCTCCCTTCCCGAATTATAACATTATCAAATCCGATCTTATCAGCAGTTCCATCATTTCTAATCTTAACAACGATCTGAAGTTGCGAAGCTGTAAGGCCTGTAACAGACGCCGTTCCGTTCGCGAAGTTGCCGGAGTTAGTCGCATTGGTAGTAAAGGCAACGTCAACGACACCTCCGTTTAGTCTGTAAAAAATTGAGATATTATCATCCGTGGTCGATAGACCTCCCGAAACGTTGATGTAGTCGACAGTTGCTGCGACGTTGCCGGCCGCAATTCCTGAAACATCAATGATCGGAGACAACCAAATGAGGTCACCTTGATTCGGACCACCTGCACCGAGGTTACCATTCGTGTTGGCAGCTTCAAATCTATTGGAACGTACTTCGAAATAACTTGTACCGGGAGCGCCTTGCTGAGGAAATGCGTTTGGATTGCTGGTATTGATACTCCATCCGTTACCTGCATTTGAAGTTGTTACACCATTCGCAAAAGCGGCGAAGTTTTGATAGTAGGCAACCTTGCCATTCACAGACCATGAACCACTACCCCCCGAGGCAACTGCTGTCGCGGCCAGAGTGACTGATCCCGCACTAGAGCAAATACTTGGTTGGGCCGGCCCCGCGGATGCTGTTGCCGGCTTTGTGTCGAGGATTGAGGCCACTGAAGTTCGTGTCGCACTCACACAACCAGTAGTCGTGTTTCTTGTCTCAGCGAAATAGTTTCCGGGGCCTCCTGTAGGGGTGTAAGTCAGTGTTGAAGAGGCTAATGCCACGCCCCCGCTAGCCGCTGCGTACCAGTCAATTGTTAAGCCCGCACCTGGGTTGGCTACACTTAGGGCACCGGGTGTATTTGGCACCGAACAATAAGTATTCGGAACACCACCTGTGGGTGCTGCAGGCAGTGCATTGACAGTATATGTAAGATCAATATTAAATGTTGTCTGACAGCCAGCAAGTGATTGAATAGAAACAATCCGAATCGTGTGGGCGAGTACAGTATTCAGTTCTACGTCCGAAAATAAGATCGCTGCTGTCGGAGTGCTCCCGGCGTTCGTGTTAAATGTTTTCGTCCTGTTTGCACTTCCATCAACTTTATAGGTGAGTGTGAAATTTGTCAGAGACGCAGAGCCAGCATCGAGGGTAAAGTTTAATTGAGGATCAGTCGTTGATGCTCCATTAACGCATGTAGCGTTCGGCGAAAGGGACGGTCCACTAGCAAATGTCGGCGCTGTACCACCAACAGTCACACTTCGAGTTGGTGCCATTGAAGTGGCAGAGCAGCCATTGGCATCCACGAGGGATGTTATCTTATATACACCTATTACAGCCGGAGATGAAACGGTAAATGTTGTCGTTGGCTCATTGATTCCAGAAAATGTCGTTGTGCCGTTTGTGTAAGCCAGCGTAAACGGCGGGGCTCCGGTCAAAGTGAAGATGATATCCGGGGCAGGTTGCGGAACACCGGCTATAGTACACACTGCACCACCACCAGTGGCGCTGACTACGGTGGGAAGAGCATTTATGTCGACCGTGGTAGGATCAGAAACAACACTTGTACATAGAGAAGGAGCAATTCCTATCACCTGTACAGTGTAATCACCACTCTGTGCCACGGTATTCAATACAATGTTCTGTGTAGTAATTCCAGTACTTACACCGTCTTTAAACCAGAGATACGTACTTGCGTTTGTGTTGCTGGAAGTCAAGGTGACACTCCCACCGACACAAAAAGTCGTAGCACCGGAAGGTGTTATGGTCGGTTTTGGTGGAACTGGATTTACTGTGACAGTATTCTGATTGGCTACAATAGTTGTGACACTCGTACACGGGCCTAACGTGTTTTGGTTTTGTACCAAGACCCGATACTTATAAGTGCCGGGGCCGTTCGGAGGTACCTCACTGTACGTGGTCAAGCCACCTGTGGCTCCGATCGCCACAAATGCTCCTGCGTTAAAGCTGCGCTCCCATTGAACTATCGTACCTCGATGACCACTGACCGTCATGTTGCCTGTTGATGCACCATTACATATTGTGGGACTTCCGGCGATCGTTCCACCATCA
The DNA here is from genome assembly GCA_044224375.1 of Cyclobacteriaceae bacterium. Taxonomy (GTDB): domain Bacteria; phylum Bacteroidota; class Bacteroidia; order Cytophagales; family Cyclobacteriaceae; genus ELB16-189. The sequence continues at coordinate 424,932 of JBGAKL010000001.1, forward strand.
CTAATTCCCCACACAGTGACTGAAAGATTTTGAGCCGTATTTGTACATGCAAGTGGACTAATAGGATAAGACGGCACTGTATTCGGAGCTGCGAGCGGGCTTGAAATGGTGACGACAGTAGCCGTCTTATACCTTCTCGCAACGCTCAGATTCGCTGTCACCGACGGGTTCGGCTGAGCCGCTATGGTATAATCCATTGAAACGCCGTTACCGATACCCGATGCAGGTGTCATCGTCACGCCCGCTCCAAACGCATGCGTCCATATATTTTCCACCGGCAAATAAATAGAGCCAGAGGTATTCGTTGATGTACTGATCGGTATAGTCTTATCTGTTCCGGCTGGCGTGGAAGTCGTATAAGCCACGCCAGTGGTTCCGTTACAAACGGACGCCAATCCCGACGGAGTTGACGGAAGGTCTGGTGCGATATCGATTCTTGGCTGTTGAATGATCACAACCTCGATAGGGTTACTCTCACAAGTATTTGTGGCGCCGGTGACCTGCGTCGCCCACACGGAAAAGACCTTACCCGCCGCGTTATTACTTGTAAATGGTGCGCCTATTGCACCATTTGCAACCGAATAATCGGACGTGGGCATGGTCAGATTGTTCGTGCCCGCCGAATTTGTCATCTTCGTCGCCGTCCCCACGCTTGCTACATTCTTGTACCAGTTTATCGCCGTTCTTGTCGGGGCGGCGATTGAACTGCTGACGGTAAAATTTTGCCCGGCTGAAGGGTTCGTATAACAAAGCGCGAGGCCAGAAGTTGTGAGCGGAACCGGCTTTGTAATAATCTCAATATAGTTTTCTATGAACTCAGCACCGGTGTCGTCAACACCGTTATAAGGATTACACTTATCCCAATACATTAGCTTCACATAAAACCGCTGACCAACAACTTGTTTATCTGTCAGGGTCGTGAATATTGTCCCCATGTATGTGGCGAGGGTATTGGTGACAGTTGATCCGCTACCGATCGGTATTACTCCATTTGCGTCCGCCACGCCAACATTCGTAGGGAAATATCCTCCTACCGGAGCGATCGCAGGAGAAGCCACATTGGCCGTGACCGCTGTGGTTCCCCCACCCAGAACAGCCGGAAGGGTTACCCTGATGTCAGGAATATTGCCAGGGGCAGCATAGCTTGTGCTTCCATACACAATCTTGATAAAACGTGCTGAGTAGTTCGGCACGTTAGCCTCAACCGCAAGGCGGCAGTTCAGATTAGTAGCATCTGAAAATTGCATACCTACGTTTGTACCAAGGCAAACCCTGTTGGAATTGGCTACCAACGGCGGCAAATTCAGTGTTCCAGTGTTCTTGTTGTCTGTGTCATAAGTGGCAATCAGCGTCTGGTCAACCTTGGCGCCGCACGATCCATAGATCGCAAAGAACGGAATGAGCTTGAGAGTAAATTCACAACTTGTCGGAGCCGGCAACGTGTACGTCGCGGGATAAGTAAACGTAGGCTTGACGGTCGAATAGCTTACTGGTTGACCACTAAGTTTAATACCTGCGGCACTGTAAGTGGCTACTGCCCCCCCAATGTTATCAGAATCATATGGAATGTGGTTAGTGGTTGACGCCGACGGGTCACCCCAAATTACCTGGTGCCGAAGTAGCCCGTATTGAGCGCTGTTCCGGTAAACCAAACTCACTTCAAAGGTCCAGCGCAAGAAATCCATGACCACAGGGGCACACTCATCCACCGCACTGTAAAAACCTTTACTAAGAAGCTCTATGTCGCTACAAGTTGGCGCATAGTTATTGACAGATATGAAATCTGTAAAATTTGCGGCATTGGCCGTTCCCGCTCCATTCTTTAGCGTCCCACTGTTAGTAAATGTTATTTTTATTTGCTCACCGGGCTTCAAATAAGGCTCGGCTGCGGTATGGCCAGCAAGGCCCGCGAGATTGAAATTAATCGTCACCCTGGCGAGCGCGGCATTTAGGGTAACGGAGGTAATGGCCGTCGGAAGCGCGACGTTGTTCAGCTTAAATGTCCACTGACCCGTGGTTGTAGAGCCACTGAGCGGAGCTGGCGTAAAAGTAACTATACATTGCTGCTGACTAATAGTCTCATGTAGAACGGTAGAAACTGTCTGCGCTCGTACAGAGAAAATCGAAAGGGTCAATAAGCCAACTAAACAAACTAGACTTCTGAGGGAAAGGAGGTTGCGCATCAAAGGGGATCGATTATCGCCTGATAAATACACCTTCCTGCACAAATTGTAACCAGGCACTTTGGGGTCAGTTTAAAGAGCCTAAAGTCCTCAAAAATGAAATAATTTCAAAGGACAGTTTTAACAGGACCCAAATAATCTACCTTTGCAGCCGTATTTTTTGGGCTACCCATGACCTCTTCAGCTAAGTACATATTCGTGACCGGTGGGGTAACCTCCTCCCTCGGAAAGGGCATCATCTCCGCCTCGCTCGGGATGCTTCTCCAAGCCAGAGGTTTCAGTGTCACCATCCAGAAATTCGACCCATATATTAACATTGACCCGGGTACACTTAACCCCTATGAGCACGGTGAATGCTATGTCACGGACGATGGCGCCGAAACTGACCTCGATCTCGGTCACTACGAACGATTCCTGAATATCCGCACCTCGCAGGCAAACAACATCACTACCGGGAGGATATATAACAATGTCATCACCAAGGAGCGCAAGGGCGAGTTCCTCGGCAAAACAGTTCAAGTCATTCCTCACATCACCGACGAAATAAAAAGGAACATCTACCTCTTAGGAGAAAGTGGCAAATACGACTTCATTATCACAGAGATCGGTGGATCGGTAGGTGACATCGAGTCCCTCCCATTCGTTGAAGCGGTCCGCCAGGTCCGTTGGGACCTTGGTTCCAACCATTCGCTGGTGATTCACCTCACCCTCATACCATACCTCAAGGCCGCAGGCGAGTTGAAAACCAAGCCTACTCAGCACTCTGTCAAGAAGTTACTCGAAGAAGGGGTCCAGCCCGATATCCTCGTCTGCCGGACCGAAATGCCGTTGCCAATGGATATACGCAAGAAAGTCGGCCTTTTTTGCAACGTGCAGCTCAATTCTGTAATAGAAGCGATCGATGCGGATACTATATATGATGTGCCGTTACTGATGCGCAAAGAAAAACTCGACGAACGCGTGCTGTCCAAACTGAAGGTTCATGCAAAGAATGAACCCGATCTCGAACAATGGAAGGATTTCCTTGGCAAGCTTAAGAATCCCACCGAAGAGATCAAGATAGGACTGGTCGGTAAGTATGTTTCGCTGCCCGACGCTTATAAATCAATTGCCGAAGCATTTATTCACGCAGGTACTGAAAACGACGCCAAAGTTGATCTGAAGTGGATATCCTCAGAAGAAATAACTAAAGACACAGTAAAAGATGTGCTCGGCGGCCTGCATGGAGTCCTCGTAGCGCCAGGATTTGGTGAGCGTGGCCTGGAAGGTAAAATCGCTGCAATCCAGTACGTGCGCGAGAACAAAATCCCGTTTTTGGGCATCTGCCTTGGCATGCAGTGCGCTGTGGTTGAATTCACCCGGCACGTGCTTCGCATGGATTCCAGCTCTACAGAACTGGATCCCAAAACGAAATACCCCGTCATTGATATGATGGCGGAGCAAAAGAAGATTACAACAAAAGGCGGAACAATGCGTCTTGGGTCTTATGACTGCAAGATCAAAAAAGGGTCAAAAGCCGCGGCGATCTATGGCGAAACACTCATTCATGAACGTCACCGTCATCGATACGAGTTCAACAATAAGTACCTCGACCAGATCGAGGAGGCAGGCTTGAAAGCAACCGGCATTAATCCTGACTCAGGCCTCGTAGAAATCGTGGAACTGAAAGATCATCCCTGGTTCGTCGGTGTACAGTTTCATCCTGAGTTGAAGAGCACCGTCCTTAATCCTCATCCGCTGTTTGTCCGTTTCATTGAGGCCGCGCTGAACAATAAAAAATTGAATTCCTGAGATTAATAATTCCTTTATCCTGATCATAAAATATGGATCGTAATTCCGCCATTGGGCTCACATTGATCGCAGTTCTCCTACTGGTGTACTTCAATTTCTTTGCGCCAGAACCGCCGAAAGAAACGCCCGCGATGATCACGACGGAATCCACCGACAGTGTGAGACAAACGATTCCTGCAGTCGTCGACACTGCAAAAACGCAAGGGCCGCTCGGAGCTGTTCAAACCGGTGAAGAGAAACTCACGAAGATCGAGACTAATGACATGATCGTGACGTTTTCGAACCACGGTGGTATCATCCAATCGCTGGAGCTTAAGAAATTCAAAACCTATTACAAAGCACCCCTCCTACTTGTCTCTCCTACAGCAAATCAGTTCAAGCTCAACACAACCTTCGAGGGGAAAGATTTTGATCTCTATTCTATTTATTACGAAACTGAAAGTCGCAATGGGGCCGGCGACACAGCGTTCGTCACTTTCACAGCGCGGATGGCGGAGGGCAAAACGCTGAAACAGACTTACGCTATTCCTTCAAATGGATATGTTATCAACTACGCGATCGGCTCCACTGGTCTGGCGGAGTCGCTCAACGGTGACCGCTTAACGCTCGAGTGGATTGATCATATCCCTAACCAGGAAAAAGATATCGCACCTGTGCGCACCAATTCTACCGTGACTTGGTATACAGCGAAAGAAGACTTCAATAAGATTTCAGAGTCATCGACGGATCCCGAAAGCGAAGTGGTCGCAGAACCAGTAAAATGGGTGAACATCAAGCAGATGTTCTTTTCGAATGCCATCATCGCAAAGAACAGTTTCACAGGCGCCGAGATGAGCACCAGTGTTAACCTTGCAGATCCAACCGTCGTGAAGACCGCAAAAGTCAGATTGTTCGTCCCGAAGGCAGATATCATAGCAAGCACGGCGAAATTCGAATTATTCTTCGGACCGAATCAGTATGACCTCCTTACCACCATCACCGACAGTTTCGGGGATAACCTCGCATTGGGCTGGCCGCCAGTGAGTTGGGTGAGCAAATTTGTGATCATTCCCATCTTCCACTTCCTTGAGAGCTTCATTAGTAACTATGGGATCATCATCATGATCATGGTGATCATTATCAAGCTGATCCTCACTCCTCTCTCCTATAGCTCCTACTTGGGAATGGCTAAGATGCGCCTGCTGAAGCCGGAGCTCGACCTTATTAAAGAAAAGAACGGCGACAACATGACGCAGGCACAGCAGGATCAGATGAAGCTGTATCAGCAAGCCGGTGTGAATCCATTCGCGGGATGTATTCCATTGTTATTGCAGATGCCAATCTTGTTTGCGATGTTTTACTTCTTCCCGGTGTCTGTGGAACTACGGCAACAACCGTTCCTGTGGGCGGATGACCTTTCAACCTATGACTCGATTGCACAGTTGCCCTTCACCATTCCCTTTTACGGTGACCATGTAAGCCTGTTTGTATTGCTTATGACGGCGTCGACCCTGATCTATACTTGGCAGAACAACCAGCTCACTTCTGTCACTGGGCCGATGAAATCCATGTCGTTGATCATGCCGGTGATCTTCCTGTTTATACTCAATTCTTTTTCCGCGGGGCTCAGTTTTTATTACTTCGTTTCGAACCTCGTGACTTTTGCGCAACAGGCCATCATCAAGAGATTTGTGGATGAAGACAAAATAAAGCAGGTCATGGAAGATCATAAAAAGAAGATCGCCACAGGAACTGGAACCAAATCCAAGTTCATGACCAAACTCGGCGAGGCAATGAAGGCCAGCGAAGAGGCCCGAAGGAAGGGCAAGGGTTCATAGTTAACGGTTAATAGTAGCATTGAACCGCGGGCCATCCTGATAACTAATTACTGGTAACTGATAACTATATTTGTCTGCGGTCGAAAAAGACCGTTATCTTTTTTTAATCTGACCTACAACTCTAGGAATGGGGAAAATTATTGCGATAGCAAACCAAAAAGGTGGCGTAGGTAAAACCACCACGGCAATCAATCTGGCAGCGAGTCTGGCCGTGCTTGAAAAGAAGACATTGTTGCTGGACGCAGACCCCCAGGCCAACTCGTCGTCCGGGCTGGGCATCGACCCCAAGGGCGTGAAACTGAGTATCTATGAATGTATGGTCGAAGAAGCCGACATTCACCAGGCGATCATCAAGAACGATCTGAAATACCTGAGCGTACTTCCATCGCACATCGACCTGGTAGGCGCTGAGGTTGAAATGGTAAGTATTGACCACCGGGAAGAAAGGATGCGCGAAGCATTGAAGAAGATCAAGGATGATTATGATTTCATAATCATCGATTGCTCTCCTTCGCTTGGACTCATTACCATCAATTCTCTTACCGCTGCAGACTCACTCATCATCCCGGTGCAGTGTGAGTACTTTGCACTCGAGGGACTAGGGAAACTCCTTAACACCATTAAGATCATCCAGACGAGGTTGAACCCACAACTGGAGATCGAAGGAATATTATTGACACTTTACGATTCGCGCACCTCGCTGGGCAACCAGGTTGTAGAGGAAGTTCGAACGCATTTCAGGAACATATCATTCAAGACAATCATACCCAGGAACGTGAAGCTGAGCGAGTCACCAAGCTTCGGGCTGCCGGCCATTGTGCACGACGCCGAAAGCAAAGGCTCAATCGCCTACCTGAACCTCGCGCATGAGATTCTCGATAAAAACGGATTGGATAAATAGATGAAAAAGAAAGCGCTTGGTCGCGGGCTTAGCGCCCTGCTCAGTGACACGCCGGAAGTTAGCAAGTTTGAAGAAGCGCCGCCGGTGGCCACCGGAAATATGAACGAGCTTCCTATTGGGGAGATTGAGGTCAATCCATTTCAGCCAAGACAGCATTTTGACCAGGATGCATTGAAGGAGTTATCCGAATCGATCAAAGTTCACGGAATCATCCAACCTATCACTGTCCGCAAACTGGCCAGAAATCAATATCAGCTGATCTCGGGTGAGCGTCGTTTTCAAGCTGCGCGACTGGCAGGCCTGAAGTCGATCCCGGCATACGTACGATCCGCAGATGATCAGCAGATGCTGGAGATGTCACTGATCGAGAACATCCAACGCGAGAATCTTAATCCAATAGAAATCGCGTTAAGCTATCAGCGGCTTCTTACCGAGTGCAACCTGAAACAGGATGAGCTGGGCGAACGTGTTGGGAAAAACAGGACTACCGTCACCAACTACCTACGACTCCTTAAGCTTCCACCCGATATTCAGATTGCCTTGCGTGATAACAAGCTTTCGATGGGCCATGCACGCGCAATTATCAACATTGAAGATGCCGGAGCCCAGCTTCTCATTTTCAACAGGACCGTGAAAGAAGATCTTTCGGTACGACAGGTTGAAGAACTCGTCCGGAATATGGCACGCGGCAGCAAGGAAAAATCCTCCGCGACAGGGGCTCCTTCGGCTTCCCGCGAGATTGTTCAGCTACAGGGAAGGCTTTCTTCACATTTTGGCACGAAAGTTAGTGTAAAGAGCGACGGCAAGAAGGGCGAGATTAAGATCCCGTTCCTGTCGGTTGAGGACCTTAACCGGATCCTCGATATTTTCAAGCTCTGACCCGATGTTAAGATTGTTATACATATTGATCCTGGGCGTCTGTGCCCAGGTATCCTTTGCTCAAAAGGTGGAAATCGTAAAAGATTCCCTTGGCAATGACAGCGACTCTATCCGGATCATGAAACATGGAAGGGTCGTGCCCATCGAGTCTTATGCATCGCGATATCAACCAAGGAAAGCGTTACTGTACTCCGCTGTTTTTCCTGGACTAGGCCAGGCATACAATAAAAAGTACTGGAAGCTTCCAATTGTGTATGGAGGCTTCGTGATCATCACTTCGGTCGTCATCACTTACAACCAGCTTTACCAGGAATCCAAGTCACAACTGTTCGGTACGTTGGCGATACCTGCGGTCGATCCTTCAGGTAAATACACCGGATATACACAGGAACAACTGCGTTCCGTTGTGGACACCTATAGACGTCAACGCGATTACTTCATCATTATCGGCATGTTCTGGTATATTCTGCAGTTAGTCGACGCACACGTAGATGCACACCTTAAGGAATTCGATCTTAATCCTCAGCTGAAGCTGGGACTTAAGCCAAGCATTCAAAATACACTGGCAGGCCAGGCAACCGGCGCCTCCCTCACCCTAACATTCTAGCGATGCAAATACTTCTCATCGGCTATGGGAAAATGGGCAAAATCATCGAGGCAATAGCGGTGGAGAGGAACCATACGATTGCGGGTAAGATCGACCCGGTTAGCGGATTGTCCTTTGATTTTCAAACGCACGTTGATGTAGCGATCGAATTCACGCAACCTTCATCGGCTGCTGCCAACATCCGGTCGTGCATAGACAGAAAGATTCCGGTCTTGTCAGGCACAACAGGCTGGGCAGAAAACAAAAAGGAAGTCGACGACTATTGTACAAAGAATGGCGGGACCTTTTTTTATGCCTCCAACTACAGCCTTGGAGTAAATATTTTCTTCAGGCTCAATGAAAAGCTTGCGCGAATGATGGGACCCCATCCTGAATACAACGTGAGCATCGATGAAACCCATCACACTCAAAAGAAAGATGCGCCCAGCGGAACAGCGATCACCCTTGCCGATGGCATTCTGAAAAATCTTGAAAGAAAGAAACGCTGGACCAAGGCGAACAGCGCGAATCCTGAAGATCTCTTGATCCATTCATTCCGCGAGGACCCTGCCCCGGGCACGCATGTGGTCAGGTATGAGTCCGGCGTTGACAGCGTCGAGATCACTCATACCGCGCATTCCCGTGAAGGATTCGCGCGGGGTGCCGTGCTGGTTGCCGAATGGCTCCCAGGGAAAAAAGGTGTGTTGGGAATGGATGACTTCTTATAGTTAAAATCACTGACTTCCATAGTCGAGTCATCGGAAAATTTCCTCACGCAGATCGCGCAGGTCAATTCATTTTCGTGGTCCATCAAAAAGAAAATCAGCGAAATCTGTGAGATCCCTGCTATCCGATGGAGCAAAACCACTAAGTGCATTCTCATCCGGTTTCTAAATTTTTTAATCCCAATTCTATTGCAAATTGTCGTGCGATGGACCTACAGCACATCCACGCAATTCCGATTATTTTACTTTTATTTGCGGGGTTTTTAACCAGGAAAATCGCCTGAGGAACATTTTTTTACATTATCGATCAAGTCATGAATTGGAAATTCTGGAAGAAAGAAGCAGCACAGAACGAAGAAGCAAAAACGAAGAAATCTTTTTTTCGGGAGTGGCTTGATGCCGTCGGTTTCGCTGTTATTGCAGCCACACTCATACGCTGGCTGATTATGGAAGCGTACACCATCCCTACCCCATCGATGGAGAACTCCCTGTTGGTTGGAGATTTTCTTTTCGTGAGTAAGTTCCATTATGGCACCCGTACCCCCAAGACAATTTTGCAGGTACCACTCACGCACCAGAAGATCTGGTTTACCGAAATACCTTCCTACCTGACCTGGATACAGCTACCTCAATACAGGCTGCCGGGGATCAGTCATGTGAAGAATGGTGATGTGGTAGTATTCAACGTTCCTCCCCGCGAGCTGAACGATGGCAAGGATTATCCTGTCGATCTTAAGACCAATTATATTAAAAGGTGTATTGGCATCCCTGGGGATGTCATTACAATCAAAGACCGGCAGGTAGCCATCAACGGTAATCCGCTTCCCAATCCGCCTGAAATGCAGTTCAGCTATCTGGTAAACTCCAAGGATGAGATCCGCGAGAGAAATCTCAATCAGCTTGGACTCGATCCAGATGACTATAGCTCACCCTGGAGACCTGAAGCGAACCGAGTCGTCTATCAGATGTTCCTTACAAAAGAAAAGGTCGAGGAAATAAAGAAGCTGCCTTATGTCGCGTCTGTGGATGATGATTCACGCACACACGATTCTCCCGACGGTCGCATTTTCCCTCGCTCCAAATACGTATCCTGGAATGGCGACGACTACGGTCCGCTCACCGTGCCGAAGAAAGGCATGAAAATCGCGATCAACGACTCCACACTGTCTTTCTATGGCAGTACGATAAGGGACTATGATCACAACGATAACGTGACTCTTACAGACAGTACGCTTGTAATCAACGGCAAGCCTGTCACCGAATACACTTTCAATCAGGACTACTATTTCATGATGGGTGATAACAGACACAATTCACTTGACTCGCGCTATTGGGGTTTTGTTCCAGAGGATCATATCGTGGGTAAGGCTTTCTTCATCTGGCTTTCAATAAATAAGTACGGTGACTTCCTTCACAAAATTCGCTGGGGGAGATTTTTCAATCTCATCCACTAGTTTCAATATTTAGTTGAAATTGGTTCCGCATAATTGTGGACGCTTTGACTGTTGTCCATTGGCTTATGCACACTCACTAAAAAGGGATGATCTTCGAATTAGGGTACACTCTTAAACCTTAAACCTTCAACCTTAAAGTCTCCTTTAAAGCCTGCGGATCGTATCGACCGTGCACCCTCTAAACTCTGAACACTAAACTCTGAACTCTTCTTTACCACTCAATCTCTCCCAATCCATGCCGCTTCAAATAGGCATTTGTTTTACTGAAGTGCTTGCAGCCGAAAAAACCCCGATCGGCAGAGAATGGTGATGGATGTGCTGACATGAGCACGAAGTGTTTGTTCCTGTCGATGATCTCCCCTTTCTTCTGCGCATAGGCTCCCCACAACAAAAACACGACATTTTTCTTTTCCTCTGAAATATGTTTGATCACCGCGTCGGTAAATGCCTCCCATCCTTTGTTCTGATGTGATCCGGGCGATGATGCGCGAACAGTCAGCGTTGCGTTGAGCAATAGTACACCCTGTCTCGACCAACGCTCGAGATTTCCAGTGGCCGGAAACGGTTTACCAAGGTCGGCCTGGATCTCTTTAAAAATATTGACGAGTGACGGCGGCATTTTCACATTGTCGCGGACGGAGAAGCATAATCCATTGGCCTGACCCGGACCATGATAGGGGTCCTGCCCAATAACTACCACTTTGACCTTGTCGAACGGGCAAGCGTCGAAGGCGTGAAAAATTTCGGGACCGGGAGGATATATCGTTGAGGACTTGTACTCGCTGCGAACGAATTGAATAAGCGTCTGGAAATAAGGCTTTTCAAACTCATCGCCCAATCTATTTTTCCAGGACGGCTCGATTCTAATGTCGCTTGGCATTTTTATTCGTGTACGAAAGGTTAGTGCGCTAAAAGGTTGTAAAATAGAAAAATTCGATATTTTTGACCGAATGGTAACGGAGATAACAAAAGGAATAAAAGTCACGGTGGAGACCGAGTATCAACCCTCGTATTCCAGTCCGAGCCAATATCACTATGTGTTTACATACCGGATTACGATCGAGAATGGTGGCGATTTTACCATTCAGCTCATGCGTCGCCACTGGCAAATATATGACGCAGGATTTATGTCGCGGGAGGTCGAGGGTGAAGGTGTCGTTGGGCAGCAGCCGGTTTTGGAACCGGGCCAGACGCATCAATATGTATCAGGCTGCAACCTGAAATCCGGGATTGGAAAAATGGTTGGAACATATCTCATGGAGCGTATCGTTGACGGAACGACGTTTAAGGTGAACATACCGGAATTTAGTATGGTTGCTCCCATGAGATTGAATTAACTTTGGTTCAGTAACCACCCCATAATTTGTGCCCTCTTTTTTCCAGGTAAGGTCCTACATCAAGCATTGGCTATATGAAACGGATGATCATTCGATCCATTCTCCGTTCTTCTTCGACCTTTACTCGCGTGTGGTAAAAAAGCCCAACAAATCAGACCTGCCCGTCATCGAGAACCTGCGCTACGACATGGAGAGTAATAAAGCCATGTTGAACGTCACGGATTTCGGTGCTGGTTCCCAAAAGAAAGAACTCGCAACCTCCAAGCGCATGATCGGAGACATCGCGCGTACCAGCTCCACTCCATTCCATGTTGCGATGTTTTACCTGGACTTGCTTTACTACGTCAAAGCAAAGCGCGTCCTGGAGCTCGGTACATCGCTGGGTCTTACGACTCTTTACCTGGCACAAAAAAAAGACGCCAACATATTTACATTCGAAGGAAGTCACGACATCGTAAATGTCGCCCTTACGAACTTTGAATGGGCTGGAAAAAAGAACATCGAAGTCATCGAAGGAAACATTGATAACACGCTCCACCGCTTTCTTGAATCCACGCAAAAGGTGGACTTTGCATTGATGGATGCCAACCATCGCTACAGCCCCACGTTGCGCTATTACCAGCTCCTCACTAAAAGAGTCTATGAAAAAAGTATCATTATCATAGACGATATCCACAGGTCACCCGAAATGGAGAAGGCCTGGAAAGAAATCAAATCTGACATCCTTGTTTACGGAAGCGTCGACCTCTACCGCTGCGGCATCCTGTTTTTCGATCCCCGGCTGGGCAAGCAGCATTTCGTATGGTCGTTGAAATGATAAAGGGATTAGGCTAACTTTGCGTTTTTAATTTTTCGCCAGAATCCAGAATCCAGAATCCAGAATCCCAGAATCCCAGAAGCAAGAATCCAGAAGCAAGAATCCAGAAGCAAGAAGTAAGAATTAAGAATTAAGAAGTAAGAAGTAAGAAGCAGCATGACCGAAGTTACAGAACCGAAGAAATCGAATAAAGCAGGCATCATCATCGCGTTGTTGTCGATCGTGGTGATCATTCAAAGTGTCAAGATCTACCTCGATTATAAAGACAAAGGTGAGATCACAGAGCAGAAGGCAAAGGTCGAAGATGATCTTTCATCCACGATGCAGCGGCTCAAGGAGATTCAAGCCGAGCTGGATGAAAAGATCGCGGCAATACAAAAACTCGGAGGAGATATTAGCGAGCTGCAGAAGGCCAAAGCTGAAGTCGACGCACAACTAAAAAGAAATATATCAACCAGTTCGCGGGCGATCAAAGAGTTGAAAGACCGCGTGCAAGGTTACGAGGAACTGCTCAAAATCAAGGACGATGAGATAGAGAAGCTGCAGTCCGTTAATAAAGAGCTGTTTACCGAAAACAAGCAGCTGAAAACACAGAAGAATGTCCTGAACGATTCGATCAATCGCCTGGCGACCACCAAAACAGAACTTGCCTCGAAAGTCGCGATCGCAAGCCAGCTTAAGGCTGAGAATATTAGTGTGATGGCCGTGAACGCGAAAGGCAAAGAAAGGGAATCACCATTCCGGAACAAGCAGTTTGAACGCTTGAAGGTCGAGTTCACACTTGCTGAGAACAAGGTCGCCCCGATCGAGGGAAAGAAGATAATCATCCGCGTTATCGATGAAAACGGACAGGTCATTTTCGACGTGGCCAAAGGTTCCGGAACATTCATGCTCAACAGCAAAGAAGAATTTTACACTGCACAACAGGAGATCCTGTTCGACAACACAAAGCAGAAGCTGACCTTCTTCTACGAAAAAGGCACCGATTACCCTTCCGGGAACTATGTCGTGGAAATCTATGCGAATGAGGGGTATGAGATGGGGAGGGCGACGTTTGTCGTCAAATAGACTGCCTGGCGGGACTTGATAGTTCGAAGCCTGATTAGCGGATTCTGGATTCTGGATTCTGGCGGGACGGGCTGGTTGGAGTTGGTAATCAGTATCCAGTCGATCAAAATTCAAAATCCGAGTTTTGGTCAGAAACCACCAACCAGAATCCAGAATCCTTCAAATCGAAGCAAAATCCCTGTTTTCTTTCACAACTCCCCTTGCGAAGCCGGATTTTCTCGCTATTTTTGCCCCCTCATTTTAAAACCATTTAATACATGAACAACTACGAGACGGTATTCATTTTAAATCCCGTTTTGTCTGAGGATCAGGCAAAGGATACTGTCGAGAAGTTCGTGAAGGTGTTGACCAGCAACAAGGCCAACGTAGTGAATGTAGAGCAGTGGGGACTTAAGAAGATGGCATATCCCATCCAGAAGAAATCCACCGGCTTTTACAACCTGATCGAATTCGCGGCAGCTCCGGAGACCATCGCAACCCTCGAGACAGAATACAGAAGGGACGAGTCAGTAATGCGCTTTCTGACTATCAGCCTTGACAAGTTTGCAACGGAGTACAACTCCCGCAGACGCAAAGGCGAATTCAACAAGAAAAAAGAAGTTAAACCAGCTCCTGCACGGAGAGAAAGAGAGGAGGCACGCGCATGACACTCGTAAACGAACCCATCAAGCGGGCAGAGATCAAGCCGAAGTACTGCCGCTTCAAGAAGAACGGAATCCGGTACATCGACTACAAAAACCCGGATTTCTTAATGAAGTTTATCAATGAACAGGGTAAGATCCTGCCCAGCAGGCTGACCGGCAACAGCTGGAAGTACCAGAAAAAAGTTGCACAGGCGATCAAGCGTGCGCGTCACATCGCATTGCTCCCCTACCTCGGTGACTCATTGAAATAACCCTTAACGCTGACACACAATGGAAGTAATATTAAAACAGGACGTACAGGGACTTGGCTACAAGAATGATGTGGTGAAAGTGAGACCCGGCTATGGAAGGAACTACCTCATCCCGAACGGCTTCGCGTTGATTGCGAATCCTTCGAACAAGAGCATGGTTGCTGAGAACGTTCGCCAGATGGCACACAAAGCTGCTAAAATCAAGGATGAAGCAGTAGCCCTTGCAGCGAAGATCGGTGAATTGACCGTTGACTTGAAGACGAAGGCTGGCGAAACCGGCAAGATCTTCGGAGCCATCACTTCATTGCAAGTATCTGAAGCGTTGAAGGCGAAAGGCTTCGACGTTGATCGCAAAAAGATCTTCTTCAAAGACCAGCCTAAACAGGTCGGCGAGTACATCGCTCACCTTGACCTTCATAAAGAAGTGAAGCACGACATCAAAGTGCGTGTAGAGGCTGAGTAAGAATTAAGAAGTAAGAAGAAAGAATCAAGAAGCTGCTCGTAAGGGTGGCTTCTTTTATTTTGCCTCAATGGCGCTCACCAAAGCGCTATACCATTTCCTCCCATACTTACGAATAAGTGGGTCCTTCAGGAATTTATATAACGGCACCTGAAGCGATTTTCCAAAGCTGCAAGCCGCAGAGCAAATGCTCCATTTGTGATAGTTAACCGCTTCGAAGCCCTTCTTCTTAGTAATGCGAATCGGGTAAAGGTGGCATGAAATAGGCTTTCGGAATGTCGTTCTCCCGTCGAGATAAGCCTGCTCAATGCCGCATTTCAAAATACCTTTCTCATCATAAAGCGCATAGGCACATTCCTTGCCGCCAATCGTTGGCGTGGAGTAATCGCCGTCTTCGTCAAGTATATACGGCCCCTGCTCCGCGATGGCATTCCTTCCCGCTTCTGTAAGATAAGGGGCGACAGCTTTCTGAATTCTCTTCATGGTGGGAAGTTCTTCTGGTTCAAGCGGCGCTCCCAAATCACCTTCCACGCAGCATGCACCTTTACATTTTTCCAGGTGACATACGAATTCAACTGATTTGATGTCATCCGAGACAAGAATCTCTCCTACCTGTATCATGGGACAAAGATAAGATGAATTTGAACCGCTAAGGCGCGGAGACGCATTGGAATTCATGATCGCCCTTAACGTGTTGCGCTTTTTCTTTGCGGTTGTAATTAGAATTTCGAGGTTTGCGTCGCTCCCTTGCGCTTGCGATAAAACTCATGATCCGCCACGTAGACCTGCCTTTCGATCTCGGCATACACCGCCTGGTCCTTGTCGATCCATTTGATCAAAAAAGTTTTCGTTGCGTGGCCACAATCCCTGACCTGGTTCTTGATGCTCTGAATATCTTCTGGCTGAATCATCAATATTGCATACAATTTGATCTTCGCAGGCTTCTTAAACCGGATGTGGGCCATCTTGTCCCACACGACATAATTCCGACCCAGCATCCGCATAAGCATCAACATATAAAACGGATCAGCCGCAGAAAAAAAGCTCCCGCCGAAAATCGTACCCACGGCATTGTAGGTCCAGATATTCAGTGACAACCGAAGATGCACTTCAGACGAATCGCCGGCCCAAAACAAAACTTTTCCGCCCGTTCCAAAGTAAAGCGGAACCCAGTTCAGAAATGTTTTGAATCGCCATGTTTTGAACGATTCCTTTTTCTTCGTGTTAAGAAAGTCAGGCTTCACCGGGAAAGGGATTTTGGTTCAAAATTATCAGGAGAATCGTCAAAATCATTAGCTTCTCCGGTTTAACTTGCGCGGAGATTTGGAATGGATTATCTGGAAAAACTAAATCCTCCTCAACTCGAGGGGGTAATCAATACTGAAGGTCCTTGTATGCTGATTGCCGGAGCGGGCTCCGGTAAGACACGTGTGCTGACGTACAGGATCGCCCACCTTTTGAAAAGTAAAGGAGTTGACGCCTTCAATATCATGGCGTTAACATTCACCAACAAAGCTTCACGTGAGATGCGCGAACGCATCGAGCAGGTGGCGGGGCATGATGCAAAGAACCTCTGGATGGGAACCTTTCACTCGGTGTTCGCGAGGATTTTGCGCGCCGAGGCCCACCGTCTGGGATACCCCAACAGCTTTACGATCTACGATACCGACGACTCAAAATCGGTTATCAAGCAGGTAGTGAAAGAAATGGGACTGGATGAAACCCAGTACAAACCGAGCACGGTCTACAACAGGATATCGGGCGCTAAAAATAAGCTGGTTTCCTGGCAGGATTATCTTGCCAATCCTATGCTCATGGGCGACGACGCGGCCAACATGCGGCCCGAAATCGGGAACATTTACAAGAACTACTCACTCCGTTGCTTCAAGTCGGGGGCCATGGACTTCGATGATTTGCTTTTCAATACCGACAAGCTATTTCGCGAGCATCTGGATGTGTTGAATAAGTACCAGCAAAAGATTCACTACATCCTCGTGGACGAGTTTCAGGATACGAACCTTTGCCAGTATTTTATTATCCGGAAGCTGGCGGCAGTCCGGGAAAACATCTGCGTAGTAGGAGACGACGCCCAAAGCATTTACGCATTCCGGGGAGCTGACATTTCGAACATCCTCAACTTCGAGAAAGATTACCCTGAACTTCGCATAATCAAGCTCGAGCAGAACTATCGTTCCACCAAAAATATCGTTGCTGCGGCAAACTCTGTCATAGCGAAAAACAGAGCTCAGATCCCCAAGCAAGTGTGGACGGCGAACGAGGATGGCAATCTCATCGAGCTGATCAAGTCTGTATCCGACAATGAAGAAGGCAAACTGGTTGCTTCTTCGATTTTTGAAGAGAAGATGCAGCACCAGGTCAAGTTCAGTGACTTCGTGATCTTATATCGGACAAACAGCCAGAGCCGGGCGATAGAAGAATCCCTTCGACGGATGAACATCCGGTACAAAGTTGTGGGAGGTCTCTCCTTCTACCAAAGGAAAGAGATCAAAGACTTGCTTGCGTACCTGAGGTTTTCAATTAATCAACAAGACGAAGCTTCCTTCAGGCGTATTATCAACCTTCCGAAAAGGGGGATTGGAGACTCAACGATCGACAAAATAGTGGTAGCAGCAAACGACCATGCGATTTCAATCTGGGAAGTACTTCAAAATGCGAGCTCTTTTCTCGGTGGAACGGCGGTTGGGCGCATTGACGATTTCGTAGCGATGATCAGGAGGTTTGAACTTGAAGTGCAGCGCAAAGACGCCTATGATGCCGCTTCGGAAATCGCAAAGGGTTCCGGATTGTTGCGTGAACTCTACGCAGACAAAACTGTCGAGGGCCTTAGCCGATACGAGAACACCCAGGAATTGCTTAACGCCATCAAGGAATTTACGGATGATCCTGAGCGTGAAGACAAGAGCCTTGGCGCTTTCCTGCAGGAAGTCTCGCTGCTTACCAGCCAGGATGAAGACAAGGATAAAGATCCCGAAAAGGTTACCCTGATGACCATCCACATGGCAAAGGGACTGGAGTTCTCCTATGTATATATAGTAGGCATGGAGGAAGACCTTTTCCCCTCGCAGATGATGCTGAGCAGCCGGGCGGACCTGGAGGAAGAAAGGCGGTTGTTTTATGTCGCGATCACGCGCGCGAAGAAGCGGCTCTTCATGTCGTATGCCCTTACCCGGTACCGGTTTGGAAGGCTCAAAAACTGCGAGCCAAGCAGGTTTCTCGACGATGTAGATCAGAATTTCATCAAAGTGAGCACCCGTTACGCGGGAATGGATTCGGTTCCGGCAAGCAATTTTGCCAAAAGCTTTGTGTCGGGAATGAAGAAGACGATCACCTCTCAGCCTGTACAGCGCGCCACGAGCTATAAAGCTCCCTCCGACTTTGCCCCCAGCGACACATCTAAACTCCGGGAGGGAATGAAAGTCGAGCATCCCAAGTTCGGCTTTGGACAGGTCGTAAAGCTCGATGAGACGGGCGCCGACAGGAAGGCGAAGATCCAGTTCGACGATTTTGGAGAAAAGACGTTATTGCTTAGTTTTGCTAAGTTGAAAATACACGAGAATTGACCGTTTCAGATTCGACGGTCGACTAAATCAAACCACTCACTTTTATTCATCACTGATGACAATTCCTGAATACAATTCACAGCGTCCACTCATAATCCTCAAGGAGTATGGCAGGAACGTTCAAAAGATCGTTGAATATATCCGCTCCGTTCCTGATAAGGAAAAGCGCACTGAGTTAGCTTACACACTTATCGAGCTGATCAAACAGCTCAACCCAACCGTTCGCGAGTCGGCGGAAAATCCACAGCGGCTCTGGGATGACCTCCTGATCATAGCCGATTTCAATCTGGATGTCAATAACCCGTTCAATCCGCCTGAGCGTGATATCCTTTCCAAAAAACCTATGCGGGTTCCCTATCCGCAAAGTGAGGTTCGCTTTAAGCACTATGGAAAAAATATTGAGCGTCTTGTGAAAGAAGCGCTTAAGAAAGACGATCCCCAGGAAAAAGAGGACGCCGTGATTTATCTCGGCAAGCTGATGAAGACTTTCTACGGCGCTTGGAATAAAGAAATACTCGACGACTCTGTGATTCTTAAAGACATTCAATTGATGTCCGGCGGAAAACTGAGCATGAATCTTGACAAGGTCCGCGAAGACAACCTTTTCGAAAAACTTTATCGTGAGCGTAAGAAGCCAAGACCCGACGGCCGTGATGGACGTGACAACCGTGAAGGCGGTGGCGGTGGTGGCGGCCGGCATCAGAATCGCCAGGGCGGCGGCGGAAGACCATTCAAGAGATTTAATCCGCACCGCAGAAGAGATCAATGAGTTCGTTTCGCATTAAAGGCGGCCAGCGCCTGAAGGGTGAGATCGTCCCGCAAGGGGCCAAGAACGAAGCCCTTCAAATTCTTTGCGCTGTATTGCTCACTTCGGATCCGGTTACTGTACACAACGTACCAGACATTGTCGACGTCAATAAGCTGATCGAACTGCTGGGCGACCTCGGCTGCAAAGTTGAGAAGCTTGACAAGCAATCTTACCGCTTCACGGCGGCCTCGATAAACATCAAGCATCTGGAAACAGAATCCTACCGTAAGAAAGCGGCAGCTCTCAGAGGCTCCGTCATGCTGCTCGGACCGATCCTTTCGCGTTATGGCAAGGCGAGCATTCCCAAGCCGGGTGGCGATAAAATTGGAAGAAGACGTCTCGATACACATTTCATCGGATTTCAAAACCTCGGCGCAAAATTCAATTTTGATTCCGACGGAAACCTGTTTCACATCGATGCATCGGAACTGAAAGGCGCATACATGCTGCTCGATGAAGCGTCGGTAACAGGCACCGCCAACATTGTAATGGCCGCTGCACTTGCAAAGGGAACTACCACGATTTATTACGCCGCATGTGAGCCTTATCTGCAACAACTGTGCGCGATGCTCAACCGAATGGGCGCTAAGATCAGCGGCATCGGATCAAACCTGCTGACGATCGAAGGAGTAGCCAACCTAAAGGGAACAGAGCATACCCTCCTTCCGGACATGATTGAGATCGGGAGCTTCATTGGACTTGCTGCGATGACGCAGTCCGAGATCACGATCAAGAATTGCCGCCTCGACATGCTGGGCATCATCCCCGACACCTTCAGAAAATTGGGGATCAAGATGGAGTTCAGGGGCGATGACATTTTTATTCCTGCCCAGGAGCACATTGAAATTGAAAGCTTTATCGATGGGTCTATCATGACCATTTCTGACGCCCCATGGCCGGGATTCACACCAGATCTAATAAGTGTGGCACTGGTGGTTGCAACGCAGGCCAAGGGAAGCGTGCTCATACATCAGAAGATGTTCGAAAGCCGCTTGTTCTTTGTGGATAAACTCATCGATATGGGCGCGCAAATAATTCTGTGCGATCCGCACCGCGCGACTGTCAATGGTATCGACCGTAAGTACAAGCTGCGTGGTATAAAGATGTCATCTCCTGACATACGTGCAGGAGTTGCGTTGCTGATTGCCGCGCTGTCAGCGTCTGGTGAGAGTGAAATCTCGAATGCAGAGCAGATTGACAGAGGTTATCAGGATATTGAGGGAAGGTTAAAGAAGCTGGGCGCGCAGATCGAGCGCGGGGAGTAAAACAGATTTCATCTGGAAGAGTTCGTTTCGTTACGTCCCTTCTTCATTGCTGGGCAGCGGATCCTCGTTGGGTCCGAGCTTTAAACATTAACTACGCGTTATGCTAAATACGTGGCATTCAAAACTATTTATTGCCATAGGCTTGATCTTTTGCTTGTCAGCTTCATTCGCCCAGGAGCTTACCAAAAAGAGGAAAGTCAGGGGAAAGACAATCGAAGAGTTCTTTGTGTTGAAAGAGAACAAGGATATCAGGCAGGGTGAGGCGCTGACAACAACTACTGATTTCTTTAACAACGTCTACATCAATGAATATGGTCAATACGACAATAATTTGAAGTCAGGACGATGGGTCGATTTCTATTTCAATCCCACTAATTTCCTGAAGTCCATGGGAGATTATAGTGCAGGGAAAAAAAATGGCACGTGGCGTTACTATTACCCTGCGGCAACAAAGCCTTCGCTCCAAGCTATGACAGGTCGCGACAAGCGAACCAGCATTATTCCTGCACCAAAGGATTACAAGGGGTTTCAGATCCAGTATGATACCACTGGGCAGCAAATTATGTGCACTGGAATACATGAGAATGACAACAAAGCAGGTGTTTGGCGGTACTATTCCCGATCAGGATACCTGTTTCAAGAATATAATCATGATTCAAAGGTCCTTATAACAAATCGCCTAGTTGATCCGAAAAATGATCTCATGACGTTCCTTGGCGGTCCGGAAAGATTTCACACTTTATTTTACATGCTGAAGGAGGAGTTGGAGGCACCCACTCCGATTTCGAAAACGTCGGAAGTCGTGTTCGAAGTTGACCCAAGTGGAAATTATAAGTTTGTTCGGGCTTCCGGCGATACAAAATACAAGACATTAGTCCTCAAAATATTCGAGTCGATGCCGACAGAATGGATTCTAATAAAACAAGGAAGCACCGAAAAACTCCAAATCGTTTCGAGAGTGGTCGTGACTCCAGACTCCTTTATGAAATTTAAACACTCACTGGACTTTGAGGTTATAAAATCGTAGAACTGACATTGCGAAAAGGCACAACTCTTGATCACTTTTTCTGAAATGAAATATCTCACATCTATAGTGTTCATATGTGCAGTACTTGGCGCCAAGGCGCAAACGAAACGCATTTTCAGCGTCGGTTATATTATTCGGCCGGACAGTGTTTTGAAGGCCGGTTATCTTGAGGAGCTTGATTCACTTCCATCCAACGCCATGTACTTCAAGGACTCTATCAATTCGAGTCCAAAACGGTTTGAGCCGAATCAAATCCTTGGATATGGATTTTATAAGGGTAAGAGCTACATGTCATTTCGTACCAGCGATCGTGTCTATCTTTTTTTTGAAAAACTGAATGACGGCAATTTGGCGTTCTATAAAGCTTTAAGTCTTTACCTTGTTAAAAAAGGTAATAATCGTCCAATACAGTTGCCGAAAGCGGGGTATCGCGAAGCATTAGCTAACGTCGTTTCGGATTGCCCAAGCACCAACTCCAAACTTCAACACCTGAAGCTTCAACCAAAAAAATTACGCGAGCTTGCGGCGACATACAATGAATGTATCGCTTCGGGGGACCCACAAAATTTCAAGGATATCAACTATGTCGAAATCCAAATCGCCATCGTAGGGGGTTGGACAAATTCGACAACGACCTTCGATAAAAACAATAATTATCCCGCCTTGACGAGCAAAAAGCTCACGAATAGCACGCCCGTCTCGGGTGGAGTACAATTTTGGTTCAGCATACCTTATCTTTCCAAGCAATTGAGCCTCCGGACAGGGGTTCTCTTCGCACCGATACGGGCAAATGCCGTCAGTCAAGTAAGTCCCATCGCACAAGTTCAAGTATCGTACAACAAGTTTGACATGCCAGTCGCGATTCATTTTTGGACCGACCCATCGAAAACGTTCTATTTGACTTCGGGGGTAGTCTTTTCCGCCGCAACCAATCTTTCATCAACCTCCATGACGGACACACAAAAAGGGTCCACAATCTATATAGACAACGGCGTTCCGGTAACATCGGTGACCCTTGGTCCTCAGCTCTTAATTGGTGCCGGAAATTTTTTTAAGTACAAGGGAAAATCAAAATTCCTGCTCGAGATGAGATACGTGACCGGCCAAAATGGCTTTACTACATCTGGAATCCCATCTAAAATTAACGCCACGCAAAGTGGCATTTCAATAACCACTGGCTACTTCTTCCGATGAGAAATAATCTCACAGTCGTTCTTATATTTTTATTAGCCCTATCTTGTAAAGAGGATACGCTAAACCGAACCTATCCGCTCGTAATTACTAATGTTCCAAGTGATGTTTCGCTTGCCAACGTAACCTTTAGTGGAAGTATTGCGGAAGGTGATCCGAGCTCAGTTGTTGATCGGGGATTCGTATGGGGCGGATCTGCCTCACTTTCCATACAGTCCAATCCAACTGTATCACTGGGCGCCCCAGGGGCAGGTGCCTTCACATACAAGCTTACGGCAGGATTTTCCGAGGGAGTGCAATACTATGTTCGAGCGTACATTAAAACCAGTCAGTTGACAATTTACGGAACTGCACAAAAATTTATTGTGGGCGTCAGTGATGGCGATGCCATCATTACAGACTTTGATCCCAAACTGGTGCAGGCAGGCGACACTTTGACGATCACCGGGACAAACTTCATCGCCAATCCGGCGCAAGAAAATGTACTATTCGAATATGATGGCGTTACCGTTTCCGCGAAGCCGACGAAGGCAACAGAAACGATGGCTAAAGTGGTTGTACCAGCTGGAATTCTAAAGCGCCATGTGTCCGTCGGCTTAGCATTCGGAGTCAAGGTTGCTCATGCCGCTGAATTGCTGCAGCTCAAGTCACCGGGTATTATATCCGTAGATAATGCAACGACTCTTTGTGGTATTATGATCATAAATTGGGAGAGCTATGGAAAAATCCTAACATCACTTTCTATAAACGGAACGGTCCAGCAGCCGCTAACCGTGACTCCCACGCAAATTACGGTTCGCCTTCAGTCCTTATCACCTGCATTTCGCGTGCGGATCGAGGCCGCATCGTTTTATGATGATATTCTGATCAACACATCCACAAGTCCGTTCGACATGACGGCTATTCCGACGACGCTAAATGCAAAGGACATTATCATTCTAAAATCTCAGGCGCCGATTGACTGCGCAATAATCCTTGCCTCGGTGAAGGGCTCGTTCACTAACAATCTAAAACTGATCTATAAGTCCACCAATGAATTACGATTCGTGATAGAGAACTATCAAGCACTGAAATCAGGATTTCAAATCGAGTTTCGTACTAATTCAACATCGAGCGTTCCTTTCTTCACAACACAACAGATCGCTATTGGAAACCCGTCGCCATTCACAAAACAAGCCAACGCATTCATAGACGATCGAGTGAGTCCCGGTTTCCTTACACTCAACGGAGTGGGTTACGTGATTGGCGGATATAATTTCCCGGGAGACAGACCCGCAGCATATCCATATTCCTATGATTTTAATACAGATAGTTGGATTTCGAGATCCGATTTTTCTCCACCATCTGTTTCCAACTCGGTACCATCCTGCTTTTCCATGGGCAGCAAAGGATACATCGGGCATGCAGGCTCACCCGATTTTTATGAGCGCTCCAACCTCGTTTCTTGGGGGAAAGTGACAACGTGTCCGGACGCCACTAGCTACCAGTATCGCAACATCTCTTTTGCCATCGGATCAAGCTTTTATGTTGGCGCCGGCAGGGGCCCGTCCGGCTCCACCAATTTGCTGCACGAATACAATACTTCCAGCAACACCTGGACCCAGCGTCCTTCCGCCCCAATTGCAAGCTCTGACAGCACGCTTTCATTCAGCTACAATAACAAGGGGTACTACTACGTTCGCAAAAATTCGACCTTGTATCGAATGGTGTATGATCCCACTTCAAATTCATGGACAATGAGTACGTCCGCGCCGCCGACGTATTTTAATTTTGGTCGCTACTTTATCATTCCTATGGGAACGAAGGTTCTCGCTATCGACAATTCAGGTCTCATGACGTTCATCGACCCTGTAAACAATACCTGGACCTACGCGGGTTGCGCGCCAACAAAAGATGGCGTCTCCAATACAGCAGGGTTTTGTCTTGTCAATGGCAATAAAGCGGTCATTGGTCAAGGATTCTACACGACTGCCGTCAGTCACGATGTTTGGACGCTCGATCTTAGTAAACTCTAAATTCTCGCACCGAAGGTATCCGAGTGCATACCGTAAAGTTTGGGATTCGCTAAAACACTGCGCTTCGCTTTAGTCCTGATTCCTACATCTGATAAAAAAACTTCTCCGACACAATCTTCCCATCCTTCACCTCATAGAATCCGATCTCTTCCATGTTCGTTCTAGGACCACCCTTCGGTTTGAAGTCCATCGTCATGTAGCAGGTAAAGTAGTTTCCGGCAACCACAGGCTTTTCAGTGGTACCACCGTACATCTCCTCCGTGATATCCTGCCACTTCTTTCCTTTTTCGTGGATCTCTTTCATCCCTTTCGCGATCTTCCAATCGGAACCGGGCGTCTCTTCGCTGGTGCAATTCGGGCTGTATAATTCGTTGTAGATCTTTTCGAACTGGCCCTGCTGCATGTACTCATGAAACTTGGCTGCTACTTCTTTTGTGGTCATGGTAATTAAATTTATTAGTGAAGAATCAATTTAATGTCAATTAAGTATCCCTTACACGATTCGAATTGTACGATTCCGACAAGGTAGGCGCAAGTTGCAAACAGAACAATTCTCATTTCCCCGATCTTTAAAAAATACCTACCTTCTCGTTAGTAGACAGCCAAGCCATGACGAAAATTATCCATTTGTTATTTCTCTGCACAGTGTTCCTTACAGGAACCGCCATGTTTTCTGAATCATATGGTCAAAATACCAACGTCACGCACCGTGTCCCCATGTTCGAAAATGACGACGTGAAAGTGTGGAAGACCGTGATCATGCCCAACTCTCCCCTTTCCATGCATCGCCATGAGCACGGGCGCACGATCGTCGTGCTCAAAGGAGGCACGCTTACAATCCAGCAGGATACCGGAGAAAAAAAGAAGGTTGAGTGGGAAACCGGAAAGGCTTACTGGCTGGATGCTGACCCTCCCGGGGACAAGAAACATGCGGACGTGAATGAAACAAACCAGGCAATCGAGGTGATGGTCGTAGAGAATAAAAAGGATAAGTAAAGTTCCAAGTAGAATTCCTTTCTATTTTCTCAGCTCGCCACGCAACAACGTATTAGTCACCGACTCACTCCTAACATCGAGTTATCGCCGATGAGGTGAAGAGCAATCATTCGAATGGTTTCTCAATACTTTGACTCGGTGTGGTGAACCACTTCGGGCCCTGTTCGGTCATATATGCGCAGTCTTCAATGCGAATTCCGAACTCGCCATAAATACAGATTGTCGGTTCAACGCTGAAACACATTCCGGGCTGAAGCGGTTGCTTGTTTCCGAGCACCATGTTTCCCCACTCGTGACCATCCATCCCTATGCCGTGACCCGTTCTGTGCGGCAAACCGGGTACTTTATAACCTGGACCAAAGCCCGCGTCGGTGATAACCTTGCGCGCCGCTATGTCAACATTTTCACATGGAGCCCCCAGCTTCGCGGCGGCAAAGCCTGCGGCCTGCGCAGCTTTCTCAAGATTCCATATCTCGCGCTGACGTTTGGTCGGCTCACCAAATACAAACGTGCGCGTAATGTCGGAGGCATAGCCATGGACGCTACATCCACCGTCGATCAACACTACATCGCCTTTCTTGAGCTTTTGAGGCACAACGCTGCCATGCGGAAAAGCCGTAAACTCTCCGAACGATACCAATGCGCCGCCCCTCGCCCCTAATTTGGCATGTGCCTTTGAGATAAGATCCGCAAGATCACCCTGGGTCATGCCTTCTCTCAACTCAGCGACCGCCATACGATATGATTCGAGGGTGATGTCGTTGGCTTTCTGCATGAGCGCCAGTTCAGCCGGACTCTTGATGATGCGGCATTGCATTGTCACCGGATCTGCACTGACGTATTCCAGGTTCGGTGCTTCTTTGCGAATACCATCGAATAGGAAAAAGCGGACGCGCTCCTCCATCCCTATCCTGCCAGTCTTTATTCCAAAGTCTGAAAAAATCTGAGCAACAATTTTATAAGGACTTTCATGTTCCTCCCACACCCGCACATCATTTCCAATCTTTATCAGCTCTCTCAGACGTGCTTCTTCAAAATGAGGTCCCACGTATTTGACCTCACCCTTCGCAGGTATGATTGCCGCCATCATCCTTTCGCTATTACCCCATTGAACGCCCGTGAAATAATTCATTGCCGTGCCGCCATCCAGGTAGATCGCTTCGATCTTGTTGTCGATCATCAGCTTCTGCGCTTTGGCAATGCGTGCTTTTCGTTCGTCAACAGAAATTGGGACAGCGTCACCTGCCAATGGTGTGAGTGATTCAAAACTTTCAACAGTATGCCCCTTTGCTGAAACGCCAATGGAGCCAGCGACTGCAACACCGGCAAGGCCAGCTGCTGAACTGCGGATGAAATCTCTTCTCTTAAGTGACATTAGATAATGGATTATGTTATGTGCAAAATAGCAGTTACACGCCTTTCGGCATAATCAATTTATTCACCCGGACTGGGATTGGTCAATGTTTTTGATTACTGCGGCGTGTACTCCACCACTGCCTTAACCCGCTCCCCAAATGCTTCGCCGTCTTTGCTCTTGTATAACAAAAGTGAA
This sequence comes from Cyclobacteriaceae bacterium, assembly GCA_044224375.1. Lineage (GTDB taxonomy): Bacteria > Bacteroidota > Bacteroidia > Cytophagales > Cyclobacteriaceae > ELB16-189. Next base: position 452,280 of record JBGAKL010000001.1, read on the forward strand.
TCGGCTTTCGAACGTCGATCGTAGCTCGGATAAAACAACGTATCGCCTTTTAGCTTGTAACCAAAAAAACCTTCAAGAGGCGTGCCGTCCATACCATAATGAATCATAAGATCGTTGCTTACTGTCACGCGAAACCATTCGTCTTTTGACGCGAAATATTCAGGTTCCAGGTTCGCAAGGCTTTGATACACGGCAGCATAGACAGTGAAATAGATATCTCCTTTCTCGAGGCCGAGCACGTCAGAATCCATCCACTGCACGAGCTTGTTTTCATCAATCGGGCGCTGGTAATTCGATTTGATAAAATCAACAATGGCGTGAAATTCATCCAATGAAAACACAGCAGGGTCTATATACAGTGTACACTCGGTCTCTGTCGGCGAATTGACGTATCGTTTGCGCATCACCGTATCAATGACCACGTATTCGATACCCTTCAACAAATTCTTGTTAATTGGGAACTTGCTCAAGTCGCCTGCATCACCCCCGATGAACGCCCTGTCTTTTTGGCCTGGCTTCGAGAAAATGATACTATGCTGATGTAGTGTGGTCTCCAACGTTGTCTTTGAATAATGTTCGTACCTGAAAGTTGCGCCGTGGTATTGAATTTCTTCCTTGCCATCGAGTTTGTAGCCACACGAAGTGAAAATTAAGGACAACATCAAAGCAACGATCAAGGCCCTGAAATGAAACATAACGTGCTATTTTTCCCTGAGGTCGAGCTTTATTCCAACCGGGCAATGATCTGAGCCCATGTGTTCATTGAAAATCATTGCATCCTGAACAGCAGGCATCATCCGGTTGTCAACCAGAAAATGATCGATGCGCCACCCCACATTCTTGTCGCGGGCAAAGGTCACATAATCCCAATAGCTGTACTTGGCGGTTGTTGGATAAAAATGACGAAACGTATCCGTGAATCCGGTTTCGAGCAACCGTGTAAACCCATCAATCTCTTTTTGAGTGTAACCCGCTGAACGATTGTAGTTCTCTTTTGGCCGGGCCAGATCAATAGCCTGATGGGCAACGTTAAAGTCGCCGCACACGATTACCGGCTTACGTTTGCGCAGCCAGGAAAGGTATGCACCGAACTCGACGTCCCACTTTTCCCTATATTCGAGCCGTGACAATCCTTCTCCCGAATTCGGAGTATACACTGTCACAAGAAAATAATTGATGTATTCAGCCGTGATCACTCTTCCCTCATTGTCGTATTCCTCCAGTCCAATGTCGTAAGTAACGTTGATCGGTTCCGCTTTTGAAATGATCGCCGTCCCCGAATATCCCTTTCTCGCCTTAGATGAATTTGCATAGACATGATGGGTATGAAAAATATCGAGTGTGGACTTTGCTTCTTCCTCAGCTGCCTTGGTCTCTTGTAAACACAATACATCGGGGGCCATTGCCTTAATACTTTCCAGGAATCCTTTCTTTACGATCGCGCGGATACCATTAACATTCCAGGAAACTAGCGTTTGGGACATGCTTAGAAGTTGAGGGTTTAACGTTTAAGGTTCAAGGTTCAAGTTAGGCTGGCAGCGGCGAAGTTAATTTCCTAATTAAAATTCATGCCTGACGAATGCTTCAATCGCCTCATACTCAGCCAATCCCAACTGGTTGTAGGCAGCAGCCGTAGCATGATTGCGATCTTCCGCGCGCACCCAAAACTCACGCTGGTCGTTGCCGGGGAACAACGCACTATCCTTTTGCGATTGGTGTTTGAACACAGCCTTGCGCTTGCGGAGTAACTCGTCAGGACTCAGGGGAACAGCCATCTCAATTTGGTCGATGTCCCATTCCTGCCAGGCACCTCGATAAAGCCAGACATAACAATCCTTCATCCACGGCTGTTTTTTCAAACGGGTTAATGCTTTGAAAATAGCGGCGAGACACACGCGATGTGTGCCATGCGGATCGGATAGGTCTCCAGCGGCATAGATCTGGTGAGGTTTAATCTGCTGCAGCAGATCCACGATAATTTTAATATCGGCTTCGCTAAGAGGCTTCTTCTTGACCTTTCCGGTCTCATAGAACGGCATGTCGAGAAAGTGAGCACGGGAATCAGGAATTCCAGTATACCGGCAGCCTGCCTTCGCTTCCCCCCTGCGGATCAAACTCTTGATCGTCATGACCTCGGGGCTGTCGACCTCTCCCGGCTTCTTTCTCCTGATCGAATCAGTGATCTGTTTGTAGAACTTCTCACCTTCAAATTTCTTCTGACCGAATGCCGTGTTGAAGTCGCGGACGAAATCAGCAAACCTTACTGCATCGTCGTCAAAAACTGCAATGTTGCCCGATGTCTGGTAGGCAACATGAACGTCATGCCCCTGGTCGACCAGCCTGATAAAAGTACCACCCATTGAAATAACATCGTCGTCGGGATGAGGGCTGAAAATAACAACCCGTTTTGGAAATGGCTTTGCGCGTTCGGGTCTGTTGGTGTCATCCGCTTTTGGCTTGCCGCCCGGCCAACCGGTGATCGTATGCTGCAAGTGATTGAATACTTTGATGTTCACCTTATATGCAGAGCCGAATTCAGTGATAATGTCGCTCATGCCGTGTTCCATATAGTCATGGTTGGTGAGCTTCAAAATCGGTTTCTTCAAAGTCTGACATAACCACACGATCGCTTTACGAATCAACTTATCATTCCACTCGATGCTTTGAAGCAGCCATGGTGTTTTGATTTTAGTCAATTGTGATGAGGCCGCGTCATCCAACACAACGAGGGGATTCGGGTGACGCTGCAAGTAAGTAGAGGGCACCTGATCCGTTATAGGTCCTTCCACAGCTTTCTGTACAATCGGTGCTTTTCCTTCTCCCCATGCCATCATGATTGTGCGCTTCGATTTCAGAATGGTGCCCACCCCCATCGTGAGCGCATTCTGTGGCACATTCTCTTCTCCAAAAAAATCGCTGGCTGCATCGATGCGGGTAACCTGATCGAGCGTTATCAATCGGGTTTCAGAACGTTCGGAAGATCCTGGCTCGTTAAATCCAATGTGACCAGTGCGGCCGATGCCGAGGATCTGGATGTCGATACCGCCCAGCGAAGCTATCTCCTTTTCGTATGCCCGGCAGAACCCCGCCACTTTTTGCTTTGAAATGGTGCCGTCCGGGATATTGATATTTTTTTCGGGGATATCAACATGGTCGAATAAATGTTCGCGCATGAATCTAACGTAGCTCTGGAGAGAATCAGGCTGCATCGGAAAATATTCGTCCAGATTGAATGTAATAACGTTCTTAAAACTCAGTCCTTTCGCATGCAGTTTAACGAGCTCTGCATACAACCTTGTGGGCGTCGAGCCTGTGGCCAGACCTAGCACACAATTCTTTTTCTCGCGTTGCCTCTGGCGGATCAGCTCCGCGATTTCATTAGCAACAAAAACAGAGCCCTCGTCAGAGGTCGCAAATATTTTTACAGGGATCTTTTCGGGAGTCGGATCAGCGTTCATATTAAATTAAGAAATAGCATTTACGCGGTCGTAAATATCGAAAATCAACACACAATTCCTTCGAGGAATAGCATGGGTAAAATATTTATTGACGCGCGCCCCTCTCAACCCATTTTTTATTACATTAGACCACCTTTCATCTTTCCCTAAACTATGTTGAAATCCTTGCTGGCTCTTGCCATCGTTCCTACAATTTTGGCCGGTCGAATCCAGTCTTACGGTCAATCATACGAAGAAGGCTATGTGATCACGGTAGCAGGCGACACACTGAGAGGTTTCATCAGAGACAAAGAATCCGGTCCAATGAAACGCGTTTCTTTTAAGAGAAACCCGTCAGACAAGGAAGTTATTGACTATCAGCCAAGTGACGTCAAATCATTCTATTTAAAACGTTATAACTCCCATTACTTGTCCGCTGGGGTTGATATTGACCTGAAGCCCACTGACATTTCACGGCTGGAAGTTGACGACCCAATGCCAAAAGTTCAGCATCGGACAGTTTTTCTCAACTTGCTCATAGGGGGCAAGGCGTCTCTCTATGGTTACACGGACGAATCCAATAAGGACCATTACTTTCTACAGATGAATCAGGATAAGATCGAGGAACTTGATCTTATCAGGTACCTGTACACCAAGAGGAATGCAGTGATAGAATCCGAACTATATAAGGATCAGTTAAAGAATCGGCTCACCGGGTGCGATAAAGATTACACGCGAACAAGGTTTGATGAAAAGTCTCTGAGGAGCGTGATCCGGGACTATAACAAATGCGTGGGGTCGGTATCAAGTTATGATGAAGAACCGCCGAAGGCGAAAATGTCACTTTACCTGATGGCGGGAGGAGTGATTACGAGCGCAAATTTCGTCGGCTATAGTGGATCACAATATGCAACGACCACGCAACTCTCCGATCTCAAATTTCAACCTTCATTCAGTCCTACGTTCATAATCGGCTTCAGGGCTTACTCGCGCAAAAAGACTATGTCTCTCGGTCTCGAGTACAGTTGGAAATCTCATGCCTATAGTGGAAGTGTCAAACAGGGTTCGGATGAAAGCTCATCAGAGATAGAACTTGCCATCTCTAAGATAAATCTCCTTGCCACCCGCCACCTTACATCATGGAAACTAAAACCCTACGTGGCCTTGGGCCCCACGCTTGCGTTGCCGACCGCGACTAAGAATAATCTTGCAATCGATGACGTAAGGACAATTGGCGATGTCGTGGTTCAGCGCATTCAGGTGTACCGGGGTCCTGTCGGTCAATTTAAAAATGGAATTGGACTGGTAGCACTTGCCGGCATCTCGCTCAACAAACTGCTGATAGAAGGGCGTTATGAGTTCACGTCGCTTCCATCCGAAACGGGCGGAACACTGAACTTATCAAGTTTTAATGCCTTAGTTGGATACCAATTCGGCAAGAACTAACTATTCGAGTACCACCTTTCTAAGTCGGATCGCGAAGTGCTAATTTCGTCTTATGGAATTCCGCACAGAACTCAACGTCGAACCGTCGTCGGTAAAGATTGGGCTACAAGATACAATTCTCACTATTGGCTCCTGTTTCTCAGAAATGATGGGCGCGCGTTTTCTGGAGAACAAGTTCCATGTTATTGCTAATCCCTTCGGAACCTGCTATCATCCACTTGCAATTCACAAGCTCATCAACTACTCTGCCTTTCAGGAATATCCACAATTGCACACTTACCTGGTAAATCAGGAATCGCATCTGAATTATGACTTTCATAGCCATTTTCATGCTGACGACCGCAGTAAGCTCCAGGAGAAGATCAATTCCGCGATCGCTGCCCTCCATTTCTTTCTGAAGCAGTGTAACGTCGTGATGATCACTTATGGCACCGCATGGGTGTACGAACGTGAGGATACCGGTGAGGCAGTGGCCAACTGTCATAAAATGCCCGCAAAACTGTTTACCAAGAAGCTTTCAACCCAATCGGAGATTCAGGATTCATTTCACATGATGCTGAAAAACCTTAGATCGATCAACCCCAAAGTCAGGGTGATCTTGACGTTGAGCCCCGTTCGCCATGTAAAAGATACGCTCGAATTGAATGCAGTAAGCAAGTCTGTGCTGCGCCTGGCCTGTCACGAGATCGCCTCCGAAAACTCAAGTGTCGATTATTTTCCATCCTATGAAATCATGATGGATGACCTTCGGGATTACAGATTCTATAAAGACGATCTCATACATCCAACAGTGGCAGCTGAAACCTATATATGGGAAAAATTTAGTGCCGCATATTTTTCCTCCGACACGTCCGCTTTCATCGACAGGCTGACACAGATCAGAAAATCACTTGCGCACAAAGCATTCAACGCAGCCAGTCCTTCCCACAAGAGATTTCTAATAGACCTCCTCTTTCAGCTCGAAGACCTTGGGCAGCATGCCAATCTCAAAGAAGAAATTGATAATGTACGATCACAAATTGCAGTTGAGACTTAAGACCGAATCTTTCAAATGGCATAGTTGTTTTTTGAAGGTTTGCATCCCGACAGCCTCATGAGCCAGAATCCAGAAAGAAAATCCAATCGCCTAATTAACACTGCCAGTCCTTACCTGCTGCAGCACGCCTATAACCCGGTGGACTGGTTCGAGTGGGGAGCCGAAGCATTGGAGAAGGCCAAAAAGGAAGATAAGCCGATACTGGTCAGTATTGGGTATTCATCGTGCCATTGGTGTCATGTGATGGAGCGCGAATGTTTTGAAAAGGAGGATATCGCGGCCGTCATGAATGAACATTTTGTCTGCATCAAAGTCGATCGTGAAGAAAGGCCCGATATCGATCAGGTCTATATGGAAGCCGTTCAGGCGATGCAACAACAAGGAGGATGGCCGCTGAATGTTTTTCTCACCCCCGACCAAAAACCTTTTTACGGCGGAACGTATTTTCCTCCGGCTAACTGGATTAGCGTACTGCAGCAGTTGAGTGCGGCGTTCCAGAAGCGGCGAAAAGAAATCGACGAGTCCGCAGAGGACTTGCGAAAGCATCTTCAGACGAGTGACTTACAGCGATTCGCCCAGGATCCTGATCTGAAAAAATTCAACAAGTCCACATTGGATTCAATGTTTGCCACTCTGGAAAAGCGCTTCGATAAAAGGTGGGGCGGAATGGACAAGGCTCCGAAGTTCGTAATGCCTTCCATATGGATGTTTCTGCTTCGGTATTTCCACCTGACCGGTAACGCGGAAGCACTAAGCATGGTCGTCATGACGCTCGAAAAGATGACCAAAGGCGGATTGTACGACCAGGTCGGAGGTGGCTTCTCTCGCTACTCCGTCGACGCGGAATGGTTTGCGCCTCACTTCGAAAAAATGCTTTATGACAATGCACAACTTCTGAGTCTCTACAGTGAAGCCTACGTGATCACAAAAAATGATCTCTTTAAGGAAGTAGTATATGATAGCGTCGGATGGCTCAACCGGGAGATGACTCATCCCGAGGGTGGATTTTATTCTGCGCTCGATGCAGACAGTGAAGGTGTAGAAGGGAAATTCTATACCTGGACTTATGACGAGCTGAAAGTGGCGCTTGGAGAGGATTTCGATTTCGCATCAAAATACTTTCAAGTCACTAGTGAAGGCAACTGGGAGCATGGACGAAATATTCTTCTCCAGCCGGAAACATTCTCCGATGAGGTGTTTATCAGGCGGGTAAGGGAAAAACTGCTGCGACTCAGAGACATCCGCGTCAGGCCCGGTCTTGATGATAAGATTCTGACCGCGTGGAACGCGATGACTATTCAGGGCCTGATCGATGCATACCGGGTATTTGGAGATACCCAGTTCTTGCAGATCGCCGCCAAAAGCATTGAATTCGTAGAGGCACGCCTTATCGCGAACGGCAAGATTTATCGTGCATTCAAGAACAAGCATTCTGAAACGGAGGGGTTCCTGGAAGACTATGCGTTTGTAATTCAGGCCTATACCTCGCTCTACCAGGTAACCTTTGATGAAACGACGCTGGCCAAGGCAAGAAGATGGTGCGAGTACACGATCGCAAATTTCTTTGATCTGCATGAGGGATATTTCCATTTCTCGGCATCTGACAAGCTGATTGCCCGGAAAAAAGAAGTCTTTGACAATGTCATCCCGTCGTCCAACTCGGTGATGGCACGCAACCTTTATCATCTTGGAACCCTCCTGGATATCGATGAATGGAAGACGATCGCATCCGCCATGACCGCAAAGCTTGCAAATCTCATCGAGTCGGAACCCAGCTACATGTCGCATTGGGGCCTGTTGCTGACAGAACTCACGGTCGGCTTTTCCGAGGTGGTAATATCAGGATCAGAAGTTCATATCATGCGAAAGGAACTGCACCAGCATTATAATCCGTTCTCCCTCACCCTTGGAACACGAAGCAGCAGTACTTTGCCACTCCTGCAAGGTCGGGAAGCAAGGGATGGAAAAACCTTGATATATGTGTGTTTCAATAAAACATGCAAATTGCCAGTCGATAACGTCAGGAAAGCATTGAGCCAGTTGGAAGCACGGTAAGAAAATAATTGCTTTATTAGGTGCTAAGTCATATTAATAAGAAAATTGAAACGCTGACTTCACGAGGCATGTTATCGAACGGGACTTTGAACTTTGAACCCGACTACGCGAGGCGCTTCGTCGGGATAAACCTTGAACCTTGAACCACGAGACGTACTTCGTTGAGCTGATCTTACCGGTGCCGGTGCCGAAACTATTTACCTACCGTGTGCCTGCTGCGTGGAACGAGATCGTGAAAGTCGGTCAACGAGCCATTGTTCCTTTCGGTCAACGCAAAATCCTTACTGGCGTCATTGCCACCCTGCATCAGCAACCTCCTGTAGACTATGAAGCGAAGTACTTGCTCGAGCTCCTCGACGAAAGGGAGGTAATCACGTCTCTTCAGTTTCGCCTCTATGAATGGATGGCGAACTATTATATGTGCACCCAGGGTGAAGTCCTGAATGCTGCACTGCCGGCCGGGCTGAAGCTCTCCAGCGAGTCAATGTTACAGCTTCATCCTTCATTCGATCTTGAAGAAAGTCCTTTTGACTTTTCGGAAAAGGAAAGGATCGTAATCAACCACCTCAAAACCGAAGCCCTGTCCTATTCCGAAGTTGCAAAGATACTCGATGTCAAATCGATCTATAGTATTCTAAAATCATTGTCATCGAAAGAAGCGATCATCCTTTTCGAGAAGGTGAAAGAAAAGTATAAGCCAAAGACTGAAAAACGATTTCGACTTGCGGCAGGGTATGTTGAGAAAGCAAAGCTGGAAGCGTTGTTCGAAGTCCTCGCCTCGAAGCCAAAGCAGGAAAGTGTCCTCCTAAAATATCTGCAGGAAGTACCGGTATTTCAGGATGCCACCCTTAACGAGCGAGGACTTTCAAAGCATGAGATTGTTACCGAAGATATTTCCGAGTCTTCACTGATGACGTTGGTAAAAAACAAAGTCCTTGAAGAGTTCGAGATCGTCGTACCTCGTTTTGGCTTCGACGAGGTGACCACAGAGCATCCAAATCTTTTGAGCGACAAACAAGAAGAAGCCAGGAACCAGATCGTTCAAAGTTTTGAAACACATGGCACTGCCCTGTTGCATGGCATCACAGGAAGCGGTAAAACAGAGATCTATATCGACCTGATCCGAAAAGCGTTGGAGGGAGGATCGCAAGTCCTGTACCTACTTCCCGAGATTGCACTGACAACGCAAATCGTTCACAGGCTAAAGAAGATCTTTGGCGCAACCATGGGTGTCTACCATTCCAAATTCTCAGACAATGAACGTGTCGAGGTATGGAATGGCGTACTTGATGGCAAATTCAGATTCGTAGTGGGTGTGCGCTCGTCGGTTTTTCTTCCCTTCGATAATCTAAGCCTGATCATCGTCGATGAGGAGCACGATCCCTCTTACAAGCAACACGATCCCGCGCCTCGTTACCATGCCCGTGACGTTGCGTTGGTGATGGGCCAGCATCACCACGCTAAAGTTCTCCTGGGAACGGCTACACCCTCCTGTGAAAGCTATTTTCAAGCGAGGTCAGGGAAATCCGGACTTGTTACGCTCACGCAGAGATTTGGGGAATCAAAAATACCCGAGATCGTTTTCGCAGACCTTTCAAAAGAAAGAAGACAAAAGACAAACAAAGGAGAATTTTCCTCACTGCTGCTCCGGGAGATCAAAGAGACTGTTGCTTTAAAGGAACAGGTTATATTATTTCAAAACCGTCGCGGTCATTCGCCATTTGTCCAATGCGAAGATTGTGGGTGGGTGCCCACTTGTATCAATTGTGCGGTGAGCCTTACCTATCATCAATATCGTCACGCGCTCATTTGTCATTATTGTGGATATCGTGAAGAGCTACCAAAGCAGTGTCCGGTGTGCACTTCAAAACGGATATTGACTTTGGGGTATGGCACCGAAAAAATGGAAGAAGAGCTGAAGATTTTTTTTCCGGAGGCAGGCGTCAGTCGGATGGACCTTGACACCACGCGTACACGCAGCGGGTATGAGACCATACTCGACAGTTTCGAAAAAGGCGAAACAGACATCCTCGTGGGTACGCAGATGGTTACCAAGGGCCTGGACTTCGACAAGGTAAACCTGGTGGCGGTATTCGACGCAGACAGGATGATGCACTTCCCGGATTTCAGATCGTATGAGCGTGCCTTTCAGCTTATCCTCCAGGTCAGCGGCCGCGCCGGACGACGCAACAAGCAAGGCAAGGTCATCATTCAGACGTCCAACACCCAGCATCCATTGTTTGAATTCGTCGTTGATCACAATGTCGTGGGGTTTCTCGATACTCAACTCCAGGATCGCGAACTGTTCACCTACCCGCCTTTCGCTCGCTTGATCGAAATAACACTGAAACACACAGACAGAAACATCAGCAGGCACGCAGCTGAATGGATTGCCGAAAAGGCGCGCCAGGAAATAAAAGGGACACGCATCATGGGCCCAGGCGAACCGATGATATCCAAGATCCGCAACGAGTTTTTATATACGATTCTAATTAAGATCCCCCGCAACCAGGGAAAGCTGACAGCCATCAAGACAACCTTAGGCGACATAGCGGATCGACTTTATCAGGATAAGACCTTCCGCAACGTGTCCGTAGTTTTTGATGTAGATCCGGTCTAAACCAAAAGCGCTGAGGACTCTAAGAACGAAGAAAATACAAGAAGTAAAATCGAACCTCAGATAAGTATTGAATTCCAATCGTCATTCAATACTGGAATCGCGTGGTGAGCCGTGAGGTCGAATTGGCAGGGCACCACCGAGACGAAGTTATTAGCGATAGCCCATTCGTCGTTATCTTCACCTTTATCGAAGTTTACGAAGTTCCCTGTCATCCAGAAGTAGCGCCGCCCATTTGGATCACGACGCTCGTCAAATTCCTCTACCCACTTTGCGTTTGCCTGCCGGCAGACCTTAATACCTTTCAGGTTTTCATTCCGCTTAGGCGGAAAGTTCACATTCAGCGCGACACCTTTCGGCAAACCTTTGCTGAGTACTTGTTTTGTGATGCGGCTGATGTATTCGCGCGTATGCGAAAAATCCGCGTTTGCACTAAAGTCGCACAAAGAAAATCCTATCGCCGGTGTTCCTTCAATAGCAGCCTCGATTGCCGCCGACATCGTGCCTGAATACAGCACACTAATGGATGTGTTACTCCCGTGGTTGACGCCGCTCACAACTACGTCCGGCTGACGCTGACCTTTTAGCACATAATGTCGCGCCATCTTAACGCAATCGGCAGGCGTACCAGAGCATTCAAACGAGCGCACGCCATCAAAAATATCCGATTCTTTTAGCCGCAACGTATCACCGACGGTGATCGCGTGACCCATCCCCGACTGCGGCCTGTTCGGCGCAACGACGAGGACGTCACCCAGAGACTTCATCACCTCCACTAAATTTCGAATTCCCGGCGACGTTATGCCATCGTCGTTTGAGACAAGGATCAGGGGTTTACTCATTCTTTGAACTGTGAATTATAGTATTCTACTATCTGCGCAAATTCGTACTTCGAGTCAAGACCGAGGCGATTCGTCTTCATGTATTTCTCGACCGTTGTCCCCTGGTTGCCCATCATGTCAATAAGATCGTTGCGCTTTCCGGTGAATGGCTCAATTTTACCCTGATCATTCAGGAAGAAGTATTTGTACACCAGCACCATCCTGTTGGTGGATCCATAATAATAAAATGAGCTGGGGTAGCTCCTCAACTCGACGGCCTCACGGCAAAGCAGAGTCAGCTTTCCTTCGGTCAGCAGTTCAAAAAAAACTGGAGCTTTGTACGCACCCATTGCCGCGTACGGCAGTGAGTAGAAGTGACGGTATCGTTTTACTGTTTTATCGAATATCTCGAAGTAAACTACCTTGCGTGCAGTATACGATCCCAGCTTATTGTCTTTTTCATATTGAAGCAGGTCACTCTGAAGATCGTACTTTATATTTCCGCGGAGTGTGTCACCCTCTTCCAATACAATCTTTCCTTCATGCCAGAACTCAAACGGAAAACGCTGAGCGTTTGCAGATGCGGCAAAAAGAAAGCAAATGAAAAAGAGAAACTTCATAAGTGTTTCAAAATGTTGTGCCCCAATTTATCCCTTTTGGTTTTGAGGTACTTTTCATTGTGCTTATTGGGCACCGTTTCAATAGCAACATTCTCTACAATTTCCAGACCGTAACCCATGAGCCCAACGCGCTTCTTCGGATTGTTGGTTATCAGCCGAAGCTTGCTGATGCCGAGATCATGAAGTATCTGTGCACCGATCCCGTAGTCGCGAATGTCCATGTCAAATCCAAGTTGGATGTTCGCTTCCACCGTATCAAGCCCTTCTTCCTGCAATTTATATGCTTTAAGCTTGTTAAGTAATCCGATGCCCCGACCCTCCTGCTTCATGTAAAGCACAACGCCCTTTCCCTCCTTTTCAACCATCTTCATCGCCACGTGGAGCTGGGTCCCGCAATCACACCGGCACGAGCCGAAAATATCACCCGTCACGCAAGAGGAATGTACACGCACAAGCACAGGTTCGTCCTTCTGCCACTCTCCTTTAACAAGCGCGAGATGCAGCTCGCCCGTGTCGATTTGCTCATAGGCAGCAAGTTTAAAATCGCCATATGCCGTTGGCATGTTTACGTCCACACGCCTTCTTACCTGGCATTCAGCTTTCATCCGGTAAGCGATGAGATCCTTTATCGAAACCAGCTTCAATGAAAACTTGTCCGCTACCTTCCTGAGATCCGCCAGTCGGGCCATTGAACCATCCTCGTTCATGATCTCGACAAGAACGCCTGCCTGACTAAATCCTGCCAAGCGAGCAAAATCAATCGCAGCTTCAGTGTGGCCCGCGCGCCGCAACACACCTTCCTTCTTGGCTTTCAACGGGAATATGTGGCCAGGCTTACCGAAATCATCCGGCTTGGTTTTTGGATCGGCAAGCGCCTTGATTGTTTTGGCGCGATCATGAGCTGAAATTCCGGTCGTACAGCCATTGCCAATCAAATCAACTGAAACGGTAAAAGGCGTCTCAAAGACTGCCGTATTCCGGCCAACCATCAGATCAAGTCCAAGCTCCTCGCAGCGTCCTTCAGCAAGGGGTGCGCAGATAAGGCCCCGGCCCTCCTTTGTCATGAAATTCACAATTTCAGGCGTAATGGCTTCCGCAGCGCAGATAAAGTCGCCCTCGTTTTCTCGATCTTCATCGTCAACAACAATTATCATCTTGCCGCTTCTGATGTCAGAAATGGCCTCTTCAATAAGATCGAGCTTTATAGAGGGTGCCTGGTTCATTTTAAAACTTCAATATTCACTATTAACTATTTCACTATTCAATATTCGCAATTTTCGGGGAAACGTCACCGGATTCAACAAATCCCCGGTGCGTTATGTTCCGGAACACTCAACACTAATTGGTTACCTGGTTCACAGCATTACGGGCAACCACGATGCTTAGCAATTCAGCGATCTGATTCTTCACCATGTTGATATTGGAAAGCGTGTCTATCAAATTATCCTGCTCCGGTCCTTCCGGCACGCTCTTGATTTTCTCAAGATTGTCGACAGACATTTTGTTTAACGCCCCGAACTTGAGTCGCAGTATTACTTTGGACGGTGCCTCATCGGCCTGGTATTCCGGCCCGACATAGATCTGTTTCTTTTGCCATCCTTCGCTGATATGAAACTTTTGCACCATTAGATCTGACACAACCTGGAAATATTCGCGTGGCACCACTTTCAAAAATGACTCCGGGGTTGGCAGCACTCCGTTGGCAACTTCAGCGCGATATGCATCATAGACTGCCTGGTGTGACTTGTCAAGAAGCTCTATGTCTTCACTTTCATGAAACAAAAACTCGTAAACATATTCATCACCTGGTGTCTTCATGTTACCAAGGAGCACCAGGACTTTTAAAAACTCTTTTTCAAGAAGCATCACACTCGCAACCGGATCATACACGAACGATTTCGAAAGCTCGTGGACGTCGGAAAGGCTGAGCGCTGCAGAATCCTTTTTAGTAGCGCTACCACCCTGCTGCCTCTCATCGATGCGTTTCCTGATCAACAACTTATTTACTTCTGAGTTGATCAACTCGAACGGTATCGTCATGATTCTGCTGCACTCCTGCAGGAAAATAGTTCGCTTCAAATGATCGGGGATCAACGAGATCGTGTTGACTATGTCGTGAATCAACGCCGATTTCTTCACGGGATCGGCCGCGGCCTCCTTTGCAAAAAGGCCCGCCTTGAAAGAAATAAAATCCTGGGAGTGGTCGGCCAAATACTTTTGAAATTCCGTCGTACCCACCTTTCGCGAAAAGCTATCCGGGTCCTCACCGTCAGGAAAGAGAACAACACGAACATTCAACCCTCCCTTGAGTATCAAATCGATTCCACGGAGAGCGGCCCTGATCCCCGCATCATCACCATCAAACAGCACGGTCACATTATCAGTAAATCTTCTGATGAGCTTAATCTGATCTTCCGTCAGCGCAGTACCCGATGAAGCCACAACATTTTCAACATCTGCCTGATGCATCGATATCACATCGGTGTACCCTTCAACCAAAAAACAATTGTCTTTCTGGCGGATGATATTTTTTGCCTGGTACAAACCATAGAGGACGCCGCCTTTGTGGTAGATCTCGGTTTCAGGTGAGTTGATGTACTTCGGCTGATTCTTTTCTTTCCCCAACATCCGCGCACCAAACGCAATGACTTTTCCGGACATATTGTGAACCGGAAAAATTACCCTTCCGCGAAAGCGATCATACGTCCGGCCTTCCTCATTCTTTACTACAAGGCCAGTCTTTTCCAGAAGCTCCTTATTATAATTCGCCTTGATGGCGGCATCGCTGAGATTATTCCATCCTTCCAATGCGTACCCCAGCTCGAACTTATTGACCGTGCGATCATTGAAGCCTCGTTCATGAAAGTAACTGAGGCCGATCCCACGACCTTCATCGGAATTAAACAGGTTATCTTTGTAAAAATCCTTGGCGAAGTTCATCAGGATATAAAGTCCTTCGCGTTCGCTTTGCTGTTCCCGCAGCTCGTCAGATTGCGCATCCTCGTGGATCTCAACCCCGTATTTTTTCGCTAAAAACCGGATCGCTTCTACATAGCTCATCCCCTCATGCTCCATGACAAAGGTGATCGCATCGCCTCCCTTTCCACTGCTAAAGTCTTTGAATATTCCCTTGCCGGGGACCACAAAAAAAGATGCCGATTTTTCGTTATTGAAAGGACTGAGCGCCTTATAATTCTGTCCTGCCCTCTTAAGGGAAATAAAATCGCTAATCACATCAACGATGTCGATCCGGTTCTTTACTTCATCGATGGTCTCGCGACTGATCATGGGGCTTCAAAGATACTAACCTATAGCGGTTCTGCGATTTTTAAAGAAAATTGGCGAACCAATCCTAACTTGCAGAAAAATTCTCCCGCAGATCTCGCAAATCACGCAGAAAAATTCATCAGCGAAATCGGCGCAATCAGCGGGAAATGCATCCTTTCTTTATGAACATTACTTCCGAAGACGTCATCAAAGCCCTCTCTACGGTCAACGACCCCGATCTGAAGCGTGACCTGGTCAGCCTCAACATGATTAAGGACGTTACCGTCAACGGCGAACACATTCAATTCACGGTCGTGCTTACCACTCCTGCATGCCCTTTAAAGGAAATGATCCGGAAAGACTGCGAACAAGCCGTTCGGAAGATCGCCGGTAAGGACGCTGTGATCAAGATCAACATGACCTCGTCGGTCACTTCCCTCCGCGACAATGCGCCACTGCTGCCAGGGGTAAAAAATATAATCGCGATCGCGTCAGGAAAAGGTGGCGTGGGCAAATCTACGGTAACCACGAACCTTGCCGTTGCACTCGCGCAGGCCGGTGCCAAGGTAGGACTTATCGACGCCGACATCTTTGGCCCTTCAATTCCGGTGATGTTCAACTGTGAGCGCGATCAACCCGAGGTGAAAGAGGTTAATGGGAAAAATTTTATCCTGCCGCTGGAACAATACGGCGTGAAGCTCATCTCCATTGGATTCCTCGCGCCACCAGACAGTGCCGTAGTGTGGAGGGGACCAATGGCAAGCTCGGCACTGAAGCAATTTATCAGCGACACAATCTGGGGTGAGCTCGATTACCTGTTCATCGATCTGCCGCCCGGCACGAGTGATATCCACCTTACTTTAGTGCAGACGGTACCTGTTACTGGCGCCGTCATCGTGACCACCCCGCAGAAAGTTGCATTAGCCGACGCGACCAAAGGGATGGCAATGTTTCGTCAGCCACAGATCAACGTTCCAATATTGGGCGTCATTGAGAACATGGCATACTTTACACCAGAGGAGCTGCCGGAGAATAAGTACTATATATTCGGAAAAGAAGGTGGCAAGAACTTATCAGAGAAATTCGGCGTTCCATTATTAGGGCAGATTCCACTTGTCCAGAGCATTCGCGAAAGCGGTGACAGTGGCTTGCCGGCAGTACTCAAAGATGGCGTTACAGCGGAGGCCTTCCAGGAACTGGCCGAGTCGCTCGCCAGAAGAATTGCCATCAGAAATGCTAACTTTGATACTACTAAAAAAGTTGAGATCACCGTATGAACCCAGCCGCAGAAATGAAGACTGAAGACATCACCCGGCGGATCGAATTGTCGCTCGACAACATTCGTCCTTACCTCGAGGCTGATGGCGGCAACGTCCGCGTGCTGGAGATTACCCAGGATAATGTGGTTCGACTGGAATTTCTGGGCAATTGCAGCAATTGCGCGATGTCCACCATGACTTTTAAGGCGGGGGTCGAAGAAGCAATTCGGCGTTCCGTGCCGGAAATTCGGTCTATAGAAGTTATCAATCTGGCGCCACTTTCAAGCCACTGATCTATTTTTCGGCGGATTAATCATAGTTTGCCCTGTCTTTCGTTTAGTCACAAGTGACCTTCCGGCGAAATGACATCTAACTGAAAGCAATTTACTGATGGGCTGCGTGTGTCTCCGTATTGAATCTGATAATCGTTATCTGAGCCTGCCTGATTTTCGCGTTTCCGCCATTATAGTTTTCTCTGTTTTGTTATGTCTCCCTGGGATGGCACAAGAGCGTTGTGGAACGGTGGCGTATGACAAGATGCTTCATGGCGACCCTTCCACTAACAACCGCGAGGCGAAGTTTGAAGAATGGGTCCGGAATAAGATCATTGCAAACGGAACGCGTACACTTCAAAACAACAGGCTTCAATCCGCTACCTACACGATTCCGGTGGTGGTCCATGTAATACACAACGGTGAGGCGTACGGCGTTGGCACGAACATTTCCGACGACCAGATCAAGTCCCAGATACAAGTGCTAAATGAAGACTACAAAAGATCGAATTCAGATGCCGCCAACACGCCGGGAGAATTTCAGCCATATGCAGGAAGCATCGACATGCAGTTCGTATTGGCTCAGCAAGATCCCGAAGGGCTTGCGACAAACGGCATCACGCGCACCAAGGGCACAAAATCATCATGGACGCTCGCTGACAACTCGACTTTCAAAGCCCTCGCCTATTGGCCCGCAGAAAATTATCTCAACATCTGGGTTATCAATTTCGACGTAAGTACAGGACTTCTCGGTTATGCACAGTTGCCAACAATTGATCCAAGCACAGGAATCGGAGGCCTTGAAGACTCATCGCACGACCGGCTTACTGATGGCGTAGCAATTAACTACAAAGACTTTGGATCGAACTTTACACCACCACTTGGCCCGTTCAATCTGGACCCTTCGTACAACAAGGGGCGCACAGCCACCCACGAGGTAGGGCACTTTTTCGGACTGCGCCATATCTGGGGCGACGGCAATGGAAACTGTGCCACGGATTATGTTGATGATACGCCGCCACAACCTTCAAGTTCTTCTGGTTGTCCCGCCGATCCAACTAATGTCACCTGTCCTGGTGGAACCCCGCACCACAAGATGTTCCAAAACTACATGGACTACACGAATGACGCCTGCATGAACTTGTTCACAAAGAACCAGGTCGACCGCATGGTGATCATCTTACAGAACAGTCCAAGACGAACCAGCTTGCTTACGTCACCGGGGGCCAGCACTCCAGTACCCGCCGCGAACGACGCCGGCATCCGGCAAATAACTTCACCTCAAGCCTCGATGTGTAGTGGGTCTGTTGTTCCGCAGATCGAGATCAAAAATTATGGCAGCAACAATATAACATCAGTCACGGTACAGGTCTCGGTCAATAACGTCGTCACAGAGACAAAAACCTTTTCCGTCAACCTCACACCGCTTCAGCCCACGATTGTCTCATTCAATAACCCGATCGTTTTAACAGGAGACAATACAAAAACGATTTCATTCTCGATTATTTCAACTTCGCCGTCCCCAGACGAAAAAGCAAGTAACAATTCACTAAGTCAAACGGTCATCACGCCCGCAGCAACTTCACTCCCAATCCTTGAATCATTCAACGCTGTGCCGGCAAGCTGGCAGATTCTCAATCCCGATGGACAGACAACCTGGGCTAATTTAGTAGCGCCGGATGCCAATACGAACAACCACGCGATGTACATGAATTTTCATGATTATGACAACGATGGCGCGTTGGACTGGCTTATCACCCCGTCGTTTACACTTTCGAATCCTCTCACTTCGCAGATGAAATTCAGTCGGTCCTATGCCCAATACCCAGGTGAGGCCAACGATGAGCTCTTGATCTACGCACTGCCTGCATGCAGCCAGGACCTTTCACAAGCTGTATTATTGTTTGATGCATCAGGAACGGCGCTGGCCACAGCGTCGAACACATCTTCCAGCTTCAAACCATCGTCTGCATCACAGTGGAAAACCGAAGTTAAGTCACTCAGTACCTTATCATCGTCAATCTCGTATCAGATAGCATTCGTTGGCAAGAACGGATATGGAAACAATCTATACATCGATAATGTAATTGTCACCGATCAAGAGGTAAACGATGTTGCCCTAACACAAATAGTAAGTCCGGGCCTTGTGCATTGCGTCGCCAGCCCACAGATTAAATTCAATGTAAAAAATCAAAGTACAGCACCCATTACTACATTCGATGTCGTGCGCACTTTAAATGGTGGCACCGCAGTCACTCAAACATTTACGATCAACCTCGACATTGATCAGGAAAATACATTCACCCTTAATGCTTTGACGCTGAAAGCCGGCGAGAATCAGATCACAATGACCATAAACAATCCCAATGGTCTGCCCGACAGCGCCCCGGGTAACAACACAATCACGTTCAGCTCCTACTTGGATAATTCGACAGATTCGTCTCCACTGCGGATGACATTCGACAACCCGCTGGAGATCCCCTGGATCATGGCGGCTCCTGCCGTCAACGCGAAAGACTGGGAAACCGTCACGACCAGCAAAAAACTTTCAGCGATCTACAATGCATTTTCCAACACCTCAGTCGGTGAAGAGTCATGGCTGGCGAGTCCCGTGCTGGACCTGACGCGTTACGACAAGCAAAGTCTATTTTTTGATCTTAGCTACGCCCGGAAAATTCCGGCGGAAGACCGGCTTAGAATCCTGGCATCCACAGATTGCGGGATCACCTATGATAAAGTCCTTTTCGACGAGACCGGCAGTTCATTTCAGGACACCATTCTCTTCTCTCAATGGGTGCCCCCTTCATCGAAAGACTGGAGCCGTCAACGCGTAAGCCTGGACTCTATCTCAGGGATAAATAACGTAAGACTTGCGTTTGTTGCCGTCAATGCAAACGGCAACAACATGTACCTCGACAACATTGAGATATTCGCAGGCGATGATCCAAACCCACCTGTGACGTCAGTGTCCTACCAGTTCTATTATCCCCAAAATCTCCCGCAATACAATGTCGCATTGACGTTCACACTTCAGGAAAAGAAGGACGTACGACTGCAGATACTCACGGTGATGGGTCAGGTGGTTACCGACACATCGCTCCCCGATACCCTCAATCAAACCTATTATTTTGATCTAAGTACGCAGACCGCAGGCCTTTATCTGTTCAGGCTGCAGATCGACGATCAGTTCAGCACGACAAAAGTTTTTGTCGGTCATTAATTTGCCAATCTTTATCTTTGAATCGACTAAAAATCGATGAGCAAAGTAAAGGTAGCAATCCTCTATGGCGGGCGCTCCGTGGAACACGGCGTGTCGGTTAACTCGGCAAGAAACATCTTCGAATTCATGGATCGGAAAAAATTCACTCCAATTCCGATCGGTATTACTCAAAAAGGCAAATGGCACCTCACTAAAGATGTTTCCAGGAACATGCACAAGGGAAAGGCGTTGTCTCTTGAACTGGATCCAAGGAAACCAGCACTCAAAGCGGGCAGCACCAAAGTCATTGCCGACGTTGTATTCCCGGTTCTGCATGGAACAGACGGTGAAGACGGAAGCATACAGGGACTACTGAAAGCGCTGGACCTCCCGGTCGTCGGAACGGGCGTATTGGGATCATCTCTTTCCATGAACAAGATCGTAGCCAAACGGCTGCTCAAGGAAGCGGGTATCCCGGTTACGGATTTCATCCCACTTGGCTTCTATGATAAAAATCGTCCTTCATTCGAGGATATCAAGAACAAGTTGGGTCTTCCATTCATGGTGAAATCTGCAAGCCTCGGCTCTTCCGTCGGCGTGACGAAGGTGAAATCGAAAGCCGAGTTCGCTGCTGCGGTTGAAGAATCATTTCGTTATGACCACGAACTTTTGTTTGAGAAGTATGTAAAAGGACGGGAGATCGAATGTGCCGTGCTGGGCAATGAGCCGCCCAAAGCGTCGCTTCCCGGTGAAATAATCATAAACAAGAGCTATGAGTTTTATACGTTCGACGCAAAGTACGTTGATGGTGAAGCGGTAAAGATCGATGTACCCGCTTCCCTTCCGACGGATGTTATTGAGAAAGTGCGAACGCTGTCGGTAAGGGCTTTCCTGGCACTCAAGTGCGAAGACTATGCGCGTGTGGATCTGTTCTATGCTGAGTCGGGTGAAATTTACGTTAATGAGATCAACACCATCCCGGGCTTCACTAATTCGAGCATGTATCCTATGATGTGGAAGGAACGCGGCATCTCTTTTTCAGACCTGATCACCACACTTGTGAACGTCGCGCTGGAGCGCACGAAACTGAATAACAGGATTCAGCATAATTTTGCCTCGTCGTTAAAGTTCTAACATTCGCATGAAGCTAAAATTTCCATTTTCTGGTGATTCACTCGGCGGCATGCTGGCAAACGTCGGTATTGCTGTCTCGCTTGTGCTGATCTTGAGCATCTCCTACTTCTATATTTATCTGCCAAGTTCAACAAATCACGGTGATGAGATGCCGCTCCCGGATCTCACCGGCAAAGGCCTACTCGAAGTCGAGTCGATCCTGACGCCGTTGAATATCCGGTTCGAGGTTGGCGATTCATCCTATTCAGAAAATCATCCACCATTAACAGTTCTCCGCCAGTATCCCAAGGCCGGCCATGGAGTCAAGCAGAACAGAAAAATTTACATCTCGATAAATCGCAAGACGCCTCCGACGCTACCTGTGCCCAACTTGCTCGA
Source organism: Cyclobacteriaceae bacterium (assembly GCA_044224375.1). Classification (GTDB taxonomy): domain Bacteria; phylum Bacteroidota; class Bacteroidia; order Cytophagales; family Cyclobacteriaceae; genus ELB16-189. The sequence goes on from JBGAKL010000001.1 coordinate 473,821, forward strand.
AAGCGGAAGTGGGTCACTTGCAAACGCTGAAGCGGTGCTCAGAAGCAACGAGCTGCGGCGTGGAAGAATACTTTATCAGCATAGCCCCTTCCGGGATCTGATCATTGAAATGAGAATGAATGGCAAGGTCATCGAACCAGGAAGCCGTGTGCCCAAAGGTTCGGTCATCGACCTGGTGGTTGGCGATGGCGGGGGTCCCAAAGACTTTCTCATAAGCAATTTCGTAGGCTTACCGTTTGAAAATGCCAAGCTGAGGCTGGCCAACCTAAGCTTGCATTTGGTGGTCCAGATTCCGAGCGACGTGGATACTACAGGCATCGATCTGTTCGTTCTGAAGCAATCCCCGGCAGCGGGCGACTCGGTGAGTATCGGCGATCCCGTAAATTTCTGGATAGGTCCTAAGGGGAAGGAAATCCCGGACGACGAGGACGAGAAGAATCACTAACCAACTGGAATCCTGGAGAGCGTGAAAATAATTCTGTGCTACCTTCTGTCATGCATTCCGCTCTCCGCTCTGGCGCAATTGATCGAGGTTCCTCTGGCTCCCACCTTTTCAGGCAAGCATGTTCCGTTGGGCGCACGACAACAGGATGTGGTCTTGAATCTCCCCTTCTGGGATGACTTCTCCTATAGCGACTCCATCGCATTCCCCCGACTTGACCTATGGCAAAGCAGCCAGACCGTTTATCTGAACAATGGCATAGGTATAAACCAGCCAACCAAAAATGTGGCAACATTCGATGGTGTTGATGGATCGGGAAAGCCTTACAATGTTAATGACTTGCTGGCGAAAGGATTTGCAGACAGTCTCGTCTCATTGCCGATCCGCATGGACCTCGTCGACCCAGCGTTGCGTGGAACCGTCTACATCAGCTTTTTCTACCAGGCGCAGGGAAATGCTGAGTCTCCCGACATCGGCGACCAGCTAATCCTATCTTTTAAAAATTCGAGCGAGCAGTGGGACAACATCACAGTGCTCGAAAACGACGGAACGCTTGATCCAAAAAACTTCTCTCAGATTTTGATTCCCATCACAGACCCAAAATATTTTCACGATAAGTTTCAATTCCGGCTGAGAAACTTCGCACGAATATCAGGACCTTACGATACATGGAATGTCGACTACGTCTATTTGAATTTCGGGCGCAATAGCAATGACACATCTTATCCTGACCGGGCAGTTTCAAGTTCCCTTACGTCATTGTTCAACGACTATTACGCCATTCCTCTGAAACACTTTAACCAGAATCCATCTTCAAACATTAAGAAGCCATCCCTGGTGCTATACAATATGAGGGCTGGAAACCTTCAGCCTTTCGATTATTCGACTGACGCCCGAATCACAACAAAGACCGGCACACAGATTACAAAAGCTACAATCCCACTCGATGTAAAGCAGGATCCCGGCGCCATCATGACGGGACAACAGTTTCTTACACTGACATTGAATACGACACCGCCAGCCAGTGCTTTCAGCCCCCTGGCAGATTCCATTGGCGTAAAATTCAGGTATGGTATGTCAACAAAAGACAATGTGCCAGTCGGCCCGCTCAGTGGCGACTATGATCCCGCCAAGTACAGTCCTATCGATTTCAGGACCAATGACACGGTGAGAACAAATTATGTCTTGTCGACCTATTATGCTTACGATGATGGCGGCGCCGAATATGGAGCGGGCCTCAATGCAGCGGGCTCATTCCTGGCATTTAAGTATAAGCTCAAGTCGAACAAGCTGGAAAAACTCACTTATGTGGATATCTATTTTCCCCAGTTTGGCGACTTCTCCAATCAATCAGTTCAGCTGCAGGTTAGAAGTGACTTGTCGGATAAGGCAGAATCGATCCTTCTCAATCAAAATATAGTTGTGACCCGGACGACTCAAAATAAATTCACTCGCTATGCCCTACAGAAGGACATTCCCGTTTCGGGGGAGTTTTATGTCGGGTGGAAGCAAATCAACACTGCGAACATTCCTGTGGGTCTGGATAAGAATAATAACAATGGCGACAAGCTCTATTATAATACCAATGGAACCTGGGTACAGAACACCAACGTGAAGGGAAGCATGATGGTAAGACCCGGCTTTGGAACCCCCAAAGACGATTCCGTTCCAGTAGGCCTGAAGGAGGAGCTTGCGATAACTCCTATTTATCCCAACCCGGCCCGAGGCATCTGCTACCTTCCTGGAGAGGCAGAAGCTGTGACTGTCATCGACATTACGGGTAGAGAGCTTGGCGGCGAAGTTGAATCCCTATCAGACAAGAAGTCCCTGACGTTTACGCCAACCACTTCAGGTCTGGTCATCGTGCGCTATTTCCTGAATGGAAGACTCCGCACGGAAAAAATCATGGTATTAGCAAACTGACAACACTCCCGTCGGGCGGCGTGACCGGCGGCGCTACGCTGGCTTCAACAGGCAGTGGCGTAAAGCAAATCACAAGCACCACCAATGCAATCCACCCAAGGACCTTCCTCCCCGGCGTAAGTGGATCTTCTATTTCCGATGGAGGATGCGCAATCCCTACTAACCTGCCGATCAGGATCGCGAACCAGAAATAAGTAGTATAGCCCTGTAAGCCCGGTATGAGCGTCACGAGTACAAACTGAATTGTAAAAATCGCCATGGCATACATGAGCGTATCCCGCCATTGCATTCGAAGACCGGTGAGTCCGACATATAAAAGACCAATGTATAATGGCGACATCCACCATGGATCTTTTGCCGGGCCGGTGAAATTCACGTAGCCAAGGCCGGTAAAGAAAAGAAACACAACATAAAAGACGGTTGCGATAAGCTTATGGCGGCGATATCCGAATAGTCCATAAGTAACGTGACCCCCATCGAGCTGACCGATGGGAAACAAGTTGATACTGGTGAAAACCAGCGAAAGAAATCCTGCAAGCAAGTAGGGATAGTGCATGATCTCATGTGGGTTGGGCATGCGTGCAGGATCGGCAACGAATTTTTCAAAAAAGATAAACAGCAGGTTTTTTCCGATCACTACATCAATCGTGTTAGGAGTGAGATGTTCCGGAGAGTAGACGTGAGCCGCATAGTCGAGTCCAAATTTTTCGTACTCGGGGTGAAATTGAAAAATATATTCCGGCGGCGGAAGCGTTGCAAACCCAAACCACAGAACTCCAACCGCGGCAACAAATCCTGCCAGTGGCCCCGCGATGCCAATGTCGAAATTTTGTTGCTTGGTAGGGATTCTTGATTTAATGCGGATCAACGCGCCGAGCGTTCCAATAACCAATGGCAATATTGGAGGGAGTGGAATGTAGTATGGCAACGTCGTCCTCACACGGTAATGAATAGCAGTGAAGTAATGGCCAAATTCATGGACGCTGAGTATGAGCAGAAAAGGTACTGAGTAAGGCATACCCAGCACGAAGTCATCCCACGTGTAAGTGCCGCCAACGAGCAGGCTCAAGATTGACTTACCGTGTACCCACTCCGAGCCCGCGAGGGTCGTCGTCACAAAGGTCAGAATGAACAGTCCGAGGTGGAGCAGGATTTTTCTTGGGGAGAGTTCCATAAGTAGCCAAAAACGGCGGTGCAAATAAAATTCTTAACGACCAACATCCCATTATCAACTGAATTAATTTCCTTAAAGTTGCAGTCTTTTTACGGGCCCTTAGCTCAGACGGTTAGAGCACCTGACTTCCCCATAGCTATCGGGACAGGTTGCCGTTGGATTTGCTATTATTACGAGTTACTGCTACATCTTATAAAGTCCAGCCCTGTCCCAATTCTACACCGGGGCAACGCAAGGAGCTCTCGAGAATCGGATCGATAAGCACTTGGCAGGCTTTTATCAAAAGTCGTTTTCTTCGAAAGCAACGGACTGGGTCCTATTCCTTTCAATCGAGTGCGAATCTTACGGCATAGCAAGGAAAGTTGAGAATCACATCAAGCGAATGAAGTCAAAAAAATACATCCTCTCACTAAAGAAATATCCAGAATTGGCAATCAAATTGAGGGAAAAATATCGCAGTTAAGGGACCTGTGACTTTTTCATAATCGGGATTAAATCTTAAACTTGCAGTCTTTTTACGGGCCCTTAGCTCAGACGGTTAGAGCACCTGACTCATAATCAGGTGGCCGTTGGTTCAAGTCCAACAGGGCCCACAAACAGTCAATTCTTAGTCGCGGAATTTGATGGGCTGCCTGTCGGGAGTTGTCTCGGAGGGCAGCCCGACTCATTTCAGTCTTAATGTTCAGAAGAACAGGACGAATAGTTCCAAATTTTCGATCCACCCCCAAAAATTAAATTTCCCTGGTGTTCATCGGTGAGGAAAAATGTGCTAAAATTGGAGGCCTAAACGTAAAAACCGTGAAAAGCCTGTCAAAAGGATTCATATGACCGGTATTACAGGAACTAGGCATATGACCCTTAACAAATTATATACCCTATGAAATTCAAACTTACTGGTGTACTGCTCTCTCTCCTCGCCTGTTTCGTGCTGGTATCCTGCGGTTCCAAGAGTGACAAGGACAAAAATTCTGATGAATTCGCGGATGCGGAAAAGTCACTTAAAGAAGAGATCAAGGATATTGCCTACAGCATTCCCCCTCCCTCAGAAATCCCCTACATGCTCGAGGCTTCCGGCGCTGAGTTCAACCAGAGCCTGGTTAACGATCGCAAGAAGGCAGACTCCTATAAGTCACAAAGCGACAAAGCAGCCTTGAACCTGGGCGCTTACACCGCAGATATCGGGTATCTCAGCTCTTATGGAAAAACTCAGGAGTCAATCGACTATCTGAACGCCTGCAAAAGCATCGCGGACAACCTCGGCGTAAGCGGCTCTTTTGATCGCGCAACGCTCGAAAAATTTGAGTCTAACATCGCTAACAAGGATTCGCTTGCAGCACTGCTGAACGATGCCATGAAGAAAACCGACCGCTTCCTTAAAGATGACAACCGCAGCAAGCTGGGAGCTCTTCTCGTAGCCGGAAGCTTCATTGAAAGTCTCTATATTTCTACCGGTATCGTAAAAACATACCCTAAGGACATCCTCCCTGATGATAAAAGAAACTTGATCCTCACTCCGCTTATGCGCGTGATCATCGATCAAAAGAAAGCCGTAGGCGAAGTGACCAGAATGCTCAGCTCCGTGGATCAAACCGGACCAATCCCTGGCATCCTCACCGACCTGAAGAGCCTTCAGGCAAGCTACGATGCGCTTACAATCGACGACCAGATCAAAGCCGGCAAAGCCAATCTTGTTCTCACAGATAAGACGCTCGCAGACATCACCAGGACTGTAGAAAAAATCAGAACCGATATCGTACAATAAGATCTTTATTCTTCAAGTAAAGGGATTGGGTTCAAACCAATCCCTTTTTTGTTTCGGGTATTTCTATACTCTCGTATATTGTACATCCTAACCCCCTGACCAATGAGCGAACCGGTATTGAACGCCATCCTTCGACTATTTGCAATCGTCGCTAAAGAAGACCAGGTCACTCAGCAGGAACGGGATTATATCCTCGCATTTCTCAACGATCATCTCGGTCGCAAGGCGGTCATGGAGAAAATTTCATTCTTCGACGAATTTGTAAAAGGTCTCTCCGATGACCAGGAAAAAAACGTAATGGCGTTGTGCCAGGAGATCAACCGCGAAGTCACGCACAAACAAAAGGCAATCATCCTCCTCGAGTTGATGACCGTGATTCTCGCCGACGGAATTATCTCGGAAAAGGAAAATGAATACGCCAAGATGATCGGCCGGACGCTTAACGTAAGCGACTCCGATATAGATCTCATGACACACTATATCCTGGGCAGCGACAGAAATAGCTTCAGCTCAGATAGGATATTGGTCATCGATTCTATCCGGGAGAAGCCCGCCGCCTGCAAGCATATCTATCGCGATAAGCTCGAAGGCACCATTGCCATCCTCCACCTTGAGCTGGGTGACCTGTACTTCTTCAAGTTCACGGGCACGGGCGACGTCTATCTCAATGGTGTTCCGCAGAAGTCATCAAACATCAATCCCCTTGCGCACGGCAGCAGCATGCGTTGGGAAGGTGCTGACCCCGTCTACTTCGGCGAAACATTGAGTCACTTCAAAAAACTTGGCGGTGGCGCCCGAACGACATTCGAAGCCAGAGCCATTTCCTACCAATTCAAGAACGGCAAGCTCGGACTGCGACAAGTGAACATAGCGGAAGAATCCGGAAACCTCATCGCCCTGATGGGCGCCAGCGGTGCCGGCAAATCGACGCTGCTGCAAGTGCTGAACGGCTCCGAAAAACCGTCTGCAGGCCAGGTCATCATCAATGGCATTGATATACACCGTGAAGGAAAAAAAGTGGAGGGCGTCTTTGGCTTTGTGCCTCAGGACGATCTCCTTGTCGAAGATCTTACTGTCTATCAAAACCTATACTTCGCAGCAAAACTTTGCTTCAACAACCTGAAAGAAGCTGAAATAGACGATCTGGTGCTACGGACACTGGACGATCTCGGATTGTCAGAAACAAAGGACCTCACCGTGGGTTCACCGCTGCGAAAAACCATCAGCGGCGGTCAGCGAAAACGACTGAACATTGGTCTGGAGCTGCTGCGCGAACCGTCTGTGCTATTTGTCGATGAGCCTACGTCAGGTTTGTCGTCGCGGGATTCGGAAAATATCATCGATCTCCTGAAAGAGCTCGCTCTTAAGGGAAAGCTCGTTTTCGCCGTTATCCACCAACCCAGTTCCGACATATTCAAAATGTTCGATCGCCTGGTCATCCTCGATACCGGCGGATTTCAGATCTACTATGGAAACCCTGTGGATGCGGTCACTTACTTCAAGCAAAACATCAATCTTGTCAACAGCGATCAGGGTGAATGTCCTGAGTGCGGCAATGTGAATCCTGAGCAGATCTTTAACATCATCGAGACGAAAGTCATCGATGACTTTGGGAACTTCACGAATGAACGTAAGATTGCACCGGAATTATGGAATCACTTCTTCAAGGAGAAAATAAAGCTCCCGCCGTTCACCACTTCGTCCGAGCCGCCGCACTCAACACTCCACCTTCCAGGATGGACTAAACAAGTAAAGCTATTTGGTTCGCGTGACCTTCTGTCGAAGCTGAGCAATCGTCAGTACCTCGCCATCAACTTGCTGGAAGCTCCTCTCCTCGCTTTCATCCTGGCGTTTATAACGCGTTACTACAATGCGGATGATCCATACCATACCGGCTATGTTTTTGCGAAAAATCTCAATCTGCCGGCTTACCTGTTCATGAGTGTGATCGTCGCCCTTTTCATGGGACTAACAGTGAGCGCTGAGGAAATTATTCGCGATCAAAAAATATTGAAACGGGAGGCGTTTTTGCACCTGAGTCGCAGCAGCTACCTGATTTCAAAAGTTGGGATCCTTTTCATGATCTCCGCGATACAGACATTTCTTTTTGTGATTGTCGGAAATTCAATCCTGGAGATACAGGGTATGCTCCTGATCCATTGGGGAATTCTCTTCACAGTATCCTGCTTCGCAAACATGCTGGGATTGAACATCTCTTCAGCATTCAACTCCGCCGTTACAATTTATATCCTTATCCCCATCCTGCTTATCCCGCAGTTGATCCTCAGCGGCGTGGTGGTGAAGTTCGACAAACTGAATCCGTTGATTGGAAATTCTGAAACGGTTCCCTTTGTAGGAGATGTCATGGCCTCCCGGTGGGCATTTGAGGCGGAGATGGTAGCCCAGTTCAAGGACAATGAATTCGAGAGTAGGTTTTACGACAAGGACAAGGTCGTCGCAGATGCCGACTACAAACGGATCTACTACATTCCCACGCTGGAATCCAAACTGGATTTCATCAATTTGAATTATATGAAGAAGGATGTGGACCCCGGTGAAGTGGCATATGGCCTGAACCTTATCCAGCGAGAGATCGAAGGAGAACTTCGCGGTATTGGCAAGCAGCATTTCCCTGAAGTCGCGCTATTGCATGGCAGCTCATTTGATTCCACGGTGTATCGAAAAACCAAACATTTCCTATTGGTGCTAAAGCAGTACTATTCTGACAAGGCTACACGAGCCATCAAGGAGAAAGAATCCTTGACAGAAACCATCATCGCTGAGCTCGGTAGCAAGAAAAAGTTTGATGCATTCAGGGATGCTTACCAGAACGAGGCGATTGAAGTGCTAGTCAAGAACCAGGACGATCCAGTGCGGATTATCGAAGCTCGCGGCCAGCTGATTCAAAAGATCTATCCAATCTACAAGGATCCGGAGCCGAATCACCTGATCGATTTTGATGCCCAGTTTTATCTGCCAACCAAACATTTCCTCAACGCGACAATAGATACAATGTACTTTAACATTTCGGTGATCTGGGCCATGTCCGTTATTCTCTACGCGACGTTGTACTTCAATCTTTTCCGAAAAGTCATTGACGGATTTGGAAATATTTCACTTAAAAGATAGACGGGATGTTTTTCTTCCTATCCAAGACGCTGGCATATTTCTTAAAACCGTTCCTCATTATATGTATTTGCCTCGTCCTTTCATGGACGCTACGCAATGCTAAATGGAAAAGGATCTTTTTCATATCCGGCCTTGCACTACTGCTACTCTTGTCTAACGAGTTCATAGCAAACGAAGCCATGCTCGCGTGGGAAATCAAGGTGACGCCATTCAGTGAGCTTACGAAAACATATGAGTACGGTGTGGTCCTTTCCGGCGTGACCAAAGGCGACGATCGTACAAAAGACCGCATCTACGTTGGCTCAGCAGCAGATCGCATTAATCATACACTGTATCTCTACAAGATGGGTTACATCAGAAATGTGCTCGTCAGTGGAGGCAGTGGAAGATTGATTGACATTGGCGAACAGGAAGCAGATGAAATCGCTTCGCTGCTGCAGCTCATGGGTATTCCCAGAGAAAAAATCTTGATCGAACACGACTCACGCAATACACACGAATCGTCTGTAGCAGTGAAAGAATTGCTGCAGGGATTGGCAACGCCCGAGCAATGTGTCTTAATCACTTCGGCTAGTCACATGCGTAGATCGGCGGCCTGCTTCGAAAAGGTTGGGTGGCCAATGGATTGTTTTAGCACGGATTTCCATAGTCACGCGCGTTCTTACGCTTTCGACACTCTTTTCATCCCCAAGCTCGAGGCCCTGGGCACCTGGACTACACTGCTGAAAGAAATAAGCGGCTATCTCGCCTATCGCGTCGCTGGCTATCTCTAGCAACCCATTTCCCTAAAGTATTAGGAAATTATTATAATATTCTATTAAAACCATAGACTTAATATAATTATTTATATTTGAACCCGATTGTAACGGTCACAGCCTATCATGATCGGATAGGTAGGAACCGGAAAAGCGATTCAAAAGAGATGAGGAGATCGAACCCACCGTTGTTCAACCAAAGCTATATCGACGCTGGTGACGGCCCGTGCGTGGTGCTGCTCCATGGGCTTTTCGGCAACCTGAGGATGTGGAAAGACGTGGTAAGCGCCCTCAAGAAGGACCACCGGGTTATTGTCCCCCGTCTCCCAATCTTTGATTTACCGATCGAACACACGAATATCAAGTTCCTGGCAAAGGTACTCCACGATTACCTCGACTGGAATCAGATCACGGATGTCACATTGGTGGGACATGCCATCGGAGGTCAGGTTGCATTGATGTATACAAATTTGCACCCAACAAACGTGAGAAAGATAGTTCTGACGGGGAGCTCGGGGCTATTTGAGAACTCCCCCTTTCTTAACTCAGAAGTCGCAGACTCTTACACGTTCGTTGACGAGAAAGTCCGTGAAGTCTTTTTTGACAAAGCTTTCGTTCCGGGTAAGCTCATCAAAGAAATTTATGAAACCGTGCAGAACATTCCGAAACGAATGACATTGGGCGAGTTTGCGCGTTCATCCAGGCAAAGCAGTGTATCACCTTTCTTGAGCAAACTTGCACACCCGGTTCTGCTGGTATGGGGACTCAATGATAAGATCACGCCGCCAGAAGTCGCACTACATTTTCACGACTTACTCCCGAATTCAGAACTAAAATTTCTCGACAAGTGTGGGCATGTTCCGATGATGGAACAATCAGAACGATTCAACCAACACCTGGTGGATTTCCTTTCAGGGCATTGATCATCCAACATGCGAGGCTAAAGTCCGCGTGACCAGGTGCGATGTATAGCTGGGTTGCAAACCCGGGGCATACAAACCGATAATAACAGAGGGTTTAACCCGGTTCTTACTCCTTCCTGAGAACTTGCAACGGTGGTGTCGATATAACCTCGCGCGAATTGATCCACCCGATAAGCACGGTGAGCGCCATTACCGACAGGCCCACGAACATAAGGTCCAGCCAGGAAACGCCAAGTTGGACTTCGAAGAAAAACCGGCACAATGTCCAGCCACCTGCCAATGATAAAAAAATCCCAGTAAGAGCAGAGAACAAGCCAAGGTAGGCGTATTCAATCAATGTTATCTGCATGATCTGTCGTGACCTTGCACCTATAGTTCGAAGCAAAACGTTCTCTTTGATGCGCGCGAATTTGCTATTGACAACGGCTCCGGCGAGCACCACGAGGCCAGTCACAATGCTGAATAATGCAAGAAACCGAATTACCAGACTGATCTTACCGAACAGGTCTTCCACCGTGCTCAGAATTAGCCGAAGGTCAACCAAAGAAACGTTGGGGAAACCCATGACCAGTTCCTGCTGAAACCTGTTCGCTTCATTCGGTGCACCTACATGCGTAGTGGCCACCCATATCTGCGGAGCCTGATCGATTGCACCTTTCGGGAAAACGAAAAGAAAATTCGGTGGATCTTTTGGCCATTCTATTTTTCGAATGCCGCTGACGTGCGCGGTGATCTCCACTCCTTGGATGTCGAACAGCAATGAATCACCGATATCGACGCGCAGTGTTTCATGCATCCCTTCTGAGATGCTTACCCAAACCGAATCGCGTTGACCGTGCTTGAGCGAATGGATGGCACCCTTGATCAATTCTTCCGACGTGTGGAGACTGTCACGGTATGTCACGCGATATTCACGGGTCAACGACCATTCGGGAATGCGGGAGGTTGTATCAGCCATCAGCACCTCTACAGACTTCCCTTTCAATCCCTTGAGCCGGCACGTAATGATAGGGACAAGTTGATTCAATGGCAGGTGGTGATCATTGATTAATTTCACCACTCCATCTTTTTGCGAAGGCTGAATATCGAAAAGAATTGTATTCGATTGATTTTGGTTTCCTGTGAATTCCACTTGCCCCAGCAGACTGTGTTGAACAATATTCAGCGTCGCGATGATAAACCCTCCCAGACCGATCGTTACCATCAATACTTGTGTCTGGTTATTTGGGCGGTATAAGTTTGAGAGGGCGTGCCTGAAGGTGAAGCCCGCGCCTTTCGGAAAGAATCTCCGGATCACCTTCAGTAAAAACATTGCGACTAGGGCCAGGAACGCAAGGGCAAGAGCCAGGCCACCCGCGAAAGCAAGACCACTGACGATGTTTTTCGTTTGATAGGCGGCAGCAAGGATCGGAAATAACGCTATCAGCACAATGGCTGTCCAACGCATTCTTGAAAAGACTCGCACTGGCCCTGCATCCGAACGAAGAACACTCAATGGCGGTACGAAGCGGATCGCAACCAGCGGCAGGATCGCGAACAGAACAGATACTACTGCCCCAACAATTAACCCTTCAGTGACAGCCTCCCACGAAATCACAAATGGCATGTCGACCGGAATAAAATTCTTGAAGACAAAAGGAATCCCTTTTTGAATCGCCGCGCCCATGATGGCACCCAGCACGCTGCCCAAAAGTCCAAGAAAGAAAACCTGAATAAAATATATGTTGAATGCCTGCCAGCCGCTTGATCCGATACAACGCAACACCGCCACCTCGTCGCGCTTTTCGCGAGCGTAGATATGTACGGAACTCGCAACGCCGATACATCCAAGTATCAGGGCCACGAAGGCGAGAAGTGAAAAGAATTGATAGACCGATCCAAAGCTTTTGCCCAGCCCCTCCTTTCTTCGTTCGACCGTCTCATAGGAAAACCTGGCCTTCTTCGCAATCGGTTTGATCTTCCCGACAGTCCTTTCAGTCTCGTCGGCACTGGCGGTCTTTATGAAAGTTCTATAACTCACGCGACTCCCAAACTGAACCAGGCCAGTCGAATCCAGTTCATCCATTGAGATGTATACTGAGGGCGCCAACGTAGACGTAAGGGCTCCGCCACCGGGGATTTTCGTGACGATACCGGCAACCTTGAAGGTCGTATTACCGAGCTTCACAGAATCTTCAGAGCTGACCTCAAACTGCCTGGCCAGCGACTCATCCAGCATCGCGTACCTGCCCTTCTTCATAAGCGTGTATGCATCAGCTGGTTGAGTCTCCAATTTTCCATAAAATGGAAATTCTCCCTTCAACGCGGTCAGTTTAACAAGCCGTGACTGGTGCGTATTCATGAACATGATCATGGACGCCATCTCCGCGTCACTGGCTGTCTGAAGCTTCGCTGAATCAAGCATTCCCGTCACGCTGCTCTCCAGTTTCTTGTTGCTATTGATTACCAGGTCAGCGCCCAGCAGCTCCTTCGCATTCTGATCCAGCGTTTTCTGCAGGGAATAGTTCAACGAGCCAATTGAAACCACCGCTGCGATGCCCGTAATAAGAGAAGCTACGAGAAGGAAAAGCCGTGAAAAGTTGTGGCGTGCATCACGCCATGCCATTTGCCATACCCATCGGTCACGCCAGGCAGGTGCCGCTTTCCTTTTTAGACGAATGATGTATTCAATCATGCAGGGATGAGTATTCGTTCGCTTGCCAATTTGCCACCCTTCATTTGAAGTATCCGGTCAGTCATTTGGGCGAGTTCCAGGTTATGAGTTACCAGTACAAGCGTCGTCTTCTCCTCACCATTGATTCCGAATAATAAGTCAATCACTTGTTTTGCATTCTCTTCATCAAGATTGCCGGTGGGTTCGTCCGCAAAAAGTATTTTCGGTGATGTTATGAAGGCACGTGCAATTGCCACGCGCTGCTGCTCACCGCCCGAAAGCTGTGTCGGGTAATGATGAAAACGGTCCGCAAGCCCCACTCTGACAAGGAGTTCTTTCGCCTTGGGCTCGACATTTCGTTCGCCGCGCAGCTCAAGAGGCACCATGACGTTTTCGATAGCAGTCAAAGTTGAAAGTAACTGAAAGTTCTGGAAGACGAATCCCGTGTATTGATTGCGGAGATAAGCGCGGTCGTCCTCACCCATGGCATTGAGCTTGAAGCCCATCAATGAAACTGTGCCACTGGTTGGTACGTCCAAACCGGCACATAAGCCAAGCAGAGTTGTTTTACCGCTCCCTGACGGTCCAATCAGGGCAAGCCTTGAGCCTTGCTCCACCTTAAAAGAGACATGATCAAGGACGACCAAATTCTTGCCGCCGGAAGGATAACTCTTCGTGAGGTCCTGAACTTCCAAAAGGATTTCTGCCATAGAATTGCCTGCTGATGTCGAAATAAATCGTTAATTACTTAAAATTGTTTTAAACGCAATCCGCTTCCCTATGGTCGGCAAGATATTCCTGTTTATTGTGAGTGTTCTGATATTTCAGCCGGCTCCCCTAAAAGTTATTTTATTCTTTGGGGATAGCCTTACCGCTGGCTATGGGTTGTCTACGGAAGAAGCCTTCCCTGCCCAGGTTGAAAAGACTCTCTTGAAAGTTGGCAACAACGTCAAGATCGTGAACGCGGGCTTGAGTGGTGAAACTTCAGCGGGAGGATTGTCCCGCGTTGACTGGATCCTTCGTCAACCCATCGACCTTTTCGTCCTAGAACTTGGAGCAAATGATGGCCTACGGGGGCTTCCCATCGATCAGACGGAAAAAAATCTTCAATCTATTATCGATAAAGTGAAGAGCAAGTATCCTGCATGCAAAATCGTCCTTGCAGGCATGATGGTGCCGCCCAACATGGGAAAAGAATACTCAAGTTCTTTTCAGAATGTGTTCAAAGAACTGGCGAAAAAGAATCATGCAACTCTGATTCCCTTTCTGTTAGAAAATGTTGGTGGGATTGAAAAGCTAAACCAGGCTGATGGAATTCATCCAAATGCCGAAGGTCATAAGATTGTCGCTGCGAATGTTGTAAAGGTGATTAGACCTCTCCTGTAATCAATAAACAAGCGCGGGAACGATGCGCTCGACCCAGCGCGTGTACATTTTCCCGGAGGGATGAAGACCATCACCAGCGACGTACTCCGGCTTGTCAAGCCCTTCACGCGTTAGGTCCGTGATATTGACATACTTGATACCCTTTCCTTCCGTGATTGACTTGTTCACAGCATTGAATTCATCGATGGCTTTAGAGATCGTCACCTGATTGGGTTTACCGAACGGTGTGTAACCGTAATCCGGAATCGACACAACGAATACACGCTCTTTCTTTCCCTGAGCCAGTTTAACAGCCATGTCAAGCAACTCTTCAAACTCGGGCCGATAACTCTCAGCTGTCTTTTTCTGATATTGATTATTGACGCCGATCAACAGCGATACAAGACCATACTCATTTTCGAGGTTCGCTTCCTCGATGGCTTTCTTCAGTTGGTCTGTGCGCCAACCAGTGACCGCTATAATCCTTGGCTTTGCGATCTTATTACCTTTTGCGCGAAGGGCCGCAGCAAGCTGCTCAGGCCAACGCTCCTGTTCGGCTACACTTTCCCCTATCGTATAAGAATCGCCGAGGGCCAGAAACTTTGTGTCCACGGTTTTCGAGAAATTTTGAGCCTGGACTTTTGTAAACAAGAAGATCAGAACAAAAACTATCCTGATCATCGAGATCAAATCGCTACCACGAAAGTGAGCGTATATTTGAATGTGAAGCTTCCTGCTGTCCCATTCATTTCCAGCACCAGGTTATTGTCGTCAATTTTTTTGACGAATGCCGGATAAGGTGTTAGACCGGCATTGCTTGCACCGGTAACGCTGGTGCCATCAGAAGAAAAATTCAGGATCGCTTCAGGGGAGAACAATCCATTGGCTGATCCCGTGTTATCGACTTCAACATTGAGCGTTAATCCATCAAGGGTGAATGCCCATGTCCCTGATTCGATTGCATCGGGAGCGTTTGTTGCACATTTGGAAGCGCCTTCTGTCGCGGCGTAGTCCTGCGAATCATTATTTGTAAACGTGTATATATTGTTGGTGAAGCAACCATCAAAGCTTCCTGTTCCTTTACCATTGCTGCCGTAATCGTAGTCCAATTGGATCAGTTTCCATTTCTTGCTGCTACCTTTATCGCCAGCTAAGAACTTAGCATTGGTTTGTGCACCGAGGGGTGCCGGATCACTTTTCTTACAAGAACTTGCCAATATGGCGCCAATCGCAATGACGATGAAGGTGTTAACAACTCGCAGTCTCATGTAGTCTTAATTTTTGCTCAAAATACGAAAGGAAAGCCGTCGACGAAAGAATTGGAGACCGTTGGAGGATTAATTGCTACCAAATCTCATAAAAATCTAAGTTTTTTCACCCCGTGTGGGTGGTGGATATTCCACGCCGCCGACGATCGCTTACTTATCAATTTGATTTGAGCCCCTTTGCAGGCTTTGAAAGGCAAGAGTGCGAAGAGACCGCTTCGCATCAGTTCAAGCTGCGCCGCACACCTACATTCATTTTTTCGGGAAGCGCCACAGCAGATGATATTTTTTGTTTTCTTTAGAGCTCCGGAGAGATGCCAGAGTGGCCGATCGGGGCGGTCTCGAAAACCGTTATCCGCGCAAGCGG
The DNA here is from genome assembly GCA_044224375.1 of Cyclobacteriaceae bacterium. Lineage (GTDB taxonomy): Bacteria > Bacteroidota > Bacteroidia > Cytophagales > Cyclobacteriaceae > ELB16-189. Next base: position 489,579 of record JBGAKL010000001.1, read on the forward strand.
ATCCAGGGTTCGAATCCCTGTCTCTCCGCGATGCGCTCGCCGAAGCGAGCGAGGTCCGCTGAGGTTTGCGAAAGAAAGCCAGTGCAATAGACGTTACTCGAATCGCAATGATTCGATCGGATCAAGGCTCGCGGCCTTGTTGGCAGGATAGTAACCAGAGAGCAATCCCACAGCGACGCAAACAACCAATCCCACGAACATCCACAGCCAGGGTATTACAAAGGCCATGCTCATCACTTTGGCGAGTGCATTTCCTGCAATCACGCCAAGAATAATACCGACGATTCCGCCGAGGAGGCACACAACTATTGCCTCGATGATAAACTGCTGACGGATCTTGGTTGGCGTCGCGCCAAGGGCTTTTCGAACGCCCACCTCCCGCGTGCGTTCCGTAACTGAAACCAGCATGATGTTCATCAATGCAATTGATGAACCCAGCAGTGTCACAAATCCTATTCCCAATCCAACCCAGGTGATAATGCTCATTAAATTATTGAGATCGGATAATGTATCACTTTTGTCAAGCTCGAAAGAGTTTGCATTGCCGATCTGATCCCTCCTTATCGACCGCATGAGTCCCGTGGCCTCTCCCATTGCCATTTCCATTTTAGTTGGGTCTGCAATCGCTACGGCAAGTTCGTAGTTCAAGCCGCGACCTGACGCCATCTGGTTGGCAACAAGGACCGGCACAAAGACAGCGTTATCATAATTATCCTCAGCAAGCTGGCCCTTCTCTTTCAAAACGCCAATCACACGGAATTGAGTTCCTTTGAATGAAACCTCAGTACCTATCGGATCCTCGTTGTCATCATAAATTGCATTAGCCACCTTCTTACCCAGTATGCAAACTTTAGTTCCGTACTGAACCTCGATAGGTGACAAGCTGCGTCCCGCATCAAAGTTCAGTCCTTTGACGCCCATATACTCATCGTTGATCCCAACTACGGAAATATTCGGGTTTGTCTTCTTGGAGCCATGCTTAACTTCTGCAATGCCGGTCAGGTCAGCTGAAAGGCTGATGTTGGACGGGAACTTGTATTGATCAATGAACCGCTGGACTTCATTAAGCTGTAGTGGCTTATATACCTTTTGTTTGATCCCCTGTTGGCTTTGACCACGGTTGCGCTTAGACCATATATCGAAGGTGTTGGCACCGAGCGATGACAGGCTTTCATTAAGCGTATATCCAATACCGTCCACGGCAGTAAGGGAACCCACGAGCGCCGTGATTCCAAATGTTACGATGACAGCTGTCAGTATCGACCTGAGTAAGTTGGCCTTAATGGACCTGAGTCCTTCATTAAAATTTTCGAGCATCCTGAATAATTATCGGTTCCAGAAGACAAAAATACCCTGTTTTGCGTTTTGTCATCGGATTTATTTGGCTAATAATTTGTTCCTTTGACAACAGTTCCTCTAACGATGCGGCTTCTTTTTTTGTTTTGCTTCATTTCAGCACTGTCCGCCCGGGCCAATTCCATTCTGATTCCAATGGATGGAAAGCAAAGCGACCATCTCAAGGCATACGGAATTGCTTACTGGGTTCTTAAAAAAGACACGGAAGTGGACTGGCTGCTGAATTATCGCGGTGGCAGCTTCATGTGTAAATACCATCCACAGATCCAAAATGAGCTGGTGGTGCGCGGTGTCACCTACGAGATCATCTCAGATGCGGAAGCCAATCATATCCTCGGTGAGATTGCAAGTCCGGCGATGAACTATGACATCATGAAGCTGGAAAAATATCCAAAGATCGCCGTCTACTCTCCCAAGTCGAAGCAGCCGTGGGACGATGCGGTGACTCTTGTCCTGAGCTATGCGGAAATTCCATATGATGTTGTGTTTGATGACGAGGTAATGCGAGGCGATTTGACAAAATATGACTGGCTGCACCTTCACCATGAAGATTTTACTGGCCAGTATGGCAAGTTCTACGGTTCCTTTGGCAACATGCCATGGTATCTTGAACAACAGAAAGAAGCCGAAGATATGGCGCGTAAGCACGGGTTCCCCAAAGTATCACAGCTTAAGCTGGCGGTGGCAAAACACATCAAAGAGTTTGTAGCAAGCGGTGGATTCCTTTTTGCGATGTGTTCAGCAACCGATTCGTTTGATATTGCGCTCGCGGCCGAGGGCACGGATATATGTGAGCGCATGTACGACGGCGACGCAGCCGATCCACAGGCACAGGAGAAACTTAATTACGAGAGCACCCTTGCCTTTACCAACTTTCACCTGGTCAGAGATCCTTACCAATACGAGTTTTCTGACATCGACAACAATGCAACCGAGCGTGGGCTGCGCCAGGACAACGACTATTTTACTGTGTTTGAATTCTCGGCAAAGTGGGATCCGATCCCAACCATGCTGACGCAAAATCACACCAAAGTGATTAAAGGATTTTATGGACAGACAACAGGTTTCAAAAAGAACCTCGTCAAACCTGATGTCGTAGTGATGGGCGAAAACAAAGAGATCAATGAAGCCAAATACTTACATGGCGTATTCGGTAAAGGATTCTGGACCTACTATGGCGGTCACGATCCGGAAGATTATCAGCACACCGTTTACGAAGAGCCAACCGATTTGAATTTACATCCGAACTCTCCCGGTTTTAGGCTGATCCTGAACAATGTTTTGTTTCCAGCGGCCAAAAAGAAGAAGCAAAAGACTTAACAGTCAGTGCATCCGGTCGCTCCGCACTTCGATTTTTTTCATAATCAACCCTTCGCCAGCGAGTATTTCGCGCCACCTGCGCTCGACACTCTCTTCGTCCATATAGCGTTTGGCAAGCAGTATAAAGCTCTTATAGTGACCTGCCTCAGACACCATCAGCTCATAATAAAATTCAGAGAGCGCTTTGTCTTTTATCTCTTTCCAAAGCAACCTGAATCGCTCGCAGCTTCTCGCTTCAATTAATGCGTTCATCAAGAGTTTTTCGACAAGCTGCTGCTCACGACTGCCCCCTTTTTTCACAAGCTCGCCAACCAACTGCACATATTCGTCTTTTCGCTGGGGGCCAAGCGTCCAACCACGATTCTTGAGCTGCTGCAATACCCGCTCAAAATGCGACCACTCCTCAGCTACCACAGGCGTAAGGGCCTCTACCAGCTCCGTTTTTTCCGGGTAGGAAACGATCAGTGAAATACATGACGATGCAGCCTTTTGCTCACAGTAAGCGTGGTCAATCAATATCTCACGGAGATTCACCTCGGCGATGTTGACCCATCTGGGATCTGTCGGCAATTCAAGCCCAAGCACGTGCTTCTCCATCAGTCGAACAGAAGAAATTCAAATCCGAAATCAATTACATTCATCTGCCCGGGATAACCACCTTTTCCTGGGTAGTTAGCACCCGGATAACCAGGCGTGATTATGTATCCCGATTTTGTGAACGCCTGAACGAGGTTATGATACTTCAAGAAAAGCCTCGCACGTCGCATTTTGGCGTTTACGAAAACATCGACGAGCGGAAAGGCTTGCTGAAGTTGGGCTCCATCAGCTTTTTGAACATAGAACTGCTGAATTGCAGGATCGTAACCGAGTGGCGTATAAGTTGATTGATAGTGAATGTCGACTCCGGCTTGCATTTGTAAGTGATTCTTGAACAAAATATTTTCGTAAGCAAACTGAACGTTGGCGAAGAAGTCAGGAATCTGCAACACATTGTCGTCGTTTGAAGGCTTCAGCGTGTAGATGACCTGTGGCCTCAGGAAGACATGACTCACCAACGGAACTGTCATCCTGATCTCAGGAGAAAGATTGGATTGGAACCCGGGCGACTGAGTTGGCAAAATCCGCTGATTCTTGTTCGCAGGAATGGGATCGACTTCCTGAAAATAAATATAGTGATGAAGCAGGTTGAACGTCCCTCCTCCCCAAAACTGGAAACTACGCGCATTGAATTTCAAAAAAGCCTGCGCCTGGGTGGCACTGACGCCCGAAAAAGAATTTACCCAATAGTCGTGGCTTCCGCGATAAACAGATTGCATGAAGCCAGGCTTTGAAAGTGAATTCACAAAATATCCCTCCAGCCACGGCGATTGAATCCGTCCTTCAATGCGATAATAATTGGGCAACAAGTATTCAACGGATCCTGATATTTTCGTCAGGGAATCAAACGCAACGGACACCTGACCGCCGAAATACGTCTCTAACCCCGACCCTTTATTCAGATAGGTTGCTTCATATTCATAGCTCCTCAGCTTAACGTGTCCCGCATAAAACAATTTGCCGACATTTCCTTTGATGCCTAATTCGTTTTGAACACTTGTCAACGTTTGAGTATCCTTGATATGAAGTGAATCAACTTCGACATAGTCGAACAAACTGTTTTTGTCCTTGGTACTGTCCTGGCTGAATATGTTGGATTGTTTTGAAATGTCAGCTATGTGATATATCTGAAATGCTTTCACCAGCTGATATTGATGCAACAAATGAATATTTCTCCTGTAGTCCTCTGTCTGCGCTGAGATCATCGTTGGCGAAGCGTTAGCATCGTAAATATTTGATTCCGGGGGCGGGATCAACCCTCCATTTTCATTTACCCTGTGACGTATCCTCCTGAAATTAAATAACAATCCATAGCGCTGGTCCTTCGATTTGTAGGTCATGAAAAAGTCATAGTAGTGACTCACGGTTTGACGTATTCCCTTCTGGTGCTGAGGCTGCTTGTCGACAAGTATTGGACGATAGTTGAATCCCACGTTCCATCGCGGATTGATGTTTCGGCTGAATTCAATCCTCGTCATTGCCCGACCTGTACCGCCCCAAATGACTTTCATCTTTGTATAGGGAGATTTGGTATCGAAATATACCGGCTCTTCAGTAGCCCAATACGGTTCGTAGGATGTGAAACCGCTGTTCGCTCCAATCATTGTCGTAGGCAAGACTGGAAAGATGGGGCTCAGCGCAGTACCCATGACGCCGAGGTCCTTGTAGAAATTATTGAATCGCTGGACGTATGTCCACCGGTGATAGTTCGTAACCAAGGTATCCAGTGGTCGGTAGTTTGGGCGATTCTCGAACAACTCCTGCTCAGTGGTCCAGCGGGAAGTATTTGGTCCGTAGACGTTGCGGGTGGTGTCATCAAGAATCGAAGACCCTGCGCGTCTTTCCACTTGCGCCATCAGGAAAAGCGGCGAAAAGGCCAAAAAAGCCCCAAAAAGTAAGAATTTCCGCAAAAACACGCGTAAAGATAGGTGACTCATTCAGTTCTTTCGATCGACTGCAACAGCTGCGCGTACCAGCTTATCAAATTTCAGTCCATCTTCGACAAATACGTGATGTATTGGGACATAGAACCAGGGAAGGCGCTCAAGATGCGACCGCAATCCGGGTTCAATTAGCTTCACCATATCCTTTTCAGTGGTAACGATGGACACTGTGCTGGAGTGGCTTCTGCAAAAATCTTCAATCGCCTTAAGATCATTTGAGTTGTATCTGTGGTGATCACCAAAATCGAAATGCTTAACAATTTTGTAGTGGCTTCTGCAAAAGTGCATCAATGAATCCGCCTTTGCGATGCCACTCACCAGTACGATTTCTTTACCAGGCACAGCACCATTGCCAATGGGTTGCATTTTTCCGTATTGTATCGAGGAAAAAAACACGGGTTTCGCGCCAGCATAACGTTGAATCTCCCTGACCATAGATTGCTTCTTCTCCGCAGGAATATCATCTGAGCATTTTGTAACCACGATAATGTCAGACCTGCGTGCACCCCGCCGGGATTCACGCAGCCTACCAAATGGAAGAACAAAGTCCTTGTAAAAAGGACGGGCAAATTCAGTTACAAGTATGGAGAGCTTTGGTCGAACCGACCGATGTTGCAATGCATCATCGAGCAAGATCACGTTCGTTTCAGGAAACTCGTGGAGAATGTTGGGGATGGCAAGCACGCGATCCTCTCCGACGACCACATTGATATCTTTCCCGAATTTTCTGAACAATTGCATCGGCTCATCACCAATCTGACGCACAGTATCAGATTCCGACGCCATACGGTAGCCTTTCGTTTCGCGCCGGTACCCGCGACTCAGCGTAGCAACTTTAAATTCCTGTTTCAGAAGTGATATCAGGTATTCAACCATGGGAGTTTTTCCTGACCCGCCAACATTTAGGTTACCGATCGTAATCACTGGCGTGTCGAACTGGAAAGACGATTTGTGGCCGATGTCATACAGGTAATTTCTGATCGTTGTCGCCAGATTGTAAAGGGCAGCAAATGGATAAAGAAGAAGGCGCACGATTTTCATACTCCGCGACTGGCTGACACTCTCCGATCTGCGATCCAAACCATTTGAAAGGAAAGTATCAAGTTAGATTAAAGTGAATAAATTTGGCCAAAACACTCCCATGCAAGATTCAAAGATAAAGGATGTTGTGGCTTATTTGGAATCCTTCGCCCCTGCTGCCTACCAGGAGTCATATGACAACACCGGTCTGCTTGTTGGCGATTCGGGCAGGCCGGTGACAGGAATCCTGCTAACACTTGACTGCACAGAAGAGGTTGTTCTGGAAGCGGCTGCGACCGGGTGTAATCTTGTCGTCGCTCACCATCCCATCCTGTTCAAAGGATTGAAAAAACTAACCGGACGAACTTATGTAGAGCGATCGGTGATTACAGCGATCCGAAATGGCATTGCCATCTTCGCATCCCACACAAACCTGGACAATGTGAGACACGGGGTGAATAAAAAGATCGCGGAAAAGTTGGGTTTACATAACATCAAAATTCTCGCGCCGAAAAAAGGTACGCTATCGAAGCTGGTTACTTTCATTCCGACAGAAAATGTTGACGTAGTTATGAAGGGATTGCATGCGGCGGGGGCAGGCCAAATAGGTGAGTACAAGAATTGCAGCTTTCAGGTAACGGGTACCGGATCATTTTTACCTACGGATGATGCACGCCCCGTCATCGGAAGTGCCGGCAAGCAGGAGTACGTGAAGGAAGTGCGCGCAGAAGTTATTTTTCCGACGGCGCTGGAGCATTCGATCGTTGCCGCATTGAAAGAAGCACACCCGTATGACGAAGTTGCCTACTATGTCAGTCGTGTGGAAAACGAAAATCAGGAAGTTGGATCCGGCATGGTTGGCGAATTGAATACGCCGGAGGAACCAATCGATTTCCTGAAGCGTTTAAAATCCCGGATGAACGTCTCAGTAGTAAAATACACGGCTCCCTCCTCGAAGTTGATAAAGAAAGTCGCGTTGTGCGGAGGGGCCGGGAGCTTTTTGATAGGCAATGCAATTGCCAGTGGCGCCGACGTCTATATTTCCTCGGATTTCAAGTATCATGAATTTTTTGATGCGGAGGGCAAAATCATGATTGCCGACATCGGGCACCACGAAAGCGAGCAGTTTACCCAGGAGCTTTTTCACGAGATTTTGACCAAAAAATTCACTACTTTTGCGATCAATTTTTCAAAAACCGTCACGAATCCAATAAGTTACTTGTAAATAATGGAAAATCAGACAATTACGCAGAAACTAGAGGCCCTCGTAAAATTACAATCAATCGATACAAAGCTGGACCAGTTGCGGAAACTGAGGGGAGATCTCCCGGACGAGGTCCAGGATCTGGAGGACGAAATTGAAGGATATAAGGTCAGGATGGGCAAATTTGAGGCTGACCAGAAAGAACTGGAAGATTCCATTAAGAAGAACAAGGAGGGAATAAAGGAAGCGGAGAAGCTGGTAAAGAAATACAACGAGCAGCAGAAGAACGTTAAGAACAACCGCGAATTTGACGCAATCACAAAGGAAATCGAGCTCCAGGAACTGGAGGTTCAGATTTGCGAAAAGCGCATCAAAGAAGGGAAAGAGAAGATAGAGGAAAAGAAAGCAGAGATCGCGAAGATCGAAACGCTCATCAAAGAACGCGCTGACGACCTAGCTAACAAGAAGAAGGAACTTGAAGAGATTTCTGGCGAAAGTCAGGAGGAGGAAAAGAAACTTCTCAGCGACCGCGAAAAAGCTGCGAAGAAGATAGAAGATAAATTCCTAAAGTATTACGAGCGCTTGCGCCTGAACCTTTCCAATGGCCTTGCCGTGGTGAGGGTTGTTCGTGGCGCTGCTGAAGGCTGCAACATCATCATCCCACCACAAAAGATCGCAGAGATCCGGGAGAAAAAGAAAATTGTGATCGATGAGCATTCCGGAAGAATCCTTGCAGATGTAGATATGGAGTCGATGGAGGAAGAGGTTAAGCCTAAGAAAGCAGCACCGGCAAGACGTACCAAAAAAGTTGGCTAATCGCATTCTAAAATACCTGTTGAAAAAGGCAGCCGTAATCGTCTGCTTTTTTTTATTGTTGCCCGGACAACTGCTGGCCGTGGACAACACGTGGCAGTTCGATCCTCAGCTCGAGCGAATTTATAAGCTGGTTTTAAATCTCGATATGGACCAGGCGCAGGCTGAACTTTCAAAACTGAAATCGGCCAACGAACTGCACAAGTTGTATGTACAAAGCCTTCTGGAGACTGCAGATATCCTGATTACCGAGGACGATAAGCGATTCGATAAGATAAATTCTTCGTTCAAAGAGCGCATCGAACGCTTCAATCAGGCGCCGGAGACCGCAGAGACATTGTTTCTCAAAGCCGAACTCAGCCTTCAACGTGGTTTCAATTTACTGAACCTCGGTCAGGAGCTGAACGCCGTGCTGGCAATCAGGCAAGCCTATCAGGCCACTCAGGAATGCATCAAAAAGTACCCGAATTTTATTCCCATTAAAAAAACCTATGGGGTTATCCAGGTAATGGTCGGATCCATACCCGATAAATATCAATGGTTCATGAGCCTGCTGGGGATGAGAGGCTCAGTAAAGGTGGGGCAAAAGCAACTTGAAGAATTGCGCCTTTCAAAATCGTCACTTAGCCTCGAGGCGACTATACTGTTTTTCGCGATCAAAGGATTCATCAACCAGCAATTCGGTGAAGCAGCTAAAGGATTCCAGGAATGTTTGAAAGAAGATCCGGATAACCGCCTGCTGCTTTTTCTCGGCGTAAATATGTTGATGAAAGATTCTAAGAGCGAGGAAGCCCTGAAACTAATTCGGGCGTTGGACGCACGCCCGCATGGCTTGCAGATGGCATACATCGAATACCTTCGTGCAGAAGCATTGCTTGAGCGAGGCGACTACAACCTGGCCATTACCGCCTACCAGAAGTTCCTTAAAGATTATAAGAGCCAGAGTTACCGAAAGGATTCTTACTTCAAAATTGCTCTTTGTTATTTCCTTCTTAACGATATGCCCAAGGCAAAGGAAAACTTTGAGATTGCAAAGCGTACCGGAAAAGACACGGCCGATCCTGACAAATATGCGGCGGCGATGCTCCAGGAGAACGCGTTCCCCAATCAAAAGATTTTGAAAGCCCGTTTTTATACCGATGGCGGCTATTATTCGGAGGCAAAGGAAATGCTAAAATCCATTGCACCTGCAGACCTCCACACGCCAAAAGACCTGACGGAATTTTACTATAGAAAGGGCAGGCTTGCGCATAAGACTGAGGATCTTAGTTCCGCGAAGGTTTTCTATCAGCAAACTATTGACATGAGTGGAGCTCAGCCATGGTATTTTGCACCGAATGCAGCCTTACAGTTAGGATACATAAGCCAGGCTCAGGGTGACCTCGCATCGGCAAAGAAGTATTTCGAAAAAGCCCTGAGTTATAAGCGGTATGAGTATAAAAATGGCATCGACACGAAAGCCAAATCCGCACTTGAGCAATTGAAAAAATAGGCGGCTATGCTGACCCAGTGTCAGCTTCCGGTCTTCTTGATCGGCACAGCCTCCTCCCTACTCCGCGAAGACAGGTTGCCGAGATGATCTACGTTGTTATACAGATCAACAATAAACTGAGTTCCTGTGTAATGGATCAGATAAAGTCCAAGGTTCTCGTGCTCAAACATGTCCATTGACTTCAATGGATAATTGAGAAGCTGGCAAAGTAATATGCGCATCGCGCGGCCATGCATACAAACGAGAATGTTTTTGTCTTGCGGCCTCGATTTGATCAGTTCTATGAATGGACGCTGCCTATCGGCAACATTCTGAGGACTATCCCCCTCTTCGATTGGCAGGTCTGTCCTTCCCTCCTGCCATTGCTTTAGTATCCAATGATAATAGTCATCCTCCTCGGGGGTAATTTTCTTACCTTCGCGACTTCCCCAACAAATTTCATTCAAGGATTCATGCTCCTCAAAGGGGATACCAGCGCTTATGAATCCCATCACGGATTCCTTGCTCCTTTTCAGTTTTGAAACATACACTCTGTCAAATAAAACGGTCTCGTAGGCCCTATGAAATGCACGTGCCTGTGCCTGACCTTTGTCATTCAATGATGCATCTACGCCGCTGCCCTGAACGATGCCTTGAAGATTGTAATCCGTTTGTCCATGACGAACCAAATATATTTTTTGGTAGTTCAATTTCTTTTAATTTGGCCGCAAAGATAGATAAATCGCTGTGTATCCATAATCCAACCTGACAGTGAAAAGATTATTTAACCCTGACGTCACACCAGAAAATGTTAACGCCCTCATGCGCAACACAATGGTGGAGCACCTTGGCATTGAGGTCACCTCAATTGGGGAGGATTTCATAGTAGCAAAAATGCCGGTGGACCGGCGAACTCATCAGCCCTATGGATTGTTGCATGGCGGTGCGTCTGTGGCGTTAGCTGAAACCCTTGGAAGCGTCGCGGCCCATTGCACAGTCGATGATCAAAATAAGTATTGCGTCGGCCTCGAAATAAATGCGAATCACATTAAGAGCGTGAAGAGCGGGATCGTAATAGGAACAGCAAGGCCGTTACACATCGGAGGCCGGACTCACGTTTGGGAGATCAAGATCACAAATGAGGAGCAAGATATCGTCTGTGTCAGCCGGCTAACAATGGCCGTAATAGACAAGCGATAGACAGTATGGAGAACAAGACCACGGCAGCCCAAATATCTCAACGCGATTTTCTGTCGAAGGCATTGCCGTTTTACTTCTCAAATAATTTCTCTTTTGCGTTGTGGAGGCTCCCGCATGACGAAACAGTTCATTTTGCTGCCAGCGATCGAATCCAAAAACTAAAGGAGGTGAACATGGAGGAATCAACTCCTGGTTTCATCTTCGCCCCCTTCGATCCGTCGCGTGAAAAAATCTTCCTTCCTGCCGACGAATTTTTCTCATTTAAGGCAGGCAATATCATTACCTCGCAGGGCAGCACGTTGGAATCCAGCTCTTTCACGCAGAACTCAACCTCGTCGCCACGAAAATATTTCTACGCGAACCTTTCGAAACCTACCGGTTCAACAGAAGAGATCGCATACAAAAACCTGGTGGAACAAGCACGGAATGAAGTCGCAAAAGGCAAGTTTGAAAAAATAGTGCCGTCACGTTTTAAAGTCGTGGCGCTTCCTGAAAGTTTCGATTTGCTACAAGCATTTGATGATCTTAATGCTCTCTACCCGCATGCGCTCGTTTCAGTGTTCTCAAGCCCAATAACAGGTACATGGGTTGGAGCAACACCGGAACTACTTGCCAGTATTACCCGTGATCAGCATTTTCACACCGTCGCGGTTGCCGGCACACAGGCATACACCCCAGAAATAAATCTCCGCAACATTTCCTGGACTCAGAAGGAGATCGAGGAACAAGCTCTCGTGGAACGCTACGTTATCAGTTGTTTCAAAAAGATACGACTTCGCGAATACGAAGAGCACGGACCTCGAACTTCAATTGCAGGAAATGTCATTCACCTGAAAACCGATTTTGAAGTGGATATGGTGGCAACAAATTTTCCACAACTCGGCACAACTATGCTGACGTTGCTACATCCCACGTCTGCAGTTTGCGGAATGCCCCTGCAAATCAGTCTGGATTACATCCGAAAGCATGAAGGATACGACCGACAGTACTACAGCGGATTTCTCGGCCCACTGAATATTAATGGCGAAAGTTGTATGCACGTCAACCTTCGATGTATGCAATTGTTTGAAACGACAGCCGCATTATATGCCGGCGCGGGCGTTCTCGCCGATTCAGACCCGGATAAAGAGTGGGCGGAAACGGAAATGAAAATGAATACCCTGGGCAGAATCATTGGAAAGTGAATCTTTACCGAAGTACCTTGCGCTCGTGACGTTTCCAGTGTTGAATAGCCTCGTTGACCTTTGTGTCTCACACGGTGTCCAGCACGCGGTGCTTTGTCCCGGGTCCCGCAGTGCGCCGTTGATCCTCGCCTTCTCACGCAACAAGCATATCCGTTCGCTAACGTTCAGCGACGAACGAAGCGCCGCATTCATCGCCATGGGCTTAGCACAGCAAACGGCCAAGCCCGTCGTACTAGTCTGCACTTCGGGATCGGCCGCATACAATTTTGCCCCGGCTGTCGCTGAAGCTTTCTTTCAAAACATTCCGTTGATCATTATCACTGCAGACCGTCCCGCAGAATGGATAGATCAATTTGACGGACAGACTATTCACCAGGCACATTTGTACGGAACACATGTTAAGAAATTCTTTGAGCTGCCCCATGATTTTGAAAACGAAGATGCACGCTGGCATGCCGGTAGAATCATGAATGAAGCGTTGCTGCTGTCGTCAACCTCCCAAGAGGGTCCTGTACATATCAACGCCCCGTTCCGTGAACCATTATATCCATCGCCTACCGGGAATATGGCGGCGGCACCTTTCCGAAGTGTGCAAACATTCGCAGGCGAAGCTACCCTTACACCGGATGAATGGAGCGCCCTTATGAAGGAGCTCAAGGGATATAGAAAAATTCTAGTAGTCGCAGGTCAAATGGAAAATGACCCTGCCTTGCAGCAAGTAATTCAAGAATACCAGCATCAATCAAAGTGGCCCATTGCAGGAGATATACTCAGCAACCTGCATTCCCTTCCCGATTTTTGCAGCCATGCTGATACTTTCCTTGGTCAACTGTCACCTCAACAAAAGAAATCCCTGATTCCAGATCTGCTGATAACGTTTGGAAGATCATTGATAGCCAAGAATCTAAAACTGTTCTTAAGGCATCACAAGCCCGCCGCACATTGGCACATCGGCAGCGGCACCGCAGCTGACACGTTTCAGTCGTTAACCAAAGTAATCCCGGTATCAACGACTTACTTCTTCGTGCAATTAATAACCAACCATGAACTCCCCTTGGACCCGGCGTACACATCACTTTGGTCAGAAAAAGAAATCAAAGCCAGGTCTGCGGTAAGAAATTTCTTCAAGGCTAAAAGAACAGGCGAGTTTGCATTCCTGGACAAGGTCATGAACGCATTACCGGCAGATTGCAATTTACATCTGGCCAACAGTATGAGTGTACGATACGCAAACCACATTGGCCTGAAAGCATCGCAACTAGGAGTCAAGGTGTATTCCAACCGCGGCACCAGCGGCATCGACGGTTGCACGAGCACTGCCGTTGGGCATGCTCTCTCCTCCCATACCCCTAACATCCTGATCACTGGCGACATAGCATTCTTTTATGATCGCAACGCGTTCTGGCATAATTATCCATTGCCAAACTTGTTTGTTGTGGTATTGAATAATCACGGCGGCGTTATCTTCAACCTGATCGATGGCCCGTCATCTCAACCTGAAGCGGGCGAATTTTTTGTAACAAAACAAAATCTAAATGCAAAGGCGCTGGCTGCAGAGTTCGGATTTTTGTACGCGGATACAGATACGGTTGATCTGAAAGGATTTTTCACACCGGGGAAGACGGGCATTCTGGAAAGCGATTCCTCTCAGAAAGAGAGCAAAGAAATATTCAATGAATTTAAGAGGCAGCTAAAGAAAACTTATGAAGCTTAAAAACAACTGGAAACAAATCAAAGAATACAAGGAGATCCTACTTCACAAGTTTGAAGGCATTGGACGCATCAGTATCAACAGACCGGAAGTGCATAATGCGTTTACGCCCCTCACCGTTCAGGAAATGATCGACGCGATGCACGTTTGTCGTGAAGACAGTGAGATTGGTGTCATCATCCTAACCGGCGAAGGCGGAAAAGCGTTTTGCAGCGGCGGCGACCAAAGTGTACGCGGGCACGGAGGCTACGTTGGAACGGATACCGTCCCACGGCTTAACGTCCTCGATCTCCAAAAAATGATTCGCTCAATACCCAAGCCGGTCATTGCTGCGGTGGCTGGATGGGCTATCGGGGGCGGACATGTTCTACATGTAGTTTGCGATCTTACCATTGCTGCAGACAATGCTCGTTTCGGACAAACAGGTCCAAAAGTTGGAAGCTTTGATGGCGGATTCGGATCATCCTACCTTGCAAGAATTGTCGGTCAGAAAAAAGCGCGGGAGATATGGTACCTCTGTGATCAATACGATGCACAGGAAGCAAGGGAGATGGGACTGGTAAACAAAGTTGTTTCGCTTGACAAACTTGAAGACACCTACGTTGAATGGGCGAAGAAGATACTAAAGAAGAGTCCGCTGGCTATCCGGATGCTAAAATGCGCATTCAACGCGGAACTCGATGGCCAGGCCGGCATCCAGGAATTGGCAGGCAATGCCACCCTGCTGTATTATCTGAGTGATGAGGCTAAGGAAGGTAAGAACGCGTTCCTGGAGAAACGCGATCCAGATTTTTCAAAGTTTCCTCGCTTTCCATAAATCATGGGGAAAACAGGAGCACTCATTGCAATCCTCATCATGTCTTCAATTACATCACGATCACAAGCAATCCCGAGCACACTCCGGACATTTGCTTTTCGATTAGTACCGCAGGAAGATGTGAAGAATGCAATCATGGATTTCGCGAAAAGCAAAAAGATCAGGGCGGGATGTATTCTTTCCGCCGTTGGAAGTTTGGATGAAGTGAACATTCGTTTTGCCAACCAATCTGCTGGAACAAGATTCAAAGGCCCTGTGGAAATTGTTTCTCTTTCGGGAACATTCTCCCAATTATCGTCGCATATTCATATATCCGTTTCTGATAGCACAGGAGTTACCAAGGGAGGACATCTTCTTGAAGGCAATCTTGTGTTCACAACACTCGAGATAGTTGTGGGAGAATTGAATGACTACGAATTCGTTCGTGAGAAAGACACTACCTACGGCTACGACGAACTCGTAGTCAAGTCCTTGAAAAAAGGAAAATGAATCCAGATATCCGACTGAAAATAGCTGGCTCATGGGTCAAGCTTGAAAAAACAGGCGGATTCGGTCCTCTTGTTTTGAATGAGCAGGAGCGCAATGTGTTGCGTTTCATTCAGGACTGGCTAAACGGAAAACAAACCTTTGAATTTCAAACTTCGGGGTCAACCAGCAAGCCAAAAGTAATCCAGTTAAACAGGAATCAACTTGTCGCCAGCGCAAGGCTAACCGAGAGTGCCCTCGGTCTCGAACAGGGATGGAATGCGCTGGTTTGCCTTGATGCGAGATTTATTGCGGGAGCGATGATGGTCGTCAGAAGTCTCGTTACCGGTATGAACATTGTGGTTCAGGCACCGTCTTCCAACCCGTTACACGATCTTTCTGAGAAAATTGATTTTGCTTCATTGGTCCCCTACCAGGTCGCTTGCATTGTGGAAGAAGATTTTCAAAAACTAGAAGACATCCGAACGGTAATCATTGGAGGAGCTCCCCTGCAACCAAACATTGCACAACGGCTGCAGACGTTGAACTCAAATATCTATACCACCTACGCTTCAACAGAAACAATATCGCATGTGGCGTTGCAAAAAATCAGCGGAGCCAACCGTCAGGATTATTTCCAGCTCCTGCCGGGCATTGAAGCAATGACTGACGAAAGGAGTTGTCTGGTTGTCCGGGCTCCACATCTAGGCACGGTGGTCACCAATGACGTTGTTGATCTCTTCGGTGGAAATAAATTCAAGTGGTTGGCACGCTATGATGAGGTGATCAACACAGGTGGCGTGAAAGTCAACGCCGCAAAAATTGAAGCCATTCTCATGGAAATACTAAGTGAGCTGGGACTTCGCAACCGCATATTCGTGAGCGGCCTCCCCGACGAAAAACTTGGTGAGCAAGTGACTGTGTTTGTGGAAGGCGAATCCTTCGGTCCGCAGAAAGAATCCATACTTCGCGATAAGCTTCATGCTCGTCTGGGGAAATTCGAAGCGCCCAAAGCATTCAAATATGTTTCAAAATTCCAGGAGACCGCGAGCCAGAAGATCGATCGGCGGGCGGTAGTGAAAGTTGTAACTTCAACAAACTGATCTCTGACGCGTTTTTGGCCACCGTCCGCAAGTTTGAACCTAATACTTCAATACAACGACTTGAAACTCACACGAGCAAGAAGAAATCATTCGTATTACTGAGAGGCGATATTCACTCTTTAGAGTGGCTGCATCAGGCCTCTTGACATCAATTCAGTTTGAACTATTAGCAACAAGAAATTCGAAGATGGCGAAAACCATCCGGAGCAATAAATAGACGTCAGCAGATACGATGATGAATTGCTTGAGCAAAACTCTCCATGATTAAAAAAGAAAATCTCCGCCCTGCCAAAGGATCGGAGAAGTTCTCGGCAAAAAGATTTTAGAACGGGTCTGGCCCAGATGAAATTGCCGGTTGAAAATAGCCCGGGATCAAAACCCCGGGCCGACTAAACAACCATTACGAATTATTCCCGGGCTTGACCCACTAAGACTTCTTCTTCGACTTATCACCTTTCATCGTCTGCAATTCCTGCTGCAGTTCCATGACAACACCTGCCAGCTGTTCCATCGACATTTCATTCTTGCTGTTCACATCCGGGAACTGAACGCTGATATACGCTTTGGCTGACCACGCTTCGATCACGTCCGCGGCGTCAATCTGGTAAGGTGAATACTGCCTGTTGTCAGAAACCAGGAACAACTTCCCGTTCTCATCGAGATAGTTAAATACTCTCTTGTACACGATACCTTCCCGCTCAGTGATCAGCACATAAGACTTTCCATTCTTCAAATGCTTGAGGTTCTCCACCCATTCTCCAATGACGATCGTCCCCGGCAGAATCGGCAACATAGAGTCACCTGTGATCTCGAAGGCTCGGTACGTTCCCTGATTTAAGATGGGTAGCCTGAAGCGCGGCAAGTCCTTGATATATTCCGGATCGGCATACCCATTCAGGTAGCCCGCTGCCGCCTTGTGTGGCACGAGCTCAATGTTATCACGATCCTGTGCATCGACAGTGACAACAAGGACTTCCTTGCTGCTCAGCGATTTTTTCTCGTATTCCTTCAGTTGGCTGATATCCTTTCCGATCAGCACATCAACTGACAATCCCGCCAGCGCAGCCATCTTCTGCAGGAGCTCGAGTCTCGGTTCTGCACGACCCTCCTCGTACGCGCCAACAAGAGATCGCTTGATGTCGAGCTTCTGCGCGAATTGATCCTGCGTCAACGCAAGCTGCTTTCTTAGAAAGCGAATGTTTTCATTAAGCTTTACCACGTTTGCCATAGGTGTTTGGGATGGTTAAAAAATCACTTCGGAAACAACAAGATGCGACCTGAATGCACATTGCGTGAATGAAGTGAAAAAAGATTCCTTTGAAAATAGGCATCCTTACTTTGCATGGCTCGCACATGTCGCGAAATTTTTTCAACGACATCAGATACCGTCGAAGAAGCATCCGCCAACATGTACCCATAGCATGGTTGCTGGAATCCATCGGCCGAAAAATTTACCTGGAAACGACCGGATGTCAGCCGCTTACTCGTAAGCCTTAGTTTCATAAGCTAAAATATTTAGTCAAACTAAACGGTTAAAATTATCTTGCGCAAGCTTTTAGCTAATTTTTTTAGCTTAATTCTGACAAATCCCAATTTTCTTGGGAATCGAGCAGCAAAGCGCCTTTTTTAACCGTCAGCGGCGAAGGTATATTGTCAGTATAGATCATACCGGTCCCTAATCCCTGGTGAAGCGTGATTGGGTGATTTGCTGCGAATTGGGCAATTGCGTTGAGCCCTATGTTGCTCTCCAACGCCGATGTCATCCACCACCCTATATTCCTCTCGTTCGCCAGCCTGATCCATTCTTCGCAACCGAGCAATCCACCGTGCAAACTGGGCTTCAGAATAATATATGGCGGGTTGATCCTGTCAAGCAGCTCCGTCCTGGCTTGTGTTGTTCTTACGCCAATCAGCTCCTCATCAAGGACGATGGGTATGGGGGATGTCTTGCACATTTCCGCGAGCAAAGGCGATCCGGCCTTCAGCGGCTGTTCGATCGAATGGATATCGAAACGCGAGCAGTCCATCAGCTTGTAATAAGCGTCGTCGTCCTTAAATGATCCGTTCGCATCAAGTCGAATCATCACTTCATCGCGAAAATATTTTCTGCGGATAAACTGAAGTATATCAAGCTCCTTCTCGAAATTGAGAC
Organism: Cyclobacteriaceae bacterium; assembly: GCA_044224375.1. Classification (GTDB taxonomy): domain Bacteria; phylum Bacteroidota; class Bacteroidia; order Cytophagales; family Cyclobacteriaceae; genus ELB16-189. The sequence goes on from JBGAKL010000001.1 coordinate 507,935, forward strand.
CTCCCACTTTTACTTTGATACAGTTAAAACCTTCGTAGAGCTTAATGCTGACCTGTTGCAGCATGTCATCCAGACCGCCCATCCATACCAATCCGTTAATCGGAATTGCCTGGCCCTTCAAAAAATCATTGTGAAATATCTCACGCTTACCACCATTCTTAAGGTCCAGCAAAGCAGTCTCCAAGGCGAACAAAACCGACGAAGAAAGTTTGTCAGATTGAAATTTGGATGCCACTTGATCCAGGGACTCCAGTTGGGCAAGGGAAGTTCCCGAAAGCTTCTTTACGATGTCATGCAGCTCGCGTTCTACCTGCTCAGGCGTTTCATGACTCAATCCTGGCAATGGGCCGGCTTCGCCAACTCCCTGAATATCAGGATTTGCTGAGTCCCATATTTTCAAAAACCAGGAATCCTTGTGCGACATAGAGCCACGGGAAGTCCGCGCTTTAAACGAGAAATGGAACGTTTTCTTTGAAAAAGATGCTTGAAGGGCCATATATCCTACGAATATGGCTCCCGTGTACGGTAAATACAATCCACAGCATAATTTTGACGTCTGCAATGACTCTACCGCCGCTACTCATCAAAGACTATTCCTACGAGCTTCCTGAAGGGAAGATTGCACTCCATCCGCTTAGCCAGCGCGATCACTCAAAACTTCTCATCTACAACCGCGGAAACATTCGCCATGGTATTTTCAATCAACTTCCCGACGAACTGAGCAGCGACTCGACTCTATTCTTCAACGACACCAAAGTGATACCCGCGCGTTTGATCTTCATTAAAGACACGGGGGCAACGATCGAAGTATTCTTACTGAATCCAATCTCTCCTTCGCCGCTACTGGCACAGGCACTTGCAGCGCACTCAGGTTCCACTTGGATCTGTACGATTGGAAACATAAAGCGATGGCCCGATACCGTTACGCTGATCAAAAACTTCGGCACCCTCAATCTCGAGGCACGTCTGCTGGATCGCGAGAAAGGGGTCGTTGAGTTTACGTGGACTCCAAAAGACACAACGTTTGCTGAAATCTTGCATGCGGCTGGCGCCGTGCCATTACCCCCTTATATCAAGCGTTCCGCCGACAAAACCGACAGCCAGCGCTATCAGACAGTCTATTCGCAGTTCGAAGGTGCTGTTGCCGCTCCGACCGCTGGCCTCCATTTTACAGATGAAGTGCTGAAAGCATTGCGTGCAAAGGGGATGTTGACAGATTTCCTTACGCTTCATGTAAGTGCCGGTACATTCATGCCAGTCAAAAGTGAAAACGCACTTGATCATACCATGCACAGGGAACAGGTCGTGGTGAAAAGAACGAACATTGAAAACCTCCTGATTAAAAACCGGAAGGTGATCGCAGTGGGAACAACGGCAATGAGGACTCTTGAAAGTCTATACTGGTACGGAGTCTTGCTGAGCTTAAACCCAGACGCGCCGTTTGACATCAGGCAGGACGACCCTTATCGACACGTGGAACGGGCGGTACCTTCCGCGCAGGCTCTTGAAGGAATTCTGTCCATGATGGACCGGAAAGGCCTGAGTGAATTAATCGGTGAAACGGGCATTTATATAGTCCCGGGGTATCAATTCAGAATATGTCAGGGACTGGTAACCAATTTCCATCAACCAGGGTCGACGCTGCTGTTGCTAATCGCCGCCTTCCTCGGTGAGGATTGGAAAAGAATCTACGCTGAAGCGTTGTCACATAACTATAGATTTCTAAGCTACGGCGACAGCTCACTTCTGCTTCCTTTCTAATACCTAATTCGGGTTAAATGTATAATCGGCTAATGTCAATTTAGGCGACGAACGGTTAAAGTATCACTTCATGTATCCTGCTAACTCACTAGCTGTGAGAAGCTAAATAAAGCGTGTTGAAATCGGCAGTTAATAGGAATTTTCGGCGAATTGTCTGATATTTCACATTGACTTGACCCTGACCGTATTTTTTGACCCTTACCAGAAATCCGCATGAAAGAGAGACTTACCAGGTTCCTTGGTGTTGAGCCGGAAGAAACTGGACCTGTTGCATTACTGCTTGCAATCAGCTTTTTCATGGGTTTGTTCCTAGCTACGGTTGCGGTAGGTGCTCAAACCCTTTTCCTCAGCGATCCTTCTGTAAACGAGAAATATGACCTTCCCAAAGCCCTCGTATTAGGGGGTGGAATGGGCTTCATCGCAACGGGGGTCTTCAACATTCTGATGGGAAGGATGCCATTTAGAATCCTTGGAGCCATTTTCCTTATCCTGATACTTGGCCTAACAGCGTTTATTGAATTTGGTAAGGATACTGTCTCCGATCCAGCCAGACTTTATTATATAGGGTTTGCACTCATCCTCCCTTTCACTTTCGTTAGCCAGCTGGTATTCTGGGGCTCATTCAACCGCCTCTTTACCCTTCGGCAGCAAAAGAGGGTTATCGGTAGCGTCGACGTGGGGATGGACATTGCACAAATCCTCGCATTCTTCACCATCCCTATCATGCTCAATTTCGGGGTGGATGTATTGAACCTTTTCACAATTGGCCTATTTAGTATCGCGGTTTATCTCATCCTATTCATCTATCTGGCAACCAAATATTTAGGGAAGTCAGCACAGACCGGAGCCGACGCTTTCGTCCAGAGTGACAATAAGAAACTAAGCCTGGTGCGATTTTTCGGAATCAAGTACATCGCCTTCCTGGCCTTCTTTGTGGTCATCTCTTTCACGGCCGTTCGATTCATAGATTACTCTTTCTACAACCTGACGGTGACCGTATTTAACAAGGACGACCTCCCTGTATTCCTCAGCCTCTTTGAAGCAACCATCGTTATCTTCAGCTTCCTTTTCGCAACCTTCGCAACCGATAAGATCCAGGAGGAATACGGACTGCGCGTTTCCCTGATTATCAATCCCCTTTTGACGATCATTTTTACCGCTGCCGCGCTCGCTCTCGGCTTCTTCTTTGGCTACGATCCTGGTAAGGGTACCGAGACGATCATCTTCTTCTTTATCATGGTGTCGATGAGTAAGTTAGTGGTCAACTCTTTGCGTGACGCTCTCGATACACCTGTCTTTAAATTCTACTATGTTCCAATCGACAAGACGGTCAAACTGGATGCCCAAACCAAGGTAGAAGGTATAGTGACTGCAACGGCAACGCTGGTCGCAGGGGGACTTATAGTAATCATCAACCAGTTCGCCTTCTTTGACCTCCTTTCCATCACGCTCTTCACGCTCCCTTTGCTGGGAATTTGGTATGTCATTACGAACAGAATGTATCAGGGCTACCGCGACACACTTCAGAATTCGCTCCAGCGCAACCGCTCCAGCATGGAAGGCCACGTTGTCCGCGAATTCACGCTGAACAGCGTACTTGAAAAAGAAGTCAACAGCACTGCCGAGGAAAAAGTCATCTACGGGCTGAAACTTATGGAAAAGCTCGAGCCTGCCCTCTTTGAATCTTCGATCATGAAGCTGTCTCAAAGTGACCTTAAAAAGGTGAAGAAATTCTCCCTGGAGAAGATCGAGGAATTAGGTATTAATAATGAGCAGAACGAAAGCGAAATGATGGGCCTCGCCCGCCAGGCTGCCGGTGCATCAGAAGATAGCGACCTGTTATCCATCTCAGCCGACAAACTGATGAAGTTAGGAAAGTCAGTTCGCCAGTCAGACCGGGTGCTCGCCGCGAAGCTGCTCCGCAAAATGGTGACGCAGCGAACCATCTTCATCCTCCTCGAATTGTTGCGTGATGCAGATCCTAAAGTCAGGAACGAAGCGATCTTAACTGCACGCAAAGTGAAGCGGCCCGAAACATGGCCGGTTATGATTGACCTCCTCTCTTCTCCTGCCTATAGTAACCAGGTGACAGCCGCGTTAAAGGAATCAGGTGAAGCCGTGCTTCCCGTCCTCGATGCCGCCTTCTACCGCTCCGGCCAGACCGATCAGGTTATGCTCAAGATCGTGCAGATCATGGGACACATTGGAGGAGCCGAGGCATGGCAGTTACTGTGGAAGAAATCGGATTATCCGGATAAGCGCGTTGTGAAGCAGATCTTCTATTCACTGCGTTATACAAACTACAGCGCCAAGGGACGTGAGCGCCGGCAGGTAATGGAATTGCTCGACACGGAAATTGGTAAGACGATGTGGAACCTCTGTGCGCAGGCAGAGCTCCCCGAAGCTGACCACTTCAAGTATTTGAAAGAAGCACTCCGCGAAGAACTTCGGGACAACTACGATCAGATTTCGTTGCTAATGTCCATTCTGTACGATCCTCAATCCGTGCAGCTTGTGCGTGAGAACGTTGAGACAGGAACAGCAGATGGGATTGCCTACGCGCTCGAGCTGCTAGACCTCTTCGTTGACCAGGAGCTCAAGCCAAAGATCGTTCCGATTTATGACGATATCCCAGTCAAAGAAAAGATGAATCGCCTTCAGATATACTTCCCACGCGAGGAATACAATCCTGTGCAGGTGGTGAACTATATCCTGAACCGCGACTTCAATCTTAACAATCGTTGGACCAAAATGTGCGCCGTTTACTCTTCAGCGTTCATTCCGGAATTCCGCGTAAGCCGCGGTCTGATAGGTCAGATGTTTAATCCGGACAAACTCCTGCAGGAAACTGCAGCATGGGTAATATATAATAAAGACAAGTCGCAGTACAAGATCGTGTCAGATCGCCTGCCATTGCGTGACAGGAAATTCCTGGACTCGTCTATCGAAAACAACCAATTGCTCGACGGTCTGGACGACGGCTTCTACCTCGGCATAGAGATGGTTATGTTCATCAAGGCGCTACCTGCCTTCCGAGGGATACCCGGTGTGATCCTGAGCGATCTTGCCGACAAGATCATACCGATCGATCTCAAGCCGAAGGAAAAGATCATATTCAACAATCCGGATGAAAATCGGCCGATACTTATTGTTTCAGTTGGAACAGTGAAACTCCGTGAAGACAACACTGAAGTTGGGACGATGACAAAGGGATCGGTCTTCGGCGACTTGTTCCAGGAAGGCCCTCCTGTTAAGATCACGGAAGCCGAAGCGGCTGAACGTTCAGTCGTTTTCCGGATCAATCTTGCTGATTTTTATTTTGTAATGGCTAAGCATCACGAGTTGGTGCAAGGCCTGGTCAGAAATGTGACGAAGACGAAGACCAAAGAAGAAGTCTGATTTTTTAAAACTTAAGAGACTATGGCTTACGAAATTGATGTATTGATCACCTATGCCGAGAAGGACAACGAAACCGGCAAGAAGAACGAGATGGGCTGGATATCCCAGTTCAAGAAGTTCCTGGATCTCATGTTGTACCAGGTCCTCGGTGAGCGCGCCAACATCGTTGTGAAATCGGAGTACGATGACTTTACGGCATCCACCATGGACAATGCCGCTGTCCTTGTCACCATCCTTTCAAAGGACTTTGCGCAGTCAGGCCGTTGCCTAGATACAGTGGAGTCTTATTACAAGGCCACAGGCGGTTCAAAGGTCGGTCGTGTTTTTAAAGTGCTCAAGTCTCCGCTTACCACACAGGAGCAGCCTCCGCGCCTGCGCGAATTACTCAGCTACGACATGTATCAGGTCGACAATGAGACCGGGCTCATGAAAGAATACACAGACTTCTTTAGTCTGGAAGCAGAAAAACAATATTGGATGAAGCTCGTGGATCTTGCTTATGATATCCACGAGGCCCTGGTCCTCCTCAAAGGCCAGAGCAAGAGCGAGGTGAAGAATATCTTCAAGCGCAGGACTATTTACCTGGCAGAGACGGGACACGATCTTTCGATACAACGTAACATCATTAAGCGTGAATTACAGCGCCATGGATATATGATCTTACCGAATCATATCCTGTCGTCAAGGGTTGAAGAGCTTGAGCGCTCCATCCGTAAAGACCTTGAAGAGTGCAGCCTTTCAATCCACCTTATCGGAAGTGCTTATGGTGAAATTCCGGAAGGATCTGACAGATCCAATGTTGACATTCAAAACAAGCTGGCCGCCGAGCACGCCGTCATCAAGCGGTCACGGAAGGAAGAGTTTTCGCGCCTGATTTGGATCGCTCCAAACTTGCGTAACGCGAGCGAAAAACAAAAGGGCTTCATCGATTCACTTCGCAGGGATATCGAGGCGCAGGAAGGAGCGGAAATCCTCCAGAACCCGCTCGAAGACTTCAAAAACATCATGCGCGAGGAACTCCTCTCCCACCAGAACAAGAGCACAGAACAATCCACGTCAGGTAAAACGGTTTACCTCGTGCACGACAAGATCGACCACCAGCAGGTTGCTCCCCTCGTGGATGTAATACAGAAGTCCGGTTTCAATGTTGTGTTCCCTGCCTTTGAGGGCGATCTCATGGAAGTAAGAAAGAAACACATTGAGAACCTCCGCAACTTCGACGCAGCAATCATCTACAAAGGCAAGGTGAATGATCAGTGGGTCCGCATGAAAGTGCTCGACCTCCTGAAAGCACCGGGCTTCGGAAGGAACAAGCCCATCCGCGGTAAAGCGATCATCAGTGAATCAAGTCTCGATAGTTATAAGAACCAAAACGTAACGCTGATCTCCGGCGAAGCCAACAAGTCAGCAGAGTCGTTGAAAAATTTTTTACAAGAATTTAAACCTTAACGAGTATGAGTCAGCAAACAGACGAACTACCCGGCACCCCTGCTCAAATAGTTACGTCCAATCCGTTCCCCGGATTACGTCCGTTTAAGATCGAAGAAAGTCACCTCTTCTTCGGCCGCGAGGGTCAGAGCGATGAAGTGCTGCTAAAGCTTTCGAAAAGCAGGTTCGTTGGAGTCATCGGACCCTCCGGAAGCGGTAAATCTTCATTTATCTATTGCGGTGTGTTGCCAATCCTCTACGGAGGCTTCCTAACAGACACCAGCCCTAACTGGGAGGTGGTTGTAACGCGGCCTGGCGCTAACCCGATCGATAACATGGCCGAATCGCTCCTTGGCGTGACCAAGGAATATAATATGGCCGATCCGGAAGACCGGAAGATCAAGCGTACGATCGTGTCAACACTGTTGCGAAGCAGCTCGCTGGGATTGGTGGAAGCCATCCAGCAGTCCAGGCGCTCGTCTGACACAAACTACCTCATCCTCGTCGACCAGTTCGAGGAATTGTTCCGCTTCAAGGACAGCACCGATCCGAATTCTGTAAACGAAACACTCAGCTTCGTCAATCTCCTCATGGAGGCAGTGAACTACGAAGACTCTCCTATCTACGTTGCGATCACGATGCGCTCCGACTTCATCGGAGATTGTGCGCAGTTCCCTGAGCTCACAAGAAAAATAAACGACAGCCACTACCTGATTCCGCAGATGACGCGTGACCAGAAGCGCAGGGCTATCGAAGGGCCGGTTGCAGTGGGTGGCGCAAAAATCGCCCCTCGGCTTTCACAACAACTACTCAACGACCTCGGTGACAACCCAGATCAGCTGCCAATTCTTCAGCACGCGCTTATGCGTACCTGGAGCTACTGGGAAAGGTTTAAAGATTACGAAGATGAAAACCTCGACCTGAAACATTACGAGGCCATCGGTACGATGACGGAAGCGTTGTCGATGCACGCAAACGAAGCCTTTGATGAATTGGACGAGGAGCAGCAGCGTATATGCGAGATCATGTTTAAGGCCATCACAGAAAAACGTGGTGAAAACTTTGGTATCCGTCGTCCGACACGCCTGAACGAGATTGCAGCTATCGCCGACGTGTCCGAAAATGATGTCGCGGCTGTGATAGAGAAATTCCGCGCCCCAGGACGTTCACTTGTGACGCCTGCACACGGCGTTGTGCTGGGTTCGAAGTCAATGATCGATATCTCCCACGAAAGCTTGATGCGTATCTGGGTGAGGTTAAAGAACTGGGTGGACGATGAAGCAGATGCCGTGCAGATGTATCTCCGTCTCGCCGAGGCCGCTACTCAGTATCAGGTAGGCAAGGCGGGTCTCTGGAGACCACCGGATTTGCAGCTTGCTCTGAACTGGCAGGCGAAACACCGCCCTACCCTCGTATGGGGTCAGCGCTATAACCCCGCCTTCGAACGTACCATGATCTTCCTTGAGTACTCGAAGAAGGAATGGGAAACTGAACAACGTATTAAAGAACTCGAGCAGAAGCGAAGACTTGAGAGAGCCCGGACCACTGCATTGGTATTTGGTATCCTCGCCATCGCCGCTCTTATCGCCTTCGTATACGCGTTCTTCCAGCAAACTGCTGCAAACAGAGCAAGGGTTGAGGCCGAATTGAACGCCAAGGCCGCTATTGAAGCGCGAGCCATTGCGGATAAGAACGCTGAACTTGCCAAAGCAGAAGCAGAACGTGCCAACAAAGAAGCAGAGGCTGCGCGAATTGCGAACGAAGCCGCTCAGGTTGCACGGGCAGATGCTGAAGACAAGCGGAAGCAAGCGGAAGCCAACCTTGAACGGGCGGTGAAAGCTGAAGAGGCTGCGAAGCGCAGTGCAGCAATAGCTGTTCAAAGACAGAAAGAAGCTGAAATCGCTCAGGCAAAAGCTGAAAAAGCCGAAGCAGCCGCCAACAAGGCTCGCTATATCGCCCAGGCAAAAGCAATGGCCGTGAAGTCAAAAGAGCTTAACAGCGATCCTACCCAGGAGGCGCTTATGGCCCAGCAGGCTTACAAATTCAATTCGAAATACGACGGCAATCCTTACGACAACGATGTGTATAACGGTCTATATGCCGCTCTGAACCACGAAAACCACGACGATCCATTGACCCGCAACCTTGAAGGTCACGACAAAGGAGCCGCGCGCGCGTTGGTTACCAGAGTCCAGTCCAAAGAGATTTACTCTGGCGGCAGCGATGGAAGGATTTTCCGCTGGACCCAAAAGAATGGGTTCTGGAGTCCGGACAGTATAATGGGCGGTGGTGTTAACAGAAAGTATCAGGTGTATACCCTCGACCTGAGCCCGGATGGAAACACGCTCGTTGCCGGTGGAGCTACAACTGAGGACCTGACTCAGAACTACATAGAGGTCTATGACTTAAGGTCGCCAGCCAGCGCGCCGAAGAGAGTCAATGGTTTTTCAGGCGTTGAGACTGTGATCTATTCTTTGAAAGAGAATGGAGTTTACGTCAGGGATCAGGCCGGAATGAGCATCAAGTTTACAGACTTCAATACTGTGAGAGAAGTTATCAAACCGAAAGAGAAGATCCACACGATCGCCATGAGCAGCGACGGCAAACGTTTAGCTGGCGCAGGCAAGTCAGGTGCGCTCTATATCTGGGACATTGCGAATGGTTATGCCGAGCGCATTGCCTACAAAAATCCCTCAGATATCACTGCAGTCTGTTTTGCGCCCGACAACCTCCGCATTGTGTTTGGCGATGAGGACGGTCAGGTTAAGGTCCTGACAGAAAACTCCAACATTCCGCCACGCGTGCTCACGGGCCACACTGCTCACATCGAACAGATTGTGTTCAATAACGCCGGCACCTTCGTTGCAACCACCAGCAGGGATCATACAGCACGTATGTGGAATTGGGGCAGACAATCAGACCCTCCCATTGTGTTGAAAGACCAGGACGAATGGGTATGGAGCGCGACGTTTACACCTGACGACGAACAATTGATGGTTGGCGTGCACGGCTCCGGCGGCGAGAAGTCGAAAGAGACAATTCACGTATGGCCGACAAAAATGGTTTCCATGTCGAACCTTTTGTGCTCGTATGTTGGAAGAAACATGACGAAAGAAGAGTGGGACAACAACGTTGGCGCCGATCTTCCGTATGAGCAGACTTGCGAAAACTATCCGAAGAACAATAAGTAAGAAAGACCGCCATGAGGAGACTCTACCTTAGTATCATTTTTTCTGCGTTCAGTCTGGCGGCATTGGCCCAGACTGGCGCAAACTGTACACAGACCATTCGCTTGATTCGATCAACCTACGAACAGGGCCGGCTGCATGAATTGCCCGGACTTGCCGACGGATGTTTGAATCCCCGCGCTGGTCAAACTGGTTTTACGAAGGAAGAGAAACGGGAAGCATACCGCTACCTCACGCTGGCATACATCTATCTGGAAGAACCCGACAGCGCCGACATCAACATGTTGAAACTGTTGGAAACCGACCATTTCTATCAGGTTAACTCCGCTGTCGATCCGGCTGAATTCATCGCGTTGTTCAAGAAGTTCCGCACGGAACCTGTGTTTCGTGTCGGTATTAAGTTCGGATTGAATGCGGCACAGCCGGTTGCGACAGATTATTATAATGTCGGAAGCAGCGGTGCTGGCCTCGGTAAGTACGGAATTAACTCTTCATTCCAGGCGATGCTGGTTTTCGAAAAGGACATCACCAAGAGGATCGCAATTGCTCCCGAGATTGGTTACGTCAAGCGAAGCTATACTTACACAAATCCTCAATTAGCAACCGCCGACGAAGATCCTACAAAGTCTATCAGTAACCAGACGTTTGCAATCGGGCAAAACTACCTGGATCTCAATGTGATAGGGCAGTATTTTTTCAAAAACACCTTGGATTTCAAGACATACGCAGGTGTGGGAGTTGGATTTAGCTATTTGCTGGGTTCAACTAACCAGGCGAATACACTTCTTGGTAACGGTTTTACTGTCACGGGCGGCGGAGTCGATGATACGAAGTCTTACACCAGCCTGTTGTATTCCGCAATCGTTGTGGCCGGCTTGAAGTACCGAATCGGGGAAATTTATGTAGTGGCTGACATTCGCTATCAGTATGGTATTAACAACGCAATTAATACCTCATCACGGACCAACGCAGAGATTGGATTCGACTATCAAGGTCAATACAATGATCATAAACTCAACACCATCATGATTAATGGTGGTATTGTGCTGCCAATTTTTAAACCGAAGAAACTGATCAAGTAGTATGAGAAATTTTTTAACAGCAGCGGTTTTATTGATACTCTCCTCCTGCTTGAGTGAAACAAGTGTAAAACCGGGACCCACTCCCACCTTTATTCGCTATTACAGCGGTGGTAACAATGACGCAGCCCAGGCCTTCGAAGAAACGCCGGACAAAGGCTTCATAATCCTTGCGAATACTAAAATCCAAAAAGCAGAGGCGGACACGGCGCACTTTAAGATTAAGCTTATCAGGACAGATCTGAACGGAAATCCCATCTGGACACAGCTTTTTCCTGCCGCAAATGATAAATCAAAGGATTATGTCGGAACCGGCCTGCAATTGTTGCCCTCGGGTGGTTACGTCGTTACCGGTGATGATATTCAGAAAGACGGAACTACAAAATCACTGCTTTTGACAGTTGGTGATGACGGGAAAGCATTGACGACGCCGCATTCGTATGGGACAACTGTTCGCGGTAAGGCAGTGGCAGTTAACTCAAAAGGCAACTATCTCATCTTGAGCACCTCTGGAACGGAAACTATGTATTTAGCTGAGATCGATAAAACAACTTTCCTGCCAGCAGATCCTAATGCAGCATCTGTCACATATGCGGCTGGCGCTACTACCCTCGCCAATAAGTTGTTCATCGATGAAACTGGCAAAGCGCTCTGGTCTGGAGTTGTGACCAAGAACGGATTGACCGGAATCCGCATGATCAAGACAACACCGAACAACGTCAACACAGATTTTGATTTACTTATCAGTCAGCCAGGGTTCAGCGAAGTTGCAACAGACTTTTGTCGATTTGGTTTTGGTTATGCTGTCACCGGCTCCACAAACAAGAAAGGAAACGCCGTCGGATCGGATACCGATATTCTCTTCAAGCGACTTGCACCCGATGGGCAAGTGCTCAGTTCACAATCATTTCCTTTCGGCGATGGTACTACTGCTGATGGTCAAAACGACGTAGGGAACTCCATCAGTTCCACACAAGACGGCGGACTTATTCTGTTGTCGTCAGTAAGTTCGGTGGCTATTAAGGGCCGCGGTGATACTGATTATTATCTCATCAAGATCAACGCGTTTGGTGATAAGGACACATCGTTTGGTATTGCAGGAGGAGCCACGTTTGGAAGCAAATTCAAAGACGATGGTGTTGCCGTGCGCCAGGCTAGCGACGGTGGTTACGTCGTGTTAGGCACAATCACCGAAGGCGCATTGAAAATGGTTACACTGACTAAAACGGATAAGCAGGGGAAAATTCAGTAACCCATGAAAGCCATAAGTTGTCAACAAAAATTTTCTATTTGATCATTTTTTAATTGCAAGAAATACGCTGATATGAAGACGATTCAATTGTTTGGTCGCCAGGAAAAAATGCTAACGATGTTGTGGCATTCAAAATTCTTTAACACAAAAAGCCACTTGAAATATTTAGCATCATTAGCACTCATCGTTTGCGGAATAGGCACCGCTGTAGGCCAAACTAGAACCGTAACTACGCCTGGCAGTTATAACTGGGTCTGCCCTCCTAACGTCACGCAAGTAACAGTCGAGTGCTGGGGTGCAGGCGGCGGTGGCGGAAGCTCGACTACAGTCACAGTCGGCGGCGGAGGTGGCGGTGGCTATGCTAAAAAAATAAATGTTCCGGTGACATCAGGGCTTTCATACGCATTTGTAGTAGGTACCGGAGGCCCCGGAGCCGCGGCAAGCTCAAATAGTGCCGGTTCCCCCGGAGGTGATACTTACTTCATTAATACGGGAACCGTTGTTGGACACGGTGGTGGTGGCGGTACAACCGGCGCTAGTGGCGGCGGTGCAGGAGGTACAGGCGCCAATGGAACGGGTGCCAATCACTTCGACGGCGGTACCGGTTCAATCGGAACAGGAACGAGAGGTGGTGGTGGTGGTGGCTCGGCAGGCACTGCGGCCAATGGAAATTCAGTCACCAATGCACAAGGTGGTGCGGCAGCTGTTGCTGGAGGCGGAGGAGGAGGAGATGGCAGTAACGGCAGTGCCAACGGGCAGCCTGGTGGCGCCCCAGGCGGTGGCGGTGGAGGAACCGACGCTGGAACAGGAAAAGGTGGCGACGGTGCTGACGGAAAATTTATATTCACCTATACCGACGCAACTCCACCTACAGCGACTATCGCAAAAAATGCAGGTCAGGCAGATCCCACTAACAACTCGGCGCTTCAATTTCTATTGACCTTCAACGAAGAAGTTGATCCTGCTACCGTAAAAAATACTTCGATAGTCTTAACTGGAGCTGCAGCATCCGTAACTGGGATCACCAACCCCCTTGGTGATAACATGAATTACGTTGTAGCCGTGACGGCAACTGGACAGGGTACGGTCAATGCAACCGTGCACACACAAGCGACAAGTTCAGGAAACGCCCCGGCGGATTGGGCAGGTAATAAGCTTCAGGCTCCTACTCCGACTGCCGCGACTGTTTTGTTCGACAGTCAAGCACCAACTATTCCTAACTCGCCTGGCATAACTTCGCCTGATGCAAATGGCCTGTTTCTATTGAATAGCCTCATTACTATCACAGTTCAATTTTCAGAACCTGTGATTGTCACTGGCTTTCCACAATTGCTGTTAGCAACAACACCGACACCCAGAAATGCGACCTACGTAAGTGGGTCGGGGACCAACATCCTCACGTTCAATTATACTGTCCAGACAAACGATGTGTCCGCAGATTTGGACTACGCGTCAAATTCTGCTCTCAGTGCAGGAACTTCCATTAAAGATGCCGCTGGAAACAATGCGACACTCACCTTACCCAACCCCAACACGACGGGATCGCTCCGCGTAAACAAAAATCTTCAGGTTGATGGTACAGGGCCTACTGTTACAAGTGTAACTACGTCAAAGGCTAACGGTACCTATGGAACCGGCACACTGATAGCAATCACCGTAAATTTTTCAGGTGCCGTAGCCATCACGAGCGGAACACCGACCCTAACTCTTGAAACGGGAACCACGGATGCAGTTGTGAACTATACTTCAGGTGCAACAACTTCTGCATTGTTGTTTAACTACACGGTCGCAGCAGGCGAGAGTTCGCCTGATCTGGACTACCAGGCGATAAATTCCCTGGTAGGAAATATTACTAAGAATGGCGCACCAACCATACCCGCCATCCTTACGCTGCCGACCCCCGGCGCCGCCGGCGCCCTCGGCAATCCGGCAAACATTGTGATCGATGCTATACAACCGAAGATCACTAACGTAACATCACCTCTGGCCGATGGAACATACTACCTCAATAAAGTTGTTCCGATCACCATAACGCTTGATAAGTCCGTCACGGTATCTGGCGGGCCACCTGTGCTGTCACTAAATACCACGCCCGGTCGCAATGCGACTTATGCCAGCGGCTCCCCGTCAAATACACTTACATTCAATTACACCGTTGTATCTGGTGATGTTAGCGCCGACCTGAATTACCTTTCCGCTGCATCACTGTCGCTGGGAGGCGGTTCAATCAAAGACGCGCTTAACAACGATGCCGATCTCACTACACTGCCTGCCCCAGCGGCAGCAGGCTCGCTTGGAACGAATAAGAACATAGTTATAGACGGTGCTTCTCCGATTGTGCTTTCGGTGACTTCATCAAAGGCAGACGGACTCTACGGGATTGGAACTTTGATACCGGTTGTTGTCACTTTTTCTAGTGCAGTGGACGTCGACATCACTGGAGGGACACCGCAGATACTCATGGAAACAGGTGCCGTCGACCGTAACGCAGCCTACGCATCTGGAACCGGAACGACGACACTTACTTTCAACTATACTGTACAGAGCAACGATGTCTCGGCTGATCTTGACTACAATACTGTCGCGACCATAAACTTGAACAGCGGAACCATTGTTGGCTCGGGCGCTGGTCCTGCAGCGATTCTAACACTGCCGGCCCCGGGGGCGACTGGATCAATCAGTCCTACGAAAGCAATCGTTATTGATGGCGTCAGGCCTGTGGCAACTACGCCGACAAGCGCGGCCCAGCGATTGAAAGCGGGGGCTACTTCAACGTCTACAATACAGACATCAAAAAATGGTGACATCTACCTTGTACGAAGCTCTGTCGCAATTGGCAATTCACTCGCAAACCTTACGGCAGCAGTTGCAGCGAAGGACGCGTTTAAAGCAATAACGGGTGCTACAGCTGGAAACCCGAACTTTGTACTCGTTCCCGGTTCAGGAACCGCTAACGACGGGTTATACGACGTAGTTGCGGTGGATGCAGCAAGTAACGTATCCAATCAGGTAGGCGGCTGGCTTACGATAGACAACACACCACCGCTTGCGACGGCTACTCCTACCTCAGCAGCTGCTCCAGTGATTGACGGCGTTGAGTATTCAAACGGATTCACTGTTCGCGTCAGCGGATTAACGGCAGCGGGTGCCCTCATTGGCGACAGGCTCGATCTTCTGCTGGGTGGATCTCCGTTTCCATCTGCACTGTTTAAAGTTCTTAACAACACCGACATCTCTACCAATGATTATGTCGACTTCACAATTACTTGTAATCAACTCGGCGCTGACGGTACCAATAAACTAATCTCTGCAAAAATCACTGACGTGGCGACAAATCCGGGCGCCGTCAGCCCGGACCTGTCTGTGGATCTGGCGACGACACCCACGACTGCAGCTTCGGCGATGACCTTTACAGGAACAACCACTACATCTGTAACCGTGAACTTCGCGAATGGTGACGGAAAATTCAGGTTGCTCGTAGCAAGTGTTGGTACACCTGTCACATTTGTGCCCGCGGCAGGGACAACTTATTCACCCAACAATAACTATGGATTGGCGACAAGCCCTGGACCCGGCATTGGAAGAATTGTCGGAACCGCTTCGGGAACCAACGTTGTCAATATCCCTAGTGGAAACACGATTTACTTTACTGTGTTTGAGTATAGCAACTGCCCCGGCCGCGAAAATTATCTTACAGCAAGTACGCTGACTGGAAACGTGGCAATACCCGCCGGTGCGCTTAGCACCATCATTCCTGTGGGTGGCGCAGGAATTGTTTCTTCAGTGACTAACTCTCTCGCCGCCGCGAACGCAGCGTCTGCGAGCTTTAGTTTCTCCATAAAAGACGATGGTTCGACACCAGGTGTGGATAATGCCGCGACCATCATCAATAGCCTTGTGATCCGTCGTGATATCACTAACGACCAAATGCCGGCGGCCACTGGTTGGTCCAACATAATAGCCGGTGTGGTGTTGACAGATGGGACGAATCCTATCAATTCTTCCGCCGATGTCACCAGCTTTCCGGGAGGCTACTTGCAAAAAGATGACATAACCATTTCGAATATCCCGGCAGCGCTGGGAACAGTCGGCGACAATGCGACTAAAAACTATCAGGTTAAGCTTTGGTTTAACACGAGCATACCGTTTGATATAGACAATCTCAGACTGGTTTTAACACTCGATGACGCAGACATTAGTACGGCGGCCATTGGAAGTAGCGCGATGACCAACTCTTCAGCTACCTCAGGTGCATTGAACAACGTCATCCAGGTAATAGCGAGCAAGCTTTCGTTTACTACTATTCCGGCAGGTGGAAATGCGGGAAGCCCATTCGGTCTGGCAGTGCAGGCAACAGATGCCAACGGTAATGTTGATCTCGACATGAACCAGCAAGTGACGATCACCGCACCTACTGTACCAGCAAGTGGTGCCATTTCATTTGCAACTGCAAGTCCCGCTGCAGCCGCACAAAATCTCGTGGCAGGGAAGAAGACCTGGAGTAACGTACAGGTTACGGCAGCGGGTACTTATCAATTTAGGGTTGCGGATACTGATGTGTCGTTACCTAACATGACCCAGTTCACGAGCGGGAACATCACTTTTGGAGCAGCAAGCAATGCATCCGACATAGTTGAAAATACTTTATTCGCTTATCCTAAGGCAGGCCTTCCTTATAACGCAATCGGAGGCTTCGACTACCAGACCTATCAGCATGCCACTGCGTTTACATTGGGAGCCCCACCGCCAGCCGATGCGATAAGAGTTGCTGAATTTATCATTCGTGACGGAGGCATTTCATTGAGTGATGCTGACTTTATTGGAACAACATTGACCAATATAACTTTTGCCGTAACAAACCCTGGCAACATCCGGCACATAGGCATTTTTGACGGAACTAACATTGTCGACACGAAGCCGGCTGCAGCATCGGTTTCGTTCAGTGGATTATCGCTTCTAGCTGACGACGTCGACAATGGAGGCACTGGAACAAAGACTTTTGCTCTTTATGTGAGCTTTAACAATACAGTTACAGATGATGTTCATTTTGGTTTCCAGGTCACAGCTGTCGGCACGAATTCAGGTGGATCAACCTTCCCAAGCGCTGGTTCAGCACAATCATCAACGTCTGTTTTCTTTAACACGGTAACGGTTCAAGCGACCCAGCTTGCATATGTTGTTGGTCCGTCAAGTACGTTGCTTAACCAACCGATGAGTACGGTAACCGTCCAGGCAATCGATGCTGCAGGTTCGAGAGATTTGGATTTCAATTCCGGAGTTACACTGACTTCAACTGGAGTTCCCAGTGCCATCGGTAGCATCACACTCGGCAGTGGAGTCGGGTCGAATTCCACGCTGAAACATACGGACAAAGGTACCGGACTCACGATGAGTGCCACGGCGGCGGGCGTAGCTGGAACCGGACCGTCCTCAGCCTTCAACATCACCGCCTCAAACCTATCGGACATTGTGCCGGACAATACTACCGTCCCATTCACGGTTCCTTCCAACATCCCGTATGATACTTACCAGGCGAACAATATTACTGGTGGGATAAATGACGTTGCGGTTGCACAATTTGCAATCCGCGATGGCGGCACTGCAGGATCTGATCTGGATGGCGCTGGAACAATCATCCAAAATATCTCTTTCAGCCTGTCTAACTCAGCTATGCTTAAGAGGGTAGCTTTGTATAATGACGCCGGCATAGAACTTGGGGAAGTTGCTGCTGCACCCACGGTAACTTTCACCGGCATCAACTACGGGACAACTGATGATAACGACAGACTCTTCACAATTAGAGTTAGCTTTCAAAATGTCGTTACCGATAACACGCAATTCCAGTTCCAAGTAACAAGTGTTACCTCGACCAGCCAGAGTTCTGACTTCTTCAACGCCACAGGTGGCGCGGCGCAATCTTCTATTGCGTCAAACGACAACCGTATTGAAGTTACAGCAACGCAATACGTCTTCCTGACGGCCCCTACTGCTAGTGTGTTTGCAAATATTCCGTTCGCCTCCCCTATTGTTCTGGAAGCAAGAGACGTATTGAGCAACAAAGACCTTGATTACGCTAAGACCATCGACATCACTAACTCCGGAGCAATACCGATGACGGATGCGGCAGGGCACACTTCGTTGACAACCGTCAGCGTACCGTTTGTCGGTGGTGGCCTTACCCTGAACAATCAGTTTCGGTTCGATCATCGCGGCCTGGGATCTGCCACACTCCAATTTAAAGATCCCAATCCGCCGAACACAACCCTTACTTCGTCAACAATTACGATTAACGTCGCCACTGCTTCGGATATCATCGAGTCGACACCTATATCTTACTATACTGCAAACATCAACTATCTCAGTTTCCAGGCTGGTACAATCAACCTGACGAGCGCGGGTGATGAAGTGCTGGTAGCCAGGTTTAAGCTCCGTGATGGCGGTACCGGTGTTGACGCCGACGGTGTAGGAACCACATTGACTCAACTCACGATCAATGTTCCAAACTCGGCATTCATTAAGCAACTCGGCCTCTACAAGGGTCCGCTAGAATCCGATCGCCTTGGCGCGATAATGACCGTAGCAGGAAGTACAGTGACTTTCTCCGGCTTTAGCTTGACAGCTCCTGATGACAACAGTGCTACCCTGGATCTATACGCAACTTTCAACAACGCAATCACGGATAACACGAAGATTTCCTTCAGTGTAAATACCGCGACGGTGTCTTCGATTACTTCACTCCTGCCCACAGGCACGACCGGTAACGCAGGCGGGGCATTTACAAGCAACCCCGGCGTGAACGACAACCGGATGGAGGTTACCGCAACTAAGATATTTTATGTTAGCCCTTCGGGAGCCACCGCCATCAACATCAACCAAACGCTCAGTGTACAGTTAGAAGCCCGAGACATAAATAACAATCTGGACTTGGACTTTGCGAGCGCAGTATCATCAATCACTCCCGCGCAACCACTTACTACATCACCGAGTCCGGCGACGTCGGCAAGTTTCGCAGCAGGCGTTTTGAATTTTGGATTCCAGTACCTGACAGCGTCGCCGACCGGCGCGGGCAACGGTACGCTCACGATGGCGGCAGGTCCTATCAGTGGACAGGTCTCTCCCGCGATTACGGTAAGCGCATCTTCGGAATCGCAACTATATTTTGACCCCATCGCCGGTTCATACACAACCAACATCAATTATTGGCAGCATCAGCAAGCAAGCAACCCGAATACCTTCATCCTGGGCCGTATGATTCTTTCTGATGGGGATGCTGATGGAACCCCCGGTGACGCCGACCTTGCACCAACTGTTCTGAATTCGTTCCAGATCTCGATGACCAACCCTACTGCAGTCCGGCGAATCGCATTGTATGATAATTCCGGTGTCGAGATTGCCAGTACTGAAACCAATGGCGCGGCCACCGTGAGTTTCAGTGGGCTTACCATTACAGCGCCGGACGATAATGCCATCGTATTCACGATTCGCGCAAGCTTCAATAATACGCCGGCAACCATTGTCGACAATCAACAAATAGCGATTCAGGTCACAAACGCAGTAGAAGGCGTTGGATCTAATTTTAAGGCATCCGCGGGTTATATCGGTGGCGTCAATGGCGGAAGCACACCACCGCCAACCGTAAACTTCATTGAGGTAACGGCATCGAAACTCGACTTTATCCTCGGTCTACCTGGCCGCGGACCAGCAGCCATCGTGGGTGTTGAGACTCTGAATTCCTCCGAAGCAGGCGTCATACATGCGCGCGATCAATACGATATTGTCGACCTTGATTTCAATGCACCAGCGATCATAACTGCTCCAGCAACTGTCAGCGGAACATTTGTTTTCAGTGCCGGCGTCCTCGATTTGCAAGGCATCATGAACTATGGAGGCACAGGCGGAGGCGTAAATAACGGTACGCTACTTGTAACGGCAGGCGGACTTGCCAGCAATACAACGGGATCTATCCTTGGTAAATCCAACAACTCCGTTGTTTGCCCGCCCGTCGACGTCATTCATATAACTACTACGAATACGTTCAGCGGAATCAATTCAACGAACCTCTTGGCAGGATCGACTCAAAAAGTCGTCTTTGGCTTCACGCTCAATGCGCCTCATACCATAGGAGGATCTCCCAATGAGCCGCGACTGTCGCAGTTCATCATTTCGTTTAATACTTCTATCTCGGGTATTTATTCCAATCCCGTTATCCGCGAAGGAACATCTAACATCTATTCGGCGGTATTACCCGACATTGTAACTACGCCGACAATAAACGCAACGATCAACAACACAGGAAATCAGTTGATTGTAACCTTCCCCGCAGGCAAAGAACGCGACCTGAGAGCTAATCCGAACTTGTCGTACTTTCTGTCGGTGGATGTGAGCATCACGGCCAGCGGAAGCACTCCGCAGCTCACTGCGTCGCTAAATGACTTCGGATCAACAGACCTTACAAACGGTGGACTTGTAACTGTTTCAAACGTAGGCACTCAATTCAGCAACACGGTTGGAAAGACCATCAGCTTCTCGTCTGTGGCTCCTCCTACCCTTGCGAGCAGCTACCCGGCACTTGGCCAGAGCAATATTGACATCACGCAAAGCGCTATCG
The DNA here is from genome assembly GCA_044224375.1 of Cyclobacteriaceae bacterium. Classification (GTDB taxonomy): domain Bacteria; phylum Bacteroidota; class Bacteroidia; order Cytophagales; family Cyclobacteriaceae; genus ELB16-189. Next base: position 528,650 of record JBGAKL010000001.1, read on the forward strand.
AACTGACGTTCAGCGTTCCGACAATTGCCCTTGACAGGCAGGTGGTCCTGAAAAGGAAATCGAACGGCCAACTAATCACACTCACGATTCCTCCGTATAGTGGACCCGCTCCTCCGCCAGCTGGGTACTTGAACCCTGGTTCGGGAAGCACTCAAACAGGCCTTGTAACGTTGTCGTATCCAATCCCTGCAGGAACGCTCGTCTATGATGAGGAGTATTCGATATTGATCGCACCAGGCGCACTGAACACAACATCGACAGAAGGCACCGGAACCACTGGTGTTATGGATGAAAACCGTAACATGTTCCCGGGCATAGGGACTCCAGGTACACTCTACTTCAGAACCGTGAAAAGAGTTGCGCCTTATTTGTTGGGATCCTCAACGGCATCCCTCCCAGCTCCGGCCCCAGGCCTGAGTACGTCATCCGATCCTGTTGTTACCAATATCACTGTCGACGGGGCTGTGTTGAACGCTACTTTCGATAAAGTCGGGAAAGCATATTTCATGGTGGTCAACAACACAACCACCGCACCTACAGCTGCTCAAATAAAGGCTGGTACTTATCCTTCCGGAACTGTCTTTGCAAGTGGCAATTTTGCCATCAACAGTACTGTTACGGTGCCGCAGTTTGGAGTTATTAATCCCACGGGCGGGCCGGGAGGCAAATTCCCCATCGGAACCTATTATGTTTGGATGTGCGCCGAGGCAAGTTCAGAGGCGAATCACATATTAATCAACAATACACTGCCGGCAAACGCAGTGATGAATAGCGGAGCTTACGGATCAAGTGCCAATTTATTCGTTGAGAACACTGGTGGACCTACCTTGAGCTTTACCGTAAACGGTGCCGCAACGCCAACGACACCTTGGTCGAACAATCCTACAATAGGTATTTGTAGCAATAGTTACCAGGTATTAAACTCTCCAATCATCATTTCAGAAGGTGGAATTGGAAACTTCAGTGCGGCCGGTGCGCAGCAGTTCAACCTCGTCTTGCCCGCTGGATTCCAGTTTGATGTGTCTACGACGGCTGGTCTGCCTAACTATGGTACCCTCACTCTGCAAGGGTCTGACTTCGTGGGAGGCTCGATGACTTTCCTTTCCAATACCATTTTGAAGGTGACATTCCAGAACTTGGGAGCGGCGAGCAACGATAAGATCATTATCTCAGGGCTCCGCGTTATCTCAAATGGATCCGCAACGGGAGGTGTCTTCAGGCTCGGTGGAACAGTGGGTACATTCCCTGCTATTACCGACGGAACAAACGTTGCATTCCTCAGTGCATCAGATGCGCCAGCACTCACGTTCGACAACGCGTACTCAATCGCAGCATTCAATGCGGACCAGGCGCACGCAGCCGGGCCGCCTCCGAACCCAGTTGAAACGGCCATCCCTGACAACGTAAATCCGTCGCTCGTTGTCTTGACTCCTTATCTTGGAACAATCGCAGCTAAATATGACTTTGGACCAAGCGTGTTCTCCGGTCAAGGTGTTACAGGTAATCAACTGAACGTAACTTCCATTACGCCTGATATTCCTTTCAATATCACGATTACACACACAGACAATAATGGTTGCATCTCGACTAACCCGGTTCAATATGTCGTGTACGACCATACGAAAGCAATCAATGTGACTCAAGCCGGTGCGCCGTCGATAAGTCCCTATTGCGCGGACAACCCGAATTTCGTTGTTAATCAAACTAACCCGGTATCCGGCGCAACGAATGTCGTACGTGATGTCACGTACAACAACCTCACGGGTTACTACATGGAAAAGCTACAGGCAGACATCTTACCCGGTTCGCCTGGCGTGATGGGAGGTGCGGAAAATACAGACTGGATTAGTGTCATTAATTCAGCCACCAATCCTTTGTTGGTTCGTGGTGCGGTGCACGTGTTCGGGGGCCTCAACTATTATGACTATAGCTTCGACGACAAGGTGATCCTCAATGCAGCACAAACCAATTCCGCGATTAAATACCCGTACGACAACTTCAAGCAAACTACGACATCAGGAAAAACCTACTATGATGGTGGCTTGCTCGGTAAGATTGAGTTTACGGGAACCTTCAGGAACATTTCGAACCCTACTGTGCAGATCAGGAAGAAGCAGATCATCGACGTCTACATCCCTCCTGTTCCGCTTGTAGAGACTACCACCGCCCCCGCTTCGATTGACAACACGGTTCCCTCAAGCCCGATTCCAATCTATTGTGCACAGGGTGGTCCAATTGCAATCCAGGCATGGCCTCCTATTACGGCAACTACCGTCAACGCAGTAGGTATTCTCAAAATATACGATGCCACTACCGGACCTTTCCCGGGTACACCAATTGTGGGAGCAGGCTTTACTGACTTTACCAATGGATCTGGCGAGCTAAAACCGAATCTTATCGACAATAGGTATAAGGACATCCGCATAGAGTATTTCTATCATGATGGTGCTGGCGTCTGCCCGAAGAAAGCATATCAGCTTATCAGGATCAGCCCGAACCCAGTTGTTAACTATGGGGCGGTTAGTCTTGCAAGCCCATATGTCGACGGTTCAGTGACTAACGCTTTCTGCTCTGCCCAGTCGATTCAGTTCACATCGACTGTAACATTCCCAATGTCTGTAAGTTTACCACCTACAGCACCGCCGGCATCTGTGACGGTTGACCCGTTGGATCCAACCGCGTACGCGTGGAACTTCCAGGAGCCTACCGGTGTAAAAGGGACTGCAATCGTGCCAAACCCGGTGTATTCTTACAACGATCCGACAACCTACAATCCAACCTTGCAGGTCAAATCAACGGATCAGTGTCTTTCAACCGTAGCGTCCGTGCCGATCACAGTGGGCGGAATTCCTACTGTGGGAAGGTATTTCACAGGTATCCATGTCGGCGACCTCTTCCATTTCCAAAGCTTCAACTCGAGCGTGTCAGGCAATGACCACTTCCGGAAGCTGGATTGGACTTTCGGCGACGGGAATACAGCGTCTTACACTGCGCCAATTTTTAACGGGTCTGACGATCCGACTTTCAACACAAAAGATTTCACCCACACGTATTCTAGTCCAGGAGAGAAAGTATATGACCTGAAAGTTACTAGCGTGATCGGATGCGTGAACAGCCTAAGCCTGGTAAACCAAAAAAGTGGTATGACGCCGGGCGGGCTGGATGACAATCTAACCCGAACGCTTGTAGTATTGCCGCGTCAGGTGATCACTCCGGCAAATGCTTACAAAGAAGATTTCGAAACTACTTTGGCACAGGACAACTGGCGCGCGTGGTACGTTGGGGATTACGCACCCGCTCCGAACCGTTCGCCGGATCGTTCCTGGGTATGGGGAACACCCGCGAAAGCAGTGCAGCCAAGCCCCAGTGACCCGCCAAGCAAAGCCGTTATCGTCCCGGATCCTGCGAACAATGGCTCTAAGATTTGGGTAACGAGTCTCGTGCAGACTTATAACCCACAGGAACGCACGGCAGTATACTCACCGAGCTTTGACCTGACCGCGTTAAAACGCCCGATGATTTCATTTGACACATTTACGCAAATGGAAACTTCGGATGGCGTAGTGCTGGAATACTCAACTGACGATAAGAATATTGTCGACCCGACAAAAACCTGGAAGACATTAGGTAATCAAACCAGCGGCGAGTTCTGGTATTCAGACAAGGGTATTGCTTCGAAACCTGGCAAGCAATCCGGAAACGATTTTGGATGGAGCGGTATATCGAAAGATACCTGGCTCAATTCGAAGCATGCGCTCGTTGAGCCGGTTGCCAATATTCCAACTATTATCACCGCACCTAAAGTGGTCTTCAGGTTTGCATTGGCTAGCGCAAGGACTACAAAAGCCTCAATTACTACGGATGGATTTGCCTTCGACAACGTTCGCATTGGCGAACGCACACGCACTATCCTCCTCGAGAGCTTTACCAGCAGCAGCAATGCCACACGCAGCCCTGCCACTACACCATCCGGTCAAACTGACGAGCAATACGAAAATGGCCAAATCGCTCTTTTCAACTCGGCGACAGTTGGATTAGAGGTGGTGAAATTGAATTACCACATGAATTTCCCAGGCAACGATCCGTTCAACCTGGATAATCCGGCCGATCCTAGCTCGCGCGCATTGTTCTACAATATTGAGTCGACCCCTCAATCAAGGTTGGATGGATACTTCCCTCCTCCCTACACACCGTTCTCAGTTTGGGGTGGTACTTCATTTGGCACAAGAACACTCCACCTCGCGCAAGCTGACATTGTTATCCGCCCGACAGCAGGTGGAAGTAACAATCAAATAGTAGCCAATGGGAAAGTGAGCGTAATGATTGACATCATACCAACTGTCAAATTGGACGCAAAAACCATCTTGCACGTGGGTATCGTTGAACAACTTGTTCCGAAAGCGAGCTTGTCCACTGCACAACAAGCACTCATACTCACTAAGGAAACACAGTGGGAATATGTGTTGAAGAAGCTACTTCCCACTGCGGCAGGAACGCGGACGTCGACACACAAGAATGCCGTCAACGGCGTTTTAGTTGCCGGCACACTCACCACGCCGATTATCTACACCTTTGGACCTTTTGAATTGACATTGGAACCTAAAAAGTTCTACGCACCTAACAAGGCTGACCTTGGAATTGTCGCGTTCCTGCAGAAAGAAGACGGCGACAAAGAGGTCTATCAAGCTGAGATCGTCAAAGATCTTGATGACCCCGCTATCAATGTGATCACCGCAGTCGAGCCAGTTAGAGCAGAAGATGTGAAGGTATTCCCGGTTCCCGCGAGCCATGAATTGCATGTGGTTATGCCCGGTATACTGGCGGAATCTGCGCCGCTGGAGATGATCGATCAGACCGGACGTAGTGCGCTGCAGTCACACATTTCTGCTGGGGAAAGTAAGACAACATTAAATGTCAATGACCTAGCATCGGGAGTTTACATCCTGCAGATTAACGTAGGTAACGGCAACTTCACCCGGAAAAAGGTGATGGTGGTGCACGATGGTAACTAGCAATAACATATAATCGAAAAAGCCCGTCGGAAACGATGGGCTTTTTTATTTGCCAACAGGACGCATAGTTTAAACATGGGTTAAGGCATTGTTACAGGCTTCAGAAAAGCCCTATTTTCTACCTGTGACGCGGGAAAAACCATGGTTTCTTTTACAATGCTTATTTTGATTGTTCGGGGCTTTGCTTAATTTGAAGCAGCATTCTATAACTTTAGTCGACCCCTAGCACCCTCATGGAACTGTTTCTTAAAGCTGATGCCTGGCTTGCTCTCCTCACTTTATGCTTTCTTGAAATTGTTCTGGGTATCGACAACATCATATTCATCTCTATTGTTTCCAATAAGCTCCCTGAAGAACTACGTCAACGTGCCCGTAACATAGGCCTCGCCCTGGCGATGGTGGTCCGCATTTGTTTCCTGCTGGGAATCACATGGATCATCGGATTCACTGAGCCTTTATTTACCGTTCCAGATAACTGGCTGATGAGCAATCCAATGCCCGTCAGCGGGCGCGACCTCATCCTCGGATTCGGCGGCCTGTTTCTAATCGCCAAAAGCACGATGGAGATCAATCACGAAATGGAAGGTAGCGATGATGATGACGATGAACCCGGTATCGCAAAAAAAGTCAGCGTGACACTCTCGGGAACGATTGTTCAAATCATCCTCCTTGATATTATTTTCTCTTTTGACTCGATACTGACGGCCGTTGGTATTGTGGACCGTGACAAAGTCATCATCATGATTCTCGCTGTAATTGTTTCAATAATTGTAATGATGTTTTTCAGCGGGACAATCAGTCGATTCATTCAACAACATCCCTCGATGGAGGTGCTCGCCCTTGGTTTCCTTATCCTCATCGGATTTATGCTCTTCCTGGAGGCGCTTCACTATGTTATCCCAAAGGGCTACATATATTTTGCAGTGGCATTCTCAATGCTTATTGAACTTACCAATATCCGCGTCCGCAAGAAGCGAAAGACGAAGCCCGTGAAACTCAATAAGCCATTCACAGAAGCCGAAATGGCCGACGCCATGAAAGAGCTGGACCGGTGACTAGTAGTTGCTGATCTGTAAGTCCGAATTCCGCTAGACCTTTCGACAAGAAACTCATTTATCAAACCTGTTTGCACAAAATGGAAACGCCAGACCTCCGCTTCCCAATCGGAAAATTTGAACCTAAAGAAGTTTATTCTCCTGCCGAAATCGAACAGAACATCGTACGCATCGCGTCCCTGCCGGCGAGGCTAGAAGACGCCATAGCGGGTCTCACATCCGCCCAACTGGATACGCCCTATCGTGATGGCGGCTGGACTGTGCGGCAGGTCGTCCACCACGTTCCTGACAGTCACCTCAACGCATACGTTCGAACAAAGTGGACGCTTACCGAAGACTCCCCGCTGATAAAGGCTTACTTCGAGAAAGACTGGGCTTTGACACCTGAAACCTCTGCCGAGCCTGAACTCTCCCTTTCGCTGCTCAAAGCATTACACAAAAAATGGGTTGTGCTCCTAAAAGGGCTAACTCCATTACAATACCGCCGGGCGTTTACCCATCCGGAAACAGGCAAACTCGTTACTATTGAACGGCTGACGGGTCTTTATGCATGGCACGGTGACCATCACCTTGCACATATTACATCTCTGAAGAAACGCATGAAGTGGTAGGCAAAGATTAAAGTAAATTTGTGGCGGTATGTACACAGCACCGCGCATTCTTTTTAACCGTCACGCAGAGACAATATATCCTGCGTTAATGCGGCGAGTTATGTTGGCTGTCCCCCAAAGGGAACGCATCACCACCCCTGACGACGATTTCCTGGACATTGATTGGTACAAGAAGGAAGGGCCTTCGTGCGTGATCATCAGCCACGGCCTGGAGGGAAATTCCGAACGCGCATATGTAAAGGGTATGGCACGTGCCTTTCTGGGAGAAGGTGTAAGTGTGGCAGCCTGGAACTTTCGCGGCTGCAGCGGGGAGGTGAACCGTCAACTGCGTTTCTATCACAGCGGCGCCACCGATGATCTGGCAACCGTTGTCGATCATGTAGCAAAATCTTATCAACGCATATTCCTTGTTGGCTTTAGCCTGGGCGGGAACCTGACCTTAAAATATCTGGGAGAGAACAAGGTACATCCGGCAATACTTAAGGCAGTCGTTTTTTCCGTACCCCTGGATCTGCATACCAGCTGCATACAGATTTCGAAACCAGGAAACTGGGTGTACTCCAAACGGTTCCTTAAAGCGCTGAAGGAGAAAGTAAAACTAAAGGCTGCTTCACGAAAGGACCTGAGCCTGGAAGGCATCAATGAAGTAAGAAGTCTGATGGAATTCGACGAGAAGTTCACAGGCCCTCTTCATGGATTTGCGGGTGCCGTCGATTACTACACGAAGTGCAGTTCAATACATTTTATAGAAAAAATTACTGTCCCCGTGCTGGTTGTAAATGCCCTCAACGATCCCTTTCTCGGTGAGAATTGTTTTCCGAATCAAACGTTCAAAGATCATCCGTACGTTACGTTCGAATTTCCGCAGAACGGTGGGCACGTGGGGTTCACGCTGTTCGGAGAGAAAGGACTATATTGGTCAGAGATGAGGGCATTATCTTTTATCCTGCGTAAGTAAACATGTTTGTCCGCTATTCCCTTACTTGTTCGTCTGAAGAAGCTTCGCAGGGCTTTGGGGTTGACGTGCCCGCAGGATATGAGCCGCAGTATAATGCAGCCCCAACGCATTTGCTACCAGTCATCACTCAAGACAGTCAAAAAGGGTTTTCATTTTTCTACTGGGGTGCACCACCATCGCGGGCGAATAAAAAGGCTCTCGGAGAAAAGATCATCAATACAAGGGCAGAGCTGATCAGAGAAAAGCCAGTCTTATTGAAAAGGCTCCTTCGCCACCGTTGTCTCATCCCAGCAGACGGATACTACGATTGGAAGAAAATCGGGAAGAAGGCGAATGTTCCTTACCGTTTTACACTGAAGAGCAAAGGCGTTTTCTTTTTAGCCGGAACCTGGGAAGAATATGAGGATGACAGTGGGGAGATCATGCATACCTTTAACCTGATAACGACGGAGCCGAGCTCATCAGTGGCATCCGTTTCAGAGAGAATGCCTGCCATCCTTGAGGTGGATGCCGGGAAACTTTGGTTGAACTTTGACGCGGAAGATGAGATCCTTGATGCACTCAAACCATTCCCCGATTCCCTCGAATATTATTCGGTTTCACAGTTGGTTAACTCCCCCGATCGAAACAGCAAGCTTGCCATTTTACCTGCTCCAGCCGCCGATCAGTATGGAAATCTTACGCTATTTGATTGACAAGGGATCGGGCCACGGAATGGTATTTCATTGACTAAAATCCGTCTCCTTCCTCTTTTTTCTTCGCAGGATCTTTCTTCTTGACGGGCGCGTTATCCTCTGTTTTCTTCTTCTTGAAGAGTCCGCCTTCCTTTTTAGGTGCAGGGGGCGAGTTAACATCGGTGGACGTTTTCTGTTGTGTCGATGCCGAGTCTGTCTTCTCTTTCTTCTTAAATATATTCAGGATGTTCTTTGGGAATGGCAGCTTCTCCTTCTTTGCCGTTTTTGCTCCGTTTCCACCACCGTTTTTCTCCTCCGATTTGTTTTCCATCGCAGCCCGTACATCTGGAAGTACTAGCATCTCCCTGAAATACCACATGTATAGATCCTGATCGAGGTTGAATTTTTCCTTTGTTTTGGTGATGGCATACGTGCTGTCGCCCGGCTGTGACTTTTCGCCTTTACCAGCAGCAGCCGTGCTATCGGATTCATCCGCTTCAGCCAAGGCCATGTCAGGATCCTCCTGGGTTCTGAGTGAATCGGGTATCTTCGGATATACCGGTTTCATTTCGACGGTCTGCATCCTCCGGTATTTCTTTCGATAGGACTCGGGTACGGCGATCAGATATTTGCTCTTGCTGGCTGTCAGGATCTTAGGCGTGGAATCTTCATTGAAGTAACTGAACTTCTGTCGCAGCGCGTCCTTGTCATAAATAAAAGAGCTCTGGTAAGCAGGGCAAGCCAGGCGCTGGGTACAGGCGCTCAGCATCATGAACAGACCAATAATTACAATGAAAACCCTGGTCATAGGTAGATTAAGGTGCAATCAACAAAATTAAAGAAATAACCCCAAGCTGTGGAAGTTTTATCGTAATATTTATATACTTAAATTACTGTATATCAATGATTTAAGCATTAAGTATTGATTTTTTACTTTTAGTAAGTCCGGCCACCACAAGCTCATATGATCGATCGATCAGGCGCTCAATAAGCCGGTTAGGCGCGCCACCAGCCACAATCACTGTGATCCAATGCCTTTTGTTCATGTGATAGGCCGGTTCAATGAAGGCATGCATATCTCGCAACTCGGCTCCCTCTTCAGGATCGACCTTAAGATTGATTCCGTGGAAGTCCTCAACATCGGTGAGGGCGAACATCTTCCCCATGACCTTAAACACCAATGTATTCTTATCGAAAGGGAACTCTTCGGTGACTCCCTTTTTTGCCAAACAATACTGCCGGAACGATTCGATGTTCAACGAAAGAAACGCTTTATAATGATAAATAGTACGCCCAAAAGAAAAACGATTATGGAGATCTTGTTGATTCCATGCATCAGCTTGATATTGACATTGGAAGGACGATTGGGGTCGTTTTTCCGAAAGAAGTATCCACCAACCTCGCCCAGGGAAATGAAATTTCTCCAGCCAGATTTTTTCTTTTGCTTTCCGTCTTCCATGTGTCCTATTCTGCGTTTGTGAGCTCAATCCAATTCCCGTCTTCCCGTATAAGATCGATTAACGAGTCAACAGCGCCGGCCGTGGGTACATTTCTTTTCACCACGTCTCTGCCCCTGTAAAGGGTAATTCTCCCGGGGCCTGATCCGACATAGCCATAGTCAGCATCCGCCATCTCACCGGGCCCATTCACAATGCACCCCATGATCGCAATCTTCACTCCCTTCAGGTGATTGGTTCGTGTCCGGATCTTCGCTGTTGTTTCCTGCAGATCAAACAGCGTTCGTCCGCAGGAAGGGCATGAAATGTACTCGGTCTTCGAAATCCGGGTCCGCGTCGCCTGCAGAATGTTGAAAGCCGTTTCGTTTACAAGCTTATCAGACCCCGCGTTCCTGCCTTCGAGGAACAACCCGTCTCCAAGCCCGTCGATCAATAGTCCCCCCACATCGGTCGCAGCGTACAGCTGAAGTTGTTCTGCGGAAAGGTCAACATACTCCCTGCCAATTATGACAGGCACATTACATTGAAGGTTGATAAGTTCGACGAACAGTCTCCTTTCTTCCGCATATCCATGCTTGTTATTCGTCTTGATAATAAGTACGGACGTAGGGTCCCCGTTGAGTCGGGAGACAAGTGAAGGAGACATGTCTTTGAGACCGGCGCTGATGAAATTTGTTTCTGCAGAAGTCTCAACTCCCTGCAGATAATCCACGGCATCAATCAACGGATATGTCCTGGGTTTTCCTTTTTGAACTAACCAGGTCTTGTAGTTATAGATGAGCCCGAGGGTGCCCGGTATCTCAAAATCTATAACCCGTTCTTTAAGGAAGACATAGTCGCACGCTGTATCCGTAATCGTCCATCTATCCAAGGGAACAGAGTAATGATATCCTAATGCGAAAAAGGATGCCGGAGTTACTTTCTCCTTCAAAGAAAAGTCGGCTACAACCCGCGGCACCTGGTGCCCTCCGATATTCCCGACCTCACGGGTCGTTCTCCTGGAATAAGAAAACGGGTTGATTGGATAATGTGTTATGTCCGGGATTGAATCGTGGGGCAATCTGTTCTTGTAGCGATCAACCAGTTCACGACACACCGGAACCTCGGCTTCGGGTTCCTCAGTAAGCGACACACGGACGGTGTCTCCCAGGCCATCTTCCAGCAAAGTGCCGATCCCCACTGACGATTTGATTCGGCCATCTTCGCCGTCCCCAGCTTCCGTCACACCCAGGTGAAGGGGATAAGGTTGAAAACCCTCTTCATCTAACTTTTGTACCAAAAGCCGGTATGCCTGGATCATCACTTGTGGATTGCTTGCTTTCATTGAAAGCACGATGTCATAGTACTTCAAATCCTCGCAGATCCGTAAGAATTCCAGCGCTGACTCTACCATGCCAAGTGGCGTATCGCCGTACCTGCTCATAATACGATCTGAAAGAGAGCCATGATTGGTGCCGATCCTCATGGCCGTGCCGTATTCCTTACAGATCTTCACCAGTGGTGTAAACTTGGTTCGGATGCGCTCGAGTTCGGCTTCATACGATGAATCGGTGTAATCAATTTCTTCGAAACGCTTCTTGTCGGCGTAGTTACCTGGATTGACCCGAACTTTTTCAACCAATCTTGCCGCAAGCTCGGCGGCATTCGGTGTGAAGTGGATGTCCGCAATGAGCGGAACTTTGTAGCCGCGTACGCGCAGCTCCTTTTTTATTTCTGCCAGATTCTGGGCTTCCTTGATACTCGGCGCAGTGATCCGAACGTATTCGCATCCTGCTTCGACCATCCTGATAGTTTGTTCCACTGATCCGATCGTGTCCATCGTATCGATGGTGGTCATGGACTGAATGCGAATCGGATTATCTCCACCCAATGGTACGCCGCCCACATTAACCTCACGGGTTCTTCTCCTCGAATAGCTCACTAGGCTATTGCAATACTGTTTTAACTGTTCTACTGATGAATTCACGGCAAAAAATATCCTGCAAATTTAACGCTTCGAAGGCGAATTAGCTTGCGTCTGGCATCAGATGTCCCCCAGCTGCGGGCGGATAATGATCTCTTCCACAACGCTGCGTCCCGAAAGAGAATAGGCCCCAAAAACGGCGTCAGCAATATCCTCCGGACTGCTGAACCGGTCTCCCGGGAGATCTACACCTTCCCAGCTGGAAGTGAGCGTTGCGCCCGGCATAACAGCGGTCACCCGCACGCCATGCTGCTTCAATTCCTCACGGAGAACTTTTGAAAAGCCCAGCATGGCGAATTTCGAAATGGAGTATGATCCGCCGTTGGGGTAGGCCGTAATGCTCGCGATAGAACAAATATTGAAAATGTGGCCTTGCTTCCTGAGCTTCATGCCAGCGGCCAAACCCCGCGTGGCATAGTAAGCGCTGTAAACATTACCTTCGATCATTTTCTCAAGGGTTCCCTCCTTCTCATCAAGCACTTGGCCAGGCAAAAAGAAGCCGGCGTTATTTACAAGCACTTCAATGGGCTGTCTAAGGCTGTTCACAAAATCTGTAAATGCCTTTGTGTTGTTGCGCAGAGACAGATCAGCAGTAAATACATGTGCGGTGACGCCGTATTTCTTTTCAATCTCTTCTCTGAGGTCAGAGAGCTCCTGTTCATTTCGCGCACATGTGACAATGTCGAATTTCTGTGAGGCAAATTTGAGGATGATGGCCCTCCCGATTCCCTTCGTTCCGCCCGTTACGACAGCCACTTTACTCATGGAATTTATTTTATCTTTGGGCAAGTTAAATGTTTTCATGAAGGGATTCGGCGAGTATGTCATTTTTTTGGGCACCCTGCTGGTGCGCCGGGAATCATTCAAGACATACTATCGGTTGACGATCGAGGAATGTGTTCAGATCGGCGTGAAGTCAATCTCGCTGGTGGCACTCGTGGCGACTTTCATCGGCGCGGTGACCACCGTACAAACGGCCTACAACATGGTGGCTCCCTATATTCCAAAATACATCATTGCGCAGGTCGTGCGGGAGATGGCGGTGCTTGAACTTGCTCCCACCATTATGGCCATTATCTATGCCGGCAAAGTAGGCTCCAGTATGGCGGGAGGTCTCGGGACAATGCGGATTACAGAACAGATAGACGCGCTGGAGGTGATGGGAATCAATTCAGCGTCGTACCTGGTGCTTCCCAAGATCATCGCTTCTATTCTGATGTATCCGTGCCTGGTTGTGCTCGCAGGATTCTGCTCACTGTTTGGGGGGTATCTCGTAGGATCAATCGCACACATTGTAACACCCGAAGACTTTGTCTACGGTTTGCGGTACTCATTCGACTCCTATGCGATCACTTTTGCCTTGATTAAATCGTTTGTGTTTGCCTTTCTTATCTCATCAATCTCGTCATTCAAGGGGTACTTCACCCAGGGCGGTGCGCTTGAAGTGGGAATTGCAACGACCGCTGCCGTAACAGGAAGTATCATCGCCGTACTCGTTTCAGATTATCTCTTAGCACAGCTTCTTTACGTACGCTAATGATCAAGATAAAAAACATCGCGAAGTCATTTGGGGGCAAGACGATCATCGAGGGCATCTCAGGTGAGTTCGACAAAGGGAAGACAAATCTAATCATCGGTTCCAGTGGGACTGGAAAAAGTGTTTTGTTGAAGTGCATTGTGGGACTTGTCAATCCCGACGAGGGAAATGTCTTCTATGACCTTCGCAATTTTACTGAAGCGGACAAAGAAATGAAGGCTGAGATCCGGCGTGAGATCGGGATGCTTTTCCAGGGAGGCGCATTGTTCGATTCAAAAAATGTTGAAAAAAATGTGATGTTCCCACTCGACATACTCACCAAAATGCGTTATGAAGAGAAGATTGAACGAGTAAACTTCTGCTTGAAGCGCGTAGGACTTGAGAATGTCAACAAAAAAATGCCGTCGGAAATATCCGGAGGAATGAAAAAACGTGTGGGGATTGCGCGCGCTATCGTAAATAATCCAAACTATCTCTTCTGCGACGAACCAAATTCCGGTCTGGACCCGCAAACGTCCATTGTTATCGACGATCTGATCGGAGAGATCACTCATGAATTTGATATCACTACAATTGTTGTTACGCACGATATGAATTCCGTGATGGGCATTGGTGAAAAAATCATGTTTCTTTATAAGGGTCACAAATTGTGGGAAGGTTCCAACCAGGAGATCATGCATTCCGGTGTCCAGGAATTGGATCACTTTGTATTCTCAAACAAAGTAATGGCCAGCCTGAAAGATAAGTCTTAAAGAGCGAAACCTCTTTTGGAGTTAGATTGACCTATCACACGCCGCTAACACTTCCTAATAAGAGCACTCAAGTGTGACCAAAATTATCACCTTTTATTAGCATCCCGATCCCTACTCATACCGCAGGGAATTAGCGGGATTGGTCGCTGAGACCTTCAATGAATGGTAGGCTACAGTCATCAGGGAAACGATCAGACAGGCGGCTGCGGCCAGGAAGAGCGACAGCCACCCCACCTCGACATGAAACGCGTATGTCGCAAGCCATTCATTCATGAAATACCATCCTATCGGGCAACCAAATATTGCTGCGATGATAACCAGTATTGCAAATTCCTTACCCATCAACCCGACCAATCCAGTCCTCGAAGCGCCAAGTACCTTCCTGATTCCCAACTCCTTAGTCCTGCGCTCGGCGGAGAATGCCGACAACCCAAACAATCCAAGGCAGGAGATGAATATAGACAGGAATGAAAGCGAATTGAAAACCTTTCCACGCTGATCTTCGGCTTTGTAAAAATTCTCCCAATCCTGGTTTAGAAATGAATACTGAAACGGATAAACCGATGCAAATTGTTTCCAAACGCTTTCGGCATGCTTGAGTGCCTGAGCATTTTGTCCGGGCTTTACTCGCACCAGCAGGCAGTTAAACTCATTGCCAAACGTACCCCGCGGGATACGCAGGATCAGCGGCTCAATAGGGTTATGGAGCGAGCCAAAATTAAAATCCTGTACGACACCGACAATCTTCCCTTTCCGCCCCCACATGGTGAGATCCTGATCGGCAGTGGTCCCTTTGAAACCAAATTTCGCAGCGGCCTTTTCATTCACTATGTAGTTTGCACTGTCGTTCACGATTGTGCGGTCAAACGGTCTTCCCTCCACCATTCTCATCTTCATCATCTGAATGAAGTCATAGTCAACAGTAAGATTGGTAAACAGGATATTCTCATCAGGACTTTTTCCTTCCCATTGCACACCAGACGTTGAATTGCCAATGTCGATCGGCAACTGGCTCGTCGCGGACACACTCTCTATGCTTTGATCAGAAAGAAGTTGCTGCCGGACTGTCTCAAACTTCTCACCCATCTCGCCTTGCATCCACATGTAGAACACATTGTTTCTCTCAAATCCGATATCCCGGTTCTCCATGTAATTCATTTGTCGATAGACCACTACCGTTGAGATGATCAAAATGATCGAAAATGAAAACTGAAGCACCACCAAGACTTTCCGAAAGACCGAGGCGGAGCTACCGCTCTTCAACTGACCCTTCAGCACTTCGACCGGCTTGTATCCTGCGATAAAGAATGCCGGATAGCTTCCCGCCAGGAAGGACGTGAATAAAAGGACAGCGATGAATATCAAAACGATCTTATAGTCCAATAGAAACAAACCCAGGTTCTTTCCGGTAAGACCATTGAAAGCCGGAATGGTCAGAAAAACCAACGCCAGGGCAATTGCTGACGAAACTAGCACCGTGAGGAAAGATTCACCCATGAATTGCCTGAATAGCTGATTCGGAAAAGCTCCGATCACCTTGCGCAGCCCGACTTCTTTGGCGCGCTTCGACGCCTGAGCCGTTGCCAGGTTCATGAAATTAATACAGGCTATTACCAGCACAAAAACAGCGACAATAAAGAATATTCTCACGTACTCTATACGTCCTCCGGATTGCACGCCATTCTCAAAATTTCCATACAGATATGACTGAGCAAATGGATATGCGAATAATTCAACATTGCTCTCTTTGTTGTGCTCCTTGACCTCATGCTTGAATTTTTCATTGAACTCCTCAAGGTTCGTACCCTTTGCAAGCTGGATGAACGTGCTGATATTGTTGTTACCCCATTGATCTATCCAGGCCTTGTTGTTATCATAAAACAATTCCATCGGAAGAAGGTATTGAAACTGTATGGAGGAATTTTTCGGAATATCCTCAAGCACAGCTGTGATGGTAAACGAATCCTTTGTGTTCATCAGTAGGACCTTGCCAACAGGATCTTCAGTCCCAAAGAACTTTTCAGCCATAGACCTTACAATCACAATCGAGTTTTTGGTTTTTAAAGCAGCCTCAATATTTCCTTTCAGGATTTTAAAAGAGAATATTTCGAGGAAATCATGATCAACCCATCGCCCATCTTCGAAAAATGCCTTGTCGCCTGCCTGGAAGAGCTCGTTCACTTGCCAGGTATAGCGTGAGGCCAGCGTGATCTCGGGATACTTATCCTTTATGAAAGGAGCCATCGGACCCGGTGTGGAAGAAAAAGTAAAGAGACGCCCGTCGGTGTACTTCTGATTCTCCATCACACGGTAGATTTGCTCTACGTCCTTATGGAATTTATTGACTCCGATCTCGTCGTTGATCCAGAGGAAGATAAGCAGCGCGCTGCCCATGCCGAAAGCAAGGCCAAGAATATTGACTGAAGAAAACATCTTGTTTCTGACGATGTTCCGGAGAGCAACCGCGATGTAATTTTTGAGCATGTGGGTTAGTTTATTTGCTTAAAGACCGTCGGTACATCAAAAGGACGCTCGTCGTCGGTCGCACAGTTTTACCCTAAAGGAGCGAAAAGGTTACAATGATAAAAACCCCGTTTGGTGGATTTTGAGGGCTTAAAACAGGTTTTCAGTGATCATCAGGCGATTGGCAAGAGGATCAGGAAAATCGTACCGTGGGCCTCATCTGATTCGAACGTGATTGATCCCCCCGCATGGTTAATAATTTGTCGCGCCATAGCGAGCCCAAGACCGGAGCCTGACTGCTTCGTTGTAAACTGGGGCTGAAATATCCGGTCCCTTATCCCGGCAGGTATCCCCTTGCCATTGTCCTCGATGGAAATGGCCACACGCTGACCGTCGAGCCTTGTTACGATTTCAACCTCCAGCACGACCCCGTCGCGTTTCGCCTGCAATGCATTAATAATAATGTTCGAAATCGCTCTACTTACAGAGGTAGGATCGACAAGCACCTGGACCGCGTTTCCGTTTGAAGTAAATGAGATACGGGCGTCTTTTTCTGCCGCAAACAAGTTAACGACTGACTGGATTAATGCATTTAGGTCGGTCAGCTGAGGAGCCGGTGCGGGCATGTTGGCGAATGAGCTGAAGGATGCTGCAATCTGATTGAGAATATCAACCTGCTTGAGGAGGACATCAACCGATTTCCTTGACCTATCGGAAGATAGTTCGCCAATCCTCAACGACTGCTCCATCTGCTGCAAGGTGAGCTTCATGGGAGTAAGTGGATTCTTGATTTCGTGTGCCACCTGCTTCGCCATTTCCCTCCATGCAGACTCTTTTTCACTTTGGGCCAACGCCTTACGGCTGTCTTCAAGATTTTCCACCATTCGATTATATTCTTTAATGAGCGTACCAATCTCATCGGAGGAATTCCATTCAAGGGGTTTGTTTTGACCGTTCAAAGTTGTCTGCCCAAGAGTCTTTGTAATAAATCTGATTGGATAGGTAAGACTACGCGATGCCCAGAACGACAAGACCGAGAATAGCATGAACACAACCACGAATACGATCAGGATATTGGAAAAAATGAGTGATTGGCTCTTCTGAAGAAAGGCGGCGGATTCAAAAAACGGCAACGCGACAATAGCCAGCACCTGGCCCGTGTCGGGTGATCTTACAGCCGAATAAGCGCAACTGTATTGCAGGTTTCCAATCTCCTCATTGGATACAGTCTGCACATCGTGCTCCATCACAATCTTCGTCCATGCTGCCCGGTCGATAAGTGGCGAAACCAGCTGATCCTCGAACAGTGCAGGCTGCGAAGTGGCCATCAGCATCCCTTCGGGAGAATAGATACTGATATCTATCTTAGAAGAAGCGGCATTCTCCTCAATCCATGTTTCAAGCCGTGTTTCAGCATTTGTTGCCACGCTGTCCGTTGCCAGGATATTCCCTATTCGCTGGGCAACCGACCCCGATCGCTCCAGAAAATCACGCTTAATGGTTTCTTCACTTGATCGCCCGATCAATGTCAGCGTTGTTATGCTTACTGCGACCACTGGCAAGAGAAACGCAAGAAAAATAAATAGCTGAATACGTGCCGAGTAGTTGACCTGCTCTCCGGCGAGCCACGAATTAATGCCGGCGATGGTCTGCCCCATGAAGAGGACAGCCAGCCCGAGGACGAACCAAAAGGAAAAATTAGTTATGAAGTAAAAAGGTGCATAAACAGAAGCGGACACAACCGCGGTCGTGCCGTCTGTGTCTTCAATTCCGATGTGGAAGTAATTATCTATTGTTACACCTTCAGTGTAAAGCCCTGGCGCTGATAGAGCAAAACCGCTGAAATCGCGTTGGTAGTTAAAAGGTCCAAAGCTGCTGATTACCTTACCCTTGGAGAAGACTGCATAGCTGAAATCCTTGTTTCGATATATTTGACTGAATCGATTATCAACCAACAGTTCCGGGTAGACATTTTCAGGTATGACCCTCTTCAGCGATAAGTCCATGCTGACAAATCCTACCGGACGTTGATACGAGATCGGGATGTTAACGTGGTATCGCTTGACGGTATTGCCGTCAGCCGCCTTCGCATAATATATCCCAGCATAGCCGGTAGGAACAAATGCTGTTAATGGTGCCGGGTTGGCGCTATCTGCCGCGTTAAAGGCGTCCTCTATCTTTTGCTCCTCGCTCTTGGTTTCGATGGTAACTTCATAGCGATCGAAATAATTACTCAGGTGAACCCTCCTGATCTTATCCGAAACGATCGATTTACTCAGGAACGGGCTCGCCATCCGCGTCTGAATAAATTGATCCTGAGCGATTCTCTTCCGGGCCTGGTCGAGCAAATATTCCCCCAGCACGTCACGTTCGGTCAGGAAGTCCTTCCCGAATCTCATCTGATCGCGCACCTGACGTTCTTTATGAAAGAGTCGCACAGCAAGCGCATTCTGGATACTAAAAACGCTTAATGAAAATATGAGGTAGATGAAGAGTTGGAATGACACACGAAATACGCCGCTTAGGGCCGACAGCTTCAGCACAGAAAAATAAAACAAGGCAAGACCAAGTGTTGTCCAGAGAATCCTGCCGGTGATGTAAAACTCCGCTGCAAACAGCAACGCTGCAACGAAAAGTGCCAGCAGAAAAAATGCATTCTGTTTGCCAAAAAGATGATTAGCCAGGGAAAAGAATACATTGATAAAAAGAAAACTGGTAAAGCATGCCGTCAGCACGGACGCTATGGCGACCACTCGTACACCGTCTATAGCAATAGACTGAGCCACGTCAAGTGAAAGGGCCGAATTATGATAGATCGCTTCAATGAAATCGTATGGAAACAAAAGTGCGAGGAAGCACAGCAGAAGGCATACGGTGCCAGCTACATAGCGCCGCGGTCCAGAAAGCTGGATAATCCACTCAGCCAGTTTGAACTTCTTGAAATGGATAAACAGGTAAACGATTAGTGCAAGCAACGCGAGCGCATTAAGAAACAAATCGCCGACGGACGCGTTAAGGGCCGACGAGGCGAACTCCCTGGGATCGAATACTTTCGATGGGAAAAACAAGGCAGGCACCGACAAGGCGATCATAGCGATACGAATGGCTAACAACGCCGTGAACAGGAAGAGGAAAGCAGCGTCATAACTGTATTTGTGCGCAATCGAGATTGTTAATTTCATTACGGCCAGACAAAAAGTGACCAGCGCCCCCAGCAGCAACATGAATGACAAAAAGTCCTCGTGACTGTCCTGCTGTCCGACGACTATCCGAAACAGGATTTTGCCTCCAACCATAACAGCTTCCCCCGACACACTGGTTGATGGCAGGATTTCGATTTCACCGGTTTCGAACAAAGCCGGGTTCCAGCGCGGCACAAGAAAAGTATTGACGATTGGATAGCGATCGGTAAGCCTTAGTATGCATATCAGGTTTGTTCCGTCGGCGAGCCTCCAGCCCTTTGAAAGGAAATCACCACGGGGAGTGGACGCAAATGCAAGGTCTTCTCCGGCTAGCAGCGACGGAAGGTCCGAAAAGTATTCACTTCTGCTCCAGGCAAGAATCTTATTACCGCCAACATGCAGGAAAAAGTTGGATGTTGTCGTCCAGAGACCTGACGAATCTGGTACACCCTGGTCGAGGAGTTGCTTTGCTTCGCGGTCAACCTCGCCCAGCGAAACAGCAAGGCGTCGTTCGATGTCTTTGACCAGTTGCGCATCAAAGCTGCGGGAATACTGTGCACGCGTTAGCAGGCCAAGAGCCAGGAGCACAATCGCGAGAAGGAAAAGCCAGCTGCTTCTTAGATTCATGAGGTACCTACGAAGATACCAAACAGTCTCTATACTTTTTTGTCCCGAAAGCTATCGGGATCGTATCGCAATCCTCCAAACCAATAAAGCCAGATAATCCGGGAGAACCGGAATGAAAAGGGTGTCATGAGAACAGAAAGCAACGCAATTACTATAAGAGATGCCAGGTCAGAAAGCTCGAGGAAGTAGAACATTGCAAGCCCGACAGCAATAACGAGTGCGGCGTTGAACGCGTACGTTATAAACATCGCGCCGTAGTAAAAACCCGGCTCACGCTCAAAGCTTGAATGACAGACAGGGCAGGTTGGATTCATTTCCGCAAAATGCGAGATCCTTGAAACAGGATATTTGAAAACGTCTCCCTGACGGCAGGCAGGACACTTACCGGAGAGCAGTGCGCTGCTCATACTGTTTTTGCTCATTTGACTTGCTGGTGCGATACCACAGGTATCCGATGATGCCCACGGCGAGATAAGGTGTAAAGAACAAGTACATGATACCGAAATTGATACCTGCGGCGATACCTACGTTGCCATTGCTAATGTTGTTTTCCAACGTAGTCTTGCACATCGCGCACTGGGCGCTTGCTGTCGCCATCGTGCAACACAAAAGGGCTAGCAAGGCAAACAATCTTTTCATTTATAGTAAGGACTGATCATCAAATAAACAATCACACCCGTAACAGCCACATACAGCCATATTGGAAACGTAAATTTAGCGATTCTGCGGTGACGCTCAAAGTTGCCGGCCAGCGCGCGGGAAAACGTGAAAAGAACAAATGGGATCACAACCACCGACAAGGCAATGTGGGTGATCAAAATAAAGAAATATATGCCGCGCCACGTCCCTTCACCGCCATACTTGGTTGCAGGACTGGTCATATGATAAATGACATACATGATCAGAAATGATGCGGACAACCCGATACAAGTCTTGTTTAGGGCCTCGTGAAGCCTTCGCTTCTGATTCTTAATAGCAACAAATGATACGATCAGCAGAACCGCTGTAAGCCCATTTATTGAAGCGTAGATCGGCGGAAGAAAGCTAAAATCATATCCTTCTACGGGTGGGACTCCAAACAGGATCGCCACCACCAGTGGAATGACAATCGACAAGACGACAATTAGCTTTTTGTAGGGTTCAGGTTGTTCCATTTCAATATTTCTTCAGCAAAATCTTAAGCTCAACTCGGAGCCGGTCTTCTTCCTCACGCAACTTAACATCATAATATCCTCTTATCCTCCCTTGCTCGTCAAACAACACTGTTTGGTAAGTGTCTCGGGAAAGGAAGATACAGCGCTTCCACGTTGTTGGGTCTGCAGTTAATTTTTCAGCCGAACTGATCCGCAGCTCCTCTTCAGTAAATTCATCAGTCATTCGCAAAAAAAAATCTTCGAACCGCAGGTCGCGGTCCGGAAAAACCAGGACATTGGCGTTACGCCATTGCTCTTTCGGAAGTCCACCCCAATTTGAAAGCGTGTACGGCGCCGGATAATTGGATTCACAACCGGAGGGTACTGATTCCACCCCATTCTCGTAATAGACAGGTATATTGAATTCATTCCTGCCGGCGAATTTCAAAAAGATGAAAATCAGGATCGGAAGCAGAAGGGCAAGAAGAAGGTAGACTGGCTTTCTCATTTCTCGCGAAGACCGCAAAGAAAATTCCGGCGCAAAGATCGCAAAGAATGTATCCGCTTTTCGCGGCCTTCGCGTTTAGTTCTTAGCAGTCCTTGCGTGAAAGTTTTGGGTATGATCCTTAAATGCATCTTAATAAGTCTAAATGAAGAAGGCTAAAGTTCTGCAACCTTAGCCTTCTTTCGGTCTTGCTATTTTAAATGTCTATATTCTTATGATCATGAATCCTTCGTACACAAAAGCAACGAGCATCCACACGATGAATATCAGGGGAATCAGTATCGACCAGAAGAGCACTTTCACCTCGTGCTTGAGGTGCATGAACTCACCTACGATATAAGCCGCTTTCACGATTGTCATGGCAACAAATATCGAAGTCTTCAACGGGCCACGGTGAAGTGTGAATGCTATGATAAATTCCACGATTGTCAAGAGCAAAAGGTACAATGCAATCTTCCAGAGATGTTTGATCTTCTCTTTGTTGGGAGGAAGGACTGTTACCTGAGGTTCGTGATGTGCCATTTTATGTTAGAATTAAGAAGCTAAAAGCAAAAATTAAGAAGCAAGGATTAAACGAGGTAGAAGAATGTGAACACAAACACCCACACAAGATCTACAAAGTGCCAATAGAGACCAATCTTCTCAACCATTTCATAGTGCCCTCTGCGATCGTACACACCCGTAACGGTATTAAAGTAAACCATGAAGTTGAATAGCACACCTGAGAAAACGTGGAAGCCGTGGAAACCAGTAATGAAAAAGAAGAAGTCTGCAAACGCAGGCGGACCATATTGATTGTGACTTAGACCTGCGCCGGTCACGCCGGACATTTCCCAAAGCCCCGTCTTTTCATTGAAGATTTTCATCATAGTGGGCGTATCAGTTCCCACGATAAAGTGTGTCCACTCCCATGCCTGACAACTGAGGAACGTGATACCACCGAGGATTGTCCAGAGCATCCACTTTTCTACAGCTGGCCGGTCCATGCGGTGGCCGGCTTCAACAGCGAGCACCATGGTTACAGAACTCATGATGAGTACGAAGGTCATGAAACCTACAAAAACAAGTGGAAGCGGCACGCCATGGAAGAAAGGGATCGCTTCGAATACTTTTTCAGGGATGGGCCAATATTCTGATGAAAATTTGAAGGCTTCTACAGTACCTGTGTACGCCGGATTTGAAGAGCGAACGAGGCCGTAGGTGATCAAAAGGCCAGAGAACGTGAACGCGTCCGACATCAGGAAAAACCACATCATGAGCTTACCATAGCTCACTCCCATCGGGGAAGTACCGCCATCCCATACACTTTTACCAGGGGCTACGGCTGCGGTTGGTTGTGACATAGAGTTAGGTTTTACAGGTTTCTAAACAGTCGCTAATCTACTACGATGGCGTAGAAATACCAGCGTTTTTCATCGATTTAGCATCAAAAATATGAACAAATACAGCCACAGGGCACCCAAAAAATGCCAATAGGTTGTACACATTTCTATCTGGGCCATATTGCCAGAGTTAATCCTCATTCTCACCGCCGAAACCAGCACAATCATCAGATAGACGACCGCGCTGATAAGGTGCAAGCCATGCAATCCCGTCAGTACATACAGGAAGGAACCTGAAGGATTTCCTACAAAATAGACACTGTGTCTCACCAGGTCTCCCCATGCGAGGAATTGACCGACCAGGAACGCCACTCCAAGGATCGAAGTGATTATTACTAGCCATTTAACTTTTCCGGTCTCGTCCTTTTTGGCGGCGAAGTATGCCCATTGCATAGTGACACTGCTAAGAATGATTATAACACTCGTATAATAAAAGAGGCTTGGCAATTCAAAATACAACCAGTTCCCTTCTGCCTGGCGCACGATATAGGCAGACGTCAACGACGCGAAAAGCATCGTCACCGTGGCAAGAAACAACCACATCGCAAACTTCTTGGGATGCATCGCCAAAGGCTTCTTCGGCTCCTCCACAATCTTCATCTCACTCCTTAGCGATTTCTCCATAACTCAATTAGTCTTATCAAGTAAATAAGCAATCTGCACAATCGGCAGGTACAAAAACGAACCGAACATGATGCGAAGGGCCGACTGCCTGCTACCCGTCTTCATCAGTGAAAATGTTTGCGCGAAGAATGCAACTCCGCAAATCGTGGCAACAATAGCAGAGTTAAGTCCGGTGATGCCAAACCTCGCAGGCAAAAGCCCGAGCGGTATCAGAAACATGGTATACGTCATTATTTGGATGCACGTGTTCAGATCCTTGCCGCCGCCCGACGGAAGCAGTTTAAATCCAGCTTTTTTATAATCGTCATCGGCAACCCAGGCAATGGCCCAGAAATGAGGAAACTGCCAAATGAATTGAATGCCAAATATAACCATGGCTTCGTGTGATATCTCCCCTGTTGCAGCTATCCAACCCAACAGTGGCGGCAGCGCCCCGGGGAACGCTCCTACAAATACTGCGATCGGTCCAATGCGTTTTAGCGGCGTGTAGGCAAAGCAATAAAGGAGCATTGATACAATCGACAATATCACGGTCAACGCGTTTGTGTAGAATGATAGCAAAGTGAGGCTTACAACGGTGCAGATCCCAGCAAAAAATAAGGCTTCGGAAACGCTCAACTTGCCTGTTGGCAAAGGACGGTTTTTGGTCCTTTCCATGAGCCTGTCATAGTCTCTTTCGATGACCTGATTGATGGCAACAGATGCACCGGAGAGGAAAAAACCGGCCACAGTAAGAACGGTCAACGTAAACCAGTTCACCGCGCCCCGGGTCGCCAGGCTATATCCAAAGGCACACGAGAATGCAACCAACAACGAGAGTCGTGGCTTAAGAAGCTCCACGTATGCGCGCGCCTTCACGCCGCGCGAATGTTGCTGGATAGTTTCTTCTCTGCTTGTGATCATATCTGGATCGCCTTACCCGGCTCTTTAACTGTGTACAAATAGACCTGAAATAACCAGCCAAACGTTACTACCGCCAGCAATAAGTGGAGTGGCTGAAGGAACGGGGGAACGGCTAAATAGGCCATCAAAGTACCAGTGAGAACGGACGCCAAAATTAGCACGAAAGGAACGAGCGATAAAGATTTTTCGGAGGATGTTTTACGCAGTTTTAGCCACAATACCAGTTGAATCACAAACACGACCCAGGAGAATGTACGGTGAATTAAAAAGTCCATTCCGGCGCTAAAAATCCACTGATCTCGGGGCAAAGAAGCAGCCAGAATATCGAGGACTTCCCGCACGCGGGTCCCCAAGAATATCTGCACCAATAGCGCAGCCATCCCCGCGATTAGCCAGCCTTTGATCCCCTGCGGAAGCACGGCTCCATGGGTACCGGATCTCACGCCCAGCCACACCAGAATAGCCACAATGATCAACGCCAGGAACATGTGTACGGTGACGGTCCATGTGGTGAGGTTAGTGGATACAACGATTGACCCAAACCACCCTTGAATGATCACCAGGATCAGGCAAGCGAGGGAGCCTCTAAAGAGCAATGGCTTACCTTTTCGAATTTTCCACGAGGCGACAAACAAAGCGATAATCATAAGCCCGATCACCACTCCCACCAGGCGGTTGAAATACTCAACCCAGGTCTTTGAGGGATTAAAGTCCGCCTCCACCAGAATAGATTTATCAGCAACGATCCGCTGTGCGGTTTCGTCGAGCCCTATGATCTGAAGGTAGCGAGCGAACTTTTGGTTCTTCTTATCCCGATACGCCGCATATTGCTCCTTGTAATCGTCCGGTAACTGCGAGACAGCTGTAGGTGGAACGAATCGTCCAAAGCACGTTGGCCAATCTGGGCATCCCATGCCAGATCCCGTGCTGCGAACAACGCCACCTACCAGCACTAAAACATAAACAGCGACCAGCGTAGACAGGCTAAGCCTGTGAAACCGCGTGGTCGCTGTTGAATTCAATTAATATCTATCTCAGTGGCCGTGCTTTTTATCGTCTACAACGATAGCACCTGTATTACCCATCTCCAGCTTGATCAGCTCATTCTCATGAGGCAAGTTTGACTCTGGAGTTTCAGAATAAGGAATAGTCTGGGGAATGAAATCTTCTTTAGCGCCAGGTTTGCTGTAGTCATAAGGCCAGCGATACACTGTAGGTATTTCCCCCACCCAGTTACCATGCTTGGGATGGCGCGGTGTTGTCCATTCGATTGTCGTTGAATCCCATGGGTTCGCCGGAGCGAGACGACCGCGGAACATGCTGTAGAAGAAGTTGAACAGGAAGATGAACTGCGCGGACAGGGTCACGATTGCAGCGATACTGACGAGCATATTTAGGTCTGCAAAGCCGCTGAAGCTTTCGAAGTTTGTCCATGAATAATACCTGCGGGGAAATCCAGCGATACCGATGTAGTGCATCGGGAAGAATACCATGTACACACCTGCGAAGGTGAGCCAGAAGTGAATTGTTCCCAGGCGCTCATCCATCATACGACCGAACATTTTCGGGAACCAATGATAGATACCGGCGATCATTCCAAAGAAAGATGCGCTGCCCATCACAAGGTGGAAGTGGGCGACGACAAAGTACGTGTCATGCAAGTGAATATCGACTGCCGAGTTGCCAAGGAACAAACCGGTGATACCGCCAGTAAGGAAGAATGATACAAGACCGATCGAAAAGAGCATTGCTGCAGTGAATTTGATATTCCCTTTCCACAGCGTTGTTACATAGTTGAATATCTTAACTGCCGAAGGCACTGCAATGATCAGCGTAAGCAAAGTGAAAATGGATCCCAGGAAGGGATTCATACCAGTCACAAACATGTGGTGAGCCCAAACCACGAATGACAGGATCGCAATGAAGAGCATCGAACCAACCATCGCCTTGTAGCCGAAGATCGGCTTGCGCGAATTGGTCGCGATAATTTCTGATGTGATTCCCAACGCCGGGAGCAACACAATGTATACTTCAGGGTGACCGAGGAACCAGAACAAGTGCTGGAACAGGATCGGGCTGCCTCCTACGTGAGGAAGGGCTTCACCACCAATATAGATATCTGACAAATAAAAGCTGGTTCCAAAGCTACGGTCAAAGATCAACAGCAAGGCAGCTCCGAAGAGAACCGGAAACGACAGCAACCCAATGATCGCCGTAAAGAAGAACGCCCAGATTGTCAGCGGCAGTCGTGTGAACGACATACCCTGTGTCCGCATGTTGATTACCGTCGTGATGTAGTTGATACCTCCAAGGAGTGTGCTGACAATGAACAACGCCATTGACACAAGCCATAAGGTCATTCCAAGTCCGGATCCATCCATTGCTTGCGGCAGCGCGCTCAAGGGAGGATAGGTTGTCCAACCACCACTGGCGGGGCCGGTAGAGATGAAGAACGATGAGAACATTACACAGCTTGAAAGGAAGAAGAACCAGTATGAAAGCATGTTCATAAAGCCGGAAGCCATGTCGCGGGCTCCGACCTGGAGCGGAATAAGGAAGTTACTGAACGTTCCGCTGAGGCCTGCTGTCAATACAAAGAACACCATGATTGTTCCGTGCATAGTGACAAGGGCCAGATAAAATTCGGGGTCCAGTTTTCCTTCCGGTGTGATCCATCCGCCCAGGATGGGACGCATCCACTCGACACTTGCATCCGGGAATCCCAGCTGGATCCTAAAGATCACAGAGAGGGTCCCGCCCAGGAGTGCCCATGCCATACCCGTGATCAGGAATTGCTTGGCAATTACCTTGTGGTCCTGGCAGAAAATGTAGTTGGTCCAGAAGTTACCATGGTGCTCATGCTCCTCGTGATCATCGTGGTGGTGAACTTCTGAGTGTGCGTGTATATCGACAGTTGCCATTGTATGTTATATCTCTATTTAACGATTGAAACGGATTGACCCACTTGCAATGCACCATTGTCTGGCGTGATGCCGGCCCGGATCATAGCCGCTTCGCGCTTATCGGCGGGAATATTTTTGAGGTAATCCGGGTTCTGCTTCAACCAGGACTCTTGAGAGGACTTCCATTTCATGTAAGACTCTTCATCTTCAATCACCACAGGAAACCTCATTGTAAAGTGTCCCTTTCCGCAGATCTCGGCGCAAGCCAATTCATAATTGAAATTTGGATTGCGTGTGATCGAACGCATTTGTTCGGTTGTTACAGTCGGGACAAACTTAAAGACCGTCTGCATGCCTGGCACTGCGTCCATTTTCACACGGAAGTGGGGCAGGTATACGCTATGTAAAACATCCTTTGCACGAATCTTCAACAGCACTTCCTTTCCAACAGGGAGATGAAGCTCGGCGGCTTTAAAGTCATCCTGTGAGTTCGGGTCTGTCAGGTCAAGTCCAAATTCGTTGGTCGCATCGATCAACCGGAAGTCGATCTTGCCAAGCTCTTCATCCTTCTGTCCAGGGTAGCGTGCCGTCCATGCAAACTGCTGCGCGACGAGTTCAACAACCAGTGCGTCCTTAGATGCCGGACCAGTGATCTCATTCCAAACTTTGAGACCACGGAAGATCAGGAGCGCCATTACCACTGCGGGCACAAGCGTCCAGAGAATTTCAAGCTTATGGCTGTCTGCGAAGAACTCAGCTTTGCGATCCTTGTCGTACTGATATTTGTACGTGAACCAGAACATCGCCAGGGAAATGATTACAAAAGCGACAACGCAAATCCCCATTGTGATCCAGAACAGTGAATCCGTGATCTTGCCGTGCTCGGAAGCCACAGGCATTACATAACGATCAAAATGAGCGTAAGAATACCAGAAGAAGAGTATCAGGGCAGAAACGCAGAACAGGGGGAAGAGAAGCGCATTGATCTTGTTGCGTGAGCCGACCTTACCTTCCTCTCCCTTCACCACGCTCACAAGAGTAGTGACGCGGAAGATCATATACAGGATCACCAGCACCAGCACCACTCCGATTCCAATAACTAGATTCATCATAATTCTCTATCGTTAACGTTCTGTCGTCCTAATTAAATGTGATGTCCAAGGCTCTCTCGAAGCATTGGATCGTTTTTCGCCACCAACGGGAACTTCGAGAGGCTCGTGAGTGTCACCAGCAGGAAGGCCGCCAGGAACATCATTGCCATACCGATCTCGAGGAGCCCAAGGCTGCCGTCATACTGCATTACGCCAGGCGTGATCATCTGGAAATAATCGATCCAATGTCCTACAATTACAATCGGGCAGATCACCAGGAGAAGCGATATCTTTCGCTTCGCGTCGCGTGTCATTAACAACAGGAAAGGAAGCACAAAGTTTACGATCAGGTTGGTAAAGAATATCCAGCTGTACGGTGAAACCGTTCTGCGCTCGACGAAATACACGGTTTCTTCCGGGATGTTCGCGTAGAAAATCAGCATAAACTGGCTGAACCATATATAGGTCCAGAACACGCTGAACGCAAAGACAAATTTGCCAAGGTCGTGCATGTGATTCTCATTAACCACCGCGAGGTAGCCGGCCCGCTTCAGCATTGCAACGATAAATGTGATCATTGCCAACCCGCATACCCACCAGCTTGCGAACACGTACCAGCCCATCATCGTGCTGAACCAGTGCGTATCGATACTCATTACCCAGTCCCAGGCAGCTACTGAAGAGCTGTATCCAAAGAACACGAGGAAGATCGTTGCAAACTTGCGCGACTTTTTCCAGTGGTCGAGGCCGCCGTCGATGTCCTCAGCAAGCATTTCTTTCTTTATCCACAGGAAGAACACGTACCACACGCCGAAGAACACAACCATGCGGAGGATGTAAAAGATCGGGAAACTTCCCTTTGCCAATGGCCAGAAGAAGTATCCACCCTTTCCATTTATTACCTCATCAAAGTCATTACTCTTCTCATTGTATAGATCCGCATGCGTCCAATGGAACACGTCACCTTTCACCACAAACCAAAGTACCAGCATCAACACGCCGGCTATCGGAATCCAATGTCCCATTGCCAAGGGAATTCGCTTCACTCCCGCAGACCATCCGGCCTGCGCCGCATATTGTATTGCAATGAAGAACAGGCCAATGATACCGAGCCCAGCGAAGTACACATTGTTCATCCAAAGAGAGGTGTATATTCTTTTCAGCCAGGTCGGACTTCCGTGATGCTCACCGCTTTCGCCCTTGGCTTCTGTTTTCGCACCGTGCTCTGAATGATCCTGATCGGCGCTCGCAACGAGCTTATCCGATATCTGCGCCGACGCATGTTCTTTTTTCTCACCATGCTCTGGAGCCGCGCCATGTCCACCGCCGGATCTGGCAGTAAAAACTCCGATGATGAAAAGTAAAAGTCCTGCTCCGAAAAGCATCATGAGCTTTGAGCGGGTAGCAGATTTGAAATCGTACTTTTCGTCAGCTATAACTTCGTGTGTATGGGCCATTCTTACGATCTTTTATCAAGTTATTTTTTCTTCTGAAGCGCCTTTACATACTTGGCGATCTTCCAACGATCTTCCGGACTCACTTGTGATCCATGTGATCCCATCAGGCCGGCACCGTACGTAATCACGTGGAAAATGTGTCCTTCCGTGATTTTGAGGTATGCATCACCGGTCAGGTTCGCAACCCCGGCAAACTTATCAGACACCTTACCATCGCCGGCACCTTTCGCGCCATGGCAATGCTGGCAATAGGTAGCATACAAGAGCTGTCCTTGAGCGACCACTGCGGCAGTGGAATCCAGTGGATTCTTCAGGTTAACCGTCACGATCGGAACGCTATCCTTGGGAACATTCTTTCCGCGATAAGGCAGCCAATTGAACTGATTTCTCTTGATGGTGTGGGCCGGAGGCATGCGCTGCGTCATCCGGTTGGGGTTATAATTGTTGGAATTATAATACTCCCCTGTGCGGTCCTTATGTTCCAGTGAATTCGCCCATGCACCCGCGTCCGGATCTACGATCTGCGAAAGCGGTTCATAAGCAACCGAATGGTACATGTTGGGTGCATACTCACGGCCGGGATTGTCGCCATGTGCAGTGCATCCAAGGAGAACAACCGCAGTAGACAAGCTGGCAGCTATGGATTTTATATTCATCATGTTCATTTCCCTAAAAGCTTTTTTCATTCACTTCCGTCGCACCGTTCTCTTTCAAAATTCTTCTGATCTCGTCCTTGCCGGTCTTGTTCGCACCAAGATCGATAGCCATGACGTGCTTGTCATCTGTGCTGCGGATGTCATACTGACGCGGCCATTTGTAAGGTTTCATATCGCTGACGATCAGGAAGGTTCCCACCATGCCGAACGCTGACAGAAGCACTGTAAATTCGAAAGTCACAGGTATGAAGGGCGGAATTGAGTAGTGGTTCTTACCACCGATAATCATCGGCCAGTCAAATCCCAGCATCCAGATCTGAGTTGACAGTGCCAGCGTCGTGCCGGTCAAGCCGAACAGGAACGCTGCAATGGGAAGGCGGGTGCGCTTGTAACCGAGGGCTTCATCCAACCCGTGAACCGGGAAAGGTGAATACACCTCTTTTATCTTAACGCCTTTGTCGCGGATATTCTCAACCGCGTTCAGCAGCACGTTCTCGTCATCAAAGATCCCGACCAAAAAGTTTTCTTTCGAATGCATTGACTCTAAACTTTAGTGTGTGTGGGCTCCGCCCTTTTTCTCAGACGTCGCTTTAATAATGCTCTTCACCTCCGCCATGTTGATCACAGGGAAGAACTTCGCAAAGAGGAAGAACGCCGTGAAGAAAATGCCGAACGTGAATAGATACTGACCAATATCATACATCGTCGGGTGGAACATCGTCCAACTCGACGGAACATAATCTCTATGAAGCGATGTAACGATGATCACAAAGCGCTCGAACCACATTCCAATGTTTACGATGATGGAGATAATGAAAGTTGCAACGAGGTTCGTTCTGAGTTTCTTGGACCAGAAGAGCTGCGGGGAAATCACGTTACAAGTCATCATAGACCAGTATGCCCACCAATAAGGGCCTGTTGCCCTGTTAATGAACGCATATGATTCTGCAGGCACTTGTCCATACCACGCGATGAAGAATTCGGTTATGTACGCAATACCCACAATTGAACCGGTGACGATGATTATGATGTTCATCAGTTCAACGTGATAGATAGTGATATAATCTTCGAGCTTGAAAACTTTGCGCGTCACCAGCAAAAGGGTCAACACCATTGCAAAGCCTGAGAAGATAGCTCCCGCAACGAAGTAAGGCGGGAAGATTGTAGTGTGCCATCCTGGTATAACAGATGTCGCAAAGTCCATTGACACGATTGTATGCACTGAAAGTACAAGAGGAGTTGAAAGGCCTGCGAGGATGAGTGCTACCGACTCGTAACGCTGCCAGGTCCTTGCACCGCCATCCCATCCAAAACTCAACCCGTTATAGATCATTGCGCGGGTTTTATGTCCCATCACCACAGCGCGGTCACGAATGACAGCGAAGTCAGGGATAAGACCCATGTACCAGAATACAAGTGATACGGAGAAATACGTCGAGATCGCGAACACGTCCCAGAGGAGTGGCGAGTTGAAGTTTACCCACAACGAACCAAAAGCGTTAGGAAAGGGAAGCGCCCAATAGAAGCCGAGCCACAGGCGACCCATGTGAAATCCAGGGAAGCTAAGGGCGCAGATAACGGCGAAGATCGTCATTGCCTCTGCCGCGCGGTTGATTGACATCCTCCAGCGCTGACGGAAAAGCAAAAGGATCGCAGAAATCAGCGTTCCCGCGTGACCGATACCGACCCACCACACGAAGTTGGTGATATCCCAGGCCCAACCCACAGTTTTATTAAGTCCCCACATCCCGATCCCATTCCAAAGCATCATCCAGCAGCAGTAGCCGCCGTAGGTGAGAAGCACAAGTGAGACGCCGAAAGCTGTCCACCACAATTGCGTAGGCTTGCCTTCGACCTGACGGCTGATGTCGTGCGACACATCGTGCACGGTCTTTCCGCCCGTTACAAGTGTTTCCCTTAAAACTGATTCTGTCTGCATATGGGTACGTTCCGTGTTTCTATTCTTTAGTTATTAAGCATGCTCTTTTTCTTCAACTCCCTCCTTGTTGCGGATCTTCGTGAGGTAGAAGATGTTCGGCTTCACGCCGATTTCTTCCAATACACGGTATGCGCGAGGATTGGCTACTTTTTTATCCGAAGCAGCTGCTCCTTTTTCGTCTTTCGAGATCTTCAAGAGCTTGCTGATGCGGCTCTCAGGATCGTTCATATCTCCGAACACGATCGCGCCAGACGTACACGCAGCCTGACAGGCGGTGACAACTTCCCCATCCTTTATAGGACGACGTTCTCTCTTTGCTGCCACTTTACCCGACTGTATCCGCTGGATACAGAATGAGCATTTCTCCATCACACCACGAGAGCGTACAGTTACCTCAGGGTTGAGGACCATACGACCCAGGTCTGTGTTCATCACCGGGTTCGCCTGCGCGAACTGCTGGTTATCATGGTACTTGAACCAGTTGAAGCGTCTTACTTTATAAGGACAGTTGTTGGCGCAATAACGAGTGCCGATACAACGGTTGTAAGTCATTTGATTGATACCCTCAGTGCTGTGGGTAGTGGCAGCCACAGGACATACTGTTTCGCAAGGTGCGTTGTTGCAATGCTGACAAAGCATGGGCTGGAATACGACTTCCGGATTTTCAGCAGCTTTTTCAAGCATCTGATAATCTCCAGGTGCACCATTACTGCTGTAATATCTATCGATCCGGAGCCAATGCATCTCACGGCGGTTGATAACTTCTTTCTTTCCAACCATCGCCACGTTGTTCTCAACGTTACAAGCGACTACGCAGGAACCGCAACCCGTGCAAGTGTTGAGGTCGATAGACATACCCCAATGGTGATTGTTGTATGCATGACCTTTCCACAAACTCAATGAAGACGGGTCGACTTTTTCAGACCATTTCGATATTTTTTCGTCATGTCTACCTGCGGACGGTTTCACTTTGAACTTATCCAAAGTTGACTCCTGGATCACATTGTGGCGGCCCATGTAGGTCGCATGTGTCTGCGTCTGCGCAAGCTGGAAGTCCTCCCCTGTTTTGTCGAGGGTTACTCCCCCAAGCAGTTCAAACGAAACTGATCCGTTCGCTAGTGTAAGGAACTCATATGCATTTACGCCGAGGTTTTCAGCGACACGTCCAACTTTTGTTCTTCCGTATCCTAATGAAATGCCGATCGTTCCGGGAGCTTGGCCTGGTTGAATCAGCACAGGTACTTTCTTAGTGATACCATTTGCCTTCAGCAAAGCGAATTGCGTGTTGCTCTCGCCGTCATTAGTGAAGTTGTTAGCTGCATCGCGTTGCGAGATGGTGATGGGATGATCCCAAACAACCTTCGTAATTGGATCGGGCAGTTCCTGGAGCAGCGGGTTGTTGGCATAAGCTCCTGTACCCACGCCGTAGCTTTCAAATACCGCGAGCTCCATTGTGGTGTTACCTGCATGGTAAACTGAAGCTACAGCAGTTGCAGCCGCATTGATGTCGCCAGAGAATGACACGGATCCGCCTGATGAAGGCGTTTCGTAAACACCCTCGTAAACGCATTTATCCCACCATGATTGAAAGTCGCCGGCACCACTTGATTTTGAATAGAACCAGTTCCTCCAGTTATCCGCGAGTATTGAATAATATTCAGGATTCGATTCACCTGCCCAAACGAGGAAACTTTCCTGCGCCTGGCGTGACTTGAAGATTGGCGTAATTGCAGGCTGCGATAAGCTGTATATTCCTTTCTTCGGTTCGAAGTCGTTCCATGATTCGAGATAGTGATGATCGGGAGCCTTATACGTTACGCTTGCTCCGGTTTCGTCTTCTGTGATTCCGGTAGAAACTGTCAGCGCCATGTTCTTCAATGCTGCCGCAAGTTTCGCACCCATCGGATGGTCATAGACCGGATTACAGTTGTAGAAAATTACCGCGTCTATCTTGCCACCTTCTGCGTCTGTCATGAACGTCGCCATGGTCTCGTCATTTCCCTGACGGAAATTGACGGGAAGTCCAGGCAAAATTGTGCTGCCGTAGCTACCAAGCATATCGTTGATGCCATTCACAATGGTCTGCACTGATTTGTCATTCGAGCCTGACACAACAAGTGAGCTGCCTTTTGTTGACCAAAGGTCATCTGCAGCCTTTGTCAGCAAGCCAACTATGTGGTCTGCATTCTCAAGCCCGATAGAAAGTTTGTTTTTCCCTGCTTTTGCAGCGATAAGATTATAAAGGTGTGCAACAGCGAGTCCGCTCTGCGAAGGACGCACCATCTCACGGTAATCTGCATTGGCGCCGGTGAGAGAAAGGTTCGCTTCGAACTGATAGTGGCGAGACATCTCGCGATGATCTTCGTCAATCGTGCGGTTCACTGCGTATTGCTTGGTGAACTCAATTGGTGAAAGCCAGGTACCGAGGAAATCGGCACCGAAGCTCACGATCGTCATCGCTTTGCTGAAGTCATATGAAGGAATCCATCCGCTTCCAAACGAAGCTTCATTGGCCTTCCATACTCCATAATAAGATGCAGGATCGTATTGAACGTGCTGCGTTGTAGGATACTTAGCACGGAATTTTTCGATTGCGGCCTTAGTGCTGGGGCTAAGAATTGAATTACTAACGATGCGTATCTGACCACCCTTTGCAGCGACCTCACCGAGTTTCTGAATCACATCTTTATCGATGGATGCCCAGTCGCTCTTGGCATCGCCGACTTTCGGGCCACGAAGGCGGAAGTCATCATATAAAGAAAGGACAGACGCCTCGACCTGAGCACTTGTGCCTCCTTTTGATACACTTGACAAAGCGTTGCCATCAATTTTGATCGGACGACCTTCGCGTGTTTTTACAAGGATGCTGCAATAATCGCCACCATTAATATAAGTCGATGCATAGTAGTTCGGGATGCCCGGATCTGCGTCCATGGGCTTGTTGACGAGCGGGATTGCCATTCGGACGGGTGCTTCGCAGGCAGCAACCGATGCTGCAGCGACGCTGAACCCCATCATCTTCAGGAAATCTCTGCGGGAATGACCGGGATCCTCCTCAGCGCCAAGATTGACGAATTCCTTATCGGCATTCTTGACGTAAGCCGGATCGTTTTTGAGTTGCTCCAGTCCTTTCCAGTATGTCTTTGTATTAGTACCCATAGCTTCAGGTTGTCCCTTTGTCTTTATATGTAGTTCTGTTTCTAAGAATCAATTCATCAATAGTGACATTTCGAACACTCGAGTCCGCCTATCTCTTCAACTTTCATAGCGTTTTTGCTGGCGTGTATCTCGAGGAGCTTGTCATAATATGCATTACCTTTTGTGTTGACGTCCGTTTTACGATGACAGTCGATGCACCATCCCATTGTCAACAAGGAGTATTGCTTCACTACATCCATCTCCTGGACGGGTCCGTGGCAAGTCTGGCAGACGATTCCACCTACGTTAACGTGCTGAGAGTGATTGAAATACGCAAGGTCAGGAAGGTTGTGAATACGAACCCATTCAACAGGTTGTGTCTTTCCTGAATAAGTATTGGTGTTAGGATCGAAGCCGGCGGCCTTGTAGATCTTGGCGATCTCCCCTTCGCCGGTCACCGTTCCCACTTTGATCTGTGAATGGCAGTTCATACAGATGTTCGTGCTGGGGATGTTGGCTTGCTTGCCCTTCATCGCTCCGGTATGGCAATACTTACACTCGATCTCGTACTGGCCGGCGTGAATTTTGTGAGAGAATGCGATAGGTTGACTTGGCTGATAACCCTTCTGAACGCCGATTGAATAGAGACCGTCTATGACGTTCTTGAAAGTCAGCATACCGACTATGAACACCACCACGAAAATGAACCCCGGGCTGGTAGTTACTGACGTAAATGTGATGGGCGAATTAACGATTTCGCGATCCTCTTCGCTCAGTGTCTTATCTCCTAGATAACGGCGCAAGGCGCTGACAATCAACGAGAGAATGACAACCAAGAGCACAAGAATGATGACCATCCCGATCAGGATGGCGTCAATATAGCCTTGAGGAATGCCGGATCCACCTTGTGCGCCAGCTGCGGCAGTGGGTACGGCGGCTTCAGGCTCCTTGTAGTTCTTAACATAAGCCAGGATGCTGAGGATCTGCTCATCTTTGAGACCTGTAAAGGCCGTCATCTGGCTTTTGGCGTATTCAGTGTAAATCTTATTTCCGTACTCGTCGCCGCTCGCAATCACCTTTGCTGAGTTATGCACCCAGTCGATGATCCACTTTACCGAAGGGGTGCGGGTTTCAACACCCTGGAGAGCAGGACCGATTAGTTTAGTAGTTACCCTGTGACAGGTTTTGCAGTTGGCGTTGAATAAAGCTTCGCCTGCTGTGATCGCCGCTGGGTCAGATGGAATCTCCTGTGCTTGTGCGGACGTTGAGAGAAGAAGGCATATCAGGAAAGTAACAACATAGTAACCGGGGGTCGATCGCTTCGTCATGGGTTAGGCGTCCGCTTTTTATACGGAAGTGCACAAATCTACACCCCCAAGCCATTATTTCAAATAATTTTTTAGGCTTTGGCATGATTGTTTAAGCCGCGAAAAACTTGTCAGTCAATTACTTTTTTCAACTTTAATTCGACTCTAATTTTATCCACAAAAAGAAGCGGCTGGATAGTTTAGAATTGATTTAAACAGGTCGTTTTACTTCAAATTGAGCCCAAAATGAGTCCTTTCGAATATGTCGTCGTGCTAATCTCTATAATTCTCGGTTTGGGAATTACCCAAATCATGACTGGAGTTGCCGACCTCGTACACCAATGGGAGAAAGTGAAACTATATTGGCCTCATACGCTGTGGGTGGTACTTGTCTTCATCATGCATGTACAGGAATGGTGGATAACCTATGATCTGAAGCAGGCATTCGACACCTGGCGACTTCCAACTTTTCTTTTTTTTACACTATACCCGGTCACACTTTTCATTCTGGCGCGAATCCTGTTTCCTTATGCTCCGGCAGACGGCCCTATCGACCTAAGATCCTTTTACTTTGCCAACTTCAGAAAGTTCTTCCTGATTTTTATCATACTCATCGCGTTGTCTATTGTCAGCAACGTGATCGTGACGGGCTTCACACCGGATCAGCTTCTGCTTGTCTTGCTTTTCGTCGTCACAACCGTTATCACCGTGGGGAATGTGAAGAGCGAAAATGTTCACAAGGTTCTCTCCGTGAGCTTGTTAGTAACACTTATCATCAGCATCATTATCAATTGGGATACGTGGCTCATTGAGTAACGGGCGGTGCGTTATCGGTTAATTTTTAATAGTTAATAGGCCAGCTGATAAGTATTTTGGATGTGCCCCATGTGCTATTTATCTATTAACTGTTAACTATTTTCTAACGAGCCAAATCCTCATCTTTAGATCTCGCTTGTAACGATCCAAAATGTCCCTTAATACCTTTTCCCCCCGCGCTACATTTCTAAACCCAAAAAACCTGCCTTCCCTTAGCGCTAAATCTTCCGTTGCCGTGGTGGGTGCCGGTGCCTTTGGCGGATGGACGGCGTTGAATCTCCTGCGCTGTGGGCTGAGCGTCACGCTGATAGACGCCTGGGGACCCGGTAATTCCCGTAGCAGCTCCGGCGACGAGACCCGCGTGATCCGATCCACATACGGTGACAATGAGTTTTACTTCGATCTCAACGTGAGAGCACTCGAGCTGTGGAAAGAGTCAGAAAAAAAATGGAATAAAAAGATCTTTCAAAACAGTGGCGTGCTGTGGCTTTGCTACCAGGAAAAAAACTCCCTGATCGACGATTCGCTTCCTTTCGCGGAAAAGCACAACATGGA
Organism: Cyclobacteriaceae bacterium; assembly: GCA_044224375.1. Classification (GTDB taxonomy): domain Bacteria; phylum Bacteroidota; class Bacteroidia; order Cytophagales; family Cyclobacteriaceae; genus ELB16-189. The sequence goes on from JBGAKL010000001.1 coordinate 567,350, forward strand.
ATACTCTTACCTCGATACTGCGGCGCTTGGAAAGAGATTTCCCCAGATCAATGCCGAAGATCTGCACCATGCTTACTTTGATCCTTTCGGAGGCTATCTGAAAGCCCGGGAAAGCACCCAGCTGGTTGCGGAATCATTTGTTAAGGAAGGTGGGAAATACCTGCAGGCTTTGGTAAAGCCGGGGCCCAGAAGAGCCGGCAAGCTTGAGTTTCTATCGGCTTCAGACGGATCATCGGTTCGCGCAGATGCCTACTTATTTGCATGCGGATCGTGGATGGGGCAGGTTTTTCCCGAAGTGCTGAAAGACGTAATCACGTGCACGCGGCAAGAAGTCTACTATTTTGGTGTACCCTCCGATCAGTCGGAAACGTATGACTCCATGCCGGTCTGGGTCGACGTTGATGGCGAAGATTTCTATTATGGTATTCCAGGCAACGCCCAACGGGGATTCAAGATCGGAGTAGACCGCCGCGGGGCGAAGTTCGATCCGACTTCCGGTGAACGGTTGCCCGATCCAAACGTCCTTGCCCACGCCAGGAAATTTATCGCGCACCGCTTCCCGGGATTGAAAAATGCGCCACTGGTTGAAAGCCGCGTTTGCCCGTACGAAAATTCTCCCGATGGCAATTTTATCTTTGACATCCATCCCGAGGCAGGCAACGTGATCTTTTTAGGCGGCGGATCCGGTCACGGATTCAAGCATGGACCGGCGCTGGGGGAATGGGTGGCGAAGAAGTTGGTTGGTTAAGTGTTCAGGATTCAGAGTGCAGAAGTGTGAATAGCGAATGCTGAATTCAATTCGCTATTCAACATTCGTAATTCAAATTGTTAGGAACTTATAAATTGTTTTCTGCCGATACACTTCGCCCGGCCTGAGAACAGTAGATGGAAACTCCGGATGATTCGGCGAATCGGGAAAGTGCTGGGCCTCGAGACAAAATCCGCTGCGAAAACCGTAAACGCCGCCAGGTCCTTTGTCAGAACCATCGAGAAAATTGCCGCTGTAAAACTGAAGTCCTGGCTCCGTTGTCCAAACCTCCATTGTCCTGCCTGATTGATTCGCAGTTACCGAAGCAGCGAGCGAAAGTTCATCCTCTCTTTTATTGAGCACCCAGTTGTGATCATAGCCTTGACCAAATTGGAGTTGCTCATCGCGATCAGCGATCATACCTCCAATCGCATGTGATTTTAAAAAGTCAAAGGGCGTATTCTTAACCGACTTCAACTCGCCTGTTGGAATCAAACCTTTTTGTACCGGACAGAAACGGTCCGCGTTGATCATCAGATTATGGCTCAGAACATCGCCACTCCCCTCGCCTTCCAGGTTAAAAAAGGAATGATGGGTAAGGTTGACAATCGTTGTCTGGTCTGTGGTCGCTTCGTAATCAATAATAAGTTCGTTGTCGTCTGTCAACGTGTATCGAACCTTGACGTGCAAGGCTCCCGGATATCCTTCCTCGCCATCGTGGCTTTGATAAGACATATCAAGGACTGAAAGACCTTTTTGAGTAATTGTCCAGTAAACATTATGGAAACCGCGGGGGCCACCATGCAAAGCGTTTGCACCGTTGTTCGTAGCCAGTGTATACTCTTTTCCATCAAGAGTAAATTTTCCCAACGCGATCCTGTTGCCATAACGCCCGATCGTCGCCCCGTAGTAGGTGTTGCGTTCGAGGTATTGCGCAGGCGATTCATAACCCAGTACGACACTGCCAGGAACGCCTTTCTTATCAGGCACGAGCAACGAGATGATCCTACCGCCAAAGTTCAGCACGGAAAGCCTTATCCCTTTGTCATTCTGAATTGAAAATACCTGGAGCTTATCCGGTGACAAAGTCGCTGTTGTTGAGAAAGACATAAATCATTATTTGATTACAGCGATCACGCCTGAACCCGGTTTGACATTTGTCTGGCGAAGGAAAGTCAAATAATCGTCGCAAGCAAAAAAATGATGCCAGGTCAATCAGTTTCCAGTTAACATTCACCGATGGGTCAATATTGTTAACTTTATTTGATGATTCGTGACAGCTACGGTCTGGTTTTGTGCGGAGGCAGGAGTACGAGGATGAAAGCAGACAAGTCTTTTCTGACTTATTCTGATCAACCTCAATGGCGACGCGTTTACCAAATGTTGGGTGAACACTGCTCAAAAGTATTTATCTCTTGCAATGATCGCCAAGTTGATCAGTTCGCGGCGGATTGCCCGGTTATCGTGGATCAGGGCGAATTCAAAAACAATGGACCAATCGCTGCCCTTCTTTCTGCCTTTCAAAAATATCCAGATCAGGATTGGGTGATCGTTGGATGTGACTATCCGTTGCTTTCAAGCCGGATACTAAACGAATTTGCGAAATCACCCCGCCCTATCGAGATGGCGTGCACTTTCTTTAATGAATCGGAAAATGTTTATGAGCCGGTGATTGGATGGTATTCCCACAGATGCCGGCTTCCGTTGATGGAGAGATTTGCCGCAGGAAAGTATTCCCTACAGAATTTTCTTCGAACTATCAATGCCCGAAAACATATTCCTTCGGACATCAATGCGTTGATGAGCATTGACACACCAGCGTTAATGGTGGAAGCAATGGCGCAATTAAAACTGAGAACGTATGCAGATGACAGCAAGTGAGATGATCAATCGTTTCAGGATCATCAAAGTGGGCGATGACAGCGTCGACGAGCAGTTTGATGATTTGTCAGTCGAGGAGCCGCTTGAGATTCAATTAGGTATCGCCGAACCCAATAGCAAAAAAAAGAGTCTTTCGGTAACAATGCGTACTCCGGGTAATGACAAGGAACTTGCTGCAGGTTTCCTATTCACGGAAGGAATTATACGATCGGCCGTTCAAATACAAGATATTCGGACTGTCACCAATAACGTCGTCGTGGTGCAATTGCGCTCTGGAGTGAATCCCGTTTTACAAAATGCTGAACGCAACTTTTATACAACATCCAGTTGCGGCGTGTGCGGAAAGACCAGCATTGATTCCATTGTAATAACCTCACCATTTCAATCAATACCGGATGACCTCAGCATCTCCAGAACAGTATTTGCAGGTCTTCAAGATGTTTTGTCAAAGCGACAGGAGATGTTTGCCCGCACGGGGGGATTGCACGCTGCAGCCCTATTCGATATACAGGGAAATTTTATCAGCCTGCGCGAAGACGTGGGCAGACACAATGCTCTCGACAAGCTCGTCGGCCATTCACTGCTTTCAAACGACTTGCCCCTTCGCAACCACCTATTATTATTGAGCGGGAGAGCGAGCTTTGAGCTTATTCAAAAAGCAACCATGGCAGGAATAAAAATCGTAGCAGCGATTGGCGCACCGTCCAGCCTCGCCGTTGAGCTCGCAGAGAGGTTCGGGATCACCCTCATTGGATTTCTACGGAAGTCACGATTCAATATTTATTCAGGAAGTCAAAGGATAAGCATATGAATGTCAACGACGAAAAGGCCGGAGCAGAAAATCCCGAGACATTCACGGGATTGGAAAAAGGTCCTATTAAAAAAGCTGCGGCAGGAACGCCAGCGATTGTTTCGAGTTTCAGGGCTGTCATTGAGGAGGCTGGAATTGGCCGCGGTTTCAAAGCACTTTCGCAGTTAAATAAAAAAGGAGGCTTCGATTGCCCGAGTTGTGCCTGGCCCGATCCCGATGATGAGCGCTCTGGACTCGGCGAATATTGTGAGAACGGAGCGCGGGCGGTAGCGGAAGAAGCAACCACAAAAAAACTGACGGCAGAGTTCTTTGGTGAAAATTCTGTCAATGAGCTTGCCCGGCTGAATGACTTTGACATCGGCAAGAAAGGAAGGATTGCTGAGCCTGTCTACCTTCCAAAGGGTGCAACACATTATCAACCCATCTCGTGGAGCAGTGCATTCGAAAAAATCGGGACCTCGTTAAATGGACTTGCCTCGCCCGACGAAGCTGTATTTTATACTTCGGGCCGGACAAGCAATGAAGCAGCATTCATCTATCAATTGTTTGTGCGCGAATTTGGAACAAACAATCTGCCCGATTGCAGCAACATGTGCCACGAAAGCAGCGGTGTCGCGCTCGGGGAATCGCTAGGGATTGGAAAAGGTTCTGTCAAACTCGAGGATTTTTATCAAGCTGAGGTGATTATCATTCTTGGACAAAATCCAGGCACTAACCATCCTCGCATGCTTACGGCTCTGCAAAAAGCAAAAAAGAACGGTGCCACAATCATCGGGATCAACCCAATCCCTGAAACAGGTCTGATGGGATTCAGAAATCCGCAGCAAGCAAAAGGTCTGCTCGGGGGAGAAATTCATCTTACGGATATTTTTCTCCAGGTAAGAATCAATGCTGATCTGGAACTGCTGCAGGCGATCGAGATCATGTTGATGCGGGAAGAGGCAAAGGATCCGGGCAGCGTCTTCGACCATCCGTTCATCGAAGCACATACAACAGGTTATAAAGATCTCATACGTCACCTCGAAACTGAAAATCTACAAAGACTCGTCGCTTCAACGGGCATTGCGATCTCGAAAATAGAAGAAGCGGTCAATGTGTTGAAATCAAAAAAGAAAATCATAGCGTGCTGGGCAATGGGGCTCACACAACATAAGAATGCCGTCGATACGATCAAGGAAATTGTAAATCTATTGTTGTTAAAGGGTAGCATCGGAAAACCCGGAGCAGGAACGTGTCCGGTGCGGGGACATAGCAATGTGCAAGGTGACCGGACCATGGGTATTTACGAAAAACCTTCTATTGCATTTCTGAAGTCAATCGAAGATAATTTTCAATTTAAACCTCCGCCGCATCCAGGCTACGACGTGGTAGATTCAATAAGAGCCATGCATGAAGGCAAAGCGAAAATATTTTTTGCCATGGGAGGGAATTTTCTTTCTGCAACGCCGGATACCACGTACACGGCAGAGGCTTTGCGAAAATGTAAACTGACAGTTCATGTTTCCACCAAGCTTAATCGCAGTCATCTTGTCCACGGTGATGAAGCGATCATTCTTCCTTGCCTTGCACGCAGCGATGAAGACAATACAGGCGGAAAGATGCAGTTCGTTTCGTGCGAAAATTCGATGGGCGTAGTTCAATCGTCGAAGGGAATTCTAAAACCCGTGTCGGATCAGCTACTCAGTGAGCCCGCCATTGTCATTGGGCTCGCCAAAGCGACTTTGCACATGCGTACAAAAGTTAATTGGGACAACTACCTGGATTACGACAATATCCGGCAGGATATTCAGCGGACAATTCCGGGATTCGAGGATTATAACAATCGCGTTCGACAACCGGCAGGATTTTATCTTCCCAACGGGTCGCGTGAAAGAAAATTCAACACAGCTTCAGCGAAAGCACAATTCAATATCGCCAAAGCCACACTTTCCAATCTGAAGGCAGAGGAACTTATCATGATGACTATCCGGAGTCATGATCAATTCAACACCACAATTTATGGATTGAACGACCGATACCGGGGAATCTACAATGAGCGCCGTGTGGTGTTAATGAACGACGGAGACATTACAGAAAGGAATTTGAAAGATGGCGACGTTGTCGACATCTATAACTATCACGATGGCATCAAGCGGGTCGCAAGGAAATTCATTGTTATAGCGTACCCCATTCCGGCTGGCTGTTGTGCGACCTATTTTCCGGAAACGAACGTGCTGGTGCCGATTGGAATCGTGGCGGATAAGAGCGGAACGCCAGTGAGCAAAAGTGTTGTGGTTACGGTCGAAAAAAATAGCCAGCCTCGATAGCAATCAGGACAGTTGGCAGCGGGGAGTCTGTCCGAAAACGAAACATCTGTTGCCTGACTCCGTTATTTTCTGGATAATTGATCCTCAAAAAAGAAAAGCTCTCTGGCAATGAAAAAAATCGACATCCTCAACTTCATTACTGATTTCAGGAAGGCACCGAACGATATCAAGACTTTTAAAGAAATCGTCAGCCACCTTGGTGCAGCCGACGAGGCCCAGCTTACCACCATGCTCAACGAAATGCAACAAATGAGGGTGCTGAAGCAGGTGGAAAAGAACGGCGAACGGGCCTATCAGGTAGCTGCTAAATAAGACTGTTAAGCCGTGAGCCGTAAGCAGTAAGCCATGGTTCACTGCTCCCGCGTACAGAGTTACTATTCCATTCGAAGGATGTCGGCGGGGTTGGTTTTGGCGGCGCGCATCGCCTTCAACACGACGGTTGCCACTACGATAATGCCACACGTTATCAGTCCTGCCATGAAGTAGACACCATTCCACGGTATCCTGAAAGCAAAGCTCTCGAGCCAGTTATTCATAACCAGGTAAGTAAGGGGCGCAGCAACGACAAAGGCGCATAGCACCAACACAATATATTCCTTGGACATCAGGAAGAGGATGCTTCGCACAGAAGCTCCCATTACTTTCCTGATTCCGATCTCCGGGAGTCGCTGCTCGGCAACGAAGGAAATGAGACCAAAGAGTCCCGACACCGCGGTAAGTATTGATATGACTGCGAAGACGGCAAAAACGCTGCTCAGTCTTTTCTCCTTTTCGTAAACATGTTGAATGGATTGGTCCAGGAAGTGAAATGCAAATGGCTTTTCAGGCTCCAGTACCTTCCATTCCCGTTCTATCGCCGCAAGTGCCTCGGCAGATTTTCCTTTTTCGATTTTTACCGCGGCATACCAAAACGGTCCGCCGAACCAAATCACAATCGGATCAATTTGTTTTTGCAGGGGTTCGAAATTAAAATCCTTTACGACTCCGATAACACTCCCTTGTTTAACCTGGCGGAACGTATGATCAATCGCTTTACCAACAGGATCACTCCAACCCAGCGACCGGGCGGCTGCCTCATTGATTATGAATCCTGAAGTTGAATCAGTGACAATGTCGCGGGAAAAGTCGCGACCCTGCACAATCTCAAGACCCATCGTTTTAACGAAATCGTGTGTCACATTAAGTATTTTAATGAACTGAGGGTTTTCTTTTCCCTCGACAACAAAGCTCATGAACTGCACTTCGCGACCTATTGGCTCCGAGACGGAAGACACTGCCGAGATCGAACTTTCATTCAGCAATCGGTTCTTTAGCGTGTGAAACGATTTAGTCAGACTCGTTCCCCGTATCGTGAGCATGACGATTTGTTCTTTATCATATCCCAGCGACTTATTCCGGACAAAGCTCAGCTGCTCCCAGATGACCACCGTTGCAATCATCAGGAAAATAGAAATTGCGATTTGCACACCCACCAGGCTTTTCCTGAAATTGGTTCCTCCTTGCCCGGGCTTCCACACTCCTTTCAAGACACGTTGCGGCTCGAGCGACGACACAAAAAACGCTGGATAAAGCCCGGCCAATATTCCAATGGCGATGGTAAACAAGGTGATTAGAATAATCAGTCCGGCGTCGTTCGCTATATTCAGGTGAAGCGAAACACCCAGTAACCCGCTGAAGAACGGAAGCATGACCGGCATTAACACAAATGCAACCGCCAGGGATACAAGACACACGGCTACGGATTCAAAAAGGAACTGCATTCTCAATTGGGACTTCAATGCGCCGAGTACTTTACTAACACCAATCTCTTTATATCTGCGGGTGGCGCTGGCCATTGTAAGGTTAACGAAGTTGATAGCCGAAATAATGAGCACCAGTATTCCTACGGAAATGAAAATATACAAATTGGTAATGTCGCCGTTTTGAGAAATGTCAGTGTTATAATCAAAATCCGAGTGCAAATGAATATCACTCAAGGGCTGAATGAAAAACTTAAGGTTATACTCTTTCTTCGATTCTGTCGCTTTCTCCCCTGCGAGGGTATTGATACCCGCCTCGATTTTCCCGACTGCATGAGAATCAGGAATGATCATGTAAGTCCAATACCAATCCGTTCGCCAATCGTCAGCAAGTCGTGACACGTTGAAATTGGGTGAAGGTCCGTAATTCGGCAACGGGATGAGAAAGTCAAATTGCATGTGAGTGTTTGACGGCAGGTCTTTCAATACCCCTGTGACTTCCAGATCCACCCGATTGTTGAAATTGAGGCGCTTGCCCAACGCATCGGTCTCGCCAAAATACTTTCTTGCCATTGCCTCCGTGATAACAACTGAAGCCGGATGCTGCAATGCGGTGGTGGGATTTCCGGAAAGGAATGGGAAGTCGAATATTTCAAAGAATGTGGAGTCGGCGAACATCACGTTGTTCTCATAAAATATGTTGTCATCAAATCGAAAAGTCGGGACCAGTCGAGAATACTTGTAATTAATAATCCTCACATAGGTAGCAACCTCACCGAAGCGTGCTTCGATCTCCGGCCCGATCGCAGGATAGACAGTCGGGATGTGGTTGTCCGTTCCACCCACTGTCGACGACATCGTAACGCGGTAGACAGCAGGTGCTTTGCTGAACATTGTATCGAAGCCAATCTCATGCTTTACGTACAATGCGATAACGACGAAACAAGCGAGCCCCAGCGCCAGTCCTGCAACGTTGATCGTCGAGTGGGTAGCGCGTTTCGCAAGGTTGCGGCGCATAATCCTCCAGGTATTTCTGAACATGGTGATAGTGTTATAGTTTTGGGAACGGATTACCTGATCCTGAAGTGTTGACAACTCCGAGGGACTCACTTTCATGGCGCCTTTCTCATAAGCTTCCTTAAATGAAAGCCCTCGCCTCATCTCCAGTTCTACTTCACAGCTTATATGATCAACCAACTCCTGGAATAGAGCAGGATCAGTGACGCCACGTTTTTTGAGATCGTAACGGATGAAATTGATATCGTCAGGAGTCAGTTTCACCATGAAACAATTGGCTTGGTTGTTATTTTAATACAAGGCTCATGGCCTTTGCGAAATCAAAATATCCCTTGACTTCGGAGACTGCCGTTTTGTTTCCTGCAGTAGTAAGTGAGTAGTATTTCCGCGCGCGGTTATCGATAGTTACCGTCTTTGCTGTAAGCAAGCCTTCTGCTTCGAGCTTGTGCAGCGTCGGATATAAGGCCCCGAAAGTGAGCTCAAGCTCGTTGCCTGTGAGCTCTTTTACCAGCTGCGTAATTTCGTAACCATACATCTGCTTTCGTTCGGAGAGCAGTTTCAAAACGATTACGCGAAGGGTGCCTTTAATTAGTTCTTTTGACGTCATAGTTCGTTCTGAAAGGGACAAACAAGATATAAGTACGCAGCATATTTAAGAAAGTTATATATATTTTACAAAAAGAATCCTCAAGCGATAAAGTCGGAAATCTGTGGATTTGTGGCTAAGATTGGCTATTGACCAAGCACGTCAAGGACGACCTTCCAATTCTTGCCGTCCTCTTTTTTCCAAATTCTGAAGCTACCGAAAGATACAATCTTGGGTTCGGAACCTTCCTTGGTCACTGTCACCTTGCTCACGCCATATGTATACGCCAAGTCCCCGGAATTGGCAATCCTTCCACTCATTGCTGTGGACTCATATTTTCTCCCCGTTTCGTCCAGGGCATTTACACCCTCGACACCGATAGCAGCTTCGCGACCAGCCCGGTGTGCCCTCCCCTCTTTGCTGAAGTAGTTCACATCGAAAGATTTTCCGGCAGCGTTCAACTTAGCGACATAAGTCCTGTCAAACTCGAGCAATGATTTGAGCTCCGACTCCTTATCCACCTTTTTTTTGGCCTTCAATGGAATCAATGAAGTAGTTATCCTTTGTTTTTCCTTCGGTGGAATTCCGCCACCAAGGTCGAATAACACTTTCCATTTGCCGTCGGGCCGCTTTTCCCAAACAGTACTGTATATCCCGGCAAAGGCCGGAACAGTGTCTGTTCTATTTTTATAAAACCAATAGGGTCCGGTTGTCCATCCAAAATCGTTTGACGATGCGATGTCTGCATAGGCGGGTTCCCAGAATAACAAACCGTCTCCCACCGGCCTCGCGTTCCACAATTCGATTCCATTAACTTCTTTGCCGGCATCCAGCACCGTAGCATCTGATGCAAGGTTGTCAAGGAAAGCTTGTTTTGTGTTGGTCGCTTTGGATTTGGCAGCGAATCCAATCTCCGCGTCAATCAACGATTGCAGAGACGGAGAGATCTTCTGAGCCAAGCCGCAAAATGGCAGCAACATCATACCAGCAATAACATAAGCAAGCACAGTTCTCTTCATGTGGAAAGGATTTATGATCCGCAATTACGGAACGAAAGCCGCAAATGTTCTGCTGACATTGTATTATCACCCATCCTGCTTCACTTCCAGATGGGGGATTTGTTGCTGGCTGGAGCCCACCATCAATGAGGACATAAATTGTAAGTGAAAATTACCAACAGAGGGGAGCATATAATGTTGTTGGTGATATCAACAATGGATATCAGTTTACCATAGTGACTTTCAAGTTCCTGAAATACCCGTCGACGCCTACATCCGACCAAAGTCCGACAGAACCGGAGGTGATACCGCGTTTGAGATCATTCACGATGAGACAGGGCTGTGCTGCACCATGAACATATAACTTCGCCTGCCTGTCTTTAACTACGATCTTCACCTTCGTCCACTCACCGGGTACCAGGTCCGCATATGACTCGTACAATCCTGGATTTTCTTTTCGAAGTCTGAACCAGGAATAGTTTGGATGCGACGTGTATTGAACCGAATGGTTTCGACGCAGTTGGTCCGTTGAACGACCGTTGGTTGGACGCAGGTAGAGAGTCTCGTATGAAAGCGTGTCTCCTTTTGTGATCCGGAAGGACACGCCAATGAATCCCCGGTTTGTTGAGTCAGCATCTGCGGCGGGAGCGCCCGCCATCTCGACTTCGATCGTTCCGTTCCGGAATTCCAAATCCTTGACGACAGCGACAGCACTTCCCCCCGGCAATGCAGTGACCTTCAAAACCTTCTTTCCTTTGTAGGTCACTTCTTCGACTTTAGTGTTGATCGCTTCAAATGTGGAGGGTATCAACGGTACTGATTGGCCCAGCGCCTGGAGGGACCAAAGAAAAATCAGCATCAACATTATGGCAATTCGTATTGTCCGGGTCATGTGTTTCTTTTTAGACATCAACATAAAATGCTGTCAGTGACACCCGGCTATCATAGACCGGGCGCACACCGACTGCTACTCTAACTAAACTATTTTACATTAAAGCTCACATCAACATTTTCCCAATCAAGGGACACCTTGCCATTGTTTTCCACTTTATAGACGAGCTTCTCATTAAATGCCGCGGATTTCTTCGGCTTTACTTTTACGCGAAGGGCGTCCTGTTTTTCGTCGTATTTGAAAGCACCCCACTGGTTAGGCACCTTGTTGAAGATGATCGTCCACTCGTCGGCGTTTGGTATGGCGAACAGTCCGTACTTGCCAGCGGCCAACGGCTGACCCTCCACCTTTACATCTTTGTCAACCTGGAAAGTAGTTGCCTCATTCGCACCGGCACGCCAAACCTGGCCATACGGAACCAGTTTGCCCCACAACTCCCGTCCCTTTACCGACGGTTGGCTATAGTTGATGGTGATAGTGGCATTGGGGGTCTTTTTTGATGCTTCTGCGGGTGGACTTGGCCGCGAAGCCTTATCATCCTGCCCGAATGATTCTGCTGACGCAACTGCTGCAATGAATGCGATTATCAACATCGCCTTTGACTGATTTTTCATAAAGTTTTTGGTTTAATAAATCCTGTTGTAGAACGGCAAAATGTCCTCAATTGATAATCCGATGGCCATTCACGGGTTGTTCAAAAAAGTTCAATGAAGTTCAAAGGGCGTGGGGTGCAGATTTATAGTGCATCCAATGTGCATTGATTTTCGTTTGATGTCGAACCAACGGTGTGCTTGTTGCCTGTTTACATGTCTCTGTCACCCGTGGCCGGGCAACCGGCGACGCGCATCACCTGAAAGTATTTTTGTGAACCAAAAAGTTGGCCCTATTCGTCAATTGACTACAACGCCAATCGAACTACCTTTGAGAATGATTTTGCAGGAAAAGGACTATCTGGAGATATATAAGAAAGAGAGTGAGGATCACCTGGGCTGGAGCAGCAGCAGTGAGTGGACTAACCAGGATTTTGAGAAATTGGGTGAACTTATTTTTGAAAGAACGGGCGTGCGGCTCAGTGCCTCCACGCTCAAGCGTGTTTGGGGGAAAGTGAAATATGAATCGGCTCCCACCCTCACCACGCTGAATACGCTTGCACAATTTTCCGGATACGAGAACTGGCGCAACTTCCGATCAAAGACTCAAACAAAAATCGTTAACGGTCACAGTAATGGCAATGGCGCCCACAAGCCCGAGATAACAACGCCAATTGAACCGCAGGCTCCAATTACAGCAATACCAATTACAAAACCTGCAAGTAGAGTCTGGAGGGTAGCGGTCGCATTCGCGCTGACTGTTCTTGCCGTCGTTCTCTACTTTAATCTTACATCCGGAACGGAGATAAACCCTGCGAATGCATCGTTCGAAGCACGCGTTGTTTCCGATGACCTTCCAAATTCTGTTGTGTTCGATTACAATATCGGCGATGCCAGCCTTGACAGTGTCATTATCCAGCAATCGTGGGATCCAAGACGTCGAGAGCGCGTTTCGGCAGAGAGGCACCAGCACACTTCCATTTATTATTATCCCGGCGTGTTTCAGGCTAAGCTCATCGCAGGCAACCAGATTGTAAAAGAAAGAGAAGTATATATAAAGACAAAGGGATGGAAAGGGATCATATCACAAGGCTCGATTCCAATTTATCTGAGCGCAGAAGATATCGGGCTTAGCGGCAACACGATGCATATCGACGCAGAAACATTATCGCACAAAACAGGTAAATCCGTTTTCAATGAAACGTGGACTGAATTCTACAATGTCCAGCCTTTCGACAGCATCGACCCAGGCAACTTCAGAATGCAGGTGACCCTTCAGAATACATCGTCCAAAGAGCAGGCAGTTTGTCAGAATGCGCGTGTGACATTGCTGGGATCGGGTGCAGTGATCGGCCTCCCATTGTGTGGAAAAGGATGCACGTCTGCGATCTCCGCTTACATAGCCGGCACTGCGATTAACGGCAAAGACACCGACCTTTCTGCCTTTGGATGTGATTTTTCAAAACCACAGCAACTGCGATATGAAATGGTGGAAGGTAAGTTCAAAGTGTATTTGAACAATATTGAAATTCTGGCGCACCCCGACCCTATCCAGCTCGGAAAGATCGAGGGTGTGATTATCGGTTTTGAGGGTATAGGTCAGCTTCTTGATCTTGAGATAAAATAGTTGCAGATTCGTCGATGCACATCAACATCAAGCGGCTGGTCCAGCAGCTCGGGGAAGTAAATAAGTTTGGAGCGTTGCCGGGTGGCGGCGTATCACGTCCATCACTTTCAACACAAGACAAATATGCCCGCGACTGGCTTGTCACACACATGCAATCGTTAGGGCTGGAAGTCCGGATCGATGAAATCGGAAACATGTTTGGTATCTGGAAGGGAATGAGTGACGCTGTTGTTGGCACTGGCTCGCATCTGGATACTGTGCCTACGGGGGGTTACTTTGACGGCGCCCTCGGAGTTGTTGCAGGGCTCGAAGTATTCTCGACGTTAAAAGATGCTGATTATCAACCAGCACACACCCTCGTGCTTGCTAATTTCACGAACGAAGAGGGCACACGCTTTACTCCCGATATGATGGGAAGCCTTGCCTATGCTAACCCCGACCTTGTGCCGCAGCTTCTCGAGTCGAAAGCACATGACGATGGGCGAGCCATCAAAGATGAGCTGCACCGAATCAGATATGACGGTAAAACAAAATGCGGCAGTCTCTCTTTTGAAAAGTTTGTTGAGCTGCACATTGAGCAGGGACCAATCCTCGAAAATGAAAGTTTGGATATTGGAGCTGTTGAAGGCGTTCAGGCCATTCACTGGAAGAGAATCACAATCGAAGGACGTAGCGCTCATGCGGGCACGACGCCGATCGATTCGCGAAAGGATACCCTTTATGCGATGAGCTGCCTGGCAGCCCACGCCCGTGAGCTCTGCTATGAGGAGAAAGGATTATTGATCACCATCGGCTCGATGCAGATCTCTCCCAACGTCATCAATGTTGTACCGAAAAAAGTAATAGCTTCTGTGGACTTGCGTCATCCGAGCGATCGCGTTGCGGAGAAGGGTTTAAAATCCATCGTCGCGTTTACAAAAAACCATCCATCTTTCAGTGGCCTCTCGGTGCGATGGGAAGATTTGGTAGACATCAACGCCGTTAAATTCGACAGTGGGATCGTCACTGCCATTGAAAAAAGTTGTAAAGAACTCGGCTATTCGTCGCGACGAATGATCAGCGGGGCCGGCCACGATGCCCAGTTGCTGTCGTCGAAATACCCGAGTGCGATGATTTTCATTCCCTCGCGTGATGGCGTGAGTCACGCAGTAGATGAATTCAGTTCGAATGATCAGATCGAAAAAGGAGCGAATGTGTTGCTAACGACCTTGGTGAAGCTGGATTCGCTTTGACCACTAAATTAACCGCAGGAGGGCGCGGAGAATTGAATCAGCGTACTCTGCGTCCTATTGCTTATCCTCAATTGCGACCGCGACTATGTCCACCACCTACGTGGCCTCCACCAAAGTTTCCGCCCATGCCGCCCCCGCCATTGAAGTTGCGCTGCAAGCCATTACCTCCGCCGCGCTGGAAACCACCACCACCCATGCTTCGTTGCTGAAAGCGTTGCGTCGAATGTCCGCTGAACATCGACGGGCCGCCTGATCCATTATTAGGGCTGCCAAAATTCTGCGACTTATGGCCGAACATCCGGCCCTGGCTCATTCCCTCGTTGCGCGACCGTGACATATTGTTGTCAAAACGTCCACGCGAGGACTGCATCTGTGTGCCACGGGTTGCCATGTTATCCGTTGAGCGCGTTCTGCCATTGTTACCGTAGTTGTTATAGTCACTTCTTCTATATGCATCGCGGCTCCTGTTATAGTAACGCTCGCGCGAATAGGAATTGTATCCATAGCTCCATGCTGGTCTGTAAGAACGATAGGCAGCATAGTATCCATTATACCAGCCATACATCCTGGGGTAATGCCTGTATCCATAATGGTAGAACCAATTGGAATATCCATAGGACGGTAGTCCGAGGATCACCATGTTACCACCGGCGCCGATATAAAAACCAGTGTGATAATAAAGTGGCCGTGGATACCACATTGCAGTTGGATACCAGTATGGATACCCAAACCAATAAGGATATGGATTGGTGTTGTAATAATTATTGATAACAGTCGGCGTGCCATTTCCCTGCGATGAATAGTTGTTCGCGAAATCCTGAGCCGACGCCTTCATCTCATTCTGCAGTTGCGGGTCATTTGCAACCTTTCCTTTGTAAGCATCAAGCTCCCTTGCATCCTCAGCAGTCCTCTGCGCGTTGAGCTTGTTCAAATCCTGCCGAACACCATCGGGGTCATTTTTGTAGGCTTCACCAAGACTCACGGTGAGGTCTATCCTGTCAGTAAGCAAATTCATAACATCTGGCATGGCCACAATCTTGCGCATGTCGGTTTGCGCTTGCTGCGGCAGTGAGGAAATTATGTTCTCCAAATCGCTCTGCGACTGCTGGAACTTTTCGTCCATCGCTTCGAGGTCGCTCAAGTGTGCAGGGTACAAGTCAGAAACACTTGCACGAAGTTCTTCAGTATATGACGCAGTCAAAGTCTTCACCTGATCCGAACTCTTTGAACCGGCGGAGACCAATTGATGAATCAAATCAGGATAACGGGCGAGATCATAGAACTTTTCCTGAACGGCGCGAGGATACGGCGTCAGCATATCCTGAAAAGACTGGCTGGAGCGCGCTTGAATCCTTTCAATCCTTACGAGTTTTTGAGGATACTGGGATACGTTCAAGATTGCATCTCTTACATCGGAAGGATAAGGAGCAATCAACGACACGATGTCATCGTCATTTGCAAACTGGTTGCTCTGAGAATCCTGCGCATTTACGGTGGAGCAAAATGTGAAAATCGCCACACCCGTCAACAACACTTTTTCAACAGTTTTCATACCATTTTGATCCGGTTTTATCCGATAAGTAACGGACGGGCCGGAAATTATTGTCGGGGAAAATATCGCAAAATGAGTGCCAGATGGCGGCCTTGGTGCTTTTGGCGTTGGCATTGGCTGTGCGCAACACCGGGTGAAGATTTTGGTGCCTGGGCTTCTTTGTCATTCAATACTGAACTTTTTTTGGGCTTGAACGTCCCTCGAGCAATGTGTAATGCTAGATTTTAAATCAAATGGCGCACTTCAATTCGAAGCATCAGCTCCGATTAAAGTGCGCCATTTTGAACCCTGATCTTTGAACTAATGGTTACCTCTTCGAATCGAGCTTCACGGTTCGCTTCGGCTCGTCCACAGAAATAAGTTCATTGAAGAGCATCTTAAATGTTCCGTGTGACTGTCCGCGGAAAGTGATCTCTGGTCCAAAGGCATACAGTTTGCCCTTTCCGACAGGTGCTTCAAAAGCTGTGACTCCACCCTTGAGGTACGTTTGTCCCCAGGCCCATCCGCTTCGGAGCGGGTTCTCATCTGTAAACCACGCGAGCGGTTTCACCTTGCCGGATGCGATGGCCTCCGGTGCCAGCTTAAACACAGGGCTGTTCTCAAAGTAAACATCTGCCTTCGCCGGCATTCCCCAGGTTGCGCTCTGTGCCGAATCGAGATTGATACGGAGGATACTTCCGGGTACATAATATTTGTCGCCAGGTAATCTTCGTTCTTGGCCATTGGGTCCGATCTCGGTCAACGCATTCTTCACCGGCAGTCCCAGGTGGTATGCGAGGTTAGTGCTCGTACCAATGGTAACAATCTTACCACCGTCTTCCAGGAATTTCCTCAGAGCGGGAATCGATTTCTCAGGTGTAATCTTACCCATTGTCTTATGATACTCAGCAGGAATATTTTCTTCCTTCGGTTCCCTGCGCTCACCCCACTCCGGCGCTGGCTCCTTCACGATCGATGGGATCGCTCCACGCACAAAGATGATTACGTCAAATTTCTTTCCGAGATCTCCAGCATCAATGTCTTTTGGAAAAATGACAGTGGCATTGAAATGATATTGTTCCATCAACCAACGTACCCAACCCGATGGCATAGACCCACCGAACTCATCCCATAAAGCAATACGTGCGGTAGATACTTTCGCCATCGCATCGGAAGGTGCTTTGCTTGCACCAGTCGCCATTAAGCCAAGTGTCTCGGCATCTTTCTCAATAATGCTTTTGGCTTTTGCGCCCGCAGGAACGTAATAAGAACCCGCGGAAATATTTTTTCCCGCGATCCCATCGGGCAAGCGGTAAACATCAACACCCTCTTTCAGCAAATCATTGACGGCAACGAAAGAATTATTCGCTTTAGCGTTAAGAATATATCCCGCAGTAGCGGCGCCATCAACACGTCCTTTCGGAGACTGCAGTTCACCATAAGGAATCGGCACAAACGGACCCTTGAAGTCTTCAAGGAACCTGTCAAATTTCACCCCCATTTGGTATGCGAGCGTCCAGCCGGCCGCGTCATATGGACGAACCGGGGGACCACCGGGATAAAGGAAATCGTTTGGATGGTCTTGCGGTTCGAACATGTCGATAATATGGGGTCTGAATGCCTGGCTGGTTTTCACGACGAACGATCCAGCAGGATACTTTTTATTCATCACAGTAAAATCCGCTGTTGCTTTTTCAATCTTGATGCCGGTTCTGAGAAGAGCGTTCACAAATCGGACAGCCGTTGCAAAATCAGGCTGGTCGGTGGTGATCACATATCCGCGTGCATCACGCAAAGCAGGTGCCTTGAAGATACTGTCATAGTAACGACCCGGTATTTCAGAGCGACCACCCATGAGTCCGGCCTGCTCCGATTCGATGTTAGGTTTCGCATCCTTCTTTGGTCTGTTTTTCCATGCGGTATTGATCGCCTCAACACGATTGGGATAAGGAGTCCAATAGTCTTGCGCTCCTCTTACAATTGAATTCGTTCCCATACGCCAGATGTTCATCAGCAGCAGATCACTGTTGCGCGCGGCGTAGTCGAGAACGGCATAATTCATTGTGACCGAGTAATCGATCGACTGTCTGAAATGCCACTTTTGCGGCGTCACAGGATTGGGGGTATTGTTATTCGGAATGAGGCGGCTGGGAACAAGCGGCACCTCCGCAGGCGTTGGACTGCCCACGGTTTCCGTCAATAATCCAATCATATTATGGAAGTGCGTTGTTGTGCGGAGGCCTCCGTTGTACCAGGTGGAAAAAACTGAACCGCCCAACCGGGTGTAACCGGGCTTGTTCTCAGCATTGAGGCGGTTAATCATCGCGGCACCAACAGCATCGATACCAGTGATCATCATCGGATCGAAGACGTAGTTAAATGGATCGCGGTAAGGTGGGCCCGCGACGATGGAGCCCGCAGGACCACTTTGATGGTGGTTGTACATGATTTGCGGTATCCATTCAATGAACAGTTGCCTGGCCATGTTCTGGGTCTCTTTCATGTTCAGCATGTAAAAGTCCCGGTTGTTATCATGGCCTATGTATTTCTGATAAAGTCTTGGAAGATCTTCAAGCGCTCTTTTTGAAGGAGTTGGATTACGCATGTACCAGCTCGACACCAGTTCTTGTCCGTCTGGGTTGGCATGGGTGAAAAGGATGACTACCTTATCAAGGATCCTCATGGTTTCTGGATCCGTACGGCTTACAAAATTATAGAGCGTTTCAATCAACTGATGTGTGCCGACCGTTTCAGTCGCGTGAAGGCCACCGTCGATCCAGACGATCGCTTTACCTTCAGCAGCCATCGCCTTGGCCTGGTCCTCACTAACTCCTTCTGCACGTGCCATCTTCACCGATATTTCCTTATAGCGGTCCAGTTTTTTATGGTTATCAGGAGACGTTACGATCATTTGCCACTGGTGACGGCCCTCCTCGGTCAACCCGAGGTCGACCATTTTTACGCGATCTGACACCGCCAGTTTTTTGAAGTAGGCTTCAGTTTGGGTGTAGGTGGCAAGACTATAGTCGTCGCCTATGTTAAATCCGAAGTGCTCCTTCGGTGAAGGCACGTTTTGGCCGTACCCGGGGATACCGCAGAAAACAAGCGCGAGCAAGAGGTTTAGGCTTTTTCTCATGATGGATGGAATTGTTCGTTGCAAAGAGAAGATTTATTGGTCTAACATAAACAAAAATTTGATGGAAGGCGGCGACCGAAATCAAACCAGACAGAGGGACGAAGCAGGTTCAACACTCCATGACAACGATGATTTTGTCGTCTATTACTTGTTTGCCTGTCACCCCGGGTTCGCGAGCAACGTCCTGCGACGGGTCGACGATTACTGGTGATGGCCAGTTTGGAACAGGCAACAGTCAAAACATCTTTTGCTTCGCGACAAATTTTATGCTCCTTAACTTTCAAAAATGAATGATGTTCCAGCGGTTCCATGGAAGGCATGAGTATGCCGGTACGGGGACAGGGCTTGCCTTGTACAGGCAAATTGCAGACCTCCACGAAGGCCGCATCAACGCGAAACGTGAACCTGGTAATGGATCGGTGTTCACAGTATACCTGCCCATAGCTAATTCTGATCGGTAGTGCGGCAGCAATTTGTTAGCTTGAATTATTGCCAGATTATAACCATGAAAAAGCTAAACAGCAAAATAACGAAAGCGCAGCTCCTGAAAGCGATCGACGAAAAGCTCAGCTCGCTTAATCTGCTTAGAAGCGCTCTCGCTGTCGATCCGGACAGGACACAAGCCAACTTCGAAAACTATAGAAAGACGTTGGTTGAAACCTTGAAAATTAAGGAATAAGGTTCATCCGGATTTTTACTGTGAAGGACTCAAAGGAGTCCCAAGACAAGCATAAGAGTAAGTCTGTTTTATCTCATCCATGTACGCCAGCACATCGCGGTCGCTAAAAGTAAAACTCATGCCCGCGTGAAATATTCCGTGCCGCGTGTAACTTGTTCTTTCAACCCTTATACCGATGAATTTTCGTGCATATTTTCCAAGCCTCATTTGTTTTCTCAGCATACTTTCGGCCATAGCCCAACCCGATCCCGCTGCCGATCTCGCTAAAAAGACTCTTGCGTCACTTCCGCTCGAAAGAAAAGCAGCGCAATTAATCTGTGCGGAGATCTCAGGAAACTACATCACGGATGATGATCCTAAATTTCAATATTGGCTCAGCCTGGCACGTGATCACGGAATCGGTGGGTTTGTGATTTACGGCGGCACTCCACACAGTGTGGGCATACTGCTGAATAAACTACAGCGCGCAGCCAGTGTCCCTATCCTTATTTCTACTGATTTCGAGGGCGGACCGGGCCAGCAAGTTGCAGGGGCGAGTGAGTTCCCATCCAACATGGCATTCGCAGCCGCTGGCGACCCCGACCTGATGTACCGTGCCGCGAGAATCATGGGCAGCGAAGGCAAAGCCCTAGGGATCCACCTGACATACACACCTGTTTCGGACATATCACCTTCTCCTGACAATCCTCAGGAGAGCGGAAGATCTTTCGGCGCCGACCTGGGTCTCATGAAGAAAATGCTGAACGCTTACGTCAAGGGTTATCACGAAAGCGGCATGCTCACAACATCGAAACACTTTCCCGGCCGGGGGGACATGAAGGGAGGACCCGCTTATCCTTCGTTCACCACGCTTAACAAGTCCGCGGCTGAACTCGACGCGAACGAATTCGCGGCTTTCAAATATGCCATCGATGCCGGAGTTGACTTTATGATGACGGAGCATATTGCTATTCCTTCTATCACGGGCGGTTCTATGCTACCTGCCAGCGTTGAACCCAAACTTGTGAAAGGCGTGATAAGAGAAAAGCTTGGCTTTAAAGGTATCATCACCTCGGATGACCTTTGGTATGATCATGTTACAACGCGGTTTGGAAAAGAGGAAGTTGCGATCATGGCACTGCAGGCCGGTCATGATATTGTACTAAAGCCAAAAGATCCTGTCGCCACTATTAAGGCTATCGTCGATGCGGTAAAAAAAGGAAAGTTGACGCAGGAACAAATGGATCAATCAGTCTACAAGCTTCTTTACAAGAAATATTCGCTGGGGTTGGACAAGAATAAATTGGTAGACATCGACAACATCACCAAAGTGGTGGGGACATCTGAGCACAAGGCCGTTGTGCAGGAGGTTGCAGACAGGTCTGTGACAATGCTAAAGAACGATCATGTGCTTCCGTTAGCAAATTTCGACGCGTCGAAGACTGTTCATATCTCCATTCAGAAAGAAGATGATCAACCCAACGTGAGACAATTGATTCGCGAAATGGGCAACAGCTTCCCTGGTGTGAAGCAGTTTTCCCTGAGACCTGGAGTCGAAAAATCTATTTACGATGAAATTCAATCGGCCGTATCCGCATCGGATCGCATTATCGTCTCGCTATTCGTTCAGCGCGACCGTCATGGTGATGCTGCTCCCCTTCGCAAGGAAGACATTGAGCTTATCAGGGGGCTTGCGGAACGTAAGTCCGGTAATGTTGTGGTCATGTCGTTCGGCAATCCGCACCTGATCAGAAAGATCAACTTTGTGCCTTCTTTTTTAGTGGGATATGGTGAAGGTGGCTTCTATGGTAATCAACCCGTGTATTTCAATTCGTTTATCAAAATATTGAAGGGGCAGCTCAAGCCGTCAGGAAAACTGCCCATCAAAGTCACCGAGGAGATGGGGATCGGATGGGGACTGGAGTATTAAGGGACAGTAGGTGATTTGACATCCATTCATGGTCACTTGCATGCGGATGATTCTAATTCAAAACGCCTTTTTTGAGACTTCTTCGCATATATTTGTAAACTAATTTATTTAGTTTTATTTGCTAATTATTTTAGTATTTGTTTACTTTGAGATGTCATGAGGCCTGGCAGGGTGCCGGGAGGAAAAACATCGCGTATGAAAACAATACTATCATCTCTCATTGGCACAAGGAATATTGTTGCCACTGACCCCAACGTTCAGCTTTTTCAGGTGCGGGAAGTACTGAATCAGCACCGTGATACCTTAATCAATCGTCTGCTTGTAGACGTTCCCACGTATATCGACTTCAAATTCAAGACGAAGGCCAGCACAAACGAAGTATCTGAAATTACCGATACGCTGGTGAATCTCAAGCGTACTAATATAGACCTGGACAAGTTCCATCCTCTTGTTAAGAAAATTCAACGCAAGGCGCGGTATAAGCTCACAAACGAGTTGTTCTTTTCGGAAATCGATGACCTGATTCGAAGGAAGATCCAGAAACCCCAACTACAGCTGTTGAAATAGGCAGGGCTTTTGAGTTTTTTCGTGTAATGTGATACACACGTTCAAAGCCCGCTTCGGTTCAAGAACGCATTATCATTTGTGATAATAGCAATGTGCCGACCTCATTTTCACTATGATGTTGTTCCCCTGATGGCGTATTGAAAACAGGTAACAACGCCCTCAAACAGTTTCAGGACCAGGCCACCTTTATCGCACCTGAAAATCAAAGCTCATCCTGGCCTGAGTTCCCCCGAAGTCCTTTAGCTTATCCCATTGCCTGTACCAGGGATAATACTCTCCCAGTTCCTGCTGCAGCATCTTCACTCTTGTATTTTCTTCCCAGTCGCTCGTGAGTTTTTCAAGCAGCGGTTTTGGCTGCGGATAGTAACGAAGTTTGTAGTCGTCGGATACTTTGCCACGGGCGACCGCTATCTTAACAGCATCATCAAAACCTCCGCTCACGTCAGCAAGTCCATTCTCCTTCGCCTGAATACCGGTCCAGACGCGGCCGGAGGCAATCTTCTTCAAATCCTCCTGTTGCATCCTCCGACCCTCAGCAGCTTTGCGGGTAAAGGTCTCATAAATCTCATTCGTCTTCGTTTGCCAGATATTCTTTTCCACGTCGGACAGTGGGCGCGTCACCGTCACCAATTCACCTATCTCGCCGGTCTTCACCTCTTCTGAGGTAATCCCAATCTTATCGCCAAGAAAATGACTGAGGTCAAACAAAATGCTGAACACGCCGATGGATCCGGTAATCGTTGTGGGTCGGGCAACGATCGTATCGCAAGCCATGGCAAGATAATAACCACCTGATGCTGCATAATCCGACATCGATGCGATCACGGGTTTTTGTCCGGCAGCCACGCGGATCTCACGCCACATATTATCAGCAGCCTGGAAGGCACCGCCGGGTGAGTTGATGCGAATGACGATTGCTTTAACGCGATCATTGTTCCGTGCTTTGCGAACCAGGTCCACAATCGTCGTTGAACCCACAACGCCCTGATCACCTCTGCCAGGAAGAATATCACCTTCCGCGACGATAACTGCTATTTCATTCTTGGATGTATTCGTGGCATTAAATGACTTTTTGTATTTGGAATAACTCACCAGCTGAATTGTCTTTTTCGCATCGAGACCGAGCTTAGTCCGGAGCTCGTCTTTCATCTGGTCGTCATAAAAGAGGCCATCGATCAGCCCATTGCTTTGTGCTCCGGCTGCATTTCTTACCAGCATCTTATCCGATATCTCCTTGAGTTTTTCAGAAGGAATATTTCTTGACTCCGAAATTCCTTTGAGTAACTCTGCGTAAATAGAATTAATGATGGAGTTAAGCTGCATCTTATTCTCGGGACTCAAGTCTTCGCGGATGAAGGGTTCGACGGCACTTTTGAAATCGCCCACGCGAAATATCTCCGGACGGATCTCAAGCTTGTCAAACAGCTTCTTGAAGAAAGACACTTCGGTCGCGAGACCATTGAATTCCAACTCTCCTTCCGGATTCATATAGACCTTGTCGGCGGCTGAAGCCAGATAGTATGCTCCTTCAGTATAATTATCGGCATACGAGATCACCCATTTCCCTGAAGATTTAAAGTCAAGTATCGCATCGCGGATCTCCTGCAACGATGCCATTCCGGTTGAGAGGCCGCTTGTGTTCAGGAATATCCCTTTGATATTGGCGTCGTCTTTGGCATGGCGGATCGTTTCCAGCAATGGCAATAGTCCGATACTTTGCTTGGCTGCACCCGGAAATATCTCAGCGAGGGGATCGTCCACTTCCAGTTCCGTGATGGGTGCTTCCAACTTCAGGTGGAGGACAGAATTCTCAGCAACCACAACGACGTTGTCCGCCGAGACGACAGCAATCCACCCGATGATAACCACGACAAGGAGGAAAAGCGCCACGGTGGTACCCAGACACGAGGCCAAAAAAGATTTAAAAAAATTCATAAGAAATATTTAACGCGCAAAAATATCAATTTTAAGAGGAAATGCATTTTACCACTGTTTCCACACATAAATTGCGAAGTCAATGCGTACTGTCACTATCGGAAGCACGCGCGACAAATTGAACTCCAAATCAAAAGTCATTAATTGGTAAACTCCATGATACGGGCGTTCCTGCTTTTAGGTTCAAATGAAGGAGACAGGATTGCCCTTCTCGCGAATGCGCGTTCGCGAATTGCGTCCCTTGGCGGGACTATTGTAAAAAAATCATCCATATATCAGACGGCGGCCTGGGGCAAGACGGAGCAGGCACCGTTCCTCAATCAGGTCATTGAAATAAAAACTGCACTCGGCCCGATGGAGCTGCTCAAGACACTCCAGTCAATAGAACAAACAATTGGGCGCGTGCGCAAAGAAAAATGGGGGCCCAGAACGATCGATATTGATATTCTCCTTTATGATAATCTGGCAACCTCAACGCCGGAATTAAACATTCCTCATCCTGGTATACCGCACAGGAGGTTTACTTTGGCGCCTCTCGCAGAAGTTGCCGGTGATCTAATTCACCCGTTATCCAAGAAATCCATAAATGAGTTACTGGAAGCGTGCGACGACACTTTGACCGTTGAAAAAATTTCAGCCTAGTACCCGTGCAATTCTCTAATTTTAATCTTCGCAAAAAAATGTCATGAAACTATTGCCACTTTTTATCCTGATCCTTGCTCTGTTAGGCTGCCATCGCGAACAAACCAGGTCAACTACAGCAACCTATGAGTTTCGGATCGTCGACAGTGTTTATTCCAAAGTTCTGAATGAGCAGCGCAAGGTCTGGATCTACGTTCCTTCTGGTCGCATCTCTGCCGCGAAGGCGGGCAAGAAATTTCCTGTCGTCTATCTCCTCGACGGCGATAGTCATTTCTATTCTTTTGCTGGCATGATCCAACAGTTGAGCCAGGTCAACGGCAATACAGTATGTCCTGAAATGATGGTTGTCGCCATTCCAAACACTGATCGCACCCGTGATCTTACACCGTCGCACGTAAAAGTGCTGTTTGGCGACTCAGTCCGGTCAAAGACCTCAGGGGGCGCGGAGAATTTCACAAAGTTCATTTCGACCGAACTGATGCCCTACATCGAGAAGAACTACCCGACCGCGCCGCACCGCGTATTGATCGGCCATTCTTTCGGTGGGTTGTTTGCCATTAATACACTTGTCTACCATCCCGATCTTTTCAATAACTATCTTGCTATCGACCCAAGTTTATGGTGGGATGATGCAAAGCTCGCCAGGGAAGCAGACACAGTGCTTGACACGGCAGACCTTTCAGGCAAATCCCTGTATGTAGCTATGGCGAATACAATGAAGGCAGGAATGACAACCGACCAGGTGGTGTCTGACACTTCGGAGCTCACCAGGCATATCCGGGAAATCATTAAGTTCAACAAATCGATGCCGTTAAAAACTAAAAATGGTTTGTCATTTAGCTCCAGGTACTATCCAAATGATGACCACGGAACCGTTCCGTTAATTGCCGAATATGATGCGTTGAATAAATGGTACGATTGGTATAGGCTTGAAAGCCTGATCGGCTACCTCGATCCGGGATCAAAAGCGACAGCGGCCGACGTTGTAAACCATATCAACGGGCACTATCAACAGATTTCAGACCGACTAGGTTACGAAGTCAAGGTCCCCCGTGAAATTTATATGGACATTGGTTCCGCATTCATGTCTTCCGGGATGATGGAAAACGCCTTCGCGTGCTTTGCGGAAAATATGCGCAACTATCCTAACCATCCCGGCGTGTACCATATGATGGGCGACTATTATGTTGCCAAAAAGGATACCGCCAGGGCGGCGTGGAATTTTACCAAATCACTTTCGCTGAAGGAAGATGGTTATGTGCGCGATAAGCTTGACAAGGTGCGGAGACGCGGGGTCAATAAAAGTAATTAAATACTTACTGCCTCCACTGCGGGACTGATCTTCTTAACCAGCCCTTGAAGCACCTTGCCGGGACCGCATTCAATAAAATGGGTCGCGCCATCTTTGGTCATATTCTGAACTGACTGAGTCCAGCGCACAGGTGATGTGAGTTGGGCAATTAAGTTCTTTTTGATTTCACCAACACTCGTTGACGGTAATGCATTTACGTTCTGATAGACCGGGCAGTTCGGATTATTGAAATGCGTAATTTGAATGGCATTGGCGAGTTCTTCACGCGCCGGCTCCATCAACGGAGAGTGAAACGCTCCGCCCACCTGTAACGGTAGTGCCCGCTTTGCGCCGGCCGCCTTAAGTTTCTCTATTGCTATCTCGATTCCTTTCAACGACCCAGAGATCACCAATTGACCCGGGCAATTGTAGTTTGCAGCAACCACGACCTCCTCTTTGATCGACGCGCAAACCTCTTCAACTTTTGCATCGTCAAGTCCAAGCACGGCGGCCATTGTAGACGGGTTTATCTCACATGCCCTTTGCATCGCGGCAGCCCGCTTTGCTACAAGTTTCAATCCATCTTCAAACGCAAGTGCACCGTTTGCAACAAGAGACGAAAATTCGCCAAGTGAATGGCCGGCGACCATATCGGGCTTGAAGGATGTATTAGTGAATGCTGCAGCGACTGAATGTATAAACACGGCAGGCTGCGTCACGTTTGTTTGCTTCAGTTCATCCGCGGTTCCAGAAAACATAACATCCGTGATCCGAAATCCCAGGATCCTGTTCGCTTCGTCAAAAAGTGTTTTTGCTTTCGGATCAACTTCGTAAAGGTCTTTCCCCATTCCTGTGAACTGCGCCCCCTGTCCGGGAAATACGTAAGCTTTCATGCTGTGACTTTTCGCGGCAATTTATATAAACAGATCAGAAGTTGGAAGGTACTTACCGGACGATCTGCACCCAACCGCGGATATCGCGTGCGCGTTTGGATGGATCCACAACATTGAAGATCACGTGCGCATTGTAAAAGTAGACTCCGGCAGCAAGGTCTTTACCCTCATTATCCTTCCCATTCCAGTCGATATAGATTGTGTTCTCCCCTCCCGACTGGTATCGGTAGACTTCCTTACCCCAGCGGTTGCTCACTGTGAAATCAACACTCAGAACAAATCTCGCACAAACGAGGCGCTGATTTATTTGGTCAATCGGCCCGCAAGGCCCGTTACCGCTTTCA
This sequence comes from Cyclobacteriaceae bacterium, assembly GCA_044224375.1. GTDB lineage: Bacteria > Bacteroidota > Bacteroidia > Cytophagales > Cyclobacteriaceae > ELB16-189. The sequence goes on from JBGAKL010000001.1 coordinate 594,704, forward strand.
TCGATGACATCGCGATCGCTGTACGCGCTGAAGACTTCATTGCAATTGTCTCCGTTCGGGGTAAATACGTTTGGAAGCTGGTAGTTCGGACAATTGTCAAAACACACTTGTTCGCTTAGCTCACTCTTGTTACCAGCGCGATCCACCGCAATCACTTTATAACATCTTGCATAAGAAGGCAAGTTCGAATCGATATAAAACGTATCGCGAATGTTCTCGGCATAGAGGTTAAAATCCGCGCCCACTTCGTTAGCGACATACAGACTATAACTGGTAATGTCCAGCCGGCACGCTGCATCCTTGGATTTCTTCCAGGTGACAATGTTTGTAAAAGAAGTAGGCGCACATGGCTGAGTAAGAATGAATTGATCGCACTGTGTACCCGTCGCAGCTACATTCATTTCCTGTTTGCATGGCGGAATTTTATCATTTGGCTGCGCACAGTTGATCTCTGAGAAGTTTACAAGGGGTTCCTTGATTCGCTTGTTCCCATACGTACCCCGCGTCATGACCCTATAACAATAAACCTGCTGATCGCTGAGACCGAATTTCGTCGCAAGACCGTGTTTAACATCATATTGTCCGGAGTCAGTGTAGGTAAATTTACCCGACGTCACGTCGATACTGTCTATCAGGATGAGCTGGCTTTCAGTTGCGCCCTGAGCACCGCGATAAATAAGATGTCTTGGAAATTTCTGACTCTGGTTAGACCATGGAACATTTGCGCCCCAGACGAGCTGAATCTGCTTGAACTGAGCCTTTGCTTCGAGCCGCACAGAAGATGCAACCTCCGAAGTGTCTAACCGTGTGTTGGAGCCATTGAGGGTATAATATAATTCTACCCTGTAGTTATAAACGAGCTCCTGAGTATTAAGTCCGGTGTCCGTATAAGTCGTGTCGGACAACAAGCCCGGGTGAGGATTACCAATCTTGATAGTACCCGTGAGTCCTTCAGCGCGGTAAACTTTATAGCTGTACGGCGGTGGGTATTGCGCTTTGTTGATCTCGATTGCCGGACGCCACCTTACATTGATCTGCCCTGCCGTCGCTGCAGTCTTGTCGACCGTCACGTTGGTAATAATCGGCGCGTCAGCAAGGATCGGCGGCAGGCAGGTGTCCCGTGATACATAACTCACTCCGCCATTAGGCAAAGGGAATGCTGCCACCAGGCGATAGCAATACTTCGCGCCTCGTGCAAGGCCCTTCCCACCGTTCGTGTCCGTGAAGGTTGTATTTGCGATAGGAACTTCGGCAATCTTGGTAAATCCAAGCGACGATGGAATTCCCGTTACGCAATCGATGGGAGTAAACGGTACACTGTCGACACGCCTCCACACCTGCATGATCTCAGCATTGGAACACACATAGGGTTTCCAGGCAAGCTTCGCTGTTCGGTTTGCAGGCACAACCTGCGCGTCTTTCCATACCGGCGCCGGCGCAACGACTGTAATAAAGACGGTCTTGAATTGAACGAGCTTGGCTCCCGCGCCTTTAGGTGGGCTGTCAGTGATCTTAAGAGTCAACTGATACGGCTGGTCGCGGACGTGGATACAGGCTGTCTGCCATCTGAAGGTAATCTTCGCAAGCTTGGAAGGACCAGACGCCTGGTTTCTTGGAGGAAACGGCGTGTAGGTAGCAGGGCTCGGGAATGGCGGCGACACATTTTGATTCAACACCTGGGAAAATGCCTCAATCTTGACGCTATCTCCGTCAGGATCCGATCCAAAGAAATCGGTGTTGATCAACTTACCAGCCTCGACACATATATCATGTACTTGCAGTTCCGGTCGTTTGTTCTTACAATCCTCCACGATGATCTGCATATCCCGGACGACATAACCTTGGTTGATCCAGACACCGGCGATCTTTCTCCATTCTTTGATTACAAAAGCAATATTGTATTCGCCGGGAGCACCCGGCGCATCCCATATGATCGTTCCGGTAGTTTTGTTTATCGTAAATGTTGGCACACCGTTCTTGTTCTCGTTGGCGACGGAATAGTTGAGTCCAACTTTATCATAGAACTCTTTCACATTCGGATCGCGATAATTATTCACGTTGATTCCCTTCTCTTGTTTCGGGATAGTGAACTCATATGACAAGCTGTCGCCGTCCGGATCATAGGCGCCAGGATTGTGATAGAAAGCGGCACCCGTACAGGCTTTGTCTATTGGCGGCACCAGGAGTCTGGGGCTGTTGTCACATCCGATAAAAGGGTCAATGCTGATCTTCGATTCCATGTAAAACTTGGTGTCCACGGAATTGAACATATTGAGAATACCGGCATTCCGGTTAGGCTCATTGTAGCTGATCACATACTGACCAGGGCCCGCGTAGGTGTGGGTTTTAGAGTAGGATACGGTTCCTATGTTTGGACCAAGGTCCGGTCTCAGGGTATTTTCAATAGTAGGCGTGCGGAACGGCGTACTGCCATCACCAAAATCGAGGACACCGTCTCCGAACCTGATCTCGGATCCGGTATTCGTATAGACTGTAATGGTGATAATGAAGTTAAGGCTCGAACAGCTTTCCCGGGTGACTGTTATCTCGCCTGCGCGAAGGTGTGTACCCATTGCCGAAAACGACGCCATCAGGATCATCGTCAAGGCCAGAATCAAATTTCTCACAGACATCCTCAATGGAGTTAGTCACCCTAGGAAATCAAAATTACAACAATCTACGGCTCGAAAGAGGACACCGCAAGGAAGATTTTATCGACTCTTCGTGGAAAAACGATCATTCGTCTCAAATATTGGAACAGTCGAAACAAGAAGTTAAAGTTTTGGCTTTCAGCAAAATACCCCTACCCCAGAGTAAGGTAATGGGATTCCGTAATGGCATCCACATCATTTACTGATGCGAAGATTGCCGGAGTTTGATTTTATTCTGGATGCCTCCCGTCACCTATTTCCTGCGCGGTCCGGTTTATTACTCGCAGTTCGGGGCGATAATCAAGTAGAAGCTGCAAGAGGCGAGTGGTCACGCGAGATTCGAAACATCTTCTAAGAAGTCTTTAACAATTCGCCGCCTCAAGTGCTTCAGAAACTATTCTCCCCAGAGCGTATCTTCGCCGGCATGAGAGTCGTAGGAGAAATTCCCCATTCCGATTGTAAGATTACAATCTTTCATTGGAACAACCGGTACCTGATCAAGCTGGAGCAAGGACCCTTTGAACAGACGTTTAAGATTCAGGAGTACGACCTATCCTCTGAAGAGGAAGTTAAGCAGGTTGTTTCCGAAGAATTTATCCAATCGGCGTTGCGTCGTTTCGAAGCCATGGCCCATTCTTTGGGCGACGCTTTGAGCAAAGTCTAATGTTAACAAAGTTTATAACTTTGACCCCCAGTCTGTAGAAAAATGGCGGAAATTTTAGTCGAAAAGAAGAATAAGAACATCGGGTATGAACCTATCCTCGACGGAATTCCCGATTGGCCAGTTTATCAGCTTAGCAAGAACAGAAAGGAATTTCTCGAGGAAGTGACTCAAAAAGCGATCGAGCAGATTCGCGTTTTGCGCCCTTCCAGGAAACAACTCATCGACGAACTAGAAGCCACTGTTTTTCGCGAACAGAACAGATTAAAAAGAAACCGGTGGCGTGTTGATGCGAAAGATGAGCCGCGTTTTTGGACGAAAGTCAAAAATGAGCTCGTAGAATTGAGCAGCAAGACTCCTGAAGAAGCAGGTAAGAAAGAAGAGGAGTTGTTGCATGAGATCGTTCATCGCTACGCGACGGAGATCGCAGGCACGTTCAAGCCAAGTTCGTATAAGTTTGCACGTGAAGTCGTGAAGTTCTGGTTTGTAAGACTTCTGAATGGTGCCCGGGTAAAAAAATTCGGAGCCTACTTCCGCAACCAATATGCGCTTCGCGACAAGATCCATATAGTTGGAAAAGTTAACATGCTGCGGCGCCTTGCGAAAGAGGGTACCGTTGTAATGGTGCCGACTCATTTCAGCAACCTCGATAGTATTCTTATTGGATGGGTGATACATTCACTCGGCCTCCCCGCATTTCTCTATGGCGCGGGGTTGAATCTGTTCAACATCAAGATCTTTGCGTATTTCATGAACAGCCTCGGCGCTTACAAAGTGGACCGCCGCAAGAAGAATCTACCCTACCTGGAGACACTTCGAATGTATTCGAACCTTGCCTTGCAAAAAGGAGCACATAGCCTGTTCTTCCCGGGAGGCACCAGGTCACGTTCCGGCATGATCGAGAAGCAACTCAAACTAGGTCTTCTCAGCACCACGATCGAAGCGCAGCGGAACCTTTACATGGAGAACCAGCCGCGAAAAATTTTCGTGGTTCCCGTCACCATCAACTACCACTTTGTCCTCGAGGCACCTGAGTTGATCGAAGAACACCTCCAGGTAAAAGGCCAGGACAGATACTTCGCAGAAGAAGACAATTACGGAAGTTTTCAGCTATTGAAGTTCCTTTTCAAATTCTTTACAAAAGGTTCCAGCATCTCGGTTTCGATCGGACCAGGACTCGACGTGATGGGCAACTACGTCGACGATGACGGGAATAGTCTTGACGCCAATGGGCAAAAGCTAAATCCGCGCGAATACTTCATGACCAACGGCGCGATTACAGTTGACAAGCAACGCGAGAACGAATATACCCGCATGCTGTCAGCGAAGATCGTAAGCGAGTACCATCGTATCAACCGGGTTTTCGCCAGCCACCTGGCTGCGTTCGTAGCGTTTGAAATGTGGCAGCGTAAATATCCGAAACTTGACTTGTTTGGATTCCTTCGTTTACCGGAAGAAGATCTCGAAATTCCGTACGATGAATTCAGAGCCACATTCAAGAAAGTCAGAAAAGAAATCTACAATCTAAAAGAAAAAGGAAAGCTTCATCATGCGACCCACCTGAAGGGCGACGCTGATATAGTTATCAAACGCGGGCTTGACAACGTCGGTATCTTTCACCTCAAACGCCCATTACTGAGGAACAAGAAGGGGAATATTGTGACGCAGGATTTGAACGTGCTCTACTACTATCACAATCGCCTGCTTGGCTATGACCTTGAAAAGCTCATCTGACAGACCCGTCGGAGTGATCGGTGCGGGCAATTTCGGATCCGTCATCGCCAACATTTTAGCCAGGAACAAGAAGGTACTGCTGTATGTCCGTGACGAGGATGCGATCAATAAGATCCTTGAGAAGCGTGAGATCCGCGGCCACAAGCTCAACAAGAACATAACACCAACCCATTCACTGGCCACCCTGGCAGGTGAGTGCGATGTCATTTTCCCAATCGTACCTTCGGCACATTTCAGGGACATGATGAGGAAACTTTCACCGTACCTGCATCCCTATCACATTCTCATCCACGGCACCAAAGGTTTTGATATCAAGCTTCCCAAGGGCGAAACGATTGAAACGGTTCCTTCACTGAGCCGGCAGCAAGTGAAGACAATGAGCGAAGTGATCCGTGAGGAGAGCGTTGCCGTGCGTGTAGGTTGTCTTGCCGGTCCGAACCTGGCAAAAGAACTGGCACAACGACAGCCAGGCGCCACAGTTGTTGCCAGTCATTTTCAGGAAGTAATACAAACCGGCAAAAGGCTTTTGCGAAATGACCGCTTCCAGGTTTATGAAAATCACGATCTGATCGGTGTGGAGATGGCAGGCGTCTTAAAGAACATCATTGCTATCGCATCCGGTGCAATCAGTGGGCTGGGATATGGTGAGAATGCAAAAGGGCTGTTGATTAGTCGCGGAGCTGTCGAGATGGTGTATCTGGGACGCGCATTGGGCGGTGATACAAAAACGTTTCTTGGTGTTGCGGGCATCGGCGACCTGATTGCCACCTGCAACAGTCCCATGAGTCGCAATTTCACGGTAGGTCATCGCCTGGCAAAGGGTGAAAAGCTCAAGGACATTCTCGCGGATATGGAAGAAGTTGCCGAGGGCGTTAATACGATCCAGATCGTGAAGAAATTCAGTGATCACTACAAGATCCGCCCGCTTATAACAGACACATTATACAAGGTCTTGTTCGAAGGCATGACTGTGCAAGATGCGCTGGATTACCTGATGCGATATCCGTTGAATGTGGATATAACGCTCACGTAGCGCCAGGGTTGTAAACTGAAAAAATCAGAAGTTTTTCCTCCCGCAGATCGCGCTGATCTCACAGATCAATACATTCCTTTAGTCGCTAACAAAAGGCAGGTAAACCCCTCCCTCTTTTGAGACAGACATTCGTTCCGACTAATAAAAAAATTTGCGCGATCTGTGGGAGAAAAAGCGTTAGCGTTCTTTAATTAAGAAGCCTTAGGCATCATATCGATAAGCTTCCCATCGATCGTTCGAAACTCACCCATTGCATCGGCTGTAAGGCATGAATGCACCGGCAATACGCCGACCACATCACCAACTTTGAATTTTGCAATCTCACTTGCCTCGGCAACCAGCACGCCGTGTTCCTGTGATAGCGACTTGACGTAAATGGGCAGTGGTTCCGCGTCCCACCCGGAGTCATTCAGTCTCACCACCTCACCAAAAACTGACAATCCATCTTCTCTCACGAACTTATCTTTTGAAAAGTGTACCCCGCCGCCATGAACAATGATCTCGTTACGTTCAGGGTACAATGCAACGATTGGGCATGCCATTGCAATGGCTATGTTTTCATTCTTACATGCGCCAATAACCCGCTGCATGAGATCATAAAAAACAAAATTACCTGGCCGCAACTCATTGATACCTTCGAATTCTGTCATCACGGCACAGGTAGGTGTATCGCCCATAGATAGTTCGAGATTGGGAGATTCCTTTCTATAATGATCACCTACGGATTTCATTTGCTTCGCAGTCACTTCATAAGTTTTGGCGATCGCCTCCCTGGATCTATCGGCGTAGCTTTGACCGCTGTGACAGAAAAACCCTTTGAAAGTAATGAGAGGATTGGCAGCCACCTCCGCAAGAATACTGTCCATCCGAGCGAAGTCCGTCGGATTGACACCTGTACGGTGATACCCTGTATCTATTTCAATGACACACTGGATAGGATGAACAAGTCCGGACTTTAACTTCTTCACTGCCTCCGGCGACACAAATGCAAGGTTGAGCTTACAGACGGATGCAAGGCGGTTGATCTCATTAATCTCAAGTACGTTCGTTGGAAACGCCACAGTGATGTCCTCCCAACCGTCCGCCGCGAAATACGACGCCATCCGGATTGAAGAAACGGTGCACTTAGTGACACCCATAGCGCGGAACCATCGTCCTACTTCATGCGATTGATGCGTCTTGAAATGCGGCCTCAACACCACATTGGCCTTTTTGGCCTTATCAACCATGAACTTAATATTCGCCTTGCACTTTTTCTCGTCGAGCAAGAGGGTGGGTCTGACAATCTGCATCATAGCTACAAAGATTTTTTAATGCGCTCCGCCGTCGCCGCGAGCTGTTCCTGAGATAGTTTGAGCTTGGGGTTGGCGAAATTCATATCGTGCATATAATTCATTGGGACAAGGTGCACGTGTGCATGAGGCACCTCCATTCCAAGGACGGCAACCCCAACCCGGCTGCACCCCGTGGCTTTCCGGATCGCTGCGGCAACGCGCCTGGAAAAGAGATGGAGGCCGGTCAGCGTGGCGTCATCAAGATCGAAGATGTAATCGATCTCTTTTTTAGGCACTACCAATGTATGCCCTTCAACGAGCGGCATTATATCCAGAAATGCGATGTAGTTATCATCCTCGGCTACGATGTGACCTGGAATCTGTCGCTGTATGATTTTGGTAAAAACAGAAGCCATCGCCTACATGCCAATGTTCGTCACTTCGAATTCAAGCTCACCTGCCGGCGTCTTGATCTTGGCCAGATCTCCTTTCTTTTTACCAAGCAATCCCTTCCCAATCGGCGATTGTGTCGAGATCTTTCCGGCCTTCAGGTCCGCTTCTTCTTCGGAAACAAGCATATATGTAACCGAGGCACCGTTCTTCTTATTCTTGATCGTTACCTTCGAAAGGATTGAAACGACAGAAGTATCAACTTTGCTTTCATCTATCAGCCGCGCATTGGAAACAATTTCTCCGAGCTGCGCGATCTTTGCTTCAAGGTGACCTTGTGCATCCTTAGCAGCATCATATTCTGCGTTTTCACTCAAGTCACCTTTATCGCGTGCCTCAGCAATCTGCCGTGCGATGTCGGCCCGGCCTTTCGTCTTCAGCTCATTGAGCTCTTTCGTCAACTTATCCAGGCCTTCTTTTGTATAGTAAGAAATACCTTTGCTCATATCGGTAAATTTGTTGCTGACCTATCAATCTGTCCCTGGTCATAAGGGAGCAAAAAAAGCAACAACGGCTTCGTTGCTGAAACCGTTGTTGCTATACAACAAATGTAGTCTTTTTTAATTCATTTATCAAGGAAAGCTATGGCTGTAGCTATTGACGTTGGCTATGCATCTACAAGTTCCGGCATCAGGGCCTGAACTTGTTCCTGTAGTTCATCATCAAACTTTGCGAGGTATAAAGTCTTTGCCTTCGCAAGCTGATCAACAGTGAGTCCTTTCGCACCACGGAAATCAGCTTTGTATAAGCTTGCATTTTCAAAGTCAGCACCCATGAGATAGCTGTTCTGGAGATTGGCTTCCATCAGGTAGGCATTGGTGAAATTGGTCTTGATGAGGAAGGTGTTCTCAAATTGAGTTTTAATGAGAAAAGCATCTTTGAAATTGGCGCCGCTCGCGTACGCTGCACTGAGGTTTGCCTGGTTCAGGTTAGCGTTCTCGAAGTTGGTCTGGTTCAATCGCGAATGAGCAAGATTCGTCTCAAGCAACGAAGCGCTCGAGAAATTCGCCGAATTCAAATTTGAGCCTCTTAAGTTTATGTAGCTCATGTGCGTCTTTGCCAGGAAGCAGTTAACGAGATTAATCTCATAAATCCTGTGGCGATTGAGCCTTTTCACGTTTCCAACGATCCTGAATGCCGCTTCATCTGATTCCAGCAATCTGAAATCGTCGATCTCGTCTTTATAGCTTCGAATCCGTCGGCGTTTTTCGCCATTTTGATTAAGCCAGAAAAGCAGAATACCAATGATGGCAATATCGAAGATCATGCCATGTGCCTCGACGAGCAGCTGCGGCCAGAATTTATCATCGGAGTAGTATTCACGGCTGAAGAAGCCTACCACCGCCGTTACGAGGATCAGCACGATAAGGGACGTCAGCAAAGGTTTTTCAACGACTGAGTTGACCTGGTCCAAAAAATTGGATCGCAAAACTTTCCAGGCAGCGCGTTTCTTGAAGACGTCCAAAGCACAACTGTTTAGTGCCAAAGGTAATTTACTGCAGCGCGTTGAATCAATTGCAATAATTCAAATAATCTTACATCGGTATCAGATAGATTTACAGAAGTATACTGACCGTTAGAAAATACACCGTCAGACCTAATAAATCATTGATCGTCGTAATAAAGGGTCCAGATGCAACAGCTGGATTGAATCCAAAGCGATCAAGAATCAGCGGCGTAATGGTCCCAACAAGCGATGCAAAGACGACAACGCTGAACAAAGCAATGGAAACAACAACAGATAGCTCGCGATTTCCAAAAATCAGCCAGTTGGCTCCAAATACGACTACCGACAAAAACAATCCATTTAACAAGGCCACCAGCAACACTTTGGTGAGACGCTGTACCAAACCCTCCACTACAAATCCGCTGCTTGCCAGGCTCTGCACCACAAGCGACGAGGATTGTATCCCGACGTTACCGCCAGTAGCCTGAATGAGAGGAACAAAAAACGCTATCGCTGTGATGCGCGCAAGCTCCTCTTCGAATATCCCCATGAATCTCGCCGAGAGCATCCCGCCGAATATCCCGATCAGCAGCCACGGAAGGCGCGCCCTGGTATTTTTCCAAACGGTGTCGTCCTCCTCGACGTCCTCGGTGATACCCGACATCAGCTGTCGCTCTTCATCCGCTTGCTCTGTGATTACATCAACAACATCGTCGATGGTGATCCTCCCCACCAGTTGGCCATGCACGTTGACAACGGGCACGGACTCCAGGTCATATTTCTTCATGATCTCAGCTACTTCCGCGTCAGGCATATAGGTTTCAACCGAGATCACATCCTGCTCATAAATATCAGCAACGGATTTGTTGGCATCCGTTGTAACAATGTCTTGCAAGGACACCTTCCCCAGAAGCTTGTCCTGATCATCCACGACGAAAACCGTGTAGAATTTGGTGACGCTTTCAGCCTGCTTCCTGATTTCCTCCACGCATTGCACGACAGACCAATTGATCTTCACTTTGATCAATTCCTTTGCCATGAGACCGCCAGCAACGTTTTCGTCGTAGCGAAGGAGGTCGATTACCTGTGAACGGAGAACCGGATCGAGACCAGCGATTACTTCTTCGCTGGTTTTTATTGGCAATTCATTAAGGATATCGGCAGCGTCATCGGAGTCGAGCAGGTTCATGATCTCCGTGATCTCGCGTGGGTCGAAAACTTTCAGGAAACCTGTACGCGTTTCGCTGTCCAGATCCTTAATAATCTGGGCGCGAACGTCCATGGGGAGTATGTCAAGCACATACTTGGATTCCTCCGCATTGAATTCGTAGAGAAGCGCCGTGATATCGGCGGGGTTTACATCAGCGAGACTTTCGAGAATAAACTGACTATCGCGCTGGTCCAGGGCTTCCTGAAACCGGTCGCGAAACTCTTTAGTCAATTCAAACTCTACGAACTCTTTCACCTTCTTCGATGGATCGTGTCAAAAAAATAAAATCTTCGACTGACAGTTGCTCAGGGCGTTTTTCCATAAGGTCCAATGCAGTTACAGAGCCGGGCAAATTTAGGTGTTTCAATGCGTTACGCAAGGTTTTGCGCCTCTTTTGAAAGGCTTGCTTCACAACGTGATGAAAAAGTTTCTCATCACAATCAAGTGAAGTCTTCTTGTTGCGCCTCAACCTGATGACAGCCGACATCACTTTGGGAGGTGGATTGAAAACTCCTGGCGACACTTTGAACAGGTACTCGACATCATAGAACGCTTGCAACAAGACACTGAGTATGCCGTAAACTTTGTTTCCATGCTTTGAACAGATGCGGTCGGCGACTTCCTTTTGCAGCATGCACACCACCTGGCCTACGCTGTTTCTGTTGTCGAGAACTTTAAAGAAAATCTGCGAAGAGATGTTATAAGGGAAGTTACCAATGATGTGCAGTGGCGAACCGACCTTCGCATCAAGTTCCATCTCAAGAAAATCCTCTTCAAACATCCTACCAGACAGCTGGGGATACTCTTTCTTAAGATAGGCAACGGATTCAAAGTCGATCTCCACAACGCTAAGCAGAACATCCTCGCGCTGCAAAAGGAATTGTGTCAACACGCCAGTTCCAGGACCGATCTCGAGGACGTGATCTTTACCGCCGGCAGGTAATTCCAGTGCCTCGACGATGCGTCTTGCGATGGCCGGCTCTTTTAGGAAGTGCTGGCCCAGAAATTTCTTAGGTCTTACCATGGCGTCAGTCTAAAGTTCAAAGTTCAATAGCCCACCCACAACTCATAGTCACCGCTACAACCTAGGGGTAAACTGCCAAAAGCCAATAGCTAGTAGTGTCCGGGGAAAAATAAGCAAGGTCATTTCTGACCCTGCTTTTTCATGGTAGATTTAGTTTACGACAACAAAAATTACCATGAACAAAAGTATTCATTTTACCGGACAGCCGACGTTTGTTCAGCTGTTAAACCTACTTCCAAAAGACATCATTTTTCGGAGCATCCAGGAGAGTAACTCAGATCGTTACTACAAGAAATTCAACACTTATCATCATCTGGTTACTATGCTTTTTGCCTGTTATGGTCACTGTAACTCTCTACGAGAGGTTGTGACAGGCATGCGCGCACTGGAAGGACGTTTATGGTTAGGTGGGATTCGTCATTTACCTGCCCGAAGCACTTTTGCCGAAGCCAATGCACATCGTGAGAGTGAAGTATTCGAACGGATTTACATGCATTCAAAAGCTCATTTTCAAAGACTTTTTCCGGACAGCCGCCGGAAAGGCAAGCGCATATTTGTCATTGACTCCACTGTAGTACGATTGTTTAAAGAAATTTTTAAGGGGACAGGAACCGCCTATGCGGATGGAAGAAGAAAAGGTGGGCTGAAAGTGCACATGGCTGTCCCTTTGTATGAACAAAGTCCATGTGTGGTTCGAATTACGGACGGATCAACACATGATACCCAATTCACGAAATACTTGAATTTGCCCGCTAAAAGTACCGTTATTATGGATCGTGGTTACAGGAACTATAAGCAATACAACCTGTGGACCGCTCAGAAAATACGATGGATCACACGCTGCTGGTCTATTACTTATTCAGACCTAATTCTTAAAAGACCTCTATCCAAAGAACAAAAAGAAAAAGGTATAAGGAAAGATCTCGAAGTCAGGCTGGGATATCCTCAGAAAAAAACTCCAGCCGTTCATGCCCGGATTATTTATTACACAGACCCTAAAACCAATAAGCAATTTGAATTCTTGACAAATGACTTCAACTCCACTCCTTCAACCATAGCTGAACTCTACAGAAAGCGATGGAGCATCGAACTGCTTTTTAAAAGGCTTAAACAGAATATGCCACTTCAATATTTCCTCGGCGACAATAAAAACGCCATTCAGATTCAAATTTGGTGCGCACTAATTGCTGATTTACTCCTTAATGTGATTCAAAGGCAAGTGAAAAGAAAATGGGCATTCTCAACAATTGTTAACCTAGTCAGACTACATCTTTTTAACTATCTGAATCTGATTTCCTTCCTGGAAAATCCATTGACATGCAGAATCGCCTCTCACGTAACGATCAAACCCCAGCTCAAACTCAATTTAACGGGCTAACCTCTTGGTACAATCGCCAAAAAAATCAGCATTCTGAACCATATCCAGGCAAATCCTTAAAACTATATTTTTCCCCGGACAGCAAGGGCCAATAGCCAACAGCTAACGACCGAATGGATCAACCTTCAAGGTAGTGCTTCCCCCATTAGAAATACCAGTCCCCTATAACTGACTACGAAGCTATCAGCTTATTTCCTAACTTTCGAGTAAGACCAAACCTCATGAATCAACCACAGGCGAATAGCAAGCCACGCATTGGCATCACACTTGGAGATCTCAACGGCATTGGACCGGAAGTAGTAATCAAAGCGTTATCGGATCCTCGCATTCTGAATATCATAACGCCGGTGGTGTATGGTTCAACACGAGTTCTCTCCTATTACCGGAAGCTCATGGGCCTCGAAGAGCTGAATTACAGCCAGGTGAAGGCCAAAGGCCAGTTCTTTCCGAAAGCGATTAACGTTGTCAATTGTTGGGAAGAAGAGATACGCATCAGCCCGGGCCAGCCGTCCCGTGAATCCGGACGCGCCGCGCTTATGAGCCTGAAGAAGGTCGTCGAAGAAGTGAAAGAGGGATTGATTGATGGATTTGTCACTGCACCCATTGACAAGAACACGATTCACGGCGAAGACTTTCCGTTTCGTGGACACACCGAATATCTGACCCAAACTTTTGAGGCGACCGAAAGCCTGATGTTAATGGTAGGTGAGTCGCTTAAAGTAGGACTTGTAACGGAGCATGTGCCAATCAAGGATGTATCCAAACACATTTCGAAGGAAAGGGTTGAGCTGAAGATCCGCTTGATGGAACTTTCTTTGAAGAACGACTTTCAGATCGGGAAGCCAAAAATTGCCGTGCTTGGATTGAATCCCCATGCCGGCGACGATGGACTGATCGGTGACGAAGAGCAGAATATTATCAAACCTGTGGTTGAAGATCTTAAGTCCAAAGGCAAGCTTATTTTCGGACCTTATCCCGCCGACGGTTTTTTTGGATCCGGTCAGCATAAGAAATTTGATGGCATCCTCGCGATGTACCATGACCAGGGACTCGTTCCCTTCAAGTATATAGATTTTGAGAATGGAGTAAACTTTACCGCGGGATTACCTACTGTACGAACATCCCCTGATCATGGCACTGCCTACTCTATCGCTGGTAAGAACATGGCCGACGAGAGTTCTATCCGCCAAGCCGTATTTGTTGCGACAGACATAATAAAGAGCAGGGGCGCAGCACAAGTTCAATAGCGACTAATCAACCCGCGGAGGTCTCGCTCCACTTAAGCTACTTGAAGGCACAGCACTTATTTCGGGGCGTCTTTGACGTTCGTTTTTTAATGACCTCAACATCTCCTCTGTTCAAATGCTGATACCACCGTTGGATTCATTAGATTTGGAATGATTCATATGGACATCGTTACCAAAAAGAAGCTCAATATCCTGATCCAGCTGGCAGAAGCCGACAAGCATTTTGCTAAGGCGGAAAGGGACATGATCTTCCAGATCGCCAAGACAAGGAATTTCCCAGAGGAGACAGTCATCAATCTTATTTCAAATCCGGAACCCATTGAATCCCTTGGCGCGCTTTCACAAGCGCAGAAGCTCGATTACCTGATTTCTTCCATCGAGTTAATTTTTGTCGACCAGAAAGTGTTTGAAAGCGAGATTATCTTCACGCGCAACATCGCAATCAAGCTTGGGTTCAAGAAGACCGTCGTGGACTACCTGGTGGAAAACTTCGAGAAAATTTCTAAGGACGAGCTGAAGAAGAAGGTTTTTGAGGCGTTTGTACTCACCTGAGAGCTTCCATTCCGGGGGAGAACTGCCACGCCTAAAAATCCGGCATTGCAGGCTGAATTGGCCCTAGTTCATTGAAAAGGGCCAGAATTCCGGAAAAATGTCCCTCAAATCCAGAAAATCCTGATAAATTTGCGCGCTTATTTTGGAAGCAATGAGGGGGCTTGAGTTTAAGGTGAATGTCATCGGCCTTAGCCAAAAAGCACATCGGTACGACTTTGAGATCGGCGATGCGTTTTTTGAGTTGTATGGGCATTCCTTGGTTGAAAGAGGCCATTTTACGGCCAACGTCACCTTGGATAAGCGTGAAACGATGATCGAAGCACAATTCCATATAAGCGGGGCCGCCACATTGGTTTGCGACAGAAGTCTCGAACCCTTTGACTTCCCGATGGAGATTGACAAGACCATCCTTTTCAAGTATGGACCGGAGGAAAAGGAATTGAGTGATGAGATTGTCATGATCACCAGGACACAGGCAACCCTGGACATAGGTCAGTATATATATGAGCTGATCGCTGTCGGAGTGCCGATCAAGAAGCTGCATCCGAAGTTCAAGGATGACAAGCTTGAGGAAAGTGATATTCAGCTGGTTTACTCCTCTCCCGCTGAAGAACAAGATGGAGAGGAACAGATAGACCCCCGATGGGAAAAATTGAAAAAGTTAAAATAAATCTAATATGCCAAATCCGAAACGAAAGACCTCGAAGACGCGCAGAGACAAGAGAAGAACTCATTACAAAGCTGTCGCAAAACAATTCGCAGTAGATACTACTACCGGTGAACATCATCTGCCGCACCGCGCCTTCTGGCACGAGGGCAAACTCTATTACAAGGGTAGCGTCGTAATGGAAAAAGAGGTGCTGGCGTAAGCAGCTATCCATTTGAATTTGATTAATTATAAGAAACCGTTTTGTTTTTCTGATCATAAGGATCAGCATGGACAATTGCGTAATCCTTCGCCCGACCTGACAAAGGCCGGGCATTTGTTTTTAATATACCATGAGTAAAATCAGAGCAGCTATTACCGGCGTAGGCGGATACGTACCCGACTACGTGCTTACCAATAAGGAACTCGAAACGATGGTCGACACCAACGACGAGTGGATCACATCGAGGACGGGCATCAAGGAAAGACGCATATTGAAAGGTGAGAACCTGGGCGTTTCCGTGCTCGGAATTGCGGCTGTGAAAGATATGCTGGCCAAGACCAAGACCGACCCGAAAGAGATCGATGCATTGATCTTTGCCACAGTAACAGCCGACATGACATTTCCTGCCACGGCGAATATTGTTGCAACTGCGATCGGTGCCACCAACGCATTCAGCTATGATATGGGTGCGGCATGTTCCGGATTCCTTTTCGGACTGTCGACAGGAGCTGCCTACATCGAGTCAGGACGCTTCAAGAAAGTGGTGGTGATCGGTGGCGATAAAATGTCTGCCATTCTCGACTACACTGACAGAACAACGTGCATCATCTTCGGCGACGGTGCAGGCTGTGTATTGCTGGAGCCTACTACAGAAGATGTTGGTGTGATGGATTCGATCTTAAGAAGCGACGGGAACGGTGAAACGTATTTGCACATGAAAGCAGGCGGAAGCAGGATGCCGGCGTCACATGAATCCGTCGATAAACGCCTCCACTATGTTTACCAGGAAGGTTCAGCTGTTTTTAAATTCGCTGTCACCAACATGGCCGACGTTTCGGCACAGATCGCCGAGCGCAACCATTTAAAATCCAGCGACATTGCATGGCTTGTTCCGCACCAGGCAAACAAACGGATCATCGATGCGACTGCTAATCGCGTAGGTATCTCCGATGATAAAGTAATGATGAACATCGCCCGCTACGGTAACACCACCGCGGGAACCATCCCGCTTCTTCTTTGGGATTACGAAAAGCAACTTAAGAAAGGTGACAACCTCATCCTTGCCGCTTTCGGAGGCGGCTTCACCTGGGGCGCCATCTATGTAAAATGGGCATACAACAGCCTGTAAGCCACTAACTTGTAAATATCTAATTATTAGTAAATTCACAACTCACTTTTTATGGCCACTATTTCAGATTTAAGCAAAGGAAATTTCGTCCGATACAACGGCGAAGTGATGCAAGTAGAAGAGATGCAGCACCGCACGCCTGGCAACCTTCGCGCATTCTATCAACTAAAAATGCGGAACGTCCGCAATGGCAAACTTGCTGAAAACCGTTTCCGTCCCGGCGATTCAATTGAGATGCTACGCGTCGAAACAAAAGAATATCAGTTCCTCTACGCCGACGGCGACAGCATGGTTTGCATGGACAACGAAACCTTTGATCAGATCTATCTTGATCGCGCTTTGCTCGGGGATTCAGCCAAGTACATCAAGGAAGGCGTGAAGCTCATCATAGCGTTTGAGAATGGAACCAATCCTATCACTGCAGAAGCACCTCAGTCGGTAGTTGTGAATGTAACCTATACGGAACCAGGACTTGCAGGTGACACGGCAACCAGAACCCTAAAGACGGCAAAGATCGAGACTGGCGCAGAAATAAAGGTGCCGCTTTTCATCAATACGGGCGACAATGTGAAGATTGACGCGCGTACAGGAGATTACATCGAAAGAGCAAAATAACTTCTTCGAAATGAGCAAGGTAACTTCGAATCGTAAACTCAAACCTGTCGGCAACGGAAAGCCCGACGGAGGCAAAACAAACTACTCAGAAATGAAAACATCAGAAATAAGAGACCTCATAGACTTCATTTCACAGTCCGGGCTGAATGAAGTCAACATCGAAACAAAAGAGCTTAAGCTACATGTAAAGCGTGAACCGGATCAGAAAGTGCTGAAGTCAGCGCCCGCGCCGATGATGGCAATGGCTGCACCAGTACAGCAACCAGTAGTGGCCCAGCCGCAAGCTCAGGCTCCGGCACCAAAGCAGGAAAAGGCAGCAGCATCCGGCAAGAAAACCGCCGATATCAAATCGCCAATGATTGGCACATTCTATCGCACGGCCAACCCGGACTCGCCTCCCTTTGTGTCGGTGGGTGATAAGGTTAGCAAAGGTCAGACCGTCTGTATCATCGAAGCCATGAAACTTTTCAATGAGATTGAATCGGAGGTTTCAGGTACGATCGTTAAAGTGATGGTGGAGAATTCCACACCGGTGGAATATGACCAGGTTCTCTTTGTAGTAGAACCCGATTAATTATCGACCCTGAGGCTGCGAAGCAACAAGGTATGCTTCAGGCTTGCTTCAGGGCTTTTATTTTTTAGTCAACCAAAGCGAGCAACTGTGTTTAAGAAAATATTAATAGCAAACAGGGGAGAAATTGCATTGCGTATCATTCGCACCTGCAAGGAAATGGACATCAAGACTGTCGCGGTGTACTCCACAGCAGACAGGGAGAGCTTGCACGTCCGCTTTGCCGATGAAGCCGTTTGCATCGGCGCCGCCCCAAGCAAGGAATCCTATTTGAACATTCCACGGATCATTTCCGCAGCCGAGATCACCAACGCCGACGCAATTCATCCCGGTTATGGATTTCTCTCAGAAAGAGCAGAGTTCAGTGCGGTATGCCACGAGTATGGGATCAAGTTCATCGGCCCCACTCCTTCTATGATCAACTCAATGGGAGACAAGGCAACTGCAAAAGACACGATGAAGAAGGCAGGTGTTCCGGTAATCCCGGGCTCCGACGGCTTGTTATCATCGCTCGAGGAAGGAATCCGGCTTGCAAAAGAAATAAAGTATCCGGTCATCGTGAAAGCGACAGCCGGTGGTGGCGGAAAAGGCATGCGCATCATCAACGACGAATCAGAGTTTAAGAAAGCGTGGGATGACGCGAAGCGCGAAGCTGCCGCCGCGTTCGGCAACGATGGCCTTTACCTTGAAAAATTTGTTGAAGAGCCACGACACATTGAAATTCAATTGGTCGGAGATCAATATGGAAAGGCTTGTCACCTTTCAGAGCGCGACTGCTCAATACAGCGGCGTCACCAGAAGCTGGTGGAAGAGACTCCATCACCTATCGTAAGTCAGGAATTGCGTGAGCGCATGGGCGAAGCCGCCATCAAAGGAGCCAAGGCCATTAGCTACGAAGGTGTAGGTACGATCGAGTTTCTTGTAGACAAGCACGGTGATTTCTATTTCATGGAAATGAATACAAGGATCCAGGTAGAACACCCGATCACCGAGGAAGTCACCGACTATGATCTTATCAAAGAACAGATCAAAGTAGCAGCGGGCGTACCGATCTCAGGGCGCAACTACTTCCCGAACCTTTTCGCGATGGAATGCAGGATCAACGCAGAAGACCCGAAGAATGGATTCCGTCCTTCACCCGGAAAGATCCTGAATCTACATTTGCCCGGCGGACATGGTGTGCGTGTCGACTCACACGTCTACGCCGGATACACCATTCCGCCGAACTATGACTCGATGATCGCAAAGCTCATCACAACCGGTCAGTCAAGGGAGGAAGTAATTACGCGCATGAAGCGTGCTTTGAGTGAATTTGTGATCGAAGGTCTGCAGACCACGATCCCTTTCCACCTTGCGTTGATGGACAACCCGACGTTCAGATCAGGTAAGTTCACGACGAAGTTCCTGGAGAACAGTTTCGATTTCTCCACGATTAAGTAAAATACATCCCGCGCAAAGACGCAAAGCCACCAAAGGGAGAAGCCTCGATTAGATCGGGGCTTTTTTTATTGGAGCAACTTTAAAAACCAACATTGAATGTCCAATACCCAATTTCCAAAATCCCAGGAGCGCCCTTCACTTCACCCACTCTCTATTCACTATTCGCTATTCATCATCCACTCTTCAAAATTCCGCACTCAATTTCTCCAATAAAAAACCCCAACCGATTAAAGTCAGGGTTCCCTTGCATCAATAAAGGTTTAGGTTATAGAATACAAGTTTCTTTAAACATACTGGTTCAGCATCACCGGCATCACCAGCATCAAAATATCTTCGTTCTTATCTTTTTCAACAGGGAGAATAACACCTGCCTTGTTGGGGGCACTCATGTTAAGCTTGATCTGATCGGTGTCGAGGTTGCTTAGCATTTCAATCATAAACCTGGCATTAAATCCGATTTCAATGTCTTCACCTTCATGCTCGCAAGCAAGGCGTTCATTGGCTTCATTCGAAAAGTCAAGATCCTCGGCAGACACCTGCAGTTGGCTACCGGTGATCTTCAGACGAACCTGATGTGTTGTCTTATTTGCATAGATGGAAATCCTTTTTAAGGAGCTAAGGAAATCACCCCGATTAATCGTCATCTTGATCGTGCTCGACGATGGGATTACGTTTTCATAATCCGGAAAACGCTCGTCGATCAGGCGACAGATCATGCGTATTGAGCCGAACTTAAAGAATGCATTTGCGGTGTTAAAGTCGATGGTGACATCTGTGTTTTCTGACGGCAGCGTAGACTTCAGCAGGTTAAGTGCCTTGCGAGGGATGATGATCGTATTGCCACTTTCAGATTTTACGTCCGTGCGGCGGTAGCGTACCAGGCGGTGTCCGTCTGTCGATACGAAGGTTGTATTCTTCTCCCCAAGACTTACATAGACGCCCGTCATCGCCGGGCGAAGTTCGTCATTGCTGGTAGCAAAAATGGTATTGTTAATTGCCCTTGCGAGCACCTCTGACGAAAGGGAAGCTGAAAAGTCGTTGCTCACGGAAGGCACTTTAGGAAAATCTGTAGCGTTTTCGCCTGAAAGTTTGTAGCGACCGTTGTCGGAGCTCAATTCAATGCTATAAGTAGACTCGTCGATGGAAAAAGTCACAGGCTGATCCGGCAGATTCTTCAATGTATCGAGGAGAATCCGTGCGGGAACCGCGATATTTCCACGCTCCTTCGATTCTACGGCTATCTCAGTGATCATGGACGTCTGAAGGTCGGAAGCAGTCACAGTCAGGTGATTCTTGTCTATTTCGAAGAGAAAATTCTCCAGGATCGGAACCACGGGGTTAGTTGTAATCACCCCATTGATATAAGAGAGTTGCTTCAGCAGGTAGCTGGAGTTAACGATAAACTTCATTGAGTCTGCAGTTAGTGGTTGTTCTGCGCTAAGTTAGAAAGAAATTGGGTTTTGAAAAACGTGCATCATCGACCATTGCGGGGGAAGAAATAATCCTTCTTCCTCATGATCTCAGCGACATCATTCTTTTCCAGCGCCACGATCTCTCCGTTGCCCAGCCGCCCAAATATCTCAGCATCGGACTTCCTTGGCGCGAACAAGTCAAGGGTATAAACATGCTTTCCAATGTCGGTAACCACGATCGTGGCGGCGGCACGGGCTGTCAGGAGGCTATCAGGCTTCTTTTGGCCGGCCGGAAGAAACCGTGTCGCGAACAGCAGTGAAACCGCATCGAGATAGTTATTTAGTTTCGTCGTGTCAACCTCAGAAACATTTTGCATCCCAAAATATCCATCTTTCATTTCGATCTCAAAGTTCTGGTCCTTTTCAGTGGAATAGGTCGCTGCCAGTGATCGGAAGTTTCTCCAATTGAAATCGAATACTCTTTTGTTACGCCACCCGCTTTCATCGAGCTCGAAAATTCCAGAAACATAAACGCGGTAGCCGGGAATCGTCATCACGAAAGGTTGTCCCTCACCGTCCTTAACGAACCATGCCTCCGTTTTTGTAACATTGCCACCCGCAATAAAAGATGCTTTTTCAATGCCTGTCTCAGACATTGAAACATGCACGCCTTTTTGCTCAACGATTTTTCTGACGGAATCTGCTATCGTCGTCGCCACCGGTCTCCGTGGTTCAACCTGGCTTACAGTTGCAAAAAGGACTTTGATCATCTTCGCGTCCGCGTCCCACTTCCCGTTAACACGCCACTTTCCTTCTTCAAAGCTCAGCGTAATCGACTGATCATTCCGTTTCAATACAACGTGGTCGATCTTTGCAGCGCCGTCCACCTTAAACAGATCAGGATTGGTTTTGGACGTACTACCCTGTCGCGATGACACGAACAGGAATCCAGAGATGCCCATCAGCACTACGAGAACAACCGCCAAAGACGCGTTTCTTTTTTTCACAGTTAAGAGATCACGAATCTTGTGTATTTCCTTTTTCTCAGGAAGACTTTCACCATACCTATTCCGATTACCAACAAAACAGGCAATGCAACATTGATGACTTGCCACATCATCCGTTCATTTTTAATCCTTTCCTTGTCGAGCGGTCGTATTTTGATATCCTTACTCCTGGCATTGATGAGGCCCCCCTCGTCAGAAAGAAACGCAACCATATTCATAAGCAAATCCTTGTTTGCAAACGTGTACCCTGAAAATGCATCAAAACCCAATTCCCTGGATTGCCCAGAGCGGCTACTGACCTCATTGCGCGCAATATCTCCATCACCCACAACAATCATTCTTGAATTACCCTCCGGAACAAAGTTGACAGAATCAACATGGGCTGGCAAGAATCGATTCTTATATAGTGATATAAACCTTCCCTCCAGCAAATAGGCGACAGGAATTGCTCTCTCTGTAAAACTTTCAGCTTTGTCGTTTCTCAAATCATTCACGGTCACCTTGACCGGTGCCGTCATGCGTCTTGAGTAATCCGAAGAAAACATCAATGGAGTCTTCTTAACGCCTGCGGCTTTCACCGTATCAATGCTACTGGCAAATTTCAAAACACTGACGTCGAGATTACGCGTAATCGGATGATCTGAATAGTGGTTGATCAGCGGCATAAAGGGCCATTCAATGGGAGTCATCTGAGGTTTCCCATCGACCACACCGGTGACCACAGGGTAACGAAGTGCAACACGATCCAATAACAGATCCGGGTTGACACGCACCCCATATCGGAAAAGTTGGTCGTCAATTCCAAGTGAATAAGGCAGCGCAAAGTAATCATCACGCGACACGCTGTCAACGCTCACCCGAAGGCGATCGAGCAGAAAAAGCACCCTTCCGCCACGAAGGATATATTGATCGAGTTTATACTTGTCGCTTTCCGAAAAGTTCCTTGTGGGCTTTGCGATAACGAGGACATCAAGCTGACGAACATCGTTCGGATTTTCAAGATCAACTTTGATAACATCATAAACTTCGGACAAGGACGTCTGCAAGCTCAATATCTCTAACGAATCAAGTTCACCATGTCCGCTAAGAAGGCCAACCTTTTTTCGATCTGCAAAAGACAGTTTGTAAATTGTGCTGGCCAGCTGAAACTCAATCCCTTCGATTGATTGATTGAGAACCTCCTCCGACCTAAGGGCGCGATTTCCTTTCAATAACATTACTCCTGACTCGCCACCAGCATAGGAGACGAGAGCCCCAGGAAAAACAAGCTTCTCGGTTCGTTGACCGTTCTTACTGTCAATCACATTGGTCGGCTGGATACCCTTCGATGCAAGCAGTGTCATAAATTCGTTGCGCGCATTCTGCCCTGCTGCGGTGGCTGGATCGGTGAACTTGTAGTGCACCTTATTGCCTGAATGAATCCTGAATTCTTCCAGCGTCTCCTCCACTCCTTTCCGCAGCCGTCTGAACCCTGCATTCAGGTCTCCTTCCAAAAACACCTCGACATACACATCATCATCCAGCTTCTCAAGAAGGTCCCGCGTCGATGCCTGGATAGAGTAACGTTTTTCTTCGGTGAGGTCTGCACGAAAGAAATACAAAGACGAAAGCTGATTGATCACTACAGCAAGCACCAAGCCTATGGCGAGCACCAGTAAGTCATGAAGTCTCTTGCTTTCCCAATTCACCATGACCTGCTCGATAAGACTGTTTTCGTTGACAAGAGCATTACTGCACCGACGCTGAGAAAGTAGACAACATCGCGGCTGTCGATCAGTCCTTTGCCCATCGCTTCGAAATGGTATAGCATTCCCAGCTGGCGGATGAATAGCGCGATTTCACCGTCAGCGCTTAACGCTGCAATGGCATCGAGCCCGGCATAAAGAACGAAGGACAGGAATGCGGCGACGATGAATGACACAACCTGGTTTGGCGTGATTGATGAAGCCAGGATTCCCACAGAACAAAAAACGCCACCCAACAAGATCATTCCGGTAAAAGATCCGATTACACCGGGCGTATCCACATTGCCGGGTGGATTTCCAAGTATGGATAGCGTGAAATAATAAATTAGTGTGGGTGCGATGGAAATAATCACAAGGCAAAGCGATGCGAGAAATTTACCCACAACAATATCACTTTCACTTAACGGTTTGGTGAGAAGAAGCTCCAATGTGCCCAGCTTCTTCTCTTCAGCGAAGCTGCGCATAGTAATCGCTGGCACAAGAAAGATAAAAACATAGGGCCCGACGGAAAACAAAGTGTCCATGTCGGCATAGCCATAGTCGAGCACCGAGGTATCGGGGAACACCCACATTAGCAATCCCATGGCGGCAAGAAAAACGCCGATCACCAGATAGCCTATCAGCGAGTTGAGAAAGCCGTTCAGTTCCCTGAAAAATACCTGAATCATCCTTTGTTCTTTAGGTCGGGATTAGTGAGCTCGCTGAAAACTGCCTCAAGAGAGGTCTTATCCTGCCTAAGTCCTACCAGTGGTAGATTCTTTTCATACGCGAAACGTGTCACGCTGGATCGAATATCTTCAGCGCCTCCGGACCCAAGTTGATAGCGGCGATCATCCAGCTTTAAGATATTAGCAACTCCGGGAATGTTTTTCAATTCTTGCTCGTCCACGGAACGCTCAAACTCCACTAACAAAATATTGGCTCCCTTCATTAGGTTTTGCAATGTATCATTCGCGACGATTTTTCCTCTGTTGATCACGATGACACGATCGCAAAGAGCCTCCACCTCCTGGAGTATATGCGTGGAAAAAATCACGGTCTTGTCGGCACTGATGTCTTTGATCAACTTTCTAATTTCCACCAGTTGATTCGGATCGAGTCCGGAAGTTGGCTCGTCGAGTATGAGCACTTCGGGATCATGGATTAATGCCTGCGCAAGTCCAACGCGTTGCCGATAGCCCTTCGACAGCTCTTCGATCTTTTTGTTTTGCTCCTGACCAAGGCCGCACATCGCGATGATCTCATGAATTCGTGACTTCTTCTTTCTGGAGCTCAGCTTATAAATATCTGAGACAAACCCGAGGTATTCATGAACGTACATGTCGAGGTACAGGGGATTGTGCTCAGGGAGATACCCTGTCCGGGCCTTCACGTGCATGGGATCAAGAGCTACGTTTAATCCGGCTACTGACGCTGAACCTCCGGAGAGAGGAATGTACCCCGTTAGGATCTTCATTGTAGTAGACTTGCCTGCTCCGTTGGGCCCCAGGAAACCGGCTATTTCTCCACGCTTCACCTGGAAGGAAATGTCGTCCACCGCCTTCTGCTGGCCAAAATACTTCGACAGGTTGTTGACTTCTATTGACATTCTTCGCCTGCAAAATAAAGCAAAAGATGAAGGACTCCTACGGCACGACAAATTGCCATTGATCGTGACAATGATTGCGGGATTGGTCACCTGCCGCAACCGGCGAACATTAATTGCCATTCAATGAAAGTTTAAGAAATTTGCAACTCCCCAAGGCCACGTGTTATGAAAATGCTGCCCTTGATTTCTGGTTCAATATGTTAACGAATCCTAAATGTGGTCACCTGTCACAATCGTGGAACATTAATTGCGGTTCCATAGAAAATTAGGAAATTTGTAGCCCACTAATCAGCATATGAAGATTTTGCCTCTCTTTCTCGTTACGTTCGTTACGGTTGCATCTGCCCAAACCGGCTATAAGATTGACATCAAGGTCAAAGGGCTGCGGGACACGACAGCACTGCTTGGATATTTTTATGGCGAAGCAACTTATATTAAGGATACGGCGCGCGTTAATTCACAGGGCGAGGCCGTATTTGACGGGCCCAAGCGACTACCTTCCGGTGTTTACTTCTTCGTGCTGAACAAAACCCCGATGTTTAATATCGTTATCGGCCAGCAGCAACACTTCAGCCTGGAAACCAGTAGTGAAGACTACGTCAGGTTCATGAAGGTGAAAGGTGACGAAGACAACCGGCTCTTTTTTGAGAACATGGTTTACAATGGCGACATGCACAAGGAGGCAGATCCATACCTGAAGGTCATCCAGGACAGCACACTGAAAGAAGATCAAAAGACTTCGGCACGCGAGTCGTTCAAGAAAATCAATGATAAAGTAATGGCGCACCAGGACCAGGTCATAGCAGCGCACCCGGAAACATTGACCGCGCGAATGCTGAAGCTCACGCGCGAGATTACAATTCCCGAGCCGCCCAAAAAGTCAGATGGATCAATCGACTCAACCTTTCAACTGAGGTATTACAGGAAACACTATTTTGACAATTTTGATATCACCGATGATGCAATGATCCGGTTGCCACGCCCGTATTACAGCGACAAGCTTAATGAATATCTCGACAAACTGTTCTTTCAGACACCTGACAGCCTGATGGCGGCCATCAATGAGCTGGCAGTGAAGGCCAAGAAGAATCAAGAGACTTACAAGTACCTCGTCTGGACCTGCGTCTACAAATATCAGCGCCCGAATATCATGGGACTTGACGAAGTGTATGTGCGATTGTATGACAAATACTTTGCATCGGGCGAGATGGATTATTGGGTCAATGACGCTTTGAAGAAGAGTGTAAGGGAATACGCGGAAAAGCTGCGTCCGAGCCTTATCGGTAAGACAGGCGCGAATCTTACTATGCAGGATGCTGCATTCCAGCCTAAATCACTTTACGATATCAAGAAGAAATATACCATTCTGTACATCTTCGATCCGGACTGTGGACACTGCCGCGAGGAGACGCCGAAGCTGGTCAAGTTTTATGAAAAGGACAAAGTGAAATTCGGTGTCGAGGTGTTCGCCGTCAGCGCTGATACTTCTATGCAAAAGATGAAGCAATACATCAAAGACATGAAGATGACGTGGATTACAGTAAACGGACCGCGTACATATGTGGGACCATATTCGAAATTGTACTACGCCGAGACTACACCTTCCCTATATGTGCTCGACGACAAAAAGAAGATCATTGCAAAAGGGATTCCTGCCGAAAAACTCGAAGAGTTTTTTATGAACTATGAGCGGTACCTGCAACGAAAAACGCCTGCAAAACCCAAAGGCACATGATCGCTGTCGCCTTCTGAAGTGGGTGGCCCACGTCGTTGATTTTACAATTCACCCAAGGAATCTGCTGTTTAAAGGCGATTTCATAAAAAATTCACCCAGTTTGTGCAACTATTTACCCCTTGTAGAGTATCTAAGTAGATATAAATTAGACCTGAACGATTATGGCGCTGCTTGAATCAATTTTTGGAAAAAAGAAGAAGGAATTTCGTGCGACTTGCAAGATTACAAAAGAGCCTTTGGAGAAAGGATTTGGATATCTTTTAACTACTTCTCAAATAATTTCCAGCAAAAAGTACTGGGACCTGATCATGACCGAACCCGAGACACTTTCTTATACGGTTTCACACTTTAAGAATCAGAGCAGCGGCACACAAATGCGCTCAATGATTTTTGAAAAATATGCTTCTGTCGACAAACCATGGATCATTTCTGACTCGGTGATAAATTATTTCGAAGTAGACAAGAAAGCCGCAAAGGAAGATGCTAAGAAATGGTGGGAAGCTGAAGGAAACTTCCAGCCCAGCAACACGGGCAAAGCCGATGCAAGGCTCGACCCGCAGACTTTCCAGACCTGGAAAAACTACGCGATCCTAGAAGCCGGCCGGGAGAAGGTTGCGTAACAAATTTCAGTTATCAGTTAATCGTTAATAGGGATTCACCCCCAGTGGTGCTTACCTCCTATCAACGGTTAACTCCCTTACTTCACCCGCTCAATGGTAAACTGCACGAGCTGGACAAGTGAAGTCTTGTAGCTTGATTCAGGAAAATCCTTCAACAATGCAAGTGCCTGGTTATAGTAGCTGCTCATTACCGTTTGTGCATGCTCGATGCCTCCTGATCTTTTAACAAATTCGATCACCTCCTTCACTTTCTTCGGATTCTCGCTCTCGTTCTTGACGATCGAGATGATTTTCCGACGAGACATCCATGGTGCCTTTGACAACGCATGTATCAACGGTAGCGTCATCTTTTTTTCCTTGATATCGATTCCCAACGGTTTGCCGATTTCTTCTTCCCCATAGTCAAACAGATCATCTTTGATCTGAAAGGCCATACCAATATGCTGCCCAAACATTTTCATTGTCGCCACAATCTCTTGGGAAGCACCCGCCGAGACCGCACCGACGGCGCAGCATGAGGCAATCAGGGAGGCAGTCTTCTGCCTGATAATTTGAAAATATACCTCTTCGCTGATGTCAAGCTTCCTCGATTTTTCCATTTGCAGCAACTCCCCTTCACTCATCTGGTTGACAGCGTCATTCACAATCCTCAAGTGATCAATCTCATTGTGATCGAGAGAAAGGTTCAACCCGCGCGACAACAGGAAATCACCGACCAGCACTGCAATCTTGTTTTTCCACAATGCGTTAATAGAAAAAAAGCCGCGACGGTATTCGGAATCATCCACCACATCGTCATGCACGAGGGTTGCCGTGTGCAGTAATTCAATCAGTGAAGCGCCCCTGAATGTGGATTCAGTGATCTTCCCGCAGGTGCCAGCGCTCAGGAAAATAAACATCGGGCGCATCTGCTTACCCTTCCTCTTCACGATGTAATGCATGATCTTGTCGAGCAGGAGAACCTTTGTATGCATCGACGACCGGAATTTCTGCTCGAACTCCTCCATCTCTTTGGCAATTGGAGCTTTTATGTCTTCGAGGTGCAGGGGCATAGCTCGCAATATAACAGGCTGACAGCGATACTTTAAACCCCCGGACCCAAAAGCCAAAAAAACCTCTCCAGTCTCGTCCCTTTAATTTGCGATTGACTATTTTCGGGGCATGTACGCTATGGACAAACAGTGGGAACAGATACTCTTTATCGTCATTGTCCTGGCGAGTGCCTTTTTGATCGGGCGTGTGTTCCGGTTCATCATCGGCAGGTTCTTCAAGGCAGCAGCACGTAAGCTCAAGGTCGATCCGACACGTTACAATTTCTTTAAGAACGCCAGTGACTTCATCATCTTCCTGGTGGCGACAGTCATTATCTTCAGATCAATCCCCAGCCTGCGAATGTTGGGTAACACCCTCCTCACAGGAGCGGGAATTCTTGCCGCCATCGTCGGCTTTGCTTCACAACAAGCCTTTTCAAATATTATCAGTGGCATTTTCCTCGTCATATTCAAACCTTTCAGCGTAGGCGATCGCGTTAAAGTCGGGCAATTGTATACAGGTGACGTCGAGGATATCACGCTTCGTCATACCGTGATCAAAGATTTCGAGAACAAGCGGATCGTCATACCCAATTCGGTGATCAGCAATGAGGTCATCGTCAATTCAACGCTGGTGGATGAGCGTGTATGTATGTTCATTGAACTTGGAATCTCCCTGGAGGCAGATATCACGCTGGCGCAAAAGATCATCCAGGAAGAAAGCGAAGCTCACCCGCTCTGCGTTGATGCCAGGACGCCAGTCGATCTTGCAAAGGGTGAGCGCCAGGTAATGGTTCGCGTTATGGGATTCACAGAGCTCGCAACTCAGCTTCGGGGCTACGCCTGGGCGAACAATCCCACCGATGGCTTCGAAATGAAATGCGATCTGCACAAATCTATTAAATTAAGATTCGACAAGGAGGGAATAGAGATGGCTGTGCCATTGCGCATGATCAGCTACAAGAATCAACCTAACGTCAGTAATTGATGTCGAAAAAGAAAACACTCGGAATCGATCCCAAACCCCCCAGTGAAAACCACGTTATCCTGGAACTCATCCAATACGATGAAAAAGACTATGCGATGCAGGCCGACGTACCGGTCGACGAATTGCTCACGCAATTCAAACCTGGCTACGTCAACTGGATCAATGTGGACGGTTTGCACGACAAAGCCATTATCGCCAAACTTGGCGAGCATTTTTGCCTCCACCAGCTGCTTGTTGAAGACATATTAAGCGATCATACACCGAAGACCGAGGAGTTTGAGGACCACCTGTTCTTCACAATGAAAATGCTTCATAGCATAAAGTCAGGCCACATTGACTATGAGCAGGTGAGCTTTGTTCTCGGGAAAGACTATCTTCTATCGTTCCAGGAAAAAGAAGGTGACTTCTTCGGCCCGCTGCGCGAGCGTATCAAGCAGAGTTCGGGGCGTGCACGGTCCCGAAAAGGTGACTACCTGTTTTACAGACTGATCGATGTTATCGTCGACAAATACTACGTCGTATTAGACGAAGTCGGAGCGCAGATAGAAAATGTTGAAGAAGAGATATATGAAAGTCCGTCAGACAACGCGTTCAGGGAAATTCAACGCATCAAGAAAGAGCTGATCTATTTGCGTAAAGCTTTGTATCCGCTGCGTGACGCGGTAAGCAAACTCATCAAAGACGAAAACGGATTCATTGAGCCTTCGAATGTACGTTATTTTTCAGATGTCTATGACCATATCGTACATCTGATCGATTCGATGGATACCTACAAGGACCTCACGTCAAGCCTGATGGACATTCATATCAACACTGTCAACACCAGGATGAACGAAGTAATGAAAGTATTGGCCGTGATCTCCACGATTTTCATGCCATTGACATTCATTGTGGGCATCTATGGGATGAATTTTGATTTTATGCCGGAACTTCATTCTCCCTGGGGATATCCGGGCGTGATGATTGTAATGGCACTGATCGTTTTTGGAATGATCCGCTATTTCAAATACAAAAAATGGTTCTAACTTTCTTCCCCTAACCCTCCTAATCTATGTTCGTTCCAATAGTAATTCTCTTAGTAGGATTTGCCATTCTAATTAAAGGCGCAGACTTCCTGGTTGACGGTGCCTCGTCAGCAGCCAAGAAATACGGAATATCGAATCTCGCTATCGGTCTTACTGTGGTTGCCTTCGGCACATCCATGCCAGAACTTATTGTGAGCTTGATCTCTGCATTGGGCGGGAAAAATGATGCGTCGTTTGGAAACGTCATCGGAAGCAACAATTTCAATTTACTTTTTATCCTCGGCGTAGCAGGAATTATCTACCCGTTGGTGGTGCACCGCAACACTGTGAAATACGAAGTGCCGTTGTCACTCATGGCTGCCGCGTTGTTGTACGTTCTGGTAAATGACAACTTCTTATGGGGCACGCCGACTGTTACTGATGGAGCAGTGACATACCAGGGCATGTTGAGCCGTGTCGACAGCGCAATCCTGCTATTGTTCTTTGCTGGATTTCTGATCTATATCTACCGAACAATGCGAATAGCGCCGGACGTTGAGGAAGGCTCATCGATCAAAATATACAAGACCTATATTTCTGTAGGAATGGTCATCCTTGGCCTGATCATGCTGATCGGGGGTGGAACGCTTGTTGTTGACAATGCCATCATCATCGCGAAAGCTTTAGGATTAAGTGAAAAACTCATCGGCTTAACCATCCTCGCGGCGGGAACATCGCTTCCCGAGCTCGCCACTTCTTGTGTCGCCGCTTACAGGAAGAACACAGACATCGCCATCGGCAATATTGTGGGTTCAAACATCTTCAACATATTTTTTATCCTCGGAGCTACAGGTTTGATCCATCCCATCCACTACAACAATGCCATGAATTTTGACCTGGAGGTTTTGTTTGCCTCGACGATTTTACTAATGATCTTCATGTTCACGCTAAATTCCAGGAAGCTGGACCGATGGGAAGCAGGCTTGATGCTTGTGGCGTACATCGTCTACATGGTATATCTCGTATCGATCGATAGCGTGCCGGCGTAGCGTTTGTCGAAGCGGCTCCGCGCAGGTGCTCAGGCTGACTCGCTTCCAAAGTAGTGCGAGATACCGTATGGCGATTTACCGTTACGACTAACAAACACGAAAGCGTAAATAAAAAGACCCAAGCCAAACGCCCGGGTCTTTTAGATAAGTTTGATTCCGGTTTACTTCACCTTCTTCTCAAGCTCTTCCACTTTGGCCTGGGCCTTTTCATTTCCAAGCGACTGTGCTTTCTTATAAAGCTCAATAGCCTCCCTGTAAGTATCCTTCTTCTTTTTTGGAGCCAGCTTGGTGCGGTTAGCCGCTTCTTCTACGGCTTGACCGCGGGCGAAATACGAATCAGCTTCGCTCATCTTGCTCTGAATCATAAGCTCTTGTATACGCGCCTCGATCAGGGCCAGCTCCTGTTGCTTTGCTTCGATCTGAGCGGTCTTGTCATTCAATTCCGCTTCCTGTAAATCGATAGTGATCTTCATGTTTTCATTCTGAGTACCGAGCTCCTGCACTTTATTCTGCAGTGACTCGATTTCTTTATTCTTCGATTCAAGGTCACTCTTCAACTTCGCTACCGTGGCTGCAAATGCTTTCGCGTTCGACTTCGATTTTTTCAATGACTTCTCAAGCTCTCCGATCTTTGACTGCGTTTCCTTTACATAATTGTTAAGATCCTTCATCCTCGATGTATACGCTGAGTAAGTAGTGCCTTCAACCATATTTACGCGCAACACCTGACGGCTGGCATCGATTGAATCCATGAGCGTACCCACCTCCTGGAGTGTTTGGGCAGTCTGCTGACTTACCTGCAATTCATTTTGAAGCGAGTCGACCTGACTTTTTAGCTTTGCGTTTTCAGCACCTCCACAGCCTGCTAAAAGTGCACATGTAAATCCGATAGTCGCTACAATCAATAATTTCTTCATAAAGTTTGGTTTGGATTTTACAAAAGTACATTGCTTTTCGTTTTCCGCGACGGCTTTAATTTATTTTTAGACGAAACGTCAAAATCTACGGCAATGGCGTAAATTCGCCCCGGTTTTCAAGGATTTACGCCTTTTTTGATGCCCAAATCATTTATCACGCAGACGCGTATTGCAGACCTGGGCGAACCTCGTATCGTAGTCATCGGCGGCGGATTTGGAGGACTGGAACTGGTACGTCATCTTAAGCATTCAAAGGCACAAGTTGTTCTTTTTGATAAGCATAACCACCATACATTTCAACCACTTCTGTACCAGGTTGCAACCTCCGGACTTGAGACAAGCTCGATTGTATTTCCGTTACGAAAAAGATTTGCATACCGTCCCAATTTCTATTTCAGGCTTGGCGAAGTGAAGCATGTCTTGCCAGAACAAAATGAGATCGAGACTTCAATAGGAAAAATAAAGTATGATTACCTGGTGATCGCGACCGGCGCCACAACCAACTTCTATGGCATGCAGGACATTCAAACCAATGCATTGCCCATGAAGTCGATTGAAGATGCCATCGCATTACGCAATGAGTTTCTTTGCAGCATGGAGCGTGCGTTACTCGTGGATGATCCGGTAACCATGAACAGCCTCATGGATCAGGTCATCGTAGGCGGCGGTGCGACGGGCGTAGAACTTGCCGGCGCCCTGACGGAATTAAAGCGCAATGTTTTTCCCAGAGATTATAAAGAGCTCGACCTGTCTGAAATGGACATTACATTGATCGAAGCGGGGCCGCGATTGCTGGGTGGCATGTCCCAACAAGCATCGGACAAGGCTTTCAAATACCTGACTGACATGGGCGTGAAGATCCGACTCAACACAAGTGTGAAATCATATGACGGGCATGATATCACTTTAAACACAGGGGAAGTTCTCATTTCAAGAACGATGATCTGGGCTGCTGGCGTAAAAGGCAACCCAATTGAAGGGCTTAGACCGGAGGCTATCACGAAAGGAAACAGGTACCTGATAGACAACTTTTGCCTCGTAAAGGGTTATGAAAACATTTTCGCCGTTGGCGATGTTGCTCTCATGGAAGGTGATGAGGGTTTTCCAAAAGGTCATCCTCAAATGGCGCAGCCAGCCATGCAACAAGGCAAGCT
Source organism: Cyclobacteriaceae bacterium (assembly GCA_044224375.1). Classification (GTDB taxonomy): domain Bacteria; phylum Bacteroidota; class Bacteroidia; order Cytophagales; family Cyclobacteriaceae; genus ELB16-189. The sequence goes on from JBGAKL010000001.1 coordinate 628,239, forward strand.
CGTGGCCGACAACATCACAAGGATGATTGCAAAAAAACCAATCAAACCATTCCACTATTCCGACAAAGGAAGCATGGCGACTGTCGGGAGAAACAAAGCTGTGGTTGATACTAAAGTGTTGAAAACCGGCGGGTTCCTGGCATGGTTTATCTGGATGTTTATCCACCTGGTTTCGATAACAGGTTTCCGAAATAAAGTTTTTACGTTTATCAGCTGGACCTGGAGCTATGTCTCCTATGATCGCAGCAACCGGCTGATCATCGGTCGGACAAGAGAGGAGTTATAACGATGGAAGGTTCTAAAGACCTCAATAAATATCAACTGTCAGTCGCGGGGGTGCTCGTATCCCTCGGTATCATCTATGGAGATATCGGGACGTCGCCACTCTACGTGTTTCGTGCCATAGTAGATGGTCGGCTGATTACCGAAGAGCTTGTGATCGGCGGGGCATCGTGCGTTTTCTGGACGCTGACGATCATCACGACAACTAAGTATGTTTACCTCGCGCTGAACGCAGACAACAAAGGTGAGGGTGGAATCTTTGCATTATACGCATTAGTTCGGAGGTATAAGGCGGCGTGGGTGATCTTCCCCGCTATAATAGGGTGCGCCGCCATCATTGCCGATGGGTTCATCACACCTGCATTCAGCATCTCCGCTGCTGTTGAGGGTCTGACGATCGACTATCCTCAGATCCCGACTGTTCCAATCGTGATCGGTATTCTTATACTGCTTTTCTTTTTCCAACAATTCGGTACCAACGTCGTAGGCCACATCTTCGGGCCCATCATGACGGTATGGTTCCTCTTCATCGGCGTCTTTGGCGCGATCCACCTCGCACAAAACCTATCAGTGCTGAAAGCAATCAATCCAATCTATGCTTATAACCTCCTAACGCAATTTCCAGGGGGTTTCTGGATTATGGGCGCAGTATTTCTCTGCACCACGGGAGCTGAAGCAATGTATTCCGACCTCGGCCATTGCGGGAAGAGCAACATTCGCGTTGGATGGTTGATTGTAGTTGCCTGCTTACTGCTTAATTATTTCGGTCAGGCTGCGTGGCTCATTTCGCAGCAGGGTACGTATCTGAATGACAGAATACCTTTCTACTCCCTTATTCCCGAATCACTTCTCATTTTCAGCATCGTGATCGCTACGGCTGCTGCAATCATCGCCAGCCAGGCTTTGATCTCCGGCACATTCACCCTTGTGAACGAAGCCATGAAGCTCAAGCTGTGGCCAAGCACGCGCGTACGTTATCCCAGTAAGATGAAAGGTCAGATCTATCTGCCCGCCATTAACTGGATACTCCTCGCCGGTACGATCGCTGTGGTCCTTTACTTCGAACGTTCGGTGCACATGGAGGGCGCGTACGGTTTGGCTATCACCATCGATATGCTTATGACGACGACATTGCTTGTTTACTATTTTACGATGGTAAAGAAGTCGCGCCTCAGATCGGCCGTACTTGCATTCATATTCTTTTCACTCGAAGGAATGTTCCTTGTATCCAATCTGGATAAGTTCCCCCATGGAGGTTGGTTCACTTTTGCGATAGCGTTCGTGTTCTTTATGATCATGTTCATTTTGCTGAAGGCCCGGAACCTCCGCGACCGTCACACGGAGTTCGTCGATTTGAAACATTACGTTCCGTTGATCCAGGACCTCCAGGCAGATACGTCGATTCCAAAGGAGTCGACAAACCTTGTGTTCATGGCGGTGGCCGACAGTAAACGCTACATCGACTCCAATATCATATATTCTATCTTTAAGAAACGTCCAAAACGCGCCGACGTATACTGGTTTCTGCACGTCGATACGGTCGACAGCCCTTATACTTCAAAATATTCGGTGGATACGGTAATCCCCAAGAAATGCTTCTTCGTCAGGATAAAACTCGGATTCAAATCTGATCACCGTGTAAACCTGCTGTTCGCAAAGATCCTCCACGACCTGGCCGAAACAGGTGAGATCGACCTTATCAGTCACTACGAATCGCTCCAAAAACATAGCATGCCGGCGGACTTCAAGTTCATCATGCTTCATTCGCTTGCATCGGTCGACAGCGAAATATCCTCTTTCGACAACCTGGTCATCCAGGGCTATCGTTTTATCAAACGCCATAGCCTATCCACGGAGGAGATGTATGGGCTTGAGCTTGCAAATGTCGAGCTTGAGACGGTGCCGATCATGGTGGGACCCGTGGCCAAAGTCCGCATCAAGCGCGAAAAAGAAGAGGCGGAACGCGAGAAGGAGCTCAAGTATCACGGTCATATCAGCTGACCGTCAGTGGACGGCGCCGTTCGTTGCCGTCCAATCAGCGTACAATAACGCTTTCATTTGATGCCAGGGATGGTTTTGTAACCATGGCACCGATTTGGAGTAACCACGGGAAATTTGTCGCCATGCTTCTCAACTATTTCAAGATCGCAATACGCAATCTGGCCAGAAATAAAGTTTACTCTCTGATCAACATACTTGGCTTGGCGCTGGGTATCGGGTGCTGCCTGCTTCTGGCACTCTACATCCAGGACGAGCTGAGCTATGACCAACACCACAAACGGCTCAGTGATCTCTACCGGATCGTGACAATTTTCGAATCAGACAAAGGCATCAACAAGATGAAAACTACGTCTCCGCCAATTGCATTGACGATGAGAGATGAAATTCCTGAAATAGAAAACGCAGCCCGGGCCCTGAACCCTCCCGGAGGTTCAAGGAACTTGATAAAGTATGAGGACAAACTTTTTTACGAAACCGACGGCTTGATCGCAGACTCATCGCTCTTCGATGTTCTCACGTACGATTTCATTCAGGGCAATCCCGAAAAAGCTCTTGTCGACGCGAACACGGTGGTGATCTCGGAACAACTGGCGCAAAAGCTTTTTGGTGACGATATGGCGCTGGACAAAATCATCTCGATCAGTCAGGGAGGCGCTCCCGACAACTTTAAAGTGACTGGTGTTTTTCGCAACAATCACAAAAGTCATTTTCAGGCGAATTTCTTCATCTCCATGATGACCTCCTCCGGCCTCGCCAATTACATTAGGACCAATCCCGAAGCCTCGGAGCAATGGTCGGGACAGAATTTTGTTCCTGCTTATGTCAAGCTCCGCACGGGAGCCAATGTTGCCGAGGTGGTCAGGAAAATGAACGAGGTGCTGTTGAAATATGGCGCTGACGACATCAAAGCGCAGGGGAGAAAAAAATCTCTTGATCTGCAGCCAGTGGGAGATATTTATTTGCGCTCCGATATTGGACAAAGTCCCCGTATCTCCTACCTCTACGTCATCGGGTCAATCGCAGCATTTATTCTGCTCATCGCATGTATCAACTTCATGAACCTTTCTACGGCAAAGGCTACTAAACGCGCCTCTGAAATTGGCATACGCAAGGTGATGGGCGCGGTCCGCTCATCGCTCATCAGTCAAATCCTGGGTGAAGCAATGGTGATCGTCATGATATCCATTGTGTTCGGCATCGTGTTGGTGCAATTGGCCCTGCCGGTATTTAACGAACTTACCGGCAAGGCAGTCGGATATGACACAGAGAACGTCATCTTCTTCATACTTGCCCTGATAACTACCGCCATCGTGACAGGATTGGTAGCGGGAAGCTATCCGGCATTTTACCTTTCGTCATTTCAACCGGCACAAACCTTGAAAGGCAAATTCACGATGAGCAATTCTTCGGGTTGGCTCAGGCGTACACTGGTGGTATTTCAATTCATGATTGCAATTGCGCTCGTATGCGGAATGATGATCATTTCAAAGCAACTTAATTTTATGCAGAGTACTAACCTTGGGTTTAGCGCACAGGCTAAGATTGTACTACCATTACGAACCTCCACCGCCATCAACAACTATTCAAGCCTTGAAAAAGAGGTTTCGAAGGCACCATCCGTCAACCACGTATCCGGCGCCAACTACATGCCCGGTTCGTGGATTTGGAGCGATGCATTCTTCTATCCCGATGGTGGCCGTATGGAAACGGCTGTGTTGATCAGACGCAACACGGTCGATGTGGGGTACATAGAACTCATGGGTATTCAACTCCTTGCCGGGAGAACATTCTCGGACAATCGCACAGTAGACAGCAATAACAAAGTGATCATCAATCGGGTTGCCGCGAATGGCCTGGGTTTCACACCTGAAAGCGCCATTGGTCAGAATATTTATCAGGAGTTTGAGGGAAAGCGATATCCATGTGAAATTATCGGGGTAATGGAAGACTATCACCAAACATCGTTGAAAGATGCGATCATGCCGGTGCTTTTTAGAATGAATGACGAACCAAAATATGACTTTCTGATCGCAGACCTTAGCACCAACAATTTCGAATCGACCATAGCCGACCTAAGAACGAAGTGGACTACCCTGATTAGCGATACCCCTTTCGAATATTCATTCCTGGATGACGATATCGCGCACCAATACGATGAAGACAAGCGGGTGTCACGGATCATCACCAGTTTCACGTTGATCGCGATGCTGATCTCATGCCTGGGTTTGTATGGATTGTCATCTTACATGGCCGAACGCCGCTTTAAAGAGATTGGCATCCGCAAAGTCATGGGCGCCGAAGTGAGCCAGATCGTCGGTATGATGTCTATGGAATTCATAAAACTTGTCGTCGTTGCCTTCGCTATTTCGGTGCCATTGGCGTGGTACGGTATGAACCAGTGGCTTGTGGGTTTCGCGTACCGGATCGAGATCGACCCCATGCTCTTCGTGGTAGCGGGCTTCGCTGCGCTGGTAGTGGCTCTTCTTACCGTCAGTTTCGAATCGCTGAAAGCCGCTCTTCACAATCCAGTGGACTCATTACGTAATGAATAGAACTTTTTGGTCGATTGCCTCGTCCCTAAGAGTCAACCAAAAAATCTATGCTGAAAAGCTATTTTCTAATCGGCCTTAGAAACCTCTTAAAAGAGAAAGGATACTCATTTATCAAGATTACTGGCTTGGCCTTCGGATTGGCCGTGAGCATGATCATCTTCCTGTATGTCAAGGAAGATCTTTCCTACGATGATTTTAATAAGAACTATAAGAACATCGTGCGTTTGCTCACCATTGACAGCGCTGAAGGTGTGAGCAGTAAGGTTGTGGGCGTAACTCAGGGAGGGCTCGGGCCCGCCGCAGATGCCGAAATTCCCGAGGTAGTAAAGAGTGTACGTTTTACCGGTGGTGGCCGCTACGACCTCAGCTACGAGGGTAATGCGTTAAAATGCGAACAAGCGTATCGAGTCGACCCGACTGTCTTCGACGTGTTCGATTTCAAAATAATGAAAGGCGCAACATCAAGGATACTCGATAAACCGGGTTCGATCGCAATCACCGAAAGTCTTGCGACGAAAATCTTTGGCAACAACGACCCAATTGGGCAGACGGTCAAATTAAACCAGACCACAGAATTGTTTGTAACGGCTGTGCTTGCCGATCAACCAAAAAACTCACACTTGCAGTTCGATCTCCTTCACAGTCTCGTTCCGGGACAGAACGAAGACGGATTGCGACAGGCACTCGACAGCTGGCAGGGTATTTTTTGCCGGACCTACCTCCTGCTGGACAAACCCGCCGACATACCTGCCCTTAACGCAAAGCTTCAGGCAATCACCACAAAGAATAATGCGCTTCAGTTTTTCAAGCCGATTGCACAGCGGTTGGAAGATGTCCATCTTAAATCCAAAGAAATCCTGTTTGAACAGAATGCAAACAAATCTGATGAGGTGAATGTATATGTCCTGTCAGTGATTGCGGTACTCATTCTTATCCTCGCCGCCGTCAACTTCATGAACCTCGTCACCGCGAAATCTGCGGGGAGAGCGAAGGAAGTGGGGATGCGGAAAGTGATCGGGGCCGTCCGCTCACAGTTGATCGGCCAGCATCTCACCGAATCCATTATCGTAACGAGCCTGGCGATGATTATCGCATTCGCACTGACGTACTTCTCGATACCCCTGCTCAACAATGCCTACCAGCGCTTCGCAGACGCATCTGTGCTCCTGACACCCCGGACAATTCTTTTGGTTGTGTTACTGGTGACCGTTGTTGGCGTACTCGCCGGGATCTATCCCGCGTTTGTTCTGTCATCTTTCAAGCCGATCACCGTACTAAAGGGATCATTTAAGAATTCGGACAGCGGGATTCAACTGCGGAAGGTCCTCGTCATACTTCAATTTACCATTTCAATTGCACTGATGATTGGCACCGGCATCGTGTACCAACAGATGCAGTTCATTTACAGTACAAATCTTGGCTACAATCGGGATCAGATTATTTCAATCCAACAAAGCGGAAGTGCGGTTGGGCGCGCCAAGACCTTGAAGATTGAGCTCCTGAGAAATCCTAATATCACTGCAGCAGGCACATCTTCGACGCGGATCGGTCAGCAGCTGGGTAGGACTACAGTTGTCCCGGAAGGATCGGACGGCCAGACCAACATTGTCGTCAGCACGATGGCAGCTGACGAGACTTTTATTCCAACGATGGATATGAAAATGGTTGCTGGAAGAAGTTTTTCGCTCAATTACGATGATTCGCTTTCAATGGTCATCAACGAAGAGATGGTGCGATTACTAAAATGGAATGATCCGATTGGAAAAAAGATCAGCCTGCAATCTGGCCCAAACCCGACGGATCTCACCCCATATACCGTTGTTGGTGTGATCAAGGATTTTCATTTCGCGACTGTGAGGCACAAGCTTGAGCCGATGTTTATGCTCTACAACGAGAATAACGGCGCGCTCTCCGTCAAAGTAAAAGCCGAAGGCATCCAGGAGGCGATTGGTCATATCGAAGAATCCTGGAAGAAGGTAAATCCGGGAAGCACCTTTGAATACGCATTCCTCGACGAGCAGTTCGCGAACCTCTATCGCAACGAGCAGGCTTTCTCAAAAATGTTCACGCACTTTACAATTCTTGCGCTTTTCATAGCGGGACTTGGCTTGTTTGCGCTGTCAGCATTTACCGCCGAACAACGCAAGAAAGAGATTGGAATTCGAAAAGTGATGGGAGCCTCGAACAGCAGTATACTATTCAAACTATCATCCGAATTCCTCCAACTCATAGTCTTTGCCTTTGTGCTGGCCAGTGTAGCCGCATTCTTTGTCATGCAACAATGGCTGCAGGATTTTCAGTATCGCATTGACATGCCCGCAATGGTATTTGTTGCTGCCGGACTCGCCTCTGTTCTAATAGCCCTTTTGACGGTAAGCCTGCAGGGAATGAAAGCCGCCCTGGCCAATCCCGTCGACTCTTTGAGAACCGAATAGATTTCGGTCACTCATTTTTTCGATTTCGTGCAACCAGGATAAAAAAACGAAGTCTAAGACTTAAAACTTACCGACCAACCTATGCTATCAAGCTATTTTAAAGTCATTTTTCGGAGCCTGGCACGGAACAAGATGTTCAGTTTAATCAATTTGCTTGGGCTCTCGATTGGCTTAACATCGGCAATGCTCCTCGGGATCTATGTCCAGGATGAGTTCTCTTTCGATCATTTCCATAAGCAGGCTGATAGAATATATGGCGTAACCATCGCTGTAAGCCAGGATGGAAAGGTCCAAAGGTGGAGCGGCGTACCCAACAAAACTGCGCCGACGCTCCTTAAGGAAATACCAGAGATCGAAAAAGCCGTCCGCATTTTACCCAATAATTTTAATGGCAAAGCTTTCGTTTCGTCGGAATCAATCAAGTCTTCTGAAAAAAGTCTCGTTTGGGCAGATCCGGATTTCTTCGAGATTTTTTCAATACCATTTATTAAGGGCGATCCCGCGACAGCGTTGCGCCGACCGCACACTGTCGTGCTCAGTGAGGCAGCAGCAATCAAATATTTTGGAACTACCGATGCCCTGGGAAAAGGATTGAGAATCGATCGCGATACCGCGGATTTCGAAGTCACGGGGGTAATGAAGAACCCTCCTTCCAACACGCGCTTTCAATATTCGGTCGTGGGAACGTTCGTAGGAACGCCCTCCGACGGACCCAACAATGAGAATTGGGGAAATGCCAGCTATGAAACCTATGCGGTCATTAATGCCAATTCTAATGGCGCTGATGTTGAAAAGAAAGTGGCAGAAATGCTGACGCGTACAATCCCGAAAGACAATCTGTGGTTTTCGCTGGAGTTCCATCCTCTGAAAGACGTTCACCTTCAATATCCCGAGGTGCGCGAGATATTCGGTGCACTCAAGGGAGATCTCTCACAACTTCGAATCCTGATGGGACTGGGATTGATTATCATCCTGATCGCAGCATTCAACTACATGAACCTGTCGACCGCACAATCTCAGCGCAGGTATAAAGAAATTGGCATTAACAAGGCGCTCGGCGCCACCAGCCCGCAACTCGCCCGCAAATTTTACTTTGAAACATGTTTTTTCGTTCTCATTGCCCTGCTGACAAGTGTTGTACTGATGGTAGTCATCCTGCCATTCTTCAATATTCTCACCGGCAAGACATTCACACTTGCTTTTCTTTCATCGCCTGGATTCCTTTTGTCATGCGCTTTCAGCTGGGCAGCACTGACTGTCCTGGCAGGGATGTACCCCGCGCAATACCTCTCTTCCTTCTCTCCTAAAGAAGTCCTTAAAGGTGCGCACTCCGGCATGGGCGGCAACTCGACGTTACGCAAGGGCCTCGTGATTGTGCAGTTTGCGGCATCAATCATTTTGATCATCAGCACGCTGGTTCTTTATCAGCAACTGGCTTTCATTCGTGAAAAGAAACTTGGCTTCGAACCCGAGCAGGTGATCACTGTTGGCACTCGTGCTGCCGCAAGCCGTGACCAGGTCAACTCGCTGAAAGCTGCCATCGAGGCGCTTCCGTTCGTCAAAGGTGCTGCCAGGTCTCAGGCAGTACCAGGTGAAGGCGGCAGCGGTCGGACGCTACCGACTCTCGATAATATTGGTGCGACCAAGAACCTGACTACCGTAAGAGCCACCCAGGAGATCGTTGATGTTCTCGGTGTAAAGCTGCTTGCAGGAAAAACCCTTCCGGAAAAGAATCCCGGTGACACAACGATACAGGTCGTCTTGAATAAGTCTGCTGTAGACTTCCTCGGCCTCGCCCCGGAGGACGCCATCAATAGAAAGATCGAAGTATATGGATTTGGAAATCGCGTGGAAGTAGTCGGTGTAATGGAGGACTTCAACTTCACTTCACTACGCGAACCCATCGGCGCGTATGCATTTCACAATGCATCAACAGAAGGATATAGCGTCCTGGTCATCAAACTGGCAACTTCAAATATGGCAGAATCGATCGCCCGCATTGAAGACGAATTCAAGAAGGTCATTCCCAGCGCGTTTGAGTACACATTCCTGGATCAGTATCTGCATACGCTGTACAATTCCGAGGAGCAGCTTGCACAGGTGATCCTTGTATTTTCCGGCCTGGCTATTTTTATCGCTTGCTTGGGATTGTACGCACTTGCCGCATTTACCACCGAGCAGCGCACGAAAGAGATCGGGATCAGAAAAGTGATGGGCGCATCCATATTCCAACTGTCGACAATGCTCTCAACAGACTTCATCAAGCTGGTTGTCATCTCATTTGCGGTCGCGGTTCCAATCGGATACTACGCAATGGATAAGTGGCTGGAAGGATTTGCCTACCGCATCGAAATCAGTTGGGCAATATTCCTTGTTGCGGGGTTAGTGTCGCTCATGATTGCGTGGTTCACCGTCGGATTTGAATCACTGAAAGCAGCCCGTTCAAATCCGATGAAATCATTGCGCACCGAGTAAGTGTCAGAATGAGGACTGCTGTATAGTTTGGGCAGACCATCAAGTACATAGTTTATCGAATAACCCGTATTCGGTAACTATTGCATTTGTTGAATTTCTTGTTGCACAATCAATATTTTAACGGTCGCTTATTATTCAATATCTGCAGCCTTTAACCTTTGAACTGCAACTTTAGCAAGGTTTAGGTATAGAAATCTAATTTAATGCAGTTGATCTAAGTATATCTCGCATGTGATTCAGGCTATTTGAATTCACATGTTTTTTTATTCGCCTTCTACATATATCTTCGTTTCCTTGTATCGCAAAGAAACATGCACCTCCCCTTTACCGGGTCTCGTTTAAGATTCGCTCTCTGTTTTTTAATGGTCGTCGCTGGAATCGTTGGCATTGCAGCACCTCCCAAGGCAAAAAAAGGTTTGCTGGATATTCACACCCTTGACCTAAGCAGAAATCGGGTTCCCCTGTCTGGTGCGTGGGCCTTCTTCGACAATCAATTAGTGACGCCAACCCAAGCATTTGATCAGTCCCATCCTCGATACATCGAGTTTCCTCAAACATGGAACAAAGTCCGCCCCTCGGGTTCTGGAACAGGGTACGCCACATATGCATTGAAGGTACTTGCATCTCCCGACGAGAAATCCCTGGCGATGGAATTCCCCCAGATCTATTCGAGCTATACCCTGTGGGTTAACGAAAAGATTGTTGCGCAAAATGGCCGCGTAGGAACGACAGTGTCGGAAGTAGTGCCGCAGTGGATGCCTCAGACCGTTTCCTTCTCAAATCCAGGGGATACCATGCGGATCGCGTTGCAGATTGCAAATTTTCAACATCATACCGGGGGATCAAAAGATCCGATCTACCTGGCATCATCCGAGCTTCTCCAACTTCAACGATCGACTTCAGTGACTGCAACAATTGTTGAATCAATCGTACTGACCTTGCTCGGCGTCGGCTTCCTTCTCACATACCTTTTCACAGAGAAAAAAGCTGTCATACTCTACTTTGCGCTCCTCTGCTTTACCTGGGCGCTTCGTGCAGGGTTCTCAAACATGTACGTATTTATTTCCTTCATGCCTGATTTCGATTGGAATACCATGATCCGGATCGAATACATTACGCTTTTCCTCACGATGACCTGGGCGATCATGTTCCTTTCCCTGGTGTTTCCTAAAGAGCAGAGCCGAATCGTAAAGGCGCTGCTTGCTGGTGTAAATGTGTTGTTCATCGTTTACGCTTCGCTTTCTACTCCCCTTTCCTTTACAAAATGGCTGCCCGTTTATCTTGGCACATCGGCAGCGCTGCTCGTTTTTGGCGGCTATGTAATTCTGCGTGCCTGGGTGAACCAGCGGATTGGATCCACATACCTCGCATTTTCAATCTTCCTGGCGTTGGTTGTGTTTAGTTATGATGTTTTTTCATATAAGGGATACTTTGACTACAACCCCTTGCTGTTCAGCATCTGTTATATCATCATTTTTTCCCTGATGAGCGTTGTGCTTCTCCTGCACCTCAACATCATCAAGAGCAAGGACAAAGCTGTCGCCATGCTCACCTACAAAGACTTGTACAAGAACAACGACATCACAATTAAGTAATCAATCTATTTTTCTTACTGCCGCTTCGACGTCATTCGGGTGGGATTTTGAGTTATTGCGCTGAGGAAATGAATCTGCTGAATCGCCGATTCTCAAATTTCTGACTTGCGGTTTAGTATCGCCCACTATCGAACAGGGACGACCGCAATTGATCGAAGGCCATTTCGCGATGATAGCTTTTCGGATACAAAATCAGCATTTCACACTGGCCTGATATTGGAATAGTACAACATCCAATTAGACAACAAACCTTAATCGATGCTCTCAAATTATATCAAAATAGCGGTACGCAACCTCTTCAAGAACAGGTTGTTTTCGGTGATCAACATCAGTGGCATGGCGATCAGCCTCGCTGCGTGCCTCCTCATTGCTTTGCTTGCCTGGGATGAGCTAAGCTACGACGACTATCACCCTGATGGAGACCGAACATTTCGCGTTTATAACATAGTCGATCATGCCGGTGTGAAAAGCTATCGTCCTATCGTTCCATATCCCTTTGCCATCTTCATCCAAAAGGATTTTCCGGAAGTCGAAAGCACGATGCGTTTTCTCGCGAACGGAGAACAGCTTTTTGAACACAACGATAAGCGAATCAAGGAAGGCCACAGTATCGCTGCCGAATCAAATGTCTTCGACATGCTCTCCATTTCGTTGATCGAGGGTAATGCAGCAACAGCCCTCACAAAACCCGACGCCGTTGCGTTGTCTGAGACGCTTGCGAAAAAGTATTTTGGTTCTGAACCCGCCGTGGGAAGATCAATCAACATTGACAAAGATGCGCACGAAATCACAGCAGTATTTGCAGACCTCCCTTCCCATTCCCATCTTAAGCTCAACTACATCACATCGCACGCTTCAGTTAGCTGGGCAAAAAATTTTGAGAACAATTGGCAGCGTCAAGAATGGTACACATATGTGAAGCTTAAGCCTGGAGCAGACCCAGTTGCTTTCGAATCCAAGCTAAAACCACTGGTCGAAAAATATGCCTACCCCTCCATCGAGGAAAAAGGATTTACTTACTTGCCCCGCATCCAGAATATCCATGATATACACCTCCACTCTTCCAACTTTGAGTGGGAGATTGTACAACGCGGCGATGCGCAGAGCCTCTATATATTGCTTGGCTCCGCGATCATGATCCTTGTAATCGCGTGCCTGAACTTCATTAACCTATCCACTGCACGCGCGGTCAAACGAATAAAGGAGGTAGGTGTCAGAAAGGTAACGGGAGCATTAAGAAGCCAACTGATCTTCCAGTTCATCACTGAGTCCATTCTCATTACCATGTTCGGAATGCTCCTTGCAATAGTACTCACAGAAGTAACCTTACCGGCGACAAACGCAATTGTTGAAAAGCAACTTAATTTACCGTATGACATCACACTCGTTATCTGCGCACTGGCCTTTTGCCTGGTACTTGGGGTCGCTGCCGGAAGCTATCCTGCATTTAAGTTATCGTCGTTCCGACCTGCCATTGCGCTAGCAGGCAAGAATGGATCTGTCGGCGGCCTCGGTAGATTCCGGCTATCGCTGGTGGCATTTCAATTCATGCTTTCGTTTTTTCTTATCACCGCGTCATGGATCGTCCTTTCTCAAAACGAGCTCATCTCAAACAAGAACCTCGGGTTTAATAAGGAGCAGGTCATCGTGGTCCCCTTAACGGGTCCACAGTTAAAACACGTTGAGGTTACAAAAGCAAAATACAAAGCCAATCCCAATGTATTGAACGCGACAATTGGGTTTGGGCTTCCCGGTGACGTGATTGCCGGTGATGAAATCATAGAGCCAACGACCAATTCACACCTGTCGACAAGTCTTTTGTGCGTCGACCACGACTACATAAAGACTATGGGGATGACGGTCATCGCCGGACGCGATTTTTCCCTTGAACATCCGACAGATTCTGCCGACGCATTTATTCTCAATGAAACTGCGGCGAAAACGTTCGGGCTAGGAACGCCGGAAGAAGCCGTCGGAAAGCGGCTCGATTGGAATCGATGGGATAAGAACGGCGTCAAACATGGAAAAGTGATTGGTGTTGTTCGTGATTTCCATTTCCGAAGCCTGCGCGATAAGGTATCGCCAACGGTGCTGCAGATCTTTCCCGCAAACTGGAAGCTAGCGGCCCGCCTCCGTCCGGGAGATCTTAGCGAAACGATTGAACACTTCAGGCGAACCTATGAATCACTTGATCCCGAATGGGTTTTTTCATACAGTTTCCTGGATGAAAACTTCGATGCAATGTATAAATCAGAACAACGGCTGGGAAAAATCTTCTCTGCGTTTACTTACCTCGGCATTCTGATTGCATGCCTTGGACTCTTTGGGTTGGTGGAATACAGCGTAAACCAACGCGCTCGCGAGATCAGCATCCGCAAGGTGTTCGGCGCCAGTGTAAATTCCCTCTTAGTGCTTCTTACCCGAAAGTATTTCGTTCTAGTGATGATTGCTTTTGTCGTGGTTATCCCGCTCAGTTATTATGCAACGAATCAATGGCTGAACAATTTTGCCTATCGGATTGATGTCACCGCATGGATATATGTTAAGGCATGCGCAATCGTACTGGCAATCACGATTGTGACGGTGAGCTTTCAATCCCTGAAAGCTGCCTGGGCGAATCCGGCAAGGGTACTACGAAGCGAATAAATTGGATAATCTCTCACGTTAATGCTGCCAGTATAACCACATCCTGGTCAATTGTATTAAGGCGAGCGTTATCCAGACCCGTATCATTTGTCCGCTGGCAAAGCAATACTTCCTTTGTTCAGATTCAACTGATTGTTATTACCTTTCGCCCCCTAACTTGGACGGTATCTAATCTGATTATTACCCCATTTTCGGTGACAGCGGACCAAATCAACCAACAATAACTCATGAAAAATTCACTACGATTCACAATGATTGTCATCGGACTTTGCGCAAGTGTTGCGGCGTGGTCACAGATGTCATTGCCGCCCAGCGGGAATAACCAGCGAAGCGAAGTCTCGCAAAATCTTGGACTGGTAAAAGTCACGATCGTCTATTACAGCCCGGATGTTGCCGGGCGTGAGATCTGGGGAAAAGTTGTGCCTTATGGCATGACAAATTTCAACACGTTCAAAAGTACTGAAGCAAATCCGTCACCATGGAGAGCAGGCGCCAATGAAAACACCACGATCACATTCTCCAACGACGTGGAGATTGAGGGAAAAGCACTGAAGGCAGGGACATATGGCTTGCATATTGTGCCGGGGAATGATAACGCCGTTGTCATCTTTTCAAACAATACCAACTCATGGGGAAGCTTCTTCTATACACCATCAGAAGATGCGTTACGTGTGACAGTAAAACCCGTTCCGTGCGAATTCAACGAATGGCTTACCTATGAATTTACTGATCGTTTGCAGAACAGCGCGACAGCAAGGTTGAAGTGGGAAAAACTTTCCATTCCCTTTAAGATCAGCGTCCCGAACGGGGATGATCTATATGTGAAAAAGATCCGCGAAGAGATGAACAGTAATAAAAGTTTTAATTGGCTGAATGTGGTCGCAGCCTCCAATTTCCTGGCGGGGAAAAAGCTAAACCTCGACGAAGCTCTTGCGTGGGATCAAAGTTTGATCGATAGGAACATCAAGTATTTCCAGATCTATAATGCCAAGGCCAATGTACTTGCCGCCCAGGGCAAGCAACCTGAAGCCGATGCGACGATGAAAGAAGCTGTAACGCTTCCAGATGCCACGGCGGGACAAATCGCAAACTACAGCCGCCAGCTCATTACGCAAAAAAGATCGAAGGACGCCCTGACCATAGCTGAAGGAAATCTCAAGCGCTTCCCTGGTAATTCAACTGCGCTGCTGGGCATGGCCCGTGCGTGGTCCTCAGAAGGAGACAACAAAAAAGCACTCAAGTTTGCGCAAGATGCTTTGAAGGCTGAAACCAGTCCACAGGCAAAAACCCAAATAGAAGATGTGGTGAAGAAACTGGAGAAAGGCGAAGCAATTAATTAAGAATAACCGATCATCTGCAGAGGAGCCCTCATCAGGGCTCCTTTTTATTTGTCCAAGCCAGGCAATCCAATTGCGAACACTGTTGCACGTAATTGGACGAAGCTTCCTTCATCACCGCCGAAAATGAAACAATTAAAGCGTTCTAATCTGGAACCAAAATTGGCTTCTTCTACCGTCGAACCCGGTTAACTTATGCTCAAGAATTACCTTAAAGTCGCTTTCCGTTCTCTTTTGAAGAACTGGCAATTCAGCTTTATCAACATTGCAGGTCTTGCCATCGGCATAAGCATCTGTATTTTGATAGCCCTTTATGTCCTGGATGAGTTAAGCTTCGACGCTTTTCACACAAAGGCTGACAGGATCGTGAGACTCACACCGACCCTTCACATGCCGAAAGGCGACAGGCCGAGAGCAATCACGTCACCGGTGATGGGACCGGCCTTGCAGGCGAACTTTCCGGAGATAGAGAGGATTGCCAGGCTCAGCGGAAGCAGCAGAACGGTAGCTTACAAAGAGAAAAAAATCTACGACACAAAGGTCTTGTACGCCGACTCTGCATTCTTCGACATCTTTACGTTTCCTATGATCGCCGGCAATCCCAAAACGGCGCTTGTCAATCCCTATTCTATCGTCCTTACGCAGCTCGCCGCCAGAAAATATTTTGACAATGAAGATCCAATGGGAAAGATCATGGCATTTTCAGATTCAATCACCCTCACGGTAACCGGGATCATTGAAGACATACCTGCAAATTCTCACCTGCAGTTCGACGTGCTCCTCTCCCGTTCCACCATCTGGGAAATGTCTGATCACCAGGTAGAAGATCAATGGTTCAGTAACAATACCTACACCTTCCTACTGCTGCGCGAAGGTCAGGATCGCAAGAACCTAGAATCAAAGTTCCCTGCCTTCCTGGAAAAAGTCCTTGCTGAAGCGAAGAAGGAGTCAGGGCTCTGGTATGATTTCTATCTTCAGCCCATTCAGGACATCCATCTTAAATCGGACCTCGCAGCGGAAATGGGGCCAAACGGAAGCATCAAATACGTCTATACGTTTTCAGTTATAGCCGTGCTCGTGTTGCTCGTCGCGTGCGCCAACTACATTAACCTGTCTACGGCGAAGTCGATGAACCGGGCAAAAGAACTGGGGATGCGAAAAGTGATCGGCGCCCGGCGCGCTCAACTGACCCTGCAGTTGTTCGGCGAGTCTTTCCTGATGACAACATTTTCTGCGTTGCTGGCGATGACGATTGTTACGTCCGCGCTGCCCGCGTTCAACACGTTGACCGGAAAGACAATTACCATGCAATCCCTTTTCAGCGTCAACATGATCCTGGCGAGCGCCGCGATCTTCGTAGCAATCAGCATCCTGGCGGGTGCTTATCCGGCATTGATGATGTCGTCATTTTCTCCCATAAAAACACTAAAGAGTCATGTGAGGCAGGGAAAAGAAAATGTTCTCCTTAGAAAAGGGTTGGTCGTATTCCAGTTCACTATCTCGATCATACTTATCGCCGGTACCCTGGTGATCTACAGGCAGATGGAATTCCTGGAAAATCAAAACCTTGGACTGAACAAAGAGCAGATGCTCGAGCTCAAGATGCGCTTTTCTGTTAACGCAAAAGCGAAAACCATCAAAGAGGAAATGCTTCGGGTTCCGGGCGTGATCGATGCCGCGCTAACAAGCTTTTCTTACAACAACAGCGTTAATAACATCGCCGTGCTGCCCGAAGGTTCAACGAATGGAGCCATCTCGTCAGAAGCTTCGATGAGTATCGACGAAACTTTTCTCAAGACATTTCAAATACCCCTGGTAGCTGGCCGGGATTTCTCACGGGATTTTCCAACAGACAGTGCCAGTGGATTTATCGTTAATGAAGCCGCCGTGAAGCACTTTGATTGGGGAACTCCGGAGCAGGCGCTTGGAAAGGAGCTGGATTGGGGGCTCGGAAAAAAGGGCAAAATCATAGGCGTAGTAAAGGACTTTAATTACTATTCGTCACACGTGCAGATACGTCCGCTTATAATGCACATTATCCCCGATTGGTACGAGTTCATTGCCCTGAAGATAGATGCAGCGCAAGCACCACAAGTGATAGCCGCACTCGAAAAACAATGGAACAACATGGGGCTGGATAGCCCATTCGATTATACTTTCATGGATACCGATTTCGAAAAGCTTTACCGGGCCGAACAACAGACAAAGGGTGTTGTCACCGTACTCTCATCGCTGGCGATCTTTATCGCCTGTCTTGGACTCTTTGGACTCGCGGCATTCACCGCTGAACAGCGTACGAAAGAGATCGGCGTCAGGAAGGTGCTCGGCGCAGATGTGGTCAGTGTGGTCAAACTTCTTTCTGCGGACTTTATTAAGCTGATCACGGTTTCGATTGTGCTGGCAGTGCCAATGTCTTGGATGGGTATGAATCGATGGCTCGACTCTTTTGCATACAAAACCGACGTATCCCTGTGGATCCTGGTCTTTGCCTCTGCTTCGGCATTACTGGTGGCCCTCCTCACAGTGAGTTTTCAATCAATCAAGGCAGCTACGGCAAATCCAGTAGATTCATTGCGAAGCGAGTAAAAAAAGATTTAGCGTTGCCATGGGGGTAAGGTGTGATGAAGTTGTCCTGAGGAAAACAAGAACCCATGAAAAAGCTCTCAGTCTTCCTCCTTTTCGTCTTTTCAGCCGGTTTTCTGGCGGCCCAGGATCAAACCGAAGAAATAGTCGTTTCCGCCTTTTCGAAGGTAGTCGCATCGCCGCGCGTCAACGTCATCCTTGAAAAAGGTGACAAAGAATCAGTGCGAATCCTGTACAACAAGATCCCGAAAGGCAACGTCAATGTTTCCGTTCGCGGAGGGAAGCTGAAGATCTATCTCGACCATGCGAAAATCATTGAAAAGCAAGTTCGGCGGTACGGGGACGACAACCACAAAGGCAAACACGGTATCTATGATGGTTCGTCGATCACAGCTTATGTTACCTTTAGAGAACTTAAGGGCGTCGAAATACGGGGAGAGAGTGAGTTGCGCTGTGACTCGGAGATAAGAGCTGAAAAATTCAAGGTGAGAGCTTACGGGGAGAATGAAATTGTATTCGGGTCGCTCCACACGACCAAATTCAAAGCGTCGCTCTACGGAGAGAACGAGCTCAAGATCAAAGGCGGTGAAACTGAACACCAGGTTTACCGTCTGTTTGGAGAAAATACTGTCCTCACCCTGGGAATGAAAAGTGCAGTCGCGTCGACACGCATCTACGGCGAAGGGCGTATGAGGTTGAACGCCTCGGATAAAGTCCGCATCAATGCCCTTGGAGAACCAATCATATTCGTCGAGGGAACATCTTATATCAGCCGGGGCATCATACTGGGTCGGGCAGATATCAGAGCAAGCAGGTAGGGATCTAAAAGATGATAATCAAAACCGCAGGGTCACACGATCCTGCGGTTTTCGTGTTTAGCAAGATGACTGGCTTTGGGGTATTCGAAATTCACGCCATCGACATTACTTTTAAAGGCCTGACACGATCCATCCAACCAGACTATGTGCTCACCAAAGTTCATTCTACCGACATTCATATTTGCAATGATTGCATGCAGTGAAAAAGCACCGCAGACAAGGGACGCAGACATTGCCACAAGTAAGCTTGAAGCGATGAACAATCACGATCTGGTTGCGCTCGGGAAGCTTTATGCAGATAGTGCCCGTATTCAGTCTGTGGGTTTCGAAGCAACAGAGCTTGGGCCAGACGGAATTCAAGGTGTGTACAAGCGATATTTTGCCTCAACGCCTGATTTGAAATTCGACGTGGACAGGATCACCACGGCCGATGGTTCGATTGTGATCGAGTATACCTCCAGTGGCACGATGCAGCAAAGCCCACTTGAAGCTGTGATTCCTGAATATATGATCGGTAAAAAATACACGCTCAAGAATTGCACACGTATTGATGTCAAGGACGGAAAGATAGTCGCCGAGATGACGTATTTCGATCAGCTTGCCTTCCTCCGTCAAATGGGATTCTTTGACCAGAAGTAATTGAGCCTATAAAGGCCGGTTCAATTGTCTTTTAGTTGTTAGCTTAGCGTTCCTACCACGGGCGCTTCGGTGAATCACATTACAGTCAAATCGCTTCTCAACAAGACAAAGCGGCGGGATCCGTGGTTTCTCGATGACTATACTATTAATCCCTACAGCGGCTGCTCTTTCAACTGCCTATATTGTTACATACGGGGCAGCAAATACGGTGAACATCTCGAGATGAAGCTCGCCGTGAAAGACAATGCGCTCGAAGTCCTCGAGAAGCAACTGATCCTGCGGGCGAGAAAAAAGCAGCAGGGCGTTGTAGTTATTTCATCCGCGACCGACCCTTACCTTCATCTGGAAGAGGGCACCCAGCTTACTCGTAAAATTCTTGGGCTGCTTTTAAAATATCGGTTTCCCGTTCACATCATCACGAAATCAGATCTGGTTTTACGCGATCTTGATCTACTTCTTGAGATCGAAAAGCAAGCGATCATGCCCAGTGAACTTGATGCTCCGGCCGGCAAGCGTTCGTTTGTAACATTTTCCGTTAGCACCATCGAAGACAACCTCGCAAAAATCTTTGAGCCAGGCGCAACACCCCCCTCAAGGCGCATGATAGCACTGCAAAAAGCTATTCAGGCCGGAATTCATGGAGGGGTGAGCCTGATGCCGGTTATCCCATTCATTTCAGATACTGAGGTATCCTTTGATTCGATGTACAGAGCTTTCGCTGGCGCGGGGGCACGATATGTATTTCCTGCATCGATGACTCTTTTCGGAAACGGGACATCGGATAGCAGAACGCTGATGTTTCGCACAATCGAAAAAAATTTTCCTGACTTATTGCCGAAATACAAGGAGCTATTTGCGCAGAATTTTCCGGGTACCTACGTGTATAGGGAGGAGATCAACAGAAAAGCAAGAAAAACTGCATACAAGTACGGGCTAAAGCCCTCTATTCTTTGAATTTATAAAAACATAGACACATAGACTACATAGGAATCTATCAGGAATACAGGATTATCGGCGAACGACAAGCGCATTAATATGGCGTCATGTTCAACGATTCCCGGATCACCAAGAAATTCCTCGACCAGTTGTCTTATGAAGTGATAGGTGCTGCAATAGAAGTGCATAGAAGCATTGGCCCGGGACTCCTGGAAAGCATCTACCATAAGTGTATGAAGGAAGAACTATCCTTGAGACGGATTGCATTTCAGTCTGAACTGTTGGTTGAGATTACATATAAAGGAATTACACTTGATTCCGAACTTCGTTGCGACCTTTTGGTTGAAAAGGCATTGGTCGTCGAATTTTAAGCAGCGGAGACTATTGCTCCAATATTTGAGGCAAAAGTTCTTACCTATATGAAACTGTTAAAAGTACCTAAAGGTATGATCATCAATTTCAATTGCGTTAACATCTTTAAGGGAGGTCAATAAACCTTAATCAATCAACTGTTCCGGAATTTCCCACCTCAATAACTTATAATCTAACTCACAACGGATTTTTGAAACTAGTCATCCATGCACCATTTCGGCGGTAACTACGCTTCCTATATGGCTATGTGGTTAAAATCTCTATTTTTTTCGGTTGCTCTTTATGGAATTTCCCTCCTTCCTTCATCATAGTGCTAAAAAACTCAAATCCCACTATTATGAAAACATGGAAAGGCGTCACCATCGCATTGCTGGCTGTTGGCACGGTGGTATTACTGGCATTCACAAACAGCAAGAAATCCAGGCATCACAGCACTTACAGATCCATCCCCAAAGGCTGCGTCTTTCGTACCGTCATGGGCGAAGAGGCGTCTGATTCGATCTCGTTCGTCAGCTTTGAAAAAGCCGATGCCGCTGTTGCCAATGGTCTCGATTGGATTGTGAAGGCACAGGGTAATAATGGCGGATGGGGCGCAGGAAGCCATAGCCGTCAGGATATTATGGATCCTCATGCCGTCGTCGCCGACCCCGCAACAACGTCCATGGTCGCTATGGCATTGTTGAGAAGCGGAAGCACCCTGAATTCGGGCCCTTATGCCTCACAGTTACGGAAGGCACTGAGCTACTTGCTGACTTCCGTTGAATCGTCGTCATCTCAGAGTTTTAACATAACAGATCAGACCGGGACGCAGATCCAGATCAAACTCGGAGCGAACATCGACGTCATTCTCACATCGCAATTTCTTTCAAATCTTCTTGATGGAAATCTTGACAGAGATGCGCAGTTGAAAGAGCGCGTGAGGAAAGCCAACAATACTTGTGTCTCAAAAATCCAAAAAACACAGGAGAATAACGGAAGCTTTTCGGGGAGCGGTTGGGCAGGTGTACTCCAATCATCCTTTGCAACGAACGCACTCGAAGCCGCCCTAGCACAGGGCGCATCAGTAGATGACAAAGCCCTCGACCGCGCACGCGAATTCCAGAAGAACAACTACGACGCAAAGACTGGCAATGTGAACACAGATCTTGGGGCGGGCGTGATGCTGTATTCAGTGACCGGTTCTGCGAGGGCGAGCGCCAAGGAAGCGCGACGTGTAGATGAAGAGATTAGAAAAGCGAAGCGTGACGGAAGGCTTGCTCCGAATGCTACTCCGTCAGCTCAAAATCTTGAGAAGATAGGTTTCGACAGAGATGAGGCGATGAAATATTCGACAGCCTATGAAGTTTACAATTCAGCTAAAGTACAGGCACAACGCCAGGATGTAATGGATGGTTTCGGAAGTAATGGTGGCGAGGAGTTCCTGAGTTACCTGCAGACCGGGGAAAGCATGATCATCGGAAAAGACAATGAATGGAAAAACTGGTACGATTCGATGAGCGGCCGGTTGGTTAACATTCAAAACGACGATGGCAGTTGGAGCGGACATCACTGCATTACCAGTCCGGTGTTCTGTACAGCAACGTGCCTGCTTATTCTTTCTGTAAACAACGACGTTCAGAAACTTACGGCGCTCGGAGCAAAATAGAGGGTACGAAATACGATAACGACTAAGACCCTGAAGCCACAAAGTGTGCTTCAGGGTCTTTGCGGTTAAAATACATTTTGTCCGTAGCTTTAGATCCATGAACGAGAAACGCTTTACCGATACACTTTTTTTCAAAACGCTTTGTGCTGCAATTTTTACTGGCCTGGTGATCTTCATGCTAATCTTTTTTAAGGATCTCCTGAAACCGCTGGCACTCGGAGTTCTCGTGTGGTACATGATCAAAGCCTTCAACGGGCTCATCGAAAAAATAAAATTCCGCGGACGACCGCTCAACCCTTGGCTGCGTCGGGCAATCGCTTTACTCACCATCATCGCGATCATCCAGGGCTCAGTTCAGATTCTGGTCGCCAATATCAACGACATCATTTCAAACTACGCCGCATATCAGGCAACACTGAATTCTATTATAACGTCGATTGGAGACTCGCTTGGAATAGAGAACTTCTCGATGCATGCCCAGAAATGGATCAAAGAGCTGAATATCGAGGGCTTCCTGAAAGACATGCTCACCTCCACATCAACACTGATTGGCAATATTTTTTTGGTAATTGTTTACGCGATATTCATGGTGCTCGAAGAAAATTCGTTCGTCCAAAAAATGTCGGTGGTATTCAGCTCGCCTGGCCAGGCTGAAAGACTTCAATACATCATGATCCAAATCTATCATTCCACCAACAAGTACATGATGGTAAAAGCATTTGTTAGCGCACTGACGGCGATTCTGGGGTATGTGGTCATGATCATTGTGGGCGTTGACTTTGCTTTTTTGTGGGCGCTTCTCATTTTCGCACTTAACTTTATTCCCTACGTCGGCTCGGTCATATCCACATTATTACCCTCGGCGTTCTCAATTCTCCAATTCGGACATTTTCTCCCCTTCGTGTGGATCTTCGGCAGCATTATGATTATACACACAGTTATAGGAAATTATGTGGAGCCAAAGGTGATGGGAAAATCCCTCAATCTAAGTCCTCTTGTAGTTGTGGTGGCACTCTCATTCTGGGGTTCGGTATGGGGTCTTCTCGGCATGTTGCTGTCTGTTCCGTTCACATCCATCATGCTGATCACTTTCGCGCAATTTCCATCTACGCGTCCAATAGCGATTATGCTTACGGAGAATGGCGACATTGAGGGCCTGCAAGTGAAACCAGATCAAACAATTCAACAAGTATCATAATATGTGGTGGATGTACGCTCTGCTTTCCGCGCTGTTTGCAGCGTTGACAGCCATTCTGGCTAAGGTCGGAATTCGAAATATTGACAGCGACCTCGCAACAGGTGTAAGGACCATTGTCATACTGGTTCTCGTTTGGATCATCGTGTTCGCGAAAGGTGCCACCAATTTCACGTCGATCACAAGACAAAATCTCCTGTTCCTCAGTTTATCGGGCCTTGCAACAGGAGCATCGTGGCTTTTTTACTTTAAGGCGCTACAGGCTGGAAAAGTATCGCAAGTTGCTCCGGTGGACAAACTTAGCGTTGCACTCACGCTGATACTTTCGGTGGTCATACTTCATGAATCCATTTCATTGAAGACGGCAATCGGTACAGCGATGATCATCGGAGGCGTATTACTTGTTATAAACTGATATATCCGTTCATATGCGCAAATCCTGGACGTTTGCTTTGTTTCTTGTAGTCCTTGCTGCCTGCAGCAAAGGCAACTTTCCCATTGAGGAGAGTTTTTCGTCGGTTTCAATTCCGCCGCCGCCAGACTATAATCGTATCGAATTTTGGGCAGCGCATCCCAATAAGCTGGATGCGGCAGACAGCGTGCCTCTCAAATCTAATCTGAAGAATCAACAGGAGTCTGCAAGAGCAGATGTATTCTTTGTCCATCCTACGACATTTTTGGGTAAACCTAAGAATGCGTTCAAATGGAACGCGGATTGTAATGACCACGAACTGAATGCAAAGACACAACTGACGACGATCTTAAACCAGGCGACAATTTTCAACGGCTCTTGCCGGATCTACGCTCCGTATTATCGTCAAGCGCATGTTTATGCATTCTATACAAACAATAAACGCGACGGCGAGCAAGCCCTTGAACTCGCTTATCAGGACGTGAAGGCTGCTTTTGATCATTACCTCAAGCATTTCAACCAAGGCCGACCAATCGTAATTGCTTCGCACAGCCAGGGAAGCTATCACTGTATGCGCTTACTCAAAGACTACTTCGATAACACCGAACTTAGGAAGCAACTGGTTGCTGCCTACCTTGCTGGCCGGGCGATCTCACCAGAAACTTTTGAAAATATTCGTCCTACAGAAAGACCCGATGACATCGGTACCTGGTCGTCCTGGAATACTTTCACCAGGGAAGCATTTCCCAAAACGTATGAGCTTTATTATGCGCATGCGTTGTCCACGAATCCATTGCTATGGAATTCCTCCGATACCTTTGCACCCAAAGAACTTAATCACGGTGGCGTGGGATTACATTTTACCTTTGTCCCCAATTTGGTCGATGCGCAGAATCACAAAGGAATACTTTGGGTTAACAAACCCTATGTAAAAGGTCGCTGGCTGCTGCGAAGAAAGAACTGGCACAGGGCGGACATGAATTTCTTTTACATGAATATCCGTGAAAATGTGGCGTTGCGGGTCGATACTTTCCTGAACAAAGGACGTTGACCCGAATCAAGGAAATGTGACTTTTCTGCGAAAGCGGGATCAAAACAATATCTTTAGGAAACCATTGCTTCAAAATGGTTACTCAATGTTCTGTGCTGAGGTCTTTGACGATCCTGCTAACCGCAGCGGGTATTGGCATTGCCATTATATCACCGGCGCAGATTGCAACTCAGAATCTATTCCGGAGAGCACAGTTCATAGAATATCTAAGACTGATAAATCAGAACGCTTACCAAATCCAGCAAGTCGGTCCGGGTCAAATGACGATCAAGGACAACAGAACCGCCGGACAGCTGGTTGAATTTCAGATCAAGTGTAAAGTTGGACCGGAGGTTCACAAAATTTGGTTGAATGCAGAAGTGCAGTTTGCGTTTAGCAAATGGAGTGAAGCCGCTGCAATTTTCGGCGGACTCATAAAAACAGACTCTTCCTTTTGCGACGCGTACTTCCGGCTGGCACAGTGCCATGTTGCCAGGAATGATCTCAGGGCAGGGTACGAGATTCTGCTGCTGGCAAAGAAGAGATTTCCAGACAACCCACTACTAAACCTCGGCTTTGGTCAGCTTTACTTGCTGTTATCAATTCCGAGAACCGCTCTTTACTATTTTGAAAAACAAATTATTCTGCACCCCGAAGATCCGGAGGGATTTTTGGGTGCTAGCTGGGCTGCCCACGAACTCAACGACGATGGCAAGGCACTACTTTATCTAAAAAAAGGACGGGACTTATTGACAAACCAGGTGATAGCTGCAACAGGAAGATTAACCCCTGTCTCCACTGTCACTTACACTTCAAGAAATCCACTGGGCGCAACGATAGACTACCTTTATATTTTTGAATCCCTGCTTTACAACAACCTCAACCAAAATGAGAAATCACGTGATGCAGTGCGAAATCTGACGAGTGAAGATCAACGCGAGATCGCTTCGTTCAGGGACTATTGTGTAGGAATGTACTATTATAATAAGGGTGAAAAATTTTACAGCCAGGCCAAACGTAATATAAGACGTGCTGTCGCCACCGACCTCTACGTTGATCCAGCAATATTGCGAGAGCTGGGCATCCGAGCAGACCCTACAGATTTCAAAGCAATGGTGCTGCGCGAAAATTATTCCAAGGTGTCAACCCGGATGAGGTCGATAAGCACACCCCTGATGAAAAAAGCAGATACATTGTTTCAAAACAGGTATCTCACCGCTGCTGCTGAAGTATATAGCAATTGCCTACAGGAAGATTCGAGCAACCTTACGGCGTATTACAGGCTGGGTGAGTGCTACCGGGACATGAGCCGCCAGGGTGAAGCCCTGAAAATTTATCAACTCGCTCATCGAAAGTTTCCAAGGGAAATAAAATTTACGCTTGTCCTTGGCCGGGAACTACTGCGTGCAGGCCGAACTGAAGAGGCCATCGCCAGCTATCGCAAAGCGATTTGGACGGACCGAAAGAATTATAAGGCCTATTACGGCGCGTGCCTCGCGCTCGCTCACAAAGGCGACTTCGAAGAAGCGAATGAGGTCTGGAATGCAGGCAAGGACCTCATCCCACAATTCAAACGAGAGTCTTATTTCATGTCGGGCATCCTTTACTATAGCCTTGGCTATTATCATGCCGCCATCCCTGCGCTCGCTAATTCTCAGCTGTCGCGTGATGCATTTTCAAAATATTATCTGTCGTTAAGCTACCATCATCTTGGTGGTCACGAAGACGACGCAACGTCAAGCATGATAGACGCAATAAAGCTGGGCGCAATAGTAAGTTCTGATACCGTGAAGATGGTGGGGCTCGATCCAGCCATCCATCGCTCTTATTGATACGACACAGCCTGCCTTCACTTTTTTCTAAAATCTCTGGACATTACGCCATTCCTTCCTATATTACGTGTACTCTATACACTAATAATTATGAAGATAAAACTCCTTTCACTCACGCTGGTGGTTTTGACATTAACTGCGGCCGCGCAAACAAAGATTACGCTGAATGCGGATGTCACAGGACCGAAGATTAACAAACATATATATGGCCATTTCTCTGAGCATTTAGGAAAATGCATTTATGGCGGGTTTTACGTCGGTGAAGGAAATACAAAGATCCCAAACACGAACGGTGTCCGAAATGATGTCGTTGAGGCGCTTAAGAAAATGAAAATACCAAACCTTCGCTGGCCGGGTGGCTGCTTCGCAGATACCTATCATTGGAAAGATGGTATCGGTCCGAAGGAGAAACGCCCGACTATGGTGAACACATGGTGGGGAGGCGTAACCGAAAACAACAGCTTTGGTACGCATGACTTTCTCAATATGTGTGAGCTCCTCGGAGCCGACCCGTACCTGTCAGCCAACGTAGGAAGCGGCACTGTTCAAGAGGTTGCGGAATGGATTCAATACACCACTTTCGGTGGCGTAAGTCCCATGTCCAAGCTTCGGATGGAAAATGGCAGAGAGAAACCCTGGAATGTAAAATTCTGGGGTGTTGGAAATGAGGCCTGGGGATGTGGTGGCAACATGACTGCGGAGCATTATGTAAATGTCTACAGGCAGTACGCGACTTTCATGACTGACTGGACGAATTCAGGGAAGCTTTTCCGGATTGCTTCCGGCGCCAGTTCAGATGACTATAACTGGACTGAAGTTATCATGAAGAACGTTCCGCATAATATGCTCGAGGGTGTTGCGTTGCATCACTATTCTGTCATCGACTGGAATAAGAAAGGCTCTGCCAAAGATTTCTCAGAGGAACAATATTTTCAAACCCTGCAACGTGCGTTGAAAATGGACGAGCTTGTCACACGACACTCCACCATCATGGACAAATATGATCCCGCCAGGAAAGTCGCAATGGTAGTTGATGAATGGGGCGGTTGGTACGACGTGGAGCCGAATACAAATCCTGGCTTCTTGTATCAACAAAATAGCATACGCGACGCCATCCTCGCCGGTGTAACGCTTAACATTTTTCACAAGCACGCAGACAGAGTGCGAATGGCAAACCTTGCCCAAACTGTAAACGTGCTGCAGGCAGTAGTCCTTACGAATGAGGAAAAGATGCTGCTCACCCCGACATATCATGTCATGGAGATGTACAATGTTCATCAGGATGCCACCC
Source organism: Cyclobacteriaceae bacterium (assembly GCA_044224375.1). Lineage (GTDB taxonomy): Bacteria > Bacteroidota > Bacteroidia > Cytophagales > Cyclobacteriaceae > ELB16-189. The sequence goes on from JBGAKL010000001.1 coordinate 656,315, forward strand.
TCCTGCCCATGGAATTCACCAGCCCGGTCTATAGTTTTGGATCCGACAAGCTCCCGGCGATCTCAGCGTCAGCATCCAAGGACGACAAAGGAGTGACTCATATTTCTCTTGTCAATATAGACGCCAAAGCTTCGCAGGATATTTCAATCGATGTGCGCGGCGCAAAATTCTCTTCGGTAACGGGAAGAGTACTTGCGGGCGAAAAACTCCAGGATTACAATTCCTTCGAGATGCCGGAAAAAGTGAAGCCGGGCGTTTTCAAAGACGCATCTATATCCGGGTCTACGCTGAAAGTAAAATTGCCGGCACATGCTGTAGTTGTGCTGGAGTTGAAATAGTACAGCCCCACCCCAAATCACGCAAAGCCCGCCAAGTTAATTGTTCTTAGTGGGCTTTGCGCCTTTGCGTGGGCGCCTCAACCTCTCTTCATTTCCATGAGCTTGTTCCGCTCATTCTGAAGCTCGCGCGACAGTTTCGTCTGCTTGTCGAGCGCCTTGTGCTTGTATTCCTCAAATTCAAAAGTAGTCGCGTTAATCAGGTCTACCTTCTCGTTGATAGCCGAATACATTGATTTCAACTTGCCTGTTAACACTACGAGCGTCAGTACCAGGCCGACTACGAGCGTGAAGAATATCATGGCAAAAGCTTTCTTTTCGAAATTGATGCCGAGAATCGAAATGTGGGTACTGGATTCTATCAGCTCTGCCATCGATGCTTCTTTTTGTTGCAAAGCAGCGTTAGCATTTTGTAGCTGACGTTCCAGACTCGTGATGGTCGCTTGTCTTTCTTTTACCGTTGCCTTCTGGGTTCGCATGGAGTCCCTGGTGATCTTCCAGACACCTTCAAGCACAGATTCCTTTATCACCGTATAGTCTCCGTATTTCTGGGACTTGTTTTTCATGATCGAAAACCGCTCTTCCAGGGTGGCTCGCTGCAAATCGACAGCCTCCTGCGAGGCAGGCTGAGCCAAGAGGGTTTCAAATGACAACAGGCAGATTAAAATAGCGAGGATTTTCATAGTTCGAAATTATATACACCAATTGCATGCCGCCACTAGTGGGGCACTAACTGACATATAGATCGACTAGCATATGGACGATTCGGCAGGACGACGGCATCTCGGATATTTGTGTTTTAGGATATCAAAGGGCACAAAAAAAAACGGGAAAACGTCAATTGCTTGAGTTTTCCCGTCTTCGTTGGGAGATCGACCGTGGTCAATTCACAACACTTTGTCTTTTCTATCACCATAACACTTGCGTTGTCAACCTTACAGTTGCCAACCTCGGAGCTGCGCCCTTCCCAGTTTTCCCGAAGGATCCTTTGTTTAGACGCATTCAACATGTTCCGGTTTTTTTGTCGACCGTTATCCGTAGATAATTGTCTTTTGTTTTCCCGGCACCTGTTGAACTTGTTGTTAGAAATTCAACTTAGTGATATAAACATACTTGACTCTTTAACTCACTCCTAACAAATTATAAGAAAGTAGTTCACAACTTTTCAACCGGGTTGTGCACACACCGCTTCAAGCAATGCTTTAAGCTTATTCGAAGTAGAATGGCGCCTATATGCTGGACGCAGCATGCATCATGGAAAAATAACGGCGGCGTACATGTTCGAGGTATTTAGACGCGAAGGCACTTCGCCTATCTTTTCAACTTTCGGCACCCCAATCGAACCAAACAAAGCGACAAGTGACAGGAAACTCAGTGGAAATGGCACCCAGCGGTTAGAGTTATCCATGTCATATTCGATAATTATGATCCGACCTTGCTTATTCAATTTACCGAGAAGCATTTCAATCAATGTGCGCTTATTATCTATGTAATGAATTGAATTTGCCAGAACCAATCCATCAAGGGATTGCGGAATGATATCCTCGTCCCTGAAATCACCGATAATCTTTTCAATCCGAACACCGGAATTAACATGTAATGCCTCCAGGACTTTCTTGTCATTGTCTATGGCATAGATCAGGCTTTCGGGGCGCAGCAGTGAGGAAAGGGCGAACGTGAAGGAGCCTTCTCCCGCACCAAGGTCCGCCCACCGTTCTTTACCGGCTGCCAGTATTCCTTTTCTTATAAGATTAATAGCTACCTGCTGCTCCACTTTTCGTATCGGACAAAGGAGTGATCTTCTGTAATGCAATTACGATAAACGCACTAACTGGTTACCTATGTATAAACAATGCAGCCACGTTCGCGAAGCTTTCCAATTGCTGCCGGTTCTGACAATTCATGGTTCCAACGCAAATCAAGTTTCTCCAACATTGGGAGGTCGAAAACGTTTTCCGAAATTGATGTCAACCGGTTTGCCCTCAGGTCGAGGAATCGCAATCTGGCAAGCATACCGATCTGGCCCGGCAAACCTTCAAGGTTGTTGAATCGGAGGTCAAGCACACTCAATGATGAGAGCTCCCCGATCTCAGGTGGCAATGCCGTAAGCTTGTTTCCCGACAAGCGGAGCTCCTTGAGGTTCTTCAGTTTCCCGATTGATCCTGGCAGATCCTGAATTAAGTTATCCATCAGGTGCAGCTCGATGAGGTTAGTGAGTCCGCCAATCGAGGCAGGAACTTGGGATATACTGTTTTTATAAAGGCGTAACTCAATCAACGATCGCATTTCGCCGATAACATGCGGTAAGTTCTTAAGACGATTGTCCGTTGCATTCAGGTATTTCAATCGCGTGAGGTTTGTCAACGCGTCGGGAATCGAATCAAGCCTGTTATTGCTGAGATAGAGAAAGTCCGTCAGGTTTGAAAGGCTGCCCAGGAAATCCGGCAAGGCGGTAAGTTGATTGTGTCCCAAGTCAAGCATTCGAAGGGTCTGCAGTCCGGAAATGCATTCGGGCACTGTCTCAAGCAGGTTGTCACCAAGATTCAGGAATCTTAGCTTGTGCATCTGTCCCACCCACCCGGGTAATCCTTTGAGCTTGTTTTTATACAAACTCAGACCTTCTATTGCCATGTTATCCCGTACACTTTCGGGTATCTCTGCGAGGCCTTGGTCGTCCAGCATTAAGACCGATTTCTCTTTCGTCATTACATAAAGGTGTTACGCAATTTACACAATACAAGGCCCCTATATTGAAGGCGGTACATGGCAGATATCACAAAAATTTGTAAAAAAGCTATCAAATCTGTGCAGATGCCGATGAGATTTCATTAAATCGTTTAACTTCGATACAGCTATTCAGCGAAGACGACCACCTCAACGTAAGGAAATTAAATAAGGCCCTTTTATCCAGAAAAGAATCAGGCGCGCCACGATCGGCCTGATTCAATCTTACTTTCCTGAGGTATGATGTAAGGAATTACGGGAGAATGAATTTTAAATTCGACTCAAATTGGCAAAGTTCATATAATGAAAAAGGAGCAGAGCGACGGGCAGCGGATTTCGCATTCAATCATTGACGCAAATGCATCCGGAGAGAACTCTTCGCCCGTTGAGACCTTCCTTATCGACAGCGATGGTATTCTCACCTATTCAAAAGGCTTCGATCTCACGTCTTTCGGCCACCACCCTGGACCAAGCTCGGGACTATCGGTTTTCGATCTTTTCAGGGACGACCCTGAACTCATTGCAGTCATCAGGCGAGCACTCGATGGCGAGCAGATTGTTGACGAGGTAACGCTCGAAGGCCGTGTGTTCAGCACAACATATACTCCAGTGTTAGATCTGAATGGCAGAGTACAAAATGTAATTGGCGTCTCTTACGACATTACTGAAAACAAGCGCGCACCTGAGATATTGAAAAAAAGTGAGTTCAGGCTCCGCACGCTCTTCAATTCAACGCACGACGCAATCTTCATCTTTTCAATGAACAGTGGATTCGTCGACTGCAACGATGCTACGCTCAGGATATTTCAATGTGAAAGGCACCAGGTTATCGGCCAGATGCCCATTCGCTTCTCACCTCCTACCCAACCGGATGGTCGCCCGTCGGCGGAAGTCGCTAAAGAGATGATCAACGCCGCATTCAGTGGCCAGCCACAATTTTTCGAATGGCGCCATATGCGCCTTGACGGAACTTTGTTTGACGCGGAGGTTTCGCTTAACAGGCTTGACCTGAAAGACGAAGTACAAATTCAAGCCATCGTCCGGGATGTCAGTGAACGCAAGAAAGCGGAAGAAGAACATCGACGGCTGGCAATGGTTGCAAACACCACTACAAACATGGTAGTCCTCTCGGACGGTGATGGAAAGATCGAATGGGTTAATCCCGCATTCACGCGCATCACAGGTTACACACTACCGGAAGTGCGTGGAAAAAAGCCAGGAAGTTTTCTTCGTGGTCCGGAGACTAATCCGGACGTGATAAATTTCATGCGCAATATGACCCGGAAAGGACAGGGCTTCAAAGATGTCGAGCTGATCAATTATAAAAAGGATGGATCTCCTTATTGGGTTTCCATTGAAGTTCAGCCATTGTTGGACCGCACGGGTAAGGTGATTCAGTTTATTGCTGTTCAGAGTGATATCTCCGAACGAAAGGCCATACAGCACGCTCTCCTCATCCGCAATGACGATCTGCTGAAGATCAATACAGAGCTGGACCGATTTGTATACAGCGCTTCGCACGATCTGCGGGCACCCATCGCCTCCCTCCTTGGATTAATCGAAGTTGCAAGGCTGGAAAAAAACAGAGACAATCTCGAACAGCTCCTCGACCTGCAAAAGAAAACATTGCTGCGACTTGATCACTTCATACGTGACATCGTTGATCATTCGCGCAACACAAGGCTGAAAGTCGAATCGGAGCCGGTGAACTTCGAGTCCATCGTCAACGGTGTCTTCGAACAACTTCAGTTCATGGAAAACATGAGCCGCATACGGCGTTCGATCAACATATCGCAAAACGGGCCATTCCACACTGCCCTTACACGCCTGGAAATAATTTTAAAAAACCTTATCTCCAATGCCATCAAGTATGCCGACCTGCGGAAGGAAGATCCTGCACTGGAAATAGCGGTGACTTGCAACAATGGCACCGCTGAAATTTGCGTTCGCGACAATGGCGAGGGTATACCCACTGACGCACGTCCCAGAATATTCGAAATGTTCTACAGGGCCTCAGCAAATGGCTCCGGGTCCGGCCTGGGATTGTATATCGTCAAAGAAGCAGTGCAAAAAATTGGCGGCACCATCATAGTGCATTCGGAGTACGGAAAAGGGACAGAGTTCGTGGTCACCATTCCCAATCTCACTCCACCAACTTCATGATTTGATTTAACTGGCTTTCATCTTGTCGAGAAAACCCGCACGGTAAGCAGCTCCCAGCGGTATTTCAACTTTACCAATGAGTACCCTATGCACTTCGATTGTATCGACGTGCTCAATTGAAACAACGAACGATTTGTGCACCCGGCAGAAATGCTCCTGTGGCAACCAGGAAAAAACATCATTCATATTTGCCCGGACCAATATCTTTCGATCTGACAAGCAGACGGAAAGATAGTTTCCATCCTTCTCAACGTACCGAATTTCCGAAACGGGAACGCGGTGTGTCTGGGCACCGCTCTTTAAAAGAATAGACTCGGCGCCAACAGAGGCGCCCGCGCGTGCCTCTCCGCCCCTGTCCACGTGATCATGAGCCTTGTTAACGGCCCTTAAAAATCTCTCAAAGACAATCGGCTTCATGAGGTAGTCGACCGCATTCAGTTCATAACTCTCAACAGCGTGCTCCGAATAGGCCGTAGTGAAGATAACCGCAGGCCTGAGGTGAAGGCTTCTCATGAATTCAATGCCAGATAGGTTTGGCATGTTAATATCCAGGAAAATCAAATCCACGTCATCTTCTTTCAAAAATGCTTGTGCTTTCATTGGGTCCCGGAAAGTCCCACGCAAATCGAGCAAAGGCGTCCTTTCGACATACCGCTTCAATACTTCGATCGCATTGGGTTCGTCATCAACAATAATGCAGTTCATTCAAGCAGCGTCAGGTTTACAATATACTGATCGGTTGTGTCTTCAATAAGAAGGTTGTGCTTTCCCGGATAAAGGAGTATCAATCTACGCTTCACGTTTTCAAGCCCTATGCCGCTTTCCGTTCCTTTTGCGCGCGGCCCGACGATGGGATTCGTGCATCGGAATAAGATCGCATCGTCAGCAGTGGATATTGAGATAATGATCTTCGAAGGCTGCTCAATAAGGACACCGTGCTTAAACGCGTTCTCAATAAAAGGGAGCAGTATCATCGGCGCGATCATCTTTCTTTCGGGCGAGCCTGAGATGGACATTTCTACTACCCCTTCATCCTCAGCGAACCGAAGCCTGGCAAGGCCGATAAAGTCCTTCATGTATTCAATCTCTTTTACCAAAGAGACTTTATCAACACGACTGTCATAGAGAATATATCGCATCAACCCTGAAAGCTTCGATATTCCTGCAGCCATATCCTCGTTCCCGTCGCGTTGTGCGATCGAGAAAAGGTTATTCAGTGTATTGAAAAGGAAATGCGGATGAATTTGTGATCGGAGGAAATTCAGTTCCGTGGAAAGCTGAACCTCTTTCATAAGACTTTGCTGACGTTCGGTGTGCACCCATTCGCGCGCGAAAAAAATTGCCACGCACACAAGTGTAATTGCAAGGTACTCCGCCAGGTTGACCCAAATCACTGGCGAGGGATGATGGATCATGTGACCAACAGTAAACACCTGGTACTGCCACGACGTAAATACCTCCAATGAGAGGGACGCGATGAGCAGAACTGCTATACGCACAAACAGGGACGCTACCTGACGGCGTCTCCGAAACGTTGGTAAGATCACCCACCAGAGAAGAGCCAGGAAGACAATTTTGAAAATAATGGACAATACCATCGTGTCTACAAACGTAACGAAACCAATATGGGTACCTATCAAAAATGGTGTCAATGCAATTAAAATGATCTTGATCGCCGGATTCCTGTGATCTGGGGGTCGAATAACAATCTAAGGCTCTTGCACCTCAATTGCCGGCTGTGTACATCAGCCCCTCCTTCTTGTGCTTCCTTTCGACGTAGTCTTGATTAAAAAAATTATGAAACACATTGCTTTGATTCTGTTGATTGGCCTGTCGCTTTGGCCTGCTAACCGGGGGTTATCGAATCCTCCACATCTTGCCACCTACCAATACATTAATGGACTATGGTTCAACGGCCATTCATTCGAAAAAAAGGTCATGTATTCCATCAACGGCGTTTTCGCGGATGCACCCGGATCGAAAATTGATTCTACAATCGATCTCAAGAACAGATTCATCGTCCCACCCTTCAGCGAAGCGCATACCCATGCACTGGAAGGCATCGGCGATATGGACGCACGCATCAGGCGGTACCTCAAGGACGGAGTATTCTATGTGAAGAACCCCAACAACCTGCGCGTCTGGACAAAGAACCTATTCCCCAAGATCAACAATCATTTCAGCGTCGATGGCTCGTTCGCCAACGCGGGCCTTACAAGTACAGGTGGTCATCCGGAAAGATTATATGAAGAACATGTGCGGCCACACATGGGGAACATTCCTGAAGGATGGTTCAATGGAAACGCCTATTACACTATCGATTCGGAAAAAGATCTCAACAACAAATGGGCTACAATCATGGAAGGAAAACCGGACTTCATTAAAGTCTACCTGGCCAATTCTGAGTTTTTTAATAAGACTGCACCCGAAACAAAGTTCCCATTGCGAAAAGGACTCGATCCGGCCCTTGTCCCATTCATTGTTGCAAAGGCCCACGCAAACGGACTCAGGGTAACATGTCACGTGGAAACAACTGTCGATTTCAGAAACGCGGTAAAGGCAGGTGTAGACGAAATCAATCATACACCAGGCTTCTACCTCACATCAAAGGAAGATATCGGGCGCTACCGGCTGACTGAAGAGGATGCGCGGCTTGCAGCATCAAAAAACATCATCGTTGTTACCGCCCTCCTCTCAAGGAATTTGGTCGAAGACAAAAGCCTTATGCCATTAGTCGAGCAAAATCAGGCATACAATTTAAAACTGCTTGCTGCGAGCGGCGTAAAGCTTGCGATTGGCAGCGACCACGCAGAAAGTCCGGTCGACGAAGTAAAGGCGCTGCAAAGCTTGAGCGTTTTTGATAACACTTCCATCTTGAAAATGTGGTGCGAAACCTCTGCCCTCACCATTTTTCCAAAACGAAAAATTGGCTCATTGACTGCGGGATATGAAGCGAGCTTTATCGCACTCGAGGGAAATCCTTTGGATGATTTTTCGAATACTTCGAAAATAATTGTGCGATGTAAACAGGGGCATTTTATCAAATTATAGCACATGGTCGCAGTCTGTCTCATTTCCGAACAATGTTCGAACAGTCTGCGTGTAGATCTTGCTGAAACTTTTGCTGCAGTGGAGCGTCTATTCAAAAAATAACCCGGTCTGTTCGTAACCAAACGCAACAGCCGGGATATTTAAACTTTAAGCTACCACCAATGCTTAGCAATTACATCAAGGTCGCGCTTCGCCATCTGCTGAAAAACAAGACCTTTTCAGTGATCAACATTTTGGGTCTGTCAATAGGCGTATCATGCTGCATCATGCTCGCGCTCTACATCCAGGATGAGCTGAGTTTTGAAAAACATTTCGCCGATCATGAGCGGATCTACCGGATCACGACTACGTTCACGCGTGATGCCAAGTCGGAGAGCTTCCCCAGATCCTCACCGCCCATCGCCATGGACCTGGTCGACGTGCTTCCTGAAATCGAGCTGGCTACCAGGCTGGTCTCTCCTCCTGAAGTAGAACAACACCTCATTAAGTATAACGACAAGCTGTTCTATGAGAAGAAAGGCGTTCTCGTAGACTCGACCTTTTTCGAAGTTTTTAACAGCGACTTTGTTGAGGGCGATCCGGCAACAGCCCTTGACAAGCCTTCTTCCGTGGTTATCTCCGAGGTACTGAAGAAAAAGATCTTCCTGGATAGGAATCCAATCGATGAGTTGCTCATCATCAACAGCGGAAGGTCCGCAGATACTTTCCGGGTATCTGGCGTGCTGAAAACACCGACACAACAATCGCATACAGATGCAGATTTTTATATGTGTATGAATAGCAAGGGATGGGGCCGGTATGTCGAGCGTGAGACCACCTGGGCATGGAACAATTTTGTCTCAGGCTATCTCAAGCTAAAACCCGGCACTTCTCCGGCAGCCGTAGAGGCAAAGATTGCCGGACTACTGGAGCAACATGCAGGTGCCGACCTCAAGGGCGCCGGCCTTAAGAAAGAACTTCACCTTCAGCCGCTTGACGATATCCGGTTGTATTCTGACTTCAGCGACTCTTTCGGTGAAACCGGCTCCGGCAACATCGTATATGTTTACATCCTTGGTTCTATCGGAATTTTCATCCTCTTGATTGCATGCATTAATTTCATGAACCTGACCACGGCGAAGGCCGCTCAGCGTGCCGGCGAGGTTGGAATCCGGAAATCGATGGGGGCGCATAGGGCAAATCTTATCAACCAGTTTCTGGGCGAATCATTTACGATCGTCTTCACTTCCCTGATAATTGCAATCGGGCTGGTGGCCATTGTGCTGCCCGTGATCAATGATGTGACTCAAAAACACTTGTCGATCAACCCGTCAAACATCCTGTTTGTAGTGCTGGCGGTAGTTGCCATCGGTGGCACAACGGGATTGCTTGCGGGGAGCTATCCTGCATTCTTTCTATCGTCATTCGAACCTTCGAAGGTATTGAAAAACAAAAATCTTACCGGGGACGGATCGGCTTGGCTACGGAAAGGACTGGTTGTGTTCCAGTTCATCATCGCGATTACATTGATCTCATCTATTTTCATCATACAAGACCAGTTCCGATTCATCAGGAATAAATCATTGGGCTTCCGCGACGAAGGAACGATCATGATTCCGCTCCGGTCACGGGAAGTCACCCAAAAATTCGTAACCCTGCGGGATGAATTCAAAAGGATACCGGGGGTCAAAGAAGTGTCGGCGACATCCAGTCTTCCATCAACGCCATTGTTCCAGGATTTCGCGCTGTATAATGAGGGGTCATCTCAGGATAAGGGCACACTTCATCGTGCGGTTCACGTCGATGAACATTATTTTGATGTTCTGGACATCCCATTGCTCGCAGGCCGCGACTTCATTGCCCCAACAGACACATTTTCGTACACTTTCCCGAACAACAAGATCCTTGTAAATGAAGAGAGTCTGAAAGTTTTCAATATTCCCCTCGAAAAAGCAGTCGGTTCAAGATTATTTACCGAATGGGATGGCAAGCTAAGGACACATGAGATCATCGGGGTTGTGAAAGACTTCCACCAATTCTCTCTTCATCAGCCTATCGTGCCCATGCTGTTTTATCTGCCGGCACGCCGCATTGAATATTCTTTCATGGCAGCATCTTTTGAAAGCGGCAAAACGTCCTCCGCGATCGACGCTATGAAAACCGAATGGAGCCAGATTATTCCGGGCATTCCCTTCGAAAGCCAGTACTTGAGTGAAAGTATACGAAAGCAATATGAATCCGACGACCGGATCTCGATCATGCTTACCTGGTCTACCATGCTGGCCATCATAATCTCCTGCATGGGGCTGTATGGCTTATCGATCTACATGGCTGAAAGACGCATTAAGGAGATCGGCATTCGAAAGGTACTGGGCGCCTCAGTTGGAGGTATTGTTAAAATGCTGTCGAAGGAATTTATTTTGCTGGTAATGATCGCATTCGTTGTTGCCATACCTGTTGCTTGGTACGGAATGAACAAATGGCTTGAAGGGTTTGCCTACAAGATTCAACCCGGATTGATTGTGTTTGTCCTCGCTGGCGTAACCTCCTTCCTTATAGCATTTCTCACCATCGGGTTTGAGTCAATTAAAGCGGCGGTGGGAAACCCGGTTAAAGCATTACGATCCGAATAACCAATTCCATTATGATACAGAACTATCTCAAGATTGCTATCCGAAGCATTTTTCGTAACAAGCTTACGGCATTCATTAACATCGCCGGTCTGGCAATTGCCATGGCGTCAGCCCTGATGATCTACCTGTTTGTAACCGATGAAATCAGTTACGACAAGTACAACAAGAACGCAGACAGGGTTTATCGGGTAACGAGAAACTTCCTCGACCGCAACGGCGTTCCCAATCTTCATCTTGCCACGGTGGCGCCTCCCATCGGACCACTGATGAAAAATGATTACGGCGAGATCGAAAGAATGGCGCGGACGCTGCAATTCAATCTCGTCATGGCCATCGAAGAGAATGGCGAGAGGAGTAAAATAGCAAGCGAAAACGAGGTCTATTTGACCGAACCTGACTTATTTAAAATTTTCGACGTGGAAGTTCTTTCAGGCAATGCCAACGAAGCACTTAAAAGACCCTATACGATCATGCTTTCTGAAAGCATGGCGAAAAAATATTTTGAATCAACCGACGTGATCGGAAAACACATGAAAGGTGGCCGGAGGTTTGACTTCGAAGTTACCGGCGTCTATAAGAATTTTCCGAGACAGTCACATTGGCATCCGGATTTCATGGTCTCATTCAGTACGCTGGAGGACAGTACCGTTTATGGAAAGCGTGGGCTCGAAACCAACTGGGGAAACAATGCATTCAGCACCTACATCCTTCTTGAGCCTGGAGCCGACCCGAAGAAGCTGGAGAGCCAACTTCCGGCGTTCCTGGATAAACATTTAGGACCTTTCGCGATCGCCAACTTCGGTGTTCCCGCGAACTTCGTTGCCTCCCAGAACTCAACGCTTTTTGTCCAAAAGGTGACGGATGTGCACCTGAAGTCGCATCTCGATGACGAGTTGGAAGTAGGCGGCAATATCGACAATGTTTATATGATGGGAGTGATCGGACTCTTTATCGTACTGATCGCGTGTTTCAACTTCATCAATCTATCGACGGCGCGCGCCACAAAGCGCGCAAAAGAAGTGGGCATGAGAAAAGTTGCAGGAGCCTTCAAGAATCAACTTGTGTTCCAATACCTGAGCGAGTCGGTGGTGGTAACCTTTTTTGCGTTGGTACTTTCTATCGGCCTTGCGATGCTGAGCCTGCAGTGGCTCAATAATTTCACCCAAAAGGCGCTGTCGCTCAATATCAGCACTCATTGGCCGGTCTACGCAGGACTCATCGTATTCGCTGTGATCGTGGGAATAATTGCCGGAATCTATCCTGCATTTGTCATCTCATCTTTCAAGCCGGTGCAAGTCCTAAAGGGTCAGCAGGGCTCGGTAAAGGGTAAGGGCGGCATTCGCAAGACGCTTGTGGTGGCCCAATTTGTAATTTCCATCGCATTGATCATTGCAACTGCAATCACAATACAACAGCTCGACTATCTAAATAGCCGAAATCTCGGGTTCGACAAGGATAAAGTTATCACGGTTCCATATTACAGCGAGTTAACGGGACAATACGACGCCTTTTACAACGAACTCCTCAAGTCTTCTTCCATCAAAAATGTCGCAACTTCCTCCCGCCTCCCAACGGGCAGGTTGCTCGATTCTCAAGGAGCGCCTCAGGTGAGGAAAGGTGATAGCCTTGTAAACACGGGGGTGAGCTTGAAAATGGTGGTCATTGACTATGAGTTCTTCGATACCTACAACATACAACTCGCGGCTGGCCGCAATTTCTCCAAGTCCATCCCTACCGATGACTCGCTGGCGTTCATAATCAACGAAACGGCTGCACGCGCCATTGGCTGGCCTACCAATGAAGAAGGCATCGACAAAGATTTCGTATATGGCGGAGTGAACGGTAAGCTAATCGGTATCGTCAAGGACTTCCATTTTGAATCGCTCCACCAGGAAATTGCCCCGATGAGTTTTTTTGTGAGAACTGGTAATTCCAATAACATAAGTATCAAGATCGCCGCAAACAACCTCCAGGACGGGGTAGAACATATCAACCGGGTATGGAAATCGTTCCTCCCCATCCGGCCTTTCGACTACCAGTTCGTCAGCGACCGCTATTCGAGGTTATATGATGCGGAACAAAAACAAGGACAACTGTTCACTGTTTTTTCCGGAATGGCAATATTCATCGCGTGTCTTGGCTTGTTTGGTCTTGCGACGTTTAACACGATGCAACGGGTAAAGGAGATCGGTATACGGAAAGTGCTGGGGGCTTCCGTTCCGAGCATCCTCTCGCTTTTATCCCGTGAAATTGTCATCCTTGTTCTCATTGCTAATCTCTTCGCATGGCCCATCGCCTGGATTGTAATGAGCAAGTGGCTCGACACGTTTGCCTATCACATTAATATGAATCTGCTGATATACGTCGTTGCAGCTTTTGCGGCGGTATTGGTGGCCCTTGCCACGGTAAGCGCACAGACCATCAAGGCTGCGATGACAAATCCCTCCAACACCCTGCGCTACGAGTAAATAAGTACCTGAACTGATCCGGATTTGAACTTGTCCGGATCGGTTCAGAGTTCAGAGGTTACGATTTAGCGTGGTACGCCCAAGATGGAGGTTGGACAATGTCGTCCTGCGTTCGCTGCCAAAAGTCAGCACCGCAAACACCCAACGGCCTATTGTCAAACTCCCAACCTCTTCTCGGCAAATTTCTTGACGAAATACCCCACAAAAAGGCCGAACAGGAAGAAACCAAGTACGATGAAGAGGAGGTTTTTTTCGAGCGACAATGGGGTAAGCTCAAAAAACCGGCCGGCAGCATAACCAACCACGCTCACTGTCGACGCCCAAAACAATCCGGCGACGATGCTATAGAAGAGGAATTCGATCACCCTGATCTCACTCATCCCGATCATGAGAGGCAGCAGCACCCTGAAGCCGTAAAGAAACCGATAGCTTAACAGGATCTGGAGGCGGTTTGTCCTGAAGAACTTTTCGACCGGAGCGAGTTTGGCTTTCAGCTTCGGTCGCTTGTCGACGAAGAACTTTCCGTTGAGACGACCGACGATGAAATACACCCAATCGCTTACAAAGGACCCAAAAAAGCCAAAAATTACAGTAGAAGGGCCTTCAAAGAAGCCGCTATGAACCAATGAAGATGCCACGAGTATCGCAGTCTCCCCTTCGAGAAAGGTGCCAATCGACAAGGCGATGTATCCGTATTGAAGGAGAAAATCTTCCATGTACTTTGTCGGTGTAAGGTAGGCTGTTCAAGTATTACTTTATGCTAAAAATCTTTTTCTTAAAAAAAACGTTACATCAAAATTGGTATAGTGACTTATTTATCATTTATTTTTGTAGAAAGGTTCATACATATATTTAATTGATCAGATATATCACGATAAACCTGGAACAACGAATTTGAAAAACAACTTCACACTTGCGACCCATATGAGCTACGATAGCCTCGTCAGTCGCTGGTTCCTTGCACTCCCCGTAGTGATCAGAAGTTTCCGAAGGCAGATCAGGATTTGATACCTCAGCAGCACAGCTGAGCGCGATTCCACTGGGTGGAAGCGCCCTTCTATTTTCAATCCTTTTTTTCATTAAATCATTGTAGACCAAAAGTGGACCAGAATATAATAGTTCGGGATGCTGTCCTGGACGATAAAAAATATGCCGAGATCATCACGACCGAGATGGCTGAATCGGCAAAAGCACGGGGCACAGGAATAGCAAAACGGTCGCCCGATTACATAAAGCAGAAGATTGACGAAGGCAAGGCCGTGATCGCTGTCGCTAACGACGGCACCTGGGTTGGCTTTTGCTACATCGAAGCCTGGGAAGACGAGAAATATGTCGCGAACTCGGGACTGATCGTGTCGCCTCCGTTTAGAAAGTCGGGCGTGGCCAAAGAGATCAAGAAACAAGTGTTCAACCTTTCCCGCAAGCGTTACCCTGACGCGAAGATTTTTGGATTGACCACCGGCCTGGCCGTCATGAAGATCAATTCTGACCTCGGCTATGAGCCAGTCACCTATTCTGAGCTCACCAACGACGAGAAATTCTGGTCGGGCTGCAAGAGTTGCGTCAACTACGAGATCCTGATGAGCAAGGATCGCAAGAACTGTATGTGCACAGCCATGCTTTACGACCCGGCCGAAAAAGCTGCGGAAGAGAAACAAAGGGCTGAAACAGCGTCCAGGGAGCCGGTACCATACAATGCGCCTCCCCGAAAGTGGAAGTTCGCCGAGAACTCCAGGCTATATGAACGCTTCATGAGACTGAAACAATTCATGATGCTGAAGGGCTGGAAGAAAAATGAAGGCGAAGGGGAAAAGGGTAGCTCCATCCTCAGCTTCCTCTTTTTCTGGTAATCTGGAATCCATCCATATAATCCAACTTAAAGGTAAATTTGACCCCCCGGTACGGGAAGCCCAAACGGCAAGTTCCGTGCGGAATCCTCAACCGGGGGACCATTGTTTATATAGATTATGAAAAAGAAAGTCGTTTTGGCGTTCAGCGGCGGCCTGGACACCTCCTACTGTGCAATCTACCTCTCGAAAGAGCTCGGCTACGAAGTGCATACTTTCACCGTCAACACAGGCGGATTTTCTCCTGCCGAACTCGCGGAAATCGAGAAACGCGCATTGGGACTTGGTGTAGCTTCCCATAGAGCCGTCGAAGAGACTAAGAATTATTATGACAAGGTTATCAAATACCTGGTTTTTGGGAATGTGCTGAAGAATGGCACTTATCCACTGAGCGTGAGCGCAGAGAGAATGTCGCAGGCGCTGGCCTCAGCAAACTATGCAAACGAGATCCATGCAGACGCCGTCGCTCATGGAAGCACCGGCGCAGGCAACGACCAGGTTCGCTTTGACATGGTGCTCCAGATTCTGGCACCAGGACTAGAGATCATCACCCCCATTCGTGACAAGAAACTAAGCCGCGAAGCCGAGATCGACTATCTCAAGTCCAAAGGCGTCATTTACAACTTTGAAAAAGCAAAATATTCTATCAACAAGGGTCTTTGGGGAACATCGGTTGGTGGCAAGGAAACACTGAACTCAATGGGCATGCTTCCTGAGGAAGCGTGGCCAACACAGGTGACCAGAAACGACAGTGAAACGATTACACTCGGCTTTGAGAAAGGCGAGCTGTATTCCGTCAACGAAAAACGTGCTTCGCATCCGTCTGCCGTTATTCAGCAGTTGCAGGCGATCGCCGGCCCGTTTGGTATTGGCCGTGACATTCACGTTGGAGACACGATTATAGGCATTAAGGGGCGTGTCGGCTTCGAAGCTGCGGCACCCCTCCTTATTATAAAAGCCCATCATGCATTGGAAAAACATGTGCTCACCAAATGGCAGCTTAGCTGGAAGGATCAACTTGCACAATTCTATGGCAACTGGCTTCACGAGGGCCAGTACCTGGACCCTATCATGCGCGACCTCGAGGCGTTCCTAACAAGCTCACAGCGACATGTGACCGGCGAGGTGTCCATTACCTTGCACCCTCGTCATTTCCAAGTGAACGGCATCAATTCACCTTTTGACCTGATGTCGTCAAAATTCGGCAAGTACGGGGAAATGAATCTCGGGTGGACAGGCGACGACGTGAAAGGGTTCACCAAAATATTTGGTAATCAGGTAGGTATCTACCACCAAATCGAGAAGGAAGTTCAAGGTTCGAACTCTAAATCTTAATCTTTAAACCCTGAACTGATTATCATGATTAAAGCGGGAATAATTGGCGGGGCGGGATATACTGGAGGCGAGATGATTCGTCTGCTCCTGAACCATCCGGGAGTCAAGCTTGAGTTCGTTCAAAGTCGCAGTCAGGCGGGAAAGCACCTCACCCAAATCCACGTTGACCTTGCCGGAGATACTGATCTTAAGTTTACGGAATCGTTTCAAACACCGGTGGATGTTCTCTTCCTTTGTCTCAGCCATGGGGAAAGCAAAAAGCTCTTGCAGGAGAATCCATTTCCGGCGTCTGTCAGGATCATCGACCTTGGAAACGATTTCCGCCTTGGCGATACGGTGCCGGGCCGTGATTTTGTGTACGGTTTGCCGGAGTTTCAGCGGGAGGCAATAAAGAAGGCTTCGAACATCGCGAACCCAGGGTGCTTCGCCACGACAATTCAATTGGGATTGCTTCCGTTGGCGAAAGCAGGCATACTTAAGGAAGTCCATACGACCGGCATCACTGGGTCAACCGGCGCTGGTCAAAAGTTGCAGGACACCACACACTTTACGTGGAGGGCAAATAACGTCTCAGCATATAAAACACTGACCCACCAGCATCTTGGTGAAATTACTCAAACGTTGCGCGCGCTTCAGCCAGGGTTTAATGAGGCGGTGAATTTCATCCCCTGGCGAGGTGATTTTACCCGCGGCATCTTTGTAACGTCAGTAGTTGAGAGCAATTACTCCATCGCCGACGCCAACCAGCTTTATAAAGAACTTTATCATTCGCATCCATTCACAAAGGTTACAGACGTGATGGTTGACCTCAAGCAAGTTGTCAATACCAACAAGTGCCTGCTGTTCCTGGAGAAAGTCGGCCGCAAGCTTGCAATACATTCTGTCACAGATAATCTCCTGAAGGGCGCAAGCGGTCAGGCAGTCCAGAACATGAACCTGATGTTCGGCTTGGATGAAACTGCGGGCCTTCATTTAAAAGCTTCAGCATTCTAAACATCATGGCACAAAAGAAAATCGCAATCCTCGGCACAGGCAATCTTGGGACGGCCATTGCAAGGGGTATCGTGAAGGCAAAGCTCACCTCCGCACAGAATATTACGATCACGCGCAGGAATCTTTCGAAAATCGAATCGCTAGCGAAAGATGGATTCAAGCTTTCATCAGATAACATCGCCGCAGTGAAGGGCGCGTCAATTATTATCCTATGCGTTCAACCCAAACAAGTTCAGGGGCTACTCACCGAAATCAGCAAGGCCGTTGATCCCAAAAAACATATTCTCGTCTCTACTATTACTGGCGTCTCGACAGATGAGATCGCGGCCGTCATCCAGAAGAAAGTCCCGATCGTACGCGCAATGTGCAACACAGCGATTGCCATCGGCACATCGATGACGTGCATGTGTTCCAAAGACGCAAGCGACAAACAGTTGGCTGAGGTTCAGGATCTTTTTAACAGCTTGGGGGTGACGTTGGTGATCGAGGAGCGCCTTATGAAAGCCTCTACCGTACTGGCGGCAAGTGGCATCGCATTTTTTATGCGATACATTCGCGCAGCAACGCAGGGTGGCATCCAGCTGGGTTTCGACGCCGAGGAAGCGCAGCTTATCGCGGCACAGACTGCCAAAGGAGCTTCATCGCTGTTGCTCATGCATCATACCCATCCTGAAACTGAAATCGACAAAGTAACGACCCCGGAAGGCTGCACGATCGCAGGACTAAATGAAATGGAACACCAGGGACTTAGCTCAGCGCTCATAAAAGGAATTGTGGCTTCGTATGAGAAGATTAATAATATAAGAAAATAGCCCAAAGGTTCAAAGTTCAAGGTTCGAGCGTGCACCCCACACCGAACTTTGATCGAAGCAGACTTTGAACCTTGGACCTTGAACTTTGAACTGAAATGAAGTTATTCGACGTATACCCCCTTTTCAACATCACACCGTCAAGAGCATCGGGTTCGTGGCTATGGGATGAAAGTGGAAAAAAGTACCTCGACCTGTATGGTGGTCATGCTGTCATTTCCATAGGGCACTCCCACCCGCATTATACTAAGTCATTAATAGATCAGATCAACAAGATCTCATTCTATTCTAACAGCGTTCAGAATCCCATCCAGGTAAAGCTCGCCGAAAAACTCGGCGAGGTGTCCGGTTACCCCGAGTACCAACTTTTCCTTTGCAATTCCGGTGCTGAGGCGAACGAGAACGCCATGAAGCTTGCGTCATTCATTACGGGACGAAAAAAAATCATCGCCTTCAAAGGATCCTTTCACGGTCGCACTTCGGGCGCGGTTGCGGTAACCGATAACCCAAAGATCGTTGCTCCATTTAATGCGGGTCATGAAATTGTTTTTGTCCCACTCAATGATGAAAGCGCTTTCACATCAGCACTGGATCCTTCCGTCGCGGCAGTTATTATTGAAGGAATACAGGGCGTGGGAGGCATTCGGCTGCCAAATGATTCTTTCCTTCAATTCCTCGAAAAGAAATGCAAAGAGAACGGCACCATCTTTATTCTTGATGAAATTCAAAGTGGATATGGAAGGACTGGCAAATTCTTTTCACATCAACATGCTAGTGTAAAACCTCAGATAATCACTACTGCAAAAGGAATGGGGAATGGATTTCCCATCGGCGGCGTGCTTATTCACCCGGACATCAAGCCGTGGAGCGGCATGCTTGGCACAACATTCGGTGGCAACTACCTGGCCAGTGTTGCGGGACTGGCTGTACTGGAAGTGATGGAGAATGAAAGGCTGACTGAAAATGCCGATGCGATCGGTAAACACTGGATCGATGCGCTCAAGAGATTTCCAACAATCAAAGACGTTCGCGGTCGTGGCCTGATGATAGGATTCGATCTGCCGGACGATAAAAAAGAAGTGCGGACCAACTTGCTTTTCAAACACGCTATCTTTACCGGAGAGGCTAAGCCGAATACCATACGTCTTCTGCCGTCATTGGCACTAAAGAAAGATGAAGCGGATCTCTTCCTGGCGGCACTGACAAAAGAACTATCATGAGGAATTTTATTTCGGCAAAAGACGCAGATATCAAAGACCTAATCGAAAAAGGTCTCGCCTTCAAAGGAACACTTGGCACCGACAGCAAGGTCGGAGTCGGAAAACGGGTTGGGCTTCTCTTCCTCAATCCAAGCATGCGCACTCGCCTTAGCACACAGGTCGCTGCCTCGAACCTGGGCATGGAGTCGATAGTTTTTAACGTAGGACAGGAAGGATGGTCTCTCGAGTTTGAGGAGGGCGCAGTGATGAATGGAACCACCGCCGAACATGTGAAAGATGCTGCGCCTATCCTGGGGAATTATTTCGACATCCTTGGCATCAGAACCTTCCCTTCATTGAAGAACAAGGCGGATGACTACGGCGAACATTACATAAACCAATTCATAAAATACGCAGGCATCCCAATCGTCAGCCTCGAAAGCGCAACACTTCATCCTCTGCAGAGCCTCACCGACCTGATTACCATAAGTGAAACATTCAAAGAGAAGAGGAGACCTAAAGTTGTGCTGACCTGGGCACCTCATGTGAAAGCCTTACCTCAATGCGTTGCGAACAGTTTTGCGCAATGGGTGAATGCCTGGGGCGAGGCCGATTTTACAATCACCCACCCTAAAGAGTACGAGTTGGACGCACAGTTCACTGCAGGAGCGACCATCACACACAATCAGGACGAGGCATTGAAAAATGCTGACTTTGTTTATGTCAAAAACTGGAGCGCTTATGCGGATTACGGAAAAGTGTTGTGCACCGATACCTCGTGGATGATGAACAACAAAAAACTCGCGCTGACAAATAATGCACAGGTGATGCATTGTCTCCCCGTTCGCCGGAATGTGGAGCTCAGCGATGAGATATTGGATGGGCCCAATAGCATCGTAACCCGGCAGGCATCGAACAGAGTTTGGGCAGCGCAGGCGGTGCTGGCGGCAATCCTGAAATCAAAGTGAGAGACCAGATAGTATGAACAAACTCTACATAATCAAGATCGGTGGGAATGTCCTTGACGACGAAGCGGCCCTCAACCAATTTCTGAAGGAATTCTCAACAATCCAGGAACCGAAAATCCTGATACATGGCGGCGGCAAGATAGCCACGAAGCTCGGCGATCAACTTGGCATCAAATCCAATTATGTAAAAGGCCGCAGGATAACTGATGGGCCGACGCTCGATCTTGTGACGATGGTGTATGGTGGCTTGATCAATAAGCAAATGGTAGCGCAGCTTCAACAGCTCGGGTGCAACGCAATGGGAGTTACAGGCGCTGACGGCAACATGATTAAAGCCGTGAAACGACCGGTAAAAGATGTCGACTATGGTTTTGTTGGCGATATAACAGCCAACAGCGTAAACTCTACCCTGCTCTATTTCCTGCTGAAGCAAAACGTGATACCCGTCTTCGCACCACTGACGCACGCAAATGGAGTCATGCTGAATACCAATGCCGACACCATTGCGCAGGTGCTTGCAGTTTCGTTGAGCAAACATTTTGACGTGCGGCTGATTTTCTGCTTTGAGAAAAAAGGCGTTTTGAAAAATATCGACGATGAGAATTCTACTATCAGGCTGCTAAACGACGTCATGTATCACCAACTGCTAGAACAAGGTGCTTTCGCGGATGGCATATTGCCAAAACTTGAGAATGCGTTCTCCGCCATTCACGCCGGCGTCAAAGAAGTGCTGATTGGAAAAGCGTCGGATTTACTCAAGAACACACACGACGAGACAGAGGGAACGCTGATCAAGCTCTGACATGCTGACGCAGGATCAAATCTATTCACAATCACTAGATCTGCTCAAGCAGCTTATTGCCACGCCTTCGTTCAGCAAGGAAGAAAATAAGACTGCCGATCTCATCTCGGATTTTTTGACAACACACGGCATTTCGGCGCAAAGGAATGGTAACAATATCTGGGCGAAGAACAAGCACTACGACGGAACAAAGCAAACCCTCCTCCTGAATTCCCATCATGATACGGTGAAACCCAATCCGGGCTATACCCGGGATCCATTCGCGGCCACCATTGAAGGTGACAAACTTTTTGGACTTGGCAGCAATGATGCGGGTGGTCCTTTGGTTTCGTTAATTGGAACCTTCCTTCACTTTTACGAACGACCGGACCTGAAATACAATTTAGTCCTGGCAGCAACTGCGGAAGAAGAAATATCAGGTACAAATGGCATCGAGCTCCTGTGGCCATCTTTACAAAAAATAGATTTCGCCATCGTGGGGGAACCTACACTCACCGATGTTGCGGTTGCGGAGAAAGGGTTGTTAGTCATAGACTGTGTTGCTTATGGAAAAGCAGGTCATGCGGCACGCGACGAAGGTGACAACGCCATTTATAAGGCGATGAAAGATATTGAATGGATCAAGTCGTATAAGTTTCCGAAGGTATCCCCTTCGCTAGGTACAATCAAAATGTCGGTGACGGTGATTCAAGCCGGTCAGGCCCACAACCAGGTGCCTGCGGAATGTAAATTTACCATTGATGTGCGCGTGACGGACGCGTATTCTCTCGAAGAAGTTCTTTCAATCATCAAACAAAACATATCGTCGGAAGCAAAGCCGCGCTCATTGCGTTTGCGACCTTCGGGTATCGAACAGAGTCATCCGTTGGTAGTCGCTGCGAAGAAGCTTGGCAAAAAAATGTATGGATCACCAACAACCTCGGATCAAGCGTTAATTCCGGCGCCCTCCATCAAGATGGGTCCAGGCGACTCTGCACGATCGCACAGTGCAGACGAGTTTATTTTTTGTAAGGAAATCCGGGAGGGGATTGAGGCGTACGTTTCATTGATTGGCGTACTTTAGGTTGCTGGTTTCCAGTCGCCTGTTGCCAGCGGTTTGCACTTAATTTAACGTAATGAAATCATATCGAGACCTCGACATTTTTCAAGAGTCCCAGAAACTTGCTATCGAAATTCACAACCTATCCTTGAATTTGCCAAAGCTCGAGTTGTATGAAGAAGGGAGTCAGGTGCGTCGGTCGTCCAAAGCCGTTACGATAGCCATTGTCGAAGGATATGGCCGTCGAAGGTATAAGGCTGATTATATAAAGCACCTCATCTATGCTCAGACAGAGTGCGATGAAACCATCAATCACCTTGATTTCTTATTCCAAACAAAATCCATCACTGACAAGCTGAGGTACGAAGATTTGACAAAAAAATATGACATTGTCAGTATGAAGATTAACAAGTTTATTCAATGGGTCGAGAATAATCTTGAGTAAATTGCATCGCTCTACGGCGACCGGAAACTGGCAACAGGAAACACGCAACACCCATGAAACTCTGGCAAAAGGACATCGACTCTCTTCAATCAGTCACTGATTTTACCACTGGCTCCGACCGGGAAATTGACCTGTACCTTGCCAGGTATGACGTCCAGGGTTCTCTTGCTCACATCACCATGCTCGAGTCGATCGGCCTGTTACAGAAAAACGAGCTAATTGCGCTGACTGCCGAACTGAAATACGTCTATCGCGAAATTGAAAAAGGAAACTTTAGGATCGATGACGGCATCGAGGACATCCACTCGCAGATCGAGCTGATGCTCACCAAAAAACTGGGTGACACCGGTAAAAAGATTCACAGCGGCAGATCCCGAAACGACCAGGTGCTCGTCGACATCAGGCTTTTTCTTCGGGCGGAGATTCAAGCACTCATTGGGGAGACAAAAAATCTTTTCGATTTGCTGTTATCGCTCAGTGAAACACATAAGACAACTTTGCTCCCAGGTTATACACACCTGCAATTAGCGATGCCATCCTCCTTCGGACTTTGGTTCGGCGCTTATGCCGAGAGCATCGTCGACGACACGATCGCCCTTTCGGCCGCCTATCGTATCGTGAACAAAAATCCATTGGGATCAGGTGCCGGCTACGGATCATCGTTTCCCCTTAATAGAAAAATGACCACGTCATTGCTGGGCTTTGAGGACTTAAACTATAATGTCGTTTACGCCCAGATGGGACGTGGCAAAACTGAACGCATTGTTGCGAGCGCACTCGCCAATATAGGCGCAACACTGGCAAAGCTTGCCATGGATGCTTGCCTTTATCTCAACCAGAACTTTGCCTTCATCAGCTTTCCGGAAGAGCTGACGACAGGGTCGAGTATCATGCCGCACAAAAAGAACCCGGATGTTTTCGAATTGATAAGAGCCAAATGCAACGCGCTCCAGGCACTTCCAAATGAAATCACATTGATCACAACGAACCTGCCGTCAGGTTATCACCGTGATCTTCAGATTCTGAAAGAAAGAATTTTTCCCGCCTTCAAAACACTGACATCCTGCCTGCGAATGACGCATCTGATGTTGTCCAACGTACAGGTAAAGCCGGATATTCTTAACGATGAAAAGTACAAGTACCTGTTCAGCGTCGAAGAAGTGAATAAGCTCGTTCTCCAGGGCGTTCCCTTCCGTGATGCTTACAAAAAAGTTGGCGAATCCATTGCACTCGGAAAATTCACTGCATCCCAAACTGTGCAGCATACTCATGAGGGAAGTATTGGCAACCTCGCGCATGACGACATCAAGCGCATGATGAACAAAGAAATGAGCAGCTTCGGCTTTGAGAAAACTGACGCAGCAATCCAACAGCTGCTGAGATAGGTCGCTTACCTTTCTTGAGTATTAAGTTTTAGTTGTTAGGTGACGCGCATACTCATATCCCGCCTACTTAACACTCAACACTTAACACTTAAACACCTAAACACTCACGGTCTGTCTGTTCGAGATTCGGCGGCCATCTTGATTTGGAAATTAATGATACCTTCATGGAAACAAAACCATCCCATGAAATACGCATTTATTGTCGTCGTTCTGGTGCTCGCACTTGCCTGCAGCAGGAAAGCTGAGCCGGTAACAGAAACAGTACCTTCACCACAGGCCACTTCTTTTGCAGGAAAACCGCTTTTTTCAACTCCTGCCACCGCAACCGCCCTCGCAAAGAGTGACAGTGCCATCAACCTCATTAAGGCTAAAGGGAATCTTAATGAAGACGACTATGTAGAGATTGGAAAGCAGCTCGTCGCCACCGCCCGTTACAAGGAAGCAGTCGACAACTACACGGAAGGGCTTACAAAAAATCCAAACTCTTACAAACTTCTTCGCAACCGTGGCCACCGGTACATCACCTTGCGTCAACTGGACAAGTGCATTGCCGACCTGACAAAAGCGGAAGAATTGATCCGGAACGAGCCAGATGTAATGGAGTACGGTCTCGATGGCAAGCCTACTGCGACGGTCAGGCACCAGATCTGGTACCACATCGGCGTATATAATTACCTGATCGGAGATTATCAGAAGGCGGGCGCTGCATTTGAACAAGCAGTTGCCACCGGTGGTGACCTCAAGAATGTGGTTGGTGCCAGCGACTGGCTTTATAACTGTTACCAACGTCAGGGTGACAAAGTGAAAGCGGAAGCAGTGATTAAGCCGATTTCACCTGACGCCGATACCGACAGGGAAAACGCTTATTTCAAAAGAATCATGTTGTACAAAGGGGTCATTAAGCCTGAAGAGCTCGTGCGCGTAACGATGGCACCCGACTCGATGGGAGTTAATGAGGTCACGAAAATGTATGGGCTTGCCAACTGGTATCGGTACAATGGTGACCTCGCAACGTCCAGCATGTTGTGTAAAACAATCCTTCAGTCCAATGCATGGCCGGGGTTCGCGTACGCCGGAGCAGAAAAAGACACACAATAACCAAAAAGATTTTGCCTGTAATCACTATTAAAATGGCTTCTTAGGTGAGTCCAGAAATCATTCTGTATACAATTATCGGGATCTCGCTCGCCGCCTTCCTTTTCGAGCAATTGCTTGAGGTTCTCAATCTCAGCGTAAAGCGACGCGAACTACCGGTCGAAGTGGCCGCGTTTTATGACCGGGATAAATATGAAAAGTCCCTTAACTACCACGACGAACTGACCCGCTTTGGTTTCATGACTTCGGGACTTGGCTTTATTGCCTCCA
The DNA here is from genome assembly GCA_044224375.1 of Cyclobacteriaceae bacterium. GTDB lineage: Bacteria > Bacteroidota > Bacteroidia > Cytophagales > Cyclobacteriaceae > ELB16-189. The sequence goes on from JBGAKL010000001.1 coordinate 681,855, forward strand.
CAGCCATGCTAGTCTTCGGAGGATTTGGGGAAGTGGACACACTTCTTCGACCATGGTTTCACACCGAGATCAGCCTTGCCCTGGCATTTTTTGGGGTGCTGGTGCTTGCTTCAGATATTCTCACGTTACCCTTTCAGCTCTATTCAATTTTTGTCATCGAAGAGAAGTACGGCTTCAACAAAATGACGCTGCGAACTTTTATGATGGACAAGGTAAAGAGCTATGCGCTGGCCGCAGTTCTGGGAGGAGGTCTACTGGCTTTGCTGATCTACCTTCTGCAAAGGCTGGGGCCTGACTTTTGGATCTGGTTTGGAATAGTGGCGGCGCTGCTCATTCTGGCTGTTAACATGTTTTATACAACATTGTTGTTGCCTTTGTTTAACAAGCTTACACCACTTCCTGATGGTGAGTTGAAATCGGCAATTGAAGCTTTCGCACAAAAAATAAATTTTCCCATTGAAAATATCTTCGTCATGGATGGATCCCGGCGTTCCGCAAAGGCAAATGCATTCTTTTCCGGGATCGGTGCGAGGAAAAAAATTGTCCTTTACGATACGCTCATCCGCAACCACACTACCTCCGAGTTGGTGGCTGTGCTTGCCCATGAAGTGGGGCACTTCAAGAAGAAGCACATCGTCTGGAGTTATGTTCTTTCAATTCTCCAGGTCTTCCTGATGCTTTTCATTTTATCTAAAATGGTCTTCAACCAGGATCTTTCGCTGGCATTGGGTGGAAACGGTCAAGCTGTCCATCTGAACCTCCTTGCCTTCGGAATTCTCTACTCTCCAATCAGCGGCATTTTAGGCCTCTTTATGAGCCTGTACAGTCGCAAAAATGAGTTCGAGGCCGACGCCTATGCGCGCGAAACTTTTGACGGTGATGCGCTGGGTCAGGCTTTGAAAAAGCTTTCGGTCGACAATTTGAGTAACCTTTATCCGCATCCTACCTACGTCTTCTTTCATTATTCTCACCCGCCGCTGCTCAAAAGGCTCGCGGCCCTCGGGAAAAAATAGCTCTCCGCGAACGATTGTAAGTTAAAATTTCGTCCATAGGTGTCCTGGATACACGTATGGATTTTGAGCTTATTTAAGCGGTTTTCATGCAACAAATTAAATCGGTTGCATTAATAACAACCGATCCCAATAGACTATAACGCATTTCATTTAAAAATTTTTTGCAATCGGTTGCATAATCAGGGTAAAAAAAAGACCTTAGTTCTGGTACGGACAAAGTGCCTTCCAGGAAGCGCATCGGACACCAACCATTAAACAAAACAAAATTCTATGGAAAAAATGATTTTACTAAAGTCCCAGGATGTGGGTGGACTGCTCAGGCCACTCAGGTATTTGGCCCTCTCCCTGGTGGCCGTGCTGTGTCTCTCGGCAGCGCAGGCACAGACCATAAGGGGAAAGGTCACAGACGAAACGGGCGCAGGCCTTCCCGGCGTGAACATTATAGAAAAAGGTACCTCCAACGGTACCGTTTCTGACGCGCAAGGGGACTACTCTATCAACGCGGGCAACGATGCTACGCTGGTCTTCTCATTCATTGGTTATACAAACCAGGAAATTGCAGTGGGTGGGCGCGCATCCATCGACGTCAAGCTGGAACCCAGTGCCGTGGGTCTAAGCGAAGTTGTGGTGGTTGGTTATGGCGCGGTGAAGAAAACGGACATCACGGGCGCTATCGGGCAAGTAAGCGACCAGTCGCTTCGCGATGTGACAGTGGCAAATGCCACACAAGCCCTCCAGGGTCGCGTTGCCGGTGTGGACATCCAGCCGACGTCTTCAAGACCAGGGGGCGGTGCCGTGATCAGGATCCGCGGCAGCCGTTCGTTCAGTAACGATGCAAATGATCCTCTCATCGTAGTCGACGGAATTCCCTTCAACGGGACCATCAACGACCTTAACACAAACGACATCGTTTCGATGAACGTTCTTAAAGATGCCTCCGCAACAGCTATCTATGGTTCACGTGGTGCAAGCGGTGTCATCATCGTAACAACACGTGCCGGAAGGAAGGGCAAACCGACCTTATTCTATGACGGTTCTTATGGTGTATCCGCTCCGGTGGGAACCTATAGCCTCATGAACGGCGAACAATTCTGGAATTTCCGCCAGGCAGCAGTTGCAAACGGCGCTTCTTTCGGTCCCACAACGGATGAGCTTAACAACCGCGCATCCGGCAAAGAAACTGATTGGCAAAAGGAAGCCTATAAAAACGGTTACATAACGAATCATTCAATCGGCGTAAATGGCGGTAGTGATGATACACAGTATTCTGTCTCCGGTGGCTACTTCAAACAATCTACCGTGTTGCCAGGACAGGCCTTCACGCGCTATTCTCTTTCGACGAAAATAGACCAGAAGGTTGGAGACAGGGTGACAATAGGTTTGTCAACCCAAAACACGTTGAACATCACCGACGGTGAGAACGTAAATCCGATCGGTACGATCTTTTCACTCAGTCCTCTATACAATGCCTACAATGCTGACGGTACCGTGAATGCAACTCCGGCAGCCGGAAGCATCGATGCCGGAACCCGGAGCCCTTTGCTGCTCAACAATCAAAGCAACTGGAAGCAGCAGCGTAACAGGTTGAGAACTTTTAACAGGTTATATGGTGAAGTCAAGATCATTGAAGGCTTAAAATATCGTATCAACATCGGACTTGACTATTTCGCGGACAATTTCGGTCAATACTTCGGGTCAGAAACACCATTCCAGAACGGAGCTGCGAACACCGCAACCGTACAAAACACAAACAGCTCCAGCTATACCGTGGAGAACCTTCTCACCTGGGATAAGACGTTTGCCAACGTGCACAGAATCAACGTGACCGGACTTTACAGCTTCCAGGCAGTTGAAAACTATATGAGCGGCATTACCGGTACGGACATTCCTTCGGATGCAAACCTCTATTACAACGTTGGACTCGCGAACAACACGACCGTGCAGAATGGAACGTACACGAAGTGGGGACTCATCTCATGGATGGGCCGCGTGAACTATAGTTTCAATGACAAAATATCCGCAACAATTACAATGCGCAGGGATGGTTCATCGAGACTTGCACCGGGTCATCAATATTTGAATTATCCTGCTGCGGCAGTTGCATGGAATATTCAGAAGGAATCCTTCATGAGCGGCATCGAAGCCATCTCTACCCTGAAGCTGCGCATTGGCGCAGGCCGCACCGCTTCGCAATCTGTTAACCCATATTCGACGTTGGGACAATTGAGCAAGTACCCTTACAATTTCGGAGACACCGGACTGTTTGGATACGGTGTGACCTCACTTCCAAGTCCTAACCTGTCATGGGAGACTACAACAACCTACAACTTCGGACTCGACTTTGGCATCCTTACCAATAAGATCACGGGATCAGTTGATTACTACCAGTCGTATACTGAAGGTGTCCTCCAGCAAGTTGCCCTACCGGCCACATCCGGCGTAACTCAGGTGACGCAAAATGTCGGTAAGAATGAAGTAAAGGGCTTTGAGGTAACACTAAGTGCCAGTATTATCGAGCCTAAAGTGTCGGACGGTTTTGCATGGTCAGTTGATGCCAACTGGTTCCTCAGCAGATCTAAGATCACCGATCTCGGCGGCGGTCGCACACAAGACCTCAATAACGGATGGTATGTAGGCTATCCTGTTGATGCGATATATGATTACACTAAAATTGGAATTTGGCAGACATCTGATGCCGCACTGGCCACAGCGCAGGGAAAATTCGTTCCGGGGCAAATCCGTGTTAAAGACATCGATGGAAATAACGTCATCGATACAAATGACCGCAGTGTCATTGGCTCACTTCAGCCAGATTTTCAATATGGTCTGACTAATCGTTTATCATTCAAGGGGCTGACCCTCGACGTCATCCTGTTCGGAAAACAGGGAGGCATGCTGGTAAGCACGATGTATCAGGCTAACTCGTCAAATCCTGTCAATACTCTCGAAGGACGTCGTAATGGACCACTTGTCGACTACTGGACGCCGACAAATCCGACCAATGCATACCCACGTCCCGGAGTTCAGCAGCCCATCTACGGATCGACACTGGGGTACTTTGACGCGAGCTTTATGAAGATCAGGTCGATCAACCTCGGATACCAAATACCGCAGAAGTGGATTGCAAAGACCGGCATCACATCTTTAAAGGTGTACTTCCAGGCGATGAATCCTTTCAAGGCATTCTTCTCGCCTTACGTGGATGCAGGTGGTCTCGATCCGGAACCAACGATCAACAACCTGTCTCAGACAAACTCTACTGCCATTCCGAATACACCGGGATGGAAAGACCGCGTGACGGTAGGTATTAGCACCCCTCCGGTAAAACAATTCATCTTCGGAGTCAACATCAGGTACTAACAAACATGTCATCAAAAAATATGAAACCGATATATAAACTATCCCTTATGTCTTGCACGATGCTGGTGCTCCTTTTTGCATCGGGGTGCAACGACCTGCTGACAGAACAGCCAAAGGCAGCATTGACTCCTGCTTATTACAAGACAGGTGCCGGTCTTACCTCCGGGCTTACTTCTGTATATTCCTCTTTCAAATACTATTATGGAACAGAGGGAGGAATGAACCTCACGGTTTATGGAACTGACGAGTTCACACACGGGCAACAGGTTACAAATCCTCCGCTGAATGTGTATAACAATCAGCTGAACTCGACGATTGGCGATGTTCAAACACCGTGGAATCGTGCTTACCCGGCAATCAATACGTGTAATGCGATTATCCAGCTTGGTCCTGAAACTGCCGACCTCCCTGCGGCTTCGAAGCAAACTTTGATTGCCGAAGCGAAATACCTGCGTGCTCACTGGTATTTCATACTGGTAACCACGTTTGGCGGCGTCACGCTGGATCTCGGTTCTGGAAATCTCAAGTTCAATACCAATGCGACAATCGTCGCCACAAGGGCGAGTCTTGCAGACTGCTACGCGGCGATCATTACAGACCTCACGCAAGCTGTCGCGGAACTGCCCAACAGGCCGACAGCGCAGGGCCATGCCTGGAAAGCCAGCGCACTGCACTTGCTCGCAAAGGTCTACCTGACACGCGGGTGGTCGAGCGTTGCCCAACCGAGCGACTTCACGAGTGCCTATGCCACTGCAAAAGACCTGATCGACAACCGTGCAACCTACGGCGTCGCATTGCAGGCTGACTATAGCGGCGTGCATAGGGAAGGTAACGAATACAGTTCAGAAGTTCTGTTCCAGGTAGATTGGATCAACAACAACCAGACGTTCAACAACAACAACGGATTTGCAGGGGGTGAAGATGGCCTTCGCCAGAACCGAAGCAACTTCTTATTCCGCTGCTTGTACGTGACGAATACACCCGGCGTAGACCGCGATGTAGTCAACGGTCGTCCTTTCGTACGTTACAAGCCTACGCCTTGGTTGCTTGAAACAGCGTTTGCTGACAAAGTCAATGACACGCGCTACAACAAGTCGTTTCAGACGGTCTGGTATTGCAACCTGACTACAGGAACACGCGTACCCAGCTGGACGGCTGCAGACGTAGGCGTTGCATACACCCAAAAGAGTACGGGAACCGCATTGAATCTTGTAACTGCCAGTGATGTTGGAAAACTCAAGTTGGCTGTCGGCGACACGGCAATATTCATGGTGCCCAGCAATCTCGTTTCGAAATTTTTGCCTCGTAAAGGCAAGACGTCTTACGTGATGTTCTTCCCGAATGACGCTACAAATCCGTCGCAATATTTTGGTTCGATTGCAAACGCAACCTTTACGCAATACGGAGGATATGATGTACAGAACCAATACTATCCAAGCTTGAGCAAGTACAACTCGACACAATCACGTGCCGGTGCATCGACCAGTGGATTGCTGCAAACCGGCGATCCGAACACTACTTCGGTTCGTCCTTTCATTGTTCACAGGTTTGCTGAAACATACTTGATTGCTGCAGAAGCAGCTCTGCAAGGTGGCGGGCCTGCCTCGGATGCAACCACCTATGTGAATGTAGTTCGGGCACGCGCGGGCGTTGGCGGAGGAAATTCAGCGGCGCTTACTGCTGCAACACCGTCGCCAATGACACTCGATTTCATTCTCGACGAGCGCAGCCGCGAACTCGCGGGAGAGCAAATGCGTTGGTTTGACCTTGTGAGAACAAATAAACTCCTGAGCAGAATGGCGTTGTACAACAACTTCCCTGCGACTCCGGGAACAATTAGTGTAAACCAGGTATTAACACCTGCACCGGCTAACGTTCCTGCTCCGCAAGCGTTCCATATGCTCCGTCCGATCCCGCAAGGACAAATCGACGGCTCAACAGATCCATCGCAGGACAAAGGGAAGTACCAGCAGAACCCCGGGTATAATTAAGACAGTTTATTTGGGTTTAATAAAGAAGGGGGCGCGTTGCCCTCTTCTTGCTTTAAGACCAGATTGATTTAGGTTAATTTCGAATATGAAAACGCGACTGCACACAAACCTCTTTTTCGCAAGCATCTTAATTGTTCTTGGTATTGAATGTCAGGCTCAGATTGTAACGAGGCAACGTTCAACAAATGCGGTGTCGATCGTCAGCGGAGGACGCTCAACAACGATTCAAATCGACAAGGATGAGTATCCAGGTGTATTGAGAGCGGTTTCCAGCTTCGCAGAAGACGTACAGCGTGTCACGGACTTGAAACCCGCGATCGTCAATGACCTTCCAGTTGACGGGACGATTGTGATCGCCGGGACGATAGGAAAAAGTAAGGCTATCGACGAGCTCATCAGCAAGAAAAAGGTCAGCGCAGAAGACATTATAGGTAAATGGGAAAGTTCCTTTATTCAGACCGTTGCTAATCCATTTCCCGGGATCAAAGAAGCCGTCGTTATTGCAGGTAGTGACAAACGAGGAACGATATTCGGCATCTACGAGCTTTCGAAGCAAATCGGTGTGTCACCATGGTATTGGTGGGCTGATGTGCCGACCCCGAAGAGTAAAGACCTGTTTGTTAAAGCGGGTCGGTATAAGCAGGGTGAGCCAGCAGTACGTTATCGCGGAATCTTCATCAACGACGAGGAGCCAGCACTCGGGCGTTGGGCTGTGGAAAAATACGGAGGCTTCAATCACCAGATGTATGAAAAGGTATTCGAACTCATTCTTCGACTAAAAGGGAATTATTTATGGCCTGCCATGTGGTGGGCAAGCTTCAATGGCGACGATCCGATCAATCCGGATCTGGCCGACGAATATGGGATCGTCATGAGCACAACGCACCATGAGCCGATGATGCGTGCCCATGCTGATTGGAAGGCATTCAAAGGAAGCAACGGTCCGTGGGACTACGACAAGAATGAAGCAAAGCTCCGAGAATTCTGGGCGGGGGGCATCAAAAAGATGGGCTCGCGGGAGAGCATTGTATCGATGGGGATGCGTGGAGATGGCGACATGGCGATGACGGCAGAGACGAACATTGCGTTGCTCGAACGAATCGTTGCGGATCAGCGGAAAATTATCGCAGAAGTGACCGGTAAATCTCCTGAAAAAACTCCTCAATTGTGGGCGCTGTACAAAGAGGTTCAGGACTATTATGATCGCGGCATGCGCGTTCCCGACGATGTGACCTTGCTTCTCTGTGATGACAACTGGGGCAACATCCGAAAGCTTCCAAAGCTTACTGACGCACCGCGCTCGGGTGGTTACGGGATATATTATCATTTCGATTATGTTGGCGGCCCGCGTAATTACAAGTGGGTTAATACAAGTCACCTGTCAAGAGTGCGCGAGCAGATGAATCTGGCGTTGCAATATGGAGCGGATCGCATTTGGGTTGTTAATGTGGGAGACATCAAGCCAATGGAGCTTCCTATTTCATTTTTCCTCGATTTTGCCTGGGATCCAAAACCCTGGGGCTCTGCAGATCTCCATCGCTACACTGTACAGTGGGCGGAGCAGCAGTTCGGGCTAAAGAATGCGAACGAGATTGCACGTATCATTTCAAACTATACCAAATACAACAGCAGAAGGAAGCCGGAGTTGCTGGCGGCGGACACTTACAGCCTCACTAATTATCAGGAAGCGGAAACCATTGTTGCTGAATACAACAAGCTTGCTTCGGACGCGGAGAAAATCTACGGCGATATTTCCGCAGAGTATAAGGATGCTTATTACCAGTTGGTGCTTTACCCGGTGGTGGCTTGCGCCAATCTCAACGAACTATGGGTCACTGTCGGAAAGAACCGGTTATTCGCAAAGCAGGGCCGAGCATTAACAAATGAACTTGCCAGCAAAGCGCGCGCACTGTTTGCCAGGGATTCCATTCTCCGATATCAATACAACAATATTTTATCCGGAGGAAAGTGGCACCACATGATGGATCAAAATCACATCAGCTATACATACTGGCAACAGCCCGACAAAGATTTATTGCCGGATGTAAAACTCATCGATGTTCCTGTTGCTGCTTCAATGGGAGTAACGCCGGAAGGATCCTACAACGATATTGTTGCGGAGCAAGCGCGTGGCGCATTGCCGCTGTTCAGCGAATCGAATCAGACGCACTACCTCGAAATTTACAACAAGGGTGCTACGCCATTCAATTTTACCATCAATGCGGATAAGTCCTGGATCCGGCCTATTGTTTCGGAAGGTAAAATTGAGACTGAAAGGCGCATCCCTTTTAATGTCGACTGGGTCAAAGTACCGCAGGGAACAAGCACAGCAATGATCCTTGTTGCAGGCCCAAATGGGCAAACCGCAACGATCAATGCAACTATTACGAATCCAAAATTGCCTTCCGGATGGAAAGGGTTCACCGGCGATGGATACATTTCGATCGAGGCCGCAGATTTTTCAAAGGCCATCGATGGCGTGGGCATCAAGTGGGAAACGCTCCCTGGAATTGGTCGTACACGCGATGGGGTGAGTGTGTCGCCTGTAACAGCTGCAAGTCAGGTTCCTGGGGGTAACAGCCCGCGTCTGGAGTACTCAATCTTTTTGCAGGAAAGCGGAGACTTCAACGTTCAAGCCTACTTCTCTCCCACCCTCAACTTCCATGTCGATGGCCTACGCTACGCAATATCGATCGACGACGAAGCACCACAAATTGTGAACATTCATGAAGGTTACACACACCAGGCCTGGGACAAATGGGTTGCAGACAACATCATCATCAAGTCAACGAAGCATTCAATCAAAGCAGGCCCTCACACATTGAAATTCTGGATGGTTGACTCTGGCGTTGTGTTACAAAAGATTGTGGTGGGAACAGATCAACTAAAACCAAGTTACCTCGGACCACCTGAGAGCCACTGGAAAAAATAAACTTTGAGTTCAAGGTTCAAAGTTCAAGAGTACAGTTTCAAAACAATAAACTTGTCCAATGAAATTAACGATAACGCTAGCCTTCACCTTATGCTCACTGACATCGAGGGATGTCTTTGGCCAGAAAATTGATTCTACAAAAGGTCTGAAAGATTCTTACAAAAACTATTTCACGATGGGGGTCGCTGTGTCACCGCAGTCTTTGAAAGCTCCGGAAGCAAAGCTTGTTCTTAAACATTATAACAGCATGACCTGTGAGAACGTGATGAAAATGGGCCCGATTCATCCCGAAGAAAATCGTTATAACTGGGCCCCTGCCGACGAGGTGGTGGCGTTTGCACAAGCGAATGGAATGAGAATGCGCGGCCACACGCTCTGCTGGCATAACCAAACGCCCGACTGGCTCTTCAAAGATCCAGCAGGTAACAAGGTATCAAAGGATGTATTGTTAAAGCGACTACAAACGCATATCACCGATGTAGTCACCCGCTACAAGGGAAAAATTTATGCATGGGATGTGGTCAATGAGGCGATCGACGACGAAGCGGGTAATTATATGAGGAACTCTCCATGGTATGAAATCTGCGGCGAAGAGTTTATTGCAAAAGCATTTGAGTACGCACACGCTGCTGACCCGAATGCACTTTTGTTCTACAACGACTATGACACGGAAAATCCCGTGAAGCGGGAAAAAATCTACCGCATGGTGAAAAAACTTCTCGACGCCAACGTGCCTGTCCATGGCGTCGGGCTTCAAGGTCACTGGTCCCTGATTGTACCAACCGAAAAAGAATTAAGAAACTCAATTGAAAAATTTTCCTCTCTCGGTCTTCAGGTACAGGTAACGGAACTGGATGTCTCTGTATATCCGAGCGAGCACAAGCCACGGGCGCGCCGGCCTGACGATGTTGACACTTTCACCCCCCAAAAGGAACAGCAACAAATCGATCAATATAAAATGATCTTCAAAGTCCTGCGCGAGAATAAGGGCAAAGTAACAAGCGTCACCTTCTGGAATATCTATGACGGCAAAACATGGCTGGACACTCATCCGGTAAGGGGAAGGAAGAATTATCCACTTCTATTCGATGTGAACATGAAACCAAAGAAGGCATATTGGGAAGTGGTGAAGTTCTAGGTCAAACAGCAGGGCCGCAAAGGCCCAGCGTTCTTAAGCCACGGATTTCACGGATAAAATCGCATTCAATCCGTGTTCATCCGTGAAATCCGTGGCTAAAAAAATTATTTTGAAGCTACTTCCAACGCCTTCGTGGTCGTGTAGTACTTCGCAATCATATTTGGCACCTCCCACGCCGGCATATTCCTGTCTCTCAGGTACTCCAGAAATTTCGCGGCCACCCGCGAGAAGTGTGCTTCATGACCCTCACGGTATTGTTGTGGTATAATTACCTCCCAACCTTGCGCTACGGGCTGTAAGGAAACACCCGGATATTTCGATTCGACTTTTTTGAATTGCTCCATAAGCTCCTTTTCAAAGTTTGGGTTGCTCCCGACGGGCTGTATGTACAATGCCGTCACGTAATTCTGCTCCGCTCCTTGTTTGATCACGAGATTCGACTTCGTACCACGCATGATCGAAAAATGTGTGTCGCCGGCACCCTCTGGCGCTTTGTAATTCCAAAGCACAGACACTTTCGCATGTGTACCACGTAGCTTGTAATTTATTTCGCCATTACCATACACCCGAAGCACGCTGTCATTCACAACATCCTTATTTAAATATTCCGGAAACTCATTGAGTTTGGTGATTGCCTTGAATTGACTAAGGGTCATTTCGGTCGGAGAACGTTTCGCACCTGTAATTTCAATGTCTTTGGTGTAATCAATTATCTGATCAGGAAAGCATTCCCACTGCACCAGGTCCACGAGATGCGTTGTTACATCCACAATGCCTTCTCCCTGCTGTGTCACATCCATGAACCACGGCGGACGCGACAGGATGCTGCCCGACACATATTTGTAGTAATGATGAACGCTCTCCTTGGTGACCGCTGGATTTTCCGGAGTTCCCTTTTCCAATGTGCCGAAAACTTCAGGTATCATCGAAAACTCCTTTTGCAAAATGGTCGTGATCTCATACCGCTCAGTCATGATATCATACAAAAGCAAGTCATTCTTTTTTGCGACGTCAAAGGCATCTTTCAACATTGCAAAACCGGCGGCATCGATCGCCATTGGCTTGTCGGCAAGTACATTGATGCTCGATTGCAACGATTTCAAAATGTATTCCGATTTCTTCTTATTGTTGCCCGATATCACCACCACGTTTCCAGCCTTTTCTGAAATCATTTTCTCAAAAAAATCATCGCCGGTATAAACCTCCTCGACCCACCCCGTCGGGTTGTCCTTTCTACCATTGAAGCCGTCAATGCGTTTCAGGTGCATCTCAACATCAGGTCCGGCAGGCGCATAGACATGCACGATCGAATCCACATTATCAAACATTTCCTTTTGTACCAACGCGGCGTGGAAATGTCCCGGATCGAGCGTCAGCAACCGCACCGTCGTCGATTTCTGTTCGCCGGTCCCCGAGCGGCATGACGTGAGCGTAAAAAAAATGCAGGCTACGATCGTAGCCTGCAGGATATGCGTAAGAAATCTATTTGCCGGCGCCAGTAACTGCGTATGCTGGACGCTGAGGGCGTGATAACATTGCATTTGCTTCATCATCGTTTTTGAATCTTTCCTTTGCGGGATCCCAATATACTTTTCTTTTCACCTTCATCGCAATATGATGGACAAGACACGCCGAGCATGACCGATGTGCCACTTCAACTGGTGCAATAGGTTGCTTCTTCGCCTTGATGCCATCCAGCCAATTCTGGTGATGTTCTTCACTCACGGGAAGGTGGATCTCGTTGGGACCGATCACCGATTTGATGATTTTCGGATCACTCGCATCGAGTGGCTTCACTCCTTCTTTATCCGCCACCGGATCGCTGCCTGTGACTGCGTAAGGTCCGCGCGTCACCCACAGCCAACCCTCCGTGCCTTCAAACTTCAATCCATTCGGCAGCTCATTGCTTACGACCATCGTCACACCATTCGCATAGAGCGCTTCTGTTCTGAAAATTCCATGAACGTCCCACAAGCCTTTCGTGGGAAAATCAGCATGACCGGATACTTCAATCGGGCCGGTCAACTCTGTTCCCATCGCCCAATGCGCTGAATCAATGTGGTGCGAGCCCCAGCCTGTAATCATCCCTGCACCGAATTGCTCGCAACGCAACCATCCCGGTCTGTCATATCCAACCTGTGGATGCACCCGCTTCTCTGTATAATAAACGTTCGGCGTGGATGCCAGCCACATATCATAGTTAAGATTTGATGGCACAGGCATTTCGGGCTCAACCTCGCCAGCCGGATCGCCCGGCAATCCAACATAAATCTTTTTCAGCTGACCCAGCCTTCCATTTCGAATCAACTCTGCAGCATAACGGAATTGATTGGACGAGCGCTGCTGACTTCCAATCTGAAAGATCACTCCGCTTTTTTGCACGATGTCACTTACAATTCTTCCCTCAGCAATTGTTAGAGAGGCCGGCTTCTGCATGTAAATATGCTTACCGGCACGTGCAGCAGCGATAGCGATCATCGCGTGGGTATGATCCGGTGTGCTGATCACTACCGCGTCGATGTCTTTGTTTTTCATCATCTCACGAAAGTCATGATACACAGTCACGCCGTCGAAGGGCTTTCCATTCTTTTGTGTGTAATACTCGTTTACAAGAACCTTTCCTTCTTCGGCGCGCTTCGTGTCCAGGTCACAAACCGCTACTATCTGCGCATCGGCGCTATTCCAGATGCCTGGAAGGTCGTGAACGCGTGAGATCCTACCGGTACCAATTGCACCAACATTGATGCGGTTCCCGGGCGCATTTTTCCCAAACACAGTGTTGGGCACGATGGTGGGAAATCCACTGAGCACAAATGAGGAGACAGCGGTGGCTTTTACCGAAGTCTCGAGAAATTTTCTCCTGGAGATTTTAGAGCCCTTACCCGTTTTCATTATTCTGTGGTTTAGATATTAAATTTACTTTTTTATTGTGACTGCAGGAGGCGTTGCATAATTGCTCCATGCCTTATCCGCTTTTTCTTTCGTGAAATGGCCGTCATACACGACGAACCTGTATTTCAGTGTATAGGTCTTCCCAGGCTCAAGGAGCCAATCCATGCTTTTGGTTGGCGCAAACATTGCAAACACTTCGCCATTGTTTGAATTCTCAGGCCATATTCTGAGAGGCTCGGGGAAATTGTAGTTGGACGGATATCCCATCATCTCAGCGCCACCATAGCCTCCATCCAACGGTCCCTGGTAATAGAACCATTTTGCTGATGTGCCATCCGCGTCTTTGCGCGTTTTCCCATCGGAGGTCATCGCCTCACTGTTGCTTTGGTTCCATTGCTCAGTCGCACGCCAGCCCATTCCGGCGTACCGGTATTCGAGTATCCTGAAGGGACTGCTTCCGGCGCAATTCAGCTGAATAGTGATGTCTGCGATGTAATAGTCTCCTTTAGCCCCTGGCTTATATACTCTCACTGTCTGCAACTCATTGAGCGCGACTTTCTCCTTTCCATTTTTCTTAAACACAACGTGCTCATGCAGTGCAGCAAACTCTGCAAACACCGGCCCTTCATTCACTGAGACGAATCGTGAGAAACGCACCGTCCCTTTTTTACCTTTGATGTTCCAGAAATCAACGGTGTCGCCTTCGAAAAGGACGTGCGTCCAGGGATTCCAAATGCCATAATGATGATAGTGGTCGGGTGCCTGTATACGCGTCAATACTTTTCCTGAAGGAGTCCATACCGGATGAATGAATCCGTTGCGGCGATAGGAAGAATCCTGCCCTGCCGGAGGATAGACCATTTTGTATACATAGCGAAGCAGGTTTTTGTCACCGGACTGAATGGTCAACTCACCGTTTACTCGAGTAGCTTTTATCTTTTCGAATGATGCGGCTTTTCCTTTCGATAGCTCAAACGAAATCTTCTTCGCAGTCGTGCCGGCAGGAATAGTCCAGTGGATCATGCGAGAACTGCCGCGACTGATCTGGAACGGGATCGAGGTTCGCTTTGAGCCTTCGACCATTGAAAGAGAGAGCGTTGAGTCCGCTTCGAATGTTATCGGATCAAGATTAACATTGACGGGTGCGTCGAGGTCGCTTGTCGTCTTGGAGAGGTCCACGTCAAAAGTCGCAATCTTTTGTGCACGCGCACCGATTGAAAAACAAATCAGAAAAACCAGTAATGCAGTCCTCATTATTTGTGCGTCAAACCTATTTTGTTACTTCCCATTGAAAGGCATAATACTCACGTTCTCCTGTCCCGCCCTTTGTTATTCCATGAAAAACTTGCGAATCGAGAAACGCTATGTCCCAGGTGTCCATTGGTACATTTTCACTGGCAATCAACATTTCTGCAGCACCACGCTTCAGTAATATGATCTCTTCTGCGTTGTGTCTATGCGGATCGTGACTTGGTAATCCTTCGTTGAGCGTAGTGACGTGCATTTCAAAGCGTTCGAACAAATTTGTCGCGCGGTCGAAAATATCACGACGGCCGCCACGCTCATGCGGCTTAAATGTGGTTGCACTCCAACTGACAATAAAAGACCCCTGGGATTTTTCCTTTCGATCAGATAAGGGCGATGACTTAGGCGTAAACTTCAACACGAAATATGTGACGTCGGCATGGCCAAGATTTTCGAGGCTAAATTTATCCCCTGCCACAGCATATGCAACACCTCCTTCGCTGATGATCTTCAACTCACTTCCGACACTTATTCTGAGGCGGCTCCCCGATGTCACAATGATCATGACTTCAGCATCGGGATATGTCTGTGGCACGGATTTTTGACCTGCTTTTAAACCGCTTAATACAATGTCCAGATCAGCAAGCATCGTCGTGCTGCCTTTCATGATTTGTGACGGGTTGTCGAACTGGGTGTTTTTATAGGTCTTGATCGGGAAGACGTCGGATTTTAATGGATTGTCCTGGGCGTGAAGCGGCACCGAAAATGCGGCTATGACGATCAGTGCGAATGGCGAAAGGATGTTCATTCGATTCACTTATTTACCTGCCACTGAAACGCATAATATTGGCGTATCCCTTTTCCGTTCTCAGAGACGTTATGCAAAACCTGAGAATCAACAAATCCAATACCCCATTGTTTTAGCGGCATGCGCATGTCGCCGATCACCATCTCTGAGTCACCATCCATTAATAAAACTATTTCTTCTGCTCCGTGTTTATGCGGGTCATGACTCGAGACCCCGCCCTTCAACATGGTTACGTGCATTTCGAAACGGTCAAACGACGAAGTGGATGTATCAAAAAAATTCCTCCGACCCCCACGCTCGTGTGTTTTAAAAACAGTATCGTTCCAGTCGACGATAAATGCTCCTTTGGAATTTTGAGCTCGCTGGGAGTTAAACTTTTCTTTGGTTCGGAGCTGAATGTTGTAAAACGCCGCAGGTCCATTTCCAACATTCTTCAGTTCGATTGAGCCAGGCGCATCCGCAACTGCTACGCTTCCGGCGCCAACGACTTTTGTTTGCGGTCCAGCAGTGACTTCCAGCGTCCCTTCTCTGATAATAACGACACGCTGCCCATCGTTCCGTTGCGCTTGTACATCACGATGCTGCGTGCTAAGGCTTAATGTCATCCCCGGGCCAACGACTTGGGCGTCGATTTCAAGGCTTGCCAGGTCCGTTGTTGACCCTTCCAGGATACGTCTGCCTGCACCGGCGCTGCCCTTTCCGATGTTGACATTTGGCCACTCATAAGTAGCCGATTTGAGCGGCTCATATTGGGCAGGTTGGGCAAAGGAGGTCGTTGATAAAATGATAGCTGCCAAGAGCGTTGTTACTATCAGTCTGTCTATTCTCATGGATTTAAGACGCTGGATTGCCGCCAGACCCGGACTACTCTCAGAAATATGCCCATTTTTGCAACCGATTGCATAATATTTTACACGAACGCATTGTTTTTCTATTTTAGTAGCTTAATTTGTGATGCAACCGATTGAAATGAATACTCTTAAAGACGTAACGATTTACGACATAGCGAAGGCACTGAACGTATCGCCGGCAACAGTAAGCCGGGGGCTGAAAGACCACCCCGCCATAAGGAAAGATACCAAAAAAAGGATTCAGGAGGCCGCCCGGAAAATGGGCTATCAGCAAAATACTTTTGCCAGCAACCTGCGCCGCAAACAGACCAACACCATCGGCGTGATCGTGCCCCGCCTCAACAGCTACTTTATGTCAACGGTCATCGCCGGTATGGAAAAAGTGGCCAACAACACTGGCTATAACCTCATCATCGCCCAATCACAGGAGTCGGTGAAAAAAGAAATTTCCGGCGCCGCCACAATGTTCAACAGCCGGGTAGACGGTCTGCTCGTATCGCTCGCATACGACACAAGAGACATCGACCATTTTGATGCGCTCCTGAAGAAAGCCATACCACTTATTTTCTTTGATCGCGTGACCGAGTTGCCGAACTGTACGAGCATTGTCATTGATAACAAAAAGGCCGGCTACGACGCGACCAGTCATTTGCTGGGCCAGGGCTGCCGCCGAATTGTTCATCTCTGTGGCAGTCTCAACCGGAATGTTTATGGCGACCGCCTCGAAGGATATAAGCAGGCGCTCGCTGAAAGAAATATTGCCTTTGATCCAACTCTTGTGCTTCAAAGCAGCTTGAGCGATCAGGCTGGCGCCGAAGCAGCGCAGCAAATCCTTAAAATGAGTCCCTTGCCCGATGCGATCTTCGCATCCAACGATACTTCAGCAGTTGCCGTGATCCGCGAACTCAAGCTGGCAGGAATTTCGGTTCCAGAACAAATCGCCGTGGTGGGATTCAACAATGATCCCATTTCAAAAGTTATTGAACCCAACCTCACAACAATCAACTATCCCGGCGAAGAGATGGGTGAGGTTGCGGCGCTGACGATCATTAACAGGCTTAGAAATGTGCCATCGACAAACCTGAATACCATATTTCTGCGCCACGAGCTTATTGTTCGTCAATCTTCTTTGAAGAAAAAGAATTCCTGATTGTAACTTCCCGCCTACGATGACAACAAAAACTTTCCTGATGGAACAAACCATGCGCTGGTTTGGTCCCAACGACCCCGTGAGCCTTTCAGATATCCGCCAGGCAGGATGCACCGGCGTGGTGACTGCACTTCATCACATCTCCCCAGGCGAGATCTGGCAGGTGGAAGAGATCAAAAAAAGAAAGCAACAAATCGAGGACGCTGGCCTGACGTGGACGGTGATCGAAAGTCTCCCTATCCACGAGGAGATCAAGAAGCATTCAGGCAACTATGCGGCACACATCGAGAACTACAAAAAGAGTCTTCGCAATGTCGCCCTATGTGGATTGAAAGTCGTCACGTACAACTTCATGCCCATCCTCGACTGGATGCGTACAGATCCTTTCTTCACTCTCGACGACGGCAGCAAAGCATTGCGTTTTGAGAAATCAGCGTTCATTGCCTTTGATCTTTTTCTTCTGAAGCGACCCGGCGCGGATAAAGAGTATACCAAGGACGAGATTGCCAAAGCTGAAGCACGCCTTCAAACGATGACGCAGTTGGAGAAAGACACTTTATATAAGAATGCGCTGCTCGGTCTCCCCGGCAGTGATGAATCGTTCACAGAAGAACAGATACTGGCTGCGCTGAAAACGTATGCGCATATCGATGCCAAAAAACTGAAAGAGAATCTGTTTTACTTTCTACAGCAAGTTGTTCCGGTCGCCGAAGAGCTCGGATTGAAAATGGCTATTCACCCCGACGATCCCCCCTTCCCGATCCTGGGCTTACCGCGCGTGGTAAGCACAGAGAAAGACGCCCGCGAGTTGCTCGATGCAGCACCTTCTCCTGCCAATGGCTTGTGTTTCTGTACAGGATCTTACGGCGTCCGCCCCGACAATGACCTCCCTGGCATGGTGAAGCGCCTTGGCGATCACATTCACTTCCTTCATTTAAGAAATACGAAACGCGATAACCAGGGTAACTTCTATGAAGCCGATCACCTCACCGGCGATGCAGACATGCCGGCGGTTATCAAAGAGATACTCGCAGTGATGAAGCGACGCGGCGTTTCTATTCCTATGCGTCCAGATCATGGGCACCAAATGCTCGATGACCTGAAAAAGAAAACGTATCCGGGTTACTCGGCGATTGGAAGACTGCGGGGATTGGCGGAGTTGCGCGGCGTTGAGGCGGGGATTGTGTCAATGCAGTGATGTGAGAAAGTCCGTACTTATTTAGAAGGCCGTTTTGGCCCGGACATTAGATTAGTCAATCTTTGACACATCTCACCGAATACCCGAAGCCATTGTCGGCGATGCCGCCAACAGTAACACCAGCGTTCACTCCCAACACTATGATGGCGGCATTTATTGAAGTGTTCTTGGTCGACGTCCAATATTGACCCCTTGTTCCCCGGAAATCGAATTTTCCGTCTTTTACAAAGCGCAGGCCGCCAGGCATTCCATTAAATCCATAATCATCCGTACCATTGCGATCAACTCCGCCAAGGGCGTCCCATCCGGATTTGCCCTTGAGTTTACCACCAGCTCTTTCCTTTCCTCCAGCAGTATTAAGTAATGTGATCCATTCCGCCTTGCTTGGAACATGCCAGCCCTTCGGAGCGATCCCCCTTGGATCGGCGACGGCATAGAAATTATAAAGCAAGCCATACGTCTGCCCCTTATCGGCATCGTTGTCGTAAAGGCACCAGGCAGGCTTGCCTTCCTTACCCGCTTTGATCCACTCCTCGGCTGTTTGTGCCTGATCGATCTTATCGCCGTTGGCAAAGGCGGTTACATAAAGATTTTTTGTGTCCCAAGTCTGGGAACCTATCGGCACGGCCTTTCCCTGCTGCGCAGACGAACGAATGACGACAAGGAAAATGAATGCGAAACAAAATTGAAGACGAAGTTTGGCCATTGGTCAGTTAGTTTAGGTCAATTTATGAACTCGATCGTTTGAATCAAACTCGCAGAGGGAGATCAATAACCGCAATTCACTCTGGAATCAATAGGAACAAGCTCAAGAATTCGCACAGAGCTGCGCGGTGCTGAGGCGGGAATTGTTTGATGCGTGAACCGGGCTAAAGCCAGTGCCCATTCTAATTCCGAATAGCCCTGACCTTAAGGTCCAGGCTATTTAGCTTACGAGCGTACCTGGGCTTTAGCCCACATACCGATTTAAAAGTTGATTATCTTTTTCTCCCTAGTGGCAATCCGACGTTCACATCCAGAAACGCAATCGGATAGGATTTATGCATCCATTCCAACGAATCGCTTTCTCCAAACTCTATCACATCTCCAGATTGATGGCCAACCCACGCACTCAAGTCTACCGGAAACTTTTTGGCCACCATGAATTGATACCCGGTCACAACACCCCCACCCCACATGTTACCTTTGTGGTATGGATAGTCTATTTGATTGTAAAGTGGAAACATCCCAACATAACTTCCTTTGAAAGCCTGCCGACCAAAGTAGTATCTCACTTGCGGCCTGACGAAAAGCATAAGATTCGTCGTATTCTCAAATCCAGAAACGGGGTACGAGCCATATTCTTTCGGGCGCAAGTAATCAACTGATAGCGCCATTGTGAATTTCCTTCCTTTAACAATTGAACGCTCGTATTGGACACCGATCGAATACCACTCGGATGTTGTGAAGTTCAAAGCCAATAACGTCAAATTGGTTTTGAAATAGGATCGGTAAGCCGGCGTGTCCGCGGTTTGGGATAACGTCCGCCCGGAGCAGAATAGGAAGGCCATCAAAAAGAGATATCGGAAATTCGCCGCAGTCATCGTGGTTATTAGAAAAACGACTTAGAGACGATTCCAATTGCGATCGCAATCACCTTTTCTTTCCAAGGGGAAACCCGAAGTACGAATTGATACTCCCGTCAACCTCGCCGCGGTTTATGTTGACAATGACATTATTCTCGCTGAATTCCTGGCCCGTCAGGTAAAAGCCTCCAATCCAGCCGCTCAGATCCAGTCTATACTTCTTGCAAATAAGAAATTGATATCCGGCAATCGCCCCCACTCCCCATTGATTTCCCCTAAGATAAGCTTCATCACGATGGTCAAATCTTGCCAGTCCACCTACGTAATATCCTTTAAATACCTGCTTGCGAAAATAATACCTTATCGGCAGCGAAACGGCGAGGCGGAAATGCTTTGCATCAACAAATGTAGGTGGAGCAAAGCTTGATTCTGACCATTTAGAATAATCGACTTCTACGCCGTAGGTTGTCTTTTTATTTCCAATTGCGTGCTCGTACCCAATGCCCAGAAAAAAAAATTCTGGCTTAACCAGGTCTACCACCAATGGAAGCAAATTTATTTTGGCATATGAACGATGATAGGACGAGTCGGCCATCGTCTGCGCTGTTGCTTGATAAGATGCAATCCCTAAAAGAAGTAACGTTATTGTTCGCGTTTTGAATCCGAGCATTTCTTTATCTGGCCCTTTTTTAAAAACGTGTAGATCCCAATCCCGTTCAACCAATATGCGTGATGGCATCCAAAGATAGCGCCGGAAACCACTCAAATAAATTCCAGCGGCCGCATTGGTAAATTCCGTTTATAACTCTCATTTTTAACTTTCATCTTCAACCACTTAATCACACAAAGCCTTGAAAAGAAGAGATTTTGTTCAAATCGCCGGATTGGGACTCGGAGGCCTTATGCTTCCGCTTTCATCCATGGGAAACGAGGTGCCTCTGGAAGCACTTCTCGATTCGCCGATCGATGCAGCCCAAAAGAAACAATTCGCTGATATCGCGCTCAATACTGCACGCAGTGCCGGTGCCACCTATACCGATGTGCGCATTGGCCGGTACCTGAACCAATTCATCAACACGCGTGAAGCTAAGGTTCAAAACATAGTGAACCTTGAATCTTTCGGCGTGGGTGTGCGCGTGATCGTGAATGGCACCTGGGGTTTCGCTTCTACGAACCAGGTAAACCCCGACGGAATTAAAAAAGCAACAGAGCGGGCTGTCGCTATCGCGAAAGCAAATTCAAAATTTCAAAAAGAGCCTGTTCAACTCGCAGCCACTCCTTCTTATGGTGAGGTTAGCTGGAAGACTCCTATAAATAAGAACGCGTTCGAAATACCAGTATCCGAGAAAGTAAATCTGCTCCTTGCCGCCAATGCCGCCGCTATGAAAAACGGCGCGGGTTTCGCTGCCTCCAACCTGTTCCTCGTCAACGAGCAAAAGTATTTTGCGTCGAGCGAGGGATCTTACATCGACCAGGATGTGCACCGGATATGGCCGACATTCAATGTTACGGCTGTCGATCGTGCTGCAGGGAAGTTCAAGGCGCGCCAGGCGATGAGCGCACCCATGGGAATGGGCTACGAATACATGGAGCCTAAAGCAGAAGACAAGCTTTCGGGTGCAGTGGCAGGGTTTAACATGTATCGCAACAGCTACGATATTATTGAAGATGCTACCACCGCTGCGCTCCAGGCTAAAGAAATGCTGAATGCAAAATCAGTAGAGCCGGGAAAATATGATCTTGTTCTCGAGCCTAATCACCTTGGGCTGACAATTCATGAATCTGTTGGGCACCCGCTTGAGTTGGATCGTGTGCTCGGCTACGAAGCCAACTATGCAGGAACCAGCTTCGCTACGCTTGACAAATGGAAGACCGGTAAGTTCAATTATGGCAGCAAGCAGGTCACGATCTTTGCCGATAAAATCCAACCGGGCTCCCTCGGCGCTGTCGGCTATGATGATGAAGGTGTAAAATGCAAGAGGTGGGATTTGATCAAGGACGGCATACTTGTCAACTATCAGGCGATCCGCGATCAGGCTCACATTCTTGGACAAAAAGAATCGCATGGATGCTGCTATTCACAAAGCTGGAGTGACGTGCAGTTCCAGCGCATGGCAAACGTATCGCTGGCACCGGGCAAAGATCCCTACTCTGTTCAGCAGATGATCAAAGATGTTGAGAAAGGAATTTTCATTGCAGGTCGTGGCTCCTATTCTATCGATCAGCAACGCTACAATTTCCAGTTTGGAGGCACAGTTTTCTACGAAATCAAAAACGGTCAGATCGCTGGCATGCTCAACGATGTGGCTTACCAATCGAATACACAGGAGTTCTGGAACAGTTGCGCTAAGATCTGTGACGAAAGCGACTACAGAATGTTCGGCTCCTTCTTCGATGGAAAAGGTCAACCCTCGCAAGTAAGTGCCGTTTCGCACGGAAGTGCAACATCGCGCTTCAATGGCATCAATGTTATCAATACCGGACGAACCATCTAACCCACCAAAATGAAGAGACGCGATTTTATTCAACTTGCTGGCATGGGCGCCGGTGCGATGCTGCTCCCTCCTTTCGTATCGGAAGTAGATGCAGCGCGCCTGCTGGACCCACTGCTTGACAATAAGCAGAAGAAAGCACTCGCAGATGTGGCGCTCAATGCCGCACGTTCAAGTGGGGCGACATACGCGGATGTTCGCATTGGCAGATACCTGAATCAATTCGTCATCACCCGGGAGAACAAAGTGCAGAACGTACGCAACACCGAATCATTCGGTACAGGCGTACGGGTGATTGTGAACGGCACCTGGGGCTTTGCATCAACAAACGACGTAACGCCTGACGGCATTAAGAAAGCAACAGAACGCGCAGTCATTATCGCGAAGGCGAATTCCAAATTCCAAAAAGAACCTGTCAAGCTTGCCGCGAATCCCAGCTACGGCGAAGTCACCTGGAACACACCCATCAAAAAGAATGGCTTCGAAGTGCCTATTAAAGACAAGGCTGACTTACTGCTTGCGGCAAACGCGAAGGCAATGGCCGGGGGTGCCAACTTCATCAACAGCCAGATGTTCCTTGTGAACGAGCAGAAATATTTCGCGTCTACGGAAGGTTCTTACATCGACCAGGACATTCACAGAACGTGGCCGAATTTCATCGCAACCAGGATCGACAGGCAGACGAACGCTTTCAAGACTCGTTCGGCGTTCAGCGCGCCAGTGGGAATGGGCTACGAATACCTGGATGCAAAAACGGAAGACAAGATCAAGGCGCCTGGCAATATTCTGTTATATAATAAGTCGTATGACCTGATCGAAGATGCCGCGATGGCTGCCGAGCAGCTCAAAGAAATGATCACTGCGAAATCTGTCGAGCCCGGCAAGTATGATCTCATGCTTGAACCGTCACACATGTGGCTGACTATCCATGAATCAGTGGGACACCCGCTCGAGCTTGACCGCGTGCTTGGCTACGAAGCAAATTTCGCAGGTACCAGCTTCGCCACACTCGATAAGTGGAAGACCGGAAAATTCAACTACGGCAGCAAGCAAGTGAATTTCGTGGCAGACAAGACTGAGCCAGGATCGCTCGGCGCAGTAGGTTATGACGATGAGGGCGTAAAAACACGGAAGTGGAACCTCGTCAAAGACGGTATTCTTGTCGGATACCAGGCAATCCGTGACCAGGTGCACATCCTCGGGGAAAAAGAATCCCATGGTTGCTGCTATTCGCAAAGCTGGCGCGATGTGCAGTTCCAACGGATGGCAAACGTGTCGCTCCAGGCGGGCAAAGATCAGTTGACGCCGGAGCAAATGCTGGGCGGCATCGACAAGGGAATCTACATTGTGAAAGACGGATCTTTTTCAATCGATCAACAACGCTATAACTTTCAGTTCGGCGGGGTGCTCTTCTTCGAGATCAAAGGCGGCAAGATAGCCGGAATGCTCAAAGACGTCGCCTACCAGTCCAACACGCAGGAATTCTGGAATTCCTGTGCGCAAGTTTGTGATTCACGCGACTGGAGAATGAACGGCGCATTCAACGATGGCAAAGGCCAGCCAAGTCAGTCCAATGCCGTATCTCACGGTTCAGCAACAGGAAGATTCAATGGCGTGAACGTCATCAACACAGGAAGAACCATATAACACCATTCACAACATCTAAATCAATAATTCACATGGCAATATTTTCACAAGAAGAAGCTAAGAACATCCTCTCAAAGGTCCTTAGCTTTTCAAAGGCAGACGGATGCGAAGCGAACCTGAACGGCACCAACGGTGGTAACATACGCTATGCGCGTAATTCCGTTTCAACGGCAGGCGAAACCAGCGACGTCCAGCTTGCGGTTCAATCGTATTTCGGAAAGAAGTCCGGCGTCGCGACTATTAATGAATTCGACGATGCATCACTCGCCAAGGTGGTGCAACGTTCCGAAGAACTTGCGCAGCTCGCTCCTGAAAATCCTGAATTCGTGGAACCGATGACGCAGCAGACCTACGGCGATTCGAAAACATATGTCGACGCCACTGCCAAGATTACACCGGAATATCGCGCACAAGCCGCCGCCAATAGTATCAATCCTGCGATGGCTAAAGATGTCACTGCCGCAGGATACCTCGAAGACAACAACAGCTTCGCGGCCATGATGAATACAAAAGGATTGTTTGCTTATAACAAGTCCACGGGAGTCACTTTTACGGTCACGATGCGTTCGAACGATGGCACCGGTTCGGGTTGGGTCATTCGCGACTTTAACGATGTCACCAAACTCGACACAGCCGAAGCCTCCAATGTTGCCATCGACAAGGCCCTTCAATCAAGAAACGCCAAAGCGATTGAACCTGGAAAATATACAGTTATCCTTGAGCCTGCTGCTTCAGCGGAATTGTTGCGGAACATGCTCTTCGGTATGAATGCACGCCAGGCTGACGAAGGCCGCAGCTTCATGTCGAAAAAAGGAGGCGGTACCAAGCTTGGTGAGAAAGTCATGGATGAACGCGTAACGATCTACGCTGATCCGTTCAATACTGAAGTTCCCGCTGCTCCATGGGCTGGCGACGGGCAGGCTCGCAAAAAAATGGATATCATCAAAAATGGCGTTGTGAGTAATTTGTTTTACGACCGTTATTGGGCATCACAAAAAAACGTTGCGCCCGTGCCATTCCCCGGTAATGCGATTATGGAAGGCGGCACAGCTTCCGTTGAAGACATGATCAAGGACACCAAACGTGGAATCCTGGTCACACGCTTCTGGTATATACGTGCCGTGGATCCACAAACACAACTATACACAGGCTTGACGCGGGATAGTACTTTCTTTATCGAGAACGGAAAAATAAAACACCCGGTAAAGAACTTCAGGTTCAATGAGAGCCCTGTGATCATGCTGAACAATCTCGAAACGCTCGGCAAGCAAGTGCGCGTCAGCGTTGATGGCGGGCCTGGAGGCGGAGTCAACTTCCTCGTGCCTTACATGAAGATTCGCGACTTCACGTTCACAAGCTTGTCAGACGCAGTGTAATATCTCCCTACCGTTGCATCACTAACAGGCAACGGGTAACAGGTAGCAGGTAACAATCAGTTACCGGTCGCCTGTCACCCGTTGCCTGCAACGTTTCTAAAGGTGCCCAATTCCGAACATACCATTGGTGGAATTGTTTTAAAATGCTAAATCGATGTACGAAACTTTTCCATTCGCATATCGTCTAAAACCAAATATTCAAATTTAAATCCCATCACTTTGAAACGCAGAGACTTCATACAACTTACAGGCATGGGAGCAGCCGGTGCAGCGATGCTCGGCGGCATTCCAGTGATTGGGCGCCCGATTCACCCGGAACAAGCGCTCGAAACGGTTGACCCTGCAACTAAAAAAAGGATCGCAGACATTGCGTTGAATGCGGCACGGTCAAAAGGCGCGACGTATTCCGACGTTCGCATCGGGCGTTATCTCAACCAATTTGTGGTAACGCGTGAGGACAAAGTTCAAAACATTGTCAACACAGAATCTTACGGAATGGGCATCCGCGTGATCGCTAACGGAGGCTGGGGATTTGCTGCCACCGACAAAATGGATAACGACAGCATCGCGCAGGCTGCCGAGCAAGCTGTCGCAGTTGCGAAGGAGAATTCAAAATTGCTGATCGAACCTGTGAAGCTTGCTCCACAAAAAGGTTATGGAGAAGTGACGTGGAAGACCCCGATAGAAAAAAATGCGTTCGAGGTACCGATCAAAGAGAAAGTAGACTTGTTGCTGGGCGTGAACAGCGCTGCCATGAAGGCCGGTGCCGACTACATCAACTCGATATTGTTCCTGGTCAACGAACAAAAATATTTTGCTTCGACTGATGGCTCATACATCGACCAGGATGTCCATAGGATATGGCCGACCTTCTTTATCACCAAAGTAGATAAGGAATCCGGAAAGTTTGAAACGCGAAATGCACTGAGCGCCCCAGTGGGTATGGGATATGAGTATCTCTACGCGCGCCCCCAGGACAAGATGAAGAGTGTGACGACCTTATACAAAGGACGGTATGACATGCTGGAGGACGCAGCACTTGCAGGCGCGGAAGCTGGCCAGAAACTAAAAGCAAAATCGGTTGAGGCCGGTAAGTACGATCTCGTGCTCGATCCTTCCCACTTGTGGCTTACAATCCATGAATCGGTTGGACACCCGACGGAGCTCGATCGCGTCCTTGGTTATGAAGCGAACTACGCAGGAACAAGTTTCCTCACACTCGATAAGTGGCAGACAAAAAAATTCAACTTCGGAAGTAAACTTGTGAACATTGTCGCTGACAAAACGCAAGTTGGATCTTTGGGTGCGGTAGGTTATGACGATGAGGGCGTGCGTTGCGGCCAATGGGATATAATCAAAGACGGGATACTAGTCGACTACCAGGTAATCAGAGACCAGGCTCACATCCTCGGACTGAACGCATCGCGTGGCTGTTGCTACGCCGACAATTGGAGCAGTGTACAGTTCCAGCGGATGTCGAACATTTCGTTGCAGCCAGGAACCGAGACCAAGAGTGTCGATGATCTGATTAAGGGTGTCGAAAAAGGAATCTATATCGTAGGTGACGGCTCGTTCTCGATCGATCAACAGCGATACAATTTCCAATTTGGCGGTCAACTCTACTACGAGATAAAAAATGGCAAGATCGCGGGCATGTTGAAAGACGTTGCTTATCAATCCAATTCACAGGAATTCTGGAATTCGTGTGTTGGCATCGCCGACAAGAGTGACTACAGACTCGGCGGATCGTTCTTCGACGGAAAGGGACAACCCGGGCAGGTCAGCGCGGTCTCTCACGGCTCGTCTACCGCGCGCTTCAACGGTGTGAATGTTATCAATACTTCAAGAAAAATCTAGCGAACATATGGCCATACTTACTAAAGACGAAGCCGAGGCGCTGCTTAAAAAAGTGCTGAGCTATTCGAAAGCAGATGAATGCGAGGTCAACCTGAATGGCACTGACCGCGGCAACATTCGTTATGCCCGCAATGAAGTGACAACCAGTGGACGCATCACACAAAGTACGCTGGCTGTGTCTTCTGCCTATGGAAAAAAACTCGGCGTGGCTACGATCAACGAATTCGACGATGCGTCGCTTGAGAAAGTTGTAAGACGTGCAGAGGAGCTAGCGCAGCTTGCTCCGGAAAATCCTGAATATGTCTCGATCCTCGGGCCGCAGCAATACGGTAATCCAATAACGTACAACAACAGTACTGCGGCGATTACACCGAAGCTCCGCAGCGACCTTGTAGCTCAGAGTCTTCAGGTTGCCAAGGATAATAAAGTTGTGGCCGCGGGATTCCTCGAAGACAACACGAGTTACGCTGCCATGGCGAACTCGAAAGGACTCTTCGCATACAATGCTTCGACCAACGTGGCTTTTTCGATAACCGTGCGAACACAAGATGGCAAAGGTTCCGGCTACGCTACCAAAGGTTACAATGATATCTCCAAGCTTGATACAAAAAAGGCTACGCAGATAGCGACAGACAAGGCAATCATGTCAGCGGGCGCAAAGGCAATCGAGCCAGGAAAGTACACGGTTATCCTTGAGCCCACTGCCGCAGCTGTTCTCGTTGAGAGGATATTCTTCGGCTTGGATGCAAGGCAGGCCGAAGAAGGTCGGAGCTTCATGAGTCTTCCCGGAGGAAAAACACGCCTGGGAGAAAAGCTTGTAGACGAACGGGTGAATTTCTATTCAGATCCGTTGAACCCGGAACTTCCGACCAGCACCTGGAATGCAGATGGAAGGCCGCAGGAAAAAATAAACTGGATCGAGAAAGGTGTTGTGAAAAATCTGAGCTGGAGCCGATACTGGGCTGAGAAGAAAAATGCGAAAGCAATCCCCGGTCCTGATGCGATAGTTATGGAAGGCGGCACCAAGACGTTGGACGAGATGATCAAGGGAACAAAGAAAGGCATCCTTGTGACACGCCTGTATTATATAAGAGACGTGGACCCTCAATCGTTGCTCCTGACAGGCCTTACGCGTGACGGCACTTTCTATATCGAAAATGGAAAGATCCAGTATCCCGTGAAGAACTTCCGATTCAACGAGAGTCCGGTGATCATGCTCAACAACCTGGAAGAGTTAGGCAAAGTGGAGAGAACGGTCAGCGACGAATCAAACGCCAACTATTTGTTGCCTCCTATGAAGATCCGGGACTTTACCTTCACCAGCCTTTCCGACGCAGTCTAAGCGAATTGGCGAGTTACGAAGAATACAAAAAGACCACGAAGTTTATGACGTCGTGGTCTTTTTTGCTCCTTTGTATTCCGGTAACCTGACTTTTTTCACTAACCACAATTGCGTTAGCGTATTTTTGCATAAGGACGTGCCGACCGGGTATGAACCCGTTCATATAATTTAGCCCGTCTGTGTGCTATTATAACATGAACTTTCGACCGAATGTCTTTCTCCAATAAGTTCTTTTTCACACGATTGCAGTACGAATCAGGAGACTGGGATGTTGACCAACGAATGCCTGTAAATGTTTTGAACTCATTGATAGAATATACGACACTGCAGGTGGAAACAAAGGAGAACATTGTGTCACTGGGAAGCAATGACATATTCCGATGTCCGTTCTGCTACCTAAGCGGCCACAAGCTTGTCGAGTTCACGGCGCGCGAACGGGAGAACTTCGAAAAATATGTAAACAACGGTGGATTCATTTTTGTAGATGATTGCAACCATGATATCGACGGGCTGTTCGCCAAATCCTTTGAGACGCAGATGGAACAGATCTTTGGAGCAAAAGCTTTAAAGAAAATTCCCAACAATCATGCTATCTACTCTTCTTTTTTCAAGTTTGACGGCCCTCCGACCACGGCACAAGAGCTCAATGGCTGGGGAGACGATATCGTACATAACTATTTGAAGGCGGTCGAGGTAAAAGGAAAGATCGGTGTATTATATAGTAACAAAGACTATGGATGCGAATGGGACTATGATTTCAGAAACAAAAGATTCTACCGTATCGACAACACCCGTTTCAGCATTAATATCATCATGTACGCACTCACGAGCTAATAGAATCATATTCCACTCCCTATAAAATATTTATGACTGAGAATTTACAGGCAACGGAAAAATCGGTAGGCCAACTCATCGGAAAACTCCATTCCCTCAAGCAGGAAATCAGGAAAGTGATTGTGGGGCAGGAAGAGATCATAGATCAACTGCTGATCACATTTCTGTCCGGTGGGCATGCGCTACTGGAAGGCGTACCGGGATTGGCCAAAACTTTGATGATTCGTACGCTTTCTGAAGCCATCGACCTGAAATTCAGACGCATTCAGTTTACCCCCGACCTCATGCCATCCGACATTATCGGAACAGAAATTTTGGAAGAGGACCACACAACCGGCAAAAGAATATTCAAATTCAACAAGGGCCCATTGTTTGCAAATATCATCCTGGCGGATGAGATCAATCGAACCTCACCGAAGACACAATCGGCGCTGCTCGAAGCGATGCAGGAATTTGAAGTGACTTACGCAGGAACTACCTATCCGCTTGAAAGACCTTTCTTCATTCTTGCTACTCAGAATCCAATCGAACAATCAGGAACGTTCCCGTTGCCTGAAGCACAGCTCGACAGATTCTTGCTTTACATTAAAGTTGGCTATCCCACGGAAGGCGAAGAAAGGTCAATCCTGACTAACACCACCGGAAAAAGAACGACCGAGATCAATAAAGTCATCGAAGGCCGCGACATCATTGAAGCGCAAAAGCTCGTAAGGGAAGTCCACATCAACGATGACCTGATCGATTTGGTGAGCCGAATTGTGCGCGCAACGCGTGCTGATCAAAGTGACGTGAAATTTGTCAATGAATGGGTTCGGTGGGGCGCCGGTCCACGCGCGGGACAGGCAATGATCCTCACCGCAAAAGCAAGAGCACTTCTTCACGGTAATTTCGCGGTGACCCATGAAGATATTCAACATGTTGCTTACCCAGTACTGCGTCATAGGATACTAATGAACTTTAAGGCAGAAGCCGAAGGCGTGACGCCGCATGATGTCACAAGTCACCTTCTCTCCTCAATCAGTGTCAAAAAAGGTATCTAGTTGTGGACCCGCGAATTAAAGAACTGCTTAAGCCCGAAGTCCTCAATACGGTGAGTGGACTCGAGCTGTTCGCGCGCGTGGTAGTCGAAGGTTTCATGAGTGGAAGCAACAAGAGCCAGGCGGTTGGTGCTGGACAGGAATTCAGTCAATACAGAAGCTATCAACCGGGTGACGACCTGCGCCAGCTGGACTGGAAGATGTTCGCGCGATCCGAGCGATATTATATCAAGCAGGCTGAGATCGAAACGAACATTACTGTAAAGTTCATGCTCGACGCGAGTCACTCGATGTCATACGCAGAGGAGGGTATCAGCAAAATGCAATATGCCAAGGTAATGACCGCAGCCCTCGCCTACCTGGCAAGAAAACAAAGTGATACGTTCGGATTATATGCGGTTAACGATACGCAGATAAGAGTTGTTCAGCCACTGTTTGAGCAGCAGCAGTTCATACGCTTTTTGAATGAACTAGTATTACTGGCTCCCGTAGGGAGCTGGAATCGATCCGGAAGTATCCAACAACTCTTCGATCACCATGGCAAAGAAATGATCGTTTTTATAACTGATCTTTATGATGAAGGCGAGGACCTGCAGCGGTTTATTTCGAGACTGAAGACTCCGCGCAACGAAGTCATCGTCTTCCATTTAATGGGACGGCATGAAACGGAATTTGACTTTGACGGCTCTTTTACTTTTGAAGACCTCGAAAGTGGCGCACGAACGAAAGCCGATACGGCGTTGCAGAAGCGCGATTATTCCCTCCGCGTGAAGCAGTGGCTGCAAGCATCGCGTGGCTGGATGCTGGAGAAGCAAATCAATTACCAGCTTGTTTATTTCAATGATCCGGCGGAAAGCATTCTCAGAAACTTTTTGACGGTGCGCAAAAGCCTTATAAGATGATTGCCAATCCGATCATGCTATGGGCACTTGCAGGATTGGCGGTTCCCATCGCCATCCATCTGTTAAGCCGCAAGGAGGGAAAAGTTCTCAAACTTGGCAGCCTTCGGCATGTACAGGAAACGAGCACACAACAGTTCCGCGGCATTCGCCTAAATGAAGTAGCATTGCTGCTCTTACGAAGCGCGATGATTGTAGCCTTAACCCTGCTTCTCGCGGGACTACTTTTTCCTACGACGACTGAAACAAAGTGGTTGCTCGTGGAGAAAGGTTTGGAAGGACAACCGAGAATTGCCTTACTGATAGACAGCCTAACAGCAGAAGGATATGAACCACGCTGGCTTCGACGTGGATTCCCGAGTTTCCATGACAGCGTGCAGCCCCCCGGCGAAATCAATTACCGCGAACTCGTTCAGGAACTCGACAAGCGAAACAACTTCGCCAGCATCGTGTTTGCCAGCAACATTCCGAGATCATTTGCAGGTTTGCAAATGCCTTTGGGTGATAATATTCGTTGGGTCAGTTATCCAGCAGGAGACATTGACTATTCACTGCAGTCAATCAGAATTACTAAAGACAGTGTTGTTCGTCGGGTCGGACACAGCAGCGCAAACGCGACATCTTTCGAATATACAGCTTCTGCAGAGAGCGATGCAGAAGAAGTCAGCGAACCGATTGTTAGAATCGGAATCTATGCAGACCCAAAATATGAATCCGACAAAAGAATAATCAAGGCTGCACTTGGTGCGTTGGATGGATCGCTACCAATGAAGATTATTGCCGAAGAAAACCAGGCAAAGGCAATCACCACCGATTGGCTCATATGGCTTTCAGACCATGCACCTCCGTCCGGAAACACTATAAGGATGCATCCGGACGAGCAGAAAAGTTTGTTGATAAACAGCGGGCCTGCAGAATGGTATTTGACGAAAAGACTGACTGAGCAAGTTGCGATAGAGTCCAATCTAAGCGTCGCGCTGGCGGCAATCATTTTCCCAAATAAAACTCAACTCGAAGTGAAAGCAGCCACGCGGGACAGGCGAATGGTTCCGGACTCGATTGC
Source organism: Cyclobacteriaceae bacterium (assembly GCA_044224375.1). GTDB lineage: Bacteria > Bacteroidota > Bacteroidia > Cytophagales > Cyclobacteriaceae > ELB16-189. Next base: position 714,545 of record JBGAKL010000001.1, read on the forward strand.
CTGGTCGTTTGGGGATAAAAATGCGCGGGTCGCGGCAAAAGCGGGAATGTCCACCACAGGTGAACCATTTCTAATAGTTGTCTTTTTAATATTACTGACGGCAGAGAGAATTCTGGCCTACTACAGAAAACAATGAGCACCACTACTCCGCAACAACTGCTGAATCGGATCAAGCTTCGCTATAAAACATTGCGAGTGGCGGAGATCAGCTTGGTCGCCGGTGGAACAACTTTACTGACACTAGCCATTTCGTCTCTCTTTTCGCCGGCGTCGTCATTTAGTTTTGCGGGTTCTCTAACAGCGGGGTTGGTAGTTTTCATAGGTCGGTTCCGACATTACAAACTCGGCAGCCTAAGTCACAGCAAACTTACACGTTATCTCAACGCTAGCTATCCTCAACTCCGCCAGAGCGCGGACTTACTGATGGCGGATGACGAAAGCCTCACAGACATAGCTCGCTTGCAAAAAGCTTTGGTCGTTGATGAGTTCGGTAAGCTGTATCCGGAAATAAAAGTACCGCAGCAAGTCGCGCAGTCTTTCGGAATATTCGCAATCTGCACGATAACGTACTTCATTCTATCGTCTTTTTCGGCATCAAATTTTTCAGCCATAAGGAACACTTCGATGAGCGAGAAGGCAAATTCACATCGCCTCACTTCCGATACGACCGTCGCTGCCGTGAACGCAATGACCATGACTATTCAACCTCCCGCCTACACGGGTGTAAAAGGATCCAAAACTGACGTTCCCCACCTGCTTGTACCTGAAGGAACTTCCGTCGACTGGCAAATCGGGTTTTCAAAAGGAATACAAAATGGAAAAATAATTTTCTCAGGTCGCGATTCTGCAGCATTGAAGTTTCAATCGGGTAGTTCGTACGCATTTACAAGAACGTTGATTGAATCCGGATTCTACCAGATTCAATGGACCGATAAGGGCAACGTGTTTTCCACAGACTATTACAAAGTGGATGTCATACCTGACGAGCCCCCGAAAGCAGTTATTGACAACCTGGCGCAGTTCACCAAACTTCGCCTCCAGGATAACCTTGCCGTTGCCGTCCAGTCAACGCTCGGTGATGACTATGGCTTGAAAGACGCGGACATTGTTGCTACCGTCAGCAAAGGGTCAGGCGAGTCGGTAAAATTCCGCGAAGAAAAAATCCGCTTCGCGACCCCATCGAAAATTACTGGTAAGCATTTGCAAGCGTCCGCCGTTTTAGACCTCAGAAAGCTCGGCCTGGAACCAGGGGATGAAATATATTTCTACGTCGAGGCTTTCGACAACAAAACTCCTGTTGCCAACCGGAACAGGACCGAGACTTTTTTTATCGCTTTACAAGACACCACCTCAGAGATCACCGCCACAGACGATGGATTGGGTGTAGATCTGATGCCGGAATACTTCAGGAGCCAGCGGCAGATCATCATCGATACTGAAAAGCTATTGCGAAACAGAAAGAAAATGTCAAAGCACGACTTCAATTCCACGTCCAATGAGCTTGGCTACGACGAAAAAGTGCTGCGTCTGAGATACGGTCAATTTATGGGTGAAGAGGCTGAATCCGGCATTGCGCAATCTGTCAATCACCAGGACGAAGACGAAGACGAAGACGATCCAGCAAAAAAATATGGACATGCACACGATACAAAGAACGAGCATAATCTCCTGGAGGATAAAAAGGAAAAGCAGCCCGGACATCCCGATCCCGATAGCAATCGGGACCATCGGGATCACGATGGAGTTGTGAAAGATCCGAACGCTAAAGAAGATCCGCTGGAAGCATTCATTCATAAGCATGATGATACCGAAGAGGCTACTTTCTTTATTCAGTCTGTGAAGGCGAAGCTAAAGGCTGCCCTTTCCATCATGTGGGACGCCGAACTTCACCTGCGCTTGTATGATCCGGCAAAGTCCCTTCCCTATCAGTATAAGGTGCTCAATCTGTTAAAGGAGATCAGCAACGATTCAAGAATTTATGTTCATAGAACCGGATTTGAGCCTGCACCTCTAAAAGAAGAGAAGCGCCTTACGGCAGAATTAGGAGAAATAAGAAATTTTACCGGCGGCAATACAATACAGAAGGAAGCACAGTACCCCCACATCCGCGCGGCGCTTTCCCTCACGGAAAAGCTAATTTCGTCGCGTGATTTCTCCGCCACTGATGCTCACCGGCAGATTTTCAAACTTGCCGGGACGGAGCTCGCAGCCCTGGCACTCGAGCAGCCCGTTGTCCACCTTAAAGGATTATCGCTGCTGAAGATACTTTCCGAAAAAACGGTACCAGAAGATGAAATGCCGGCAGCGTTGAAAGGAGTACGTTCAAGCCTATGGAATGCACTGCCGGAAGAAAGCGCCAGCCCGGCAGCTCAAGCCGCACAACCGCACAAGCTTGATGAAGCCTTCATCAGGCAGCTAGAGACCATAAAGAATGAATAACTGGTTTGGTTTCGATCCTGTATTTTCTGCGTGGGTTACTTTGATCCCATTATCGCTCTTTGTCTTTTGTCTTTACAAAGAATTCAGGAGGCAACAAAAGTTCCTGGTCTTGCGGATCGCTGCACTAACATGCCTGTTCACGGCGGTGCTGGGAATCTTTTCAAAGCCATACTTGCTCACGGGTGAAATTCCTCCTCCGGCAATACTGCTCACGGAAGGATACGACAAGACTAAAGCCGACAGCTTGATCAAGTCAGACGTTTCAATCAAGGTATTCACAACGACAGGCGCTGCTCGGTATGCCGGTGCCTCGGCCATTGATATCAATGAAGTCGGAACGATTGCAAACCTGCGAGCGGTACTTGGGCACGGGCTCCCGGTTGACGGCCTTCGGCTTCTCCCCTCATCCGGATTTCTGTTCATACCCGGGACAAGCCCACGCGGTGTTACACAGATCATCATCCCCGAAAAAATACGTCCTCAACAATTAAGTGTGATACAAGGACATGCTGATGTTGGTGCGGAAACGTTCGTTAAGCTTGTCGGACCAGGGGGTCCGGAGGATTCCACGCGGGTGAATTCAAACGCAGGCGACTTCAAGTTGCATTTCAGACCTCGGCAACCGGGACTATTTCTTTACTCGTTGGTTCTGAAAAATAGTTCGATGTTTCAATCTGGCAGTGTGCCCCTGGAGGTCAAGGAAGAAAATAAACTTAAAATCCTCTTCCTCCAAAAGTTTCCGACAGCAGAGACACGCGCACTAAAAAATTACCTGACAGAAAAAGGCCATGCCGTCGCGATTCGATACCAGGTTTCGAAGACGAATTTCAATTACGAGTTTTCCAACCTCCCGGCGCAGCAGCTCACCAGGCTCACGCCTGAACTGCTGGCATCATTTGATGTGTTGTTCGTCGATAACTATTTATTCGACGAAATCGGCGATGGTGAGAAGGGTGCCATTTCCAAATCAATCAAGGACGGGCTCGGAGTAATCGTTTTCGTCGACAAGTTCTCGGCACGGGATAACGTGATCAACAGTTTGCTTCCCATCAAGGCCCAAAAGGCACAGGCAGATACGGCTCACATCAGGCTCGGCAATAATAAATTATATCAACTCCCGGCAATTCCACTCTCAATACCTCCCATCGCAAATGTTCAATCAATTTTGCAAACGAAAACCCGGGTGTTATCTGGCTATGTTTATTCCGGATTCGGGAAGGTAGGATTTCAACTGTTACGTGAAACATACCGAATCAAGCTTGAGGGCAATTCAGATGATTACGCATTCATTTGGCACGACCTTATAGAACGAACCGCACGAATGAAACCAGTAAAATTCAAGCTTGTGTTAAACAATACATTTCCCTACACAGTCAACGAATCTCTTTTGATCGACGTGTTATCAGACGGAACACAACCCACTCTCATTTCGGACAAGACATTCGTTCCGGTTGAGGAAGATGTCATCCTCGACGACGTATGGCATGCACAAATATGGGCAACAGATCCTGGATGGCATTCTATCGTCGTCAAGGGAGACAGCAGTGCATTAAATTACTTTGTGAGTGATACAACAGAGTGGAAATCCCTGAGGCAGGTCAGGCATCAGAAAGCAAATCTGGTATTTTCGAGAAGAGCATTGGCGGATCCAGGACCAATCGATAAGATAAAAGTTATTAATCCCGTGATTTGGTACGTACTGTTTGTGTTGTCGGCAGGGTTTCTCTGGCTTGCGCCAAAGTTGAGGAGTTAAGGAGCTATTGAGAAGTTAAGGGTCAAGGAGGCCACCAGAATATGGCGTTGGAATACCGGGCCGATTAACAATTTGTTCTTGTACGGGGCGGCGACTGATGACGCAGAGATTTCAGAACCATCATTCATATAAATTGTTTCCTGTTTGAAGGAACCGCCCTCTGAAGGGCTCAGCTTTATGACATGGGATGGCGATAGTTTGGTCTCATCTTTCGCGTGCGACAAAAACTTAAGCATTTGCGGATGGCACCCAATCCACAACGCGCCATTGGGGTCAACTTCAATGTTATCAACGCCTGTATCACAAGAAATCCGCGACTTCTCTTAAGCGCTCCACTGACGATATCCCGATCATACACAAAAATTTCCTTGCCGGTGGTGGATGCAAGGTAGAGCTCCTTTCCATCCGCGCTCACATTGATGCCATTCGCGTACTGAATTGATTCAACGGATGTCAGAGTGGCTTTTCCGTTCTCAAAAAAAACCACATTGCCAGTGCCTATGGCAAGTAAGTCCTTGACCATCCTCATTGGGCTGGCTTTTTCATTATGATCGTTCGTGAAATAGAAGGAACCTTCTCCAACACCGACAATATCATTGGGACTGATCATGAGCGGATCAGAAATACTTTCTTTATGAATGAGCGAATCGTTGCGGTAATCAAAAACCTCGACATAATTGGCGTCGACGCGATGGTTGATCACGAACAGCGTCACCTTTCCTTTGGCTGAGCGATAAAGCGAAATCCCATGAGGCTTGAATTCAAACACGATGGCGTCAGTCTTCACGACAGGCGTTGCCAGGGAGTCGTTCATATTCAATGTATAGATCGCACCTCGTGTGCCGGGCCGGTTCCGCTGCTGCCAGCGATCCATAGAGGACAGGAAAGCGGTGCCTGTTGCCTGGTCTATCGTGATATCTTCGACACCCGGCAGCCCCTCAAGGGGTTGCGTGGTGCCTGAAAATTGATTTGTTACGGTATTGAATGCTCCTGATTGGTAGTAGGCTTTGAACGCGAGGACTGTCAGAACCACGATTAAACCCACTAGTATTCTAAAGATGATTTGCTTCATTGAGGTATGCCGATTTGCCTCTTGATTTTTTGACGTTAATGGCTAATTTGCGCTACGCGAAGCTAAAAAATACCATCGCGAATTACCAAGTACCGGCGGGAGTAGCTCAGTTGGTAGAGCATCAGCTTCCCAAGCTGAGGGTCGCGAGTTCGAGCCTCGTTTCCCGCTCATAAATAGCAAAAAGCAAAAAAGGTCCGGCTTTCACCTGACCTTTCTCTCACCTCTAAGTTTCATCGCAGCTGGGTACCCTCATCGCAACTCCACCTGCCAATTGCCAAAAGCCAACAGCTTATTTTTTCCTCACATAAATATCTCCATTGTTCGTCTTCAGTGTGAACTCAGGACCTCCACCATTGATGTCGCCTTTCTTCCATTCGTCGATGACCATCTTGAAGCTACCTGATTTTTCATCCTGCTTGCGCACGGGTCCGCTGCTGGTAATATTCATCTCAAATCCTGTATAGATGTCTCCTCTTTCAGTCTTCATTTTGAAAGTGCCTTTCGTGGTTGCAGGGAATGTCAGATCCACGTCGCCATTGTACGTCGCGTAAGACATTGGTTTCCCATCCGTCACTTTATCAAAGGTTACTTTGACATCGCCGTTGTACGTGATCGCGACAACTGAGCCGGAAATATTCAACGCGGTGATCGCACCATTATAATTCTTCAGTTCGAGGTCGCCCTGGATGTTGGTCAGCATCAGATCACCATCGTTGTAGGTACTCACTTGCATGTCCATTCCAGCCGGTACCTCTATCTCCAGGTTGGTCCTTACATTCCAGGAACCCGAGGATACTTTTACAAGATTGGCGTTCTCGCTTGCTTCGATCTCCATACCACCACCGCCGATACGCTTCAGTCCTTCCTTATTTCCTTTGTCCCTGCCTCTGTCACGGTCGCGGTCCTCATCTTCGTCCTTCGCGGACTTATACCGTACCAAGACGTCTTTTCGTGCCGTGCCCTTTACAGTGATGTCACCGGAGTTCAGGTGGGCTTTCAGTCTGCCGCGCTTAGCTGGATCGCTGAGGGGGATTGTGAACTCATTATTGCTTTGTGCCTGGCTGATGAATGCAAATGCAGTCAGTAAGAATGCCAGGATCATATTTCTCGTGTTCATTGTCATAATCTTTTTTAATAAAACTTCTCTGTCCGTGTTCAATTTGTTTTCTCTTTCAGGATAACGTCACCGTTAAATGTTTCAAAATCTAGGAGCGGTCCGCCCTGACGAACCTTGTATTTGTTTCCATTTACTCTGTAATGTATACCTTCACCTTTGTCATACTTTTCAACGCTGACCGCCATTGGTGTGATCTCGTCCACCGATGAATAGAACTCACCATTGAAACTCTTGAAGCTGAGCTGCGCAGCGAGGCCCTTCCGGAAGGTTGCGTTGATGTCTCCATTCAAAGCATAATACCTCGAATCTGCAGGAGGGTTACCGGAATAATCAAGATCTACGTTGCCATTGATCGAGGAAGCGTTGGTCCCGCCGGAAATATTTTTCAGACTGATACTTCCGTTGATATTATCCACCGTGAGATAACCATTCACGTTAGTGACATCGATGTCTCCATCGTTCACGGTAGCGGCATACGTATTGACCGATGCAGGTACTTTGACTTTGAAGCTCATTTTATAGTCATAGCCTTTCTCGCAATTCCCACCATTGCAGTTGTTGCTCCAGTTGTACCCCCAACCATTGCTTTTGCGACGATTGCCGTTCCGGCGTGGGTTTGTGTTTCGACCAAATTCATTGCAGACCCCCTTCACATAGAGAATAATTGTGTCCGCGCGGTCAACGATGCCGAGCTGAATCTCCTCTTTCCCTTGCGCCAATCGCGCCTCGGTTTTGCCTTTGATGCGCTTCTCCACCTCTATGATGATCTTATCACCACTGTATCCCTCCACACTCACATCGCCATTGATGTTGAAAATCATGACGGCGTTGTTAGTCGCCTTTTTTTCGAAGGAGCGCTCCTCCTTGATTGTCTCTGTAAATGTTTGTGCTGCGCACATGCCGGTCGTTATGACCGCGAATAGTGCTGTAAAGAATCCTTTTTTCATTTCTTTAAATGTTTATATCAAAACATCAATACTCTTTTTGATCTGCTTCTTGACGTCTGCCGGCGTCTTGTCACTATCCAGCAGCTTTTGAAGCTCAGTAACTGATTTCTTCTCCTGGATCGCCACCATCAACTCGGCGAGCGACACCTGAACGACGGGGGATTCCTGGTTTGCAATAGACCGTATCAGCTCCATGCGGATCGAGCTCTGCCTGACGTAAGGCGTCAGCGCTTCCAGGGCTGCAAGTCTGACATTCTCGTTAGGGTCATTGTTAAGGGTTTCCAACAACGCCTGCGTTACTTTATCGCTTGCCTGATCCATATCATTGGTGAGGCTCACGGCACGCAACCGTTCACTCGCCGACTCCTTCTCGAGCAATGAAAGCATCATCATCTCCTTCAGCTCCCCTATCTGCTGATTGAGTTGGGCCACCTCCCCATTGGGCTGAGATGAAGGGCGCTGGAGAAAGTATCCCCCTGCAAATCCGATCACCAAGGTCGTTGCCAGCACTGCAAGACGAGGCATTAGATAGCTCCACTCGGGAATCTGGAAGGAGAACTTTCGCGCCGACTTCTTCTTCTCTTCAGCGAGCATGGCATAGAACTTATCGTTGAGCTTCATCGATGGAACGGGAACGTCCGCCTTCATGATCTGCTCGTCCAGGGCCTCCAGGGCATGGAGCCTTGTCAGGTCCACCTGACCATCTTCGATCAAAAGCTCCAATGTTTTGATTTCCGCCGGATCAGCCAGCCCCTCGTTGTACTTCGCCACCAATTCATCAATCTTGTTCTTTTCCATAACCGAAAATTTTTCTACATCCTTTGTTCAAGCTGTCTGTACACAACCTTCAACTCTTGTAAAGCCCGAAACACTTTTACCTTTACCGCACCTTCCGAACATCCGAGTATCTCGCCGATCTCCTTGTATTTCTTGTCCTGGAACTTGCTCAGCATCAATACTTCTTTCTTGTCTTCAGGAAGTTTGTCCAACGCGATCGCAAGCATCTGCTGTTCTTCACTGTGCTGCATCTCTTCTGATCGATTGTCGTCGTGGCCGAGTCTTTCCTGCCACTTCTCGACACTTTCCTTCAGTTTGATCTTGTTCTTCCGGTAGTGATCGTTGCTGACATTGCGTGCGATGTGGAACATCCAGGTTTTGAAGTCACCCTCTCCGCGAAAAAGGTGACGGTACTTGAGTATCCTGAAAAAGGTGTTCTGTACCAGATCTTCGCTCAACTCCTGATCTTTGTTCATTCCATAGAAAAAGCCATACAAAGGCCTTCTATAGCGTTCAAAGAGGAGGCCGAGCCTGTCCAGGTCGCCGTCCCGCACTTTTTCCATCAAAGCATTATCAGCAAGCGCTTCCAAATCCGTTTTTCAGAGGGGTTAACTACCGGTTTTTGAGTTCGTTACATGGTGAAATTAAATATTTTGCAGGCACCTTAGGCCAAAGCGGGGCCAGAAGGCTGTAGATACTACAGTTGCCGGTTGCCAGTAGTCACCTGCTACTCACTCCAAATCGAAGGCTGCATGTGATTAATAGTTCCCACACAGTCAACGGGAAACAGTCAACTGCAACATATTATATTACAACATGAAATTACCAATCCTGCTTGTCATTAGCCTCGTTTCGCTCCACGCGAGGGCACAGCCATTTTCCAGGCTCGTCTGGTCCGACGAATTCAATTACACAGGAGCGCCCGATCCAAAGAAATGGGGTTATGACCTTGGCGATGGATGCCCGAACGTTTGCGGATGGGGAAACAATGAACTTGAATACTATACAAGCGACGTAAAAAATGCGCGAGCCGAAAATGGATCATTGATCATTGAAGCACACGCTGAAGCAAAGGGCGGCAAGTCCTACACTTCCGCAAGGCTTGTAAGCAAGATGAAAGGTGATTGGCTTTATGGTCGGATCGAAGTACGTGCCAAACTACCCGATGGGCTTGGCACATGGCCCGCCATCTGGATGCTGCCAACCGACTGGAAATATGGAGGATGGCCAGCGAGTGGTGAGATCGATATCATGGAGCATGTAGGATTAGATCCCACGATTGTTCATGGCACAATACACACTGAGACCTACAATCATGGTAAGCGCACTCAAAAAGAAGGGATGATCACGGTACCAACGGCAATGACGACCATGCACGTTTATGCTATCAATTGGACCAAAGACAAAATTGAATTCTTCGTCGATGATAAAATGTACCACTCCGTAACACGCGATCCAAAAGAAGATTTCAAAGGCTGGCCCTTCGATCAGAAATTTCATCTTCTACTGAACCTTGCTGTCGGCGGCAACTGGGGAGGGATGAAGGGTGTCGACGAGACCATTTGGCCGAGACGAATGGAAGTCGATTACGTCCGGGTTTACCAGTAAGAGTTCAAGGTTCAAAGTTCAAAAGTTCGCACTTAAATTGAAGTTTATATTCCTATTCAAGTGCGATAGGCCGTAGCCAAGGCCAATGGCTAAAGCTACTTCCTGTTGCTGCTGAACGAATCCCTAAACATCTTCCACCCTTCGGAAGTCTTTTTCCACAGCACTAAAAACTTTCCATCGTCAAAGATTTTTCCAGTAGCATCCATTGATTGCCATAGCCCTTCCTCTGTGACATATTCTTTTCCATCGCCGTAGACAGCAGTTGTAATGAATTTCCCGTTTCTCAGGCCGTAAGTTTCATAGGCCGTCCTGAAGAAGTCGGCGGCAGCATCTCGTCCGCAGGCCATGGGTGCATTGGGGGCAAGGATACATGCGTCTTTTGCATATCGCTTTGTAAAGATTGAAGGATCATTTTTCACAAAAGACTGGAAATAGATGGCGTTGCTTGCTGCGATGGCCTTCTTTGCCTCCTCCAATTGGGGGTTTTGCGCCATCAATGAAATTTGAATCAGTAATGACAATCCAATAAGTAATCCGCTCTTTGCTTTCATTCGGTTCTAAATTTGTTTCTGCAAAAATCGAGGCACATCGACCCACCTTTGTGTGACGTAGATCACTTTCTACATTAAATAGATTTATTTTCGGAATCGGCTGAGTGTCTCGCGCGACACGCCGAGGTAGGCGGCAAGAACCTTCTTCGGCAGCCGGTGTATGAACGGCGGGTATTCGGCCAGGAGAAGCTCATACCGCCTTTGAGCATCGGAAGACAAATAGCTTAAAAGTCTTTTCTGCTGCTTTACAAAGCTGTCGTTTGCTTTCTTCCTGAAGAAGTTGGCCATTTTATGGATCTCCAGGCAAAGTTTTTCGCGATCATCATAGGTGATGCATAGCAGCTCACCATCCTCCATGCACACAATATCGAATATTGCGTCGGCATGGTTGTAAAATGCATCCTGATCCGTAACCCAGCAGTTCTCCATAGCAAACTGGATGACATGTTCCTTTCCTGCCTGATCGGTGTAGTTTGACGTGAGCATTCCCCTTTTTACCCAGTAGGTATGCTTCACCTTTTTACCTGCATTGACCAGGTATTGGTGCTTCTTCATTTTCTTGAAAGTGAAAAAACTCAATACCCTTTCGAACTCTTGATCGTCAAGTTTGACAAATTTCTCAAGATGCTTGCGAAAGGCGACAAAAGTCTCTGGTTTCATAGTCAGTTCGCTCCCGTAAGTGTAAAAGCTCCCCAATAATATGGCTCAGGATAAGTCTCCATGGTCTTCACCATCGCTGCACGGTAAGACTCGTTCACTCCTGCCCCACCCAGGTATTTTTCATAAAAACTTTTCATGTAAACGGCTGTCGCTTCATCGCTGATCTTCCAAAGGGAGCCCATCACGGTTTTTGCCCCGGCCAGCTGAAAGGCTCGCTGAAGACCCCAAACACCTTCGCCACTTTGAATCTCTCCGGCACCAGTTTCGCACGCCGACAGTACGACGAGGTTAGTCTGCGCAAGATCAAGCTGAGTTACCTCGTATGCGGTCAGAAAACCGTCTTCGTACTTTGAATAATCCGCGATACCGAATGGTTCTGCATCGGCAGCGCCGGCAAGTATCAATTTAGCTTTAAGATATCCGTCAGTCCTGGGCAACTGATCAAACTCTCCGTGGGTTGCAATGTGCACTACTTGCTGGTTCCTCAGGTTTTTAACTCCCGCCTCGGTGGCGTGGGTCCCTGATAAAAGATTTGTCCGAATGCCTGTGCCGGTGGCCATAGCCTGGATCGACTCGACTTCCTTTTGGGTACCCGGTAATTGTGAAAGTCCGCTCCGGACTTTCGCGCCGTCGCCCGTCATTTTATCAAACTCCTTGCCCTGGTAGAGGTTCGCATTCCCTTTCCTGCTCATTTCGAAAGTGGGGTTGCCAATAAGTGTGATCTCCTTGTTTGCAGCAACAACCGGCGCAGCATCCAGGAAGTCGCGACCCGTCGAAACCCTTGTGAGCGCGATCTCGGCCAAAAGGTATTTTCCGGATGCGTCGTTTTTAAGGGTAAGAGGATTGATCATATGATAAACACCATCGCCGCTAAAGACAAGTTTAGATGAATTGCCTATGTTCGCCTTGATGGCTGCCCAATAGGATTTAAAACTCTCGTTATCGTCAAGTTGATTCTTAATCCTGTTTTGATAATTTTTCAGGCCCCGGCCTTCGAAAGCTTCGCCCTCGCTGATCTTAAATAGCTGAGGCGCGATAGCCCCCTGCTTGATTGCGAAACCCCAGTATTGTATCACGGGCTTGTCGAAAGCGAAATTATCGCGCGGCAGGCGCAGCACTTCAAGATAAACCTCATTCGTACCCAGCTTGGCCTGTACTTGTTTCCAGCTTACCGGCTTCAACAAATCAGTAACAACTCCAAGTTTTTCATTCACTTTTCTCTCCAGATCACTGATCTTTAAAGATGTTCTGCTAATAGAATCCGCCATTGCCGGACCAGGCATCTTCAAACTCAGCTGGTAAAATGCCGCCAGCCTGTCGCGCAGTTTCCGGATCTGTAAAACCTGGTTGAGGGTTGCCTTGTCTTTGATTTTTTTCAATAGCCTTTCCTGCTCACGCGTGACATCCAGGATCACTCCCTTCGTTTGCAGGATCTTATCGAGAATTTCTGAAGTTTTATCGTTGTTATTCTCAGTCATCATAAATAGCAAAGAATAAAGCCGTTCGAGTTTCTGGTTGTAGGCTTTAAAAAATTCCTTCTTCTCACTCTCCGAAAAAAATTGAAAATTCTTCTTGAGGCTTATCTCTTCGTCGCGGATTATTTTGCCGATCTCAACGTATGCCTTGTCGAGTTTTCCGGAGACCACCTGCAGATTTGTGTAAAACGGGCTGTATGCCTTCCGCATCTGGTCTCCCACCGACGACGCGAATTTGTAAGCAGACATCTCTTTCAACAAGGCGAAAGACGCCTGGTAATTCTCTTCAGCTTTCGGAAACTGATTGGTCATTTGTGCAAGAACGGCTTTATCCAGTGTGCCTGTTGCATATGCTGCCGCAGACGCCCCCTGATTTGCTTTCACAGCAGCGATGATCAATTGCGACGACGAGCCTCCGAGCTGCGTCAACTGTTGTACGTACCTGGAGGAATTTTCAACCATCCGCTTCATTGAATCCACCTGATACGAACTCGATTGATTGACAGCCTCGCTCATTGCCTTATTGACAACCTCCATCATCTTCTTCAATTCGTCGGCCATCGATTTCAGATAAGGCACCGATTCACTGTACCGAAATTGCTTAAAATAGGCGGTTCCAAGCACGGAGTTGTAGGTCAAGCGTTGCCCCGCAAGGACGGATTCCTGACTCTGCTTCATGGCTTTTTCGTAGTCCGCTTTTGCCTTCTTCATCTGGGTTTGCACCTCGGGTGGATCGGTGGCGTTAATCTTGAATATCTCGTCTGCGGATTGCATCTTGTATTCAAGGGCACCGGACTCAGTCAGCTCCCTCAGCTTAAGTGCGACCTTGATACACTCGTCATACTGTTCGGCGCCAAGTAGTGCTTGTGCATACTCGCTGTAGAATTGCTGTCTTATATAATAAGCAGGATTCTCTTCAAGCGTCTTCCGTCGGCTATCAAGATAACGTATTGCTTTCTCGAAAAGGCTGAGATTCCGGAGGTTTCTGCTGAGGTCGAGGTAGGTGGATATGGCGTAGTCAGCGTTCACGGTTGCATAACCCCGATGATAAAATGGAAAATGATTCTCATAGGCGTCGATAGCCTCCTGCAGCAGCTCATTGCTACGCTGATAATCATAGGCAATCTCATAGTAAACCGAAACAACCTTCCTTGTGCTGAAATACTCCTCGTCCTCGGGCGTAAACAAAGCATCGGACACTGATTTTAGCTTCTCCGCAGCTCTGAGCTTGTCGGTCGCGTATGCAAGCGAAGACGTCAGATGGTCATACTGCGTGTAATCGATGAAACGGCTGCGAGTCCTTTCACCTGATTGTGCCTGAACTGCTAAACAGAACGCCAGCACCAGAAGGGTTGAAGCTATTTTTTGCACGGTCCGCATAAAAGGAATACGAATATATTTCAAAAAGACAGAAACAGTTACTTTTACCGACCGGGTGACAGTTCAAGATCCGCTTCTCATTAAAACGACAAAAATTTTTGGATGGATTGCCGGCGTACTCGCGACGTGCTGGTTAGTATTTTTTATAGCGACTCAATTCTTTCAGGATAAATTAATATTCCAATCTACAAAGCTCAGCCCCGACCACGTCTTTACTTTCGATCAGCCATTTAAAGAGTATACCATCAAGACGTCGGATCATGAGACACTCAGCGCGATCTTGTTTCCGGCGGCCGAAGGCCCAAAAGGCTTGATCCTTTACTTTCACGGCAATGCGGGAAATCTTCAACGTTGGGGAAAGTATGCACCGGGCTTTACAACCTTAGGTTATGATATCCTTATGGTGGACTACCGCGGCTATGGTAAGAGCACCGGTACGCCCTCCGAACTTGTTCTTTACGAGGATGCCTTACGTGTAAACCAATGGGCCGACTCCCTTGTTCGTGGAAAGCTGATCATTTATGGTCGTTCCCTGGGCAGTGGTGTCGCTACAAATCTGGCTTCAAAGGTCAAGGCGGATTTGCTGATCCTTGAGACACCTTTCTATGAACTCAAAGACGCAATCAGTTCCTGGCTACAACCTTTTGTTCACCTCAAATATGAATTCCCCAATTACAGGTTCTTACCAGAAGTTAAGTGCCGGAAAGTGATTATCCAGGGAACAAAAGACGCCGTTGTGCCTTTTTCATCTGCAATAAAGCTCAAGCCACTTCTTGGCGCTGACGACGAGTTTGTGGTCGTCGAAGGAGGCGCGCATAATAATCTGACAGAGTTTCAAATTTTTCACGAGACGCTTAAGAAGGTGCTCCAGTAGTCGGCTACTACGCTTGGCACTTTGAATCTCAGTCGATAAATTCAGGTCCACATGATCACGCTGACCATTTCAATTGGGATTGTATACCTGGTGATTTGCGTTGGCTTCTATTTTTTCCAGCATCTCCTGTTTCTCCGACCGGAAAGACTTTCCTCCTCTTTCGAATACAAATATCCTTTCCCCTTCGAGGAGCTCGACTTTGAAATGGAAGATGGCGGACGGGTCAATGCCATTTACTTCAAGGTCCCCAACTCACGCGGGGTTGTCTACTACATGAAGGGCAATTCAAAGAGCATAAAGGGCTGGGGAAAGTTTGCTAAGGACTTTCTAAGTAACGGCTACGATTTTTTTATGATGGACTATCGTGGCTTTGGAAAGAGCCGCGGCAAACGGACACAGACCAATCTCTTCAACGATTCGCAGTTTATCTATAAGTGGCTCAGAGAATCTTACCCAGAAGACAAGATCGTGCTGTACGGCCGGTCATGGGGAAGTGGCATCGCTGCGCGCATCGCCTCATGGAACAAGCCAAGGTTGCTCATCCTGGATTCACCCTACTATAGCTTCTATCATACAATTCGTCGCTATCTATTTTTTACACCCTTGCGAATCATACTGCGATACGACATACGAACTGACCAATACCTGGAGAGTATTTCATGCCCGGTTCATATTATTCATGGAACGAAAGATCGACTCATCCCATTCGCGCACAGCGAAAAGCTCAAGGCGATGTTTCCTGAAAAAGTAACACTGCATAGCATTTCAGGCGCCAAGCACAACAACCTTCCGGACTATTCTGAATTTTTCGAAGTGCTCTACGAGATACTGTACGTAAGACCCCGAACCAGTAACTGATGGAAGTCACGAAGAAAAAAAGCTCAGATTTCGTCAGGGTCTTTGATATCCTCACCTATCAAAAGGAAAAATATCCCAACACTGCAGCACTGAATTATTTCTCCGACCATAGTTGGAAGGCGATTTCCATAACGGAGGTTTCTCAACGCGCCGATGCTCTTTCATGCTGGCTGCTTCAGCAAGGCCTTCAAAAGAATGACAAGGTGATTATCATTCCTTTCATGGGTAGCCCCACGTGGATGATCTTTGATTTCGCATGTCAGCAAATCGGTGTCGTCACCGTGCCGATGCATCCTACCTCGCGCAAAGAGGAATGGACCCTGATAATAAACGAGACGCAGGCAAGAATGGCACTGACGGCAGATCGGGCATTGTATAATAAACTCGGAGTTGTGCTGCATGAGGCTGATAGGAATATTCCATTTTGGCATTTGGACGCCGGCGTCGAAGGGTTCTTTAATGCGATTAATGAAAATAAGGTTGAATCTGGCGACTTGGAAACCTTAGTATCCAGAAAAAATTCAATCCGGGAAAGCGATGTGTGTACAATCCTTTATACGTCAGGTAGCTCTGGCGTACCGAAAGGTGTTATGCTTACTCATGGCAACATCGTTTTCAATATCAAACAAATATTAACCTTAATCCCGCTTGAACCGGGCCAGCGCGTACTCAGCTTCCTGCCCTTCAGCCATATTTTCGAACGCGCGACTTGCTATACCTACATGGCGTTCGGTGTCTCGCTTTATTTCTCACACAGCAAAGAAAGTTTCGCTTCCGATTTCAGGAGGGTGCGTCCTCATTTTTGCACAGCGGTTCCCCGAGTGTTGGAGAAAATGTATGATTATCTGGAAGAGCAAATGCTGGACAAAAATGTATTGAAAAGAAAAATAATAGGTTGGGCACTTCGGGTTGGAAAGAACTATGATCAGTCACGATTTGATCCCTGGTATAAAGTCCAGCTCGCGCTGGCAAGATTGTTTGTGCTTGGCCAGTGGCGAAAGAAACTTGGCGGCACGATCAGGCATATGATCACGGGTGCCGCCGCGTTGCAACCGGAAATTGCAAAATTGTTTTGGGCCGCAGGGATCAGGGTGATCGAAGGTTATGGAATGACGGAGACAGCTCCACTCATCACTGTAAACCGCTTCGAGCCGGGCATGCACCTCTTTGGGACAGTGGGGCACACCGTCCCGGGGATCGTCGTGAAGATCGACGCACCGGACGATACCGGTGAAGGGGAAATATTAGTGAAGGGACCGAATGTAACGCCGGGCTACTACAACAATCCCGAGCAAACCAGGCTTGCATTCACGGACGATGGATACCTCAGGACCGGTGACGTCGGCAAATTTGTTTCCGGCCGGTTCCTGCAGATAACAGATCGAAAAAAAGAGATCTTCAAAACTTCAGCAGGAAAATATATTGCACCTCAGCAAGTCCAAAATCATCTAATGACTTCGCCGTTCATCGAGCGCTGCCTGATCGTTGGTTTTCAACGGCCTTTTGTGACCGCCTTGCTATTACCCAATTTTGCGATGCTGGAAAAATGGTGTCATCAGGAAGGAATTCACTGGACGGCCCCTCAATTTATGGTTCACAATATCAAAGTCCGCGGACGTCTCGACCAGGAGGTGGAAATCTTAAATCAGTCACTACCCAACTTCGAACGCGTCAGGAATTTTGTATTGTGTCATGAGCCCTGGACGGCAGACAATGGTGAAATGACGGCGACGCTGAAACCAGTCAGGCATGTTTTGGAAGAACATTACCAGGGAGAAATTGAAAAGATGTATGAGTAAGTTGACAGTTGACAAAGTGTAGTTGGTAAACCTCGTCAAAGTCAAATTGCTGTCAACTGGGTTCAAACTCAGGTGCCAAATCCTTTTAAGCGGCGATCTTGTCAATGGCTTCCGAGCGCAGCGAGTAAGTTGTCAACTATCAATTTGACCTAATGCCCCTCTCCTTTTGAAATCGTATGTCCAATCGACCGGACCACTTTGTCAAGTTTCTCCGCGGATGTTTCCAGATGCTTCAGATAAACCTTCTCATCTTCTTCCAACTTCAAGTTCTGCATTAAGCTGACCAGTCCAAGGATGCTCGCAACCGGAGCGCGAAGCTCATGCGCATTGATGAACGCATATTTTTCCAGCGTCTGGTTTTTCTTCTCCAGCTGCAGCGTACGTTCGTGGACGAGCTGCTCGAGGTTCTCGTTGATCATCCGAATCTCCTCAGCCTGTGCGTGAATTTCTTCGTTCTTTTTCTTGATCTCCAGGGTCCGCTCCTGAACGCGTGCTTCCAAAATCTGCTTGTCCAGCCAAAGCTTGCGCTCCCGGTATTTGATAATAAAATATAGTGCGACAAGAATACCCGATATCATCAAAACATAAAACCAACCAGTCCTCCAAAAAGGCGGACTTATACTGAAGGAAACCTTCGCCTCATCTACGCCACCAAAATTTTCTGTGTCGGAGACGCGAACCTTAAAAATGTAGTCGCCGGGAGGCAGACTGGAATAAGTTACAGCCTGATCACGGCTGTTGATCCACTCGCGGTCATAGTTTTCAAGCTTGTATTGATAATTCAATGCGCCTGGATTCTGAAACCATAAGCCGAGGTAATGAATCGTAATGGCATTTTGAGTGTGCGACAACGGCTCGCCAGGTACCAATTGAAAAGGTTTATTTAAAACATCGAAGGCTCCAATGAGCGGATGAGGCATCACGAGCGCTGATTCCTGCTTATCCGCATATCGAATGATGCCTTTGTCTGTGCCCGCAAAAAGGTCTCCCGTGAAGCCTGCAACGACGGCATTCAGGTAAGGCTTCACTCCACGAATACCAAATTCCTCTCCCAGGTAGTGAACGCGATTAGTGGTGGCATCATAAATATCGATGCCGAGGTCGTGCATAATAAAAAGGTTCCCGTCAGGTGTCCTCGTAAAACATCCAATATTATTGTCGCGGAGGATCCTTCCTTGAGGGTCAAAAGCCTGAAATCGTTTGCCGTCGAATCTATACAAACCTTCACCCTGGACGTTGGCCCACAAATTCCTGGCGCCATCTTCGGTCATACCATAAACAACCTTCGAATTCAATCCTTCTTCGAAATGGTGAATACCATCCTGATCGAGCATATCGACACCCTTCCCGTCTGTTGAGAACCATTTGCGGTCGCTGCTGTCAATGAACACCTGATAAACATAATCTGAGATCAACCCATCCTGACTTGTAAAGTTCTTCACAGAAAATTTTTCACCGGATACCTTGATTTGGGACACACCCCCGAGAGTTGCGAGCCAGATTTCATTGCCTTTACCGGCAATGTTTAAAATGTTTCCATTCCGCAATTCCTTGTTCAGGTGCTGCATGGACCCATTATCCGGATTGATGCGAACAGCACCGTCGCCATAAGATCCTGCCCATATATACCCGAACGGATCTGCATAAAGGCTGATGACGGTAATTTTCCTAAACCCCGTTTTACCCAGGATGTCCGATACGACTGCCTTTCCGGCAGCATCAGCGTGTCGTTTAAACAGGCCTTGTGAGTTCGCGAACCACAGATCTCCTTTCCGATCCGACACCACTGCCACAGCATTGATGTCGGTAACGGGGTCAAATGAGTCAATGAACTCGACAACATCGCCGCGGCTCCGCAAGACACCGATTTTCGATCCAAGCCAAATGTTTCCTTCAGTGTCATTAAGTATAGTTTGAATAGAAGAAAACTCCGGGCCCGATCGGGTATCGTACACCTTAACTTTTTTGACCTTCCTGTCGAATACCAGCAAGCCGGTTGGGATGGTCGACACCCATATCTGATCGTCGCCGATTACAAAATCGGTGATCGCACCAAAGTGCCATCCATCTTCCACAATTGGTTTGTACTCTCCTGAAGCAGGATTGAAGGTGCCGAGACCAGCGGCTTCAGTCGCGATCCATATCGTACCATCACCACCGACTGCCAGTTTTTTTATGATGTTATCCGGAAGGCCGTTCTTGTAATTATAAGTCTTTACGAGGGGCTTCTTTTCCTCCAACGTGCATACGACCACGCCACGGTCGGTCCCAGCCCAAATATTGCCCTTTGCGTCTTCAGCGATGTTGTAAACAAAGATGTCGGGCATGCCCTCACTTTCATCGAACCGGAAAAGTCGTCCCTCACTATAGCAATAAAGTCCATCATTCAAAGTTGAAAACCACAGTCGCTTATTTCTATCAAACAGAATATGCGAAACAGGTTGAGTTGCACTTCCTTCGGGTGGGGTAAATTTCTTTATCCGACCATTTTCGAAATAAGCAAGCTGACCATTTTTGTGACCAGTCCATATCCGTCCAAGTGAATCCAAAGAGATGGCCGTGACATTGTCGTCTGGCAGGCTATCGGTCACAGTAAAGCGCAAGAATTTTGATCCATCAAATTTGAATAGCCCTTTATTTGTCCCATACCACATAAACCCGGTCGTGTCCTTATAGATCGCGTTGATGCTGATCGGTTCATTCTTTTTCAGGAACGTGTAGCGCTGGAAATAGGGAGTCTGTGATAATCCGATGCACGGCACCGCGATTATCAATAGAAGTAGTGCTAGTTCTTTGATGAAGCCGTTTTTCACTGCTGTATCATTGTGGCGGACATGCTCACTTCAATATCCGTAGCAATCTTCTGACTGACAATCCTGGGAATGGATATGTTATGATCAGCCAGCGGGACCACAAACGCGGCATCGACCGTGAGCTTACCGTCTTTCACCGTGATTCGGCTTTTTATGATCCTGGTTTGCTTCTGGCAATGAACATCCAGGTCGCCTTTTGCCCTTACATCGTAAACTCCGTCGACGGCAAAGTCCACCTGCTCGATGATTTTTCCGCTAAAAACTGCAGTCGGACACTTCTCCGTCTCAATATAATTTTCATTAAAGTGCTCGCGTTGCAGGCTGCTGTTGAACCCCTGAAAGCTCCGTGTGCTTACCCTAAAGGCAAACTGATTGGTGGCAGGATCGATGATGCCCTTGAGTTCGCCCGACGACGCCTTTATTAACTCGAGTTGCGCGTTCGATGTGAAATTGATCTGCCCCTTGTCTACTACGAATTTCTTTTGCGCCCGCACTTGCAACGACACCAAAAACACCAACACGCAACCCAAAATCACTTTCGCACCTAGCCTGACCATAGGAAAGTTAAATTAGTGATTTTTCAGTATTGGAGACACTGGATTCTGGTTGCCGGTTATATACCCAAGCAGCAAGGGCACAACCCTAATCGAGGGCGACTCGACCAGAAGCTAGAATCCAGATTCTAGAATCCTGTCCTCACTCGCTCTTCAGCACGGTCGCCGGATTAACTCTGCTCGCCCGAACCATATGAAACGCCAATGTCATCCAGGAGACAACAACGACACCTCCGATGGCAATCAGGAAAAACAACGGACTTATGTTGATGTGATACGCAAAAGTCGAAAGCCAATTACTGAAAAGTAACGCAGCTACCGGTGCAGCAACCACAAACGCTATTACGATCAACAGCAGAAAATCCCGGTAGATAAGTATCATGATATTACCCTGAGATGCACCTAATACTTTGCGCATGCTGATTTCTTTGAGCCTCTTCTGAATCGTGTAGGACGCAAGGGCAAACAGGCCCATGCAAGCGATGAACAATGCAATCGAACAAAAAATAGTGTATATCTTACTAATGCGACCCTCGTCTGAATAGGTCGCCTTCAATCCTTCATCGAGAAAATAGTAGTTAAAGGGAATCTGTGGATACAACTTGCTCCAAACCGCTTCGATCGATTGTATGGTTTGAAGATGATCCCCACTTCCCATCTTGATAGCAATATTTCCGAACGCGCCGCTAAAGGTAATCGCAAGTGGGCCTATACCGGATTTGAGTGGATCAAAGTTAAAATCCTTGATCACCCCGATGACGCGCGACGAATCGTTGCCACCAAAACCCTGTTTCAGCTTCCGCCCCACCGGATCAGACCAACCAAGTACCCTGGCTGCCGTCTCGTTGATTACAAATGCGAGCGTGCTGTCCGACCGGTAGTCCTCATCGAAAAAGCGTCCCGCCACCATACTCACTCCAAATGTTTCAGGAAAGTCAAAGCCCACGTTCATCAGAGGGATCATCTGCTCCTCGGTTTTCCCCTCTGCAGTCAAAGGCAGGTACGCCAGGTTGGACTGCCCGATGTCATGGGAAATGTTTGTCACGGATTTTACGTTTGATAGTCGCGAGATCTCCAGTTTGAACGACGGGTATTGGCGGAAGACCGGAACGCCGTACACGGGCAGCATGATAACCTGCTCGCGATCGAAACCCATGTTTTTACTGCGGAGATAGTCAAGTTGACTGTAGATAATGATCGTGCCCGTTATCAATGTCATCGACACAGCGAACTGCAGAACAACAAGAACTTTGCGAAGATTGAATTTGCCGCCTGGCGTTTCCGTAATCCCCTTAAGAACCAGCACGGGTTGGAAACCTGAAAGCACCAGCGCGGGATAGATTCCGGAAACGATTCCCACCACCACAAAAACGATGATTGCCTGGTAGAGTGTCTCAGAATTGAGGAGCTCTGCCGCAGTGATCGTGCCGTTAGCAAGTTCATTGAAAACCGGGATTGCGAGGTTGACCAAAAGAATAGAGAGAGCGCCCGCGATCATAGTGATCAATACCGCCTCGCCTGTGAACTGAGCGATGAGCTGGTAGCGCTGTGCGCCAACTACCTTGCGTAAGCCCACCTCTTTGGCGCGATTCATGTATCGTGCCGTGGACAGATTTACAAAATTGATGCAGGCGATAGCGAGGATGAGCACCCCGATGATTGACAACACGTAGATGTAGTCCATACTGCCGTTTACTGACATGTCTCCCGTGGAAAAATTCGATCGCAAGTGGATGTCTTTGATGTTCTGGATGAGCAGCGCCGCTTTGTTATCTGTGTACCTCGGAGGATAGTGTCGCTTTACGAAATCAGGAAACTGTCTCGCAAGATTTTCAGGAGAGGAGTTCGGCTTCAGCATGATGTAAGAATAATACCACATGCCGACGTAAGAGTCTTCAAGCTTGATATTGCGCGCTGCGATATAAGATTGAATGATCTGGTTGTTATACGCGAGATAATCGAACTTCAGGTGCGTATTGAATTTTATGGGGGCCAGGACGGCCGTGACTTTGAGGCTCGTTGAATCGTTGAATAAAATAATCTTTCCGACCGGATTGGCCGGCCCAAACAACTTTAATGCCGTCTCGTGTGTGAGCACAACTGAATTGGGTGACTTCAGCGCAGTCGCGGCTTCGCCATATTCAACCGGAAAATCGAAAAAGGTGAAGAATGAAGAGTCCGTGAAAATGAATGATGTTTCCTGAAATTCCTTTTCCTCGTGTTTTATCTTAGGTATGATCCCCTGAAAAAGATTGGGATTATAAAGGAGTAGTGAAGCACTCACCTCCGGAAATTCATGCCGCATGTCTCTGGCCGCCGGATAGTGGGCTGTTGAATAGGTGTTCTGAATTTCGTTTACGTCCACCTGGGTATTAAGACGATAGATCAACGCAGCTTTTGAAAAGTAAGTATCATAGCTGGTTTCCTTCCGCACATAGATACCGATCAGAACAAAGCCCGCAAGGCCAATAGCAAGACCTGTGACATTAATAATAGCGTAAAGCTTGTTCTTGAAAAGGCTTCGGAACGCAATCTTAAGGTAGTTGTATATCATAGGAGGATAAATTTAAACCGCGGAGCACAGAGGCGTAAAGAGAAACACAAATCAAGGCTTCGATTCCTCTCCGTGGCTTTTTTGCATTACCGATTTAACAAATTGTCGCGATTGAGGATTAACACCAAGTTCGTGAATCTTGGAATATTATATAGAAGGGTTTATGGGCAAGAAAGACGACCGCTCGGCCAGATAAGTGGCGGATAGCGAGCTAATAGTATCTAACCAATTCTTCCAACATCGATCTCAACACTTTATTCGGCACCACCAAAGCTTTCGCGGCACACCGTCGACAGCGTGAGGTCTTTGCGTTCAAATGCATTTTAATCTAACTTTACTCCAAACTTAAACGCTGCTCACTATGTCAAAAGGCCAAGACAAAAAAAAGGAAGAAAAGAAAAAGCCCCAAAAAACCATGATGGAAAAGAGGGCTGAAAAGCGCGCGAAGAAAGAAGGGAAGCAGTAGTACTTTCCTTGATCGCAAGTTCAATTTAGAGTTGGCAGTGGGCAGTAAGCAGTAGGCAGTACATTGCTGCCAGTTGCTCTTGCCAACTGCCATTTTTGTTGGTTACAGTCGTTCGTGCGGAGCACTGCCAACTGCCACCTTGCCCTACTGCCAACTATTTTAGGTATCTTTGTGCCCATAGTCCTCCGATTTCTGTGAAAAAGGCGCTCCTGATGCAACCGGAGCCACTCCCGTAGACTCCAAGAGGCATTGTAATTAAAATTTTTTAGCAGCCTCGCTGTACCAAAAACACATTCATGTCATTCGAAAATTTAAACATCATTGAACCTATTTTGCTGGCCCTGAAATCTGAAGGCTACAGCAAACCAACTCCGATTCAGGAACAAGCAATACCGGTTTTACTTCAACGAAGAGACCTCCTGGGCTGTGCGCAAACTGGCACAGGAAAAACGGCTGCGTTTGCAATCCCTGTGCTTCAACTTCTTCACCAGGATGAACTGTATAAAAAGGGACCCGCCGGCATTAAGTCATTGATTCTTACTCCCACCCGGGAGCTTGCAATCCAGATCGGCGAAAGCTTCGTTGCCTACGGAAAACTCTTGCGACTGCGGCATACTGTCATTTTTGGGGGCGTCTCCCAAAAAGCCCAAACCGATGCATTGAGAGCCGGCGTTGATATTCTCATCGCAACACCCGGAAGGTTGCTCGACCTGATGGATCAGGGGTTCATCAACTTACAGCACCTGAAAATATTCGTACTCGACGAAGCAGATCGCATGTTGGACATGGGATTCATCCACGATGTAAAAAAGGTAATTGCAAGACTTCCCATGAAGCGGCAGACGTTGTTGTTTTCTGCAACTATGCCGTCTGAAATATCAAAGCTTGCACACTCAATACTCATTGATCCCGTAAGAGTTGAAGTAACACCGGCCTCATCTACGGCCAATACAGTGCAGCAATCTCTTTACTACGTGGAAAAGCCAAACAAGAAATCACTGTTGCTGCATTTATTAAAAGACCAAAGCATTGAAACCGCGCTCGTCTTCACCCGCACCAAGCATGGCGCAGACAAAGTGGCCAAAGATCTTAACAGGGCCGGCGTTCAGGCTGAAGCGATTCACGGAAACAAGTCACAAAACGCAAGGCAGCGTGCACTTAATAACTTCAAAGAGAAGCAAACCCGCGTGCTTGTGGCAACAGACATCGCCGCAAGGGGTATCGACATCGACGATCTTTCGCATGTGATCAACTTTGAATTGCCGAACGTTCCCGAAACTTACGTTCATCGTATCGGAAGAACCGGCCGCGCTGGCGCCAGCGGCATCGCAGTCTCCTTCTGTGATTTTGAGGAGCGTGAATTTCTCAGGGATATCCACAAGCTCATCGCAAAGAATATCCCGGTCGTTGAAGACCATCCGTACCACGCAACAGGAAATCCTTCATCTGCGCCGATTAAGCAACCATCGCAGAATGGTCAACCCCGCCCACAACAAAGTTCACAACAGAACGGTGCAAAAAAGAAAAAGAGGTGGTTCCGGGACAGACGCAGCTATAATCGCTAATACAATGTCAGTCAAGAGGCCAAGTTCACGAAGATCTTTCCTAATCAAACTTTGTGAGCTTGGCGCCTTTTCGTCAAGTGCATTCAAGGGTGCCGCGCACCGAAGTTTTTCATAAAGAATTCCTACATTCATAGAATGAAAAACCTCTTCGTTCTTATCTTCTTATTGTCTTTTACATTTGTTGCTTTCTCCCAAAACACCCGAACCAATACCCTCAACATCACCCCTGTGAGCTTGCAAGACAAGATCAAGGGCGGATGGGCCGGGCAAACGATCGGTGTTACTTACGGCGGACCTGTTGAGTTTCGATTCAACGGGACCATGATCAACGACTACCAGCCGATCGTCTGGTACGATGGGTACATCAAAAAGACAATGGAAGAAATACCAGGCCTGTATGACGACCTATACATGGATCTCACATTCGTCGATGTCTTTGAGAAGCATGGAATCGATGCCAGTGTCGATGAACACGCAAAAGCATACGCAAACGCGGGCTACGTTCTCTGGCATGCAAACCAGGCAGGCCGTTACAATATTCTGAACGGGATCAAAGCACCGGAGTCAGGACATTGGCTTAACAATCCCCACGCCGACGACATTGACTTTCAGATCGAGGCTGACTTTTCCGGCTTGATGTCTCCGGGCATGCCGAACACCGCAGCTAGAATCGGCGACGGCATCGGCCACATCATGAATTATGGCGACGGCTGGTACGGCGGCGTCTATGTTGGGGCAATGTATTCCCTGGCGTTCGTTTCAAATGATATCAGCTATGTAGTGCGTGAGGGGCTCAAGACCATCCCACCTCAAAGCACATTTTACAGGTGCATCAGCGATGTGATTGCCTGGCATGACAAGTATCCCAATGATTGGAAACAAAGTTGGTTCGAGATACAAAAAAAATGGGCGGATGATATCGGGTGTCCTGATGGGGTGTTCAATGCCTTCAACATTGACGCAAAACTAAATGCTGCTTACATCGTACTGGGCCTTCTCTATGGCAACGGCGACTTCAAAAAAACTTTAGATATCTCCGCGCGGGCAGGTCAGGATGCAGATTGCAATCCATCATCGGCAGGTGGAATATTGGGTACAATGCTCGGATATGAGAAGATACCGGCGTACTGGAAAATGGGACTGAAGGAGGCAGAAGATATCGACTTCAAATACACAACGATGTCCCTTAACGACGTCTATAAGATGGGTTACAAACACGCCTTGCAAGTTGTGCAGAAAAACGGAGGAAAAGTTACTGACAGCCAGATCACACTGCCTGTTGAAGCTCCGCAGCCTGTACGACTGGAGCAAAGCTTCGAGGGGCACTTTCCCGTTGAATTGAGAAGTGTAAACAAAAGCATCGAAAATGAATTTGCATTTGATTTTAAAGGAACCGGATTCGTGATCAAAGGTGAGGTGCAGTCCACCCGCAACTCGAAGCCAGGCGTGATTGATGATTTTTATTTCACTGCTGACCTTTATGTAGATGGAAAGAAAGTGGAGACAGCGAAGTTTCCCTCGTCATACACAACCAGGAGGCTGGAATTATTCTGGCGATATCAGTTGCCGGAAAAAGATCATAACGTGCAGATTAAGATATTGCCTGTCTCCTCAAGTTTAGTAAAGCACGATCTAAAGTTGACCGAGATATTAATATATGAAAGCAAACCACGTGGGTAAGGTCGTCGAGAGCCTTTAAACACAAAAGCTTTAGCAACGAATTCATGAGAACGTTTTTTGTATTGTTGATTTTGATTCAATCCACTATCTGCTTTAGTCAATCGGCCGTTCGCGTGATCTTCGACACGGATATCGGTCCCGACTTCGATGATGTCGGCGCGATCGCGTTGCTGCATGCGTTTCAGGATCAGGGAAGGGCAAAAATCCTGGCTACGATCTCATGCAATGCCTACGCCGAGACCGGGCCTGCTTTGAGCGTTTTCAACACGTACTTCAAAAGGCCTGAGATCCCCATCGGGATCGTAAAGGCAAAAACTCCAAACGAGGCCTGCCGTGAAGGATGGGCACAAGCTATTAATAAAAAGTATCCCCATAAATTGAAATCCAATGATGAAGCCCTTGAAGCAGTAGGTCTTTATCGAAAGATATTGGCCGCGCAACCGGATAACAGTGTGACGATCATTACTGTTGGGTTCTTTACCAACCTGGCAAACCTGTTGGCTTCCCCACCAGATAAAAGCTCTTCTTTGCCGGGAAAAGATCTCGTTAGTAAAAAAGTGAAGCAACTGGTGTCTATGGCAGCGGGCATCGGCTCAGACGGTAAAAGTGCACATGAATTTAATGTGTGGGCAGATGCTGCGTCAGCGAAGAAAGTTTTTGCTGAATGGCCTACTCCCATGCTGATAAGCGGATTCGAGATCGGCGTAAAGATCCTGACGGGAGTCCCATTGATGAACAACGAAAAGATCAGGAACAGCCCCGTGAAAGAGGCCTACACCATCGCCTTGACAGCAACGAAGAAAGAACAAGGGCAGTGTAGTTGGGATCAAACCGCGGTGCTCGTCGCAATCGCAGGCTACAGCCCTTACTTCGACGTGAAAAAATTAAATTTTGAGATCAGGGATGATGGAACAAACGTGCTGATCCCAGGAGAAAAGTTCACGTACCTCGTAGAGAAGCTGCCGACAAAAGACGTCGCCGCAGTGATTGAAGCCATGATGATGCATCAGCCCGGAGAAAAGTGAGTGCTGCTTCTCGGCATCAACACAAATCAGGACCCATCGGCAAAATCAGCTCACTGTTGTTGCTGCATCTCCTGATATTTCCTGAACGAATTGTTATACTCAGAAGTGGTTGGTGAGGAATACGTGATGCCGGAGTTATCCGAAGACGAAGTGTTCCCATCTTCATAGGAAACAGAAACTGACACTTCCAGTGTGTGATTGGAAGTTCCCCGATAAGTCCCCTTCACTGGGGAACAATCAGAGAAATTCTTTCCTACTGCGAGTCGCACGTGCGTTTCATTAACGATGCAATTGTTGGTTGGGTCGAAGCCAAGCCAGCCAATTTGCGGAATGAAAGCTTCCACCCATGCGTGTGTCGCACCCTCTCCCCTCATCCCGCTTTTGTTGGGACAAATGTATCCACTTACATACCGTGACGGGATCCCGAGTTGGCGAAGCATGACCAGCAGGATGTGGGCAAAATCCTGACACACCCCCGATTTTATCTTCCATATTTCTTCGACCGTGGTTTCTACGGTTGTGATCCCCTTCCTGTACGTAAACTCATCAAAGACATATTTGCAGAGATCTCTGGCAGACGCAAGTGGCGAACAATCCCTGCAGCGCACCTCCTCGGTTACTTTTGCGAGCTCAGCCAGTGCCGAGAACTTTTCCTGCTTCAAAAAATCAATAAACCGAAGATCGTGTTTCAATGACTTTAAATCTGTCCACTGTTTTTCCATTGGCTGATCATCGGCAGGAAGCAGTCTGCTCTTTGTAACAACGACAAGCTGGGAATCGATCACGAGCTCGCGGTGAGGCTGGGCATGGGTGAATGTTCCAACCTTATTGCCGTAATAATCCTCATGGACGTTTAAAAGGGGGTTGCCGGTAATCACAACTTTGTGGTGTTGGATATCCTGAAACTCGTCCTGAATGGGATACAACATGATCTGATTGGCACTGTCGCGCACGGCATCTTCGTAAGCATATCGGGTGACGTGACGAATTCTGAATTTAGACATTTGAAATAATTCGCGATCCGGATTAACTGTATGCAAAATAGTATTGATTCAACGCATTGCCAATCTCAAAAAAACCTTGATGAATCTCTTTGAGATAGTTGTGCAAGCCCGCGCGCGTGACGCTCTGAACATCCGAATATTGAACTTTGCTGCGCACCTTTCCAATGATAAAATCAACCTTGGAAAAGCCCTCAGCGTTGCGTTCTTCCTTGAGTCTCTGGAAATACCGATGAAGCTGATTGAGCGAATACAGTACTGACCTTGGAAAATCAACGTTAAACAATATCTGGTCGACTACATTGGGCGCCTCGAATCCAGAACGATAACGCTTCAAATACAACGCATATCCCGACACTGACAATAATAAGTACTTCCAATAAGTCGTATCGGTTGACTCTTCGAGATTGTAAGAAAGATCGTTGAACCGAACGTCGAGAATTTCCGTGGACTGAATGGCACGCTCTAAATACTTTCCAACATTCATAAAGCCCAACCCCTCACCCCTGAACATCGTGCTGTCGGAAACGCCATAAAAAACCATGCACTGCCTGACAAGTCCGTCCAGCACGGTGAGAGGATCCTCGTGACGCAGCGACAAGTCCAGACGTTCATAGCGCACGGCATGATAGAATTCGTTTAAAGATTGCCAGAGTTCCTTGGTAATATTGTCCTGAACGGATCGTGCGTTTTCGCGCGATCTTGTTACCATGTTGAAAACCGAGCTGGGATTCTCGCGGTCGACTACCATATATTGAAGAACTTTTCTCCCATCGCGCTCCATGCCTGCGATCTGCGCTTCATCCAGGTTGCTGAATATTTTCAACACCGGCCGCCAGGTAAAATTTTCCCGATCATCCTGCGATGCATAATGATTCACTTTCAGCATCCGCAGTATCCCATCGGTGCGCTCCATATAGCGTGACATCCAGTAAAGTGAATCAGCGACTCGGCTTAGCATTGTTCAGTCTGTTAATACCCATGTGTCCTTACTTCCTCCACCTTGCGAGGAATTCACGACAAGTGATCCCTCGCGCAGCGCCACGCGGGTGAGTCCGCCCGGCACAATCTCGATCCCGGTCGGTCCACAAAGAGCGAATGGCCGCAGGTCAACTCGCCGTGGCTGCATTTTCCCGTTGATATAACATGGCGAAGATGACAAGTTGATAACAGGTTGAGCAATAAACTGGCGGGGATCCTGCATAATCTGACGCTTGTAGTCATCGATCTCCTGAGGGGAAGAGATGTGGCCCATCAGCATACCGTAACCGCCAGACTCGTTCGTTTTCTTAACCACCATCTTATGAATGTTGGCCAGCACGTGCTCTTGCTCATCAGGCTTGCTCAGATGATAGGTCGGAACATTTTTAAGAATAGGTTCTTCATTGAGATAATATCGGATCATTTCCGGTACGTAGACATAAACCGCCTTGTCGTCAGCAACACCGTTGCCGATGGCATTCACGATTGCAACGTTTCCTTTTCTATATGCCGACAATATTCCTGAAACACCGAGCGTACTTTCCGGATTGAAGACGAGGGGATCAAGAAAATCGTCGTCCACCCGCCGGTAGATCACATCAACCTGTTGCAACCCACCTGTCGTTTTCATGTAGACCTTATGGTTCTCCACGACGAGATCACGGCCCTCCACCAATTCGATGCCCATAAGTCTGGCCAGCGTGGTATGCTCAAAGTAGGCTGAATTAAAAATGCCCGGAGTCAGCAGTACCACAGTCGGTGACGACCCTTTCCGCGGCGAGAGGGACATCAAATTTTTGTGCAGGATGTTCGGATACTGAGTTACCGGTAGAACTCGATTCTGCGGAATCAGGTCTGGGAAAATTCTCTTCGTTATTTCACGGTTCTCGATCATGTAAGACACTCCGGAAGGCGTACGAAGATTGTCCTCGAGTACGTAAAACGTCCCATCGCTGTCCCGGATGAGATCGATTCCCGCGATGTGAACATATATGTCATAAGGCACATTCACACCTTGCATCTCACGGAGAAAATGAGGGCAAGAATAGATCAAATCAACGGGTACTATTCCATCCTTGAGAATGAATTGCTCATGATATACATCCTTGAGAAATAGGTTCAATGCGCGCAATCGTTGCGAAATGCCTTTTTCGATATGGTCCCATTCTGCTGCAGTGATGATCCTGGGCACGATGTCGAAGGGAAAAATCTTTTCGATTCCTTCACCACTGGAATATACTGTGAAGGTGATCCCTTGGCTCATGAAAAGTTTGCGGGCAAGCTCCTCCTTTTTGTTCAGCTCATCGCCTGGAATTTCACTCAGGAAGTTAAATACGTCTCTGTATTGAGCACGTATGTGACTTGCATCATGCATCTCGTCCCACACCTTAGGGTCATGGGGATAATCTTTGAAGAAAGCAGGGGCTTCCATGGGCGTTAGGACCAGTAAAATAGCGAGCCCAAAAGAAAATCAGCGCGGGCAGGTAAAAAATAGTTTATGCAAACGAATGTGGAACCCTGTCATGCTGGATTCCTGAAACTCCGGAGGTTTCAGTTGGCAAAAACGCTGGGTCCTAATAATTAAATCCAAGCAGATTCCAATACCACAACTGCCAGATGCCGGCAAGGGAAACGATCGCTATCAAAGCATAAAATAGACGTCCCATTACGCTGAATCTCCGGTCCCCAATAAATCTAAACATGTTAATAATCATCAGCAGCGTTAAGACAGCGCTTAAAAGCGGTAGCAACATCACCACCTTGACAGGAGTTGTAACTCCAAAAACGATCGACGTCGGGTCGCCGAGCATAACTGCGATACATATATAAAACGTGATCAGGAAAAAATAATCGAACCAGGCCAGCCATTTTGCACCGGCCGGCAACACGATCGTGTTTCTTATCGACTGATAACCACGACGGACCGATGCGGCTAAGGGCCAATAAATCAATACGGTCAGGCCAATCACAACGACAACAAAGAATATCATGCTTTGAAAGCCCACCGACGCAATTCCTCCGATTTTGTCAAAAGCAATTATTGGAAGAGTTCCGATAAAAAGATGAGCGACTTTGCCTTTTTCATTTTTATCAAAAGCAATGACATCCGATCCGTGCTCTTCCCGAAATGTCAGGCTGTCCGTGGGTACATAATATTTTACATTCTCACCTGCTTTGACCCTGATCCGTGCAGAATCTGCCACCGTAACGGAAATGTCATTGAACAACGAGCTAACCTTAGTCATATCGTGATACACGTAGCGGTTACCCCGGTACGAGCCCGCAAACTCATTGAGGAATTCTTTGTTTGGCGCGAGCGGCGTCTTCAGAGATCTCTTTTCAGGAAAGTACTCATCAGTGAACTGATTCATGACATCAGACGAAGTGCCGCCGCCTTTGTCCGTATTGAAAGACACAAACAGGCCGGTTTTCGAATCAGGATATAACGCCATCATTGAGTGGAACCAAAATGTATCGCCACCATGTCCGATGATCGTGACTCCATTGCGGCTCATGTCGATAAATCCATGACGCATTGGATTCACGTTGGGTTGGTGCTGATGTGCCGGCTGCTCCATCAACCGGAGCGTGGCACTGTCCAGGATGACCGACCCGCCAGCCAAAATTGCGCTCATAAAATTCACCATGTCGGTTGCCGACGACGCTGCAGCGCCGACCGGGTATAGCGGAACATATTCAAATGACTCCTGCTTGAACTCACCCTCAGCAAACTTGTAGCCTTTCGACATATCCTTCTTCAGGTTGGCCGGAAGGGGTTGCCGGAAACTGGTGTGACCCATATTCAATGGCGTAAGTATATTCTTTTCCACGTAGTCACTGAATGACATGCCTGAAACCTGTTCAACGATGTACGCTGCCATCCCCGTTCCATGATTTGAATACGATGAATAGGTGTGCGGAGCACGAACCCTCTCCGGCATTTCCTTTGAAAAAATCTCTGCGAAAGACTTAAGCGACGTGGAATCTTTTCCAAATAATCCTATGACAAGGTCTTCAAAGCCCGGAGTATGTGTCATGATATCATTCAAAGTAATCGGGCGGCCGAATGCATCCGGAATCTTGAAGTCCTTGAAATAGGTATTGACATCGGCATCCAGACTGATCTTTCCCTGCGACACCAGCTGCATCACGCTGATCCATGTGAACATTTTGGAAATCGATCCGATCCGGAACAATGTAGATCGCGCATCTACCTTCTGCTGCGCTTTAACGTCGGCGAATCCGTAGCCTTTAGCCAGCAGCACCTTGCCGTTCTGAACTATCGATACCGTTGCTCCGGCGATATGCTTGTCGCGCAGGTGGGTTTTGATAACTCCATCCATAAAGGCCTGTAAGCGGACCGTGTCAGTCAGGGACTGGGCAACGCTTGCAACTGCAGTGCAACAAATGAAGACAACGAAAGCAAAGAGTTTTTTCATGGATGGCCGGGTTTGGGTGGATGAAGATACGTTTTTAACCATGCAATCGGAAGTGGCCGGGGCTTCCGAGCCATTCTATATTAGTTGACTTTGTCAACTAATTATCTTTATTTCGATCCATGAAACAGTCCATTCCGGCGGCAGTGAGGGATTTCAACCGATTTTACACTGCCATCATCGGCTTGCTAGATCGCCACGTGCTCAATTCAGCCTTTTCATTGCCGGAGGCGCGCATACTTTATGCGTTGTACCATACCCCTTCATGTACAGCGCGTGACCTCATGGAAGAGCTACCGATCGATAAAGGCTACCTCAGCCGGGTATTGGCCATGTTTGTGAAAAGGGGACTCATTATGAAAAAGAAAAGTCCGGAAGACGGGCGTGCGATCCACCTCAGGCTGACACCACGGGGTAACAGCGAATTTGAAAAGCTTGACGCAGCGTCAGATCAGCAGATCAGAGACATCATGAAAAACATCTCGCCAAAAGATCAGCTCGCCCTGGTTCAACACATGGTTGCCATCAAGAAAATACTTCATCCATCCATACTATGAAAAAAGAGATTGCATTGGACGATATCATCATTTCCAATACGCTTAGGCCGGGTGATCTGGGTTATGTAACCTATTTACACGGAAAACTTTACAAGCAAGAATATGACTTCGGTTTGCAATTCGAAGCTTACGTTGCCGAGGGACTGCTGGAGTTTTATAATCAGTATGATCCCAAAAATAATCGTGTCTGGGTTTGTAGGTATAACGATGTCATCATCGGCTTTCTGGTGCTGATGAACCGAGGCAAGGCAGCGCAGCTCCGCTATTTCATAATTGAGCCTGCATTCCGTGGAATAGGACTGGGAAGAAAGCTCATGGACGAGTATATGGATTTTCTTAAGCGGTTCGGATATAACTCATCCTACCTTTTAACAACACATGAGCTCGCTGCTGCGGCCCATTTGTACACTTCACGGGGATTCATTCTTAAAGAGGAGAAAGATTCGTCGGCATTTGGGAGGCCATTGAAAGAGCAGCGATACGAATTGGACTTTGGGTAAAATGTAAAAAGTAAAACCGACCCACCCCTGGGTCGGTTTCGAACCTACCTAAACACCCTAAGCTTAATGGCTTAAAGAATCTGAGGTTTAGAGACGGGCACCCCGGGCGCGTCACACCAGTAACACAACTATTTATTATTTTCCCAAATAGGGTAATTTGGGGTGTTGGGCGGCTTATTTGGCTATCTTTCGGCGTTTTTTTACAAGCTTCATAATATGAAGATAATTAGCTGGGTACCTCTGACCCGGATCAACTCGAGCATACTGCCGGCATTTCTATCTGCGATCGTAGGCATCTTGGCTACCCATTCGCTGGAGGCACAGTCGTCTTATACGATGCAGTCGGCGATCGTTCGCGCGAAAACCAGCAGCCCTCTCTTGAAGACCGAAGCGTATAGTATCAATTTCGCTGAATCAAATCTGATTACTGCAAAGCTGCATACCAATCCGGTTCTCAACAACCAGACTTTGCAATTGATGGATTCAAAATATTTTGCTTCGGGCACCGACGCCACAAGCAGATACAACAGACAGGTATGGTGGCAGCTCACAAAACCGTTCACTCCTCCCTCACAAAGGCGTAACCGGATCGACATAGCATCACAGAATATTCTTCTGTTTCAAAAAGGCTATGCAGAAACGATCCGGAATTTTTCTTCCGACGTAGCCAACCAGTGGCTCAACGCCTGGATATTCAAGTCACGACTAGACCTCCTGGACCAGGCATATACAAACATTGACAGTTTGGTCAAGATCAACCGCGCGCGTCTGAGGAATCAGGTGATTACGCAAACAGATGTCATCCGAACACAACTTCTTCAGGATCAGTACCAGCTTCAGATCAGCAACGCAAACAAAGATTACAAACGTGAAATCCAACGCCTGAAGTTTCTCATGGGTGCGCGCGACAGCGTCGACGTGGATATTGATGCTGCAGTCGAGACTACTGAAATACCGGCGACGATCGACAGCATGTTGAGCAAAGCCATGCGCGAGCGGACCGACATACAGGCTGCAAATCTCAACATCCTGATTTCGCAGAGTAATATCAAATATCAAAAATCACTTGTCATTCCGACACCGGAGCTCGGTATGATCTGGAACCCCCAAAACTCCATACCGTATCTTGGCTTCTTTGGAACACTGCGTATCCCACTGTTCGACCGCAATCAGGGAGAGATTGAAAAATCAAAATTCATTCAATTGCAGGCAGAAGAAAGCATGCGAAATATCCAATTGAAACTAACGACGGAGGTACAGGCTGCATTTGTGGTCTATCAGACCGAAAAAGAAAATCTCAAGAAATATGAGAGCATGCTGAATCAATCGGATCAGGTATTGGACAACGTGCGCTATTCCTACCTCAAGGGCGGCACTACGATTATTGACTTCCTCGACGCACAAAGGAGCTGGTTCGATACACGGCAATTGTTTCTTGACGCCCGGCTCTCTTACTTTCAAAGC
The DNA here is from genome assembly GCA_044224375.1 of Cyclobacteriaceae bacterium. Lineage (GTDB taxonomy): Bacteria > Bacteroidota > Bacteroidia > Cytophagales > Cyclobacteriaceae > ELB16-189. The sequence goes on from JBGAKL010000001.1 coordinate 750,452, forward strand.
TATGTTCAATTATTGTTCGTAACGGGGCTAATAAATCAACTGTAACATGCGCAAAACGATCATATTAATCCTGTTGGCCGCGATGCTGGCTGCCTGCAAAAAAGAACAGGGACAAGAGCGTCAACTCAATTTCACCAAACCGAAAGTTTCTGGTAACGTGATCACATTCGCGGACGAGCAAACTGCCAGCTACTTCACATCACAGCCCATTGAGAATGCCGACCTCAAAGCAGACTTTTCTGTTCCTGCCCGCGTTGTGGCAACGGTAATGCGCTCGTCCGAAAACCCCGACTTGAATCTGATTCTGTTCGATAACCCTGCTTTGACAACTGATTATACCCAACTATTACAGCACCTCGCCAATATCAAGCAGATCGAAGATATTGCTATCAAGCAACGGAGCATCGAGCTCGAACGTGTTCTTGACCTTCAAAAGCATGGGGCCGCTACCGGTCGTGACGTCCTTGAAGCACAAACAGCGCTCGCCCTGGAAAAAACAAATTTGATCAATGAAAAATCTTCTCTGATCGAAGAAGAATCCATGTTGAAGCTCGGCGGATTCAGTACGGAAGCGCTCCGGAAGGCAAGGCCAAACACGGTGTGGGTTATCTCCGAGATCTCCGATAACGAGATCAGCAAGGTAAAGCCAGGTGAAGGATGCCAGGTTACTTTTAATTCCTTTCCAAACGAGGTATTCGTAGGGCGAATAGAGGACGTGGGCGACGTGGTAGACAACGAGACACGCTTGCTGAAATTGAGGATCAGTATTGTAAATCCCGATCGCAGGCTGAAAGCAGGTATGTTCGGAAACACGCGCTTCGGTCTCAAAGAAGGAAAATTTCTCACAGTGCCACTTGATGCCCTTGTCACAGTTCAGGCAAAGAGCTATGTATTTGTAAAAACTTCCGCAACCACGTTTGAAAGACGGCCAGTAAACACCGGTCAGCAGGCAGGTGCAAGCATCATCGTTTTTGATGGAATCAAAGAACATGAACAAGTTGTCATAAGAGGCACCATGCAGTTGAAAGGACTCTCGTTTGGATACTAAATCACAATTACAATGATGCAGGCACAGATTTTTTTTGACAGGGACAAGTACAAGGACGACAAGCCGATGACGGATTATCTCATGGAATTCCTCCTGGACAATGACATCAAAGGTGCGACAGCATTCAGGGGTGAACTCGGTTTCGGCGAAAGCCAGAAGATCAACCGACCCGGGCGGCTATTTTCTTTCGACGAGCCTCCTATGGTGATCACGTTCATCGATCAGGATGAGAAAGTCAAGAAAGTCCTAACCGCCTTCCGAAAAAAAGTAAAAAGCGGATTCATAGTCACAAGCGTTGTAGAGGTTTGGAAATAAGCAAATGATCAGGGGACTCCTCATATTCTCGCTTACCAACCGGTGGATCGTCATTGCCCTGGCAATTATCACATCGGCGGTAGGTTATTGGTGCTTCACGCAGCTGAAGATAGAAGCCTATCCAGACATCGCCGACACCAATGTGATCGTCGTTGCCAAGTACAATGGACGCGCAGCGGAAGAGGTCGAGCAGCAGGTGACGATACCGATCGAACGCGCACTAAACAACGTACCAAAGGTGCTTGACAGGAGAAGCCGCACCATCTTCGGCTTGTCGGTGGTGCAGCTCACTTTTGAAGACGGAGTAAACGACTATTTCGCGCGCCAGCAGGTAAATGAAAGACTGGCGAGCGCGCAGCTGCCCGACGTTGTTCACCCCGAACTTGCACCACTCACGACGGCTGTCGGCGAGATCCTGCGCTACGTCGTGGAAGCACCCGCCACCTTCAGTCCCACGCAATTGCGCGACTTGCAAGACTGGGTTATCCGGCCGTTCTTACTCCAGGTGCCTGGCATCGCAGACATCACAACTTTCGGCGGACCGCTGAAGCAATTCCAGATACTGATCTCACCTGAAAATCTGCGGAAGTATAACCTCACTGTAAACGATATCATCACATCCGTCGATCAGAACAACCTCAACACGGGAGGAAACGTGATGGAGCGGGGTGGCCAGAGCTTTGCGGTAAGGGGACTCGGCGCCATCAAATCAATAGACGACATTGAATCAATTGTCCTCACTTCGTTCCGCGGCGTGCCGATTTTTGTCCGCGATGTGGCATCGGTCGAGATTGGGCCTCCGCCTCCTTCGGGCATCCTGGGGTACACTTTCAAAAGCGAATCGATCGAAAGTAACAGCGGTACGGAAGGGATCATCCTACTTCGCCGTGGGGAAAACCCAAGCGAGGTGCTTAAGAAAGTCAAGGACCAGATCGCAATCATGGAAGCGAGCGAGCTGCCGGAGGGTGTCAAGATAAGAACATTGTACGATCGTAGTTTTTTAATCAACCACTCACTGGAGACGGTGGGTAAAACATTGTTTGAAGGGGTCTCTATCGTGGTGATTATTCTCATTTTCTTTTTAGGAAGTGTTCGTTCGGCATTGGTTGTGGCACTGACGATTCCTTTCGCATTGCTCTTTGCCTTTATATTAATGCGACTTACGGGTATCCCGGCGAATTTGCTGTCCCTGGGTGCCATCGACTTCGGAATCATCGTAGATGGCGCGTGTATCATGGCGGAACATTTGATCAGGAAGTACCGCAGTGCAACACCCGAAGACAAAGAACAAGGAATACTCAAGATCACACTGCTCTCTGCACAGGAAGTTGGACGGGAGATCTTCTTTTCAGTAACGATCATTATACTCGCTTACATGCCCATCCTGTTGATGACGCGGGTCGAAGGGAAACTTTTTTCACCCATGGCATTAACACTCGCCTTTGCGGTGGTGGGCTCCATGTTGTGCGCGCTGACGCTGATACCGGTGTTAATTTCTTTTGCATATAAAAAAGGTCTAGAAAACCTGGAGAAGCCGATTGCGCAGCATAAAAATCCCGTTCTGGAATATTTCGAAAAGCATTACAAGAACGCGATTGTCAAAATATTGGAGGTACCGAAGTTGGTAGTCACCGTCGGATTTGCTGTAGTGCTAGCCCTGACGGCAATGGGCGTAAAGCTCGGTACGGAGTTCCTTCCCGAACTCGATGAAGGATCGATCTTCCTGCGTTGCTTTCTGCCTGCAGGCGTGAGCATTCAGGAAAATGCAAAGATTGCACCTGGCATCCGCAGCATCATCGCTAAATATCCGCCGATCGATTATGTGATCACGCAAACAGGGCGGAACGACGATGGTACGGACCCCTTCCCGACAAACCGGACAGAGATACTCGTTGGTCTCCGCGATTATCACCTCTGGAACGACACTATCTCCAAGAAGGAGCTCGTGCAACGAATCCAGAGTGACCTTCAGGAAAACTTTCCGGGGGCGTTCTTCTCCACAGGGCAGCCGATCATCGATCAGGTGATGGAGATCGTGACAGGAAGTGCGGCGGACCTGGCTATCTCTGTGATCGGGGATGACCTTCAGTTTATGCGCACCAAGGCCGACAGCATCTCAACGATCGTCCAGAAAATGGAAGGCGCCGCCTCCGTGAACATCGAACAGGAAGGCGTCCAGGCACAGCTGGCAATAACCATCAACAGGCAGGCTGCAGCTCGTTACGATATTAACGTCAATGACATCCAGGCGATGGTGGAAGCTGCTATCGGAGGTAAATCAATATCGATATTATACGACGGCGCAAAGCGCTACGACATCGTCGTTCGCTTCCTTGCCGAGAGGCGCAACACATTGGAATCAATCCGCAACCTCCAGATTCCTTCCGCCACTGGCGCGCTGATTCCAATGAGCGAGCTGGCCTCGATCCAGTTCAGCGACGGGCAGACAAATATTTATCGCCTTAACGGCAAACGGATGTCAACCGTGCGCGCAAACATACGCGGTCGCGATCAGGGAGGATTCGTTGCCGAAGTGAGTCAAAAAATCAAGTCAAGCGTAAAGATTCCTAAAGGATATGAAGTCATCTATGGCGGCCAGTATGAAAATCTTGAGCGCGCGGGTAAACAACTGTCAGTCACGATTCCATTGACGATCATCATGGTTTTCGTGCTGCTCTTCTCTCTTTTCAAAAATTTCAGACATACCGCCGTAGCGATGTCGTGTATCCTTTTTGCACTCGGCGGCGGAATCGTGGCGTTGTTGTTACGCGGCTACCACTTTAATGTATCGGCAGGCGTTGGATTCGTTTCTATCTTCGGAATCTCAGTGATGGCTGGCGTGTTGTTGGTGTCAGCGATAAAAAGAATGGAAGAAGCGCATGGAGCTGACCTGAAGCAGACTGTCGCGCTCGCGTCGGCCGAGCAGCTCAGGGCGATCGTTTCAATATTAATAGTGGCCATTGTCGGGTTGATTCCCGCGGCAACTTCGTCGGGCATTGGCTCAGACGTTCAGCGGCCACTCGCAACAGTAATTATCGGAGGACTTACCAGCACACTTGCGTTTGCACCTGTCTTACTACCACCCCTCTATTACCTCGTAGAAAAAAGATTGAGAGGCAACAGTTGAAAACCAGTGAGTATGAATGCTATTAAAGTTGTAATTGCTGACGATCACAAGATCATTCGCGTGGGGTTGCGTGGCTTGCTTGAACGCGAGAAAGACATCGCCGTGGTCGGCGAAGCAGAGAATGCCGAGGACATTGAAACGCTTCTTGCTGGCCAGGTGGCCGACGTTATTCTTATGGACATCGATCTCGGAGAGACAGACGGAATTGCCGCCACGAAGCGTGTCAAGGAACTGTATCCATCATTGCAGGTCCTGGGCCTGACGATGCACGAGGAGCCCGATTATATCATAAAAATGCTTGAAGCGGGCGCGAGTGGCTATCTGCTGAAAAATGCCGGGCGTGAAGAACTCCTCACCGCAATTCACACCGTCGCTAAAGGCGATAGCTATTTCAGTCAGAAGGTTTCAGCAACACTGCTCCAGGCTGTGACACGTCAGAAAATGGCAGCAGCACCGCCTCCCGGGAAAACGCAGATCCAGACACCGTTATCTGAGCGCGAGATTGAAGTGCTGCGGTTAATTGCACAGGAGTACTCGAACGGCGAGATAGCTGAAAAGCTGTTCATCAGCATACGGACCGTCGACACCCACAGGAGAAATCTCCTCGAAAAATTGCAGGTTAAGAATACCGTGGGACTGGTCAAATACGCCATCAGCAAGGGGCTTATTTAGGAGATGGTCATTGGCTGTCAGCGTTGGCCTTGGCTAATGTCTACTGGCAACAGACGTGCGAGTCAAATCATAGTGCACATACTGTCTTTCAAAATGTTCCATAGTTGGCAAAACCTCGTAGCTGGTTGCAGGCTGCAATCGCCAAGGCCAACAGCCATGGCCACAGAAGGGTACGCTGCGAAACCGATTGCGACCAAATGTCCCGTTAAAAGAGTACTATTTATCACTACCTCCTGACTACGCAAAACTCGCAGGCCTAGTCAAATCACCGCTTTTGCCATTTAGGTTTTTCACTCTGGTTCGCCTTCGGGAGCACTCCTACTTTTGTTATGACCTAACCAAAGTTACACGATATGCAAGGCACTACAGGTTTAAATGTCACAGATGAGGCCCTCGTGGCAGCGATCCGTCTCGACGACAGGAAGGCACTGGGGGAATTGTACAACCGGTATTACAAGAAGGTCTTCAACAAATGCTTCTCATTCACCAGGAAACAGGAAGAGGCATTTGACCTCGCGCAGGAATCCTTGATGAAAGCCTTTGACAACATTCACTCTTTCAAGGGCGAGTCTTCGTTCTCAACCTGGCTATATACGATCACACACCGGCATTGCCTGGCCGCGATAAAAAAGAACGGACGGTATCAGTTTCATACACTCGAGGAGAATGCGGTAGGCGAAGAAGATCAGAACGATCCCAGCCCGGCATCCGAAGAGAGCAACGAGCGCGCCGAACAAGAGCTGATCATGTATTCTCTGATCAAGGCTTTGCCGGAGAAGGAAAGAGATTTGCTTAACCTGAAATATCTGCAGGGCGAGTCCATCGAAAGCTTGCAAAGTCAGCTTCATATTTCAGGGAGCGCGGTAAAAATGAGACTTAAACGGTCGCGCGAAAAACTCAACGCACTTTACGCACTTGCGCTGACCTATGGACTAGAGCAAGTCCTTGCCCAGATCGAACTTTTTACCGCCGGGTAGGGTGACCTAAAGCGCTGTTTCCGTCCAAAGGAGGCATGCGCTTAAAAAAGGTACTATTATATCCGTTCTCAACAGAGGTCTCCTATTTCGAAAATTACGCCTGGGCCACGGAGCTGGCATGGCGGATGAATGCCCGCCTGCAACTTATCACCACGACATCGCTTACAAGCAATCTTTCTTCGACACGCGATTCAATCTATGAGTCGTTACTCCAGGCGCAGGGATACTACCTCGAGCATTATCGTCACGGCACGCAGCCCAATGAAATAAAATCAGAGCCCGTTATCGCCGATGGCGACCTCGGCCAGGCGCTGATGAAACACCTTAAAAAGAATCCTGTGGATGTAGTTGTGCTCGATCCCTCGTTCCTCGCCCGCAACTATAAAAAATTGGGTGATATTGTCGATGCAGCCGGCGGAGTTATCGCTTTGCCGCGCAACGATACATTTTCTCAGGATCAAACCAAGAGCGACCATTTCTATGAAATCCTGCGCCGCGCTGAGCTTTACAAGCTGCCCGAGAATTTCTTTTCCACATTGGGAAATGATCGCACCGTATTCAATTACCTGCGGAAATTCTTTCAAAGGAAAGAAGCCTGATCGGCGACACCCTAACGATTCCACGAGCAATCGATTTTTTTGCCAAAAAAATATAACTTGACCCCTACTGTTTGGTTAATGTCTAGCGTTAGGCTTCTTGTAGTCACGGGTGTGTTTGTGTTCACGGCAATTTCGTCGTGGGCGCAGGCCGATCAAAAAGACGATACCAAAGAAAACGCTGGCGTGATCCCTGTGGCTCATAAAAAACAAAGGCGTCTTGTATTATTTCCAGTAATCGTAAAATCGCCAGAATACCTCTGGGGGGGCGGCATAGCAGGAACCTATTTCTTCAATCTCTGGCACGATTCCACCACGCGCACTTCGAACGTAAAAAATGTGACTTTCTATACACTGCGTCAGCAGTTGGTGTTCGCAAGTGACGGAACGATTTACTTTCCCGGCGAAAAATATATTTTTCATTTCATCGCATCCGCGAGTCATTTCCCGGATAGATTTTGGGGACTAGGTAATGATACTCCTCCCGAAAATGAGGAAAAGTACGCGATCAGTCAGTATGATCTTTTTCCGCAACTGCTTCGGAAGGTCGTGTCTGATTTTTACTTAGGTGTCAGCTATGAGTTTCAAAATGTCTACACCTTCGAATATGAAGCCGGTGGTCTTTTCGATCAACAGAACATTACCGGCAGATACGGCGGACAAATCTCCGGCGCCGGTGCGCTTATTACCTGGGATAGCCGGAATAATGCTTTTAGTCCATCAAAGGGTTTTTATATGCAGTATTACATCGGGTTTTACAACCACGTCATTGGAAGTGATTTCGATTTTACTTTGCACAACCTCGATGTACGCAAGTATCTTCCACTTCGGAAAAACAGAGTGCTCGCATTCCAGTTGAACCTGGTGCACAATTCAGGAAATACGCCAGTCCGCGATCTGGCAAACATTGGATCCAGCAGCTACATGCGCGGATATTATGAAGGTCGTTTCACGGACCGGAACATGCTGGCGTTTCAGGCCGAATGGCGGGTGCCGGTGACAGAACGGTGGGGCTTTACAACATTTGCTGGGTTTGGACGAGTAGGCGCTACTTTACCAGAAGTATTCGAAATGCATGACCTGAAGCCCAGCTTCGGAATCGGGCTGCGGTATGCATTGCGACCGCGTGAAAAGTTGAACCTCCGCGTCGACGCGGGATTCGGTAATCATTCACAAGGCACCTATATTAATATAGCTGAAGCTTTCTAACTTGTGATTAAAATACCACAAAAGAACCCCATTCACGTCAGGTGAAATCACTCCGCGTCCGCTTCCTGCTGATCTTGTCCATCGTGCTTACGGTGGTGAGCACGGCGATCACGTACCTGAATGTAGAGCAGAAAAAAGAGTCCATCGCGCTCGTCATTCACACCTACAAAGTGATCCAGGCTTCCACCCGCCTGTTGCTATTACTGAAGGACATGGAAATTGGTCACCGCAGCTACCTGATCACATCGGATCGTAATTTTCTCGAACCATATCACGAAGCGGTGCTTGACATCGACCATGATATGGATACACTTGCAACACTCGTCACCACGAGTCCGCGGCAACGTGAACTTCTCGAGCAACGTATCCTACCCCTCGTGGCGAGGAAGCGCGCCGACCTGGAAGAAAGTTTACTCATCATGCAGCACTTCGGACGCGACAGCGCCACTCATTTCGCTGGCATGAAGACGGCTCAGACAAGCATGGACAGCATCCGTTTTTGGACCCAGGATTTTATCGAGCACGAGCAAGCATTGCTGAAAGAACGTAACGACGACCTCGAGCAAAGATATTTTGTGGAAGACGTGATCCGCTTTTCGAGCTTCGCGCTTATCGGTATAACATCACTTGCTGCCCTGATCACCATCGCCAACAGGGACAGAGATAACAAGATTCTTCTCAACCAGCTCACTGAGTTGAATGTGCAACTGGAACAAAAAGTGAAGGAAAGGACGCGTGAATTGGAAGACGCAAACAAAAACCTTTTGGCGGTAAACGAGGAAAAAAACCATTTCCTCGGGATAACAACACATGACCTGAAGGCCCCTCTCACTGGAATCACCGGGCTCCTCAACCTAATGAAGCTGGATTCAGACAAGCTGACGTCGCGGCATCTTGAATACATTCACCTCATGGAAAGTACGTGCATGGACATGAACAGGCTCATCACCGACCTGCTCGATCTGAGCCGCATAGAGCACGGAAACATGCAAGTGAATTCGCAGATGGTCTCCCTTTCCAAAGTCATTAGTCAGCTTGAAGAGCACTTCAAAGCCTGGGCCTTCCGGAAGAATATTCAACTGGTTTTTGAAAGCAAAGTGCCCGGCCTAGTCACTGATCACGATGTGCTTGTTCGCATTCTCGATAACTTGATCTCCAACGCGATAAAATTTTCTCCAGCCGGGAAAGCAGTCATGGTGACCATGACGCGTGAAGGAGGATTTGTCCGTTTTGACGTGGAGGACAAAGGACCTGGTATTAAAGATGAGGAGAAAGCTAAACTGTTCAAGCGATTTCAACGGCTCAGCGCCAGGCCAACCGGCGGCGAGAGCTCGTCCGGCCTGGGCTTATCGATCGTGAAAGACCTTGTCGATCTTCTCAAAGGCACCGTTGTTGTGCAGAGCAATTTCGGCCAGGGAACGATTTTCACCATTCGCATACCCCAATCCAACCAATCGTAGACAGGAACCAGCCATTCATCTCATTTAGTGTGACGCTTCATGCTTGCCGCATCTAAATGGATATTATGAAATTGTGAAAGCGCTGCTCGTAACTGTTTGTATGATTGTCCTCGGATCTTGTCAGGCACAATTTTTCAATGCGTCACATGTGCCGAAAGAATCAAAGATCATCCTTTCCGATCTCCATCCTAAGCTGGGATCTAATGTCACTTGGACCAAAGAACCGGAGGGCTACCAGGCCTCTTTCCTCATTCACAACAAAGCACACTACGTCCTGTTCGATTTTCAGGGGAACTACGTTGCCGAAGCGTCTACAATCACCAAAAGAGCACTTCCAAAAAAAGTGCGGAAACATCTTCGCGAAGCCTACCGCACATTTCGCATTGAGCAAAGCGTGGTGATAGTATCCAGTAGCGGTGACCTTGTTTACGAAACAACGCTCGCAAGTAAGACAGAAGAGTACAAACTCATCTTCAGCGACAGTGGCTACGTGTTAGAGGTCTTGCCTTTGCCCGCCATCCTTACGGAATAATTCGGCCTCGTGCGACAAGCACAGGGTTGTTAGAACGGTCCTTTTGAAGCTATTGCCGACGATTTGCAGAGTTACGGTATACAACTGTACCCGCTCAACGGTATCCCAATTATACAATTTCAAGGGTATGTGAAGGGCTTGGACGCCGGTCTACATTTGACTGACACAAACCAACCCCTATGAAAAAAATATTAATACTAATGCTTGGCATTATCGGAGCCAGTCCGGCTCTTGCGCAAGACAATGCCGCGCTCATCAAGGCTGCATTCGGAGGTGACTTCGAGACTGTCAAGAAAAATATCGAAGGTGGCTCGAATGTGAATTATGTCAACGACTTAGGACAGACAGCAATCTCCGTTGCCTACCTGTGGCCTGAGATCACGGCCTATCTCATCAGCAAAGGTGCAGATGTGAATTCCGGTGCCTACCCTGCCCTCGTTGCAGCGCCGCGAAACTATTCGGTGGAGGTTATGAAAATGTTGCTTAAGGCTGGCGCGGACCCAAGCAAGGTCGCGGAAATCAAGACTGACGTTGCAGCACCAATTCGCAAGCTGCTTGAAGAAGAAAAGGCGAAAGGCAAGAAAGCCAACAAGTACATGGTCAAGGCGTACGAAGATCAGTTGGCTAAAATGGGAACGCCGCAGTCGATAACGTTCACCGCGTTGCAAAACACAGTGTCATACACGAACTGCACGGAATGTCTTGCGATGTTGCTCAATGCCGGAGCAAAGCCAGAATACAAAAGCGCGATCACGGGCGGCAATCTTTTACACGAGCTGGCCATGAGCTATGTGCCCGCAGACGAGCGAAACGCCGCAATACAGGCAAGCCTGCCCTACTTCGAGAAAGCAGGCATGGGCGTTCCGGAGTGGTATAAGAATATCGACGTAACGGGTTATGGCAATGCGTTCGATATGGTCAAACTTTTAAAAGATAAAGGCGTCGACATAGAAGCGGTTGACAATAATAAATGGACGCCGTTGAAGGTTGCGGTGTCGCAGCCGAAAATCAGAGAGGAAGTGGTGATGGCGTTGGTGGGCAACGGGGCAAACTTCAAATCAACAGGCCTGAATAACGATCCGACCGAATTCCAGAAAGAAACCGCCGACGGTGAAAAAATCAAAGTTCGTTTCGACTTCCCTGCCGAAGGCCGACACGCAAATGGCGCAGGATACAGCGCAAACATGGAGCTCGTCAATCCAAAACCGAAGAAAGTGGCACTGGTCAGCTACTATCTCTATGATCCCGGAAAAGGCAAGACCAAAAATACCGGCACTGCGATCTCCGCATCTGTTTGGCGCACACCCAATGGAGTAGGTCAAACACAAGTCGACGGCTTCTACAGCAAAAGCATCGAGCCATTGAAGGCGTCTTTCAAAGAAAACGGCATCGATCTGTTAACACCCGAAGAATTCCTGGACACCGATGAAAAAGTTGAATTCTATTTCGGCTTTAACCAGGAATCCGCGAAGAAAGAGAAGACAGAGATTACCAAAAGAAGAGCGGGCGGTTATTATACACAAGTAGTCACTGCCAGTGTCGAGAACCTGAAGGTAGCACCCACTGGAAAAGGTTACCGGAATTTCTTCATCGCGAACGAATCGGACGATGAGTCGATGATCGCTAACTTCCAGGGAGGAGTATTCTCCGCCAACCGCAAGCTCACCTCGAGCCTTGGCTATGAACTCGCGAAAGGGCTTGGTGTGGACGCAGTGGTGGTGGTTTACATCTGCACGCGAAAGTTAAAACAGACTGCAGATGATTATGGCGTTAACGCGGTAGTCACGATGATGCTTGGGCCAAATCCCGGTCGCACCGCCGAAGGAGACCCGGAAGCGAAGAACCTCGGACAGTTTTATTGCGGCACCAGGACGTTCTACAGCTCACCACTCATTTTCAAAGACGATAAAGGTGTGTTTGGACAGTACGACGGAATGGCCAATATCCTGAAAGCGCATGCAGCCAAGATGAGTAAGTATATAAACGGAAAAGAAAAGGAGGAAGAGTAAAAGGAAGAAGTAAGAAGTAAGAAGGAAGAAGGAAGAAGGAAGAAGTAAAGAAGGAAGAGCCTGCGGTGAAGCCGTGGGCTTTTTTTGTGGCATTCATGGCAAGCAAGCGAAAAGCACGCCAAGAAAAATAGAATTCATCTGCCTTTTTCGCCTTTGGTGAAACAAATTTTATCTTTCGCTATGAAATACTCCTTCATTGCATTCGCGATCCTCGCCTTGTCCGCCTGCCAACAAAAAAAAGAAAGCACCCGAAACACAGTCACCGTCCTGGATTCCTTGTTCAACGCAAACAAGGATTTCAGTGGCGTTGTACTTGTGACTGACAAAGGGAAGGTAGTCTACCATAAGGCATTCGGTTATGCAGATTTTGAAGCGAAGACACCCAACGACACCACGACGATCTTCGAGCTTGCGTCGGTATCCAAACAATTTACCGCGGCATTGATCCTCATGTTGCAGGAAGAGGGAAAGCTCAGCGTCGATGATCCGCTCGAGAAATATGTGCCGGGGCTGCCGTACAAAAACATAACCGTGCGCCATCTGCTCAATCATACTTCCGGCCTGCCCGACTACTTTACATTACTCAACGAACATTGGGATAAAACAAAAGTGGCGACGAACGAGGATATCATCGCCTATCTGAAGCAATACCATCCTGAGAAACTTTTTGAGCCCGGCGAAAAATATTTGTACAGCAACACCGGCTATGTCATGCTCGGCACAATTGTCGAAAAAGCGTCCGGCAAAGAATTCGTTCAGCTAATGCACGAACGAATTTTTGATCCACTGGCCATGACTTCATCTGATTTGAGAAGCGCTGAACAGAAAGCCGCCATCGCCAATTTCGCGCTTGGTCACATATATGTTCCGGAAAAGAGCCGCTACATCCGGGCCGACTCCTTTCCATCGTCCAATTATACCATCTGGGCAGGTGGACGAAAAGGTCCGGGACGAATCAGCTCAACTACTACAGACCTGCTGAAATGGGACCGGGCTTTATATACTGAGGACATTATAAAAAAATCATCGCTTGAACAGGCATTCACACCTGCCAAGCTCAAAAACGACTCGCTATCACAGTATGGTTTCGGGTGGATGTTTTACAATCATCCGGTTCTTGGTAAAGTCGTGTGGCACAGTGGTGATAATCCCGGATATAAAACCGCAATTGTTCGCTACATCGAAGCTGACAAATCAATAATCCTCCTTTGCAACAATCCGCAGAACGATCCCTTTTTTAAGCTGCTGAAAAACATCGAGCGCGCGGTTCAATATTAGGCGCTTGAAAATTGTACACTGCCACACGAAACAAAATAGATCAAGCTTTGCGTCTTTGCGTGCAACAAAATGAAGATCGGCCTTCTTTCAGACACACACAGTTACCTTGATGCAAAGGTCTTCGATTACTTTAGAGATTGCGATGAGATTTGGCACGCGGGCGACATAGGCACATCCGATGTTGCCGACTCCCTTGCTGCTTTCAAGCCGTTTCGCGCCGTGTACGGAAACATCGATGATAAGGAACTCCAGGCAAAGTTTCCGGAAGATCTATGGTTCGAGTGCGAAGGTGTGAGAATATGGATGACCCACATTGGTGGCGCGCCACCCAACTATAATCCGCGCGTTAAAAAAGTTCTGAAAGAAAAGATCCCGGACGTTTTCATTTGCGGACATTCCCACATCCTCAGGGTGAAAAAAGATGATCACTATAAAATGCTATACATCAATCCCGGTGCGGCCGGCAACCACGGATTTCACAGCATTAAAACGATCATTCGAATGGAGATCGCCGGCGGAAAAATTGAAAAGATGGAGGCGATCGAATTGGGAAAACGCGGCGTAATCTGAAATCGGGCAATTAGCAAATTACCGAATCAGCACATCGACAAATTACTTCTTCGCCGCAGCCTTCTTTGCTTTAAACTCTTCTTTGATCTTTTCAATATCAACGCCTTTTGCTACAGGCTGAAAATTCTGAAGCTTAAGAGAAAGTCTTCTGCGTGCTGATTTAGCTCTATCCTTACGGTTTTTGCGCTTGAGACGGGTGACTGCCATAAATACTTAGTTTAAAAGAGGCGCAAAAATAATCGCCTTTCCCGGTATTACAATGATTTCCACTGATTTATGGGGAAAACAGCCTAATTCGGCTGAATACTGTTAGTTTTAACCCCTGAATTTTATGGATAAACCCACCTTGCCGAAAGGCACGCGCGACTTCGGACCGGCCCAGATGGCCAAGCGGCAATTCATTTTCAACACCATCCGAAAGGTCTTTGAAAAATACGGCTTCCAACCCCTGGAGACGCCTGCCATGGAGAATCTATCCACATTAACTGGAAAATATGGGGAAGAAGGAGACCAGCTCTTATTTAAGGTTCTTAACTCAGGAGATTTTTTAAAGGAAGTCGACAGTTCGAAACTTGAATCGCGCGACTCAAAAGGGATGGCGTTCCAGATATCGGAGAAAGGCCTGAAATATGATCTCACCGTTCCTTTCGCGCGATATGTGGTAATGAATCGTCACGAGATCACTTTTCCATTCAAGAGATACCAGATCCAGCCGGTATGGCGTGCAGACCGTCCGCAGAAAGGGCGGTACCGCGAATTCTATCAATGCGATGCTGACGTGGTTGGAACTGATTCACTGATCTGTGAAGCGGAAATAATCCTGATGATTAATGAAATCTTCTCAAGGTTGGGTCTCACCGATTATACGATCAAAATAAACCACCGCGGAATACTTTCAGGGCTGGCTGCAATGAGTGGATCAAAAGAAAAGGAGGGTTCACTGTTTGTGGCCATCGACAAGCTGGATAAGATCGGCGAAGCCAAAGTTCAGGAAGAACTCGTGGCGCGGGGCTTCTCTCCCACTGCTATCCAGAATGTGTTTTCTATTCTGAATTTCTCAGGATCCAACTTCGAAAAAATTTCCTTCCTCAAAAAAACCTTTGCAACAGATCCCACAGTGTTGAAGAGCGTTAGTGAACTGGAAGAGGTTTTTGCTTTACTGAAGGAATACCAGACTGAAGACAATCATGTTGAGTTGGACATCGCTCTTGCGCGCGGACTCAGTTATTATACGGGCTGCATCTTCGAAGTGAAGATCAACAACGTAGCCATCGGCAGCGTAACCGGTGGCGGCCGCTACGACAACCTCACTTCCGTGTTTGATTCGAAAGAAAAGAGTTCGGGCACGGGCATTTCGTTTGGCGTAGACAGAATTTACGATGCCATGGAAGAGCTGAAACTCTTTCCTGAGGAAACTCTCGTTTCGTCACAGGTGCTTGTCTGCCATTTCGACGCCGATTGTCAGAAATATGGCCTTCGCGTGCTAAGCGCCCTTCGCCTAGAGGGAATCTCCTCCGAAATCTATCCTGACCTCGCCAAGCCGCAAAAGCAACTCGATTATGCCAATAAGAAAAAGATCGCATATGCAATTATCATAGGCTCGGATGAAATGAAAAGCGGGATGCTGACATTCAAAAACATGAAGACCGGTGACCAACAGAAATTGACCATGGAAAATCTCCTGGCAACATTTAAATAAAGTAAATGACCCATTCGATTTCTTCACACACACTTGAACTATCAGATCTTCAAAAGATCTTGTCAGGTGATTGTTCGCTTGTGTTATCAGAAGAGGCTAAAAAAAAGATCAGTGCCTGTCGCGAATATTTAGACAATAAGCTCACCACCACGAGCCAGCCATTGTATGGCGTCAACACGGGGTTCGGATCCCTTTACAATAAAAATATTTCAAAGGAAGACCTCGGAAAGCTGCAGGAGAATCTCGTCATGTCGCATGCCTGCGGGATGGGGCCCGAAATACCTCAAGAGATTGTTCGGTTGATGCTTTTTCTAAAAGTACAATCGCTTTCCTATGGCAACTCCGGTGTGCAGCTCGAAACCGTTCAGCGGCTGGCGGACCTTTTCAATAACAAAATTTATCCTCGCATTCATGAGATGGGTTCCCTGGGTGCCTCCGGCGACCTGGCGCCCCTTGCACATCTTTCACTACCATTGATTGGCATGGGACACGTGAACTTTGAAGGCAAGCGCTATCCGTCGAATCAGATACTCGAACGATTCAAATGGTCCCCCCTCGGCTTCAAGGCGAAGGAAGGTCTCGCATTGCTCAACGGCACGCAGTTCATGGCCGCATTTGGCACCTGGTGCGTGATCCAAGCGCATCACTTACTCAGACTTTCAAACAAGATTGGGGCACTTTCATTGGATACTTTCGACGGCAGGATAGAACCTTTTGATAAAAAGGTCCATGCCATCCGTCCGCAAAAGGGTCAGGGGGAAGTCGCAGCTGCTGTGCGAAAACTTCTCGACGGAAGCCAGCTGATAGCTCAAAAGAAAAAACACGTTCAGGATCCTTATTCCTTTCGATGCATTCCGCAAGTGCATGGCGCCAGCCTGGACGCAATCGATTATGTCACCAGTATTATCCTGGCCGAAGTCAACGGCGTGACAGATAATCCAAACATTTTCCCGGATGATGACGAAATCATCTCTGCCGGCAACTTTCATGGACAACCGCTCGCGCTTGCTCTTGATTTTCTTTCCATCGCCGTGTCCGAGCTCGGAAGCATCTCAGAGCGAAGGACCTATCAGCTCATCAGCGGCTCACGCGACCTGCCGAATTACCTCGTGGCCAACCCGGGTATTAACTCAGGATTGATGATACCGCAATACACCGCCGCTTCGCTCGTAAGCCAAAACAAGCAGCTTTGTACACCTGCTTCGGTGGATTCGATTGTGTCATCCAACGGACAGGAGGATCACGTGAGCATGGGGGCAAACGCCGCCCTTAAAGCATATAGAGTTGTGAACAATGTCTTCTCGATCCTGGCAATTGAGCTGGTGACAGCAGCTCAGGCGTTGCACTTCAGGCGTCCGCTCCGCACCTCACCCGCGCTGGAGGAATTCACAAATACTTTTAGAGCCATCGTGCCGTTTATAGAAAAAGACCGGCTGCTGCATACTGATCTCCTGAACACAGAGAAGTTTTTGAAAGAGGTTATCTTGGAGAATGATTAGGAAGCTTGTTTGAACATCCCGTGAGGAAAGATTTTTTCATCCTGTTGTGTTTTATTGTGGCCGGGATTGCGGCTTACGGCCAACCGTATCCAAGCCGGTTAGGACGTTTCCAGGTCGATCAGATACGGGGCTGTGCCCCATTCACCATCACCTTGACGAATCTTCTCGCCGGCGACTGCACGCCGGGGAAGCCGTGCGCGATGGATTATGAAAACAACGGTGTCAATCAGCAGAACCAGTTCACGCACACGTACACAACGCCCAAGACATATAAGCTGAGGGTTCTATATCAAAGTGTCGGGTATGACGATATTGATATCACAGTGGATCCAAACACCCAACCAAATTTCGAGATCTATTCGTGCGCAAATCAGCAGGCGTATCTCAAGGTGGTGGATACCAATTACGAGCAGTATGTCATCGATTTTAACAATGACGGTACACCGGAATACATCCTGCCCTTTTCAAATAACATACTGGCAGGCCCATCGACTTATCCACTTCCCGCTCCGCCACAGCCAACGGCCTACACAATGGCCGTAAGAGGCAGGCACCTGAACGCCGCAGACAACTGCGCGAACAAAACGCAGGCATTCACGATGAAGACGGTGTTACCAGCGCCAACCATCTCGCAGCTCACTTCGATTGACGCCACCAGTGTCAAAATTGATTTTACAACGGTTCCCAACATCCTGTATAAAATGGAAGTGGCTGTCAACAACTCAAGCAATTTTCAATTGTTACAGTCAGTTTACGGTCTTTCGACGCTTACTATACCCAATCTAAAACTGGACGACAATTATTATTGCTTCCGCCTGAGCGCAGTGGATCCATGCAACAACAGCTCCACGCCTTCGGTTATCGTTTGCTCGAACAAGCTCACCGTAACCGCGCAAAGCGATGTGAACCAGCTCGTGTCGACGACGGGCAACATTTCCGGTGTGTCGACTTTCCAGATCAATCGGAACAAAGTAAGCTTCTTCAATACTTCGAGCACGACATTCAATGATACAAACATCATTTGTAAAACAGATTATTGCTACCAGGTGACGACCATATACGGCTCCGCTAAAAGTGTATCACTTGAGAAATGTGTGAAGGCATTTTCAAATAAGATTCCGACCTCGATTACGGATGTGACATCCGTGGTTGCTCCTAACGGGAGCAATGTCGCGCTGAGCTGGACGCAAGACCCTAAATTCACGACCGCAAATTATTCTGTACTGCGATCTTCAAAAGGGTCGAATCTTTCATTCCTAAGCCTTACCCCAACAACGACATATACCGATAATGCCTATAGCCTGGACGGGAAGTACTGCTATCAGATCAACTACACCGACAAATGCGACAACATCGCACTTCCGGGTGTTGTCGCTTGCCCGGTAAGACTCACAGGAACGTTGGAAAAAAGCAACGCCATTGCACTCAGCTGGAGTTCCTATAAGGGATCCGCGACGGGTTTAAATCATTACACAGTTGAAAAGTACAATGTTGGCGGTACCCTGGTAAGGAGTTTCACAACAACAGACACAACTTACCTTGACGATTTCGCGGATGCCGTCAACCAGTATGTGCGTTACATTGTGAAAGCAAACGCAAACAGTGGAAGTATATCCGCTTCCAATTCGGTGGAATTCATCAAGGAAGCAAATCTTTATTATCCAACCGCATTCTCGCCGAACGGAGATGCGTTGAATGACGGATTCCGCGTGTCAGGTCAGTTCATCGGAAAGATCAGCATGAAAGTTTTTGACCGATGGGGTGCCCTGGTGTTTGCAACCGAGAAGAACGAACCCTGGGACGGCAGTCGCGATGGCAAGGCTATGCCCCCGTCCACGTATGTCTGGAAAGTCGAAATAACCGATCTCGCCGGCCGGACTTTCAACAAGGAAGGGATGGTAGCCCTTATCCGCTAAATTCCTCTAACTCCGTTACCTTTGCACTTCATCCTTATAAAACGATGAGGTTATGCTGGATATGATGAAAATGATGGGCAAGGTAAAGGAGATGCAGGCTCGCCTGAAAGAAGCTCAGGACAGTCTCGATAAGATTACGGCGACCGGCGAAGCAGGTGCAGGGATGGTGAAGGCCGAAGTAAATGGAAAGAAGAAGTTGCTCAGCGTAGACATCGATCCGGCTATTCTTACCTCGAATGATAAAGTGGTTGTTCAGGATCTGGTAGTGGCCGCCGTGAACAAAGCCATGGAAGAAGCTGATATCAAGGCCAAAGAAGAACTCAAGAAAAGTACAGACGGATTATTACCTAACATTCCCGGGCTGGACCTTAGCGGCATGATGGGATGATCAAGGCTGCAGTCGTAATTCTCAACTATAACGGCAGCGCATTGCTGCGCAAGTTTCTCCCCGGCGTCATTACCCACAGCGCGCCGTTTACAGTCGTCGTTGCTGACAATGGTTCTACAGACGGCTCTGCCGACCTCGTGGCAAATGAATTTCCGTCAGTCACCCTGATCCGCATTCCAAATAACCTGGGCTTCTGCGGAGGATATAATCATGCATTAAAGCAAGTAGATGCCGAGTATTTCGTGCTGCTCAATTCAGACGTGGAGGTGACGCCCGGATGGATTCAACCGCTGGTACAAACACTCGACGATGACGCGGCTATCGCGGCAGTTCAACCAAAGATTCTATCACAAGCAAGAAAGACGCACTTCGAATATGCGGGTGCCGGCGGAGGTTTCATCGACTCATTGGGTTATCCGTTTTGCCGGGGGCGGTTGTTTTATGCGATTGAAGCAGATGAACATCAGTATGACAAACCCATCGACATATTTTGGTCCTCGGGTGCGTGCATGATGATCCGCTCAAAACTGTTTCACAGCATGGGCGGCTTCGATGAAGACTTCTTCGCGCACATGGAAGAGATCGATCTGTGTTGGCGGCTTCAGCGGGCAGGCTATCGGATTCGCTACAACGGAGCGAGCATGGTCTACCACGTTGGCGGCGGTACACTGTCAGCGAACAACCCGCGGAAAACGTACCTGAACTTTAAGAATGGATTAAGCCTGCTGTATAAGAATTTGCCCGCAGAGGAACTACTCTACAAGTTTCCAATGCGGATACTTCTTGATTGGGTGGCCTCGTTGACCTTCGGCATGTCCGGCTCGTGGCCTGATGCTAGATCTGTACTAAAAGCGCATGCACACTTTTTAGGGGGTTTTTTGCGTGAGCAAAGAAGGAGGAGCGCGACCAATTCACTTCGATTCCGCAGACCGGCCACACAATATCGTGGGCTCATCGTCTGGCTTTTCTTTATTGCGGGAAAGCGGAAATATTCAGATCTGAATATTCAAGACAATCATTAAAATATCTGGCTGAAAATCAGAAGTCCAGGACAGAACTATTGCTTCGGCGGAGGTGCTTCCGCATGTTAAGTATAAACGCCATTCCGAGATAGATAATAATCGGCGAGCCCAAAGTCAAAAAGGAAGAATAAATGAAAAACAGGCGGATACTTGAAGATGCTATACCTAGTTTTTCGCCGAGGGCCGAACAGACACCAAATGCGTGTTCCTGAAAAAAATGCTGCAAACGTTTCAACTGCTCCTCCATGGCCTTATTCCTTCATTTACCTGAGTTAAACGCGCTTTATCGAATGATTAAAATCTAATTACAAATATAGGGCCCCGGCGCGGTACCCGGTGGCCAAATCTTTATTTTTTTGACTATTATTGCAAAAAAAACGGGTTAGCGTTACCTTGCGGCTCGTTTTTCATAACCTTAAAAAACCTCCCATGAGAAAAGTAGTATACTCGATTGTGATCATCGGCATGTTGAGCCTTGCCGGTTGCACGCTTCCCAACATGATCAAGCTTGCGAAGCAGCAAAACCTGACGGTGACACCCAATCCGCTGGAAGTCCACAAAGACACAGTGGCCTACGAAATGGCCGCCGCTCTGCCTGTAAAAATGCTGAAGAAGGGCACTGTTTACACCCTTAACAGCTTCTACAAATACGGCGACAAGGAGATTGCATTAGCTCCTATCCCTTTCAAAGGCGATGACTACCCCGCTGCAGCCACCGAGCAGCCGAAAGTGACGAAGAATTTCAGCTTCGCATACCAGCCTGCATACAAAACAGGTGTATTGCAAGTTGAAGGCGTTGCGCAAAAAGGCACCAAAACCAAGACTACAAGTCCTCGTATGGACGTTGCCGTTGGCGTGATCACGACCAGTAAACTGGTACAGAACTCCTACTACGCAGCGTGGGCAGACCATGGATATAATAACAAAGAGGAGATTACCCCCGTCGTAATCCCTGACTTCAACTTCGAACAGGGAAGGTCAGTGCTCCGTCCGTCGGAGACAAAGAGCGACAAAGGAAAGCAGCTTGACGCCTTCATCGCTTCTAAGAACCTGACCCGCACAGTATCGATCACAGGTACCCACTCTCCTGAAGGCCGTGAGCGCATCAACAGCAAATTGTCCGAAGAACGCGCAAAGGCCATCGAGAAATTCTATCGCGCTGAAATGAAGAAGTACGACTACAAAGGCATGGCTGACTCCATCAAGTTCATCCTGAAGCCTGTTGTTGACGACTGGACAGAATTCAAGAACGCACTCGCGAATTACAGCGGTATTTCTGCTGATGAAAAATCAGCTTACCTGAACATCATCAACAGTGGTGGTTCATTTGAAGACCAGGAAAAACAAATGAAGAAGATCTCTTCTTACAAGAAAGTTTTCAAAGAAGTGTACCCCAAACTGCGCGCTGCCAAGACAGAGATCCTGACAGTGAAGAAAAAGAAGACCGATGCTGAAATATCGGTTCTTGCAAAGCAAATCACACAGGGTGGTTCCAACGAAACACTTACTGCAGAGGAGTTGATGTATGCCGGAACACTCACTCCTTCATTGGATGAGAAGGTGGCGATCTACGAAGCATCTACCAAAAAAGCTGCTACATGGAATGCTCACAATAACCTCGGTGCAGCATACTTGCAGATGGCTATCGATAATCCTGCACGCGCCGGTGAATTTGCCGACAAAGCTCAGGTACAGCTTGACCTCGCATCCAAGATCAAGGAAACACCTGAAGTCAACGCGAACCTGGCAACGGTATCTTTGATGAAGGGAAATCCTTATAAGGCTGCGAGCTACGCTAACAAGGCTCTTAACGGAGCAAGCAATGACGTTGCGCGCGGTGTAAATGGTGTTAAAGGATCTGCTGAGATCGCAACTGCTAAATATGATGCAGCTGTTCGCTCAGAGTCTTCTGCGCTGACAACTGATGTGAACCTTTTCAACAAAGGTCTCGCTCAGCTTCTCTCAAAAGATTATGCAAACGCTTTGAATTCTTTCAACGAAGCAACAGCAAAGAATAGCAATCTGGCTGTCGGTTATTACGGCGCAGCTGTTGCTTCTGCCCGCTCTGGAAATGCTGACGGTGTTGTCAACAACCTCAAGAAGGCAGTAGCTGCTGACCAAACCCTGAAGGACAAGGCCCTCACAGACCTTGAATTCAGCAAATTTGCTACTACCCAACCTTTCCGCGACGCGCTCAAGTAATTTGATCGTCATACATTAAAAGAAACCCTGACCCACCAGTCGGGGTTTTTTTATTGCAGTCTGGCCAGCGCCCCTTCAAAATTGTGCGCCTTTAAGGCTAAAAAAGATCAGAAAATGCCTTAATCCTTTTAAACTGATAATTACCCTGTTATTTTTACGCTCCTTACAAAATTCCTATGCGAGAAATCCAGTTCCGTGAAGCCCTGCGTGAAGCGATGAGTGAAGAAATGCGCAGAGATCCCCGCGTTTTTATCATGGGTGAAGAGGTTGCAGAATACAATGGCGCCTATAAGGTCAGCCAGGGCATGCTCGATGAGTTTGGCCCGGATCGCGTGATCGACACCCCTATTTCGGAGCTTGGTTTTGCCGGTGTCGGCGTGGGCGCAGCATCGAATGGCGTCAGACCCATCGTTGAATTCATGACGTTCAACTTTTCGCTTGTCGCAATCGATACGATAATCAACGCAGCCGCCAAATTGTATTCAATGTCCGGCGGACAGTATAATGTTCCTATTGTATTCCGCGGACCAACCGGAAATGCAGGACAGTTAGGCGCTCAGCATTCGCAGAATTTTGAGAACTGGTATGCCAATACACCGGGATTAAAAGTAGTAGTGCCGTCAAATCCATATGATGCAAAAGGCTTGCTGAAAACCGCCATCCGCGATGATGATCCTGTGATATTCATGGAATCAGAAGTGATGTACGGAGATAAGGGAGAGGTGCCTGCAGAAGAATACCTTATTCCAATCGGAGTTGCCGACATCAAAAAGCCAGGGAACGATGTTACCATCGTTTCGTTTGGAAAGATCATGAAGGTCGCATTAGCCGCAGCCGCAGAACTAGAGAAAGAAAATATCTCCGCTGAGGTTATCGACCTGAGGTCCGTTCGCCCGATCGATTATGCCACCGTAGTTGAATCTGTAAAGAAAACCAACAGGCTCGTGATCGTAGAAGAAGCGTGGCCGTTGTCATCCATCGCCACAGAAATCACATATCACATTCAGAAGCACGCCTTCGACTACCTCGATGCGCCAGTACATCGTATCAACAACTGGGATGCACCGCTTCCCTATGCCCCCACGTTGATCCAGGAGATCTTGCCCAACGTCGAGAAGACTGTGAAGGCAGTGAAGGCTGTGATGTACAGGTAATCGGTTCAAGGTCTAAATTCTAAGGTTCAAGAGGGCGCAACAAAGGAAACCTTGTTGGCATTGGCCTAAGCCCAAGTTACTTGACGGTGATAAAACTCACGCTTCTGACCGGCTCCCCATCCCCATTCACGCCTTCGACCACGACACGATAGGTTCCCGATAAATCGGAGGCGAAGAAGGACACCTGCGCACTGCCTGAATCCTGCGAAATCGTTACTAATGGATTCCAGTACAGCGTGGATCGATAATCAACTTCTGCGCTGTTCCGGTTGTATTCGTAATTCGGATGTCGGAATTCATTCGGTAGCGTGTAACCTTGGATCTTCAGGAAATTAGCGTTGGTAAATTCTGACCTGTCGTTCTTTGTTCCTCGCTTTGAAAACACGGCGATCACGCCGTATGGTGCCAGCGATCCCCTGATAGTACTTTGACTCTTCGTTACTTCTATTGATCCCACACCGTTTGGATCAATGGCTCTCAAGGCGTCGCCAGCCGCCCCCAGCATAGGCATCCCGTCCAGCGTTACCATTGGCGAATATTTTGCCATGTCTTCCTCCACGTCAGCGGGTCCGCCGGCGGTATACATCTTCGGCTTGCTGTGGCGTGCAAAGTAAACTGCGTTATCCGTAGGGTTAACAATCAGTCCGGAGATATTAAGAGCCTGAAGGGTGAAGAGCAGATTCGGGAATTGAGTCTTGATTCGATCTTCACCAAAAACATACTCGCCAACATCGCCGTAAGCGTGGTTATTTGTTTCGACGGCTTGCTTTTTAAAAGTATCAACCTCTCCCCTCACGATCACCTCTTCCAGCATTTGCGAATCCTGTGGCTTGTTGAAACCCGTGAACAGGCGCTGTACTGCATGCTGATCAACTGTTTCAATGCTGTAAGCAGGTTTTGGCGGATGAAATGGTGCGGCATCGCGCGGCATCAATTTAACGCTTCCAGCCAACGGTCCTTTTACGGAATTCAGGGATACTTCCGTTTCACCCTCAAAGTGCATGTCTTGCAAGGTAAAATTGCCATGCTTGTCAGTCTCAACCACAAAATACTCGCTCGGGTGAAAGCGGATAAAATTCAGATCTGCCTTTTCACCCTTCCCTCTCGGATTTCTGAACTGACCACGGACAACGAAGCCTGACTCAGCCCGGAACCTGGAAGTCACCGGTTTATTTATTTCTTCCTTTCGTGTAGGAAATTTGTCGAGGATAGATCCCCAGGCAGGAACCTTGATCACCTGAGATGCATCTGTAACTGATATCGACAGATCACCATTCGATGGATTACCATGCTGGTCTTTTAATTCAATCTTAAGTTTAATGTTATCGCGCGTCTTATACGAAGTTTTGGTAGGCGCCATCGTCAGCAAATTACTTTCTTCATTCTCACGCTCGTTGGTATAGACAGGCTTCAACGTGAGCTTAAGAATAGGAAGCGGTTTTGAGAACAGCACCTCGTCGCCAAAATTTCTTTGAAAGTTTGTATAGGCACGTAAGAAATAGGTACCGGTCGCCATTGAATCTGGCAAAATCATATCCCCAACCGCATGCCCGCTGTCCAGTCTGATTGTTTGTTCTAACATCATCTTTCCGGTCGAATTCAGCAATTCCACATAGAGTGTTTTGCTTGGTGAGTTGACTACCAGTCCGGAATAGCGGCTTATGTACGCTTTATACCAAATTCTCTCACCGGGATAGTAATATTCCTTATCGGTGTGAACGTAGGTTTTTTCGAAAAGGTCTCCTGCGCTGTGGCCCTTACCACTTCGTGGATTCACGGGCTGGTAGTCGTTGGGCAACTGGTCCCCGACACGTAGGGCACTCATGTATCCCGACGTAACAACTCCCTCGGGGTCAATAAACCGGCCTGTACCATCAACTCTTATCGTGTCCGTAAACTCGAGCCAGGAAACCTGGTAGCTGATGTCGTCATAATTTCGAACCTTAGAAGGGACCTTTGTATTGTGGACTTCAATTTTATTAGTCTTAAATGAAATATTAAACGTCTGTTTCGACGGATCCGGAACAATGGTCAATTTGGTTGTGTCAAACGATTCGATACTCCTTCCAAGCTCTGCCCGGAAAATTGAAGTCCGTGGACTATTCTCAAACCCCGTTATGTCTTTAAAGATTTCAAATCCATTCTCCCTCGTTTGCGATTTGAGGATCGATGAAAAAAGGTGACGTGCCGAACCCTGGTACACCTCCCAGCGATTCTCTATCCATTTGGATTCGACCTTCGGCTCATAGGTTTTCATCTCCTCGAACCTGGCGTTTCCAAGAATCGCATAGTCACCACCTTTCTTGGATTGAAATTTTTTGAGAAAATAAAAAACGGTGTATCCTAGTTTGTTGTTTTCAATTTGTATGGGCTCACTTGCAGTGGCAAACAGAACGGGGCCCACTTCCCGGAATTCAAGCACCTCCGGATTGATAATTTTGCACTCCTCTGCAGAACTGTATATCCCAAAAAAAATCCTGGTGAATTGCTTGAGCTGACCTTCCCACACTTTGTCACGCTTGCCCTCAACGACAACGGTCTCCAGTAGCTCTTCATCGGGCGCCAACTCCGCGTTTAAAGTGATAACCTGACCGGCCTTCAGGTCAATTTTTGTCTGCACTGTTTTATATCCGACAAACGAAAAGACGAGTTCATTAGGACCGACCGGAACATACATTAGTTTGAAAATGCCTTGCCCATCTGCAGCCGTTCCGATGGTGGAGTTGTTGACGAAGATATTTGTAAAGGGAAGTGGCTCGCGTGTTTTCGTATCCACAACGACCCCTTGAACGGTTGCTGTTTGTGCTAGGGAAGAAATTGCAGTCACCAGGATGAATAGCCACGACAGTGTGTACGTCCTGGTTCCTGAAAATGAATCTTTTGTCAAACCCATGTCGGTCCGTGAATTGATCAGTCGCACAATTCCGCTATCAGTCACAATTTACGAGGGTTTGGCTGTTATCGGTTAAATTCGCTGTTACGCTTGCCGCAAATCACTTAAACAACGTGACATGGCACGTTCAGCGCGACTATTTCTTAATGGAAGTGGCGTTAAACTTCCACACCTTGTTTACATCATGTGCGGATACCCATACGTGACCACCACCTGCGCGCACCGCACCGCTGCCCGCCACGGGACCGAACCTTGCTACCACCTTGTTTAACCTGGGGTCAATGGCAAGCAACATCTCCTTTTTCGCCCGCACCCAAACATAGCCCTCACCGGCAGAAATATCTCCGCCTGTGCCAGGCACCCCACAGTTAATATGAGCCACTACCTTGTTTGTACGGGGATCAATCCTGGATACCGAGCCGTCCTCCTGGTTCAACGTCCAGACGCCGCCTTCACCCAGCGTAAGGAAACGGGGCTGCTTCCCAACAGCGATGTTTGCAACAACTTTATTCTCTTCGGGATCGATCCGCTCGACGGAACCATCCTTTGTATTTGTGATCCAGATTGCGCCGTAACCCCCCATCGCGGCGTAGGAGCCGGCACGAACATGAATTTTTGCTGCAATTGAATTTGTCTTTGGGTCCACGCGGCTTAAGACGCCTTTCTCATCTGAAAGAACCCACACCGCGCCAGACGCCGCCACAATACTTCCTTCACTGTCCGCCAAGGTCATCGGAATTGAAGCCATTAATATACCCTTGGTTAAGTCGAATCTCTGAAGTGCATGTTCACCGCAACTCATCACCCACAGGGATCCGAACCCAATCGTGAACGCAGCACACGGTTTGTTAACAGCAATGGATCGTGTAACAGTATTTGTTTTCGCATCGAAACATTGCACGACACTCAACGCATCGTTTGCGATCCATGCAGATCCCTTCGTGAGCTCAATCCAGTCAGGATAACCTTCTACTGAAATAGTCTCCGCGATATCATCCAATGAGTATGACGGCGGTTGCTGGGCAAGGCCAACAGCACTTACGCCAAGTAAAAAAAGAATGAGTGGGTATTTCATCAATGGTTCACTGCGCAAGCAGTATTTTCCATGCATCCATGGTTTTTCCCAATCGAATAAATTGTTGCGCGAGACGATGTGATGCGTCACTACCTTCCTTGAGTACCTTACTCACATCCGCATCTTGCTTTATCGCCAAAATTTCTGGCTGCGTAGGCAGTTGCTCAACGCTCGCGAGGCGACCAAGGTCATTGCCAGTAAGGATCTTGCTTTTTAATATGGACTCAGGCATCCGATCAAATCCAATTCCGAGCCTGTCGCTGGGTTTTGGAACGGTGAAGATCGTATCCTTATTCATTCTGAGATAATTGTCACCACCCATGCGCGCCACGGCGTCCAGCTTGAGAGGATCGATGCGACCGCTTTCATCAAGCACTTCTTCCTTTACATGCATCAATAGCACCTCGCAAATGACCAAATTTCCAGCGCTTCCTTGCGTCCCCAGTTCGATCACCTGGTTCACTTTGCATTCAAAAGAAACTGGAGACTCTCCTACCCTTGGCGGTTGCACCCGCTCCGATCGCACTTCCGTGAATCCAGCCTTCTTAAATTCATTGACACCCTGGGGAAACTCACAACTCGCCAACGAAGCCTGCTCCACCATAGCATGGTTGACAATGTTGATAACCACTTCAGGAACAGTCTTCACATTTTCATAGGTATGCTTAGTAGAGTTGTCGCGGCCACGCCGAGAGGGAGAGAACACCAGGATGGGAGGATTGGAACTGAAGCAGTTAAAAAAGCTGAAGGGACTCAGATTTACGTTGCCGGCTTTATCGATCGTACTGGCAAAAGCAATAGGACGCGGAACCACCGCGCTCAATAGATAAGCGTGGAACTTAGAAGGAGTTTGGGCTTTCGGATCTATGGTTAACATTTGCTGGAAGTGGTAAGTTAATAGTTAGTTGTTCATGGAAATAAACTGTCCGTAGTACCTTCCTATTAACTATTAACGATTCTCAATTAACTATAAGTTCCACTTAATCGGCCGGAAGAATCTTCCCCTTGCATTCGCCGAACCCTATCCGAACGCCATTCTTTTCTCCATGGCCTTTCATGATGATCGTGTCGCCGTCTTCAATAAATTTTCTCTCAGCTCCATCCGGCATGTGCAGGGGCTTTTGGCCATTCCATGTAAGCTCAAGCAGCGAACCATACGACCCCGGCGACGGTCCGCTGATCGTGCCCGATGCATAAAGGTCTCCTACCTGAATATTACATCCATTCGAGGTATGATGTGCGAGCTGTTGGGCAATATTCCAATACATGTATTTAAAATTGCTTCTGCTGATAGTCGTCGGCTCGGCCTTATCCGGGGCAAGCAGCACTTCCAGCTGGATGTCAAAATTTCTTTTTCCTTCGAAGGCCAGGTACGGGAGCACATGTGGATTCTGCACCGGTCCGTCAGCGCGAAATGGCTCCAGTGCGTCGAGCGTCACTACCCATGGCGAGATAGTAGACCCAAAATTTTTCGCCAGGAAAGGTCCGAGTGGCACATATTCCCATTGCTGGATATCGCGTGCTGACCAGTCATTGAACAGCACAAACCCGACGATGTTAGCCTCTGCCTCTTTCACCGAAACGTGTTTACCGAGCTGGGTGTTAGTACAAGTGATAAA
Source organism: Cyclobacteriaceae bacterium (assembly GCA_044224375.1). Classification (GTDB taxonomy): domain Bacteria; phylum Bacteroidota; class Bacteroidia; order Cytophagales; family Cyclobacteriaceae; genus ELB16-189. Next base: position 779,712 of record JBGAKL010000001.1, read on the forward strand.
GGCCATCTCAAGTTCGAAGTCCAGCTTTCGGGTTGGAAAGAAAGCCGGTGGCTCGGAGTCTGACACTTTGATTTGTCCTTTTGGTCTTCGAATGGGTGTTCCGGAAACGACAATGGACGATGCCCGACCATGATATCCGACCGGCAAATGTTTCCAATTGGGAAGCAATGCATTTTTTGGATCGCGAAACATTGAGCCCACGTTGGTTGCGTGTTCTTCACTGCTATAGAAATCCGTGTAGTTAGGAATGCTCACGGGCATCATCATCTGAACTTCCAGCATCGGTATCAATGCAAGTTCTTTCGCAGAATTGTCACGCAGCTCGTCATTATCATGGCGCAGGAGCTCGGATAGCCTTTCTCTGACGGCTCCTACTTTCTTTCTGCCCATTGAAAAGAAATCGTTGAGGTAGCGCTGATTAAACACGCCGGGCGCCAGGCCTAATCCGTCGAGGAAACCATTTTCATGCAGGTAAACAAGATCGAGCACAAAGTCACCAATTGCCACGCCTGCCACAGCCGAAAGATACCTTGTCTTGAATATTCCGAACGGAAGATTTTGAATAGGAAAGTCGGACCCGACCGGGACTTCAACCCAACTTCTCAACTTCGGGTCATTCGCATCCATTTTGAATTCTTTTTATGTCTTCAAAATTAACCTAATTTGGATACCATGATAACAAAAATTACAAGCGCTTATCTTCGTCCGTGCCGAACGATTTATATAAAGACATCTGATCAAATTTTTTAAACGTGGCGCTGGATCTTCCACAAGAATTCGAAAACTACATGAAGGCAAGGCTGGGAAATCGTTTCTCTGATTTTCTGCTTGCACTTGACGAACCTCCGCCTGTCAGCATCCGCATCAATCCGTCCAAAAGTTCCGATCACACCGGCGACCAAATACCATGGTGTACACAGGGTCGCTACCTTTCCGAGCGCCCCGCATTCACGCTTGACCCACGTTTGCACGCCGGCGCATATTACGTTCAGGAAGCAAGTTCCATGTTTCTTGAAGAAGCCGTCAGGCAATCTGTCGGGTTAACCGCGCCGTTGAATGTATTGGACTTATGTGCGGCGCCAGGCGGCAAGTCGACTCATCTATTAAGTCTCATCTCGAAAGAAAGTCTGCTTGTATCCAACGAAGTGATTCGCAGCCGTGCTGCTATTCTTTCAGAGAACATCCAGAAATGGGGAAGCACAAATGTCATTGTAACAAATAGCGACCCGGAACATTTCAGCCGCCTGCCTGAATTCTTTGACGCGATTATTCTAGATGCACCATGCTCGGGCGAAGGACTTTTCAGAAAGGATCCCGCCGCCCTTACTCAATGGTCATCAAAAAATATGGACTTATGTGAATCCCGCCAGCGAAGGATACTTCATGACGTATGGCCCGCTCTCAAACCTGGAGGAGTGGTAATTTATTCGACATGCACGTACAATGAGCATGAGAACATGGGCAACATGCAATGGCTCAAAAAGGAGTTCGATCCTGAATTCACTGAATTGAATGTTCCAGCTTCGTGGAATATTGAAACCAGCCGCAAGGCAGGAGTAACAGGGTACCAGTTCTACCCTCATCAGGTCAGGGGGGAAGGATTTTTTTTATCTGTCCTGAAAAAGAAAGGTGCGGCAACCGGGCGCAGTGTCAGAACCAAAGACATTTTAAAGCACCCATCTAAAGCAGAACGGGAAGAAATGAAATCATGGGTCAATGCATCAGATGCAAAGCTGTTTCTTCTTCACAACCAAACTGTCAGGATGTTTCCCGCGAATAAGCAAATGGAATTGCAATTTGTGCTCAATAATCTGAATGTGGTCGCCGCCGGTACCGCAGTGGCTGAGATCATGAGGAACAAATTCGTTCCAGATCACGCGTTAGCATTATCCATCGAGCTCAACAAAGAAAATTTTGCAAAAGTTGATTTGACTTACGACGACGCCATTCGCTACCTCAGAAAAGATCCAATCGCACTCGATGCACCAAGCGGGTTTGCCCTCGTACAATTTGAAGGGCTCGCACTTGGATGGGTGAACGTCTTACAAAACCGTGTGAACAATCTTTATCCGGCTGCATGGAGGATCCGAATGTCATAACCGCAAAAACCGCAGAGCCCACAAACATTCTGCGTTTTGCTCTGCGGCTTAAGGCAATTTCAAATAAAGAAAGTCTTGATTATCGCATCCGGCAAGGCGACTCCACTGAAAAATATCCCCACACAAAACACCTTGTCGTCATGGTTTGAAAGCTGGATTGCCAGCGGCAACGTGCTCACAGACAACACCGTGTAGACAATCGCGAAGACTACAATGAGGACTATCATAACCGGTGCGGTAGAAGCAGTAAGGATCGACAACATGCAGAGCAAAATGACGATCGTGCTTCGGTAGAATGATCGCTTCAACCCAAGAGAACTCACAACATTACTCATCGGAATCGACAGCAAAGCAGTCAACAGCAGGATCATTACCAGCACAAGCTTGCCGTCTATTGTAAGAACCTTGGTAAAGAGAGTGGGGAACAAATTAAACATGACCGAGGTCGCGAGTCCCATGCCAATTCCCATTAGGAAAATAAATGGTTTATGGTTACCGGGTAGCGTACTTTTCTTCACTGCTGATTCCTGCCACGATTGATTGAAGAGTCCGAGGGAATTTTCGCGGAGGAGGTATCCGGACATAAACACGACAAGCCCACCCGAAATGAATGTAAGAGGAGCACCCAGGTAGTCAATGATGTCCACGATCACAGGCTCAAGCGCATACAACAAGTTTCCGACGATGGTCAACAGTGCCATCGCGCTGGGCAGTCGATCGATGGGTGTGAACAGCTCGATGGTTGAGAGGGCGGGACTTGTGAAGATGCTCATCGAGATTAACCATAGCACAATCAGCACTGGCAAAATCCATTTAAAAATCTCGCCCGGGTTTGTAAACAATGTGAATGCAACTGCCATAAACACCATCGCGGCAAAGGAAATCCCCAGTGTTATAATCGGCAGACGGTGACCATTCTTCACACGAAACTTATCACCGATTATTCCTGCTATGGGCGGTGTTGCGATCAGGATCAGTCCCTGGGTGATCGTGAGAAACAATGTGAATTCAGTAAAATGAAATTTCTCCAGCAGTTTAGGCTGATAGTTCTGATAGGCGATCCATCCAATAACAATGGACCCGTAGAGGGCCGCAAGGCTCCATAATTGTTTCCATTGAATTGAAACGGTCTTCTTTTCTTGGGTTAATGCAATGTCCATAGGTCAGATCAACATTGGGTTTGGAAAATGACTGATCATCAGAATGTACGAAGGGACGGCCACGAGCGGATTTTTCCCTGCGCTTTCCTTAATTTTGCCCACATTTTTAAAACTCATTCATGTCCCTGTCGACCAAATACAGCCCCTCGGAAGTAGAAAATAAGTGGTATTCCTATTGGATGGAGCAGCGATTCTTTCACGCCAGCCCCAATCCGGCAAAGGAGCCTTTTTGTATTGTAATCCCGCCTCCCAACGTCACGGGGGTGCTACATATGGGGCATATGCTGAATAACACGATCCAGGATATCCTTACCCGCAAAGCAAGAATGGAAGGAAAGGAAGCCTGCTGGGTGCCCGGCACGGATCATGCATCCATTGCCACCGAGGCAAAAGTGGTAGGTATGCTGCGTGAGCGCGGAATAAAAAAATCTGACTTGTCGCGGGAGGAGTTTCTCAAATATGCCTGGGAGTGGAAGGAAAAATATGGTGGCATCATCCTAGAGCAGTTGAAAAAGCTGGGGGCGTCATGCGACTGGGACCGGACCAGTTTTACAATGGATCCAGATTATTACAAGGCGGTCATTCGCGTTTTTGTAGATCTCTACAAGAAAGGATATATCTATCGCGGACTCCGCATGATCAACTGGGATTGCGAGGCGAAGACCGCGCTCTCGAACGAAGAGGTTCTCTACAAGGAAGATGGCGAGCGCTCCATACTTTACTCGGTACGATACAAGATAAAGGATCAAGCAGACGAATGGGTCACTATTGCCACGCAGCGTCCGGAGACGATCCTTGGAGATGTCGCCATCGCGGTCAATCCAACGGACGAGAGGTATAAGTCCCTGGTCGGTAAGAAAGTTTTGGTGCCGTTCATCAACCGGGAGATCCCGGTGATCGCAGATGACTATGTTGACAAGTCCTTCGGAACGGGGTGCTTAAAAGTGACCCCGGCACACGACGTCAATGACTATGAAATCGGGTTACGGCACAAATTGCCGGTCATTGACACTATCAATGACGACGGCACCCTGAACGAAAAAAGTGAAATGCCAAAATTTGTTGGCAAGGATCGCTTCGCAGTACGAAAAGAGATTGTAAAAGATTTACGCGAAGCAGGGCACCTTGTGAAGGAAGAGGAATTCATCACACGCATCGGCCGTTCAGAAAGAACGAATACTGTAGTCGAACCCAAGCTATCGTTACAGTGGTTTGTGAAAATGAAGGAGATCTCGCGACGTGCTCACGCAGCCGTCGAAGAGGATGACATCAAACTGTACCCGGCAAAATTCAAAAACACCTACCGCCACTGGATGGAGAACGTCAGGGATTGGTGTATTTCAAGACAACTATGGTGGGGTCATCGCATCCCGGCGTGGTACTATGGTAAGGGTGAGAATGAATTTGTAGTAGCGGAAACACCTGAAGAAGCGCTGACACTGGCATCAAAGCAGGCGGGAAGAAAGTTTAACGCAGCCGATCTGTGGCAGGATCCTGATGTACTCGATACGTGGGCCTCATCATGGCTCTGGCCGGAGGCGGTATTCGATGGATTCAACGATAAATATTTCGATAAGGAGAAAGGCAAGATCCTCAAGGCAAAGAACAAAGACCTCGCTTACTTCTACCCTACCAACGTGCTCGTTACAGCCCCCGAGATATTGTTCTTTTGGGTTGCGCGCATGATCATTGCCGGCTACGAGTACCTCGACGAGAAGCCGTTTGGCGACGTTTATCTTACTGGCATCGTGCGTGACAAGCAGGGTCGGAAGATGTCGAAGTCTTTGGGTAACTCGCCGGATCCCCTTGAGCTTATGGAGCGCTATGGCGCCGATGGCGTGAGGACCGGCATGCTGTTCAGCTCGCCGGCAGGTAACGACTTGCCATTTGATGAAAAGCTGTGCGAGCAGGGAAGGAATTTTGCAAATAAGATATGGAATGCGTTTCGCCTTGTGAAAGGCTGGGAAGTTGAAAACAAAGCCATGCCGCTCGAAAACAAAATCGCTATCGAATGGTTCGAATCGCGGTTTAACGAGGCACTGGTAGAAGTCAATGACCTTTTTTCAAAGTTCCGTATCTCCGATGCTCTGCTTGCAACCTATAAACTTATTTGGGACGACTTCTGTGCGTGGTATCTCGAGATCATCAAACCTGAATACGGGAAGCCGATCGACCGCGAAACCTACGACTGCACTGTCCGGCATTTTGAAAGTGCGCTTAAATTGCTCCACCCTTTTATGCCCTTCATCACGGAAGAGCTGTGGCATGAATTGAGCGAGCGTAAAGAAAGGGAATGTATCATTGTCGCTCCATGGCCGGTTGCAAAAGAGTTCAAATCGGAAGTTCTGGCACAGGCAACGCTGTCATTCAGTATCGTCAGTGAGATAAGGAACGTGCGGAATACGAAGGGCATATCGCCAAAAGAAACATTGGCGTTGAAGATCAAAGCCAATGAGTCGATGCTTGACAAACCCTGGGTTGCGGTGATCAAGAAGCTATCGAATCTGAATACACTTGACTTCACTTCTCAGTCCGTCGAGCAGGCTGCGGGATTCCTGATCGGCACGACTGAGTGTTTTGTGCCAATGGCTGGCAAGACAGACGTCGTAAAAGAACGTGAATCAATCAACAAAGAAATTGAGTACCTGCAAGGCTTCCTTGCTTCAGTGGACAAGAAGCTGTCGAATGAAAAGTTTGTGGCCGGAGCACCACCCGCTGTCATCGAAGCCGAAAGAAAGAAGAAGTCGGATGCGGAGACGAAGATCAGGTCACTGACAGAAAATCTGAAAAGTCTTGGATAGGACACTTTATAATTAGCCCGGTCTTTAACGTCCCGGCTGAAATATTGGCGAATAAAAAAGCGCTTAGCTCTTTATACTCTCGCTGCCAGCAGCAGATCAATGTTCCGGTACTTCATCCCGAACTTGCGGGCAACCGACTCGTTGGTAAGGCCACCTTTGTAAGTATATACTCCTTTCATGAACCACTTGTGGGAGAAGATCATCTCTTCGACGCCACCTTCTTCCGCAGCTCGTAAAATTGTCGGCGTGAAAATATTGCTCAAAGCAGTTGTCGCCGTGTGCGCTACCCTGGATGCCACGTTGGGAACGCAGTAGTGGATCACATCATATTTGCGAAACACCGGCTTCGAATGAGTTGTAATCTCAGAGGTCGCTATGCATCCACCTTGATCGATGCTCAAATCGATAATCAATGAGTTCGGCTTCATATGACTCACCATCTCTTCCGAAACCACATGTCGTGCCCGCCCCTTTTCCGCGCGCAGTGCTCCTATAACGACGTCCGCAGATCGAAGGCTCTCTCCGAGTGTCGCTGTATCAATAGTTGATGTATAAAACTGATGTCCCAGCGTGTGCTTGATACGCCTCAATTTGTATAAATGGTTATCAAACACCTGGATCTCTGCGCCAAGGCTCAACGCTGCACGAGCAGAATATTCAGCAACCGTGCCAGCGCCAACAATCACCACTTTTGTCGGTGGTACGCCCGTGATTCCGCCGAGAATGATACCCTTGCCGTCATGTACGGAGCTGAGGTATTCCGCTGCTATGAGCATCACGGTGCTCCCAGCGATTTCACTCATGCTCCTGATGATAGGCATCCCACCGACTTTGTCCTCGATGAACTCCCACGCCAGTGCGGTAACGCGTTTCTGGATCAAAGCGTCGATGAAGTTCTTACTCAGGTGCCCCAGCTGCAAGGCGCAAATCAGCGTTTGCCCGGGTTTAAAAAGCTCCATTTCCTCGAGCGTAGGGGGTTCTATCTTCAGGATAATGTCAGCCTTGTAAACTTCCTGCGGAGAGTAGACGATCTTCGCGCCGGAATCACTGTACTGCTTATCGGAAAACTTCGAACCCTCGCCGGCCTTCGTCTCCACCCATACGTCGTGACCATGACTAACCAGAATTCCGACCGCATCGGGAGTAAGACTGATTCGGTTTTCCTGAAGCGAAATTTCTCTTGGTAAGCCGATGAAAAAGGTATGATTATCCTTCTTCACTTTCAGTAATTGCTCCTGCGTGTAGACACTGGCTTTGGCAAGCGATTCAAATCCTGGTTTTGTCTTCGATGTCATGCGCGCTGATACTCGATTATTCTGGTGAGGGGGCTGGAAACAATGATCCTCACTTTAAAGGGGTTGGGCGGTGTAAGCGACCCGAGTTTTTCGGGCCATTCGACGAGGCAGAGCTCGTCTGAATCGAAATACTCTGTGGCGCCGATGTCAAACGCTTCTTTTTCGCCTCCAATCCGGTAAAGGTCAAAATGATAAATTCTTTTGCCACGCGCACCCTCGTACTCATTTATAATTGAAAAAGTGGGGCTGCTCATACCCTCATGCACCCCCAGCGATTTACCGATCGCTTTTACCAACGTAGTTTTTCCTGAACCCATTTCCCCAAATAAAAGCCACACATTGGAGCCTGCGGCCGCTGCAAGCAACTCATGCGCCACGCCTTCCAATTGATCCTGAGACACGTCGCTACCGCCGGCCGCTGCTTGCCACAATTCAGGCATTCTTCGAAGTTAAGAAAATTAGCGGAATGATCATCTCCTCGAGGCTCACGCCACCATGCTGAAAGGTATCCTTGTAGAGACTGACGTAGTAATTGTAATTATTGGGATAGGCAAAAAACTGGTCCTCGATGGCGAAGACATAGCTGGTGGAAACATTGTTCTTTGGCAAAAAGAACTTCTCCGGTTTTTGCACTGCCATGATCTTATCGCCTTCATAGCCAAGGTTCTTTCCTTGCTTGTAACGAAGATTGGAATTGACATTCTTATCGCCAACGATCTTAAAAGGCTTCTTCACGCGGATTGTACCGTGATCGGTGGTGATAATCACCCGGGCCTTGTGGTCGGATATCTTTTTCATGATCTCCAGCAACGGAGAGTGAATAAACCATGACTTGGTGATGGACCGGTATGCAGCTTCATCCGGCGCGAGCTCGCGCACCATGGCCATGTCAGTCCTTGCATGTGAAAGCATGTCCACAAAATTATAAACGATGACGTTGAGGTCATTCGTGAAAAGGTTGGATACCGAATCGGCAAGATCACGTCCCTCTTCCAGCTTCTTAATCTTGTGATAGGAGAATTTGATGTTCAAATTATTCCTCCGGATCTGACGTTCCAGGAATTGATCTTCGAAATTGTTCTTTCCCTCCTCTTCATCTTCACCTACCCAAAGCTCTGGATATGTTTTCGCCATATCTGATGGTAGCATCCCTGAAAAGATAGCGTTGCGAGCATAGGCAGTTGTTGTTGGAAGAATTGAATAATAAGTTTCTTCCTTTTCAATCGTAAAATAATCGAGCAGCACAGGCTCGATTGCCTTCCACTGATCAAACCGCAGGTTGTCGATTACAATAAGAAACGTCGGACGTGTGGCATTGACTTCCGGGAATATTTTTTTCTTCATCAGCTGGTGCGACAACAGCGGCCTGGACGCTTTCGGGTCGTTAAGCCAACCTTCGAAATGTCTCCGGATAAAGCGGCAAAAATTGACGTTCGCTTCCACTTTTTGTGACTCCAGCACTTCGGCCATGCTCGCGTCAGCCTGATCCATTTGAAGCTCCCAGAATACGAGCTTCTTATAGATCTCAGCCCAGGCTTCGTGGTTCAAGTCATCCAGGAACGCCATGCTGATTTTTTGAAACTCCTGCTGGTAGTCGGAGGTTGTCTTTTCCATCACAAGACTCTTCTTGTCCAGGATCTTTTTGACAGACAACAAAATCTGACTTGGATTAAGTGGTTTGATCAGATAGTCATCGATCTTGGATCCTATCGCCTCTTCCATGATCTGCTCTTCTTCGTTCTTGGTGATCATAACGACGGGCACATTGGGTTTTGCAGTTTTAATCTGCCCCAGAGCTTCCAGCCCCGACATGCCAGGCATGTGCTCGTCTAGAAAAATCACATCGAAGTTCCTTTCTTCATTCAACTCCACCGCCTCGGCACCATTGTTGACGGGCGTGATATCATAGCCCCTTTGCTGAAGAAAAAGTATGTGTGGTTTTAAAAGGTCAATCTCATCATCCGCCCACAAAATCGAATATCTTTGCATGAAAATTTTTGATACAAGTTAATTATTAGTTAGCAGTTAGTAGTTATCAGTTGTTGGTATATTGAAGAGCTGCAACTGCCGTCTGGCTAATCGATTATCACGCAAAACATTGAAAAATAACTTAACGACGATTAACCATTAACTTTTTAACCATTAACTACCCCTCTGAACAAGAATAAAATCATAAACGATCCCGTGTACGGGTTTATCTCGGTCAAAAGTGCGAAGATATTTGACCTGATAGAGCACCCGTTCCTGCAGCGCATGCGGCACATACGTCAATTGGGCCTTACCGAACTTGTATATCCCGGTGCGATACACACACGTTTTCACCACGCGTTGGGAGCCATGCACCTGATGGGCCAGGCGTTGAATATCCTAAGATCAAAGGGAGTCGATCTTTCCGATGATGAGATAGAAGCGGCGCAGATCGCCACGCTTCTGCACGATACGGGGCACGGTCCATTCTCCCACGCACTGGAAGAGACTCTACTTACGCATATCAGGCACGAAAGCATTTCATTTCTCTTTATGAAAGAGCTGAACAGGCAGCTTGACGGAGGATTGGGGTTGGCGGTTAAGATTTTTCAAAACACTTATCCGAAAAAATTCCTCCACCAGCTTGTCAGCTCTCAGCTCGATATTGACAGGCTGGATTATCTGAACCGCGACAGTTTTTTTACAGGCGTACGGGAAGGTGCTGTAGGCACCGATCGCATCATCGCCATGCTCAATGTTTCAAAGGGTCAGCTCGTCGTGGAGGAAAAGGGCATGTATAACATTGAAAGTTTTCTCAACGCACGACGACTCATGTATTGGCAAGTCTACCTCCATAAAACAAGCGTTGCGGCCGAGAGATTATTGGTCAACATCATCAAGCGCGCACAGTACCTCGCCACCTCTGGAGAAAACTTACCCGCAAGTGAAGCACTATCGCTGTTCATCAACAACAGGTTTACGTTGGAGGACTTCTCAGAAAAAAGGAACTTACTGCCCGCGTTCGGTTCGCTCGACGACAATGACGTCTGGGGAGCTGTGAAGCAATGGCAATCGCACAAGGATCCGGTGCTATCGAGGCTGTGCATGATGCTGCTTGACAGGAAACTTTTTCAGATACGACTTTCGACCGAGCCAATAGTCAAAGCCGATGTTGAAAAAGTCAAGGAGGCAATATCACGCGAATGGAAGCTTGCCAAAAGCGATACGCCGTACTTGTTCTCTTATGGAACCGTATCCAACGAAGCCTATTTATCCGAGCGGAATTCGATCCAGATTTTGATGAAAACAGGTGAGCTCGTCGACGTGGCCCAGGCTTCAGATCTGCCCAATATCAAGGCCATGAGCAAAATCGTCAAAAAAAACTACCTATGCTGGCCCAAAAACCTATCTTTGTAAATTATTACCATCAATAGGAACTGAGCCCGGCCGGAACCTGATCGTTATCGGGAATCGCAGCTCAAAGCCTAATCAATATGGAATTTACTTTAGATCAGATCGCTGGCATGTTGGGCGGAGAGGTGCGCGGAAACGGAAGCCAGAAGATCAACATGCTTGGGAAGATACAGGATGCAAAGGAGGGGCAAATCGCTTTTCTCGCAAACCCCAAATACGAGCAATATATTTATACAACAAAAGCGACGGCGGTCATCGTTCAGAAAGGCTTTCAGCCCAAAAAAGAAATTCAATCATCACTGGTACTGGTTGATGATCCTTATTCAAGCTTTACAATTCTGTTGGAGGAGTACCACAAGCTTATAAGTTTTCAAAAATCCGGGATTGAGCAGCCGAGTTTTGTCGGAGAGGGCACCGTGATTGGAAAAGGAATCTATCGGGGAGCGTTCTCATATATTGGAAACAAAGTCAGGATCGGAGACAACGCAAAGATCTATCCCCATGTTTTCGTAGGTGACGATGTAGTTTTAGGGAACAACGTGATCCTTCATGCGAACGTCAAGCTCTATGCCGGCACCCGGATCGGTAATAACTGCGTCATTCATTCTGGGACAGTGATCGGTTCCGATGGATTCGGGTTTGCACCGCAAGATGACGGCACGTACAAGACAATCCCTCAGCTTGGTAATGTAATTATCGAAGACAACGTCACCATCGGCGCAAATACTGTGATCGACTGCGCTACGCTTTTTGGGGACTCGACCATAATAAGACAAGGTGTGAAGCTTGACAACCTCATCCAGGTCGCACACAATGTTGAGATCGGAAAAAATACTGTCATCGCCGCTCAGGCCGGGATATCGGGTTCGTCAAAGCTGGGAGACAACTGCGTCATTGGCGGGCAGGTCGGCATAGCCGGGCATCTCGTCATAGCAAACAACACAAGCCTTGGGGCTCAGTCGGGAATTTCCAAGTCAATTACAAAAGAGGGCGAGAAGATGATCGGCTACCCTGCCGTTGACGTTAAGGACTATTTTCGCTCTTATGCCGTATTCAAAAAGTTGCCTGACCTGAATTATCGCCTTCGGGAACTGGAGAAGAAAGTTGGTGCGAATGGCTCGCAGCCGATTGAAACAGCCTCTAACGGGCAAAACGGCGACCATTAGGCCCCTCATAGGCGCGGATTTTTGGCATACTGCTCCCCGACCCTTAAATTTGCGCACCAATTTGAGCAATGCTTAATCACAAGCAACAAACCATTAAGAAGTCGGTTACGATCTCTGGCGTTGGACTCCATACAGGAGTGCAGACAACATTGACGTTCATGCCTGCAAAACCCAATCATGGGATCAAGTTTCAGCGTGTAGACCTTCCCGGATCACCCATTATCGACGCGGACTGCGACCGTGTCGTCGACGTATCACGAGGTACCACCATCGAACAAAGCGGCGCACGCATAAGCACCATTGAACATACGTTGGCAGCGCTGGTAGGTTTGGAGATCGACAACGTGATGATCCAGATCGATGGCCCGGAAGCGCCGATCATGGATGGCAGCTCTATTGAATTTGTGCAAGTGTTGAAAGAGGCGGGCACCGAAGAGCAAAATGCATTGCGGGATTTTTTCGAAGTGCAGGATTCCATCTTCTACCGCGAAAGTGCACGCCACGTGGAAATCGCGGCGCTACCACTCGACGATTATCGCGTGACCGTGATGATCGACTACAATTCACCCGTACTTGGAAGTCAGCACGCATCGATCACCAACATTCAGCAGTTTGAAAAGGAAATCGCATCATGCAGGACCTTTTGCTTCCTTCATGAGTTGGAGATGCTTTACAAAAACAACCTTATCAAAGGCGGAGATTTGAACAACGCCATTGTTATCGTTGACCGCATCATTGAGCCGCATGAATTGAACAATATTGCGAAGATGCTCAATAAGCCTACCGTGGAGGTGAAGAAAGAAGGCATTCTCAATAATGTGGAGCTGCGCTACAACAACGAGCCTGCGCGACACAAGCTTCTTGATATTGTCGGAGACCTCGCATTGGCGGGGCGACCATTGAAGGCACAAATACTGGCGGCACGTCCTGGTCATGCAGCAAACGTGGCGTTTGCCAAGAAACTGAAGAAGGCGATGGTTGAGTCCGATAAAAAAGGAGTGCCACGCTACAATCCATCACTTCCCCCCGTGATGGATATCAAAAAAATCATTCAAACACTTCCCCACCGATACCCGTTCCTGCTGATCGACAAGATCATCTACCTGGATAAGGAAACAGTGGCGGGTGTAAAAAATGTAACAGTGAACGAGCCATTTTTTACCGGGCATTTTCCTGGCAACCCAATCATGCCCGGCGTCCTGCAGGTTGAAGCCATGGCTCAGATCGGAGGCATCCTCGTTCTGAACACTGTGCCGGATCCTGAAAATTACTGGACACTGTTTCTCGGCATCGACGAGTTCCGCTTCCGGAAAATGGTGCTCCCGGGAGACACACTGGTGATTCAATGTGACTTGCTTGCTCCAATCAAACGCGGCATCGCTAAAATGTATGGAAGAGGCTACGTGGGCAATGCGCTTGTATGCGAAGGCACCATGACGGCCAGTATTGTTAGAAAAGATTCATGAGTTACCATCCCCTCGCCAACGTACACCCAGAAGCAGTCATTGGCAACAATGTCACTATCGAACCGTTTGCAACAATCCAAAAGAACGTTGTGATCGGCGACGGAAGCTGGATCGGGCCCAATGCAGTTGTTTGGGAAGGATCACGCATCGGTAAAAACGTAAAGATCTATCCCGGCGCTTCAGTATCATCTATCCCGCAGGATCTTAAGTTCGCCGGAGAGGAAACAGAAACATTCATAGGCGACAACACCGTTATCCGCGAAAGCGTAACCATCAGTCGCGGTACGGCCGACAAACACAAGACCGTTATCGGAAAAAATTGTTTGCTCATGGCCTATGTGCACATCGCACATGATTGCATCATCGGCAACAACTGCATTTTTGCAAACGCTGTTCAGGTAGCGGGTCATGTTACTATAGAAGATTGGGCAATCATCGGTGGCGCCAGCGCGCTTCACCAATTTGTGAAGGTGGGAGCACACGTGATGCTTTCAGGTGGTTCATTGGTGAGAAAAGATATCCCTCCCTACACGAAGGCTGCTCGGGAACCACTCACATATGCGGGAGTGAACAGCATCGGGCTCCGGCGTCGTGGATTCACACCTGAAAAAATCAACGAGATCCAGGAGATCTACCGCTTTATTTTCCTCAAAGGAATGAACAATTCGAAGGCATTGGATTTTGTCGAAAAGGAAGTTCCTGCCAGCACGGAACGTGATTACATCGTCAATTTTATCAGGAGCTCGGAACGTGGCGTTATGAAAGGATTTTCTACACGCATTACTTCATTTGAATGATTCTAACGGCGGAGAAGCTGGGAAAACGTTTTAATCGTTCCTGGATCTTCCGAGACCTGAACTTCAGTTTTCAGCCAGGTGTCTATGCGATCACCGGGCCAAATGGGTCAGGCAAGTCAACACTGCTACGGGTGTTGTGGGGCCAGCTGCCTGCCTCGACGGGGGACCTCCACATCCAAACGAACGCGGGCGCTATACCGATAGAGGAAGCATACAAACACATTGTGATTGCCGCGCCATACATGGACCTCATTGAAGAGTTCACCCTGGAGGAACTGTTGAAATTTCATTTTTCGTTCAAGCGACACAGACTTACAAAAAACGTCGACGAAACTATTGAAAGGTTGGAACTGGAACATGCCAGGAAGAAGACCATTAGCCAGTTCTCCTCGGGAATGAAACAGCGGCTCAAACTGGGCCTGGCGTTCTTTTCAGATGTAGAAATGATTTTTCTTGACGAGCCGACAACCAATCTGGACCCGCTCGCCATTCAATGGTATTGGCGGCACCTGAATGAACTAAGTCAGGATTCCCTGATATTTATAGGATCCAACCTGGAAAATGAATATCCATCTAACGCATTGAAAATCAATCTTTTGGACTTTAAATGAACGCCTGGCGGAAATATACCTTTGTCGAGACAAGGAGGTTACATAAGGTGAGAAAGCGACATTAAACCTTCGTGATGGGCCATGCACCCGGGCTTTTTAGAAAATCGGGCGTATTTTAGTATGTTTGATCCTAATACCTTCCAAGCATGAAAAGAAATAGACTACTGCCCTTAGTGGTAATTATTTTGGTTTTGCCGGTACTGTTCGGTTGTCCCTCCAAGAACGAGCCAACACCAAGCGGCACAGACCAGCAACTCACCAAGCTTTCCAAAACCTGGAAAGCGACGAGTGCAAAGCTTGACGGTGCTGATCAAACGGGCTATACCAGTTTCACGATTAAACTGAGCGGAGCAGCTGGTGCGACAACTTTTGATTATACCACGACTGGAAGGCCAGCACTCAGCCCCTGGGCAGCCGCTGGAAAATTTACGTTCGGAACAGATTTCGCAACGCAGCTAACCCGCGATGATAGCCTTCCGGTAACTTATTCCGTCACCGACACACAGTTGCAAATGACATTTAATTATTCCGGAGCAGGTATCGCCGGCCGCGTCAATAACGTGAAAGGCAACTGGGTATTCACTTTCACCCCGCAATAAGGTCCTGACCAAAAAAGAAATTGAAATCCCGGTTCATACGCCGGGATTTTTTATTTCAGGATCACTATCGTTACGCCTTCACCGCCTCTATCTGCGTGCTCGTCCCTGACAGACTCCACGCCTCTCAATTTCTTCACGTAATCTCGGACGACCTTCCGCAACACACCTTCACCTTTTCCGTGCAAAATCTTCACCTCGGATTGATTCAGAAGCACGGCGTCATCCATGAATCTCTCAAGCAGTGGCAGCAGCTCCTCAACGCGTTTACCTCTCACATCGAGTACCGGCGAAAAATCCGACTGCCGGCGATGGAGCTCAATACCACGGGTTGCAGGCTTCGCTGTTTTATGAGATACGGCCTCGTCGCTTCGTACCAGTTTGTCAGTCTTGACAGTCGACCTCAATTCACCGAATTGAACGATGGCAGTTTTACCTTTGATCGATAAAATCGTTCCCGTTACTTCACCTCCTATCATCCTTACCTTATCCTGTTCCTTCAATGGTCCCGCTGGTTTGGCCGGAAGTGCGGACACTGGCTTCACCTTCTTCTCGAGGTCCTTGAGTCCCTGCCTCACCTTCCTGGTCTCCTGTTTCTCCGCTTTGTTTTCTCGGATATGACGTATGGTTTTTTCTATTTCCCGATTCGTTTCCTTCAGCAGAATAGAAGCCTCGGCTTTGGCGTTGTTGATGATTTCTTTCTTTTGCGATTCCAGTCTCCTGACGAGCTCGTCATAATGAGCAAGAGTTGACGAGAGCTTCTGTTCTCTTTGATTGATCTCCTCCCCTTTCGCATCCAGTCGTTGCTTTTCATCAGCAACAGCTTTCATCAAAGTTTCAAGTCCGGTCAGTTCTTTGCCGATGATTACTTCTGCTGCTTCAAGCGTGGCATCTGACAGCCCGGTCTTGCGTGCAATTTCAAGTGCAAATGAGCTCCCGGGTTTTCCGATCTCTAATTTGAAAAGCGGTGACAGATGTTCAGTGTCAAAGAGCATTGCCCCGTTTCGCATACCCGGAAAGTTGCTGGCAAAAACTTTCAAATTATAATAGTGAGTGGTGGCAAGCCCCCAGATTTTTTTACTGACAAGTTCCTGAAGCACGGCCTCCGCGATGCCGCCACCAAAATTTGGATCCGTGCCGGCACCAAGCTCATCCATAAGCACAAGAGTGGACTGGTCCGACTGCCGCAAAAAGAAATTCATATTCTTCAAATGCGAGCTGTAAGTGCTAAGGTCATTTTCAATGGACTGTTGATCCCCAATGTCCAGGAAAATATTGCTGAAGATCCCCATGACCGAATCCTCGCGAACGGGAACGAGCAGTCCACATTGAAACATATATTGAATAATCCCCACCGTCTTCAGGCACACGGATTTCCCGCCTGCGTTAGGTCCTGAAACGAGCAAAAAACGCATGTCACCCGGAAGTGATATGTCCAATGGCACAAGCTGACGCTTTCCTTTTAGGGCAAAGAAAAGCAATGGATGCCTTGCAGTTTTCCATCGCAGCGCAGGCGTGTCGTCGATAACCGGAAGTGCTGAAGATAATTCCTGTGAGAACCGCGCCTTTGCTTTATTGAAATCCAGCAACCCAAGAAATTCATATGCCCTCGAGATTTCCGGGAGGTCTTCACGTATAAACGAGGTGAGTTCCCGTAAGATGCGAACGATCTCCTTCCTCTCTTCGAGCTCCAGATCACGCAAATCATTATTTGCCTCCATCACTTCACCGGGCTCGAGGTAAACCGTTTGGCCGGTCGCTGATTCATCGATCACGTATCCTTTGATCTTACGCTTATGCTCAGCTAGAACGGGAATGACGAGACGTCCATCGCGGATGGTTGGATTGGACCCCGGCGCAGTCCAACCCTGCTCAAGTACCTTTCGCATGATGTGCTCGGCAATGCGTCTGATCTTTTGTTCTTCTTCACGAAGGCGGCGGCGAATCTTACCAAGAGCCACCGACGCATTATCGGCTACCGTCCCTTCCTCATCTATGGTGCGACGAATTGCATCGCGAAGACGCTTGCCTGTACCTAAACCTTCTGTGAGTTTATGAAGTGTCGGACAGGCTTCCTTGTTCTTTTCCAGAAAGGATTGAGCCGCATGAATATTTTCCAAAGCGTTCCTGATCCTTAAGAAATCACCGCTCTCGAGGAAATTGCCTTCGATCGCAGCAGTATCAAACCATGCTGCGGGATCGTCATAACTATGTACCGGAAGATCTTGACCCTGATCCAGCAACTGCCGCGCCTCAAGATTTTGAAACAGAGATTTCCTTATGTGCGATGGAGATGTCAAAAAGCAAATAGCAGCGACATGACTTCTGCCCAGGTCTCCGACACAATGCTGTGTAATGCGCTGACGGATCTGGTCGAATCCAAGCCGGGTTTCAAAATCCGCAGGATAGATCATGGAAAAAATCAGGGAGTATTTGGGGCTCTCAGCAATCGCTGTTCCCGCAAGCTAAGTGAGTCGATAACGATGTCATAAATCGATTCGAGCTCGGCAGGGTTGTCGAGATAATACTGGAAAGATTTGCGAAGGGTCGAATCCGAAAGGCTCTGCTGCCGGAGGACAGAATCTCGGAATGGCACGAAGAGTTTATATACGGTGTCGCGCGGCTGTGAGAGGGTGAGGAGTCGGGCTTCTGCTATGTAGAGCGTCATCATCCATTCCGCCATCTGAGCCTTCGTCATGATCCCCTGGGGGGCTTTTTCCGTTTGACAGGACACAACCGCGGCGAAGAAAGCGACCAACATAATCCCCCGGAATCTCATACAAAACTTTCTTTTGGTAAGCGCAAATTAACCATATTTTAGCGCCTCTAAAATGATGCCGTAAGTGAGGGAACTGCTCAAAAAGCTTCGTAGATATGAAATCCAGATCAGGAAAGCCATCAACAGCCAGATGCAGGGTGACTTTCATTCGATTTTCAAGGGATCGGGCCTGGAGTTCGATGACGTGCGTCCCTACCAGTACGGTGATGACATCCGCGCAATAGACTGGCATGTTTCCGCGAAGGGTCACGGCACGTTTATCAAAACTTTTAAAGAGGAAAAAGAGCAGACGATTTATTTCATCCTCGACGTAAGTGCCTCACAGAACATTGGAAGCCCGGGGAAGACGAAGTTCGACATCGCCATGGAGATCACGGGTGTGCTCGCCATGTCGGGTGCGAAGGAATCGAGCCAGATCGGTTTGATCTGCTATTCCGATGAGCGTGAGAAGTTCATCAAGCCGAAAAAAGGCATGGCGCAGGCTTATGAAATCGTTTCACAGATTCAAAAGCTCAAACCAAAGTCAACAAAGACTAACCTGGCTAAGGCGATTTCTTTTGCTTTGAACTCCATCAAGCGTAAGAGTGTCATCATCATGATCTCTGATTTTATAGATGACGGCTACTTCCATAATCTGCAATCGCTGGCGCGAAAGCATGACCTGGTGGTAATTCAGATCAGCGATAACAGGGAGACAAACCTGCCAAAGCTTGGCATCATTCCCGCCCTGGACAAAGAATCGAAAAACACACTTTGGATCAATACATCCTTCGGCGATTTCAGGGACCAGCTTGCATCGACACATGCCACCAGGCAGGCGGCTTTGATGAAATTCAGCAGGAAGCACCAGATCAACTATCTCTCGATCAATACCGAAGAGGACTTTGTACCGAAGCTGCTGAGATTATTTAAGGTGAGAAATAAATCATTAAAGACTTCATAGTTGAGACGGATGAAGGTGATCGCGCAGTGTGTGTTTGTTATAATGCTGATCTCGGCAACGGCATTTGGGCAGGATAGTACGCGCGTTAAAGGTTTTTTTGTTGCCGATAGCCTAAGCATCGGTGAATCGGTACCGTACGTCCTCACTGCACGCTATCCAAAAACAAAACAGGTCCTCTTCCCTGATTCACTCTACTCTTTTGCACCATTTGAGATCTCAAGGAAAGAGTTTTTTCCTACCATCACAAAGGGAGAGACAAGCTACGATAGCGCCGTGTACATGCTGACGACTTTTGAAATTGACAGCATTCAACAGTTGCGTCTGCCTGTTTTCGTTGTTCAGGAGAAAGATTGCCTTGCCGTGTTTACTCCATTGGACCATGTCTTGCTCCGTCATCAGGTTGCAGCCATGCCTGACTCTGTGAGCGTAGACAAGCTACCGCTCAAAGTGAATACCGCATACCAGAAAGTAAAATGGATCCTGAATTATCCACTGGCACTTATAGCAATCGGTTCACTGCTCGTCATTATGCTCATCGTTTGGCTGATTTTCGGCAAACGCATACGAAAATATTTCGCCCTCAAGCGACTCAATAAGGGGTACCAGGAATTTCTCAACCGATTCAATGGCTCATTAAGCAGACTGAATTCCCAGTTTTCCGAGCGGACTGCGGAAGAGACATTGATTATTTGGAAGGATTACATGGAGGGCCTTGAGAAATATCCCTATATGAAACTTACATCCCGGGAGATCGTTCGTCTGGTCGGCGATTCGAAGCTGGAAAATGCTTTAAGATCCGTTGACAGAACGATCTACGGAGGCGCGAGTTTATCAATCGAGCCCTTCCAATTCCTGCAGGCCTATTCTCATGAGCGGTTCCTAAAAAAAGAGGAGGAGGTGAAGAATGGATAGCGTGAACTATTGGTCATTGGAATGGTTTTTCCCCTCTACGCTGCGAAGCTTCACATGGGCAAACTCGCTGTTTCTTTATGGCATCCTGCTGGTGCCTTTTCTGTTAGCGGCGCGATGGCTTTGGCGGTACTTCTTCAACCAGAAACTCCCTGTAGCATTTGCAAAGGCTGACCTAAAAAGCTCACCGCTTACGCTGTTGCGGTTGTTGCCCGAGTTCCTGCTGGGATTAATAGTGATCCTGATTCTCGTTGGCCTTGCACGCCCGCAGCGGACAAACGAAAAAGTGGAGCAGTGGGCAGAAGGCATCGACATCATGCTTGCCATCGATATCTCGCAGTCGATGCAGATCGAAGACTTTACACCCAACCGTCTCGAGGCGGCAAAAAATGTTGCGCGTGATTTTATCAAAGGAAGGATCCAGGACAGGATTGGTCTCGTGGTATTTTCTGGTGACGCATTCTCGCTCACGCCACTAACTACCGATTATAATTTGTTGTATTCATATTTGAACGAACTGAGTTTCGATATGATCGAAAGCAGGGGAACGGCAATCGGAAGCGCCCTGGCCGTCGTGACGAACCGCATGCGGGAATCAGATTCTAAGTCCAAAGTTTGTATTTTGATCAGTGACGGTGATAACACCGCGGGAAACATAGACCCGATCACTTCTGCCGAGCTTGCCGCAGCATACAACATCAAGATCTACACGATTGTAGTCGGAAAAGAGGGATTGGTACCATACGGAAAGGACTTCTTCGGGCGGCCAAATATGGTTAACAACACCGTGGACGAAACCACAATGCGAAAGATCGCAGACCTGGGTGGTGGGGAATTTTTCCGCGTCACCGACAACAGGGCCTTGCAGCAGGTTTTTCAGAAGATTGACCAGTATGAAAAAGCTGAGATCAAGGAAACCCGGTTTAAGGATACTACCGACTTCTATTTTGTGTATCTGCGATGGGCGATGGCGCTCTTCCTGCTTTGGCTTCTGTTAAAATCCACGTTCATCAGCAACGTGCTGCAGGATTGAAAAAACACTCTCCACAGATCACGCGGATCGCACAGATAGATCTTTTTTAGTTTTCCATTCAATTAAAATCTGCGGAGGAAAAGCGTAGTGAATTCCAGGGTCAGATAAACATAATGGCTTTCCCCTTCAGCAGTAGTTCACAGCCAAAGAAGATGAGCGCGATCCCGATCACGATGTTGATGATGCGAAGGGAGGCCGGCGTGAGCAGAGTCCGTAGTTTATCGGCGAGGTAGGCTTTCAAAATATCAGTTCCCAGAACGATACCAAGGACCGCGCCAAAAAATAAGGCAAACTCAGCGGGTGTCGTGTACCCGTAGTTGATTGTAGCCAGACTTACCGTGCCAATCCAGAAAAAGAGCACCATCGGTGTCATACCGTTGATTACAAATCCCTTCACGACGTACATTACCGGTCGTCTTTCATCGAGCGTGCCGCGTTGGCCAGCAGCCTTAACCCTGCTCTTGATCAGCAGATGATACAGGCCGAAACCTATCAGCAACACCCCACCGCCATAGGCAAGAAAGACCTTCATATTGGAATCTGCCATGATCTGCGCAAATCCCAGGTAGCAGATGAGCACGTAGAGGATGTCACTAAGAGACACGCCCAAGGCAACAAGCGAACCGCGAGCGAATCCGCGTTCGATGCTGGTTTGAATGATGGTGAAGAAAACGGGCCCGACCAGGAACGCCAGGACGATGCCAACTTGCAAGCCGTTAAACAGAATACCGATCACTGCGAGGCAAATGATTTCCAGTCCTCAAACTGCAGATTCTTCATTACGCGAGGAAATTTATTCTGACCGCCGACTTTGCCTTTTGATTCCATCCACTGGTAAAATGTTTTGACAGGTACCACGTCAACGTAGATATCTTTCAACGCGGCGCTCCTTTCAACGGCATAGTCATCATTGAGCTGCTTAAGGAAATGGTCAAGACGTTCCTTTATTAGTTTCTTATCCACTTTGCTGTCGGTGCCGAGATACCAATGATGAGCAAAAAGACTTCCGTGCGGAATACCCGCTACGGTAAATTCCTTGATCTCGATATTCATTTCATTAGACACAAGCTCTACAGCTTTGTTCATGTTGTCGACTGAAAGGTGCTCGCCGCAAAGACTCAGGAAGTGACGGGTTCTGCCTGTAATGACAATCTCGCACTCTTCTATGGAAGTGAATTTGATCACATCGCCGATCAGATACCGCCATGCGCCGGCACATGTCGAGATGAGCAGTGCATACTCTTTGCCCTCCTCCACTTCATCGATAAGCAGTGTCTTTGCCTCCGGATTTAATTCGCCCGTAGGGAGAAAGTTTTCGTCATTGAACGGTACAAATTCATAGAATATGCCGTTGTTAAGCACAAGCTTCATTTCACGACGGTTCGGCTCCGCCTGGTAGGCTATGAAGCCTTCGGAAGCCAGGTACGTTTCAATAAAATAAATCGGGTGCGCCAACAGCTTTTCAAAACCTTTTCTATAAGGATCAAAGGATACACCACCATGAACATAAACATGAAGGTTTGGCCAGATGTCATGAATGTTTTTGACTTTATGATAGGCGATAATCTTTTCAAGCAAGATCTGGATCCATGCCGGCACGCCGACAATAATTCCAATATCCCAGTCCTTAGCCTTCCGCGTTATCTCTTCCAATTTTGCATCCCATTTGCGTGTGCGCGCTATCTTTTTGCCGGGCTTGTAAAAATGCTGGAACCAGAATGGAAGGCGGGCAGCCTGAATACCGCTTAAGTCTCCTTCGAAATAACTTCCTTTCCTGTTCAGGTGAGTACTGCCACCTATCATCAAAATTCCCGCCTCAAAAAACTCGGAGGGCAGATCATACTTCGCCAGCGACAGTATCTGCCTGATACTGGTTTTTTGGATGGCCTTCGTCATGTCCTTAGTCACCGGGAGATATTTCGACGACGCCTCCGAAGTGCCGGAGCTCAGCGCAAAGTATTTCATACGACCAGGCCAGCATATATTCTTAGCTCCTTTCAGGGCAAGGTGCCACCAGTCTTTATAAATCTTATTATAATCGTGAAGCGGTATTTTTTTAAAATGCCTGTGAAAGTCGTTGTGCCCCTTGCGAAAAGTCCTGAGGATCTGCTGGAAATTGTAATACTTCCCAAATTCCGTGTTGCTGGCGGTGATCAACAACTCCTTCAACTCATTTTTCTGGAGCTCGAACGGCGTTGAATACTCCTGGTCAAGATTTTCGCGAAGTTTTATTCCTCTTTTCAGCAACGTTCCGAGGATAGCCATATTTTTGTCTGCTTTTTGGAATAGGGGCTAAAGATAGAAATGGCAATCAAAAATAGCATAGAAAAATTCCGCGACGAGCTTAAACCTTTCAAAGCCAGTTTGATTGCCGTAAGTAAGACTCACCCCGTCGAATTGATCCAGGAAGCTTATGGGTGCGGACAGCGGATTTTTGGTGAGAACAAAGTTCAGGAATTGACTGACAAGCAACCACAGCTTCCCGCCGACATCGAATGGCATTTGATCGGCCACCTCCAGCGAAACAAGGTTAAATATATAGCGCCGTTTGTCGCCTTGATTCACTCGGTGGACAGCGTCAGGTTGTTGGAAGAGATCAACAAACAAGGTGAGAAAATCAATAGAACCATTCACTGTCTGCTGCAGGTCTATATCGCGAAAGAAGAAACAAAATTTGGTTGGGACATCGAAGAAGTGAAAAGGTTCCTCACTTCGTCGGATCCTGCGTCGTACAGATTTGTTTCAATCGACGGCTTTATGGGCATGGCAACTCTCACAGATAATCGGGATCAGATCAGAAACGAATTCAGATCCCTGAAGCAGCTATTCGACGAAGTGAAGACTCATCAAAGTTCCCCCAATGTTCAGATGAAGGAGCTGTCGATGGGAATGAGCTCGGACTACAAAATTGCCCTGGAAGAAGGGAGCACGATGGTGAGGGTGGGTACGGCCATATTCGGAACCCGCTGATATTTTTGGAAACCTTAAAAGCGAATACTCGCGTCGTTTAGTCAGATCTCTCCGTACTTCAACATCTAACACTTAAAACGCAACACTTAACACTCAACACTCATATGAATCAACGCCTCATCCTCCTCGCCGCCTCCATCCTTGGTTTTCTCAGTGTCGCTGTTGGCGCATTCGGAGCACACGCGCTGAAAGCCACGCTAGAAGCAAACAACCGGGTTGAAACTTTTGAACTTGCAACACGCTACCAGTTTTATCACGCACTGGCATTATTGGCGGCAGGAATCCTTGCGGAAAAATTTCCAGGGATGGGTACAAGCGCAATATTATTCATCGCAGGCACGCTCGTGTTCAGCGGAAGTCTCTGCATCCTTTCTTTGACGGGCCAGACAATTTGGGGAGCCGTTACACCCATCGGAGGATTATTGTTACTGGGGGGCTGGGCAATGATGGTGTGGAGTTTTTTCAGGGCACACTGAGTTCGCTTATCAATCGCACCAACCATTCGGTTTTGACCTCACTCCGCGATCTCAGCGTGTATTCCCTCCGCGTCATTTGCGGTTAAATGCCCTAAGGAGCGCCGCGATGCTCAATTGTTCGTTTTCTTTTCGATGACGTTCGCACTGAACGAGATTTGCCCGGCTTCCGGGTTAGAGGCATTCGAAACAACGGTTACCACTTTGTTCTGTTTACCAAATTTGCCGAGGCTGTTGAATGCAATTGTGATCTCACTCGACTGACCGGGTGCGATTGGATCGCGGGCCCAACCCTTCGGCGTCGTACAGCCGCAAGTCACCTGCACGTTTGTAATAATCAACGGTTCGTTGCCGGTATTCTTGAATTTGAAATTATGCTCCACTTTGTCGCCTTGCGGCACGTCTCCAAAATCGAAAGTTGACTTTTCCCAAGCGATGACTGGACCTTTTGACTGGCCGAAAACTACACCACCGCTCACAAGCAGGATAGCCAAAAATAACTTCTTCATAATCCGTGATTTTTTACAAAATTAGGCATTCACAACAATAACGTATTCACAACCTGCCTTTGGATAAAACAGTTCAGGAAATTTACGGCAGCCGGGTGCGCGTTCGGGTTTGTGGCCTTTGCTGGCAAGACGACGACCTCCTGATGGTAAACCATCGCGGCATGTACGGACACGATTTCTGGGCTCCGCCTGGTGGCGGTGTCGAGTTTGGTGAATCGCTGGATTCGGGCTTGAAAAGGGAATTTGCAGAAGAGACCGGTCTGAACGTGGGTATTTGCGGGCAGCAGTTCGTCTGTGAATTTATCAAGCCCCCTTTACACGCAGTCGAGGTTTTTTTTGAGGTGGACGTCGCGGGCGGACAGGTATTGACAGGAAAGGACCCGGAAATGCAAAATGGGCATCAAATTATCTATTCCGTAAGGTACATGCCCATAGAAGAAATCCGCGCGCTACCAGAGAGTCACAAGCACGGCATTTTTAGATTCGCCCCTACTGCCGCGCGTCTACGGGCGCTCACCGGGTATTTTAAAATTTAAATGAAATAATCGCCTTTGGTCCAAAAAAGACCATTTGGGGCTTAAAAATCTCAAAAAACGAAGTTATACTTGCAAGCTAAACCTGAACCACAATGACTTTAACCAGAATCCTCACAGTCGTTTTACTCCTTTTGAGCCTCGGATTGGGCTATTTTCTCTACAGCGGAATCCAGGAAGTTATCGACACTACCGAACAGATCCAGACTACTGAAGCAGCCATTATTGAGAAACTGAGAATCATTCGCGAAGCGGAATCGGTTTATCAGGAGCAGAATGGCAAGTACACTGCGAGCTGGGATACGCTGGCTAATTTCATTCTTACTGCAAAAGTGCCGATCCTCCAGCGCCGCGAGGAACTGAAGCAAAAGGCCTACGGTGGTGAAGAGGTAATTGTACACATCGATACGCTTGGGTTCGTGTCTGCAAAAGAGCGCATCTTCAAAAAGAATTATACAATGAACGCAACCGACAATGGGGTCTTCATGGGCTACCGCGTCAAGGTCGGACAGGAAGTTGTGAAAAACATGAAGGCCTACAACATCAAAGTTGGCGACAGAACAAACGAGCCTCCGTTCCCTGAGAACGGTATCATTGAATCGCTTGCTCCCGTTAAGGATGGTCAGGAAGTGACAAAAGGAACGATCCTCATCAACTATTCTAACTACGTTTTCAACAAGAACACGGATGTCACAAAACTTGGCGAAGTTCCCGGCAATCCCGGCGCCACTTTCGACATTTTCGTGAAGAAGATCGATCGCAATGGTCTGATGGTCGACGTGATAGAAGTAAAAGATCCGAAGCCGATCAACCCCTTGCGTAAGGAAAGCAACGAACAGAAGACGCGCAAGCCGCTGCGCTTCGGTTCGCGCACCGATGTTGCTACAGCCGGAAATTGGGAATAAGAAAATATTTTGTCATCCATTGCCCCGCGACATAAGCTGATCAAAAAGATCAAGGACGAGAAGTTCGACGAGGAGAAACTTCAGCGGTATATTCTGCTGGCCCAGATCGGGGCAAAAGACTTTCAGGTGGCGGTCATCGACAGTGATGACAGCCGCCTGATTTTTTTTGAGGACTATGTCTTCAATGAAGTAAACTCGCAAGCCGAGCTTCAAGGAGCGTTACAAAGCCTTTTCGATTCCCATGAATACCTGATGGCTGGGTTTTGGAAGGAAGTTCGCATCTCCATCAAAAACAATAAGTTTATCCAGGTGCCGGCCGCACTTTACATCGACGCGGCCATGGATGAGTACCTGAAGTTCAACGCAGCATTCGACAAGGATACCGAAAGTGTAACAGCTTGCAGGAACGAAAAGTCAGACGCCGTCACCGTCTTCTGCCTTCAGAATGCAATGATGGACTGGCTGAAGAGAGTGTATGCCAACTCAACCTTAAAAGTATATCACCAATCTTCCGCCTTGATCGAAGGGGTGCTGAATTCAGCGATGGCCATTCATGACCAGCCACTATACGTTTACGTTGACCGTTTCAAGCTCCACGTCTTATTTGTGAAGGAAGGTAAGCTCGTCTATTACAACCAGTTCCTGATCAAGCAATTTGCCGATTATGTGCGATACATCATGCTTGTTATGAAAGCGATGGGTATGGATCAGGAAACAACCCGAGTGATGCTGTGGGGCTACATTGGAAAGAATTCGCCGCACTACCTGGAGTTTGTCAAATACGTCCGGAACGTTTCCTTCGGCCCGCGCCCGGTACATCTCAAGTTTGGATACATTTTCGACGAAGTCCAGGAACATCATTTTTTCGACCTTTACTCCATGAACCTCCTCCCCGAATGAAGCAAATTGCTTTGTTTCCCGGTTCCTTCGATCCCTTCACAAAGGGACATGAGGACATTGTGCTCCGCGGTCTTGCGCTGTTCGACCAGATCATTGTCGCAATCGGCTACAACAGTGCGAAGGATAAACGGTACTTTAAGATTGAAACAATGACTGAAAAAATTCAGCAGACCTTCAAAAAGTACCCGCAGATCAGCGTCATCACCTACTCAGAACTCACCGCCGAATTGGCAAAAAAGCACAACGCGAAATTTCTGCTGCGAGGTCTGCGCAACACTACCGACTTCGAATACGAGAACAGCATTGCCCAGGTTAACCGGCATCTCAACACGGACCTGGAATCCGTCTTCCTGATCACTTCTCCTGTTTTTGCCGCGATCAATTCTTCTATTATTCGGGAAGTACACAGATACGGAGGGGATGTATCGCAGATGCTGCCTTACAAATTATAGTTTACGGTTCCGAGTTTAGGACCCGCGTTCGAAGCCTGTCAATTTACGTGGAGTCGAAGGCGACCGAGAATGCATCCGTCGGCCTACTCTCGACTTCGCTCAGGGTGACCGACGCACCCTACTTACCCGACCCGACCTTCTCGAAGTGCTTGTAATATTGCTCGAATACAAAACGTATCGAGTTATAGGAGTTTTCAAGCGCGTGATACACTTCCTTCTGGGTCATCCAGCGTAGCTCTTCGATGTCTTCCTCAAGGCTGGGTTTGCTCTTCGAATCGTCGATGAGGTCCATGACATACCAGCGCGTCTTCTTGAGCATGCTGTTGCGGTTCATGGTATAGGTGTGCCAGGTGGTGCACAGCTTGTGGCCCAGCTTTACATCGACATTACACTCTTCCTCTACTTCCCTGACGGCGGTCTGTTTGTATTTTTCACCGCTTTCCTTTTTTCCCTTCGGCAGATCCCATCTTTTCATCCTATATATCATCAGGAACCTGTCCTTTTTTCTGACGAGGCCCCCGGCCGCCTTTACAATCTTGAATTTGTCCTCCAGAAAAAATTTTACCGCTTCGTAGTCATCTACTGTAATATTCAGTGAAAGGAGGTGGGAAGGAACCTTGGTATTTACATGATCCAGGACGGAATTCAAGTGGTCGACTCCGGCATCGTGTATCCACACATGGTTGATCAGCTTCGCTTTACCTATCGGCTCTTTCCTGGCGTTGATATCAGAATTGAAACTGCCTTCCTCGGGCTGCATGCCGGCCTTCAGAATGCGGATTGGAATATCGTTGACGAAGAGATCCATGAATTCTTAGCCCTGCAAAAAATGGAATATTTCTGACACCGCCAACCGTGTTTTTCTCCTTTTTTAGTGTAAATGTACCAGCAAATCTGGTTGTACCGAACGCTTGTGCTGACCGCATTTCCTGATAAATTGCCAATTGAATGAGTATAAAAATCATCGAAAGTACAGCTGGCCCCATCGCCTCCAAACTGATGGAGATCGGAGCGATCAAGCTGAGCTACAAGAAGCCTTTCACCTGGAGCAGCGGATGGAAATCACCTATTTACTGCGACAACCGGCTGAGTCTTTCCTATCCTGACGTCCGTTCCTATATCAAACGATGCCTTTCGTTCGCGGTGACGGATAACTTTAAGAAGCCGGATGTGATCGCCGGGGTTGCCACCGCCGGTGTGCCACAGGGCGCGCTTGTCGCGGAAGAGCTACAGCTGCCGTTTGTTTATGTGCGACCCAAGCCAAAGGACCATGGCATGGAAAATCTGATCGAAGGAAGAATCGAGAAGGGACAATCGGTCGTGCTCGTGGAAGATCTCGTGTCGACGGGCGGGAGTTCGCTGAAAGCAGCGGCGGCCCTGCGCGCTGCAGGTGCCAACGTTGAAGGGATGGTAGCAATATTTACCTATGGATTTGATACAGCTGAAAAGAATTTTTTATCGGAGAATGTTAATCTCGTATGTCTAAGTGATTTCCAGCACTTGCTGCAGGAAGCTTTGCAAAAGAAATTCATCACCCAAGAGGAGCTTGTATATGTCAAGGCATGGCGACTCGATCCAGCCAATTGGAAATAACAAATGGAAAAAAAATACAAAGTCCTGGTGCTGACTGGCGGCGGTGATTGTCCTGGTCTCAACGCAGTCATTCGCGGAATCGCAAAACGTGCGCGTAAGGAAAAGGACTGGGAAGTCTATGGAAGCATCGAAGCGTTTGGAGGCGTGTTTAGCGACCCGACCGAAATTATTAAGCTGACTAGCAAAGTCACAGCCGGCATTCACGTCCGTGGTGGAACGATACTTAAGACGACCAACAAGGGAAATCCATTAAAGTTTCCGAGGCCTCAGCCCGACGGGTCGATGAAATTCGAAGACAGGAGTTCAGAGTTAGTAAAAAAAATAAAGGATCTTGGCTTCGATGCCGTCATCAATATTGGAGGCGATGGCTCGCAGCGAATTTCGGAAGCGCTCTATAAAAAGGGGCTTAACATCATCGGGGTACCCAAGACCATCGACAATGACCTTTGTGCCACAGATGTGACATTCGGCTTCCAAACGGCGGTTCAGATAGCTACAGACAGTTTCGACAAGCTGGTAACCACCGCCGAGAGTCACCACCGTGTTATGATCCTGGAAGTCATGGGGCGCGACTCGGGTTGGATCGCCCTGCACACAGCGATCGCTGGAGGTGCGGAGGTGTGCCTGATTCCGGAGATCCCCTACGACATCAACAAGATCGTAAAGCGAATCAACATGCGATATCGCAAGGGCCGCGGTTTCGTTAATATCGTAATCGCAGAAGGTGCCAAGCCCAAAGACGGAACGATCACTTCGATGACCGGAGACAAAGGCTCGGAACACGTGCGCCTGAGCGGAGTCGCCTATCAGCTTTCAAAACAATTGAAGGAGGCGGGGTGTAAGGCAGACATACGGGAGACCGTCCTGGGTCACGTACAGCGTGGAGGCAGCCCCCTCGCTTTCGACAGGATACTTGCATCTTTGCTGGGTGTGCATGCTTTTGAGTTAGTGTTGGCAAAGAAATTCGGTCGAATGGTTTCCTGGCAAAACAATAACATCACGTCCGTAACACTGGAAGAGGCAACGAGGCAAATGAGCTTTGTGGACAGGGATTCCTATATGGTCAGGGCTGCAAAGGGCCTCGGTATTTCATTCGGAGATTAATACAACCAACATCACAAATATTTTCATCCATGAAGACAATCAATGACATCAATTTCTCAGGTAAGCGCGCGCTCATCCGTGTAGACTTCAATGTGCCGCTCGATAAAAGTTTTCATGTAACTGACGACAACCGGATCCGCGCCACGATCCCGACCTTGGATAAGATCCTGAAAGACGGCGGGAGTTGCATCCTCATGTCACATCTCGGCAGGCCGAAAGACGGTCCCGAAGGTAAATTTTCGTTGAAACACACGATCGCCACAACGGAAGCCCTGCTCGGCCGCAAGGTGCAGTTCGCAAATGATTGCATCGGTGACGAAGCGAAAACCAAAGCGGCGGCGCTCAAATCCGGAGAAGTATTGCTGCTTGAAAACCTCCGTTTTTATAAGGAAGAAGAAAAAGGAGATGTCGCTTTCGCGGAAAAATTATCAAAGCTGGGTGACATCTATGTGAACGATGCCTTCGGCACCGCGCACCGTGCGCATGCATCCACAACCATCGTTGCGCAGTTTTTCCAAACCAAATGCGCTGGTTTTGTGATGGCCGCCGAGCTCGACAACGCGAAAAAGGTAATGGAGCGTGCAGCGAAACCTTTCACTGCAATTATGGGCGGCGCCAAGATTTCCGACAAGTTATTGATCATCGAGAAATTACTCGACAGAGTGGACAATCTTATCATTGGTGGCGGTATGGCATACACTTTCTTCAAAGCACTTGGCGGAAATGTCGGCAAGTCGCTTGTGGAAGAAGACAAGCTTGCTTTGGCAAAAGATCTTATTCAAAAAGCAAAGTCTAAGGGTGTTGAATTGCATTTGCCCATAGATTCTATGGTGGCAGATAAATTCGATGCTGCAGCTAACGTACAGGTTGCCATGAACACTGCGATCCCGGATGGATGGATGGGGCTTGATATCGGACCGCAAGCGCGTGAGGTATTTGCAAAAGTTATCGAAGGATCGAAAACGTTGCTTTGGAACGGTCCGATGGGCGTGTTTGAAATGGAAAAGTTCGAAGGCGGGACTAAGGCAGTGGCTGAAGCAGTAGTAAGGGCAACAGGAAAAGGTGCATTCTCCCTGATCGGCGGTGGTGACTCGGCTGCCGCGGTGGCAAAATTCGGACTCGATGAAAAAGTTAGCTACGTGTCGACCGGCGGAGGGGCACTCCTTGAATATTTCGAGGGCAAAGTATTGCCCGGGGTGAAAGCGCTAGAATAATCCAGGCACTGGTTGCGAGTCAAAGAAATTTGTACAGCATTCTCTTGATCCCAGGATTATCACGGACAAATGCATTTAATCTCCGCCTGAATGAACTATTCGGGCGGGCGTGCCCAGTCGTGTAATCCGTGGCTGAAGAATTCTCCGATAGGCATAACTTGCTTGTGATTTATGAATCAAATTGTCAGGCTCAGCAGGGTAATCATCGCGATCTTCTTTCTCACGGTCATGTTACTCGCAGTTACTTTGACCCTGAAATACAACCCGGCATTCTTTGAATCAAAACCTGCTGCCGAAGAACATAAAGCACCGGAGCTGTGGCGCGCCCCGGATATCGCAACCCTTGAAAAAGATAAAAGCAATGAGCTGATTCTATACGGTCGGGAACTCATTGCACGTACTGCTTCATACCTGGGACCACACGGTTCTGTCATGCAAATCAGCAATGGGATGAACTGCCAGAACTGCCACCTTGACGCAGGCACCAAACCGTTCGGCAACAATTACGGAGCTGTGGCGTCGCTTT
Source organism: Cyclobacteriaceae bacterium (assembly GCA_044224375.1). Lineage (GTDB taxonomy): Bacteria > Bacteroidota > Bacteroidia > Cytophagales > Cyclobacteriaceae > ELB16-189. Next base: position 811,927 of record JBGAKL010000001.1, read on the forward strand.
ATCCAAAATTCAGAGCCAGATCCGGCGGACTAGAGAGCATTGAGAAGCGGGTAAACGACTGCCTGGAGCGAAGCCTCAACGGCAAGCCCCTGGACTCCCTCTCGAAAGAAATGCGTGCGATAGTCGCCTACATTACGTGGCTGGGAAAAGATGTTCCGAAAGGAAAAAAGGCAGAGGGCTCAGGCCTGGTGGAAATGGAATGGCTGGCGCGCGCGGCCGATCCGGCAAAAGGCAAAAAGCTCTACATGCAGCAGTGCCTGATCTGTCATGGTCGCGATGGTGAAGGTCAAAAGGTGAGTGCTGATGCTCCGGGCTATATCTACCCTCCCCTGTGGGGATCAAACAGCTTCAACACAGCGGCGGGCCTTTACAGAATCTCCAACCTTGGTCGATACATTTTTGCCAACATGCCTAATGGCGCCACATTCGATAAACCCACGCTCACCCAGGAGCAAGCCTGGGACATTGCAGCGTTCGTGGAAAGCATGCCAAGGCCGGAGAAGAAGTTTGCTGGAGACTGGCCCAAGCTGGAGACAAAACCGGTTGATTATCCCTTCGGGCCTTATGTCGATTCCTTCAGTGAACGTCAACACAAGTATGGGCCATTCAAGGAAATAATCGACCAGGCGACCAAGTAAGGTCTATTTTTGCATTAGTACTGAAAGCATCCAAAATGGAGAATTAACATTTCAGAAAGAAAAACGCGCTAAAATTTATCCTTTCTTGCCTACGTAAAACTTACAACCATGAAATATCTGATCGTATCTGTTCTTGTTCTTTTCTCGTCGCAGTTGAGAGCGCAGGATGAGCCTGTTGTAGTCGATAATAAAGTTCACAAGATGGTAATGCAGTTCACCGTCGGTGACTCCACAGAGCAATCTTCAGTTGTGCTGCAGGTTGCAAACATCCGTCAAGCCTGGCCGAAGGCCCAGATCGAAGTTGTATGTCACAGCTCCGGATTGAATCTTTTGATCAAGGGAAAATCAAAAGTGAGCACAAAAGTCGAGGAGCTGTCAAAACAGGGAATCGTGTTCGCTGCATGCAACAATACAATGCGAAGAATGAAGATCGGCAAAGACGCCTTACTTCCGACAGCCGTCGTTGTACCATCGGCAATGGTTGAACTTGTCTCTAAACAAGAAGCTGGCTGGGCGTATGTGAAAGCTGCACATTAATAACCAGTGTTGAGTGTCGTGCCAGCTGGGCTGGCGACACTCAACACTTCCTCAACACCCAATACTCATCGTACACGATCTTGCCGTCGTCTACGAGTTCTCTCACCACCTCGACAAACAGGTGATGGTCTGAAGGATTGACAGCCGTTTCCAACTCATCGACAGTCATGGGTTTTTCTGTCAGCAAGTAGTGTATCTGCTGCTCATAATCTTTAAACGATGTCCGGTTGTCTGACTTCTTTTTTTCAATGCATACATCACACTTGCCACAACTTTCGAAGGAGTGTTCGTCGAAGTATTCAAGGACGACCTGCATGCGGCATCGGTGAGTTTGTGCGGCGAAGTTGATCATCGCTTCCATCTTAGTAATTGCGAGATCCCTCCGGAGTGCAAGTCGTGTGGTGTCAACTGCAAGCTTCCCTGCATCCTGCCTGGCAGTGAGGAATGTTATTTGTGGATGCTCGGATGCGGGCTCGTACGTCAGAACATGCAACTGGGTCAATTGGGTCAACTGTTCGCGCACCGCAGCCTGGCTGATCCTGAGGCTCTTCGCAATCGAAGCTTCCGACACGGTTATGAAATCGCCGAAAAGCTCAGCGCCATAGAGACGAAGCAGCGATTTAATGATTGGATCAAACCTTGCGCTCGCGACCTGGAATTCATAGAGTCGCGTTTTCTCCATGTGAATGTGTAACCGTGACGGTCTGTAAAAATTCTCGCTCAACTGCACGATCCCTTCCTCCTCAAGCTTTTTAAGTCCTGCAAAAGCGGGGGCGGTCTTGAAATCAAAACGCAAGCAAAAGGCTTCAAGATCGAAATCATACGTCTCCCCTTCATTGCTTCCAATCGCAAGCTGGAAATAGTTGCAAAGTCCCTGATAGATTGTCTTCAGGTAATCGAGCGTAGGATGCTGCTGCAGTACTTTGCTTCTCAATCCCGTGGCATCTACATCATGATAAATGAGCACAGCGTAAGACTTTTTTCCATCCCTGCCCGCGCGACCCGCTTCCTGATAATAAGCCTCCAGGTTTTCAGGCAGATCAATATGAATAACCACCCGCACGTCCGCCTTGTCAATACCCATTCCAAACGCATTCGTGGCCACCATGACTCGCGTCTTGTTGCTGATCCACTCCTCCTGTCGCTTCATGCGTTCGTCGTGCGTCAGCCCGGCGTGATAGAACGTCGCCGGCACCTTTTGACGTTCGAGCCATCGGCTGAGATCCACCGTTGCTTTACGTGACCGGACATAAATGATAGCGGTACCCTGAACGTTCCTCAATATTTCGAGAATCTTCTTCTCCTTGTTTTCAGTCTTCCGTACCACGAAGGACAAGTTGTCGCGTGAAAAGCTTTTTTGAAAAACGATCGGGTCCTTATAACCAAGCTTTTCAGCAATGTCCTGCTTCACAACTTTAGTCGCCGTTGCCGTGAGCGCCAGAAAATGGAGGTCTGGTTTGATTTCTCGTAGCTCCGCAATCTGCAGATACGGTGGACGAAAATCATATCCCCATTGGGAAATACAGTGGGCTTCGTCAACAGCAATAAAAGAAACATTCATCTTCCTGAACCGGGCAATAAATATTTCTGTACGAAGCCGCTCCGGTGAGAGGTAAAGGAATTTGTACTTGCCATACACACAGTTGTCGAGTGCAATGTCGATTTCCTGCCGGTTCATACCGGAATAAACGGCAAGGGCGGGGATGCCACGTTGCTTCAACTGTTGGACCTGGTCCTGCATCAAGGCAATCAACGGGCTGATGACCACCGTTATTCCCTCCATCATCATTCCTGGCACCTGGAAGCAAATTGACTTACCACCGCCCGTCGGCAGCAACGCCAGTACATCCTTCTTTTCAAGAACTGCGCGGACGATCTCCCGCTGCGGGATCCTGAATTGATCATAACCCCAGTATTGCTTCAGAATGGATTCAGGAGACGACAAGCTATTGAATTACCACTTCAGATCCTTTTTTGCAAGGAAGGCCTCTATTCCTTTTTTGCAATCTTCCGTACCGCGTGCCTCCGCGTTCTGTCGCGCTGCAAAATCGAGCGCCTCGTCAAGTTTCATGTGCTGCACATCCCCGATCATGCGCTTTGTTCTTTCAAGCGACTGGGCAGATGCTGTGCTGATAAGTTTTTCAGCAAATTGCCTGACCTCTCGTTCAAGTTTCAGACGATCGACAACCCTGTTCGCAATACCCATGGCCTTTGCGTCTTCGGCAGAAATAATCGATCCGCTTAGAAGTAATTCCTTCGACCGGGCCTCTCCGATCTTTCTTAATAAGAAAACCATGACGATCGCCGGAATGAATCCAATTTTCACCTCTGTATAACCAAACTTTGCCTCCGGAGTGGTGAATACAAAATCACAGACGGCGGCAAGGCCACAACCTCCTGCGAGCGCCGAGCCCTGCACTTCTGCGATTACAACTTTGTTCAAGGTATAAATCAGTTGGAATAGTTCTTTCAAATTTGAGGAATCAGCCAGGTTTTCCTCATAGGAAAATTTCTGTAATTGCTGAAGGTACGCCAGGTCAGCGCCGGCGCAAAAAGCTTCTCCACGGGCCCGCAGCACGACGACTTTTGCAGACCTGTCGGAACTTGCCTTTATAAACGCCTCTTTCAGCCTGGAAACCATTTCCTGGTTCAGTGCATTTCGTTTCTCGGGCCTGTTCAGCGTAATGTACGCGATTCTGTCTGTCACAGTGTATTCTACCAGCATAGCTTATATCTCGATACTAAATGCGCCGTCTGTCAAAACCGAGTGCAAAGATATTCCCAATCCAGTAGCCTCCTTTGACATTCTCTCACAATAACGGTAAGAATTACTGCTATCGAAAACGAGTTTTCCAAAATCAACGCGACCGGACAACGCCTTTAGCGACGTGACAGCATCATGGCCAATGATCAGGCAGTCGGTGTCGATATGTTCCGGGAGCCTGGCATTGCCAGATCGAATCCACAAGAACGTCTTGCCATGCACTTTGAAAAGTGAAAACTCGTCACTTCTTTCCACGATATTCATAATGACGCTGCCGATGCCATTTGCGGTATGATTCGGTTCAATATGAAATTTGAACCCTTTGCCGTCGTTCACAATAACCGAGTCGGTGAGCACTGTTGCATGCCCGTCGTGAGTCCACTCCAACACGCTATGCCCCTGCACCCGGTAAACATTAAATGTTGACCGCGCGATGTCAGTTGTGAGGTGGCGCCAAGAGTCAAATGAGAAAAGTGAAACGCAAACTAACAACACAGGTAACGCCAGGAATTTCCTGAATTGTATCAGCGCGACGGTCGCTACTGTAAACACAGCAATAAGTAAAGATTGCAATGGTGAAATATACAGTCCGTCAATAACGCTAATGGGAAGCTTTTCAACCAGGAATATTCCTTCATTCATGATTCGCACGAACCATTCGAGAAAAGTTCCCAGCCAAGTTGCAATCGTCGTTAACCCCCCAATCATCAACAAAAGAATGCCGCCAATCAATACCACGAAAGACGCAGGTATAATAAACAAGTTGGCAACGAGGAAGTAAACCGGAAATTGGTGGAAATACAATAAGCTGATCGCCATCGTTGAAAGCTGGGCAGCGATGGAGACACAGGACAGCTGCCATGCCCAATCAGCAAACCACGACTTTGCCTCCCACAGGTTATAAATAGGTCTCTGAAAATACACGATGCCAAGAACAGCGAGGTACGAAAGCTGGAATCCGACGGACATGATCAGGTAAGGTTCATACAGCAACAAGCAAAACGCCGAGGCGGCGAGCGTGTTATAGATATTCGTGTTCCGGCCAACAGGTTTTGCGATCGCGACAAATGAGAACATCGCGACGGCGCGAAGCACCGACGGTGACAAGCCTGTGATGAACGCATATCCCCACAACAAGGTGAGACTCACCACAGCAATGAACCATTGACTCGCCGGACTTTTGCCCAGTGGTTTGAAAAGGAGCAGCAGGATGCCGTAAATAATACTGACGTGAAGACCTGAAACGGCAAGCACGTGCATGGCTCCGCTCGCCGCGTACGCAGTCAGCAATTCATTGTCAAGCCCGTCTGTTACTCCCAACACTAACGCGATTACGATCCCCCGTTCCCGCGGGGACGTGATGAACTCTTTGATTGTGTTCACCGACCATGTCCGCGCTCTGTGTGCATAAAAGAGAAACCCGCGATCGTCTGATTTTTGAACCAACGCCCATTGGCCGGATTTCACGAAGTGCTGGTGATATATATTTTTAAAACCAAGGAACCTCCTGAAGTCAAATTCATGTGGGTTGTATTGACGTTCGATTGGACGCGGTGCTCCCGATATCACCAGCTTGTCACCGTAGTCCAGCGCAGGGATGATTTCAGTTTTCGGCCAATAGAGATTCACTTTTCCTGTTGCATTGTGCCAGCCGCCCGTCGTTTTCACACCCGTTATGGAAGCTCCACGTTTACAGGATTTTTCTTTCTCTTCGGCGGAAGTAATCAGGATAACCTGATACGCGACAATTTTTTCATCGCTATTGATGATATGTTCCGGGTTCCGCGATTCGTTTCGAAGCAACACATTCCAATACCCGCTTAAGAAAATTGTAGTAAGCCCCACAACTCCGGTCCACCATTTCATGACGCCTGCCTGTAACGAAAACCTGACAACGAAATACACGGTGGTCAAAGCGAGCACTGCGATCATGACTGCGTCCTCGCTTAAGAGTGCCGGATAGTAAATGCAAACGAGCACACCTGCCGCAAAGATCACGGCGATGCGAACCATTGCGAATGGGATCCATTGCATAAAAGGAAGTTATGAGTTCTTCCGAGGCGAGGCAATAGGCCCGGCGGTGCATCGTTTGATCCACTGCTAGTGTTCCGACCTCAGGGCACCAACATTGGTGGAACACCGCCACACCGCTGCGGACGAAAGGTTGCCGAGATGGCTCTAGCTGTGCGTAGTCTGGCTGTTGGCCTGGTATGCTTCTATGATCTCGCGAACGAGGCGATGCCGAACGACATCCTTTTCACTAAGCTCGACAATTCCAATTCCCTTCACGTTGCTGAGAATCTTCACAGCCTCCTTCAATCCCGAGCTTTGTCTGCCGGGCAGATCAATCTGAGTCATATCTCCCGTCACTATCATTTTTGATTCCGGCCCCATGCGAGTAAGGAACATTTTCATCTGCATGGGTGTCGTGTTCTGGGCTTCATCGAGAAGGATGAATGCGTTGTTGAGCGTGCGTCCGCGCATGTAGGCCAACGGAGCGATCTCGACGATCTCCCGCTCCATATAATACTGGAGCTTTTCAAACGGAACCATATCATTCAATGCGTCGTAGATAGGCCGCAGATATGGATCGATTTTTTCCTTCAGATCGCCGGGAAGAAACCCAAGGTTTTCGCCGGCTTCAACTGCAGGTCGTGTGATTATAATTTTCTTGACCTGCTTGTTCTTGAGTGCTTTCACGGCGAGCGCTACCGACACGTAAGTCTTACCTGTCCCCGCAGGCCCCAGAGCAAACACCAGGTCATTTTCCTTGACCGATTGAACCAGGCGTTGCTGGTTCTGGGTCTTCATCTTTATCGGGTGCCCCTTTGTACCATACAATAGGATTCCTTCGGGAGAATCTTCAGGTACGAATTCTTGTTTTTCCTGCGTGACATATCCGCGTACGTTCTCTTCTGTGATCCTACCGAACTGATGGAAGTGGTCGATCAGTGAATTTAGAATGTCTGTGATCTGTATTACGTCAGCGTTTTCGCCTTTGATGAGAATTTCGTTTCCCCGTGATACAATACGGCTTTTTGGGAAGGCGGTTGAAAGCTCGTTGATGTTCTTATTTCCCGTCCCCAGAAAATCTACGAGCGATACATTGTCTAAAGTGATGGTTTTTTCGATCAATGAATTAATATGAAAATGGTTTAATTTCGTGACAAAACTAATCAATATCCGGTTCCCGATAAATGACGGAACCGACGATAAATCCTGATGGCCATCGTCACCCTGCTTAGCGACTCCGGAGAGAGCGACCATTATGTGGCAGCCATCAAGGGCAAAGTGCTCAGCACGAATCCCGGCCTGTCAATCGTCGACATCAGTACAAAAATCAATCCCTGCGATATCGGGCATGGCGCATTTGTGCTTAAATCAGCTTTTCGCGATTTCCCCAAAGGAACGGTTCACATCGTCGCGGTCGATGCCGCCGGCAACCGCGGCGATTCACATCTCGCTATTCAGTTGGAGGATCATTTCTTTGTCAGCGTTGACAACGGACTGCTTGGGCTCATCAGCGATAAAACACCTCAGAACATCATCGAGCTAAACGTCATCACGACGATCGCCACTTCATTCCCCGAACGCGATATTCTCGCTCCCGCAGCAGCACGCCTAGCCAGTGGAGTTTCCATCACAACACTCGGCACGCCATTGACAACTTTTAAGAAAATGACTGACCGGCATGTGAAAGCCACCAAGAAACAAATCCTTGGCCATGTGATCCGCGTGGACGGCTTCGGAAACCTGATAACGAACATTGAAAAGGAAACGTTCGAGCTCTTGAGCAAAGGAAAAGTCTTCACAGTAAGTTTTGGCGGTGAAAAGATGCGTCGCATTCACACGGGCTATCACCAGGCCGATCAAGGCGATTGCTTTCTGCTGTTCAACAGCCTCGGGTTGCTGGAAATCGGGATCTACAAAGGAAACGCCAGTGATTTATTGGGATTGAGTTATGATAGTCCGGTGAATATTGTATTCGAAGAATAACTGAAAAGTTGGCTGTCAACCCGGCATATCGGGGTTGACAACCGCTCGCTATGCTCGTGGCAATTGACAATATTTGCATCGAAATAACCAAGAACCCACGCAGTGAACCTCATCAAAATCTAGACTTCAGATATAGTTAACCATGCTGGTACGAATCGTCCGAATGCATTTCACTGAAGCAGGTGTCGAAGAATTTCTCGACATATTCAATGCGAACAAGGAAGCCATCCGTAATTTCCCGGGATGCACGCATCTGCAACTGCTCAAAGATGCTGAAGACCCAAACTCCTTCTCAACTCTAAGCCATTGGAACGGTCCAGACGATCTCGAGAATTATCGCAAGTCTGAATTGTTCGGAAGCGTTTGGGGACGAGTCAAGACTTTGTTTTCAGAACGGACGCAGGCGTTTTCGTTGGAGAAATTTATCGATGTGGAGTGATCTTAAATTCATTTCCCGCAGATTACGCGGATTGAATGCCCGCAGATCACGCTGATTAGTTCACACTGTATTCCGTCAGCGAAAATCTGCGATACATAATCGGCGCGATCTGCGGGAAACAATTCTTCAGATTACTTTGAAATAATTTCGAGATCGGTCACCTTCTCTGGAAACCAAACTTCCATCTCACCTTTACCACGATGCGCCCACGCATAGTAGGGAATCGCGGTAAATGCCTGCTTCATAGTTGAGACACCCTCGCCGTTTTTATCAACTACCAACGCAACAGACTCACCTTTTACAACATTCACGCCGTTGAGCAAGTCGCTCTTGAATTCAGTGATGAAATTCATTTCGCGGGGGAGAATGATATTGCTGGTCTTTCCGTTGTTGTCAGGCCACTCTGCACAATACATCAGCGGGCCACGCTGCAGCGCCACCTTGCCGATGTCGTCTTTCACATTTGGATTGGCTGATACTCTTCTCACTTCCATCGGAAGACTTACATTGACCACGTCACCCTTCTTCCAGGCCCTTGATAAAACGGCATAGCCCTTCTCTATTTTATAGTCAATGCCCTGGCCATTGATCTTTATCTCGACTTTCTTGTCGGAATTGCTTACAAACTTGTAAAGATCCGAGGGCATGGCCTGGTTTTGAGCCCACCCCGGTATGCGCACCAACAGGTTAAATGTCTGTGAAGCCTTGGGTGAAATTTTGAATGTCAGCGCTCCTTCCCATGGATAGTTATTTATTTGCTCAATCTGGACCGGCTTGTTGCTGACCATCAGCGACGCGACTCCGGTCATGAACAAGTTCACATAGATGTTCTCGTTCTTTTGCGCGTAGGCGTATCCCGGCACAGAAGGGATCAGTCGAACTACATTCGTAGGGCAGCAAGAGCATGGAAACCAGCCGGAACGAGCCGCCTCTTTGTCTTTGTGCTCAACGTTGTTCCTGATTTCCATGGCGTTTGTATAGAAAAAGGATTTTCCATCCATTCCTACGCCCGAGATCAGACCGTTGTATAAAGATTTTTCCAGGATGTCGATGTACTTTGAATCTCCATGCAGTAAGAACATGCGATGGTTCCAATAGACGTTCGCGATAGCCGCGCAGGTTTCATTGTACGCGGTTTTATTCGGCAAGTCATAGTTATCACCAAAACGCTCACCATCGCCAACCGCTCCCACGCCACCCTGCACATAGATTTTCTTCCGAACGAGGTTTTCCCAGATGCTGTCTGCGGCAGCGAGAAACTGCTTATCGCCAGTGAGCGCTGCAACGTCAGCAATGGCAGAGTATAAATATCCAGCGCGTACAGCATGACCAATCGCTTCACGTTGCTCGACGACGGGAATATGATCCTGCCAATAGGCGCCGTTTTTCCATGGATCAGTACTTTTGGTGTCGTATCCGTTAAAATGACCGCGTTCTTCAATAAAGTACTTCGCGGTATTCAAATACTCTTTCTTGCCCGTGATCCGGTACAGTTTCACCAGACCCATCTCCACAACTTCGTGGCCGGGTGCGACATGTTTCTTGTCGTGACCAAACACTGAGCAAACCAAGTCTGCGTTCTTCAAAGCAATGTCCAGCAGGTTCCGCTTTCCCGTTGCCTGGAAATGGGCGGCGGCAGCCTCGTACAAGTGTCCGGAGTTATACAGTTCGTGGCTCATCTCCCTCTCCTTTTCCCATCGCTCTTTACCCGCCCACTTGTGCGGCGCCTCGGGATTGATGGTGCGTGCAGTGTAGAGGTAGCCGTCGGGCTCCTGCGCATTTTTTATCTTGGTAATGAGCGTGTCGATGTACAGCTCGAGTTTTTTATCAGGATACAGGCTGAGTGAAAATGATGCGCCTTCTATTGTCTTATAGATATCGGTATCATCAAAAGGGAATATCGTACAGAAGGCTCCGCTTTTCGCAGCGGCCATATCGAAATTCTTTACGCGTCCCGTCGCCTCGCACCGTTCAAACGATGCAGGAATCGTCACTGTGTGATTGATCTTGACCCTTGGCAACCAAAAGGCGTCGGTAAGTTTGACTTTCGTGAAAGGTACCACCTGGATCGGGTAATCACTGCTCTGCGCAAATACTACTGCCGGCACAAGCGCAACGATGAGAAGTAACAGGATCTTTTTCATAGTCAATCTTTTTTGATTACTGTTTTTCAGACTGTCCGTAATAAGAATCAGGACCGTGCTTTCGTTCGTAGTGTTTTTTAATAAGTGATGACTTGAGTCGTTTTGCCTTCGGATTAATTTGTTCGGTCAGCCACGCCATTTTTGCCACCTCTTCCAGGACCGCTGCATTGTAGACAGCTTTCGCTGCGTTTTTTCCCCAAGCAAAAGGTGCGTGGTTTCCGACAAGGATCATCTCCACTTCGCGATAGTCGAGCTTTCGCTGTTTGAAACAGTTGATGATTTGATTCCCTGTTTCAAACTCATAATTTCCTTTGATCATTTTGTCCGCCATTGGAGGTGCACAGGGAATATCGACCGTGAGGTGGTCAGCATGCGTCGTGCCGAAAATGGGGACGTCGCGTTGCGCCTGGGCCCACGCCGTCGCGTAAGTAGAGTGCGTGTGGACGATGGATCCGATGTCCACCCACCTCTTGTAAAGTAATGCATGTGTCAATGTGTCGGATGAAGGGCGGAGCGATCCTTCGATCACCTTTCCGTCAAAATCCACGATGACCATTTTTTCCGGAGTCAGCGAAGCATAAGGAACGCCACTCGGCTTTATTGCAAATACGCCAGCTCCCCTGTCCACAACACTCACGTTGCCGAATGTGAATAGCACGAGCCCCAGCGCTGGCAACTCCATATTCGCTTCAAAGGCCGAGTGTTGTATTGATTTATATTTTGACATGGGTCCTGTTCCGGAGATCAAGTTCCCAAAAAAGACGCATACTTTTCAAATCCATAGGGCGCTTTGAACAAAGATGTGACTTAATAATTAATTGTACAACCAACACTTATCTATTATCGAAGATAAACGGCGCGGCATTGCGCACTTCAAATTCATAGAGGCCAGGCTCTTCCACCCGCCTGATCGATCTGAGCAAATTTCTCTATAATTGCGTGGACAGGATAACACATGGAGAACGAACCGCCGGTAACGTTTGAGCTTCGGCAGCATTATCTTCTTGTAACAGGTCATGGTGAACGCAACAGCCTTACTTCGATGGTTGAGGCTTCTGAAATGATCTTTCGCAAATTGCATGAAACGGGCAGGCGTTACTTGCTCGTAGACTACACAAGACTTCAAATCAATGTTCATTTGACTGACGCATTTAATATCGTCAAGCGCTATGAGGCTGCGCAACCGGAATTGAAGGAAGTACTGATAGCGGCCGCATTCAGCAATGCCGGCATGGAGTTCGGAAAATATTGGAAGGAGATCGCCGCGAAACGCGGGTTTTCGATCGAGATATTCGAGGATTTGATGATGGCGGAAAAGTGGCTCCTAGCCCACGTCACGCACTGATAGTGTTCAGAAAAATTGACCAAGCCAAGACCTACATCCTGCTGCCCTTGATCAGCACCGCAGCCTTTATCGCCTTCTCCTTCAAATGTAAAAATGATTTTCGCGTCTCATCTTTCATGAAATCAGCAAGATCTCCCTCACCATCAAATTCCACGAGGTGAATTTCATACGGAACTTCGATGTTCCCTTCGATGATTGAATTCCCTGCGGGCCGGACGCGCAGCAAAAGTCTTCCGTTGTATTTAGCAATGAGAGGGATAGCAACCGCTTCAAACTGATCAAAAGTCTGCTCCTGCCCTTCCTTGATATAAATCAATTGTGTTATCGTGATCATAATGCAATTTAACACGCGGTGCGAGCATGTGAAGGCATCATTTATTTCTATAAAGGTTTCTTCCAAGTGATTCAAATTTGTCGCCGGCGGTCCATTTCGGGGATTGAGGATCATTTGCGATCAGATAGTTCGCATAAACGAACCCCCTGAAAAATTTCAATAGATAGTCAAAGTCTAGTGAGCTTACTTCGTCTGCAGGTTGGTGGTAGAATTTCAGGAGCTCTGCATCGAAAGCCCTGAAGCCGGGACAAAAGCAAACGGAAGGTACGCCGTGTTTCGTAAAATTGAAGTTATCGGTACCCTGGAAGATAATTCCGTCCAGCGTGGAAACCATCTCCGCCTTTATAGCAAATGACGCACATCCTTTCGAGATGTTACCTTCGGCCGTGGATCGCGTGAGTCCTATGACGGTGGCGATCGTCTTATCGGTATAACCCGCTCCATCACTATTAAAACAAAATATTGTTTGCTGAAGGGGAATAACCGGATGGTCTGCATACCAATAACTTCCCAGCAAGCCTTTCTCTTCACCTGTAAATGCGATAAGCAGGATCGATCGTTTCGGACGGAATTTTGAAAAAAAACGCGCTGCGCTCATCATGGACACAACCCCAACCGCATTGTCGCGCGCTCCGTTGTAAATCGAATCCTGGTCCTTTGGGGTGCCAACGCCAAGGTGATCGTAATGTGCTGTGATTACAAGATATTCATCCTTGAGCGCAGCATCCGAACCTTCGATCACACCCAGGACGTTTTTTGAGAATATCTTTTTCGGCTCGCGCCCAACAATGCTCAGTCTGCTGTTGGTACCTTTTTGAATCTCGTTCAACCCAAACGCACTTGCTTCTTTAACCCAGATATGTGGAATAATATGATCCTCTCTTCTTATTGACACACGTGTGTGCTCCCCGAAAGACGCGAGCACCGACGACCACGCCACCGCCTCAGACGGAACAATTTCAATGAGCCCCGCTCCACCGGCCGCGCGGATACGATCGAGTTTTTCACTTGACGATATAAAGACGGGTTCCCGGCCGGTGATTCCCTTCGAACCGGCAATCGACAAAACGATTTTGCCTTTGATGTCTGCAGGTATTTCTTCAACGGAACCGTACCCAGCATAAACAAAATCGCCTTTCCATTCCCCTGTTTCGCCCGACAGTATCGCGAATTCGTCTTCGAGTTTCAGCGAATGGTTATTGATGACAAGTGTTGCCGCATTTGCCGGCTCAGTTCGCTGCAGGTCGACTGGCTGAAAATATCCAGCTAAACCACGCGGCGGCTTCACACCCATCTCCTGAAATTGAGATGCGATATAACCGGCAGCGATGTCAAGCTCACGGGAACCGGTGTCGCGTCCACGCATTTCGTCCGCAGAAAGGAAAGTGAGTGGGGCCTCGACAGAAGCGCGCGTCACGATTTTTCCAATCTCCTCGACCGGTTTTTTTTGGGACAACGCAGCCTGGCATAAAGTGACCAAGCAAAGTCCGACCAGGATCTTCATGCTGTTGTAACGAGCTGTCACCTGCCGGATTTTAGAAAACATAATCTCCATTTTTCTTCGCGTTTATTACAAGCTCTGTCTTGTCTTTATCGAATTTATCAAAGCCCGTCTTTATGTTCTGCCAGAAATCAGTAATAGCAGGGCGATCTTTGTATGAATCCAAGTAGTGCCTCATACGCTCTTCTGTCATCCTGAAGGGAAAAATATAAACAGGAATATCTTTTTGGCCGTTGTTTCTTGCGTGCACGGCATAAGCATATATCTCCTTGATCTTATCATCCGTCATCGGCAGGCAGCCGATTGTCACACAGGCACCGTGGATGAAAATATCGCCTCCAGCATCTTCTGACGTTGCCTTGATGCGATCAGAGGCATTGGGGTAGTTAAGGCCCAGAGAAAGGTGAAAGTTGCTCTTGGGATTGAAACGGTCGATGTGGTAGAAACCTTCCGGCACTTGATTGTCGCCTTGTCTCCTCTTCGGTCCCAACTGTCCTGAACGTGCGCATACATCGTAGGCAACCAAAAAGCGATATACATCCGTTGATCTCTTCTTGGCGAAAATCTCAAGCCGATCCTCGTCTTTATACGCAACGATCAGAACATTAAAGTCTGAAAGAGTCAACCCAATTGTCTTCACCCGATTTGAAATGATTTCCTGTTTTTCCTGAAGCGCTTCCCTGACGCGCTCGTGTTTCTTTTGTTCTGTGAGGAAATCCATCTCGCTCTCCGGTATTCGCCACGAAGACCCAAAGGCACCAAGCAACACTAAGAATGTAATGATCTGATAAATTCGTTTGTGCACCCTTGTGTCTTGGTCTTTGTGGCAAGTCCAGCAACTACTTAAGATATTTCTCAAACCACGTCATGATCCTGGGGGATACGTCCATCAGGAACTTGGGCTCCGTGGGCCCATGAGGTGTTCTCGGATAGACAACCATTTCTGTGTCGACACCTTTGCGCTTTAAGGCATTGTAAAATTCCTGTCCCTGTGTGAACGGCACGCGCAGGTCATTGGCTCCATGGATTACCTGCGTTGGAGTCTTGGCATTCTTGATCTGGTAGATCGCCGAGTGCTTTTCGTACTCTTCATATTCTTCCCAGAATTCTTTACCGCCGGCATGCGCAACAAGATAGTCCGGGATATCCGTGGTCGACACCATGCTCACGAGGTTGGGAAGGCCGGCGCCCATGCTCGCTGCCTTGAACCGGTCAGTCTGTGTAACAACCCAGCTGGTCATATAACCGCCGTAGCTCCATCCCATCACGAATTGTTTGTCCGCATCAGCAATGCCCATCGCAAGAACATGATCCACACCTGTCATCAGGTCCTGGTAGTCGCCGAAGCCCCAGTCACGCACGTTCGCATAGCGAAATTCCTTTCCGTAACCTGTGCTCCCACGTGGATTCGGCCGCAACACAATAAAACCTTTTTGCGCAAAATACTGGGTCATATAAATGCCCGGGGCACCTGTATAAGTCTGCGTGAAAACACCGGCAGGGCCACCGTGAACTTGCAATACAATTGGGTATTTTTTTCCGGACTCAAATCCGACTGGGTAAGTAAGGAGGCCTTCCACCTGCATTCCATCTTTTGACTTCCAGGAAATCAACTCCGTCTTTCCCAGAGCTGGTGGATTGAAATCTGCATTGATACTACTGAGTTTCTTGCTGTTCTCACCGCGCCGACCCGCGACGAAGACCTCCTCGGGGGTGTTTGGATCCTCCAACGTGAAGCTGATGGCGTTTCCATTCTTACTAACTGAAAACGCATTGCCTGTTCCTTTCAGGCCGGTGACAATCGGCAATTTGGATTCGGAATACGTCAAATATTCTCCTTTCGGGATTTTGACATCCATACCCGATGGCAGTGCGAGCAATACCTGTGAGGTTTTATAATTTTCAGAAACAAATAAATGCGTTCCGTCCTGCGCCCAGGCGACGATGTTAGCGCTGCGATCAGGTGTCTTCTGTAGTTCTACAGGTGCGCCGCCGCCGCTGGGCACTTTGAATATGTCTTGCAGCCCCACGCGCTCCGGTTGACCACCACTCGACTCAAAGGCGATCCATTTTCCATCTGGTGAATACACAGGACCTGCATCGACACCCGGCCTTTTTACCAGCGAGGTTACCTTTCCGCTGTCAGAAGGGACCGATGAAATATCTGATTCAAGGCCCGCCTCATTGATAGTTGGGTTGGCCGCAAAAGAAAACGCAATCGTTGAATTGTCCGGAGACCAATCGAAGCCACTGACATGGAACTCGCCCGAGGTGAGCTGTTTCACTTTCCGTTTGCCTGTTTTGTCTGCAACAACTGGGACTGTATAGAGATGATCATATTTATAGTTCTTATCAACCAGGATCACATCGGTTTTTTCCTTCTTCGCTTTTTCCTCCTCTTTCGTCTCGGGATTCCTCATCAGGTAGGCGATACGGGTTCCATCCGGCGACCATTTGAATGAAGTGATCCCGGATTTACCATCGGTGACCTGCTCCGGCTCTCCGCCCATGATCCGCATGACGTAAACCTGGTTTTTATCACCGTTCCTGTTCGACAAAAATGCGATCTGCTTTCCATCAGGTGAGAACCGTGGTGACGAAGAGGATTTTGCACCCCTTGAGTATTGCACATTAAATGAACCATCGGTAGCCGCGACCCAGATCTGGCTGTTGTATTCGGACTTCTCCCCTTCCATAAGCGGTACGCTCACGACGTATGCGACCAGCCTTCCATCAGGGGAAATGTTTGTTTCAGTAATGTTTTTGTACGTCATGATCTTATCAGGAGTCCATGTGTTCTGAGCGTTCGACATGACAGCGCCAAAGAGGAATGTTGCAAGGGAGGCAAAGATTTTCATAGTATCAGGTTTAGACTGATGAAAGTATGAAAAAATCATTTGCCTTTATTCGCGGAATGATGAGTGGCCATGAAGCGATGGGCACGCTTCGCCGTGGGTTATTTTTCTACCTTCTTGTCCGCCCCTTCACGAACCACGGCGCAGAGGTACACGGGGTGCGGGCCGGGTGAATGGCGCTTGTCCAACTCGTATTTTATGGAGCAATCGTAGGTGAATCCATGTAGTCTGCCTTTGCCGTGTGACACGATGTATTTGTGTTGCATGGTTCCATCGGTGACGTGGATTGTAAAACCTTTCCGACTGACGATCTTCATGGTTGTAGTCTGGCCGTCAATCGTTGAGGTTACGACGGTGTCGGCCATGATGATTACGCCGTCAATGTTTTTGACAGTTGCACCCATTTTAAGTATACCCACTTTGTATGTTTGGGCGTAACCCGAAATGGTTACTACAAAAGCGATTGTTACGAACAAGAACTTCATAACTCTAATGTCGAAGTTTTATTCTTTGGTTTCATCAATTGTGGATAACTAATTGTCCTCACTCCTATGACTTTAAGTACAAGAAATAGCTAATTAAATGGAAAGCCCCGAAGGGGCGGGATTCGCCAGCCCGGGCCAACGGTCCGTGCTGGTGAAAGGACAACATGAATGAAGGCCCGAAGGGCCGCGATTAATCCCAAACGTATCGCTCGTCGTAGGGAATGTCGTTCTCGAGCAGGAGCGCTATCACCTCTTGCTTGTAATGTCGGGTGCTATGGTGGGCTCGCTGATTTTTGACATAGTCAATGAGTCTGTCAAGATTGGCCGGGTTAACCGAGACGGCATAATAACCTCCTTGCCAATAGAAATCTCTGAGCTTTGAATCCTTAGTCTTCATCCATTTGGAAGATGATGTCTTTAGGTGTTCGATCAGGCTTGCCAACGAAATTTTTCGCGAAAGTGAGCACACGATGTGAACATGGTCGTCGAACCCTCCAATCTTAACCGAATGGCATTCGTGGTCGATGCAAATTTTTGCAAGATAATTATGAAGTTCTCCTTCTAAACTTTGAAAAATTAATGGCGCCCGATGCTTCGTGCTAAATGTGATATGAACATAGTTTTTAACAAGTGATTGTGGCATTATCTGAGTGTTCAACAATATCGGGGCGCGAAGGAAAATCACGTTACCGCGTATGCGAATGTTTTCCAGATGGAATTCTTAAAACTTAATCACGCCCCTTTGGGGCTTGCCCACGCGCTTTGGTCTGCGGATGCCTTTGCCAACCGAAGGAAAATCCCGGCCCTTTGGGCCTCCTTGACCCACGTCTTCATTCGCGCGTCGCGGTTCCCGCAACGCTGACTAAATCACGGCCCTTTGGGCCTGGTGTCAGATTAAACCTGGCCTAGCCCCGAAGGGACAGGACTTTTAGCAGTCTTGGGCGCCTACCGGTTTCCAAAAGTAAACATGCATTAAGGCTTTCGTTGGGGATTAATGGCAAGCCTTTGTCGATCATCATTGATAAGTTTTCAACGAGATTGCATGGCTTTTAAAGATTAGTCATATTTGCAGCCCCATTGATGCTTCGCTGCAGCGAACTGGCTGAGTAGCCTAACTGGGAGACCTCGTCTGGTTTCAACCTTTCGGGGCAGGGCGCGCAAATGCCTGGGTCAAAGTTTGCACTGAATGCCTGAGTGGCGGAACTGGTAGACGCGCACGACTCAAAATCGTGTGTCTTCGGACGTGCCGGTTCGATTCCGGCCTCGGGTACTGTAAGGAATCCCGGATCAGTTTTGATTCGGGACTTTCTTTTTAATGGACATAGCTACATTGAGCTATGTGGACTATTTATGTCCTTCTTAGCCTAGTCTCAAGAAAGCTCTATGTGGGAATGACGCAAGACATTAAGCGCCGGATCACGGAGCACAATTCCGGGAAATGCAAATTTACTTCCGGCCACGTCCCTTGGGTGCTGGTGTATACTGAAACCGCAGACGAATCATTAAAGGCAAGAGCCAGGGAAAAATACTTGAAATCTGCAGCTGGTAAAATCTTCATTCGGCGTCGCATCTCCGGTTCCCTGCCCGAATGACGTCGGTCAGGCGGGGATTCCGGCCTCGGGTACTGTAAGGAATCCCGGATCAGTTTGATTCGGGATTTTCTTTTTAATGGACATAGCTACATTGAGCTATGTGGACTATTTATGTCCTTCTTAGCCTAGTCTCAGGAAAGCTCTATGTGGGAATGACGCAAGACCTTAAGCGCCGGATCACGGAGCACAATTCCGGGAAATGCAAATTTACTTCCGGCCACGTCCCTTGGGTGCTGGTGTATACTGAACCCGCGGACGAATCATTAAAGGCAAGAGCCAGGGAAAAATACTTGAAATCTGCTGCGGGTAAAATCTTCATTTGGCGTTGCATCTCCGGTTCCCTGCCCGACTGACGCCGGTCAAGCGGGGATTCCGGCCTCGGGTACTGTAAAGAATCCCGGATCAGTTTTGATTCGGGATTCCTATTTGCAGGCAACATATCTCACGGCTTCCGGTTCAATGCAATTAACATTCGGGCAATAAAACCACCCCCGGAATCCCTACCTTTACTAAAATTTCAGACATGAAGATCACAAAACACGCGGTGGCAGCGATCCACTATAAACTGACAGACAACAAAGGTGTGGTATTGGATAGCAGCGAAGGGCGCGACCCCTTGTACTATCTCCACGGCGAAGGAAACCTGATCCCCGGAATGGAGGAAGGCCTCGAGGGAAAAGAGAAAGGCACTAAAATGAAACTGAAGATAGCGCCGGAGAAAGGCTATGGCGTGCGTGACGAGAAACTGGTGCAAAAAATCCCACGGTCAGCTTTTGGCGGACAAAAGGTTGAGAAAGGAATGCAGTTCCACACAGGCAATCATCAGGTGGTGACTGTCGTGGATGTAGCCCTGGACCAGGTCACGATCGACGCCAACCACGCCCTCGCAGGTAAAGAACTAAACTTTGACGTAGAAGTTATTGATGTGAGAGCCGCTACGCCGGACGAGGTCGCGCATGGCCACGTGCACGGACCAGGTGGAGAACATCATCATTAGAAATTGTGTCGAGTGAAAAGTGTTAGGTGCTAAGTATCTGTTGGGTCCAACTTAGTTCGCATACAGACATCATTATTCACTATTCACTATCTAAAGCTTTGAACTTTGCTTCCACTTAAGTGAGATTCCAGCTTATCTTCCCCATCGCAATGATTTTTCTGTGCGCTGACGGATTTGCGCAGGAGAGAAAGATCATCGGCCGCATTGTAGACAATGAGACCCAAAAAGGGATGGCAGATGTTCACATTATTATCTGGGGCACATCCCGTGGAGCGACAACCAATGCATTGGGCTACTTCGAACTGGCTGTTGATCCCATCAAAGATTACATCCTCAACATATCTCATGTCGGGTACGGAACCTCACGCATTGAGATACCAAAAGAAGACCGGTTCAAGTTTTCCCTAAAAAAAGAACAAGCATACCTTGGGCGCATCGAACTGACTAACTATCCAAAGAAAATCAAGGAATCCAAATCGAAAGGCCAGTCAGAAAATGCGGACTCCGAAAGCAGGAAAATGTCGGGTAGCGGGGTCGAAGAACCAAAAGTGGTTGAATCCAATGTTGAATTTCCAGGTTCTGTAGAGCAATTTCTCGACGAGCTTGGAAATTCAATAGCAACCAATGCGGGTTTAATCACCAAAGATGTTCTTTTGACATTTACCGTTTCTGATTCAGGTAAGGTTTCGAGCTTTATCCTGCACGACAGTATTCCGACTATGGAAGCAAGTATTCGAACCTATTTCGAGGCGATGAAACCTTGTACACCCGCTTCACAGAGAGGAAAGAATGTGCCTCAGCAATTCTCCGTTTCCATTGGATCAATGAGCACCATCAAAAGTTTTTACAAATTTATGGGCCAAAAGATCCAGTATCCGGCTCAGGCACGGAGATTAGGTATTGAGGGCACAGTACTCGTAGAGTTCGAAATCAGTCCGGATGGGCAAATGAGCTTACCGATAGTAATGCGCGATATCCATCGGGACTGTGGCCTTGAAGTGATAACAGCTTTAAAGGCAGTTCCGCCTGACATTATCGCTGGCATGGCTGCCACCAGTACGCCACGAAAATTCGCGTTGCCCGTAAATTTTGGATTAGAAGGCCCTCACGAAGTACCTAAGTTTAATTTTGGGCCTGACATGGTACTCCTGCATATTATAGAAGTCATTGCATATGGCACAGGTCCAAGACGATAAGACATGAAATACACATCCCTCTCCCCATTCATCCCCGGTGGTCCTGACTTCGAGCAATCAAAGCTGTTCTTCGTTGCGCTCGGCTTCGAGCTGAAATGGGACAACGGCGATTATGTCGGTTTCAAAAAGGATAATTGCGAGTTCATTCTCCAGAATTTTAACGACAAGCATTTTGCTGAAAACCTGATGATGCGCATCATCGTCGACGACCTGGATGAATTCTGGAAAGAGATTTCAGCCAAGGAGCTCGATAAGAAATTCAAAGTGAAACTGAAACCACCAACACAGCAACCGTGGGGTCGTGAAGTTGCGATTATTGATGTCGCGGGTGTTTGCTGGCATGTACGGGGAACCTAAACTGGCTGTTGGCTTTGGCCATTAGGTGTTGGCCAACTCGCATTTAAGTTTGATACAAATTTCAAATAAACAGTTCGCCACGCTAACCACTGAACTCTACCGGCATGAAACTCCTTGCAACCATATACCTGACACTCCTCCAGATGGCAGCATTTAGCCAACAAAAGGAAGTGACGATCGCCATGGCGCAGGTCTTCCTTCTCGACGGCGACGTGGCCGGCAACTTTGCCCGTATTGAAAACGCGATTATCGAAGCGAAAAGCAAAGGAGCCGAGATAGTCACATTCCCTGAATCAAGTCTCCTCGGTTGGCTCAATTCAGCTGCGCACAAGAGAGCCAATCCGATTCCCGGTGCTGACTCCGATAAACTATGTGCCATGGCAAAAAAATATAAAGTGTATTTATGCGTCGGTCTCGATGAAAAGCAAAATGAAAATCTCTACGGCGCTGCCTTGTTGATCGATGACAATGGGAAAATCCTGTTAAAACACAGAAAGATAAATGTGCTTTCTGAACTGATGACTCCACCGTATTCGGTTGGTGACGCGGTAGAAACCGTCGATACAAAGTTCGGGCGGGTGGGATTGCTCATTTGCGCCGATTCCTTCCAGGAAGATCTCCTGACCCGGATGCAAGCAAAGAAACCAGCGCTCCTGCTGATCCCGTATGGATGGGCCGCCGAAGAATCGGAATGGCCTGAGCATGGCAAAGAACTCCGGAAAGTTGTTCAGAACGCGGCGACAAAAGTTGGTTGCCCCGTCATCGGCACAGACCTCGTGGGAGAAATTTCCGACGGGCCGTGGAAGGGCAGAACCTATGGCGGTCAAAGCTACGCGGCGGACAAGACAGGCAAAGTGATTGGCGTGGGAAAGGATCGGGACAGGGATATATTGGTGGTGAGGGTAAGGCTTTGATTGTATAATTTCAATCATAATTCGAAGCGCTTTCATGAGCATCACATTTCAATTTCTTTGTCGACTTTAATTATCTTTCACATAACATTTTTGATTTCAATGACCACGCTGGACAGCAATGAGCTTCAAAGAAAGGTGTTTGACGTGCTAAGGCGTTGCGCTGAATGGAAAAACCATCAAATAAAATTCGCTATAGTCTGTTTTGCTTTCGTTCTATTTTTCACGTTCCCAAGTATTGAACTACTTATTAACAGAGGTCAGCATGACACGTGGGACACGGTCCAGCAGCAGATCAGCAACCCTTTAGTCCAATACAATGCTGAAGATCCAGCATCACACAATGCAAAGAGAACATTCAGACTGTTTGTTCCGGTTGTAGCCAGTGTCTTACATATTCACAACATCTGGGCAATTTACAGCATTCAATTACTGCTCACTATCGTATTCTTTCTTTTAGTGATTCGCCTTTCCGAGAAAATTACGGGAGACCGCATAACTGCCTTGCTTACAGCACTCGCATTCAGTTTCATCTATGCCGGTAAAGTTGGATGCCTGGACGTCTTCGCGAAATTTGATTCCATTGCACTGCTTTGTTTGCTTGCGGCTCTCTACTTCGAAAATGCCATGCTCGTGTTCCTCTGTTGCTTTGCCGCAGCATGGACCGACGAACGGGGCCTCATCGCGTGTTTGATTGTGTTTCTATGGACTCGCTTGTCCGCAACGGGCGCCACAGCCTTGAATCTGAGGAATTTTATAGCAATCAAATGGAAAGACGTCGCTGTCGTGCTGGCTGTTGCGGCTTATGGGCTGTTGCGATACTACCTCTCGTCCAAATATCACCTGACAACTCCAGGTGACGGTACCGGAATTTCAGTACTGTTCTCGCAGGTGAACATGCTGTTCTTCGGCCTTTGGAGCGGGTTTGAAGGTTTGTGGCTAATAATTGTCCTCGCCATCGCCGGACTGCTCGCAAGACGAGCTTATGCTGCTGCGATCGCTGTGTGCCTTTTCTCTTTCCCCTCAATCCTTACTTCCTTCTTTGTCCTGGATATAACACGAAGCATGATCTATTGCTTGCCTCTATTTTTTATCTGCCTTAAGATAATGAAGGAAAGTCAACCGGTGTCACAACTGCGAACATGGATGTTAATCTCCTGCCTCATATGCTTTATTGTGCCAACCTACTTTGCAGAAGGCGCCTTTCGCATTGAAGGTTCAAATCCTGCGTTATTCAAGCTTCTCGATTTATTGAGGAGTTAGGTCATAACTTCCCTTCCTTGGTCTTCTGCCAGGCCGTCCGCACCGCCGACGGTACAAAATCTGGTGCCAGGTTCTTTATGTACTTTGCATTTTTCGGATCCTTGGAAAGCTCCGCCACGACACTCGCATGGGTGACAACTTTATTTGCTTCATCAAGGGTAGACTTACCGCTGAGCCAGGCTGCGTCGATCTGCCTGATCGTCTCCGCGAACAGCGCGTTCAGAAAATCGAGATATGTTGCGTCGTGCTGCACTTCGCCGTGTCCGGGAATCAGGTGGTCGAACTGAAATGTTCGAAGTTTCTTCGAAGACTCCAGCCACTCACGGGAAAAAGCTCCTGACTCATAAGGTGAAGGAGATACGACCATGTCTCCCGGGATAAGGACTTTTTCCTTTGGCAGGTAGATCACGGCATCGCCAGTCGTATTTCCCCAACCCAGGTGGTGCACCTCGATGTCGCGCCCCCCTCTTCTGATCGTCATCAGCTTATCGAATGTGACGGTCGGAAAAGTTGGTTTCATTTTTTTGATTGACTCAATGTCGGATTTAACATCAGCGAGACCTTCTTTAAGTGTCTGCTGCTGGGCTTGATTCAACGGTTTGCCCTCTTCGAGGAAACCCTTCTTTACACCTGCTTCGTAGTTATCAACCATCATTTGGAGATACTTCAAATAATATTGACGCACCCAAACCATCCCGTTCCGCATAATGCCATCACGCCCTTCCGCCGATGCGATGATGTCGATGCCAGGATAAGCCTCGACGAAGGCTTCATTTCCCTGCCAGTGGTCGCCATGCCAGTGTGTATTGACGAGGTATTTCACCGGCAGGGCCGTGATCTTTTTTATTTCGCGTATGGCTTCAACTCCTGCGGCAGGATTCAGCCCGCTGTCCACGACGAGCGCATCCTTCTCATTTACAATCAAAATAATATTTGTGGTCACCCAACGATAATCGTTGATAACAGGCTTTAGCACATACACTCCTTCGACAACTTTTTCAACGTCGTAATGATAGGTTTGAGCCGATACCACGAAAGGCACAATTAAGACAGCAAACAGGATAAACTTTTTCATGCTCTATTTTTTTAATCCGTAAACAATTCCTTCTGTGGTCGTGATCACCATCATATCGCCTGACACCGCCGGCGCAGAAAATATCCCACCCATTTTGTATTCAAGCGGAATGAGATCGGCTGAATTCCTCACCACTTTAAAAAGTCCGGAACCGAAAGAGTCGTCTGCATTAAAATATTTTTCATGATTTGCGTTGTACCCATCGGTGGTGAAAGTCCACCGGACAGCGCCTGTCTTCCGGTCAAGCGCAAACATTTTTCCCCAGATCGTGGGAACGTAGATGAGCGAACGGGAGATCGCACAACGTCCGAAGATGTGAAGCTTTAGATTTGTCTTCCATAGCTCCTTGCCATTGCGGCCATCCAGCGCCAGCATCAAACGGTCTTCCGCCGTTCCAACATATAACACGGTGTCGGAGGGTGTTAATGCGTATGCCCAACCAGCGTCGAACTTCCGGTTCCAATTGCCGGTGCCTTCATTTAAGTCCAGCGCATAAAGATTGAAATCGCGTCCGCCGATATACAATGTATTGTTGGCAACCACAGGAAAGCCGGCCATCTCTCCTCTTGGAAAATACTGTTGACCAACCGATTTGAATTTCCAGGCAAGCGCACCGGTCTGAAGGTTCAGCGCGTACACGTGACCATCAAAGGATCCGAAATAGAGTTTGTCACGGAAGGCAACCGGTGTATTATGTACGATGTCGCCAGTTTGAAATCGCCAAATTAAATCGCCATTGTCAGCTTTGAATGCAAACATCTTTCCCGAACCGGATCCGAAGTAGACAATACCCTCATGGACAAGCGCGCCCGATGTAAAGTAGTCGGCGAAGTCGTATTTCCTTTCCGCGAGGTAGAGCGCCGTGTTGTCGAATATCTTTCTCCACGCAGGCTTTCCGGAATTCTTGTCGATACAGGATAAGACGCCATTACCTCCGACGAGGTAAAGCTTGTCGCCCGATATTGTTAATGTAGACCTGATCTCGCCATTGGTCTTCAACTTCCATTTCACGCTACCAGTGACGAGGTCCAGCGCATACACGGTGCTGTCAACTCCCCCAAAATAGACCACATTTTCGCTAACGACAGGTGAAGAAAATATCGGGTTCCTGGATTTGAACCGCCAGGCCACAGTCGGCGCCTTCTCAAAATCGTGTTGTTGAGCAAAAGATGAAAAGAGCAGGCCCACGAGCAAGCCTGTAAGGATTGTTTTTTTCATAGGATTTAGAATGATTGTGACACCTCGTTCGGATGACACTTTATAGCTTTTATATCTGTCGCTAAAAACGCAACTTTGAATCGAACAAGGCCAAGAAGTTGTATACAAGCTTTGTACAAGTCTGTTCAAAAGGGATTACGCCCGCGCAATGGAAATCGAAACTGAAGACGTCTTACTGCAAAAGTGCAGGACTTTAATTGAGAAGAAGCTCGGCTGGGGTGATCCCGCCGCATGGGCTACAAACGACTACGAGCTGCTCGGGCAAAAGATTCAAGAGGTTACGAATGTCAATCTGAGCATCGCCACACTCAAGCGCATCTGGGGAAAGATCCGTTATGAGAGTCGTCCAACCATCACAACGCTGAACACACTCGCACAATTTCTGGGTTTTGAAAACTGGCGGGCATTTACTCAACATCACGGTGTGATGAACGGCAACGGTCACGCACCTCGTACCGGTGAAGGCTTCACGAACGCGCAGTATGCCGGATCCGGTCAAATGGGCCAACCGATCGTGCCGCCTTCGCCAAAGCCACGGAGCAACAAATTCGGTTGGGTCGTCGCGGTGGTCATTTTCATTCTGGCAGCAGCAACGTTTATCGTGTTGAAAACGGAAAAAAGTTCGGGACCTCCACCAGATCCGGGTCAATTTCAGTTCAGCAGCAAAAAAACTGTCGACGAGGGAGTCCCCAACACGGTAATCTTTGATTATAACGCAAGTGCTGCTTCAGCAAACGACACAATTTTTATTCAACAATCGTGGGACAAACGCCTGCGTGAGCTGGTGAGCCGTGATGGCAAACACCACACGTCAATATATTATTATCCTGGATTCTTTCAGGCAAAGCTGATCGTTAACGAAAAGGTCGTCAAAGAACATAACCTTTTCATCAAGACGAACGGATGGCTCTCCTGCATTGAACAAAAGCCAGTGCCGGTCTATTTTTCGGAAGCGGATGTAAAGCAGGATGGTGTCCTCCGGCTCCCGCTGAAGAACATCATATCATCTAATGTACCTCTCCAGCCCACGACTCCCTGGGTATCTTTTTACAACGTGCGCGACTTCGGCGAACTTAATTCAGACGATTTTATTTTTGAAACAGAGATTAGAAACGACTACAAAGAGGGTTCTGCTGTCTGTCAGCTTACACAAGTACACGTGCTGATGGAAGGTGCTGCGATGGTGGTTCCCCTGTCGATCAAAGGCTGTGTGGGCGAACTTAACCTAATGGGCACCGAAGGGAAGCAGTCCGACCTCTCCGGCCTTGGTGTGGACTTCGGTGACTGGGTGAAAGTGAAGTTCGTCTTCAAGGACAAAATCGCGAGGATATTCATCAACGACGCGGAAAAGTTCAAGCTCCAGGCCAACATGTTGCCTGTGAAAGTGGTTGGGATAGCCTATAGGTTCCAGGGCACGGGCAGCGTGAATTACGCACGTCTTTCAACGTCTTCAGGAAAGATTATTTACGAAGACAATTTCTAGATAAACTGATACGAGGTTACGGTGAATGCCTTCGAAGACATATCCATCCGTGTAGCCGAGCCAGATGATCTTCAGCTACTTTTTGAAGTTTGTCGCACTGCGTACTCAGAGAATTTTGCATCACACTGGAATCCGGGTGGCCTTGAGTGGTACCTCGAAAAAGTTTACTCCCTCGATGGCATTAGAGATGATCTTCAAAGTAAGGACGTGCGTTACTTCGTGGTTTTCGTAGGCAGACATCCTGCAGGCTTTATGAAACTGAAAGTAAACGCCGGTTTGGACGACTATCCGGGCCCCGCACTGGAGATCGAAAAAATTTACGTCCGAACCGCGTACCACGGAAGTGGCCTTGGAAAATTGCTGATGGACCAAGCTTTTCAGACTGCACGCGAGCTCGAAAAAAAAATTATCTGGCTCGGCGTCATCGATACGAACGTTACAGCGTTTGCGTTCTATAAGAAACTCGGATTCAAAGAATTGGATAAAACACGACTTGAAATGCCTTACTTTAAGGACGAGCTAAAAGGCATGTGGCGCATGATCAAAGTACTTTAAGAATTGATTCCTATGTCCAGGCTCGCTCTTCTTTCTTTGCTGATGACTCTGCATGTTTTGTCATTCGCCCAGCGCGTACCGAGAGCTCCCAATGATTCGACCTCGACACAGAACCTGCGGGACGATGAAGTGGGTATCATGGTTGAAATCCCTGCAGAGTTTCCGGGTGGAAAGCCGGAATTCGACAAATACATAAAGCGCAGTCTTAAATATCCAAAGAGAGCTTCGAAGCAGGGGCTTACTGGAAATGTCTACCTTGAGATGATCGTGAATGCTGACGGATCAATCAACGACGACACCGTGAAACCCCTGAAGCAAAGTCGGCTTGCAAAAGCTGACCACCCATTGCTTGACCCCGATTGCCAGCGTGAAGCTGTCCGGCTGATGAAGGCGTGTCCGAAATGGAAACCCGCGACCCGGAATGGTAAACCCGAACAGCAGGCGATGGTGGTGGCAGTTCCTTTCAACGATTGACGGCAAGGAAAGCTCTAATCGTTTGCGATTTCTATGGTTCAGGCAAGGGCATTTTGATATATTTTTTGATAGGGCCTGTTGTTGTGTACACAGGCGTAAACCCTACTTATCAACTTGTTTCGCACAGCGTTAAGGACGCTCATTTTGTTTTTTCCAGCTTGAGTTTTTCGAGTGTAATAGGTTCTTAATTCATCGCATGATTGGATAGCGGACATGGCAGCCAGGTGAAGTAAACGCTTCAAGGTCATATTGGCCATCTTAGAGACTCTTGTTTTTCCCCGGATCGAAGATCCCGAGGAGTGTTCGAATGGAGCGATTCCGGCGTAGCAGGCAAGTTTCTTTGCTTCCTGGATACGGGTAAACTCACCAGTGCTAACGATAAGATTGAGGGCTGTGATCTTTCCAATGCCGGGAACAGAAGTAATAAGATTGCATTGAGTGTTAAGTTCTATATCTGACTTGACCAGTGTTGCAATTTCCCTCTCGATCCCATGAATATCCAGCTCGACAGCTTTTATAGTTTTCAGACAACTTTTGCGGGAGGCTTTTTGAAGGGACTCTTCAATAAACTCAATCCCCTCCTGAAGAGGAACTGTCAATTGCATCTTCATCTTAATAAGTCTTTCACGAATTACCAGCAGTGACTTTAATTTTTGAACACAAAGCCTCTGAGGCTTCCAGAAATGCAAATTTTCCGAGTTTTTGAAAGCGTACAAAGCAATGCGTCTAGCATCAACCTGGTCATTTTTACCTCGTGTCATTCCTTGTGATTGTTTGATCTGAAGAGCTGGTTCAAGACAAACCTTGATTTGCTTTTTGTGCAAATACGTAAGAAGGGGTAAACAATAGATTCCTGTATGCTCCATACATACTATCAAGGTGGAAAGAGACGATAGTTCCGATTTCAAAGCGTTAAACATGGCTGCAATTGATTTAGAATTGTTCTCGACTTGTAGCTCATGAAATGTTTTTCCATCCAGGGTCAAAGCAGCGTCGAATTTTGACTTTGACACATCGATTCCTAAAAAATAAACTGTTTCCATTAAATTTGATTGTTACGTTTAACCATGTATCCGTTAACGCTTCTAAACACAATCAAAACCTTAATAATAGGCCGTGAACCTAAATTTCTATTTGATGCCTGTTTAGAAAACTGACTGAGGATTGAATCGCGAAATGGGCCTCAAACCCGTGTCTTTGCTTAATTCACCTCAGTCAGTGTTAACGTTATCCACAATCTCACAAAAGAAAAAAGAACCAAAAAAAGAAAATCCCTATGATTACAGAGTTTATTCTGATCACAGGGACAAGTCTAAAGGGTCTTTGCGGTTGGATTTCTCAATCTATCCATGCAATTCGTCATCGACCTGTATTGATGATAGAATGCCTTCCAGATGTGTCCCTTCAGTGCAGTTTTCAATTCTGGCTGCTTATCGATCCCACCGGCGAACCAGTCCCCGTGCTGATGGTCGATAAGGTTCAGTTTTGCGTAGCTCCACAACTTTTCAAATTTTGCAAAGTATTGCATGTCGTCGTCGGGGAACAGATCGGCCATCAGCAGTAATGCATTCATGCCTTCCGCCTGGGCCCACCAATTCTTTGTGTCACGGGTAATCCTTATTCCATTTTCACCTTTAAAATAATAAGCTTCATCATAGAATCCACCGGCGCTGTTGTCCCATCCATTGCGCAGCGCATGATCGACCATTAGCTTGGCCTTGCGCAATGTGATCGTGTCATTCTTTAAACCTAACACATGAGAAGCTTCGAGCAAAAGATACGCGGTCTCAACATCGTGACCGAACGACACATGATCCAGATTGTGATGCTTCATAATGACCTCTTCCGTTGAATCGGAAAAAGAAACGGGAGTCCAGTCCGGCTGCAAAAACAAAGTAAGATTGCCTTTTTCAGTGGTGATCGTGTCGCGTATTAACATGAGCATTTCTTCCAGCCGCTCACGTAGGAGTGGATCCGGCCATACCTGATATAATTCACTCAGTGCCTCCAGCAAGTGGATAGAACTGTTTTGATCCTTATACCCAAGGTCAGATGTTGAAGGTGTATCTGGTTTTCGACTAATGGGCGTGCCGTTGCGCGCGAGATGCTGAAAGTATCCTTTAGCAACCGGGTCATGACTATGCTGCTCCATCCACAAAAACGCCTTCTTTGCTAGGTTCAAACCTGCAGTGTCGCGCGTTGCTTCATAGTAAGCCGCAAGGGCATAAATGCCGAAAGCATTTCCATAGGCGGTCTTGGATGAATCCCCCTTGACGTTTCCCGCGCGGTCAACCAGCCAATAGAATCCGCCATATTGCTTGTCCCACATAAAGTCCCTGAGGAACTTAAATCCCTGCGTCGCTCCGGCGTGATAATATTTCCCTTCGGGATATCTTATGGAGGCTTTGGCATTCGTCCAGGTATGACGTGCCTGGGTCACAATCATTTTGTCCTGTTCGCCTGTGGGTTTGAAATCAAATGTGAAGCTGCTGAGAAAGCCACCGTATACAGTGTCCATGGCTTGTGGATACCATTTCGCCAGGCTCTCGCTCTTTAAGGAAGTCTCGATTTCGTCCGCCAGTTCATTGCGATGTTGTAGCGTCTTGTTCGCACAACCGAAAACAAGTATCAGAATTGTTGCAGTCCAGATTCGCATACAGTAATTAGTTCAAGGTTTCAAGGTTTATCCCGACGAAGCGCCTCGCGTAGTCGGGTTCAAAGTTCAAGAAGTTACTCAGGGTATTGAAGGGTACCCCAATTTCATCAACCGCCTGCGAACTGCCAAAGCCAAATGCCAGGAGCCAAGGCTCAACAGCGCAGGTAAATGCAATGCAACAGGTTTTTATTCCTATTTTAACTGAAAATTGTAACGTCATGATCTTACAAGAAGTGCGGTGGGGCATTGTCGGTGTTGGGGACGTTTGCGAAGTAAAGAGTGGTCCCGCTATGAAGCTCGTTCCTGGCTCAAAGCTCATCGGTGTCATGCGCAGGGATGGCGCAAAAGCAAAAGATTACGCGGCGCGCCATGGTGTGGCTAAATGGTATGATGATGCCGACAAGCTGATCAATGATTCCGACGTCAATGCCATCTACATCGCCACGCCGCCGAATTCACATGAGTCTTATACGCTGAAAGCAGCTGCCGCTGGAAAGGCGGTTTATGTCGAAAAGCCAATGGCGCGGTCCCACGCTGAATGCATGTCGATGGTTGGTGCCTGCAGCAAGGCGAACGTGCCTTTGTTCACAGCGTATTACCGGCGCATGCTCCCCAACTTCTTAAAGATCAAATCCATGCTCGCAGAAGGTGTGATCGGCGAAGTGCGATATGTGAACATCACGATGAATAAGCCAATCCAGCCGGACATCGTGGGCGCGAGCGGTAAAGCTGACAACTGGAGGATTCATCCCGACGTTGCCGGCGGCGGTTATTTTTACGACCTCGCCAGCCATCAACTTGACCTCATGGATTTTTTCTTCGGCCCTGTGGTCGAAGCAACCGGTTTTGCAACCAACCAGGCACGTGCCTATCCCGCCGAAGACATTGTTACCGGGAGTTTCCGTTTTGGAAGCGGCGTATTAGGCCAGGGAACGTGGTGTTTCAGTACCTCTCTCGCATCCGAAAAGGAGATCACTACCATTATTGGCAGCAAGGGGCAGATCTCCTATCCTACCTTCGGTGATTTCTCCGTGACGCTTGAGGTGGCGGGTCAAAGTAAGGAAGTGATGAAATTTGATATCCCGAAGCACATACAACAGCCGTTGATACAAACTATAGTCGACGAACTCCTGGGTAAAGGGAAGTGTCCAAGCACTGGCGTCTCGGGCGCACGCACAAATAAGGTACTGGAGATGTTGAGCAAAAAAATATAAAGTGCTCCATGAAAGTAAAAGCCATATCGAAATTCAAAAATCCACCTGAAGATCTTCGGTATTTCGAAAGCTGGGTCAAGCGACTGGAAAAACTGAACGGCATTCAATATGCAAGGAAGGACATCGCAACCACGCTGGGCAGGACAGTGATCTGGAGTATCAATGGAAATCGAACCGACCTTAAAACGCTGGTTATCTTTCCCGGCTTTCGGACCTGCAGTCTTTTTTGGGATTTTGATAATGGACTACAACCTCTGAGGCAACACTGCAGGATTTTTTTAGTAGACACAAATGGACAGCCTTGCCTGAGCGATGGCAACACCCCCGATATCCGGTCGGCGGGCTACGGGGAATGGGCGGCAGAAGTCCTGACGACATTGAACATCGAAAAGGCAGTGGTGGCAGGCGCTTCTTTTGGAGGAACAGTCTGCATGAAGCTTTGCGCTGCTGCACCGGAAAAAGTTGAGAAGGCAGTGCTGTTAAATCCAGGTTGCCTTCAAAATTTTTCCCTGGGATGGAGGAACCTTTACTACAACATGCTTCCGATCCTCTTACCAAGCAAGGCCAACGTGAAGAAATTCCTTGACAACGCTGTGTTTTGCAAGCCAACTCATCAGCTATCGCCAGACGCGGAAACGCTCATCATCGATTATGAATATTTCGCTCTGACACGATTCACCGACAAAGGCGACAAGCCCTATCGCATGAGCCCGGATGAGCTTTCGAAAGTCACGTCGGATGTCTATTTGATTGAAGGTGATCATGACCTATTGTTCCCATTCGAGGAATCCATCGCCTACGCAAAGCGGTGCCTTCAAAACCTCAAGGAAGTGCATGTGCTCAGAAATACCGGGCATGGAATCGAAACATCTCCGGAAGCGATGCAACTGCTTTCCGTAATCATCCAGAGATAATTATCATTCGATTGGCTTGCCGGTGAGGAAGACAGCTTCATCTGTGTTTTCGTGCGCGTCAGCATCCATGGCGATCTTCCAGACACCTCCCTCCTTCCGAAGCAAGACGTGAAATTTTCCGTAACCCGAACGTGACGCACCGGTAGCGATGTTGGTAGTCGTCGTTTTATAATATCCTACTTCAAATGCCTTGTCATTGCTGGCGATCCGCTGTGTGAAGCGCAGTTCAAGAGAAGTCTTTTGGCTTGCAAACTTTTTCTTCTCTGCTTCGGAGTACCTTTTGAAATATTCTGCGGCACCGATGATGCGGTTTTCGTCCTGCAGGACACGCGCCACGTCACTGGTATGAACCTGCGCGAAATGTTCCTGGTCGCGTGCGTTGAAGTATTGAATAAATGGCTTCCACACCTGCTCGTTTATTTCCTTTTGGATGATTTCCTGTGATTGTGCCTGTGCAGAAATACTCAGCGCGAAAAAAACAAGTGATATTGCGAATGCTTTCATGTCAGTGAAATTAAAAATTTATTAGAAGGTCATTAGTGAGCACCATGTCAAATATTGAAACTAAATAATTGTTCAGTTTTCTAAATGATTCTTTAGTACGATCGACCTATCTTAATGTTCTGTCTTCACGGTTTACTAGCTTCTGTCCATACCTAATTATTTCCGTTCATGATCGTAATAAGCCATTTGAAATCAGATTAATTATAATGTGTGGAAAAATTAACCCGGTTGTTGATTAGACCACTTAAGTGAGAATGGGAGACTAAACTACAGGTGTAAGGTTTTATTTGATTTCGAAGAATTAATAATTGCGTCCGGGATGAAATTGATAATAGTGGTGTTTGTGTGCGAAGACCGGACAAGTGCCGGTCACTGATTTATTGTAGAAATGACCAAAAATATAGAAGTCTTTCCAGCGTTCTGGCGGCATCCGGCCACAGCGTCTTGCCCTTACCTTTCAGTTATATTAGCCGCGGAAACAATCAGCACAACTGAGCGGTTTTACACGGTATACCTTGGCGAACTCCATCTTCGTACCGGTGTTCGCTTAACACTAAATCCCAATTTGTGAATACAGGCGTCGAAATTTTGCTTGTCGAAGACAATCCCGATGATGCAAACCTCGCCATCCGCGCGTTGAAGAAAAACAATCTGGCGAATCACCTCCTCCACCTGGAAGATGGGCAGAAGGCTTTGGATTATATTTTCAACGATGATAATTCGATGCCGCGCTTGATCCTCCTCGACCTGAAAATGCCCAAAGTCGATGGCCTTGAGGTTCTAAAAAAATTGAAGTCGGACGAAAAAAAGAAATTAATACCCGTGGTGATGCTTACTTCCTCGAAAGAGGAAAGCGATATCGTGAGAACTTACCAGCTGGGAGTGAATGCATATATCGTAAAGCCCGTTGATTTTGATCAGTTTGTGAGGGCGGTGACGGATCTCGGGCTGTTTTGGCTTGTACTCAACCAAAGTCCAAGCGGATTATAATTATTACTGGCGATGGAAAAGGGATTGAGAATCTTAATGCTTGAAGATGTCACGGAGGACAGTTTGCTGATAGAGCGGGTTCTGCAAAAGGGCGGCATTAATTTTACAACGAAGCGCGTGGACTCCCGGGATGAGTTCAGCAAGGCCCTCACGGCATTCCGTCCCGATGTAGTGCTTTCGGATCACTCGATGCCGCAGTTCAATTCATTGGAGGCGCTGAAAATATTCAAAGAAAAGGTCACTTCCGCTCCGTTCATACTTGTCACCGGTGCGGTGTCGGAAGAATTTGCCGTCAATTGTCTGCAGGAAGGTGCGGATGACTATATCCTCAAGTCCAATCTTGCGCGTCTTCCGGCAGCCATCAGGAACGCCATCAGTAAAAAGAAGACTGAGATGGAAAAGATTGTGGCAACAAACTCGCTACGCGTTCAAAACGAGGAGCTGAAAAAACTCAACCAGGAACTGGATCGCTTCGTGTATAGCACTTCACATAATCTGCGAGCGCCACTGCTGTCAGTACTGGGGCTGGTCAGACTTTCACAGCAGGAAATTCAAAGCAACAATACCGCAGAACTGAACCAATATTTCTCGATGATCGAAAAGAGTATTACGACACTCGATCACACACTCCGGCAGATCATTGACTATTCGAAGAACGCGCGGCTCGATGAAGAAATCGACGAAATCAATTTCCAGGATGTTCTTGGCAAAGCGTTTGAGTACATGAGGTACATCAATGGAGCGACAGGTATCAAACAGGAAGTTACCGTGCACGATGGCCCGGCGTTTTATTGCGGCAAAACACGCATGGGATTTCTGCTTCAGAATCTTATTTCGAACTCCATCAAATATTACGACGCCTCAAAAGAGAATCCTTTCGTGAAAGTGGAAGTCTTCAAGAATCAGGACAACGTAAAGATCGTTGTTGAAGACAACGGGATCGGGATTTCAAAAAAATACCAGGACCACGTTTTTGATATGTTTTACCGCGCCACCGAACGTAGTGATGGATCCGGTCTTGGTCTCTACATCGTAAAAGAAACGATCGACATGATGGGCGGCACAATCGCACTTGAATCTGAAAAAGACAAGGGGACCTCCATCACCCTGACTATTCCCAATTCGCCGCGATGAAGAAAAAGGATGTTTTGCTCGTAGATGATGACCAGATTTTCAACCTCCTCAATCAAAAAACGCTTCGAACACTTGAGATCATAGGTGAAATACACGTAGCCCGCAACGGCAAAGAAGCTCTCGATCTCCTCAACGAATACTATATCGGATCACGCGCGCTCCCTGAAGTGATCCTCCTCGACCTCAACATGCCTATTATGGACGGCTTTGGATTTATAGAAGCCTTTCATCGTCTTCAAATGCCCAATGCTGAAAAGCCCGTCATCATTATCGTAACGTCTTCCGAAAGTGCCAGCGATGTTAAACGGGCAAATGCGCTGGGTATACGCAGCTATCTCACCAAACCTTTGACAGAAGCTGACCTTCGAGCCGCACTCGGCCATTAATCCCTGCCAGCCGGGATGAATCCAGGACGCTCGAAGCTGAGGTCGCATGGCCGACTATCACAAAGTGACCGATCAAAACCCTGCCCACATTGTTTAAGTTGGTCTCAAAAAACTAACTTAACCGTTCCGTTTTTCCCAGTCACTGGGTCAAATGGAATAACCGCCAAATCATGACACTCAGGAAATCGTTTACACTTATCTTATGTATCACCTGCCTGACGGCATCCGCTCAGCAGCCACGTATCGAAAGCGCGTCGCAGGGACAAGTGCGCGTGGAATTTCACCTGGACGACAGAGGAACCCCATTTTATACTGTCTTCTTTAAAGAAAAACAAGTCATCGTTCCATCACGGCTGGGTTTCAATCTCACTGAAAACAATTCATTTAATACGGACTTCGAATGGGTTGGCGCTGCGAAAAAAGATACCAATGAAACCTGGAAGCCCGTGTGGGGCGAAGTCAGCGAGATCACAAACCGTTATCAATCGCTGACCATCTCGCTGAGAGAAAGAAGTGGGTCACGCCGTCTGTTAAATATCGCTTTTCGTGTGTTCACAGACGGTGTCGCCTTCCGTTACGAATTCCCCCACCAACCGAAGCTAACCTATTTCACTATCGCCGACGAGTTGACAGAATTCAATCAGACCGGGGATAATAAAGTGTTTTGGATACCCGGCGACTTTGATTCCAACGAATATCCTTACACGACGTCAAAA
This sequence comes from Cyclobacteriaceae bacterium, assembly GCA_044224375.1. GTDB lineage: Bacteria > Bacteroidota > Bacteroidia > Cytophagales > Cyclobacteriaceae > ELB16-189. The sequence continues at coordinate 848,600 of JBGAKL010000001.1, forward strand.
ATCAGCGAGATCGACAACAGGAATATGGTAAACAAGTCGGTAGAAGTAGCCGTGCGTTTTGCTCCCGATCCTTATTCCGTGCAAACTCCGCTGATGATCAAAACACCTGATGGCATTTATATTAATATCCACGAGGCAGCACAGACCAACTACCCTGCAATGCAGCTACACGCCGACCGCTCCTCATTCAAACTATCGTCTAGCCTCGTCCCCGATGCCGTGGGAAACAAGGCTTATCTGAAGGCTCCCGCCCACACGCCATGGCGAACCATCATTGTGAGCGACAAAGCTACCGATATTTTGAGTTCGAAGATGATTCTGAACCTCAACGAACCGTCCACGATCAAAGACCCTTCGTGGATAAAGCCGATGAAGTTCGTCGGCGTTTGGTGGGAAATGCAGACTGATAAGAGTAAGTGGAGCTATGCCGACAAGCTCGACTCCCTCTCTCCCTCGGGTGCGCCGATTCCGCACAATCGTCACGGAGCAAATACAGAAAACGTAAAACGCTACATCGACTTTGCAGCCAAAAACAACATACAGGGAGTGCTGGTGGAAGGCTGGAACACCGGCTGGGAAGAATGGTTTGGCCTGTGGAAGGAGGATGTCTTCGATTTTGTCACTCCCTATCCTGATTTCGATGTCACGGAACTTCAACGATATGCGAAGTCGAAAAATGTCAACATCATCATGCACAATGAAACGTCCGGATCGGCAACGAACTATGAGCGCCGTCTGGATACAGCGTTCCGGTTCATGAACAAGTTCGGATATACTTCAGTTAAGACGGGCTACGTTGGTAGGATCATTCCACGCGGTGAGCATCATGATGGGCAATGGATGACGAATCATTATTTAAGAACCGTGCAAAAAGCCGCTGATCATCATGTAATGATCGACATCCACGAATCCGTGCGGCCCACGGGTTTGCAGCGCACATATCCAAACTGGCTTGCCAACGAAGCAGCACGTGGCAATGAGTTCAACGCCTTCTGGGATGCGGGAAGCCCTCCGGAGCACGAAACGATTTTACCTTTCACCCGTCTGATCGGCGGCCCAATGGACTACACTCCCGGGATTTTCAAATTGAAGGGGTACTCAAAGACTTCACCATCCCGCCAGCTTCACAGTACACTGGCCAAACAGCTTGCACTTTATGTTACTATGTATAGCCCGCTTCAAATGGCTGCCGATTATCCGGAAAACTATGAGGCACACATGGACGCATTCCAATTCATCAAGGATGTACCCGTGGACTGGGACGACACGAAGATCCTCGAAGCTGAACCCGGTGACTTTATTACCATTGCCCGCAAAGAAAAAGGAAATGAGAACTGGTTTATTGGCGCAGTCACGGACGAAAATGCACGGATCGCAGTGAGCTCGTTGTCTTTCCTGCCGAAAGGGAAAAAATATGTTGCCATCATTTACAGCGATGTCGCAAACCAGGCCTGGAACTCAAATCCTGAGGCATATCAGATACGGCAATTTATCGTCGACGGTGGCAAGACATTGAAACTTCAGTTGGCGTCCGGGGGTGGAGCGGCAGTGAGCCTGATGCCAGCAACAGAAGAACAGATCAAGAAATTGAAATCATATAAATAAGCATCTCATGAAGCGAAGAAATTTTCTGAAGAATGCATCGGCTGCTACAGTTGCGATCACAACTTTGAGCCTGGCTTCCTGTGAGCCCTCCGATAAAAAGGAGAAAAGTGTAGAAGCAAAACCTCCGGACGGGGTGGACAAATTTGAATTGAACGAAGCAACCATTCAAAGCCTGCAGGATGAGATGGCAAAAGGTGCCCGCACTTCACGCTCGATCACAGAAATGTACTTGAAAAGGATCGAAGAGATGGACAAAAATGGGCCGCGCGTCAATTCGGTGATAGAAATAAATCCAGACGCACTGTCCATCGCCGATAGCATGGATCGTGAACGAAAAGAAGGTAATATTCGTGGTCCGCTCCATGGCATCCCCCTGTTGATAAAAGACAACATCGACAGCAGCGATAACATGATGACAACTGCCGGATCGCTCGCGCTGGAGGGCAACAAGTCGATCGAAGATGCATTTGTTACAAAACAGTTGAGGAAGGCCGGAGCCGTGCTGCTTGGGAAGACGAATCTCAGCGAATGGGCAAATTTCCGTTCCACCCGTTCGACAAGCGGCTGGAGCAGTCGCGGAGGGCAGACGCGAAATCCTTACGCCCTTGACCGCAACCCTTCCGGATCGAGCTCAGGTTCTGGCGCGGCGGTATCCGCGAACTTTTGTGTGGCAGCGATCGGCACTGAAACAAATGGCTCCATCATCGCGCCTGCATCCCATAATGGCATCGTGGGAATCAAGCCGACTGTGGGGCTTGTAAGTCGTCGCGGTATTATTCCAATTTCAAAAACACAAGACACTGCCGGGCCGATGACGAGAACAGTTGCCGATGCGGCAGCCTTGCTTGGCGCGATTGCAGGCGTCGATGAAGAAGACCGGGTAACAATAGAGAGCGCCGGCAATTCTCAAAAAGATTACACAAAGTTCCTGGATGTGAACGGTCTGAGCGGAAAGAGAATTGGCATTGATAAGAGCTCGCTCGAAGGACACGAAGGCGTCGTTTCCCTCATGAAAGCTGCCATTGAAATAATGAAAGAAAAAGGTGCCACGATCGTCGAGGTGGACCTCCTGAAACCTGTGGGTGAACAGTTCGGCTCAGGTGAGCTTGCCGTGCTGCAGTATGAATTCAAAGACGGCGTGAACAAATATCTTTCAAAGGGAAACCGAAAAGTAAAGTCACTCACGGACGTCATCGCTTTCAACAAGCAAAATGAAAGCAAGGCAATGCCTTTCTTCAAGCAGGAAACCCTTGAAGCCAGCGATGCAAAGGGCGGCTTGGATTCTAAAGAATATGCCGAAGCACTCGCAAAAATTCTCGGATCGAGAAAGTTCATCGATGACCTGATGAAACTGAATAACCTCGATGCGATCTCTGGTGTAAGTCTGGGACCGGCACGACCTATCGATCTGGTGAATGGCGATGGCGGCGGACGAGGATACTATTTCTGTCCCCCGGCGGCAATGGCAGGCTATCCACACATCACTGTGCCAATGGGATTCGTGCAGGCGCTTCCCGTTGGTTTGTCTTTCATGGCCGGCAAGTACAAGGAACCGGAAATTATTAAGATCGGTTATGCGTATGAACAGGCATCGAAGAAAAGAGCAATGCCGACGTTTCTTGCGTCTTCGATTCCTGCTTAACGCTTTTAGCCGCAAAGACTCGAAGACGCAAAGAAACGCGAAGATGGAAAACAAAATTCCTAGCGTTCCTTCGCGTCTTGGCGCCTTCGCGGCAAACTACCGGCCTTATAATTTCGCATAATACGTTAATTCTTGAATGACAAAAAAGAAAGTCCTCGCCATCTGCGGTAGCACGCGAAAAGACTCCACGAATGAATCTATCCTGAAAGGAATCGCCCAAGCGAACAGCGATCGCTTCGACATGACCATCTTCAATAAGATCGACAGTCTTCCACACTTCAATCCGGAGGTTGAAGGCGCCGAGATTGAAGTCATAGATCAATTTCTCAAATCGATTGAAGATGCGGATGGTGTTCTTTTCTGCACACCCGAATATGTTTTCAGCCTGCCAGGTTCACTAAAGAACGCGATCGAATGGACCATCCCGACAACTGTCTTATTAAACAAGCCAGTTGCAGTCATCGTCGCTTCAGGGATTGGCGAGAAAGCTTTTGAGTCGCTGATACTAATCATGAATACCGTTGGAGCCAAGATGCCGGCAGAGTCGACTCTGCTGATACAAGGGTTGCGAAATAAATTCGATTCATCGGGAATGCCGACTGGAGAGGAATTGAAGCAGTCGATGAAAAGATTGATGGAGTCGTTTGAGGGGACGATGCATTGATTAATCTCGAGTATTGGCCGCGAAGGCGCGAAGGCGCAAAGAAACGCGAAGAATTCACGCGAGACCCACAAAATCGTCAGGGAAACAGGATTGCGTTGACATCCAGAACCTGGCAAGTTTGCAGGCATGAACCACGAAAAATCTGGCTTATCGGAAGATGAAGAAAAAATAGCCAAAGCCATCGTAAATGCGGCGTTTAAAATTCACAATGAATTTGGCCCTGGCCTTCTTGAAAAAATTTATGAGGCCTGCCTCGTCCACCAACTCCGGCAAATGGGATTTAGTGTTGAAAGACAGGCATCTATTCCAATTCAATTCGACGGAGTAGTCTTCGAAGAAGGGCTGCGATTGGATATTTTGGTCGACAAGAAGGTGGTTATTGAAATGAAAGCCATGGACCAAGTCAATCCGGTGTGGGTAGCGCAAGTCCTGAGTCACCTCACCCTTACTGATCTTCAATTGGGCTTCATCATCAATTTCCACGTTCCGTTAATCAAGAATGGAATTCGGAGGATAATTCGTCATCGAGGATAAAACTCTTTGCGTTTCTTAGAGACTTCGCGTCTTCGCGGCTAATTCCGACACCAAGAATAAACAACCAACTATCTTTTATCAAACGCACCTTTTATTTGCTCCAGCCTCATCCCCAACACCTTCTCTGCCACCCTGTTCAACGCCTCCTCCGATCCTTCAAGGTGCAACGTTGTGCTCCTATGGGTAACCCTCTCTCCCTTCTTTAACGCTTTCGCCGGGGAAGAACTTTCAATTTCATAAAAAGGCCCCATCTGCGTCCCGCCCTCCAACGGACCGTCATTGTAAGAGTTCACCGCATCGCCCGCGAATGGATTCTTCTGCATCTCCCACCTGGAGTTCACATAGTCACCGGATGGATCGACATCGAATTTTACCAGCGTGAGTATCTTCTTATCGGCCGCATAGCTGCCGGCAATATTTTTTGCTATCGAAGGAGCGATTCCGATCTTACCCCTGAACTTCCCATCACCCTTTAACATCAGCACCGAATCTGTCTTCACAATCCGATCCGAAGGAATCACGCCAAAATAATTGTCAGTGACCTTTGTCAGATCACCTGTTTTTTGATACGGCACCACAATCGTCGTTGCCGGCGTTGGAATGAACATGCCAAGGATCCAGATCGAAAGCAACCCGTCTTTCTTCGCCCAGTCACGGTCGCCGGTATTTGTCACGTTGTTGGTGCTTTGATAACAAACTGCTTTGAGATCGTTGACATCAATACCAAACAAAACACCTACTTCCTCTTTCTTAAGCAACCTGATCTGCCTTTCAATCTCGATCTTGAATTCAAAGCCCTGATAGTTGCTGACTGACGCTGATTTCTTGAAAGTCGCCTGCAAGCTGTCTACCGATGCCACATCAAACGATTCTGTATCGATCAACGGCGGTGTTTGCCAGCTCGCAAAGTCAAACTTGCTTCCCTTCGGAAAAAAAATTGCGTATTGGCCTCCCTCCGGTCCCATCCAAAAGCGATCCTCGCCTCCGAATGCGTTCATGTGAGGTTTTATCTGGCCCGAAGCAATCAGGTCATAATTGATCCATCCATAGCTGGTACCTCGATCGCCATCTGCCGTGCTCGTCATCACGCGCCCCTGGTAATCGGGAACGACGATCACCTTTACCGGTCCGGACTCAAGTACGATGGTCTTTTTGTATTTGCTGAGAAATGCCTTGTCGAAGCCGAACGATCCCTTCACAGTATCGGACGAGTCGTTCATCGATTCAGTCTGCGTCGATTGTTTTGGCGCACAGGAAACAGCTAAAACAGCAAGGCAGATATAGAATAGAAATCTCATGATCGCATTCCGACCTTATTGATCAGGGTGCCAATCCCGTCTATGGAGATCGTCACGTCGTCGCCGGCAGCAAGTGTAAACTCGGCATTTGGCACGAGGCATGTTCCTGTCATCAGGAAACATCCGGCAGGGAAATCCATTTCACGGAAAAGAAATCCGGCAAGCTCGTCGTGCTTGCGTTTCATCATGCTTATCTGAACTTTATCCTGGTACATAACCTTGCCGCTACGCGATATCTCCATTGAAATAGTTGTGTCGGGAGAAATAGGTTTTTCCAATACAAGAAGGCAAGGACCAAGCGATGCGCTGCGGTCGTATGTTTTAGCCTGAGGCAGATACAAAGGATTCTCCCCTTCGATGCTGCGCGAACTCATATCATTACCTATCGTATAACCGGAGATCCTGCCTTTGCTATTGACGAACAAAGTCAGTTCCGGCTCTGGAACATTCCAGGTAGAGTCTTTCCGGATATTAACAACGCCTCCCGTGGGTACCACACGTGATGCAAGCGACTTAAAAAACAATTCGGGCCTTTCGGCATCGTACACCTTATCATAAAACACAGACGCCCCGGATTTCTTCGATTCATCCATGCGTGCTTCCTTGCTTCTGAAGTAAGTCACACCGGAAGCCCACACCTCCTGACTGCCAATGGGGGCCAGAAGTTTGTCGGGGAGGCCTGCTGCTTTTGGCAGCTTTAATAACGCTTCCGATAGATATGAGTAAAGATTATCCCGGTTGACCAGCTCGTCCCACGGCGTTGTGCACGAATAAAATTTTCCGTCGTGCTCGACAATGGCGGCGTCCGAGGTCTTGTAAATTTTCATAGTGTCGTAAACTACAAAGAAAATGTAAAGCTCCCCACCATTTTCTATATTTGGTAACACCATATCTTCATCCAACTAAATTTGAGCTTTATGCAACTTCCGATTGCAAGAACTATCCTGTCAGGAATTTTCATCCTCACGACCATTAGCCTGTTTGCACAAAAGGACCAATTGTGCCAAGGCGAATATTTCACCGAAAAGCAAGGCGCTGACCAGCTTGCCGCGCTCACTCGCCGGATGAAGTCTGCGAAAGACTGGCAGCAGCACGCCGACAGCATTAAGAAGCAATTGAGAAAAGGTATGGATATGGAGGTTTGGCCGGCGCGGACACCTCTCAATCCCAAATCGCGCAATAAAAAAGTTATGGACGGTTACACCGTTGAAGCCGTTGTGTTCGAGAGCATCCCAGGCTTCTTCGTGACGGGCAACCTCTACAAGCCTTCAGGCAAACTTGAGAATAAATCGCTTGCCGCGATCCTCTGCCCGCATGGCCACTGGGACAAGGCCGAGGATTACGGGCGCTTCCGCAACGACATGCAATCACGCTGTGCCTCGTTCGCGAAGATGGGTGCCGTTGTGTTTTCTATTGAGATGGTTGGATATGGTGAAAGCCAGCAGTTGGAGCACGAAGGACCACGCGGCGTACAGTTCCAAACCTGGAACAGTATGCGAGCGCTCGATTACCTGCTGAGCATGCCGGAAGTTGACCCTAACAGAGTGGCCGTGACCGGAGCATCCGGTGGAGGAACACAAACTTTCCTGCTCGCAGCGCTCGACGACCGTGTTAAGCTTTCGATTCCCGTGGTGATGGTGGCATCACATTTCTTTGGCGGTTGCAATTGCGAGAGCGGTATGCCAATTCACCGTGCCGGAAACACGATTTTTACCAATGCAGAGATCGCGTGCGTGGCAGCGCCAAAGCCGTTGTTGTTGATTTCAGATGGAAAGGATTGGACGAAGAACAACGAGAAAGTGGAATATCCTTTTGCAAAAAGTATCTATAAGCTTTATGGGAAAGACAATCTCGTTGAGAGAGCGCATTTCCCCAGCGAAGGTCACGACTACGGATTGAGCAAGCGCCTTGCTGCCTATAACTTCCTTGCAAAGAATCTCGGAATGAATCTGTCCAACATCAGCAAAAACGGAAAAGTGGACGAAAGCTTTGTGAAGTTTGTCAGCAGAAAAGATCTAACGTATTTCACCGATGCGGAACTCGCCGTGTTGAAAAAGGGAGATGCCGTGTATGCGGCGATGAGTGAGGCGAAGGGGAAGGGTAAGGGTAAGTAATATCTCAAGTTCAGGAAACAAAGTGCATAAAACAGGCAGCTTTGGTGCGCTATGTGCCATTGCCATAAAAAGGATGTGTAGGTAATACAGATAGCCGCTAGTTATGCCCAATGCCGCGGGACAGAGTCGGCGCTTCCAACTTTGGCACATTTGCTTGGCGCAACATCCCGCGCGACTCCAAAGCAAGCAAAAGAGCCAATAGAGTGGACTAAGAATATTACTTTTAATTTTACTTAAAGGACAAATTATGGACGTGACGTCGGCAGCTATAGCGACTCTTATTTCAAGTGCCGTTGCAACAACTGTAGCGTTGCTAATAAATAGAGCTAATGCAATCAAAAGTCTCCACGACAGGCTGGACGGAATTCTTAAGATTGCAATACAATATCCATATCTTGAGAGTTCCAGATTCACAGCGACTTGGAACGAGAATAAGAATTCTGATGATGAAAAGTATTTACGCTATGAAAATTATTGCATCCTCGTTTTTAACTATCTAGAGATTCTATGTAAACATCATGGCCACGACAAACAAAAAATTGAGAACCATATTAATATTAAGGAGTGGGCTAGAAATCATAGAGACTACTGGTTAAATCCTCCCGGCATTTACGAGAATGCAGATGGTTATTCTGAGAAATTCAAAAAACTTATTGAATCCTATTTGAAGTAATTGCAGATGAGACGAAGGGCTTTAATTATCTACTGCGACAACACGCCCAGCGGCCCTCTTCATGGACCTAAATGGGACAATGCGAACTTTAGAGACTTCCTTCAAAGCAAATTATGCGGAGAGTGGCATGATAACGAAATTCGTTCTTTAAACAATCCCAATTCAGCTACAGTATCGTATGCTGTTCAAACTTTCTTCAAAGGAGCAGATTACTCCCTCATTATATTTTCGGGTCATGGTTTTATTAACTCAAATGATAACAACAGACAATATGTTGAGTTACTAAATAAATCAGTATCAATCCTTTCATTAAGAACTAGTGCCAGACGACAAACGCTTATTATAGACGCATGCAGAGGTTACTACAGTCCCGCTCAGGAGTTGTTAAAAGCATTTAGCGAATCACGCGACCATTTTCTTGGCGACATTGAATCAACGCGGGAATTTTATTCGAACATTACTATGTCTTGTGAAGAGGGTTGGACAATAATGTACTCGGCTAGTAGAAACCAAACTTCTTTAGATACAGCAACTGGTGGCGCATATCTCATCTCCTTGCTTAAGGGATTTCAATATTGGGAAGAAAATGACCAACGTAGCAGCATACTTGACCTGAGAGTTGCTCATCAGTATGCGGCTAACATAATAAAGGGTTATGAGACAATTCAGATTCCCACGATGAATATGGAGAAAAGATTGAGATATTTTCCCATAGCGGTTAAATCAGCATTAATTTACGGTTAACCCATAAGAACTATGAATAGGCGAGTATTAATAATTTCGAATCCTGGCGAAAAGGGAACCGATAACTATTGTGCGGGGGTTCCAATTGATGTCGAAAATTATAAGAGCTACTTCAAAGCTCCATATGGAGGTTTTTGGTCAGATGATGAAATCAAACATCTTGACAAGCCTACTAAGAGTTCTGTAAATAAGGAACTGAGTGATATTGCTTCCTTTGACTTTTCGATTATTATTTTCTGTGGTCACGGATGGTATTCCTCAGTTAGTGAGTCAAATATTTTGACATTAAGCAAAGACGAAAGTATCGACTCAAACGACCTTCGGAAAAATGCTAAACGAAGAATCATCATTTTAGATAGTTGCCGTAAGGTTCACAAAGAGTATATCACGGATGAATTAAGAAAAGCCAAAATGTTCTCTGAATCTGTTATGGCCATGGTAAAGTTGAATGGGTTTCAATGCAAAACCTACTACAATGAGGCCGCCGAAAAATGCCCTGAGCAAATAATAACGGCCTACGCAGCAAATATCAATGAGTTGGCTGGAGACAGTTCAACTTTTGGCGGTTACTACTCTTCAAGTCTCTTAAAAGCCGCAGTTGATTGGGTTGACGATAACATAGGTAGTGTTGACCTTGCAACAAAATATACGTCTTCCATTTTTCCGTCCCATCATAATTCATCGATTCCAAGAGTAGAAAAATTAAGTGGCGGGACTCAACATCCACAAATAGAAAAACCTAGACTTTCAGAAACAAACGAATATTTGCCATTTGTTATTTTAGCTTAGTTAGACCCTGAGGACGATTAATGTTTCAAATTGCATCACCAATGCCAAAGCCACGCAACGCCAGCCCACATCCAAAGTTTTGGCATCCGTGCTGCTTAGTGTGAACAATTGCGGCACATGTGCATAACACAACACATATGCGATTGGCTGGGTGCAGAGCAATCTGTAGTTTGTAATTCAAAACAACGTTCGTCACGGTTGACAATGACGGAGCAGGTCGCCAAAATCATTCCAGACGGTCATTCATTTTGGCTCCTATACCCCACAACGTCACATACACGAACGTTGTGCAAAATGCTTAAATCACATTTGAGTGACATATGAAGACAATCGAAGATAATTTTTGGTCAAAAAGATTTTGGCAGACGGCTATTGCAGTAACTGGGCTAGTAAGTGCCTTGATTGGTATATATTCTTTCATCTTCCAAGGAAGGAACCAGCAATTAGATTTTGAAATACTAACAAACACGAACGTACTTGACATCAATGCGGACATTACGAAGTTAGATATAACATATGACAGAAGTAGTCTAAAGTCTAACAATCAAAGCCTAAGGGTAGTTAATTTAAGAATTAGAAATACTGGTGACGAAGGTATTCTTAAGTCCTTCTATGACAATAATGACCCTCTTGGAGTTATGATCACAAAAGGCAGAATTATAGAGAAACCAGAGCTTGTTTCGACAAGCAATGAGTACATCAATAAGAACTTAACTATTAGGTTCGACAGTTTGGGAAAGCTAACATTTAGCGATATCATACTTGAGCCAAACGACTTCTATACGGTAAAGCTACTTTTACTTCATGTTACAAAAGAGATACCCGAAATTCATGCAACAGGTAAAATAGCAGGCATTCAACAGATAAATGTGGTTTCATTGGTGCAAGATGCAAAAGAAGAAAAGTCATTCTGGCAAAAGACATTTGAGGGAACCTTACTCATGCAATTGACTAGAGGGCTTGCATATACAATTGCGGTGATCGGAATTATTGTAATTATTGCATTGTCGAGTGACCGGATATCAAGCTACAGGAAAAAGCAGAGGCGGATTCACATGATTAAGAACTTTAAGAAACAGAAGAATTATGACTATAACAGAATGGACGATGCCATTTTCACAAGATTTGAAAAAAATGGTACTGAAAATCTGCTTCGATACCAAAATCTTTTGAAAGATGACAATAGATTGAATCAAAAATACAATAACTGGATAAATAAGCTGAAGAGAAACGTCGAAGATGAGATAAGTGAGTTTGGTTCCGAGTTAATATTGAATGACAAATTTTTCTCGAATCACAGTGAATGGACAATATTCAACGAAATGATAAACGATGGACTTGCAATCAAAGACAAGGACAAGCTAGTTGCAAACCAACCCATGAGACGGACTCTCAATCTATTCATCGACTACTTAAAGGAGATAGGCCATTACATACCGGGGGAGAGACAATTCTATGGCGGATCGACAACTTCGATTGAGAACTCTTGAAGCATTGTGCACAGCAGTGGGTATGCGCAGTTGCGAGACATGGTTAAGGTAGTAGTTTAATTTTCAAATCACGTTTTGGTCACGGGGGGGCTGTTTAGTGAGACCCTTCTTTACCTGAATATGATCGGCTACTTGGACAAATGATTCGCCACAACAAGCAATTTGGCTACTCAATAGCAATTGTTACTAATGTTTCGAGCGAGGATAGATATAAGAAATTTCAAAAACTGTTTATCGACGTGCATGAGAAACTCGAGATGACAGCGGAGCTAATAAACAAGTAACAACTCTTCAAACAACCATTCATTATGGCGCGACGTCTCTGACGCGTACCGGTGTGAACGTCGTTCGAAGGAAGTAATTCAAGTTGCCAGACGTCGAGATTGATTCCCCAAATACTTGTACTGTGATGAGTGTTACACAATCACCTAAACCAGCTTAAGAAATGAAACAAACAAAATTGATCCTTGGAATACTGGCAATTGCGACACTCTACGGTTGCAGCACAAAAAAGAAGTCCGACAACAAATTTGAAGGCATGTGGACACTTGACAAATTTGAATCCTTTGACAGCGTAGCAAATCGATGGAAGGATGCCTCAACACTAGCCGGATGGAGTGGTTACATTCTTTATGACGGCCAAGGTCACATGGGTGTGCACTTAATTCCAAAAGGTTATAAAGATTTTGATACGAAAAAGAACCTTGACAGTTTAAGTCATGACGACCTATTGGAATTGGTCAAGTTCTACAAATCAAACTTCGTTTATTTCGCCAACTATAATATCAGTGGCACAACGATTGAGCACAAACGCCTTACGGACACAGAACCTGGAAACTGGGGAACAACGCTAACGCGGGACTTTGATTTCAAAGGCGACACTTTAATCTTAACGGCTCATGAAAACATCGGTGGACAGCAATTAAGACTTAGGTGGATTAAACTGTAGGGATTCGAAGCTTGATTTCTAACCTCCAAAGTTAGTCCAGATGTTCGTTGAGCCTGACAGTCACGGCCGGTCGGGGTCGCTGACCTTAGATCACACGCTTCGAAACCCTAAAATGGACTTCCAAATCCACTTTTACTGGCCGCCGGGATAAATTGTCGGCGTCAAAAAAGTATCTTCATTGCCGATAACTATTACAACGGCTAAAAACATCAACGACATGATCCCACAAAAAATTACTCCTTGCCTATGGGTAGAAAGCGATGCCAAAGCAGTCGCCCAATACTACTTGTCCATATTTAAAGACGGCAAACTGAAAGACTATCGCCTTTTCAAAAATATGCCGAAGAACGGCGATGGCAGTGACATGACTGGTGAGTTTGACACTGCTGTAATAGAATTGGCCGGCGTAGAATTTAGTATTCTGGCTGCGGGCCCGATGTTCAAATTCAATGAAGCCATCTCCCTTGTCATCAACTGTAAAGACCAGGCCGAAGTAGATTACTATTGGGATGCTCTGACGGCAAACGGAGGTGAGGAAGGTCCTTGTGGTTGGTGTAAAGATAAATATGGCTTGTCCTGGCAAGTGGTGCCAACGGAGTATTTTGACCTCATCCATGACAGCGATCCTGCAATCAGCCGAAAGGCTTTATTGAACACCTTCAAGCAAAAGAAATTGATACTCTCGGAGTTAAAGTAAAGTCTTGAACCAATGAGTCTAAGCATCGCAAAAACGACGATGAGATGACCACCAAGTAGGAACGTAAATAACAATCGACTTAACACAAGGGTTGCAAAATGGCATACAACGAAAAATTGGCTGATCGGATCAGGGAAATGATCTCCATGAGTCACAAACGCGTGGAGGAGAAAAAAATGTTTGGTGGCCTGTGCTTCATGGTTAACGGTAAAATGTGCGTCGGCGTGGAGCAAGAACGCCTGATGGTCCGCCTTGACCCCGAAAGGTATGACGAGGTAATGCAGAAAGACGGCTGCAAACCAATGGACTTCACTGGGAAAATAATGAAGGGCTTCGTTTTCGTCGATCTGGATGCATTGAATACAACAAGAAAACTTGAATATTGGGTTAAGCTAGCTCTTGAGTTCAACAAGAAAGCTAAGGTATCGAAGAAGCGATAATCGGGGATGGGGTGGGTGCTCACGATCGGCACTAACTGAAAAATTCCTTCCCTGTCACCTCACCACCATTAAACTCCCAGCAAAAAAAGAGGAGACACGACAAAAGCGCGTGAAAGCAATCATAGCAATGCTCGCCAAAGGAGAGAATTCCATTAACGGGCAGCGTCACAACATATTGAAGCCCTTCCTGCCCGCCGCAGCCTGCCCATTCAGATCAATTAAACAATCTCGCCATATACTCTGTTAACCTATGTGAATTTAGGTGTGTAGTCTATGGGCACAATCGCTCTATTAACAGGAGTCAGCCGCTGGAACAGACGGTAATAAATATGCACCTATTGACGTCCACGATAAAACAGATGATCGATATTTCTGATAAGGAACTTGAAGATTTTCTGACCCTATGTTTTTCTAAAAAGTTTAAACGTCACGAAGTTTTAAGCAGACCCGATGCTGTTCCAAATGAGATCTTCTTTATCAACAGCGGTCTGGTGAGGGTGATCGCCAGCGATCTCGACGGCAATGAAAATTCAATGCATTTCGCAATGGAAAATCAATTTATTGCCGACTACTCCGCTTTCATTCTGAAACAACCCTCTCTGTATAAACTGCAGGCAGAGGAAGATACTCATGTTGTAGTTATACCGCGTCAAGCCATTGACTGGGGTTATCAAAACCTCACCCACGGCGATCGCATGGGACGACTGATCGCTGAATACTATTTTAATTATCAGGATAATCGCATAAAGAATCTTTATGTGAGATCGCCAAAAGAACGCTACGACAGCATTACTGAAGTTTTCCCGAACATCCACAACCGGGTGCCTCAGCACATGATTGCCTCCTATTTAGGCATTACTTCTGTTCACCTAAGCCGCCTGAAGAAGAATGCGATCCCTCTCAAAAAGTCCTCAAAAAAACCGAAACCGTAAACATTTGTTATCGCTTCCTGGATTGCCGGCCTGGCACCTTTGTTAAATAAACATTGCGTCCTATGACCCGAATCATTCCAGTCATTTTATTATGCTGCTTTTTTTTCGCTTCCAGGGCACAGACAGGTTCCCTCATCGTGGTGGTGAAAGGAATTCGAGTTGGCAAAGGCGGTGAGCTCTCCACCGGCCTCTTTAAAAGAGAGAATTTTCCTAAGGTGGGAAAACAATTTCTTGGCGGTGAAAATCCCATTACGGACAAAGAAGAAATTAAAATCCTGTTTGAGAAGGTCCCTGTCGGCGAGTATGCCGTTGTTTCCTTTCAGGATATTGATCAGGACAAAAAACTCAAGTCCAACCTCGTGGGTTATCCTACCGAGCCAATCGGGTTCTCACGCGATGCGCGCATAAGATTCGGCCCACCGGATTTTGACGACGCCAGCATAACGCTCCTCGAAAATCAAACACTCACAGTAAATATCAATTTAAGATGATAGAATTTATCCAGGAACTGAAAGCAAGGAACGAGGCGCTGTTCTATTTCTCGCTCATGTTGGTAGTCATGTCGATCGCCTTCTACATGTTGACCAAAATAACCACGACGCAGGTAGCCGGAGTCAATGCATGGTTTAAGCCGTTCAAGTTTGCTGTATCGATCGCTGTTTACTGCAGCACGATGGCGTGGTTTTGTCACGAGCCGCCAGCATTCAACATAACTGCTTTTAACTGGACAAACATTTCTCTTTTTACTTTTGAGATTGTCTATATCGCCGTTCAGGCTGCGCGCGGTGAAGGATCTCACTTCAACCAAACAACTCCATTTCATGCGATGATGTTTGCTGCTATGGGTGTGGCTGCGGTGCTCATCGCAATTTATGGAGCATACGTAGGCATCATGTTTTTTCAGTCAGAATTTCCGAATATACCCGAATACTATGTTTGGGCTATCAGGCTGAGTATACCAATCTTCTTTATCTTTTCTTTGGAGGGTTTGTTGATGGGTGCCCGGCAAACTCACACGGTCGGAATGCACGAGCAAACAACCTTTCTTCCGATTTTCAAGTGGAACATGAAGGAAGGTGACTTGAGAGTTGCGCATTTCATCGGCATGCATGCAATTCAAATCATCCCGTTGGCTTCATTTTATGTACTAAAAAGCACGAAGGCCGTCTTCGCACTGAGTGCACTTTACCTGCTTTTTGCGGCGTTTGTTCTTGTCCAGGCGCTGCAATCGAAATCATTCATTAAATCCAAAAGAAATCCATATGAGGCTGTCAGCTAAAGAAAAGTTACGATTGAAAACCAAGTTCGGTGAATGGGCAATCGTCACAGGGGCAACGTCCGGCATCGGCCTCGAGTTGTCTAAGCAACTGGCAAGTGCAGGACTAAATCTCATTATTAACGCCAGAAATGCCGGCAGTCTTAAAAACGTCGAGGTGCAATTAAAACGATCCGGTGTCGAAATTATCTCGGTGGCCGCCGATGTATCAGACCCTGGCGGAATAGAACAAATAATTCAATCCGCACAAGGCCTCAACATCGGGTTGTTGATCAACAATGCAGGCTATGGAACATCCGGCCTATTTGTTGACTCATCGATCCATTCTGAAATTAACATGCTCAGGGTAAACTGTGAAGCGGTCCTTTCACTCACTCACTATTTTTCTCAGAAATTCAGCGAGCAACAACGAGGAGGGATAGTCTTCCTCAGTTCACTTGTCGCATTTCAGGGCGTACCTTTTGCAGCAAACTATGCCGCAACCAAAGCGTACATCCAGTCATTCGCTGAA
Source organism: Cyclobacteriaceae bacterium (assembly GCA_044224375.1). Classification (GTDB taxonomy): domain Bacteria; phylum Bacteroidota; class Bacteroidia; order Cytophagales; family Cyclobacteriaceae; genus ELB16-189. Next base: position 864,958 of record JBGAKL010000001.1, read on the forward strand.
GCGCTATCTGTAGAATTGAAACCTTCCAATATCGACGTGCTGGCCGTCGCTCCTGGTCCGGTGGAAAGCGGATTCGGACAGCGTGCGAACATGAAAATGGGAAACGCTCTGAAGCCGGAACAACTTGGAGTTCCCATCCTTAAAGCTCTGGGGAAACAAACGAATGTCATTCCCGGACTACTTTCAAAAATCCTTATTTACGCTCTACGAACGGTACCACGCTTCGCCAAAGTAAAAATCATGGAGAAAGTTATGAGTGGTTTTACGGCGCATCAGAAAGTTCAAGTAAGAATCTAAATTGAAATCGACCTCGAAAGTCCCCATCACCTCACCACCACTAACCGACCACTCTGTGAAAACGACTTCCCTCCCATCACCACGGTCATCCTGAAAAGATATACGCCATTGGAAAAAGGTACGCCGGCAGCATCATTGGAATCCATGACAATCTCGTTCGTACCAATATGAAGCTGATCGATGACGGTGCGTCCATAACTCTTCACCAAGCGACCCTGCGGCGAATAGATCTTTAATGAGAAATCATCCGGAACCTCCGGCCCCGCCAAGTAAAAGCGGAAATAGAAATTATCAGCTGAAGGGTTAGGCGAAACGCTTTTGAATGCGAATGAATCTTTGTCGGTAACAATGAACGTAACCTCATATGGCCCGTCACCGCTCTTGTTGCCGCTGGCATCGACCGCCTCGGCTTTCAACGAATACTCACCTGCTGCAAGTGACACGGGGCGATAGTTCAGCTGAAATTCTGAAGTTGAAGTGGCTGGCTTCCATTCAACATCTTTTTGTGAAAAGTTGATCCGCTTATAAGGACAGTCGGTGGTCGCGCATGGCGTTTTGAAGTAAAGATTTACTCCTGTAGTATCCTTCTTCAACATAAAAACGTTGCGATCGATGACTTTCATAGCAATCAGCGGCGACGAAGCAATGGCATCGCCATTCGTCACATGTCGGCCGTCTACCGTCACGTCAAGCACCGGACCGTTCTTGTCGGCCTGGACGTTTAGGTGTCCATACAAGCTCAGCGCATTGTTATCATAATACATTTCGGGCAACTGTCTTGGATTGACAAATACCGTCACGTCATTGGACCCCGCCTTCCCTACGGTCTGAATAGTCACCGAAAATTTAGTTGTATCGCCGGGGTTTGGCGGCCTGATGCGGAAGCTCTGCCGCATCAGCGACCTGCTTACGCTCGAAAAGAGGTCAACGTTTACCAATAAAGAGTCCGTGAATTTTCTCGACGATATGTTGGTAAACCCATACTTCGCTTTCCACTCCTGCCCTTCTTGTAAGGTTTCCGGATCAACCTGGCCGGCGTAGGTCAGCAATCCTTCCGGAGACGGAGTGAATTTGACGAACCATTGTCTTAGCTGCACCGGTGTAAGATCTATCTGGTCCTGAATGTTCATAGTCAGCCTCAGAAATGGATATACATTGGCGTCGATATCAGACAGGTTATTTACTCCGTCCGCAACACTTTTCAATATCACCTCATTCCCGGTTTGATCGATACCCGTGACATCAACACTATAAACGTCATTGGAAGTGGCTTGCCTCACCTGAAGAGCCATTTGCGACCATTGCTGCGCCGGGCCTATAACAACTGAACTTAGTGTCCCGTTGTTGAACCGTCCGGTGACAGTCTTGCTCACATCAAGCTCTTGCGCGTTGGCAGGCGATTGAGTTGGTCGGAAAATTTTCGCGGTGCCGGCAGCGCTACCCTTCTTACCATAAACAACGAAAGGCTCACCTGGTTGCAACCCACTTAGCTGACTTGCCGCAATGCCGAGTTCACCCAGCTTGTTCTTCACATTGGTCGACCAGGTCGCGTAGCCGGGATCTCCAATTGAAAACATTATCACAGAATCACCGGCATGAACGTTGGTCACGTATTGAATGAGATCATCTCCCAGCCCCGTATCGACTTCACTTTGCGCATAGTTGTTGATAACCAAAGGCGTGATCCCGCACGCACGCGGATCAAAGAAGTTTGGATAGATCATCCCCGCGTATGGCGCTGCGGAATTCCGGTCAAAGGCGATGAGATTGATTGTGTTGAGTCTGCACGGTCCACGTTGGGGAGAAATGTTAAGGTCGTTGCCATTGATTTTCACAGACACCTGCGAGTACGGTGTCGGGTTGGCACTGCCATAAGTTTTCACATCGACCGACGTGACAGTTTCAAGGAATTCAAGTCGCCTGATGTCAGAATTCTTGTTGAGGCCCACCACGGGATCTTCTGTAAGCTGCGGAAACTTCATTTGTGTCCAACCTTCTGAACTGTTCGCGATATGAACGAACGATGATGTTACCCAATTGGTGTTTTCTCCGGCAAGCGGCTTGTCCAGCCTCGTGCGCCAATAGTACACAAGAGAATCGTTGGCGAAGAGGTCCAATGTTGTTTTCGCCAAGACCTTTCCGCTCAGTGTTTGTCTCTTCAAGAATGGACTATCGAAAGTTGCCGCGGTATCGATCTCGATCTTGAACGAACGAACACCGGAAGTAAGATCGGTGTGCTGGAAAACAATGTCTGTTTTTTGCGTTGTCACAATCGAATACGCCGCTGGAAACAAATTCTTCGTGCCGTTCAGTGGAATGAAGAAATTCACGGACGCGCCGTTGTTTGATTCATTTAGTTCGGGGATGGCGCCATCCGGATCCACAACTACCGCGAATTTGTTCGTTCCAAACTCGTTGTTGTTCCTACCCTTCTTGATGATCACCCGCAATACCTCACTGTACTTCACCGGATCGAAGAGAGAGTCGTAAGTGACTGTCGAGTTATCACCTAAAGTCCGTATCACTTTCAACTTCAGTTGACCCGGCTGCGCGCGCCCAAAATTTCTTACCTGGACGTCTACGGCAAACGTCGTCGACTGGGCAGTGACAGGCTTCCCGTCAAGCGACGCGATCGAGATGGCCCCATTATTTACCTCGTAATCAGGTTTCGAAGCGCCAAACAAAGGCACGGCAGGATCTCCCAGCAGCACCATTTGCTGCGCCTGCGTAATGGCGGACAGACTTACGCCCGCAGCAACAATGAATCTTTTCGCAACTTCCTTTTGTACGTCACCGATGCCCTTGCGAAGGAACAGTGAATCGCCAAAGGCAACGGAGTAAAAAATATCGCTGTATAGCTTCAATGCATTTGAAAAACCGAAGTAACTGTGTGCAATGAACGACTTCGCTCCCTTGTTCGCGGTAAGCATCCAATCTTCACCGAACGTGACGCGGTTGTCGAAGAACCTGCCCGCGTTGCATCCGTTGATCAGAAACCCGGGATACTTTCCTGCATTGGCGTAACCAAGAGTCGGGTCGCTGACATATCCAATGTCGATGTCAATGGTTCCCGGCCCCGAGTGCCCAAAGAAAGTGATCAGGTCGAGCCCTTTGTTTACCTGCTCTTTCACATTAACAAGCTCGACGTTCAAAGTCTGCTTCGAGACTGTTTCCACTTTTCCTCCCAGGAAGTAGTCTTCCGCCGTGGCTTTGAATGCATCGACATAACTTCGGAATACTTCAGGTTCTCCCGCATTGATCCCTCCACTGAGATGCAATAGGTTTTTTCTCCAGAGATCGCTGAAAGGCAGCGACTCAGTTTCCTTCACCTTATTAAGATAGGCTGCCACCTGTGCGGGGGTTGACGCTGTAAGCCTTCCGGTGGGCACAGCTGGCTCGTATGTGCTTCCTGCGAGCCCCGCGGTGAATGCCATGTCTGCGCCGGGTGTACCTGCAGAAGGTACCAGGTCACGAAAATCTCCGGGCGCCAACGAGGTCTTTCGGTAAAATCCATTCACCGGGTCAAGTCCTTTTCCAACCAGGAACAAGTAGCGCGGACGACCCGCACTCGTTATGAATTTCATGAATTGAAAAATCGCGCGAGGGGAAGTTTCACCGTAGTTAAATTGATTGTACAGCTGATCCATTGCAACGACGAGCGTATCATAACCGCCTCCTGCGGGCGACGCCCGGTAAGCAGCATATGCCTGCACGGCGTCCGCGTATCCTAAAGCAGGCTTCATTAATGAACGGTGAGAGATGATAACAAAGTCCTTTGGGCTCAGAGAACGAAAACTGACTTTGCGTAGTGATGTGCTTAAAGTTGTACCTGACACATATAATCTTCTGCCATAGAGCGTTTCCGGAACCACCGCACCCACACCACCAGGCACGGGCACCGTCCCGATAACACCAACGTTATCCTTGTCGGTAATATCCCAGATGCGCGCTGCCGAAGGTTGATTCAGTACCTCTATGTAGGATTTGTTGTTTGAGTTTTGTGCGAGGTTGAAGTACTGCTCCGTCATGGAAGTCATGTTGAAATCCTGAGGAAAAGTTACTTTGACGCTCGACACACTAACCAGGTCGGGGGCACCCGAGGGAACGAGTTGCACACGCACAACCATTGACCCGGTTGCGCCGATGTCAGACGTTGCAATGGGCAGCGTAATGCGCGAAGTTTGAAATTCCAGGAACGTCACGTTGGTCAGCATCCGGAGTGATGATGCGTCGGGACCGACGAAGATATTTGCCTGATGCTGTTGCTCATTTCGACCGGCAAGAATTATCTCGATTTGCGGTGTTGCTCCGGACACAGTATTGACAAGTTGATTGACAATTTGATCCTGAAATCCTGTACATCCCGACAGCAGCGTACAAAAGGCTGTGCCTGTCCATCCCTCGCCTTCATCGAATACCGTCCCCTGGATTTCGCCAAGTTGAGTAAGGCCACCTGAATACTGACTAAAATAAACCCGGAGCTGCTCGGCATTGTGTGATGTCTCTTTAGCAATTCCTGATGTATTCAGTTCAAGAAAAGTTGTCATCCGCTTGCCAGGAACAGGCAACGAACTCCAGGTCAGAAAATACGCAGCGGTGTCGTTGAATAAGTTGTAGTACTTATGTGGCTGAAGCTCTGGTGAAGAGTAAAGGTCAACGTCGAGCGTTCCGTCATTGCGCTCGCCGAAGAATTCAATGTAGTCCGTGGGATCAAACGCAGCATCACCTTGTCCCTGAACGAAGATGGACTGCTCAACGCCCCTGTGCAGCAAATTGATGCGCCGTGGATCGACAGTACCAAGAGGAACACCTGCCGCCTGCAAGTCGGCGTATGTCAGCCGGTATATGCCATTTTTAGTGACAGGTATTTTATAATAGGACTGGCTTAAATTGATCCACGCATTCGGCGACTGCGCCCGCGAGCCGGTAGACCCGGCGAGGCCTGCACAAATCAAAACTACCCAAACCGTACCCTTCCAGGCCTTATTCATCTAAGGTGCTACTTGTCAATAAGGTAAATACGCCTTTCCGGGCGTTTGTAAATGACATTTAAGGGCAAAAATCGTTAAAAATCGTGTTTTCACCCCTGTATGCTTTAGCCTTTGGAAAGCATTTATTCTGTACTGGATCAGCCTTGACATCCATCGCCATTTTGGAATCGTCTCATCGAAAAGTCCCGGCTCTTTCAAGGAACCCTCGATTTCAGGTCAAAAAAAGGCATAAAAATTCGCATACTACTTGGCCATACATAGTACTTTATCGTATAAGGTCGTAAGAGCTCAGACTTAATAGTGATGTATGAATCTTGAAAACACACAAATACAGATGAGGAAGGGCATACTGGAATATTGCATCCTGCACATCATCTCGCGCGGCGAAGTGTATGCGTCTGACATGTTGGACGAGCTGACGGCGGCAAGGATGATCGTGGTGGAAGGAACGCTTTATCCCCTTCTCACCCGGCTAAAGAATGCAGGACTCGTGGAATACAAATGGGTTGAATCGAAGGCAGGGCCGCCTCGCAAGTATTACAAACTTACTGACAGCGGTTCGCAATTCCTGAAAGGGCTTACTGAAACCTGGGAAGAGTTGATCCACTCCACGGACCAAATCACTCAAAAATCGAAGTCGGTCATTTAATAATTAACTTATAACCAACCACCTCCTATCTTTTAGTTGAGATATGAAAAAGAACATCAGCATCAACATCAGCGGGATCATTTTCCACATCGAAGAGGACGGGTACGAAACCCTTCGCAAATACCTCGATGCCGTCAACAAATATTTTGCTGCGTTTGACGACAACAGTGAAATTCTCGCCGACATAGAGGGAAGGATCGCAGAAATCTTTCTTTCCAAGCTCAACGACGGGAAGCAGGTGATCACATCGGAAGATGTCAGCAGCCTGATCGCCACGATGGGAAGCGTCAGTGATTTCAAAGCTGCCGAAGAACAGGAGTTCGCGGGAGGTGGTGAGCAGGCGAAAACTGAATCACGTCAAACGGGTTCCTCCACGTCGGCGGGCGCCACGAAAAAACTCTATCGCGATTTCAATCGGAAAATCCTGGGTGGCGTGTGTGGCGGGCTCGGACATTATTTCAACGTGGACCCGGTATGGCCGCGGCTTTTCTTTGCGCTGCTGGTGCTTGCCAGCTCCGGTGTCATGCTTCTTGTTTATATCGTCCTCTGGATCGTGCTGCCGGTTTCAACTGAGGTTATAGAAGACGAGCCGACAATGAAGAAGATGTACCGCGATCCGGACAGGAAAGTTGTTGCCGGCGTGGCATCAGGTGTGGCAGCATTTCTTGGAAGCGATCTCGCCATCGTCAGGATACTATTTGTGCTGCTGACGATCTTCGGAGGGGTAGGAATCATCCTTTATATCATCCTGTGGATTGTACTTCCAGAGGCGAAGACCATCACCGAAAAAATGAAGATGCAGGGGGAGCCTGTAACACTTTCCAATATTGAATCCACCGTCAAGAAAGGGATGAATGAGAAAGACGGAGCGGAAGAAAGTGTTCTCACCAAGATCATCCTGTTTCCTTTCCGCGCCATCGGCGCCGTACTGTCAGCGCTGGTTCCGGTGTTCCGCGTATTGCTCGATGTGGTCCGCGTCGCGATCGGACTGGTGATCTTGCTCACTGGCGTTTGCCTGGTATTCTCACTTATCTTCAGTTTTGGAATTATACTTGGATTGATCAACGCTCCCCATTGGGAAATTTTCTCAGATTGGTATCTCACAGCTCCCAACTTCCCTCTGTCAGCGATCCGCAACAGCTTTCCGACCTGGACGGTGATCTTCACATTCCTCGCAGCCTTCATCCCGGCATTCTTTATTATGCTACTGGGCAGCTCGATCATCAACAAGCGAATCGTGTTCCGCCCCGCTGTAGGCTGGTCTATGTTTGCAATATTTTTTGTGAGCGTGGCCGTCATCAGTTTCAGCCTTCCGCAATTGATCTATGGATTCAAGGAAGAAGGTGAATATAAGGTTGAAAACGCCTACGACTTCCAGGGCAAGACACCCTACTTCAGGATCAATGAGACCGGTATGGACGATTACCATGCGACGTCACTGACATTGCGGGGATATCAAGGAACGGAAATTAAAGTAGTCGAACGGTTCCAGTCGCAGGGACCGTCGCGCAAAATTGCCGGCGAGAATGCGCGCATGGTCGATTATAATGTAGTTCAAACCGACAGCACACTCTCTTTCGATTCGAACATCACATTCAAGCCCGACGCGAAGTTCCGCGCGCAGCGCCTGGACGTAGACATTTTCGTTCCCTACAAACAAAAATTCGTTGTCGATGCGGATCTGTGGCGCCTGATCAACACACACGTGATCCAAAGCCGCGACTATTACAGGTTTTCACTCAATGAAAATACACAGACCTGGCAAATGACGGAGGATGGGATCGAATGCGTGTCGTGCCCGCTGACTCCTACTACCGTCGACGGCGCGCGCGACGAGTTTGGCCTCAAGGACTTTAATTCCATCGACATGAAAGGTCTGTTCAATGTGCGGATAAGCAAAGGAAATGACTATGCGGTCGAGCTGAACGGTCCTGAATCAGAACGGAAAAAATATGATGTCTATGTCAGCGGTGAGACACTGGTAATAGACTACAAAAGCAGAAGCAAAAATTTCTGGAAGCGTAATCTGATAAGCACGGAGGAAATGCGGATCAATATCACGATGCCGGAAATGCGGGAGCTCGACGTGACCGGTGGCGGAAAACTTAAGTTCCGCGGCTTCGATCAAAACGAAGTGGACGTGAAGCTCATGGGCGCGGTTCAGGCTGAGGGTGACATCAATGCCAACACATTGAACGTAGAGCTCACCGGAGCATCGTCACTGGAACTCACAGGCACCGGCAAATTTCTGGATGCAGATATTGTGGGTGCTTCGAGCTTGCGTGCTTACGGGTATGAAGTAGAAGATTGTTATGTAAAAGCACACGGTGCTTCGATAGCCAAGGTCAACGTAACCAATAAGCTCGAAATAGATAAAGGCATCGCAAGCAGCGTTTCTCATCGCGGCGACGCAGAAGTCATTAGGAAATAGAGCTTCAGCTACAGAAGACACACTGCGATAGTTGGGGGATTTTGATGCTCACCCTAAAAATCCCGCGTTAAGCGTTAGTCTGTTTTTTCCGGTTTGAATTTTCGCCTCAGTAAAAATTCAAGCATCTCTGAAGATGCGTTTCCGACATTTAAACTGCGATTCGTTCGCACCCTGATACTGAACACTGGGGGATCGGCCATACTACTGTTAGTCCGATAGACTTTCGAAGGTCCATACCGATTGATACCAATCGTGGATAAGTTGTTTCTTTATTTCCGCGCGAATGCCATTTTTGCGTCTGTCGATAGTTCAAGTGGTGATGGAATTTTCCTTTCAGAAATATGCTCTTAAGTTGGCCAGACCATTCCACGGTCCGGCATGTGACCATCGGTCATACTGCATGCTTGAAAATCTTTGGCCGGGATGCAGGGGTTCAAAGGTGAAAATTTGTAATTTCACTCCACTACCTGGACCTCAATGAAGTATCTGTTCGCACTGATCTTTGTGGCGAGCGCGCTCACTGCGTTCTCGCAAAAGCAAGGCTTGCATGGTCAGGTTTTCTGGGTCTCCGGCAACCAAATGCCCGGCCCCGAATCCATTCTCTCTCCCAATCAAGGCACATCGCGCGAAATCCTTGTCTATGAAATCACCGGCATCAAGGACGTGACGCAAGTCGGACCGTTCTTCCGTGACGTCAAGACTAAACTAGTGGCCACCGTTCAATCAAAGACTGACGGCAGTTTTAAAGTAAAGCTCCTCCCCGGGGCTTATTCTATTTTTACAAAAGAAAAGAACGGCCTCTATGCCAACCTTTTTGATGAGAAAAACAACATCAATCCGGTGGTCGTAAAAGCCGGCCAGTACGCCTGGAAAACCATTACGGTCGACTACGACGCTGCCTATTAGCGTTTTTTCCTGAATTTTTACCCCCAAGCAACCTAAGTCCCCGTATTCACATCTTATGGGTGAACAGACTTTAATGCAATTTCAGATTTACCGCGCGCGAGAAACGGAATTGATAGAAGGCTGCAGGCGAAAGGAGCCTGCCTCCCAGAAAGCCCTTTACGAGCACATGGCCGGAAAGATGTTTTCAATTTGCTGTCGCTATATCAAAGACCGCATGGAGGCTGAGGATGTGCTCGTGACTTCTTTCACAAAGGCTTTCGACCGGATCGAACAATTCAAAGGTGATGGAAGCTTTGAGGGTTGGGTAAGGCGGATTGTTGTGAATGAGTCGCTTACCTACCTCAGAAAAAACAGGAGCATGTACCTGGAGACTGACCTCGAAGCCGCTGACCGCGAACCTGACCTCAGCGCATTAAGCGGACAACTCGAAGCGGAGGATCTCCTGAAGCTTGTTGCTGAGCTGCCGACTGGATATCGGATCGTCTTCAACCTTTATGCGATCGACGGATTTTCGCATAAAGAAATCGCCAGCCAGCTAGGCATTAATGAAAATACATCGAAGTCTCAGCTAAGCCGTGCACGAAGCTTCCTGCAGGCAAGGTTGATGGAATTGGAAAAAAGAACTCAAATCAAGTTGAAAGAACAATGAATCAGCTCGAAGAATTATTCAACGAAAGGCTTGCCAATCACTCGATCCCTCCGCCTGCGGGCACATGGGACCGGGTCGCAGCAAATCTTTCAAAAAAAAATAAGACAATAGCATGGGTCCGGTGGGCAGCCGTGTTACTGATAGGCACGCTAACGGTCATCATCGTTGCAACCAGGGAAACAGCTCAAGTCAAAGTATTGAGCGATACCAGGAAGACTCCTGCGATGGAGCAGCCAGCAAAACAAAAGGAACCTGTGGCAGTAATTGCCTCTCACGAAAAAAAGGCCGAGAGGAAAGTTGCTAAGAAGTCCAACGTACAAGTCCAGAAGGAATCAGTTGCCGCAGTGGCTGATCAGGCTCCTGAACAGATTTCAGAAATCGCACAGACCGAAGTTGCTGACGTCACTAGCGAGCAATCCGTAGCCGAGCCCACTCAAGAGTCAAAGGTCGCCTCAAGATCCATGGTCATCACCTACACTCTGGATCCTGTAGTTGCTGTAACGCCTGAAACGCCAGTGGCTGCTACTGATCAAAAGACCTCGTCGCTTGGAAAGATGGTGAAGTTTGCCCGCGACGTCAAGAACGGCGACTCACCTATCGGCCTAAAGGTTGTCAAGGAAGACTTGTTTGCCCATTCAAAAAAGAAATCTCCTACTAAAACGCATTGAGTTATGAACGCAGGATTGAAAGTAGCAGCAATATTTTCGTTGACCATTGCGGTAGTTGTTACCGCAAATTCCCAGGGCCCGGATTCAGTGGTCATTAAGGTGGGAAAGGAAAGCAAGGTAATATTCCTCATCAAGGACAAGCAGGATTTGCAAACCTTAAAGCAGTATAATTTTCAGGCGCTGATGGATGACATGGTCCAGAAGCTTGAAAAAAGAGACTCAACATCGCCGGCAAAGTCGTCGAAAGAATATCTCAAGGATACGATCAACAACACAACCGTTCCTCAGGAACAACCGACGAAAGAGTGGGATCGCGACCGCAACGATGACTCATATGATTATGATCGCAACAAGAAGAGCCGTAAGTGGCGCTGGAACCGACGCACCCACCATTCGATCAATATCGACGTCGGCACAAACAACTATCTCGAAAACGGAAAATTCCCAGACTCAAACAACGAACTTTACACGGTCAAACCTTGGGGATCGTGGTACGTGGGTATCAACTCGGTTCTGCGCACGCGGATGGCTAAAAAGTTCTTCCTCGAGTGGGGTGGCGGTGTCAGCTGGTATAACTTTAAGTTCAACAATGAGAAGACTGTTATCTCCAAAGATGACAATGGAGTCACTTTCACTGAAGACACAAGGAATCTCGATTTCCGCAAGAGCAAGCTCACGATCGCTTATGTAAACGCATTCCTCGTTCCGATGCTCGATTTCGGGGATGAAAGCCGGAAGACATCGATCTTCGATGGTGGACATTCCAACTCATTCAGGATCGGTGTGGGGCCTTACGCTGGATACCGCATCGATAGCTATACCAAGCAGATGTATTACGAAGGCGGTGAAAAAGAGAAGTCGCACAACCATGATAATTACTATCTCAACAATGTACGCTATGGACTACGCTTGCAGTTGGGATTCCGAGACACCGACATCTTCTTTAATTATGACATGAACGAATTGTTCACAGACAATAAAGGTCCGAAGCTGCAGGCGTTCAGCTTTGGAATCACATTGTAAGGTTAAGTTAGTTAGTTTAGTCAGGCTAGGCGGATCATTTGGTCCGCCTACCTCTTTTGGTAGAAGTCCACATTCTGCATGATCATCGCTTTTTCGTCATTGCGCAGTGCAAACTTCGAACAAAATGATTTTCGAGAAGGCCACTGAATTATCAGGGCGATTTCCAGCGCGATAAAAAGTCCCGAAAACCACTCGCTTCCTGTCAGGAAAAAGGCTGCTGCCGCGACAAGGCATGTGAAGCAATACACGATCATCTTCGTCACTGTCATTGAAAAGTAACCATCCATCTTCCTGGAAATTTCTATGAGCGAACGGAGACGGCTTAGCTTAAACATGTACCACAAGTGAACGATCGTTAGGTCTGCAAACACAATGAGGGCAACAGCGATGAGGTTGGTAACAACTCCACTCGGGTCTGCCATCGGAGGCCATGTGGTGAGCGAGCGATAATACAAAAAAGCGAAAGCACCCGTCGGTAGCAGTAGGACGATGAAGCCGATAGTGTTAAGTTTGTAGAAGTATTCTTTGACTGAAAGAAATTTCATTGTGATATTCGTCGGTTAAAGATAACCTAATTCATCGATGGAACCGACCATTAGCCTAAGCAGAAAGGAGCAAGTTATCCGCAAGGCGGCAGAACTTTTCCGCGAGAAGGGTTATGCTGCGTCGTCGATGCGCGATCTGGCCCAAAAGCTAGGAATTGAAGCAGCTAGCCTTTATTCACACATAAAATCCAAAGAAGAGATACTTCAAAGCCTGTGCTTTGACATGGCAGGTGAGTTTAGAAAGTCATTGGAGGAGGTGGAGAAAACCAAAGGCCCTGCAAGCGAGAAATTGCGTCGTGGAATCATTGGTCACATCGAAGTGATGGCCAAAGACCTTACGGCTTCTGCAGTGTTTATGAACGAGCACCGCCACTTGAGTCAGCCTTACCTTCGCCAGTTCCTGCTGCTGCGGATCAACTACATCAATCGCTTTAAAGACATCATCGCTGAAGGTATCGAATCGGGCGAATTCAAGGACATAGATAAGAAGCTCGCCGTCATGACGCTCTTCTCTTCTTTGAACTGGATGCCGCAGTGGTATGATCCGCAAAGCAATATCGTACCCGAAAGTCTTGGACAGCAGTTGTCAGACATGCTTGTAAACGGGCTCAAAAAGCCGAAAGGTTAGAATTAGACGCGACCGGCGCATTCTCGTCGCGAAAACGCATCTTTCCTCCTCCTTCTTTGCTATTTTTGCAAACGGTTGTTAGGCATCGTTTGCATGTTTGCGCAAACACAAAAAGACAAGATTTATGTACGGTGGCGGAAATACTTTTGAAGGTGTAAAAACAGACAGTGTCGCTCAGGAGGATCCGGTCAAGCTGGCTGAATTCGAAGCGCGCATTGCGCGCGGTGAAAAAATCGAACCTACGGACTGGATGCCACAACTCTATCGGAAGCAACTGATCCGGATGATAGAACAGCACGGTCATAGCGAGATCATCGGCGCCCTGCCCGAAGGAACCTGGATCACACGCGCACCAGGCTTCAAGAGGAAGATGTCATTAATGGCAAAAGTCCAGGATGAAGTAGGCCATGCGCAACTCCTCTACAGTGCAGCAGAGACACTCGGCAAATCCCGTGAGCAGATGATAGACGATCTGATCTCAGGCAAATCGAAATATTCGAACATTTTCAACTACCCGACATTTACCTGGGCCGACTGCTGCTTTATTTCGTGGCTTGTCGACGCGGGCGCAATCGTCAACCAGCTCGCCAATGCGAAAGGAAGTTATGGCCCCTATTGCCGCGCACTCGACCGCATCTGCGCGGAAGAATCATTCCATCTCAAGTACGGACACCATTGCGTTATCTACCTAGCGACAGGTACACAAAAGCAACGACAGATGTTTCAGGAGGCATTGAACCGGTGGTGGCCTCCGATGATGCACTTCTTCGGACCTTCCGATAAGATATCAACACATACTGAAGTTCTGATGCGTTGGAAGGTGAAGATGGGAACGAACGATGAAATGCGGAATCAGTTCCTGGATATGTATGTCCCCAAGATAAAAGAACTAGGCTTTACAATCCCCGATCCCAAACTGATGAAGAACGCCGAAACCGGGAAGTGGGAATACACTGAACCGGATTGGGACGAGTTCAAGAAAGTTATCAATGGCGGCGGCCCTTGTAATAAAGAAAGGCTCGAAGTGCGAAGGGTAGCTGAAGAGCGTGGTAAGTGGGTGCGCGACGCGCTAAAGACTGCTAAGACAGCTTACGTTACTCCCCTTGCCTGAGATGAAGTCGCTTGATCCACGTGTGCAACGCCTTCCAGCGATAGGCGAACCTGGTGTTATTAAGCCAAAGGCCCCACTCGATCAATTTGGATCTTTCGAAGTGTTCGTGCAGCCCAAAGATGGAAAACCATTTCAGCATGAAGGCATTGTACATGCTCCCAACCTTGAGCTTGCATACGTCCTGGCAAAAGAGGCGTTCACCCGACGCTTTACCTGCACGTCGCTTTACGTTGCTGACACCCGCAGCGTTTTCGTTTCTCCCCTGACGGACGGAACCCAAAATGCATATGATCTGATCGCCAATGTTCCAACCTCAACAGGTGGTGAATCTTATGAAATCTATCACTTGCCGAAACGTGGGAAGCAGACTATTCACGCGGGGACGGTAAAAGGAAGCAGTCCGGAAGAGGCGATGAGCGAAGCAAAAAAGATCTTCAATACGAAACTGACTTACTCCGTGTGGGCACTTCGCACGGCCGACATTCGGTTTACCACACAGACCGAGCGCGACTTGTGGGTCACGCTCCCTGAAAAAAAATTCAGGGACGCCGCAGATTATAAGGGTGGAGACAAGCTTAAGAACTTCCTCGAAAAACAAAATTCTTAACATGGGCTGGAGGATTTATCAACGAATATGCGAGGTCACTGCCGTGATCTTGATGATGGGGGGAATCGCGTTGATGTGGATGAGAATGGACCCGCACCACTACCTCATCTACATAGGATTTATTTTTCTCGCCTCCGGCAAGCTCATCGAGACCATCAACGTCAACGATCCTGGGTTTCGCATACTGAAGGGCGCCCTGTGCATCAGCATTTATGTACTGATCTTGTTGAACCTTATTTACAACGTGCGGTCACTGATCTACGTAACTGTTCCCCTGGGGTTGTACTATATCTTACATTATCGATTGATGTTTCAGCAGCGCAAAGTATGAATGAGCAGGCATTAAAAGAGCTTCTGTATAAGATGGCCGACGATCTGCTGATCCTCGGTCACCGCAATTCCGAGTGGACTGGCATGGGCCCGTTGCTGGAAGAAGATATCGCCTTCTCCTCCATGGCTCAGGATAAAATTGGACAAAGCCTCGCGTTATTCACGATGCTACAGGACCTGGGAGAACAGTCTCCCGACATCGTTGCTTTTACACGCAACGCCAATCAGTTTCATAACTGTATCCTAGTGGAGCTGCCAAACCGTGAATACGACTTCAGCCTGATCCGCCACTTTATGTTCGACACGGCAGATGCACTGCGGTGGGAAATGCTGACGCAGTCAACGTACGAACCCCTTGCGCTGCTTGCAAAAAAAATCAAAGGTGAGCTCAGATATCATACGCTGCATGCGAACACCTGGGTAAAACAGCTTGGTTCCGCCACGGAAGAAAGCATTTCGCGGCTGCAGACTTCGCTCGATGAGATAGCACCTTATGCGCTTGCAATTTTTGAGCAGTCACCATTTGAAAACGAGATCATCGCGGCCGGAATTTTCAGCGGCGAAAAGACATTGATGGAAACCTGGAAATCGTCGGTCACAGAAATTATTTCCCAAACTGCATTGCAGGTTCCGGATTGGAAAGTCATTACACCCATCTTTGGAGGACGTATAGGAAAGCACAGTGAGCATCTTCAACCAATGCTGGATGAGATGAGCGAAGTATTCCGGATTGACCCCACTGCTGAATGGTAAGGCACTAAACCCCTTTAAAAAATGAAACACGTCGTCACAGAGCTGAATGAAATCGTGACGGAATATTCCGAAAGAATATCCCGCATCTCCGACAAGGACTTGTCAAGTAAGCCGCTAGCCAACAAATGGAGCAAAAAGGAGGTACTCGGCCATTTAATTGACTCGGGCCAGAACAACCTCAGACGATTTATTTCAGGTCAATACGAGAGCACGCCACCGAAAATATTCTACGATCAGGATTTCTGGGTTAAAGCCAACGACTACCAACACCGACCGGCCTCTGATGTGGTCGAACTCTGGACGCTGATCAATGAGCAGATCTGTTCCGTCCTCACCACGATGGCCCAAGGCAACTATTCAAAGACCGCAGATGTCGGTAAGCAGGAATCGAAGTTACTGACGCTGCAGTTCCTGGCTGAAGATTACGTCAGCCACATGAAACATCACCTCAATCAGATTATCCCTGGTTCCTACGACATCGTGTACAAGTAATGGATACACAGGTTATCACACGCGACGAAGTTTACGCCTGGCTCGAACAGGTGAAGGATCCGGAAATACCGGTACTGTCGCTTGTGGACCTGGGCGTCATCACCGACATCGCCATCGATGGCCACCATGTAAAAATTGAAATGACCCCGACGTTTGTGGGATGCCCTGCAATGGACATTATGAAAGGAGAGGTCATTGATGCGCTGGTGAAACATGGCATTGTCGATCCGGAAGTGGACATCAACTTTAAGCGTGCATGGACGTCGGACATGATATCGGAAAAAGGAAAAGCAGCCCTTAAGAAATTTGGGCTCGCTCCTCCTCCAGATGCACACCAGGTTTTTGCAGACTTATCAATACTGGAGCATGCTGCCTGCCCGCGGTGCGGCGGCACCAACACAGAAATGAGATCGCCATTCGGGCCGACCCTTTGCCGTTCACTTCACTATTGCTTTAATTGCAAGGAAGCGTTTGAGCAGTTTAAGCCGCTTTGAATAATTCTAAATTTTGGATTCAAACGGTGAATGATGAAAAGTGAATTGAGAAGTAACGCGATCCCACTTCAAAATTCGCTAATCACTATTCATCATCCTTAATTCAAAATCAACATTTTTAAAATAAAGTCCCCAGCTCAGATGAAAATCATTAAACGCGTTCTCAAGTACACGCTATATCTCATCTCCTCTCTCCTCGTCGTTGCTCTCATTTATCTCGGATTCACCTTCCCTCCCATTATGTCGGGAATGGCGGCAAAGACAATGTGCTCCTGTGTATTCGTGATGGGACGTACACCTGAAAGTGTAAAAGAAAAAGAACTCTCGGTCTTTCCCGGTTTATCAAAGGCGGATATCCAGATCAAAGATTCCCTGTCGGTGACTGCAAAAGTATTGTGGTCCAGCAAGAAGGCGATTTACAGGAAGGGCCTGGGCTGCACGTTGATCGCTCAGCGCTCCGAAGAGCAAGTTCGCGCCCAGGATATTGTACCCGCTGCAGCGCCGCTCATCGACCAGGATACCGTCCGTTGGCCCATGGGGAATAAGCTGGCCGAAACAAAGGTCGACGGTGTAGACTATGATGCACTCCGCAACGCATTGGACGGCGCATTCATCGATGCAGATCCGGGTAAACCGAGGAATACACTCGGAGTAGTTGTTGTTTACAATGGCGAGATCATTGGCGAGAAATATGCCGATGGCTTCAACTACAAGTCACGCCTGATGGGCTGGTCAATGACGAAGAGTCTTACGAACGCGATTATTGGAACCTTGGTGAAAAGCGGGAAGTTGGATTTGAATAACCCGGCTCCGGTCGCAGAGTGGCAAAACGACGAACGAAAGAACATTACATTGAACGACCTCATGCACGCCAGCAGTGGACTTGAATGGAACGAATCTTATTTCCTTCCAGGGGACTTTCATAACATGTTCATGCACAGCGATGACAAAGGAGGCTATGCCGCATCTAAAAAAGCTGAGTTTAAACCCAATGAAGTTTTTGAGTACTCCAGTGGAACAACCAACCTCCTCTCAAAAATCATACGTCAGGCAGTGGGCGACAGTATCTACCATCGGTATCCCTATGAGAATCTATTTCATAAGATAGGAATGTACCGTACACTACTCGAGCCCGATGCCTCCGGGACATTCGTCGGATCTTCTTATGGCTATGCTACGGCAAGGGACTGGGCCCGGTTTGGCTTGTTTTTCCTGAACGATGGCGTATGGAATAACGAACGACTGCTTCCGGAAGGTTGGGTGAAATATTCATCCACCCCGGCCCCGGCCGCTCCGATTGGTCAGTATGGAGCGCAGTGGTGGCTTAATGCTGGTGCAAAAGAAGATCCGTCCAAATGTTATCACCCAGGATTGCCGAACGAAGAATATGGCGCGGAAGGATTTGAAGGACAATATATTTTCATCATTCCTTCGAAAAAACTTGTCGTCGTAAGGCTTGGCGTGAGCCATACCTATGATGGAAAAATCGAGCTGATGCAGAAAATTATTGCTGCAGTGAAATGACAGAGAGGTTTTAAGTCGAAAATAAGATTCAACCTGCGGATTTCGCAGATTATCCAAAAAAACCATTTGTATAAAGAATCTCTTTCAATCCTTGAGATCCGTGGCAAAAGAATTCTTCATCAGCTCAATGAACTAATTCATGAGCATCTTCCGATTCAAGAAATTTCTGATTTGCGATGACGATGCTTCAATGAAGGTCGGGACTGACGCCGTGCTCCTCGGGGCATGGTCGGATGTCTCCGATGCAAAATCAATTCTCGATATCGGCACGGGTTGTGGCATTATTGCCATCATGCTTGCTCAGCGAACGAAGCAAGAAGCAGCGATCGACGCGGTGGAATTGCTTGAGCCCGATTCAATGCAGGCAAGACAAAATATTTTACAATCGCCCTGGCCCGGAAAAGTAAAGGTATTCCAGTCAGACATCCAGCTATTCGAACCTCAAAAAAAATACGACCTCATCGTGTCCAATCCCCCGTATTTCACGAAGAGCCTGCTTCCGCCCGCGCAGGGTCGAACGCTTGCAAGACACGATACTACATTGAGCTCTGACAAGCTTCTCGACGCGGTCGTAAGATTACTCGGACCTTCCGGAAGATTTGATCTTATTCTTCCTGCGACGGAAGCGGCATCGTTCATACTAAAAGCCAATAGCCACGGGTTGTTTATCAGCCGGCACACACGATTTTTTACGCGTGCATCCAAACCACAGGAGCGATCACTGATGGAATTTCGCTTCGACGAGCAACCTTGTAGTGACCAATCACTCGTGCTCTACCAAGCCGGGGAGCAACAAACCAACGATTACAAGAGGCTCACCGCCGACTTCTACCTCGACAAGCCGCTCTGAGAAAACGGCGTGGCGCATTGATAGCATTTCCGTATACTTACGGCCCCTACTTATGCGTCCGTTTCTTGTTCTACTTCTCTTCGCCCTGTCGCTGACAGCTTTGGCACAGAATTCGGCGCTGCACGTGAAGAAAGCCACAGGACCAATCGTCATTGACGGCGAAATGAACGAACCCGACTGGGGGAAGGCCGAACTTGCTGACCAGTTCAAACAATACTTTCCCTTTGATTCATCATACGCAATCGCACCCACGGAGGTGAGAATGCTGTATGACGACCGGTTCATTTATGTCTACGCGGTGATGTACAGCCTCGGACCCAGGAAGTATATCACCAACTCACTTCGACGTGATTTCAGCGGCGGATTTGTCGACACTTTTAACGTACTCTTCGATACCTACAAAGACAAGACCAACGGTTTTCAGTTCGGGATCACTCCGTTTGGCGTGCAGCGGGAAGGACTTATCGCGAACGGCGGTGCCACACTGGATGACCTGTCTCTGAACTGGGACAATAAATGGTACTCAGAGGCTAAGATTCTGAGTGATCGATGGGTATGTGAAATTGCCATCCCGTTCAAGACGTTGCGCTTTAAGCATGGACTTGATTCCTGGCATTTGAATTTCTATCGCACCGACAGTCATTACACCGAGCGGTCTACGTGGGCGCCGATCGCCCGCGTCTATCCAATCGTCAACCTCGCTACCATGCGTGAGCTGGTTTGGGATAGCCCACTGCAACATCCGGGAGGAAACGTTTCTGTAATCCCATACGCAGCAATAAAATCTGAGCAGGATTTCGAAGCTGGAACGCCACGGGACACCAGGCCCGACATCGGAGGTGACGCCAAGGTTGCAATAGGTCCAGCCCTCAATCTTGATCTCACCGCAAACCCGGACTTCTCGCAGGTGGAAGTCGATCAACAGGTGACAAACCTGAACAGGTTCGAGATCTTTTATCCCGAGAAGCGGCAATTCTTTCTTGAGAACGGCGATCTCTTTGCCAATTTCGGTTATTCGAACATGCGCCCATTCTTCTCGCGGCGAATCGGCGTCACACGCGATCCCTCCACGGGGCAGAATATTTCAAACCGGATCTACGGCGGTGCCAGGCTAAGCGGAAAGATCAACAACAACTGGCGCATCGGACTGATGACAATGCAAGCCGCAGAAGATAATTCGATCAATCTGCCTTCGACGAACTATGCAGTTGCCGCCGTACAAAGGAAAGTCTTTACCCGGTCCAATATCGGGATGATCGTAATCAACAAGCAGGCATTCAATGACACCGCTTACAACCGCCTGGTGGGTCTTGAATATAACCTTGCATCCAAAGACAATCGGTTTACAGGAAAGGCGTTCTATCACCGCTCATTCGATCAGCACAAGCTTGACAGCAGCTATGCGGCATCAGGTCAAGTGACATACCGCGTTCCAAATCTTGAACTCGACCTGTTGGTACAAGATATCGGCGCACACTACAACCCGGAAGTAGGCTATGCGCCCCGGACAAACTTCCGGCGTATTGCGCCCGAAGCTTACTATTGGTTCTATCCGAAATCAAAGCTGATCAACAGCCATGGGCCAGGTACTGATATTGACGTGATTTGGAATCAGAAAAATGGTGTCACCGATGCAGACTTTAATCTCTGGTACCAGGTGAACTTCCAGAACAGCGCGCAATTTTTCATAAGGATCCGCAACGACTATGGCCTTGCTTTCTTCCCGTTCGATCCCACATTTCCCGCCGATCCCAATAACGCGGTCAACTTACCAACCGGATCATCTTACTCCTGGAATTCTGTGATCGCCTACTTCGCATCGAATGCGCGGAAGAAATTTTTTTACACACTGCAGACTCGCTCAGGAGGGTACTACAATGGAACGCGCGCGAATCTCGACGGAACATTAAGCTATAGGCTACAGCCTCATGCTGTGATCTCCATGAACTTCACCTTTAACAGGATCAGGCTTCCATCACCTTACAACGACGCAGATCTCGTGCTCCTTGGTCCCAAGTTTGACTTAACTTTCTCGCGCAAAGTATTCTGGACCACCTATTTTCAATACAACAACCAAATCCAGAACCTGAACATCAATTCACGGCTTCAGTGGAGATTCAAGCCAGTGTCCGATTTGTTTCTGGTTTACACAGACAACTATTTTGCCGAAGCATCCTCCCACGACGAAGTCTTTTATGTGGGACAACCCAAGCTGCGCGCGATCGTCCTCAAACTCACCTATTGGATAAACCTTTAAGTAGCGATCGGCATATCCTCCAGACGGCGGGATTGGATGTTGATCTAAGGAATTCATAATAGAGAAATACTCGTTGATATTGTTGCCAACGTTTATTTTCGCCCTGTCCTGAGACATAGCTTAGAAAGAAAAATGAGAACAGTGACCCCGTCCATAACGCGTGTTGCATTGGTAGTTGTGATGCTTATCACAGGCTGCAAGGACAAAGATGAAGCTCCGAAAACGACGCCCACCGATCCTTCGATCGTAAAACCCAATCTCTCCGGATATGCGCAGAAGGGCCCTTACCTGAAAGGTGGGACGGTGACTATTGCAGAACTTAAGACCGACCTGACGCCAACCGGAAAATCTTTTACTACTACAATCACCAGCAACAGCGGATATTTTGCCTTTACCGATCCGGTGAGTCAATTCGCACTTGCCGAGTTGACCGTCGAAGGACTATATTTTAATGAGGTTGAAGCACGCGTCTCCGAGGCTCCCCTGAAGTTGTCGGTGATCACCGACAGAGCAAAAACAGGCACGGTCAATATCAACCTGATGACACAAATCGAAAAGGATCGTGTAAAGAACCTGGTTAGCAAAGGCACTACATTCGCCAACGCGAAGCTTCAGGCTGCCAAGGAAGTGCTTGCCGTTTTTTCCATCTCCAATTTCCAGGTTTCCGAGACGATGGACATCTCACAACGAACGGACGTTCACGGCGGACTCCTTGCAATGTCTGCGATCATTCAATCGAATCTATCCGTTACTGATATGACCGCCGTCGCAACGGCAATCAGCAACGATCTCAAAGAAGACGGCGTCCTGAACGACAATGCACTCAGGACCACTCTCAGGGACCGGGCACTGGCACTTTCTGCGAGTGACATCCGGCGGACCTTATACACGAGATACTCGGAGCTGGAACTAAAGACCTGGGGGGTGCCGAACTTCGAAAGCCCGGTGTTCGAATTCAGCGGGCAAGGTGCCGCACGCGGAAGCGTTCTGGACGTCAATGGCAGGCTATACAGAACTTTACGGATCGGGGCGCAATGGTGGATGGTTGATAACCTCAAGACAGCACGCTACGCAGACGCAACCGCGATGCTTAATGGAAACGAGGTAAATGGTGACGACGCGACGGTATATTACTTCACTAGGGACAAGTCGAATGGCAATCCTGGCAATACAGACGACTTGCAGAACTTCGGATATTTCTATACGCGCGCAGCGACAATGAGGGGGAAGCCTGCGTCAACGTCATCACCCAGCGGCGTTCAGGGTGTTTGCCCCAACGGGTGGCATGTCCCAAGCAATGCTGAGTTCAACATCCTGCTGGATCACATTCAGACCCGGGGATACACCCGGAGCCCCGACGTCACCAACAACGAACTCGGATTCAATTTGCTAAAACCGGGCTATCGGGGTTATGATATCTCGAACTGGGGCGTGTCAAGTATCGATTGGGGGTTTATCACTACGGATGGCAAGGTGACAAGTGGCATGCCCACCAACGCGGCATACAACATCCGGTGCGTTAAGGATTAGTCACTCCCGCAGGAGGCGGTAGGCCTTTATAAAATTATATGATTGATAATCAATTACATACAAATTAAATAATAGATGTTTAAACATATATTTATCAATTGTGGTTATCATTACGTCACCAAAAAAAACAACTATGAAAAAATTAAACGTACTGGTTGCCCTCGTGCTCTTCGCCGGGGCTGTTAAAGCTCAAACAACTTGGGATATTGACAAGGCGCACTCGAACGTCGGCTTCAATGTCCAGCACATGGTCGTATCTGAAGTTTCCGGAAACTTCAAGGATTTCACCGGAACCGTTGTCAGCAAGAATGCTGACTTCGATGGAGCGGATGTTGACTTCACCGCGAAAGTTACATCTATCGATACGGACAACGAGAGACGCGATGGTCACCTGAGGACCGACGATTTCTTCAATGCAGAGAAATTCCCCGACCTTACTTTCAAAGGCGTATTGACTAAGGCAGGTGGCAAGTATCAACTGAAAGGCAAGCTCACTATGAAAGGCGTAACCAAAGACGCGACATTCGATGTTACGTATGGTGGCACGATTGACACGGGCAAAGGTGTAAAGGCCGGTTTCAAACTCAATGGAAAAATCAACCGCCAGGACTACGGCGTGAAATTCGGCAGCAAGATGCAGGATGGAAGCGCGGTGGTTAGCGATGAAGTCGAGGTAGTTTGTAAACTCGAGCTCAACAAGAAAGCAGCATAATCAAATAAGGGGAGCTCAAAAGGCTCCCCTTTTTGTTTCTTCCCCGAACGACAGCATATCACTATAGGTTGATTTGATAATGGATTTTAAGACCAACACCGCAAAAGCTTATTCCGCTCTCCCTTGCGGTCTTTGCACCTTTGCGTGAAGAGTTCTCAAATGAAAATTGAAGACGAAATACAGCAACCAAAATTCAAGAACGCCTACCAAAAGGTTGCTATCAACCTAATCTATACAGCCAATTGGCTGCAGGGCAAGCAACAGGATTTCTTCAAGCCCTTTGGAATCACCTCATCGCAGTTTAACATTCTCCGAATCCTGCGCGGACAGCATCCCAACAAGATCTCCGGGGTAGAAATTAAATCGAGGATGCTCGACAAAAATTCGGACATCCCCCGCCTTCTGGACAGGCTCATTAAGAAGGGACTCATCTCAAAAGGGCAATGTCCCAATGATAAGCGTGCAGCCGATATCATGATTTCGGACGAAGGCCTTGGCGTTCTTAAACAGATCGACGCCAGGATCGATGAATCTCAAAAAAACAGCATCAAACTTTCCCAGGACGAAGCCGTCCAGCTCAGCAACCTGCTCGACAGGTGCAGGGGGTGACTTAAATCAAACGGAGAGAACTACAGGAACAGGCGACAGGTGACTTGTTTAAATGTGCTGCCGGTCGCCCGTCGCCCGTTTCCAGTCAGACAAAAAAAAACCCGGCGTTCCGATAGCTACCGGCACCGCCAGGGTCCCTCTGATTTGCAAGCAGAGAGTTAGTAACGATAGTAATCAGGCTTGAACGGTCCTTTGACCTCAACGCCGATATATTTGGCTTGCTCGGGAGACAGCTCCTCCAGCTCCACCCCGATCTTTTTCAGATGCAGGAAAGCAACTTTCTCATCGAGGTGCTTAGGAAGCATGTAAACTTTGTTCTCGTATTTGCCATGATTGGTCCACAGCTCAATCTGGGCCAGTGTCTGGTTCGTGAACGAGTTGGACATCACAAAGGAAGGGTGGCCGGTGGCACAGCCAAGATTCACGAGGCGTCCTTCTGCCAACAATATCACCTGGCGACCATTTTTCAGGGTGTACAAGTCGACTTGCGGCTTCACTTCATCACGCTCGGCATTCTTCTTCAACCACGCTACGTCTATCTCGTTGTCGAAGTGGCCGATGTTACAAACAATGGCTTTGTCTTTCATTTTTTCGAAGTGGCGGCCTACCACGATACCATGGTTTCCGGTCGCGCTTACAACGATATCAGCATCTTTTACAGCGTCATCCATTCTTTTTACCGCAAACCCATCCATCGCCGCCTGGAGCGCGCAAATTGGGTCGATCTCCGTAACGATTACTCGCGCACCAGCACCTCGGAGGGAAGCAGCAGAGCCTTTTCCAACATCTCCATAACCGGCAACGACGGCGACTTTACCAGCCATCATCACGTCTGTGGCACGGCGGATCGCGTCCACGAGGGATTCCTTGCAACCGTACTTATTATCGAATTTTGATTTTGTTACCGAATCATTGATGTTGATTGCAGGCAACGGCAGCTTACCATGTTGGGATCGCTCCATGAGGCGATGTACGCCCGTAGTAGTCTCTTCAGAAATACCACGAATGCCAGCGATAAGCTGCGGGTTCTTGTCAAGCACGAGATTGGTAAGGTCACCACCGTCATCCAGGATCATGTTGAGGGGCTTACCATCTTTAAACGCATACAATGTCTGTTCAATGCACCAGTCAAATTCCTGTTCGTTCATTCCCTTCCATGCGAAGACGGGTATCCCTGCCTTCGCGATAGCTGCGGCTGCGTGGTCCTGCGTTGAGAAAATATTGCATGAAGACCAGGACACTTCAGCGCCCAGTTCCTTTAAAGTCTCGATCAGAACGGCAGTCTGGATGGTCATATGAAGGCAACCTGCAATGCGGGCGCCGCTCAACGGCTTGCTTTTGCCAAACTCCTCGCGGAGTGACATTAATCCCGGCATTTCAGCTTCAGCCAATTTGATCTCTTTTCTGCCCCATTCGGCCAGCGAAAGGTCTTTTACTTTGTATTTCAGCTTGTCAGCTATCATGGAATTGTGGTTTTTGTCTTTTTAGAGCCGCAAATTTAACAAACTGCATTAAATCTATGCCATGGCTGGAATGCTGAATTATCAGGCATCGACAAGGTCGCAGGGGCACGAACCTTTCTTTCAGCACATTGTTATGTATGCATCCTGATTCAAAATGAAGCAATCCATTACTATAGAAGTTGTATCCGATGTTGTTTGCCCATGGTGTTACATTGGCAAACGGAGGATGGAAAAGGCCATAGCCCAGCTCGACGACAAGTTTGATTTCAAAATCACATTCTCACCCTTCGAGCTCAATCCAGACATGCCTAAGCAAGGCAGGGATCAAAAAGCTTACCTGGTTGAGAAATTTGGCGGCACTGAAAAATATGAGCAGATCACAGGCCATGTCACGGGAGTTGCCCGCGCTGAAGGACTCTCCTTCGACTTCAGTAAGCAAGAGGTATCTCCCAATACCCGTGACGCCCACCGCATTATCATGCTGGCCGCCAAATCGAATATTCAGGCAGCAGTCAACGAAGCGTTCATGAAAGCATATTTCGAACAAGGTGTGGATCTGTCGGACAGAAACAATCTCATTTCAGTCGCCGTTGGCGCGGGAGTCGCTCAAGCCGATGTCAATGAAATGTTCGCAAACGACAATTACCTTTCGGAAGTGATCTCCCGCGAACAGATCAATTATCAGCGCGGCATCAGCGGCGTTCCTTTCTTCATCATCAACAATAAGTACGGCGTGTCGGGCGCACAACCGACTTCGGCGTTCGTCGGCATTTTTAATGAGGTTGGATCCGAAGTGATCGCCAGCGGGGAAACGTGCGACACTGAAGACAAGAATTGCTGACTACCTTGATTTAATATCGCCTTCCTTGACGATGACAGTTTGCACAGTCGCCTTACCATCATCGATCTGTGTCCACGTTATCGCAATGATTCCAGCGTGAGCGCTGATAGCAGTAAACGGGTTGACCTTATTCTCGCGCCCCGGAACAAATGAAGTACTCGTGACCGAAGCCTGATTAAAATTGTTGCCGCCATCCTTGGAGTAAAACAAGACGATATCCGTTTTAAGATCCTCATAGTCCCGGCGTTCATAACAAGCGATAAAAATATGACCCGTGGTCTGATCAACTGAAATGGAGGGCGCAAATTGCTGGCCGATTATGTCATCCTTTTTGAAGCGCGTGGGGCCGACCCAATTGTCACCACGGTTGGTGGACCGCAGAAGTGCAACGTTCGCATCAATGGACCCCTTCTTTCCTTCGCTATACACAATGTAAAGTGTGCCATGAGACTTTGTTTGTGTTTCATCCGCAACCAGAGTCGGTCGGCCGGTGATCGGCTCGAATCCTGGAATATTCAAAGTCATGGTTTCAGGATGTGCGATAGCCAGATCCCGCGATAACCAAACTTCTCCGTCATATGACCTATCGAAAAATATCATCCCCTGATTTGACCAGGCTGAATAAAGACGCTCATTCATGTCCATAACAATGGAGGCACCCCCTGCGCTCGGTTCTTGTCCCGAACAGTCGCCGGGATTCTGGTTAAGCTGGACAGGCCTCGCCCATTGCTTTCCTCCATTCCAACTGCCAAACAAAATATTTGAATGGCAGTTCGGATCATTCAATCCAAGCTTGTCAGACTGTGTCCATACGCCGTAAAGGATTCGCTTTTTCGGATGAATAGTAAACGATAGGCCCGTCTGATCCCGAGTAGTCTTATCCTCCTTCGTAACAGGATTTCCAAAGACAGCCTCTTCCTTCCAGCTGCTCCCCTTGTCGTCCGAAGATTGAAGTGCGAAGCGGTCATTTGTGAGGGATGGATTCAGGGCATCACAATAATGTATAAGGTCGATGACACCTTTAGGCTCCGACAGGAGCTTCATTCCCCCGCGAATGCCGGCACGCGATGCGACTTTTGTCTCCTTCCACGCCGCGCCACCGTCTTGGGTATAGAATATCCGGTCAGGCGCAACTGATACAACCAAATTTTTTGGATCTTTTAAATTGATAACAATATCCGGGTCAGGTGAAACCCCGGAGATATCCGTCAACTTTTGCGGCGTGATTTGTGCAAGTGCGTTATTGACGGATATTAAGACAATTAGTAAAACGATCGAAGTTCTCCCCGCAATCTCCATTCTTTGTTTCATGATCATTCGAGATAGGAATTCTTTTTCAAATACTCAACCCAATGTTCATAACCCGCAGCATTGAGGTGAAGTCCATCGTGAGTATACTTTGCATCGAGCATTTCCTTGCCATCACGAAAGGCGCTGTGAATGTCAACATATTCATACTTCAATGACTCTGCGTATTTTTTTAGCTGGCCATTAATTTCAACTATGTCAGCTTGCTTTGAGAAGCGCGTCATGAATCCTTTCACACCGGGATTAACAGGAAGCAGGCTTTGTACATAGATCTTTGTTTGGGGCGAACCGGAATGCACCATACTGACGATCGAAAAAATATTTTCGATCACGGCTGAATTTGGAATGTTCTTCGAAAGATCGTTCACCCCGATGAGCATGAAAAGTTTAGATGGCTTGAAACGAATGATTTCGTCCATCCGCTGAATCACACCAAAAGTATTATCACCAGATATTCCGCGATTGACAACCGATGAATCCTTCAACAACTTTCGCCAGTTGCCGCCCTCGGTGATGCTGTTGCCAAGAAACATGATCCTGCCAGTTTCAGCTTTCTCAGCTCGAAACTTGGCCAACCGTTGCCTGTAGTGGTCCGGAAGATTAGGAAGCGTATCGTAAGTTCTTTTCTGAGCAAGGGCTTCGCCAGCAAGAAAAAGGGTCGCCATCAGGAGTAATTTCTTCATACTTTATTTTTTAATGCCTTCGATCCTTGTATTTAGCTTTTCAGCTCCACCGATCTCGACGCTGGACGAACCATACACCTTGATCTCCGACTTGATGAAATCCGATGCTTCTGCCTTGTAAATGTTCTCGACATACTTCTGTGGGTTTCGGTCTATGTAAGGGAACCATGTGCTATGCACCTGTATCATGACGCGGTGACCCTTCTTGAATGTGTGAAGTATATCCTGCAACGCCCAGGAAACGTCTGTAGGCTTGCCCGGCTCGAAGGGCTCGGGCTTTTCAAAACTGTTACGAAACCTGCCTCGAAAAACTTCGCTTCGCACAAGCTGCTGATAGCCTGCCATAATTATGTTGGAAGGGTTCCTTGGGTCGTTCGGTTCGTCAGCGGGATAAACGTCGATAAGCTTGACGATAAAATCCGCATCCGTTCCCGACATGGAAACCTTCAGCTTGGCTGCTATTTCCCCCGCGAGGGTGAGGTTATCAGTAAGGGGATCAGTTTGAAAAGTGAGAACATCCGGGCGCCTGGATGCCTCGCGCTGATCATCAGTCATAAAACGGCGTGGCGTGAAGACAAGGGCTTCGGTTTGCGACGTGTAAGCTACAGGATGTGCGGGGTCGCTCACATACTGGAACACGGCCTCCGTTGGAGTGGGAGCGTTGATTGACAGTTTGCCATTTTCACCAAAGTACAATTTCGTAGCAGGGATGCCCTTCGGGGGCCACTCCGCAAATGTCTTCCATTGCTTCAGTCCGCAGTCAAACATATAAGCTTCGGGAAGTCCCGTTGGCTTGTTCTCTTTCAAAATTGAGTTGAAGAACTTTCGTTCGATCTCACGCTGATAGAACGTGGAGATGCTGTCGCCAAAGTAAATGTGGTTGATCATCTGGAATCCTTTTTCAACGGACCAATCGCCGTGACTCCAGGGACCCATCACGATCGTATTGTACGTGCCAGGACTGGAAGCCTCGATCTTCTTGTAAATATTGAGTGGACCGTAAAGATCTTCTGCGTCATACCAACCGCCGACCGTCATGATCGAATGCTTTACATTCGTGAGGTGTGGGATAAGGCTTCGCTTCTGCCAGAATTCGTCGTAGTTCGGATGGTCGATGATTTGCTGCCAGAAAAAATTATCCTTGTGGTATTTCTCGGTTGCATTTTTGAGAGGACCTATGTCGAGGTTGAATGCGTAGCCATCTTTTGGATGTTGATCATAAAAACGGCGGATCTTATCATCGTACCAGCTTTTGTCGGTAGGTGCCTCATGCTGATATCCGAACACCGCAAATGCAGCCAGATAACTTTGAAGGAAAACACCCTGATGGTGAAAGTCGTCATACCAAAAATCGGAAATCGGCGCTTGCGGTGATGACGCCTTCAATGCAGGGTGCGCATCGGGTATGCCCGCAGCAGTGTAAAAGCCAGGGTAAGAAATCCCGAACTGACCTACCCTTCCGTTGTTTCCCTTGATGTTCTTGATAAGCCAATCGATGGTATCCCACGTGTCCGATGACTCATCGATCGCCGTTGTATTCTTTTTGTCGTTGCCGGGAATATTCGGGCGCATGTTGTCGAAGGTGCCCTCAGACATCCACCGGCCACGAACGTCCTGATAGACGAAAATATATCCGTCATGCATCAGGTAGGTTGACGGGCCAAGCCTCCTCGAGGGAAAATTCGCCGTACCATATGGTGCGACGCTATAGCAGGTACGCTGCATGAGTATCGGGTAGGTTTTGGATTTGTCCTTTGGAACATAGACGGCCGTAAACAGCTTGACACCATCCCGCATCGGAATCCTGTATTCGAACTTATCATAGTGCTGCCGGGAATACACGGAATCAGGAACCTGGGCCAACGCTATCGCCGGCAAGGCGACTATCATGAAGAGGACAATTGTTTTTTTCATTTTTTCTGGGATCAATAATATGGTAATGTAGGGAGAGCCATGGGTAAATTCAACCCCGACTTTGCCGACGCCAATCATTCTTTCACCGGCGGTTTGATTTCAATAGATCGCAAGTCATTGATTACGTCAGAGCACTGTCTTCTGTAATGCGACTCTGTGCTTTTGTATGCAGGATGCACCTCCCTGAAGGAGCCGCTGCTGAGAATTCGAAAAATTATTGCCATCTTCTGGCCCAAAGATGAGCTCATCCAAATACACCTGGCAGGTCGGCATAGCGCTGGTAATTGCCAATATGATCGGAACCGGTGTATTCACTTCGCTTGGGTATCAAGTGGGGCCTCTTCCTTCCGGTTTTGTGATTCTGGTCTTGTGGCTGCTGGGGGGCGTCGTGGCCCTGAGCGGTGCGTTCACTTACGCAGAAATTGCCACGACGCTAAAACGCTCCGGCGGTGAATATTTCTATCTCGCAAAAGTCTTTCATCCCGTCCTGGGTTTCATGAGTGGCTGGATGAGCACGGTAGTCGGTTTCGCAGGAGCAATATCAGCGGTTGCGATAGCCATTGGCGCATATTCGTCTGTGCTATTCGGGATCAACGAAAAGTTCATTGCCGTCGCCAGCATAGTTCTGATCTCCGGTGTTCACTTGCTTGGCGTGAAGACAGGCGGCCGCGCGCAAACAGTCTTAACTTCAATCAAGCTCTCGCTCATAGTTTTCTTTTGTCTTGCGCCATTTTTCATGTCCTCAGATTCGCTGTCTGGCATAAGCTTTCTGCCAAAAGAAGGTGACCTCGAGCTTATGATGACGCCCGGCTTTGCCGTGTCTCTGGTATTTGTGGTTTACGCATACACCGGATGGAATGCAGCGGCATACATTGCCGGTAACCTGGAAGATCCTGTGAAAAATCTGCCGCGTGCACTTATACTTGGCACCGCCACGGTTGTCATCGTCTATTTGGCATTGAATAGCATGTTTCTGTACTCCGCGACGTTCAGTGAGCTTGAAGGACAGAATGACATCGGCAACGTCGTTGCCATCAAACTTTTCGGTCCGAAAATCGGACAACTATTTTCGGCGCTGTTCAGCATCGCGTTGCTTTCCACCTTGAGTGCAATGACGATCGCCGGACCGCGAATCACCGAGGCCATGGGCGAAGACTTTCCCGCATTGAAAAAGCTTTCAGTTACAAACCGGTTCAACATGCCCTACGTAGCGATTCTCCTTCAAGCCGGATGGTCCATTTTTCTTGTAATTGTGAGCAGTTTCAAGGAGATCATCCAGTACATCTCGATCAGCCTTTCGATTTTTTCCATGTTGACTGTAATCTCCATTTTCCTTATTCGGCGACGGTACACGGAAAGGCCCTTTCGCCTTCCCCTGTTTCCACTGCCGCCGCTCATATTCATAATAGTTACCTCGTGGATGATCTATTACATGTTCAGGGAAGACCCGAAGATAATTTTCTATTCCCTTGGCACGATGGTTCCAGGTGCGATTATCTATTTTAGTATTACAAAAGGTAAGAAAATTGAATTTTAAAATCTGCCTGCTTCTCGCCCTGGCGATTAGCGCTTGCAACACCAGAAAAGATCAACCAGCTGCGATCACGACCGACTCACTGACAAGTCCTGTAGACACCGTCGTCGTTCCACGTAAACCTGAAATCGTTAAAGACAAAGGTCTTGACGCGCTGGCACTTTATGTAGCCGGACTTCCTCAACAAGACTCAAATTCATTTTCAGTTCTGGAAACAGAACCGGTTTGGAAGAACTTCCGTATCGGAACTGACTCCAACTGGACGCGCATCTATAATCTAAGGCTGAGCAAAATGCAGGACTGGCAAAAAGAAAATCTTGCAAGTGCGCAAAGGGATTCCCTGAAGGTCTTCTATCCATTTTCGGGACCGGACTTCATGCACATCCACTATCTCTTTCCGAACGCAAAGGAATACATCTTCGTCGCGCTGGAGCCGATAGCTGCCGCTCCGCGATTTGACACGCTCAGCGTTGAATTCCGCCGCCGCTTCCTGGACAGTCTGCAACATTCACTGCTGGACGTGTTCAACAAGAGCTATTTCATCACGAGCAAAATGAAGCGCGACATCAAGAACCTCCGCGGTGTCCTGGTTCCGTTATACTTTTTTCTTGAGCGCACCGGCCATGAGCTGATCAGTCAGGAATTTATCCGGCTTGACTCCAGTGGCAATGAAACTCCACTGTCACCCAACGACATTGGTCTTTACAAAACTGCCGGCGTGCATATCCGCTTCAGGGAACATGGATCTCAGACAGTTAAAGACCTTCGTTACTTCAGTGTCAATGTAAATGACAACGGAATGTCCGAAAGACCGGGACTGGCTGAATATATTGTTCAGAATGGTCCCTACCATACTTTTTTGAAATCAGCATCCTATCTCCTCCACCGCGACAATTTCACACAAATGAGGAAGATCGTCATGGAAAATTCGGTGGATATCTTTCAGGACGACACCGGGGTGCCTTATCGGGAATTTAAAAAACGGCTCGACTGGCAGGTTCAGTTGTACGGAGAATATGCTATGCCCGTGAAAGAATTCGGTGAAGCACGCTTTCAGGCCGATCTCGATTCGGCGTACAAAGTTTCCTCGAACAGTCAGACATTACCGTTTTCAATCGGATACCATTGGGGCACGAAGAAGCAGAATTATATGCTGATGAAAAAGTCCTCGCTTGGAACTTCAAAATGATTTTCTGCCACTTATGTCCAGAAAATATAAATCGTAAGCGTGAGCCGTAATCCGTGGGTCCGCGGCTTACGGTTTATAACGGCGGCTCACAGTCGAACAAGGAAGGTCGGATCAAAAACTCTTGACTAGCTTCACACTCACATTCCTTCCCATGCTATAAATACCCAGATGACCGTTGGGCGACGCTGCGTATTGCTCAAAATACTTGAGCCGGCTTAAGTGATCCTGATAGGCAACGTCAAATATGTTGTTTGCGAGTAAGAACACAGTGACAATCGATTTTCCATTTTTGTTCTTGAAATCGGCACCGGTACCAATATTAATGAGCGTGTAGCCTTGTGTGGGTGTTTCTGTGTTATCATAAGTGAACACTCTATTCTGTGTCGCCGTATGTTGGACTTGTATTTTGAAAAAGGGCTTGTCAACAAATTTGCTTTTACCTTCAAACTCATACTTCAGCTCCGAAATGAACCTAAGTGGTGGCATGAAGGGAACATACTGTGTTTCTGCTGTCTTCATTGCACCTGAATAACTTCTGTTGTCGCCATATATCAGTGAAGCAGAGTTATCAAAATGCAGTTGCTTAACAATGTGGAAGTCAATACCGGCCTCAAGTCCGTACAACAGAACTGATCCCTGTTGAAACTGATAGGTAGGATACGCGACACTTCCACTTATACTGAGGGAATCCTGACCTTGTGCATTAAGAAGTTTCTGGTTGTAAATGTAGTTGTCAAGCTTATTTACGAATAGACTCGCGCTGGCATTAACTTTTCTTTTCGTGAAAGAAGCGCCAAGATCAATTTGATTACTGAATTCCGGTTTAAACTGGTCGTTGCCAATCTGATAAAGATTGGTGCCTGGGTGGACGCCGCTGGCAGAGATCTCTGAAATATTTGGAGCACGATAACCCCTCGACAAATTAAGTTTCAGCGCCAGGGATTCATTTATCAAATAGCTTGCTCCCACACTTCCTGTAAGTCCATTAAACGTGGTAGAATAATTACTGAATCGCTGGTCAGCTCCATTCTTATCGCTGCCGTACACGACCTCATCAAAACCGCTGGCCGGGTTTGGCTTCGTATATAATTCCTGGTTATCGAAGTTCCTGAGATCGTATCTGGCGCCTCCAGAGAGATTTAGTTTTCCAAATTCTCTTTTAACGGTAACAAATCCTCCAAGGTCAAACTGCCTGTAGGATGGGATCACGAACTCGGTGCCACTGGCTGCGTCGTTCACCTGGTACATGCCATTGACCCCGACCACCGCCTCCCAATTCCTGAATTCGGGGATGAAGTACTTTACATCATAAGTAACGGTATTTAGTTGCAGGAAAAGGCCGGGTACGTTTTGATAGGGTTCTTCGGGATGACTGAATTCCCTTCTCACGCTCCTTTGAAAACCTATGTTTGCATCGAGCCTGCTTTTGTCGAAAAAGAAGCTGTTCTTCAGATATGCCCGGTAATGCTGAACGCGCTGGTGTAAGACGGAAATACTGTATGAATTCAATTCACTACTGCTTACAACAGGCCTAAAACCGTCGGCTTCGGTAATTTGCCGTGTGAATTGGCGTGACAATGAATCCCTGCTGCCATCCGGTATTTCCTGCAAGTTGTCAAACAATGAAACCCTCAGGTGACTTCCTCCCCATTTCTTGTGCACACCGACAAACCCATTTATGTCTGTCTGCCTGAAGGCTGTGTTGTACACGCGCCCATCGACCGGGTTTTGAAAATCTTTTGCCGTTCGTTGTGAGACCCTCGTTCCCCATTCAATTCCATTCTTGTTGCCCGTCACGAAAACCGAGCCGCCAAACATCCCGTTGTTTGATTGGTACTCTGTTGTAACACTTCCTGAAATCTTATTTTCCGGACCAGGCTGACTTGGAATCAGGTTTACTACGCCAGCCAACGCGTCCGATCCGTACATCAGGCTGGCGGGACCTTTTATGATTTCTACTCTTTCGAAAGCATAGTTATCCATTTCAATCCCATGCTCATCGCCCCATTGCTGTCCTTCCTGTCGCATTCCATCAAAAAGTGTCAGGATACGATTGAAGCCCAATCCCCGGATAACGGGTTTCGAGACATTAGGCCCCGTCGTCACGGCACCTACTCCCGGAACCTTCGCAATGGCGTCAATAATATTGGTAGATAAATTCGCGGTCAGGTATTGCTTGTTGACGGATGCGATTGAAATCGGTGATTGTTTAATTTCTATGGCTTTGGAGGACCCGGTGATTACGACTTCAGCAAGTTCAGTGGCACTTTCATCCAGATCGAAATTTTTTATCGACGCTCCGGCAATGGTTATAACGCCTGAGTAAGGCATGAATCCCAAAGCATTTATTTGGATCCTGTAGGTCGCCCCCGGGAGTCGTTCGAAGTGATAATTTCCGGAAGAATCAGTGCTCGTAAATACATGCAAGTCAGGTATGTAAAGGCTTGCGTAGGGCAATGGCTCCCCGTTTTTTTTGTCGGTGACTTTACCGGAAAGGCTCCCTTGCGCATACAACATACTTGTTGCACTGAATGAGAAAATAAAAAAAATAATATGAGTGGGATTCATGTAAGCTGATTGATAGTATCACAATTCTTTATCTAACCGGGGAATGAGGAAGTACGTCGTCATTACCGGCGATGCGGGAATGAAATCAACCGATGCATAGCAGCATCAATTGGTCAACGCAGATGTTAGATAAGAAATGGAGGAGCGCGGCCTTTTATGAAATCATCAGGCGCGACGACCGTTGTTCGCACGGGGATGGCGACAACAGATTCTTCGGGATGGCAAAAACTAAATACCGGAGCAGTTTCAAAGTATAGATGAAATAGCGTGTCCAGTGCGCATACTTTGCAATGGTCTCCATGACTGTGAAACTGAACCTTGTTACTTTGAACCTGATAAGCCTTGTGAGCGTCGTGTTTGTTGTGAAAGAAATTGAGGGCAACCTGGTTGAAAAGCAGGTTGAAGGCCAGGAAGCAAACCAGCGCCGGATATCGTCTATTTTTCTTCACAATCCTTAATGATGTTGCAAACAGAGTTCCCAACAAGGCAATACTTGCAACTATGTTGCAAGATATGATTAATAGCCAGAAATTAAAATCCCGAACTAAAAGAAAGAGTGGAGCTACCGGAACGGAAGCGAGAGGTTGATTGTCAAACGTTCACACATAGTCTTTCTATTTATCCTTATTTCAACGACTTTTGCAGTACCACCAAGGAACTAATATGTCAATCAGGTCACTTAATCCCCGCACAACTGTGTTGATCACGATGATCATTGCGGCTGCGGCTTTCAGGCTTGTACAATCGAGCCCGGTTTTCAGCGTGTTGAGCAATTTCTCTCCGGTCGGAGCAATCGCCTTGTTCGGAGGCTGTTATTTTGCGGACCGCCGGAAAGCCTTTCTCGTGCCGCTCGCGTCGTTGTTTATCAGTGACGTGCTCCTTAACCGTATTTACTATTTCGATCATTGGACGTTCTTCTACTCTGACGCCTATTGGATTTATGGCGCTTTCGCACTGGTAGTGATGCTTGGTCATTTCATCAAGAAAGTCACGGTGATAAATGTCATCGCAGCAGGCATCGGCGCTGGCCTGATCCATTGGATCGTATCTGACTTTGGATTGTGGGCAACCGGCGGCAGGGATATCACCACTGGCCTACCCTTCACGCCTGACCTAAGCGGACTGATGAAGTGCTACTATCTCGCCCTCCCCTATCTTAGGAATATGATTGTTGGAAATCTTGTTTTCTGCGGAATACTTTTCGGGGCTTTCGAGTGGATGAAGAGCCGATATCCCAAGCTGCAGTTGCAGCAGGCATAAGGCCAAAATTTAGAAAAAATTAAACCCTGATGATGAGTCAGGGTTTTTTTTGTTTTTGGACCGGCAAGCATGAAGACAAGAAAGACTATTCTTTGTCCACTTCGTGTCTTAGCGCCTGCGGTTTAAACTCTTATTTTGTAATCAACGCCGCCTCCTCAAGAATGAAATTTCCGTGATCGATATCTCCTTCGTTCAGTTTGAGCTTTCCTTTCACTCGAATGAATTGATCCATAGTGAACTTGTCGTGTTTTAGTTTGAAGGTGACCTCTGCGATTGACTCGGGTCCCGCGCCACCACAAAAGAAACACTGACTGTAAGGAAATTTGGACAGAATAATATACGCGTCACCATCAACGTCGATGGGCAGATAATAACCTTCAAGGGATATCTCCTTCCCAACGAGGTCCTTCAGCTCGGGGGCGAATACCGGATACAAAAAATACTCAGCTGCTTTATCGTTGTATTTTGCTTCGAATTTCGTTTTAGCAAATAACGACCAGCCGTCGGATTGCGCAAGGCAGGCAACACTCACGAGGAGCGCCAGAAAAAAGGAAAGAAAGTATTTCATGGCGCCAAAAATATCGCTTTCCGGCGACTTCTAATTACCGGCCAGCACTTTGTGAATATCGGTACGGTAGGCCTGAATTGCTGGTATTATCGAACATATGATACCAAGCAAAACACTTCCCACCAAAATATAGACCTCCTCTTTATAAAATACAGAAGGCGTTACCCCTGCCTTTTCGCTCTCCGAAACGAGCTTCGTAAACGCCCATAGGACGCCATGTCCTGTCGCAAGGCCAAACAAACTCCCCAACAAGGTCAGGAAACTGCCCTCCATCACCATGGCAACAAAAAGCTTGACCCGGCTCGCTCCCATCGACCGCATAATGGCCATGTCATATTGCCGCTCGCGCAAAGAATTGTAAAGAGCAATGAAGATGCTTAATCCTGAAATCAGGATGAGCACGTAAGCAAAACCACGCAGCACTTCCACGCCGACGCCCAGGATCGAAAAAAGCCGGGCTGTTTCAAATGCCGGGGAAGCCGCTTGCATCGAGCTATTTGTATTAACAAACCTGGGAAGCTGGATGGCGGCGAGTGGATTTCTATACTGCACCAGGAGTGACGTAATTTCACGCACCGAGTCACTGCTCTCTACGCTTGGAACAATGGAGGACGGTTTCAGTGGTGCGGTATGATTAACCGTATCCGCATGCTCGTGCACTTTCCACACACTTTCAACGTTGGTGAGGATAAGGTTATCAAGAACGGAATTTGTTTTTCGCATAATGCCCACCACGACATACTTGTTTTCTTCATGATCGTGTCCGTCTTTGGTGAGACCATGTGCGCTGGCAAACTTATCGCCAACCTTAAGTTGTGAAAGCTGCGCGACTGTTGCGCCGAGCGTTACGTCAAGATCTTTTTTCCACCACGCGCCCGATGCCAGCTCACCA
Organism: Cyclobacteriaceae bacterium; assembly: GCA_044224375.1. GTDB lineage: Bacteria > Bacteroidota > Bacteroidia > Cytophagales > Cyclobacteriaceae > ELB16-189. Next base: position 903,234 of record JBGAKL010000001.1, read on the forward strand.
CCATAGAGTCCCGCATATTGAGCCGTTGTGCCAACAATCCTGTATCCATTATAGCTATCGCCCAAGGCCAACGGAACTACCGATTTTACCATCCTGTGGTGCGCGATCTTTTCAGCTTCGCGCACTTTGATATTGCCCGTTGGAAAATCAATTTGAAAAACACTACAAAGTATGAGCTGCAACGGGCTTCCCTTTGCACCCACAACCAGATCGATGCCCTTGGCGTTCGTTGCGATCTTTTCCTGCAGCTGATTATTGAAGAGCAACAACACAGTGATGACGGCAATTCCCAATGAGAGCAGGAAGATGTTCAAAGCCGTATTGAGTGGCTTTGATGTAAGGTAATTCCAGACGAGCTTAGTGAGATTCATTGTCGGAATTATAACTGGTACTGATTCTTTATTTTCGATTTCAACCGCTGGTCATGTGTTGCTACAATAAGGGTAGCATTGTTTTGCATGGATGCATCGAGCAGCAGGTCAATGACTTTCTCGCAGTTGCTGTCGTCCAGGGCGGAAGTAGGTTCGTCGGCGAGAATAATAGCCGGTTGATTCAGCACGGCACGCGCAATCGCCACCCGCTGCGCCTGACCATGACTGAGCTCTTTGACGTTTGAACGCGCCTTGTCAGACAACGCGAGCTGCGCCAGCACGGCCTCAATGCGGTTACTGTCTTGCCTGATACCTGCGAGAAACGGCGCCATCAACAAATTCTCTTTCACCGACAGGGCGCCGATGAGATGGTTTTTCTGGAAAACAAAACCAATGTTCTTTCCACGAAAGTGGTCAAGCGCCGATTCGGACAACCTGGAGATATCGGTACCATTGATTTCAATTCGTCCCTGCTGTGATCGCAGCAAGCCGCCGAGCAGGTGAAGCAAAGTGGTCTTGCCGCTCCCCGACTCGCCCAGCAGTAGCCAGTGCTGCCCCTGTGCCACGGTCAGGTCACCGAACGTTATTTCTTTTTGTGGCCCATACGCGTAGCCAAGTCCTTCTGTCCGGATCATAACATCAGTTGCCGCAGAAGTAAGGATCTGCGTCGCCGATAGGCATCCCGGGAGGTGCAGGCAATAAGGTGTCCTTCTTGAATTCCTCGGGAGCACTTTCGAGCGTACCGATCTGTGCCGCGAGGTAGCCATAAAATGCTTTCCACTCTTCATCCGCGACAGCTGTTCTGGATGTGAGCCACACTTTCAGCTGCTGAAGTTTCAGGGACGCAATAGCTCTTACCGGCGCGGAAGCATCGTTACTCAGGGCAAGCCGGGCGAGGCTCGTGAACATGGCATTGTCGATCGCCATCTGCACTGCGCCTTCATAGCCATTTTTGGGATTGGACCTGATCGAAATACTCAGTAGCCGATCAATAATGCTTTCGAGAGCAGGCAACCGTGCGTCACGCGAATGATGTTCGAACACACGGTTCGCTCGTGCAGGCAGAAGTATCATGCTGAACGTGAGATCGGCAGCCGTCTCAGCCGTGCCGAGCGGATCGAAAGCAAGGTCCGTACGCGTTTTCACTAATTCGCGGTGTCGCTGGTAGCCAAGTGGACGGGGTGGAATTATTTTCAACAAGTTTTCCGGCAGCATGAGGGCCGAGGGCTGAACGGTCTTGATCAGTGCTTCGAGCGCATTCAATTCCTGTTGCGGCGACAGCAACTCAGCCACTGGCTGTCCATCGCCGCGAAGCGCATAGCGGTAGTTGAGACCTCCTATTATTTTAGACGCAGCCTCAACCTGATAACGGTGGAAGAAGTAAACGGGAACCAAAACTTCCTCAAGGGTCGCCATCGGAGCACCAGGTTTGATATTGTTCTCTCCGAAATTCCTGAGTGCGACAGAACGAATTTCCATCACGCGGTTCAATTCGTCTGCGGGATCTTTTCCGTTGTCCCAGAGATGGGTATAAGGATGAGCGCTGCCAGCAGGCCGGGCGTCCTGATCAGATAAAAAAGTATAGCCTGCTTTGATCGAGTTCTGGATGATGCTGTTGAGCGCCGCACCTTCGTCCGTGCCCGCCGGAAAATCCTGATAGCCATATGCGATCATCACTTTATCAAAGGCGCCGATCTTGGTATCATACGCTGCGCTGAGGTCGACCTTGCCATTGGTAAGTTTTACCACTGGATGCGGGTAGTCCATTACCGATGCCAGGTTCTCAGCGCTGGAGGAATAAGCATGCGATAATCCAAGTGTGTGTCCCACCTCATGTGCGGCAAGTTGACGCAAGCGGCTGAGTGCCATGTCTTCCATTTCCTTCGACACAGGTTTTCCATTCTCGTAAGGAGCAAGAAGACCTTCTGCTATCAGGAAATCCTGGCGCACACGAAGTGAACCCAGTGTCACATGACCTTTAATGATCTCGCCGGTACGTGGATCCGTGATCGACGCTCCGTACGACCATCCACGCGTGTAGCGATGGACCCAGTTTATAAGATTATAACGTACGTCCATCGGATCAGCGTCATCGGGCAGAACCTCCACCCGGAACGCATCTTTATATCCGGCCGCTTCAAATGCCTGATTCCACCAGCGTGCACCATCGATCAACGCTGACCGAATGGGTTCGGGTGCACCGGGATCCATATAATAGACGATAGGTTTCACAGCCTCGCTCTGAGCAGCGGAGGGATCTTTCTTTGCGATCCGATGCCTGGTGATGAAGCGCTTCTGGATTGGTTCACTGATAGGCGTAGCGTAGTCATAGTAGGACATATTAAAATAGCCGGCACGGGGATCGAACTTCCGTGGCTTGTAATTGCTGTCAGGGAGCTGAATCAATGAGTGATGCGCTCGCATGGTTACACTCGATGGCGTCGGTGCGACACTCCGAATAAATCCGCCGGTAGGTTGACCCGTGAAGGTCAGCGTCGCTTCGAACTCGGAGTTCTGCGGGAAGTTCTTAACCCTGGGCATATAAAAAGCCGAGCGGGACTTGTCAAGTGTGTAGGTGCCTTGCTGGGTTGCCTTCAACGTGCCAATTACATCGTGGGCATCCTGAAGCAGGAAATCAGATGCATCCACAAGCACCTTACCGGCGTCTTCTGCCACCACCGTGAACCCCCAGAGAACGGATTGCGCAAAAGATTCTTCGACAGCTTTTTTCTCGGCAGCGTTGTCACTGATGGCCCGGAACCCGAGGTTTATTTCTGTTAGCAGCACTTTCGGGCCGCGGCGTTCGAACTTCACCACGCGGTCACGTCCGAGTTGGTTTCTATCAAGGCCGATATCGTTTGAGCCAACCGCAGCCGTGATCGACTCGACGTACAGGAACTCCGTATCGAATTTGTCGATGATCAGCAGAATTTTGTCCTGCTTTTCATCATAATAAAACTCGAAATAGCCGGGAAATTTTTTCAACGAGGCTGTCTTCGCTTCTATCGACGAGCTCACCTGTGCAACGGGCTGGGTGGTTGTTTCCGGCTGCGTTTGTTTTTTCTTCTGGCCAAATCCGTGGATCGAAGCTGCTGTCAGCAATATGATGTAAAGTCGTTTCATGAAAAGGTTTTAAAACCAAAAGCTAAGAATTCACGCAAGACATTTCAAGTAGATTCAAGGGGAAAGGCGGGGTGTGAAGGTGCTGGTCCAGAAAACTTAACCCAGGGGCACGCCTTTCACGATCTATTAAATAAAAAAACCCTGACGAAGCACCGTCAGGGCATTGTAACTATCTGAAAAAAATAGGTGGCTGCTCCAAATCCACCCATGACCATGATAGCAGCCACCTTACCTTACCCAAATACATATCAAAGATACCCTTGAGCAAATTTCCAGGAATCACCTTTGATTAGGGATTTTGAGGGTAGGTTTGTTATCAAATGACGTAATCCATGGATTTTACTAAAATGATAAAACGTCGCAAAGCTTTTTGAGCCGCGGATGACGCGGATTTTCAGGATAAAAAATCCATCAATCCGCATTCATCCGCGTAATCCGTTGCCGGGATCTAGATAAGCTTCTCCTGCGCGGCTTTCGCCAAAGCCTGTGACTTACTGTTCACCTGCAGTTTGGAATAGATATTCTTGATATGCGTCTTGGAGGTCTCTTTGGAGATGAAGAGTTCCTCGGATATCTGGGTATATGTTTTTCCTTCGGAGATAAGCTGCAGAATCTCTGTCTCTCTCTTGGTAAGCGGTGAGTTCGGATTGATGTGAAAGTTATCGATCACAAGCCTGGCAATCTTGCTGCTCATGGGCGCGCCTCCCTTGGATATCTCTTCAAGTGCGGACAACAGCTCTAGGTGGTTCGAGCTTTTGGTGATGTAACCTGTCGCGCCGGCCTTCAGCGCCTCGAAAACCAATTCATTGTCTTCGTAAACGGTGACAATGATGATCTCGGAGTGTGGGCTCTTGTCTTTGACAATCTTTGTTCCCTGGATGCCATTCATTCCAGGAAGCTCTATGTCCATTAACACGTAATCCGGCCTATCCTGGGCCAGGTGCTTGATGGCATCCTCGCAGTTGCCGTAGGCGTTCACAACGCCAAACTTCTGCGAACTGTTAACTATCATTACAAAACTGTTGCGAATCTCAGCATCATCTTCAATGATGAGCACGCGTTTTTTCGTTGCCGGTATCATACGTTTTCTTTTTTATTGTGGTGAATCTTAATTGAACCCGGGTGCCGTGGCCGCCAGGCATTCTTTCAATTGTTAAAGTTGAATTCGTTTTATCAGCTCGTGAACTGATATTTTTTATCCCGTTCGACGTTCTGACTTTGTCCTGATCAAAACCTACTCCATCGTCCTCCAACACCATCTCGTACCCGTCATCCAAAGGACGCAAATAAAACGATACGTTGGCAGCACCAGAATGCTTAAAAGAGTTGGTCATTGCCTCCTTAAAGATCAGGTTCACTTCACGGCTGAACCCGTAAGGCAATTTTATCTTTTCTTTCGTCTCATTGTACGCGCGAAAGTGCATGTCTTTTTCATCAAAGAGCTTTTCACCGAAATCGCGAACGTGCAGGAACAGCTTGCCAAGATCGTCATTGACCGGATCGATCGCCCATATAAAATCACGCGTTCCATTGTACAAGTATTTAGCAGACTCTTCCACCTTACGATATAAGTCGGGTCCATGGCCATTACCGTTTCCATTGAGGCGCATGAGACTTACATAGTTGATGATACGCGTGAGCTGATTTCCCATCTCATCATGAAAGTCCCGCGCGATCTCCTTGCGCAACGATTCCTGCTCCTGCTGCCGGATGCGTTCCACCTCGATCACTCTAGAGATATTCTTCCTGATCCTGAAGAGCAAGAAAAGCACGAATGAGCCGATCAATATGCAGACCATCACCGCGTAGAATGCAGCGGTGCGATAAAATGGCGCTTTGATTACGAAAGAGTATTCCAGCGGCTGCGCATCCCAGCCTCCGAGCCTATCTGTAGCAAGAACGTTGAACACATATTGTCCCGGTGGCAGGTTGCTGTACGTTACACGACCCATGGTCGTTGGCTGTGACCAGGTTTTGTCAAAGTTCTTTAGAAAGTACTTATAGCGCACGGATCTCGGGTAGCGTTTATCAACCCGATTGAAATAAAAAGTGATGTGATTATTGTCCGATGGCAAGACGGTGCCAGCGGGGATCTTAAAAAATCCCTCGAGGCTGCTGCCGAATTGGCGGCTGGGGATCTCGCCATACAATATCTCAAGGTCGGTGAGATGGACCTGATATGCTTTATCAGGAATACTCACAGACTCATTGTATTGATAAAGTCCGTCGATCAGTCCGAAATATTTTTTTTCCGGTGACATGTAGAATGCGTTCTGATTCGTCTCGATGCCCTTCAGACCATTGTCAAATCCGAAATCACGTGCTTCGATGATCTCGAGATCCTTATCAAGACGAAGGCGCGTAATACCTTTCTCGGTTCCCACCCAAATCCTGTCCTGCTCATCTGTCGCAACAAAAAATACGAAACCTGAAGGAAGTCCTTCCCGCGGACCAATGAGTTTCTTCGCGAACGTGCGGGGATCAAAGATCGCGATGCCCGCTCCGCCTGACCCTGCCAGCAGCAGTGAGTCGCGGTAAACCGCCAGTGAATACACGCTGGTGTTTTCGAACTCCGGGAGTGGAATATAGTTGATGGTGCTGCCGCTCAAAACGCTTACACCATAGTCCGAACCGATGAACAACGATTTGTGGTGAGGAATGTAGCAAAGTGATGATATGTTTTTGGTCCTTACATTCTGCTCCTCGGAATAATATTTGAAGGTTTTTCCATCATAGTAGTTCAAACCACCGCTCATGGTTCCGATCCACATCCCCCCTTTGTCATCGAACTCCAGGGCCCGTATATACGCGCTTGAGAGTCCGTGTTCGCGGGTATACCAGGTGAAATTATCTTTTGCCCTAACGTATTTTCCCAGTCCGGAATATGATCCGATCCAAAGGTCGCCGGATGGACTCTTACGGATCGCCATTACGCCATCATCATGGCCGTTTGGCAGCGGATATATTCTGGCCTTGCCTTTATCCATCTTCCACAGTGCATCGGAACCAACCCAAACAGCACCGTCACTGTCCCTTTCAATCGTCATCACGGTGTTGAATTTCCCGGGGCCAATTTTTTCAAAATCCTGGGCGTAGTATCGATAGAGACCTTTTCCTGCGCTTCCAAACCAAGTATTGCCTTCCTCATCGATATGAATATTCATGATCGGAATATTTCTCAGCACGGTGTCCGTCAGCATTTTCCCGTCGACCAGGCGCTGTCTGAATAGCGTTCGTTCGTCGCGCGTCCAATATGTGTCAAAGGCCTGATCATAGCATATGATGTACCGGTCGATAATCTTTTTTCTTTTTTCGAATGTCCCGTGCTTGACATCCATGGCGAATGAGCCACTGTCTGTATCGACCCAAACCTCCTGCCCATGGTTGAAGATGTTATAGGCTTTACTGAATACTTTCGTGTGTGAGAACCGCCGATAGCCTTCAATTGTCGGCACAACAAACGAGCTATCATTCAGATAAAAACACACTTCCTTTTCAGGCGAAACATGCGTGAAGTAAATCGACTTTCCCGGGAAGATCTTTTTTGACCAGTAATAGATAGAGTCCTTGTAAATCTTACCTATCATGCCTGGATTGGAAACCATGAAAATTGTGTCGTTGATCTCAACAACACGTCTCACACGTTTGATGCCTTCTGGCAAAACTTCAGGTTGGAATCTCTTAAAGTTGAGGCCGTCAAAGCGCGTGAGGCCGCGTGGATGGACGGTCCATATATTCTGATGTGAATCGATGAATAAAGACGTGACGATGTTGCTAAGGAGACCATCAAGTGTGGAGTAAACTTTGAATTCGCGGCCATCGAATCGGGCAAGTCCACCGCCGGATGTGCCTATCCACAGGTATCCATATTTATCTTCCAGTATGGCGTTTACCTGCGACTGAGGCAAACCGTCGACGGCTGTATACTGACGAAGCGTAAACTGCTGAGCTTCGATCTCCGAGGTGAGGGAAAAAAGCGCGAAAAGGAAAGAAATGAGAGCTCGCAGGTACATCAAATGTTAGCCAAAATTGAGTATAAATAACGGTCTTTGCGGTCACTTAAGATACGTGATTATTGGGATTGAATGGGGTTTGAAGAACAAGGGTGTCAGGGGGTTGAGGATTGTGGAGTTAAAGAGCTAAGAAGTTAAGGAGTTGAGGAGTTAGGGGAATTCACCTGATTGAATCTGCGTTATCTGTGAGATCTGCGGTAGGTTTTAATAATAGTGTGGATTTGTGACTTAACCTGCATCTTAGGATTATTATACTTGAGCAACCCATGACGGACGAGGAAATCCGTAGAGAACATGAGATAGTGGAGCGGTCCAGGCGCGATCCAAAAGATTTCGCGGAGCTGTACGAGAAATATTTTGACCGGATATACTATTTCATACTGCGCCAAACCGACGACGAGGAGGTAGCCGGAGACCTTGCGTCACAGACCTTCGTAAATGTCCTTAACAACCTTTCGAAATACCAATTCCGCGGACTACCCTTCTCTGCGTGGCTTTACAAAATTGCCTCCAATGAGGTGAACAAATTCTATCGCAAGAAGAAAGGGAAAATAATCTACAGTTTAGAGGAGATCAAAGTACGCGAGCTGATCGAACGCGGGAACGAGGATTATGATGAAGAGATCATTCAACGTCTATTGGGATATCTAAAAGAACTTCCCGATGACATGTTGCAGGTGCTTCAACTCCGGTTTTTTGAAGACAAAGATTTCAAGGAGATCGCTTTTATCCTGGACATGACGGAAAGTGGCGCGAAGATGCGCACCTATCGTGCTTTGGACAAATTGCGACGGAGCTTTAATATTAAGGTGAAGTACAATGAGTAAGCACGATATACGGCTCAGAAGGCAAAAATTTACTGCGCGTGGTTCTGAAAGATTCCGCAACTATGGCGCTGTGCTCGAGCGTCACGAAAAAGAAAAGCGATTAAAGACTGTATTGAAGGTATTCAGCTTATTGTTCATCATCTTCATTTTTCTCGTGCTGATCGTGATCGTTGTACGCATAGAAAAACGGGCGACAAAAAAAGCATCGGCAAGCCTGAAGTCAACGATCCACTTTCCCGGCAGGAGCCAATAACCAAAATTCATTTTTTTCCTCCGCAGATATCGCGGATTGCCCAGATGCATTTTTCACCTGCCGTGAAAACAATTTTACCCAATCAGCGAGATCTGCGCGATCCGTGGGAAAACAAAAATTTCAGCCGTCCAACTATGTCAGCAGTCGGCTTTTAGTTCTTTAACTTTTGGTTTAGCTTTCGATCTAAACCTGAACCCATGAAACGCATAACCATTGGTCTCTTTGCCATCGCGATCCTTGCTTTACCTGCGCTCGGACAAAAAACAAAACAAGACGTAATCAAATCCATCGATTCCAAATATGATCAATACGCTGCGACGGCACACAAGATCTGGGAATTTGCCGAGGTGGGCTATCAGGAGGAACAGAGTTCTGCCTTGCTTCAACAGACATTAAAAGACGCTGGCTTCACTGTGCAAGCCAATATTGCCGGCGAGCCGACCGCGTTTACAGCCACTTACGGATCAGGTAAGCCTGTAGTGGGCATCCTTGGTGAATACGACGCGCTGCCAGGTGTTTCCCAAGAGGCCGTTCCTGAACTTAAGCCCATCCCCGGAAAGAAAGCCGGCCACGCTTGCGGACATCACTTGTTTGGCACCGCGTCCGCTGCAGCAGCAATTGCGGTTAAAGAGTGGATGATCGCCAACAAGAAACCTGGCACAATCAGATTCTATGGTTGTCCCGCTGAGGAAGGTGGTTCCGGAAAAGTCTATATGGTCCGCGAAGGTCTGTTTAAAGATGTGGATGTCGTCTTGCACTGGCATCCAGGGTCAACAAATGGCGTTGACTATGGGTCGTCATTGGCAAACAAAAATGGTAAAGTGAGATTCTACGGAGTCGCTTCTCATGCAGCCGCTAGTCCTGAACGTGGACGCTCAGCCCTTGATGGTATCGAAGCCATGGATGCGATGGTCAACATGATGCGTGAGCACGTACCCCAGGAAACAAGGATACATTATGTGATCACCCGGGGCGGTGAGGCACCCAATGTTGTACCCGCTTTCGCCGAAGCATATTATTATGTTCGTAATCCGAGTCGTGACAACGTAAAGACGATCTGGGATCGCGTCGAGCTTGCGGCAAAAGGTGCGGCGATGGGGACAGAGACACGGGTGGAAATTGAAGTGACAGGAGGCGTATATGATCTTCTCGGCAATGAAACGCTGTCGAAAGTGATGGATGCCAATCTTCGGACAGTGGGAGGTTATACATTGAATGAACAGGAAAAAGAATTCGCCACAAAGATCCAGGAGACATTCAAGGCACAGGCACTTCCGCTGGAAAGCACCAACCAGGTTTCACCATTGAAATCACGTGACGATTCTGGCGCCGGTTCTACCGATGTCGGCGATGTAAGTTGGGTGGTGCCAACCGTAGGATTGAGCACCGCTACCTGGGTGCCCGGCACTGCCGCTCACAGCTGGCAGGCAGTTGCAGCGGGAGGAACCACGATCGGTTCGAAAGGTATGATGGTTGCTGCAAAAACGCTCGCGTTAACCGCAATCGACATGTTTTCAAATCAAGCTACGATCGATCAAGCCTGGACGGAATTCAAAAAGAAGCGCGGCGAAAATTTCAAATATGAAGCTTTGATTGGTGACAGGAAGCCGGCGCTGGATTATAGAAAATAATTCGATCCGGTTTTCCGAGCATGGTCGAGCCCATCTAAAATCATTCATGAACACTGATCACCCCGTCACTTCCTGGTTCAAACGAACAAGCACGTTCAATCTTACCCTCTACGGCGCCGTCACTTCCTTCTGCCTTTATACCTGCATTTTCTCCCTTCGAAAAACATTCGGCGTTGCCACTTATGAGGGACTATCCTACGCGGGTATCGACTTCAAAGTCTGGATGGTGACTTTCCAGGTGTTTGGATACATGATTTCGAAATTTGTCGGGATCAAAGTTGTATCCGAACTCAAGGCCATGCATCGCACGAAAGGAATTCTCATGCTCACAAGCGTCGCATCCGTATCGTGGCTGTTCTTCGCCATCACACCGCATCCGTATAGTCTCATCTTCCTTTTCTTTAACGGCCTGCCGTTGGGAATGGTCTGGAGCCTGGTGTTCGGATACCTGGAGGGTAGAAAAAATACGGAAGTACTCGGAGCCAGTCTCTCAGTCAGTTTCATATTCGCGGCAGGATTCGGTAAGACTGTTGGTGGACTGATCATGCGTGATTGGGGCATAAATGAATTCTGGATGCCCTTTGTTGCGGCCGTCTTTTTCTTTGTTCCACTGCTGCTCTTCCTCTGGCTCATTGACAAGTTGCCTCCTCCTTCTGCGGAAGATGAAGCACTTCGCACGAAACGCATGCCCATGTCGGGGCCAGAGCGATTGAAGTTCGTCCAAACATTCGGCCCAGGATTGTTCTTGCTGATCGCGAGCTATGCGTTACTGACAGCATTCCGCGAATTCCGCGATAATTTCTCAGCAGAGATCTGGCAGTCATTGGGATATGGCGACAAGCCTGGGATCTTCACTCAAACCGAAACACCGGTGTCCATCACCGTGCTCATTGCGATTGCTGTGCTGATGGTGATCAAGAATAATAAAGCCGCACTCATTATTAATCACCTGATGGTGTTGTTCGGAATGCTACTTGTTGGAATTGCGACGTTCGCTTTCCAGCAACACATGATCTCGCCGCCGATGTGGATGACGCTCATCGGAATGGGTCTTTATTTCGGATACATCCAGTTCAACAGCATTTTTTTCGACCGGTTGCTTGCTGCATTCAAGTATGTAGGGACCGTCGCTTTTTTGATCAACCTCGCGGACTCATTCGGGTACGTTGGAAGTGTAGCAGCTGTCATCTACAAGAACTTCGGGCAGCATGATGTAAGCTGGCTGGACTTCTTTGTCTATTCAGGATATTTCCTGTCCGGAGCAGGAAGCATCCTAATGCTGGCGTCATTAGCCTACTTCAAAAAGAAGTATGCGAACTGGGCGCAGTAAGAAAAATCTTAATCAGGGCCTGAACTATTTCGGGAATTCGGTTAGAGAATTGAAATTCAACACGATTTCCTTGTTGTTATCCGACATCCCCTTCATTACGAGTTTTCTTATCGAAGAGGAAAGTATCGAAATTTCCCACTTATCAGGTTCCTGTTCGTGACCAGCCGCCAACAGCTTTAATTCAGGCCGGTGCGCATTGACATACCAGATGCCCGTAATTTTCTCTGCGCCGTTATTGATCACATAATTGTGTGTCCACTGAATGAACATTGTATACTTCTTCTTAGGATCATACTGCGAGGTAATATCAGCGCCTGCCTTGGTTGCTTTCTCAAGTCCCCACAAGCCGTGAATTTCATCCGAAGGACTCATGGGAAGGGCGTTCGCTCTCTTCAGGTCAACCACTACATTTTCTCCTTCTTCGATCCTGGTCCATCTCATTTCATCTGAAGTCAGACTTGCTATTGTAAACGGACCGACATCCTCATTGGGCTCGTTGTCATTCTTAATATCCAGGGTAGAGATCTTTTTGTTGTATGTAATAGTTCCAGTGGTGTGCTGTAGCCATCCGTTCCCGGACGTGTGCCTTTCATGCTCAAACCTCACCCATTTCGCAATGGGAGTCATCACTTGGTTTCCAACGGAGACTTTTGTCACCACCCATAAGCCATCGAGCTGGGCCTGCCCGGGCACAGTGACAACAAGAAACGCAAGGACCAGCGTAGATTTCACTTTGTTGATCATAAGCGGAGGTTTGAATTATTTTCAAGACCGGGATCATAGAACGCTTCGCGCGTCTATTTTTCAGGTCCGTAGAAGACAACCCAAGTTAAGAAATCATCTGAAAAAGACTCAAACCTGTGCTCAACTCCGGCCCGTACATGCAACACATCTCCGGTTGTAAAATCATAGGTCTTCGAGCCATCAAAAAAACGGCCACTTCCCCTTGCGACAATATAAACTTCGTCACGCTTGTGTGGCCGTTGGTCATCCTTTTCCCTCGGCGAATACAAGAACAGGGTCATACCTTCTTTGTTCATTGCCTGAAAGAATCGTTCATCTTTTTGACCAGGTATATTTCGAATCGCTTCGGTCAAGGAAACTTTTGATTCCTGCGCACAGGCAAAATATACCGGTACCACCAGGCACATGGTCAATATTTTCTTTTTCATTTTGGATGAATTCTCCTCACAAGTTGAGAAGGAATTGGCCCGAAGACTGGGCAATAATTGACTTTTATACGGATTTTTCTTCCTTCGGCGCTTCTGCAACCTCGGGTTTCTCTCCTATCTTCTCTTTATTGATCTTGAATAGCCTGTATGCAAGTAACTTTCCGCCGTTGTCAATTTCATTCTTGGGAACACGAAATGAGCCACCGGTGATCTTATCACTATTTGCCGTAAGAACTGAATAATCGATGTTAATGGCATCGCCGGATTCTCTGAAAAAGACACTAACCAACGGGGCATTTGGATCGCTGACGAAATCAATGGAGCAATTTTTTAGCCCATCCAAAATATCCTTCTGTGCATCAGACTGCGCGTCAGCGTCGAGCCGGAAACGCATTGTAAGCCCGGAGAAAGGAACCAGCTGCGGAAATGTACGGTAGAAATTTTCAGTCCACTTAATCTCTTCATCTCCCGAGCTGGCTTTGGCCAACCCTTCATACACACGCGCATACAACATCTTCTGGTATTCGTCGTCGGCTTCGGGATCATCGAGGACTTGCTGAAAATATTTTTTTGCTTCACTCTCATTTCCTTCGGCCAGATAGAGTTTCCCAAGGAAATACCTGAAATATTTTTTGACACGCGGACGCTTATCCGTGGCGAGCAGCTTCTTATAAACGTCAATGAAGTATTCGTTTCCGAATCCGTCAATCACGGAATATACTTCATCAAACGTCACCAGGTTTTCGGGTGAGAAAATAGTATAGATCACCTGTTCGCGTTCGGGATTTTCTGCTACAAGCGACGCCAGCACCAGCTTGTGTTGCCTGATCTCGAACGAATAACTTACCCATTTATACCAGTTCACCGGGTTGAGCCAGAACCACCATTCGTCGTGCTCGAACATGTATTCTTTCTCAAACTGCAGCTGATTGATGTAATTCAAGGAGGCTACCGCGAGATTGTACTGTTCCTGTCCCCAAGTTGTGCCGATATGAAGCTCCTGGAAGCGCGCTGCCTTATTGGCGCGGTCCTGACTTTGCTCCGTCAGTCCCTCGAAATGAAGTGCGCGCGCAAGACCTATGCAGTGCCATCCGTACCCAGGCGTTGCGCCTTGCGCTTTCAACACATTGCTCAGCAGGGTATCCGCCGATTCGGGGTGCGCACGATAGGTGTCGAGCGTACCACGCATATAATAGTATTCCTTCGTTGTCTTTTCAGGGCTGGCCTCACGCTCTTCAGCTTCCTTAAAAAATAGGTCTGCATGGTTGAATTCTCCCATTGCAAGCTTGAATTCCGCGTAGTTGTTACTGGAGTAAGCGCCGTTCTGAATCAGTGTGTTATAGTAATACTCAGCTGTGTCTATCTCGAGTTTGTAGTCATAGATCATCGCCTTATAATGAAATGTTCCAAGGTATTGCCGGTTGAGAAAATTAGGATCGAATAACCCTGCGTTCATTGGCATATCTGTCTGGAGCTTCATGATGGCAGAATCCAAATACTTATTGGCTGTAGCCACGTTCTCCTTCACGGAATTCTTAAGGAACGGAAACTGCTTCGACGTATACACCCTGTTCCGGTGATAGATCCACGCCATGGTATTGTATGGCGTAACCGTATTCTCAAGCTGCATGTTTTTGTCACGAACTGCTTCAAGGACTTCCATTGCCTTGTCGGGCATCTCCACGTTTTGATAGCATCGGTCAAGCAAGTACGAGATCAGTCCGTAGTCTGATTGGTAACGATAGACGGCGGCGTAGGTAGCGTAGCTATTGCTTCGAACGCGGAGTTGCTTTCCGAACTCTTCGTCCATCAGATCCATTGCCTTCTTCAACGGAGTAATCGCTTTCGTAAAGCCCAGCTTATCGTTCGCCCTGAAAAACAGATAACCTCCGAAATAAAGGTGACCCACGTAGTACGTGCTATCCTGCCGGATCCAGCTTCGCGATTTTTCAAGTGCTTTGTCTTCCAAAAAGTTTACCTCAGCGCGCTCCTGGTCAATCGTGGCACGAACGCTGGATTGCCCGCGGGCGATGCCGGCAAACAAGCCCACCGCCAGAAAAATACAAATCACATATCGGCGCCGGATCTTCATTTCTGTCATTTTTTTGTGATACCGAGCTTAGCAAGCCTGTTCACCTCCTGATCAACGATCTGCTGCAGTGCCGTTTTCGACGCCTCGCGATTCCTGAAGATAAGGCGGTGGTGAAGAACAGGATGCGACAATGAACGAATATCATCCTCAATCACATAGGTGCGTTGATTCACCAACGCCCACGATTTAAGACACTTAATAAAAGTGATTCCACCTCGCGTCGAACAGCCCAGCGCAATTTCGGGGTGATTACGTGTGGCATGTGCGATCTTGACCACGGACTTAACAAGTTCCGGGTGAATAGCCACTTGTTCAGCTTCGTTTTGCAAAGCAATAATATCGTCATAGCTCAGCACCTGTTTCACGGTGTGCTTGACGTCGCCAATCGAAAGGTAATTGTTGTAAATATCCAGTTCGACTTCCTCGCTCACGTAGCCAAAGGTTATCTTCATGTAAAAGCGGTCTAGCTGCGCCGCAGGAAGCGGATACGTTCCTTCCATCTCGATCGGGTTTTGCGTGGCGATCGTGAAAAAGAATTTATCCAGCTGAAAGGTCGTTTCCCCCACTGACACCTGGTTCTCTGCCATACACTCGAGCAACGCGCTTTGCACTTTCGGTGACGCACGATTTATTTCATCTGCCAACAGCACGTGCGTAAACAGGGGGCCCTTCTTGAAAACAAAATCTTTCTTTGTTTCATCAAAAATATAGGAGCCGATCAAGTCCATGGGAAGCAAGTCTGGCGTGAATTGGATGCGCTTGAATGCAGCTCCACTTCCTGGCACATGAACGTCAGCCGAACTTTCGGAAATAGATTGAGCAAGTGTCTTTGCCAACACCGTCTTTCCGGCCCCTGGGTTATCCTCGAGAAGAATATGACCCCGTGAAAGCAATGCAGTAATCACATACTTAATCTGCTGCGGCTTTCCGCGAATGATCTTTTCGATGTTCTCCGTCAGCTTAACAAGCTTGGCACTTTGATTGGAATCGCTCATATGGGTGGTTGATTTTCAAAATCATTTGATTCAGGTTTCTGGAAGTAGCGCACGGCAAGTAAAAGATTGAAGTAGCCGACAAAGGTGGTGAAGAAACCTTTGCTCTTGCGGATTGCCGGACCAACCGTCGCCGTGAAACGGTCAATTAGTTCCTTATCGCCCTCCAGCAACGTATTTGATCCGTACTTCAATCTCAAATAGACATTCATAAACTCTGCAAACCCGGCACTGAAGACGGGATCAACTTTAGTTCTTGCGTAGTCGAGTGGAGTTTCTCCTTCTCTCTCCACACCTGCCATATGAAATCTGTACAGGGCAGCCTGGTACACACGGTCTGCCTTCGATCTGGTTTCACTTGCGAACGCAAGGCGCAGCATCATATAGATGAAAAAGAGGAGAGGCAACAGCAGGACGAAAAGGATTGCTCCTCCCAGTATTTCGGCGGCGAGTACCAAAATTTCCTTCGCTGACATTCCGTTCTCTTCCGCTTTTTTCTTTTTTCGAACGGCCTCATCCTTCTTGGCTTTGTCTTTCGACTTTATGTGAATCTCATCTGCAACGATGGGCTTAGGGAAATTATCGATCTGGTTCTCAATTGAGATGCCTGCCCGCGGTTTTGGAATTCTTTTGGCTTCATCTTTATAGGAAACGACCACCACCGAATCTCCTGCAGAAATGACGGAAAGGGTTGTGTCTTTCTTGTCATACAGCACGCGGCACATGGAAACGTCAATGGTGCGACTTATCGCCTTCGACAAACCAAACTCTTTGTCGAAATAGATCAGGTTTTTGAACGAGACATCCAGGCGTTTGGCGTTGACATCCGGAGCGCTATCTGCAACACCATTCAGCACGAGCCATGCCTCTGGTGGCGGGAGGGGCGGCGTTCCATCAGGCTTGGGAGCGCTTTGCTGATCTTCATTGCCGATAGTCATGTCAAAATCAAGCCAACCATAACCTGGAAAATAAACCTGCGTCCACGCATGGGCCTGGCTTGCGTAAAACCAATACCACCCTTTGTTCTTATCGCTTCTGTTTATGGTGGCAAATCCTGTCGTAAATCTTGACGGGATTCCAAGGGATCGCAGCATGAAGAGAGATGCGCCCGCATAATAGGTACAATAGCCCGCATGTGTTTTGAAGAGAAAATTACCCAGCATCGTTGCGGTAGGAATGTTCGGATCATTGGGACTGCCTCCGGGCTTCAGCGTGTAAGTGAATATTCTTTTTCCATTTTCATCCTTTTGCATGAAATGATCTTGTATTGCCTTGACCTTATCTACAGGCTTGTCAATTCCTTTTGTTATGGATTGGGCCAGCTTGGAGATGGAATCATACAGCGGCCCTCGGGGCATTTTAGAATAATACTCGAGGAAGGCTTTGTCAACGTTGCGGTAACCGTCAACACTTCTCAGCTCTTCATAACGTGCTTCCTGGATTGAAGCAAGCATTGGGTTTGCAGTGGGGTTGTAGACGAAATATGCGTTGTTCAAATCGGACGCGTATGATCTCACTTTATAGGCGGATAGAAATTGTGACTGAAAATCTTTCTCAACGGGTATCGTCTGTACATAATAAGCTCCGGCTGGTGCAAGCAGCGCATGCTTCCATGTGTTAGCCGCCAGATAGATCTGTGACTCTACAACAGTCCTTCCTTTTTTCGCCAACGAGTTCCTGATGACGTTGGAGTCCGCCCGGGCGTGGTACATTGGCAGATCGGACGGGTCGGTGTCGAATTCATCGAAGTAAGGCACATCGGCATCGCGTGTGAAACTTTCAATCGTCTGATCATACTTCGTGAGGTAGTGATAGACGTAGTACATCGGCATCGGCGAGCCGTCAGGGAAAAATTTATCAAGGCGGCTGCAGAACATGAGCTTGTCGGACTGGCTCATCCTTGAGTTGATGCGCATCGTATCTTTCAGCTTGAAGGCATTGTCCTTCGACTCCATCAAGCCATAACGCTCATCATAGCCACCTTTATCTTTTTTATCTCCTTCTTTAGCGCCACGTGCGGCGAGCTCTTTCTCTACTGCCTGAAGATTTCCCTTTAGCAGGCTTTCAACGAGGACAAATGCAAACACGACAAGCAAAAGGAAGATCGCAAACCGTACCAACAAGCGACCAGATTTTTTCAGATCCAATTCAATGCCCTCCTGCAGCAGCGGTGAAAGGAACAACATGTACAGTCCATAGACAACGACTGGTACAAGATGCAGCAGGATATAACTTAGACTGACGTCAATGGTATTAGAAGTAGTCACCAATGTGGCAGCCGCCATGACTCCGCAAAGAATGATGTATGAAAATCTCACGCGAGTCAGCAGGAATCCGAACAGCCATCCGATCAGGAACACCATACCCAGAAGTTGGAATCGTGCCGTCGCATAGAACACATCGAATTCGCCCGGAAGCTTTACGATTTTTTTTCCGATCAGCCAATAGACGAGCCACAGTATCGCGAAAGTGATCAGCCATCTCGCGCGGTAAAAATAAAGCGAGTACGACAACAACAAGCCCAGAGTAAAGTAAAACGCCTGACTGGATATCCCCGAATTGAATGCCGTGTAGGAAAAATTGATATACCGCAGCGTGATGTAGCCAATCACCGCCGTGGGCAACACGACGAAGATCCAGCGTAAAAACAATTGTGTAAGATTCTCTCTATTCATTCAAGCTTAAAATACATTTCACGCAAAGGTCGCAAAGACCATTCGCGAAGGACGCAAAGATAGCACCTGATGCTTTCGGCACTTTGAGTTTTTCCTTAGCGTTCTTTGCATAAAATTTCCCCACGATAAACATTCTCAAACTTCTTTTGCACTCACCAAAGTGGCGTTTCCACGCTGCTTCAATACCTTCTGAATTTCAGCTTCATTCTTCAACAGCTTGCTCCTCAACGGCGACAAAAACCAGGGTCGTTGCAATTTGTCAGCAGGCTGCTTCTCAGGTCTGAAGAAAATATTTTTTACCTGAATGTCGAAAGGTGAGCGTATAGCATCTGACATTCTTATCACCATTATCGGAACATTGAACGGCAGATTACGCAACAGGATTTCAATTTCGGTCGAAGGAACGAGGGAAGAAAGGCACACAAAAGCAGCCTTATTTGGTTCCACAAAAACCGCCGGTGCTTTCTCCTTTTGCCAAGAGGCCGCCGTGATCTGGAAAAGCTCAATTTTTTTGTCGCTCATCCCGGGAAGTTTCGGAACCTCCTGATCGGCGGGTATCCGAACGTCGTATTCATTCTTCCTCAATGCTTCGAAGACGTTGCGCAGCTTGTCTTTATAGACATTCAATAGTTCGGTATCGAATATTCCGTTCTGAAGGTCGAAACCCTCATAGAAACTGGCATACAGGTACAAGTGAGATGCGTATGGATCTTTTGTCTCAGGCACACGCACCACAAGCTCGCCGCTCTTCGCATAGATCTTCCACACAATACGCCGTATGTTATCGCCCGTTTCAAACTCTTTATAATTGACATACTCACCCTCCACCCGCTTGGGTATCTCAATGCGATGCTTCTGCTCTTCCGTTGTGTTGGGCTGTGCCTTGATGACTGTCTCTTTCTGAGCAACCGGCAAAGTGTAAATCTGTTGCGTGAACGGTACGGCATGGGGTAACGCAATGAGATTGAACATGTCGCAGAACACAATATGCACCTTCTCGACATCGTATATGCCGCGGTCATGAAGGAGCGTTTTACCGGTTCCCTTTATCGCCAGTCGGGAGAAAGTTCTTTTTTTGAAAATATCCGTATCGAGAATGATGGAATCTGAAAGTTTCTTGCCGGCAAAGACAAGTCGGCCCTGAACCGTGCCGAGAAAGGGCCGGATGACAGGGCCATTTAGAATGATTGTCAACGGTACAAAGCCGGCTTCTGCACGCTGCCCTTCGCCGAACTGGATCTGCACGCCGACTTTCCTATGCTTTATATTATATAAGAAAAGCAACCAAACGATTACCGTGAACAATAAACTGATAGCAAAAAGGCCGACAACAGTCCACTTGATAATGATCAGGAACACGTTCATCACCAGCCACAGGTTCGATTCGTCGTCGCTGTAGTTGGATTTCAGCCACAAGCTCACGCCCCAGATCACCACGGCCGTCAGGAGAAGCTGCCAGCGGACGACCACATTGTTGAGCCAGTAAGAAAGACGGAGGAGCATCGCGGGGCTGAAATTGGAATTTTAACAAAGAATCAGAACGCCAAAATATGACAAACAGTGCAAAAGGCGAGGGAAAAAATTAGGAGAATTCAAAGGTGGTTGCTTCAAAAATGCATTTCTCACCGATGACACTGATTGAATGTCACGGATCATCGCAGATTGACGCGAACCGTGCTGATCTGTGCAAATCCGTGTGTATTGAATCTGTGGTATCCGTGAGAAAAAAAACCCAAGCCTAGATCACAACTGTCGCTATATACATTTGGATCACGTCGACGTATTCTCCCATACGCTGTTTGACTGCCTTCACAAACCGTCCCTCCTCTTTGAACCCAAGGCTCTGATACAATTTGATTGCGTGCTTGTTGGTAGCAAAAACATTTAAGAAAACTTTCTCAATACTCATGTTTGCACGCGCCCAGGTCAACAGTTCTTCGATTAGTGCTTTGCCGATTCCATTGCGTTGAAAATCCGGGTGAACGCTGACACCGAATTCACCGCTATGCGAATTCTTCATTTTTGTCAGCGGCATGAAGAATAAAAGTCCAACGATTTGATTCCCGGCTTCAGCAACGAGGACGAGCGCATTTGGATTCTGGTTGAACCTATTGATCCAGGATTTTTCATTCTCAAGGGTAATGGTGTATTCTTCAAGTGTTGTGAGGACCTGGTCGGTTGAAGCGAAAAGAATTTTGGAATAGTCGATGATGGCTTGGGCATCGGCTTCTGTGGGGCGGCGAATGAGAAAAGCGCCGTTCGGCTTGCTGGAATCCCGATTCATGAATTTATGGTAGGCCAAATTTACTCCAAGGACGCCAGCACGTATTGAAAGACATTATGCGATCGTCTATGGCCGCCGCCATACGCGCTCGACAGGATGCTGACTACAAGATTTTTTTGGGGAACCACAAACAAAAGATTTCCACCATTTCCTGAAGCGTAAACGCACTCGTAAGACTTTCCTGCAACCGTCTTCGTCGTTTTGAACCAGAAATTTCCATAGCCACTGGCAAAAGGATCTTCCTTCGAAATATCAATATTTACAGAACAGATTTCTTTGATCCAGGAAGCGCTTACAATTCTTCTTCCTTGCCAATCACCATTGTTAGCAACCAGAAGACCGATCTTTGCAAAATCAAGTGCAGAAAGATACAAGTTACCCATCGGCCCCGTGCTTCCGTTTGGTGCCGTGTACCAATAATATTCTCTTATCCCAAGAGGCTGGAATAAATTAATTTTTGCAAACTCCGAAAGTTTCATCCCAGATCGTTTCTCGATGATAGCACCGATGAGCATTGGACACACATCGCTATAAACATATTTGTCCCCCGGGGTAAAAACCTTTGGGAGTGCCATTGCGAAATCCACCCAATCGTCCTTCAGTAACCAATTCGAAGTATTCCCAGGAGCATGATCATCATTGTCGTCAGCGTGGAGACCTGATGACATATTCAGCAGGTGTTTGATTTTTATGCTTTTGCGCATCGTTTCCGATGCATCGTTTTTCCTACCCGGAAAAAAATCATAGACACTCTGCTCGGTGCTTGTTATCAGTCCTTTGTCAATAGCGATACCGAGCAGTAAAGCAGTGATCCCTTTGCCAGCTGAGCGAACATCATGTATTGTCTCGCGCCAGTACGTGTTGAAATATTCCTCCACGATCAGCTTATTGTCTTTGATGACAACGAGCGCACGAAAGTCACGTTCTTGTAATGAATTTATCAGGCTCAGCACTTTTGAAATGGTGTCCTGCTTCATGCCGACAGAAGATGGACTGGCATTTCGCATCGTAGGGATTGCCGGCTTAAGAGGATTCGATTGATTGATTTGTGCCAGACAATTGATAGACATCAATATAGCTAGCGCAGCGTACTGGGGGCTTTTTTTCATTTTGCTTACACCGAAATAAATATTGCTATATGATTTTATTTCCTTCCGTTTAAGATCGAACACGCTACCCCAGATATCAAAAAAAACCCGACTATCGTTAGTAGTCGGGTCTTCGTGAACCTGCAGGGATTCAAACCCCGAGTCTTCTGATCCGTAGTCAGATGCTTTATTCAGTTAAGCTACAGGTCCGTTCTATTTCGTTACTTACTTCTAATCCACTTCAACCGTTGCCTTTACTTCATCGGAAGTCTTCTGATCCGTTGTCAGATGCTTCCTGCCTGCCGGCAGGCAGGTATTCAGTTAAGCTACAGGTCCATTACGGCCGTCCGGCGCTGTCGAAGCAACCTTTCTGCCCCTTATTTCATCTCAAACAAGTCCGCAAATTTAAAACATAAATCTACTCTGCAAAAGGGGCGATTTTGCCCCTCGGTCAAAAAGGCTATTTTTGGGGCTTCAAATTTTTGAAAGTACTTATGGTGTTACGTTCGGTGCTGGTGTTCACGTTCATTTTGACGGGTATCGCGGGGTTTTCTCAGGATAGCACAGCCCTTAAAACATCTCCGGCGCCGGCCAAAAAGAAGGCCTTCCGACCCGACATCCCCGGCTCCCTCGTCGTCGAGCTGGGTATCAATTTCAAGAACGGCGTCGTCCCTCCCGATTTTAAAGTAGGTTTCTGGGGGTCTCGCACGATGAACTTCTACTACCAGTACCCGGTCAGACTTTTTAAAAGCAACTTTAGCATCATCCCCGGTCTGGGCCTTAGCCTTGAGCGTTGGAAACTTACCAATGGATATACGCTGGCACCGAAGCCGATTGCTGACGGGACATATCCTTTGGTTCCAGCAACAGACGTTCTTCCTGGCGTGGAGATCAAAAGATCACAGCTGATCAACAACTACCTGGAGATGCCTATCGAGCTTCGCTTCGATACGAACCCCGAAGACATCGCGCGCAGCTTTAACGTCTCAATCGGCGGTCGCGTGGGCTGGCTGTATGACTCCTTTACAAAAATTGACTATAGCGAAGGTGGCGAAAGCAAGAGTCTCAAAGACAAGCAGCTTCATGGTATGAACACCCTCCGTTACGGCATGTACAGCCGCGTCGGCATTGGTGGCTTCAGCTTGTTTGGATACTACAACATCTCCCCGATGTTCCAGGAGGGCAAAGGTCCTATACAGACTCAAATGAATTCCGTTACGATCGGAATCTCAGTGAACGGCTTCTGAGGAACCTCGCGCAATGGCGCTAAGATCGCATAGCGAGTAAAATCAAAGACTTTGCCAGCCTCGTCCGCAAGTGGCGGATGCGAGTTATTTTCCGATAAATTCGGGCTTTCTCTTTTCAAGAAACGCAGTGACGCCCTCCTTATGGTCTTGGCTTAAGCCAGCAGTCTCCTGGCAGTAAGCTTCGTAGTCGAGCATCTCATCAAGCGTCGATGTCGCGGACTTAGCCAGCATCTTCTTGATGATGCCAATTGCTTTTGTTGGCGCCTTGGAAAAATGGTCCGTATATTCTTTAACGGCTGCGTCCAGTCCGGTTGCAGGAACGACTTTGTTCACGAGACCGAGCTTCAACGCCTCTTCTGCCTTGACTTTGTTGCCCATAGCGCATAGCTCGAAAGCTTTCGCCATCCCAATGAGTCTGGGAAGAAAGTACGAAGATCCTGAATCCGGCACGAGCCCAATATTTATAAACACTTCAATCAGCGTCGCCTCCTCCGACGCAATCACCATATCACACGCCAATGCAAGTGAACATCCCGCCCCCGCCCCCACGCCGTTCAGCCGGCAGATGATCGGCTTCGGAAGATTGCGCATGGCACGAATGATCGGATTGTAACGCTTATGCAAAGAATCCAGGAACGAGCGCTTTGCTCCCGCAGGCGAAGCTTTAAGATCCTGACCCGAGCAAAATGCTTTGCCTTCTCCTGTCAGCACCACCACCCTTGCTGCATCATCTTTTGCGACCGCCTTAAACGCATCTTGAAGCTCAAACGTGATCTCATCGTTCAGCGCGTTATAAACTTCGGGTCTGTTCAACGTGATGGTTGCCACCCCCTGCTCAAGTTGATATTTCAAGAATTGGTAGGCCATAGCGGAATTAATTTAAGATCTAGAATATTTAGAATTAAGAATTTCTAAAACAGTAAAAGCATTCCAGTGAACGCGACCGTGAATCCCAGGAATGCTCCATACATGATCTGGCGAGGCGTGTGCACATTCAAATACAATCGCGCCGACATCACGATACCCGCCACTACCAACAGCATCGCGGTGGGAAGCACCAGGGAGCCATCGTCAACCGCTTTATTCAACGGAACAAAGATTCCTACCGCACCGCAGATGGCCATACTATGGATGCTCACCTTCTCATAGAAAGTCGCGAGCGTGGCGACTAGTACCAACGCAACCTGAATCAGCATGACTTTATTAAAGTTGATATTGACGCTGACCTTATAGAAGAACATCGCAGCAACAACTGCATATACAATTGTGATGAGAATAAAAGGCAAGAGTCGCTCGCGCCGGTTTGGCATCTCCAAAGATGGTATGGTTCCAAATGCCTTGAACATAAGCAGGTTCGCAGCAGGCAGCACAAATGTCATTGCAAAAACGAGGGCCGCGAACTTCATTGTTGCCGTAGCCGGGATCAGAAGAAAACGCGGTATGAACCACGCAAGAACGAAAACCAGGTAAGTGGGGAACAATAATGGATGAAAGACTAATGAAATGATCCGGGCCGCAAGCTTCATTTTCCTGATGAATAATTGATCTACATCTCTTTTCGGAGGCGGGCAACGGGAATATTCAGTTGCTCGCGGTACTTGGCCACTGTGCGTCGGGCGATGTTGTAGCCTTTCTGATTAAGAATCTCCTCAATCTTCTCGTCGGAATATGGCTTGTTCTTGTCTTCACCATCGATAAGCTCCTTGATGATCTGTTTCACTTCGCGGCTGCTAACCTCCTCTCCTGATTCTGTCGAAATGCCCTCCGAGAAGAAATACTTGAGCGGAAATATTCCAAAATCCGTTTGAATTGCTTTGCTGCTGGCCACGCGACTGACAGTGGAAATATCCATATTGATGCGCTCAGCGATATCTTTCAAGATCATCGGCCGCAGTTTGGTCTCGTCACCTTCCAGGAAATAGTCATACTGAAAATCAATGATTGCCTGCATGGTGCGCATCAACGTATGCTGGCGTTGTTTGATGGCGTCGATGAACCACTTTGCGGAATCAAGCTTCTGCTTCACAAACGTTACAGCATCTTTCAGTTTCTTGTCCTTCTTATCGCTCTTGTCATATGCCTTGAACATGTCAGTGTATGACCTGCTGATACGAAGTTCGGGGGCATTACGCGAGTTCAGCGAAAGATCGAGCTTGCCGTTGGTGTTCGTCAGGATGAAATCAGGAATGACATACTGATTCTTGACCATTCCTGTCATGGTTTCTCCACCCGGTTTGGGATTGAGCCGGACAATCAGGTCTATCGCATCCTTGATGTATTCTTCGTCATCGAGATCCAGCTTCTTCAAAATCTTGGCAAAGTGCTTTTTTGTAAATTCCTCGTAGCACTCTTTGATTATACGCTTCGCCACGATGACATCTACGTTCTGACCGTCATCCATTCGCTCCAGTTGGAGCAGAAGACATTCCTGCAGATTGCGCGCAGCAATGCCGGGAGGATCGAATGCCTGAATTTTCTTCAGGATCTGTTCCAGTTCTTCAGGTGTAGTGTCAATGTTTTGGGAGAAGGCAAGGTCGTTGACAATTGCGTCCATATCCCGCCGGATGTAGCCATCTTGTTCGATGCTGCCGACGAGCTGTTTGCCGATAGCATACTGGCGGTCGTCAAGTCCGAGAAATCCTAGCTGAGAAAATAGGCTTTCGTGAAGTGAGGAGGCCATCGGGATGGGGAGATCGCGTTCCTCATCATCGTCGCCATCGCTTTGTGACTTGTAACCACTATAGTCGTCGTCCTGCAGGTAGTCTTTAATATCTACCTCACCTTCTGCATCCGAGGATTCGGGCTGCTCTCCTTCTTCCGAGGTATTATCATCCTGGTCCTTGACCTCTGTTTCGTCTGTCGGTCCCTCCTCCAGCGCTGGATTTATCTCGAGCTCCTCTTCGATCCGGTTCTCGAGTTCGGCAGTTGGCACCTGCAGCAGCTTGATGAACTGAATCTGCTGGGGAGACAGCTTTTGCTGAAGGTTCTGACTTAGGCCGAGTCGCTGCATGTTCTTTTTAGAACCTCAAAATTACCATATCGCGGATGGCAATAAAAGCTTTGGAGAAATGATTCTGCGGATTTGCGCCTTTGCGAGCGGACTGCCTTCAAGGCCTCGATAAGCTTTAGAGGCAACCTGCTTATTTTGGAATCCAAGTCAAAATCGCGTTTTTTGCAACCCGATTTAAAATGTTATGAAGCGCACAAAGATCAAGGCACTACTCGCCACTCAACCATCCGGACAAACGGTTCTGGTTCAGGGTTGGGTTCGAACTTTCAGGAACAACCAATTTATTGCGCTTAATGATGGCTCGACAATTCATAACCTGCAGGCAGTCGCTGAATTAAATTCATTAGCAGAGGACGTTCTAAAACGCATCACAACAGGTGCGTGTATCTCCGTCGAGGGTGAATTAATCGCCTCCCCGGCCAAAGGTCAGTCCGTCGAAGTCAAAGTAAAGTCCCTCGAGATCCTTGGCGACAGTGATGCAGAAAAATTTCCACTCCAGCCCAAGCGGCATTCGATGGAGTTCCTCCGTGAGATAGCGCATCTCCGAGGCCGTACCAATACATTCGGTGCCGTGATGCGTGTGCGTCACAACATGGCTTATGCTATCCATAAGTTTTTCAACGACCGGGGATTCTTTTATATACACACACCTATTATTACGGGTTCGGATGCCGAAGGTGCTGGCGCCATGTTCAGGGTCACGACGTTGGATGCTGCCAAGCCACCCTTGGATGAAAATGGAAGAGTCGACCATAAGGCAGATTTTTTCGGACGCGAAACCAATCTCACAGTTTCAGGGCAGCTTGAAGGTGAAACATATGCAATGGCGTTGTCGGACATCTACACGTTCGGTCCCACGTTCAGAGCTGAAAATTCAAATACCACCCGCCACTTGGCGGAGTTCTGGATGATCGAGCCCGAGATGGCGTTTTACGACATCAACGACAACATGCAGCTAGCGCAGGATCTGCTTCAATACCTGGTCCGGTATGCGCTCGACAACTGCAGAGAAGACCTCGAGTTCCTCGACAAGCGAATTGCAGAAGAAGAAGCTGCGAAGCCGCAAGATCAGAGAAGCGAACTCGGGCTTCTTCAGCGGCTAAACTTCGTCGTCGAAAATGAATTCCAACGTTTGACTTATACGGAAGCAATAGACATCCTGAGAAATTCAAATCCAAACAAGAAGAAGAAGTTCCAGTTCCTCATCGATCAGTGGGGTGTTGATCTGCAAAGCGAGCACGAGAGGTATCTTGTCGAAAAGCACTTCAAGAAGCCCGTTATCCTCTACAACTATCCTGCTGCCATTAAGTCGTTCTACATGCGTCAGAACGAAGATGGAAAAACTGTTGCAGCGATGGATGTATTGTTCCCGGGCATCGGCGAAATCATCGGTGGCTCGCAGCGTGAAGAGCGCTATGACAGGTTGCTTCGTCGGGTGAACGAACTGAAGCTTCCTGAAAAAGACCTGTGGTGGTATCTCGAACTCAGGAAATTTGGATCGGCACCGCACAGTGGCTTCGGCCTCGGCTTCGAACGGTTGATGTTGTTCGTTACGGGTATGACAAACATCCGGGATGTGATACCGTTCCCAAGATTCCCGGGGAACGCGGAATTTTAATTTTTTTAACCGCCAAAGTCGCGGAGAACACAGAGATTTAAAACTTGCTTGCCACACGGCGAATACCGTTTTTCATCAGGAGTACGTTGAAGTTTAGCAATAATCCAAGCCTGTGATCTGACAGCTTCAAATAAGTGACTACTTGAGCAAGAGGTATGTCATTCAACAACTCAACGGCTTTAATTTCAACTACGATTTTACCCTCAACAAGTAAGTCGATCCGATACCCACAATCAAGATAAACTCCCTTGTACGCGAATGGCAGGGGTTTTTGGACCTCAACGCTTAAGCCCGCTTGTAACAATTCATAAACTAATGCGGCCGAATATGCTGATTCAAGAAGCCCAGGACCAAGCTCCTTATGCACGACAATCGCACATCCGATAATTCTCCCAACGATTTCATTTCTATCCTCATGAGAGCAAATATTGGGTCTCGAACCGTATCGACATTCACGAAAACCTGACGAATTTCACACTTAATCCCCTGAGGCCTCCGCGTGCTCCGCGGTTTCATTCCTTAGGCGCTTTAGCGCCCCATTGCCGCCGACCAATTTTTCTCCTATGTTTAGCAACCTAACTAAGCATTATGTCTTCATCCCAACCACAAGGCCAGCTCATACGCTCACTCGGGCTCTTTTCCGCATTCATGTTGACGGTAAGCTCTGTGATCGGCTCTGGAGTTTACAAGAAAGTTGCACCGATGTCCGCTGAATTGCTTTCACCTGGCCTGGTGCTGGTCTGCTGGGTGCTCGCAGGATTCATTACACTGTGCGGCGCATTGAGTAACGCTGAGATCGCCAGCATGCTCGCCGATTCCGGAGGCGAGTATGTCTATTTCAAAAAGATCTATAATCGGTTTTTTGCTTTCCTGTATGGGTGGACAGCTTTCACGGTCATTCGATCGGCTTCACTTGCATCCATTGGATATGTCTTCTCGCAGTCATTTAATGAGTTTGTGTCGCTCCCTCACCTTCCACCTTCGATTGAACAGATTTCACTTTTCGGCATCTTCACACCCTTCGACAATTTCGGCGTCAAGCTGATGACCATTACTTTGATCCTCGTCCTGAGCTATATCAACTATCGCGGCTTGCGCGGTGGCGAAGGGCTGAGTCGCATTATCTTGATACTCGTGACCGTGGTGATCGCGGGCATTATCGTTCTTGGACTGACCATCGGCGGAGGCAGCCTCTCCAATCTCCAGACGAATGCGATTGGCTATGTGTCGAGACCCTGGTATGACGGGGCGTTGATCAAGCAAATGTTTGCAGCGATGCTCGCCTCGTTCTGGGCCTATGAAGGATGGGCAACGACCGGCTACCTCGGAGGAGAAATCAAGAATCCAAACAGAAACCTTCCCCTTGCACTAGTGTTCGGAGTTCTGTTTGTGATACTGGTTTATGTGAGCCTCAACTTTGTTTATCTCTTTGTGATGCCGATTGACCAGATTGTTGCTGTCGCCCATACGCAGAACTCAATTGCCGCTGTCGAAGTCACACGAAGTTTTATGGGGAATCCGGGGGCGATGTTCATTTCTGTCTTAATACTGTTTACCACATTGGGCGCCACGAATACGACGGCGCTGATGCCGCCGCGACTATATTATTCCATGGCGAAGGACGGCGTATTCTTCAAGTGGGCGTCCTTTATCCATCCAAAATTCAACACACCCTCGAAAGCATTTTTTATTCAGGCGATATGGGCGAGTCTGCTGGTCCTCTCAGGAAGCTTCGATCAGCTCACCGACATGTTGGTCTTTGCAGCTTTCATCTTCTACGGGGCAACGGCGCTTGGCGTATTTATTCTTCGTTTCAGGATGCCTGACGCACCTCGGCCGTACAAGGCATTCGGTTATCCTTTCATTCCAGGGTTATTCATCCTCTTTTGTGTTGCCCTGATTGGAATCACTCTCATAGGCAGCCCTCGTGAGGCGCTAATGGGGCTGGGACTCATGCTCACAGGGGTGCCATTTTATTTGGTGTGGAGCAAACGAACGCCGGAAACCACATAAGAAGTAAGAAGTAAGAAGTAAGAAGTAGGCAGTAGGCAGTGATCCGACTTCGCTCAACCTTATATAAATCTGGTGACCATAATCGCGTTGGCTATCGGAAGTAAACGATAAAATGTAACGATTGCGAAATCACCGGCGGCAACGATGAAGGTCTCAGCGCGTTCACCGTGGGAGCACTCTTGAACTTTGAACCTTGAACTCCGAACTTATTTCCTCTTAATTGCCAGCAGGGGAATCGTCCCCAGATAAGCGAGTGTACGTGTAACACTTTTTGCAAACAACTTCTCAATAAGGCTGAGATGATGCGTAAAAGTGCACAAAAGATCGGCCTTAGTCTCTTTGATATAGTGATCGATGGCTGAAGGCACGTCGTCGTCAATAATAAGTTTGAAATCCACTTTGTCGTAGTTGGCTTTCTTGATCAGGTCCTGAACAGCCTGCGTTTCAGTCTCAACCTTTTTATCCATGGCAGGAACCACGTGGATCATGTGAACATGTGACCCGAATATCTTCGCGAATTCGACGACCGTATCCAGTTCCTTCTGAACATTTTTATAGTCAGAGGCATAGACAAGGTGTTGGAGGTTCTTGTACTGCGCAAAATCGGGTATCGTGAGCACCGGCACGGGGCATTCGTCAATTACCGAAACCGAAGTGCCACCCAGCCTCGCTTTCTTCAGCGCAGAAGCGCCGCGTGAGCCCATGACAACCATGTTGGTAGGATTTTTTTCGACGTATCGCTTCACCATCTCTGCGACCGTATGCGCACGGATTGCCTTGAATGACAGTTTATAAGTACCTCTGACCTCAGCCCGCAATTCCTGTATCAGCGCCTCACCCTCCTCTTCGGCAAGCTCTGTCAGGGATTTCTCAATTTGCTTGAGCCGCATGTTGGCCTTCGGAGCGCCATCAACACGGATTATGTTCAAGATCGTGAACTCGGCGTTGAGTGGACCGGCGAGCCGAAGCGCGAAGCGCATGGCAACTTTAGAAAGAGGTGAAAAATCAGTCAGGAGGACGAGCTTGGGGGCAGCGGACATAGGCAGGCGATTTCATCAAAAATAGCAAATGCCCAAAGGATCAGCAAAAAAACAGACATCGGTTCGCGCGGTGAAACAAATGGCGATTACTTTTACGGGCCACAAAGTCCAAATATTCCTTAACATGATGAAGTTAACGATTGTCCTGACCTGTTGGTCGCTGATCAATTTTGGTTGCTCGGGGCAAACCATTGACACAAAAAAAATCCACCAACACATCCGCGTGCTTGCAAGCGATTCCCTTGAAGGGCGCGGCACAGGTACTGCTGGAGAAAAACTTGCTATCGCATACATCCAGGAACAATTCAAACAGATAGGCCTTGCACCGAAAGGTGACAAAGGATTGTTTACACAGAAGTTTGCATTCAAAGGCGGCGTCCACGGCACTGGCAATGAAGGCACAGCATACAATGTGGTAGGCTTCCTGGACAACAAGGCCGCCAACACTGTAATCATAGGTGCACACTATGATCACCTCGGGCTGGGAATGGAAGGCAGCTCTTTGCAGGCAAATTCACAAGGTATGATTCACAACGGCGCTGACGACAACGCATCGGGCACCGCAGGTGTGATTGAGCTTGCACGGTACTTCAAGAACAACAAGGTGACCGAGAAAAATAATTTCCTTTTCATATGCTTTTCAGGCGAAGAGCTTGGCCTATTTGGATCCAAGCACTATGCAGAAAGCCCGACAATTGATTTCGCGCATGCGAACTATATGATCAACATGGACATGGTGGGCAGACTTGATCCTAAAAATGGTGTCACCGTCAGCGGATCAGGCACTAGTCCTGGATGGGAGACGTTACTTAAGAAATTGAGTACCACCGAGGTTCCTATTAAAACTGATTCTTCGGGAACAGGCCCCTCCGATCACACTTCATTTTACCTGAAGAATATTCCGGTGCTGCACTTCTTTACAGGTTCGCACAGTGATTATCACAAGCCCTCCGACGATTCGGAAAAGATCAACTATGACGGAGAGGTAAAAGTGCTGGAAGTCATCATCAAGTTGATTGAGGCTGTTGACAAAGACCCTAAACTTGCCTTCCTTACCACGAAAAGCAAGTCGATGGGTGGTGCGCGTTCCTTCAAGGTTACAATGGGCGTAATGCCGAGTTATTCTTCCACCGAGGAGGGCCTCAAAGTTGATGGGGTCAGCGATGGAAAGCCGGCACAAAAAGCGGGGCTGCTCACGGGCGATCTGATTGTTCAGATGGGCGAAATCAAGATCAAAAATATCGAGGACTATATGGGTGCGTTGGGAAAATTTGAAAAAGGCCAGACGATTAATGTCGTGGTGAAGCGAAAAGGTGAGACTTTTACACTGCCTGTCACCTTCTGACCCATGGCAACCATTAAGTCCTTCGCGAGCGACAATTACGCCGGTGCTCCGCCTGAAATCATGCAGGCATTGGCGAAAGCCAACGATGCCCACGCCGTTTCATATGGCGACGATCCGTTTACCGCATCTGCAATAGAGAAGTTCAAGAATATATTCGGAAAAGATATTGATGTCTTTTTCGTCTACAACGGAACCGGGGCGAATGTATTGGGCCTCTCCGCTCTCACGGTCTCATATAATTCCATCATCTGCGCCAACTGCGCGCACATTAACGTCGATGAATCGACGGCACCGGAAGTATTCACGAGGTGCAGGATCGTAACAATAGAATCCAATAACGGAAAAATCACACCTCAGCAGCTTGCTGACAGGATCATCCGCATCGGCGACCAACATCATCCCCAGGCCGGCGTCGTTTCAATATCGCAATCGACGGAATTTGGCACCGTGTATTCGGTAGACGAAATAAAAGCACTTTCTGCCGTCGTTAAAGCACATGGCTTATCACTTCACATGGATGGAGCGCGTCTGGCCAACGCATCGGTTTCACTGGGGCGGGACTTCGCTGCATTCACAAAAGAAGCAGGCGTGGATGCACTCTCGTTCGGAGGAACGAAGAATGGCTTACTATTCGGCGAAGCGGTGATTTTATTTAAGCAAGGACTTGGTCAGCATGTGCGCTACTTACGCAAGCAGGCCATGCAGCTAAATTCAAAGATGCGTTTCATCTCTGCCCAGTTTGACGCACTCCTTACGAATGATCTGTGGAAAAGGAACGCGACCCATAGCAACGCGATGGCAAAACTTCTTGAAAAAGAACTGCTGAAAATTCCACAAGTAAAGGTCACACAATCGGTCGATGCTAACGGCGTTTTTGTCACGATTCCACCCCGTGTGATCCCGGGTCTACAAGAAAAGTACCCGTTCTATGTGTGGAACGAAACCACTCACGAAGCCAGACTCATGTGTTCGTGGGACACGAGGGAGGAAGAGGTGATGGGATTTGTGGCGTTACTGAAGAAGTTGATTGGAAATTGAAAGGTCGTACGTTTCCTTGCCTGTTACCTGCGTCGTCAACCGTATCAAACTACCTGTGTTTAGTCCCCGTTTGTTTACATGAAAATGGAGAAGTCTACAAAGTTCCTCCTATAGTGCTGATATAACGATCCGTGATCGCAAATGCGGTGACGGGCGACCGGCCACAGACAACGCCAACAAGGCTACTTCTTCTCCACCGCATGCCCGCCAAACTCATTCCTCAACGCCGCGACTACTTTTCCAGAAAAAGTGTCGTCTTGTTGCGAACGGTAACGCATAAGCAATGACATGGTAATGATCGGCGCCGGCACACCCATCTCGAGCGCAGTCTCGACGGTCCACTTGCCTTCACCTGAAGAATGCATCACACCTTTGATCGACTCGAGATTTTTGTCTTTTTGAAGCGCGTGTTGCGTGAGCTCCAGCAGCCAGCTCCTGACAACTGAGCCATGTCCCCAAACATCTGCGATGGCAGCGAGATCCATTGCGGGGTTGTGTTTGTGCATCAATTCGAATCCCTCGGCGATTGCCTGCATCATGCCGTACTCGATTCCGTTGTGGACCATCTTCACAAAGTGACCGCTACCACTCTTGCCGCAATAGAGATAACCTTTTTCAACACAAATTGATTTGAACAAAGGCTCGCAGTAACTGAATGCATCCTTCCACCCTCCGACCATTGCGCATATTCCATTAAGCGCACCGCCTACGCCGCCACTGGTGCCGCAGTCAAGCAAGTGTACGCCCTGTTTTTCAAGTTCCTTCGCGCGCACGATTGATTCCTTATAAAAGGAATTGCCACCATCGATGATGATGTCGTCAGCATTCAGGTAATTCTTTAAGTTGTTAAGTATAACATCAACCACCTGTCCCGCGGGAACCATCATCCAAATTACACGGCGCCCTGACATTGCTTGTGGCAGCGCATGAAGAGCGCCGACAGTGCTGATCCCTTCTGCCTGGATTCGTTCCATCGCGCCTTTGTTGGCATCAAAAGCTACTACCGAATGGCCCTTCTGCTTCATGTTGAGAGCCAGGTTATAGCCCATCTTGCCAAGGCCGATCAATCCAATTTGCATGAATATAATTTTACGCTGTTACAAAGCTGTTCAAGATCAGCACGCCGGCTAGTCCGAGAATAGAAACGATCGTCTCCATCGCCGACCACGACAGGAATGTCTGCTTGAGCGACAAATTAAAGTATTCTTTAAACATCCAGAAACCGGTGTCATTTACATGTGAAAACATCAGGCTGCCAGCCCCAACGCTAAGGACCATCATCTCGGCGCTCACACCCGGACTCTGCGCCAGCGACGACACGATGCCTGCAGCCGTCAGTCCTGCCACGGTTGCCGACCCCACAGAAACCCTCACAAGTGCCGCAATCGCCCACGCCATAATAAGCGGCGAGAAAGACATTTTTGTCGCCAGGTCGGCAACTTCGTTGGCGACGCCACTCGTAAGTAATATTTGTTTGAAGCCACCGCCAGCGGCGATCACCATCATGATCATTGCGATTCCAGCAATCGAATCCTGCAGGAAGCCCATCATCTGAGAAGTATTCATACCTCTGCGCCAACCCAAAAAGTAACATGCAAGCAGCAATGCCAACAGGAGGGCCACCACCGGTTCGGCGACAAGGCCAAAAAAAGGATTGGTAAAGTTCAGAAAGCTCTTTCCGATGGTCGCGAGTGATATCAAAAGAACGGGAAATATTGCCAGGCTGAAGCTCAACGCCACTGACGGCAGATCACCTTGTAACTCTGTCTGCCCAACTTGCTTGATCTCTCCGAGCTTTATTTTTTTTACAAAGTTCGCAAAGACCGGTCCCGCCACGATCGAAACCGGACCTGTAAGAATTAGTCCGTACAATAAAGTCTTTCCAATATCGGCATGAAATATCGCCGCAATCGCCGTTGGTCCCGGATGTGGTGGGAGAAATCCATGCGTGACAGATAAGGATGACGCCATAGGTACCGCTACCCAAAGCAGGTGAACATTGGATGTGCGCGCCACTGAGAATACAAGTGGAACGAGGATAATAAACCCCGCATTATAGAAAAGAGGAATGCCTACAATGAGCCCAGTGAGCACCATAGCCCATGGCAACCGTTCCTTGCCAAACTTACGGACGAGGGTATCGCTGATCTGTCGCGCAGCCCCGCTGATCTCAATCATCTTTCCAAACATTGCACCCAGACCAAGCACAAGCGCAAGACCAGCAAGCGTATCACCCACACCTTTTTGAATTGCGGCAACAACCTGATCGGGTGAAATACCAAGCGCGAGGCCTGTCACGACAGACACAACAAGTATCGCAAGTAATGGATTGAGCTTCAGCAGGATCAGCACCAGCAGGAGAACAATACAGGCAAAAACAATCAGGAAAGCCATAATCAACCCTTAACAGCTTTGTGAAGTAAGCGAAAATCCGCCGAGAGACTCGTATAAAGATTTTTGTACACGGCGAAATAATCCTGGTATCTCTTATGATTCTCTTTTTGCGGTTTGA
Organism: Cyclobacteriaceae bacterium; assembly: GCA_044224375.1. Taxonomy (GTDB): domain Bacteria; phylum Bacteroidota; class Bacteroidia; order Cytophagales; family Cyclobacteriaceae; genus ELB16-189. Next base: position 938,908 of record JBGAKL010000001.1, read on the forward strand.
ATACTTTTTGATTGGGGAAAATAAAATTGGTTGACACTCCGAGTGCTTCAAAACCCATGAGCGCAGCACCAAGAGATGACGCATCGTCAGTTCCCCGCACCACAAATTCTTTCCCGAAGATATCCGACACAATCTGTACCCAATGTGACGACTTGATAAAGCCACCACTCGCCATCACATTGGTGTAGCTTCCCAGATTTTCCTCGACAATGCTGGCAATGGAGTATAGAGCAAAGCCTACCCCTTCCATAATTGCACGCATAAAGTGCTCAGTGGTGTGACGCTGGGAAACTCCAAAAAAAACGCCCGTCGAATCGGGGTCGTATACCGGAGCGCGCTCACCCAACAAGAAGGGAAGAAGGATCAAGCCTTCAGCTCCGGGAGCGATTGCACTTGCCCGCTCTCCGAAAGTCTTCACGTTAACTTTCTCGCGCAGGATTTTTTCGGCGTACCATTGCACAAGAATTGCTCCGTTGTTGGTCGCACCTCCGCTGATGAATGTATCATCATTCAACAAATAATTAAATGTTCTTCCTTGCCGATCCGGGCGGTTCGCTTTTACAGCCTTGCGCACGGCACCGCTTGTTCCAACCGTGAGTGATAGAGTTTGCTCATCCATCGCTCCACTTCCCAGGTTTGCAAGACATCCGTCGTTTGCGCCGATGATAAAACGGGTACCAGGTGTCAACCCGAGTTCCGCAGCTTTTGAGGCACCGAGCTTTCTTTCCGTATAAACGGAGCATGGCACCGCTAACTGGCTCGCTGTTATACCAGCTGCACCGAGTGCGCGCTGCGACCAGGATCTTGTCTGAATGTTGAAGAGACCTGATGCCGACGCAATGGAATGGTCAACAAGAAATTCGCCGAAAAAATCTAACCACAGAAATTCCTTGATGCCGATAAATCGAGTCGTATCCTTGAAGATCTCAGGCTGGTTTTTTTTCAGCCAGATGATTTTGCACAAAGGCGACATCGGATGGATTGGCGTGCCCGTCTCTTCATAGATGAGTTGTCCGCCATTACTTGCGACGTACCTCGCTTCTTCACTGCTCCTGAGGTCAGCCCAAATAATCAAGGGCGTTAGTGCATTGCCCTTCTCATCCGTAGCCATAAGACTGTGCATGGCGCTGCTAAAACATACGCCTTCAATCACAACAGCAGCTTTTGAAGCTGCCGCCTTCATAATCTTCTTTACAGCAATAAGAATGTCGTGAGCGTTCTGTTCGGCATAATTCAGCGCAGGGTGCTGTGTTGGATAAAATTCCTGCGCGTTGGCGATTGTTTCGCCATTCTGACCGACAACAAGCGCCTTTGCGCTCGTGGTGCCTACATCTACAGCTAGAATGTACTTCAATTTTCAGGGTAAGGGTCCTGAAAAATAAAGAAACCAATTGACTAATGAAATGAGGTCAGCGCTTGAGGAACTTGAACGCATTCTGCGGAGCTCCGTCTTCTTTGACGGCAAGTACGTAAACTCCCGTGGGGAGGTCCTTGACGCGAAGGCGAATTTCATATTCGTCGATGAGCTCGCTCTCCACTTCGATGGGATTGCCAATGATATTATGCAAGGTAAGCGTGATTGTTCTGGCTTTCGGTGTTTCAAACTTGACGCTCAGGTATTCGACAGCCGGATTAGGGAATATTTTCACCAGTTTGGCCGCCTCATGCTGGTCTATAGGAAACGAGTCATGCGCCTGTGCCACCGCAAATTGGGTTACAAAGGCCATTAACACACTTAAAAATAAAGTTTTAGCCAACCGCATTATTTTGTTGTGTACGTCGTTGCGCCCCCTTTAGATACAAATGAGAGGCCAAAGGTTTACTTAAGAATCATATATTTTTCAATTCTAATAAGCCTCTAATTCCTCCAAAAAGGGCATATGCGTCTAATGCAGTGACGGGGGAAAAGTCACAACTCCCTGAATGCCATGGGAAGAAAGCTCACAATATCTGAGGCAATCAGTGAATTCATGCTGCGTTCCCGTGCTGCGATGTCACCGGCCATTCCGTGGAGATATACGCCGAGGACCGCGGCGTCTTGAGCAGAATATTTTTGTGCGAGAAGGCCGGTAAGAATCCCAGTAAGAACATCTCCGCTACCGCCGGTAGCCATACCTGGATTTCCAGTGGCGTTGAAGTACACACTTCCATCCGGGGTGGCAATCGACGAATACGCACCTTTTAGCACCACCACCGATTTCAAATCTTTTGCAAGCTTCAATTGATTCTCAAGCCGTTCAAAGTCATGCTGCCAGGGGCCGGTTAAGCGCTCGAATTCCTTAGGATGTGGAGTTAGGATACTTCCGCGTGGAATAACGAGCATCAACTCACGATTGGCGCCAAGGATATTCAATGCATCAGCATCGATGACCATGGGCTTACCTGCTTCCAATACTTTGCGCAAGGCGGCTACTGTCTTTTCCGCCTGACCAAGTCCCGGTCCAATACCAATCGCATCGTACTGATCGACGGCCGGGGCGACTGTAAATATTTTTTCATCGTCATCAACAGACGCCATTGCCTCGGGAACGGATGATTGTATAATGGTATTTCCGGAATTAGGAACATGTACGGTCAATAATCCCACCCCTGCCCTGATCGCTGCGCTCGCTCCCAACACGCAAGCACCCATTTTGCCAAAACTGCCGGACACGAGCAGCGCCTTTCCGTTTGTTCCTTTGTGATCGAATGTCCCTCGCCGGTGAAGGATCTTTTTGACGCCCTGTCTCGTAAGAAATTTGTAGGGTGTTGCGGTATCCTTTATGAATGTTTTATCCAGGCCTATATCGACCAAATGCCAGCGTCCGACGAACGGTGCATTCTCAGGAAGGAGAAATGCGACTTTTGGAAGTTGAAAGGTGACCGTGGTATCAGCTCTTACAATAGCTCCACTTGAGTGTTTATCAGCAAACAATCCTGACGGAACATCAACGGCAATCCGCACCGCATTCGTCTGATTCATCGCTGTGATTGCATCGGCATAAACTCCCTCGGCCGGTCGCGACAAGCCCGAACCAAACAATGCATCAATCAAAATATCGCAGTCGAAACTCACAGTCTTGCTGATGGCTTCGAAACTAAAAACTTTCACTTTGGAGGGAAGCCTTCCGTAGTTCGTTCTAAAATCATCCGATTCTTTTACACCCCCTTTGACCAGCCACACAGAGACCGGATAGTTCCATTCAGACAAAAGGCGAGCAACTCCAAGTCCGTCACCGCCATTGTTGCCAGCACCGCATACGATTACTACTCGACGTGACCCCTCATATTTCTCGACAAACCATTGAACAAACGCACGACACGCACTCTCCATCAGGTCAATTGAGCTGATTGATCTCCGCTCGATTGTACACGCATCGAGTTCATGAATTTGTTTTGTGTTGAAGATCGGGAGCACGACTGGTTACTGGATTCTGGTTGCTGGTAATGTCTCAAAGTTACACAGGCGCAACGAGAATCCCCGGTCGTATCCCGCTTGCCAGAAGTCTGCAACCAGCGACTAAAATCCTCCGTCTATCGGCTCCCACAATTCGATCTTATTTCCTTCGGGGTCAATGATCCATCCGAACTTTCCATATGAAAATTCCTGTGGGTCTCCCACGCATTCTACGCCGGCAGATTTTAACGAAGTGAGAAGCGCATTTAAATCTTTCACCCGGTAGTTAAACATAAAATCCTTTTGACTTGGAGCGAAATACTGCGTGGCAGAATCGAAGGCGCTCCAGGCGGTGCTTGCCGGATCCTTCGCATCGGGGTTGGCCGGATCGATCCATTGAAATGAGCAACCCCATTCCGTAACTTCGAAGCCGAGATGTTCGGCATACCATGCCCCCAAAGTTTTCGCATTGGCCGCTCTAAAGAAAACTCCGCCCAGGCCGGTAACGCGATCAGGAGCAACGGTCTTCGATTCACGCGAAAGTAGATTCGGTTGCCTCAGAAGCACCTTGTTATTTTCGGGATCAAGAACATAACCAACCTTCCCCTCCGCCCCATCTTCAATCAAACTCGCATTGCAACCATTTTTGTTGAGCGCGGTGACCAAATCGGTGAGGTTATCTACACGATAACTGAGAGTAAATCCCTTAGTCGATGGAAGGAATATCTTATCATTGGAATTCAACGGGCTCCACGTGATGCTGAAGCCTCGTTGTGGACTTCCGATTTCATTTCCGAAAAAACGTGATCCTACACCCAGGTGCTTAGCATACCAGGCGCGAAGCGCTGCCGGATCTTTCGACTCAAAATAGACCCCATCAATGCCTATGACTTTCATATTGCTTGTTGTTCAGCTGGTAAAAATTTCTTCTTTCGGAGCAAAGCCGCCGGGATGAGACTCATCACGACTCCGACCGGCGCTATTTCCATGAGGGTCATCCCGAATCTTATCACGGGGTTTTTGTACATCTCCTTGTAGCCTTCATATTTTATTACGAGCGCATTCAAGTCTGCCTCCGACATACCACTTTCCTTTGCTTTGGCAAGGGAATACGATGTATATTCTTCCATAAAATTCGGAGCAAACAGCTTCATGTAGAATTCCCACCCGACGGCGTAGCTTAAAGAAGCGATCACGGTGATAAGGAGTCCTATTTGCATTCCCTGTCCGAATGTGATTTCCCCGTTTTGATGCTGGTCACGATATGACTTGATCGCAAAGAAAATCATCGAAAATGCGATCAGCATTGTCGTGTAGCCAATCAGGTGACCTGAATTCCGTAAATCAGGATTGTTTTGAAGGGGCATGGTTGCGAACATGAGTATGATAATGATCGCGCCGGATATCAATCCGAAGGTGAGTACGACTTTTTTCATAGAGCTGTTTTTTTGTTTATGCCCCAAAAATTCACCTGGCAACAAGAAAATCCTTCACCCGAAAGTATGAATTCACGTGCTAACAGGAAATTCATGCTTTAGAATGAGGTGTCTCCGCATTGTTAAAATAATTCCAGCGATGGCTGCTGGGTATTGGCCCTTGCTGTCCGGGGAAAAATATAGTTTTAAGGATTTGCTTGGATATGGTTCAGAATGCTGATTTTTTTGGCGATTGTACCAAGAGGTTAGCCCGTTAAATTGAGTTTGAGCTGGGGTTTGATCGTTACGTGAGAGGC
>JBGAKL010000004.1:0-355335 GCA_044224375.1 Cyclobacteriaceae bacterium
ACACGATGCACTGAACGGACGTAGTCCCGTGGATTTATGGAAAACTCTTGAGGAGTTTCCCACAAACCCACAGAATATTGCGATGACAATTGAAACGAATTTGTCTAATTTAATGCTGTCCTAAAATTGGGGAGCTTACAGATATACCTCGATATAAAAATTACGACGAGATAGTATGTAATTATTTTTATCCAATTAACGACAAAGAATCTCTCATAGAGAAAAATAAGTAATAACCTGATTCCAATATAATAGTATATCACATTGATGACATTACTGTTAACTGTCGATAGATTTGAATATTGAAAAATGGCTACGGCTAAGATTAAAAAGACTACCGGTCCAAAAACTTTTATTACAAAATTTATTGCTAATGCCTCGTCTTTGTCGTCGAGAAGAGAAAATTTTACATATCCAACCGAATAAGCCCGGCTTCCAATCCAGTTTTGGATGGCAAAAAGCCATATCGCAAGAACAAAATGAATTATTGCAACAATCAGCATAAGTCTATTCAAGATTGATTTCCAAAATCCAAACAAGGTCACGGGTCGCCAAAATTCAGCACTAAACATGCAGCTACCCGAAACTTACTGGAATATCAGCTAAAGGATTATTTAGAAAAACGCTGACATTGTTTGCGAAATTCAGGCATCCGGCTCCGCCAATCAAAGTAACCGACCGGCTATGGCGACGAGTTTTTATCTTTAAATATAACTCTAAATCCAAGGCATTATCAGCCACTCAAACCTAATAATTTAATATGCAACCCCTTAAGCTATTTCAAGAATTAAGCACAAGGCAAAGGCTTTTCGCATTTGTTTTAGTTTTCTCGGGAATTATCGTATTGATAACCCTTTGGTCAGTTGGCGTGATTGCATCTCTAGTTGTTGTGACGTTAATTCTTGGAATACTTATACTTACCAAGAACATCTGGTTGCCGGATAACCACGGCAACACAACAATTAGAAGGCTATCATTAGGGATAGTTTTGACTGTTGGTGGCACTTTCCCATTCTGGAATTCGCCAGTTTCCACAATAGTGTTAAAGCCAATCATTGGCATTCTAGCACAATACTTGCCGCAAATAAAAGATCTAGCCGCGGTAAACGGATCGCCTAGCATCGCAGTCTTGTTATTTACCTTGGTTGGTGTCTTCATAGTCAACTACAACATGCGTGACCGAACGGCGATGGGCATTCACCATAGTCCAATCGATATTGAATTTCCCGAGCGCGACTATCAAACCAGGCTAAGATCATTTTGCAAAATTCTGAAGAGAAATCTTGAAGAACTAAATCGTGAAACAAATTGGAGCGAAGAGCATTTTACGCCTATTGACGCTGAAGTTGAAATTTACAGCAAGAGTCAACGGAAAAGAAGAATAACGGACTTACTATCGGCCCTAAAAGCTAGCCCTCAAACAAAAGTCTATCTGGTTCTTGGAGATCCAGGCTCAGGAAAGAGTGTTGCGTTACGAAAGCTATGCAGTGAACTTTTGGATGAAGTCGATATAACTGGAAAGGTGCCTATTTACGTTAATCTGCGAGAATGGGAAATTAAAGAAAAGTGGAGCGAATCAAAGCCTCCAACTCAAGAACAATTGTATTGCTTTGTAGTTGAGAATTTAAAAAGTCGCGGTGACCTATTCTCAAACGAATTCATTGATAAATATTTTAGAAAGATGTTTGAGCATGGTAGGTTGTTTTTTATCCTTGACTCTTTCGATGAGATCCCTTCGGTAATGGATGTAGATGAATCGTCGTGGCTGATCGATAGTCTTTCTTTATGCTTGTACAGGTTTCTAGCTAGCGCGACCGACTCTGGCGGGGTCCTCGCTTCAAGAATATTCCGAAAACCAACACACAACTTTAGTGCGGAAGTTGCCTTGGAAATCCGACCTTTTTCAGAGAATCAAATTTTATGGCGTTTTAAGAAAAACATCGATTATGATGCCAAGCTAGAAAAGCTTTTATTTCGAGATCGGCAGGAGTTCCTGCCGATCGCACGAAATCCCTTTACTGCTTCATTAATCATAAACTACGCGAAGAAACATGATTACAAACTTCCTAACAATCAGTCTGAACTTTATAGCAGCTACGTATTCGAAAGACTTGAATCATCGAGAAAATTTAAGGAAAGTTTGAAGGGATTGAACGAACAGGATGTCTTGGATTCCATAACTGAAATAGCTTATTTCATGTTTACCAATCCAAAATATGGATTGGAAGCACCACAGAAAGAGTTAGCCAATGCCCTTACCGATTTATCGACCGATGCAATAATCGATATACTTTGCTTTATTAGACTTGGTCGGGTAGGAAAGGGTGAGGACAAACTCTTTAGCTTCGTACATCGACGGTTTAATGAATTCTTGGTCGCTAGGAAATTAATCAAAGACAACAGTTTAATTCCAAAGGACTCAATTCCGACCGATTCACGATGGCGTGACTCACTTGTCCTTTTCTGCGAGGTGTCTGGCGAAAAAGAAGCGTCAGAATTAGCAAATTCCTGTTGGCTCGAGATAAAAAAAGTTAAGGATGAAAAACTGACTCTCTCAGACCCCACTTATCTGAGAGCAATTCACAGTTTAAGGTTCTTGAAAGACGCGTTTAGAACGAGAACCGAAATTATTACACCATTCCAGTCTGAATTGACAGAATTCATCATTAATCAAATCTCCAGCAATAATCTTTTGGAGAGTAAATTATCAATAGAATCAGTTGGTTTGATAGATCATCAAAATACCGATAAGGCGGTGAGAATAGCTTTAGACTTAAATAATCCTTGGATAAGTGAGAATGCCATTCGATCATGCAGGCATTTGCCAGCACTTTCTGATCAGTTGGAGGCAAGGTTGAAGAACTACATTCTTAAAATTAGAATTCTTGGTCTGCTGAAGCGAAAGGATGAGCTCAGATTTTCCTTCACGCTATCAGATGGGTTTAAGAGAATTTCTAATTTTTTTGAAAATTCAGTTACAGATTGCTATCTGTGTATACTCGGTGTTATCCTTGTCACTATCGCCTCGCCCTTATTAGGAATTTCCATTCTCATCATTCCATACTTTGGAGTTGAGTTGCTAAACAATTGGGCGAAATACTCAAAGCTTGGCCGTCGGCAAAAACTCAATGACAGCACGAAGGATCGAATATTTGAGCGGGTAGGTCGAATCTTATTGGGGGGTTTAGGACTTGACTTCATGATGAGGATCCAAATTGCCGTCATTATTGCAATACTATTAACAAATCCCGCTAATCAGACCCCTATGATTTTCAATTATATAATGTCTAACGATAAGGCAATAGTCGTTTTTCGAATTTTCCTAATAACCGGCGCCGCTTTGATTGCACCTTGGTTTCATATTTTCGTTCTATTGCAAAACGTTCGCTATCTCACAAAGAAGCGCATTTTGGAAATGCTCACGTCCATTGGCATCGGTACTGCGTTGATGGCTATATTGTACGTAATTGTTAGTGAATTAATTTCTGAGGAAATGATGAAACTTATTGCACAATATGTTATTGTTTGCGGTGGTTTGATTTTCGCTATTATAACTTTTCGGGCCTTGACCTATAGCTTAGTAGATCATTTCTGGTTGACGAAACTGAAACTGCCTGTAAAAATTGAACGAAAAGAGATCGCCAATATGTTAGAAAAGTTGAAATCTCCCTATGGAAGGAGGCAACTAGTATTAAAACTTGAGCCAAAATCGATTCAAGTGACCGGCAATTGGGCCAATAACGAGATACCAAACTACCAAGACGAGGCCAGTACGCTCCTTGCACAATTAGAGGAGCGATGGCTTGGATTCGAACGATAAATTCTTCGCACCAAAAACATCGCTGCAGGTGCTCATGACTTTGCCTACTGTTCAAAAATGAACATATTTGCACTCTGACGTCCAGTGTGTTCCATGAAAAAGTCCCTTTTTAGGCCGCATTCCTGCTGGCACGAAATTTCCTTATTTAGTACCCTCTAAACCTAAGCGCTCCTGTGAACGAAGGAAAAATACTTATGATCGTTAAGCCAGTCGGCAGTAGGCAGTGGGCAGTAGGCGGTCCGCACCCAAGATTAATTATCTCAACCACCCTATAAACTGACTGCTTGTGAACGAAGGCAAGATTTTAATGATTGACGATGACCCCGAATCTGCCGGGGTGGTAGAAGCTGAGGTTACATATCCGCGTAACGCAAAAACATACTGCCATTGCAATATCATTTGGAACCCCGGTGCGTTCGGGGCAGGCGAAGTACAACATCAAAACTCCTAACAAACCTAGACGACCGTGAACGAAGGAAAGATACTGATGATCGACGATGATGAGGATGTGCTCTTAGCTGCGAAAATGTTGCTCAAGAAGTACAACTACCAGGTCATCATAGAAAAAAACCCGAACAAGATTCCGTTCTTATTAAATAATGACACCTACGATGTGATCCTGCTGGATATGAATTTCAGCAAGGATACCACGAGTGGTAAGGAGGGCTTCGAGTGGCTGGGGAAGATCAAAGAAAAAGATCCGCAGGCGGTGGTTATCATGATCACGGCGTTCGGTGATGTGGAGATGGCGGTGCGGGCATTGAAAGAAGGCGCTACGGATTTTATCCTCAAACCGTGGCAGAATGAAAAGCTCATCGCCACGATCTCTACGGCGATCAAACTGAAAAAATCCTACAACGAGGTAGACAAGTTGCGCAAGGCCAAGCAGATGCTGGAAGAACAAATCAGCCAGCCTTTCCGCGATATCATCGGCAGCAGTCCTTCGATGAAAGAAGTGTACTCCATGATCGACCGTGTCGCAAAAACGGATGCGAATGTGTTGATCCTCGGCGAGAACGGCACGGGCAAAGAGCTCATCGCACGGGCTATCCATCAGAAGTCGCTGCGCGCTGACAACTCGTTCGTCGCGGTAGACATGGGAGCGATCACTGAAACGCTTTTCGAGAGTGAACTCTTCGGGCACAAGAAAGGGGCGTTCACAGACGCACGCGAAGATCGTCCGGGCCGCTTCGAGCTCGCCAACGAAGGCACTTTGTTTTTGGATGAGATCGGCAACCTGAGCCTGAGTCTGCAAAGCAAACTGCTCAGCGCATTGCAGTCGAGGAAGGTAACGCGCGTGGGATCGAACACGCCCATTGATGTAGACATCAGACTGATCTGCGCCACGAACATGCCGCTGCACCAGATGGTGAAAGACGGGAAGTTCAGACAGGATCTTTTATATAGAATCAACACTGTCGAGATCCAGCTCCCTCCTCTCGGCGAACGTGTAGATGATATTCCTACGCTTGCGAACCACTTCCTGGATCATTATTCAAAGAAGTACAGGAAAGAAGTGTTGTCGATCTCCCAGGAGGCGTTGACCAAACTGAAAAAATACGCCTGGCCCGGCAATGTGCGCGAGCTGCAGCATGCGATCGAGCGCGCTGTGATCATGGCGGATTCGGCTACGCTACAAGAAAGCGACTTCCTCTTCAGCCGCAAGTCGGATACGAGCGCGAACCTTGATACGCTGAACCTTGATGAAGTCGAGAAGGCAGCGGTGGTGAAGGCGTTGCAGTTGCATAATGGGAATATTTCGAAGGCGGCGGATGAGTTGGGGCTCACCAGGGCGAGTTTGTATAGGAGGATGGAGAAATATGGAGTGTGAGGAATTAGTTGGCAGTTGGCAGTGGGCAGTAGGCAGGGGTTGGGGCTTCGAGCAATGCGGTTCACTGTTTCTGGAGATTATTCGGGGCTTTGCCGCTAAGGCGCAAAGACACAAAGTGTCGCAAAGCAAATACACTGCATCCTTCGCGCATCTTAGCGACTTCGCGTCTTCGCGGCTAATGACGAACCTCAATCAATATTACCACATTACCACATCAATACATTAACATTAGCACATTACCGAATTAGTACAACAGCACATTACTCCCATGGCCCCCGATAATATAAAACGCGAACTCTCCACCCCTTATCCCCTATCACAGAAAGAAATTAACTCCTTCAGAGAGAACGGCTTCATTAAACTCAAATCAGTGCTGTCAAAAGAGCTGATGGAATACATGAACACTACCATCACCGCCGAAGTCAAGCGTCTCAACACACAACACCTCCCCCTCGACCAGCGCGACACGTATGGAAAAGCGTTCCTTCAGATCATGAACATTTGGACGCAGTCGGAACCGGTGAAAGAGATTGTCTTCAGCAAGCGTTTTGCAAAGCTGGCCGCCGACTTGCTCGAAGTAAAAGGGGTGCGTCTCTACCACGACCAGGCATTATATAAGGAGGCGGGCGGCGGCATTACGCCGTGGCACGCAGATCAATATTATTGGCCGCTTTCATCGGACAAGACCGTAACACTTTGGGCTCCCATGCAGGCGACACCCAACGAGCTCGGTCCGCTGGAGTTCAGCGCGAAGAGCAACCACCTCACCAAAGGCCGCCACCTGAAGATCGGCGACGAAAGTCAGCAGATGCTGGAGGACACCTTAAAGAAAGAAGGCTTCAAGACAGTTGCTGGTCCTTTCGAAGTGGGTGAAGTGAGTTTCCACACGGGCTGGCTCTACCATCGCGCCGGCGCGAACAAGAGCAAGCACATGCGTGCTGTTATGACCGTTATCTATATGGACAAGGATATTCGTTTGAAAGAGCCCAGCAACGAGAACCAGGTGGAAGACTGGAAGGCGTGGCTGCCGGGTGCGAAGGTGGGAGAAGTCGTTGACACCAAACTAAATCCGGTGCTTTATGAAAATTAGAACTTCGAATTGTAAGCAGTAAGCCGTAAACCGTAAGCCGTCGGCGTTGAAAGATATTTATAGTTATAGATAACACCCGTCATAGAATTCGAAACATCCACGCCCTAAAGTTGAACACTACGGTTCACGGCTTACGACTTACAGAATTAAACGCGCGGCCAATCCAGTAACCAAAGGACCCCAATAACAAGGCACCTATCAAATGCAAGTAAACTGGCGCTCCCCACTCATGACCCGCCTCCTGATATTCACAGGAACGGTGTTCGTGTTTGCGTTTTTCGTTGGGAAGGGAAGCAACACGGTGCTCATCGTGTTGTCGTGTGTGGCACTCGGGTTTCAGCTGATGCGCTTTGCGCATGTGTTTGAAGACCTCGGCGAACCTGCCCCTCCGGATCTAGGTTCGATCTCATTTGATGAAGCATCGCAGACGTTCAAAGCCAACTCCACGGATCAGAAAGTCCAGGAGCAGAGCACAAAGATGAACGAGGCGTTCAACGCTACCAAGCAATCACGCCGCGAGCGTGACTCCGACTATCAGTTCTTCCGCAACATCGTACAGCATGTGGGTATCGGCTTGCTTACATTCAAGAAAGATGGAACTGTTCAGATCATCAACAGCGCTGCGAGAAAGCTGCTGCGCGTGAACCAGATCCAGAACATCAAAGAACTCAACAGTACCAGCGATACGTTGGTCGAGGCGTTTCAAAAGCTGAAGACCGGCGGACGTGAGCTCATCAGGCTGAAGATCGGTGACGATACGGTTCAGCTTTCGGTGTTCGCCATCGAGCTGACATTGCGCGGCGAGGAGATCAAGCTCATCTCCATGAGCAACATCCAGAGCGAACTTGAAGAAAAAGAGATGGAAGCATGGCAGAACCTCGTGCGCGTGCTCACTCACGAGATCATGAACTCCGTCACTCCTATCTCTTCACTTGCAGGAACGGTGGAAGAAGAACTGCAACGGCAATTGAAAAATGACCATGTCGAGTTGAAGAAAGATGAACTTGAAGACATGCACCTTTCACTGCAGACCATCACGCGGCGAAGCGAAGGGTTGATCAGGTTTGTAAAAGAGTTCAGAAGTCTGACGCAGGTGCCCCACCCGCGTATGACGGAGATTGCAATACAACCGATGCTGGAGGAGATGGCGATGCTCCACAAAAAAGAGCTCGCCGATAAAGGCGTGACCATCACCGTGAAGATCGATCCGCCGCAGTTGACTGTGCTCGCCGACAAGAACATGATCGAGCAGGTGCTGATCAACTTAATAAAGAACGCCATCCAGGCTTTCGACGAAGAGCGCACTGATAAGAAAATTGACATTGCAGCTTACACCAGCGACAAAGGCCGGCCCATCATCAGCGTCAGCGACAACGGCTCCGGCATCGACTCAGAAGCGCTGGAGAAGATCTTCATACCATTCTTCTCGACGAAGAAGACCGGCTCGGGCATCGGGCTGAGTTTATCGAGACAGATCATGCGTGTGCATGAGGGAAGGATTACTGTTAAATCGACGCTCGGGGAAGGGACGGAGTTCTTGTTGAGATTCTAAGGGAGGTGTTGAGTGTTAAGTTTTGAGTGTTGAGTGTTGGGTACTTCGGAGCAAACCACTTTGTACTTGGATTGCCCTACGGCTTACTGCTGACTGCTTACCGCTTACAATACATATGGGAGACCTGTACCACGGCTCCGGATAACCGGCCACTGGTCACCGAATACCGATTACCACGTTGACAATCAAGCTAAGTTCGAAACAATAAAGCAGAGCAACTTGGTGAACTCGGGTTTGGCGGGTTTCTCCAAAAAACTCTACATTTGGCTCGTATGCAGGACATCCAGAAGAAGATAACATCCATCCTCACCGACAAGCTTGGTATTCCCGAATCGGAGATCACTCCCGACGCAAGTTTCGTGAAAGACCTCGGCATCGATTCCCTCGACTATGCCGAATTGGTAATGGAGTTCGAGCAGACTTTTGACATCAAAATACCCGATGATGACGCAGAGAAAATGCAGACCATCAGCGAGGCAGTGCAATACATAAGCAGCAAGGTAAACGCTTAATAACATGCTAATCAGGACTATCGTCCTGGCAGCGATGATTTCGTTGTCGGGATTGAAATGTTTTGCCCAACTGATAAAAACAGCGGGGCCGACCGGCGGATACGTAGGTCAGCTTCTGAAAGTTGGCAGCTATTATTTCGCGGGTGGTGGGCCCGGCGGCGTATTCCGTTCTACCGATGGCCAAACCTGGACCGCTGTTAATACGGGATTACCCAACTCTCCTTATGTCCAGGCGCTTACTGCATCGGGTACCGCATTGTATGTGTCTACATCTGCAATCTTTCCATCCATGGGATCCGGTTTATACACCTCGACGGACTTCGGAGGCACATGGTCCCAATTAAATTCAATCGGCGACGTAGCGTATGCGTTGTTCGCAAATGGCAACGACATCTATGCGGGTGTATCAGCGGGTGGGTTCGTCTATTCAACCGACCGCGGCGTGACCTGGATAAGGTCCGTAAGCGAGCTTAAAACCAAAGGCATTCGGACATTTATTATCTCGAACAACAGAATGTTCGCAGGCGCCAGTGACGGCCTCTACTATTCCGACGACAAAGGATTAAGTTGGACACTCGTTAACACACCAGCCAGCAGCGGCACCAACGCACTCGCCGGCGCAGACAACTCCATTTATTGGTGCTCGGCGGGTACGATAGTTGTTTCACGAGACTTCGGTGCGACATGGTCCATTGCATCAACCACATTACCGTCCACGGGAGTATTTTTCAATCAGGGCCTCTTCGCAAAAGGCGACGCCATTTACATTGGCTCATCAGACGGATATATCGCATATTCAACAGACGAGGGACAACACTGGACTACCCGCCAACATTCACTGCTCAAAAATATTCATCAGGCTATCCTGGAAGACAACGGAATGCTGTTGCTGGGAACAAGGGCTGGGATATACCGCTCCACGGACCTGGGCGTCAGTTGGGCAGATGCCAACAGTGGTGTTGTCAACCAGATCGTAACGCAGGTCGATGTAAAGGGGTCTGTCATTGCCGCCGCCACATTGAGCGGCGTGCATGTGTCTACTGACAATGGCACAAGCTGGAACCGAAAGATGACCGGCATTCCCGGAATATCTTACACTGACAATGGAGTTGGTGGCGTACACATCGGAGAGAATAACCTGGTGGCTTCTTTTTCGCGAAATTTTTCCAGCGCATCCGGAATATTTAAGTCGCCTGACAACGGCAACACGTGGACGGCAGCAGCAGCAATCGGTACCAACTCGACATTCAGCAGCGGAGATGGCAAAGGCAAGCAAATGGCTTTTTCGCAGGATCTTGGTGGGATCTACGCGAGTTATGACGATGGAGCAACGTGGCTTCACACTGCAAACACGATGTTTGACGGAGTTGTGTTCAACGCTGTAGCGATGCAGGGTGACACGATTGCCGCCGTGGGGTCTGACAGAAACATTTACGTGTCCAAAGACAAGGGAGTAACGTTCCAAAAGTTTGCACTGCCAGTCGGAGGTGCAAATAGTGTGTTCATCAACAAGGGAAAAATTATTGTGGCATATGCGCAGGTGTTTGCCTCATCAGACCTTGGTGCAACATGGGTGTTGCGTGGTGCGACGCCATTTACTCCTCCAAGTAATGACATCGTGATGACAAGCAAGGGAACCTTATTGACCGCGGGCGATCCTGGTGTCTATGCTTCGGGTGATGAAGGGGCGAGCTGGAAAGTATTGAGCGGAACAGAAAAAATTCCTTCGAAGAGTTTGTTCGTTTCGGCTACCACGCTCTACATCGGCACACTCGGGATGGGCGTCCATACATATCCGTTGGACAAGCTGCCGGTTGTGACCGCGGTAGAGCCCGATGCTTCTCGACCTACGTTCTCCGTATATCCTAATCCCGCCTCAGGTTATATCCATCTGGTTTACGATCGAAATTTTAACACAGCAGTCGAACTCATGGACATCTCCGGACGGCGGGTAATGGCAGAGCACTTTGTTGCTGGGGAGACCCGCGACGGAATCGATGTCTCGACTCTGAGCCCGGGGTTGTATGTTCTGAAGATTCAGAATCAGCAACTAAACGTTGTGCAGAAAATCATGGTGAGATAGGACTAGCTTCAAAAAATTTTGGGCCACGGAGGACACGGAGAGACACGGATAAAATGCCATTTGATAAATGCAAAACTTGCTCTAGAATACCAGTCTTCGATAGTCAAGTTTAGTCCATCCGAAATTCACCAATAGTCCGACTTTGCAGCTGGAAACTTTAAGGTAATTAATTACTTGAGGGATTTGTATGTCTGCCAAACCACCTTCCTGTGCCTTGACTTCAAGGATGATTTGATTGTTGATCACGAAGTCCGCATAAAACCTGTGCGGTAAGATTGTTCCCTTGTAGTCAATTTTGAATTCCATTTCTCGCTTGTAAGAAATACCCATCTGCCGAAGTTCAAGCTCTATCGCATCCTTATAAACAATTTCCGAAAAACCGTGGCCCAGTGTCTTATGCACCGCCATGCATATTCCAATTATTGCATAAGTTTCAGCTTCAAGAATGAGTTTTGATTGTGGATTTGTATTTGATCCCATAAAGCAAGCTAAGTGGGCGCTAAATGAAATATCAGATCAATACCTTCATGTTTTCCTGATAATTTTGCGTACTAAATTTCATCAAAGAGACATTTGTGCGCTTGCGCACCCATCCGTGTTCATCTGTGTCCTCCGTGGCCCTAAAATGCATTATCTTTAAAACCAACATAGCAAACCTTACATGTCCCTTCCCGATTTCAAATCACGCAAGTTCAAGTTCAAAGCATGGGACAGCGATTCGAAGCTGCTGATGCGGCTCAACAGCATCGAATGCAATAAAGGTGAGCTCTTCAAGAAAGACCATATCCTCCTACAGTTCACCGGGATGACCGACGTCAACGGAGATGAGATCTATGAAATGGACACATTGATCATTTCCAATGAGAAGTACGTCGTGTTCTGGAATGAGGTCTCGAACGGAGGCTGGTTCTACTATCCCCTGAAAAATCCTAACGACAAAAAAGTATTCCCCCCTGAACAGGCTGCAAAAATGATCCGCCTCGGAAACTATTTCGAGCTGACCTTTCCACCCGATCCGAAGGAGAAGAGGCGGTAATACTGGTGTTAAGTGTTGAGTGATAAGTGTTGAGTGTTAGGTAGCGGCAATATTCAACACTCAGCACTTATCACTCATCACCCGATTGATCCTTCATTATGTTCCCATAGGGCATATTTAATTTCCAACCTCTCGTCCTATCTTTATGCTCCAATGTCCAACAAGGTTTTCTTCATCATCAACAAATATTCCGGAACTGGATTTCGCGATGCCGTAGAGGGCAGGATCATCGACGCATGTGCGCGGTTGAAGCTCGAGGCAACCATTGAATACACGCAGCACAAAGGCCACGCAACCGAGCTCGCACGCCAGGCTGTGCAAGATGGCTTTTCGCGTGTGTTCGCCATGGGTGGCGACGGCACGGTGAACGAGGTCGCGCAGGGACTGGTGCATAGCCAGACAGCATTGGGAATTCTTCCAAAAGGTTCGGGCAATGGGCTCGCCCGCCACTTACGAATCCCGCTGAGCATAAATAACGCACTTCGTTTGCTTGATCGTCATCAGGTAATCGCGATGGACACTTTCAGCGTCAACGAGCGCCTGTCGGTGAATGTATCGGGTATCGGATTTGATGCACATGTCGCCGGCAAGTTCGGCAAAGATGGCAAGCGCGGACTGATGGGATATGGCAAGCTGGTGATGCAGGAGTTCTTAAAGTTCAGGGAATTTCCAATGAAGATAAACGTGGACGGCAGAGCGATGAACAAGAAGGTATTCATTCTCGCGCTCGCCAATTCATCGCAGTTTGGAAACAATGCAAAGGTCGCTCCTCACGCATCTGTCTGTGATCAGCTCATTGATATCTGCCTGATAAAAAAAATTCCTATCACCCGGGCCGTTGATTTCATACGACGCTTGTTTACTGGATATATCAACCGATCACGATTCGTGGACATCATTCACGGAAAGCACATTCATTTGAAATTCACCAAGCCTGTACCTTTTCATATCGATGGTGAAAGCATGGAGCCCGAAACGGAGTTCAATATCAAAGTGGAACCGGGATCTCTAAGGATAATTGTACCCCCTAACCCGAGACTGAGATTTTGAAATTTTGTGTTGAGTTTTATGTGTTAAGTGTTGAGTAGGTTGTTCCAACCAGGACATACTCAACACTCAACACTTAACATTCATCACTCACCCCAGGCAACTCCCCGTTCAAAAACGGCCACCTCTCAAAATACCGCACTGTGAGTTAACCCATTCTTATACCGTCCCCGTATAAGACCTCTGTCAATCGTACTCACAAACCAAAAAAAACCTCTTATGAAAAAAGTGTCATTACTGTTTTTCCTTGTGCTGATCGCCGGATACTCGATGGGTCAGTCTCTTTCGGGTCCCCCGAGCGGCGACAATCAGAAATCAAAAGTTATCCAGTGGATCGGTCCTGTCGAAGTCAGCATTTCTTACAGCAGCCCCGATGTGCACGGACCCAATGGTGAAGACCGTACAGGCAAGATCTGGGGAACACCGATCGCACACTATGGTTTCATCAACCAGGGCTTTGGCAATGGCAAAGATGCTCCATGGCGTGCCGGCGCAAATGAGAACACCATCATTACTTTTTCTAACGATGTAAAGATCGAAGGCAAAGATCTGAAAGCCGGAACATACGGCTTGTTCCTTTCCGTCGCGAAAACAGGTCCGTGGACGTGGGTGTTCTCGAAGAACAGCTCCAGCTGGGGAAGCTACTTCTATGATCCCGCCGAAGATGCACTTCGCGTCGATGTGGAAGCAAAAGATGGCGCCTACACTGAAAATCTCACCTATGGCTTCGATGATCGCAAAGCAACTTCCGCAGTAGCATTCCTACAGTGGGAGAACAAAAAGATTCCATTCAAAATTGAAGTACCCAACGTGAATGATATTTGGGTAAGTAAAATGCGCGATGAGCTGCGCTCTTCCGTAGGATTCGATCCAAGAAATTTTTCAGGTGCGGCACTGTTTGCGGCACAGCAGAAAGTAAATCTCGATGAGGCGCTTGTGTGGGCCGACAAAGCCATGGATCCCAGCATCGGTGGCACCACGGATTTCAACTCACTTCAGGCAAAAGCAGCTGTGTTGAACGCCATGGGCAAAGGTCAGGAAGCGGCACAGGCGATGGACAAAGCCATTCGTCTCCCCGGTGTAAGTGTTCAGCAGATTCATCAATATGGAAGGACGCTTCTTAACGGCGGCTTCAAAGACAAAGCGATGGAAGTGTTCCAGTACAACGCGAAGTCGCACCCCGAAGAGAAGTTCACCCCCAACGTCGGGCTTGCAAGAGGCTATACCGCCCTCGGCGATAAAAAGAACGCGATCAAATACTGGCAGCTCGCCATCGCCAACGTTCCTGAAAACCAAAAGCAAAATCTTCCACTGTACGAAGGAGAGTTGAAGAAACTGCAAGATGGAAAATAAGTATTGAGTGTTAAGTGCTAAGTGTTGAGTATTTGGTTACCGTCGACATTTACACTTCTCATAAAAAGGAAACCGCAGGGGCGCAGACGCAAAAGAATTTTCTCAGCGTCTTGTCTCTGCGGTTCTGTATTTTTTACCCGGCTCGTTCAAAAGAACTCTACCACGAAGGATATCCCCAGCCACAAGCGGCCCTTTTAAATTTTACATTTAGCGTCTTACATTTCACCACCTGCCCGCAGACGAACACTCTGAGCCAATCCCGAACACATATTTTTTTCGATAAATTGGGCTTTTGACTCAATTCGCGGTTTCCCCATCCTGGCACTGGTATTGACTTTAATGGAAAAAATCCTTCCCCATGCTCTCCAACTACCTGAAGATCGCCATCCGTAGTCTGTTTAAGAACAAGGCTTACTCTTTCGTGAACATATCGGGACTTGCGTTGGGACTGGCTTGCGTGTGCATCATCGTTCAATACCTTAACCGCGAATTGTCATACGATCGCTTTCACGACGGAGCTGAAAATATTTACCGCATCTCCTGGGAGGATGCCAATCCACAAACGCGCACGCCGCATCCCATGGCGCAGGCGATGGTTCGCGATTTTCCTGAAGTGGAAAGTGCCGTGAGCCTTACTCCACTTCATGGCTTCGGACTGACGCGGGAAACTTATTCTTTCAGGAACCCGGAAAAAGATATCCGGTTCGATGAGAAAAACATACTTGCAGTTGACACTACGTTCTTCGACGTATTCACATTTCCGATGGTGTATGGTGTCGGCAAAGAGGTGCTGAAGAACCCGGGTGGATTACTCATCTCGGAATCCATGGCGAAAAAATATTTTGGCGATGTGAACCCGGTCGGCAAACAACTTTCTGTAAACGATGACAGATACCTGGTCGAAGTCGCCGGGGTTTTTAAAGACGTTCCTGAAGCATCACACTTTCATTTTGATTTCCTCGTGTCTTATGTCAGGGAGAAATCATTGGACGATCCCGGGAGCGAATACTATACCTGGAAAGACTTCGGGCACTACAATTATGTCCGGCTCAAGCCCGGCGCCAACGCAAAAGAGCTGGAAGCCAAACTTCCCGGTTGGATCAGGCAGTATGTGAATATCTCAGATGAATCGTTCAGCAAACTTCAGGAAAAGGGCTACGGTTTCAGATTACAGTCCATCACCGACATTCATCTCAAATCTCATCTTAATTGGGAACTCGAAACAAATGGCCACATTGCCTACATCTATATGATGGCGGCCGCTGCCCTCCTGATATTGTTTATCGGGTGCGTCAATTTTATCAATCTATCTACCGCGCAATCAGCAGAACGCGCAAAAGAGATTGGCATCAGGAAGTCGTTGGGCGCATTCCGCAGACAGCTCACGCTTCAATTCACAGGCGAGTCTGTTCTGGTGAGTTTGTTAGCCGCCGTGCTCGCTGCAATCATACTTGAAATATCACTACCATTTTTCGGGCTTGTTGCTGGCACATCATTCACAATTAATCATCCTGTCTTCCTGACTATCCTTCTCGTGCTGGCTTTGATCACCGGCGTGCTCGCAGGCATATTTCCATCTCTCTTTCTTGCGTCGGCGAAACCTGGACTGATTCTCAAAGGAAAATTTCTACAGAATCCGCGCGGCACAGGCTTCCGCCAGGCATTTACCACATTTCAGTTTTTTGCGTCGATGATCCTGATCTCGAGCAGCATCGTGATCTACTCCCAGTTAAGTTTCATTCAGAACAGTGAACTGGGCTTCGATCAGGAAGAGACGATCGTGGTGCCGATAAAAAACCGAGGGGCGATCACACCCAAGCTCGATGAGCTCAGAAATGAATTGATGAAGGTGCCAGGGATCAACGGCGTGTCTGCTGCCTCAAATGTTCCGGGTACATCCTACAATCAGAACCCTGTCTTTGCAACCGCAAACCCAACCGTCAAAAGTGCTGCTTCGGAAGCACTCGTCGATTACGACTTCTTTGACGTGATGGGAATAAGTTTTGTCGAAGGCCGGAAGTTTTCCCGCGAGAATCCGGCAGACAAAGAAGCGTTTATACTCAACGAAACAGCTGCAAACACCCTTTATCCGGAAGGGGCGCTTGGAAAAGAATTTTCATGGGATTTTGATGATAACGGGCTTGTGAAGGGCACTGTCATCGGTGTGGTGAAAGATTTTCACTTTCAGTCCCTTCATCAACCGGTGCGCCCACTGCTCTTCCGCCTCCTGCCCTATTATAAGTTCGTCATAGTGAAAATTAATACAAATGATCTGCCCGCAACTTTGAAAGGTTTGGAAACAACCTGGAAAAAATTCGACAACCTATTCGAATTTGAGTTCCTGTTCCTGAAAGAGAATCTTAACAAACAATATTCGCAGGAGCAGAACATGGCTTCTGTGCTGCTCGTATTCTCTGTTATCGCGATGACGATCGCTTGCTTTGGATTGCTCGCCATCGCCGCTCTGACCTTCAGGCAGAAGACGAAAGAAATCAGTGTCAGGAAGGTGCTCGGGGCAACATTGTTCAGCCTCGCATTTCTCCTTATCCGGGACTTCACACGCATCGTACTGGTGGCGATCGTGCTTGCAGTTCCCCTTGTCTGGTGGGTGATGAGCGGGTGGTTGGAGAACTTCACCTTCCGCACGACAATCAATCCTTTGATCTTTGTCGGGTCAGGCATCTTGCTGATTGCGATTGCGTGGATGACGCTCAGCTACTTAACAATTAAGATTGCGAGGGTGAATCCGGCGGAAACTTTGAAATCGGAATAATAAGACTTAGTTAGATGGCAACATGGCCATAGAATGCCACATCTAAAGGTTCAAAGTTCAAGGTTTAAGATTCAAAGAATGCACCCAAGCATAAACTGCACGGTGTGATCGAAGTAAGAAACACCACCAATTCTCGCCCGTAGCTTTCACTCATTTTCAAATCACCCTCCCGCCCTCTTCGCCTTGTATCCCTCTTTCGTGAGGATGCCAATAATTTTTTCGCGCACGTCTCCCTGTATTAGTATCTCCCCTTCTTTTGACGATCCTCCGACACCACACTTTGTCTTAAGGAGTTTGGTGAGAGCTTCGAGATCGCCGACGGCACCAACAAATCCCGAGACAATCGTCACTTGTTTGCCGGCACGCATGCTCTTATCAAGAAACACCTTCAGGTTTTGCTGCGCAGGCGGAAGAGTTGTTTCGGTACCAGAGACCTCGTACTGAAATTGAAAATCAGAATTAGTTGAATAGACGACGCCGTCGCGTTTCTTCCAGTCGTTCTTTTTCATATGATCGAAAAATATAAAAACAGCGCATTGAAAAACAGGACGATACAAATAGATACCTGCATATTAAACCTGGACTCAATGCCGGTCTTCATGCGCCAACAGATCAGCGACATAATCATCAATATAACCGGCGCGCCAAGGAAACTCGAATAGATCGTAGCAAGACCTTCGATCTTATACCTTCCACCTTCGGCTTCGATCCTCACCGGAACGTTCAGCATAGGAGATGTGACAATGGTAGCCACCGACCTGGCAGGGAAAAACTGGGCTCCGTCTGCCGGCACCGGAAATTGATGTCCCTTGTCCGTCACCACAACGTTCGGCACATGATGAAATTCCCAGCTCATTACACGTTCGCTTTCCGGCAGCACGGTTTCTTTCGCTTGTCTTGAAGGCAATGCATAATCCAGCAAAAGGATCGCACACCAGGCGATGCCTGCGAACGTTACTACCTGTTGGTATTTTAGAAAGTGAACCATCATAAGCATCCGCTCGGACGGTTTGTAAGGCGGCGGTCGATAGCCTGCTTGCTGCCTTCTTCTGTATGCCGGATCACGATGCCATCTTGGTGGCGGCTGAGGTGAGAGTGTGTCGTAAGGCTGCGACAGCAGTTGATCGTAATGAACGCGTTTATCCGGATCTGAAAGAATTGAATGGGCCTCGTTGATCTCCTGGAACAAAGCGGCCGATTCCAACGAAGGGTTCTTATCAGGATGAAAGACTATCGCCAGGCGACGGTAAGCTCTCTTTATCTCTTCCCTGCTGGCCTGCTTGCTTACACGCAGTATCTTATAATAGTCTTTCATTCGAAACTAAAATCCTTCAGCACACGAATTAAGAACTCACCCATCAGGAAAAGAGAATGCCGGAAGATTACCGGTCTTTAACAACAAACGTAAGCACCGGGCGTTTCGTGTGTCCGGCAACTCCTTCCGCCACACTGCCAGCGATGACATGGGCAAATCCGGAACGTCCATGGGTGGCCATCGCAATCAGGTCCGCGTTCACTGAATCTGCAAACCGCGTTACACCGTCTTCAATCGTCAGGTCGTTGTAAATATTCAGCGTGAAATTTTTGAAACCGAGCTTCTTCGCAAAATCATTCATGTAGTTCTTCACAATGTGGTCTTGCTGAAAATTGCCGGGCGAGTTTACGCGCACAATATGCACGGTAGAATTGTACATGGCCTGTGTCTGTTTCACAATCCGCGAAAAGACTTCTTCTCCCCTTGACATCGAAGTGGCATACACAATATTCTTGAAATCGGTGGTTGCGGGTTTGTCTTTCAACGTCAACACCGGGCAATTGGAGTGGCGGATCACTCTTTCAGTATTCGAACCTAGAAGATCGGTGGAGTTTTGCTTCCCTGCCGTTCCCATGACGACAAGGTCAACCTTCTTTTCAGCTACAATCGTGATCATACCGTGATAGGCATTGCCCATTCTCAACTCACCATCGACTTTGACGTCTTTATATTTTGGATCCTTAACAACTTTCTCAAGCTGCGCTTTCGCCTTTTGGATCATTTTCAAGTTGAAGAGCTTCTGACCCATGTCACCCGAAGCCACTTGCCCTTCCACATTAAACGATCCTCCCGTCAGCTGATCAATTACATGCAATAGCACGATGCTTGCTCCCGATTTTTTCGCAATATCAAACGCGACGTCAGTCGCCGCTGAGGCATTTTTCGAGAAGTCGGTGGGGACGAGTATTTTTTTCATAGGATTAGGGATTTTTACATGATCCGATTCTAAAAATAGGGATTTCGGACCAATTATTAGAACGGAATTTTACGCCGGTTCAGTATCCAAAACCAAGTTTAGAGTTCAGGGTTTAGAGTGGTGATAGCAATGATGGTCACCGGGTGTGCTTCGCAAAAGGTTTAACGTTCAAAGTTCAAGGTTCAAGGGCGCACCCACATTTCTGCAGTCACTCCTTACAATGGAGCACGGTGAATTGACCACACCTTTACACTTTACATTTAGTGTTTTACATTTTGCGGTTTCCTTCATCTAAATTGTGATTTCCAAAGTTCAACGCTATGTCACCTGACTCAGCCAAGACATTAGAGCATCTCTTCCGACGTGAGTCGGGTAAGCTGGTGTCTGTACTTACCAAAATATTCGGGCCGCATAACCTCGAGTTAGCTGAAGATGTCGTACAGGATACATTGCTGAAAGCACTGGAACGGTGGAAGTATCATGGCGTTCCCGACAATCCATCAGCATGGCTGTTCACCACAGCACGCAACAAAGCGCTCGATGTGCTACGCAGGGATAAATACCACAAGGAGTTCGCCGCAGAAATCTCGCCACTGCTGAAATCAGAGTATTCAGTAAGGCCAACGCTGGAAAATCTCGTCACAGAAGATCAGATTGAAGATGAGCAGCTGCGAATGATGTTTGTGTGCTGTCATCCATCGGTTTCAGAAGAAGCGCAAGTGGCATTGATCCTGAAAACACTTTGCGGGTTCAGCGTTGGTGAGATCGCAAAAGCATTCATTACCTCGGAAGAAACGATCACCAAGAGACTATACCGTGCTCGTGAACAGTTCAGAGAGAAGAAGGTGGAGTTCGAATTGCCATCCCCCAGTGATCTCCAGACCCGCATCGAGAATGTGCTCACGGCCGTCTACCTGATCTTTAATGAAGGATACAGTTCCTCCTATCACGATTCGCTTGTTCGCGAAGATCTGGTTGAAGAGGCACTTCGGTTGTGCAAGATGCTTACCGACCATCCATTAACAAATCAACCGGAAAGTCGGGCGTTGCTCGCATTGATGTGTTTTCAATCGGCCAGAATTCCGGCACGCGTGAACAAAGATGGGAATCTCGTTCAATTGAAAGATCAGGATAGAAATTTATGGAGCAAAGAAATGATTGCGTTGGGAATAAAGTTCCTCGAAAGCGCATCGGTTGGTGACAAAATTTCTTCCTACCACCTGGAGGCCGCCATCGCACATGAGCATTGTATCGCAAGATCCTATTCAGAAACGGATTGGAAAAAAATCTTGAGACTTTACGATTGGCTTCTCGAGACTAAGCCCGATGCGCTGGTGGCGCTGAACAGGCTTATCGTGTTCGGAGAGGTTAATGGTCCTGCCGCAGCCTTGAAAGAGATCGAAAAATTACCCAACCTGGAGCGGGTTCAAGGTTATTATTTATACCCCGCGGTTTTGGGCGAGTGGCATGCGCAGCTTGGACAGCATGATGATGCGAAGAAATATTTTGAAAGGGCGATGGAGTTAACGCATTCTGCGACGGAGAAGCAGCTGTTGAGCGGAAAGATTGAAAAGTTGGGATGACGCAAAATAAATACAGTTCTCACGGACTTCACGGATTGAATGCCCACGCCTGCCTGCGCTTAGCCGCTTCGGCGAAGGCATGGATTCCAACAGATAATGCAATCAATTTGATATTTGCGAAATCCGTGATACTAATTCTGTGTGATCCGTGGGAAATATATCCTTCTTTAGGATTGATCTTAGCATCCAACCCCGAACGTTAAATATCGAACGAAGTCGCAACCCAGACTTAATTCAAAATTTAAGAAATTTAGAAACTAAAATTATCTCGCCCCCGGCCCCTTCAGCACCTGCCCGCTTCTCGCACCCGTGTGTTTTCCATACTCGGCGACAACTTCCCCATTCACAATCACATACTGAAAGCCTTCAGCATACGCATGAGGCTTCACGAACGTCGCCTGATCTCCTACTCTGCCTTCGTCAAACACAACAATATCCGCTGCCATTCCTTCACGAATTAGTCCGCGGTCACGGAGCTGAAATTTTTGAGCTGGCAATGAAGTCATGCGTCGAATGGCTTCCTCCAGCGTAATCACTTTAAGCGTTCGAACGTATTGCCCCAATACTTTTGAATTCGTTCCGTACGCGCGCGGGTGCGGCATACCGGATCCATATCGGGCAATTCCTGCGTCGGAAGCAAACATATTGAACGGGTAGCGCATGATCCGCTTCAAGTCCTCCTCATTCATACTGAAATAGATCATCCCGGCGCTGCCATTTTCGACCATCTCTAAAACCGTTTCCGCTTGATCAGCAAGTATTGGCTTCCTTTTCTTCAACAAGTTTATTTCAGAAATTTTCTTGCCGTTGTAAGATGTATCAGCAGCATAGTAAGCAACCACCGCAAAGTCATAGTTAGTCATCTGCTTCTTTTGGATACTTTCGATTACTTCCTTCTTGATCTTCGCGCGGATAATCGGGTCCTTCAGTCTCGCATTCAGAGAATCTTTTCCTCCCGACAATGCCCAACTCGGGATCTGTGTGTTGAGCGTGGTGCTGCTGGCAACATAAGGATATTGATCGATTGTCACATCAATTCCTTCCTGCCGAGCTTTCTCTACCTGGGCAATTGTGCCGACAGACTTTCCCCAGTTCGGTTTGTATGTCACCTTGAAGTGAGATATCTCAACGGGAATATTCGCCTGCCTTCCGATATTAATTGCCTCCTCCACGGCGTCTGTCACGTGATCACCTTCATCGCGAATGTGCGAGGCATACACACCATTGTGTTTTGAAGCAGCTTTCGCGAGTCCGATAACTTCAGGCGTTTTCGAATAAGTGCCAGGCACATAAATTAGGCCGGTTGAGAATCCTACGGCACCGTCCTCCATCGCCTTCTCAACAAGTGCCTCCATTTTCAATTGCTCTTCTTCTGATGGATCACGCTGCTGTCCTCCCATCGCCGCAGTGCGAACGCTGTTGTGCCCGATCAACGTCGCGACGTTGATTGAAGTCTTCACGCTATCGAGCTGCCTGAAATACTTTGCAACGTCCACGTTTGAGCTGCCGCAGTTCCCCGTCACAACTGACGTAACGCCATCGAGTATAAAATTCCCTGCGGTCGGAACCAGCAGATCATTGCCTTCAATATGGGTATGCACGTCAACAAATCCCGGCGCTACAATTAGCCCCTTCGCTTCGATGACACGCGGAGCGGCCCAATTCTTCGACTTGCCGATCTTCACGATCTTACCGCCCTTGATGGCTACGTCGCCGTAGTACCAGGAATTACCTGAGCCATCGATGATCTTTCCGTTGGTGATTATGACATCCATCTGCTGTCGCTGTTGAGCATAGAGCGCAGGCAGAAATACAAGGAGGGCGAGGGTAAGGTAGAGTTTCTTCATACCATGAAAATAACAAAAATTAAAAAAGCAGACTGCGCTTCACTTCGCTACTTTTGCAAGTTATATGAACGGCATCCAGCAGCTTCACGAGACACTAGAGCTGATCAAGCTTGAAAGGGCTGCAGATCTCGAGCAATACAGGCAGAAAGTCCTGTTACGATCTTTGAGTCAGCGTACCAAAGAGGGTGTCACGTGGTACCCCGTTCGTTTGAAACGCGATTACATTGGAACCGGTGAACGCATCATCATCGAGCTCGAGCGAACAAACCACCTCGACCAGCCACACAGTTTTCAGAGTGGAAAGCTAGTGAGCCTGTTCTGCAACGCGTCTGGCAAGCCAGAAAAGGAACATGCGAATGCGGTTGTCAACTACGTCAGCGACAATACCCTTGTAGTGACTTTAAACGTTGACGAGCTCCCCGAATGGATCAACGACGGCATGCTTGGCGTCGATGTCATGTTCGACGAGATGAGCTACAAGGAAATGGAGTATGCGATGAAAGTGGTGATGAAAGCAGAGAATTCGAGGCTCGCGGAATTGAGAGACATTTTGTTAGGGGTGTCACCTGTCGCCAGTCGCCTGTCACCAGTAGCTGGCAACGGGCAACAGGAATCAGCCAACGGGCAACAGGCGACAAGTAACATTCTCAACGACAGCCAAAACAAAGCTCTTAAGAAAGTACTCGATTCGAAGGACATCGCTTTCGTTCACGGTCCGCCGGGTACGGGCAAAACGACGACGCTTGCACAAGCAATTTTATTTACAACGAAATCCGAACGCCAGGTGCTGGTATGCACACCCAGCAATGCAGCCATCGACTTACTCGTTGAAAAATTGAGCGAGCTCGGACTAAACGTCATACGCATCGGCCATCCGGCACGCGTGACTGAGCAGTCGATGAGCAAGACGCTCGATGCACGCATAGCTGCCCATGCCGGGTACCCGGAATTAAAAGCTTTGCGAAAAAGAATGGAACAGGTTCGCGCGCAAGCCGGAAAATTCAAGCGCAACTTCGGTCATCACGAGCGAGAGCAGCGTCGCGCCATGAAAGAAGAAGCAAGGCTTCTCAAAGCCGACGCCGATATGCTGGAGTTCTATATTATTAATGATCTGCTGAACAGTGCTGAAGTCATTTGCTCAACGCTGGTTGGGTCATCGCACCCGGTTCTGAAGGGACGGAAATTCAAAACCGTATTCATCGACGAGGCAGCGCAGGCGCTCGAGCCCGCGTGCTGGATACCATTGTTGCGATCGGAAAGGGTAATTCTTGCCGGCGACCATTTCCAACTGCCGCCAACGATCAAGTCGAATGAAGCGGCCAGACGTGGATTGGCGAAAACACTTTTCGAGAAAGGCATTGAACATCATCCTGAGACGGCCACTATGCTTACGGTACAGTACCGGATGCATCAAAAGATCATGGAATTCTCGTCAGCGTACTTCTACAATAACGAGCTGGTCGCCCATGAATCCGTACAACATGAACTACTCCAACCGCACCAACCACCGGTGGAATTCATAGACACTGCAGGTGCCGGATATGGAGAAGCCCAGGATCCGGAAACATTGAGCCGCTTCAACGAAGAGGAAGCGAAACTATTGATCCGGCTAACGGAAAATCTTGTCGGAGAGATTGGTCACGAAATTTGGACCCAACAGAACATCACCATGGGAATCATTACGCCATACCGGGCGCAGGTGGATTACCTTCACAAGCTCGCAGAAAGTTCATCCGTGCTCGAACCCTTGCATAAGGTGATCACGATCAACACCGTGGATGCTTTCCAGGGACAGGAGCGCGACGTGATTGCGATAAGTTTTGTCAGGAGCAACGACAAAGGTGAAGTTGGATTTCTTGGCGATATACGGCGCACTAATGTGGCAATGACACGCGCACGGAAGAAACTCATTATGGTGGGAGACAGCGCGACGCTAGGGTCACATCCGTTTTACGTGGCGTTGCTGGAATTTGTGCAGAAGAATGAATTTTACAGGAGCGTTTTCGAGATTGCTCCATAGATCTGAAAATGCTCGCTGATAATATTCTCACATTTTATAGGCAACTATCCATCACCCAAAAACTTCCAAAAGGTGTGGTGGTGATGAATCCTTATCAGGATGACTACACGTTGAGTCTTTGCAACACCTTTTACAATCGATTTTATAGCGACGAGGAACAACGCACACTGATGCTCGGTATCAATCCCGGAAGATTCGGTTCGGGCACAACGGGAATATCTTTCACCGATCCTGTCAAGCTTGAGAAAGAATATGGCATCGAGAACACGTTGGTGAAGAAAGCGGAGCTCTCCGCAGATTTTATTTTCAAAATGATAACTGCATTCGGAGGACCGACAGCGTTTTATAAGCACTATTTTATTTCTTCGGTGTCACCGCTTGGATTCACAAAAGACGGCATTAACATCAATTACTATGATGACAAAAAGCTGGAGCGCGCAATACTTCCGTTTGTAATCGACTCAATTGAAAAAATGATCGCGTTCGGGATTAACAAAGAAGTCTGCTACTGCATCGGCGAAGGCAAGAATCTTGACTTCCTGTCGAAGTTGAATGAAAAGCATAAGTGGTTTAAAGAAATAAAAGGACTGCCTCATCCGAGGTTTATCATGCAGTATAGGAGGAAGAGGATCGATGAGTATGTTAATATTTATTTAGAGCAGTTGTCGAAGTCTTAGAAGATTCACCACTAAGACCCAAAGACACGAAGAAATACAGAAACAACCTCTGTGTGAGCCCCAATCCTGTTATTGATTCCTCCGCTTTGCTCCGCGAACTGCCACCGCGGTAAACGGATCCTCCGGCCATGAATGTTTCGGATACCGCATGCGAAGCTCCTTCCGTACCTCGTGATAGGTATTTTGCCAGAAGCTTCTCAAATCCTGCGTGACTTGCACAGGTTTGTAGCCAGGCGAAAGCAAGTGCAGAAGGATCTTGGTCCTGCCACCATTTACCGTGGGAGTCTCGAGCAGCCCAAACATTTCCTGCAGGCGGACTTCCATCACGGGCGGCCGGCCATCTTCGAAATAATCGATGCGGATCATCGAACCGCTCGGCACTTCCATGCGGGGCGGAGCGAGATCATCGAGCGTGCGTTGTTTATCCCACGCAAGCAAACCGACAAGAATATTTCTTAAATCCAGCTTCTCCAGTTCAATCCGCTTGTAAACACCTGTCAGGTAGGGCGTCAGCCATGTCTCCATTGTGCGCAGCAGGCGGTCATCTCCGACATCAGGCCATGCGTCCGCATCACGCCATATGTGCAAACTCTGCATTCGCGCGCGAACAGACTCCGCATCTTCGTTCCACCCCAACATACGAAGTCCCTTTTCGCGGATAACTTCCAAAAGCACTTGATCTTTTAAGGCTTCCTCGGGCTTCCCCGCAGGCTTGCTCTTCAGTACGAGCGTTCCCGCACGTAACTCGACGACAGCGGCAACCATTTCACGCTCTTCATCCCATTTTACTACCTGAGATTCAGTGGCGGTCTTCATGAGGTCTGCCTCAGAAACCGCCGCCGCCACAAATATTTTTCCTTCGCGCTGCCCGGCGTCGAGCTGACTGACGCAGACCCATGGTTCATGCATCAACGGATCGTGGTCTGGCAGCTTCGCCACACGTCCGTTGGCGAGCGTGTAGAAAAGGCTTTGCTTCGATTGCTGCTTTGCAATTCGTTCCGGGTATGCCTCCACAAGAAATCTTCCGATATCATACCCACCAGGATGTTCATTGTCTGCTTGCGTACCAAGAAGCTTTCGCCAATTCACAGAAAGTTTCTCAATGCGCTCCAAACTATTTCTCTCAGCATAACTTTTCTCGCCACGCCTCCAGGAACGGAATGCTTCGACTCTCAATCCGAGATCGGCGCCTGCATCTTTGCCCAACGGATCGCGCTCTTCGAGGAGCGCAGCGATATCAGCCACCAAAGATTTCTCCTGGGGAGTTGCGGCCGAAAGCAATAGGTGCGATATCCTTGGATGTGTTGGCAACGACAACATTTGCTTCCCCCGGGTGGTAATTGCTCCACGATTGTCGATGGCGCCAAGATTTGAAAGCAGCGACTTCGCCTGACTAACAGCACCAGGCGGTGGCGGTGTGATCCACGCGATTTCATTCACATCCCGGATGCCCCAGCTTGCCAGCTCGAGAACCATCGTGGCAAGGTCCGCGTCAACGATCTCAGGCTTGCGATTCGGCAACAGGTTTCTTTGCGTTGCTTCTGTCCAGAGTCTGTAGCAAATGCCTGGCCCTAACCTTCCCGCACGTCCGGCGCGCTGATCTGCAGCATCTTTTGTCACTTTCAGTGTCTCAAGGCGTGTCAACCCGCTGCGTGGATCAAATTTGGGAACACGCGCGAGGCCGCTGTCAATAACAATGGTGATACCCTGAATGGTTAATGAAGTCTCCGCAATCGACGTTGCGAGTACAACTTTTCTTTGCCCGCCAGACAACGGAATAATCGCTTCCTGCTGTTGTTTGAATGTCAGTTCGCCATACAAAGGCATCACGCGGGCAGTCGTGCTCTCATCTTCAAGCGCCTGCATCGTTCGCCGAATCTCAGCGACGCCGGGAAGGAAAGCAAGAATATCGCCGTCGCTTTCGCGCAACGCCCGCCTGATGGCGGCGCTCATCGCATTCTCAACGCGCGACTCACTCTCTGTCTTCTGATAAATGATATCAACCGGAAATTGTTTACCCAACGATTCGATTACATCCGCACCGCCGAGCACGGATGCGATCTGAGCGGAGTCGATTGTCGCGGACATGATCAGCAGTCGCAGGTCGTTGCGCAGCACATGTCTTATTTGCATACTTAGCGCCAGAGCGAGGTCCGCATGCAGACTTCGCTCGTGAAACTCATCGAATATGACTAACCCTACTCCCTCGAGGCTGCTGTCGGTTTGAATCATTCGCGTGAGGATACCTTCCGTCACCACTTCTATTCTTGTGTTAGCGCTGACCTTCGTGTCAAATCTTACGCGATAGCCAACAGTCTCTCCAACCCTTTCGTCCTGCAACTGCGACATCCGTTCGGCTACCGACTTCGCAGCGAGCCTCCTCGGCTCAAGCATGATCATCTTTTTTTGTTCAAGCCACGGCGCATCAAGCAATTTCAACGGAAGGATGGTGGACTTACCGGCGCCGGGAGGAGCCTGGAGGATGGCGATCCTGTTTTCAGCGAGGCACCTTTTGAGGTTCGGAAGAATGTCGAGTACGGGGTATTCCACTAAGACTTTTTCTCCCGCAAATCTCGCAAATCGCGCAGATCTTTTTACTTGAAAAAAAACTCATGCATTAATCTGCGAGATCTGTGCGATCTGCGGGAGGAAAGATACCGACTTACTTACCATATCACTATATTTATCAACCACCATGAACCAATACCAATGAAGAAAGTCCTGCTCCTGTCCACATTTATTTTATTTGTTCTGACTGCCAGCAATGCGCAGGTCACCATCCAGTCGGTGTCTTGTGAAAATCTGACGAATCCGATTGGCCTGGATGTTAAGCAGCCGAGATTCAGCTGGGTGCTGACTTCTCCTGGCAAAAATGTGTCGCAGTCGGCATATGAAATACATGTGAGCAAAGAAGTTTCAGCACTGGCGAAGGGATCCACTTGGAATTCGGGACGTGTCCAATCTGATCAGTCAGTATTTATTCCGTACAGTGGACCCGCCCTGGAAAGTGGTGAAAAATATTTCTGGCAGGTAAGAGTCTGGGATAACTCCGGAAAGGCGTCGGCATGGAGCACACCTGCATTCTGGCAGATGGGACTGCTGAATGCCGCTGACTGGAAAGCCAAATGGATACAGGTGACCTATAAAGAGGATGAAACCGGTCAGCCAAGTCCGTTGTTTCGAAAAGAATTTAAGATCGGTAAAAAGGTAAAGTCCGCAACGGCATACATCACGTCACTGGGATTATATGAAGCAAGTCTTAATGGAAAACGCATCGGCGATGCTTACCTGACGCCGGGGTGGACAAGCTACAACAAGCGCCTTCAATATCAGCAATACGACGTAACACATTTATTGAGAGAAGGTGACAATTGTGTCGGTGCTATCCTGGGCAACGGCTGGTACCGTGGATTCATCGGTTTTGAAGGGCAAAAAAATTACTATGGCAAAGAACTCGGATTGCTCTTGCAGCTTACAATGAACTACACGGATGGTACGTCGGAAACCATTGGAACAGATACCTCCTGGAAATGCTCGACGGGAAGCGTTGTCGCTTCGGAGATCTATCATGGCGAAACGGTTGACAACAGAAAAGACAAGCCAGGATGGAACACAGTCGGCTATAAAGACAGCGACTGGTTGCCGGTGAAAATTGCAGGGGGCGAACCGGTAAATATTATCGCCACTTACAACGAGCCGATCAGGAAAAAAGAATTTATCAAGCCAGTTAAAATGATCACCACTCCAAAAGGAGAGAAAGTAATCGACTTCGGACAAAACCTTACTGGCTGGGTTCAGTTGAATGCGAAAGGAAATGCGGGCGACAAGATTTCCATCTATCATGCAGAAGTGCTCGACAAGCAGGGAAATTTCTATATCGCAAACCTCAGACCTGCAAAGCAGTTAAACACCTTTATTCTGAAAGGTGGTTCTCAGGAGTATTTTGAACCGCGATTTACATTTCAGGGATTCAGGTACATTAAAGTGGAAAGCACATTGGATCTGAAAATGGAGAACTTCACTGCCGCGGTCCTTTATTCAGATATAAAGACGACAGGAACGTTCACTTGTTCGAACCCACTCATTAATCAACTTCAGCACAACATCCAATGGGGACAAAAAGGAAATTTCCTCGATGTTCCCACCGACTGCCCGCAACGCGATGAGCGTCTCGGATGGACGGGAGACGCTCAGGCGTTTGCACGTACGGCAGCATTCAATATGGACGTCCATAATTTTTTTGTGAAATGGCTTAAAGACGTGGAGGCCGACCAGGTTGATGGCAGTGTTCCCTGGGTGGTACCAAACGTTCTCGGTCCCAACGCTACCGGATCTGCGGGTTGGGCTGACGCTGCGACGATCATTCCGTGGAATATGTACCTCGCCTATGGCGATAAGAAGGTTCTCGAAGAACAATTCAATAGTATGAAAGCCTGGGTTGACTGGATTCATCGCAAAAGCACGAACTATTTGTGGAATACCGGATTTCATTATGGAGACTGGCTTTTCTACCGGCCATTTGATGATAATGATGGAAGATCAGCGGTAACAGATAAATACCTGATCGCTCAAACATTTTTTGCACACTCGACACAACTTGTAGTCAATGCCGCCAATGTGCTGGGAAAGAAAGATGAGGCAGCAAAATATTCCGATCTCCTCCAAAAAGTAAAAGACGCATTTAATAAGGAATACGTGACATCCAACGGACGACTGATTTCGAGTACGCAGACGGCATATGTGCTCGCCTTGAACTTTGACATGTTACCCGAGGACCTGCGTCAGCCTACGGCACAGCGCCTCGTTGATAACATCAAATCTTACGACACGCACTTGACAACGGGGTTTTTGGGAACGCCTTACCTCACACACGTTCTCTCCCGGTTTGGTTACACCGATGTTGCCTACAGTTTGTTGTTGCAGGAATCCTACCCATCATGGCTTTACCCGGTCAAGATGGGTGCAACTACTATCTGGGAGCGCTGGGACGGAATCAAGCCCGACAGCACATTCCAGGTGCCCACTATGAACTCATTCAACCACTACGCATATGGTGCCATTGGCGATTGGATGTACCGCGTCATTGGTGGAATTGATACGCAGACCGCATGGCCAGGCTACAAGAAAATTGTCATCAACCCTCATTATGATCCAAGAATCACCAACAGCATCACAACCTTGCAGACGCCATACGGAAAATTGGAATCGGCGTGGACTATCGCGGGCGGCAAAATTTCTTTGAATGTAACGATCCCCGTCAACACTACTGCTCAGATTTATCTCGACCACGTCTCCGATGAAGATCCGCAGGAGAAAGGTATCAGTGTGTTGAAAGAAAGAAAAGACGTGGTAGTAAAGGGAGGTGGACCCGGCTACCTGATTGTTGAAGTCGGTTCCGGCACTTATAAATTTACTTCGGTGCTGAAATAATCATCGGCATGTATGGACTACGCAAGCAACGGGTTAAAGATTGACAGGTGTCGAATGTGTTGTACATGCTGGTCGCTGGTTTCTGCTCTGAACGCAGGAGAATAATATATTAGATTGCAAAGAGGACGTTTATATGAAAGAGACGGAGACGTTGATAGAGATCCGCATTGATCACGATTCGCGGATCCCGAAATACCGGCAAATCGTAAATTCAATCATCAAGGACATCGAATCCGGTGTATTGACGGTTGGGCAGCGCGTGCCTTCGATCAATGAGTTGAGCGAAGAATATTACCTGTCGCGCGACACGGTAGAAAAGGCCTACAACGTTCTCAAGGAAAAGCAGATCATCGTCTCGGCCAAAGGCAAAGGATATTATGTGGCGCGAAATATTCTGCCTTCCAGGATCACGATCCTGTTCATGCTCAACAAGCTGAGCTCCTATAAGCTCCGGATTTACAATTCATTCGTCAACAGCATCGGGCAAAATGCGCAGATTGACCTGACTATCTATCACTGTGACCCCAAGATCTTCCTGAGCGCGCTTAATGAGAAGATGGGGAGCTACGATTACTACGTCGTGATGCCACATTTTAAAAATGAGTTCCATGTTCATCAAAGTGTAAATGAAGAAGTTCTGGAAACGCTGCGCAAGATCCCCGAAGACAAATTGCTGATCCTGGATAATTACCTCCCCGAGCTGAAGCGCGATGTCGCCTCTGTCTTTCAGGATTTCAAGATGGACCTTTATGAGGCACTCCGTGAAGGTCACGAAGTATTGAGACGGTATGAAAAACTTATACTGGTTTACCCGCGAAAAACTATTTACCCCTACCCTATCGGCATACTCCACGGTTTTCAAAAATTCTGTACGGAGTTCAACTTCAGCTTTGAAGTGCTGGATGAAATCGACGAAGACATGGAACTCCGGGCGCGGGACGCCTATATCATCATAGAAGAAGCAGATCTCGTCAGTTTGGTGAAACAGGTGCGCGACAGCCGGTTCAAAATGGGCGACGACATCGGCATCGTATCTTATAATGACACACCATTAAAGGAACTCCTCGGTATTACAGTGATCTCCACCGATTTCCAGGTGATGGGGGAAACAGCTGCTTACATGATCCTGAAAAAGAAGAAGGAACTGGTGAAGAATGAGTTCCATTTTATTAACAGGAACTCTGCGTAATCCAAGGACATGACGATCAATTTTGAAGATGAAATAATTTCCCCTTTGTGAACAAGACATCCTTCAGGACTTGCTGCTGGAATTAAAAAAATAATCATTCGCTGCTGAGTATGAAATTTTCTGCACGATATCCTTTTCTTAAAGAAATCCATGACAGACAGATTAGTTAAACTCTCACTCGCATTCATTTTGATCTCATGTGGGCAAAATGAAAAAGTCAATACCGAAGCAGGGCCACTGACCGAGTTTTCGAATTACTACAGCGACCCTGTTGCCGGGCAAATATATTCTCATCACGTTCAGGACACATTTAAACTTTTTAAAACAATCCCGCGGAGCTACAGCAAAGACTCGATCCGAAAATATCCATTGATCATCATTCTCGATGGAAATGCCTTCTTTGAATCAACTGTTTCCGAACTAAAGTTTAACTCCTTTATCGGCCTGATCCCCGAGTCCATTGTCGTTGGAATAGGTTATAAAAATTTCCAGACCATGGATTCATTGCGATCGAGGGACCTGACCTACCCGACAGCAATTCCGGAGTATAACATGAGTTTAAGCGGCGGGGCGGACAAATTCAAGAAATTTATCGACCGTGAATTACTCCCGAAAATAATGAAGGATTATAAGATTGATCTCGACCGGTCCGTCATCTGCGGGCATTCCCTCGGTGGCTATTTCACTTTGTTCTACGGATTGAAATCGATAGAAGAAAATTCTTTCACCATAAAAAAAATAGTTTCTGCCAGCCCCAGTCTGCACTACAATCATCGTTATCTCTTTGACATGGAGAGAAATCTTTCCAAGCCCGCAAATGAAGTCCCCTTGAACTTTTATATCAGCATGGGCAGCCAGGACATGGACGATGATGAATCCAGAGGCATACTATCCTCATTTGAAAAACAATTTTCGGGAAGAAATTACTCAGGGTTAAAAATAAAAACGGCTGAATATTCAAATTTTGGACACATTGATGCTGCCGTTCCCGGATTTATCAAAGGACTGACCTATCTTTTCGAAGAATAAGGAGAAGTTTTTTCATTGCCGAATTACCTTCGGAATCAGATAAATATGGACAACGCAGAATCGTACCTGAGAGCCGAAATTCAAAGGCGCAAGTTCCTGGAATGGATTGGCTTATCAACCCTGGCCCTCACATTGCCGGTATCTTTCTCGGCATGTACCCCGCAACCGGAAAAAAAGGATGAGAAGAAATTAGAATTCAAGAATGTTTTTGACCTGGAGAGGTTATCCAGGAAGGTGATGGGCGACGACGCCATAGAATACCTCAACGGAGGTGCCGACGATCTAAGAACCGTCAAAGCCAATTCGGATGGATATGGCGCAATTCAAATACGGGAACGCAGGCTGATTGATGTTACAGATATTTCGACAAAGATCGAGCTCTTCGGACAAACGCTCGAATCTCCGATTATCCTGAGCCCGGTGGGATTCCAGAAATTTTTTCATCAGGATGGGGAGATTGGAACTGCAAAGGCCGCTGCATCCAGGAAGCATCAACTTACAGTCTCAACGGTGTCAAACTATCCGGTTTCCGAGATAGCGTCCGCCTATGGTCCGAATCTTTGGTTTCAATTGTATCCAACTTCGGACCGAAAGGTTACTAAAATATTACTCGAAAAAGCGGAGCAAGCTGGTTGCCCCGTTTGCATGTTAACCGTGGACACGGCGGTATTGGGAAACAGGGAGACGAGTGCTGTTACGCTTTTAAAGCTCATCGAAG
Organism: Cyclobacteriaceae bacterium; assembly: GCA_044224375.1. Taxonomy (GTDB): domain Bacteria; phylum Bacteroidota; class Bacteroidia; order Cytophagales; family Cyclobacteriaceae; genus ELB16-189. Next base: position 33,822 of record JBGAKL010000004.1, read on the forward strand.
CTGGCGAGCTCAAGATGGGAAACCTTGAAGGAGTTCTGCCGAAGGGTGTGCCTTTTACGGACACGACGATGACCTGGGAGTTAGTTGCCTGGCTTCGCGAGAACTGCAAAATGAAAATAGTCCTAAAAGGAATCACCACAAAAGAAGATGCGGCTTTGGCAATTAAATACGGCGCCGATGGCATCGTCGTTTCGAATCACGGAGGCAGGCAACTGGAAAGTAACAGAGGAACAATTGAATGCTTGCCTGAAATTGTTGAAGAGGTGAAAGGGCGGATCCCGGTATTGATCGACGGAGGAATAAGAAGGGGAACAGATGTATTTAAGGCACTGGCAATGGGAGCTAATGCCGTTTGTATCGGGCGACCGTTCTGCTGGGGCCTGGGTGCCCTTGGTCAGCAGGGAGTAGAAATAGCGCTGGACATTCTCGATTCAGAATTAGCCCGCGACATGCGCCTGGCGGGTGCCACTTCAATTGATAGAATAACCGGTGATTTTGTAACGCGAAAGACCTAACTGTGAGAAATCGGTTGCGAGAGCCTGAAGTTCTTCAATAAATATTCTCCCTGCAGTTTACGTCCACAAAGTGGCCAAAGACTAGTCAAACACGGTCTTCACTATCCTTTGCGTTTCTTATACTTCCTGCATTCAAAAAAAATCAGAATCGCTTGCGCAACCACATGATTGCATATATATTTGCAACCATATAGTTGCACATAGAAACAATGGAAGTAAGACGTGACGTATTTCAGGGCATAGCCGATCCTACCCGGCGGGCGATTTTATTGCTGATCGCGGCGCAGGCGATGACGCCGAATGCAATTGCCGAAGAATTTAACACGAGCCGGCAGGCGGTTTCCAAACACATCCAAATCCTCACCGAGTGTCGCCTGGTAAAACAAGAGCAGCAAGGAAGGGAAATCTACTATTCTCTTGAAGTGGAAAAAATGAACGAGATCGATAAATGGTTTAGCCAATTCAAAAAGATTTGGAATACACGGTTCGACCAGCTCGATGAGATATTATTAACCATGAAAAAAAAGAAAAAATGAAAACGAGCCTGCTAACTGACTTTACCGTTGACAAAGCTGCCAAAACAGTAGTCGTAAACCGGGAATTTGATGCACCACTTTCGATGGTGTGGGATGCATTTACCAAAAAAGAGATTCTCGACCAATGGTGGGCACCCAAACCCTATGCAGCGAGAACTAAAGTGATGGAATTCAAAGTCGGTGGACGCCGGTTTTATGCAATGGTGAGCCCGGAAGGAAACGAGATGTGGGCGATGCATAAGTATACATCCATCAGCCCGAAAACGAATTTTAAAATGTTCAATTCTTTTGCGGACAAAGACGAGAATCCGGTATTGCCCGGTTCGGACTGGGATCTCGCATTCAAAGAACAAGACGGCACCACCCGTGTGACGATCACCATCAAGAATGAATCACTCGAGCGCATGGAGCAAATGATTGAAATGGGCTTCAAGGAAGGATTCCTTATGGCGTTGCAGCAATTGGAAGCGTTGGTGCGGAGAAAATAACTTTTCAAAATGAAATCACCCGGCCGTCGCGGTGGGCGCAAAGGAGTTTAGTTTTCTCTTAGCCATTTCTGCATTCATTTTGTCGCAGCCTCCCTCCCACATTGTCGCCTTCACACCACCACAGTACAAGTTTGGTTGTCCACATTTGCATCATAACAAAACGAAATGCACATGAGAAAAATAACCGTTTTATCTATGATCACATTGGACGGTGTGATGCAAGCACCCGGTGGGCCGAAAGAAGACACTTCAGGCGGCTTCAAATACGGCGGGTGGACAGAGCCGTTCGGTGACGAGACTTTTAACAAGGTCATCACGGAGGAACTGAAGCAGGCGGACTACCTGCTTGGAAGAAAGACCTATTCTATCTGGGCGAACTACTGGCCCCAACACGGAAACTTCTGGCCAGGCATCAACGCTGGCACTAAATACGTCTTCTCAAAAAAATTGAAGAAATCGGACCCGATGGTAACAGGCTGGAAAAATTCCGTTGTGGTAAAGTCTCCGGCCGACATCAAGAAACTCAAGCAGACAAATGGTGCCGATATCCAGGTGTGGGGCAGCAGCAAACTTATTCAGCTGCTGTTGAAGAATGATCTCGTCGATGAGCTGCGTGTCAAAATCTACCCCGTGACGCTGGGAAGGGGAAAGAAACTCTTTGCCGGCGGCGCGATCCCAGCAACCTTTACTTTGACCGAGAGTATCGTCACCACAAAAGGTGTGATCATCGCGAGCTATAAGCGCGCTGGAAAAGTCAAGACGGGTAACATCGAAGTTTAGCTGCAAAGGTGTCCAGTAGCAGCAAATTCTGCTACGGGCCACCCTGCATTCAATAAATCGGGTTTTGCTAATTTCGGGGCACAATGCCACGAATTCTAATTGACAACATCATCAGGCAGCTGAATGAGCTTGAGACCGGATCACAGTGGTTCGATCAATCTTTTAAAGACAAACTGGGTTCATTATCCGACGATGATGCATTCGCCAAGCCGATCCCGGAAGTTCACAGCGTCGCTGAACACGTTTCGCATATGCTGGAATGGCGCAAGGAATGCATACTCCGTTTCAAGGGTCTCAAAAGAGAGCTCATGAACAGCCCCGAGGACTGGAGAGGTAATACTGAATTGCGCAAAGTCGGTTGGAATAATCTGAAAAACGCATTGTACGACAGCCGAGTTGAATTAGTTGACCTTTTCAATAATCAGGATGACCAGTATCTCGAAATAAGATTCCTCGACACCGATTACAATTTCCACTACCTTATCGAAGGGATCATCCAGCATGATCTGTATCATTTGGGACAGATCGGGGTGACGGTCAAGTTGCTAAAAAATATACAACCGCTGAGACGCTGAGGCGCAAGTTTTGCGCGAGATTCTGTTATTCCCAGCGTCTTCCCGCCTTTGAGGTTCTGTATTACTTGATAGTTTTCTTAGCTTGAGACCCACCCAACCTTACCTTTTATGAAAATCATCATTCGCCTGCTTTTCCTGGGATCATGGCTGCTGCCGCCACTTGATGCCTTATCTCAAGCTGACTACCAAAAGGACATAAAAAAGTACGCTGTTGAGCTGTACAGCTCCTTCAGTAAAACACAAAAATTCGCGGGTCAACTCTCGATGAACGACACTTCGCGGTTAAAATGGAACAACCTTCCGGTAGGCCTCAGGGCCCGGGCCGGCGTCAGCATCGGAAACATGAATAATGATCAGCGGAGGCTTGTGCATCGCATTTTGTCGGCATCATTCAGCTCGCAGGGGTACCTTAAAGCAACCAGCATCATAAACCTGGATGAATTGATCAACCGGTTTTATGATACGCTGTACGTTAAAAAGGCATTTTCTGACACTACTTATAACTTTCTAAAAAATCTGAAGTGGTCGCCGAAGAATTTCTATTTCGCTTTCTTCGGATCGCCGCGAGATAGTCAATGGGGATACAAGCTTGAAGGACATCATTTGTCACTCAACTTGACTTTTGTAAATGAAAAGATCTCCGTCACTCCATTTTTCGTCGGGACAGATCCTGCAGAATATTTATTTTCCGAATATGCGGGATGGCGTGTCCTCGGTCAGGAAGAAGATCTGGGATTAAAGCTCGTCAACATGCTCACGGAACAGCAAAAGAAGAGCGCAATAAAAAGTGGTGACGCTCCCCGCGATATTATTACCGGTGCCGAAAGTGGAAAAAGGTTGGTCGATAGCTGGGGAATAAAGGCGTCTGAACTAAACCCACAGCAAAAAGCCGTTCTGGAAAATATCATCAAAGAATATGTGTTCAATCTGGAACATGAAAAAGCTGTCTTCGAATACAGCAAGATCTCAAAGGCGGGAATCGACAATATCTACTTTGGATGGATAGGCGCACTGGAAGAGAAACAACCTCACTACTTTATTGTGAACGGCCCTTCATTCCTGATCGAGTTTGACAACAATGGTGGCCCAAGGCAGGAAGCCAACCACATCCATTCGATCTGGAGAGAAAAAGGAAACGAATACGGCGAAGATTTACTGAAGAAACACTACTCTACCGAGAAGCATTAGCAATTCGTGACTTCGCATTAAAAAATCAATGAACCGGGGAAAGAACTCCGCGACCATCCTCCACGTGGAGTTTCTTTAAGTTCAACCCGTCGAGGACGATGACGCCCTGAAGTGAAGAATATTTAGCAGGGTTCTGTTTCCACGACCAGACAAGCTTCCCATCAGGCGTGTACTCAAGCAATTGTTTGCCGCTATTACCATGGCCGGGGCCGTGACCTTGCCAATTTGCGACAACGTAATTGCCGTTATCAAGAACCTGAAATCCGGCATAGAAGACAGGGTTTATTTCTGCAGGTCCGTTGAAAGAATTCACAAACTCTCCATTGGGACTGAAAATCTGAAAGTTCCCACCGTAGCCAGCGGCGACGATGGTCTGATTGTTCGCAAGGCGCAGCGCCTGCCAGCTATGCGGTCTCTTCTCGCTTTTTATGAGTCCTTTCCAAACAATATCACCCTTGGCATTGCATTCAAAAACCATCGTATCTGAGGTGACCAGAAGTGTCCCGGATTGAGTTTCGCGTACAAGGCGCACATAATTAAGCTCAGGAAATGAGATCGTGCTAGTGGCCATTCCTTTGGGATCTATCTCGACAAGTACAACACCCTTCTTTCCAGCTAGACCCAAACCGGCCAACATTGTATGACCATTGCGCAAGCGTCGCGCAGAAATGGTACCGGGGAATGTAATAAGCGAGTCGACTTTCTTTCCAGTAGCAATGTCACGCTCCTCATAACCTTTTCCTGTTCCAATCATCACTCTTCCGCTTCCAACCAATTGCATATCCCTACCTGCTGGCACGCTGACAAACCAATTATTTTTTGGATTGCTCAAGTCGAGATAGCTCAATTGAGAAAGCCCTTCATCGCGCAGAAGGAATTTTGACTTTGCTGACAAACCCGACTTCTGTGCAATTGCGCAGAGAGAAGTCGTAATGAAAAACAGAACACTGACGGAACGATAAACTCTCATAGTCTTTTATGCTTGTCCGGAAATAAAAATTACAATCACGATCATAACCGGCTATTGCCGTTGTAATGGAACCATCCGCACGGGTCCGATCAGACCCGAGTCTTGCGGCAGCCAATCCGAAGCATCGAAGATCTCACCCTTCCTGTTTTCAGGTTTGCGTGCCGCAATATTAACGTTATAGAATTTCTTCCAGTAAATCTTTTTTTTATCCATGTCAGCAATACGGTTTGCCATGAGGTTTGAAACGCGAATTTCCAGCATATTTTTTTCTTTGAGCAAAGCAGCATCAAAATCCAATTCGTAAACAGGACCGATCAATGTCGCCAAAGCCTTGCCATTGAGAAACACTTCAGCGCTTTCATGAACTTTTCCCAGATCGAGACGCCACGCTGCAGCCTTTGCTTTCGGCTTGAAGAAGGATAAAGTGTATGTTCCGGCGCCGGAAAACGCGGCGTATTCCTTTCCAAAAGTTGTCCATGAACTGAGATTGTCTCTTGTAGCCATAGGGAGCGTCACTTCCGGCGAAACAAATTTGATTTGCCACGTTCCTGATAGTGCGACAGGATTTCCTGCTTCGGCATAATAGACGAAGTCGGGATCATCCTTCTTGACGGCTGCAACTTCAACGAACACGGTCTGCTTCGGATTCAATTGGAAATATACTTCACTGATCCCCGCTTCGCTTTTCCTTTGCCGCGCCGCGCCCCAATCGCCGCTCATGGGATCGTACACGTTTACCTGTGGTCCTGAAGACGACAACGGCAACCAATTTTCGAAACGCCCGTCCGAATTATTCACGATCATATAAACAAAGGCGCCATCGGATCGCCTTTTTCTGATAAACCCAATGCCGCTTGCCATGTCCTCCTTCCTGACAGTCGAAGTTTTTAAAAGAGCCCTAAGGTCATTGCCGGAAAGTACCTTCCCTTTTCCAACGGTTAACGGACCCGACAATCCCCGGGTGATTGCATCAAATGCTTTCTTGTTCACATCCAGGTTGCCATACCCGGATACAGACGTTGGGACGCCATCCAAAAAAATAATGGTAGCACCTTGTTCGGCTAATGAAACCAGCTTCTGCAGCGTAGCGAGAGGCATGAATTGGCAATGCGGGATTACTAGCACCTGATACACACTTCCTCCCTCGGTCCGAAGTCTACCATGATCCTCAGCAATATTTCCTATTTGTTTATCGGAAACGTAGTCGAATTGGTATCCGGATGCTTGCATTTCTTGAGCAGCTTTCTCGAACACTGACCCGGTGAACTGCTTACCGATACCATCAAAGTGCTCAAGCATTTCTGGACCTCTTTTCGAAAAAACGTCGTAAATCGGATAATACAACAAAACATCATTATCCGGCTGCGTGCTCTGAAGGAACGATTGACAGCGCGCAACATAATTATTTAAAGCATCAAGATCATCCCAAAGCGGATTGCGGAGATTGACGTGAACAGCCGCATAAAATAACCACCCCGGCCATGGTTCATCCTGCGGTGAATAACATGTACCATGATAGAATGTGTGATTGACACCGTTGAGCATAAATCGATCTAATGCCACCTTCATATCGGAGAGATTGGATAAAAAGTGCTCGTTGAGCCACGTTGCCGACTCAGAAGAAACAAACTTCTTACCCATGACATTACCCGCTGAAGACGCCATCTTGATACGAAGCGGCTCAATACCCTCTATCTCCGGGATGTCGACCTCAGCGTATAAATCAAGAATGTTCGAAGGTGAACCATGCGCCTGGTTGCGAGCAAGTGCGCCATTTTTTCCCGCCCATTGTTTCCATTGCCTTGTAAAATTTTCCAGGAGCAATTCGGAGACGGTCTCGCGGTAGTCGCAGAGAATGCGAACGTTCTTTTCTTCTGTGTCCCTGCCAAACAAAGCAGGCAGTTGAGAACGAAGATCGTATCCCCGTCTTTTTTGAAACTCACGGAAAAGCGTGGGAGTCCAATCTGCTGTACCGCGCGCATCATCAACTTCATAAGAGTCGTTAAAAAAAGCCCGCAGGGAGGTGATGTCTTTTCCAGAAAATGCTTCATCGAATTTGCCCAGGTAGTTTTGCAACGCCTGCGACGAGAAGTGATCGATCACATTACCCTCTCCGCCGGGCCCTGCCCTTTCCACCATCTTTCCATGCGACCCTTCGAATACCGCATAAAGCTTCCAATCTCCCTTTGATGAAGTCCAATTCAGCTTTCCTGCTGCATCCACTTTATCCATCAAGTCGATTGTTTCTCCATCCACACGGTATCCATTGAGCGCCACAAGCTTCAATCTCTTTTCAAACTTGATCTGATCCAAAGCAAGCTCTTGCATATTTATATTTGCAGAGATCGGCTGCTTGATATCCCGAATATTAATATCCTTTGGGTCCAGTCTCATTCGCGACAATGTGGATCGGGAAGCAACAGTTGGCTCCGCTGATAGCACCGGCGCCGGCAGATAGACGGGATTACCAATCGCACGAAGGAAAGGCTGCTGCACATACTCAATTTTTTCAGCGAGCACCGCTCCGGCTTTAAGATCATAGGTTTTAAAGTTCATGTCCTTGCATGCATCTTCGTCTTTGACCCAGGGTCCACCGAAAGGCCAGCCCGTGCCGGTCGCCATGTCGACACCCATGTCGAGGCGATCTGCCTCACGAAGAGTATGCTGAAGGAGTTCTATCCATCGCGGAGAAAGGAAATCGACAAACTCAGCTTCATACCCAACGACACCGTAAATTGGAGTGATCTCGACGCCACCGAGTCCCGCTTTACTAAAAGCCTCCAATTCTGCGGTGATACCTTCCTTCGTCACGGCGTTTCCGTGCCACCACCATCGTGTCCATGGCTTTGATTCGCGCGTCACGTTAGGCCATCCCCTTTCGGTGGATTGGGCGATCCCCGAAATGGAAACAATAGCTAAGAAAAATACTGGAAGGAAGGATCGACAGCGTGTCATTTTATTTTAGCCGGAATGCGGAATGAGGCAATTAAATCTACGCATTCGCGCTCAGCATTTCTATCCTGCACTTCCCTGCATTTAAATGAAAAAATGCCGGATGGTAGAGTGATCCTCCAGGTGCGGGCATGACAGTACATGACACTATATGAGTTCGTCGTTTCTAAAATTGAGTGAAAATTCTTAACTCAAAGCTTTAAATCCTTCTAGATTGGGCGTACTGACAGGTGTTCTTTTTCACTTCATCGGAGGCTTTGCATCCGGGAGTTTTTACATCGTATTCAAAGGCGTAAAAGGTTGGGCGTGGGAAAGCTATTGGATCATTGGCGGATTGTTCTCGTGGTTGATTGTGCCGCCAATCGCTGCATGGTTGACTGTGCCGGGATTCGCGGAGATCATCAGCAACATGGACCCTTCAACGTTGGGATGGACGTACTTCCTTGGCGTGATGTGGGGAATCGGCGGCTTGACATACGGACTTGGTATTCGCTACCTCGGCATGTCGCTTGGAAACTCAGTGATACTTGGATTCTGCGCAGCGTTCGGATCAATTATTCCACGTTTGTTCTACGACTTGTTTCCTGCGCCTGGCCAAATCGGCCTTTCGCACATGATGGCAAGTTCTGGCGGGAGGCTTGTTCTGTTGGGAGTGGTGGTATGTCTGACGGGAATTTTTATCTGCGGGCGCGCTGGAATGCTGAAAGAGAAAGACCTCACGCCCGAAGAGAAGAAAAACAGCGTCAAGGAATTCAGTTTGATAAAGGGTTTGATCGTTGCAACCATTTCGGGCATATTAAGCGCATGCTTCAATTTCGGAATTGAGGCCGGCAAGCCGATGGCAGAAGAAGCGGTTCGTCTGGGTTTCAATCCCTTGTTTCAAAACAATGTCACTTACGTCGTGTTGTTGTGGGGCGGCCTTACCACCAATTTCATATGGTGCATTATCCTCAATGCACGTAACAAGAGTTTTTCAGATTATACTAATAGCGGAACGCCATTATTAAGAAATTATATCTTCTCAGCTCTTGCGGGAACAACCTGGTTCCTCCAGTTTTTCTTTTATGGAATGGGTGAAAGTAAGCTCGGGAATGGCGCGAGCTCGTGGATATTACACATGGCATTTATTATTTTCATCTCCAACATGTGGGGAATAGTTTTGAACGAATGGAAAGGTGTTCAAAAGAAAACACTTGTTACGATAATGGCCGGGATAATAACAATTGTTGCTTCAGTGATCCTGGTGGGATACGGAAATTCATTGCAATAAAAAGGGTAATAAATAAATAAACATCAATCGTTTTATGTCGACGGGCACAGCACAGCAATTCAGAAATGTCAGCTATTTGTGGGATGAGAATAAGGCGGCGAAGCTAGCGGGTGATGAAGTTGCCTTGCTGATCTATCGCTCCAATCTCTTAGGCGCTGACCTCCGGCTCACGAATTATGGTGGTGGAAACACGTCTTGCAAAGCCATGGCGAAAGATCCACTCACAGGCAAGGAAACCGAAATCATGTGGGTGAAGGGGTCGGGCGGAGATATCGGTACTCTTAAGAAAAGTGGACTGGCAGCATTGTACGTCGACAGACTCAGAAGCTTGCAAAAAATTTACAAGGGAATCGACCATGAAGATGAAATGGTGGAACTATTCAACCATTGCATCTATGATCTTGCATCGAAGGCTCCTTCCATCGACACGCCGCTCCATGGATTTCTTCCATTCAAACACATTGACCACCTGCATCCTGACGCCGCCATCGCCATCGCTGCCGCAAAAGACGGAAAAAAAATCACCGAGAAACTCTTCAACGGAACTGTTGGCTGGGTTGAATGGCAAAGACCGGGCTTCGATCTTGGGCTGAAACTCAAGGCATGCCTCGATGAAAATCCGGGGATCAGGGGTATCATGCTTGGATCACATGGTTTGTTCACATGGGGCGATACTGCCTACGATTGCTATGTAAACACGCTGGAAGTCGTTGAGCGTTGCGCCGACTACCTTGGCGAAAATTACGGAAAGAGGAAACCTGTATTTGGCGGCAACAAGCTGACAAGCCTGTCAAAAGCCGAGCGCCTCGAACAGGCCGCAACCATCGCGCCGGTGCTGCGTGGATTCTGTTCGTCCGAAACGAGAATGATCGGCCATTTTACCGACGACGATCGTGTGTTGGAATTTGTCAACTCGAAAGACCTTGAGCGACTTGCCGCCATGGGTACCAGCTGCCCCGATCATTTCTTGAGAACCAAGATCAGCCCGCTGGTGCTGAAGCTCTCAGCCAGCGAAGATCTTTCAGATGTCGATGCCTTGAAAGGAAAATTGGCGCCCGCGTTTGAAGATTACCGAAAGATGTACCGGGAGTATTACAACAAGTGCAAACACCCCAACAGCCCCGCCATCCGCGACCAGAATCCCGTGGTGATCTTATTTCCGGGCGTGGGTATGTTTACATTCGCTAAAGACAAGCAAACAGCACGCGTTGCTTCAGAGTTCTACGTCAATGCCATCAACGTGATGAAGGGAGCCGAAGCCGTTTCAGAATACACGTCGCTCTCGCATCAGGAGGCATTTAATATAGAATACTGGTTGCTAGAGGAAGCAAAACTGCAGCGAATGCCGAAGCCAAAAGCGCTCTCAGGGAAAGTAGCACTTGTGACAGGCAGCGCTGGCGGCATCGGGAAAGCAATAGCAAAAAAACTTGTTTCAGAGGGAGCGTGTGTCGTGATCAGCGACAATGATGCAAATCGCCTAAAAGATGCACATGAAGAATTCACGCTGCAATTCGGAAAAGATGCGTTCCAGTCGGCATCACTCGATGTTACCAACATGCGTCAGGCAGAAGACGCCCTGAAGCTCGCGGCGATATCATTCGGAGGCGTGGATATACTAGTGAACAATGCAGGGCTTTCTATTTCGAAACCACTGGAAGAGCATACCGAAAAAGACTGGGATCTGCTGTATGACGTTCTCGTAAAAGGTCAATTCATATTGACACAAGCAGGCGTCGCAATCATGCGCAAGCAGAATCTCGGAGGTGACATTATTAATATCGCAAGTAAAAATGCGCTGGTAAGCGGCCCGAACAACGCAGGCTATGGCTCCGCGAAGGCGGCACAGCTACACCTGAGCCGACTCAATGCAGCCGAACTTGGCAAAGACAAGATCAGAGTCAACGTGATTAATCCCGACGCCGTCATTGAGGACAGCAAGATTTGGAAGGGCGCATGGGCGGAAGGGCGCGCAAAGGCTTATGGCGTTAAAGTCGAGGATCTCCCGGCATTTTATGCGAAACGAACACTGCTGAACGAGATCATTCTCGGTGAAGACATTGCGAATGGATGCTTTGCCCTCATCGGTGGATTGCTAAATAAGTCAACAGGAAATGTGCTGAACATTGACGGCGGCGTGGCAGCAGGTTTTGTAAGATAATTGAATCCAGACCCATGGAACGGATCGCATTCAAAATGCAACTACTGAAAGGTTTTGAGCACGAGTACAAGAAACGCCATGATGAGATCTGGCCCGACCTGTCTGCGTTGCTTAAGAAAACAGGTATCAGCAACTACACTATATATCTTGACGAGGCAACAGGTGCTCTTTTTGCCTCGATGGAAATTACAGACAGCAGGAACCTCGCAGATCTTCCTCAGCATCCGGTGATGAAAAAATGGTGGAAGGCAATGGGTGATATCATGGAAACAAACCCGGATAATTCACCCGTATCCGTATCATTGAAGGAAGTCTTCCACCATCCCTAACTTACTATCATGAGAATTTCCAAGAGCGAAATACAAGCCCACAACGAGAAGCTCCTTCCCACCCATCAAAAGAGACTTGCTGCGCTGACAGGCTTTTTGAGTAACGCCGAAGACATCATAAAAAGACTTGTTGAATTTCAGATTGCCATCCCGAGCTGGGCACTCGGAACCGGTGGTACAAGATTCGGCAGATTTCCAGGCGCCGGCGAACCGGGAAGCCTCGAAGAAAAGATCGAAGATATCGGATTGCTGCACGCATTGAATGCGTCCGGGGGAGCAATTTCGTTACACATTCCCTGGGACATCCCAAAAGATCCTGGTGCGATCCGCAGGCAAGCGGCAGATCTTGGAATCCGCTTCGATGCGGTAAACTCCAACACATTTCAAGATCAGGACAACCAGGCATTGAGTTATAAGTTCGGTTCCCTTCAGCACGTCGATAAGAAAGTGAGAGACCAGGCCGTACGTCATAACATCGAAGTGATCAAATGGGGAGAAGCGCTCGGTTCGAAGTCGATTACCGTTTGGCTTTCGGATGGATCCTGTTTCCCCGGTCAGTTGAATTTCAGAAAAGCATTTCAAAGGACCCTGGAAGGGCTCGGGCAAATCTATCAGGCGCTCCCCTCCGATTGGAAAATGTTTGTCGAATACAAGGCTTTCGAGCCGAATTTCTATTCAATGACCGTTGGCGACTGGGGACAGGCACTACTTTACAGCTCAAAGCTTGGTCCGAAAGCTTACACACTCGTTGATCTCGGACATCACTTACCCTCGGCAAACATTGAGCAGATCGTATCACTTCTCCTGATGGAAAAAAAACTCGGTGGTTTTCATTTCAATGACTCGAAGTATGGCGATGATGACCTCACGGTCGGAAGCATCAATCCCTACCAGCTTTTCCTTATTTTCAATGAGCTCGTCGAAGGAATGGACAACCAGAAGATGGACCACGCCCGCGATCTCGCCTGGATGATCGATGCTTCCCACAACGTGAAGGATCCGCTCGAAGACATTTTGCAGTCGGTAGAAGCAATAAAGCTGGCCTATGCGCAGGCATTGCTGGTGAAGACAAATTCACTGGAATCTGCAAGAGACGCCAACGACGTCGCCGCAGCACAGGATCTTTTGCAGGACGCATTTCGTACTGATGTCAGGCCATTGCTCGCTGAAGCCCGGCTGCGGGCTGGTGCGGCGCTCGATCCCATAAAACTATTTCGTGACTTAGGCGTACGCGATAAACTCATTAAGGAACGTGGGAAGAATAATCGCGCCACCGGATTGTAAGAGATCATTGTGAAACCGATTCCCGTCATCGCCATTTTCGACATTGGAAAAACCAACAAGAAAATTATTCTCTTCGATGACAGGTATTCCATGGTGCGGGAAGATTCAGTACAATTTGCCGAGATCATGGATGAGGACGGGGAGCCTTGTGAAAATATCAACGCGGTTACCGAATGGATAAGAAAATCAATCTCTGATCTTCTTGGCGACAGCGCCGTCGCGGTAAAGGCAATTAATGTTTCGGCCTACGGAGCCAGCTTTGTGAATATCGGGGAAGATTCCCGGCCCGTGACGCCGCTTTACAACTACCTGAAACCATTCCCTGAAAAACTTAAAAATAGATTTTACAGCACGTATGGCGGTGAGCTGAAGTTCTCCATGGAGACAGCGTCGCCGGTGCTTGGCAATCTGAATTCAGGAATGCAGCTATATCGTCTGAAACAGGAGAAGCCAAAAGTGTTCAAGGCGATTAGCTGTAGCCTGCACCTCCCGCAATACATCAGTCATGTGATCACATCAAAGAAGTACACTGACATCACGAGCATTGGCTGTCACACCAACCTCTGGAATTTTTACACAGAAAGTTATCACACCTGGGTATATCGCGAGGGTATCGACGGGAAGATGGCACCCATGTTGAAAAGCGATGAAGTCAGTTGGTGTGAATCACTGCAAGTTCCCGTCGGTGGCGGTCTCCACGATAGCTCGGCAGCACTTATCCCCTACCTTAAAACATTTCGCGACCCTTTTATCTTGATCTCCACCGGTACCTGGTGCATCAGTCTTAATCCTTTTAATCACGCGCCATTAACGGAGGAAGAACTTAGAAAAGATTGCCTGTGCTATCTGAGTTTCAAAGGAGAGCCGGTGAAAGCTTCCCGCCTGTTTGCAGGACATGACCACGAAACACAGACAAAACGAATCGCTGCGCATTTCAATATCTCCCAGGATTTTTTCAAGTCTATAGATTTCAATTCGGATAGATTGAAAGCAGTGAAAAATGACGTCACGGAAAATCAAATTGCGACCGGCGTGGTCGGCCTGGGAAATTCATTGTTTGAGAAACGTGATCTCAACAAGTTTACCGACGCAACTGAAGCGTATTACCAGCTTATGGTTGACATTATCTCATTGCAAAAACTTTCTGTGAACCTCGTGTTGAAAAACTCTCCAGTGGGGAAGATCTTTGTCGATGGCGGCTTTAGCAAAAATCCACTCTACATGAATATGTTGGCACGCTGCTTTCCGGAGATCGAAGTATTTGGTGCGGCTATCGCGCAATCCACATCCCTTGGCGCCGCGTTGGCAATTCATAGGCACTGGAATCCGACACCGGTCCCAGAGAATTTAATTACGTTGAGGAGGTATTTGTAGGGCCTTCGACTTCGAAGCATGTCAGCCTGAGCGGAGTCGAAGGCGACATGGAACCAATGCGTCGGTCTGCCCTTCGACTCCGCTCAGGCTGACCGAACTCCCTATTTACAATGGGTTCTAAACTCTGAACTATATCCTCGCCTGGTAAGTGTACAATTCAAAATACCTTCCCTTCTTATCAATCAGCTCCTGGTGCTTACCTCTTTCGACAATGATACCATTTTCAACAACGAGAATTTGGTCTGCCTGACGGATTGTGCTTAGCCTGTGCGCGATCACGAAGGTTGTACGACCTTTCATCAGGCTTCGAAGGCTCTCCTGGATGTATGATTCACTTTCGGTGTCGAGGTTGGAAGTGGCCTCGTCAAGAATAAGAATGCGTGGGTCTGCGAGAATGGCACGCGCAATGGCGATCCGTTGTCTTTGGCCACCGCTTAGTTTAACCCCTCTCTCACCGATAACTGTGTCGAGACCGGTCTCGAAGCGGTTTGTGAACTCATCCACGTGTGCAGCCTTGACTGCGGCAAGCACCTGCTGCTCCGTGGCATTGGGCCTCGGAAACAAGATGTTCTCACGAATGGTACCTTCAAAAAGGAAATCATCTTGCAATACCACGCCTAGCTGACTGCGATAGGTTTCCAGTGAGACTTTTGAAAGATCTACGCCATCGACAGTGATCATGCCGCTGATCGGTGTAAGAAAAGAAGCGGCGAGGCCGGCTGTTGTTGTTTTACCAGAGCCCGACGTTCCCACGAGTGCGGTCACCGAACCAGATGGCGCGCTGAAAGTTATGTTGCGAACTACCTCCTTACCCTCTTCGTAGGAAAATGATACATCCTTGAATTCAATGTCGCCTTTAATATCCCCGATCTTGATGGTCCGTGTTGTTCCATCATCCTCAGGCGACATATTCATCAGTTCCTCCGTCCGGTCAAGTCCCGCAAATGCTTCTGATAGCTGACTCCCGATATTGCTCATCTGCACAATCGGCGCGATCATGAATCCAAGCAATACAGTGAACGCGACAAAATCCCCGATCGACAGATCATTTTCAATCATCATGTATCCGCCGATACCCATGATTCCCGCCGAGGCGAGTCCGAGCAGGAAGGTGGCCGAGCTTGTGATCAGGCTGGTGGATGTAAGGCTTGCTTTGATGTTCAGGAAAAGTCGCTCTACACCGGCTTCAAATGTTTTTATCTCCTGCTTTTCAGCATTGAAGCCTTTGATAACACGAACGCCGTTCAATGTTTCAGTAAGTCTCCCGGTCACTTCCGCCGTGATTTTACCGCGCTCACGAAAGATCGGTCGGATCTTGGCGAAGGCTTTCAATGATATCAACCCGAATACAAGCACAGGTACAAGCACGTAGAGTGTCATCATCGGGCTGATCTTAATCAGCAACACGAGGCAGATTACCGAAGTCAGCACGCCGCCGACCAATTGAACAAGGCCCGTTCCGACGAGATTACGTACACCTTCCACGTCATTCATGATCCTGCTGACCAGCGCACCCGCCTTACTGTTGTCGAAAAATCGGATGGGTAAGCGCAGCACGTGACGTCCCACGTCGGCGCGCAAAATAGAAATGAGTCGTTGGGCTTCCACGCTTAGTATCTGGGTGAGGATGTAGGAAGTTACGGCCTGCACGGTAATGGCGGCAACGACGACCCCAATGATAATCTTGAGCATGTACATGTCGCCTTTTGCGATCACGTCATCCATCAGATATTTCGTGGCGCCGGGCAGGATCAACCCCGAAAGACGGCTGATAATAATGAGCAGCAACCCGACAAAAAGTATATTTTTTCTGGGCCAAATGATCGTTTTGAATACCTGGAGGAGAGTGACTTTGGATTTTGCCATGAAAGGTTAGGAAACGGGGTACAAGGTAGTGACGATTTTAATAGAAAATTATTCTAACAGGAATCCAAATCCCGGAATGCCGAAATACAGCTCCCACGGATAACACTGATTGAGGGTCAGGGATTGACACGGATCAGCGGACGTAGTGAAAAGAATTCCGTTTTCCTTACAAATGGAATGTCATGTTTATGAGGCATTTTGAATTGTAGGTAGTATAGAATGTTCACAACGTGCAATTTGAAACCCATGACGCAAGATGAAATTTCTTACAAGATCAGAGGTACTATTTTCACTGTGTACAACAACTTAGGACCCCGGCTTGCTTGAATCTGCTTACGAGGCGGCCTTGGCATTCGAGCTCAGGGAAGCCGGTCTAAAAGTAGAAATTCAAGTACCCGTTCCTATGGTTTACAAGACAATAAAGCTAGACGTAGGCTTCAGGATAGACATGCTTGTCGAGGGATCCGTTATTGTCGAAATCAAATCGGTGGACGAATTAAATCCAGTCCATCACAAGCAAGTATTGACGTATCTGATTTTGACAAACAAGCGGCTTGGGATTCTCGTGAACTTCAATACGGCGGAAATAACCAAAGCTATTTTCAGAAAATTGAATGGGTACTGAAAATAATCCGTGAAAAAAAATCTGTGTGCATTTCATCCGTGCCATCCGTGGGAAAATAATTCCTCACCTCATCCGCACACCGCCTTCGTGAAACGTCACAACATCCCCCTCACCCACTCGACTACAGATTGCCATATCTTTACCTCCATCCGACACTAAAATCTTTCCATCACCAAATCTCCATCGCTGGCCCGGCGCAGACCGCACTGCAAATGTCCCGTCATTTTGTTTCAGCAAGAGCTCGGGCGTGTCACCCAGTCGTTGCAGCTTCAAGTGGCCTGCCTCCACAAACACACGCAGCGTGCGCTGATAAAAGTCATACGACCGGTGCCGAGCTGGATCGGGCGCCAACTTCCAGGTAAAAGTGCCTGTGAGTTTCATTTGCTCATCCGCCGATATCGCATTGTCGGCAAGTTCCATTTTCGTGGCAGTTCTGTCCGGTGCCGGCGGCAACCCCAACAATTTCAATCCGATGGCCTCGCCGATCTCATTCGCATATTGGTTGGAGGTATTGGCAAGCACGATGATGCTGATATCTTTTTCTTTGAAATAATAACAATGACTGCTGTATCCCGGTAGCGCGCCATGCAATCCGATCACGGTCTGATCGCCGATTTTCTTTATTCTCAGGATATAACCGAATTGCAGTGAAGGGTCCACTGTGCTGATCTGCCTCGCTGCACCTTCGGGTGTGATCATGGCTGCGAAACTTCTGGCGTTTACGAGCCTGTTATTCTTGATCCCATTCCAGATCGCGAGCAAGTCACCGGTGGAAATGCTGACCCGCAGTGATGGATCATAGGTGATCATCGATTGATACGTCGGGTAAAGATCTTCACCCTGTTTTCCGTAACCTCGCGCCAGGTTCTTGATAATAATTTTCTCTTCGATGTATTTTGTCGATTTAAGGTCAAGCGGGGTGATTATGTTTTTATTGAGGTACTCCGGGTAGCTCATACCACTGACCTTCTCAAGGATCTCCACCAGCAGCGCGAAGTTAGAGATAGACCAATCCCATTTGCTTCCGGGAGCATCTGTGGTATAGGGACGTCCGGAAAAAAGTGCCTTCACTTCATCCGATGCCTTCGGAGTTCGATAGGTCGCTTCGAGGGGGTCACCGAGATAATGATAGTCGATGATTCCCGAAGTAGAAGTGATAAGGTGTCGCACCGTTATCTTCCTTCCTTGCAATGGAAAGTCAGGCAAGTACTTCGATAGCTCGTCATCGAGAGATATTCTCCCTTGTTCCACCAATTGCATGATCGATGCTGATAGAATAAATCCACCAGGACCAACGAGAAAGTAAGTTGTTTCCGGAGTTGTCTTTACGTTGTGCGACAAGTCGGCAAATCCATAGCCCTTGTTTAGCAATATCTTCCCCTCCTGAGTAACAAGCACCGAGGCCCCGGCGATGTTGAGGGTTTTGATTTTGTTTTCAACAAACGCGCTGAGCTCACCCGGGTCGATTTGCGCGATACTCGAAACGACCAACAACATTAATACAGTAGTAAGGAAGCTTTTCATAGAGCCCGGATTTGTCAATGAAGCTAGGCTGAGCAATTCAGAAAACCGAAAAGGACGCAACGAGCGCGAACAGAATTATTTAGGCGGCATCTATCGTGGAATTTAATATAAGTTCTCACGGATTTGCACAGATGGAATTCACACAGATTTTCACAGTTCGTAAATCCGTATTGATCAGTGGGTATTCGATCTGTGTGCATCCGTGAGAAATGCATTCATATCAAATCCACATGATACACATCCTGCTCATTCCTCTGAATGTTTTTCACAAAAAAACCTCCCGGCTCACTGATATCCTCCAGCATGTCGAACTGCTGACAAGATTTAGGAAGACCAGGAAAGATCAAAAGAAAGGTGAATGGTTGATTATCCGGAATCAGCGTCCACTGTGGTGCGTAACAAATATTCTCGGCGTCTATCAGCTGCGAACGCGAGCCACCCGCGCGATCAATAATAAATGTCGTCTTCCAGATGCGGATAAGCATGTCCTGCCACTTATTCTCAAAATGGCAATGAACATAGACATAAGCGTCATCCATCAACTCGGGGTGAATAGAGGCCAGCACCTCCATATCGACGGAGGGCTTTGCTTTGACAGGCGGCTCTTTGATCGTCGGGATCGCCATTGTTTATCCAGCCAACTCGTTGACAATTGCAATAGCGCGGTCAATCTCCTCGGGACTGTTGAAAATGTGCGTCGAATGCCGTACGCCGAATTGCTCACCGCTGGATCGCGGGCGCATTTTTCCTTTTGCCCAGTATTCATCCTGGAGGCGTGCACCGGTAAAGCCCTCAATGTTGTAGACAGTGATCCCTGCGCACATTGATTCATCCGACGGCGAAAATATTTTTACCTTTTTGTTTTTGCGAAGACCCGT
The DNA here is from genome assembly GCA_044224375.1 of Cyclobacteriaceae bacterium. Lineage (GTDB taxonomy): Bacteria > Bacteroidota > Bacteroidia > Cytophagales > Cyclobacteriaceae > ELB16-189. The sequence goes on from JBGAKL010000004.1 coordinate 53,134, forward strand.
TCTAAGACGTTCGCCAAGGAATTTGATTCGAGCATAAACCTTATCAGCGCCGATCTGATTGTGGAAATCGAGCGATGCCTCAAGGCCTTTTAGTATCGGAAAGTTTCCTGTGCCACGCTGCGTGAACCGGAACCCTTCGTCCGCATGGTCATCCCATTTTGTACTTGCCACGGTAGTATAAATATCCTTGATCTTGTCGTTCTTGACATACATGAAGCCGGTGCCCGCCGGTGCTCCCATCCATTTGTGAAAACAACCCAGATAGCAATCACAATCAATATCCTTGATGTCTATCTTAATATGGCCTACTGTCTGTGCGCCGTCCAATACGGTAAAGATCCCGCGTTTGCGCGCCTCAGCACATAACTCCTTAACGGGAAGAATTGCGCCGCTCCCCGAGATCATATGCGACACCATCAGCACTTTTGTCTTCGGCGTGAATGCCTTCACAATCACGTCATAAACTTCTTGTGGACTGTGGGCAGGTTTTGGAATTGCAACGGTCTTGAACAATACGCCGTATCTCTTTTCCTTAACCAGCCAACCGCCTCTCCCACCCGGGTGTTCCTGGTCGGTGGTAAGCACTTCATCACCGGACTGAAGCGTGATACCGTTCGCAATGTAGCTCATGCCGTGCGTCACGTTGTCGGTCATGGCGATGTCGGCGGGGTCGGCATTGAGTAAAGCACCGACTTTAGTGCGGATTGAAAGCAGATTATTATAACCACTGATGAACTCTTCCTTGTTATCATCTTTATACGCCCAATCGGCAACGTTCTCAGCCAGGTAGCGCACATGCTCAACCATCTTATCCACAACCACCTTCGGCATGGCGCCCACGGTGCCCGGGTTGAAAAACACTTTGTCCTTTGCCAACGAGAACTGATCACGGATCTTACTCCAGTACTGGGGATCATCCGCCTCAGGAAAATTCGGATCGAAGACGGTATTGTTTTCCGCAAAGGCGGGAAGAGCGCTCAATGCCATGGTGCTCAGGCCGAGGTTCTTCAGTATTTTTCTTCTGGAAATGTTCATAAATGGGCGCACTTGGTGCTTTGGGATTTGACGGACTTGAAGGTAGATTTTATTTTCGAAAATTTTACTGAGCCCGTGAAGAGCGGTAGGACGGCAGGAATTTTTTTCCACACCTGTGTGCCGAAGCACTTCGGTGCGCAGGCACAGATCACACAGATTTTCACAGGTAAAAAGCAAGAAAAATACAATTGAAAAAATAGCACCGATTTCCGACTTCGTCGGGTCGCAGAAGGTCCATGAAAGTAACGCGCAAAATATTTGTAAAACGCTCGCAGCTAACCGGCGCCGGCAAGGGTTTGTTTGCCCGAGTCGATTTCAGAAAAGGCGATCGTATCACGGAATACGCGGGTCGCCGAAGAAGATGGAAAGATGTGAAAGCTCAAGACGGGCACAACGCATACCTGCTTCGGCTGAACCACACCACAGCCATCGACGCATTGCATTCGAAATCTCCGGGACGTTATGCGAACGATGCAGCAGGATTTGTGAGAGTGAAAGGTGTAAGGAACAACGCCGAATACTTGATTTATGGTAATCGCTGTTTTATTGAAGCAACGAGGAGAATTGAAAAGGGCGAAGAAATCCTTGTGAGTTATGGGAGAGCATTTTGGAAGCTTCAGGAAAGGATAAACAAACACCTTAATGAAACTTAGTAGCTTACTGTCTTCGTGGTTAATGCCAGGCCCTATTACGCAGGGACACTAAGGCACAAAATCGCAAAGGACTTCAACTCACCTACCACCCGTTAGCTTAATCTTTGCCTTCTCCGTATTTTTGATCGAATAAGGGCCTTCTCCCTTTTGCACTCATGAGCCAGCAGACAGTTTCCACCGAAAAAGCAGACAAAAAGAATCTTGGCGGCCATCAGGCCCCACAACCTTATACTCCTAAAAATAAAGTCAGGATTGTCACAGCGGCGAGCCTCTTCGATGGCCACGATGCTGCCATTAATATAATGAGACGCATCATCCAGGCGACTGGCTGCGAGGTCATCCACCTGGGCCACGACAGAAGTGTGGATGAAGTGGTTAATACCGCTATCCAGGAAGATGCGCAGGCGATCGCGATGACCAGCTACCAGGGAGGGCATACTGAGTACTTTAAATACATGTATGACCTTCTGAAAGAAAAAGGTGCAAGTCACATCAAAATATTTGCCGGCGGCGGCGGCGTAATTCTTCCCGAGGAGATCAAAGAGTTGATGGATTACGGCATCACACGTATTTACTCCCCCGACGACGGTCGCGCGATGGGACTTCAGGGAATGATCAATGACCTGGTGGAGCAAAGCGACTACGCGCTCGGCGAAAAACTGACTGACGAAACGAAGAAACTTTCCGAAAAGAATCCTGTCGCCATTGCGAGACTCATCTCCGCTGCCGAAAACTACTTCGACGTTCACAAAGATGTATTCAAAGAAATAAATTCGCTCGCCGAAAAAACAAAAGTTCCTGTACTTGGAATCACCGGCACCGGCGGCGCGGGAAAATCATCCATGGTTGACGAGATCGTCAGGAGGTTTCTCCTCGATTTCAAAGACAAATCCGTTGGTCTTATTTCTGTTGATCCATCCAAACGCAAAACCGGCGGCGCGTTGCTGGGCGACCGCATCAGGATGAACGCCATCAATCATCCGCGTGTTTTCATGAGATCTCTCGCCACACGGCAGTCAAACCTCGCGTTGTCGGCGTATGTGAAAGAAGCGATCCAGGTATTGAAAGCCGCGCGCTACGATCTTATCATTCTCGAAACTTCCGGCATCGGCCAGAGTGATACGGAGATCATCGATCACAGTGACGTTGCATTGTATGTCATGACACCGGAATATGGCGCCGCCACACAACTAGAAAAGATCGACATGCTCGACTTCGCCGACGTCATTGCATTGAACAAATTCGATAAGCGCGGCGCTCTTGATGCACTGCGTGATGTGAAGAAGCAATACCAACGCAATCATAAACTCTGGGATCAGAAGGTTGAAGATATGCCGGTGTTCGGCACAATTGCGTCGCAATTCAATGATCCAGGCACGAATCAGCTTTACATCCAGGTTATTGAAAAAATATCTTCAAAGACCGGTGCGAACCTCAAATCCACCTTCCACGTCAGTCGCCAGATGTCGGAGAAAATATTCGTGATCCCCCCCAGCCGGACTCGTTATTTGAGTGAGATTTCGGAAAACAACCGGGCGTACGATAAATGGGTCGCGGAGCAAAGTGAAACCGCTCAGCAGCTATATGCTTTGGATAAGGTATCGAAGCTTTTGAAAAAAGATTCAGAAGGGATTACCGAAGAGATAATCAAACTCAAGCTCAATCTGGATCCAAAAAATCAAAAGCTGATTGAAGACTGGCCGAAGAAAGTCAGGTCGTACAAGGATCCCGTATTCAAATTCAAAGTCCGGGACAAGGAGATAGGCATCAAAACTCACGCGGAGTCCCTGTCTCATCTCCAGATCCCCAAGATCGCGCTCCCTCGCTATGAAGCCTGGGGCGACTTGTTAAAGTGGTCGTTACAGGAGAACGTCCCTGGTGAATTCCCTTACACTTCCGGGATCTACCCTTTCAAACGTGAAGGCGAGGATCCGACTCGCATGTTCGCGGGCGAGGGCGGACCAGAACGCACAAACAGGCGATTCCACTATGTCAGCATGACAATGCCTGCGAAGCGTTTGTCGACGGCTTTTGACTCCGTAACGCTTTATGGTAATGATCCTGACTATCGCCCGGATATCTATGGAAAAATCGGCAACTCTGGTGTAAGCATCTGTTGTTTAGATGACGCCAAAAAACTATACAGTGGATTTGATCTCACCGATCCGAAGACGTCTGTTTCCATGACCATCAACGGACCCGCCCCCATGTTACTTGGGTTTTTTCTCAACGCTGCGATCGACCAGCAATGTGAGCGGTACATCAGGGAGAACGGAATGACCGAAGAGGTCGAAAAGAAGATTGAAAGAATCTATAAGGAAAAGAATATTGAACGACCGCATTACCAGGGTCCCCTGCCGAAGGGTAATGATGGCCTGGGCCTGATGCTGCTTGGAGCCACCGGCGATCAGGTGCTACCCAAAGAAATTTATGAAAAGATAAAAGCAACGACACTTTCGCAAGTTCGGGGTACAGTGCAAGCCGACATACTGAAAGAAGATCAGGCGCAAAATACCTGCATCTTCTCTACCGAATTTGCCTTGAGGTTGATGGGCGATGTACAACAGTATTTTATCGACAAGAACGTTCGAAATTTTTATTCGGTCTCGATTTCCGGCTATCACATCGCAGAAGCAGGCGCCAACCCTATCTCTCAACTCGCATTCACGCTGGCAAACGGTTTTACTTACGTGGAATACTACCTCAGTCGCGGGATGGACATCAACGACTTTGCGCCGAACCTTTCCTTTTTCTTCAGCAACGGCATCGACCCGGAATACGCGGTGATCGGAAGGGTAGCGCGCCGTCTGTGGGCCAAGGCCATGAAGAACAAGTACGGCGCCAACGCAAGAAGCCAGATGCTCAAGTACCACATACAGACCTCAGGCCGCTCGCTCCACGCGCAGGAGATCGACTTCAACGATATCCGTACAACGCTGCAGGCGCTTTACGCAATCTATGATAATTGCAACTCCCTGCACACCAACGCATATGACGAGGCGATCACCACGCCAACCGAAGAATCCGTTCGTCGTGCGATGGCCATTCAGCTTATTATCAATAAAGAACTTGGCCTGGCCAAAAATGAAAACCCGCTGCAAGGTTCGTTCATCATCGAAGAGCTTACAGATCTGGTGGAGGAAGCCGTCCTTGCCGAATTCGACAGGATCACCGAACGAGGTGGCGTATTGGGTGCCATGGAGACCATGTACCAACGTGGAAAAATCCAGGAAGAGAGCTTGTACTACGAAACCCTCAAGCACACTGGAGAGTATCCCATCATCGGCGTCAACACATTCCTGAGCTCGAAGGGTTCACCAACAATCATCCCACAGGAAGTTATCCGGGCAACAACGGAAGAGAAAGAATACCAGATTAAAATGCTGCGTGCGCTGCACAAAGCAAAGGCCGATGCTGCTCCGTCACAGCTTGAGGCACTCCAATCAGTATCGATCGCCAATAAAAACATTTTCGAAGCGTTGATGGAAGCGTGCAAAGTCTGCTCGCTGGGCCAGATTACGAAAGCACTGTTTGAGGTGGGTGGGCAGTACAGAAGGAATATGTAGAAGGTGAAAGGTGAAAGGTGAAATGTAAAATGTAAGACTCTAAATGTAAAATGTAAAAGGGTCGCAACTATAGCCGCGTTTTTACTGTCGTTATACTTGTTGTGAAAATGGCGGCAAGCTCACATATTCTCACGTCATCGCAGCCCATTCGGAATGGGAATTTTTTTTGGTGCAGACAACTGTCATTCGGAAGACACATGTAGAAGGTGAAATGTAAAATGTAAGACTCTAAATGTAAAATGTAAAAGGGTCGCAACTATAGCCGCGTTTTTGCTGTCGTTATACTTGTTGTGAAAATGGCGGCAAGCTCACATATTCTCGTGTCATCGCAGCCCATTCGGAATGGGAATTTTTTTTTGGTGCAGACAACTGTCATTCGGAAGACACATGTAGAAGGTGAAATGTAAAATGTAAGACTCTAAAGGTAAAATGTAAAAGAGTCGCAACTATAGCCGCGTTTTTGCTGTCGTTATACTTTTTGTGAAAATGGCGGCAAGCTCACATATTCTCACGTCATTGCAGCCCATTCGGAATGGGAATTTTTTTTGGTGCAGACAACTGTCATTCGAAAGACACATGTAGAAGGTGAAATGTAAAATGTAAGACTCTAAATGTAAAATGTAAAAGGGTCGCAACTATAGCCGCGTTTGTACTGTCGTTATACTTGTTGTGAAAATGGCGGCAAGCTCACATATTCTCACGTCATCGCAGCCCATTCGGAATGGGAATTTTTTTTGGTGCAGACAACTGACATTCGGAAGACACATGTAGAAGGTGAAATGTAAAATGTAAGACTCTAAAGGTAAAATGTAAAAGAGTCGCAACTATAGCCGCGTTTTTGCTGTCGTTATACTTTTTGTGAAAATGGCGACAAGTTCACTGCTTTCCTGAATCAGGGCTGCGTCGGTCAATAGAGATCTTTTATTGAGCACCTTCAGGGATATTGAAGTTTCCCTTAGCTCCTTCAGAATGATCCTCAGTTTGTGGACAAAGTCCTTTGGCGACTCTGCTGATTGCGCTTCACCGTAATTCAGTGCTGGCGATGTCCCAGAACGAAGAATTTGGCTAGCCAAATAGTTTGCTGAGCGGGTATCAGGTAGATTTTCGCTAACGGTAATTACTCGATCGGCGAAAGCAACGAGTCGGTCTTCAAGGTCAAATTTCCTCTGCATTCCATCTGGTTTGAAGACGCGAAAATAATTGCACCCAGAAACACAACGCAATCACATTTTCCTGACTAAAAAAATATTAACCGACAATTTTACATTTTACATTCCCAGTATTTTACATTTTACATTTCACCACAAAAGAAAAAAGCCCCGCTCTCACAAGCTGGGGCTTCCTGACTTTAGGTTCAGTTAAAAAATTACTTAATCCTTCTCACCGCGCCTGTTCCATCCGTCACTTCGAAGCTTGGCGTTCCGGCAACACCTGCCAGGTTGAACACCACACCGAAGTCTCCGTCGATATTGCGCACCTCAGTATGAACGAGGTTGTCGGCGCCGTCGAAGATGCGAACATTCAGCTGCTCGTTCCCCTTGTTGGCAACAGCCAACAGGTACTTAGGTTCATTGCCCAGTCTCGTTACACGGATCGCCTTAACAGACGGTTCTTTTCCGTAGACAACCTTCTGAGCTGCCTTCCCTGCCTTATTTGCGACCTCGATGGTGTACTCGCCGGGCGTCATCCCTGAGAAGTTTACGTTGCGCACAAAACCGCCGATGTTCTGCTTCGTCTCAGAGAAAACAACCTCATCACTCTTGTTGATGATTGTCATGGTAACTGATCCAGCTGCCTCACCCTGGTAAATGACTTTGAAGACACTGCCATTGAGGTTAAACACAGCAACACGCGGTACTACCGGGTCTGCAAATGCCGCAGTACTAGCAAGTACAATCACGGCTGCCATAAAAAATCTTGTTTTCATAGTTTTTAGTTTTTTTTGTTTTCGTTGTTGAACTATGAAGTAAATGTACGCGTGCGTTTTGCCGATGGCCATTTGTTGTAAGGAAACTTGATAATTAAATCAAAAAATCGTTTGCATAAAGTTTATATGAATTCTATCAGATTAATGGACTGATGAAACGCTTAAACAACATGTTTCTGGTATCATTATGCAATTATGAAACCGAAATCGTTTGCAAAAAATACGCCTCATGCATAGAAGTCAAGATTCGAAGAGAAAGACAACCATGATTTAATCAAGTTGAAGCTTACCGATGCACGTCCCCCAATATCTTTAAGAGCTTTGCGTCCTGCAAAAAAGAAAAACCCGCAGCAAACGCTACGGGATTAGTTGTATGTAGGGTGTTCAAAAATTACTTGCTGATACTTTTCACAAGGCCTGCCTCGTCCGTTACTTCGAACAGCAGTGGTCCGGAAACGGAGTTGAGCTTGTAAAGCTGAGCAAAGTCGCCAGCTGTCCTCGTCATCTTGTGGTAGATGAGTTTACCAGATTCTTCAAATATTCTGATCTTTAATTCATGGGCGCCGGTATCCGGCACAGAAAGAAGATACCTTCCATCGGTTAGCGTAGTCAGGTGTGCAAGTTTTTCCGCCTCTCCCGTTTTGAACTCCACGGTTTCTGTAAGCCAGTTCGATCCATTGTCAACACGGATCATATACTTTCCGTCACTAAGGCTCGAGAAGTTGTAAGGGCGAACGAATCCGTCCGATAACTTAATGGTCTCGGCAAATACGATCTCGTTCCTCGAATTGTAGATCTCGACCTTAACGTCAGTTTGGAGTTCCGACTTATAGATCAGCTTGTACGCAGTTGCGCTGCTTTTGATAACCGCGATACCCGCGAGCGCCTTTGGGCTTTTCATTGTGGCCTCTCTTGCAAAAGAGATGGACGTGATTGCCAGCATAGCCAGCATAACATAGATCTTTTTCATACCTAAACCTTTGGGTGTTTGTTTGTGGTGATCAGACGTGACGTTACCGCTGAATGTTGCAGGCAGTTTGTTAAAAATTTACCAACGTAAACTGTGCAATCGGTCCAAATGGTTTAAAGACAGATTGAATGAAAAAAGTTAAAAATCGAAACCAATCTGAAGATTTACCGTGTATGGAGCTTTAAGTTCATTAACTGCGGAGAGCGCAGAGGTCGCGAAGAGAAATTTTCTTTGTGTTCTCAGCGCCCTCCGCAGTTTGTGTATTCAATTCAAATGAAACACATCCTTGGATTTCTCCGCTTCGGATAGCAGGTGTTTCTGGAACTTTAAGCGGGCGGAGAGGAAATTCTCCTTTTTATCTTCCTCAGTCAGTACAAACTTGATCTTATCATCCAGGTCGAGACTGAGCTCATTTGCAACGTGGAAAGTGGAACACGGCTCCGGAACCTTGTTGATCTTTAGTATTTGCATAAATTCACCAAATTCCGCGAGAAGCTTGTCGGTTACTGGCTTTTGAAGATCGACATGCCAGCATTCCACTTCACCGCCTGGATAAAGTTTATCCTTATAGGTCCTAAAAAGCGTTTCCATTTGAAAGAGATCCTGGCACTTCACAATAATATCCGATTCACCCCCTTCATGACGCTTAATCACGCTTTCGAGTTTTACCAGTGATCCTACCTTTTCAACATTCATCGTGTGATTGAAATAGATACCAAAAGAGATATCCCGTTCTTCTGCATCGATAAGCAATTGGCGGTAGCGGGGCTCGAAGATATGAAGCGGAACCAACTCCCCGGGTAGAGGAAAAATTGAAAGGGGAAACATCGGTATCCGCACTTTGTCCGCCATATTCACTACTGATACTAAGTTATGCTAAAGTTATACCATTAAAAACTTACAAGGTAATGCGGCTGAACACCGAATTCCCCCTGTAGGCGCTTTTCACCCGGTAAAAACGACAGATTGATCAGAAACGAATACCCGGCAACCTTGCCCCCCAAATGTTGTATCAACTTTCCAGCTGCACCGGCTGTGCCCCCAGTTGCCAGCAAGTCATCATGAATGATAACGCGAGCTCCGCTCAGTACAGCATCCTCATGCATTTCAATCTCGGCTTTTCCGTACTCGAGCGAATATTCCTGACGTATTTTTTTGAATGGCAGCTTACCAGCTTTGCGAACGGGTACAAAAGGAATTTGCAGTCTGTCGGCAATGAGCATTCCAAAAATAAAACCCCGCGCTTCAACTGCCGCCAACGCGTCGGGCTTCAAAGGACGAAAATGATCGACGATGGCGTCAACCACTTCGGTGCGAGCCGATGGATTTGCCAACAATGGAGTAATGTCTTTAAAGAGTACACCCGGCTTTGGGAAATCGGGAACGTCGCGGAGCAGGGACTTCAGCCTTTCGGATAGCGTCATAGGTCGCAAAATAGTAAATTTACGCGCGTCACCCTTCGACTCCGTTCAGTGTGACAAACTACGCTTCAGAGCCTGCTATTCGAAGAATGCCAGCCCGAGCGGAGTCCAGATGGCGAGTTAAAAGTTAATCAGGGTATGAAAATAGTAACAAGGATGCTGGGTGACGAGTTGTTCGAAGGCATGAACCATTTCGGCAACTCGGTAAAGATCGACATGAGAAAAGGTGGCGATAAAGTCAACCTCTCTCCTACCGAAATGGTACTATCGGCCCTGGCTGGATGCAGCGCAGTGGATGTTGTGTCGATGCTGCGGAAGAGAAAAAAGTCTATCGAAGCACTTGTCATCGAAACTGACGGGACGAAGCACGAACCCGCGCCTCACTACTTTACGAAAATTCACGTCGCATTCATCCTCACGTCCTCCGACGCTACCGAAGATGAATTGCAGAAGATAGCGGCACTTGCGCTGGAGAAATATTGCTCGGTGGCATCGTCCTTGAAAGCCGAAATTACGTTCTCTGTCAAGGTCAACAGATCTTGAATTCCTGACAGTGAACCATGCTACAGCTCCGCAGTTTTAGAAAAAGCTACCAATCTAATCTTGTCCTTTCCGTCGACGAACTCGATATTCCTTCAGGAATCAGTTGGCTGAAAGGAGAGAACGGCGCAGGCAAGACGTCCTTGTTTAAATCCCTTGCGGGTATCCTTCCTTTTGACGGCGATGTGATACTCGATTCGGTCAGCCTGAATGAACAACCTATCGCCTTTCGTCGCATGGTCAACTACAGCGAAGCCGAGCCAACGTATCCGGATTTTTTGACGGCAAAAGACCTTGTTCGTTTCGTTGGCAAGGCAAAGGGATCATCAATCGACGAGCAGGAATTTTTCTGTTCGCGACTTGGTGTCAATGGGTATTTCAATAAACCTTGTGGTACATTTTCTTCGGGGATGCTCAAGAAACTATCCCTGGCAATCGCATTCCTCGGCAACCCAAGAGTTGTCATTCTCGACGAGCCGCTCGTGACACTCGATGAGGCTTCGCGGGAAAAGCTCATGGAGCTCATGATAGAGAAGCTAGCCGATCCGAGAACAACATTCTTGCTATCGTCTCATCAAAGCATGGATACTTCTATCCTGCCGGTAAAAGCCATATACACCATCCGTAATAAAAGCATCGAAGCGCTATGAAAGTTCAGAACAGAATCTTTCAACGCGCTTTTACCAGTGAGTTTTATAGTCAGAACGCAATGTTCTTCCTGCTGGTGCTTGGTCTTGCGTTTGGCTTCATGCGCGACAAAGAGCACAAAGCGCTTGCAGAATTTATCACAGCCCTACCTATTTGCACACTGATCCCGATCGCGGTGTGGGCATTTTATGCTTTCAAGATTGTGAGCTTCAATACGCGTACAAGTCACCTCGCTGAAATGAGCTTTGCATTCGACCTCGTATTGATGCCGGTAGGGCAAAGCATAGCGCCGTTATTGCTCGTAAGTGTAAATCAGCTTATGCCAGCCATTGCTTATGGAATTTTCCTAATTCTGATGGGGGTAAAAAATCAGGCGTGGCTTCCTGTTTCGATCCTGGTTTCATCGCTCATGGTCTTTGTAGGAATCGTAACTTTTTTCTTATACAGAGCAATTCGCTATCCACAATTCGAAATGAAGGTTTCCGTGCTCAAGAAGTGGCTTGACGCTCGTTCCGAGAGAAATCATACTCAAATATTCACCGAATGGTTACTCAGGCGTCAGCCAGGTATGGTCTTTTTTACCAAGGCAGCCGGTGGCGTACTCCTTTTTGCAGCGTGCCAACTTTATAAGTATGACGCGTACGATTACCGCCTCCTTGCTATGGCAGCACTGGTGGCATTCAGCTCAATGATCGCCATTGTCTACCAATATGTAGTTTTTGAAAGTAGCCAATTTGACGTCCTCAGAAATCTCCCCTTCCCCCTGTCAAAGCGTATTATCCAATTCATTGTGTGCATGGCTGCTGTCGTTGTACCCGACCTGATAGTGCTTGCATGGTTTTATCCCAACTATCTTTCTGTGATAAGGCTTGCCGAGTTATTCGTGTTCGGGTTTTCACTCTTGCTCGCCGGGTATTGCTTTCTGCTAAGGAAAAACATAGCATTCGAGAAGATGACGACTACGCTATTCTTCGTCGGGATGAGCCTGTTTTTATTAATACTCATGAAAGTGCCGCTGATGGTACTTTCGGTGCTGGCGTTCGCGTATACTGCGGCCAATTACAAAAAGAATTTCTATAGGTTTGAAGTTATCATCGAAAAACAGCGGACAGGTTTGTAGCGTCGCACTAACGATTATTTGTTAAAAACTTCGATGAGGACTTCGCCGGCTCCGACATCAACAACATAATCTCCCTTATCATTCGGATGCTGACGGACATAAACGACCTGACTTTGAATGCTCGGCGACAAGTCGCGCTTGCGAATGTATTCGCTCCATTCCTTAATATCTGTTTCAGATAGAGTACCAGTCCTTTGCTTTTCCATCATCTTTATCATGAACGGTTCCCTGGAATTGCTTACCCAACGATTCGCATCCTGCCTAACCTGGACTTTGTACTTGCCTTTGGTTGGGCCTTGACTTTGAGGAATAAGAAACCTTCCCATCTCACCAGTACCCGTGTTATTGATGTACACCGTAACAGGAGGGGCGTTATGGTTATCCACCGGCGTCAGAATCACCATGCCCTTGACCAAAGGTGTTCCATTTAGTTTTACAACACCGGACAAAGAAACACGCGGTTTTTCTGTCAAAAATCCCCCCACCAATAGCCAGTTATTCAGAAGGGTTGTCCATTCACCGAGAACAGGATCGCCGAGCGCAAAACCAGTTCCGTGAATTCCCTGTTGAAAAAAATGGGCTTCCACAGGAGCCCCTTCGCGATAAAGCCGCGAATACATTTGAAGCATACTCCCTTGACTACCTCTGTCTTCAACTGTACCATACATAAATGTCGGTGGCAGCCCGGCGATGGAAGCCGAATCTACTGAATCCGGAATGTGCATGGCACCATAACCCAGGATCATGAAGTTTGGCCTGGATGGTATCTGGTCCAAAGGATCGCTAGCACCCTTTTGACCTGGCAACGAATTCAAAGTCATGTCGGCAATCAGATTCGCTCCGGCCGAAAAGCCAATTGTACCCACCCTGTCAGTCGAAATTTTGTATTCACCTGCGTGTGCCCGGATGTACTGCATGGCACGTTGACCATCGTTTACCCATTGATTGCGGCTGTAGATCGGACGCAATCTATAACGAAGCACGAATGCCGTGATCCCATGATCCTTAAGCCACTGCGCAACGAGCACACCCTCATGATCCACGGCGCGGATAGTAAATCCTCCACCCGGTACCACCAATATCGCGGCCCCATTGCGTTTGCCGGACTCCGGCACAAATGGAATTATTGCGGGCCTATCCTCATCGCTTGCTCCTGTTGCGCCGGGGGCGCCGTTCGGCCAAAGCAATATAGGATCTGGAAGTTTTTGCGCTGCGACGATCGAAGCAGTATAAACTGTTAGTAAAATCAAGAGTAAGTTTTTCATTTCCTTTTGAATCTAATGGTAGTAAATGCATCCAATGCTTGATCTTGCTTCTTCAAGTCTAAGTTGTCCCCATACATGACGAAATCAAAGTCACTATTTAGTTCTTTAAAATAGACTCCGGTCTGGCCTTGTCCGGGTACCTTCGGCCAATATAATTTTGTTCTGACGTTGCTTACCGTGTCGATTTTGAAATAGTATCTTGTTAATTCCTCAGGGATATGGATCTTAAAACTTATAGTACTGTCTTTATGGTATAGCTCAACTCGATATTCAGCTTTGATACTGTCCACTGGCATTATCTTGATCTCAGGTCTTATAATCGGCAAAACTTTCACCGACGCAGTATCGGTAATACCCATTCTTGACGCATCGAAGTTTTTATACCATGCGACCTCCCCGGCCCTTGTGTACCTGACACCAGGCTCATTAAATGCCTTAAAATAATTTTTTGCAATATGGACCAATATATATTCGTCAGGCGTCAGGACTGTCGTTCCTGCATAGCCTCTTTCGCTGTAGTCAAATTTGAGAGTTATTCCCCGACCATTTATTTTTCCTACAAACGAATCAACACCTTCTTGCTCAACATATTTCCACGTCCGGGGGACTGTGATTTTGAAATCACCCAAATCAATCGTCCTGGCGGTTTGACAACTCACCAGAAAACTCATGAGTGAGATCAAAAGTCTTTTCATCTGAAATAGCTATCTCGGATAATTTGCGTGGGCCTTTACCCTCCTGATCTGGTGCAAATGCCGGTCCGTATGCTTGACGATGACCATGTATTGCTGATGAACGTTTGGTCCAAAGCAAATGTAAAACTGCCTTATGTTCCTCATTTCGGCCTTGAGATATGCAATTGACTCATCCCGCATCGTCATTAACCACGTGACATTGTTCTTTCCCTCATTGAGGCCAAGCGGGACGCCAAGTGAAAACGGTTTTGTTGCGTCCAAGGTGTTGTTCGGCTTCGTTACCTCCGGATCGCGATTTAAGAAAATACTGTCCGGCAGGTAGTGTTCAAATGATGGTATCGGACCCTGTTGCAACGACCGAGAAATATCATAAGTCAAAATCAGTTCCCATCTCGCAAGGTGTTCAATCACTTGGCTGATACTCCATCGGTCCGGACTTTCCTTAAAATCCCATTGTTTCTTGCTGAGGTCTTTTGTTTCCTTCAAAATCTCCTCCTTCGAACGCGTAAGATTCTCCAGGAGGTACTTCCGGTCGGCTTCTGTCCAAACAGGTTCGACTGGTTTAGACTGCCCGTTGGTCCGAGCGGCAACTCCGACAAGGAGCACGAGGATTAACAATCTTTTCATTTTCGAGCGTAGTTGTTTTGAACTTATTTAACCTGAGGCAAATGGAGCCATAACGACTGGACTTAGGAACAAGTACGAATACGATAGCAATCTTAACATGCATCACTCGGGCAACATTTTGTCACCCCAGTCTTTTATCACAAATGATTTCACCAGCCCTTCAAGAATGAACGGATCCTCTTTGACAAATCGTTCTGCCGCCTCGCGGGTCTTGAATATCGCCATGTTACCCCGGTCAGAAAAAGGACCAATGCCAATCACATGGCCTTCGGCAACATATTTATCCACGATCACCTTATGCCGTGGATATACTTTCATGATTTCATCCATGGTTGCACCGGATGATTCCCCGATTACGACTGCTTTCATTGTCTGTTGTTTTTCTTTTACGGAAGAGTCAGCGCTACTAACTCACCTGGGTGACCCACTGCTCCTACGGCCATCACAATATACTGCCTTCCATTGACAGAATAGGTCATTGGAATTCCGGCCTGTTTGCAGGCAATTCCAGTTCAGATATGATTTCACCTGTCGCCTTATCATGCGCACGAAACTTATTGCCCCCACCACCATCTGAGACATACAAGCCAGAGCCTTCGCCGGCAAATAAAAGCGTCTTCGTGACGAGCAGTCCAACACGATCAGGTGTTCCGGTGCGCGGAATAGTCACACCCTTCAACGCAGGAATGCTTTTCACCCAGTCTGGCGTGTCCCCATTTGGAATCATCCACCGATGGTCTCCAGAGTTAAGGTCGATGGCAGTAATTCTCCCGTACGGCGGTTTTACGAGCGGTAATCCATAGGGCCCGATACGTGAGCTCGACTGGAACGCAACGTAATCCATATCCGAGAGATCCGGAGCCGATTGTAAACTCATGGGCCTGATTACGGTGCTCGATGCAACATAAAGCATTCCTGTTTCAGGATCCAATACACCTCCCTGCCAGTTGGCTCCACCGACGGCGTCGGGGAGCATCAGCGTTCCCAAACTTTTCGGAGGTTCGTAAACTGTTATCGGTGTGTACAAAGGACCCTGCCTGTATTGGCTTGCGATCTTGATTGCCTCCTTCTTTATCTCAGGTGTAAAGTCCACGAGTATGTCTTCAGAGTAGCCTTGCCTGTCAAACGGTTTTGGCTTGGTAGGAAACGGTTGCGTAGGGGATGTCCACTCACCTTTTACATCACTTTTTGGAACGGGTCGTTCTTCTATCGGCCACACGGGTATTCCCGTAACACGATCAAAAACGTAAGCAAAGGCCTGCTTGGTAACCTGAACCACAGCCTGGATCTTCTTTCCGTCCACATTGATGTCGGCAAGTATTGGAGGCGCGGGCGTATCATAGTCCCATATATCATGATGGATCAATTGATAGTGCCACACTTTTTTACCTGTTTTTGCATCCAGGCAAACGAGGCTTTGCGAAAACAAATTATTTCCAGGACGGTGTCCACCATAAAAATCGCCTGTTGCCGCTTCCAGTGGCAAGTATACGTAACCCAATTTTGGATCCGCTGTTAATGGGGCCCACGCACCCGCATTGCCGGTGTACTTCCAGCTCTCCTGTTGCCATGTCTCATTGCCTTCTTCGCCCGGCTGCGGTATAGGATGAAAGACCCAGAGTCGCTTGCCCGTTCTTACATCATAACCCATGATGTCACCACGTACAGCGGCCCTGGAAGCAGGTGCAAGCCCTACGGGAAAGCTCGCTCCCACGATGATGACATCGTTGACGATAATGGGTGGAGAAGTCGATCCAATTTTTGCATCCGAATCCAAACCTATGTCTCTCTTCAAGTCCACGACGCCATTATTTCCGAAACTTGTTATCAGCCTGCCCGACTCTGCGTCAAGCGCGATCATGTTAAAACCCGCACTGACAGAGATAATGCGTCCTTCTCCATGCTTTCCCGATGGCCAGTATGCAACACCTCTACCCGAATTCAACCTGGGCAGGGATTTACGCCGTTCCCTTTCATCGAACCTGAACGTCCACAGCGTCTCACCTGTCTCAGCATCTAAGGCGGCAACCGTCCGGCTCAGGCCTGCTGTCGTATAGAGAACACCATTTACCATAAGTGGCGTGACTTTGAAATAAACTTCGGGAACTGGTCCGAAATTGTCCGTCTTCCATCGCCAGGCAATCTTCAGGTTCCTCACATTGTCTTTGTTGATTTGATCCAACGGAGAATAGTTCGTGCTCGCATAATCGCCGCGATGCTGTAGCCAGTCTGCCTCAATAGTCTTTGATGCCGGCGCACCCGATGTCGCCGCGGTGTTCACGTCCCGGACTGGCGGCGAGCCGATAATGATGTTTTGCAGCTGCTCCTTCTTTGAAGACAAATCATCATCACCTAGTGGAAAATTGTTAGCGTTCAGGATAAAAGCCAGCAGACCGGCATATGCAGCGTCATCGAGAGAATGAGGCGCCGTCTTGGGCATTGTGGATTCGGTCAATTCAAATAAATCGGCTAGTGATTTTTCCTTCCACTTATCAATAAAAGGTCCTCCTATCAATGCATTGCCGCCCTCCGTCCCGCGCAGATCTCCACCGTGACACGATGCGCAGCTGTTCGCATACATGCCAGCACCATATTGCGCTTGTTTCCTGGTAAAAACTCCCTCATTGGCAGCAATGACACGTTGCAGGTCCTTCTTTTGCGATGACTCGCCATTCCGTTGCGAACATGAGAAAGTGATAAGGAAAAAAGATGCAAGTAAGAAGGTATTCAACTTTCTCATGGCAGATCGATCATTTCCTCCGCAGCTAAAGGCGTCCCGACTTTACGCGGGATCATTTTTTTTTCTAAAATAATGATCAGCGAGTGCGAATCCAACAGCCGCACGATTTGGTTGATGGGTATTGGTCAACACGATTATCGACATGCCATCATTCACAAAGCGCAGGTAGACTTAAGATACATTTCTCCGCGTCTTTAATACACCTTACTGGTTCGGCGCGTCGTTGATCACCTGTGTGGCGATTCAGCAGGCCGGGGAGTTGATCATATGTATACTTGCGTTGGGAAAGTTCGACGCGTCAAAATCCAGTTACCATATTCTCTTAAGATGACCAATTCCACATCATCGCCTACGCGACTTGATAGATAGGTCCATCGCCAAACCCGATAAGGAATATTGCCTATTACTATGTTGTACCGCCCGGAGCCGGCACCACGCTTATATTTATTGGTGATCGTCCCACGGACAAATACCTTCTCACCTTTGTCAATTATACGACTGAAAAGCCGACTGAACTTATAAGTCAGAAACACAAAAACCACTGCTGATGCGACAGAGATATAAAGATTCTGGGGAGTGGTCAATTTGGCCGTGCTGATCATATGAACCATATAGAGTCCGACGGCCAGGCCCGCTGCGATCCCCAGCGTATGCCAGGTCTGTAGTCTTCGGATCAGCGTTCGCTCCGTCGGAGTCAAGGGCAATATTGTCACTGTGATCAAAGCTTCACCCGCGTCCAGGCGTTTGCGCAATACGCGCTGCAACGTACCTTCTTCATCAGGGCTCTTTTCCCTGTGAAAGAAAAAATACACGCTTCCAATCGCGATCAACGCAGGAATCAGTGTAATAGCCCACGCATAATCAAGTGCAAATTTCCTATCAGATTCCAGCGCGAAATACATTGCCCCGAGCGGAACAACAATCCCTGCCACCAGATACAGCATGACGAGCTTGACGTCGCGAATGAAATATTCGGCTGGAGAAACAGGAAGTTCTGAACTCACTGCTTTCTATTTCGGATAACCGGAATTCGCCTTCACTTTCCTGATTTGCTTCAGGTGGCGATCCACATGCCCCCATTGAAAGATCAGCACTTGATGGAGGTTGCGTGGCTGCGTGTTAGTCTGTTCAAAGTACGCGCGCATATCCAGTTGGGTTGTCTCCAAGTACTTAAGGTTAAGTTCGTTTTGCTTTAAGAAGTAGGTCAGGTTGTCCTTGCCACTGATCAGACCAGTCGGCTTTGCAAACTCAGGAGCATCGTGCTTCGTCTCTTCATTGATAAACTCCAGGTAGTAGCTGTCGGGTCGGCACTTTTCATTGAGTTCGGGTTGAGGTTTGTTTCTTGTGGCCATGTCTATTTCCCTCGACCACGCACGCTCCCATGTGCCGAGGTGCTCCACAATTTCGCCGATGTTCCAACGATCAGGCGATTCTCTGAAACTCCATTGCGCGGACGTAAGGCCTTCCGTCTCTTTGATCAATGCATCTCGTGTGCGCTTGAAATTATCAACGGTGTATTTGCGGTCTGCTTCGGTCCAAAGTTTGGCGGGAGGCGCTTGTGCCGAAAGCAGATGAGCACATGTCATGAAAGCGATGATAAATGTAGATCTCTTCATATTGGGTGAATTAGGTTAGGTGATGGCATCCCTAGTGAAACTCGGTGTCTTTGAGTCTTCGTGGCAAAGCCGGTATCCCGATTAGGCGACTCCCGGAAACGAAGTACCGGAATTTACCACAAAGGCGCGAAGGCACGAAGCGACATTAAGAATCCACCTTCGGATGTGGTAAATAACGGCACCCATTAGGAAGGCACCAAGAAGCGCTTGGAAGTCGTTCAAAATTTTAATGGCGGTCCGACGACCTTCATCCCGTGTGCCTCCCACAAGTCTTTTTGAAGTCGCCTTTGATTTTCGGAAACACTACTGCCGAGCTTTCCCATTTCCCTGAAAAAATCCTCCATGGTCCCGGCAGGCTGGAATAGCACAAGCATCTGCGACTCACCCTCACCGACGCTGGCAAACGCGTGTGGAATCGTTCTGGGCGCGAATGCTGAATCGCCTGGCTTCAGGCTAAATGTGTCCTCTCCAACTTTCACAATAAAGTCACCTTTCATAACATAAAACCACTCATCCTGTTTGTGATGCAGGTGAAAGGCTGGTCCGCCCTTTTCCTGTCGCACAGTGTTGTAAATACAAAGGTCACCTTCAGTATCTTTTGCTGAGATAATACAATTAAATGTCCCACCCATAATGTGAAGCTCTTCCTGAAAGCGATCTCTTCCGGACTCAACTTTAAATCCTCTCTTTGGACGCTCGTCAGCGATCGCATTGGCACCCGCGGTCATAGCCAGCGTTAATAAGGGAAGTTTTAGAAATTGGTTTCGGTTCATTCGTAAAATAGTTTTATTTTTTAACCGGATATTCAAAACCCGTCTCCGTCTCCTTGGTCTTCACCGGCCTCACTTCTATAGTGGCCGATGGGACGTATCTGAATTCCGGATTCTCCTTTGCAATTTTAATAGCCTCCTGGAGATCGGCAGCCAATATATGATAGTATCCAACCTGAGTTTCGCTGTTGGCATTAATGTCTTTTTCAATCCAACCGTCACTGGTCTTTTTGAGAACCACACCCTCTCGAACAATTGGTTGTGCAGCAATTAGTTTTCCCTCTTTCTTTAATTTCCCGATGTAAACCTCACACTCTTTAATAAATGCGAGGTGCCGTTCGCCCGTCAGGGCCTTCTTTGCATCCTTTTCATTGCGGACGTAAAACATAAATTCTCTCATAGCTTTAAACCGTCGGGAACGTATTGATGGAAATTAGCCACAAAGACGCGAACCTGTCTGCCGGCAGGCAGGGACGCAAAGGCGCACGAAGAATTAACCTCAACCAGAACGTTTCACCGCAAAGGTCAAGAAAATAAATCCATCAATGCCAGCGCCCACAATGCAAATTACCAAAAGGGGCGCCTCGGTTTTCGAAGTCGTGCCAAAGCCACTAAACAAGGATCCACCATTCATAGCTCCAAATGAAATCGTGAGTTGCTCTTTTCTGTCGCAGATTAGTTCACAGCAACTGCACTAGTTGAATATTATTCCCACACGTGTCGTCCAATGTGGCAATTTTCACGGGACCCATTTCCCTTGGTTGCATTGAGAATTCGACGCCAATACCGGTCAATCGCTCGTACTCTTTATCCAAGTCAACCACCATAAAAGAAGTATAAGGAATTCCTGCCACTTTTAGAGCTTTTTGGTAAACCCTCGCAGGCTCAAATGCTATGGGCTCAAGAAGCAACTCCACGCCGTTTTGCTCGTCCGGAGAAACGACTGTAAGCCACTTGTGCTCAC
This sequence comes from Cyclobacteriaceae bacterium, assembly GCA_044224375.1. GTDB lineage: Bacteria > Bacteroidota > Bacteroidia > Cytophagales > Cyclobacteriaceae > ELB16-189. Next base: position 73,691 of record JBGAKL010000004.1, read on the forward strand.
CCATGGGCACTTCAGTTTTTTTAATAAAGCCCAGTTTCTGTGTGTAGAACTTCAGCGCCTTCTCCTGGTTGTCGACCGGGACACTTGTTACATGAATTTTTATCATAGGATTTTTGCGTTTATGCCACAAAAATTCAATTTTGATTTCAAGGGCTCTTATTCCGGATTGCTTTTGTTCAGATTCTGATATGCTCCCGGCGAGTAGCCTGTGGCTTTTTTGAAAGCATTGCAGAACGTCGGTAAGCTACCGTAGCCAATCTCCACGCAAACCTGGGCCAGGTCGATTCCTTTTTTCAATAATATTTTGGCTCTGTTGATCCGTAGATCTTTCAGATATTGCCTTGGTGAAACACCATACACTCGCTTAAATGTCCGGATGTAGTGAAATCGAGACATAAATGCCGTAGCTGCAATCTTCTCAAGCTCGATTCTTTCCGAGAGATATTTTTCCATGAACGACTTTGATTGACGGACGTGGACGTAATGGTATTGCGGGAGGTAAACTTCCTTTACAAGACGATCCAGCTGCGTTTCGAAATATGTTTTTGTTTTGCTGATCATTTGTGATCTGAGGTCATCATCGAAATAAATCCGCCGTCAAGAATCAATCGCGGAATTTAGTCACGAAGACGCGAATACTTCAAACACGCTCGGTCGTCTCAAGTCTTTTCACCTTAATGTCTATCGCGAACCTTCGCATAATCCTTTCCCCAAAAAGCTGCACGGGGATAATCAAAAATGCCAATACCACGTTGCAGAGAAAATTATAGAGTGGATCATCACCTGCTATGTTATTAATTAATGGCTCTGAAACGATCAGCATAAATTCAAACACCAGGACCAGAATAACAACAGAAATGTAAGGTGAATATTTACGCTGCTTGTCCTTGCCCGAAAAAAGAAAATATCCGATCAACGCCACCAAAATCGCCAGCGCAATTCCATAATACTCGATCTGATTTTTCCTTGCCTGCCGCTCCCGTTGTTTCAACTGGCTTAACTCTCCTTCTTGTGTGTCGAAGATGAACTCCCCGGAATTCTTGCGGTGTTTTTCCAAGAGTTGCTTTTGGAAATTTATCTGCTTTTCCTGCAACCACAGAAGTGAATCTGTATTTTTCTCTTGCTTGTAGATATCCGTCATGCAGCGAAAAAGCTCAGGCAATTCGAGAAAATTCCACAAGGAATACACTTCGCTGTACGTCTCGTTAAGTTTGAGTGCTTCTAAGAAATTAAGTTTTGCCTTATCGAAGTCTCCGATGCCATAGTAATACTGCCCCATCAGCTTGGTGTTAAACATGATCCGGGTGTTATTTCGCATCCCGATGCTCAAGTTCAGTGTTTTGGAAACATGGTTGTAAGCGCTGTCGTAATTTTTCAATCTCAAAAAGACCGTTCCGAGATTGTTGTGGATGGCGGATAGTTGCAGGCTGTCTTTGGCTTCACGAAGCAATTCCTGGTAGATACCTGTAGATTTATAAAGTTCGTTCTGTTCCATTAAGACCAAGCCATAATTATTTTTAATTCCGTTACGGATTAAATTGTTCGGTGAGTACTTTATGCCTTCGTTGTCAAACTCGGCCGCTTTATCATATAGGTGCGAATAATAAGCTGTCGATCCCAAAGCCATGTATGAGGACGCGATCTGGGCAGAGTCTTGAACCTCCAGCGCAAGCTTCAGAGACTCGAAGGCTTGCTTTTGAGCCATCGAATAGAAGCCCTTGCTTAAATACAAATTGGTGTAGCCTCTTCTGATTCTAGACTCCAGCGCTTTATCATCCACGTAAGTAAGGGCTTTCTGCAGATAGTACGAAGCAGAATCATGCTCCCTGAACATTCTATACAATTCCAGATACGTCGCCGCGTCGCCCTTTGCAGCAGCGCGCTTAAGGCTATCTATCTTTTTTGAGTTCTGACCTAATGCCGTAAAAGCAATTAGGGTTAAGACAGGCAGGGCAAGAATTCTCATGAAGCAGTCTATTCAATTTGGTACGCCCGTGCGTACATGCGCACCCTAAAATAGCGATTATTCCTTGCGACGCACCACCATGCCACCCAACACGACACCTTCAATATGGCTCCCACCAAAAGCATAAGGCAGATATGCCAACGACGGCATCGGCATGGTAATAAAAAAGTTTGCCGCTTTCCCCTTCGTAATACTTCCATGGGAATTCAAAAGCCCGAGGGTGTAAGCTGTGTTGATCGTCGAGGCATTGATGGCTTCTTCGGGGGTGATCTTCATGCGAATACACGCAAGTGACACCATCTGCGGCATGTTGCCGGAAGGTGCACTGCCGGGATTGTAGTCCGATGCAATAGCAAGAGGCAGTCCAGCCTGGAGTATTGTCCTCGCTGGAGGCATTGGTAAGTTCAAAAAGAAAGCTGCACCCGGCAGCGCCGTAGGCATCGTCTTCGTTCCCTTGAGAATTTCGATTTCCTCGTCACCGATATTTTCCAAATGATCAACGCTGATTGCGCCGGTCTTCACCCCTGCCTGGACTCCACCAGAACGATGAAGTTGGTTTGCGTGAATGCGCGGTATCATCCCAAATTTCTTTCCACGTTCCATGATGAGTTCAGTCTCCTCCTGCGTAAAAAATCCTTCTTCACAGAAGGCGTCGATATAATCCGCCAGCTTCTCTGCCGCAACGGCCGGAATCATTTCTTCGATGATCAGTTTGATATAATCCTCTTTTTTCATTTCTCTTGGCACGGCATGCGCACCGAGAAATGTTGTCTTCACTGTCAGTGGCGTCTCTATTCCGATTCGCTTCGCCACGCGGAGCATCTTGAGCTCATCCTTCACGGTCAAACCATAACCACTCTTGATCTCCACTGCACCCGTTCCCGTACCAATAATCTGCCATGCTCGTGGCACGGACCTCTCAAATAATTCACCTTCAGAAATTGCTTGCAGCTTTTTTGCAGAGTTCAATATTCCTCCGCCACTGGCAGCAATCTGTTCATACGTCGCGCCTTTGATCTTCATCACAAATTCTTCCTCACGGTACGCGGCAAACACGAGGTGCGTATGACTGTCGACGAAGCTTGGAAAAACAAAGCCGCCTTTCGCGTCGATCACTTCATAACCAGCGGTCAACGGCAGCTCGCTCATCTTTCCGAAGCCGGAGATCTTGTCTCCTTCTGTAGTCAGGTACGCGTCGTCAATAACGGGGAGTGTCGACATCGCATTGCCTGCAAGAAAAGAAGGTGTCGCATCGCGGACCTGAACGAGAGTGCGGATGTTTTTTATGAGGAGAGCCATTGAAGAGCAAGATAATCAAAGACAAGAATACGGGATCGCAAAGGACTACGGAATGCACACAAAGGGCACTACGCCAATACATTTTACTTCGTAATCATTGGGTATCCTTTGGGCTCTTCGCGACCTTGGGTTCCGTGCGTACTCGCACTATTCAATCGCAATCAGCTCTCCATTCCGGAATGCCACGAACGGCACTTCGGCATTGTCGCGGTTGGGAGAAAGCTTGTAGCCTCTGGTGAGCCAACCGGGGAACAGTCCATCCTTGGCAAGTCCCTCCTGGAAGTTTACACCGTACTTGTGGAGGGCCCGGCCCGCAAACATCATGAAATCGTATCCGATCTTAGTGTAGTTGAGATACTCGGGAGGAAAGGAACCATGTGTCTTGATGTATTTCTTCCTGAAGCTCATGAACGAGGGCGACGCGAGAGGTGTAAAGTTGGGCGCAGCGAACATCACGTGCAGGCGCTCATATTTTGTCAGATCAACAGACGTATTGTCGAGCCACGATTCGGCCCCGACTACCACTACAGAGTCTCCCCTCGCCTCGACGCTGCTGATGACTTTCGTGTAAATGAGCGGATCGTCGGATGCGACAAAAATGCTTCCAATGCTATCTTTCTTCAGCTTGAATTCCTTCGGATTCTTGAACTCATCAAACTCCGTCGGAGTAGCAAGTATGGTAAGTATCCTAGCCGCCGTCTCCTTACGGAATTCCTCGGCCCAAGTGACGTTCAGTCCGAGGTCTTTCGCGTGATTCGCGAAATTCACCGCCATCACAGAATCTTTTGGTTTATCCCCATAAAAAATCATGCAGTTCTTGTTGCGTATGCGCTTCGCGAGCACTTGCGCTGACCTGACGCCAATGGTTTCATAAGAAGGTTGATACAGGTATGCGAAAGGATCCTCAGCGATGTAATCAGAATAGTTCTGAACTGGGTTAAACATGTTTGTCTGATTCGTCTGGGAAAAATTCAACACCGGCTTCACTTCATCCCTGAACAAGGGTCCGACGATCAAGTCAGTGTTGCGCATCTCTTCGGTTGCGAGCAGTTTTTTTATTGTTTCAGGATTGCGATCGGTGTCATAAGCAAACAAGTTGATATTCACTCCAGTTTTCTTAAGCGAGTCATTTGCCAATCGCATGCCCTCATAAAGATCAAGCATGACCTGGTTCTGCTTCTTTCCAGGCGAAGGATCAAGTGTCGAGGTAAGGAATGGAAACAGGACAGAAACATTGTATTTATCCTTCAGGATCTGCTGCAAGGGCAATGAAAGGGCATACTGCTCGCGGGGGAAATTGAACTTTGTAATCACGGAGTCAAGCAGTTGTTTGTCGGCAGTAACTGAAGGCTGCCTGGAGATCGCCCTTGCCAGCGCCTTGCCAACTTCGATATCATCGGGATAATTTTCCCACATCATGCGCAGAACCTCGGGATCTGAAATTCCCATGAGATAAGTACGCTCGAGTTTCGCTGTCTCCTGCTGCGCGATGTAGTCTTCCTGCTTCACGTGCCGTAGCATATTCATGCCCTGGAAGTATTCGCGCAGGTCGAAGTAGATGATAGCAAGCCAATAATTGACTTCGCTCGACTGGTCCCAATCCGGATAAAGTTTCTTCATCTGCAGCAACTGATCTTTCGCCACGGCCTTAAATCCCTGACGATAGGCAGCAACTGCATAGTGGAAACAGGCGTATTCGAGGTAAGGGTTGTTCTTGTCATAGACCATCAATGGCTTGAACATCTCCATTGACAGGCTGTATTTTCCCTGGTTGAAAAGGTCGATCGCATTTTTGTATTGACGCTTAGGATCCTGCGCCGAGGCAGTTTTAAAAAGAAGCAGGAGAACCGTGCACAAAACAACACGGTGAAGCCAGAAAGACGCGAAGGTTACCTTCAATTTTATTCCCATTCTATCGTTGCGGGTGGTTTCGAGCTGATATCATAAACCACTCTGTTTACACCTTTCACCTTGTTAATAATCTCAGACGACATTTCACTTAAAAACTCGTATGGCAAGTGAGCCCAATCAGCGGTCATCCCGTCAACACTTATCACTGCACGCAGGGCGACCACTTTTTCGTAGGTACGCTCGTCACCCATCACCCCAACGGACTGGACGGGCAACAAAATCGCGCCAGCCTGCCACACTTTGTCATACAAGTTATGACTTCTTAACCCCTGAATGAAAATGTAATCGACGTCCTGCAATATCCGTACCTTTTCCGCTGTAATATCCCCTAGGATGCGAATGCCGAGCCCGGGGCCGGGAAATGGATGACGGCCAAGGATAGCAGAATCGATTCTGAGGGTCTTCCCCACAAGCCTCACCTCATCCTTAAAAAGTGTATTCAAAGGCTCCACAACCTTCAGATGCATTTTCTCCGGAAGCCCGCCCACGTTGTGGTGTGATTTGATCGTAACCGACGGACCCTTCACAGAAACCGACTCGATAACATCGGGATATATCGTGCCCTGGCCGAGCCATTTTACGTCGCTGATTTTATGTGCCTCTTCGTCGAAAACTTCGATGAATGTCCTGCCGATTGCCTTCCGTTTTGCTTCGGGCTCCGAAAGATCTTTCAAGGCGCCATAGAACTTTTCCTTCGCATCGACGCCTTTGATATTCAAGCCCATTCCCTTATAAGAAGTGAGAACTTGTTCGAATTCTCCTTTGCGCAACAACCCATTGTCTACGAAAATGCAATAGAGATTTTTTCCGATGGCCTTGTGGACGAGCATGGCAGCCACGGTTGAATCGACACCGCCGGAAAGGGCCATCACAACTTTGTCGTTGCCGAGCTTTTTCCTCAGACCATCGACCGTGATATCCACGAACTGATCGGGTGTCCAATCCTGATGGCAGCCGCAAATGTGTACCACGAAATTCCGTAACAGATTTTTTCCTTCAAGCGTGTGTGTCACTTCTGGGTGGAACTGGATGCAGTACATTTTTTCACCTTTCTTCCGGAATGCGGCGATCTTCACCGAGGGCGTGCTGGCGATGATTTCAAAATCACTGCTGATGGATTCAATTGTATCGGCATGAGACATCCATACCTGCGAGTCGATGGAAATTTCCTTCAATAACTCATTGTGATGGTCGACCGATGTAAGCTTCGCCCGGCCATACTCGCGCATGTGCGATGGCAGCACCTTGCCACCAGTCTTCTGTGCGATCAGCTGAGCACCGTAGCAGATACCCAAAACGGGGACGTTTTTGAATAAAGTAAGATCGACATCGGGAGAGCCGGCGTCACGCACCGAGCAAGGGCTGCCGGAAAGGATGATACCTTTTACGTCGGGGGTAATTGTTGGAATCTTGTTGAAGGGGTGGATTTCGCAGTAGACATTGAGCTCGCGTATCCGTCTGGCAATCAATTGTGTGTATTGCGACCCAAAATCGAGGATGAGAATTTGCTCTGCCATGCGCAAAAATAGAGGTCGCCGCGAGGTTTAAAAAGGTTGAGGGAAATATTTGTTGTCGGAAAATGTTTCCGTTACCGGTGGCCAGCTGCCTGTTTGTTCACCCCAAGATCGAAGCTTCAGTTTTCTCAATTTAACGTAAGTCACAGGCAACCGGAAGCAGGCGACCGGGGACATTTCACTACCAATCAAAGAACACCAGTCCCCCCTTGAAACCCAGCTTCATTAAATTATCATATCCGAAATCTTTGTTCCCGGCGGTGGAGTAATCCAGGCGGGGACTTAAACCTTGAACCTTGAACTTTTATCCTATCTCAATTATCGGTCGGGTAGCAATATTCTTTCAGGTACCCAGCAGCGTCATCCATCCCGGCATAGAAGGCGCGGTTAAGACAGCTACATCCTTCGTCTGTGCGCTCGAGTTCTATAAGCGCAATACCTTTATAAAAAATAGCTTCCTTGTTCTTGGGTTCAAGGCGAAGCGCGAGGTTGAGGTATTCTAACGCGAGCTTGTAATTGGTGTCTTCGAGTGACACGGAACCAGCATACAGGTAAGCAGGCGTATACATCGCGTCAAGCTCTATTGACTTGTTGAAACTCGTGTATGCACTGTCCTTCTGCTGAAGGTTATAGTAAGCCAACCCGAGATATGTCTCGACTTCCGGGTCATCCTGAAGCAGTCTTGCCAATGTCAAATCTGATTTTGCCTTGGCATATTCCGATTTCTGCAAGTAAAGTAACCCGCGCCATTTCAAGAGGTCCGGATTTGGGGCCTGAGACCCGATGGCTTCTTCCAGGTTCTCGAGCTGCTTATCATCATCGCCCAGCTCTCGATATATAAATGCCCGGAGCAACTTCGCCTGCGCCACGTTAGGATACTGTGGAATAAACAGATCAAGGTCTTTCAGCGCAGCGTCGAACTGGCCGAGTGTATAGTAGCTGACAGCACGTTTGTAGACTGAGCGGTAGGCATCCTTGTCTTTCAGCTTGCTGAGGTCAATGGCCTTGGTGTACAACTTCACCGCTTCCCTGAAGTCCTCTTGCTTGTAAAGAGTATCTGCCTTCGCCTCCCACTCCTTCCATTTCGGAGCTTGAGCAAATGTTCCAAGCGACAGGATTGCCAGTAAAAATACCAGGCACGTTGTTTTTGTCGCTTTCTGCTGAGCTGTCATTGATTGCGTTTCCGCGATAAGATCAAGCCACCACGGCCTTGTTGCGTTCGCGCTTGCGGTCGTTCTCGTTCAGGTAGATCTTCCTGATCCGGATAGACTTGGGCGTAACCTCGACGTATTCATCAGCCTGGATATACTCCAACGCCTCTTCCAGAGAAAACTTCACCGCTGGTGCAATCCTCATTTTCTCCTCAGAGCCGGTGGCGCGCATGTTAGTGAGCTTCTTTGTCTTCGTGATATTAACAACAAGGTCTCCCCCACGACTGTGCTCGCCAATCACCTGACCTTCATAAACCGGATCACTTGGTTCAACAAAAAACTTCCCGCGATCCTGCAGGTTGTGCAAACTGTAAGGAATTGCTTCACCTTGCTCCATAGAGATAAGCGAGCCGGCAATCCTTCCCGGAATCTCGCCACGATACGGCGCATATTCTTTGAAGCGATGCGTAACGACGGCTTCGCCGGCCGTTACATTGAGCAAGTAATTTCTTAGTCCGATGATACCCCGTGATGGCATCATGAACTTCAATATCATGCGATCGCCCTTGGGCTCCATGTTTGTCATTTCGCCTTTGCGCATAGAAACAGTTTCAATCGCCTTGCCCGCATCCGTTTCAGGCAAATCGATAGTTAACTCCTCCATTGGCTCGCACTTGACCCCGTCAATCTCTTTGTAGATGACCTGGGGCTGACCTATCTGCAATTCATATCCTTCGCGGCGCATCGTTTCTATCAGTACGGAAAGGTGAAGGACACCGCGTCCGAATACCAGTGTGCTGTCGGCGGAACCAGTATCCGCTGTACGCAACGCCAGGTTCTTCTCCAGCTCAAGATTCAGGCGATCTTTTATATGTCGCGACGTTACGAACTTACCCTCTTTGCCATAGAATGGTGAGTTGTTGATGGTAAACAACATACTCATTGTAGGCTCATCGATGGCAATAGATTCCATTGCCTCCGGGTTCATTGGATCAGCGACCGTGTCGCCGATTTCGAATCCTTCGAGTCCCACGAGTGCGCATATTTCACCTGCCTTAACCTCTTCGGCCTTTTGTTTTTCAAAGCCTTCAAAGACATATAGTTCCTTGATGCGGGATTTCACGATGGGACCTCCATCACGCTTCATCAGCACGACCTGCTGACCGGCCTTCACTGAACCGCGGTGGACACGTCCTATCGCCACGCGACCAATGTAAGATGAGTATTCCAACGAGGTGATCAGCATCTGCGTCGTGCCTTCTTCCACAACAGGAGACGGTATGTATTTGACGATACCGTCCAACAAGGGAACGATGTCCGTTGTAGGCGTTTTCCAATCGGTGCTCATCCAGCCATTCTTGGCAGAGCCGTAGAACGTAGGGAAATCCAATTGCTCCTCAGATGCATCGAGCGAAAACATGAGATCAAAAACGGCCTCATGTACTTCGTCAGGCGTACAGTTTTTTTTGTCGACCTTATTGACAACCACGATTGGCTTCAGCCCAAGTTGGAGCGCCTTTTGGAGAACAAAACGCGTTTGCGGCATGGGCCCTTCGAAGGCGTCGACCAGCAACAGACAGCCGTCGGCCATGTTGAGCACGCGTTCCACCTCACCGCCGAAGTCGCTGTGACCCGGCGTGTCAATGATATTGATTTTATAATCTTGATAACGCACTGAAACGTTCTTCGCGAGGATCGTAATACCCCGCTCGCGCTCCAGAGGATTGCTGTCCATGATCAATTCGCCCGGGTTCTCGTGGGCCTTAAAAAGGTGGCCTGCGTGAAGCAGTTTATCCACCAGCGTTGTTTTTCCGTGGTCGACGTGGGCAATGATTGCAATGTTCCTGATCTTACTAACCTCCATAAATCCTTAAAATCTCCGCTTTTTATTGAAATGAGCCGCAAAGATAGGGGTTTTACGGGGGAATAGGAAGCAAAGCCCGAACATCGTCTCCTGTTGCCAGCCTCCCGTTTCCCGTGAGTCGGGACCCGACATTTGATGCACACAGGTCTCATACAACGGGTAACAATGTCGGGCTCAAAAAGGGTTATTGACTTGAAGGCCGACTGAGTGCAACTTCACGCCATGAAAGTTCAACCCTTCAAACTCGAACGCTATTTCGACAAGTACGAATTCAAAACACAATACCTGCTTTCAAGCTCAGATTGTGATGGCTACAGCCTTGATTATGTTGTTAGCTGTGCCAATGAGGACGAACGTAAACTATGGGACAACTTGAAATTGGGATACACAGAATCGCAGGGCAGCCCATTGCTCAGAAAGACAATAGCAAAACAATACCGCAACATTGGCGAAAGTGACGTGCTGGTGCTTTCACCCGGCGAAGCCAATTTCATTTTGATGAATGTGGTGCTCGAGCCAGGTGATCATGTTATCTGCATGTCGCCAGCATACCAGTCGCTGTACCAAGTGGCGTTGGACATCGGTGCAACGGTTTCATTCTGGACACCGGAAAACGATGGAAGCCTGAATAGAAATGGCGTCACCACGCCTGCCACCTGGCAGGGAGTCGAGGGATGGCACTATGATACAAAAGACCTCCAGGGTTTGGTGCGCCCGAATACAAAACTCATCATTGTCAATTTTCCGCACAACCCAACGGGCTTCCTCCCGACACGCGCAGAGGTCGATCAGATTGTCGGTATCGCGAAAAAAAATAATATCGTTCTCTTTGCCGACGAGATGTATTCACGCATGGCACAGGATCCCGCGGATGAAATACCATCGCTTTGTGATTTATATGATAATGCTGTCAGCCTTTGGGGAATGGCGAAGTCCTTCGGGCTTGCCGGCCTTCGGATCGGATGGATTGCTACCAGAAACAACGACCTATTGAAATCGATGCTGAGCTTTAAAGACTATCTCACGATCTGCAATAACTCTATGAGTGAGGTACTCGCCATGATTGCACTCAACCACCAGGAAAAATTCATAGCCCCGAACGTAGAAAAGATCAAAAGGAATATTGCCGCTTTCGGTGAATTTGTAAACAAACACGGGAAGATGATCGAATTCAGAAAGCCCATTGCAGGCTCAACTTCGTTCATCAAGCTCAACGTAAGAAAAAATGCCCTGGATTATTGCGAACAGATGGTAAAAGAAAGCGGCATCATGTTGCTGCCATCGGAAATGTTCGATTATGGAATCAGTCATGCGCGTATCGGGCTGGGAAGGGAAAACATGCCGGCCGTGCTGGCGCGATGGGATGAATACATTAAGAAAAACCAATAGCATGAGATTATTGATCTTCTTCCTGCTTGTCGCAAGCACGACACTTTTCGGGCAATCTGCTTCGAAGAAACCTACACCCGTAAAGCCGACAAGGGTGTTGTTCATCGGAAACAGTTACATCTATTACAATGAGATGCCCGAAATGCTGGCAAAGATGACTGCATCCTATCAGGAATACATTCAATCAGAAAGTGAAACACCAGGCGGATACACATTAAAGCACCAGGTATCGGATGGCAATGCGCTCAAGAAAATACAAAAAGGCTATTGGCATTTTATCGTACTTCAGGAGCAAAGCGAGGCGCCGGCCGGGCCAATCGCAGATGTCAAAGCCAACACCTATCCCTTTGCGCACTACCTTGATAGTGTCGCCCGTCAATACAATAAAAATTGTAAAAGTATCTTCTACATGACGTGGGGACGAAAGAATGGCAGCACGAACTTTTGCAACAAATGGCCGGGTGTATGCACCTATCAGGGAATGGACAGCTTACTCGCCCAGCGATATACTACAATGGCAAAGGACAATCAAGGGATCCTTGCCCCTGTCGGAGCCGTTTGGAAATACATACGGAAGAATCATCCAAATATCGAACTATATGACCCCGATGGAAGTCACCCCTCAGAAGCCGGCTCCTACGCTGCTGCCTGCACCTTCGCCACGATTATTTTCAAAAGAGATCCGACGCAGATAAAATTCGATTCTAAGTTGAGCGCCGAGGATGCTGAGAAGATCAGGAACGCGACGAAACGCGTTGTGTATGATCACTTGAGAGAGTGGTACTTTTAATTGTGTTGAATGTTAAGTGTTGAGTGTTGAGTATGGGTGCACCTTACTTAAGACTTAGGACTCAACACTTAACACTTCTCACAGCTTCCCATAGATCGGTGTCAACCACTTCTCCGCCGGTTCATACTTGCTGGCACTCGCCCACTTAATGCCGCGCTTCATCATCTCTAAAGCATCAGGCTGATCGAGGACGTGCTGTAAATTATGTCCGACTGAAGTATAGAAGATCCGACCCTTGCCGTGCATTTTTTTCCAGGTTACCGGGATGACGGCGCCGTCGATCCAAGGGGCAGGATTGTGCCACGGCTTATCGCTCTCAGGCTTAATGTTTCCACTGAATCGTGTGGTGGCGAGCACTTTTACATTGGGATCAACGTGCATATAGTACTGCTCACTCTTCATCTTAAAATCTTTCAGTCCCTTCGTCACTTCATCCTGATGATCAGTGATCTTTACTTCATAGTCTATGACACCGCCAGGGTGCACGACCCATTGACCACCTGTCATGAATTGATAATCAGGATTTTCACGGAAGGCATCGCACATACCACCGTGCCACCCAGCCATTGCCGTTCCATTGTTTTGCACCGCCGACAGAAGCCCGGCTTCCTGCTCTTTAGAGATTTTAGACATCGTAAAAACCTGGATCACCAGGTCGATCGTGTCCATGAGTTCCTTGTCTGCATATGGATCCAGTGTTGTGAAAGATTGGATCTCCGCTCCTTCTTCTTTCAGCCAGGGGATCATATAATTCGCAAACTTGTCCGGCTCGTGGCCCGGCCATCCGCCATATACGAAGAGAACCTTTCGTCCTTTGAGGGAAGGAAGAGGCTTGAAAGAACTACCCGCTTCAACAGACTTACTTAATCCGGAAAGCGGTAATGCCGCTGCCGAGCCAAGTGCAAGTGCTTTTGTGAGGAATTCTCTCCGGTTGTTCTTTTTCATTTGATCCTGTTTGAAAGCTTAAGTAACGAAAATATAAGGAATAGATTTAGACAATTATTCTGATGGTTTCAACAATCTAATAAAAAACAACTTTTGCCACGGATGACACGGATTGGCTCTGATATTTTAGACAAACAAAGAAAAATAAAAGATTGTCACGGATGGCAGCTGCGCTGCCTGCGCGGAACAATTTATGTGAGCAGATGTTCATCGGGGATAATCCGTGAAATCCCTGCCTTCGCCGAGGCGGCTACGCGCAGGCAGGCGTGGGTAAAAAAATCTTCGCTGAAGGATTCCTGCAACTAGCTAATTCGTTGCATAATCATAGATCAGTTTCGATACAGTCGCCATCGCCTCGATGCCTGCCTGCTCATCACTGAGGTTCCGTGAAAGCAAAACAAGGACGTAAGGATTTCCATGTTCCGGATAAACAATTCCGGAGTCGTGATGAAGGCCAGTGATCCATCCTGTTTTGTGCGCGACTTTCGTCTTCTGAGGAAGCTTGGCTGGAATAATGGTATTGAAATCCTGCTGAAGCAGTATATCAATCATCTCTGCAGACGCTTCTTCGCTGACTGCCGTCCCGGAAGCTATCTTCTCGAATATCAGCATCAGATCGTAGGCCGTAACCTTATTGCTTAAACCTGCCTCAAACGCTTTGCTGTCCTCCACACCGCGAAGGATCAAAATATCCTTCGCTCCCATATCACGCATTGTTTGCGTGACGTTTTTCGCATCCACCAGTTCAATCACAATATTGGTAGCCAAATTGCTGCTTGCGGTGATCATGTCGTATACGAGCGATGAGATCGGCGCCTTTTTCCCGATGCTATCGTAGATCGGAGCATAACTATCGTCTGATGATGACAGTCTGAATGGACTGCCGTCAACAATACTTTTGAATTCATCTTTTATAAGAATGGAGTCATTCAATGAAAATTTACCCTCCTGCGCCTGCTTGTAAACTTCGATCATAACCGGAGTTTTCATGGTGCTGGCGGCGTGGAACAAGTCGTGCTCGTTGAGGAGAAACTCTTTGCCGGTCTTCATATCCTTAAAGGCGACAGCAAAAGTGCCTGCTTCCTTTTTTAAGACAGCCTCGATATCTTTTTTGAGTCGCACCTCCTTCGACTCACACGATCCTAGTACAAGGCCAAGGGTTACAAAGAACAGAATCACGGAATTTCGAATCATAAGAGGATTTTTCAATGCGTGTGATTTAATAAAAAATACCATCCGGCCTTTTGCGCTACTGTAAATAAATAAGAGTTATTTGAGTTGCGTTGTTAAATTTCAATAAAATAACCCAATCCATGAAACGCGTTGCCTTTCCCTTCCTCCTGCTGTTTTTACTGACACTTCCGAGTCTTCGTCTACTTGATTTTGGACGGGCACCTTTATATGCCAACACAGTCATAGTCGCATCTGACAGTCAGATGGCATCACAGGTAGGAAAAGAAATATACAGGCAGGGAGGCAACGTCATCGACGCAGCAGTCGCAACGGCCTTCGCTATGGCCGTGACATTTCCTGTAGCGGGAAATATCGGCGGTGGAGGATTTATGGTCTACCATGACAGCAATGGAAATGCAACTACGATCGACTTTCGCGAAAAAGCGCCTGCCGCTTCCACACAAAACATGTATGTAGACCAAAAAGGAAAATACATCCAGGACCTTGCACATACGGGAATACTTTCTGTCGGAGTCCCCGGCACAGTCGCAGGACTATTTATGGCACACAGTAAATATGGCAAGCTGCCCTGGGCAAAAGTGGTGGAGCCGGCTGTGAAGCTGGCTGAAGACGGGTTTGCTCTTCCCTATCCGATTTATCTTGATGCAAAGTATTCCGAGAAGCAATGGCGGTCTTACCCATCTACCGCACACGTGATGTTCAAGGCCAACGGCGATTTTTATCAACCAGGCGAGACCTGGAAGCAGCCGGAGCTAGCGGCGACACTCAAGCGGATCAAAGAAAAAGGAAGAGATGGTTTCTATAAAGGAGAAACTGCTGAAAAGCTTGCTGCGTTCTGCAAACAAAACAAGGGTTTGATCACAAAAGACGACCTCGAAAAATATGAGGCTGTGGAGAGGAAACCGGTAACAGGAACCTATCGAGGCTATGGTGTGTACTCGATGCCACCTCCTAGTTCCGGCGGGATCAGCCTCATTCAGATGTTGAATGTATTGGAAGGATATGATTTAAAAAAAATGGGATTCAATTCGGCAGAATATGTGCACGTCCTTTCGGAAGCAATGCGCAGGGCCTACGCAAACAGGGCGGAATATCTCGGCGATCCTGATTTTAATTCGGGGATACCTGTCGACAAACTTATCTCTAAAGATTATGCCAACACATTGCGCGCTGGCATTCATAACGACAAAGCTTCTGTCAGCGACTCAACGCGATTTGCAAAAGGCTATGAAGGCACGCACACAACTCACTTGTCTGTGATGGATGCCGAGGGCAATGCAGTCTCGATGACATACACGATAGAACAGGGGTACGGATCACAGATTGTGGCCGAAGGGCTTGGTTTCTTTCTGAATAATGAGATGGGTGATTTCAACGCCGTCCCCAACTTGACGAACAGCCAGGGAGACATCGGCACGGCGCCGAATCTTGTCAAGCCCGGTAAGCGAATGCTGTCGAGCATGACACCCGCGATACTCACCAAAGATGGCAAGGTGGTGATGGTCGTTGGTGCAGAAGGCGGCCGCACTATCATCACAACCGTTTTACAAACGATTATCAATTGTATCGACCACGGCATGAACATCGGTGAAGCCATGGAAGCAGGACGCATCCATCATCAGTGGTTGCCCGACAGAATTGATTATGAAAGATTTTCTTTGTCGGCAGATGCGATAAACATCCTGAAACAAAAAGGACATAAGCTGAATGAGACTTCCTATCAGGGATCGGCTACCGGGATTTTTTATAATACGCAGTTAAAGGCGTTGACCGGGTCGGTGGATTCGAGGTTTACGCATGAATCGGCGGAGGGGTACTAGCTGATGGATGGTACTGGTTGCTAGTGGCTTGGTGCTGGTTAGGTGGGTGAAATTCTTTGTGATTTGAGTCTTCGCCGGCACATAGCGTGCAGGAGTTAGCCGCGAAGTCACAACGAACTCCCAGTGCCCGTCGTGTGTTCTCCGTCGTGGACGTTGTGGGTGTTGCTTTCGGATTATTTTGGAACGCAGCGACCTGCATTAATGTGCGCGATCTAAGGGAGGAAAAGTCTCTCTACTGCTTAACAATTTTGCTCATTTCGTCTAAAACGTAGCTGATCTCTTCGTCAGTATTATACAATGAGATTCCCATCCTCGTCACTCCTCCCTTTTCAAACAACCCCAGCACTTCAATCGGTCGTATCGCGAAGAAATTCCCATCCCATGCGCAGATGTTCTTCGCTGCAAGGAGGTCGCATACCTGAACGGGTGTTTTGCCTTTGAGGGTGAATGACACTGTTGGGGTGCGAGTGGCTTTTGAGAAGTCCTGTCCCACGAGGGTGACGCCATCGAGTTTCTTAAGTCCGGAATAGAGCTTGCTCGCTAACGCGAATTCATGTTTTGAAATGGTGTCGAACGCGCTCACCAATTTTTCACGTAACGTGCCACCAGTGCCGATGGTTCCAATAAAGTCAACGGCAGCTTTCACGCCGGCGATAGCTGCGTGGTTCAGTGTTCCGGTTTCGATCACGTCCGGAGAGACTTGCTCCTGGGTCCTCAGGCGATCTACTGGAAGTCTGTCGAGGAGGCCGGGACGGGTATAGAGTATCCCAACGTGCGGACCGTAGAATTTATAAGCGGAGCATAACAGGAAATCACATCCCAAGGCTTGCACATCTATTGAAAAGTGCGGCGCATAGTGAACAGCATCCAGCAACAACCACGCATTGTGTTTATAGCTCAACTCACGGACGAGCTTGAAATCATTCACGGTGCCGATCGAGTTCGCAGACATGCCCATACAAACCAATCTTGTGTTCTCGTTGATCTTGGCAGCGAAGTCGTCGTAGTCGAGCATTCCATTTGCATTCAACTTCACTTCACGCACTTTGATGCCATGCGCGCGCAGGGTGAGCCAGGGTCCTCTGTTGGCCTCGTGGTCGAGCTGGGTGATGAGCACTTCTTCTCCGGGCTGGATCACACGCGACATCGCACGTGCCAGCGCGAAGTTCAGTGTAGTCATGTTTTGCCCGATGGAGATGTTGCGCGCGTTCTCAGCATTGAGGAACGTCGCCATGGCCTGACGCATGCTTGCAATAACGCTATCGGTTTCATTCGTAGTGACGAACGAGCCGTGGGTGTTGGCGTTCGAATTAGAATAATAATGTACGATGCTATCGATCACTGTCTGAGGCACTTGCGTTCCGGCGGGACCGTCGATAAAGACGAGAGAGTTGCCGTTGTGTTTGCGTTGAAGGGATGGGAATTGGGAGCGGATCGAGCTGTTCATGATGAAAAGATTGGGATTTGGATTTTGCGGGCGAAGTTAGGTTATGAGCGAGCAGAAAAATACATTTTTTAGCCACGGATTTCACGGATTCTCACGGATTAAAATGCTGAACAGCATAATTAAGAAAGCGTGACACGGAGGCAGCTTTGCTGCCATCCGTGTCAATCCGTGTAATCCGTGGCTCAAAAAAAATCCCCTCTCACCGCTCCTGTAACCGTTTGCCATCGTTTAGAATTTCTTTCTACATTTCCCGCCCTAAACAAGCAAACATGATTTTGAAATACCGATGGGCCATTCTGATGATGGTCCTTTTCCTGCCTGCCGCGCTGGTGGCGCAGGATGAAAAAGACCTCGCGCCCGTCACACGCACGTACGCGATCACCAACGCCACTGTCGTTCAGGCTCCGGGCCGCAAGATGGACGGCGCTACGGTTGTGATGAAAGACGGATTGATCACCGCCGTAGGTAAAGGCGTTGCAATCCCATCCGACGCGATCGTCATCAAAGGCGATTCGTTGTTCGTCTACGCCGGCTTCATCGATGGTCTCACCCGCTCGGGTGTTTCCAAACCCAAAGACGAAAACAAGGAGAAGATCAAAGACCCGGGAAATCCCCCCAACGAAAGGGCAGGGATCAATCCCCAAGTCGATGTAAGATATTTTATTAATCCCCAGGACAAGGCGCTCGAAGAGCTGCGCAACCTCGGCTTCACTACTGCCCAGGTCGTGCCGCATGGTAACTTACTCCCGGGTCAGGCTGCGATCGTCCTCACCGCAGGCGAGAGTCCCGATAAGATGGTGCTGGAATCAAAGTCGGCTTTGTATTCGGAGCTTTCGGGTGCACCGCAGATGTATCCTGCAACGATCCTTGGCGTAATGGCCAAATGGCGCGACCTCTATCGCCAGGCATCCATTGCGAAATCTTATGAGAACCTGTACGCTTCCAACCGCGCTGGATTGGAGCGCCCTGTGTCTGATCGTACCCTAGAGCCTTTCTATCCTGTGATCGACCAGAAGCAACCGGTGCTTTTCAAGGCAGAAAAAATCAACGACGTAAACCGGGTACTGGCATTGAAGAGCGACCTCGGATTTATGTTAACACTCGCCGATGTTAAGGAATCTTGGCCGCTGGTGAACAAGCTTAAGGCTTCGAACGCAAAAGTTTTCCTTTCACTCGATCTTCCTGAAGAGATGAAAAAAGACGACAAGAAGAAGGATGACAAGAAAGCTGATGCGAACGCCACCATAGCAAAGACGACCGCACAGGCTGAAAAAGAAGCCCTCGACAAGCGTCGCGCTGAGTCGATAGCGCTTTATGCAGCGCAGGCGTCTGCCTTTCAAAAAGCCGGTGTTCCTTTCGGTTTCTCAACAATGTCAGTGAAATCAAAAGATGTTCCTGCAAACCTTCGCCGTATGATCGCAGCGGGGTTGTCGGAAGACGCCGCACTCGCTGCTTTGACAACGACACCTGCCTCACTCCTTGGCTTAGGAGACAGGATGGGAACCATCGACAACGGCAAGATGGCCAATCTGGTGATCACCAATAAGCCGTATTTTAATGAGAAGGCAAAGGTTAAATATGTGTTCGTAGACGGCGTGCTGAATAAGCTGGAAATCAAGGACACCAAGAAGACCGATGGCGCGGCGATAGCATCAGTAGAAGGTACATGGTCGTCGATGACACAGAGTCCGCAGGGAAACACAGACGGCAAATGGACTTTCAAGAAAGACGGAAGTAACTACAGCGGAACAGTGTCCGGTGGACGCCTCCCGGCGCCAGTAGACATGAAAGACATTTCACTCGAAGGCAACAGCATGACTTTTAATTATACGTTGAGCTTCGGCGCTACGGTGATCAAAGTGGAAGTGGAGATCACTTTCGACGGTGACTCATTCAAAGGAACTTCATCGGTCGGTAGTTTCGGTTCATTCCCGACGGAAGGCACAAGAGATCCTAAAAACTAAATCAACATCTTAAATCAGAAAAGATGAAAAAGATATTTTCAATCATCATTGCAGCGATCATCTTCTCTTCTGCCCAGGCGCAGCTGGAGAAAGGGAACGTGCTGATAAAGAACGGGACCGTGATTACAATCACAAAAGGTAATCTCGAAAACACCGACGTGCTTGTCAGGGATGGCAAGATCACCCAGATAGCCAGGAACATCGCCGCTCCGGCAGGTGTACGGGTTATCGACGCTGCCGGCCTCTTCGTGATGCCAGGCATAGTCGACGCGCACTCGCACATCGCACTTGACGCCATCAACGAAGGAACAAACGCCATCACGCCGGAAGTTTGGACAGGCGATGCAATCAACCCTTTCCAGGTGAGCATCTACCGCGCTCTAGCCGGTGGTTGTACTGTATCCCACGCGCTACACGGCTCAGCAAACTCCATCGGAGGACAGTCGCAGACTATCAAACACCGCTACGGTGTTTATGACGGTGATCTGATGAAGATGGAGGGCGCTCCCCGTACGATCAAGTTCGCGCTCGGTGAGAACGTAACCGGTCACGGAAGGCGCGATGGTCAGCAGCCGCAGAGCCGTATGGGAGTAGAGTTCGTCATCCGCGAAGCATTCTCCGAAGCGAGACAATACAGAGACAAATGGAATAAATACAATGCCAACAAGCAGGTGAAGGGATGGAGAGGAACTCCTCCTGCGTACAGCCTGCGCTACGAGACGCTTGCGGATATCCTCGATGGAAAGATCATCCTCCATTGCCACAGCTACCGTGCTGATGAGATCAACATGCTGTTGAAAGTTTGTAAGGACTTCGGCATCAAACGCCTTGTATTCCAGCACACCAACGAAGGTTTCAAAGTTGCGCCGGAACTCGCTGCACAGGGTGCGATGGCATCCGTGTTCTCCGACTGGTGGCAATACAAGCTCGAAGTTTATTATTCGACTGCTTACAACGCCGCTATCCTCGTAAAGAACGGTGTTGTTACATCGATCAACTCTGATTCACCTGATCTTATCCGTCACCTCAACCATGAGGCAGGTAAGACACAGAAGTATGGTGGACTTACCGATGAGGAGGCGCTGGCAACCATCACCATCAATCCTGCGAAGCAGCTTGGTGTTGAAAACAGGATCGGCTCACTTGAAGTCGGAAAAGATGGCGACATCGCCATTTTTAAAGGACATCCACTCTCTATCTATTCTGTTCCGCAGTACACACTTGTAGATGGTATCGTGCGTTTCGATAAGGCGAAAGATCCCGCCGACATGCGCATCATGGTCGACCCCAAAGAGACAATCGACGTGACGTTCCAGCAGAACGGACACTATGATGACAACTGCATGCAAGGCAGCTTTGACTTTGAAGAACTTTTCGAAAAGTCTGAAAACAAAAACTGACAATGGCCATGACAAAGATGAAATCTATATTAGGAATAATCGCGGTGCTGATTTGTTTGATCGCGCCGCGCGTCGAAGCGCAGAACCCGAAAGCAAAATCCGGAACGTTCGCGCTGATCAACGCCAACATTGAGACTGTCACGAAAGGGACGATCAAGAACGGAACAGTTGTCATCAAGGACGGAAAGATCGCAGCAGTAGGAACAGGTATTGCAATTCCTGAGGGCGCAGAAATAATCGACTGCGCTGGTCAGACGGTTTATCCCGGCATGATCGACAGCGGTACGAAGATCGGTTTGCTGGAAATAGGTCAAATACCACAGGCTGCCGATGATAAAGAAGATGGCGAGGTCATTCCCCAGATGAAAGCGCTCACAGCCGTGAACCCTAACGCAGTGGCAATTCCTGTCACTCGTGTCAGTGGTGTGACGACAACGCTGGTTGTACCTGAAGGTGGATTGCTGCCTGGTACTGCTGGCCTCGTGAACCTGTATGGTTATACACCCGATCAGATGGCCGCAGGATTTGAAGGCGTGGTGGTGACCTTCCCGAATACAGGTCGCCGCGGTTTTTTTGATCGTCGCACGGATGATGAAATAAAGAAGGGTATGGAAAAATCCCTGAAGCAGCTCAATGATGTTTGGGACAAGGCTTTGGAATACCACAAACTGGACTCCGCAACTGGCGGCAAGGGGCTGACATATTATCCCGAGATGCAGGCAATGCTTCCGGTGATTCGGGGAACAACGGCCCTGATGATTGAAGTGAATGCCCAGAAAGATATACAGACTGCCCTGAAGTGGGTAAAAGACAGGAAGGTTAAGAAAGTAGTGTTCATGGGCGTGACAGAAGGCTGGCGTGAGGCAGAGAATATTGCCAAAGCTGGTATCTCCTGTATTGTTGGACCGGTTATCGGAATTCCCACCCGTGATTATGATCGTTATGATGCGGTGTATGCCAATGCCGGCCTGCTGAAGAAGGCTGGCGTGAAAGTCGCGATCCGCAGCTCCGAAGACGGCAACGGTAACTATCGCAACCTGCCATACCATGCGGGCTTTGCTGTTGCTTATGGCATGAGCAAGGAAGATGCCCTGAAGGCCATCACCATCGCTCCGGCGGAGATGATGGGTTTGGGAGACAAGCTTGGATCAATCGAAGTGGGTAAGACGGCAAACCTGTTTGTCGCTAACGGAGATATTTTTGAGACCAAGACGCAGGTGAGCAACGTCTTCATCGACGGTTACCAGATGCCGATGCAGAGCCGTCAGACTTTATTGTATGATGAGTTCCTGAAACGTGAACCTGGAGTGATCAAGAATCCGGAAGTGAAGGTGAAGAGCAAGAAAGACCAGTAGGAGGTGTTGGGTTTTGATGTGTTAAGTGTTGAGTATCGTAAATTCTAAATTATAGTTGTTCAATTTTAAATAGGGGCAAAATTTAGAATTCATCTCCTAGAACAAGAAAAACGCAAGGGAATAAAGCCTTTGCGTTTTTTTATTGTATGAAGTCCAGCGACTCAAGATCAGTACAAACCTGTGTGCATTCGATCTGTGCAATCTGTGAGAAATGTATTCATGAATTTTAAATGCTGAGTTTTAAATAAACAGCGACCTATTTAGAATTTAAAACCTTATGAAATTTTATTCAATGCGAGGGTGATCCTTTGAAGCCTCGTTGTCTCGTGGCCTCGAATATGACAACAGCTGCTGCCGTCGATACATTCATCGAATCTATTTTTCCCTGCATTGGAATAATAATGTTCGCTGAGGAGTTCTTTACCCAAATATCTGAGAGGCCAGTTGCCTCCGTTCCCATCACGATGGCAGAAGGCCGTTTGAAATCGACTTCGTTGTAGGGTATTGACGCCTTCAGATAGGTGCAATAAATCGCGATGTTGTTTTTTTTCAGCCATGCGATGGTCTCTTCCGACGTTGCTGATGCGATCTGTTTCGTGAACACGCATCCAAGACTTGATCTCACAACATTAGGATTATAAAAATCTGTTTGGGGATCGCAGGTGATCACCGCATCTACACCCGCAGCATCGCTGGTTCTCAATATTGCTCCGAGATTTCCTGGCTTCTCAACAGATTCAAGTACCAATACCATTGGATTGCTACCAAGCTGAACGTCGTCGAGCCGGTGTGCTTTCATTTCCGCGACAGCGATGACACCGCCGGAATTTTCGCGTACTGCAATTTTATCAAAAACTTCCTTAGTGACAGGTACTAAAAACTTGTCTTCGATATGCAACGCCTTCAGATCCCGCTCCGGGAAGATATCAACACAATAAAACAGGTTACCGATCTTATACCCGGCCTGCAGTGCGAGCCCTATCTCTTTCGTCCCTTCGATGATGAACTGCTGCTGGCGTCTCCGCTCACGGGGTTTCTCGAGCGAAAGCAGGCTCTTGACCTTGGGGTTCTGGGTGGAGGTGATGACGACGCCGTCTTTTTTCAATGGATGATCAGAGTAGGGTGCAAATATAGGCGCAAGGATTTATAGTAGCACTTGGGAAGGCTTGGCATTTGGCTTTGGCCATGGCAGGGTGCAGCCATTGATCATATCCCGCTTTCATGGCATAACTGTTGCCAGATGCGGAGCGATTGCACGGGTCAGTGTTTTCTGTGCATTTAAATTGGTGAGATCCGTTGGAACTGCATTCTCAGATTCTAAATTTTAAATGTTAAATTTTAAATTGAGGAGCTCTTATTTACAATCTGGAACTTACAATCTAAATTCTCAAATGATCAAAGATCTCGTCTCCCGTCTCGGATTTTCTGAGCCCGAACTTCTAAGCGACATGGCGTCCCACGGCAAGATCGTCTCCGCCAAAAAAGGCGACGTGCTCATCCGCGAAGGCCAGCACCTCGACTTCCTACCGATCGTATTGAAAGGATCCATCCGCGTATACAGCCAGAAGGACGACAGGGAAATTTTGCTGTACTACGTCCGCGAGAAAGAGACCTGTGTAATGTCTCTGTCGTCGGCTTACTTCCGCAACAAGAGCGCAGCCTATGGCGTCGCGATGGAGCCGACAGACGTGCTGGTGATCCCAACACGATTTATTTCCGAGTGGCAATTGAGATTTCCCTCCTGGAACGACTACGTGATCCGCACCTTCCGCAGGCGCTACGATGAGCTGTTGGACTCTTTTGGCAGCATTGCGTTCGATCCGGTGCAATCAAGATTGAAAGAATATTTAAAGAGAAGAGCGGAGAGCGATGGTTCAAAAAAGATCCTGATCTCCCACAAAGCGCTTGCCGACGAAATCGGTACGACCCGCGTAGTTGTTTCCCGCATTCTCAAACAATTCGAACAGACCGGCGCCCTCAAGCTTCATCGCGGCTCGGTGCAGCTGACCTGACAATTTTTTTGTGCCTGTGTAACTTTTGATACCGTCCTGTCGGGATGGTTCGAGGTATTATTGTCTCATCAACCTCCAAAAAACATCCTATGAAAGAGAACTCGCTCGTTTTGCTGCTGCTCGTTTTGTCTTTTTTCAGCGCCAGCGCCCAGTCCCAACAAACCAAACCCAAAATGAAAATACTCATTCACGTTACCCAGGGGCCCGAGAATCCCACCAAAGCTGCGCTCGCATTTCTCGTTGCTAAAACTGCCGCTGATGAAGGGCATACTGTGTCACTTTTTCTGGCAGGTGATGCCGTTCAGCTTATCCGCAAAGATGTCCTCGACAACCTCGCTGGTCTCGGTACCGGCAAGTTGCGTGAACATTACGATGCGATTGTCAAGGCTGGCGGAAAATTTTACCTCTCGGGAATGTCGAGCAAGGCGAGGGGTGTAACTGAAGCCGATCTCAAAGAAAGTCAGGGGCAATTCGCTATGCCGAACGTGTTGCTGCAGTTGGCGATTGAGAACGATAGGATGTTTACTTACTAAAGACTTTTGGCCGTTGGTCATTGGCAGAACGCAGCTATTGATCACTTCCGGGTTCTATGGTCGGCAGGCTTCCAGTGATAAAAGTTCAAATGCATTTTCCCACGGATAGACACAGAAGGAGGACCACAGAATGCGCGGATCTGTATTATCAATGTGCATTTAATCCGTGTGATCCGTGAGACCTGACTTTTGCATTCCTCCGCGTCACTTGCACCTCCGCGGTCAAATGCATTTTCGGAGCATAGCGACCAAAATCTTAACTTGCCGCCGTGAACCTCCTCCATCCCTCCTCCTGGCAAGACTACGAACTCATCGACTCCGGTAACTTCGAGAAACTCGAGCGTTTTGGGAAATACATCCTCATTCGTCCCGAGCCACAGGCCATCTGGCAACCATTGATGGCAATCGAAGAATGGAAACGAATGGCCCATGCTCATTTCTCACGCGAGCAAGCCGACAAGTTTCGTTTCACGGATGAGGTCAAGGGTGGCTGGAAGAAGCTGAAAGAGATCCCCGAAAGCTGGCAGGTAATTTATCGATATAATGATCTTTCGCTGACGCTGCGTCTGGCGCTAACAGGTTTCGGACACGTTGGAATTTTTCCAGAGCAAGGCTCTAACTGGAATTTCATTTACGACACTGTAAAAAACTGGAAGACAAAAACGCGCGTCCTCAATCTTTTTGCGTACACCGGTGCAGCTTCGGTGGTAGCCCGGATGGCAGGAGCTGACGTCACCCACTGCGACGCTTCGCGGCCCGGACTCAACTGGGCCAATCAAAATATGCAACTCAACAGCCAGGCCGATATTCGTTGGGTGTACGAGGATGCATTCAAGTTCGTGAAGCGTGAAGCTAAGCGCGGCAACAAGTACAACGGCATCATCATGGATCCGCCGCCCTATGGCCGCGGCCCTGACGGTGAAAAGTGGACGCTGCAGGAGCAACTCGACGAATTAATTGGGATCGCGACAGAATTACTTGAAAAGGAGCAGCACTTTTTTATTCTATCAATGTACGCCGTCGGACTTTCGTCAACGGTGGGATTGAACGTGGTGAAGACGCATTTCAACGCGAAGGAGGTCGAAGTGGGAGAATTCTTTTTGCATCCGAAGAAAGGATATGATCTCCCAATGGGTACTTTCTGTCGTTTCCGTAGCTAGCCTGTCCTTCGTGTCTTAGTTCTTTGTAAACCCTGAGCGCAGCGTTGCGAGACGTTATCAGTTAACGGTTAATTGTTAATAGGTATTCACCCCAAATTTAACCCGCACCCCCCTGTCTGAGAGTTATCGGTTAAAGGTTAATAGTTAATAGGAATCCTCCCAAATTTCACCCGACCCCCTATTATCTATTAACAATTAACTATTAATGTTAACTTCCGTTATGGACAAGCGTACATTTCTTAAGAGTGCTGCCACAATGACCCTCGGCGGCCTCGCTTCCTTCGAAGCATTAGCTAACCAAGTGAATCTCATAAGCCACCTATCTCCAGAAGAAGCAGCGGCCAATGAAGACTTCTGGCTCTCTATCCGCAGCAATTACCGCCTCAAACCCGACTACATCAACCTCGAGAACGGATATTATTGTATCCTTCCAACAGAAACCCTCGAGAACTTCATCAACCACGTCCGCGAGGTGAACTACCAGGGCAGCTACTACATGCGCACCGTTCAGTTCGACAACAAGAAAAACGTTGCTGCGAAGCTCGCAAAACTCGCAGGCTGTCCTGAAGATGAGCTCATCATCACCCGGAACACCACCGAATCCCTCGACATGGTCATCGGCGGCCTGGACTGGAAAGCCGGCGACGAAGCCGTGATGGCCGAACAAGACTACGGCGCCATGCTCGACCACTTCAAGCTCATCGAAAAAAGATATGGTGTTGTAAATAAAGTCGTCTCCGTTCCCAACCATCCCAAATCTGACGACGAGCTCGTTGAATTATATTCCAAGGCGATCACCCCGAAGACACGACTGCTGATGATCGGCCACATGATCAACATCACAGGCCACATCCTTCCCGTGAGGAAGATCTGTGACATGGCGCACAGCAAGAACGTACAGGTGATGGTGGACGGCGCGCATGCGTTCGCGCACATACAATATAATATACCCGACCTCGGCTGCGACTACTACGCCACGAGCCTGCACAAGTGGCTGAGCGTTCCCCTCGGCGCCGGGTTCTTGTGGGTGAAGAAAGACAACATTGCCAAGGTATGGCCCCTCCTCGCCGACAACGACAGCCGCAAGCCCGACGACATCGGACGCCTGAACCATATCGGCACGCATCCGGTCCATACTGACCTCGCGATCTCCAACGCCATTGACTTCTACACCACCCTCGGTCCGGAGCGCAAGGAAGCGCGCCTCCGCTATCTCCAGAACTACTGGACCTCGAAAGCATCTAAGTTCCCTCACGTGGTGATCAACACGCCCGTTGAAGATCAGACCCGCTGCTGCGGCATCGCCAACGTAGGCATCAAAGGCATGAAGCCGGCTGACCTGGCGAAAACGTTGCTGGATAAATACAAGGTCTATACTGTGGCGATCGATGTAGCTAAGGTGCAAGGGTGCAGGATCACGCCGAATGTGTATACGACGACGAGTGAACTTGACACGTTTGTGAGGGCGTTGGGAGAGCTGGGATAAATGTCTCGCAATTGAGAATGTTATCAGTTATCCGTTAATAGTTAATAGGGATGAACCCCAAAACTTGACTCGACCTCCTATTAACTATTAACCATTAACTATCAACTCTCTTCCGCTCGTTATCGGTTATTCGTTAATAGTTAATAGGGATGAACCCCAAAATTTGACCCGACCTCCTATTAACCATGAACAACTAACTATTAACTCTCTTCCGCTCGTTATCGGTTATCCGTTAATAGTTAATAGGGATGAACCCCAAAACTTAACTCAACCTCCTGTTAACTATGAACAATTAACTATTAACTATATCTAAAAGAGGCGACGGAAGAGTTGGATAGGTTTGTGAAGGCGTTGGGGGAATTGGGGTGATGTTGGGGTGACGAATGATCACGCAGAGTAGCAAACGTGCACAGCTCTATAAGACATCATCTTTGGATTGACAAGATGGGCGAAACGAGGGAAGGCATTTAACCGAAAAGGGCGCAAAGGAAATACCATCCTAGCCACGGATACTCTCTTGATCGAACGATTCATTTAGGCGGACCTACAAGTCAGAACAAAGCATTAATAGTATTTATTCATACGTCCCTAACACTCAAAAATGTGAGTAAGAAGATGGGCGAAACGGGGTATTTGCAGGGACCAAGATTCAGCGCGAGCATCCCGGATATGAGCTGTTCTCGCACTCTATGACGATATACCGGGCATATCCAGCTCCGTGGCAATGTGCAAGCTCAGCTGGTGATGACCGCCGGGTATTAAGGCATTTTGGGCCCATATTCATAAAATAAGGGTATAAAATACCAATTTTTACCTGTATTTTTATCACTACGGTACGGCATGCCCGCATCTTGAATGAGGTATAACCCAACAATTCCCTATAACGACCTGCCTAACCTGCCCCCGGCGGAGCAATTGGAAAGCGTCCCAGTGCTGAAAGCGTTGATCGGAGCCCACAAGGCGCTCGCCGAGCTGAAGGGATCCGTAATGCGTTTGCCGAATCCCAACGTGCTCCTTGATTCCATAACACTTCAGGAAGCGAAGGATAGCTCTGAAATTGAAAACATCATTACTACCAATGACGAGCTCTTCCAACTCATCGCATCATCCGAGAAGGAATCAAACCCGGCAACCAAAGAAGTTATTCGCTATAAGACGGCGCTTTGGGAGGGTTATCATACATTGAAATCCACCGGTATTTTAACAACAAACCTGTTCATCAAACTGGCACAAATCATTAAGCAAAACCAGGCAGGAATCAGGAATACGCCGGGGACGCAAATCGTTAATCAAAGTACACAGGAAGTTGTCTTCACGCCGCCAACCGGGGAAGATATTATCAGACAAAAACTGGCGAATCTAGAACAGTACCTCCATTCAGAGGATGATACTGATCCCCTCGTGAAGATGGCTGTTTCGCATTATCAATTTGAGGCGATACATCCATTCATCGACGGTAATGGTCGTACCGGTAGGATTATTAATATTCTTTACTTGATACAACAGGAGCTGCTTCCCATCCCAATACTCTATCTCAGCAAGTATATCCTGGAGAATCGTCGGCGCTACTATGATCTTTTGCAGGAAGTATCATCCTATCAAAATTGGGAGCGATGGATACTGTTAATGATCAGAGGCATTGAATACACCAGCCAATTAACGTGCGATAAGATCGAGGCCATCAACAATGAAATGATGGCAACGGGAGAACGTCTTCGCACGGCGCTTCCAAAAATTTATTCCAAAGACTTAATAGAAGTCCTGTTTTCCAATCCATATTCTAAACGGCAGTTTTTGATCAACGCTGGTATTGCGCAAGAGAAGACAGCAGGTCGATATCTCTCCGAACTTGAAGAGAAGGGTTTTTTAACAAGTACCATGGTGGGCAGGGAACGGTTGTATTTAAATAAGACGCTGCTGGATATTCTTAAGCAGTAGATCTGCTGATCTTGAAGATTTAGCGCGCAACGCAGAAGGCTTTATCTCCGCGTCTCAGCGCGGTTTAAGGTTCTGTATTCTAGTTGAATCCCTTCTTTATTCGTTCTAAACCCAATAGTAATTCACTAATTTAGATTTTCCCGTTACTTTTCCCTCCTCTCCACATTCCACTTTTATGCTAACCAACTACCTCCGTATCGCACTGCGATACCTCCTTAAAAACAAAGTCTATTCCCTCATCAACATCGCCGGCCTCTCCCTGAGCCTCGCCTGCGCCATGCTGATGATCTTATACACCAAAGATGAGCTGACTTTCGACCGGTTCCACCGGGAGGCGGAGTCGCTGTTTCTGATCACCATCGATGTGAGGATGCCGGATGGGAGTTCCATGGAGAAGATGGGCGAAACGGGTTTGTTGCAGGGACCGACGTTCGCGGCAACGATACCCGAGGTAGAGTCATTCTGCCGCTCCATGACGATGTACCGTGATATTAAAGTCGGCGACAACGTACAGAATCAGCTGGTAATGATCGCCGATACGAACTTCTTCAGCATGTTCACCTTCCCGCTTTTAAGCGGGAACCCCCATCTCGCATTGAAGGCTCCGAATAATGTGGTGCTATCCGAAGATGCCGCCATTCAATATTTCGGAACGACCGACGTCCTCAACAAAACAATTCTTATAGGCAAAGGAGAATATCAACCCAACGATCGGGAATTAACACCCTATGTGGTGAGCGCGGTGTCAAAACGGTGTCCTCAGAACTCATCGCTCCAGTTCGATATGCTTATCAAATCCGATCTCCCACCTGAACAAGAACAAGACCCTGAAAACTGGACAGGCATCGGAGCGAATACGTTCGTGAGGCTGAAGCCCCGTTCAGACGTTGAAGCTGTCGCCAAAAAAATGCAATCGGTCTTCGAACGCGAATCAAAAAAAGTGTGGGAGAAAGTGCGCGCCGGGGGCTTTACTCAGTCATTCTACCATGAACTTCAACCCATAACAGACCTCCACCTGAACCCGGATGAACACGCAAATCGTGGGATCACCAATGGCAGCAAGCCGGTCTACTCCTACGTGCTGTCGGGCATAGCGGCATTCATCCTGGCGATCGCGTGCATCAACTTCATCAACCTCACCATCGCGCGCTCAGTGCGAAGAGCCAAGGAAATAGGCATTCGCAAAGTGATCGGCGGCGCCCGCAAACAGCTCATCGCACAGTTCCTCGGGGAAACGTTCCTGATTGCCTCCCTTTCATTCGCGGCGGCCATACTCATATCCCAACTGCTGCTGCCCTGGTTCAACAACATCATCAATAAACAACTGTCTCTCTCCTATTTATTAGATACGAAACTGATTACTGTTTACATTGTATTATTCCTGATTACCGGTTTACTAGCGGGCTTCTACCCCGCCATCGTCCTCTCCGGCTATAGCCCGGTGCAGACATTGTATAACCAATTCAAAATCGCGGGAAGCAATTTCTTGCAGAAAAGCCTGATCGTATTTCAGTTCACATTGGCAACAGTGATGATTGTCGCAACGATCACGCTCTTCCAACAATTCAATTTTCTCACAACAAAAGATCTTGGATACAATGCCGATCACGTCGTCGACGTAAGGAAGAGATTCCTTACCTGGCAGGAAGCAAATGTCTTCAGGGGGGAGCTATTGAAGAGTCCGGGGGTTATCTCTGTGGCTCCCCAGGGTATATCCGAAATGAACGCAAAAATAAACGGCGACTCGATACAGCACTTCGCGTACGAAGTCGTCGATGAAAACTTTGTCAACCTCCTGGACATCCCCGTCGTGCAGGGAAGGAACTTCTCCGCACAGTTTCCATCTGATTCGTCACAAGGTATCATCGTCAATGAGGCATTCGTGAAAATGGCGCACTGGAAAGAACCGATCGGCGAAAAGATCAACATGTTCCTCTACGGCGAAAAAGAATACAGGACGGTGGTCGGTGTTATCAGAGACTATCACTTCGCTTCTTTGTCCGACAAGATCGGTCCGCAAGCGCTCGCTCCGATCTCCTATCCCAGCATGCCTTATGGTCACATGCTGGTGCGCATCCGCCCGGGCTCTGAGTCGACCAGCCTCCCAACCATCGAGGCGACGTTCAAAAAACTATTTCCCATGACCCCCTACTCGTACCAGTTCACAGACGAGATCAACCGTAAGAACTACGACCGCGAATCGAAATGGAAAACGGTGATCTTTGCCAGCGCCGTCACTACGATCTTCATCGCCTGCATCGGGCTGTTGGGGCTGTCGATGCTCACGACGGAAAGACGTTTCAAAGAGATCGGCATCCGCAAGGTGATGGGTGCATCAGTGAAGAGCATCGTGCTCACACTGTCGAAAGACTTCGTGCTGCTGATCGCCACCGCGCTGCTCATCGCAATGCCCTTCGCGTGGTATGCCGTGAACAAGTGGCTCGAGACCTATCCATATCGAACAGAGCTCACGCCGCTATTATTCATAGGTGCTGGCTTGCTGGTACTGGTGATAGCCATGCTGACGACGGGGTATCATTCGGTAAGGGCGGGGAGGATGAATCCGGTGGAGGCGATAAGGAGGGAGTAGAGGTCGCAAGCGACCAGAATGCAAAAATGAACCGCGGAGGCGCAGAGGCGCAGAGGAAATACATTTCCCACGGATCTCACGGATTTAGCCCACACGCCTGCCTGCGCGTAGCCGCTTCGGCGAAGGCAGGGATCAGCACGGATCTGCGCAATCTGTGATACTCAATCCGTGCAAATCCGTGATCAACTGCATTTCTACATTCCTCTCCGCCCGAAAAATACAGGATCACAAAGGACACAAAGCAATGCGCACGAAGGGTACTACGTTGTGTTCTTTGTGTCTTCCTTTGTGCTCTTTGTGAACCTGCATTTAATCTGCGCGATCTGCGATACTCAATCTGCGTGATCTGCGAGAAACAAAAAAATACATTTCCCGCAGATTGCGCAGAAGAAATGCACGCAGATCCCGCTGATTAATCCAATCAACTTTGCGATTCCTCTGCGTCTTAGCGTCTCCGCGGTTTAAGAATGGAGCGTAGCGACTTAGTTCCCCAAATAAAAATCTATCGCCTTCATCTGCACAAAAAAATTTCCCACAGATCTCACAGATAGCACCGATAATGTATTGATCTGCGAGATCTGTGCGATCTGCGGGAGGAAAAATCAATTTCCCAAGTAGAAGTCTATAGCTCTCTTTTGAAGATATAGGCTAATCGCCGCCTGCGCCCTATTCTGTTTCGCTAACAACAAATTATTCTGCGCGTTGGAAAGCTCAATGAAGTTCGCTGCTCCCACATTATACCGCGCCGTCAGCGTCTCAAATGCCTGGTTGGCGGCAAGAAGTCCTTTCTCAGAAGTTTCTGTTTGTGCGAGGGCTGTGCGGTAGTTGCTCAGCGCCTGTTTTACTTCGGATGTGATTTGTATCCCTGTGTTCTCGTAGTCGATGCGGGCGTTGGCGGCGTTGATGCGCGCGGTGGCAACGTTGGATTTCGTCACATATTTATCAAAGATATTCCAACCCAGGTTCAATGACATGACACCATAAATCTGGTCGCTGAGCTGCGTGCCCACCGAACGCTGTTCGGCGGGGAGCACGTCGTTGCCATTGACGTACAGCTTGCTGAACTGGGCAGCGACGCCATAGGCGCCGGCGCTGGCAGTGATCTTTGGAAGATAACCGCTGCGTGATCTTTTGACGTACCACAATGCCGCATCCTGGGAGCGCTGTGATGATTTCAGATCGGCGCGTTGTCCCAGCGCTTTCTCGATCATCGCAGTCTCGTCTGCGTATTGTTCAGGCAATGGATTTTCATCCACTATCACATCGTCAAATTCGTAGTTCTCAGAAGGATTAATACGCAGCCGTTGCAATAACGCGATCTTGTCGATGTTGAGCTTGTTGATGGCGTTGGTTAAGAATTGCTGATCCAGACTTGTCTGCGACTGCTGCTGGTACAGATCCGATTGCGGACGACGTCCCACCTGCACCAGTTCACGCAATTGATCCTCACGTTTCTGTGATGTCTCAAAATTCTGTCTCCCGAAATCAACAATCTGCTTGTCGAGCACTACTTGAAGATACGCCTGCGTGACGTCCAGCGCTACCTGCTGCTTCGCACGTTCCAGGGAAAGCTCGGACATTTCTTTGCTCAGTAATGCAGCGTTGAGTGAAGCACGGTTTCCATATCCATTGTAAATATTAATACTGCTGACAACCTGATAAAATACGTTCGTGCGCTGTGAGTTCACGAGCGTCGGAATCGTCACTGTCAAAAGGTTCGTTCCTCCTGTATACGTTGCAGCCGCACCAAGCACCGCGTCCGGCAAAAATTGCCCGTGCGCCGCGAGCACCTGCGCACCATTGAGATCAACGGCATTCGTTCCTTTCAGCACCGCAGTGGAGTTCGTCACCGCCAGCTGTACGCTCTGCTCCAGCGTCATATTTTTCGCCGCCTCCTGCCCTATCGCAGGACAAGCAGCAAACAAAGCGAAAAGGCAAAGGGATCTTTTCAATTTCATTCCTAACTCAATTATCTGTATTAGATCTGCGCGATCTGTGTGATCTGCGGGAGAAAAAATTGACTTCATTTCTGTACGATCACTTTCTGCCCCTCTTCATAGCTATCTCCGATATTCAGCGCGATCGTCTCTCCTTCATTCAGCCCTTCCAGTATCGTGATCTTATCGCCCGTATTCTCCCCAATCTTCACCGGCACGAAATGCAATGTGTTGTTTTCAGTAATTGTCGCCACAGAATACTTTCCCCCTTCTTTAATTATAAGCGCCTCTCTCGGGATCTGCAGCTTCGGCACTCCGGGAGACTCGATCATCACCTGGACGAAGCTTCCGGGGATAACTTTGTTGTCGGAATTGTCCAGGTCGATCTCTGTGAGCATCATGCGCGTACGCGGGTCAAGCTCACCGGAGATGCGTGTCACGGTAGCGGCAATCTTTTCATTCGTTTTTTCAAACAAGACAATGTTGACTGGATACCCATCCTTTATATAAGACGCGTCCTTCTGCTCCACATAAGTGTATATCCTCACCTTGTCCAGCTGCGCCACCATCACCACCGGGAGCGCTCCCGACGATGCATTGGCAGCATTTTGCACGAGCGCCCCCACATCGGCATAACGCGCAGTAACAGTCCCGTCAAACGGCGCGCGCAAGATCCTGTATTCGCGCTGCTCGCTGATGGAGCTCAACCGCGCTTTCGCAATCCGAACAGCAGTTTCTGATTGCTCCTTCTCCTGGGCAGAGATATAATTCTTGGCAAGCAATGTTTCATCACGTGCGAGGATCTTCTTCTTATTCTCAAGATCGGCCACCGCAGAATTGTACTCCTGATCGATCTCAGGCGCAACAATCGTAGCAATGATCTGATCTTTCTTCACTTTATCGCCCTTGTCGACATTGATCTTGTTCATGTAGCCGCTGGTTTTTGCATACAGCGTCACGGACTGAAACGGTCTCACCTCTCCTATCAGCGTAAACTCACGTCCGCCTTTCGACTTCGTGGCTTTCACCGTCTTTACGATCGGACCTGCCTCCATCTTCGCAGCACGCTCCTGTCGTTCTGCCGCAACGCTCTCATTTTGTTTCAGGGCGAGGAGGATGACGCCGATAATCGCGGCCAGCAGAATGATCGCTCCCCCTATAAATATGCGTCGCGTATTACTCGCTTTGGGTTGTGCCATAGTCAAATCTATTTTCCGGTAAGTGTATATTCTTCTTTGGATTCAGCTTCGAACTTCGCGTCGAGCAAGTGCAGCGTTGGTTGTTTCTTTCTCAGGATTGAGTAAACGACCGGCACGACAAGCAACGTCACGAATGTCGCCACCACCAATCCTCCGATCACTGCTCGTCCCAGCGGAGCGTTCTGCTCACCACCCGTTCCCGAGCCGATTGCCATAGGAATCATACCGAGTATCATGGCGATAGCTGTCATCAACACAGGACGCAACCTGGTCTTACCCGCTTCCAGTGCTGCCGAAAACGCGTCGAGTCCCTTTTCCCTGCGTACTTCATTCGCAAAGCTCACGAGCAGAATGGAGTTCGACACAGCAATACCGATCGCCACAATCGAACCCATCAACGAAACAACGTTGATAGTGGTTCCGGTGAGCGCCAGCATCCACATGATGCCGATAAATGCACCCGGCACTGCGATCATAATAATAAAGGGATCCAGCCACGATTGGAACAACACCACCATCAGCAGATAAACCAATATGATGGCGAGTCCCATGCCGAGTCCCAACGTGCTGAACGAGTTTCTCATCTCCTGGCTTTGGCCCCGCATTGTAATGCGCATTCCGGGCGGGAGATCTTTCAACTCATCGATCTTGTTCTGTATCTCGGCTGACACAGCACCGAGGTCACGTCCCTCAATGTTCGCGTTGATATCAATCACACGCGCTACAGTGTAGTGACTGATGATATTAAACCTGCTTTCCGTCGCCAGCGACGCGATGTTTCCCAGTGTTTGTGTCTGCGATCCCGGAACATCCGTGATCGAACGCGCTGAGTTTCTCGTGATACCTCCCGGCGCGTTCAATGGAGAAGCAAGGAGCCGCTCCACGGTATTCAGTTTCGCCATTGGCACTTTCACCGCGACCTGGTAATTAACATTGTTTGCCGGATTGATAAACCACGAAGGTGAGATGGTCGCGCTCGATGACAATGAAATAAGCATATCATTCGCAACGTCGCGCTGATTCAGTCCAAGCTGTGCAGCGCGTACACGATCCACGTTGAGCTTCAGTGTCGGATAGTCGAGTATCTGCTTGATGTTC
This sequence comes from Cyclobacteriaceae bacterium, assembly GCA_044224375.1. Taxonomy (GTDB): domain Bacteria; phylum Bacteroidota; class Bacteroidia; order Cytophagales; family Cyclobacteriaceae; genus ELB16-189. The sequence continues at coordinate 109,653 of JBGAKL010000004.1, forward strand.
ACATCCTCGGTGCCCGGGATCTTCTTGATCTCATCGCGCAGCTTCCGCGCATATTGATATGCAACGGGATAGTTCGGGAAAGTGATCTGGATGTTGATCGGCGATGACAACCCAAAATTCAGAACCTGCGTCACAATGTCTGCCGACTGGAAATACACCACGCATCCGGGAAAGTTCTGCGCGAAGTCCTCACGGATCAGTCGCATGTATTCTTTTGTGGGACGATGCTCTGGTTTCAACGATACAAGAATATCGGCATCCATCCCGCTCGTGTTGTCGGTTTGAATGAAGGCTGTGTTTACATACGACGGCGCACCGATCATATCGTTGATGCCCTGTAATTCATCTGCCGGTATGATCTTTTGAATGCGTTCTTCTGCGAGATCCACAAGCTTCTCCGTTTCTTCAATGCGCGTTCCGGAAGGCGCGCGGAAGTGCAGCTTCATCAAACCGGTGTCAGTGGTCGGGAAGAAATCTGTCCCGACTACACCCAGCAAGCCTGCTGATGCGATGAGCGTAAAGACTGCGGTCCAAAGTGTAAATTTTTTGTTGACCAGCAGCGTGTGCAATATTCTGCCATAGCTTTCGCGAAAGCGGTCGAAGTTGCGGTCGCGCCAAGCATTGAAACGTTGCGATAATTTCATTTTCGTCTGCCCAGGTGCGAGCTCGTCGTGGTGGAGGTGCTCTTTCTCCATAAGCATCCGCGACAATGTCGGCACCAGCGTCCGTGACAACACATAAGAGGCAAGCATTGCCATCACGACAGACAGAGCCATCGGTGTGAAAAGGAACCGTGACGGCCCTGTGAGCAGCACCACGGGGAAGAACACAATACAGATTGCCAGCGTCGCCATGAGTGCGGGAATGGAAATCTCTTGAGCTCCATCCAGGATCGCTACGGTCAAGGGCTTACCGAGCAACCTGTTGCGGTGAATGTTCTCGACGGTCACGGTAGCATCGTCTACAAGCATACCAATGGCAAGCGACAACCCGCCGAGGGTCATGATATTGAGTGAGTTGCCTGTGAGTTTCAGCCCGATGATGGAGACGAGGATTGCCAGCGGGATCGAGGTGCACACGATAATCACACTTCGCCAGCTTCCAAGGAAAAACAGGATCATCAGCGACACGAGAACTGACGCAGCTACGCCTTCATCCAAAACACTTTTGATTGCCGCACGAACAAACACCGATTGATCGAAGTCGATGCGCATGTCCAATCCGTCAGGCGCGACTTCCTTGATAGAAGGAATGATATCCCTGGCGGCCTCCACAACTGCAAGCGTGGACGCATTTGCTTTCTTAAGTATCACCAGATAGGTCGCGCGCGTTCTGTTTACGCGGACAATGTTTGTTTGATCTGCAAAACTGTCGGAGATTCGCGCCACATCGCCAAGCTTCACGGGAATTCCATTGACGATCTTGATGGGAATATCCGCAAACTGATCAACTGCTTCCGGACTCGAGTTCAGCGCAACGTTATACTCCGTTGTTCCTATGCGGGCGGTACCGGCAGGAATGATCACATTCGATCCTTGCACAGCAGCCATGATATCCGACGGTGACAACCCTTTGGCCGTCATCGCGAGCGGATCGAGGTCAACCACGATCTGTCTTGTCTTGCCACCGATCGGCCACGGTGTTGACAATCCGGGGATCGTGAACAAACGCAATCTCATGAAGTTGAGTGCATAGTCGTACATGCGATCCTCTGTAAGCGTCTTGCTATTTAATATCATCTGCGCGACGGGCAGGTTCGAAGCATTGAACTGTAGAATTCCCGGTGGGTTCATTCCGGGCGGCATGTTACGCACGGAGGTATTCGACACAGCCGACATCTGTGCTATCGCGGATCCGATATCAGTGCCCTCCTGAAAATAAACTTTCAGGTAAGAAATTCCAGGCAGTGATTGTGATTCAATACGTTCAACACCGTTCACGGTAGTTGAAATTCCGCGCTCACTGATCAGCGTCACGCGCTTTTCCATCTCGTCGGCAGACAGGCCCTGATAGGACCACACCATAGCCACAACCGGTATGTCGATCACAGGAAAAATGTCGACCAGCATCGTGCGAATCGACAGCACCCCCATGATGAGGATGATGAATGCCGACACACCGATGGTGTAGGGTCTTCTTAATGCTAGTCGTACAATCCACATAGTCAGTAATCAGTATTCGGTAATCAGTAATCAGTGGTTCGCCCTAAATTCACTATTCGCTATTCTCTAATCACTATTCAAAATTCCTTCTAACTATTAATCATTCTTGCCCTTCAACAACCCCACCACGGCTCTCTTCGCCGACTGCAACGGCGCCGTTCCGCGGTATACCTGACACTGCATGGTGGCACCATCAAACAATAAGAATATCGTTTCCGCCAGTTCAGCCGCACGCTTCTTATCTCCCTCCACACCTTCAGTCAGCTTTAAAAAGAATTTTCTATGTTTCTCTTTCTGCAGCTTCACGGCTTCATTGATTTTGTCGCCACGCTGCGGCATTTCCGAAATGATCCGGATATGACTGCAACCACCGAAGTTATTTTTCTTCATATGGATAGCGCGGTAGTCAAATGTCTTGATGATGCGTTGCCTTGGATCCGTAGTGCCGTTTAGGTAGCTCTCGAGTCCCGCGAACCAAAGGTTATTTCTTCTATGTAAATACGCGACACACAGGTCTTCTTTAGAAGGGAAATGATAATACAAGCTTGCCTTTGCTACACCCGCCTCCTCGATGATCTGGTTGATACCTGTAAGGTTGTAGCCCTGTTCATGGAACAAGTGAGTTGCCGTCTGCAAAATATGCTCCCGCACGGTGATCTCTTCGGTTTCCATCAGTGCAAAACAACAAAAAAGGATACTATTCAGACAAGTCTGTCTACATGAATTTGATGAGCGGTTGATGCAATCGGTTTACGAGGGTGAAAGGTGGTTTGGGCTGTCAGGCTCCTAAAATGCAATTCCCGCTGATCTCGCAGATCGAATGCACGCAGGTCAGGGGGTTTGCATTAGATCTGCGCGATCTGCGATACTAAATCTGCGTCATCTGCGGGAAATAAATATTGCATTCCAAATTTTGAATCCGGGTGCACCCTGTTTATTATTTAGATTCAAAAATTAAAAATTAATCCAGCGTTCCCATTTCCTTTGAAAGGTTCCTGATGGTTTTGTCCATCTGCCGCGTTTCGCGATCAACAGTTTCCACAAGCCAATCACACCCAAGCTCCTGATCGACGCGATAAAGCTCAACAATTCCCATCAGGCGCGCGACGGGCCCACGAACGTGATGTGAATTCGCATAAGCATATGAAATGATACTCTGCCGTTGTGAATAGATCTTTCTCGCGCGGATTTCGAGCAACTCCTCGAGCTGTCGGTTAACATCACTCAATTCCGCGCGGCTTATAAGCAGTTCGCGGTTCTGAGATTCGATGATTGCATTCTTCTCCTGGAGCCGCTTCAATAGTCGCTTGTTGATCTGATCATTCTTATGCAGCGTACGCTGAAGAACATAGCAGCTTCCAGCAACGAGAATATAAGACATGATAAATCGCAACTGCATCATTTGATAGTCGCTACCCGAATTTGTCGACTGTAAATCAAATGCGTTAAGTATCACCTCAAAAAACAAAACAGAAACCAAAGACGGCAACACACCAATGGCGAGCAATGTCTTATTTGTCCTTCCCAGGATCAGGAACGGAATACAACTCATCGCAAGAAGGTAAAGGCGTAAGCCATCGAGCACCGTCACTTCAATTGTCGACATCGCGTTCATGCCGCCAATGAAACTGTACCACAAAATAACGATAGGCATGACAGATAAGAACAACCTGCTGGCCATACGATACTGGAACCTGTTGAGCAAGACCGGGACGAAGAACAGCAGCCCTTCAAACAACAATGGGAAAGGTGGCGTATGATGGAACACAATTATCCTGACAAAGAATAATGTTACCATTACGGCCACCAGGATCAATGAAATGCTATTGGTCAGCAACGTCACACGACGCTGCTGATAATCTTCAGATCCTTTGAATCCGCTCTCCAGTAAGTCTCTCATCAAAGTCTTCAATGCTTAGTATTCAAATAATTTTTAATTCCTTTTTTCCAAAAACCGGGTTAACGATTTCTGCTGCTCAGTGTTGCGCACGACATTGGGGCTGAGGCAAACGCCCCAGGTCACACTGATCCCAGAAAATTTTTGTGTCAACCAATTATTTCGAAGCGTGGGCCGTGCCCAGCTCTTACTGCAAACTCCCGTCGGGAGGTGCTCCGAACTCCCTTACACTCAACGCAAACGGTTGAGGAAAGAATTCTACAACAAAGATACATGATGGAACGAGGTTAAGATTTGCAGAAGGAATAATTTTTGTGCCCCCGAACAAAACATCAGACACAGACTTGAAAACCAAAGAAAATATTCCACTCCCGCTTGTGGGCGCACGATACGCGTGACCACGTTCGTCAACTTCCGGTCAGCCCAAAAATAATTTCAGTTCAGAGTACCTGACATCCCTTACACGGGACCACAGTCGATCGGGTATCCACCTTAATTTGGGAATTTCACTGACATCATGACTATGGCATCCGGAGCAATCCCGGCTTCACGCAAAACACCGCAGCGCGTGGATTCATCCGAATAAACTAACGGTTCGAAAGATTTCGATCGGGAATTGGACGGCACCGTTTACAAAAAACTTCGATGCGGGTCGCTAACGCTCCTGAAGGCACTTCTATCGGATTCGCAGGGATCGAATACACACAGTGAACACTGATCCTGAGTCCAGCAATCAAGACCTAGATACCGCAACTAGCGACCAGCGACCCAGCAACCAGAATCCCCAACCAGCGACCAGTAACCAGAATCCAGAATCCAGAACAAAGGTTTCCCTCGAAAATACTTCCCCAACGCACCCCACTACACATATTCAACAGCTCATGTCATTCCAATAGGTTCGGGTGTATCCCCACCCCACCTTTGTGCCGTCTATAGCTTAAAAAAGAACTATTTTATGAAACGCCGGTCCATCACTTTGATCATCCTCGCCCTGGTATTTGCATTCTCAGCCAGGAGTCAGCAATACACCTCCGTGAGCAGCTCCCGGAATGGAGAGCGGACCACCTATAAGACCAGTTACGGTGTCTCGAACTTCAATGTCGAGTCGCGGGGAAAATTCGAGCTTTCAGACGATGACAAGGACATCAAAAGCATGTCACCCGACGGCTACCTGGAGATCACGAAGACAGTCTTTGGCAATCGTCGATCCATCGTCATCACTCCCGGTGGTAGCGGCCTCAAGTATGAATACTATGAAGGCCGGACGCAGGTGCCCTTCGAGCCGGAAGGACGTAAGTGGCTGTCGGAGATCCTGCCTGAGCTCGTAAATAGCACCACCATCGGCGCAGAGAGCCGTGTCGCCCGCTTCTACAAGCAAGGAGGAACGAAGCGTGTGCTTGATGAGATGTCACGGATGGAGAGCGATCACGTGAAAACCCATTACGCCAGCGTGCTGATGGGATTGAACATCCCTGAAAAAGATTACGCCAGCGTTATTTCAAGATTCACCGACATGACAGACTCGGATCATTACAGGACCGAGTTTCTGAAAAAGAATCTCAGCCGCTTCCTGCAAAACAAGGAAGCAACCGAAGCGATGTTCATGGCAACACAAAGAATGGAATCCGATCATTACAAGACGGAGGTAATAAAAGAAGCGCTTCGCAGCGGACCCGCAACGCTCGAAAACGTCAAAGTCATTCTGCAGGCAATGGGCAACATGGAGTCGGATCATTATAAAAGTGAAGTACTGAACAACCTCCTTCGCCAGAACAACCTCAACGATGCTGTCATTTCCGAGATGATCAATGCCACCAAAACTATCGATTCAGATCACTACCGTTCGCAAGTGTTGAAGCGCGCACTTGGTAAAGAGGGTTTATCAAGCGCATCTTACCAGCGCGTACTGGAGTCTGTCAAAGACATCGAGTCGGATCATTATAAAACTGAAGTATTGACTGACCTCCTCCGCAACGACATGAACGCAGAAGCACAATCCAACCTGATCAATGTCGTCACGTCAATCGAATCTGACCATTATATAACTACGGTAGCGAACGAAATGCTCAAGAGACAGAACCTCACGGATGACGTGTTCCAGAAATTGCTCGACACCATGGGGCAGCATGACAGCGACTATTACGTTTCTGTTTTCCTGAAAACCGCCATGCAGCGCCCGAATCTTACAAAGCAGAACATCGTTGCCGTGCTGAACGCTGCATCAAAAATGGAATCCGATCATTACATCACCGACGTGCTCACAGACGTAGCTCCTAAAATCAAAGCGATGAATGATACTTCGCTGAAGGATGCGTACCGCCTCGCCGCGAAAAAAATCGAATCCGACACGTACTACGGACGGGCTGTGAAAGCGATCGATTGAGAGCATAACGCAGGTAGTCGCAGATTTACGGTGACAGCAAAATTCGCTAGCTTCATGCCACTATGCGTGGCGTCGCCGTTTCAAGATCATATTTCATGAAGAGATATATTCTTTTGACGCTGGGATGCATTTTGCTGGGATGCTTGTCATTCATGTTCATCCACTACAGCATGACAGGTGCCTTCCCGTCGCCTGGATCGCGCGCAAAGGACTATGCGATTGCAGCTTTGTTGACGATCGGCCTTGGAATAATCATTTTCCAGGCTGATCACCTGCTCGACCGTGTCATCCACTGGAAAAACAATTTCCTGCTACGCTTTATAAGCGGCCTCGCGGCAAACATGCTTATCGTCGTTGCTTATCAAACCGCAGCGAGTAATTGGCTGATCGTGAGAAACAGCGAAGAGACCCTCAAGCTGATCATTTTGTTTATCATCATCGTATTCATCTACGAGATATTTTATGGACTTTTCTTCTCCTACCGCTACTACGCGGTGACGCAGGCGGAACAGCTTCGATCGGAGCGGTGGCAGCTCGAGCTCCAGTTTGAGTCCCTAAAAAGCCAGATCAGTCCTCATTACCTTTTCAATTGTCTCAACACTGTCTCCAGCCTCCTTTACAAAGACACACGTATTGCAGAAGAATTTATCCGCCGCATGGCAGATACCTTCCGCTACGTACTCGCGCACCAGAAGCAAAAGCTGGTGACACTCCGTGAAGAAGTTGAATTCGTCAGATCGTACTATTTCCTGCTCCAGGTCCGGTACGAGTACCATTTGCAACTGGAGATCAATTTAGGCCAAAACGTACTTGACACACTCATACCTCCGATGACACTTCAGCTGTTGGTGGAAAATGCAGTCAAACACAACGCTATCAGCAAAGATCAGCCGCTGCTGGTTTACATCAGTGCAATAGACAACACCAGCCTGCAGGTCTACAACACCAAGACACGTTCCGTAAAGCCGACCACCAGTTTCAAAGTGGGACTTGACAATATTAATAAGAGGTACAGTTTTTTTACCACCGAGAAAGTCCTGGTCCGCGATGAGGAGAAATTCCTGGTCCAGCTACCGATCATTAAGAAGACCAACGCCAATCGCGCTGCGGCATGAAACGGATATTCATTCACAACCCTTTCTTTCGAATACTGGCCGCGCCGGTTTATGGGATGCTCGTGTACCTTATCATCCTGCTTTTCGCCAACAACGTCGAACAAGTTGGAAGCTTATTCAGCAACCAGGAATTATATGTAAGCATTGCATTAGCGTTCATCTCATTCGAATCCATGCGACTTACAATTGTTGCTTTAGGACATATCCAAACGCCATTCAACAACAAAGCAGTCCTACAGTTGCTGATAACAACTATCATTAGCGTTGCCATGGTTATTCTGGCGATCTCCCAGTATTATAAATACGTTATCGGATTTGATATAAGCGCAAGGGAAATGATGCGCTTTGGGGTGATCTTCACGTTGACTTCCCTTTTGTATAACGCCCTCTATATCGGCAATCAATACTTGCTTCAGGAAAATACATTGCGCATCGAGCAGGAGCAAAAGCTGCGCGAGAGCCTGGAATCGGAGTTCATGTCATTCCGTCAGGAAATCAATCCCGACCTTCTTTACGATAGTCTGGAAGAATTGATCCTTTGCCTTCATCGCAATTCCGATGTCTCGGAAGAGCTTATCGACAGTCTTGCTGCCCTCTACCGGTATCAATTGATCCATCGGCAAAGCGAATTCGTTTCACTCGCGGAAGAAATCCACGCCGTCCAGCACCTGCTTCGGCTTGCGAATCAAAAGCACCGTAACAACATAAAATGGAACCAGAGCATCCAAAATGCCGACACTATCCAGCTGATGCCCGGCGCGTTGATAACCACCGTTGACAGCATCATACGCAACACACTGATTTCACCCAACGCACCACTTGTGCTCACGCTCTCACAAGAGGATGATGATTACTTTGTCCTCCATCACGATCTAAATGATAAATTGCAGCTCCACCCCGAAAGCCTGCAAGCGTTCCAACGCCTGCAGCGCTCTTATTCGGTTTACAGTGACCGGCCGTTTATCCAGGTGAAAGCCGGCCGTGAAAATTATGTTAAATTTCCGCTCATCACAGTGGACCAATCCATAAACGAAATCGCATGAGTGTTTCTCTGAATGTTCTGATCATTGAAGATGAAACACCTGCAGTAGAAAAGCTGGAACGTTACCTCCAAAAATATAGCGATGGGATTTCCGTAGCCGGCACCTGCGACTCCGTTGCAACGGCTGTTTCCTGGCTCAAAGAAAATCAATCGAAGATCGACTTGATCTTCATGGACATACAGCTCAAGGACGGGCTTAGCTTTAAGATCTTTCACGAAGTCGTGGTTCAAAAACCCGTAATCTTCATCACTGCCTACAATGAATATGCACTGGATGCCTTCAAAGTCAACAGCATCGATTACCTGTTGAAACCCGTGACATTTTCAGATCTGAGCGCCAGTCTTCAAAAACTTGAGAACCTCAGAGATCAGTTAGTCATCAACGATGACAAGCTTGGAAAACTAAAAGCGCTTACGGGGGAGAGCACTGCTAAAGTCTACAAAAACCGGTTTATGGTGAAGGTGGGTGATCACATCCGGTCCATCACCACCGACCAGGTGATTTTCTTTTTTGCCGACGGACGGGATGTGTACCTGGTGACGCAGCAACTTAGAAAATTCATAATAGACTTCACTTTAGAATCCCTGGAAGAGGTTCTTGAGCCGAAGAATTTTTTCCGCATGAACCGCACTTATATCGTGAACATTCAATTCATCCAGGACGTGGTGATGTATTCTAACAGCCGCCTGAAGATCACGACACAGCCAGCCTGGGACAAGGAAATTATTGTGAGCAGGGAAAAAGTGAATGAGTTCAAGGAGTGGTTTGATGGCCATTAGCCTCGCCCTTTCACCCAAAATCAATCAGCCGCCCGCTATCGGCGGCCTTTCGCCCCGAAATCATAATCCGCAACCTAAAACTTCAAAAGCGCATATCCTCTCAACTGGTAGGTCGTGAGTATTGTCAACATGGAAACGGAAACTTTTACTTCAGGCACCATTTTCATGCGATCAACCTCCCTCCCAATCAGAGACTGTCCACATACGAAGATCTTCACTCCCGCATCTGCCAATTCTTTATAAAGTTTCAAGTTTGGGTTGTCCACTTTGTATTTAGCACGGTAGGCATCGTTGTTCATTACCGTATACGTCGCGCCTCCATGTATCGCCAGCACCACATGCAAATTCTTAGGTGGAACACCTCCAACGGTATGCAGGTTAATCAAACGCGCCACATTATTTAATGCCCAGTTGATGGTGTCTGGTTTTTCGCTCGGACGCTCTACTTCGATAACGATATTGTAAGCTAATGACGGGTCGGGTTTTTCATCCGCATATGGGATCTCAAAAATACCCCCCGCAGATTTAATCACGGGGTTGACGCGTGATTGCGAAAAACCAGTAAGCGACAAGGATAACAGGACTAAACAGGCAGAAACTTTCATAAGTGATCTTTTAATATGTTGGCACCAGCAACGAAAATGAGGATAGCTGTAATCCTTCTAATATAAATTGCATGAAATTTTTTTGCCCCGAGACGCGACCCTATCTGCCCACCTGTAAGGACGGCAGCCAAAAGAGGAAGCAGGAATTGCAGGCTGAATTCAGGAACACCTCTTCTAAATTGTCCAACCAGCCCACCAATTGAATTCACGAGGATGAATAGACTCGCGATCGCGGAGATTTTTTTCGGCTCCGACCATCGCAGCAAATGAAGACTTGGCGAGAGAAAGATCCCTCCTCCTATCCCAACGAGCCCCGACAAAAATCCTATCGCACCTCCCAGTACCGACTTTTGCAAAACATTTCCCCTGTCTACGTCAATCTTTTCATCGCTTTCCTTCGGCTGAAACCACAGGAAAAATGGGACAATCACAAGCGTAATCCCCAACAGGATGAAGAAAGTATTCTCCTTGATTGGCCAAAAACCTCCCATATACGCCATCGGCACACTAATCACAACATAAGGCCAGCACTCTCTCAATGTAAGCTTACCCTCGCGATAAAATACAATGACACCTCCTGTAGCGACTATGATGTTGCAGAAAAGCGCTGTGGAGCGAATTACAGGGAATGCAAGCCCGAATAGTGAAAATGAAAGGACGGCCAGGTAGCTCGACCCGCCTGCAAAGCCAACTGATGAATAAACGAGGGCTATTAAGAAAAAAGAAATAAGCAGGACGTAAAAATCCATACTACTTCGCCCGCTTCACTTCGATTGATGTGAGTGCTTTCACATGCCTTCGGCCCGTCATGCGATCCTTCGGTGAGATCATCAAGATGGAATCATCCATCGACGCAGCGTCCTTACCATTTTTTTCAGTGACGATGAAAGCGCTCTCGCCTGTGGCCGTGTTGAATAATTCGTTCCAGGAATACACCACGGTGTAATTGTCATTGGCCTTGCAGACGAAATAGTATTCGCTTAGGACTTTGGGACTTTCAGCATTTATTTCTACAGAACCGAGAATGTCTTTAAGCAATACACCCTTTAATCCTTTCGCTTCGCTTTTCTTTTCGCCCAAATGATTGGTGATCGTCACATCTCCAATGCTGACGGAGTTCCATTTTTTAAGATCGGCGATCTTAATCGTGACAGGCGATTTTACTTCTCCAGAGATTGTAAACGATGACGTTGGCTTGACGGACTCTTTCTGTCCAAATGAATGCAATGACGAAAGCACGAGCACTGTTAGCAAAATTCTTTTCATAGCTATTATCCTCCTATTGTTGACATTGATTCTGAAATAACCCGCGTCTTTCGGTGCCTCTCAGCTTCAAATCCATCTTTAGGTCGATTGGAAAAGGCTGCCTGCAATTTAAGTCTGATCGTCTCATCACTCATGCCATGACGCATCAGTTCTTTTAGGTTCAGAACACCGTCATCGTAGAGACAGGTCTTGAGAGTGCCCTGCGCCGTGACGCGAATTCGATTACAGGTCCCGCAAAAAGTTCTGCTGAAAGAGGCGATCAATCCTATCGTCCCTTTGAAACCAGGAATCTTATAGAGGTAGGCCGTCGAGTGTTGTGGATCGTCAATCTTCGTGATGCCTGGGAAATGCTGGCGTATATGTTCCAACGTTCTCTTGTATGTCCAATTTAGAATTGGATAGTGACTTCCCTCCCCATTGAATGGCATCTCCTCGATAAACCGCACCGACACATCATGATCTCTCGCCAGCTCGACAATCGGAATAATATCCTCGATATTTTTTCCATCCATCACCACCGTATTGATCTTGACCGGGATCCCATGCCCAATCAATGCCTGTAGCGTTTGATATGTTTTCCCAAACTCATCTCTGCGCGTAATTGCCTTGAAGCGGCCCGCGTCAAGGGTATCCATGCTGAGATTTACGGATGCAATCCCGAGGTCTTTCAATTCCGGGATATGCGGGGCAGTAAGAATTCCGTTTGTAGTTAGATGTAGATCACCGACGCCCTCAATTGAAACGATACGGCGTATCAGGGCCATGAGGTCGGTCCTCACAAACGGTTCTCCGCCTGTCAGCCTGACCTTGGAGACTCCCATACCGGCAAGTATGGTGACAAGGCGCCCGATTTCCTCAAAGCTGAGCAAATCCTTCTTCGGCATGTACTTAATCCCCGATTCGGGCATGCAATAGAAGCACCTGAGATTACAACGATCGGTCACGGCGAGCCGCAGATAGTTCACCGGCCTTCCATGGTTATCGAAAATCTGCGTTGTAGCCATCGCGCGAAGATCAGCAAAAATAAGATCATTCATCAAACTGTTAAATGGGCGGTCTTGTTCCCCGGAGAAGCTATCTTTAAACAATGGCAGTGGATTTTCAATCGCTCAAAGCGCAGTTCCCGATTCTCAAGCACCACCCAGGCTTGATCTATCTTGACAATGCCGCCACTTCACAGAAGCCCGCGAACGTCATCCGGGCTATGAACGATTTCTACGAAAGGTCCAACTCGAATGTGCACCGGGGTCTTTATAAACTTTCGTCTGAGGCGACTACTGCGTATGAAGGGGTGAGGGCGCGGACCGCTAGTTTGATTGGCGCCGAATCGGCAAGCACCGTTTCATTCACGAAAGGAACAACCGAATCCATTAACATCATCGCGCAGGGCTTCCTCCGAAAGAAGCTTCAGCCCGGCGATGTCGTGGTCGTGTCCGCGATGGAGCACCACGCAAATTTCATCCCATGGCAGCAGGTATGCCTGGAAAAAAAATGCCGCCTCGAAATTATTCCCGTTGATGCCGCCGGGAACCTTATATGGGAAGACTTCCATCGTTCGCTGCAGCATAATACCAGGATGGTTGCGATCACGCACATGTCGAATGTGTTGGGAACGGTCAATCCTATAAAAAAAATCGTTGAAGCATGCCACGCGAGGAAAATTCCGGTGCTCGTTGATGCGGCCCAGAGCGTAGGCCACATGCCCATCGATGTATCGGAATGGCAGGCGGATTTTGTCGCGTTTTCCGCGCACAAAATGTTTGGCCCCATGGGCGTGGGTGTACTGTATGCGCGCAAAGGCTCATCACAAGACGTCGATGCGCTCGTTTTTGGGGGTGGCGCAATTAAAAACGTAGCTTCCGACTATACTGAATTTCTCACATACCCATACAACCTGGAGGCCGGTACCCAAAACATTGCAGGCATAGTCGGATTGGGTGCTGCCATCGACTTCATTGAACAGCTTGACCTCGCCTCTTGTCACGCACATGTCCGACAACTTGCGATGCTGCTGAGGACACAGCTCGCCGAACTTCCATTTATAAAACTTGTAGGCGAACCCGGCGCCTTTGATTCAGGCGGAATCGTATCTTTCTATCTCGATAAGATCCACGCTCACGATGCTGCCGGATTTCTAGCGGACAGAAATATTGCGGTTCGCGCGGGTCATCATTGCACACAACCCCTGCACGATTCGCTGGGCATCCCTGCTTCGCTCCGCGCGTCATTTTCGATCTACAATTCTGTTGACGACGTAAATCGTGTCATGAATGCGTTGATTGATCTTAAAAAATTCTGGTCGTGAGCGAACGCATAAACAGACTGTATCCGGAAATGATCAGGGCGCATAATGATCAACCTTATCACTTTGAAAAAAAGAACCAGGCACCATCGTTCAAAGCTTACAACCCCATATGCGGTGATAAATTCGAGCTTTACGTAGACGGGACAGAGGGCATGCTCCGTGACATCCACTTTCATGGATTCGGCTGCGCTATTTCAAAAGCATCGACATCCATTTTGGTAAAATCCCTGGAAGGAAAACGATATGATGAAGCGCTCCGCCTTTGCGATGACTTTCTGAATTTTGTGTCGCATGGATCCGGAAACGGTAAACTGGAATTGAAGGAAGAATTCATTCCATTTTCAGCCATCCACGAATTTCCCGAGCGTCTTGAATGCGCGACGCTCGCCTGGACGGAAATGCGAAAATTCCTGGAATCAAAAAGTAAAAAATAGCGTTAAGCCTTCAACATGAAGATCAACCTGCTTGCATTCGGGATAGCCCGTGAAATTTTGAAAACAAAGACGTTGGAGTTTGATGTGCACTCGGGTGCCACCATCGCTATTTTGAAAGAAAAGCTCCTGGGACAATATCCGGATCTTGGAAAATTGAAGTCCCTATCTTTTGCTGTCGGCGAAAACTATCAGCATGACTCCTTCATACTTTCAGACAAAGACGAGGTGGCGATTATACCACCGGTAAGTGGCGGGTAGGGTGATGTCACCCTTGACTCAACTAGACCTTTTGGCGACACGCAGTCGGCGAAGGCAGGAAAGCGAGGCCTGTTAAGAGGCCTTGGCGTTATCATTTCTTACTCTTATTAAGCTCCCCATAATACTCAACGCAATTTCCTTCGCCCCTATCGCATGGATATCGACACCAACAGGTGATTCGATCCTGCCGATTTCTTCCTCTGAAAATCCTGCTTGACGCAGTCGTGCAGTTCTCCTTTCATGGGTCTTACGGCTTCCCAACGCGCCGATATAAGCAACTTTTGTTTTTAACAGAATATGCAGCGCGTTATCGTCGATCTTGGGATCATGCGACAAAACGACGGCAAATGTGTTCTGATCCAAGAGAAAATCCCCCATCACTTCCGACGGATAGCTTTCAAAAATCCTGTCTGGCCTTGTAATAAATTGTGTTTTATTGGTGAATGCGCCACGCGGATCGATAACGACCGTTTCAAAGTCAAACGATGACGCGAGATGAACAAGATCGGCAGTAATATGTGCAGCACCGATGATCAACAATTGGCTTTTTCGCGGGAAGACATGAATAAAATACTTCTTGTCTACTTCCTCGATGACCTGGCTTCGGCGTGCACTAAGCAACTCCTTTGCCTTGACCTGGACCAACTCGGGGACAGTATCGCCCTGAACGCGGCCACCGGACAACACGCACTCGATAAGCTTCGCCCCTGAAAAATCAGTGACAAAAACACTTCCATCGAGTGTCAATTGCTGCAAGATGGAGTTCGATGTCGTAATATCTTGCAA
Organism: Cyclobacteriaceae bacterium; assembly: GCA_044224375.1. Lineage (GTDB taxonomy): Bacteria > Bacteroidota > Bacteroidia > Cytophagales > Cyclobacteriaceae > ELB16-189. The sequence goes on from JBGAKL010000004.1 coordinate 124,686, forward strand.
CAACAGCTTGATCCTTCCCCCACACGACAATCCAACGTTCCATGCTTCGTCGTCAGTTACCCCGTAATCCAGGACCTTAAATCCACCCGTGCCAATCACGTGCTTTGCTTCCTTGACAACTGCTCCCTCAACGCATCCACCGCTAACGGATCCAGCAAGCTCTCCTTGCTCCGAGATAATTACGGCGGCTCCGACCGGTCGCGGTGAGGATCCCCACGTCTCAAGCACGCGCGCCAAAGCGAAAGGCTTTGATTCCTCTGTCCATCGCTTTATCAAAGGGAGTAGGTCGTTCATGGAATCTCGATAGCTTTAGCGAAAAATAAAATCTACTTTTGAATTGTCCCGTCTGACAAAGTAAAGTAAAAACGTATCATGGCCAATGTCAGGTTCACATCAGCATTGAAGCGCTTTTTTCCGGCGCTCGCTGAAGGATATGTGCAAGGCAGCACAGTGCGGGAGACTTTGCTCAACATCGACAAAAGTTATCCGGGAATTTTAAACTACCTCGTTGAGGATAACGGCCACCTCAGAAAACATGTCAACATTTTCGTCAAAGGCGAATTGATCAAAGACAGGGCTACGTTGAATGATGCCGTGAGTGCGCAGGATGAACTGTTGATTTTCCAGGCACTCTCCGGCGGCTAATCCATCCGAACAGATGAAACTTCTGGCAGGCACCTCCAAGGGACTCATCATTTTTGAAAATAACAAGACAAGCCGGCCTTCCGACGGGCATGGGTGGCGGGTCCGTGCTGTGCGGTTTGAAGGACTGACCATCTCAATGGTCTATATCGATGAAAGGACGGGCACCTGGTGGCTCGGACTATCGCACCGTCACTGGGGTGAGAAACTACATTTTTCAAATGACGACGGAACAACATGGCAAGAGGCAGGAACACCCAGTTACGCCGGATATCTGTACCGGGCGAACAAACCCGCATCGCTAAAAAAAATTTGGGTGATCGCCCACGCTGGAATCGACAAACCCGGATGTCTGTGGCTGGGTACCGAGCCTGGCGGTCTCTTTTATAGTGATGATGGAGGAAAGTCATTTCATTTGAATGAGAATCTCTGGCAACACCCAAGCCGGACGGATGCCAACCAGTGGTTCGGTGCGGGAAAAGACTATCCTTTCATTCATTCGATCGTCGTGAATAAAAACGACAGCAATCATGTGTACGTCGCCGTCAGTTGTGCAGGGGTGTTTGAAACCCGGGACGGAGGCGTGAACTGGTCAGCGAGGAATAAGGGGCTGATCGCAGCTTACCTGCCAAATCAAAATGCAGAAATCGGCCATGACCCACACAGAATATTTGCCTGTGCAACAAACCCAAAGGTAATGTGGCAACAAAATCACTGTGGCATTTTCAGATCTGTTGACGGCGGAGAGAACTGGGTCGACGTAAGCGGTAAAAGCGGTTTCCCGAAATACGGATTCTCGATGGTGATCGATGATGACAATTGCGATGCGGCATGGGTGATCCCGGCTCAAAGCGACGAGTTCAGGATCCCGCCTGATCTGAAGGTTGTGGTTTGTAAGACATCCGATGGAGGAAATCATTGGACAGCACTGAATCGCGGGTTGCCATCCACGAACTCATTTGATATCGTGCTCCGCCATTCGTTCACAAAGAAGAACGACGTGATGGCGTTCGGTACAAACAATGGGAATCTCTACGTGTCGGAAGACCTCGGCGAAAGCTGGACAGCAATCAGCAATAATCTCGCAACGGTAAATTGTGTTATTTTGGTTTGAATAGGTTCTTTTGTCCTGATGTGATCTAATAAAGCTCCAGGCTATTATCAACCTCTTTCTTCCACGCAATCAATCCACCTTTCATATTCAATAGGTTCTTAAACCCCTTCCCCGAAAGGCGGCGTATAGCTTCAATACTTCTTTGACCGCTTTTGCAATGGATAACTACCGGGATTTCTTTTTCAATTGAATCGATATGACTCAATATCTCGTCGAGCGGAATGTTAACTGCCCCGATGTTCGCAACCTCGTATTCAAAAATTTCACGAACATCGATAAGTTGTATAGTCGCCTTTACATCCAGGAGCTCTTTGACTTCCCGCGCTGAAATACTTCCGGTACTGACCGTATGAGCAGCGGGGTTGCAGAATGCATCATAGTTAATCAATTCGGTAACGGGTTTGTTCTCAGGGTTTGGTTTAAGATTGAGGAAGTGGGTCGTGAAATCGAGGCTATCAAAAATCATCAATCGGCCAGAAAGAGTTTTGCCGATTCCTGTAAGGACTTTGATTGCTTCACTGGCCTGCATGGAACCGATGATACCGGGTAGTGTGCCAAGCACCCCACTAACGTTGCACGAAGGCACCATTTCCGGTGGCGGTGGTTCCGGAAAAAGATCTCGGTAATTTGGTCCGCGCGTTCCGTCCTTGCCTTGTTGATTAAACACACTTACATGACCTTCAAACTGGAAGATCGCTCCATAGATCAACGTCTTTTGTAAGATAAGACAAGCATCATTCACAAGATACCGCGTCGGCAAATTGTCAGATCCGTCGATAACGACGTCATAAGACGAAAAAATTTCCAGCGCGTTGGTTCTGTTCAGGGATACATCATGCACTCGTACCTGAATGGTTGAATTCAATCCGCGAAGTCTTTCTGCGGCACGAACAGCTTTCGACATTCCAGCATCCGAACCGCTGTACAAGATCTGTCGCTGCAGATTACTGGTATCGACTTTGTCGAAGTCCAGCACGCCGATCCTGCCAACGCCTGCTGCGGCAAGGTAAAGTAAGGCAGGTGAGCCCAGTCCACCGGCTCCAATCACAAGTACACTCCCACCCTTGAGACGTTCCTGCCCCTCCACGCCCAACTCCGGAAGGAGTATTTGTCGGTTATATCGAAGAAGTTCTTGCGCGGTCAGCATGAATTGAAATTGTAGAACAACAAGAGATAAAGTTACATACAGAATTTCGAATTCAGAGGCCGCTCGATCCCGGATGCCTTGATATTGGTTGAACGAATAGCTACTTTCAATGAAAGTTCAGATACAATATCCAGCTTGGAGAATGCGTGGAAACGAAAGGTGAACATAAACCTTTGATTTGGGCGCGAACCACCAAAAGCCAATTGGCAACAGCTATTCTATGATCAAAATCACCGAAAAAACGATAGATGTCCACAAAGTCATCGAAGCGGCGTCAAGCCTTGAAGCGGGCGCCATCAACGTGTTCATCGGCGTAGTGCGTAACACTGCCCGAAATAAAAAGGTCATTTGGCTGGAGTACGAAGCATACGAGAGTATGGCCGTTGCCGAGACTCGAAAGATCATCGACGAAGCAGCAGTCCGGTGGACTTTGTCGGGATGGGCTGTAAGTCACCGCGTGGGAACTCTGAAACCCGGCGAAATCGCGGTGGCGGTGGCGGTATCAACACGTCATAGGAAAGAATCTTTCGAAGCGTGCCAGTTTATTATCGACAGGCTGAAGGAAAAAGTACCAATATTCAAGAAGGAAGTTTTCGAAGACGGCGAAGAGTGGGTCGAAGCAGCTCCAAAGGCTGACTCGGCCCGAACTAGCAGCTGACTGCCCTCTACAATTGCGAGAGGATCATGAATCCAACCGTCACGATCACCATGGAGACCAGCAGGCCGGCGAAAACCACAATGACCATGTCGCGGTAGATCGGGTTGAACCCCGGAGAATAAAGCCTGAATTTCATTGATAAGAATTTCACCTAAAGTACAACCTGCCACCAGGAAAAGTTCCGTATTAGGTGCGGCCAGCGCCCTGCTGTAAGTTTTTAGGACAGATTCAATGCAAACAGAAAAAATCTGTCTATAAAAATTTTAATTGCTGATTAAACTCCCCCATCGCAAAGCCTTCATTCTGTGACACTTTCCGGATGTATCGCCCAGTAGGCTGATTCTTAAATGAGAATGTAAGGTTGGGACTACCGATGCCGTTTTTTCACAAAATTCAGCTCCTCTTGAAGTCTTTTTTTCCGCCTGTTTTTTCCAACAATTTAATTTCTTCTAAAACAATGTCATGGGATAGTGCCTTGCACATATCGTACACTGTGAGCGCCGCTACAGTGACCGCTGTCATCGCCTCCATTTCAACACCGGTGCGCGCATTGACCACTGCCTGTGACTCAATCACGGCTTTCGTACCTTTAACTCTAATTTGGATTTGGCAGTCGTCGAGCCCGATGGAATGGCAAAACGGAATAAGAGATGCCGTCCGCTTCGCGCCCATCACGCCCGCAATGATGGCAGTCTGAAATACGGGGCCCTTCTTCGTAACCAACTCTTCGTCCCGGAGCTGCGACAAAATTTCTTTTCCAAGATGCACGGTAGCCTGCGCACGTGCCATCCTTCGTGTGATCGCCTTGGCGGAAACATCGACCATCGCCGGATTTCCCGACTTGTCGACATGGCTCAGCTTGCTCTTCATTTTTTTATCAATTAACCCTTATGCTTTTCTGGCTATCTTGAATCAAAAATAGACATTCATGATCAGTGTTGCAGAAGCCACCGCGATAATTCAACAGCACCTTTTCCGTCCAGAAAAAGGACGGATTGATCTTGAAAATGCTGAAGGCAGGATACTTTCCGAACCCATAAAAGCCGACAGGGACCTGCCTCCCTTCGATCGCGTTGCCATGGATGGGATCGCGATACGCTTTGAGTCCTTCCAGGAAGGCTGGCGTGACTTTAAGGTAGAAGGTGTTCAGCGCGCGGGGCAGCCGCGATTGACGATGAAGGATCCAAACAATTGCATCGAAGTAATGACTGGCGCTATGCTCCCGATCGGATGCGATACAGTGATTCGGTATGAAGATGTCTCGATTACGAATAAGATAGCTCACGTAAAAATTGATGCTCAGAAGGGTCAAAGCATCCATCCAAGAGCCGCAGACGCAAAACGCGGCGACACGCTTCTGGAGCCCGGCATACTCATTTCGCCAGCGGAAATTGCCTTGATCGCGTCGGTGGGAAGGGCAAAAACGGAGGCTTATCTGGGGTTGAAAACGGCCGTGATCACAACCGGTGATGAGCTTGTAGATGTTAACCAGGTGCCTTTGCCGCACCAGATCAGGCGATCAAACGCCCACATGATCCAATCGGCATTGGTATCAATGGGAACAAGATCGGACCTTTTTCATTTGACTGACGACCGCAACAAGATGGAGAAGGAGTTGATCAAGGTATTCGTTGATCATAATGTGATCATCATGAGTGGAGGTGTTTCAAAGGGAAAATTTGATTTCGTCCCAGAAGTGTTGGAGTCACTTGGTGTTAATAATCTTTTTCATCAGGTCAGCCAAAAGCCCGGGAAGCCTTTCTGGTTCGGCGTGTCTAAAAGGCAAACAGTCTTCGCGCTGCCGGGCAATCCCGTCTCAACGTTCCTTTGTTTTTACAAGTACATAAAGCCATGGATTTTAAAGAGTATGGGACTTGAAAATCCGCCTATGTTCGCGGTGCTCGCGTCTGACATTTCATTCAAGCAGCCACTTACTTATTTTCTCCAGGCTCGCGTGAAAAATGAACAAGGCGTGTTGACAGCATACCCACAGGAAGGAGGCGGCTCCGGCGATTTCACCAACCTGACAAAGGCCGACGGGTTCGTTGAGCTGCCGCTTGAAAAAGATGTTTTCAAAAAAGGCGACGTATTCCCATTCATTCCATTCAGGAATCTGTTCAGGTGACTGTACTGATCGCACCGGACAAATTCAAGGGCTCATTGACGGCTGAGCAAGTTTGCGCTGCAATCTCGAACGGAATTCATAAAGCGTCGGCATCAATAAAAGTAATTGCCATCCCGCTGGCAGATGGAGGAGAAGGAACCGCAGATCTCCTGACCCGATTCAGCAATGGAGTAACTGTTACAACGCAAGCACTTGATCCGCTTGCTCGCCCGATCCAGGCCACATATGGCATATCGCGCGACCGCCGCACAGCATTCATTGAGATGGCAAAAGTATCAGGGCTTCAGCTGCTTCAACCGGCCGAAAGAAATCCACTGGACACTAACACATTTGGGACAGGGCAGCTTATTCGAGAAGCTCTCATGGGTGGCGCGACAAGCATCATACTCGGTATTGGCGGCAGCGCTACCAACGATGCAGGCTGTGGAATGGCTGCAGCACTGGGTTTTTCCTTTTCCGACAACGCCGGTAAGATTTTGAATCCGATCGGCCGGAACCTCGTTGAGATTCGCTCTGTAAAACGTCCCGACCTTAAGTTGATTCGACAAGCCAAATTCACGGTACTGTGTGATGTAGATAATCCATTGCATGGCGAACAAGGTGCGGCTTTTGTTTTCGGGCCGCAAAAAGGTGCTGATGCCCAAGCTGTTCGTCTACTTGACAATGGATTGCGAAATTTCGAAAAAGTAGTCCATCATGATTTGGGGCTGCAGACAAATTTTCCTGGTGCCGGCGCTGCGGGCGGAATGGGGGCAGGTGCAAAAGCCTTTCTCAACGCAACGCTGTCCCGAGGGTTCGAATTTATCTCTGAGTTCACCCGGCTGGAAGAACAAGTGCGGAGCGCTGACCTCATCATCACCGGCGAAGGAAAGATCGACGCCCAAACGCTTTCAGGAAAGGTCGTGAACGGTGTTGCCTTGCTCGCCGCAAAATATGGTAAGCCTTGTATTGCGATAGCTGGCGACTGCGATTTACCCGAAACTTCGCTCCGCCACCTCCACATCGAGAAAGCAATCACGATCAAGGACGAATCCATTGATCAGCAGCAGGCCATGCGATCCGCTTTCCAAATCATTGAAAGAAAGTCTGCAGAATTTATAAAATACTGGTTATCAATATTTTAAATTGAATTTGCAGGGCCTGTCCTATCCCCGTAACTTTGCGCCCCTGCCTTCATAACGAGGCACGATTTTTTACAGCATTACCAACCAATCATGTTCGACAGTCTAAGTATAAAGCTAGAGAAGGCCTTTCAAACGCTGAAAGGACAGGGACGCATTACCGAAATCAACGTTGCCAATACTGTTAAGGAGATCCGAAAAGCGCTCATCGATGCCGACGTAAACTATAAAGTTGCGAAGGAAGTGACAGATGAGATCAAGGAAAAGGCTATGGGCCAGGACGTGCTCACAGCGATCAGCCCGGGGCAATTATTGACCAAGATCACCAATGATGAGCTGACAAGGCTCATGGGTGGTCAAAGTGAGGATATCAAAATTGACGGTAACCCTTCGGTTATCCTCATCGCCGGGCTTCAGGGATCGGGAAAGACGACATTCTCAGGCAAGCTCGCGAACTATCTTAAGCGTCAGGGCCGGCAGGTTTTATTGACCGCATGCGACATTTATCGGCCGGCGGCTATCGAACAGCTTAAAGTTTTAGGTCAGCAAGTTGGCGTGGAGGTCTATTCCGAACCTGAGAACAAGGATGCGGTCAACATCGCGAAGTCGGCAATTGATTTTGCCAAGAAGAATAATTTTCGGGTAGTGATTGTCGATACCGCAGGCCGTTTGGCTGTGGATGAGGAGATGATGAATGAGATCTCCCGACTAAAAGATGCGCTGAAGCCAGCCGAGACCCTTTTTGTTGTTGATTCAATGACAGGTCAGGATGCAGTCAACACTGCGAAAGCTTTTAACGACCGGCTGAACTTCGACGGCGTCGTGTTGACAAAGCTTGACGGTGATACACGCGGTGGTGCCGCCCTGTCGATACGGCGCGTGGTGGAAAAGCCGATCAAGTTCGTAAGCTCCGGCGAGAAGATGGAAGCCCTGGACAGGTTCTATCCCGATAGGATGGCCGGAAGAATCCTTGGCATGGGCGACGTAGTGAGTCTCGTTGAAAAGGCCCAGGAAACCTTTAGTGCCGAAGAGGCGGCAAGGCTTCAAAAAAAGCTTCGCAAAAATCAATTCGATTTCAACGATTTCCTGTCGCAGCTGGAACAAATCAAGAAGATGGGCAATATGAAGGATCTGCTCGGGATGGTGCCAGGTATAGGCAAAGCCATCAAGGATGTAGACATTGACGATAACTCTTTTAAGCCCATCGAGGCTATCATTCGCTCCATGACCAACAAAGAAAGGGAGAATTCAGACATTATTAATAGCAGTCGAAAGAACCGCATCGCAAAGGGAAGCGGCACGTCCGTCCAACAAGTCAATCAATTGTTGAAGCAATTCGAGGAGATGCGAAAAATGATGAAAACGATGAATAAAATGGGTGGTGGGAAACGTGCTTTATCGGCCTTGAACCCATTTGGACGGTAGACTTCATCTATGGGAAATATTATGCGTGATTCCGAAATAACTTATCCCGACGGAGTTTCGTTACAGACATTGTTTACAGACAGTTCTTCAATTTAAAATTCCGAAAAATGCCCCTCAAAATGGGGCATTTTTTGTATAAAAAATTACTAACCAAATCAACAAACAAATGAAACAATCCATTTCCATCATGCTGTTGCTCGTGGCAGCAACGTTTGCGTACTCACAAGAGAAAATGGCGAGCCCTCCCGCCAAGGCTGAAGGCACTTCCGGAGCAGCGAAGATCACCATCAATTATCATCAGCCACAAATGAAAGGTAGAAAGATCATGGGTGGGCTCGTTCCTTTCGGTGAAGTATGGCGCACAGGCGCAAACGAAACCACTACGATCGAATTCAGCGCTCCTGTAAAAGTTGAGGGTAAAGACGTTGCAGCAGGCAAATACGGACTCTTCACTATCCCGGGAGAAAACGAGTGGACGATCATCATCAACAAGGGCATCAAGTGGGGAGCTTATACTTACAAGCAAGACGAAGATGTAATCCGTGTAGCTGTGAAGCCAACCAAAACTTCAGGCCCGGTTGAAGCATTCACCATTTCCGTGGACAAAGGACAGGTGACTATGAAGTGGGAGAATACGCAAGTTGCGTTTAACGTGAAGGGATAATTAAGCACATTCCCCCAAACGAAAAAGGCCATCCAAACGGATGGCCTTTTTTATTATACCAGTTGCTGGCTATTGGAAGATAGGAAGCTTCTGATAGATATCGGCAACACTACCTGTACCAGTCTTAGGTACGTTGGGGTTCGTGTTGATCTCGTTCTGAGAGATGATAAACCTTGCGGGATATTGCGTAGCCGTCGGAGTATTAAACGGTATCGGCAATTTCACGATCGGTGTAGCCACCTGTGTTCTTCTCAGGTCGTTGAATGATTCGTATTGCAAATTGTTCAACGTGTACTTCTGTGCGAGAATTTCGAAGATCAGGTTTTTCTGAGCTGTTCCCTGTCCTGCATCAGCTGCTCCAGCTACAGCGAAGTCTGCAGTTGCATAAGGCAAGTACTTGAACTTCGTAGCTGAAATGTAGCTAGCATCGATCTTATTACCATAAAGCGCTTTCGACGCCATCAGGTCTGATCTCACGCTATTGAGCGCTGTAACAGCATCATCCAGGTCAGAACCTGTATTGCGGCGTGCCAGGGCTTCTGCAAGGATCAGTTGATTCTCATAGTAAGTAATCAACGGGTGGAAGGAGTTACCCTGGAACGCGCCATCCACTGTATTCGGATCCAGGCCCGAAGTATAAATTCCAACCTGGAAATAGTGGTTATAGAGCGCCTGATCGTTTGTGAGAGCATTTCGTGAATATGTACCGCCTTTCTTCATGAATACCGGCAAATACGCTGCATCGAAACCGCAGTCACCAGGACGAGAGTTCTCGAACATGTCGAAATTGAGGTTCAAGTCGATTTGCTGTGATGAACCATGAGGAACGAGCATATCGCCGGCCGTAGAGGAGATACCAGCGTTAGCAGCTGCGATGGCATTCGGGTAGTCCTTCAGGTGCAGGTAAACCCGCGCCAGAAGTGTCTTTGCTGCTCTCCCCCACTGAGTACCATTGCCTCTGTAAAAGAAATCAACATCAGCTGCGTGGTCAAGTACACCCACGCCGCTGGTAACATTACCATAAGCAGAATTCAGTGTAGCTATCAATCCGGCATAGATATCGGTCTGTTTATCGAAAACAGGCTTCGGGAATTTGTCGATATCAAAAGCCTGAGAATAAGGAACATCACCATACAAGGATGTGATCTTCAATATTTGCATTGCCTCGAGGACTTGCCCGATGCCAACCACCAAACGGTTGTTGAATGGCTTTGCTTTGTTTTGGATGATCCTTGCATTCGTCGCAGGGTGATAGATCAGGAACCAGCTGTTGTCAAAAGTTGACGCAGCCACGTTGTAGATCTGGAAACCTGCCTGCTGACGGCTTTGGCCCGACATTACGCCTGCCCAGTAGCTCGCGATGCGCGCATCGGTGTCTTCATGTGCAGTTGCCACACCTACTTCCACACCTGACAAAATTACGTCAACAGGTGCATCTGCAGGAGCGTTAGGGTTTACGTTGATATCCGGCTTGTCAAGCAAGTCTTTGCATGAAGACAAGATGACGATGCATGCCAGGGCTATCGCTACTTTGGAAAATATGATTTTTTTCATTTTAGTGTCTTTTAAAGTTGGACTGTTCGCTTAGTAAGAGATCTTAATAGAGAACAATACTGACTTCGTCGAAGGGTTTGTGAACCAGTCCGAACCGCGGGCTACAGACGCACCTGAGATGTTTGTGTCAGGATCCACGCCGGTGTAGTTCGTCCACAGCAAGAGGTTACGACCTGTAAGGCTGAAGTCGATTGAGTTCAGTTTGGTTGCATTGCGGAATCCCTGGCTGCGCAGGCTATAGCTCAATGTAATCTCCCTGAGGCGGGTTGAACCACCATCTTCCACAAACTGCTTGGCAGAAGCCTGGTTGAACGATGTTCCATAACCTTTGTACCAGTTCTGAGTCAAAGCCACAGGACCGCCACCAAAGTCTTTCACGTTACCACGAAAAGGTGTGTTTGCAGGAATTGTATTTCCGTCAAAATCCTTCAGTGCCGTCGGATATGTTACAATGTTTCCGTTGTCAACACTTGTTCCGAAAGTGTACAGCGCTCCGCGTGTACCGTTCCAGTAGTCGTTGCCGTAGATCTTGTCGAACAGCACATAAAGAGAGACTCCTTTATAGCTTACAGTTGTTCCAAGACCTGCACGCCACATCGGGTTGGGGTTACCCATAATTTCGTTTTGCACACCTGGCTGAGGGAATCCATTAGGATCGAGGTCATACTTTCCTGATCCGTCGGTCTTCTTCAGGAAGTCTGTTCCGTAGAACACACCAAAAGGCTGTCCAGCGATCAGTGACTGTCCGCCGTAAGCACCGTTTCCAGGGACAGGTTGTGCATCTGAACCTCCGAGCGACACAACTTTGTTGCGGTTCGCAGACCAGTTACCTGTGATATTCCAGCGGAAATCTCCAGTCTGGATGACGTCATAACCAAGCTCGAGTTCGAGACCTTTGTTCTCCAACTGCGCCACGTTGCCGTTCTGCTGAGTAAAACCTGTTGAATAAGGCAGGTTCAGTGTCAGGATAACGTCGTCTGTGTGGTTGTAGTAAGCTGTTGCCGAAAGGCTCAGCCTGTTGTTGAGGAAGCGAAGGTCGGTACCAATTTCAAATTCCGTCTTGCGCTCAGGCTTCAGGTTCGGGTTACCCTGCAAACTGTTGCGGGTAAATCCACCACCATACAGACCGCTGAGGGCAGCCAGACCATATGCGTAGCTGTCGCCGTAGAACGTAGGCTGATAGTTTGTCAATCCGAGATAAGGCTGAGGCTGGATACCCACCTGGCCTGCAGTCAATCTCAGTTTACCAAAGCTCAGGAAGCTGTTGTTCGCAAGGCTAGGAAGTTTAGTGAACTGCCATGCGATAGCTGCCGACGGGAAGAAGAAGCTGTTAGCAAATGTCGAAGCGCTTTCCTGACGACCAGTCAACGTAACGAACAGTTGATCATACGCTTGTAAGTCTGCCTGTGCATAGTATGCATACGTACGGATCAAAGTCCTGTAGTTGTAAGCCTGCAAGTTCGTGTTAAGGGCGTTAGTGAGGAGATCCGGTGCGCTCGGAATGATGAAGTCCGTGATCTGCGTGTGGATCGTCTCTCTCTTACGCTGGTTGTAGTTAACACCAACAAGGACGTTCAAATTGAAGTTGCTACCCAAAGTCTTTTGCGTTTTTGCAAAAATGTCGGTATTCAATTGATTTTCAGTTGTGACGTTACGCTGAATGAATCCGTTAGGGAATGTCGCTGACTTCTCAGGGAAACGCTCGTTGTTCTTGTCAGTATAGTTATCAAGTCCAACACGACCAACGATGTTCAACCATGAAACCGGGTCAAGGGCCAACTCGATGTTACCAATGATCCTGTCTACATCCGTTGTATTCTTATTGTTGTGGATGTTCCACAAGGGATTTGAGTACGAAGGTCCGAGGTTCTTTCCAAGCGGGTTCCTGTAAGAAACGTGACGATCGGGAAGAACGAGTCCTGCAGCAGTTGTATAGTCTCCAGTATAGTATGAGTTGTCAAAGTCCGGAGAAGTACGCAATCCACCGAGGAAGAGACCGTCTACGTTATCACCACCTTGTGCGCGTGTTGAGAACGAGTTCACATAGTTTGCACTTGCTGAAGCTCTGAACCAATCTGTGAATTGGCTGGAAATGTTGACCCTTGCAGAGTTTCTTACATAGTCGCTGAACGACTTGATGATACCTTGCTGATTGAGGTTGGAATAGCTAACGAGGACGTTAGTCCTTGCATTTCCACCGCTGATAGTCAAGTTGTTATCAACAAAATGGCCATTCTGGAAAGCGTCCATTTTGTGGTCGTATGTATCACGGGAATTCTTGCCACCGTGCGCAGCAGCGCCAGTACCGTCAAGAGATGTGCCTGTACCGGGAGCGATAGCATAACGCTTCGTTCCATCAGCAAAGGTTACAAATCCGTTGTAGCCGGGTGCAGTAGGATCAGTGATATAGGTGTCAGGTCCGCCTTTACGATCGGCGATCTTATCACCCCATGTTTCCCTGTTTCCCTGGATATAGTGACCGTTTGTACCGCCACCAAACACAGTCTGCAAGCCGTGTACTTTGTTTACCTGGTCAACAGAAATGGTTGACTTGAAGGAAATGTTAACTTTTCCTTTTGTGTCAGATCCTTTTTTGGTCGTGATGATGATCACACCGTTTGCAGCTCTGGTTCCCCAAAGTGCTGCAGCAGACGCACCCTTCAAAACTTCCATTGAAGCAATGTCCTCAGGGTTGATATCGTTCACTCTGGACTGCATTACGATCGCATTTCCCGCACCAGCAAGCGGTCCACCTGTAGGAGTTGTACCTTCGTTGGAGTTACTGATCGGCACACCATCCACAATAAACAGTGGCTGAGAGTTACCGTTGATCGTGTTCTGTCCGCGGATCTGGATGTAAGCTCCGGCACCTGGGTCACCACCGCTTCGTGTGATCAACACACCGGCAGTTTTACCCATAAGACCCTGGAGAACCCCGGTCTCACCGGATTTTGCAACATTTCCTCCTTGTACGCTGGAAACAGAAGATGCGAATTTATCCTTGTCGACTTTTTCACCGATGGCCGTTACAACAACCTCATTCAGCTGCTGAACATCCGCTTTCAAGCCGAGATCGATCGTAGATCTTTCGCCGATCGCTTCCTCTTGTGTCTGCATGCCTATAAAGGAGAACACCAGAGTTCCGCCTGAGGCGGGGACAGTGAGTCTGTATGCTCCGTCGGCGCCCGTGACAGTTCCGTTAGAAGTGCCTTTCAGCACCACGTTCGCGCCGGGGATTACAGACCCGTCCTCACTGCTCGTTACTTTTCCGGTTATGACCCGTTCCTGGGCCTGAACCGCAAATGCAAAGAGCACTACCAAGTACGTTAGTAATAGTCTTTTCATAGATATTTGGTTTAGATTAAAGACTTAAATTGATTGTTTCCACCGGTAAATGAAAGTTTTTATTAAAAAAAAATTAAAGAACTGTGAACAAACGATTGATTTCGCACCCACCTTCCCACAAAAATCCCGTAGTTTTTCCAGCGCAGGGTAAAAACGACTGGTAGGTAGCTTCGAAGTCGTACCCCCCGAATTTGATGAGGACGTTGACCAAATTTTCGTTTTTTGCTCTTTTCGCCGCATTCTCCCCCTACTTCCCGGAAAAAACCTCAAAATTGGGGCTAATTCTCAATATTTATGAAAATCCTCGGACGTTCTGACCGTGTCGACCTCCCAGGTTTGGGTCTTGAGGACATTCACGCCAAGATCGACACGGGAGCCTATACCTCCAGCCTTCATTGCCTGCGCGCGGAGGTGAAAGATGGCGTGCTCGAATTTGTGCTGCTCGATGAAGAGCACCCGGAGTTTACGGGTATCAAATTCACCATGAAGAAATTCGATCAGCGGGAAATAAAAAATTCCTTTGGGGAAGCCGAGCTGCGGTATGTGATCAAAACAAAAGTAAAAATTCTCGGCCACGTCATCCGTGCTGAATTCTCGCTCAGCAATCGCGGAAACCTTAAGTTCCCTGTGCTGTTGGGTCGCAAAATTCTGCGGCACCGCTTTCTCATTGACGTCACCAAAAAAGATTTATCTTTCAATTCAAAGAAATTGCTAAATCCACCACTGTAATTTTCGCGCATGAACATTGCGATCCTCTCACGCGACGCCAAACTCTACTCCACGACTCGACTGAAGGAGGCCGGGGAACGACGGGGTCACAAGGTGGAGATCATCGATCATATGAAATGTGTGCTGCTGATCGAAAAGAAAAATCCGATGGTATGGTACAACGGTCGCAAGCTGGATTACATCGATGCGATCATTCCCCGTATCGGCGCTTCCGTTACATTTTATGGTGCTGCCGTGGTCCGGCAATTCGAAATGATGAAAGTTTTCAGCGCAGTCGAGTCGCAGGCGCTTATCCGCTCACGCGACAAACTGCGCAGCATGCAGATACTGTCGCGGGCAGGTCTGGGACTTCCCAAGACTATTTTCATGGATTACTCCAAAGATACCGAGGGAGTAATTGAGGCAGTGGGCGGAGCGCCTGTCGTTATCAAATTGCTCGAAGGAACGCAAGGCCTTGGCGTAGTGCTCGCTGAAAACAAAAAAGCGGCACAATCTGTAATCGAAGCTTTCCATGGTGTGAAAGCCCGTATTATCGTCCAGGAATTCATCAAAGAAGCGAAAGGCGCGGACATCCGCGCGTTTGTTGTCAATGGTGAGGTCATCGGAGCGATGAAGCGTCAGGCGCGGGATGGAGAATTCAGATCAAACCTTCATCGGGGCGGTCACGCACAAGTCGTCAAGCTGGACCGGCATCAAAAACATGCAGCTATTATCGCCGCAAAAAAATTAGGTCTGGGCGTGGCGGGTGTGGACATGCTGCCTTCGAAACGAGGGCCACTGATTATTGAAGTCAACTCTTCTCCGGGTCTCGAAGGCATCGAAGCCGCCACCAAAGTTGACATCGCGGGTAGGATCATTCAATATCTCGAAAACAACGCGGGAAAAAAGAAAATTCAAAAAGACAAGATCAATGCGTAGCTCCGTCTTCGTGATATCGCCGTTTTTCTCCACAGAAAAATGTTAGTCGTTCAACAAATACTGATCGTCGCGGGGTCGACGATTTTTCTGGTGCTGGGATCATTACACCTCTACTATACTTTCTACTCGGAGAAACTTGATCCAAGAAATCCAATCGCGATCAGCGAAATGAAAAAGACGTCGCCTCGTCTTACAAAAGAAACAACAGTATGGCGGGCATGGATCGGGTTTAACGCAAGTCATAGCAGCGGCGCAATCTACCTGGGAATCGTCAACATAGTGATAGCTCTTTTCTTTTTCGGGAACCCTGGCATGATTTCGATGCTGGGCTTGATAAACTCGTTCACGGCAGCGTTCTACCTGTTCCTGGCCAAAAAGTATTGGTTTGGAATTCCTTTTCGCGGGATTTTGATTGCTACAGTTTGTTTTCTTGGTGCGTTTACGTTAAGCCTTCTGCAATAATGCGCGAACTAATCATTGCTGACCAGGCCATTCAGCCTGGAGAATTCAAGGAAGTCAACATTAATATTGCGCGACTCCCGTCACGCACCCAGATCGATACTCCTATTTATGTATACCGCGCACCGCAGGATGGGCCAGTCCTTGCCCTGACCGCCGGAATGCATGGCGATGAAATCAACGGGATGGAAATCGTCAGAAGGATCATCGCAGGCGGGCACCACAAAGTCCTTCGCGGTACCACTGTCTGCATGCCTATTATTAATGTGTACGGGTTTCTCAACTATTCACGGGAGGTACCGGACGGCAAAGATGTTAACAGATCCTTCCCGGGAAGCAAGACGGGATCGCTCGCGTCGCGCGTTGCCTATCACATGACACACGACGTAATCCCATTCATCGACGCAGGTATCGACTTCCACACAGGCGGAGCAATGAGAACAAATTATCCGCAAGTGCGATGTATGATGCAGGAACCCCGCAACGTAGAACTCGCCAACGCATTTCATGCGCCCTTCACGATCGATTCGCCTTTTCGTCCTCACTCACTGCGCCAGACCGCGGCAAAAAAGGGCAAGAACATCATTGTATACGAAGGCGGCGAGTCGCTGCGAATGGATGATCACGCGATTGAAGAAGGAATTCAGGGAACACTGCGACTCATGAAGTTCCTGAATATGATTGACAACGCACCGGCTCCGAAAGAAACGAACCGGATTGTGTGGAGTTCAGCATGGATACGTGCGCGCACCGCGGGCTTGTTCCATCCGGAGATAAAGGCAGGTGAACTTGTGCACAAGAATCAGCACATCGGAACTATTACGGATCCGTTTGGGGAGTTCACCGAAGCAGTCAAATCACAGGTGACAGGTTATGTAGTCGGACTAAACAATAATCCTGTTGTGAATGCCGGAGATGCTCTGCTCCATGTAGGGATGGATGATCACTGCAAGTTGGATGGCGGTGGTGAGGAGTGATTGTTAGTCACCCGTTGCATGTCGCCTGTTCGCTACGAGTGAACGAACGCTCATTCTGCTGCACAAATATGCAAACAACGGGTCATGAACAGGTAACAGCCGACCGGCAACATGTGACGATCAAACTAAAAATCAGGACACGGTATGATTAGCTTATCTTTCGGCGGCTTGCGTGGATTGCGTGTAGGCCAGGAATACACCAGACTGAATTCATGCGCTCCGCCGCTTCCAGGACCCAGCTGTGATACAGTATAGTCGTAGCTATATCCTATATTAAGAATATCTTTTTCTCCCTTCAATGTAAGTCCGACCAAGAGAACAATAGATTCATTGTTTGCAAACCCGTTAACAGTCTTGAAAGGAATTCCACGGTACCATGTACCGATAATGAGCGGTTCAAAAGTATAGTACATTCCAATATCTGCCTGATCGAACTTACCCTGATGGCGGTATTGAATCACTGGCGCAATACTTCGCTCGCGTGGACGTGCGAATACGCCAGTGCCAAGGCTCCCGGGCCGGAAGAAAAACTTATATCCACCATGCACAGATAGTTTCATATCAAGCCGATCCTCTTGTCCAAGGATTGATTGATTAGGCTGCGTGATGTGATGTGCCGCGACACCAAGCCACGCATTTTTTGAGAACAGCAATCCGCCAAAGGAAAGATCAGGAAAGAATTTACTCTGACCCGTATTCAATGCTTCTGCCGTAGCGCGTGTGATCTCGCCGGTGTTCGGATCAAACTGATCTCCAAATGTGAGGTCTCCGAAATTGATGGATCTGTTTACAATTCCCACTTGCACGCCGGGACGAAACATCAACGTTTTTGTCAGCTGAACCTGATATGCATACTGCGCCGCGAAACTGATGGACTGAAGTCCAACAACACCAACATAATCGCGCGTGAGGATCGCACCTACGCCGCTGTTCTTATCTTCTATGTAAAAATCGCCGTACGCAGATATCGTCGAAAAATTTGCATCAATCGCGGGCCACTGATTACGGTAATTCATACCGACGCGCGCCTGCTGAGTCGAGCCGGCGAAAGCTGGATTCAAATACAATGGCGCTGCATAAAATTGAGAAAACTGTGGATCCTGGGCAGTTACCCGAAGCGCTATCAAAAGCATCAATCCTGCAAGCGAAAGTGTCGGAGTGTTCCGATACACCAGCGTGGGGTAAATCAATCGCCTCATTAGAGCAAAGTAAAACTATTTGATTGTCTTATGAAAATGTCTCCCGGTCGATTACTTAACGACAAATTCCGTCAAATTATATACTTTAGCGAAGATTGATCGTTTTAAAATTGAGTTTGCTTTTATGAATGTGGAGGTTGCGTGAGGGTCCGGCATTTGTATATGTTTAGCATGCGAAAATTATTTCTTTTCTCGATATTTTCTTTGATTGCTTTCTCCGGTTTGTCTCAAGGACTGGAGCGGTACAACTGGCACTTCGGGAGCTCCACGCAGGCGATCAGGTTCAACCGGACGAGTGCGCAACCTTCGATCGTCAGCAAAGGAATTCCTTTCGCCGGAGCCGGCGCTGGAACAGTCAGCGACCCGGCGAATGGCAACTTGCTCTTCTACACGGACGGTGCACGGATATACGACGCATCCAACCTCGTGATGCCCAATGGCTCCGGACTGACAGCAAACACTGCCGGTAATCAACCTGTGGCCATGTGCCCAGTACCGGGGCAGCCGAAAAAATATTTTGTGTTTACCAACACCGGAAACTTTGCCACAGGAGGTACCATCAGCTACGGCGTTGTCGACATGAACTTGTTCGGCAACGCAGCATTTCCAACGCCGGCACTCGGCGACGTAGAGTCAAAAAACATCGCGACAGGACTTACCGGAAGAGCGGAAGGGATGATCATCATACCGCATAACAACGGCACAGATTTCTGGCTCCTGACCGCACAGGTGAACTCGGTCAGCTTTTCGGCTACCTTAATTAATGCATCCAGCTATACGGGCACGTTCACAACCACGACAACCTCAGGTCTCTCCTCTTTTCCATTGACGGTCGCGAACTTCGCGTATCATGCTGGGAAGAAAAAAATCGCCGTGTCCCCACAAGACACGAGCACCGACGCGATCATTTTGAATTTCGATGCTGCAACAGGCAACCTCACATTCGATCGATATATTTTTAACTCAGGATTTGCGACTGTTACAGGTCAATCTATATACGACATAGAATGGTCCAGATCCGGCGACTATCTATACCTGTCACGTTTCGGAGAGCCCGGGGTTCAAGCCAATTTGTTTCAATACGACTACGTCAATCCCACTACTTCTCTTGCCTCTGTGTTGCCAGCGCCTGTGTTCAGAAGCTTCGGTTTGCAAATGGCGCCCGACAGCAACATCTATCACTTGTATCAAACGGTTTCCGGCGGGCCCGTTCTTGCAGGTGCGATCACCAAACCCGATACGATCGCGAGCCAGGTAAAATATAAGACTGCGCAGCTATCATCAACAGGTTTTCAGGCGCAGCAATTTCCAGCATTCTCGCCAAAAGGAAACATTACGATAACCGTTGACTTTACTTCGATCGGAGATTGCCAGAACAACAACACAACTTTTTTCCCTGACATCAAGCCAGCGGCAGACAGTGTTGCGTGGGACTTCGGTGACGCGACCGGAGGAACACCTTCCGGATCAAATGCATGGAGCCCCGTGCATAAGTACTCCCAGGTGCAAACGGCACCATCTCAAACATTCAATGTAAAGTTGACAGCGTACTACCAAGGACAAAGCCAATCGGTAACGAAGCCTGTAACGATCAAGAAATTTGACTTGAAGCTGCAGCTCGTGCAAGACACGACGGCTTGCAGAAGTGAGTTTCCTCCAAAGCGTGGTTCCTCTACGCCAGTGCAATTCTCTGTTACGGTAAAGGCCAGCAGCAGTGGCAGCGGTCCGGCCCCCACACCTACCTACGTTTGGTCAAACGGCGACACCGGCGCCAAGCTCACTCCCGATTCAGCTGGATATTACTATGTAGTGGCGACGGACCCCACGACAGGTTGCTCGGCTTATGCAGGTGTGAATGTTAAGGAGTACGGTCTTCAGGATCAACGGAAAAACATTTGGTTCTTCGGAGGAAATGCCGGAATTGACTTCAACGTGAATCCACCTGTAGCGCTGACCAATAGTGCCATGGATGCTCCGGAAGGCTGCGCGATTGTCTGCGACCGGAATGGCAAAACAATCTTCTATACGAACGGCGACAATGTCTACAATAAGAAGGACGCATTGATAACATCTGGAATTGGAGGAAATACAGGCGCTTCGCAGTCGTCCATTATTGTGCCGGTGCCGGGTGATGAGACATTATATTATATATTCACGAATGAGGCGATCGATGGCGGAACGAACGTCACGAAGTATTCACTCTTCGACCTAAAGCTCAATGGCGGCCTCGGTGATGTTCCAATCAAGGACCAGGTCCTGTTTAGCCGTGGCACCGAGCGCATTACAGCCAGTGGCAAGTGGGTAATCATTCATGAGTGGGGTAACAATACTTTTCGAGTATATCCATTTTCGGCTGCAGGGATTGGTGAGCCGGTACTAACGGCAATAGGTTCAGATCATATTTTTGCAAGTACAGAGGCAGGTCGCGGGTACATGAAGCTCGGTCCGAAGAACAATCTTGCGGTCGCACTTTCATTGCCTACCGGCAACTTTGTCGAGGTGTTTCACCTGAACGACACCACGGGTAAACTTACCAACTATCGCAAGGTAGATTTAAAGGATACCAATCCTGCCGACCATGTTTACGGTATTGAATTTTCACCCGGAGGAAACAAGCTTTACGCTTCCGTCACAGGAGCCGACAAGATATACGAGTACTTCATCGATTCTATTGGTCATATTTATTCTTCCAAAATAAACAAGGCTCCTGCTCCCCCATTCAGTCAAGCTAACGTTGGCGCACTTCAATTGGCCCCCGACGGTCAGATCTATGTGGCAATAGGAAATAACAGTCCATCGTTGGGACGGATCGCTGCAGTCGACGACACGACACGCGTTTCATCTTATCAGGCGAATGCGTTCAATCTCGCTGGCAAAACCAGTCACCTGGGATTACCCAATTTCATTCAGCAACAATCAAATGCGTTTGGCGGACCGAGCATGAATTTCACCGGCCTTTGCCTCGGTGACTCAACAAAATTTGTTGGCGTCCCCACCGATGCAATTGATCACTTCGCGTGGTTCTTCGGTGACGGTGGCAGCGGACCTGATTCGGCAAAGGTGCGGCATCTCTATGCAGCGGCGGGTAACTACCATGCCACGATGAGGCTGACAAACCGTTGCGGTCTTGATGTCACGATCGACTCACTTGTTAAAATCACTCCTCCTCCTCCAAAACCAACGATACCGGGCGCCGCAGCGTTGTGCAATGGTCCGGTGCCACTCGACGCGAACACAGGCAATGTGCCAAAACTAATTTACGCATGGTCCACAGGTGAGACCACCAAGGCGATTACTGTCTCGCAACAATCCATCGTTGCAGTAAAACTTACAGACGCCAAGGGCTGTACGTCCAGCGGGCAATCGATCATTGTCGACAACCGACCGCAGGTGGACCTTCAACCAAACACAACAATATGTCAGAATACTGCTGCTGTGACGTTGGATGCTTTGAACCCGGGCGCGAATCATAACTGGACGATTAACGGTGCGCCGGGAGGAAATTCTCAGGCTCAGTCGTTCAACCCCACTGTCCCCGGCCTATTTACATATCAAGTAGTCGTGACCGATCCGGTGACAACCTGTACGGCGACAGACCAAACGGTATTCACCGTGATTGCTTCTCCCATTTTTACCTTGGGTGGAACCAATCCCACCGCATGTAATGCTGCAGATGGAACGTTGCAGTTGAATTTGTCTGTCACAACGCCTGCGACCGGTCCCTACTCCTATTTTCTAACAGGTCCAAGCTTTAATCAGCAGGCTATTGATCAAACTGCGCCGCAAACAGTAAACGTTCCTGGGCTCAAAGCAGGAACCTACTCAGCTATTATTAATGATCAGATTTCAGGATGTACGCTATCACAATCTTTTGGATTGTCTGACCAGGGGGTTGGTACTGTAAGTGCCGTTAATACAACGAATTGTGATCCTGAGACCGTCCAGGTAACCACGACGATGGCATTTCCTTTGACATATCGTGTTACAAATGGTGGTACAGGGGTGGCGACTGGTCCCACAGCACCTACTCCAGCGGCATCACCATTTAACCTGGCCGCTCCGCTGAGTAAAGGTAGCTATGTAATTGAGCTGACGAGTTCTGCAGGATGTATTATCACGACGCCGATCACGATCACACCAACTACACCAGTTGCTGTAACCGTAACTCCCAACATATGCAATGCTGCGCCGACACTTACAGCGAGCGGCCCGGCACCCTCATATACATGGACTGGACCCGGGATTGTAAGTGGAGCAACCAGTGCGACAGTAAGTATCTCGGGAGTCGGTTCCCAAACGTATACCGTGGTAGCCGCAGCACCACCCGGAGGCTGTCCCAATACCGTGACACAAACAGTCGTTCTCGACAACCCTGTCCCGAATTTTACACAAAGCGATCCCTGTCAGACATCTGTTGTCCTCACGGCAACACCTCAAGGCAACTATACATATCGGTGGTACAAATCCGGTGTTTATCAGTCTGCGCTCCTGGGCCGTCAAGTTTCACTCACCCAGGCGGACGACGGGTCGTCTTTTCAAACCGAACTATTCAGTACACTGAACGGATGTGCTTACAAATCCAATCCTCCCAAACCCGTCAGTGTTGTCGGACCGGTGACAGCCGGACTCAGTGCCACACCCGCTTGTGAGGACAACAAGCCTTTCACGCTGACTTCGACCACGAATGCGACCGGTGTCACCTACGCCTGGTTCAAAAACAATACTGCTATTGCGGGACAAACCACAGCAGCCATCAATCAAACAGATGCTGCCACATATCGTGTCGAGATCAGCAAAGCCACCTGCAAAGCCACTTCACAAATATCAATTGTAAAAGCGCCGCTTCCGGTGGGTAAGCTTCCAAACAGGGAAGTGATATGCAATGATCCTGACAACAAAGATCCGAAGACAAACAACGTTGACCTGGACCCAGGGGCTTTCACTAAATATGACTGGTTCAAGAATGAGTTGACTTTGAATTATACCAAGCGCGTTTACAACGCAACCAGCCAGGGGAAGTACAAGGTCGATATCACAAACTCATACGGCTGTGTAGCTTCAGACGAAGTTGAGGTGAGAAGTGAATGCATACCTCGTATTGATGTCCCGAACGCGTTCCGACCTACATCGTCGATCACAGACAACAAAGACTTTTATGCGTTCACTTTCTTTATTACAGATACCAACTTCCAGGTATTCATTTACAATCGCTGGGGTGAACTTGTGTTCACAAGTCCGAGCCGCGACTTCAAGTGGAACGGCGGTTACAACAACAACCTGAACCAACCACTGCCAGGCGGTTCATACGCCTGGGTGATCAAATACGTCAGCGCCTTTCATCCGGAACGTGGCGTTCAGGAGAAGCGTGGCGGCGTGGCATTGCTGAGGTAAAACAAAATTCATTTCTGAAATTCCGACAGGATCGTTAACTATGCCTCCGCAATCATTCAAATTTTCAACCATGAAAAAATTTGCTTCTATCCTCTTTGTGCTTTTCGCGGCAGTGACCGCTGAAGCTCAAATTATCAAAACACAGCTCACCATGACGGTTCGTGACGAACTTGGCAACACAGTCGAAGGAGCCACCGTGAAGATATTCGAGACGCAGGCAAACTACACAGAGGAAAAAAACCCGGCCGGAGAAGGAGTAACAGACGCGAAGGGTGTGGTCAAATTCAAAAACCTGAAAGCAATCGCATATTATATCCTTGCCAAAAAGGACGATAAGGACAATGCCGGCGGCGGAGAACAAACGGGGAAACTCGAGGAGAAAAAGATCAACAAGGCTACCGTCGTTATTCAATGAGCACCCCGCGGGGATTCGACGAACAGATCCGTCAATACGAAACATTCGATAAGACAGAAGCAGGATTCAAGGCGAAATTTCTTGCCTTACTTAAGCATCCGGATGCCTTCCAGCGAATCCACCTTCCTGGTCACATCACAGGTTCATCGTTCATAGTTTCAGACGACGGTCAATATACCCTGCTTGTACACCATGCAAAGCTTAACCGGTGGCTTCAGCCAGGCGGCCACGCCGATGGAGATACCAACGTGGCAGGTGTGGCATTGCGAGAAGCCAACGAAGAAACGGGCCTCAAGAACATTTCCCTGCTGAACGCAAATATCTTCGACCTCGACATCCATGTGATCCCGGCAAGAAAAGATTTTCCGCAACATGAGCACTACGATGTACGCTACCTGTTCCGCGCGTCGTTGGAAGAACCAATTGTTGTGAGTGAAGAGTCGCATGATGTCAAGTGGGTGCCCCTCTCCGATTTGGAATCCTATAACAATGAGCCGGCTCTGCTGAGAATGCGCGGGAAGTTTGCCGGGATGAAGCTCCATTAGATCAAGATTCAAATTGCGCCCTTCGCCTCGAATGTTGGATTTGTTGCCGATGACCGGCGGCAGGTAACATGTGACCTCTAGCAGCTTCGAAACGTGAACTGATCTGCCGAAGCCATATCTTTGCGGCTTGAACTAATGGCTACAATCGGTCAAGATATTGAAAAGGCAAAGCAACTGCTGGAGAGCGGCGCCCTCGTGGCGATCCCCACGGAGACCGTTTATGGCCTTGCGGGTAATGCGCTGTTGCCTTCGGCCGTTTCAAAGATATTTGAGGTGAAGAACCGACCGGATTTTGATCCGCTCATCGTGCACGTCTCTTCCCTGACAAAGGCAAATAATTATATTAGAGAAATCCCGGCACAGGCGCACAAGCTAGTGGAGCAATTCTGGCCCGGGCCGCTTACACTGTTGTTGACAAAAACAGATTTGATCCCCGACATTGTGACCTCAGGTTTGGACCGCGTGGGTGTGCGATGCCCCGACCATCCGCTTACGCGAACATTACTGGAACAACTCAACTTTCCACTTGCAGCACCCAGCGCCAATCCATTCGGATACGTCAGTCCAACCACGCCGCAACATGTACAGGATCAACTCGGCGAGAAGATACATTATATCCTTGACGGAGGACCTTGCGCCATTGGAATTGAGTCAACAGTCATCGGATGGGAGAATGCCCAGCCCGTAATATATCGCATGGGCGGAATCAGCCCCGAACAAATTGAATCTTTAATTGGGAAGGTGCGCGTACAAGCGCACTCCACGTCAAAGCCACAGTCACCTGGTCAGATCAGCAGCCACTATGCTCCGCGCAAAAAATTCTTGCTTGGTGACTTGCGGGTACTTGTAGAAGCCAACAAACACAAACGATTCGGGGTACTCTCATTCAGGGAACGTATGCCTTTTGTGCCGCAAGGAAATCAGCTCATCCTCTCACCTGCCGGTAATCTTGCAGAAGCAGCGCACAACCTTTTCAATATGTTGCGTCAGTTCGATAGTATGGAAATAGACATCGTGCTGGCGGAAGAGGTTCCAGACAAAGGTTTGGGAAGAGCAATCAACGATCGACTAAGAAGGGCTGCCGCACAACGGTGAAGATGCCGCGCAGAAAGTATCACACGGCAAATTTTTCCTCGACTCCCAACCCAAACAGCGCAAAATCATACTTGACGGGGTCGATCGGATCAAATTTTCTTAATCGCGCAGTAAGTTCGACAGCGGTCTCCCAATCCGCAGTTTTTCTCCGGATAAGCTTGAGCTTGCGGGCGACGCGCTCAACATGTAAGTCAACAGGACAGACAAGCATCGCTGGCGTTAGCTTTTTCCAAATACCAAAATCTACACCTTTATCATCATAGCGAACCATCCAACGTAAATACATATTGATCCTTTTGCACGCTGATTTTCTTTCAGGAGTAGCGATGTGCTTTCGGGTGCGCGGTGGAAATTCAGGCAAAGAAAAAAACGAATTATGAAAATTGATCAACCCTGTTTCGACATTTTCAGGTGAAGAGTCCGTCAGGAACAATTGTTCCAAAGAAGGATGTTTTCTGTAATGATGGTTTAGAAACGCGATGAAATACAACAAGTCCGTTCCATTAAAGGTGCGATGTTTGAAATCAATCAATCGCTTAAGGTCGCGGGGTTTATGATTAAGAATGAAATCATGCGGTGAATGGTCCATTTTCTCCATCAGGCTGTGGCAGTTCCTGATGATCGTCGAACGTTGTCCCCAGGCAAGCACTGCGGCGAAAAGTCCCGCAATTTCAATATCCCGTTTGTCGGTGAAAAGATGAGGAATGGATATCGGATCGTTCGCGATAAAATCCGGACTGTTGTACTTCTGAACTTTTTCGTCCAGGAACTCTTTGAGATCTGCTGCGGTCACTTTAGAAATCTCACCTCCACCCTCCTGTTCAACGTACGAGCCGCCTCGTCTTTTGCTTCAACGAGAGGTCGTTGTTTTCCATACCCATTGATCAGCATCCGGCTTGGGGCGACACCTTTTGTTTTGAGATAGTCCACTACACTCTGAGCCCGATTGCGTGAAAGCTCGAGGTTGTATTCGTCACTGCCCACGTCATCGGTGTGGCCGTTGAGCTCTGCCCTCCAATCCGATTTCTCCAGGAGAATTTTGGCAAGCTTATCGAGTTCCGGAAATGAAACTGGAAGCAACACGTATTTGTCGAATTCGAACTGTATGTTCTTTAGGATGTAGGTTTCTTCCGGCTTGATCTCCCGTCCATCTGTCCAAACAATCGGTTC
The DNA here is from genome assembly GCA_044224375.1 of Cyclobacteriaceae bacterium. GTDB lineage: Bacteria > Bacteroidota > Bacteroidia > Cytophagales > Cyclobacteriaceae > ELB16-189. Next base: position 151,379 of record JBGAKL010000004.1, read on the forward strand.
GGGTATCACCACCGGATCCGGATCAAGGGGCGTGACCGACACATCGTCGACATAAAAATACGCGCTACCCGAGAGCATCGGGCTTCGTCCCTTACGATTGTCCATTTGGGTGAATTGAGTCGAAAGGTTATCGAAAAAATTTCCGATCAGGATATATCGTTCTCCACCTTTCGCAAGGTACTCAACATCGCCCTGGTCCCATCCGTTCTTGGTGATGGGTTCGTTGCGAACCACCGAAAGCGTCGGCACACGCTGGATAACCTGGTCACCGGCTCTTTGCGTCAATGAGTCTGTGACAAGCATGCCAATACGATCCGCAGAGTAGACAGAATAAGATGCGAGCTTAAAAAAGAATTCCAACTTGTAGCGCTTGCCTGCCTTCAACGGTTCCTTCAATTCGCCGAGCAGATATTCGCGATAGCTTCTAGGCTTGTTGTTGGGCCGGCTCCACACATAAATACCAGCATATCCAAACCCAGAGTGCGCGTTGGATTCTCCGGCCCAGTTGAAGGGCACGTCACAGTCTCCCCAGCTGCATTGATGGTAGTAATCTGGTGTTCCCGAATTACCCGACCGCCACCCAGGCAAAACGAATTCTTTTGCATTGGTACTGAAGTTATTCGGGCAACGGAAATGTTCTTCGAAACTTGGATTCAACACGAGATTCTGCGCCTTTCCAGGAAAAATAAGGGACGCAAAAAGCACGAACAATCCAAACTTCATCTGTTCACTTGTAGTAAGTGATTTCTGCCCGGAACCTGGGCTCGGTTGCTCCAAGGCGATCGTATGCGGACTTGGATATACGAACAATGGTGGCAGGATCTGACCCGGGAATAGGGCTTGTCACACGGACAAATACTTCCTGATTGGTTGCAAGATTCCTGATCTTCACGATCGTGCCAGGCTTTATGGTCCTGTGCTGAGCGAGATATTTCCTGTTGCCTTCTGACCCTTCGATTAGCTCGGCGGTTCCTGTTTCTTTTATTTCATCAGTGCCATTGACGCCCTCAGAAATGGCAACGGTCCCCGTGACAGGTGCTGATGATGCCACAGGCGTTGTCATTGTTGTGGTGGTGGTCGTAGTGGTTGTTGAAGCCAACCCGGATGTTACAACAGGCGTGATACCCACCGCCTCGGCAGGTCCAGCGACCGACAAGACCTGGCCTATTTTCAGGTCAGCGTCCTTAATGCCGTTCCATTCCTGCAACTGCTGCCAGGTTACTCCATATAGACGTGCGATTGAAAACAAAGTCTCTTTTGGTGCGACGGTATGTGTTTTCGCTTTTTGCACCTGGGCTACAACTGGCGTATCTGCTGATTTTTTTTTGATCAGCAAAGTCTGGCCTAGGTTGAGAGAATTGTCTTTGAGGGAATTCCACGCCTTTATGTCATCTACCGAAACATTGTAAAGCCGTGCTATAGAAAAAAGTGTCTCTTTCGCCTCCACGCGATGAAGCGTACCCTCGGCTGTATGAACGGGTGCAGACGTCCTCCCTTTCGGAGTGTACGGAACTTTTAGTATTTGCCCGACTTCAATTCCGGCGTCGGCGTTAGGATTTTGTTCCAGAATGGCAAGGATTGTAGCGCCGTAACGTCGCGAGATACTATAAAGAGTCTCCTTCTCCTCTACCTGGTGCACCACGTATATTTTTCCATTGATCGTCTCCGTCCGGAGGGAATCCGCAGGCATGTGGCTTGCAAGCGTAAAAAGTAGTATTCCAAACATAAGGTGTAATTCAAACGAAAATTACCACTTCAAACGTGCATACGCCAACTCAAAAACGTTGAATTACCTCGGTATAGCCTCAAAAATACCTGTCAGGTTCTGTATTTTTGATGAATTCCACAGTATGAGAGGATTGCCGCTTTTAGTTTTCTGCCTCCTGATCATTTCTCTTGCTGCGCCTGCTCAGGGGAAAAAGAAAGTCATGGTCATGGACATCAAATCTGAGATTGATCCCAGGATGCTCCGTTATGTTACGCTGGCGCTCGAAAACGCGGAAAACACAAACGCGGATTACGTCATCATAGACATGGACACCTATGGAGGCGTGCTGACAGACGCGAAGGAGATTGTCGATCTGATCATGGACTTCAAGAAACCGATCTGGGTGTACATTAATTCCGATGCAGCATCTGCGGGCGCCCTGATTTCTATCGCTTGCGATAGCATCTACATGTCTCCCGGAGCGAGCATTGGCGCTGCAACGGTAGTCGAGGGGTCGGGTGGGCAAGCCGCTCCGGATAAATATCAATCCTACATGCGTTCGATCATGCGTGCCACAGCTGAAGAAAATGGAAGGGACCCACGCATCGCCGAAGGTATGGTTGATGAACGCATTGTCATCGACAGTGTCAAGCAAGCAGGCAAGGTCATCACATTCACTACGACTGAAGCCATTGAGCATGGATACTGCGAAGGGAAAGTGGAGTCCATCACAGATATTCTCAAGCGGAATAAGATCTCAGATTATGAGATAGATCATTTCGAGCTTGGCGTTGTTGAAAAGGTGATTGCGTTCTTTCTGAACCCATTCATCAGCGGGCTGCTGATATTAGTGATCATCGGCGGCATCTACTTCGAACTCCAAACTCCGGGCGTAGGGTTCCCGCTAATTGCAGCGATCATCGCCCTGGTACTATACCTCGTTCCCTATTACCTGAACGGCCTGGCAGAATATTGGGAAATACTTGCGCTGTTGTGCGGCCTCGTGCTGCTTGTTGCGGAAATATTTGTCATCCCGGGGTTCGGTGTAGCCGGCATCCTCGGCGTTGCGCTCACGGTGGGCTCCCTCATCCTCATCATGCTCAATAACGACTTTTTCAATTTTGACTTTGTGCCTTTTGGGGATATCGTTGTGGCGATCGTGGCAGCTGTGGGAGGATTGATGGGTTCAGGGCTGCTGCTCATCTTCGGCGGAGGCAAGCTCACACAGACAAAGGCATTTAGCCGGATGACCCTTACCGATACACAGGAAAAAGAGCAAGGCTACACTGTGAATGTTTATGGCGAGACAATGGTGGGAAAAACAGGAAACGCATTCACTGTCCTTCGGCCCGGTGGCAAGGTGATCATAGATGGAAAAATTTTTGATGCCTTCACTCGCGGCGAATACGTTGAAAAAGACGATGCGATAGAGGTCATCAGCATCGAAAGTTCCACCCTTCGGGTAAAGAAAATCACTCCATGAAAATATTAGGTGTTATCCCGGCACGGTACGCATCATCGCGTTTTCCCGGAAAGCCATTGGCTGACCTGCTTGGAAAGTCTATGGTACAACGTGTCTACCTGCAGTGTAAGAAGTCAAAACACCTCGATGAGGTGGTGGTTGCCACCGACCACAGTGAAATACTGGACCATGTTGTCAATTTTGGCGGCAAAGCAGTACTCACCTCCGAACACCATCCTAGCGGAACGGACCGTTGCCGCGAAGCGATGGAACGCCAAAATACTCCTTTTGACTTCGTTGTCAACATACAAGGTGATGAGCCCTTCATCGATCCGCAGCAGATAGACCTCCTCTGCTCGACACTGAATTCCTCAACTGAGCTGGCCACACTCATTCAAAAAATCAAGACCCTCGATCAAATACTTTCGCTGGGTGAAGCCAAGGTTGTGCTGAATGCAAACAAAGAGGCAATGTATTTCAGTCGCTCGCCAATTCCCTTCGTTCAGAAGCTGGATCAGAAATCATGGCTTACCAATACTACCTTTTATCGCCACGTTGGCCTTTACGCTTATCGCCACGACATTCTGAAAAAGATCACCACGCTGCCGGTTTCGCCACTGGAGCGTGCGGAGTCACTAGAGCAGTTGCGCTGGATAGAAAACGGGTTCAGGATAAAGACCGTTGAGACCGATATCGAAGACGGCATGTGCATCGACACGCCGGAAGACCTTGAGAAAGCAAGGGCCTACATGAAGGCGTCACTCACCAATGGGCTTCATCCCTAGTTTCTCAATCGCGAATTTTTTCGCTGCCTCAAAAACAGCCGGCACATCTTTGGAGGTATACTTCGAGCCGATCACGTGCGCATCAGCGTTCGGGATGGGGACGGCCTCCTTCATGGATGCTGGCGTGCTGATCGCCTCGTTCATTTCAAGCATTGCGCTAACCTTTACCTGCGGATCCTGGTGCTGCTCGTCCTTATAGTAATAAAGTGTAAGGCTGGGAGCCTTCACTTTTTCAAACTCGGAATTGTTCATTTTGCTTTCGATTAGTTCCTGGAGCTGACTCACGGCTTCGAGGCGGTATTTATTGTTCCAGTACCGGTTGTCCATCACCGTGTCGGCTCCCGGTTTGGGCTTCTTTATATTGTACTTGCTGTCGAAAACGAGCCGCGCGATCTGGGTGCCCCACGGATTGTTGGCAACAAACGCCAGCGGATCGTTGATGGCAATGTTCGGTGACATGTTTATCATTGCAAATACATCATCGGGATACTCGGCCGCAAGTGCTAACGTAAGCGTCCCGCCCGTCGAACAACTCATGACTATCACTTTATCACCGATAGCTTTTCCAATCGCGAGCGCCTCCTGACTGCTCTTCCATGCCCGGTCTGGTGTAAAATAAAGCAACTGCTCTGTTGTGTCGATACCGTGGTCAGCCAACCGCGCGAGGTAAAGGTTGCATCCGAATGTTTTTGCAAACTCGCTATGGACAGGATCACCTTCACCCTGACTGGCGGAAAATCCATGCAGGTATACTACGCTAAATGGTGTTTTCTTTTTCGTGGAGTCCGCCCAGACGATCCTTGCCTCATTGTCGACCTTGATCTTGTGGGCACTCTCCTGCTTTCGAATATAGTCTTCTAACGAAGCGGGATCTTGCGGAACCACGGGCATAACAGCTTCCCACCTTGGTGCGTCGGGCTCCGGCCCCATGAAGTAAACGGCTACAAGGAGAATAATCGGAAACGTGATGAATACAAACCTTCTTGACATAGTGGGAGAATCTTTCCTTTAAATATAGACAAAGACCGCTAATGAGACAGGTTAGAATATTTTTTGCCGGTCGCCGATAAAACTCATGAAAAGTGAAAATTCTAATGAGCGGCCATCTAAATTTTTATTTAGATACAAGACAAAGCCTGACCGAAAAACGGCCATCGGGTTGCAAAAAATCAATGCTTCGAAAGCTGGTGGGATCCGAAAACATGGAAAAACCCTTCTCATCCATTGCGGAAGCCTGTAAAAAATTGCATATTGTTTCTCTCGCCTTTCGATTCCATGACTAAACATTCACTTATGAAAACAAAACTATTTTGTTGCTTGCTTGCATTGGCGTGGGCATTTGGAACATGTTCCTTCGCACAGACTGATCAAAAACTCGGAGGTCAGCAAATCAATCAAGCATCAAATATCGAGACGGCTGTCGTTGCAGAGCCCCTGGATGGACGGGTGAATTCGGCGTTCATAGAATACGGACCCACGCTGACCAAAGATGGAAAGCGATTGTATTTCAGCCGGCAAGGGCACCCCAAGAATACTGGCGGTGCAAAAGACGAAGACATCTGGTATTGTGAGTTCATCGACTCAACTCAAACATGGACGGAAGCGAAACGAATGGATCCCCCTTTGAACAATCTCGGGCCAAATTTTATTTGTGGTGTTGGCGTAAACGGCGATACGATATTGTTAGGGAATGAATATCTGAAAAGCGGCAAGATGAAAGCCGGCCTCTCGATATCGATACGGAACGGCCAGTCCTGGTCATTCCCGCAAGCCATCAACATTGAAAACAACTACAATCTATCGGAACGTACCAGCTTTGATATCTCAAACGACAGGAAAGCGCTGATCATCTCACAGAAGAAGACCGATTCGCAGGGCGAGCTAGACCTTTATGTGACGTTCAGGAAACCTAATTCTAAGAATCCTTATTCAGCCGCCGAAAGTATCAACATGGGACCAGTGATCAATTCCTTTGGCGATGAAACTTCTCCTTTCCTTGCTTACGATAATCGTACGCTTTACTTTTCTTCCAACGGTCACAATGGCTATGGAAAGCAGGACATTTTTGTCTCTCATCGCCTGGATGAAACTTGGACCAAATGGTCAAGGCCGGAGAATCTCGGTCCCGGCATCAATACCGCTTTTGACGATACCTTTTTCGGATTTACTCCAAGGAGTCGTTATGCGTACTATTCGCGGGGGATAACCGCCGAGAACCTGGATATCTATCGATTAGATATGACCTACCTGTTCAAACCAAGCGCGAAGCCTCTCAATCAAATGGATTCACTTATTAATGTGGCTCAAATAGGACAGTCACTTGTTTTGGATTCGATCTTCAATGACAACAGCGCCGACATAAGGCCGCAGGCAGAGAAAAAACTCCGGCAGATCGCGGAATATATGAATGCTTACCGGGGGTATACTATCATGATCTCAACCCATTCCAACAAGCACGCCACAAGAAAGGAAAGTCAGGCCTTGTCAGACAAGAGGGCTGCGAAGGTGATCGATTTTCTTACAAATGAGGGGATCTCACCCAGCCAGGTTGAACCCCTTGGTTATGGACATGACATTGTTGCAAACATGGATAATCTACCTACCCTTGCGCGCATGAAAACACGCGTAGCCAATTCTGTTGAATTTCGCCTGGTGGGATACACAAAATATGTGAAAGCAGAGTTCAGGTAGCGGCGCGCCCGGAATTTCCCTGCAATATTCTGGCGCGGTCTTTTTCTGTGACAAGTGACGCAAGCTCAATAAGCAGGGCCATGTCCTTATCAGAGTGATCGAGTTTGCGAAGGACCGTTAGTGATGGCAATGTGAGTTCCGCCAGTCGCTTCTTTGCCTCTTTCAATTCTACCGCCGATAAGCAGGTCAAGTTCAAGCAAATACCGTGACGGCATGTCGCCTTTCCGCTGGCTTCAATTTCGAAACGTCCCATTGAAAACAACCTTCGCACAGAGCGGTCTTTCCGGACAATTCTGTGGTAAAAACAGAAAGGCGTCAAAGACTTGGTCGCGACATGAATCGATTCGCCCACATAGTCGCGATCGTCGCGGTGCAGGTATTTCATGAGCACATCAACTGAAGGTGAGTGGGATTCCGGCTTCAAACCGTAGAAAATAAACATCTCATTCGACCAGGAGGTGATTCCAGTCTCGAAATCGGTTCGCCAGAGGCCAAGGTTGGGAACATCCCGAAAGTGCATTCTTCAAAGTAAAGGATGATTTAGATAAATACAACCAAGCAATTCAATCACGCTGTTCAAAACGTGATCCACGGCAAAAGACCTTGTCAACGAAATCGGAATCCGCCCGCAACACGCTGTAAATTTTTTTGTCGAAAAAATACAAATTCCGTTCAATGGCCGCCGATCCGCAGCCCATGCCCCAACCATCACATTTTTTTCATCAGGGGAATCTCTTTAGTATTAAACACCAGATTTTCTTACACCATAGCCGATTACCGGTTTATGGGGAAGGTCCGACCGATGCGAGAACACCCCAAATCTCATATACATGAACAACGTAGTTGTGACATTCGAACTTAAGAGCCTGTCGTCGGCGCTTGAAACGGAATGGTGGAACAAAGATGAATTTGTGGTCTTCAGCGGTCATTTGCCACCGCCCGTATTGAAAGCCCCTTACCGTCAGGACTATTACTCGTTCTTTATTGCCGAGGCTGGGATAATGGAAATAGAGATCGACGTCGTCAGGTACACAGTACGAAAAAATGACCTGCTGTTTAATAACCCTTCACACGTTGTCCAAGTGTGTTCCATCTCGCCGGAAATGACAGGCAAAGTGATCGCGTTCAAGAAGGAATTTCTTGATGGAGTATTATTTAATCCCACAGAGAAGCTCAGTTTCATAAATTCAACTCCCTTTATCGCGCTGGATGAAAATGAAGCCTCGCTGGTCGGCGATTTAATCGAAGAAATGAAAGTGAAACTCACTGACAATCAAAGGCCTAACCGACGCCAGGTTGCCATCAACCTGATTGGGGTTTTACTTCATGAGATCGATGCGATTTTCAGACTGAAGCATGGAAATCCGGAAAAAAAACTTTCCAGCAAAGAGACCTTCAACAATCAGTTTCACAACCTCGTCTCGACATTTTTCCTCAAGGAACGATCAGTCAAATTTTACGCGGGCATGCTCAACATTACCCCGCGTTATCTGAACGAACTCATTCGGGAGATCACCGGTAAATCTGCGAGCGACCAAATAGATGAAATGGTGATCCGGGAGGCGAAAATATTTCTCAAAAACACAAACCTGTCAATCAAGCAAATTGCGGAAGCGCTGAATTTCAGTGACCAATTTTCTTTCAGCAAGTACTTCAAGAAGTTCGTTAAGATGTCACCTTCCGAATACCGCGAAGCTGAGTAATATGAAATCCAAAACATCGTCAATACCCTTCACTTAGGCAGCCAAAACCGTGTTTTTAAAGCCTTCTAAATGATTCTTCAGGCAGCTGAATGATCCTTTAGAAGATTTAATAATTTTCTAATGAGTTAAGATTACCAGTATTCACCTGACAGCGCCAATTCGAACAGGCCTTGGCAAATCGCAGATTTTTTGTGGCATGGATTTTTAACAATTCTGGGCACGAAACCTCCATTAGCGCCGTCCGCGGCAAAAAGAATCAAGCAAATCTTAACCTTTTCTTACGTGTGTACTTTTTGAATCAAAAGCAATAATTGCCTGGTTTGACATTTAACTGCTTCAAATGGACATGGCAATTGTTCCCTAAAGATTTCATTTTAGTACGGATGGCTCAGTTTACTGCGGAGAAAGATTAGTCTGTTGCCATCGTTGGCTGTATGAAGTTCTATCCGCCGATCGAGTACAACGTCGATCCCGAAGCAAATCCAACCAAAGTAATACTCCAGGACATAAAGATGCCTGAAGGTGTGCAGGTTCTGCGGGAAGTCAAAACTGATTCTGCAAGGATGTGGATTCCGGGGTTGACGCAGACAACCTCGACAGACAAGCCGGGCATCCTTGAATGGTACGAGCCCGGGGCAAACGGATATGTCATTAAACCGGTAGAACGCAATAAGATCGTCGATGTGGTCACTCAACTGAAGTTCTTCTGGTTAACGTTAAATCAACAATCCCAATGAAAACGGCAGGCGGCGACGGCACGGTGGATTCGAAAAAGGCTCTCAGAATCTTATGGGTCGAGGACCGGGAAGATGACGTCATTTTCGCAGAACGCGAGCTTAGAAAAAGTGGTCTTCATTTCGAGACGCACCGTGTTTTGACTCCGGAGGATTTCATTGCAGGCATCAAAGAATTTCAGCCGGATGTCATTTTATCTGATCACAGTCTTCCGCAATTCAATTCTACCGAGGCATTCACAATCTATAAGGAGACGAAATTGACAATCCCGTTCATCCTTGTGACAGGCACGGTGTCGGAAGAATTTGCGGTGAATTGTCTGAAGCTGGGCGTGGATAATTACGTATTGAAATCCAACTTGTCGCGACTGCCTCCAGCCATTCTTAACTCCCTTCATGAGCGGGAAATCGCAAAAGCCAACAAGGAAAAATCGGACTCAATCGCGCTTCAAAATGAGCAACTCGAGCTCGAAGTACAGAAGCGAACCCAGGAGTTGAATGATCAGAAAAACTTCGCCGACTCAATAGTGAGCAGCATGCCCGGAATATTCTACGTGATCAGCAATGAAAAGATGATTCGTTGGAATAAAAACCTGGAGAACGTTACCGGTTACGACTCGAGCGAGGTTGGTTCACTCGATTTTCTGGACATCGTTGCAGACCGGGCGTTGGTCAAAAAGCAGATCGAACGAATTTACAGGCTGGGGGTTTCTATGTATGAATCAGCTGTCCTGACCAAGGCCGGCAAAAGGATCCCTTACTATTTCACCGGAGTAATCAACAAAATTGGAGAATCGTCTCTGATCGTAGGGATGGGCGTTGATATTTCAGAAGTAAAAAATACGCAGGAAACTTTGCGCTTGCACGACGAACGACTCGAGCTTGCTATCAGCAGCTCGGGGAATGCCTGGTGGGACTGGGATCTCGTGTCCGATACGGTGGAATCGCATCCGAACCGTTATCTCGCGCTGGGTTATTCAAAGGAGGACGTAACGACGCAGGCTCGGTGGTGGGGAGATTTGTTGCACCCGGAGGATGCGGAAAAATCGAAGGCGATCCTGAAAGAATGTATTAGCGGAAAATTGTCTTCCTATGACAACCAATGCAGACTTCGCTGCAAAGACGGCACATGGAAATGGTTTCGCGTGCTGGGCAAGGTTGTGACAACCGGAGAAGATGGAAGGCCACTTCGCATGATAGGAATGGTCAGCGACATCTCGAAAGACAAGGCAATCCAACAGGAGCTCATCGAGGCCAGATTTGCGGCTGAATCATCGACACGCGCCAAGAGTCAATTTCTGGCGAATATGTCTCACGAGATACGCACACCAATGAACGCCATTATTGGCCTCAGTCATCTCACATTGAAAACGCAGTTGTCTCCAAAGCAATTAGATTACGTCACCAAAATTCGTTCATCCAGTGAATCGCTGCTGGGCATCATCAACGACATTCTTGATTTCTCAAAAATAGAGGCGGGAAAATTAAACCTGGAAGAGGTCCCATTTGACCTCGAAGAAGTGTTTCAGCGGCTCGCAGACGTCGTTACTTACAAGGCATATACAAAAGGACTAGAGGTGGCTTTCGGGATTGACAAGGAGGTTCCACCCTATCTGATTGGCGATCCGGTAAGATTAGAGCAGATCCTAACGAATCTCTGCAGCAATGCCGTCAAGTTCACTGATGCAGGTGAAATGGTGGTCAAGGCACGGCTGGTAGAAGATTTAGGCGAGGAAGTTAAGCTGGAGTTCAGGGTGAGTGACACGGGTATCGGAATGGACAGCGGACAAATCAGCAAATTATTCAACCCGTTCACACAGGCTGACAGCTCGATTTCAAGACGATACGGTGGAACCGGGTTGGGGCTATCGATCATAAAACGCCTGGTTGAATTTATGCATGGCGAGGTATGGGTCACCAGCAAACCTGGGGTCGGCAGTCACTTCTACTTCACAGTAAGGCTCAAAAAACAGCTCACAGCATCACCGTCACCAAGAATTGTAAAGAGGAAACTTCGGGTACTACTTGTTGATGATAACAAATCATCCCAGGAAATATTGAAAGAAACCCTTGAGTCATTCTCTTTCGAAGTTATCACGGCAGACTCCGGCATACAGGCACTTCACATTCTGAAACGTGATAGTGGCAATGATACAATAAAGATCGTCTTGCTGGATTGGGAAATGCCTGAGATGAACGGATTGACGGTCGCGGAATCCATTCGCCGGGACCACTCCTTCGATGACATCAAGATCATCATGATGTCAACAAGTTATGCAAATGAAGAGCTTCATGTTCAATCGGAATTGCTCGGACTTTCCGGTATTCTGACGAAGCCAATCAGGCATTCAGGCCTTTATGATACGATCATCCGGGCAATCAATGAAGAAAAGGATCTTATGGAGATCCACCAACCGCTGCCCACGCCTAAAGAATTCGATGCACCGCTCCAGGGACACCTGCTCCTGGTCGAAGACAATGATATCAACCAGCAAGTTGCCGGTGAGCTGTTGGAGAAATTCGGGTTCACTGTCGATATCGCGGCGAACGGAGTTGAGGCTATTAGCAAAGTTGCATCTTCAGGAAACCCATCCAGGTATAACCTAGTGTTGATGGACCTTCAAATGCCCGTCATGGGCGGTTATGCAGCTACCCAGGAAATAAGGAAACTTGACGACTACAAAAACCTGCCGATCATAGCAATGACCGCAGATGCAATGGAAGACGTGAAAGAAAAATGCATCGAAATCGGCATGGTTGACTTCCTTACCAAACCCATCAATCCTGCGCGAATGATCGAAGTCATCAAAAAATGGATGCCAAATTCCGCCCGTGTTGTGAATCACGTCGAGACTGCACAGGAAGAAAGCGTTGGGGAACTCGAAGGCATAGACATAGAAGATGGCCTCTCGCACCTTGGCGGAAACCAGAAACTCTTCAATGAATTGCTGCACAAATTTGTGGAGCGAAATGATCAATTCATATCCAGGCTGAAGGAAGATTTCAGCGCAGGCAATTTTGATCTGGTAAGAAGAAGCATCCACACCCTGAAGGGGATTTCTGGTAACCTTGGCATGAAGCGGCTGCACCAGGCCTGCAAAGACGCAGAGGACAACATCGGCAACGAGTCAATGGCCTTTCACGAATTCGTCCCGGGCCTGGCCAGGGAACTTGAAGTAGTTCTTCGGGGATTAAGATCGTTTCGCCAAAACCCAGAGACTAACACACCCGCTTCTGCGGAGGTACCCGATATCCATGAGCACGTCACACGGCTAAAAGTGCTTTTGAAAAACCAGGACCCCGCGGCAGTAGCATTCGCCAGAGAACTTGGTTCGGTGCGAGGCTATGAAAAAGAGTTTGAACAATTGAGAATATACATGAAGTCATATGATTTCGACGCAGCAATCGAGATTCTTGAGACGGTGAAGATAGGAAATTAACAAAATGAAGCGCGCATGAATGAAAGTACAATACTGATTGTGGATGATACTCCTGAGAACATTGATATTCTAACCAGTCTCCTTACAGATTTCAGGAAGAAGGTGGCGACGAATGGAAAGAGGGCTGTCCAGCTGGCATCCGACTCCGACCAACCGGACCTGATACTTCTTGACATTGATATGCCTGAAATGAGCGGTTTCGAAGTGTGTAGAATATTGAAAAGCAATCCTCAAACACAAAATATCCCAATCATCTTTCTCACAGCGCAGACCGACAAGAAAACGACCGTTGAAGGATTCAAGCTTGGCGCGAGTGATTTCATGACGAAGCCATTTAACACTGAAGAGCTCATGGTGCGCGTAAAAACACAGCTTGACCTGCGGGAAACGCGGCGACGTCTTGAATCAACGATCCAACAAATGGAAACTACTGCGGTAATGCTCAAACATTCAACCGCAGAAATGGCGCATCAGAAAGACGAAATCGAATCCGCCAAAAAGAAAGCTGACGAGCTTTTGGTGAATGTTCTGCCGGAATACATCGCGAAAGAGCTAAAAGAAAAAGGTCATGTTGCTCCACGCCATTTTCCGGTAGCCTCAGTACTGTTTGCTGACCTCGTCGGCTTCTCAAAATTATGCAAGGGACTTTCGCCGAAGGAAATAGTGGACGAGCTCAACTACCTCTTCGTAGGCTTCGACTTGATCCTTGAAAAAAACAATCTGGAAAAAATAAAAACCATCGGTGACGGGTACATGGCAGCGGGAGGAGTGCCACAGTCAAACACGTCCAATGCTCAGGATGCCGTCAAGGCGGCCCTGCAAATGATTCAATCTGTGGAAAGGATCAAAAAAGAAAACATCAAATCCGGCAAGCCACCCTGGGAAATACGCGTTGGAATACACACCGGAGATCTAATTGCGGGAGTTATTGGGAAAAACAAATTCGCTTATGACATTTGGGGAAGCGCAGTGAATACCGCCGCCCGTATGGAAGCCGCCGGTGAGCCAGGGAAAGTGAATATTTCGGGCATAACGTACCAATTGGTGAAAGACAAATTCACTTGCACTTACCGTGGAAATATCGAAGTGAAAAACATGGGTAAACTGGACATGTACTTTGTTTCCATGGACTAGAAAGAAATACCCCCCCAATGATACCAACATCCCTGGCAATCGACGAAACCACGACGACTCCGGCGCTCCGGGAAAAAATATTAGCCCACAGGATTTTTGCCGGTTTGACTTCCGAGGAAAAACTTTCAGCACTGGGGTATTTCAAGATAAGCTCTCCAAAAGCCAGAACCATCCTGGAGCATGAAGGCGTGTCGGCATCCAAAGAACTCTTCGTCGTTATCGAAGGTAACCTTGAGCTATTAAAATCTTCGAAGGAAAAACCAAGTATCTTCATCGACAGCGCGACGCATCCATTCGTGGTCGCCACAATCGCAGCGGGAGATCTTTTAGGAGAACTGTCTTTTTTGAATGACGTACCGCGCTCGGCCACAATCAGGGTAGTCTCCTCCGCAACTGTGTTAAGTCTAACGCCAGAAATGCTTTCCAAAATGAGGCAAGACGTACCTGCGACCACGAGCCTGATCATGCAGAACCTGCTTCGATATGTAAGTGAACGTCTCAAGACTACGACCGACAACCAGGTCCTCGCATTGACCCAGCAATTAGAAGCATCCGAACGCACTTCCAAATCCAACATATTCTTTTCTTATGTGATCGGATTACTTTGCCTGTATAACATGGCCATCAACCTGATCTCGGAATGGTCGACCAGCTCGCTCATGACTTCCCTTGTAAGTGCTGGCATCATTCTCGTGTTCTTTTTTGGATGCCTGCTGATCATCCAGCGCAGCAAGCTGCCGCTGGGCTTATTCGGACTAACGACAAAGAACTGGAAACGATCGCTTCGCGAGTCCATACTTTGGACTGTTGTCATCATGACTGCGATGCTCATTTTAAAATGGTCGTTGATCACGTATGTGCCTTCATTTCAACATCACTCACTTATTCACTTTCAACCCTTCGAGCAGAAATATCAAACGTTCAATTTCATCTTATATGGTATGCATTCACCGATACAGGAATTCATCGTAAGGGGTGTGCTCCAGGGAAGCTTGCAGCATTTCTTTGTAGGACGAAACGTCATTGCCAAATCAGTCATTGTCTCAAACGCATTGTTCGCCGCCACCCACGTTCACTTGTTTGGAGGGCTCCTTGCGATATTGGTTTTTGTTACCGGCCTCTTTTGGGGTTGGCTTTATTCACGGCATGAAAATCTGATTGGTGTTAGTATCTCTCATATCCTCATCGGTTGGTGGGGATTGTTTATACTCAGTTTCGACAGCTTGCTTTGATTGGTGGCGATGTGACACGAACTTTCAAAGGTATTCGATATGAAGAAATATAATAAATCAATATCACGGCCCTTTCACGCATTTCTAACGGCCACTTTGAGTCTGGCTGTTCTGAACTTTATCGCGTACCTCGTGCCATTCAATTTCCTGACGTACTTCGGGGGCTCCGATCTGGATCGCAACACGATCATCAATTACGCCCCGGAGGTGTGGCTTGCGCTGCTGGCGTTTGTCTTCGGCACACTCATCATCGTTATCTCGATTGCATCGGAGAGTACACCCAAATTGATCGATCTGTTCGTGAAGGATTATAAGAGCCGGTATTATATCTGGATCATAACTTTGTCGATTCTTCAAAACGTCTTCCTTCAGCTCATCCATACGCAGCACACCACTTTCTTCGACAATCTTATCTACTTTAACAATTACGTTCTACTGCCTTTCTTTATCGTTCTGGCTATTCCCTACATCTTTTATATCCTGCGGTACACGAAAAATTCCAATGTCATCGAAAAAATATACGATGAAAACCGGGCGGCCATCCGTGCGGCGATAAAACTTACCGATTCCCCTTTAAAGATCAACCAGAATCACCAGGTTATTTTTGAGACCATCAACCAACTCCAGGATCTGCTCCAATATGTCCAGTTCAAGGAACCAAAGGCTGAGATTATCAGCAAATTCGGTAAGTCACTGCGGTTCTACCTTGAACGAAAAAGACTTATCAATGACAGGTACTTTAAGTTGAGCTATTCCGTTCAGAACGATATCTCTTTCAAGACTCTCGTAGAAAAATTCGCGACAATTGAGAAAGGGAAAATTTTCTACGAGCAGAAAGTTCTCAACGCCTTTACATCCTCTTACCATTTGTTGATCCAAGAAAGCCTGTTTGATCTCGCATCCCTCTGCGGCAATGAGCTGTACGAATCCGGAAAAACAGCCATCGACCTGGATGACGACTCAGCATTGGAGTTGATTATTGTTCACTTCAACACACTGATCCGGTTTGGGATGAATCAGGGTTTGAAGACAAAGGAGATCAGGAATGTCTACAACATGATTTTTCATTATACACAACTTGTAAACGCCTTGATCAGGAAAAGAAAGGAAGAGAAGATTATTCAGTGTTGTCGTTATATGAATTTTTATGGCAATGAAATCGGAAAGTTAAGTACCTCTGAACAGGTCTTCGTGTTCCTGCATGACGCGTTTGCGATCGGGCTGAAAAAGATCCTTTTCTCACTGCATGAGAATCGTTTTAACCGTGGCATGCAATTGACGATCCTAAAGATGTTCAATGAATTATGCTCCCAGGAAATCGTGAGGATGACCAATGTCAAAGGAGTGAACTACAGTAATACCCGCATTATACAGATCGCCCTTTGCCTATTCTATCTTGAGAATAACGAAACTGAGTTCACCGACCTGACGATCGAATTCATCTTAAAAGACTTGCGAAACCTCGATACCGAAATCGCGGAAAAAGTCATCAATACAACCTGCAACCGGATTACAGAGGAGGCGGAAAATTTCTGGGAAGAAACGGATCAGGGAAATCGCAATATTTTTTATTCACCTCACAAGGCGCGAATTCCTGATTTTCAAAAATACTTACTTTCCAAACTAACGGTTAATGCATGATTATGACTGTGACGCTCACATCGGTGATCATCTTACTTACCGGCCATTGGATCGGCGACTACGTTCTTCAGACTAACGTCATCGCCAAGGAAAAATCGCGAAGCATTAAATGGCTTCTGGTCCACGTCGCGATGTATACGGCTTTGATCTCTATTTGTACGGTCATATTGTTCCCACCGGAAATCTGGTTGCCATTTATTGCCATCAACGGATCGCTTCATTTAATAACAGATTTTTTTACCAGCAAACTCACATTGAAGTTTCACGGAAACCAACGACTTTACTTCATTATCATCGGTTTCGACCAAATGATTCATTCGATCACCCTCCTGGGTTCAGCCTTCGTGCTTTCAAAGGAAGCCTTATGACCCGAGATCGCTTTTCAAAAACGGAGATCACCGCTATCTTAAAACAACTCGATGAGGGGGTATCTGCCGACGCTGTTTGCCGTAAATACAATATTCATCTCAACACTTTATATGGCTGGAAAGCGCGCTACGACGGAATTGAAAGCCTGTTGAAACGACTGGACGAACTTGAAAACGAAAATTACACACTGAAAGGACAGCTCTCCGACATTCGGATTCAGCAGGACGCAGGTCAAACGGGCGACACCGATCACATTTACAGAATTCTTGCCGCAAACATTCCAGGGACCGCCATTACCATTCTCGATCGCGAGGAACGGTATCTTCTTGCGGAAGGTGATTTCCTTATCACTATGGGCTATGTTAAAGAAACGATGCCTGGCAAGAAAATCTCTGAGGTGATAAGTCCAGAGAACTACGAAAGTTATTATCGGGATGTGATTCGGCGGGCCTTCGACGGGGAATCGATACTTGTCGAGCGACAGACCTTGTCAAAATACTATACAATGATGAAGGTTGTTCCATTGCGAAATGGTAATGGAGATGTTTTTGCTGTTATGTTCGTGTTGATAGATGTTACAGCTATCAAGAAAGCGCAAGTAGAACTGGCCCAAATGAATGAGGTACTGGAAGGGAAGGTCGCTGAACGCACCTCGCAGCTCAAGGAACTGAACCGCCAACTCGAGGCCTTCACCTATTCGGTCTCCCATGACCTTCGCGCCCCCTTGCGCTCGATCTCGGGATTTGCCAAAATCCTGAAAGAAGACTTCTCCGAAAAAGTGCAAGACCAGGAATTCGAAAGGGTTGCGGAAAAAGTGATTTCCAACGCTTCAAGAATGGAATCCCTTATTGCTGACTTGCTTAACTTCTCCAGGCTTGAACGAATGGCAGTATCGAAGGCCAATGTCGACATGGAAGGAATGGTTCGCGAAGTGCTCAACGACTTAATATCTCCCGCACTTCAGGTGAAACTTCACGTTAGCATCACACCCCTGTCCCCGGCAAACGCAGATCTCGGCCTGATCAGGCAAGTATGGATCAACCTCATTTCAAACGCCTTGAAGTACAGCAGCAAGAAAGAGCAACCAACTGTTATAATAAACAGCCAATCGGAAAACGGTTTTACCAGATACACTGTTTCGGACAATGGTGCAGGCTTCGACATGAAGTATGCCGACAAGCTCTTTGGAGTTTTTCAGCGTCTGCACGGCGCAACAGAATTTGAGGGAACGGGTGTTGGATTGGCCCTTGTCAAAAGTATTGTTCAGCGTCATAGTGGCCAGGTGTGGGCCGAGTCGGAAGTGGGAAAAGGTGCAACATTTCACTTCACCTTACCCACAACGCCCGCGGAAGAGAGCTAGGACGTCCTTTTCCTTGCCTCATACCAGTCAATCAATTTCAGCTCATTTTCCCTGAAAGATTTCGTAACAGAAGCTGATGCGTGAGGATCAAACGCCGAGCAGAGAACAATCTTCTCCCCGGTCTGACGATCCCGGCCGGTACGCTTTACCACCATAAGTTGCCCTCCTTCCACAGGTTCTACACTATCACCCGGCGCAAACAAAAATGATGGGCCAAATAAATCAAACAGGAGTTTCCTCATCGGACAGGATGAAACAATTTGAAATGAAAATACCCCGATTCGAAGTCCACCACAATGTCCATTCTCGCCTTTGTTATGCCGCGTATTGCATGACTTGATAATACACACACGAACCTGCCTGCATGAAAACGAAAAGCCGGACCATAGCGTCCGGCTTTTCAGCTCAAAAAATACATTCGATCGGGTGCAGTAAAAAATATTATCCTGCTCTCCAAAGTAAGTCCCGATAGCAATCGGGACTACTTCAGGGTTTTCCCGGAAGCGAGCCTCGCTCTTCTTCAGGGACCCGATCAAAAAGAAGGCACTCCGGCACCGGCAAAAAATATTTACAACCAACAACCACTACGAATGGAGTAAATAACCAGTCATGCCGGAAATGCCATTTCTTGAGGGTAGTTAATAGTGAATAGTTAATTATTAATCGTGGGTGCACCACCATTAACGAATAACCAATAACTATTAACGCATCCCTAGTCAACATTGTCATGCAAGAACTTATTGTTACCTAATAAGTTGTTATCATCATTTAAATTATACTTCGAGATGAAACGTTCCGATGAATGCGGAACATTTTCCATTTTCACACCTCGCCTGAGGTAAGCCGGTAAAGTCCACTTTTCGTTGAACTCCTCTTTGCTCATCTCATTCTTCTTGGCTTGTTTCAGGCGTTCCCTCCGCTCCTTGGCCTGCTGCTCGAGCCTGGCTTTGGTCTTGCGCACTTCCATCATCCCCTCCTCGTTGATCACCTGGTCAGAAGAAATCTCCTTTCCAATTTCAAATTCTTCATCGTCGTCCTTAGACCGGCTGATATCCTCGTCTTCATCCTCATCGTCGTCGATCTTTGACGTAATAGCCGGTTCATCAAACAAGCTCAAAGTATAGTGGCGCTCTTCCAGGGGAGTCTCTTCCTTCTTAAATGGCTTTTCCACAGGTTTGACATAGATAGGCTTCTCCTCGGTCTTTTTGGGAGCAACCACTTCATCAGTCTGCTTCATTACCGGAACCTCTTCCATTTTCTTTTCTGGTTGCGGCGGAGCTACGGGTGCCACGAACTTTTCATCAAAATCCATGAACGGCTCATCTTTAACGGTATCCGCATAAAACATCTCGTCAGACATTTTCAACTCGACGTCGTGATTACGCTCGTTAACGGAATTGTCAGCGACTTCATTTATGACTGACTGACTCTTTTCCAGGTCCAGCACTTTCTTTTCGCGCTTCCTGGTTGTTGTCTTCACTTCACCCGCAAAACCTGTCGCGATTACAGTGACACGGATTGAGTTACCCAACGCTGCATCGACGCCATGGCCGAAGATCACTTCACACTCATCACCTGATTGCGCCTGGATGTATTCGGTGATCTCACTGAGCTCATCCATCTGGAGTTCAGCTTCCTCGCCAGAGATAATGGACAACAAAATTCTTTTTGCACCCATGATATCCTTATTGTCGAGGAGAGGCGACGCGAGTGCCTGTTCGGCGGCACGCAGAGCACGGCCTTCACCGGTCGTTTCAGCAGATCCCATTACGGCCGCACCTGCGTTCAGCATTACAGTGCGCACATCCTGGAAGTCAACATTGACGTAACCGGCAAGTGTGATTATTTCTGCGATACCTTTCGCCGCCGTGGTGAGAACACTGTCGGCCTCACCGAAGGCCTGGCTGATTGAAAGGTTTCCAAACATCTGGCGCAGCTTGTCATTCAATATTGCGATAACCGTGTCGCAGCTTGCGCGCATCGCATCAAGTCCGTTGTTACCTTGCGAGTGCTTCTTCTTTCCCTCAAATCCGAAAGGCATTGTGACGATACCCACTGTGAGGATGTCCATCTCCTTGGCAATCTTTGCGATCACCGGAGCGGCGCCCGTTCCTGTGCCGCCCCCCATACCCGCTGTAATGAATACCATTTTAGTTCCGGCAAGGGCCTCCCGGATCATTTCTTTGCTTTCCATGGCTGCAGCTCGTCCCACTTCGGGGTTTGCTCCGCATCCAAGTCCTTCTGTAAGGTTAGTGCCGATCTGTAACTTGGTTGGCACCGGGCTGCTGTTCAGCGCCTGGAGGTCTGTGTTGCACACGATAAACTCGACATCCTTGATGCCGAGGCGAAACATGTGGTTCACCGCATTACTGCCGCCGCCGCCCACGCCGATCACTTTGATGATCGACCTGTTATGCCGGCTCGGCAGGTCAAATTTGTATGTAGCTCCTGATTGAAACATGACGTATTGTGTTTAGTAGTGGTTAATGTCAATATTCATTTTTTCCGTCGAGGTCATCGATCAATAGTCCTTTTGTTTTGTTGAGGATGCTGCTGAAGAAATCTGAAGCGGGTTTTATTTTCTTCACCTTCGCAAGCACCTTGTTTTCCTTTGCTTCACGGTAACGCTCTTCACGTTCATCGAGGGAGCGGAACCCGGCGAGCACAAGACCAACAGCAGTCGCATACATCGGACTCTTTACAGCTTCGAGCTTGCTCTTGCCGAGATGCTCGTTTGGATAGCCGATCCTTGTGTCCATGCCAGTCATGTATTCAACGAGATGTTTCAGACTGTGCAGCTGAGAGCCGCCACCAGTAATCACGATGCCGCCAGCGAGCCTGTTCTCGAAGCCGCAACTAATGATCTCCGTGTGCACCATTTCGACAATCTCCTCCATTCTCGCCTGAATGATATTAGAAAGGTTCTTTACCGAGATCTCCTTCGCAGCCCGGTTACGAATGCCAGGGATTGAAACGATTTCGTTGGGGCTTGCTTCTTCAGCAATCGCCTTTCCGAATTTAGTTTTGAGCTGTTCGGCTTGCTTCGCCATCACCATCAGTCCTGTCTGAATATCGTTGGTGAGGATATTGCCTCCAAACGGAATCACAGACGTATGCCGGATGATGTTATCGTAGAAGATTGCGATGTCCGTTGTGCCGCCGCCGATGTCTATCAAACAAACACCCGCTTCCTTTTCTTCATCGCTAAGTACTGCGAGGCTTGAAGCGAGCGGCTCAAGGATCAAGTCCTGTATTTCAAGGCCTGCACGACGAACACATTTGTTGATGTTGTTGATCGCGCTTGTTTGCGCCGTGATGATGTGGAAATCCGCCTCCAGCTTCACGCCGCTCATTCCCACGGGGTCCTTTATGCCCTCTTCATAGTCGACGGTATAATCCTGTGGCATGACGTGAATGATCTCACTTCCGGGAGGAATTACAATCCTGTACATGTCCTCGGTAAGACGCGTTACGTCTTCGATGCTGATCTCATCTTCGTTCGAGGAACGAGTGATGCTGCCATGTTGTATTGTGCTGCGGATGTGCTGGCCTGCAATGCCAACGTTAACCACACCGATATCGATACCCGACATGTCGCTGGCTTCTTTGACAGCCCGCTCGATTGCATATACAGTTTTATCGATGTTCGTCACAATACCTTTGATGACGCCCTCAGACTCAGCCTTTCCCAGGCCAAGGACCTCGAGCTTGCCATACTCATTCTTCCGGCCGACGATGGCACATATCTTTGTTGTCCCAATATCCAGGCCGACGACTATTTTTTCCTTTTCCATGGTTGTTTGATCTTATAGTGGTTGTTTAAAAAAATGCGTTGTTATTATTCTGCTATTACTTGCCCTTCGTATTTTAGATTAACCCGCTCATACCTGGTCCATCCTTTTTGTGGAAGGATCTCTTTGTAAAAAACCATCAGCTTCTTGAACTTCTCTTCAAAGTCTTCTGACGTACCGAACTCCACCAACTGCCCTGTTACCTGAGGATACACGGTGATCTCACCATGCGAACTGATATCCAGCTGGGCGACCTGTGCTCTCCAGAAATTATTGTCGTTAATGAAGTGGATCATGTCGAGAAGTCGTTGTCCTTCCTCCACTTTTCTCAAATCACCCATTTCAAGAATTTGCTTCACAAATCTGCCACTGACGATCATCACGCGTGACGAAAACTTTTCAGATACCCCCATGATGATTCCTTCCTCTGAGATATACGCATCCGGACCATCCTCCTGGACGATGCGGGCAATAGGCCTTCGCAATTCAACCGTAACGATCAGATTTCCTTTCAGGTCACCGTACAACTCGGCTTCCTTAATGTGCTTGTCGTACTTGATTTTCTTTTCAATCGCGCGCAGATCGATTCTTTCAATAGCGGTGCCCTTCACAGAAACTCCGCTGTTATCAACCAGGCGGAGAATATCGTCCTCATCCAGGAAGTGATTGTCACTGATATTTTCAAGTTCAACCACGATATCCTTACACACCGCTCCTGCCTGCTTGCGTTCACTGAAGGCAATAAGAAATGACAACCCAACGAGGGCAGCCACGATCCGTATCTCTTTCTTTATATTGAACTTAACCTTCATACTTCCTAATCATCATTTCTTTAATAGGCTTGACGAATGTATCAATGTCTCCGGCTCCCACGGTTGCAATGACATCAATGTCTAACCCCTCAAGCTTTGCTACCAAATCCTTCTTGCCGCTCCGAATCTTTATCGGGCTCGTCACATCTTTGAAAATCATATCCGACGTCACACCAGGAAGGGGAAGTTCGCGTGCCGGATAAATATCCATCATCACCAGCGTGTCAGCCAGACTCAGGCTCTTGGCAAACCCTTCCGCGAAATCACGTGTCCTTGTGTATAAATGTGGCTGAAACACAACCGTTATCTTCTTTTCCGGGTACATCGCCTTCAATGACCTTAGAAATGCCTCGATCTCAGCAGGATGATGGGCATAGTCATCAATAAGAATCCTGCTATTCCGTTGGTAAATAAATTCGAACCTGCGCTTGGCGCCCCTGAACGAGCCCAATGCTTTCTTGATAGTGGCATCGTCGATACCTACCGCCTTCGTTGCGATTGACGCCGCGATTGCGTTTTCGACATTATGGAAGCCGGGGACACCGAGCTTGATGTTTTCGATCTTCTCCTGCTTGCCATCGGGATGAAAGCCAACAAGATCGAAGCTGAAAAAGCCACCCTTTGTGGAGAGTTTCTCGGCAAAAAATTGTCCCTGATCTATGCCATAAGTCTTTATCTGAACCTTCTTATTTCCGTCTGCAAGCGTTCTTACAGAATCATGTATCACAAGGGTGTTATTCACCTGGCCGATGAAATCCCTGAAGGAGGTAAGCATGCTCGCGTGATCACCATAGATATCCAGGTGATCGGCATCGGCTGATGTAACTACTGCAACGTCGGGGAAGAGTCGAAGAAATGAGCGATCAAACTCATCTGCTTCAGCGACGACGATCGTGTCTTTTCCTACGGCACCCTGCATGACGAGGTTTGAATCGTAGTTTGAAGAAATTCCTCCCAGGAACGCAACCATGTCTTTTCCTGCTTCATGAAGGATATGTGCAACCATCGTCGAAGTGGTGGTCTTGCCATGAGTGCCAGCAACAGCGATTGTCTTGTAGTCTCTGGAAATCAATCCAAGCACTTCCGACCGCTTCATGATAGTAAAAGCCTGATCCTTCAGGTAATTGTATTCGGCGTGATCTTTCGGGATAGCCGGTGTAAATATTACCAACGTCCTCTCCTTGGTAAGATATCCGGGAATGAATTCAACTTTGTCGTCGAAGTGCAGTTCCATTCCCTCTTCCATCAGCTCGTGCGTGAGTGGCGTCGGAGTACGGTCATAGCCAGCCACACGCAATCCTTTTTGCTTGAACCAACGGGCGAGCGCGCTCATGCCGATACCACCGATACCCAGGAAGTAAATACTATCGTAGTCGTTGAACTTCACACCAATAACTTTTCTATCTCAGAAACAATATCTTCTGCGGCATGAGGTTTACCCAGCCGACCAATATTCACACTCAATGCATTGCAACGTTTTTCATCGAATAGCAACCCCACTGCCTGGTCCACCAGCTTCTCCCGCGCTTCAATGTCGCGAACCATGATGGCGGCACTTTCATTTACCAAAGTCTGAGCATTCTTGGTCTGATGGTCTTCCGCAACATTGGGAGAGGGTACCAATAACGAGGGCTTTTTTGCCAGACATAGTTCGGAAATCGACAATGCCCCTGCTCTTGAGACGACTACGTCGGTCGCTGCATAAGCAAGGTCCATCTCTTTCAGGAAGTCGAACATACGAACACGCTTCATGTCTTTGTTGCCGACCTGCGCCTTAACACTTTCATAGTAAACTTTTCCCGTTTGCCAGATCAGCTGAACATTTGCGTCAATGATCTTATCAAGCCCCGCAATAACACTTTCGTTGATCGTGCGGGCACCACCGCTGCCACCCAATACAAGAAGCGTTTTCTCGTTGGCAGTGAATCCGAAATGATTTATCGCTTCGCTGCGTTTACTCTCCAGGTTGATGATATCCTTCCTCACGGGATTACCTGTCATTGTCACTTTTTCGCGAGGGAAATATTTCTCCATACCCGGATAGGCAACGCAGATTTTTTGCACTTTATCGGCGAGCTGCTTGTTGGTAAGGCCCGCATAGGAATTCTGTTCCTGCAGGATCATCGGAATACCTCCGCGCGTGGCAGCCATCATCAATGGACCGCTCGCATAGCCGCCTGTGCCGACTGCAACATGAGGTTTAAAATCCTTTACAATCTTACGCGCCTTCCAATAGCTTGATATAAGCTTGAACGGAAATGCCAACAGGGACCACGACAACCGACGCGTCAATCCACTGATCCACAATCCAATGATCTTGTAGCCTGCTTCGGGCACTCGGGTCATTTCCATCTTTCCTTCGGCACCGACAAAGAGAATGTCAGCGCTCGGATGACGCTCGCGGAAAGCGTTGGCGATGGCGATAGCAGGAAACACATGGCCCCCGGTGCCTCCACCGCTGATGATAAGACGATATGGTTCGCGCGCGTTCATCATGCTGCCTTCGCTTCCACGTTTTTGCTGTTCTTCACTTCTTCGTTTTCAGCAGACTGACCCCAGTTCTCCTCGAGCTCGCCCCTGCTAACACTTAGGATGATTCCCACCGAAAGGCCGGTGAAAATCATTGCAGTACCACCCATACTGATAAGCGGAAGCGGTTGTCCGGTTATTGGCCCCAGCCCGACCACCACACCCATGTTTACCATTGCCTGGCACACGAGGTCGAAACTCAGTCCCGCCGATAGTAGTCCGCCGAATGCGCGTTCAGAATTATAGGCTGCCTTCATACCGCGATGGAGCAGAATAAGATACAGCAGCAGTACGATCACGCCTCCGACCATTCCATATTCCTCGATCACGATCGCATACACGAAATCAGAATAGGGATGCGGCAGAATATTTCTTTGATCGCTGTTACCCGGGCCTTTGCCCATAACACCGCCTGTTGCAACAGCTATGCGCGCATGTTTTGCCTGGAACGGAAGTTCGGTACCATTGATAAAGCTCAGGATACGATTCTTTGCAGTTTCTCCACGTACGCCGAATTTGAGAGCCACCGCGCCCGCCAGCAAACCGACGAGGACAAGCATCGCAAGGTATTTTACGGGCACTCGTCCGATGAACATTACCAGCATGCACGTCGCGAAAAGCAATACAGCTGTCGAAAGGTTTGTAAGAGCAATCAATCCGCAGATCACGCCGCACCAGATTAGCATCGGGATCAGTGAATCTTTGATATCATCGATGTTCTGCTGTTTCTTCGACAGCATACTTGCCAGGTTGATGATCAGCGCAAGGCTGGCGAAATCGGATGGTTGAAACGATCCGAAGATCGGAAGGTTGATCCAGCGGGCCGCGTCATTGATTGTGGTTCCGTTTGTAAACGTATAGATGAGCAGTGGAACACTTACCCACAATGCAAGGCGCGATATTTTCGAATAATACCGGTAGTCGATTTTGTGCGCAACCCACATTGCTGCGAGTCCGATGAAAACCGTCAAAGTGTGCTTTAAGAGATAGGATTCAGGACTTGCAGTCCTTTTATATGCCAGCGTCCCGATCGAGCTGTATACCACGAGGATACTGATGAGGGATAACGCAAACACGACCGCCCAGATCACCGGATCTCCCTGCAGGTTTTTGTCAGACCATTCTTTAAATTTTTTCATAACGCTACCCCTTTACTTTTTCAACCTCCTCTTTCATTTTTACCACCGCTTCACGGAACTGGTTGCCCCGATCTTCATAGTTATTGAACAGATCGAAGCTTGCACAAGCCGGCGATAGCAACACCAGGTCGCCCTTCAGTGCAAAGTCCATAGCAATTTTGACCACCTCTTTAATGCTTTGCGTCTCAACGATCTTGGGAACGATCTTTCCGAAGAATTTTTTCAGCTTCTCGTTATCCTTGCCCAGGCAAATCAGCATTTTCACTTTCTTCTCCACCTCCTCGCGGATAAGGTTGTAGTCATTGCCTTTGTCAATTCCGCCTGCGATCCAGATCAATGGCTTCTCGTAGCTACCCAGCGCGTAGATCACTGAATCGACGTTGGTTGCTTTCGAGTCGTTGATAAATTCCACTCCAT
Organism: Cyclobacteriaceae bacterium; assembly: GCA_044224375.1. Lineage (GTDB taxonomy): Bacteria > Bacteroidota > Bacteroidia > Cytophagales > Cyclobacteriaceae > ELB16-189. The sequence continues at coordinate 178,326 of JBGAKL010000004.1, forward strand.
GAATTGTTCCCACTGGCTCCAGGCGGTGTGGCGCATTCTTGAACGTCTTCAACCCTTCACGGATCTTTGAATCGGGCACTTTCGCCAGGTATGCCGCAGAAACGGCCGCCATCGTATTAATAAGATTGTGCGTTCCTTTCAGCGTGGTATCCGCCTGCGCAATCTTGAAAGACTTCTTACCAAATTGAAAGACCATCTTTTTTCCATCGTAATGAGCAGACGTGATGGCTTCGTGATCCAACGATATCTCTACGCGGTAAGCCTCCATGGTACGATGCTTGGCTTCCGGTCCCGAAATCGGATCATCCACGTAGTACACGAAGTAATCCTTCGAGCCCATATTCTTGACAAGTCTGAACTTGCTATTGATATAGTTGCTCATCTTCTTGTCGTAGCGATCAAGGTGATCGGGAGTAATGTTGAGCAACACGCCGATGTGCGGACGGAACGTTACAGTGCCATCGAGTTGGTAGCTGCTCACCTCGAGCACATACCAGTCATATTCCTCGGTTGCCACTTTGCGTGCCAGACTTTCTCCAACGTTGCCTGCAAGTGCTACTTTCTTGTCGGCATTTTTCAGTAAGTGGTAGGTCAGCAGTGTAGTTGTCGTCTTACCGTTCGTGCCTGTAATTGCGATCACTTTCCCTTTGAGATACCGGAAAGCAAACTCGATTTCATCGATAATCTGGATCTTCTTCGACTTAACTTTCTTCACGATCTCCGCCTTGTCAGGAATGCCCGGGCTTTTGATCACGAGGTTCGCACTGAGTATTTTGTCTTCCGAATGCTTTCCTTCTTCGAATTCAATTTTTTGATCAATAAGGTCCTTCTTGTATTTGTCTTTCAACTGACCCTGGTCAGAGACAAATACTTCAAACCCTTTGACTTTTGCCAAAATTGCCGCTCCCGTTCCACTCTCGCCTCCACCCAGAATAACAATGCGTTCAGCCATGCGTTTATCGTAATTTCAATGTTGCGAGACAAAATATTGCGAGTAAAATCCCGACGATCCAGAACCGCGTGACGATCTTGGCTTCGGGTATGTTTTTCTTCTGGTAGTGATGGTGCAGCGGGGACATCAGCAATATTCTCTTTCCCGCTCCATACTTTCTTTTTGTGTATTTGAAATAAGATACCTGCACAATGACCGACAGGTTCTCAACCAGAAACACCCCGCACAAAACAGGTATCATCAACTCCTTTCGAACGGCCAGCGCCACAACAGCAATAATGCCTCCCATCGAAAGGCTACCCGTGTCTCCCATGAATACTTGCGCCGGATAAGCGTTATACCAGAGGAACCCGAGACACGCGCCAACGAAGGCCGTGCAAAAAATCACGAGCTCACCCAGGTTTGGTATGTACATGATGTTGAGATACGAACTGAAGTCAACGCGGCCTGATAGGTAGGCGAAAATTGCCAAGGTCAGTCCGATGATCGCCGACGTACCTGCCGCAAGGCCATCAATGCCGTCGGTAATATTGGCACCATTAGAAACTGCGATGACCACAAACACGACAATCAGCACGTAAACTATCCATGTATAGTCTTTCGGAAGCCACGGCGTGAGGCTACTATAGTCAAACTCGTTGTTCTTAAGGAACGGTACCGTCGTCTTTGTCGACTTAACGCCCTGCTCGACGCCGCCCTGCGAAGCTTCTACAACGGCCTCAAGCGGCGACACTTTTTCCCGTATCACCACGTTGCGATTGAAATACAATGTCAGTCCAACGATAAGGCCGATCACGATCTGTCCTACAACCTTGAATCTGCCTGCAAGCCCCTCCTTGTTCTTTTTGAAGACCTTTATATAATCATCTAGAAACCCGATCAGGCCCAGCCCCACCGTCGCCACAAGCAGCAAAACGATGTACACATTGTCGAGCTGAGCGAGGAGCAGCGTAGGCACCAATATTGCAAGGAGAATGATGATGCCTCCCATCGTCGGCGTGCCTTTCTTGGCCATCTGGCCCTCCAGCCCAAGGTCACGGATATCCTCTCCAACTTGTTTACGACGCAGGAAGTCGATCAAACGTTTACCGAGAGTGATCGTGATCAGCAACGACAAAACAGCAGCAACACCCGCGCGGAAGGAGATGTACTGAAACACTCCTGCACCCGGGAAATCAAACTGCCTGTCGATATAACTGAACAAATAGTATAACATCAGTTCGCAAACATTTTTAACATCCTTGCTAAAACTTCCCTGTCGTCAAATGGTCTCTTAACTCCTCTAACCTCCTGATAAGTCTCATGTCCCTTCCCTGCCACGAGAATGATGTCTTTTTCGCGAGCCAACATGCAGGCAGTTTTAATCGCCTCTTCACGATCTACCATTACAATTGTCTTCTTGGCTTCTGCCGGACCCACACCCTTTTGCATCTCCTTGATGATCTCGATAGGATCTTCGTCGCGCGGATTGTCGGAAGTGAAAATTACCTTATCCGAATATTTGCAGGCGATCGCCGCCATCAATGGACGTTTTGTTTTGTCTCGGTTGCCACCACAGCCAAAAATCGAAATCACCTGTTCGGCTCCAGACCTGAAATGCGATATCGTTTCAAGGACATTCTTCAGCGCATCGGGTGTGTGCGCATAATCCACGATCGCAGTAAATTTTGATCCGGGCTGCACCAGTTCAAAGCGACCGACTGCACCTGTCATCGATGAAAGGCGGAGCAACACGTCTTCTTTGTCTTCTCCTAATAATACAGCCGCTCCATATACAGCGAGTAAGTTATAGGCGTTAAAATCTCCGATGAGCCTGAACCAGACATTCTTGTTGTCCATTTCGAGCTCGAGACCTTCGATAGAATTCGTTACGATCTTGGCCTTGAAATCAGCCATTTTTTGCAATGCGTACGTCTGCTTCTTCGCTTTGCAATTCTGCAGCATTACCATGCCCCGCTTATCATCTACGTTGACCAAAGCAAATGCATCGGAGGACAAGCCATCGAACAGTCCTTTCTTCGCACGGATATAACTTTCAAAAGTCCGGTGGTAGTCCAGGTGATCGTGGGTGATGTTTGTAAACAATGCACCTGTGAACTGCAGCCCCTCTACGCGTCCCTGGTCGATGGCGTGCGAGCTTACCTCCATGAAGCAGTGTGAGCAACCAGCCTCCACCATTTTCACAAGAAGCTCATTGAGCTGAATTGAATCAGGCGTGGTGTGGGTCGCAGGAATAACGTTATCTATTATCCTGTTTTCTACCGTAGAAAGAAGACCCGACTTATAGCCCAGCGTGCCAAACAGCTTGTACAGAAGCGTGGCAACCGTCGTTTTCCCATTCGTTCCCGTCACGCCAACAAGCTTCAGTTTCTTCGAAGGGTTTCCATAAAAGTTGCTGCTGATGAGTCCAAGGGAATGAGCGCTATTCTTTACAGTCACATAGGTGACGCGTTCATCTATATTTTCAGGAAGCGCTTCGCACACCACCGCGACGGCACCTGAGATGATCGACTTCTCAATAAATGTATGACCATCCGACTGCGTGCCTTTTACAGCGACGAAGAGAAAGCCCGGCTGTACCTTCCTGGAGTCAAACGCAATACCCTTTACGTCGACGTTCATGTCTCCCGAAGTCGAAGTTATTCGCACCGTGTACAATATGTCTCTTAACTCTGCCATGTCAGCTCAGCCGTATATAAATCCTTGATCCTTTTGACACCCTTGCCCCCGGGGAAAGCGATTGCTGTTCTACCCGCCCTTTACCTTCATGAACCACGCGCAGACCGCTTTTTTCCAACAGGAAGATTGCGTCACGAAGCGTCATTCCCTGTACGTCTGGCACATGATCCTTGATAATGGCGTTCTTCCTCCACGTGACGGCATTCCCGTTTCTCGCAGCCTTGATCCATTCTTCCTCCGTTGCCGAGTGATTGGATACCCCCAGCTCATTGCATAGCATGGTCAGTTCATCCTGCTTGCCGGCCCTGATGGTTGGAAAGACACCAGCTTCCAACGCCGCTTTCTTTTCCATTGGAATGTGCAGCTGCAGATCGCGTGAATAGATATTATCAGCGATCTCCTTGAAGACGGGGCCCGCGACGCTGTTTCCGTATTGATGGATTCCTTTTGGATTTTTTATCAGGACGATGGCGGAATACTTCGGCGCGTGCGCTGGAAAGTACCCTGCAAAGGATGTGATCACGCGGTTGGTATATTTACCATTGGTGAGAATTTGTGCCGTACCTGTCTTGCCTGCAATGCGATAGTATGAGTTGCGGAGATTCATTGCAGTGCCGTGATCAACGACTCCTTCCAGCAGAAGCTTCAGTTTGTTTAACGTTTTGTTCGAACAGATCTTTGAATTGAGGACTTCCGTTTCGAATGTTTTCGTGACCTCGTCCGCTTTGCTGATGGAAGTGACGAAGATGGGTTTTATCATTTTACCGTCGTTGGCAACAGCGTTGTAAAGCGTGAGCGTGTGCAACGGTGAAATCTCAAATCCATAACCATAGGCCATCCATGGTAGTGTGATACCACTCCAGTTTTTGTCTTTGGGCCTGGAAATTTTCGGTGTGGTCTCTCCTACTATCTGCAAGCCAAGGGGTTTCGACAGCTTGAGTTCATCAACGTATTCAAGAAACTTGGCAGGCTTCGTCCCAAAGTGCTTATCCAGCAGTTTGGCCATTGCTATGTTGGAAGACTTCTCGAATGCCGACTTGATCGTGATCCTTCCATAACCACCCTCGTCGTGATCGCGTACCTCCTTATTATAGAACTTGTAAATACCGTTACCGGTATTGATGCTGTCTGTTAGCTCAATGTTGGTATCTTCCAGTAATGCCATCATCGTCACAAGCTTAAAAGTCGAACCCGGTTCAATGGAGCCACCGACCGCATGATTGAGCTCTTCGTAATAGCCGCCGTGGCCGTCGCTGGTGAGGTTGGAGATCGCTTTGATATGGCCGGTTTTCACTTCCATTACGACCACCGTTCCCTGGTCCGCGTTGTGGCTTTGCATCGCACGGTAAAGTGATGTCTCAGCGACATCCTGCAGGTTGATATCAATGGTGGTTTGAATATCCAGGCCGTTGATTGCTTTAATATTATTAGCATCGAACACAGGCTTCCACGTATCACCGGCGATCTTTTGGAACAACGCTTCACCATTTTGGCCGCCTAATGCATCCTCAAAGCTGTACTCGAGGCCTGCGCCGTTTCCATTCTCGTTGACAAATCCGATCGTGCGTCGGCTCAGGTTAGAGAAAGGCCGATAGCGAACGTCCATTTTTTCGAAAAGAACACCGCCACGAAGTCTACCTTCGCGGAAGATTGGCCAGGTGGACATCTCCTTTTTAGTCTGATAGTTGATCTGCTTGCGATTGATAACTACATACTGACGCCCGGTTTCCCGCGCATCGACAAGCATGCGCCGGTAATCAGTCTGTGACCTGTCTTTATAGTAGCGTGACAGGTGATAAGCAAGGGAATCAACGTCGCGCTTGAAAATTTCCTTCTTTGCCAGCGTAGGATCCATCGCCACTTTGTAGAAGGGAAGAGAAGTAGCCAACAGACTGCCGTTGTCGGAATAGATATTTCCACGGGTGGCCTTTATCTTTTTGTAATCGAAAGAAATCTCGTTGCCCATGCGAATCCACTTGTCACCTTCCACATACTGGATATGGCCGACTTTAGCGGCAACGCAAACAGCAAAAATCACCACCGCAAGGAATGCGAGGCGAACCCTGATCAATATGGACTTCTTAATATTCACCTTCTTCTACCTCCACTTTTGTGGGTGGCGTTAAACTCTCTTTAAGACCGATGACTTTGACCTTACGGGCAACTTCACTTTGCTTGCTCGCAAACATCAAATCCGATTTCAGTGTGGTGTAGTCAGCCCTCAGATCTTCGACCTCGGATTGCACCGCATCGATGCGCCGCACAGTCTTCTCCGCGTAATGCGTGTTGCTTATATACAAGAGTCCGATAGCCATCACGAAAAGGATTTTAGGAAGATATTGCACCGGAAAGCCCTCTTCGAAATAGGTCTCCAACTTCAAGCGCTTCTCCATGCCTGAGAACATGCTTGAGCCATCTCCGGAGGACTGTTTCACCTTGGGTTCGTTGCCCTTTTCCGGCCCTCCTATTCTGAATTTATTTTCCATTTCTTTTCCGTTATCAGTTAATTGTTAATAGTTATCAGAGTGCACGTTGAATGAAGCTCTTCTCCTATTAACTATTCTCTATCAACTATTCTCTCTCTTTTAGTTATCGGTTATCTGTTAATAGTTAATAGGGGTGTCTCCCAAATTCTCATCGTCCTTCCTATTAACTATTCTCTATTAACTACTAACTCCCTTTTAATCTCTCCCCGATCCTCAACTTTGCACTCCTCGCCCTGTTATTCTCCTCCACTTCCTCATCACTCGCCTCGATCGGCTTGCGGTTAACCGCCTGAAAAGGTTTTATCGGGTTTCCATAAAAATCCTTTTCAAGCTCCCCGTACACTTTTCCCGTCGCGATATAATTCTTAACCATTCTGTCTTCGAGGGAGTGATAACTCATGACTACCAATCTTCCTCCCTCCTCTATTATTTCTCCGCATTGAAGTAAAAATTCCTCGAGTGCCTGCATCTCCTGGTTTACTTCGATGCGCAGGGCCTGAAATACCTGCGCATAGTATTTAAACTCTTTCCCCCTGGGCGCCAGTGGCGTCAATGCTGCGGTCAGCTCTGCACTGGTTTCCAGTTTTTTGACGGCGCGTTGCTGCACTATTCGTTCCGCAAGGGTCTTCGCATTCTTCACTTCTCCGTACATGCCGAAGATCTTGTGAAGCTGTGCGGACGAAAACTCGTTCAGTACCTGTGCTGCCGTGAGAGAAGATTTTTTGTTCATCCTCATATCAAGCGGTCCGTCAAGGCGTGTCGAAAATCCACGCTCTGGCGAATCGATCTGATGAGAAGAAATCCCCAGGTCCGCCAACACGCCATTCACCCGTGTTACTCCATTCAACTTCAGGAACTGCCTCACGTACCTGAAGTTTGCCTGACAAAATGTAAAAGAACGACTCGCTATATTTTCTGCCTGAAGCTTCGCGTCTTCATCCTGATCAAAGGCAATCAAACGACCTCCTTTCAGGTGTTCGAGAATTTTTAAGCTGTGCCCACCGCCGCCGAAGGTGACATCCACATAGATGCCTTCCGGATTTATTTGCAGTGCTTCAATACATTCGCTGAGCATGACGGGCCGATGATACCGGTGACCCGCATCCATTACTCATTGAGGTATTTTTCCGCCAGCTTTGACAACTCACCAGGGTCTTGGATCAGGTGCTTCTCGTAGACCGATGGATTCCAGATCTCAACTTTGTTGCCTGTACCCACCAGAATCGCATCCTTATCGATCTGTGCGTAAGCCAGCATGTTCTTCGGGATCAGAAAACGGCCATTTCCATCCAATTCGACCGTTACGACCCCCGATAAGAAGTTCCGCTGAAGTTTGCGGTACTCCTCATTGAACTCGTTGAGACCAGAAATTTTTGAGAAGACCTTTTTGAACTCCACCATCGGGTAGACGATAAGGCATGGCTCGAAACCGCGGCGAATGACCAATTCCTGGCTTTCCGCCTCCGGAAGCTGGGTTTTGATCCGCGCAGGCAGCACCATTCTGCCCTTGGCATCAAGCTTACTCTCGTACTCACTGGTGAAGAAAGTCATAGACGTAGTGGTTGTCTTTTTCTCCTAAGCAAACATAAGGAGAAAAATCACATTTTCAACCACTTCAACCCACTTTCATCCACTTTATCGACTTTTCAACCCTTTTTTGGGCATTTTATGCGATTTCGATGGAAAACGACTGTGGAGTCATTGTGGCACCTTCAGTCAAGACTGTCTGTGCGGGCCAAGGGAGCAACCTTTCTAGGTATTATATAATAGAGTGTCGGACGCAACTTTTCGACTACACCAACTCTCTATAGCCTACTTCCAAGCCCGTAACCTTTTAAAAACGGTCCGGTATTGTTACAAATCCATTGTGCGCTATGCTCCGAAATTATTTCCTAGTCACATTTCGCAACCTGCTCAAGAACAAGGTTTACTCATTCATCAATATTGCGGGCCTTTCGATTGGCATCACTTGCAGTCTTTTGATACTGCTGTGGGTTTACGATGAAATGTCCTTCGACAGCTTTCATCCTAAGTCGGATCGCCTCTACCAGGTATGGATCAATGCACCGTTCGATGGAAAAATCAATAGTTGGAATTCGTTGCCGCTGCCGGTTCACCTGGCGATAAAAACCGTAGATGCGAATATTAAGAACTCGACCGCCGCCGATTGGGGTGGGACGCATTTGCTAACCGTGGGCGAGACCCGTGTTAACCCGAAGGGATACTACGTTGGACCTGAGTTTCTCACGATGTTCGAGTTTCCAATCCTGAAGGGCGGGACTGCCGAAAAAATACTTGTGGAGCCGACGTCCATTGTTATTACGGAGTCCTTGGCGAAATCACTGTTCGGGGATCAGGATCCGTTAAATCAAATCATCAAACTGGACAACAAGGATGAATTGAAAGTGGCAGCTGTCTTAAAAAATGTACCAACAAATTCTTCCTTCGAATTTGAATTCCTCCTGCCCTGGAGCCTGTATACGAGCCGGGAATGGGTGATACGCAACCTTGACAACTGGGGCAACAACTCATTCCAGATGTATGTCGAGCTGAACGATCCATCCAAAGAAATTGAAACGGAAGCTGCCATCGAAGACCTGATCATGAAAAATGAGAAAGAGAAGGACTTTGAGCGTAAGCTTTTTCTGCATCCCCTGCTTCGTTGGAAGTTGCATTCGAATTTTGAAGGAGGGAGAGAAGCTGGAGGTCAGGTTGAGTACGTGCAAATGTTTACGATCATCGCCGTCTTTGTGCTCCTGATCGCTTGCATCAATTTCATGAACCTGGCGACTGCAAGGTCTGAGCGACGCGCGCGCGAGGTGGGAATTCGCAAAAGCGTCGGTTCGCGAAGAGCAGAGATCATTTTCCAGTTCATCGGCGAATCGTTCTTTATCGCCATGCTCGCGTTTGGCATCTCCGTCTTGTTGACGGAACTGGCGCTGCCTTTCTACAATGACCTGGTTGGCAAGAAACTTTTTATCGATTATTTCTCGACGCGTTTCCTGATCTTTGCCGGTTCTCTCATCTTCATCACGGGAATTCTCTCGGGCAGCTATCCCGCGTTTTATCTGTCCTCATTCAGACCGGTAAAAGTGTTGAAAGGAAGGGTACAAGTCGGCAAAAGCGCAAGCACGCCGCGCAAAGTGCTTGTCACAATGCAATTCGGTTTTTCAATTCTGCTGATCATCGGCACCATCGTGATCTTCAAACAAATCCAGCACGTCAAGAGCCGCGATCTTGGCTACGATCAGAATAATTTGATTACGATAGAATACACTGATCAGTTAAGACAGAACTTTCGACCGCTCAAGCAGGAATTGCTGACTTCGGGCGTGGTAAACTCAGTGACGAAGTCAAACAGTCCCATTACAGAGATATGGTCAAATAATTTCCTGGGCTGGCCGGGAAAACCGGAGGACCGTAAAGTGATTTTCACCACGATTGCTTGTGAGTACGATTATCTCAAGACAATGGGGATTAAGATCCTCGACGGCCGGGATTTTTCTGAAGACTTCAAGAGCGATACATTGGCAATCATTGTTAATAAGGCTGGCCTGGATCTCATGAATCTTGAAAATCCGCTTGGCACGCAACTCGACTTGTGGGGTAAAAAAAGAACATTGGTGGGAATCGTTGACAATGTCTTAATGGGTTCACCTTATCAGCCGATCAAGCCGATGTTTATGATCATGGACCCGGACTGGACAAATTCAGTAACCGTGCGGCTTGAACCAACGGAGGATCTGCAATCCTCAATCAAGAAGGTCGAAGAGATCTTTAAGAAATATAACTCAGCCTATCCGTTCACCTATAAATTCGCTGACGTTGAATTTGGAAGGAAGTTCACTTCTATAAATATGACGAGCAGGCTTGCCACACTCTTTGCATCCCTGGCCATCATCATTACAGGCCTTGGTTTGTTTGGTCTTGCAGCATTTACTGCCGAGCAGCGCACAAAGGAAATCGGAATTCGGAAGGTAATGGGGGCTTCAGTCGGAGGAATCGTGCGGTTGATATCGAAAGATTTCTCCATTCTCGTCATGATTGCCTTTCTCATCTCGTCGCCGATTTCGTGGTGGCTATTGAATAATGTGGTGCTCGACAAGTATCAATACAGGATCGAGATCCCTTGGTGGGTGTTTCCACTCACGGGGGCGATATCACTATTGTTTGCTTTGATGATCGTGGCCACCCAGGCTCTCCGGGCTGCACATGCGAACCCGGTAAACTCGTTACGCAACGAATAACCGATTTACTTTCGTTCGAACGTATAGGGAATGGACTTTCCGTCACCCGATATAACGGCTGTCATTTTATTTCCTTCGAGCTTGTAAACGATCTTCTTCGGAAAGTCGTGATCAGGGTTTTCACAAGTGAAGCCATTGGGCGTCAGTTCCGTGATCTTAAAGAACACCACAGATTTATTTTCTGGCACATCTGCTGTATAATAAATGTGGTTATCCTTCATGATCATCCCGATCTTTTCGATGAACGTTGTATCAGTCCCTGTCATTGAAATACCACGGCCACTCAACTCATACTCATTGATGCGCTTCCATTCTTCAAAACCGGATTTACCCGGCTTAACGGATGTTCTGTTCCAGTTTCCAACAAGCCATTGAAGTTTCTTGAAATCGGCGCTGGCGTTTTGTGACGGCGCTTGACACAAGCCAGCGAATGACGCCGACAGGGCGATAAAAAACAGAAAGGGTTTCTTCATTGATATTTTATTTCAAAACTAACCCCGCGACTCGCCACCCCATTGTAAAAATCCGACAACAGCTATTTCTTCATAAAGAAATTTGCCAGGTTGACATCATCAAAGAAATACATGGAAGGATCTTCCCCGGTAAACGCTTTGAAATCCTTGATAAAATGTGATTGATCGTAAAACCCAGTCTCAAGCCCAAGCTGAGCCCAACTTTGTTTGCCAGCGTTGTTTTGGAAAATGTGACTAAACCGGATGATACGGGCATAAAATTTCGGCGTCATGCCGACAAACTTTTTGAACAGGCGTTCCAACTGCCTTTCGCTGACACCTAACTCCGTTACCAACGTAGTTATTGAAATAGTGCCACATGTTTCAAAAATGCGATTGACGGCAGCTTCCACGACAGTTTGGGCAGTTGCCGGAAATTTTTGCAAATAGTTATCTACAAGTGTCAGTCGCGTTTCAAAATCAGTTGCTTGTCGTATTGCCGTATCAAGGATCGCCAACTCGCGGCTGTGAGTACTCAATTCAACCACCTGATCCGTGATTGTATCCATTGAAATATTGAAAAGGCTAGCCAAAGCAGTTGGTCTAAATTTTAATCCGAGCATACTGGACCGGCCAGTATTCTCAAGAAAAAAATGCCTGGTGATCTGACCTGCCAACAAGCTCGCTGACTGTCTCTCCCATTGACTCCCCAGGTTAATCCGGTAGGGATCGCCAAAATGGAAAATGACCTCAGGAAATCCATCCGGGATAATCTTTTGAAGTACCGATGTCGGGTCATTGTCCTCAGCGATCCAGTAGCAGTCGATGATGTTTCTCAACCCATTCGGGGGATCAAGGCGGCGAAAGTTCATGGCTTCATTTCGCAGAATTGCGTTTGGGCTTCATTTCTATTTAAAAATATTCAAAAATCCACGCAACCTCGCGTAACCCACTTACTCTTTCCCGGTAACTATCAAAATCTCAACACAGACGTAGCTATGAAATATCTAAAAAATAGCCTTTTTGCAATCGCACTCGTTTCGCCATTGCTGTCGCTTGCTCAAAAAGAGCAAACAAAATCATTCACGGGCATCAAATTGATCAAGATGAGCAATTCATCCGCTAGCTGTAAAATCCAAAAGAGCACCGACCAGACGGTGACAGTAAAGTTGCGGTATACATATGACGACAATGATGTTGAAAACACCATGGATCAGGACGGCGATCGTCTCGTCATCCGTGAAACATTTCATGCCAACAACGTGCGTGGCAATTCCGAATGGACAGTTTCCGTGCCCGATGGCATGACAATCAAATACACCACCGGATCGGGATCGATCGAAGCGAATAATCTCAAATTGGATCTCAACGCAACAACAGGATCAGGCAGCTTTACCTTGAACAAAGTAAGCGGCATAGTCAACGCCAACACTGGCTCCGGCGACATTGAGCTTGACGGTTTCAACGGAGAGCTTTATGTTAACGTCGGATCAGGATCGGCAACAATTGACAACAGCAGTGGAGATTTTGATTTGAACTGTGGATCGGGAAATATTTATGTCAATCAGAGCAGGGCGGCATTTAAGCTCAACACTGGTAGTGGTCGCGTTTTGGCAAAAGGCGTCAACCTAACTGGTGCAAGCAGGTTCAATTCTGGATCAGGCAACGCGACGGTGGTGCTGGCTGCGGCGCCACAACATGATATAATGGTAAACAGTGGCTCAGGAGATGCTGAACTCAACTTCAACGGCAACGCAATTGCAGGTGAGATCACCATGGAGGCAAGCAAAGGTCACGGCACAATTACAGCACCATTTGAATTCGACAAAACTGAGGAAATCGGTCGCGGAGATAAGGATAATATAACTGTGAGAAAAACAGCCATTAAGGGAAAGGCAACCAACAAGATCAGAGTTGGAACAGGATCGGGCGATGCGACATTGAAGCAGTAATTTGAAATACACTCACGCAGATCCAGCCATGCAGAGACAACGCAACAATAAGTCTGCGATATCGGGGCGATCTGCGTGAGATTTTTTTTATTCATGTCGTAACGACTCTACGGGATTGGCGCGTGCCACCTTTATCGCATGAATGCTCACGGCCATAACAGTCACGGCAAGTGTTATCAATATTGAAAGGACGAATGGCTCAGGTCCAAGCGAGATCCTGAATTTGAATTTGGAAAGCCATGTGTCAATCATCGGGATCACAATTGGAATTGCAACTGCGGCAGCAATCGCCACCAGCATGATGAATTTGCTGTTGACGAGAAAGTTGAGGCTCGATACGCTGGCACCCAAAACTTTTCTGATTCCAAATTCCTTGGTTCGTTGCTCGATTGTGTAAGAAACGAGTCCATACAATCCAAGGCACGCGATCAGGATGCTGAGTCCCGCAAAAGTGATGAGGGTTTTAAACAGCTTATCTTCGGAGGTGTACATCTTCTGATAGTCCTGATCCAGAAAAGAATATTGAAATGGGTAACGCGTTTCATATGTTTTCCACCGGGCCTCAAGGAATGTCAGGAGCGGTGCAGGATTTCCTGAAAATCTCACAGACATATTCTCCGGTCTCCTTTTCGACACCCACATTACGAGCGGCTCAACGTCATCGTATAGAGACTTAAAGTTGAAGTCCTTTAATACGCCTATTACGGGCCATGCCGGTTGATCAGGCCCAAACTTGATGGTTTTGCCGAGTGGCTCATCCCAATGAAGTCGCCGTACGAGGGCTTCATTAATGATAAACGCTGCAGAGTCGCTTGCTTTTGTAGGATCAAAGAAGTGCCCCTCATTCATTTGAAGGCCATACGTCTTTTGGAAATAACCATCGACTGGGAATGTCCTCACTTCAACCTCATCGGGATTGAAACCCTCGGGTATCACGTAGGTAGACGAAGAGCCACGAGCAAGGGCCGTTCTTCCGACGGACGTGCTTAGTACATTTGGAAAAGCGTCAACGGCTTGCTGAATAACTTCCCGCTTTTCTTTCAATGCATCGGTCAGGTCTAATACGAGGATATGATCTTTATCGAACCCCAGATCTTTCGATTGCACAAATTTGATTTGCTGATAGACAAGCAGTGTTGCGGCGATCATCATGATCGACGCCGTAAATTGGAACGTAATCAGCGCGTAGCGGGGCAAGTTACCCGATACCTTGCTTTTCCCTCCACCTCGCAAAACCTCCGACGGATTGAACGACGCAATCAGTAATGACGGATAGCTGCCTGAAAGAACGGACACAATGAGGATCAACGTTATCGCCCCGGCAAGTACGACTGGATCTGATAGTTGCTCAGCCGGAATGGTCTTCCCAGTAAGGTCGTTAAACAATGGAAGAGCCAGGTACACCAGCCCCAAAGCGACGATTGTCGAACCGGTGACCAGCAGAAAAGACTCGCCCATAAACTGATTAATCAGCTGGCCGCGGTTTGCTCCCATCGTTTTGCGCATGCCCACTTCTCTCGCTCGTCTTGTAGATTTTGAAGTGCTGATGTTGATATAATTAATACAGGCTATCGCAAGCATGAAAAGCGCAATGATCGTAAACAGGTTTACGAATTGGATACTTCCACTTACTGCCAGGTTGTGATACCTCGTATCAGACGAGTATAAGTACACTTCTGAAAACTTTTGGAGGTAAGGTTTATAGCGATCCGCGCGATCCGGCGAATGCTTCAGCATGAAGTCGGGAAATTTTCCTTCGAGGGCAACGGGGTCGGCGCCTTCCTTCAACAGCACATAAGTCCTTATTCCCTGGGCGATCCAGTTGTTCATCCAATCCTGCTGCAGGGGTTCCGGTCCGAGTTGGGGAACAGTCGACGACCATGACACTATTCCTTTGAATTGAATGTGGGAATTGCGGGGTGAAGGTTTGGAGATACCAGTCACTTCGAATTCCAGGTTGGAAATGCCCACAACAGTCTTACCAATCGGGTTTTCGTTTCCAAAAAGCGCTTGCGCTATTTGCTCGGAGATTACGATTGTTGAAGGACGAGTCAGGACGGTCTTCGGATTACCTGTCACTAGGGGAAAATCAAATACCTCGAAAAAGGTGCTGTCGGCAAAACTGAGGTCCTGCGGATTCATTAAAAAAGTCTTTTCGCCGTAGCTTAGCACGGTTTGGTCATACCATGGATAATATCTAACGACGCTTTCCACCTCAGCAAAATCATCGCGCATGGTTGGGCCGATCATTCCTGAACTTTCACCGTTCTTACTCTCGACTTTGTTAGGGTCGACGAATATTTTATTGACCCTGTATATCCTGTCCTTTTTTGAATGGAACTGATCAAAAGAGCGCTCGTCGATGATGAACATGAGCGCGAGCAAAGTGGCCATAATTCCAAGGCTAAGCCCTGAAATCGTGATAACAGTGTGGACTTTGTTTTTCTTGAAATTCCGGGCAGCGACGGTGAAGTAGCTTAGGATCATAGTTGGCAGGTTTTAAGCGTAAACTGAGGTTAGCCGGAGTGGTTACAAAAGTTAAATGACTTTTATGCTCACCCCCACAAATTCAAGTCGGCTTGCTGCGTTAAGACCGGCGTCACGCCGGCTCGCGAAAAATGAATCCCCCAGAATCGGTTAACAACCCACAATTTAAAAGCGCCAGGATAGCAATGATGGCGAATGCAATAAGAATCACCTTCACGAAAGGAAGGCAACAGGGATGTGATCCTCGTAGTTTTCACGATCTCGTGCGCTTATGATTTCAACCACTTAAAGATCGACTGGGTGTAAAAGTTTAATCGCGGCAAATACTTTCATGCAGCAGTCAAAACACTGAAAACGTGGCGCCGGGATTTTGGCGGAAAATCCTTGGGGCCGATTGCTTTGTTCGTCCCTATTTTTTCGTCGTCTCCATCGGAAGGCTTTCTATCCTACTCCACTCTTCCAGGGAACCATCGTAGAGCTTCATATCGTAGCCAAGTATCCGGCCGGCCACATAAACGACACTGGCAGTTTGACCGATAAAACAATATGTGACGACTTCTTTTCCTTTGTCCGGAACAACAGGGGTAAAATATGCCTGAAGGTCAGTTTGTGACTTAAAGAGATTTGATTGATCAACCATTTCCGTATACGGAATATTCTTTGCTCCGGTGATATGTCCATCGCGCGGGTTGCCGGTCGGCTCGCCATCATAGAATCTTTGCATACGGGCATCTACGACTACACCCGCACCCGAATTGAGGTCCTTCAGTACATAGTCTTTGTCGACCAGCAGGTTGCCGGAAGTAAGATTAACATTTCCTCTCTTTACCACAGGCGTTTCCTGCGACACTGGGTAACCTGCCTTTTTCCACGCTTCCAATCCGCCGTCAAGCAAATGTACCTTCCCACGAAGGCCGAGATTTTCGAGTGTAAGAAACATACGTGAAGTGACGCTCACCTGGTTGCGAACGAAGACAAGCACAATATGTGAGTCATTCGTTACACCATAGCCTCGAAGTAACTCAGTGGCCTTCTTTGTATCGGGGGCATTGAATGCTCCCTTAGGTGAATTCGGGGCAAGCCATTCTGGCCAGAGATATTGCGCGCCGGGAACATGCTCCTTGTTATAGTCATATTCCAATGTGCCGATTTGAAGAATAACTGTTTTCGGATCCTTCAAGTGGTCATTGAGCCACTGTGGCGCGACGAGGATCTGATTTTCCTGGGCGACAGCGGAGATTGAGAGGAATAGAAGTGCGGAAAGCAAGCGGTTTTTTTTCATAAGTCCTTTGGCTTAGGTCAAATAATAGAAGGTTCAACGGCGAGGCGGTCGGGGGAGTTTGATTCTACCTGTGAGGAGTCGGGACAAAAAAGGGACGAAACCGGACAACCCGCGATGCACATCGGTTTCCAAGTCTTTGCCGTTGGCGAGCGGCGCATGCACCAAAACGTGCCTAAATTAAGCTTTCCTGTTATCTTAGACTGAAATTTCCACCGAAAGCAATGGGTAAACTGATCATTAATTCCCACAAGGAATTCGAAACATATCTCGGAAAAGAACTAGGAGTTTCGGACTACATCAGAATCACGCAGGACCAGATCAACCAATTCGCTGATTCCACGCTGGATCATCAATGGATACATACGGATCCAACACGCGCTGCCGCCGAAACGGTCTTCAAGTCGACCATAGCTCACGGCTACCTCACTTTATCACTTGTACCTCATTTATGGGATGAGATCACTGAGTTTCACAATGTCAAGATGATGATCAACTATGGCATAGAAAATCTGAAGTTCAATCAACCCGTTTTGGTGAACAGTGAAGTGCGGCTCCGCGCCAGCCTGCATGCGATCGCCAACCTGAGAGGAGTCACTAAATTTGAAGTGGAGGTTGTGCTCGAGATCAAAGATAATCCCAAGCCGGCTTTCAAAGGCCTGCTTGTCTTCTTATACCATTTTAACCAGTTATAAAACAATTCGATGCGTCAGAAATAGTAAATCTCCGTTGGGGATACGCATTGAATATTGTGGAATTTTTTTTTACCGAAACAATTTGGGATTTCCACACTCGCTTCAGCCACTTAGCCATCCTATAGCACAATGGTTATTACGCAGATTAATTGCTCACAAACTTTTGGGAGATCATCGCAATCTCCCGGGAAAGTGAATCGATCATTAGCAGTGTCGCGGGTCCGCGCAGCACAGGCTGAATTCCGTTTCCCAAAGCAAGCGACGCTGGTCGAGTCGAAAGGAGACTAGCCTCCGCGAATCCGAGCTCGTCATGAACATCCTGAAGCAAAGCATGAACCTCAGCATCTGAGATCGTTTCACGCGAGAATTTTTCCTTCGAAAGTGCAACGATATACCCCATCAGCAAATGATTGGCGATAACGAACTGGTGCAGTTGCTCCGACTGCCTGGTATGGCTTGGTTCGGACAGCACGTGTTGAAAATTATCAGAAAGATTTGTCAACGCGACCACAGCGTTCTTTCTGGCAAGCTTATAAACTTCAGTCTGGCTGCCGCCCTCCACTGCATCCCACACCGCGTCCAGGTACTTACGGTGCGCTTTCACCATTTCGATCATATTGTTCTTTATTTCTTCATGGCCCCAAACGGGGATGATGAATCTCGCCGTCAATGCTGCGATCACTGAACCCAACACCGTGTCCAGGAGTCGTTCCTCGATAAGGGTCCGGAAGTCTGATGGATTAAGAAAATGAAATGTGATGATCACATAGATCGTAAGAAATAGCACAAAGCTCAGGTAGTTGATCCTGAAAAAACTATAACTCATCACCATACTACAGATCATGATCGCCAGCAGATAGCCTCTGCCGGAGATAAAATACAGGATGCCTATCGCGATAACTGCGCCGCCGAGGGTACCCGCTACCCGTTGAATATTACGCTGACGCGAAACCGCGTACACCGGACGGAGTACCGTTACGATCGTCAGCAGCACCCAATACACGTGGCTCAGCGATAGAAAGAATGAGACTGCATATCCGATCATCACCGCCGTCGTCAATCGGAACGCGTGGCGGAAAGTGTTCGATTTGAAAGTGAGATTCTCAAAAATTGCAGCAAACGTTATTGGTTGTGCAACGGCAATCTTGTTGGCCTCGATGACAGTTGAGTACGAGCTCGGAAGGTTGCCCTCCAACCGGGTATACATTACAAGCCGCTGCAATAAATTCGAAATACGCCGCATATTCCCAAGCGTGCGTTCGAGGGCACGTAAACTTTCTATTACTGCTCCGTCGTGGGCCTGAACCAGAGCCTCTTGCAAGGCAACTTCCAATTGGTAAAGTTTCAGATTGAGCGACACGTCGTCCCGCACGCGGTCGCCCGACTGCACGATGTAGCCTATCCTTTCAAGTTCAGCCGCCATCACCATCGCAGTGTCACGGAATCTGTCGAGCAAATCAGAACTCTTCAACGTGTCACGAAGCTGAGCATAGTCGTGATAAGCCGCCATCGTCTGCTCCAGTAAATCGGCAGAGTCGATGAAGATCATCATCATACTCCTGCTCCTGGGACTTGAGTCCGCCAAGAATTGGCGCGTCTTGAATAATATTTCCCGTGCCTGATCCTGGCACTTCAAGACCGTACTTTGCTCATGCATGAGATCATTAAAAATACCGGCAAGATCACGTCTGTAATCAAACAGGTTGGCCCGTGCACGGAAGTAGCCGGCAATGGCAATTAAGTTCTCGCCGATCGCCTGCTCCGCCAATTTGTATGGCCTGATGCCGTATAACAGGAGACTGAAGCCCGTGTACCATATACCCCCTGCGAAGGTGAGGATGGCTACCGTCCATTGAGGGTTCGCTGACGAAGGTCGCGAAACGAGGTTCAGAATCATCATCACAATGCCCAGTGTGCCTACTGCGTTGGCGCGATTTCCAAAAATTCCGAACAGAGAAAAAAAGAATGTAAAAATTATGAGTTCGAGAACAATCAAAGGCTGGTAATCACGAAGCATCAACGTGATGAGCACAACAGTGGTATTGATTGCGACTGCAGCAAGCAATCCATTTCGCCTATGATTTATCGGTCCGGGTGCATCGGTAATGGCAACAAACAGCGCACCCCACAAGAACGGCATACCTTCCGTCAGCCAGCCGTATCGCTCCAGCACCAACGTGGGAAGCATCACACCCGCCGTTATGCGCAACCCCGTGTACCAATACTGGCTTGTTGTGAATTTTCTTACTTCTCTGAAATACTCTGCCGCTGAAAGCACGCCTGAATCAAAAGGCAAAGGTAGGTCTAATTTCCAAGCGATTGGACTGGTTGGCGGTGTTTGTGTGCGGCCTGACGATCAAAAAAATCACAAGACAGAAGCCAGGCAAGTTGAAAGGAGCGCAGTGCATATCCACTCCTGTTCAAGTCCCCGGCATTCGGTCAACCTAACCTGCTAACTAAAAAAATCGCTCTCACTGTTTTATCGCCTCAAATCACGAGTGTAAGCACAAGTAATTTGTCAGTAATACCACGATGGCCGGGGAAGGTTACAAAGATTTCATTGACTGAAATCTGCGGCAAGCAGCCGGATTGCCCGCCTTTTTAATTTCTGCTGACCAAGGTATATTTGCATCCTGATTAACAGTACAAAGCGAATCATGAGACTCGGGCAATTGGCCAGGAAACTGGCAGTAAAGCAAAGTGAACTTGTAGATTTTCTCGCTCAAAAAAATATTCAAATTGAAAACGGCGGCAACACGAAGATAGAAGAATCCCATCTTTCATTGTTGCTTGAGAAGTTCGCACCAGCGGGTCTTGAGTTTTCGCCTTCGGACATTTCGGAACCCGACGTAATCGAGCAGTTGGAAAAGCAAAGTGAGCCACAACCGGTGGAGAGCAAGCCATCAGTAAGTTTGGAGGTCGCTGAGGAGAATTCTGAGGAACAAAAAGTTGAACTCATCAAAGCTCAGAAGATCGAGCTGTCAGGATTAAAAGTCCTCGGTAAGATCGACCTGCCAGAACCAAAGAAAAAAGAACCATCCGGGGAGCCTACAGAAATACCGAACCACGCTGAAAGAAAACCTCGTCGTGAATTCCGGGATCAGCCGAGGAAAGAACGGAATCAATCGCGCACCGCAAAAAATCCTATCGCTGCCGAACGAGAACGTCAGGCGCGTGAAGCCGAGAATAAAAAACAAGAGCGGGCCGCTCTTGAAAAGGAGAAGAAGACGCTGCGGTACATGAAGAAGATGAATGCCACTCAACCCACAAAAGCTGTAAAGACTTTTCACGAAGTTGAAGAGGAACCACAACCGGTTAACGCATCCAGACCAGAACCCAAGACTGCATGGGGAAGGTTTATGAGGTGGCTGAATACTTAGTAGGCAGTTGGCAATAAGCAGTCGGCAGTAGACAACGATAGCCCCCAATTCCAGCATCAATTTTCAAATTTCGAGGACCATGTCTAAAACAAAGGAGTGCCCCTCGTGTGCCATGGAGGTTCAGTCCAATAGTAAAGTCTGCCCGATTTGCGGATATGAATTTACGAATTCGGGCGTGTGGCTAAAGATAGTTGCCGTTTTGCTTTTGCTCGCATTTATTTATTTGATGATATTCTGACGGCCCTTGGCCTTTGGCCATAGCATTGGTAGTTCCCATAACATTTAGAATTCCAATTCAGCCGCATGTACACAACAAAATATCTCCGCATCGGCGCCGCGATCTCACCGTTCTCTGTAGTTAATTGCATTTAGGAGCGTAGCGAACGCCTGGAACTTTAAACTTCTTTTCATAATTTGAGAGCCACCTAACTCTACCCGAATGAAAATCGTCAGAATCATCAGTTACCTCCTTGCCCTTAGTGCTCTCGTTATCGCTGGTGCGCTTGCCTACATTAAGCTTGCACTCCCCGACGTCGGGCCCGCCACCGAAATAAAAATAGACGTAACACCAGAACGCATTGAACGCGGTCGCTATCTCGCCAACCATGTGAGCGTTTGTATGGATTGTCACTCCAAGCGTGACTTTTCAAAATTCTCCGGTCCCCTGACTCCTGGCACATTAGGAATGGGTGGCGATGTGTTTGATCAATCCGTCGGAATGCCGGGCGTTTTCGTCGCCAGGAATATTACCCCCGAAGGCATCAGCGGTTATACGGATGGAGAATTGTTTCGTGTAATCACAACTGGCGTGAGCAAAGACGGCAAGGCAATGTTTCCCTTAATGCCTTACACATACTATGGCCGCATGGATCCTGACGACATTCATTCGATCATCGCGTATGTCAGATCGATTGGCCCCATAAAAAACGAGGTAACTGCTTCCACACCTGACTTTCCAATGAACTTCATTATTAACACATTGCCTCAGAAGGCCAATCCTCAAAAGAAGCCTGATGCTTCAGACATACTTGCATATGGCTCTTATATGACGAATGCCTCAGGTTGCCGCGAGTGTCATACACAAGTTGATAAAGGTCAGATCATCGAGTCGCAGGCATTCGCAGGGGGGCGTGAGTTTGGATTCCCGGACGGATCGATCGTCAGATCATCCAACATATCGCCGGATGCGACAACCGGGATCGGTGCATGGACTGAAGACATGTTTGTCAAGCGATTCAAGGTATATGCGGATTCCTCGTTCGAACTCCCCACCGTAAGCGCCGGTGAATTCAATACTATCATGCCATGGACAATGTATGCCGGTATGTCCCGCGAAGACCTTGCCGCGATCTTTGCCTATTTGAAGTCACAACCACCGATGCAAAACCAGGTCGTGAAGTTCTCACCGCCGTCAAAATAAAAAACAGCCATGATGGGATCACTAATCGCTTTGAACTCTGAACCCCGATTGCGCGAAACGCTGCGTCGGGGCAAGCCCTGAACTCTAAACTCGCATGCTCCACATAGCACTCTTAATCATTGCAGTGGCAGCGATAATCCTGCTGACAACAAAATTCCAGGTTCATCCCTTCCTCGCATTGTTGCTTGCTGCGATCGGGTTCGGAATTTTTTCGGGGATGCCCTTGAATGTGATTGTCGACTCCATCAATGATGGCTTTGGCGGCACCCTCGGAAAAATCGGCCTGGTCATCGTGATCGGAGTCATCATCGGAGAATTTCTCGAAAAATCAGGTGGTGCGTTTGCGATGGCAGAAGTCGTCCTCAGAGTAATTGGCAAGAACCGGGTGCCCACGGCAATGGGTGTTATCGGGTGGATCGTCTCCATACCGGTTTTCTGCGACAGCGGATTTGTTATTCTAAGTCCTCTGAATAAAAGTCTATCAAAGGCTGCGGGGATTTCGCTCGCTGGATCTGCTGTAGCGTTAGGTCTTGGGTTGTATACCACACATTGCATGGTTCCTCCAACACCTGGTCCCATCGGTGCTGCCGGTATCCTCGATGCCAACCTGGGGCTGGTCATTATGTGGGGACTATTCGTAAGCTTCATCGCCATGCTAGCAGGAATTGCCTATGCGTCCAGGTTCGCATCGAAGACTTACATCGATCCATCTCCCGAAGTATCTGAACAGGAGCTATCAAAAATCATAAAAGATGCCCCGGGACCGGTTCGTTCATTTGTACCGATACTCTTGCCGATTATCCTCATCGTCCTGAAGTCACTGGCCGACATGCAAAACGAGACGTTGCAAAATTCGACAGTATTGAGAATATTTTCATTCATCGGGCAGCCTGTCATTGCACTGCTGATCGGAATGCTCGTTGCCTTTACGCTGCCAAAGAAGTTTGACAAAAGCATGATGTCCACGTCAGGATGGGTCGGCACCTCGCTTTCCGGCGCATCCATTATTCTGCTGGTGACAGGTGCAGGAGGAGTTTTCGGAAAGATATTGCAAAACTCAGGCATCGCGACAGTGCTTTCGGACGCTCTGTCCGGGATTCACATCGGACTCATGCTGCCATTTTTGCTCGCAGCAGCAATCAAGACTGCACAAGGTTCTTCAACTGTCGCCATGATCACCACCGCCTCGATCATTGCCCCGATGATGGCGGTATTGGGATTTGATTCCGAAACTTCCAAAGCGCTCGTAGTGGTTGCCATTGGCGCTGGCTCCATGATCGTTTCACACGCTAACGACAGCCTTTTCTGGGTTGTTACCCAACTCAGCGGCATGGATGTCAAAAAAGGTTTCGGTCTCTTTACCCTTGGAAGCCTGGTGGTCGGCGTCGTTGCCGGCGTTACTTTGATTGTTATCAATATTTTTATCTAACTGCAACCATGGTCGATCCATACGTCATCACCGAGAAAACGATCAAAGACCCTCCTACGCGTTTCGGAAAAATGCTTGGATTTCTCGGACCGGGATTTATTCTCTCTGCGTCGATTGTCGGATCGGGAGAGCTTATTGCTACTACCATCCTTGGTGCGAAGGCGGGATTTACCGCCATGTGGATCATCATCATCAGCTGCCTGGCAAAGGTGGCAGTCCAGCTTGAATTTGGAAAGCACGCTATCACTACCGGCGAGACCTGTATGCAATCATTCAATAAGCTACCCGGCTTTAGCGTTGGCAAGGGGCGATGGCCAGTATGGATAATGCTAATCCTTGTTTCCTTGAAAATCGTACAGGTGGGTGGAATTCTGGGAGGTACAGTCGTAGTGCTGAACATGCTTTACTCCGGACTTTCAATCCCAGCATGGTCAATTGTAATCGCGGTCGCAGTTTCACTTCTGATCTCCAATGGTAATTACAGCACCGTGGAGAAAATATCGCTGGGAATGATCGCATTGTTCACGATCCTGACCCTCACTTCACTGATCGCGTTTCAATCAACACCGTACGCTCTTTCACTTTCAGATCTGATGAATGGTCTGACCTTTGATCTTTCCGGAGAGATTGTCGGAATAGCAATTGGTGCATTCGGAATCACTGGAGTCGCCAGCGACGAAATCATTGCCTATAATTATTGGTGCCTGGAGAAAGGCTACGCGTCTTACACCGGACCCAGGGAGGATACGGATGCATGGCGAACACGTGCGCGGGGATGGATCCGCGTAATGTACCTCGACGCCACGGTTGCGATGATCATTTATACAACGGTAACAGTCGCATTTTACCTATTGGGAGCATCCGTGCTGCATGGCAGGGGCGAAATTCCCCGGGGCAACGAAGTGATCGAAACACTTGCATTCATTTATACCGAGTCTCTTGGCCCCGGAATAAAAACCGCCTATTTACTCGGGGCATTTTTTGTTCTGTTCTCGAGCGTATATGCTACTGCGGCTTTCTGGACGCGACTGTTTCCGGATATTTTCGGACAGCTTGGCTTTATTGATTTTTTTGCCGCCGATAAAAGGAAGAAGCTCGTCAGTATTCTTGCCTGGATCTTTCCATTACTATGGGTTACTGCTTATTTGTTCATCCAATTACCGGTGCTGATGGTCTTATCAGGAGGGATCGTTGGATCCTTTATGTTGTTCATTGTGGTGTTCGCCGCGTTTAATTATAAATACAAGAGGGAACAACCGGTAAGGTCAGGGATGGTTTACGATATAGCATTTTGGGTCAGCGTTGCTTCGATCCTGGGAGTCGGCGCGTATGGAATAACTCAGCTTATTCTTTGACGCTAAGACTTTTCCATGATTTTGCTTCTGAACCTGCCGTATCCGAAGTAGATGGCTAGCCCGATAGCAAGCCACACAATCGCTCCTATTATCGTTTGTTTTCCCAATGATACCATCATAGTAAAACATAAAGCCGCACCAAGCAGCGGAACAAACGGAACAAGCGGCGTCTTGAATGGACGCTCAGCGTTGGGATTCTTGATACGAAGCACCCAAATACCAAGACAAACAATAGCAAATGCGAACAGCGTTCCGAAGCTTGTCAAATTTCCCGACACGCTTCCCGGAATAAATCCACCGAATATGCATGCAAAGAAAAGCAGCACAAGATTCGTCTTGTAGGGGGTTCTGAATGTGGGATGTAAGTCCGAGAAAATTGATGGCAGCAATCCATCGCGTGACATCGTATAGAAAACACGCGACTGTCCTAAGAGTAAAACAAGGATAACAGATGAGAAGCCCGCCAGGATAGCAATGTTGACCCATGTTGAAAGCCATTCGTATCCATGCATATATTTTTCAATGACATACACTACGGATGCCTCCTTGCCCGCAACGAGAAATTCGCTCCAGTTTGCAACGCCGGTCAAGACGCGCGAAAACAACACATAAAGAATTGTACACACGAGCAACGACCCCAGGATTCCGATAGGCATATCGCGTCTCGGGTTGCGGCACTCCTGAGCTGCTGTCGACACACCGTCGAAGCCAATGAATGCGTAAAAAACAATCCCCGCGCCACCAAGCACACCTAACCATCCGTGGCGGTTCCACGCTTCGTGACCGGGTGTTCCTTCCGGTATCACAAAAGGAGCGTAGTTAGACGGATTTACAAATTGCCAGCCCACTGCGATTACAACAAGGACGATTCCAACTTTAATGAAAACAATAATAGCATTTACCGTGGCGGACTCTTTGACCCCCTTGATAAGGACCAGGCTAAGTATCGTGAGTATAATCATCGAGGGAACGTTCATTATTCCGGACTCACCGGCAGGCGATGTTTCAAAAGGTGAATGACACCATTGATAGGGAATGGCGCCACCCAATAGTCTGTTCAGGTATTCGCTCCACGCCACGGACACCATGGAAGCTCCCAAGGCATACTCAAGGACCAGCAACCAGCCGATGACCCACGCCACGACCTCACCCATCGTAATGTAAGTGTATGTGTACGCGCTTCCGGAAATCGGGATCATAGCGGCAAATTCCGCATAGCAGAAGCCGGCAAGCGCGCAACCAACGGCAGCAATTACAAACGAAATCACAACGGCCGGCCCTGCGGCTTCACCCGCCGCTTCTGCTGTCCGCACAAAGAGGCCGGCACCGATAACTGCACCGATACCCAGCGCAACCAGGTTACCGGCACCAAGCGATCTCTTCATTCCCTTTCCGTGATCTTCCCCACCCTTGATGACGGCTTCAATCGATTTGCGTGCAAAAATGTTCATGTTGTAATATAGCTCAAAAGCAAGCGCATTCTTACAACCGCTTACCACCAACTGACAGCCGAACTTTCTTATTGTCTTTGCTTTGCCCAATCATGTCGCTATCTTTTATTCATGAAAAACCTCCTTGCAATTGCCTGCTCCTTGTTGTCGCTCATGTCTGCCGGGCAGACCACACCTCCCCCTGACGTCAAAGCCCACATTGATATCGATACCCCGGTCATCGCGCTTACAAATGCCTTGGTGATAGATGGAAAAGAAAATCCTGCGAAGCCCAATCAAACCGTAATCATTAGAAATGGTAAGATCGAAGCGGTCGGCGACGCAAATAAAATAAAAATACCACCTGATGCCACAGCGCTAGACCTCAAAGGAAAAGCACTTCTGCCCGGATTTGTCATGCTGCATGAGCACATGTACTACCCCGCCTATTCACTGAAGCCATTCTACGCGCACTTCAAACAGTTACCATTCACATTCCCCAAGTTGTACCTGGCTTCGGGCGCAACAACTATCAGAACCGCAGGAAGTCTTGAGCCTTATTCTGATATAAGCCTCGCAAAGGAGTCCGAACAAAACAAGATCATCGCCCCAACCATTGAACCTACCGCGCCTTACCTGGAGGGTGCCGGAGCGTTCGCACCACAAATGTATCAACTCAAGAATCCAGAAGAGGCGCGAAAGTTCGTCAACTATTGGGCGGACGCAGGCATGACTTCATTCAAGGCCTATATGAAAATCAATCAGGCAACGCTCGGCGCCGCGATCGAAACAGCTCATCAGAGGGGCTTGAAAGTAACTGGGCATTTATGCTCTGTGACCTATCGCGAGGCAGCTACGCTGGGAATAGACCACCTCGAGCACGGCTTCCTCGCGTCGACAGACTTTGCAAAAAATAAAGTGAAGGATGAATGTCCTGCGCAAAATGGTCTCGCTGAGATGAATCCCGATAGTGAAGAAGCCAAAAGCCTGATAAGATTCCTGATCGAAAAAAAGGTTTCCATCAACTCCACGCTAGCGGTTTTCGATATCGATCCACCATACAATGAGGTCATCGCCGCCATGGCCGACAACACCCGGGAGGAATATTACAAGCTCGTGAAACCCAGGACAGAAACTTTCAAGACGGCATTGAAGAATTGCATGCGTCTGGAGAAAATGTTCTATGATGCCGGTGGTTTGCTCACGGTGGGCACGGACCCCACGGGCAACGGAGGCGTTATTGCGGGATACGGAAATCAGCGCGCGATTGAGCTTCTTGTAAAAGAAGGCTTCAGTCCGCTGCAAGCAATCAAGATCGCCACAATCAATGGTGCGACAGCACTCGGAAAGGAAAAACAGATCGGCTCGATTGAAGTTGGTAAAGAGGC
Organism: Cyclobacteriaceae bacterium; assembly: GCA_044224375.1. Lineage (GTDB taxonomy): Bacteria > Bacteroidota > Bacteroidia > Cytophagales > Cyclobacteriaceae > ELB16-189. The sequence continues at coordinate 205,957 of JBGAKL010000004.1, forward strand.
TGATCTGATCGTTATCGATGGTGACCCCTCGAAAGATATCTCAGACATCCGTAAAGTCGAGCTTGTTTTCAAGAATGGAGTCGGCTATAACTCAAAAAGCATTTTTGAGTTGGTGAAAGGAAGGGTTGGAATCAATTAACAAGTACCGGATCACAACGACCACGGAGGAAGGCCTTGCGTTGCGGTCATCGTGGAGGAGCTGCACAAACTTGTTCTGCCGTCGCTTTTCGCCCGACAATAAGCACATTTTTGTTGCGATCAGCTTGGCTATCTGAAACAGGATGCTGAAAACCAGGATCACGATGCCCAGCAGCAGCGGAATCAAACTTGCGAGTTTCAATGCCAATGCAATATCTATACCCTCAGAAGATGAAGGCTACCAGACCCGAATAGGATTTGTTATTGCCTGGATGAGGAATTATTTTCCCGCAAACACCCGGAAAAACTCGGCGTTATGTTCACCGAAGTGAGGTGGTCGCGAGAGTGTCGTTTTTGACCACGATGAAGAGCTGGCTGCAAAATTACGGACGCCTGCAAGCGATGCCCCATTCATCAACATCCCTTGTACCTCCGGCATAAGAAAAGCCTGCTCAACATTTTGTATAATACCGGCAGGAATCTTAAATGTGTGGATCTGTTTCAGTAACTCACTTGAATGGACCGTCCGTATCTTCATTGCGAGCAAGTCATTCAAGGCCGTCCTGTTAACAACTCTGTTTTGATTCGTCGAAAACAATTCATTGTCCTCGGGCAGGTTCAATATTTTCAAGAGATCTTTAAACTGCCGATCACTGCCAATTGCAAGCAAGATTCTTTTTCCGTCCATCGTTTCAAATGCATCCCCATAAGGAGCTATGTTTGGATGCGATGAGCCCTGCCGCGACGGAAGTTTATTGTTCACAAGCCAGTTCGACGCCTGGTTAGCCAGCGAGGCAACCGCAGCCTGAATCAGTGAAACTTCCACCAAACTTCCCTTGCCGCTCTTTTGAAGTTGCAGCATCGCGAGCAAAATTCCCTCTTTGAGATGGTGTGCGGCTAGAATGTCGATGAGGGCCACAGGCATCTTTACAGGTTGGCCAGTTTTTTCTCCATTGAGGTCCATGAACCCCGACTCAGCCTGGATCACTGCATCGTAACCCACCCTGTCGTTATCGGATCCATATCCGGTGATCTGTCCATAGATGATCTTAGCATTCTTCCCTGCAAGTTGTTCATACCCAACACCGAGTTTCTCAGCGTCGCCCGGCTTGTAACTTGCAATGATGATGTCCGACTTCGACGCAAGACCTTGGACAACATTCTTTCCTTCCACAGTCGTTAGATCCACCGCGACAGATTTCTTTCCCCAATTACATGAGCAAAAGTATGCAGATAAATCACCAGCCTTCTCCCCCGCTGCCTTCCACGTCCGCGTAACGTCACCACCTGTCTGGAGATTTTCAACTTTGATTACCTCTGCGCCAAGCTCTGCAAAAAATTGCCCCACACTCGGGCCGGCCAGAACGGACGCCAATTCAAGCACCCGAATATCTTTTAATACAGCCATTGATTTTGAACCCCTTTTTATAGTCGGAGGGACGAAATTAGAATCATTTGATGCATTTTTGCGTTCTCAGTTGAAAATCTGAAATCCATGCGAATTTTCTGCCTTTTCATCGTTTCCGTGCTTTTCGCAGCCTGCAGTCAAAAACCGGCTGAACTGAAATCCGGCATCTACCGTGGCGTGATCAAATTGCAAGGCCAGGAGTTGCCCTTTACTTTCGACATTGAAAATCAAGGAGGCAAATACATCGCATATCTTAAGAATGCGTCTGAAAAAATCAAACTGGATGAAATCAGCATTGAGGGGGATTCTGTAAAAATGATCCTTCACATTTTTGATGCTGAACTACGTGCGAAAGTAAACGAAAACTCCATCGACGGCTTCTACTATAAGAACTACGACAAAAGTTTCAAACTTCCTTTTAACGCCACCTTTGGTGATGACTTTCGATTCGAGAAAACGAAGGAAGTCGCAGGGGTGGACTTCAACGGCAAGTACGCAGTCACTTTCGTCAGTGATCAAAAAGATACTACAGTCTCAGTCGGCGTTTTTACACAAAAAGGAAACTACGCAGAAGGAACATTTCTGACGCCTTTGGGTGACTATCGCTATCTGGAAGGAAACGTGATCGGGGAAAAACTCTATCTGAGCACATTTGACGGGAACCATGCATTTCTATTCATTGCCGCCAAAGGTCCTGATGGAAGGCTTACCGGCGACTACTGGTCCGGAAAGAGCGCGCATGAAGTCTGGACGGGCGTGAAAGACGACAACGCGAAGATGCCGGATGCGGAAGCGCTCACATACTTGAAAAAAGGATTCGACAAGATCGATTTCAGGTTCAAGGACGTTAATGGCAACGAAGTAACTCCTGCAGATGAAAAATTTAAAAATAAAGTGTTGATACTCCAGATATTCGGAACCTGGTGTCCAAACTGCATGGACGAAACAAAATTTCTATCTGAATGGTATAGACAAAACAGCAGCCGCGGAGTCGAGATACTCGGACTTGCCTACGAACGAAAGGACGATTTTGAATATGCGAGTGGACGGGTAAAAAAGATGAAGGCCAAGCTGGACGTTCCTTATGATTTTGTTATCGCAGGCACCAATGATAAGAAGAAAGCAGCCGAAACGCTTCCCATGCTAAACCAGGTTCTTGCATTTCCGACGACTATCTTCGTTGGCCGTGACGGTAGGGTGAAGCATATCCGGACAGGATTTGAAGGACCCGGCACCGGTGTTTATTATGATCAATTCAAGCAACGCTTCAATGAGGTTGTGAATGAATTGCTGAGCGAAAAAATCGCATCAGCGAAATAGCAGGTAAGTCATGTCGACAGTTGGTTTAAAAAAACGTGTTGTGGTGGGTCTCTCTGGAGGCGTTGACTCGAGTGTGTCTGCGCTGTTGCTCCAGGAACAGGGATACGAGGTAATCGGCATGTTCATGAAAAACTGGCACGACGACACTGTCACCATCAGCAACGAATGCCCATGGCTTGATGACAGCAACGACGCAATGATCGTTGCACAGCATCTCGGCATACCTTTTCAGGCTATCGATCTTAGCAAAGAGTACAAGGAGCGCATCGTTGACTACATGTTTGCAGAATATCAAAAAGGACGCACGCCCAACCCTGATATTCTTTGCAATCGTGAAATCAAATTCGATGTATTCCTGGATGCCGCATTGAAACTTGGCGCCGACTTTGTCGCCACGGGCCATTATTGCCGCAAGGGCACCGTCGAAAAAGACGGAAAGACCATGTATCAACTGCTTGCGGGAAAGGATCCCAACAAAGATCAAAGCTATTTTCTTTGTCAGCTCACACAACAACAGCTATCGAGAGCACTGTTTCCCATTGGAGAGCTGCTGAAGTCCGAAGTACGGGCCATCGCTAAAAAGGCCGGCCTGGCCACCGCTGAAAAAAAGGATTCCCAAGGGCTGTGTTTTGTGGGAAAGGTTCATTTGCCTGACTTCCTCCAACAGCGCCTCGAACCCAAAAAGGGGAACGTGATCGAGGTTCCGTTCGACTCAGCCGCATTCAAGAACGGATACTCAGACGATAACCTCAGTGGGATCACCGAGCCTTATACCCTGGAACCGGCACTTGGTGAAATTGTTGGCGAACATAATGGTGCCCACTACTATACGATCGGTCAGCGACGTGGTTTGAATATCGGTGGGTATGAGAAACCGCTGTTTGTAATCGGCACTGACACACAAAAAAATGTGATCTATACCGGAAGCGGTGAAGATCATCCCGGGCTCTATCGCAAAGGATTATTCATCCCGTTGGCAGATGCGCATTGGGTCCGTCCTGATCTCATGCTGAAAGACGGTGAGTCTAAGAGCTTCCGTGCGCGCATTCGATATCGCCAGCCGCTTGAAGAATGCACTCTTCATCAAAGGAAAAATGGTGTTTACATCATCTTTAGCCGGCCACAAAGAGGTGTGACTCCAGGTCAGTTTGCCGCTTGGTACGAAGGGGATGAGCTGATCGGCTCCGGGGTTATCAATTAGAATCATTGCCCTTTCGGGTACATCTCAGGATAAGGAATAAACGACTCCATCAAAAGACTTACTCCATCACGGGTCATAAGGCTGAGCGTAATGATGATACTTCCAACGACCAGCGCGACAGCGATGTTGTTGTTGCGCATTTCTGTCATTTCGTCGATTGGGGTGATATAGTTGTACAATACCATTCCTAGCAGGCATACCAGCAACGCAACGGCGAATGCGGCAAGGTTATAGATCGCACCAATGCCAAAAAACGACAATGCAAGATGCAGTGTGCTGGTGTCGCGGGTAGAGAGGATACGGAACAGCGACAGGAGCGGCTGTATGACTCCACTCACGATATACCCTACGGAAAAGAGCACGCTTGCCATAAAAATCCCATATGCCTGGTTGTTTTTCTCTATGCCGTACCTCCTGGAGCCCACGTACTTCAAAAGAAGATAAGTCGAGGCAAGGATAGCGACACCAAGACTCAGGGCCGTGAGGATTTCAATAAGTGCGAGAAGGGTCAGCTTGGAATTCATAGTCAAGGATTATAGTCCAATATTCAGGATTATTCATGTCCGGCGGGAGCATACCAGGCAACCATCCTCTTGCGGTTGTCTCCCAAAAATAAAATTTTCTCCCCTTATGGATAAAATAGTCGCCGGAGGTTGGGAGATCCACTGCCAGCATCGAATGCTTGTATTGGTAGCTATTGACAATGATTGGATCATAACCCAGATTCTTAAGCAAAGTAAAAAGCAGTAGCGTCCGCGTATCACAATCACCCGACAAGGAATACATAAATTCCACAGGCGACAGCACTCCATAGCTCTGAAGCGGAACACATGGATAGTCAGCGTGTATGAAACAGCTGTCGGAATGGAGTATGTAATTGTACTTTATATCCTGAATCATTGAGACAGTCGCATAGACGAGTGCACCTTCCTGAAGGTCATCTTTAACCGCCAGCGCCGCCAACGAATCGCTCAATGGCTGGAGATGGCGTTTATCATGATCATATAGGTCGAGGTATAAATTATGCCAAAATCCTTTCTCAGTCCCATCCTCAACCACCTCCACCTCGTCTCTGTATTTGAAAGCCTCATCGTTATCGACCTCCCTGATCCTAAACGTGATTGCGTGCTTTGACTCATCGAGATCCTTCCATACGCGATGATGTGTCATGGAGACGAATTGGCCGACAGTATCGCGCACGTCGTAATCGCCGTCCACTTCCGCCACAGGAGCTACATCACTCTCCGCTGAATCAAAGAGATGAATAATGACGTAGAGCGCAGCAAAAAGGAAAAACAAAACGCGGAAGAGCCTTTTCACGAAGGTGAAATGTAAAATGTAAAACGCTAAATGTAAAATTTAAAAGGGCGGTGAAGATCCGATGCCCGTCAATGCAAGAAGAAATTGCCCTAATTTGGGTGCACGGTTGAACTCTGAACCTGGAACTTGAAACTAATTTAAGGTCTTGAACGACACTGTGTTCCCGTAATAAATCTTCGAATAATCGCCGTTGGCTGTAAAGCTGCGATAATAATAAGTGGTATTTCTCGTCAGATTGTCGAGCTTGATGCTGAATGTTTTTGGACCACTGGCAGAACCAAGCACAAGTTTATTTGCAGCTGCGATGACCGAAAGATCTGACTGTGCATCCCAGAAGAATCCGTAATTCATCGGTCGAATGGGCCCAATCTCCTTGATCTCCGCTCCCATCACAACGCTGGTGGCGCCGATCTGCTGCGCATCCTGGGTGCTCATCTCGGGCGCATCTGCCTCATTTACCTGGCAGGCAAACAATATAAAGAATGACCCGATGAGGAGCTTTTTCATTGACTCAAAGATAAGGTTGCCGGGGAGATTTTCTGGAAAAGAATATTGAATATCCAATACAGTAGTGCATGTCGAAGAGTCGAATTTGCACAGCCGGTATTGAATTGGAGGGGAAGTCCCTTCATTGCTCCTTGAACCCTGATATCCCACCTGATACAATGAACTTCATGGCAATGGCTCCGTTGATGTTCAGTTCTTTGATGTTCTCCCTTGATACAAGAAAGTGATCCCCGGCAAATGCATAGGACTGCGGAAAATAAACGACCACCATATCCTTGAGTCCAATCTCAGACAGGTCGGACTGGGTAATGAAACCGATGCGATGGAGCGTGTTCTCTTTGTTGATCGTGACCAGTACGGGTTTGTTGAATTTCCTTTTGTCCCCAACGAAAGCGGCAAGCAGGTCTTTTATAGATGAATAGATCAGTTTAACAAGTGGGATCCTGTTGATCACAGCGTCAAACCAGTCGGTCATTGTACGAAATGCAAAATTTGACGTGAAATAGCCGAACAACGTGATTACGCTCAGGATAATGGCAAATCCCACACCGGGATAGGGCAAATCAAGCCTGCTGTCAAGCCATTGGAATGACTGAATGATAAAGTAGATGGTTGCCACCAGCGGAACAATGAACAGTGTTCCGTTAAAAAAATAGCGAACGATCTTACCGAATAGCTTTTTCATGAAGGGGGCGTTAGATGAGCAGGTGTTGGCTATTGGGTGTTGGTAGTTCGGGCACATGACCAAAGCCGCCCGTGCCCACTAAATTCGCTAGGTATGAAGGTGGACACTTATTCAAAGAGGATGCCTGGCCAAAACCCAACACCCAAAACCCAAAAGCCTTGTTATCAGTTCCTGAGGATATCAGATTCGAACGCTTAAAGCGTGAATCCCAGGAAGCTCAGGAAACCCAATGACATCAGACCGACCAGGATAAACGTGATTCCCAATCCGCGCAACGGTGCCGGTACGTTAGAGTACTTCATCTTTTCCCGTACGCCTGCCAGCGCCACGATGGCGATCATCCATCCGGTAGCCGAACCAAAACCGAAAACCGTCGCCTCAGCCAGATTATAGGGACGTCCTACCATAAACAATGCAGCACCCAGCACAGAGCAGTTCACCGCAATGAGCGGAAGAAAAATACCGAGTGTTCCATAAAGAGCAGGTGAGAATTTTTCCACAGCCATTTCAGTCAACTGCGTGATGGCAGCGATAACCGAGATGAATACGATGAACTGAAGAAAATTCAGGTCGATGCTAGCAAAGTCAGGCCCAAGCCACGCAAGTGATCCGGCTGTGAGCACGTAGTTCTGGATAAGCCAATTGATCGGTACCGTCACGCCGATTACAAAAATCACGGCGATACCAAGACCAAATGCAGTCGATACCTTTTTGGAGATTGCAAGAAAAGAGCACATCCCGAGGAAGTATGCAAAAATCATATTGTCGATGAATGTCGACCGTATGGCTATGTTAAAGAGATCTTTCATAATTCTTCACTATTAATGAGCTTCACGATAACCATTCAATGACCGCTGGACCCAGATAATGATTCCCAGCAAAATACATGCGCCTGCCGGAAGCAGCAACAGACCATTGCCCTGATATGGGATACCGAGTGAGGCAAATACTTTATATCCGAAAAGTGATCCTCCACCAAACAATTCGCGGACAAATGCAAGTGTCATTAAGATCATGCCGTAACCCAAGCCATTGCCGATTCCATCCAGGAATGAGGGCCACGGCTTGTTTGCCATTGCATAGGCTTCCAGGCGTCCCATCACAATACAATTCGTGATAATCAAGCCAACAAAAACAGAAAGTTGTTTGGAAACATCGTACACGTAGGCCTTCAAAACCTGATCGACCATAATTACCCACAAGGATACCACAGCTAACTGCACGATAATACGGATCCGGGAGGGGATCGTATTACGCATTGCCGATATCGCAACATTGGAGCATGCTGTCACAATGGTGAGTCCCAGTGACATTACAAATGCGGGTTTCATCTGTGTCGTCACGGCAAGTGCAGAACAAACACCCAAGATTTGAACCGTGACAGGATTCTCAATATCCAGCGGATTCGAGATCAGTTTTACATTCTTCTTTGAAAAAAGTGCCTCCTTCTTCTCCGGAGCTTTTTCTACGACGGCTGCTTCTGTACTCATAGTGATGCTTGTTTATTCGCGTCTGCTTTCTTCTTCAAATAATTTTCATAGCATGCTAGGTAATCCTTGAGCATGTTATTGACTCCTTTTCCAGTTAGCGTAGCACCGGACATTCCATCGACTTTATGCGGGCTTCCGGAATAATCCTGACCTTCACCTTTCTGGATTGCGATTGAAGTCAGGGTTCCATTGTCAAAAATGGTTTTACCCTTGAAGCGTTCCTGAATTTCTTCGGACTCAATCCTTGCACCCAGTCCGGGTGTTTCACCTGCGTGCTGAAACTTCACACCCTGGACTGTACTGAAGTCAGACTTCACGGCCACAAATCCCCATATGTTGTTCCAAAGGCCGTATCCATACACCGGCATAACAGCATACTCGACTTTCGATGTATCTGCTTCACTTCGAAACTCATAAACCGGGAGCAATCTGTCTTTGGGGGCTTTCTTGTATTCGGATGCTACGACAACATCCGGGGCCTTCTTGCCTGCTACGACATTGCCCTGATAGTCCAGCACGAACGCTTTCACACGCTTGTTATAAATTGCGTCCACGTCATCCGTTTCGCTCAATGCTATAACAGAAGAAAGTATATTTTTCTTTTGCTCCTGCGCAATGTTAAAATCCTGCTTATCCTTCAGGCTAACTGCCGCAAAGGCCAGTAGTCCACCACACACGATCGTGATGGCGGCAGAATAGAGGATGATGTAAGTATTAGACTGTCGCACGTTGTAATCTCCGTTTTTTGTTTGCTCCAACTACAAAATAATCGATCAGCGGGGCGAAAACATTCATCAGCAATATCGCCAGCATGATACCTTCCGGATACGCCGGATTGAAAACCCTTACAAGTACTGTAAAGATACCGATCATAAATCCGTAAATCCACTTTCCCGTTTCAGTTTGCGCAGCTGTCACCGGGTCAGTGGCCATAAACACAGCTCCAAAGGCGAGGCCACCGATAACGAGGTGATACTCAGCCGGAAGCTGTGTAAATGGATTCGTTCCTAAAGCGTTTAGGAGCAGACCCATCGCGTAAGAACCTCCGAACACACTCACGATTATCTTCCAGCTACCCACTCCTGTCAAAACTAAAATCGCGGCACCGATGAGGCACATCAAGGTAGAAGTTTCGCCTATCGAGCCGGGCATCACCCCTATGAACATATTCCAGAACGAATACATTCCATCTGCCCACCCCGCGCCAAAAGAATTTAAGTCATTCACCACGTTGCCGGTCGACGAAGCGGCCAATGCAAGGGGTGTGGCACCTGAATAGCCTGATACTGTTTTTGCTCCTTCGCCCAAAACGGTCCAGACCTCCCCGGAAATCTGTGACGGGTAGGCAAAATATAAGAATGCCCGTGCCGTGAGGGCGACGTTCAGCACGTTCATCCCTGTTCCTCCAAAAGCTTCCTTCCCGATCACCACAGCAAACGCGGTTGCAATTGCTACCTGCCATAGCGGTATGCTTGCGGGCATTACAAGAGGAATTAACATTCCTGTCACGAGGAATCCTTCGTTCACTGGATGCCTGCGCAACGTGGAAAACAGAAACTCGATTCCAAGGCCGACGCCGTACGAAACAATGATTATGGGAAGGACTTTCAGGAATCCGAACCAGAATTCTTCTCCGAAAGAGGAAGCTTGTCCGATCGCGAGGTTATGTTGGTGACCGACATTCCACATGCCGAAAATGAGACAAGGCACCATCGCAATAATGACGGTCATCATTAACCTTTTAAGGTCGACGGCGTCACGAACCTGGACGCCCTTTATTTCGGCAGTCGTATTTGGTGCGTAAAGAAATGTGTCAAGGGCCTCATAAGCGAAGTAAAATTTTTCCCACTTCTGACCCTTCTCAAAATTGTGCTTGACTTTATCAAGCCGGTTCCTCAAAAAACTCATAGTCTCTTAGCTCGTTCTGATCAACTCAAGTCCATCGCGAAGTATGCCTTGAATATTATGTTTCGATACATCGACAAATTCGCAAAGCGCGACGTCCTCTTCAATCACCTCATAAATTCCAAGCGCTTCCATCTCGTCGATATCTTCTGCGAGAATACTTTTAATAAGGTGTGTTGGGAGGATGTCCATCGGAACCACCCTTTCAAAAACTCCCGTCTGGACAAAAGCGCGAGGCTCGCCATGCGTATTCGTGTCGAGCTTGAACTCCTTCGCTGGTGTGAGAAATGAAAGCAATCCCCACGCACGATGAAAACTCAGCTTGTTGGCTCCTGGAAGTATCCATCCCAGGAATTCATACTCATTTCCTTCGGGTAATACTGTCAACTGCAGATCATGAAATCCAAGGTGTCCTTCTTTCCCAATATTTGTTCCGGTAAGCGGGTTGCCTGAAATGCACCGGACGTTCTCACTGTTGAGATTATTCGCGATAAATTTTTTGATCGATGCGCCGGTTACCGTTTTGTAGTATTGCGGGTTCTTGACTTCGGATCCGGTAACAGCGATTGTTTTGGATGCATCATATACTCCGTTGAGGAAGAGTTTTCCAATCTGGATTACGCCAAATGGATTGATCGTCCAGACAATATCGCCTTTGCTAATGGGATCAATGTGGTGGATCTGCACGCCGACGCAGCCCGCCGGGTGAGGCCCGGAGAACTTGTTCACCTCTGCGCCCTTTACCTGGGAGAATACGGTTGATATTTCGCTCGTGGTGTGGGTGTTTACATGCACCGCGCCACTCGTAAGTTTCTTGATAATGTCGACGCCAACCTGAAAAAACTGATCCTGACCTTTGAAGATAACACTGTAGTCCGGTGCGAGCGGACTCGTATCAAAAGCTGACACGTGAATGGCTTTGGGAGTCAATGAGGGGTCTGCAACCGTACCGAACGGACGCTGGATAAAGTTGACCCAAACCCCGGAGGCCATCAGTTGCGATTTAATGTCTTCGGCTGACAGGTTTGCTATATCTGAAACCGTATGCTTCTTGAAATTGACAAAGTCGTTGCGCTTGTCCGCAAGGACTTTTACTTCAATCAGCTTTCTCTTCTCACCGCGTACCACTTCTACCACTTCTCCTGAGACAGGGGAGGTGAACTGGACAGACTCGATTTTCTTATCATGGAACAGCGGTGAACCTGCCTTTACCGGGTCACCGACATTGACCACCACTTTTGGCATGTAGAGGCCGAAAAAATCTGCGGGTTTTACAGATATCGTTTCAGTGGGTTCTGTTTCAATTATTTTCGGGGCTGCTTTGCCCGCAAGGTTGATCGTAAATCCTTTCTTGAGACGAATAAATTTGCCCATGAATTCTGAGTGGCAACATTAATTTAGGCCGGTGGCAAAATTAACAATTATCCGTCCCCAGCAAGGTTTTTTTGGGGTTTTGTTGGGCGTTTTTGGGTTGGACGGCAGTGCCTTTATTTCACTCTTTTTAGCATCCTTCCGAGGGCCAACCTGATCACTTCATCCACCTCTTCGTCGATCGTAATGTGGGTGGTATCTATCTCGATTGCATCGCTCGCCTTGCGAAGGGGACTCTCCTGTCGCGTGCTGTCCATTTGGTCACGCTTGAGTAGATTTTCTACGATGGAATCGATATCCACCATCTCGTCTCGTTCCAGCAATTCTCTTTGTCTTCTGAAGGCCCTTACCAGCACGTCGGCGGTAAGGAAAACCTTAAGCTCTGCATCGGGAAAAACGACAGTGCCGATGTCCCGCCCGTCCATGACGATGGCCCTTTCCTTGCCCATTCTTCGCTGCTGTTCCACCATCGCGTGTCGCACGGCGCCAATGGCACTGACCTGACTCACACATTCAGCTATACGCATTTCTCGTATTTCTTTTTCGACGATCTGACCGTTGAGAAACGTTTCGGTTTTCCCCCTGGCATTCACATGAAAAGATATTTTTATCTGCTCCAGGCCCTTGCTCACTTCCTTTGGATTTGTTAACGCAATGTGATTGTCAAGGAAGAACAGGGTCACTGCCCGGTACATGGCCCCGGAATCTATGTATCGAAAACCTAATATTTTTGCAGCTTCCTTAGCTGTGGTGCTTTTGCCGCAAGCCGAATACCCATCGATGGCGATTATAATCTTTCGCATGTCAGCAATCCTTCAGCGGGCATGGAATGGGTTTTCCGCGCTTTAGTTTCTTGTGCGTATGATGATTGGAGGATGCGCACGAGGAAATGGCAACGACGAACGCTAATACAAGTGGCAACCAAAGAGATTTTCTAAAAGAAGTATTGAGTAGGAGGCGCTGGGTGTTGAGTAATCGCGACAAGCTGTTGTGATTTGGTTTCAATCGTTGACTCAAATCCAAAAATAATATTTTTAACACGGTCAGCATCAGGCTTCGATTTTTCCATGGTAGCTCATGCGGAACCCTATCTTCTGGCCTGCTCCCAGCTCCTGTGTTTTTTCAAGCTTCTGATGAAGGGTGATAAATTTAACTTGCGGATAGGGTGGTGCCATCAGGTCGTTCTCTATGGCCAACGTCAGTGCCAGCTTAACCAGCAAGTTGAGGTCGGCTTCTGTGATCGCGGCCGGTGACACGTGGCTGTACACCACGCCGAGCTTGCCCTCTCCTTCAACAATGTACCGGCCCTCATGATTGATCAGCAAGCGCGCCAGCAAATAGCCCGGATCATTGACACGATTGAATTTGAGAGAGTCAGACATAAAATTGTAGATCATGATCTGGCCGAAATACCGATTGATCTCCTTCTCTTTTATGTAAGGATTTTTCATCACCTCACTTTCATCATCAAAGGTGACGATGTTTGTATGGAGCACGAATATCAGCAAGTCACCGGCAAGCTTAACCTGAAATTCATGTTCGTTAACCCTCTTGAAATCGACTGTAACATCGTGGTCTGTAGATGTCTTCGTCTTCTTTTTCAATTCCGTCGCCACGCGCTTTGATTCTTTTGCGAGGACTTCAAAGGAGTTGATGAGGTTTTTATAAGTGACTTGCTTTGCCTGAGATTTGTTCTCTAGCAAGCGTTGAATGTGTTCGACTGGGTCCAACTCCTGTTCCATGGAGATCTTGATTTAAGTCTGTAATTTAGGTATTCGAAAATCAATAAAACGGGGTATGGACGAAAAACGCGAAGGAAATCAGGAAGGTAAAGCTGAAACCTTTTTCAAGGATTTCGGTAAAAAAATCGATCAATTCATGGGTGAGGCCAAAGACGCGAGCGCGAGAGTGGAAAAGGACCTCCAAAAAAAATATGAAGAGCTGAAGGCCTCGGCAGAAAAGCTACGCAACGATTCAAAAAATAAAGAGAAGTGGCAGGAAGTCGAGGCCAGCCTCAAGAGAGCAGGCGAAGAACTCGAAAAGGCAGTGAAGGCCGCGTTTCGGAAAGAGGAGAAACCACAATAAGGTTAAAGTTCAAGGATCCGCACTTGAATCGAAGTTTTGCTCCGATTCAAGTGCGAACTGTTAAAAACCAACGGCCAAGACCCAAGAGCATTTCAAATTTTCACGTGCTTCCACGTTCCCCTTCGGAACACGATAATTGCAACAATAGCCAATACAGACTCGGCAATCGCTATCGCCCAAAATGATCCTGAGGCTCCAAAACCCATCTTCATTGCCATGACGTATGCCAGTGGTATCTGAAAGAACCAGTATCCAAACAGGTTAAGGATCGTAGGTGTGCGCGAGTCTCCGGCGCCATTAAATGCCTGCACTATGACCATCCCGTATCCGAAGAACACATATCCGAACGTCACGATGCGTAAACATTCCGTTCCGTATTCGATCACTTCCGCGTCTGACGAAAACAATTTCATGACCGACTCCGATGCGAAGTAAAAGATGATCGATATCAAACCCAGGAATATCATGTTGAGGAACCCCGCAGTCCAGACCGACTTCTCGGCACGCTCTGGTTGTTGTGCACCCAGATTCTGTCCAACCAGCGTCGCAGCGGCGTTCGCCATACCCCATGAGGGTAGGATTGTGAAGATAATCACTCGAATTGCTATCTGGTATCCCGCGAAAGCGGCGGCGCCGAAGTTGACAATGATCCTCGCAAGGAAAAGCCAGCTGGCCGTTGATATCAAAAATTGCCCGACGTTTCCGGCCGAGACTTTCAAAAGTTTGCTTATGATATCCCAATCGATCCTGATGTTCTCTTTCCTGATCTTGATGATACCCTTATCTCCATAAAGAAAATACACCTGGTACAAGACACCTGCCGCCCTGCCTATGTTGGTTGCGATAGCTGCTCCCTCCACACCCCATTCAGGGAACGGTCCCCAGCCGAAGATGAGGATCGGATCAAGGATCATGTTAAGAATGTTTGCAATCCAGAGTGAACGCATCGCTACTGCGGCATTGCCCGCCCCGCGGAAAATTGCATTCGCCAGAAAGAGTGCAACAATCGTAAAATTTCCTCCCAACATCCAAAGTGTGTAGCCGGAACCTACGTCGATGATCGCCTGATCAGCCCCCATTATACGCAGTGTATCCTTGTAAAAAAGGATTCCCAATACGCTGATGATAAACGACAACGTCAACCCAATGTAGATGGCGTTGACTGCGGACACGGCGGCGCCGGGAGTATCCTTCTCGCCAATGCGCCGCGCCACCATAGCCGTAGCCGCCATGCCCAGACCCATCGCCATGGAATAAACTATAGCGATGACCGACTCCGTAAGTCCGACGGCTGTGACAGCATTGTTGTCATTGAGCCGGCTGATAAAAAAGATATCAACAACCGCCAGCATGGACTCCATGGCCATTTCGAGGATCATCGGAATGGATAGCATGAAGATCGCACGGTTGATGCTGCCTTCAGTAAAATTTTGCTCGCTGCCCCGGATAGCCTCCTTAAATAAATTAAATAGAGAAACCGTTTTTGTAAAAACTTTCATTTGAAGTAATTAGAATATGAAGAAATGAATTTAAAGCATCCAGCACGGATGGCTTTTGAAATTGATCTGATTTTGAACCAGATGAGGACCCGACGATGTCGGGTCAGGCCAAGGTCTTCATAGGCGTTGAGTATGACAAAAATGCGAAAAAGTTCTGAAAATGGAAATGATGGCCGCGACAGTTCCCGACGAATTCCTGTTTAACGACCTTGGCCCTTTGCAAGAAGATGCAAAGGTATGGGACTAGTTCTTAATGACTCTAATGGCCTTTCTCCAAAATCCGTTAGTCACCTGAACAATATAGACACCGTTGGCAATGTGACCTGAATCAATGGTTGCGACGTTTCCTGTCGCCTTAATGTCGATCGCAACCTGTTTGCCCATCGTGTCAAACATTCTAATCTGATCAGCGGTGACTTCAAAGCCAACGTCAATTGTGAACACTCCAGTTGTTGGATTTGGGTATACAGTCAACTCGTATGATTTCTCTCCGGACAACGTCACTTTGACGATAGCAGAGTAAGTATAGTCGCCGCCAAAATCTGTCTGGCGCAGGCGATAGTATGAAACGCCGTTAAATGGGTTTGTATCCTCGGCATGGTAATTAATCTCCTTAATCGCATTGCCAGCACCTTTTACGTCCAGAACTTTTCCCCAGGTTTCCCCATCAGCCGAGCGTTCTACTGTAAAGAAATCATTGTTATGCTCAGACGCTGTGGTCCAGTCGACCACTACCGTTTCACCCGACGGGCGCGCTGAAAATTTCAGCAAACCAATCGGAAGTGGCTTGGTATTATCAGTATTCCCGATAGTAAACCGGTCTCCGCTCTGGAAATTAACACCCGTAAATGTGAGTGTCGTGCCAGAGTAAGTGCCAACTATGGGCGTAACATCGTTCGTTACAAAAACAGCGTCACTCCTGCTGATCAGCAGCCGTAAGTTCGAGCCAATGAATGTTCCATTCAATGCGCTCAGGTCAAACGAAATATTTACAGTGCCTACGTCACCAGCAGACTCGGTCACCGCCCAAACGCGTGTCAATCTTCCCTTGATTACTGTTCCATCGACATCCGTTGTCTGGTTGGTGTTCATCGCAGTATTATCCCGACCCCACATTAGATACTCTCCATCATTCAGGTCGCTTGGATTCCACATACGAACGACCCCTGAGCCTTTCGCGTCCTTATGATTGCCGCCGCTTGCAACTTGAGCAATCCCAGCAACGTCGAAATCATAATTTCCACTGCCCCCGTTATCCATAGTGTAGAATTCCGTTGCTGTAGTAACGGCATACTTTGCAGACAGGTAATTCTCGACAATGGTGCGTTGCGCAGTAGACAGTACGACGTTATACATAATTACTTCTCCCAGCACGCCGGTAAGATTGAATCCTGCATCCGCATTGGTGTTATTCCGACGTGCGCCGATCAACACATCCGTTGGATTCGGCGCGGTAGTAGTGCCTATGCCTTGATTGGTAAGATCCGCAGTACCATTGATGTATGTATTCACGCCCGTAGTGCCGGTGGGGACGGTAGCGACGGGTATCTTCCAGGCCCCGGTAGCGGTTTGGGTTCCAACTACAAATGTGCCGCCCGTAAATTCGCCAAAGCGGTTCGGGGTACTCGAATCCACCGTATATTGATATTGCCGGTTACCGTTCGTGGCCTTGGAAATGTAGGTTCCTGAAGCCCCTGTATTAACGTTGCCTGCAGCGATAAAAGTCCATGAACTTGTTTGCGGCACAAAATTAAGACCCGCTGGTGTGCCGAGCGTCAACAAATCAGTTCCCCGAAAATTCACGCCGGGTATAATCGTATTAACATTGTTTGTGAGGAACGTTGGCTGGTTGGTAGTCGACAGTGGAGTCTGCGCAGTAGCAGTGAAACCATTGCCAGAAGCATCAGCCCAGGAGGCCACTGATGCGCCGTTGGCAAGGCTCAAATCAGTCGAACGCAACCAAAGCTTATTGGTAGTGGAAGATCCAACCCCACCGGGACCTGCGTTCCCCAGAGGCGTAGCGCCCGTCCCCGCTGTCGGGAATGTACCTGCGCAACCACCACCGGAACAAGTCACAGTAAACGAACTGCATATCTGCGCGACTGTAGCCGAATTCGCGTAGGTAATAATACTGCCGCTCCCGTTGGTTAGCTGTTGCGTGCCCGAACCGCACAGTGTAGCAATGGTATGATCAATGATCAAATCGTCTGAAGACAAAGCAGTCGTGTTGATCGTTGTTGTGCTGGCACCCGATATTATTAAGTCATCGCCCGTGGTAAGAGTCGAGCCGTTATCAGCCTCCAAATTGCCAAGGTTCACGAGCACCGAAGTTGTGTTCAGCGTTCCCCCGGACAATAGATGCGTATAACCGCTCACCATCATCTGCACTCCCGTGGTAGTAACCAAAGTCCCCTTTATATCAATGTTGCCTGATTGGTAAAACATCGCGGTGTTCGAGCTTGTGAACGAACCCACGGGAGCCGGACCTGTGCTCAGCGCATCCGGTAATACACCGCACGCTTTGTTGTCGTCCATAGCATCTATGGTAATCGTGTGCCCGGAGCGAATCACGACATTGTCTGTTCGGCTGGGCCAAATGCTTGTTGGCAAAGCACCCGAGCTTCCATCCGCAGAAGTTGACCATGATGTATTGCTATCCCACGCCCCCGAAGCCAGCGAATAATAAGTTGTCTGAGACTGTGATGTGGCAGCTATGCCGTTGATCCGAATCCCTGCATCACCGATTGATGAGTTGGATGCCGTTGGCGTGGTCCATGTAGCCGTTGGCGACTCTGAGGCGGCAGCGCCCGACTTCATAGCAACCCCCATGGCTACTGTGCCAACAGTTTGGCTGGCTGTCACCATAGCATAACTGGGCGTTGCTATGGACATCGTCTTCGCGGCATCGGAAACAGATCCAAGGATGATCGCGTCATTCGCATCCGCCGCAACAGCAATCGCAGACAGCGCGAGACTGTTAAAAGCAACACCATTTGCAGTGGTATTGCTAGAGGACCCTGCAATAGGCGTGGTCTGGTCCACATCTTTGAAAGTCATTGCCTGAATGATCGTGTTGGCAGGAAGCGCCGACCAGTTCACAACGACGTTGGAAGAACATGCACCCGCAGTTGCTGTGCGGATTTGCGATTCAGTCAAAGTGAAAATACCAATTCTGATATTTTGAGTGGCAGTAGACCCAGACACGGTAGGACCCGCCGTCATGGCCGTTCCATTGTATGTCACGCTTGTAAAAGTGCCAATTGAACCCGAGCTGACTTTACCAGCAACTACGACCACCATCAAGCGGTTATTTCCTGAATAGTTCATCGAGTAAGCCATGGTTGGCACGGTGGGGCTTGTGAACGTTCCTCCCGTCGTGCCGCTGAGGATGGACACTTGGGCAAAAGATGTAACAGCCGCCGGCAACAGCAGCAGACTTGTAAGGACGCGGAAAAGCCAAATATTTCTCACTTTCAACGAAGTCAAACTGCAATTTAACTATTTCGGTCTTTTTGACCTAGCTGTTCGGGAAATCCCGGAATCTTTTCCAGATGTGCATTTTTTCCACAGTTTGAAATATTTTTAAGCATTCCGGTAAGTTCTGCAAGGCGAAAAGCGATTCACGCGACTCAAATAAGCCCCGGGCCGTCAATCGCCAAACCCGACTTTCAGTTTTTGCAACGCTTCCTTCTTGAATACCCGTCCGAACGGAAACTCCCTTTTCTCGATCTTAACCCCTTCCGCAGAAACTGAACTGATCTTCTGTGCATTAATAATGAATGACCGGTGTATTCTTACGAATTGCTGCGCAGGGAGCCGGTGTTCCAGAGCGCTAATATTTTCACGGGTAACGATTGACTTCTCGCTGAAGTGAACTTTTACGTAATCGTCAAGGCTTTCTACATATAAGATGTCATCCAACTTCACTTTAAACACCTGGCGGTCGGACTTGATGTTAATAAGTTGAGAATTAGAATTCTTATTGGAATCGATTCCCGCTCTACTCCTGTCAAAGAATTTATTCACGGCTTTCATCAACCTGTCGAACGTAATCGGCTTCAGCAGGTAATCGACAGCATCGATGTCGAACGCCTCCAGGGCGAAATCGCGGAACGCTGTAGTGAGAATAATTGCCGGGGGATTCCTTAGTGTCTTCACGAACTGCAATCCTGTGATCTCCGGCATCTGGATATCGAGAAAGATCAGGTCGACGTGGTGGACGCGCAGGAAATTCAGAGCTTCGATGGCATTGCCGAACTGGCCCGCGTCCTCCATACCCTCGATTTTGGAGACATGCGACGCAATAAGTTTTCTGGCAAGTGGCTCGTCGTCCACTATCAAATATTTCACATTCATTCAACCAGCGTTAGATCAACCGAGAATTTCCTTTCCTCGGAGGCAACATTCAGCTCATACTTCTCCGCATACAGGTATTTCAACTGTCTTTGAAGATTCTCCAACCCGATTCCCTTTCCAGGGTCTTTGCCCGACGAACTGTTACTGACGTTTATTTTTATTGCCGTGTCAGTGCATTTAATACCCAAACTTATCCATGAAGTACCGGCCATTTTCATTGCACCATGCTTGAAAGCGTTCTCGATCAACGTGATCAGGATCATCGGCCCAATCTTGTGCCTTTCAGTGTTGCCGTCGATATGCTTGCTAATTTTTACGCGGTCTTCGTAGCGGAGCATCTCCAGTGCAACATAGTTGTCGACTTGCTTCAACTCATCGTCGAGGGGAACAAAGATCGACTTACCTGAATGCAAAACATAGTCAAGCATTTCGCTCAGCTGCAGGATTGCCTGCGGCGCCCTTTCCGAATTTTCCGTTGTCAGGAAGTACAGGTTATTCAATGTATTGAAAAGGAAATGCGGATTGAGTTGAACCTTTAGGAACCGGAGCTCCGCCACAACCTTGTCGGCGATAAGCTTCTGGTGATCTTGTTCAGCTGTACGCCAATGCAACAATAGTTTTATAGCGACACCAAAAAAGACGACCATCAGCAATGAAGTGAGCATGAAGAATACGTCGAAGGAAGCAGGGCTCATGTCCCTTATATTCAACCCCGCCATGACGATAAGCGTCAGCATTGCGATCATCATTTCGACGAAAAGGGAGGTCACAAGGACGTATATAAAATACAAAATGAAGAATCCATATCGCTCGCGTAGCAGGTAGCGCGGTACGAGGTAATAGTTTAAGAAATATGTTGTCGCGATCGTTACGGGCATCAATAACCCCACGAAGAAAAAAGTCTGTGTGTAATTACTGTTACGTCGTCCAAAAAAAACGACATAAAACACCAGGACCACGAGCCAAAAAATAATATGGACGATCCACCGGTGGCATCGAAAAATGAAATCAGCAAAAACGTCCTGCTTCGTCATAGGGACGCAACAAAATACCGCTTGTCACTTATAAAAAACAAAACGAGCTCCTTTCAACCAATAGTAGGCCCCTTTCGCCGCATCCCTGAAGTTCTCCGGAGAATCCGGTCGTAGGTCCGTGTTTCGCCATAAAAACAAGCAAATACTTTAAATAGGCTGTAAGCTTGTCGCAGATAAAAATAAAAACAAACTTTAAAAACGCGATCACATGAGAAAGGCTTCTTTGATCATCCTTGCACTACTCCTGTTTGTCATAATAGTATGGATAATGTATTTTCTTTCCGTGAATGAATGGAATGTCCAGGGCGGTTATCCTTTCATGATCATTCTGAATGTTCTGTTTGTCGTCAACATGGGATTGATTATCTATGTTGTCACCTCATCCGTGCTCGATAAGGAATTGAATTCCAAGTGGCTCGAAGCTATCAAACAAATTGGTGGATTTGCCGCAGCGTGGGGAACTTGGTCTACCATTCTTGGCCTTTTCTTCGCGTTCGATGCAATTGAAGCCTCGAAAGACGTGATTCCCCTCCAAGTTATCTCCGGCGGATTAAAGGTCGCTGTCATAACAGTACTTTATGGATTGACTATTTATTGTCATGCACTTGTCGCATACATCGGATTATCTCTTTCTAGGCAAACCCCCGGATGATGATGATTACCAGCACTGTTTTCGTTGCCACGTTATTTGGGATCATCCAGTCCGTTCCACCGCTCCTGTCATTCCTCATCAATGGGGCGGTAGTG
Source organism: Cyclobacteriaceae bacterium (assembly GCA_044224375.1). Taxonomy (GTDB): domain Bacteria; phylum Bacteroidota; class Bacteroidia; order Cytophagales; family Cyclobacteriaceae; genus ELB16-189. Next base: position 227,023 of record JBGAKL010000004.1, read on the forward strand.
ATCGGCACCTGGCTACTCCTTAGAAAACAGGCGAAAGACGAATTCAGTATTCGCATCGTAAATCACACGACAGTGCTCATAGCCACGTGGGTATTGATTTCAGGAATGATCGGCCTCTTCTTCACATTCGCGGAGTTGGAGGCGGCGGCAAACAACGACCTCTTCAACGGATTTCTCTATGGATTTAGAATCACCATGGCAATCCTGCCATTGGGCATCCTGGCAGGCTGTGCGCCAGTGATCTGGTTCCTGAGCGCACGGCACGCAAGCAATTAGAAAATGTCGGGCGATTTGATCCTCACTTTTTGTCGCGGCAAAACACCACTAATATATCATGAGTCTTAGATTCATGACCTTTCTTTTTTTATCGACCTGCCTCGCGGGATGCGGAAACCAAAAGCGCATCAATCAATTGCTAAATATCGGTGACAGTCTCATGCAAAAAGGCAATATGGATGCGGCTTTTAATGCCTACTCGCGATCTGTCGCGCTGGATCCGTGCTGCCAACCGGGTCTTAGCACTCTTGGAAAAATATCCCACAATAAAATGCTGTATGGGGTTGCTTTAAAGTACTATACCAAAGCAATAAAATGCAATCCGGACATTCTTACAAACTACACGGATCGTGCATACAGTTACTTTGAGGACGGAAATGAAAATGAAGCAAAGAAAGACGCCGTGTTTGTTCTCAAAAGCGATTCATCTAATGCTGAGGCATTCCACGTCCTTGGACTCATTGCTGCGAAGCGAAAAGAACTCGGGGCCGCAATGACATTCTACAACCGTGCAATAAAGTTGGACGGAAAACAGCCAAAGTACTACGCCAGTCGGGCGTCGATAAATTATAAAAGGAAGAACTGGCCAGATTGCAAGCGAGACATAGCGTTGGCACTAGCGCTCGACAACAAGGATCCGAATTTATACGCTGACGCTGCAAGGGTCGATTTCCGAATGAACGACCCCACAGAAGCCATGCGAATGATTCAAACATCTTTGGATATATCACCAGGTGATCCCGTTTTTCTCAATGTCCGTGCATTCATTCTGCTTTCAACCAATCAATTACCGAAGGCAAAAGCCGATATCGAGAAAAGCATGGAGCTCTCGCGATATAATGCAGAGACCCATCGGAACCTCGGAATTTACCTTTACCTCGTCCACGATCACGAACATTCGGTCAAGGCGTTGGAGCACGCTGCTCGTTTAGATCCCCATCTTGAAAATGTCCATTACTATTTAGGAATATCATATCTCAAAATAGATCGACCAGATTTGGCGTGCTTGCAATTCAAACTGTCGGAAAAAAATGATGATCAAATGGTCACCCAGGATCTCTTGAGAGGCTGCCAGTAAAATAGCAGGGCGTGATATCTTGTGATGGAGAGGGTGCTAAAAAAATGATCGCCTTTATCGGGCAATGGACTGCATCAATCGGCTTATGGGAATTTACAATAAGGTGGTGAAGACAGCAGGAAATGATGTGGCCGAGCTTGGGTTGTGCCGGCGCGTTCGAAAAAAAAAGGGGCCGAAGCCCCTCTTAAGAATTAATTCAATCTCAGTTATCCTATCGCCACACGCTTGAACTCCGCCACCGTCAATCCCTTCGTCACGCTATCCAAGTATTGCGCAACAGTCTTGGAATTATCTTTTACGAATGCCTGCGGCAACAAAGTGCTCTCCTTGAAAAATTTATTGAGCTTGCCCTGAGCGATCTTGTCGACCATGTTTTCGGGTTTGCCCTCCGCGAGGATCTGCGCTTTGGCGATTTCAAGCTCTTTCGCAATGATGTCCTTGTCAACTGATTTCTCGTCAACGGCAGCCGGGTTCATGGCAGCGATCTGCATACCAACATCTTTACCTGCTTCGGTCACATCTTTTCCATTGACACCTTTCAGCGATACCAACACGCCGAGCTTGCTGCCCGCGTGGATATAGGGAACGATGGCCTCGCCTTTCATATGAACGTATGAGCTCACTTCCAGCTTCTCGCCGATCTTTCCTACCAGCTCAGTGATCTTGTCGGCGATTGTCAGTGACCCAACTTTTTCAGCAAGCAACGCTTCTGTAGTTGCAGGCTTTTTCGCGAAAGCAGTATCGGCAATCAATTTCCCCAGGTTCTGGAACTCGTCGTTTTTCGCGACAAAGTCGGTTTCGCAGTTCAACGCGATCAGTACAGCTTCTTTCTTATCGTCAGAAACTTTAATGAATACAGAACCTTCTTTCGCTTCTTTGTCCAGGCGGGAAGCAGAGACTTTCTGCCCTTTCTTTCTCAATATCTCGATGGCTTTATCGAAATCACCATCGGCCTCTGTCAATGCTTTTTTACAATCCATCATCCCTGCACCAGTCATCGTGCGGAGCTTATTTACATCTTGAGCGGTTATTGCTGCCATGTTATATTAGTTAATCGTGAATAGTTAGTCGTTAATAGTTAGTTCGTTAATGATATACACTCTCCCCCTTACTTCGCGGTAACGATTAACCATTAACTATTAACCACTACCCATTCAATCCAAACAAAACGTCCTGCCACCGATGAGGTAAGCAGGACGAATTATGTTGCTTAATTATCGGCTACGCTTCCTGGACAGCCTCGTCCACTTTGCGCTTCTCCTCTTCATCTTTTTTCATGCCCGCATCTTCCTTGTCTTTCTTGCGCTCCATCAAAGCCTCTTCGATGGCTTTACCGATGTGCTTGGTAACGATCGAGATAGACTTGAAAGCGTCGTCGTTTGCAGGGATCGGGAAATCAATATCAGAAGGGTCTGAATTGGTATCCACCATTGCAAACACAGGAATGTTGAGTTTCTGCGCTTCCGCTACCGCAATATGCTCACGCTTTACGTCGATAACGAACAATGCAGCGGGCAGGCGGTTCAGGTCGGCAATACCGCCGAGGAGCTTCTCGAGCTTTGCTTTCTCACGTGACACCATGAGGCGCTCGCGTTTTGCAAGGTTATTGAACGCCTCATCTTTCATCAGCTTGTCGATTTGGGCAAGCTTCTTCAAAGATTTGCGGATCGTTGCGAAGTTGGTAAGCATGCCACCCAGCCAGCGCTCCGTAACAAACGGCATGTTGAGGCGGGTAGCCTCCTCCACGATGATGTCTTTCGCCTGCTTCTTAGTCGCCACCAGCATGATCTTGCGACCTGACCGGACGATATTTTTGATAGCAAACGTTGCATCTTCCAGGCACTTAAGTGTCTTGTTGAGATCGATGATGTGAATGCCGTTGTTCTCCATGAAAATGTACTCTGACATTCTCGGATTCCACTTACGGGTCAAGTGCCCGAAGTGAACACCGGCCTCCATCAATTCCTGGGTTGTTATTTTATCTGCCATGCTTCTTCTTTCGAATCTATTAACGTTTGCTGAATTGGAATCTCCTTCTTGCCTTTCTGCGGCCTGGCTTCTTACGCTCTACCATTCTTGAGTCGCGGGTCATGAGGCCTTCTTTCCTGAGGGCCGGCTTGCTTTCGGCGTTGATCTTAACGAGTGCGCGTGCAATGCCCAGGCGAATTGCTTCCGCCTGGCCTTTGTTACCACCGCCTTCAACGTTGACAGAAATGTCATAATTGCCATCTGCCTTTGAAATCGTCAGCGCCTGCTTCACAGTGATCTGCTGAATTTCAGATGTAAAATAATCCTTGAGTTCGCGGTCGTTGACCGTTATCGTTCCCTTGCCAGGCTTCATATAAACCCTTGCAATGGATGTCTTTCTGCGACCGATGGTATTAATAATCTCCATGAGTATTAGTTCGGATATTAAAATTTCAATGCTTTAGGCTGTTGTGCTTCATGCGGATGTGATGTACCCGTATACACATGAAGGCTTCTGAAAAGTTCACGACCGATGCTGTTCTTTGGCAACATGCCGCGTACAGCATACTCAATCAGTCTTTCAGGGTGCTTTCTCAGGATCATGTTGGGCGTGTGCTCCTTCTGCCCGCCATTGTATCCGGAGTGAGTGAAAATCACGCGGTCGGAAAACTTTTTGCCAGTCATTTTTACTTTTTCAGCATTGATGACCACAACATGATCTCCGCAATCCACATTGGGAGTATAGCTAGGCTTATGCTTGCCACGAATCACCTTCGCAATCTGGCTTGCAACACGGCCAAGGACCTGGTTTTCAGCATCCACCAAAACCCAGTTTTTCCCGGCAGTAGCCTTGTTTGCATTCTTTGTCTTAAAACTGATCGAATCCACTTGAATTATCGGTTTAACTCTTAAAAATCCCCGAAAAAAGTCGGTGACCCTCCTCAAAAAGGGACACAAAAGTAGGCCCAATAAATAGAAAATGCAAACCGAAACTGAATTTCGCAGAGGATCAAATCGAGGAAATTAGCCTGGAAAAGGCGTTTCAGTGACGGGAGTTCAAAGTTCAGGGTTCAAAGTTCAAGGATAGTGCTCCCCAATTGACTCAATCCGTTACCATGGAATTATTTGCGGTTGGCGGAAAGCTGCTTCAAAACAGCCGCAAAATCCTTTGGATACGGGGCCTCCACAGCGACAGTCGCCCCATCAATGCCTGAGAATTCAAGCGAAAACGCGTGGAGCGCCATTCTTTTCATAAGGGGCTCCTCATCAGTCATTTTCTTGGTTCTGAAACCCCTTTTAATAGAAGAGACGAAAAAAGGCTTTCCTCCGTATGCCGAGTCGCCGGTAATAGACGCACCCAACGAGGCAAGATGAACCCGAATCTGGTGCATTCTGCCCGTCGCAGGACGGCATTCGATAAGGGTATGCTTTGAGAATGCCCGAAGTGTTGAAAAGGAGGTCTCCGCATCCTTTCCTTTCGAACTGATCCTGGCTGTGCCGTCATTCTGTTTTAGAATGGGTGCATTCACGATGCGGTTGTCAAAATCGTGAATACCGTCCACGATGGCGTGATATATTTTGGTCACCTCCCGGTGCTCGAACTGCATCGAGAGGTGGCGGTAGGCTTCAGGATTTTTTGCGATCGCCAATACCCCGGAAGTATCCTTGTCGAGCCGATGACAAACCTGCGCATCGCCGGCATACTTTCGGGCAAGCCCAAGAATATTTACACCTTCATGCCTATCCTCAAGCGTAGAAATAAACGGAGGCTTATTGATCAGGACATAGTCGTCGTCTTCGGATAAAATAAGGTCCTGGAAGTTGGGGGCTTTCACCGCGCAAACTTAGTGTGAAACCCTCCCGATTGCAATCAGGATGAAACAGCCAATGTAAAACTTAAAAGTGCTTGCAGCATCACACGCACTCGCGTTCTTCGGCCTGCTGCATTTAGATCTGAAATTTTGAATTTAAGATTTAGAATCTCGCGTCCTACTCATCCTCTCCCTTCGACTTCGGGAGTCTGAAACTAAATGTTGACCCTTTGCCTACTGTGCTTTCCACTTCAGCATGGGTACCATGGCCTTCGAGAATATGCTTGACGATGGCAAGGCCAAGGCCAGTTCCACCTTTCTCTCTGCTACGACTTTTGTCCACCCGGTAGAATCGCTCGAAGATTCTGTGAATATGTTGCGCGGGGATTCCTTCACCGCTATCGGTTATAAATGTCGTGACGTTCTTTTTCCCCACATCGAATGATATTGTTACGTCACCGCCCTCCATGGTGTAGTTAATTGCATTGGAAATAAGATTTGTCATCACCTGTGTGATCCTTTGCCAGTCGCCGTGCACCTGCATTTTGTGGTTGGGGTCCACAAGTTTGAGCTTAATGTTCTTCTTTTCAGCTTTCTCTTCGAATTGGTCCACTACTTCCGTAGACAGCTTCCACAAGTCGATCGAATCGAATTTCATTTTGATATCGCCCGACTCGATCTGGGAGAGCGTGAGCAAATCCTGAACGAGGATGTCGAGACCGTCGAGGCTACGAGCAGCTTTTTTTAGGAATCTGTTGCGGACATTCTTGTCGTTGACCGCACCGTCGAGGAGGGTGTGAACGAATCCCTGTGCGGCAAAGATTGGTGTCTTCAGCTCGTGCGAAACGTCGGCAATGAATTCCCTTCGAAACGCCTCGAGCTTCTTAAGCTCGTCGATTTCTTTTTGTTTGAGCAGGGCGAACGAATAAATTTCCGAGTGGATGTTTTTTAATGGGTTGAGTGCACCGGATTTTTCCCGTTTGATTCCGCTCAGCTCTTTTTTTCTGAGCTTCCCAAGCATCTTGTAAATCTTGTTGATTTCCCGGAAGACCAGGAACTCAAGGACCACGTAAATGAGGAGATAAGAACCTGAGAAGCTGATGACGCCCGCTACAATCAATCCCTCTCTGCTGACGCTTTGCACCAGTGACAAAAAGAGCACCGTCACCAGGGCGATGAACACCGCCAGGAGCAGGGCCATCGTCCGGGCACTATAAACCATGTGTCAGATAAGATTGAATTTGTAACCGACTCCTTTTACAGTTGTAATGTAGTCATCTCCGATCTTTTCTCTCACTTTTCTGATGTGAACATCTACCGTACGTGCAAGGACGTACACATCAGAGCCCCAGATGTTCTGGAGAAGATCGTCGCGGCTGAAGACTTTATTTGGATTTTGAGCCAGAAAGAAAAGCAATTCGAATTCCTTTTTGGGAAGGTTGATCTCTTTATTATTAAGCTTGATTGTGTAGCTGGACCGGTCGATGATCAGGTTACCCACCGCGATTTGGGCAGAAGGTGCTTTGCCCTTGGAGTCGCGCCTGAAGAGCGCATTGATCCGGCTCATGAGCGCACGCGGTTTGATCGGCTTCGTGATGTAATCATCTGCTCCAACGTCGAAAGCGGCAACCTCGGAATACTCTTCAGAGCGCGCGGTAAGGAATACAATAAATGTGTTGATCAGGTCAGGCTGAGCACGCAGTTGCCTGCAAGCTTCCACGCCGTCCATGTGCGGCATCATGATATCCAGCAATACCAGGTCCGGCTTGAATTTCCGCGCCACGTCGACGCCGAGATGGCCGTTGTTGGCAACCTTTACGTCGTATCCCTCCTTCTCGAGATTGTATTTCAGTAGTTCAAGAATGGGCTCTTCATCATCTACCACCAGGACTTTATAAGCGGCTTTTTTACCCATGGAATTTTTTATTGATGATCAAAAGTATAGAGATTCATTCCAATAAAAAACCAGCGTTAAGTTCTTAACAAATCCTTAATTTATAGATCACAATGAGTGTTAGGTTGACAGTCATCGTGATCGTCAAGAAGTTGTTCAGCGATCATCGTTCAAGGTTCAAGGTTCAAAGTTCAAGAGTTCGCACTTTACGCAAAGGTTAAGGTTTCGTTCGTCAGCAAAACCTGACTCTAAACCCTGAACTCTGAACTAAATAGACGGATATTCCTTCTTATAATAGTTGATCATCGTTTTCAGGTTCCGGTTGAATCTCGTCATCCATTGCTCCTTCATCGTATCATGCTTCGATTCATAAGTCTTGTACGACATGAAATACGTGTTGTTTGGGAGCCGGCTGGCAAAGCGCTTCGACCTTTTTTGACCTCCGCTCAATGAAAGCGTGTCCAGTGCATCAACGATATTTTGAATGAGCGCACGTTTTCTTTCCTTTTTTTCGGCAACAGAATTCTCCTCCGTAAGCCTGGCATAAAGGCTGTCGAGCTTCAGGGTTGCCCGCAGCATGTGTTCGGTCACTTTCCGGTAGTCGCTGTCCTCGAACATATATTCCCGATACTGACGCGAGGTGTCGCCAAATGTTCTTGCCAGAAAAATTTCTGCACCGCGATCTCCAATAAACGACGCAAGATTCTCATTGAAATCAGAGCTGTCGCGGACATAAATAGTGGAGTGCACGGTTTCATGAATGATCAGGCTCGCCAGATCGCCGTCGCTCCTGCGGAGCATACCGCTCAGGATCGGGTCGGTAAACCAGCCCAGGGTACTCCATCCTCCAGGATTGCGGATGCTTACATCCCAGCCTTCTTGCTGAAGCTGATCGCGCTCCTTGACAGCCTTTGCCTGATCGAAGTATCCCTTATAGGGAACCGAACCAATAACAGGAAAGTCCCAGCGCTTTTCTTTTAGTTTGAAAGGTTCGCAGGCAAGAACGACCCACATCAGCTCTTGTCCATGCTGATCGTACATTGTCTTATAATTATCAGTGTCCGTGAGGCCCAGCGAGTCAATGACGAATTTTCGCGCCTGCCCGATAAGCCGCAGCTTTGCCTTCAACGAATCCGGGAACGAAGGATCTTCGAGAAACTCTTCAACTGGCTTTGCTTCGCGGATGATTTTCAGTTGTCCCAATCCCTGACCCACTCCATAGGTAATCAGCGACCAATAATAAATGCAAAGAGCTACCAGCATCAGCAACACCACCCAAAGAATTCTCTTCATCATTTTATTTCTTTCTCTTCGCCAGGAAGTAGCGGTCGCGATAATTCACATACAGTCCGTAGGAATACTGAAAGGTGTTGAATGAAAGGTCATAGTATGGTTCGTACCGCAGCGTGAGATAAAGATTATCGGCAACCTTATAGTCATAGAGGAATCGGAGGATCACTAGATTTGGCGTCGGCTGTATCCTGTTGGGATCGAAGTAAGACACGGCCGGATATATTTTTCCTCCCTCAAAGGACATGAATTCATTGGCCTTCCAATAGCTCGCCATAATGTCGAGGCCATATTTGGTGGTAAGCGTTCCGTTAACATAGATACCATCGCCATCCTGGTACGCCTGTCGTGAATTGGTGAGGTCCTTATCGTAGAGATAAAATCCATTCAGGGCTACACCCCTGATCAAACCCTTGGATGTTAGTGACCAGTTGAGTCCTATCGCGCTGTTCACCAATGTTTGTATTGGAAGTCCGGCGATGTCGAGCTGGCCTCCCTGATGGCGCGTGATCAGTTGCACAGGTATACTGAAAGTGCTGTTGCCTGCGGTCAGTACTCTTTTGTTTGCCGACAGACCCGCTACAAGCTGCTCTTGCTTAGTGTCGCGCCAGTATTGCATGTATTGCCAGTCAATCCAGAGATCTACGGACAGGTCTTCGCGGTTGACTTGCATTTGCACACCCGTTTCCAAACGGCTGTTGAGCATGCGCTCAAAATCATATAGGGGTTCAATCAGGCGGTGGTTGACACTGCTTTCCAGGTTGCCGAATATAACCGAGTATTCACGCTTCTTCCACTTGACGGAAAAGGTGGGTGCTGTCGTTGAAAAGCTATTGTTTCCAAAATCCTTTTGAAAATACCCGCCAGCGTCGATGCGAATATTTTTAGCAATGTTATAGCTCAGGTAGGGCTGAAACTGGTAGCCGAAAAGCGTATAACCGTCGATGATCGTCCTTACGTATTCGTTGTTTTTGAAGAATCCAAGGGCATTCAAACCGAGAAAAAGCTTGCCAGAATCGGCCTCATCTACTACCATTCGGTCTTCGAAAACCCTGTTATTCAGCTGGGCAGAGGCAGAAATTCCCAAAAAGCTTAAAAAAACGACTACGGCGGCCCGGCAAATTCTCATGAAGCGCAAATTAAGACGGTTAACCGTTAATCGTTAACGGTAAGCAAGTTAAAATATATCAGGTTTTTCTTACGCTAAAAATTTTAGTATTATTTGTTTTCTTATCATCTTTGAAGTAGTAATTTTCACCCGGCATCAAAAAAAGCAGTCAACCAAGTAATCAACAACATATACATATGAGCGACGGTAAAAACAACGGAATCGATAACAAGGAGAAGCTGAAAGCTCTTCAGCTCACTATCGACAAATTAGAAAAGACCTATGGAAAGGGAACGGTCATGAAGCTTGATGACCAGAAAGTCATGGATGTTCCGGCCATCTCTACGGGTTCCCTGGGTCTGGATATCGCATTGGGGATTGGAGGCATTCCGCGCGGTCGCGTGACGGAGATCTACGGACCTGAATCCTCGGGTAAGACCACGTTGACGATGCATTGTATTGCTGAGGCTCAAAAGAAAGGAGGCTTGGCTGCATTCATCGATGCTGAACACGCCTTCGATAAGTCGTATGCAGAGAAGCTAGGAATCGATACTGAAAACCTTTTGATTTCCCAGCCTGACAACGGTGAGCAGGCCCTTGAGATCGCCGAGCACCTGATCCGTTCCGGCGCGATTGACATTATCGTAATCGACTCGGTGGCAGCCCTTGTTCCCAAAGCCGAGCTCGAAGGTGAAATGGGAGAAAGTAAGATGGGCTTGCAGGCGAGGTTAATGTCGCAGGCGTTGCGAAAACTTACCGGCACCATCGCGAAAACTGGATGCGCCTGTATCTTCATTAACCAGCTACGTGAGAAGATCGGTATCATGTTCGGAAACCCTGAGACAACGACTGGCGGTAACGCACTGAAGTTCTATGCATCAGTACGTCTCGATATTCGCCGCATCGGTCAAATCAAAGAAAGCAGCGATGACATCACGGGCAACAGGGTTAAAGTAAAAGTTGTCAAGAATAAAGTCGCGCCGCCGTTCAAAGTGATCGAATTCGATATCATGTATGGCAGGGGAATTTCTAAATCAGGCGAGATCGTTGATATCGGTGTCGAGCTGAACGTGATCCAGAAATCAGGATCGTGGTTCTCATACAATGGCAACAAACTGGGCCAGGGACGCGATGCTGTGAAGCAATTGATCGAAGATAACCCCGAGTTGATGGAAGATCTAGAAAAGAAGATCAAGGAGAAATTGATGTCTGCAGAAGGCGCAAAAGTGCTGGAAGAGAAAGAAGCTTAATCGTAGCCGGTTGCCTGTTTATAGGTTTCCTGTCGCGCATCCAAAAAATCAAGCTCGGTCATCCGAGCTTGATTTTTTTTGCGAACGCACTGGCGACAGGAAACACGCGACGAAAAATTAGTGTCTCCCACACGAGCATCCAGGCCTCCCCTCCGTCTCTGACTCCTCATGCCAGTTAAAGCCGGGGCTATAGCCACTCTGCTCCCAGTAGAATCTCGAACGCGGTTTATTATAGTTCCCAATCTCGTTCAAAGTATTTGAATCATACAGCCTCCCATTCAGCATGGTGTACACAACAGAATTGGAGTTCTGAATATCGTCCAGCGGATTCTTGTCGAGGACTATGAGGTCGGCGAGCTTTCCAGCTTTCAGTGAGCCTATCTGTTCGTCCATCCCGAGTTGGGCAGCGCCATTGATCGTGGCTGTCCGGATTGCCTCGAGGGGCGTCATCCCTCCCTGCGTAAACATCCAAAGCTCCCAATGAACACCTAATCCCTGGAGTTGGCCATGAGCCCCAAGATTAACCTTTATCCCGCCTTTACTGAGCTCGTTGCAAACCTTCGAGGTAGCAATGTGGCCGATCTCGTATTCTTTGTCGGGAATCATCGTCCGATGGCGGCTCCGCGCGTCAATGTCGCCACGTGGAGTGAACTTCAATAATTTTTCGTCCTCCCACACATTCGTGTGCTGGTACCAATAGTATTCTCCTGACATACCGCCAAAGTTGACGATAAGGGTTGGCGTATACGCAGTCTTGCTATTGCTCCACAAAGTGATCACATCCTTGTAAACGGGCGCGATCGGTATATTATGCTCTATGCTTGTATGGCCATCCATAATCATGGACATGTTTGTATAGAACGTCGACCCTCCTTCGGGAACGACCTCCACGTTCAGTTCACGGGCAGCCTGAATGATCTGCTGTCTTTGCTCGCGGCGCGGCTGATTGTAACTCTTGACTGAGAATGCCCCGAATGCTTTGGTGCGCCGAACCGCACTGCGTGCATCATCGATATTATTTATTATTGCTTTGAAGTCGCCCTCTGCACCATACAATATCGTGCCTGTAGAAAAAATTCGTGGCCCGACCATTTTGCCCGCCTTGATCATTTCGCTCTGCGAGAATATCATTTCTGTGTTCGAAGATGGATCGTGCGCAGAAGTGATACCATACGCGACGTTGGCATAATATTCCCATTGTTTCTGCGGACTTAGTCCGTACCTGAAGTTTCCAATATGCGCGTGCGCATCGATAAGCCCGGGCATGATCGTCTTTCCCTTTATATCAATGACTTTCGATCCTGCTGGGACCGTCACGTTTCCGACTTTACCAATGGCCTCAATCTTGTTTTTGTTAACAATGATTATTCCATCCTCAATAACTTCATTACCCTCCATAGTAATGATCCTGGCGCCAGTCAAGGCGATCCGGCCCTCGGGTACGTCGGATTTTATCTTCAATCCAATCTTTGTTCCGACCGAATCCATTGGCGGAAGTTTGGTTGGAGAACCATCGAGGAAAGTAAATCTGTTCTTGATTTCATTTGTAAAGTATTGATCCCCCAGCGTCCACATTACTTTCTTGCTGTCGGCAGACCAGTGAAGGTTGTTCCCGGCGTCCCTTGCCAGTTGACTCACTGGAAAATCCGTTCCTTTAGCGTCGAGGTCTATGGTCATTCCAGTCACCGGCATTGCTGCTATGTACGCCCGGAAGAACTGCGTGAATGCAACCCATTTCTCATCAGGGCTGACTACAAAACGCGTGGCGTACTTCGAGGACAGCAGGGACCGACCGCCGGTCCCATCAATCTTAACGCTCTTTAGATTCTTCGTTGGTCCGCCGGTCTGATAGTAAATACGCGATCCATCTCTATTGAACTGCGGAAATGATCCTTCGTCTTTCACCATTTTCATCACACCACCCGATGACGGGATCCAGTAGATGCCAGGCTCTTTCGTAAATGAAAAACCCTGGTGATCGTTTCCACTTTCCTTCACGAAAACGACCTTGCTCCCATCAGGTGAAAATGACGGGGTTCTGAAGATGCCCTTTTCGCTCGTGATCTTAACGGGCTTCGCATCTTTGGTTTTAACATTTAACTTTTGAATTGCCCCCAGTCCTTCGTCGTTCCAGGTGACGTAGACAATCTCGTTCCCATTTGCTGAAAAAGCCGGCTCAAATTCCGGATCCGTCCCTGAAGTAAGGCGTTGCGGAACGCCGTCAGGGAGATCTTTTTTCCATACGAAGCCCGCAGCGTTGAATAAGAGCAATTTTCCATCCGGAGAGGTAACGGTCTGGCGTATGGCCTGCGGAACGAAATCCTCACTAAAGGCCGGGTTCTTAAAATGAAGGGCGTCAGCGATTTTGATTGTGTTTGTAACTTGAAACGGGATGTCGCGAACGTTGAGTGTACCGACCTCTATGCGCTTGATTTTTCCCTTCGACCAAATAATGATTGCGCTGTTGTCCGGCGACCAGTTGTAATGGGGATAAACACCAAATATTGCCCACGCCTCCTGTTGATCCTTATTTAAGTCATCATACACCGGCTTTTCTTCGCCAGTCTGTAAATCGTGGATATAAAGCACTGACTTTTCGCGAACCCTTCTCACAAAGGCAAGCCTCTTCCCATCACGGGAAATCTGTGGCCGTGCCGCGCCTCCCGTTCCGCCAGTGAGTTGATCAATATTGCCGTTGGCAAACGAATAACGTTTGATGACGTATATCTGCTGGTTCGGATCCTTGTTGTATTGAAAGAAACCGCCCGGAGAAACATCCTCGCTGTAGTACAAATACTGTCCGTCCGGAGATACAACAGGTTCATTAACATCCTGCTGATCATTCTTCCTCCTTGTCAGTTGTAGACCTCCTCCACCGGAAATGTGATACATCCACATCTCTCCTGCCCCCAGCGAACGTTGTGATGTGAAATGCTTTCGTGCAATAAGGTAATTTCCATCAGCGGACCATACAGCATTGTTCAACAAACGAAAATCCTCCTTAGTCACCTGGTGGGCTTCAGATCCATCGCGTTTCATAACCCAGATATTGTCACCGCCACCTGCGTCACTGGTAAATGAGATCAGTTTTCCATCGGGACTGAATCGCGGTTGTATTTCAAAGGGAACTCCACTTCTTAGTGCTTTCGCTGCACCTCCTCCAATGGGCATAATGTAAATGTCTCCGAGCAGATCAAAAACAATCTCCTTTCCGTCCGGACTTACGTCCACATTCATCCATGTTCCTTCGTCGGTTGTCAGTGGCACTTCTTTAAAACTCCATCCGGAAGGATTGGCAACATCCCACTTGGCTTTCTGGGCCCGGGCAAATGTTATTGAGAGAACAAGCAGGATGATTAGAGGTAAGGTTCTTTTCATGGTTGTAGGAGGGAGGGTTTAGATAAAAATAAAAAAGGTCGCATGAATTGTGCGACCCTCTGATCAAATACTTTTGATATCCCACTAACCGGTTGACCTGATGGCGATGACGGGATCCAGTCGTGCAGCAACGGCAGCCGGGACAATACCGGCGATCAATCCAATGACGGACGAGACACCTACACCGAGAACGATGTTTTTGAAACTGAGAGACACTTCCAGACTTCCAAAAGGCAGGAAGGTAAGACCAAAAACCAATAGAATTCCCGCCAACCCGCCGATCAAACTGAGGAAGACTGCCTCGAATAAAAATTGAAAAAGAATGAAATAGTTTTTAGCGCCCAATGACTTTTGCAGACCGATTATGCTTGTTCTCTCCTTTACAGAAACAAACATGATGTTAGCAATTCCGAACCCGCCCACAAGGATAGAAAATCCGCCAATGATCCAGCCGGCGATTCCCACGACATCAAACAATCCTGAAATCGCATTTGCAATGGCTTCGGGGCGGTTGAGAGCAAAGTTGTCTTTCTCATAAGGTCGCAATCCGCGCCTACCGCGAAGTAGTCCCTTCACCTCATTTTCAAGTTCAACAAGGCCAAGATCATATTCGCTGCCCTTGATGCCGATGGTAGACTGAAGCTCATTCCACAATCCCGTACCAGTTTGATACAGCTTGCGGAACGAAGAATAAGGAATGATGACTGAGAAGTCATTGCTCGGGGTGCCAAGAAAACTCTGACCTTCGCGCTTCATAACACCAATCACCTTGTAACGAAGGTCTTTTACCTTCACATCTTTGCCTATAGGATCACCAGTTGGGAATAGCGCTTGTGCGACTTCGTAACCAAGAATGGCCATGTTACGACCGGCTTCAACTTCGTCGCTGGTGAAATATCTGCCGTTCTCAACATTGATTTCAGAAATCCCCTCATAGCCATCACCGACACCGCGCAGACCAATTTGTCCAATGCTGTTACTCCCCTGCCTGACGACCACGTTTCCCTTCACGGCAAAAATTGAAATAGCAGAGGAATTTCGAAGATTTGCCTTTAGCAGCCGATACTCGTTTACCGAAGGATTAGGTCTTCTCCAATATTCCCACCACTTATATGGTCCATTGCCTTCCGGTGTGAAGGGCCACTTGCCGACATAAATCACACTTGTGCCAAGGAAATCGAAGCTTGCCTTGATATTTTTTTCCAGGGAATCGACCAGTGTAAAAACAGCGATGATCGCAAAAATGCCGACCGTAACGCCCAGAAGCGACAAAATTGTACGCAGCACGTTGGATTTTAGGGCTTTCCAGGCAAACGCCAGGCTCTCACCGATCAGACGAAGTACAAGCATCGGGCAAATAAACGCGAAAAAAGCCATTTCGGTTGTAAAAAAATTTCCAATCCGCAGTGGCTATTCGGAGCATTCGGTGATTATTTTTGCAGCCTTATTAAAAAATCGGCCCCTCGACAGGGCCAAAGCCCGTAAGCTTTATGAAAATGTCCGGCCGGTTCATCACCATTTCATTCTCTTTCCGGACCTGTTCTTCCTACGCGGGATACTCAACAACGAACAACCCCTTGCACTAAACAGCTATACAATGAAATTATCTGGATTCAAGTTTGACCTTCCTAACAATCTGATTGCTTTGCATCCTTCCGAAAACAGGGACGAGGCCCGCATGATGGTCGTCCACCGCGACACCGGAAAAATCGAACATAAGGTCTTCAAGGATATTGTGAATTATTTTGATTCAGGTGATGTGTTTGTAGGAAACGACACCATGGTATTTCCTGCCCGGCTGTATGGACGTAAAGAAAAGACTGGCGCCAAAATCGAGGTATTCCTGCTGCGTGAGTTGAATGCGGAGATGCATTTGTGGGACGTGCTTGTTGATCCGGCGAGAAAGATCAGGGTGGGCAACAAACTGTATTTCGGAGACGGCGACCTTGTAGCAGAAGTCATTGATAACACCACCTCACGTGGACGAACGATCAGATTTCTCTTCGATGGTGATTCAGAGGCGTTTGATAAAATCGTTGAAACCCTCGGTGAGACACCCCTGCCTAAGTATATCAAGAGAAAAATCGAGCCTGCTGACAAGGAAAGGTTTCAAACGATCTATGCCAAGAAGAAAGGTGCCGTGTCGGCGCCTACTGCCGGATTGCATTTTACACGCCAGCTGTTGAAGCGCATGCAGCTGAAAGGCATTGACATGACGTATGTAACTCTTCATATCGGTCTCGGAACTTTTCGCGCTGTCGACGTGGAGGACCTGACCAAGCACAAAATGGATTCCGAGAATTTCATTGTTGGGCCGGAAGCAGTGAAAATGGTGAATGCAGCACTTGATAACAAAAACAAGATCTGCGCGATCGGAACCACTTCAATGCGTTCTCTTGAGACGGCGGTCTCGGCCAGCAATCGGCTTAAGGAGCGCGAAGGATGGACAGATAAATTCATCTTCCCTCCGTATGATTTCAAGATTTGCAGTGCGCTGGTGACAAATTTTCACCAGCCTGAGTCAACACTGCTGATGATGGCATGCGCGTTCGGCGGCTACGATCTTACGATGCAAGCCTATCAGGTGGCCAAGAAAGAGAAATACAAGTTTCTCACCTATGGCGACGCAATGCTGATCATCTAGTTGTGGCTGGTTGCCCATCGCCGGCGACCAGTAACAGGCAACGGGGGTGCAACATCAATTCACTTCCGGAAGTCGAAACATGTAGATGAAAAAGAAAATCCCCACGGGATACATAACAAGCTATGCCGGGGTGGGTTTTATGAATCCGAAGATCATAGTCGTAGGCAATAGCAGCAGAACAATGCCACCCGCTATCATGATCCATTTTCTCTGGGAAGGCAAATTTGAGTCGTAGATCTTCAGCATTCTCGCTATCAGAAACCCGACAGCCGTGGCATTCATGGCGAGCAGCAGAAAGCGGATGACGAGCATAAGGAAATGCTTATTTTTGGAAAGTTACTGAACCAATTTGGATCATCCTGAACATGCTCTCATAGTGGCTGGCGGAAAAGGGACTCGAATAAAGAGTTCTATTCCAAAGCAGTTTCTACTCCTGAACGGAGTTCCCGTTTTGATTCACACGCTGCATGCGTTCGATCGCTATTCACCAGATCTCAACATTATCCTTGTGCTTCCGGAAGAAGATTTCGGCACCTGGAAGGCACTAGCTGCGAAGCATGGATTTAACAGAAAGCTCATCATCCAAACAGGTGGTGATACTCGTTTCCAATCCGTTCGCAACGGCCTGGAGAAAATCGAACGCAATGGCATCGTCGCGATACACGACGGTGTGAGGCCTCTCGTGAGCCCCGACATCATTGGCGCTTCCTTCCGACTCGCAGCCGTGCATCAATCTGCTGTCGCGGCAGTGCGGCTAAAAGAATCAATCCGAATTACCGACCAAGACACAACAAAAGCAGCTGACAGATCAAAATTCAGGCTTATTCAAACTCCCCAAACCTTCGAGGTGAACCTTATCAAGGATGCTTATAAAATGAAAGAAGATCCCAGCCTCACGGACGATGCCAGCGTCGCCGAGCGCGCGGGTCATAAGATCTCGCTTTTTGAAGGGAGCTATGAGAATATTAAGATTACTACGAAGGAGGACCTCGTGATAGCCGAGGCTTTGCTGGCAAGTAGAAAATCGTGACGCAGCTACTTCGAATCCATCGAAGAAAATCCAATAATCGGCGGGCGCGGTGCTTCGAGGTATTGAAAAAGCCCCGATGTTTCCGTCGGGGCTTTAGGAGTTTAGGTAATAATCCTTTGTATTGGTATTAATATTCGTCTTCGTTGAAGAAGAAATCTTCCTTCGTCGGATAGTCCGGCCAGATTTCCTCGATGCTTTCATATGGCTGACCGTCGTCCTCCAGTTCCTGCAGATTCTCGACAACTTCCAGTGGTGCACCGGACCGGATGGAGAAGTCAATCAATTCATCTTTTGTAGCAGGCCAAGGAGCGTCCTCCAGGTAAGATGCCAGTTCCAATGTCCAGTACATAGTCGCGTTGAAATTTCCGCAAAAATAGAATTAAATAGCCCATAGTCAATAGTCGGGGCCCGATAGTTTAAAAACGCAAAAAGTAACTATCTGAACGCCTTTTCGGAAAGTTGAAAAGCAATGGATTTCGGGTCAAAACAACCATATTTGCGCTCTTAACAGAACCTTCATGGCAGACGAAAAAATCATCTTTTCGATGACGGGTGTGAATAAAATCTACCCGCCCGGCAAGCAAGTATTAAAGAATATTTACCTCTCCTTTTTCTACGGCGCCAAAATCGGCGTGTTGGGATTGAATGGGTCGGGAAAGTCATCGCTGTTGCGAATCATCGCTGGCATTGATAAAGAGTTCCAGGGCGAAGTCGTGTCCGACCTTAGCTTCACAGTAGGTCTGCTTGAACAAGAGCCTCAGCTGGACAAGACTAAGACCGTAAAAGAGATTGTTGAAGAAGGCGTGAAGGAGGTATCCGACCTCCTGAAAGAATTCGAAGCCATCAATGAAAAGTTCGGTGACCCTGCCGTGATGGAAGATCCTGACAAAATGGAAAAGCTCATCGAAAAGCAGGGCGCAATACAGGAAAAGCTTGACGCTGTTGGTGCGTGGGAACTTGATCACAAGCTTGAGCGGGCGATGGATGCACTGCGTTGTCCTCCGCCTGACGCAAAAGTGGAGCATCTTTCCGGCGGGGAGAAACGCCGTATTGCTCTTTGTCGATTGCTGCTCCAGCAACCCGACGTGCTGCTGCTCGACGAGCCCACCAACCACCTAGACGCGGAATCGGTACAATGGTTGGAAGAGCATCTCAGACAATACAAAGGAACGATCATCGCAGTCACTCACGACCGCTACTTCCTTGATAATGTCGCCGGATGGATACTCGAGCTTGATCGTGGTGAAGGAATTCCCTGGAAAGGCAATTACTCTTCATGGCTGGACCAAAAGCAGAAACGGTTACAATCGGAAGAGAAGACCGAATCAAAAAGACAGAAAGCTCTGGAGCGAGAGCTTGAGTGGGTGCGCATGAATCCAAAAGGAAGACAGGCGAAAGGAAAGGCCCGCCTCTCAGCTTACGAAAAACTTATCAGCCAGGAAGGGCGCGAGAAGGAAGAGAAGCTGGAGTTATACATTCCTCCCGGACCGCGCCTCGGTAACAAAGTGATTCAGGCAGAAGGAGTGTCGAAAGCATATGGCGACAAACTATTGTATGAGAACCTCACCTTTTCGTTGCCCCCCGCCGGAATCGTCGGGATCATCGGACCAAACGGAGCAGGTAAAACAACATTGTTTAAAATGATCATCGGCAAGGAAAAGCCGGATGCAGGTACGTTCACCGTCGGGGAGACTGTGAAGATTGCATATGTCGATCAGGAACATGACGATCTGAAGCCTGAAGACACGGTGTTTCAGGCCATCACGGGTGGCAACGATCTGATCTTATTGGGTGGCAAAGAAATGAACTCGCGCGCCTATGTGAGCAAGTTCAACTTTAGCGGAACAGATCAACAGAAAAAAGTAAAAGAGCTATCCGGTGGCATGCGCAATCGTGCACACCTTGCGATTGCACTCAAACAAGGAGGCAATTTGCTGTTGCTGGACGAACCAACAAACGATCTGGACGTCAATACTCTCCGTGCACTGGAGGAAGCGTTGGAGAACTTTGGTGGTTGTGCAGTGATCATTTCTCACGATCGTTGGTTCCTCGACCGTGTGTGTACGCATATCCTTGCATTCGAAGGCGACTCCCAGGTATTTTGGTTTGAAGGCAGCTTCAGCGAGTATGAGGAGAACAAGAAGAAGCGACTGGGGGATGAACAGCCGACGAGGATTAAGTATAAGAAGTTGGTAAAATAATAGCTGCCTGTTGCCTGTTCCCGGTGATTCGCCCTAAAGGATGATTTGGTTCCGCGCGGGCAACAGGTGACCGGAAACGGGTAACAAGATCAATCAAATGAAGCCTCTACTGACCATTCTTCTTCTAATCGCATCCAACACGTTCATGACCTTCGCGTGGTATGGTCATTTAAAGTTCAAGGAGATGAGCTGGAGTCAAAATCTCGGCCTTGTTGCAGTAATATTGATAAGCTGGGGCATCGCGCTGTTTGAGTACATTTTGCAAGTCCCGGCCAACAGGATCGGATTTAAAGAGTACGGCGGACCGTTTTCACTGGTGCAACTCAAGGTGATTCAAGAAGCGATCACACTCAGTGTTTTTGTCGTGTTTTCCCTGGTGTTTTTCAAAAATGAAACACTCCGCATCAATCATATCATCGGTTTTGGGTTTTTGATTCTCGCCGTTTATTTCATCTTTAAGAAGTAAGACTGTGGAAAACATAGAAAAATACCTGGACTGGATACGTGAAGGACGTTCCTTTGCAGAAATACGCGAGGATTTGAAAAAGAACGGCGTGCCAGAGGAAGAGGTGAGTCGCCTGATTGCTGAAATCGATGACACAGCGATACAGGCTGCTGCGGCAGGGTCCGCATTTTCACGTTTAGATTGGACAAAAATCGGCCTTGCAATGATGGCACTGGGAGTTTTGTGCTATCTGTTGTTTCAAAAGGTATTACACTTTACCGGTTCCCTCACCGCCACAGTCGTGCTACTCGCTGCAGGCGGCGCAATGATCGTCCTGGGCTACAAATCCAGAAACAAACAAGGGGGAATTTCAAGAAGGGGAAAAAGAAAATTCAGTTTGAAATCAGGCGAATAGCCTGAAGGGCTGATTCCTCTTAGGTCAATCCTACAACGTCGCCATATCGATCACAAATCGATACTTCACATCATTTTTAATCATCCGCTCGTAGGCTTTATTGATGTCGTTGATCGCAATCACTTCAACATCTGGCATGATCTTCCGTTCTGCGCAATAGTCAAGCATTTCCTGGGTTTCCTTTATTCCGCCGATGAGAGATCCGGCGAGCGTCTTGCGGCCGCCAATTAGCGAGAAATGATCAACCGGACTTGCAGTCGGAGGAACGCCAACAACAATGTGAGCGCCATCTCTTCTTAAAAGGCCAAGATAAACATTGAGATCGTGTTCAGCAGAAACCGTATCAATAATGAAATCAAAGTGGCGTCGCACAGACTTCATCTGTGAGTCGTCTTTTGTGTGAACAAAATTGTGCGCGCCCAATTTTTTTGCGTCAGCTTCCTTGTTCTTAGACGTGCTGAGAACGGTAACCTCAGATCCCAGCGATGCAGCAAACTTAACAGCCATGTGACCGAGTCCTCCCAATCCCAGTACACCCACTCGATGCCCGTTTCCGATCTTCCAGTGCATGATCGGTGAGTAAGTCGTGATACCTGCGCAGAGCAGTGGACCTACTCGCTCCAGGCTCAGTTTGTCGGAAACGTGGAGGACGTAGTTTTCGTCGACCACGATCTGTGAAGAATATCCTCCATAGGTCGGGGTCTTGCCATCTTTTTCATAGCCGTTGTAAGTGGCGTTCATCCCTTTTTCGCAGTAAGGCTGAAGATCCGCCTTGCAGCTGTCACACACGCGGCATGAATCGACAAAGCATCCTACGCCGGCCAGATCACCGACGTTGAAGTTCGTCACATCCTTACCTACCTTCTTCACGCGCCCGACAATCTCATGACCGGGAACCATTGGAAAAATCGAGCCGCCCCACTCATCCCGCGCCTGGTGAATATCGGAATGGCAAACACCGCAATAGAGAATCTCGATGTGAACATCCTTTGGCCCGACATCTCTGCGTTCAAAGTTCCAGGGAGCCAACGAGGTGTTGGCGTTTTGTGCCGCATATCCTTTTACAGGGATCATATCTTTTTGAATTGGAACTGTAATTTAAGATTCTAGCCGGGAAGCAGACGTCTTTTTTACATTACCGGAATAAGATTTCCAGGAAAAAAAGATTCAGGCCTGGGCAAACGTGTTAATAACACATTACAAACCCTTTCGAGCCTTGCTCATCCCCTTCTTGGAGCCACTTTGGCGGAGCAAGGTCTTTGCGCGGTATACATTTACCGTATTTCGTCTCCGGGCTTGGTTTTCCAGCGTTCATGCATCCATACCCATTGTTCAGGGTACTGGCGCACGACATCCTCAATGTAATCTGTATAACGCTGCGTGTTTCGAACCAGGTCCGTTTCTTCGTCGCCGGTAACTTCTGTCGGGATTTCAGGGAGGAAGCGGATGTGCTGCATGTTGTCTTTACCCAGATGTATATACGCCGGGATCATCGCACATCCTGATTTAAGTGCGAGGAAAGTAGCACCCACCGGCGTCGCGGCGGGCATTCCGAAGAAGTTGACGAACCTGCTTCTGACTTTCGTATCCTGATCGATCAGAATTGCGGTAGACCCACCCATCTTCAGTCCTTTGAACAGTCGCACCGTTTCTTTACCACGCTCGACTGCGATCGCACCGTGGGCGTTCCTGTAGTCAAACAAAAGAGAATTGAGACGATCGTCTTTGAGCGGTGTGCCAACGATCATAGGTTTCATACCTTTCAGACCCACAAGCGTAATCATCAAATCGAATGCACCAAGATGACAGGCAAGGAAGATAATCCCCTTCCCTTTCGCGTGAGCGGCCTCCACATTTTCCCATCCCTCTACGATAACAAACTTGTACATGTCGTCAAGCGATCTCACTGCACGCGCGCGCATGATTTCACCGGCATTCTTGCCAAGCATAACGAACATTTTACGGCTCAGTTTGTTAATTTCACCCGGCGACTTATCTTTTGCGAAAACCATCGTGAGGTGTTTGACCGCGAGTTTCCTTGACTTGGGTGAGAAAATGTATCCGAGCTGACCAAGAAAACCACAGAAGGCAAGCCACACTCTTCGTCGCATCAGGTTTGAAGCAAAGATCAGGAACCGAACGAACCAGTATAGGATAGTGTATTTGATTTCTTTTCGAAGGGGTCGACCGGCCATAGAAAGAGTAAAGATAGCTGTTGGTAAATGAAATT
This sequence comes from Cyclobacteriaceae bacterium, assembly GCA_044224375.1. Taxonomy (GTDB): domain Bacteria; phylum Bacteroidota; class Bacteroidia; order Cytophagales; family Cyclobacteriaceae; genus ELB16-189. Next base: position 250,041 of record JBGAKL010000004.1, read on the forward strand.
CGATGAAAACCCTGTACCTCGTCCGCCATGCAAAATCCAGTTGGGAAGATCCGGACCTGGCGGATTTCGACAGACCATTGGGTGAGCGAGGTGTGAGCGATGCGCCTTGTATGGGCCGGCGAATAGCAGAGTACAAACAGTTTCCGCAGCTTATTTATGCAAGTCCTGCCGTGAGGGCGATCAGCACGGCAAAAATGATTGCGGCAGCCATCGGATATCCGGAACAATCCATCACCACCGACAGGAAAGTGTATCACACTGACCCAGATGCCCTCCTGGAGATTGTAAAAAAATTTTCGGATGACAAGGAATGCGTAATGCTGGTCGGCCACAATCCAGGCCTGACACAGTTCGCCAATGCATTGCTGGGTGAAAATATCGACAACATCTCAACTTGCGGCGTGGTTCGCGCTGAGTTGAAGATCAGCTCATGGAGAAACGCGAAGTGGGGTTGCGGCAAGCTGCTGTCTTTCGATACGCCAAAATCGATAACACGCTAATGAAATAATCACTTAGCATTGCCGCCGGGCAATAAGCTCCAAACACTTTTCTTAAGAATCCCGACCTCAGTAAACCGAAATCCAAACAAAAGGCGGTAAGTACTACTCGAATTGCTGAATTGGATATCCTCAAAGCGCGCATTACGCGTTTGGGCTGCAAAAGTCACTCCTGTGAAGAACCGGTCTGTGCTGTAGCCCATGGCAATCCTGAAGTCGGCAAATGTGTTCACGGTCGTGTGTGATACACGATTATCCGACGCATCCTCATAACTTATCCATTGGATCGCCGGGCCTACCGAAAATGTCCCATTTATAAAGAACTTCTTTATGATCAGGTTGTAGGAGTAGCCGGGTGCAAAACTCAAAGTCTGATGGTCCAGTTGAGTGAATGGATTAATTAGTCCGATGCGCGTTGCATAATGGTTGTTTACAATCACAGAATCAGCGGTGAATCTAAATGCATTGAAGCCGGTGCTGAAAAGAAAAGACCCACTGCTCTTCAATTGTCTGTCGGCAAACGTGAATGCCGATCGCAGAGAAAATTTCCCGGAATTAAAAACATAGAAAGCGGTGGCACCAATATTTTGAGTTTGGACATCAGGTCGCTGAGGATACGCACCAGCCTTCAAGGGAGAGTCCGGATTATCCAGATAAAATCCATTGTATCGCTGATAGAAGATGTCTCCACCCCACTTTCTACTGATGATATTTAATTGAATATCCTGAGCTGTCGTTTTCCCCCGGCTGACCTCTTTATCGTGCTCAACGGGAACAGCGAAGACCAGCTCGATCCCCAGATCGAACAGATACATTCCCAATCCAACGCCATATGCATTATTGGGCTTGAAATTCACCGAATTCCCAAGCTGTTTTGGATTTTGAATCTCGAACGATAGCGTCCGCTGCTTCAGCACGGGCCAAAGGAAGAATTTATCCGAATATGATTTTATGTACTTATTGTGAACAGAATCCTGAGACTGACCGTGCAGAAGTCTGGAGGATAAGACCAGGAAAGCGAACAGGAGCGGACCTACTCGACGTACGAATGGCGGGCCCAGGGTAACATTGAGAATATTCTTACTTAAATACATTAACCGCGGAGAGCGCGGAGGACGCAGAGACAGTCATAAAACAGGTGACAAACCTCCGCGTTCACTGCGTCCTCCGCGGTTGCGAACAATTTACAAAATATATTCACTGAGGTCCTTGTTCTTCACAAGACCATCCAGCTTCTGAACGACCATTTCACGATTGATGATAAGCTTATGTCCGGCCGCAATCTTATCAGGCACATCGAATAAGAATTCATTCAGCAGTTTACTGATCACCGTTTGGAGTCTTCGGGCACCGATATTCTCAAGCTCGGCATTGATTGCAAACGCCGTCTCTGCAATAGCATCTATTGCATCATCTGTAAAGCTTATCGTAACTCCTTCGGATTCAAATAATGCGATGTACTGCTTCGTAAGGGCATTCTTCGGCTCACGCAGTATGCGCACAAAATCGGCCTTCGTGAGGCTGTTGAGCTCAACACGGATCGGAAATCTTCCTTGCAACTCCGGGATCAGATCAGACGGCTTCGATATATGGAACGCCCCTGCCGCAATGAACAAAACATGGTCTGTTTTGATCATCCCGTGCTTTGTATTCACTGTGCTCCCCTCCACGATAGGAAGAAGGTCACGCTGAACTCCTTCTCGGCTTACATCAGGACCACTTCCTTTGCCGCTTCCCGATGCGATCTTGTCTATCTCATCGATAAAAATGATCCCCGCCTGCTCCGCCTTCCGGAGTGCCTCTTCCTTTACCTCGTCCATATCGATGAGACGCGCCGCTTCTTCCTCAAGTAGAATCTTTCTCGCCTCGGCTACAGTCACCTTCCGGCGCTTAGCCTTCTTCGGCATCATCCCGCCGATCATTTCCTGCAGGTTCATCATGGATACTTCATCCATCATGCCGGCGCCGATCATGCCGACGTTTCCTCCGCCACTCGCTTTGATGTCAATTTCGATCTTACGATCTTCAAGCTCTCCATTCTTTATCTTGTCACGAAACAGGTTGCGCGTACGCTCGTTGAGCTCAACATCGCTGGTCGGCATGTCGCCGTTGTCAACACCAGGTGCGAAGCCTGCTCGCGAAGGAGACTTGATTGCGGGGATAAGGGCATCGAGAATGATCTCCTCGACAATAGCTGCCGCCTTCTCCTTAACTTCCTCCTTCTTCCTTGCCTTGATCATGTTGACTGATTGCTCAACGAGATCACGCACCATGCTCTCAACGTCGCGTCCTACATAACCCACTTCAGTAAACTTCGAAGCTTCAACCTTAACGAAAGGTGCGTCGGCAATTTTTGCCAGCCGGCGGGCGATTTCTGTTTTTCCGACTCCGGTGGCACCTATCATCAGAATATTATTGGGCACGATATCTTCCTGTATATCGGACTTGACATTCATCCTGCGCCAGCGGTTCCGTAAAGCAATCGCCACGTTTCGTTTTGCATCAACCTGACCTATGATATATTTATCAAGCTCGGCTACGATTTGCTGGGGCGTTAAAGCATTTATCATCTCTGTATCTCTAAATAATTGACAACACCGCATGCAAATAGGACACTGCGGTAAATAGTGTCATGATTCCCGATTTTTTAAATAGCACTATGAACCGAGCGGGATTCAAGGTTGAACTCAACTGGGTGCTTGACTTTCTCCTTTAGCAGAGCCTTCTTTAGCACTTCGTCGACGGTGTCTACATAATCGAATGTCAATCCCTTTAGGTAATGCTTCTCAATCTCATCGATGTCCCTGCGATTTTTCGAACTCAACACGATTTCCTTGATACCGCTTCGTTTTGCTGCGAGGATCTTTTCTTTAATGCCGCCAACAGGCAGTACTTTTCCCCGCAGTGTGATCTCCCCGGTCATTGCAAGCTTGGCTTTTACTTTTCTTTGCGTAAAAATGGAAGCGAGCGATGTCAGCATCGTAATACCCGCTGAAGGACCGTCCTTCGGTACGGCTCCTGCAGGCACGTGAACGTGAAGGTCATACTGTTGAAACACGCGGTGATCGATCCCCAGGCTTTCAGCATTTGACTTAAGGTAGGAAAGCGCAGCAACGGCAGACTCCTTCATTACGTCCCCGAGCTGGCCGGAAAGCGTTAACTGACCTTTACCTCTACTGACGCTTGATTCAACAAACAGGATGTCTCCGCCCACCTGCGTCCATGCAAGCCCGGTCACAACGCCCGCCGTCTCGTTGTCCTGATACAATTCCTCATCAAAAGGTTCGGCACCCAACACTTTTACAACATAAGCTTCATCAATCTCGCGGTCGACCTTCTCTTCCATCGCCACTGATTTTGCAATGTTGCGGATGACCGAACCGATTTTCCTCTCGAGGTTGCGAACACCTGATTCGCGCGTGTAGTGGCCAATTATCTTTAACAAAGCGCTCTTCGAAAATCTTGCATCAGTGATCTTCAACCCATGTTCCTTCAATTGCTTCGGCACGAGGTGCTTGATTGCGATCTGAAGCTTTTCTTCTACGGTGTATCCGTTCAGCTCAATAATCTCCATCCTGTCGCGCAGCGCTGGCTGGATCGTATCGAGTGAGTTTGCAGTAGCGATAAAAAGTACTTTCGACAGATCGTATTCCACTTCGAGGTAGTTGTCATTGAATGCGTTGTTTTGCTCCGGGTCCAGGACCTCGAGCAACGCGGACGAAGGATCGCCCCTGAAGTCTGTGCGTATTTTGTCGATTTCGTCGAGTACGAATACCGGGTTGGACGATTTTGCCTTCTTAATATTCTGGATGATTTTACCAGGCATCGCACCGATATAGGTTTTGCGATGACCGCGGATCTCCGCCTCGTCATGCATTCCTCCCAAAGAGACACGCACATAGTTGCGCTGTAAAGACCTCGCAATGGATTTCCCCAAAGAAGTCTTTCCGACTCCGGGAGGGCCATAGAGACAAAGGATCGGTCCTTTCATGTCTTGTTTCAACTTCAGTACCGCCAGGTATTCAAGGATTCGGGTTTTTACTTTCTCAAGACCGAAATGATCCTTGTCAAGAATTTTCGCCGCCCGCTTGAGATCAAAATCATCGGTGGTGTAGTCTTCCCACGGAAGATCCAGCATCAATTCAACATAATTCAATGACACGGGAAATTCTGCGGCCTGCGGATTCATTCTTGAAAGCTTATCGATCTCCTTATTGAAATGTGCAGCTGCATTCTTTGGCCATTTTTTTTCGCGACCACGTTTCCTAAGCTTTTCAATTTCCTTTTCCGGCCCGTCGTAGCCCAGTTCATCCTGCAGGACCTTTATTTGCTGACGAAGAAAATAATCGCGCTGCTGCTGATCGATGTCTGTATGAACCTTTTTATGAATCTCATGCTTGATCTCAAGCATTTGTATCTCTTTAAGCATGAACTGCAGCAACAAAGTGCCACGTTCCACAATGTTTGCAGTCTCAAGTATCTTCTGCTTGTCACTTACCTCAACATTTAAGTTCGATGCAAGAAAGTGGATCAGGAAAGGCGTGCTTTGGATGTTATCTAACGCCATTTGTGCCTCCTGAGGTATATCAGGATTGAGACGAAGAATTTTTCCAGCAGCATCCTTTAAGGATTGAACGAGAGCCTTTACCTCTTTGCTATCAAGGTTCAGCTGGGGTTCGGTGAGCAACTCGATGTGGGCGGTCAGGTGTGGGTCTTCCTGAACAAACTCCCGAACGGAAAACCTATTCTTACCTTGAATGATAATGGTCGTATTACCATCTGGAAGTACCAGCATCTTAATAATTCGCGCAACAGTTCCGAAGCGATAAACATCTTCGAGGGCTGGATCTTCAACCTGTTTATTTTTCTGTGCAATCACACCGATGATTCGGTTGCCCTGGTATGCTTTCTTTATAAGCTTGATCGATTTCTGCCGGGTCACGGTAATTGGAATGACAACACCCGGAAACAATACGGTGTTCTTAATCGGCAAAATGAGAAGTTCACCAGGAAGGTCTTCGGGCTTCAGATCCGATTCCTGCTCAGGATTTATCAACTGAACGAGCTCTTCCGAATCTTCCTGAATGTTGGGGGTTATTTCTAAGGATTTGAACATTTTCTTGGTGCCAATATGACACACCATTAGTATGTCGCTGGCTTAATTCTATGGACGGACAATATGGGCAATAGGGGTGCCAAAGCGTTGTTTATCATTCAAATTTATTTGAACTTTCGGTAATACGGGGGTCAACTCAATTTTTTCGCAGCCAGTGAAATCCCATTTTTTCGTACCCATCGTGCTTATTCTGTGCTTTTTGGGCGTTTCTGCTTACGCACAAAAGCAAAAGAAGAAATTCAAGCAGGGTGGCACCATCCAGTTGAACGATTCCATTACCACATTCGGCCAGTCTGACATATTTGCGTTCCCCAACATCAATAAGGTTCATGGCTACTACGACGCAAGCAAACTCGAAAAGCTTCAGCAACTTAAAAAGGCCGGACCATCCGAAGATTACTACCTCGCATTAAAAAACTATGTCGCCTTTTTCGGAATAGAAAACTTTCATCAGAACACCGCGATGTTATGGGAGCTTGCAAAAATGTCAAAACAATTCGGTCAACCGGGAGAAGCGATCCTTTTTTACAAGCTCGTACTCAAACATCACAGGCAAGGATTGAACATCCAGAACGTTTTTCGTGAATATGACTCGCTTGAACGCGATAAAGCCCGCTACTTCGTTCCTCTCGAATACTATTACCAACTCGTAGATTACCGGAAGGAAATCGATACGTTGCAACCTCCGCGTTCGGTGCTCGTGAACATGGGCGACGATCTCAACTCGAAGACTGAAGACTATGGTCCCACAATAGGCAATACCGACAACATTCTGCTATTCACATCCAAAAGAAACAAACACCAGCAGGGTGAACGCAGCTATGATGAAGATCTCTTTTACAGCACGAAAGATGGCGATTACTGGAATCCAGCCAAGGAGTTCAAGAAGATCAACACCACTTACAATGAAGGGTCGGCGTGTTTAAGTCATGATGGTAAATTCCTGTTCTTCTCGCGCTGCAATACACCCGAGTCGCTAGGCAATTGCGATCTGTTCATGGCCGAGCTTGATAAAGACAGCACATGGACTAACATCAAGAACATGGGAGCCGAGATCAACAGTAGTGGATGGGATTCTCATCCTTCTCTTACACATAATGGCGATACACTTTACTTTGCATCGAACCGGGTCGGCAGCTTCGGCCTGTCAGACATCTACTTCTCGGTGAAAGACGCCAAGGGTGTGTGGGGGAAGGCGCAGAATGCAGGACCGGTTATCAACACCGTGAACAGTGAAGTAAGTCCTTTCTTTCATCATAAATTCAACGTTTTATATTTCAGCTCTAATGGCCAGCCTTTGAATTTCGGGGATTTTGATATTTACAAGACCACCAGACATAATCATGCATGGACAGAACCAAAGAACATTGGACCGCTTGTAAACGGCGCGGGAAGCGAATACTATTTCACCATCGACTCAGAATCAAAAAACCTTTATTATGCGCGCTCGGAAGAGGCTGATAAGAAAAACCTGGATCTGTTTTCATTCGCAGTGCCCATGGAAGCGCAACCCGAAGCGCTCACGCAACTGAAAGGCTCTTTGAAAGACAATGCAGGCAAGCCAATGAAAGGAATTGTTTCTGTGATCGATCTCGATCAGGGAGTGGAAGTGTCGCCGAGGTTTTTAAGAGAAGACGGCACGTTTGACTTCAGCCTTATCAACAAAAGAAATTATTTATTAATCATTCAGGGTGATGAATTCTTTCGCATCGAGGAGATCTTCTTCCTCGATGGCGACAAGGAAATCAACAGGATTGCCGAGCCAATTGAAAGTAAAATTGCATTCACGTCGCTTGAGTTTGAGAATGGTAAAGCGAACATACTCCCTTCTATGCATGACGATCTTGAAAAGCTGGCGAATTTCCTAATCGATCATCCAACATTCAAACTTAAGATCTCCGGGCACACGGATTCAGCGGGCAAAGAAGAGCAAAACCTTCGTCTCAGCCAGGCGCGGGCCGATGCAATCAAGAAATATCTCGGTGACGAGTTTAAGGTTGATGTGTCGAGGGTGACAGCCATCGGATACGGCAGTCAGAAACCAGCTACGCAGGAGATCACCGATGAGCATAAGCAGCTCAATAGAAGGGTGGAGTTTGAGATTATTAAGTAGCTATTGGCTTTTGGGTATTGACAGTGCGTACTCAGCGAGCAATGCGGTTTCCGAGTTGAACGTTCCATAAAATCATTTTTTCAACTCCTCTACCACTTTATAAAGGTTATTGATTCCCCAGTGCTCAATGTACTTGCCGTCCTTCACCCTCACGATATCGATGACATCGATCTTCACTTTTCGCTCAGTTGCTTTCACACCCATGATCTCACCAAGGTGCGTAGCGAGAATGGCTTTGCGGGTCGTCACTTTGTCTCCCTCGCATACTTGATCGTAAATAATGACCTGCAGGTCTGGGAATGCGGGTCGCAATACCTTGGAGATATTCTGCCAGACGCCATCAGCTTTGTTTGAAACAGTGGCCGGCGTGCGGTTGATGAAGTCGGGATGCATGATCTCCTTGAAGACTTCTTCATTTCCGTTTTGCAGAACTTCTTTGTTGAAGCGGAGGACTACTTGTTTGGGGTCGTTTGAGGTCATAGAAGAAAATACATTTCCCTTGGATTGCACAGATTGAATACCCACGGATTTTCACTGATAAGTGTACGATCCGTGCTAATCTGTGATTCCTCAATCCGTGAATATCCGCGGGAAATGCATTTAGTCAAAGTTTCAAGTCTCAGCAAAATGGTTATGAAAAGCAAAAGGTTCAAGTACCGACTTGAACCTTGAACCTTAAACTTTAAACCGATCAAAGGTTTCCCGTGATCACCTTCGCGATATCATTATAAAACACGAACACCATCAATACCAGCAATATCGCCATGCCGATCTTGAGTGCTGTCTCAAACACTTTTTCGCTTGGCTCACGCCCGCTCACCATTTCATACAACAAGAACATCACGTAACCACCATCCAACCCTGGGATCGGGAGAAGGTTCATGAATGCCAATACCATCGAAAGCATTCCGGTCATGTGCCAGAATCTTTCCCAATCCCAATCTGACCCGAATGCTCGTGCCATGCCTACGGGGCCCGATAATGAATTCGTGAATGAAAGTTGACCGGTCAGCAACTTCTTAAAAGCCTTGAGCTGAACGAAAATTATTCCGAATGCCCGCTCTGTTCCCAATCCAATGCTCTCGCCAAAACTGTAGTTCACATAAGCGAGATCCTTTTTGTCAAGGCCCTGAGGGAAAAATCCGATTGCGTCCCTGCCGCGGAAATCTTCCTTAAACGATAACACTTGTCCGTCCCGCTCTACTTTGAATGAAATAGAATCGCGCGGTGTGCCTTTGACCACCTTCAACAGCTCATCCTGAAAGGTAATTGGATGACCCTCCGCTTCAACGAGGCGATCACCAACCTTGAGGCCAACTTTCTTAGCGAGTGTAGGAAGCATTCTTGTCTTCTTTATTGTATCAATTTTGCCGCTTCCGTCCGCCTTCAATTCAAGTTCTGTCACTTCTGATTCCGGAGATATCACACCTACAATGGCCGGTATGCGCGGCGATACGAAGTTGCTGGCTGAACTCTTCTTGTTAAAATTCTCAATGAAATTTCCTGGGATGTCAACCCGGATCTCCTCGTTGCCGCGAAGAATTGTATAGTACGAATTCTGAGAAAGCAACGCATCGGGTTTTGCAACGTCGAGGAAATCCTCGAAGGGTCTCCCGTTGATATTGACAAACTTATCACCGGTTTGCAGGCCCAATTGCTGCGCGAGGTCCAACGCGTAAATTCCACCATGCTCATTCACATAGCGGTTGGGTATATATGTATCTCCAAGGAAAAAGGTAAGGCCAATAAAGATCATCACACCAACGATAACGTTGACGATAATACCTCCAAGCATTACAATAAGGCGCTGCCATGGTTTTTTCGATCTGAATTCCCACGGCTGGGCCGGTGCTTTCATCGCCTCCTTGTCCATGCTTTCGTCAACCATCCCGGCGATCTTGACATATCCGCCCAATGGGAACCATCCGATACCGTACTCAGTATCTCCCTTCTTGAACTTTATTAATGAAAAATTGAGCACGTTGGCCATCGGGAACAGAAAATCGAAGAAGAGATAGAATTTCTCTACGCGGATTCCAAAGGTGCGAGCCGTAATAAAATGGCCCCATTCATGCACGACGATTAATATTGAGAGGCTCAGCAGCAGCTGTGCCGTCATGATCATACCCTCCATGCCTTAGCTATTGGTGTTTAGTACTTTAATATTCACTTTATCAGCTCTTTTGCCCGGATGCGGGTCAATTTGTCGGTTTCTACGTAATCCTCCAGGCGGGGTTCACGGATATAATCCGATTTCATCAAACATTGTTCCACAACATCCGACATTTCCAGAAATCCGATCCTGTCGTTGAGGAACTCTGCTACCGCAACCTCATTTGCAGCGTTAAGCACGCAAGGCATGTTCCCGCCCCGGTCCAACGCAGCAAACGCAAGTGCAAGATTACGAAAAGTTTCCCGATCGGGCTTCTCGAATGTAAGCGTTGGATATTGGGTAAAATCAAACCTTGGAAAATCACTTTTCAGACGCTGCGGGTAGGAAAGCGCGAATTGAATTGGCAAACGCATATCTGGGAGACCCAGCTGTGCTTTGACAGAACTGTCCTCAAACTGGACAAGTGAATGAATTATCGATTGAGCATGCACCACCACCTCCACCTGCGCTGGCTTAAGTCCGAACAGCCATTTTGCTTCGATAACTTCCAGTCCTTTGTTCATGAGGGTTGCGGAGTCGATCGTCACCTTGGCTCCCATCGACCAGTTTGGATGTTTCAGTGCCTGCGCTCGCGTAACGGTCTCAAGGTCTTTTCTTGACTTACCCCGGAACGGTCCACCGGAAGCTGTGAGAATGATCTTCTCTATTCGATTGTGGAACTCACCAACGATGCATTGAAATATCGCTGAATGCTCCGAATCGATCGGGAGAATATTCACACCTTTCTCGCTTGCCATTCTTGTAATGAGATCGCCAGCAACGACAAGCGTTTCCTTGTTAGCGAGGGCAAGGGTTTTGCCAGCTTCAATAGCTTTGATCGTGGATGTAAGGCCCGAGTAGCCCACCAATGCCGCCACCACCAGGTCGACGGCATCCATTTGTACAACCGATGCAACAGCGTTTGCACCGGCGAAAACCTTAATGTTCTCATTTCGGAGCGCGTCTTTTACAATTCCATAATGTTCTTCATTACCAATAACAACTACATTCGGTTTGAAGGCAAGCGCCTGCCGGATCAGCAGCTCCGCATTGTTTTGTGCCGTCAGCACCTCCACTTCAAATGCATCAGGATGTGACGCTACTACTTCGAGAGTCTGGCGTCCGATGGAGCCAGTGGAACCGAGGATGGCGAGGCGTTTCTTCAAGTTGTTAACCAATGATGACGTAACCAGAGTGAAATGTAGAGTGCAAAATATTAAATGAAAAATGTAAAATGAAGTCCTCCCCAGCAGACTCGCACCGTTCCACAGCCACGCGACACTTATGTATTGACATTCGCGTACCCCTTCAGCACGTCGGCGATCTTCCTGTCATTGGATAACCTCGGCACCTTGTTCTGTCCGCCAAGCTTACCCAGTGTCTTCATGTAGTCAATAAACGCGTTTCTTTTCAGCGAAGTGAGCTCCAACGGGCGCAGGATACTCCCCCCGATTAGGTCGTCATAGTAAACATTCAGATCGCGCAAATGTTTATCAAGGGTTTGAATAAATGTGTTTTTATCCTTCGGCGGATTGGCAAACTCAACCAGCCACTCATGGTGCGGTAATCCGTTTTGGGGCGCGACTTGGGGCGCAACGGTAAACTCCACGAGCTCCACTTCGGGAAATGCCTGCATTGTGAATTTCATCGCTTTCTCTACCTCCTCACCGATCACATGTTCGCCAAAAGCCGAAATAAAATGTTTGACGCGCCCGCTGACAACGATGCGATAAGGGCTCCTGGAAACAAATTTCACTGTGTCTCCAATGGAGTAACCCCAAAGGCCGGCGTTGTTGTTAATGACCAACGCATAATTCTTACCAAGCTCAACCTCTGCTATCGATAGCCTCGTCGGCTTGTCGTTAAAGAATTCTTCGGCCGGAATGAATTCAAAGAAAATTCCAGTATTGAGAAGCAGCAAAAGGCCCTCTTCTTTCTGCGAGTCTTGATATGCAATGAATCCCTCCGATGCCGGGTACATTTCGATTGAATCAATTTTCTTGCCTATTGATTCAAACAGCTTGGCGCGATAGGGCTCAAAATTCACGCCGCCATAAACGAACACCGAAAAATTCGGAAAGACATCTTTTATCTTTTTGCCTGTCCTTGCCTGAATGCGGTCGAAGTACATCTGCACCCAGGGCGGAATGCCGGATATCAATGTCATGTTGGAATTAATGGTCTCATCAATGATACGCTCAAGCTTTGTCTCCCAGTCTTCAATAATATTTGTTGTGTAACTCGGCTTCTGATTAGATCGCAGATAACCCGGTACGTGATGATTAACAATTCCAGATAGTCTACCCGTTTTGATTCCGGCCTTTTCGCCGAGCTCCGGACTACCGGATAAAAAAATCAGATTGCCATCTGTGAATCCTGCATTGCCGCTCTCATGAATATAATTCAGCAATGCGTTACGCGCACTGTTAATGTGATTGGGTATCGAATCCTTCGTGATAGGAATATATTTTGTGCCTGAAGTTGTTCCCGATGTCTTGGCGAAATAAGCAGGCTTTCCCGGCCAAAGGATGTCGCGCTCACCATGAAGCACTTTCTCGATATATGGTTTAAGGTCTTCATAGTCGCGGACGGGCACCTGCTTCTTAAATTCCTCGTGACTTCCAATTCCCGCAAAGCCGTGGTCTGCGCCAAACAAAGTGTTCCTGCCGCCCCGGATAAGATCCTGCAGCATTTTCTGCTGATAGAATTCAGGCCTGGAAGACCAGTCCCGTGTCTGACGGGCGATACGGGCGGCAAACGGCTTGGCAAGAATAGATCTGAATCCCATAGCGATTTTTTGTAGCTACAAAGGTGAACACCATTCGGAACTTAATAAAATTGAGACCGTTTTATATTTGTGTTTTAAAAAACGATAATCAAAGAATACAATGGGAAATATCGCAAGAACAACCATCATAGGATTCCTCGCGGGACTGCTCGGAGCCTATACGTTCTACATCTTTCAGGGAAAACCTGCAGAAACGATCGAACCCGAGTTTAAGCCTATTTCCCTGGCAACAAAGGACAATTTTCAGCCCACTTCTTCTACAGAAATTCATGCTGCTTCGGAAGACGCGTCTGACTTCAGTGTGGCAGCTGCCAAAGCGATACCCAGCGTGGTATACATCAACAGCATATCACAAAGCGGCGCATCCTATTCATATTGGGATCAACTTTTCGGTGGCGGTGGGCAGCAACCACAAGTGAGCAGCGGATCAGGGGTGATCTTTACCTCCGACGGCTACATTGTCACCAACAATCACGTGGTCGAGTCGGCAGAAAGGATACAAGTCATTTACAACAAAAAAGTTTACGACGCCGAACTGATAGGCACAGACCCGTCTACTGACCTCGGCGTTCTCAAGATCAAGGAAACCAACCTGCCTGCCGTGACGCTGGGCAGCTCGAAAACGCTTGCTGTCGGTGAGTGGGTTGTGGCTGTCGGAAATCCGTTCTCACTTTCATCGACGGTCACCGCGGGCATCGTAAGCGCCAAAGGACGTCGCATCAACATTGTTGAAGACAAATTTCCCATCGAGTCGTTCATACAAACCGATGCAGCGATCAACCCTGGAAATAGCGGCGGAGCATTGGTAAACAGGAATGGGGACCTGGTGGGAATCAATACAGCAATCCTTTCAAGAACAGGATCTTACACCGGGTACGCATTCGCAGTGCCAATCGACATCGCCAAAAAAGTCGTCAACGACCTGATAAAATACGGATTGGTGCAAAAGGCTTTGCTTGGCGGAAATGTTATTGACTACGATTACTCAACGGCAGCCACCTACAACCTGCCGACGGCGAAAGATTTCAAAGGTGTAGTACTGGCGGAAGTGGATAAGAAAGGAGTTGCAATCGCGGCAGGCCTTAAGCTTGGAGATGTGATCACCAAAATCGACAACGCGAATATCAACAGTAAAAGCGAGTTCGAAGAAGAGTTGAGTTATCACTATCCGGGAGATAAAATCAACGTCACTTTCATCCGCGATGGAAAAGTCGCGACCGTGCCTGTCTCCCTCGTCAATAAGTATGGCGACGGCAATCTGATGCGGCGAAGGATCATAACCGACGAAAGTCTTGGAATCGATCTCGAGGCCGTAGACTACGGCGTTAAGATCTCAAAGATCAAAGACGGCCTCTTCAAGCGCCTAGGCATCCCGGAAAATTACACGATCATCTCCATCAACCGGGAACGTATCAAAGACCCGCAGGATGTGATCGACTTCTTTAAGAAATACAGGGGGCGGGTGCTATTGTATGGAATTAATGCTGCGAAGCAGGAGATGCCGTTGCAATTTCTTCTTCAGTAGGGTTCAGAGTTCAGGGTTCAGAGTTTGCGCTAGGAAATTTTTCCGTTTTCGAGCGAAAAGCACTGGTCTCCGATTTAGTGACATGCCTGGAACCTTTCAGTCCACTCTCCCTCAGGGTGTTCCTCAGCGCACCGAGCATTTTTACGATCGTTTGAGCTTTGTTGTTGAGATCGACAAATTCACTGTCCGTAATGTAATTTCTGTCAAGCGCGCGATAGAGTTGCGAGCGAACTTCTCCCGCGGACCCCTTCGCGATCGTAAGAAAGAAAGCAAATTCTCCATTGCCATTTCTTTCGAAGCCTTCCGCGATATTGTCCATGACGGACCCCGAAGATCTATTAATTTGGTCGCGGAGTGCGAAATCGGTTTTCCAAGTTCCAACTTTACATTTCAAAAAAATCTCCTTTGACAGTTCGCGGGCCTTCCGCCAGACAATTATATCTTCAAAAGCATTAATGCTTGCCATGCCACAATTTGCACTTAGCAATGCAATTTGAAATAAGAAATTATGTACGGAATTCCGAACTAAATATCGAAGCGCACTCTGAACTCTGAACCCTGAACTAAGATGCCATCCTCATCTTCAACTTCTTCGTAAGTTCCTCGACGGAATTTTTGAAGTTGGGATCAGCCTTCATCATGTCTTCGACTGATTCGAGAGCATGTATGACGGTTGAGTGGTCGCGGCCGCCGAAGTTCTCGCCGATGAGTGCCAGGGTCAGCTGGGTATAACGCTTGCAGAAGTACATCGCCACCTGGCGTGGAATAACAATCTCGCGTTTTTTGATCTTTCCTTTCATGGCTTCAAGGTCCACACGGAAATAATCACCGACAGTTTTCTGAATGAAATCCACACTTACGTCTGATTGGATTTCTTTGACGATATTTTTCATGACCTCCTTGGCGAGGTCCAGATCAATTTCTTTTTTAAGAAGCGTGGCGTGGAAAATCAGCGAATTGAGCACGCCTTCCATGTCGCGGAGGTTTGTGTCAACGCTGTAGGCCAGGTATTCAGCCACTTCGGTTGGAATTTCTATACCATCTGACTCCATCTTATTATGGATGATGGCCAGCTTGGTTTCGAAATCAGGCTCCTGCAGATCGGCAGTCAGTCCCCATTTGAAGCGGGACAGCAGGCGTTCCTGGAATCCCTTGAGATCGCGGGGAGGGCAGTCACTGGTCATGATGATCTGTTTGCCCGTCTGGTGAAGCTGGTTGAAGATATGAAAGAACATCTCCTGCGTTTTCTCGCGACCGGCGAGAAACTGCACATCGTCGAGAATAAGGAGGTCTACCTGGAGATAAAAGTTCTGAAAATCCTGAAGCTTGTGGTTCTGCAATGCATTCAAAAACTGATTTGTGAAATCATTCTGATCTACATACAAAACAATTTTTTCCGGAAGCTTTTGTTTGATCTCATTTCCAATCGCCTGAACGAGATGGGTCTTCCCCACTCCCACGCCGCCATACAGCATCAATGGATTGAAGGAGGTTATTCCAGGCTTCTTCGCAACGGCGACACCGGCAGAGCGGGCAAGCCTGTTACAATCACCTTCTACAAAATTTTCAAACCTGTAGCTCGGATTCAAACGGGAGTTAACCGTCCTCGGATCAACCGAGCGCAGTGAGAACGGGGAATACTGCTCCAGATGTGCGTTTCCGTTAGCGTTATTAGGCTGACTTACCTTGCCTTGCCCGTTTGGATAGTTAACAGTAAGCGGCGCGTTGCGCTGGTTTCCGCTATCAATGATCACCGAATATTCAAGACGTGCACTCTCTCCCATCACCGCGTGAATAGCCTTCTTCAACACCGGCACATAGTTCTCCTCAAGCCACTCGTAAAAGAATTGCGACGGCACCTGGATCGTTAGCACGTCGCCTTCCTGACGCAACGGAACAATTGGCTGAAACCATGTTGTAAAGTTTTGTTCGTCAACTTGTTTCTTGATTATTTCGAGACAGTCAGTCCAAACAGTTGCAGAGTCAACTTCCATAATAGAATCGCGTCAGATGGAATTTATTTAGCTCCCGAATCAGGAAGGGAGACAAAAGTGTAAAAAATAGAAGAACAAAAAAACTAAAATATCGCTTGATTTTTTCATGCGCTTGACATGTTACCAAAAGTTCAAAAACCTAAACCAGATTGGTTGGCAAGACCCATAGAAAGGCCCGCGAATGGCACAATGGCAAAAAATAATAGCCCTGTAAAAAATATTTTTTTTGAAGTCTGGAGAAGAAAACGCAACACGCTAACAAATACTAAAAAAAGTATCGCAAATACGCGAAGGTCTGCTTGGGATTTGCAATTAATGCCTTATATGCTTCAATTTGACAAATTAACAGGGTCACATTCTTGAAAGAAGGCGGGAATAAATTTGATGCATTTAGGTCTGCAGGCCTCAAAGAGTGGGAAGCAGCAGCACGGGAAGAACTTAATGGGGCGAGCCCGTGGGAGAAGCTCGAACATAAGGGGAATGGCTGGACCTCAAAACCTTTCTACGGACAAGAGCAATCGTCCGACAAGTCGCCTCTTCTTCCAATTTCCGGAAATGAATTCCTGGGCCCTCGTGCCTGGTTCAATTCCCCCCGAATCATCGTCCATAATGCAACCGAATCCAATGGGATCGCACTCACCTTCCTGAAAGAAGGCGCAGACGGTATCTTTTTTGAGCTGGACGGAAATGTAGATTTTAATATCCTGCTCGATAACATTGAATTGCCTTATTGCTCGCTCAGTTTTTTGGTTAAAAAAAATCCATCCGAAACCGCCGCATCCCTCCAAACATTTCTTTGCAACAAAAATTCTGCGGGCAGGAGTTTACATGGAGCATTTTTTGGCAATACAGCCATCGAATGGGACAAGACTAATCTTTTTAGGTTTTCAGGATTTGAAATTGCAGCGTCAGGCAACCCAGTCACAGACATTGCAACCGGTTTCAACACAATGATCACCGCGACTGGAAAAAACATCGGTGCCCAAATCAATTCGATAGCATTTTCAGTCGCTGTGGGAACTGACTTCTTTGTAGAACTCGCCAAGTTGCGCGCCATAAGAATTGTTTGGAGACGATTGTTGGAGAAGCGGTCACTTTCGAACGACTCAACGCCCTTCATTCATTCTGTATCACTCCCATGGATGGCGGATAATTTTGAACCTCATGCCAACATGCTGAAAAGCACGACGGCTGCGATGGCTTCGATATTAGGAGGTTGTGATGCTCTGACAATTGATCCGGAAAACAATGAGCAGCCGATGCCTTTGCGCGTGGCAAGAAACGTTTCGAACATTCTACGCGAAGAATCTTTTTTCTCAAAAGTAGCTGATCCCGTTGCGGGGTCTTACTTCGTTGAAGACCTCACCCGGCAGATCGCAGAAGGCGCCTTGAAATCTATCCAATGGTAATGAACAAGGAACAGCCCTGGATATCGCCAGAAAAAATTGAAATCTTTCCGGCCTTCGGACGGCAAGAACATGAGCATCTGAAATTCTCAGCAGGGATTCCCCCTTTTGTTCGCGGGCCGTACGCAACAATGTACACAGTACGACCGTGGACGATCCGACAATACGCAGGATTTTCTACTGCCAGGGAGTCAAACGAGTTTTACAGAAGAAATCTCGCCGCTGGCCAAAAGGGTCTTTCAGTGGCATTTGATCTTGCAACCCACCGCGGCTACGATTCAGACCATCCACGTGTAGCAGGCGATGTAGGCAAAGCCGGCGTCGCCATCGACTCCGTACTCGACATGAAGATACTCTTCGATCAGATACCACTCGATCAGATATCTGTGTCGATGACGATGAACGGCGCGGTGCTGCCGATAATGGCATTCTACATAGTCGCGGCCGAAGAGCAAGGGGTGAAACCATCGCAGTTGAGCGGCACCATCCAAAACGACATCCTTAAGGAGTTCATGGTGCGCAACACATATATATATCCTCCTGGCCCTTCTATGGGGATTGTCGCGGACATCTTCTCTTACTGCGCGCGGGAAATGCCAAAATTCAATTCGATCAGCATCAGTGGATATCATATGCATGAAGCCGGTGCGCCGGCCCATCTTGAGCTGGCTTATACACTCGCGGACGGATTGGAATATTTGCGGATTGGGTTACAGGCCGGCATCGAGATCGACGACTTCGCCCCCCGCCTTTCGTTCTTCTGGGGCATAGGCATGAATTTCTTCATGGAGATCGCGAAGATGCGTGCTGCGCGGTTGTTGTGGGCGAAGCTGATCCAGCCATTCAATCCAAAAAATCCGAAGTCGATGGCATTGCGTACACATTGCCAGACAAGTGGCTGGAGTCTTACAGAACAGGACCCATATAACAATGTGACGCGCACGACAATCGAGGCGATGGCCGCAGTTCTGGGTGGCACTCAATCATTGCACACCAATTCATTGGACGAAGCGATTGCACTGCCGACCGACTTCTCAGCACGTATTGCACGCAACACGCAACTGTTTCTTCAAAAGGAAACAGGAATCACGCGCGTTGTGGATCCAATGGGCGGATCATATTATGTTGAATACCTCACGGATCAGCTCGTACAAAAATCATGGGCTTTAATTCAGGAAGTCGAGGGACTTGGCGGAATGACGGAGGCGATCGAGAAGGGCATTCCGAAGCTGCGGATTGAAGAAGCTGCTGCAGCGAAACAAGCCCGTATTGACTCAGGCGCTGACGTGATTGTCGGCGTAAATCGATTTATAACGGATGAAAAGCCCGACTTCAAAATCCTCGAGGTAGACAACGCCGCTGTCAGACGTGAGCAGCTGGACCGGCTCGATAAACTGAAGAAGGAACGCAACCATGATAAAGTTAATGCGGCGCTACGCGCACTTGAAGATGGTGCAACCAACAGCAAAGGAAATTTGCTCGCGCTCGCAGTCGAAGCAGCGCGGCACCGCGCAACGCTGGGCGAAATATCCAGTGCGCTTGAAAAAACATTTGGCCGTTATGCAGCTTCGGTCCGTACGATTTCAGGCGTATATTCAAGCCAGATGAAAGATGCCAATGTGGTCGAGGAAGTAAAAGCACTGTCTGACAAGTTCGCAAAACGTGATGGACGACGAGCGCGCATCCTTGTGGCAAAGATGGGACAGGACGGTCACGATCGCGGGGCAAAGATCATTGCGACCGGCTTCGCTGATCTGGGTTTCGATGTTGACATTGGCCCGCTATTCCAGACACCGGAAGAGGTCGCAAAGCAGGCTATTGAAAATGACGTGCATGTTGTCGGGATATCAAGCCTTGCTGGCGGTCATAAAACACTGGTACCGGAATTGATAGCAGCGTTAAAGAAATCGGGAAGACCTGACATTCTCGTGGTCGCCGGTGGCGTCATACCGCGACAAGATTACGACTTCTTATATGACGCCGGTGTGACTGGAATCTTCGGACCTGGAACGCCTGTTACGGAAGCGGCACGGATCGTTTTAGATAAATTGATGGAGCACCTCCGATAAACTTCGTATCAAGTTTGCCGCTTGGCAGCCAACTCATCTAAAGAGAAAGGGTCGACAAAATGTAAATATTTTATCGACCCTTGTTATTATGGGACCAGTGACGCAAGTCTATTGCATGCTATTTCGAATTGAGGAACTTCATGAAATTGTCAGCATTGGATTTGAAGGTGAATATGTCCGCCAGGGTATAATACTCATCCTTGTTGTCAGTGAAGTTGTATGCATGCTTCACAAACTCCAATGTCTGGTCTTCAAATGAAAACAATTTGCCGAGGGTTCGGATCTGATCCAGCGAGAGGCATTTGTTCTTAATTGCTTGCTTTGCCATTTGCATCTTGCCGTCCCTGAATGATTGCGATTTTATTGCATGAACGGCTCCATTGAGTTGCTGCTCAGACATTGCACAGGGTGCAGCAGTGGCTATGGGCGTGACGACTACCGGTTCGACGGGCTGGGCAGTATTCGTTGCCCACACCGCCCGGTTGCCCGCAGCATAAATAACAAGGTTACCGTCATCCTGCACTACCAAAGATGCGTTGTAGTTGCCACTTGTATTGGAAGCCCATACTGCCCGCGTGCCGTTGTACACTCCGAGATTTCCGTCGACCTGCATTGTCACCATGTCTGCATTGTTGTTTGTCGCAGTTGCCCACAGTGGCTTGTCTCCCATGGTCGATCTCATGTATAGAACCAGGTTTCTGTCATTCTGCAAAACCAAAAAGAACCGGCGATTTGGAGATTCGATGACACCACCCACAGAAAGGCTCTGACCGCAGCAAAGACGATCCATCGACGCCACGGGTGGAACAACGGGCATCTTCTCTTCGGGGCCCAAAAACTTGATCGACGAAATGAAATCATTGAAATCATCTCCCTTTACTGTCCAGTCATGTGTTAATGTTTTTGACGCGCCTTCGAATTGGACATGCTCGAAGACCTGAATTCTTATTCCAGCCGGAATCCTTATTGAACTGATCTGATCGTTCCAGCTCATATCGGAGCTGGCATCCCAGTCTGAGTTAATTTCCAGCGCATCGCCCTGGAAATTCGCGTCGCGGTAAACTGTGATACCTTTTGCGGGATATTCGATAATCTTTATTGATGAAATAAAGTCGTTGAAGCTGTTACCGGTGACTGTCCAGTCGCCAGACAATGTTTTAGAAGCTCCGCCAAAATTTGTGTGTTCAAATACCTGAATCTTATAACCAGGGGGGATTCTGATAGAACTTATCTGATCGTTCCAATACATATTGGAAGTTGCGTCCCAGTCACTTGTGATGACGATGGACTCTCCCGAAAAATTCGCGTCCCAGAATAATGTTATACCCTGAGAAAATAATGAAAGGCTACAAAACAAGCTTAACGCCATCGTCGCCAATACAGACTTCTTCATAAGAGTGGGGTTTAGGGTGATTAGCTTTATCTTACTAAAGTAAATTTTTATATCAAATAACCAATTCTATGCCAGAGTTCAGGACGGGGCATCAAAACGCAGAATGGAAGCAGGGTTTCGTCTTTTTCGAAGGAAACTACCCATAACATGACCAATTGAAATCCGCGTCGCGACATCACTGAAAAAATGAACGCGCTGCAAAATTTCTATAACTTCTTGCACGCGCTGTGCGGCACTGCATCCGCAACTGTACCTTAATCGGGTTACCAATTGACTTTAGATGCATTTACACCATATCGCAATTGCGAACTTTAGTCGTTGTGGTTTTTTGTATCTTAGACCTCCTGAAATTTTCACCCCTTATGAAAATCAACAAGCCTGCCTTCCTGATTGTCCTTTCACTTTTGTCTGCCTCCGTTCTTGCGCAAAGTAAATTTGATAAGGGCTTACAGAAATCGGATGCTTTATTTGAAATCGGCGACTACAATGGCGCAAAGAAGAATCTCGCCAAGGTCAAGAAGAAGATCAATTCCAAGCTGGGGGCTCAAAATCAATACACGCCCGCCATGTACCTGATGGATGCCAAGTATGATCTGGGACTTGGCATGCCATTCGATTTCGAAAACAATCTCCAAAATGCCCTTAAGGCAAGTCAAACACTCAATACTGAAAACAGCGCCAATTACGGCTCGATGCTCATTGAGGCTGCCGAACTCTATAACCTGAATGGCTCTTTTCGTCTTGCAAAAGAATATCTTATCAAATCAAAGAAAATTCTCGAGTCGGGAGGCTGGATGAAAGACCCGCTGAAGTTGCGTTGGGAATTTGCGATGGCAGAAACGCTCACGGGCCAGGGATTTTTCAATGAGGCCATCGATATTCTAAAGGGGCGGGAATCATATCTCATTGGCAGGGCAGTGAAGACGGAGACCGCAGCCGATGAGAAAGGCGGATTGAAAAGCCGCAAGCTGTCCGACGTCGAGATCAAGCAGCGATTCGGCGATTATGCGAGACTTCTTACCGACCTCGGTACGGCTTATGGAAGCCAGGGTAACCTCTTAAGTGCAGATTCAGTTTTCGAATTCGCGTCTCAATGGATCGACAAAAACATCGGCGACCACACGCTGACCTACGCAAAAAATCAATACCTGAACGCAAACATGCTTGTTGAGAACGGAAACGTCACACTTCCAAAAGATCTCGAATATGATTACACTCTTCTAATCGTAAAGACATTTTTCAAGCCGACTCACTTTCTGGCCATCAAATTGTATGAGGAATACATGAAACAGTTGATGCGTGAAGGAAACACCGCGAGGTTTTACAATACAAAAGATGAATATGAAAAAATAATTAACAAAGAGTTTCCTGCCACCAGTATTTACAAAGTGCGCCTGAAGGCGGTTGAGTTCGATACGAAGGTCGCCAAAGACAAGACCAAGAATCTTGAAAGCTCGGCTGTGAACGTAATAAACAATACGCCCAGCCTCCCTCACAACAACATCACCACTGTTGAGATCCTTGACTTCCTTGCCACCTTTGCATCATCGGAACGGAAATTCTCAAGCGCTGAGAAATATCTGACCGACATCGTCGCGATCACCGACGATCTCTATGGTGCTGAATCGCCTGAGGCGCACTTATCACGCATCCGCCTGGCCAATTTCCTTGTCGACCAGACGAACAAAATACAGGAAGCCGGAAAGATCTATGACGAAAGTTTTTCAAAAATTGTCGAAAAGGAGATTAAACCACGTCACAAGGATAACCTCGACATCCTCAACCATTTGGCCGTATACTACGAGCTCACGGACCAGTACAGCAAAGCGAACGCCACGCTGGTAAAGGCCGCGAACGTTGCGCAGCTTAAATATGATAACACCGATTTCAAATATGCCGAGGAGCTAACGCTCATTGCGAAGCTTGAGATAAAGATCGGATCGTACGAAGATGCAGAGAAACATATAAACCAGTCACTGAAGATCCTGGATGAATTCCGGAAAGACGAAACGAAAAAATCACTTATCGTTTCGGCTATTGACACACAAGCGACGCTGCTTGGTATCAAAGGCCTTTTCGATGAAGCAGAATCGGCCCTTGAACGTTCGGACAAGATTATCCGGAAAGCGGACACTAACCTTGGCGTGACCGGTCTTAGCACCGCTCAGGACCTCGCGAGTCTATTCATTCAATTAGGACAGTATTCCGAAACCGATGATATCCTGACTGAGCTCCTTGAAGAGTATGAGAAAACTTATGGTCCGAACTCCATTCGACTGATCGAACCCCTCGTCAACAAGGGCAAGCTGCTCCTCGCGCAGGGTGACTATACAGCTGCGGACAAAGTAGCGCTTCGCGCAAACCAGATCGCAATCAACACGTACACGGAAAAATCCACCAAAACCGCCTCGACGCAAAAGTTACTGAGCGACATCGATTATACGATCGGTGATTACGATAAAGCAGAAGACAATATCAACAAGGCGATCGCCAGCCAGGAGAAGCAGTTTGGACGCAAGCACATCGATGTGGCGAAGTCACTGTCACAGCTGGCCCTGATCAAATTCTACAAAGGTGACGACAAAGCGCAGGTCGAGAAGCTAATGGTGGAGGCGAGAGATATCATGGGCACCAGGCTTGGCAAGGACAATCCGCAATATGCTGACATCCTGAAGAACATGGCCGTCCTCTATATATCACAAAAGCGTTACGATGTTGCGTTCAGCTCACTTACACAGGCTGAATCTATCTGGCGCACGAAAACCGGCCGTAAGAACAGCATCCAGGCCGCGGCCATTTTTGCTCTTACGGGTGACGTTTATTACCAATTGAAAAACTATGTGAAGGCACAGGAGTTCTATGAAAAAGGAAAGAACCTGTATGAAAAATACTTTAGCAATACGCACCCGGAATATGTGAAAATCCTTTCGAAGCTCGCGCGTGTCGACTACATGGAAAAAGATTACAAGGGAGCAAAGAAGAACATCGAGCAGGCATTGAACACGTATGAAAGTTTCATCAAACAGTTCTTCCCTGCGTTGAGCGAACGGGAAAAAGCGAAATACTGGAATACGATCAAGAGTGACTTTGAATTTTACAACACGCTGGCGTTCGGGCAACTCGATGATTTCAAAGATCTCAGCGGCAAGGTGTACAACTACCAGCTTCTCACCAAGGCCCTTTTGCTCAGCAGCTCCATCAAGATCCGCGAACGCATTTTGAACAGCAAGGATGAAGCGCTCAAGACGAGCTATAACCTTTGGGTGCAGAAGAAAGAGTTTCTGACCAACGCGCTCTCCATGAGCACACAGCAACTCACCGACAACAACATCGACCCTGTGGCGCTGGGGAATGAGGTGGAAAGACTGGAACGCGAGCTAAGCGAGAAGTCCGAGATCTTTGGTTCCAGCTTTGAAAACAAGCGGATCACCTACGAGAACGTTCAATCGGCATTGGGGCCGAGAGATGTCGCGGTGGAAATGGTACGCTACCGTTATTTCAACCATACGTTCACGGACTCAATTATCTACGTTGCCTTGTATGTGAAAGGCGAGAAAGGCAGACCGAAGGCTGTCGAGCTACCTGAAGGTCATCGTATGGAGACGCGTTATTTCAGATACTACCGCAACTCGATCATCAACAAGCTTCCCGATCAGTATTCTTACAAAGTATTCTGGGAACCGATACAAAAAGAGATCGGCCAGTATGCTACCATTTATATTTCGCCTGATGGTGTTTACAACCAGATCAACCTCGAAGCCATCCCAACTCCTGATGGTAAGTACGTGATCGATAATTCCAACATAGTGATGGTGAGCAACACCAAGGATCTTTATTTGAGAAAGGTAAAAGCCAAAGTCGCCGGCACTCCGACGAAAAACGCCTCCATGTTTGGCAACCCGCAGTTCTACCTCACAGCCTCCGCTACCAAATCCATCCCTGATCTGCCAGGGACCGAAAAAGAAGTTGACGAACTACAGAACCTCCTGAAACAACAAGGCTGGGCAACGGACGAGTACATGGAGATAAAGGCCAGCGAAGAGCAGGTGAAGTCGCTCGACAATCCGCGCATCTTCCACATCGCCACACACGGATTCTACACAAAGGCAGAGAACGAGACCCTCGCGAAAGAGCTCACCGAGAACGAGGCCATGATGGCGGAGAACCCACTGATGAAGTCGGGATTACTGCTTAAAGGAGCCGGCGATATTCTTGCCAAGACTCAATACAATTACAACATCGAGAGTGGTGTGCTAACCGCATACGAGGCAATGAGCCTCAATCTCGACCGAACGGACCTAGTTGTACTGAGCGCGTGTGAAACTGGTCTAGGAGAAATTTCCAACGGAGAAGGCGTTTACGGTTTACAGCGCGCATTCTTCGTGGCAGGAGCCAAAGTCCTGATCATGTCGATGTTTAAAGTCGATGACGAGGCGACACAGAAGCTTATTCTGAATTTCTACAAGAAGTGGCTTGCAACCGGCAACATGCGTCAGAGCTTTATTGACTCGAAGCGGGAACTCCGAGCAGAATATCCCGAGCCAATTTTCTGGGGAGCATTCATGATGATCGGGCTGGAAGACCAGCCAGTCGCCAGCGGAAAGTAGTAATCGACAGCGTGTTCATGACGCGTCCGCCGAAGCTTAGTGAATTCAAGGGACGACGTCAAGCACAATTAAAAACCATAGTTTGAAATTTGTGCAACAGCGAAGGCGGATGATTGGGCTTGAAGACCAAGTAGCGACAGGTAAACCCTGATTGACAGCTTGCCTTTATGACGCGTACGCAGAAGTTAGGACTGACGAATCTGTAAATGCTTAAGTACCAATGAAAAAATTAGGTGCATTGCTACTGGCTCTCCCACTGTTGTGTCAGGGTCAGGAGAAAGAAATAAGAAAACGGGTTGAATATCTTCGAGCACACCCAATTTTCGTCGTCCAAAATGAATTACGGGAGAAAGACGAACGATTCAGCCCGGCAAATCTTGCGGCAGCAAATGCAAGCCTTGCGAACCTCAATCGAAATATGAGAAATGGATTTGACAAGTTCTGGAATTTAAGTGACACAATCATTTATCTGGAGTTTTCAAATTTCCAAAAAAAGAAGAAAGAGCAACCATCCGCTCTGTTTTTTGAGATTGTTTCTTTTGGAGAAGTCGAGAGCAACGACGGCCAGGTGCCAGTATTGGCCTTCAAGTTGACACGATTCAACAATAAGTACTTTCTTAATAACGTAGCGCCAATATTGTTGCGGGACAGTTCCATGGTCGGGTTCGCCACTGGGTTAAGAATGATGATGTGCAACATCACATTGGGTACGATGTTCAACAACCGTGATCTCGGAAACAAAATGGTACTCATGGACAAAGGGGAAAAAAGAAATTCTTTCGCCCAAAGCTATGTCGATCTAATAATCAAAAAGTATAAAGATGCCATAGTTGAGGTGGATTATCCAACTCTTCTAAAAGCCATTCTGGACAAGGATCCACGGTTCATTTACCTTTATGGTGGGTCAGCCTTTAACGCTGAAGATGGTACATTAATTAATCTTCAATAGGCTCATGAGAAAATAGTATCTACAATTCATTTTGAGATTTCCCTCCCACTTCCGAACACTGCCCGTCCCAATCTGAGATCTCCCCGAATTTGAGATTGCGTTTCTGATCGCGGTTAGCATAAATGCAACTGGCACTGATTTGGAATAGTCTCTCGTCTAAACCAACTCCGCCATGGCATTAAAAAGCATTCTGCGAAGCCTTTCAAAAGACAGACTTTTCACATTCCTGAACCTCACCGGCCTTTCTCTTGGGCTGAGTTGTGTCATGGTCATCATTTTCATCATCCAGGATGATCTCTCCTACGATCGCTTTCATTCCAAAGCAAAGAACACATACCGGCTGCTGGCAACGGACGCTTACAAGGCAAATCCGGCGATCGGCAGCGCCACAACACCGTTTCCTTACGGTCCTGCCTTAAAAGAGAATTTCTCAGCGGTCGAAGAAGCTGTACGCTTCCGCCAGGCGTACCGGGCGGTAATTTCCAACGGGGAAAAAAGATATAAAGAGCCGGACTTCTACTACGTTGATCCCGAAGTATTCTCGATGTTCGATTTCCAACTGAAGAAAGGCGACCCGCGGACAGCCCTGCAGGAACCAAATACAGTTGTTCTCACAGAAAAAACAGCATTGCGGATTTTTGGAACAACAGATGTGCTTGGCAAAACCGTCGGATACAATGGCTCGGGCGGCGCGAAAGATCTCAAGATAACCGGCGTGCTCGCAGATCTCCCTTCGAACACACATTTTAAATTCGACTACCTCGGTTCGATGAAGAGCCTCGACCTTAGAAACGCCCTGTGGACTCAATGGCCCTCGCTGTGGACGTACCTTTTATTGAAAGACGGACAGGACCCCGCTTCCCTTAGTGCTGAATTCACGAATTACCTTTCCAGTCACGTTCCACAAAACGAAAGTCTCGAATCGGACAGGATGATCTTCGCCCAGCTTGAACCACTGCTGGATATTCAGCTTCATTCGCAATACGACAACCAGATCAAGGCTACAAGCAACATCGGCTTTGTCTATTCGATCGGCGCCATAGCGATACTGATTCTCTCGATGGTCTGCTTTAATTTCATCAGCCTGTCCACAGCCCGTGCACTGAAAAAAGTCAAAGAGGTGAGCATCAGAAAAATTGTGGGCGCACGCAAACGCCAGCTCATTGCAATCTTTCTGACCGAGTCACTTGTGTTGTGCAGTGCGGGCGTCTTTGTCTCGCTCGTCGTTGTTGAAAGTCTGTCGCCGGAAATTTCAGCGCTTACAGGAAGAAATTTCAGTCTTCATATCACGCCCACAACGATCGCAGCGCTCGTTTCCGGCGTTGTCTTCGTCTCACTGGTGGCCGGCGCTTACCCCGCATTCTTTCTATCGTCATTCAATCCCAAGGGTATGTTGCAATCGGCAAGGGCGAGAACAACATCTTCTACCGTCTCCCTACGTAAATCGCTGGTCATTGTTCAATTCTCAATAGCCTCGCTTATGATTTTCGGATCGCTGTTGATTCGCGAGCAGGTAGAATTCATCCGCACCAAGAGTCTCGGCGCCGATATCACCCGGATGGTGTACGTGCCGGCGCCCACGAATCCGGACGCATTCGCTGCTGAACTTTCTAACCAGGAGAATATTATCGCTGTCACAAATTCGTCGCGGATGCCTGCGAATGAAGACAGTTATGATACGCGGCCGATCGTCGCAGAGGGCTCAGAAAAAGTCCGGGACATGGAGAGCTTTGCCATCGACGAGAATTTTCTAAAAACATTCAACATCGACCTGGTAGCAGGAAAAAACCTTATTAAAAGCACTGATACCGTAAATGCAAAATTCCTCATCAATGAAGAGGCCGTTAAATATCTCGGTTGGTCATCGCCTGAAGCAGCTTTGGGAAAACGGTTCACCTGGCTGAATGGAAATATTCAGGGAACGATCACAGGAGTAACAAAGGATTTCCACCTGGCTTCCCTTCACGCGAAGATCGGCCCGTTGGTGATGCTTTATGCGCCCTCTCCCGGTTACATGGAGTTCACGTCAATCAAGCTGAAAGCAGACAAGAATCTTCCTGAAACCCTGGCGCTCATCGAAAATCTCTGGCGGAAACACGAACCGGCGGGAGGTTTCGAGCTTCGCTTCACCAACGATAGTTTTCTTAGGCTTCATGAGGCCGACGTCAGACTCGGAAATCTTTCCAATCTCTTCACCTTTATCGCCATCGTTATCGCCGCGCTTGGACTTTTGGGATTGACGAGCTACATCGTAGAGGAAAAAACCAAGGAGCTCGCGATCCGGAAGGCGTTAGGCGCGACGTTTGCCAACTTATTGAAGTTGCTCTACAGCACGTTCATGCGTCCTGTCTTCATCGGTGCTGTTATTGCAACACCGGTCATGGCTTTCCTCGCCAACAACTGGCTTCAGAGTTTCTCTTACCACGTCTCCCCCGACTGGAAGTTTTATGCTGTTGCGATAGCGCTCGCGGTTTTGCTTGCGGCTGTTACAATCAGTTTTAAGTCGATCAGGGCGGTGTTTGAGAATCCAGTAAAATCGCTGAGGAACGAATAAACCTGAATACATTTCTCACGGATTTACACAGATTAAGTATCATGGATTCGCATGGATGATGCATGTATCGGTGATGATCCGCGTGCACTTGATTCGTGTCAATCCGTGGGAACTGCATTTCACCCTTTTTTTAGCACACCTCAATTAAATTTGATCTGCAAACAGAAGTCGTGGGTGTTAATTTCATTCTATGAAACAACGCTCCGCACTCTCGCTCGCCTTGTCTACCCTATTTTTCACTGCATTGCAGCCCGGTCTGGTCACCGGCTACTTTCCCTGGCTGATCGCAAGAGAAAGCTTTCTTGAAAAACTCACGCAACCATTCGGCCTCCAGCAGCATCTTGGAATTGCTGTTGGTGCTGTTGGCTTTGTGATTATGATGAGCTGCATCGTGCGGTTCTCTGCAGAGGGAATGGGCACACTTTCCCCTGCCGATCCCACGACGCGGCTTGTCATCGGGGGCTTATATAAATACTCGCGCAATCCGATGTACGTTGGAGTTATGGGATTGCTCGTTGGAGAATCGACGTTCACGCAATCCTCGCCGCTTTGGATTTATAGCATCCTCATCTTCTCAGCATTCAATTTCTACATCATCTTCTTTGAAGAACCGAGATTAAAGCGGGACTTTGGAAATGAGTACGGGGAATACTGTGAACGAGTTCGGAGGTGGCTTTGAATGACAATAAGCTGTAAGCAGTGAGCCGTACCCGCAACTCATTCGAAGCGCATACTCCGAAATTTACCATACTCAACTCTGAACCCTGAACTTATTTATTAATGCGCTCCAACGTGTCCGGATTTCACGTCGTACCTTGTCTTTTTATCAAAAAACTATGCAGAAGTTCATGCTCATTATCAGGGAAGATCTCTCACGCATCGGAAAGCTGACGGACGAAGAGCGGTTCAGCAACATGCCGGATCAATTGAAATGGATAAAATCCATTGCTGACTCTGGAAATTATATCACTGGGGAACCATTGCTGGTCAGGGGAAGATACGTGAGCAAAAATCAGGTATTGTCTGATGGTCCGTTCATTGAATCAAAAGAAGGCGTTAGTGGCTACGATATGATCTGGGCAGAAAATATCAACCAGGCAGTGGCCATTGCTCAGACTTGCCCGCTGGTAGTGAATGGCGTAGCAGTAATCGAAGTCAGGCCTGTCGCGGACATCTCCTGACGGCCTAACCGTGGATCGACTTGAAGGCGAAATTGAATCTCTTTACCGAAAACATTTCGGACAACTCGTCGCATCACTGGTTTATTCGTCAAAAGATATTGATCTGCCCGTAGCCGAAGATATTGTTCACGATTCGTTCTCAGCAGCGGTCGTCGACTGGAGAACGAAGGGTTTACCATCGAATCCCGCCGGATGGCTCTACCGGGTTTGCAGAAATAAGTCACTCAACCGGATCAAAAAAGATAAACGCATTGAACCGATCACCGATGACACGCACGAGGCTGAGGTGGAGCCTCGATTTGAAGAATCGATTCTCGATGATCAACAGTTGAAACTGGTGTTCGCCTGTGCGCATCCGGATCTGTCTCCGAAAGTACAAGTAGTGATTACCTTGAAATATATTGCAAACTTCCGTGTCGAAGCTATTGCAAACATGCTGGCGATGACCGTCGACGGGGTCGACAAATTGCTTGTGCGGGCCCGCCAGAAGATACAGTCGGAGAAAATACTGTTGGAGGAGCCGGACACGTTGTCGCTTTCATCACGCATTCCCATCGTCTTAAAAATAATCTATCTGATCTTCAATGAGGGATACAAGGCGACTACGGGAAAAGAGATCCTGCGCGACGAGCTTTGTGAAGAGGCATTGCTCCTGAATAAATCGTTAATGGATGTGGGATTGGGCGGTACAGATGCCCTGGCGCTCCAGGCGTTAATGCTATTCAATGTTGCTCGCCTTGAATCACGTCTGGGAGAATCTGGTGAACTCTTAGATCTGGAGAGCCAGGATCGCACGAGATGGAACAAGGATCTCATCCTCCTCGGCAACGAATTTCTGCGACGCGCACAGAGCACAGAAGTTTCCTCCTATCACCTCCAGGCATCGATCGCGTATATTCATTGCGCTGCAAACGCTTTTTCTGAAACCGACTGGACGACGATAAGTCATCTTTACGCAAGGTTGCTGCAAGACCATCCAAATCCGTTTGTGGAACTGAACCAGGCCATCGCATTGTACTACGCTGGCGAGAAAGTATTCGCATTTGAGATCCTGCACGCTCTTCAAAAAAATCAGTTCATGAATCAATATTATTTATTGAATTCGGCGTTGGGAAAATTGTATCACCTTGAGGGCGACAATGCAAGGGCGAGAACATTTCTTGAAAAAGCCTATGACCAGGCAAGCTTTGACAAGGAGAAGGAATTTATCCGCGCAGTGATTCAGAAACTTGATCGATAAATATTTGGTCAATATCCGCGCTGTGTCAAATACCTGTTCAGCGCTTCAAGGTGGTCCGTATTGATCAGGTCGACCCCGGCGTTGGACAATTCCCGCCACGCAAGGATGTTATCCGGGATTGCCCAAAGCCTGAGCTTCTTGCCTTCGTCATGTACGCGAACCGCAAGTTCGCTGATGCGGCGCAAGTCGTTTTTTGAGGGCGCCGACTTCCCATCCCACGAACACCACTTTGAATAGCTGTCGCTTATTATGGGCATCCACTCAACTGAATAACCTTTTCCAAGATCCGATGGCCGTCCGTCGATGCTCAAGCCATCATAGCCGTCAGCCATCATCAAGCTCACAGGCCGCTCACCTGAAAGAAATATTCTAACAGCACATGAGCTGCTTCTGCATTTCAGAGCAGGAAACGCATCCAACATTTTGCGAATGGCTTTGTACGCTTCCGGACCATTGGTTTTAATATCAATCATTAAATAGAAGGGGCTTGTTGCTTTTGGGTAGACAGATCCGTTGTTGGCTCTGATCAAACTGTCGAGCGGTTGCAAATACAGTTTAATAAATTGTGGTGACCCGGTTGAGGCTTTGTTATGGGCCACCAACAGCATTCCGTCTTTTAGGTGAACATCTGCTTCGACGGAGTTAAATCCGTTTCGCAATGCATCTAGCAGCGGACGGGTGTGTTCATAATCATTGTGCGCATGCGCCCGAAGATGAGGTCCAACACTCTGCGCTGCTACCTGAAGTGCGATGAACTGAACGCAAATAAATACCGTGTGTTTCATTGTTGAATTTTGAAAGTAGCGTTTTCGATTCGGCGTTCTCACTCAACGGCTCAATGCGACACATTTAGTACCTTGAAATAAACCAGAATAAACGACAACATTTATGAAAAGACAAAACATATTTCTTATTGCAATGATCGTCGCGCTATGTGCAAAGCGTGCTATGACTTGGTATCATCGTCAGTGGCAGGCGACGTCACCATTCTGAGCATATATGTTCTCATAAGTAATTGCGGACTGCATTAGTCCAAAAGGAGTAGTAAGAGGCTTTCCAGTGAAACCTCGTGATTTCGTGTCTTAGCAATAAAAATCCCGGAATTAGTTTTAGCCCCCGTCCAATTGCACTTCCTAAATTTGTCTTAAGGGCATGATTCACATTATAAACCCTTAAATTTTATCAAAATGAAAGATTTTCTGTTCGTATTCAGAATTGAAAACCAGGCCAGACCAAAAGGATCGCCTGAGGAAATGCAAGCATTGACCAAACGCTGGATGGATTGGATCGGTGGCATCGCAGCACAAAACAAGCTCGTTGACCGCGGCAACCGCCTCGAAATGGCGGGTAAGGTTGTTCGACCAAAAAATGTAACTACCGATGGCCCTTACGTGGAGATTAAGGAGTCTATTGGTGGCTATACGATCGTGAAGGCAAACAGCATCGACGAAGCCGCAAAGCTTGCCGAAGGCTGTCCTGTACTCGGTTTGGGCGGAAACGTCGAAGTCCGGGAGATCAGCGTACTATAAATTTCAAAACGCAGAGGCACGAGCACACAAAGTATTGCACCATATCGGCATAACTCAGCGTCTTTGTGTCTCTGCGATTTAAGAAGTAATGGAGCAAGATCAACTGATACCGCATCTTTTCAGAACAGAGTACAGAAAAATAACGTCTGTATTATGCAAGCGTTTTGGTATCCGCCACATCGAAATTGCTGAAGACATTGCCAGTGAAACATTTCTTGCCGCGACGGAAACCTGGGGACTCAAAGGTTTGCCCGAGAATCCCACGGCATGGCTGTACACAGTAGCGAGCAATAAAGCAAAGAATTTCCTCCAACGCGATGCGCTTTTCCAAAACAAGATCAGTCACGAGTTAACCGAAGCTGCCCAAAGGTTAACGGGCACCGATGTGGATTTGTCCCCACAGAACATCATCGACAGCCAACTTCAAATGATGTTCGCAATTTGTCATCCGTCTATCCCCGTCGAAGCGCAGGTAGGGTTATGCCTGCGTATCCTGTGCGGTTTTGGAATTGAAGAGATCGCGGATGCATTCATGAGCAACAAGGAAACGATCAACAAGCGTCTTTTCAGAGCGAAAGAAAAACTGCGCATCGACAACCTGAAAATCGAGATGCCTGGTCCGGCAAAAGTTGATGAAAGGATCGAACCCGTGCTGACAACTCTCTATCTCGTCTTTAACGAAGGCTACTACTCCGCCAGCCAGAAGACAATCTTGCGGAAAGAATTGTGCCTGGAAGCTATGCGCCTTTGCCTGATGCTGGTCGAAAATGCAGCCACCAACAAGCCGGCCGCAAACGCGTTGCTCGCACTGATGTGTTTCCACGCATCAAGGTTCGACGCGCGGATGGACAATAACGGTGAGATCATTCTGTACGAAGATCAGGACACCGAATTGTGGAACCAGGATCTCATCACGCAAGGTGAATACTATCTGAACATGGCAGCAAGCGGCAAGAGCCTGTCGCGCTACCACCTCGAAGCGGCAATCGCCTATTGGCACACGCAAAAGGAAGACACCCACGAAAAATGGGAGAACATTCTTCAGTACTATAATCAGCTCCTGGAAGTGGCATATTCGCCTGTCGCCGCGCTGAACAGAACCTACGCGCTTGCGAAAGCGAACGGAAAAGAAGAAGCGATTGTCGAGGCGGAAAAACTTCAGTTGACGGACAACAGGTTCTACTTTATGCTGCTTGGCGAACTGTACACTGGTATCAATAATTTGGAGGCAACCCAGCAATTCCGCCGCGCTTTAGATCTCGCAAAAACAGAAGCCGACCGCAAAGCCATAACGCGCAAGCTTGCTGCACTTTAATCCGCATTTGAAGGAAAATCGACTACTTTGCACTCAACTGATCCAGTTGCGTGAACGCATATATCTCCATTGCGCGTAATAGCAGAAAGCTGCTGACAAAGGAAGTTGAACAAATCAAAGCTGTTCTCGGCGCCTTCGGGATAGCATCCAATGTTTTTGTTGATCGGTACAACTTCCGCAACAGCGAAGAAAAAGAAATGATGCAGCAAGCGATGGCTGACATTGATGCATGCGATTTGTTAATCGCGGAAGTTTCTGAGAAAGCAATCGGGGTAGGCTTGGAGGTTGGCTATGCAAAAGCGAAAGGCAAGGCTATTGTTTATCTTCGGCAGAGAGACGCTGAACATTCAACTACTGTTTCAGGTATCAGCGACCACCAACTTACTTATTCTGGTGCCGATGATCTCAAGGCAGGTCTTGAAAAGATCATTAAATTGTGGATTACAAATCGCCTGTAACCAACTGTCAGTTTAAACGTAAATCGACTGATGAAAAGATGGATGATCATTACCCTCTCGGTACTTGTCCTGATGCTGCTGGCTTTCAACGCGATTCGCAAGAAGGTGAGCCGCGCCAATGACGTACGCAAATGGTACGTGGATAAGCTTGGATACAAATTTTCAGGGAAGGTGGACTCCGTTTATCGTATCAACAGCGCAAAAGGCTTCATCATTTTTCATACAAATGATTCAATCGATGCTACCATCGAGGACTATCTTAACGAAGACAAGGAATTAAAGGACCGCGACATGCGCTTCCTGATGCTCAGACCGAAAGGAAAGTTCACAATCTTCACATCTGCAGCAGGCAAGGCAGCCGCCGGAGACAGTCTTTATGTGGATTCCGAGGCGAATCGTATTTATGTGTTCCGCGGTGGCGAGAAACTCACCGACGCTTCGATCACATCCGCACTACGGGGTCGCCCGTTTTAGCTACGACAGCATTACTTTTTTACCGGTACGCACTGCCTCGAAGATCGCATCTATGATCTTCATGTCTTTTACGCCCTCTTCTCCATCAACAGGAACTACAGGCTGCTTATTCTCGAGAATGATCGCCGCCATTTCTTCCATCTGCACGGTCTGATGAGTCACGTGAGGAAAGTCCAACTCGCCCTTCATAGTTTTTCCTTTTATCGGGCCATA
The DNA here is from genome assembly GCA_044224375.1 of Cyclobacteriaceae bacterium. Lineage (GTDB taxonomy): Bacteria > Bacteroidota > Bacteroidia > Cytophagales > Cyclobacteriaceae > ELB16-189. The sequence continues at coordinate 285,614 of JBGAKL010000004.1, forward strand.
GCCGGTAGAAGGCTGAAGTTCAGCAAAACCTTTGTCACCGTTCAGGAAGAAACGGTCGAGGTTGTTCATCGCATACGTGGAAAGGCAAGATGCCACCGCGCCACCGGGGAACCCGAGTTGAAACTGTATTGTCTCATCGACACCTTCTTTAAATTTCACAGGGTCTGTTTTCGTTTCCTCGGCGGTCACCCAAACGGGCTCCTCTCCCACCATGTAACGCGAACCGTTGATCGAATAGATACCGATATCCATCATTGCGCCACCACCTGCCAACTGCTTGTTTAACCGCCACTGAGTCGGGTCTCCAATCCTGAAGCCAGTCAGCCCCTGGAAGAAAAATACTTTACCCAGCTCTCCATCTTTTCTCATCCTAATGATTTCCAGGGTTTTTGGCTCGAAGTGCATCCTGTACCCGATCAGGAATTTGACATTTGCTTTCTTACATGCATCCACCATCTCCTGGCCTTCTTTTGCATTGATCGCCATAGGTTTTTCACAAATAACATGCTTCCCCGCCTTAGCTACTCTTATCACTTGCTCCTTGTGAAGTGCGTTTGGTGTGATGACATAGACAGCATCAATTTCCTTGTTATCCTTGATCTTGTCCATGTTCTCATAGTTGTAACAATTGGCTGCCGGAATATTATACTTCTTCTGCCAGTCAGCAATTTTCGATGGTGTCCCGCTTACCACTCCAACCAATTTTGCCTTCTTGCAAGCCAGCATCGCCTCGGCGACGCGCGTACCATAACTCCCAAGCCCGCAAATCGCAACACGCAGTACCGGTCCTTCATAAGGCTGCTCGTCAACACCCCCGATGGGGCTTGTCGCGCCGGCCTGATCAAAGCGCAGGAGTGGAAGGGCGAGTGCTGAGAGTGTCACTTTCTGAATAAAATTGCGGCGTGAATTCATGTGTTTGAGTTAAGTGGAAATGTAAATTATCCATAAAATGCTTCGGAGGCAACTTGTTTGCACAACTCCGATTTACATTAACTTTAATGCAACAACATATTGGTTACATGGCCTACAATGAAGAGTTGACAAAAAGATTGAGAGGCGTGCTCGCGGGCGTTCCAAAGGTCGTTGAAAGAAAAATGTTCCGCGGCGTTGCGTTTATGGTTAACGGCAAAATGTGTATGACGATCGGTGATACACGCCTTATGTGTCGGATCGACCCGGCTTTGCATGACAGCGCCGTCGAACGAAATGGCGTCAGTGTGCTGAAGATGAGAGGCCGCGAATACCGGGGATTTCTTTATGTTGAGGAGGAAGCGTTCAGATCACCAAAGGACTTGAAGTATTGGGTGGGCCTCTGCCTCGACTATAATAAACGAGCGAAGGCAACCAGGAAAAAAAAGAAGAAAGCGCCTTCATCAACGAACGTCACAAAAAAGAAATAGCCTTCCCCTCCATTCATTATGGAAGAATAAGCCTTGGGAGCTCATTATGAATATTTGTGGGATCACACATCTCCAACCGTGTCTCTAAAATTTAACGAAGGCGCAAACGCTACACATAAAGGTGCCGCTGAGAAAATAAATGAGTATTTTTTACAAAAAATTCCTACCCCAGATCCCATGACAAAATATCTTTTCACACTGGTGGCGTTTGCTGCAAGTATCTACCCATACCATGCGTCCAGTCAATCAAAAACAATGGAACAGCTAAAAACTGATTCCGTTTTTTCCAAATGGGACAGCCCCACCTCGCCTGGCTGCGCGTTGGGTGTTGTAAAAGACGGAGCGTTTATCTACAAACGCGGTTATGGAATGGCCAACCTGGAAAATAATATTCCAATCTCTCCTACTTCGGTATTTGATATCGGTTCGACTTCCAAGCAATTTGCAGCCACCAGTATCGTGTTGTTGGCACAAAAAGGGAAACTCTCCATCGACGATGAAGTAAAAAAATACATCCCGGAACTTCCCGACTACGGAAAGCCAATAACCATCCGGCATATCCTCACCCACACAAGTGGACTTCGTGACTATCCGAGTCTGATGGAACTTGCCGGCTATCAGCTCGAAACAGCCACAGGGAGACAGGAGGCGCTGGATATCATTTCAAAACAAAAGGCGTTGAACTTTAATCCAGGTGATGAGTGGTTATATAGCAATACCGGATTTTTTCTGGCTTCTGTTATTGTTGAGCGCGTGTCCGGACAAACACTCAATCAATTTGCAATAGAAAATATTTTTGCTCCACTTGGGATGAAAAACACCATTTTTCTTGACGACCACACACTGATAATTCAGAATCGTGCGGTTGGTTACGAGCCACGTGAGTCCGGAGGATTTCGAACAAGTATGTCCAACTGGGAACAGACGGGCGACGGTGCTGTTCAAACAAGCGTTGAGGATTTAAAATTATGGGACGACAATTTTTATAATCCTAAAGTTGGCGGACCCGCATTGATCCAGGCGCTGACAACGGTCGGCAAATTGAATAATGGTGAAAGCGTCGATTACGGCTTAGGACTCTCGGTGGCCAAATACAAAGGCCTGGACCGCGTAAGTCACGGCGGCGCGTGGGCAGGATATCGCGCGGAGCTGGCAAGATTTCCAAAAGAGAAATTGTCGATAATCTGCCTTTGCAATGCTGGTCCTCTGAATCCGTCTGGATTGGCAATGCAGGTAGCCGACATTTATCTCGCCGACAAGATTGAAAAGCCGAAGAAAGAGGTCATTAATGCAAAAAATACTTTCAAGATCAAGCCCACGGAACTTGCTCGCTACACTGGTTCTTTCAGGCGCCCGGCAGATGAGTTTGTGCGTAAAACCGAAGTGAAAGAAGGGAAACTTTTCTATGTCAGGGAACCAGGGAATGAGACCGCGCTGGAGCCGGTGGCAAAAGACAGATTCAAACTGGAAGATGGCGCGTTCCTTCAGTTCACTTCGGACGCAAAGGGAACCATCTCGGGATTTGATCTTATCGGTTTCGGAAAACCATCTCACCTGGAATTATTTGTTCCGTTCGTACCATCGACGGCGGCACTGAAAGAATATGAAGGTAATTTTTACAGCGCGGAGCTTGATGTCACATTCGGTTCGCTCGTGCAGGCTGACCAGGTGAACATGAAGACGGACAGGATGACGGTGCGTCCACTGACGGCGGTTGTAAAAGATTCATTCCGGTGCAGTCTTGGCACGATCAAATTTATCCGTGATGCGAGTGGCAACGTCAAGGGGTTCACACTCTCGCAAGGCCGGGCACAGGGCATCGTTTTCGAAAAGAAATAACCAATGACCACACCCGAGTTGATCCGCCATCGCCTGATCAACCAACAGATCATTGCTACGCCCTTCTCGAAGCCTGAGCAGATTGTTTCATGGCTTGTGGCGATGCAGGCGCAGGAATATGCGATGGCGAAATGGGCGATTGGACTTCGCCTTCCAGGCGCACATAATGAAATAATTGAAAAGACATGCGACGAGGGAAAGATCCTTCGCACGCACCTCCTTCGTCCGACGTGGCACTTCGTAACTCCAGCAGACATTAGATGGCTGCTTGCTTTAACAGCACCGCAGGTTCACGCAAAAAGCGCCTACATGTACCGTCAAACCAGCCTGGACAGCAAAATATTTAAGAAGAGCAATGACACGATCGCCCGCGCATTGGAGGGCGATAAGCACCTGACCAGAACTGAGCTCCAGGCCGCATTGAAAGAAAAGAAAATCATCGCCGACGGTTTCAAACTTGGATACCTGATGATGAATGCAGAACTGGAACAGATTATTTGCAGCGGCAAACGAAGAGGCAAACAGTTCACGTATGCGCTGATAAGCGAACGCGCGCCCAAGGCGCGAATTTTGAGTCGCGAAGAATCTCTCATAGAACTTTTCAGCCGATATTTTCAGTCCCGTGGTCCTGCTACATTACAGGATTTTTGCACGTGGTCAGGGCTGTCGCTGAAACAAGCGCAGTTGGCACTTGAGTCGTGTGGGCGAAAAATAGTTGCTGAAACGATCGATGGGAAGAAATATTGGCTCTCCACCTCATCACCTGCATTGAAAGGCAAGTCATTCGATAATCGCGCAGCGTCCTTCCTGATGCCGGACTACGATGAATATGGAATGAGCTACAAAGACCGGAGCGCGATCTTTGACGAGGAAGCCCATGCGGCTGCGTTGAGTCGCGGAAATCCAATATTTAATCGCATGATAATCGGTGATGGGAAGATCGTGGGAACGTGGAAGGCGACTATGGAAAATAAGAAATTGATTGTGAAGACGGTGCCTTTTAAGTCATTGACTAAAGCGCTCGCCGCGAAGGTCGACGCAGCAGTTTGCAGATTTGAGAGATACCTTGAAAAAAGTGACAGTTGACTCAGAAGTATCGGGGTCAACTGGCTCAATGGTCATTCAACGGCAGGCCCTTCCGCTGAAACTCTTTCCAATTCAAATACTCCGGCCCCTTTCTGTGCTCCTCCATCGTAATGCAGTTCTCCACGGGACAGATCAGCTTGCAAAGATTACATCCAACACATTCTTCATCTTTAACTGAATAGGTATTGTAAGGTTTCCCCTGTTCAATGTTGATTGCCTGGTGCGATCCATCCTCGCAGGCGATGTAGCACAAGCCACAATGAATACACTTGTCCTGGTTGATCTTGGCGATAATGTGATAATTAATATCAAGGTCCTCCCAGTGCGTGATCGTATCGACCGACTTGCCAATAAAGTCATTCACGGTCTTGAATCCCTTCTCGTCCATCCAGTTACTGAGACCGTCGCACATATCCTCCACGATCCGGAAACCGTGCTTCATCGCAGCAGTACACACCTGAACAGTCGTTGATCCTAACAACATAAACTCGGCTGCATCCCGCCACGTGGCAATACCTCCGATACCGGAAACAGGCACTTTAGAAGTAACCGGATCCTGACTAATTGTTGACAACATTTTCAACGCAATAGGCTTGACAGCGGGGCCACAGTAGCCGCCGTATACTGATTTGCCGGCAACATTTGGATTCGGAACAAAAGTATCCAGGTTTACACCCGTCACAGATTGGATCGTATTAATTAAGGAGAGTGCGTTCGAGCCTGCTTCAACTGCCGCCCGTCCGGTCGGCACAACCGAGTGAACGTTTGGAGTGAGCTTGGTTATTACCGGGATGGTCGCCTTTTCCATCACCCACTCAACAACCATTCGCGCAATCTCCGGATCCTGACCAACAGCTGCGCCCATACCCCGCTCTGTCATCCCGTGAGGGCAACCAAAGTTCAGCTCTATGCCATGCGCTCCGGTATCTTCGGTCTGCTTGATCAGCTCATGCCACTTCTCGCGTGTGTTGTCAGCCATGAGAGAAACGATCATGGCCCGATCAGGAAACAGCCGTACGCATTCAGCAATCTCGCGTAAATTGATCGCAAGAGGCCGGTCGCTAATGAGCTCGATGTTATTGAAGCCCATCACACGCGTGTTGTTGTAGTCCACAGCAGAATACCTGGACGAAACATTTTTCACCTGACTTCCCAACGTCTTCCACACAACACCACCCCATCCCGCCTCGAATGCACGTAAGACGTTCACTTTCTTATCAGTCGGCGGTGCGCTCGCAAGCCAAAAGGGGTTGGGAGATTTTATCCCGAGGAAGTTAGTTGATATGTTAGCCATAATTCTTTTTTTTTCTCAGCTCTAAGTCAATGTAAAAGTCGGATTTCAAATTGAGGCATGAGTGTTGAGTTTTGAGTGTTAGGTGTTAAGTATTCCGTGACAATGACTCTTGCGAAGTCTTGACTATTTTTGTTAGTACATTAATTATGTTTCCCGCATCACAGAGAAGTTTTGAATAATCTCCTTTGACAAGTTGACTTTTATCCAACAACCTTAACCAATACCTCGACTCACGCGCCTCCTTAGATGCAATCCCCATTTTCGCCGTAAAATCCTTCTTACTGATGGCAGCATTTGCTTCTTCGACGTTAGCACCAACGCTTGCTGACGACCTCAAAAGTTGCTTTGAGATGACGTATTCGTGCCGTTCAATCAAAATCTTGTAGAGTTCAATAATCTCCAACGCAAAATTGAATGACATATCAATAATTTTTGCTCTTTCCATACTTGTGTTTTTTTGGCTATCCAAATGAACAGCCAAAACGTGACATGATGCCAAACGGATATCTCATATTTTCCGGATAACATTTTGTCTGAGTTGCCTACTCAACCCTTAACACTCATCACTTAACACTCAGTTATTCGACACTCGAACTCCCGCTCATTTTACACCAAGAAATTTCAAAATTCCCCCCGCCCCATCCTTCCCCGCCTGTACGGCGTCCACAACTTCCTTACCTCCGTTCACAGAATCTCCTCCTGCAAATACTCCTTTGATATTCGTCGCGCCATCACTTTCGATGACGAGCTTTCCCGAATTATTCTTTAATCCGTTGCTCGTGACAAGCTCGCCAAATGGTATTTGACCCGCAGCTTTGATAATCATATCAACTTCAAGCGTTACGGTCTTCCCGGTATCAACAGGCGCCGATCGTCCGCTTGCGTCTCGATTACCAAGCTTCATAACGCTGCATTCAAGCTGTTTCACTTTTCCATTTTCGCCAATAACTCTCTTCGGTGAGGTAAGCCAGAGTATTTTACACCCATCCAGGCTCGCAATGTCCATCTCAGCTTGCGTGCAGGGCATTTCCGATTGCGTTCTCCTGTACACTAAGGTCACTTCTTTCGCGCCAAGACGTTTTGCCTGGGTGGCTGCGTCGATTGCCGTCATACCCATGCCAATGACTGCGACCTTGTCGCCTACGGGAATTTTCTTGTATGCATTGGTCCTGATGTCATAAATGAACTTGATTGCATCGACAACACCTTCGAGCTCCTCTCCGGGAATTTCCAGTTGCCGCGCTACACCCACGCCAATTCCCAGGTACACGGCATCGAATCGCTTTTGCAGCTCATTCAATGAAATATTTTTTCCAAGCTCCTGATTGTATTTCATTTCAATCCCACCCACTGAAGCTATGTAGTCAACCTCGTCCTGGCAGAACAGTGGGGTGACTTTATAAGCTGCTATGCCATAGGTCATAAGGCCGCCGCCTTTCGGTTCCTTTTCGAAGATGGTGACATCCACACCTTCGCGCGCCAGCACGTGAGCACAGCTAAGTCCCGTTGGTCCCGCACCCACGACGGCCACCTTCTTCCCCGTGGAGGGCTTCCTGTCAAAAAGCTTCCATTTCTGATCAAGTGCTTTTTCAGTTGAGTACCGCTGGAGCTTTGCAATATGAATGGGCGTCTCGTGAAGCAAGTTGAAAACACAAGCGCCCTCACACAACTTTTCGACAGGGCACACCTTGGAGCAGCCCGCACCCATGATATTCGACTCGAAGATTGTCTTCGCCGAACCCTTCACATTGTCAGTCGTGATCTGCTTGATAAATTTTGGGACGTTGATTCCGGTTGGACAGCTTTTAGTGCACGGGGCATCATAACAGAACAGACATCGGTTCGCTTCGATCAGGGCTGCCTCCTTCGACTCGAAGCCGGGATGGATGTCGCTGAAATTCTCCTGGTATTGCTCGTCCGTGAGCTTGTTGTTCGTTATAGCCACTTTCTAGTGTTGGTTTTAAGTGTTAAGTGTTGAGTAGTGGGTGCGACTAGACACCCAACACATGGCACTTAACACAGTTTTCAGAGCTCTACTAACTTCGCGTAGGTTTCCGGTCTACGGTCGCGGAAGAATTGCCAGACACTTCGTACCTGATCAATCATGTCCAGATCGAATTCAGCGATGAGCAACTCATCGTTGTCCTCAGACGCCTGCGCGAATATTTGCCCGCGAGGATCCACGAAATAAGATGAGCCGTAGAACTTGCCAAGGTTCCATGGTTTTTCATGACCTACCCGGTTGATGCAGCCCATGAAATATCCGTTGGCCGCAGCGTGCGCCGGCTGTTCCAGCTTCCATAAATACTGAGACAATCCGGCCACTGTCGCAGAAGGATTATAGACGATCTCGGCGCCATTCAATCCAAGGCATCGCGCTCCGTCAGGAAAGTGGCGATCATAGCAGATGTACACACCCACTTTCGCGTATCGTGTTTGAAACACAGGGTATCCCAGGTTGCCAGGCTTAAAGAAAAACTTCTCCCAGAAGCCGGAGGTATGCGGAATGTGATTCTTGCGATACTTACCCAGGTAGGTTCCGTCGGCATCGATCACAGCTGCCGTATTATATAAAACACCGGCCTGCTCTTTTTCATAAACCGGAACAATGATCACCATGCCGTATTTCTTCGCATACGCCTGCATTTGCTCCGTGGTTGGCCCCGGCACGCTTTCAGCGCTTTCGTACCAGGCCTTGTCCTGACCGGGACAGAAATACGGGGTGTTAAATATCTCCTGGAAGCAAAGTATTTGAACACCTTTCTTCCCCGCTTCTTCAATCATGGGTATATGTTTTTTGACCATCGCATCCTTGATCTCTGCAATGGTACCCTCGCCTTCCGTTTTTGGAAGACTCATCTGGATAAGGGCCGATTTTATTTTTCTTGGCATGGTAGAGGTTAGTAAGAAATTTCTTTAATCAGATAAATCCCTGCACTTTGTTCCGCTTGATGAATTTACCGTAGCCTTTTTCAACCAGGCATTTGCCTTTGTCGATAGCCACTTTGCCGCGAAGCATCACTGTCTTCACTTTTCCCGTCAGTTCCCAGCCTTCATACGCGGAATAGTCCACGTTCATGTGGTGGGTTTTCACCGACAGTTTGTGTTTTTCATTCGGATCAATCAGAATGATATCAGCGTCGCTGCCCGTCGCGATGGTCCCTTTGCGCGGGAACATTCCGAATATCTTCGCAGGATTGGTGCATGCTACTTCTACATATTTATTAAGAGTGATCTTCTTCTTGCTCACGCCCTCACTGAAAAGAAGTTCCATCCGGTTCTCGATCGCCGGATGACCGTTGGGTATTTTGGAAAAATCTTTTTCGCCCATCCTCTTTTGTTCCCACATGAAAGGACAATGATCTGTTGCGACGATGTTCACCAGCCCCTGGTTGATACCGGCCCACAAGGTGTCTTGATCCTTTTTTTGACGAAGAGGCGGACTCATTACCCACTTTGCTCCTTCAAAATCCTTTTCATACAGCGATGCATCGAGCAGCAAGTATTGAATACAGGTTTCAACAAAAAGCTTTTGATTTCTGCGAGTCGCATTTCTCACGGCGTTCAATGCTCCCTCACAGGTGAGATGAACAATGTATCCAGGGCAACCCGTATAATGGATCATGTCTGCAAAGCGGCTGCTTGCCTCCGCTTCAGTGACCTCGGGCTGTGAGAGGTAATGATATAAAGGAGAGAGCTTTCCTTCGGCTCTGTGTTTCGCGACAAGGTAATCGATCATGTCGCCGTTCGTGGCATGGACCGTAACCATTCCACCCTGCTTCTTAACCTCCTGCATCAACCCAACCATCTGGCGATCGTCGATCATCAACGCGCCCTTGTAAGCCATAAATGTTTTGAAAGAGGTGATACCTTCCTCTTCCACCATCTTTTGTATTTCGCGTTTGGTTTTGTCGTTGTAGTCGGTGACGGCCATATGAAAGCTGTAGTCTCCCACTGCATTTCCTTTTGCTCTACCGTTCCATTGCGCCAGCGCCTCACTTAGAGAATGCCCTTGCGTTTGCAGCACAAAATCAATCACCATGGTAGTGCCTCCGTGCAAAGCAGCACGCGTTCCGGTTTCATGCGTGTCACTGGAAAATGTGCCCATAAATGGCATATCAAGGTGAACGTGCGGATCGATGCCGCCGGGCATGACGAGCAATCCCAAAGCGTCGATCTCCTGATCGGCTTTCACATTCAGGTTCTTCCCTATCGCTTTAATGGTTTCTCCCTCCACGTACACATCCGCCACGTAATCATCAGTGGCCGTGATAACTCTTCCGTTTTTAACGAGTAGTGACATACGATGCCTTTTTTGTGTCGATTACAGTTTGTGATGAGCTCATTAGTACTTTGTACACTATCCCACTCACGAAGAATCCCACGAACCATGCATAATTATAAAGCTGGGTTATCCACGTTGGAATGCGTTCAGCAGAAATCGCATTGATCGTCGCGAGAAATCCGGGGACGTTGGGCAATATCCCCATAACAAGCGCCACCAATGCCGCCATGTTGAACCCATTCCTGAAAGCGTAGATGCCGCTCGCGCTGTAAAGCTCTTGTGTGTTCAGCTCCTGCTTCCTGATGAAGTAATAGTCAACTATCATAATACCCCCGACAGGCCCCAGCAGACTCGAGTAGCCGACGAGCCATGTGAAAATATAGCCCGTGGGATCCGCGACAAGCTTCCATGGGAATATCAGCACACCGATAACTCCGGTTATATATCCGCCGATGCGAAATGAAATGCGGTCAGGAGAAAGATTTGCAAAATCGTTCGCTGGACTTACAATGTTGGCAGCAATGTTCGTCGCCAATGTGGAGATGGCCACGGCAATCATCGCAAGGCTTACCAGGACCTTGCTTTCGAATTTTCCTGCGAGCACCAACGGATCCCATATCGTAGTGCCATAAATGATCGCTGTTGCGGATGTCACGACCACGCCAATAAATGCAAACAACGTCATCGAAGGTGGCAAGCCGATGATCTGTCCCTTGATTTGCGCTTTCTGATCAACTGCATATCGCGTAAAATCAGGAATGTTCAGCGAAAGCGTTGCCCAGAATCCCACCATACCAGTTAATGCAGGAAAAAAGAAGGCAAAGAATTCTCCGGTTGTTGAAAACCGTGATGGTTGCTCGAGGATTGGCCCGAGTCCATTGCCAGCCGATATAGCCCAAAACAAAAGTGCCAGCGCAGCTACCGGCAGGAAAAAAGCTTTGAAGACAAGTAACTTTCTGATACTATCCACACCGAGGTAGACGACATACATGTTCAGAAGCCAAAAAAGAATAAACGTGATAGCCGGGCCAGTCTCCAAGCCAAACGAAGCTGGAAATACCGCCGGCAGATCACGAAGGGCAGGTGTCCATACGTTGATAAGCTGGTAGACAGAATAACCACCGATCCAGGTTTGAATGCCAAACCAACCACAGGCGACAATCGCGCGAAGCATCGCAGGAATGTTGGCACCGCGCGTTCCAAAACTTGCGCGCACAAACACAGGGAAAGGAATACCGTACTTGGCACCAGCATGACCGTTGAGGATCATGGGTATTAACACGACAGAGTTGCCAAGAAATATTGTCAGCACCGCTTGCCACCAGTTCATGCCACCACCTATAAGAGAGCTTGCCAGCATGTAGGTGGGAATACAAAGACTCATGCTAATCCACAACGCGGCATAGTTCCATGTCCGCCATGTGCGTGCGGCGGGTGAAATGGGAGCCAGGTCTTCGCTGTAGAGTGACATGCTATGAATACTAATTTACTGCTTCATCTGCGATTGAAATCGCTTCACTGATTATCGCAAGCCCTTCATCGATCTGCGCTTTCGTGACGCATAATGGCGGTGCGACGAATATGAAGCCCCAGCGAACAAAAGTGTACATGCCAAGTTCCTTGATCTTCGCAGCAACCTTGCTCATCACCGCCATCTCGTCAGGTTTGGCATTGAAAGGCGCCATGGGTTCTTTCGTCTCGCGGTTTTTCACAATTTCGATACAACCAAGGAGACCTGTGTTGCGATAGTCGCCGATGCTGGGGTGCTTTGCCTTCAATTTCTCAACCTGGGCATCCATATATTTTCCCATCGCCGCCGCATTGGCAATAAGGTCATCATCTTCATAGATCTTCAAGACTTCCAGTGCCGCCGCGCAGCTGACGGGATGGGCAGAGTAAGTCAGACCTAATGCCAGCATCGTATCATCATATTTCGCGGCAAGTCTGTCAGTGACCATCAGGCATCCGAAAGGAAGATAGCCGGACGTCAATCCTTTTGCCATCGCAATCATATCAGGCACAATTCCATGGTTCTCAAATCCAAACCATTTTCCAGTGCGACCGAATCCACTCATCACCTCATCTATAATAAGCAGGATCCCGTGCTTGTTGCATATTTCACGCACCTGCTTCAGATATCCCACAGGGTATTTCAAACATCCAGAGGAGCCAGATTCACCTTCCAGTAAGATCGCTGCTATGTTGCCAGCTCCTTCATAAGCGATGATTCTTTCAAGTTGCGCAACCGATTCGGTAAGTAATGAAGCTTCACCATGTGGCCAACGGTACAGGTACGGAATATCGACGTGCACGAAGTTGGGCGCCTGCTGTGCGTCCGCTGGTAACTTGCGTGGATCACCCCCCGCCGACATTACGCCGTAGGTGGACCCATGGTAAGACTGGTACCGTGCCAGGACTTTATGACGGCCTGTGTGCATCCTTGCAAGCTTGATGGCATTTTCAATCGACGTTGCACCGCAGAGGGTGAAGAAGGCCTTATTCAAATCACCTGGGCAAATCTCGGCGAGTTTCTTTCCCAGGTCACCACGGGCTTTTGTCACGCAGCTGGGAGTGACATAACTTATCTGCTGCATCTGCTCCATCACCGCCTGTGTCACGCGCTGGTTACCATGACCGATATTGACATTCATCAGCCCGGATGAAAAATCAATGTAGCGTCTGCCGTCGTAGTCATAGAGATAGACACCTTCTCCGTACTTGACAGCGATCGGCGCAATTCCTTTTTGCTTGCTCCAGGAAAAGAGTGTGTAGTCCAGGTTATCCTGGATGATCTCTTTTGTTTGTGATAATGTTTTCGCTTGCATGCCTTTTATGATTTATCGATACCATGTGTTAAAACATACACTTCACTTTTCCGTGGGGACTGCTGCCGACTGCCTACGGCCAACTCCTCCCTAGCTCATCCAGTTTATCCCCGCCTCAGGGTTCCACTTCGTCGTGCTTTTTTTCAGCTTCGTCCAAAATTCAATCGAGCTTTTTCCTGTGATGTCGCCAACACCGAATTTGCTCTCGTTCCATCCTCCGAAAGAGAAAGGCTCACGTGGCACAGGTACGCCGACGTTCACTCCGATCATGCCAGCACTCGCATGGTCAATGATATAACGTGCAACGCCGCCACTCTGGGTAAACACCGACGCCGCATTTCCATATGGATTCGCATTCTCGATCGCGAGCGCTTCATCTACTGTTTTCGTTCGCATGATGCTGATCACAGGTCCGAAAATCTCCTCTTGAGCCACCGACATTTCCGGTCTGACGAAATCAATGACGGTCGGCCCGACGTAAGTTCCTTTCTCTTTTCCCTTCACAACCGCCTTTCTTCCATCGACTAATATTTTTGCTCCCTGCTTTTCGGCTTCGGTGATATAGCTTTCAATTCTTTCTTTAGACTGCTTGTTGATCACCGCTCCCAGGTTGTCGCCAGGAACGATCTTCCGTGCCTCATCGCAGATCTTGGCAATGATATGATCCACCTGACCGACAGCCACCATCGCGGACGCAGCCATGCAGCGTTGACCCGCGCAACCACTCATAGATGCCGCAACGTTCTGAGCAGTCATTGCCGGTATGGCGTCGGGTAAGACTAACAGATGATTTTTTGCGCCGCCTAATGCAAGGCACCTTTTGTAATTCTGAGTCGCGCGCTGATACACAACCTTGGCGATCTTCGTTGATCCCACGAACGATACTGCTTCGATGCCGGGATGATCGCAAATCGCCTCGACGATCTCTGCGTCACCGTGAACTACATTCAATACGCCGTCCGGCAGGCCAGCCTCCTTTAATAAAGACGCGAGCCGTCCCACGCTCAATGGAACTTTTTCGGATGGTTTCATGATCATGCAGTTGCCAAGCGCGATCGCATTGGGTATGGTCCAGTTTGGAACCATGCTGGGAAAGTTGAACGGCACAATAGACGCGACAACCCCTAGCGGAACGTGCTCCGTTCGGCACTCAACACCTTTGCTCACTTCCAGTACTTCTCCTGTTACGATCTGAGGCAACGACGTGGCAAATTCGCTCAGCTCAATACTCTTCTCGATCTCTGCTACCGCTTCACCGTAAGTCTTTCCGTTCTCTTCCTGCACCAGCTCGGCCAGTGACTTCAAATTTTTTTCCAGCAGATATTTATATCTGAAGAACACCTGGACCCGCTCTTTAATTGGGGTCTTGCTCCAGGCCGGGAAAGCCGCCTTCGCCGCCAGCACCGCCCTTTTCAGGTCTTCTGTCATCGACATCGGCACGGTCGATAAAAATGTTCCATCTATCGGCGACACCACGTCCAGGGTCCGCGACCCTGCTGGGGCCACAAATTCACCATTTATGAAGTTTTTTATAGCTGGGTATTTCATGAGGTAATTGCCTTTTATGACTATTTATTATAAATAAAATAAAAAAAATGCAAATTATTACTTACTAAAAGCAAATTTTTCATTTTTTTGACTCATATTTGTCTACCTCATCTTAAAACATGAATAAAACGGCCACTATTTCCCTCGACAAGCTCGATTTCGAGATTCTTTCTTGTCTGCAGCAAGACGGCCGGATGTCGTTTACTGTGATCGCTGAAAAGCTGGAAGTGTCAATTGGCACTGTTCGTACCCGATTCAACAAACTCATTGAGGAAGGGACGATCAATGTGATCGGGCGCGTCAACCCAGATAAGGTGGGATTTCAATCCTATGCGCAGATCGGAATTTGCGTGCGGCCTGTGACACTTAAAGAAAAAGTAGCTGAGCAGATCTCGAATCTGCCAGAAGTCAGTTTCCTTGCCGCCACTTCTGGCGACTACGATCTTGAAGTCGACGTGATGTGCCGCAACAACGATCACCTGATGGATTTTGTCAACGCGATTTCAAAATTCGACGGCGTATACCAGACGAAAACAACATTGTATTTCAAAGTTTATAAATACTCGCAGCCGGATCTGGGCTTGCTGAAGTAATCCAGAAAACAGAATTTCAATTTCGAATGTTGAATAGTGAACAGTGAAGGTTGAAGGGGGGCTTCGAAATTCACTATTCGCTAATCACTATTCATCATTCCTTTATTTGATTTTTCAATATTCTGGTCTCCGCGCTCTCTGCGCCCTCCGCGGTTGTTTGCATTGCATGCGCTTTTTGCGCGTCCACAATCCGGCGCCAGCAGCTTCCCCGCACAAATATTCCACCACTTCCCCCACCCACCTTTGCTTTTAGGGAGGTTTTTTCCTATCATCATAAATCCAATTCAAACGTTTGCGCTATGGTTCACTCAGGTTTCGCGCATACTTATAGAAAAGATGCATGGTGGTTCAAACCGCTAGTGGTCTTCCTCGGTCTCTCCGCATTCATTGTTTACGCAACGTGGGCGGCATTCCAGGGTGAACACTATGCTGTTGGGCCGTACTTGTCACCATTCTATTCACCCGAAATTTTTGGCGACTCCCCACACAGCTGGTTCGGACCGAAGCCCTCATGGTGGCCGATGATCATTCCATTTTCACCGGCACTGCTGATCCTCTGGGCGCCCGGTGGTATGCGCTTCACTTGTTACTATTATAGGGGTGCCTATTATAAATCCTTTTGGGCTGATCCGCCTGCGTGCGCGGTGTCGGAGCCACGCAAAACATATCTCGGTGAAAATTCATTTCCGCTAATCCTTCAAAATGTACATCGCTACTTCATGTACCTCGCCGTGATTTTTGTGATCATTCTGGCCTATGACGCTTACAAGGCAATGTGGTTCGATGACGGTTCGGGAAATACAACTTTCGGTATCGGTGTCGGCACATTAGTACTTACGATGAATGCAACTTTGCTGGGAGGCTATACCCTGGGGTGCCATTCCTTCCGTCACCTCGTCGGCGGCATCAAAGACCAGCTCTCGAAATCACCGGTAAGAAAAACGATGTACAACTGTTCCAGTTGCCTCAATCGCGGCCACATGAACTGGGCATGGTGTAGCCTTTTCGGAGTCGCGTTCGCTGACATTTACGTCCGCCTCGTCTCTATGGGCATCTGGGCTGACCTTAGATTGTTTTGATGGAAAAATACGAGTCATACCAACACGATGTTCTTGTTATTGGCTCCGGCGGAGCAGGTCTGCGCGCTGCCATCGAAGCCTCATCTGCGGGCGTGAAAGTTGCCGTTGTGTGCCGGTCTCTTCTCGGCAAAGCGCATACGGTCATGGCTGAAGGCGGTGTTGCAGCTGCCCTTGCCAACGTCGACGACCGCGATGGATGGAAAGTACATTTCGCCGACACCATGCGCGGCGGACAATATTTGAATAATCCTCGCATGGCTGAGCTTCACGCAAAAGAATCTCCTGATCGTGTGAAAGAGCTTGAAGCCTGGGGCGCTGTCTTCGACAGAACAGAGGACGGACGAATCTTACAACGCAACTTCGGAGGGCACAAGTATCCGCGACTCGCGCATGTTGGCGACCGGACGGGTCTCGAGATGATACGAACGCTGCAAGACCACGGCATTCACCAGGGAATGGATATTTATCAGGAGCACACCATTATCAGCTTGCTTAAAGATGGAGGGAAAATCGTGGGTGCTTTCGGTTATGACCGCGAGAAAGGTCTCTTCAAAGTATTCCGGGCAAAAGCGGTGATCATCGCGACAGGCGGAATGGGAAGGATATACAAAATCTCCAGCAATAGCTGGGATTGCACCGGCGGCGGGATCTCACTGGCATATCACGCAGGCGCCGAACTCATCGATATGGAGTTCGTACAATTCCATCCTACCGGTATGGTGTGGCCACCAAGCGTGAGAGGATTGCTTATCACTGAAGGTGTACGCGGTGAAGGAGGTGTGCTGCGCAACAATAAAGGAAGAAGATTTATGTTCGACGATATCCCTGAAAATTATAAAGGTCAAACATCGATGGACGAAGAAGAGGGCTGGCGCTATACTCAGGGGGACAA
Source organism: Cyclobacteriaceae bacterium (assembly GCA_044224375.1). Taxonomy (GTDB): domain Bacteria; phylum Bacteroidota; class Bacteroidia; order Cytophagales; family Cyclobacteriaceae; genus ELB16-189. Next base: position 302,455 of record JBGAKL010000004.1, read on the forward strand.
GACGGCAAAGCGGCCACCGGAATTACTCACCCGCGATCACGTTGCACGCTGCATTCGACGCGAGATCAAAGAAGGTCGCGGCTCGCCTCATGGTGGTGTGTTCCTTGATATTGCGTGGATAAAGGAAAAAATATCCAATGCGCCCGATCATATCAAACGCAAGCTGCCTAGCATGTACCACCAGTTCAAAGAACTCGCCGGCGTGGACATCACTAAAGAACCAATGGAAGTCGGACCGACGACACATTATATCATGGGTGGCATTCGCGTCGACGCAGACACACAGATGACAACAATTCCAGGATTGTTCGCAGCAGGCGAATGTGCTGCAGGTCTGCACGGCGCAAATCGGCTGGGAGGAAATTCTTTGTCCGATCTCCTTGTTTTTGGAAAACGTGCCGGGGAATTCGCTGCGAAGTATGTAAAGGAAAATCCGGCAGGAGATATCAGCAATAGCCTTATCGAACGAATCGCTGCCGATGCGCTGGCACCTTTTGAAAGGGACAACAACAAGACAGGCGAGAACCCTTTCATGATCCAGTCAGACCTGCAGGAAATGATGCAGGAACTCGTCGGCATTGTGAGGACAGAAAAAGAATTGACTGAAGCCGCTGAGAAATTAGATGGCTTAAAGAAGCGCGCTGACAACGCGGGTTGTGGCGGTAATCGGGGATATAATCCGGGATGGCATACCGCAATGGAGCTCACACACATGCTCACCGTGGCACAAGCAATTACGATTGCGGCGAAAGAGCGAAAAGAAAGTCGTGGGGGTCACTTCCGTGACGATTACCCGGAGAAATCAGAAGAATTCGGAAAGATCAATATCAGCATCAGAAAGGGTGCGGATGATAAAATGGAAGTCAGGCGAGCCGAAAAACCAAAGATGACTGAAGAGCTTCAGAAGATCATCGAGGAGAACAAGTAACAATTCTACGTGTTAGCGATAAATTTTAAATACTATCTATTTAACATTTAGAATTCAACATTCAGAACATGGAAACGACTTTCAAAATCTGGAGAACAAAAGTCGATGGCAAGCCTGAAGGCGAGTTTCGTGAATACAAGACGGACATTACCGAAGGAATGGTCGTGTTGGACGCTGTGCACCAGATACAGGCTGAAAGCGCGAATGACCTTGCTGTACGATGGAATTGCAAAGCAGGCAAGTGCGGATCGTGCTCAGCAGAGATCAACGGAAAGCCGAGGCTGATGTGCATGACTAGGATGGCTGACATGCCGGCGGGTCAGTCAATCACCATCCAGCCCATGCGTGCATTTCCGGTGATCCGGGACCTCGTAACAGACGTGTCGGTTAACTATAGGACGAAGCTCAAAATAAAAAAATTCAAACCGCGCAAGCCCGATGCACCCGATGGAACCTGGCGCATGGCACAAGGCGACATCGACCGGGTTCAGGAGTTTCGAAAATGCATCGAATGTTTCCTATGCCAGGATGTGTGTCATGTGCTACGCGAACACAGTCTGCATGAAAAATTTATGGGACCACGCCATCTGGTGTATGCTGCCGCGCTTGAAATGCATCCACTCGATGTCGAGGATCGGCGAGGCGACATGAAGACCGAAGGAGGCATAGGATATTGCAACATCACGAAATGCTGCACGACGGTGTGCCCGGAGAAGATCACGATCACAGACAACGCTATTATCCCCTTGAAGGAGCGCGTTGCCGACAAATTTTATGATCCGATAGCAAGACTGTTCGGGTTCTTTAGAAAATCGTAAATTAGAATGACTTACCCCAAAGGTTATGAAAAAGACAATCAAGCTAAAGCCACTCTCGAAAGACGGAGTCGAATCTGCGCTTGCGAAGGCTGAGCATTATCGCCTCCTCAATTCGCCCAAGCTGGCAGAAAGTATTTGCCTTGACATTCTCGAAGTGGATAAAGGCAATCAGAAAGCAAGCATTGTACTGCTGCTCGCGTTAACGGATCAGTTTGGCAATTCGACCATGACCGTGGCAAAAGAAGCTCAGGATATTGCATTCAGTCTTAAAGATGAATATTCGAAGCAGTATTATATGGGTATTATCCACGAACGCCAGGGCAACGTTGCCCTGAATTCTGCGGTACACGGCTCTGATTTTGATGCTTATGAATGGTACCTGGAGGCGATGGATTATTATCAAAAAGCAGAAACTCTCGCGCCAGCAAATAACAATGATGCAATCCTGCGCTGGAACACTTGTGCCCGTACCATCATGCAATTCAATCTCGAAGAAAGGCCCAGCGACGCTCCCTTCCCGATTTTAGAGTAAGTGAACATTATCTTCAGAAATCTATCATGGCCGATTGCTGCGAACGGCCAGCTACCAGCACCCAGAATCCAGCCGCCCCCATTTAAGAGCATGCGCTGTACCTTCAGGTAAATTTTTCCAGGCATCGCCTGCAACCTTTCTTAATTCCCTCAGTATTTCCTTCTAAATGGTAGAACAAATGTCTGCTGTGCCCGTTATTAGGTCTACAATTTAGTACCATATTAAACCGAAAACCCGCCAATACCATGAAAGAAACACGCATAGGTGAATTTGAAGAAGTCATTCTACTCCTCGTAGGGATACTAGGTGAGGAGGCATATGCCTATCGCATCGCAGAAGAGTTCGAGGCACAAACTAAAAGAGTTGTCTCAATTGGCGCTGCACATTCTACGCTGACGAGGCTGGAGGATAAGGGCTTCCTGGATTCCAAGATGGGCAAAGCGACGGCTGAAAGAGGAGGAAGACGCAAGCGCATTTATACTATTACAGCCAGTGGCAAGCGCGTACTTCAGGCATCGCGCGACTTCAGGATGTCATTATGGAAACAGTATCCGGCATTTAGCCTTAAATCAGTTCAAGGTTTGGTTTTCAGCATATAGCGCAGTGCGTAGCAATAATCTCAATACGGGCTCCGGGTTGCCAAAAGCCAACAACAAATAGCCTTCGCGGCCTGTCGCGAGATCATAACTGACAAATATTCAACAAGCGCATCGTGAAACATTCCCCTCCCCGACTCGCAGAGAAGCTGCTTCACCGGCTCCTACGACCTGACCTCATTGAGGAGGTGACAGGTGATCTGGAGGAAAAATTTCGTGCGGCAAGCACAAAGTCCCTGCTGCGCGCCAGACTTAATTATTGGTTTCAAGTCTTCAACTATCTCAGGCCGTTCGCATTAAGAAACTCAAAATCAACCAAGGCAAATCCAACGATTATGCTAAGACACAACATCGTCATTGCGTTTAGAAATTTTACTCGCTTCAAGAGCTCATTCCTGATCAATCTTACGGGCCTTTCAACAGGACTGGCATGCACATTCCTCATCTACCTTTGGGTCAGCGATGAGCTCGCAGTCGATAAGTTCAACACCAAAGATGACAGGCTCTATCGTGCGATGGAATTCAGGAAAAGAGCAACGGGCATATGGACTGCCATTTCCAGTCCCGGGCCCATGGCAGATGCGCTCGTCGCTGATATTCCTGAAGTTGAAATGGCTGTTCAGGTGACCTGGCCCAATTCCTATACGCTTACCGTCGGAGACAATGACTTGCGCGTTACAGGGCGATACGCAGCCAAAGATTTTTTCAAAATTTTTTCTTATCGATTGTTGTTTGGTGATTCTGCCAATGTGATCGTCGATAAAAATTCAATCGCGATCAGTGACCAACTCGCGATGAGCCTGTTCAACTCAACCGAAAACTGCGTCGGTAAATCCATCCGGTTGAATCACGGCGAAGAATTTCATGTAAGCGGCGTTTTTAAGAAGATGCCTACGAACGCAAGCGAGCAGTTCGACTTTGTCCTTGCCTATGAAAAATTCAGGGACGAAAACAAATGGCTTGAATCCTGGGGCAATACCGGGGTTCTTACCATGGTCTTATTAAAACCCGGCGTAAACCTGAACGCCCTGAACGCCAAGCTGGCTGACTTCATCAAAGTAAAAACAAATAATGAAATCGTCTATCGCACCCTGTTTCTGAAAAAATATTCTGAGGACTATCTCTACGGAAGCTATGACAACGGTGTCCAGGCCGGCGGAAGGATCACCTATGTAAAGCTCTTTTCCGTTATCGCGATTTTCATACTACTCATCGCCTGCGTCAATTTTATGAATCTCTCCACGGCACGTGCAACCCGCCGCATGAAAGAAGTAGGGATCAAGAAGACGATGGGCGCGGCACGATTCACCCTCGTTTCTCAATATTTCGGCGAATCAATCCTCATGAGCATGCTGTCGCTCATTATCGCGGGAGGATTGGTGTATCTCTTTCTTCCCGAGTTCAACAGCATCACGCAAAAGCATCTTCAATTTGTGCCCAGCGTCCCTCAAATCTTTTCTCTCCTTGGCATCACGGTGCTCGCCGGAGTTGTTGCAGGCAGTTATCCCGCACTGTACCTGTCAGGATTCAAACCCGCAGAAGTCCTCAAAGGCAAACTTAACAGTTATTTAAGCGAGGCATTTGCACGGAAGGGATTGGTGGTTTTTCAATTTACTCTGTCGATTATACTTATCGTCTCAGTTATTGTCGTGTACAAACAGATCGAATATCTGCAATCGACGAATATCGGTTACGACAAAGAGCATGTGCTTTACTTCGGTTTAACAGGTACTCTGAAAAAGAAAGAAACCCTGGAGCTGATGACATCAAAAATAAAAACGGTTCCCGGAGTAGAAAATGCATCGAGCCTCGGACACAATTTGACCGGGCATAACGGCGGCACCTGGGGAGTTGAATGGGAAGGAAAAGACCCCGAGGATCGCACGGAGTTTGAAAGATTTATTGTCAATAACGAGTTGATTGAGACTTTACAAATGAAAATGGCGGCCGGGCGCTCGTTCTCACGCGATTTCAAATCGGATTCTCTGGCCATCATCTTAAATGAACGAGCCATCGAATTCATGGGCATGAAGGATCCGATTGGCAAAACCGTAAAGTTGTGGGGCACAGAAAGAAAGATCATAGGTGTCGTTAATAATTTCCACTACGAATCACTGCATGAGGCTTACAAGCCGCTGTTCATGATTCTCGATCCGAATGAAACATGGAATCTAATGGTTCGCTATCAACCCGGGAAAGAAAGTCAGGTGATCTCGGCGCTGACCTCACTGCATCAGGAATTGAATCCGGAATTCAAATTTGAATATAAGTTCCTCGATCAGTCCTACATGACGCAGTATACAAGCGAACAACGGGTTGCTACCCTTTCAAAATATTTCGGCGTGTTAGCGATCCTGATTTCATGCCTTGGTTTGTATGGGTTGGCTGCCTTCACCGCTGAGCGAAGACTGAAAGAGATCGGCATCAGAAAGGTGTTGGGATCCGGTGAACGTGCCATCGTACTGCTGCTGGCAGGCGACTTCACAAAAATTGTGCTGATCGCAATCGCGATTGCATTGCCGATCAGCTACTTCACCTCCGGATGGTGGCTTAAAAGCTTTGCATTCAAGACCGACTTGGCCCCGGGATATTTCCTCATTTCAGGAGCGATGGCCTTGTTGATTGCATGGGTGACGGTTGGCTACCAGGCCTTCAGGGCGTCAAGGGTTAATCCAACTCAATGTTTGAAAAATGAATAACGAATCAAACTTCAAGGTTCAAGATTCAAGGACTACCAACAATCAATACCCAAAAGCCAACAGCCAATAAATCACAGTAACTCTACAAGCTGCCCTTCAAAATATTGAATACAATCATTGTGAAATACGTCCCTCCCATATTAGCCAGAAAACTTCTCACAACTTTTCTGCGCGATGACCTTGCAGAAGAAGTGACCGGAGACCTGGACGAAAAATTTCAGGTCATGAGCAAGCGATCGCGGATTAGGGCGCAGATCAACTACTGGTTTCAGGTTATCAATTATATCAGGCCTTTTGCAGTTAAGAAGAACACATCATTACCATCAAACAATACAGCCATGTTCGAGAATTATTTTAAAGTCGGATTCAGGAATCTAAGAAAGAATACAGGGTATTCTATCATCAACATTGGAGGCCTTGCGGCGGGAATGGCGGTCGCCATACTCATCGGACTATGGGTACATGATGAGCTATCTTTCGACAAGTACCACGCAAATTATGACAGTATCGCTCAGGTGTTTCAAAGCCAAACAGTGAATGGAAGAGTTGGGACAGGCCCCTCTATTCCAAGACCGCTCGAAATGGTGCTTCGAAATCAGTACGGCAGTGATTTTACCTACCTGTCGATGTCATCATGGACCGACGAGCACCTCCTTACAGTAGGCGAAAAGAAGTTCACAAAGAACGGCAGCTTCGTGCAGGTAGACTACCCAAAGATTTTCTCATTGAAAATGAAATACGGTGTGATTGATGGCTTGCGTGATCAATCCTCCATTTTGCTATCCGCGTCGACGGCCCAGGCGATCTTCGGTGACAAAGACCCAATCAACCAGTCGATTCAGATCGACGGAAAATTGGATGTAAAGGTAACAGGAGTGTATGAGGACCTCCCCGCCAACACAACCCTTTCACAACAGGATTTTTTATCCAGTTGGGAGCTGGACGTCGCCGCCGAACCATGGAGGCAACGAGCTATCGATCAATGGGGCAACAACTCCTTCCAAATGTTCGCGCAAATTGCCCCGGGCGTCACCTTCGAACAGGTCACAGAAAAGATTATTAAGGTTAAAGCCATCGGCAAGCCCGACGAGGCACGCTTCAATCCCGAAATCATCCTCTACCCCATGCGCGACTGGCATCTCCGCAATGATTGGAAAGACGGAAAGACTGAAGGGGGGCGGATCCAAATGGTTTGGTTGTTTGGGATCATCGGCATCTTCGTTGTATTGCTGGCATGCATCAATTTTATGAATCTCAGCACGGCGCGTTCAGAAAAGCGGGCGAAGGAAGTAGGCATTAGAATGACTATCGGATCTGTACGTCGACAATTGATCGCACAATTCCTCAGCGAATCCTTTCTTGTCGTTTTACTTTCGTTCCTGGTTGCGTTGCTCGTCGTGGCGTTATCCTTCCCGGCCTTCAATAATCTTGCAGACAAGCACATGACGATCGGCTGGTCTAACCCAATATTCTGGGCTATCGGTGTCGGTTTCGTTATCCTCACAAGTCTGCTCGCTGGGTCTTACCCGGCCCTGTACCTTTCTTCATTTCATCCCGTGAAAATTCTCAAAGGATCATTCAAGGCAGGGAGACTCGCGTCGCTTCCGCGAAAAGTCTTGGTTGTATTGCAATTCACAATCTCGGTTACACTCATTATCGGCACCATCGTCGTATACAATCAGATTCAATTCGCCAAGAACCGACCTCTGGGTTACGATCAGAACGGGCTGATCATGATCCAGGAAAAATCGCCTGACTTCATTGGCAAGCATGACATAATGAAAAATGAACTTACAGGTGCGGGTGTGGTGGAGAATTTTGCAGAAGCGTCAAGCCCATTGACAGCAATCTGGTCAAATAACGGAGGGTTTTCCTGGGAAGGTAAAGATCCGGCCGTTGACGGCGAATTCGCTTCCATTTGGGTAACGCATGATTATGGGAAGGCGATCGGGTGGACAATAAGAAAGGGACGAGACTTCTCCAGAGATTTTGCAACTGATTCAACTGGCATAGTTATCAATGAGGCGGCTGAGCGATTCATCGGAAAAGAAAACATTGTCGGCGAGGTTATTAACTGGGGGGAAAATGGAAAATACCACGTAATCGGTGTCGCATCCGACATGGTGATGGGAAATCCCTACAGACCTGTCCGACCTGGAATATATTTCTTGAATAATGAGCAAAATTCCATGGAATGGATGATCATGAAACTGAACCCATCCAAAAGCACCAGTGAGTCGCTCACCACGATGGAGGGAATTTTTAAAAAGAACATCCCCTCCGCTGCATTCGACTACAAATTCGTAGATGAGACCTACGGCAAGAAATTCAACGCTGAGGAACGTGTCGGGAAGCTCGCTTCGGTGTTTGCCACCCTCGCAATCATGATCAGCTGCCTCGGTTTGTTTGGGCTCGCATCATTCGTCACCGAACAACGCACGAAAGAAATTGGCGTGAGGAAAGTTATGGGAGCTTCGGTAAGAAGCCTTTGGAGAATGTTATCAACCGATTTTGTGATACTCGTAACCATTTCCTGTCTCATCGCGGTCCCGTTGTCAATGTATCTCCTGCAAGACTGGCTTAAAAAGTTTGAATACCACACTGAAATTTCGCCATGGGTTCTTGCAGCTTCGTGCCTGGGGGCGCTCGTTGTTACAATCACGACCGTGAGCTACCAGGCTGTGAAAGCGGCGTTGATGAATCCGGTGAATAGTCTAAGATCGGAGTAGGAGGTTCAGAGTTTAGGGTTCAGTGTTAGAGTAGTTCGCAGCAAGGCAGGCTATTGCTGCGAACGGCTAAGGGCCAATACCCTCGAATTACATTTATTGTGAAATTCGGAATCCGCTTCAGGCCGATATTCCTACGAAGGAGTTACCTAATGATATTCCCCAACCTTCCCCACCGTACTTTGTGCAATAGGTCTGCCTCTTCATCAAGTGAAAGCCAGATAAACAGCGCCTTGCCGACGATATGATCTTCCGGCACAAATCCCCAGTAACGGGAATCGAGTGAATCATGCCGGTTATCTCCGACCATGAAATAATAATTTTGTTTGAAGACGTACTGGGTCACCTGCTTTGAATCGATAAACAAACGTCCATTCTCGATTCTCACATCTTTATTGTGGTCATAAAGCCTTATGGTTTCTCCATAGAAGCTAAGCGTAGAGTCGTTGATCGCGATTTTCATTCCTACGTGTGGTATCACAAGGGGGCCATAACGGTCTCCATTCCACGACGTGTACTTTAGCGACGGAAAGATTCCAACCTCCGGGCCGTCGCTTCTTGTATTGTCTTCCTCCACCCTTTTTACAAACGACGCAGACCTCACAATGTCGACCTGGTCACGGGTAAGAAACATGCGATACATTACCTCGCTTAACGAAAGCCGGCCGAGGTAAGCATAGTCGTCCCCGTCGAGCCCCATTTTTTTTAAGTTCCGCTTGTTTATTTCGTCGCGGGCTGTGACCAGGTAGCTGAACTTCATGTCGGCAGGATGAGGTAACATTTCGCCATTCACAAGAATCTCGCGGTTTTGTATGCGCAGCGTATCACCTGCCACAGCAACACATCGCTTCACGTAGTTGTTTTTCAGATCCACCGGGTAGTCGATGTTCTCGTTTAATCTTTTCGGCGGGGCGTAAAAAACCACTACATCATTTTTTTTGACGCTGGTGATTCCGGGGAATCGGAAAGTAGGAAGCTGAACCCACGACAGATAAGAAGGAATGTTTGTCCCCCAGATCTTTTGATGAGTAAGAGGCACTTGCAATGGCGTCATTGGGGTTTGTGGCCCATAATGAAACTTGCTCACAAAGAGAAAATCGCCAACCAGCAATGAGTTCTCCATCGAGGGCGTAGGAATCACAAAAGCCTGCACCGCTGACCAACGGATAAACGTCGCAACGATAACAGCAAAAACGATCGCATCCGACCACTCACGCAAAAATGATTTTGGCTGGTCAGCATCTGTTTTACTCCAAAATTTCCATTTCATCTTATCCTGAATTAAGGCTAGCGGTTAAACGTAGTTCCCGGGCAATATGTTGAAGGGGCTACCCGTACAGCATTCATCTTGTGCCGGTGGAAATAACAACAGAAAATTATGATACGCAAGCTCGCCGCTGGTGAATACAGACTTTATTCAAGCCAGGTTAAATCTTACACAGATTTTTTTGAATGAAAACCGTGCCGTGCATATCTGATTGGCACTGGGCGCCACGGCATCTGCTTTCCGTCGAATATTATCTGCATTGTACATGACGAGTTCTCAGGTGTTCGGCAATTTTTTACCTCTGATTCTTTGCTTTCGCAGATTTTCCCTGCGTAGCACTTCCTTGAACCGACTTTGCTGTGCCAGCCGGTTTTACGACTCCGATCGTAAGACCAAAAGGGCACTTGAGCACACCACTTTCAAACATATTCAGATAAAGAATGAGTGGTGAACTCTGCCCTGTCCAGGCTATTTTGTATTTGTCGAGTTGCCCGATGCCGCCATACCCCAATGGTGTTTTGAACGTACAGCAGCTTCCGGTTCTGGAATAAGTGATCTTCTGTCCTTTCGGACCCGCGAGTGCGTTCAGGTATCGGCGTGCGTTCTTTGGACCATTCCCCACACGGATAGGATTGGACTCAGCGTATCCATAGGTCCTATCAATCGACACTTCGGTTAATTTAAAAGTGTTTTCGTCCAACAATGAGGGCGGTGGTACAATGGTCATTTTTTTCGTCGTCGTACAGGCGAATACAAGGCATAGTATCATCAGGGAAGCATTTGTCCTCACGAATTGAAATTGCCTGAGCCTTAAAGCAATGCAGGAGTGCGCGGTCATTCAGAAACTTTTTTTTAGAAAAAACTCTTTACAAGTGTCAAGGAACGATCTCTGTGCCACGATATTGCCAGAACTAACCATCTAACCCGATAACCCGCATTTATGAGCGATCAAAAACAATTATTTGTGAAAATGGCCGTCGCGGCCTGGGATACTGAAGTCAGCCGTGTAAATAAGATTTTAGACGCACTGACTGACCAGGAACTTCAAAAAGAAACGGCGCCAGGGCGCAACTCGGGACACTATCTGCTGGGGCACCTTCTGGCCGTCAGTGATGGGATGATTGGCTTGCTCGGCTGGGAAGATCGTTCACTGAAACACCTGGACGCTGCTTTCATCACCAATCCGGAAAAAGCGGCAATTGAAAAACCTGTGATTTCAAAGTTGCGTCAGCTTTGGAGTGAGGTTAACGCGAAAATCGCTCAGCACATCCAAAAGACTTCTGCTGATGACTGGTTTAAACGACATAATGCTGTATCAGACGAAGATTTTGCCAGGGAGCCTCACCGCAACAGGCTTAATCTGCTGATGAATCGTACGAACCACATGAGCTACCATCGGGGGCAACTTATCTACCTTACGAAGAAGGCAGACTAGTCAGATCAAAGTTCAAGGTTCAAAGTTTAAGCCTTCCCGGCGAAGAGCCTCGCGTAGTCGGAGTTTAAAGTTCGCGACCAGCGAGCAATTACCGTCCCGCTTGGCTATTTCTTCTTTTTCGTTGATGCAGGGGGTGTTGGAATACGATTGTATTTTCTCAACGTCTGGATCACCAGATCATGCGGCAGCGCATAGGCCTTATTGCCATTGATGCCTTCCATTGTTTCGGCGGCGACCATCGCGTTAATGATGGCCTCTTCCGTTGATTGAACAGTTGCCTCGAACAAAGGTCCGATCTGTTCATTGGGGAGCATTTCATTGGTGGCGATTGCCTGACGATTAAATGCTGAAGGGTTGGCTGTGGAAAATGCGAGAAAGATGTCGCCCGATCCATTCTCACCACGACCTCCTACGGCACCGATACCCAGTGGCACACGTTGAGCGATCCTTTTCAGTTGATGCGGGAGCAATGGAGCATCGGTCGCCACCACCACGATGATAGACCCCTGGCCATCGGTTTTATGATCGGCGGGTGGTGCCTTGAATTCATAGTTGAGCGTATCTTTTAACTCTACACCAACCGGGACTCCGGCGATCGTGAGATTTTTCTTCGAACCAAAGTTCGATTGCACCAACACCCCGATGGTGTATGTATTATTGTTAACAGTTATCACACGTGACGCCGTTCCGATTCCCCCTTTGAATCCCAGGCACATCATTCCGGTACCACCGCCGACATTACCTTCCTGAACAGCGCCGCCGGCCGCCTTGTCAAGGGCTTCATAGGCATGGTCTTCAGTCACGTGGAATCCATAAATGTCATTCAGGAAACCATCGTAAGTCTCTGCTACCACGGGGTAGATATACCAGAAGTCATTTTTGTACCAGCGGTTTTTCACAAACCATTTCAACATCGCATCACGCACCACCCCGACACTGTTTGTATTTGTTATCATAATCGGCGTTTCCAAAAAACCGGACTCGGTCATCCATGTTGTTCCCGTCATCTCGCCATTTCCATTGAGTGTGTACCAGTTTGCAAAAACGGGATTGTTGATTTTGCCGCGGGGAAAAACTGCAGTCACGCCAGTGCGTACTGGTCCCTTACCAATCTCGTTCTTGCCACCGCCCGAGATAATCGTGCTATGACCCACTTCTACTCCGGCGACATCGGTGATTGCATTGAATTTTCCGGGTGTCCCGCTGAATGGAATGCCGAGGTCGCGTGCGCGGGGCTTCTGGGAAAACGTTGCAAATCCAGCTCCAAGAATGAATACAATTAACAAGTACCTACTCATAGACGGTGGTTTTATATTCTAATATCGCGAATTGTCCCACATGCTCATCTGGAATATCCCACGAAGAGGCGTTAAGCTCGCGATGGAACAGACAAGCTGTTCCGCAACTTTTGCGGTCTTTGCGTGAAACAAATTTCCAGCCAGCGTAGCGAGCGCTACAACTTTGAATTACTTACGAATGCAATCTTCTTGCTATCGGGTGACCAGCTCGGAACATTGATTGTTCCCTGCCCTCCGTACACGTACGCGATGTTACGGGGAATACCTCCAGATGAAGGCATGATCCGGATGTAGCAATGTTTGTAGAATGGATGCGATGCGGGATCGATCTCCTTCGGGAAAGAAATGAAAACAATCCATTTGCCATCCGGAGAAATATGAGGAAACCAGTCGTTGTATTCATCGAAAGTGATCTGTTCAGGGTTGCTCCCATCCGGTTTCATACGCCAGAGTTTCATTGTCCCCGTACGGACTGAATTGAAATAAATGTATTTACCGTCCGGAGTGTATTCAGGACCATCGTCCAGTGTGGAGCTTTGTGTCAGCGGCGTTTCCTTCTTTGTTGCGACATCAACAGCCCAAATGTCAAATACCTTATTTCGTTGGCCGGTAAATATCAAAGTTTTTTTATCGGGTGACCAACCGTGTAGATACGAAGGACCGGGCGCCTCTTGCGTAATTTGTTCAGGTTTGTCACTTCCTGCCGTCGGCATGATGTAGATCGTTGATCGTGCACCGAGATGATTACTCAGTCCGATCATCTTTCCATCAAAAGACAGGACGTGATCGTTATTATTATCGATGATCTCGCCGGTATTCAATTTCGCTACGGTACCCTTTGCAAGGTCATAGTTGTAAAGGAGGCCTTCGGAATTGTAGATGAGATATTTGTTGTCTGGCGTCCAGTTCGGAGCCTGCAGTGAGTTGGGGGCGCTGTAAACAATTTTCCGGTTGCCAGTCGCAACGTCCATCACTTCAACATGGCTTCCGATATAATCGGTATAAGGTTTAAAGTCTTTAGCCGCGGGAATTATTATGCGCACGTTACTGAAGATGGCCTGTTCCATTATGTCTTCGCGGTGAGAACACAGAAATATCCCCGCATAAACTTCTTCATTCAGGGCAAGTTCTTTGGTAACCGACTTATAGTTCTCCCCTGGAGCGGCTGCAGAGAAAATGAATGTGTTTCCGGAGCGTTCGAATTCGATGTTAGTAGGATGGTATGTTAAAACTGTAACCTGATCGGTAACCGCATTTTCTTCCGGACGGAATTGCAGCGAAGTGAGAATATCTCCATGAACGCAAGCGTCCGCATAACGCGAGCCCGTGTTCAGGTTGTCTCTCGCAATAATCCCCATCTTGCGGTGATCATCGGTGCCTTTTCCGACAAACTGAACCGTTGCCTGAATAATGAAATCTCCTTTGATTTTTTTGTAGAGAAAATGGAATTGGTCCTCACCAAACCACATGTTCTTCCCTGCGGCGGAAACAGAATAAGTCTGATCATCCTTGTTGTAAGTGGCCGATCCTTTCATTTTCGGATTGCCGACGTCAACGTGGTTATCAAAAACCCCGATCGGATTTTGAGCGAAAAGCAAATGAGCAGAGCACAAGAAAATGAAGGCGAGCGATTTCATGCAATTAATTTGAAGTTTTAAAACAACTCATGCAACGACCAAAATGTTGCACGCTATGCTTTTTGAAAATAACCGATTGTCATCAGAAAAACTATCTCATTTCGGGGGAAGTGAGCCTATCGCTTCTAACTCACATGATAACAGGGTAAACACCGCTCCGGGAAATCCAAAATTCTTAACTTCACTTTATGGTTCGTGTGTATTTCTGCATTGCATTACTTGCAACTTCCATAAAAGTCATAAGTCAGAATGATCGCAATGCGGAGGCGTTCGGAGAGCGGCTTCTTGCCCAGTGCTCATTCGCCAATCGTTTGCTGGATAGCACCTATAAAAGACCGTTCCTCTACCCAGGTGGAGAAATGGTTCCAAAGATGAGAGTCGCTTACCCGCCCTTACCATTTCAAGACGGACATTTGCTCACAGTGTACATGGACGATTCGATCCAGGACAACTCAACTCTTTACCTGCGCCGCTATAGTTTCATTTATTTGGCTTCCAATGGTGAAATCGCGCCACCTCCCTACAATATTTTCACGACGTACACCCAAAAACAAAAGGCGTCGTTTACCATTGTTCAGGACATCTTTATCAAGTACAATTTAGGCAACCGGACACGGTTCTTCGTGTATGAGCCCACCTCCAACAAAATCATCGATTTCAATTATCTAAGTGATGCTGAATTCCGGATTTATCGCAACCACATCTTCGCTCGCTATGGATATGAGTTCAAGTCTGAGGACCTCCGCCAGCACTTTTCCAAGTTTGAATGGTACCAACCACGTTATAAAAATGTGGACCAATTCCTGACTGCGGATGACAAAGCAATCATCGCCGCCATTCAAAAATATGAAGCCGGTGTTCATTACTATAAGGCGTTGGCCGCACCGGGACTCCCCGACTTATTCACCGCTTCAGGCAAGGAAATGCCACCTTCGGTCGCGCGATTTTTCTTCCCGCAGGTGTCGGATGAATTTGACTACACAGCGACGTGGCCGGCCGTACCGGTCAAAGACGGATATGTACTGGCGCTGACGCGAGCACAAAAACCCTCGCTCGAAGGCAACCTAATACGCGTCCATAGCTTTGTCTTCTGGAAGGATGGTGTGGCGGGACTGCCCGCCCCGTTTGAAACGGAGTCATGGAGAGGCTCAAATCTACATCCGCAGGAGGTGACTCCCATTCAGGACTGTTTTCTTTTTGTCGCGCTGGCGCTCGGACCCGGAGATGAAAATGTCTGGCCCCGCGCCCACTTTTATGTGATCTCAGGTCAGGACATATTTGAGATTGAGAGAACGCCAAAAGCCGAAATCGAATACTATAAAAATTATCTCCTGGCGCGTTTGGGGTCCGCATTTAAAACCTCTCCCGATGTTCGGGCAACATTCGAAAAATTCGATTGGTACAAACCAGGGCCTGTCGATATCGATTACTCTGGACTAAAGGGTCTCGAACAGTCCATTTACCGTGAGCTTGAACTTGAGCTTCAACGAAGAAAGTAGTGACTGGCAGGATTTGCCTGTTGCGCATTCTCTCTAAACTCTCTGCACCTTAACCGCAGTGCCGTACACGAGCACGTGGGTTCCTCCTGCTGTGATCATATCCCATCATACGAAATTGCCCAGGTTGTTCTTAAGAAAAAGGAAGCGTCAAATTCTAAATAGTCCTTCAGAAAACTAAAGGATCATTTAGATGACATGACCAGGCAGATCAAAATAATTTCAATAAGCGGATTTGCGTATTAGCAGTCTATTTTCTTGATTTCGAACTTTCCACCTACCCAAAAAACCCATTTACTTATGCGCTCATGCCGTACAATACTTGGTATCTGCATGCTGTTGGCCGTGCATATAGCAGCGCGTGCTCAAAAAGGCTTTTCGATTCCGAAAGTTTCGATTGCTGACTTGCAGCGGACGAGCTATCCAATTGATACGACGGCAGAGGCGATTATTCTGTTCGACGTCGGTCATTTCGAAGGATTTAATTTCGATCGAAACCTGCGAGTAAAGATCCTCAAAAAAAGTGGTTTGAAATGGGGAAACTGGACATTCAACTCACCTTCAAGCAATACATTTAAGGTCACGGTATATAATTTGGAAAAGGGTCAGGTCATCGCTGAGAAAGCAACAGACAAATCGGTGTTTGAAGAACAAGTGGTGAACCAATTTCACGTGGGTAAAGTATTTGCTCCAAACGTAAAAGTTGGTAGCATAATAGACATTTCGTATCGACATTATGACCTTCCTTTCGAATGGAGGTTTCAGGAACTTATTCCGGTTCTCTATAATCAGCTGACAATAGCTGAATCGGCGGACACATACAAGAAGACTTTCTTTGGGTTCGAAAAAGTCACATCAAATGGCCCTGGGCAATGGTCCGCCGTAAACATACCGGCATTTAAGCCCGAGCCGTTTATAAACAGCTATAGTAACTACATCACGAAATTCCAATTTCAGGTCGAGTCTGTTATGAACTTTTATCGCCGTGCTGGCGACAAAAGCTACGTGGAACTCAGCACGACCTGGCAGAAAGTCATTGAACTCCTCAATAAAGACCCCAAGTTTGGCGGCATCGTGAATGGATGCGGATTTCTCAACGAGTTCGCCAAAGTCACCAGAGAACGGATGGACCTTAACCGCCAACAAAAAATAGAAGCGGCTATCCAGTACGTGAAGAAGAATATGAAATGGAATAAACAGGAAACAATATTTGCCTCAGTTGATCTGCGCAACAATTTTCTCGTGGATCACGACGGAAGTGTAGCCGATGTCAATTTGATTCTAATTTCCCTTCTCAACAAAATGGATATCAAAGCCTATCCTGTTGTGCTAAGCACTCGCAGTAACGGAATGCTTGTAGAATATTCAGCCACTATCAGCAAGTTGAACTTCGTGGTAGGACTTGTTCTCGATGATAAGAATAAAATGCTGGTGGATGCCACCTCACCAGATACGCGTCCAGGGATGTTACCGCCTAACTGTCTCAATGGAAAAGGATTGGTCATAAGAAAAGATACCGTTCAATGGGAAGATCTTAATCAAGGATTCCGGGACATCAAACGCCAATACACCGCTCTGGGGATAAATGAAGACGGAACGGCTACGGCAAAAGTTATCAGGGATTACGAAGGATACGGATATGTCACTTGGGTAGATACGTTAAAGTCAAATAACAAGGATAGCGAGCTCTTGAAGAACAAGATTACTAGAGAATATCCTGACCTTAGAATTTTGTCATATGCTATTACCGTGCGTGATAGCATTAAGGGCGTGTCCCAGGAGGTAATTGACATCGACGCATCCCAACAAGTAATTGAAGCCGACGGTGAGGCGCTGCTTAATCCTTTTCCATTTTTTGAATATGCCGCCAATCCGTTAAGAGAAGCAGAACGCAAGCTCCCGTTGGATCTATGGAGCCCGCGTGATATAACATCCACCGTGGCGGTCCAGCTTCCGAAGGGTTACACCCTCCGAGAAATCCCGCCCTCCGAGAAATTCAGTATTCCTGATGGAAGCGCTTCTTTCACCTACCTCGCCTCCGCCAACAACATTAATAACACAGTACAATTCAAGATCGTAGTCAAACTAAGCAAGCCTGTGTACACCGAAATAGAGTATCAGGAACTCAGGCAATTCTTTAGCCACATCGTAAAAAAAGTCAACACGCCGGTCCGACTTGCCAAAACATAAGAATATGAGAAGATTTCCTTTAATTATTTTTCTGACGTTCCCAGTTGTCTCTTTAGCACAAGAGTATGCGCGGATCCTGACTCACACCACTGTATACAATATATACGCAAACCAGACCGCAGAAATCAGGGAACATTATCGGCTCAAAGTAAATTCAGATAAGGGAAAAGACTTCGGTGTCTACCGCGATTACTCAGACAAGTTTCGAAAGATCACAGACATAACCGTTGATATTTTTGATGCTTCTGGCAAAAAAGTAAAGCGCCTGAACCGGAACGATGGTTTCGAGACCGGATTCAATCCTTCATATGAAATCAATGACGCCAAAACATTGGTGATTCCAACCGAATATCAGCAGTTTCCGTATGTCATCGAAGTAAACTCTGTAGTTCGACTCAACGGATTCATATCTCTACCGACGTGGAATCCCCGCGATCGCTTCCACCTCGCTGTCGATTATAGCAGCTTGCTTGTTAAGTATCCAAAAACCTCGCGCATCAATATAAACCCCCTTAACCTCACCGGCAAAAAAGCAGAATCCGGAGAAGCTGTAACAGAAACATTCGAAGTTGCTCAACTCCAGCACGTAGATCCAAAAGTCAGGTATCGCGATTTCTATGATGCTCAGCCACGAGTTATGATAAGCCCCGACAAGTTCAGACTGGATGATTTGGAAGGGAGCTTCACTTCCTGGGTGGAGTTTGGCAACTGGTTCTCGGCACTTAACAGCGATAAATACATTCTAAGCGATAAAACAAAATTTATGATCCTGAGCCTTGTGCAAAAATCAGATCGCGAAGACATTATCCGCACGTTGTATGAGTTTATGCAGGACCGAACTCGATACGTGTCAATCCAACTTGGCGTCGGCGGATTTAAGTCGCTTCCGACCGAACAAGTAGAAAAATTTGGATATGGTGATTGCAAGGCACTTACGACTTACATGAAAAGCATGTTAGATAATGCCGGCATCAAGTCAAATTACGTGCTGGCACGGGCTGGCAGCGACGCACCCGATGTGATAAAAGAATTCCCGTCAAGTCAATTCAATCACGTTTACCTGGGAATCCCGATGAGCAACGATACATTGTACCTGGAATGTACCAGCCAAACAAGCCCTTCAAACTATACGGGGACATTCACAGATGATCGCAACGTTCTTTGGATAGAACCTAACGCAAGCAAGATCATTAGGTCCCGCACCTACAATCATCTCATAAATAAAAAGACCTCGATTACGACGATCGAACTCGGCGCCGATGGCAATGCAACAGTACAAACAGATGTCGAGAATCAAGGTGTCTTTTACGATGAGATTATGATTTACAATTCTGGCCAGCCCAGCGACATTTCAACCTACAATCACGAGAAATTTAGTTACAACGACTTTACACTTCAGAATTTCTCATTTAATCAGCCCCGTAGGGACAACCCGTCGTTCAATGCGAAATACTTTCTCAAAGTTAATGCTCTTGGGAAGCAGGCCGGCACCCAGATGATATTCCCGAACCTGCCAGTTACGCCTCTGCGCAATTACATAAGTCAGGATGAGTTGAAGAGGTTCTATTCCATAAAACGAGGAATCACGCTCACAGATGAGATTGAGGTCAAACTGCCGGCAGATTTTTGGATTGCAAAGCTGCCCGAAAATGAAAAGGTGGTTTCCCGTTTCGGCGAATACAATGTATCCAATATTTTCGATGGCGAAACTCTGAAAGTGAAACGTACGATTATTCTTTACAAAGGTGACTACACAAAAGAAGAGTTTGACGAATTCAAAGCCTTCTATCAAAAGATAGAGAAGATCGAAACGCGAAAGCTTTTGTTCAATTCCAAGACGTAAGGCTACGCACAACTGGCACAATTCGGGGCTCAGATCCTCTGCACCTTAACCGCAGTGCCGTACACGAGTACCTCCGTCACTCCCGCCATGATCTCATTGGCGTCATAACGGATTGCGATGAGCGCATCAGCACCGCGTTCATCGGCGTTCTGCACAAGCAAATCGAAAGCTTCCGCGCGGGCTTTTTCGCACAACTCTGAGTAGATTGAAATATTCCCGCCCACCAGTGTCTGAAAACTTGCGCCGATGTTCATAAAAACGTTCCGTGATCGCACCGTTATGCCGCGAACGACACCAAGGTTTGATACAATCTTGTAGCCTGGCAATTCTGTTGAGGTGGTGATTAGATTCCTGTCCATGGTGAGTATTATTTTGGGTGAACAATAACTATTAAACGGTTGCTAGCATTCCGTGTTGCGGGCTCCGAACGGTTGACGAAAATGGTCATTACAGTACGCAAATTTTGCCTACATTAAGTCATCTTAAACCCTGGCTATGAGCAACACTTCATCTGCGTTCCGCAATTCCATCGTCGCGGCGCTCGGCGGATTTTTATTCGGTTTTGACACAGCTGTCATCTCGGGCGTTGAAAAATCCATTCAGCAGTTATGGTCCCTCAGCACCTTCGAGCACGGCTTCACTGTTGCCACCGCGCTGATCGGTACAGTTATCGGTTCTCTCATTGCAGGAGCACCGGCCGAGAAATATGGGCGCAAGAAAGTTTTGCAGGCAATTGGTTTATTGTATCTGGTAACTTCTCTCGTCACGGCACTGACTCCCTCGTGGATGCCATTTGTGATCTTTCGCTTCCTTGGAGGAATAGGAGTCGGCGCTTCGTCCGTCGTGGGGCCCATGTATATTTCAGAGATATCGCCTGCACATTCGCGCGGCAGGTTGGTCGCCCTCTTTCAATTTAATGTCGTTAGTGGCATCTTGATTGCATTCGTTTCAAATTACCTCTTAAACGGCGTAAGCGAAGATTCCTGGAGATGGATGCTGGGCGTTCAAGCCGTTCCGGCGTTTCTCTATTTCGCTCTCGTATTTTTTGTTCCCGAAAGTCCGCGCTGGTTGATGA
Source organism: Cyclobacteriaceae bacterium (assembly GCA_044224375.1). Taxonomy (GTDB): domain Bacteria; phylum Bacteroidota; class Bacteroidia; order Cytophagales; family Cyclobacteriaceae; genus ELB16-189. The sequence goes on from JBGAKL010000004.1 coordinate 322,995, forward strand.
AACAAAAGCGTGAAGACGAAGCGCGCAAAGTTCTCCGGGACATTGGTGAAAAAAATATCGATGGGGAACTGACTCAAATACGCCAATCCCTTGAGCAAGATCAGGGTAGCGTGAAAGAAAGTTTATTCTCCGGTAAATTCAACAAGCCGATCCTTTATGTTGTTGCGCTTGCGATCTTCAACCAGGTTTCCGGCATCAATGCGGTGATGTACTACGCGCCACGGATCTTCGAAATGACCGGACTTGCGAAGGACACAGCTTTACTCCAGGCGATTTCCATTGGAGCAACAAACATGGTCTTCACGCTCCTCGCCATTTCGTTGATAGACAAATACGGGAGAAAGACGCTGCTGATCATCGGTTCATTCGGGATGATCCTCTTCCTTGGCCTCGTCGCGTTTGCGTTTTTTACCGGAAACTTCGGAGGCTACCTGGTGATGCTTTACCTGGTGGGGTTCATCGCATTCTTTGCCTTCTCACAGGGAGCCGTTATCTGGGTGTTCATGTCAGAGATATTCCCAAATAAAGTAAGGTCCGCAGGGCAGACACTGGGCAGCTTTACGCATTGGATCATGGCCGCAGTGATTTCGTGGACCTTCCCCATTTTCGCGGAATCGTCCGCCATGGGCGGCGCGTATGCTTTCGCTTTCTTCAGTATGATGATGCTTGTGCATCTGGTCTTCGTTTGGAGGGTGTTACCAGAGACCAAGGGGCAATCATTGGAAGGAATACAAAGATCGCTTGGAATACATTAATGCAGTTCCCGCGGATTGCACAGATTAAGTATCACAGATTGACACGGATTCATGCATGATCTGGTTAAATCCGTTGTGTATTCAATCCGTGATGTCCTTGCCTTCGCCAAAGCGGCTACGCGCAGGCGTGGGAAATTCTCTATTTTCTGTCTTTAACCGGGATCACCAACTTTAACCCCGACCACACCTCATCCACAGCACATACCTTGATGTCGACGAGGCTGTTCTTCAAAGCAAAGTCGCGGATCACATCTTCGTTCATGTCCGTCACGACACCCGAAGACTTCTTAGGCCACGAGACCCAGACCATACCATCCTGCTTCAAACTTTTCCGGCAGCGAAGGACTTCGTTCTCGTAGACCTTCTTTTCCTTTACGAACAGGTGAATGAAATCATGAATGCCTGTACCCAACTTCTCCTTCACCGTTACCTCCGGCAGCGGGCTGAGCCATTTCCAATAATTGGCCGGCTCATTCAAAGCCAGCATGACATGCCCAGGTTTTATGCCGAGCTTTTTTAGGAGTGGTGTTCCAGAGTATCCGGCCATGGAGTGAAGTTAATAGTTGGCAGTTAATGGTTAAATGGCAGTGGACGTTATTTTAAGGAACATTACGATTAACTTTTAGCAACTCGTGGCTGACCTGAAATAAAAAAGCTCCGGTCGCTTGGCAACCAGAGCCTTCATAGATTTCTTCAAAAATATTAATTGCCGTTTTTCTTTTTCTCCATCTCAGCATTGAAAGTGTCTTTGAACTTCTCATAATCGTAGTCGATTTTGAGGCGGTCATCTGCAGACATTCTTTCGTTATACTGCTTCACGAGGTCATCAGCAGAAAGCTCGATAGCAACATAAGTCTTGTATCCACCTTCTTTCGTTTGCACCAGCTTTTCGCAGATGGTGCGGACACCTTGCAGGGACTGATCTACGACTTCGCGGTTAAGCTGCTCAAACTTTTGCTCAAGCTCTTCTTTGCGATTCATCGTGCGTGAGTTGGTGTAGTTATCAGTCACGGTCTTTACGGTCGTGTTGATAGCCTGAGCAAGCTCATTGCGCGCGTTGGTCAAAGCCTTCTTTTTAGAAGTCACCTGGTCCATGCTCTCACCGATCGAGTTCGCACGGAATACCTTGTTAGTTGTAAAGAAGTCTGGTCCTGAGCAGGGAACAACTACTTCTTTTTCGCCGGAGGGCATTGGCTGCTTTGACTTACAGCCGGCGAATACCGCAGCGGCTCCAACCACCACCACGTACGAGAGACGAATTAGGTTTTTCATGTTTTTAGTTATTAGATTTTGGGTCATGGGGGTGGTCACCTACGACTCGCCATTTCTTTATCGGCGTTTTGAATTGACCACCTATTTATTTCAAATTTAGTCGTGCTAAGATAGTCATTGCAATTAAGAGGCCACAGTTTAAAACGAAGGTTTTTCGCTTAAATTTTGAAGAAAAAGCGTTTTTTACTGCAGAATAGCATTGAGCAATTCAGGCATTTTTTCTTTGTCAAGCACCTCTAGCGATTTGTTGTATGCGTCCTGGCTTGAACGGTCAAAATCGAGGCTATATCCTTTGATGCGATCTAGTGTCGTGGCATAAATCTCCTTATTGTCTTTCATCGTGCTCACGTGGATCTGACTTGTCACAAACGCAATGTGAATGTTCCCCGACACCGCCCCCTTTTCCGAATCAGAAGCGATGTCCACCCAAAGTTCGGCCTTAGTTTTTTGATCTGTAAATTCAAAGCCCTGGTTAGCAAGGAAATTTTTGATCTTATTCGTGATCTGCATGTTTGTCTTGGCTACACCGAAATTCTTTTCGACCGAAGTGATATAGACAAGAGGCCTTTGCACTTCAAGGACAACGATTGCTTTCGGGACCACCATTTTAGTTGAAATCAGCGTGAAAATCTCCGATGGGTTCGGGCCAGCAAAAGCCAGCAAGTCGACACTTACTCCGACGGATTGTTCAAGGTCTCGTGAACCGATTTTCGTAAGGAGAATTTTCGCCTGTCCTGCTTCATCGGTTTTATAAGTTGGATACACATCACCCGAACCTTTATCGAATGCTGCGCGCAGCGGCAGCCCGGCCACAATAGTCTTTGATTTTTTATCTGTAGCGGATGCCATCACAGAAATACTGCTTTGAGCGACGCGGCGATTCAAGGACAACTGTGATGGATTGACTGTGAGCTGCATGTTGTCCAGCAACGCCTGCATGCTTGCATAGATCTCATTTGTAATAATTATTTCTTTCCCTTCCCATGTAAGCGTAATAGGCTCGGCCAGATATTTCTCCACGGCGCGGAAACCCATATAGTAAAATCCAAGCGCCTGAATTGAATTATTGGCGCGCTCCGACTCCTTTCCTTTCGTGAAATAATCCAAGGCAAGCTTTACAGCATCGCGCTTTTGCTGTTCTTTGATATCACGGTACGTCTGTTTGGACAACCTATAGTAAACCCAATAGTTAAAGTCATCCTCCCACGTATCAACCATCTCGAATTCCTCGATTTCGTCGGCAGCAGTGGTTTGGATCATCTGCTCGTACTTATCGTGAAATTCTTTGTTCTCATCAATTGACGTCAGCACCGAACTGGATGAAATATTTACCTTGATCTCGGAGACGAGGTCTTCGAGTGCGCTCTTTTTCGACTCCTGCACGTAGTTATTAGTCCCGCCTTTTGTGGCATGTCCGATCCCCACATAGTAGGCATCTGTCTCCGGTTTCGCGCTAAGCCAAGCGGGCTTAGCATTTTCGTCTTTCTTTTTCTTATGTTTCTGACTGGATGTAGTCACGGCGGGACTACACGCGGAAAGGATAAGAAAAGCGATAAAAATTCGTTTCACGGCAGGGAAGGTTGTTTCAAGTATCAAATAAACCACATTCGTGCCAGAATATGGGGTATTTATTCAGTAAAGCTAAAATGCGCAATTCACTCAGGATAACATTTTAAGAATTTTTTAATTTTAAATCAAATTCGAAGGATATGAAGAAGATAAGCGGGGTGATTGTTTTAGCATTTGTTGCATTTGCCTGCCAAAAAAATGAGGCAGTTTCTGAATTTACCGGCAACGAAACCACCTATGCACTGCAACCTGGTTCACAATATGCGGTGAGCGGAACTATAAGTTTCAAGGAAAGAAAAGATGGAAAAATATCTGCTTCAATTTCTCTTAAGGGAACAGGAGGCAGTGAGGCAAAATTTCCGGTACATCTTCACTTAGGAGATATCACAACTCCCGGAGCCGACGTTGCGCTATTAATGAATCCAGTCACAGACAAGACCGGCACAAGCGAAACAACTTTTGACAGGCTCGCGGACGAATCAACGATCAACTATAACAGACTAAAGGCCCTTCAAGCTTGCGTTAAAATACACCTCGGTGACACAGGCGCCGATCGGGATGTGATCCTCGCGGCAGGAAATATCGGCGCGGCAGTTGCCAATTCAAATTCTGGCGGGAGATTGGGCGTATCGGTGTGTAAAAGTGAGTGAGCGACCAGTAATCAGTCGATTCGATCGATATTTAATATCTTAGCATTCAATATTCCCTTAAGATCGAATATTCAATGTCCAACAACCAATGTTGAACATTAGTCTCCCCCTCCCTTTGTCTTGATTTCGTAGTTTGTAATCATCGAACTGAAATACTCGCGGTTCATGCGCGCGATGTTCGTGACTTTGATTGCCTTAGGGCATTCCGCCTCACATGCATATGTGTTCGTGCAGGCACCAAACCCTTCCTTGTCCATCTGCGCCACCATTCTTTCCGCACGTTCCTTGGCCTCAGGTTTTCCTTGAGGTAACAATGCGAACTGTGAGATCTTGGCACTGACAAACAACATCGCTGAAGCGTTCTTGCAGGCAGCAACACAAGCACCACAACCAATACAGGTTGCAGCATCCATAGCCTCGTCGGCTATTTTCTTAGGGACCGGAATTTCATTTCCATCAGGAACTCCGCCTGTGTTGACAGAAACGTATCCTCCCGCCTGCTGTATACGGTCGAATGCTGAGCGATCGACAACCAGGTCTTTCACAACGGGGAATGCCTTTGCTCTCCATGGCTCGACCGTGATAGTATCTCCGTCGTTGAAAGTCCGCATGTGAAGCTGACAGGCCGTTGTTTGCAGCGGCCCATGGGGACGACCGTTGATGTACATGCTGCACATCCCGCAAATACCTTCGCGGCAATCATGGTCGAACGCCACCGGTTCTTCGTTCTTCTTGATCAGATCTGCATTGAGGATATCGAACATCTCCAGGAATGACATATCCTGCGAAACGTGGTCAAGCTTGTAGGTCTTAAATTCACCTTTTGAGTCGTGACTCTTTTGTCTCCAGACTTTAAGATTGATCTTCATGGCTTTCTGCGGGTGAAATAAAATTATTTATAGCTTCTTTGCGTAAGCTTCACATTTTCGAATATCAACTGCTCTTTGTGAAGGACTTCCTGCTGTCCCTCCCCTTTGTATTCCCAGGCAGCGGCATATGCGAACTCATCATCTTTCCGCATCGCCTCGCCGTCGGGTGTTGATGATTCTTCACGAAAGTGCCCTCCACATGATTCGGAGCGGTTCAGCGCATCGTCAATCATTAGTTCGCCGAGTTCTATGAAATCAGCGACGCGACCAGCCTTTTCTAATTCCTGATTCAATTCATTGGAACCACCGAGCACGTTGACATTTTGCCAGAATTCTTTTTTCAATTCCTGGATCTTGCCTTTTGCTTTTTGCAGGCCCGCCGCGTTGCGCGACATGCCGCAATACTCCCACATGATATGTCCAAGTTCACGGTGCAGCTCGTCTACTGTTTTCTTTCCCTTAATTGACAGAAGCTTTGAAGTCCGATTCTGAACTTCTTCCATAGCAGCTTTGAATTCCGGCCTGTCCGTCGTGATCTTATCCCATCCCAACGTTGCCAGGTAATCTCCGATCGTATACGGGATAACAAAATATCCGTCAGCAAGTCCTTGCATCAGCGCGGAAGCTCCCAGCCGGTTGGCGCCGTGGTCGGAGAAGTTTGCTTCGCCCAATGCATAGAGGCCGGGAACGGTGGTCATTAAGTTATAATCGACCCACAGTCCACCCATTGTATAATGGACCGCAGGGAAGATCATCATCGGCACTTCATATGGATTGTCGCCAGTGATCTGTTGATACATGTCGAAGAGATTGCCATACTTGGCTTGAATGACGGCGCGGCCATCGCGTTTGATTGCATCTGCAAAGTCCAGGAACACAGCGAGTCCGGTGGCGCCCACTCCCCTTCCCTCATCGCAAATCATTTTCGCATTGCGCGAGGCAACGTCGCGGGGGACGAGGTTTCCGAATGAAGGATAGCGTCTTTCCAGAAAGTAGTCGCGGTCGCCTTCGGCAATTTGCACTGCATCTTTTGCTTTCAATCCCTTCACAGCCACTTTCGGTGCCCATACCCTGCCGTCATTACGAAGCGATTCAGACATCAGCGTAAGCTTGGACTGATGATCGCCCGAAACCGGAATGCAGGTTGGATGTATTTGCGTAAAGCAGGGATTCCCAAACAGCGCTCCTTTCTTGTGCGCTCTCCAGATCGCCGTGGCATTGGATCCCTTCGCATTGGTAGACAGATAGAATACGTTTCCGTATCCGCCAGTGCAAAGGAGAACCGCATGTGCTGCGTGCGATTCGATTTTTCCTGTTACGAGATCGCGTGTGATGATCCCGCGCGCTTTTCCATCGACAATGACGACTTCAAGCATTTCGGAGCGCGAGTACATTTTGACTTTGCCGTTAGCGATTTGACGGTTGAGCGCTGAATATGCTCCCAGAAGCAGCTGCTGGCCGGTTTGTCCCCTTGCATAAAATGTGCGCGACACCTGTGAACCTCCAAAAGAGCGGTTCGCAAGCAAGCCACCGTACTCCCGTGCAAACGGGACGCCTTGTGCAACACACTGATCGATTATATCGACGCTTACTTCAGCAAGGCGATAAACATTCCCTTCCCTAGCCCTATAGTCACCACCCTTGATGGTATCATAGAAAAGGCGGTAGACACTGTCGCCGTCATTTTGATAGTTCTTTGCAGCGTTGATACCACCCTGAGCCGCAATTGAGTGGGCACGACGGGGGCTATCCTGAAAGCAAAACGCTTTAACGTTATATCCAAGTTCTCCGAGGGAAGCGGCGGCAGAAGCGCCGGCCAAACCCGTTCCCACAACGATGATATCATACTTCCTTTTGTTCGCGGGGTTGACAAGCTTCAGGTTGAATTTGTGCTTCGACCACTTTTCCGCGAGGGGGCCGGCAGGAATCTTTGAATCTAAATTCATATCGAAGGAAATATTAAGATCAGATTTTAAAAAACATAGCTATCGGGATCCATGCGAAAAGCGCCGGGACGATGAGAGCAAACGCAAATCCAACCACCTTAATAACAGGATTATACTTCAAGTGGTTTAGGCCCAGGGTTTGGAACGCGCTGCCGAAGCCGTGATAAAGGTGAAATGCCAGTGCGATCATACATATAACATACAGTGCAACGTACCACGCCTCGCCGAACGCGAGGCCGACGATCGTGTATAAGTCTTTTATTTCTTTCCCTTCGTAAGTCTGCATGGGCATGGCGCCCCAGTGCTGCTGCGCATAGAAGTCTTTGAGGTGAACAACCAGGAATACCAGGATAAAAGTGCCAAGAATGCCCATGTTTCTCGATGACCAGATCGATGATTTCCCTTTGATCGCGTATCCCTGAGGGCCGCGCGCCTGGCGATTTTTAATCGTCAGCATCAAAGACCATATTATGTGCATGAGAATGAGTGCGAAGTTCACTTTAGAAATCGTCTGAACGATGGGATTATGACCCATGAATTCAGCGTAAATATTGAATGCGTGACCGTTATCGTCCTTGAGAAGCTGGAGGTTGCCGATGAGGTGGATAACCAGGAAAGATATAAGAAAAAGACCCGTTAGGGCCATCACCAGCTTCCTGCCAAGGGTGCTGGAAAATAGTTCTGTAAACCACTTCATAAAGGAAGGTTAGGGGTTTTTCAAGCGAACCAAAAATACTGTTCAAAGGTTTACCAAGCAATCAGGAAGAGCTTTTAATGTAGTTGCGAAAAATTCCCGGCGACTGCATTATTTTTACCCCACAACCACTACAAGTCGTTCACTACATGTATTTGATTTTCGATACGGAAACCACAGGGGTTCCGCACAATAAGACTGCGCCTCTTACTGACCTGGAGAACTGGCCACGCGTTGTCCAGATAGCGTGGGAACTTCACGATGCCCAGGGTGCGCTGCTATCACAGCACAACTATATTATCAAGCCGGAAGGCTTCGACATTCCCTATAAAGCGGAACAAGTCCATGGCATCTCGACGAAACGCGCTCTCGAAGAAGGGCATGCGCTTAAGAAAGTGCTGGATCTTTTTAATTCTGATCTCGAAAAAACATCCGTTCTCGTCGGGCATAATATAGAGTTCGATATCAATATCCTTGGCGCGGAGCTCATTCGCCACAAACTTCCGACAGACAAGCTCCTGGCAACGTCCAAAGTTGATACAGGTGTTGTTTCGGTTGAATTTTGTCAGCTGCCGGGAGGCCCGGGCGGAAGGATGAAAATGCCTCGCCTTTCCGAGCTTCATGAAAAGCTTTTCGGAAAGGGATTTGACGATGCGCATGATGCATCTTATGACGTGGCAGCGACGGCACGCTCTTTCTTTGGCTTGATAAAACAGCGCGTCATCAGTCCATTCGATTCAACACCGCTTGCAGACATTGAATATGAGGAGCCCAACCTCGAGGCAGGCAACGCCAGCAAGCGCGAGCGCAAGAAAAAAACATCCTACAGTTCAGAGGGAAGCAGCGACGGCCTGACGACCAAACCGTTCTATCATCTTCATTTGCATTCACAGTACTCTGTGCTTCAGGCAACTGCCAATGTGCAAAATATTATCGCCAAGGCGAAGGCGCAGGGCATGAGTGCAATTGCCCTCACTGATCTGGGGAATCTTTTTGGCGCATTCAAGTTCGTAACGGAAGCACTGAAGCATGAAATAAAGCCGATCGTCGGCTGCGAATTCTTCGTGGCTGATGAGCGAAAAAAAACAAAGTTCACAAAAGATAATCCAGACAAGCGGTATAACCAGGTTCTCCTTGCGAAGAACAAAGACGGCTATCACAACCTTTCCAAACTAAGCTCGCTGGGGTTCATTGAAGGTCTGTATGGAATCTATCCCCGCATCGATAAGGCGTTGATACAGGAATACCGGGAAGGTCTGATTGCCACGACAGGAGGTTTGAGCAGCGAGATTCCCCACCTTATTCTGCATACCGGAGAGCGTCAGGCTGAGGAAGCATTTGTCTGGTGGCACAAAACATTCGGGAAAGATTTTTATGTCGAGTTAAACCGCCACGGCATTCCTGAAGAAGACCACGTCAACCAGACATTGCTGCGCTTCTGCGAGAAGTATAAAGTGAAGTACTTCGCGGCGAACGAGGTCTTCTATTTAGAAAAAGAACAGGCCAATGCACACGACGTCCTGTTGTGTATTAAAGAAGGTGAATTTCAGTCAACACCCATTGGCGAAGGGCGTGGTAAGCGTTTGGGATTACCAAACAACGAATATTACTTCAAGTCGCAGGAGGAAATGAAGAACCTCTTCCGCGATTTGCCGGAGGCGATCAACACGATCAGTGAGATTGTTGACAAAATAGAAAGCTACAAGCTGGAGCGGAAAGTGGCATTGCCAAAGTTCGCGATTCCAAAAGATTTCAAAACAGAAGATGACTACCTGCGGCATCTTACCTATGAAGGAGCCAGGAAAAGGTATCCCGTTCTTACGCCACAGGTCAAGGACCGCATCGAGTTTGAGCTGGAGACTATAAAGAAGACGGGATACCCCGGATATTTTCTTATCGTCCAGGACTTTACTTCGAAGGCACGGGAGATGGGTGTGTCGGTAGGTCCGGGCCGCGGCTCAGCTGCGGGCTCCGTCGTGGCGTATTGCACCGGCATCACGAATGTCGATCCGATCGCCTACGACTTGCTGTTCGAGCGCTTCCTGAATCCGGATCGTATTTCACTGCCTGATATTGATATTGACTTCGACGACGAAGGCCGGGACAGCGTGTTACGGTATGTGATTGAAAAATATGGTCACAACCAGGTCGCACAGATCATCACCTATGGCACGATGGCTGCCAAGTCATCTATCCGTGATGCGGCACGGGTGATGGAACTGCCGCTCGCAGATGCGAATAATCTCGCGAAGATGGTCCCTGAAAGACCTGGAACGACCCTCACAAAAGCATTCGAAGAAATACGGGAGCTCGCTGATGTCAAAAAAGGATCTGATAAGCGCGCCGATGTGTTGAAGCAAGCGATCGTCATTGAGGGTTCATTGCGCAACACAGGTACCCATGCCTGCGGGGTCATTATCACACCGGAAGACATGACGAAGCTAATTCCGGTGTCGACTGCGAAAGACTCAACGATGCTCGTAACGCAATTTGACAACAGCGTCGTCGAGAATGCCGGTATGTTGAAGATGGACTTTCTGGGACTTACTACGCTGACCATCATCAAGACAGCGCTGAAAAATATCAAGAAGCGGAAAGGTATTGATGTCGACATCGAAAAAATCCCATTAACAGATCCAAAAACCTACCAGCTGTATCAGCGCGGGGAGACCATCGGCACGTTCCAGTTTGAAAGCGAAGGTATGATCAACTACCTGAAGTCGCTGAAGCCTGACAAGTTCGAAGACCTGATTGCGATGAATGCCCTTTACCGGCCGGGTCCGATGGAATACATTCCAAACTTCATTTTGCGCAAGCATGGAAGAGAGCCGATTCGCTACGACCTGCCTGAGATGGAGGAATATCTGAAAGACACCTACGGGATCACCGTCTACCAGGAGCAAGTGATGTTGCTGTCGCAAAAGCTGGCAGGATTCTCTAAGGGCGACGCGGATGTTCTGCGTAAGGCCATGGGTAAGAAGCAGAAGGAAGTGCTCGACAAGATGAAGGATAAGTTTATCCAAGGTTGCAAGAAGCACGGTCACGATGAGCGAATTGCTGACAAAATATGGAAAGACTGGGAGGCATTTGCGCAGTATGCGTTTAACAAGTCCCACTCTACCTGCTATTCACTGGTCGCGTATCATACGGCATACCTGAAGGCAAATTACCCGGCGGAGTACATGGCAGCGGTGCTTACTCATTCGCAGAGCAATCTCGAGAATGTGACATTCTTCATTGAGGAGTGCCGGAAGATGGGCATCGAAGTTCTCGGGCCGCACGTAAACGAATCCGGCGTTTATTTCGAGGTGAACAAGAGCGGCGCTATCCGATTCGGACTCGGCGCGATCAAGGGCGCGGGGGATGCGGCGGTTGAGTCGATCATCCAGGAGCGTGACGCGCGCGGCAACTACACTGACATTTTTGATTTTGCAAAGCGGCTCAGCACGCGGGCGGTAAATAAGAAGACATTCGAATCGCTCGCACTCTCCGGTGCGTTCGACTGCTTCACAGAATATCACAGGAGACAGTATGTCTATTCGAAGGAGGGCGACATCAATCTGACGGAAAAGGCAACACGGTATGCGGCGAAACTTCAACAGGAGATGATGAGCTCGCAGGTAAGCATGTTCGGCGGCGCATCTGGCACGGAGGTTCCCCGACCAAAAGTAGACGCAGTGGAGCCTTTCAGCGAAATCGAAAAGCTTCATTACGAAAAAGAAGTTGTAGGTGTATACATTTCCGGTCATCCCCTGGATAATTTCAAATTCGAGATCGATACATTCTGCACCGCAGGCGTTGCGAAGCTCAACGAACTAGAGGGCAATGAAGGAAAAGAGTTCAAGGTGGGCGGAATCGTCTCTACGGTAGAGCACAAGATGACAAAGACCGGAAGGCCTTTCGGGAAACTAGCCCTGGAAGACTATTCGGGTAAGTATGAATTTGTCCTTTGGAGCGATGATTACATGCGATTCAAATCGTTCCTGATGCCCGGCCTTTTCCTCTTCATCGAAGGGGCGGTGATCCGCAAGACTTGGGGCGAGCAAAATCTCGAGTTCAAGATCAGGAACATGGAGATATTGAATGACATCGCCGCGAAAAAAGTGCAGGGACTAGCGGTGCGCGTGGCCCTGGGAGACGTCCGCGAGGATTTGATTGATGCTATCGATAAGCTGTGCAAGAAGAACTCCGGCACCTCTGCACTCCAGGTGTACCTCAAAGACGATGTGGAAGTGCCGATGTTGTCGCGGACGTGCCGGATCAAGCCGAGCAACAGTTTCATTCGGGAGCTGAAGCGCTTCGCCGATGTCGGGTTTATCACCGAAAAGAACTACGTGCGTTGGCTGACCGATGTGCCCGCAAAACCTGACCAGCATGCGGATGGTATTGGAACAATTTCCCCTACCTTAGTGTTGGATACAGTAGAGCTGGATAATTAACTCAATTACATACCAAAAAACACTTTTAACACCTTTAAATCTTAAATAAAATGGGAAAAGCATTAGTACTTACCGACGCAAACTTTGATGAGACCATCAAATCCGACAAACCGGTTCTTGTTGACTTCTGGGCGGAGTGGTGCGGACCGTGTAAAATGATCGGGCCGGCAGTTGAGGAGCTTGCGGGTGATTACGAAGGCAAGGCGGTGATCGGCAAGCTCAATGTTGACGAGAACCCAGAGGTGACGGCCCGTTTTGGAGTGCGCTCCATTCCTACGCTTCTTGTTTTTAAGAATGGTCAGATCGTTGACAAGCAGATCGGCGCCGTACCTAAATCGGTGCTTTCTTCGAAGCTGCAGGCACAGGTAGCATAAAAGAATCACCCAATATAACATTGACCCTGACGGTCCCGATAGCTATCGGGAGTCAGGGTTTTTTATTTAAATTTGATTGAAGAGACATCGTATTATGAAAAATTCCTTGCTTTTCTTTTTTGCCGGGTTGATCATTTCAGCCAACGCTGTCGGGCAAAATCTTTCTACAGCATCAAGGAGAAATCCGATGTTCACAGATCTCATGAATGGTTTGCCTATTGCGCGGCCCGTGAGCGGTGTTGAGGGGGATCCTTATCTCAATTCAATCTGGCGTCGTGCAACGGTGAAGATTTATGATATGGAGGAGGAGATCAGCAGCTACAAAGTACAGTACAATATTTACTTCGATGAGTTAGCATTTCAACTGCCCACCGGCGTTAAAGCAATAGATGGCACAAGGGTCAAAAGCTTCGTTTTTACCGGGGACACCACAGGAACTTTCATCAACGCGAAGGCATATAACATGGACGGCACTCCTCTCCGGGGCTTCTTCGAATTACTTGTTGATGGGCCATCGCCTCTATTGAAAAAATTTTACGTAATCGTTAAAGACCCTGATTACCATCCCGCGCTCAGCTCGGGAAGTCGCAACACGCGGATCACCAAGCACTCCGATCTTTATTACGCAAAAGGTGAAGAAGTCTACGAGGTGAAAGGAAAAAAAAAGCTATTGGCATCTTTTGGTGACAAAGCCGATGCCATGGAAAAATTCATGAAAGACAATTCTTTATACGCAAACGAAGAAAGAAGTCTAATTGCGATCTTCACCCATTACAACGCCTTGCTCCGGCCTTAGATTTTTAATTTCTTTAGTCTCTCCACAATCTCGGCAACTGCAGGACAAACGAGCGTGTTCTTGTAGGTTAAATCAGTTATCTGCACCATTTTTTTTCTGTCGGTATGTGGGTATTCCCGACAGGCTTTGGGACGGTCATGATAGACCGCGCAGTAGTTGTCCGCAAGTAGAAAGGGACAAGGGGCAACATTTAATACATAATCATTATCCGCATCCACGTGCAGGTAGCGATCGATAAACTCCCCCGGCTTTATCCTAAGGGCTTTCGCCAGGCGCTCGATATCATTCTGGTAGAATATCGGACTCGTAGTCTTACAGCAGTTCGCACATTTTAGACAATCGATCTCTTCGAAAACCTCCTCATGAAGACCGTGGAACGCGTCATCCACTTTGCGTGGATCTTTTTTCTTAAGGTCGGCTAAAAATTTTTTATTCTCAGCAGATTTGTCGCGCGCCTTTCTGAGAGATTTTTCAATCATGATGCAAAGTTACCAGCATAAATGAAAAACCCCGACGGATGCGCCGGGGTTTATTATTCTTCGGTACCATCAATTACCTTCCGGATACAATGAATTCTCTGTTCCTGTTTCCGTGCCAGATCCCATGCGAGCGAAAAAGCCTCGCTCAACGCAGGAACGATCTGAGTGATGTATTCCTTTCTTTTGCTCATCACAACGTTCTTCCCGCTCTCAGTGGTGGTAATGCTAACAGCATAGCGCCCCCTTAGAGAAAAATGGCTTACGAAGCCTGGTCCTCGCGGTGATCTTTGGGATCGCGTTTCTTCGGCGGAAGATATGTTCCGATGAGTCGCCAGATCATGAACAGAAACATTGCTGTGAGGCCAATTCCAATTATAGCGCCGATTATTTTCATGATTTCCGGTAGCAAATACGCTGATATGCGCAGAACTTACAATTATCAACGTTCTTCGTTTGTTTAAAAGTCTCCGCCGGGTTGAATAGCTCTTCAAGCAAAGTTTTGAGATTTTCCTTTAACGTTCCCAACAGGGGAACAGCATCATCGAGCTGTGATCTGTTCATGACGAGGCCGAATTTGAATTCCTCTTCAAACAGGTTCAACCTGTTGATCAATCCTGGCTTGATCCTGATGTTACCAGGGTTATTATCATGGTAGAGCAAGGCGTACAACAATATCTGGAAAGCTGCTTTGTTTCTTGCTCCTTCACGACTGAACAGCGACTCGATAGTATCAAACTCCAGTTTGTCGCGACCGGTTTTATAATCGATCACACGCACGGTGTTACCCTTCTTATCGAGCCGGTCAATCTTACCTCCTATAACAGCCTGGCCCGGACCATGCGAAATGGGCACGTAGTACAACAATCCCTGGTGCTCCAGTCCTTCGATGGAAAATGGCGCATATTCATGATCATACCGGATGATGCGTGCGATAAAACCCTTTACCACTTCGTGGACCACCAAACGCTGCCCTGCGTATATTACTTTCTTTCTGGGGTCCAGCGAATAGTTCCGGATAAACACGTCATCGATCAGCTTGTCGGTGACCGCCTCGTAATTCTTCAGATCGTCAGCTTCGATCAGGTTACTTTTCTTTCGTTCACCAATGCCCCGGTAAAAAAGCTCCATCACGTCGTGAAGGATATTTCCCAGCCACCGCGCATCCAGGTCCTCCTCCACTTCGTTCGCTTCACGAATTTTTGCAATATGCTTGAAGTAGAACTGAAGCTGACATTCAATATAGGTATTCAACGCCGACGGCGAGATTCCTTTGAATCGATAGTTGCCTTCATTCAATTTCGCAAGATTCTTTAGGACCGTTTCATCTTTAACAATCTCAATGGGTTGAATGGCGTGCGGTTGAATGGGGTTGTGCAACACCTGGTGCGACGGTGTCCAGCCGGACTCAAAAACAAGCTGCTGCAGATATCGACTCATTTCACCCTGTCCTAGTACGTCGGTCTCTGTGTTATAAAATAAGAACACATTCTCAGCCCGTTGCAGCACGCGATAGAACAAATAGGCATAAAAGGCATCCTGGTGTTCAGCAGTCGGCAATGCGTATGCTTTCCTTATATTGAAAGGAATATAGGAAGCCTTGTTGCCGGATGCCGGAAGCGATCCCTCGTTCAAAGAAATGATGAATACATTTTTGTAGTCAAGGTTCCGGGTTTCGAGTACTCCCATAACCTGAAGCCCTTTGAGCGGCTCGCCGCTGAATGGGATCTTTTGGGATCTCACCAGTTGTCGGAACAGCCTGAGAAATGATTTAAGCTCCGATTGAAATTGCTTTTCAGGGTCGGATTCAGCAGGGCTTTCTTCTGATCCACGGGTCACTTCATCGAAGCGATTGATCAGCTTGAGAAAATGAAAAGCAAACTCTTTGTCGAGAACAGTTAAAGATGTCTGTGTGCCCAGGGCGGTGACGACATCTCTCAGGTAAGGAAGCAAGCCACCCGCCTTGACTATTACAAAGATGGTGCGCCAAAGCTCCGGGCCGGCAATGAGCTCATCCGGCGAGATTGCAATTTTATTTTTTTCAATGATCTCCTTTCGGCGATTGTTCGCATGCACAGGATCAACGCCCAGGACATACGGATGACCAATAACCGACAAGACATTACGGTGGTTGAAAGATCCGTCTTTCCGACCTGCCTGAAGCTCAGCGAGGAATTCAATGAGATTGAATACAGGCGCGCTCGACAGTGGGAAGCCCATCGTAACATTCAATTTTTCCACCGAGCCCGAAATGCCATGCAGTACCGGCAGCAACAGTTTTTCGTCCGGCATCACAATCAATGTCTCCTCTGGACTAAACTTATTTTTCTTCAGCTGGTCATCCAGGAATTGCGCCATAATCTTCGTCTGACCGATGTTTTGCGCCGCCCCAACAATTTTCACAGTCTTTTCTGTGTTGAAGTTCGAAGGGATATCTGCGGGAAAAGTTTTTCCCAGTGTAGGATGTTCCTGATACTGTCTGAAGAATCGTCCCGCTTCCTGTGTGTTATTGTTGACGTAGTAATGGTCGATATCCCAATAAACTTCCGCTAAGCCTCGAGCTACAAAAGCAGAGATGATCTTCTCCTCCGCTGTGGTAAGCGCATTAAATCCTGCAAAGACAATTTTGCGGTTTCCGGAAGACTGTACAACATCAACAATTCGTTCCGCCACTTCGCGGTGAACCATTCCCTGGTAGGCAAGACCATTGTCATGCAATTGTTGTTTAAATCTTGTGTAGACTTCCGGCAGTAAACGCCACACGTGCAGGAATTTTTGCTTGTTCGAAGTCAGGTGATCATCGAAATTTCCCCAGAAATCCCTAAGGAACTGCAGTTGTTCTTCCGTCAGAAATTCAAATCCCGAGTCCAGCTCCTTCTGGTTGCTGAGATCGAGAAAAAGCTGCCCTGCATTTACCATGTATTTGTCGACCTCATCGAAATCGCGCAGGAGCATGTCACCCCAGAAATAGAACTTATCAAATGTCTCGCGCTCTTTCTGCTGCGGCAAGGTTTCGTAATAAGCTTTATACAGGCGATGAACGAGTTCAAGTTTGTCCGGGACCTCGTAATCAGAAAAGTCACCAATGAAATCTTCGATCGTTGTGAACCGGGGTGAGAAGACGGGCTTCTCGATGATTTCGGTAAGGTGTTTTCTGAAATAGAGAATCGCACGCCGGTTCGGGAAAACAAACGTGAGCTTATCCAGGTCGGCATGGGCCTGGTGTACTTTTTCTGCGACTTCAAAAAGAAACGATCTCATGCTTGAAATTTGAACCACAAAGGCGCTAAGACGCAAAGGAAATATTTTCCATGACTGTCTTTATAAATTGCATCTCTAAGGTTTTGCGTTCTAATTAAAAATCTAATCCTAATTGATTTTCATTTTTTTTCTTCTTGACAATTTTTTGAGTGCCTTCACCGGTTGCGACCACCTCCTGATCACGCGTGTACAAGAGAAAACCTTCAACATCGGTAAATCCCATCTTCTTCAGGATTTCCATGTAGGCCTGCACCTGTTTCTGGTCAGCCTTTGTTTTTACCCCGGTCTTGAAGTCGATGACAATCGCCTTCCTGTCTTTGGTCAACAGCCTGTCAATTCGGTTCTCGTCTCCGGCAGGCAATAAGATAGGCACCTCGGTGCGCACATCCCATCCGGTCTCGAACCACCTTCCGATCACAGGATGACTCATCAACGCATCCAACTGTTGCCGAAGCTCCGCCACCTCCTCTTCTATAACCATCCCTTCGCGAAGGAGACGTTCTATGGTTTTAGAAACATCTGCAGCATTTTTTATGCGAGACAGCACAGCGTGCAGATGGATACCGTATTTTATTTTTGCCCGCGACTCGGATTCCAACTCCTGAAAATACGATGTGCCTGCCTGACGAATCACAATAGTATCCCGCCATCGGAAAGATCCATACGATTTCAGCGCTACTGCAGGCACCGGATTCCCTTTGACAGATGTGTCCAACTGTTCCCAATCACCTAGCCTAAGTTGCTGTGCTGATTCGTTGAAGTGCGAATGGAGAAAAGAATCTTGTATGATTGCTTCCGAAAGCCATTTACCCACCGTCCTGAATCGTGACTTGGTGACGCTTGTAATGATCAGCCCATTTTCAGCACGGGTCAATGCAACGTACATGAGATTCAGGTTATCAAGGAATACTGCGGTGCGTTCACGCTGGTAATCGCTTTGAAAATAGGTGCTGTCGAGTGACGACGAATATGGTACAGGAAGGAATCCGGCATCGGCGAATGGTTCCTCTTCCGATCGAACCCAAAGATTCGGCGAGCGTGTGTGGTCGGTGTTCCAAGCACAAAATGGTACGATCACATATTTGAACTGAAGTCCTTTCGCCTTGTGGATGCTGAGAATCTTGACTGCATCCACCTCTCCGGAGATCTTAATGGATGTCTTTTCTTTGTCTTTATGATCTTCCCACCACTCAAGAAATGAGGCAATATCATTTCGTTCGCGGTTGTAAAACTCAAGAACCTGATCCTGAAAGCCGATGATGTACGCAAGTTCCCCTTCTTCTTTTCCCAGTTTGAATATTTCAATCAACGTTTCTGTGAGCTCATAAAGCGGGAGCTTCTTAAGCGAAATCTTTTCTTTCGTGAAACGGTCAGGAAGCTGACTTTCAAAAACCACTTGGTTGGTCACCGCAAATACCTCGACGTTATTTCGCTTGGGTTCATTGAGCCTGGAGTATTCATAGGATAGTTGCGCACGGGCGATCGGGTCATCGGGGTTCAGTAAGTATCGAAGTGCTCCAAGCAGCAAGTTCACCGACGCAGCTCCTTCCATCCGCAGCGACTCGTTGGAGACGACATCGTAGCGGCAGTTTGCGAGTGCCCTCCCCGAATTTTTATATTCCATCAGGTAAGAGGCCACGTCCTGCCCTTCACTGTTGAAGCGAACTAGGATCGCGATGTCGCTCAACGGCACGCCCAGTTGCTGCAGCTTTTCCAGGTGGTGCGGTATCATCTCCATCGACGCATCTTTCCACCGTTTACCATCCTGCTCGTCACGAAGAAAGTCGATCCTTACAAAGCCATCGATGTCCCGGAATTCCTGTTGGGTCACGTCCTCGTAGGCAGCAGTCGCCAGAGGTGAGCCGGTGTCTGCCGCAACGAGGTTCGAAGCCATTTTGAAAAGCGCATTGTTGAACCTGACAATATTCCTTGCACTCCGAAAATTTTTGTCGAGTTCCTGAATCTGCACACGACTCCCTCCGATCGCCTTCTCAACCTCCTGTTGCAACAGTGTGAGATCGCCGCCGCGCCATCTGTAGATCGCTTGTTTGACATCGCCGACTACAAGACTGGGGTACCCCTGGTCTAACCCATTAGCAAGCAATGGCAGAAAGTTTTTCCATTGAAAGCCGGAAGTATCCTGAAATTCATCGATCAGATAATTGCGGTAAAACGATCCAATCTTTTCATAGATAAACGGTGTGTCGCTGTCCTGAATGATGCCGTGGAGGAATTTCGGAGCGTCAGCCAGCAGCATTAGATTGTTTTCCGCCTTATAATCCTGGAGTTTACGCGCGATGTCGGAAAGCAATCCAAACACATACATGTTTCTCAATGCTACATCTGCGGAAAGCGCCTTTTTAAAATCTTTATCGAACGTCGTCAGTATTTGTTGAATGGCGGGGACCAGCGTGGTATCGGCAGCAGCGATAATTGCATCGCGCTTCAGGGTATTCTTGGAAGGCCAATTCTTTGGAAACGTGAAATAATTCCGGATCCGGTTCCATTCCGAGTTCATCGCGGAGAGTGAACTACTATCCGCAAAGGCATTGAAAAAAGTAAATATGCCGGCGTTCTTACCATGGCTAAAATCAAAATCTGTCCAGCCCCCGGCTTCGATCACGCGAAGCGCCTCGCGGGCAGGTTTCGATACAGACGAAGCAAAGGAGCTCTTTATCTTCCAAAGCTTGTCTTTGAGCTTAACGAAAAATTGGGGGTCTGCGGAACCTTCCCGCACTTCCTTTTCAATGGCTTTAAATTCTTCGCGGAAAATTTCGTTGGCAAAATCAACGAGGCTTGCCCGAACATCCCAAGGCTTATCGTTCTCCAGGTTGGCCTTGGCAAATTCGACCACCCACTTGGTCAGCTCCTTGTTTTGGCCGAGCTCATCGATCAGGTCATTGATCACCTCTTCGAGCACCGTATCCTGGTCGACTTCAAGTCTGTAATCTCCAATCAAACCTGATTCCCGTGTAAACGATCGAATCACTTTCTGAAAAAAAGCGTCAATAGTGCTGATAGAAAACTGATCGTACTGATGGAGAATCTCTGCCCGCAGCTCCGTCGCATTTTGGCGGAAGGTCTGATCGTCGAGTTTCAGTTCGCTCTTTAGCTCTTCGGCCAGCGGGTCGGGTGAGTCTTTGATGAAGATATCCAGATACAGGAGGATCCGATCCTTCATCTCTTGAGTCGCTTTGTTAGCGAACGTCACCGCCAGGATATGGCGGAAATAGGTTGCCTTGTTCCTCAGCGCCAGCTTCAAGTACTCCTTCGCAAGCGTGCGCGTTTTGCCGGAGCCGGCCGAGGATCGATAGAGGGTGAAAGTTTTCAGGGATTGACTCAAGATGAGCCTACGATTTACCTCCCGTGTTTCACAAAATCAAGGCCGGCAAGTTCAAGGTTCAAAGATCAAGGTTCAAGGGTGCGCAGCCAGTCAACAGGTGACAGGCAACGTTCTTAAATTCTTACGAAATCGCAAACTTCTGGCAGTAGCTGGTCTTTTTTCAAAGTGCTTTTTCCCCTACCTTGAAATAATTCTGTGCCTATGGCCCGGCTGACAAAAATAGCAGATGCCTTCTTTTATTCGTTCCCTGTCCAGCTGTTGCTGAATAATTTCAAACGCAACCAGGTCTTGCTTTTGTGCTGGGTCATCCTGTTTGCAATGATCACCGGAAATTTCGGAAAATACCTCGGTATTCCTTATCTCTTCCTGGATCCTGAGTATTTGAACAATGTAAATTTCACAAGCTTCTTCATCATGGGTGTGATGGTGGCCGGATTTACGGCCGCGTTTAATATCACTTGTTATATCGCCGATGGCCACAGGTTCTCTTTCATCGGTGCTCTGCCTCATCCATTCATCAAGTTCAGCGTCAACAACAGCATCCTGCCGATCATATTTCTGATCACATACCTGTATGAAATGATCCGGTTCCAGGTTAACAATGAGTATACAACCGGAATCGAACTTGCACTTAACATCACAGGCTTCTTCTCAGGCTACCTGACAATGACCGGGCTTCTGCAGATATATTTCTCTCTGACCCAGAATGACATCTTCAAGTACATGATCTGCCGCCTGGACGAGAAGCTCAAGGCGACCGTGAAAGTAACCCGTGCAAGTGCGATGAAAAGACTCGACGTCGCACGAAAAAAGCAGGAGCGCGTGGACAATTATTTCGACGGGGGGCTCCGGCTCAGGAAAGTAAATGAAGAGGAGAAGGATTTCTATGACAAGGCTGCGATCGTCCAGGTATTTGATCAAAATCAGTTCAACCTCGTCGTCATCGAGCTGCTGATATTGGCGCTGGTAATCATTCTCGGGATATTCAAAGACTATGCTGCCTTTCAGTTCCCGGCAGCCGCAAGCTTTATGATCTTCCTGACGATCTTTGTGATGCTTTCCGGAGCTTTTGCGTACTGGTTCGGCGGATGGTCCATCACGGTCGTTCTCATTCTCTTCCTCTTCGTAAACTACCTGGTGGGCGAGGGCTGGCTCACGAAAAAATATCAGGCATTCGGACTCAATTATAAGATGACGCCGGTGGAATATACTATCGACGAATTAAAAACTGTCAATGACACACTGAGCATACTCGCATCAAAAAAACATACGTTGACAATCCTGGAGAATTGGAAGAAAAAATTTCCGGGACCCAAGGCGCCGAAAATTGTTTTTGTTTGCTCGAGCGGCGGCGGTAAACGTGCGGCCCTTTGGACATTGGCAACACTTCAGCGGGCGGACAGTCTGAGCAAAGGAAGCCTGATGAATCAGACTGTTCTGATCACAGGCGCTTCGGGCGGCTTGATCGGCGCAAGCTATTTCCGTGAGGTCATGTTGCGCGCGAAGCAAGGAGAAAATATTTCCCCTTATTCTCCCCGCCACCAGCGAAACATTGCCACAGATAATCTGAATCCACTGATCTTCAGTCTCCTCGCCAACGACCTCTTTGTAGGATTTACAAAATTTGAATACGCCAACCAGCGTTATTCGCGCGACCGGGGTTACACTTTCGAGGAACAGCTGAACATCGATACTGAAAGATTGATGGACAAAGAGCTTTCAGCCTACCAAAAGCCCGAAGAGGAAGCGATCGTGCCGATGGTGATCCTTTCCCCGACGATCGTCAACGACGGACGTAAACTTTACATCTCGCCGCAGCCGGTCAGTTACCTGAATTCCGATATCCTGAACTTCCCGGACTACAAGAATTCCAAGCTGAGCGGTGTCGATTTTCAGAAAATGTTCAATGAGCACGGCGGTTCCAAGCTCCGGTTTCTGTCCGCCCTCCGGATGAGCGCTACATTTCCTTACATCACACCGAACACTACCCTCCCCACTCACCCGCCAATCGAGATCATGGACGCAGGCATCTCCGACAATTTTGGTATCGCCGATGCCGTACGATTCATCTATTCATTCCGGGAGTGGATTGCCGCCAACACATCTGGAATCATCATTCTATCCATACGGGATTCTCCGAAGCTTGCGCCTGTCTCCGAAGAAAAAGGAAACACCTTGATGGATGATTTCACACAGCCGATCGCAAGTGTCTACAACAATTTTGAGAACTTCCAGGACATCACTAACGACAATCTCGTTGGCTATGCGCGGACTTGGTTCAAGGGACCAATCGATCGCATTGATCTGCAATACCTGCCGATCAGCTACAGCGACATTCTGCAGAATATGGACAGCATCCGTCAACACAGTGTTCGGGCCTCGCTGAGCTGGCGACTCACATCGAAGGAGAAGCGGGACGTCGTGGAGACATTGAATACGTATCCCAATCAGAAGGAGATGGAGCGGTTGGTGAAACTGCTTAAGTAATTTGAAAATTTGGAGATTTGAAGATTTGAAAATGGGGCGCGCATTCACCATACTCATCTTTGGTTCATTATTGACTGTCGTTTCATCCTGCACAAACGCTCCAGCCACTAAAGAAGCCACTCCGTGGTGTGCCGTTCCTATTCGTCAGGAATATTCAGCGTTAAAAGAAATTCCCACTTCGCGCAAATGGTTCAAAGTGTATGATGTTGGCGACAGTGTGTATGCGATTTACGAACCATATAGTTTTCAAGAGGCTATCTCTTACCTGATTCTCGGAAGACAAAAAGCGCTATTGTTTGACACCGGGAATGGTATCGATACAATCAGTCAGCTGGTTAAAGAGCTGACGCGGCTACCCATAATGGTCCTGAATTCACATACGCACTACGATCACATTGGTGGCAACGCGGATTTTGAAAATGTACTGGCGATGGATACTGCGTATACGCAGGAGAATGCCGAAAACGGCTGGTCGCACAACCGTGTGCGGGGCGAAGTAACAACCGAAGCAATTTGCCTCGGCAAGATCCCTGGATTTGACACGGCGAAATATTCAATTCGCCCTTTTGCGATCCGCGAGAAAATAAAAAATCATCACGTCGTCGATTTGGGCGCCCGGAAGTTAGAGGTCCTATCTTCACCAGGCCACACGCCGGACGCGATTGCATTGTTGGACAAGAATCATGGCCTGCTATGGACCGGCGACATGTTCTACGAGGCGACGATCTGGTTGTTCTTCCCGGGCACGGACCTTGACGCGTATGAAAAAAGCATCGGGCGCTTTGCCGACCTGGCCCCTTCGTTAAAGAAGGTCCATCCCGCTCACAATTTTCCGGTTGCTGACCCGGTAAGGTTGACTGAATTGAACCAGGCTTTTAAAGACATCAAGTCTGGCAGGCAGAAAGCAGAGATTGTCGATTCGCTTAGGAAGAAATACGTGTTTGAGCATTTCTCGTTTTTGATGAGACGCTAAATGCAGAAACGGCAGAGGACTCAGAGAACGCAAAGGCCTTCGACTCCGCTGACAGCTTCGATAAACGCGGATTGTGTAAGTAGGGTGTCAGCCTGAGCGCAGTCGAACGCTGACGCAGAACTATTTTAGTTCCGCCACACACTCAATCTCCACCAGCGCATCCTTTGGAAGCCTGCTTACCTCTACAGTTGTGCGTGCAGGTTTGTGGTCCCCGAAAAAAGCTTCGTAGGCTTTGTTCATCTTTTCGAAGTCGGCGAAATTCTTCAGGAAGACGGAGGTCTTTATGACTTTAGACCGGTCCGATCCGGCATCCTTCAAAACAGTTTCGAGATTGTTGAGAACCAGCGTAGTTTGCTCCGAAGCTGTCGCACCTTCGATAACCATCGTCGCGGGATTGAGTGGTGTCTGTCCGGAGCAGAAGATCAGGTTTCCGGATTTTATTGCATGTGAATAGGGGCCGATTGCTTTCGGGGCGTTGGGTGAATAGATTTTTTCCATGAGACAAAGATTAAGACTATAAATTTAGAAAGAATGTGGTTGACAGATCAATCATTTAGAGAAGAGTTCCCACTCCAAACAGCACCACAAACAGCAGCGTCGACATTGCCATTTGTTTCAAATAGGGATCGAGCGCTTCTGACGGTTTCGTGGAAACAGCCCTGCCATTTGCAATAAACAACGGCGCAGAAAGCAGAAAAAGAAATTGAAAAGGTGAGTGATAGCTCAGGATCGTGTAGGCGGTCGCAGCACCCAGCCCTCCGATAAGCAAGAACCAATGATATTTTATCGCGTTTGCACGGCCTATTCTTACGGGAACGGAAAATTTTCCGGCAGCCCGGTCTGAATCAATATCGCGGATGTTGTTGACATTCAACACGGCAATTGAAAATAGCCCGCAGCTCATGGCAGGAAGTGCATTCGTCCAGTCTACTTCCTGCGTAAACAGGTACACCGAACCCATCACTCCCACCAATCCAAAGAAAATCAAAACGGATAAATCGCCGAGGCCGAGATAACCGTAAGGTTTGTTCCCAACGGTGTAGGCGATTGCCGCAGCAATACACAATAGGCCGAGCACCAGGAAGAACAACAATGAACTCCAATCGGCGCCAAAAGAAACAAACAACAATGAAAGGCCACTGATCAAACACAGCATTGCAAATACTACAACTGCTGTTTTCATCTGGCCCGAAGTGATCGCACCTGATTGCACGGCGCGCTGCGGACCTTTGCGTTCAGAATGATCTGCTCCATGAACAGAATCTCCATAGTCGTTAGCCAGATTGGATAGTATCTGGAGAAAAACTGTCGTGAGGCAGCAAAGGCCAAAAATCAGACCATCGAATTTGCCCGCCGCGGCCGCAAGAAATCCACCCATGCCGATACAGGAGAGTGACAGCGGCAACGTCCGCAACCTGAAAGCACCAATCCACGGCTTGATCGTCATGTTCATTAACGTTTTAACATCCGGTCGAAAGAGAAACTGCCGGGTCCAACGAGAAACAGGCAAGCAAAAGATAACAAGAAGAGAAAGGCATGTTCTTTGTCGCTCAGTGGATCTTTGCCATGAATAAATACGATGATGATGATCATTGTAGCAATCAACGGGATGAGCACGATGCGGGTGAATAATCCCAACATTAGAAATACTGAGCAAAAAAGTTCAGCGAAGATCGTCAGCAGCATGGAAACCTGTGGTGTTACATGAAGTGGATCAGGAAAAGTCGCGGAGTTCTTCCCATAGCTCATGAACTTACCCCAGCCGTGTGTGGCTAGAAAAAAGCCAGCTCCAACTCGTAAAATAAATAACCCGACCTCGGGGGCAAACGGTCGGGTGGTCCAGAGTTTCTTTAGCATTTGCAGGTCTGATATTGAATTGCCTCGCGCCTCCGCGTCTTTGCGTGGAATAATCTCACGCAAAGACGCAAAGATCGCAAAGTCTATAATTGAATCTTATTGATGATTTCGGGATCGAGCGGTTTCACTTTGGCTGGAAAAAATCCAAGCACCTCCCCGGTCGGGCTGACCAAATATTTGCAAAAATTCCATGAGGGCTTCTCGCCGGTTTTTGCTTCGAGCCATTTGTAAAGGGGTGATGCATCCGATCCTTTCACAGAGATCTTCTCGAACATCTGGAACTTCACGCCATAGTTTCTTTCACAAAACGTTGCAATCTCTTGGTTCGATCCTGGCTCCTGCCATAAAAAATTGTTGGCAGGAAATCCGAGGACAGCCACTTTGTCGCTCATTTGCTCATGAAGTTTTTCCAGATCGGCGTACTGCGGTGTGTAACCGCACTTCGAAGCCGTGTTGACGATCAGCATGTACTTTCCTTTGTATTGCGCGAAGTCGATCTCCTTTCCTTCCAGCGACTTCAGCTTGAAATCGTAGATGGTTCCGGGAACATCGGACTTAGTACCATGCGTCAACTTCGAAGAAACAAATGAAACAACACCCATGACGATCGCAACCCCTGCTATGATCTTAAAGAAGTTCATCAGTGATCTCTTTCGACATCGGCTTCACAGCGGACGGGAAAAATTTCACGGTGCCATCGGGCTTAACAATGTATTTGCAGAAATTCCAGGTCGGTTCTTTTCCAGACTTTTCTTTCAACCACGTATAGAGTGGGTCCTGGTCACTGCCGATCACCGATATTTTTTCAAACATTTGGAAAGTTACACCATAGTTTGCCTTGCAGAATGAGGCGATCTCTGCATTCGAACCCGGTTCTTGGCCCTTGAAGTTATTTGCCGGGAATCCAAGAATAGTCACTTTACCAGCATACGTGTCGTTGAGTTCCTGAAGCTCCTTGTATTGAGGTGTGTAACCACACTTCGATGCCACATTGACAATTAACAAGGTCTTGCCCTTGTATTGTGAAAAATCGATGGAATGGCCATCGATCGCGTTCTTCTTGAAGTCATAAAATGTCACCGGTGCCGCAAACAGCGTGACCAGGATCATGGATATAATGGCTTTCATAGTCGTTTGGTTTTAAAGACAAAAATTAGGCTGATTTGTTCATTTTCTCAAGTTATTTTCCAGCAGTGTCTGCAATTGTATACCGTTATCGATGATTTCCGCGTACTTTTCAATCCCATCCTTCAGCTGCGATTCGATCATTAACACGAAATTTTTCGTTTCCGTTTTCTTTAACAAGGATTCATCTACCATTGTTTTCGTGGCAAAATCGACACTGCCATAGGTGTAGGCAAATGTTCTTATGATGACTTCGGTGTACACATCCTCAAACCGGCGGATGCCCAGATAATTACCATAAAAATTCGCTACCTGTGTCCGGGTATCGCGATCCTTGATCACCGTCAAGCCATTGCCATTAATCATCAAATCGTAGGTATTGCTATGCTGACCAAACGTGCTGAAACTGACAATATCGCCAAGTGCTTTTCCGACCGAATCCTTTGATACAACAGGATCAGCGGACCGCAGCACTTCCATGATCATCTCGGCTTTTTTGAAATCCGATTGAAGTTCAGCGAGAATCTCCTTTGCTTCAGAGACGTCGGCCTTGACATCGGTGATAAGGCCTTCCAGGTAAAATTGCTCCAATGATTTTGCATCGGAATCAAGTTTCAGATTATTCAACTGAAATGCGATCGATACACCTGCGATAACGATCAATAAGTCAAATACCTTGTTGATAAACAAATCACGCCATTTGAATCGCTTCGGCGCGTCGGCTGATTTTCCTTTCATTGGCTTTTCAGGCTTTGATTGCAAATTCTTCTCCATGATAAAATTGACAAAATCTTTTCCATTGAGCATCTTCCTGTTCTCACGAACGAGGCTATAACCTTTCTTTTCAAAAAAAGGTCTTGCTGTTACACTTGCCTCCACACTGGCAACAGCAACGCCATCTTTTAAAAGTTTTTTTTCAAGTTTCGAAAGTAATTCAGTCGCTACCCCCTGCTTTTGATGATCCTTGTGAACATAGAGCATCCCAATGGTCTTCTCGTTGTTTTCAAGGTTAGCGAAGCCCACCACTTTTCCATCGAGCTCCGCTACAATTGTTTTCGAAGCTTTTAATCGTGATTGCCACCGCTTGACATCCGGACGCTCAGGCGCCCAGGCATCGAGCTGATCCAAGGGATAGTCCTTTGCATTGATCGAATGAACCGTATCGTAGAAGAGTTGCAGAAGAACGGGTGCGTCTTCAGTTTCGAATTTTCTGAGGGTGGCCTTCATTCTAAAAGTTAAAATAGATCATTGGCCGCTAAGGCGCAAAGTCGCAAAGGTACGCGAAGAAATACGATGACATTCTTTGCGTTTCTTAGCGTCTTAGAGTCTTCGCGGCGAAAAAAAATATTGAACTACATTCTCTCCGGAACCCGGATTCCAAGCAATCCCATCGCCTTCTTAAGAACTTCGCCCGTAACTTCGGAAAAAGCTATTCTGAATCTCAATTTTGCCTCGTCAGTTTCCGCGAAAACGGGAATCGACTGGTAGAAATGATTGTACTGCTTCGCAAGTTCAAAAGCATAATTGGCGACCACAGCAGGCGAGTATTCGCGCGCAGCCTCCAGCACTTTTGCAGGATACTGACTGATCATGAAAAGTGCATCTCGCTCCGCAGCTTCAAGTGTTGCAACATCGCCGATAGCTGCGGCTATTTTCTGCGCGTGTGCTTTCCTGAGGATTGAGCGAATGCGGGCATATGTATACTGAATGAACGGACCAGTGTGTCCCTGCAACTGTATCGACTCTGCGGGATCAAAAAGCATGCGCTTGCGCGGATCGACTTTCAGCAAGAAGAATTTTAACGCACCGAGGCCGATTGTTTCTGAAAGTTGCGATACCTCCCCGGTATCCATCTCGTCCACTTTGCCCAACGCCTGCGTCTGGTTCGCTGCCTCATCAACCATCTCCTGCATGAGATCGTCGGCGTCGACGACTGTCCCTTCACGGCTCTTCATTTTGCCCGAAGGCAGATCGACCATTCCATATGACAGATGATAACATTCTTTCGCCCATGCATAACCCAGCTTGGAAAGAATCAGGAACAAGACCTTGAAGTGATACTCCTGCTCGTTGCCAACCGTATAAACCTGCTTTTCAATTTTTGGGAATTCGCGGAATCGCATGATCGCTGTGCCAAAATCCTGCGTCATGTAAACCGACGTTCCATCCGAACGCAACAGAAGTTTTTGATCGAGACCATCGGATGTCAAATCAACCCAAACCGATCCATCATCCTTCTTAAAAAAGACTCCCTGTGCGAGACCCTTCATCACTTCTTCTTTTCCCAGGAGATAGGTTTCCGATTCATAATAAAGCTTCTCAAAGTCGACACCCATCCTTTTATAGGTGACATCAAATCCTTTATATACCCATCCATTCATCAAGGACCAGAGCTTCACCGTGTCAGGATCTTTCTGCTCCCATTTTTGAAGCATCTCGACAGCAAGCTTCATGATTGGGGCTTCCTTCTCAGCCGCTTCCCTGGCAATGCCTTTCTCTTCGAGCTCTTTTATTTGCGCCTTATAAACCTTGTCGAACTCGACATAATACTTCCCAACAAGCTTATCACCTTTCAACCCACTGATTTCAGGAGTTTCCCCTTTACCATACAGCTTCCAGGCAGCCATCGACTTGCAGATATGTATACCGCGGTCGTTGATGATCTGGACTTTATGAACCTTGTACCCGATTGCTTTGTAGATCTCCGCAACGCTCCATCCCAAAAAATTATTTCGGAGGTGCCCAAGGTGGAGCGGCTTGTTGGTATTTGGTGAAGAATACTCTACCATCACCTCTTTGCCATTCGAAGCAGCTACTCCAAAACTCTTGTCCTCATATATTGATTTGAACGCTTCAACCCAGAATGCATCCGCGATCACCAGGTTGAGGAAGCCCTTAACCACGTTGAACCTGTCGACAACTTTTGTGTTGGCTTTAAGATACTCGCCGATGGCAACCGCAGTCTGCTCAGGACCTTTCCTGGAAATTTTCGCTAGTGGAAAACAAACAAGCGTATACGAGCCTTCGAATTCAGGATTGGTTGGCTGCAGCTGGATGTTCTCAATATCCTGGCCAAACAACTCTTTGGAAGCAGCTTTTATTTCGGTGCGAAGGACTTGTTCGAGGTTCATTTAATTCGACGATTTGCTAATTCGATAATTTGCTAAGGGACTTCAGTGCTTGTTGGCAACATGCGACCCGCGCAGCGGCTTTTCTTCATTACCGAATTGACGCATTACCGAATGACCGAATTGATTACATATCTAAAATGTAGGCAAACATCAACGGCGCCACGATCGTAGCATCACTCTCTACAATGAACTTCGGCGTATCGATACTTAGCTTGCCCCAGGTGATCTTTTCGTTCGGAACAGCACCTGAATATGAACCATAGCTCGTCGTTGAGTCGCTGATCTGACAGAAATAGCTCCAGAAAGGAACGTTGTCGCGCTCGAGGTCCTGGTGGAGCATTGGCACAACACATATAGGGAAGTCGCCGGCAATACCGCCACCGATCTGGAAGAATCCGATGCCGTCCTTGCCGGAATTGTTGGTATACCAATCTGCAAGCCACACCATGTACTCGATGCCTGACTTCATCGTCGATGCTTTCAATTCACCGGTGACGACATAAGAAGCGAAGATGTTGCCCATAGTCGAGTCTTCCCATCCGGGGACAACCATCGGCATATTCTTCTCGGCTGCTGCTATCATCCATGAATTTTTCGGATCGATCTCATAATATTGTTTCAGGTCACCGCTTTTCAGCATCCTGAACATGAACTCGTGCGGGAAGAGGCGTTCGCCTTTGTCCTCAGCATCTTTCCACACTTGAAACAGGTGCTTCTGAAGTCTTCTGAATGCTTCCTCTTCAGGAATGCAAGTATCGGTCACCCGGTTAAGGTGGTTTTGCAAAAGATCCCACTCCTGTTCAGGAGTCAGGTCGCGGTAATTGGGAATTCTCCTGTAGTGCGAATGCGCTACGAGGTTCATGATATCCTCTTCGAGGTTGGCGCCTGTGCACGATATGATATGAACCTTGTTTTGGCGGATCATTTCTGCGAAGCTGATACCCAGCTCCCCTGTGCTCATCGCACCTGCGAGCGTTACCATCATTTTCTTGCCATCGGCAATGTGCTTTTTATAGGCTTTTGCCGCATCAACAAGCGCTGCTGAATTGAAATGGAGATAGTGCTTTTCGATGAAGGAGGAGATGGGGCGATTTTGGGACATAGTGGTTGAAATTTTGGGCGAAAATAATGAAAAATAGTTCAGAGTTCAGAGTTTAGGGTTGAGAGTGTCGCAGCCAGGAGCAATTCGCGTTCAGAGGTCCACTTTTACATTTTACATTTAGTGTTTTACATTTTACATTTCACCTATGAGTATCAACTTCGGAATCCTCGGCCCCGGCAAGATCGCCAACCGGTTTGCGGAAGCATTCAAGTACGTGCCTGACGCCAATGTCTACGCGATCGCTTCGCGCGATGCAGAAAAGGCAGAGCTGTTCGCAACAAAGTACGGCGCACAAAAGGCCTATGGCGACTACGAACAACTGGCGAAAGATCCAAAGGTCGACGTCATCTACATTGCCACGCCACATCCTTACCACCACGAACAAACCCTGATGTGCCTGAATCACGGCAAAGCTGTGTTATGCGAAAAGCCGATGTCGCTGAACCTCCGCCAGACAACAGAAATGATCAACCTGGCGAAACGCAAAAAGATATTTCTCATGGAAGCGATGTGGTCGCGGTTCTTTGCCACGACACATAAAACGCTCGAGCTTATCAAAGCAGGAGCAATCGGTGAGGTTAAGTTCGTCCACGCCGATTTTGGTTTCGCGGGACCGGTCAATTACGAGAGTCGACTATACAGCCTCGCGCTCGGCGGCGGCGCCCAGCTGGATGTGGGGGTGTATCCGTTGTTTCTTTCGCTGTTGCTGCTTGGAAGTCCTAATGAAATAAAAGCATTAAGCCATCTTGCCCACACCGGAGCAGACACGGTAACGAATGCACTGCTGATGTACCGGAGTGGAGCAGTAGCTCACATTCATTCGTCGATCGTGAGTGATTCCGTCAAGGAAGCTCACATCATCGGAACGCTGGGAAAAATTATCATTCAGAGCCCATGGCATAAATCCGAAAAAGTAACGCTCAGACTAAATTCAGGCGAGGTGAAAGAATTCAATTTTCCTCATTCAGGAAATGGATTTGAATTTCAGATTGAAGAAGTGGTGAGATGCCTCAGAGCTGGAAAGACGGAAAGTGAGCTGATGCCTTTTTCACTGAGCCTGTTGATGGCTGAGGTGAGTGATGATGTAAGCTCCCCCGAAAATAGGACAGTTTAGGATTAGACGGAAGTCTTAACTTTAAACTGTTAATCATGAAGAAAACTCGATTTACTGAAGCCCAGATTTTCAACATTCTCAAAGAATTTGATGCTGGCAAAAACATCT
>JBGAKL010000028.1:0-8782 GCA_044224375.1 Cyclobacteriaceae bacterium
GTTATGAGTTCAGATCAAAAAATCGCCGTAAGCGCACGCTATACGATCAGTTCAAAAAATCATGTCTATCATAACCTGTGCTTAAGAACGAAATTTTTAAATGCATTTCAATGGAATACATGAAAAGTCTGTTTACAAATTTATAATAGGAATTGTGGTGTAATTCATTGATTTTCAGCAATCAATGAGTTCTATTTCAAACGGCTTGTTTACCAGAAAATCTTTGGATAAGCCGATGCAACGGCCACACCGCTGACCATATCACGACCAGCGCGATGCTCGCATAAATGATGTATCCGATGCGCTGATAGTCGAAGCGCTCCTGACTGTTTGAGACGTTGATGAACTCGAGCGCGACAACGAAAAAAAGGTTGCAAAAAGTAACGAGGCCATACACCCAGGCAATGAAGTACTCACTTCCGCGATTGAAGACTTTCGCTACCAGAAAAACCATGGCGTTCAGGACTGCCAGCAAAAGCACCGTCGCATAAAACAGGTTATTGCGCGATACTGAGTAGCCCACTCCCCCGCCATCCAATGAAACCGTTTCCGGCAGCGCTGCATAGACGTACAAGAAAATGCCCAGCGTAGCCAGCAAAGAGAAAAACCAAATGCCTTTCGATATCTTAATAATCATTCTTCAAAAGAAAGGCGGCAAGTTAGTAGTTGTTGCGCACGCGGCAAATAGTTGGAGGTTACCCGTCACCTTGCCGGTAGCTTCGACCAGCCGCCGACGTGCCACCGGCAACAGGCAACCAGTAACAGGCAACAAGTACTCCCTATCAACTCCTCTCACTACCTATCTCCCTTTCATCTTCGTAAACGGTAAATACTCCGGCTCGAAGGATAGATAAAAGAATAGTCCGGTTTGGCTGTACTTGCCATCGGTAAAGATGATCGGCGCGCTGACCCCTGGAACGATCTGGACGCGGTTGTGGTCAATTGCAAATCGGAAGCCGGGATTGACGGTGATGTGATGGCTGTCAGAGATAGATCCATCGGGTGTAATCTCAGTCAAGAAATTCGAGACATACTCCAACATCAGATTGAATTTCCTGGCGGGATACCAAATAGCACTTGCGGCAATCTTCTTGAATTGGAGATCCCGCTCGTACCCTACTGCCCTTCCACCTGTGGAGGTCGTAATGTAAAGGTCGGCACTCGAGATGTATGTATACCCAAAATTGTAATGTGTAACGACGCGCCTTGATATTCTTTTCGTTACATACAGGTCTGCCTCGGCTCCCAAACCTCCTGACCCATATCCGTTTTTGGCAGTTGGAATGATAAGCGTAACGCTGGGGACAACCATAGCCCAGGATTTCTTTCCACTTAGCAAATACTGGTAACTGACATTAACGTCTCCGAATCCTCCTGCCCCATCCGTCGACGTTTCTTTGTTTTGAAGATAGTATGACAACGAATAACCGATCTGATGTCGTTCACCACCGAGCGGTATCTCGTTTGTAAAATTATAGAGGAAGTTACCACCTCTCAGATCATCGAAATAGAAATTCGAAGCGTATTGCAAGACACCCTTTTCCTGATTAAACGCCTCATTTAACAGAAACGAATTGTCCTCGAACGCAGGCTGATTGAAATATAGGTAGCTTCCTTTCTTCGGGAAGTCCTTGAGATCGGGCGTCTGGGCGCAGGAGGCAATACCCGCCAGTAGCAGAGCAAGGGTGCAAGGCAAGCGGTTCATCGGGTTCAAAGATAACCGATCAAGATTCAAGGTTTAAAGTTGAAGGTTAAAGCAGGGAACCACTTTGAACGTTGAACCTTGAACTTTGAACCCGGAAGCCGTAGTTTTGCTGCAATGAATCTCAATCCCATTGTTCTCTCCATTCCTATCTTTTTCATCCTCATTGGGGTGGAGCTAGTGGTTGAGCGGTTCTCGCACAAAAACCTTTACAGCTTTCCTGATTCTATTGCGAACCTCAGCATGCGCGTACTGGCCGTTGGGGTCTACGAAATCGTGTCGGCTAATTTCGCCTTGTTCACCTGGGAAAAAACTTGGCTTTACTGGCTTGCGTTGTTCCTCCTCACGGACCTCGCCTATTATTGGGCTCACCGCATGAGTCATGAGATCAACTTATTCTGGGGCGGCCATGTGGTTCACCACCAAAGCGAAGAATACAACCTGTCTGTTGCCCTGCGCCAGAGCAGTTTCCAGGTAGTCTGGACTTTTGCGTTCAGCTTGCCCATTGCTGTGCTCGGATTTGAAACGACTGACTTCGTTCTGATCTCTGCACTGAACACGCTCTACCAGTTCTGGATCCACACGGAAACAATCAACAAAATGGGATGGTTCGAATATGTTTTCAATACTCCCTCCCACCATCGCGTTCATCACGGTCGCAATCCAAAATACATCGACAAAAACCACGCAGGATCATTGATCATTTGGGATAAAATGTTCGGGACTTTTCAAGCTGAAGAGGAACGACCAACCTACGGGATCACGAAGCCGATCAACAGTTGGAACGCCGTGTGGGCAAACTTTGATCACTACGCTTCCATGGCGCACGAGATGAAGCGGATGCGAACCCTGACAGACAAAGTGAAATTCCTTTTTATGAAACCGGGTTGGCTACCCGAATACCTTGGTGGATATCAGGCTGCCCCTGCTGTAGACCCTTCAACGTACAAAAAGTATCAAACGCCCTCTGCCATTGGTTTGAATTATTACGTGCTGTTTCAATATGTTATCTGTTTAGTGGGCACATCGCTGTTTCTTTTTAATCAAGGGAAGTTCTCCCTGAGCGAAAAAGCATTCATTGCCATCCTTATCTCCTTTGTAGTCGTCAATTGTGGCGTATTGTTTGAAAACAAGTCTTGGGTCGGTACGGCTGAATGGATCCGGATCATACTTTACCCTGCATTATTGATCACACTTTCCGTCATCAACGGATGGAACTTTGTCTACATCATTGTGGCGGTCGTTTACCTGATGATCTCCACCACCTGGTTTTATTTTCTAAGAAGAGATCATGTCACTGCGGGTTAGCGGATTACTTTTTCTGTTGCTTTGCAGTTGCAGCAAAGCGCTGCCAAAACTCGAAGGGATCGACATTGCAAAATGGAAGTCCGACAAAAATGCCTGTATCGGTGACCGCATGCAAATGGAAAATGCCATGCAATCAGAGATGCTGAAATTGAAGGGACTGAAGGAAATGGACATCGTTTCGCTACTCGGTAGACCTGATGCGAACGAGCTCTATAAGCGGAACCAGAAATTCTACTACTACTTTCTTTCGCCTGGCCCCGGATGTGGCGTCCATGACTCCGTTACTCACCGCCTCGTACTCCGATTCAATGCAATGGGTTATGCCCAACTGGTCTCGATAGACAAGATTTGATTTTAAGAAGAATTCTATAATAATTTACTCTATAACTACTCTTATGAAGAATATCGCAGTCATTGGATCTGGAACGATGGGTAACGGCATCGCGCACACCTTCGCGCAGTATGGTTACAAAGTTTCACTCGTAGACATATCTGAAGACGCTCTGAAGAAAGCGGTGGCTACGATTGACAAAAACCTCAGCCGACAAGTCGAGAAAGGATCCTTGACCTCGGATGCTAAAGCGAAGGCCATGGCGAACATAACGACTACGACTTTTTTGAAAGAAGGTGTGAAAGATGCGGAGCTCGTGGTAGAAGCTGCAACTGAAAACGTTGACCTTAAGCTGAAGATTTTTCGTGAGATCGATGAAAATACGCGACCCGAAACAATCCTCGCATCAAACACTTCTTCGATTTCCATCACGCGAATAGCGTCGGTAACAAAGAGTCCCGACAAAGTAATCGGAATGCACTTCATGAATCCCGTTCCGATCATGAAGTTGGTGGAAGTCATCCGCGGTTACAGTACGAGCGATACCGTGACGAACTCCGTAATGGAACTGTCAAGGAATCTTGGAAAAGTGCCGGTTGAAGTAAATGATTATCCCGGATTCGTGGCCAACAGGATACTAATGCCGATGATCAACGAGGCAATTTACACCTTGTATGAAGGTGTCGCCGGAGTTGAAGAGATCGACACTGTAATGAAGTTAGGGATGGCGCATCCGATGGGACCGCTTCAACTGGCTGACTTCATTGGCCTGGACGTATGCCTCTCGATACTCAATGTTTTACATGAGGGTTTTGGAAACGGGAAGTATGCGCCCTGTCCCCTTTTGGTGAACATGGTGCAGGCCGGACACAAAGGAGTGAAAAGCGGATCGGGATTCTATCGGTATACGCCGGGAAGCAAGGAGATTGTGGTGGCGGAACGGTTTAAGAAATAGTTGACAATTGACAAATCCCTCGCGTTGCTCGTGATCAATTGACAAAGCGGCCCAATACGTTGGGCACAGTAATTCACGATCGAATCCACCCCGTATACTCAAGAAGAACCCTTGTCAACTGTCAATTGCCTGTTGTCAATTATTTCTTCAGCAGATCTCTGATCTCCGTCAGCAACACAATATCCTGCGGAGGTGCCGCTGGCGCTGCCTCCTCCTTCTTCTTCATAGAGTTGATGCCCTTGACGATGACAAACAATACGATCGCAACAATCAGAAAGTTGATCACTGCGGCAAGGAACATCCCATATTTCACCGAGCCAAATACGGTAAGATCTTCAAGATTTTTGAGTTCGGCGGCATCCATGGCGGGCTTCAGGAGCAGTGGGGTAATTACATAGTCGATCAGTGAGCTGACGATTTTACCGAATGCCGCTCCTATCACGACACCTATTGCAAGGTCGATTACGTTGCCACGGATTGCAAAAGCTTTGAATTCCTTTAACATGGGAAGATTGGTTTAATTGAGATTGTACTAAAATATTACATCATTGATTGGTTTACAATCCTTTCCTGCAATTTTAGCGGTTTATTGAAAGTTAGTGGAGGGATCAGATCACTTTTTAGCTGCTGTTAAAGAACTGGAAAATGGGCCGATGGTTTTCGCCCTGGACTCCCGCTATCGGTTCATCTGGTTTACCCGATCGTATGCCAACGCCGTTGCACGGATCACTGGCTTTCAACTGAAGAGCGGGGATTACATTTTTGACGCACCGATCGCTGACAAGGCCGCAACAAAAAATTCTTTGGATAAAGCCTTACGAGGAGAATCATTCATTATCATTCACGAGCACATCAATCCCGATAAGGAGATCTTCTCTTTTGAGGTTCGTTACAACCCGCTGCGTGAGGCCGACGGAAAAATTTCAGGTGTAGTTGGTTATATGCTGGACATTCACGAACAGCAACAGGCGGCCATACAAAGATCTGAAATCGAGACAGCCTACAACATTCTGTTTCAAAATACAAATGACGCCATTTTTGTAATGGAAGCTGAGGGCCCGAACACGGGAAGAATCGTTGCCGCAAATCATGCCGCAGCAGCCATGCATGGCTACACACACGAAGAATTCCTGAAACTCAATGTCGCTGATCTTGATTCGCCCGAAGACACGACGAAGTTTAATCTCCGGCTTGAGAAAGTCCTTGAGGGAAAAAATCTTGCCTTCGAAGTCATACACAGGAAGAAAGATGGGGCGATGTTTTCCCTCGATGTGGCGATTGGCCTGATGACGATCAACGGTAAGAAACACACGATGTCCGTTAATCGCGATATCACGGAGCGAAAAGAAATTATCGCGGCGGCACTGGAGCGTGAAAAATTTATCGAAAGCATCACGGCATCTTCCCCTGATCTCATTTATGTATTTGACATCGCGCGCAGAACCAATATTTATTCGAACCATCACATCGCTGCTGCGCTGGGTTATTCGGACGACGAGATTGCTGCGATGGGAGACGGTATCCTCAAAGTACTCTTTCATCCTGACGACTTTACAAATCTGGCCAAGCTTTTGTCCCGGTGGGAACACGTAACAGATGACAATGAAGTGCTTGAATCAGAGTTTCGCCTGAAAGACAGACAAGGTAAATGGCGCTGGTTTGGTGCCCGGGACACAGTGTTCCGCAGGAACAATCAAGGCAAAGTCACCCAAGTAATCGGCACCGCGCGCGATCGCACCGAAAATAAAGAAGCAGAAATCAAACTCAGGCAAAGTGAAGAGCGATTCAAGCGACTCCAGGAAGCATCCTTTGGAGGAATTGCAGTACACGATCAGGGAAAAATTATCGATGCCAACCAGGGCCTCGCGAATATTACAGGATACAGTCTGAATGAGCTTATTGGCATGGATGGACTCATGCTGATTGCGCCGGAGTTTCGTGAACACGTAACGCAAAAGATTCGGATGGGATACGAACTGCCTTACGATGTAATCGGGATGAAGAAAGATGGAACCCGGTTCAACCTGGAAGTCAAAGGCAAGAACATACAAATAGAGCAGCAGGCGCTACGCGTCACCGAGTTCAGGGATATCACTGAGCGCAAACAAATTGAGGAAGCGATACGCGAGCAGAACGTCAGGTTGGGAGATATTGCCGATAGCCTGACGAGGAAAAACGAGCAACTGGAAGAGTTCACACAAATCGTGTCGCACAACCTGCGAGCGCCGGCAGGAAACATTGACTCCCTCCTGGCGCTTTACGAAGGTGCCACACCTGAAGAAAAGACAGAGTATCTTCAACATTTAAAAAACTCAAGCAAGCTGTTGCTCGCTACGCTTCATGAACTGAACGACGTCCTTAAGATCAAGCAGAGTAAAAACATCGACAAACAGGAACTGGAATTCAACTCCGTCTTCGAGAAAGTGTGCCAGATGCTCAGCACCAGGATTGCTGAACTCGGCGCAGACCTCAAGACTGACTTCAGGGCGCCGGTTGTACATTATCCCAACATCTATCTTGAAAGCATTCTGCTCAACTTGTTAAGCAATGCATTGAAATATCATTCCCGTGAACGAAAGTCAATCATCGAAGTGAGAACCTACTTCGACGGGACAAAGACAATGCTCGAGGTCAGCGATAATGGTCTCGGCATTAACCTTAGTAAATATGGTCACCAGATTTTCAAGATGAGAAAGACCTTCCATGAACATCCCGAAAGCCGGGGATTAGGACTTTTCCTAATCAAGAACCAAATTGAATCCATGGGAGGAGAAATCTCTGTTAAAAGTGAAGTGAACACTGGGACCACCTTCTACGTTAAACTCACACCATGATGGAAAATAGCCCCCAACCCGTGATTGCAGTAGTGGATGATGACACGGTGTATCAGTTTACAGCGTCCCGAACCCTTAAAGCGACCAAGCTTACCGATCAGATACTTCAGTTTCCCAATGGCCAGGAAGCGCTGAAATTCCTGACAAACAATTCGGCTGATGCTACCAAGCTTCCGGACATTATCTTCCTCGATATCAATATGCCGGTCACGGATGGGTGGATGTTCCTGGACGAATTCAAAAAACTCAAGGCAGAGTTCGCAAAGGAAATGCGCATTTATATGGTAAGCTCCTCGATCGATCCCAGGGACTTGAATCGCGCAAGAGCGAATACGGAAGTCAGTGACTACGTGGAGAAGCCCATTAGCATGACGAAGTTCACCGAGTTGTTGGGAGGATTTAAATGAATTGACGGTTGACAAAAGTCAATTGACAAAAGGTGCCGGCTAACGTGGGCGAAAGTGAAACTATGTTACCGCAATGGCACTGTTAGATTACGAGTTGTCAACTGCCGCGCGCAGCGCGGATTTGTCAATTGTCAATTAGCTTAAAAAACCATCTTCAACTGATTTCTCAGTCCGCGAAAACTAATCAGTTCCAGTCCGGTGGTTCCGATAAACATCTTTGCCTGAAGCTTAACAGGAATACGGTTTAAGTCGTCGGAGATCCAGCAAAAGATCGAGTCTTCGCCGTCGAACAATGAATTGGCCGGCATGACGGGACGTAGTTTAAGACATTGGATCTTCCCAACACGGGTCGACACAACTTCTTTTCCGACATAAATTATCTTCAGATTATAAGCTTTGTCTTCGAGAAATCCCGAAAGGACGATGGTGTCCCCTTTTGTCAGTTTCTTAAAATCAACTACGCGTAGATGGAGGAATCCAGCCACGAGATCTTTCGTGTTGTGAGGCACATCATAGACTTTAACCTCGTCCTTACCCGTGTCGTTGTTTTTTACTTTTACTTCTGCTTTATCCTTTTCGTGATCGAACGTCACTGTTTCATCACGACGGTAGCGGCCTTCCTTGAGTTTTCTGTACGACACATGCGCCAGCATCGTGGTTGTATCGATATAGGCACCCCAATTATCATCCACTTTTGAAACCCATGAAATCCAGTCGCTGGTTTCACCATAGCCATCCACTTTGTAACAAGTGCGGTCTCCGATCTTATGGAGTTTCTTATCAACGCGTGTGCTCGCCTTGCCCACGGTAAAGAACGCCAGGTTGACACGGTATTCGAGCTCTTCTCCCGTAGTGAAACTGTTATTCTTTGTAGTGGGCACCGCCTTCTTTCCGCCTAGCAGGAAGCTGGTCAAGGCAATAAGTGCAATCAGGCCAGGAATCAGTTTTCTCACAATTGCAAAATTAAGCCATTCGCTTCAGGACTTCAAAGCCCATGCCACCTTATACCGACATCTGATTTTCCCGCAATGCATCATTCAGGGAGGTTTTTTTGTCAGTGCTATCTTTCCGTTTTCCAATGATCAAAGCACAGGGAACGTGGTATTCGCCAGCCGGAAATGATTTTGGAATTGAGCCTGGAATCACCACGGATCTCGGCGGCACATAGCTCTTGTATTCAACCGGTTTCGGGCCCGTGACATCAATGATCTTTGAACTGCCTGTCAACACGACGTTTGCTCCGAG
>JBGAKL010000002.1:0-870511 GCA_044224375.1 Cyclobacteriaceae bacterium
CATTTCCTTGATAATCAGAATTTTTCAATATTGTTTTTAATTCTGGCTGCGCAAATTAATTTTGCCCTCCCTAAACTCAATCAATAACACCCAAGCACCGTGACGAAAGCAGACGTTATTAATCAAATTGCGGAAAAAACCGGCATCGACAAAGCTGATGTCACGGCATCCGTGGAAGCTTTTTTTTCCATTGTAAAGAATTCGATGTCGGGCGGACACAACATTTATGTTCGTGGATTCGGGAGCTTTATCAACAAAAAGCGTAAGAAAAAAATCGCCCGCAATATTTCGCGTAACACGGCTATCGTTATCGATGAGCACTTCATCCCCAGCTTTAAGCCCGCCAAAGTTTTCATCAACAAGATCAAGAACA
Organism: Cyclobacteriaceae bacterium; assembly: GCA_044224375.1. Taxonomy (GTDB): domain Bacteria; phylum Bacteroidota; class Bacteroidia; order Cytophagales; family Cyclobacteriaceae; genus ELB16-189. Next base: position 374 of record JBGAKL010000002.1, read on the forward strand.
GCGACAAAGTAAAGCAGCTCGCTGAGAAATAAGTTCGGCGCCGCCGTTTAGAAAGTATTCGGCGCTGACCTTTTCGTATGTCTAAAACGCGGATCATCCTTATTGCAACAAGTGTCATACTGGTTGTTGCTCTGTTCTTTCTACCCAAAGCGGTGGTCGAAAATGACAGCCAGTTGCAGGCCGAGGGCAATGCGCAGAATGCAGCCGCCGTGCCCGGAAGTCCCCACAACGAAACGCCTCAGTCCCTTCGTAAAGGCATTAACAGGTTGAGAGCCCGTTACTTATCCGCTTTACCTGAAGAAAAAAATGCTATCTTTGCCGACTCTTTGGCAGTCCTGTATAATCAGGCGGGTCTTTTTGACAGCGCCGCATGGTTTGCCGAAAGAGCAGCGACGTTCTTTAAAACTGATGAAAGCCTGCTAAAGGCCGGCAATGCGTATTACGAAGCGTATACGTTCGCGCTCGATGCCGGCAAACAAAAGGCGCTGGCTGAAAAGACGCGCGAAATATACGGGACAGTCCTTGGCAAAAACCCTGAAAACCTGGAGGTAAAAACCAAGATGGCGATGACCTATCTCAGCTCCGCACCGATGAAAGGCGTTGGAATGCTGAGGGAAGTATTGGCAAAAGATCCCGCCAACGAGCTGGCCCTGTTCAACATGGGAATGCTGTCGATCCAGTCTACGCAATATGCAAAAGCCGTCGAATGGCTGGAAAAGCTGGTTAGCGTAAACGAAAGTCATCTGCAGGGAAACCTGCTTTTGGGAGTGGCTTACCTGAACACAGGAGACAAAGCGAAGGCACGTCAGCAGTTTGAAAAAGTAAAAAAGATGGATAACGATCCTTCCGTTCAAGCAACGGTTGATTCGTATCTGGAGGAACTTAAATAATTTTTTAACTCACCCCGACGTGTCGGGGCTAACAAAACAAAATATGCCAAGCGGTAAAAAAAGAAAGAAGCACAAGATGGCGACTCACAAGCGCAAGAAGCGCCTCAGAAAAAATCGTCATAAAAAGAAATAGGCGCATAATCCAATCATAAGCCGTGAGTAACGAACTAATCATCAGCGCTACTCCGGAAGGATGCCGCATCGCCTTGTTGCGCGACAAGCAGCTTGTCGAATTTCACGAAGACACGGGGGGAGGAAAATTTTCTGTAGGTGACATTTACCTTGGCAACGTAAAAAAGGTTGTACAAGGCTTGAACGCCGCCTTCATAGATATCGGGTATGAGAAGGACGCGTTCCTGCATTACCTGGACCTTGGTCCCCAGTTCTCGTCACTACAGAAGTTCACCAAGCTCGTTCGCGCCAAAAAGATCACCGGCGGCCGACTCGACAAATTCCAGGCTGAAAGAGATATCGACAAGCATGGAAAAATCGGCCAACAGCTCTCTAAGAACCAACTGATTCCAGTTCAGGTCGTAAAAGAGCCGATCTCAACCAAAGGACCGCGATTATCTTCCGAGTTGTCCATTGCCGGCCGCTACCTGGTAATGGTGCCGTTTTCGCATTCAGTGAATGTGTCGAAACGGATTAGCAGTAGTGACGAACGTAAGCGTCTTCAACGACTCATCCAATCCATCAAACCTGAGGGCTTCGGCGTCATTGTGCGCACCGTTGCCGAGGGCAAAGAAGTGGCAGAGCTCGACAAGGACCTCCGTACACTCGTTAAGACGTGGGAAGAAGGCATCGCCCGCCTGGCGAATGGCAACGCCCGCGACAAAATCATAGGTGAGCTGAGCAAAACCTCGTCTATCCTCCGCGACCTGCTCAATGAGTCGTTCGACAACATCCACGTTGACGACAAGAAGATCTATGAGGAAGTAAAAACCTATATCCATAATATCGCTCCCGACAAGGAGAAAATTGTCAAACTTTATAGTGGTAAGGCCAAGATATTCGAGCATTATGGAATAGAAAAGCTCATTAAATCTGCTTTCGGGCAAACCGTAAGCCTCAGAGCCGGTGGTTATCTTATCATCGAGCACACCGAGGCCCTTCACGTGATCGACGTGAACAGTGGAAACAAATCCAACCGCGAAGAGAATCAGGAGACAACTGCATTAAGCGTGAATCTGGAAGCAGCACGCGAAGTTGCCAGGCAGCTCCGGCTTCGCGACATGGGTGGAATCATCGTCGTTGATTTCATCGACATGAGAAACCAGGAAAATAAGAAGCTGATCTATAAAACGATGATCGACGAGATGGATCAGGACCGTGCCAAACACACGGTGCTTCCCCTCTCGAAATTCGGCCTGATGCAGATAACACGTGAGCGTGTTCGTCCCCAGATGAACATCGCCACCAAGGAGGTTTGTCCGACCTGCAATGGAACGGGAAGCATCACTGCCAGCATCTTAATAACCGATCAGATCGAAGAGCATATTCAGCATCTGTACGAAAAGCAAAATGAGAAGGACCTTGTTCTGGCAGTACACCCCTTCCTGTATGCTTATTATACTAAAGGATTAATATCCAAGCAGTGGAGATTGTATTTCAAGTATAAACGCTGGATCACGATGGTTAAAGACTCCTCGCTGGGGATTGTGGAATTCCACTTCCTGAATAAGGATGGCGAAGAGATCGTGCTGACAAAGGCAAATAATGTTGCCCCTCAGCTGGAAACCATGACAAGCTGACATTTTTCAATGTTTTGGAACATAGTTTGAAATCCTCGCCGTCGAGGATTTTTTACTTTTAAATCGATAAGATTATGGCAGAAATGGCAGAAACCGCTGAAAAAGGGACAATCTCCATCAACACGGAGAACATATTCCCAATCATAAAGAAATTCCTGTACTCTGATCACGAAATATTCCTTCGTGAGTTGGTGAGCAATGCCGTGGACGCAACTCAGAAGCTGAAGAAGCTATCGTCGATGGGAGAATTCAACGGCGAACTGGGCGACCTTAAGATCGAAGTCACGTTCGATAAAGACAAAAAGACGATCACGGTAAGTGATCACGGCCTTGGTATGACCGGAGACGAGATCAAGAAATATATCAATCAAATTGCTTTTTCCGGCGCCACAGAATTCGTGGAGAAATTCAAGGACAAGGCTGATGCTAAAGACATCATTGGAAAGTTCGGTCTCGGATTCTACTCTGCGTTCATGGTGTCTGATCGGGTTGTCATCCATTCACGCTCTTATAAAGTTGGCGAAGAACAGGGCGCACGCTGGGAATGTGATGGCTCGACTGAGTTTGAATTGGCAAACCTTGCGAAATCCGAAAGAGGTACCGATGTCATCCTGCATATCAATAAAGACTCCGAGGAGTTCCTTGACGAGTTTCGTCTGAAGGGGATCCTGGAAAAATATTGCAAGTTTCTTCCGGTAGAGATCAAGTTCGGCACGAAGCAGGAAAGTGTTGAGGATGGCGTCGATAAGGATGGCAAGCCCAAATACCTCACCGTCACCAAAGACAGGATCATCAACAACCCCGAGCCGCTTTGGACCAAATCACCAAACGATTTGAAGGATGAAGACTACCTCAAATTCTACAAAGAGCTTTATCCGTTCGCAGAAGACCCGTTGTTTTGGATACACCTCAACGTCGACTATCCTTTTAACCTCACTGGCATTCTCTATTTCCCCAAACTAAAAAACGAATTCGAGGTAAATAAGAACAAGATCCAACTGTATAGTCGACAGGTCTTTATTACCGACGAGGTGAAAGATGTTGTTCCAGACTTCTTGATGCTGTTGCACGGTGTGCTGGATTCGCCGGACATACCCCTGAACGTGTCCAGGAGCTACCTTCAAAGCGATTCCAACGTAAAGAAGATCAGCCAGCATATCACCAAAAAGGTGGGTGACAAGCTGCAGGAGATGTTCAAAAAAGATCGAACCGATTTCGAAAAGAAATGGGACGACATCAACATTTTCGTGAAGTATGGAATGATCAGCGATGAGAAGTTCTATGATCGCGCTAAAGATTTTGCGTTGTTGAAAAACACTCAGAAAAAATATTACACTTTCCCCGAGTATGCAGAATACGTCAAGGATCTGCAAACTGATAAAGAGAAAAATGTCATTTACCTCTACTCAAGCGACGTCGCAAAGCAGCATAGCTTTATTGAGGTCGCCAACAGGAAGGCATACGATGTTGTCATCCTGGACGGCGTGCTCGACAGTCATTTTATCAACACGCTTGAGCAGAAATTAGAGAAGACACAATTCCGTCGCGTAGACAGCGATACCATCGATAAGCTCATTGTCAAAGATGAAAAGATCGAAAGTGTACTTAGCAAAGAAGACCAGGATAAGTTGAAGGGGATTTTTGAAAAGGCGATCGCCAATCAGTCCATGGCAGTGGTGGTTGATTCTCAGGCTCCTGATAGCCTTCCTGTAACGGTTACAATGAGCGAATGGTCACGGAGGATGAAGGACATGGCGAAGACCGGTGGTGGCATGTACAGTTTCATGGGATCGATGCCAGATCAGTATTCGGTGTCTGTCAATAGCAATCATAAAGTCGCGCAAAAAATTTTGTCGGCTGGTAGCGAAGAGCAGCAACTGCAGCTCGCTAAACAATCCTATGACCTTGCGCTGTTGTCACAGGGAATGTTGACAGGAGCCGATCTGACGAACTTCATTCGCCGGAGTGTGGACCTCGTGTCGTAAAGTCATTCACATCGGCCTGCGGCCTGAGGAGCAAAACGGGGGTTCCAGGACAATATTACTGAAGATCAAAGGTTATATTCAGGAATATTGCCTTTAATCGTGGTAACATCATCGCCGCCATTCGCTTGCTTCAACTTTTCTTTTGTTGCCTACAGGGCTATTGCTTTGCTTGTTTTGCTGACGATGCTTTTAACCGAATGTTGCGCGCAGTTGCCCATCCAATCGACCAAAACAAGGAAAAACGGGATCTGGAAATAATCCTTTCGTAAATTCGTTCCTGCTGTGTTGAAGATCTTATTACCCATATTGCTTCTATCTTTTGCCCTGCCGGGATTTGCCCAGCAGAAGGAAAGGGAAGCTTTTGGCACTGAAGGTCAATTCACTTTCGAAACTGACAAACCCTACAAACTTCTGGAATTGGATGAGCAGACCTCCGAACCAATTGTAGCAAAGAAGAAAAAACCGAAACGCAATACTTTCTACGGCATCCGTACACGCAAAAGTTATACGCGAAAAGGAACTGCCGAAAAAATGACGATCGAGCTCTTCTACGTTCTCAAGAAACCCGACAAGCCCACAGCGTTCGTGCGCGATATATATTGGTATGATTTCACCCGCCGCGAAGTTCGGAAGACCGCAACATTCGATCCAAGCAAAGGCGTGTTGCTGCATGGACCTTATAAAAAAATGCAGGCCGGGATTCTGATGGAGGAAGGTATTTTCTATAAGGGCGCAAAACACGGCCGATGGATGAAATACGACAAGCAAAATCTCCTTGACGACAAAGACAAATTCTATAAGGGATGGCCGAAAGAATCAATTGTGACTTACTATGATGCTGTTGAGCACAAGAAAGTTAAAGAGATGATTCCCGTGGAGATCGATGAGCGAGAGGGATTTTATTATCTCTTCCATGAGAATGGCACCATCGCCGTTACGGGCGAGTATAAATGGGGTGAAAAAGTCGGTGATTGGGTCGAAAACTATCCTAACGGTAAACGGAAAAAGATCGTGGCTTATCCGAAGGAGCCATTTGAAAAAGAGATAAAGCCCTTCGTTCGAAAAGAATGGGATGACAAGGGCCGCGAGATCTTCACTTCCAAGAAAGGTGTTTAACTACAGGGTTTAACCTGGTTGACGCGTGCGGATTAATAGAACGCATCTTCGATGTGATGAATTTCCGATTTCCCGTGAGCGATCGTGATGGCGACAATATCATATCGCACGTTGCCTTGCCAGTTTCTGTTTGTCATGTATTCCAGCGCACCGGCAAAAATCATTTTCCTTTTGTGATAGTCAACAAATTCTTCCGGGTGACCGAACGCCGTTGAAGTTCTTGTTTTCACCTCAATGAATACAAGCCAGTTTCCTTGTCGGACTATCAGGTCTATTTCCGATTTCTTGAAACGGTAATTGCGCTCGAGAATCTCGAAACCTTTTTGCCGAAGGAAGTCAGCGGCCTGATCCTCACCGTCAGTGCCGGTTTTTATTTTATCGGTCATGGGCATAACTTTGGACGCAATTTCGGCTCCCGGGAAGTGTGATGAAAAAATTAATCGAAGGATTTACCAGACAATTAAGCGATGCGTTGAGGATCGGCCAGGCCGTGGATCTCGTCAGGCAGGGAACAGACATACGCAATGTGCTTATTACAGGAATGGGCGGTAGCGGTATCGGTGCAAACCTCGTGGAATCATTGACGTTCAGCCGGATCCCGATCCCCATCACGGTATGCAAAGGCTATAATATCCCTCAATTCGTAAGCCCTCACACACTATTCATCGCCTGCTCGTACAGCGGATCCACCGAAGAAACACTCGCTGCCGTGCAGAAAGCAATGCTGAAGCGTGCACACATTATTTGCATTACCTCGGGCGGCCGCTTGCTCGAGCTGGCAAAGGAATACAACTTCTATTACATCCAACTGCCTCATTGCGAAAGTCCAAGGGCAATGCTCGGCTATATGATCGTGTCGTTGCTTTATGCTTTATACCATACTAACCTGATCGGCGCCGCTTTCATCAAGGAAACGGAAAATGCAGTTGAATATCTCGACCGCGGAGAAAAAGCCATTCAATCTGAAGCTGAACTGATTGCAAAAAAACTGAAGGGAAAACTTCCGTTCATTTATTGCGATGGAAGGCTTGAGGCCATGGCGACGCGCTTTCAACAACAGCTCAACGAAAATGCAAAGCAGCTTGCACACGTGAACACGTTTCCGGAGATGAATCATAACGAAATCACCGGATGGCGTTTCCCTGAAACAGTCCTGCAGCAGGCCCAGGTTGTGTACCTTTATTCAGATCATGACCATGAGCGTGTTGAAAAGCGCCTTGAGATCTGTCGCGAGATCTTCGAGAAACGCTCCAACCCCATCATCGATATCGTGGCGGAAGGCGCTTCGCTCCTGGAACAGTATTACTATCTCATTCACCTGACGGATTGGATCTCGTTTTTTCTCGCGAAAGAGAACGATGTTGATCCGGATTCCGGTGAAACCGTCGCGTTTTTGAAAGGTGAACTCGCCAAAACCCGGTGAACGCAACGTTGAACCACGAAATTGAAGTGATCGACCTCGGTTTGGTCGAATATCAGACTGCGCTCGAGTTCCAGACCAGGCTTTTCGATGAAATTCTTGCCATAAAAAAAGTGAACCGCGAGCGGTCTGACGGCACCCAACTGCCGACTAAAAACTACCTGATCTTTTGCGAGCACCCTCACGTATTCACGCTGGGCAAAAGCGGCGAGGAGAAAAATCTTCTTTTGGAGAAAGATGAGCTCAAACAAATTGGTGCCACCTACTTTCACATAAATCGCGGCGGGGACATCACCTATCACGGCGCTGGGCAGATCGTAGTATATCCAATATTGGACCTGGAAAATTTTTTCACAGATATTCATCGCTACATGCGACTTCTTGAAGAAAGCGTGATACAGACCCTTAAAGATTATTCAATTGATTCGGGAAGGATTCAGGGATTGACGGGTGTCTGGCTTGGCGAAAATGAAAAGGCGAGAAAGATCTGTGCTTTGGGGGTGAAAACAAGTCGTTGGGTCACGCTGCATGGCCTCGCGTTCAACGTCAATACCGACCTTCATTATTTTGATTATATCGTCCCCTGCGGCATCTCTGACAAGGCAGTGACTTCAATGGAAAAAGAGCTCGGGGAAAAGCAGGATATGAGCCAGGTTAAAGAAACCCTGCGCCGACATCTTCTGACCTTGCTGAAGGGGTAGGGTGTCGTTCCGAAGCATCTAACCTGAATTTTTTGCCTGGCATGTTCGTTTAAGAAGAGGTAAAATTTTTTTTTGAATTCAGTTATGATCAAGGATATCAAGCTACCGGAAGTGAAGAACGTGACCCTCGCCGTTGCAAAAGAAAAGAACAACCTGTTGCAGGACGAGTGGAGGGTGTACATCATTAATAATAATGATGTTGCACTGGAAAATACGCTTGTGGCGAGCACGGGGTACGGTGTTCGGGACGGCGAAAATCAGAAGACCTCGACACTAAGGCACTTCCTTCAGACGGTGCCTTCCAACAGTGCCGTGCTGATCGAGCCGATCGATTCAGCAGTCTTCCACCTGAACAATGAATATTGGGTAAGCTATTACATCGGTAACCAGATTTACGATAAGAAATTCGTTTTCGTACCTGACACAATCTGTGATGAAAATCTCACATTTATCAAGCTGCTTGATCGCGAAGGGGTCCTTCACTCGTAATCCGTCTTTTATCCGGCAATATTCTCAAGGTATTTATAACCCGAGCCGGTATTCAGTAGCAGTATGTTTTCGTCAGGGGAAATGTATTCTTCCGCCAAAAGATCTTTGAGTGCTGCATGCAGTGCGGCGCCTTCGGGGGCAACGAGCATTCCCTCCTCTCGCGCCATCAACTTCATGCTGTCGGTAATATTCTCTTCCGATACTGATAAAGGCTTTCCACCGGATGCACGCAAGATGTCCAGGATCATTTGCTCAGCGAAAGGGTTCGGCACCGCGAGGCCGTTGGCAAGTGTTGCATGACCTTCGTAACTCTTTGAATTCTGTTGCTGGCCATTCCAGGTTTCCACAAGTGGCTGGCAATTAGCCGACTGCACCGCGATCATTTTGGGCAGTTCAGGACCGATCCATCCCATTTCAATCATCTCATGAAACGCTTTCCACATGCCGATCAGACCTGTTCCCCCACCAGTCGGGTAGATGATCACATCCGGAAGTTTCCAATCCATCTGTTCCGCGATCTCATATCCCATCGTTTTCTTTCCCTCAAGTCTGTATGGTTCCTTGAGTGTGGATATGTCAAAGTATTCATTGTTCTTGTTTATTTCCCGAGCCTTCCGTGCACACGCACTTATTAATCCTTTTTCAAGGATCACCTGGGCGCCATACATCCTGCATTCCTTCTTGAATATCTCCGGCGTGTGTTCGGGCATGACCACAACTGCTTCAATCCCGGCTTTGGCGCAGTAAGCGCTCAGGGCACCCCCCGCATTTCCTGCTGTGGGAACGATACACTTTTTAATTCCCAACTCTTTGGCTTTCGAAACGGCGGCACTCATACCTCTTGCCTTGAAGGATCCTGTGGGATTAAATGACTCATCTTTGATATTGAGGTTATCGAGACCCAACGCATTCCCGAGCTTCGATAGCTTAAACAGCGGTGTGAATCCTTCCCCAAGTGATACAATGTTCTTTTTGTCGAACACCGGCATCAGGGGAAAGTAACGCCACATCGAACGCTGCTTTTGATCGATGTCAGCAGGCGTTAAACCTGAAAGGTGATCGTATACGCTCCACAAATGGTTTTTATCACATTTGTCGCAAGAGGCCACGGTGATCACCTCGTCTGCGGGATAGCTTCTACTGCAAGCTGAGCATTGTAGGTGTGAAAGATGGGAAAATTGTGATTGCAGTGTCGCTATCATACTTTTTGAGAGGTTGTGACAGCGAAATTATCGGCAGGGTCATTACCGATCCAATAGTATTTCCTTATTGGTCATTACTTAATATTATAATGAGTTTTTGCAAATTTAAGGAATGCATTGCTTAGCCCGTTGTTCTTATCGCCGTGACGCTGAATGAAATAGAACTGTCGTGTGATTGAGAGACCGTCAATATACAGACGGGTAAGTGTGCTGTTGGCGAGCTCCTTCGCCACCGAGCGCATTGGTAAAAATCCAATGCACTCGTCTGCAAGAATAAAATTTTTCAACGCCTCAGTGCCGCTCAGCCTGACGCTCACGTCGAGATCGGAGAGCTTGATCCCATGACTACCCAAGGCATATTTTAACGCTGCAAGCGTACCGGAGCCGCGCTCACGCAAAGCAATCTTGTATTTGTGGATGTCACTGACCTGGAGCGTCGGTTTTTTTGCGAGCCGGCTTGCCGCGGAACACACCGGAATCACTTCATCTGTGAGGAATAGCTGGCTATTGACCATCGAAAGCTTGTTCTTTCCCTCCATGATTCCCAGGTCGATCTCATGATCCAGCAAAGCTTTTAAAATAGTTTCTGAGTTGCGATTCAGCAGGCTGATTTTCACATGCGGATGTTTCTGATGAAATCCTGACAGCACCGGCGGGATGATATACAGCGCCACAGTGGTGCTTGCTCCAAGCTTCAATTCTCCCTTTGCAGAATAAGGATCATGGTGCGTGCTGATATCAAATTCAAGCTGCTTCTCAAGGGCGCGTGCTCTTGTGAGGGCATCCAGTAATATCTGACCCGCCGGTGTCAGCGATATCGTATTTCCCTTTCTTTCGAACAAACTGGTTTTGTAATCCTCTTCAAGCTGCTTGATGTGCTTGCTGATGGCAGGTTGCGAAATGTACAATGCCTGGCTCGCTTTTGTGAAACTCTTCAACTGCGCCACCTCGAGGAAGACCTCATGTTTGAAAGAAAGCATGAGGCAAACCTAGGTTTTTCAAACAGCGCAGGCAAGCGTTACATTAGAGGCGGATTGAAGCTCCAATGAAAGGCAAACTCTTTCTTTTTCCGACAACGCTAAGTGATGATACGCAGGACCGCGTACTTCCTCCGGAAATTAGAGACTTGATAAAAGGTGTTCATTATTTTCTTTGCGAAAACGTCCGCACTGCGCGACGCTTTATCTCAAGCCTTAAAGTGCATCCATCTATTGAGGGCCTTCATTTTGAAGTGCTGGATAAGGATACGCCGCAAGGCCGGTTGCGCGACCTGATGTTGCCCGTAATGAATGGACAAGACGCAGGGATACTCAGCGAGGCAGGATGTCCCGGTGTTGCAGATCCGGGAGCAATAGCAGTTGCTTACGCTCATGAGAATAACATTCAGGTTGTACCACTTGTTGGACCGTCGTCAATCTTACTGGCTTTGATGGCCTCCGGTCTTAATGGTCAGAATTTTGCGTTTCACGGGTACCTGCCGATCGAAGGGAAAGAAGCGGCACAAACCATCAAAGATCTGGAGCGGGAATCACGGGAAAGAAAGCGAACCCAGATTTTTATTGAAACACCTTTCCGCAACAATGCGCTGATGAGCCATCTTTTAAAATCGCTGCGGAACGACACAAGGTTGTGTGTAGCGGCAAATATTACCGCAGCGGATGAACACATCCGCTGCCACACGGTCGCACAATGGAAGGCCGCAGTACCGACGTTTGGGAAGGTCCCCGCAGTCTTTCTTTTTCAGGCAGCGTCCTGATAATGTGATAAATAGTTAAACCTAATTATCTTTGCCGCCTTCAAACATAACATAGCAAAGAATGGCATATCTATTTACATCCGAATCAGTATCGGAAGGACACCCTGATAAAGTCGCAGACCAGATTTCGGACGCTCTTATCGACTATTTCCTGGCTTATGACCCGAACTCAAAGGTCGCCTGTGAAACCCTAGTCACTACCGGACAGGTTGTATTGGCTGGCGAAGTGAAATCCGAAGCGTATCTCGATGTACAGGATATCGCGCGGGAAGTGATCCGTAACATCGGGTATACCAAGAGCGAGTACATGTTCGAAGCCAACAGCTGCGGAATATTTTCGGCCATTCACGAACAATCAGCAGACATTAACCAGGGCGTTGAGCGCAAGAAGAAAGAAGATCAGGGCGCGGGCGACCAGGGCATGATGTTCGGCTATGCAACGAATGAGACAGACAACTACATGCCACTTCCCCTCGACCTGGCGCACTTGCTGCTCCGGGAACTCTCGACAATCCGCAGGGAAGGCAAAACAATGACATACCTCAGGCCTGATGCCAAGTCGCAGGTGACTATTGAATACAGCGATGACGGCAAGCCGCAGAGAATTGATACAATTGTGATCTCTACTCAGCATGATGATTTCGACAAGGACGCTGTCATGTTGAAGAAGATCAAAGACGATGTGATCAATATTCTGGTTCCGCGCATCAAGAAAAAACTACCTAAACGCCTCCAGGCACTTTTCGGAAATGACATTTCATATCATGTGAATCCCACCGGCAAGTTTGTGATCGGCGGACCTCACGGAGATACGGGCCTCACAGGAAGAAAGATTATCGTTGATACATACGGCGGAAAAGGTGCACACGGAGGTGGTGCATTCTCAGGAAAGGATCCTTCAAAAGTTGACCGTTCAGCGGCCTATGCGACGCGTCACATCGCAAAAAATCTTGTCGCTGCCGGTGTTTGCGACGAAGTGCTGGTTCAGGTAGCCTATGCAATCGGCGTGGCACAGCCCGTCGGTTTGTATGTGAACACATACGGTTCTGCCAGCGTGAAAATGAGCGACGGCGAGATAGCAAAAACCATTTCCAAGATATTCGATATGCGCCCGTATTTTATTGAAGAGCGCTTCAAGCTGCGGACACCGATTTATTCTGAGACGGCTGCCTATGGACACATGGGCCGCGAATCACGCATCGTGGAGAAAGTATTCGGCAAGGGAAAGAAACACGAGAAGAAGGTTAAAGTTGAGTTGTTCCCTTGGGAGAAACTTGACTATGTTGACCAGGTGAAGAAGGCTTTCAAATTGAAATAAACCGAGCCACAAAAAAGGAAACCCCTGAAGCAAGATGTTTCAGGGGTTTTTTATTTAACAAGTAGCGTTATGCTCTACCCGCTTTTTCGCGAGTTTTAAATTTATTGAGTTGACTTCGCAAGCCGTCGACGGCCTGGTCTGCGGCCGCTTCGAATGAACGCGCCTGCTCCTTTGCAAAAAGTTTCTTACCAGGTACGTTCAACATGATCTCTACTGTCTTGTTTTCAACACCTTCATTGTTGAGCCTCAGAAAAACTTCGCCATCCACCATGCGGTCATAAAAGGTCTGCAATTTATCTACACGTTGCTGAATGAAGTTGATCAGTTTCTGATCAGCGTCGAAATGGATTGAATGAACTTGTAACCTCATATAGCTAAAATTTAAAGTGAAAAATCATCTTATAATCCACGATTTCCATGCCATCATGCTTTGGGGTGAGCTTGTTCGAATACTTTCTTCAATTTCTCCATTGAATTATGCGTATAGACCTGGGTGGCTGCCAGGCTGCTGTGCCCCAGCAGGTCTTTTACCGCATTGATTTCCGCTCCCTTGTTCAGTAAATGTGTAGCGTACGTATGGCGCAATACGTGGGGACTGGTCTTTTCGCTTGACGTGATTCCAAGTGATTCCTTAACGATCCTGTACACCAGCATCGGATAACATTTGTTTCCGGTATCAGAGACGAGAAGGCAGCCGTGATCTCCTACACGTACGTCCCGGTTCCTTGCCTTCATGTAGCCTTTTATTATCGGAACCAGTGAATCTGAAATTGGGATCACGCGCTCCTTGTTCCTCTTTCCAATCACCCGGATAGTCTGATCGTGAAAATTGATCTGTGTCTCTTTCAAAGAGATAAGCTCAGTCAAACGCATGCCGGTGCCGTAGAGCAATTCGAGTATCAGCTTCCTCCGCCAATCCTCATGTGTGTCATTAAATTCCTGCTGATCGAGCACAGTAACCATCTCTTGCTCTTTAACGAAATGCGGAAGCTTTTTGCGTGTCTTCAGCACTTTGATTTTCATCATTGGATCTTTTTCAATCACTGCTTGCCTCATCAGGAACTTGTAGTAGCTCCGCAGGCTGGCGATTTTTCTGTTTACCGATAACGCATCCAGATTTTTTTCAACGAGCTGCACGATCCATGATCGCACCATGCTGTAGGTCGCATTCTGTGCCTGCTCCTCATATTGCTCTCTTAGGTATGTCTCGAATTGAGACAGGTCGTTTTTATACGAAGTGACTGTGTGCGGACTGAACCTTTTTTCGAATTGCAGAAAATTCAGAAAGGAATCTATCATGCTGCCTGCAACAAACCTGCGTCACTAGAAAAGTAAAAAAAAATCCCCCCGGGAAAAAGAACCCGGGGGGATAGTTTATAGAATGTCTACTAATTGTTAGTAAATATTCCGGAAGTGCTATCTAGTAATTCTCGTTAACGTACTGCTTCTGCTTGTATATCGCCTTCAAAACCTGACCTCTGCGCTTCACAGACGGTTTTTCGAAGGAAGTCCGCGCACGCAGCTCTCTTAAAACGCCAGTCTTCTCAAATTTCTTCTTAAAGCGCTTAAGGGCCTTGTCGATCGACTCGTTCTCCTTGATGTTAATTATCAGCATGCTGTTTTTTTGATCGTTTGGGCCGCAAATATATGGTAAAGTGGTTCAATTTTGCAAGATCAGGACAATATTGACCTGGAAATCACCAATTTCTGTATTTCTGAGGTCCCTTCGCCGATCGTGCAGAGCTTCGCGTCGCGGTAGTACTTTTCGGCCGGGAAATCCTTGGTGTAGCCGTAACCGCCGAAAATCTGCACCCCCTCATTTGCCACGTCAACCGCAACTTCCGAAGCATACAGCTTCGCCATGGCGGACTCTCTATTCACGGATTTTCCCATGTTCTTCAATTCTGCAGCCCTATAGGTCAGCAACCGCGCCGCTTCAATCTTGGTTGCCATATCTGCCAGCTTAAATGAAATCCCCTGGAATGCCGAGATGGGCTTGTTGAATTGATGCCTTTCTTTCGAATAATGCAAAGCTGCTTCAAAGGCACCTTGAGCAATACCGAGACTCAATGCGGCAATTGAAATCCGTCCTCCATCGAGAACCTTTAATGATTGAATAAATCCTTCACCTTCCTCGCCCATCATCTGGCTCTTGTGAACACGGCAATCAGAGAAAATTAGCTCAGCAGTTTCAGAAGCCCGCATACCTAGCTTGTTTTCTTTCCTTCCAGACGTAAATCCTTTCGTGCCTTTCTCGATAATGAAAGAAGACATTCCATGTGAATCACCAACCTTGCCAGTCCGCGCGATTACCACCGCCACATTGCCACTCTTTCCATGTGTGATAAAATTCTTGGAACCGTTTAAGACGTAATAGTCGCCATCTTTTACGGCAACTGTTCTCATGTTTCCGGCATCTGACCCCGTGTTGGGTTCAGTCAGACCCCAAGCCCCAATCCATTCACCGGTAGCAAGCAGTGGCAGATATTTCTGTTTCTGTGTCTCATTGCCAAACTGGAGAATGTGATTCGTGCAAAGAGAATTGTGTGCCGCCATAGAAAGGCCGATCGAACCATCGATCTTGGAAATCTCCGCGATCGCCGTTACATAATCAAGGTAGCCGAGACCGGCACCACCGTATTCCGTTGGAACGAGAATACCCATCAATCCAAGTTTTCCCATCTCGCGAAAAACTTCGATCGGAAACTCCTGCGATTCATCCCACTCCATCATGCGAGGTTTGATGAATTTATCTCCGAAATCACGGACCATCTGCGCCACCATCGCCTGACTTTCTGATTGCTCAAAATCAATTGTCATCGCACCCTCTGTCGTCAATTGCATAACCTTTATTTTTTTAGGATTTCAAAAGTACATCTTCTTTCTTCCTCAGCCAAACGACTGTTAGTTTGTTTCCTTTATTTTTGCCGAATCTGCCACCGTAAGGCGAGAATCCTCTATTTTTGACCCTCTTTACAAGGGGCGGGGGCCCTAAACCAGCGCTCCTGGCCTGTGGTTTATTATAATCGAGGACTTAACATTCAAGAATGAAAATAGCTGTAGTTGGAACTGGGTACGTGGGCCTTGTAACGGGCACCTGCTTCGCTGAGACCGGAAACACCGTAAGTTGCGTTGACATCGACGCCGCTAAGGTTGCCAACCTCTCTGCGGGGAAAATGACAATCTACGAACCAGGTCTCGATCTCCTTTTCGAAAGAAACATCAAGCAAGGCAGGCTCACATTCACGACTAATCTGAAAGAAGGGATCAAAGATGCTCAGATCATTTTCCTCGCGCTGCCTACTCCCTCTGACGAAGATGGCTCTGCTGATCTGAAGTATGTGTTGGGCGTGGCTGATCAATTAGGTCCTCTGCTCGAAAAATACACCGTCATTGTCGACAAGAGCACCGTTCCAGTAGGAACCGCCGAAAAAGTAACTGAAAAGATAAAGGCAAAATCAAAAGTTGAGTTTGACGTGGTTTCCAATCCTGAGTTCCTCAGGGAAGGAGTTGCTGTAGAAGATTTTATGAAGCCTGACCGCGTCGTTATTGGCACTTCATCGGAAAAAGCGCGAAAAATTATGGAGGCATTGTTCTCTCCGTTCGTGCGTCAGGGCAATCCAATCCTGTTTATGGATGAACGTTCCGCCGAACTCACGAAGTATGCCGCGAATTCATTCCTTGCCACGAAGATCACTTTCATGAATGAGATCGCGAACCTGTGTGAAAAGGTTGGCGCTGATGTAGATGCCGTACGCAAGGGTGTCGGAACTGACAGCAGGATTGGAAAACGTTTTCTGTTTCCGGGAATCGGATATGGTGGAAGTTGCTTCCCAAAGGATGTGCAGGCTCTCGCTAAAACGTCGATGGATAGCAACTATGATTTCAAGATCCTGAAATCAGTAATGGAAATAAACTCCAGCCAGAAGACAAAGCTCCTTCCAATTATCAAAGACCATTTCGGTGGCAAGCTGTCCGGAAAAGTAATAACCTTCTGGGGGCTATCTTTCAAACCACACACCGACGATATCCGGGAAGCTCCCGCGTTATACAATATCGAGGGCCTGCTCAAGGAAGGTGTGATCGTGAGAACACACGATCCCGAAGCAATGGAAAATGTGAAGAAAATAATGGGCAACCGGATCAGCTACCACAACGATCCGTATGAAGCAGCCAAAGGCGCCGACGCCATTTTTATCGCAACCGAGTGGCCTGAATTCAGGGCCCTTGATTTCGCGCGGCTTGGTTCTTTGATGACCTCGAAAGTCATCTTTGACGGTCGGAACTTGTACGAGCTGCGCGATATGAAAGATCAGGGATTCACGTACATCAGCATAGGAAGAAAATCTATCAATGTCTAAGCCGAGAATATTGATCACTGGTGGCGCCGGGTTTTTGGGATCCCACCTTTGTGACCGTTTTATTAAAGAGGGCTACCATGTTATCGCCATGGATAATCTTATCACGGGCGAATTGAAGAACATACAGCACCTTTTTAAGCTTGAGAATTTTGAATTCTATCACCATGACGTTTCACGTTATGTCCACGTTCCTGGTGAGCTTCACTACATTCTGCACTTTGCCTCGCCCGCGAGCCCCATTGACTACCTGAAAATTCCGATACAGACACTGAAGGTAAGCTCTTTGGGAACTCACAACCTGCTGGGACTCGCGCGCGCAAAAAATTCACGAATCCTCGTTGCCTCCACGTCTGAAGTGTACGGTGACCCTGCCGTCCATCCTCAAACAGAGGAATATTATGGAAACGTAAATACGGTTGGGCCACGCGGGGTTTACGATGAAGCCAAACGGTTTCAGGAGGCGATCACAATGGCATATCATACTTACCATAATGTTGCTACGCGGATCGTGAGGATATTCAATACTTACGGCCCACGCATGCGGCTAAATGACGGACGCGTGCTGCCCGCGTTTATAGGTCAGGCTCTTAGAGGTGAAGACCTCACCGTATTCGGAGATGGAAGCCAAACCCGGTCTTTCTGTTACGTCGACGATCTCATCGAGGGAATTTACAGGTTGTTGATGTCTGATTACGCGCTGCCCATGAACATCGGCAACCCGAGCGAGATCACAATACTGGATTTTGCAAAGGAGATTATTAAACTTACCGGCACAAATCAAAAGATCGTATACAATCCTTTTCCAAAGGATGACCCAAAGCAACGACAGCCGGACATAACGAAAGCAAAAAAAATCCTTGGCTGGGAACCAAAAGTGTCGCGGGCCGAAGGTCTGAAGATCACTTACGATTACTTTAAAACGCTGACCAAGGACGAGCTATACCAGCGCGACCACAAGAATTTTGACGCGTATTCACGATGAACAAAAAGATACTCATTACCGGCGGAGCGGGCTTTATCGGTTCGCATGTTGTCAGGCTATTTGTGAAGA
The DNA here is from genome assembly GCA_044224375.1 of Cyclobacteriaceae bacterium. Lineage (GTDB taxonomy): Bacteria > Bacteroidota > Bacteroidia > Cytophagales > Cyclobacteriaceae > ELB16-189. The sequence continues at coordinate 18,414 of JBGAKL010000002.1, forward strand.
AGTATCCCGATTACTCTGTCTACAACCTTGATAAACTTACCTATGCAGGTAATCTCGAGAATTTGAAGGAGATAGAAGATCGCACTAACTACAAGTTTGTTAAAGGCGATATAGTCGACCTTGAATTCTTAAAAGATCTTTTTTCCAAAGAGAAATTTGACGGCATCATTCATCTTGCCGCAGAGTCACACGTTGATCGTTCGCTTGAGAATCCAGCGGAATTTGCAATCACAAACATCGTGGGCACGCTGAACTTGCTGCAAGCAGCGAAGACGCAATGGAAAGACAACTTTTCCGGTAAACTTTTCTATCATATCTCGACGGATGAAGTTTACGGTTCCCTGGATCACGGCGGATTTTTTACAGAGTCAACCTCCATCGATCCTCAGTCGCCATACTCTGCATCAAAGGCAGGCAGCGACCATTTTGTCAAGGCATTTCAAAACAGCTACAAGCTGCCAACGGTCATCAGTCGCTGCTCGAACAATTATGGCCCCAATCACTTTCCTGAAAAGCTGATCCCGTTGATGATCAACAACATCATCAACTCAAAGCCGCTTCCTGTTTATGGCAAAGGAGAAAATGTGCGCGATTGGCTCTACGTCGAAGATCATGCACACGCCATCGACGTGATCTTTCACAAAGGAAGACCCGGGGAGGTTTATAACATCGGCGGCAACAATGAATGGAAGAACATAGACCTCGTGAAGACATTATGTTCTCTGATGGATAAAAAACTCGGTCGCACCGCTGGCACCTCAGAAAAGCTGATAACTTATGTGACTGACCGGGCAGGCCATGATCTCCGTTATGCCATCGACGCATCCAAATTGCAGCGCGAGCTTGGATGGAAACCTTCTCTTGAATTTCCTGAAGGGTTGGAAAAAACAGTGGACTGGTATCTGAATAATCGCGAATGGCTCGATCACGTTACCTCCGGCGCTTATCGCGAGTATTATAAGGGTATGTATCACAATAGGTGATTTTTTATCTTTTTACTTCGGAACGCTATGATGTCCACCCGGTGTACTATCAGCGCATTAGCGCAATAATTCAATAACTTTAAAAGATGAAAGGAATAATTCTCGCCGGTGGTTCCGGAACGCGTCTGCATCCACTCACGCTGGTGATGAGCAAACAGCTCATGCCCTTGTACGACAAGCCGATGATCTACTATCCCTTGTCAGTGCTTATGGTATCTGGCATTCGCGAGATCCTCATTATCTCCACACCTACGGATTTGCCGCTGTTTAAGAAATTGCTGGGCGACGGTTCCCAGCTCGGCTGCAGTTTCTCCTATGCTGAGCAGCCGCGTCCGGAAGGCCTGGCACAGGCATTCACCATCGGGGAAAAATTTATTGGAAAAGATAAAGTCGCGCTCGTGCTGGGAGACAATGTATTTTATGGATCGGGGCTTACGAAACTGTTACAGCAAAATACAGATCCCGATGGTGCCGTTGTTTTTGCATATCACGTACAGGATCCTGAGCGCTATGGGGTTGTGGAGTTTGACGACAATCATAAAGCCATTTCAATCGAAGAGAAACCCGCGCATCCCAAGTCGAATTTTGCAGTGCCTGGATTATATTTTTACGATAATGACGTTGTGGCGATTGCCAAGGCCCTTAAGCCCAGCCCGCGAGGCGAGCTCGAGATTACCGACGTTAATAACACATATCTGAAGAATGGAAAGCTTCGTGTAGGCATCATGAGCCGCGGTACCGCGTGGCTCGACACCGGCACATTCGATTCCCTAATGCAAGCAGGAAATTTCATCCAGGTTATTGAGCAGCGTCAGGGATTGAAGATCGGATGCATCGAGGAGATTGCATTCCGTATGGGCTTCATCAATGGCGACCAGGTTTTGAAATTGGCAAAGCCGCTTGAAAAAAGTGGCTACGGCGTATACTTGCGTAAGCTTCTGGACTAAGCCTTACTCTTCGTAGTAGATTACATTCAGTAATACAGTTCCTACTGCTCCCAGCACATCCTTGCTGATGAGCGATAAATTATCACTCTGCTTGTGATGATAGTCGCCAAAGTACCCGACAGCGGGATCATAGTGCACGATGTCTATCATTGGGATCTTCGCAATCTCGTTAATATAGACGTGATCGTCAGTGATTGATGCCTGCGTTTGGTTAACAAACAATGAAGATTGTCCAAGCCGGGAAGCAGCGCCCCACACTTTTTCTACAATCCTCGGTGCATATTCCATTGACTCTCCTTCCCTGAAAAAATGGGATCCTTTAGCGCCGACCATGTCTAGCAAAACGCCATAATACGCGGTGTAATTTGGCTTATGCTTGTGTTTCGCCCAGTATTGGGAACCAAGACACCACCAGGTATCCAGGCCCTGCACCGGTGGCACCTTGCCGGATTCTCCGTCCCTTTCTCCCCAGTCTTCTCCGTCGAATAAGATGATATCTATGCCCGTATCCGGAGGACTGCTTTTCAATGCTCGGGCGACTTCCAGGAGAACTCCTACGCCACTTGCACCATCATTTGCACCGTCAAATTCGGCATTGGGTTTCTGTGGATCCTTATCGGAAAACGGACGCGTATCCCAATGCGCGGCGAGCAACACTCTCTTTTGTTTTTCAGGCGAAAAGGATGCAATGATGTTTCTAAGGAAGACTTTTTTTCCGTCAAATGTGGTTGCTTCAAACTCTTGCTCGATGACTGTCGCGCCATACTGCTTCAGCTTCGCGACAAAATAATCGCCCGCTTGCTTATGGGCCGGCGTGTTCGGGATCCTGGGACCAAATCGCACCTGCTTTTCTACAAAATGAAATGCAGAGTCACCGTTGAACGGGGGAACGCTCACATTTCTAGTGGGCTTTCCCTCCTCGACGGCCGTCTTCTTTCCACCGCATGAAAAGGCCAGTGTGCAAACTATTCCCAGAATGACAAGAAAATGCGCTGCTGCCCGGGATTTTTTAGTGAGCCTTTGCGTCTTCGCGTCTTCGTGACAAATGATCCCCGACATAATGTAACAGTTGAGCTTATGGCCTTAAACGCCCAAGAAACACAATTATTTGCGATAAAATAAAAAACGCGTACCTTTGCATTACTTCTTACGGAAATGTCAAAGAGGGGACCCAAAAGTCCCCTCTTTCATTATCAAAAAATGGATATCAGGGGCAAAATAGCGGAATTGGCGGAGGGAAGCCTGCTTTCGGAAGATCAGTTTCTCGTGGATGTAATCGTTTCGAGCAGGAATTTTTCGAAGATCACGGTGATCGTCGATGGGGACCGCGGCATTACGATCGACGATTGCGGCAAGATCAGCCGGACGCTGTCGGAGAAGCTGGATGAGCTGAACCTCGACACCGGACCTGGTGGATACGTGCTCGAAGTGACGACGCCCGGATTGGATCATCCGTTGAAGTTGCGGAGGCAGTTCGAAAAGAATATCGGACGGAGCATCAAGGTGCACCGGAAGGACAAGAGCATTGTGCAGGGAAAGCTTACTGCATCTACAGGCGACACGATCGTACTGAAAGAAGAAATAAAAGAAGGGAAAACTATTATCGAAAAAGAATGGTTGATCCCTTTCGATGATGTCGAAAAAACATTTGTAATGGTTTCGTTTAAATAATAGTACAATGGACATATCAAACTTAATTGAGTCGTTTGCAGACTTCGCTAAGCAGAAAAACATCGACCGGCCCACGATGATCCGTATCCTGGAAGATGTTTTCAGAACAATGATCAAAAAGAAGTACGTCAACGACGACAACTTTGACATCATCATCAACGCCGACAAGGGTGACCTCGAGATCTATCGGATCCGTGAGATCGTCGACGATGATTCTGAGGATATTTGGGAGCACGATAAGATCAGTTTGAGTGAAGCCAGAAAGATCGAACCGGATTTCGAAGTGGGTGAAGAAGTTTCTGAACCCATTGAAATCGAGGATTTCGGCCGCCGTGCGGTTACAACTGCCCGCCAGACCCTCATGCAAAAGGTGAAGGATCTTGAAAAAGATATCCTGTTCCAGAAGTACAAAGAGATAGTAGGAGAAATTATTACCGGCGAAGTATATCAGGTACTTAGTCGCGAAGTGTTGCTCACGGATGCGGAAGGTAATGAGATCTCGATCCCCCGCGGAGAGCAAATACCTAAAGACAGGTACCGCAAAGGAGAAAACGTTCGCGCCATTGTGCACAAAGTTGAAATGGTGAACGGCAACCCTAAAATCGTTCTTTCACGTACGTCACCGGTGTTGCTCGAGCGCTTGTTTGAGCAGGAGGTTCCAGAAGTCTATGATGGTCTCATCACCATCAAGAAAGCGGTGCGTGAGCCTGGTGAGCGGGCGAAAGTTGCTGTGGAATCTTATGATGACCGCATCGACCCGGTGGGTGCTTGCGTGGGAATGAAGGGATCCCGGATCCACGCGATTGTACGCGAACTTCAGAATGAGAATATCGATGTGATCAACTACACGGAAAACCTTGAGCTGTTTATTCAGCGTGCATTGAGTCCGGCGAAAATTGTAAGCATCAAAATCGATAAGGACACGAACAGGGTTTCTGTCTACCTGAAGCCTGACCAGGTTTCGCTCGCGATTGGAAAGGGTGGCCTGAACATTAAGCTCGCAAGCAGGCTTGTTGGGATGGAGATTGATGTGTTCCGCGAACTCGGTGAGCAAACTGCAGAAGAGGATGTCGACCTGGACGAGTTCTCAGATGAGATTGAAGGCTGGGTTATCGACCAGCTCAAACAGATCGGCCTTGACACAGCCAAGAGTGTATTGGCGCTTAACAAGGAAGAACTCGTTCGCCGTACCGATCTTGAAGAAGAGACAGTGGAGAACGTAGTTGCTGTTTTGAGCAAGGAATTTGAGTAAATTTCAGTTTTTATATAGCACAACTTAGAAAAACAGAGGCATCAGGCATGGCAGAAGAAAAAATGATAAGGTTGGGACAGGCGTCGAGGAAGCTCAATGTGGGGCACAATACCATATTGGATTTTCTCGCTAAGAAAGGTTTTGCCGTCGAAAACAACCCGAATGCCAAGCTTTCCGCAGAGCAGTATGCAATGCTCGCGAAGGAGTATGCCTCCTCTGCATCTGAAAAGATAGAAGCTTCCGGTCTCACGATCGGCACAAAGCATACTGAGAATCTCACAATCCAGAACGAGCCGGTTCCGCACAAGCGCAAGGCCGAGGAAGAGGACAGCATTCTGATCAAAAATCTCGGTTCCAAGGAGATCAAGGCCAAAGAAGAAGTGAAACAACCTGAAAAGGTCGAGCGGGAAAAACCGAAGCTCGAAGGCATCAAGGTTGTTGGTAAAATCGATTTGGAAAAGAAAGAGGCTGTAGCTCCACCGAAGGAAAAGGAAGAAGTAGCGCCCAAGAAGCCTGAACCTGTTGCCGAGGTTGAAAAGCCTCAGGCTCCGGAACTCGAGCTCATCAAGGCGAAAGCAAACAGGCTTCAGGGGCTCAAAGTCGTTGACAAGATCGAATTGCCGGTTGAGAAAGAGAAGAAACCTGCACCCACTGCCGAGAGCAAGGAAGACGCACGTAAGAAGCGCCCTCGGAAGAGAATTCCTTCGCAGGGAAACGAGAGCAAAGGAGGAGCGCCAAGAACCGGCGCTGGTGCCGGACCGAGACGCGGTCCCGCGCACGTACAGAAAGGCGAGCCTTCTGAAAAGGAAATCCAGGATCAGATCAAAGCGACACTTGCCAAGCTGAGCGGTGGCCAGAAAAAATTCACTGGCGCGAAATACCGGAAGGAAAAGCGGCAGGCAGTGTCTGAGGCGCACGAAGAAAAATTACTTCAAGAGCAGGAAGCTTCTAAAACACTTCGCGTCTCTGAATTCATTTCTGCGAATGACCTCGCATCGCTGATGAACGTGTCAGTCAATGACGTCATTTCAACTTGCATGAGCCTGGGTATGTTCGTTTCGATCAACCAGCGTCTCGACGCAGAAGCGATCACGGTGATCGCCGACGAGTTTGGATATGAAGTGCAGTTTATTTCCTCCGAAGAAGAAACGATAGAGGAAGAAGAGGAAGAAGTTGAGGAAAACCTCAAGCCACGTGCACCCATCGTGACCATCATGGGTCACGTCGATCATGGCAAGACCTCCTTGCTTGATTACATCAGGAACACGAAAGTAGTTGCTTCCGAGGCCGGAGGTATCACGCAGCACATCGGTGCATACGACGTGACAACCAAGAGTGGCCACAAGATCGCTTTCCTTGATACACCAGGTCACGAAGCATTCACTGCCATGCGCGCACGCGGTGCGAAACTTACCGACGTTGCTATTATTGTTGTGGCGGCAGACGATGACGTGATGCCTCAAACAAAAGAAGCAATCAACCACGCGCAGGTAGCTGGTGTGCCGATCGTAATCGCTATAAACAAGATAGATAAACCAACGGCAAACCCTGATAAGGTAAGGGAGTCGTTGTCCAAGAATAATATCCTCGTTGAAGAATGGGGTGGAAAATATCAGAGCCAGGAAATTTCGGCGAAGACCGGAAAGGGTATCGACGACCTGCTCGAAAAGGTATTGCTAGAATCCGAATTGCTTAACCTTAAGGCTAATCCCGACAAGCAGGCATCCGGATCTATTATCGAAGCGTCACTTGATAAGGGTAGAGGCTATGTGGCCACGTTGATGGTGCAGAGTGGCACGTTAAGCGTAGGAGATATTATGGTTGCAGGCTCGAACTATGGCCGCGTAAAAGCTATGTTCGATGACACCGGAAAGAAGTTGAAAGACGCCGGCCCCTCGTCACCAGTACAGGTGCTCGGACTCGATGGAGCTCCACAGGCAGGCGAGAAATTTTCAGTCTACGAGACAGACCGTGAGGCAAGGGAAGTCGCTACCAAGCGAGCTCAGCTCGTGCGTGAGCAAAGCATCCGCACCAAGAAGCATATTACTCTCGACGAAATCGGAAGGCGTATCGCAATCGGTTCATTCAAGCAATTGAATGTAATCATCAAAGGTGACGTGGACGGTTCGGTGGAGGCCCTTTCAGACTCCTTGCAAAAACTTTCAACGCCGAAGATCCAGGTGGGTATCATCCACAAAGGTGTGGGTCAGATCTCCGAGTCCGACGTTCTGCTTGCCTCGGCTTCCGATGCGGTAATTGTGGGATTCCAGGTGCGTCCGTCTCCCTCCGCGAAAAGACTGGCAGATGCCGAAGAGATCGAAATTCGCCTGTATTCCATCATTTATGACGCCATTAACGATGTTAAGAGTGCGATGGAAGGTATGCTCGAGAAGGAGACCGAAGAGGTTATTGTTGGGAATGCCGACGTCCGGGAAGTCTTCAAAATCACAAAATTCGGAACAGTTGCCGGGTGTATGGTGACCGATGGCTACGTCAAGCGCGCCAACCCTATTCGCCTGATCCGCGACGGTATCGTGATCTATGCCGGCAAACTAAGCACATTGAAGCGCTTCAAAGACGACGTCAGCGAAGTTCGCTCAGGCTTTGACTGTGGTATGGGTATCGAGAAATTCGATGACATTACCATCGGCGATGTGATTGAAAGTTACGAGAACCGTGAAGTGAAACGCACACCATAAAATAGTAGACAGTTTGCGGTCGTATAGTAGACAGCAAACGCATCGAAATAAAAAGCCCGGCTATCTATAGTCGGGCTTTCTTGTTTCTAAATAAGGATCCCTTAGAATTTAACCTCGGGTGCTTTCTCTGAACCAGCCGAAGCTTCAAATCCTTTCTTGGCGGAAAAATCTTCCCCACCTCCGAATGTGCTCAACGCCCACCGTTTGAAAAATCCTCTGACATATCTATTGTATCCATTAACGGTTTCATTGTATCGCTCCCTGGCCACGGCTATTCTGTTTTCTGTTCCTTCCAACTGCGATTGCAGGTCTGAAAAATTTTCAGTCGAACGAATTTGTGGATACGCTTCAAAGGCCAGGTTGATCGCGGTATTAATTTGTTTTCCTGCGCGATCAAGCTCTTCAGGCGTTGTAGCATTTACAATTCCGGCGCGGGCTTGTGTTACTTGCACAAGAATTGATTTCTCGTTTTCCGCGGCGCCTTTTACTGTAGCCACTAACGAAGGAATGAGGTCGGCTCTTCTTTGATAAGTCGCCTGAACATCACCCCATGATTGTTTTACATTTTCCTGAAGACCTATTGCGTTATCATATACACCCGTTCCCCACATGAAGAATCCCCCAACAAAAACAACAAGAAGTCCTACTACTACCAGTACACTGATTAATCCTTTGCTCATAATTTATTTTCTAGGTTTTTGTAAAGATACTACCAAAGTTTTCAGCTTCGTTGCCTCCTGTATTGACGTTTGCCGCCCTGGTTTATTTTCATCCACAGGAGATCCTTTTTGGCTGCTTTTATTTCAAAAATAATAATTCTTTACTCAACTCAACTTTTCGCTGCCGTCGGCTTATCGCGTTGCTGCCTGACTCTTTTTCTGAAACTGTTCGATGTTCATCAATGGCGGTCCAACCGTGGCGGCAGCATTTATTTACTCGTGTAAGCTTTTATAGACGTTCCACGGTGGCAGTTTTAGCGAAGAGAAGAGGGGCCTCAATGCACGTACAATACAAGCCCTTTGAGATACTCTCCTTCCGGATGATAAATCGAAACGGGGTGATCAGCAGGCTGCGATAAATGATGCAGGATTTTTATTTCTCTGCCTGCCTGAATCGCAGATGACACCACTGTGTCTTTGAACAACTGGCGATCGACAACCTGGGAACAGGAAAAAGTAAAGATGATTCCATGCGCCTTGATCACTTTGAACGCTTCCGCATTCAATCGCTGATAACCTTTCATCGCCTGGTGTCTTGCATCCTTGTGCTTTGCAAACGCCGGTGGATCAAGTATTATAAAATCATACTCATCCTTCTTGTCTTTCAGGAAATCGAAAGTATCCATGGCGTAACAGGAATTTCTTTCCGGGTCGTAACCATTCAGCGATAAATTTTTTTCCGTTAGCCGAACGGCTTTCTCAGATGCATCGACTGAGTGCACTTGCAGCGCTCCACCGTTCAGCGCATACACGGAGAACCCACCGGTATAACAAAAAGTATTGAGCACGCTCGCTCCGCGAGCCATCTCACCCACAAGCTTCCTGTTCTCCCGCTGGTCTAAAAAGAATCCAGTCTTCTGCCCCTCTTCCCAATCAACATAAAACTTATTTCCATGCTCCTGGATTATATGCGGAACGGGGCTCATTCCGCTGAGGTAAGCATTCTGTCCTTTTTCGGGCAAAATCCCCTGATTTTTGTAGAAAACGGCTCCGATCTGACCTCCCAATGCGGTCTGAATGGCTGCCGAAATCAATTCGCGGTCACGGTGCATTCCTATCGAATGAGCTTGCAAGACTGCGACGCCATTATAAACATCGACAATAAGGCCCGGTAGGCCGTCGCCCTCACCGTGTACCAAACGATAACTATCAGTAGCGCTTGTAATGACTTTGCTGACGAGCCGTTGCTTAAACGCTTCCGCTATTTTATCTGCATATATCGATGCGGTCGGTATTTCTTGCGAAAAAGAAAGAATCCGTACGGAGATTGTTCCCTGTTGATAGTGGCCGGCACCGAGTGTGTTTCTCCAGCCATCTTTTACTTCCACCCAGTCGCCATCGGTTAGGTGGTCATCCTTCGAGAAAATTGCTCCCGAGAAAATCCACGGATGGAATCGTTTTACGGAGGCTTCCCTTCCCTTTTTAAGCACCACCTGTCCCTTGATTTTCATAGCAGATGTATAAATTAACACCTTGATAAACGTTCTAAATATGAGAAAAATCCTGTTTGCTATTGTGTTTCTGACTTTCCTGGCGGGCTGTGGAAATAATCCTCCACCAAAAACAACCTCACCTGAAAAGGCTGTGACTGAACCTGCGCCAGCTACGCCTACGGGAACGCCCGTGCTTACCGAAACGAAAGATGCCACAGGCAAAGTCCTGTCGTCGGGCTACCTGCTGGATGGAATGAAGGAAAGCTCATGGCTTGAATATTATGATACCGGTGTCATCAAGACCCTAACAACCTATTATCATGATAAGAAAGAAGGTGTTGCCATTGAGTTCACTAACAACGGGTCCGTATCCAAACGCAGCATGTACCACAACGACGTTCGTGAAGGTGAATATAAAGAGTACAACTACGGAAACGTTCATGAAGAACGCACCTACGTGAATGGAAAGATCGATGGCACTGTAAGAATATATTATGACACAAATCTTAAACTGATGGAAGAGTCCATGTATAAAAATGGAGTGCGGGACGGAGTGTCAAAGTGGTATGATCAGAATGGAAACCTCACTATTCAATACAATTACAAAAATGGTGAATTGGTCAAAAAATGACGTTTCTGACCTGAATTTGAACCTTTTCAAGCCGTATGCCGTATTTATTCTACCCTGAAAAATTGTCAGGAATGTGCCCTGGCACAATTTTTCCTGGATTGATTGTACTACTTGAAAACAATTAAAATTTAGAATGATATGAAGCGCTTTGGATCTCTGGTTCTGGCCGCGATGTTAGGAAGCGGTCTGACGCTGGTATCAACCCAATGGATTGGTACCGGAAATAATGCAATAAAAATTGAACATGTAAATACGGTTCCAACATCGCAGGTTGCTTACCGTGTTAATGAGAATGGTGAGACGGTGCCTCTCGACTTCACCACGGTCGCTGAAAAGGTAACGCAAGCAGTCGTCCACATCCGGGCCACTTCCGGTGAGCAAATCGCCTCGCGAGATCGGAACCAGGATCAAAATGATCCTTTCCAATTCTTTTTCGGTCCGAATGGCGGCCAGCAAAGGCGTGGGCCTTCGCAAAGCTCGGGCAGCGGGGTTATCATAAACGCGAACGGATATATAGCTACCAATAATCACGTAGTAGAAGGAGCCGATGTGCTGGATGTAACGTTATCCGACAACAGAACTTATAAGGCTGAAGTCGTCGGAACGGACCCTGACACCGATATTGCGGTGATCAAGATCGAGGAGAAAGCGCTGCCGTACCTTTCCTTCGTCAATTCGGATAAAGCCAAGGTTGGAGAGTGGGTGCTTGCAGTAGGTAATCCTTTCAACCTCAACTCTACAGTAACTGCCGGCATTGTGAGTGCGAAAGGCAGAAACATCAACATCATCAATAGTGGTAATCCAAGCAATCCGCAAGGAGGACGCACGGCGATCGAATCGTTTATTCAAACTGATGCAGCCATCAACCCTGGCAACAGTGGTGGCGCACTTGTAAATCTTCGTGGTGAATTGCTCGGAATCAATACTGCCATTGCGAGCCCAACTGGTTCTTATTCCGGATATGGCTTTGCCGTACCTTCAAATATTGTCAGTAAGATCGTTGAAGACTTGCTGGCTTATGGCACCGTACAGCGCGGGTGGCTTGGAATCCAGGTAGGAACGGTGACAAATGACCTTGCCAAGGAGGAAGACCTGAGTGTTAGGGAAGGTGCGTATGTCAGCGGTTTCGGAGATGCTGAAGACAGGAGCGCCGCAAAAGAAGCGGGCATCCAAAAAGGCGATGTGATTGTGAAACTCGACGAAATGCCGGTTCGCACCAGTGCCGCATTGATCGAGTATATAGGACTTAAGCATCCCGGTGACAAAGTCAATGTAGTTGTAAATCGCCACGGCGCTGAGAAATCCTTTACTGTAACATTGAAAAATAAAGAGGGCAAGGTTGCGGCAGTAAAGCGCGAAGAAAAAACGGCTGCTGCAGCGCTCGGCCTGGAGCTGGAAAATGCTGATGCAAAGGTTTTGAAGCGGCTTGACCTGACATACGGCGTACGGGTAAAATCCATCGAAAACGGCAAAATTGCTCGTTATACAGAGATGCGGGATGGCTTTATCATCACCCACATCAACGATAAGCCCGTAAAAACTGTGAAAGATGTCAACGATATTGTAAATAGTAAGAAATCCGGTGACCTCGTGACCTTTTCGGGCATCTACGAGGACTACCCGAAGGAATTCAATTACGCTATTCGATTATAAGTCACTGTAAAATCAACCTGGAGAAATGAGGAGATTGTTTAAGAAAGGCGAGCGCGTCCGTAGTAAAATTGACGGTAAAGTCATGGAGGTGCTCAAGTACTTCAAAAAAAATCTGGTAGAAGTGAAATGGTTCGATCTCAATTCAAAGGAGGTCCACACCAACAAAGTCAAAGAAGACAAGCTTTCAAAAGCTGCATAAAATTATTCCCGACGCCCGTCCCATTGCCATCAGGCGGGACGTCGGGATTTGTTTCTTTGTCGCGCTTACGTCTGGATCTGTCGCGATGCATCGCGGCAAAAAGCTAACTTTGCACTGCCTGCCGGCAAGCAGGAGAGCGCGATCTAAAATGCTTTTGTATTAAGAGTTTTCAAATCCCATCATATTACCGGTCATCCATTACCGGTAAAATCAAGGAATCGCGCAGGTTAAAAGATTTGCGCAAGCAGGATTTTTCGCCTTCAATTTTAGATTTCGGACCCGTGCGCTTTGTGCTCGCACGTCACTTCGGCTTTTGCTATGGCGTTGAGAATGCAATCGAGATCAGCTATAAAGCACTCGAAGAAAACCCGTCAAAAAACGTCTACCTATTAAGTCAGATGATCCACAACCAGGAGGTGAACAAGGACCTTCTGAGCCGGGGGATAAAATTTATCATGGACACAGACGGCACACAATTCATACCCTGGGAGAATATTCATCCATCCGATATCGTCATTATTCCTGCATTCGGAACTACAGTCGAGATCGAGGAATTGTTAAAGAAGAAGGATGTACAAGTCGAACAATACAATACCACTTGCCCGTTCGTCGAAAAAGTATGGAATCGTGCGGAAAAGTTAGGGCAGGAAAAGTATACAATCATCATTCACGGAAAACCGCGGCATGAAGAAACGCGCGCCACATTTTCTCACAGCAAGCAGAACACAGCTTCGATTGTCGTGAGTGATATGGAGGACGCCATAAGGCTTGGCAACTATATCCTTGGCGGCAAGCCCCGGCCAGAATTCTATGATGAATTCCTGGGAAAATATTCCGACGGGTTTGATCCTGAAGAGGATTTGAAGAAGGTTGGAGTTGTTAACCAAACAACCATGCTTGCTACGGAAACGCAAGCGATCGCAGACTTCTTTAAACAAACCATGGTCAAGAGGTACGGTGAAGGTTCCATAAAGGAACATTTTGCCGATACACGTGATACGTTGTGCTATGCAACCAACGACAACCAGGACGCGACGTATGAGTTGCTGAAGGCACAAGCCGATTTAGCCATTGTGGTCGGGGGTTATAATAGTTCGAATACATCGCACATTGTTGAATTGTGCGAACGTGCATTTAAGACCTACTTCATCAATTCTGATGAAGAGATCAAGTCAATGAACGAGATCCATCATTTCGATTATCACAAGAAAGAAAAGAGAGTCACGTATGGATTTATACCCGAAAAGGAACCCCTAACGATAGTTCTAACAAGTGGCGCTTCGTGCCCGGATACGGTGGTCGACAGCGTAATGATGAAGTTGGTGGAATATTTCCCCGGCGCCAAGCCTTTAGAGGCCGTGATGCTGGAGACAAAGTTCTAGAGACCCGCCCTCCGCAAGACCATCTGTTAGTACCGCACAAATACTAACTTCTTTTTATAGCAGTAGATTCCCGTCAATGTGGCATCGGCCGATCTTTCATATGCCTTGTAGGTTACCTTGTATCCCTTCTCCAAAACTATTTCGTGCTCATCAGCCCTTTGAACACCAGGATAATCGTTTGGATTAGTGATTATTTGGTAAGATGTATGATCTTTTGACTCGCGGAGATAGAAATATCTGTTGATTCCTGGCGTATTGTCATTATTGCGGACAGCATTGCTCATTGAGTTCGCCACGTACATTTGAAATGCATATTGACCTACCGGTATAAACGGCGGCTTTTCACCCATGTGACTTCCCAGCCTTAAGTAGGTATATTGATCATCGCCCGCCACGACTATAGAAAAATCAACCACCCTCGCTGTACCTGTGAGTTTAAAGGTTCTTTCCTTGGAGATCTCGCTCTTATCACCCTCCCTTGAATAGCTCACATTCTCAGGCAAGCCGGAAAGTGGCAAGGGATGAAGGGTAATTCTCTTACCGTCGGAAAGTCTGAATACTTCCAGAAACATCTGGTCACCGTTCCCACTCAACCTGTAAAGGTGTTCGTTGTAAATCATCGAAGAGGAATTGTCAGCCGGCTGATAATTCACTGCCGTTGAATCGACTTTAAAATCTGGAAGGGAAACTTTAAAGATTTTAGTTTGATTTTTAGCAAGGTGGTCAACTGAAATGGACATCAAATCATTATTGACAACCATCTTGATACCAAGATTCCCTCTCGACGCATTGGTGTATCCATTTTTGTCAAAAAACTCCATTCCCTCCCGTGTGAGAAACTTCCTGTCGATGGACAGTACTTCGTGCTGGCCCAGGATATTTCGCCCATCCAATACCGTTACAAGAATTTTGCTTTTCTCCCGGTCAAAGCACACGACATTCATCAGGGATTGCCTGACAAAAGACGCCAGGAATTCACCAGGCAACGTAATGCTTTCAGAAAGTTTTTGCCTCTTCCTCAGTGTTCTGTTTTCTTCTATGGCCTCAAGCGCGATCGACTTCTTTTTTTCGGATAATATATAGTAGTAGATAAGATCATTTTTCCTAACAACATCCATCAACGTTACATTCTGTAATTCGTCAAACCTTAATTTCCCAATTTGGCCCGCAGGGGTGACCCAAGCTGCAGCTTTGACTTTATTGCCTTCTGTACCGATTTCGTCGTAGACAACGAACAAGCTATCGCCAACCTCAAATGCTTGCACATCCCAAACCCGCGAACCGGATAATGGAATTTCTGCAAATTGCTTTTGTCCCAAAGTCTGGGTGATAGCCATCGACAAGAGAAAAATTAAAGCGTTCTTCATTGGCACGAAAAAGACGGAACGATTCAAAAATATAACTTTCTGGTATCTTTGATATCCTCAATAGAAAGGTCTGAAATATTCCGTTACATTATTGCTACTGCTCTCCTCGCGCTTGTTCGCGCAACAGTCAGTTAAAGAAGATACAGTCAGGTTTCTTGACGACGTAATCGTCAAAGCTTATGCTTCGGATCGTCCACAATCCGAAGTACCCGCAGCAATCGCCGTCATCAAGGAATCCGATCTCAGTCGTTTCTCCAATGTTTCACTTCTTCCGGCAGCGAATTCAGTCCCTGGCGTGCGGATGGAAGAGCGATCTCCTGGCAGTTACCGCTTTTCAATCCGGGGAAGCACGCTTCGATCTCCGTTCGGTGTGCGCAATGTAAAGTTTTATTGGAACGGACTACCGATGACGGACGGAAGTGGCAACACTTACCTCAATCTTTTTGATTTCAATGCGATCGGAAGCATGGAAATAATCAAGGGCCCTGGTGCCAGCCTGTACTGCGCGGGCACCGGTGGCGTCGTGCTCCTGCAGGCTCCGGTAAAATCTTCTTTCAATGTGCAGTATGTCGTGGGTAGTTATGGCCTGTCAAAGATCCAGGGTGGAGGCACGCTGCTCTCTTCTAAGAAATTCCAGCTCGACGTACGGCTTGGCTCACAGCACGCTGACGGTTATCGCCAGCAAACAAAAATGGATCGCCAGTCGGCACAGCTTGACTGGAAATTGTCATTAAGCCCGAAGAGCTTCTTAAGCGGAACAACATTTTCTACGGACCTTTATTATCAAACCCCGGGTGGCCTTACCGAAACGCAATACAATCAGGATGCGACTCAGGCCCGACCAGATTCCTCTCCCACCTCTCCCGGTGCTGTCAAGCAGCAAGCGGCGGTGAGCAATCGAACCAGCTACGCCGGTCTTTCCTTTGATCATGATTGGAACGATCAATGGTCGACTCGAATCGGCATGTTCGGATCGGTGACGCACTTCACGAATCCTTCGATTCGGAACTATGAAATACGTGAAGAGGAGAATTGGGGCGGACGCACCGATACGCAATACAAATTCAATCAGGCATCGTGGAAGGGAAAGCTCACGTTTGGAGCGGAGTATCAACATTTTTACTCACCCGTCACTGATTACGACAACCTCAGCGGTGTGCAGGGAAACGTGCAGACAGATGACGTGCTGCGTTCTCAACTGTTTCTCGGATTCGTCCAGGGAGAATTTGATCTACCCCAAAATTTTTATTTGACAGTTGGCGGCAGCGCCAATTATGTCAACTATTCTTTCCTGCGAAAGGCGCCGGCGCCACAAACGAGTCAGGAAAGAAATTTCGACCCGGTCTTGCTGCCACGTATTGCGGTGTTGAAAAAGATCTCGCAGGCACTTTCCGTGTATGGAAGTGTGAGCAGTGGATTCTCGCCGCCATCTCTTGCGGAGGTCAGACCATCTACAGCTGCGTTTAATAACACGTTGAATGCCGAGCACGGCACCAGTTACGAAGCCGGACTGAAGAGTCGCTTTTTCAATGCGCTCGATTTCTCAGTGGCGTTGTATGATTTCCATCTAAAAGATGCAATTGTGATCCAGCGCGATGCCACAGGCGCCGATTATTTTGTGAACGCCGGGTCCACATCGCAGCAAGGGGCGGAAGTCTATGTGTCGTGGTTAACCCCGTTGTCAGAAGACCGTGCGAATTCGTTGCGAGTATGGACAAGCTATACCTACAATCATTACAAGTTTGATCAATACATCAACGACGGAAAAAACTATTCCGGGAATGCACTGACAGGTGTGTCGCCGACGCTGGTCACTTTTGGCGGTGATCTTGTTTTTCGAAAAGGATTCTATCTGAATTTTACCGGCAACTACAGCGAAAGGCTGCCGCTCAATGATGCGAATACCGATTACGCTGCTGATTATTTTCTGATTGGATCAAGGATCGGGTACAAGGCAACAATCGGTGTTCCTGTTGAATTTTTTGCAGGAATTGATAATGCGCTTGACCGCAAATACAGTTTAGGAAATGATCTGAATGCTGCTGGTGGCAGATACTATAACGTTGCGACCGGACGCAACTATTACACAGGGATCATCGTGAAGCTGGCAGTAGCGCCATTGAATTAAATAATACAGTTCCCACGGATTAGCACGGACCTGCCTGCCGGCAGGCAGGTTGAGTATCACGGATCACCACAGATTCTTGCATCAATCTGTGAAAATCCGTGCGCATTCGATCTGTGAGATCCGGTGGGAAGTGCTTTCCTATTCAGCGGTCGGCTTCCTGACAAACCTCTTATCAAACCAATGAAGGCCTGCGATAAATGCCACTCCGAACGCGATTAATCCCGGGAAACCGGAAATAAATTTCAGCACGCCGAAGTCCAGTTTGTAGTTCGTCAGTGCAACGGCAATCATCCCCGTGATGACAAACGAAAGCACACCAACGAAGATCCATACAATTTCTGTCTTGGATTCACGGGCGGCCTCAATTCGTGAGACAACCCGGTCAGCAAAAGAAGGTGGTAATTTAAAATCCGGTTCATGTCGCAAAGCTTTGAAGACCTCTTTATAGATCTGTGCGTCTTGTCCGGAGCCGTCACCCGTCTGCTCTATCCACCTTTGTAATTCTTCGTCGCTTTTCATGATATTTCTTCTTGTCCAAGGTACCTCTTTACCATTTCTTTTATCATTGTCCGCGCTCTGAATAGATAATTTTTTACAGTTCCTTCCGGCATTCCCGTAGCCTCACCGATTTCAGGATAAGTCATCCCGTCAAGATGATACATTGTAAGGACAGCTTTGTATTGAACGGGCAATTTCTCAATAAACCTCAGTACCCACTCATTGATATTTTCGTCTTCGAATTTCTCAGCCATATCATCCTGGGCGATAAAGTGCGTTGTGAAGCTGTCTTCGTCAGGAATATCACTCACCTTAATGCGGTTTTTTCGAAGGTGATTTATAGCATGGCGATAGGCAATGGTCGCGATCCATGTGGAAAGTTTTGACTGAAAATTGAACTCCTGGAGTTTCTCGTGCACTTTAATAAAAACGTCCTGGCACAGTTCTTCCCTGTCCTCCGCGTTGTCAACCAGTCTGCCTATCATGTGTGTCACAAGCCGTTCGTGTTGCCTGATGAGCGCCCTGAAAGCAAGCATGTCACCACGCACGATGCGCAGTACCAGGGTCCGATCATCAGTCATTTCGGGGTTTGACACGTGTTTCGGGGCAAGTGTTGCAGAAAATACGGATTTTTTTGGGGGAAAAAGGCGCCTAAAGACGCTGGAAATGCAGTTTAGCGCAAAGAGCGCAGAGGGCATGCGCGAAGGGCGCAAAGGATTTTGCAAATGCGCCTGCTTCAAGGTTTTTCTGAAATCTTTCGCCGAGCTGCAACATCTCCACCCCAACCCGTGTCTCACGCTCCAAACAAGAAATATTAAATTCTATTCCCATGGATGCTAATCTCAGAGAAGTGTTAATGCCGATCGCAATTTTCAGTGGATTCGGTGGCACCGTTTATCTATTCGTCAAAACGATGACCGATTATATTCTTAAAAAGAAAATGATCGACAAGGGTTTCGTGAACGACGACACACAAGCAATTTTCAAACAGCATGCTACCGAAAATAAATATGCGTCCCTGAAATGGGGATTGATTGCGCTCTTTGGTGGATTGTCCCTTATCATAATGGAATTCGTAAACGTACGCCCTGAATCTCCATTGCCATATGGTCTTTTTGCTGTGTTTGTATCGATCGGATTCCTGATCTATTATTTCATGGTGAAAAAGGAAACAAAGTAGTGCTGCAACTTCCAGCGCCTTCGCACGTCTCAGACTCGTAATTCCATCACTTTTCTTAAAGATTCAAAATCATGCTGCAGAATTATATCAAGACAGCGGTCCGGAGCTTGTTGCGCCATCGCTCATTCTCTTTCATCAACATCTTTGGCCTCGCCATAGCGATGACGCTCTCCATGTGCATTATCATGCTGGTGGCTGATCAGATGATGTATGACCGGTATAACACGAAGCGCGACCGGATCTACCGGATCAATTCACGGACGATAGGAAAGGAAGGCAATCTTCATAGCGAAAGTTCAACGACGAGCTTGCCTTTGAAACAGATTTTGATCGAAAATTATACGGGGGTCGAGAAGGCAGCACGAATCAGGCGGGGTTTCGGCAACCTGTGGCTCGAGTTGGAGCAAAACGTAAACATACCGTTGTCAGGATACTTTGCAGATCCTGAAGTGCTGGAATTGTTCGAATATGAATTGGAGTACGGAGATCCGAAGACGGCGTTGGTTGAACCCTATGCCGTGGTGCTCACGAAAGCTGCGGCAAAAAAACTCTTTAAGCAGGAAAACCCCGTAGGTGAGTCATTCAAAGTAGGCGTTGAGGGCCCATACAAAGTCACGGGAGTCTTAAAAGAAACAAGCCATAAGTCGCACATCGCGTTTGAAGCATTGGCAAGTATGGCAACAGTCAAGAGTCTCGCGGCAGCAGCCAAAGTAAACAAGGGTATCGATGATGGAAACCGGTATCGTGATGGTGATAATCGATACGACTATAATTCCGGATGGGTGTATGTGCTGCTTGAAAAGGAAGCCACGCTCGGCGATCTCTCGTCGTCCCTTCAAAAGATTGAAGCCGAATACGAAAAAGGAATTACGAATCCTGAAGACCAACGGAAGGTGAAATTCATACCACAAAATCTCATGAACATCACACCGGGGAGCACGATCAACAACGCGATCGGTCCTGTGCTGCCGTGGGTCTTCGTCTACTTTTTCGCAGGTCTGGCTGGTGTCGTAATGCTAACATCGTGCTTCAACTTTACCAACCTGTCCATTGCAAGATCGCTGACACGCGCGAGAGAGATTGGAGTGCGCAAGGTCACCGGTGCGATGCGCTGGCAGATCTTCGTTCAATTCCTTTCGGAATCAGTTGTTGTGGCGCTGCTTTCCCTTTGTTTTGCTATAATGCTGGTCTTGATCCTCAAACCGTTGATGCTGCAGTTGAGCTTCGCAAGGCTGCTCCGCTGGGATCTCGAGTTAAACTATTTCATCTTCATCGTCTTCTTCGTGTTTGCCGTGGTGGTAGGGATCATCGCAGGAATATTTCCCGCTGTCGTCCTCAGCGGATTTCAGCCTGTTAAAGTATTGAAAGGTTTGACCGGCATCAAGCTGTTTTCCGGAATTGGAATGCGCAAGACGCTGTTGGTGGCACAATTCAGCTTTTCCCTGATCTTCATTCTATCCGTTGTCGTTGTCTTCAATCAACTGCAGCTATTGATGCGTGCCGACCACGGATTCAATATGGAGAAAAAGATGGTGGTGGGATTGAATGATGAAGCGCCCGAGGTTGTAAAGGCAGAGTTGTTGAAGTATAGCAACATAGAAAGTGTATCTGTTGTCTCGCATCTGCCTGCAGCGGGTTTTACATATGGTGACGGGTTTAAGAAATCCATCGAGGACAAAGACTGGACATTCGTGGCCTATTTTTCTGTTGATGAAGATTATCTTAAGAACATCAACGTTTCATTGGTTGCTGGCAGGCATTTTAACGCTGATGCAGGTGCATCGAATAAAAATTTCATCCTTCTCAACGAATCAGCTCTTAAAACCTTTCAGTTTGCCTCTGCCGAAGAGGCTATTGGCCAGGAAGTAATCATTAAAAAGGACTCTTCTCGCAAGCAAATCATCGGCGTTGTTAAGGATTACAACCACCAGATGATCATGGAAAAAATGGAGCCCATGATCCTCATTTATGATCCAGGGCAATTCAGAATGCTACAGGTTGAATACACTGGATCAGTGGAAGAAGCTGGAAAATCGATCACGGCAGCCTGGGCGAAGATCAATCCTTCCCTGAAGATCGAGCATCGGGATTTCAGCGAGGAAATTCATAAGATGTACAACATTCTTTTCGGAGACTTGGTCAGCATGCTCAGTGTGATTGCTTTTCTGTCAATCCTGATCTCATGCCTTGGTCTTCTCGGCATGGCAACCTATACCACGGAGACGCGCATGAAGGAAATATCGATCAGAAAAGTACTTGGAAGCAGCGATGGCTCTCTTGTATTTCTTCTGTCAAAAGGGTTCGTGACGATCCTGGCGCTCGCAATCACGATTGCCGTTCCGGCGGCGTATTTTGTTAATAACCTCTGGCTTGAGCTGCTCGCCTACCACGTATCTGTCGATGGTGCAACAATCTTGATCGGTGTGTCAGTGCTAATTATCCTTGGTACCATCACTATCGGATCGCAGACATGGCGAGCAGTCTACGTCAATCCGGTAGAAAACCTGAAGAGCGAATAATTTACAGATGCGTTAACCGCATCGTTTCGTCTCCGCTCAGGATGACAGATGCGGAGTGTGCAGAGATTAGTTTCTCTCCGCGCGGTTACGACTAAATATTGAGATACTTCATCAACATATCCAGGCGCTCCTTGCTGTCATCATCGCGCGGAGCCTCCTGGTACCGGCCGATGACGCGGTAGCCGAAACGTTCCAAGGTGGCGACGATGCGCGAAAGATCAAGTTGATTGATCTTGAGCGTCACCTTGATTTTACCTTTGTCAAGAGGGTCTTCCATCATCGTGCTGCTGATGACTTTGGCTTTGTTTTCCTCCACGTAGCGGCTGATCTCAGCGAGTGAATAGTCGATGAGGTCCATCGACAGTACAAGAATTCCTCCTGGCATTTGAACAGAGGCCGTCTGCGCAAATGAGGCCATCATGTCCTGAACTGTGATAATTCCCATATACTGGCCCTCGTCGTTCTGGACAGCAACCACATTGAGTTTGTGCTCGCCGGCGATGCGAAGGATCTCAAAAAAATGGGATTCCAATCCGACCACGCAGTTTTTGCCAACCAGCTCGAAGTCCTCCAGGTTTTTGATGATATCGTTGGACTCAAGAATGATTTCCTCAGAAATAAATCCCAGTAATTTTCCTTCGCTGACAACGGGTAAATGGTTGCAGCGGAATTCCTCCATCCACACAATCGCTTTGTGCGCGTCGTCGGTCACCTTGAGAGGCGGGACCATGTGGTTGATAAGTTCTTCTGCAATCATTTCTTAGTTGTTCCTAATTCGTCTTTGCGAGATTAGAGGATTTTATCAGAAACTCCTCCACAATCTCATTAAACTTTTCCGGATGTTCCATCATCGGCGCATGGCAACATTTGTCGATGAAATGCAGTTCCGAATTCGGTATCAACCGATTGAATTCATACGCCACCATCGGCGGGGTGATGGTATCATTTAATCCCCAAACAAGCAATGTGGGAACCAGGATGTTCGGTAAATCATTTGCGAGGTTGTTCCTTTGCGCGGATTTAGCAATCGCAACGATACGCATGCACTTGGGAATACTCTTTGTGGTCTCAAAAACCTCGTCCACGAGCTCTTTAGATGCGACGTTGGGATCGTAGAACGTATACGCTACGCGTTCGCGGATATAATCATAGCTCCCCCTTCGCGGATAAGATCCACCCATCGTGTTTTCAAACAAACCTGAGCTGCCTGTCAGCAAAAGCTTGTCGACTTTTGCACTGTTGTGCAGCGTATAAAGCAGACCAACATGACCTCCCAGCGAATTCCCAAGTAGGACCATTTTGTCAAGTTTCATCAACGTCACAAAATCCTCAACAAATTTCCGCAGTCCTTCCAGCCCTGCTTCCTTAATAGGCATTTCATAAATCGGGAGCATCGGTATGACAACCCTGAAGCGTTTTGAAAATTTTCCGACAACACCCTCCCAGTTGCTCAAGGCACCAAAAAGTCCGTGCAGCAAAACCATGGGTGGTCCGGCGCCTTCATCGACGTATTTGTAACCGTTCGCTTCTTTTACGTTGAGGGCCATGCAAGTTGCTTATCAGACAGAAAAGTAAGTGAAAAAAATTCTAATCAGAACTGTGAAAATATTTCTTTAAAAACCGGCAAAAATCCACCAATCCAATCCACTGTTTTGGGTGCAAGCGTTGCTGTAAACGGGTATAACCATGAGTCGTGAGTCCATTCACTTCGAAACGAAAGTTTTAATGAATCCATAATCCAAAGTGCGATGCTTAGCATGAACAATATTCTGAATCCTCCCAGCGCTGCGCCCATCGCCTGGTCGACCGTTCCAAGAAATGACTTGTCTATCGACGCTTTTACCCATCCTCCTAATAAACGAACGAGCACCACGATAATTATGAAGATGACGCCAAAAGAAATGTAAGGGAGCGTCCTTTTGTCGGCATTAAATTTTTCCTCGAGAAAAAGCATGCCCAATCCCATCAGCTTAAAACCAACCAGCACTCCAATTAGAATTGCCACAAGAGATAAGAGTTCCATCAGGAACCCTTCTTTATAACCGCTCCAGGCGCCGAGCAGCACAAATAATGCCAGTACAATATCAATGGTGCTCAAGAAGCGAGTAGTTTTTTAACGAGCTCGGAGATAACTTTTCCATCAGCCTTGCCCGCAAGTGCTTTCGT
Organism: Cyclobacteriaceae bacterium; assembly: GCA_044224375.1. Classification (GTDB taxonomy): domain Bacteria; phylum Bacteroidota; class Bacteroidia; order Cytophagales; family Cyclobacteriaceae; genus ELB16-189. The sequence continues at coordinate 41,841 of JBGAKL010000002.1, forward strand.
TGCAACCCCCATTACCTTTCCCATGTCCTGAGGACCCTTCGCTCCGACTTGAGCAATGATATTTTTAAGTTCGCCTGTAATTTCTGCCTCGGAAAGTTGCTTCGGAAGATATCGGTTGATTACTTCCAATTGAAAGTTCTCTTTGTCAGCAAGATCTTTACGGCCTTCCTTCTGAAAGATTTCCGCAGATTCTTTACGCTGCTTGGCGGCTTTCATCAGGATCTTTCCCTCAACATCGGCGGCGATTTCTCCCGTTCCACCTTTGTCCGTCTCCGCGAGCAGTATCATTGACTTGATGCTCCGGAGCGCTTCGAGTTCTTCTTTGTTCTTTGCTAACATCGCTTTCTTGATGTCGTTGTCGATGGTGGTTTTCAGTGACATGATTCCGTAATTTTGCTAAAGTTATCGAACGATAGGCTGTATAAACAAATGACCCGTCTCAGCGTCAATATTAACAAGATTGCAACCCTTAGAAATGCGCGCGGGGCCAATAATCCAGACGTTATTAAAACGGCAATAGACTGCGAACGGTTTGGTGCCCAGGGAATTACTGTCCACCCGCGGCCGGACGAGCGGCACATACGATTTGCGGATGTGATCAAGCTGAAGGAAGTTGTAACAACAGAGTTTAATATTGAAGGCTATCCGGACGAGCGTTATATGAACCTCATCCATGAAGTAAGACCTGCTCAGGCCACGCTTGTTCCGGATCCACCGGGAGCCATTACGTCGAATGCGGGATGGGACACTATGAAAAATGCGGAATTTTTGAAGAAGGTCATTGAAGAAATCAAACTGCTGGGCGTGCGCGTTTCCGTCTTTGTAGATCCCTCGGTAAAGATGGTTGAAGGCGCGTCGAAAGTCGGAAGTGATCGAATCGAGCTGTACACGGAACCGTATGCTTCACATTACCATGAGAATCGCGACAAGGCAATCGCATCCTATCGCGAAGCGGCGAAGGCAGCGCATGATCTGAAGTTGGGATTGAATGCAGGACACGATTTGGATCTTCACAACCTTAAGTTTCTTAATCAATCTATACCTTATCTCGACGAAGTTTCAATCGGGCACGCTTTGATTTGTGATGCGTTGTATTTTGGGTTGGAGAATACGATTCAGTTGTATTTACGGGAGTTGAAATAGTAATCGGTAGCGGTAGTCGGTCGGTCGTTGTTAACTTTGAAGCCTCCCTCGAAATTGTAAGTGGTAAGCCGTAAGCAGTCGCGCGCGGTTAGATCGGCGTTGATGTGTTCGACGGAAGTGCGGTTGGTTTCTTTAGGGTAAGGGGTGGAAGCACGGTGATGATTCCGATTGCGCTGAGAATCAGGGAAATCGCATTAAATTTTCCCATTTAATAAACTTTCGTCACAAATCCATTCGCCAAATAGGTCGTGCCGACAGACAGGGCCCGGATTGAATAAGTATTATGCATGCCCGAAACCACTTCAATACTTTTTACGGGCTCAAACTCGAATTTCTTCGCTGATGCATTCCACCGCAACAACTCAACTGCCATAGCCAATCGTGAGTAGTCATTGAGATTAAATTTCTTTTTCAACGAATTGATGGAATTAAAGCCATTCCTGGTGTACAAAGGATGATCGCCCGTCACTTGAATTTCACCAGATGCCGTGCGGATCCTGAACAACACCTGGTGGGCCGCGACCGAAATCTTTTTGATCTCAACTGGTAAAAACTTCATTGAGTCCACATTGACTGACAAAATGGTTTCACCAACTATCGCTTTGTCGATCCTCGTAAAATCGGTGTCGATACCGTTCAAAATTGTTTCACCTGCCATGCAGCAACCCACAAGATCAACGTGAGATATTCCAACATCTTCCCACTTAAGGCCGCGAAATGCTTCGACGATCTCAAACTTGAATACATGAGATTTGGCGTCGGTGTCCACGGGCAGTTCGAAACGCTGTGCCCCCATTTTGTCTTTTAACACCAGGTAGCACACGGCAAGATCATCCATGTATACTTTGAATTTCTTTACGCGCGAATTGTTTTGCCACGTGGCAGGCGTGGCCTGGTAGCCGTTGTAGATCACATTCACGCCAGGTGCCGTAATGCTGAACCACTCGCCGATTCCTAGGCCGGGTTTCCCTTCGACCCACGCTGTCATCGGATCGTTGTCTGTAAGATTTGTTGCACCGTACTTCTTTGTCCCCTGGGTTGGCAAAAATGAAGACGCTCGAGCGTCTCCCACGCCTTGCGCGCAGTCGTTATAAAAGAATCCAGGACCATCTTTATCTGCATCATCTGCCTTTTGGATCTCCGGCCAGTTCATGGGCTTTTCGCTGCCACCTTCAGCGACGACTGTCGGAAGTTGCGCATACAATGAGAGGCTCAAAGAAGAAAGCAGCAAGCACAATCCTTGTTTCATGAATACAAATAGAACCTATTTATTATTGTAAAGATCGAAATCCAGATATCCCTCTTCCGCCCTGCGTGGCCCGCGATTGACATACAATTGCCTGTCTTCCGGCGCCCAGGTGCCCAACCCGTCAACATAACGGTTGTACATACAGAACGCTGCGGCAATCAAAACAGTATCATGAATCTCCATGTCCGTCGCTCCGAGAGTCTTCGCCTTCTCAATTTGTGGTGAGGTTACGTTCTTACCGCCCTTTTGCACGCTCGCAGCAATCGCCAGCAGCGCTTTGAGCTTGTCAGACAGCGGCATGCTCTCAAAGTCTTTTTTCACATCATCGATAAATTTCATTTCGCATTTCAGATAATGCTGGGCAATGCCACCGTGCGCGTTCTGACAGAAAAAGCAATCGTTTAATGACGAAACGTAAGTGGCGATGAGCTCACGATCACCACGTGAAAGGGAATTCTCCGTCCTCAGGAGAACTTCAGCAAGCTCATTCAGCGGTCTCGCGGTTTCAGGCCGGAACGCCATAGGACCACGGATGCCGGGAAGTCCTTCGGGAAGTTTTATGTGGGCCACTTTTAGTTCAGAGTTTAGGGTTTAGAGTTCAGGGTTGCTGCTTCGGGAGGACGTATCCGTGATCACCAAGGCGTTTTCCCATTTCATCGTATGCGGCTGGATCTGTGGGAGTAAGAGTTGCAAGGCCGTCGACGTAGCGATTAAATAACGAAAACGTAGCTGCGATCAAAACAGTGTCGTGTATGTCGCGGTCGTTTGCTCCGGCATTTCTTGCAGCGATTACATCAGGATCGCTAACGAGCTTTCCGTTTTGCTGTACTTTTCCGGCTATATTCAGCAATGCTTTGAGCTTGCCGCTGATGGGTGCTGATTGATATTCATCCAAAACCAAGTCAACAACCTGTTTTTTATCTTTATACAAATATCTCGCGGCGGCAGCGTGACTGCTCATGCAAAACTTGCATTCATTGCGCGATGAAACATATGCTGCAATAAGCTCACGTTCTGCTTCGGAAAGCGGTGACTCCCCGCGCAACAACACTTGAACGAGCGCATAGAGATGCTGACCGCTCTCGGGTCGGAACATAACCAAACTTCTTATACCGGGAACGCCTTCGGGGACATTAATGTGGGCCATGTTGAGTTCAGGGTTTAGGGTTTAGGGTTCAGAGTTTAGAGATGCGGCTTCGAGATTTGATTTCTGCGCTGGCGACTGAATTTCTTTCTGGAAGATCGTTGTTATCAGTCCGGCGACAAACACGAACGAAAATGTGGTAAGCGCATTGCCATATCCACCCAAGCCCGATACGAATGCGCCGACAAAGAAAACAGTAATTGCGGTAACAAATCTGCCGATGTTAAAACAAAAGCCTGTGGCGGTGGCCCGGATAGCAGGCGGGAATAAACTCGGAATAAATCCCGATAAAACGCCCTGACTCGCGCCAAAAAACAATGCCAGCATTGCAATCTCCACATAGACCATCACTGAAAATGTTGTGTTGAACTTCAGTAGCAGCAATGACATCACAAAACACCCTGCGAAACAAAGCATCATAGCCTTTTTATTTCCAATGGCATTCGCCAACCAGCCCGAAACAAAACCTCCTGCCAATCCCGCACCCCCGAGCGCCATCATGGATAACCCGCGCTCCTTCTGACCATCGGACGTCGTCAGCAGCGTTTGGACCCATGAAGGAAGCCAAAGGAAAATTGCCCATAGTCCAATCAGCATGGTGCCAAATGAAATAGATCCGAGAACAAGATTTTTACGATACTCTGGATTACCGAGCAGTCCCACCCTAGCATCCCTCAACGTACTTTGCATTGACGATTGCCATTGTGACGATTCTCCCACGATCCAAATACAAAAGATTGCGAGGGCGAGCGGCACGAGTCCCACCAGGAATGCCTGATGCCAGTTTGAAACAAAAAAATCTATCAGGCCTGCCGAAAAAATGCCGATTGGAAATCCGATTGAAAGGATGCCAATAATAACCGACCTCGTTTTCTCCGGCCAGACTTCAGAAAGAATGGTCGGTGTGATCACCAGCACTCCGCCCACACTGAATCCAGAAAAAAAGCGACATGCTAATACGAGCATCCATGAGTTTGTAAAGACCGTGAGTAGTGTGAAAAGCCCATACGAACCGATTGAAAGGATCATGGCCTGCGACCTGCCGATGCGATCGCTCAACACTCCCCAAACGATGCCACCTATCGCCCAACCGAAAACAAAGATTGAATTGACAGAGGCACTTAATGCATTGAAGTCATCTTCATTGACCTTTCCAAGCAGATCCTGAACAGCCACCGGCAAATACACAGACATGAGTGTTGACACGGTGCCACCAAAAACGTTTGACAAGAAGCAAATCAGGAATAGTAGCCAGTGATATCCTGTGGGCTTCTGTCTATCTGCGCCGATTTCAGTTTCCCGCATGCTTATTTCTTTTTCAGATGATCGTATCCATGTGGTTGTCGTAGGTAGCCTTTTGAAATGCGGCCCGCGAGGCCCTTATAAAATGCAGGATCCGATGGAGCGATCGTCGCGAGACCATCCACGTAACGGTTGTAGAGGCAAAAGAGTGCAGCTATCAGGACCGTATCATGAATCTCAGTGTCTGTTGCGCCGGCTTTTTTTGCGCGTTCAACGAGTGGAGGTGTGACGGCTTTGCCACTTTGCTGCACCTTAGCCGCGATATTCAACAACGCCTTCATCTTCTCACTGACCGACGCACTTTCTATATCTCTTTTGATCTGCTCACTCGTTTCGCTTTCGCCAAGGAGCACATCGGTGACGGCAGCGTGTGCGGATGTGCAAAACTTACATTCATTTTTGTATGAAACGATCGTTGCAATCAGTTCCCGCTCCCCTTCAGTGAGTGTATTTGGTCCGCGCATCAAGAACTGCGTGAGATCCCTGATTGGCTCGGCTGTGTCCCGGCGATATTCCAGCAAGCCCGTAATTCCAGGCAAATGTTCTTCAAGAGGAATGTGCGGCATAAATGCATTTAATATCCCATGAAGATAATTTTTTCCGGTAACTTCATCGCATAATATCGTCAACGTGAACGAACAAGACACACAAGAAGGTAAGGGTAAGTGGTTCAAGCTTATCGCCATTTTGTTTGCCTCATTGTTTGCTGTGTTCTGGTCACTTGGCTCATTCTTCTTTTGGTTCCTGCTCGGGGGAACTGTCTACTTTACTTTCTTGAGTGTCTATTCTTCCGGGACTCAATTCAATTTTTTTCAAAAAAGTCAAAACGATCAGGATCCTTACAGATCCTATCGAGGCACAGCCCGACCATCAAGTCAGGTGAATCCTGCCGTTCGCATTGTTCGCATCGTTCTGTTTTCGGTAGTCGGCTTTTTCTTCTTCCTGGTTTTCATAGGAATTTTCTTTGGCGAGGACACAACTGCGGAGGACAACACACCGCCATCCAATGAAACCACAGAAACGTCTTCGACAATCGAGATAGATGATAATTCAAAAGGGAATGATTTTTTCCGCGATGGCAATTACGATTCGGCTCTCTGGTATTATGAACGTGTGCTCGCAAAAAATCCAGATGACCGCGATGGGCTTTACAACAAAAGCCTTGTATACTCGATGAAGCAGGAGTACAGCCGCTCGATCCCCATTGCAAGGAGGTGCCTTTCACTGTATCCCGATAACAACGACGCATTGTGGCTGCTGGGCTACGACTACAATGCTATCAACAATCTTGATTCCGCGGTCTATTCGGTAGAAAAGGCCTATAGCAACGACTTCAGGGAGGTTGCCTTTTTGCAGCTGATGGGTGAAATCTATGTAAAAACCGGCGCCCACGACAAGGCAAAGGAGTTCTATCTCAAAGTCATTGAAAGTGATTCCGACAATATTGATTCGTACAAGGCGTTGGTCCAACTCGACCCGGACAACGCTGCCCGCTACGAGGAAAGGATAAACGCGCTGGAACAAGGAAAATGACGGGAAAAGCTGACACAGAACGCTACTTCATCGCAAGCGTTCCTCCTTCACCTTACTTTGAGGAGGTGTTGAAATTTAAGAATCATTTCAAAACTAAATACCAAAGCAAAGCTGCCCTTAATTCCCCGCCGCACATTACGTTGCACATGCCGTTTGAGTGGAAAGTCAAAGCACAAGAAAAGCTGATCTCATCGCTAGAGACGTTCTTCAAGGTCGAAGCGCCGGTTGAAGTCACATTAAAGAATTTCGGAAGTTTTTCGTCACGTGTGATTTTTGTGAATGTCATCAATTCAGAGAGCCTTGATGCAATGCAGAAGCGGCTTACTCAACATTGCAAGCGCACGTTGAACTTATTCAACGCAGATTACCAGGACCGTCCCTTCCACGCACACATGACGGTAGCATTTCGTGATCTGAAAAAACAGGCATTCGAACTTGCGTGGCAAGAGTTTAAAACAAAAACTTTCGAGGGGCACTACGCCACGAACCAAATAAGTTTGCTCAAGCACGTGGACGGTCAATGGGAGGTATTTTGGAATTTTTACCTCAACACATCAGGGCGTGAGTAGCACCTTCAGGCAATTGTCTTTTTTGTTTGCAAAGATGTCATAGCCTTTCACACCTTCGGACAAGTTCAGGTGGTGTGAAAACACAGATGAAATGTTATACTTTTTCTTTTGCACCACCGGCACCAGTTTTTCCATGAGATGCCTCGCGGGACAGCGACCGATCTTATAGGTAATATTCTTATTGTAGGCATCGACAGGTGAGAACGCGATATATTCATCGGTGCAGACCCCGACCGACGAGACGATCCCGCCCGGCCTGATCAATTCAGCGGCCAGCTTCACGGCCGATCCACTTCCAACTGCTTCCATGACAGCGTCAGCGCCACGTCCTTCTGACGCGTCTTTTACGATGTCTGGAGCAGAAACCTTTTTCGCGTTTACCGGAATCGCGCCCCAAGCTTCAGCCATGGCCAGACGCTCAGGTATTGTATCGATTGCAAGAATCTTTTCTGCACCGAGTTCCCGTGCGCCCAGGATCGTCATGAGGCCAACGGGACCGCATCCTACTACAGCATAAATTCCTTTCGGTTTCACTTCAGCTTGAAGCGCACAGAAATAACCGGTCGAAAGAATGTCCCCCAGCAACAATCCCTCTTCAATCGTTACTCCCTCCGGCAGCCTCATCAACGTGCTGTCTGCGAGCGGCACCCTGACGAATTCCGCCTGACCGCCGTTTAGACCCTTTCCTTTTTCAACCCAACCATAAAGTTGATTATGGATGCATCGGCATGTCAACCCGATCTTGCAATAAAAGCATTGCCCACAGCAGGTTGTAAAAGGGCTCATTACCAAATCGCCCTTCCTAAAAGAGTGAGTTCCTTTCCCCACCTCGACAATTTCGCCAGCGAATTCATGCCCCATTGCAGTGCCATGATCAATTCCTTTTTCATGTTCATGATAAACATGGAGGTCTGAACCGCATATCGCACATGCTTTCACCTTCACGATTACATCGGTCGGAGCGAGAATCGCGGGATCAGCGATTGATTCATAGGCAATGATCTGCTTGCCGCGGAAGGTGAGTGCTTTCATCGAATAAAATTGGAGTTAACGTACCCAAACAGGGCCGGACGGCTGTTGGGAGAACAGGCTGTTCAGCTCCAGCTCGATTTTCCCGACGATCATAGAAAAGTCTTCGGTGTTCTGGACAAAATCAAGATTGTTGACATCGATAATGAGAAGCTTGCCGTGTTTGTACTGGCCAATCCACTTCTCATAGTGTTCGTTGAGCGTCTTGAGGTACTCCAGTTTGATGTTGTATTCAAACTCGCGGTTGCGCTTTTGAATTTGCTGCACCAGCTTCGGAATGTCGGCACGGAGGTAAATCAACAAGTCCGGAGGCTGCACGAACGTGATCATCGAATTGAAGATATCGAGGTAGCTTTGATAGTCTCGGTCACTGATGTGGCCACTCTTGTGAAGATTGGCAGCGAAAATGTGCGCGTCCTCGTAGATCGTGCGATCCTGGATGATGGTTCTCTCGCTGGATCTGATCTGATGCACCTGGTTGAAACGACTGTTCAGAAAATAAATCTGGAGGTGGAATGCCCACCTTGTCATATCTGAATAAAAATCCTTCAGGTAGGGATTGTGATCTACGGATTCATAAAGAGGCGTCCAGCTGTAGTGTCTGGAAAGTTTCTCCGCCAGGGTCGTCTTTCCGGACCCGATATTTCCTGAGATGGCGATATGCTTAAGGCTGCTCATGAGTTCAACGCCTAAATTTATGAATTTCAGACCAAGATGATCCGACGCATGTCGTTCATTTCGTTGGGCGATAAAAATACCTCAGATTATATTTAAATCCTGATCTTCGCCCAATGAGAATCGTTCTCGCGTTCGTCGTCTGTGCCCTGCTTTTTGCCTCGTGCGGGGACAAAAAAGAGGAAAGGTGTGCGTTTATTCCCGACACCTCCGGTATCAAAGTTGAAATTGTTTTTGAATCGCTTGAAGATTCTCTTCCTTCCATCACCACTAAAAAGCAGCTCGTTGGCTTTCTGACAAATCACCCCGAAACGCGGGATTTCTTTTTCAATAGACCTCAATACCCAAACGACTCTGCATTTATCAATGAGCTGTATAACAGATTTACCAATCCTCACCTGGATACTTTGCTGCTGGAAACGCACAAGATTTTTGGCGATGGCACACAATTGAAGCAGGAATTTGAAAAGGCATTCGTCAATCTCAAATACTATTATCCATCGTTTCAGCCGCCACGCATTCAAACTTTAGTTACTGGTCTCGAAAACGATCTTTTCGTCAGTGATTCGCTGATTATCGTGGGCCTGGATTATTTCCTTGGCGATGGAGCCAAATATCGTCCGAACATGTATGACTACATGCTGCGCCGGTACAACAAAGACTTTATCGTGCCGTCGGTGATGCTCCTGACTGGCATCGATAGTCGGTTTAATAAAATCAATCCTGCGGACAGGACCGTGCTAGCTGACATCCTCACTTATGGTAAAGCATACTATTTCACAAAGCAACTAATGCCATGTGTACCTGACAGCATTTTGATCGGATATTCCCGAAAAGAAATACAGGGATCACGCGAATACGAAAGTCTTATCTGGTCGCGCTTTATTGAGGACCAGGTTCTTTTTTCTACCAGTCATATTATCAAACAAAAATACATTGGTGAACGGCCGAAGACAGTGGAAGTCGGCGATCAGTGTCCGGGACGCATTGGCACGTGGGTGGGCTGGCAGATTGTAAAGAAATATATGGAAACCCATCCCGATGTTACGCTGCCACAACTTATGGACAAAGCTGACGCTGCGAAGCTCTTTAAAGAATCAGGCTACAAGCCTCCGGTCGTGAAAGTACCGGGAAAAGAAAAAGTTTAGATTTGTTTGAATGAACGCATCCGTCTTTTCCAGGCTTTCGATCATGATGCTGCTCCAGTATTTTATCTGGGGCGCATGGTATGTGACGATGGGAACGTATATGTCAGAGTTCTTACATGCCAGCGGGGTACAGATCGGGGCCGCATATGGCGCTCTTGCAATCGCCACGATGATTTCTCCTTTCTTCATAGGATTGGTTGCCGATCGCTTTTTTGCGGCGCAAAGGATCATGGGTTTATTGCATATCGGGGGAAGCGCATTGCTTTACCTCGCAACCACCGTATCGGATAATTCGGCTTTCTACTGGATCATTTTGCTCTATTCATTGCTTTATATGCCCACCATTGCGTTAAGCAACAGTATCGCCTTCCATCAGATGACAGACCCCGGAAAGCAGTTTCCGTGGATTCGTGTGTTTGGAACATTGGGTTGGATCGTCGCGGGACTGCTCATTGGGAGCCTGGCGATTGAGAAAACTTCGACAACATTTCACGTCGCGGCGGCGGCTTCCCTGACCCTGGGTTTGATAAGCTTTATTCTTCCCAACACACCACCAACCGGAAAAACTTCCGCATCATCGGCAGCCGGCGGTGATGCATTGGTCCTTTTAAAAGACAAATCTTACCTCATCTTTTTCATCGCTGCCATACTCGTCTGCATACCGCTTTCATTTTACTATGGTTTCGCCAATGTCTTTTTAAACGAGTTGGGTCTGGAGAATGCGGCCGGCAAGATGATCCTTGGTCAGGTGTCGGAAGCATTGTTCATTCTGGCAATCCCTTTCTTATTCAACAACATCGGCGTCAAAAACATGCTGTTGCTTGGAATGACAGCATGGATACTTCGCTACGTTTGTTTTGCGTTCGGAGATATCGGCAGCGCCACGTGGATGCTATATGCCGGCATTATTCTTCACGGCATTTGTTATGATTTCTTCTTCGTCACGGGTTACATGTATACGGAAAAAAAAGCCAGCGAGAAAATAAAGAATGCAGCACAGGGACTTTTCACCTTCGCTACTTATGGCATGGGGATGTTTATCGGAACATGGTTCTCGGGTTTTACCGCAGATTACTATGTTGTTGACGGAGCACATCGGTGGCAACAGATTTGGTTCGTGCCGGCATTCATCGCGGTCGCTGTCCTTATCTACTTCATTTTGTTTTTTAAGGAAAAGAAAGAAATTCAAGCTGCCAACTAGCAGGCAAATAACTTTAACTCGTAGGGTATGAACATCGCAATGCTCGGTTCAGGCTTCATCGGCCGCTTCTATGCCGACTCAATCCAGGGATATAGAAGCAAGGATAAAATTGTCAGCGTCTATTCACGGCGGTTGGAGAGTGCAAAAAAATTCGCGGACGATTATAACGTGGGGCATTTCACAACAGCTCTGGAAGATGCGATCAATCGCCCCGACGTTCAGGTAGTTTGCATATCGCTTCCAAACAACCTACATGAGGAAGCAGTGATGTTGTGTTGCAAGCACAAGAAAGGTGTGATCTGCACCAAGCCATTGGGGAGGAATGCAGTTGAAGCAAAAAGAATGCTAGAGGCCGTTGAGAAGGCCGGCGTGTTCAACGGGTATCTCGAAGATCTCGTCTATACTCCAAAATTCTTAAAGGCTTACGAAAGTGTAAAAAATGGCGCTCTGGGAAGAATTCTTTGGGCAAAATCACGAGAGACTCACCCAGGACCTCATAGTGACTGGTTTTGGGATATCGAACAGGCAGGCGGAGGCGCCATCCTCGACCTCGGTTGTCACTGTGTAGAAATAGCACGCACCTACATAGGCAAGGACATCAAGCCAATTGAAGTGATGTGCTGGGCAGATACGCAAGTGAAACCGATCGATGCAGAAGATCACGCCATCGGCCTGGTGAAATATGAAAATGGTGCAATCGGTCAATTCGAAGTGAGTTGGACATTCCGCGGCGGACTGGACTTACGTGATGAGGTAATGGGAACGGAGGGGACTATTTGGGTCAATGGATTTCTCAGAACGGGGATGGATATGTTCACCACCGGCAAAGGTGCAAACTATGTTGCCGAAAAGGCTGAAAGTAACACTGGCTGGATATTTCCTGTCGGTGATGAACTTAATGAATTGGGGTACAATCACATGTTCATGGATATGTTCGACGCCATGGAACAGAAAAAATCTCCACGCGAAACTTTCTACGATGGCTATGTTGTGAATGCCATATTGGACGCTGCATACGCTTCGGCTAAAAGCAAGCAATGGGAACCAGTGAAACTCGATGTCTGGCGTGGGCGATCGGGCGTCACGAAAGACAGTCATCTTGAGGAATACGACAAAGATCACTACCTCGTAAAGGAAGAGGTAACGCATTACGGTGCAAAGAAATGGATCTTGAAGAATAAAAAGACAGGGAAGATTGTTGAACGCGTGGAGGCGTAGCTAGTCCAGCCAATCGAACAAGTATTGCGCGTCGTGATCGACTTCGAATTCTCTCAGCAACGCCAAATATTCCTGTTGAAACCGTATTTTCATGTGATGATTCTCCTGATTGAGAATGTATTTCACTACCCTGTCAACGGCATCAGGTGAGTAAGAAAAAGCGCCGAATCCGTTTTGCCATTGAAATTGCCTGGGAGCCCAGCCCCTCTCATTTATTAGTCCGGATGACGCCGCCTTTACGTCACGGGCAAGGTCTGAGACAGATTGTGTCGGCTTCATTCCGACAAATAGATGTGTGTGGTCAGGCATGCAGAATACTGCCAGCATCTTATGATTCCGGTGTTGTACGATCCCGGTGATGTATTTGTGCAATTCTTCTCGACGAGCAGCAGGGATAAGGCATTCACGATATTTCACCGCGAAGACGATCTGAATGAATATTTGAGTATAGGTATTTGCCACAGAAACAGGTCGCTCCTACGGAGCTTCTGTTCAAATATCATTCACAGTTCTGAAAACAGGTCGCACCGATGGTGCTGGAATTCCGGATCAGTTTTTAAAATGCTGCGGGCGTTTCATTGCCGTTTCGAAGCTCCGTAGGAGCGGTCCTGTTTTTAGCGCCAATGGCGCAGAATTTATAAACCCCGTAGGGGTGGCCTGTTGCATTTTTTATTATCCAAGATCAAGATTTTCCATGCGTTCCAATCCTGACCAAAAACGACTGATTATATTCACGCATCGATCTCCACCTCAAATCTTCAAATCCGCATGTCCCTTATCGAGCAGGAAACACTCGTCAACATCTGCCGGGCGATAAAAGCGAGAAAGGTGATCAAGATCCTGTATGAAAATCTTTCCGCGGGCACGAAAGACTGGCGAACAGTCGAGCCTTATCTCGTCGGCTCTTTCCCGAGAAAGAACATGCAACTCTCTGCATGGTATCTCCCGTCTCCTGAACAGGTTGCGCGTGGAATAAAGGGCGACTGGCGATCTTACACGATCAAAAACATTTCCGGCCTGGAAGTCCTTGATATGGAAATTCAAAAGGCGCGCCCGGGATTCAATCCATCGGGCACAGGTATGAAGGTGCTCTGCGCTTTTGAGGAAGTCGATCAATGACTTTCAATAACTTCTACGAAAGCTTCGCTGATTTTTCTTCTTGAATATTTTGATTCGCCAAGAAGCCTGGCCGCTTTCTGATACTGATGCAAAAGCTGTGCATCATAAATAAAGGGAGAAATCATTTTGACAAAATCCGTGGGCTGCCGGGGATCGACCGCGAGTCCGCAGCTGTTTTTTTCGATCTCTTCTTTTATCCACCCACCAAAGTTTATAACGATGAGCTTGCCCGCCGCGAGTCCGTCAAAGAATTTATTTGGGGAGCCCGTTTCCAATATGGGAACATGCTTATAGCAGACAAAAACTGCATCCGTGACGTTCATGATCTCCCTGACACCTTCGCGGTTGACAAAATCAAGAACTGAGATGTTCTGTAAACCAAGCCGATTGATATCGCGCTTCACACTTTCCTTCATCGCGCCATCGCCGCAAAGGAGGAAGTGGACGGGCAAGTTCGCCTTACGTGCCGCGTTCGCGCATTCAACGAAATAATCGAGACCATTGGCAATGCCAAGTGCGCCGATATAGGAAACAACAAATTTTCCTTTCACACCGAACCTGGTCTCGAGCGAAGTTAATTTGTGTTCTGGTTGAAAAAATTCACAGTCTGCCATATTGGGCAGCATAATCACTTTCCTGGCAGGCGCCTTCTGTTCTATCGAATGTTGAATGGCGGGAGAAAGAGCAACTATCGATTCTGCGTCAATGTAAATTGACCTTTCAATTGCATACAATCCTGACTTAAGAAAATAGTTTTGAATGAATCCCATCTGAACAGGCGCGTCGGGCCAAAGATCACCCACTTCAAAAATGAAAGGTATGTTCAGGCGCCATTTGATCCAGCGGGCAGTAATACCCACCGTTAAAGGGACCGAAATAGTATAACACAGGTCGAAGTCCGCATATCTTTTTGAGACACGCGCTGCCGAAATGAGAAATCGGATAAATGATCGGGCACGTGCGTAGAAGCCAAAGACATTGTTATACTGAACAGGCAGGTATACGACTTCTATCCCCTCGATGTTCCCTTCTGCATATTGCGCCGCACCGCCCGTTATCACCGTCACGCGGTGTCCTCTCCGAACCAACGCATCAGCAAGGAAGTAGGATCTAAGGGCCCCGCCCTGCAAGGGTTCTTTGAAATGCTGATGAATGATTAAAATCTTCACGCTGCAAAGAAAATAAAAGCGATGCTAGGCTGTACATTGGAATGATTTTCTTTTGGTACAGGCTAATTTCTTCGTTTATCGTGGACTACGTCAAGCTGGACAACCTGGGTTATCAACTTTCCGGCCGAAGAATTCTTCGGGCTATTAACGTCGGTTTCACTGAAAACAAAATCACCGCCGTCATTGGCAGGAGCGGGAGCGGTAAATCTACGCTGATTAAAATGATCAACGGGCTCTTAACGCCGACGGAAGGGTTAGTAACAATTAATAACAACGTGGTAAGCGCATCGAACGCACGTCCGCTACGGAAAACTATTGGGTATACAGTACAAGGGGTCGGCTTGATCCCACACTTGACCGTGCGGGAGAATATTTTACTCCCCGGAAGAATATTCGGAGATACCGAGCGCGATGCTGAACGCTTTGCTGAACTTGTACGACTTGTAAACCTTCCCCAGCACACTTTTGAAAAATATCCTTACCAGCTTTCAGGCGGTGAGCAGCAGCGTGCGGCGATCTCCAGGGCACTTTTTCTTGATCCTCCTCTACTGCTGATGGATGAACCTTTCGGATCGTTGGATTCTATCACGCGGTTCAATATCCTGGGTGAGTTTGTTCAGCTACAGCGCACCTCGCCTCGCACGGTGCTGCTTGTAACACACGATCTGCGCGAAGCAGCAAAACTTGCAGACGAAATATTAGTCATCGATAAAGGCGGTATCGAGCAATTCGGTCCAGCGCGGGAGATTTTTGAACGGCCTGCAACCGCAGTTGTGAAGGAGCTTCTAAACGCTGCTGGCTTATGAAAAGGTATTTGTTGGTGATATTGTTTCTCGCAACCGTTGTAGCAAATGCACAGACCATCCGTGTAGGGGCGAAGCATTTTAATGAAGGATACATTGTCAGCGAAATGATCGCCCAACTTCTGGAGCAGGAAGGCTTCAAGGTGGAACGCGTATATAACCTTGGCGGCACGCTCGTGTGCTTCGAAGCTCTCCGCAACAACGCCATTGACGTCTATCCTGAGTATACTGGAACCATTGCTCAGGAAATTCTAAAATCAGATGATAAAATGGACACGGCCGAAATTCAGCAGCAGCTGCTTGGGCAGTATCACCTGACGATGTCGGGTCTTTTCGGATTCAAAAATTCCTACGGGCTGGTGATCCGGAGTGCTACCTCCAAAGAAAAAGGTATCTCCCGCATTTCAGATCTGAGCAATCATCCCGAGCTTTCCATCGGTTTGAGTTATGAATTCCTGAAACGAAAGGACGGGTGGGAGAATTTATCAACTTCATATGGGTTGAAATTCAAACCAATAGCATTGGAACACGGTCTTGCTTACGAAGCTCTGCGAAATTCAAGAATAGATGTTACCGACGCTTACACAACAGATGGTGAGATACCGAAATATAACCTAACGTTATTGTCGGATAATAAAAATTTCTTCCCGGAATATGCCGCAGTCGCTTTGTATGGCGAAAACTTTGATCAAAAGGCCAAAGCGGTCATTCAAAAACTAAATGGAAAAATAAACGAACAGGAGATTCAACATCTGAACGCGGCAGCCTTGTTCGAAAAAAAGTCGTTTACTGAGATCGCACGTTGCTTTCTTGTTGATCAAAGATTAGTTGATCCCCTTGATCAAGCTCCAACTTCCTCTGTTACGATCGAGATTCTTTCAAAAGCCGGAACCCATCTTATGCTTACGCTAATCGCATTGATATTCGCAATTGCGATTGCAATGCCTGTCTCTATCCTACTTTATTGGAACAAAACATTATCAAAGCCCGTGCTTTACATCGCTGGCCTGCTCCAAACGATTCCATCGATCGCCCTTCTTGCAGTAATGATTCCGCTTTTTGGAATTGGGGTTTATCCCGCACTGATAGCGCTGTTCTTGTACGCGCTCCTTCCCATATTACGCAACACACTTACCGGGCTCCAGTCAGTCGACCCGTTGCTGAAAGAGGTGTCTGATGGAATGGGAATGACTCGCAGACAAAAACTATTGTGGGTGGAGTTGCCGCTCGCCACACCAGTAATTCTCGCGGGCATTCGCACTGCCTCCGTCATCAATATCGGGACAGCGACGCTTGCTGCGTTCATCGGTGCTGGCGGCCTCGGCGAATTCATCGTCGCGGGCCTGGCATTGAATAATACGCAATTAATTCTTCAGGGTGCTATTCCAGCCGCACTGCTGGCAATCCTGATGGAATTGTTTTTTGAGTTAGTCAACCGGATTATGACTCCGCCGCACCTGAGATCGTAGTAGGATCAAACTAATAATCGATCATTTCCTCATCCACGTAGCACCATGCCCAACGTTCACCGGGTTCGGCCGAAGTAGCTACGGGGTGTTTAGAATGCGCGGCATGTTTTGATGCGTGCCTGTTTGGAGAAGAGTCACAACAAAGCGTGACACCGCATGTCTGGCAAGTGCGAAGGTGCAGCCACCGCGATCCCGTCTTCACACACTCTTCGCATTCATGTTTCTTCTCAACGAGAATTGTCTTCCAATCTCCGAGGTGTTTGCACGGTGCGTCTTCCATAATTTGTTTTTAGTTCTCAGCCAGGTATTCGTGAACAAACTTAATCGCCATGGCTCCTTCACCAACGGCAGATGCCACACGATTCATAGCACCCGCGCGCACATCGCCTGCTGCAAAAATACCCGGACTGCATGTTTCGAGAAGGAACGGTTCGCGTTTCAGCTTCCATGATTTTTTGAATGATTCATATTTCAAAAGATCACGCCCTGTTTCAATAAATCCTTTGCTGTCGCGGATGATATCGAGCTTGATCCAATCCGTTACTGGTTTGGCGCCGATAAAAATGAATAATGCAGCTGCCTTCGCCTGCTTTCGTTCTTTTGTTGCGAGGTTTTCCAGGCAAATTTCCTCAAGCTTGCCTTCACCATAGACCTGACCCACCACAGTCTCGCCTATCACGTGGATGTTTGGAGTCGCGGCGATCTGATCAATAAGATACTGCGACATCGTCGAAGACAAATCCTTTTTGCGCACCACTATAAAGACTTCTGCCGCATGGTTAGAAAGATACATTGCAGACTGGCCCGCAGAATTGCCGCCCCCCACGATGTACACATCACACCCTTTACACGCATGCGCCTCCGTAGTTGACGCGCCGTAGTAGATTCCAGCTCCTGTAAACTTTTCAACGTCTGTCGCTTCCAGGGCACGGTAGTCGACGCCAGTAGTTATGATGACGCTCCGCGTGTTAATTGTGCTCCCGTCTCGTAACGTAATAATTTTGTAATTGTCTTTAAGTGAAATGTCTGTCACTTCCTGCGGTGATATCAGCTCAACACCGAAACGCGTTGCCTGAGTGATGGCTCGCCGCGAAAGCTCCGCACCGCTAAGCCCGTTTGGAAACCCGAGATAGTTTTCGATGCGTGAACTTGTTCCAGCTTGCCCGCCCGGTGCGCGTTTTTCGATCAATGATGTGTTTAGCCCTTCCGATCCTCCATACACCGCGGCGGCCAGCCCCGACGGGCCTGCTCCGATGATAGTAACATCGTACATGGTCTTTGAAGCCCGAGAACGCATTCCCGTTTTTTCACCCACAGCGGTCAGGTCAGGATTTTGCAAGTGCGACCCGTCTTCAAAGAATACAGCCGGCAGTGCGGTGGTATCGATGCCATTCATAGCGATCAGTTCCTTTGCGCTTTCACTGGTTTCGATATCGAGCCATTGATAGGGAATGAGATTTCCGGAGAGAAAATCTTTGATATGATGAGACCGGGGTGACCACTGATACCCGACTATGCGAATGCCTTCAAACGCCGGCACATGTGCGCTTCGCCATTCATCGAGCTGCTCGTCGATCGCGGGAAAAAGTTTTTCCTCTGGCGGATCCCACGGCTTCATTAGATAATAGTCCAGCTCGACCTCGTTGATCGCGCGGATTGCCGCTTCGGTGTCTGAATAAGCGGTCAGGAGTATTTTTTTTGCGTCAGGAAAAAGCTCCCTTCCCTTCGCCAGAAACTCCACGCCCAGCATTTCAGGCATTCGCTGATCCGAAAGCAGCAACGCCACCGATTCGTTCTTGTTCCTAATGTCTTTGAGAGATTCCAACGCCTCGGTTGCCGAGGTCGTGCTCATAAGCCGGTAGTCTTTTGCATAGTGATTGCGAAGATCCCGCACAACGGCGCGCAGCACCTGGGGGTCATCGTCAACGACTAGTATGATAGGTTTCTTCGTGCTCACGCCGCCTGATTAATCGGAAAACAAATTGAAAACTCCGTTCTGCCGGGTACTGAATTAACCTCCACTTTGCCATTGTGCTGAGATACAATCTGCTGCACAACTTCCAGTCCAAGTCCGGTGCCCTTCCCGATAGGTTTAGTCGTGAAGAACGGATCAAATATTTTATCCTTGATGTCATCGGGAATGCCAGGGCCATTATCGATTATATGGACAAGTATGAATTCCCGGTCCTTTTGTGTTTTGATCTCGAGCGTGCTTCCGCTGCGTCCTTCCATCGCGTCGATCGCGTTGTCGATAACATTGGTCCAAACCTGGTTCATTTCACTGACAAATATATTGGCGTGCGGAAGATCCGGTTGGAAGCTTTCGATGAGCTTAATATTATTTTTCTTCAGTTTGTGATTCAGCATCGTAAGCGTGTTCCGGATCCCAGGGTGAATATCTACGAGTTGCTTTTCGGGAGCCTGATCCATGTGTGTATATCCTTTCACGGAAGTCACAAGCGTATTGATCCGCTTGGCCGCATCCTCAATATCATTGACCAGTTTTTCTGTATTCATTACCTGGTTGATCCACCCCAACACCGGCAGCAAGTCTTCCGGCCTGAGCCATGACTTTATGTTGTCAAGGTCATCTACCGTGATTCCAAATTCGGCGAACGTCTCCACCATCTCATACATATCGCGAATGTTGTTGCTATCCAGCCATTCGCTTACTTCATCTTCTAGTGCTGTCCGTTGCATCAGTGATGGCAAAGTCTTTCCATGTTGATCGAGTTTTGAAAACACCATGTCATTCACCTTGTCAACAATCTCGTCAGTGGCTCGGATCTTGATAACGCGTTTAAAACTTTCAGGCACGCTGGAGAGGTGGCGTTTCAATTCACTTGCACTTCGAACCACAGCAGCAGAGGGATTGTTCAGCTCGTGCGCCAAACCTGCTGATAGTTTACCCAGCGCCATCATCTTATCATTTTGCTGTTGGAGCTTTGTAAAGTCGCGAACGCGATCTGTCATGTTGTGGACCAACGCTTCTGTTACATTGTGGCATCGGCTGATGAGCTCAGAAAAATCCTTGACATAAAATCGGTAAACGACAACTTCACCGACAGCAATTCCTTCACCCCCAGATACCCTCATCCGTGAATACGGCAATCTTCCCAGTATCTCGCGCGGAACATAAGTACCCATGTCGCGAAGGTTGCCGCCCTGGAGAAATTTTAGGTTGATTCCGCCCTTGAGCACAATGCTCCAGCTGTCGATCTGGTCGCCTTTGGAGAAAATCTTTTCACCGTCCTGAAAAGTCTGGATAGTGCCCTTTTCCACGAGCCATTGAAGTTCGGATTCCGGCACCGATTTGAATTCAGCGACCTGTTTGAGCTCGTTCAGAAGGTTCATTTGGGATTATGAGATGGTAGTGCCATCTAATACCAAAATATAGGAAAAAGGGTTCGGGGAAGTGCTGAATGATAAGTGTTAAATGTTGAGTGCTAAATAAGGAACTTCCCGACGTGGGGAATCCGATACTGAAAAATTTGGATGACCAATCCAAGGATGACAGTAGGTCATTTTGCGAACTGTCGTTTGTACCTCCGCACCGTCGAGCTTATCAGGACCGCCCCAATGATCGGAGGTGTTACCCACAGTGTCCAACCGTATTGTGGGATCTGTATGTTTACAACTATGAAAGCGGTGAGTGCAGAAATGTAACTACCTCCCATGCCACCGATGTGCCCGTACCACCAATGCATTTTATCGGAGGGAGGTTTGACAAAACTTTTTATGTCTTGATAGGCAAATGTTGATCCGAACAGACCAAAGACAATTCCCACGATTCCCATGCTGTTGCCGGCAGTGACTTGATAGATCCCCCATCCTATGAGGCAAAGCATAAACGATCCCGAAACAATAGTAACTATCCAATCGATGGATTCCGCTTTAGCCCCAGCGCTTAGCTTTTTGCGGTAAAGCATACGATAACCCCGCACAGTCATGAAGTAGCTAAAGAATGCAACCATGAGCAGGAACATCCTGCCGTGACCGATAGACAGTATCAAAGCGCTTCCAAAAATCGTTGACATAGACCAGAAGTACGCCTTCCCGAATTTGCGATGAAGGTTGCTTCCTTTGGACGTAAGCATGGCTCCGAGGCCCGTGAGAAGGGCCACGGTACCGCCGGCGATGTGTATCCATAGCACGGCGCGAAGAATTGATTCTATTTGATTCATGTCCGGAAAATAGCGGACAGATCAGCTTATGTGGAAAATATCCTGCTGAACCGGAGAATGGGCTCTCCGGATTGTTGAAAATGCAGGACGGCGTTAGATCGTTATTGCTTTACTTCCAGTCCGTGGGCGTATTTAAGGATGTTTTCCACGGCTGTGTTTGATGGCTGGAGTTGCGCCTCATCCATGTTCTTTTTGGTGAGAAGCATCTCGCGGTACATCAACTGAAGATCCCGGTCGAAAGAGAGCGCGCGTTCAATCTCCGCGGCTTCCTCCTCTGTGGTCTCTTGGTAAATAAACCTGATCAGGTCGTTTTGGGTAAAAGTTTTCGTCATAGGCGTATTGGGATTTGGTCATTTTCTTTCTGAGGTTGATCAGAGCATAGCGCATGCGTCCCAGGGCGGTGTTGATGCTGACGCCGGTTTTGTCGGCGATCTCTTGAAAGCTCATTTCCATGTAATGCCGCATAACGAGCACCTGCTTTTGTTCCGCCGGCAGCTCTTTGATAAAGTCGCGCAGACGTGTTTGGGTTTCCTGAGCAATCTGAAGCGACTCGGCTGAGTCCTCGGCAAAATTCATGGAGTTGAAGACTTTGCTGCCATCTTCCAGTACGATCTCCGGATAGCGACGACTACGGCGGAACGAGTCAATGGCCATGTTGTGCGCGATGCGGCTCAGCCATGGCAAAAACTTTCCCTCTTCATTGTAGCGTCCACTTTTGATGGTGTTTACAGCCTTAATAAAGGTTTCCTGAAGCAGGTCTTCTGCTTTGTAACGGTCCTTTACGATCAGGTAAATGGCCGTATAAATGCGCGATTTGTGACGATGGAGGAGCACTGCAAAAGCCTCTTCGTTACCTTCTTGATAAAGCGACACTAGCTGGCTGTCGCTGGATCTGATATCTATCATTCTGTCTCACGGTTAGGTAACGTAGAGCTCTATGTCGATAGTGTGCGGGTTTTGTTTATTATTTAGGACTGAAAAGATATAAATAATCCTTTAGGGGCCAAAAAATTTGAAGAAAATTCTTGCCTCATATGTATTTTCTTATCCTATTTGTTCAAAATTTTTTGCAGACGTACACATATATATGCCTGTCAGTAAGAAAAAAGTAATCAAGAGTCTGGATAGCTTATCCGAAGATCTCAAGGAATTGATGAAAGTTCAATACCCCACGGGGTATGAGAATAGCATCACGCGCATCAATAATGCAAAGAAAGAGCCAATTTTTGTTTTCCCGCTGGAAACCGATGAAGCGACTTATTTGGTGAAGCTTCCTGCTACAAAGAATAGTGAAGGAGGATATGATCTAGACGCCAAGCCCAAGGAAGATGAGTTCGAAAGGGAAAAGGGAGGTGACGACGAATTCGGTGGAAGTGGAGACGATTTCGGCGGGGGTGATGACTACGATTCGAGTGGCGGTGATGACGGGGGCGATGACAGCAACAAAGAAGCCAGCTACGATCCTGATTTCGACAATTAATATTTAGTCAAATACAAGATAATGGGAACCCTGACCGTAATGTCAGGGTTTTTTATGCCTGAGCTGCTGGTATATCACTGCACCCGGCTTCTTTTTTAGCTACCCATCTATCCTATTATCGCTAACTTGCAAGTTTCACAATGAGCGCTCCTTCGACTACAACTGCTTCCGACAAATTCCTGGACGACCTCGACCCTAAAAAATATGTGATTATTAAACGCGCACGCGTTAATAATCTGAAAAACCTCAGCGTGGCGATCCCGCGCTATAAACTTGTAGTTGTAACAGGCCTTTCAGGATCCGGAAAATCGTCTCTTGCTTTCGATACGCTTTTCGCGGAAGGGCAGCGCATGTATGTCGAGAGTCTGAGCTCATATGCCCGGCAGTTCCTCGGACGTATGGAAAAACCGGACGTCGATTACATCAAAGGAGTTTCTCCCGCGATCGCGATCGAGCAAAAAGTAAATACGCGCAATCCCCGCTCGACAGTAGGTACAACGACTGAGGTGTATGATTACCTGAAACTGCTCTTCGCTCGTATTGGAAAAACATATTCTCCGGTTTCAGGAAAAGAGGTAAGGCGTGATTCGGTGACCGATGTTGTCGATTTCATGAACAGCCAGCCGGCAGGAACCAAAGTGATGGTGGCCTGCCCGTTGAAAATTCAGAAAGGAAGAAAGCTGGAGGATGAATTGAATCTGTTGTTGAGCAAAGGCTTCGCGAGAATATTGATCAATGGAGAAATGCAGTTCATTGAAGATATTCTCAATCCACCTAAGAGCGAGGCTAAGAAAAAGAAATTGAAGGTGGAGGGTGATCTCGAAATCCTGATCGACCGCGCTGCAGTCAACGCCACGGATGAAGATCTTACGTTCCGTTTAGGGGACTCAGTGCAGACAGCGTTCTTCGAGGGACACGGTGATTGCCTGATCTATGTAGATGGAAAGAACAAGACGACATTCTCGGATCGTTTTGAGTTAGATGGAATCACATTCACTGAACCTTCCGTTAACTTCTTCAGCTTCAATAATCCTTTCGGAGCATGTCAGACGTGCGAGGGATTCGGAAAAATTCTCGGGATCGATGAAGATCTGGTTATCCCCGACAAGAGTTTGTCGCTGTACGAAGGTGCTGTGGCACCGTGGCGAACAGAAGCAATGGGTGAATGGCAGAAACCCTGGCTGCAGGCGGGAATCCGATACGATTTCCCAATCCATCGTCCATATAACGAGCTTACCCAAAAGGAAAAAGACTTGTTGTGGTATGGCAATGGAAACCTCGACGGCATCCATCAGTTTTTTAAATACCTCGAATCAAAAACTTACAAGATCCAGTATCGTGTGTTGCTGTCACGCTATCGCGGACGGACAACGTGCCCTGACTGTCGTGGGACGCGTCTGCGTAAAGATGCGGGCTATGTCAAGATAGCGGGCACTTCCATCATGGATCTTGTTTTGATTCCGATCGAAGAAACACTTGCATTCTTTAAAGATCTGAAAGTTCAATCATTCGATCAGAAAGTTGCGGACCGAATACTCACCGAGATCAAATACAGGCTCGAGTACATGGAGAAAGTCGGCCTCGGATATTTGACATTGAATCGCCTGACAAATACTTTATCCGGAGGCGAATTTCAGCGCATTAAACTTGCTACCTCGTTGGGAAGCGCGCTGGTGGGATCGATGTATATTCTCGACGAACCGAGCATCGGACTTCATCCAAAAGATACAACCCGAATGGTGGAGGTTTTGAAGTCATTGCGCGACCTCGGCAATACGGTGATTGTGGTTGAGCATGAAGAGGAAATAATGCGAGCCGCCGATCAGATCATTGACATCGGGCCGGACGCGGGCTCACATGGAGGAAACCTGGTATTCCAGGGAACGATCGATGACATAAATGGGTCAACCCATACGCACACCGCGGATTATCTCAGTGGGAAGGAAAAAATTGGAGTACCGCAGAAGAGACGGAAGTGGAAGGATTCTGTCGTGGTGACAGGTGCGCGAGAGAACAATCTGAAGAATCTGAAAGTTAAGTTTCCGCTGGGGGCTTTGACGGTGATTACCGGGATCAGTGGTTCTGGAAAATCGACTCTCGTCAAGAAGATTCTCTATCCGGCCCTGGGCAGAATGAATGGTTCTGTTGCGGAGGCTCCAGGGAAATATGACAAGATCGACGGTGACGTTTTGAAGATCACACAGGTCGAGTATGTCGATCAGAATCCGATCGGAAAATCATCACGTTCCAATCCTATCAGTTATGTGAAGGCGTACGATACAATTCGTCAGCTCTATGCAGATCAGTCGTTGTCGGTACAACGCGGCTACAAGCCTTCGCATTTTTCTTTTAACGTGGATGGCGGAAGATGTGAGAACTGCGAGGGTGAAGGTGAAATAAAAGTCGAGATGCAGTTCATGGCGGACATCTTTCTGAAATGTGAAGTCTGCAACGGAAAACGATTCAAGCAGGAGATACTCGAAGTAGAATTCGAGGGGAAGAACATTGCTGACATCCTCGACATGACAGTAGAAGAATCGATTGAGTTCTTCAAAGACAAGAAGCCCGTATTGGAAAAGATTCTGCCTTTGCAACAGGTAGGGCTTGGATATGTGAAGCTCGGTCAGTCATCGAATTCGTTGAGCGGTGGTGAGGCGCAGCGTGTGAAGCTGGCTTCGTTCCTCGGAAAAAATTCTCCCGAAGGCCACATCCTTTTCATCTTCGACGAACCTACTACGGGATTGCACTTTCATGATATTTCAAAGCTGCTTAAAGCCATCAATGCGTTGGTGGATGAAGGTCATTCGGTGATTGTGATCGAGCACAATCTTGAAGTGATCAAATGTGCAGATTGGATCATCGACCTTGGTCCGGAGGGGGGCGAGAAGAAAGGTGGGTATTTGGTGTTCGAGGGAACGCCGGAGGATATGGTGAAGAAGGGGAAGGGGTATACGGCGGAGTACTTAAAAACGAAGCTGGATTGATTTGAGAGTCTGTTTCAAATTGCGATCGAAGCAGTAATTTGAAGATTTGGAGATTTGAAGATTAGTGCGGTTGACACCGTGAGTACTCTCAACCGAGCTGAAGAGACGGTATTAGCCGCGAAGACGCGAAGGCGCAAAGAACCACGAAGAGGTGATTTGAACAACGCGTAGTGGGCCCTTTAGCGTACAGGTGTGGCGGGATTTGAAGAATTTTTCAGCTCCGGAGAATAACATGGAACCCCATCCAATCAGCGACAATGATTCCAGGCTTCTAAAGAAATGGAATTGGGGCGCGTGCATGCTTGGTCCAATATGGGCTTTTCCAAACAAGCTGGATTGGTGGGCCGTGCTTGGATTTGTGCCAGGTGTAAATATCGTGGTAGCGATTTACCTTGGTTTGCAAGGAAACAGAATAGCATTTCGAAAAAGTGATATCAAATCGGTGCGAGAGTTCATGATCCTTCAAGATGTCTGGGGAAAATGGGGATTGTGGGTGTTCCGGTTTTACTTGTTGTTTGCGGGAATTGCTCTCACACTGTTTTTCTCCCGTTGATTTCAATTTGAGGGGGTACCGTCCTCGCTGCCTCTGCCGAAAGCAGTACGGTCAATGAGCCTGCGTCAATCTATGCAATATCTCCTTCGCATCATCATTGCTGGGCCTGATCTTTTTACTCTCAGCCGCTACCCCACCGTCTTTACCGATCAGCACATAGTGAGGAATACCTTTGATATCTAGCTCTGATCTCAACTTATCACTCTGCACATCATCAAGATAATAGTGAACACCTGAGAGTTGAAATTTCTTTATCATGTTTTCATAGCCTTCTTTCCTGGAATCGATACAGACGTAAACAAACACGACATCCTTCGTCGTTTCCTGCAGCTTTTTCGAATAAGGAAATTCTTCACGGCAGGGAGCACACCATGTCGCCCATACATCTATGAGAATTACCTTACCGCGATGATCTGCAATAATTTCGTTCATGAAAGGACCCGCGGTTCCTGTTCCTACACTTTCCAGAACTGCATCCTTGCTCAAGGTTGTCGACGCCATTTCAGATTTCAACTTCTGATAACTGTCATCCAAAGATCTTCTAATAAAAACTTGTTGAATTTCTGTGTCGATAAACCCATTGTTTCTTTCGAACGACTCCAGCTTCGACTCAGCGAGTAAACGGTGATAGAACTTGACCAAACTCAATTCACGGAACAATCCACTTTCGGTACTGGACATTAGCGTTTGAACCATGACAGAGTCGGCGATGTAGTCCGGTATACTGTTCAGCCCATTGGAGAACTTACCCTCGGCGTTGTTCAGAAATTTTTCTTCCAGAATTGTGTTTGTTGCTTGTCTTAGATATCCGTACATATAGCTTTCAACAAAACGCTGTATGGCATTACCGCATATTAATTCACTCTCGTCAATTCGTTTCGGGTCCAGGTAATCGTAGTAAGAAGGTGGCACTTTCCATTCACGCTCAGTCAAGACCAGGGCCTTACGATGACTCGATGGGTAGAAATGAAGGTTACTGTAATAATCTTCGTCAACGAAACGCTTTGCCCAAATCGTGGATAATGCTGATCTCGGTGCTTCTCGTGAAAACTTTTCGCACAATCTAAAACCAACTTCGTGTAAACTATCTGCGAAGAGTCGGTACTCATTCGCGTTCATTGCTACGATGGCGTGGTCATTCTTATTACGCTCTTTAAATAAACTACTTTTGTAGAATGATTGTTGAAACTCCGCAATTTCTGAATTCAATTCCGCAGCAGGCCCGAAAAATGAGATAGTTGATAATAGTTCAGCCCTGTCGTCCTTGCTACCGTCGAATTCGACAAAAAGACTATCACCCGGATGCAGGGCAATTAAAAAATTCGTCTTGTAACTAAACCATGCATCCAAGGGCACATAAGTATTGCATGTGAAAACAAACCGGCCATCCGAATCGATTTTCGATTCAATCGTTTGTTGACTTTCATATTCATAGCCATCAACACGATTCACTGATAAACTTATTGTTGAATCGGGAGGCGACCAATTTAGGACTTTGCCGGCCACGACAACTTTCTGAGGCTCATCGAGAATTATCTTACGCTGTTCTTTCGGAGAACATCCTGCTGAAAAGATCAATACCACCAACCACAGATCTATCAGCTTAAACTTTACCATCATTAAAACTCTTCGGTCGGCACCGTACGCATGGTCAACGCACCCAATCAGCACATTAGCAAATTGGCACATTAGCAAATTACGCGGCCACCGTCTCCCTCAATGCCCTTCTCAATATCTTCCCAACATTCGTCTTCGGGATCTCTTTGATGAATTCAATGTATTTCGGTCGCTTGTAACCCGTGAAGTTTTCTTTACAGAACTCTTTCAATTCCTCCTCGGTCAATGACTGATCACGCTTCACAACAAAGATCTTCACCGCTTCCCCACAGGCCGGGTCCTTCACGCCTACCGCCGCCGCTTCAAGGACTTTGGGATGCGAAGCGATCACACCTTCGATCTCGTTGGGATAAACATTGAACCCTGATACCAGGATCATATCCTTCTTGCGATCTACAATCTTGATATAACCATCTTCATCCATCACGGCGATGTCGCCGGTCTTGAACCAACCCCCGGGATAGAAAACAGAAGAATTGTCCTTTTGCCAATAGCCTTTGAACACCTGCGGGCCTTTTGCACAAAGCTCACCGGACTCTCCCATCGGAACTTCTTTTCCATCGTCATCCATCATTTTAATGTCGGTGCTCGGGATCGGAATACCTATGTATCCCATTCTTTCCTTGCCCCCGATCTGATACGTGAGTACGGGCGACGTTTCGCTCAGTCCGTAGCCCTCTGAGATTGTAATACCCGTTTTCTCCAACCATAGCTTGAAAACTACATCTTGTAGTGCCATTCCTCCCGCACTGCAGCTCTTCAGTTGCGATACGTTCACATTCGGGAAGTCCGGATGATTGAGCAATGCGTTGTACAACGTGTTAACGCCAATGATCGAGTGGAAGGGCTTGCTCAGTATCTTGATAAAGCCTGCGAAGTCGCGGGGATTTGTGACCAGTCTTCCCGTCATACCGGTGTTGATACTGATAAACGAAAGTGTCAGTGCATAAATGTGGTACATGGGCAGTGGAATGATCGCGATCTCCCCAGCTTGCAATGGTCCCTTCGCTGTATTTTTTAGAATCGGCATCACTTGCCAAATGTTGGCGAGCACGTTGCCGTTTGTCAGCTCTGCCCCTTTCGACAATCCTGTTGTGCCGCCTGTATATTGAAGAAATGCCGTGTCTGACGGTTGTCTTTGAACGGTGCTGAATTTTTTCTTCGATCCTTTTGACAGTGCTTCGGAAAATGAAATCGCGTTGGGCAAGTTGTAAGCCGGCACCATCTTCTTCACTTTCTTGACCATGAAGTTGACGATGTGTTTTTTGAGTCCTCCCATGAGGTCGCCAACCTGTGTAACGATGACTGTCTTAATGCTTGTTTGCGCGATGATTTTTTCAAGATTATGAGCAAAGTTGGCGAGAATAACGATCGCTACGGCGCCGCTGTCCTTGAACTGGTGCTGCATCTCCCGTGGAGTATACAATGGATTTGTGTTCACGAGAATCAACCCTGCCTTCAATGCACCCAGCATCGCTACGGGAAATTGCAGCACGTTAGGCATCTGTATCGCAAATCGGTCGCCTGGCTTCAAGCCGCAATCATTGACAAGAAATGAAGCGAAGTTGTCGGCAAGTGTATTCAGTTCCGCATAGGAAATCGACTTGTCCATGTTGTCGAACGCAGGAATGGTCGCATACTTGGTGCATGCATCTTCACATAGTTCGGCAAGTGATTTGAACGGCGGCTCCTGTATTTCCGGAGTCATATAGGACGGATAGTGCTTCAGCCAGGGGTGGGTCATAACTCAAACGTTTGTTATCCGAAAATAGGGAATTTCGAGTGGGAATCCGATGGGCCTGGATTCCGGAATTTAACCGCGGAGAACGTGGAAAAATCAAAGAGTATTTTGTTCCCACAGATCGCGCGGATCGCACAGATTAGTGCAGTTTTTTTATCGTTCAATAATAATTTGCGCGATCTGTCATATCTGTGGGAGCATGCGCTTAGCGCCTTTCCCGCTGAATTTCACATTAACCGGAACCCTTTCAACCTACCCTCTATTGTATCCCCCCGGAATTAGAAATACCTTAATTCTCCTTAACCCAAGACCATGAAAAAACTAGTGCCTTACCTGTCGTTGTTGATCCTCATTGCGACACAATGCGCGCCTCCGACAGAAACCAAAAAAGGACTCACATTCTCTGTCTCTTTCACGAAAGAATTGTCGGACCAGGCTCAGGATGGACGTCTGATCCTGATTCTGGCTAACAACGACAAATCAGAGCCCAGACAGCAATTCAACTGGGGAATCAACACCCAACTTGGCTTTGGAGTCGATGTTGATGGCATGGCCCCGGGCCAGGAGATCGTCGTTGACGAAAAGGCTTTCGGGTTCCCGGCTCGAAGTCTCAAAGACGTTCCACCGGGCGAATACTACGTGCAGGCGCTAATCAATCGATATGAGTCGTTTACACTGAAAACCGGCAAGACCGTAAAGCTTCCACCCGACCAGGGTGAGGGTCAGCATTGGAACAGCAAGCCAGGCAATTTTTATAGCAGGCCGTTCAAAGTAAAAGTCGATCCGGCAAGTGCAGAGCCGATCAAAGTTGTAATGGATCAGAAGATCGCGCCGATCGAAGAGCCCAAGGAGACCAAGTACGTCAAGCACATTAAGATCCAAAGCAAAATGCTTACAGAATTCTGGGGCCGCCCGATGTTCCTTGGTGCACACGTACTCTTACCTGAAGGATTCGAAGAGCATCCCAATGCGCGTTATCCATTGATGGTCTACCACGGCCACTTTCCTTCTGACTTCGGTGGATTCAGCACAGAGGCGCCCGATCCAAAAATGGATACGACGGATTATAGTGAGCGATTCCACATCTATGGATATAAGAAATTTGAAGCGCAGGAGGCCTACAATTTTTACAAGCAGTGGACCGGAAAGAATTTTCCTCGCTTCCTTGTCGTCGAGATACAACATGCCAATCCTTACTATGACGATTCATATGCCGTCAATTCTGCCAACCTCGGCCCGTATGGCGATGCGATCATGTATGAACTTATCCCGGAGATAGAAAAACAATTCCGAGGAATCGGTCAGGGCTGGGCTCGGTTCACGTATGGTGGTTCAACTGGTGGATGGGAAGCGCTGGCTGTGCAGATGTTCTACCCTGACGAATTCAATGGTTGCTTCGCAGCCTGTCCCGACCCGATCGACTTCCGCGCATTTTGCCTTGTGGATATTTACAAAGACAAGAACGCTTACTGGTATGATAGTGAGTTCAAGAAACTTCCCCGTCCATCACACCGCAACTACTTAGGACAAATACAAGCGACGATGCAGGATGCCAATCACTATGAGCTTGTGCTCGGCACGCATAGCAGATCCGGAGATCAATGGGATATCTGGGAAGCAGTCTTCTCGCCACAAGGCGATGATGGCTATCCAAAAAGAATATTCGATAAAGAAACCGGGGACATCGACCATAATGTTGCAGACTACTGGAAGGAAAACTATGACCTGCGCCATATCCTTCAGCGGGATTGGAAGACGCTCGGACCGAAACTGGAGGGAAAACTACACATCTTCTGTGGTGATATGGACAACTACTATCTCAATGACGCGGTCTACCTGATGGAAGATTTTCTGAAGAAGACCAAGAATCCATTCTACAAAGGAGAAGTCGACTACGGCGATCGCGCAGAACATTGCTGGAATGGCGATCACGAGAATCCGAACTATATCTCCCGGTTACGATACAACACAATGTATCTGCCGAGAATTGTTAAAAGGATACAGGAAGGGGCGCCAAGGGGCGCGGATTTGAAAAGCTGGAAGTACTAAACTATTGATTCAAGATTTAAGAGTGTACCCACATTGATAACATTCACGTCATGAAAAAATATCTCCCAATCCTGTTGATCGCATTCGCTATCAACTGCACGCCATCCAAAAATAAAGGCCCCAAATTTTTTATTACCTACACGAAGGAAATGAGTGAGCAGGCGCAAGACGGACGCCTTTTGTTGCTGCTTGCAAAGACGGATAAAGCGGAGCCGCGTTTTCAGATGACGCATGCCTTGAGCGCGCAGTTACTATTTGGTCTCGACGTGAACGGCATGAAGCCCGGCGACGAAATCGTCATAGACGGAAGTAATGCCTACGGTTATCCGATTCCATCTTTGAATAACATTCCTGCGGGTGATTATTTCGTACAGGCATTGCTGAACCGTTATGAAACTTTCAACCTCAAAAACGGCAAATCCGTCAAGTTGCCTCCCGACATGGGCGAAGGACAACAGTGGCACAGCAAGCCCGGAAACATTTACAGCAAGCCTGTAAAGTTGAAGTTCGATCCATCCGGCAGTGAAACAATCAGAGTCACAATGGATCAAAAGATCCCTCCCATTAAAGAACCGGAGAACACCAAATATATACGCCATATAAAAATTCAAAGTAAACTTCTCTCCGAGTTCTGGGGCCGGCCCATGTTCATCGGGGCGCATGTTCTGGTACCTGAAGGTTTCGATGAGCACCCAAATGCACACTATCCGTTGATGATCTACCATGGTCACTTTCCCGCCGACTTCGGAGGCTTCAGCCTGGAAGACGCCGACCCGAATATGGACACCACCGATTACAACGAACGCTTCCGTATCACTGGCTACAAGAAATTTGAAAAGCAGGAAGCATATAAATTCTATAAAACGTGGACGAGCAAAAACTTCCCACGCTTTCTCGTCATAGAAATACAACATGCGAATCCCTATTATGACGATTCATACGCTGTGAACTCCGCGAACATCGGTCCGTATGGCGATGCGATTATGCACGAGCTTGTTCCGGAAATTGAAAAACAGTTTCGCGGCATAGGACAAGGTTGGTCCAGGTTTACGTATGGAGGTTCTACGGGTGGTTGGGAAGCGTTGGCAGTGCAAATGTTCTATCCCGACGAAATCAACGGGTGCTTCGCAGCCTGCCCCGATCCGATTGACTTCCGTGCCTATTGCCTGGTTGATATCTACAAAGACAGGAATGCCTACTACTATGAAAGCGATTTCAAGAAAGTAGCGCGTCCGGCATACAGGAATTATTTAGGTCAGATACAAACCACAGTTGAAGAGTGGAATCACTACGAATTGGCACTTGGTGATAAAACACGAAGCGGCGAACAGTGGGACATTTGGGAAGCTGTGTATTCACCGCAGGGCGATGACGGCTATCCGAAAAGAATATTCAACAAGCTTACAGGTGAGATCGACAAAGAGGTTGCTGCTTATTGGAAAGAACATTACGACCTGCGGCACATCCTTCAGCGCGACTGGGCAACACTAGGTCCAAAGCTTCAGGGCAAGATCCACATCTACTGCGGCGACATGGACAATCTTTATTTGAATGATGCTGTGTACCTGATGGAAGACTTCCTGAAGAAAACCAAGAACCCGTTTTATGGAGGGAGTGTTGAATACGGCGATCGTGCCGAGCATTGCTGGAGCTTTGACCCTACGTTGCCGATCTGGGTTTCACGCCTTCATTACAATACGCAATATCTGCCTCAGATCTTAAAACGAATTGCAGAGACCGCGCCAAAAGGTGCTGACATGAGTTGGAAATATTAATGCATTTCCCACGCCCGCCTGCGCGTAGCCGCTTCGGCGAACGCAGGGATCTCACGGATTTAACATCACGGATTTGCACAGAATTCTAAGAATGATCTGTGAGAATCCGTGGGCATTCAATCTGTGCAATCCGTGGGAACCTGCATTTCAACACTTAGCTCAGGACGGAAGCTTAGTTGCTTTGAGGTCATGCGGACCAAAAGCCAGCGGCCAATCGCCAACAGACTCACATCACCATCGCTGTCAATCCAGTATACACACTGATCAAGATAGCGACTGCTATTCCGAGAACGATCAGTATTTTCTGGCGGGGATTCATATTTTAATTACGACTCAAAACTATGCCTCCATGCCTTCCTTTTGAAATGAAAGGTCCCGAACCGGCATTTTTAACCTCTGAAATGTGGGTTCTCAGGACCGAAATGGAACCGATTACTTTAAGGTTGAAGTTCGATGGCGCACACTTAAATTGAAGCCTGCTGTTTCATGGTTACTTTTGACGGTATGCCCGATTCCATTGATTTGTTAATAATTGGCGCAGGACCGATCGGCCTTGCCTGTGGCATTGAAGCAAAGAAAGCAGGGTTATCCTACGTCATTATCGAGAAAGGGTGCCTCGTGAATTCCCTTTACCACTATCCCTCCAACATGATGTTTTTTTCAACGTCGGAGAGGTTGGAGATTGGTGAAGTGCCATTCATATCTCATAGTCCGAAGCCGAATCGACCTGAAGCGCTTGAATACTATCGCAGAGTTTGTCAAACCTGGGATCTAAACGTGAATCTCTATGAGGCAGTGAATTCGGTTACGAAGGATAAAAACACGTTTCAGATCGTCACTTCAAAAAATAGATACACTTCGACATCGGTGGTGCTCGCACTTGGGTTTTATGATCTACCATATTTGCTGAATGTCCCGGGCGAAGAGCTTCCTAAAGTAAAGCACTATTACGACGAACCGCATCCATATTTCAGGCAAAAGCTCGTCGTCGTGGGTGCCGCCAACTCAGCTGTAGATGTAGCGCTTGAAACGTGGCGCAAAGGCGCAGATGTCACGATGGTGATCCGTGAATCAGGCATCCGCGAAAGCGTGAAGTACTGGGTGAAACCGGATATGGAGAACAGAATCAAAGAGGGTACGATCAAGGCTTATTTCAATTCGGAGGTTAAAAGGATCACACCTACAACTGTCGAAATACAGACCCCTGAAGGATTAAAGTTGATAGAAAATGATTTTGTACTGGCGATGACGGGCTATCAACCGCCATTTGATTTTATGACCGCGTGTGGAATAGAGTTTCAAAATGATCCCGATCACACGCCTGTTTACAACGACCAGACGATGGAGTCATCAGTACCGAACTTGTACCTCGCCGGAGTCGTTTGCGGCGGGCTCCGCACAAACAAGTGGTTTATTGAAAATTCGCGCGTGCACGCGCCTATGATCATCAACGATCTGAAATCAAAAATGAAAAGTCATGGCTAAGAACAAAACAAATGCAACTGCTGCCAGTGTCTCTGCATTTATTGACAAGATAGATGATGAAGAAAAAAGGGACGATGCGTACCAGATAATAAAAATCATGGAGGAAGCTTCAGGCTTCGAGCCTGTAATGTGGGGTCCCAGCATTATTGGCTTTGGAACTCATCACTATAAATATGCCAGCGGACATGAAGGCGACATGCCGATTGCCGGATTCTCACCACGAAAGACGGCACTCGTGCTTTACGTGCACATGGGTAAAAAAAGAGAAGAGTTGCTCAAGAAATTCGGCAAGCACAAGCCCAGCAAGGGATGCGTTTATTTCAAGCGGCTTGCGGATATCGATGTGAATGTCTTGAAAAAGATGGTTGCCCTGTCTATAAAAGAGGTTAAGAAACAATATCCGTGATAGGAGCATTGCGGTGACATTAAGTGCCTCGCAACTTGGTGTGGCGTTATTTCAATGGCCATCTCATCCCGCATATTGCGCGGGATTCTGACAGCATCCAAACCCTTACATGCACAGTCTCGTTTGAACCTGAATTATGGGAAAGATAAGATTGTTCATAGCACTTGGAGCTGGAATGGCTTTTTCGATTAATGGGTTCTCACAAACGATCGCAACCATTGACATCACCCGGGCAAAACAAGCCTACGAAAAGGAGGCTATTTACTTTTATGAGAACAACTGGAAGGTATTTCGGGAAGAAGCGCTCCGGCTAAAGTACATTTCGGGATATCAATTAATCCGGACAGAGACCGATAGCACCGGTTGGTTCGATATCATCCTGATCACGCAGTTTGCTGACAGCGTGCAACGGAAAAAAGTTGAGGAGAATTTCCGGCCGATTATGAATCGCCTCTCGCCAAACGGACCAAGGATGCTCAACGATGTAAAAAGAAGCGAGTTTCTTAAGCCAGGAGGGTCTTATAAGGGAAAGACTCTCTTCGCAGCCAATTGATCTGCGCAAAACATTCTACCGACGTTATAGAAGGATTTTTGAGTGTGACGTGACTGTCTACTTCTCTCGCTTCAATACGTAAACGCCATAGGGTTGCATCATCTTCAGGGCGTCGGGGGCGAATTCAACTTTCGTTCCGCCATTTAACCACGTTGTTTCTTTCAAATAAGTCAGCGGTGAGGGCTTGTCATTCCATTGAAGCACAAGTGTTGTATCGTTCGCCGTGACTGTAGCTGTCGCATCCCATCCGCGGGCTCTTCCTTTATAAATCCCTGTGAACTTTGACAGATCTCCCGCATATTTCCCCGTCGGTTGTTCCAGCTTTTTCTCAAAGATCTGATCTGTGATCTCATCAGCAATCTTGCCCGGTGATACTGGGCCGGTCGAGTTGATCAACACTACAATGCTAATGTCATCGTCGGGAAAGTATCGGTTTTCGGAAAGAAATCCGTTGATTCCTCCTCCATGTTCCAGCATGCGGTGCCCATTCTTTTCTTGCACCGTGATCCCCTTTGCGTAACCGGAAACTGTACCATCGTTTAGCACCGCGGTAGAAAGGAATTCCTTATACGATTCGGGCGATAAAATTTTTCCATGATGGATGGCATCATTCCATTTAGCCAGGTCTTCGACTGTTGAGCATAGTGAGCCTGCAGCATAAGGCCAGGTGTGATCGAGATAGTCCGCCCTTACAAGCTGCTTTTTGTCAGTGTCATATCCGTGGGCGCGGTTCTTGACGATCTTCTGTTCATTGCAATAGTAAGAATGTGTCATACCAGCCTTTTCAAACAGGTTTTTAGAAACAAAATCTTCATAAGACATGCCGCTCGCCTTTTCAATGATGAGCCCCGCAATGAAAAATGCACTGTTGTTATAAATAAGTGCTTCACCTGGTTCGAAGTCGAACGGTTCTTTTTCAAGGATGCGGAGCAACGTATCACGTTTGTGTTTTTCCTTCGACAGTTTTTCGAAAACAGGCATTTCAGTATAAGCCCTTATTCCAGATGTGTGATTTAACAGCTGCCGCACGGTGACTTTCCTTCCCTTTGTGTCGAATTTGATATACTTCGTAATATCGTCGTCAAGGGAGAGTTTGCCTTGCTCGGCCAGCAACAAGACGGCGGCTCCGGTAAACTGCTTCGTCACCGATCCAATTTCAAATGATGCATCCACAGGAAGTTTGACATCATGCTCGAGGTCGGCGTAACCATAACTCTTTAATAACACTTTTTCTTTGCCTTTAAAAACACCGACTGCAATACCGGCAGCCCTTACGCTGTCAACGTCTTTCTTCACAAGACTGTCGAGGTGTTGTTCAAGAGCCGTTTTCGACGACGGTTTCTTTGAGCCCTCCTTACAAGAAATTGCAAACAAGGAGATCAACGCTAAGATGGAAAGGTATTTCATAGGCATTTTTGAATTGGGACAAGTTAATGAAATGGGTTCCTATCTTTTGTCAAAACGTAAATTCTTCACTCTTCCGCCTGAGATGAATAAACCTGTAAATTTCTTATCGCCGTTGAATCTTATGGTGCCAACGCGGCTTGTAAACTGGTTTGGTATGACCGGGTCCGGCGACAGATCGATTTCTCCAAGCCGCATTTGATACAAGGTCAACCTCCCATGTGACACAATCACTTTGTATTCGGTGCCAAGTTCTTCACTATAATAGGTACCCTCATAACGGGCGTAACTGGTAGTATCTATTTTGAGAGGCGTAACTCGTTTCGCTGATGAAATCCACTTGTATCGCAGTGAATTTACCTCACCATTTTTATCTGCGACGAATGTCATAGCGGCCTTGTATCCGTCAATCCAGTAAACTGAGTCTGACTTTGCAACCATCGAAAACTGTGGTTCATTGTTGGCTTGCGTCTTCAAAGTATCGCCGTCAAGGCCGATTGTCACGTACCATCCCGTTCCAAGTTGGTACATCCCTGTGCACTTTTTGGCGAAGGACACATTAGTCGCAATGGTGGGACGGCCCTTAACATCGTCTTTTGACTCTTCTTTGAATTTCCCCTTTAAAAATATCTTAGCCACATCCAGCGCAGCGCCATCGGAGTCAAAATCAGACGCGTTGCTCAGCACAATCACCGAAATTCGTTGGTCGGGAAAATTCACAATCGCTGTGCGATAGCCGGCCCATCCGCCGTTATGTGACACCGTTTTCAGTCCACCCTGCACATCAAGCCCAAGGCCAAAAGCATATTGGGTCTTCTCGCCGTTGTTCAGGATACCTTCTGTTAACATCCGAAGATACACGGGATCATTTGCGGCAATTTGCTTTTCGAAATAGATCACCCATAAGCAAAGATCATCGACAGTTGTAAACAGGGAGCTGGATCCGTACGCGGTTAGTGCCGTTGGGCTCTTCACGACCTTTCCGTCCGACAGGTTATACGAATAGGCCATGTTCCTGATGATCGTTTTATGGTTGTCCAGGAAGTGAGAATTGCTCATGGCCAAAGGGGTGAATATGTTGTCATCAGTCCATTGGCGGAAAGACTTGCCGGATACTTTTTCCACGATTGCGGCAAGCATGTTATAGCCTGTATTCGAATAGGAAAATTTCGACCCCGGATCGAAGTCAAGGTCTTGCTGTTTTTTAACCATCCGGACGATATCTTCAAACAAAAAGTCTTCATCCCACCGCCATCCGGCAACGTTCAAAGTTTGCGGCCAGTCTCTCAATCCGCTTGTATGATCAACCAATTGTTGAATGGTGATCTTTTTTCCGAAATCAGGAACATCCGGAAGGTACTTTCTGATATCGTCTTCAAGTGAAATCTTCCCTTCCTGTACAAGTGTTGATATTGCGAGCCCGGCGAATTGTTTTGATACAGAGGCGATATCGAAGACAGTCGCAGTGGTGTTTGGAATATCGTATTCCAGATTGGCCATGCCATAGCCTTTTTTATAGACTACAATTCCATTCTCAATTACCGCCAATGCACATCCTGGCGTCGTTTTGGAATTGTATTTCGAGAATAGGGCATCAACTTGTTCGTTGGAGGAAGTTTTGTCCCCTTGACAAGCAAAAAGTGAAGCAGACAGCACAAGAGAAATGAGCAGTAGGTTATGGGATTTCATAAAATACGGGGATGAAAAACAAGTTAGTCAAAGATTTACATCCCTGCGCCGTTGCTTCCGGGTTTGTCTTGAAAGCAAAAACCCCGACGCTTCCGTCAGGGTCTT
Organism: Cyclobacteriaceae bacterium; assembly: GCA_044224375.1. Taxonomy (GTDB): domain Bacteria; phylum Bacteroidota; class Bacteroidia; order Cytophagales; family Cyclobacteriaceae; genus ELB16-189. The sequence continues at coordinate 80,637 of JBGAKL010000002.1, forward strand.
TATGAAGTAAAATGTCTTTTGATTACTTGGCCAATCTTACGTTCACGGCATTCAATCCCTTCTTTCCTTCCTTCAGCTCGAACGTGACCGCATCGTTCTCTTTAAGAGTGTCTACCAGCAGACCTGAGATGTGCACGAAATACTCGGTGCCTGTGCCTGCTTCCTTGATGAATCCAAAACCTTTGGCTTCGTTGAAAAATTTTACTGATCCTTCTTTCATTTTTTATTAGGTATTAAAAAGTATGGACGCAAAAATATTAAAAATTTTCACTCACCACTCTCTACTAGTGAGCCTTTAACCAATTTTCACCCACACCGACTTCCACTTCCATCGGCACATCGAGGATCACTGCGTGCTTCATGAGCTCAATGACCTTGGATTTAACAATCTCTTGTTCAGATTTATGAAGATCAAAAACGAGCTCGTCATGAACCTGAAGGATCATTCTGGACTTGAGTTTCTCTTTTTGAAGCCACCGATGAATGTTGACCATAGCGATCTTGATGATGTCCGCTGCGCTGCCCTGGATCGGGGCATTGATGGCGTTGCGTTCGGCAAAACCCCGTGTTGTGATATTTCGGGAATTGATATCTCTCAGATAACGGCGCCGTCCCAGGATCGTCTCCACATACTCTTTTTCCCTCGCCTCGTTTATTGCATTGTCCATGTAGCGCTTGATGGCGGAGAATTCTTTAAAATAAGATTCGATAATCTCCGCCGCCTCTGTACGTGAGATGTTCAAATTCTGCGAAAGCCCAAAGGCCGTGCTGCCATAAAGGATGCCGAAATTCACTTCCTTCGCTTTGCGCCTCATGTCTGGCGTGACTTTGTCGATCTCAACTTTGAAAACTTTCGCTGCCGTTGTCGTGTGAATGTCACGCTTGTTGCGAAAAGCTTCGATCATGATCTCATCTTTTGCAAAAGACGCGGCAATCCTCAATTCAATCTGCGAATAATCGGCGGACATAAATAAGAAATCCTTGCTGCGCGGAACAAATGCCCCGCGAACCTGCCGGCCGCGTTCGGTTCTGATCGGGATGTTCTGGAGATTTGGGTTGTTAGAGCTAAGTCTTCCCGTTGCGGCCACCGCCTGACGGAAATCGGAATGTATCCGACCGTCGGTTTTGCTCATCATCTTAGGCAACGCATCGACGTAAGTTGAGCGAAGCTTTTCAAACTCGCGATAGTCTAAAATTTTACGCGCGATCTCGTGATCGGCTGCGAGCTTGATCAGAATATCCTCGCCCGTAGCGTACTGCCCTGTCTTCGTTTTTTTCGCCTTGTCCAGCAGCTTCATCTTATCGAATAGAATTTCACCCAGCTGTTTAGGTGAGCCGATGTTGAACTCGGCGCCAGCAATTTTAAAGACCTCTTTTTGTGCTTTTTCAATGTCAACTTTGAGGGCGTCGGATATTTTCTTTAACACGTCTTCATCTACACGAACGCCTTCGGTCTCCATCGTGGCCAACGCAGCAACCAATGGCATTTCAACATCTCGCATCAACAGTGAATGCCTCCTGGCCTCAAGCTCCTTTAAAAGCTTATGTTTTAATTGAAAAGTTTGATCGACACGTTCGCAGAACCTTTCCAGGTCGCCCCCTTCCTCCTGGAGTTGATATCCAAGGTATTGATTGCAAAGGATGGAAAGATCGTGTGATGCTTCCGGCTCGATGAGGTAATGAGCAAGCATGGTGTCAAACAGCGCGCCACCTACCTCGATGTTACATTTTTTCAGTGCGCTGATCGCATACTTGATATCATGACCCGTTTTCTTGATTTTTTCATCCTTGAGCACATTCTTAAAATCATGCGCCGCCTCCATGCTACCGTCCAGCGGTACCTGCCAGGCTTCGCCGGGATTGCATGAAAAAATGAGGTGGAGAACTTTGAAATCGAAATTTTCTCCCTCATCGGTGATCGCGTCAAATGCAAACTCCTTTTGCTCCGCCAGCTTTTCTGCGAGGGCCTTTCGATCTGCCGGAGTGCTGACAAGCTTATAATTAACATTCGATGCCTGGAGATTTTTCCTGTCAGCGACTTCTGCTTCTGATGGAGCGCCCCCGACGTTGCCCCCAAACATATCCAACTGTGAAGACTTTGGCGAAGCAGTGGCGACTGATTGTGCAGTAACCCCGCCGCCACCGGGAGATGTTGCTGCACTGAAAATTCGCGGCATCATTGTCTTGAACTCCAGTTCTTCGAGAATGGGTTTCAGCTTGTCCGCATCCGGCCCGACGTACCTAAGTTTCTCTTCATCGAACTTGACGGGCACATCGAGGGTAATGGTCGCGAGCTGCTTCGAGAGGATTGCCTGCTGACCGAATTGCTCCACGCGCTCCTTTAATTTCCCTTTCAGCTCACCAACATTCTTGATAATGTTTTCTATCGTGCCATACTTCTTGATGAGATCCGCCGCAGTTTTAGGACCGACGCCCGGAATTCCGGGAATATTATCCGATGTGTCACCTTGGAGACCCAGGATCTCAATCACCTGCGACACGTTCTCTATGTCCCATTTCTCACAAACCTCTTTGATTCCGAGGATATCAACTCCGTTCCCCATGTACGCAGGCTTATAGAGAAAAACATTCTCTTTGACGAGCTGTCCAAAATCTTTGTCAGGTGTCATCATAAACACCTGAAAACCTTTTTCCGCTGCCTGCCAGGACAATGTGCCGATGATGTCGTCTGCTTCGAAGCCATCAAGCTCGAGAATTGGAATGTTGAACCCGCGAATAATCTCCTTTACGGTGGGAATTCCATGTCTGATATCTTCGGGCATCTCCTGACGATGTGCCTTGTACTCTTTGAAGATCTCGTCGCGAAAAGTCTTGGCAGACGTGTCAAAGGCAACGCCCATGTGCGTCGGCTTTTGCTTCTGGATCACTTCGAGCATTGTATTGGTGAACCCAAAAGGAACGGACGTGTTCATCCCTTTCGAATTGATGCGCGGCGTTTTAGTAAACGCAAAGTGTGCGCGGTACACAAGCGCGAAGGCGTCGAGAAGAAAAAGTTTTTTAGGTTCGGCGGACATTCCTTTCAGTTCAGAGTTCAGAGTTTTGAGTTCAGCGCGCCCGACGAAGCGTTTCGCGTAGTCGGGTTTATTTCAATTTTGCTTTGAAAAGTTCGAGCGCGTGCTTGTACGCATCCTCGGTAGCTGTCTTGTCATAGATCGCATTACTGGGATTGGCAAAACCATGGTCGGCCTCATATTTCTTAACAGTCAGTTTCTTCCCCGCGGTCTTCATATTGTTTTCGAACTTCGTGACAACATCTTGATTAATCCATTTGTCCTTTGCGGCGAAAATAAAAAGCACATCTCCATTCAACGCCTTGAGGCGATCCATGTTTTCCTCAGGCATGCCGTAGTACATAACGCAAGCTGCCGTTTGCGAACCCGCCAGTAGGGCTGCCTGCATCGATTCTCCTCCTCCAAAACACCAGCCTATCGTTCCAATCTTTGCGTTCTTGCCCGCATATTCCAGGGCGCCTTTAATAATCGCGTTTCCGCGATCCTGTTTGAATTCACCCATATATTTTCCGGCGGTTTCCCTGTCCGTAGCAACTTTGCCGTCATACATGTCAAGGGCGAGCACATTTACGTTGCCCAGATCCTTGTACAACTTTTCCGATTCCCTTTTCACGTTGTCATTCAGTCCCCACCACTCTTGAAACACAAAGATCCAATTGTTCGTCTTCTTTGGATTCTCGATGACATAACCATTGGCTTCCTTGCCATCCTGGGTTTTGAATTTGATCATCTTTCCTCCTTCATCACTGACGTGCGTATAGACGCGCGGATTGAGATGTGACTTGTTAAATTCCTTGTTGGAAGCGAACATGGCGAACTTGTCCGTCGACGAGGTGTGGCATTCCGTCACATCTTGTGCTACGCCTGAAAAGGCGATCATTAGTACGGCGATAAATACCAGAGTTTTCTTCATATTGATTTAGGTTTAGATATCTTCTGAACGATTGTCCGCATCACTCTTTCCATTGTCCGCGCACAACGCGATCATAGGTGATAAAATCTGTATTAATCGGTTCGAATCCATTCTCCCTCAAAAGCAGGGCAATTTGTCCCCGATGGTAGGTTGAGTGATTGACAAGGTGGATCATGATCGATTCAACATTGTTGACATAGGGATCACCAACATAGTTTTTATAGCTCAAATCACGATTGAAACTGTCAGTGCTCTCGACGTATTCTATCCATTGCTTCCCCGCATCTTCCGACAACTTTGCGATATCGGCGAGTTTATAACTATCCCACAGCCTCAATGACGGCGGTGGCAATCCTTTTATTCTGTGAAGCCAAATGAACTGTGCGGCAACCACGTGCCCCATCAGCGATAGGATTTTTGCATGACTGATGTTTTGGCGTACCAGGCCATTGACCACCCGATCATTAGACCACGCGTTGTAGCGATAGAGCTGTAAAAAGTATTCCTTCATTATTGTTAAATGAAAGTGAAAGTGTCCGGGAGGTGTGGCAAGTTATGTGGTTTGACCCAAAGTTGCCATTCTTTTTGGATAGGGAACCTATCTAAGATCGCGTTAATGGCAGCAACTTGAGATAGGTGAGGCTGCGCCACAGCCATTCAACAGGTCCGTATTGAAATATGTTCAGCCAAAGGTCGCTTAGGAAGATTTGAATTGTGAAAATCGCGAGTCAGATCAACGCGCAAACGCTTGTACCAAAATGTCCCGGCAATCCAAGGCCGATGCCGGAGAAGACCATGACGCTGCACCGCCCTGCATCAAATTATATCGTGAGTCCCACGTGTACACGGGCCTATTTGGAAGTTCGTTCCAACCCTTCTTTTGCTTCCTTCAGGTTGCCGTCCATCTTCACTGCTTGCGCAAAGAGGTCCTTCGCTGCCACTTTGTTGCCCTTCTTTTCGGCGATTTGTGCCAACCGCATCGTTGCCCCCGCATGTGAAGGCTCATTTGTTTTCGGTGTGTACTGCAAGTACTTTTTAAGGCACTCCTCTCCTCTCTCCAACTTAGTTCCGGAAACCGCGCTGGTTCTGCCGATGACATACATCGCTACCATATCATTTGGATCTTTCTTCAATGCTTCTTCAGACAATGCGAAAGACTTATCATACATTTTCTGATTCAGGTAGAAGTTACCGAGGCGTGCGCGTGTCTGCGGATCGATCTTCACCATTTCGAGATACTCTTTTTCTGCTTCCGCTATTTTTTTCTCATGGACATATATGGCACCCATTTGCGCGTGACCTCTGGCTGGATTCATCTTCATGATCTGCTTCGCAGTTTCTTCTGCCTTGTCCACTCCGCCACCAAGGAATCCGGGTGCCTGCAGGTAATATTGAACCAATGACTCGCGGGGGTCAATGTATTCAGGCTTCAACTTCACGGCGGTCTCCCACTCTGTTCTCATCTTCGGTGCAAGCGATGACTTTTTCAACATGTTTGCATCCTGTGCGATCTGGCCATACGTGTTTCCGAGCCAGTTGTGATATTCTGCAACTTTGTTGTCCACCTCAACCGACTCTTCCAGGAATTCTTCCGCGTCGTCATATTTTTTTTCGTCAAAGGAAATGCGTCCCAGGTAGTATTGCGCCTCTGCGTAGTCCTTGCTTCCTTCCTTGAAAGTCCCCAAGATCTTTTTTGCATCAGCGGGTTTTCTTTCTTCATAGAGTTTTCGGGCATCGGCGATGTTCTGTGCCAGCACGGGCGGCGACAGTAAAAGCAGTAAAAGGGCAATGTTTTTCACTTTGAATTTGTTTGTCCGAAAGACGGGTGCTACCCAATAATTGTTGCATCTCAAATCCCTATTAATTACCAAATCGTTTGCCCAATGTGTTTTTCGCCGAGATATGAAGGAAATCACGATGATAAATTCGGATGAACTGTCATTAATTCACCCTGGAAGTGGAAGGTTGTCTTTGCCGCAATACAGGAAACGGCTGCGGATATCCGTCAAACGCCAAATGACTTTTCACAATCCGGTAATGATTGTGTCGAAACAAAATAATCGACCTGGTCGCGCTTTCAGCAGGACAGGAAACATTTTCATGATAGCTTTACGTCGAAAAATAATTGCATCATGAAAAGAGCAACGACACTCTTATTGCTTACATGTCTCCTACTGGGATCCTGTTCTGAAAAGAAACAAAAGATATCACCACTTCATGAAGCAGTTGCTGGCAACTATGATGCAAGCCTGAAACCATTTTATCACGGTGTTGCATCCGGCGATCCGCTTCCGGACAGGATTATCATCTGGACGAGGGTCACACCTGAGGATTCATTGTCATCCATTTCAGTGACCTGGGAAATCGCCGAAGACGAGAATTTCGCTTCGATATATAAGTCCGATTCCCTGACGACTACACCCGCTCGTGACTATACAGTGAAGGTCGATGTTGACGCGCTGAAACCCGATCAGGTGTACTATTACAGATTTAAGGCACTGGGTGGGACAAGTATTAAAGGTCGTACGAAGACTGCGCCGGTGAACAACAGAGATAGTTTAAAATTTGCGGTGGTCAGCTGTGCGAATTGGGAGTGGGGTTATTTCAATGGTTATGATAAAATCGCGGACAGGCCGGTGCTCGATGGTGTGCTGCACCTGGGTGATTACATCTATGAGTATGCTACGGGAAAATACGGAGATACGACCATAGGACGTTTTAATATTCCGTGGACCGAAGTCATTTCTCTGAAAGATTATCGAACACGTTACTCATTATATCGTTTGGATGCCGGGCTGAGGAAGGTACATCAACAGCATCCATTCATCGCTATATGGGATGATCATGAGATCGCAAACAACTCCTATACGGAGGGAGCTCAAAATCACCAACCCGAAGAAGGTGACTACGCCACGCGAAAAGCCGCTGCCCGACAAGCATATTACGAATGGATTCCGATCCGTGAAGGACAGCAGTTATATCGTTCGTTTTCATTTGGACCACTGGCAGATGTGATCATGCTCGATGAGCGGCTCGCGGGACGCAACGCCCCAGTCGATAGCCTGACTGATCCCACTCTCAACAGTCCAGACAGGTCGATGCTTGGTAAGGAACAACTTACATGGTTCGAGAATAATTTGAAAAGCTCCAGGGCGGTATGGAAGGTTATCGGGAATCAGGTAATCTTTTCGGACGTGAACCTGAGTGCGGCGTTTCCGAAGATGCCGCGCAACCTAGATTCATGGGATGGCTATCCGGCGGAAAAAAAAGCCATTGAAAATTTTGTCATCCAAAACAAAATCAAGGATGTGATATTCACCACAGGTGACACGCATGGCTCGTGGGCCATTGAAGTTGCCGAGACTGTCAAAAAGGACTACAAAGCCTTTGCTGTCGAGTTCGGAACCACCAGCATTTCGTCTGCGAACGGTGACGAATTCAAAAATGTTGATACGGTAAAAATGACGGAGGCATCCGTAATGAAGAGTAATCCGCACATCAAGTATATCAACGACCGTGACCACGGATACATGCTTGTGACACTCTCTCCCACGAAAGCACGTGTTGACTGGTTTTACACAAAAACACTGCGACTACCGAAGACAGAGGAAATTCTTGGAAAGAGTTATACCGTGGATAAAGGAAGTGTAAGGCTTATCGAAGGGCGGAGGTAGCAAACAGCCTCGCCCACAAAAACTAAGCACTGATTCAAAAGAAACCTGTCCTTTTCGTCGCTCAGTTTCTTGTGCAGGCGCCATAATGCGGCCGCAACCTTGCTGTTTTCGTAACTTCATAAAAAATTCACTCCATGAAAAAGCTTATTCTATTCGCCCTTATGATAGGCAGTGCACTCATTGCAGGCGCCCAGGTGGTGGGAAAAGTGTTTCCGGCGATGGATACAGAAACGGTCGATGATAAAAAGGTATCGCTGCCGGGAGATGTGAAGGGAAAGTACACGCTTCTCGGATTGGCCTATTCAAAAAAATCCGAAGACGAGCTCAACAGCTGGTTTGAGCCCGTTTTTTCCAAGTTCGTTCAAAAGACCTCAGGTCTAATGGCGGGCATGGGGTATGATGTGAACGTCTATTTTGTGCCGATGTTCACTGGCATAAATGCAGCAGCTACGGGAACGGCAAAAAAGAAAGCACTCAAGAACGTTGATCCGCAGTTGCTTCCATACATTCTTTTTTATAAGGGTGAGTTAAAAACTTATAAGGAAACACTTGATTTTGAGCGCCGGGATATCCCTTACTTCTTCGTGCTGGATCCTCAGGGTAAGATCGTACATGCAACCTCCGGCGCGTTCAGCGAACACAAAATGGACAAGGTAGAGGAGTCCATTGACCCGTGAGCCAAAGGTTTAAACTTTATGCTCAGCGTTGAAGTTTAATGATCCGATGCGCCATCAAAATTGGATGATGTTATTAATGACCCGAAAAATATTGCGTTGAAAAAAAGCTTGTTGGTTCCATACCAGTAGCCTCGGAAATTCGGGTCATCAACAAAAAGTATGGCGCGCCCTTGTCCCGATGGGCTCACGACCAAAGAAGCAGAATTCTTGATCTTTTCCAGATTTGCCGGGTGAATGTATCCGCTTAATCGTGGGTTCGCAGTGTACTTGATCACAGTATTGAAAGTGTTCTTCGACGGATCCAGAAAAACTGTGTGATTTCTATAAACAGGAAGGTCCCGGCTTGTATACCCGAAACCAAGGGGATGCGTAATATCCAGGTTTGATTGATAAATGGATCCGCCTATCGAGCGAGCGCCATTGTAATCCGAAGCCGTGACATAGTCCATCCGCCGCGCTGGCTTCTTAGTTTCATCTTCCTTCGCAAGCTGTTCCTCAACCAGTTTATTTTGAATCGCCCAACTCACTGCGCTACGCACCAGGATCAATGTCCCGCCCTGACTAACCCATGATTTGATTTTGCCGATGCCTGCATCTCCAAGCAGCGCATACGATCCGGAAACTAGGATCAAAGTATTGTAATCAGTCAACTTCAATTGATTGAACTGGCTGGTGTTCACCTTCGTAATTGGCATTTGAAGTTTGGAGTCCGCCAGATACCAGATTGCTCCTGCCTCCGTCGCCGCTACGCCATCACCTACAAGCATTGCCACGCGCGGCATCGCTATGGTGCGCACATTATTGCTGCCGAGATCAATACCCTCCGCACTAAATCCTGTTGCAACTGAATATACCTCGACGCCTGTCGCAGCTGATGCCTCGGAAATCCTCTTGTGAAGCTCATCCGCGTCAACGTTCTGGTCCGCGACAGCAATCAGCAGTGTTCCATACCCAAATTGCTTCCTGGTGCCGTTCACCTGTGCAGCAAAAGGTTTAAATGAAGTCTTAACAAACACATTACCCTTCAATAGTCTTAACAGAAAATTCGGCGCATTGTAGTCGCTCCATTCCACGAGGTAGGCATAACCCGACTTGGCAACTGCAGCCGGCGATCCTTTCACATCGGCGATCTTCAGCTTGTCTCCTTTCGAAAATTTAGTCGCGGCATTCAGTGCATCATGAGGCATGTTGTAGGCCAATGCCATTGTCCATGTCGACGCGTCATAAAAAATGCTATCAGAGAACTGAGTTACTTTCTCAAAGAGACTTCTCACCATTCTATATTGCCTTTGGTCAGTCGGTACGATGAACGCTTTACCTTTCTCATAGCGATTAGCTCCAACGACAAGGTCCGCTGTTAATGGGTAAGTATCGATTCGGTGTTGCAATAATAACTCAGTAAACGCACGCGTTCTTCCGGCATCATGGCTGTCACCGAAAACATATGCCTTCACATTGGATTTCCTGCCCTCGTCCAAAGCCGATCTGAAGAAATCCTGTTGATGTTTCAGCATCATCTCGCGGTTGTCAACGGCAGCATTGATTGTTGCCAATCCGGTACGAACATGGTTCCTGACGGTGAAGGCAAACACAACTTCTTTCGTGGTGCTTTTTTGTACATGCCCGCGCGAGCTCGCTTGTTCAAAGACCAGTCCCAATCCGCCATGGATATCAGGATAAGTTGATCCATAGCCAGGATAAGAGTTGTCGAACACTTCTTTGGTAAAGTAAAGCGATCCGATATCGTCCAGTGCTTTTGAAAAATATCTCGCAAAAACTGTGTTGAGACCGTCATAATTGCTTCGGGGGATCACGGGATTTTCAGATCCATATGGCTTCGTCGGCTCAAAGAAATTCGTTCCGGATGTTTGCATCTCATGATAGTCTGTCCCAACGTTTGGAAGCCATTGATGGAAAAACTCCACGCGATTGCGCGTTTCCACATGTGCGAGTGGAAGCCAATCCCTGTTCAGGTCAAACCAATAGTGGTTGAACCGGCCACCCGGCCACACTTCATTGTGCTCACGATCCATCGGATCGGCCACGGGTGGATTGCCTTTGTGCATATTCGCCCAGTTGCTGTGGCGATCACGGCCGTCCGGATTGTAGTTCGGGTCCATTAAGATGACCGATTCACGAAGCGCTTTTGCCACCGCGTCGGACTGAGACGCAACCATGTAATACGCGGTGAGCATCGCCGCTTCACTGCTTGAGGGCTCATTGCCGTGTACATTGTACCCATGCATAATGATCACGGGCATTTTAGATACATCCGGCGATTGTGATGGATCGGCAAGCTTCAGGTGTTCAGCGCGGATATCTTCAATTCGCGCGTAGTTTTCAGGACTTGTAATAGTGAGAATAACCTGTGCCCTGTGCTCATTCGTATAGCCGGTGATCTGAAAATGAGCCTTTGGTGACACGCGCGCCAACTCTTTGTAGTAGCCGACGATATTTTCGTGCCGTGTATGCCATTCGCCAATGGCGTATCCCAAAAACTGTTCAGGTGTCGGAATAGCGGGGTCGAAGTTTCCTGCGGGAAAAAAGTATGAATTCTGCGCAGCTGCTGATGCGCTTATTACTAGCAGAGATACAACGATCAATTTTCTCATGCGAATGGAGGTTTGTCAAATGTCAAGATTAGGTTATTGACTTGAATTTGAAAAGTGACAAGCGGCTGCATTTTTGCGGATGCGCGAATTGTTAGAACCATCCGGAAGTAGGTTTAACCGCAAAGAAATCGCGAAGGGAATACAAAATGCATTATTGATCTTGCTTTTGAGGACGCAAAGGGCTCACTGTGATAGCAAAGAGATGGAGGACGAGGCTTCACCTCTGATCGCCGTGGGATCACCTTTGGCCACAAAATCCCGTAGAAAAAAAAGAACCCGACAAGTCGGGTTCATAACATATTGACGAGGGCTTAGATCACTTGGTTGGCTTTACTGCTGCCACAGGCGTGATCCCCATCTTTTTTAACACCTGCAGAGAGATATCATACTTCTCATCGCTTGACAATAACACGTCGCCACCACCGGGAACTTGCCCATTGATGATGAATGCGTACTGATTTTCTTTAGCCACTGTCGCGATGTTCGATTTGATTTTCGTCATCACCGGTGCCATCAGATCGTTTTGTTTTTTCTGAATAGAGGCCTGCGCGTCCTGCTGGAATTTTTGAATGTCCTGTTGCAGTTGTGTCAGCTCATTTTCCTTTCCAGTCCGTACAGCATCGGTCATCGTAGCAGCGCCAGCCTGATAAGCTTTGAGCTTTGTCTCGTAGTCAGTGTACTTTGTTTTCATTTGGTTCTGCAGCTGCTCCCCATATATTTTGAGTTCGTTGTCGATCTGCTTGAACTCAGGCATCTGGCTAAAAATATACTCCCAGTCGGCATACCCGATCTTTTGCAGTGTTGCTGCTGGCTGCGCGATTGTAGCCGTAGCAAACAATCCAAAAATAATTATCAATGCTGTTCTCATGTTCATGCGGATTATTTAGGCTGCACAGTTGACGCAACCGGTGACACGCCAAGCTTCTTCAGTACAAGGTCGGAGATGTTGTATTTTTCGTCGCTGTAAAGCAATACATCCCCCCCGCCAACAAGCTGCGGGTTGATGATAAAAATGTAGCCGTTTTCCTTGGCGACATCTTCAATAGCTTTTCCGATCTTGGTAAACACTGGTTCCATCAGGTCGTTCTGCTTTTTAGAAACAGAGGCTTGCGCATCCTGTTGGAACTTCTGAATGTTCTCCTGCATCTGAGTAAGCTCTGTTTCTTTGTCTTTCCGCACAGCGTCGAGCATCGTGCTGGCGCCGGATTGATAAGCCTTGAGCTTCTGCTCGTACTCAGTATACTTCGCTTTCAGCTGCGCCTCTAACTGCGAGCTGTGTGTCTTCATCTGTGTCTCGATCTGTTTTGATTCGGGCATTTTGCCAAAAACGTATTCCCAATCAGCATAGCCGATTTTTTGCGACGTGCCTACTTGGTCGGGTGCTTGCGCAAACGAGGCAACGGACGCGAGGATCATAACCAGGAATACAAGTGACTTCATTTTCATGTGTTAATGTTTTTGTTTGCGTGCGACGGCTTTTATTTGGGTTGAGCCGCGGCCGTTACCGTAATGCCCATTTTCTTAAGAACCAATGCAGAGATATCGTACTTGTTGTCCTGATAAAGGAGGATGTCCCCCCCACCCACAAGCTGGGGATTGATGATAAATGTATATCCGTTTTCTTTCGCCACATCATCAATTGCTTTCCCAACCTTTTTGAAAACAGGTTCCATCAAGTCGGTTTGTTTCTTTTGCAATGAAGCCTGAGCATCCTGCTGAAACTTCTGTATGTTTTGCTGGAGTTGCGTGAGCTCGTTCTCTTTATCTTTTCTCACGGCATCGAGCATCGTGGCTCCGTTCTTTTGATAATAATCCACTTTGCTTTCATACTCCTGCGCCTTGACTTTCATCTGCGCCTGCAGTTGTTCACCATGAGCTTTTACCGCATTTTCTATCTGCTTGTATTCCGGCATCTGACCGAAAATATAGTCCCAATCTGCAAAGCCTACTTTCTGGGTCCCGGTGCTTTGGGCTGGTTGGGCAAAAGCTGCCAGGGAAAGCAGCAGGAAAAAAATGGTAGGTGCAAATTTCATCTGTTGGTGTTATTTAATTTTATCGTTCGGGTCTCCCAGGCCTAGCTCTTCCAGTACGAAGTCCGTGTAGTCATGCCGCGGGTCGGTATAGATCATCACCAATTCGCCAGACTTGTCAAAAACAATGGCGAGCCTGTTCTGCTTGGCTACCTTCTCAACGGCCTCGAACACTTTGTCCTGCAAAGGTTTAATCAATTCCTGTTTTTTCAAAAAAAATAATCCTCCGAATCCGAATACTTTGCGCTGATACTCCTTCAATTCACCTTCCTTTTTGTGAATTGCGTCGAGGCGTTCTTTCTTCATCTCTTCGGTGAGCAGCACTTCTTCTGCTTTCAGTGAAGAATAAAGGTTCTCAACATTTCTTGACATATCTTCCACTTCCTTTTGCCATCCCGCTGAAAGCTGATCTATCTCACTCTGGGCTTTTCCATACTCAGGCATTTTGCTCAGAATAAAATTTGTGTCGATATACCCGAACTTCTGACCATTGGCAAAATTCAGGCCGAAGACTAAGAGGAATGCTATCGTGCTTAAAAACCTCACTTTTAACGGATTTGCTGGCCGATTGTAAAATGGAATTGGGCGCCGCTGACGTTTGTTGCTCCGGGGAGCACATCGAAGCCATACGCCCAGTTCAGACCGATCAACCCGAATGCAGGCATGAATACCCTTGCACCGAATCCTGCTGACCGTAATGAGTTGAACGGATTGAACTTGTTAAAATTGTCCCAGTTGTTACCTGCTTCCGCGAAAGCGAGCCCGTAAATCGTTGCCGTTTGGCTGGTCGTCACCGGGTATCTTAATTCCATTACGAATTTGTCATAAACGATTCCACCTTCAATACCTGTGGAGGGTGCACTGTTTCGAAGTGCATACAACGGAGGCGTAACAAGGTTATCAGCATATCCGCGCAAACCCACAATCTCCTGGCCAAGCACGTACGAGTTGAAACCACCCGCAAGACCGGCTCCACCCATGAAGAACCTTTCAAACGGACCCTGTGGGAGAGCAGGATTATATCTTCCGATAAATCCGAAGTGCGTGCGCGCCTCCATTACCAGGCTGCGGCCATCTGGTTTCTTGCTTCCGAGCAGCTTAATATAAAATTTCGCGTCGAACATCCACTTGTGCAGTTCGAGCCACTTATAGCGTTCATTCACGTCGTTGATATAGCTTGGATCGCGGAATAGTGAATAAGGCGGCGTTAACGACAAGCTCAATGATATCTGTGATCCTGATGTCGGATACATCGGATTGTCGATGCTGTTCCTCGCGAGGGTCGTGTTCAGCATGATGCTGTTAGTTTGCCCCGCAGCAGGCAACGCGGTAGTTCCAACGAGATAGTTATTATAATTATAGACCAGGAACGACAATGAGTTTGTCAATGTGAAATAATTGTCAGGCCATTCCAATCTTCTGCCGAGAGAAAGGGTAACGCCACTCTGCTTCAATGAAAAGTCATCTGTGAATTCGTAGTTACTATTCGGCCTTCTTGAAATTGAGTGCGTGAGACTTACGGTAAATGCGTTCGGTTTTCTCCCCCCAAGCCACGGCTCAGTGAACGACAGCGTATAGCTTTGGAATGATTTTCCATTTGCCTGCGCCTGTATCGCAAGTCGTTGACCGTCGCCCACAGGAAGCGGCTTCCACTTCTCAAAGTGCTTGACGTTGCGCATCGAGAAGTTATTGAACGTCAATCCCACCGTACCCACGAAACCATAGTATCCTCCCCATCCACCCGACAATTGGATCTGGTCATTGGATTGTTCCTGAACTTTCCATTCTATGTCCACCGTTCCTGCCGCAGGATTGGGACGAATGTCCTGTTCAATCTTCTGAGGGTTGAAATATCCCATCGAAGAGAGCATCTGCTGGGTTCTGATAATGTCGGACCTTCTGAATTTCTGACCCGGAACTGTTGTGAGTTCTCTCCTTATAACGTGATCGCTTGTTCGTTCATTTCCACTGATAATGACTTTATCGATCGTCGCTTGTTCTCCTTCAAAAATCCTCATTTCGATGTCGATTGAATCGCCTGCAATAGCGACTTCCACAGGAGTTACACGGAAAAAGAGATATCCGTCGTCCATGTATAATCCGCTAATGTCGGCTCCCTTCGGATTGAAAGAGGTCTTTTTCGACAGGAGCTCATTGTTGTAAACGTCGCCCTTTCGGATATCCAATATCTTATTAAGGGTTGCTGTAGAGTGAATGTAATTTCCTGTCCAATAAATATTTCTGAAATAGTATTTCTTGCCCTCGTATACTTTGAAGATGACGTCTATGCTGTTAGAGTTATGACGGACAACCGAGTCGGAGATGAGTTCTGCATCGCGGAAACCTTGTGTGTTATAGTATTCCAGCATCTTCTTCTTGTCTTCCTCGAATTCCTTGGCAAGGAACTTCGATCCGGCAAAAAAGTTGAGCTTGACGTTCCTGTTAACAAACCGTTTTATCTCGGCGAAACTTATTTTCCTGCTTGAATCCAATGCCTCTTTGTATTTGGAGACAGGTGTGTGCATAAACGCCCCAAGGATCGCGCGATGGATCGATATCCGCGCATGCTCGTGGGTTTTTTTCAACTGCTTCTTCAATGCAGCGTCAGCTACTTTGCGGTTGCCGATAAAATGGATTTCATTGATGCGCACCTTTTGTTTCAAATCAACATCAACGCGTAAGCGAACTCCTCCACGGTTAAGTGTATCCCTCTCCTGGACGACTTTCACTTCTGCATTTAGAAAACCTTTCTTGGCAAAGAATTTTTTTACTGTGAGTTCGGTATTCCGGACCATCGCATCGTTGACAATCTTTCCTTTGATGAGCTTCATGTCATCTTTGAGAGAGGATTCTTTGCCTTTTGGAATTCCTCGGAAATAGAAGTCTGTGAGGCGCGGGCGCTCGGCAAGGTTGATCATGAGGTAGGCATTCTGACCTTCAAGTCGCTCCACGCTGATGGTGACATCACCAACGAGTCCATGCTTCCATAGCTTTCTGATCGCCGTCGCGATTTGGTCGCCGGGTATTTTGATCTTATCTCCGATCTTGAGACCTGTCAGCGATATCATCGCATTCTTATCCAGCACGTTCAAGCCGCTGATGTCGATACCTCCAATAAAATATTCATTGGGGCTGCTGTAGTTGAGAGTCTGCTGTGCTGCACTTTGTTCGGCGGGAGGTGCTTCAACCGAACGGTCGCGGTTCCTTCTGAATTGCGCTGAAGCCGAGAATCCGCACGCGATCAAAATCAACAAAACAAAAATCCTTCTCATTTTATTCAGGCATTCGGTTCCAGCACTTTTCCAAATCTTCTTTCACGATGCTGATAGGAGTAAATCGCTTCGTAGAGGTCTTCTTTCCTGAAATCGGGCCAAAGGGTCTTGGTAATATAGAGTTCAGTGTATGCAATCTGCCACAGCAAAAAATTACTGACGCGCATCTCGCCGCTGGTTCTGATCAGCAGCTCAGGATCCGGCACTCCCCGTGTCTCGAGCATTCCTGAAAACATATTTTCATCTACATCTTCTGGGTGCCGGCGGCCTTTCTGAACGTCGTCTGCCAGGCGGCGCACAGCCTTGAGTATCTCCCACCGGCCGCTGTAATTCAGTGCGAGGAGTACGGTAAGACCTGTATTATTTTTTGTGGTTTCAATTGCTTCTTCGAGGTTTCTCTGGCACGCAGAGGGCAGGTGAGAAATGTCGCCAATTGTACGGAGCCGCACCTGGTTCTCCATAAGATTATTGATCTCCTGCTTTATTGTATTGACCAGCAGTTCCATCAGGCCGTCGACCTCTTCTTTGGGCCGACCCCAGTTTTCAGTGCTGAATGCATACAGTGTAAGATATCTCACTCCAAGTTCACCGCATCCTTCAGTAACGTCTGTGACAGCTTGAATAGCGTTGCGATGCCCGAATATCCGGGCAGCGCCTTTCTTTTTAGCCCACCTCCCGTTTCCGTCCATGATGACGGCGATGTGTTGAGGAAGGTTAGCGCGGTCGATTTGGTCTTTGAAAGAAGCCACAGGACCGCAAAAGTAGCCTATTTCCGACATTTACACACTATCCAATTAATTGCAAATCAGCCTAATAAAGATGGAAATAGACGGAAAAAGGTTGCGCTGAGAGAATCACCTATTTATAGGGATTCGTCGGGCAGGGGATGTCGTAAAATGTCTTTGTTATCGTGACTCCCAGGAAGTAATAGGTGTCGTAATCGAATTTGTTTCCGTACTGGTAATTCTTGAATGAGGGATCAGCATTGGAAATATTGTCCAGGTAGTCGAAGAAGGTTTTGCGTACCCCAAACTCGAGCGATAAGTAGTACTTGGGATTGAGAACATATTTGATCCCACCACCGAAAGGAATTCCAAGCTGGACATTGCTGTATTGCTCCGTTTTGTTGGGAACGCCGGAGATAGTAAAAAGGCCAAGGCCCGCGAACAGGTAGGGAGTAAAGCGCAACCTCCTCTTATTATCGCGCCAATCGAGAAAGTGGTATTCGTAGACGCCGGATATTTCCATGAGGAAAATATCGAAAGAAGCATTTCGCTTGACGGCGAACGCATCGATAGGAGCATCGGCATCACTTGCACCCAGTTTTCCGGCGGTTATGCTCGCCCTGAAGCTGATTACTTTGCTGACATTGTTGCGATAAAAAACCGTAAATGCCGGTTTTGAAAACGCAAAGTTATAGTTGTGAACCAGATCGCCGGTATAATTGAATGTACCGAGGCCGATACCCACTTCAGAGCGTTGCCTCACCTGAGCTATGCACGTCGTGAAGCCGAGTGTTATTAAAAGCGCAACTACCAAATGGGACTTGCTCCCCGGTAACATTATCTGAATTTTGCCTTATGAAACGAAGGACTGATGATATATGATATCTTGACGCTGGTCACCATGTAAATATCTTTTTCGTTCTTCCCTCCGCGCTTGTTATCGGGGTGCTCGACGCCATATCCCGCTTCGACATTAACTCCGGGTATTCCCGAAGGCGTTGGGTTGGGAGGGTTGCCGCCGTATAATTCATTTGTGCGGTATGACATCGCCTGTGCAAGCGGGCTGTTCAGCTTGGTTAGCGAAACATAGTTCCCACTTACATCATCAAGATAATCTGTAAAAGTATACCGGAAACCGATGTCCGCGGAAAGATCCCACACCTCGTTTATTCTAAACCTTGCACCAACTCCAACCGGCACTGACACTTGTAACAGAGAATATGGTTGAATTCCGTAATTAACATCTGTGGGGTCGAGCTTAGAATATTGGCCTTCGGTGCCTAGCGGTCGAAGGTCAACCCAGCTACCAGCCTGCGACAGTGGATTTCCCTGAAGATCGGTGGCCGGTGCTTTGGCTTGCGGATTGTGTAGAAATCCTGCCAATCCAAAATAAATGTAAGGAGTCCACTTTGCACGACTCATGTAAGTGGCTTGGTTCTCGAACAAATCGAAGATGGCGACAACTGAAAGTTCTTTGATCTGATTACGGAAAGAGAGATTTCTTTTATAGCGAAATACTCCGTTGCTCGGATCTCCCTTGTCTGCTGATTCTGCGTCGGACCCACTGATGGTGCCAAACATGAACTGTGCCTGCATTGTAAAACGCGGACCCATTCTCCTTGCGTACGAAAGGCCAAAGCCCGGGCGCGTATAGGATATGTCGGTGCTTATTTTCTTGGGCGAAGGAGAAAGATCTCCGTAATAATTCAAGGCATTTACAGAAAACCCGATTGATTGGTAGATTTTCTCTTTTCCGAATTTGGATTTATCGCCGCGGTATGAACCCATCCGCTTATTGCTCTTTTTGATCTCAGACCTGTTAAACTGCGCGAAAGCTTCGTCCGCGCTTGTAAGCGTCACAAAACAGAGAAGCAACAAACTCGGCAAACTCAACTTTCTCATAACTAAGCCATTGACCAACGACAAATGTATGAAATTATCCCTTTCCAATTAAAGCATGAATGCAAGACTTCAGCCTCAGGTAATCGCTTTTAGCTTCAATTTCGCACATCCAGCCCCCAGTTTAGCTTTTGGCGCAGGGTCTTAAAGTAGTGTTGGTCCGGGAGCTGGACCAGGTGGGCTTTAAAGCTTTCTTTCTTGATTTTCAGTTTCACCTTATCACTGACTGTTTCAAAGCGCGAATCCATTGAAACCAGGAATTTCTTGCTTCGACCCTCTATGCGGAAGGTCAACTCGGATTTGTCCGATACCACAATTGGCCGGGCCGTAAGGTTATGAGGACTTACAGGTGTAACAACAAAATTTTCAGATTCCGGGAACACAAGTGGTCCACCACAGCTTAGTGAATAGCCAGTTGAACCTGTCGGGGTGGAAATGATGACGCCATCTGCCCAATAAGAATTCAATAATTCCCCATCCACAAAAACGTGTACCGTGATCATGGAAGAAGAATCCTTTTTCATGATGGTAAAGTCGTTGAGTGCGAAGCTCAAGCCATCGAACAGTTTGGGATCGGATTCGAGCCTCAGCATCGTTCTCTGATCGACCGTATAGTTTTTTTTGAAGATATTTTCCAGTGCCTGCTCAATGTCTTCACGTCCGGTTGTGGCAAGAAAGCCAAGTCTTCCGGTGTTGACGCCGAGTATGGGCGTTTCATTTTTTCCAATGTAGGTTACCGATTCAAGCAACGTGCCATCGCCGCCGAGTGAAATAAAGAAATCAAGGTTCCTGAGATTGTCACCATGTTCGAAAACTTTGACTTTGAAATTAGTTTTCGACTTGAAGTGGCGCTGGAATTTAGAAGAGACGCAGATTGAGTGCTTGTCCTGCGAAAGGCGGGAAAGCACCCATTCAACGAAGTGTGAGGATCGCTGTTGAAAATCTCTTCCGTGTATTCCGATGCGCATGTGTGATCAGATTGGAAGTGATGTTACAAAAAAAATCAGAATAACGAGCGTTGTTATTGAAAATGCTTGAGTCGGATGATCTCATCCTGGCGAAGGAATCTCCAATGACCTCGCTGAAGTTCCTTCTTGTCGAGTCCTGCGTACACCGAGCGATCAAGTTTCACAACTTCATAGCCAAGGGTTTCAAATATTCTTCTTATGATCCGGTTCCAACCGATATGGAGTTCGATGCCGATCGTCTTACCATCTTCAGAAACTATTGCCAGATCGTCGACCATGGCACGCCCTTCTTCAAGATGGATGCCGTCAAGGATCTTTTGAAAGTCAGCTTTCGTCAACGGTTTATCGAGCTCTGCTTTATAGATCTTTTTTACATTATTTCTTGGGTGCGAAAGTTTGTCGGTCAACTCCCCATCATTGGTGAGGAGCAACAACCCAGAGGTATTTCTATCGAGACGTCCCACTGGATAAACGCGCTCTTTACACGCACCTTCTATAAGCTTCATCACCGTGTTTCTTTCCTGCGGATCATCTGTAGTGGTGATGTATCCTTTCGGTTTGTTTATTAAAATATAAACCGGCTTTTCGGCTTTTAATTTTTTACCGTCGTGACGAACGTCGTCGGTGGGCTTCACTTTGTACCCCAGCTCCGTGATGGTCTTACCATTTACGGTGATGAGACCATTTGCGATCAACTCGTCGGCCTCTCTTCGTGAGCAGACGCCGCTGTTCGAGATGAATTTGTTGAGCCTGATCAGGTCGTCCTTTGGTCCCTCTTCAGCAACAACGTGTCTCGACTTTCGCTGTTTGTCAAGTCGGGATTCAATGAATGATTTCTTCTCTCTTGGCTTGAATGGGACGTTTTCCTGGCTCCTTTGCTTTTCTTCCGATCCTGGTTTGCTGTAGCCAGACTTCTTTTTTTCGAACCGTTTCTTAAATCCCGAGCGCTCCTCGGAGGCTCCTGTATCCTGTCTTGGTTCGCGGCGGTCGGGAGACCCATAGCCGCGGTCCTTATAGAATGGTGAAGCCTTGGGACGCCGGCTTCCGCCTGAAGGGGGGCCAGGTTTTGAGTCCTCTTTTTTTCTAAAGTCTTTTTTCGGAGATGATCCAGACCGATCCGAATAATTGCCGGATGATTTCCTTCCTCTTTCGCCCTGGGTGCGTTCATCGCGTTTTCTCCGGTCATTCCTGCCGGATCGTTCGTTATCGCGACCGGAGCCGGATGTATTGTTAAAGCGACTGTTGCGTGCCATAGTTGAGTATTAAGATAGGCACAAAAAGGGCCCGGGGAAAATTACTGTTGCTGCTCTGGGCTTTCGCCGATACTATTGACCTCTTGAGAAAAATCCTTCGGTGTAGGCAATT
Organism: Cyclobacteriaceae bacterium; assembly: GCA_044224375.1. Taxonomy (GTDB): domain Bacteria; phylum Bacteroidota; class Bacteroidia; order Cytophagales; family Cyclobacteriaceae; genus ELB16-189. The sequence continues at coordinate 101,804 of JBGAKL010000002.1, forward strand.
CGCTCAGCTCGCTGATACCGAAGTATTCCATGAACTTTTGACTTGTGCCGTAGATCAACGGTCGACCAACGCCGTCACCTTTTCCCTGAATCTCAATCAATCCTTTCTCAAGAAGTTTTTGCACAGCATAATCGCAATTCACTCCGCGAATCGTTTCCACTTCAGTCTTCGAAACCGGTTGCTTATAAGCGATGATCGAAAGTGTTTCCATCGCTGACGTTGAAAGCCTTTTCTTGGATTGCTGCTTGAGCATGATACCAATGCTCGCCTGGTAAGCAGGCTTGGTCAGGAACTGATAGCCACCCGCCGATTTATTCAGTTGAAAGGAGAAGTCTTCGAGGAGATACTTTTCTGTCAGTCTTCCAATGGCTGCAGTAACATCGTCCTCCGGTACATCTGCATTGAACATTTCAGAGAGACATGATTTCAGATCGGCAAGCTTGATCGGTGAGGGGGAACAGAAGATCAGCGCTTCAATATGATTTTGCAGAAAATCCAATTCGTGTCGAGGTTATAGCGTGTTCAGATGAATTAATCGTGCTGCATCATTTTCGCCTCAATCGACTGTGTCGTGTGTGGCACTGCAATAAGGCGTTCTTTGGGGATCAGTTTTCCCGTCACTGTGCAAATTCCATAGGTTCGGTTCTTGATACGCACCAGTGCATTTTCAAGGTTCGTGATATACTTGAGTTGGCGCGCGGCGAGCTGGCTGAGATTCTCTTTCTCTGCAGTCTCTGCCCCATCCTCCAGCACTTTGGTATTGCCACCAGACGTGCTGTCTGTGCCGGCATCGTTGTTCCTGTTAAGAGTTTCTTTCAGGATTTTGAATTCTTCCCTTGAGTTCTCAAGCTTGCCCTTGATAAGTATTTCAAACTCTTTCAACTCGTCATCACTGTATCGTGTTTTGTCATCAGCAGCAGCAGCAGACGTTTTGGGCTTGTGAGCTATTGGCCGCTGTGTCAACGCTGGAAAAATGTTCAGATTGTGCTGCGGCTTCGGAGCTGCTGCTGCCGTTTCTTTTTTGGCAGGCGCTGCTTTACCAACCACCTTCTTAGTCACTTCTGCTTTAACAACGACTTTGGGCGCAGCCTTCTTCGCGGGCTTCGCATTTACTTTTTTGGAAGACACCTTAGCTTTAGTTGCTTTCTTGGCTTTGGCATTCACACTTCCTTTTCCACTTGCTTTCTTTGCCACTTTCTTTATCGATTTTTTGGTTGATTTCGCCATATGACTTGTCCTCCAGGGCTGGGGTTTTAAAAAGATGCGCAAAAATACGCGGCTGGCCCTAAAACAAAAAATATCGTCGAATTAATTCCCGACGTAGAAAAACAAGTCCACAGCGTTAAAAACAAAGCTTTTTACTCAATCAGCCGCAGTAACAATGACCCTTTTACGCAATGTTATCACGGAGCCGGATGTATCGAAAAATTCAAACCATATAACGTAGTAGCCCATTCTAGCCTGGATTCCATCATCGCGGTCGCCGTCCCATCGGAAGAAGCTACCTGCGCCCAATACCTCGTTGTTTGCAATGGTCTTGAGTAGATGACCTTCATGATCATACACTTTTACATTGGCTACGCCTCCCTGGAATGCATCCGTATATAGGATTTGAACAAAGGCGTTCGAAGAAGATCCTGGTGTAAATACTTCCGGCACAATCAGAACGTCGGCAGGGGAAGGCTCGGACGCCCGCTGTTGTGAATTCAATATTCCAGGCGTAGCGAAACCATACTGCGAACTCGCTGACGTCCAGTTGCCCGCATCATTGCTTATTCCGGTGACTTCAATTCTTTCAAGAGAAACTCCTTCATTGTCACTAATAAAAGGAGAATGCCACTTCTGCGAATAGGAAAGCGCGTCAACCAATTTACCACGCTCATTAATGATAGCAACTGAACCCTCATCATCTGGCAATGGAGGCATCAATGAAGAAAAGATAGATTTGGGATCGTTGTTAAAGTACTGAGATGTCACCGCAGCAGGATCGGAAGTGAAAGCAGCCAGCCCTTTCGGCGGCATAAGGTGATTCCCTTTGAACAATTCTTTCGCGTTGCCAGGCAATCCACCCTCAAAATTGCTCAGCTTCCAGCCTCTGAGATTCAAATACTTTGAAGAACGATTTACTACTTCCACGAAGTCAACGCCGCCACTGCGCGGATTGAAAAGAATTTCGTTGATGCTGACATCGAGGCTATCAGAAGATTCCGGCAAACCGAATGTAAAAGATGCCGGATCTGCAGTATTATGACTGCAGTCCGTCACATTCGTAATTCCTATTGTGAATTCAATTTGAGGTTCAAGTGGTGTCTTGGTTTCAACGACGATGTTTCGCCGCGTGCGATCTGCGAACAGGCATCCCGAAATTTCACGCCGTGGATTCAGTTCAAAATTATTCGCGTTCAGCGATGAAGGGTTTAGCTTTTCATTGAATTCAATTCTAATCTGCGACGGCTTGTCGGGAAAAACGGAAATCATGATCGGAGCTGTGAGGTCAGGCTTGTTTGCAAAGACAGAATTTTGTCTTCCGGGTGTACCGCCTGTTTTTTCTTCTGATGAAGTCCAGTTTGCATCGTCTGCGCAGATGTTTTGTGGATCTATCAACTCTAGTGTCCAGCCGCCGTCCATCTTGTCTTCATCATGATACCAGGATGTGTTATAGTTCAAAGAGTCGAGCAGTAATCCATCACTGGTTTTTAAAGTCAGCGTATCGGTGGTATTGTTAAGTGTTGGGAAATTGGAAAGGCCAATGGTCCTACCCATTCCGGAAAAGAGGCTGACCGACGCGGTCGCCGTCAGTATCCAATATTCTCCGGGTTTGATTATCTGCGACGGCAGAATACCGTTTGAGCTTCCATCGGACAATTTCCATCCTGACATGTTGATTGGGTTCGGGCTGCGGTTATATATCTCAACAAATTCCGCCGTTGGCAATCCAACTTGCGGCGAAGGATCAGGAAATATTTCAGTTATTATGATGTCCTTGTTGTTGAGAGGCGATGGTTTGAAATAAAGAACGCTTGTGGATACTGCGGTCATCAAGTTATCTGCCAGGTCCTTGATACCCTTGACAGTGAAAGAAGATGCTAATCCATTCGTCATTGGATCGCGGAGTGTCAAAAGAACAGTCTGTTGGTCGGCTTGAAGCACTGCATTTGCCGGAGCCTGATTTCCCACGGCAAAATTCTCCGTTGATTGTGCGCTGGAAGAATTCACTGGCTCGGAGAACGTAATTTTTATTGATTGCGAATCTATGACGACGATCGATTGAATAAATGGCGGTGTCGTGTCAGGGACGACCGTTCCGGTAACGACAAAATCATCAAACCAGAATTTGTCGGAGCGGGTGGAAGTATAAATGCACGCAATCCCGAAGTAAGACGATGTTGTATTCAGAATGTCGGTGAATGAACCTTCTAAAGTGTAAGTTCCTGTGGGACCAACATCCGAATAGACCTGCCAGAGCCCAGTTGAGTTGCGGGTTACTTTGATCCTGATCTTAACAATGGCGGCGTTAACACGGTCATCAACGCCATCGACGATCCTGGTTTCGGTTGTCCCGTTTTGCCTGTAAAGACTGACGTCGCGACTTGTGTTCCCAACCTTAATAAAGTAGCCATTCAACGCACCGTTGAGGTTAGCACGATCAGATGTCAGATAGATTTTTGAATAGTTGGTGCTGCTGGGCGTGAAGTCCATCTGCAAATAGAATTCCCAAGACGCGTTGTGTATGGCTACGCTCGCTGTAGACAGAAACGCTGACTCCGATACAGCAGGAGCCTGAAGTTTAAGCCTGTTTGTATTGATCATGAACTTGCTGTTATCACCATTCCATACCGGATTATTCGTGAAATCGTTGTCGGAGAAGTTATCATTAACCTGACCGTAAACGTTAGCGGTGATAACAAACGTTAGGATGACGATGATTTTCGATTTGTTCATGCATTGAAAGTATCATTTATAGTATTTTTGTTGTTCTAAAAATCAAAACAGTCATGAAAATCGTACTCGTTGGAGCGACCGGACTCGTAGGACAGGAGGTTTTGCGGGTAATGGAAGAGAGAAGCTTCCCTCCCGATGGTCCCGATAGCTATCGGGATCGGGATGAACAACTTTACTTAGTGGCCTCATCGGCCAACGTTGGTAAGGAAATGGAGTTCAAGGGTAAACGGTACACGATCATTGGCATTGAAGAAGCTTGTAACGTCGGCGCGGATATCGCGATATTCTCCGCAGGAGCAAGTACATCATTGGAATGGGCTCCCAAATTCGCTGATAAGGGCACTATTGTTATCGATAACTCTTCGGCATGGAGGATGGATCCCACGAAGAAACTTGTAGTGCCTGAAGTGAACGGTCATGTATTGAAGATCGATGATAGGATTATCGCCAACCCGAATTGCTCGACGATTCAGATGGTAATGGCGTTGGCGCCGCTTCATGTGAAATACAAACTGAAAAGAATTGTTGTTTCGACTTATCAATCTGTCACTGGCACTGGTAAAGATGCTGTTGCCCAGATGATGAACGAGCGCAAGGGCGTTGAAGGAAAGAAAGTGTATCCTCACCAGATCGATATGAATGCGCTCCCGCACATCGACGTATTCCTTGAAAATGCTTATACCAAAGAGGAAATGAAGATGGTGAATGAGACGCGCAAGATCTTGGGCGATAAGTCTATTGGAATTACGGCGACGACAGTTCGCATCCCTGCTATCGGTGGCCATTCTGAAGCAATTAATGCTGAATTCCATAAGGATTTCGATTTGAATGAAGTGCGTACGATACTGGAAAATACGCCTGGTGTGATTGTGATGGATGATGTTAAGAACAATGTCTATCCGATGCCGATCAACGTGCATGGGAAAGACGAGACTTTTGTTGGGCGTCTGCGTCGCGATGAGTCACAGCCGAACACTTTGAATATGTGGGTTGTTGCTGACAATCTTCGCAAGGGAGCTGCTACTAATGCGGTACAGATTGCGGAGTTTATGATGGAACGGAGTCTAGTCAGCTAGTTTAGAGTTCAGGGTTCAGAGTTTAGAGGTCCGCTTCGAAAAAAGGACCAGTTCAAAGTTCAAGCCTGCCCGACGAAGCGTCTCGCGTAGTCGGGGTTCAAAAAATAGTTAAAGCCCAGTGCGGAGATCTGTACTGGGCTTTTTTGTTTATTCGAAATCGAAAAATACAGTTCCCACGGATTAACACAGATTGAGTATCACGGATAAAAACAGAACTGTGGGAATCTGTGTGGGTTACATCCGTGAAATCCGTGGGAAATTTTTAGAATTCTATTTCGTTCCCGCCGGTACCGGCTCCGGATGCTTCGCATAACGCTCGAAGAACTCGATCACGCGCAGCATGTGATCCATCATACGACCAGGGTTGCCACTGCGGGTGAGCTCGTGCCCTTCTTTCGGATAACGGATGTATTCAACAGGTTTGCCGAGGATCTTCATGCTCTTGTACAACATCTCGCCCTGGATGATGCCGGTTCGTAAGTCCTGATCACCGTGGATGATTAATAATGGTGTGTTGATATTCTTCACATACGTGTAAGGCGATTCTGAATCGAGCAGCTTTTTTGTTTCGGGATCCCATGGATATCCTCCGAAGTCGTTCGGAACAAGGTTCCATGCGTTTCCCTCGCCGAGGAATGTTGTTAAATCATAAACTCCTCGCTGTGCGTTTGCTGCCTTGAAGCGGTTGTCATGACTGATGATCCACGCAACCATGTAGCCGGCATAGCTTCCGCCTTCGACGAACAGCTGATCCTTATCAATCCATGAATTGTTTTTGATTGCGTCATCGAGTGCGCCGAGGATGTCAGACGCGGGCCCGGCTCCCCAATTCTTATAATTCGCTTTCTTGAACTTGTCACCGTAGCCGCCACTGCCGCGAGGATTTGAGTAGACAAGTCCATAACCCCAGCTGTTTTCGAGCTGGTATTCATGCCACATCGAGAAGATGCCAGGTCCCCACATTGCAGTCGGACCACCGTGGATGTTGAGGATCGTCGGATACTTTGTTCCATCCTTCTTTCCAATCGGTTCCTGAACCCAATACTGCACTTTCATTCCATCAGAATTGGTGATCCAGTATTCTTTCGGCGTACTGACGAGCCGGTCTTTCATCCAACCCTCATTGAGCTTCGTGAGTTGTCGGCTCGACTTGTCTTTTGTATTGAGCAGATAAACTTCCCAGGGATTCTTTGTCTCGGTGAGCGCATAAACAATCTTATCGCCAACCACATCCATATCATTCACACCATTGGCACCACCGAACACCTTTGCGATTGCTCCGCCTTTTGCAGGAACGCTGAAGATCGGAATGCTTCCTTCTGTCTGTGATGCGAAATAGATCGTCTTGCTATCCGCCGACCACGTCGCATTATTTATATCGCGATCAAAGGAAGACGTAAGGATTTGTGGTTTGCCACCGGTGACGGGCGCAACTGTGAGGGATGTCTGCTGCGCATGACGATCCTGGATTCCCTGCGCATAGAACAGAATTTGCGTTCCATCAGGGGAGTATGATGCATTGGAGATACTGTATCCGGGCCAGGTCAAAAATTCTTTTGCATTTTTTGAATCCACATCAATTGTCCAGAGGTCGCTGTCCCGCTCGCGGTCGGGGTGAATTTTATATGAGCGTGAAGTGCAGAGAATGGCCTTCCCGTCTTTTGACCATTCGGCAGCGCTAAAATCCTGGTAGCCCGACGTGAGCTGAACTGGCTTATCATCTGATCCAATGGTTTTAACAAAGAGATGCTCAAAATCTTCGTCAGGTTGAAGAACCAGTTCAGCCTGGAGGTTCTGGCGATACAAAACACGTGGGTTGCTTTCGCTTGCATTCTTTGCGAGCCAGGCGCGAATGTCATCGAGTGTTCCATCGGGCGAAGTAGCTGTCTTCTTTTTTTCGTCGGCCTTCATGCCTTTGAAGTTAGGCTCATCACCTTGCGCACGACCAGGTCTTTCATACGTCCAGGAAGTTTTTCCTTCGATGTTATAAAACGGGATGTTTGCGGAGTACAACATCTTCTTACCGTCAGGCGACCAGCGGGGATTGGCTGCTCCGTATTCAGATTTGGTGATTGCGTGTGCTTCACCACCTGTAAGGGGAAGTACCCATATCTGTGATTTGTCGCCATCAGCACGTACAAATGCTATTTGCTTTCCATCCGGTGACCATTGTGGTGCTCCGTCGTTTTTGTCGCCGAACGTCAGCTGGACAGGTTCAGCATTGGAATTCAAGTCAACCAGGTAAAGGTTTCTTATGTAGTAGTACTCATTTTCATTCTTCACTCCCTTCTTGTTCACAACCATAACAACTTTGCTTCCGTCCGGTGAGATTTGAATTGAGTTTGTCGTAGCGATCTTCATCAGATCAGAAGCGACGATCGGTTTTTTTGTTTGTGCTGAAACAAAAACCGGTATGATCAAAAGAAAGACGACAAGGGCTCTCATAATGTTTGCGTTAGTTTTTTGGGAAGTGAAGCAAGTTCACATTCAAAACGCAATTATAAAAGACCGTTTAAGGAAATGGGGAAAAGGTCAGTTTTTCAGCATTACCCGCTGCACTGTACCATCGGCAGCGCGCGTTCCCCTGACCAGGCTATTCGGATTTTTTTCGTGTGCCGTTGCGCCGGTGGCAAAACCTCCATCGGTTAATACAACTAATCTGCTTTCAACCAGTTCTCTTGAAGTTTCAGGATAAAAAAGAAGGATGCTTCCTCCTGCCCCACCACTACCCGCCAATGGGATTGTCTCGCTGCCAAAGCGAACCTTCGGCTGATCCATGTATGCCTTTGGAATAGTTTCGGCCGCGCTTGTGCCGCCGTCACCACCGCGCAGATCTACGGTAAGTCCACCAGTCGCCGTTATTGATGAAATATATAATTCGAGATTTACGCCGGGTGCTCCTGCAAATCCATTCATGCTGGAACCTGAACCCTGCGTTCCACCAATTCCACGGTCACCATTTGTTCCTGCACCGTCAATGGTGGCGTTATTGAAAATGAAATGGTTGACACGGAGGATGGCCTTCTTACGCGTTTTATCGAGTGTAAGTACCGATCCAGGTTTAAGAACTAAGCTGTCGAAGGAAACGGCATTGCCCTTCAGCTGGAAAACCTCATTCTCTTCAAGCTTGAGGCTTCCAAAGCGTTTCAACGACGTATGGTATGACGGACTGCATCCTACAAAAACGCAACACGTGAAAATCAAGATGATCAATCCGAAAGGAGCTGGCTTCTTCATGGATTTTGAATTGATGGAAACTTTCTTTTCCGATCAAAAACAGACACACCATTATGACCTTATGAATGGCAAAAAGTCACCTCCACTCAGAGGAGTAATTACTTGCCAGCGTTGCCCTTTTCTCCCGTCGGCAACGCAACATTTTCACCCCAGACATACTTGTTGAACCATTGCCAGTTGTGCCAATTCGCTGCCAGCCGTTCTTTTGGCTTGCTGATGCCATGACCAAATCCTTTGTACACGATAAGCTCTGTTTTAACACCCTTGTCGCGCAACCCCTGCAACAGTTGATAAGCATTTGATATTGGCACGCGCCTGTCGAACTCACCATGCTGAATCAACGTCGGCGTCTTCGCTTGATTGATATAGTTCATCGGCGAGGTCTTCTTATAAATTGCTTCATCACTCCATGGCGTCGCTTTTAGATATTGTCGTGTGAACGGATGGATGTCGGTACTTACATAATAGGTCATCCAATCAGAGATTCCAGCGCCAACGGAGATTGCCTTGAAGATGTCACTTGTTGTGGTGAGAAATGCAGAGATATAGCCACCCTGGCTCCAACCCATGCAACCCATCTTCGATCTGTCGATCATGCCTTTCTTATCAAGGTAATCCACACCTGAAAGCACATCCCATGCGTCACCCACACCTAGATTCTTCACGTTGAGTGAGCGGAATTTTTCGCCGTAGCCCGCGGAACCACGGTAGTTAGGACGCAGTACCAGGCAACCTTTGTCTACCCATTGCGCGATCGGATAAACAGAACCTGGCGTAGGAGCCGGCGTGTCAATCCCGGTCGGTCCGCCATGGATCACGACAAGCAGCGGATACTTTTTTGAGGGATCATAATTTTTTGGTTTATGAAGCACACCTTCAATTGTAGCGCCGTCTTTACTCTTCCAGCTGATCACCTCGCTTGTTGGCAATTTCCAGTTTGCAAGTTGCTCTGACATCGCAGTTATTTTCGTAGCCTTCGATGCATCCGAAAGCGAGGTCACGAACACTTCGGACAATTGATCGCCGTTGCGACCACTGAATGCGATCTTGTCACCCCCTTTTGAAAATGCAAGTCCGAAGATCTGCTCGGGTGTATTCATGAATATCGAAAAATTTCCTGTCTGTGGATCGACTTTATAAACAGGCCTGTTTGTCTTGTTCCACAATGAAAAATAAATGCCCGAAGGTTCCCAATTGTAGCCTCCACCAAGATCCTCATCCAGATCCTTTGCCAGTTGCTTTACTGATTTGTCGGCAATATTGATTGTAAAGAGCTTGGAATTCATGTAAAAATTCGAAGTGGTATCCGACAGGTTGGTTGAATACAAAACTTGCTTCGAATCCGGCGACCAGGTTTCCAATCCATCGGAGCTCGGGTTTGAAACCAGTAACGATACTTTTTTTGAAGCCAGGTCTACGATGGAAATATTCGATTTGGTAAAGCTGTTGATCAATGGATCTGGTTGATGGTTGAACGCAACCTTGCTTCCGTCCGGCGACACAACAAAACCTGTAACAGTGAACTTCCCGTCGGTGAGTCGTTGAGATTTAGGGAATTGGATACATCCAGCCTTTACTTTCAGAGAATCGGCTGTTTCATAACAGGGAAACTCCGACGGATCCTTCATGTCGGGATCAATGCCGATCAACCAAAGATGTGAAAGGGTGAACTCCATGTCGTCAGTTTCAAAGCCGCCATACCTTTTCTCAATCTCCTTCTTGTTCTTGACTTCCTTCTCAGGCTTCAGGAAAACAAAGTGCTTCCCATCGGGCGTCCACTCAAATCCTGAAATTGCTTCCTCTTCTTTTGTCATCATCCTCGCTTCACCACCATTCAGGTTAATAATGTAGATCTGGTTTTTGTTTCCCCGGTCAGCCAGGAATGCCAGCCACTGTCCATCAGGAGAGAATGCTGGGCTGGTGCTGTTTCCCTTCGTTGTATTGGTGATCTGAAATGGTTTGCCCCCATCGCGTGACAGCCATATCTCAGTATCGTAGCGGTTATCGTTCCAGTCGGTGGTGTTAACTGTGAACACAATATTTCTTCCGTCAGGAGAAATGACCGGACTTCCGGCGCCACGGAGGGAGATGATGTCTTCGAAGGTGGGAACAGTTTGCGCGAATGCTGACAGGGACAACAATACGCAGAATGATGTGATAATTTTTTTCATATCGTTTGACTATCTGTAATGGACAAAAGACAGTTCAATATCTGAAGTTGTTGCATCAATCTAATCACATGAATGCAAAAAACCGCCATGGACATGGAGGAACGCAGAGAGGTTTTTGTTAGCGGTGAAAAGCGCAGATATAAATGCAGGGTTTTACCCAGAAATCACAAAGACTCAAAAATTTCATCAAGGCTTTAAGTTCAAGAGTAGATAGAAATTTCCTTTTTGTGAGGCATTCCCTCAGAAATCACCTGTTGCGCCTCCTCCACCGAAACTGCCGCCGCCGCCCTTGAAAGTTTCAGGTTGTGACGCCTGGTTTCCGCCCATCGTTTGTGATATGATGAATGCTTCTGCGTTCACGCTTCCCCATTTTTCCGACAATAGGTTTTCTCTGGTAAAACCTGCGCGTGGCGTTTTGAGATAGTTCAACACAGCGAGTGTAATGATGAGAAGAACGGCGCCCGCAACGGTGAGAGTGATCTCGGGGTGACCCAGGCTGAAATAATACTTAAATGTGAAGGCCGAGAGCGCGACAACAACGAGGCTTACACGTAGCAACACTACATTCCTGTTTCTTATTGCGAAGTACAAATACATAATAGGTAACATGGCTGTCAGGAAGTAGAAAATGAATGCGAATGGAATATCGCCGTTGTCCGGGATAACCATGTCCATCGTGCTCACACTGAGCTCACGCACAACAAAATAATTTCCACCCAGATAGATTAAAAGCAGGCTGAGTGATTCGACAACAATCAAATTATACCGCCAGACCTTCAGTTTGGGCGCGTCTATCAATTGCGACACCTTCCAATAGACCAAAGAAAAAAGGATGATGATAACAAAGGGTATTATTTGTTTGAAAATGCCGCCCGCGACGAAACACTCGTAAAAAGCGATGCCAACCAGGGTCAATGTTGAACACATTGTGCAGATAAGGTCGAGATAGCGTACCGCTGCGAAAGAAAAAACCACAAAACTTACAATCAGGACCAGGGTGACATTGTTCATATCCGTAAGTACGGCGAGGCCTCCGATCGTAAATCCACATGCATGGTAAAGCAGGGCTTCAGTTACTCCTGATTTATAGTGATTATTTCCAATGAAAATTTTTTCCAACACAAAGAAAGAAGCCAGCCCATAAAAGATCGATGCGAATGAAACGATCGTTTCGCCTGCATCGGCAAACACCAGGAAGAAGAAGCCAGATACTCCTGACAGTGCAAACAACGTGGCCACAAAGAGCAACACCCGTATCATCACGTTTGGATGGTAAAGTGGAATCTTGAATGCGTCCGATATTGCCACAAATTGATCCTTCGTGATGAAATGATGCTTCCACCATCTCTTCACCTCTTTGATTACCGCGAGGTTATAAACCCAATCATGGTTATAAGCACTCTTCATGCTTGCTGTTTGAAGTGATTTTTATATTTGACAATAAAGTAAACGAAGCCGCCGCAAGACGCCACTGAATAAAGAAACCAGATTTCTATTTCTTCGCGTATCATCACATCACCCAGGAAATAAGTCGTCCCGATGTAGGCGGCAAGAAATGCATAGAGCATAAACAAAAATGATTGTTGTTTGCGGGCCATATAGTAGGCGAACACACATCCACCATAAATCAGCAACAGAAATATTCCATAGAGCGTGCCGATAAATACACCTGCCAGAGCAGCCACAAAAAAAATCAGCAGACAGAAATTCAGGTAGGTAAAAGTGAAGTGAGGTTTGATTTGTCGTCGGTCGAGAACCAACGAAACGGCGGCAACTACCACGCTAAAACACAGCGCTGTAATATGAAGATTGGAATCGCTGAAGAAATTACCGCTGTACCACTTTTGCGGCGAGATGCTGATGCTCCAAAAAGAAGCGAGCGCGGTGATGGCGAGTGAAAGCACGCCGGCATGATCAAACCTGTAGGCGATAAAGAAAAAGAAAGTGGCGGTGATGAGCGTGCTGATGCCAAGGTTATTGTCGAGCCAGCCAAACTGGAATTGGAGATATCCCTGCACTGAGACAAATAGCAGGCTTCCCAACAAAATGATGTAGTCGAAGTACGGCGACGGTGGTTTAACAGTAGCGTGTTCGTAGGGTGGTGCGTTATGAAATGCATACCAGAAGCAGGCACCCGTCAGGAGTGTCAGCGCAATGATGGCGACGATGTGTCCGATGTCGCCGATGTTTTCATAAATCAGAATTCCAACGCCGGCGGTAAACAACATGATGCCCAGGTAGAGAAGGGTGCGCAGCTCGTAGAAAACGGAAATGATCTTACCGGAAACGATGGGTTCAATTTTGCTGAACTGTTCTTCGTTGATCAGTTTTTTTTCGAGAAGTTCTTTGGGTGTTTCAGTAGTCATGGAATGCGAAGATTTGTTAGGATCTTCTTACATGAGAATGTACGGTTTTCCGGGTGGATAATTTTGTCATCAAAAATGTATGTATTCCGCGGTTATTTTAGACGTCGGACATATAACATGTCGGACATCTAAGATGTCCGACACAGAATTAAACCTCCCTCATTAAAGGACGGGTGAGACAAGTGGGCCCGCCTCCTCCTTTCACGCTAATCTCTGCACCATCATATTCATGCACTTTGCACCCTGCTGCTTCGAGCGCTGCTTTCGTCTTTGGATTACCTTTCACCATCATACAAACCCGGGGCGCAATCGCCAGCACATTGCAACCCATGCTTTCAAATTCATCGTCTGGCACTTCGACAAAGCTATATCCGCGAACAATCAGTTCTTCCCGGAAGGCAATAGGCATCAGCGGCGAATAAACTACTGCTAAATCTCTGTCAACAGGACTCAATATCGACATTAGATGAAAAACATCTGATGGGCCTTTATAGTGTGGCAGCTGAACTGTAAGCACCGTTATTCCCTGCGGCTGCAACAGTTCCTTCATCTGTTGTATGCCATCCGCGTTAGTGCGATAGGTGTGGCCTATGGCAAGTGTCTTTCGGTCCAGCCATGCAACATCGCCACCTTCAATTGTTCCCGGAGCTTTAATAATTCCTAATATCTTGACACCATTTTTCTCGAAAGCTTTTCGCTCTGCCTCTGGTTCCGTCGCGCGTGCAGGCTTCCCCATGTTGCAAATGATCATTCCGTGGTCGGTGGCTATTGATGCATCGCGACAGTAAATCGAGTCTATGGCGACACTGTCATCTTTTGGCAGAAAAGAGATTTCTGCGCCGTGTTCCCTGAGAATGCCTTCGAACGTCGAGTAATCCTGGTTGGCTTTTGAAAGGTCGGGTCTGCTGAGAAAATTCAATTTTTTCCAATCCCTGTCGATCATTCGATCGTCGACAAAGGCGTCAGCAGCTTTCTTTATATAGACAGACTTAAGTCTTCCGTATTCCGATTGGCATGTGTCTTTCATATTCTTGCAAGCTTGACGATTCTGTCAATGATAAACTCAATAACATATTATTGCGCTCGCTTCATCCAGACATAGAAAGGAATTCCCGACACAATCGCGATGAACCCCCAGTAAACTGTCTCCTGGCCCGAGCCTACCATCGCCCAAAGTGAGAAAAATGCGGTGACGGCAGCCAGTATCAGCTTGCTGATCGATTCCTTTTTCCAAAGTTTGTTTTGAAGTAATAAAATTCCATACGATGCAGCAGAAAATAAATAAGGCACCAGCACGGTTATCGTCGTCAACAAGATCATGAATGTGAAAGTGTCGGTAAGACCTCTCGAAAAATTCATCATCATTAACCCTGAGATGAGTACGCTGGAAATAACAATGCCTACCCAAGGGATTCCTTTTTTATTCTCAAACTTGAATATCTCTGGAAACAAGTTGTCCCTTGCCGCTGCCATCGGCATTTGTCCCTGCAAAAGAATCCACCCGTTCAGTGCGCCAAACGTAGACACGATCGCTCCCGCCGCCACCCAGTAGCGGGCTCCATCTCCCCAAATCATAGCAGCCGCATCAGCAAATGGCGCGTTGGAGTTTTTCAAAACATCCGCAGGGATCATTCCCATGACAGCTACCGATCCAATCACATAGACAACGATTGTGAGTAATGTTCCATACAGCGTTGCTTTCGGTATTGTTTTTTCCGGTTCATGAATATTTCCGGAAGGAATTGTGGCGCTCTCCAGACCGAGGAATGCAAACAATGTCAACGTTGCGGTGGCTGTGATCGCTGAAAAATTTGAAGATGTACTGATATTGAACATCTCGAAATTCTTCATCTCCACATAAAAAAGTCCTACAACCGATACCAGCAACAGTGGCATGATCTTCAATATTGTTGTGATAAGCTGCACGGCTCCAGCTTCCTTTACTCCCCTGGTGTTGATCCAGGAGAGAATCCAAACGGCACCAAGACCAGTCATTACTGCCAGAAATGAATTTGTTGAGAGCGCAGGAACGAATACCGTCGCATAGCTTACAAAGGCAACGGCGATCGCTGCGTTGGTACACCATATAGATATCCAGTAACCCCATGCCACCAAAAAAGCTGCGAAATCACCGAGCCCAACGCGTGTATAAGCATAGGGCCCACCCAATGCATTGGGAACCGTCCGGCTGAGATGACTGAACAAAAGTGCGAGGCAAATAGCGCCAGCTGAAGACCCGATCCAACCCAACAGGCCGATCGTTCCGAATGCGCCAAGGGAGGCAGGCAAAAGAAAAACACCGGAGCCGATCATGTTTCCCACTACCAATGCAGTGCTCGTCCAAACTCCAATTTTACCGGGGGGTGTTTTGCTCATTCGTCGGGGTGTAAGGTATTACATTGTTTGGTATTGCCGTAAACTTTATTTCTGCGGCAGATACATATAGTCGACGGTGAGGTTGAGCATCGCTTTCACTCCGGTGATGAATGCTTTCTCATCAATAAAAAAATCCGGTGTGTGATGTGATGCCGTTTTCTTAGGGTCTGCATCCAGAGGCATCGCGCCGACAAAGAAGAAAAGGCCCGGTACTTTCTGCTGAAAAAAGGCAAAATCCTCTGCACCGGTGACTGCGTGCATATTAATAACGTGATCGGCTCCAGCTGCTCTGTTCAGACTTGGAAGCATCCGCGTCGTCAACGCTGGATCATTATAAGTCACAGGTGTGTCTGTGAGAATATTTACATCGGCAGTTGCTCCGGCACTCTCAGCAATTTTTGTTGCGGTCAGTTTTATCTTCTCGTGAATCTGTTTCTGCATGTCTTTATCCAGGGTGCGAATTGTCCCCGACATCATCGCTTCTTCCGGAATGATATTTTCCCGAATGCCTGCATTGAATCTTCCAACAGTAATGACCGCAGCTTCTTTGGTAAGTTCAGATTGACGACTGATAATCGTCTGCAGGCCATTAATGATCTGTGCCGACACGACGATAGGGTCGATCCCCGACCAGGGAGCCGCTCCATGAGTTTGTTTTCCCTTCACTTTAATCCAATAGCTGTCTTGGGCAGCCATGATGCCACCCTGCTTATAACCAATGGTTCCAACGCGGTCCGTTGAACTGATATGCAGGCCAAAGATGACATCGACCTTGGGGTTGTCAAGCACGCCCTCTTTCACCATCAAAGCTGCTCCACCTTCTTCGCCCTCAGGTGGTCCTTCTTCGGCTGGCTGAAACAGGAACTTAACTGTGCCCCGCAGGTCAGCCTTATTTTTGGAGAGTATTTCCGCAACACCCATCAGAATTGCAACGTGAGAGTCGTGGCCACATGCATGCATCACGCCTGTTTCCTGACCATTGTAAGTTGTCTTGACCTTCGACGCAAAAGCGAGACTGTTTCTCTCCGTTACCGGCAATCCATCCATGTCAGCACGCAGCGCGATCACGGGCCCGGCTTTTCCACCTTTGAGAATGCCAACCACTCCTGTCTTTGCGACAGGGTATTGCACCTCAATGCCGAGCGACTTAAGGTGATCAGCTATGTATTTTCCTGTATTCGTTTCACGGTTGGACAATTCGGGAAATTCATGGAGATGTCTTCTCCATGCGATCACTTTCTGCTCAACCTCCATCGTCTGTTGATCGAATTTTGCCTGGAGCTTGGGATTAGTTTGTGCTGCTGCCGCGAATGCGATAAACAATAGCAGTAGTAGGGGTATTTTTTTCATAAAGAATATTTATCATTTCTTAGGGACATTCGCCTGCGGCATATACATATAGTCGACGGTCATGTTGAGCATCGCTTTCAATCCTGTAAGAAAACCTCGCTCGTCGATAAAGAAATCCGGCGTGTGGTGAGAGGCGACCTTGGCGGGATCACCATCCGGCGGCATGGCTCCGACAAAAATGAATAAGCCAGGGACATGCTTTTGAAAGAACGAAAAGTCCTCAGCGCCGGTCACCGCGTCGATGTCGGTCACATGATCTGCTCCGGCTGCCTTATTCAAACTTCCCACCATTTTTGCGGTGAGCGAGGGATCGTTGTAGGTTACGGGGTATCCGCGCCGAATCGTTACTTCGGCCGTAGCACCCGAAGCTTCAGCGATTTTCGTGGCAGTCAACTTGATCTTTTCATGGATCTTGTTCTGCATATCTTCGTCAAGTGAGCGAATGGTCCCTGAAAAATTCGCTTCCTCCGGAATAATGTTCTCACGAATCCCGGAATTAAATCTTCCAACCGTGATAACTGCGGCTTCTTTCGTCAGCTCCAGCTGACGGCTCACGATAGTCTGCAAGCCAAGAATGATTTCAGATGAAATGACGATCGGATCCACTCCCATCCACGGGGCCGCGCCGTGAGATTGAACACCTTTTACTTTGATAGAAAAGTTATCCACCGCGGCCATCATTCCTCCGGCCTTGTATCCAATCATTCCGACCGGCCGCATGGACTGAATGTGTAATCCGAAGATCACATCCACTTTAGGATTTTCAAGCACGCCGTCTTTCACCATCAGGCTCGCGCCACCTTCTTCGCCCACCGGTGGCCCTTCCTCGGCAGGTTGAAAAATAAATTTAACAGTCCCCTTCAGGTCGGCTTTGTTCTTTGAAAGAATTTCGGCGGTGGCCATAAGAATGGCGATGTGAGAATCGTGACCGCATGCGTGCATCACGCCTGTTTCCTGCCCGTTGAAAGTTGTTTTTACTTTGGAGGCAAACGGCAAGCTGTTGCGCTCCGTGACTGGCAAGGCGTCGATGTCTGCGCGCAGCGCTATCACGGGTCCTGGTTTTGCTCCTCTCAGCAACGCAACCACTCCTGTCTTTGACACTGGATATTGAACTTCCAGGCCGAGGCTTTTTAGGTGATCAGCAATAAACTTTCCTGTATTCGTTTCACGATTCGATAATTCCGGAAACTCATGAAAATGTCTCCGCCATTCAATGACTTTCCCTTCCATTTCTTTCGCCTGGGATTCAAGCTTGCTTTGAAGCTTTGGGTTCACCTGCGCGAACGTTGCTGCGGCTGGAAAAAAAATGGCCATCAATATTCTCTTCATAAAAACTTACTTAATCGTGTACATATAATCGACCGTCAAATCCACCATTGCGCGTATGCCGGTGAGGAAGCCTTTTTCATCAATATAAAACTCCGGCGTATGATGTGCTCCGAATTTCGTTTTATCCGCCGGCATTGCACCAACCGAAAAATATAGCCCCGGAACTTTCTTTTGAAAGTAAGCGAAGTCTTCTGCGCCAGTACCGGGAGATACCACTTTGACTTTGTCTGGACTGCCAGCGGCTTTGAAAAGACTCGGAGCCATTCTCACTGTCAACGCGGGGTCGTTAAATGTCACCGGTTCCTGCTGAATAATCTGTACCTCCGCCGTTGCGCCTGAACTCTCTGCAATTTTGGTTACGGTTCGCCTCAGTCGTTCATGTATGTCTTTCTGCATCACTGAATCAAGCGTGCGGATGGTGCCAGAGAACGTCGCTTCTTCCGGAATGATGTTTTCTCGAATACCCGCCTGGAATCGTCCTACGCTGATGACGGCAGCGTCTTTCGTGAGTTCGCTTTGTCTGCTGACAATTGTTTGTAACGCTAAAATGATTTGAGATGAAATAACAATCGGATCAATGGAAGCCCACGGCGCAGCTCCGTGTGCCTGGCGACCTTTCACCTTCACATAAAAGTCATCATTGGCGGCAGCCAGCCCTCCGGAACGATATGATATTTCGCCAATGGGAGACCCGGAACTGATATGTAATCCGAATATCGCTTCGACGTCCGGGTTTTTAAGCACGCCTTCTTTCACCATGAGTTGAGCACCGCGTTCTTCACCCACAGGCGCTCCTTCTTCCGCTGGCTGAAAAATGAATTTCACTATTCCCTTTAGATCTTTCTTGTTGTTCGCAAGTATCTCCGCAGCACCCATCAGTATGGCGACATGCGAATCATGTCCGCAGGCATGCATCACTCCTGTTTCCTGGCCATTGTAGATCGTCTTTTCTTTTGATGCGAATGGCAGGTCGCTCTTTTCCACGACAGGCAACGCGTCCATATCGGCACGCAATGCAATGACCGGTCCCGCCTTACCCGTGTTCAAGATCCCCACGACTCCGGTTTTTGCAACACCCGTCTGGACATCAAGACCAAGTGATTTTAAATGAGCAGCAACATAGGCTGCCGTTTTTGTTTCCCTGTTTGAAAGCTCAGGGTATTGATGGATGTGCCGTCTCCACGCTATCACTTTCGATTCAATTTGCAGCGCTTGCTGATCGAGCTTGCTTTGCAGCGATGCACTCGGTTGGCTGAGACCCGTGATCGCGATGATGAGGAATGGAAATAAAATCAGGTTCTTCATAATCGCGAGGCTGTTTACTTTTTCTGTGAACTCCCGTAATCCATTGTCAGGGTTAGCAGCGCCTTCACACCGGTGACGAACGCCCTTTCATCAATCATGAAATCCGCCGTATGATGGACCGGTCGTTTCGTCAAATTCATGTCGGCTGGATAGGCCCCAAGGAAAAAAAAGAATCCGGGTACTTTCTGCTGAAAGAATGAGAAGTCTTCTGCCATCGTAACGGGTTGAGTTAGCTTTACATTTTCCGCGCCAGCAGCCTTTACCAGGCTGGGAACCGATGCCGATGTCAACTTTGCATCGTTGAATGTGACTGGATACATAATTTGTATGTCAACTGCCGCTTTCGCGCCGGAAGCTTCGGCTATGCCAGTTGCTGTCTTCTTAATTTTTTCGTGAACCTGTCTCTGCATCTCCGTATCGAATGTCCTTATCGTTCCTTCCATGTTCACTTCCTCAGGAATAATATTTCTGCGGATGCCGCCGTGAATATTTCCAATCGTGATCACAGCCGCCGCTTTGGTTAGCTCGGTCTGCCGACTTACAATTGTTTGAAGTCCGGAAATGATCTGGCTCGATACAACTACAGGATCAACACTATCCCAGGGTGTAGCGCCGTGCGCTCCGACACCAGTAACTTTTACATTAAATCCATCCACTGCAGCCATTAATCCTTCGGCACGATACGCAAGCTGACCAAGTGGCAGCAATGACTGAATGTGTAGTCCGAAGATTACATCCACCTTAGGATTTTCGAGCACTCCTTCTTTCACCATCAAAGCGGCGCCGCCTTCTTCCCCAGGAGGAGCTCCTTCCTCAGAAGGTTGAAAGATAAACTTCACAGTGCCCTTCAGATCATTTTTGTTTTTGGAAAGTATTTCCGCTACGCCCATCAGGATCGCCATGTGCCCATCATGTCCACAGGCATGCATTACACCTGTTTCGAGACCGTTGAAAGTTGACTTTTCTTTTGAGGCAAACGGCAGTGAATTTCTTTCATTGACGGGTAGTCCATCCATATCGGCGCGCAACGCGATGACGGGTCCCGGTTTTGCGCCTTTGAGAATTCCAACGACGCCCGTCTTCGCGACAGGATACTTCACTTCAATTCCAAGTGATTTCAAAAAATCGGCGACGAGCTGACCTGTTTTCATTTCCCGGTTGGAAAGCTCCGGGTGCGCATGAAAATTCCTCCGCCATTCAATCAGCTTTGGTTCAATTTCTTTCGCCTGCTGATCCAATTTTGCCTGCAGTGTCGCGTTCATCTGTCCCAAACACGGTGTGAGCACAAACGAGAAGAGAAGACAGCGGCATAATTTTTTCATCTTTGCATCTTTAGAGAAAGAGTAAGGTAAAAAAAAGAAACACCGCGAAAAATAATTCAGTGGATTGGGTCAAAATCTTTTCGTCTCGGGCCGACATGGAGAGCGCTCTCACACCAGGCCAACCCCGGTTGTTGATCGTGCAGGGTAAACGGATTTGCATCGTTCGGCGCGAGAACGCATTGTATGCTGTCGAAGACAAATGTCCGCACAATGGTGAATCACTCAGCAAGGGCACAGTGAACTACCTCGGAGAAATCATATGTCCATGGCATGGCCAACGTTTCAGCCTAAAGACTGGCCGTGAAGGCGAGGAACGTTCAAGGGATCTTGTCATATACCCAGTAAAGCAGGAAGAGGAAGCGGTTTATATCGGATTGTAAAATAGACTCGATAATTCTACGTTTGATTTTCAATGCACTGCACAATTGTCAATGTTGAAAGAATGTGGTCGCGATCTTTTTGCGCGATGACGTTATCGCTGCTGCTTGCGCTGCCCGGCTTCGCACAGCGGTCTTTCACAGCTTCATTGCAGTTCACCGAAACTGTGCCTGCAGATCTTTTGGCAACACGCTCGGCAGTTTTACATGATTACACTTTCAAACAAAGTGAGCTGGAAGAAATTCAAAGGGCTTTTCAACAAATAGGTATCGACGCCATCGCTTACTTCGAGTCGGACGAGGTGATGGCCGGAAAAGATATCATTAAAGCGTTCAAGGAATATTTCACCACGAGGCAGGTCAAGCACATTCTCTTTCTTGAAAAAAACTCCACCGGGTATCAGATTACCGGTGTACAATTTTCTCCTGAAAAAGATCTCTTTGATCCTGCGTTGCCGGCATGGCGACTGAAGAATGAAAAGCTGCGCGATTTACTTCGCACCGTTCTTCAGGATTCCTGGCGGAGCCAAAAGAAGCAGAATTTTCTAGTCAACGAATTTCCCGAACGTGACATCAGGATTGACCCGATAAAAGGTACGCGGAATGAATTCTATGCCATTGATTTAAAAGTTGATAATCTCGCAGTACCAAAATTTGGCAACGAGTCAATGGATGCTGAGCTAGCCCTTTTTTTTCAAAACAATTATCCACTGAAATATAAACTAACGGAGGCCGGCACACCGGAACAGGAGTTGAGAAGTAAAGGCTTTAACTACGTTTTATGCTATGTGCACACCCGGGGGAAAGCGGCGAGAGATATACTTGGCTATGACATGACCAAGGACGGCAACTCTTACGCCTCAATAACCTTTCCGGATGGGGGCGTGCAGTTGAAAACTATTTCCGCAGACAAGGAGATCTATAAGTTTTATTTCCGTCATATCGACAACGGCAATGTGTTCCTGGGAACAAAGTGGGACGCAGACGTGAGCTGGCTTGATGCCCTTCGTAATCACGTGCTGGCTTTTAAGAATGAAGCGAGAATTCCTTAGGTGCTATAAGCCACCAATTGCACAGATTTTCACGGATTAACTAAGAATTATCTGCAAAGAGAATTTGAATGGAGGCTGCTCACCTGGCCATCCATGTTAATCCGTGGCTTGAGAGTTTTTTGACCATCATCTCCCAATGTTCCTCGTCCCGAACGACTTTACTTCTGAATCCTGTTTCTGAATATCAGCGCAAGCACAATGATCAGCGCGATGAATCCAAAGCCGTGATGATGCCCAAACCAGCCACATCCCCATCCCCAATGACCCCATCCGAACAAGAGTTTAAAAGGTAACGCAATCAATCCGACGAGCGCGCCGAAGATTCCACCAACAATGCCGATCGCGGCACCAAAAATTCCCGCCGCCACTCCGAACAAAGCTCCCAGGAGCCCAATCCAAATCGGAAAAGTGATGATAATGATTATCGCTAACAGGATCGTCTGCGAGCTGGAGGAATCATTGCGTGTCATGACAGTCGAGGTTTTGCAAGTGTTATATCAATAATCGTTCAGGCTTTACAAAAACCGTCAAAACAATAAAAAATAGAAGTTTCTCACGACTGAACACTGCGGGCAAACCGGGTAAATGTTGAAAAATGAACAGTCTCAAAAACAAAAATGAACAGTTCAAAGAGGTGAAGAACTGAAGACGCCACGGATCGCGAAGCTTGCTAGTGAATCGTTTGATATCCGTTAGCTGCGCTTGCGATAGTTCCACACGGCGAAACTGTTCAAAACAATCGCAAAGACGAAGACAATTGCTATGTGCATGCGAATGTCGAATAGCGTGCTTCCTTTCAGTACAACCATCCTCATCACCTCGATAAAGTAGGAGACTGGATTGAATTTCGTAAAGATCTGTGCCCATTGCGGCATGCTGTCGATCGAAGTATACAGACCACCCAGCAAGATGAATATCATCATGATGAAGAAAGAAAGGAGCATCGCCTGCTGTTGCGTATTCGCAAAGGTCGAAACCAAAAGTCCCATGCCCAGCACTGCCAACAAATAGATGGCAGCGAAAAGATAAATCGTAAAGAAATTGCCAACAGGGATAATGCTGTAGACCGCCCAGGAAATAAACAAGCCGATTGAAAGTATAACGAGTCCCAAAACCCAAAATGGTATAAGCTTACCGAGAATGAATTGATACTTGCGGATCGGTGTGACGTTTATTTGTTCAATTGTGCCGATCTCTTTTTCCTTCACGATGTTCAGCGCTGACAGAAAAGCGCCGACCATGGTCACGAGGATGACCAGAATGCCAGGCACCATGAATATCTGGTAGTTCATGAGGGGATTAAACCAGTTGATCGCCGTGACCTGTATTGTCGGCTGAGGACTGAAGCGCGGCATTTGCATCCATTCCAGCCGGACTTCGCGATTAAAATCCCCGATGATCATTCGCAGGTAAGCGCCGCCAAGGTTAGCTTTAACTCCATTGATCGCGTTCAGAGACATAAACAGCGTCGATCTGTCTTCCTTTACAATCTGTTTTTCAAATGAAGTGGGTATCTGCAATACCAGATCTGCTTCGTCGCTTTCAATGTACTCCAATGCTTTATCATAGGAATCGGTATAATCAATGAGTTCAAAATAGTCGGTGGACTTGATCTTGTTTACAAGTTTTTGCGAGTAGGAAGATCTGTCAAAATCCACCACGCACAACTTTACGTTCTTCACCTCATAATCAGCAGCCAGCGGCATAACGATCAGCTGCACGACCGGCATCATGAAAATGATCCGAAGGATAGAGGGGTTGCGGAAGATCTGGCGAAATTCCTTTTCAAGCAGGATGCGCAGGACTCTCATTCCAACCTTGTTTTAAATTTTTTTATACTGACGAAAAGAAAGAAAATCGTCATGCCTGTAAGTATCAACGTCTCCTTCCACACAAACCTGAAGGTCACTCCCTTGATCATTACATTTTTGACGATGTTGTAAAACCACTTGGCAGGAACAAAATTCGATATCGTTCTGAGCGGCAAGGGCATGTTTTCGATCGGAAACATAAATCCACTGAGCATAACCGTCGGTAAGAACAATCCCATCAACGATATCAGCATCGCCACCTGCTGCGAATCTGTGACGGACGAAATCAAGAGGCCCAGGGCAAGAACCGTTATTGTGAATAACAAACATTCGCTAACGAGTAGCACAAGGTTTCCACGGATCGGCACATCAAGCACAAAAACACTGAGCAGTAAAATGCTGGCAATATTCACAGCTGAAAGTAAAAAGTACGGAACCATCTTGGCTATGATCATCCTGATCGGCACCATGGGAGACACAAGGATCACTTCCATCGTACCCATTTCTTTCTCCCGGACGATGGATATAGAAGTCATCATGGCACAAACGAGCATAAGGACCATTGCCATCACACCCGGCACAAAATTGTAAGAGCCCTTCAGTTGTGGATTGTACAGCATCCTCAGTTCGGTTTCTATTGCGTACGGAAACTCCTGCTGACCTTTCATGTTGTTCTGATAATCGAGAATGATCGCAGTAGCATAGTTTGCCAGGGTGTTGGCGATGTTTGGATCGGTTGCGTCTGCGATCAATTGGATGTTGCCCTTGTTTTCATGGAGTAGCGAGTGCTGGAACTGCGGTGGAAAAACAACTGCCAGCTTGACTACGCCTTCCTGGAACGCGCGCTCCAGTGACTTCTCTCCCTCGAGGTTCTGAATGATATCGAAATAGCGACTTGCTTCCAGTTGATGGATGATTTCCCTGCTGATCTCGTCTTTTGAATTATCCTGGATCGCAATCCTGGCATTTTTTACCTCGTTGGTGAGTGCAAATCCGAAGATTAGTATCTGCATCAGCGGCATTCCGAACAGGATCAGCAGCGTACGCCGGTCTCGCACAAGGTGATAGAATTCTTTTTGAATGAAAAACAGGAACTGTTTCATTTCCTTATTCGCTTCGTTTTGCCTTACGGGCGAGTTGTACAAACACTTGCTCCATGCTCTGCGCGTTGAATCTTTGTTTTAATTCGAGCGGTGTACCGAGTGCATCTATCCTTCCATCTACCATGATTGAAACGCGGTCACAGTACTCTGCTTCGTCCATGTAGTGCGTCGTGACAAAGACCGTAGTTCCGCGATGAGCGGCTTCGTATATCATCGTCCAGAATTCCCTGCGCGTTACCGGATCCACTCCGCCGGTCGGTTCATCGAGAAAAACAATCGTAGGCTGATGCAGCATCGCAACTGAAAATGAAAGTTTCTGCTTCCATCCCAATGGTAATGACTTCACCAGCTTGTCAACCTGATCCTGCAAATGGAGATGCGCGACCATCAACTCCGTTTTTGATTTGATCTGCGTGTCGTTCAAGCCATAGATCCCGCCATAAAACCTGATGTTCTCGCGCACGGTGAGGTCTTCGTAGAGGGAGAATTTTTGACTCATGTATCCAATGTTTTTCTTTATCTGCTCCGCATCCTTTGAAAGATCAAAGCCGGCAACGTCAGCCTGGCCGCTGGTGGGAAACGAAAGTCCGCAAAGCATCCGCATTGCCGTCGTTTTTCCTGCACCGTTCGCGCCGAGAAATCCAAATATCTCGCCGCGCTTCACGTCAAAGGTGATCTCATTCACAGCTGTGAACGCCCCGAACCTTTTCGTGAGCCGATTGACCGATATGACTGCCTGATCGTTCATTACCTTCTTACTTCTTACTTCTTACTTCTTAATTCTTTCTTCTTTCTTCTTTCTTCTTATTTCTACCTCCTCACTTCTCCCTCATCAATTCCATAAAACAATCTTCGATCGTGGGGGTGATCCTGGCCACTTCAATGTCTGTTGCGAGCGCGTTGACAATTTGCTTTGCATCCTGCTCGCTCTTGACGTCATTCTTAAAAACGATGTGATGGTATTGCCCGAATGGATAGCAGGTTTCGACCGTATCCATCTTTCTTAGGTCATTCATTAGCTGGTACATGTTCGCCGCGCGCATTGACCAAAGCGGCCTCTTGAAATTTTGCGTCACTCCAAGGGGAGAATTGATCTCCATTATCTTTCCTTCCTGCATCAAAGCCACCCGGTCACATAGTCCTGCCTCGTCCATATAAGGAGTCGAAACCACAATCGTTATCTCGTGTGCCTGAAGTTCGCGAAGCAAATCCCAGAATTCTTTTCTCGACACCGCATCTACGCCTGTAGTAGGCTCGTCGAGGAACAGTACACTCGGCCGGTGGATCAATGCGCAGCTCAGGGCCAGCTTTTGTTTCATACCGCCCGAAAGTGCGCCTGCTTTTCTTGTTTTGAATGGCTCGATCTGTTGATAGATGCTCTTCACCAAATCATAGTTCTCCTCCAGCGTTGTATTGAAAAGCGTTGCGAAAAAAGAAATGTTTTCCTCCACGCTCAAGTCCTGATAGAGGGAAAATCTTCCCGGCATATAGCCGACCCGTTGCCTGATCTCTTTGTACTGCTTCACTACGTCAAATCCATCAACCTGCGCATCACCTTTATCAGCAACCAAAAGCGTTGTTAGTATTCTGAACAGCGTCGTCTTTCCAGCACCATCCGGGCCGATCAAGCCGAACAACTCTCCTTTAGAAACCTCAAAAGAGATTTCCTTCAAAGCAGTCACTTCGGTCTTCTCGACTTTGAAGCTCTTATGAACGTTGCTGACTTTGACAGATGTTTTCATGTTTGCGATTTTCAGAACGACTATTTCAGATTCACATCAGCATACATGCCCAGCTTCAGATATCCGTCATTTTTCACCCGCACTTTTACAGCGTAGACAAGGTTTGCGCGTTCATCTTTCGTTTGAATCGTTTTCGGTGTAAACTCTGCCTTGTCTGAAACCCACTCGACAGCACCTTCATATTGTTTCGATCCGCCATTAACATCGTCCACAGTGACTTTGATCGTTTGTCCGAGTTTCACCGAGCTGAGCTGGTCGCCAGAGATGTAGATGCGTAGGATGATTTGAGAGAGGTCCGCAATTTTGTAGATCGCCTTGCCAGGTGTCACCACCTCGTCCTGTTCAGCATATTTCTCAAGAACAGTTCCGTCAATCGGATTCACGATTATAGATTTTTTTATCTGGTCCTGCAGTTGTTCAATCTGGGCCTGGAGTGGTAATGTCTCACTCTGCAGCGACCTCGTTGTAATGTTCAAAGATGTCTGCAATGAGTTGTATTGCTTCCGCAATATTTCAATCTGCGCGTTGAGGTCGTCGAGTTGTTTTTTTGTGGCTGCATCATCCTTCAGGAGATTCTCCACACGTTTCTTTTCAAACTCGTTGGTGTCTATCTGCTTTTGGATCGTTGAGAGCTGGCTTGCCGCATCGGGCCTTCTCGCCAGGGTCGCCTGAATTGAATATTGCAATTGTTTCTTCCGAAGTGAAAGCTGGATGGTATCTATGTAGCCAACTGCTTGTCCCTTTTTGAGTTGGATGCCTTCGGTCAGGTCCAGTTTCAGTATCTTCCCCGTTGCTTCAGAAGAAATGATAATTTCATCAGCCTCAAAGTTTCCCGATGCATCATAGTCACCGGAATTCTTGCCGCATGATGCCGCCACCAGGCAAAAGATGAAGAGGATGGGTTTGGTATTCATAAGTCGTAAAAGTTTTATCTCTGGTTTCCGATAGTTGTCTGATAGTTGTAGCGTGCAAGCATGAGTTGTACCTGATGCACGAGTAAATTCTGTTTTGAAGCGTCCTCTGCGTTGAGTTCCCGCAAGAAATCGCTGGTGGAGATCACACCGTTCTCGTGCTGCGCTTTGGATGTATTAGAAATTCTTGTGCGCAAGCCGATGATATCGTTATCGACGGCGATGAGATCCTGTAGTTTCCTGACTTCGTGCCCTTGCTGAGTCAATGTCAGGTTTGTATTGAACACGAAGGCATCCTTCTGCGAATTCACAACCTGAGAATTGATATCGAGCAGTTGCCTGTCGCGGTGCGAATTATAAAATCCGGACAAACTCCAGCTTAGCCTGAATCCACCGATGTAGTAAGTATCGAACTCGTTCTTCAGGACGTTCAACCCAGGTCTTCCGTAACCTCCTTGTACAAAAAATCCCAGTTTTGGCACGTTGCGCGTGAGGTTTGCTTTGTACTGTGCTGACAACAAATCGGTCTGGAATTGATACAGCTTCATCTCCGGGCGTTTTACTTCCAGTGTTGAGTCAAACACAATATCGAGTGGTTTTTCAAGCAACACCTTGTCGCCCAGCGGTATGTTGATGAAGTATCCGAGCATATCGAGGTAACTCCTGCGCGCGGCCCGCATCTCGATAAGGCGCTGGTCAGATTTGAGAATTTCCGCTTCGATCATCTCACCATTCGACTTGAACGCCGTGCCATTTTTGATGGAGGCATCCGTTTTCGCCAGCGAGGTCTTCAAATCAGCTTTCAGTAAATTGACCTGGGCTGTTTGCGCATCCATCAAAAGTACACCGAAATAAATTTGATTGATACGATCATTGATTTTGTAGAGCTCAACTTCCACTTTCTGTTGTTCCACCATCGTGTTTGCCGATTGCGTTGCAGTTTGATTCTTGATTGCGCCTCCGTCATAAATGTTTTGGGTTAGTTCTCCATAGATCTTGTACTGGTCTTTTGCGAGTGGCTCCACGAGTGGTGACACACCTGGAATATTTGCGGATGGCAGACGAGTAACCTCCGACTGATAAGTCGCCGATCCATAGATCGTGACCTGCGGCAGATAGCCGGTGCGTGCATTGGAGATGGTGAATTCCATACTCTTCACCAACAATTCTTTTTGCCTGATGAGTGGATAATTTTTTCTTGCCATCTCGTAGCACTGGTCGATCGTAAGACTCTGCTGAAAGGCCGGTGTCGCAGCTGTCAGGAAAAGGATGACGATGATGCAGATCTGTTTCATATGCTTTCAGGAATTGCCTCGATTCTGTTACAATCCTGCCACAACTTTACGGGGATTCGGGTTTCCCGGTGTGACCTGTTTCAGCGAAGTGCGTCTATTCACACTTGAAAGCCATGAAAATGAACTTGAGCCAGGAACCCGAATTGTTCCTTCGTAGTGGAAAACTGCATAAAAAAAGCCCGGAACTTTCGTCGGTACCGGGCCTTGAACTTTAAACCTTCAACTTTGAACTAAAAGGGATATTCTCCTTTTTCAATCACATAATTCGCAACTTTTCTGCGCGCCTCTTTCAAATTGTAAGGGTCGATCTTGGTGAACCTTTTCAATCCGAGCAACATCAATCTCAATTCATCACCTTCTGCAAATGCATAAATGGCTTGTCTGCCAGCAGCCGCAGCCTTTTCGACCGCTTCATGCAAATAAATACGGGCCATTTCGATCTGCAGCTCGCACGCTTTCTCCCCTTTGATCCCAACCAGTTTCTCCACTCGGAGTAAACATGACTCGGCAACATATCCTTCAATGAGCATGTCTGCGAGGTTCATAATGATCTCCTGTTCTTCAGATATTTTCATCATGAATTTTTGAACTGCTGCTCCCGACACAATCAGTCCGGCCTTCTTCAGGTTGGCGAGTGCTTTCTTCTCTTTGGCGAAAAGAACCGAATCATCACTCGATCCAAAGTCGGGGATGCCCATGAGCTCTTTCTGCACGGCCATTGTAGGTCCCATGATATCAAGGTGACCTTTCATGGCGCGCTTCAGCAGCATGTCAATTGACAACAGTCGGTTGATTTCGTTCGTGCCCTCAAAGATCCTGTTGATGCGGGCATCGCGGTAAGCGCGATCCATAGGACCTTCTGCTGAGAATCCCATCCCGCCGTATATCTGTACACCCTCGTCCACTGCAAAGTCCAGCACTTCAGAACCATGAACTTTGAGAATCGCACATTCGATGGCGAATTCTTCCAATGCTTTCAATCTTGCCTTTGCTGAGTCCACGCCTTCAGCAACAAATGCATTGTATGCATCATCTATGTTTTGTGAAGCCCGGTAGCATGCAGACTCTGAAGCGAATATTTTCACAACTGTCTCAGCGATCTTGTGTTTTATTGCGCCAAAGTTTGCGATAGGTGTTCCGAATTGCTTTCGCTCTTTGGAATATTTCGTCGCGGCTGAAACAGCCATCTTGCTTCCTCCTACCGCTGCAACACCCAGCTTGATACGTCCAATGTTGAGAATGTTTACTGCAATCTTAAATCCGTTCTCGCGCTCGCTCAACAGGTTTTCTACGGGCACTTTGCAATCGTTGAAAAAGATTTGACGGGTAGAAGATCCTTTGATTCCCATCTTCTTCTCCTCCTCATTCATTGTTATCCCTCCGAAAGTTTTTTCAACAATAAAAGCGCTCAGGTTTTTGTCGTTGTCAATCTTCGCGAACACAACGAACACGTCTGCAAATCCGCCGTTCGTAATCCACATCTTCTGGCCGTTGATGAGATAATGCTTTTTGTCGGCAGTGAGCACAGCCTTTGTTTTGCCGCTGTTTGCATCTGATCCGGAGTCGGGCTCCGTAAGGCAGTAAGATGCCTTCCACTCGCCCGATGCCAGTTTAGGAATGTATTTTTTCTTCTGAGCATCGTTTCCGTAGTACAAAATAGGAAGTGTGCCGATGCCTGTGTGTGCAGAAATTCCAACGGCGAATGAATAACCGGCGCCGAGAACTTCGGCTACGAGCATCGTTGTATTGAAATCCATTCCGAATCCACCGAGTTCTGTAGGAACAGATGTCCCCAGCAACCCCAATTCCCCCGCCTTATCCAGCAAGGCCGGCATCAGCTTCGGATCTTTCTGGGAGTCGATCTCGTCAAGGCGCGGATAAACTTCCTGTTTCAGAAAATCTTTGCATGTCTGTGCGATCATGCGTTGCTCTTCATTGAACTCCTCCGGGATGAAGATTTCGTGTGCTGCTGTTTCACGGATGAGAAACTCTCCGCCTTTCAATGCTTTTTTAGAAACTGATGCTGTTGCCATACTTCTTGTATTTTTCTTTCTCTATTTTTTAAAGTTGACAATTGACAATCCCTCGCTTTGCTCGGGAGCAGTTGACAACATTCACGTTTTAATTTCTGTTTATTTCCATTTGACTAAGGGGGTGTTTCGACATGCTGGCAGATTGTCAATTGCCGATTTGTCAACTTATAGTAGCTCATAAATCCCCGCTACTCCCTGTCCTCCACCCACACACGCTGTCACCATTCCGTACTTTTTATTTTGCCTTCTCAGTTCACCGAAAAGTTGTACTGACAATCGTGCGCCGGACGATCCAAGTGGATGCCCTACGGCAATCGCGCCTCCGTTGGGATTTAGTTTCTTTCTGTCGATTCCCAATTCTCTCACCACAGCGAGTGACTGCGCGGCAAAAGCTTCGTTCAGTTCAATAATGTCAATGTCGTCCAGTTTCTTTCCCGCGATCTTCAATGCTTTTGGAATCGCTGCTACTGGTCCTATTCCCATAATGCGTGGATCGACGCCGGCAGTGGCATAGCTCATCATCCGGGCGATGGGCTTCAAGTTCAACTGCTTAACCATTTTCTCACTCATCACTGCAACAAACGCTGCGCCGTCGGATGTTTGCGAGGAGTTACCTGCCGTCACCGAACCGCCCGCTGCGAACACAGGCTTAAGCTTTGAAAGTCCCTCCACGGTTGTATCTGCACGTATACCTTCATCTTTATCGACGATGTATTCGCGCGTCTTTTTCTTCATGCTCCCATCTACATAAACTTCTTTCACAGTGATAGGAACAACTTCGTCTTTGAATTTTCCCGCCTGCCATGCAGCAGCGGCCTTCATGTGCGATTCGTAAGAAAACTGATCCTGATCTTCACGCGATATCTTATACTGCTTCGATACTTCTTCTGCTGTGAGACCCATACTTGTGTAATAAGTGGGGTGATCCTTGGCAATCGCGTAGTTCAACGCCGTCTTGAAGCCCATCACCGGCACCAACGACATCGACTCTGTGCCGCCCGCAATAATAACGTCTGCCTGCCCGGCATGAATTCTTGTCGCTGCCATTGCAATGGCCTCCACACCCGAACCGCAATAGCGATTGATCACCAGGCCGGGCGTATCAATTCCCAACGCCATCAACGCGATCATGCGCCCGATCTGCATGCCTTGCTCCGCTTCGGGGACGGCGTTACCGACGATGAGATCATCGACCATTTTGTTTTCAAGTCCTGGAATTGCTTTCACCAGATGCTTGATCACATCCGATGCGAGGTCATCCGGACGTACGAACCTGAATCCGCCTTTTTTTGCTTTTCCGACTGCAGTGCGGTAGCCGGCTACGATGTATGCATCCATAATTGTTCTTTAAGTTGGCAGTAGGCAGACGGCAGTAGGCAGTCTGCACACTGCAATTAATATTTTAGGTTCCCTTATTTTTTCTCGGTAAGAATTTCTCTGGATTTTGGATCATGCTATTCAGCATCCGGCCAACCTCCTCACTTAGTGTTTCAATTTCGAATTTCTTCTCCACCGTGATGTACTCACAGCCATCAGCGAACTCAATCCAAACCACGGTTTCTCCATTCTCGCTATCGGCATCAGATAATTTACTTACAAAGTGTCTTGGGTACTGTCTTTTTCGATAAGCCTCTGCTATACAGGAACAAACGGAACGAGACGACCTTCTAATTTGATCCGTCAGGGCGTATCGTTCTTCCTTCGGAAATTCCTTCGATGTTTGAAAGACGTTCATTGCGAGTGCAAAAGCTTTTTTATAAACTATTAAATCCCTATACCCTTTTGATGTGTTCATTTGGTTGCTGGTTTTGTTTGTCAACAACCTATCTCATAATCACGAAGTCACCTAAACAACCATATGTATGTTTTCCTGACATCTACGTTGAGCGCGCGCCCCTGCCTACTGCCAACTGTTTACTGCCTACTATTATATCCTAGTTCCTCAACGGTTTCCCTCCAGTCAAAATCGCCTGTATTCTCTCGAGCGTCTTCTTCTCACCCGTCAAGGACAAAAACGCTTCGCGCTCGAGATCCAACAAATATTGCTCGCTCACTTCCTGTGGCGATGTCAAATCTCCTCCGCACATGACGTTTGCAATCCAGCGGGCAACCTTTGCGTCATGTTCAGAAATATACCTTCCCATCAGCATCCCCTGAAGGCCCGCGAGAAACAAAGCCTGTCCCGTGCGACCCTGTACTTTAATATTCGTCGCCTGAACGGGCATCGTATATCCCGCGTCGGCCAACTCAATGACTGCTTCTTTTGCATCCGAGATCTGACGATCCTTGTTCATCGTTACGCGATCAAGCTTCTTCAATATGCCCAGCTCGCGTGCCTCTTCGGCTGATGTCGCAACTTTTGCCGTAGCAATTGTCATGAAAGCATTCTGCAACGCGTTCAACTCCACGTCTCCTTCTTCGATTGCATCACTGACACGCTTCGTGAACTCTTTCGTTCCTCCTCCACCTGGAATAAGACCAACACCTACCTCGACAAGTCCGATATAAGTTTCGGCAGCTGCCTGAGCGATATCGGCATGCATTGTCATTTCGCAGCCGCCTCCAAGCGTGCGTGTCTGCGGACAAACAACAACGGGAACACCTGAATAACGAATCCTCATGACCGAGTTCTGGAATGCCTTGATCATAAAGTCGATCTCGTCGTACTCTTGTTCAATCGCATACATGAACACGAGCCCAAGGTTTGCGCCTAACGAAAAATCCGATCCCTGGTGCCCGATGACAAGGCCGCGATAATCTTTTTCAGCCAGATCAATTGCCTTATTCAATCCTTCGATCACTTCGCTACCAAGCGTGAAGCTTTTGGTATGCCATGCAAAATTCAGAACACCGTCGCCGAGATCGTAAATTCTCGATCCTGGATTTTTCCAAACAACATTCTCGCTTTTGTTTTCAAGTATAATGAAACTCTCCCTTCCAGGAATCGATTTGTATGATTTTGAAGGAATGTCATAATACTTGCGTTGCCCCCCTTCGACTTTATAAAACGATTTGTTGCCTGAAGCCAGCATGTCATAAACCCATTGTGCAGGTTTATATCCGGCAGACTCCATCAATGGAATTGTCTTTTCAACACCAACCGCATCCCAGGTTTCGAAGGGACCAAGTTCCCAACCAAATCCTCCGCATACAGCATCATCAATTCTAAAGAGCTCGTCGCTGATTTCAGGTATCCTGTTGGTAACATATTGGAACAATCCAAAGAATGCGTCGCGATAGAAATCGCCGGCTTTATCTTTTCCCGAAAGAAGTATCTTGAAACGATCCTTTAGATTATCGATCCCTTTTGTTGTCTCCAGTGTTGCGAACTTCGCTTTGACTTTTGGTTTGTATTCGAGTGTCTTTAGATCAAGTGTAAGAATCTCGGTTTCACCTTTCGAACCTTTCGTTTTTTTATAAAATCCCTGGCCTGTCTTGTCCCCCAGCCACTTATTCTTTTCCAGCGTCGTGACTACCTCCGGCAACTTGAACATCTCGCGGCCTTCGTCATTGACCAGTCCTGCGTAGAGGTTATTCGCAACTTTTACAAGTGTGTCGAGTCCTACAACATCGGAAGTTCTGAATGTTGCCGACTTTGGCCTTCCGATCACGGGGCCCGTCAGTTTATCGATCTCATCGACGTTCATGTCGAACTTGCGCATGGAGTCGATCACTTTCAATAAGCCAAAAATTCCCACGCGGTTCCCGATAAACGCGGGCGTGTCCTTGCAGAGCACAGTTGTCTTTCCAAGGAAAAGATCACCATAGTGCATCAGAAATTTGGTCACTGCCGGATCTGTCTTTGCAGTAGGGATTATCTCGAGCAGCTTGAGGTAACGTGGAGGATTGAAAAAGTGCGTTCCACAAAAGTTCTTCTGGAAATCCTCGCTCCGTCCTTCCGCCATCAAATGAATCGGAATGCCTGATGTGTTGGATGTGATGAGTGTGCCGGGCGTTCTATGCTTTTCTACCTCGGTATAGACTGACTTCTTGATGTCAAGATTTTCGACAACCACTTCGATGATCCAGTCATAATTTTTGATCCTGGGCATGTCGTCGGTGAAGTTTCCGAGCTTCACCCGTGACGCAAATTTCTTGCTGAACAGGGGAGCTGGGTTTGCCTTCAATGTTGCGTCAAAGGAACTTTGAACGATCCTGTTTTTCACCGCCGGACTGTCCAGCGTCAGACCTTTCTTCTTTTCATCTTCAGTGAGCTCTTTCGGTGCAATGTCCAGTAGAAGAACATCACACCCGATGTTTGCAAAATGACAGGCAATGCGTGAGCCCATGATGCCCGAGCCCAGTACGGTGACTTTTCGAATTGTGCGATTCATAAATTATAGAGATCAGTATTTTGGCTGGCCGTCACCGGGCAACCGTTTGGTAAATTTCATTGCGTTCGATCACCTTGTTAATCTCCTGCACCACTTCAAAAAACACGTTAAGCTTCTGGCCCGGGATCTCTTCCCGTATAGCCTCGTTGAAGCGCAAAACTGTTTCCCTGGCTTTCTCTTTATTTTTCTTCCCAGCTTTTGTAAGACGGATGCGTACGGACCGCTTGTCATTCTTATCCGACTCGCGATAGATCAAACCTTTTTCTTCCATCGAATTCAAAAGTCGCGTCAGACTGCGTGTCTCCAGGCCCATCAGCGGACCGATCTTCGTCGCCGGTGTGCCTTCTTCCGAATTGATATTGAGCAATGCAAATCCCACTGACATGGTTCCTCCATACTTGATCGCCTGCTGATTGTACATCCGTGCGATCGCATGCCAGGCAGCCTTGATATTGAAATCGATGGTTTCCTCTCTTTTCAAGCAATGGCTAAGATAGAACAATAAAAATTGTTCTGCATGCAGAGTATATTAAAATTATTTGTGTGGTCAGTTGGGTCTTAGGGGTCAAAAAAGGCGCTATTTGGCCTTCGCCTCGGCAATTTCACCCCTTTTTAAAGTTTCAGCGGCAAGCGCCTTTTTGTACTTACGATCCCCTATCATCAGCACCAGGAAGATGCTGACAAATAGAAACCTGGCCGTCAGCGGCATCGCCATCGCGACGAGCGCCGACAGGAACCAAATAATAGGGCCAGGCATGGCGCGAAACTTCAGCCATCGCGCCGTGACGGGTGTGAGTGCATCTGAAAATCCTTCCTTTCGAATGGTATAGCTAAGCATCCAATAATTGAAAACGCCGATCAAGCCGAGGTTGATCGCATAGAAGATAAACGGCGAATTGGAGCTGAAATTCTTTGAGTATAACGCAGTTGAAAACGGCAGCGCGACAACAAACAAAAGAAGCCAGATGTTGAGCCAAAGCAGCTTGTTGTCATACGATGTGATGTATCGTGCATTCAAAAGATGCGCTCTCCAGTATAAAGCGGTTACAAAAAAGCTCACGAGCAGACTGATAAAGCTTGGAACAAGTTTTCCGAGCGCGCTCATCAGGCCAATGGTCTGGATATCTTCTGTGGGCGGCGTCTTTACTTCGAGTATCAACAAAGTGATAGCAATCGCAAAGATGGCGTCACTGAAATTATTGACCCGATCGTTTGGAAAACGATTCATAGCACAGTCTTTTTACAATATATTATTTTTTTTGGCCTTTCATCAGCGCGGCGGCCTGTCCGATCCAGTTGTCGCGACCGATGCGATCGGGAAAAAATTTAATCGCCACGGCAATGCGATCGATCATCTCAGGGGTGAGCTCACTGATCTGTTGAAAAGAATAAATGCCGATCTCGTTCAGTCTTTTTTGGATCACAGGTCCTATGCCGCTAATCTTCGTGAGATCGTTTTTGGTTTGCCACGTTGAAGGTGTGAATCGGGAGCGAGGGATTACAAGAGTCTGAGTTTCGATTGGTTTTTGTTCAGGTGTTTTACGATTTCCAGCTGCCGCTCGCTCCTGCGCAAGCTCGCCCCGCAGCTTCTCAGCCATGTCGCGCACAGAATCCGATTCGGTCTTAAGATTTTCGTAACGACGTTGGTAAAGGCGCAGCTCCTCTTCAAGGGCGGTCACCTGGTTTTGCGCCCTGAGCAGCATCGGCTCCGTAGCCTTATTACGTTGAGCAAGCACGGCGACCTCCTGTTGCCATTGTGCGAGATGCTTTCGTACTGTCTCAGCCTCTCTTTCAACCATTTCAAGCTGATCGTTAAGCACAGCATTATTGTGCTCCGCCCTCCGTAGCTGGCCACGCATAAGCAGAAAAGTTTTTTCGCTCATTAGCCATGAACCTGTGAAGCCGACGAGGAATGCCACGAGGATCA
Source organism: Cyclobacteriaceae bacterium (assembly GCA_044224375.1). Classification (GTDB taxonomy): domain Bacteria; phylum Bacteroidota; class Bacteroidia; order Cytophagales; family Cyclobacteriaceae; genus ELB16-189. The sequence continues at coordinate 138,863 of JBGAKL010000002.1, forward strand.
TAATGAGAATTTCGAGTACCGGCGCGAGATCGCAAAGGCTTCGAACTTCACATAGATACCAGCGTGTGAAAAAAACACAGAGGAGCAGGAAAAACGTGATCAGGATGTAAACAGCGCGCATTTTTCCGGAAATGGATGTCTGTGAAGATACGATTTTCCATAGCAGCGATAAAAATACCCTGCCGCGACCTGCAACCTCCTATGTCATCGCGCCGTCTTATAAGCATAATTCACTTAGGTATCCTGTTTTATGCACTCATCTGAACTTCTGAAGGGCACACTCCAAACCATTCTGCTTAAAGTTTTAAAAGACCACGGCAAGATGTACGGATATGAAATTACGCAGCGTGTAAAAGAGCTGTCCGACAGCCGGCTGCTGCTCACCGAGGGTGCGTTGTACCCAACGCTTCACAAACTCGAAGCAGAAGGATTGCTTAAAACAGAAACAGTAATGAACGGAAAGCGCGTTCGGAAATATTATTCACTGACCGCTGAAGGTCGTTCGATTGCAAAGGACCGCGTGCTTGAATTTGTCGACTTTATCAAAACAATGTCTTCAGTCTTGAATGTGCAGTTGGGATAATGTTTATGGATCGTGGAGTTGAAGCAGGAACATATTGAATTCATAATAAAAGACCTCAATTACCGGGGAATCGTTGCGGAAGGCATACAGGAAGAATTGATTGACCATGTATGCAGTGGCATTGAGGCGGGAATGAACAACGGAAAAAAATTCGCGGATGCTTACAAAGAAGTTTTAATGTCATTCGGTCATACCGATGGCCTTCGCGAAACACAACAACAAACAGTCAGGGTAGAGACGCAAAACAAAGGCATTATGTTAAGAAATTATTTTCTCATCGCGCTTCGCAATTTGCGCAAACACAGGTTCTATACTTCCATCAATGTTTTAGGCCTGGCGATCGGCATTGCATCCTGCCTGATCATTGTGGTTTACATTAACGATGAGCTGAGCTTCGACCGACACCACGAAGCGGCCGACCGGATCTACCGCGTCGATTGCGAGATCCTGTTCGGGCCGAATCACTTGCTTTTGGCAACTGCACCCGCGCCACTCGCGGAGACATTCAGAACGGAGTTTCCGGAAATTGAAGCATCAGCTCGTTTCTGGGAAAATGGTTCCATGCTTTTCAAGCGCGTTGATCAGAACATCAAGGAAAGGGACGTTGTTTTTGCTGACAGTTCCATCTTCAGCGTGTTTACAATTCCATTGATTGAAGGCAATCCGAAAAAGGCGCTGACCGATCCATTCACCATGGTCATCAGCAAACGAACTGCCGACAAATACTTTCCAGGCGAGAATCCCATCGGACAATCACTGATCGTTGGGAACAAGGATAATTATAAGATCACGGGCGTGTTCGAAAATATGCCTTCAACCAGCCACTTTCATTATGACATCATCCTGGCGCTTGTGAGTGACCCTTATCACAAGGATCAGCAATGGCTGAGCAACAACTTTGTAACGTTCCTGAGACTGCGGCCAAATACCAACGCGAAAGAGCTCGAAGCAAAATTTCCTAAAATGGTTGACAAGTATGCGGGCCCGCAGGCCGTTGCCGCCCTTGGCAACGATTTTTCGATGGAGAAATTCCGGGCGTCCGGTAATAAGATAGAATGGACATTGAGACCCGTCACGGATATACACTTGCACTCGGACATGCAAGCTGAGCTTGACGTGAACAGCGATATCGCTTATGTCTACCTGTTCGGATCGATTGCACTTTTTATTCTTGCCATCGCTTGCGTCAACTTCATGAACCTGAGCACGGCCAGGTCCGCTAACCGTGCGAAAGAAGTCGGTGTAAGAAAAGTAATGGGCTCATTGCGTTCTCACCTGATCAGGCAATTCCTTACGGAATCAATCCTCCTGAGCTTGTTCTCATTCCTTGTAGCACTTGCGATCGCATGGGCAATGCTCCCTGCATTCAATGATCTTTCAAACAAACAACTGTTTCTCCCCGTCACCAGCGTTTCGTTTTGGATGGTTGTTCTTGCGGGAGCTTTGGTCGTGGGTTTGTTGGCTGGGTTGTATCCCTCTTTCTTCTTGTCGGCATTCCGGCCTGTTAATGTGTTAAAAGGAAATGTCGCGCTGGGAATGAAAAGTGGATTTGTGAGAAGCTCTCTCGTGGTGTTTCAGTTTTCAATTTCTATTATCCTGATCATCGGAACGATCGCCGTCAATCGTCAGCTCTCCTTCATTCAAAACAAGAAAGTTGGTTTCAGCAAGGACCAGGTGATCGTGATCAAAGATGCCTACGCACTCGACAAGCAAGTTCAGACATTCAAAGATGAAGTGCTGAAAGACAGTCGCGTCATTTCCGGAACGATCTCAGGGTTTCTTCCGGTGAACGGAACCAACCGCAGTGACAACACACTTTGGCCCGAAGGCGTGCAGCCGGATGCCGGGAATATGGTCAGTGTCCAAACCTGGCGCGTCGACTATGATTACATAAAAACACTCGGGATGAAAATAAAGGAAGGCCGTGATTTCTCGCGGGAATTTCCTTCCGACTCTGGCGCTGTCATTCTCAATGAGGCCGCAGTGAAACTCTTTGGCTTCGAAAACGATGCGATTGGAAAAAAGATCAGCAACTTCGGCGACGGATCAGGTCCGGCTTCGGGAAATATCAAGAGTTATCCGATTGTAGGCGTGGTTGAGAATTTCCACTTCGAATCGATGAAGCAGAACATCACGCCGCTTGCATTGTTCCTGAAGAAAAGCACCGGCCTTGTATCCTTCAAGTTTGAGGCAAAGAATTCGGGTGACGTCATTTCGCTGATAGAAAAAACATGGAAGACGCTTGCTCCAAATCTTCCCTTCAGTTATTCCTTCCTCGATGAAGATTTTGGAAGAATGTATTCGGCAGAACAGCGGCTCGGTAAAATAGTGGTGGTGTTTGCCGCATTAGCTATCATCATCGCATCACTGGGTCTCTTCGCGCTCACAGCTTTTACTGCAGAACAGCGCACGAAAGAAATCGGGATCCGGAAAGTTCTTGGCGCCTCCGTCAGCAGTATTGTGATGCTTTTGTCAAAAGAATTTGGCAGGCTTATCATCATTGCCTTTGTGCTCGCTGCACCGCTCGCGTGGTTCGGAATTGATTGGTGGCTGAAGAGCTATACTTACAAGACTGAGATTGGTTTGTTTGTCTATGTTCTGGCAGGCGGCCTTGCATTCCTTGTCGCCTGGCTGACGATGGGCTATCAGTCGTTGAGAGCGGCATCGACGGATCCGGTGAAGTCGTTGCGGAGTGAATAGTCTTTTTTTTCTCCCGCAGATCTTTTTATTGCCTCAAATAAAAACGGCTTGGACCTGTCTCCGGCTGGTCTGTGGATTTGCAAAATCTGGTGGAATGGAATTTTTTTTCCGCTAAAACGGCGCACATCTTTTTTTATCTGACTTTCAATATCCTGCTATTCGATGTTGCGCATCAACTGCTCGAAGAATGCCAGGCAATACTGATAACTCTCAAGGCTCACCCGCTCATCAATTCCATGAAAACCCACGGGGTCAATGATCGGGCTGAACTTTATAATGCCATCAGATACTTCGCTAAAGTGACGCGAGTCGGTGCCGCCAATCATCAGAAATGGCGTGGTGATCGTATTTGCAAATATCCGTTTTGCAATCAGGTCCGTCTTCTTGTAGGCAAAGCTTGATTCAGAAGTCACACCCGTGGGCTCCCCTTTGAAATTATTGAACGGTGCTACTTTCACGCGCTCGTCGTTGATTACTTTCTTTACCCGGGCTATCACGTGATCCGCGCTGTCGCCTGGCAACAATCTGAAATTGACCGTTGCTTTTGCAATGGTCGGTATTACGTTATCCTTGACGCCCGCCGTAAGGATCGTCGGAGCGATGGTTGTCCTTACAAATGCGTTGCCGCTGCCTGTCTCTTCATAAATTCCAACAATCACACCTTCGAACAGCCACCTGTTTGCGAACACAATTTTTTTCAGGAAGGGCATCTCCGGGCCCACATGCTCAAGAAAGCCGCGTGTCGATTCTGAAAAGCTTGCGGGAAAGGGATGCTCACGGAGGCGCAGCAATGCCTGTGAAAGGATATCGATGGAAGTTTCCGATTCAGGCATTGATGAGTGCCCGCCATTTTTTTCAGCCGTCAGCTCAAGCGACAGGTAGCCTTTTTCAGAGGTGCCAATAAGTGCTACCGGCTTTGTCATTCCGGGCACGCGCTCGTTTGTCACAAATCCGCCTTCGTCGAGCACCATGTCGGCCTTTACATTTCTTGATTTCAATAGTGCGACGATCGCACGTGCTCCCGTGCCGCCGAGCTCTTCATCATGGCCGAACGCGAAATAAATCGTTCGCGCCGGTTGAAAATTTTCGCCCAGCAATTTCTCAGCAGCTTCCAAAATGCTGATAAGATTTACTTTATCATCTGCTGTCCCACGACCCCAGATAAAATTGTCTTTGATCACCCCTCCGAAAGGATCCACCGACCACATCGCTTTCGTCGCCTCTTCTATCGGCACCACATCCTGATGGGCCATCAGGATGACGGGATTTAAGGAAGGATTGCTTCCCTTCCATTCATAGAGTAGGCTGTAGTTTAAAACTTTTTCGCGACTAAGTTTCGCATGTACCAACGGATAGGTTGCCTGTAGATACCGGTGAAAGCCGAGAAAAGCTGATGAGTCGAAGTGGATTGAATCGCCGAACGAAATTGTCTTGTATCCGATTGCTCTTTGAAAATGTTCGACAGCAGCTGGCGATGGGGGCACGGTATTGATCGCCTCAACTTTCAGTTGCTTTGATTGAAAAAGGACTGCGTTTAAAAGAAGGATTCCGATCAGCAACAGCAGTAGCAGACCGACGATACCGAAGAAACGTTTCATGTGGTGAACTTTCAGGGAAGATAGCGCTCTTTGCGCGCACTTTGGTTTAAAATGCATTCAACGCAAAGATTTGCCAAGAGAATTTCGCAAAAGCAGATGCTTTACTGCTTCTTATAAAAGATAAATTCTCCTCCTTCATCACCAGCGTTCTTCAAAGGATTACCAAGCGGCGTTTGCTGAGAGGTTTCCGCTACCTTCATCTTTACATATTGGATGAGTTCGGAAGCAGCGAACTTTTGCTTATCATTTTGTTTCAGGTATGAAATAAAATTCTTTGCAAAGGGACTGTTGTCGCCAAGCGCGCCATCAGACACAACCTCTAGTCTTCCGGACACCAGTCCCCATCTTGACTTGAACTTCTCGACGTTCTCACTATATCCGCGCGTTGATTCCGAAAAGAGAGAACCCGAAAAGCAAGCGTCTGCAACGAGGAATGTATGTTGCGAATTGATGTTGTTAATGATCTTCAAAATTTCAGTGTTGGAAATGTAATCGCCATTCGAGTTTGTATGCGCCTCCACCGGCACCCAGTATCCCTCGTTGAGCAATTGATCAAAATATCCGTGACCTGAATAATATACAAGCAGGTTGTCCTGGGGTGTTACTTTTTCAATTAACCCGCGAAGACTGTTGTAGATATTGCTGCGTGTCGCCTGCTCATCTTTTAACATCACGATGTTATCGAACTCGAAATTGTATTTTGAAATGAGCGTGCTCGCGACGTCACTCGCATCCTTGATTGCGTTGTTGAGCTTGGGCCAATGCTGATAATTGTTGATTCCAACCACCATGAGATAGTTCTTGGCATTCGCAGGATTGTATTCCTGGCCATCCATATTCTTGCGCACGATGACGAACTTCTTCAAGGCAATGTTATCGTTGATGTCCGTTACCTCCATGGTGATGGGGTTGTCTCCTATCGCCAGTGGAAGGTTAATTACAAAATTTCCATTCTCACGTATCGGCGTATTGACTCCGTTGACTTTAAGCTGCCGCACACCGGATTCATCCACAACGGAACCACGTAAGTCGATGAGGTCTTTATAGATTGTGACACGGTTGTTCTGAAGGTTAGGGGGATTTCCCACGAAGATCTGTGGCGGACTCGAATCCTTTTTGTCTTTGAATCTGAATACAGGAGAGATGTTGAGTGTTTCGATGTTCCAGTACTTGATCACAGGCTCCACTTCTTCGATTGACGAGATCTCCTTCCCGTTCGGACTGAATGCAAGCGCGCGCACCGGATTCTTAAAATCTGTAAGCTTCAACGCGACAAAGCCTGTCTGAACTTCATATACATCAACCGCATATTTCTCCAATGCTGCGGCCATGTACTTGGCGTCACCGCTAAACTTGAGATCATATGTCCATCCGCGTTGAGGAAATGTCTTTATCGGCTTATCCGACTGCAGATCCCAAAGGAAAATATTTTTGTCGTCGCCGGCGCTGGCAAGTATTTTTCCGTCAGGAGAAAACGCTAGCGTGCGAACCCAATCAGTGTGTGCCTTAAGGCGCTTAGAGACCTCGCCCGTTTGCGCATCGCGCAACAAAATGTCTTTGTCTCCACCGGCAGTAGCAATCCATTTTCCATCCGGGCTTACGTCGAGAGCACGTATGGCTTTGACGTGATCCCTTTTTGTATAAATTTCTTTTTGCGTGGTCACATCCCATAGCCGCACGGTCATATCATCGGAGATGGAAGCCAGCAGTTTGTCGTTGTCGAGAAATCTTGCGGCAATCACCGGACCCATGTGCCCCGTCAGCAAACCGGCAGGCTCTCCGTTGGGAAGTTTCCAAAGGCGAATGGTGTGATCCGCGCTCGTCGTGGCGAGCAATTGGTTGTCGGCACTGCAGGTTACGCTCAGAATTTCTTTCGTGTGGTTCTGCTTCGTTGCGGCGCCGGAAAATTCCGTCACTTTCGTTTCGGTACCCGGACTGAACAAATGTATTTCCTTTCCTGCGGCAACAACCAGATACTTGTTGTCGGGTGAATAAGTGATTGCGCTCGGCGACTTAACTTTTGCGGTAAGTTTGAGTAGCGATTGTGCTCCTGCTTCCAACACGGGCAACAGGAGAACTGTTACCATGATCAGCCTCATGACTACTTGCTTTTGATTCGAATGTTGTATGTGAATCCTGTCTTTACTTCAGCTGTAAAATCAGTATCAAGCCAATAGATTTTCTCGCCCAGAAATTTTGCTCCGACCTCCAGCACGTTCCAATAAATCGTATTTCCGAGGCGCAGCATGACTCCAAGATTTACCCCCGGCGCCCAGGTGCTGTGAGCAAGATTGTATCCGCTGTACGTTTCCACAAATTCGACCTTGGAATAACTTAGTAACAAATAGGGTCTCCATTTTGGCGACCTGCCTGCAGACAGGCGAAGATCGAAACCCGTCATGAGCGTTTTCAAATTATTCTGTGTACTCCCGTTATTTCCATTTTTATGTGTGATGCTTCCATTGAGGCCCTTCATATAAAATGCGCCGACAGCGATGTGTTGATTGATCGCCACATGAATACCACCTTGCACGGAAGTTTGATTGATATTATCGATGCTTTCATTATTTCCGGCATCGAAAAGTGAATAGGCTCCTTTCAGATCCACATCTACCTGTGGCAGCCGGAATTGCGCCGCTGCCGGCGCTGCCGCGCCAAGGGTGACAAGAAAAATAACTATGATCGCCTTATTGCTTGACATAGTTAAAAGTGAATTTCACTTTGTCCACGAAGTTGTTGTTTCCGGTTGATTGGCCCCCGGTTCCGAGCTTCCACCAATCGATCATATAGATGTGAAGCAGCGCACTGCCGTCAGGAACCTGGCCAGATAGTATCATGAACGGGTGGAAATAATATGTATCGGGACCATAGCCAAGATTGAGTACGTTTTCAAACGTCAATGTTTGCGGCTTGGTGGTAAGCGCGTTATAAGTGATTAATAAAGGGGACGAGTTTCCACCTGATCCAGTATTGGAATTTTGACCACTTTGGTCGTAGTTCAGAGAACTGGCTGATGCCGAAGCGCACGTAAAACAATTATTTCCGCCGTTGATTTGCATTATTGTCGGACTCTGGCTCGTAGCCTGAGCAACTTTTATGTTGCTTACTATCATATCACCCTGGTATTGCACTGTCACGATCTGCTGTGGATTAGGTCCTCTTCGTAGGATCGTTGCGACTTGGTTGCCTAGACCATAGATCAATGTATCATTTGTAGTTGGGGCAGCAGTTGGATTCAGAAACGTTGTAAACTTAGTGAGGCGGCCGGAGGCATCATATCGAAAGCGATATACCTCATAGAAGGTGGAGTCTTTCACTTTTCCGCTAACAACGTTCTCCTTGTAGATCCCTAAACTAGAAGGTTTACCCGTGGAGAAATAATACACGTAAAGCTTGGAGCCATCCGCAACAGCCGTTTTGTATTTGATTTTTCCATTCGTAGGAAATACGGGTGCGCCGAATTCCACGTAGCGGTTGACTAGCCCTGCTGTTGTGGAAATGGAAACAACTTTATCGACCAAGGGAGTGGCCACCGTACTGAAATTTCCACTTGTCTGCACTGCCTGATCGATCTTGATAAGGGTCAACTTCAGATTGCTTGCTTCGGCGGCAGATTTTATGTCACTGTCCTGGATGATGGAACAGGAGAACGCCAGCACCGCTAGTGTTGATGAAATAAAGCCGGCGCACTTGAATTTCATAGGTTCGTAGAACCCTTCGAAGATAGGACAAAAGGCAATCTTTTGAAAAAGAAGGGGTTGCCGGACACAGTCAAAAACCGATTCCAACCGCTCATTTTCAACGGGAAAATCCGGTTTTACATCTTTTTCTCAGGCTGAAAATCGCCCCGCAGATTCCTGTACCGCTTCCTGGCTTCGGCCGCATAAACACTGCCTGGATATTTGTCGAGGAACGCGCGGTAGATTTCCATCGCTTTTTCCTTGTTCTTCAGATAGTTTTCGTAAATATCTCCTTCAGTAAATGATGCGTCATCTGCAAGGATGTCATCCGGAAACTCAAGCTGGATTTTCTCAAGGAGCTTTAACGCTGCCTGAAATTCACCTCGCTGCATCCGGAGGTTCGCTTCTAGCCAATAGATGTCGTCACGGATGGTTTTTGATGTTTGAGTTTTTCCCGCCTCTTCGACCCATACAGAATCTGTTAACACTTTGCCTTGAAGAAGGGCCTCTCTGTCGCGTTTCAAGAATTCGGCGAGCTCCTTCGCTTCTTCTTCAGATAAATTCGTTTTGCTCTTTGGCCAAAGATTCTTTGTGAATGCATCATGCTTGCTCATCCTGACAAGTCCGCCTGATCCAAATTTTTGTAACCGCTTCAACGCTTCGTCATTTTTGTTTTGAAGCAACAGCAGTTCAATGGAAGCAAACTCTTTCAGATCTGCGCCAACAGAATCAAACGCTGTATTCTCCTTGATGCGCATGCTCAAATCCATAGCGTCATTGGCAATCTCGCGGGTTGTTGCCTGCTTCAAAATGTCCAAATGCTCCTGCGCAAGCCTGAACTCACCTTTATAATATGACAACTTCGCATTCCTCAATTTGGCTTCGTACCCGAGCGGTGCATCGCGTTGATTTTTTTCAACCTGGGAATAAAGCAAAGTAGCCTCCCATGGCTCTTCCTTCAAGAGGTAGATATCTCCAAGATCGAGTTTTGCTTTTGCCTTGAGATATGGTGGCACACGCGGATGATTGGCAAGTGCAGTCAGCTTTTCAACAGCCGAATCTTTTTCGTCCAGGTAGTAGGCGTGAAGTAGCGCTTCATTCAGCGCAGCCTCATAGCTGTTACCGTTGTCCGGGTACTTTGCAATGAAAGACTGGTACTCCCTGGTTAGGTAGCGAACTGAGTCGCGATTTACCGGGAACGCGCGTTTCACTTTCGCCTCACGGGCGCGGATCAGGCCCAAACGCGCGGGCAAATAGTTGTCCGTGTTTGGAAATTCCTTTATGACATAAGAAAAGCTCTTGTCAGCGTTTTCATAGTCTTTATTGTTCAACGCGATTTGAGCAATCTCCAGGGTCTTCGAATTCTCTTTCTTAAATCTTTTATCAAATGCCCTCGATTGGATGAACGCAGCATAGAAGTTCTTCTGCTGAAGATTTACCCAAATCAACAGGTCAGCAAAAACTTCTGATTCAGGATATTGCTGCACTTTGTCATATAGCATTCTTTCCAATGCCTCCAGTTCATCCGGCTTGTTCAGAAACAGCTGGAGCAAATTCTTGACGTAGTTAAGGTTCGACGGCGATTGGGTAATGTAATTCAGATACTCCTGAACCATCTCGTCGCGCTTGCCTTGCATCCGGTAGAGGTTCGCCATCTCGAGGGTGAACACTGTTGGGTTACCAATAGCCTGGCGAAGATCCGTGAGCGCCAGCACCGCATAATCAGCAAGGTTGTGCGAAGCGAGATAGTCAGAGATGGCCTTCGTCTTGTAAACGTCCGGGAGTGCGCTCTTAATTAAGGCCTTGATATACTTGTCTGCTTTTTGCACTTCGCCTGACCGCATGTAAACAATCCCCAAGTCCACCCGGTACGAAATACGGTCTTCGGATTTCTTCAGAACTTTTTCTACATAATCTTCCGCGTCTTTGTATTTCCCCATATCCAGCATGAGGTTGAGGTAGTTGTTGTGGATCGCTGGAATATTCTCTGAATTTTTCGCCAGCGACTGATACATCGACAGGGCCTTATCTTTTTCCCCTTTCAAGAAATATTCGTTCGCAATCCGTACTTCCGAATCCTGGGCCAGGGCGGTAATCGGATATGCACATCCAACAAGGTATAGTATTATAGTATTACTTATATATAATAAATAATAATAGTAATCAGTCTTGTGGATTTGTGGATGTTGTGGTGACACGTAGGGTTGTCGTTACTTTGTGAATGTGATGTGTGTAAAATAGGTTCGGGTTTGGGTTGGTTTCTGAGGTGTAATTGCTTGTTTCAACATTTTGGCGGTTTGTGAATTAACGAATTCAACAATTAGTCAGATGTGGATACGTGTCATCCAAGCTGGGGTAAATAGGGAAATATGAACTTTTTGGGTAGCGTTTTTCGAAATTAGTTCGGAAAGGGAAGGTTAGACACATTTATCCACAAGTTGTCAGAACTTTATTATCAGCGGTCCTAGTTCCCAGTTGGCTCTGACTGGGAACAGCTGCTTCCGTTGCGCAGTTTTGTAAAAGACTATTTTTTCTGGTGCTTGGCCCCTAAGAAAATTGCCGGGGTCCCATTGGCCGTTGTTGTTGGAATCAATGATGACGCGGAGTTGGTAGTCTCCTGGTGGTAAGTTCCGGAAGGTGTATTTTTTCTCGTTTCGAAGTTCTTTGATGATGTGGTAATCTCGGTTGAGTAGTTGAATTAGATAGTTCTTCTCTTTGGTGTTGATTTCTATGAAGAGTATGCCGACTTCTTTGTGACGCAGTATGTCGATGGGTGCTGACATTCGGGCGCTGGAATCATTTTCAACAGAAATCATCGTTGAAAAGCCGCTGTAGAGGAACAGTTTGGGATTGGGGAGATCTTTGCCGAGTGAATCTTGTTTTATTTCGATGAGGTCCTTTGTTACTTTTTTGAGGAGCTCTATTTTCTTTTTAATTGGGTCGATGGTAATCTCTTCTTTTTTAATTGGGAGTGTACTGATGGTGTCGATTTTTATCAGGAGGCTGTCAAAATCTATGTCTGCGATGGATTCACTGTATGTGATCCTTGTTTTGAGCATGAGTGTTTCTGAATCGATGATTGGTGTGCCTAGCGAGATTTTGAATTGAGTTCTGACGGGTTTGATGGTTGTCTTCTTGATATAAAAGGTTGAATCGAAAGTAGTTTGAATGCTGTCTTTGACGTGGAGAGTGAGTGGTATACTGTCTGTCATTTGCACAGGATGGTATAGTACAATTTCCGTTTGATCATCGCCAAAGGAGTTAACAATGTCTGAGTCTGACTTGATGGTGTATTCCGTACTGAATTTGTTGAGGCGGACGCGTGTCAAATTTCCAACGTTCCTGATGGAGTTGACTTTGATGGGACGGGCGTCAAGACTAATGAGACCGAGGCGGATGGTATCATAGATGCTGTTGGTGCGGAGGTCGATTGTGTCGGTGAGATAGCCATACCGTTCGGTGCGGCTGTCCACGCGAAGATTTTTATTCTTGTCGTCGAAGCCGTAGATCTTGTATCGGCCAGGTTTAATGTTGTCGATCCGGAAGCGTCCTTTTTTGTCTGCTTTTGTAAAGTAGCGCGATGTGTCTGTGAATATGTTGAAGGTGTCCTGGCTGAAGAGTCCGATAGATATTTTTTCCGGCACTGCGCCGGTCAATAGTAAGTTGACTTTACCGACGAGTTGCATTGAATCAATTTCTGGGCCCGTGCTGAATGCTAGTTTTGAGCTGTCGGCTGGATTGGATTCTGTGATGTCCTGGATACCTTCTCGCGGGAAGATGCTATAGGTGGTGCTGTCCTGCCAACCGTTCACTGGTGTGATTACAACTGAGTTCCCTTTTACTTTGATTTCGCGTTTCCCTGGAGAGGGGCTGATGATTATTTCTTCTTTCGGGTTATTGAGTTTGACTGGTTCGTTAAAAGTTAACGTTACAGATTTGCCTTTGAAGTTGAGTGAGTTGTCGGGTGGAACAGTGCCTTCAGGTACGAGGTAGGGCTTTTGAGTGTCCTTTGGTCCTCCGGTGGGAGTTGTTAATGTTGCGCAACCGTAAATGATGACAAGGAGAAAGCCGGCGAAAAATGTTCGTCTCTTCATTTCGTGGCAACGTATATCAAGCTAGAGTAATTGAGATCTCTTTTTGCGTTCGTGTTTGACTTGAATGCGGTGTGCATTGCTCTGAGGATCGCGGAAGGACTTAATTGCCCGCCGGCAGAATTTTTTTCACTGAGAAGACTTACGTAATAAGCGTCGAGTTTCATTGGGATCGTGTTCTGCAATTTAAATCCTTTCTTTTTCAGGATGTCCTTTATTGCGGCTTGAGAGAAGTGCCAGATATGTCTCGGGACATCATAGGCCGCCCATTCAGCGCCGTAATGTTTTGCGTCGTATGATTGCCAGTTTGGTACGGCAATAAAAATGGTGCCAGTATTTGCGAGTCTTTTTTTTAGGTCATCAAGTGTTTGTTCGAGTGTATACACGTGTTCGAGAACGTGCCACAATGTGATGACGTCAAAGTTTGTGTCTTCAAGTTTATCTAGTGATTCGACGATTTTTGAATGTTGAGCTCTTGCCGTGAGTGAAGGTTCTACACCATGTGCATCTATGCTTTTTTCAATGCAGTAGTTTAGGAAGGATCCGGTGCCGCATCCGTAGTCGAGTAGTTTGGTGTTGGACAGTGGTTGTTTTACGAGATTATATTTCCATTTTAGGGTGAAGTGCCTGACAGTGAGATAGATATAATCCATGAGGCCGTTGGCAGTGACTGTGTGGGAGATGTAGGCAGGGGATTGATAATAGTTTGCCGAATCGGATTCGTGTGGGCGTGGATTGGTGATGACCAGGGAACATGTTGTGCATCGTTCCACATGGAACAATTCACCTGTGGCGGTGTAGTCTTTGCAAGTATGGAGAGGCGTAAAATTTTTGCCGCCGCAAATTGGGCAAGAGCTTATTTTTTCGAGAGGCATTATTTTCCAAGATACACGGTCAGTATGGAAACGTCAGCAGGAGTGACGCCACTGATTCTGGACATTTGGCCGATGGTTGCGGGCCTGAGTTTCTTAAGTTTTTCACGCGCTTCTGACGAAAGTGCTTTCACGCGATCATAGTCAAAGTCTGAATGGATTTGATAGTCGTCGAGGCTTTCGATTTTCTCAGCCATTTTTTGTTCTCGGTCAATGTATGGTTCATATTTCAGAACTATTTCCGCTTGTTCGATGACTTCTCGGGGGAATTTCGTGATGACATTAGTTACTGATTCGTGGAGTTGTTTGAGCTCCGCGATGCCTATTTCTGGTCTTTTCAATAAGCTTGCGATGGAGTTTTTTTCGCGGATTGGGGATGAGTTCATGGCGATCAATTGATCGTTGATTTCCTCCGGGCCAATCTTGGTGGAGTACAGGGCTTGGAGTGCTTCTTGCAGCGCTGCTTTTTTGGTTTGAAGTGCTGCCATGCGTTCTGTAGTTGCTAAGCCAAGTGCATATCCTTTTTCAGTCAGGCGTAGGTCGGCGTTGTCCTGGCGAAGGAGGATTCTGTATTCGGCACGTGAGGTGAACATGCGGTAAGGTTCTATTGTGCCTTTGTTCACCAGGTCGTCGATGAGGACGCCGATGTACGCTTCTGATCGCTTTAGTATAAGGGGTTCTTTGTTGTGTACTTTATTGTGAGCGTTAATTCCGGCGATCAATCCCTGGCAAGCGGCTTCTTCATACCCGGTTGTGCCATTAATTTGACCAGCAAAGTACAGATTATCAATTAGTTGTGTTTCGAGACTCAGCTTGAGCTGTGTTGGTGGAAAGTAGTCGTATTCAATTGCGTATCCTGGCCGGAACATTCTGGCGTGTTCGAATCCGGGGATTCGCGTGAGAGCTTTGTATTGGACGTCTTCGGGAAGCGAAGTTGAGAATCCGTTGACATAGATTTCTACTGTATGCCATCCTTCGGGTTCGACGAAGATTTGATGGCGGTCGCGTTCTGCAAAGCGGGTGACTTTGTCTTCTATTGATGGACAATAGCGGGGTCCGAGGCCTTGTATCCTTCCTTGGAACATCGGGGATTTTGAGAATCCTTTTTCAAGTTCGTTGTGAACTTGGTCATTTGTATAAGTGATCCAGCAGCTGAGTTGTTTTTCCGGAGGTTTGGTTGAATTGAGGAAAGAGAATTTGCTTGGGTCTTCGTCACCTCTTTGTTCTTCCATTTTGGAATAGTCGAGGGAGCGGCCATCAATCCTTGGTGGTGTTCCGGTTTTCATTCGGCCTGATTCAAAGCCGTATTGAAGTAAATTCTCGGTGAGTCCCACGGCGGCTTTCTCAGCAGTTCTTCCGCCTCCGAAATTCTTTTCGCCAATATGGATCTTACCGTTTAGGAAGGTTCCATTTGTGAGGACCACGGCTTTTGATCGAATTTCGAGTCCGAGGGACGTTTTGATGCCGACTACTTGCTTGTCTTCGACAAGGAGACCGGATACCATTTCTTGCCAGAAGTCGAGATTTTTCGTTCGTTCAAGCATCAGGCGCCATTCTTCGGAGAATCTCATGCGATCATTTTGTGTGCGAGGACTCCACATTGCAGGGCCTTTTGAGCGATTGAGCATTCGGAATTGGATCATGGAATTGTCGGAAACGACACCGGAGTAGCCCCCCAGTGCGTCTACTTCACGAACAATTTGACCTTTGGCGACTCCGCCCATAGCAGGGTTGCAGGACATCTGACCGATGGTTGTCATATTCATGGTTACCAAAAGGACTTTGGATCCCATGTTTGCAGCGGCAGCGGCAGCTTCGCACCCGGCGTGACCGGCACCTACTACTATTACGTCGTATTCTGGAAACATTCTTTAAAAAGGCGGTTTCACGTGAAACAGTTCCATCCGGGATTTTGCCGAGATTGGCAGCGCGTCAAGTTATTTGTGCTGTCAGGTCAAGGGAAAGTCCAGGGCGCTCGTTCCACGTGAAACTTATTTCCACAAAGATAGGCAAGCTTCCTCTTTACTTCGCATTTGAGCTTTTTGGGATGCCGTCTTGTCTTTATACCCGATAAAATGAAGGACTCCGTGAGCCATTACTCGCCGAAGTTCCATCTCGAACGATTGATTGAATTTTCTTGCGTTGGCGCGTACTCGGTCAATGCTTATATAAATCTCCCCAGTGATCTCCTCCCCTTCGGAAAGATCGAATGAAAGAATGTCGGTGTAGGTTGAGTGCCTTAGGAAGTTCTGATTCATCGACCGGAGGTATGCATCCGAACAAAACACGTAGGTGAGATCACCGGCGATGCAGCCTTCCTTCGAGCAAATGTCTTTGATCCAGGAAGAGGTTTTACGGGGATTTGAAAGCTTGAAAGAAGGTCGTTGTGACAGGAACTGAATGCTCGCCATCAGGCATTCATATAAAAACTCAGTTCCACAACCCTACCACCTTCTTTGAAATCGACCTCGTCGGAGAGATGCTTCATCAGGAAGATGCCCCGGCCACCAGGCTTCTCTAGGTTTTCTGGCGAGGTGGGGTCTGGAAGGTTATCGTAGTTAAAGCCTTCTCCCTGGTCTTCAATACGGAACTTGATCGTGGACTCGTCAAGGGAAAGGGACAATAGAACGTTTTTGTTCGAATCGCTCTTGCTGCCGTGTTTGATCGCATTATTCACCGCCTCGGTCACTGCGATCATGATATTGCCGTAAATGTCGTCGTCTAGCTGAAATTTTTCCCTGGCGTTGTCAATGAAACTCTCAATCATCCTGATGTTCTCCGTAAGGGCAGGTACTTCAATCCGGATGTTCTTCATAGCCATTTACTTCTGGTTGCCAAGTCGTTTGAAATACTCGTTTACCTCTTTCTTATAATAAGGGTAAAGCTTTGGTGGCACCGTTTTGAGCAATTCTACTTCTTTTTCCTTTAACCTTAAATATTCCTCAAACGCCTTGGGAATTTCTTTCTGATAATCTTTCGCTGTCTCTCCTTTCCGCTCTTCATCAAGTTCCTGTTCACGCATTGACTTCTCCGACTCGAGCAATCGTGTAAGAATTTCCTTTTGTCTCTGAATGGTCTGATCAGTAAGCTGCTTATTAACAAGATCCATTTCAGTTTGTTCCATCTTTCCGGGAAGATCGCCGCCGAGAGGCTTACCTCCCTCCTGCTTCAACTTTTCCTGCATGTCGCTCAGCGCACGTCTGATGCGCTCTTGCTCCGCGGCCATCTTGGCAAGCTCTTCCGACAATTGCCGCCCGCTCTTACCGCTGTTTTTGATTTGTTCGATTTGCTGATTCAATCTTTGCTGCATCTCACCAAGACTCTTCGGCTGACCTTTATTTTTTTTCTTTCCCATCGACGGCATTGCATTCGCCATCATGTCCATCATCATATCGAAGTGGTCGTTGAGCATCAGTGCAAGGTTGTTAATACTCGTCATCGAAAGCTGCATGTCCGTGCTTGCATTACTCTTCTTTCTTTCGCGGATATTCTCCACTGATTTATCCAGATGCTCATTCAACTCGCCAATCTCGCGCGTCACCACAGAGCCCATAAAAGGATCCTTCTTAGCCAGAGTTAACAAACTGTCTTCCAGCACTTTAGAGTCATCTTTTATCTTCAACTGATTTTGGGACAACTGAATGTATTTGGGATCACTCTGCTGAATCGCATTAAAATCTTTGATCAAAGCTTCCTGATCATATGACAGCTTGATAAGCCCGTGAATGATCTGGCGCAATGATTCAAGATTTTGCTGATCAATTTCCATCTCCATGGAGTTCTGCATTCCTTCGAGCTGTTCTTTCATCTGTTGCATCTTCTGCAGCGACTTCTTTTGCGGAGCGGTGGCCTTCTTTGAATTCTTTTGCTTCAACGATTCCTTCGCCTGCTTCTCCATCTCCTTCATTTCGTTGATGTCTTCTTCGCTCGGGCTGTTTTCCTGCTTGTCGAGCTCTTCGCCCATTTTTTTCAACTCGTCGACTGTCTTCTTGAAATCCTCAGCGTCTTGTTCAAGACTCTCCTGTTCCTGCGCAAGATCCTCTTCGTTTTTCGAGTCGTTCTTATCCCCTCCGTCTTCACCGGTTTCTCCGTCCTTTTTGTCAGTCTTGGAATCACCATCATTTTGATTCTTATCACCGCCTTTCTCGTCATTTTTCCCCTCTTTATCCTGACCTCCTTTTTCGCTACCGTCCTTTTGCTTGCCGTCCTTGTTGTCTTTACCCTTCTCTCCTTCCTTCCCATCTTTGGAATCCTTAGGATCTTTCTTTTCGGCGGCTAGTTCTTGTGTCTTTTCGAGAATGTCTTTTTGCTTGTCAGCCTGATCTTTTATTTCCTGGATTGCCTGATCCAGTTTGTAATCGTATTGCAGTTGCTTGAACAGCTCAAGGGTACGCTCCAATTCTTTTTCGAGGTTAATTTCCTGGCGATCCATTTTTTCCAACATCTTCTGGATCTGTGAAGGATCCTGATTTTCCTTCAGCATCTTTTCGAGCTCTTCGAAAAGTTTTTTGGTTTCATCATCGAGCAGCTCTTCCATCAGCTTCTGTATCTGCTCGGACTTCTCGCGTATCCTTTCGTTTTGCTCGGAGAATGCATCTTTCTTCTCCTCTAGCATCTTGTTTTTTTCCTGCAGGTTTTGCACAGCCTGGTCGAGACTCTTCTTTTGTTGAATCAGGTCTTCGAGCATTTTTTTGTCCTGCCAGTCGAGCGATTGCTTTCCTCTCAGCTTCTGTTCTGCCTGTTCGATTTGATCCTTTAATGATTTCGCCTTGCTGAGACTTTTTTGAATCTCATTTTCTGCCGACGACTGTGAGCGTTTAATCTCAGCTTTAAACTCCTCTATTCCTGGCAACAAGAACTGGTATGCTGCAGACTTTGTGGATTTGTGTCCGTGCACGCCATCATTGTCCCAAACTTCGAGGTAATACTCAAGGCGATCTCCGGCATTGAGCTTCAGAGAATCCAGCACCCAGCTATAAAAGAAATTTTGTTGCGGTTGATTCTTTTCGAGTCGAAGGGGGATCACATTCGTGCGCTCTTCTTTGTCTTTACCTGTGATCATATAATGAAGATCAAGTTTTGACAGTCCGTAGTCATCTTCGATTTGACCGGCCAAAACAATTGACTTGAACAGTACAGAATCTTTTAGGTGCTCGACGATGATGGAAGGATATTGATCTTTAATAACATCAATGCGATAAGCAATTTTGTCTTTGTTTCTGCTGTTTTCGTTTTCCAGCGAAATTGAATATTCATCCGGATTATAAAAATTTTTTCCGTATTCAAATATTTGATTATCAGGCTGTTGCATTGACTCGGGTCCTTTTCCCGACTGAAAAGAAATAGATGCCAGCTGTGCATTTGCAGCATTCAGTCTCCATTTAATACGTGTGCCTTCAGGGACTTCGAGATTTCCGGCGTTGAGCAATTGCTGTGATTGTCGTCCGGTGTAAGCGGGATACAAAAGCTGGACTTTTAGATTCAACAGCTCCGGTCGGTTGACCAGCTTGATAACATAGGGCGACGAAAAAAATCCTGCCGCTTCAATTTGAAAGGTGAAATCTTGTTGGAGCTTTTCGAATAAATAAGAGAAATCTCCCGCGGCGGCGTTTTCCATCTTAAGTCGTTGGCTGCCGGCAACCAGGTATGCTGCATCAGGGATTGCTTCTCCCTCCAGTCTTACGTGGAGCAGGAAATCTTCATTGGGAAACGCGAGGAGACCCGGATTGTCCACCACAAACTTGAATGGCGCCTGGGGAGAGAATTCCTGGTTGAAATGGATAATGCGGTCGGCGCTTTGGGTAAATATTTTTTGATTGAAGACCAGGATGGCAGCGAAGAGCAGGAAAGGAACCGCGAGGTATTTCAGGTACCGCTGGTTGTCGGTGAAGTCAACAATGCTTTCAAAAGAAAAGGACTGGAAGATGGCAGCCTTTTGTTCGAGGCTTGCTTCCACCAGGACACTTTGACTATTTGGTGACGCAGCAAGCTGAAGGAAATTCAGCAGCCGGTCCTGGATGCTTGGAAAGTGGCGGCCGATCATGGACGCACTCTGCTCCTTCCCTATTCCCTTGCCGGCCAACCACCAGGCCAAAGGCTGTCGCAGGAATTGAAAAAGACAGTAAACGACTGCACCAAAAAACAGTATAAAAATCAGAAGGCGGAATTCTTTCCCAAGCCAAAGATTGTATTCAACAAGCGTTGCCAGCAAGAAGTAGGCGAGCAGCAATGAAAGAGAAAGGATAGATCCGCGAAGGAATAAATTCAGGTAGTACTTCTTTCTGAAGGAGGCAATTTTTTCATCTACAACCCTGACCTGATTCCCCATGCTTGATGAAAACGAAACTGTTGAACTCTTAGTTTACAATATGCCCGCGACTTTGAAATCCGGGATACTAAAGATAAGCAGCGCGGCAGCCGATTTCAATGAGGCGGGTTACGAAGGGTCTGGAAATACTGCGGTCTGGGGAGGGCGCCAGTCAAACTCCTTATCAAAGTATTCGAGGACGTGCATCTTCAGCAGTTTCTCTTGTTCGAGCAGGTCAAAACGGGGCAATTTCTTCAGGATTTGCCAATGAGGCCACCCTTCTGCATCGAGCCCCTCCAATTTGTAGTACCCGGAATAGCTGAGCACCTTGCAAATGGCGATGTGCATGAGATCCTGCTTTTGCTCTTTAGTGAAACGCTGATGCCCCTTGCCCAGCTCCTGGACGCCAATCAAGAACAGCACGCCATTCAGGTCTTTTGGCTTTTCACCCAGCATGCGTTCGATCTCCAGCAGCAAAAGTTGCCAGATTTTCTCAAGCTCAAGATCGCGCTTAAACATGTTCGAGTGCCTCCCAGTATTCAAAAGCTCTCCGCAAATGCGGAATAACAATGGTTCCTCCGATCAGCGTGGCTACACCCATTGCTTCGTTTATCTCGGCGGTTGTAAAGCCGACCTCTTTGCACTTTCCAAGATGATATTTCACACAATCGTCACAACGCAGTACCAATGAGCAGGTCAGACCGATGAGCTCTTTCGTTTTTACGTCCAGCACACCGGGGGCGTAGGCGTTTGTGTCAAGGTTGAAAATTCTTTTTATGATGAGACTATCGGATTCGGAGATCTTTTCGTTCATCCGCGCCCGGTAATCATTGAATTGCTTTACGATATCCATCGAGGTAATTTTTGATTCAAATATCCGGCTAACCTATGCGAAATCAAATGACAACGGTAAATACGGTGTTCGCGGATTTTATTTCGCTCTTTTTCCCGCATTACTGCATGGCTTGCTCGGGCGCGTTGGTGAAAGGCGAAGATATACTCTGTACCGCCTGTCTCATCGATCTACCCAAAACAAACTATCATCTGCGTATGGAAAACCAGATTAAAAACAAGCTGTCAGGAAGGTTGCCATTGAAGCACGGGTGGGCGTTTCTAAAATTCAGAAAGAGTGGGATAGTACAGCACCTATTGCATGAGCTGAAGTATAACAATCACCCGGAGGTGGGTGTGAAGCTCGGCCAGGCGTATGGGCTCGAGCTGTTAAACATGGGCTTTGATAAAGAGTTTGACCTGATCATCCCGGTACCGTTGCATACCTCCCGCCAACGACAGCGCGGCTACAATCAAAGCGCACAGTTTGCATTGGGTTTGAGTGACGCGTTGAAAGTGGACTGGAACGATTCGATATCCATACGAAAACAATCGACCGTAACACAAACACACAAGTCGAAAGCAGAGCGATGGGACAATGTAAAGGATGTATTCTCAGTGAAAGGTTTGGACGTTGTCCGCGATAAGCGCGTGTTGCTTGTGGATGATGTGATCACCACCGGAGCAACGCTCGAAGCGTGTGGGCAGCATCTTGTTGATTCAGGATGCAAAGAGATCAGTGTGGCGTGTATAGCAGAAGCACAATGAGCCGGTGGTTAAGTAATCGGTGATCTGTAGCCGGTAGGCACCCAAAAACCGTAAGTCGTGAGCCGTCGGGCGCACTGAAATCGACGGTTTCGGTACTGAAACCAATGTTTTTTGGACCTACCGGGAAAATAAAAAACCCCAACGTTTAAGTCGGGGCCTTAGGTAATTTTTGTGAATGTCGATCAGTAGTTCGAACCGGCGCGGATCATTGCGCAACGGAATCCGATAGTAGCTGTCGCTGAATCCTGATCGAGGAAGCGGCGTGTACCGGGAGACATCCAGTACGCTACATCTTTCCATGAACCACCTTTATATACACGTGCTTTGTCAGTGATCAAAGAAGTGAAGCCTTGCGGATTCTTTTCGATGTCACTGTTATAAAATTTCTGATCGTCGAGGAATCCATCGCGGCGGATAGGGTTGAGGTCATCGAAGTCCTGATAAGACAACGGACGATAAACATCCATGACCCACTCGCTCACGTTTCCGGCCATGTTGTAGAGACCGTAATCGTTGGGAGGGAACTCATAGATATAAGAAGTAATAAGGGCGCCGTCATTCAAACGACCAGCGATACCCGCATAGTCACCGCGTCCTCTCTTGAAGTTTGCGAGGAAGAAACCCATTTGCTTTCCATAAGGATTACGAAGTGCGTGACCATCCCAGGGATATATCCGCTGGTGTGTCTGCATTTCTTCGAGCCACTGAGTTCCGATCAAGGCCTGAGCTGCATATTCCCATTCAGCCTCTGTAGGCAGGCGGTACGCAGGGATAACAACGCCAGATTCAAGAGGAATCCTGCCACCGGCCGGAACCTCAGGAAGATCTTGTCCTGATTCTTTCATCAACTGCTGATTCACAGCGGATGTACGCCACTTTGCATAGTTGCTTGCCTGTGTCCAGCTCACACCAACTACAGGGAAATAACGGAAGCCTGGATAGCGGAGATAGTGGTCAACATATGGGTCATTGAACGCAAGCTTGCCAACCCACACGTTTGTGTCTGGGAGAGCGGCCTGATATACTTCCTGCGATGAATCTTTAGCGAGGTAGTGCATGTACTCCAGCCAGTGGATGTTGGCAATTTCTGTTTCATCCATGTAGAATGAAGCTACAGACACTGTGCGCTCCACGTTATCGCGATAAGCCATCACATCTTCTTCGTATGAACCCATCACTGCACGACCACCTTCAATGAAAACGGTGTTCGGTGCATCGGGCTGGCCTTCGAATTCTTTTACCTGGAAGCCACCAGATTCTTCATCGTTGTATTTCAGGTTGGTTGCCGTACTTAACTGGCCCGGATTAATAGCTGTTGGCTTGGCGTTCTTGTTGCCTCCAATGAGGGAACAACCCGCTATTAATGCCGATCCGCCAACTACTGCCAATAGACCTTTTATCTGCTTCATTTTTCGAGGTGTTATGGGATTAAAGCAACCGCTAATATAACGAGATAATTCCGTGTTTTCCAAAGCGTAGCGTTTTTTTGATAAATCCTTAATGCAGGTAGAAAAAGCCTCCACGAATTTCAAGTGGTTTTGATGTAACGGATGCGATCTGAAAGTATTGTATAGTGTGTTTTCACTTAACTTAAACACCTAGACTTTCTGCACCTTTTCGCTGACAGCAAAACCTTCCTTCAATGGGTTGAGGATTTTGAGTGCGGCTTCGACGGAAGCGATGTTTTCAATGTATAATGTTGGCCTTCCACCCTGGTCTTTCAGGCGGCATTGCCGGGAATGCTTCTGAACGAAAGTAAGAATACCACCAAATACGTCTGATTTGAAATACTCATCATTGTCGCCAATGAAAGTGGCACGCACACGCCCGCCTTTCAAACTTATTTTTTCAAATCCAAGCTGCTCACCTATCCACCGCAGCCTCACAGTGTCAATCAGCTGAATGACTGATGGCGGAACTTCGCCGAAACGATCTTTCAGTGACGTTTCAAATTGGCGCAGTCCTTCTTCGTCATGGATGTTGTCAAGCGTAGCGTACAATTGTAAACGTTCGCGTGTGCTTGCAACATAATTTTCGGGAATAAGAATTTCCAAATCCGTTTCGATCGTGCAATCGGCGGCGATAAGTTTTGCTTTTTCCGAGAGCTCTTCGGCGAACAACTCTTTGAATTCATTTTCTTTCAGCTCCTGGATGGCGTCGTCGAGTATCTTGTGATAGGTGTCGAAGCCGAGATCGTTGATGAAGCCACTTTGCTCGGCACCTAATAAGTTTCCGGCACCTCGGATGTCGAGGTCACGCATGGCAACTTTGAAACCATCACCCAACTCTGAAAATTCTTCGAGCGCTGATAACCTTTTACGTGAATCGGCAGTGAGCACTGATGCAGGTGGTGTCAGCAAATAACAGAACGCTTTCTTGTTGGAGCGACCGACACGTCCGCGCATTTGATGCAGGTCGCTCAAACCAAACATGTGCGCCTGATTAATGATGATCGTGTTCGCGTTTGGGATGTCAAGCCCTGATTCGATGATGTTGGTAGAAACGAGGACATCATATTCTCCCTCGATAAATCGCATCATCACTTTTTCCAACTTGTCCCCTTCCATCTGTCCATGGGCAATTCCGATGCGTGCGTCGGGAACAAGTTTATAAATCACATTAGCAACACTATCGATATCGCTCACGCGATTGTGAACGAAAAACACCTGACCTCCACGACGCAGCTCATAGCTCACCGCATCGCGAATAATTTCTTCCTGATAAGTGTGAAGTTCGGTTGTGACGGGCTGCCTGTTAGGGGGTGGCGTTGCGATAATGCTCAGGTCGCGGGCTCCCATAAGCGAAAAGTGAAGCGTTCGCGGAATAGGTGTTGCAGTCAGTGTTAGAACATCAATATTCACACGTAACTCTTTCAGGCGATCTTTAGTCTTCACTCCAAATTTTTGTTCCTCGTCGATGATCAAAAGTCCAAGATTTTTGAATGACACATCTTTGCTAACGATACGATGTGTGCCGATAAGGAGATTGATCTCACCTTCTTTTGTTGCCTGAATGATATCCTTTATCTGTTTGTCGGTTTTGAAACGCGACACGTAGTCGATCTTCACGGGAAAGTTCGCCAGTCTTTCGGAAAAAGTCCGGTAGTGCTGCATGGCGAGGATTGTCGTCGGCACGAGCACTGCGATCTGTTTGCCGTCAGTAGTTGCCTTGAACGCAGCGCGCACAGCAATTTCTGTTTTACCAAAACCAACGTCACCACAGACCAGGCGGTCCATAGGATGAGGGCTTTCCATGTCCTTTTTAACATCTTCGGTTGCACTTGCCTGGTCCGGCGTGTCTTCATAGATAAAGGAAGACTCGAGTTCGGCCTGAAGGAAGCTGTCGGGTGAGAAGGCGAACCCTGGTGCGCCTTTTCGTTTCGCATAAAGCGCAATGAGCTCACGCGCAATGTCTTTGACCTTACCCTTTACTTTAGACTTTTTGTTGTCCCATTCATCGGTGCCGAGCTTGCTTACAACCGGTGGCGTTCCTTCCTTGCCTGAATACTTGGATATTTTATGCAGCGAATGAATGCTTGCGTAAAGCATGTCATTGTCACGGAAGACGAGTCTAACGGCTTCCTGCTCTCTTCCATTTACTTCCTTTTTTTCGAGCCCCGCAAATTTGCAGATCCCATAATCGATGTGCGTGACAAAATC
Source organism: Cyclobacteriaceae bacterium (assembly GCA_044224375.1). Classification (GTDB taxonomy): domain Bacteria; phylum Bacteroidota; class Bacteroidia; order Cytophagales; family Cyclobacteriaceae; genus ELB16-189. The sequence continues at coordinate 163,952 of JBGAKL010000002.1, forward strand.
TCCGGGCTGCAATGACTGCAGCTCGCGGAAGGTTAGCGCTTTTGATTTGGTAAATTTTTCTTTGGTGCGCGAGCGATGGAATCTTTCAAAGATCTGATGATCAGTGTAACACAGTATCTTCAGCGAGATGTCGACGAATCCCTGGCGCAGCGCAAATTCCAAAGGTTGAAATGTGAGCTTGGGATGAATCTCCTGAAATACGCCCTGAAGTCGCTCAAGCTGACGTGATTGTTCGGCAGCTATAAAGTTTGCAAAGCCCTGTACCTGATGATCGACAAGATCTTTTGCGAGCAGCTCGAAGTTTTTATTGAATGCGGGTTGTGCCGCGGAACGAAAATCGAAAGTGGCTGCCGCGGTGAAATGGAAACGTTTTCCAAACTCAATGATCGAAAGGCTGGAGAGTTTTTTCAAAAAAGAAGAAGACGACTCGAAAAGATGTTCGGGCTCAAGTGCAAGGCCGCTCGCACCACTTTCCCTTATTATACGATCGAAGCTGCTGGTAGCTTTGTCAAATGCCTTATCCAGGACGTCAGCAGTGAGCTGAACGTCTTTCATCCAGACGCGAGTGTTTGTAGACATAAACTCGAGGAGGGACTGCCGGTCTTCTTTCACCAGTCGCGTCTGAACATTGGGCATCAGACTTATCTTGTCAAGCGACTCGACGGAAAGCTGTGAACCGGGATCAAAGCTGCGGATGCTGTCTACTTCGTCGCCAAACAATTCTATGCGGTAGGGAAGCTCATGAGCAAAAGAGAAGACATCGATAATTCCTCCGCGCACTGCAAACTGACCTGCCTCATACACGAAGTCTGTTTTTTCAAAGTCGTAGGTGTGTAAAAATTCTTCAAGGAACTCCCTGTCGAGTTTTTCTTTGGCCTCGACAACGAACGTATTACTGGCCAGCGATTTTTTTGTAATTACTTTTTCTGAAAGCGCTTCGGGGTAGGTGATGATGATTTGCGTGTCGGGGTGAGCGCTTATGTGGTTGAGCGCTTCGGCGCGCATGAGCACATTTGCGTTCTCCGTTTCATCGTATTCATATGGCCGCTTATACGACATTGGGAAAAGAAAAACTTCCTTAGTGTCAAGAAGGTTTTGCAGGTCTGTCGCAAAGTATGCGGCTTCTTCCTTGTCTTCGAGGATTACGAGGTGGCTGGCGCGGACACTTTTATATAGGGCAGCGAGGATGACTGCGTCGAGGCTGCCGGTAAGGCCTTTTATCCTGATTGTCTTTGAAATGGACGCACGAATCCCCTCAGCCAGATTTTGTACCAGGCTATCCGATTTATACAACGACAGAAAATCAACCGCCCTCAATTCTTCGTTTGGAGGTCGCAAAATTACTTCTTTCGCTGATTTTGATTGCAAACGCACAAAAGAAAAATGGAACTCGTCGTTCCTATCTTATTAACTTTGGACCATGAGATATGTTGAGCTCTTCGTCATACTCCTTATTGCTACGTCGGTCTTGTTTTTAATTATCGGCCTGTTCCGTCCATGGGCGATGTTGTGGTGGGAAGATGAACAAAACAGAATGAAAGTGATAAAGGCATATGGTTCGTTAACAATTCTCTTTAGCCTGGTTTATGCAGGTATGAAAATCTTTATCACTGAATGAAGAGCTGTATATTTTTTTCAGTTATTCTCGCCCTGGCATCATGCGGAGGGTCGACCAAAAAGAATATCGAGGGCAGTGAAGGACTTCCGGCAATCGACATTGTTACGAGCGCCGGCGATAGTATTAAGGTTGACCATCTTGACGGTCGACTGATCCTGGTGCTGTATAATCCTGACTGCGATCATTGTCAGCGGCAGGCCACTGACATAAGCAATCATTTTGATTTGTTCGAGGGCTACAAACTTTATTTTGTGTCGGCGGAACAGCGCGGAGATTTTGCCGAGAAGTACAATCTGAATAACAGATCGAATGTCATCTTCGCACAGGGTGCCATCGTGCCCGTTGTGAAAACCTTAAAGCCCACTAGCATGCCAACGATTCTGATCTATGATGACGACGGCGTACTTGTGAAAAGGTTCGATGGCGAGACCAAGGTCGCGGACATGGCTGAGTTCCTGTAATCAGTTGACCTCGACTGCTTGTCGGGGTCAATTGTTTTTCGCATTTTCAGCTACTCATAAACCCTCAAAACCTTACCCACTATGGAACTAATATTGCTTGGCGTATTGGTACTTGCTTTCCTGATGTGTTTCGTCACCGTCAGGCAGGGTACGATCGCCGTGGTGACTGTGTTTGGAAAGTACAGCCGCATCATGAGACCGGGATTGAATTTCAAGCTCCCGATTATTCAAAACATTTATAAGAGAATTTCAATCCAGAACCGATCGGTGGAATTGGAATTTCAGGCGACGACAATGGACCAGGCGAACGTGAATTTCAAGGCGATGCTTCTCTTTGCGGTGCTCAACCAGGAAGAAGAGACGATCAAAAACGTCGCGTTTAAGTTCATGGATGAACGCAGCTTCATGCAGGCGCTTGTCCGCACAATTGAAGGTTCGATCAGGAGTTTTGTTGCGACAAAAAAGCAATCCGAGATATTGTCCCTTCGAACTGAGATTGTGAAAGAAGTTAAGGATCAACTTGATCACACATTGGAAGGTTGGGGTTTTCATTTGTTGGATCTCCAGCTCAATGACATTGCATTTGATGAAGCAATCATGCGTTCGATGGCGCAGGTGGTGGCGTCGAATAATTTGAGAGCGGCTGCAGAAAATGAAGGTCAGGCGTTGCTTATTACAAAGACCAAAGCTGCTGAGGCTGAGGGTAATGCGATCAAAATTGCGGCTGAAGCTGAGAAGATCGCGGCACAGCTCCGCGGTCAGGGTGTGGCGTTGTTCAGGGAGGAAGTTGCAAAAGGTATGTCGCAAGCGGCAAAGGAAATGCAGAGCGCGAGCCTGGATGCTTCGTTTATCTTATTCTCAATGTGGACAGAATCGATCAAGCATTTTGCCGAACACGGAAAAGGAAACGTAATCTTCCTGGATGGCTCTAGTGACAATATGCAGCGGTCGATGCAGGAATTGATGGCGATCGGGAAGGGGATTTCGGTGGCAGGGGAGAAAGGTAATCGGTGAGCGGTAATCAGTAATCGGTGGTGGCGGTTAACTCGAAGCCGTCAGGAGCGTAGTCGAAGGCGATTTAACGAACATAAAAATACAAAGGCTGGTACACGTTACCGGCCTTTGCAGTTTTTGAGGCTGTCCCGGGGCTGCTGAACTTCTAGTTTGTAGTTATCGACTAATCGCTGCTCTATTGCGAGGTTCGCTTCGAGTCCAGCACGTTCGCGAGCCTGGTCCGCCAAGGCTTGTCGACATAAGGCATAGGCAAACGGCACAATCGTCAATAGAATTACTAATCCAATGACCATTACTTTTTTCATGAGACAAATTTTTTCAAAACAATTCAACAGGCCGCCCCTACGGGGCTTGAATACAAATTCGCCCACATGGGCAAGAGACAGGTCGCGCCGATGGCGCTGCGATGATACAAGATTCTTCCAGAGTTTTTGCGCCTTAGCGTCTTCGCGCCTTAGCGTGGACTGCATTCAGCGCTTTAGCGCTCACCTCAGCCTCAGAAAGTCCCCATCGATGATCATCAGCTTCACTCCATTCTTCGAAACAGATTTGTGCGAGCTTAACCCATCAGAAACCACATAACTCATTCCAGGCGTCAAAAAAAATTTTTGTCCGTTCTCCATCTCGCTTACGAACTCTCCTTCAAGACAATGAACGATATGGCCCTTGTGACACCAATGATCGGCAACATAGTTCGCGCTGTATTCAACGATCCTGATCCGAAGTCCCGGAAATTGAATTGTCTGCCAGGTAGCTTCACCTGTTTCACCCGGACGCTTTGTCTTCGGAATGGAATCCCAGGAGAGTGTTTGGAAGGGAATGTTGGAGGGGTGCATGTGCAATGGAGTGTGGGCTAAATATAGGGCGCAGAAAATTCTAATACAGTTCGCACGGATTTCACGGATGTAATGCACACAGATCTGTGTAAATCAATGATTCTCAATCTGTGTTAATCCGCGCGGGAGCTGCATTCCGCTGCATTTATGCATTTATTCTTTCAGCTATCAACACCAACTTTTCTTTCTGATCCTGCGTGCAGATCAAATATTGCTCTCCTCCTTCTTTCAATCCCGCCCTCTTCTTGATCTCTTCCACACTCAAAGGATAGTTGCGTGTCAGAATATTCGCGTGGCCTCCGGCAAATTCATTTTTTAACTGCTTGTCGAGCTTTGTGGCGCGAACGACTCTGAAAGTGCGCCCGGGAAAATCAAGTCTTTCATCGCTTGTATATAAATGTGTGTTTGGTGCTAGCTTCGCGATGCCATAAAGTTTTGAAATGGCCTTAAATGCCCCAGCTTTCAACACGGCGGCACCAGGTTCATAAATAAATTTCATCGGCGATGAATATTGCACTGTCGCGTTTAACTCATCACTTCTCTTGAAAGCAATCTCCCGAATCACAGATCCTTGGTTGCTAAGGTCTACTGCCTTTATGACGGGTTCATCCTGAAATTCCTGTCTCATCACAAAGAGAAGTTCCTTACATTCATTGTCAACGGCGACGACGTGAACTTCAGCCACGCCGTCAAGTTCAGAAACTCCCTTTTGGATGTCGAGGAGCGGGGATGCCTTTACAATTATAACATCGGTCTTTAAAAAAAGTGACTTCTGAAGTTTGGTTATGTCTGGTTCACAATCTGCAAGCTTGAAAACTTTTTGCGCCGCTTTCCGACGAGAAGGATCCATATATATGAAATCAAACTTCTCGGTTGTTGACGCAATGAAGTTTTCCGCTGTATTTATATACGTTTCGATGTTTGTAGAATGAAGGGCTTTAAAGTTCTCACGTGCAATCTCCAGTAACGTTGGGTCTTTTTCGACGTAGGCGAATTTTCGAACAGTCGCACTCAGAAAGAACGCATCTACGCCGAAGCCTCCCGTCAGATCGGCAGCTCTTTCGTGCTTTGGAATGATTGATACAATCATGTCGCGCTTGAACTTCGCAGTCGCTTCGGAAGATGCTTGCTCGAGATTTACTGATGGAGGATATAACAAGTCGGTGCGTGCCCACCATGATGGAAGTTTTTGTTTGATCTTTTGTCTTCCTGCAATGAGTTGCGCCACATATTTTGTAGGAACGCCGTGAATTTCGTGCTGTTTCAGCAGCAATTTTTGGACGTCATCATTGTCATGTGCACGCAGATAATCCTGGAGAACTCCAGCCAAAATCAAATCCAGATAGGAGAGAAGTGAATGCATTCGCGGGTACAAAAATATAATTAACGGCAGTTACCGCGCGATTGCTGCGCTAAATCAATCAATGGAGAAGGAATGTAAGCACGCCTGAAAGAACAAGCGTCACACCAGTGATTATGCCCGCGTTGTGTTCCAATGAATGCCAGTTCATTTTTAATAGTCCCCGGTGCGCCAGGCGTACCCAGATAACCATACCAGACACAGTTACAACAGTATACAGAACCGCCAGCAAAGCAACGAACCACCAACCTTCCGCGCCGGCAACCAGAAAATAAGCTTCGATCTCGAAGCAGGGTGAAAAAAACATGGCGGAGGCGAGCGAAAAGATCAGCTTATTCTTATTTGAGACTTGTTCGGGATGCCCATGCATGTGGAAATGATGATGCCGGCTGTGCTGCCATATGTAGAATACGCCGAGGGCCACTAGCAGAGCCGGGGCGACGAACAACATAAAGCTCTCAACTACTGTTGCAAGCTTCGCTCCAATTAATGCGAGCAGCACGCCGATGAGCACTGTGCTGGCAGCATGTGACAAACCCGCGATGACCGTGATACGACTCGTTTCGGTAAGATCCCATTTCTCCTTCTTGCTGATCGCGAGAACCGGGAGCCAGTGATTGGGAATGATCCCATGAAGAATACTCAGTACAAGACTGCCAGTGATAAGGGTGATCATTCGTTCAAAGTTAACTAACGACCTGGTTCCTGGCCGGTCTCGTCGTTCTTCATTTTAGATAAAAGTTTGTATGATCCGTTGACAACAACCGACGCATTCCTAAGAGCAATGTTATCGGCGGATTTTACTTCAACATATCCATTTTCGCGTACTCCCGTGGTTACTTGGATTAACTTGAATCGAAGACTGTTTTCGGGGTCATTGATAAAGATGAGATCTTTGTCTTCGTAGTTAACGATAGCCTGTTCAGGCAGGGAAGACACATTTTCCCCGCTGGTTTCAACCAACGCCTTGAGATACATTCCTGGAATCAGATTTTGATCCTCTTTGTCGAGGTGGCCGTGTATTCTGATCGTTCTGTCGGGTCCTATTTCCTTACCGATCAGGAAAACTCTTGCAGTCCTTTCCTTGGATTCATTGGCGAGCAGCAGGCGAATCTTCTGACCGATCTTTATTTTGGGAAGGTCGCGTTCGAAGGCAATGAGCTCCGCGTGGAGATGTTCCGTATCTACGATTCTAAACATGATGTCGGTCGGGTTGACGAAAGAACCAACGGCGGTATTTATCTGTGTTACATAACCATCGATCGGTGAGTGAAGTTCAATTGTGGACTTAATCGGGCCTGTTCCAAGTTTGTCAGGATCAATATCAAGCATCCTGAGCTTAGCGCGCAGACCATCGTTTTTTGCTTTTACGCTGTTCAAGTCCGCTGCTGCTTTTTGAAGCGTCTTTTGAGCATTGATACTTTCCTTCGCCAACTCGTGCTGCCTTTGGTATTCGCTCTCAAGAAATCCGGCCTGACTTTTAGTGTCGAGGAAGTCCTGTTGCAGCTGGATGTACTCCGGATTTTCTATTGTAGCGATCACTGTTCCTTTCTTAATATGCATGCCTTGAAGAAGTGAGGTCGACCGTAGGAAACCTCCGAATGGTGCGGTGATGTTAACCAGGTTCTGCGGAGGAACGTCAAGCATCCCGGTCAGCGTCAGTGTTCCACTCAATACACGTTCTTCCACTTTACCCATTTCTATCCCGACTACACGCTTTTGTTCCTCAGTAAGTGTAACTGTGTTGGAATTTTCGACGGTCTTTTCCGAATCAGGTTGCGATGATTCCTGTTTGGAGCAAGCAGCGACAAACGAAATCAGGATACTTGCGGCGATTATATTCTTGATGAGATTTTTCATTTTCATGTAATTATTTTTTGTGGCCGGATAGAAACTCCAGCGTGATAATTCCCAGATCATATTGGTACACAGCCTGAAGATATCCTTCTTCGATTGACAGTGCCTGCTGCAGATTGAGCCTGTAGTCAGCCTGACTTATTTCACCTGTGCGGAATGCCGATTGGGATTGGCTGAGTATAAGTTTGGCATTCGGCAAGGCGGAGTTGGTATAGTAGTCCAGGCTATTCTTGTTCTTATTAAAATCCTGAACCGCCTTTTCCCATTGTCCGAGAAGTTGCTTTTCGAAGTATCCAGTGGAGGCGCGCACTGACTCCGATTTCACTCTCGCGGCTTTTATGCGCGCATTGTAAGGAACAAACCAAAGCGGAATCGCAATCCCTGCCATTAAGCCAGTAAAGCGATCATGTGAACTAAAGTAGGGATTGCTTCCGTCGGTGAATTGCTGGTAGCCGATAAGAGTCTGATTGAAGTACCCGATCGACAGATCTGGCAGTGCTTTGTTCACCTCGACCTTCTTTTCATGTACGGCAACATCGACCAAAGACTTTTGCAGGGCAAGCTGCGGATTTTGTCTGATTTGGGTGGTATCATCCAACAGCTCGGTCGTCAATGGAATCAATTTGTCTTCCACAATACGGACGTCGTCGTCGATATTTAACAGTATTCGCAGCTGTGCATTGTAGACTTTGATATCGGATTCGTTCTGACGCTTGAGGTTCTGCACCTCATTATACCGCGCTTCGGCAGAGGTCTTTTGCAACAACGTGCCCTCTCCTGTCCTGTGTTGAACGCTTGTGATGCGGACCAGGTCCGAGAAAATTGAATCCTGCCTTTCCAACAGCTTTTGCCTTGACAACATGAATTGAAGAGTCAGGTAAGTTTGTCGTACGCGGAATACGAGGTCGTTTTCGGCAGACGCCTTCTGAAATTCGCTGCTGCGTATCCTGGCCTCACCTAGTTTCGACTGGCTCGTGAAGACAGTTGGGAACGGAAGGTTTTGGGTAATGGTAATGTTATTGTCCTGATTGACGCTGTTGTACTGGCCGTACATCAACATGGCACTTGTCTTTGGAATTTCTGTCGCTGTGCGTTTTTGCTGCTGCTGAAATTCAATGTCTAAGTTGGCTGCACGCAACCCCAGGTTATTTTGGAGCGCAAGACCTACAGCATCATCGAGGGTGACGGCTTGTTGGCTGCGACCCGCCAGCGGCGACAATATCAACGCGCCGAGGAGAAAAATTATGGCTTGTGTTTTCATTTTCTTCAGATGAAAGTTTTCGATCATATAATAGAGACAGGGAAGTACCAGTAGCGTGAGCGCAGTCGCTGAAATTAAACCGCCGATCACCACGGTAGCGAGCGGACGCTGCACTTCAGCACCGTCACCATGAGATAATGCCATGGGAAGAAATCCAAGTGAGGCAACTGCCGCCGTAATGATCACAGGGCGCAGGCGTGTGGCAGTACCTTTCAGTAGAATTGACATCAAATCTTTTTCACCTTCCATTTTTAGATGATTGAATTCCGCAATGAGCACAATGCCATTGAGTACGGCGACACCCGACAATGCGATAAATCCCACGCCTGCCGAGATGCTGAATGGCATATCCCGGATCCACAATGCGAGTATTCCTCCAATGGCCGAAAGGGGAATGGCTGTATAAATGAGGAGACTTTGCCTTACCGACTTGAAAGTGAGGTATAACAATATGAATATGAGTGAAAGGGCGACTGGAACAGCAACGTACAACCTCGCACGGGCCTCCTGCAGGTTCTTAAATGTCCCGCCGAATGTCGGATAATAGGCGGGTGCAAATCTTATTTTTTCATCGATCTTCTGACGAAGCTCGTTTACAATGCTCTCCACATCCCGACCACGGACGTTAAATCCAATGGTAATTCTGCGCTTCGTGTCGTCACGCTGGATCTGGTTGGGACCGACTTTCAATTCGACGTCAGCGATTTGAGACAACGGCACCTGTTCACCTGACGGAGCAGTGATAAACAGGCGCGAAAGATCGTCTATGCTTTGCCGACCTGTTCTGTCCAGCCGGACGACGAGATCAAATCTTCTTTCATTTTCAAATACCATTCCTGCACTTTGACCCGCAAACGCCATGTTGATGGTTTGATTTACTTTTTCAATGCTTAGACCGAATGGTGCCAGCCGTTCGCGTTTGACCGAAACCACAAGCTGTGAAAGTCCGGTTACACTTTCCACGTACAGATCCTGGGCACCACGTATACCGGAGATTATTGAAGCGATACGTCTGGCATAGTCAGACAGCTTGTCAAGATCCTCACCATAAACTTTCACAACCACATCCTGTCTTGCTCCGGTCATGAGCTCGTTGAATCTCATCTGTATAGGTTGTTGAAATCCAAAGTTTATTCCAGGAAGCACGCTCAAAGCCTGGCCCATTTTTTCTGCCAGCTCATCGCGACTGCTCGCTTTCTTCCAGTCTTTCTTATCAGCAAGGACGACAATGAGGTCGGCAGCCTCTATCGGCATCGGGTCGACGGGAATTTCTGAAGATCCTATTTTTCCTATCACCTCCTTCACCTCATCGGGGAATTGCGTTGCGAGAATCTCACTTGCCTTGCTCACACCTTCAACAGTTTCGGTCAGGCTGCTTCCCGTTAATAATCTCGTTTCAACGGCAAAGTCGCCTTCGTCAAGGGTTGGAATAAACTCTGCGCCGAGTCCGGAGAATACCCACAAACTGAAAGCAAAAAAAACCACGGCTGTGCTCACCACGGCCAGGCGATGCCTGATCGACCATTTAACTATGGGTGAATACCGACGCTGAAGAAAGCCGATAAGCCGGTCGGAAAAATTTGGCTTATGTGCCGTCTCTCTGCTGAGAAACAAGGCACTCATCATCGGGATGTAAGTGAGCGAAAGAATGAACGATCCGAGGATCGCGAACGAAACAGTCTGGGCCATTGGCCGGAACATTTTTCCTTCTACACCAATGAGCGCCAGGATCGGAAGGTAGACGATCAATATGATGATCTCGCCAAATGCAGCGCTGTTTCTGATCTTGCTTGCAGACTGATACACCTCTTCATCCATTTCTGCCCGCGAAAGAGTTTTTCCAATGCTGCGTAGTGCAAGGTGATGCATCGTGGCTTCAACAATGATCACGGAACCGTCTACAATCAAACCGAAATCAATGGCTCCAAGGCTCATCAGATTTCCAGAGACGCCGAACACATTCATCATTGATACTGCAAAGAGCATCGCCAGGGGAATGGCGGATGATACTATCAAACCAGCTCTCAGATTGCCCAACAACAATACAAGCACAAAAATTACAATCAGTGCTCCTTCTGCAAGATTGGTTGTGACCGTCGCGATTGACTTATTGACAAGTTTGGTGCGGTCAAGGAAAGGATCAATGGTGACACCTTCAGGGAGATTCTTTTTTATTTGCTCTATGCGCGCTTTCACATTTTTTATCACGTGTGATGAATTCGATCCTTTCAGCATCAGCACAATGCCACCTGTCACCTCACCTGCAAGGCCACCCTTGTGATACTGTGTCATAGCGCCATAGCGAATAGCATGACCGAACTTAATTTGAGCGACGTCCCGCAGGAACACGGGTATCCCTTTGGCTGTGTTCCTCACAACGATGTTGCCAAGATCATCAAGGCTTGTGATGAGCCCTTCGGAGCGTATGAAGTACGCGTTGGGTTTTTTGTCGATGTACGCGCCTCCGGTGTTTTGATTATTTTTCTCCAGGGCGGAAAAAATATCGGCGACACCGAGGCTAAAGCTTCTGAGTTTGTCTATGTCAACTGCGATTTCATATTGCTTGAGATATCCGCCGTAGCTCGCAACGTCAGCGACGCCATCGGTGCCAAGCAATTGTCTGCGCACGACCCAATCCTGGATTGTCCGGAGCTCCATCGGTGAGTACTTACTTTCAAATCCCGGCTTCGCGTACAGAACGTATTGGTAGATCTCCCCCAGCCCCGTAGTGATGGGCGCCAGTTTTGGAACACCCGCTCCCGGTGGAATCTGGCCTTGTACTTCAGTCAGGCGTTCGCTCACTTGTTGCCTCGCCCAATAAATATCGATGCCATCACGGAAGACGATTGTAACAACGGAAAGCCCAAACCGGGAGAACGACCGCACCTCCTCGATCCCTGGTATGGTCGCTACGCCCAGCTCGACAGGAAAGGTGACAAGCCGCTCGATATCTGAAGCCGCCTGTGACGGTGAGATCGTAATTACCTGGACCTGGTTATTGGTAATGTCAGGAACGGCATCGATGGGAAGCTCGCCGAGAGAATAAGCTCCCCATGCCACCAGAATCAGCGTCAATAGTCCGATGATCAGCTTGTTGTGAATTGAGAAATGTATGATACGATCCAGCATGATGATATTGTTGAATACCCCGAACTGTTGCCTGGAAGCGGTCGATCAAAAAATTATCGAACAAGCCGCAATAGATCGGCAACCGGACGTGGTGGAATTTTTAGAAAATAGAATAATGCGCGTGAAGAGCGCGCGTGACCTCAGACCGCCTTTGGCGGTTGAAAAATTTCTTCGAGGTAAGAAGCCTTGGGCACGGAATGGTCGGGAGACAACCCCATCTTGACAACGACAGGCAAAGGAATGGTCAATGTTATTCGCTGAGATGTAACGGCGAGTGCAGTGGACGCGAGAGAATGGTTACAGGTTTTGAAGGGCAGACGCGTATCCTGGTCATCGTGCGGCACATCCGTCTCGTAGTGCATCACCAGAAACTGCCAGAAGGTGATATCGGTGACTTGTTCCCTGTGTTCCTGATAATGTTTGACTAACAACGGCAAGCGCAGTAACTCGTGCACCTCTGTAGAAGAGACGAGATAGACAAGCAGCAGTCCGAAGATGATCTTACGTTTCAAGATTGCAAATATACGAAAGGACGATAAATGCAAATGCACCACCGTTCGGAGCTTGTCGGCCTGAGCGGAGTCGAAGGCGACTGTGAAAGAGCTCTCTGACTACCTTCGACCGGACTCAGAACAAACTCAGGTTTCCTCCCTTCCTGAACTTGGTGAGGTCATAAGCGGGGAAGTCGCGGCCCACCATGTACTTCTTCTTTGCTGTTCTGAAAAGCTGGTGAATCGAGTCAGCAATATTTCCTTCTCCAGACATCCGTCGTCCGAAATCGGAATCATTAACAGACCCACCATGCATGGACGATATCTGGTGCCATACTTTTTCAAAGCGATCCGGAAAGTTTTTACGCAGCCAGTCCTCAAATATTTTTCCGATGGACCCATTCAATCGTACGACCGTCATACCCGCAGTAGAAGCCCCATGGTCTGCAGCTGCTTTGATCACAGTCATGACTTCATGATGATTGAGACCTGGAACGATCGGAGCGTTCATCACACCAACGGGAATATTGGCTTTCGCAAGCTCTTCGATGGTCTTTAACCTTTTAATTGCGCTGGCAGTTCGTGGTTCCATCACACGACGTAAATCTTCATTGAGCGTCGTAATGGAGATCATTACATGCACGAGATTATCAGAAGCAAGGTCTTTAAGCACATCGATGTCCCTGGTGATGAGCGAATTTTTGGTGATCACGCTCACGGGATGCCGGTATCTGGCCAACACCTGCAGCATTTGACGCGTCAGTTGAAATTTCCTTTCCTGCGGTTGATAACAATCCGTATTTCCCGAGAGCATGATCGGCGCGACTTGCCAGTTTCGCCCAAGGAGTTGCTGTTCGAGCGCCTGAGCGGCATTCTTCTTGACAATAATTTTTGATTCGAAATCAAGGCCGGCACTGAACCCGTAATATTCATGTGTGTTTCGCGCGTAGCAGTAAATACAACCATGCTCGCATCCCTGGTACGGATTCATTGAGTAAACCATTCCGAGATCCGGGCTGTCGACTTTATTAACGATTTTGCGAGGCGTCTCGAAAAAAATCTGCGTGTGCGGAGTTTCAAGCAAGGGCTCATCGAGGCCTTCGCGATGCTCAGTCACATATTGCGATTTGAGAAACTTGTTTTCAGTTTTTATTTGCGCCCCGCGACCTTTGAAGTATGAATCATCCACAACACAACATTACTAATATTTTTAGTACTTGACTAAGAAAATTGTGTTCCCAGTCTATAAAAACGTCAAAACGGCAGAATTAAGAGGATCGTGGATAGACGACGCCAAGGTTCGCCTTTTGGTGCGGCGTGAAGATTTGAATCACGATTCCATTTCCGGAAACAAATGGTGGAAACTGAAACATAATCTGGAGCAAGCCTCAAAGCTGAAAGCAAAAACGATTCTCACTTTCGGAGGAGCGTATTCAAACATGATCTACGCAACCGCGGCGGCTGCCAAAGAAATGGGTTTCAGTTCGATCGGTGTCATCCGGGGAGAAGAAACTTTTCCGATAAATCACACGCTCGCCTTTGCAAACAAAATGGGGATGAAGCTTCACTTCGTTTCCCGGGAAGACTATAAGTGGAAAAATGACGAAGGCTTTATCGCTTCATTGAGACATCAGTTCGGAGATTTTTACATGCTTCCGGAAGGTGGGACAAATTCTTTAGCGCTAAAGGGATGCATGGAGCTCGGAAAAAAAATTCTCGACGAAACAGAATTTGATTACCTGTGTCTGCCGGTTGGAACAGGAGGAACAGCTGCAGGGATTATTGCAGGCATTTCCGGCGCGAAAGAAATCCTTGGCTTCTCATCATTGAAGGGTGGCGAATTCCTTACGCACGAAGTCAAACAGCTTCTTGAGAAAAATGAACTTCGTGACCCGGGACGGTGGTCCATTGAATCGCGTTTTCACTTTGGAGGGTATGGAAAAACCACAACCGAGCTGCACCAGTTCATTCAAGAGCAAACATCCGAACAGCAATTGCCACTCGATCCTGTATACACTTCCAAGATGATGTTTGGGATAGCTCAATTAATTCGTGAGGGATTTTTCAAAAGCGGTTCCACGGTTCTGGCGATCCATACAGGAGGCTTGCAAACGGTGAACTAGCTTCAACATAACCGCTGTTAAATGCGCACTGAGGCTGAAATTGTTTTCTCCCGCAGATCGCGCGAATCTCGCAGATGATTCAATTTGAATTGATAAGAAAATCTGCGCGATCACCGATCCCGATAGCCATCGGGACTGCGGCAAAAAACTCTCCTATCCGAAGAGATCCTGAAACACTTCGGTAAGCTTGCCGAATGCTTTGATCCTGATCTTGCTCCTGGTGTTAGCTGATTTCTGACTGAACTTGGAAACATAAATTTCTTCAAAGCCAAGCTTCTCAGCTTCGGAGATCCGTTGCTCCACCCTATTCACTGCACGAAGCTCACCTCCAAGACCCACTTCGGCGGCGAAGCATATTTTATCTGAGATGGAAATTTCTTCCATTGAAGAAATAATGGATATACAAATAGCCAGATCGATAGCGGGATCTTCGACCCGGATACCACCTGCCATATTAAGGAAGACATCTTGCGTACCCATTCGGAACCCACAGCGCTTTTCAAGGACGGCGAGAAGCATGTTCAGTCTCTTTTGATCGAAGCCGGTAGGAGTTCTTTGTGGAGTGCCATAAGACGCCGGACTTACGAGTGACTGAACTTCAATAAGAAGCGGCCGATTGCCTTCCAGTGTTGCGCCGATAGTAGCGCCGGCATGTGGACCATCCTTTTGCGATATGAGTATCTCTGACGGATTGCTCACTTCTCTCAACCCCGAACTAAGCATCTCGTAGATCCCGATCTCGGCTGTCGATCCGAAGCGGTTCTTTGTAGTGCGAAGTATACGATAAGCGAGATGTTGATCGCCCTCAAACTGCAGCACAGTGTCCACCATATGCTCAAGAACCTTGGGGCCAGCAAGTGTGCCATCCTTGGTAATATGACCGACGAGGAAGACGGGCGTCTCCGTTTCTTTGGCAAACTTCATCAGTTCACCCGCGCACTGCCGCACCTGCCCGATGCTTCCCGGTGTGCTGTCGAGAAGGGGAGAGAAGAGCGTTTGAATGGAATCCACGATCACCAGGTCCGGCTGCAGCGATTCAATTGTCAGGAAAATACCTTTTGTGTTGGTCTCAGTGAGGATATAAAAATTCTTGTTGCCGGTGTTGGCAGGAGAGATACGTTCAGACCTCATTTTGATTTGCTGATCACTCTCTTCACCGGATACATACAAAACCTTCATTTTCTTCAATGAGAGTCCGATTTGCAGCATGAGGGTTGACTTGCCGATACCCGGTTCACCGCCGATAAGCACGAGCGAGCCCGGAACGATACCGCCACCCAATACCCGGTCGAGTTCATTGTCACCGGTGGCTACACGCACTTCGTTGCCGGAAGAAATGTCGCTCAGTACTTTTGGTTGAGTGGATTTTGCGCGGGCACTTTCCTGGCGCCAGTCATGTTTTCCTGATTCTTTTGTGATGACCTCTTCCACAAAGGAGTTCCATGCTTCGCATGAAGGGCATTTGCCTACCCATTTAGCTGACTCGTATCCGCAGCTTTGGCAAAAAAAACTGGTTTTAGCTTTTGACATTAATATTTAGATTTGGGCAAGTTAGTCAGACAATCGACTAATTCGACCTCACCCCTAACACCTGTCATGAATTCTTGGTCTCTCGCTCTCACGGCTCATCCTAATGAATGCTCCAGTCTTGATCATCAAGGCTGTGTCCGCCGTTTGTTCAGCTTTCGATAGACCGAAGCATTTCCACACGTGTAGTTGGGTCAGCAAAGATTTTGGAAGAACAGAATTGCTGCAGCTTTTTTTGCGCAACAAAAACAAGCCGCTTTCTGATTCAAAGTTGGGTCTGACGGCCTTGAGTTCCAGCAGCTATAGACTAAAATTTCGCAAGAACATGAAAATTCTACCTAACCTGATCGCGCTTTGCCTTTTCGTAACAGCGTATGCGCAAAAGTCGCCAATAAAGTTTGGTGACATACCCATGGAAGATCTGAAGATGACCACTTATGATAAAGATTCCTCGGCCTCGGCTGTGGTCTTGGAGGATTATGGTATTGCATTCGTCAATCTTGATGCAGCCGGTGAGGTTCATTTGGTCTTTGACCGGCATACTCGAATAAAAATTCTAAAAAAGGAAGGTCTTGAGTGGGCCAATGCATCTATTCTGACATATCACTCCGGTTCTTCCGAGGAAAAGATCAGCAATCTGAAAGCATCGGCCTATAACCTGGAGAGCGGCAAAATGGTTGAGTCAAAAATGGCAAAGGATGCGATGTTTAAGGAGCGTGTCAACAGCTACTACAACCGACAGAAATTCACCATTCCTAACGTAAAAGAAGGTTCTGTTATTGAATACAGCTTTCATGAGACTTCTGACTTCTACACAAGCTTTCCCAATTGGCAATTTCAAAGATCTATTCCCACGCGTCATAGCGAATACTGGGCAATGATCCCCGAGGTATTTGACTACCAGAAATACATGCAGGGTTACATTCAGGTAACGTCCTATGAAGAAAAAAAGGCAATGTCATACTACAGCGTAATGGTGAATGGCTATCACTACTTGTGCAAAAATGTCCCTGCCTTTAAAGAAGAACCTTACATGACGACTGAGGATGACTATGTTTCAAAATTGAACTTCGCCCTGGCCTACGTCAACATGGGGACCTATCAGAAAGAGGTGATGGGCACCTGGCAGAAATTCAATGATGACCTGTTGGAAGATGATTCGTTCGGGGGTGTCATCAATGGTTCAGGATTCCTTAAAAACAAAGTGGAAGAATTAACGGCTGGCATCACTGATCCAATGCAGAAGATTGCAGCGATTTCCAACTATATAAAGGCAAATGTTGAGTACGATGGTGAGGAGGATTTCTATGCATCGCCGCTTAAAAAAATAGTAGAAAAGAAAAAAGGTACATCCGGCGACATCAATCTGCTTTATGCCTCGATGTTACAAAAGGCCGGACTGGAAACTGAAATGGTGATGCTTAGCACCCGGGATCACGGATTTATCAGGCCGGAGTATCCGATGAGAAAGCAGTTCAATTATGTGATCTGCGCCGTTAAACTTGAAGGGAAAACCATTCTTCTCGATGCAACGGAAAGATATTTGCCCTACGACGTTTTACCAAGCAGATGCCTGAATGGTAAGGGCCTCGTGATTTCAAAAACAAATCATGGATGGATTGACATCACAACTAAAGTGAAAGCAAAAACAGTCGTTGTCGCTGCAATGGTTCTGAACCCGGAGGGGGAACTCAAAGGCCAGGTCACGTATACCCGTGATGGATATGACGCACAGCAAATGAGGGCGACTTACAACAAGGACGGAGAGGCGGGTTATTTGGAGGCTTTCACCAAATCCAAACAATGGCAAATTGAGAAAACAGAATTTCAGGATGTGAAAGAACTTGGTAAACAAGTGAAGGAGATACACAATGTGACGATCGCCGAACATGTTTCACCAACCGGAGATGTCATGTATGTGAATCCATTTCTTACAGGACAAATGGATGAAAATCCATTCAAGTCGGAAGAAAGAACCTACCCAGTTGACTACGGCAGCCAACAAGAGAGTGTTTACATGCTTCAACTCACGGTGCCCGAAGGATATGCGATCGACGAGATGCCTAAATCGACGATCCTGGCATTACCACAGAACGCAGGCAGGTATCTATTTAGTGCAACACAACTTGGTAACAGGATCAACCTTAACAGCACCTTTCAGATAAACAAGAATATGTTTACGCAAGCCGAATATCCAGCGCTCCGCGAGCTATACAATCAAGTTATCGCGAAGCAAGCCGAACAAATTGTCCTAAAGAAAAAATAGCATGAAGCATCTAAGGATCGCAGTATGGTTATTACTTCCTATCGGCGAATTGTTCGCTGCTGATGTAAAATATCCCGTTAACGAAATTCCAGATAGTCTGAAGCAGGGGATGTATGCTGTTATTCGTCTGGAAGCTTCTGCATTCGAAATATTCTCGCGCAGCAAGACGTCCTTTTCCGTCCGAAAGGTTGTCACCATCCTGAATGAAAAAGGAAAAGCTTATGCGCGCGAGACGATCGGCTACGACAAGTTCAGAAACGTCAAGTCATTTCAGGGCGCAGTATATGACGCCTCAGGAAATATTATAAAAAAACTCAAGCAATCGGAGATCAACGACCGAAGCGCAATCTCAGGGGCTACGCTTTTTGACGACAGTCGTATAAAATATGCGGACCTCTCACAGGTGACCTATCCTTACACAGTTGAATATGAATATGAGATCGAATACAACTTTTTGTATTCCATACCTGGATTCTTTTTGTATACAGATGATGAGGTCTCGATACAAAAGGAAACATATTCGATAACCTATCCGGTCGATCTTGCTCCGCGTTTTAAACTAAATGGCATCCTGGAAGGAAGCGCCGTTCCCTCGGGTTCCAAAAAAATAATCAAATGGAGTTTTGAAAACATTAAGCCCGCAAAGTTTGAACGCTACGGTTCGGGACTGTATAAAACTGTCCCTAACATCATCGTTGCTCCCACCGATTTTGAGTATGATGGGTTCGCAGGCAAAATGGACTCTTGGGAAAACCTTGGTAAATGGCAGGTTCTTTTAAATAAGAACAGAGATGTACTGCCTCAGGCAACAAGCAATAAAATCAAGGACATGACAAAGGACGCACGAACCGCAGAAGAGAAGACAAGAATAATTTATGATTATCTCCAAAGCAAAACACGATATGTAAGTGTCCAGCTTGGTATCGGTGGTATGCAGCCAATGGAATCAAAAGCTGTCGATGAGCTCGGCTACGGTGATTGCAAAGCTCTTTCAAACTACATGGTTGCTATGTTGAAGGAAGTGGGCGTGAAGGGCTACTATACACAGATCCACGGCGGAGATGATCAACATGATGTCCCAGCCAATTTCCCCGGCGATTATTTCAATCACATAATTGTCGCTGTACCAAATGGTGTCGATACATTATGGCTTGAATGTACCAGTCAAACAAATCCATTCGGATACATTGGATCGTTCACCGGTGACAGGTATGCATTGATGGTCACGGAGACAGGTGGTAAACTCGTACGGACCAAGGCATATTCGGGAAATCAAAACTTACAGACAAGGAGAGGATTGGTACGGCTCGAACTCAATGGAGATGCCAAAGCTCATGTGAAAACGTCTTACCAGGGACTTCAATTCGAAAACGATAATCTTAATTTCGTCCTCAATTCTTCTGCAGAGGATCAAAAGAAGTGGGTTCAGCGAACCACGTCCATACCAACCTTTGAGGTCGACAATTTTTCGATGACGTCAAAGAAAGACAAGATTCCTGTAGCTGATGTCGATATCAATCTCACACTGAAACGCCTCGCTTCCGTTTCCGGAAAACGCCTATTCCTTACGCCAAACCTTATGAATAGAAACAGCTTCATTCCGGAAAAAACAATCTCCAGGAAGAGCAACATAGTTCTCAGGTTGGGATACGTCGACACAGACTCCATTGAATTCCAGGTACCAGAACAGCTGTATCCTGAATTTCTTCCCAAACCTGTTGTTATAAGCTCCCGTTTTGGCGCCTATGAATCCAGCGTTAAAATCGAAAATGGTAAGCTGCTCTATTTTCGAAAGTTGAAAATTATTAAAGGTGAATATCCAGCGTCCACCTATGAGGAATTTACAGAATTCTATAAGAGCATAAACAAAGCCGATAACGCCAAGCTGGTTTTCCTGAATAAAACCTGACTAGCGAAGGGGACTATTCGCCTCTTTCGCCATCTCTTTATAGACGATCTTATCCATCAACCCGGGGAACCATTTGTTGAGAAACACCGCCAGCTTTCCCTGGCGAGTTAAAACCAGGATCTTCTTTCGATTGACGGTAGCATGATAGATATGTCGTGCGCATTCTTCCGCAGACATCATGTCGGCTTCGTCACGGGGTGAATCGCCTTGCGCGCTGCCGTCTTTTGCAAGCGCTCTTTTTCGAATGTTCGAGGTAGTGAAACCAGGACAGGCAGTGAGCACATGCACGCCTTTATGAAGCATCTCGGTACGAAGGACTTCAAGAAAACCGTTTAACGCGAATTTGGAAGATGAGTATCCTGTTCGCGCTGGCAGCCCGCGATAACCTGCAATAGACGAAATGCCTATTACCGAACCTTTGTTCTTCAAAATTTCCGGAAGACACGCACGAGTGGCGTAAAGCACACCGTAGAAATTGATGTCCATTACTTTTCTTACCACAGCCATTTCAACTTCTTCGAAAAGAGCGCGCATGGTGATGCCCGCATTGTTGATGATGACGTCAATGCGGCCATATTTTTGAATGGCGGCTGAGGCCATTTTGTTGTTATCTTCTTCCCGGCTTACGTCGGACTGAAAACCAAATATCTCAATCCCTTGTTGTTTGAGTTCCGCGACGGCAGCATCAAGGTCCTGGCTGTTTCTGCCGGTTATCAGGATTTTCGAACCGTGTGATCCGAACTCTTGTGCGAGCGCTTTTCCAATGCCCGATGAACCACCGGTGATGATCACCACTTTATCTTTCATGGATGCTTGATGAGTTTGCGCCAAATGTAATTAAAACAATCACGTAATTTTGCGGACATGTTTTTCCTCCGGCTCCTTTCACGTCTTCCTCTCAGTGTCTTGTATCTGCTATCTGACCTGACATTTTTTGTTGGGTACCGTGTCATCCGATACCGAAGAACCGTCGTGGTAAAGAATCTGAAGAACTCCTTTCCCGAAAAAACGGACAAAGAAATTCATGCGATTGAAAAGAAGTTTTATCACAACCTCTGCGATTACCCTGTCGAGACGCTTAAAATGATGACTATGTCAAAGGAGGAAGTGATGAGAAGAATGAAGTATATAAACCCGGAAGTGATAGAGGAGGAGGCGAAAGCAGGTCGGTCCATGATTTACCTTACCTCCCATCAGTTTAACTGGGAGTGGTTGCTCGCGGGCGTCTGTCTTTCAACAACGCCGCAATTGTTTTACGTCTACCAGGCCCAATCATCTTCGTTTTTTGACCGTGTGATCAACCAGGTGCGTCAACGATTCGGAGCGCGACCAATCCGGAAGGAGCGAGTCGCACGGGAAGCTCTCAAAACCCGGGGTCAGCTTTCGGGACTTGCGATGCTCTCAGATCAATTCCCAGGAGTAGATACCGATAAACGTTACTGGACGAATTTTCTAAACCAGGACACGGCGTTTTTTCAGGGTATAAATCAATTGCCGGTGATCATGCAGAGTCCGGTTATTTTTTTCGAAAGCAGAAAGATCAAACGTGGATATTATGAATGCAGGCTCGTGAAGATCGCTGATCCACCCTACGACAGAAACGATTTCAAAGTGGTGAACAGCTACGCACGCGCCACCGAAAAGATTATTCGCGAGCAGCCTGAAGGTTGGCTGTGGTCACATGATCGGTGGAAGAAGGGGAGGGAGGAGATGGGGGATGAGGGGTGGGAAAGTAGGCAGTAAGCAGTAGGCAGTAGGCCAGTAAGCAGGCGTGTCACAGCAATTGACAGTTGACAAATCACTCGCTGTGCTCGTGCAGTTGACAATGTTCGCGGTCAAAGTTGAAGAGGGAACTAAAAACCACGTAGGTGTAGACGCCAGGTTAGCTGAGAATTTATTTTAATCACGAGTTCATTTGGGAATAGCTCCAACAAATTTAAGTCCCAAATCAGGATAATGTTGCTCAAAATTTATTCTTTCAAGTGTGGTGATCTTCCTGTGTATGACGTGCACATTTCCACAATTAATTGTCGAGTCATTCAATGCATCTGAAAATAGAAATAGTGTGTCGGCGTTTGCTTTATAAAACAACGGGCTATCGTCCAGGAAGGAAATTTCCCCCACCTCACCCGGAACACCCTCCACTTTCTTAGTTTGTAAATAGACAGTCTTTTTTTCGTGTCCACCTGCCAGACCCCACTTAAACGTCTTCACCTTAATACTATCACCTAACCCAGAAACATAAATTATGTTCTCGTGCACTAAAATGTTGGCATCCCGCCCCTTCTCGCCACAAGCCGAGGCAACAAAAACTAACGCCAAGAAAAGTGTCCACCTCATCCCAAATTTCGATTATTATCAATTTGCACGGCCTGACAGCCGAAATGCCTGACGCTTCATTCACGGCGAATCGACAAGTTCAGTTGGTGTTGAATCTACGCTCAGTTACCGGGCGCGAAGCGTGTAGCGCGTTCACTGCATACTGCTGAGTGCCTACTCACGGACTAATTCAACATCATCTCAATATCTTCCTTCGTCAGCGACTTCACGATGCTCTCTTCCGTGCTGATAAGACTTTCAGATAACTTGAGCTTGTGCTTTTGGAGTTGCAGGATTTTCTCCTCAACTGTGTTGCGTGTGATGAATTTATATGTGAAAACTTTTTTCTTCTGACCGATGCGGTGTGCGCGGTCGATAGCTTGCTGCTCGACCGCCGGGTTCCACCATGGATCAAGAATAAACACATAGTCCGCTTCAGTAAGGTTCAGACCGAGACCTCCAGCTTTAATAGAGATAAGGAATATTTTCAGGTTTGGATCCTTATTGAACTTCTCCACCTGATCCTTGCGATCCATGCTCGAGCCGTCGAGGTAGGCGAAGTCGATCTTGCGCGATGTTAGAAATTCTTTGACAATCTCGAGGTGTTTAACGAATTGGCTGAAAACTAAAAGCTTGTGTCCTTCCAACAACGCATTCTCGATCATGTGCGAAAGATCTTCCAGCTTGCCGGAATCACCTTTGTAATGAGAATCCACCATCCGTGGATGATTTGATAGCTGTCTTAACTTGGTTAATCCTTCCAGTATCGTAATCCGTGAATTGTTCAGCCCTTCTTTTTCAATGAGGTCAAGGATTTTGTGCCTGTAAAAGGACTTTGCCTCTTCGTATTTCTCCTCCTGGGCTGGCGTGAGATGGGAGTAATAAATGTTCTCAACCTTTTCAGGAAGGTCAGTAGCAACCTGTGATTTTAGTCTTCTCAGCACAAACGGTTTGATGATCGCGTTGAGTTTCTTTGTCTTTGCCTCATCCTGCTTTTTTTCGATTGGAACCTGGTATTCGTTTTTGAAGAAAGTCTGACCACCGAGCAAACCTGGGTTGATGAACGTCATCTGCGACCAAAGATCCAGCGTCGTGTTTTCTAACGGCGTTCCAGTGAGTGTAAGCTTGAAACGCGATTTCAACTGCAACACCGCTTTCGCAATGTTCGATGATGGATTCTTGATCACCTGAGATTCGTCGAGTATCAGGTAGTTGAAGTGAAATTTTTGCAGTGATTCGATGTCGAGGCGCGTAATACCGTAGGAGGTGAGTACGATGTCATACTTGCTGAAGCGTTCGATGTCTTTGTTCCTGTTGGTGCCGGTGTACGTAAGGATTTTCAGCTCTGGCGTGAACTTCGCGGCCTCCATTTCCCAGTTGTACAACAGTGAGGTCGGCATGATCAGCAGCGATGTGCCCGAATTGCCCTTCTCCTTTTCCGATTGCAACAGCGTCAACGTCTGAACGGTCTTACCAAGTCCCATATCGTCGGCGAGACAGCCACCGAGCCTGAACTCATTAAGGAAACGAAGCCAATTGTAGCCTGCCTTCTGGTAAGGACGAAGCTGACCATTGAATCCTGCCGGCATGGGATAGTCTTTGATGCCATTGAAAGACTCGATGTTCTTTAACCTGTCGCTGATATGCACTTTGGCGAGGTTGCCATCCTGCAGTTCTTTAACAAGGTTGAGGTGATACTTCTGGAGTACGGGCTTTTCATTCGCGCCATGTGTTTCACTCATGGCAAACAGGTCGCCATATTTTATGAGCCAGGCTTCAGGGATGATAGCAATCTCTCCGTTCGGCAGCTTGAATTCAACCTTCTTTTTCAGGATGAGCTTGCGAAGCTCTTTGAAAGAAATCTCATATTCACCGAAACGGATCTTTGCATGAATGTCGAACCAGTCAATGCCTTCTTTGACTTCAAGTTCGATGACCGCTTTACCAACAAAATATTTCTTATCCCGGTTATCGGGTTGACTCACTTCAAAGCCGAAGTTTAGAAGGTTGACACGGTTCTCATTGATCCACGAGAAGGCATGCGTTTTATCGACTGCCGTTCTGAAATTTCCGGCAAGGGGAAGTCCCAGCTTCACCAGGGTCTGCGCATACTTCTTTTCTGAAGTGGTGTCGCGCTTGATCCGGTGAAAGATATAATCATTGTCTTTTTTCTCCAGCGTTACATTGACGTCGCCGAATGCATCTCCACGGAACTTGTACTTCCCGTATTTGAATGAAAGGTCGAAGACAATTTTGCCGGCTTCATCCGTATTTACCTTCTCGTCGTTTTCGGCAAAGAGCGTAGCTGCCTCCTTCGCGTTTCCGGGCGGAAGCTCGGAGATCGTGAGCAATGGATGCGGTTCATAGGAATTGCGGGTGATCTCGAACCCTTGCACTTCAATATCTTCAAATGACGCCACGAGCGGCGAGATAAAATTATTGTAATAATTCTCCTCGAGATTTTTCGGCACCACAATGTTTTGCCGTGTGAGGAAAGGCATCAGCTTTTTTCCGTCCACTGGCTTGTCGAAGCCATATAACTTCCCATCAACAACGACCCACGCCGGATGTTTGCATACCATGTATGCGCCGGCATTGGTCAGCGATACTTTCTTGTCCTCGTAAGTGACGGTAGGATAGTACGTGGTACTCTCCGCTGTGCGAATAAAATGAAGTTGAATATTAGCGCGCTTGTCGACGACTTCGAGCTTGCGCCAGGTCGGTTCACCGTCGTTTCCCATTTCGAACAAGCGCTTGCCTTTCATCTTTTCAAGCACGGCAGCCCTGCGTTTCTCCATGTAAACATCTATCTGTTCCTGGAGCAGCCGCTCTTCTCCTTTATCTTTTTTAAAAACCTTGACGAAAAATTCGTCGGGCTTCATCACCTTTTTGGAGAAGTGTCGAAGCACAGCATCCTGGTTCATGCTGTCCATGAGTTCTATCAGCTCGTAGTCCCGATCGTCGAGCCCCTTGGAGAACTCCCGTGCATTTTTAGATGAAATATTCTGGTGCTGGTAGGTGAGCTTGCCCTTGTCGTCAAGGCGAACGATAAAAGACTCAAAAATATACCCCAGATACTCGTGCTGGTACAGCGAGTAGATAAGCTGGAACGGCTGGGTGGCCGAAACTTTCATGGCATTTTTTTGAGGTTAAAACCCGCCTTTTGCACCCAAGAGAGACGACAAAACCCAGTTTTGGGCCTTTTTCAGAAAAAGCAGAATTGCAAAATAGTTAATCCTGCGTTAAGATTTCCTACGTTTTTTGCAGAAACCTTACATCAAAGATTGTCGATGGAGTAGGATTTTGAAGCCAGAATTGCCGGGCGAAAAGACACGATGAAGGCAATACCCACGATCACGGAGGCTGTCAGCAGGAAGTCCGTGAAGCGCATCCTCACAGGGTAGTTTGTCACGATCGCGTTCTCCATTCCCATGCCTACCAGGCCGACATGCTCTTGCAGAAAGCAAAGAATCGCTCCCAGCAATAATCCGACCGCTGCGCCCGTGATGGAAATGATCATGCCTTCGGTTAAAAAAATCTTTTTAATCAGTGACGGCTGTCCGCCCACCGCAGTTAGAATGCTGATATCTTTTTTCTTGTCGATGGCGAGCATCATGAGGGAGAAAAAAATGTTGATTGACCCGATAAGAAGGAGAAGGGACAATGCCAGGAATGAAAAAAGCTTTTCAAATTTCAGCAACCGGAAAATATCTTCGTGCTGTTCCTGGTTTGTCTTGACCACGAAGTCATCGCCAAGTCTGGCGCGCAGACCATCTTGCACTTCCCGAATGTCCACGCCACTCGTTTGAATTTCCAACGACGTCCGCCTGTTACCATAGTTCAACAGTTCCTGTGCAAACTGAAGGGGTACGAAAATGTAATTACCATCGTAATTTTTTTCAATCGAGAAAACTGACCCAGGCCTGATGCTTTTGCGGGCATACATTCTTGAGGGATCAGTCGTGCCGCTCTTTACGTTTCGAATGTAGAATACTTGTAACGCATGAGTGTCGTCGGTTACTTCGGCAGAAAGTATATACCGGACGTCCCGGCCTATGATTGCGAACGGGATACTGTCCCTCCAAAGTTGGAGCTCACCTTCAGTGATATGACCGTCGAGGCGGTGCTGATCAATGAAATTGTCGCTGACACCTTTTAGTGTCACAACGACGTCGGCATCGCGATAGCGGACATAAGCGTAGTCCTCGATCACCTGGGTAATGATCTTGACACCGGCGACACCTTCAATCGAGCGGATCAGGTCATTGCTCACCTCAAATGATTTTCCTTTGCTTGCTTCGATCTTCAGTTCCGGATCGAATGAAGTGTAGAGCGAGCTCAGCAGCATCTCCAAACCATTGAAAACCGACAGTACAATGATCAATGCGGCGGTGGCGATCGCTACCCCTGCCATTGAAAGCAATGAAATGATATTGATAAAATTCTTTTTCCTCCTGGAAAGAAAATAGCGTCGGGCTATGAAATAGGGGAGGTTCATTCCGTGTCGCGTTGTCGCTACTTTTCAGGATCAGCAGGTGGAATATGGAGATTCTTCAGCAGCTCGTCCATCTTTTGCGCCCTTTCCTCCACTTCATCTATAAAAAATGCAAGGTCCGGAACGATGCGGGCCTGGTTCCGGATTCTTTCTCCAAGCGATCGACGTATCTCCCTTTTGTGATCCTCCAGCTTCTCAAGCAGTGCTTTTCGATCTTTCACCAGCGTCATGCTTACATAAACCTTCGCAAAACTCAGATCCGGACTCACCCTTACATCCATTACTGTGATAAATGAATTGTCAAGCAGTCCACGCTGATCACGTTGAAATATATCGCTCAGTTCTTTTTGTATCAGCCGGCTGAATTTTTGTTGCCTTACGGTACCACTCATGCGGCAAAGTTAGTGAAATAAGCGCGCTAAGTGCTCCACGCCAAGCCGCCAAGACTGCGAAGACGTTTGTTTTTTCTTGGCAATCCTTGCGAGCTTGGCGCCTTTGCGTGAAATGTATTTTATCTTTGAGTTCACTTTATCCTTTTCAATCACTTAGCGTGCTCAGATATTTCCGCATAAACGATCCCTACAGACTGCTGAGTCTTTTTCTCCTGCTGATTCTCGCCAGCCTTCCTGCACTGATCAACATGCCGATGATGACTTTACAGGAGTTGCGGGATATCGTGCTGGGTGAAGGCGTCGGTGACAAGCTTCTGTACGTGGAATTGATTGACAACACACCGCCAATGATGGCAGTTACTGACGGCGTGCTCAATTTCCTTTTTGAACGATCACTCCGGTCTCGACATATTTTTGCGCTTGTGGTGTTGTTTTTCCAGGCAGCGTATTTTGGAATCTTACTCATTAATAATAAGGCTTACAGCGAAAGCAGCTATGTACCATCTTTGATTTTCGGCTTTCTGACCTTCTTTTCATTTGATCTGCTTGCCACCTCCCCGGAGTTATTCGCATCGACCCTTCTACTGCTTGCGCTGAACAATCTTTTTAAAGAGATCGAATTCCGCGTTGACCGCGATTCGATCGTACTCAATCTCGGTGTCTTCCTGGGGCTCGCGTCCCTGTTCGTGTTCTCCTATACCGTCTTCCTGCTGGGATCTGTCTTCCTGCTGATTCTGTTTGCCCGCACAAAATTCAGAAAAGTGCTGCTGACGCTTTTCGGCTATGGATTGGTACACGCCGTTGTGTTCATACTATACTACTGCTATGGTGAAGTAGACGACCTGCGGACGAATTTTTATGTCTCAAATTTTTCAAGGATTGGTGTTGGACTCATGGATCTGAAATCACTTTTCATCCTTGCGTCGGTGCCCGGCGTCTACCTCGTGTTTTCGCTGTTTATGCTTACCCGCGAGGCAAGGTTCACAAAATATCAATCGCAACTTTTTCAGGTGATGTTTCTCTGGCTGGCTATTGCACTGGTTCAGGCCTGGATAACGCCGGAACGCACACCCCATACATTCCTCACATTCATACCTCCTGTTGCATATTTCGTGAGCTATTATCTCCTCCTGATCCGGAGAAAATGGATCTCTGAAAGCATGCTTTGGATTTTCATACTTGGCATCATGACGATGAACCTGTTGGCGGCGAACAATCTTGTAAGCACCATTAACTACAAGGGACTGTTTCCAGCTAACTCGGCATTTGCTGCACAGGTGGCACAAAAAAAAGTAATGATCGTTGGAGATGATCTTTCTCTCCTACAGTCCAACAGCTTGTCGGGCTATTTCCTCAACTGGGAACTTTCGAGAAAATATTTTGAAGAGCCCGATTACTACGAGAATTTAATCAAGGTAAACGAGGCGTTCAGTACAGATCCGCCAGATGTGATCGTGGATGAGAAAGGCTTAATGGACCCGTTCATGGAGAGGATCCCCTTGCTAAAGCAGGCTTACCGAAAGGAAGACAGGATCTATTGGAAGCGCTAACAGCTGATCTTGTTTACGCGGCGCGCATGTCTGCCGCCCTCAAAGCTCGAATGTAAAAATCTGTCGGTAATTTTTTCTGCAAGATCGTTACTGATGTGACGGGCAGGGAGACACAGGACGTTAGCATCGTTGTGCTCGCGGGCGGTAGCGGCAAGATCTTCTTTCCAGCAGATGGCCGCACGAATCTGTTGATGTTTGTTTGCTGTGATGGCAACACCGTTAGCGCTCCCACAGGTGAGAAGCCCCAGATCGAATTCCTTTTTTTCAACGGCGCCTGATACAGCATGGGCGAAGTCCGGGTAGTCGGCTGACTCGCTCGTGTATGTTCCGAAATCTTTCACAACATATCCGTTCGAAGCGAGCCATTTTTTCAAATGCTCTTTCATTTCAAACCCTGCGTGATCCGAACCGATTGCAATTTTTGGCATCATTTGTAGAAGGTTTGAGTGATCAGGCACTCATCTGCTCTGCCTGCGCATCCGCCTCGTCTTGTTTTCTTTTTTGACGGACCACATAGGCCGATATGAAAATACTGATTTCATAAAGGAGAAACAACGGCATAGAAATTAATACCTGGCTTAAGGGATCCGGTGGCGTAACTATGGCGCCGATAATAAGAATGACAATGATCGCATGGCGTCTGTAGGTCCGCATGAACGTCGGCGTCAGCAAGCCGATCTTGGTCATGAAGAACACAACCACTGGCATCTGAAATAAGAGGCCGCTTCCAAATACCAGCGCGATGAAGGTGGATACATACGACGTGATGTCGAACTCGTTTACGATGGCTGTGCTGATAGAGTAAGATGAGAAGAACCAAGTCATCATCGGGCACAGAATAAAGTAGCCGAACGAAATGCCGAGCAGGAAAAGGAATGACACCGCAAACACAGCACCACTGGAATTCTTGCGCTCATTTAATTTCAAGCCCGGGCGTATGAATCTCCAGAGCTCCCAGAAAACATAAGGGAACGATATAATGAAGCCAATCACAAACGATGCGAGAATCTGCATCGTAAACTGCCCGGTCATGTACCGGCTTTGCACTTTAAATGGAAAAGGTTTGGCGCACAATGCATCTGTAGCGCCCGTCAGTTCTCCAAGTTTGCAGAGCCACCGGAATGTCGGGAAATCAACACGGGAAGGGGCGAAAATGATGTTTTCAAACACCCAGGGAGTAAAAATGAAAGCCACGACCGTCAGCACCATAATGGCCATTATCGACCTGACGATATGCCACCTCAGTTCCTCGAGGTGATCGAGGAAAGACATTTCTTTTTCTTCAATCATGCTCATTCTCCATCATTTAACACCATCTCCGCGAAAAAATACCCGCGAAAGTCATGGTATTACACCGGAATTAAAAATTTAGGTCAACTATAAAGGGGAAACTTTTTCATGAATGCGTTGACTTTGCGCTTTATGGCCTTAAGATGGTTTTCATCGGCGGGCTTTTTGAGCGCTTCGTCGATCAGATCAACGACTTTCACAATATCTTTTTCCATCATCCCACGCGTTGTGATCGCCGGTGTCCCCAGCCGCATACCAGACGTGACCATAGGCGATTGTGTATCGAAAGGAACCATGTTCTTATTGATAGTAATATCAGCCTTGATCAAACTCTCTTCCGCAACTTTGCCGGTCAGATTCTTCGATCGAAGATCAATAAGCATCAGGTGATTATCGGTGCCGCCGGAAATGATCTTGTATCCGCGATTAACAAATTCTGCCGCCATCACCTTTGCATTTTTTGCAACCTGGACGATGTACTTCATATACTCGTCGCTGAGCGCTTCTTGAAAAGCAACAGCTTTTGCAGCAATGACGTGCTCAAGAGGTCCACCTTGCGTGCCGGGGAACACACCTGAATCCAAAACCGAAGAAATTTTTCTCAACTCACCTTTGGGTGTCTTCAACCCCCATGGATTGTCGAAATTCTTTCCCACCATAATCAATCCACCGCGAGGTCCACGCAAAGTCTTGTGTGTTGTCGTTGTAACGATATGACAATGCTCCATCGGATCTTTCAGCAGCCCGCGGGCAATGAGGCCGGCAGGATGAGACACGTCCGCCATCAGGAGCGCACCAACCGAATCAGCAGCTTCACGTAGTTTTTTATAGTCCCAGTCGCGGCTGTAAGCTGATGCACCACAAATAATCATCTTTGGTTTCTCGCGCTGCGCAGTTTCGATCACCTTATCAAAATTGATCAGGCCTGTTTCCTGCTCAACACCATAGAAAGTTGGCTGATATAGTTTCCCCGAAAAGTTGACAGGTGATCCGTGCGTGAGGTGGCCTCCATGTGAAAGATCGAATCCAAGGATCTTGTCGCCGGGTTTGAGGCACGCAAGCATGACTGCGGCGTTGGCCTGGGCACCGGAGTGTGGCTGAACGTTGGCCCAGGTTGCTCCGAAAAGTTCTTTGATCCTGTCGATGGCCAGCTGCTCTATCTCGTCGACAACCTCGCATCCGCCATAGTAGCGCTTGCCGGGCAGACCTTCTGCGTACTTGTTTGTCAAAACAGTCCCTTGTGCTTTCATGACCTGAGGCGAAACAAAATTTTCAGAGGCGATCAGCTCGATGCCACTTTCCTGACGATGTTTTTCCTTTTCGATGAGGTCAAAGATGATTTTGTCTTTCTTCATAGCTGGTCGGATAATGCATTAACACGCTTGTTAAAGCGCATCAAAAATAGAACAGAATTGAAAGTTATTGTAGGAAAGAGAAAAAGAAGAATTGGCGAAAAAAGCCTACCAGCTTCCACTGCTCCCACCGCCGCCGAAGCTGCCACCGCCACCGGAAAAGCCGCCACCGCCGCCCCCTCCCCAGCTTCCGCCACCACCGCCACCCAGGAACCATCCTCCGCCTGAGCTCCATCCGCCACCGCGATTTCTTGACGATTGCTCCATTTGTTGGGCGATGGATTGCCCCCAGGCCGTCCTTGCAAGGATGAGCTTGAGGATCGGGAAGCCTAGCAGGTATGCAAAGAATATGTATGCTCCCGTTGTCGGGTTTCCTAGGGCGACGCCCGGAAGGATGAAATAAAATGGTGTGAGTACGCCATACGTTCCCCAGCCCGCACACCCTTTGGCAAACAATGCTGTCCAGGTGAAGACTGCGAGCACGGCAAAGATGATGAGCCCGAAAGCGCCCGTGCCTCCCTTGCCCCCTTTTCTTGAAGTGATATTATCTGCTTTATACTCTCCCTTGGTTGCTTTAATGATGCCGTCTACAGCGGCGACGATACCCGCCTCATAATCGCCCCTCCGGAAGTTGGGAGCAATTTCATTGCGGATGATCCTGTTGCTGAGCGCGTCCGTCAGAACGCCTTCCAATCCATGACCAACTTCGATCCGAACCTTTCGGTCGCCAATGGAGACCAGCAGCAGAACGCCGTTGTCGTTTTTTTGTGAACCCAGCTTCCACTCTGTCGCGACACGGATACCGTAGCCCTCTATTGTTTCACCATCAAGAGAAGGTACAATAAGCACTGCTATTTGATTGGTCGTGGAGTCTTCGAAGTTTTTCAGACGAAGCTCGAGGTGATCGACAGCTGCTGACGAAAGAACATTCGCGTCATCGTGCACGCGGTGACCCCAAAGTTCAGGCACTTTTTTTTGAGCGTCGGCGGGCGAAGAAAAGCAGAGTAATAAAATGAAAATCAGGAAGCGATTCATGGGGTTGCTAAGTGGGCGGAGGTAATGCAAGTTAATTTTCAATGCGCAGGTCGTCCCGTAGCTCGTTGATATCGTCGGGAGTTTTAACGAAGCCTTTTTCCAGGAGAATGTTTCCACACCGGATAATGGAGTCTTCCATGCCTTGCGTAAGCTTTCCCATCCGGATATGGTCGATGATGTTTCGCACAAGCTTGTCCCATTCTTTCTGATCAACAACTTTACTGATCCCACGGTCTGCCATCACAATCACTTCCCTTTCAAAAAATGAAATGAAGATCATGATGCCTGTGCGGTGTCTGGTATTAAATACTTCTTCTTCAAGGAAGGCGTTCTCAGCACGCTTGCGCGTTGCCTGGTCCATGTGCGTCTGGCTGAGCATCACTCGCTTCAAAGGTTCAATGCTATGCGTCCCAATCGCACCGAGGAGACCGCCGAGCGCCACAGCGATAAAAATAAAGAGCGGGTCGTAAATGGAAAGATCCGGAACATACCGATCGACAACGATGATTGCCAGGAATACTGCAGCCGCAGCGATCAATGCACCACGGTAATTGGCAATCGAATAGTAGCCACTTCGTTCGACAAATACCGGAACGATCTCGCCGGAAATATTTTCTTCGGCTTTTCTAACCGCCGATTTGATGCGTTCAAGATCCTCTGCGGTGAATCTGTTTGTGAGAGACATATGAATTGGTAGAAGACGTGTTCCCGATGCAGGTTTGGTCGCTGCTAATCATGACAAATTTAGCAATAGCAGTAACACTTCGGGCCGGAACTTTTGTGCGATTTTGATTTAAAATACGGTTTCTGCAAAAAATTGTAATTTCATTTTACGAAGGTTGCTTTTGTGTGGACAATAACTGATATCGACAAACAAAACCTATTATGAACGTACTTAAGTCAGGTGTTTTCATTATCAGCCTGATCGTCATGATCGATGGCTTCGCTCAAAAAAGTAAAGGGCCATCCACTCCTGTCCCTGATCCAAAAGAGAAAGTCATCGCTGAGATTGCAAGACTGTCGCTTTGGTCAGGCGGTGTAGTTGGATTGAATGCCATTCACGTTGAAAGCGGTAAGAGCATTGCCCAAAATGATCTCGACCATTTTCCGATGGCGAGCTCTTACAAAATACCTATTGCGATCGAACTGCTGGCAAAAGTCGACAGCGGAAAATATACCATAGACCAGCTCATTGAAATTCAAAAGAGTGATCTACATCCGGGCAGTGGTCTTATTGGAGAGCGATTCAACTGGCCCAACGCCGTCAAGCCCGGGCTCGCTTTGTCTGTGCGGAGCCTTCTTGAGTTGATGCTGCTCATTAGCGACAACAGCGCAACAGACGTCTGCCTTCGATTGGCGGGAGGACCTTCGGCGGTGAATGCTTGTATGAAGCGACTTGGCATCGCAGGATTGCGCGTGGACAGGCCCACGTCTTACCTGATTTCCGATTGGTTGGGCGTACCGATGGATCCAAATGCGGAGTGGGACGGCGAGCTGTTCGACAGGCAGGCTAAAATGCTGAAGCCTGAGCAAGAAAAAGTGAACTCAAAAAAATTTGATCAGGATATCAAAGATACATCCACACCCGCTGGGATGTCTCAGCTCCTGCTGAGGCTTTACACACAGCCGATTTTGAAGAGTGAAAGCAAAGCCTTGTTGTTGGATATCATGAAACGATGTGAAACCGGACTAACGAGGATAAAGGGTTCACTTCCCCCCGGCACCGAAGTAATGCACAAGACCGGCACGATCGGCATGACGACCAACGATGTTGGTATCATTACACTTCCAGGCGAAGCTGGACATGTGGTGATCTCTGTGTTTGTGAAATCTTCTGAAAAAGAAATTCCCGATCGTGAACGCGCCATTGCAGAAGTGTCGCGCGCAGTGTATGATTATTTCTTGTTTAGCGGGAAGTGAGCGCCTTCGCCAAACCGGCAATCTTATTCCGTTCTTAAGGAATCGGATGGATTTACTGCAGCTGCTTTGAGCGACAGGAATATGACTACGAACATCGCACTGATAATAACTAACGCACCGGCGATCATGAATGTTAATGGTTGCAGCATAATGTGGTGAGCGAATGTTTGAAGCCAGCCGTTGAGAAACCAAATTGCCAGAGGTATTGAGATTACAAAGGCCAGTATAACAGGGCCTATGAATTCTCCTGTGATCAGCATCACAATCCCCAATCGACTTGAGCCGAGTACTTTGCGGATACCAATTTCCCGAACCCGACGCTCCACGCTGAAGGTCGTCAAACCCAGCAAACCGAGAATTGCGATGAAGATCGCAAGCCCGCTAAATATTATCGCGACCAGACTCAATGACCGTTCACTTTTGTAAAGGTGTTCATTGTCTTCGCCCAATAAGGAGTACTCGAAAGGAACGTCTGTAAGTGTTTTCCATTTGCGTTCAAGAGCCCTGATGGTGATTGCCATATCCTCCGGAGCCAGCTTAATAGAAAAATTACGGCACCAGTATAGATTGATTTGAAGAAGCAGCGGTTCGACCTTGTAATGAAGTGATTGATAGTGAAAATCTTCGACGACACCTATCACGGATCCAGTTTTATCTCGCTGCACAATCTTTTTTCCGATTGCATCCTCATTCGACCACCCGAACTTCTTTACTGCGGCTTCGTTGATAATGAATGCAGTTGAATCATCGCCTGGAGATTTTGAGAAATTTCGCCCGGCAACCAATTTTATACCATATGCCGTAATGAAATCATGGTCTACGGGATTAACATTTATACTGAAGCCCATCATTTTTCCATGCTGGGTCTCTATGCCCGCGTCCCAGTTCGGAAACCGCCCGCCCGGGACTCCAAAAGAGGCAGTTATAGACTTTACATTCGGGGTTCTTCCCAGTTCCTCCTTCACTGCTTCAAGGTGGTCGGCAATTTTTTGGTCCCAATTAAAATCGATTATCAAGGTCGCCTGTTTGTCGTATCCAACTTTGAAGTTGCGCATGAACTCAAGTTGATCAAGTACAATCAATGCACCGGTTATAATTGCAATGGATATTGCGAATTGACCCGTCACCAAGGCCTTCCTCAAACTAACGTTGCCGCGGCCAACAGAACCATTCTTTAAAGTCAGTAGCGGACTGATGTCTGAGGTGATAAGCGCTGGATAGATTCCAGATATTCCTCCAAGTAGCAAGCTAAAGAGTCCAATCCCCGGCCAAAATATGGTTTGATCAAATCCCTCGATGTTTAGATTTGTCTCCATCAGGCTGTTAAAGCTTGGAAGGGCAAGAAGGACGATTAGTAAGCCGATCGTCGTCGCGCCTAGACATAAGGCCATGGATTCTCCAAGGAATTGAACGACGAGCGATTTCCTTGTGGCACCAAGAATTTTTCTCACGCCGACTTCCTTGAACAGTCGTGTTGCTTTCGCTGTAGTAAGGTTGATGTAATTGATACAGGCCAACCCAATTATTAAAAGCGCAATAGAGCAGAGGATGAATAAGTTGCTCCTGCTTCCCCGGGTGCCATGTTCTAACGCTCGCGGTGTATCGAGGTAAATACTGGTGAGCGGTTGCAGTGGCAAGTCCTCGTAAAACATTCTATAACGCCGCGAGATGTCCCCAATATATTTTTCGATAAACACTGGCATCCTGTTTCTCAATTTGACGACATCCTCAGGAGTGTTCAAAAGAAGGTAGGTATACACTGTGTTGGAAAACCAGCCAACCTCCTCCTCTTGTTTGTTGTCGGTGCTGTACGTTGAAAACGACACCAGGAAATCGAATGTGAAATGGGAATTTTCCGGGACGTCCGACATCACTCCAGTAACTGTATAGGGTACTCGATCCAGTTCAAGGAGCTGCCCAAGAGGCTCGTCGTTTCCAAAGTATTTATGTGCTGTATGCTGCGTTAGTACCAATGAATGTGGAGCTGCGAGCGCCGATTCGGAGTTACCTTTCAGGAGTTGAAAGCTAAAAACTGTAAATACGGACGCGTCTACCAAATAGGCTTTTCGTTCATAAAATGTCTTTCCGCCCTTGCGAACTGTATACGGATTCTCGTAAAACCGAACAAACGCTGCGACCTCTGAAAATTCTCGTACAAATGCTGGTCCCATGGGGGGCGCGGTGTTTGCTTGAAGCAAGAGATTATCGGCCACTCTTAAATTCTCAACAACGCGAACGATCCGATCTGCATTTTTGTGATAGCGGTCAAATGAATATTCGTAGTGAACATACAATGCTATGATCACTGACGCTGCAATGCCGACGCAGAGCCCGAAACCATTGATGAACGTCACCATCCAATTCCGCTGAAAGCGTCGAAAAATGGCAACGAGGTTATTTTTTAGCACCTATGAATTTAGGTATTTCTGCTCGGCATTTTTCGAGACTGGCTAACATTTTCGGGGTGCCGCAAAATGTGGTTGGCACCTCGGAACAGGTGCACTCTTAAATGGTTTTGTTCTTCCACTTCCCTGACCTGATATATAAATAGGCCATGGTGAACATACTCATCCAATACACCCATTCGCTCGCCCAACCCCAGGTGATTGGCAGGTTCAGATATTCGAGTACGACGTAGACGTAAATGCAATACAGGACAATCGTCACAAGTTCTATTGTCAGGTTAACGACTGTATTTCCGCTGCCGGTCACCGCGTTCAGCCACACAACTCCAAACGACATCATGATCAGCGCCAATGAAACTATCCTCACCACCGGAACCGCTGCGGCGATGAATTCTTCACCCTGCCCGTAGAACGACAAGAACGCGCCCGGGAAAAGATTGAGGAATATTACAATCACGATCGTGCACGACAGACTGATCTTGATGATGCGCTTGATGAGCGGAATCACTTCATCCTGCCTGCCCTGGCCGATGATGTTACTCACCATGGTGTTCGTCGTTGCCGCAAACGACCACGAAAAAATTCCTGCCACGCCAAAGATATTTCTCATCGTATTCGAAATAGCAAGTGCACGTTCTCCATGGTGTTCGACGAGAATATAGAAATACTCCCACGTGATGATACTGATCGCGAATTGTGCAATCAAAGGCGACGACTGAACGAGTATCAGCTTGAAGATCGATGGCTGCAATTTCGTTTGTTCGAAGAATGCGAACTGCCTGTGAATGTTCTTCACACGAATGACAATGTAAATGACGATGAGGCCCGTTGCTTCTGCTATGATCGAAGCATAAGCGGCGCCATTGAAGCCCATTGCGGGCAACCCAAAGTGGCCATAGATCAACCCATAATCGAGGAAGATGTTCGTCAGTGCTTCCGCCATGGTGCCCCACACGAGGAACTTTGTCTGGTTGGTTCCCACCAGGAGCGCATTTCGCATCACATACAAATAGAGGAAAGGCAGTCCCCAGATGCGAATGAGAATAAAATCAATCACTTGGTTGGCGACCGCGCTGTCATGGATCGTGTAGCGGAGGACAGCCGGGGCAAGCAGGTAAGTGACCATTATTCCTGCTGCGGCTATTGCAAGCGCAACCCAAACGCCATGGAAGAAAAGCAGCCCGATCTCTTTCGGAAGATTTTGTCCGGCACGCCGCGCTATCAGCGACTGCAAGCCATTGTTCAGGCCATTCCCAATGACAGCGAATATGAGGTAATAAACACCGGTGATACCAGCACACGCAAGCTCAAGTTCACCCAGCCCGCTGAGAAAAATGTTGTTGGTGATAAAATTTACCTGCGGAACCACCAGTGCAAGTGAAATCGGCATTGCAAGCGCGAGGATCTGACGCGTATCTGTGCGCAGACGGAGATCAGAAGAAGGAAGCGGAGCGGATGCCATAAATTTCGGCGCGAAGATACTTGTTAATCGTTAATGGTTATCGCGTAGTAGTTAATGGTTAATGGATATTAGTTAATAGTTGTCAGGACCGATACGACGACGGGATCCCCCTATTAACTATTAACCATTAACTGATAACTTTACCTCCATGAAAAATTTAATTCCAATCTTCATCCTGACATTGTGCTTTGCATGTGGATCAAAGAATTCCGAAAGCGACGCAAACGGGGTCCTCCCACCCAAGGAGTTCGCACAAAAATTGAAAGCTAACCCGGATGCGATTATTCTCGATGTCAGAACTCCCGAAGAGCTTGTCTCCGGATACATTGAAGGCGCGCGCAACATTAACTTCAATGCAGGTGGATTCAAGGATTCTCTCAACAATCTGGATCGTTCCAAGCCGTACTTCGTCTATTGCGCAAGCGGCAAACGAAGTGGTAAGGCCCTGGATATGATGAAGGCCATGGGCTTTCAGAAAGTTGCAGCGCTGGATGGAGGGTTAAGAATGTGGAACGCTAATGGCCTCCCCATTCACCAGCCGGGAAATTAATCCGGGAGGTAAGCAGCTAACTTTCCATAAGCCCAGGTGCCGGCGATTGCACTCAACAGCGTAGTAATTGTTACAAGTGACCCCGCGCCGATCTGAGCATAGAGCGGACCTGGACATGCACCAGTCAGCGCCCAGCCAAAGCCGAAGATAAAGCTCCCGATTATGACACCGTGGTGATATTTCTTTAGGGGAAGGACGATAGCTTCCCCTTCTAATGTTTTTGCTTTTGATTTTCTAAGGAGAAATAATCCCGCAGCCCCAACCGGGATTGCAGTCATGAAGATTCCGAACATGTGAAAGCCCTCAAAGCGAAACATCTCCTGTATCCGAAACCATGAGATCGCTTCTCCCTTCGTCAACGCCAACCCGAACACGACGCCCATCAACAAGTATTTTATATTTTTCATAAGCTCAGTATCAATGGCAATATCAATTGACTAAAAATTATTCCACCAAGAAAAAAGCAGGCGGTGGCGACAAGCGATGGCCATTGAAGCGCTGAAAGCCCAAGTATCCCATGACCGGAAGTGCATCCACGCGCATATCGTGTGCCGAATCCGACAAGAAATCCTCCGGCGATCATCAACAAAAAGCCTTTCAATGATGCCAATGATTGCCAGTTAAAAAGCTCTGAGGGCATCAATCCTTTAAAGTCTGTCAGTCCAATTGATTTTAGATAATCTGTTGTTGCACTGGAAATAGCTACCGGATTTGGATTGGCTAAAACAATGCCCCCAAGGAATCCACCGATGAGCACGCCAACCACGAAAAGCAGGTTCCAGTTGTCTTTTTTCCAATCGTATTGAAACAACGGAATGTTTGCAGGGACGCATGCGGCGCATATTTGCCGAAGTGTCGATGATATGCCGAGTCTTTTGTTTCCCATCAACAGAAGCAGTGGCACTGTGATGCCGATAACCGGCCCGGCGACGTACCAGGGCCATGGGGCAAGGAGTGAGTCCATGCTCAAAAATATAAAAGTCTACTGAATTAATAGACTATCTCTAACATAGACTTGCTCTACGTCAAGGGTAGCGTCAGGAGGCGAACTTGTTCAGCTTCGGGGCAAATTCTACTTTTGCCGGTTCATGCAGATAATCAACTCGATCCTGACCTGGGTTATGAAGAAGCGCATCCACCAGATGGAGCTTTTCATGAAATACCCGGATGATGTTCAGGAAGAATTGCTGAACAGGCTCCTGTTGTCAGCTCGTCCGACAGAATTTGGAAGGAAGTATGGCTTCGATGAGATCGTCAATTATGATGATTTCGCGAGGCAGGTTCCCGTGCACTCATACGAACGCATGTTTCCATACATCGAACGGATGATGAAAGGCGAGCAAAACATTTTATGGCCAACGGAGATAAAGTGGTTTTCAAAATCCTCGGGCACAACCAACGCACGAAGCAAATTCATTCCCATTTCGTCAGAGTCACTTGAAGAATGTCACTTCAAAGGCGGGAAGGATTTGTATTGTATTTATGTGAACAATTATCCTGAGACCAATATTTTCTCCGGTAGAGGACTGGCGATCGGAGGAAGTCATCAGCTGAATGAACTTGATCCGAGCTCGTCGTCTCATTATGGTGACGTGTCAGCTGTGATCATGCAGAACCTTCCGGTCTGGGCGCAATTGATCCGCACCCCGAGCCTGGAGGTTGCACTTATGAGCAACTGGGAAGAAAAGATCGAGAAGCTTGCGCGTGAAACTTCCGAAGTGGATGTGACGCACATCGCGGGTGTTCCTACGTGGACTGTTCTGCTGTTGCAGCGCATCATGGAGATGACGGGAAAGCCAATCGAGCAGGTGTGGCCCAACCTTGAGGTATTCTTCCACGGTGCGGTGGCCTTCGCTCCGTACAGGAATCTTTTTAAGTCACTGATCCCAAAAGATAATATGACCTATTGGGAGACCTACAATGCGAGCGAAGGTTTCTTCGGCATCCAGGATATGAGCAATTCCGAGGAACTGTTGCTGATGCTCGACTATGGAATCTTTTACGAGTTTATACCGACCGAACAATCTGAAGATGAAAGCCCCACCGCGATTCCATTGAGTGAAGTGGAGATTGGTAAGAACTACGCGATGGTCATTACCACCAATGCGGGTCTTTGGCGCTACAACATCGGAGATACGGTGAAGTTCACCAGCAAGACTCCCTACCGTATCAAGATTTCAGGAAGGACAAAGCACTTCATCAACGCGTTTGGAGAAGAGGTTATCATTGAAAACGCAGAAACTGCCATTACGCGCGCTTGCGAGATCACAGGTGCAGTTATAAATAACTTCACCGCCGCCCCTATTTATTTGGAGCCGAACAAAAGAGGAGGTCATGAATGGATCATCGAATTCCACACGCCTCCCAGGGATTTGAAGGAGTTCAGCCATATTCTCGATGACACGCTTAGGAAAATCAATTCTGACTACGATGCAAAGCGTTTTCACGACCTGGCACTGATACCGCCTAAGGTACATAGTGTACCCGATGGTACATTTTACAACTGGATGAAAAAGCGCGGAAAGTTGGGTGGTCAGAATAAAGTGCCGAGGCTTAGTAATTCAAGGGAGTACGTTGAAGATATTCTTTTAAGCCTGGGATAGGCCCAGAATTTTCGCGCTCAAAATTTGATCGAATTAATTATGTATGAAATACATTTTACATAGTGTAAAACGCATCTAGAAATTGCTTTTTTGTCATTTTAAGGGCTCTTAGATGCTGCTGAATAATAAACTCCGGAACAGGGTCTATGTGCGTTTGCAAAGTTATTGGGCGCTGCAAATCCTTTCTGGAATAATGGACATGCCCTCCTTTTGTGCGTATTTCTTTACACCCAATGTGGTTAAGGAATTTTAGATAGTCAGTAAGGCAAATGTTTCGTAAGTGCCCGTTCGCCATGATTTCTTATCCTAGCAGGGCATTGAGACGGTCTGATTAAACTTCGTGAATTGTTTATCATTTAAGATGTCCGCCAGATAATCATTCTTACTTATTTGCGAAGCCAAATCGGGAGCTTTAAATCGTCCTTTCTTCTTGGTCATCTTAACGTCCCAACCCAATCGCTTCAATTCCGATATTAGGGTGTTTTTATTTAGCGTGTATTTGAAAAACTCTTGAACAGCAATTTCGAACGATGCTCTAGCTTCAGCTCGTGTTTTACCATATCCAGATAGATCGAAACCCG
The DNA here is from genome assembly GCA_044224375.1 of Cyclobacteriaceae bacterium. GTDB lineage: Bacteria > Bacteroidota > Bacteroidia > Cytophagales > Cyclobacteriaceae > ELB16-189. The sequence goes on from JBGAKL010000002.1 coordinate 205,758, forward strand.
GACTATATACAAACATGACACCGTCCTCCTCAAACTCAAACAAGCTAATGTCAAGATTCACTCTTTCACCGTTACTAGCGAAATCACCCTTAAATTTTAGGTTCTCCATACGGTTTTTTTGGTATCAGGGCCCACTAAGTAACAAAAATCTTATAAAAAAGTTGTGCCAAAAACATGGTCTTTTAACCCATGGTTTTTGGCACATGATTTCAATCTCATTTATCGGTCACTTAAATCTGAAAATAAGAGCGAATTTCTGTGCGAGCGAGATCGGTTACCAGAACATTTCGGTTCAGGAGTTTTTCCACTTCACGCCGCAGCCGATCGCCTTTGTTTTCTGGACCGTGACTTTTTTTCCTGCCAGCAGCGAATTGACGGCTGACTCAACATATCTCTGTGTAGCAGAAGAGCCATCGCTTGCATTGTCGTCAATCGCGCCGATGTACGCAACAACAAGCTTTCCGTTTTCTTTCGTCAGCACGAATGCGTGCGGTGTGTTGGTCGCTCCGAATTCGCTTGCAACTTTCTGGCTTGCATCATACAAGTAGGGGAAGGTGTATCCTTTCTGTTTTGCATACTTCACCATCGACTCATATGAATCGCCTGAGGAAACTTCCGGTGAGTTGGGATTGATCGAAACAAGTGGAAACCCTTTTGATGCGAACGTGCTGTTCAAATCGATGATCCGCTGGTTATATTTCTTTGATACCGGGCACGTATTGCAATCGAAGACAACAATGAATCCTTTCGCGTCTTTGAAGTCGGCGAGCGACACCATTTTGCCATCCACATTCTTCAGAGAAAAATCGGCAACTGCATCGCCGACCTCGTAGCCATTTCTTACGGGTGCGCCTGCGACCAACGCAAGCACGGTCATCACAGATAAAATAAGTCGCTTCATAAATTATGTTTTGTTTTGTTGATCTATTGAACTGCTGCTATCAACTTTTCCAGGTCACCTTCGTGCAATTCTTTTTCTACAAATTTTCGTTTACCGGTTTTGTTGTTAACAACCAATGTTGCCGGAAGGGCACCCGACCACTCTTTTTCAAGCTTGTCGATCCAGGAATTGGGGTTCTTTTCATCCAGGATGATCACTTGTGACTGGATCTTTTTCCGTGAAACGAATTTCCAAACCTTTTCAGGATCGGGATCAAGATCCATGTCCATGCTCACAAGTCGCACAACTACGTCTTTCCTGCTGGAATTAAGTTTCTCCAACAAAGGAAGTTCCTTAACGCACGGAGCACACCAGGTCGCCCAAAAGTTGATCACCTGAATGTGATCCTGTTCCTTTTGCACCAACTTTTGGAGCTGGTCCAGCTTGACAATCGATTTCTCCTGAGCGAGAGCAGGAGATGAGAGTAAGATCAGCGCAAAAAGAGTCAGTGTTTTCATAAAAGGGGCTAACGCAGCAGGCCCAACCGAGTTTGGAATATTTTGATGAATGGGCGTGATGGCTAAATTTTCCTGAGGCTCAAAAGTGCTAAAATTCAGGCACTTATAAACTGTCGAAAAATGGGGTATTGAGAAATCCACAAAACGACTCTTTTATCCACATTAACAGACTGTTACTGGTTATATCACTGATAATCAATATGTTATAGCCACATTCGGATTTCATTTTTTTGTGGATATCTCTGAAGCCGAACTCGATTTATGAAATCTATAATGGCTTAATAGTCAGTAACCTACACGCGTGTGATTAGAAGAAAATTGAGGTCGGGGGCATGGGTGTTTATGCTGCAGAAGATTTTCTATCTGTCAGCAAAGTTGTCCGTTCGCTGCGCAGATATTTACATAAACGTTAAAAGAGGTCAAGAAATGAATGTGACGCAGATCAAGGAGACATGCATCTATTTCCGTGATTTAATGGCGGCGAGGTCATTTTATCATGAGATGTTAGGGCTTCCGATAATCAGTTTTGTGCCGGATAAACACATCTTTTTTAGAGCAGGCACTTCTGTGTTGCTTTGTTTTAACCCTGACGACTCAAAGTCTAAAAAAAGCCCTCCTCCACATTTCAGCATGGGCAAATATCATTTCGCCTTCGAAGTAAGAGCCAGTGAGTACGAACGCCACAAAAAGGAAATCGCGGAAAAGGGAATCAAGATCACGGATCAGGTTGTCTGGGAAATCGGGCAGGAATCCTTTTATTTTGAAGATCCGGCTGGAAATGTTCTGGAAATTGTGCCGGAAGGAATCTGGAGCAAACCGGCTAAGCAGCTGTGATTATCTGAATTCCATCCTGGCTGTTCAGCCAGGAGACGTAATCGTTATAGAGAATGCAATCGTTGAGCAATGTCTTGCCCTTTACGATCTTAATTATCTTATCGTGTTGAAATGATTGCCAGATTTTCTCCTTCTGTTCCGCAGGCAGCGATGAAATGCGCACAAATTCAATTCCCTTAAAATTTTCCAGCATGGCGCCTCAGGTTCGTTTGTGAGGATTGATTTTAGATGGATTCAATAGGTAACCTTAATCCGTTCGCCAGGACACACAAAGAGTTCGTTATATCCTGGCGTTGCTGTTTCAGACATCATTTTCAAAACAAAAAAATTATGCCGTCCTGAAGTAAGCAGGTCTACTGCTAGGGCCGCTCCGGCAAAACACCCTTCAAGGACAATCAAGGAGGGTTACTTCTGGGCATTTCTTAGTTTTATGCCCTTCGGGGTAAATAATTTCGGATACGCATGAAAAGTCAAAAAAATAAATTCTCTATTCCGCGCGGGGTGACCTATCTCAATTGCGCCTACATGTCTCCGCTGTTGAAGTCTGTAGAGAAAGCCGGACAGAAAGGTCTCCAGAAAAAAAGAAATCCATTCGCCATAGCGGCTCAGGATTTTTATACGGAAGGAGAAATATTGCGTGAGGAATATGCTTCGCTTATCAATGTCGATGATCCGAAGAGAATTGCTCTGATACCTTCGGTGTCGTATGGCCTTGCAATAGTTGCGCGAAACGTAAAGATCAATGCAGGCGAAAAGATAATCGTGGTCGCAGAACAATTTCCAAGTAACTACTATCCGTGGCATCGAGTGGCTGAGGAAGCAAAAGCGGACTTATGCACCGTGTCCCCTCCCGATACACTTCAGTCGCGAGGAAAGAAATGGAACGAGCGGATACTGGATGCAATTGATTCAAAGACGCGGATGGTAGCGATCGGCAATGTCCACTGGGCAGACGGGACTTTGTTCGACCTCATACAAATCAGAAAGCGCACACGAGATGTGGGTGCGTTACTGATAATCGACGGAACCCAGTCCGTGGGTGCCCTGCCATTCGACGTTCAAAAGATTCAGCCGGACGCGATGATTTGTGCTGGTTACAAGTGGATGATGGGCCCATACTCCATTGGTATGGCGTACTACGGGGAAAATTTTGACGATGGCGTTCCCCTTGAAGAGAGTTGGATCAACAGAAAAAACAGCGTGGATTTCACCGGACTGGTTAATTATCAATCAGCTTACCAACCGGGTTCTCTTCGATACGATGTGGGAGAGCATGGCAATTTTATATTGGTTCCAATGATGATCGAGGCGGTGAAACAAATCAAGAAATGGAAGCCGGAAAACATACAGATACATTGCAAAAAAATAACGCCTGTCGCGCAACTGCGTGAATTGGGATGCTGGATCGAAGACGACGACCAAAGAGGTCAGCACCTTTTCGGAATCAGATTTCCTAAAAATTTTTCCGTTGCACGCGCAAAGGAGAACATGAAGAAGAGAAAGATATCAGTGTCGTTTCGCGGAGATTACATGCGGGTTGCACCGAACGTTTACAATGATACGCATGACTTTGAGAAATTGATTGCTGCGCTTCGTTGACTTATGCCATTACTGTAATCATTCCAACCGCAGGTAATACCAGTCTTTCGTCTCCTTCGATCTTAATTTTATCTTTTACAGCTTCGAACCGGACTGCTTTTGTGAACAGCTGCCACGACAGGTCTACGGGAATAGACACGCTGGCTGCTGACCTATTACATCTATCAACCATTCTCCATCCTTCTTTTTCACGCGTGATGGACCAGGTGCCGCCGGCGGCAGAATCAATTGCGATGCTTACGCAAGTGCCTTCCGCTGCTTCGGTATTCCTGTATTTGAAAGGAAGCGCCCGCATAAACGTTTCAAGCACCGGCCTATAATATTCTGCCGTGAGAATGCCGGGCTTGTTGACTGCATGACGAATTTGCTGATGGTGATGCCACTTTTCTGTAAAGTCACGGGCAATGTGGAACCAATTGAGCGAAACCTCTTCGCCGGCCCAGGCCACACTAAACATCGCCGGAGCAAAAGGATCCAGACTTTCCAGTCCACGAATGTATTCCTCATGCGTGCTCGCATGAAGATCTATAAGCTGGCGGGAGCTGACCCGCTTCATTGCATTCACCCATTCCGCATTCAGGTGATTGAGATATGAAACAACGTCGGCATAACTACTTAATTCCCGATCAGGCTTAAGTGTTGCGTGGTCCCTGTGGATAGAGATAAAACGCATGTTTGTGTCCAGCAGGTGCGCCGTCACATCTTTTACGGTCCAGTTTCCCGCTACAGTTTTTTTATTCCATTCGTCTTCAGAAAGATCTCGCAGGAGTGCAAGCAGATCTTCATTCAGCGGACGGAATAGGTGCAGTGTTTCGATCATGTGAGAAAACGCCCCGCAGAAGACGCGGATCAGGCAGGAAAAAGGTATCTGACGGAGATCTGTTTATCGGCCCGGTGCATCCTCGCTTACAACGACCGCAATCTTCTTGCCATCGGCGCTTGCAGCGATGCGCGTGACACCCTTAAGCAAGCTTGCCCCGCTTTCAATTTCAACAGGCATCCAGGTAGCAGACTTTCCCGGCTGATAGAAAAAAATACCGGTGCCATCGCTCATCAGGATCTTGCCGTCAGGCAACCAACAAAGGTCTTCCCTGCCTGGAAGCGTTGGACCAATATCTGCGATCTTCTTCGTGTGATTGTTAAACTTTTTTATGTACCAATCTTTATCGGTCACTTTATGAACGAAACTGAAGGCCGTTTCACCAGGAATACGATGCAGTGAGCGACCGATGTTGGAGGCGAGAATGGTGTCGCGCTTCATCGGCAAAAGAAGATAGTGCAACGTACTTGGCGCTCCATCTTTCCCAAGTATGAAAAGGCCGAGGTGGCTGTTGTCCGTCCAGACGTGGTAACCGACCGTCATATGATTTATAATCAGACTCGGCTCGCCACCGTCGATGGGATATTTCCCGAGGTCTTGCGCACCGTTGTCACGCTGAATGATGCATGACAGGTATTGCTGATCCAACGTTACCGTAGGTGAATACTCCTTTTCAGGCGTTTTCGTGATGGAATTCGTTTTTTTCTGCTTGTAGTCATACGATTTTATGTCTGTTTTGCCATCATCAGTCGATGCGGTGAAGTAGACGATCTCCCGTTGTGGATGAAAGAAGGGCTGGTTGTCATAGCCACCTGGGTGTTGAGTAAAATTCAACGGGTTGGAAATCGACACCCTATCCTTTTTTGACGAAATGTCGAACAAATAGATTTCTGTAGACGGCGGTGTTTGAGACCAGGAGGAATAAGAAGCGAACAACAAGACGATCAGCAAAAATGCGTTTTTCATGCGGAGGTGATTAGCTAAACTTGATGTGATAAGAGTAAACTCAATTTAATTATTTCTAAACTATTGTCCCACCATAAACACTGCGTTACCGAACAGCAGCTTTCCACTTTCCCAAAAGCTCCGGAATAGCGGATTATCCACGATGTAGACAATATTCCCCTGTCCTTTCTCTTCAACGCCCAGAACAAGGCTGTTGGTAAGCTTCTTATTTATTTTCTGCCCTGCAAACCCCTGAACCGGCTTAGCGGCGCCCTTAATTATTCCGACATTCCACCCATTTTCCAAAAAACCATAGCGCAGTTCATTTGTCTTCAAGGTGTAGTATGCGTCTTTCATGCCGAACGCCAGAGGATGGGAATGATCCAGGGTCACTTTATAGATCGCACCCGAGATCGAATTGCTTAACTGCTTACGCTCTGCATCTTCGTAGCGCGTAAGAGCATCCTTTCCTTTATCTTCCTTTTCCTTTTTTTCAGCTTCGGTTTTTTCGGCTTCGGTCAAATAATTCTTCAATGCAAAGCCTTTTTTCTCTGCGAACGAACCCAATCCATTTCCAATCACGATCATCTTTCCCCCGACCGTAACCCAGGTTGTAAGAGTCTCCAGCATGCTGTCGTCAAAAAGGCGATAGTTCCCTTCAGGAACAATGAGCACATCGTATTTTTTCAGGTCGATGTTTTTAATGTAGTCGGTGCCAAGCTGCGTAATGGGATAATGAAGCTGCTGCTCAAAGAAATGCCATATCTCACCGGCGCTTAAAGATGACGTTTGTTCGCCAAACACCACAGCTATCCTTGGTGCTTTCAGATAGTTCACGTAACCAGATCCAAAATCCTTTCCCTTGTCGACAAAGCCTGTATTGGTGGTATAGACCTTTCGTCCCATTTCCTTTGCAAGACCCTGTACGACATTATCGAAGTCTGGGAGACTCTCATTGTTCCTGCGCGTGACGATCAAAGAACCGATATCAAAACTTTGATTGCCAGTGGTGAATGCTTTCAGGGCAGACCGAACTTTAATGTTCTTCTTCAGCAACGCAGCCAGGAATTCGACGTCCCGAACACTTTCGTATTTGAAAACATAAGCATACGGCGCAGCAGCTACCTGCGCGTTGTCGGGTACTTTTTGTTGATACGGTTTCCCGACGTTGATCCTTTCATTAAGCGCATATGCCTTCAGATCATAATTGTACATCAGGTTCCAGGCTGTGATGTCGTAAGTTGCCGAATCAGGTAGTTTTGATTGCGGCTCAAACAAGGTTGTAATAAACCTTGACTTTGGCTGATGAATATTGATGACGATATCGTCCGTTGATAAATTGAATGATGCCGTCGTCTGACTTTGGTATTCGAATCCACGCGTTGCTTTTCCTGCTGAAGGATGACCATACTTTATCGAATGACTGTCGAGCCACTTGGCCATCTGGTTCAGCTTGTCGGGATTGTTGTCGCCGCGGATCACATAAGTTTTGTAAGGAGCCGCAGGGGCATTGATATTGTCCTTAAAATATTTTTCAAATTCGTCAACAACGCGCGTTGAGTTGATGGACGTGATCTCGATCGTAGAGATACCTGCTGTATAATGGTGTGTCAATCGGTCCTTGAGTGTCAGGGGATCGCCCTCGCGCGTCGTGACTGTGAGACCACCGAAGCCGCCGCCGCCTTGCTCGTAAGTCATGCCGATGGCGCCGCTGTAAGTGGGATAGGTGTCGCCATAGCTCGGGTAGTACAGGTCGAAAACTTCCTTCGTGAAATACAGCCATCCCTGCTCATCGAAATACTTGGCATTGTTCTTTCCGATCATCGTTTGGAACTCGCGCTGCCAGTTCGTGATCACCTCGTGATACGGCTCCACGGCAGGCGCGAAGTAGTAAGGGTTGTTGTAGCCCTGTTCGTGGAAGTCGACATGAACGTGTGGAAACCATTCGTTATAGATTTTGATGCGCGCCTTTGATTCGGCTTGCGATTCCCAGGCCCAGTCGCGGTTCAGATCGAACATGTAATGATTGGCTCTTCCACCCGGCCACGGTTCACGGTGCTCTTTCGCGTCACCATTGGGATTTGGAGGGTAGTTGCCATACTGATTGTAAAAGTTAGCGTAGCGATCGCGGCCGTCGGGATTGATGCACGGATCCATGATAACCACCGTATTCTTCAGCCATTCTTTTGTCTTCACATTGGAAGGATCGACAAGTGCGTGAATTGTTTTCATGGAAGCTTCCATTGAGTTGGCTTCGTTGCCATGCACATTGTAGCTCAACCAGACAATGGCCACTTTGTTGGTGGAAGGAGTGCCCTCTACCATACCGGCGCGTTTGAGATTATCCGTGCGGATCTGTTCGAGGTTATTGAAATTTTCAGGGGAAGTGATGATGGCATAGATCAACGGTCGATGCTCGTAGGTTTCCCCATACTGCATCACTTTCACATTCGCCGAGGCATCATCCACATGCTTGAAGTATTCGACAACGCGGTAATGCCTCGTGAACCGGTCGCCCAGTTCATAGCCCAGGAACTCGGCGGGCGACTGCAGTTTCGTTTGGGCAATTGCAGGAATGGAGAAAATGACTAAGAGGAGGAGACACACTTTTTTCATGCGGATAGGGTTATGAGTGGGGATAAACTATCAATCGGTAAGGATAATGGGTTCACCGTGTGTTTACCAATCTTTTTATTTGAGGGGTATGGTGAATAATATGTTCGCGGAAGAAAATAAGCGCATGACGGATGTTCAAATAACCTGCGCGCACGTGCCGGTAGATCATCCGCTCGACTTTTGCATCGGGAATTTTCTCCAGGAAGGCTGCAAGATCTTTTCTCACGCTGTCCCATTCAGAAGTGAGAGCAGCAATTGAATGGTACTGCGTCATTTTTTCCTGAAGTGTTTTCGGGACCTTGAACTTCAACCCGGGGAGACGTTGTGATATTTTAAGGAGGTTGATCTTGACTTCTTCCCACATGCCGGAATCTTTTGTCGCGTCGATCGCAAGAATTTTCTTCTCGAGATAGATCAATGACAATCTTTCAGCCGAGATGACGTGACTCAGGATCTCGGCGACAGACCATTTTCCCGGAATGAGGCGGGCGTTGAGTTGCTCTTCCGTCAGATGACTGACAGACTTCATGAGCGTTGTTCGCTGCAATTCTATCTCATCAAATAACCTTTGAAGCGCTGCGTTCATGAAAGGGATTCGTCAAAAATAGTCAATGTTTTCAGTGAATCTTTAGTTAAATTACCCTCTAACCTTAACCATTAAAATCCTATGGAAAACCAAAACACCGGACAGAAGCCGCCTAAATCATGGCTTATTGAGTCCATCCTTGTGACGATCTTCTGTTGCTTGCCGTTAGGAATTGTGGGGATCATCAACGCGACTAAAGTTGAGTCAAGATTTTATGCTGGCGATGTTGCCGGCGCTAACCAGGCTTCTGCGGACGCCGGTAAGTGGACGAAGATTGGATTCTTTGCCGGCATTGCCATCACTGTTTGCTACCTCATCTTCATGTTCATGCTGGGCGGGGCCGCCATGATGGGTGCATTCCAGAACTCTTAAATATTCTTCATTGGTGATTCTCGCGGCGGTGTTGGGGTTTCTTTACTGGAACTTCGACCCCGCCGACAGCACCAATTATTTCCCTGATTGCCCGTTCAGATGGCTCACAGGGTACTTGTGTCCCGGGTGCGGTTCACAACGCGCGATATATCAGCTGCTGCATTTTAATATTGCCAACGCATTCGCATTAAACCCGCTGTTGATCGTGTCATTGCCATACATGGCCGGTGGATTTGTTTTTGAAAAAATTGAATTAACGCCCACGATGCTTTTAGTGAGGAAGAGACTGTATGGGCCTGTGGCGATCTGGGTGGTGTTTGGCGTGGTGATTGCGTTCTGGATAGGAAGAAACGTATTATGATTCAAAAACTGCAGGGTCACCCCAACTCCGCTACGATCCATCGTGGCAGGCGACGGACACCAAGAAATGCACACGACGAACACCATGTTTTCTTTGTCCCTCATGTACCCCTTGTGTTCTTCATGAACCTGTATTAAAGAACTTGTTTAGAAACTCTTTTGAACATGAAAGGCCCCAACGAAAAATACTGCACCGAATGTGGTGCGCTGATCAGTGCTAAAGCAGAAATATGTCCCAAGTGTGGCGTTCGGCAGATGGCTGTACCCACTGCGCAACCCGACAGTCGCTGGTTGACAGTGCTGTTGCTGTGTATTTTCTTAGGCCCGTTCGGAATCCACCGTTTCTACACGGGTCACACAACGATAGGGATCGTTCAGCTGTTAACGCTCGGGGGCTGCGGCATCTGGACGCTTGTTGATTTGATTATCATTATTACGGGCGGGTTCCGCGATGCACAGGGGAATGTGATAAAGAATGGGTGAGTACTACTTGCAATTCTTCTTGATCGCAGACTTCGCATCTGTCGATCCCAACTCATCGGCACGCTTAAGATCCAGGCACGCATCGTAGTTGTTATTCATCAACAACTTCACAAGCCCGCGCTGATAGAATGTTTCAGGATCATTAGGATACAGCTCAACAGAATTTGAATAATCTTCAACCGCTCCGGCGTAGTCTCCTTTTTCAGTCTTGGCAAGCGCGCGGTTGTCGAAATACATAGGATTGGTGTTATCCAATTCAATTGCTTTGTTATAATCTGCAATCGCTCCTTCGAAATCCTGCATCGTATACTTTAGTGTACCCCGGAGATTGATCGTCTCGGGATCATTTCCCTCGATCTCTATTGCTTTATTATAATCTTCCAGCGCGCCTTTAAAATCATCTTTTGCACTTTTTGCGAGCGCACGGTTTTCATATTTCACCGGATCTTTTGCGTCGAGCTTGATGGCTTGATCGTAATCTGCAATCGCCTTGTCGAAATTCCCAGTCTGATACAACGCTACGCCGCGGTAATTGAAGAGCCGCGCATTGTTCTTATCCATCTCCAGCGCTTTAGCGTAATCGTCAATGGCGCTGACAAATTCTCCAAGTTCCGCCTTCACGAATCCGCGATTCAGATAAGCCTCAGCCGTAGCTGGTCCCAACTCCAATGCCTTCGAAAAATCAAAGTACGCCGCCTGCAGGTCTTCGAGATTGAAGTTGGCAAACCCGCGATTAGTATATGCGTCGGAATTTTTGGGACTCAAGCGAATTGCTTTGTCGAGATCGTCGATAGCGCTTTCATCGTCACCCAATTCTATTTTTGCGGCGCCGCGGTGATTGAGGGCATCTGCAAATGTTGAATCAATCTCGAGGGCAATGGTGAAGTCGCTGATGCCGCCATAAAAATCTTCCAGTCCTGCCTTTGCTTGTCCGCGAAGGTCCAGCGCGACTTTGTTCTTGGGATTGGCATCGATGAATTTCGAAAGGTCTTTCTTCGCACCTGCATAATCTTTGGCGGCGATCTTTTTCTTCGCGGCATCAAGAACCGGATCAGCAGCCTGGCTGAAAGCGGAATTGATAACAGCGAGGAGGACAAAAAGTGAAAGAAGATTCTTCATAGTGTGATTCAGAAAGCAATTTATGAAGAATTATAACGAAACGGAGGAATGCACTTCCCACGGATACCACGGATCGAATATCACAGATCAGCACAGATGGAGCATTTATCCGTGAGAATCCGTGCATTCAATCTGTGCCATCCGTGGGAAATGCATTCAACAAAAAAGAGCGCCCTGTAGAACACTTCGTTGCTGCAGGGTCGCTCTTTCCAAACTAACCTACCCCTTCCATCCACAAAGTCTTTCTTCAATCAATAAAATCTTCCTACCCTGACAACGCGTCGTCCGGGGATGTACGCGACCGGGGCGAACACGCGTGGACGGTAGACTCTGACTCCGTAATAACCCGCTCTGGGGAATGGACGAAGGTGTGCCGCTGGCGCGCCAAGACGTGCCCGCACAATAACCTGCGCATCAGCACTTTTTGCTGCCAGAAGAAGGATCATAATTGCCGCGAACACCGCAAAAGAAATGAGCTTTCTCATAGGAGTGATTCATTATTGCGAATCTGACCGTTAGACCTTGGAAAAGGGGGCAGGTTTAAACTTTGTTAACAAATTCTTTCGGGCCGTTTGAATAAATTGCCCTTCTGAGACTTTTAGAAATACGTTTCTTCGATCATTAATCATTCAACTATGCACAAGGTATTCCTGCTTGTAATGCTCCTATTCTCTGCCGCCGTACTGGCCCAGGAGAAGCCACTCGATATGAAGATGGATTTTGAGGAATACGATCCGCCATCTTCACTTGTGGTGGAGGAGCATCACTTAACCAGATCAAAATTTCCATTCATCGATATTCATAACCACCAGGGGAACATGCCGACATCGGATTTCAAAGATCTGATCACAGCAATGGACAAGCTCAACATGGCAGTGATGGTGAATCTAAGCGGACGCGGGTTCGGAGGGAGCGGAGATCACCTGGAGAGATCAATAGAGAATATCAAGAATCGTTATCCTGATCGATTCATCCTTTTCACTAACGTAGACTTCAGGGACATCGACAACCCTGAGTGGGCCGGAAGAATTTCCAAGCAGCTTGAAGATGATGTGAAGCGCGGCGCCAAGGGATTGAAGATCTATAAGTCACTTGGCATGTTCAACCGTGACAAAAACGGGAAGCGCATCCACATCGATGATCCGCGTATTGATCCGGTATGGGCTAAATGCGGCGAGCTTGGAATTCCCGTTCTCATCCACGCAGCAGACCCCAAACAATTCTGGGACCCTATCGACAAGAACAATGAGCGTTGGCTTGAGTTGAAGCTTCACCCTGGCCGCAGACATGACACCGATTCTGTCAAGTGGGAGACGATTATCAAGGAACAACACAATATTTTCAGGAAGCATCCAAAAACAAAATTCATCAATGCGCACCTTGGATGGTATGGAAGTGATCTCAAGAAGCTTGGCGGACTGCTGGACCAGTTCCCGAACATGTACACAGAGATTGGAGCTGTCATTGCTGAACTCGGAAGACAGCCGCGCGCAGCAAAAGCGTTCCTGACAAAATACCAGGACCGTGTACTTTTCGGCAAAGACAGTTGGGTACCGGATGAGTATGAAACATACTTCCGTGTATTAGAAACGGAAGATGAATATTTTCCTTATCACAAGAGGTACCACGCATTCTGGCGCATGTATGGAATTGGGTTGCCTGATGACGTGCTGAAAAAGATTTACTATAAGAATGCGATGAAGCTGATGCCGGGGATCGATCCCAAGCTATTTCCAAAATAGCATAAATAATAAATACAGTTCTCACGCCTGCCTGAGCGTAGCCGCTTCGGCGAAGGCAGGGATATTCACGGATGAAATGCACACAGGTCTTCACAGATCCGTGCGAATCCGTGATATTCAATCTGTGTTAATCTGTGAGAAATGTATTCAGATCACTCGATCGGTAATCCACCCGGTAATACTCAATCGGTCTCTCGTTGCTGGAAGAACTTCATGTTCTATCTTATCGCTTCGAAAGCAAACCAATCTGCCACCAATGGGCGAAACTTCCAGTGATCCCTCGGGTAGATACATTTTCAATTGACCTCCGTCTTGCTCGCTCCAGTCACTATTCAGATAACAGATCACCGACAATTTCCGGTGATCGTCTGCCCGGAACTGATCGAGATGGCGTTTGTAGAAAGTGCCGGGCGGGTACGTTGTAAGGTGTACCTCTGCATCTTTCAGACTTAAGAATAAGGCCTGGTTCAAATATTGCAATAGTTCACGGAGGCGATCGGTATATAGGCCGATGGGAGCACTGGTTTTGGCAGGATCAATCCATTGTATGAAGTCGCCGCGGATACTTTCATTCACCTGGCGTTCCTGCTGTTTGCCAATGCCGGCTTTTTTAAAGTGTAACTTCGCGTTTGTGAATTCGTCGGTGTGTAATATCGCCGCGACTTCGCCCGGAGTAAGGAAGTTGTCGACGATGGCATAAGACTTATCCGCGAGGCCATCTGCAATTTGCCCGAAGTGAGTGATGGGTGACATGAATGCAAAAGTAGAATATTGTAAGATTGTGATTTTGAAATTATGAGAATGAGATATTTTGTTTGGATCGTGCTGGCATCGATGCTGATCGGAGGGTGCAAGGCGCCGAAGGAGAACATCGTCCTGAGAGGTATTAATATTAAGTCGGTTGAACCTGAGTCGAATGGCAATTCACTTCTCAAAGCGGATGCTGTTTTTTTCAATCCCAATTCGGGAAGGATGCGCCTGAAAGAAATTGTGATCGACGTAATGCTGGACGGGAAGAAGGCCGCGAACGTCGATCAAAAGCTAAGCACCCTCATCACAGGAAACTCGGAATTCACTGTTCCGCTGGAAATACATCTGAATTTGAAAGAAGTGGGACTGGTGGATACGTTGCTTAGTCTCTTCGGAGGCAAGAAATATGGAATTCAGTATGTCGGAAAGATCAAAGCATCCGTTCGTGGATACCCGTTAAGTTTTCCCGTCAATTTTCATGACGAACTTAAGTTTTAGGAATGGTGGATGCGTGCCTGCGAAGCTGAAAATTCTGCCCTAAATAAACTTTACGCACCAACGGATCGTTAGCCAAATCTTCTGCGGTACCTTGTTTGAAGAGCTTGCCCTCAACCATCAGGTATGCGCGGTCCGTGATCGTCAAGGTCTCGTCCACATTGTGATCGGTGATGAGGATTCCGATGTTTTTCCGTTTCAGTTTGGAGACGATTGATTGAATTTCCTCGACGGCGATGGGATCGACGCCCGCGAAAGGCTCATCGAGCAAAACAAAGTGAGGGTCCACTGCCAGCGCCCGCGCAATTTCAGTGCGTCGTCGTTCACCTCCTGACAACACCATCCCAAGGTTCTTTCTTACATGGGACAAGCTGAACTCCTCCAGTAAACTTTCAACTTTTTCCTTGCGAGCCTGCTTTGAAAGATCACGCATTTCGAGCGGCGCCATTATATTCTCTTCGACAGTGAGCGACCGAAAGATCGATGCCTCCTGGGCGAGATATCCGATACCAAGTTTCGCACGCTTGTACATTGGAAGGTCCGTAATATCCTCACTGTCGAGGAAGATCTTTCCTCCATTCGGCTTTATCAATCCCACGATCATGTAGAAGCTGGTGGTTTTGCCGGCACCATTGGGCCCGAGCAATCCGACAATCTCGCCCTGTCCTACCTGCACGGACACGTTGTTGACGACGGTGCGTTTCTTGTATTTCTTCAGCAGATTTTCAGCTTTCAGGATCATCGATCAGTCGAATTTTATGTCTTTGATACGAAGCTGCATGCTCGTATTTCCATTGAATGTACTTTCTTCCAGTGTGAAAACCATATTGAATGAATCTCCATTCAGAAGGCGGTCATAATGTTGTATCTGGTCGAATCCTACAGCATTGAAAAAATATTCATTGCCTTTCTGTCCGGCAAGAAAGCGGAGATGCTTGTCTTTGAAGGTTGCGAGTGAGTTCAGCACATAAACATTTTTTGCCGCGAAAACCGGCCTCTGATTCTCAGGCCCAAAAGGCGCCATGCGCTTGAGGATCGCAATAAACTTCGGTGTGAAAATGTCAAATTGGATAGGGATGTCTATCTCCACCACGGGCGTGAGCATTTCATCAGTGATTGATGCCGCCACCACCTCTTCGAATCGCTGCTGGAAGGCGGGCAGGTTTCCTCGTTCCAGTGTAAGTCCGGCAGCATACTTATGTCCCCCGAATTTCTCCAACAGGTCGCTGCATTGCTCGATCGCCTGGTAGAGATCGAACCCGTTTACGCTGCGCGCGGAACCTGTTATTTTATCATTGCTTTCAGTCAGTATCACCGTGGGTCTGTAATAATGTTCGATACACCTAGCAGCAACTATGCCAATTACACCTTTGTGCCACGAATCCTTGAACAACACCGTGCTTTTGGCTCTTTGAAGCATGGTATCTGCCCCAATCATGGCAAGCGCTTCCTCGGTAATGTTCAGGTCAAACTCCCGGCGTTCGTCGTTTTTGATGTTGATTTTTTCCGCGAACGCATTTGCATCTTCCTCTGTCTTCGAGATAAGTAACTGCACCGCGCCGCGCGCATGCGCTACGCGACCCGCTGCATTAATACGTGGCCCCAGGGTGAACACTATGCCTGAGACATCGAGATCCGACTTGACATTGGCGATGTCTTTCAATGCTTTCAGACCGGGCCTTGGATTATCGTTCAGTTTCTTCAATCCGAAAGCAGCCAGTATCCTGTTTTCACCATTGATCGGGACAATATCAGACGCGATACTCACCGCAACAAGATCAAGGTATTCGAAGACCGCCTTTTCATCACCGTACTTTCTTCCATATGCCTGCATCAGTTTGAACCCTATGCCGCATCCACTCAACTCATTGAATGGATAATTGCAATCATCCTGCTTGGGGTCGAGGACAGCGACAGCCTGCGGAATTTTTTTATCGGGAAGGTGATGATCACAAATAATGAAATCAATGCCTTTATGGTTGGCGAGTCCAACCATGTCAGATGCCTTGATGCCGAGATCGAGCGCTATGATCAGCGAGAAATTATTTTGCTCGGCCCACATCACACCCGCTCTCGAAACACCATATCCTTCGGAAGAGCGATCGGGAATATAAAAATCACAAGACGGATAGAAGCTGCTCAGATAGCTGTACACCAGTGACACCGCTGTCGTTCCGTCTACATCGTAGTCGCCGTAGACAAGTATCTTTTCGTTGTTGTCGATAGCCTTTTTGATACGATCGACTGCAATGCTCATGTCCTTCATCAGGAAAGGATCGTGAAGATCATCTAATGAAGGCGTGAAAAATTTCTTTGCACTTTCAAATGTTTCAACACCACGCTGAATGAGGATCGCAGCCAGATACTTGTTGACGTTGATGCTCTTTCCGAGCGCTTCGATCTTCTCCTGGTCGGGAATGGGTTTGTATAGCCAGCGACGGTCTCTCATTTATCCGGGAAATTTACTGATCCCGGCTTTCCCGCAAACCCATCCGCACCCTTCACGCCCTTTCGACCATGTTTTCCGTCCATCTTGCTGTCTTGTAAAGCGCTGAGGCCGGAGTATCCGCCCGCGCCACCTGTTCCTCCGATGCCACGGTCTCCGCCGTAGTTCCTCACAATGATTTTTTCGCCGAGCATGAGCCGGAGCTCGGGGATTTTCGGACAGATGAAAGATACAGAACCCGCGTTGCCGCCATTCCCGCCGTTGGCGCCAGCTCCACCCTGTCCGCCACTTCCGCCTTTGCAAAGTCTTGTGCCTGGACCACCGCCTCCTCCGACCCCACCATCTCCACCATCACCAGCAGCTCCTCCTGAAACGTCTATTGTAACGTTACCTCTGATCAGGATTTCAGAAAAATAAAATGAGACATTGACACCGTTACCACCGTTGGTGCCTTCACTTCCCATAGTGCCGGCTGTGCCACTAGTACACGGACTCATCGGCGAATTCCCCGGTCTCCCTTTTCTTCCTGGGATTCCAGTAGCACCATGCCCATCGACGACAGCACCGCGATAGAACACGGCGACTTTTGCGTGGATGAAATTGTCGTGCTTTAATTTATTGAGAATGATCGTCGAAGAGTCCTGCATGATCAGACTATCGACCACAAGTATGTCTGACTCTTTTATTTCATAGACCTGTTTCGGTTTAAGCACAAGCTTTGTAAGACGTATTTGCCCCAAAGCACACGTTGAGAAAAGGATTCCAATAAAAGCAATCGCACCTTTCATGGTCGCAAAAATACGAAAACAAAAAAGCCCTGAAGCACGGTGACTTCAGGGCTTTCATTGAGCTCTTGGAGTGATTACTTCTGCTGAGCTTTCTCAGCCTTCTCCGCCGTGACGCCTTCCATTACATCTTTAATCTCCACTCGCGCGCCATCTCTGTATGGAACAATCCATGCGTCTTTTACCCCCATGTCGCGCATGTATTTCTTGAAAGTGTCAGCTTCCCAGTAATCGCGGAAGATACCGATAGTGATGCGCTGGGGTTCAGCTGAATCCTTCGCAGCTGCTTCACCGCCGAAGTTGGGATTGTTATCAAAATACTTCGACAAGTCTTTGTTCTTGAAAGCTCCCACCTGCACTTTGAAAACGACACCTTTGGAAAAATCCATCGGGTTTACAACGGGGTTAGCCTTGAGGTTGGCAAGCTCTGTCTTTGCAGAAGTAAGTTCGCCACGCATGCTGGCAATCTGGTCTTCAAGTTCAGCGATCCTTGCATTCTTGTCGCTGACTGCAGATTGAGCCGCCTTCAGGTCGGCGTTCATTTTGGCAAGTGCGTTGTCGGAATTCTGCTTGGCCTCAGTAAATTCCTTGAGGTTGGCAGGGTTCTTTGCATATTCCTTAGCCTTCTTTTTCCATTCCTTTTTCTCCGCTTTTGTAAGCTGGGCGAAAACCTGCGAGCCGGAAAAAATCAAAGCCAGGCAGACAATAAGAAGTCTAGTTTTCATCATAAATGGGGTTAATCTAAGCTAAAATTAGTAAAAGTTTTGAAATACAGGGAATTGCGGGCGTCGTCCTCATGTTGGTTTGCGCGTCGCCGGTCACCGGCGGCCCGTAATTCACCCTTATTTTAAGGATACACCTCCTAACGCCAGAGCCATATTTGACAGGCAACAGGTCACTGGAAACAGGCAACAACTAAACCATCTTTTCCGGTCTCACCCACTGATCAAACTGCTCTGACGTAACAAGCCCCAACTCGACAGCTGCTTCGCGTAACGTTTTGTTCTCTTTATGAGCCTTCTTCGCAATCTTGGCAGCGTTCTCGTAACCGATATGGGTGTTGAGTGATGTCACCAACATCAACGAGTTCTCCATGTGTTGTTTGATGATCGGAAGATTCGGTTCGATACCGATTGCGCACTTTTCATTGAATGATACGCACGCATCGCCGATCAGCCTTGCGGACTGCAGCACGTTCGCCGCGATCACAGGTTTGAAAACGTTCAACTCGAAATGCCCGGTTGCGCCGCCCACTGAAACAGCGACGTCGTTGCCGATCACCTGGGCACATACCATCGTCAGCGCTTCCGGTTGAGTAGGATTAACTTTTCCCGGCATGATCGATGAGCCCGGCTCGTTGTCGGGGATAATGATCTCACCGATGCCGGAGCGAGGTCCGGAGCTGAGCATACGGATGTCATTTCCAACCTTCATGAAGGCAACCGCAGCACGCTTCAATGCGCCAGAGAGTTCAACCATGGCATCGTGCGCGGCAAGTGCTTCGAATTTATTCGGAGCTGTTACAAAGGGGTAGCCGGTAAGCTCTGCAATCTTTTTTGCAACAAGCACATCATAACCTTTCGGTGTATTGAGTCCCGTGCCAACGGCTGTGCCGCCGAGGGCAAGTTCTTTCACTGCTTCAAGTGCGTTGTTGATCGCGCGCATGCTGTTGTCGATCTGCTGCACGTAGCCTGAAAATTCCTGACCAAGTGTCAAAGGCGTTGCATCCATAAAATGCGTGCGACCCGTCTTTACCACATTCTTCCAGTCGGCAGCTTTGTTTGCGAGTGTGTCGCGCAGCTTCTTCATTCCCGGTAATGTGATTTCCACTACCTGCTTGTATGCCGCGATGTGCATCGCAGTTGGGAAGGTATCATTTGATGATTGCGATTTATTCACATCATCGTTGGGATGCAATACTTTCTTCTCGTCGGCGAGCTTTCCTCCCTGTAACACGTGTGCGCGGTAAGCGATCACTTCATTGGCGTTCATGTTGCTTTGCGTACCGGAGCCGGTCTGCCAGATCACAAGCGGGAACTGGTCGTCGAGTTTGTGGGCAATGATCTCGTCGCAGACTTTGGCAATGAGATCCTTTTTATCTGCGGACAACACGCCGAGCTCATGGTTCGCCATAGCAGCAGCTTTCTTGAGATATCCGAAAGCGTAGATGATTTCTTTGGGCATAGAGGCCTCAGGGCCAATCTTGAAATTATTGCGGGAGCGTTCAGTTTGAGCGCCCCAGTATTTGTCGGCGGGCACTTTCACTTCGCCCATGGTGTCTTTTTCGATGCGGTATTCCATAAACTTTGAATGATTGAAGTTCGAAGTAGAAAGGTAGAATTGAATTTGAAGATTTGAAAATTTGGCAATTTGAAGATTTGAGCGAGTTAGAAGCGAAGTTTTTCATTCTGAGCGGAGTCGAAGGAGGACGTGCGGAATAACTTAACTGCGGAGGTCGCAGAGAGCGCAGATGAATGCAGGTTCTCACGGATTTCACGGATTGAATGCACACAGATTGGCACGGATCTGTGTTAATCTGTGATACTTAATCTGTGTTGATCCGTGGGAAATGTATTTAAGCGTCCTTCGCGATCCTTTGCGTCATCGCGCCTTCGCGGTGAATACCCGGCGAGCGTAAGCGAGTCTACGCAAGATTGAGTATCCCTTTCTCTTTTGCTTCGAGAGAAGACTCACCCATAAGATATTGATCTACCCCGACTGCATTGCATTTCGTCGGGGCAAGCCGCCTAAGCAAGATTGAGTATCCCTTTCTCTTTCGCTTCGAGAGAAGACTCACCCATAAGATATTGATCTACAGCTCTCGCGGCCTCCCTTCCCTCACTTATCGCCCAAACAACCAACGACTGCCCTCTTCTCATATCACCGGCCGAGAACACGCCTTCAACTGAAGTTTGATAATTCTGGCACAAGACGTTGCCTCGCTCATCAAGATTGACATTCAATTGCTTCAGCAGTCCGTCTTTTTGTGGATGCAGGAATCCCATCGCAAGAAGAACAAGATCACCTGGAAGTGTTTTCTCCGTGCCAGGAATTTCCTTGAAGCTCATTGGCTTGCCGGGTTCGGCTTTGGTCCATTGAACTTCCACTACTTTCAAGCCTGTCACCCTGAGCGAAGCCGAGGGGTTGCCATCACCAACAAACTCTTTTGTCACAATACTCCAATGCCTGTCGCAACCTTCTTCGTGTGATGTTGAAGTCCGAAGTATCGCCGGCCAATGCGGCCACGGCATCGAAGCGTCGCGCTCGTTCGGAGGACGATTGAGAATTTCAATTTGCGTCACCGACTTTGCACCATGGCGATTCGAAGTTCCGACGCAATCCGATCCTGTGTCACCACCTCCCAACACGATCACATTCTTATTTTTCGCAAGGATCTCCTCCTGTTCCACTTTCTTTCCGTTCACACGACGATTCTGCTGTGTCAGAAAGTCCATCGCGAAATGAATTCCCCTCATTTCTCTTCCGGGAATATTCAAATCGCGGGGGATAGTTGAACCACCTGTGAGAAGTATCGCATCGAAATCTTCACGCAGCGATTGGACGGTGACATTCACACCGACATTCGCGTTCGTTTTGAATGTTACTCCCTCTTCCTTCATCAAATTGATGCGACGATCCAATACTCCTTTGTCAAGTTTGAAATCCGGAATTCCATAACGCAACAGTCCACCGACTTCATCAGCTCTTTCAAAAACGGTAACGAGATGTCCAGCTGTATTGAGCTGGGCTGCCGCCGCTAATCCGGCAGGACCGGAACCAACAACTGCGATCTTCTTACCGGTGCGCGAAGCAGGCACCCGCGGGGTCACGAGTCCTAGCTCGAATGCTTTTTCTATGATCGACTTTTCGATGTATTCAATGGTGATTGCAGGCTTGTTGATCGCCAGCACACATGATGCTTCACAAGGTGCAGGACAGATCCTTCCGGTGAATTCAGGAAAATTGTTCGTCGACGAAAGGATATCATAAGCCAGCTTCCAGTTCCCCTGATAAGCAGCGTCGTTGAATTCAGGAATATTGTTTCCAAGAGGACAACCACTGTGGCAGAACGGAATACCGCAATCCATGCACCGGCTTGCCTGTTTGCGCGTCAGTGTTTCATCAACCGTTCCTTCTACTTCTTTATAATCGCCAAGGCGTTGTTTTACCTCGCGCTTCTTCGGAAGCTCGCGTCCATTCTCTAAAAATCCTGTGGGCTTGCCCATTTGTGAGTTGACAGTTAAAAGTTAATAGTTAATGGGTGAGGCTTTTGACGCTGGCGTGCTGACTTACAGCTTTGCGCTTTTTCAACACTTCCTTGTATTCTACGGGCATCACCTTCACAAAATGCGCGAATGCCGTATCCCAATTCTTGATGATCTTCGCAGCGGTTTCACTTCCAGTGTGTGTGAGGTGCTCCATGATCATCGCACGAAGAACTTGCTCATCTTCTTCATCCTTGTTGTCGATGATGACCATTTCCATGTTCACGTTCAGAGGAAACTGCTCTTTGCTGTCGTAGACATAGGCGACGCCACCACTCATTCCGGCAGCAAAATTCCTTCCGGTATCACCCAACACAACGACAGTGCCTCCTGTCATGTACTCGCAGCCGTGATCGCCGACGCCTTCGACCACTGCCCTTGCACCAGAATTTCTCACAGCGAACCGCTCACCCGCGCGACCGCGAATGAATACTTCACCGGAAGTGGCTCCGTATAACGCAACGTTTCCGACGATGATATTCTTTGATGGATCATATGTGATGCGCTTATCGGGATAGACAATGACGCGCGCACCGGAGAGTCCTTTTCCAAAATAGTCGTTCGCATCGCCTTCCAGTTCGAAGATGACGCCTGGGGCGGTAAACGCTGCAAAACTCTGTCCTGCAGTGCCATGAAACTTATAGTGAATGCCACCGGATTCATTCAGGATAAACTCGGAAGGTTTGAAGCGTTTTGATATTTCGTTAGAAAGCATTGCACCCACTGCGCGATCTTCGTTCGTGATCGAGAAGACGCCATGCACGGATTCCTTTTCTTCGAGGAATGGTTTGGCGATCTTGATCAGCGTTCTGTCGAGGACATGCTCGATGCCATGATCCTGATCTTCCTGGCGGAAAAGGGCAGTGTCGAGGCTGATGGGTTCCTTATATAATATGGGTGAGAGATCCAGCGTGCCAGGCTTCCAGCGCGAATCATCGGTAGACTCCAGGTAATCACTTTGTCCCACCATCTCATTCACAGTCCTGAATCCAAGCTCGGCCATGATCTCGCGAAGCTCTTGAGCAAGGAAAGTAAAGAGATTCACGACATGTTCGGGCTTGCCTGTGAACAATGCACGCAGTTCTTTATTCTGAGTCGCCACGCCGACGGGACATGTATTCAAATGACATTTGCGCATCATGATACACCCTGACGTGACGAGGGCCGCTGTTGCCACGCCCCATTCTTCTGCACCGAGCATGGCGGCAATTGCGAGATCGCGACCCGTGCGAATCTGCCCATCCGTTTGCAGCACAACACGACCGCGTAATTTGTTTCTTACCAGTGTCTGATGCGCTTCGGCAAGTCCCATCTCCCAGGGTAGTCCTGCATGACGGATTGAACTTAGCGGCGATGCTCCTGTACCACCATCGTGCCCGGATATTAATATCACATCCGCATGTGCTTTCGCAACACCTGATGCGATTGTTCCAACACCCGCCTCCGACACGAGCTTCACGCTGATTCGCGCGTCGCGGTTGGCGTTCTTAAGATCGAATATCAACTGCGCGAGATCTTCGATTGAATAAATGTCGTGGTGAGGAGGAGGAGAGATCAATCCAACCCCAGGTGTGGAATGGCGTACACGCCCGATCCATTCATCCACTTTATGTCCGGGGAGCTGACCACCTTCACCGGGCTTTGCGCCCTGGGCCATTTTTATCTGGAGCTCTTTCGCGTTCGTTAAATAATAACTGGTTACGCCGAAACGTCCCGACGCAACCTGCTTGATTGCGGAGTTTTCCCAGTCACCATTTTCTTTTTTATGAAAACGTGCTTCGTCTTCACCACCTTCGCCGCAATTGCTTTTTCCACCGATGCGATTCATGGCAACCGCCAGGGTACTGTGCGCTTCGTATGATATCGATCCGAATGACATGGCTCCCGTTGCGAACCGTTTGAAAATGTTTTCAACAGGCTCTACTTCATTGATCGGTATCGATTTGCCCTTGCGGAATTTTAATAAACTGCGAAGTGTGATTGCCTTTTCACTTTGCTCATTTACCAGCGTCGAATATTTCTTAAACAGCTGGTAGTCGTTCGTTTTAGTAGAATGCTGGAGCAAATGGATCGTCTGCGGATTGAAAAGGTGCGCTTCACCGCGTTGCTTCCACTGGTAAACACCGCCGACCTCAAGCATTTTTGAGTCCGTGGTCGTCTTCGGAAACGCAAGCTTGTGTTTGACAAGTGCTTCCCTCGCAATGTCATCAAGCGTTAAACCGCCAATCCTTGATACGGTGCCGGCAAAGTATTGATCCACGACATCTTTACTAATGCCCAGGGCTTCGAATATCTGCGCACCGTGGTAGGACTGCAGTGTGCTGATACCCATTTTGCTCATGATCTTGAGCAACTCGCCGCAGACGGCTTTCTTGTAATTGTATACAGCTTGCTCCTCCGTCAGATCTTCACGAAGGAGGTTGCGCTTCTTCATGTCGAAGATCGTTTGGAAGACGAGATATGGATTCACGCCCGATGCGCCGTACCCGATCAATGTTGCGTAATGATGCGTTTCCCAAACATCGCCGGCCTCAACAAGCAACCCGACTTTTCCACGAAGGCCTTTGCGAATCAGGTCATGGTGCACGGCAGCAACGGCCAGTAAAGATGGTATCTGAGCGTGCCCGCTATCAAAGCTTCTGTCAGAAAGGATAATGATGGTAAAGCCGTCTTCAATTGCATCTGTCACATATTGACAAACACGATTCAATCCTTTCTCAAGTGAACCTGGCTCACCGCCCGCTTTGAAGTAAGTATAAATTGTTTTTGTCTGCAGGTGACGGTGATCGATGTAACGTATCTTCTCAAGATCACTATTGGAGAGAATCGGAATCGGCAACTCAAGTGTGATGCAGTGCTCTGGCGTTTCTTCAAGCAAATTCAAAGACCCACCTACGTGCGTAGAAAGTGACATCACCAATCTCTCCCTGATTGAATCGATGGGAGGGTTGGTGACCTGCGCGAACAGCTGCTTGAAATAACTCGATAAATGCTGTGCTTGGTTGGACAGGACGGCAAGTGGAATGTCGCTTCCCATCGAGCCGAGCGCCTCCTTTCCTGTTTCGCACATCTGTGCCAGCACTACGCGCACATCTTCGGTTGTATATCCGAACGAGATTTGCCTTTTGACAAAAGTTCTCGGATCGTACTTATGAAAGCTGCCCCCCGGTTCCGGAAGGTCTTGAAAGCGGACCTTATTGGCACGCACCCACTCGCCGTAAGGTTTGCGCGTGCAAATATCTTTTTTCAGTTCTTCGTCGCTGATGATGCGACCTTGTTCGAGATCTACCACGAACATTTTTCCGGGTTGCAGGCGCCCCTTTGTTATCACTTTAGCCGGGTCGATGTCCAGAACGCCAACTTCCGATGCCATGATCACGCGGTCGTCATCGGTGACGACGTACCTCGACGGTCGCAGCCCGTTCCGATCCAACGTTGCCCCTACGATCTTGCCGTCAGTGAATGTTATTGACGCTGGACCATCCCAGGGCTCCATCAGGTTAGCGTGGTATTCATAGAAATCTTTTTTCTCCTGGGACATTTGTTCATTGCCGTCCCATGCCTCGGGGATAAGCATCATCATCACGTGCGGCAGCGAACGGCCGGAGTGAAGTAGCAGCTCGATGACATTGTCCAGGTTCGAGGAGTCAGATTGCATCGGGTTACAGATCGGCAACACCATGTCGAGCTCTTCGCGGGTGAAGTATGAAGAAGAGAAGAATGCTTCTTTCGATTTCAGCCAGTTGATGTTACCCTGTATCGTATTGATTTCGCCGTTGTGTGCGATGAAACGGAAAGGTTGTGAAAGCCGCCACGATGGGAACGTGTTTGTCGAAAAGCGTGAATGGATCACCGCCAGTGCAGATACAACCTCTTCATGCTCCAGGTCCGCGAAATAGTGCTTCAGCTGACGCGATGTGAGCATTCCCTTATACGCGATGGTCTTATATGAAAGTGATGAGAAATAGAATTGATTGTTGACGCCTTGAACCGATTCGGTAACGATGCGTGTGATGTATTTGCGCAGGATGAAAAGCTTCCTTTCAAAGACGTCCGGATCGCTGATCGATTCTGGCCGCTTAATAAAAATCTGCTCCATCACGGGCTCGGCGCGCAAGGCCGTCTCCCCGATTTCGTTGTTTTTTGTGGGTAGAAGGCGGTATCCCAACAGGGACATCTTCATTTTCTTGATCTGGCGGTTGAGCACCGTACGGCATTCCTCGCGCGCCTTCGGGTCGCGGGGAAAGAACACGAGGCCAACTCCGTAGTTTCCAAATGAGGGCAGCTTGATGCCCAGCTTGTTGCATTCATTTGTAAAAAATTCATGAGGAATTTGGATCAGTATACCGGCACCGTCACCGGTATTTTGCTCGCATCCGCATGCACCTCGATGGCTCATGCGTTCAAGCATTGTAATGGCATCCATCACCAGCTGGTGAGACTTACGCGCTTTTATGTTGGCAATAAAACCGACACCGCAGGAATCTTTTTCGAATGCGGGTTGGTACAGTCCGTGGTTGTTGTTGTCTTCCAATTGATAAAAAAATTTTTCGCACACTGGGGAACGAGTGAATTTAATATCATGAAAACCCGAATGCGAATGATGAGCGGATTATTTCCGAAAAAGTTGTGCAACTGAACTAACAGTTGGTAGCGGAAACGATTGAACTTCTAAGTTCAAGGATTAAAGCCCAAGGTTCTAAGCACTGTTCCCAGCTGACTCAGTGCAACCAATACTTGAAGTGAGAGTTAGTAATGGGAAACAATAGCTGGTTGGTGAAACGTCATCGGGGAAACACACACTTCAAGAACCCGATAACATTATCACCAACCAGCCATTACCACAATACACATCGACTTGTGCAGCAGAATGCATTTTTTCCTCCCGCAGTCCCCACAGCTATCGGGATCGCTGATCGCGCAGATTTTTTTGATGAGGAAAACAATGCATTAATCAGCGGGATCTCTGTGATCTGTGGGAGGAAAAAAGTCTTACTCATTCGTGTCTCAACGCCTGCACCGGATTTGAAAGCGATGCCTTCAGCGATTCATAGCCGACAGTGATCAATGTGATCATGATGATCAGTACGATCGACCCTCCAAAAACCCAAACGGAAAGACTTGTTCGATACTGAAAACTTTCCAACCATTTGCTGGAGATAAAATAAGTAAGCGGCAAAGCGACAACACACGCGATCACCAGCAACTTCCCAAAAACACTCAGCAGTAGCACGAGTACCTGCATGTTACTGGCACCCATTGTTTTGCGGATGCCGATCTCCTTTGTTCGCTGTTGCGACATGAAAGACGCAAGCCCGTATAGTCCAACGCAAGTAATTAATATCGCCAGCCACGAGAAGTTTTCGGTCAGCCCGGCAACCTTGGTCTCGTTTTCATACATGCGGCCAAACTCTTCATCTACGAACCAATAGTCGAATCCAAAGCCGGGGAATACTTGCTTCCATGCTTCTTCGAGCTTGGCAATCTTTTCAGACATGCGCTTTGCAGGCAGTCGCACGTGGATGATCCTGTCGTCTGAATGTGGCTTCGGTGAGATGGCAAGGGGATCGATCTTTTTGTGCATCGACCGGTAAGGGAAATCTTCGACGACACCGATTACAAGGCCGGTTACCGCAGGCTTCGTCGTGTCGCGGCGCGAATAACCCATAACGAAGTCAGGGCGTGAAACCGTCTTGCCAATCATTTCCGCAGGCGTAAGGTGGAGTGCCGCCACAGCTGTTTCGTTCAACAGGATAGCAGTTGAGTCAGAAATATTTTTTGAATCAAAATCCCTCCCTGCAATGATCTTCAGGTTGAAGGTCCGTGGAAAGTCATAGTCACCGTTCAGCTGGAACCATTGATGCTTTTCTTCATTGATCTCCGGAAACTGCATCTCCATATTAATCGGACCGAAGAAATCCAACCGGGGCAGGTGATTGGCAAGCGTTACATATTCGATCTCAGGATCCTGTAGCACGGCATTTTTGAATGAAAGGAATTTCTGATCCGTCGCGGAGCCGGTAAAGCCACCGTAGCGGATCGAAACGATTTGATTTCCCGCTTCATTCAGTTTTGAATTTTTCAGCAGATCCATTTGCCTTACGATGATGACCGTGCCGGTGAGTAGTGTCACGGCGACGGCAAACTGCAGCGTCGTGAGAAACTGACGAAAGACTGTGGATCCCTTTCGAAACGCAAACTTTCCTTTCAGCACGGTGGCAGGCTCGAAGCCGGAAACAAAGAGTGCAGGGTAGCTGCCTGCAAGGATCGTCACAAAGATTATCACCACACCTATTATAAGGAGCGTTGGCAAATTGAAAACGTGGTAAGCTGTGAACGATTTACCGGTGAGCTGGTTGAACTGCGGCGTGAAAAACAAAACAAGCAGAAGCGCGACCACTGAGGAAAGCAACACCAGAACAAACGACTCGAGCATAAATTGAAAGAACAACTGCCGCCGGATGCCTCCAAACGTTTTTCGAAGCCCGATCTCCCGGGCGCGGCTTGCCGACTTGGCGGTGGACAGGTTGATGTAGTTTATACCCGCAACAAGGAGGATCAAGAGTGCGATTGTAATGAATACATATAAATAATTCAGGTCTGCCGTCTTGTGATCAATGGTCCAGTCCATCTCTTTATCAAAATGGATGTCGGTAATCTTTTTGATGACAGGTCGCAGTTTGAAGTCCCAGTTATTCTTTGCCACCATTTCATTCGAACGTTTCTGCAGATCAGCTTCAATCCGGGGGATTTGCTTTTCATCCAAACAGACGAAATATGACTGAACGAAATAGCGATTGTTGCCTTCTCCCATGGAGGTGTTAAGAAGTGTTTCCAACTCCGGATTAAATTGTTTTAGGGCAAGAATATTAATGACGTATTTCGGATTAATGTGCGAGTTAGAAGGAGGATCCTTGATCACGGCAGTGACCACCAGGCTGATCTTACTTTGTCGCGTCACATACCCATGAGATACCATTACCGTTTTGTCGATGGGATCTTCGTCACCGAAGAGTTCGCGCGCAGCCGATTCTGTCAGCATCATGGAGTTAATATCTGCCAGAGGCTTATCACGTTTCCCCTTGACCACTGGCAGGTACAACACATCGGTAATCGATGACTCGGCCCAGATCACGTCCTCGGTCATCGTGATCCTGTCCTTGGCTTCATAATGAAAACTCACCGGCATACCGTAAGCTTCGTATCCCGTAATTGCTGTTACGCCTTCGTAGTTCTCTTTTAGGTAGTTGTCCCAACCTGCTGGAGCGTAGGGTGCGGCTTCCTTCTCACCATTGGGAAAATTGATTGAGTAACCCATGCGGTAGGTGCTATTCGCGAAGGGATGCATCGTGTCGTAGGTGAGTTCGTCCTTGACGTAAAGCATAATAAAGAGTGCTGACGCCAGGCCCACGGCCAATCCCATCGTATTCACGATAGCAAAACCACGTTGCTTGATGATGTTTCTAAAGGCAAGAAGGAAATAATTGAAGATCATGAAAGATGGGTTTACAACGACAGGTGAAAATACGCATGATGTAAGCCGGAGATGTCATTTTGAAGTAAACCGTTGTAAAAAATTGTCACAGCGCAATAAACAAGTTCCATTTTCGCACAGTTCGTGGAAGACGTTTGAGTCTGCTTAACGGTTGCCGCAGGACTACCCTCTAATGCCAACATGGTTACACCTCTCACTTTTAAAGGTTCAATTAGCCTACCCTATGCTAAAGACATTTGCCCCAGATTACACAGATGGAACCAACAGGTGAAAGGAATAATGATTACACAGAGGCAGCTTTGCTGCCCATTCGTGCAATTCTTTTCTGACGCAGGATTTTTCGTTAATAGATCCGTGGCAATCTGTGTACTCCGTGCCTAATTTTTTTCAACGTTGCAACACGGCGCGAAGTCATTTTGCTGTTGCTAAAGGGAATGATTTAACTTGCGGTACAAAAATCTTTCTTTCAATTCTATGATCCGCGAATATATCCAAACTAACCAGGACCGCTTCCTAACCGAACTTTTCGACCTTCTTCGTATTCCCTCCGTCAGCGCCGATAGCAGGCGAAAGGACGATGTGCGAAAGGCAGCAGAATACGTCAAACACAAATTGGTGGAGGCGGGCGCGGATAAAGTTGAGTTGATGGAAACGAAGGGTCATCCCATCGTCTTCGGCGAAAAGATCATTGGTCCGGCAAAGCCAACTGTCCTTGTTTATGGTCACTACGACGTGCAGCCACCTGATCCGCTCGAGCTTTGGAATACACCGCCGTTCGAGCCAACCGTACGTGATGGGAAAATTTATGCGCGCGGGGCGTGTGATGACAAAGGGCAGTTCTACATGCACATCAAGGC
This sequence comes from Cyclobacteriaceae bacterium, assembly GCA_044224375.1. Taxonomy (GTDB): domain Bacteria; phylum Bacteroidota; class Bacteroidia; order Cytophagales; family Cyclobacteriaceae; genus ELB16-189. Next base: position 235,725 of record JBGAKL010000002.1, read on the forward strand.
ATTCGAGATCATGATGAAAAAAAATCTCCTCAATGCCAACGTTAAATTCATGATCGAAGGTGAAGAGGAAGTCGGGTCTGAAAACCTGGGGAGCTTTGTAAAAAACAACAGTGCAAAGCTTAAGGCTGATGTCATCCTGATTTCAGATACATCTTTGATTTCCCTTGATCAACCCTCCATCACCGCCGGGTTGCGCGGTCTTTGCTATATGGAAGTGGAGGTTACCGGTCCAAACCGAGACCTTCATTCAGGAGTGTATGGTGGTGCTGTCGCGAATCCGGTAAATACGCTCTGCAAGATGATCGCCTCCCTGCACGACAACGATGGAAGGATCACCATTCCGGGATTTTATGATAAGGTAGTTGAACTAACAGACGCTGACCGCAAGGCACTCAACGCCGCACCTTTCGATCTCAATGAATATAAAAAGGAGCTGGATATTAAAGAGATCCAGGGCGAGAAAGGGTATACGACGCTGGAAAGAACCGGCACACGGCCCACACTCGATGTCAACGGCATTTGGGGCGGCTACACCGGCGAAGGAGCTAAAACGGTGTTGCCCGCGAAAGCACATGCGAAGATCTCCATGAGACTTGTTCCCAACCAGGACCCGAAAGAGATTGAGCAACTCTTCACGAAGCATTTTTTGTCGTTGGGTCCGGCGTCGGTGAAAGTGAAAGTCATGCCACATCATGGAGGAGAAGCAGCGGTAACGCCTACCGACTCGAAAGCATTCAAGGCGGCGAGCAAAGCGTTCGAAGAAGTCTGGGGTAAAACTCCAATACCCACCCGCGATGGGGGCAGCATTCCGATCGTAGCGTTGTTTAAAAAAGAGCTGGGCCTTGATACCGTTCTGATGGGATTTGGATTGGATACCGACGCACTTCACTCACCGAACGAGCACTACGGAATAAAAAATTTCCTCATCGGCATCGAGACGATCGTTGCGTTCTTCAAGCATTTTGGTGGAGGGAAGTGATTTTGCCCGCGACTTGGTGACCACTAATCAACGGTTATGCTGCCTTCGCGGAAATTCGGCACCAACGTGTTACATGCCTTCTGATCTTTGAGTGTTCAAACTAAATTTTCATAGTTTTTAGTTATAAACATTAAAGCCGCTCCGATCAGGGAGCGGCTTTTTTATTTGGCAATGGATTACACGGACGAACGCGGATTGCTTTTGCAAATCGTCGATGCCCGTCAGGATCACAAAAAAAATTTCTTTGCGTTCTTGGCGCGCCTTTGCGTGAGGCACTTTGCGCGCTTTGCCTCCTTCGAGCTCTATTTCTTGGGAAATGCAAAAATGCTGTCATCCATTGGCTCATCGACGGTCACCTTTTCAAACGTAAATTTCTGAAAAGTCTCGCCGTCGACTTTCGTTTCAATTGAGAAAGGAACCATCAGACCCTTCACATCCTGGTAATCGCTCAGGTAGGTCTTAACTTCCTTTCCCTTGCCGGGACCTGAGTGGACAATATTTGACTGCATGATCGGCACATAATTCTCTGCGTCGAAGAAGTGAGTTTCAGTTGCAGGGTTCGGTGTGTTTTTGTTTTTGGTAAGCTTCACCTTAAAACATTTTATTCCTTCAACGGCCTCAGTGCCCAACAGCTTGACCTCGTGTCCCTTCTTTTTATAATCGATGAAATCGTTCTCAAAGTCATTGTCTTTCATGTCCCTCGCATCTTCGTCAGGGATCTTAACGGGATCTTTGGATGGGCTCATCGGATTCACCGCCCACGCATCTTTGCCATCATACGCCTGGATGATTTCCATTCCCTGCACTGACACGACTACTTTCTGCTTCGCGGGAGGCTTTTGATACAACGTGACCGGCAGCTCAAATCCCTGCATCGTCATTTTTCCTTCTGCCTTTCGGGATTTTATCGCTCTCCACTTGTCAGCACCACCGATGGCTGAAAGGTATTTGTTGATGACGTCGTCTACAGTCTGTGCATGGGCAACAACTACAAGAAGAACGAACGCAATAGTCAGCAGTCTTTTCATTTTCATATAAAGGATTATTAAAATGGGCCGGTTCTGAAAGTTATGAAATTCCCGCACCATCAACGGTCGCCGGCTTTAACACCTATTTAACAAAAAAGGCTATCGACCGCTGGCCATATATGTCCCGCATCGCCAACGATTTTGAAAAGACTTGCGTTAACTTAGCGCACTTTTATCCCGATCCAGATGCGATTAACCGCTTTTGTTATTGCTTTCCTGACCACGATTTGCACGTTTGGACAGATACTTACACCGGCAAAATGGAGTTACAGTGTTTCGAATAATGCTCCCGCCGTCGGGGAAGAGATCGACCTCATATTCAAAGCCACAATTGAAAAAAATTGGTACCTGTATTCCAGCGAATTCCCTTGTGAAGACGGACCAATTAAGACCTCGATCACGCTTAAACCAAATGCCGGATTCAAGCTTGTCGGGGCGCTGAAACCCATCGACGCGCATGACAAGCACGACGCCATCTTCGACTGCGATGTGAAGATCTTCAAAGGTACAGGCGAGTTCCGTCAGCGTGTAAAAATTCTCTCTGTGGATGTGCAACTGGACGGTGAGGCAGAATACCAGGTATGTAGCGACGTCGATGGAAAATGCATCCCTTTCAATGATGAGTTTTCATTTACAGGGCTCAATATTACCGGTGGATCATCACAGAAGAACAATAATTCAACCACCAGCAATTCAACGATAGATTCCTCGCTGTTCAAAGCAGCCACACCGCCGGTAGTCGAAAGTAACTCAGCCGAAATCAAAGGCCCCCTACTCGACAAATCGATCCTGGATGGAGAGAGAAATACAAGTGAGGATTCATTCTTCGGATATCTCGTCTTTGCATTCGTACTCGGACTCGCATCGCTCATTACTCCTTGCGTGTTTCCAATGGTGCCAATGACAGTTACTTTCTTTCTGAAGGACAACCAAACCAAAGCGCAGGGCATACGCAAGGGATTGCTCTTCGGACTTTCCATCATCGTGATCTACACACTCGCGGGAACTCTTTTTGCGGTGCTGCTGGGAGCTGAAGGGCTCAATGCCCTTGCCACTCACTGGGCGCCCAATCTTTTCATCTTCGCCATCTTCATCGTGTTCGCACTTTCGTTCTTTGGGCTTTTCGAGATCAACGCGCCATACAAATTGGTGAACAAAGTGGATCAACAGGCTGAACGTGGTGGTACGCTTGGAATTTTCTTCATGGCAGCAACACTCGTCCTGGTGTCTTTTTCATGCACGATTCCCATCGTGGGCAATGTCGTAGTAATGTCAGCAGGGGGTCAGATCCTGAAACCCGTTCTGGCGATGTTCTCCTATTCGCTGGCATTTGCTATTCCTTTTACTCTTTTCGCAATTTTTCCAGAATGGATAAAAAGTCTCCCGGCATCGGGCGGTTGGTTGAACTCGGTGAAAGTGACGCTTGGATTTCTGGAGCTGGCGTTATGCCTTAAGTTTCTCAGCATCGCTGACCAGTCGTATCACTGGGGAATTCTTGACCGTGATGTGAATATCGCAATGTGGATTGTCATCTTCGGCTTGCTTGGCGCATACTTCCTTGGCAAGATCAGGATGCCAAGTGATAGTCCGGTAGACAAGATCGGTGTACCCCGATTGATGCTTGCCATCGCTACTTTTTCATTTGTCGTTTATCTCATTCCCGGCTTATGGGGAGCGCCGCTTAAGATGCTGGCCGGATATCTTCCCCCGGCCGCCACACATGACTTTGATCTCGTTGCCCTGACGCGTGGCCGCAACGAGAACGAAGTCTGCGATGAGCCCAAGTATGCCGACTTTCTTCATTTACCGCATGGACTGCAGGGGTACTTTGACTATCAACAGGCGCTTACCTGCGCACGTCAGCAGAATAAGCCTCTCTTCATAGACTTTACGGGACATGGATGTACCAACTGCCGTGAGATGGAAGCGATCGTGTGGAGCGATCCGCAGGTTCTTCAAAGACTGCGTGAAGATTTTGTTGTAGTTGCCCTCTACGTTGATGACAAGACCGAGCTCCCGGAATCGCAATGGTACACTTCAAAGTATGATTCCAAAGTGAAGAAGACACTGGGCAAGCAAAATGCAGACATTCAAATCACCAACCTGCAGAATAACGCGCAACCATTCTATGTGTTGCTCGGCAAGGATGAGCGTGTACTCGAGTGGCCTTACGGATATGACCGGAGCGTGGAAAAATTTGTCAGGTTCCTTGATAGTGGGAAGAAGAAGTACTCAGAACTTTATCAATAAGAGCTTGCACCGATGAGGTGTCTCGCTTTCGTCGGGGTTTAGTGTTTAGAGTTCAGGGTTCAGAGTTCAGAGTTTGGTTCGCACTTAAATTGCAGCAAGAGATTCCAATTGGGTTGAGTTGCTAAGGCTAAAGCCAAAAGCTAACGCTAGTCCCTTCCCACAGTATTTTCGGGTAAATACAGATTAGGTGAACAACATCACTTAACTGATAAACAGGCAATTAGGCTACGGAATACGTGGCCATTTTTCAAACTTTTACTACATTTGATACCTCTTTTAACTAAGAACATCTCATTTAATATTTTTTGATGTGAAGATCTGGAAGAAAGTTGCCGTTGGATGTGTGATCGGACTTGGGTTGATGGCAACGGGATATGTATTGGTTGATCAACTTGCGCTGTCCTATACGCACCCGGCCGATTTTGCGGTGGACTCCACCGCCACCCAGCATAAGGAAGTTGAAATAGTGCAACCGGTATTTAAGTACGGTATGCAAGTGAACAATATGCATGTCGTGGAAGATGTTGTTAGGAGAAACCAACGGTTCACTGATTTGCTTCAGGGATATTATGTTCCTAAGCACATTCACCAACAGCTCAGTCTCCTCCCACGCGAGACTTTCGATTTCAGGAAGATCTCTATCAACAAGAAATACACGCTCATCGCCGAATCCGACTCACTTAAATCCCTTCGGGCGATCGTGTATGAAGCTAACCCCATAGACTACTATATCTTCCACTTAAAGGACTCCATGCGTGTGGAAGCAATTCACCGCGAAGTGATGATAGTGGAGAAGGAAGTCGCAGGCGTGATTGGTTCGACACTCTCAGAAACGATCGAGAAGCTTGGCATTTCCCATGAGCTCACGAACCGCTTCGTCGATATCTTTGCGTGGCAGATCGATTTCGGCAAACTTCAGAAAGGCGACCGCTTCAAACTCTTCTTTGAAGAGCAGCAGGTCGAAGGCACGCCTTTTGGTATCGGCAAGATACTCGGAATCTATTTCGAACATTTTAATCATCCATATTATGCTGTGCCCTTCGACCAGGGCGACGGCGTCGACTACTTTGATGAGGAAGGAAAAAGTTTGAGAAAAGCCTTGCTGAAGTATCCGATAGAATTCACAAGAATCAGCTCGCGTTATAATCTCAACAGGTTTCATCCCGTGAACAAAGTATGGCGTGCGCATCTGGGTACCGACTTTGCGGCGCCCACAGGAACTCCCATCCGTTCGGTGGGTGATGGTATCGTTGTCGAAGCAGCTTACAATGGACGGAATGGTAACTATGTAAAGATCCGTCACAACGACACGTACAGCACACAGTATTTACACATGTCGAAGATCGCCGCCGGCATGAGACCCGGCGCTCGTGTGAGACAGAGTGAAACGATTGGATATGTAGGCAGCACCGGACTCGCTACGGGGCCACACCTTCATTATATTTTCTGGAAAAATGGTAAACAGGTCGACGCGCTGCGCGTGGAATTGCCGCCGTCTCAACCTGTAAAGCAAGCCTACCTTCTCGAATATGAGGAAGCCAAATCCAAAGTCATCAAGCGGCTTGATCTCATTCTCCTGCCTGAACCCCCGATAATAGTGGCGGCCAATTGATAATTTGATTTATTCCGGTTACTTCTCGGATATTTACCACACTTTATCGTTATACGATATGGTGTGACAAATGCGGAAGGCACTCTTTATTTCATTCCTCTTACTTAGTCTCGGCAGTCAAGCGCAAAAGGTAGCCGTCGTGATGAGCGGAGGGGCCGCGAAAGGCATTGCTCACATCGGCGTGCTGAAGGCACTGGAAGAAAATGAGATCCCGATCGATTATATCGTAGGAACCTCAATGGGTGGGATTGTCGCGGGATGTTACGCTGCAGGAATGAGCCCCGACCAGATCGAGGAGACGATGATCACAGAGAATCTCCTTCGATGGATCAATGGTCAGCTTGACGAAGGCTACTACTATTATTATTACAATAAGGCCGATCCTCACCCGTCATTTGTGAAACTCAATCTTTCACTCGACTCCACATTCAGTTTTAATCTCAACAGCAGTATTGCCAACGACCTTTCGCTAAATTTTGCGATGGCCGAACGCATGGCGCAACCCTCAGCAATTGCCCACGGAAATTTCGACAGCCTGTTCATTCCATTGCGTGTCGTCGCAGCCGAGATATTCACGCAGCGGGAAGTTATTCTCAAGAATGGAGCGCTCGGCGAAGCGTTACGCGCAACACAAACGGTTCCTTTCTTTTACAACCCCATTCGGGTTGATGGGAAATATCTTTTCGACGGTGGCGTGTACAACAATTTTCCGGTAGATGTAGCGCAGAAAGAATTCAAGCCCGACGTGATCATCGGCAGCAATGTATCCAGCAAGATCTTCGATGAGTATCCCAAAGATGAAGACGACAAGCTTGTATCGAGATCGCTGTTGTATTTGCTGTTGGACAAATCCAACCCGGGTGACGTTCCGTCTACCGGTGTTTATATTCAACCTAATCTTAAACCGTTCACTACATTCGACTTCGGCCGTGCGCGCGCGTTGATAGACAGCGGTTATGCTGAAACGATCAGGATGATGCCGGAAATAAAATCCAAGATCGCTGAACGTCGCGCGTGCGAGGACGTCGCCATCGCCCGCAACCATTTTAATGACCGAACCCCTCCGCTATTGGTGGACAACATCGTTATGACGGGTTTCAATGATGCACAGCAACGCTATATTAACCGATTCTTTAAGAGCGGAAAACGACCGCTCTATTTCAGCGATGTGAAGTCCGGATACTACCGTCTTGCCTCAAATGAATATTTCAAGAATGTCTATCCCAGTTTCTCCTTCAATGAAGCAACGCAGCGGTTCAATTTTCTTCTGGCGCGACGACCGAGCAACAACTTCCAGGTAGATTTCGGGGGTGTCATCGCCACCAGAAATATCAGCAATATCTTTCTCGGACTGAACTACTATTATTTTAACCGCATCCTGACGCATGCCAGCGCAAATTTCTATACTGGCTCCTTCTACAAGTCCGCTCAGCTCAAAGCGAGACTTGATTTTCCGCACTTCGGACGAATGTACGTTGAGCCTGAAGCGACCTTCAACGACTGGAACTTCATCGAAGGAAGTGACATCATTATTAATAAGTCTTCTCCGACAATCCTGGAGCGAATCGATCGCAAGCTTGGAGTGAACATCGGTATTCCTGTTGGTCGTCAGTTCAAAGCCACCGCTGAAGCACACTTCCTCAGCAACAACGACAAGTACATAGACAGCGATGTGCTCGTGTCAACTGACACACTCGATGAGCTCAGGCTTACCGGAGGGAGATATGGTTTACATCTTTCGACAAATACACTGAACCGAAAACAGTATGCATCAACCGGCAAAGCCTATTACTTTGCTGTTGACTGGTTTGATCTGACTGAAGAGCTCACGCCTGGATCAACCTCGAAAGCAAAGTCGTTTGGTGTTGAAAACAAGCAGCGCACGTGGCTCCGGGGTTCGGTGATACTCGAGCAATATTTTCGAAAAGGGATCTACAGCTCAGGCTACTACTTTCACGGATCGTTTTCCAATCAGCCCACATTCGCAAACTACCAGGGGACTATCATCAATGCGCCCGGATTTTTTCCGATACAGGATAGCCGCACCATGATGCTTACAAATTTTCGGGCGTTCAATTTTGTCGCCGGGGGTATGCGTAATGTCTTTTCACTGCGAAAGAATCTCGATTTCAGATTAGAAGGATATCTCTTCAAGCCACTTGCGGCCATCAAGGAAGGGGCGAACCAGGAGCCCACGCTCGACGATGAAATCACCAAGATCTATTTTGCCGGAACAGCCGGCCTGGTCATGCATTCTACCGTCGGTCCTATCAGCCTAAGCGTGAATTACTACGATGACCCGAAGGCACAATTAGGTGTTTTGTTGCACCTCGGATTTCTATTATTCAACAAAACTTCGATGGAGTAAATCTCCTATCTTTAGTGCTTGTTTCGGGCAAAAACTGCCTGAATACCAGTCTTTTTCAATTTTTTCCCTTAAGTTTAAAGCCTGAATCTGAACGCAGCAATTCACATGAAGAGACACTCCCTAACCCTTCTGGTAATCATGCTATGTACGTACCAGGGGTTCACACAGACCGTCCAGTGGGCGTCAAAAGTTATCGAGTTCTCATCTGAGCTCACCCCGGTTCAATATTCCGCTGAACAAGTGCTGGGGAAACCCAATGTGCTCCCCGCCGGCGGTCAGAATCCCAACGCCTGGACACCGGATAAACCGAAGCGACAGGAGTTTCTCAAACTCGGCTACAGCAACCCCATTCAGATAGAGCAAATTGCAATCGCAGAATCACACAACCCAAGCGCGATATTCAAGGTATATGCCTACGAAGCAAATGGTACCGAACACCTGATCCATAGTTTTAAACCGGGACCGGTGCCTCTGAAAGGCCGGATGCTGAATGTATTTGTTGAAAAGACAGCTTACAAAGTTGTTGCCCTCAAGCTTGAGTTCGATGGCAGCGCCCTTCCTGATTATTTTTCAATCGATGCCGTCGCGATCTCTGACGTAAAGATTCCAATCATCGCAGATATCTCCATGCCCGAGTTGCTCGCACGAGGACTTGTAACGGAGGCACTCGACAAGAATGTGAACAGCGATTACAGTGAAATGAATCCGCTCCTCTCACCAGACGGAAAGACGCTTTATTTCTCACGTAAAAATCACCCTGAGAATATCGGCGGTGTCAATGACAAAGAAGACATCTGGTACTCCGAGCTCGGCCCCGATGGAAAGTGGCAGCTCGCCAAAAATATGGGCCCTCAATTTAACAACGCCGGCCCCAACTTCGTCAACGCGATCACTTCAACACCCGACGGTCAATCAGTATTGGTGCTGGGAAACAAATACCTGCCCAACGGAAAAATGCTCGCCGGTGTTTCCATGAGCACCAACGTGAACGGCAACTGGACCAAACCGATGCCTATCAACATTCAGAATGATTACAACTTCAACGAAAAAGCCAACTACTTCCTTGCAAACACCAAGAAGACACTGCTCCTTTCTATAGAGCGCGAGGATACTCGTGGCGGCCGCGACCTCTATGTTTCTTTCCAGAAAAAAGACAGCGCCTGGTCTGAACCACTGAACCTTGGAAGCATTATCAACACAGCCAACGAGGAGTCAGCACCTTTCCTGGCTTCCGATGATAAGACACTCTACTTTTCTTCAAATGGTTTCAGTGGGTTTGGGGGTGCAGATATATATATGTCGAAGCGATTGGATGATACGTGGACAAATTGGACCGAACCACAGAATATGGGTCCGGATATTAACTCCAAACTTGACGATCTGTTCTTTAATATTCCATCCACCAGTGATTTTGCGTACTACTCCCGGGGTATCACAGAAGACAATGCAGACATCTACCGAGTAAAGATGCCGATATACAAAGCGCCCGAGCCGATCGTCATCGTGAGAGGAAAACTCGTTGACGCGAAAACAGGGAATCCCGTGGGCGCAAAAATTATCTATGAGCGTCTCTCCGATGGGAAAGAAGTGGGGGTTGTTTATTCAAATCCAGAGACAGGCGAATATGAAATCCATTTGCCTGGTGGGCAGAAGTATGGCGTAAGGGCGGAAGCACAAGGTCATATTTCCGAGAGCCAAAATCTGGACTTGACCGGCGACACCAAAGACGGAATTGTGGAGAAGCGTGACATGCGTCTTGCACCGATCGAGGTTGCTGCCATCGAGCCCAACGCTACGATTACCCTCAACAACATCTTCTTCGATTTCAACAAGGCTGTGCTGAAAAGCGAATCGTATCCGGAGCTTAACAGGATTGTCGACCTGATGAAGGAAAGGGCTACCATGACCGTCGAGATCGCCGGACATGCGGATGCAACAGGGTCGGACGCAGTGAATATGACCATGTCGGAATTGAGAGCAAAAGCAGTCACAAAATATCTTGTTGGAAAGGGTGTTGACGCTGGCCGTATAACAACGACATTCTTTGGTGAAAGCCGGCCTATAGAGTCGAACGCCACGAAGGAAGGACGACGCAAAAACAGAAGAGTAGAATTCAAGATCATTAAACTCTAGTACCCATGAAGAAAATTAACGTACTGATTGTTCTGGGTGCGCTAATCTCTTTCGCCGCCGCCGCCCAGCAAAATGATACGCTCATCTATGCTGTTGGGAAAATCGTGAACCATCAGACCAAGGAGCCCGTCATGGCGAGCATCTCCTATCAGAGTTTGCCCTATGGAAACAAGGTTGGCTCCCTCAAGGGCAATAGTTTTTCATTTCCCATGTATGACCGTGAGAAATATGAAATTATCGTCGAGGCGCCGGGTTTCGCTCCCGCGAAGTACATGCTCGATCCAGCATCTGCCAATGGCGAACGAAAGGTGATTCAGGATGTTGAAATGGGCCTTCCTGCATCCGCTGCAACGACAGCAGAAACGACTCACACCGTTGGAAAAGTAATGCGCCTCGATGCGCTGATATTTCAACAGCGTTCTTCGATTATCAGTCCGGAGTCCTATCCGGAACTTAACTCTGTAGCGCAAATGCTACACGCCAATCCACGGATGGTCATTCAGCTCGAAGGTCACACCGACACGCGCGGTGATGCGAAGCTTAATCTGAAGCTGTCGCAGCAACGCGTCGACGCTGTTCGCGACTATTTGCTTTCAAAAGGCGTAGCGAAGTCGAAGGTGAAGACAAAAGCATTCGGCGGAACTTTGCCATTGAGCCGGGAAAATACAGAAGAGGCCCACAAGCTCAACCGTCGTGTTGAAGCGCGCATCCTCGAGAACTAATCAAGTCCTGCGACTTCTTTCCGCACCATGATGTGATTCAGGTGATTCAAGCATGCAGCCTTCACATGGTCGTCCAATGAACTCTGCATTACTGAGCGCGTCAGCAAGATGCCCAATTCCTCACATCGTGGAGACGAATAATTGATGTTTGCCTTCTCCAGGAAAACAGCACTTTCAAGCAGTGCGTGCTGATTGTAAGCTTTCACTGCCTGGTTGAAGTACAATAGCCCGTTGAGATTCGCTGGAGAAATACGTTGATACAGATTGAAGCTATATTTTAAAAGCTGTTCGCCTCTGTTCGACGCGAGCAGATTCGCCCTGTAGTTACCCGATCGTGCAGTGATAGCAGCTGCGCTGGTAACAAATCCACCGAAGCGATCCGTTGTTTCAATCATCACTTCTCCTTTAGAAGTTTGGACCAGTAGGAAAATATGGTAATTGGTTTCAATGATTTCGTATGGATAATTCAATTTGCCGAGGATGATGCTGTAGAGTGCAGTTGCAGTGAGACAATCGTACTTGCCGCTGACAAAGAGTTCATCAAAATCGGAGTATGCTTCATATTTCCTCAGGAACGAAGCATTGATCTTTTTAAAGACTTTATGTAGCCGGTCCCTGTCGCTCCCCGCAGTTTGTTGGAAAGCCGCCGTGAAACTTTCTAACCTTGAAGCGGCCACCTCCATTGAAATGGTGCCTTTAGTCGTTTGAAGTAATGCGCTAATCTCCGGCTGAGCTTGAGCCGTTATGCAGACAATCAAAATCAATATGAAAACAACTCCTTTCAACCTCGCGGTAACAAATGCTTAATAAAATTAACATTAGGATAATATTTATGCAAGGTTCTTAACATTGGCGTAACATTAGGCTTGTGAGCTCAAAACGTCTATTTTTATTCTGCACCTGTTCACAAAGACCTTTGGCATAGGGGTGTGGCTGAAAACATGGAAATTCTTGCTAAAAAGACTGATTTCTCAGGGGTGGCAGAGATATTCAAATCCCAAAAAGATCGGGCCATTGCCATGCGAAGTGAGCCACTCAAAGCCCGAATGGAGCGGCTTCGCAAACTGGAAGCATGGATCCACGGGAACAGAGATGCCATTAAGAAAGCTGTCCACGCTGATTTTAAGAAGCCGCTGCTGGAGGTAGATACCTCGGAAATTTATCCAGTGCTTACTGAGATCAGGCACACGGTTAGTCATCTCGAAGAATGGGCTCGTCCCAAAAAGATCGATGCCACACTTTCTTACATCGGAACGCGTTCCGAGATCCGCTACGAGCCGAAAGGGGTTTGCCTAATCATCGCGCCATGGAATTTTCCATTTAACCTGTGCGTCGGCCCGCTTGTTTCATGTGTTGCTGCGGGTAATACCGCGATACTCAAGCCATCCGAAATGACACCGAATACTTCAGCGTTGTTGCGCGACATGATGAGTAGCCTGTTTGATAAAGATCTCGTAACGGTTATTGAAGGTGGCGTTGAAACCTCGCAGGAGCTTTTGGCAATGCCATTTGATCATATCTTCTTTACCGGCAGCCCTGCTGTGGGGAAAGTGGTTATGAAAGCTGCCGCTGCGAATCTTGCTTCTGTGACGTTGGAGCTCGGAGGGAAGTCTCCGACAATCATTGATGATTCTGCCAACCTTCAAGATGCCGCGAAACGGATTGCATTTGGAAAATTCTTCAACAACGGGCAGACGTGCATTGCACCTGACTATTTGATGGTACATGAGTCAGTGAAAGACAAGTTTGTAAAACTTCTCAAAGAAGAAGTACAACTATTGTTCAATGAAGGGAAACCTATCGATGAGCATTCACCGCACTATGCGCGTATCGTGAACGCCAGGCATTTTCAAAGATTGAATACCCTTTTGATGGATGCTGTCGAGCAGGGAGCAAAGCCTGAATCACTTGGTACGATTCAAGCGTTCGAAAATTTCTTTCCGCCAGTTTTTTTGACAGGAGTACCAGCGTCGGCACGCATTATGGAGGAGGAGATATTCGGGCCAATACTGCCTATTCTCACCTTCAAAGAAAAAGAAGAAGTCCTTGAGCAGGTCAATGCGCACCCCAAGCCGCTAGCGCTTTATATTTTTACCTCCAGATCATCATTCAGAGAATACATTCTCAACAACACTTCTGCTGGCGGTGTTTGCATTAATGAATGTATTCTTCAGTTCACGCACCCGAATTTGCCGTTTGGAGGCGTCAATAACAGCGGCATCGGTAAGTCGCACGGATACTTTGGCTTCCAGGCATTTTCCAACGAAAAACCGGTCCTGCGCCAGAAGAATGGATGGGCGGGGCCTTATTTACTTCATCCTCCCTACACGCAAAAGATGAAGAAGATCGTTGATATTCTTTTGAAGTGGTTTTAATCAAAAGTTAATAAACGGCTACCGCGGATTGCATAATTTTGAAGCCCTGAAATCCGCGATTTTGTGACTGTTTCTTAAGAATTGCCGGTTCAATTTCTGGCACGAAATTTTTGCAAAAACGTGAAATATTTCTTCAAGACTGCACCCTGAATAAACTTAAATCAAGATGAAAATCGTAAAAAAGCTGTTGATTGGTTTGGCGATATTTATTGTCCTGCTCGTCGGAGCTGCTATCATTCTCCCGATCGTATTTAAGGACGACATTAAAGCCGCCGTAGACAAGGCTATCGCGAAGAATATCAATGCCGACGTCGTGTTTGACGTCAACAATTTCAGCCTTTCTGTTTTTCGGCATTTCCCAAACATCACTGCTGAGATCAAAGAGCTCGGTGTTTTCAACCGCGAGCCTTTCGCAGGAGAACATTTGTTTGTAGTAGAGCGACTTGACGTAGAGATCAACCTGTCAGATGTATTGTTTGGCGATCAACTCAAGATTAAAGGAATCACTTTGGTGAAGCCGCAAATCAGCGTTAAGGTGCTGCCCGACGGTCGCGCCAATTACAACATCACTTATCCTTCGACAGACACAGTAAAAACCACTGAGCCAGCGAAGTTTTCTGTTGGCATTGATCATTGGGAGGTCGTCGACGGAGAAGTCACATACGATGATAAATCCATTCCTTATTTCCTCACATTGCGTGGGCTGGATCACACTGGAAGCGGGGATTTCACACAGGACGTATTTGATCTGCGCACCCATACGGTTGCCGACACCGTCACCACTGCGATGGGTGAGATGCAGTTCCTGACCAACAAGCGTGCAGAAATCGACGCAGTGATTTCCATCAGTGAGGACATCACTAAATATACCTTCAAGGAAAACTCAGCGAAGATCAATGACTTCGCCATGAGCTTCGATGGTTGGTTCAAAATGAACCCCGACAATTTCGGAATGGACATCAACTTCAAGAGCCCAGAGAACAGTTTCAAAAGCTTGCTTTCCCTTGTCCCTGGTATTTACACCAAAGACTTTGGCAATGTGGAAACAAAGGGAGATCTGCAGTTTGCTGGCTTTGTAAAGGGCACATACAGCGACAAACAAATGCCCGCATTTAATGTAAACCTGGTCGTTAAGGATGCCATGTTCAAATATCCGGACCTGCCGACAGCGGTCAATAACATCAACATGGATTTGCTGGTGGATAACAAGGATGGTGTCATTAATCACACACTGGTAGATCTTAAGTCCATGCACCTCGACTTCGGTTCTAATCCTGTCGATGCAAAAGTTCGGATTGAGAACCTGAAGGATTATCGCATGGACGGCAATTTGAAAGCGAAACTGAACCTTGCCGAGCTCAGTAAGATGTTCCCGATGGAAGGCCTCGAAATGAAAGGAACTTATTCGGTAGATGCTTCCGCAAAAGGGGTTTACGACAGTATTAAGAAAATAATCCCCACCATCAACGCGTCAATGTCACTCGCTAACGGTTATGTCAAGTCGTCGCAATTGCCGATGCCACTGGAAGGGTTGACGATGAACGCTACAGTTAAGAATACCACTGGAAAAATGGCAGAAACAGTGATTGCTGTAAATGACTTTTCAATGCTTTTGGACGGCGAGAAATTGACGGCGAGCATGTTGCTTCAAAATCTCGACGACTACACCTGGGACATCAAGGCAAACGGTGGCGTTGATCTTGAAAAGATGACAAAGATTTTTCCTCTCAAAGACATGACGCTTGCGGGAAAGATCAAGGCGGACATTGTCACAAAGGGTAAGATGTCGGATGTAAATGCTAAGCGGTATGATAAGCTGCCGACTTCAGGAAAAGTTTCGTTGCGTGATTTCAAATATGTTACGAAAGATCTTCCCGCGGTGGCCCTTTCACAGGCCGAAGCCTCTTTCGACCCGCAGAAGATCGAGCTCAGCAAGCTTGACGGAACGGTTGGCCGAAGCGACTTCAGTGTGACCGGTAATGTGTCCAACTACATCGCTTATGTTCTGAATAATCAAACCATAAAGGGCGCAGTAACATTCAGCTCAAAGCTATTTGATTTGAATGAATTCATGACAGACAGTGGATCGTCTGCCAAGGCTGACACAGCATCATTTGGCGTCATACCGATTCCTGAAAACATCGACTTCTCATTGAAGTCGTCCATCGGAACGGTGAAGATGATGGATTACACCATTACCAATGCCCGCGGCGATATTATCCTGAAAGACGGCATTGCCAACATGAGCGGCCTTCACTTTGATATGCTCGGCGGAGCATTCACGATCAACGGATCCTACAATGCAAAAGACATCAAGCATCCTAAGTACGACATGGGTGTGAAGATCGAAAGTCTGAAGATCCAGCAGGCCGCCAATTCTTTCTCACTTGTAAAAACGTATGCACCGATTGCGGGTCTTGTGGACGGTAATTTTTCAACTGATTTCAAAATCACAGGCGAGCTTACAAAAAGCATGATGCCGAACCCTGCCACCGTGAACATGGACGGTTTGATCAAGATTGCTGAGGCAACATTAAAACAATCAAAGCTTGTGTCCGGCATCGCAGCTCTTGCAAACTCACCCTCCACGCAGGAGGTGCCGCTCAAAGATGTGCTGATGTCTGCGAGCATTGCGAATGGTAGATTCAGCGTTAAGCCGTTCGATATCAAGTTCGGTGACATCGCTACCAACGTGAGCGGAAGTACGGGTCTCGATCAAAGCATCGATTATTATCTCAAGATGGATTTGCCCGCAGGTCAATTAGGATCTCAGGTACAGGCGTTTTTGGGTGGCGCGGGTTCAGGCAGCGACAAGATTCCGGTGACGATCAATTTAGGAGGAACTGTCAAAGATCCGAAGACCAAGCTGATCGCCGCTGAACAAAAAGCGCAGTTGAAAAAGGCAGCAGAACAAAAAACCCAGGAAGCTGTACAGCAAATTCTGAAGGGGGACAAGCCTGAGGACGCGTTGAAGAATATTCTGAATCCGCCGGCAGCAAAGAAGGATTCAACTACTCAAACACAGACACAGCAACCAGCAGATACGGCAAAAACCCAGCAGCCCGTGGACATGCTGCAAAATCAATTGCAGAATTTATTAAAGAAGAAAAAGAAGAACGACTAAACCTTACTTCACTTTATCAAGGTTGTCTTTCTTGAAGTAGCCGTCCTTGATGAGCTGAAGCAGTTGCTCCTTGGTGGGATTGATCTGAAAAAATGTATCGCCGTTAAGCTTAATTTCCTTTACTGGAAATCTTTTTCCTAGCTTCTTGAGCATGTCTTTGCCTTTGTTGTCATCATTCACCTGGATTGACATGAACTCGAGGTCGCCTGAAGGTTTTTGTTTCAACACGCGCAGTATCCAGATGTCTTTTTCGGCGCGGAAGTTGACGAAATAATAATCAGCATAGGCTTTGATCACCAACGAGTCGCTGATCACGCCGCGACCAAGCCAGTCTTTTTCGTTAGGATCCTTGAAATGATAACCCCATGATTCAACTATAAGTGTGGCGGTGTCTTTGCCTTCATCGTCGATGCCGACATAATTACCGCGGAGGGCGATAGGAACCTCTTTCAAGGCTTGCACGCCTGCGGGCTGCGGCTCACGGTATGACACCTCACGGCATGAATAGAGGAGCAACGACCAAAACACTATCAAAACCGCGATTCGCATATATATGGGAATTGATATTACGAAGTTAATGAAATGTTAGGAGTGCGCTTGCCAATAAGAACTCACCAAACTCCACCGCCATGTGTGGCAGTAGACTCAAACCTTTTTTGCGCTAATGACTTCACCGATGATTCGCAACCCATCCAGGGTAAGCTGTGGGTCGACCACATGAAAAAATCCTTTGAGCGAAGTGATAACAAATGACAATCCGCCCGTTGCAATTGCAGGACATTCAACTTTGAGCTCACGGCGAATGGATTCCACTACGCACTTGACAAGTCCTTCATAGCCTATTACAATTCCTGATTGTATAGCCGTTACTGTATTTCTCCCTAGCGCCGACTTTGGCATTTCAAGCGGGACATCAAAAAGCTTTGCAGTATTCTGTGATAATGCGCGAATGGCTGTTCGCAATCCCGGCACAATGGAAACACCAAGGATCTTTCCTTCACCCGACACTGTCGTAAAAGTCAGCGCCGTTCCAAAATCAACAACAACGCATGTCTGCTTGTACTTGGAATAGGCCGCCATTGCATTGGAGACAAGATCGGATCCTATTTCATAAGGATTCAATACTTCGATCGGAAGCTTTTCGTACACACCAGGCCCGAGAATGATCGGTTCGCGTTTGAAAAGTGACCGCACGACATTTTTGATCTTATCTGTAAGGCCCGGCACCACACTGCTGAGGACAATAGTTTCAACGTGTTCGATTTGCAAAGAAGCTTCAAGGAAATAGTCCCTGATCTTGATACCATAAAAAAGCTCGGGTTGATCCGTCCTGGAAGGAATACGAAGTATTTTCCATTCCTGTGCCCTCCAAAGGCCCATGGTAATGTCGCTGTTACCGATATCGAATGCGATCAACATGCGGGAAAGATAATTTAAATTCACAATTCTGCTGACATAGGGCTGTCACCGACCACCTTTAATTTCGACACTAAATGCGAAGGAAATGGCAGCAAAAACAAAACAGTACGAAATTCAGGAAAACATCGGGCAAGAATTTATTGACAACCTTACAGGCGAGGAAAAGAAGATTGTGACGCGGCTTCGTGCATTGGCATTGGAGTGCCTGCCGAAAGCAAATGAAAAAAAATTCTATAGCCTCCCGGTTCCTTCGTATTCGCACAACCGGATGATCTGTTTTATCTGGCCACCGTCAGTGAACTGGGGAAAGAAAAAAAATACGCTCGAGTCGCGTGGCGTGGTACTTGGATTTTGTCAGGGCAACCTGATGTCCAATGAAGAGGGTGTACTTCTCAAAGAGGGACGGAAGCAGGTCTATTGTATGTACTTCAGATTCTTGAAGGAGATCGACGATCAATTGATACGTTCACTTTTTTATGAGGCGGAAATGATAGATGACTCCTTTGCGAAAAAGAAAAAGCAACTAAAAAAATCTTAGACCGAGTTGGGCGCCAAACCACATCTTCAGGTTTGTGCCGTTATTGTACGTGTGATCGTAAAAGATCGATGGCATGTAATTGGTGAAAAGTACCGGATAGTCTGTATATGAACTATTCGTAAGGTATCCGTTCAAAGTAAAGCCGGCATAGGCGGAGAATTTCCGGGAGAGCATAAAATCAACGCCGACATGAACTTTGTTGAGCAAGCTTAGTTCATGCGTGAAGCTGCCTTTGTTTATATGCTGTGCTGTGAGGTCGACGTTTAGCTGAAGCTTGCGCGAAAGACGGCTAGCAGTTCCGACACCGTATCCGAACGTCCATACGTTGATATCGTTTACCGTCTTCTCGGGTTTCATTCCAGCCATGACAATATTATAAAATTGCCGCACACCGGTCCGGAAGGCAAGATTGGTGTAGAATACTTCGTCGGCCGAAACTTCAAGTTTGTGATACCCGCTTCGCACATAGCTCACAACGCCGATTGGCACGCCACCCAACGTGTCTGCGCAATTGATGACACCGATCTGCGTACCCCGAACCTTGCGGCCATAATTAAACAATGCAGAGATCTGTGAACCGGAAACATGCTCGGTTGAAATATTGGTCAGCCCTGCAATTTGTGATCCTGTAAAATCACTGAAATGGAGATTGGCTCCGCCAGCAATCTGCACGCCTTTTGAAACCCCATTGGCCATGTTGGCAAGACCGGCGATTGTTACACCGTCAGCAGCTTCGAGGTTCGTGTTACTCAAGCCCGCTACTTGCACACCTTTGAAGTCGCGAAAGTTTACGTTCGCTAATCCCGTCAACTGTACCGCCTTGGTCTCGCCGCCGTTGATGTTCGCGAAGCCTGAAGCCTGCACGCCATACACATTTCCGCCGACGAGGTTGCCGAAACCCGCAACCTGAAGCCAGCTCACATCTTCACGATCCATGTTGACAAGAAATCCCAATTCAATTTGTCGCGTGCCACGCGAATAGCCGGCAAGCATGTTGATCGAGTAATTGTTGATCATGTTCCCGCTAAGAGAACCGTTAGATCCCACGAAAGGTAAAAGGGATATCTGAATATCACTGTAGAGATTGTCGCTGATGTTTACGACGTTGGGTTCGTCGGCATAGGGCATGTTTAAATCCTCTTCTTTATTGTGAATTGTATCAGCTGCGACTGTTTCGGCCTTTATAAGTAAGGAATCCTTGCCAATTGGGGCGATCGAAATGTTCAAGTATTGATTTCCGGGCGCCGTTATCATTACCAGCGTGTCGCGATAATCGCGCTTGCTCACGGCGATGGTTGCCGTCTGCTCTTTCTTGTCCAGTTTCATCCTGAAAAATCCAGACTGGTCCGTTACAACAGATGTAACAGACCGCTTGTCGTAAACGCTCGCATCGGGCAGGCGCTCGCGGGTAACGGCATCCTCCACGTACCCGCTTACAACTATGGCTGTGGTCACTTGCTGCGTTTGCCGGACGGCCTTCGTTAGGATGACGTGACTTTTTTTCTCCTTGAACTCGACGGTCCCCTTGAAAATGTCATTCAGGATGTCGCGTATCGCTTTGTTCGAAGCATTGACCGTAACGGGCTGATCTTCTGAGATAAGGCTCGAGCTGTACGAAAACGAAAACCCCCCTTCTTTTGAGAGACGCGTTAGCACCAGCGAGAGTCTTTCATTAGTCGCTGACAATGATATCTTCCGATCGAGTATGGGCGTCTTTGATTGGGCGTTTAGCAATGCTGGCGGCAGCAGCAATGCAAATAATAAGGGAATGAGCTGTCTCGACATGCCTCAATTACAACCTGAACCATTCAAGAGTATTTCATCACTGTCGCGCGTCACGGTAAGCTTCATCGTTTCGGCAATCACCTCGACAATTGTATCGAGCGTGTCGCCCTGGAAATTGACGGTAAGGCGACAAGACCCGAGCGCAGGATTAGTGAGCCGGATCGACGAGCCATACACTTCATTTATTTTTTGAATGACAGATTCCAATGCGGTGTTTTTAAAGCTGAACGTGCGTGTCTTGTAGGCAAGCACATTAGTATCCGCTTTTTCAAGACGGGTAAATTCATGAGATCGCTTGCTGTAGACTCCCGTTTGGCCCGCAGTAAGATTGATCCCGGTATTTTTCAATGTATAAATGTGGACTTCACCTTCCTGAACAGCCACTTCTACGGTGTCACTTTCAGGGTAGGCTTTGACATTGAATGCCGTGCCGATATCCTGTATGAGAACCTCTTCAGCCGAAAGTATGAATGGCTTTTCTTCTTCATGCTTCACCTGGAAGTATCCTTCACCCTGAAGTTTTGCTGTGCGCGTTCTCTTTCGCGGATTATATTCAAACGAGAGAGTGGACTTCTTGTTAAGAAAAGCCGCGCTGCCGTCGGGTAATGTGTCTTGCACCGTTGCAACGTCTGCACGAATCGAAAAAGTCTGCGTTGGCTGACCTCCCCAGCGATAGGTGAAATATCCGATACCCAGGATCAATGCAATGCTCGCTGCCATCCTTAAAACAGAGGTATAGGATGTACTTAACTCCGGTGGTACAAGACGCTTTACTTCGGAGTCCCCTTTCAACTGATGCTTGACTTTCTTCCAAGCCGCGTCGGTGTCGAAATCCAGCTGCACTGTGTTCCCTGCAGCCTTGTTAAAAATTGTTTCGAGCTGGGAGAAATATTCCCTGTTCGACGGGTTGAGCGCCAGCCAGGCGTCCAGTTTTCGTCGGTCGTCCAAGTTCGCCTCGCCTGCAAGCACGCGTCCGATCAAATCATCGATATCATAGTTTTGCTGTAACATATCAGATGATCCAGTCTTTCATAAAAATCAAAAACAAGGGCAGGTAATCTTTAAGCTGCTCGCGCATGATCTTGAGTGCTTTACCCATATGATTCTCCACCGTCTTGACCGAGATGTTCAATTGTCCGGCGATCTCGGAGTATTTCAACTCTTCAAACCTGCTCAGCTGAAACACCAGCCTGCATTGCTCCGGGAGCTCTTTCATTGCTTCGTGGATCTTTTGCTCGAGCTCGTTGGAGATGACGGATTGTGATGCATTTTCATAGATGGGTTCACCGCCGGCCATCTCATGGCGGACATGCTGCATCTTTACTTTGGAATGCTTGATGACATTGAGACAGGAGTTACGAACCATCCGATAGAGATACGACTTCATCGACGTCTGAATCTCAATAGATGATCGCTTGTCCCAAACACCAATAAAAGCTGATTGCACAACCTCTTCCGCTTCGTCCTTATCGTTCAGGAAGGAATAGGCGTAGTTACACAACGGTTTATAATAAGTCCTGAATAGCATCTCAAAAGCACTTTCGTTGCCTTCCCTTAGTGCGGTAAAAGCCTGTAATTCGGGTAATTCCAACTGCTTTTGAATAAAAAGACAGTGCAATTTACGGTTTTGCCGCTCTGGGGTTATGACAATCTGAAGGGCGACAACCCCTATTGCATCTCAAAAATTTTCAACGCTCATGTTTTCCACAGATCATATCGGCCGCTTTCTCAGCGATCATGATGGTGGGCGCATTCGTATTGCCGCTGCAAATCACTGGCATAATGGACGCATCGACGACGCGCAGGTTTTCAATTCCCCTGACACGCAATTGTGGATCGACAACAGCCGAGGAATCGATGCCCATTTTGCAGGTTCCCACGGGATGATAAACGCACTCTGCAACCGACTGAATATAATTAAGCCAGTCCTCGTCGGAATCCCGGACCGCTGGCAGATGCGTGCGGACCCTGAATTTATCAAATGCCTTCCCCTCCAACACTTCAAGCGCCTTACGGCTACCGTGAATGAGAACTTTCTTGTCTTCATCTTCGGAGAGATACCGCGGGTCGATTATGGGAGGTTCAACTGGATTGGCACTCCACAATGTAACATGGCCGCGACTTTGCGGACGGACTTGTGTGGGAAGAATGGTGTAGCCATCATTGCGGGGAAAAGAATTCATGTCGAAAATGTCTGCGACTCGTTCATTCCCGGAATTGGTCGGAGTAAACTGAAACTGAATATCCGGTCGCCGGAGATCCATAGATGACCTGAAGAATGCTACTGCTTCCAGCGGGCCAATTGAGAGAGGTCCACTTCGCGTCAGCAAATACTTTAGAGTTTGGACCGCTTGTTGATGCAGCGGTAAAAAGTGATTATTGCTGATCGGCTGATTACAAAGGCTGCTGACAGGAAAGAAAAGATGGTCCTGGAGATTTTTACCTACGCCAGGCAGATCAAGTTTTGCAGTGATGTTATGGGCTTTCAGTTCGTCACGTGATCCAATTCCCGAAAGCATCAGGAGCTTAGGCGATTCAAAGGCACCTGCAGAAAGAATTACTTCGCGCCGCGCTCTGGCGAGCAGTGTTGCACTTGACTTCGTCATAAATTCAACTCCTGTGGCGCGACTGTCTTCTATGATAGCCCGCTTGCAAACTGCATGTGTGATGATTGAAAGATTCTTCCTTTGAAGCGCGGGAACCAGGAACGCCTTTGCGGCACTCATTCGCCGGGCATTCTTCATCGTGTATTGAAACCACCCGACACCTTCCTGTTGCGCTCCGTTAACATCATTGTTCAATGGAATACCTTTCTCTTCGCAAGCACGTATGAAAGCTTCTCCCAAAGCAGTATGATACCAGTATGCCTGCGTTACATTCAACAGACCTTCTTTCGCGTGAAAGGCATCTTCAAACTGCTCATTGTGCTCCGATTTCTTGAAATATGGAAGTACCTCATCATAGCTCCAACCTTCGCATCCCGTTGCCGACCAATTATCATAATCTTCGCGTTGCCCTCGGATGTAGGCCATTGCATTGGTGGAACTGGACCCTCCGAGTACTTTTCCGCGCGGCATATAGATTCTGCGGCCATTGAGTGCGGGCTGGGGCTCTGAGAAGTAGCAATTCCAATCAACCTTACTTTTATGTAACTTCATGTAGGCGCCAGGCAGGTGTATGAATGGATAAGAATCCTTTCCGCCGGCTTCAATCACCAGCACGGTTTTTCCCGGATCTTCGGAAAGCCTGTTGGCAAGGACACACCCGGCTGAGCCTGCCCCAACGATGATGTAGTCGTAGGTCATGAACCGAAGTTAGTCTAACACGTTTAAAATAAATCAGTCTTCGGCCCGTCTTTGATCAAAAGTGACTTTTGGAACTGAACCCATCTAAATTGAATTCTTATAGAAATGCTTATCCTGGCTTAAATAACAAGTCTATGTACAATAAAATCGTGCTGGCCGTAGTGCAAAACGTGTTAAATGGTCAGGGGAAACCGGTCACCGGCAAGACGAATTTTAAGTCCTTGGGCGCGACTTCCACTGATGTTAATTGGGTATTATTCGAGACCGAACAGCGGTTACATATTGAACTTCCTGAGGCTGGCATCACACCAGAATCTACTATCAAAGACCTTGTGAAATCGGTTGTCAAAAATCACGATTAAATACATTCCCCACGATCGCACAGATTGCATGCGCACGGATTAAACAGATCCGTGCAGGTCTGGGATACTTAATCCGCGGGAGATGTATTTCTAAATTCTCTCCGCGGGCTTCTGGGTCTTTTGCACCTTTGTGACTGCCTGCCGGTAGGCAAGGTTAATGCCCCGAGCATAGCGAGTTCTAAAAAGTTATTCCTTCGCCTTCCTTCGGCACAACAAAATCTGTCGCGGGAATACCATTTTCTTTCAATGCTTGCTGGAGCCCGAACACCGGATCTTCCAGGGTATCATCAGCGAGGGGGAATGTTCCGAAATGGGTTGCAATACTGAACCTGCTGTTCACCTCCACGTGAATCCGAACTGCTTCTGAAGGAGAGACATGGATCGGAGACATAAACCATTCGGGTTTATATGCTCCGATGGGAATGATAGCGATATCAATCGGCGCGCATCGCGTTCCGATTTCTTTGAACATTGATGTGTGATAACCTGTATCGCCCACAAAGTAAATATTTCCTCCCGGTCTCCTGATCACGAACCCAGACCATAGCGTTGCGTCCCGGTCAAACATTCCACGACTTGAGAAGTGTTGCGCTGGAACAGATTCTATTGAAAGCGAATCATTGAACTTGAATGTCTGCCACCAGTCCATCTCGACTGAGCTATTAATGTTTTGGCTATCGAGAAATGCTTTTATTCCTAGGCTGGTGACAATTTTTGATTCATGCTGCTTATAGATACGCTTGAGCGTGGGCAAGTCGAGGTGATCGTAATGATTGTGGGTCAGGAGAACGAGATCAATTTTTGGAAGGTCCTCGAAGCGAATACCTGCAGGCCTCATCCGCCGTGGTCCTAGCCACGAAAATGGACTGACTCGTTCGCTCCACACGGGATCAGTAAGGATGTTGATGCCATCCGCCTGGATTAGAAAAGAAGAGTGATTGATAAATGTAATTCTTGCCCCACGTCCAACGCGTTCCGGAGGCTTTGCGCCGTACGGAATATTCATTTGCTCTTTCCACGGTTCACGTTTCCTGTTGGTCATCCATTTGAACACGCCACTCAAACCCTGTGCGGGCCTTCCTCCTGGAGTGAAAAACTTTTTTCCGTCGAAATGATCAGAGACCGGACCACGGTATTTCGGTCCGGAGAGCATGAAGCCGACTCCAAAAAAAACGGCGACCAATGCGACCGGTATCAACAAGAAGACCATAGGTTTCGATATTAGGTATTATGATAAAAATAAAAAAGGAGCGCTTTGGCTCCTTAGACGTTCCGGTTGGTTTTCTATTGCAATTACGGCCTCGCCGGTTAGTTCATTTAAATGATCGAAGTGATCACTTGGGTTCCCGGGGCGCGTTGGTCAGTCATCATTTTTTCTGGGATTTAGCTTTACCTTTCGCAAAAAAGCATGACTTACAACATCGGGGAATTCAACCAATTAATTCGCAACAGGCGATCTGTTTTTCCAAAGGACTACACAGGGGAAAAGGTCAGCGATGAAATCGTAAAGCTGATGCTGGAGAATGCGAACTGGGCACCTAATCACAAATTGACTGAACCCTGGAGATTCGTTGTTTTCGCCGGAGAAGGCTTAAAAAAGCTTGCCGAATTTCAGGGAGAATGTTACAAAAAAGTTACGGCCCGCGATGGATCTTACAGGGAAGAGCGATTCCACGGACTCACCACAAAACCAATGCAGTCATCGCATATTATCGCAGTGGGTATGAAACGCGATGAGAAGAAAAGTCTTCCAGAGGTCGAAGAAATCGGAGCTGTATTCTGTGCTGTAGAAAATATGTATTTAACTGCGACAGCCTGTAATGTCGGCTGCTACCTGAGCACGGGAGGTATCACCTACTTCGAGGAAGCAAAAGAGTTTTTTGGACTCGGCCCGGATGACAAGCTGCTTGGTTTTTTGAATATCGGGATGCCGAAAGGAAATATTCCGGAAGGAAAAAGGCGGCCTGTAGAAAGTAAAATCCGTTGGGTCAACTAACTTTCAGCTATGAATATCACCAAGGACTCTATTAGTACAGCCCACGAACGGATCAAGCCATACATACACCATACCCCGGTGATGACGAGTGCCTCCATCGATGAAATTGCCGGATGCAAGATTTTCTTCAAGTGCGAAAATTTTCAAAAGGTTGGCGCTTTCAAGTCGCGCGGTGCGATGAACGCTTCACTTAAGCTTTCAAAGGATCAGCTTTCAAAAGGAATTGCAACGCACTCATCGGGCAATCATGCGCAGGCGCTTGCGCGGGCAGCGAAAATTCTCGGGGTAAAGTCTTACATCGTTATGCCGCGTACGGCACCGGAGATCAAAAAGCGCGGAGTCCGCGGCTACGGCGGCGAGATCTTTGAATGTGAACCGACACTGGAATCGCGGGAGACCACACTGGCGGAAGTGATCAAGAAAACTGGTGCGACGGAGATTCACCCATTCAATAATTTCGACGTCATAGAAGGTCAGGCGACCTGCGCGAAAGAATTTTTTGAAGAAACACCAGCGCTTGATTTCATCGTGACACCCGTGGGCGGTGGAGGACTGCTGAGCGGAACTGCATTGGCGACAAAATATTTTTCACCAAAAACAATTGTCATCGCGGGTGAGCCCGAAATGGCGAACGACGCATACCGTTCCATGCAAAGCGGAAAGATCGAACCGGCGCTGCCTCCAAACAGCATCGCTGATGGATTGCTCACTTCATTGGGGAACAAAACCTTTCCGATCATTCATGAAAATGTAAAGGAAGTAATCACTGTGACTGAAGACGAAATCATAGCAGCCATGAGACTTGCCTGGGAGCGCTTGAAGATCATCATCGAAACTTCATGTGCCGTGCCTTTCGCCGCTGTGCTGAAAGACAAAAATAAATTCGCCAATAAGAGAGTCGGGATCATTTTTTCAGGTGGCAATGTCGACCTGAATAAAGTGGGTAAATGGTTCGTTTGATGCTGGAGCATCGATCAAAACCGCTTCTTCCTTTCGATCAGTTTCTGATTCGTGTATTGCGATACACAGGCTTATCAGCAATTTTAATATTTATATGTCTTGCCATCGGCACCACAGGTTATCACTTCACAAATGACCTACCGTGGCTGGATGCAATGGTCAATGCATCGATGATTCTTACGGGTATGGGGCCGTTATCTCCCTTATCTGGCGCTGGCTCCAAATGGTTCGCGACTTTCTATTCTATCTTCAGCGGTGTGGCGTTTCCAAGTATCGTAGCACTATTTCTTACCCCTGTCGTCCACCGGTTTCTGCACAAGCACCACATGAAACTCGCCGACGAACAGTAGAAAAAAAAGGAGTCAGGTCTCCCTAACTCCTTAACTCTTTGTCTCCTTAACTCCTTAACTTCTTAACTTCTTAACCCCTTCCTCCTATCAATTCCCTTTTTTAATCTGATCAAACTTATTCACTGGGGCCTTTTTCGGAAACACGTTATCGTTCACGTTCGTGTCCGCAGTTTCCAGATTGGGGTCTATCACGATATTCACCACTTCCTTCTCCTTAACAAACACCTTCTTCACCTCGGATTCATTCAAACGCCACACTTCTGCGGGAATGCGTTCGATCTCCTTTGATCCATCTTTGAACGTCCACTCGATGATCACCGGGGTTACGAGTCCGCCGCTGTTCTTAAGTGTCACTTCATAGATATTTTTTCCTTCCAGCTTTCCACGGACTGCATTGTCGTCGATGCGCGCGCGGAAATCACGATAGTCTCCCTCGGGTGTATTGATCACGGTGAACTCCTGCGGACCACCGCTGAAGTCGGAAGCTTTTCCTTTCGAAGAACTTGCGGTCAGATCTCCTTGCTTCACTTTCACAGCTTTCTTTTCGGGATCCACGGTTGCCGACTTAACCCGATACCATTTGACATCATCGACGGTGACATCAACGTTATCAGTAGAATAGAACCAGCCTCTCCAGAACCAGTCGAGATCGACAGCGGAAGCGTCTTCCAGAGTGCGGAAGAAATCAGACGGTTTAGGGTGCTTGAAAGCCCAGCGCTGAGCATATTCTTTGAATGCTTTGTCAAACAGTTCAGGACCCATTACAGTCTCGCGCAGGACCGTGAGCGCGGCGGCGGGCTTATTATATCCGTTAGGGCCAAAACTTTTTCCCTGGTTGTCAGACATTGCCATTACTGGGCGCATGATGCTTTTATCGCCCTTCATGAAAGGCACAATTCCTTTCGGAGTGTTGTCCGTGTGATCAAGTTTGGGATAGCGTTCACGCATGGTTTCCTTTTCGAGGAAGGAATTCAGCCCTTCATCCATCCAGGTAGTTTGCCGCTCATCTGAGTTGACGATCATGGGAAAATAATTGTGACCGACTTCATGAACAATGACAGTGACCGTACGGGTAAGTGTACGCTCGGAGATCTTACCATCTTTTGAAGGACGGCCGCCGTTGAAAGAGATCATCGGGTATTCCATTCCACCGCCAACCCAATTACAGGAATAGGCGGTTGGGTATGGATAGTCGATGGTTCTTGCGGAGTATACATCAAGAGTGTTCTTGATCGCTTTTGTTGACTCCGCCGACCAGAGGGCATATCCTTCTTTAGGATAAAGTGATTGCCCAAGAACGGTTTTCCCACCATTCTTTATTCCCATAGCATCCCACACATATTTCCGGGAAGAAGAGAATGCGAAGTCGCGCACGTTGTCTGCATGGAATTCCCAGGTGCTTTTCTTCTTGGATCGATCTTTTTCCTTCTTGATGGCTTCCTCTTGAGTGACGATGAACACAGGCTGGTCGAAAGCCGTCTTTGCCTTTTCAAATCTTGCAATCTGATCTTTGCTTAAAACCTCGTTTGGATTTTGAAGCCAGCCAGTTGCTCCCACGATGTGATCTGAAGGCACCGTGATACGCACGCGGTAGTTTCCAAAAGTAAGGGCAAACTCGCCTGAGCCCAGGAATTGTTTATTCTGCCATCCTTCGTAATCATCGAAAACACACATTCTAGGGAACCACTGAGCGATGAAGTAGATATAGTTTCCGTCCTCAGGGAAAAACTCCATTCCACCTCGACCACCCACCATCATCATGTCGTTTACGTTGTAGGACCACTCAACTTTAAATGTGAATTTTTCTCCTTTCTTGAGCGGCTGCGGAAGATCGATGCGCATCATCGTAAAATTGATCATGTAAGGAAGCGGCTTATCAGCGGCATCTTTTACGGACTTTATGTTGTATCCTCCTTTGTAGCCAAAGGAGTTCGTTGTAGTTGCGATCAGTTTCGCAGGGATGGAATCACGTATCGTGCTGCCCGCTGACAGTTTCGTCATGCTGCCATCAGCATACAGATTTTGGTCAAGCTGCAACCAAAGATATTTGAGGTCTTCAGGAGCATTGTTGAAGTATGTGATCGTTTCGCTACCCGTGATAGACTGATTCTCATCATTCAGCTCAACGTTAATAACATAGTCAGCGCGCTGTTGCCAGTAGTCGGGACCAGGAGCACCCGAGCTGCTACGATAGCCGTTTGGGGTGGGCAGCATTTGATCAAGCTGCTCGAACTTGCCGCTCCATTTGGGCTGTTGCTCCTGCGCCTGCAACGTAGCTGCTGCAAATAGCGTGAAGAAGGCTGCGATTATTCTTTTCATAGGCGTATTTTAAACGAATTCTTTCTTCTTTTCTTCTTACTTCTTACTTCTTACTTCTTACTTCTCACTTCTCACTTCTTCTTTAACTGATCAAATTTTGTTTCTCTGGCCACCCGGGGGAACACGTTGTCGCCTTCTTCAATGTCCGATGTCTCCTTTTTTGGATCCAGGACGATATTGGTCACCTCCTTCTCTTTGACAAACACTTTCGTAACAGTCTTTTCATTATTGCGCCAGATTTCCGCGGGGATCTTTTCAATTTCTTTCGTTCCGTCTTTGTAGGTCCACTCGATCACCACAGGCATAATAAGTTCTCCTTTGTTGGTCAGCGTGACTTCATAGAAATTCTTGTTTTCCATTTTCGCAATAAGAGCTTTGTCGTCGACCCGGTTGCGGAAGTCATCGTACAGGCGCTCGTCTGTGGGAAGGATTGTAAACGGCTCGGGTCCGCCGCTGAAATCGTTGTTATTTTTTTCTCCAGACGCTAAATCACCTTTTTTAACTGATTTGCCCTTGTTCTCGACGCTGTTTTGGTCTTTGCGCACACGCATCCATTTTACCTTATCGATGGATTGATCGCAGACATCGGTCGTGTAGAACCAGCCGCGCCAGAACCAATCAAGGTCCACAGCGGATGCGTCTTCCATGGTCCTGAAAAAGTCGGCAGGCTTTGGATGATGGAACGCCCAGCGCGTGGAGTATTCTTTAAATGCCTTGTCGAACAGCTCGGGACCCATGATCGTTTCTCGAAGCATATTCAGACCGGTAGCGCATTTTGCATATTGCTCGTTACCAAAATTGCTCCGCACTACCGATTCAGAGTTTACCATCAAGGGCCTTTGAAGACTTGCGTCACCTTTCATGTAAGGTACAATCTGAGATGCCGGCCCCCTTCTGTTGGGCATGTCAGGATAATTTTCCACTTGGGTGCGATACTGTACGAATGTATTCACTCCTTCGTCCATCCAGGTCCACTGCCGCTCGTCATTGTTGATGATCATAGGAAAAAAGTTGTGGCCCACTTCGTGTATCACAACGCCAACCAAAGCCCATTTCGTACGGTCGGTGAAAGATCCATCCTTGTTGGGACGTGCGCCGTTGAAGCAGATCATCGGGTACTCCATCCCCAGAGAAGCATGGTGCACTGAAGTGGCATGCGGATAGGGATAGTCGACAGAGTATTTCGAATACGTGGTGATGGCGGCTTTCACCGCTTTGGTTGATTCCTGTTCCCAAAGCGGATTGCCCTCCTTGGGATAGTAGGACATGGCAAGCGGTGTTTTGTCACCGATCTTTACAGCCATGGCATCCCAAATGAATTTCCTTGACGTCGCGAACGCAAAATCACGCACGTTCTCGGCCTTGAACTTCCAGATTTTCTTCTCTTTTGATTTCGTTTTTTCACGAACGATCGCTTCAGCCTGCGAAGCAATGATCACGGGTTTGTCGAAAGTTGTTTTTGCTTTTTCGAAACGCTGGATTTGCTCAGGCGTGAGCACCTCGGTGGGGTTTTGAATCATACCGGTGGCCGCAACAATATGGTCTGACGGCACGGTGAGGTTGACGTCGTAGTTTCCAAATGTTAAGGTGAACTCGCCTTGTCCCAGGAACTGCTTGTTCTGCCATCCAACAACATCATCGTATACACACATGCGTGGAAACCACTGCGCAATGATGTACGAATAGTTGCCGTCTTCCGGGAAATATTCCAAACCGCTACGCCCATCGTTGGGAGTCATTCCCAGCATTCGGTCATTGATATTGAATGCCCAGCCGACGGAAAAAGTCAGCTTCTGACCGGCGGGAAGCACCTGCGGCAAATCGATCCGCATCATCGTTTGATTGATGGTATACGGGAGGCTATTTCCTGAGGCATCCTTGACGCTCTTGATCTTGTAACCGCCGTCAAAATCAAATAGTCCCAGATCGGCGGCCATAGTCTTTGTGCTCGTCGAGTCCTTAACAGATGTTGTTTTTGTCTTTAGCGTGTTGTTTCCTTTTTCATTGATGTTCTGATCCAGCTGCAGCCAAAGGTATTTGAGACCATCGGGGGAGTTGTTGAAGTAAGTGATTACTTCTGATCCCGTGATGCTTTGTGTATCGTCATGGAGTTCAGCATTGATAACGTAGTCCGCACGTTGCTGCCAGTACTTGGGTCCGGGTGCACCGGAACCTGTCCTGTATTCATTCGGAGTGGGAAGGAGCTGATCCAATTGTTCGAACTTGCCTTTCCATTGAGGGCTCTGCGACTTGGTTTCTTGTGCAAACAATGTAGCTGTCGTCAACAGACAGATCAAAAAGAGAAAATTCTTCATGCAAATAGTATTTTGTATCGGTTGATTTGATCGGTATATATAAGGTTAAAGAATCCGGTCCTTCATCAATATAAGTGCAATTCCGGCGATGGCAGAGGAAAGCACCATTTTCCAGTCCCTTCTGGATGCCCCCAATAAATCAATGGCAATAAAACTAACCACCAGAAAAATCCCAACGATTATTATTTGACCGAATTCCAGGCCCAAGTTAAAGGCAAAAAGCTGAGTCAGAATGCTTTGATCTTTGCCAAGTAACGCCTTTAAATAATTGGAGAACCCCATTCCATGGATCAAGCCAAAGAAAAGAGCAAAAAGGTAGTTAACCTGGACTTTTATTTGGCTCAAATTGTCCTCCTTACGGAACAAGTTGGCGGCGGCGGTAACGAAGATTGTAAGAGGAATCAGAAACTCAATCAACGGTGCATTTACATCGATGACATTGAAAGTCGATAAGGCAAGTGTGATCGAGTGACCAATTGTAAAGGCAGTGACAAGGATCAATATTCTTTTCCAGTCGCGTACGACATAGACAGCACACAGCGCGAGCACGAATAAAATGTGATCGTATCCGTTGGTGTAATCAAGGATATGGTCTTTTCCCAGACCGAAGTACAATTGGAATTCCGACATCCCGGAAAGATCGGAAAAAGAAGCCATCCGGGCATAAAGTATCCGACCGGAGATCCCTCAGAATTTTTTTGGAAAGTAGTCAAAGAAAGAATCCGCCTCATTTGTGCGATCTGTCGGAGAATTTGTTTTTACAAAAGCTCATCCTTCCTACTTTTGGGTCCATGATGTTGATCAACCTGATGGTGGCGCTTATTCTCCATCCGATCCATGTATCGGTAACTGAAATGGAGTACAGCGAAAAAAACAAATCACTACAGATAACAACGCGGATATTTATCGACGACCTCGAACTTTCGGTCCGCAAGCAGACAGGCAAAGAGTCGCTCGATCTACTGGAGCCAGGCCCCGGCATGACCACCGATCAGCTGGTAAGCGCTTACCTGAAGGAACATTTCAAAGTTTCGATTGATGGAAAGCCTGTCCACATGAACTATCTGGCAAGTGAAATTGAAGAGCCCGCCATCATCTGTTACCTTGAGATAGAGAATGTAAAAAAGCTCAAAACCATCTCGGTCACAAACACTGTGATCCAGGAGACACACGACGATCAGTCGAACCTCGTTCACATTACGTATAAAAGCCCCGTAAAGAGTTACCGGCTTGTTCGTGAGAAACCGACCGAGACATATAAGTTTGAATCCAAATAACAAATAAGATATGCGCACCAAGATCGTAGCCGGCAATTGGAAAATGAATAAGTCGGTTGAAGAAGCAAGATCACTGACAGCGGAAGTGATGGCACTCTCAAAAGCCGAAGTAAAGAGCAATGCCAAAGTGGTACTTTGTGTGCCCTTTCCTTATCTCATTCCAACACGCGATCAATTGGCAGGAAGCAACGTGCAGGTCGGGGCTCAGAATTGCAGCGAGCATGAATCAGGTGCGTATACCGGAGAAGTCTCGGCAGCTATGCTTAAGTCGGCTGCCATCCCCTACGTAATTATTGGCCATAGCGAACGCCGTCAGTACTTTGGAGAGGACGGAAAACTGTTGGCGAAAAAGACAGACAAAGCGCTTGCTCACGGGCTGGTACCAATCTTTTGCTGCGGAGAGCCGCTTGAAATAAGAGAAAAAGGAACGCACGAAGATCTTGTGCGTGATCAGGTTGAGGAAAGTTTGTTCCACCTTTCTGCTGACCTGCTTAAGAAAATTGTAATTGCTTATGAGCCGGTATGGGCAATTGGAACCGGTAAGACCGCGACCTCACAGCAAGCACAGGATATGCACGCCGTGATCCGCAAGCAGCTGGTTAGAAAATACGGTGACGACGTTGCCCAGCAGATACCGATCCTATATGGTGGCAGCGTCAAGCCCGACAATGCAAAAGAATTATTTTCCTGCCCCGATGTGGACGGAGGACTCGTCGGGGGGGCATCGTTGAAGGCGAAAGATTTTGTTGATATTATAAAAGGCGCATGACCTGTTGGCAGACAGCCATCACTACAACGCCTGACTGATATCCGCAATCAAATCATCCGCATCTTCGATCCCAACAGAAAGCCTGACAAGCTTGTCCGAAATTCCCAGGGCAGCCCGTTCTTTTGGCGCCAGCTTCACGTGCGATGTCTTACAGGGTGAACAAATCGTTGACTCGACACCGCCAAGGCTCACGGCCTTCTTGATGAACTTAAGCTTCTTAATGAATTTCTCTGCATCACCTTTTAATTCGAAAGACAACATACCACCGAAGCCTCCGGTCATTTGTTTCTTCGCAATGCTGTGACCCGGATGTTTTTTCAACCCGGGATAATTCACACCTCCAACCTTTGATTCTGACTCCAGGAACGATGCAAGTTTCATGGCGCTTTCATTCTGCTGACGAACACGCAGCACAATTGTCTTCAGGCTGCGTTCGACAAGAGAGCAGGTATGAGCGTCGAGACTTCCGCCGAAGATCGCGGCAGATGCGCGAACCTGTTCTGTGATCTTGGTTGTACCCACCATCACGCCGCAGCAGATGTCACTGTGACCGCCGATGTATTTTGTTCCACTGTGCAAAACGATATCTATTCCAAAGTCAATTGGGTTTTGATTAACAGGTGATGCAAAAGTGTTGTCGATCAGTGTTGTTATTCCGTGCCGTTGCGCGATTTTGCTTACAGCCTGAACGTCGGTAATCTTCAACAATGGGTTCG
The DNA here is from genome assembly GCA_044224375.1 of Cyclobacteriaceae bacterium. Classification (GTDB taxonomy): domain Bacteria; phylum Bacteroidota; class Bacteroidia; order Cytophagales; family Cyclobacteriaceae; genus ELB16-189. The sequence continues at coordinate 270,427 of JBGAKL010000002.1, forward strand.
AAGGCGTCTCGATATAAATCGCCCTGGTGTTTTTCCTTATCGCCTTTTCGAAGTTGGCGGAATCGGCGGCGTCTACCATGATGTAATCGATCCCGAAGCGGTTGAGAAGTTGCAGCGCAGCGTGGTGTGTGCCCCCATACAGATCATTTTGAAAAACGACATGGTCCCCTGATTTCAGAATTGCAAAGAGCGACGTTACGATCGCGGCCATTCCCGAGCTGAAAACGATCCCGTTTTCGGCGTTTTCCAGGGCGGCCATTTTTTTAACCACAGCTTCCTGATTAGGCGTGTTGAAATAGCGCGGATACCTCACCAGTTGGTCGTAATTGTAGGCTGAGGAAGGGAAGATCGGAGTCACGAGCCCACCGAACCGGGGATCGCCCTCGGAGCCGGCGTGAACAGATTGTGTGAGTTTGCTTGAGTGTTTTTTCATGGTTAATGCAAATAACCGGTTCATTTGCTGCCCGATCAAGTTGCAATGAAAAAAATGCATGATCCAAACAGTGCTTGTTGACTGTCCTTGAAAAAAAATTGCTTAGCTTTTAATTCCCCAAATGACTTCTTCAGACATTGTTTCGCTTCTGGTCACGACGCTTAACCTGGTGCCGATCCTGATCTATTTCGCAACGCGGAGCAGGCAGGATAGGGAGATGAGGTTTTTCGCTATCATGCTGGTGGCACATTTCGTTGCTGACCTCGTGGGGACGATCGCGTGGATCGGACGAGATGCGGCTACATCTCTTGTTCTGGCGAACCTGTACTCTATCATAGAAATCGTCATGATACTGCTCCTGTTCCGAGCAAAGCTTGATGAGCGTTTGAAGCGGCCCTTGTGGATTTTTGGAGGGGCCGTTCTTGCTATCCAATTTTACCAGATGCTCGTGTATCCGGGGATCTCCGCCTTCCCGATTTTTTCGCGAATGGTCGTGAGTCTTTTCGTTACGATGCTGGCAATCCTTTACTTCTACAAATTATTAAAGGACCTGCCGGAAGTGCATATTTTTAAAGTTCCAATGCTCTGGATAAATATTGGGTTGCTCGTATTTTTTACCGGGAATTTTATGCTTTTTGTTTTGAAAGACTATATGACAGATATGCTCGCAAATGATTTGCGGTTCTATTGGGGGTATCACAATTTTTTGACAGCCTTGAGCTACGTCCTATATTCGATTGGCCTGCTTCAGGCAACACCCGCGCGAGGCGTTTTAAACAGCTAATGTCGGTGATCGGACTATTCTACCCTCAGCGCAAGGAAAGGGCTCCATTGCTCATAACCTTCGCGCAATCATCATCAGATTTTGCCGTCGGGTAGCGTGTCTTAAACTCTAGTAAATAATTATCTAGATTATGAAACTTTAAACCCTAACCTTATAAATCTTATGGCAAACAAGCTCAACTCTAAAATCGGCTCTGCAATCCCCGCTGGCCAAGGCAAGGAATGGATAAAACGGTATCAGGATAGGAATCCCAATGCTGTGAAGGCTATCTTTTATGGCAGCGACATACTCCAGCAAATACTCGCGCAAAAAGATTGCGTGGGGATCCGCATCTACAACGCTATCGCAGACGACGGCACTCCGAATTTTGTACTCGTAGGTGCAAAGGAAAACGGGAATAACATCTGGCCGAGCAATTCAGCCGACAGCACGCCCGACGGCATAGTTGGCGAACAAGGCACCCATTGTCCTCCGAATTGCGCAGACAACGAATAGAATGCAAACGTTTACCATTATCCTTGAGATTTATGTGGCGTGTTCCCTTCTTCCGGTCATTATTTTCTTCTTAACAAAGAAATATCAGGAGCCTTCTATGGTATACCTGGTTGTTATTCTCGTCGCATCTTTTCTGGTTGATGGATTTGGACTTGCAAATTCGTTATGGTTGCGTCTGGGCCCTATTTCAAATGGTGTAGGCACCGTTTATGAGTATCTTGAATACGCAATGATACTATTGTTGTTCCAGGCACAACTTGCACCACACAGGAAGCTTCCATTCATATTGACAATTGTTGTCCTCATCGTAATCCAGACGATCGAGACATTTGCATTTCGCGGAGTCACTGATTTTCATGCTATTTCCATGGCGATTTTTGCGATCGTAGTTACTGTTCTGGTGTTGGCGTATTTTTTCAAACTAATGCGGAGCCTTCCGACGGTGCATATTTACTATATCCCGATGTTTTGGATAAGCATTGGAATGCTGGCATTCTTCACCGGCAATTTTTTCCTGTATGTGGTCCGGGACTATCTGGTCAAAGTGATGAAAGACAACATGATTTTCTATTGGAGCCTTCACAATATACTTGGAATCATATCCTATCTCTTTTATGCAATCGGAATGTGGCAGGCAAAGAATGCAAGAACGCAAGCGGCTTAAAGGGAGTCATCCATAAATTCACAACAACATCTCAGGGCATTGCCAACACCAGGGAGAATGACCCGTAGCAGGAATGTAAGTGATTGAGATAACAGCAGGAATCTCAGCGGCACACAATTAACACGTACTAGTGCTCCGAGTGAAAAGAGGGATGCTCGTGTCTTTCGCCCGAATTTTTTAGCCTTCATGATCGCGCACTACCTGGTGCAATGTTTTGAAACATAATCTCTTTTTCCACCGGAGTTTGCATAATTGAAAGGGCATTTTAACTTATGTTCTTTTTTCGATAGAACTATGGCAAGCCCGGAGGGAAGCAATGTCACAATGATGTTTGCATTCGGCACATCAGCGATGCTGATGATGGTCGTTGCCATCGTGCTATTCATTGTCTTCTACCAAAAGAAGATGCTGCAGGAACAACTCAATCGCCAGGTCATGGAGTCAGGTCACCGCCAAAAGATGATGGAGGTCGAAATGCAGTCGCGCGAGAACGAACGAAGCCGCCTTTCAAAAGAGATCCACGACGGAGTAGGGGTGATGCTGCAGGCCCTGCGCGCCACGACGCTTGCGGTGGCAAAAAATGCTTCGGACGAAGATCGACATGAGCTGGGTGAACAGATCAACGAGATCACCGAAACGGTCAGGAGCATGGCGTATGATCTGATGCCGGCATCGCTTGAAAAATTCGGCCTTCGGGAAACACTCGACGAGCTTTGTACGCGGCTGAACCGCTTCAATGATAAACTACAATTCATTTTCTCCTGCGAGGGTCCGGACCAGACGCTCGACAGCTGGCAGCAACTGCTGCTGTATCGAATGGTTCAGGAAGCCACCAACAACGCCATCAAGCATGCCGCTGCCTCGGAGATCAGGATTTCCATGGAATGGAGTGCGGAGGCACTCTTGCTGTCCGTAGGTGATAACGGAAAGGGGTTTGATTTTCCCGGGAACGAAAATAAGATCCTCGGCAGACATGGCCTCGGACTTTACAGTCTTGAAAATCGTTCTACCTTATTAGGGGCAACGATGCGATTTGAGACTAACAAACCGAAGGGCACCTTGCTAATAATTCACCTTCCATTGAATGGGTAAGATCAACGTACTGATGGCCGATGACCATAAGCTTTTCAGAAAAGCGATGGTCCGCTTGTTGAAAACATTCAGCCGCATCGGTGAAGTGTGGGAGGCCGACAATGGCAAGGAGTGTATTGAGATGATGAAGAATCCGGTCGACGTTTTACTGCTCGACCTTGAGATGCCACGCATGAACGGCGCAGAAGTTGCAGAGCATCTAATTCCACGCTATCCGGACTTAAAAATCATCGTCCTCACCATGCATGACAGCGAAAAGTACATGCTGCACATGTTGGAAATGGGAGTTCACTCTTTTCTTCTAAAAAATACAGACCCTGAGGAGCTTGAAAAGGCAATCGTGTCGGTGATCGAAAAGGATTTTTATCACAGTGAACAATTGTCCCAGTTGCTCAGGAAGAATCTGAAGGAACGTCTGAAAAAGAAGAAGCCTGTCTTCAACAAGACCGTGAATCTTACCGAGCGCGAACAGGAGATCCTTGGAATGATCTGTGAAGAAAAATCCACAAAGGAGATCAGTCGCCAGTTATCCATCAGCGAGGTGACTATCAATGTGCACAAGCACAACCTCCAATCAAAACTGGGTGTGAAGTCTACCATTGGCCTCATTCGGTTTGCCTATGAGTCCGGGCTTCTGAAGTGATTTTAGCAATTTCTGAATCTAAATAATCCTTTATTTTTCTAAAGGATCATTTAGATCACCGCGCTCCCTCCCGCGCCTGGCAAAATGCCCGTCGCGGACTGATTTAATTGAATGTTCTGAAGGAAAATTAACCGGCACGTTGCCATCCGGTCTGCCGGCCCCGCGGAGCCTAAAATCACCCGCTCAATTTGAGCGCGACATTACATGCTTGGTTTAATTAAAACTGGTTTTGGTTTAAGTGAAGAAGGTGCTCGCCGTCCATTGGCAGGAGGAGATCCTTGCAAAAATCGAGAAATTGGCTCCACCCGGCTGGCATGTGCGGTCTATGACAAACAGCATAGACGCCTTGCTGTCGACCCGGATCGAGCGATACGATGCGATCTTTTGTTGTCTAAACCTGCCGATGGTAACGGGCATCGAGCTAGTCCGATCCGCCAGGAGTTTGTCGGTAAATAAACATACACCAATCTTCATTCTCACCGACGGGGCCGAAACAGAGAATCAGCGTTTACTCGTCAAAAGGCTCCGGGCTGTGTTGCTTCGCCTGGAGGATGTAAAGCCAATCGTTGACATTGCCAGTTGAAATATATGCTTGCCGAACTCAACAGCCACCCCTCGCGCAAAACCTCTGACGACGAGGAACGTATGCCGCTGGTCGCCGTTCCATCGACTCGCGGTGAAATCTCTGCTGTACGGCCCGAAGGACCGTCAGTTGTTCTCGCTTCACTGTCGCCGAAAGAGAAAGGTTTTTTCACTGGCATTGAGGGCGGCCCCGTGAGCAGAACTTCAATGCAACAGTTCTATGATTGCATAGCAAGCCGGGATGCCAAAAGATTGGAAAGATGGATCACCGATCACGGCCTTCGGCCGCAGTTCAAAGTGCGAAAGAAAGGCTTCGAATGGCTGAATCAGCTGACACATCTCTCAGGCTCGTGCGCAAGCTATATGAGATCCGGCGACTACGACTACTTTGCAGATCTCAAGGTTCAGTATAAAAGTTATAGGGCTGCGGCGGCGCAAGGAGAGTATTCCCTCGCGCTTCCGGGCAACACATTTAGCAAAAAGGAAACAGAAGCGCCAAGCCTTCTTTTTGCCGTCAATGGAATCCATGCCCTCGGTGTAGGAAACCCCGAGGACGATGTGGCCTGCAATGGTAGTAAAGTTGACATATCATTGGGTAAGCTTAAAAGCAGGATCCTTCAGCTAAAAGGTGAAGAACCACTCGAGGATCATAAGCTTGCTAAGTGGGAACACCCGCCATTCTTATTCAGGCTCGCACAAAATTTCGGCAACGGCTATTTCGGTCATGCCAAAAGTCTACCCGATAATGTAGAATCACTTTTCGATCAGCGTCGTAATCTGAATAAGGGCGTAATCAAAGCGGGCGGCTATGACATTGTTCGAGAATTGCTGGGACTCGATGAGAACCTTCGGCCTACGGGCTCACGGCGTGTCCTGATCGACATGCAGCACCTCAGTGCGGCGTCGCGAAATGACCTGTACGAAAAGATTTTTCGCATCTATAACAAAAACATTGATCCGGCCAGCCCCATCCCGGTTGTGTTCACGAGTGCCGCATATAGTGGAATTGACTATCTAATCGAGATGGTGAAGAATGCCCATGACGGTAATGAACAGGACAGCTTCAGGGTGAACGGTTATTATGGCGCAGGAATCAATTTATCAGATGAGGATGTACTGGCTGTCTTCTGGAGCAAGGGGCTGATCGCGCTTACTTTGGAAACGCGTCGTCTCGGCGACGAAATGGGTGGCCTGGAAAAAGTGTTCTCGCCATCGGCGCGGAGCAAAGCATTGCGACTACTCGCCCGGCAAATCGCGGGGATAATCAGCATTCCGTTCGCCTATCACCTTTCATCTCCGCTCAGCGTCTGGGACACAATAAGCATCGCACCCGGAGTTGACAGTGATGGAATGATGCTTGAATACTTTCGAAACGGCCTGCATCATGAACGTCTGAAGGAAGATGTCGAAGAGGTGCTCACAAAGATCAAGAAGGATGAACCGATGCGGTTCGGAGGTTACAAACCTTGCGCGCTGTCAGAGAAAATATGCAATGGCAACATGCTGGCCTTTGCTTCGCGTAATTTTTAAAACTGTTTCTCCTGCATTCCCCCACGTGCCACGCCTGCCCTCAATTGCAAAAGCAAATCTTCGATCATACTTGTAGTTTATCAAAGAACGAGCTCACCGCAACTGCACATTCCGTTGCTATTCTAGAAAAAAATTCTACACCAGAATTTTGGATGTACCTTACAAAAAATCCGGAGTTATGGCAAAATTCATCGAGCTAACGGTAGCGGAGGAGGAAGAAAGCAGAAAGGTCCTCGTGAATATAAAAAGTATAGGAAGGATATATCCTAACCCCCAGAACAGTAACAAAAGCATCGTTGAGCTTAACTATCATAGCATTAATGACGCGCCTGTGTTCCTGGAGGTTGAAGCACCCTATGAAAAGCTTCGTCAGGAATTTCTGGGATAACTGCTACTCTTTGTTGCCTTCCAGCGACACGTTCATATTAGGATTGCCCGGTTGAAGGTAATTGTCCATCCACCCGATCCAATATTTAAACAGCTCTTTCTGCCTTACGGGATCGCTGGCGTTGTGAGCTGGTATGGGCCAAGCAATGAATTTCGTAGTGACGCCATTATCCTTAAGCGCGTGATAAAGCTTATATGATTGTGAGATAGGAACGCGTGGGTCTTCCGTATTGGCAAGTATCAGCGTGGGTGCAGTGATCTTGTGTGCATTTGTGATCGGTGATTGATCTATATATGCTTGCATGTTCCCTTGGTAAGGTGAACCTCCGATAGCATTGGCGACATTGACATTTCCATCGCCGAGGTTATACTGGTCCAGCCAATCGGTAACTGCGGCTCCCGCCATCGCGGCTTTCCATCCCGAATAGTGACCAGCAAGCCACGCCGTCATATATCCCCCGTATGACCAGCCTGTGACACCGATCCGGGTGGTGTCGATCATTCCCGAATTTTTTAACTGACGAAGGCCCGCCATCACATCACGACCGGGTCCAGCGCCAGCGTCTCTAATGATCGCAGTTTTGTATTTCGATCCCTGGTTGTCACTGCCCCGGTAGTTGGGTTCAAATACGAAGTATCCTCTGTTCGAAAAAAGCTGTGAGAGTCTTGAGAACTGTTCAATCGATGCTGCATTCGGGCCACCATGAACAACCAGCACCAACGGATATTTTTGTCCGGCCTTAAAGTCCGAAGGATAGGTCACGATACCACTGTGACTCATCCCCTCAAGATCCCAGCGAATCGTTTCCGTCTTACCCAATGTCATATTTTTTACTTCGCCGTTAAAGTCCGTGAGCTTTTTCGGCAGCGAAGTTGTGTTGGGCAAAATGTAAAGTTCCGGTGGGTGAGTGGGATCTGAACCGGTAAATGCAATGCTTCCGTTTTTACCTACGTTCATATCAATCCAGAATGACCACGAGGGGCTTATCGTTCCAAGATTAATTTTCCTGGCGGGGCCATCGATCGGCTGAACCCACAGCGACGTCTTATTGTCATCGTGGCCCCCAATAATAAAGCTCTTACCATCGGGCATCCAGATCGCGCGATAAATATCACGGTCTAGCCCCGCTGTCACGTTCTTTCCCTCGCCACCGGAAGATGGCGACACCCAAATCTCATTGATGTTACCTGGGATAAAATCCTTTTTCAACCAATAGCAGATACGTGAGCCATCGGGTGAAAAGGTAGGATAAGACTCCAGCTTGGTGCGCGTAGAAAGTGGCTTGATGGTTTGATCGGCTACAGTCAGCAAGTGAATCGAACGTGTTCCACTGTCGCCGGAGTAGGGGCTTAGCACTTTAACGAATGCAATAGTCTTGCTGTCCGGTGACCACGATAGCGGTGACGATGGAGCGCCGGGTGGAATTGTCACGGGAAGGCTCCATGCTCCGGAGGTCAAGCGTTTTGCTTCGCCACCTTGCGATGGCACGAGCCAAATATGCGCGGGTGGAGGTGCGGTTGAGAGGAACATATCATTGTTACCAACCTCAAATGCGTCATTGCCGCGTTCGATTTCCGATTTTGTGGAAAGTTCATCTGCCGTGACGAATGCAATCGAAGCACCGTCAGGGCTCCAAGCGTAATGCTGGACGCCTGCCTGAGTTTTGGTAAGCTGTCGCGCTTCACCACCACCCATGTTTAAAACAAATAACTGATTTGCCGCTTCGCGCCCTTGCCCGGTTCTTGCGATGAAAGTCAATTGATCACCTGATGGCGACCAGCGTGGCTGTGACACGGAAACACGATCAAAGGTCAGCACACGTTGTTTCGTGGAGGCGATATCTATTAACACCAACTCGCCATTGTACCTGTTCTTCAGGTAGTCCGGTCGTGACACCACGATGACCACACTCTTGCCATCGGGCGATATCTGTGGATCGGAAATATTAGTGAGCTTGGCAAGATCATCGAGCTCGAATTTTTTCTGCGCGTGGAGTTGTAATGATCCTACAATGACGAGCAACAAGGCCCACAATGATTTTTTCAACACGGATCTCATGACTTTTTAATTTGTATCTAATCTCAATTTAAAATTTTTGTGTCGAGCGGCTCTTGATATTTTACGAGCGGGGCAGCCCGTTGTGGAAAACGGAAGAAATTTGGTGAAAAAAGATACATCAAAGGGAATAGCGAAAGATGACTTGTTGTCTAACTGGCAATAACAGACAACAATAAATATGAAAAAGAGAGTTGTATTTGCGGGATTGATGGTAATCAGCACGGTCCTTTTTGCCCAGGAAGGCAGGAAGTTCGACCGGTCAGCAATGGCTTCGAAGCGCATTGAGCGAATGAAATCCGAATTGTCTCTTACTGACGATCAGGTTACGAAGTTGCAGGCGATTAACGAAAAATTCACAAAGAATTTCCAAACGTTAAGAAATGATTCGGCGATCACGGTTGCCGCATCGCGGGCTCGTGCAAGAAAACTTGTTGCCGATCAGAAGACTGAAGTTAATTCGGTTTTGACAACAGCCCAGCAAACAAAATGGGCGGCCTACAAGGAGAAACAACGATCGGAAAGAGGACATCATAAGGATGGCGCCGGACGGGGCCATAAAAGATAGATCGGTGGGGTTGGTTTGTGTTTGTAATTAGGTTCGAAAACCCGGGGTGGTTCCCGGGTTTTCACTTTTAACAGATTCCTTTTTGCCTTTTGTTTTTTGATTTTAAGGGTTGCCCCTCTGCAATATCAAGCTGAAAAGATTCCAAAAGCTTTAGAATTTTTATTCTTCGAAATAATTCCGGATGACCTCATCGTAAGAAGCACTTAACTCTTCTTTTTCTTATTAAGTTTAATCTGTGAACCCCTGCCTTTCCAGATTACCGGCTATCATTTGCGTAGCAATAGCCTTCGTTGCTAATGCACAATCTCCGGTAGGTGGCAGCCTGGATCTGTCAAATGTCAATTTTGAAAGAGGCGAAATAGTCGATGTCTCGGGGGTGTGGGAATTTTATTGGGATAAGCTCCTTACTCCAGGAGACTTTGATGTTCAGCAAAGCCCGGAGCTAATACGCGTTCCCGGATCATGGCACAGGATGTCAAATCATGCGTCGCTGGGTTTTGGCACTTATCGATTGCGCATGCACGTGTCTGAGTCCGAAAGTGGGCTGGCACTTTATTTCAGAATCATCAACTCATCGGCAAAAGTATGGGTGAACGGAAAGCCCATTGTAGAAACGGGCATCGTAAGCAGCGACAAGCAGCGTTATAAGGCGCAGCTCAAGGGAACCGTTGTGCCGCTTCCAGATCGGACCCCTGATATGGACGTAGTTATTCAAGTTGCAAACTATTCCTATTTCAGTGGCGGAATAACTGGCGAACCGCTGATTGGTAAATCGGGTGCATTGTTCGAACAAACAAACAGAGCCAACAGCATTCAGAATTTTTTTGCCGGCTGCCTCATGGCGATGTTTTTCTACCAGCTTATTCTTTTCTTTTTGTTCGACAAAGGCAAGCCGTATTTATGGTTGTCCTTGATTTGCCTCGGGATAGCATTGCGCGCGATGATCGTTCAAGGTGGATCATTCCTGCTTCCCACACTATACCCGGACGTTCCATTTGAGTATTGGAAGAAAATTGAATTTGGGAGCGTGTACGTCATGATTGCGATTTTTCCGCTTTATGTCTACCATCTTTTTCCGGAGCAATCACCGAAACAGCCGCTGTATTTTCTCACCAGCGTTGGAATTATCATGGGATCTATTGTGCTGCTAACGCGCCAGTATACTTATGGCTCACTCCTTGAGGTGGTGCACCTGCTCCTGATTTCCACTTTTGCGTATGCATTTTATTCAATCGGTAAAGCTTGGCGTGCAGGAAATAAGGACGCGAAGATCATTTTGTTCGGCGTGCTAGCTTCCTTTCCTTTCATTCTTGCTGAGATACTAAAGAATTCACCTTCTGTGCCTTTGAATATCACATTCAATAACATGGTTGAAATCGGTGTGTTGGTATTTCTCCTCTTCCAGGTGTACCTGCTTGCAAACCACTTTGCAAAAAGTTACAAGCACCTTGAGGCACTCAACCTTAATCTCGAAAAGATAGTGAATGAGCGTACCACTCAGTTAACTACGGCAAACAAAGTCCGCGACCGCTTGCTTTCGGTAATGTCACATGATGTTAAGAGCCCGCTCAATGCACTGCGCGGCATTCTCCAGGTTTACAACCGGGGCGAGATCAAACAGGAGGAATTTGGTCCTTTTGCGCGCCACATTGAAAGTGACCTTAGCAAAACAAGTTTACTGGTTGAGAATATTCTCTATTGGACCACCAATCAACTAAAAGGAGTGATGGTGAGAAAGGAGAAATTCGACCTGTATGTTCTCATGGAGGAGAACATGGAACTCTTCCAAACCGTGGCCGCCCACAAGAGGGTTTCTTTGTCACACGATGTAAGCAAAGGTTTTAACATCAACGTCGATCGCAATATTTTGAATTTTGCAATCCGAAATCTGTTGGCGAACGCGATCAAATTTTCCTACGAAGGCGGACAAGTCAATATCCTGGCAGCACGGGACGGCGGAAAGTTGACGATCCAGATAAAAGACCGGGGAACGGGCATGGATGAGGAAACCATACAAGGATTGCTCAAGCTGCAGCAGAACCTGACCACTACGGGAACCGGGAATGAGAAAGGCACAGGATTGGGAGTTGCGCTATGCAGCGATTACCTCCAAAAAGGCGGCGGCCAACTGTCAGTGGAAAGTATTTTGGGGCAGGGAACCACGTTCACGATCACACTTCCTCTTAGCTGATCATTTCCCGAATAGCTTGCTAAGAAAACCTTTTTTGGAGAGTCGTTCGTTCAGCATGTCCAAAGCTGTCCTCAGTCGCACAAGGGATGCTGAATCTTTTTGGATAAATCGTTCGACGCCCAGGTCCTCAATTTCAGAAATGATGCTGGGATCAGTGAGTGTTGAATAGTAGATGACAGGAATTCCTAGTTTTTTCTTTTTGAGTTCCTTCAAATAGTCAAGGCCCGTTTTCCGCACGCCAAAAAAATGATCGAGTACAATGGCAAAAGGCTTCTCGTGAAGGTGATTCATCATGTCTTCAGGATTCGTGTAGGTCCTGACTGCATAGTTTCCAAGTTCTTCAAAGTGGACTTCCAGCATTTTCTGGTGCACTGGATCATCCTCAACGATAAAAACCAACTTGTTCATGGAGATGGAGCGATTTGGAAGGGCAATGTATGAAATTTCAGCGTTCTCGTTTGTTGGCGCGAATCATTTCATTAAAACCATGACATTGTTCAAGTGCAATCACCGCCATCGTAATACGCTTTGTCTTTGTGCTGTTGGTTTTGGCACTTTCAATCCACTTGCTGAAATAGTTCTGATGTGATTTTGGAAGAGTCTTAAAGAAGTCAAATGCTCTTGGGTCATCTTTAAGACATTTTACAAAAATCGGAGACAGTGTAAGTTGTCTTTCATCCAATTCAAGCCTGACTGCGAGGACGTCGCCCTCTGCTTTGCCGGTTGCTTTGCGTATGGTTCCATTTATCGGAAGAATAAAATTTCCATCACCCATCGGAATGATTGAAGTTTTTTGAATCGGATGCTGATCGAGCGTGCCCTTTACCCGAAACGAAACCCTTATCCCGGGATTGATTTTCGTGGCTTGCCGCTTGCTGATTTCGATGAAGGACCAGCCGGTCTTCTCGCCGTTCTTTTCGAAACGTTTGATTTTTGCTGTGAAGGAGATCACCTCATAAAATTACTGTAACGACAAAAAATAAGAAATGGGACAGGAGCGATTGTCACTAGATTTGCAAAAAAGAGGATAATGATCCCAAAAGCATCCACCCTAATCCCTGAACTGGAGTTTCTGGTCTCGAGGAGCAGCGGTCCTGGTGGGCAGAATGTCAACAAGGTAAACAGTCGTGTTACACTCAAATGGAACATTGCGGGATCCACATTGATTACCCCTGACGAGAAGGAGATCCTTTTAACAAAGTTTGCGTCGCAGTTGACGAAGGAGGGTGTACTTATGCTCTCCGTTCAGGATCATCGCTCGCAACTTCAAAACAAAGAGACGGCCATTGTGCGGTTGGATGAGCTACTTGTGCGGGCATTGACACCAAGAAAGAAACGCAAACCCACCAAGCCAACGAAGTCTTCGTCGAAGAAGCGGATTGAGTCAAAGAAAAAGCATTCCGAAAAAAAACAGTGGCGTCAGAAATTCTAACCAATAATTCAGCACAGTAAACATGACATCTTGCTGAGTATTGCCATCGGCCAATAGCCAAACCCAACAGCCTTTCTTACCAGTCATCCTTCCCTTTCCTGAACAAGAACTTATCAGTCAAAGCCTGGTCAAGTAACCCGAGCATATTTGGCCGGCACCAATCCTGCGAAAGGATCGTACCACTGTTCTTACAGGCAAAACTTGTCAGCGGCTCCTTCGCAGTTATTTTTTTATATCCGATATCACCAGTCACCATAATGCCCGACATGGTCACGCGATATCGCCCGTCTTTAACCCCGACAGCAACTTTTCCGCTGTACTTTCCTGTCTGCATGATGGGAGGCGTCGCGACTTGGGTGAATTCAAACTTTTTATAATCGATAGTGATATCCTGAACCTCGAACTGAAGACCATCTCCACTGGATGTGACGTTGGTTACGAACGGAAGCGCTTTGTAATAAGCATCGAGCTTTGCAACCGTAATAGAATCCTGTGTGAAGATTTTCTGGTAGATGATCTCCTGTTCAACAATTTTGAAATTGCCGAAGGATGTAGTCTGTGCATATCCTAAGACGGGAATCAACAGTAGAAAAAGAAGTTTTTTCATGTTACAATGTTTGTTCAAAGTTAAACAAAGGGGTCGAAATGCATTTCCAGCGAACACATCCGGGTGAAGGTGACAAAGTGAAATGTATTTGGTCAGTAGAGAATGGTAATCAAACGTGAAATCAGCTACGTTTTTTCATTTTGAAACTGATAGCTTCGGGACATGAAGGAAGTAAGGACAATCCTAATTGGTCTTGGCACGGTAAACGTCGGCTTGCTCAAAATTCTCTCCGATAAGGAAAGTGAAATCGCCGCAACGCATCAGCTCGCTTTTACCATTGTGGCGGTGGCAGATTCCACTGGCGTGGCGATTAATACCGCTGGCTTCGACTATGAGGAGTTAATTGCCTGGAAGGCAGATAAAAAGAAAGTCAATCAGCTGCCAGCCTACAAGGCAATTCCAGTGGAAAGCATTGCGGACCACGTAACCGCAGATTTGCTGATCGAAAGTTCGGCTGGCAACCTCAAAACCGGATTACCCGGCCTTGCTATTGTAAGAGCTGCGCTTGAGAAAGGAATTGCAGTCGTGCTTGCAAACAAAGCGCCATTGGTTTTTGCTTTTGACGAACTTGACAGCATTGCGCGAAAGAAGGGTGCGGGTCTTGCATTCAGCGCTACGGTGTGTGGAGGGCTGCCGGTGATAAATGTCCTGAAGAGGGACCTGAAGTTTGCGACGCTGAAGAAATTTCGCGGTATCCTGAATGCGACCACAAATTTTATTCTTCATGAAATTGAGGGAGGTGGATCGCGGGAAGACGCAATAAAAGAAGCGCAGCGGCTGGGTGCCGCCGAAGCAGATCCTTCACATGACGTACATGGCCACGACACCGCAAACAAGCTGCTTATAGTGATGAAAGCGTTCGCTGGCTACGAAGGCCGCATTTCAGACATTGCAGTTCAGGGTATTCAAGAGATTACCCGGCAAAACGTAATGGATGCGGCACAGCGTGGAGAAAAGGTGAAGCTCGTTGCAGTTGCCGAAAGACAAAATGCGGCGTGGAAATTATCCGTGCAGCCAACACATGTGGCCAACAATTCTTTTTTGGGCACTTGCGATAAATGGGAAATGGGTATCGAGCTTGAGACAGACCTTTACGAAAGTATTTGCATGAAAAACTTCGAAGCCGATCCCGTAGGCACTTCTGCGGCTGTGCTTCGTGATGCGATCGATCTCTTCAGTTGAGATTGACTTTTTGCTTATCCAATTTGAGAATGGTGTGAAACAACACCGTAGCGCCGTTGGCCATATCCTGATCCGATGTGAACTCGAAAGGAGAATGACTAATGCCGTCTTTACTTGGCACGAAGATCATCCCTGTGGGCGCAATTCTTGCCATGTCCTGAGAATCGTGACCTGCACCACTCGGCATTGACTTAAAACTGAACCCCTGCTCTTTGGCTGTTGCTGCGATCAGCTTTTGAAGGTTTATATCAGTGATTGCTGGCAGATTGGAGTTGATGGATCTGAAGTTGAATTGTACACCGGACGCCTCTGCGATTTTCTCACTCCTGGCCCTAATCTTTTCAAATACCGATAATATTTTGTCGCGCGACAGATCACGCAATTCTAAACTCAGGGTGACCTTGCCCGGAATCACATTCGGAGCACCAGGCTCAGCCCTGATCCTTCCGACTGTACCTACCTGTGTTCCCTGTTCTCCCCGAACAATCTCATTTACGGCGATGATGAAACGGGACGCTTCCAACATCGCATCCTTTCTTAAATTCATTGGCGTCGTACCGGCGTGATTGGCTTTGCCTTCTATTGTTACCTCCCATTGTTCGATCCCAACGATGCCCTGGACGACTCCGATCTGCAGTTTCTCGTTGTACAAGATTGCGCCCTGTTCGATGTGCAGTTCCAGGAACGCAGCGAGCTCGCCTTTCCTTCTCGCAACAGAGGTGAGGTTTGTTACGTCTCCGCCGAGATCGACAATTCCTTGCCGGATTGTTTTGCCACTATTACTGATGTGATCGAGATCAGTATCCTTTAACGCGCCCACCATCGCCGTGCTGCCAGTGAGACCACCCTCTTCGTCGGCGAACACAATGACTTCAAGCGGATGATCCGTGACAACGCCTCCTTCATTGAGAAGCTCGATGCATTCGAGCGCACCGATGACCCCGACATCTCCATCAAAGTTTCCACCCAGAGGAACCGAGTCGATATGAGAGCCAAAGGCAATCGTGGGTAGTGTTGGCTTTTTTCCTGCACGCTTACCGATAATATTCGCAGCGGCATCAACAGTCACAGAAAGTCCAGCTGTTTTCATTAGCGACATAATGTATTGACGACCCTGTTTATCAGCGTCACTATATGCCAACCTCGTTACGCCGCCTTGTGGATTGGTTCCATATTTCCCCAACTCCAGAATGCGCTGACCCATACGGGATGGGTTACCCTTGGGCGCCACTTGCGCCATGGCAACTGCCGGAAGCAGGAAGGCAAGAAAAATGACCGATCGCATAATCACCGATTGATGAAATATAGGAAGATGGTGACACAGATCATACGTTCTGCCAATGCATATCAAGGGATGTGTGAAAAAACTCTTAGGCATGAATTTCTTAATACCGAGCAAATCTTATTTGTAGTGAAGTTGGAGACTGAAGGGAGATAGGTTATAAGTTATTGCAGAACAATCAATGAGATCAAGGTGGATGGCCATCTTCTCTACAAAGCCAATGCCGCGGTAGCGAGAAACTGTGAAGGTGAATCTGAGGGCGGAATTTCCAAGAAGAATGCGGAATCAATAATAATGGCCGCTGCATACGGTTTGGTTACGCGGATGACGAAGAAGGCATATTGAAATATATCTGTGACAACTACCAGCGGACGGAAGGCACGGACGATTGGTTCAGAGTCAGAATTCGAACTGGTTCACGCGAAAGTGAGTTGAGCCGGAGTTTTAGAAGTCGACGTGATCCAGTAATTTGACGTTCAAAGAAGGTTCTGCTGACTTACAGAGCCCACGCGACACAACGGATGCGATTGGCCCAATAATCAATGCGTTGAGTTCGTTACATGTCACATTTATGCAGGAGTACATTCGCCGGCTGAAACGTAGGGTCATCGGTTTTTTCGTTGTCGCGTACAGATGGTGCTGGCGTCGGGCATGGGTGCGGCCTTATATCAGGTCTGCAGAACAGGAATATGCGCGCATTCACTTTTATTTCCAGACCCACCCCAAGGCAAGACTGTGGGCCAGAATCATTGGTTATCCGCTTGGCATCTTCCTGTTTTTCGCAATTTTTGTCTGGATAGAAACTCCCGGAGGTCGTGAGCTCCGAAATATCCAGAATCAGGTCGCATCGGAAGTGTATAGCGCAGACAGCGTGCTGCTCGGAAGATTTTTCGTTCAGGATAGAACCGAGATCAAGTATAAAGATATTGCACCCGCTGTGATCGATGCGCTGATCTGTACGGAAGATGCGCGCTTCTATCAGCACACCGGCATCGACTACCGAAGTCTCGGTCGGGTACTCTTCAAATCGATCCTGCAGCAGGATGAATCTTCCGGAGGTGGAAGCACGCTCACGCAGCAGCTTGCCAAGAATCTTTATCCACGCAAGAGATATTGGATCTTCCCTGTACTAATCAATAAGCTGCGCGAGGTGAGGATTGCCCGTAAGTTGGAAGACCTCTACACGAAAGAGGAATTGATCACACTGTATTTGAATACCGTGCCCTTTGCTGATAATGTATTTGGAATCCAGGCCGCCGCCGATAGATTTTATTCCAAGCCGGCAAGTGAACTGAAACCGGATGAGGCCGCCTTGCTGATTGGAATGCTGAAGGCGACACATAGTTATAATCCCCGACTGTTTCCTGATCGTGCGCTCAAGAGACGTAATGTGGTTATAAGTCAAATGGCGAAATACAAGAGACTTGATCCCGCGAAAGCAAAGAAGTTAATGCGTCTTCCTGTCGAGCTTGAATACAACAAAGTTTCCCATCACCAGGGGCTTGCACCATACTTCCGCGAGTATGTGAAGTCGGAGCTGCTTGAATGGTGCCGCAATCATGAAAAAGAGGACGGATCACCTTACAATTTATATACCGACGGGCTTAAGATATATACCACGATTGACTCCCGGATGCAAGAGTATGCCGAAAACGCGGTGACCCAACAGATGAGGGAAATACAAAATACATTCTTCGAACATTGGGGGAAGCAAAAGCCTTGGAAAGGGAAAGAGGATGTGTTGGAGCAGGCGATTCAAAGGTCATCACGATATCAGCAGTTGCGAGAGCTGGGTATGACCGAGGAGGAGATCATGAAAAACCTTCAAAAACCAGTTGCGACCTCCATTTTTACGTGGAACGGAGTAAAAGAAACCAAAATCAGCCCGATTGATTCGATCATTCATCACCTTCAATATCTGAATGCAGGGTTCCTCGCATTAGAGCCATCCACGGGCAAGATCAAAGCATGGGTCGGAGGAATTGATCACGACTTCTTTCAATTTGATCACGTGAAAACATCGACCAAACGGCAAGTCGGTTCGATCTTCAAGCCTATTGTATATGCTTTGGCAATTGAAGATGGCGCGGAACCTTGTGAGCTTGTGTCGGCTGAAAGAAAAACCTACACGGAAGTGGAAGGTAAGGAGTGGACCCCGCGCAATTCTCAGAACGACTATGATGTAGAATACTCCATGAAAGGAGCGCTCGCCTACTCGGTCAATACCGTGGCAGCAAAGATGATCGAAGTCGCCGGCGTTCCAAACACAATTTCATTTGCCAGGAAGCTGGGCATTACCAGCGAGATTCCAGAGGTTCCCTCGATAGCTTTGGGCAGCTCTTCCATTTCGTTGATGGAGATGACCACCGCTTATGCATGCTTCGCAAATAACGGCATGCCGACCAGGACTTATTTCATTCAGGCGATCCACGATCCCGATGGCAACGTCTTCGATGATTTCAAGCCCAGCGCGCCGGAAGGGCCAGCTATGTCTAAGGAGACTGCCCAGCTGATGACCAGTATGCTAAGGACTGTCGTTCTCGAAGGGACCGCTTCGCGTTTGCGGTGGAAGTACGGCGTTTACGATGACGTGGCCGGTAAGACGGGGACCACGCAGCAAAACGCTGACGGATGGTTCATGTCAATAACGCCACACCTCGCGATGGGTGCCTGGGTAGGTGCAGACGATCCGAGGATTCGCTTTCGCAGCACGGAGCTCGGCCAGGGCTCGAATACTGCACTGCCAATCACAGGCTACTTTCTCGAACAGCTCGATCGCGACAAGAAATTCAAAAAAATGATGGCGGAGAAGTTTCCAGCGCTTCCGCCGGCCCTTCAGGAAAAACTAAACTGCGACCTGTATGAACTGGATTATGACCTGCGCACAAAAATTGAAAACCTGATTTACAAACGTGACTCAGCAATCCAGGCTGACCCCTTGGCGCCACCGCCTCCGGTGAGCTTCCTGCAGATGCTTTACGAACGCAAGATCAGGATCATGAAGGCGGCGTTGGCAGCCGACTCGATCAAGCGTCTTCAGATAGATATAATTGAAGGAGATGATGGAGACCATTGATTGGTCGTACCTTGTACGCCACATTGAATCACTATGAGCGCTTTTATCATCGTCGATATCGATATCAAGGATCCTGTGAGGTACGAAGATTACAAGAAGCTAACACTGGCAACCCTTGTGCCATTTGATGGAAGACTTGTTGTGAGGGGTGGGGCCGTTGAAACACTTGAAGGAAATTGGAAACCAGGGCGCTTTGTCATGCTCGAATTTCCTACGCGTGAAAAAGCTAAAGCGTGGTGGGAATCGGAAGTGTATGCTGAAGCCAAAACCATCAGGCAGTCGTGTTCCAATGCTAACATGATTTTGGTTGCCTTAAGGCAAAGGATGTGAAGATGAATACATTGCAGCGGGATCAAACTCTTGGTGAGGAAATAGCCAACAGCATCAGTCATGGTGTTGGATTTCTTGCCGCGGTGGCCGTGACACCTGTGTTGATCATAAAATCTATACATGGGGGTGCCCTATCGATCGTTGGAGCAAGCGTTTTCGGCGCAACGATGATCGTCCTTTATCTCGCGTCAACACTTTATCACTCGCTCCATCGGACACGCGCTCGCAACCTCTTTCAGGTTTTCGACCACAGCGCCATCTTCTTGCTCATCGCAGGTACCTACACACCGTTCACCCTTGGGCTTCTTCGCGGACCATGGGGTTGGTCATTGTTTGGGATTGTGTGGGGGCTTGCAATACTGGGAGTCTTGTTGAAGGTGATCGCGGGAGCAGAGCCGGGTCGACTTTCAACCGTGGTTTATCTCTCTATGGGTTGGCTCGCTGTGGTGGCAATCCGGCCGCTTTGGATTAACATGCCGTCCTGGGGTCTTTTCTGGTTACTTGGCGGAGGCGTTCTCTATTCGGCAGGTGTCGCGTTTTTTGTCTATGACAACAGGCTGAAGTATGGACACTTTATCTGGCATTTGTTTGTCATCGGCGGCACGGCATTTCACGTTGTTGCCGTGATGGTCTTCGCCTTCTGAATTTCCATCGTTCTTTAGTAACTTTAGGATAGGGTATTCACCTAAGTCATCATCAACATGAAGCCATTTTCCAGTGCTTTGTCCGAAACAATCATCCGCAAAATCGACAGGCGGTCATTTCTGAAAGCAAGCGGATTAACCGCAACAGGTATTATCCTCGGGTTGCAAACATCATGCACTTCCGACGCCGCCAACGCGACATCTTTTGCCCCAAATGTTTATCTGACAGTGAATCCGGATGGTTCGGTGTTGATTGTAGCGCACCGCTCCGAAATGGGGACAGGCATACGCACTGGTTTGCCCCTTATTGTGGCAGATGAACTTGAGGCCGATTGGAAACGTGTAAAAGTTGTGCAAGCTGTAGCGGATGAGAAAACGTACGGCAATCAAAATACTGATGGTTCCTTTTCAGTGCGCATGTTCTTTCAACCCATGCGCAAGGCCGGCGCCATGGCAAAAAGAATGCTTGAGCAGGCTGCGGCAAATAAATGGAGTGTGCCCGTGACAGAATGTGCCGCGAGCAACCATGAGGTTATTCATTCGCCGAGCGGAAAGAAATTTTCATTTGGAGACCTCACGTCAGAAGCAGCCAAACTGACAGCCCCAAAGGATGAAGAAGTCATTCTCAAGAAAAAGTCAGATTGGAAGTATATAGGCAAAGCAATAGACATCGTCGACATCAACGACGTGGTAAGCGGCAACACGGTCTACGGAATAGATGCAAAAGTTGAAGGCATGAAGTACGCTGTAGTAATGCGATGCCCAATTGTAGGTGGAAAGGTAAAAAGCTTTAATGCTGATAAAGCGAAGCAGTTACCAGGTGTTTTGCAAGTCCTCGAGATTGAAACAAAGGGATTCCCCACCGATTTCCAGAATCCATTGGGTGGCGTGGTAATTGTTGCCGAGAACACCTATGCGGCCATCGCCGCACGCCGTGAGCTGGAGGTAGAATGGGATCTTGGACCGAATGCAGGGTACAGTTCCGAGAGCTACTTCAACGAGATGAAGTCTAAAGTGAAGAGCAAAGGTCATGTGAGACGGGAGCAGGGTTCGATCGACAAAGCGTTTAAGAGCGCGGATCACATGATCGAGTCGACGTTTGTAACGCCTCATCTCGCACACGCTTCCATGGAGCCACCCTTTGCATTGGCGGATGTTAAGAACGGCAAATGCCAGATATGGACTGCGTCGCAGCATCCGCAATGGGCGAAAGGAAGTGTTGCGGCAGCACTGAAGCTGAAGGAAGAAGATGTGACAGTTAATGTTACTCTGCTTGGCGGCGGATTCGGAAGAAAATCCAAGCCTGATTATGTAGTTGAAGCCGCACTTATTTCACAGATGACAGGGCTTCCAATTAAGATCGTGTGGACCCGAGAGGACGATATCCAGCATGACTTCTTTCACGCATGCAGTGTTCAACATATCCGTGTGTCTTTTGACAAACAGAAAAAAGTAACGGGTTGGAATCATAGAAGTGTGTTTCCCCCGATCGGAGGAACGACGAGCGCAAAAGAAACCGAGCCCAGTGCGGGCGAGCTTCAGCTGGGAATGGTTGACTTTCCTTATGATATCCCCGCTATTTCTTGTGAATCGCATGAAGCACTCGCAAAAACACGCATTGGGTGGCTTCGATCAGTGAGCAACATACAACATGCCTTTGCCATCGGAAGTATGCTCGACGAGATTGCGGCGTATCGTAAAGTCGACCCTGTTGCCAATCTTTTGGAATTGCTCGGACCTGATCGAATGATCGCATTCGACAAGCTCATTGAGAAATTTGAGAACTACGGCGAACCGCTGGAACAGTTTCCTTGGTCTACTGCAAGACTGAAGAATGTGATCAATCTCGTCGCAGAGAAGTCCGGCTGGGGAAAAACTTTGCCCAAGGGACACGGAATGGGCATCTGTGCACACAGGAGCTTCTTGACGTATGTCGCCTGTGTGGTGCACGTGGCGATCGAAAACAATCAAATCACGATCCCGGAGGTTCATTACGCTGTGGATTGTGGTGTGATTGTGAACAGGAATTCCGTTGTGAATCAGTTCGAAGGAGGAGCAGTGTTCGCCTCAGGTGCAGCGATGAAAGGAGGGATCACATTCAAAGACGGTCACCCGGAGCAATCCAACTTCGATACTTTTAAAGTGGCTAGGATGTCAGACGCGCCACAGCAGATATTTGTTCATCTGGTCGAAAGTGAAGAGAAACCCACTGGTGTTGGTGAGCCGCCCGTGCCGCCCTTTGCCCCGGCCTTTGCGAACGCGCTTTTCGCCGCGACGGGCAAAAGATATCGTGACCTGCCGATTAAGTTGTAGAAGAAATCGAAGGTTTAATTGTGTCGGACACCTAAGGTGTCCGACACCTTATGTGTCCGACGTCTAAAATAACCCTGAAATAACGCTTTCTAAGCGAGCGAAAATAAGTGATAGGGAATCAGGACACCACCAAGTAAGGAATCCGTGACAAATTCTCTTCGCGCGAAGTCACGCAATCTCCCACCTCCCCCTCGAATACTTTTTATAAGAATGGCCGTTGCTAATCACGTGAATTTCATTCCCCTCTTGGTCTTTGCGCGAACTCTTTTCCACGATGTGAACCCCATTATTCTCGCGCGTTAAAAACAACCCCCCAACTCCATACCTTACGACCCTCACGTCTTCTGCTTCTTCTTCTTTGCCGAAGGGAACAACACGTTGTTGAGAATGAGCCTGTAACCTGGTGAATGTGGATGTAAGTTGAGATCAGTGGGTTGTCTGCGACGATTTGGTGAGCCTTCTGGGTCGTGACCGCCGTAGTAGGTAAAGTGACCACGCCCCACTTCCCCATAGAGATAGCGCACGTTGTTCATTTTGCGATTCTCTCCGAGCACAAGGACCTCCGGTTTCACCACAAATTTGTTAAATGAGGTTGTTTGCCCCGTGAATTCCTTGATCACATGCTCGTGGTTTTGTGTCAGCATCGAAGGGATCACATCCCACTTGGCAGAGAATTCAAAAAGATTGAAATAATCCGCCACGGGATCCCAGAAATCCGGCCTCCCTGTATTAATATCTGAGAATTTTCGACTCTCACTTTCTTCGATCGTAAAATTTTCGAACGCGAGTGACTTGGTGAAATCGAGCTTCGCTTGGGCGTCCGCATCGGCTTCGTCGCCGTCGAACACGCTGATGCTGATATCTACGCCATCTGCCGCGAGCGCAATATCAAATGTTTCGGCGCCAGAGCACATCGCAAAAAGAAAACCACCTCCTGCTGTGAAGCCTTTGATCTTTTTGGCCACCGCCAACTTCATGGCAGAAACTTTTCCAAAACCCAATTGCTGAGCAAGCGCCTCCTGGATCTTCGATTGCAGCACATCGGACTCGCGGCGCAGAAACCGCCCATGTTGACCCGTGAAATCTTCGTGGTGAAGATGCAGCCAATCGTATAATGCCAATTCGTCTTTCAGCACTTCCTCATCATAAATGATCTTGTAGGGTATTTCCGCATAATCAAGTACGGTGATTACTGCGTCTGTCTCGTCACCGATGAGCTCGTTTTTGGGAGAGTATACAGCAACTCTCGGCGCCCGTTCCAGTTTGACTACGCTCATGTTGGCATCGGGGTTGGCGATCTCCTGCAGGATAGCGTTGGTTTTGAACGAAGGCAACAGCTCGAAAGAAATGCCCCGGACTACACATTCGTTTTCCAGTTCACTGCTGTATGGAATCAGGAAACTTCCATTTCTATAGTTCAGGAGCCACTCGACTTCAAGTCCTTTTTGCAAAACAAAAAAAGCAACGCCATACGACTTCAAATGATTTTTTTGAGCAGCGTCCATGGGGATCAGGATCGAGTTTGCAGATGCAACACCGCTGAGAAGAATGAACAGCAGAAAAATGAAAAGTTTCCGCATCCCCACAATCCTTTAAAAACGGAATATTAAAGCTCCGAATTTTCAGGCGCTTAACCAAGGTGGTTTATATCACCAATAGTTTAAACCGCGGAGCCACACGGGTTTTTGCGGGATTAGTTATTTACGATGCTTTGCGTCTCCGCGCCTTTGCCTGCCTTCGTCGACCGCGTGTAGCCGAAGCTTTAGGTGTGGCGCAAGCGGCTATGCGCGGGCAGTCCTTCACTAAATCAAAGAGCCACCGCCTTTTTCGATGCATTGCTTTTCATCGCTGCCTCAATGAGCAATATGACCTGCAATGCCTGCTCTGGTCTTACCTCCAGCAGTTTTCCTTCGCGGATAACATCGTATATATTCTGGTAGTAGCCCAAATAATTGCCAGCGATTGTTTCCACCTTCCCATCGTAATGCAATCCGTTAATTTCTGTGTTTAGCTTCCCCCAGTATTTTTCCTCGTCGACACCCCATCCCGGCCTTCCAGGTATTCCGTGAACTTTCAGTGCTTCTTCCTGAGGATCGATCCCATACTTCACGAACGAACCGTTTACGCCATGAACTGTGTAGAAAGGGCCACTTTCGCGCACCAGGTAGCTTGATTTGACAATCACATTCATTCCAGGATATTCCAGCCTGAGATCATAAAAGTCGTCGACTTTTCCTCCAGGTCTTTGAATTCCAATCCGTGCGTCAATCCATTTGGGCATGCCAAAGAGTGCGAGCACCTGATCAAGAAGATGGGATCCGAGATTATACAAGATGCCCGAACCCTGACCCGGCTCTTCCTTCCACGTGTTCGGCTGTATATAATTCCTGAACCGGTCATAGTGCGTTTCGAATTCTACCACTTGCCCCAGCACACCAGACGAGAGAATTTTTTTCACTGTGAGGAAATTTCCATCCCATCTTCTGTTTTGAAAAACGGAAAGCATTTTGCCTTTACTCTTTGCAAGTGCAATCAACTTTTCACCTTCACCAACCGTGCTCGTAAACGGTTTCTCGACGATCGCGTGCTTCCCGGCTTCGAGCACTTTCGATGTAAAATCGAAATGAGTTCCGTTGGGTGTGTTTACGACAACGAGTTCAAGTTCAGGATCGCGGAGTATTTCATCCAATGTGCGGACAATCTTCACTGAAGGATAATGACTTTTCGCCGTGTCCGATTTCCGCTGAAGAACAGTCGTTAATTCGAACCCGGAATGTGCTTCAAGAAGCGGTCCATGAAACACTTCTCCAGACATACCATAAGACAAAAGTGCGGTGCGGATTGGCTTGGATGAACTCATCGTGATGCGCAAACTTAATTTTCCGGTGTTTTAAATACAGTGAGTGTTGGCTCGCCGATAACTCCCCCTTCTGCCATTCTCTTCTTCAAATCGTTTGAATGGATCAGATCTTTAGCGCGGTCTACATCATTGGTGGCAAACATGATGTGCACCATAGAAGGATCGTCTGCGCTGGTCGAGATAGCGCGCAATTCCAGGCCGGCGTCAGTTCGGATCTTTTCGTCTTCATCGAAAACCCGCTTCCATTGTGCATAGTCTTTCACCGGATGTGAAACGCCGAGTCTGTATTTCTTACCGGTTTTCTCTGTTGCCTGATACTTGATATCGTAGTAATTGAAGATCGGTTCAGACGTCACGCCGGATGTTACCAGCGTGGTTTTGAATTCCGGAGATGCAAATGCACTCTTCGCGTCCTCGTGCGTCTTTGTCAGCGCGAATACGGTGATCAGGTTCGGGTCATCCGGACTCGCATAAATGCTGATCCGTGACGCAGGATCGGAGACACTGTTGTAGACCTTGAGCCATGTTGCATAATCTTTCACCTCGTGCGTCACACCAACGGCGGTGTTCCCTGAATAGACCGGAGCTTTGACTGAATCAAAAGCAGCTGAATTATCACTTTCCGTTGCCGCCTTTTTTCCACCACAGCTGAGCATGACCAGGAGGCACAGACAGCCCCACGGTATTGCGTAAATCATGTGTTTTTTCATTTGGGTTGGGGTATGGGTTAGGATAAGGTGAAAGTTACGGCAAAATGGGCTCAGGTGGTTAAGTCGGGAAAACTTGTCGATCTACGTTACCTTGTGACGCCATTTCGATTTTTCTTAATGAAAGATTTCAAAAAATACTTTGTCATTCCGGCACCGCCGGCAGACGTATTTCACGCCCTGACAATCCCGATGACTTTGCAGTTGTGGACCGGTGAGCCTGCTGAAATGTCGACCGAGGCCGGCTCCGAATTTTCCCTCTGGGACGGAAGCATAGTCGGAAAAAATCTGGCTTTTGAAGATGGAAAAAAGATTGTTCAGGAGTGGTACTTTGGAGATCAGCCAGCGGCTTCTATTGTCACAATCACTTTGCATCCGCACAACCAGGGCACTTCAGTAGAGCTGCTGCACACAAACATTCCGGACGACGATTTCGATGACATCGTCGAAGGCTGGCAATCGGCCTATTTTGGTGCTCTTCAGGACTTTTATTCGTAGGTCACATCAAGTGATTCTTTAAGCATTTTACGGTCGATTCACACCTATTTTTCAGAATTTGTCTCGCACGTTATTTGCCTGTTGTATTTAGATGAATTACCTCGTTACGCATTGAACCACAAGAGGTTAATTTCCGTTATTTGTAACAACCACTACGTTTATGAAAATGATCCGCAAGCTTGCCATCCTGGAGTCGCTTGACGCGATGGATCACATCCAGATGGAAAAAGTTTTGCAGTACATCAAACAGGTACTGCAGCAGGAACAGGCGACTGACAGCAGACGTTTCCGGCAACAGGCAATGGAGCAAATTCGACATGCGCTCCGCTCGGAAAATGGTCTGAAAATTTCAGCCTGATCCGCCCAAAGAATTTCATAACAGGCACTCTTTGGGTGTCTGAAGGAGTATTCTTCCCCTAACAAAAAATTAGGTAATTTTTAGATAACGGGCCGGTAGCATTGGCTTTACCCACAGCCGAGATTTTTCTTCAAATCGCGGTCCGGCAACCCTCCGAAGTCAAAGGTCTTTTCGCTGTCTTGCTTTTGGGGAGCCTCTGTTTTCTCCGCAGACGCCGGGTTTTTTCTGTCCTTCTTTTTTGATTTCTTTTTCACGGAGATATGTTCCTTGCTCCTATATTCGTTTGTTTGAATTTAATCTAAATAAAGCCCGTTGTCAAAGTCCAAGTCGGTTGCTTCGATGAAACCCGGTGAATCGGCGATCATCTCAGGGTTTACGGATGAGCAGCTTGCCGCCAAGCTGCTCGAGATGGGATTTTTGCCTGGAACGGTGGTCCGTTTTAATTTTACAGCCCCATTTGGCGATCCGGTTTGCGTGAATATCTCCGGTTATGACTTGTCCTTGCGACTGGAGGAGGCGTCTACGATCTCAATACTTGACTGATGGCGGCGGAACAACACCTGAAGATTGCCCTCGTAGGCAAGCCGAACTCCGGCAAATCGTCGCTGTTCAATCAACTCACAGGCCTTAATCAACGAATTGGAAATTTTCCCGGAGTGACGGTTGATAAACACACGGGATTTTCGCGACTCACAGATACCGTTTCAGCGGACATCATTGATCTTCCTGGTATTTACAGCTTGTATCCCCGGACACTCGACGAACGGATCGTTGTTGAGATACTCACCAACAAGCGTGGCGAAAATTTTCCTGACAAAGTTGCAATCATTGCGGATGCCACCAACCTGAAGAATTGCCTTTTATTGCTCACGCAGCTCGTTGATCTCCGGTTGCCGGTCGTACTGGCCCTGAATATGATGGACCTCGTCGCCAAATCCGGTCTGAGTCTTGACGTCAAGAAATTGTCGGAGCAACTGGATATACCTGTGGTGATGATCAATGCGCGGCAGGGTCATGGGATTGATCATCTTAAACTGTCACTTGCGACAGCAACACCAGTGTCTTCAAAGAAGATATTTCAACCCATGCCGGGTGTAAACGAAGCCATTGAAGAAATTCAAAAGCATTTCGGTCTGGCTGCCCCCTACGAGGCCTTTCAATACCTTCAGCAACCGGAGACACTTTTATCGCTCTCGGCAGTTGATCGCGCATTCATAAAATCTGTTGCGACGAAGCAGAGCTTCTTTCCTCACAAATACCAGGGGGCTGAGACAATAGGTCGCTACCAATTTATCCAGGATGTACTGGATTCAGTCGTCATCAAATCGGCTAACAAAGAGTGGAAGAGCCCGTCGCGCTCTCTTGATCGTGTCCTTACGCACCGCGTCTGGGGTTACCTCATTTTTCTTTCTGTTCTGTTTCTGATTTTTCAATCTGTATTTGCACTGGCGCAAATTCCAATGGATGCGATTGACCGCGGCTTTGCTGACCTGAGTGCTTTTCTTAGCAAGCGACTTCCCGAAGGTCCGCTGTTCGAATTGATCTCAAGTGGCATTGTTCCGGGCATAGGTGGTATCATCATCTTCATTCCGCAGATAGCAATTTTGTTTGGATTCATCTCCATTCTCGAAGAGACAGGTTACATGTCACGCGTGGTTTTCCTGATGGATAAGATCATGAGAAAATTCGGCATGAGTGGCCGAAGTGTGGTTCCGCTCATATCAGGTATGGCATGTGCCATACCCGCTATCATGGCGACGCGCACGATCGACAACTGGAAAGACAGACTGATTACAATTTTTGTAACACCTCTGATGAGTTGTTCGGCGAGGCTTCCTGTTTTTACGATCCTCGTTGCGCTTATCGTTCCGCACGAGCGGATTTGGGGATTTATCAGCCTTCAGGGAATGGCACTCATGGGATTGTACCTGCTCGGCTTCATGGCGGCTTTGATTTCCGCTTTGTTGATGAAGGCCATCATAAAGGTGAAGGAGCGCAGCTTTTTGATCATGGAAATGCCGACGTACCGGATACCTAAGTGGTCGAACGTGGGCTATACGGTGATTGAAAAAACAAAAGCCTTTGTATTTGAAGCTGGAAAAATCATCATCGCCGTTTCTATCATCCTTTGGGTGCTTGCGAGCTATGGCCCCAAGGATGTAATGAACAACGCGCGTCCCACTGTTCAGGCAGAAATCCAAAACCTAAGACTAACACCGGAAGAATACGAGAATCGGGTAGCTGCCTATAAGCTCGAACACAGTTATGCAGGCACAATCGGCAAGTGGATGGAGCCCGTGATCCGACCGCTGGGCTTCGATTGGAAGATCGGCATTGCACTTATTACTTCTTTCGCTGCCCGCGAAGTGTTTGTTAGCACCATCGCTACCATCTATAGCCTCGGAAGCACCGACGACAATGCCACTATCATGGACAGACTGAAAGATGAAGTCAATCCCGAAACTGGTGGCCCACGATTTACGCCGGCCGTAGGCTTGTCATTGCTGGTTTTTTACACGTTCGCGATGCAGTGCATGAGTACCCTTGCGATCGTCAAGCGGGAAACCAAAGGATGGCGCTGGCCCCTTATTCAGCTTTTTTACATGACTGGCCTCGCATATGTCTCCGCGCTTATCGTTTATCAGGTGCTCGCCTGAATCTGTTTATCTTTCGGAAAATAGCGTTAATGCCTAAGGCCCTTCTCTTCCTTGCCACCTTTATCATTGTTGCCTGCTCAGTCGATAAGGGCCCCAATAAATTTTCTGATCCGGTCGTAGTAGAAATCTACAATTTGAAAGACAGAAGATCAGCTGACAGCCTGAAACCTTTCCTGACTTCTGAAAATCCATTGTACCGCCGTGAGGCGGCGCTCGCGTTTGCGTCAGTCCAGGACTCCACAGCAGGAACGCTCCTTGGAAACATATTAAAAGAAGACAGCGATCTCGAAGCAAGACTTAATGCTGCGTTTGCACTGGGACAATGTGGCGGCCACGAATCTGTCAATGCGCTCATACCTTCCGTTTATCATAGCGAAGACTCTGTTGTGCGAGAAGTGTTGGAAGCGTTGGGTAAAACAGTTCAGCAAAATGATTTGAACGATTTGCGGGATTTCGTATCTACTCATGCCCTCGCTCAGACTGGCCATGCAGCAGGCTTGCTGCAATTGGCTTTACGTAAAAAAGCTGACAGCCTCATCACGGAAAAAGCGGCGTTCTACCTCCAGCGAACAAAGCCCGTTGACGCAAGACTCGCCGCCGCCTTTTACTTTGCACGTTCGACAAAAGTTCATGGAAAAGACTTCATCGACAAGATTATCGACCGTGGTCTCCACGATTCCATCCCGTTGGTGCGCATGGCCGCAGTCGGGGGATTTAAGCATTTGCCAAAAGACAGAGCGCGGCAGGCGCTGAAAGTTGCTTTGGATTCCGAAAGTGATTATCGCGTGCGCGTAAACGCTATGCGTGCTGCCCAAAGTTTTTCGTTGTTGGACATGCAGGACATTATTTTTGGAGGACTGCGCGATAGAAATGAGATGGTGCGGGTCGCCGCTTCCGAGGTCTTGCTGAATCTTTCAGTTCCGACCGCACTCAAGCAAATCGGAGAACTGGTCCCTGCAGAAAAAAATCTGCGTATAAAGGCAAATCTTTATGCCTCGCTTCTGAAAACCCTCCCGCCGGACGGTACCCTTCAACAAATGATTACAGAATACGCGTCCGCTGACACTTACTATAAAGCCGCTCTCCTCGGTGCAATGAGCAACGCTACGGATCAAAATGAACGACCTGCCCTGGAATTTCTATCATCAGAACTTTTCAAAGCTGGGGCTGCAAAAGTCATCCTAACGTCCGCAGCTTCCGCGATTGTTACTTTGAATAAAAGCCCGAAGAACAAGATTCCGAACAAAGAATTTCTAAAGGTTTATGAAAAAGCAATAACACTGGGCGATCCCGGAGTGAGTGGAGTCGTAGCGGGAGCGTTTACCGATGAAAAGCTGAATTTCAAAACCGACATCACAGATCTTAAGTTTCTCTATGATGCGAGGTCTGCACTGAAGATGCCAAAGGATATAGAGTCGCTACAGCCACTTGAAAACGCGATCGCCTTCCTCGAAGGAAAAGAAAAGCCGAAGCCACTGAAAACTGCATACAACCATCCCATCAATTGGAAGCTTGTAAAGAAGATCCCACCCGACCAGAAAGTGGAGATCAAGACAACCAAAGGCGTAATCGTTATTCAGCTCCTTGTTGAGGAAGCGCCGGGCTCCGTGGGAAATTTTGTGGAGCTTGTTGAAAAGAAATACTTCGATGGTAAAAACTTTCACCGGGTCG
This sequence comes from Cyclobacteriaceae bacterium, assembly GCA_044224375.1. GTDB lineage: Bacteria > Bacteroidota > Bacteroidia > Cytophagales > Cyclobacteriaceae > ELB16-189. The sequence goes on from JBGAKL010000002.1 coordinate 301,469, forward strand.
TTCCCAACTTCGTGATACAGGGAGGATGCAATCGGGGTGACGGCTATGGAAGCGAGGACTATTCAATCCGCTCAGAATTCTCCCGCACACGCTATACGACGGGATCAGTGGGGATGGCGTCTTCTGGCAAAGACACCGAAGGAACGCAGTGGTTTATTACCCATTCTCCAACGCCGCACCTTGACGGTAAATACACCATTTTCGCGCAGGCGGTCAGTGGCATGGACGTGGTCGATAGAATCGAAGTGGGGGACGTGATCCAGGAAGTAAAACTCTTGACGAAATAGACGTGATAAAAATCGGCATCCTTGGTGGCGGTCAACTTGGGAGAATGTTGATCCAAAAAGGCATCGATTGGAACATTGATTTCTCGGTGCTAGATCCGGATCCGGGAGCACCCTGCAAAGGGATTGCAACGTTCACGCATGGCAAATTGACCGATCAGGATACGGTTCTTTCATTTGCCGGCTCGTCTGATATTATCACTATTGAGATTGAGAATGTGAGCACGCAGGCCTTGAAACTATTGGAGAGCAGTGGTAAGAAAGTCTATCCTCAGCCCGACGTCATTGAATTGATCCAGGACAAACGGAAACAAAAACAATTCTACCGTAAGCATAACATCCCCACCGCAGAATTTATACTTACTGAGAACAAGGACGATGTTCGATCGCATGCGGATTTTCTCCCGGCAGTCAACAAACTGGGCCGTGAAGGCTATGACGGACGTGGCGTCCAGATAATGCGAGTCAAGGCTGACTTAGATAAGGCATTTGATAAGCCGGGGTTGCTTGAAAAACTTGTGGACTTCACGAAAGAGATCTCGGTGATTGTCGCACGCAATGAGTCAGGGGAAATTGCTTCTTATCCTGCCGTTGAGATGGTGTTTCATCCCCAAGCGAACCTGGTTGAATACCTTTTTTCGCCGGCCGACATTTCAACGAAAGTTGCAGATGAGGCAGATCAAATTGCACGAACAGTGATTGAAAAACTGAACATGGTTGGTCTTCTCGCCGTGGAGATGTTTGTTACCCCATCCGGCGATGTGCTTGTGAATGAGGTGGCGCCTCGTCCTCACAACAGCGGGCACCAGACAATTGAGGCAAACGTCACTTCGCAGTATGAACAACATCTGCGGGCGATCATGAATTTGCCGTTGGGGAGCACAGCCTGCATTAAGCCAAGTGCCATGATTAATTTATTAGGTGAGGATGGCTTTTCCGGGCCCGCACGATATGAAGGCATGGAAGAAGTTTTGAAGATCGAGGGCGCGTACGTTCACCTTTATGGCAAGAAGCTCACGAAGCCGTTTCGGAAGATGGGACATGTGACGTTGACGGATACGGACATTGAAAGTTTGAAGAAGAACGCCAACTTTGTGAAACGCACATTGAAAGTAAAATCATGAGCAAACCGATCGTCGGCATTATCATGGGAAGCCAATCTGATCTGAAGGTCATGAAGGAGGCTGCCGAGTTCCTTGAAGAAATGAAAATTCCCTTTGAACTGACCATTGTGTCGGCGCACCGCACGCCCGCCAGGATGGTTGAATATGCGTCCAACGCACGCGAACGAGGTCTGCGCGTGATCGTCGCGGGTGCAGGCGGCGCGGCCCACCTCCCTGGCATGATCGCCTCCATGACCTCGCTGCCGGTAATTGGGGTCCCTGTCAAGTCTTCGAATTCAATTGAAGGGTGGGATTCTGTTTTGTCAATCCTTCAAATGCCCGGTGGAGTCCCTGTAGCGACGGTAGCGCTTAATGGAGCCAAAAATGCCGGTATCCTTGCCGCACAGATCATCGGTTGTACAGACAAAGCAGTTGCCAAAAAATTGGACACATACAAGGAAAACATGGCAGAGAAAGTCCAGGAGTCGGTGAAATCCATCCAGAAGAAAGGCTGGCGGTCTGCTTAGATCTTTGCCATTTAGCATTCGAGAAAATAGCCTTACCTTCTGTCTCTTTTTTGAAGGATGAACCCGCGCTCTAAAGGATGGCTTAAAGAATACCTCGAGTTCCGGCTTGAACTGCTAAAGGAGCTAACATCTGAGGGACGTAAAGCTTCCACACACCCCGACCATTCTTTGTACAGGGTGATACAGCCCACGGGGATCATGTACGGACAACCCGTCAATGTTTTTGATCATCCGGATTCAGGCGCATGGGATGAGAAGGACCGTATGAAGATCCTTTTGGCAGAAAGCCTCATCAGCAGTTCCTTGCTTTTTCACGAAAAGCCGGTGAAGAACCCCGGAGAGATGTCAGAAGTTGCCGTGAAGACACTGGAGAGCATCTCAAATTTCTATAATCATGTCTTTCCGGAATTGGCCACGCCTACGAAAACATTGTTTGGCAGAAAAAAGACATCACTCGAGCTTGCCGAACGTATTCTCGACAAACGTATAGAGCACACGGAGCAGTCGAAGGGAAATTTCTGGACTCAATTCTTCCATAACAGCCTACTTTTTCTCGACATATTTATCTTCGGGCAATGGATACACACGAACGCCGACAAGATCGTATCTGATTTTTTCAAATACGAGCGCGACGAACTGCGCACTTCATTGGTCAAAATCATGGCAGCGGCGTCCCATGCCAACAAGATCGTTGAATTCGAGGAGCGCCGGTTGATGGAATACTTTCTACAGAGCGCCCAACTTTCTGCCGAAAAGAAAAAAGAATGTCAAGAAATTTTTGAAGCCGGTATCTCAATTGAAGACATCAACCTTCCCACCAACAATTCCTGGTTGCTTAAAAAATATTTCCTGGAGATCGCTATTCTCACCATCTGGTCAGACAAGCGCGTGGAAGAACTTGAGATTCAGTTCCTGAAACGTTTTGCCGAAGCCATTTCATTCAGTGCTGATGATCTTGAGAACAGCATGATGGCTATAGAAGGTTTCGTGCTCGAGCATTGGGATGAGCTCGAAAAGTTACAGGACAAGAAAAGCTACAAAGAGGTCAGCGACCAGTATATCCAGAGAATGGCAAGGATCACCGACAAGCACAAAAAAAGATTGCTTGAAGAAGTGAAGGAAAGTGAAGAACTGATGTTATTGTTTGTTTTGGCGCGTTCCAAAGAGCTGGACGACGCCGAAAAGCTCAGACTTCAAAGCCTGTTAATCGACGTGTTGAAATCGATCCCGACGTTCGTAATAGTTTCGTTGCCGCAGAAATTTCTTACGCTGCCGATATTGATGCAGATCTTGCCGAAAAACTTTATTGTTGAAAGCCTGAGCGCCTAGCTTACAGGTTCTTCCTCTTTTTCCTTTTTAGGAACCAGGATCGATAACAGGATCGCCAATGTCAATGTGGCGATAATCACACAGAAAGAGATCACAACAGGGATGTGGACATGGATGATCTCCAACAGCATTTTTGCGCCGATGAAGAAAAGTATAACCGACAATCCTTTCTGTAAGAGGTAAAATTTGTCGATGATCCCTGATAACAGGAAGAACATGGCCCTGAGGCCAAGCACGGCAAAGATGTTCGATGTATAGATCAGGAATTCGTTTTGCGTGATGGCGAAAGCAGCCGGGATCGAATCAACGGCGAATATAAGGTCCGTCGTTTCAATCAACACAATGACCAGGAACAGCGGGGTAAACATAAGTTTGCCTGCCTCGCGGATGATAAAATGACCACCACCATCATCCTTGCTGATGGGAAGGAACTTGCGGCAGAGGCGCATGATCGGATTTTTTTCCGGATCAATCTTCTCATCACTGTCTTCGAAATAAATTTTGATACCCGAGTAAATCAGGAACACGCCGAAAACGTAGAGTATCCATTTGAACTGGTGGATAAGAATCGCACCAACGAAGATGAACACGCCACGAAACAGGACCGCCCCCAGGATTCCCCAAAAAAGGACCTTGTGAAAGTATTCCTCCTTCACTTTAAAATATTTAAGGATCAGCAGGATGACGAAGATGTTGTCAACTGATAATGCGTATTCAGTGAGGTAAGCCGAAAAGTAAAGGATTGCCGCATCCGTGCCACTGATAATGATCCGCTCTGTTTCCTCGAGCGTTTCGTAAGGCCCACTTTGATAGATCAGATAACCGAAAACCGTGCTGACTGAAACCCAGAAGATTGACTGGTACAATGCGGACCTGGTAGTGATCTTGTGTGCGGTCCGGTTTAGTAAGCCAAGGTCGACCACCATGAAAATGATGATCATTGCAGCAAAGACACCGAATAATATCAACTCTGCGCGAGTGTACTCACTAAACAAAGACAGGAGGAGCATTAGCTGCGTATTATCCGCTTTTTGGTTAAAAAAGAGGTGATTATCGGTCAAATGGCCAAATAATCACCTCCCTCAAGTCCCAAAGCTATAAATTAATATTAAACCTTGAAACTTACTCTATTCTTTATACGGTTTCTTCGGAAAAGGAAACCGATTGCATGCCACTATTTTGCGTTATTGGCATTTACTGCATGATCCCTGAATGAGAAGGTTCAGCTCATCAGCTTTGTATCCCTTCGGCAATTGAACCACGGGGATCTTCACATCCTCCAGACAATTAGTCTGTCCGCAAATAACGCACTTGAAATGTACATGCTCATGATGATGCTCCGCCGATGTGCAGTGATCTTTGCACAACGCGTACTTCAGACTGCCAGCGTCGTCGAGCACTTTGTGCACAACACCTTTGTCGAGAAAAGTCTTGAGGGTTCGGTATACGGTCACTCGATCGTACGATTCAGCGACTTCTTTTTCAATATCTGAATAAGATAAGGCGTAAGGATGCGCGATGAAAAGGTGCAATATGTCAGCACGACTGGAAGTTTTTCGAAGCCGAAAATCTTTTAAAATCTGCTCATCGGCCTTTCCCATAATTTCACGACTGTTTTTCCCACTGAAGCTTAAGCAAGTTACGATAAATGCCATTATCCAAACCCGAAAGCTCGTCGTGAGAACCTGACTCGGCGATTTGCCCATCCTTTATAACCAGTATCCTGTCGGCTTTGCGAATGGTGCTGAGTCGGTGCGCGATCACAATCGTGGTTCGATTCTCCATCAATTTCTCCAGCGCTTGCTGCACCAATTGCTCCGACCTTGCGTCAAGTGAGCTTGTAGCTTCATCCAAAATAAGGATCGAGGGATTCTTCAATATCGCCCTGGCAATAGCGATGCGTTGCCGTTGTCCTCCAGAGAGTTTCACGCCGCGATCGCCAACGCGCGTTTCAAATTGCTCCGGGAAGCTTTCGACGAATTCCAGTGCATTGGCCTGGCGGGCAGCCTCATATATTTCTTCCTGGGTTGCATCGGGTTTTCCGTAGGCAATGTTTTCACGAATTGTACCACCGAAAAGAATCACCTCCTGCGGAACGATGCCAACATTTTGGCGGTAATTTGAGAGGCCATAACTGCTCACGTCCTGCCCATCCACAATGATGTTGCCGGCGCTCGCAGGATAGAAGCGGAGAAGCAACGCCGCGATGGTTGACTTGCCCGCACCGCTTGGTCCGACAAGAGCAACTTTTTCTCCTGGCTGAACTACAAATGAAATGTTCTTTAATACCGTGACGTCCGCACGCGTTGGATAGGAGAAGCCAACGCCATCGTAAGCGATGGAGCCCTTGAGTTTCAGCTTTTCGCCAACTGCATTATTCTCATCCTTTTCATCGAGAATTTCAAGCATTCTTTCGGAGGCGCCGATGGAACGCTGAACCTGACTGTAAATATCTCCGAGTCCGGCAATGGAAGCTCCGATGAACATGGTATAGAATACGAAGGTGACAAGCTCGCCTCCCGTGATCTCCCCGGACTGCACAAGTGTTCCTCCGTACCAGATCACTCCGACAATCCCGCCGAAGAGCGCAAGGATCGTAAAGGAGATAAACAGTCCGCGATATGTAGCTGCATGGATGGCCGTGTCAACAACATCCATAAGAGATTTTCTATAGCGTGCTGATTCAAATTTTTCGTTGGTGAATGACTTTACCACAGCGATGGACTGCATACTTTCTTCCACGATGATGTTAGTGCCTGCCAGCTGGTCCTGTGTTTTCTTTGAAAGTTTGCGTATGAACTTCCCGAATGCGAGAGCGCCGATGACAAGAACGGGAAAAGTAAGCACCATGAATAAAGTGAGCTTTGGCGTAAGCACCAGGATAACCGTAGTCCCAATGATGAGCACCAAAATCTGTCGCATCATCTCTGCAAGCGTGGTGGTAAAAGTATCTTGTAAGGTTCCCACGTCCGATGTTATTCTGCTGAGGAGTTCCCCAACCCTGCGGCTATCGAAAAAAGTCATCGGAAGCCAGATCAGCTTTTGGTACACTGCCTGCCGAAGATCAGCAAGCGTACGTTCGCTCACGATCGAAAAAGTGTAGACACGTATAAACGAGAAGCAGCTCTGGATGACGAGCACACTGATCAATGCGATTGCAATTTGATCGATGCTGGTTAGAAAGAAATCCTTTTTTCCCGTAGCTACGTCGAGGATTTTTCCCGCAAGGAATGGAAAGGACAACGTAGTTGCGCTCGATAACGCCAAGGCAAGAAGACCTCCAGCAAAAGTCCACTTGTATGGCAATACAAACTGGAATATTCCGAGCAGCTTGCTCAGATTCGAAGCAGTAATCGGTTTTTTTTCGCCCTCTTCAAGAAATGATCTTCGCGCCACGACTCACGTTTGGGGTTTGTTTGTAAGGAGTCGCAAATATCTGCTTTTTTATTGCAGCTACCATTTGACGGTACCCTTGACGGAGAAGCGAACCGTATCGCCCAGGACTAGTTTTTGGTAGCCGTCCATCGAGTACCCGGTAAGAACTGTTTTGCCGTTTTCCTCGTCAAACCGCATGGTTAGCTCATCCTTGTTTGAATACAACAGATTTTGCTGAACAATATCGCATTCGACCTTTTTCAGGTGTGACAGATCGTTATGATAATAGAGCCGGATGGAAGTAACGCGCGCCTGGTCGGAGGTGAATTCGTGGATTTTCAAATTACTGGCGGGGTCTTCGATTGCGTCCGCAACTTTATATGACTTTTGAAAAGCCGGCTTGTTGATCGTTTCGAGCAGGCGGAACCCTTCGAGTTCACGCTCCCAGCCCTGTTTCGAAGGTTGAAACACGGTGTCTTGGGGAGCATCGCCAAGGGAAGCGGACTTGACGAGCATGCGCTTTTGTTCAGTGAGCAGCGTTATTTGCTGATCGAGCAGCTTGTCAAAATCGAAGTATTTATTCGTCGATTTTTTTTCTTCGGCACACGCAGCCATCAAAGCGAGCAATACCCAACATCCCAAAATCTTTGTCCTCATTGGATCACAACCCTTGTTTCTCTGCGATAAGTTCCGCCAGATCCTTAACAACAATTTGTCCCTCTTTCTCTTTGTTCTTCACGCCATCGCTCATCATCGTCATGCAAAAAGGACAAGCAACAGCAATGGTCGATGCCCCGGTTGCAATAGCTTCCTCTGTTCGGGCTATGTTGATGTCCTTGTTTCCCTTTTCCGGCTCCTTAAACATTTGTGCGCCACCGGCTCCGCAGCACAATCCTGTCGTTCTGCACCGCTTCATCTCCACAAGGTCTGCATCCAGCGACTCAAGTACCGCGCGGGGAGCCTCATATATATTATTGGCCCTTCCCAGGTAGCAGGAATCATGGTAAGTGATTTTTCTTCCCTTGAAGTCTCCGCCCTCAGTCATCTTGATTTTACCCTCTGCAATCAGCTGATTAATAAATGTCGAATGGTGCATTACTTCATAGTTGCCGCCCAATTCAGGATACTCGTTCTTAAGAATATTGAAGCAATGCGGACACGTGGTCACAATCTTCTTGACGTTATAACCGTTGAGGATCGTGATGTTATTCATTGCCTGCATCTGAAACAGGAATTCATTCCCTGCCCTGCGTGCCGGGTCTCCGGTGCAGGCCTCTTCAGTTCCAAGGACGGCAAATTTTGTCCCGACGGCGTTAAGAATTTTCACAAAAGCACGCGTGACGCGTTTGGCCCGGTCGTCAAAAGAACCGGCGCAACCAACCCAAAAAAGGATTTCAGGCGTTTCTCCTTTTGCAGTTAATTCGGCTAGTGTGGGGACGTTCATGACAGTTTCATTAAGCGCCAAACTGGCGAAGGTGATGATCTAGATGTTTGTACATACCACGGCTCCACTCTTCTGCAGTGAAGTCTCCGAAGAATGGATGCGGATGCGTTGTCGCCGATTTGGAATCGGAAAAATCGCGGATCAAACCAACGAGTTTCTTCTTTTCACTGCTGAAATCATGCGTTCCAGTCACTTCGGTTTCAGCGCTGGTCGGATTGCCCGGCGAAAAAGGCTTTTCATTTATGTATTGAGATTTGAAAAGGCCCCCAATGATTTTTCCAATCAAAGTTCTTTTTGGTCGCAAAGTCCCATTCGCCATCTCCATGCATTTGCTGCAATGAGCAAGCATCTGAGCAGCATCCATTTTGCCCCATTGGCGAGTCGACTGTGGAGTCACTTTTTCCACACGGTCCAGAATCTCCTGGGCGTCTGATGCAACAAATAGGTTTTTCACGCTTTTGACTTTAGTTCATCCGCCCAATTGAATCGATCAGACGGAGAAAATTTCCAGGGCGCAAAACTAGTTTCTATATTCTGGAACATGGAGTTCCATTGTGCCGGTGCACCGGATTCTTCCATCGACACATATCGTCTCATCTCGAGGATGATTTCCAGCGGGTTGATCATGACTGGGCAAGCCTCAACGCAGGCATTGCAGCTCGTGCAGGCGTTGATCTCTTCTTTTGTGATGTAGTCGCCAAGCAAAGATTTCCCATCGTCAAGACCTTTAGCGCCTTTGTCAAGGTTGTTGCCAACTTCCTCCATCCTGTCGCGCACATCCATCATGATTTTTCGGGGCGAAAGCTTTTTGCCAGTAAGATTCGCCGGACATTCCGAGGTACAACGGCCACACTCTGTGCAAGAGTAGGCCGCGAGGAGACTATTCCAGGTAAGATCGTTGACATCCTTTGCTCCGAAGCGACCCGGTTCAGGCGCCGGCGTGGTTGCGGTATCTGTGGCGAGCCCAAGCATCGACTTTACTTCGCGCGTCACGACGGGCATATTGTTGATTTGTCCCTTCGGCTCAAGACGGGCATAATAGGTGTTGGGGAATGCCAGGAAGATGTGCAGGTGCTTGCTGTAGGTGATGTATACAGAGAAGCCCAGAATGCCGATGATATGAAACCACCACGCGAATCGCTCTACAATTATCAAGGTCGATGTTTCATATCCGGAGAAAACAGGAATCAGAAACGAACTGAAGAACAAACCACCCGTGGGATAATAATGACTGTCGCGCGTTTGCAATATTTGGTCGCTGGCGTTCATGGACAGTATGGCGATCATCAGGACGATCTCAGTTGTGAGAATGATATTGGCATCGAGGCGGGGCCACTTTGTCATTTCTGCGGACCAGAAACGGGGGAGCTTTGCGATGTTCCTCCTGATCAAAAAAATTACACAAGCAACGAGTACTGCCACGGCCAGGAACTCGAATAGATTCATTAAAACATTATAGAATCCGCCCAGAAAGGGGGCGAATATTCTGTGCGTGCCGGCAAGTCCATCGATTATGAACTCAAGCACTTCCAGGTTGATAATTAGGAATCCGGCATAAATGAAAAAGTGAAAGAACGCTGGGGTAAAGCGCTTGAACATCTTCCTTTGCCCAAATGCTACAAGCAGCATGTTTTTCATACGGTCAGCGGACCGATCTTTAATTGTGTTGGCTTTACCCAGCTTTATGTTGTTGCTGATCCTTCCTACGCGCTTGCGGATAAGAAATGCTGCGGCCAGTAGGACAATGAGAAAGACTATTTGCTGTAGTATGTGCATGACCCCGATCGAAAGTCAAATTAACCAACAAAATCGGGAATTTTCCTGGATCAAGGGTAAAGTAGGTTGTTCAGTCTACGTACTAAATATCTTGGTTTTTAGCAGGTTATCTTTCCAATATACTATATAATTACATATTAAAAATATTCAATACAAATACACATTAGAATTTATATATTTGTATATATCTTTATAAAAAAAATCATGAAGCAGGCCCTTATTAACGAGCTGGTTGCGAGAAAATCGGAAGTCGGAGATGAAATCGAGAGAAAGGAAGAGGAGTTGGCTGACCTAGAAGAGGAGATGGCTAACATAGAAGCGCTGTTAGATCAGTACGGAACGGCGGAAGATAATGGCAAGGTTCAGTACGTGGAGCCGTCGTCGGCAAAAGTTAAGCAGCAGCCTATTGGAATTCCGAAGGGTAAAAATTCGTGGGATGAGTATGCCAAAATCGTTTTGAAAGAAATTGGAGGCGAGGGGAAATCCCAGGAAGTCATCGAATATGCCAAGAAGGCTAACCTCCGAATTAAGGAAAAGAAAATAGTTGACGTGCTCCGAGGAACTCTTTCAAAACTTGGTAAAGTCGGTGCAATTCAGGTGAAAAAAGGAGCAATTAAATCAGAAGGCAATGTTTACAAATTACTTGAACAGCCGTGATGAGTAAAAAAGAAATTCGGAACCTCTTGGGCCAAGATGTAATCCCGCAAGATGACAGGGTAATCCAAGAAAAGGCCGATTGTAGTTGTGATTTAGGGGACGCTGCAACGTCCCCTTTCTATTTGCCATCGGGAAGGTATTAAAAAAGGTTTGAGCGATTCACCTGAAAACACCTTCAAATTTGCAGCATTTCCAAATTTATCTACTTTTGTGCCCCTGTCTCCGGTGACGTAGCTCAGTTGGTAGAGCAAAGGACTGAAAATCCTTGTGTCGGGGGTTCAATTCCCTCCGTCACCACAAACCCTCCCCTTCGGAGGGTTTTTTTGTTAGTGATTGACACGAACAGAAGATCTCAATCATCTCGCTAAAACCACTCTACAAAGACTTCGATGCGATCGCTCGGGCCGCTACAAAAGCCGTCGTCCACGCCGACTGGAAATTGAATCCGCCTGTTTCGCCATCTATATCCAACACCTCACCAGCGAAGTACACGCCGGGTAACTTCCTGCTTTCCATGGTCTCAAGGTTGATCTCTTTCAGATCCACACCGCCGCAGGTGACAAATTCCTCTTTGAAAGTGGTCTTGCCACTGATTTCGAACGGGCATCTTATTAAAAACTCAAGCAGGCGATTGATGACTTTGGATGGAGCTTCGGCCCAGACAAGGGAATCATTTATATCAGCCTTGGCACATAACTTTTGCCAAAGCCGTTGAGGAACTTTGAACAGCGGCTGACTATAAATTTTCTTTGCACCCTCGTTCTTATTTTTTGATCTGAAGACTTCACGAATTGAGTCTTCAGTTTGATCGCCCGTCCAATTGACGAGCGCAGTAAATTTATAATGCGCATCATGAAGGTGCTGAGCCGCCCATGATGAAAGCCTGATAACCGCCGGTCCACTCAGTCCCCAGTGTGTGATCAGCAGCGGCCCTGTCGAAGAGAATTTTGTGCCGGCAATCTTCACTTCAGCGTTGCTAACAGCGACGCCCATTAATTCTGCAAAGTCTTTTGATGGATCATTAAATGTAAAAAGTGACGGTATTGGCGAATGAATAGTCAGTCCGGCATTTGTCAACCAATTGTATGCATCTTGCTTTGGATGCCCGCCCATAGCGATCAATATCTTTTTTCCTGAAAATATTTTTCCATTCCTGCACGTCACTTCCAACGAATCTTGTTTGCTTTTTAAGCTGTGAACCTCACAACCTGTTACGATCTCGACGCTGGCCTTTTCAGAGGCTCGCATGAGACAATCAATAACAGTTTGTGAATTGTCGGTGACCGGGAACATGCGACCGTCCTCTTCAGTCTTCAATGTCACACCTCGTTGAGCAAACCATGACACCGTATCCGCTGCCTGGAACTTGCGAAAAAGCTGCTTCAACGCTTGCTGACCCCGGGGATAGTGTTTTGAAAGGGGAGTGGGTTCGAAGCAGTGGTGGGTGACGTTGCATCTGCCGCCACCGGAGATTCTCACTTTCGCCAATAGCTGTGACGATTTTTCGACGATGACAACCTTGAGCTTTGGATTTTGTGATGTCACTTCGATGGCGGCGAAAAAGCCCGCTGCGCCACCGCCAACGATCACCACATCGTAGACCATCAGAAGATGTCTATTTGTCCCTGCAGGATACGATCGAGTGTGTCGCGTTCGCGGATAAGTTTTGCTTTGCCATCAATGATCATCACTTCCGCAGGGCGAAGTCTTGAATTGTAGTTTGATGCCATCATGTATCCGTAAGCACCCGCATTTTCAAGAACGAGCAGATCACCTTCGCGCACTTCGCTAATTTCGCGATCCGTGCCCAACGTATCCGTTTCACAAATATTTCCAACGACGGTGTACGTCTTCTGCGGCCCACCTGGATTAGACACATTAATAATATTGTGGTAGGCGTCGTACATCATAGGGCGTATCAGGTGATTGAGCCCGGAGTTGACGCCAACAAAAGTTACCGTGGGCGTGGGTTTCACAACGTTTGTTGTGACCAGAAGATAGCCGGCTTCGCTAACGAGATATTTCCCCGGCTCGATCCAGAGTTCGAGTTTTTTTCCGGAACTCCTGTGGAATTCATTGAAAGCAGCAGTGAGTTTTTCCCCAAGCGCACCGATGTCGGTTACTTTGTCGCCTTTCTTATATGCCACTTTAAATCCGCCGCCGAAATCGAGGAATGTGAGCGCAGGAAAATCTTTCGCAATCCCAAACAGTATGTCCGCCATCTTCATGAAGACATCGAGCTCGATAATCTCAGACCCGGTATGAATGTGGAGTCCATTGATGGTGATGTTGTATTGTGCCATCAACTTTTTGATATCATCGAGCTGCGCAATGTTTATCCCAAACTTGGAATGACTATGACCGGTCGAGATCTTGATGTTGCCGCCGGCCATGATGTTCGGATTCAACCGAAGCCCGCAAGGGTAACCGGAGCCATATTTCTTACCGAATTTTTCCAGGACTGAAAGGTTGTCAAGGTTAAGGCTCACGCCAAGCGCTACGGCCTGAACGACTTCTTCAAATTCGACTCCACTTGGTGTAAAGTTTATCTCGTTTGGGGAGAATCCTGCTTTTAGTGCGATGTGCGCTTCCTGAATGGAGACGACATCAACGCCGACGCCATTCTTCTTCATCAACTTCAAAACCGAGATGTTGGTTAACGCCTTCGCCGCGAATTTGATCCTGAGATCGACACCTGCGAATGCCTTCTTAAGACTTGCCTGTTGCGCCAGGATTTTCGATGCGTCATAGACGTACAGGGGTGTTCCGAACTCGCGTGCGAGCGATTGAAAAGTGATATTTTGAATGTTGTAGGATTCGTTCTTTAATTCCATATATGTTGTTCCAGGCGGGGCAAAAAATAACGCGTAAATATACAGATACGAGGGTGTTCGTAAAGGATGCGTAACTTTGGGCCCCGAAGGAAGGCTTCTGCCTCCTTTAATGAAAGCACATGAAGTTATTTTACAGGCAGTCGGGTGAAGGTCAACCCCTCATTATCCTTCACGGTCTTTTTGGTTCATCGGACAACTGGTATTCCCTCGCAAAGGTATTTGCTCAAAAGTTCACCGTTTTTGTCGTCGACCAGCGTAATCACGGTCAGTCACCTCATACTCCGGAGCTGGACTATGGATTGCTGGCAGAGGACCTGAAGGAATTCATATCGGAACATGCGATTCAAAAACCAATCATACTGGGCCATTCAATGGGCGGCAAAACTGCGATGAATTTTGCTGTGAAATATCCTGAGTTGCTGAGCAAACTGATCGTGGTTGATATTGTTCCGAAGAAGTATCCGGTGCATCACGACGCCATTATCGATGGGCTGAAAGCAATTCCGCTGCAGAGCCTGGGATCGAGAAATGATGCCGACAGGATACTTGCCTCTTACGTGCCGCAGCCAGATGTAAGACAGTTTTTACTAAAAAATCTCGCGCGTAAATCCGAGGGTGGCTTCGAGTGGAAGATCAACCTGGCGGCGATCGACAACAACATCGAAGCGATGGGTGAAGGAATGGTTTATTCAGGAAAATATGAAGGCCCTTCCCTTTTTATTAAAGGGAAAAAATCCAATTATTACAAAGAAGGTGACGAATCACTCATTCGAGCCATTTTTCCGAATGCCGAGTTTGCGACGCTGGACACAGGGCACTGGGTGCAAGCAGAAAAGCCCGACGAATTTGCCAGTACAGTTTTGAATTACCTGATAGGATGACCGAAGATTTTAAGAACATCTTGTTCCTGGATATTGAAACCGTTGCATTGACGGGCTCATATTCGACCTTGGACGAGAGATTGAAGACGCAGTGGGCAAGGAAAGCAAGCTTTTTTAAGACGAGAGAGGAAGGTCAAAGTGATGAAGATCTTTTTCACGAGCGCGCCGGCATCTATGCGGAATTTGGAAAGATCATCGTCATCGCCATCGGCAAGTTTACGGACAACGAGAAAGGTGAACGCTGCCTGAAGACGCGCTGCCTGGCTAACCACGACGAGAAAGCGCTTCTGAATGAATTCAAGGCGACTGTGGAAAAAATGGATCAGTCCACATTGAAGCTGTGTGCGCACAATGGAAAGGAATTCGATTTCCCGTACATAAGCCGGCGGATGCTCGTGAACGAAATTTCCCTTCCTGCTGTTCTCAACATGTCAGGCAGAAAGTCCTGGGACATTCCGCACCTCGATACCATGGAGATGTGGAAGTTCGGAGACTACAAGCACTACACTTCACTTGACCTGCTCGCCGCCATTTTTAATATCCCTACCAGCAAGGGCGAGCTCGATGGGTCGAAAGTAAACAGCACCTATTACCAGGAGAAGGATTTGAAAAAAATCGCCGAATACTGCGTAGGAGACGTGGTGGCGTTGGCGCAATTATTTCTGAAGCTGAAGGGTCAGAGCATGATTTTGCCTGAAAATAATATTCAATTAAAACTCCCCCTTTAAAACAGGCGGGAAGAACTATGTCTAAAAAGAAATTCCAGGAAAGGAAACAGAAAAAACAACAATCAGAAGGAAAATCACTGCGATCTGCAGTGCTTAATTTTTTTGACGAGAGCCCAGGCGCTTCGTATAGTTTCAAACAAGTGGCCCGCCAGGTCGGGCAGAAAAACAAAGTAATCAACGACCAGCTTTTCAAAATACTTGAGGAGCTCGAATCATCTCAAAAGATCCAGCAGCTCGCCGATGGTAGCTATGCGTCGACGCGTAAAGCAGATACGATAGAAGGTATGGTGGATCATGTGAATCCTAAGTTCGCCTACATCAATACAGGTGAGGAAAACGATATATATGTCCGGACACATGATCTGAATACCGCCATGCATGGCGACACGGTTAAAGTATCGATTATCTCAAATCGCAAGGGTGACCATCCCGAGGGAAGAGTGGAGGAGATCATAAAGCGCAACCGTACGCGATTTGTGGGCAAACTGGAAATGATGCCGAATCGTTTTGCGTTCGTTGTTCCCGATTTCAGAAAGATCTATCAGGATTTTTATATCTATCAGGATAACGTCGGCGAAGCCAGGAACAACGACAAGGTCCTGGTGGAAGTTGTAAAGTGGGGCGACGGCGACAAGAGTCCTGAGGCGAAGATTGTCGAGATTCTCGGGAAGACAGGAGAGAACGAAGCCGAGATTCATTCGATCATGGCTGAGTTTGATTTGCCTTTTCGCTTCCCTGAGAATGTTCTCCACGAGTCAGAACAGATATCCGACACCATATCGGAAGCTGAGATTCGCAAGCGTCGCGACTTCAGGGATGTACTGACGTTTACGATCGACCCTGAAGACGCGAAAGATTTTGATGACGCCATCTCTTTCAGGAAACTGGACAACGGTCATTATGAAGTTGGTGTTCATATCGCCGATGTTACGCACTACGTCACACCCAACACTACGTTGGATGACGATGCATTCGACCGCGCAACCTCCGTTTATCTGGTAGACCGTACGGTGCCAATGCTTCCGGAAAGGCTCTCCAACGGACTATGTTCCCTTCGTCCCAACGAAACAAAACTCACGTTTGCGGCGGTCTTCGATATCGACGACAAGGGGAAAGTACACCGGGAATGGTTCGGTCGTACGGTCATACATTCTGATCAACGATTCAGCTATGAGCAGGCGCAGGAGGTGATTGAAACGCGGCAGGGAAAGTTTCCCGAGGAGATAAAAATCCTCAATGACATTGCGATTAAGCTTCGCAAAGAGCGATTCGGTAAAGGTGCCGTGAACTTCGAAACGACTGAAGTCAAATTCAAACTGGACCCAAAGGGTAAACCATTGGCTGTGGTCCCCAAAGTGCGGAAAGATGCGCACAAGCTGATTGAAGAGTTTATGTTGCTTGCCAATAAAGCGGTGGCAACTTATGTGTTCAAACTGAAGAAAGGCGGCGACAAGAATACATTCGTTTACCGCACACACGATCACCCCGATCCCGACAAGGTTTCGGATTTTGCGAAGTTCGCAAAACAATTCGGGCACAATCTTCAAACAGAAGAGAATTCTATTTCGCGCTCCCTGAATTCATTGATGGATGAAATCGAGGGCAAACCGGAACAAAACGTGCTGCAGTCGCTTGCTGTGCGTGCGATGTCAAAAGCAAAATATACCACCGATCCGAAAGGACACTTTGGTCTTGCCTTCGAGCACTACACGCACTTCACGTCTCCGATCCGTCGATACCCCGATATGATGGTGCACCGGTTGTTGCAACATTATCTTGATCAGGGAAAGCCCGTCAGCAAAACTGAGTTCGAAGCAAAGTGCATTCATTCCTCGGAGCGCGAGAAACGTGCAGCCGATGCCGAACGCGCATCCATTAAATACAAGCAGGTGGAGTTCATGAGCCTCGCTGAAGACAAGGTCTACGCTGGTATCATTACCGGCGTCACAGACTTTGGAATCTTTGTCGAAATCATAGAGACGAAATGTGAAGGCATGGCACGCCTTGCGGATATGAAAGATGACTTCTATGAATTCGAAGAAAGAGCATATCGCGTAATTGGAAGGAGAAGAAAGAAAATATATCGTCTTGGTGACGAGGTAATGGTGAGGATCAAGAAGACCGATGTAGACAGAAGGACAATGGATCTGACATTTGACACGGACTCTGTTGGGGCAGGCCGTACTGAAACGACACGGGACAATGATGAAGACTTCAAGCCATTCCGCTCTGAGAAATCATTTGGCCGTGCGAAGCAGTTTGGTGGAAAAAAGGGTGGTAAAAACAGTAACAAGAAATTCGAACACAAGAAGCGCCGTAATGGTCGATAAATATCTTCCCCTCCTGGAAGCCGAGATCCGGCGCCAAAGATTTGGTGAGTCACCTGTATCCTTGTACGAGCCGATTCGCTACATCATGGGTCTCGGGGGAAAGCGACTTCGTCCTTTACTCACATTGATTTCCTATTCACTTTACAGAAATGACGCTGAAAAGATTTTGAAGTATGCTGTTGCTGTGGAAGCGTTTCACAACTTCACATTACTGCACGATGATATCATGGATAAAGCACCACTTCGTCGCGGCAAGGCCACGGTACATGAAAAGTGGAATGTCAATACTGCAATCCTGTCTGGCGATGTCATGTTGGTGAAAGTGTACGATATGTTGCTGGACCTTGAGCAAGCCAAGCTTCGCGAGGTGTTGTCCCTTTTCAACGACTGCGCCGCTGCTGTTTGCGAGGGCCAGCAGTGGGACATGGAGTTTGAATCAAAGACCCGAGTGACAGAAGATCAGTATATCGCGATGATCACGCAAAAAACTGCGGTGCTGCTTGGATTCAGCCTCGAGCTTGGTGCAGTGCTGGCAGACGCCCCTGCATCCGATAGGGTAATCTTACGACAGGCAGGCATTGATCTTGGCGTCGGCTTTCAACTTAAAGATGACCTGCTCGACGTTTACGGCAACAAAAAGAAGTTTGGAAAGCAGATTGGCGGCGATATCATCGCCAACAAGAAAACATTTCTTCTCATACGGGCGCTCCAGCAATCAAAGGACAAGGACAAAGCGATCCTTGTGAAGTGGCTTGCAGCAAAAACTTTTGACAAGAAAAAGAAAGTTGCAGCTATCACGGGAATTTATGATACGCTTGGCATCCAAGCTACGACGAGTGCAAGGATCTCAGAGTCGTTTGGCAGGGCTTATAAAGGGTTGAGCCGATTGTCGGCCGGAGAAAACCTGGAATCACTGCTTAGCTACGCACGCGATCTGGCGGAACGCCAACAATAGATATTTTGGGGAATGTTGAGGCTCAAGCCCCATCACCTTTTTGCTTCATTTTGGCCCCGACCTTAAGGTCCGGGCTTTAACCCGTCAATCCTTTACTTTCTTTTATAAAAATAAAGCCTCGCCCGTTCTCCCTTCGCGTTTTCCCCTAACGTGTAGAATCCCGATCCGTCCCAGGACCAGGCAACGGATTCCCCCTGTGGCTCCCGGGCATAGTTCAGATCAATAGGTGGCGTTCTCACAAGCTCAGCAACAGATTCGTTGCCGGACTTTTTCCAGTAATAGACATTGTCGTAATTTTTTATCAGCACCTCACTGCCATCACGGGAAATGTCGGCGGCATTCACGTTTCCGTGGGAAATGTCGTAGAGCCGCTTAGCAACGAGGGTATCTGCTGTGAAAGGAAACTTGATTTCGTACACACCACATGTTTTTGCCTGCTTGGAAAACAAGTAGAGATTTTTTGATACCGGATCCCACGTAAGGGCTTCTGAGTCAAAAATCCCGTCTTCCAGCCTTACAATCATTGTGTCGAAATGTTCAATTATTTCGGAGTCATCATTGCGCGGTTCAGGAAACCGATAAAGATATTTAAGTGGATATTTTTTGACATTGTCGCCAATGTCCCCTACATATATATAGTTTGTACCCTCAATCGGTCCTGGCCCCATAGCGATGTCTTCCCAATCGCGGTTGTCAACTCCGGCGAGCTCGTACGTTCTTTTTGTTTTGGCTTTTTCGTCCAGGAGGAACACTTTGGCGGGATTTCCACTGTCGTTATGCGTCCACAAGTGACCCGGAAAATTGATGCTGGCTATAAGACCCGAGACTTCCTCAAGCTTCCGGTTGTTGTTGACGCCAACGGAAACTCCCTTTTCAAATAATGCTGATTTCTTGTTTGAACTTGAATCACATCCCACCAGGAATCTTGCCGCCAGGAACAACAAGAGATATCGTTGCATCATCTGGGAAAGATGATTTTTTGACTAAGAATTTCCTAATCGGATTATATAACTTTGATTATGTCCTATAAGGAGTATCCACCACATGCCCTGCTTTCAGGTTTCGTGGAATGTTATTGGACGTTTGCCAGCGATGTGATCAAGCAACGCGTTGTGTTCCCGGATTCATGTGCCGACATCATCTTCAACTTTGGTGACCCGATGGTCGTGTCTGCCAATGGCGTGCAGTCGAAAAGCCCGGGCAATGCATTTGTGGTTGGCACGATGACGCATTCAATTTTGACGGCGGGTTCGGGAAATCAGGATCTGTTTGGGATACGGTTCAAGGCGGGTGGACTTTCTGCAGTCGTTCGGGACCCTCTTCATGAATTTACCGACAGCTCAATGTCGATTAACGACTGTTCGCATTCCGTGCCGGCTGATCTTGCCGAAAAAATGTGTGAAGCGGGGGGCAGGCAGCGCGCAATGCTCGTAGATCGATGGTTGTGCAGCGCGATCTCATCATTTCCTGAAAAAACCGGCTGGCGTTGGGCCGTTAACAAGATTCTTTGGACTCATGGCAATCTCAGGATCAAAGACCTTGCAAAAGAGTCGGCAATGAGCGAGAAACAGCTTGAAAGGAAATTTCTCCACTTCGTTGGCGTTACCCCCAAAACCCTAAGCACAATTGCGCGCTTCTGCGAGGCAAAGCGGCACCTTGAAATGAACGCAATTTCATTGGAAGACCTTGCGTGGGATCTGGGCTACAACGACCACGCTCATTTTACAAAATCCTTCAGGTCATTTGCGGGTATTCCGCCTTCTGAGTACATGCGAAACAATCGATGATTGTCGATTTTTTACAAGGGGCTGGTTGGTGCGGAAGTTAGATTTGCTGCATGAACGAGTACATTAACCACAAAGTCAATAAGACACTGAGTGACACAAAAACCGGAGGGTTGAATCGCTGTGAGTATCGCGTTTTCGTGGTAAAAAAAATTTGGTTACCCTTCCTCTTTATTACAACAACATTAATTGGACAGAACATGGAAAAGAAAGTAAGTTTTGAATCGCTCTCGCCGAATCTCATCGTCTCCGACGTAAACAAGGCCGTCGACTACTACACAAAAACGCTTGGGTTCTCACTGATTGCTTCCGTTCCGGAGTCGGGATCGTTCAACTGGGCAATGGTCATGCGGGATGGTATCACGATGATGTTCCAATCACTACCAAGCATACAGGAAGATATGCCTGGATTAAAGGTCAGCGCGCAGGGAAGCCTGGGTACATTTTACATCAAGATCAAAGGAGTCGATTCATTCTACAAAGAGCTGAAAGGTAAGGTGGAAATTGCTGTGGAGATGCGCACCACTTTTTATGGTGCGAAGGAGTTTGTGATCAAAGACCAGGATGGATACTTTTTGTGTTTCGCGGAAGATGTAAAATGAAATTTCATGCAGATAGCTCGGATGACGCAGATATTTATTGTTTTCTGAATGTCCATGCATTTGATCTGCGCGATCTGCGAAATCTGCGGGAGAATGCATTTTCCTATTTTTGCTTTGTGAAAAACGATTTGGACCCGGAAGACGAGCAAGACGACGAATTATTCGAGCACCATCGCATCGTCGTCGACGGTGGACAGGGCCTGGTCCGCATCGACAAGTTCCTCATGGACCGCCTCTCGAATGTGACGCGGACAAAAATCCAATCCGGCATTCACAATGGCTTTGTCAAAGTCAATGACAAAGTGATCAAGCCCAATCACAAAATCCACCCGGCCGATATTATCACTGTCGCATTTCCGGAGCCGCCGCGCGACACTGATGTCAAGCCCGAAAATATTCCGCTCAATATTGTTTTTGAGGATGAACATCTCCTTGTCGTGAATAAACCTGCGGGCATGGTGGTTCACCCAGCCTTCAATAACTGGAGTGGTACGCTTGTCAATGCACTTACTTACCATTTTCAGAACCTTCCCGAAATGCCAGGCAACACCGGGCGGCCGGGTCTGGTCCATCGCATCGACAAAGACACATCCGGATTGCTGGTCATAGGCAAGACGGAACTGGCAATGACAGGCCTGGCAAAACAATTCTTTGATCATTCCATTGAAAGGACCTACTGGGCCATCGTGTGGGGAGAGTTGCAAAATGAAACTGGCACGATCAACATCAATGTAGGCAGAAGTTTCAAAGACCGTAGGATCACCGCAGCTTTTCCCGAGGGTGATCACGGACGCACGGCAATTACCCACTACAAGGTGCTGAAGCCCCTGCGCTATGTAACGCTGATCGAATGCAGGCTTGAGACTGGTCGCACGCATCAGATACGCGCTCATATGAAGCACATAGGACATCCTTTGTTCAATGATGTTACCTATGGCGGTAATGAAGTGCTGAAAGGGACAACGTTTTCAAAGTATCGCCAATTTGTAGATAACTGCTTCAAGATCATGCCACGTCAGGCACTCCATGCGAAGACATTGGGGTTCATTCACCCTGTATCAAAAAAGCGTCTTGAGTTTGACTCCGACCTTCCCGAGGATTTTAAGAACGTTATAGAGAAGTGGGAGCACTATGTGAAGTATAATTAATAGTGATCGGTGAACGGTATTCGGGGGCTGGTCGCGCACTGATTGCGTGGCGTTTCAGTTTCGAAAATGTGAGCCGTGAGTCGTAAGCAGTAGTTCACCCACAACTCTTTGGGTCCTTTGCAAATCGCCTTACGACCTTGGCGTGAAATGCATTCGTGCTCCTTTAGGTGCTAAACGCTTTCCGCAAAAAACATCCTCTTCACTCTCTCACTGGTACTCGTCAGCAACTCATACGGAATCGTATCAATCCATTTCGCCACCTCCAGGATAGGCAGGCCTGCGCCAAAAACGATTGCCTCATCACCTTCGTTAGCCACGATGCCCGTGATGTCCACCATGGTCATATCCATGCAGACATTGCCTACGACCGGAGCCAGTTTGCCTTGTATCAGCACTTTGCCCTTACCGCGACTAAAGCTCCTGCTGAACCCATCTGCATAACCGATCGCCAGCGTCGCAAGTGTCATTTCTTGTTCCGCTTTACCCCGCCTGCCATAACCGATCGTTTCTCCTTTTCTTATTTTCTTGATTTGGGAGATGACCGTTTTCAAAGTTGCCACCGGCTGGAGATTCTTATTGATTTCTTCTGTCGGGTCGACGCCATAGAGACCAATGCCGAGCCTGACCAGGTCGAACTGATATTGCGGCAAGCGTAAGATACCTGGCGTGTTTAGGATGTGCCGGAAAGGTTTATATCCAAGAGCCATATCGAGGCGGTCGGCCATACGTGAAAAGGCTTCCGCCTGAATTTTTGAGAAATCGTCATGTTGTTGCTCATCGGCGCCTGAAAGGTGTGAGAAGACTGAGACCACACGGAGGTTTTTATTGGAGACAAGAAGAGAGATCACTTCTTCGAGCTCAGCTTCTTCGAATCCGAGCCTGTGCATACCCGTGTCAAGTTTGATGTGGACGTCGCAATGTTCACCATGCAGGAAGTCCACGAGCGAACGAAGGATACGCACATTATACATTTCAGGTTCTAGCTTGTACCCTTTTAAAAAGGCAAAGCTTTCTTGTGTCGGGTTCATCACCATGATGGGAAGGGAGATGTTATTTTTTCGCAGTTCAATCCCCTCATCGGCGTAAGCCACTCCCAGGTAATCGATACGGTGGTATTGTAGTAAGTTTGCTACTTCTTCCGAGCCACTGCCATAGGCAAACGCTTTCACCATTGCCATCAACTTAACGCCGGGCTTCACGCACGATTTGAAGTAGTTGAGGTTGTGGACCATAGCGTTGAGATTGATCTCCATCACCGTGCCGTGCACTTTTCTCTCCAGCTGCCTGGCAATTTTTTCAAACTGAAATGGCCTTGCGCCTTTCACGAGGATCACCTCATCGGCAAACTCGTGCGGACTAAAATCGCCGAGAAACTCTTCCGTTGTCTTGTAAATGGTTGCATTTGGAAAAAGTTGCTTGTGCGCGTGGAGGACCTGACCAATGCCGATAAGTTTGTTCACGCGTGCCGAGTAGATTGCATCACGAATGTTCTTCATCAATTCTGTCTCGGATAGGCCCGACTGAAGTATATCCGATAGTATAAGGGTCTTTTTCGCTTTTTGTTGGTTTTTGAGAAAGTCGAGGCTGATACGCAGACCCGCAAGGTCATTATTGTAGGAATCATCGATTATAATGCTTCCATTTATTCCCTGCTTGAGTTCAAGGCGCATAGCCACAGGCTGGAGACCCTTTATTCTTTCATTGATGATTTCAGGACCATATCCCCAAAGGACCATGAAGGCAAGCACATGAAATGCATTCTCTTGCGACGCTTTATCACTGAATGGTAGTGTAATGCGAAAGGAGTTTGTCCCATGCATCACTTTGAAAACATTTTGTTCCAAAGGTTGGATTCGTACATCGCCTTCGCCTCCCAGGCTCCAGGTGAAGGTGGAAATCTCCTTGTCGCGCAGCACGTCAATGATTAGTTGGTATTCACTGTTGCAGATCACCTGACGGCAATCTTTGAAAAGAACTGCTTTCTCTTCGGCCTTTTGTTTTCGTGAAGTGAATCCTTCGTCATGAGCGCTCCCGATATTTGTGAAGATTCCAATGCTTGGTTGGATGACGGCGCGTATCTTTTCCATCTCACCCACTGTTGAAATGCCGGCTTCGAATATTGCCAGCTCATGGTGGGCTTCGAGCTGCCAGACGGATAGGGGTACGCCAACCTGAGAATTATAACTGGCGGGATTTTTTACGATCTGAAGATCCGGGGACAAAGCCTGGTACAACCATTCCTTTACGATGGTCTTTCCGTTGCTTCCCGTTATTCCCACCACCGGAATGTGAAACTGGTTGCGGTGGTGAGTAGCGACGGCCTGCAATGCCACTACGCAAGAGTTGACTTTAAGAATGTTTGCACCCGGAAATGAAGATGCGCTCACATCCTTTTCTACCACAAACTGGCGCAGGCCAAGGTGATAGAGCTCTTTAAGAAACTTGTGACCATCATGGCGCGGTCCGGCAATGGCAAAAAAAACAGAGCTCTCGTTAATGACCGCCTTTCTGCTGTCGATCAGCAGTGTTTGCACCGAGCGATCAATTGAAAGTTGAACGAGACTGCCCTGGCAGATAGAAACGAGTTCGCGAAAATGCATGTTAAAAAAGTCGAGCGCCGTTCGGGACAGGTTTGTCTATTGATGTAAGAATCACTTTTCCATCCGCGTCAGGGAAGCCCGTCACCAGCACCTCTGACTGAAACGACGCTATCTGCTTAGGTGGGAAATTAACGACACAAACCACCTGCCGACCAGGAAGTTCATCTACCCTATAATGGTGGGTAATCTGAACGCTTGTTTTCCTGGTTCCCAACTCCGGCCCCAGGTCGATCCAGAGCTTAAAAGCCGGTTTTTTGGCCTCGGGGAAGGGTTCTGCCCTCAAAATGGTGCCCGCCCGCAGGTCTACTTTAGTAAAATCATCCCATGAAATCATCTATAAATTTTTTATATCTTTCGAACCTTGTCGGGCAAATTAACGTGTTCTGGGTAGTCGCAGAAAAAGAATGAAAGTAAAGGTTTCAACGATCCTCGCCACTTCGGCAGCCGTGTTCCTGATCACGCTTTCAGCGCAAGCACAGGAAGAGTTGCCTATCCTGGAGCTGCAGGATCCCAATCACCGTGAACTAAATCTTAACGAAGATAAGATATTGATCTATGACCATCCCGGTCATACGTCGGTGAGAGACTCTTCCACACAGGCAACCCCTCGCATGACACCCGTTCTGCCTTCAAAACCTAAAGCAGAAGTTCAGAAAGGAAAAGGAAAAGACGAGGACGATACGCTTTCCTTTAATTTTCTCTATTACATGTTTCAGAAGTTCAAGATGTCTGACATGATCGATCAGAACTGATCGAAATTAATCGGCTCTTAAAACCAATTATTTTTTGTCGAAGGTTCGGGGAACGAGCTACCTGATAAACTTTGCAGTTCAGCGCGTAGAAAGCAACGTCATCGCATTTATCAGGTTCCGAATCATTGCAGCAGCGCGCCCTTTAATCTAAGGAGCTCTGTCTCTGCAACTTTAGCACTGTAACGCGACCCGATCAGCTGGTTATAGGCGTCTGCAAGACTTTGTTGCGCGGTACGAAGGTCAAGTGCCGTCGTAATGCCGCGCTTGAAGCCTTCAAGAGCGATGTACACGTTCTCTTTCGCCAACACAATGTTCTCCTCCTGAATTTCCAATGACCTCTTTGAGTTGTCGTAGTTCACATATGCGTTCCGGACGCCCACAGTGGCGATGGCGAACTGTTGATCGTAAATAGTCTCCTGACGCGCGAGACTTATTTTTGCAGCACCAATAAGTCGATTCACGTTCATGTTATTCAAGATTGGGATCGTAATCTGGGCACCGTAATTGTATCCCTGGCTTTGGTTCAACCGTAGCGCAAAGGGGCTTGTTGCAAGCTCGTTTTCAGACTTGGAAAAGTTGTAAGCGCCTACCAGACTGATAACGGGCGACCTGGTTGCCCTGTTTTCCCGCACCACAAGCTTTGCAATATCGATGTTCTTTTTTGCAGCAACCAATGCCTGGTTGGTGCCCTCTATCCCCGTAATAATCTCAGTCATTGTCAGGGTGAGGTCTATCGGAATGGAATCCGAGACTTCATATGTAGTCGGAAGCGTCATTCCGACCAAACCATCCAATTGATCCTTGAGTTGCTGAATAAGTGTTTCTTGCACAAGGATCGCAGTACGCTGAGAATTCCAGTCAACTTTAGCCTGAAGCAACTCAGGCTTACCGCCAGTACCAACCGCAAGCTTTCGTTCAGCGAGCTTAACGCGCTCTTCGCTCACCGCCAACAACTCCAGGCTTGCCCTCAACACCTGCTTTTGCCGTACAATATTGTAATAGTTTACAATGATTGACGCAGCAGAGTTGATCATTTGATTTCTAACGTTGATCTCGCCCAGCAGGGCCAGTTGTTCGATCCGGCTCCGGGTGGCAAACATTTTTGTGCCATCGAAGATTGGCCATAACACCTGGAGCTGCGCGTTTGTGTTAGTGGATTTTACGCCGGTTCTTTCTGTTACAACAGGAGGCTCAGCAAATGTTGAGTTCTTGGTATCGACGTTGTTCTTGATATATGAACCATTTCCATTTATCTGCGGCAAAAATGCGCCAAACGCATAGCGATTGTCATTGGCTGCGAGGTCGGAAGTCCTCCGGACCACGAGAACGTCGTAATTGTGCTGCAGGCCCGCCTGAATCGCCCGATCAAGCGTAACTTCTTCCTGCGCGAGTACCCTGACTAATGAAAAAAAGAAAAGACAGGCAACGCAAAAACTATGCTTCATAAGCTAATTCTTTCTGTGGTTGCACCACCACGGGGGTTTCGAAATCAACATGTTTCCGCTCGCGCGACAGGAATGAATACATCGCCGGAATAACAAACAAAGTAAGGATCAAGGAGAACAACACACCGCCGACGATCACAATTCCCAAGGGAATGCGGCTGGTGGAAGCATCGCCAAGTGATAATGCGAGCGGCAATGAGCCAAGTGCCATTGCAAGGCTCGTCATAAGGATCGGACGCAGACGCAATTTCGAAGCGGTCAGCACAGCGTCTATTTTGTTCAAACCCTCTTCGCGCTTTTGGTTTGCAAATTCCACGATAAGGATCCCGTTCTTGGTCACAAGACCGATGAGCATGATCATACCGATCTCGGAGAAAATATTCAGCGTCTGCTTGAAGATGTACAGCGAGAGGAACGCGCCGAAAATAGCGAGCGGTACTGTGAACATGATCGTCAGGGGATCGCTGAAGCTTTCAAACTGCGCAGCGAGGATGAGATAGATAAGTACCAACGCCAGCACAAAAGCAAAGGAAGTGTTGCTCGAGCTCTCAGAAAAATCTCTTGATGCTCCGGCCAATGATGTCGCAAAGGTATCATCCAGCAACTCATCGCCAATCTGTTGCATTACCTTGATACCGTCGCCTATCGTTTTTCCTGGAGCTAAACCCGCCGAGATCGTTGCCGACTTATAGCGGTTGAAGTGATAAAGCGAAGGAGGAGTGGTAGACTCTTCCACGGTCACCACGTTGTCGATAGAAACAAGCTGGCCGGAGTTTGTTCGCACATACAATTTCTTCAAATCATCCGGATCGTCGCGGTTGATACGGGTAACCTGCCCCATCACCTGGTATTGTTTTCCTTCTTTGGTAAAGTATCCAAAGCGAAGATTACTATACGCAAGCTGCAGTGTCTGCGAGATATCCTGAACGCTGATACCGAGCTGCGTTGCTTTCAGGCGATTCACCTGAACTCGTAATTCAGGCTTGTTGAATTTCAAGTCAACATCGATCCCCTGAAGCGTTGGATTTGCATTCGCTGCATCAAGGAACTTTGGTAGCACATCCCTCAACTTCTCAAAGTTGTTATTCTGAATTACGAACTGAACTGGCTGCCCGCCTCTCCGGTTAACGGAGATCGTTTGCTCTTGCACCGGGAATGCACGACCTTCTGTAAAGCGGCCCATGTTCCGACCTATCATATCCACGATCTGCTGCTGCGACCTTTTCCTGTCCTTCGGATCAACAAGGGAAACACGCACAGCACCACTGTTGACTGAACCATTTCCAGTGAATCCTGGCGCAGTGATCGACAAAACGGTTTTGGCTTCTTTGACGGAGTCCATCACGAATTGAGTCACCTTATCGACATATGCGTCCATGTAATCATATGACGTTCCTTCCGGAGCCGTGAGCTGAAGTCGAAACTGATTGCGATCCTCGAGCGGGGCCAGTTCTGACTGCAGATTCGAGCCGATGAAATAGGCCCCTGCCATACAGCCAATGGCGATGACCCACGCAAGGTGCCTCACACCCATAAATGCGCTAAGCATCCTGGAATATCCGTTTTCCATGCCTGTGAAAAATGGCTCAGACCATTTGTAAAACCTTGAGTGGCCGCCTTTTGCCCTGGTGAGCAACACACTCAACACCGGAGTCAGCGTTAGAGATACAAATGCTGACACCAACACCGCGCCTGCAACCACGATTCCAAACTCACGGAACAGCCGGCCAACGAATCCTTCGAGGAATACGATCGGCAGGAACACCACAGCAAGCGTGATCGAAGTCGAAATGACTGC
The DNA here is from genome assembly GCA_044224375.1 of Cyclobacteriaceae bacterium. Classification (GTDB taxonomy): domain Bacteria; phylum Bacteroidota; class Bacteroidia; order Cytophagales; family Cyclobacteriaceae; genus ELB16-189. Next base: position 329,821 of record JBGAKL010000002.1, read on the forward strand.
GAAGAAAATTTCTTTTGCACCTTCTCGGGCAGCCTGGTATTTGTTCATTCCGGCCTCCAGTTTCTTGTAAATGTTCTCTGTGACAACAATCCCGTCATCCACGACAAGCCCGGTCGCAAGGACTATCCCGAGCATGGTGAGCACGTTGATGGAAAACCCTAACAAGTACATGATGAAGAACGTGGCAATGAGAGAAACAGGAATGTCGATCAAAGGCCGCACAGCGATCAGGAAGTCGCGGAAGAAAAGATAGATGATGAGCACGACGAGAAAAATCGAGATCATAAGCGTCTCCTCAACCTCTGTGATCGATCTCTTGATGAAATAGGTCTGATCAAGAAGAACATTGGCCTTGATGTCGGTCGGTACCTCTGCCTTGAGTTGATCATATCTCTTGTAAAATTCATCGGCGATAGAAACATAGTTGGAGCCCGGCAGCGGAGAAATTGCCAGCCCCACCATCGCAACGCGACTCTCACGAAGTATTGATTCTTCGTTTTCAGGACCCAGCATCGCTGTTCCAATATCTTTTAACCGGATGTCACCGCCTCCCGTAGAGCGAATGATTACGTTGTTAAATTCTTCTTCAGTGTAGAGCCTGCCGAATGTGCGCACCGTCAACTCCGTTGCATCACCGGCGATCTTGCCGGATGGCAGTTCCACATTTTCGCGGTTCAATGCCATTTGCACATCGAGGGCTGTGAGGTTGTACGCGCTGAGTTTGGCCGGATCGATCCAGATGCGCATGGCATATTTCTTCTCTCCCCACACCTGTATGCTGCTCACACCAGGAATCGTCTGAAGTCTTTCGACGAGCACGTTGTTGGCGTACTCTGTCAGCTGCAAGTGATTGCGAGTATCGCTCTGAACCGTCATCGTAATGATCACGTCACCGCCGGAGTCTGCTTTTGACACGACGGGTGGCGCGGTGAGGTCCTGAGGGAGTGAACGTGTCGCCTGAGATACTTTGTCACGCACGTCGTTGGCGGCTGCTTCGAGGTCCTGGCCAAGCTCAAACTCGATGTTAATCGAGCTGCTGCCCACGCTGGAGCTGGATGAAATGTTTTTGATACCGGCAATCCCGTTGATGGACTTTTCAAGTGGTTCGGTGATCTGTGATTCAATGATATCCGCGTTCGCTCCGGAATAGTTTGTCCGCACACTGATGTTGGGTGGATCGATCGCCGGATAATCGCGAACGCCAAGGAATGTAAATCCAATTGCGCCGAATAGCACGATGATGATATTCATCACGAACGTGAGTATCGGCCTCCTGATGCTTAATTCTGAAATATTCATACGCCTCTATTGTATTCGATTCACTTTTGTCAGCCGAAGCTTGGCGTTCGGACGGACAGCCATCAACCCGGTCGTTATCACCGTGTCGCCGGCACGCAAACCCTTGGTGATTTGAATATATGCCGAGTCACGGATTCCGGTCTCCACTACGAGAAACTGAGCGCTGTCGCGGCGGACAACTACAACCTGCTTGTTGCGTGCCTGAGGAATGATCGCTTGTGTAGGGATCATCATCGCCTTGGCGTCTTTGCCCATCTGAAGGTTGACCTTGGCGAAGACACCAGGAACAAGTTCCGGATGTTTCTCTACAACTACGGCGCGGATCTTCAGCGTCCGCGTATTCAAGTCAACGTTCCCTTCAGTGGCGATCACTTCCGCCTTGTGGTCCTTTTCGCCACCATCAACGCGGAATGAAACGACATAGCCTTTGGAAATATTTCTCGCATACTTTTCCGGAACAGAGAACTCTAATTTCAATCGATTGACTTCACGAAGAGACGTGATCACATCCGACGGCGAGAGATAGGCACCAAGGCTTACACTCTTAAGACCAATTTGCCCTTCATAGGGCGCCTTGATCTCAGTCTTGGAGATTGCAATGCGGGTTGTTTGTATATCTGCTTTCAGGTTATCGACATTCAGAGACGCCAGATCAAAGTCCTGCTGACTGATTCCTTTGATAGCCAGTAATTCCCTTTGGCGCTCGACTGTCTTATTCGCAATCTCAAGCTGCACCTGAAGTTTCTTAAGCTGCGCCTGCAGATCAGCATCAAAAAGTTTGATGAGCAGAAAGCCCTTTGGCACTACTGTTCCTTCCGGAATATTCAGTTGAATGATCCTTCCACTTACCTCGGCGCGGATGGCAGTTTCTTCGAAGGGGAGGAGCGTTCCGGGTACCTCTACATCTTCACTTACGGCACGTGTATTGACGACAAAACCTTCCACTGAAACCGGTCCTCTCGCCCGTTGCGCAGCGCTCGTTGGGCCGGAGCCCTCCTGCTTGGATTTACACCCAGTAACGACGCCAGCGGCTGTGAATGAGAAAACAACAAAAATCCGTACCAAACGCATAAAAAAGTGATTTCGGGGTGCAAAGTTGGGTTGTAAACTGTTATAAAACACGCTCCGTTTGGAAAAGAAGTTCAGACGGTCAAATGGTATGACTTATGGTACCATTTGCATCTGTTTTGACAGCTGAAAAAACGCACTTTAACTCGGGTAAGTTTGTACATGCTTCGACTTCACTTTCCAGGTTTGTTAATGGCTTGTTAACTCTCCACCACCGCCTTTGTTTTCCGGCGGTTGAGTCTCCACAGGCGCGATGAGTAAATGTCTTTCTATATGACAATTCAAATCACCATTTTATTCCGCTCCCTGCCGATAGTTTTATTAGAAATTCCTGGGGACGCTCTTAAGACAATAAATCCGGCAGCGATGAGAATGCAAAGAGCTTCTTTACGCTAATGTAATGGTGAAAAATTGAGATGCACTTATGGAACGTCTTCATCGCCGTTGCACATATCGTCGAGCTGCTGGAGTAAATGAAGAAGATGGTTGTAGTCATCGAGTCCATCGAATTGTCTGATGGCATAGGTTGCCACCATGCTTTCAGATGGAAGCGCGTCTTTTGATCTGATAATTTCATTAATGCGGTCGAGAAGTATGAACTGTATCCACTCTTCGAACGCCATCGTGTTGGACCCGAACGCTCCCATGTCTACCAATTTTTCGGGATCAAGCGGGGTCGTGCTCCAGGCGCCAAGAGATTTGAGCTCGGCTTCTATTGCCGTAACAAGTGACGCTAATTTGGAGTAATCGGGAAGCAAGTCGTCGTCTTCTTAATGGACCCGGGACGGGAGTTGAACCCGTAAAGATATTACTTGCCATCCCGATTTTCAATCGGGACGTGTCTTACCAATCAGCGATTTTATATAGAGGCGACTTTTCATAGACTTGATTTGACGCTCTCTACGAATCGCCTGCAGTTCAGTTTGGAAATTTTCTTGATGAACTTTTGTCCAGGGTCTAAATGATCGAGTGGACTTAACTTTTCCAGAGTTATGCTCTAATAGCCGTCGTTCCGGCTCCGCAGAATAGCCGACATAATACCTGTCCCACCCTGGGGAATATAAGATGTAAACTATGTACAAATGTACCCGGGACGGGAGTTGAACCCGTACAGCAATTACTTGCCACAGGATTTTAAGTCCTGCGTGTCTACCAATTCCACCACCCGGGCGGGTGCCATAATCAAAAACATCCTTCGACCAAGGTGCTACTATTCTCCGCCTTCGCGAAACGCTTCGTCGGACAAGCACCACCCGCGCAGGGCTGTTTGAAGTTAATGGTTAATAGTTTTCAGTTAATCGGCGGCAGGGCACGCCTAAAAAGAAAAAGTGCGGGCCATACCCACACTTTTTACGATTAACTGATCACAATTAACCAAAATTCCGAGCGGGAAACGAGACTCGAACTCGCGACCCCGACCTTGGCAAGGTCGTGCTCTACCAACTGAGCTACTCCCGCTTATTTCAGGCCTTTTTGTTAGAAAGGATTGCAAAGTTAAGCCCGATTCCTAAATCTGCAAATCTGGGCCAAAATCTCAATAGAAATTCGTTTCAGGCCCTCCCGCTACCGGCATGAATTATATGCGGCTACGACCATCTCAATATCCTCATAGGGATAGGCTGTTTGTTTGCTTCTCATCTTTTGAGAGATCGTTGGACAATCGAACATCAGCCCGCTGAGTATGTCCCGGTAGTGTTCTCGTTTCACCTCAGTATAAACTGATCCTTTTTTCACCACATACACAGCAACCTCGGCGGGCTTGTTCTGCGTGGGAAGCCCGAGTAACATTTGGCGCCGTGGCGCACCAGTCGCGATGTTCAAAAACAGAAGTGCCTTGCCTTTAGCTACCAACATCATTAACAATTCCTTTTTGCCGACTTGAATATTTTCGAGATACTCCCTGTGCGTCGAGATGAATTTTACCTCCTTCGCACGAATCGAGCTTTCAGTGCCATCCTTTTCTTTTTTATAGAAAATCTTTGAGCCATACTCGATATCCACGCGCACAAAACATTTTAATGAGTCGCCCCGCTTCGTCATGATAATGCCCTCGTCGAAAACAGGGCTTTCCTGAGCGACGGCTTTCAGGGCGCCCAATAGAAAGATGATCCAAACCAGGGATTTCATGTTTTTGAAGATGCGACGCAGAATGCGGTACGTGGATAAAGATCGAAATAATTCCATTATGAGAGGCACGTTTGGGTTCGAGCAGTAAGGGCGAATCAGGTGCGTGGGCCATTTAACTAAGCTTAACCTCCGTCTTAACCATAATTAACTTCAATCATTGACGTCGATAGGTTGTAACGCCGTTCATTTGTATGCATGAAAAAGCAACTGGCAATACTCCCGCTCCTCGTTATCATGTCGCTCACATTGTTCGCGCAACTGGAAGCCGAGATTGGAGGCGTGATCGAAAAGCAGATTGCTGAAAATGACTTCTCGGGAATCGTCACTGTAACGAAAAACAACAGGGTCATCTATGAGAAGATATCCGGATACTCGGATGAGCAATCCAGGGTGCCAATCACTGCGCAAACCCGGTTCAGCCTGGGATCGATCGGAAAATTTTTCACAGGCATTCTTATCATGAATCTTGTCGAAGAAAAGAAAATCAACGTCGATGAAGTAGTAAACAAATACCTGCCAGAATGGAATATTCCAAATGGCGACAAGATCAAAGTAAGTCACTTGCTCACCCATGGCTCCGGACTAGGTGGCTACATGGGGACACCCGAACATGGTGCACTGCGTGGACAAAGTGCCACTATCGATCAACTGATGAAGATCGTTGTATCGCGTCCCTTACAATTCGATGAGCCCGGATCGAAGCACGCGTATAGCAACAGTGGGTTTATCGTGTTGGGTAAGATCATCGAAAAGCTGGAAGGAAAGAGTTACTACAGTGTGTTACAAGACAGGATACTGATCCCATTGAAAATGGACAAATCCACATTTGAACTCGACCTGATGAATCCAAAGGAATTTGCCAAAGGGTACGTCAAGGATTTTTCAGGAGACATCACGACGATCACCCAAGTCATTCCGCCATCGGCTGACGGCGGCCTATTCACAACTGTCGGCGATATGCTTAGATTCGACCGCGGTGTATTTGACAACAAGATCATTTCTAAAAACATGCTTTCGGAAATGGAGACACCGCGACCTTCTTCCTATGGGTACGCGACAATGATCACCAAATTATCAAACGGCGTTGGCTATGGTCATAATGGTGGCAGTCCCGGATACGAGGCAGAGTACAGACACTTCTTTATCGGAAAAGATCAGTACGCGGTCATCATTCTGACTAATCACGACCGCAAAGCCGTTCACGCAATGGGAGCAATCGAGAATGTGTTGTCGGCGATCTCCAATTAAGTCAACAAAAAACAAATCACAACTAGCTATGAAAATCAAAATCTGTATTGCGGCAATCCTCTTTGTATCCGCCAACGCGTTGGCCCAGGATGCTGCCAAAGAAAAAATGGAAGCTCGTGCCAAGGAAATGATAGGCGTTATCAGTCAAGCTGATAAGGACGTCTATAGAAAGTATATTAAGTCGAACTATACTGAAGCCTTCATCAATAAAAAGATGAGACTTACCATGGAGGGCGGTCCAGCCAATTCTACAGAAAGTGGAAAGGACGATCCCGTTCAAGACAAAGTGAACATGTATGCGCGTCTGCACGATGACCTTGGCACGGGGAAAATCGTGTCAATGAAACAAAATGGTGAAAAACTCCAGGTCGAAGCCGAAGGCTCAACAGGCGTTACCATGAGCTTTGGATTCACATTCCAGAAGGGAGAGCCTTACCTGATCGATGGATTGTCTGTGCAGTTGGCAATGGGGAGGTAACATGGCTGATAGGTTTTTCTCCCGCTGATCTCACAGACTTCGCAGATCGATGCTATTCTTTTTAAAAAGAAAATCTGTACGATCAGCGGGAAGCATTATCAGTGAAATGTTTCCGCTCTTTCTCTTTTGAGAACTTCTCTTTATTGAAATCCGCTGAACCACCTTTCGGAATCGAAAGAGACTCGAAGTCGTCTCCCTTCAGAATCTTTGCCTGATACAGTATCTGTCCGATGTGGCTGGAATAATGTGCAAGCTGCCGCTGGAGAGCCTCTAACACGGTCTGCCCTTCATTGCGGATATAGATTATTCTTGAGAGATCAGCTGGCTTCAGACCATCCAATACCGAGAAAAGTACAGTCCATCCTTTTTCCCAGGCTTCGAGCATCGCCTTCTTGTTGGGATAAGCTTCATCGAATTCAGCTTCGCGGTTGCGCCACGGTTTCTCACCGTCTGTTGTGAGGAAATCAGTGAAACGGGAGAGCATGTTGCCGCTGATATGATGAATGATCAAAGCGATGCTGTTGCTGGCTTCATTCGGCTTTTTTAAAACCTGATTGTCATCGAGCTGATCGATGGCTTTCTCAGCAAGCGATTTATAATATCGGAAAAGCTTTTTCGAGCTTTCGAGGAAGTTTTCGTCGTTAGTCATAATGTTCACGCAGAGTTCGCAAAGGAAAAAAACGCGCAAAGGGCGCTAAAGGTTTAATGAATTAGCGGCCTTTGCGAATTGTCTTAGCGTCCTTTGCGTGAAAGTTGAAATTAGTTCACTTCTTCCTCAACAGGCGCCGTTGACCCGTTGCGCACAATGGGCGGCCGATCACGCTCCATTTGCTTACGCAACTCTTGTGCATGCTCTTTGTTTTTTGAAACAAGCACGTGCTTTGGAACTTCTTTCAGATCCCAGATGAGTCCCACCGCAGCTAGGCCGCGCAGAATGTAATAAGTGATATCGATTTCCCACCAGAAGAATCCCTGGCGTGCAGCTACTTCATAATAATGGTGATTGTTGTGCCATCCCTCACCAAGCGTAAGCAATGCCAGCCACAAATTGTTTCTTGATTCGTCGCCGGTTTGATAGCGCGGATTTCCAAACTTATGCATGATAGAGTTGATCGAGAACGTAGCGTGATAGAGGATCACCGTGCTGAGAAAAAATCCAATGAACAATGTTGAGAAACCGGCGCTTGTGAACATGGTGACAATGCTACCCCCGTTGACGATTCCACCCATTGCCATCAGAAACAGTGCAGCGATTGTCGGCGGCACGAGGTAATGCTTGTTCAACCAGACGAGCTCGGGATACTTGGCATAATCGCCGATCACTTTGTAGTCGGTTTGTTTGAAATCCGGTCCAACGATCCAGCCCACATGTGAATACCAGAATCCATATATCTTCATTGAATGCGGATCCTGCGGCGTGTCGCTATGCCTGTGGTGATGACGGTGATGCGCAGCCCACCAAAGCGCACCCTTCTGTGCTGAAGTCTGCGCCATGAACGCAATTACAAATTGGAACCAGCGCGAAGTCTTGTAAGATTTATGAGCGAAATAGCGATGATATCCTCCGGTGATCCAGAACATCCTGTATGCATAAAAAAACAAGCACACCATCCAGTCGAAAAATGTCGCACCCGTAAGCAACGCGCCCAAAGGAAGCAAATGAACAACAGTAAAGGCGATTTCTTGAGAAAGGATCGGCTTGCTGCGTTTTTCCGGAGTTAAAATTGTCTCTGCCATGATCTTCAAAAAAGGGTGTCCCGGGGAAGATGACAACACAAAGTTAGGGGTTTATGTTCATCCCTCGACTCCCTGCGTGCCGGCATGCAGGCGCTCGGGATGACGCTTTCATCGGGCTCTAGATGACGCTTCGACTGCGCCCGTTCCCGAGAAAAACGACTTCAACTAACAGGCGTAAGCCTCAGAATCTGAGCAAATTCTCATAAAAAAAGCATGAATTTTCTCTAACTTTGCAAGATGGACCAGGCCCAAACAATAGCGCTTTATCAGCCTACGCTTACCTCCATTGCGTACAACATTGTTCGCTGTAAAGCCGACGCGGAAGATATCGTTCAGGAGACGTTCCTGAAGTGGCTCACGATTGATACCGAAAAGATCAAGAATACAAAAGCATATCTTACCCAGGCCGTCAGGAACAATTGCATCAATCACCTCAATGCAATCAGGAAGAAGAAAGAGGAGTGCCTGGAATCGATCAATGTGACCGAATTCATTAACAAGTTGAAGGAAAACAACTTTGGGCACCTGGATCTTGAGGCTGATCTGCAGAAGGCGATGAAGCTCATCCACGCCAAGTTGGAGCCAATCGAGCGTGCAGCTTATATCCTTAAGGAGGTCTTCGACTTCGACTACGAAGCGCTTCAAAAGGTTGTTGACAAGAAGAAAGACCACTGCCGCCAGCTTGTGCACCGCGCGAAAAAAAAGCTCAGCGAGCAGACCTCAAATATCCATTTTGACCTTCCGGATACGTCCCGTCTTTTCGCCAGTTTCAAAAATGCCTGCGATCTTGGAAACGCGGAAGAGCTCATTCAGAGCCTGAAAAGGGACATTTCGGCCTCGGGAACCTCGCTTTCAAAATAATTTTAGCTGTTTTTGTCACAAACGGAGCCCCGGGCTGTCTTGCATCTTAATTGTAGTCCAGGTGGACTGCTCATAGTTGGACCTTAACCTATTTGAACCGATGGTCGCTGTCTTAGCTTTTTTTATCGCACACTGGTATCTCTCACTTTTCTTCCAGACTTTTTTCCTGCATCGTTATGCGGCGCACAAGGCTTTTACCATGAGTCCTTTCGCTGAAAAAGTGACTTATGTATTGACATGGATCTTTCAAGGATCGAATTATCTCAGCCCTTATGGCTACGGTGTTATGCATCGCATGCACCACGCTTTTGCGGATACGGAAGATGATCCCCATTCACCAAAGTATGATGAGACCATCTGGAATATGATGTGGAAGACAAAGACAGTCTATTCATCATTGGCCAACAAGAAAGTCACACCTGAGAAAAGATTTACTGAAGGTGTTCCTGACTGGACGGCGTTCGACAAGTTTGCACGTTCGTGGCCGTCACGCCTGATGTGGGGTGCGCTGTATGTAGCTTTCTACTGGCAATTTGCAACTGCATGGTACCTCTGGTTGCTGTTGCCGATCCATTTCCTGATGAGCCCTATCCATGGCGCGATCATCAATTGGTTTGCACATAAGTATGGTTACAGGAATTTCGAAGTTGGAGATACTTCAAAGAATTTTCTTCCCGTCGATTTCCTAATGATGGGAGAAAGTTATCACAACAATCACCACAAGCTGAGTTCGCGCGCCAACTTTGGCGGAATCCGCTGGCATGAGATCGACCCGACCTATCAGGTGATCAAGCTGCTGAACAAGGTTGGATTCATTCGTCTGGCGAAGCAGAAGGATAGTGTAACGGAGGCGATCCGAAAAGCTGCTTAGAAGATACCAATTCATTCAGGCTATCCGAATCTGGCTGCTGGATTCTGGCTGCTGGTAGATTGTGACTGTGCAATTGCACTTTGTTTGCCCTTCGCTATCAGGTTCACGCACTACGATTTACAAGTTCGGAGGAAAGTTAACGTCAACGACGACTACCGATAGCTACTCACGAACGCCAGATTTCACAATCGGGCACAAAGCAGTACTTTCATGTTCTTTAAAAAATCAACATGAAAAAAATAGTCATTGTTTTGCTTTCAGGCATCGTCGTCGCTGCTTGCTCACCCAGAAAAGAGGACAAGGCAACAGTGTCCAAATACCCGGTCTCAAACAAGGTGTCCACTGTTGATACAATTTTTGGTACGGCTGTAGCGGATCCCTATCGCTGGCTCGAAGATGATACCACGAAAGAAACGAAGGCATGGGTTTCATCACAAAATAAAGTCACTTTTGGATACCTGAAGAATATTCCCTTCCGCGACGTCATCCGCAAAAGACTCGATGAGCTATCTAATTATGCACGACCAACTGCACCGCATAAGGAAGGTGACTACTATTACTACTCACGGAACAGTGGTCTCCAAAATCTGAGTGTGCAGTATCGCAAGAGAGGCGAGAATGGAACAGAAGAGATTTTCATCGATCCCAACGGGTGGTCGAAAGATGGAACTACTGCACTGCAGGGCATGGCTTTTACAAAAGACGGATCGCTGGTAGCGTGTCTGGTTTCTGAAGGTGGATCGGATTGGAGGAAAGTTGTTGTATTGAAGACTACGGATAAATCTGTGGTTGGAGATACCATCAAAGATCTGAAGTTCAGTGGCGTTTCATGGAATGGCAACGATGGATTCTACTATAGCCGCTACGATCATCCCAAGGGTAATGCTCTTTTTGCTAAAGTCAATTACAACACATTGAGCTATCACAAGCTAGGCAGTTCTCAGAAAGACGATAAGGTCATTTTCGATGGGAACTTGAAACCACAGCGACAAGTAGGCGGTGGGCTGACGGAGGACGGCAGATTCCTGATCATACAGACCTTCATCAGCACCCACGGTAACGAGCTTTACTTTCAGGACATGAAAGACCCGAATGGTAAAATTGTTCCGGTGGTCACCAATTTTGATAACGACCACGGTTTCATAGCCAATGAGGGGAATACGATGATTATTCAGACGAACCTCAACGCACCAAACGGCAAGATCATTTCATTCGATATTGCCAAGCCTTCACCGGAAAACTGGAGAGATATCGTCGCGGAGTCTGAGACGGCGATGGAAAATGTTTCTAACGTCGGCAAAAGCATTTTTGTGAACTACCTCAAGGATGCAAGCACGCTTGTTAAGCAATTCGATTACAAAGGCAGACTCATCCGCGACGTTGCATTGCCTGGTATCGGTTCGGCCAATGGCTTCAATGGCAAAGAGGAGGAAAAGGAGACTTATTATACATTCACGTCTTTTACTACGCCAACCTCCGTTTACAAATTTGATATTGCTAAAGGAACTTCGACGGTATACGATCAGCCTGAAGTTGGCTTCAATCCCGCCGATTTTGAAACCAAGCAGGTCTTCTTTACCAGCAAAGACGGCACGAAGGTTCCGATGTTTATCGTTCACAAGAAGGGCCTTGCGCTCAGCGGCAAGAATCCGACGTGGCTTTATGCATACGGAGGGTTCGGCATCAGTCTGACACCAAACTTCAGTGCATCGCGGATCGTTTGGCTGGAAAATGGCGGAGTATATGCTCAACCTAATCTTCGGGGCGGTGGAGAGTACGGAGAGAAATGGCACGACGCAGGACGTCTCATGAACAAGCAAAATGTTTTTGATGACTTTATCGCCGCGGGCGAATATCTTATCAACGAAAAGTATACCTCTAATCAATACCTCGCTGTTGCAGGAGGATCCAATGGCGGCTTGCTTGTGGGTGCCACGATGACACAGCGTCCCGACCTGATGAAGGTGGCGCTGCCAGCCGTGGGAGTGATGGATATGCTACGCTATCAGAAGTTTACCGTTGGCGCTGCGTGGGCCTATGATTATGGGAAAGCAGAGGATTCTAAAGAGATGTTCGAATACCTGAAAAAATACTCCCCCGTGCATGCCCTAAAGCCTGGCACAAACTATCCGGCGACCCTGGTGACAACAGCGGATCACGACGACAGGGTTCTTCCCGCACACTCTTTCAAATTTGCGGCGACACTTCAAGAGGCAAACGCAGGAAACAATCCGACACTGATCAGGATTGAGACAAATTCCGGCCACGGCTCATCAAACCTTTCAAAGGGACTGGATATCGCCGCAGATCAATATGCGTTCACGTGGTACAACATGGGTATCATTCCGGAGCTTGCAAAATAATGGTTGTTGGCATTGGCTATTGGCTTTTGGCGGTCTGGTCTTAAATTGAGGCTTCAGTTCCTGTACTACACCCATGATTATTCGCGACGGACGCAAGGAAGATCTGCCACGCGTGCTTGAATTAATAAAAGAGCTCGCGAAGTATGAGCGCGCCTCGCACGAGGTCATCAACACTGTCGAGCAATTAGAGAAGGATGGATTTGGGAAGGATCCCATCTATGGCTTGTTTGTAGCAGAAAATAACGACCGATTGATCGTTGGAATTTCGCTTTACTATTGGCGATACTCGACCTGGAAGGGAAAACGCCTTTGGCTTGAAGACCTGATCGTGACTGAAAGCGAAAGGGGTGCTGGAATCGGAAGGTTGCTTCTCAACAGGACAATGCAGAAAGCACTCGATGCAGATTGTACAGGGATCATGTGGCAGGTCCTGGAATGGAATGAGCCCGCAATAAATTTTTACAAGAAGTTCGACGCGAAGCTGGATGAAGAATGGACCAACGTTTCACTTGAGCGCGATCAGCTGATAAAATTGTTGGCGAAGGGATAGGCTGATTCTGGATTCTGGGATTCTGAGCTAGTAGCCGGGGATATTCAATCCGAGGACGATATTTCGCTGGCCTACCCAAACATCTTGCGCATTTTTTCTCAGTGAAATGATTCCGGTTCCGCCGCGTTTCTCTTCGCGAGCTTTCTCGTCTGGTGTAAGGAGTGGATCGTCTTCAAACCGAAATTCATCGATATAGTAACGCGTAAGCCCTTTTTCTTTGATCAGCGGATGTACATGCGCCGGGGCTCCGCGATTGGGATAGGTGCCGGGACGAATGCTTTTAAATTGATAGCGCCCCTGCGCATCAGTCTTCATCCATCCACGCAAATGGCCGTGTCGCTTTGCAATTGATTGGCTCGGCGCAGGAGAATATATTCCTTCGTTATCAGTATGGTACACGTACAGGATCACGCCCGGCGCAGGTGTCTTGCCATCGCTTTTGTAGATCACGCCACTGATGATCATAGGCTCGCCGGGTTCGCCGGCTGGAGCGATGCTCGTCTCCCATGAAAGTTGGGAAGGCATTCCTGCGAACATTGCATCGCACTCATCACATGGGCCGCCGACCTGGCGGTCACTGCGGTCTTGCGCAATTGCCGCGATCGACATTGTCAGCGCAAAGGGTAGGATATATTTCATACAGGCGTTTCTTCCTTGTACGAAATTGATAATTGCGGGTTTGTAAAAAGGGAGTGCATTCGCCGGATGCACCCCCTTCAATCACGTTAGATCTCCACTTTCACAATTGCCCGCAGTGGAACGATGTATCCACCCTTAAGCTCAACGAAATCACCTTCGTAGTCGATCCTGTTGGAGATTACTTCCACCTCTTCGCCATTTTCCAGTTTCATGATCAATCCGACATCTTCATGATCGAGGCAAGTCAATGCCGTTGCGCTTATAAGCTGGTGCTCTCTTTCTCTTTTTTCAATATTTGAGAGTGTATCTGATTTTACAAAACGGAGATATGGAAGTATATCCAACTCCACTCTTCTGTAGTTCATAAGATTTGATTGTTAAGTTGTTTAAGAGATAAAGCGGAAGAATATTCCGGCTAATTCCTAAACACCCTCAGCTTTAGATGTAGCCTGGGAACACTGCAGAGCGTGTTGCTCACGAAGGAGCGATCGCACTTGAAGTGCTCATCTGTTGCCGCAGCGGGGATAGTAAGATCAAAAAGAACCGCCAGCGTTTGTGTTATAGTGGTTTCCGCTTCGGGAACTGACGCTTCAAAATGAATTGCGTCATTTACCTCATAATGTGCGGGACGGTTTTTTTGTGAAAAAGACGGTGTAGGTGAGGCAAGTAGCGCCACCAGGAAAAACACCGACAAAAAGCCTGTTGCCAATCGCATGACTCAATTAACAAAACTTCCCGGACAAAAGCTACACTTCCTCAAGCAACGTTCTGAACGACACCGCCTTATCTCCGAATTTCTTCGCTACATCATCGCGCAGGGAAGGAGCGAACTTTTCTAAATATTGATCAATTTCCGTGAGGGAACGCGCGGAATACTGGATTGCGTACGACACACTATTTTCATCTCCCGTTGTTAGAACGCGGTAGATTTTTGACCCTAAGAACATCTTGGTCCGCATAACATCTGGTATGTGAACCTCTTTCATCCACAACAGCCATTCCGTTTCGATCCCTTTATCTACCCCGACGGTTACGTTGTAAATGATCATAACAATAGTTTTGATAACGCTAAAGATACAACAGATTTCCTCGGGCGAATTTATGCCGTTTTGCTTTTTATTGACTCACGCTGTCCAAGAAACAGAGCGATCAGCACAAGAGCTGTGCCTGCTACCGTGAACAGTGTAATTGGTTCGGCAAGCAAGATAGATGCATAGGTGAGTCCGAATATCGGACAGAGAAACAACCACAACGACGCCTTCACAGTATCCCACTTCAACAAATACAACCATAGCTGAACAGCGCCCACCGAAACCGGGATGACAAGCCACGCGATCGAAAGCCAGAATCGTGTATCGAAATTATTCGGTTTTGCGTGGAAGAACCATGCCATCGGAATCAACAAAATCCCGCCGATTAAAACTTGCCAGCCATTGATCGCGGTGCGCGAAAGTTTCCAGTTTACGGTTGAGTAATAGACAGATCCGAAAGAATAAGCTACCATACAAAATGCAAGCAAGACCAGGCCGGTGACAGTCGCGTAGCTATTGACCAAAAGCGGATATGCAGCTATAACAACGCCCGTGATTCCGATAAAGATGCTGACCCACTCAATGCCCTTCACAGGTCGTCGCAGCCATAGTGCCGACATGATGCTGATCAACAATGGATTTAAAGCAAGGGATATTGTTGTGATTCCGGCTGTAACCTCGGCGAGTGAAATAATGAATACGCCGAGATAGATAGTCGTATTGAAGGCTCCGAAAATCGCGAGTGGCAACCACTCGTTCATTTGCGGCAACCTGTCCTTTTGTATTGTAAAAGAGTAGCCAAGAAGCAATACGCCGGCGATGAGGAATCTTACAACGAACAGCACCAGGCCCTCCGCAGATTGCAAGCCGATCTTACCGGCCGCAGAAGCCGACGACCACAGCATTGCGAAAAAGAGTCCGGTAATGATGTACCTGAAGGGCGAGATGTTCATTGCCGCTCGCTAGAGATCTGCGGGAATATTGTTGATGCGTTCTACTGTCATGTTACGGTAATATACCTCACATCCTTCGGACTGAAGTTGGATCTTCCCTTTTGCGAGACGCGTTTCCGTGCCGTTATCTTCCTGCCTCGACTTGAATAACCGCATCACGACTGTGCCATTGACAATGTGAACGCTGGAGTCCCCATAGCAATATAGGTCCACAACATTCCACTCTCCAGTTGGCTTTTCTGCATCAGGGGTTTTTATGCAGCGGCGTCCAGCTTCACTGGTGGCGTTGAATTTCAATTGAGGCGCATTTTCATCAAATACATATTGACCTTTTTCGTTTTTTGTTGCCGGCACATCAAATGTTCCTCCGGCGACACCCCAGTAGTCACCGCAATCACCTTCTTGAATTTGAAGTTCCTGAGAACGCATCCAGGCACGCGCATCAACACCGTGCGGACCGACGGCGTGATACAGAATACCGCTGTCACGTTTGCGGTCTTTGAACGATTCAATCTTGTTCTTCCCCCATTTGAACTCTAATCTCAAATGATAGTTTTCAAACTCTTGCTGGGTAGAAATTCCACCAAAAGTTTCGCCGGATACACGCATGGCGGGCTCTCCATCTATGGTGGCCACAGAAAAAACATGCCATGGATCTATATTAAGACCGAGAGGTGGAATACTATCTGCGGGAGAGGCGATGTACACATCCCAACCCGAAAGGTCTTTGCCATTAAAGATGGATTCCTTCTTACCTGGAGACATGCAACCATGACACAGCACGAACAAAAAACCAATCAAAGCAACTTTATAATTCATAGGCCGGCATTTATGAGTGTGGATATCTCATGGTTCGTAAGCATAATCGTGGAGATATTCAAAATATGAAGTTAGCTTACCCTTATCAGCAATCGTTCCTCTTGCGATAACTTTTTCAGGGTCATTGACGAGCAACGGTTTCAGTATCCTGTCGATCAGATCCCTTCCGAATTCTTCTGATGCACTGCGTGGCAACTCACAAGGGAGGTTGTCGATCGCCATCACTGTCACGTATTTGTCATTTGACAACGCATTATGCAAGGAATCTGTCACGGGATCAAAGTCGTACAAGGGATCAACAATTGATGTTGCGCGCTTGGTACTCGGAACTGAACCGTTGATGTCGCAGGTGATGTCTGCAATGATCTTGATCCGGAATGCGGGATCAGTCATGTCTTTTGTTGTGAAGAGCCCCGGCGCTTTCGGATTCCAGAATGCACCTGCGAGGAGGATGTCTGTGACTTTGGTGAAATCCTTGAAATGTGAATCGTATCGTTCCGGATGCTTATGGAATTCGTCACGGCTGAAGGCGCCGCCTTCCTTGCGGTGGTGGTAGTCGGCACTGCTTAGCTGCACGTAAACAGGTTTGTCGAATTGCTGGGTAAGAAAATCCTGGGGGCTGACTTTGCGGATACCTACAGTGTCAAGCGTTTCCATCGCTCCCTTCGCGACGCGACCTGCGCCTGTGAGGGTGATCTTAACCGGTGGAAGCTTCACTTTTCGGAGCTCGAGTTTCAGATCATTGATGTCAAAACATTCGAAAGCCCGGCGCAGCGAGAACTTACCATATCTTTTTCCGTACGTCCACAAGCCATTAAATGCACCCACAATTCCCGCATAGCGACCGAACGCAACGAGGCGATTGCCCTGAGTGTCGCGCAATGCTTCGTAGTCGATAAGCCGTATGTTCTT
Source organism: Cyclobacteriaceae bacterium (assembly GCA_044224375.1). Taxonomy (GTDB): domain Bacteria; phylum Bacteroidota; class Bacteroidia; order Cytophagales; family Cyclobacteriaceae; genus ELB16-189. The sequence continues at coordinate 346,777 of JBGAKL010000002.1, forward strand.
CTTCAGCACCTCCTGCAACAGCTTTTTATTGTAGGGTTGCTTTTTTAGTGTGTGAGAGAAGAAAAGGTAAGTCTTATTGGCAATGAGGTCCGGTATCTGAACTTCCTTGATGCCCATCAATACGTCACAGTCGCTCACATCTTTTACGACTTCAATATTGTGTTCAACAAATTCCTGGTCGCGAAAGCAGCGCACATTGCTCTCCTGGGTGACGACCTTGACGTGCTTGTATCGTTGCATGATCTCCTCGACCTGAATGGGTGTAAACGCTACCCGCTTATCGGGTGGGACCCGGCCTTCGCGAACAAGGCCGATTTTGATTGGATTCATGGCTAAAAATACCAGATCAATAGCAACTCTCTATATTTATAGTCATGAATTACATGTGGTTGATTGCAGGATGGGTCGCGTACTTTGCGCTGCACAGTGCGCTTGCTGCAGATGAAGTAAAAGCCGCTGTTAGCCGGGCAATTGGCCCGACATTCAGATTCTATCGCCTCTTCTATTCACTGTTTTCCACCGGTGCGCTTGTGGTGCTGCTTTTTTATGGTGCCACCATTCAGACTGATTATTTCTTTGAACGGTCGGAGCTTTTGCGTTATGTGAGCCTCATGTTCACTACGTTCGGTGTGATGACGATCCGGCTTGCATTCAAACAATTTCAACTCAAACCATTCCTGGGATTCTCAGGAGAAACCGGAACGACACTCAAACGAGAGGGAATACTCAAGCATGTCAGGCACCCGATACTTTCAGGCATTATACTGATCACCATCGGCTATTTCATTTTCATACCCAACCTGCCGACGCTGGTATCATGCGTTTGTATTTTAGTTTATCTGCCGATAGGGGTTTCGCTCGAAGAGAAGAAACTCATCAAAGCTTTTGGCGAAGAGTATTTGCAATACAAACGCGAAGTGCCGGCGTTCATTCCGAGGTTTTGAATGTAATACACCCAGGTCTGTCCTTCGAATCCGCTCAGGCTGACCTTCGACTACCGTCCTTCGTTTGTAAGAAATTCTCCTGTGCTTTGCGTCTCTGCAACTCCGCGGTTCAAACTAGGATTCAAACAATCCCCCCAGCAACGAGCTCGCCTCCTTACGGCTATTCGATCCATAAGGCGACAATGCCTGTACCAGTTTCCTGATCGGCATGGACTGAAGCCACACTTTGCCCGAACCACGGAGTGTTGCTAAAAAAATGCCTTCACCACCGAAGATCATGGATCGCAGACTCCCTGTTGTTTCGACGTCGAAGTCGATTTGAGATTCAAAGGCAACTACACAACCTGTATCCACGCGCAGTGTCTCGTTGTTGAGTGTCCGTTCGATGACAGTTCCACCGGCGTGCACAAAGGCCTTGCCGTCACCCTGAAGTTTTTCGAGGATAAAACCTTCACCTCCTACGAGACCGGCACCAATCTTTCGGTTGAAGATGATAGACAGCTTCGTGCCCAGCGCCGCGCAGAGGAAACCATCCTTTTGTACAATCAATTCGTTGTTGCGGCTTTGTGCCAGGTCAATCGGAATAATCGTCCCCGGATAAGGTGCAGAGAATCCAACCCTTGCTTTCCCGTTTCCACGATTAGTAAAATGTGTCATGAACAAGGACTCCCCGGTCAGCACGCGGCTGCCTGCCGAAAGAAGCTTATCGAACAGTCCCTGATTCGTAGCGGAGCCATCGCCCATTTTTGTTTCAAACTGTATGCCCTGATCCATGAAGAGCATGGCACCGGCTTCAGCGATGACAGTTTCGTTCGGGTCCAGCTCGATCTCAACGATCTGGATGCTTTCACCTTTTATCTGATAATCGATTTCGTGTGAGTTCATGTTTTTGCTTTGGAATATTGTTGCCAGTTGCCTGTCACCTGTTTCCAGTGGGAGCGCCAACAGGCGACTGGGAACCGGCGACTTTTAGCTATTTTCTCTTTCCTTTTCCTTTGCTCTTCCCTTTCTCCTTTATCTCCTGGTAGTCATCCCGCTCCTCGAGTTTCTTATCATCCACGTTCTTATTTAAGAACTCATTGATCTTTTCAATGTTCATATTGGAAGAGATCTCTCCGAAAGTATCGATCTGCACTTCCAGTCCGTCGAGTTCTTTATGAACCCGCGGCTTCGGTTTTACTTTCTGATTTTTCTTGGGCTCTTCTTTCCTGCTCATACTTTTACTTTTAATGTGTTCAATGCGTAGCTGATCCGGCTCACAACTTCCTCCGCACCTAATATCTCTATCGTCACCATCAAGTCCGGACCGGAGGCCCCTCCGGTTATGACCATGCGCAGCATTTGGAGGATCTGGCCGGTTTTTATTCCCAGCGATGTGGTAACCTGCTCTAACGAATTTTTTGCCTTTTCAGCCATCAGGTTATCAGCTCCTTTCAAGGAGTCGCGATAAGCAGACAGCACCTTTACCGTATCATCGTTCCATTTTTTTGCAACAAGCTGCTCATCAAACGAAGTTGGCGCGATAAAGAAGAATTTCCCCTGTTCCCAAAAATCATTCGGGAATGTCACACGCTCCTTCATGATCGAGACGATCTTCATCATCTTATCCTCTGAACAGGGAATTTTCTGTTCGGCAAGTGAATGATTCAGATATTTCACAAGCTCATCGTCGGATTTCGCACGCAGATATTGTTGGTTGAACCATTGCACTTTCTGAATATCAAAACGCGCCCCCGCCTTTCCAACCCGCTCGATCGTGAAAGCCTCAATAAGTTGTTCCATCGAAAAGATTTCCTGTTCCGTACCAGGATTCCAACCTAAGAAAGCAAGGAAGTTGATCATTGCTTCAGGCAGGTAACCGCCTTCACGGAACCCTTTTGCAAGCTCCCCTGTCTTCGGATCGGTCCAGTTCAAAGGAAAAATCGGGAAGCCTCCTTTGTCTGCATCGCGCTTGCTCAGCTTGCCGTTGCCGTCAGGCTTCAACAACAAGGGAAGGTGTGCAAACTGAGGCATGGTATTCTCCCAACCAAAGAATTTGTAAAGCAGCAGATGGAGCGGTGCTGATGGCAGCCATTCCTCTCCGCGGATCACGTGCGAAATGTCCATATAGTGGTCATCGACCACATTCGCCAAATGATACGTTGGCATACCGTCTGACTTCATTAGCACTTTATCATCCACGATAGATGAGTCAAACACAACGTGTCCACGAATCAGATCGTCCAGGTGGATCTCCTGTTTTTCGGGCACTTTCAGGCGGATGACATATTTCTCTCCAGTTGATAACTTCTTGTTTACTTCTTCTGTCGAAAGTGTCAGTGAATTTTTCATTCGCATGCGCGTCGATGCGTCGTACTGCGCATTGGGCGACGATTTGCGCATCGTTTCAAGCTCTTCTTCTGTATCGAAGGCGTAGTAAGCATAGCCCTGGTCCAGCAATTTTTGCGCCTCGCCCTTGTAAATGCTTTTCCGTTCGGATTGCCTGTACGGCGAATGCGGTCCGCCTACGCTTACACCTTCGTCGAGCCTGATGCCAACCCACGCCAGGGCCTCTAGTATGTATTCTTCAGCTCCAGGTACAAAGCGTCCCTGATCCGTGTCTTCGATGCGAAGGATCATGGTTCCGTTGTGCTTACGGGCCAGGAGGTAATTGTAAAGTGCTGTACGAACGCCGCCGATATGGAGGCCTCCAGTGGGACTAGGGGCAAAACGAACGCGAACTTCTCTCATTAACTTCTATAGTGAAGGGCAAAGGTACGAAATACACATCCCGCAGATCGCGCTGATCTCGCAGATATTTTCTGTGAGTAAGAAGCAAGAGTGCATTGATCTGCGCGATTTGCGAGATCTGCGGGAGAAAAAATAATCTATTCAATCAACAATTGATGCAACGCCTTTCTTGTAATGTCTAACTGCAGCTTGAAATTCGACCAGACCACAAAATGGATCAGGATAATAGCGGCGAATCCTCCTGCGAGGTAAATGATATTTTTTGTTTGATACGAAAAAATAAGCGCCCCAAGGACCAGCAGAATCGTCCACAACACGAGCATCATACGCGTGGTGGGAAATAGTTTATAATCAATGAAGAGTATACAACCTGATGAGGTTGACTCGATTTCGCCAATAACAAGCGGCAAGTAGTTGTTGGCGCGATGAACCCGGACAGATATCCTGAACCTCTCTTCCTTTACCCAACCATTGAATTTTAGATTCTGTTCATCTGGCTGCATGAAAGGCTTATCCGACGTGGCCCAATACATTTTTCTAAAAACCGTCTCAGCTGAATGAGGCAGTACAATCGTCTCGTGGTGTGACGGCAGCAGGGAGATCACTTCACGGCAATACAGGAAATTTCAACATTCACATCCTTGGGAAGTCTCGCGACCTCCACCGTCTCGCGGGCAGGGGGCATGGCAGTAAAATACGAGCCGTACGTCTCATTCACCTTTGGGAAATTGTTCATGTCTTTCAGGAAGATGGTGCATTTGACGACGTTGCTGAAGTCCATTCCGGCGGCTTTGAGGATCGCCAGGAGATTCTTCATCACCATATGCGTCTCATCATGGATGTTTGAAGTAATAATGTTGCCAGTAGCTCTATCGGTTCCGATCTGACCCGAAACGAACAGAAAGTTGCCGGCCTGGATGCCCTGACTGTAAGGCCCTATAGGTTCAGGCGCGCTGGAGGAGTACACGACATTTTTTGACATGATCGTTGAATGTTACTTTTGATCAAATATGGGAAAAATTCGATCACATTATTCCTGAATTACACAGGTCATGGAAATTCTGATTGTGGGCAACGCGGCGCAACTTGAGGAGATCCGGAAGAAGTTCGGGACCGGGAACAGCTATCGTTTGGTAACGGATAGAATTGCGAGGCCCTCGGGATGTGAAATGGTTTTCGACTTCCTCAATGACGGTGCGCGCGATCTCTCAATATATGACAACTACGGATGCGTGGTGTTTCTGAATTCAGTGCTGACGACGCTTGCCGATTTGAACATCGATAAGTTACGCGGGAGTGTTTATGGCTTTTGCGGACTCCCGACGTTCATCGATCGCCCGGTTTTTGAAGTGACAGTCGCAAAAGAGGATAGCAACGAATTCCTTCTCTCAACCTGTGCGAAACTCGGTACTGAATACTGTGTCGTCGCGGATAAGGTTGGGATGGTGACACCGCGTGTCATCTGCATGATCATCAATGAAGCGTACTATACAGAAGAAGAGGGGACGGCAACACGCGAAGACATTGACAAGGCGATGAAATTGGGAACGAACTATCCTTTTGGACCTTTTGAATGGTGTGAGCGGATCGGGAGCCGGGATGTATGTGCGCTACTCAACGCAGTATTGCTTGATACCGGCGACGAACGGTATATAATTTCACAGAAGCTTCTTTCAACGAATTAGAATACTACTCCACCGTCACCGACTTCGCCAAATTTCTCGGCTGATCGACGTTGCAGCCTCGCATCACGGCAATGTGGTAAGACAGCAGTTGCAAAGGGATCACGGAAACCATCGGCATGAGCGCCTCCGCAGTGGCAGGTACTTCAATAACGAATTCAGCCATCGGGGGGATTTGTGAATCGCCCTCAGTAACAACGGCAATCACTCTACCTTTCCGGGCTCTCACTTCCTGGATGTTCGACACAACTTTTTCGTAAGAGCTGTCTCTCGTTGCGATGAATACAACAGGCATTTCGTCATCAATCAATGCGATCGGTCCGTGCTTCATCTCCGCGGCGGGATAGCCTTCTGCGTGGATGTACGATATCTCTTTTAGCTTAAGAGCGCCTTCCAGGGCAACGGGGAAATTATATCCGCGGCCGAGATATAAAAAGTTGCGAACGTCCTTAAACTCGGCAGCAATGGTCTGGATTTTTGCATTTTGCTCCAGCACTTTTTCAACTTTCGCCGGAATGTTTTCCATTTCCACAAGCAGCTCATGGAACTTCTGCTCTGTGATGGTGCCCTTGGTATGAGCCACGATCATCGCGATCATGTTCAATACCGTCAGCTGGGCTGTAAATGCTTTTGTGCTGGCTACACCTATCTCGGGGCCAGCGTGCGTGTAGGCGCCGGCATGGGTGGCGCGTGGAATAGAAGATCCGACTACGTTACAGACTCCAAAGATAATTGCACCTTTTGACTTCGCGAGGTCAATTGCAGCAAGCGTGTCTGCAGTCTCACCAGATTGTGATATGGCGATCACCACATCACCTTCCCGGATTACAGGATTCCGATAGCGGAACTCCGACGCGTATTCAACCTCCGTGGGGATCCGGCAAAACTCCTCGAAAAAATACTCGGCCACAAGTCCAGCATGCCAGGAGGTCCCGCAAGCCACAATCATGATGCGATCCGCATTGACAAGCTTCTTGATATATTCCCTGAGTCCCCCAAGTATCAACCGGTTCGACGCTGAGTCGAGACGTCCTCTCATTGAATCCATGATCGAGCGCGGCTGCTCAAATATTTCTTTCAACATGAAGTGCTCGAATCCGCCTTTCTCGATGGCAGCGAGTTCCATCTCCACTTTCTGTATATAAGGACTCAACGGGAGGTTAGCGACGTTTTTGATCGTGAGTTGCCCGTTGTTGATGATGGCAATCTCCTGGTCGTTCAGATAAATCACTTCGTTGGTGTACTCGACGATGGGAGTAGCATCAGATGCAATAATGAATTCTCCTTTCCCGATACCCACAACAAGCGGACTTCCTTTGCGGGCTGCAATCAACATACCCGGATTATCAAACGACATGACCACAATTGCGTATGCGCCCACAACTTTTGTCAACGCTAGCCGGACCGCTTCATCAAGCGAGCATTTTTCCTGCTCCTGGATATCCTCAATAAAGTGAATAAAGACTTCTGTGTCGGTTTCGCTGAGAAATTTATGCCCCTTTCTCAGGAGCTCTTGTTTCAGTGCGCCATAGTTCTCGATGATACCGTTATGGATGATGGCGAGCTTCTTTGTGGCGGAGTAGTGGGGGTGCGCATTTTCGTCGTTGGGTTCGCCATGAGTTGCCCACCGGGTGTGTCCCATGCCGATATGGCTGTTGAGATCCATCCCCTTCAGGTAGGACTCGAGCTCCGAAACTTTCCCTTTCTTCTTATAAATATTCAGGGCACCGTTCAACAGCGCTACGCCTGTGCTATCATAACCCCGGTACTCGAGGCGCTTAAGACCTTTGATAATGACCTGGCTTGCCTGCCGCCGGCCTACGTATGCGACAATACCGCACATATCACCTTATTTTAACAATGGGCTGTGTATAATAAATTCTTAATCTGGTTGTAGGGTCGAATGCAAGCAAGTTCACCGATTTTCTGAACTCGGTGTCGTTCGGGATGAGTGCAAGCCATTTGATACGCTGGGGATCATGTCCATCTTTGGCGATCTTTTGACAAAAATCGGTGAGAACCGCCCCACTGAGTTGGTAGGTATCAGTGGTCAATGGGCTGACGGTACTTCCCAGCATCTTTAAGTCTATCGTGGGACTTGTGTCCACAGAACCGAACGAGTAAAGCGTCTGAGAGTTCTTCCGGAAAATTGGTATGGGGACGGTACGTGAAATCACGTCGTTAATAAGGCTATCCTCGTAGGGGCTTCTGAAAGTGTTAAGTGAATCAAGAACGCGAAGTGAGATACTGGTTATATTTCCTCCCTGGGTTACCGTATTGTTACCCACAAGCTCTGCCGAATTGATGATCACATTGTTGAGCGTATCGACGTACTTGTAAAAATCCTGCAGGTCTAATTTGGTGATGAGGGAAGTTCCACCCTGAACATAGGTGTAACCATCTGTCGGCTTGAAATCTTTGTAGGGTTCAATGCCGCTTAGCACGCTACCCGATCTGTCGGTCGAGAACGATGTAAACGTTATCACATTTGCGCTTACACCTGTCACAGTACTTACCACCGGATACATCGGAAGATCTATGTGCGTTTGTACCCCTGCGGTCGAATAGTAGAGGACGATTCGCGATTGCCTGCGATTATATGGGGAGCTCATGACCGGATTGATGCCGAAAATCTTATCACAGTTCTTGGGAACGAGCGCGTAACCTTTATACTTTCCGCTGAAAACATTGAAATCAATTGAGGAGTTTGCAGCCGTGGCGTCAACGAGATCTTGCAAAATATTATTTGCGAGCGTGTTCGGTAATTTAATGCTCAGCTTTATGGTTTGATCATTGGTCGTATCAGTATCCTGGAGCGCAACCAGAGCGCTGTTGAAAAAATCAGGATCTATCGACACGCTCGCGGAACCTGTCGTTGCGGATGAGTAGGGTACCGTGCTGCTCGAGTAGTATCCAACTTCGTTTAGCGTGTCTAGCAGCTCGTGAACCTCAAATGTTTGAAGTGTGTTCCCCGTCGATCCAAACTGGTAGAAATCCAGGGCCAGCTCCATGACGATCGAATCGGCGCTCGCAGTCGCATCCGGCGTGACCGTGATCACTGGAGGCGAAAAATTGAGATAAGTCGTAGTGGACACGGTGCCATATCTCGGATCACTTATTTTTCCCACCAGTGTTCTGGCAAAAGGGTTTCCCGCAACGTCCGTTTCTCCTCCTACATTCTGTGTGAGAATGGTGTTGAAGTTGAGAACGGATGGGTGCAAAGGAATATCTACATAATCCGCTTTCAGGCGAGGATCTTTTTTCAGGCCTATGTAGGCCGCATCATCCTTGCAGGAAAAAAAGAGAATTATCAGGAAAACTAAAAGCAGGGCAGGGCGACTACCCTGCAAGCTCTGTATAAAGGTTGTAAAACGATTCGGTGTAGTTGTCGTCTTTTTCAATTGTTTCAACTTTCTTCTCTTTAATCTTCTTAACCAATCCTTCCAGCTTTTTATTGTCCCCGGCAACGGAAACTACATCTGCAAATTGCGCGCCCAATTTAACGAAGCCTTCATAGTCTCCCGTCTTAAGGTGTCCCAACATGTTGTCTTCAATATCCATCATCTTCACTTTGCCCATGAGGTCGCCTTTAAATTTGTGGCTGAAGCTGTTGTTATAGATGGTGAATACAGTCTTGGTGTTTTTGAATAACGGATCGTTCTTGTAAGTGGTCTTCAGATAAAGTGGAATGAAACTGGTAATCCAGTCATTGCAATGAACGATATCCGGAGTCCATCCCAGCTTCCTAACCGTCTCGATAACTCCCTTACAGAAGAAGATCGCACGCTCATCGTTATCCTCATAGAACTTGTTTTCCTTGTCGTGGAATACGGATTTTCTGTGGAAATAATCTTCGTTGTCGATAAAGTACACCTGCAGCTTTGCGTTTGGAATAGACGCCACTTTGATAATCAATGGCTTCTCCTCATCGCCCACGGAAATGTTGATTCCGGACAGACGAACGACTTCATGCAGCCTGTTCTTCCTCTCATTGATCAACCCGAATCGCGGCACCAGGATGCGAATCTCCATCCCCTTTTCCTGCATTGCCTGAGGAAGCTTCCGAACGAACTCGGCAACTTCACTCGTCTGCAGAAAGGGATTTATTTCGCTGGCTACATAGAGAATACGCAGTTTAGACATAGTAATGGTTTTTATAAAGAAACAAGACCACAAAGGTACGCTAAATTCGCCCCCTATTCAACTGTGAATCAATTATAAAGCCTATATTTGCGCCCTTCCAAAAAAAGGCCTTTCTGATGCAAATTTTTATGGAAACTGGCCCCCTAAAGACTTACCTGGGCCAGCAAAAAAACAAGCAATTGTCAGTAGGTCTGGTGCCAACAATGGGCGCCCTCCACCAAGGCCACATTTCACTCATCAAGGCCTCCCGAAAAGCCAACGATATCACCGTATGTTCAATCTTCGTGAACCCGGCGCAATTCAACAATCCTGCAGATCTTGAAAAATATCCGCGCACGCCTGACGAGGACTTGCGCCTTCTTGGTGAAGCAGGCTGCGATGTCGTGTTCTGCCCGCAAGTGACGACAATGTATCCCCAACCGAGCCAGCTGTCTATTGCATTCGGACATTTGGACAAGATACTGGAAGGAGAATTCCGACCCGGTCATTTCAGTGGTGTGGGCCTTGTTGTCGCGAAGCTATTCAACATCGTACTTCCTGACACTGCGTACTTTGGTCAAAAGGATTTCCAGCAATTCAAGATCATCTCGAAGCTGGTGGAGGAATTGAAATTTAACGTGAAGCTTGTATGTGTACCCATCGTACGGGAAGCCGGTGGCCTTGCGATGTCATCGCGCAATAAAAGACTTGATTCGTCGCAACGGGAGGTAGCACGTCTGCTGTATCAAAGTCTGGTGAAAACAAAAGATGGATTGCTTCAGGGAGAATCACTGGGGAGTCTGCAAAAAGCAGCAGACGAAATCCTTTCGCGGAATGGAGTGAAGCTTGAATACCTGGCCCTTGCGAGGCGCGATGATCTTACTCTGATAACAGAAACCAATGCACCCCAGGATTGCGTTCTGTTGATCGCTGCATTCGTGGGTGAGATCCGATTGATTGACAACCTCTTCCTCGCGGATACGAATCAGCTCGTGGAATTATAGCCTATCTTTGACCTCTTATGCCGAAAGCGTTTCGCGCCGTTTTTCAATACACTCTGATGATCGCCCTGACGGCTGCACTCCTTTGGCTTTCGTTGCGTGGATTGAAATTGCAAGAAGGGGAAAACAGCGCTGATCTGATTTGGAATACCTGGAAGAAGTCGCATAAAGGATACTTGATGCTGATGGCGCTTGTGGCGGTTGTAAGCCACATAGTCCGGGCGGAACGGTGGCGCATGATGTTGCTTCCGACCGGAAATTCGGTCAAGCTCAGCAATAGTTTTTTTTCACTAATGATCGGATACCTCGTCAATCTCGCTGTGCCGCGTGGAGGTGAAGTGTCACGGTGTTATAATCTTTATAAGCTTGAAGAGACGCCGGTCGAAGTGTCATTCGGTACCGTCGTTGTGGAGCGGCTGGTGGATGTACTTTGTCTCATGGTGGTCATTGTGCTTGCATTCCTCATGGAGTGGGACAAACTCCTTGCATTCCTGGAATCTCTTGGTGTTGGGACTGGCAGCACTGGCTTCGCAGTGAAGTGGTGGATGATAGCCGGTGCGGCAGGCTTGATTGTCCTGGGGCTGGCTGCTTTTCTTTTGAGAAAAAATGAAAGACTATTGAAGCTGATCACGGGCTTTCGCGATGGACTACTGTCGATTTTTCGTTTGGAGCAAAAATGGTTGTTCATACTTTATTCAGTTGCCATTTGGTTCCTCTACTTCATGATGAGCTATTGTGTAATCAAGGCATTCGAAACCACAAGCACGCTGGGAGCCAGCGCGGTGTTGTCGGTGTTTGCCCTTGGTGCAATTGCGATGGCGGCGCCGCTGCCGGGAGGAACAGGCTCGTATCACGTTATCGTTCCGAGCGGAATGGTGTTTCTGTATTCCCTTCCATTTAGCGATGCTTATGCGTTCGTGTTTATTTTTCACGCCTGGCAAACACTTACGATGATTGTGCTAGGTGTAATCTCGTTAATTGTAAGTTACTTGCTGATCCGATGGAAAAAGCAGCCAGCAAAATAAAAACCCTTGCCGAAGCCGTGGCGCTCGTAGAGCAATGGAAGCAGCAGGGGTTGAAGGTTGTTTTTACAAATGGCTGTTTCGACATCCTTCACCTTGGCCATGTAGACTACCTGGAGAAAGCGAGAAACCTTGGTGACAAGCTTGTTCTCGGCTTGAACACCGACGACTCTGTAAGCCGGTTCAAAGGACCATCCCGCCCGATCCAGGATGAAAATTCCAGGGCCCATATCTTGGCTTCCCTTCAGTTCATCGACCTGGTGGTTTTTTTTAACGAAGACACCCCGTTAGCGCTGATTTCCAGGCTTTTACCAGACATTTTGGTCAAGGGCAGTGACTATTTGGCAGAAAACATTGTTGGCGCGGATGTTGTCAAAAAGAATGGCGGAGTGGTGAAAACAATTGAATTTGTACCAGGTTATTCAACCACCCGAATAGTTGACAAAATCAGAACCACTTAAAACTCAAAGAGAATGGCTATAGTTATTGGTATATTTTTCATGCTGGTTGGTTGGCTGATCAGCTCGCGCTTGAAAAGCAAATTCAAATTGTATTCTCAAACGCATCTTACAAAAGATCTTACCGGCGCAGAAGTCGCAAGGCTGATGCTTGCCGACAATGGAATACATGATGTGCAAGTTGTTAGTGTCGAGGGCGAGCTCAGCGACCACTATAACCCTGCAACGAAGACCGTGAACCTCAGCAAAGAAGTGTTCTATGGTCGTAACGCCGCCGCGACAGCAGTGGCATCACACGAGTGTGGACACGCTGTGCAGCACGCGACTGCCTATAGTATGCTTCAATTCCGCTCAGCGATGGTTCCGATCCAGAATATAAGTGCATCAGTCATGAACTTTATCATGATGGCGATGTTGTTCGGAGGCATTTTTGCTGGCGGATTTCTCCCATGGAAAACTGCGTTGCTGATCATGATCGTATGTTACGCTGTGTTCGCGTTGTTTGCACTTGTCACGTTGCCGGTAGAATTCGATGCCAGCCGCCGGGCACTTGCATGGGTCAAGACGCGGCAGATCGTTACTGCACCTGAATACGATATGGCACAGGATGCACTTAAGTGGGCTGCGATGACATACGTGGTTGCTGCCATCGGTGCTATCACAATGCTCGCCTATTATGTGATGATGTATCTCGGAGGCAGGGAAGACTAAATTTCCTCTGACGAACATAAGTCAGCCCCGATCCGGTATGCCGGGTCGGGGTTTTTTATTTTAGCCTTGCGTCCCGGGTTAGATGAAATTTTGCCAGAGACATCACAGATGGTCACCGATCGTTTGACAACACGGCCTCAGTGTGATTTCATCCAACTCCTTTTTTCTCTTATCCGTGTCATCCATGGCAAAAAAACTTTTCCCTTTTGCCAAAATTGCGACACTTCGGTGTGATACTCCTCGTCTCGCAATTTTTTTGAATCTTTGTAGACCTTATCTATACCCAAGATGAATTTCCAACTCACCGAAGAGCAACTTGCCGTACAGCAGGCCGCGCGTGATTTCGCACAGAATGAATTGCTTCCCGGCGTCATCGAACGCGACACAGAAGCAAAATTCCCGGAAGCCTTGCAGCGGAGAATGGGCGAGCTCGGATTCATGGGTATGATGACGGATCCGAAGTACAACGGCGGAGGAATGGATACGATTTCCTATGTGCTTGCCATCGAGGAGCTTTCCAAAGTTGATGCGTCTGCATCCGTAATGATGTCCGTGAACAACTCACTAGTTTGCACTGGATTGGAAAAAAATGGCACTGAGGAGCAAAAGGAAAAATTTCTAAAGCCGTTGGCAGCCGGCACGAAGTTGGGGGCTTTTTGTCTTTCCGAACCTGAAGCAGGGTCCGACGCAACGAGCCAAAGAACGACCGCTGAAGATAAGGGCGACTACTATCTGCTGAATGGTACGAAGAACTGGATCACCAACGGCAGCAGCGCCAGTATATACCTTGTGATGTGCCAGACCGACGCCACGAAGAAACATAAGGGAATTAATTGTCTGATCGTCGAGCGAGGAATGCCCGGGTTTGTGGTCGGAAAGAAGGAAGACAAAATGGGCATTCGGGGAAGCGACACACATTCGTTGATGTTTACCGATGTGAAAGTGCCGAAAGCGAACAGGATTGGCGAGGAAGGATTCGGTTTTACGTTTGCGATGGGCACGCTGAATGGAGGAAGAATCGGTATCGCGGCGCAAGCACTCGGTATCGCGGCCGGCGCATATGAGCTTGCGCTGAAATATTCGAAAGAGCGCAAAGCCTTTGGACATTATTTGTCGGAGCACCAGGCCATCCAGTTCAAGCTGGCAGAAATGGCGACAAAGATCGATGCGGCACGTCTCCTGATCTGGCAAGCGGCATTTCTTAAAGATCAAAAGAAGAATTTTGTTCGCGCGGCGGCTATGGCCAAACTATTTGCTTCACAAATTGCACAAGAAGTAACAACGGAAGCTGTGCAGATCCACGGAGGCTACGGCTACGTGAAAGAATTCCATGTTGAACGACTTATGCGCGACGCGAAAATCACGCAGATCTACGAAGGGACTACCGAGATTCAAAAGATGGTTATTTCGCGTGAGCTCCTGAGGTAAGGAGGAAGATTAAGGTTCAAAGTTGTTCAAGGTTCAAGGATGCTCCACACGAGGTTCTTCTTTTAATCGGGATTCTTTGTCCGAACTAGTTTGACGTCATCGGGTGTTATTGCACTTTCTTTGTTTCCAAAACTATTGCGCACGTACGTCAGTACATCGGCGATCTCCTGATCGCTGAGCATATCCAACGCAGGCATTACGTTGTGGTATTTTTCGCCGTCAACCGGCTCATTACTCATTCCCTTGAGCACAATTCCCGCAAGGACAGCCTTGTCACCCTTCACAAACGACGTTGCGATCAGCGGCGGGTTCATTGGGGGTGCGCCACCACCGTCGGCCATGTGACACACGAGGCACGACTGCTTGTAGACAGCTTCACCGCGGAGCATTGATTCCTGAAATGAAGGATCCGACAATTCCTTCGAACCATCGGATCCACTCTTTTTTGAACATGATACTGAGACTAAAATCAAAAATAACGCTGCAGTAGCTTTCATTTTGACTCCCCGCTATAGTCGATTTTATAAATAGTTCCCTTTACATCATCGCTGACATACAACGCGCCATCTGGTCCCTGCGCGAGACCACACGGGCGATGCGCTGCACGTCCCGTGGAGGTGTTTTCTGCTGAACCGGAAAATCCATCGGCAAAAATCTCCCATTCACCGGAAGGCTTTCCATCGGCGAAGGGTTGGAAGACAACATAAAATCCCTGTTGAGGTTCCGGTGCACGATTCCATGATCCGTGGAACGCAATGAAGGCGCCGTTCTTGTATTTCGCCGGGAACTTGTCGCCGGTATAAAATAGTAGCGCGTTAGGTGCCACATGCGCCGGATAGGATGCAACAGGTTCCAGGTACTCACTGGACTCCTTCTTGCCGTCACCACCATATTCTGGCGCTACCATTTTCTTTTTCTGAAGGCCATCGTAGTAGGTATAAGGCCATCCGCAATTGTCGCCTTGTTTTAAAGCAAACATAACCTCGGCCGGAAGATCAGCCGATTGCTTGACGGTATACATGTCGGGATACAAAACCGTAAGCTGATCACGTCCATGTTGCATAACAAAGAGTTGATTCAATTGATTATTCCAATCAAGGCCCACCACATTTCTGAGGCCTGTAGCGTACTTAACGCCCTCTCTATAACTCTGATTAAGTTGGGATGCTTTGAACATCCAGATACCGCCAGCAGAATCAAGTATCGGGCAGGGCTTCATTCCCTGTGAACCTTTCTGGCGGTCCTTCTCCTGGCATGCATTTGAATACGCACCAATATTGACATACAAATTGCCGGCATTGTCAAGCGCGATGGACTTAGTTCCATGCTGCCCACGATCGATAAGCCCTGTAACAATCTTCTCGGGATTCACCGGATCGATAACCTGAAAATTTTCATCTAATTTATAACGATAGACTTCCGTGTCGGAGGATGAATACAGGTAGCCGTCTTTTAGGAAAATTCCTGTTCCGAAAAAATCGCCGAACGTAGACTTAACGGCGTAGGATCCATTGCTTTCCCCCAGAACAACTGTTCCTTTTCCATTTTTCAGGGCGCCCAGCCGGACATATATGTCACCTTTGGGCGTAACGGTTATGTGGCGCGCTTTTCCAAGACTGTCGGCAATTGTCTTCGCAGAAAAGCCAGCCGGTACTGTGATCATTGCATCCGAAGGAGGCGCGGACTCGGTCTTTGGTCCTTTTCCGCAAGCCACGAGAAGTAATGCTGTAATGGCCGCCAGTATCAAGCGGAGTTGAAATTTATTATGCATGATGATTATATGTTTCGAATAACGAAAATAGTGAAATGCTGCGTGTGTAATACTTGCAGGTTCATCAAACGGCAAATTTGATGACAGTTAACGTTTGCGTGTTTATGTGCTTTCTGGCAACAATTATTTCCCGGCAGCTTCAGCGCTTCGGTTCCAATCGTAAACCTTGTCGCTGATTTCGGTGAGCAAGGCAGGGTCTTTCTCGAGCACGTTGCCAATTACAATCATGTCTGCGCCAGCCTCGAGGGCGCTGAAGGCTTTTTGCGGCGTGTTGATGCCACCGCCAACGATCAAGGGAACGGTGATTGACTTTCTCACGGTGGAGATCATGCGTGGACTAATTTCCCGTTCTGCGCCACTGCCTGCATCCAGGTAGATAAGTCTTAGTCCGAGCATCTCGCCGGCCAACGCGGTGCAGGCAGCAAGCGAATATTTGTCGTCCGGGATTGGGGTCGTGTTGCTGATGTAGGCGACCGACGTTGTGCGGCCGGAGCTTACAAGCATGTATCCGGTAGGGAGCACTTCCATACGATTGTTTTTCAGTATGGGTGCGGCCTGCACATGCTGACCGATGAGAAGGTCCGGATTGCGGCCGGAAATAAGAGAGAGAAACAGTATCGCGTCGGCTGCAGGGTCTATTTGAAGTGAGCTTCCTGGAAACAGAATCACCGGGATATTGACGTCTTCTTTAATGCTTTGAACAACTTCCGAAAGATTGGGTGTGGTGATAAGGCTTCCACCGACAAAAAAGAAATCGATGCAGTTCTCGTTTGCGAGATGAATGAGTTGCTTGAGCTTTGAAGGGTCTTCGGCCTTATCGGGGTCAATCAGTACGGCGATAGATTTCTTCCCCTGAAGGTATCGTTGCTGGAGGATTTCAAGAATTTTCATCGTCCTGCTTTCTTGATTTCAGATAGTCGAAAAGCTTTTCTTTTGCGATGTCCAACAGCATGAATGTCACTGTGTTGATGATCCGGGAGCCGACCATACTGATGATTGTTGGCGCAACGATCGATTCAGCGGCCTCTTCCGTTTCATCATCGGGCTCCTGTGTTGAATCGACCTGAGCTTTTGCCGCCTTTGCTTTTCTCTTCTTTTTCTTTTTCCCGGATGAAAGGGAGCTGACAACGAAGTATGTAAGGGCAAGTGATCCGCCGATGATCAGCGCATTGGTGACCATCTTCTCGGTTTTCGCGCCAAGCTCATTTACCTGCTTTTCGAGCGCACGCCTGTGGCGCTCAGAGGTCTCTATAAGCTTTTTCTTATCTGGATCCTGACCTTCCAACAGCTCCATGAGTTATTTTTCTTTTCGTTTCATCATTTCTGCGAGTTGCTGCTCGAAATACTCGTGGATACTTTTTCTGAAGAGAAGTAACAGCAAAAAGATAATTCCATAAATACCCGCCACTGTCCAAAATCCGGCAAACGTGTCTTCGAAGTACCGGTTGAAGAAGTACGCCAGCCCGATACTGAAAAAAACCAGGAACATAAATCCTACAAGGAGCATCGCGACCGTTGTCAGACTCTTGGCAATAACTTTTGAAACATCCTCCCGGATTTCAGTTTTGAGCAGTTCGAAACGCGCTTCAACGTATCCTGTCAGGCTCCCGACAAGGCTGTCGAGTTTGAGAAGCTTTAATATGGATTCCGCAATATTCATGGCTAAGGCAATAAATATAAGGCTTTTCGCCTTTCCTTCTGCAAAGGCCGCTATGACCTATTTTTTATTGATACTTTGAAGTTCGTCGAGCAGGAGCACTTGCCCGGTTGAATCGCGCTTCTCTTTTCTTAATAGAACATTTTCGGGTGAGCTTATATAATATCGCCATGCGTTTCCTTTTTGTAGATCGTATTTTTTCTCGAATACAAATACCGAATCAGCCGAGACATTTGCGTTCACTGTCATTTTAGCGTAAGTCTCCAGGATACAAATCCTGAATTTGCCCTGCTTGTCTTCACCATCACGACAAAAGCCCGGTCTGTTCATCTCGAATAGTTCCTTGTTGATAATCAGCAGGCGCCCTTTACGGTAAACCGAATATATCTGCGACGGCTCCGCACCCTTCTGATCGTTATAGACAATCCAGTTGCTCATCAGCTGGTTTTCGAATGTCTTGGTGATGACAGTGTATTGCGACACGTTATTTCCTTCGGCATGTTCGTAGACGAGCTCCTTGACAGTGACTGCGTCGCGATTCAAATAGATCAGTGAGAAGGGGATGATGAAGAACATCAACAACAAATACAGTAAGCCCGCGAGGCGATACTTGAGTGTGAGACGTCCCAGGCCTGTGGCGAGTTTGATCGGAATTTCCTTGAGCACTGGCACAGGGAAGAAAATGAGGACACCGATGAAGTTGAACAGGAAATGGGAAATGGCAATAGCGATTGCGGTGTTGGATGTGCCCATCGCTGCGATGAACGCGCTGATTGTGGTGCCGATGTTGGCACCGAGAATAAATGGAGCCGCGCTCCGGAGCGTCACAATCTTTTTCGCTACGAGTGGAACAACAAGTGAAGTGGTCACAGAGCTGGAACGGATCGCTGCGGTTGTCAATACACCCCATCCGAAAGACTTGAGTGGGTTTTGAAAAAAGAAGCGCTGGAACTTTTCCGGCGAACCAAACCCCAACATATTCGTTACCACCTTTCGAAAAAAAAGGATTGATCCGAAAAGCAATCCGAGTGAAAGCACGATCAGCACAAATCCGTTTCCGATCGATGTGACGATCCACTCGGTGACCCCGCCGAATACTGCAAAAGAGAAATTTCCCCCAACAGGGCCGATATTTTCCGCGAAGAAACTTGTAGCAATGCTCTGTGACAACCGCGAGAGAAACTGAAGATAGTATTCCAGCGGAAAGAGTATAATAACGGTAAGGATATTGAAAAAGTCATGATAGGTTCCTGCGGCCACTGCTCGGCGGAATTCTTTCTTCTTCGGCAGAAATCCAAGTGATACGATCGTGCTGGTGATAGTGGTACCGACGTTTGCACCCATGATAATCGGAACGGCGCTTTCGAGTGTGAGTGATCCGGAGGCAACAAGGGCCACGGTCATTGACGTAGTTGCGGTGCTGCTTTGAATAATAGCGGTAATGAGCAGGCCGATAAAAAGCGCTGTAAAGGGATTCGAAGTGGCGAGGATGATGGTCTCAGCAACGGTTTTACCAAGGTGCTGCAAGGAAGACAGCATCAGCTCCAGCGCGAATAAAAATATCAGCAGCGCTCCGAGAATATAAGCCGTATTCCTGATGATAACTTTCCAGCTCAGCTGAGTTTTGGGTGACTGATCCGGGATGGGCTGGTCGGAGTTCATTCTTACTTTGTAAAGATAGACACCCACCCGAAAGTAGAAAGTCATTAATGATTACTTAATTTGACACTCCCTGATGTATACTGGGTAAGGGAGAACAGGTCACTATTTCAGGTGTTATTTTCTAAGCGCCACGAAGGCCAGAACTCCGCACAGAACGACTGCACAGAGGTACACCAGCACGTCGCCGACTTTAGAATATATCGTTGTCACCCCATGTTTTGGCAAATACGCCGCCAGCACTTTTTGACCGCTATCGTAATAGTTTCTGGAAGCGACTACTTGCCCGTAATAATCACATGCAATGGAAGTCGCCCCACTTACACTCCGGAGCATTGAGAAACCGTTCTCGATGGCTCGCACGCTGGCCATTTTGGCATGGTAAGGGGCAATTTCTCTCCAGTCTCCGGACGGAAGCAAGAATATATCTGCCTGCTTTTGTCCCGCCTGTCGGATAAGTGAAGGGAAATCGGCATCATAACAGATCGAGCTGGCAAGCCTGCCTATCGATGTTGTTTCAACGGGCACGATGCCGTCGCCCGGAACGCTCCCGGCTTCTGCCAGGGGAACGGGGCGATTTTTTAGAAAGACATTGAGCAATTTGCCGTTAGGGTCAATCAACCAAGATTTGTTTTCCAGGAATTTTCTTTGACCATCAACCGGCCCTTTAAGGATTGTCGCGGCCGTGAGCAGCAGAAAAATTTTATTGTTTTTAGCGAAGTCTATGCCACGCTGTACGAATGATGGCTCATTCTCTTTGTCAGTAAACATTAACGCTTCTGAAAATGAAATGATTTGTGCACCGGCTTTAGCCTCGCGCGCTGCTCCCGCAAAAAGTGAATCCTCAAATGTCTTCATCAGTATACGTGTTCTTGTAAATTTCCTGGCATTCGGATCTTCGATGAAAGGAACAAATGCCTTCTGCATTTCCTGTAGCTCGGGTGAAGTAATTGAAAGGCTATTTTTTTCGAGCAGTTTTTCCAAGTCAATACCAGGTTTATGAAAAGCGTCCTCGTACATGGAAGTAATCAGTGGAAGATTGCTTCCGGTAATACCGGCAACTCTCACCGTTTCGCCACCAGAATTGAAATAAGGGTTGATTCTCATCGTTCCATACAGCAGAACGACAAATATTACTGCGGACAATGCAACTACTGATATTTTGATTTTATTCCAATCGAACGAGTGAGAACTTGCGAACGCAAGCATGGACGCGAACCAATAGATCATAAATGAAATGCCCCAAATTCCGGTTACCGAGGCAAGTTGCATTAAAGGTGCATTGTTGATCTGCGTGTAGGCAATCGACCCCCATGTTCCCTTCCCACTTCCAATTGCACTAACGAATTCAAGTAAAACAAATACAGAAGGAAAAATCAATGTGGACGCCAGGCCCTCAACACGATTGTACAGCAGCCTGTGCGCCAGGTATGGGATAAGAGACGTGAGCGTGCCGACTGCCGTGATGATTATGAAAAACAAGAGAGGAAACGGCACAACGTTATAGTTGGCAATAACACTGGCGACGAACAATGCGGGGAACGCAAGAAGGATTCCCATTTTTGCCGTGAGCCGCTGAACAAATATCAGCAATAGGCCAGGGGCAATCCATGCCGCAGGAAGGAATGTCCATTTTGGCGATGTGAGGATAAAGCAGCAGACTGCAGCGAGTAAAATAACTGTGTTTAGCCTGGAGGAAATGTTAGCCTTCATAATGATCTTTTTTCGTCGAAATACGCATCAATTTTGGGCGTGATCGACCGAGATCCGGAATTTGGACGGCAAAAGCAGGAAGTCGAACCAGAAAGTCAGTGGACTATCTGCTTTTTGAATTCACTTGGGGTCAGCCCTGCCTTTTTTCGAAAAATGGAATTGAAGGAAGACTTGGAATTGAAACCAGACTGGTACATCACCTCGAGCACCGTTAGCTTCGGATCCTTTGAATTTTTCATGATCCTTTTTGCCTCTTCAATGCGGTAGGTATTTATCAGGTCGAAAAAAGTTTGACCAAAGGACTCATTGATTACCTGGGAGGCTTTTTTCGGAACGGTTTCGAGTTTTTCGGCAAGCTCGTCTATCGTGAGGTCCGGGCGAAGGAATATGTTCTCCACCTCCAGCAAATGGACCACTTTCGCTTTCAAAGCTGCTTTTTCATTCTCGGTCAAATTTGAGCCCGCATATTTTCTTCTTTCCACATCGTAGTCGAGACCGACAAATATTCCTGGTTGCTTCATGCTCTTCCAAACCACGGAATTTGTGAAAATAAGAATGACAAAGAACGGCACAACAAAGGTTGCAGTTGAGACTTCTCTCAGTCCTGTCGCCGGCAAGAAGGTATAGGTGACCGAAACGGCAAAAATAACGGCAATGAATATCAACATGAAGAGAAGCCAATCCATTCGCATCTTTGAAAGCGAAGAGAACTTGTCTTCTATTCTGCGGTGATAGCGAGCGATTTGAAAAAATGATGCTAACAGGTATGAGCCCACATGCAGATAGACCAGCGCGATCGAGAAATAAAAATATGCTGGTAAAGTTTGATCAGTTATCGCCGCCTGAATTTGTTTTTGATATGATTCACTTTGCAAGTGATAGTAGGTTTGAAACGCAGCAGTGCAAACCACAAAAGGAACCAGGTGAAGAAGGTGTGACTTCTTGAAGCTGAAATCACGATACAGCATCGACGTCGCATAAAAGTAGATCAAAGGACCCACAAGAAATATCAAACCGTCTTCCAGGTGAGCCAACTTCGGGGAGGTTTTATAAAATCCGTAATAAGAGAGCAACCCGTCTGCAAGATTTAATAAAAGCCAGATAAAAAAGCATGCAAGTATTCGGTTCGAAAGTTTCTTCCCGTGTGAACTTGAAAAGAGAAAGAAAATAAGGAGTATAAGCTGTACAAGGATGATCGACGCGAAGATATTGATGGCCGATGCGTTCATCCGCGTCTAGTTACCAAGTTCCCGTAACGCAATCCACGCCATCAAGCCGGGGCCGATGGCAAGCGCGTCTTCGTCAATATTGAAAGTGGGAGTATGAATGTAGGATGTGATTCCCTTTGCTTCATTCCTTGTACCGAGGCGGTAGAACGAGGCTGGTATGATCTGCGAATAATAGGCGAAGTCTTCGGATCCCAATGTGAGATCTATGTCGACCACGTTTTCTTTTCCCAGGTATTCTTCTGCGGCCCGGCGAATGCTTCTTGTCAGTGCAGGATTGTTCTCCAGATACGGGTAACCGTTCGAGATTTTTACTTCACAACGTCCACCCATTCCTGCCGCGATACCCTCCGCCATCTTTTGAATTTTATTCAACCCTTCCTTTCGCCATTCCTCATTCATAGCGCGGAATGTTCCGGCCACGTTCACCTCATCGGGAATGATATTCGTCGCTCCTTCGGCAATAACTTTTCCGAACGATAAAACAGTTGGCTGCCGTGGGCTTGCATTGCGGCTGATGATCTGCTGCAACGCAACAATAATGTGTGCAGCAATAACGACGGGATCGACAATGAGTTCAGGAGCAGCCGCGTGGCCGCCCTTTCCTATAATCTTTAAGTATATTTCGTCCGAGCTTGCCATGTACATTCCTTCCCGGAATCCCACTTTACCTGCAGGCAGCAAAGGCATCACGTGTTGGCCTACAATGGAGACTGGTGCCGGATCTTTCAACACACCGTCAAGGATCATGTACGATGCTCCGCCTGGGTTTTTTTCTTCACCTGGTTGAAAGATGAATTTCACTGTCCCTTGAAACTGATCACGAAGCGTTGACAATATTTTTGCCGTGCCGAGGAGCGAAGCGGTGTGAGCATCATGGCCACAAGCATGCATTACGCCATTGTTTTTCGATTTGTAGTCGAACGTATTCGCCTCTGTTATGGGCAGGGCGTCCATGTCGGCTCGTAAAGCAATGACTTTATCCGCAGGATTCTTTCCAGACACCAGTACGACAACCCCAGTCTCTGTTTTCGTTTCGGGTTGCAGTCCCATGCCGGTCAGCGAATCGAAAACAAATTTTGAGGTATTGAACTCTTTATAGGAAAGTTCAGGGTTGGCGTGGAGGTGACGCCTCCATTTGACAACTTCAGGAGCCTGGGTGATCGATTGTTTTTTTACTGAATCTAGCAGCGACATTACCGGACGAGTATTTTCTCCGGTACCAAGATAGCGTTAGGAAAAACGCGCTTCAAGCGGAGAAGGTCCTTCTGCGCTTCCAGACGTGAAAAATAGTTACCAACGCGAACGCGAAACTTGGGCTGGTTGTACTCGAGCTCTCCATTAAGATCACCAATGTCTGTCGCCATCTTCTTCTTAGTGTTCATGGCTTCTTCGCGGTTCTGACCGGAATAGATTTGGATCGTATAGCCGTCGATGAATTTACGGGAAGCGTTAAAGCGATTGATGCTGTCGAGCACGGCGTCGACCCTGCTGTTGACGTTTCGGGTCGCTACGACTTCGCCCTTTTTCCTTACCAGATTTTGATTCGTTGCAGTGTCGGGCACTTCTTCGATCTTCGGCCGGAGCTGATAGAGGTCTTCGTGGTAATAGCTTTTCGAATTGTTCTTCTGGGCGGCGCATGAAATTGACATCGCCATGACCGCCGCAAAAAACGGAAAGTGAAACCCTTTTCGAAAAATGCTATAAGTCATCTTATTGCTCGATAACGATGCAGCGCCCGTTCTTAATATCTTCTTCGACTTTTTTGTACTTCACATCTTTCAAGACACGGCCATCGGGATACTGAACAGTAACCTTATCATTCCGCCCTGCGACTTTATCAGACTTTACCGGCATTACTTTCTGCTCCACTTCACGTTGCTGCGCTGGCTGCTCCCCACCGCCTTGTAGCAGTGACCTCGATTCATCTTTTTGTTCGCTGTAACGTTGCCTTTTCTGCGACCTGGCCTCTTGAACACGTTCGGGCTCCTGTGAAGGTATCTCTGCTTTCATGAGGAAGGAAATGGTCTCCTCATTTACTCGTCCGATGAACCGTTTAAAGGCTTCAAATCCCTCGAATTTGTAGATGAGCAGCGGATCCTTCTGTTCGTAGACTGCATTTTGAACACTTTGCTTCAAGTCATCCATATCGCGGAGATGCTCTTTCCACTGCTGATCGATGATCGCAAGTGTTATCATCTTCTCCATCGATCGGATTAGTTCCGCGTTGTTGGTTTCAATTGATTTCTTGAGCGGCGCGGCTACTCCGATTTGCTTAATTCCGTCTGTGAACGGAACTAGAATATTTTCAATTGTCGCTCCTCTGGTCTTGTATATATCCTGGATAATCGGGAGGGCTTTCTCAGCAGTGGTCTTATTTTTTGTTTCGTAGTGTTCGTACGCCTCCTGATACAGCCTTTCAGTCATAGCGGCCTGGTCCAGCTTGGCATACTCTTCTGGCGTGATCGTGGAGTCAAATCCAAACACGCTCAACACATTGAGGCGGAAGCCCTCGAAATTATCTCCCGCCTTTCCGTTTGCAGCGACGTCCTCACAGGTATCGAACAGGATGTTCAGAATGTCCAGCTGAAGGCGCTCACCAAACAATGCATTGCGACGACGCTTGTAAATCACTTCGCGTTGTGAGTTCATCACGTTGTCATACTCAAGCAGTCTCTTGCGGATACCGAAGTTGTTCTCCTCTACTTTTTTCTGTGCCCTTTCGATTGAGTTTGTCACCATCGAATGAGAAATAACTTCACCTTCTTTCAAGCCGAGACGGTCCATGATTCTTGCAATCCGTTCAGGCATGAAGAGTCTCATGAGGTTGTCTTCGAGAGACACATAAAATTTGGACGTTCCCGGATCTCCCTGTCGTCCGGAGCGACCGCGAAGCTGGCGGTCAACGCGCCGTGATTCGTGACGTTCTGTACCTATAATAGCAAGTCCACCCGCCGCACGCGATTCAGGTGTCAACTTGATATCCGTACCGCGGCCAGCCATGTTCGTTGCGATCGTCACAGTTCCCGGCTTACCCGCTTCGGCAACGATCTCCGCTTCACGCTGGTGCTGTTTGGCATTCAACACATTGTGTTTGATCTTGCGTATCTGAAGCATCCTGCTAAGCAGTTCCGAAATTTCAACAGAAGTGGTACCGACCAGCACCGGCCTGCCGGCATTTGAAAGTGCTACGATCTCTTCAACGACAGCATTGAATTTCTCGCGAATAGTTTTGTGCACCAGGTCGTCCATGTCTTTCCTGGTGACGGGTTTATTGGTGGGGATCACCACGACGTCGAGCTTGTAGATGTCCCAGAATTCGCCCGCTTCTGTTTCAGCTGTACCGGTCATGCCAGCGAGCTTGTGATACATCCGGAAATAGTTTTGCAGGGTGATGGTCGCATATGTCTGCGTTGCGTCCTCAACCTTCACATTTTCTTTCGCTTCGATAGCCTGATGCAATCCGTCTGAATAGCGACGGCCATCCAGCACGCGACCCGTCTGCTCGTCAACGATCTTCACTTTGCCGTCGACGATAATGTATTCGGTGTCTTTTTCGAATAACGTGTACGCCTTCAGGAGCTGGTTAATGCTGTGAATGCGCTGAGATTTAGTTGAATAGTCGCGGATGACCTCATCCTTCTTTTGTGCCTTCGTCTGGGCGTCGACAGCGTCATCTTTTTCGATCTTATTTAGCTCCATTCCAATCTCGGGAAGGATGAAGAGTTTCGGATCCTCGCCCTCGCCTGTGATCAGGTCGATCCCCTTATCCGTGAGCTCAACGCTGTTGTCCTTTTCATCGATGACGAAAAAGAGTGGTGCATCGGCTTTCGGCATTTCTTTCTTGTTGTCCTGCAAATGATAATTTTCTGTCTTTTGCAGAACTGATTTGTTGCCGGCCTCACTAAGGAACTTAATCAACGGCTTGAACTTCGGCATCCCGCGATAAGCGCGGAAAAGCGACAGTCCGCCATCTCTTTCATTCCCCTCGGAAAGTTGTTTTTTCGCATCGTTAAGATATTGCGTTACCAGCTTCTTCTGTGCCTCTACCACTTTGAAGATGCGGGGCTTCAGGTCATAGAATTCATGCTCGTCGCCGCGGGGAACCGGACCTGAAATGATAAGGGGTGTCCGGGCTTCATCCACCAACACACTGTCCACTTCATCGACCATCGCGTAATGGTGTCCGCGCTGCACGAGTTCTTCCGGATCGCGTGCCATGTTATCCCGCAGATAATCAAAGCCGAATTCATTGTTGGTTCCGTAAGTGATGTCCGCCTGGTACGCATTGCGTCGTGCAGGAGAATTCGGCTCATGTTTGTCGATACAGTCAATTGTTAATCCATGGAACTGGAACAGCGGCCCCATCCATTCACTGTCGCGGCTGGCGAGATAGTTATTGACGGTAACGATGTGCACACCGCGCCTTGCCAACGCATTTAGAAACGCTGGAAAAGTCGCGACCAGTGTTTTTCCTTCACCGGTGGCCATCTCTGCAATCTTTCCTTCATGAAGGACGATACCACCGATGATCTGAACATCGTAATGCACCATGTCCCAGGTGATCATGTTCCCCGCAGCCATCCATTTGTTATGCCACTGGGCTTTATCGCCTGCGATCTTTACGTTTTCAAAACGTAGTGCGAACTGATGATCCTTTTCAGTAGCCGTCACTTCAAGCACTTCATTCTCCTTGAAGCGGCGTGCTGTTTCGCGCACAATGGCGAATGCCCTTGGCAGCACTTCTATCAGGACTTTTTCGAGTGCCTGGTTGCGATCTTTCTCAATCTGATCGATCTGGTTGAAGATGGCTTCCTTTTCGTGGAGGTCAAGCTCCGGATGATCACTTACCTGCTGGTGTAAAGCTGCAAGCTGATCGTCGATCGGTTTGAGGGCGGCATTTATATGAGCCTGCACTTCAGTGGTCTCTCTGCGCAACTCATCGTTTGAAAGAGCCTTCATCCTTTCTCCTTCGCGTTTGGTATTCTCTACCAAAGGCATGATTCGCTTGATATCTTTCTCGGATTTGCTGCCGAATAGTTTGGCAATGAGTTTTAGCATGTGTTGTCGTTATTCGTTCAGCCGGTGAGGTTCCAAAAAATTAATTAATGCCATCGGCGTAATCTTTCTCCGGGACCGGTTTTAAACGGGCTGTAAAGTTATGGTTTTCGGGGGTGCAATTATAGTTCCAAAGTGGGCAGGAAGCGCATTTTGGCAGTAAAATGAGGCACAACAGATGCCTAGAACTGCGAATCAGTCTCAAAAACCAATTGAACCGGACCTGTGAAGTAGATATCCGTGAACGTGCCGTTCTGGCCGGTCTTGAATTCGATCCGGAGTTCTCCTCCCCGAGCCTTCAGATTAATCGGAGAAGGGAAGCCAAATTTATGCGCGACGGCGAGCCCACATGCTGTAGCCCCCGATCCGCTCGAGTATGTTTCATCTTCGACCCCGCGTTCATAAATCCTGAAGGAGACCGTCTTATCGGGATTGACTTCAACGAAGTCAACGTTGGTTCCCTTTGGTTTATAAAGGTCGCTGTACCGTACTTTTTTTCCTTCGTCAAACACGGGATAGTCGGCGAGATTTTTAACAAACCGTACGTGATGATCAGTGCCGGTGTTGATGTAGTAGTCATCGCCTTTTGGTTCAATATTCTTCACGTCGGCAAGCGATATTCTGACTGTTCCATTGGACAGGAGCTGACCTTTGTGCAACCCGTCGTGTGCTTTGAAAGTAAAATTCTCCGAGATCACACCGAGCTTATGCGCGAAGTGTGCTATCGCACGACATCCGTTGCCGCAGAAACTCTGGCTCCCGTCGCGGTTATGATAGATCATGCGGAAGTCGGCATTGGGATCTTTTTCCAACAAGATCAATCCATCTGCGCCGATGCCAAACCTGCGATCACAAATGGTAGATATCTGCTGATTTGAGAAAGAAAGATTACCTGCTCGGTTGTCCACGAGAACAAAATCATTGCCTGTAGCCTGGTATTTATAAAAGCGCATGGAGTGGCGGAATGCTTGCTTCGGTTACTTCACTTCCTCGTAATCGACATACTCGCCACCTTTCAAACCTCCCTTTCTCGAAGGTTTTTTTGGTGCACTATCCATATTAATGGTGCCTTCCGGTGGCCTCCTGAAATTTGGCGGAGGTGCCGACCTTGGACTTCCCAAAACACGGAAAAGGATCACACTCACCTTGTTCAGGAGATAGAGCAGGAGGATGAGGATGACAATAAACTTGAGCATAGTTCTAAAACCGAAATACAAATGTAACGTTTCGTCGGTTACCCGGTTATAATTTGAACGTGCCGCTGTCCGCTTTGGTTCGTAAATTAGAGAATCCAATCCCACCCATATGCTGCGTAACTATATAAAAATCGCCCTTAGAAGCCTGATAAAACAGCGCATTTACACGACAATCAATGTTGTTGGACTGGCAGTAAGCATTGCTGCCTGCCTGCTGATTGTGCTGTATGTGAAACATGAAACGTCGTATGATACCTTCTTTCCCGAGGGAGACCGGGTGTACAAAGTGACGCTCGAGCGCAAGTACCCAAATCATTCAACATACTTTGCTGCCATTCCTCATTCCTATTCGACCGTGATGCAGAAAGATTTCCCGGAGGTTGAGAAGACGTTGCAGCTGCAAGGTCCTATCAGAGACATCAATATCACCTATAAAGTCAAAGAGGGCGAATTGAAATCCTTTGAAGAGAATCATGCTATTCTCGCAGACTCTTCCTTCTTTTTCTTCTTCGACCTTGAATTGATAAAAGGCGACAAAGGGTCGGCCTTGGCAAAAAGCAATCAGGTTGTTGTTTCGGCCTCAACTGCAAAGCGATACTTTGGAGAAGAAGAGCCAATAGGAAAGGTGCTCCGGATATTTAACGAGGATTACAAAGTAACTGCAGTATTCAAAGACCTTCCGGACAATTCCCACCTCCGTTTTGATTTTGTGGGATCCTTTTCGGGCAATCAATTCCGACAGGCCGAGAATTTCATCAGCTTTGATTCGCAAACGTACATCAAACTAAAACCCGGCGCTGACTACAAATCCCTCGAAGCCAAGTTTCCGGCGATGGTTGACCGCTATGCATCAGGGCAGATTGAACGGGAGCTCGGGCAATCATGGGAAGACTATCAGAAGGCCGGCAATGGTTATCGGTATTTTCTTCAACCGCTCACTTCGATCCATCTCGATCCTACAAACATCGAGTTCACGATGTCCCCCAGCGGGAATATCAAGTACATCTATTCGTTGTCATTTATCGCTGCACTGATACTTTTGATCGCTTGTATAAACTTCATGAACCTTGCCACCGCACGGTCAGCGGAAAGGGCGCGTGAGGTAGGAGTCCGCAAAGTGATGGGTTCATTGAAGAATCAGCTCGTCACGCAGTTCCTTGTAGAGGCGATTCTCCTTACGATCATTGGAACAGCCATAGCCGTGGCAGCAGCATATTTCCTGCTGCCCTCATTCAATACGCTGGTGGAAAAGAACCTTCAACTGGTGTTTGCGCCCGATGTGATTGTAGGGCTGGCGGGATTTGCTTTGCTCGTTGGGGTGCTTGCCGGCGTATATCCGGCTTTTGTACTTTCAAGTTATAATCCTGTGGTGGTAATGAAGGGAAATTTCACCGCCAGTGGGAAAGGAACGTGGCTTCGAAACGGCCTGGTGATCTTTCAATTCATGATTTCCATTGTCCTCATCGTAGGCACGCTCGTCGTGGGGAGTCAGATGAAATTCATGCAAAGCAAAAACCTGGGTTTTGACAAAAGTGCCATGATGATGGTAGAACGTGCATTTTTCCTGAATCAAAAAACGCAAACGTTTATTGAGGAGGTCAAACAATTTCCTGAAGTAAGATCGGCCGCCGGAACGAGTTCGCGCGTTGGCAACCGGGACGACTTCTTTGGGCAGATGTTTCAACCCGAGGGGTCAAATGAAGTGCTCACAGTAAAGTCTATGATCCTGGATGACGACTTTGCTCAAAATATTGGCTTCGAATTAAAAGAAGGCCGCTTTTTTTCCAGGGACACAAATGATTCGTTGAATGTCTTGCTGAACGAAACTGCCGTTAAGACTATCGGCTTGAAAGACCCAGTGGGACAGAAGCTCTCCAACACCGATCTCTTTCGTGGTGATCCTGTTCTTGAAAAGCAAAGAGTATTTACAATAATAGGCGTCATCAAGAATTTTCATTTTCAGTCCTTGCGGGATGAGATCACACCACTGGTCGCATTCGACAAGGAGATTTTCGGCAAGCAGGCAAACAGTCAGTTCATTGCTATCCGAATCGATCCGACCAGGGTTCAGAATGCTATTTCCAAAATCGAAGGAAAATGGCGTGAGTTCGTTCCCGACAAGCCTTTCCGCTACGAGTTCCTGGAAGACAACCTTAACCAGGGATACGCGGAGGAAGCACGTTCTGGAAAATTGTTCCGCGTATTTTCAGGACTCGCCATCATCATTGCATGCGTTGGATTATTCGGGCTTTCCGCCTACACAGCAAGTCTTCGCACGAAAGAAATCGGCATTCGTAAAGTCATGGGCGCCTCAGTGGGCAGTGTTGTTATTTTGCTATCGAAGGATTTCACACGCCTTGTAATCATCTCCTTCGTGCTCGCAACGCCATTGGCGTGGTGGATGATGGATACCTGGCTGGGAGGATTTGCCTACCGCATACCGCTTAGTGTTGATTCGTTTTTGATCGCAGGAATTCTGGCGTTTGCCATTGCCGCCCTGACGGTAAGCTACCAATCTATCAAAGCAGCGGTGGTGAACCCGGTGAAGTCGTTAAAGAGCGAGTAGAAATTGCAAATGGATGATGTGGTTTCGACTAGGGGCGTTGTCGAAAAATCCGTGTCGGACATCTAAGATATCGGACATCTAAGATGTCCGACACACATCAAAAACGCTATTTTTCTCCCGACTATATCGCGCATTGACCAATTTTGTCTGGAAAACAGAACAAAACGGGCTTTCAGAAAATCGCCCCTATCGACTCAAGTACAGATTCCTTTCCGAATAGATATTCAGGAAATAATCATCCATCAAATCGTCAATGAAGTAAATGGCTTCGCCGGTGGACTTCATCTCAGGGCCAAGTTCTTTGTTCACCTCGGGAAACTTGCTGAAGCTGAATACCGGAACTTTGATAGCATAACCTTTTCTTGTTGGGTTGAAATTGAAGTCTCTAACTTTCTTCTCACCTAACATCACCTTTGTCGCATAGTTCACGTAAGGCTCATCGTAAGCTTTGCAGATAAAAGGTACCGTGCGTGATGCACGGGGGTTGGCTTCAATGATATATACTTTATCGTTCTTGATTGCAAATTGTATATTGATAAGCCCGACTGTTCTTAAGGCAACGGCAATGCGCTTGGTATAGTTTTCAATTTGCTTGATGACAAAGTCGCCGAGGTTATAAGGAGGCAGCACGGCGTATGAGTCGCCTGAATGGATTCCCGCGGGCTCAATATGCTGCATGATGCCGATGATATATACGTCTTCGCCGTCACAAATCGCATCTGCTTCGGCTTCGATCGCTCCGTCGAGGAAATGATCAAGAAGGACCTTGTTCTCGGGCAAATGTTTCCATATGTCGAGGATGTGGCTTTCCAGTTCTTTCTCGTTGATAACGATCTTCATGCTTTGACCTCCCAGCACATAAGAAGGCCTTACCAGGAGCGGAAACCCGATTGTCTTCGACACCTCCAGCGCCTCATCAGCGTTGGTTGCTACTCCAAATTCGGGATATGGAATATTCAGCTCCTTTAATAAAGTCGAGAAGCTCCCACGATCTTCAGCCAGGTCCAACGCGTCAAAGGATGTGCCCATGATCTTCACACCGTATTTGTGAAGTTTCTCGGCGAGCTTCAACGCCGTCTGCCCTCCGAGCTGAACGATCACGCCTTCCGGCTTTTCGTGTTGGATAAGATCCCACAGATGTTCCCAAAAAACAGGCTCGAAGTAAAGCTTGTCGGCGATGTCAAAATCTGTAGAAACAGTTTCAGGGTTACAATTGATCATGATGGCTTCGTAGCCACACTCTTTCGCCGCCAGGATGCCATGCACGCATGAATAATCAAACTCGATTCCCTGTCCGATCCTATTTGGGCCGGAGCCCAGCACAATTACCTTCTTTTTGTCGGATGAAGTCGACTCGTTCTCGGTATCAAACGTGGAGTAATAGTATGGCGTCTTTGCGCCGAACTCTGCTGCACATGTGTCGACAAGCTTATACACACGGTTAATTCCCATAGCCCGGCGCTTCTTATGTACCTCACTCTCTTTGCAATCGAGCAAATGTGCAATCTGCCTGTCTGCGTAGCCTTTCTCCTTAGCGGTGCGCATGACATCCGCTGGAATTGTCTCAAGCGAATACTTTTCGAGTCCCTGCTCGAATTCAATGAGGTCCCAGATCTGCTCCAAAAACCACTTATCGATTTTTGTCAGGTTGCTGATCGTCTTCATAGAGATGCCAAGCTTCATCGCATCGTACACATGAAACAACCTGTTCCAGCTTGGATGCTCGAGACTCTGCAAGAGATCCGATTGTTTGGTCAACTCTTTGCCATCCGCGCCAAGACCATTTCTTCTGATCTCAAGCGACTGGCAAGCTTTCTGTAATGCTTCCTGAAAATTTCTTCCGATCCCCATGACCTCCCCGACAGACTTCATCTGTAATCCGAGTCTGCGGTCGGCTCCGTGGAACTTGTCAAAATTCCAGCGCGGTATTTTTACGATCACGTAGTCCAGTGCAGGTTCGAAGTAGGCGGTCGTCGTGCCAGTGATCGCATTACTTAGCTCATCCAGATTGTAGCCAATGGCAAGCTTCGCGGCAATCTTCGCTATTGGATAACCTGTTGCTTTTGAAGCGAGCGCTGAGGACCGCGAAACCCTTGGATTAATTTCGATGGCAATGATCTGATTATCGTCTGCCGGATTAACAGAGAACTGAACGTTACATCCACCGGCAAACTTTCCAATGCCGTTCATCATCTTGATGGCAAGATCACGCATGTGTTGATAAACAGTATCTGGTAACGTCATCGCGGGAGCGACCGTGATAGAATCTCCCGTGTGAATGCCCATTGGATCAAAATTTTCGATCGAACAAATGATGATCACATTACCGGCACCATCACGTAAAAGCTCAAGCTCATATTCTTTCCAGCCCATGATGCTTTTTTCCACCAGCACTTCGTGTATGGGGGAGGCATGCAACCCTCGGTTAAGGGCTTCGTCAAATTCATCCGGATTGTCAACAAACCCGCCACCAGTGCCACCCAGGGTAAATGAAGGGCGGATTACAAGTGGGAAGCCAATCTCCTGGGCAATTTCTTTTCCTTCCAGAAAACTTGTTGCCGTTTCTCCTTTGCAAACATCCACGCCCAGTTCAAGCATCTTCAGCCTGAATTTTTCACGGTCCTCTGTGGTTTCAATCGCCTTGATGTCAACGCCAATGATCTTTACCCCATAATGCTCCCAAATGCCTGCCTTTTCGCAATCAATGCAAAGATTCAAAGCAGTCTGGCCCCCCATGGTGGGCAACACGGCGTCAACATGGTGTTTTTCCAGGATCTCGCGGATATATTTCTTTTCAAGCGGACGGAGATAAACGTGGTCCGCCGTCACCTTGTCAGTCATGATCGTAGCCGGGTTGGAATTGATCAAAATCACTTCAATTCCTTCCACCCGTAACGATCGCGAAGCCTGCGATCCGGCATAATCAAATTCACAAGCTTGTCCAATAATGATGGGACCGCTCCCGATAATCAGAATGGAGCGAATGCTGCGATCTCTTGGCATGGTGGGGTTGGATAAATCGGGCAAAAATAAACACGCCGTTCAAGGATTCCGCGACTTGTCCTAATTTAAATTTGCGTTCATGGTTAAAGGTCCATTCGATTATTTTTCGTCATTTGAAAGGCACCAATGAATCTCAACACACAGGCCCGAGCAGAAAATTCCTACGATGCGATTGTCGTTGGTTCCGGCATCAGTGGAGGCTGGGCTGCTAAAGAGCTTTGTGAAAAAGGCTTGAAAGTATTGATGTTGGAAAGAGGCAAGCCACTCACACACCCAAACTATCCAACAGCAACGCTTGACCCATGGGATATTCCAAATGGCGGCAGACTGACGCTCGCTGACATAGAAAAATGTCACGTTCAGGCCCGGCACTATTCTTATCGCGCCGACAACAAGGGATTTTACATAAACGACCTCGAAAATCCTTATACAGAAACCAAACGCTTTGATTGGATACGGGGCGATGTCGTTGGTGGCCGTTCATTGTTGTGGGCACGCCAATCATATCGTTGGAGCGATCTCGATTTCGAAGCAAACCTCCGCGATGGAATTGCAATTGACTGGCCTGTCCGTTATAAGGATGTTGCGCCGTGGTATGATTACGTTGAAAAGTTCATAGGTGTCTCAGGTGATGCCGATGGCATCGCGCACCTGCCCGATGGAAAATTCCTTCCCGGTATGGAAATGAATTGCGTCGAGAAGAGCTTTAAGAAAATCGCAGAAGAAAAATTTCCGGAAAGAAGGGTGATAATCGGACGGACTGCCAATGCTACCGCACCGGTGAAGGGACGTGGCGTATGTCAATACCGAAATCTTTGCCACCGTGGGTGCCCCTATGGAGCATATTTCAGCACCAACGCCAGCACACTACCGGCTGCATTTGAAACCGGCAATCTTACATTACGAACAAACGCTCTTGTCAATAAGGTGCTGTACGATGAGCAGTCCGCGCGCGCGACGGGTGTGGAGATCATCGACACGGACACAAATGAGGTGACAGAATTCTATGCGAGAATAATTTTCCTCAACGCCTCTACCGTTTCAACAGCCGCGATTCTGCTCAATTCAATCTCTCATCGGTTTCCGAACGGTTTGGGAAACGACAGCGACCAGGTAGGGAGGAATATCATGGATCATCACAAAGGCGCCGGCGCTGCAGCAGCCGTTGACGGCTTCGAAGACATCTACTATTCGGGACGAAGGCCCAATGGACTTTACATTCCGCGTTTCAGGAATATTCACGAAAAAAGGAAAGACTACTTGCGCGGCTTTGGTTATCAGGGTGGAGCAGGGAGAGCTGGCTGGCGCGATAACGCTGTCGAAAGACCAGTAGGAAAGGACCTTAAGGAGCAGGTACAAAAACCCGGCGACTGGTCTATCAGCTTTGGTGGCTTTGGCGAGTGCCTGCCCTATCACGAGAACCGACTAACATTGGATACTAATAAGAAGGATAAATGGGGACGCCCCACTATCAATATCGATTGTGAATTCAAATCCAACGAAAGGGAGATGCACAAAGACATTGCAGCGTCGATTGGTGAAATGCTCGATGCAGCGGGATACAAAAATGTTGTGACAACATCCAACATGTCTTTCCCCGGAAATTCGAATCACGAAATGGGAACGGTTCGAATGGGGCGCGACCCCAAGACGTCCGTATTGAATGCATTCAACCAAATGCATGCTGTAGAAAATGTATTTGTTACAGACGGCTCTTTCATGGTCTCCTCGTCTTGTGTGAATCCTTCCCTCACTTACATGGCCATGACTGCCCGCGCCTGCGATTATGCTGTTGGGGAGATGAAAAAACAGAATCTGTAGATACCCCGCCCACTCCGAGCTGAACAGCTAGGTATTTCTCGTATTTACATGAAATATCTTTGCAACGAAGGGAATCTGTAACAACTTCCGGTGTCTAAGTGTGATGAAACAACTCGGTTGCGAGATATGAAAAGACCCAGTACCAGATTTCTATACTTCGTATTATTCTGTGCAGTGCTCGATGCCTGCAGTAAGAAGACTGAAGATCCTTTTCCAATTGACATGCGTCAAACGGTGAGTAATGATGCTGAATACGAATCCATAACAAATGAAGTAGATGATCTTATAATGAGTGCGCTCTCGCAGGCTGACACGCCATCAGGCCGATATGCAGCACTTGCTGATGACCGGCTTACGTGTGCTACCCTTTCTTTCGACTCAACGGCTAACCGCGTCAGCGGAACCGTTGTTATCGATTTTGGAGGTGGATGTACCGATACCCGAGGCAACACAAGGAAAGGAAAGATCCAAATTGCCTGGGCCAGTGGCAGATGGTACAAGGTCGGTTCGCACACGACGACGACATTTCAGAATTATGTTGTAAATGGAATCGCTTTCGGTACGAGTAACAGCAGTACCATACACAACGTCAGTTCAATAGCATCACCGCTGACCTGGACAGTAGAATCTTTTTATAACCTTATCTGGCCAGATCAAAGCGGGGGTTCGAGAACAATACACCAGACAAGGCAATGGGTCAGGTCGTCCAATCCGGCTAACGATAAATTCATTGTTGCGCAATCCAAGAATGCGGACACCGCTGCCAGTGGTAATAACCGTTATGGAAAGGCCTATTCTGTGGTCATAACGACGCCGCTAGAATATTCACGGTCTTGCATTTTGTCAAACAAGATACACCGACCGGTCAAGGGTATCCAAACCGTTACCTACGATACAAACAAAACTATTACCGTGGACTTTGGAAACGGCACGTGCGACCAGTCTTTCACCGCATCCACCACGGCCACCACGCGAACGATGACGTTCAAGAACGACGGACTCGACGTCGATTGAGCATCCGCGCGGAGAGAAAATGCCGCCCTGCCGGCCAAGAACCGCGAATTTCCAGTCTTTTAGGCTGAAAATATTTTTTTGCGGGGCATTAAACCTTGCACCCATTTCTTCCTCTAAGACATAACCAAAACAACTTAGAAGATGAAAAACGAACTGAAATGGAGACCAGCAGCGATGGTTTGCCTGGTGGTCATAATCGCAAACTTTCTTACCTCCTGCAACAAAGCCGACGACCCTTTTTCGGGTGAAGCTCTTCAGACTGTGAACAATGATGCAACAACCGAGTCGCAGATGAATGAGACAGAAGACATGAGTACCAACGCGCTTACAACGGCTGATTCCCCGGGTGGCCGCGTTGATGCATCGCTTGCAGATGATCGTTTCAAATGTGCAACATTCAAATTTGATTCTGCTGCAAATCGCATCTCCGGAAAGGTTACGATCGATTTTGGAACAGGATGCACAGATTCTAAGGGTAATGTCAGAAAAGGAAAGATCATCGTTACCTGGTCGAATGGACGTTGGTATAAAGCCGGCTCGACCATTGTAATCAACTACAGTGGATACAGCGTTAACGACGTGTCTTTCAGCGACAGCGATGTAAGAACGATCGTCAACATCAGTACGATTGCTTCGCCGCTGACCTGGCGTGTGGAGGCTTCGCATAAGCTGACTTGGCCCGACGCCAGCACGGCAACACGGGTTGTCCATCACACGCGTCAATGGGTCCGTTCAGCCACTATCGTTGATGATAAGATTATTGTTAGTCAGACAGCCGGTGCAGCCAATGCTGCTGCGGGGACGAACAGGCACGGCGTCAGTTATTCTGTTCAAATCACTACCCCACTGGAGTACTCACGCGCTTGTGCGATCAGCAACAAGGTCTTCCGACCTGTAAAGGGTGTCAGGGTAGTCACTTATGACACGAACAAGGTTGTGACGATCGATTTTGGAAGTGGTACTTGTGATAATAGTTTTACAATCTCTGCCAACGGTCACACAAGAACCGTCAATGCCAAGAACGATAGTTCGGCCGACTGATAATTGTCGAAGTTAAAAATCAAAACTGAGAATTGGGCGTCAACTCAATTCTCAGTTTTTATATGAGGTTGCGAGCCTTCAGCTCCAAATATTTATTGATTGTGTTAATGGTGAGCTGTTGGGGAGTTGTAAGGATCGTTTGTATTCCATGGCGATTCAGCTCCTTGACTATCAATTTTTTGTCATAGCTAAATTTTTCTGCAATGGCTTTGTGGTAGATGTCGCGCAACGTGTCAGCATGATTTTCCGTGAGCGCGCTGAGCTCTGTGTTTTCAAAAAAGATAACTACAAGCAAATGTCTTCTTGCAATGCTCTTCAGAAAGGGTAGTTGCCGTTCCATCGCATACAAACTCTCAAAGTTTGTGAAGAGCAGCAGCAAGCTGCGTTGATTGATCTTGCTTCGGATGTGGCTATGCAATCTTGAGAAGTCAGATTCGCGATAGGCGGTCTTTTGATGATACAAAGTCTCTTGGATCAGGGCCATTTGGTTGTTCTTCCGGCCCGCGGGAAGTGTTGTCCCAATTTTGTCTTGAAAAGTGACAAGCCCCGCTTTGTCAAACTTCTTTACGGCGATGTTAGAGATGACGAGGCAAGCGTTGATGGCGTAATCGAGGAGGCTTAGTCCGGCGAAGGGCATTTGCATAACGCGGCCTTTGTCTATCAAAGAATACACCTGTTGTGAACGCTCGTCCTGGAATTGGTTTACCATCAGCCTGGACTTGCGCGCAGTTGCCTTCCAGTTGATGGTGCGCATATCGTCGCCACTTACATAATCTTTTATCAGTTCGAATTCCTGGTTCTGGCCGATCTTCCTGATCTTCTTGATGCCAGCATCCATGAGCCGGTTGTTGATGGCAAGTAATTCATATTTGCGCATCTGGAGGTAAGAGGGGTAGACCGGAACCATTTTTGCCGCACTGAACCGAAAGCGCCGTGCGAAAAGTTGAAGGGGGGAACTGGCAATAACATTAACGGCACCGAAAGAATATTCGCCCCGTTTCACGGGCCGGAGATAATAGGTAACGACTCGATTTTCACCCGGCTTCATCACCATATTGAACTCGAGGTCGCGGCGCTGAAATTGATGTGGTATCTCGTCGAAGATCCTTAAAGAAACAGGGAACGTGTAAAAGTTTTCGAGATGAATTCGTATTTCGTTTTCATCGCCGTTTGAAAGCCGGTCTGCAGAAATGCGGTGACCATTCATCCCTCGGCGCGCGCGAAAGAGCAGCAACAGGTCTGTGAACAACACCGCGAGAAAAAGATAGAATGCAATTTGAGGAACCAGTAGCGGTGTCTCGAGAACAAAAGTGAGGATGAAGGCCGCGACAAGTCCTCCTACGACGACGAAAATCCGGTTGTTGAGATAAAGACCGCGGATCATTTTCACTATCGTGGCACTTCAATCTTATCGATAATCTGGGTCACCACCTCGTCAGGAGAAGTGCCCTCCATTTCCTTATCCGGGTTAAGCGCAATCCGGTGACGGAGAACTGGCAGCGCTATCAGCTTGATGTCTTCCGGGGTGACGAAGTCGCGACCGCGCAGTGCCGCGTACGCTTTTGATGCGCTGAGCACGGCGATCGATGCACGCGGTGATGCTCCAAGAAACAGCATCGGGTTGTTGCGGGTTTCGAAAACGATCTGCGCAATGTATCTTATGAGATTGTTTTCTACGTGCACGGATTGCGCCAGCTGCCTGAATTTTTGCAGGCTTTCAGCAGAGAGCACCGGTTGCACTTCATCGGTCGCCGCCATCCCTTTGCGGTGGTGCTGCCGGGAAATGATATTTGTCTCTTCATCGAGATTGGGATAGTTGACGACAATCTTGAAGAGAAAACGATCGAGCTGTGCTTCCGGCAAGCGATAGGTCCCCTCGTGTTCAATGGGGTTTTGAGTTGCTACAACGAGATAAGGGCTCTTCATTTTATACGTGTGGCCATCGACGGTAACTTGCCGCTCTTCCATCACCTCGAAAAGTGCGGCCTGCGTTTTTGCCGGGGCACGATTGATCTCGTCAATGAGGACGATGTTTGAAAAAATCGGTCCATGTTTAAATTCAAACTCCGAGTTCTTGAGGCTAAAAACGGAAGTTCCCAGCACGTCCGATGGCATGAGGTCCGGCGTAAACTGAATCCTGCTGAAGTCCACAGAAATTACCCGCGCCAACAACTTTGCTGTCAGTGTTTTTGCGACGCCGGGGACACCTTCGATCAGCACGTGACCGTCGGCCAATAATGCAGTCAGCAACAAATCGACCATTGCCTCCTGTCCGACGATTACTTTACCGATCTGTTCGCGGATACGAACCAGATTTTCCTGCATTCCGCCGAGGTCTAACCTGGTTTCAAAAATTTCTTCAGCCATTTGTATTACACTTTTATATTTTCTTTAATGTTTTTAGATGTGCCCATGAATTTTTCCATTTCATCATTAAGCAACCGCAACTCTGCCTCGCTTACAGGGCGTTTACTTTGAATGTCCCGGATCAATTCAAAGAGTCGTCTCACCTGAACCTCATTCTTTCCGGATTTCTTCGAAAGTAAGGATATAAAATTTTCTCCCCCTGCGGCAGGGTTCAATGAATATTTTGCGCGTACGTGATCGTAAAAGAAAATGATTTTCTTTTCGGCAATATTCTTATGGTCGCCCCGGCTGAAATACAGGTTGCCGACGGTGCTCACAAACTCCAACGACGAATTTGTCAGGGGATTTATGATGGGAATGATGCGTTGTTTCCGTTTAGCCTCGAAAGTCATGAACAGAAGTAAAGCAATCACGGTGATATAATAAGCCCACGCCAATGGGTCATGCGTGAGAATAAATCGGAGCGGACTTCCAGATTCGAGCCTCCCTATGCTATAGTATTCCGACCAGGTCAGGTCATCTGCTGGCAGGTAGGACAATGCTTCAGAAATAAATTTGCTGTTGTTGTTTTTTAAGGCATAGATATTTGTAAAAGCAAGTGGCGTGCTGCAGATTATGAAGCTTCCTTTTCCCCACCGCACATTTATCAAGATCGGCTTGCCCAAATCGTTTGAGGCGATAACGGTTGTCTTCGCCAGAAGACCTTTCGCTTGAAGTATGTCCACTGAGTCACGTTCACCCAGACCTGATACAAAACCATTCGTAGTATCCGGTGCTTCAAAGTAGTTGTGAATGTTATCCCGTCTGAATCCGAAATGTGCGAGCGTGTCCAGGTGTGCGTTTACAAACTTTACGTACGACGAATCCTTTCTCTTACTGTACATACCATCTCTGAACAGGTAATCGTAAGTCCTGAGCTGCAGTGTGTCTGCTAATTTGCCGTGAAAAGACTGTGCGCCGATAAACGCCGTGCCGCCAGCATGAACATGATCCAGCAATACTTTAACCTCCGCAGCGTCTGCTGAGTAGCTGTGAGCAAGGATGAGAATGTTTTGATGTGCCTTAAGACTATCACGCAGCTCGTATAGCGTTTTGTTGGTGACTTGAACCCGGTGGCCGTTGAAGAGCGGTGGCAATAATTCCCGGAGAACATATGCACCAAAAGGATTCTTGTCTTCTGATGCATAGGTTGGTGTCCAATCAAACTCCTTCGGACGTGATAATTTTACCGCCAGAAAAATTCCAAAGGCAAGAGTCAGGTAAAGGATATATTTCCAGTCCTTCTTCATTCAATCCGTTTTTTCCAGCTATCGAAGATCCCACTCACCCGTTGAAATAGATTCTCAGTGACATTGAAATCGCCATACCAGGTATAATCGAAGTAGAAGCTAAGCTCATTAAAGCCTGTTTTCATATCACCTTCCTTAAGTTCTGCGAGATAGTCGTGATTGGTTTTCCCCGGACGCCAATCGACATGTTGGCGATCTGAAAGGATCTTTAATGCATGCAAGAACGTGAGGCGAACTGCCAACCGATATTCCTTCTTTGAGGCGGCATCGCAGATAAGCGCTTCAAAGTCCATTTCGTGAATGTTTTCTGTGAACGACTTGTAGTCTGCTGCGCCTTTGTCGGCACCGGACTGGAAGACGCGCAGGGCGTCAACTTTCAACAGCATCATCACGAGAGTGATCAGCAGAACCAATCCGAGCGCATACAGCATCACGCGCCCCCAATTTGTAGTGACCGCTCCGCGAAAAAGCCATCCTAAAATATCTCCGAGCCATGAAACAAATCTGTCCCACAGACTTTCAACGACTGTGGGTGGCTGCCTGTAATTGAAGTCTTCATTGTTCCGTAGTTCATTCAACGTTGACTCGTTAAAGGAGCGTGGTGCCACTTGCGTCGAGTCGATAGCCAGCGTGACGGTACCTTTCCAAGGGGGATTAACAGCGGCGGTGGTGTCGGCGTCACTTGTTGAAGCGGTGTCCTGTGCGACCGCGCCGACAACTGCTATGAAAACCAGAATAAAAATAGCAATAAAGCGCATGCAAATCCGCCTTAATAGTCCTCAGGATGTTGAGGCGCCTCCTGAGGCTTACCCAAATTTTCAATCTCACCCATCAGGCCCTTCGCTTCCTTCATTTCAACCAGGTTGAAATATTGGAAAGCCAAACCGATGTTGGGCAAGGATGAGAGGATAAGCTGGCTCAGGTAATAGCACGTAATCAGTATCAGTGTGACGATTCCCAATACCCCGCCGTCGGATTGACCCTGGAACTCATTTCGGTTCACTGTGTGCAATGTTTGAACTATCATGATAATATATGCTGGCACAAAGAAGATAGACGAGAATACACCGACAAGCATGGAGAGAACGAACATATTTCCCGCCGTGCTCCACCACTTATCGCGAATCAGCTGGAACGAACGCCGGATTGCGTCGAAGAATCCTTTCTTTTCGATCGCCCGAATCACAAAGACGAGCGATACCCCGACGTATATGTAGAAGATGGCGCAGATCAGGAACAGCACGCCAAAAAAGATCAGAAATGGAGAAATCGATCCAAGAATAAATATGGGCAACACCAGTAATACATAGACAATCATCGCAACAACTCCCAGGGCGACGCTTGTACCGAGGTACATCCAAAAGGTCTCCCTGACGCGCTGCCATACCTCATGGACTTCGATCTGATTAGAGTTTTTCTCGCGGTAAAGTATGATATAATTATAAGAGGTTGCAGTAATGACAACCACCGCCGTGATAAAAAAAAGAAACGCAATCGCAACCTGTATCCAAAACCCTGGAGAAGTGAAGTACGTCAGGATAGCATCAGGTTCACCCCCGCCCGACCTTAATCCCATCGAGAAGAAATCTGTGAAGAAGGTGCTGAATAACATACTTGCGATGAGCGTAGGGGGACCCCCTATGTAAAGCAGGCTTCGAAATAGCCCTTTGAAATTCTGTGTCGCGAATGAAAAAGTGGCATTGATCTTCTCGCTGAAATCGCGCCGCCTTTGGAAATCTATGATACGGTTCTCTGTCATTTTTCAAATTTAACTCTGCCGTGATTCTTGGTAAATGCATTTAAATCGACTGGCTTATAAAGCTGCCCGGGATAAATGATGAAGTACCAAATCATCAGGAATGCCGAAAACCCGATGATCACTGTTTTAATACTCCAATGCATAAAAGCATACCTCGTGATTGTGCCCTCTATAAACGCTGCGAGAATAAAAAACGGAATAAGGCCGATCACGATCTTCAATCCTTTGACGGCGCCGATCTTGAATGAATCAAGTCTCGAGTAGGTTCCGGGAAACAACAAACTGTTGCCCATCACGAACCCGGCTGCACCGGCGATTACGATTGAAGAAAGCTCGATCGTGCCATGAAGCATGATAACCGGAAAGGCCTGGGCAAGTTGCTGTTCTCGGTAAAAGAACGTTACGAATGCTCCGACCATCAACCCGTTGTTAAAGAGGTGCATTCCCGTGCCGAGGGAGAGAAAGATTCCGTAAATGAAAGTGAGAAAGGAAACCAGGATATTGTTCCATGCAATCCTGAAGAATAAAGTTGGCTCATCGGCCGATGCATACACTTTCGTTGGATTGCCGTTCTTAATATTCTCCAGCGTCATATTGACGTAGCCGTCACCCAGGATCAGCCTCACAAACGTATCATCATAGGCGGCCGATACTGAGCCGATGACTCCTGCCAGCATAAAAATTATGAAGGCGTACAGCATAGGCTTACGGGATTCGTAAAGAATCAGCGGCAGCTCTGACTTCCAGAATGTGACGAAGCGGCTCGTATCTTCTTTTTTGTTCCGATAGATCTCCAGGTGGATCTTGCTTGCCAACGAGTTGAGGTAAGCTGTTGTTCGGCTGGTCGGGTATTGCGTCCGTGCAAAAGAGAGGTCGTCAGTAACCTGGATAAATAGCTCCGCCAGGCGGTCGGGTGGCGCTGACTTGGGATTGTTTACAACGCTTTCGAATGCTTCCCACCGGGCACGGTTCTGTTGTATGAATGCAGCCTCTCGCATGGTCGGGAATTTGGAAACTGGAAGCCATAAAAATAGAAAATCGCCCTGCGACTTCAAGGTTCACGGACAAATGCATCACGCACAGGCGCCAGGCTCCCAAGCGTGCGTATTTCTTTGCTTCTTAACGCCTTTGCGCGGAGACTGACATGACTTAGCCGAAGAACCGGTAATTGATTAACGGTAGAGAATCTCTGTCACCGCTAGCCTTTTTTCGCCGCCTCAGCCACTTTCCTCCAAACCCGGAAC
Organism: Cyclobacteriaceae bacterium; assembly: GCA_044224375.1. Lineage (GTDB taxonomy): Bacteria > Bacteroidota > Bacteroidia > Cytophagales > Cyclobacteriaceae > ELB16-189. The sequence goes on from JBGAKL010000002.1 coordinate 391,259, forward strand.
ATGTTACCGGAACAAATCTTTTCGATATCCGATTCTGTATAGCCACGCTTTAGCAGCTCATAGATAAGGTTTGGATATTGCGACACATCTTTGAGTCCATCGGGGAGATTTTCAACACCGCCAACGCCATCATAGTCCGAACCCAATCCTACGTGGTCGATCCCAGCAAATTGAACGATGCGGTCAATGTGGTTCGCGACCGTCTGAACATCGGTTGCCGGGATAGGATGGTCTTTCTTGAATTGTTCAACGAGCGGTTTCGCGAGAGAGTCTGTCGACGTCATTCCTTTCGACGCCAGGAGTGAATCAAGTTGTTTGTTTTGACGCGCGACATCGCCGCTGAGAAAGGCATTGTAAAAGTTCACGTCGATCACGCCGCCATTCTTTCCCATTTCGCGGATCATGTCATCTGTCATATCTCGGCGGACCGTAGGAGCGAAGAAACGGCACGACGAATGCGATGCGATGCAAGGAACTTTCGTCGCCTTCATCACCTGGTAGAAGGTGCTGTCATCCACATGTGAGATATCCACCATGATTCCCACACGGTTCATTTCTTTTACCACCTCACGTCCAAACGGACTCAATCCGTTCCAGGTATGTGTGGTATCCCCTGACGAATCACAAATCTGATTGTCCTTCGCGTGGGTGAGCGTGATGTAACGAATGCCGCGATCGTAGAAATATTGCACGTTCTTGAGATCATCCCCAACGGGCGCTCCGTTTTCCATTCCCATCGGAAGAGAGATCTTCCCCTCCTTGAAATTCTTCTCCACATCCTCGACAGTATTGGCTAATGCAAACTTATCGGGAATGTTTTCCGCAATTCCACGGACCATGTTGATGAGCGAGTCAGCAAGGATCTTTCCCTTGTCGGGAAATGCCTGATAGGTGGAAGGAATGTAGATTGACATAAAAGGCGCAGACAGCCCGCCTTTTTTGGCGCGCTCATAATCGAAGTCTCCTTCAGCACTCTTAATGGGTATACCCATGTACTCTCTTTCTATCCGAAAGTTTTTGATTTTCAGGCGGAAAGGAAGATCTACGTGTCCGTCGGTGATGACATATTTGTGTGCAAGCTCATCGGCAAATGCACGAAGCTGTTCGTCGTTCATTCGCTCCACTGGTTTCTTTTCTGCGCATGAGAAAAGAAGCATACATAAAACAGAGCAAATCAGATAAAAAGATTTCATAGGTTTGAGTTTGGGACTTCAAGATAAAGATTTGCCACGTAGCCTGTGCTACGGATAGGAATTTCAGTTACTCAACACATACCCACATTTCTGACCAGTTGTATGCAGGTTCAAGTTCGCACCACTCAAAACGTATTCATCACCTACCCGGTGGCGAGCGTCGGTGACCGCATTCTTGCGTACCTCGTCGACCAGCTTATCCTGATTGCTTTCGTGATTGCGATGGTGGCGTTTTATTTCAATCTTAAAATGGAGATTGTATGGGTTTGGATCGTCACAGTCGCGACCCCTTATCTGCTTTATCATGTGATGTTCGAGATCTTCATGAACGGACAGACTCCCGGAAAGCGCGCACTCAATATTAAAGTACTACGAATCGATGGCACGCCCGCCGCTGTCGGCAATTATGTGCTGCGCTGGATGTTCACCCTCATCGACATCCAGCTTATGTCCGGGCTTATTGCCATCCTGGTGATCGCCGTGGGTGGAAAAGGTCAGCGGCTAGGGGATCTGGTTGCCGGCACCACGGTCGTTAAGCTTGTCCAGCAGGTCTCCGCTACGAACACATTTGTGCCAACTCAAAAGCCCGACTACAATGCGCTGTTTCCACAGGTTGTGAATCTTAGCGAGCGTGACATCGAACTGATCCAACGGGCGCTTGAAGTAAACCGTGACTCCGGAAATGTACAGCCGGTTATGGCAGTGACTGAAAAAATAAAATCACTCCTGAATATTCAGACTGATCTCCCTCCCGTCAAATTCCTTTACACGATTGTGAAGGATTTCCAGCATCTGGCTTCGAAATGAGTACGGATACCCGATTGATAACCCGCGCGCAACTTGCCTTGAGAAATGGGCAGGACAAGCCGGAAGTTTGGATCGCTTACAAAGGTGATGTGTTTGATGTGACATCATCGCGGCTCTGGCTCACAGGAAAACACTATGAGCATTGGGCCGGTCAAGACCTTACGGACGAACTCAAGGACGCACCGCATACAGAAGAGGTCTTCAAGAAATTCGATGTGATTGGAAAGCTAGTATGAAATGCCATCGGCACGGCTAAGCTCGTTGCAAGAGAGATCTTAACCGCGCGGAGAACGCAGAGGATTCTTTGGGATGCTAACCGTTCACAAACCTTTTCTCAGCGTTCTCTGCGACCTCAGCGGTTCCTGTATTTTGCTAGCTTTAAGCCCATGATTATTGTTGCCGACAGCGGAAGCTCAAAGATTGACTGGAGACTGATAAGCCAGGATGGAAATATTTCTCAGGCAAGCTCTGCCGGGTTCAATCCTTACTATCAACCCATCGGCGATCTCAAAAAGAGTATTGTCGAATCATTGGTTCCGGTGGTGACCGAAACGGTGAGTAAGGTTTTTTTTTACGGCACGGGCGTCTCGTCTCAAAAAAATCAGGATGTCGTGCGTGCGCAGTTCCAGGAATTTTTTCATGGTGCGCAGGTGGAAATTGAATGGGACCTTCTTGCGGCTGCACGCGCACTATGTGGTCGCGAACCTGGGATCGCCTGCATCCTGGGCACGGGTTCGAACTCCTGCCTGTATGACGGCGAAAAGATCAGCGGACAGGTCGCGAATCTGGGTTGGATACTCGCCGACGAAGGATCAGGCGCTACGATAGGAAAGAGGTTTCTTTTTGACTATTTGAGAAAGCGAATGCCTGCGACCCTCGCCGAACAATTCAAGGCGCGTTTCCCCTTTACCCGCGAAGAATTTCTCGAGAAGATTTACCAGGGTGAAAAGCCCAGCACCTTCCTTGCAACATTCTCAAAGTTTATTTTCCAACACCTGAAGGAGCCTTATTGCTATAAACTGGTGTACGACAGCTTTGCCGAATTCTATGAGAACAATGTGATGGCGTATGAAGGTTATGAAAATCTGAAAGTACATTTTGTCGGGTCCATAGGATTTTACTACAGCGACCTTTTGCGCCAGGTCGCCAACGACAAGGGCATTACTGTGAAGAACATACTTGAAACACCCATCGCGGGGTTGACGCTCTATCATCAGAAAGACGTTGCCTGAGGCACGGATATTGTCGAATTTTAAGCCTTGAATTTGACCGCATAATATGACGACGACGGAATCATCTTCCCATTACGACGGACTAGAAAAGATGAGTGTCCACGATCTCCTGGTGAACATCAACAGGGAGGATAGGAATGTTCCGGCAGCAATCGAAAAAATTATTCCAAGTATAGAAAAGCTGGTTGCCGTGATTGTTCAAAAGATGAAGTCCGGCGGCCGCTTGTTTTATATCGGTGCAGGCACCAGCGGACGACTCGGCATCGTCGACGCTTCTGAAATACCGCCAACTTATGGGATGCCGCAAGGCAAAGTGATTGGACTCATCGCGGGCGGAGATGCGGCGATTCGCAAAGCTGTGGAGCATGCAGAGGATGATCCTCAACAAGCATGGAGAGATCTTTCAAAATTCTCCATCAGTGAGAACGATGTTCTCATCGGTATCGCAGCATCAGGACGGACGCCATACGTCATCGGTGGCGTCAAAGACGCGAGGCGGCAGGGTATCGTCACCGGATGCATCACCTGCAATGATAACAGCGAGTTGGCAAGAGAAGTGGACTTCCCTGTCGAGATTGTAGTAGGCCCGGAATTTGTGACGGGATCCACGCGTATGAAAGCAGGCACTGCACAGAAGCTCGCCCTCAACATGATCTCGACAGCGGTCATGATCCAGTTGGGCCGTGTCAAGGGCAATAAAATGGTCGACATGCAGCTAACCAACGACAAGCTGATCGATCGTGGCACGAGAATGATCATGGAAGAACTTGGCGTTGATCAGGATGTCGCGCAGACGCTTCTGAAGAAGCATGGATCAGTGCGGAAGGCGATTGCGGAAGGAAAGAATGCATAACATTGAACCCTATTATAACTGGATAAAGTATTACGACTCATCCTTCGATGAGCGATCACCTTTCTTTGAAAAGGAGTACAACTACGACCTCTTTAAGGACACTATTTATGGCTACTACATTCATCCGGCGTGGGATTCTTTCGGATCAGAGACGCTGTACTTGAAAGTTTTGTTCGCCAACTACAATCTCGGCTTTGCTATCATCGAGCTGATAGGTGAATGGAACGATACCTTGAACAACGACATCATGCTCCTGAAAAGAAATTTCATCGAGGTGCTGATGGCTGCCGGTATAAACAAATACATTCTTGTTGGAGAGAACTTGATGAACTTTCATGGCTCGGATGATTGCTACTATGAGGAATGGTTTGAAGACGTTGAAGAGAACAATGGCTGGATTGCGGAGATCAATCTTCCCGACTTCATCATGCGGGAGCAGCAGAAGTATCATATCGATCACTACATCAACATGGGAGGGACGCTTCAGATAGAAAACTGGAGGACACTTCACCCGCAGAAGTTGTTTGAGCTGGTGAGTGCACTGATTCAGAGGAGATTGGGAAGTTAGTTGACAGTTGACAATCCTCGTTTTGCTCGGGACCGGTTGACAACATTCGCTCCAACTGATTCATTTTTCTCTTATCGAGCTAAGAGGCTGCCAGTGATTTCGCATGAGTGCAGATTGTCAACTGCGTTTTTGTCAACTGTCAACTGGTTACAACAGACTCAGCTGCGCACCGTCCACTGGCACATCAGCAGCGACCAGGTAATTGCGCTTCGACTTCAGCTCGCGACAAACGACGCGTGTACGTTTCAGTTCGCCTTTCCTGAACCAGCGTCCGTGCAAGCCGAAGATGCTTCCTTCGGGGATTTCGGAAAGCAGCGTGACATCTTTGAAGTTGCTGTCGTGGTCACGGAATGCCTGTGTAAGAATTGTATCAGAAAAGCTGGATGCTTTGGGATCGGCCATGTGCTCTTCGATTAGTTGTAACAAAGCAGTTGGGTAGATATCGGGCTTCATCACCGGTCTCATCAAAATTTGGAAGGCTCGTTTCCATTCTGCGCCGTGGGCCTCATGTTTCCATCCATGCGCCTTGTGAACGAGCAGGTGAGCCACCTCATGAATATAGGTCATGAGAAAAAGATAAGGATGACTCTCACTGTTGACAGTGATGCGCGGCGCTTTTCCCGGCCGACAGGAAAAATCGCCGACCTTTGAGATGCGCTTATTTCTGAGTTTAAAATCGAACGGGTGTTGATCCCATAGCTGCAGACAATAGGGAACGGCTGCGGCGGGAACGTGCTTTTCAAGAATTGCGTACAGGCGGGTTCGTTCCATGGGAAAATAAAAAGGGGCCGTAACAGAAAGTCCCTTCGTCAAAAAATTAGCACGGAAAAGTTTGAATCCAAAAAATGAAGAAATAAAAAAGGGCTGTCTTTCGATTCAGCCCCTCTTGTCTTTGCAATCCTTTCAGATTGCCTCAGATTGTCTACTGATTACTTGCTAGCTGTTGTGTCAGTCTTAGTAGTGTCAGCAGGTGCAGTTGTTGTAGTGTCAGCAGGTGCAGCGGTCGTTTCTTCAGTAGCAGCTTCTTTCTTACCGCCACAAGCAACGAATGCAAATGCAAAACCGCATACAACGACTAATGCGATCAGGTTTTTCATAGTTTACAGGTTTTTTAAAATTCGTCGCAAAGATAGGAATTAAGGCCAATTTAATGCCATAAGGCGGCAAAATTTTGCGTTTTTCAGCGCCAAAAGCCTGAAATCACACCCAGCAATCCGTTGCACCCGTGTGCGTGAATTATTTCTTTCTAAAGAACAAACGCACGGGAACTCCGGTAAAATCAAAGTTTGCGCGCAGCTTATTCTCCAGGAATCGCTGATACGATTCCTGGATGTATTGAGGCAGATTACAGAAGAATGCAAACGATGGGGTCGTGGCATTGACCTGGGTGATGTATTTTATCTGGATGTGTTTACCCTTAATGGCAGGGGGTGGATAGTGTGTTATCTCAGGAAGCAAAGCATCGTTGAGTTGTGACGTTGGTACCTTCTTTATTTTATTGTTATACACCTCAACGGCCTTCTCCACCACTTGAAAAATGCGTTGCTTTTCAAGCGCCGAGGCGAAGATGATCGGAACGTAGTCCATTGGCATGAGGCCCTCTACCATTTCCTTCCTGATCTTGTCGGCGGTCTTGCTGTCTTTATCGATCAGGTCCCACTTATTCACCATGATCACCATTCCTTTGCCTTGCTTGCGTGCGAGTTCCAGGATGCTGATGTCCTGCGATTCAAGGCCACGTTGTGCGTCGACAACGACAATACATACGTCACAACCTTCCAGCGCTCTCAGCGATCTCAATACAGAGTAAAACTCAATGTCTTCATGAACTTTGCTTCTCTTTCGAATACCCGCTGTGTCGATGAGGATAAAATCTTTGTTGAACATTTTATAGCGCGAGTGGATCGCATCGCGCGTCGTGCCCGCTTCATCCGTCACGATACTCCTCTCTTGTCCCAGCAGAACATTCAGGAATGACGACTTGCCTACGTTGGGCCTTCCCAGGATCGCAATTTTCGGAATGCCGGCGTTGGGGTCTTCAACATCCTCGACCTCAAAAGTCTTGATCACTTCGTCCAGAAGCTCTCCTGTACCGCCGCCATTTTCAGCGGAAACAGGGTAGACCTCACCCATCCCCAGTTCGTAGAACTCGCTGCCAAGGGCAGCCTTATCCGGGGTGTCAGCCTTGTTTGCAGCTATAAAAATGGGCTTTTTGGACCTGCGTAAAATTTTCGCGAACTCCTTATCGAAGCCTGTGAGGCCATCCCTGCAGTCGACCATGAAGATGATTGCGGTTGCCTCGTCCAGGGCCAACTCCACCTGCTTGCGGATCTGCGATTCAAATTTGTCATCGGACCCTGTGACGTAGCCGCCAGTATCTATTATGGTGAAGAACTTTCCCACCCACTCAGCATACCCGTAATGGCGGTCGCGCGTAACGCCGGGCATGTTGTCCATAATCGCATCGCGTTTTTCAACCAAACGGTTAAAAAAGGTCGATTTGCCCACATTGGGACGCCCTACTATCGCGACGATGTTTGCCATGAGTGTTCTAAAGGGTGCAAAGGTAATGTGAAAGTGGGAAGGGGACTAGAGATGGCTGTTGGGTATTGACCGTTAGCTGTTGGCAGTTCGCGATTAACGCGCCTTTCCGATCCTTCAATGAGTGTGAAAATTTGGGTACACTCTTGAACCTTGAACTGGTTTTAAATAATTAAGAGTTGTTATCAGGGCGAATCACTCTAAACGCTGAACCCTAAGCTCAAGATTCCATATACCCGAAAAGCCTGAGCTTGTCTTTTTGCTTTCTCCAATCTGAAGCAACCTTCACATGGGTTTCAAGAAAGACTTTCTTTCCGAAAAAGCTTTCCATGTCAACGCGTGCTTCAGTGCCGACTTTCTTCAACAGGCTTCCGGCTTTTCCGATCACGATTCCTTTTTGTGAATCACGCTCGACAAAGATGGTGGCGCGCAGGCGGAGTATGTTCGGCTCGTCTTTAAAATCTTCGATGCCGACTTCAGTGCTGTATGGAATCTCCTGGCCGTAGTTCTTAAAAATTTTCTCGCGAATTATTTCGGCAGCAAAAAATCTTTCACTTCTGTTGGTGAGTTCATCTTTGGGAAAATAGGCAGGATGTTCCGGTAACAATGAAATGAGCGTTGGAAGGATGGTGTCAATATTTTCGGCAGTCATTGCCGACACGGCGATTATCTCCTTTGCGGGAATGTGGCTCTTCCAATAATCGATCATTGCTTTGCGGTCGGCCTTCGGCGCCTTGTCTGTTTTGTTGATGATGAGTAAAACAGGGGCGGAAGTCTTTTTGAAGCGTTCATATACTGACACATCGAATTTTTCACCCCACTCCACAACTAACATAATGACATCGGCGTCTTCGAGGGACACTTTCACATAGTTCATCATCGCTTCATGCAAGGCATACTTGGGTTCCAGTATCCCTGGCGTATCAGAGTACACAATCTGAAAATCATCATTGTTGATGATGCCCATGATGCGATGGCGGGTAGTCTGCGCCTTGGGCGTTATGATAGACAGGTTTTCGCCAACCAGCTTATTCATGAGGGTCGACTTTCCCACGTTCGGCTTCCCGACGATGCTTACAAAACCTGCTTTATGGGGTGATTTCATGCGATTTTGAGGCAATTTAAGCATTTACCTTCCAGCACGCCGGGGAATTAATGGTCAAATAGCTTGTTGTGAAAACTTTAATTGGCTTGCTGATTTTGACGGTTCTGGCCACTTCCTGTATGAATAATAGCTCGTGTCCTACCTACGGAAGCGCAAAAAAGAGGGGATCTGCGATGGTTTCTGCCAAGAGAACTAAAGACAATCGTGACCGCACACCTTATTACAAGGTGGTGAAAATCGCGGAGCGCGACTGATATATAAGTCCCGATAGCCATCGGGATCGGGAGGGTTTTTAATCTGGGGGCGGTTGGTTACCGCCCTTTCTTTTTGTTATTCCTCCTTTAAACTTTTTGCGGGATTGATCAACGATGCAGTAATTGCCTGATAGCTGATTGTTATACCGGTGAATATCAAAACGATGAGTGCGGCGTATATGAAAGTGACAACACTCAAAGGCACGCGATAGGCAAAGGAGGTTTGCCATTCACGTACGAGATACCATGCCACCGGTGAGCCAATCATGATGGCGGTCGCGACAAGCTTGAAAAAATCCTTCGACAGAAGGCCCACAATTCCGGCTGCAGATGCACCGAGCACTTTCCGCACCCCGATCTCTTTCGTTCGCTGGCTTGCTGTATAAGCAGCGAGCCCAAACAACCCAACACAGGCAATAACTATTGCGATGAATGTGAAAGTCACAAGAAGTTTGCTCGAGTTTCCTTCTGTGGCGTATAGGTTATCAAGCTTGCTATCCATAAAAGAATAGATAAAAGGCTCATTCGGAAGCATCTCTTTCCATTTTGACTGGATGCCGGTCAGGGTCGAGGTATAATCACCAGCTTCTAATCTCACGATCAGCATACTTTGAAAACTCTGCTGGCCTTCAGTACTCATGATCACGAGTGGAGCAATTTCGTTGTGAAGCGATTCGAAGTTGAAGTCTTCGACCACGCCAATGATCCTGTACGGTATGGGTGTTTCGGGATTGGCATTGTTGTACAAGATCGTTCCAACCGGATTTTCCAGTTTTAAGGTTCTGGCGGCACGTTGATTGATGATCAAACTCAGCGAATCGTCGAATTCTTCAGAAAATGCGCGGCCCTCCAGGATCTTGTATTTGATGGTTTCAGAAAAGTTGTCGTCGGCGGTCATTCCCTTGGGGGTGAAAATTTCTTCGGAGCCTTGCACTTTGAAAGGCAACCCAAAAAAGTATCCGCCTGGCACCGAGTTACTGGAAGCAACCGACACAACACCTTTTATGCTTCTGATCTGTTGCTGCAATGCGAAGGACTCTTTGCGATTGCTGTTGTGGTTGATCACCAGCAGGTTTTCTTTCTCGAATCCCAAGGGCTTGCTCTGCATAAAGTTCACCTGATCATTTACAATGAGCGTAGCAGAAATCAGGATGATAGACACCGTGAATTGAAAAACGACGAGGCCATTGCGCAAAGCGGCGCCGCGGGATGACCCCTGGAATTTTCCCTTGAGAATGCTCACCGGCTTCAGTGCCGAGATGTAGAAAGCAGGATAGAGTCCCGCGAGCAAACCAAGCCCCAGCGTGATTGCAATCAGCGCAATGAGTATCCATGGATTCTCAATAAAATTCAGCTGGAGCTTTGTCTCCGAAATGGAGTTGAAGTATCCAAGCAAAGCCTGCAGGATCACAAGCGCGAGGACGATGCTGATCACGCTGATGAGCATCGATTCAGAAAGAAATTGGGAAATCAGCTGGCGTTTCTTCGAGCCCAATACTTTTCGCACGCCGACTTCGCGGCCGCGTTCGGACGAGCGGGCGGTAGCCAGGTTCACGAAGTTGATGCCGGCGATTGCCAGGATCAGAAGCCCGATAAACATCAATGCCTTGACGATGGTGTCGTTCCCGTTGCTTTTTATTTCATGTTGCAACTGCGAATGCAAATGGATGTCATGGAGTGGTTGTAGAAAATAGTGATAGCCGTTCCCGTCGGCAATGTACTTCTTATACGAAACACCGATCTCCCGTTCGATCTGGCCTGCCGCGTATTTTTCCACGAGGGCCGGAAATTTTGCTTCGACCCTTTCTGGATCTGCGCCTGGCGCGAGTTTCAGGTAGGTAAAAGCGCCAGCAATGTAATAATTAGGTTCACCGCGCAGGAAGCCGACATCCAGCGTGGAGGTAAGCGCGTCGAAACGCATGTGGGAGCTGGCGGGTACGTCTTCCATCACGCCAGTGACTTCGATATTTTGACCGAATATCTCCATGCGTTTTCCGATGGGATCTTCGGCGCCAAAGTATTTTGCCGCGGTGGATGCAGTGAGCACTATAGAGTTGGGGTGACTTAATACCTGCTTCGGATTTCCTTTCAACATTCGGAAGGGCATGACTTCGAAGAAGTTTGAATCGGCAGAGAAGAAGTAATGCTCCGAAAAAATGTTGTCTTTATAGCGAACGACTGTCGCAAATTGCGGAAAGCCAACCAGTCGTGTCGATGCCTCCACTTCCGGGATATCGTCTTTGACCGCAGCTGCGAAACCTCCGGGTATCATCGCGAAATGAGCAACGCGATCGGGGTACATCCTGTCTTCGGCCATCCGGTACAGCCGCTCTGAATCCGGAAGGAACCGGTCGAATGACATCTCCGACTGCACGTAAAGGAATATGATAAGCGATGCGGTGGCGCCGACAGAAAGCCCGAGCACGTTTATGATGGTGAAGATCTTTTTCTTAAGAAGATTTCGGAAGGCGATCTTCAGGTAGCTGATAAACATAGGCATCCGGGTTAGTTGCGGAAGTTAGAATTTCCAACAATCATGCCCCATGCGAGCCTTGTTTTTGCCTTCGTAAAGCGGTTTTCCGAAGACCCGATGTCCGCTATCGGAAATTTCTGTTCAGTGATGACAACCGGGAACCAGCAGTGACAGGCACGTGTTTGATGCTCAACACATTGCCCTCGGAAGTTGTTAATTCCCGCAAAGTGGGTAATTTTGCATCATCAAATCGCGGGGTGGAGCAGTTGGTAGCTCGTTGGGCTCATAACCCAAAGGTCGTAAGTTCGAGTCTTACCCCCGCTACGAAAAAAGGCAGCTAATGGCTGCCTTTCTTTTTTTAAAGAATGTAGTTGTTGGGGCTCGCACCCGCCGGCTGGCGACCGGACGTAACGAAAGCAGTCAACGATATTTTCCGTCAGCAAATTTGCCTTGCAAAGACAGGGTTTTTGACCATCGATTTCATTTCAGCGTTATCTTCACAACGGTCCCATATTCATAATCTGAAGTCTCCGTTGATTGATATGCGTATATCGAACCGTCTTTGCTCCAGTTGGGTTGAGCGAGTGAAAAACCCGATTCTCCCAGGCTTCTAAGGTTCGTGCCATCTGCATTTACTTGAAAGAGTTGTCCCACGTTGGATGGACCGTTGCGATTCGAAGAAAAAACTAAACGCTGACCGTCGGGCGACCACCAGGGCCAGCCATCAAATGCGGGACTGACTGAAACGTTTATGGCATTTTGACCATCAATGTTTGTAATGAAAACTTCTGAATTTCGGTTGTTCTTGTTGATCGAAAGATCCCAGTTAAGAGCAGGACTGTCGATCACCCGACGAAAAGAAATCTTCCGTCCATCGGGAGATACAGAGGGATACGTACAGACAGTTTTGAAAGAGGTGATCTGTTTTACATCGGTGCCATCTGCACTCATGGAGAAAAGCTCGTGATATTGTTTGCCCCAATCAGCTTTCAGATCGGGTGTTGTACGCGCCGAATTAAAAATGATTCGCCTTCCATCGGGGTACCAGTGAGGATGAGAATCGTCTCCCGGAGTATTGGTAAGGCGTGATTGTCGAGATCCATCAGCATTCATTACGTAGATCTCTGAATCGCCACTGTCTCTTTCGGAGGCAAACACTATTTTCGATCCATCGGGTGACCAGACTGGCGTTAGATCCGGCCCAGGCGAATTGGAAAGATTGGTGATTTGACTGCCGTCTGTTTTCATTACATAGATTTGCCATCGGCCGTTGCGATTGGACTGAAATACGATTTTTGTCCCGTCCGGGGACAGCATTGGATAGGAGTCAATGACATTCGTAATCCTCTCCGATCGGAACGTCTGAATTTGTGCCCAGACCAAATTGGGTGAGGTGTACATGAGGGTAACCAACAAAACATATTTCGCCATACGGAAAGGTTTTGATCCATGTAAGAAACGGCCTTACGCTCACAATGGTTTAACCAGGATGAGTGTGTAATTGCTTACACAAGAATTGTCAGTACACGCACGCAAATAGCAACGAAGGCATTCATTCCTCCCTCAGCATTTCCACCGAACAATTTTTCTCCACTTGTACTATCTGCCAGCACAGCGTGATCAGAATCACCAGCAGGATCGCTGCAGCGGGAGCGAGAAAATACCAGGCTCTAAGTTCGACATGCATTGCAAATCCTTCGAGCCAATTCCCGACGGCCAACCACGCCAAAGGCATTGAAAAACCAATGCTCACCATCGTCAGCAGAAAATATTCCTTCGACAGCAACGTGATCAAACCCTGCATCGATGCGCCTAAGATTTTCCTGATGCTGATCTCTTTCGTGCGAAGACGTAGACTAAACAGTGACAATGAAAACAGTCCAAGCAATGAGATCACAAGTGCGAGTCCGCAAAAAAGATCGAACAGTCGTCCAATCCGTTCGTCATCCGCGTACTGCGCGTTGAAATGGTCCTGGAGAACAAAATATTCAAACGCGTTGGCTGGAAAGAATCTTTTCCATTCTTCATGAATCAAAGCAACGGCGTGTGATAAATCCTTCTCGGATTCAATTGTAAACTTTAAGGTAATCGCCGATCCTATGTTTGCTGTGAACAGAATTGGCATGATGGGCTCTTTAACGGAGCGGTGATGAAAATCCTCCACGATGCCGACTATGCGGCACACGTTTTTGTTCCATTGGATCTGTTGACCGATTGCATCATCTGGCTTCGTGAAACCAAGACGAGTTATGGCGATCCGATTGAGTATGACGGGTTCGATTTTGTTTCCGAAGTGTACTCCGGGGAAATCTTCGGGACGGAAATTCCTGCCGGCAATCAATTTCAGGTCATAAAGTGAGATGTAATCATGATCGATTAGGTGTATGCCGAAGAACATTGATTCGGCTTCCGGTGTTTTGCGCACCTCTCCACCCCATCCGCTACCAGCTACGGCGCCGGGGACTTCAGAAGATGTACTTACATTTTCAATAAGGGAAAGCGTCCTCAACTTGTTCTTGAACGCGTTCAGGTTTCTGAGATAAGTGGAGTCGACGTTTGCCGGCGCTTTGACGACGAGGGAGCGGCTTATGCTGATCCCAAGCTCCTGTTGCCGCATGAACGCAAATTGAGAATGAAACACAATCACTATAACTGCAAGGGAGAATGTGCATGTGAACTGAAAAATCATGGCGGCCTTCCGAAATGAAATTCCTTCGGACTGTAATACAAACTTTCCTTTGAGAACACGAATGGGATTCAATCGTGAGAGCGCCCAGGACGGCACAATTCCTGATAAGAGCATACCGACAAAGAACACAACAACAACGATCAGCATCTCTCCCGACAGATTCGACATCAATGAGAAACTTTTCGAAATGTCAATGCCCACAAAGGCATTAAAGATCGGCGCGCAGAATGCATAAAAGATGAATGCAACTACGATGCTGATCACGTTCAGGGTTATGGCTTCTGAGAGGTGACGCGCAATGATATCAGCGTTACTTGCGCCGATCACTTTATAGATCCCGACTTCCCTGGCGCGGGATACAATTTTAGACGAGGCGAGGTTTAAGTAATTGATCCAGGCGATGGCAAGTATCAATATCGCTACGCCCAACAATGAGTAGACTGAGGTCGAGCTTCCACTCGGCTTGGTTGCATCTTCAAGTTCGCTGTACAAATGAATGTCTTCGATCCGTTCCAGGCTGAATTTAAGTTGCGTTCGTGGTGATGACTCGATTTTCGGAGCCAGCCCATCAAGTTTGTTGAGTACCTGGCTTTGGACTGATTCATCATAGAACTGCAGGTAGACATGTGTATCAAAGGGACCCGGCGGAAGTGAATTGAAGGAAGCCAGAATATTCACGTCGAGGTGTGAATTGGCCGGAAAATCCCGCACGACTCCGGTCACCGTATAATCATGCGTTTGAAAACTGCCGCGTAAGCGCATCATTGCTCCCACCGGACTTTTGCCATTGAAATATTTGTGCGCCGTAGATTCTGTTAATACAAGCGAATAGGGTTTGACCAGCGCCGTGGATGATTCGCCGGCAATAAATTCCGTACGAAACATACTGATGAAACTTTGCTCCGCAAACCAGAACCCATGGTTTTCATTGAATATTCTCAGGTTGTCATTGTCGTTGTGCGAAAGGGTGCAATCAAACCAACTCGACGTCGATGATATTCTTACTGCGTCCTTGATTTCTGGAACATTCTCGCGCAAGATTTGCGCGGCCTCACGTGGGCAAACCGCGCTTCTGTTTCGCTCCAGTCCATTTTCAAACCACCGCGTGCCCAGTCTGTAAATGTTAGATTCAAAATTGCGATCGAAGCTGAGTTCATATGCAGCATACTGAAAGATAAGCATGCACGTCGCCATACTTAGGGATAGTCCGACAACATTGATAAGTGGGTAGCCGGGATTTCTTCTCAGGTGACGAAGGAAGGTCATGGTTATAGATATTCAACCAAGTTAATGCATTCGAGACGTAACTTTGGGGTCAGGCGAAGTCCAATCGATTTTTCATTAAAAAATGTAGTAAACCCATTTGTCAGATCACGATCACTTCGGAAAGGAATTGGTAACGTCGCCCATTTCATTCAGAAACTCCAACTTAGCGTCGCCTTCGTTGTTGACAAATAGCCTCGCCTTCACCTTGCCTTTCTTATCTTTTAATTCGACCTGAGCCATCTCATTCCTGCTGCCGATAAAAAGTCTTTGAACGCCAAGCGCATTCTTTTCGGAAAAATCCTTCTGTAACATTCTAATTTCATTTGCACGCTCCGGCGTCGTCGCTTTTTGATTCAGCTCGTCAATCAAATCAAGATACTTCTTAAAACTTCCGTCTCCGGGCCTGTCGAAAATAGTCAGCCCTGACTTCACACCACTTTTGTTTTCATTGTAGTCCAACGAAATAACCTGGTTGTCATTGAACCTATCAAACGACAAATGCCCGATGCCGGCAACCCTTCCATTTGGCATCTTGAAGCTATTGAATACCAGTCCGCCCATCTCATCGCCCGTTTCATTAAAGAAGATTATACCTGCCATGTATTCTCTGCCTTCGGACACCGCCACGGGATATGCCCTCCCGCCCATGACAGGATTGGCGATTCGCTGCTTGTTGGCAATCACCATCACGGGCGTCCCATCGGCATTCACAACGTTTATTCGCTCCACCGTTATCTCCTTGAATTTGGTGCTGTCGTCTTTTGAATTGAAAGACGAAAGGAAAACGAAAGTTGCGAATGCAAGGATGATGACATTGGAGCAAATCAGCAGGCGGATAACGAGTGAGTTGTGCTTCATAAATTGAAAGGAATTTTGACTTGATAAATATAGGTCCTGCGAGAGACTCTGACTTAGCACAACAGTCGTATCTGATTACGAAAGAGAATTATCACGCAAATGGTAGGAGCTTTCTCGGTGAACTTCTTCAATGACATATCGCGCGACCTTATCGCGTGTGTCCGATGTTGAACTCAAAATTTTCCGATCTCTATTTTGGTGCTGCTTCCATTATCAAAAAAAATCATTTTTCCGTCCAGCCGTTTCAGCAGGACATCCACGAGGTGGAGACCAAAGCCCCCCTCACCCACTGTATGAGGATTGTTGACGTTGCCAGGCCCGTTATCTTTCACAAAAATCACAAGCTGGTCTTTCCTGTGATCCACCTGCACCGTAAGGACTGGGTCATTTGTTTTCATGAGGCCATGCTTTAGTGCATTGGTCACCAATTCATTTACGATCAAACCGATTGATAAGGCACTGTCGATACCGACGTCGACCTGTGCAATGTTGATATTTCTGTTCAGTCCGCCTTCCAGGTCGGCGCTGGAGAGAATGTTGGCGATGAGGTCCGTTAAGAAACTTTTCAAATCCACGGGTCCCATGTGGTCTTGTCGGTACAGCTTTTGGTGTATCAATGCAATCGACATGATCCGCGAACGGGTCTTTTCGAGCTCGCGCACAACTTCCGGATTGTTGGAATGAGAGGACTGGAGGTTGATAAGGCTTGCAATAAGCTGAAGGTTATTTTTTACGCGGTGATGCACTTCCTGCAAAAGGGTAAGCTGTTCCTTGTAAGCGACATCCAATGCTGAGTTCTTTTTCTTGATTTTGTTGCGCTGGCGGGCAAAAACGAGGATGAAGCCCAGGGAGATTATACTTGCGCCGGCGAGCGATGCGATCACGACGTTTCTGTTCCTGATATTCAGCTCGTTCTCGATGTTCTTATTCTTAACCAGATCGAGTTCCCGTTCCTTTTTTGCGGTTTGGTATTCTGCCTGCATGCGCGTGAGATTGATTGCTGTTTGCTGTCGATTTAGGCTATCCGTGATTGCAGATGATCGGGTTGCGTACTCAAGTGCCATAGCATAGTCCCCTTTGGCCTGATAAAGCTTCTTCCCACTTCCATACAGGTTACGCTTGTGGATCAGTGCAACCTCGCTTGCCAGATGAAGCCCAGTCTTCAAATGATGCTCCGCTTCATTGTATTTTTTCAATCCTGTGTAAACGTCGACGAGGCTTCGATGTATGCCGGTGAACGTAATCCGGTTATTCATCTTCACGCCCAAATCAAACGCCTGTTTGTAATACACCAGCGCGGAATCAAATTGTTTGAAGTATTTAAAAGTATCTCCGGTAAGCTCAAGGTGGTAGGCCGTATAGGGTCGGGGCGTTCTATTGGCGAGCTGTCGCGCGCGTTTGAGATAGAACAAGCTTGAATCCATCATGTTGCCATCCCGGTAGTCAATCCCAGCCTGCGCCCAAACCGGGATCAATCCAAGGCGTTCCTGAACCCGGGACGCTTTCACGAAGTAACGTGCTGCCGTTTGGTAATTTTCCAACTGCCGGTGAGCTTTGCCAAGATTGTGATAGACGCTTGCAAGTTTTTTGTCATTGCGGGTGATTTCCGGTGAAGAAAGCTCTTTGAGATTTTCTTTTATTTGTTCGTTGTAGTAAAGCGTATCTACCATCAAGGTTCCCATTGCCCCCAACGCTTCGATCTCGTATTTCACTTCCGGGTGATCCTTCCGTAATTGCTCGCATTTAAATAAATATTCGATCGATTTCTGGAAGTTTCCCTGGCGGTGGTACATGAGAGAGAAGTTGTTGAGCACTTTGACCATCCCGGCAATGTTTCCGAGCGATTCGTATTGGGTGTAGGATCTCTGATAATAATATTTAGCGGAGTCGTAGTACGCCTGGTAGTAAAATGTAGTTGCAATAAGGTCGATGGCAGTAGCCCATAGATCGAAATCAGTAATCGCCATGGCGAGGTTTGCAGATCTTTTGAAATGCACGAGTCCATTCGGGTAATCACCGTCGGACCAATACATTCTGCCAAACATTAACTCAGCACGGGCACGACACCAGCCACATGAAGCTATTGTTTGATTATAGATGGCTGTTCCGCGGGCCATTGCCTGTGGATAGTCAGATCCTATAAGTCCTTCGGTTTCGGGTATCGATTTTACGAGGCTGGCACTGTCCAATTGCGCAATGGCAGTTAAAGACAAAGCATTACCCAGGAGCATACACCAAATAAATTTTCCGAGCATGCCCATTTCAAAAAATTTGCTTTAGCCTCCTAAATTACTGGTTGTCATTTCGTCAATGAAATAAGCTGGAATTTCGGCGTGTCTTGCGAATTGTGGGCCTTTCTCACAACAAGAAAGATCCCATCGACGGGATCTTTCTTCACTACTGAACTCAAACCATTCTATGGTTTCTTGATGGAGGTGCCTAACGCGTTGCTGGTAAAGGTATTTGCATTAGCAGCCAGCAATGGCTGAGGGTCCTGTTTGCCACTTTCTATTAATGTTCCATACCCTGCGCCGCCGCTAATTGTGTTGTTCTTGAAGGTGTTTGTTAAAACACCACCGCCATAGTTGAATACCACATTGGCTTTTTCTGTCGCAGGTGTAACCCCTCCCTTAAAAACTTCGGACTGGCCACCGTTCTTGATCAAGCAGTATTCCAGGTTAGAGGTTGATTCGATTAGAATGCCCGGCCATGAGCCAGCAGTTCCTGCATCACTGTCGAAAGTGATCGGGAGCGCAACTGTGCCGATGGCTTTAAAAAGACCTTGCTGGATGTATAGAGTTTTCCCGGATTTGAATTTTACATTAACACCTGCCGCCAGCGTCCAGCTGCCGCCGGATTGTATTACACCGCTTAAGAACTGATAGTAATTCGTTCCGCCAAGCGCGGGCCACGTTCCAACGGGTGTGGCTCCGCCAATGACCGATTGAACTTCCACCGCCGGAACCCCAGCGTTCATCGTAAAGGTGTTCGGCGAACTTCCGCCAACCTGGTGGATTAAATTTATCGGACCGGTGATGCCTGCAAGTGTGGTGCTGCTGATTTTCGTGTTGGCAATGTTCGCATTGCCTGACGTCGGGTCAAGGTATATGCCGTACCCACCACTCTGACTGATCTCTGAATTCGTAATGGATTGGCTTGTGGCGCAATAAATTGCGGCCTTCGCGGATGATGTAAAGGCTCCCGTATTAAAGACAGCACTGCCACCATTTTTTACGACAGCGTTACTGATTGAACTGCCACTGCTGCCATTGAGAGCGATGCCTTTCCAGCTGGCACCCGCGAGGCCATCAAATGTTGTGTTTGCGACATCCATGCCAACGGATGCCAGGATTCCCGCGCCTTCTTTAACATAAATGGTTGAATTGGTGGCGGTGATCCGCGATCCGACGGTGAGGTCACCATCCAGATAATATTTTGCGTTTTGAAATACATAACCAACGCTGCCGTTGGAGATGATCGTCCCGGCTCCCGGAGTCGTTACTGTGATGTAGTCATAGTTGCCGGTGTATCCATTGTTATTGAATACCCGCAAATAATCTATCGGAGTTTTGACCGGCTTTGCCGCAGTAAATGAAGTCGCGGTAATATTCGAAGAAGCTGAAGTTGTGACGATACGTACATCGTATCCCGTCGAAGTGAAAAACAAAACTCCATTGAGTGTGATCGTTCCGCTTGCTACGGTGATAGTAGCTGCTTCGGCCTGACCGGTAAATGCAGACTTACCACCTTTTTCAATACTCGAACCACTTGCCAGGCTCAGAGAACCGCCGTTCAACAGGAAGCCCTTCCATCCGGCGCTGGATATGAACTTAAGGGCGGTTGTCCCGGTCAAGCTTCCACCGGCGATTTCAATACCCGCATTGTCCGCGACTTCAATGACGACTCCGCTGGTAGAACCGTTCACAACTTTTCCAGACGGAATGGTAAAATCAGCAGTCACGCGGTAATCTGGTTTCGAGGGGTCCGGCTCGATGTCAACCAAAGCAAGATTTTCCGCCAGTGTTCCGCTTAATGATCTTACTGTAGCAACGGTGATAACGACCTCGTCCGTGCTGAACTGGTTGTCAAGTGTAACCGTAAGCCGGAACGTGTAGATGCCATTCTTAGGCGGTGTAAAGGAGGTTGTTGCGGAAGTAGGATTCAGCATACTGATCGTGTTCTGATTCACGTCGGGAGCGCCGCCAACGTTGACCAATTCCCATTTGTATTGAAATGTGCCGGGTCCCGTCGAACCAGATCCGTCAAGGGAAACGGATGTTAATACCTCAGCAGTCTTGTCATCACCTGCTTTCGCCTTCAGAGGAATGGCGGGAGGCGCATCGTCTTTTTTGCTACACGAAATCATAAGCAAGAGACAGGTTACTAAACTTGACAGCAGCAATCCACTGATAATTTTTTTCATGTGTGAATATTTTGATGTGTTAAGAAATGATCGAATCGATCACAACATCAAGGTATCCAGGGTGTACAGGTAACGGGCTATCACTTTTACCGGTGCTTGGCATTTCTTTGCGAATGCCTGCTATTTCTTTGCAGACGTTTTTCGATAGCCTCGCATAGAGACCGACGATGCCCGATATTCTAATTATCTTTTAAGGTTTGATAAACGCAAAGCAATCATTCATACCACAAGTTTGCAGAATGGATTCTGAAAAGGTTAAAATCCTCGTTGTTGAAGACAATCCGGTTGTGGCGGAAGACCTGAAGGAGACATTAACCCGTTTCGGCTATGATGTCGTGGGGGTCGCCGATAATGGACAATCCGCCTTGGAATATGCAAAAGAACTCCACCCCGACCTTGCGTTGTTGGACATCCATCTGAAAGGTGACATGAATGGAATCGAGGTGGCCCGGATCTTGCGCGAACTCTACGCGTTTCCATTTATATATCTGTCCGCTTATTCGGATCAAGCGACGTTTGAAGAAGCGAAGATCACACGACCACATGCCTATTTGATAAAGCCATTCAACGATAAAGAGCTCCGGTTAGCAATCGAACTGGCAATTTTCGCTTGCAGCGAAAATGAAAATCCGGTGAATGCTTCGATCCCGGCAAGCAAGCAGGAATTTCTTGTTCGGCAGTCAATTTTTGTGAGAGAAGGCAAGCATTTTGTCAAGGTGCACTTGAAAGATATTCGTTACCTCGAGGCTTTTGGCAGCTATTCAAAATTACATGCTGACAACAGAGTTTTCATTATAGCATGCAATCTCAACAAAATGATGCAGAAGATTGCAGAACATGAGTTTGTTCGCATTCATCGCTCTTACGTCGTTAATCTTGCGCACGTGTCGGGCATCAATGGAGACTATATGGAAATTGACCAAACGAAACTGCCCGTCAGCTATACATACAGAAAAATGTTAATGGAGAGACTTCGTCTTGTTTAAAAACAGTGAACTGTTATCCATTCCAATCCACTAATCCATTGCCAGACCAATGACCGAATGACGTTACATCCTGCTTCGGTCTCCTAATGCCCTCCCAGACAGTCACCATTTCGTCCAGCCGTATATCATTAAGAATAAAGATGGGATTCGTTTTAAAATTCAAAGTTTCAAAATTTCCAAGGATCTTCTTTTCCTCGCGCCGCAACTTATCAACTCCGATATCAATGAATACAATGGAAGCATTGCGTAGAACGTCAGCGTGATTTTCGAACATTAACTTGTCGGAGAGGTCATCTGTTATTTGAAGCATCCGGCCGTCTGCGAAGTCCGACTCAGCGAGGACCGTATTCGGGACGACGTTCCATGGTCTCAGGTCAAACGTGTAGAGCCTTCCACTGACTGGAAGATGCTTTTTAATTGACATCGCGGAAAGTCCGGTGGAGGTTCCTATCTCAACCACAATCTGAGGCTGAAGTACAACAACGAGGGCGCTAAGCAGCTTGTATTTTTCGCCAGGCCAGATATCGGGCCAGTATGGCGGACCGGGCATTTTGGCGGAAATGTCGCTATGATCTATTTTCCGCGCTTCGGGAATAGCAGCATAGATGATATCAAGCAGGCGGTCATTTGTCCTCGAATTCCAGATTTCCGCCGCTACTACTCTAGAAGGCCGGTTCTGATAATGATCAGGATTTCTTCGAGCACTCCAAAGGTTTATTCTCCAGGAAATCGCAGCAACTATTTTTTTCCACATAAGCCGAAAGACAGTACGTTAACTGCAAAAAGCATCAATCACTGGTCTTTTTACTGATATCAAAGCTATCCTTGAGGCTAAGGCTCAGCAGATCCAGGTTGTTGTATTCACTCTTGCGAAACCCTTTTCCCTTTTTCGTTACAATATCGACATATCGTCCACTCACCGATTTCTCTCCCTTGTAGTAGCCGACGTTCTGCTCGATCTTCTCAGCATACAACGCATAGACCGTAACCTCATACCGATCGGCGAAGACTTTGACTACGAACTTCCCTGTCCATTCGCCATCCCAATACATCCGTGGGGTGTTCAGGTACGTCCTGCCATAGCGTTTGCAGTCGACTTTAAAGTGTTGTATTTCTCCTACATAACCTGCCTCATTCCTGACCACGTTGAAGGTGAAAAATTTTGACTTGAGCATTTGCACCACCAACGGCCTCAAGTCTTCGGGTGGACCTGTGAACGGATACGTGTTATGCCAAAGTACATCATTGCCTTCGAGCTGAAAGAGATTGTATTTCTTCACAGCCTGGGCGTCTGCCGCCAATGCAAATATTCCTGCAAAGAGGGTAAAAGAAATACGCGCGATCATCACCGCAAGAAACCCCAAAAATGCCAGAACTAAAGGTTAAAAAGTCGAAATCCTGGGACTCCGAATACGCCACAGCTAATGATTGCAAGCGGTCAATGAGTCCCACCTGCCATTTTTAAGAAGTAGGGTAAAATTTGACCCTATTTTCAAAATTTTATACTGTTTTTTGGATACATACCATCAAAAAATATCCTATCGAAATCGTATTCGGTAATTTATTTGGTCGGATGGGTATTTTTTTGAGCGGCATTTTAAATATTTATTAAAGAATAGTTAACCCATTGAACCAAACCAAACACCTATAACTATGAAAAAACCACTCATTTACCTGATCCTACTCATCGGCATCAGCGTGCTGGCGCTCTTCATGCCCGCAGTGCCTACCGCTATTGTCACGGAGGGCATCAACTCCGGCGACGTTGCATGGATGCTGGCTGCAACGGCACTCGTACTGCTGATGACACCCGGCCTCGCCTACTTCTATGGGGGCATGATCGACACAAAGAATATCATATCAACCATGCTGCAAAGCTTCATAGCAATGGGGGTGATCAGCGTGCTCTGGATCGTAGTTGGATTCAGTCTCGCTTTCGGCGATTCCATCGGCGGCATCATCGGCAACCCCGCTTCGTTTTTCATGTTCAGCAATGTGCTGGACGGAAAGCCCTGGTCACTTGCACCGACGATTCCGTTAGTGCTGTTCGCATTGTTTCAATTGAAGTTCGCCATCATCACACCAGCCCTCATCACCGGCACATTCGCAGAAAGGGTACGCTTCAAATCCTACATGATCTTCCTTGTCCTCTTTTCATTATTGATTTATGCGCCGCTTGCACACATGACCTGGCATCCCGACGGGTTCCTCTTCAAGCTTGGTGTGCTTGATTTTGCGGGAGGTACAGTAGTCCATATGTCCGCCGGTTTCGCCGCCCTTGCAGCGTCGATGTACCTGAGGAATAAATCTGAAGAGAAGGTTGCGATCTCTCCGGCAAATATTCCATTCGTGCTTCTCGGAACCGGTTTGTTGTGGTTCGGATGGTTCGGGTTTAACGCGGGAAGCGCTTTAGGTGCCGGACCTCTTGCCGCATCTGCCTTCGCCACCACCAATACAGCTTCAGCCGCAGCCGGACTTTGCTGGGTTCTTTTTGACGTAGTGCGTGGCAAGAAACCTTCGGCACTTGGATTCTGCATCGGCGCAGTCGTCGGGCTGGTTGCTATCACACCTGCAGCAGGATTCGTCACAATTCCATCAAGTCTCTTTATCGGAACGATCGCAGCGCTCATCAGCAACGTAGTCGTTAGCTGGAAATCAAAAACTTCACTCGAGGATACACTCGACGTATTCCCTTGTCACGGCGTAGGTGGTGCAGTCGGGATGTTGATGACAGGCTTCCTTGCGAATACTGCTGTCAACGGCGCGAACACAACTGGCAACGGTCTCCTCTTTGGTGAGTTCACATTGTTCAAAGTGCATGTGATCGCCCTCGTTCTCGCAGTGGCATTCATCTTTGTTGGATCTTTCGTCATTCTGAAAATAACCGACCTGCTTTCGCCGATGACTATCAGCACGGAAGAGAAGAAGGTTGGATCCGATTTAAGTCAGCACGGAGAAAACGTATCGCACCTGGCGGTAATGAAAGAGGCTGTCTAGGCAGTCACTAAAGCGTCCCCGGAGGGTGTGAGATACCCTCACAGGGACCACTCTAGCTTATTGTTAATTAAAACACATTCAAAATTATGAAAAATATAAGATCACAATCCCTTGGTTTTGGGACCGTGGGATTCGTTCTGATAATATCTTTTCAGTCTTCGGCACAGGAACAATTCGTAATGGCGGCAAATGAGGGGACAAAAACACCGGTTGTTGAAGAGCCCATCGTCACAGCGGGCGAGAAGGCCCAGGAAGATGAAAAGAAAGATGAAGACAAGGGGAAGTTTACATACTCCGGGTATTTCGATACATATTACTTCGCTAACCTGAATCAGCCTGCTACACGCAACAACCTTGGCTCGTCGGGAATTTCACGGGGGTTTGACAGGTATGTCGGGCAGTTTCAGCTCGGTATGTTCCTCAACCGGATGAGCTATGCTTATAAAAACACAGAAGTGGTTGGTGAAATTGGTTTTGGTCCCAACGTAGAATATGGAAGCTACGGCAATGACTTCCGCTATCGCTGGGGTACTGTCGTCGCAAACAGTACCTATTCGGCTATCATGATCAAGCAGGCATACATCAATGTTAAGGCGACGGATAAGCTCACGATCACGGCCGGTCAGTTCGGAACTCATATAGGTTACGAGATGATTGATGCACCGCTGAATTTTCATTATTCAATAAACAATACGTTCAATGCGGGGATCCCCTTCTATCATCTCGGACTCAAAGGCACGTATGCATTCAGCGACAAAGTTTCTTTGATGGCGGGTATCGTAAACGGTACAGACAATATTAACGACAACAACCGCGGCAAAAGTTTTATCGGGCAGCTGTTTGTCTCACCGGCAAAAGGGCTCAGCATTTATTTCAACACCATCCAGGGAAATGAGGCGAACGCGCGGGCCAACGGGCAGGACACAACTTCATATTTTGGAGTATTGGATCTTGTAATGACGTATCAGCTGACGGAGAGGATTTCGCTGGCCACCTGGCTCATGCAAGGCACAGTGAAAGGAGAATTTCAAGGGGGCAATTACACGCCCGACGCAAAGCACTGGAGCGGGGCCAATCTGTACGTCGCCTATAAGTTCTCGGATATTTTCTCGCTCGGAACCCGCATTGAATATTTCGACAATACATCGGGAGCCCGCGCCCTGCTTACCAACGGTGAAGGAACGGATGTACATACCTACACGGTTACAGGCAACTTCTCGCTGGCCGACGGAAAGCTTTTACTGAAACCAGAGTTTCGCTTTGATAATTTTCAAAAGAAACAGGGGCCTGCGGGTGAAGATGCACCCCAACAATTCGTCGATAAGGACGGGGCGTTTACACTTCACACGCAGTCAACCATCGGAATGGCCGCGATATATAAGTTCTGATTTTTCTTAAGTGCCATAGCAATCCCGGACCCCGCAGCCCTGTAGCATCTCAGAGTGGTACACGGTGCTGCGGGTCAGTGGGGCAGGGTTGTTCAAACCGAGTTCAACTTCCTTCTCACCCAATCTGCTTTTGCGCTAACGTTTAGTTTCATATCCGAACAATCAGCCTACAGCAAATAGGTTGATTTTAGTCTTGCATCGGAACGCGCTGATACAAATTCCGTAGCACTTGTGAAACCAAACAACTTAACCATGCAAAAGTCTTCATTCTCGATCCTGTCAGCATTCTTAATTGTGCTGACAGCAGTGCCGGTTGTTGCGCAGCCAGTCACCACGCCACGCACTCCAAGTCCAGCATCTAAAGTCACGCAAACAATCGGCATCTCTACCGTGACCGTGAGCTATTCCCGTCCCGCAGTCAAAGGCCGCGAAGTTTGGGGGAAGCTCGTACCCTACGGTTGGAACAAGCAGGGATTCGGTTTGGGCAACGATGCACCCTGGAGAGCCGGCGCAAATGAAAATACACTGATCACATTTTCGCACCCTGCGAAGTTTGCAGGTCAGGCTGTCCCAGCTGGAACTTATGGATTGTTCTATGTCATTAACCAGGATGACACGGGCGAGGTGATACTCTCAAATGACACCAAATCATGGGGCAGCTTCTTTTACGACGCGAAAAATGATCTTCTGCGATCCAGGATCCAGATACGAAACAACAACCATACAGAGGTGTTGACATATGATTTCATCAATCTTACAAAAAACAGTGGCGAACTTGTGCTGAACTGGGAGAAGAAGCAGTTTCCGGTGGTTATCGAATTCGCCGTAGATGACATCGTGATGGCAAATGCCGCCGCCGAACTCAAGGGCAGTACCGGGTTCACCGCGCAGGGATTCAATAGCGCCGCAAACTATGCGCTTGCCAACAAGACTAACCTTGAAACCGCACTAACGTGGATAGATCAGGCGATCCAACAGAACCCTACTTTCAATTCGAAGAATGTAAAATCTCAGATCCTGACCGCACTCGGCAGAAATGCAGATGGTGAAAAAGTGCTTTCAGAGGCTATTGCTGCTGCGACCGAGCCTGAACTGAACCTGTACGGATATCAGCTCCTCAACCAGAAGAATTTTGACAAGGGAATTCAAATGCTGACACTTAACACACAAAGATTTCCGAAGAGTGCCAACGCATGGGACAGCCTGGGCGAAGCCTACGCGTTGAAGGGCGATAAGGACAATGCCGTCAAAAACTTTAAAAAATCGCTGACCATGAATCCGACGCCGGCTGTGAAAGCGAATTCCGAGAAATACCTGAAGCAATTCGGAGTGATGTAATCGTTCCGAAGGATATTTTTCTGGCGGTCACGCGCCCAATCTGATCAATCATGCAACATTTGTTTGTTGCATGATTTTTTTTTGCCTTCTACAGCAACGGCGGCTGGGCGGGAGATTAAAAACCTAAATTGTATGGACCTTAACCTAAACGCATGTCTACTCGACGATCATTCCTAAGGAAAGCTGGCGCTGCGGCCGCCGCAAGCACAGCTGTCTTCACCAACTTCGGTACCGGCTTTGAGACGGCCATTGCTAAACAAAACCTCGCATCCACTCCAAGCGAGCTTAAAATCACAAAAGTCACTTCGGCTTATGTGCTTCCCGACCAGCGGAAGATGTTCATCAAAATCGAAACAAACCAGGGTATCACTGGCTACGGAGAGGCTGTCGACGCTGTTGGAGGAACTTATTATCTCGCGAAACAACTTGGTGAAAAGTTGATTGGAAAAAATCCTATCAACGTCAACAGGCTGTTCGATGACCTCAGACGTGTCGCACCCCTTGCGCCCTTCGTCGGTTCACAGTCCGGAGTGTTTGTCTCTGTTTTGTCGGCGGTTGATATCGCGCTGTGGGATATTGCGGGGAAGGCATTGGGATTGCCGGTGTATCAATTGCTTGGTGGCAAGTTCCGCGATTCTGTCCACCTATACACACATCCGGTCGACAATGCCGGGTCACCTGAGAGAATCGCAGCGTCATGTCTTGCCGGAAAGAACGCGGGTTATGACGCGATCAAATTCTGGGTTGACTTCTCGGCGTTTGAAGAAGATCCGAATAAACAGGATACGTATAACCGAACCTATAATAACAAAGAGCTCACGCGCCTTATCAACACCGTCGCTGCAGTGCGCGCCGCGGTCGGACCGGACATGGCCGTGATGATTGACATGCATACACGCTTTGATCTTCCAACTGCGTTGCGAATAGTGAAGGCGTTAGAGCCATATAACCTGACTTGGATCGAGGAGCCTGTTCCTGCAGAAAACATGGAGGCAATGCGAGAAGTAGCCTTATCATCAAGCACGCCGATCTGTGCGGGAGAAAACCTGTTCCTGACATATCAGTTCGAAACGTTGCTTCAGATGAAAGCGGCGGACATAATCATGCCTGATGTTCAGAAATGTGGTGGGATCGGTGAGGCGCAGCGAATCGCAACAATCGCCAACGCACACTATGTTCCATTTGCACCGCACATGGTTGGTACTCCGTGGGCGTTGATGGCGTCGGCACACATTTGCGCATCGGTTCCGAACTTCCTAATGCTGGAATCAAATCAAGGGACTATCTCCGACTGGGCGGGCATGATTGCAGAGCCTCCCGTAATTAAGAATGGCTTCCTCAAAGTTTCCGACAAACCTGGAATTGGCCTGGAGATGATTGAATCGGGATTGAAAAAATATGCGACGCCGGGAATTCCGTTTTTTGAGTAATGTGAACAGATGAAAAAGCAAGGTGAAACTGGAATGATCTGGTTTTAAGATGCTCACGTGTCAGACACCTAGGAGTCTGACATACCATAAGAACATCAGAAAAATCTTACTGCTTTTGTTTTAAATAGTGTGTGGTAATAGTACGAGCCCAATACCGGGGGACATCGTAATTCTCCTGCAGGTGACTGACCACATCATTAGATTTCATTTCAGCCGCCTTAATCTTGTCGAGGATTTTTATCCAATCAGGGATATTCTTCCCTGTCTTTTCCACGACCTGTTCGTCAGAGACATTCCAGTAATCTTTTTTCATAACGCGTTTGAAACTGTTTTGGTGAGTAAGTTATTCTGCTCGTGATATCCTAACCAGCTCCTCGATTGCGGCCCCGAGATCCGTGTTTCCTTCGAGGTAGGGATCAAGCGCTTCAGGATACCTGCTGAATCCCTGAGTGAAGATATTGTTCTTTACCATATAAAGCTCATGCGCAACTCCTCCGTCCGCGTAGGCCTTCTGTACAACTTTGCCGGTGATGTAAAACAGAACGGCGTGCCACAGTTGATGCTGTCCCGCAACCCGTTTTTTCTGCATCATTGCCTTCTCCTCAATCAAAGGTTTGATATTCTTAAGCACAAGCCAATGACTCGCTTCATGGAAGAGAATCTCTACTCCCTGTGTCCCATCCATTGCATGATCAGAGGAGCTATAAGTTATCTCGATCAGTTTGCCTGAAAACGCAGTGTAGGCTCCGGCCCAGTTGGCATAATAAGTCATACTGACTTCGAGAGTAGCGGTGCTCCAGGTCGACTGGTACATCCGCTCGAGTTCCGGGCCGATGGTTGTCTCCAACGCTGTCAGCTGTTCCATTAGTTCGTTGATCTTAGCAATGTTTCTTTTTGAATGCGCGGGCCACATATGCTTCTCAAAGACCTGCATTGCAGGCCCAAACGTTCTTTTGAAGAACAACGGCATATCACTTTTCTTTAAATCCTCCGTTGATTGAAATTTCTTCAGCGTGGATTTTACGTTGTAGAGGGTATCATTAAATAAAAGATCCTTGCCGAGAAAATTCTTGCGATAGAAACTGAGCACAGAGAAAAGGCTCTTGCGCTCTTCCGGTGAAAGCCGCGTCTTAAATTCCGTTTCCAGGCTATCAACAAATGAATTCACGTCCTTCGTTTTCTGCTTTTCCACTTTTTCCATCCAGTAATAAAAGGAGTGGTGGGCGTCGACGAATTTGTTGTTATAAAAATTAAAAAACTTCGACTTTGCAACAGGAAGAATTTGTGCTTGCTGCGCGAAAGCTACACTCCACCCAAACAAGAAAACGATTATTGAAAGCTTGGCCATTGTCAATGCCACAAGTTAATCAGTCTCTTATCATTGCAAGTCACCCCTTTGCCGTTATCCGCGCGCGTAACTTATTCCATCTCAACTGCGCTTAGTTGTCAAAAATGAACCCAAAGCACCTGTAGCACGCGGAGATGGTACACGGCTACGGGGCCAGGATGGTCATTGTTTAACAAACTATAGATCTGTGGAGCGTGGGTGATCCGAGGAAGATCATCTAATCATTCCATTTGCGCCGATAGTGCGCTTTCAATGCTATTCCAACATCCCCTTCGTAAATGCCGCCCCAGTTGCCCATATCTTCAACAAAGACTTCGACGGTATTGGTGCCATTACGTCTTAACAAGTTCGCAGGAATGTCATAGATCCGCTCGACTGTGTAAGAGTCACTGTTGCCATAAGGGCGATGGTCATTAGTTGTTCCGATCAGTTGTCCGTTGAGATAAACTTTATCGAAGTCGTCAATCTTTCCCAATACAAGCACGAGCGGCTCCTTTGAGAAACTGGCGGGCAGGGTAAAGGTCTTCTTATACCAGGCAAGGCCGTCATATTTTGAATAACCCTGGTGTTCCCATGCCGAAGGCACCATGATCTTTTTCCAGGCACGATCGTCCTTGATTCTCTCATCGTCTTCGGTGGTCGCAAATTCCCAGAGGCCATTAAGGCTAAATAACAAGCCGGAAAAATTATCCATCCTGTATATCCCGATATTCCCATCCACAATTCCACCGCCGTGGACCACGTCATACACCCGGATCGCAATTGTATTTTCTCCGTCGTACTTAATAATGTCCGGAGGCAGCGGGTATTTCCGCTCTTTGTTGTAAGCTGTTTTAAATTTTGGAGGCATCATGCCGGAAACGGCGATGAGGGAGCCGTTGAGGTAAACCTCATCACAATCGTCAATGTATCCCAGATTCAGAAAATAGCCCAGGTCTTTGTTCAGCTTGCGACCGTCGAA
Source organism: Cyclobacteriaceae bacterium (assembly GCA_044224375.1). Classification (GTDB taxonomy): domain Bacteria; phylum Bacteroidota; class Bacteroidia; order Cytophagales; family Cyclobacteriaceae; genus ELB16-189. The sequence continues at coordinate 421,969 of JBGAKL010000002.1, forward strand.
CTTCTTTCGGTACCATGCAAAGCCGTCATAGTTGTTGAAGCCTTCATCTTCCCAGGGAGATGGGGCATAGATCGTCTCCCATTTCGAATCGTCATAGTCGGGGGCAGCCCATGCCGACCGGTCGTCGACATGAAATTTCCAGCTTCCTTTCAGGTTGATCACCTGTGAAAAAACCAACGTGGTGAAGGGCTGGCAGATTAAGAAAATTGATACGAAAAGCCTCAAGACAAACGATTTTAAAATAAAATTAAGGAATGTTTGAGGAAAGGCGAATGAGTATGACCATTCATTGCGCCCTTCTCAAACAAACCCAACTAGTGTAAACCCAAACTAGTTGTTAGCGGCAACCACCGTGTGGTTATAGGTCGAGGTCTCCAACTGCGCATCGAGATTGCGCCCGTCTGCAGAGGGTACGATCTTGTAAGTCACGTCCATGCTCGGTGAGCTTACTGCCACCCAGAAGCTACCCGTCTTAACATGGTTGACATCATATTTTTTAGAAAACCCACTCAGGTATTTTCCGCCTTTGATGTTATCGGATCCGAGGAGGCCATTCTCATTATAGAATTTTACAGTGACTGACTGACTCGCTGGCGTTGCGAACCAAACTTTCACGATACCCTTTTCAGTGGTCGGCAGAATTTTGACTGGAACATCTCCGTATTGCTGTGCGGAAGCTCCCGTGAACGAAGCGGAAATGACTGCAACGAGTCCTACAACGATGATTGATTGAAGTTTCATAAGATTATTTTTTTTTGTCGATTCATGTGATAAAGAACGGGACGTCCCCAGGCACAGATGTCACCGGGGGGTAAAGGTTTGTAACAAGTTGTCATGATCTTCTTTGCTGAAATTGCCGTTATCCAAGGCCGAATTCCTTGAGTGCATTCAAGCGCAATCGTTATACACTGATGTGAAGCAGCGGTTCAGTTGGAAAATAAAGTCCGGTGGCAATGCTTTCGAAGGTGCCCGGTTGAAAGTCTCGAACCGTTAAGTTTTAAGATTTGCTGTCACGGTTCACAAAATTCGATAGGAGCGTAAACCTTGCGATTCAGTCATCGAATACCCGGCTACGGGTTACCAATCACCAATTTATATCCCGAACCATGCACCGTGAGAATGATGCGCGGCTGATTCGGATTCGTCTCTATTTTTTGGCGCAGGCGCACGATAAAATTATCCACAGTACGTGTCGTGAGTTGCTCTTCATAACCCCAAACATTTTCAAGCAGATCATAACGACTCACAACGTGGTTTTTATTCTTGTACAGAAAAGACAATATTTCGAATTCCTTATGGGATAGCTTGATCTCTTTCCCGGCCTCCTTCGAAACAAACAAACCAAAATCGATCTCAAGTCTGCCAATAGAGATAAAGCTTTCCTTGATTGTGCCTGGCTGCACTCTTCGAAGGATGGCTTTCACGCGCGCCAGCAATTCCCGAACACTGAAGGGTTTCGTAATGTAGTCGTCGGCACCCAGCTCCAGGCCGAGCACTTTATCGATTTCTTCTCCGCGTGCCGTCAGCAGGATTATGGGTGTTTTTACTCCAGCCGCGCGGCTTGCTTTGCAAACATCGAACCCCGACAACTTGGGCAGCATGACATCCAGAAGGATGAGGTCATATGTGCCCGATTTTATTTTTGCAAGTCCAGTCTCACCATCGCTGGCAGCATCTACACTGTAGTGCTCAAGTTCCAGGTTGTCTTTCAGGCCAAGCTGCATTGCCGGTTCATCTTCTATGATCAGTATGTTGGCCATGGTTATTGAATGTGAGTTGGAAAGAATAGCGTAAACGTCGAGCCCGCGCCGGGATGACTTTCAACAGAGATCCTGCCACCCTGCAGGTCCATCAGCTGCTTCACCAGGGAAAGCCCAAGCCCTGTTCCGCGCGCCTTGGCGAGATTGCCACTGGAAACTCGATAAAATTTATCGAAAATATGCTTCTGATCGTTCGGGCTTATGCCTACGCCCGCGTCTTTAACCGACACCAAACCAAAGCCATTATCACGGCGGGTTGATATCTCAATACGCTTTTTATTGTCACTATATTTGATAGCATTATCCACCAGGTTGATCAACACTTCCGTAAAAGCTTCCCGATCTGCCACAATCTCCAGGCGTGGCTCGCACGCAACATGATATTCGAAACCGTTATTCTTCAGGTGAAAATCGTAATTGTTTAGCACCTGGCGGATCTCTTGTTCGGGCTCAAACTTTTCAAAGGTGAGTTTCTTCTTGTTAGCCTCCGTCTGGCTGAAGTTGAGAATCTTGTTAACAATGCCTGATAGACGGTGGGTCTCTTTGCTAATGATGCTGTAATATTCTTTTTTCTTTGCTTCGGATGGCGCGCGATCCATTTCAAGTGTTTCGGCAAACATGCTGATCAAGGCGAGGGGCGTGCGTATCTCGTGTGACACGTTGGAGACGAAATCGGATTTATTCTGAGCGAGCTGCACCTCTCTTTTCACGTTACGGAAAACGAAAATGACGGCTAAAATCAGGATCACATCGAGTGACGCAAGCAGGATAAAGTTTGTTGTCGTTCGCTCACTAATCACCTCTTCAATGGAAGCCCCGAGGACTCGAATGCCAAGTGTGTAGTCCGGGAAGAGCCAAAAATCCTTTGTAAGAATAGCTGAGCGTACTCCGACCGTGTCAGTATTGAGCGTAGAATAGAATGGCGCAGATTGACTTTTGTTATAAGCAGATAAAACAAACTGATCCTTTGCAATCACCTGCAACCTTGGCCCAACGAGCTGTTCAATAAAAACCTCTGGATCCAGCAATACCCCAGCGACAACCTGACGACGAGCGGAATTTTCGACGATAAAAATAAGGCCCTGTAAGTTTGTTGATCCGCAGGGAGGAAACGTGAATGCGACGATCTTTTGAAATCCACTCCTCTTGTAGCCGGCAAGCTGACCGATCAGCACCCGGTTGACGACCAATGCAGAATCGATAGCGGAGCGACGCACTTTCACGACTGGGTCGTCCGGCGAAAAGAATTTCAGCACGGGATTTTGTTCGATAGTGTCGCTCACAAACACACCCACAATGGCCTCATTCACCCCGAATATTGTTTTGATTTTACGAGGTACCGAGTCCGGCTCCGTCGCTTCTGAAAGCCCGCCTTCGATATGAGAGATCCAGTTGTTCAGCACATCATCGGAATATTGGTTCACCGAAAACAGGATAGCCTCCAATTGCTTTTGGTAGATGTCCTGGATCATTTTCTCGTCCTTGTTTAAAGACGATATCTCATACACCGAAAAGAACAGGGCCGGAAGCAGGAACACGAGCGCAAGCAGCAATCCGATCCGTTGGGTGGATTTCATGCAGCAAGTTTACGGTAAATTTTACATCGGGTTGAGCATGTGACATCTTGTTACAAATCGCACCAGCCATGCGAAAGGACATTTACTGGTGTAAAATCTTCAAACTATGATGTATATTTGATTACCCCGCTGACGTCAGCTTCTCCAGGAACTTACCTGCGCATTTCTCGTTCACTCCAAAAATTTTAGCCGATGCTTTCATGAGAGCTATCGTTGTAATTCTTCTTTTAGGCCTTGCGTCCTGTAGCAAGGATAATTCTCCTGATCCGCTGGACGCAACTCAACATGAGCTGGTCAATGGGCTGAACAGCGTCATTAAACCGATCGCCGGATCCGCAATAGCGAACGGGGATGGAGAATTGATGCCACTGGATGCAGTGGCAAGTGCTACCATCGTGGGGTTGGGCGAAGCTACCCATGGGTCGAAAGAATTTTTTGAAATGAAGCACCGAATTTTCAAATACCTGGTCGAGAAGCACGGATTCAGAGCTTTTGCTTTTGAGATGGACATGGCGGAGTCGACGATCTTCGAAGACTATGTCCAGGGAAGAAATACAACAGACCTGAGAACGCTCATGAAAACCAAGATGATCTTCTGGACATGGGCTACCCAGGAAGTTTATGATCTACTGTCCTGGATGAAGTCCTACAACGATGGTAAAGGTCCTTTAGACAAGCTCCATTTTTATGGATTCGATTGCCAATTCCCTAAGTACAATGCCGACTTTCTTTCACAGAGGATCGGTGCCGTGGATCCGGAATTTAGCATATACATTCAGAAGCAGTTGATTGATTTTAAGACCCTAAACTATGCGGGTGACTCGACCCATTACAAAAGTATAGCTGCAAATGTCACCGATGTGTACAACAAGATTGCTGACCATAAAGATGATTTGATTGCCCGGGGCATGTCTTTATATGACTATGAGGTTGCAAAAGGATTAGCTCGGAATGTTATACAGACACACCAGGTTATTTATAGCTATAAAGTTTCTGACGGCACAAACTACCGCGACCAGTACATGGCTGAAAATGCTGTTTGGATTTCATCCACGCTGCAAGGTGGAAATAAAATTTGCTTGTGGGCGCATGACTATCATATTCAAAACCAGGCCAACGTAACCATGGGATCTTATATTGCCAGCAGCATCGGAAGTCAATATAAGAAAGTTGGTTTTGCATTTTCCAATGGGCAATTCAACGCTATCAGCAATGGAAGGCTTGTTGCCAACACGCTCTCTGCTGTTCCAATGAAGCTCTCCACCAACTATCTCTTCAAGAATGCAAGCGCAAAGAATTTTATTCTCAATTTATCTCAGGTAAATACTTCAAATCCATTTTATGAGTGGATCAACATCGGTAAGCCCTTCCTGACGATTGGATCACTTTGGAACGGCAACTCGACATCATACTATGGAAACACGTTGCTATCGGCGTCTTTTGATTTTGTGATCTATTTCGACGAGGTCAACCACGCGGTTACTCTGTAGTTGTCCTGACTTGATCTTTTTGTATCGTGATTCTTGCCGGTTTGCGTACCTTCGACAACACAGAAATCAGGACGCATGAGAAGATACTTGCTGGTACCCGCATCGTTGCTTATCGTCACGATGTCCCTCGCACAAAAGAAAGTTCTGGTCTATACGCACAATGGCAAGGGATACAAGCATGAGAACATCGCGGCCAGCGTAGAAGCCCTTCAAAAACTTTGTAAGGAAATTGGCTACGCTGTCGAATCCACCGATGATCCGGGTGTTTTCGCGCCCGAGAAATTGAAGGCGTTCTCCTGCATAATTTTTTCGAATAGCAACAACGAAGCGTTTGATACAGAGGTCCAAAAACAGGCTTTTGTCGATTACACACGCAGAGGTGGTGCATTTGTTGGCATTCATTCGGCATCCGGGTCAGAACGTCAATGGCCATGGTTCGCGGCGATGCTTGGAGGAAGATTTGTCCGCCATCCTGAACTTCAAAAGTTCACTATCAAAGTCATCGACAAGGGACATCCGGCTACGAACTTTCTCGGAGACTCGTGGGAATGGGAGGATGAGTGTTATTACGTGAATCAGCTCAACCCCGACATCCATGTTTTACTGGCGGCTGATCTCACCACGGTTAAAGACGATAAACGCTCGGAGTATCCGGGGATGACTTTTGGAGATTATTTTCCCTTGGCATGGTATCACGAGTACGATGGCGGTCGTCAATTTTACACTGCGTTGGGGCACAAGGCTGAGTATTACCAGGATCCCAAGTTTCTCAAGCACCTTTCGGGCGGAATTAAGTGGGCGCTGGGAAAGAAGTAAGGTATTCTTATCCCAGATGATGATTTTGATCATCACTCTTGGTCATTGAACTCTTTCGTAGTCCGTTTTGATTCGGAGAGCATTCCAGGACACTCATTTGGGAGATAGTTGCCAGTTTGCCGGTGGCCTGCCTCCAGTGGGTTCTCCCACAGGAAACCGTCGACGGGCAACAGGCAACCCGAAACAATTTCCCATTTTCGTATTTTGAACCTCTAATCTCTTTCCATGATTATCGATTTGCGCAGTGACACAGTGACGAAACCCACACCGGGAATGCTCGAGGCAATGCGCAATGCCGCTGTTGGCGACGATGTCCTCGGCGAAGATCCTTCTGTAACACAACTGGAGCAAAAATTGGCGGCAATGCTCGGCTTGGAAGCAGGAGTCTTCTGCCCATCCGGTACCATGACGAATCAGATTGGTATCCGGGTGCATACGGAGCCCTACGACGAAATTATCTGCTACAAAGGAGCACATATCTATAAGTATGAAGGAGGAGGCCTTGCAGGAAACAGCCTCGTGAGCGTAAAGTTGCTGGACGGTGATCGTGGACGGCTTACAATAAAGGAGATAGCCGCAAGCATCAACAATTCATCCGATCCACACTACCCGCATACGTCAGTAGTTGCTCTTGAGAACTCTGTTGTTCGCGAGGCCGGCAGCTATTATTCCTGGCAACAGGTAAAAGAGCTGTCAGAATTTTCTAGATCGAAAGGATTGAAAATGCATCTTGACGGGGCACGTTTCTTCAATGCATTAACGGAGTCGGGGGGATCGGCGAAAGAAACCGGAAAGTATTTTGACACCGTGTCGATATGTCTTTCGAAGGGACTTGGCGCGCCGGTAGGTTCAGTTTTATTATGCAGCAAAAAACTCGAACATAAAGTACGGCGCATGCGCAAAGTTTTTGGCGGCGGCATGCGTCAGGCAGGATATCTGGCTGCGGCTGGCATCTATGCGCTCGACAATCACATCGTGAGATTGAAAGAAGATCATATTCGAGCCAAGGAACTGTGGCGGACGATCTCCCCACAGCGTTATGTGAAATCGATCATGCCAACGGACACGAACATCATCATCTTCGAACTCGTCGACGGACTCACTTCGGACATGTTCTTGAATAAGCTGGCAACTTTTGATATTAAGGCATCTAAGTTCAGTGAAAATCAAATCAGGATGGTGACACATCTTGATTTCAATGATACCATGCTTACAAAGACAGCGGAAGTTTTGAAGAAACTTTCTTTTTAATCCTATGGATGACTTAGGAAAATCTATACCCGCGGCCGAAGCATTTGTAGACGCTGAAGCCGGCGTGAAGGGGAAAATTATCAACGAGAATTGTCTCAATTGTGGCACCAGACTCATCGATACATTTTGTCATCACTGCGGTCAAAAAGATATTCCTCGGCGCCAAACGCTCGGCGAACTATGGATAAATTTTATTTCGTCCTTCTGGAGCTATGAGGGTAAGTTCTTTCAGACAACGAAATATTTGATTACGAGGCCGGGCTATCTGGCAATGGAATACAATAAAGGGAAGAGAGAGACTTACTTCCATCCGGCGCGGATGTATGTGTTCATAAGCTTTGTATTCTTCCTTCTATATTTTTCGCTTCCCGACCCGGAAAACAAAGACAGCAACCCAGTTAAGATTACCCGAAAAGAGAAATCGTCCGATACTACGACAACCAAAGAGGAAAAGTCGATCACGCCGATGTTCGATGCGGGAGAGGATAAAGCAAAAGATGATTTCGATGAAGCCAAGCTGGACTCTATCATTAGCAATAGCATTCCGAAGGATAACGCCGAAAATCCCGTTGCCGGCCTTCAGGATTCAATAAAATCGCAGACTAAAAAGATCAAGAAGAAAAACAAAGGTGGGACGAATTGGAATTGGGGGCTTGAGAACGCAGATTACGCCACTCTTGAAGCTTACGATTCTGCGGAAAGCGCCAAACCAGTAGGGAAACGAGACGGCTGGTTTAAAAGGATTGTCATGATCAGAGCCATCGAACTCAACAACAAATACAAAGGTGACGATTCGAAGTCATTTGGAAGAGATTTTGGCAACGCATTCAAAGACAATTTTTCAAAAGTGCTGTTCTGGCTTCTGCCCTTTTTTGCGCTGGTGCTGAAGCTACTGTACGTCCGACGCGGCTTTTATTATAGTGAGCACCTGGTATTCTCTATATACTATTATAATTTCTTCTACCTGGCAGGGTCGGTACAGATGCTGTTGAACCAGGTTTCGTGGTTGGGATGGGCGGCGGCACTGGTTGGCTTCTGGATCTACTTTTATCTTTTGTTCGGAATGAAGCGAATGTATATGCAGGGATGGGGTAAAACGATCGTTAAGTTCTTTATTTTCTCTTTCCTGTTCTCGATACTTGCGCTGATTGGTTTGAGTGTAACCGCCCTTGCGGTCCTGATGACAATCTGATGGGTTTGTTGAACTTTTCCACATCTCCGTTGGCGGAACGTATGCGGCCGTCGAAGCTCGAAGAGCTGGTGGGACAGGAGCACCTCGTCGGACCTAACGGGATCGTCCGCAAAGCCATTGCTACAGGCAACGTTCCGTCGATGATACTGTGGGGACCACCCGGCGTCGGGAAGACCACGATCGCCAATATCATCGCCAACGAAGTGAAGCGGCCGTTTCATACACTGAGTGCGGTAAGCGCAGGTGTTAAAGACGTGCGCGAAGTCATCGACAAAGCCAGGCACGCAAATCGCCCAATACTGTTCATTGACGAAATTCATCGATTCAACAAGTCGCAGCAAGATGCACTGTTGGGAGCTGTCGAAAAAGGAACGATAACATTAATCGGCGCGACCACAGAGAATCCATCGTTCGAAGTCAACTCGGCTTTGCTTTCACGATGCCAGGTGTATGTGCTAAAGCCGTTGGGCGAAAAGGAACTGTTACAGCTGCTGGACCAGGCTTTGAAGAGCGACGAGCTTCTTAAGAAGAGGAACATAGTTATCAAAGAGTCGAGTGCCCTGTTAAATATCTCCGGTGGCGATGCGCGAAAGATTTTGAATTTACTCGAGCTCATCAGCGAAGCAATTCCCGGCGACATAGAAATTACCGACCAGCTTGTCATGGACGTCGCGCAGAAACACATTGCGATCTACGACAAGAGTGGAGAACAACACTATGATATCATTTCAGCCTTTATTAAATCCATTCGTGGAAGCGATCCAAACGCGGCCGTTTACTATCTCGCCCGCATGGTGGAAGGTGGTGAAGATGTGAAGTTTATAGCCCGACGATTGGTCATTCTTGCTTCGGAAGACATCGGCAACGCAAACCCCACCGCCCTTGTGCTGGCCACCAGCGCATTCCAGGCTGTAAATCTGATTGGTTACCCAGAGGCGAGCCTGATCCTGGCCCAGTGCGTGACGTATTTGGCGTGTTCACCTAAAAGCAACTCGAGTACCGTGGCTATAGGGAGCGCGATGAGCAAAGTGTCTGCAACCGGTGATCTGCCCGTGCCGTTGACAGTACGAAATGCGCCGACCAAGCTGATGAAGGACATGGGTTACGGAAAAGATTACCAATATGCGCATAGCTTTGAAGGAAACTTCGTTAACATGGAGTTTCTGCCCAAGGAAATTTCAGGTGAAAAGTTTTATGATCCGGGGAATAACCCACGAGAAGAAGAGATGAGGCAGTTTTTGAGGAAGCTGTGGAAGGAGAAGTACGGTTACTAATTTGAAAATTTGAAGATTTGAAAATTGGGTGCACGATAATGCGAAGCTGGAGTCAGCCTGAGCGGAGTCGAAGGCAGACGAAAGAAGAAAATGCAGAAATTAATTTTTGAATACTCCCCCATCTATTTTCTCCTGTGCACTGCACTCGGTGCAGGCTACGCATGGCTGCTGTACACTACGCGTTACAACTGGAGCAAGAACGTAAATCGGGGATTGTTTGCATTGCGGGCCATCGTCGTAACGGCGTTGCTCCTGCTGTTGCTTGGCCCGATCCTCAAGCAAGCTGAAAATATTATTGAACGACCGTCAATTGTTGTCCTTATCGATAACTCACGGTCGGTTAAAGAGACGTCCGACACCACCAGCATCATTTCTGCTGTGCGGGAAATTTCGGAAACGCTGACAAAAGAGAATCGCGACGTGGAACGGCGTACACTTGCCGGAAGCACCGATAGCATCCGCTTTCAGGCCCTCACCTCCGATTTGACTTCCGGCTTGCGCGATGCAATTGGCAACTACGAAGGAAAAAATCTGGCTGGCATTGTGCTCGTCTCTGACGGCATCTATAACAACGGACTTTCACCCCTATATCTTCCGCTGCGTGTTCCGGTCTACACGCTCGGAGTGGGCGACACGACGGAGCGGGCGGATCTGGTGCTGAAACAAATCGATTATAATCGTATCGTGTACCAGGGAAATAAATTTCCGCTTCGCGCCGAAGTCGGCGTGACAGGATTACCGAATACAGAAGTCGTGGTGACTGTGTCGCAGCAAGGTAAAATGCTGAAGCAGGAGCGCAAGAACACCGGAACGAAATCAATGCTCGACTTTGACTTCCAGCTCGACGCCGCAGCGCAGGGAACGCAGCGCCTGGAAGTACTTGTGGAAAGTGTCCCTCGCGAAACAAACTTTAAGAACAATCGCGCCAGTGCTTTCGTGGAAGTGGTCGAGGGCAAGAAAAAAATATTGATGATAGCCCGCTCCCCGCACCCCGACATCAAAGCGCTGCGGGAAGTGGTCGAGAAAAATTCCAACTATGAGTTCATCGTTCATATTCCCGGACTGATGGAAGCAGACCCCTCATTGCTGCAACCCGGCAAGGTGGATCTTATCATCGCGCATCAGAGTCCTGATACCGACAACAAAACAACTTCGATCCTCACCTCATTCCTGAAAGCAAAAGCGTCAGCGATGATCATCATCGGAGGTAAAACGATTTTGCGGATGCTTCCCACCGTAGGCATACCGATCACATTTGAAAGCAATACACAACGCGATGAAGTGCAGGCTGTTGTTAATCCGGATTATCGTGATTTGGGATTTTCGGATGACCTGAACACGAATGTCAGCAGGTTCCCTCCGGTGCAGGTGCCCTTCGGGAAATTTACTTTTCCTGTTACTGCAAAGGCTGTACTGAATCAGCGCATCGGCAGTGTCGTGACGGAGCGACCACTGCTTTACACCATGGAAGATGAACGCCAGAAGATCGCAGTGCTTATGGGTGAGGGGATCTGGAAATGGCGTCTCAATGAGTTCCAGGAAACAGAAAAGACCAACTCCTTCGATGAGCTTTTCTCCAAACTATTGCAGTACCTCAGCACACAGGACGATCGCCGTAAATTCCGTTCATTCCCGCTGCAGCATGAGTTCACCAGTGATGGGCCCGTGGTGCTGGAAAGTCAGGTTTACAATGATCTGTTCGAACCGATTTATGGAAACGCTATCGACATCGAGCTACGTGACGAGCAGGGGAAAGTTACTAGCTACCGCCACGTTACCGGTCCAGGCAATACACGATATCGAATCGGTGGATTGAAAGAAGGAGTGTATCGCTACAAAGCATCGACGGATGTCAAGGGAAAGAAGGAAGAAGTTCGCGGTGAATTTTTAATAACCGAGCAAAACCAGGAGCAGCAAAACCTGACTGCTGATTTTGGATTATTGCGGACGCTGGCCGACAATACCGGAGGGCAATTTTACAAGCTCGCGGATGCAAACAAGCTCGCGACTGAGTTAACAAAAGCCGATGCGAAAAGCGTCATCCATTCTGACGAAACTTTCAATCCACTGATCAATCTGAAGTGGGTGTTTTTCTTGCTGCTGGCGATCGTGTCGCTGGAGTGGTTTACGAGGAAATACATGGGCAGTTACTAGGGGATTCTGGCTGCTGGTCGCTGGGTTCTGGTTGTGCGCACTTTGATTTTGCCGGGAACTCTTTGTCGATAGCCTGTCTGCCTGAGCGCCTGCCTGCCGGCGAGGAAGGAAGAAGAAAGGCGTTGGGAGAATGTGCGTGAGTCTCCCTTTAGGCCAGGGATGTGCGGAGGGGAGTGTCTAAATTTCTCACGCGGTTTCCTGCTTTTGTTTATTAATACCCTCGAGCCGGTTAACGATTGATTTATGTTTTGCCAGCAAGGTCACGCCCGCTGCGAGTTTAATAACAGAAAACAAAAGTGTTTCCTTTCGCTGGCCGAGGTCCCAGAATAGTTGCCTGTCGGCACGAAGGAAGTCATTGAAGTAGATGAAGTGCGCAATCTTAGCCGCAATCTCAGGTATAGCCTGCACGATCGATATCAATCCGACGAAGACGATCACGCCACTTAATATATCACTCCTACTAAGGCTGATAACAACTTGTTCGCCCGGTCCCGTGATGCGATTTGCGAGCCAGCCTGACCGTGAAATCAAGATCCATGCGCTGAGAAGGTACGCCAGGAGGGTGAGCACCACTTGACCGAACAAAAAAGCGGAGAAATTTTCGTTCTCAAATCCCACGGCAGCAGCCAGACCGATGTCCTTAAGCGTGAGGAATGCCTGGAACATCATGTACAGTCCAAAGGACTTAGACATGACTTCGAATAATTGCCTTGTATTCATTTTGATCTGAAGTTTTGCTGTGGCGCGAATTAAATCCTCACTCCGAATGCTCCGTTTCCCTCAATTTTGATATGAAACTAAATACGCGCTTGTGATTCTTGAGGAGCACCAGCCCAATCGCGAACATGAATAATCCCGAGAAAATGTCTGTCACGGGCATCGTTGCATTTTGACTTGCACTCATATAGGCATAGTTCACAATGCTGTCGAAGATCTTTGTGGCCGACGAGGTCACCAGCACGAGCCCTGCGGCAATGATCACAATTTCGAGAAGTTCCCGCTTGCCGATGCTCACACGAACTTCATCGTCGCCGATGTCAAGCTTTTCAGCGATCCAATCCGCTTTCGTAAAAAAAACCCAACAGATCGCCGCGTTCATGAACAGCTCGACAGCCAGCGCCAGATTTCCCTGGCTCAATGTGCCAAGTGTCCATTCAATCGAAAGGATTTTTTGCAGAGTGAAGAGGGTTTGCAGAATAAAAATTGCTCCAGCAATCTTGCAAATTAATTGAAGGAGGCCTTTTTGGGTGAGAGGGCGGGGTGTGGGGGTAGGTTGCATCTTAGAAATTGACTTTTTAGATTTTAAATTCTAAATGTTAAATGGGACATACGATCCGCGTGTAGCACACAATTTAAAATTTAAATTCTTCAGTTAAGAATTCGTCTCATCACCACGGTATCCTTCCCTTTGTATTCTATTCTCTCCATTTCTTTCCAGCCGAGTTTCTTGTACATACTCTCTGCAGTCTGCGTGTAAAGAAACATCTCTTTCACCCCGATCGCTATCGCCATCTCTTCGATCTTTTCACACAGCAAAGTGCCTAATCCTTTTTGCCGATGGCCTTTCGAAGTATAGATCACCGCGAGCCAGGGACCATACACCTCGAACCGTGGTTCTACTTTCAATAGATTGACTTTGGTGTACACGCCGCCCGTCGCAACCGGCTTTCCATCCAATGACATCATCACCTGGAACGGAAGTCCCGTCTTCGGAAAATTGGACAGGCTTTGAATGGTGTCTTTCGGTGGTATGCTCCACTCATTAAGATACCAGTGCGCGATGAGCTTGATGGTGGCGGCGTCGGTTGGGGAGAGATGGGCAAAAGAAATGGTTGGCATTGATCTCAAAAATAAGGTTACTTGTAAAAACAACAGCAATATGAATGGTGTTGTTATGGCCTCAATTTTCTACCCAATTTTCGAGCTCAATTCCTTGAAGTCTTTTGAAATCCGAAATGTCCCACGTTACAAGGATCAAACGGTTATTTCGGAGATGCAGCAATTTTCTGGATTAGCAGATTGTATTCGCCTCTCCAGATCGAAATGCCCCTTCAAGAAATAGAAGCAGATGTTTGTATCAAGAAGAAATTTTTTCAAAATTCCTCAGTCTTTGATTTGAATTTTCTCGCCGTCCTTAATTCTGAAATTATTTCATCGGCAGATTTCACGGAAACGAAGGCACCGAACAAATCCTTGAGAGATTGAGTTGTTTTCGTTTCCTCGTTCAAAGAATCTGAAAGTTTGGCAATTAGTTCGCGTTTGGCCTTAGGACTCAGATGTTCAAGCAGTCCATAGTAGATGTCAGTAAGATTGAACTTAATTCGCGCTGTTTTTATAACTAAAAAGTAACCGAATTTATCTCCAAATCGGTATTAATCAATTTTCAATAAGTATACACATGGAGCAATAGAAAAAGGCGATGTCTCCATCGCCTTCCCTATTATCTATTAACAGTTAACTATTAACTGAATTAACTCTTTTCCTTCGAGCTCGCTTTCGTCTTCTTGAGCTTGATCGTCAGCACTTCGCTCTTGCCATCATGGTCCGCGAGGATCGTGCCGCCTTCTTCAATCTCGCCTTTGAGGATCTCCTCAGCGACGGGATCTTCCAGGTACTTCTGGATGGCACGGTTCAGAGGACGTGCGCCGAACTGGTGATCGTAACCTTTCTCTGCGAGGAAGTCTTTTGCTTTCTCGGTGAGCTCCACGTGATATCCCAGCGCAAGTATTCTCGTGAACAGCTTGTTGAGCGTGAGGTCGATGATCTTGTGGATGTTCTCGCGTTGCAGCGAGTTGAAGATGATCACGTCATCGAGGCGGTTGAGGAACTCGGGAGAGAACGCCTTCTTCAGCGCACTCTGTATCGTGCTCTTCATGATCTCCTCTTCGTTCGCCTGCTTCGCCTTCGATGCGAAACCGATGCCGGCTCCGAAATCTTTCAGGTCGCGTACACCGATGTTCGAAGTCAAAATGATGATCGTATTTCTGAAATCCACACGACGACCTAAGCCATCGGTAAGGATACCATCGTCCAATACTTGCAACAGGATATTGAATACGTCGGGGTGCGCTTTCTCGATCTCGTCGAGGAGCACAACGCTGTAAGGCTTGCGTCTTACTTTTTCAGTAAGCTGTCCGCCTTCTTCGTATCCAACATATCCGGGAGGCGCTCCCACGAGACGCGACACGGAGAACTTCTCCATGTATTCGCTCATGTCAATACGCACCAATGCATCTTCTTTATCAAAGAGGTACATCGCCAGCACTTTCGCAAGTTCTGTCTTACCCACACCGGTCGGACCGAGAAACACGAATGAGCCAATCGGCTTCTTCGGATCTTTCAATCCCACGCGTGTGCGCTGGATCGCCTTGGTAAGTTTTTTAATCGCATCATCCTGACCAATAACTTTTCCAGCAAGCTCCTGGGCCATGCCGAGCAGCTTGTTGCTTTCTTTCTGTGCGATGCGGTTGGTAGGAATGCCCGTCATCATACCGATAACATCCGCGACGTTATCTTCTGTAACTACATATTTCTCAGTGCGGGTTTTTTCTTCCCAGCGTGCTTTCGCAAGGTCGAGTTGCTCGATGAGCTTCTTCTCCTTATCGCGCAGCTGAGCAGCTTCCTCATACTTCTGACTCTTAACGACGCGGTTCTTCTCTTTCTTCACGTCTTCGATGGCATCCTCAAACTTGACGATGTCTTCAGGAACGTGGATGTTGTTCATGTGAACTCGTGCACCCGCTTCATCGAGCACATCGATCGCCTTATCCGGCAAGAAACGGTCGCTGATGTAGCGGTCAGAAAGTTTGACACACGCATCGAGTGCTTCTTTGGTATAAGAAACGTGATGGTGGTCTTCGTATTTCTCCTTGATGTTATCCAGGATCTGGATAGTTTCTTCAACCGAAGTGGAATCCACCATTACCATCTGGAAACGACGGGCGAGGGCGCCATCTTTCTCAATGTATTGTCTGTACTCGTCTAGTGTAGTAGCACCGATACATTGTATCTCGCCACGGGCCAGTGCCGGTTTGAACATGTTGGAAGCATCCAGCGAACCGGAAGCGCCACCTGCACCGACGATCGTATGAAGCTCGTCGATGAAGAGGATGACGTCCTGGGATTTCTCCAGTTCGTTCATCACTGCCTTCATTCTCTCTTCAAACTGTCCGCGGTATTTGGTACCAGCGACAAGTGAAGCCAGGTCGAGCGTGACAACGCGTTTTCCGAAGAGCACGCGCGATACTTTTTTCTGAATGATCCGCAATGCAAGACCTTCCGCTATCGCAGTCTTACCCACGCCGGGTTCGCCGATGAGGATCGGATTATTTTTCTTTCTACGTGAAAGGATTTGTGCAACGCGCTCAATTTCTTTTTCGCGACCCACTATTGGATCGAGCTTGTTGTCTTCCGCGAGTTTGGTGAGATCGCGACCGAAGTTGTCCAGCACCGGAGTGCGTGACTTTTCCACGCCTTTCTTTTCTTTGCCGGCGCCTGCTCCACCACCCGCACTACCACCACCAAACATTTTCGATGAATCTTCATCTGGATCATCGGTGTCTTGCGACGCCATCGGCGTTTCGTGTTGGTATTCGAGCATTTCTTTTACAACATCATACGCAACATCAAATTTATTGAGGATCTGAGTTGCGAGGTTATCCGGATCACGGAGAATAGACAGTAGCAGATGTTCTGTTCCAATCAATTGCGCTTTAAAAACTTTTGCTTCGAGATAAGTGATCTTAAGCACTTTTTCTGATGCCCTTGTCAACGGAATATTCGAGAGATTTTTTACCTGATGGGTCGCTGTGCCCTTAGAAACTTTTTCGATCTCGCCGCGGAGCTCGTCGATAGGCACACCCAGTTTTTTTAATACACCCACTGCCACGCCTTCACCTTCGCGGATCATGCCTAACACCAGGTGTTCAGTGCCGATGTAATCGTGTCCCAACCGAAGCGCCTCTTCCCGGCTGAGGGAGATCACTTCTTTGACACGGTTAGAAAATTTTGCTTCCATGCTGAGTCTCCTCTGTTTTAGCTTATAAATGTACTTTGATGATGAGTCAAATGCAACAGGTCGGAATCCCGATCCCGATGGCTATCGGGACTATCGGGACCGTGTCCTGAATCATTAACACAAGTCGGTTTTTATTTGTTCAATTTCCCTTTCTTGACGCGGTCACAAGTGGTGTGCCATGTGGGCCTTCACAGAAAACGAGATCGATCAGGCTGAGGTTGGGAACAAATGTCTGTCCAAAAACTTGCTGGTAGGGACGGGGACGGTAAAATTCACGTGTCGAGAAGTCTTTTTTTGCTGAAATCACGTTTCTGAGGTCAGAAACTTCAGTATTAATATTTTTTTGATATTCCTCGGATTGCGAGAATGTCGTACTCCATCCAAGCCACTCACGACACAATGACAGAATTTTCCAATTTAAGTCATAGAGGAAGACATGTGGCTCGAACATCACACGGTGCAAGTCGTCACTATAGTGCTCAAAAAAAGGAGCGTTGGCGTAAGCCGACACAAGCGATCGCCAAAACCTATTCTGCCATTGCGTGGTGTAGTCGATCTTCATGTCAGTGATCAGATTCTTCCCTGTCGGAGTGATGACTGGAATCGTCAATCGCCGGGCGCCTTGGGCGGTGAGAATGTATGCGCGGTTTCGGAAACTTTGTTTGGTAAAATGTTCATGTCGTTCGATGATGACGTTATTGAAATTCGATAGCGCGCAGAAGTACTCGATGGAAGGCAGGAAATGCAACTCGATGATAGCGGAAGAGTTCAATTTGAGATTTTAAATTTTGGATTTTAAATCCATTTAAATTTTAAATGGGATTGCCCTGACTGACGCCAACAGCGGTTCAATTTAAAATCTAAAATTTAGAATTCAGAATCTAAAACGCGCCCGCTCCCTCTCTCGTCACCACAGGCTCACCTGAAGTGAAGTCCACAATCGTAGACGGGACATTTCCCCCCGGACCACCATCGATAACAAGATCCACTTTATGCTTGAAGTCATTCCAGATGTCTTTTGGATCTGTCGTGTATTCTTTGATCTCGTCATCATCTTTCACAGACGATGTGATCAACGGATTGCCAAGCAGCTTTACCAGTTCGAGCGCGATAGTATTGTTGGGAATCCTGATGCCAACGGTTTTTTTATTGACGCCGACAATTTTTGGAACGAGGCTGCTCGATTCAAAGATGAAAGTATATGGACCCGGCAATGATTTTTTCAGAATCTTGAACTCCGGAGTTTCAATGCGTTTCACGAACTCAGTAATGTGACTCAAGTCCGAGCAAATGAAAGACAGATTGAGCTTCTGAGGTTTTATTTCAAGTATCGTGCAAAGTCTTTCGACGGCCCGCCGGTTCATCAAGTCGCAACCAATTCCATAGACAGTGTCAGTTGGATATATTATAACGCCTCCATTTTCCAGTACTTGAACAGCATGTCGCACCTTTCGCGCCTCGGGGTTAATAGGGTGGATGTGGAGAAAATCAGCTTCCATGATGATAGTGCGAGTTAAGTAAAAAGATCATGCCTTGAAAAAGTTTAAGCGTTCAGGGTTTGGAGTTCAGAGTTGGCCTCGAGTCTGGATTCACTGTGATTCTTAAAGTCAAGCCATCGATTGCTGCGCGCACTTTGAACCTGAAATATTGAACCAAATGAACCCTTCCCGCGAATTCGATACCAAGGCGATAAATAAAGTTGCGAACCACCATGAACCCTGAACCCTAAACCCTGAACTTCCCGCACGTATACCAAACCCGAACTCAGATTTCCCCGTTTTGCTAATTTTGCAACCTGTATTATTAATATGCCCCAGCCCATTAAGAAATTCAAGCTTGCCGCGTTCCTCATCGGGTCGACATTGCTGATAACGTTTACTTTCTATGGATACCAGATTGTCTATACGCCGAACATTCTTGTTGAAAAAGCTGACAAGCTATTTGTGATCCGTTCCGGATCAACCTACCGCGAGGTGCTCACCGATCTCGACAGACAAGGCTTCGTGAATGACATGGTGTCGTTCAGCTTCCTTGCGAGGCTGAAAAATTTCGACAGGAAAATTCAGCCTGGGCGCTATATGCTCCGCCGGGACATGACAAATATCGAAGCGGTGAACGCACTCAAAGGTGGGCGGAATGAAGCAGTCAATGTGACGTTTACCAATGTGCGCCTGCTGCCCGAGCTTGACGAGAAGATTACGAAGAATATTGGCGTCACTACCGATGAATTCGAAGAAGCACTGGATAAATTCATCAGTACCAACCAGGAGGGATTCAATCGCCAGAACATTCTTGCGATGTTCATCCCAAACACCTATCAAGTGTATTATAATATAGTACCGGAAGATCTCATCGCACGTCTCCACGACGAGTATGAAAAATTCTGGAACGAAGAACGGAGGGCAAAGGCGAAGGCACTGGGAATGACGCCGATCGAAGTTTCCATTCTCGCATCCATCGTTCAGGCTGAAACGGTTAAAGAAGACGAAGCTCCGCGTGTGGCGAGTCTCTACCTGAACAGGCTCAAAAAAGACATCCCCCTTCAGGCAGACCCTACGCTTGTATTTGCAGCTCAGGACTTCACGTTGAAGCGTGTGCTCGACAAGCACAAGGAAATCGACTCGCCCTACAATACCTATAAATATGCCGGTCTCCCTCCGGGTCCAATCAATATGCCTCAGATATCCAGTATCGACGCGGTCCTGAACCACGAAGAGAGCGACTATATATATATGTGTGCACGTGAAGATTTCTCAGGCTATCACAATTTCGCCAAAACACTGCGCGAGCACAACATCAATGCTGAACGCTACCAGCGGGCACTGACAATCGAAATCAGGAAGGGAGAGGCGCTGCGACGCGCCGGGAAGAAGAAGTAATGTATAAAAGCGAAACACACATTCGAGTGCGCTACGGTGAAACCGACCAGATGCGCTATGTGTATTATGGCAATTACGCTATGTACTATGAAGTGGCGCGTGTCGAAAGTTTGCGACAATTGGGCTTGACTTATCGCGAGCTGGAAGAGATGGGGATCATCATGCCCGTGCTGGAGAATCATTCACAATATCTTTCGCCAGCGTTGTATGATGAGTTGCTGAAGATCGTGGTTACCATACCCGAAAAGCCTTCAGTGAGGATTCGTTTTCTTTATGAGCTATTCAATGAATCTGGGAAACTGATACATAAGGGGGAGACGCTCCTCGCCTTTGTCAACCAGAAAACCGGTCGTCCATGCCGTCCGCCGGAACCATTCCAGAAAGTGCTGGAAGGATATTTTTAAATTTGCTGCGGACGCATGAAATACAGCCACCGCAAACGCATTTTGAATTTCAGCACAGCCCGATACAGTCGTGCGTGGCTAAAAAAGATCACCATAAAAGGCAAGCGCGGTGCCCATCACGTCTCTCTGTATAAGTTTCTGAAGATTTTGTTCTACAACATAGAGGAAGATGAGATCCTCGATCGTGCCAATGGTGTTGCGTACAATTTTATCCTCGCCATCTTCCCGACGATCATCTTTCTGTTTACCCTGACGCCGTACATATCCAATTTTTACCCGGACATTACCAGCGAGAGTATCATGGCGTTTCTCAGCGACTATATGCCGCCGACAATGTTCGAAGTTGCCAAGACTACCGTGCTGGATATCCTCAGTAAGCAGCGTGGCGGACTCCTCACACTTGGATTCGTGTTTGCGTTGTTCCTGGCCACCAATGGAATGATGGCCTTGATGCGGGCGTTCAATGCCTGTTATAAGACGGTGGAGCAAAGAAGTTTTATCAAAATGCGTCTCACGGCAACTGGATTGACCGTCATGCTTGCGTTCGTTCTCATGGTGGCGGTAACCCTGCTGATTATCGGCCAGGTGATTCTTAATGACGTGAAAGATGAAATCTCAAGCCTGAGTCATATTCAGGGAGACAAGATTTCCCTTTTGGGACTGTTTGCACTTCGTTTCGTCGTGATCTTCATTGTCTTCTTCTTTGCCGTGTCGTTTATCTACTACTTCGGGCCAGCCATTCATTATAACTGGAAATTTTTCTCGATGGGTTCTTTTATCGCGACGTTACTGTGTCTCCTGATTTCCTACGGTTTTTCATACTACGTTACCAACTTCGCAAGCTACAATAAGGTCTATGGATCGATCGGTGTGCTGATTGCACTCATGGTGTGGATTCAATTGCTGACCACGGTACTGCTGTTTGGATATGAGATCAACGCAAGTTTGCACTATGGCCAGAAGATCGAGGCGATAGAACAGCATAAAAGAGAGAAGAGGATGGTGAAAAAGGCTGCTTTAAGTAGTTGATTCGTTAATGAGTTGATTCGTTAATGAGTTGATTCGTTAATGAGTTGATTCGTTAATGGTGACCCACTCACATGAACGAATTATCGAATTAGCACACCAACGAATTTATTTCTCCACACTCGCCAGGAAATCGCCTAACGACCTTAAATACACCTCGGGATTATCGTAAAGAGATGCATGCCCTGCGTTCGGTATCACAACCACTTTGGCAGCAGGAACGATTTGCTGATACTTATATAATGTCTCAGGCAACACTTCGTCGAACTCGCCACCCATGAAAAGGATCGGTTTGGTGATCTTGTTCAGGTCCGGGACACGGTTGAAACTCCGCAATGTGCCCGTCGCCTTAAATTCCGTCGGTCCCCACATATATTGATATATAGCACGATTTGATTCAATGCCGTCGCAATCCGGATTTGGTTTCCGCACGCCCGAGTGAACAAGAAATTTTGCATAGAATGAATCGGTTGCCGCGAGGTAGGCAGGCGCAGTATAGTCCTGCAGTGCCTCGTACTTGTTGATCGTATCCTGAACAGGCTTCGACAGCTGCGATATTCTCACTTTTGAGTCTTCCATCCATTGCGGTGTACCGATCAGAGGTCCGACAAATATTACAGATGCTACGGGATCAGTATTCTGTGTCACCATATATTCTACCGCGATCGATGCGCCCCATGATCCGCCCAATAGGTGAAATTTTTTTAGTCCGAGATGTTTTCTCAAATACTCGACCTGCTCAACGAAATAGGGCACCTTCCACAATGTTGTGTCGTTTGGGTGCTCCGATTTCCCTGATTCAAGCTGATCGAAAAAGATCACGGGTCTGTCTTTGGAAAAGTTTTCAAATGCCTTAATTGATCCACAGCTTTTCCCTCCCGGTCCACCGTGCATTACAATCAATGGAATGCCGGGACCGTCGCCGATCACTTTATACCAGATCTTACCGCCACGTACCTGGACGAATCCTTCGTGCGGCTTGAGCTGTGTTTGGCAGGAGATGAGGAGGGCTGCAAGTGCCAAGCAGGCAAGAATGGATTTCATGGTAGCGAGGTTGATATTCAATATTAGTAAATAGTCTTTAGTATCACCATGGAATATTTTTGTTGCACGCTGGGTCGATATCCTCGGCTATAGATTACCGCCGGTGCCTAAATATAAAAAGCCGGCTT
This sequence comes from Cyclobacteriaceae bacterium, assembly GCA_044224375.1. GTDB lineage: Bacteria > Bacteroidota > Bacteroidia > Cytophagales > Cyclobacteriaceae > ELB16-189. The sequence goes on from JBGAKL010000002.1 coordinate 443,981, forward strand.
TCGACCGGCTTTTACTTTTAGAAACTCACTGCGCCCGCTAATATCTTTTCGGGTTTTTGCTCATACTCCACATCGGCGAATTCCCAGGTGCCATCGTGGTTATACAGCTCAAAGGTGAACAGCAACGGTTGCTTCTCGTAATACACCATATAGTTGAAGATCGCTACTCGGCTGCTTACCATTTTCGAGTTGATCACCTCTGTGCCAATGTAGTTACCCAGATGCGATGTGATTTTTCCCAACTTGTGGAAAAGTGAATAATGAATAATATCGTCACTATCCGCAAGCCACTTATTCGTTGTAAGCGCATACATCATGGCGTTGTTCGGGCCATTGTTCCTGTAGTGTTCAAAAAACTGTTCGATCAACTCCTCTGCATCATTTTGTTTTTGTGAGAATACGAATGCCGGAAACAACACCAGCACCCATACCATTGACTTTTTCATCGGTTCCTTTGCTTAAAATTCAGGTTTTGCAAAGACAGACATTAATACCTTTAGGAGCGCCTAAGTAATTGATTTTTTGAGAGATTATTTCTTTGAAAAACGCTGTTTTTAGAACGAATTAAGGCCTTTTTTGACTCAGATTCGGGCTCATTCTGGCCTCGTTTTTCGAGTGGTTTCGCCCCTTTTTCATTATCGTAACGAAAGATTTTTTCAATAATAATTTCCCACCAAAATCCTCCTGACATAGGGCTGTCACACACTGCTTTTTGATTTGTATAAAAAAAAACAACTCAAGCCATGGAAACGACTACAAAAACCAATCCTCAGACATTCATTAACGCTGATCAGCTGTTAGATCATTGGCAAGGTCACCGCCGCCTTACGCGCAAGGTCATTGAAGCTTTCCCTGACGACAAGCTCTTTACATTTTCAGTAGGGGGTATGCGCCCCTTCAGTGAACTTGCTATGGAAATGATTACAATGGCAGCACCGGGTGTCGAAGGTGTTGTCACCCGAAAATGGAAGTCGTGGACGGAAGTGGAGGAGAGCTTTCCAAAGCCGAGGACGAAATCAGACTTGCTGAAGCTTTGGGACAAAGCTACCGATCGCATGAATGAATTATGGCCTGGCGTACCTGCGGGGCGCTTTAATGAGATGGAGAAATTTTTTGGACAGTGGGAAGGACCTGTTTATTGGTCGATCCTTTATTCAATCGACAACGAAATCCATCATCGCGCGCAGGGATATGTATATCTTCGGGCCCTTGGCATTGAGCCGCCGAAGTTTTGGGAGCGCTAAGACTGTTATGGAAATGCTGAACTATAGGAGGCTCTTAGTAACATTTAACAGGCGCTTCTCAGCGAGATGCTCTTTGTTAGGTCTTGTGCTGGATTCTGGTTTCTGGTGGTGCCCATGTTATTGGAAGTGTAGCGTAAACCTCTTCCCGCCCCAACACGCCCCACACGGCTACAGCGTACACACAACGGAATCAGCGTGCTCGCGCCAGTTACTAGTGACCAGAACACCAGAATCCATTTTTACCGTACCTCGTCCCGACGCCGTACCTTTGCCACAAAAGAAACACTCATTCCATGGAACTCGGTATTGGCATGTTCGGCGACAATCATTACGATGCACAGGGCAAACCTGAATCAGCAGGAACGCGACTGCGTGAACTACTCGAAGAAATACGGCTTATGGACGAAGTGGGCATCGACTTCTTCGGCATCGGCGAGCACCACCGCCCTGACTACGCGGTATCCGTGCCGGAAGTAGTGCTGGCTGCGGCTTCGTCGGTGACCAAGAGGATAAAGCTAGGGAGCGCGGTAACAGTACTCAGCTCATCGGATCCTGTTCGCATTTATCAATCATTTGCAACAGTGGATCAGCTGAGTGATGGACGCGCAGAGCTGATGGCAGGCCGCGGAAGCTTTATTGAATCATTTCCTTTGTTCGGATACAACCTTCAGGACTACGACAACCTTTTTGATGAGAAGCTGAAGTTACTGTTGAAGATCAACAGTGAGAACCCCGTTACCTGGAAAGGAAAATTCCGTGCCCCGTTGGAGAACCAACAGGTGTTGCCACGTGCGGTGAACAATAAACTGAATATCTGGATCGCTGTCGGCGGCACGCCCGAATCCGTGGTGCGGGCCGCTACGCTGGGCTTGCCCGTAATATTCGCCATCATTGGTGGAAACCCGAAACAGTTTCAGCCACTGTTCCACTATTACAAGGAGTTGTGGGAGCACCATGGTCATGACGCGAGCACTTTCCAGGTGGGCGTGCACATGCACAGTCTCTTCGGTGAAAACAGCCAGCAACTTGCGGACACTTACTATCCTGTTTATTCGGCACAGATGGATCGCGTGGGGCGAAGCAGAGGATGGCCACCGTTCACGCGTCCGCAATACGAAGCCGGACGGGGTAAGAACGGTGCGTACCTTTTCGGTGATGCGAACGAAGCCATCGACAAGATCTTACAGATGCATGAGTTGTTTGGACTCACTCGCTTCTCTGCACACATGGACGTGGGAGGACCATCTCATGAGTTGCTGATGAAGTCAATAGAGATCTTCGGTAGCCAGATTGCGCCAAAGGTGAGGAATGCATTGAAGAAATAACGAGGAACCCGTCGAGCTTCTCGTTGTGTGCGTGTAACCTTGCATTCTTAGCTTTCTCTGCATTTCTTTGCGTCTCTCTGAGCCTCCGCACGGTTTTGCATTTCAGCTCATTTACTTTTCATTAAACTGACTTCAAAACACATGAAATCAAAGATTTTTCTTTTGCTGGCCCTGGCCGCGCTTGTTTCCTGTAAAAAGGATGAAGATCCTGTTGCTGCGGGTCCGTTGCTGACTTATAAAGTTCCTGCAACCCCTGTCCTTGACGACGGTTATTGGATCTTTATTGCAGATGAGGACGGCAACATTATCGATACCAGGAATTACAAATCGGGCGATGCGGTGGAGCTGAAATCATCGAAGACACTGTCCGTAAAAAAGATCAACGTGACATTGATGAGGTATCAAAAAAACGGGCCACAGGAGAACTGGGCGTTCACGAGCTACCTGGGTGTGCCTATCGGCCAAACCTGGGAGCCTGACAAACTGGATAACCTGTATAGGAGCACTGACATATTTGGGAGTGCCACTGTGAAAGTTCTCAATTATCCAGCCTCCGTGCCGTTGGGCGAGCTCGTTCTCTTTTCACAGAATGAGCGGGGCATAACATCGGGTACCGGTTCAATGAGTCCGACGAATAACACGTTCAACGCGAATATGAGTGGCAGCCCTGCTCACCTTTACTTTATTGCCAACAAGAGCACTATACCCAGCTATGTGGATCTCCCGGCTGTTACACAAGGAAGCACGTTCAACATAGACTACAACACCGACCTAAAGACTGTCGACAACGTTCTCACCTTCAATTTCCCGGGTGGCACCAACGGCGGCACGATCTACGGAGTTAAGAAGACACCGATCGCAGACATGTACCCGCACTACATACCAGGATTGCTCCATTCTTTTGTTCAAAATCAAACTTCGAACACGCTAAAGCTCGGCTACAACAACGGCGCTGATACCTACAAGACGACGGTCTACACGAGTGCGCCCGGCCAGGGAACAAGAACCTATTTCAAGATTGGCACACCGCCGCCCTCAACATTCCCATCAGTTCCCAATACCGTCACCGTGATCGACGACAGCTATAAGAAGTTTTCGTTTTCCTCAACCGGAACGTATCAGATGCGAACGACACGTTGGTACAACTTCGCCAACCTGACCACTGGTGCCGTCACCGAGTGGGTCGTTTATTCAGACCCCGACAGTCACCAGACAGTCACCGCTTTGCCCGCAGAGATCGTCGCCAAGTATCCCACTATGGATCTTAGCCTGATGAAATACCAGACCACCACGCTTACCACCTTCCTGGACGGATTCACTTATGCGGACTTCATCGCAGGAACGATGGATCAGAGCACGAGGGCGACTTCGTCGGAGTGGCAATCGATCAGTTGGGCAAAGTAATTCAGAAGCGAAGAGGCTTGAGCTGCAGGAAGTTTCTGAGCAATTTTGCGGAATAATGCCAAACGCCTTATTTTTGCAGTCCTAAAACGATAAAACGCATCCAGAGGAGTGGTAGAGCGGTTTATTGCACCGGTCTTGAAAACCGGAGACCCTTCACGGGGTCCGGGGGTTCGAATCCCTCCTCCTCTGCAAAATAAACCCTGACATGTGTCGGGGTTTTTTTATTTGTTGGGAGTTGCAGCTTGCCTTAAGATCGATCTGTATTTAATCGATGCTTAATTCGGTGATGAATTTCTGCTACATCCTGAGGAGTGAATTGAATGGAACGCACTACTATGGTCACAGTGCCAACCTAACGGCGAGACTTATATGTCATAATGCTGGTAAAATCAGATACACGAAGAAATTGCCGGGATCTGAGACAGACGATTTCATCTATGCGCAGCGGTGGCGAGCAAAGCCGGGCCGGGAAAGCTAATTGCACAAAGACCCACGAGTTCGGCGCGCAAATGGTTAAAGTCGAACGAGGTGAGAAGACTACTTTTGATTTCTCCAGGAACACTTCAAAATCTGAGGATCAACGGGTCGCTCCCTTTCACTAAGATTGGCGGCGTTATATTTTATGAGTATGATGACATTCAAAGAATGATTGAAAGTCATAAGCAGAGTCGACCAAGGAAATAATCGAGCAAAATCTATAAGTGCCTTCCTCTGCGCCGTTTTTTCAGGGCATCCAAGTCAGATTGATCGATTGGCCGGTTGACTGCTTGTTTGTTCTTTATTAGATCCTCGTAACTGACCACAGCAACCTTGTACTCTCCCAGTGTGAGAAAGGTGCAGTTTTTCTTGCACTCAGTAAACGAATCGAGGCCGACAACTTGAGGAAGGAAATCAGTATGGAAATTCTTGTGAGGAATCTTGAGAAACGATTTCTTGGGATCAAATGTCTTACGCTCAATTTCAGCGATGTCGACATCGAGATCTTTTAGTGCCTTTACCAGACTAACATAGTTCTCGGTGGTAGGCTTATACCAAAAATCCAAGTCAGCCTTTATATCACCTTGTACTGGCCCGCCGGAAATTCTGTTATGTCCATAATGCCCAACAGCGAGCCCTCCAATCGCAAGCACATCGACATTGTGCTTCACCAAAACCGGCAGCACTTGCTCAAGAGCATCGTTAACTTCTTTCGCCAACATTAAGATTGTGGACTTACTTCTTCTTAGGAGCTTTAGACTCTTTGTTAATCCGCGACATGAGCTTTAGCCACGACTTGGAAACGGCACGACGTTCCTGTGCGGTGAGCTTGGAAAAAAGCTCTCGCTCTATCTCGTTTTTTTGCTCGATTCGCTCGTAAAGGATGGGCCGGATCATGGGTCAAAGATACGAACGTTTTCAAAGTAATTCTTGGCAATTACCCTTATCAATTTAAGTAGCTTGCCTTTATGAATCGTTTGCTAGGAATCTTCAGCACCCGAGAATTGTCATTTTTGATCTGGATTGTCTTACTAATCGGATTTTCTCAGACATCAAAAAGTATTCGCTCAGCGAGTTCAGGCTGGCAAAACATCCCAGAGTTATAATTTAGTTTACCTTAACCACGTTGGTCTTGAGTTGGACATCTGTAAAATCGTTGGTGCGATAATTATGATCATCCCCGCCATGCCCACGATGTTTAAAGAATAGGCTTATGTCACATTTGCAATACTACTGCTTTCCGCAAACCTGGGACATTCGCTCACCGATGGTGCCGCGAATGGTATCGCACCGCTGATTCCGTTTGCGATACTATGCGTATTCCATTATTACTTCAGAACACTAAACTATGGCAATAAGCCCATGTCGTAAAATAACCTGCATACAATGCCGGTTTGTCTAAGCAATCTTCGTAAGTTTTTCGGCAGGGATTTTCAAACAATTTGCCAATCAAAATAGATGCGATAAAAAATCGCCATGTGAGATCATGACCATCACCCAGGATATGACTCTTCCCGCTTCGCAGGCGATGTTCCGACGGTAGGTATTTGTTAAGAAGGCTTGGTCAGTACAACAAAAAGTCCGATCAGTCCAATTCCACCTTGAACACCGTCGCAATCTCATCCATATCCGAAGCTTTCGGAGTCGTAACTGTCAGCACGTGGTTGGTTAAAGCAAACTTCAGTTCAACTCCGTTTCCCACCGCTGATACTCGTTTGATCTTTGATGCGTCGATATGTTGAATCCGCAAGTTCGAATCAGGCGCCGGGCGACCAAGCACGAAAATATACAGCGCCTTGTTGTCTTTAGAAGTTGTGAAGCGAATATCATTTTTACTGTATTGCATCGTCGCCGATTGCCCACCGAACTCTCCATCTTCAACCCGCGCATTACCATAACCAAAAATTGAATAAGGACGAGTTTCATAAACGGCTTCTTTATGCTTTTCAATCCAGCGGCCAATAGTGGTCAGAACATTTCGTTGTGCTTCGGGTATCGTGCCGTCGGCCTTGGGAGAGATGTTCAACAGCACGATGCCTCTCTTACTCCACACATCGATCATATTCCTGATCACCAGGTCTGGCGACTTATATGTCTGTCCGTTTGTATAACACCAGCTTCCGTAGCTAATGGTGATGTCGGTCATCCAGTAGTCCGTAGACAGGTCTTTCTTTCCACCTTGTTCAATATCAAGCATGCCAATATTTGCAGGAAGATCCTCCTGCTTGTATGCCACAATAGGTTTCTGTCCTTTCGAAACCGCTGAATTGAAGTGATGCGCCACCATTCGCCGACGGTAGTCCTCGGGAATGATGTCCAACCATGAATCAAACCAGATGATGTCGGGAGAGTAGTTATCCACTACCTCATTCACCTGGCCTAGCCAATAATCATAGAACTTTGCCTCAGGAATGTTTCCGTAGAGCAATCGCAGCTTTGGATCTTCAGTGGAGGTTATATAGTCGGGATGATATGGAAAGTGGCTATCCCATCCGGGGTCGGGTGTGTTCTTGGCCCACTTCGCTGTATCTTTTGCATAGCGTTGCAGTAGGCGTTCATGGTGAAATGTGGCGATCGTTTTCAGGTCGTTCTTTTTTAGTTCTGCGTACAGATCTCCAAGGATATCTTTCTTCGGCCCCATGTCTTTGGCGTTCCACGGATTGATCTTACTGTCCCACATCGCAAATCCGTCGTGATGTTGTGCTACAAGGCCGGCGAACGATGCGCCTGACTTCTTAAAAAGGTCGGCCCACTCCTTTGCATTGAAATGTTCTGCGGTGAACATCGGTATGAAGTCATGGTAGTTGAATTTTGACAATGATCCGAACGTTTTTTCATGATGTTCGAAGACAGTTCCGCCCCAATCCTTTCTTCCGGGCACATACATCCATCGTGGATACCATTCATTATCATACGCAGGTACGCTGTACACACCCCAATGAAAATAAATACCAAACTTCGCGTCTTTGAACCATTCAGGTTCACGCTCGTTGGTAGCGAGCGACGCCCACGTTTCGTTGTACTTATTCTTTGCGGCGGTGTCCGGTTGTTTCGATGAGTTCTTACATGAAACAAGTGCAAGTATTGACAGGCATATCAGGGTGGTAGGTTTGGCGACGTAAATCATCTTTTACTTTTTTGTTTTCGAATAAGTCAATAAAGATTGGTTTTCGAGAATTTTATCACTTAGTATTTTTACAAAACCTGCGGGGTCTTCTTTTGGAGATACGTCGAGGTTTCCATTCAGGTCAGATGTGGCGATGGTAAAGAATGGAGACTTCTCAATGAAACTCTTGCAATGCTCGTCTATATAACTGATGATCTTTCGTGTTAGGATCTCACTCGGATAACCCATGATTTCACAAAGTTCTTTTTCTGTGATGATCGTCTTTTCGAATCTTAATTCCATGATTGTATTGGTGATGAATGAGCTTTCATGGGTTGCGTTCGTTAGAGCCAGCAAATATATACACATCAAGGAAGTTGTCTGTGTGTCGTCTTAGTTCGGTTTAGGAACAAGTCTAACAGCACGTTTGCCACAGTCAGGAAATTGATCTGTATGCCGACATAAGTAATCAACGGAAACTTCGCGGTGTAGTGCTGCGCAAGGGGGGTATATTCACACTGCCGTGACATAAAATGTGTTTATGCTAAGCTCGTGGGTGCATAACCAAAATGCTTTTTAAATGCATATGAAAAATGTGACAGGTTCTCAAAACCGATCTCATAGCAGATTTCTGTCGGCTTGCGCTTCTTGTGTGAAAGTTCAAAGTGTGCATGTTCCAATCGCTTCTGCGTAAGCCATCGTTGCGGCGAGGTGTTAAACGCCTTGCGAAAATCGCGCTTGAAGGAGGTAAGACTTCTGCCCGTGAGATAGCCGAATCGCTCCAGCGACATATTGAACATGTAGTTCTTCTCCATAAAACTCACCAACTCTACTTTGTGTGGATCTTCTAAGTTGGACAAAACGCTGTCGATGGAGGGATCTATGGTTCGAAGAATGCTGATTGCTTCTGTGATTTTCAGCAATGCGAGGTTCTCCGGGAGCACACCATCCACTTCAAAATACGGGATGAGCGACGCGAGACAACTCTCCAGCAAGGGGTGATTATTGTAATGACGGATCGTCGGCACCGGTGTTGCATTTACAGTTACCTCCACGGTCTTGTAATAGTCCCGTAGCACTTTTGTAGTCAAAAGCATTACGACGGTTTTGTGCGGGAGTCCGTCCTTCGGATAATTAATAATCGTAGCCGGCTTGTTTCGTGGAATCAAAAATATGTCACCTTTTCTGAACGTATGCGTGGCTTCCGACTGGACAATTTTGGTTTCTCCGGAAATAAACCAGATAAGCATGTGCTGATCAAACACTATTTCCGATTTAAAGAATTTATCGTCGTAGCAGGAAAGCTTGATCTCCGGCGTGAGGTATTTCGATACGTGATCCATGTTGTTGAAATTAAACGTTATGACAAATTCTCTCAAATAAGAATGGGGCTTAAGCGCATTGGCCGCCATCGACGAGATATTCTGAGCCTGTAACAAATGAAGCCTCATCGCTCAACAAGAAGGTGATTACTTTTGCAATCTCTTCTGCTTTCCCCATGCGGGCCAAAGGAATACTACTTACAATCCGTTTTTCAAGCTCTTCATTCAATCCGATCTTGCTCATGATTTCTGTCGCCACGGGGCCGGGGCTCACGGCGTTCACGCGAATCTTCTTCGCCGCCAATTCGATCGCCGCGATTTTCATTACTGCGTTGAGCGCTGCCTTGCTCGCCGCATAAGCCGAGGCACCCGGAGGCGAAATCGAAGCGGACGTCGACGAAAGCATCACCACTGAAGAATTGGCATTCATTATAGGTATGAATCTGCTCAGGGTAAAGTACGCACCTTTGAAGTTTACATTCATCACTTCATCAAAAAGTCCTTCATCGGCTGATTCGATCGGCGAGAATTTACTGATCCCCGCGTTAATCAATAGAAAATCAATCTTGCCAAAACGTGTCATTATTTCTTTCTGCAGCTGTGTGATGTCCGCGAGGCGCGATTGGTCTGCGACCAAACCAATCGCATTCAGTTCCCCAGCAGCTTTTTCAATCGCCTCTTTTCTCCTACCCGTGACAATCACCGTTGCACCACGTTCGATAAGTTCCCTGGCCGTCGCGTATCCTATACCGCTGTTACCTCCTGTAATCAGCGCCACCTTGTTTTTAAAATCGTTCATATCGCTTCTGATACTATAACACTACTTGCTCACGTCGAATTTGATACCTGTCAGTTCTTCGCTCAGATCCCATAGCTGTTTTGCATTGTGCTCATCAAGCGAGTACTCTCTCACACCGGGCGATCCGGCGGCGGCCATAGACAGTTCAGCAACGTCCACATCTTCACAATACACCCCACCGATGTTGTTTAGTAGCGGCGACGTCGCACACCATACCGTGGTTGCAGCTCCCTGTGGAACAGTCTTAAGCGACGCCAGTATTTCCGGGCGGATATTTCCATCGGCATCGAAGAAGCCAAGTTTCTTAAACAGTTCGGGCGATGCTTCACGTGCAAGTTCGGTACCATATATAGAACCGGGATGCAGGGAATACGCTCTTACATTGAATTCCTTACCGCGATTGTCAAGCTCTACGGCAAACAGATTGCTTGCCGTTTTGGACTGACCATAAGCCTGCAATGTTTCATAGTCTCGGTGCAGAAAATTCGGATCATCAAAATTGAACGGAGCGAACTGATGCCCCTGTGAAGAAACATTAACGACACGTGCGCCTTTTGCTTTCTTCAGCGCAGGCCACAACCCTGCCACCAGTCGAAATTGTCCGAGATAGTTTGTTGCGAGTTGTGATTCAATACCACGGCTATCTCTTCGAAGCGGTACCCACATGATACCAGCATTGTTGATCAACAGATGCAACGACCTCCCGGAAGCAAGAAACTTTTTCGCAAACGCTTCAATTGAAGCCGGATCGATCAGGTCCATCTCTTCAATCACTACTTTGGGAATGTTGAACAAATTCTTTTTTGCTTTCTCTACGTCGCGCGCCGGCACGATCACGGTAGCTCCTGCTTCTGCCAGTGCCCATGTTGTCTCGAGCCCGATACCGGTGTTACCACCTGTTACGATGGCGACTTTTCCTTCGAGATTGATGCCTTTAATAACATCCTCTGCTGTCGACTCTACATTGAATCCGGAGCCAAGTCGCTTCTGTTGGCGTCCATTGTAATTGGTGTTTTCCGTAATTGTTTTCATAAATTTTTTCTTGCTTTTGTTGGAACAAAGGTCGTCTGGTTCGATACTGTCGACTTTGTTTAAAAGACCAACTTTGCTTTGTTCAAAGGACCAAAGGAGGGTAAAGGGGTCGAAAAAGCAGCCCTGACATGCGTCGGGGTTTTTTATCTGTCAGGAATTCCAGCTTGCAACGATAACACCACAGGTGCGTTATTACCCGACACCCTTCCATTCCAAATATGTACTTTACCTCCTTGCCAGATCACGCAACGCCAGGATTCGACGAGCAGAGACATTTCAGCCAGTTCGAAAAGCACAACGTTATTTTCAACGCCATCTCTAACAATAGTCATTGCGATAAGCATGCGGGCTGCCTTTCTATTAAGACAGTCCTGAGTGGGGAGGAATGGTACGGTGTGAATGGCGGCGGGCTTATTGTCAGGCCTGGACAATTCCTGATCCTTAACCACGAGCAATCTTATGCTTGCAGGGTCGACAAGCCCGGAACGCATACTGTTTCAGTGTTCTTCAGAAAAGAATTTGCTCAATCGGTTTTCCGGGATCTTGTTCATGCAGAGGAAAATCTGCTGGACAATCCTTTTGATCCAGGAAATGTTACGCCGGAATTCTTCCAGACTCTCAACCAAATCGACACAGATTTGCAGAGCAGCTTGGCGCGATTACTCGAGGGTTTGGACAACAAGACTTACGACAGTCAACTTGTTGATGAACACCTGATTTTTTTGTTAAATGGATTGATTCGTTCTCACAGGTTAAATATTTCGCGAGCAGTACAAGTCAAAGCCCTCAAGTCTTCAACGAGAAAAGAGGTTTACAAACGTATCTGTATCGCCAAAGACGTAATTCATTCGAACTATATGCTAAAGCCGAGTCTTGATGAACTGAGTGCTTCAGCAGGAATCTCTGTTCCCCAGTTGGTCCGGCAATTCAAAGCTGCATTCTATCTAACCCCACATCAATACCTAATGGAAGTCCGTCTCGCGCATGCGGCGCGGCTTTTACAAGAGAACAATACCCCCGTTCACGAAGCCAGCTGGATGTGCGGTTTTGAGAATCAAAGCGCGTTTTGTCGCGCATTCAAGTCGAGGTATGGCGTCCAGCCAGGAAAATTCCGTTAGTCTGGTAATTGAGCATTTCTGCACATTCGTTTCAGGACTTTGACCGGTATTTTCGCAGGTGAAAGCCGTAGAATGCTTTCAAATGTTAATACCGTAATATGAAATACCTCATCACATATGTCATGATTGGGGCCTTAGCATTACCTGCGAAATCTCAAACGACCTCCGACGCATCCGAAAAGGTAAAGCAGGTCTTAAAAGATTATTTTGATGGAATTGGGACAAGGAATACCAATAAGATGAAAGCCGCTGTCACCGCAGATTTCTTTCTCTACGAGGAGGGAAAGGTGTGGACGAACGACAGTGTGTTCAGTGAGATGAAAAGGTTTCCTTATGCAAAAGCACATTTCAAATTTGAAAACTTTCGGGTGAATGTTGACAACACTTCAGCCTATATGGCTTACTATGAGGAGGCAAACTTTTTGATGACTGATTCGACAAAACATATTTTAAATTTCCTGGGAAGCGCTGCGTTCAGGAAGGTCAGAGACGAATGGAAAATGAATTTTCTTCATTCCGATCAACGCTACGTCAGCAAGAAGAAATGACCGACAAGTTCATCTAATAACAATTACAAAAATGAGGAGCATCCTGGTCTTTGCGGCAGCATTTGGCTTATTGGCGAATTTAGCAGATGCGCAAACATTGCGGTATGACACAATCCGTTATGCCCGCGATCACTATCAAAAAAGAATCGCGCATTTCAAAACGGAGCCAACGACGAAAGGAAGAATCATTTTTCTTGGTGATAGTCACCTGGAATATGGTAATTGGAAGAAATTACTTTCAGATTCAACCGTCGTAAATCGTGGGATTGCCGCAGACAACACATTTGGCGTACTGGATCGCCTCGATGAGGTTATCAGGCAGGAGCCTGAAAAACTTTTTGTGGAGATTGGTATAAACGACATCGCCCAGGAGATTCCAGTCGACATTATCGCAAAGAATATTGCAACGATAGCGTCGCGTGTCCGACTCGGTTCGCCACTGACAGAAATCTACGTGACCAGCATCTTGCCATCCAATGATAACTGCAAAAAGGAGTACCCCGAAGTTTTCGGCAAGAATACAGAAGTGGATAAATTGAACGCGCAATTAAAACGCAATGCGAGCGGGAATAAGTTTGTGTACGTTGACTTTAACAATCTACTAAGTGCGAAAGATGGGAAGTTGCTCGCGAAGTATGCCAGAACTGATGGACTTCACCTGAACGACGAAGGCTACCGCCTTTGGGTCGATTTATTAAAAGCAAAAAAGTATCTGTAACTCACCCTCTCCGCCAGAACAAACTATGCTGTCCCGCGGTATGAAAGTTCCTCCACACCCTGTTGATCTCCACAGAGACATCAGCGGCGCTGAGGCCGGTAAGTGGATATAGCGTGTCAACCAACCTGTTGCAAATTTGTGATAATTCGCGGCTGGTGGTGCTGACATCGCGGAGGAGGGACGGCGGTATTTCATTTCCATTCTTACAGTGCTCCCATGAAGCTTCGGCTGCAGCATAGAAAGAGTTACGCACCGAATGGAAATCGGACTCCATCCTGTGACTTGCGGTGATGTGGTCGTCTTCCGCTCCACTCAAACTGCCTTCGACTTCGCTCGGGCTGACAGACTTCGAAGGAGCGCGCCGATTGCGTTCCCGATCCCCTTGCGCCTTTGCGGCTCCGCGGTTGAATTTCTCTTCGCACAGATCCAAAAACCTCTGCGCCATTCCGGAAAGGTTGACGGTAAGCGTTGTTTCTGCGAGCTGCAAAAATGGATAGCGATACAACGGCTTTGAACTCGTTGCATGTTGCGCGTCAATCTGAAAGGCGCGGCTGACGGGAACAATAAGGTTGGTGATAGAAAAACTGTGACTCGCAGTCGCGACCATGCCCATCATATTCCAGCTGCGAAGGATCTGCACTTCATCCGGAAGAAAAGCAAAAGCTTTTACCAATGGCTTGTCATCGGGACCGAATTTCGGTTTGCCATTTTCAGTAATGGCGCAATTCGCTGTGAACAATGTCGCGTGGAGTGAACCGCTTGCATACTTCCACGACCCATTGATTTTGTATCCCTCGTTAACAATTTCAGCCGTGCCGCTCACATTGCCGGAACCAGCGACGCAGAGATCATTCGCGTGAAAGATCTTTGCTGAAAGCGACGGATCAAGGAAACCCACAAACCATCCCGCGCCGCTGCAGAGTGTTGTCACCCAGGCGGTACTGCCATCAGCCCACGCAAGGGCTTCTTCGATACGCAAAACTTCAGGAAGCGAAAGTGCGAGCCCGCCGAAATTCTTCGGCACGAACATCTTGAACCATTTCTCCCGAAAGATGATCTCCAACTGTCGCGGGTGGAGGTCGCGTAGATGTTCGGCTTCATGCCCATGCTCACGGATCTCATCGAGGATCGCTGACGGAAGGAATGTCGATGGATGGGCAATGCTCATTCAGCCACGGTGGAAAGTTGGTTATTGTCTCCACGCAGTATTTTTATCCAATCAAAATAGCCTTTCACAGCGACCAGGAATAGAATAATGGTAAGGATGGCCATCATGGGCAGACCTTTTTGAAATAAAAGCGGGATCGCAAAGATGTTGGAGATGTTCAACAATACCCAGTTCTCCACCTTTCTTCTCGCGAGCAGCCACATGCCCGCCCAGGCCGTCGCGCTGATCCACGAATCCCAGGCAGGAACTGTTGATGGAGTGAACTGCTTAAGAACGGCGTAAAGCAACAGCCATCCACCAAAAACGATAACGGTGGTGACCATCCACTCGCGACGTGTAGTGAATGATATTCTTACTGGCGGCTCATTTTTTTTCCTGATCCAGTACCACCAGCCATAAACGCTCATTATGAAATAGTACAGATTCAGGAGGCATTCAGCGTAAAGCTGGGCATTGAACAAACTGTATACTGACAGGACGATGGCTACCAGGCCGGTAGGATAAAGTAAAATGTTGTTAGCGCGCGCGAGCAACACTTCAGAAACGCCGAAGATGAGGACCAGCCACTGCACCAGGTCGGTGCCGGCGAGTTCTTTTTCGATAAGGGCGAAGAATTCTACCACGAAGACCCCAAGGTGCACAAAGATATATAGAATGCAAGGTCACAAAAGCCGTGAAGCGGATACGAATAATGCAAAATTGATTTCATGGTGGTCTTCGAAGTTCCTTTGCGCTCTGGGTGACAGTGTATCAACTCCAATCGCTTTGGCGGCAAATCAACTGACAACGCGGCGCCCTGATAAAATCCTTCAATTTCTGTTCAATCTTGACTATTTTTTAATCTATCGACTCCCACTCTTTTCAGGATGTTCAAAGTTGTACAATGCTATCCCATCCGGGCATTTTCAATTCTGAATCGGGCTAAATTCTTTATATGAATACATGCTGTGAAATCGGACAGTGATTCTTTAACGAACAACGTGTGATCTGCATTAACTATAATTAACTTCTGAAGTTATAACCTGTAAACGTTGTGACCGTTGGAATAAACGTAACAAATGTTTTACCCAAACAAAAAAATTTATGAAAGCAGGATGGATGGTAGTGCTGGTGTTTGCCGTGGCAGTGGGATCAGCTAGCGCGCAAGAGTTCGCAATGTCGAAGAACGTCATGCAGGAGGAAGTGCCGGTGTCGATCGTAAAATCACTTCAGAATGATCTCAACGTCTCGGAAAAAGGCAGATGGATCGTTGAGTATGATCAGAATCCAAAGACTTCAACGTTCACAATTCGATATTATGTGTTCAAGGCTAAGAGCGATGGAAAGAAGATTGCTGTCTACTACAATGCTGACGGAACGGTGGATCATGCAAAAGGCGTAACGGTGCCTGAAGCGCTGGCGAGCAAGAAATAGCCCAACAGAAATTTTTTTAATAGAAAGAGGGACAGTGTTATCCCTCTTTTTTATTGGCTTTATAAAAATGAGTTAATTTCGGTTCGTAAACTCGTTCCCGGCGTCATCACTTGGATGGCGGTCGCAATCAAGTTGTAAGAAATTGAAAGCACTCTCGCGAAGGTGCTACTTTTTATTTTTCTCTTCACATAAGATCAACTGGACACTGCCGGACGGTTGTTTCTTCCGATCGTGTTGAGGTGATGACATTTAATAAGAGTTTTCATGCAATTCCGGGCGCGGGAAAATCTGTACAAGTCTTCATTGCCTCGTCAAAAAGGCGCTTTAACTATTCTCGGATTTCTTTAACTTTCATAAATAAATTTCCACTCTCATGAAAACTCAAACCGGTCTCACCGACAAAAACCGGCAGTCGGTAGCAACCGCCCTTTCGAAGCTCCTCGCTGACGAGGTTGTGCTTTACATCAAGACACGCAATGCACACTGGAACGTTGAAGGATCGGATTTTCATGCTATGCACAAGTTCTTCGAGAGCCAGTATGAGCAGCTTGATGAGATGATGGACGACACTGCTGAACGCATTCGTTCTATCGGCCATTATGCACCAGCAACGCTGAAGACTTACCTTTCGCTCACGCATCTAACAGAAGCTGTCCGTTCCAAAAATGATAGTAAAGGTTACATTCGCGAGTTGCTCACCGATCACGAGCAGATCATAACCTACCTGCGTGAGAACATCAATACGTTTGCCAGCGACTACAAGGATCTCGGCACCAGCGACTTCATTACCGGGTTAATGGAAGCGCATGAGAAAATGGCGTGGATGTTAAGGGCCCACTTAAGCTGATAATATGTTCATAGGTCATTACGCCCTCGGACTCGGTTCCAAAAAACTCGCTAACGCACCGTCACTGGCGATGATGTTCATTGCTGTCCAAATGCTTGACTTGCTGTGGCCGATCTTTACGCTGATAGGCATAGAGTCGTTCCGGATAGAGCCTGGTATCACGGTCCTCACGCCACTGGATTTTACATCATATCCATGGTCACACAGTCTCTTGATGTCTATCGTGTGGGGCGCTATTCTTGGGGGCATTTATTTTTCAGTTACAAAAAACCGGCAGGGTTCACTACTGCTTGCGGCCCTTGTTGTCAGCCATTGGATACTCGACCTCATTACACATCGTCCCGATCTTCAGCTTTCACCGTTTTCGGAAATGCGGGTGGGATTCGGGCTTTGGAACTATCCCTTGCTTGAACCGGTGATCGAGTTCGGAATGTTTTTCGCGGGCGCGGTCATCTATTATCGCGCAACCAACGTGCGGCGCAAAGTGGCCTACTGGGCACTGATAATCTTCTTCACGTTGTTCCATGTTGCTAACCTGATGAGTCCTCCTCCACCGTCGACAGAAATGGTTTCGTGGTCGGCAAACGCTTTGTGGTTGTTTGTGCTATGGGCTTGGTGGGTGGAGAAGGAGTAGGCGCACTCAGTCTGACAATCAAGCAATAGCAATCTTTTCCTTCAGCTTTGTTAGCTCTCCCAATAATTTCGTTCGCGATACCGCGCCTTCCATGCCAAGTTGCCTTGCGATCTTTACCACCTCGAAATTCAATGTTTCGATTTCCGTAGGGCGACCATTGTTAATGTCCTGAAGGGTCGAGATCAGTTGCCCGTCAGACATTTGACTTATTTTCAAAAGATTTTGGAGGACGCTATCCTGGTCCAGCTGAATGCCCTGTCGCGAAGCAATAGTAAGACATTCATGTATTACCTCTTTGGCCATCCCAAGCGCGACTGCGTTGCGATGGAAGACTCCATTGTCGGCACCGATAAGTGGGCAGATGGAGTTGAATGCGCAGTTGATAATCGCCTTCTTCCAAATGACGGGCTGTATGTTTGCCTCAGGCACAAATTGAAAATATTTGCTGGTGAGCGTGTGTGTAATTTGGTTAAGCTCTTCGTCATTGCCCTTGATCACACCAATCGGACATGGCGAGACTGGTTTAAAACGAACCTGACCGGAATCGACCTGCTGGCTGGTAACAAACAGGACGCACCGATAGACAGCTTGAAAGCCACCGTTCAAAAATGGCTGCTCCACGCCGAGTCCGTTTTGAAGAATCACCAATGGATTGGTTCCTGCTTTATTTCTTAATACAGCTGAAAGCCCCGGGTTTCCAAACGACTTGTTCGTTAGCACCACAATACCATCGAGCGTGCTGAAATTGCTCACAGTGCTTACTTGAACCTTTTCCTCGATGATCGTGCCGTCATTGAGAATAATTCCGATTGCCTCCGTGCGCGCCTGGCCATCATCGACACTTCCACGAAGGAGGATAACACGCTTGCCTTCCCGCTGCAGAAATACTGCCAACGACTTTCCTATCGCGCCGGAACCGACGATGTAGATGTTGTCTGTTGCCATTCGTATTTTTTTGCACGAAGATCACCAGTGTGATTGGGTTGGAACAGATTCAATTTGTTGATTTTTGACCAGATCAGTTTGGTCAATAAATTTAGTGAGGCGCCTATTTCCTGACCGCATCCTGAGGTTTGGTACGCTCGGCTACCAACTCCATTGACTTCATTTTCGCCTCCACATCATATACATGTGTCGTTACCATAATCTCGTCCACTTCTGTTTTTTCGAGAAAGGATTGAAATGATTTCGCTACCGTGTCTTTGCTTCCGATGAAAGCATAAGTCATCATCTGTCGCACACCCGCTTCTTCTGCTTCAGTCCAGATACCTTTCATTGTCTTTACCGGGGCCGCCAACGGGCGACGATCATTCCGGAAAAGGCCGAGAGCCAATTGATAAAATGAAGTTGCAAGCGCTTCTGCTTCAGCATCGCTGTCGGCTGCGATGACATTTACACATGCCATCGCGTAAGGTTCGTCCAGGAATGCGGATGGTTTGAAGCTTGTACGATATACGCGCAAGGCTTCCATCAGATAATTCGGCGCGAAGTGTGATGCAAAAGCGAACGGCAAACCCAGAATGCCTGCGAGCTGCGCGCTGAATGTGCTGGAACCCAGTAGCCACACCGGCACACTGCTATTTTGCCCTGGAATGGCGCGCACTTTTGCTGCGGGATCCCGCGGACCGAGATAGCTGATGAGCTCCACCACGTCGTTTGGGAAATCATTGATGTCGCCTTTGAGTGTCCGGCGCAGTGCCAAAGATGTAACCTGATCCGTGCCCGGCGCTCTTCCGATACCAAGATCTATCCGGCCAGGGTACAACGCTTCCAGTGTTCCGAACTGTTCTGCGATCACGATGGGTGCATGGTTGGGAAGCATGACGCCGCCTGATCCAACCCGAATCGAAGACGTTCCGCCCGCAACATGACCGATCAATACTGCCGTGGCAGCTGAAGCAACGCTTTCCATGTTGTGGTGCTCAGCGAACCAATAGCGTTTGTATCCCAATTTTTCTGCCTTCTGCGCGAACGACAGGCTCCGTTTAAATGCTTCAGCGACCGAAGAGTCTCCCTGATTGATGGTAGCAAGGTCGAGGATGGAGAGGGGTACCTGGGAAAATGATTTTGTCAAAGGCTGGGTTTTTTGGATTGGAACACGCACGACTGGAAAAGAATTCACGCGATGGCAAACAAACCACATTACCTCCAAATCCCGAATTCATCAGGGAAATCAGTAGCTCACTTTTAACCTCACACAGTCGATATTTTCTCACATTTCATCCCAGACCGATCGGTCCGGTATCTTCTCGATTGGATGATTCTTTCTTTTGAAGGACAGAATTTTCAAAAATGAAAACGCTCACCATCATTCTTATCCTCTGTGATTTTGGTGCCGTCGCACAGAAACTTTATTCCGACCTGCCCATCGGACCGCATGCCGTTGGATTCAAGATCGTTACGATAATCGACTCGAGTAGGGTAGCAATCCCCGAATACAATTTTGCTGGCCAAAAAAATTCAGGCAACCGGCACAAGCAAATTACAGCGCATGTCTGGTACCCCGCGAGGGCTGGCAACAAACCTTACCTCACCGTGCGCGATTATGCGAGCCACAATGCGTTGACCTCAACGAGTCAAAGATTGCCGGAGGAAAAGATTGCGGGAGAAGTCAACGCAGTGAGAGGCAGTATCGCGAATTTCTTCGGCACTATTAGTGATGAAAGCTGGTCGACGCTTGCCTCATACAAGCTCCTGGCACAAGTGGGTCTCGAACCAATCCCCGGGAAGACGCCTTTGCTCATTGGTTTGCTGCGCCCGTTCTCCACGACGGTCACGAACGAGATGCTCGCCTCAAACGGTTTCACTGTATTAATGATCCGCGATTCAAACACAGGATCTTTCAAGTCGAGCGCCCTGATTGAGATCCCCGACTTTCAGTTCGCGGTGCATTGGGCGACAAAAGGGCTCAGCATCGATGAAAAAAGGATCGGTACATTCGGGTTCAGCGGCTCGGGATTCACGCCTGTACTTTTCGGGATGTTTGACAAACGCGTGAAGGCAATGGCTGATATAGAGAGTGCGATCTTCGCTATCGATTACGGGGACTCTGATTATTACGATGCGCGCAAGGTGACGATGCCGTTCATGCACATCTACAACCGGGAGCTTGCTCTCCGCGACACGCATTTTTCCGAATTTCAAAAAATGAAATTTTCGAAACGATACCATGTAATTTTGAATCAAACCAAATGGCATCACTGGAATGTTGCGACAGAAGGCTACCTGTCATGCACCGTGTTGAAGAACAGGGGTGAGGAACAGGAAAACATAAGGATGTCGTTTGTCATCGCTAATATCTATCTCCTGAATTTTTTTAACTGTTATTTGAAGCCGGATGAGGCCTCAGCTAAATTCCTCGCCGCTCGCAGTACATTACCTGCTATCCCCGACCGTATCTGGGACGTCCGGGTGCTGGATCCCATACAGCAGGGACCGACGATAGATGACTTCGAAATGCTCCTCCGCGCGGAAGGCATCGAAGCGGCATTGAAGAAGGTACGCCCTACATTGCAGACAGACTCGTTGTCGGGTATATGGACAGGTTTCCAGATGAATCGCCTTGGCTACAAGCTGCTCCAGGAAAAAAAATATGACGATGCCATCGGTGTCTTTGCCCTGAATTCCGAATTGCATCCGCAGGAGGTCAACTGGATGGATAGTCTGGCGGAAGCGTATGAGTTGAGAGGCGATAAAGTCAACATGATAAAATATTCGAAAGCGATGTTGGAACTACTGGCAGCAAAAAAAGACCTGACGGAGTTCGAAAAGGCGTTGAAGGGCAATGCGGAGAAAAGATTGAAATAAAGGTCCGACTTCTATAATAATTTAGAAATATAGTTCCGGCAGATTTTCGCGGATTAGATGCGTGTACATCTCGTTCGCGAAATCTGTAGGCATTCTATCAGCGTTGATCCGCAGACCTTTGTCTATTTCGTCACCCTACCAAAAGCGCCCGTGTCTTCGCATTCCTCAGTCCTAAGCCGACCCATACGAGTATTCCGAAGATCAGCGGGAAAAGCCAGGGAACTCCTGCTTTCAGCATGATAGAGATCGCACCGCCAAGATAGCCGGTGATCAGGATCGCGCCGATCACCGCTGTTCGTGGAATCATATACAGGACGGTGGACAGCAACAAGACAATGCCGATTGCCTGCACTAGTTCAGCAGGCCAGCCGAGTTGAATGCTTCCTTCCATAGACACAGTAGCTTTTGCGACTTTCATAATTGCGTCGACAAGTAAAAAGAGTACAACAAGTGCTGTGATGATCCAGCCCGATATGGTCGCTGTTTTTGATTGTTTAAGATTCGTTTCCATTTGCATTTTGGGATTTAGGCGTTTCTTTTTTGGTAAAGTTAGAAGTCGTCTATTCCGGGTGTAATGGCTAAATGCGACAATATTAGGCTTGTTTGCGACAAAATCTTTGAATCGCTAATTGAATTCAGGTTTTCACATTCTCAAATCATCCGGATTTCCTTTTAAGGAAAATAGCGTTGTTGCTGCGCGAGCCGGATACATTCGAATAAAAAAGCACTTATGAAAAAAGAAAACATGCCCCTTACAGCGGATGAGCTGGAAGCAGAAAATGCTTTGCTCAGACTAAAACTCGAAATGGAATTTGGTATGCTCATGGATGAATCATCTAACCTGGACCCAAAAATGGCCAACATCTGGTTGAAGTCAGTCTATGCCTTCGAGCAGAGTTATAGTACGAGGAGAGAGGAGGATTGACTTCCACTCAGCTTAGGCTGACCCTCCTCGTATGTGGCGCATCCATGCGAAGTCAGTCAGGCGGAGCGAAGTCGAACTAATGCTGCAACGCAAACGGAGACCTGCGTCTCCAAATCTTCCCCACGTGTCGTTAATATCGACGGTGTTCATGTAACAGGAGTAACACAGGCGTTCCTTTGCTATCTCAATCACAAAGACTGCAATGGAACGCAAAGAATTTCTCAAAAAGCTCAGCATGGCCGGGCTGGTCCTGCCGTTGATGGCTGCTTGCAAGAAAAATGATGATCCGACGCCGGATACGTCTTCGGCATCATCAACGTCCTCATCATCCTCATCATCGTCCTCGGCTTCGTCGGGGTCGTGCACAACAACGCCAACGGAAACCGAAGGACCTTTCCCAACCCACAGTCCTTCAACGCTGGTGCTAACAGACATTCGCTCCGACAGAACGGGTGTTCCGCTCACCGTGACGATCACGATTCAGAATAAAAACAACTCCTGCTCGAATTTGCAGGGTGCACTCGTTGATATTTGGCATTGTGATAAAGATGGGTACTATTCAGAGTATGGAGGCACAGGAATGCAGACGGTGAATTTCACCAACGTGCATTTTCTTCGTGGACGACAAACCACCGACGCTAACGGCCAGGTTGGGTTTAAGACAATATTCCCAGGTTGGTACTCGGGTCGCGCCACCCATATACACGTGCATGTTTATGATGCTTCGGGAAAATCGTTACTGGTAACTCAGATTGCATTTCCCGAGGGTAGTAACAGTGCAGTGGCGCTTGTCAACGCCTCGACTTCCAATGGGTATACCAAAGGCATGAGTGGCTACACCACCAACTCAAATGACAACGTTTTCTCCGATGGTGTTGCGAGTGAGTTGTCGACGATCACGGGAAGCGTATCGGCAGGCTTTGCACTCACGCATACAATTGTGGTGAGCGCTTAACTTTGTGATTTCATCGTCGCAAAGCAATGTTATCTCCTGCGGAATCGATCATTTACCTGGCAGATCAACGTGGTTGCAGTGAGTCCGAAACTCACCGCAGCTTCTACACATTCAACTTTGGAGAATATCACCGCAAGGATCGTCTGCCATTCGGTAAGCTTGAGATCTTGAATGATGATACGTTGACGGGCGAGAGCTTCGTTTCACATATCATGGATGAATTTTCCTCCATACTGCTGGTGCCGCTGGTTGGGAAAGTAAAGTATTCAGTCGATGGCGTGCCCTATGGCTCGTCGGAAGCGGGTCAAATGCATTTGATTTCCGCACCAGCATCGTCCGTCGTTGAAGTTGCCAACCCTTATCAAAAAGACCTGGTAAATTTTCTTCGGCTTCAACTGATCACAGGCGAGCGTCCATCACACGCACTGGTGAGGAGATTTGATTTTGACATCGATATTCGGAAAAACACCCTGTTGCATTTTGAACCGGCATCCACTGCAGAGACATCATTCCCCAGGATCACAATTGGAAAGTTTGATGGCCGGGAGGAAGCCGTTCTGGATTTAAAAGATCCTTCGAAGGGAGCATTTGTGTTCGTGATTGAGGGTGTGCTCGAAGTGGAGAACCGTTTGCTTCAGTCGCGGGATGGACTTGCGCTCACCAAAACAACCAAGGTTGAATTTGAGGCGTTGTCGAATGACGCGGTGGTGTTGGTGGTGGAGTGACGCTCAAGCTTCCTTCTCAAAATAGATCTTATAAAACTTTCTTCCGTTGCTTTCTATGCCTTGCTGGATTAACTCCCTGTTGCCGTGGATGTAGATGTGGAAATTCTTATCGAGCTTCAATACACTTTTTAGAAATCTTGTTTGCCTTTTCACGGCCTGCTGTGAAATGTCGAACTCATCGATTGAATCAATGTTGTTTTCGTTTCTGAACCCCTGCTCGAATTGACGAAAGGATTTGATCAATTCCTGATCCTGGAGCACACTTTGCTCGAAATCGTTCTTGTTGAAGGTGTCGTTTCGTTTGAAGTAGTTCAATGAGCGGTTGATCAGATCGATCTGATCGGCTTTATTGATTTCGAATTCCTCAGGCACGCGGTCTTTCAGAAAGCCACTGGTGACACTGATGGCCTGTTTTGTCTGTTGGAACTCATCGTGGAACGGCGCGAGTCTTAGAAAGTCGTCCCGCCAATAACGGGCCTCTTCTGAGTGATTGGTACGATCAGCGATCATAATCCTGAATCCGTTTTCCGCATCTGTGTTGAAAATCAGACATCCCTTATCAGCGCCCGTCACCTCAAAACCCGAATCATGCGTGATGCTGAAATTCAGACGGCCTTGGTTCATTTTCAGGAAGGGAACGGCGGTCTCGGACTTAAATAATCCCAGCGCATCCACGCGTTCGTTATTTAGAATGATATTCGAGAAGAGGACAACATTGAATTCACCTTCCTTTATTTTCGGGTGATTGGTTTGTTCGTAAAGAAGTTTGCTTAACAGTTTCGACGATTCAATGAATTTCTCCGGGTCGGAAAATAAAGCAGAAGCTATTGCCTGCACTTCATTTCCTCCTTCTTGGGCCTGATCAAATGAAAACAGCTCATCTATGTTGACCGACGCAATAAAATGCCTCATGAGAAGTCCGTTTGTTTCTTCATCGATATCAGTCGGCTCCACGGACAGGATCAATTTTTCCTCTCTCGTTTTGTTGCCAACGTGATGGGTGATGATGTTTTGGAGTTCAGCGCTGGTGAAATCGAGCGATGTCATTTGAGTGCGTGGTTGTAAGAAGCTGCAAGAAAGCCAAATGAGTTGACAGTTGACAAAAAATCAGTTGACAAAACTTATTGGTTAATCGAAGCGCCGACAAAAGCTCAATACGCAAGTAAGTCTTTCGAATTAACCACTTCTCACCGTTCCTCCCCAAAGTCGGGGAACGTCTTTTTTATTTCTTTCGCAGCTGGCGGCGCCATGGGCGTTGCAGGCAGTTCCAGCGTAGCGAGCTGGTCACTGTTGACAAGTCTGGCCAGGTCGTCGCGCTCCTGTTCAAACTCAGGTGAACGGCGTGTTGACTTTAACGCATACTTACGGGCGAAAAAATTTCCTTTCAGTTGCAGCTGTGAACGTAAGTCGCGATTGGTCCTGAGTTTATTTTGAAATTCATTGGCGTTACGGCCGATCACATTACCAGCTTCCAGGGAGTTAAGCGTAAGAACCGAGGTGCCGCCAACAACGGTAACACTTTTCGCAGGATCGACCGGCAATACCAGGGGTGATAATCCGGTCATTGCGCCCAGTGACGCGTTGAGAATTGTCCTGCTCTTCTTCCCTTTGCGGGCTTTCCGGTATGCTTTCTCCAGCTTGTCATTGTTTGTTTCCAATGCGTCAAGCAGATTTTTTGCGCTGGCAAGGGAATTGAAATATTTCTGGTAGAGTATTTTGTCTTTTTCCTCTACGTTCTCCGTGTCGTTCACGGTGATGCGCACCTTGCGCTGAACACGGTTGCTACTTTTGTCAAAGGCAAAGAAGGTTAGAAGAACGCTTTTCTTTTTTTCGGCATCATCGACAAAGTCGTATCCGGGCGACCACGTGAACTCTTGCTGTACCTTCGAATTTTCTTTCAATGCGGCGCGCGGTACGTTTATATTCGAGCTGATGAATCCCACCTGGTCGATGTTATCGTCGCCGTTAGGATCTGAAACATATACTTTGAAGTTAACGGTCTCATTTTCCTTGATGTTTAATACTGTGTCGCCGGGCACAATGAGAATATCCGGCGGCAGATCGAGCTGAGTCTGCGCCACGCGGATCTTGCCGATCGTTTCCGCTCTATCAGGCTGATCTTGCACCGTGAATTCGATCACCAGTGGGTTTGTCTTGATATTATTGAATTGCAGTCGCGACGGTGTCCAGCTTAAGAGTCCAAGCGAGCTGAGCTGTGCACCTTCCGGCATCAGGGACTCGCGAGGTTTAAAAATTACAGGATCGCCATCAGGATCGCGAACAAAATCCGCGGAGATCTGGTATTGGGAAGGAGTATTTTGTTTAATATAAAATACCGGCAACTCATCGACGACGGGCGGCCTGTTCACATGCCGGACTAAGAAGTTCACAGGCTGACGAATGCGCTTATCGCCTTTGACTTGCGCCTCAAAGATGACGTTGACTTCTTTCTGTTTATCCAGTCGCGTCACGAGATCAAAAGAAGGTGTCCAGGTAAAGTGTCCGATGGAGTCGAGCTTCATTCCGGTGTCTGTGCCCCCTTCGAGGATGTATCGCTGTGGAGCCGAACCGTCGCTCAATGAAACTGTGAATGAAATTTCCTTCCCTTCTTCCAGTTGTGTCCAGTTAGGCGCTGTCGGCAGTACGAGCTGCTGCCCAGCCGCAGCCGAACAAGTGAGGATAGACAACAAAAACAGAATTCGCCGCATAGGTAAAGGTGTGGTAAAAATAAAACTGTCACCGCAACGCCGCTTCTTTTTTTGGATAAAAGCATTCTTTCGGTGACATTCCGGTCGTTTAGAGATAAAAATGAGAAAAAAGACATCCGGGGAGCCTAACTTTTTTGAAAATGTATATGAGGTGTGCATGCTCATCCCTAAAGGACGCGTTACAAGTTATGGCGCGATTGCCCGGTACCTGGGAACCGGCATGAGCGCACGCATGGTCGGGTGGGCGATGAACGCGACACCAAACAAAAGAATCCCAGCGCACCGAGTAGTCAACAGCCAGGGGCTGCTCACCGGCAAGCATCACTTCAAGCCACCGTCGGCCATGGAAAACAGATTGAAGAAGGAGGGCGTGAAGGTTTTTAAAGATAAAGTCGTTGACTTCGAGGCGAAGTTTTGGGATCCCTCCAAAGAGTTACTGTAATTTAAGAATTCAATTCTTCTCCCGCTGATCTTGCAAATCTCGCAGATCAATGCATTTTTTGCATTGCGTTTAAAAAAGATCTGCGAGATCAGTGCGATCTGCGGGAGCAAAAACCTCCCAACTAACTGTTCTTAGGATTTGATTTCGAGATCAATGCCAGCCCCAAAAACGTAATCGCCCCATTCAGGATCAGGATCTCCTGCCCGAACTGAAAGCCATCGAACCAAACCGGCGAATAGACGCGGACCGCAAATGTTAAAATAGGAGAGAGTATACACACGAATGGCACGAGGTGATCACGCACTGCGCGCCGCGTGAACAATCCGAAAGCAAAAAGTCCAAGCAACGGTCCGTACGTGAATGCCGCCACGTCAAGGACGGTGTCGATTAGTGATTTTTGATTCAGCTCCTTTGCTATGACGATGATGATGAAGAAAACCAGTGAAATGGAGAGATGTACAATGTTCTTTTGTTTCTTCTTGACCTCTTCAGTTTTGTTTTTGAAGTTGAGGAAGTCGATGCAGAAGGAAGTCGTTAGTGACGCGAGCGCAGAATCGGCACTTGCATAAGACGAAGCGATGATTCCCAACAGGAAGAATACCCCGGCGAGCAGTCCAAACTCGTTCAGCGCAAGGCGTGGGTACAGCTCGTCAGTGACCGTCGGCAGCGGAATCCCTTTAGCTGCGCTGTATAAATAAAGAAGTGCGCCAAGAGTCAGGAAGAGCAGATTCACGATGACAAGCGAGAACGTCAGCCAAAACATATTTTTCTGTGCCTCGCCAAGATTCTTACAAGTAAGATTCTTTTGCATGAGATCCTGGTCCAGCCCGGTCATTGCAATGGCGATGAACATTCCAGCGAAAAATTTCTTCGGAAACCAAAGGGTACTGTCTGGGTCGTCGAAGAAGAATATGCGGGAATAATCGCTGCTGTTTACTGCGGTAATCATTCCGCCAAGCGAAAGGCCCAGGCGCTGTGAGATGAGATAGACGCTGATCACCACTGCGGCGACAAGAAATATCGTTTGAAAGGCATCCGTCCACACGATTGTCTTGATGCCACCTTTGAACGTATAAATCCAAATGAGAAAAATAGTGATCGCAACTGTGATGTAGAAAGGAACATTCCATGCCTCAAAAAGAAAAAGCTGTAGCACTGTTGCAGACAAGCATAGTCGCAGCGATGAGCCCATAGTCCGTGATACAAGGAAAAAGAATGCGCCAGTTTTATAAGACCATGTGCTGAAACGCTGCTCCAAATAGGTATATATCGAGATCAGGTTAAGACGATAGTATAATGGCATCAGCACGGTCATGATCACTGCATAACCGAGAATATATCCCAGCACAACCTGGAAGTACGAGAAACCTACCTTTCCGACAGCGCCAGGAACCGAGACAAAAGTGATACCGGAGAGTGATGATCCTATCATGCCAAAAGCAACCAAATACCATGGCGATTGGCGATTGGCGGTAAAGAATGTATCAGTAGTTGCTCCCTTGGAAGTGACGATCGAAATGATGATCAGCGCTGCGAAATACACAACTATAATACTGAGAACTAAAAATGGGCTCATCCGGGAATCTTCGAAGGGCCAAACTTGTTAATTTTTTTTACTTTTGGAAAATAAATTGTCAATCAACCTTTCGGATGGGAAAAGTGGCGAAACCCCAGCAGCAAGAGCAGCACACGATCGAGGTGCTCGAAGAGGAGATTGACGTTAAAGACCTCGTCGTTTTTAATGATGACGTGAACACATTTGACCACGTCATCAATACGTTGATTCGGATTTGCAAACACACACCTGAGCAGGCAGAGCAGTGCACATTGCTGATCCACTATAAAGGCAAGTGCGCGGTGAAAACAGGCTTATTTGAAGAACTCAAACCCATGCGGGATGGTATCTGCGAAGCGGGCATCGACGCGCGTATATTGTAGTCAGTTATCGGTTAATAGTTAATAGGTATCAGTTAATAGTCACCGCAGCCGAATAGTAAAGTATCCCATTAACTATTAACAATTAACTATAATCTTAATCCCCCGGTGGAATACCCGTCAAAACTTATTGAAGATGCAGTTAATGAAGTTGCCAAGCTCCCCGGCATTGGCAAAAAAACTGCGTTAAGGCTGGTGCTTCACCTGGTAAAGGAAAATGCAAACAGTACGCAACTGTTGACCGAAGCGTTGAGCAAGCTGCGGGCGAACATCAAATTTTGTAAGACCTGTCACAACATTTCCGACGAGGAGCTCTGTGGGATATGCGCAAGTCACCGGCGTGACCGAACCATCCTTTGTCTGGTGGAAGATTCAAAGGATGTGATGGCGATAGAAAATACTGCGCAATTTCGCGGCGTGTATCACGTGCTGGGCGGCATCATTTCTCCTATTCACGGCGTGGGACCCGCCGAGCTCACGATTGATTCGCTCATCGCCCGTATTTCCGACAGCAGCTGCGAGATCAAAGAAATAATTCTTGCCCTCAGCCCTACATTGGAGGGTGACACGACTGCATTTTATATACATAGAAAACTCAAAGACTATCCTGTCAGAATCACTTCGATTGCCCGTGGCATTCCTATGGGCGGAGATCTTGAATATGCCGACGAAATTACGCTCGGGCGGAGTATTACAAGCCGTATTCTATTTAGCTAAGGCCCAACCTACCGCCAACCGCGCTAGTTTTAACGTTCACCAGCAGATAGTTTTTTAATGACCTATCTTTGATAGGTTCCCCCAAGATGAAGCTGATGCTGAAAATTTATTGGATTGCTCTCATCATCAGTCTTTCCGGCTGCAAAAAATCCGACACGATCACTCCTGTAGTCGTATCCGAATCAAAATTTTTTATCGCCAATGCAAATAGCCAGGGGGTTGGAAGTATCTCCACCTACAAGAAACCTGGTGGTATCACTTCCGATGCAGCCTATCTACTTCCACTTCCGGCGGGAACTTCGGAATCAATTTCGGATTTCCAGGTCTACAACGGTAGGGTCTACGTTGCACACTCGCTCAAGCCGCAAATAGAAGTCGCGAACATAGCCGACCTCTCGCAGCTTCAAACTATCACCTACGCCAAACCGGTGACCCCCAATATTTTCAAGCATATGGGGATTGTCAATGATAAGATCTTTGTTGCTGAACGGGATTTCTTATCCGCAGCCACAACACAGAATGCTGCTTTTCTTAAAGTCATCAATCTTGGTAATTCGAAGATCGACAGCATTGGCATTGTGAAAAATGCGCGTATCACTGCCGTGGCAGTCAGTACCGGGAGAGTATATGTCGCTGCAGGCATTAGCCCTCAATCAATCTATGTCATCGATGCGAACTCGTACGCCGCGATTGGGACAATACCCATCGCTGGCGTTTGCACCGAGATTCTGATCGATAAAGACAAGAACATCCTTACGTTTTATAACGGCCACGTCACCAAGTTCAATGGAGCAACTTTTTCGATGATGAAGGATAAACTTATAAACGGAGCGCCCGTCAATGTTTTCGGCGACGATACGCGGAATAATTCAGCATATGGTCTCGACAAGGATAATAACATCATTTATTTTCTGGCGCACGCACCGCAACCTGCGAGTGCACCCTATTTGCTGAAATCATACAATATTGAAACAGATGCGCTGGACTTGGTTTCGACTGAATTTATCTCGGCAGAGACAATTGCATTTGACAATGTTGATAAACAGATCGTCTTGGGGACTTATGATTTCAGTGCTAAGGGAGCAATAAAATTTCTTTCATTGAAAGGGGAGGTCAAATCACAATTTGCGATCTCGGGTACGCCGGGCGCAATTCGAATCGATCAATAGCCAATGTTTGATATTGCCGCCCTGCAATAGTTGGACAAGTTTTAGCCTCGTCAGTGACATCAACATCTGAAAAGGAAGATTTGTGGCCCGAACGGGCGTTAATTTGTCCAAATCGGGAAGGTTTATCCAGCACACCCGTTTTCTTAGCAGAAAGAAATTCCGTTCTTTACATGTCATTTTTTAATTGAAATAAGTATGAGCCAACTTTCCCATCGCCTGGAATCGATAGAAGAATCAGCAACGCTCGCCATGGCCGCCAAAGCCCGTGAATACAAATCCCGGGGCATCGATGTAATCAATCTCAGCCTGGGCGAACCCGACTTCAAGACTCCGCAACACATTTGTGAGGCTGCGAAAAAAGCTATCGACGAGGGGAAATATTTCGCATATCCTCCGGTTGCAGGCTATCAGGATTTTCGCGAAGCAATCGCTGCGAAATACCAGAAAGAAAACAAAGTGCCCTACAAGGCCGAAAATATTGTCGTTTCCAATGGCGCCAAACAGTCTATCGCCAATGTGATGTTCTCGTTGATCAACCCGGGCGATGAAGTTATTGTATTCTCTCCATACTGGGTAAGCTATGACGCCATCGTGCGGCTTGCCGAAGGCGTGCCAGTCACCGTGAAAGGCGGCATCGAAAATGATTTCAAAGTGAGTGCAGCCCAGCTTGAAAAAGCGATCACTCCGAAAACGAAGACGATCATCTTCTCGTCACCCTGCAATCCGACCGGATCAGTATTCTCCCGAAACGAATTGCAGGAGATTGCCAATGTGGTATTAAAACACAAAAACCTGCTCATCATTGCCGATGAGATCTACGAGCATATCAACTTCAGCGGCGAACAAGTAAGTATTGCTTCGTTACCGGGAATGTTCGATCGTACCATCACCGTGAACGGGTTTGCAAAAGGATTCGCGATGACCGGGTGGAGGATCGGATACATTGCGGCCCCCAAATGGATCGCTGATGGTGCCAACAAAATGCAAGGACAACTCACCTCCGCCAACTGCTCGATATCACAACGCGCCGCGCTCGCAGCAATCACCGGAGACCTCGCACCTACGTTAAAAATGGTTGAGGAATATCGTCATCGGCGTGAAGTTGTCTACAAGCTTTTGAAAGATATACCTGGAGTGAAGGCCAACTATCCGCAGGGAGCATTTTACTTTTTCCCTGACGTGAGCTACTATTTCGGCAAGTCAGACGGTACGCATACAATTAAAGACGGTGACGATCTCTGCCTTTACCTGCTGGATAAAGCACACGTATCATTGGTTCCCGGCGGCGCTTTTGGCGACCCTAATTGTGTTCGGATTTCTTATGCCGCTGCCGAAAAAGATCTCATCGAAGCATTAAGAAGGATAAGGGAAGTTTTTGCCGGCCTAAGGGAAACCCGGTCATCTCATGCAGTCGTGGCCTGACATCTTTTCTAAATTCAAAGACATCAACGTCCTCATTATCGGCGACGTGATGGTCGACGCATATATCTGGGGAGCAGTCGAGAGGATCTCCCCGGAAGCACCTGTACCCATCATTTCTGTAAAGAAGCGCGACTTCCGTTTGGGTGGAGCCGCAAATGTCGCGTTGAATATCTTGTCGCTTGGGGCGAAGCCTGTGCTCTGCGCGCTTGCAGGTCAGGATTCGCAAGGTGAACGCCTCTTGTCGATGCTGAAGGAGAAAGGCATGACAGCCGAGGGCATCGTGATGACACCGTCGCGCCCCACGACAGTAAAGGCGCGCGTGATAGCAGCCCATCAGCACGTTGTCAGGATCGACGATGAATCGGATGACGAGGCAACGACTGCGGAAGAGGATGCGCTGTTATCGAAAATAAAAAAGCTGATACCTGCTTCCCAGGTGGTGATCTTCGAAGACTATGACAAAGGAACGATCACTCCGCGCGTCATCGAAGAGAGTGTGAAGCTTGCGTCGTCATTGAACATCCCCACAGTAGTCGATCCGAAGAAGAGGAATTTTCTGCACTACAGAAACGTCACATTATTCAAACCTAACCTTAAAGAATTGCGGGAAGGCCTCAAAATAGACATCGAGGCGGCGGATAAAGATTCAGTCAATAGTGCTGTCGAAAATGTGAAGCAGAAGATGAATGTTCACGGTGTGATGCTCACTCTTTCCGAGCATGGTCTCTATATTGACTTCGAAAATCAAAAGCTTGGTATCCCGGCGCACAAGCGGGAAATCGCCGATGTTTCAGGTGCAGGCGATACAGTAGTCAGTATAGCCGCGCTTTGTGTAGCCTTGCACCTCGATCCGGAAAAGATCGCATTTCTTTCAAACCTGGGAGGTGGATTGGTCTGCCAGCACGTGGGTGTGGTGCCCATCGACCGAACTCAGCTCTTACAGGAAGCGATCGAACTCGAACTCGCGTAGTCCGACTCAGGCAATGCGTGACCGAAGCGCCTGGACAGTCTCGGATATCCTGTTGAAGAATTTAC
Source organism: Cyclobacteriaceae bacterium (assembly GCA_044224375.1). Taxonomy (GTDB): domain Bacteria; phylum Bacteroidota; class Bacteroidia; order Cytophagales; family Cyclobacteriaceae; genus ELB16-189. Next base: position 476,976 of record JBGAKL010000002.1, read on the forward strand.
TCCTCTCTTTGCTGGCCGACACGCTTATCAAAACAGACTTCTCCATCATGTTGGTGATATGATTTGAAGTTATCTCACAAAAGTGCTCGTCCATTGTCGTAAGAATGTTGAAAGTATTTGGGGTGACAAATGCCACTTTTTGATTTCCAATCTTGAAGAGAATAGTATTCGACCCTAGTACAACTTCGTTCATGTAGACCGCGAATTTTGCTCCTGGCTCGCGTTGACCAAACGTGAATTTGTTGCCTGCCTGAGCCTGTTGTTGGAGATGATCTACCAAAACGCTGCAATCCGCGCAAAGTTCCAGCGCCACATTGCGATCGCCGAACATTCCACATTCGAATGCATATTCAATTTGTCGTAAGGTTATACTGACGATTTCATATGTCACGATCTCCGTACTCGGGATCTGCGCATACCGCTCCCATATTTTTTCACCCATCGTGATGAGCTTTTTATCGATAAGTGCTGGATCATATTTTCCCGAATTGAATTTTGTGTTCCCGGCAAAAGTCTTTATCCAAAAATAAATTTTAAAAGCAGCCAGCCTCGGGAACTGGAAGTAATGAAATATTGGAAGGTCCTTCGCTTCATAAATGAGCTCCTTATCTGTCGCAGGTGCAGCGACCAATAATTCCAGGTTGTCCAGGATTGATTTGAGCCACTTTTCAAAAGAGAAATCGGCAACGTCGAGCGATTTAACCTGAAACGAGACTCGGTCCTTTGAGGGAGATAGTAGATCGTCCAGTGAGATTTTGTATTTCGCGCTGAGCGTACTCACCTCATCCAGCGATAGGATTGTCTCTCCACGGATTCGCCGATAGGCACTATCACGACTTATGCCCAACTGCTCAGCCAGCTCATCGGCAAGGGAAATATGTTTACCCAGTTTCGACTTTACCAGATGCAGAAATGCCGACTGGATACCATCGGACGTGCTCAAGATTGGGGTCTTTTATTCAACGATTTTAACCTAAAAAACGGGCATTTGCAATTTTTGCAACTCAGGTAAGCCTTTTTGGCAGCCATCGGCGCTTCTCAAGAAAAGCAATTTTAAGCTCGGCGGAATTTGAAATCGCCTCGCGCGGATGACCCAATACCTTTCGTCCAACAAAAGGCAAAAACCATGAGAACAAGACACATCGTATGGAATTTCAGGATCAATGCCGGGCTGCTGGCGTTCATTCTCCTTGTGCTTCTCTTTTCACTGATCAAAGATGCAAGCGCTCAATCAATGACAAACGATCCTCACCTTCCGGGCAAAGGAAGGATCAACGTTGGCTTGCTCACAACCTATACCAACCCAGCTCCCGCACTGGTAGCTGAGGTCAACTATGGTTTGAGCAATAAAGTATCGATCGGTGTGATTGGCGGAACAACGGGATCTTTGTCGCTGATTGGAGCACGTTTTAACGGTGAATTTTTTCAGCAAGGAAATTTCCGTGCGTTGTTCCGCATGACAAGCATCTACTATCCTGAGCGCAATGGAAAATTCATGTTTGACAGGACAGACAAATACGTCATGTCATGGATGCTTTCCATGGGGTTTGTCGATGCCGAGTGGAAAAGTCCGAATGGTACAAGGTGGACCGCCGGCATCGGCGTGCTGGAGACACATTGCGTGCAAGGCACGATGAATGTGCTCTTTAGCCGGAATGCGGATGGGAAAGAACTTCCATTTGATGTTTTCTCCGGTCTTCATGGAAGCGTGTCGTTTCCTTTGTCGCAAAAGCTTGCGTTCAGGCCAGAGTTCATATTGGTTTCGAAGGGTGTGAACTCATTCAATCCCGATGAGCACAAAGTCGGGCCGGTGAACATCTACCTGAGTTTTATCTACACATTCTGATCCAGGTATGCATTCAACAAGATCGACAAAAAAATATGCCGCTGTGACGTTAATTTTGATGACGTCGATGTCGTGCGAAAGTAAAGGAACCTAATCGTTTCTTTCAAACTGCGCGTCGAGCGGGCCAGCCAGCTCAAGATCCGTTACAATCTTCTTATCCAGTGGACTTTCTTTGATCACATTGTAGCCGTCCCAGAATACCTTGTTGTAAGGCTGGTCCTGGTACTGAAGACCGTAGCTTCTCATCTTCTGCGTAATGCGCTCCCCGGGGTCGGCAGCTACTTCGTTGATGAGCAATTGCTGTTGCAGCTCGGTCTCGAACTTCAGCTTTTCAGTTTCGGCGTCATACCAATTGACCTTGTAGTCTACAGTCAGATAATTCAGAAAGAACTTTCCTTCAAAGTATTTGAAGTCAACGGTTCTTTTGATGCTCTCAAACCGTCTCACCAAACCTCTTTGTCTCCCAAGGTCTTCGGGAAGATTGTTTTCATATTCGACGTGAACGATGCCGTATGTTTTCTTGTCTATGAAGACCTTGAGCTTGAAGTCCTTGTCGTGGGATACAACAAAGATCTCATGGCCGTTGTAGTAGGAGTCAGGATCGCGGTGAAGGTTGCCAAAAAAGACATTTTCCGTGGGGAAAAGGCGGTATCTCACGTCGTTGTTGAGCAGCAGAACTTCAAGCAGATTGTCATTATCGAAATAGGATGTGAATTTTGTTGAATATCCGATACTGCGTCTGACCTCTTTGAGCATCACGCGTTCACGTAACTTCGACTTGTTGCGAGGCTCACGATAGTTTTCATCATGGATTTTCACAGCTGCCTCAAGTAAAGAGATGTAGGTTCCACCGATCTTTTTTAGATCACGGTAAAAGCCCTCCATCATGAAAGGCTTGTCAGGATAATTTTCGGAGATGCGGCCAAGTGCTATCCGCAGGATGTCGCCGCCGAACAAGGAATCTGAGACCACCACCGTTTGCAGCACCGTTGTGGACTTGATGAGCAGCAGCTCCTCGGTCTTGTTTTCAAGCAAGGTCCATAACGGCGCTTCAAAGTTTTGGTAGCCGAGCATGCTGATTACGAACATTTCGTTTTTCAGCTCTTGTGGAAAATGGAAATCGAATTCTCCCTGAAGGTTTGTAATCGTGCCGATGGATTTTCCTTTGATACCCACTGAGGCGAATGGCAGAGGTTCACGGGTTTCCTTATCGACAGCTCTAGAGGAAATGGTAAGATTTTGCCCAAAGAGGCTTGCGCCGCAGAAAAGTGCCAGGCAAAAGGCTATAAATGAACGCATGAAATTTTCCAATATAGACTCGCTGAAGGGATAAAGGTAGCGGTTTGATTCTATCCCATTGGGAACCGTTTGTCGATTAATATGTCGCTTCAACCCCACCATAGACCCTTCACAGTCAATTCATTCAAATGCGTAAATTTAAGGAGGAGTTTTCGTCTTCTGTAAGCTGTTAGCAACTGCGTGAAGTGGATCGATAGCATTCCCAGAATCTGGAAACGGGCATATCTGTACATATGCCTTTGGTATGCCATAAACTTTGCGATCAGCACTTTTTTTGAATGGAAACTGAAGCGTCCATTTTCTTACGTTTTGTGGAATGGACTTTACCTCTGGGAGTCACTTTGTGTGCTCATCATACTAATTTTCCTTTGGACACACTGGCTGTTTCGCTTTCGTGCAGTGGTCCAGATCATCGGGCACTCCATCGGCATTGTTTCCTTCTTTCTGATCATGGGGACGTTGTCCTATTACTTCACGGACTATGTCGATGGTCTTGTCTATTTCGATAATTGGAAAGAGTTTATGGTTGAGCTGCTCAACTGGGATGCGCTCCGCTTTTATGACCAATATATCATTACAGTAGGCGTTTACTATGTCATCCGCTATTTCCAGGGGAAGCAAAAAGAAGAATTGGAGAAGAGCGAACTCGCCCTCAAGAATAAAGAGATGCAGATCTCACTCCTCAAGTCACAGATCAACCCGCATTTCCTTTTTAACACCCTCAATTCAATTTCAACCCTTATCGCTTCGAGCAAAGACCAGGCGCGAAAAGTGATCACACAACTTTCTGATATTTTTCGTTATGCACTCGACTCCCACAGCGGCAAAATGGCAAAACTTTCCAGTGAGATCGAATTCATCGAAAACTACATTCGGATACAGCAGGTACGTTTCGGCGACCGGCTGAAATTCCAGAAAATGGTCGATAGCTCTTGCCTCAATCTGAGCATTCCGCCGATGATCCTTCAGCCTCTCGTAGAGAACTCTGTGAAATATGGAATCGGTCCAAAAGAGGATGGGGGCACTATCCATTTGATCGTCAAACATTTGACTGGCGCGGTTTTTTTTGAGGTAAAGGACGACGGGCTGGGGATTCACGCCAAAAAAATCATGGATGGAAGTGGTGCGGGGGTAGGCATGGTAAATACTGACCTGCGATTGAAGAGCTACTACGGCGCTGGTTCAGGACTGCGTGTCAGGGCTACGGAATACGGCTATTCGGTAAGCTTTTCAATTCCGATCCTTGAATCAATGGAGAAGAACGGGCATATCAAAGAAGAAGAAACAGAAAATTCAAATTCACTAGTATGAGTACAACCTGCTTAATTATTGACGATGAAAAACTAGCACGCGAGCTGCTTCATGAGTACCTGGAAGGCTATACCGAGATCGAGATCATCGGGGAGGCATCCAAGGGCAACGAAGCCGTTGAAAAGATCAACAAGCTCAAGCCTGATCTTATCTTTCTCGATGTTCAGATGCCGGGCATGAATGGATTTGATGTGCTGGAAGAGATCGACCACGAGCCCTACGTAATTTTTACTACTGCCTATGATCAATATGCCATCAAGGCATTTGAGAAGAATGCTGTGGATTATCTTTTAAAGCCGCTTGATGAAGAGCGTTTCAGGATTGCCGTGAACCGCGCGCTCAAACGCAAGACCGCCGACAACGGAAGTGTGGAAGAATTGCTGCGTTCGATTAAAGCAGACCGGGGTAAGAATTTTGAGTCGCATATTTTTGTTCAGAAGTCGGAGAAATTGTTCAATCTGCCAGTGGAGGAGATTGTGTACCTGGAGGCTTCAGGCGATTATACTGTCATTACTACCAAGAACGACCAATTCGTTAGCTCTTCGGGCATCGGCAAACTGGAGGAGATCATGGACCCTGACACGTTTATCCGTGTCCACCGCTCGACGATCATCAACCTCAATTGCTTGAAGGAGATCGAGCGCCACTTCAATGGAGGAATGATCGTGAAAATGCAGAGTGGAAAGAGCTTTCCGGTAAGCAGAACGTATGCGAAGCTGATTAGAAAGAAAGTGGTGTAGGGGGAACCCTCCAAGCTGAATATTACCATGGTATTGTAAGTAGTGAGCTGTAAGCAGTAAGCCGTGGGCGCACCACTGCTTACTGCTTACGATTTACATTTGGAAACGCGAACGTCGATTCTAACTACCGATCACCGTTTACGATCTCACCGCCCCCCCGCTTTCTCCGCATCAAACTTCACTCTTACCACCACCTCACTCTCCACCGCAACATCATCGCGCGTTGAAGGCGACCATGCCGGTCCTTCTTTAACAAGGCGGATCACCTCTTCGTCGCAGCCATGACCTATACCTTTGACCACGTTGAAATCGGTGAGCTCTCCTTTTGTTGTCACTGTGAACTCTATCGTTACTTTTCCTTTGACCTTATTTTCGATGGCGGCAGCCGTGTATCTCACATTCTTTTCAAGGTATTTATTGTAGGCGCGCAGCCCGCCCTTTGGAACGGCAAGCTTCACAACCGGCTCAAGATTTGAGTTCTGGTTTGTGCTTACCGGACCGAGCCCGGTGACAACGACCTCACTTAGCTGTGTTGCATCCGGTGACATCGCCACATCATTCTTAAGGTTGTTGGTGACTTTTGAATCGACCGTTTTCATTCCTATGAAAGAAAATTCCAGTACTGTGTTGGCTCCCTGCGAAGGAACGCTATAGTTGCCGTTGGTGTCGGTAACGGTGCCCTGATTGGTTCCTTTAATCAGCACATTTACACCGGAAAGAGGTGCTCCATTTTCTGTCGACGTGACCTGGCCCATAATATTCTGCTGCGCAAGCACCGTTGAAATCATCCGATCTTCTCCGCGTGATGCACGCGAACGTGCAAGGTCTTCATCTTTTTTTAACTGGCTACCTGTACCTGAAGCAAGCGCCTTCTTTGCCACCGGCACTTCCTCGTACATTACCTCTGCCTCAGCTTTCTCTTCAGCGATCTGATCCTTCGTTGCATCTTCTGCTTCACGTCCCGCCGGAACCACAGGCTCAGTGGTCGCAGGCTGCAGTTCCTTTTTTTCAGATTTTCCAAGGTCATCAGCAATTGCCTTATCAGCATCGGCTGCAACTTTTGCTTTTGATTCACTTGTCGGTGCAACGGCGATCCGTTGATCGGCTTTTACAGCTTGCTTAGACACACTTTCATCAAGCGACGCCTTAGTTTCTTTTTCGAGCGCAAGGAGTGTCGCATTCAGGGAATCTTTGTTTTTCAACCCGATTGAATCTGCTGCTGCAGATTCCTTGCTCGCAAGCAAAGCAGGGTCCGGTTCATTGATCAAAACAACCAATGAACCAACGCCGATCATCAGCAAGACACCAGCCGCAATACGCAACGGTGTGAACCACACTGGATCATTTTCTTTCGTAATTTTTTTCGAAAGGTCAGAGAGATCGGCTGTAAACTCCTCCGGACTCACTGAATCTGCGCCTTCGAGAGCATCGGCAAGAAAAGGATCATTCAGTGCTTTCTTTTCAAGCGAATTTCTTTCTGGTCCGCTCAGCGAACCTTCCCGGTACCGTTGAATATCGTCTTTCTCAGCCGCCATTCGTCTCCATGCAAATCTTCAGATTTCTTTTGCCATTTTGAATATAGCTTTTCACTTGCCCCAGATCAAAGCCGGTTTCGTCCGCTACTTCCTTGTAGCATTTTTCCTGCAGGTAAAACAGTTTGACGCATTCCTGCTGTGGACCGGCAAGAGCCTCGATGCACTTTTCCAACCGGGTTATATTGTTCTCCATATCATCCCGATAGCTATCGGGATCGTCTTCCGGATGCATTCCGGCACCCGTTTCCATAAGGAAAGGGGATATTTCTTCCATTATTTTTCCCTTTTGCGAACGCAGCTGCATCAGGCAATGGTTCCGTGCATTTACATACAGCCAGCTTTTGAAATTAAGAACCTTGTGCTGAAGCAAGGAGGTGATCAGCTTTTCATGGATTTGCATCACCGCTTCTTTTGCATCGTCGCGGTCCTTCAGGTATTTCAGGCATACGCCATACACGAGTGATGCATAGCGCAGATACAGCGCGCTGAGCCACTCCAGATTTTGAGTGGACTGGTAGCGTTGCAAAAGCTCCTCGTCTGTCTTTTCAGTATTAGACCTGCGCAAAAACACTCCTCAAGGTAGATTTTTTAAATTTTTTATGGAAAATGACTAAGGCACGCATCCTGCTTTCAAAAACCCAATCGACTATGAAAAAGAAATTGTTTTCAACACTGATGATCTTATTTGCGCTGGCGGGAGTGCTGTGCGCACAGGAAAGGATGGTTACAGGCAAAGTTACTTCAATGGAAGATGGAAGTGACTTACCTGGCGTGAACGTTCTTGTCAAAGGAACGCTCATTGGTACAGTCACTGCTGCGGACGGAAGTTATTCAATCAAGGTATCAGGTACCAATCCCGTCCTTGTGTTTAGCTTCATAGGTTTCACAACACAGGAAGTCAATGTCGGGAAACAATTGATTGTTAACGTCAATCTTTCGGCGGATGTAAAACAACTGAACGAGGTTGTTGTTTCGGGTTATGGGCTGCATGGTAAGATTGCCGGGGTGACAGTACGTGGCGCGCGACACAAAGCAAAGCGTTCCGATTCTGCCAGTGGAGATATGATGTATGCTGAGCCAGAACGCCAGCCTGCATTTAACACCGAAGAATATGCGGGCATCAGCGAAAACATTTTTCATGGCGCGCTCAAAAATCCCTTGTCGACTTTTTCAATCGACGTTGATGCCGCTTCCTACAGCAACATGCGTCGTTTCATTCAAAATGGTCAACGCCCTCCCGTTGATGCGGTTCGCATTGAAGAGATGGTGAACTATTTTGACTATGATTACAAGCAGCCGGACGCTGAGGATCCGTTCGAAGTGTATACTGAGATATCAACCGCCCCCTGGAACGAAAAGCATAAGCTCGTTCACATTGGATTACAGGGAAAAAAGATCCCGACTGAAAATCTGCCTCCCGCAAATATCGTTTTCCTGATCGACGTATCCGGCTCGATGGAGGCGCCGAACAAATTACCGCTATTGAAAGCCTCTTTCAAGATGCTCGTGGAACAACTTCGCCAGCAAGACCGGGTTGCTATTGTTGTATATGCCGGAGCAGCAGGACTTGTTCTTCCATCCACGCCAGGCAATGAAAAGAAGAAAATCATTGAGGCGCTCGATAACCTTGAAGCTGGTGGATCGACAGCCGGAGGAGCGGGCATCGAGCTTGCTTACAACGTTGCACTTCAAAATTTCAAACGGGGTGGTAACAACCGTGTTGTGCTTGCCACCGACGGAGATTTCAACGTTGGTGAATCGAGCGACGGCGGTATGGAACGCCTTATCGAGAAGAAAAGAGAGAATGGGGTGTTCCTCACAGTGCTTGGATTTGGGATGGGTAATTACAAGGATTCTAAAATGGAGATCCTTGCTGATAAGGGCAATGGCAACTATGCTTATATCGATACCATCCTCGAAGCGCAAAAAGTTTTGGTCAATGAATTCGGCGGCACAATGTTTATCATTGCGAAGGATGTGAAGATCCAGGTGGAGTTCAATCCCGAGAAGGTGCAGGCTTACCGCCTGATCGGATACGAGAACCGGATGCTTCAAAGCGAGGACTTCAACAACGATAAGAAAGATGCAGGTGAATTGGGCTCAGGTCATACAGTAACTGCGCTGTATGAAATCATTCCCACTGGTATAAACAGTGACTTTTATAAGATCGATGAGCTGAAGTATCAGAAAACTCAGGTTATTAACGGCGCGGCAACTTCCAAAGAGCTCCTGACCATCAAGCTGCGTTACAAAAAACCCGATGGCGACACAAGTAAATTGATTGTTCATCCGTTATTGGATAACAATGTATCGCTTTCAAAAACGTCTGATGATTTTCGCTGGTCAGCGTCCGTGGCCGCTTTCGGAATGTTGCTTCGCGACTCCGAATTTGTCAAAGGCTATACGTACGGTACCCTATTACAATTGGCGCAAGGTGCACGAGGTGACGATAAACAAGGATACCGTGCTGAGTTTATTAATCTGGTTAAGTCAATGGGTTTGGTTGCGAGCAGGTAGAGGGTACCATTGACGATTGCGGGTGAAACCCTGACGGAAACGTCGGGGTTTCTTTTTCGTGGCATCAGCCATTAATCAAATATTTGTCCTACATTATCCTTAATTTTGCCCGATGGTAAAGATCAGTGCAGTAGTCATAACATACAACGAGGAGAAGAACATTACTCGCTGCATTGACTCTATCCGCCTGGTTGCTGATGAGATCATCGTGATCGATTCTTATTCCAAGGACAGGACGAAGGAAATTTGTCTTGCCAAAGGAGTCACCTTCGTCGAACATACTTTCCGCAGCCACATTGATCAAAAGAATTTTGCCGTAACACAGGCAACCTATTCGCATATACTCTCGCTCGACGCCGACGAATACCTGTCGCCCGAGCTCGTACACTCTATACTCGAAGTGAAGCGGAACTGGCACGCCGACGCGTACCGTATGAATCGCTTATCGAGCTATGGCAACAAATGGATCAAGCATGGCTCCTGGTACCCGGATCGCAAAATACGGTTGTGGAATCGCGATGTGGGTCTCTGGGGTGGAGAAAATCCGCATGACAGGGTTGTGCTCAAACGCGGCACCAAGATCGTTCACCTCAAAGGTGACATTCTTCACAGGGCGTATAAAGATTCGCGTGAGACACTTGAGAAGATCCAGCGATACTCAGAAATATTTGCGTTTGAAAATGTAGGGAAGAAAAACAGTTCGATCCTAAAAATTCTCGGTCACACAAGCTTTGCGTTTGTGAAAAGCTATCTGATAAAAAGGGGATTCATGGATGGCTACGAGGGTTTGATGGTGGCAAAAGCGGAAGCGAACCACGTTTTCTATAAGTATGCCAAGCTCTACGAAGTAAACAAACGCGCGGCGCTTGGGAAACGTGTCATTGTCAGCCGCACGGACAACCTGGGAGACGTCATCCTCACGTTGCCGCTGCTTGGCTACCTGAAGGCAACGATGCCGGAGATCCGCATTTATTTTGTTGGAAAAAAATATACGCACCCGGTCATTGACAAGTGCATTCACGTCGACAAGTTGCTCGATCGGGAGGAATTATTAAAAGATCCGGAGATATTGAGGGGTATTCATGCCGATTCAATTCTTTTTATCTATCCTGACAGGGAGCTTGCAAGTCTCTCGAAAAAACTTGGCATCAAGAAAAGAGTTGCCACGGCACATCGTTGGTTCAACTGGCTGTATTGCAACTACCGTGTGGACTTCAGTCGTCTTCGCTCCAGACTTCACGAAAGCCAGCTGAACTTTAAGCTGCTGGCACCATTCAAAATGTATTGGGATTTCGACGTGAAGGAGATAACGCACTTCTATGGATTGGTTCCTCCTTTGCAGAGTCATAACGGGCATATCTCTACCAGCCACTTTAATCTTATTCTGCACCCCAAATCCAAGGGCAGCGCGCGTGAGTGGGATCTCAATAACTATTTTCAATTGGCGAGCTCACTGCCGGCAGACCGCTATAAAATATTTATTACCGGCTTGAAGGATGAGGGAGAAATCATGCGCGCCGAAAAGCCCGAACTGTTCGAGCTGCCGCACGTGGTCGACATGACGGGTAAGCTGAGCCTTGATGAGCTGATGTCATTTATCAGCCAGTCCGATGGATTGGTTGCGTGCAGTACGGGTGTCCTCCATCTTGCATCCGCATTGGGAAAATTCACGCTCGGACTTTATTCACCGATGAAACCCATTCATCCGGGCAGATGGATGCCGATAGGAAACCATGCAGACTATCTTGTAGTCAACAGAAACTGCAGCGACTGTCGCAGATCAAAGACGTGTAAATGTGTGAATGATATCACTGTGGACGAAGTGAGAGAAAGAATAGAGACATACATTCCCGTCGTTCGGAGTAAAAAATATGCCGAGTACTGAGCGCGCAAAAGTTTATTTTGACGCGTCTTCCCTTCGTTATCTTCATACCGGCCTTGGCCAATTCGAATTCAATCTGCTAAGAGAATTTGCTGACGTCAGCGACCTCAACATCTCGGCCCTGGTTCACCCCGACTATACCTATCTCATACCTGACGGCATCGCGTCACTGACAACGAACTGGCTGCGGCGACATAGCCTTACGGCCTTCCAAAAATATTTGTACCCTCCTTGCAACGTATGGCACGTCACAGATGAAAACACAAAACTTTCAGGTGTACCGGGTGCCGCTAAAGTCGTCCTCACGATCCATGGTCTCCATTTTCTCGACGAGGAGGCGCCAGCTGACGCCGAAAGGAAACTCAGTAAGGTTCAGCGGCTGGTGAACAGAGCTGACGCAATCACCGCCGTCTCAGCTTACACTGCAAAGGTGATCGGCGAACGTTTGAAGCTCGCGGGCAAGGAAATCAGGGTTATTCCTAACGGCATTTCGTCCGTCGGATTTTCGCCAACGCAACCAGCATGGGCGCCGCAGGGAAAATTCATTTACGCTATAGGTACATTTTTCCGGCGAAAGAATTTTCATGTGCTCATCCCGATGATGAAGCATTTACCGGACTTGACGCTTGTACTCGCCGGCGATGACAATCACGATTACGGCCGTGAGCTGAGAAAGCAAATTGCACAGGAGGGTCTCACGGACAGGATCCTCATGCCGGGAGAAATCACCGACGAAGAGAAATCATGGCTGTATCAAAACGGCAGGGCTTTGATGTTTCCCTCCGTTTCCGAGGGATTTGGAATTCCCGTTATTGAGTGCCTGGCGTTCGGCAAATTGGTAGTCTGCAGCCGTTATGGCAGTCTGCCTGAAGTTGGTGGTGATTACGCAACTTACTGGGACAATTTTGATCCTGTGTCTATGGCACAAACCGTGAAGCAAAAAATCGCAGCCGAAAGTCCCTCAAAAAGCGCTGCGAGAATGTTGTACGCCAGCACCTTTACCTGGAAAAATTCTGCACATGCATTTCTCGACCTTTATCGATCGCTGATCAAATAAGGTCATCTGTTCAGCTTTACCCTTTCGCCTTTTAGAATTAGTTTTATCGCCGAAATATGAAAGTGGTTGGCTTTACTATTGTAAGAAATGCTGTGCGGCTTGATTACCCCGTAGTTGAAGCGATCAGTTCCATTCTTCCACTTTGCGATGAAATGATTGTCGCTGTCGGAAACTCAACAGATAAAACGCTTGATTTGATCCAGGGAATTCGTTCGGAAAAGATCAAGATCATTCAAACGACCTGGGACGACAGTCAACGACAAGGCGGCCGCGCGCTTGCCATCGAAACGGATAAGGCATATGCAGCAATTCCCGGTGATGCTGATTGGTGTTTTTATATCCAGGCCGATGAGGTGCTTCACGAAGAATATTATGACACCGTGAGGGCTGCGATGGAACAATATAAGAATGACAAGAACGTCGACGGGCTGCTATTCAACTACAAGCACTTCTATGGATCGTATGACTACCTCGGAAGCTCATGGAGCTGGTATCGCAGGGAGATCCGTGTGATTAGAAAGCAGGAAGGAATATTTTCTTATCGCGATGCCCAGGGTTTTCGAAAAACTCCCAACGAGAAGCTGCGCGTCAAGCTGATCAACGCCTTTATATATCACTATGGCTGGGTGCGCGATCCACGTGCCATGCAGCGTAAGCAGGAGGCATTCAGTCATTTTTACCACGATGACGCCTGGATTGCAACAAATTTCAAGGCTAAGGCCGATGAATTCGATTATAGCCGGATAGATGCCCTCGAACGCTTTCAGGGCACTCATCCTCATGTAATGAAAAATCGACTGGCACGGCTTAATTGGACGTTCGATCACGACCTATCCAAAAACAAGCTCAGCTTAAGGGAAAAACTGAAGCGCGTCATAAGCCAATTGGTGGGCTGGCGGATCGGCGAGTACCGCAACTACAAGCTCATCTGAAATTTTTTCCGCCATCCTCTGCCATTTTAGCTATTTTTGAAGCTTATGGACGAAGTCGTAAGACAGCACTATACTGAACAGGAGAAGCAGCAGATCTTCGATAGCGAATTTATGCCGCATATCCACTCCATGTACAACTTCGGCTACAGGCTCACACTCGATCGCGATGACGCCAAAGATTTAGTTCAAGACACCTATTTTAAGGCCTATCGGTTTATAGAATCGTTCCAAAGAGGAACTAACGCGAAGGCATGGCTGTTCCGCATTTTGAAGAATAGCTTTATCAATGACTACCGCAAGAAAGTCAAGGAACCGAACAAGGTCGACTATCAGGAGGTAGAGTCATATTATAATTCAGAAGATGTCGACAGGCAGATCACTCCTGATTTGAGGGTAGACGCTTTGAAAGACATGATTGGAGATGAAATCTCCAATGCTCTGAATTCACTCGATGTTGATTTTCGGACAGTCATCATCTTGTGTGACCTGGAAGGATTTAAATATGAGGAGATGGCGAAGATCCTGGATATACCAATAGGAACGGTAAGGAGCCGTTTGCACAGGGCGCGCCAGTTACTTAAAGAAAAATTAAGTGAATACGCTAAATCCATGGGTTATAATAAAACCTGAACTATGAGCCACCTACCCAACAACCCTTTCCTTTCGGCCGAAGGTAAAAAGCCAACGTGCCTGGAGATGTTGCAGTTGATCCTCGACAATCAGGCGACGCCCCAGCAATGCGAATACTTCCGCACACACATGGACCATTGCATGCCATGCTTCAAGTCCTACCACCTGGATATGGCGATTAAAGAGCTTGTACAATCGAAATGCTGTGCAGCAGCTCCGGCCGAACTCGTGACCAAGATCAAAAGTCAGATCGCACAAAATATTTCCTGATGGCGGGTAAGGCCTTGATCTTTTCCGCTCCTTCCGGTTCAGGAAAAACTACTATCGTAAAACATTTATTGCAGCAAAATCCCGATCTCGGATTTTCTATTTCCGCCTCCACCCGCGATAAGCGCGGGCGCACAGAGGAACACGGAAAAGATTACTATTTCCTTACGCCCGAAGAATTCAAGAAGAAGATAGACAACGATGAGTTCATTGAATGGGAAGAGGTCTACGCGGGGAACTTTTATGGTACCCTGAAATCCGAAATCGAGCGTATATGGTCCGAAGGAAAGAACGTCATCTTCGACGTGGACGTGAAGGGCGGCATCAGCCTAAAAAATTATTTCGGTGATAAGGCCCTGGCAGTCTTTGTTAAAGTTCCTTCATTGGAAATACTCGAACAACGTCTTCACTCCCGCAGCACGGAATCCCCCGATAGTCTATCCCGTCGGCTTTTCAAGGCAAAATTTGAAATGACCTTTCAAAATGAATTCGACGTCGTGCTCGTGAACGCAGATCTTGATAAATCCCTCGCCGAAGCGCAGCAGCTTTATAACGAGTTCAGGAAAAAGTAAATTGTTCTAGATTGTTCACGCAAAGACCCTTTAGACCTTTAGACTTGTCCCTGTGATCGCGAAGGACAATCGCAAAGGCCGGCAAGCTAGACTACATTTGCGTGCTTTGCGCTTAACTTTGCGTCCTTTGCGGGACATGTATCCCTATGACCCAGAAGATCGGCCTCTTTTTCGGATCTTTTAATCCCATTCACGTGGGACACATGATCGTAGCCAATATCATGGCGGAAAATAGCGACCTGAACAAGGTGTGGTTCATTGTGTCTCCTCAGAATCCTCTAAAGCCTTCGAAGGGACTGCTGCATGAGCACGATCGTTATGATATGGTCAAAGCCGCCATTGCAGACAATTACAAGCTCGCCGTCTCGGATGTTGAGTTTCACATGCCCCGACCGAGCTTCACGATTGACACGCTCGCCGTGCTGTCAGAAAAGCATCCGGACACTCAATTCAAAGTTTTGATAGGAGAGGATAACCTGGAGAATTTCACAAGATGGAAGAATTACACGCAGATTCTCGATCACTATGGATTGTATGTTTATCCTCGTCCTGGAGTAACAAAATCTGAACTTTTGCGTCACCACGGAGTGAAAATGGTGGAAGCGCCGTTATTGGATATTTCTGCAACTTTCATCCGTCAGTGCATCAAAGAGAAAAAGTCAATTCGATATATGGTGCCAGAACCCGTAGAAGAGATGATCCGGCTTCACAATTTCTACAAGTAAATCCCGATGATGGCAACTCAGCAGCGATCGTTTGCGTCTTGGAATGAAATGAGAAGATTTTTGATTGTTGTTTGCATGATTGTGTCCCACGCTGTCGCGTTTGGAGGAGGAATCAAGGGGATTGTAAAAGGCGATGATGGGAACGTGCTGGCTTTTGCTACCATCTACGTCAAGCAAACAGGTTCCGGGGCCGTTACAGACATGCAAGGTACTTATGAAGTAGCCCTCGCCCCCGGCCACTATGATATTCTTTTTCATTACCTGGGTTTCGAAACAGAAAGCCGGGCCGTGGACATAACCGACGCGTACCTCGAGATCAACCTCACACTGAAGACTCAGGTGATCCAGCTTCAGACCGTAACAGTAAAAGCGGGCAAAGAAGATCCGGCGTACACCATCATGCGCAAGGCGATCGCCAAAGCAAAATATCACACCCAACAAATCGATTCATACACAGCCAAAGTGTACATCAAGGGAAAAGGTCAGCTGAAAGACTATCCATGGCTTGCGAAGAAAGCCCTCGAAAAAGAAGGCATTACCAAAGACCGGATATTTATTTCTGAATCTGTAAGTGAAATCAAGTACACACGCCCCAGCAAATTCGAAGAGAAAGTGATTGCAGTTTACACAAATGGAAACAACCGCAACACCTCACCCAACAACTATGTGTTTGGGAGCCTGTATGAACCCGAGATAGCAGAAACAGTATCGCCGCTTTCGCCAAAGGCATTTTCTTATTACAAATTTGAATACCTGGGCTCGTTCAAGGACCGGAGCTACGAGGTAAGTAAGATCCAGGTCACACCTCGATCAAAAGGCGATAATGTTTTTGATGGCATTATTTATATAGTTGAAGACTGGTGGAGCATTCATAGCGTGGATCTCAACACAACTAAAATGGGAATCAAATTTCACGTCAAGCAGATCTACAATCCCATCGAAGACAAAGCCTGGTTGCCGGTTTCGCAACAATATTTTGTTGATGGAAAAGTATTCGGGTTTGAATTTGTCGCCGATTACCTGGCGACGGTCAAAGACTACAAGATCACACTCAATCCTGCTCTACCCGTGGAAATGACGGTTGTGGATGAGAAGATTGAAAAAGAACACGCGAAAGAAGTAGAAAAGAAATATTCGAAGAAAAATCAACAAGTGCAGGCACGCCTGGAAGCAGGCAAGGAGGTTACGCGAAAGGAGCTCAACCAAATGATCAAGGAATATGAGAAGGCAGAACAAAAGGAGCAGAAGGCCCCTGAGGTGATCGAAGAAACCACCTACAAAGTGGATTCGCTTGCCTATAAACAAGACTCAACTTTTTGGACGGAGATAAGGCCAGCAAAACTCACGGTGGAGGAAGAAAAGGGATACCATGTCGCTGACAGCATTTATAAAGAACAAAAAAAGAAGGAAGAAGGCGATTCCCTGAAGCCTTCGAAGAGCAAAGGTTTCCAACCCTGGGATCTCCTGATCGGCGACCGGTACAAGATCTCCAAGACGGAGGATTTTCAGATTCATGCACCGTGGGGAGGGTTCAATACCGTGGAAGGCTTCAATCTTATTTACCGCGTCAGTTACCTCAAGCGATGGGTAAAGCGTGATTCATTAAATCCCGATGCCAGACCAAAGGTTTCCAGGTTGGAGATCACTCCTGTGGGTCGCTATGCTTTTTCACGCAATACATATTCCGGCATTCTGCGTGTTGATTACCGCTCACAACGCAGACGCATCACTTTCGAAGGTGGCAAGTACGTTCAACAATATAATGCTGACGAACCGATCCATCCGCTCGTCAACACATTGACCACGCTGTTGCTGGAGGACAACCTCATGAAGATCTATGAGCGAAATTTTGTTGACCTCAAATGGCGTGAACAGGTAAATCAATTTTTGACGGTATACACCAATTGGAATTATGCCCGTAGGAGCGAGCTCTTCAACAGCACCGACTTTGTCATTTTCAACAACAAGGAGAAAATCTATACACCCAACGCACCCAGTGCCCAGGAACTTCCCAATACGGGATTTCTTCCCCACAATGCGTTGGTTGGAGCGGTTGGTGTAGAAGCCCGTCCCTGGCAGAAGTACAAAATTCGAAACGGTCGAAAATATCGTGTTGACAATTCTTCGCCACTTTTTACGGCTGAATACCGAGGCGGCTTTAAAGCCCTCAACAGTGACGTGGACTTCAGCCAGATTGAGTTGGGAATTCGCCAACAAGTGAAGTTCGGGATACGGGGCACACTTGACTTTTCATTGAAGGCAGGAAAGTTCATGACGTCAAGGCAAATGTATTTTATGGACTACAAGCACTTTCTTGGTAACCAAACTCCCTTCGTGACCACCGATCCGATCGGAAGTTTCCGCTTGCTGGATTACTACACATACAGTACGCGCGACGAATATGCGATCGCAAACTTGCACTATCACTTTCGCAAATTTCTCGTCACGCGAATTCCCTGGGTGCGACTCACTGGCATAACCGAAAACATTTTTGTCAACTTCCTGGCTGTTCCGGTAAACAACTACGGCGAGGTGGGCTACGGTATTGATGGCATCCTGCGCCTGTTCCGCCTGGAATTCGCCGCATCGTTCCTCGACCGGAGCGATGGCAACGGCTTTCAATATCAGAATACCGGATTCAGAATTGGTATCGCGACAAGGATAGGAGCGAGCTTCGGGGATTAGGTATTTTCCCGCAGATCTCACAGATCTCGCGGATAGAAAGGATAAGATCTGCGGAATCTGCGCGATCTGCGGGAAAGTCTCTTTCTTTGCTGCTAAATGCAGGTCAACATCACCGATTTCCTACAACTCCGCAAAGAACTGCCCGTCATCGACGTGCGCTCAGAAGGCGAGTTCGACGCAGGTCATGTTCGCGCTGCAGCGAATATTCCCCTGCTCAATAACGAGGAGCGTGTCATCGTTGGCACAGCTTACAAGCAACAGGGACAGGCAGAAGCAATCAGCCAGGGATTTAAGCTCGTCGGTCCAAGACTTTCAGGTATGGTGAACGAAGCATTGGAAATTGCTGCTGGAAAAGAAGCGCTCGTTTATTGCTGGCGTGGCGGCATGCGTTCTAACAATTTCTCGCAGTTCATCGGAATGGCGCGGGTGAAGTCGAAGACACTGGAAGGTGGGTATAAATCATATCGACATGCGGTGCTCGATTCTTTCAAGCGGCCGTTGAAATTGATCTTGCTGACAGGATGTACGGGGAGCGGAAAAAGCGAAATACTGCGTGCCTTGAAATCGCAGGGGGAACAAGTGCTTGACCTGGAGCACCTTGCTAATCACAAAGGATCGGCCTTTGGCGGGTTGCTTATGCCTTCGCAGCCATCAACGGAACAATTTCAGAATGATTTGTTTGAGGAAATTTTGATGCACGATCCTTCCAGGAGAATCTGGGTTGAAGACGAATCGATCGCCATAGGAAAGATATTCCTTCCAACAGATTTCTGGCGCCGTATGGAAACAAGCCCACTGATCCAAATGGACGTTTCAAGAGATGTGCGCGTCAGGCGGCTTGTGAATGAATATGGTCCCGCAGACCGCGATGAATTCCTGGCGATCATGGGAAAAATTACGAAGAAGCTCGGTGGTCAACACTACAATGCGGCCAAAGAGAAATTGCTGAGCGATGATATGGCTGCCACCATCGATATTTTATTGACATACTACGACAAAGCTTATTTGAATTCTATCGGTAAGAGAAAACACCGGTTGTCGTTTTCTCTTGCCTGGAGTGGCGAAGACCCAATGGGCTACGCTAAAGACCTGATCTCAAAAACCAACCTCACATTTTCACCTTCATGAACGAACCAGTAATTAAGCTCACCCAATATTCTCACGGAGCCGGCTGCGGCTGTAAGATCTCCCCCGCAGTTTTGGATAAAATTTTACATTCGGACCTTCCGAAAGCAAAGTTTCCTTCGTTACTGGTCGGCAATGAATCAAAAGATGATGCTGCTGTTTTCGATATCGGCGGCGGAACGTGTATCATCAGTACCACCGACTTCTTCATGCCTATCGTGGATGATCCTTTCACGTTCGGGTCTATCGCTTCCGTTAATGCTATCAGTGATGTTTATGCAATGGGTGGAGAACCCTTCATGGCTATTGCAATTCTTGGATGGCCAATCAATGTAATTCCTCCAGACGTGGCAAAAGCGGTGCTTGAAGGAAGCAGGAAAGTGTGTGCCGAGGCAGGGATACCACTGGCAGGTGGACACAGCATCGATTGTCCTGAACCCGTCTTTGGACTCGCCGTCAGCGGCAAGTTGAAGAAAGAGCATCTCAAACGGAACGACACGGCCAAGGCCGGATCTGTTTTGTACCTCACCAAACCACTCGGCATTGGAATAGTCACTACCGCACAGAAGAAAGGCATCGTGAGTGATACGCACCTGAAGATAGCAGTGAATACAATGCTTATGCTGAACAAGCTCGGCACTGAGTTAGGCAAACTTTCTTACGTGAACGCATTGACGGACGTAACCGGATTCGGTTTGTTGGGACACCTCGTCGAAATGTGTGAGGGCAGTGGTCTGTCCGCCGAAATAAATTATGAGCGTGTTCCCAAGTTCGATTTCCTTGAAAGTTACATCCAGCAAAAGTCAATGCCCGGCGGCACCCAGAGAAACTGGGACAGCTATGGAAAAAAAATAAGCGCGATCACTGAAGCGCAGCGCGCAGTACTTGCTGATCCGCAAACGAGCGGCGGACTATTGATTTCAGTCGATGCGGACAAAACAGAAGTGTTTGAAAGAACTGTAGGTGAAAAAGGCTATGCTTTGAAGCCGTTCGGAAAGCTTGTGACTAAATCCGAGGTTATTATTCGCGTGAGCTAAGTTTTTAGGCCACGGATTAACACGGACAATTCATTGCCTTTGCATTATCCTTGTCTTTCCGTGTCTTCCGTGGCCCAACATAGTCCGCATCAAAAGCAATTCAGTTTGAACCCTCGGCTTTCCCGCGTGTACCGGTCTCAAAACAAACCTTCCGGTTCATGAAAAAGCTTCATTTCTTATTCCTTTTGACCTATTCGGCCTTGGGCGCCTTTGCGATCGGCTCACCCGAATCGATCCAGCCCAAAACAAAAATTATCAGGCCGTCCGCCTGGTATGCCGATCAGGCAGAGAGCTGGCAATTGCGTACTCAGCAAAATCCAGCTGACGCGAATGCCTGGTTCAATTACTACATGGCGTCGCGCTATGCGTCAGTGTCGCAATCTGAACTCACTGATATTGCCCGTTCTGCGGCGAAAAGCATTGCAAATACATTTGAGGTGAAAGTTATACAAGGCTTGGACGCCGGGTTTAATGAAAGAGGACTTCAGTTGCTCAACGAAGCGTACCATGTCAATCCGGATCAAGTGGTCATCTACGGACCGCTGATGCTCTCGCATGAATGGAATCTGGATGAAACATCACGCAAGGAATTCGGGAGGAAATTCTTCTCGAGCGGGAATGTTTCACAATCATTGCTAAGCTATAGCTACAATGTACTGATGTCGCTTGCGCCGAACACAGTTTTATTTGTAGACGGAGACAATACCACACTGCCGTTATATATTTTACAGGACTTGATGAATGTTCGCAACGATGTTATCATACTCAACCTCGAGCTGATGGTCAGTAAACAATATCGTGAGCGAAAGCTCATGAAGGCCGGCCTGTCATTTCACACTGATGGCGATTTTCAAGGCACCGATAAGAAACAATTATGCAAGCTTATCCCTGAACAAAATCCAAACACAAAATTTTATTATGCGCTGACGGTCGCAAGGGAAAATGTTTCATCGATCAATGACCAGTTGTATGTAGTCGGTCTTGCCTCTCAACTCAGTAAAGACAGGCTGGATAATATCTCGATCATCAAAGAGAATCTTGAAAACCGTTTCCTTATGGACTATCTCCTGGTAGACTTCAACGGTGAAAGTGAATTTGCGTCGGGTCGTGTGTTGAGTTCGAACTACCTGGTGCCAATGCTATTGCTCCATGAGCAGTATATCAAAGAAGGAAATCGTGAAAGATCCCAGGCATTGGAGATACTCGTAACCAAAGTGGCGAGCTCAAGCGGAAAAGAGGCTCTGGTTCGAAATATTCTTATGAAGGACGAGGATAAGGTGCCGTTCTTTCCGTTTGCGATCGATTACAAAGCTGTAGATGGAACTTTAAGGATGGTATCCAATTCGCTGTATGCGCAGGATCATGAAGTTACCAATGAAGAATTCAATACCTTTCTCCGATATCTCACCGAAAACAAGCTGAACGATTTGCACGAAAAGTATAAGTTTGACCTGAGTGCATATACGGAGCCGGCACTTTCGTTCCTTAAGGGATATTCGTCAGCAGGCACAACAGGTAAGAAAACAAAACAGCACTTTCCTGCTGTAAACGTTTCTTATGACGCGGCGCTGGCTTACTGTGAATGGCTCACCGAACAGTATAATAACAGTCCAGACCGAAAATTCAAGAAAGTAAAGTTCCGTTTGCCAAAATTCAACGAGTGGCAGATCGCAGCGGCAGCCATCGCCAATCCGCCGTCGTGGAATCTCGACGACAATTCGGTCGAAGTTCGCCTCTACCCTGATGGAAAAATGGGTGGCAAGGATTTTACCACTAAAACGGTGCAGTTGAATGACCCCGAAATTCAATATCCCTGGTTTCGCCATTATGCTTATAGAAATAAGGCAATGAACCAGTTCGGGTGCTATCTGGGAAACTTTAAAATCCCGGAAGGATATAATCCTTGCCAGGTTAGAAACAAAACTATAACCGCTGATGGGTGGATGGCGATGTCGCCTGTTGAAAGCTACTTTCCTAATGACATTGGTCTGTACGATGTAGTCGGGAACGTTGCAGAAATGTTGGATGATAATGGCAAAGCGGCTGGCGGCAGCTGGAATCACCCGGCGGAAGAATCGACCATTCGCAGCATAAACGAGTACAAAGGACCGGACTCTGCGATTGGATTCCGGATATTCATGGACCTTATTGAAAAATAACCATGTTTATGGAACTCCGGTCCCGAAAGACCGACGAGGAATTGATGAGATGGGTGCAGCGGGGAGATCAAAAGGCGCTTACCGAACTTTATAACCGGTATGGGAAGAAGCTCGTACGCTATTTTCATCGTATGCTCTGGCGCGACGCTGAAAAGGCACAGGATTTTCTGCACGATCTTTTCGTAAAAGTTATCGAGAAGCCGGGGCACTTCAATGCTGACCGGAAATTCTCGACCTGGATCTACTCAGCGGCGTTCAACATGTGTAAGAATGAGTACCGGAGGCAGAGCATCCGAAAAAATGTTCACAATGAGATGAACTTGGTGACCGAATCAAATCCGGCTGCATCGCTTGATGGGAAAGCATTCCTTCAAAACCTGGACAGCATTTTAAACCAGTCTGACGAGAGTGATCGCAGTCTTTTTGTTCTCCGGTATGAATTGGACATGCCTTTGTCGCAGATCGCGGAAATCTTTGATTGTCCTGAGGGTACAATTAAATCGAGGATCTTTTATTTGAAGAGAAAATTGGCTTTGGATCTGCAGGCATTCAATCCTGCAATAAACTAGAAATGTTATGAAAAATGAGGATGAATTGGAACGCCTAGTCCGTGAGAAGGAGTTTGGCGCCCTGACGGAATCCGAAAAGAAGCGCGTGCTGGAGACGATCGGCTCAGAAGAAGAATATGAAGCGATGAGAAAGATTGAGCTCGCAATGTCAGACAGCAGCCTCCGATCAACACTCGAGCCCGATAAAGAAATATTGCGTGCACTACATCATCGCATGAGAAAGCAACGAGTCCCGTTTGAATGGGGAAATATTCTTCATGTTAAAATACCGGCATATGCGGCCATGCTTGTAACGATCTCGATTTCGGGGCTTGTAGTTGCATTACGTCCGCAGCCACCCGCAAAATATGTGAGCCAACAAAAGGTTGAATCTCCTGCCATCCGTATCGACACAGTTTTTATCACCAAAACAGACACAGTAGTTCGTGATAGAATTGTATACAGACAAGTTAATCTTGCCACATCGCCACGGGCTTTGGATCCATCGACGCTTGTTCATCAGAAGCAACCTTCTGGTTCCGGTGTCAGTATGAAGGAAAAAGAAGAGCTTAATAAGTTGTTGGTGTCCGGCTCGGATTAACGGGGAAATTCAAAATCTACGCTCAAACTATAAATACAGGACCGCGAAATCACGAAGGAGGCACAAACAAGTCAATGGTTCAAAACCCTATGCCTTCGTGCGCATTGTTTGGCGTTCATATTGATCCAGCATTTAAACATCGGAACGTTTGCTGCCATCGATCTCCATGATCAGATCCTGGCCGTAGCACATTGCCGGAGTTTGGTATCCGGGTTTCAGATCTCCCGCAAGGATCTTCTCTGCGATAAGTACAGCAGTCTTGGCAGTTAAGGCGTAGCCACTCATCGTTTCAAGTCTGCTGACGGCACTCTTTCCCGAGCCATCCCACACTTTTCCCCACAGATAGCTGCGACCCGTTTCGCGTTTTTCGTCGCTGGGACCGGCCGGCTTTTTGTCGATCTGTTTCAGCATGATGTTTTTCACCCACCGCATGCGGAGGAGCCATCCGATGTAGTTGCTCATCTTCGCGCTTCTGATCATCTCCTCGGTGGTGCCATTGTAAACTTCAATGTTGGGTATACCCGTGCTTCGCCAGGCAGTTGCGATATCACCCCAGGGAATATTCAGCGCCTTTGTTTTGAATGCCCCGAAATCAATCTCCAGTATTTTTTCGCCCAGTGGCACCGGCGTGAGTTTACCATCTTTGCGGATGAGGCTTCCATAGCCAAGGCCTTCGGTCATGCTCTTCTTTGTCCCCCGCGATAATCCTCCCTTCGACATTGTGAACGCCAACTGCAGGTGCGTAGCTGACGGCAGCCGGTTTTTCAGATAAAGTGCCAGGCAATCTGAAGGCACGACATCGAAACCTGTTCCCGGCATGATCATAATGCCGGCATTTTTTGCCACCTCATCCAAGGATGACAATGATTCAAAAACCTGATGTTCGCCGGTAATGTCTGTGTAATGCGTGCCCGTGGCGAGACATGCTTCGCTCATCTTTTGAGCGGTGTAGCGGAACGGGCCGCCACAATGGATTACAACATTGGCGGGCAGCAACAGCACTTTCAATGCTTTGAGATCTCCGCTGTCCACTACCTCATAGGAATAGCCGGATTCAAGACTTTGCTTTTTCAATTCCTGTTCATTGCG
The DNA here is from genome assembly GCA_044224375.1 of Cyclobacteriaceae bacterium. GTDB lineage: Bacteria > Bacteroidota > Bacteroidia > Cytophagales > Cyclobacteriaceae > ELB16-189. The sequence continues at coordinate 501,533 of JBGAKL010000002.1, forward strand.
GCCAGCGAGGATAACGTTCAGCTTCCTGGCGCGGCATTCGTTGACAATGAGCTTTCCAGTGTACCCATACGAACCGTACACTATAATGAGGTTTGAATTTTTCAAGGTGATATTATTTTACCCGTTCGACTTCAGTAATAAAATACCTGGTTTCGCCGCGCCACGGAAAGGTCGCATAGCGTTTTTTGAAATGGAGATTGACGCGCTCCCCGCTCAGCGCCACCTCTTCTAAAGCCTTGATCACGCCTTTTTCGCTGCCCTCAACAGAGAAATCGAAGGATTCTGCTATGGGGCTTGCACCTTTCAGGGCACCGAAGGTCTCAAGATTAAGCTTGCCTTCGTAGGTTTTAAACAGGATACCTTTTTCGGTAATGCGCAGCACCTTTCCCGCCATAATGCCACTCTCAAACGTCGCCCAGTAAAAGAATGAAAACACTGCCAATCCAAGTACCACTAAAACTATAATCGCCTTCTTTACAAAACTCATCGTCTTGCGCTTGACCTTCTGTCCAAAGCTTTCATTTTCCATGGGAGCCTGATTTAATTCTCTGTGAACTACAGTTTTACGGCTTACGGTTTACAATATCAAGTCAGCACCAAATACGTGTCATGCAAGTGACTAAACAGTCATAATCTCCCCCTCTTTCTTCTTCATCAGCCCATCGATCTTTGAGATGAATTCATCTGTGATCTTCTGCACCTCATCTTCGGCGGTCTTGACGTCATCTTCAGGGGCACCTTTTATTTTTTTCAATCCTTCGTTCGTTTCCTTGCGCACGCTTCGTATGCTCACCTTGCCGGCCTCACATTCCTGGTGGACCTGCTTCACGAGTTGCTTACGGCGTTCTTCTGTCAGCATCGGGATGTTGATAATTATCTGGTGGCCATCATTCTGTGGAGTCAGACCCAGATTGGCTTGCATAATTGCCTTTTCAATTTCCTGAATGAAACTTTTTTCCCAGGGTTTGATGAACAACGTCCTGGGCTCCGGTGATGTAACCGATGCGATTTGATTCAACGGACTTTGTACGCCATAATAAGAAACGGTGACGCCGTCGAGCATGGCAGGGTTGGCTTTACCTGCCCGGATCTTTGTAAGCTCCAAACCAACATGGGCCAGCGCTTTACCCATCCGGTCCCGTGCGTCATCAAGATATAGTTCAATTTCTTCCATAAGAGATAAGAATATGCTTCCGTAAATATACTACGTGGCGACCCGACGCATCGGGGCCGAAATCTGTTAGCTGATGAGCGTACCCGCTTCTTCGCCCTTAACCACCTTTAAAAGGTTTCCCGGCTTGTTCATGTCAAACACGATGATCGGCAGCTTGTTCTCCATGCAAAGCGTGAATGCCGTCATGTCCATGATGTTCAGATTCTTTTCATAAGCCTCCTGAAATGAAAGAGTCTTGTAGCGCGTAGCTTCGGGGAATTTTTCGGGGTCCTTGGTATATACGCCATCTACACGCGTTCCTTTCAAAACGACATTCGCCTGGATCTCTATCGCCCGAAGGCTTGCTGTAGAATCGGTTGTAAAATATGGATTGCCGATGCCGGCGCCGAAGATCACAATCCGACCTTTCTCCAGGTGACGAATTGCACGGCGGCGAATGAAAGGTTCACAGACTTGCTCCATCTTGATACCAGCCATAAGGCGCGTATACATTCCATGTCGTTCGAGAGCACTCTGAAGGGCCATTGCGTTGATGACGGTCCCGAGCATGCCCATGTAGTCACCCTGCACCCTGTCGATTCCCAGTGCTTCCGCCTGTCCGCCCCGGAAGATATTGCCGCCTCCGATCACGATCGCCAGCTCAATGCCCAACTCTTTTATCGCTTTAATTTCTTTGGAATATTGCTCGAGGACCTCATGGTCAATGCTGTTCGTTTTGGATTTACCCATCAGCGCTTCACCGCTGAGCTTAAGGACGAGTCTTTTGTATTTCATGGCGCCGGATTACGCAAATATGTTGAGGATTTTCCTGATTGAAAAGCCGTAAAAGCCGGATGGCGGGGATTCCATTCGTACCACGGCGACCGGGCAATCGATCAATACTGACTATCTTTAGGGTCTAATTGAAATTTTATGGTGGAATCAATCACTTCCGGCCGCGAAGCCATCCAGCTCGAGGAAAAATATGGGGCGCATAACTATCACCCGCTGCCGGTGGTGTTGTGCAAAGGCGAAGGAGTTTTTGTTTGGGACGTCGAAGGGAAGCGTTACTATGACTTCCTTTCTGCTTACAGCGCGGTAAACCAGGGTCACTGCCATCCACGCATCGTTCGCGCGCTGACGGAACAGGCAAAAGAACTCACGCTCACATCGCGGGCATTCTACAACGATAAGCTTGGTGTCGCCGAAAAATACATATGCGAAACTTTCAGATACCAGAAAGCGCTCTTCATGAATAGTGGCGCAGAAGCCAATGAAACTGCAATCAAGCTTGCGCGCAAATGGGGCTACACCAAAAAGCGTATTCCGGAAAACAAGGCCATCATCGTGGCCGTTGAGAAAAACTTCCACGGGCGTACCACCACGATCATTTCTGCTTCCACCGACTCGTCGGCGACCGAGGGCTTCGGCCCGCTGATGCCGGGATTTCAAATTTTACCATACGATGATGTGGCTGCGCTCGAAAAGGCGCTCGCGAATCCGAACGTCTGTGGCTTATGGATCGAACCGATCCAGGGCGAAGCGGGCGTGTACGTTCCGCATGACGGCTATTTGAAAGCAGCGGAAAAGTTGTGCCGCAAAAACAATGTCCTCCTGATGATGGACGAGATACAAACCGGTATTGCACGCACCGGTAAGATGCTTGCCTCAGATCATGAGGGCGTGCGTGCAGACTTGCTGATATTGGGTAAAGCCCTGAGCGGTGGTGTGATGCCGATCTCATGCGTTCTTGCGGATGATGAAGTGATGCTCGTGATCAAGCCTGGCGAACATGGTTCAACTTTCGGTGGCAATCCACTTGCAGCTGCCGTTGTGGTCGAAGCGCTTGAAGTTATCAAGGACGAGCACATGGCCGACAATGCCGAGCGGCTCGGAAAGATATTTCGGATGCGGCTGTCCAGCCTGCTACAAAAAACGAAGTTGGTAACGCTGGTTCGCGGGAAAGGCTTGCTTAATGCGATTGTCATCAATGATTCGCCCGAAAGTGAGACCGCGTGGAATCTCTGTTTATCTTTTGCGAAGAACGGCCTGCTCGCCAAACCCACACACGGAAATATCATCAGGCTTGCACCGCCTCTCGTTATCACAGAGGAGCAGGTGCATGAGTGCTGCGACATTATTGAAGAGAGTGTGTTGAGCTTTGTGAAGTAAATTGCAGTCAGGCTTCGACTCCGCTCCCTGAGATGCTTCGAATCTTGCACTCCCAAAGCATTTACACGACCCTTGCCGCTTAGCGGAGTCGACTGGAATCTGTACGGAATAGTTGTGAGCCTGAGCGCCTGCCTGCGCGTAGCCGCTTCGGCGAAGGCAGGGAGTCGAAGGCTAAGACTACGAACTTGTTTTGAATCCCTCGGAACTATTTTACGTGTGAAATCATTTGGTATTTCATATCAAAGTCCCTCATCATGAAAATCATCATCGTCGGAGCCACCGGTACCATTGGCAAAGTCCTCACCACAGAACTAAAGAAGCGTCACGAAGTTGTCACTGCTGCTTCCAAGAGCGGTGACGTGCGTGTAGACATCACATCTTCCGCTTCTATCAAGGAAATGTTTTCGAAAGTGGGAAAATTCGATGCGCTCGTGAGCACCACCGGCAAGGCTGCATTTGCACCGCTTCACGCACTCAAAGAGGAGGATTTCTACACCGGTATCAAAAGCAAGATGATGGGACAAATCAATCTTGTCATGATCGGAAAGGAATTCATTAATGACAATGGATCTTTCACACTCACCTCAGGTATTCTCGCAACGGATCCAATCAAAGGCGGCACAGGACTCTCCTTTGTGAATGGTGCATTGAATTCATTTGGCATCTCGGCAGCAGTCGAGCTTACAAGGGGAATCCGAATTAACGTTGTGAGCCCGGGACTTGTGGAGGATTCCGGTGGAGCGTTGGGATCATATTTCCCAGGACATATTCCTGTACCCATGAGCCGCGTAGTGAGTGGCTATCTGAAAAGTATTGAGGGATTTGGAACGGGAAAGGTGATAGAAGTCAATTGACAGTTGGCAAAAGGCAGTTGACAACATTCAGCCATACTGATACTTGTCAGGCAATGAAAGAAATGCTGTGGAATTTTTAAAGCCCACTAAGTAAACATTGTCAATTGGCACGAGCGAAGCGAGCGATTTGTCAACTGTCAACCTTTTTTGAGCATTACTTCAAATTCAGAACATCCCTAGTTCTCTTATCAATATATAACACCCCATCGCCAGGGTCATCCATCCAAAGCCCTTCTTCAATTTGACCGCCTGAATCTTGTGCGACTGTGCGCTGCCAATGACAATACCGATAATTGCAAGGGCGCTTATCGTCAAGAGAAATTGCCAATCCATGCTGTGATTGGATAAATCTCCTGCAAAGCCCAGGAGCGAGTTGATGCTAATGATAAACAGCGACGTGCCTACTGCCGTCTTGAAAGGAAGGCCCGTTAAGAAAACCAATGCAGGCACGATCAGGAATCCGCCACCAGCACCCACCAGTCCAGTCAAAAATCCGATGATCGATCCTTCCACGATCACGAGAAAAACCCGGAACTTTTGATTTTCTGAAACGAAATTATTTCGCCCTTTGATCATAGGGATGGATGCCGGTATCATCAGCAACGCAAACACGCCAAGAAGCAGTAACCTTTTGGTGATCACAAAATCGCCCGAAGAGAAAACGATATCAGGAATGACGGGTACGATCCATTTCCTGGTACAGAAGATTGTTACAATGGATGGAAGCCCAAACAGTATTCCCGTCTTAAGGTTGACGAGATGTTCCTTGTATTTTGAAATTGCACCTGTGAGACTCGTCACACCGACAATAAACAATGAATATGCCGACGCAACTACCGGTTCAAGCCCAAAAAGATAAACCAGGATTGGGATAGATAGAATTGAGCCGCCTCCTCCAAGGAGTCCTAAAATGATACCAACAAAAACAGAAGCTATATATCCGAAGAACTCCACCCGACTCAATTTCAGCGAAAACTAAAGTGTGTTGGTTTGTCTTGGAAGCATTTGATAAATTAAATCAAAGTCTATGGGGTAGGTAGAAGAACACGCAACCGTTCGAAATCTTTTTTAGCCGCAGGGACGCAGAGAGAATGCAGGGTTGATTTGTTGACTACTTCATCTTATCAAACTCCGCAATGAATGCATCCGGGTATTTGTTCTTGACAGATGCGCGGAACTTATCGGCCTTGTCGCGTGACGGGAATTGTCCGAGGATCAAACTATAATATTTGACTCCGTTGAGGATCTTTACTTGAACAACAACTTTTTTCTTGTAAGATCCTTTCAGGTTTTCAGCCAACCGCATGAGGTTCACCAGCTCTTGATAAGTGCCGATCTGAACACCGAAACCTTTTGGCTGTAGCCTGTCAATCTCAAAGTCATAGAACTCCTTTTCATCCACCACTACGCGATCGATGGTCTTTATTTCCATGCCGCTCTTGCCGTCACCGGCATCGATTACATCAACTCGCACTTCTGTGAGTCCCAGTGCCACGAAGCCAAGTTTCTCGGCGGCAGATTTGGACAGATCGATGATTCGGCCTTCGGCGTAGGGCCCCCGGTCGTTGACGATAACTTCTACTACATTCCCATTCGAAATGTTGGTGACACGCACCCTGGTGCCAAACGGCAGCGTTTTGTGGGCAGCCGTCAATTTGCTGTGTTTGTATTTCTCGCCGCTGGCCGTCATGCGGCCCTCAAACTTGTCAGCGTAAAATGAAGCTTTTCCCGTTTGTGTCTGCGCGAAAGCAAATCCAGCCGAAAAAATGAAGCAGGCTGTAAAAAATAGATGTTTCATGCTCAAATATAGCTTTTGATCTTTTTTGAAATTGAATACGGCGAAAAAAGTCCGAATTCCCACTTCAAGAAAAATAGTTTCATTTGGCCTGACATTAGCTAATGATCCCGTTTCGCGTTAGCTTTGCCCGGCAAATAATAAATCCTAAAACATTATTTGCCATGGCCCTCAATTCTGCCAAGTTCCTTTTCGAAGCCCTTACTTACGACGACGTCCTTCTGGTCCCTGCATACAGCGAGGTGCTCCCGCGTGAAACAAGCACGGCTTCATTCCTGACCAGTAAGATTGCAATGAATATCCCCTTGCTTTCAGCTGCCATGGACACGGTGACTGAATCCGCACTGGCTATCGCCATTGCGCTCGAAGGAGGAATTGGGTTCATCCATAAAAACATGAGCATAGAAGCGCAGGCCGACCAGGTGCGCAAGGTTAAGCGCTCGCAAAGTGGGCTCATCCTCGATCCTGTCACATTGCGTGTCAACTCCACGGTAAGGGACGCTGAAAAGATCATGCGGGAATTCAAGATCGGTGGTATTCCGGTAATCGATGGAAATGGCAAGCTTGTCGGCATTATCACAAACCGTGATCTGCGCTTTCAAAAAGATATGTCCGTTCCGATCGAAAAGATCATGACAAAGGAAAATCTGATCACCGCTCCGGAAGGCATCACGTTGCAGAAAGCGGAAGTGCTATTGCAAGATTATAAGATTGAAAAGCTTCCCATCGTCGATAAGAAGGGAAAGCTGACGGGTCTGGTTACCTACAAAGACATTCTGAAAAAGAAAAACAAACCCAACGCTTGCCAGGATAAGTTCGGCCGCCTTCGTGTAGGTGCAGCGGTTGGTGTGACGCATGATATCATTGCTCGTATTCAGGCTTTGAAAAATGCGGGTGTGGATGTCATCAGCATCGACACGGCACACGGTCATTCTAAGGGAGTGATTGATGCTGCGAAGCAGGTAAAGAAGAAATTTCCGGAGCTCGAACTGGTAGTGGGAAACATCGCCACAGGAGATGCTGCAAAGGCGCTTGTGAAAGCCGGCGCTGATGCGATTAAAGTTGGAGTAGGACCAGGCAGCATCTGTACAACACGTGTGGTGGCCGGAGTCGGGCTCCCGCAGCTTTCCGCAGTTTATGAAGCGGCACAAGCGATCAAAGGTTCCGGCGTTAAGGTCATCGCCGACGGCGGTATCAGGTTCTCAGGCGACATCGTGAAGGCAATCGCAGCAGGCGCTGACACGATCATGATTGGATCATTGCTCGCAGGTACAGACGAAGCGCCGGGTGAGATGATCATCTACGAGGGAAGAAAGTTCAAATCATACCGCGGTATGGGCTCGATCGAAGCGATGGATGATGGATCGAAGGACAGATATTTCCAGGATGCCGAAGACGATATTAAAAAGCTTGTGCCGGAAGGTATCTCCGGACGTGTTCCATTTAAGGGGCTTGTGTCGGAAGTGCTGTATCAGCTCGTCGGTGGTCTCAAAGCAGGAATGGGTTACTGTGGTGCGCCCAACATTGAAAAACTGAAACAAGCTAAATTCGTAAAAATCACCGTTGCCGGGGTAACGGAAAGTCACCCGCATGACATCGCTATCACGCGAGAGGCGCCAAATTACAGTAGAAAGTAAATTAATATTGAGCGAAATCCCTGGCTGCCGGCAGGCAGGGAAGGCTGAAACTTTCCGATCTTAGCAATTCTCATTCAATTGAAGACCAGAGCACTTACACGATTGGCATTTCTCGGGGCGGCGATCACCTGGCTGGTGATGGTTTTCTCCGATGTGACGGTGCTCTTCAGCGACCTCAAAGGGCTCACCCCCGATGTGCCGCTCTGGCTGCCGAAAGTAATGCTGGACTTGTACGTCGTCAGCATCTTCTATTATTATAAATTCAAGATTGAGCGCGAGGAGGGTTTGAACTTTACCGATCTCCTGTGGAAAGTCTTTGCCACAGGACTCGTGGCAACGGTCATATCCCTTTCACTCCGCATGCTGGATTTCCTTTTGGGATCCACAAAACTTTCTTCCAATGTTTTCTTTCTCGACGTAGAGTACCTGGTGAACCTCGGATTGTTGCTGAGTTTTCTGATGGCGGCCGGAACATGCTGGAAGCGGCTCATCTTATACCAAAAATCAAAATGGCTTATCCGTGGATGGGTGCTGTTTGAGATAGCACTGCTGGTGGTTCTGCTCTCCGACAATCTGGGAGTGGTGCGAAGCGAGTGGCTCTTCACGTCGATAAGCATCCTGACCGGCTTACTCGCGTTGACACTTTCGGCGAACATGAAATGGGTCGCCTACCTGAACTTCAAACAGAAATGGACCAGTCTGTTGCTCTTGTTGTTATCATTCTTTTACCTGGGATACTTCTTCTATACAGCGAACAGATTTTCGGAAGACATAGGTATGCAGTCGAAGGCATTCCTCGATTTCAAGGATCATATATTCAATATCTACCTGTTTTCCTTCGTAATGCTCTACAGCATCTTTTCATTTCTTGTCATTCTGTTCAACCTTCCCACGTCGTCAGTGTTCGAACAAAAACTTGAAGAGGTGGTGAATTTTCAGCGGATAAGCCAGTCGGTGCAGACTGAACAAAACGAAGAAAGCGTGTACAAGATCCTGCTTGAAAGTTCAGTCAGCTCGGTTTTTGCGGACGCAGCATGGCTGGAGATCAAAGGCGAGCAGCAGCAAAGCAAGCTGCAGACCTATCAGATATCAGAAGGGGACGCGCATAGGATACAGGAACATCTCAACGGCAGAAATGTCAAAGGCATTCTTGATCAAAGCACCGATAAAACGAGAAACCTCTCCGGTCACCTGGGGTCTCTTAAGGGAACGCGGTTTCGCTCGCTGATGGCGTTTCCTGTTCAGGTAAAAGGAGAAAAGATCGGTACACTGGCCTTGCTGAAAGAACTGCCTGAGGGATTCAATAAAGAGATGACCCAAATCGTCTCCGCATTTGCCAACCAGGCTGGAATATCAATCGAGAATTTCAGACTCCTCAAAGAGGCGATCCAGAACGAACGATATAAAGAAGAGCTTAAGATTGCGAAGACGGTACAAAAAAGCCTTCTTCCGACAATGCTTGAAAAGTCCGACGATTTCGACATCTCGGCATTTTCTCAGTCAGCGGACGAAGTGGGAGGCGACTACTATGATACGATACGCATCAGTGACCACGAGGTGGGACTGATCATTGCGGACGTGTCGGGAAAAGGGACAACAGCTGCGTTTCACATGTCGCAGATGAAGGGGATCTTCCACAGCCTGGCGCAGCAGGCACTTGATCCGAAGGAGTTCATGATTCGCTCGAATCAGGCGCTGCGGTATTGCCTGGAGCGCGGCTCGTTTATTTCAGCGACCTATTTTGTTGTGGATTCAAACAAAAAGATGATCCACTATTCACGCGCCGGCCATTGTCCGGTACTGATGTACACTGCATCGAAGGGGAATGCCGAGTACTTGGTGGACAAGGGTACAGCGTTGGGAATGATAAAAGGAAAGGACTATTGTCACTTTGTGGAGACGAATTCATTGCCTTACCACAGCGGGGATATCATGGTGCTCTACACCGATGGAATAACCGAAGCGAAGAGTCCTAAAGGAGAAGAATTTGGCCTGGAGTTGCTGCAAACAACAATTGTTGAAAGCGCAAAGTTCAGTCCTAAAGAAATTCAGGATAAACTGATAAAAACCCTGTACGATTATACTGGAACAGAAGATATAAACGACGACTATACGACTATGATAGTGAAATTCCGGTAGGGGAAAGCGAGAACATAACGAAAACCAAATACGTTTAAATCATATGGTGCACATCAAGCGGTTACAGGAAGACGGGGCAGACATCCTCGCAGTCGTCGGTGAAATCGACGCAAGCTCTTCCATCGAGCTCGACCTCGCCATTGCCAAGAGTGTGGGTGAAGGATCTACCAAAATACTGGTGGATTGCAGCGCCCTCGAGTACATCTCTTCAGCAGGCCTGGGTGTGTTTATGTCGTACATAGAGGAGTTCCGCGACAAGGGCATCAGAATGGTTCTCTTTGGAATGAAAGACAAAGTGGCAAACACCTTTCAGATACTTGGACTTGCCGATTTGCTTCATATCAGTGCCAGTAAACAGGACGCAAAGAAACTTGTAAATGAATTATCAGTATAACATCAGCTGCAGCCTGGAGAATCTCAAGGGCATGCGCGACTTTATCAGGAAGTCGCTAAAGAGCCATGTGGCTTCTGATGTGCAGCTGAATGAGATCATACTGGCGCTCGACGAAATGTGCTCGAACCTGATGATACACGCACATCAATGTAACCCGGACCACCATCTGGAGATGAATATCGATGTCCCGCAACAAGGCAAAGTTGTCTTCGAGATCATGGACGATGGTGAAATGTTTGATATCAACCGCTTTCATGAGCCCGATCTCGGCAACCTTATCCACGAAAAAAGGAAGGGCGGCCTGGGCATCCGCCTCGTGAAATCAATTATGGACGAAGTCCAATACACAACCCGTGGCGGAAGGAATGTCTGCCGTCTCAGCAAAACGGTGGGCTAAATCTCTTTTTTGCCTTTCAACGGTACCTCGTATTTTTGCACGTTTTAACAGTCAGAAACTGTGCGAATTACCTTTTTCATTCTGTTGTTGATGTGGGGAGGCTTGGCATGGGGTCAGCAACCGGATCCCGCGACACCCGTGGCGAAGACAGCGCCGGCAACAAGGACTACCAAACCGGCCGTACTATTTTCAATTGGCAACAAACCGGTTTACACAGACGAGTTCATTCGCCTCTATAGAAAGAACCATCTCAAATCCGCAGACTTCACTGAAGAGAAGGTAAACCAGTATCTGGATTTGTTTATCAACTTCAAGCTGAAGGTCGAAGAAGCGTTGGCGCGTGGACTCGATACGACCAAGGCATTTCAGAAAGAATTCAATACTTATAAGCAAGAACTCAAAAAACCTTACCTCCTTCAAAAAGACGATCTCACAAAATTCACACAGGAGGCATATCAACGTCTGAAAGAGGAGGTCAAAGCCTCGCATATACTCATTATGGTGAAACCCGAGGCGGCACCCGCCGATACACTTGCAGCTTATAATAAATTGATGAGCCTCAAAGTGAAAATCTCAAAAGGCGAGGATTTCGGAAAAGTCGCGCGCGAGTTTTCGGAAGATCCGTCTGCGAAAACAAACGAAGGCAACCTTGGCTTCTTCACAGCTTTGCAGATGGTCTACCCTTTTGAGGAGGCTGCGTTCAAACTTCATCCAGGTGAAATTTCTAATCCCGTGCGAACGCGCTTCGGTTATCACCTTATTAAAGTCACGGACCGCGCGCCCGCAAAGGGTGAAGTTGAAGTGTCGCACATCTTGCTTCGAACGGGCAATGGTCAGGATACGAAAATCAAGAACAAGATATTTGACATCTATGACCAGTTGCAAGGAGGACGAAGCTGGGATGAGTTGTGCAGGGAATATTCCGACGATCCGGCTACCAAAGAAAGCGGTGGCAGGCTAAGAGCCTTTGGCGTGGGTGCATTTGCTGCAGTCCCGGAGTTTGAGAAAACTGCCTTTGCCCTGCAGCACCCAGGTGAGATCTCTGATCCATTTCAGTCTGCTGTGGGGTGGCACATAATCAAGCTCGAGAAGAAGATTCCCTTGCCGCCTTATGCCGATGTAGAAGCCTCACTGAAACGAAGGGTCGCTCGTGACGAAAGGATGCAAATCGCCGATCACCGGCAACTGGAAGAAAAGAAAAAGGAGTGGAGTTACTCTGAAGACGCGCAGGTGAAGCAAGCAGTAATTGCCGCCGTAGATTCAACAATTTTGAATGGCACCTGGAAATTTAAGGGTGACCCAACCTTGAAGGCGAAGCAACTTTTCACACTTCGCAATAAGCCTATTTTGGCCAGTGATTTTATTTCATTTATGGAAGAATCTCATACGGTGGTCAGCAGTTCGGTGCCAGCCAGGGTGAGCGCACTCTACGATGCCTTTGTATCGGAAAGGATCGCGCAACTCGAGGAGGCGGATTTATATGCGAGTAACGCCGAATACAGAACACTTCTCAATGAATACAAGGAGGGCATCCTGCTATTTACAGTTATGGAAAAGGAAGTCTGGAATCGTGATGCCGAGGACTCTGTAGGCGTACGCAAGTTTTATGAAGAAACGAAGGACAATTACAAAGCGGGTGATCGTGTTCATGCCAGGGTCTTTTCCGCTGACAGGAAGCTCTATGACCAGATCATATCGAGACTAGCAGCCAACGATTCTATCAGAAGAGATGAAATGAAGAAATTGAAGGTCCTCCACGGCTGGCACAATTTCGAGCGGGGTGAAAATAAGATCGTCGACAAGGGAGGATGGAGCGTGGGGCTACACCCCGTTGAAACGGAAAGCGGGTTTAATTTGGTGGAAATCGATAATTTGGTGGCTCCCGGCATCAAGAGCTTCCAGGACGCGCGCACGCAGGTCACGTCTGCCTATCAGGAACAATTGGAAAAGAAGTGGATCGCATCGTTGAAGCTAAAGTTCCCGGTAAAGATAAACAGCAAGGGAACGAAGTCGGTGTTGAAGGAACTAATACCCAAGGAGAAATGAAAGCAAGCTGGCCATCGGGCATAATGTCTGCAGTACTTTTATTCATTGTGATGAGCGGATGTGAGCTGATCAGAATGAAGAAGGAAGATACCGGTAGTGAGCCGGCACGCGAAGCCGTGGCGCGGGTAAATGAAAAGTACCTTTATCGCGATGAGCTGGCCGGGATTGGCAGTCAAACCGCTACGGCTGACGACAGCGTAGCGCGCGTTACTGCCTACATCAACAGCTGGGTGCGTAAGCAGCTCATCATCGAGGAGGCGATGAAGCGAATCAATATCAATGAAGCCGAAGTAGAACGCAAAGTGCTCGACTATCGCTATAGCCTTATCGGCTATGAGTACCAGAACTATTACATACAGCAGCACCTCAATGACAGTATTTCCGATAAGGATATTGATGACTACTATCGTTCACACTTTGATAATTTTATTCTGAAGCAGAACATTGTCCAGGGAACATATATCAAGGTGCCGAAGACAGCGCCAAGAACGAACAAACTCAAGGAGATGATCTTCTCGGTAAAAGAAAAAGACCAGAGCGAGTTGAAATCTTATTGCCTGAGCTTCTCCGTGGCCTACCATCTGAGCGACAGCACATGGATCACGTTTGATAAGTTGGTTGTGAACTCGCCCATGGCTGAGATTCCCAACAAAATTCAGTTTTTGAAGACCAATCCGTACTACGAGACAGGTGACAACGACTTCTTATATTTCCTGAAAGTCGATAACTACAAAATTTCTGATAACGTTTCGCCGTTAGAATTCGTGAAAGAGGACATCCGGAATATTCTATTAAACAAAAGAAAAGTGGAACTTGCGAAGTCTTTGGAGGATGAAGTGTATGAAAATGCTGTTAAACAGAAGAATTTCGAGATTTTTAATCAGTAGCATCCTGCTGTTGGGGGTATGGTTTGTTGCCGCCGGTCAGGATACAACGGCCGTTTCTAAACCCAAAGGCTTCGTTGCGGACAAAATCATCGGAAAAATTGATAATTATATCATTCTTCGTTCAGAGCTGGAAGGCGCGTTTCAGAATTATCTCGCCAATGGCGGTCAGAACAACGAAGAGGCTAAATGCGGTATTTTCAGCCAGCTGGTCATCAGCAAGCTCCTCGTTGCAAAGGCAGAGATAGACTCCGTTCTGATTACGGACCTCGAAGTCGACAACAATACAGATCAGCGGATGAACATGATCATGCAACAGTCAGGTAATTCACCGGAGACGCTCGAGGCAGCATATGGAAAGACCCTTGAGCAGATCAAGCTCGATTTGCGTGAACAGATCCGTGAGCAGATGCTTGGCAGTGAGATGCAGCGAAAGATCACAAAAGACATCAGCATCACACCTGCAGAAGTCAAAAGATTCTTTAGCAAAATTCCTCAAGACAGTCTTCCGTTCTATTCAGCCGACGTGGAAGTTGGACAGATTGTGAGGAAAGCAAAAGTCAGTCCTGCCCAAAAAGTTGCGACAAAGAAAAAGCTGATTGAATTGCGTGAGCGCATTTTGGCTGGTGAGAATTTTAATGAGCTCGCTAAAAAATATTCCGAAGATCCAAGTGCACAATATAATGGAGGCGAGATGGGCTATGTCGGCCGGGGCGCTATGGACCCTGCTTATGAAGCGACAGCATTCCGGATCAAAGAAGGGGAGATATCACAGCCCTTCGAATCACAGTTCGGCTTTCACATCGAGCAGTTGATCGACAGGCGTGGTAATGAATATAACTCACGACACATCCTCATTTTTGCGACACCATCAAAAGAGGACATCGACCGGGCTCAGCATTTCCTCGACAGCATCCGCAGAAAAATTATCAAGGACAGCATAAAATTTGAGCAGGCTGCGAAAGAATTTTCCGACGATCAGCGCACAAAAGGATATGGAGGATATTTTACTGACGCCGATGGTGGAATGAAAGTTTCAATCAAGGAACTTGATCCTATCGTTTACTTCACAATTGATACCATGAAAGAGGGCAGGATCAGCAAGCCGATCGTTTACCGGACAGACGATCAAAAGGACGCTGCTCGGATCCTGTACTTCAAGAAGCGACTGCTGCCGCATCAGGCAAATCTAAAGGACGACTGGCATCGCATTCAATCCGCGGCGCTGGCCCAGAAAAAAGACAAGATGTTGGATCGCTGGTTTAAGAAGGCACGGACTGACGTGTTTATCAAGCTGGATCCCGCTTATGAAGGCTGTGGGATCATTGAATAATTTCACGTGCACATCCTGGGAATTTGTGTTAGTTTTTAAACCAGAAGGAATAGTCAGATGCAAAAGTTTTCCAACGACGTAGATGCCGCCAATGTGCTGGCAGACTCCTATAAAAAACTAAAGAAAGAAATTGCGCGCGTGATCATCGGTCAGGATGAGGTGGTCCGCCTTGTGCTGACGGGCATTTTCTGCCAGGGTCATTCGCTGCTGGTAGGGGTACCCGGTCTTGCGAAAACTTTGCTAGTTCAAACCATTGCCAATGCGCTGGATCTACAATTCAAGCGCATCCAGTTTACACCTGACCTCATGCCGTCCGACATTGTCGGAGCTGAAACGATGGACAAGGAGCGTAATTTCAACTTCGTTCGTGGTCCGGTGTTTGCCAATATTGTGCTTGCAGATGAGATCAACCGCACTCCACCGAAGACACAGGCCGCCTTGCTGGAATCCATGCAGGAATATTCTGTGACGATCGCAGGTCAGCGCTACGAGCTGCCTCGCCCGTTCTTTGTGCTGGCTACGCAAAACCCCATCGAGCAGGAGGGCACTTATCCGCTGCCGGAAGCACAGCTCGATCGCTTCATGTTCAATATCTTCCTCGATTATCCAAGTTATCAACAAGAGCTTGATATCGTGAAGATGACTACGGCCGATGAATTGGCTTCTGTGAACAAAGTATTATCAGCTGAGGATATTCAATACTTCCAGCATTTGGTAAGAAGAGTTCCCATCGCTGACAATGTGGTTGAGTTTGCAGTAAAGCTCAGTCACCTGACGCGCCCCGGCCGCAATGGTTCATCCGTTGCGAACGAATATCTCGAATGGGGAGCAGGACCCCGCGCCTCGCAGTTCCTGGTTCTGGGTGCGAAATGTAACGCACTCCTGAACGGTAAATACTCACCTGACATCGAAGACGTGCAAAACGTCGCGGGCGCTGTGTTGCGTCACCGTATCGTGCGAAATTTCAAAGCGGAAGCGGATGGAGTGACGGTGGATGGGATCATTGAGAAGCTGGTGGCAAACGTGAAGTAAAAAAGCGTTGGCTGTTGGCGCTGGCTTTGGCAGTCCCCACTCATGGAATTTTCATTCGGAGCAATTAATTAGAACGCAAGGCGGTGAATAGCCAAGGGCAACGCCAATAGCAAAAGCATTTCTACTCCCTGAACCTCCTCACCATCGCTGTCGTGAACCCAATCATCAACAGCACCGTCCCGAACCACAGTACATTGATATAGGGCTTCTCCATGGCTTTGATAATCACCCAATCTTTCTGGCGGCCGTTGATACCGAGGGTGAATTCATTTGTGTCGGGATGAATATTTAAAAGCGTGAGCTTGACACCCAGCTCGCCTATTTCTGATGATATCCGTCCCACCTCTTTTTGGTCGCGAATGATGAACAATGGATCTGCATAGTAGGTATCATGTTCACCGTCTATTCGGATCCTTGCCTGCACGGCTACATCATTGTCATTCAGCGGTAATCCCGGGATCACCGTCACCCGCTCAACGCCTTCGAGCACCGCAACGTAGTCGTTGACAAAGAACTGTTGATTGATTTTCACCTTTGCCTCTTCCATGTCGCCCCACGCCGGTTCCGCCTCGCGGTTCATCGACGACGAAACATGAGTATACAAGTCGCGTGTTAAGCCCCGACTGATATCAGGCGAAGGGAGAATACCTCCCATGGAAGGATTGAGCTGTATTCTCGGAAAGAGCGTGGCGGACACCTTCCCGTCGCGTCGAAGCTGAATTTCGTAAAATGTGTTCTCTGGGTAGATCTCGAAAGTATCTTTTGCGGCGTATAGCTTTTCGCCTTTGAAGAAGATGTCGCGTTTTGCAACGACTTTGTAGGGATCGTCCGTCCGGATCACATCACCTCGCTTCACAAAGCCCGCCTTTCGACGTGGCTCGAGCCGCTCGCCGAGAAACTCGATGTCATAGCCAGCCATTGTCCTGGGCTCGTTAACAAACAAGAGTAAATTATCGCGATTGAATTCGGTACCCAGATCTTTGTTTAAAAGCAAGCCGGTGTTATTAAGAGAAACTACTTTCGAATAGCCGGCCGAGAAAAGCACACCGATCAAAACCATTCCAAGCCCGATGTGCGCGATTGCGCCACCCGACAACCCTGGGTTTACACGCCAGACCGACGCGAGTACTTTTAAGTTAGAAACGACGATGAACGTACCGGCGACAATCAGGGGCAACAACAATGGATCCTTGACATCGCCCAAAAGCATGATAACGAGAAAGGCCACCAGCGTGATCAGCAACGTGGTGGTGAACTCCTTCCTGAGCTTCTGCTTGTCGACCTTGTTCCACCAGAAAAATTGCCCCGTGCCGGATAGAAGCGCTACTGCAACAGCAAACCAAAGTTGTGCTTTTGAGAAATAGGCGATCTGGTTAGCAGGAAGGGCGAGCGTGGAGCGCCCGCCAAAAATTTCTACTACTTTGTTAAATACGGGGAATGAAGTTGGTACAAGCACCTGGAAACCCATGAAACATAGTGTTGTTGCTCCTAAAAAGATCCAAAACTCTTTTGAGTATGTAGTGATCTCTTTTGTCGACGTTGGAATTTCTTTCCACCTTATTGCCGTGAGGATCACGGCGGCAAATGTGAAGAACAGCAGGTAGATCAGGAGTTGGCCCGAAAGGCCTAAGTCAGTAAAAGAGTGCACCGAAGCTTCACCAAGGATACCGCTTCGTGTAAGGAACGTTGAATAGAGAATGAGTATGAAGACAGCGATGACGAGAATAATCGAAAACTTCAAAGCTGTTCTGCTGTTCTTGTACGTGATCATCGTATGTAAAGAAGCGATCTGAATCAGCCATGGCACGTAGACAGCATTCTCCACCGGATCCCAGTTCCAGTAGCCGCCAAAACTGAGCGTTTCATACGCCCAGTAGCCGCCCATCAGAATGCCCAGACCAAGCACAGCTCCTCCAAGCAACGTCCACGGCAACGCCGGCTTAACCCATTCAGTATACTTCTTGTGCCATAATCCAGCCATGCAAAAAGAGAACGGAACCAGCGTGAGTGCAAATCCCAGGAAGAGTGTCGGCGGGTGGATCACCATCCAATAGTTCTGAAGCAAAGGGTTGAGGCCGTTGCCATCTTTGGGAATAAAGTCAGGTTGAATTTTGAAGATCGGATCTGCCATCGCGTCGCGCAGGAGAATGAACGGAGAACTGCCAATCTTCAGCTCAAGGCCCGGGATAACAACGCCCAGGATCATGGAAGCGAGGAACATTTGCACCAGCGCAAAAAAAGTCATGACAGGCGCTTCCCAGGTTTTTTGGCTGTACATCAGGATCATGCCAAGTATGGCCTGCCAGAACATCCAAAGGAGAAAGCTGCCTTCCTGCCCCTCCCAAAAGCAAGATATCATATATTGACCCGGAAGGTGCAGCGATGAGTGAGCGTAGGCGTAGTGGTATTCGAAGTAATGACTGTAGATGATCTTGAATAGTGTCGCCACGATCCCCACGACTGCGATCGTATGTATTGCGAATCCGGTGCGCCCGTTGACAATCCACCCGGCACTCACTTCGCCATCTGTACGCGCGGCCTGCCAATAGCAATAGGACGTCACCAAGGCGGTGACAAAGGAAATGATAACGAAGAGATGGCCGAGATTACCGATCAGGTAGTGTAGCATAAGCCATCAAAAGTACTAGAACAAAAGGTATTTTGTGGTGACTTCTAAGCCTTTGCGTTCAGCTTCTGCTCCTGGTATTTGGACGGACATTTGAGAAGGATCTTATCCGCAACGAACAGGTCGCCGCGGTAGCTGCCGATCACAACGACTTTTTCAGACCGGGTGAAATCCGGTGGCATAGGCTCGTTGTAGTAGACTTTTTGTTCCTTTTTGTTTTCGTCAATCAGAACAAATGAAAACGACAGGTTATCCGGGCTTTTCTCCAGGCCGGTGATCTCACCAAGTGCATTTTTCTTAAGTTCCCCGACTACGTGAATGCTGTTTTTGTTGCCAACCGTTGACATTTGATATGCCTGGTCGAATGTGACGTAGCTGCTTGCGTCGCCCGCGGTGGAGATGATAATACCGATGGCGGCTGCTATGACAATGATTGCGATGATGTGTCCTTTTTTCATGACCCTTTCGGTTCAGCGCAGCAAGTTACGACCGAAACATCTTTTTGCCATGCTTTTTGATTTTAATCAGGAAGGCCTGTTTTGGTTCATTTTCTGCTCCAGGCGTGAGGTTTTTCGGTCGATATAAATCAAGTATCCAATCAGGCCTGCCATCACTGCGAGGATGACAGAAACGACCACGTAGATTTTTCCCTCCGAGCGCATGGTGTCAGCCATCTCAACCTCCTGAGAATAGCCAGGAACGGCAAGGAGCAAAAACGTCAAAAGGCTATTTAGCTTTTTCATACTCGAGATCAAGGATTTTTTCATTTAGTCTGCGTACTCTCAATTTAATAGTCGCGATCCACACACCGAGCAGTATCCAACCGATGCATGCCGGGTAGAATACCTTTTTCATGCTGTTATCGAGGTCATACATATTAAATGCCGGGTTGCCACCGCTCCCCGGGTGCATGGAGCTTGTCATACGTGGGATAATGAAGATCAATGGGATCATAGCCGCGAATGCAAATACATTATAGACAGCACTTAACCGGGCCCGTTGCTCATCATTGCTCAGGGAGCCGCGGAGAACAAAATATACCAGGTAGACCAGCAAGGTAATGGCGGATCCATTTTGCTTTGGATCACCGTGCCAGGGTGTGCCCCACGTATAATTTGCCCAAATCATGCCGGTAAAAATTCCGAGCAAGCCGAAAACAACCCCCACATTCGCGAATTCGACTGAGATGATATCATCGTCTGCTACGCGTCGTCTCAGGTACCGGATGGCATAAATAGTAGACACAATGAACGTTGTGATCATCGCGAACCACATCGGTACATGGAAATAGAGAGTCCGAATTGTTTCATTTACGATTTCCAGCCGCGGTACATCCATCAGGAGACCTGCAACAACGGTATAGATGAGCAGAAGCACAGACAAGATCTTCCACCACGATTTTTTCATAAAGGATTGGCCCGGGATTAGCTTCGCCAAATATAGGGGAACAGCAAATAGGAAAGGGCCGACACCAGGAGATTTATCGCCATAAGCGATGCAAGCTCATCGAAACTGGCAGCTCGTTCCAGCCCATCAATTGCGTTTTTGGTTATGCGTATAGCATTGAGCAGGATTCCTATCAATACCGGAAAGCTCAACACCGCCATGATCACACTGCTGTTATTGGTTTTGGCAGCCACAGCTGAAAGGATGGTGAGTGATCCGGATATCCCTGCCGAACACAAGATGAGATTGATGATGAAAATTCCATGATCTTGTATTGGGTCTGTGAGGAACGTGGCAAAAAAGATGAAGCCGACAAGACCTATCGCGAGGCACAGAATAAATCCATACAACATTTTGGCAAGGATCATTTGTGCAGGAGAGGAAAGCGTGTACATATAAATGCCCGCGTCATTTTTTTCAGAACCAAAACTTTTGGCAATGACGTTGACGGAAGTTGAAAGGATAGCCATCCAGAAAAGTGCACTCCAAATAGCTGGCGCATTTGCAGCTTGTTGCAGTCCAAGCGCCAGGTAATTGATCAGCACAAGACACAGGAGGTATAATATCAGGCTGAAGATGACCGAACGCTTTCGCGCTTCCAGCCTGACCTGTAATAGGAAAAGAGATTTCACGCTGCCGCGTTAGATTGCTTCCTGGCCGTTTTTGTATAAATGGTGATGAAAGCTGCGATACAACCGAGCGCCACGCTAGCGAGCAGCACAATTGACAACTTTGGCCAAACAGCCTTATTGTATCTTGTGAATCCCTCTACCACCTGGATACTGTCTACGAGGGCGAGATCTGTTTCAGCTTCGAATTTTTTTTCGTAGAGATCACCAGCCACTTCATACAATGTGGCAAAATCCATGATCGATACGTCGCCAATCTTTGTTGTAGCAAGCTTACCCCGCAGCACCCTTAACTTCAACGTATCCATCATTTTCAATTCACGATCAAGCGCGTTTATGTAGTTCTGCAGCTCCTTACGCTTTTCAAGGACACGCTCTTTCACATATTCGTTGGTACTGAAAAAATTCACGACACCCGCCTGAAGTTTGGGCAAAATGCTGTTGTCGCTGATACCCACTGTAAGCACAACGATGATCTTGTCCTTTTCAGCCATGGTTTGTGATGTGGGTGTAAGTGCCGTGACGATTTTGAATTCACGCAGCTTGCCGGCTTCTTCCAACGTGAGTCCAAGGCTGGTGGAAATGTAATCGTAGTCGCCATCCTTAACGTGCGCATTCATGTTTTCACCCAGCTTGAGCGCATAGGATTCACTTAAGATGTCCGACTGAATGATCATCCTGCTCTCATACGTTCGGGATGAAAGAAAGTAGTAGGACAAACCCAGTCCAATGCAAAGCATGAGACAGACAACGATGGTCCAAAAATTCCTGATGATTTCTGCAATGAGTGTTATAAGCACTTTTGAAAGATCGATCGCTTCGGTTTGATGGGTCGATTGCATGAATAAATTGATTGTCAAATTGCGAAAATAGGTACTTTTACCGTCAGTCTTTATCAAAAAAGGGCACTTTTCTCATAAATGCGCAATGCATCACCAATACTGGTCACAGGAGCCGCCGGCTTTATCGGATTTCATCTTTGTGGTCGCCTTTTGAGAGATGGTTTTAATGTTGTGGGTCTTGATAACCTGAACAGCTATTATGACGTCTCGTTGAAAAAAAGCCGTCTGGAAATCCTGCGCAAGCGTGCGCGATTCTCTTTCGTGAAAGCAGAACTTGGCGATAAGAGAAGTATCGACAAGCTGTTTCGAAAGTATTCATTTCCTACGGTTATTAACCTGGCAGCGCAGGCTGGTGTTCCCCATTCGATCACCCACCCGTATGATTACATCAACTCCAACATCACGGGATTTTTGAACATACTTGAGGCTTGCCGATTTCACAAGCCGGAGCATCTCATATTCGCATCATCCAGTTCTGTTTATGGAGCAAATAGTAAGATGCCTTTCAATACGAGTGACAACGTCGACCATCCGTTGGCCCTATATGCGGTTTCCAAGAAAACCAATGAGCTGATGGCGCATGCGTATGCCAGTCTGTACCAGATACCGTCAACGGGTCTGAGGTTTTTTTCAGCTTATGGTACTTACGGCAGACCTGACATGGCACTGTTCATTTTCACGCGCGCGATCCTTGCCGGACGGCCAATTGATATTTATAACTACGGGAAAATGCGGCGCGACTTTACATATGTGGATGACATTGTTGAAGGAATCGTCCGTCTGATTCCGAAAGCGCCAACGGGAGACAATTCCTGGAATGCCAAAGACCCGGACCCGGCATCGAGCTTCGCACCTTATAGACTTTACAACATCGGCAACAATGAGCCTGTTCAGCTGCTTGAATTCATCGAGACGTTGGAGAATAAGCTCGGTAAAAAAGCAATCAAGAATTTTTTACCTATGCGGGAAGGAGACGTGCCTGAAGCATGGGCCGACACTACGGCACTGCAAAGTCAAACCGGCTTCAAACCATCAACTTCTGTAAAAGAGGGAGTTGGTAAATTTGTAGACTGGTATCTAAAGTATTATCGCATCAAATAGTTGTCCATGGACAAAGTAGGAATAATCGGATTGGGTTATGTCGGTTTGCCGCTGGCGGTGGAGTTCGGAAAGGTCATGCCCACCGTTGGATTTGACATCAACGCTGGACGGATCGCGGCCCTTAAAAAAGGCGAGGATCGTACTGGCGAAGTTAGCCCTGAGGAAATAGGACAGTCCAGGCAATTGACACTTTCAGATAGCGTAAAAGCATTGACGGATGTGAATTTTTTCATCGTCACGGTGCCAACACCCGTCGACGAATACAAACAGCCGGACCTCGGACCCCTTATCAGTGCAAGCAAAACAGTTGGTGGAGTGTTGAAGAAAGGTGACACGGTGATCTACGAATCAACCGTGTATCCGGGTTGTACCGAGGAGATCTGTGTACCGGTACTCGAGCAGACAAGCGGACTTCGCTTCAACGTTGATTTCTTTTGCGGCTATTCTCCTGAGCGCATCAATCCCGGCGACAAGCAGCATCGTGTCACCACCATTAAAAAGATCACCAGTGGCAGCACGCTGGAAACAGCACTGCGCGTCGACAACCTTTACAAAAAGATCATTCAGGCCGGCACGCACGTGACATCGTCAATCAAGATTGCCGAGGCTGCAAAAGTCATCGAAAACTCCCAACGTGATATCAACATTGCTTTTGTCAATGAACTCGCGCTCATTTTTGAGCGCATCGGCATCGACACACATGAGGTGCTCGAGGCAGCCGGCACGAAATGGAATTTTCTTCCATTCAAGCCGGGCCTCGTTGGAGGTCATTGCATCGGCGTAGATCCATACTACCTCACCCATAAAGCAGAAGGTCTCGGATACCGTCCGGAAGTAATTTTGTCGGGGAGGCGGATCAACGACAACATGGGGATTTACATCGCAAGCCGCGTCATCAAGCTCATGGCACAACATGACCTTCAGATCAAAGGAGCCAAAGTGCTTGTGCTGGGATTGACGTTTAAAGAAAATTGCCCGGATATCCGAAACAGCAAAGTGGTCGACGTTATCAGAGAGCTGAACAGCTATGGTACTGAGGTGGATATCTATGATCCGCATGCGGATGCGACGGAAGTTCGGCACGAATACAATTTACCCCTGATCACAAAACTAAACACCAGGTATCACGCGGTGGTGCTGGCTGTAAGTCATAACGAATTCAAAAGCATCCCGTGGAATGACATTTGTGATCCGAAGACAGTCGTGTACGATGTGAAAGGATTTCTAGACAAATCACGAACAACAGCAAGATTGTAAAGCATGGGCAAGCAAAAGGTTTTGGTAACAGGCGGCGCCGGCTATATTGGCACACACACCGTCGTTGAGCTTATTAAAGCCGGACTTCAGCCCGTTATTGTCGATGACCTTTCCCGCAGTGATGAGAAGTTGCTGGTAGGTGTGGAAAAGATCGTAGGCAGCTCCGTACCTTTTCACAAGATCGATTGCAACGACATCGGGAAACTGCGGGGAGTGTTCCAAGAGCACAAAGAGATATCAAGCGTGATCCACTTCGCAGCATTTAAGTCCGTTGGAGAGTCTGTTGCAAATCCGCTGATGTATTACGAGAACAACATTGGCTCGCTGGTGGCGCTACTTAAGGTAATGCGTGAGTTTGCTGTGACAAAAATCGTATTCTCGTCCTCGTGCACAGTTTATGGCCAACCTGATGTCATCCCTGTTACGGAAGACACCCCCTTTAAGCGCGCTGAGTCTGCGTATGGGTCGACGAAACAGATGTGTGAACGCATCCTGGAAGATGAGTCCTTCGCCCGACCGGAGTTACACGCTGTAGCGTTACGTTATTTTAATCCAATCGGGGCACACCCATCAAGTTTGATTGGCGAACTGCCGATCGGGGTCCCCAACAACCTGGTGCCATACATAACGCAAACGGCCATCGGCAAAAGAGAAAAGCTGGTCGTATTCGGCGCAGACTACGATACTCCGGACGGATCGTGTCTTCGTGATTTTATCCATATCGTGGACCTTGCACAGGCCCATGTTAAGGCGTTGCAAAGAATTGATCAACTTCCCACGAAAATGGAAGCAATCAATGTCGGTTCCGGGATACCGGTGTCAGTACTTCAATTAGTGAGAACTTTCGAAAGAGTTACGGGTGTCAAGCTGAACTATATAGTCGGACCGCGCCGCCCAGGTGACGTTGTAAAAGTATATGCGGATCCGGCGAAGTCTGCCAGCCTCCTTGACTGGAAGACGAAGCTGACCATGGAGGACGCATTGCGCGATGCGTGGAACTGGGAACAAAAACTTCAACATGCGTCCAATTAAGATGGTTGACCTGCATGGTCAATATCTTGGTATCAAACAAGATGTAGATCAGGCGATCCAACAGGTTCTGGAATCAACAGAATTTATCCAGGGGACTGCCGTTAAGAGCTTTGAGAGGGCACTATCAGACTACCTCGGCGGTTGCCATGTGATTTCATGTGGCAATGGCACCGACGCGTTACAAGTCGCAATGATGGCGTTGGATCTTAAGCCTGGCGACGAGGTGATCCTGCCGGTCTACACATATGTTGCAACGGCAGAGGTAATTGCGCTGCTCAACCTCATCCCGATCTTTGCCGATGTTGACAGGGAATCTTTCAACATCGATGTTTCAAAAATTGAAAGGCTCATCACAAAAAAAACACGGGCCATCGTTCCGGTGCATCTGTATGGCCAGTGCGCTGACATGGAACCATTACAGTTACTGGCGGCCAAGCACAACCTGCATGTGATCGAGGACGCAGCGCAGAGCCTCGGGGCTGAGTATGTTCTTACCCAGGGTGTACGCAAACGGGCCGGCACCATTGGAACGATCGGAACAACTTCATTTTTTCCATCGAAGAACCTGGGCGCGTTTGGTGATGGGGGAGCGTTGATGACACATGATAACGAGCTGGCTCAGAAGATCCGCATGATCGCCAACCACGGACAACGCATAAAGTATCATCATGACATCGTTGGCATCAATAGCCGGCTGGACACGTTGCAGGCAGCGATCCTGAACGTGAAGTTGCGTCATCTCGACGAGTATGCACGCCGGAGAAGTATCGTCGCAGATTTCTACGATAAAAACCTTCATAAGGTGGATTTTGTGACCACGCCCGCTCGCACGAAGAACTCAACCCATGTTTTTCATCAATACACTATCCAATTGACAGGCATAGACAGGGAACGAATGCGGTCTTACCTTTCTGATAAGGGTATTCCAACGATGGTCTACTATCCGCTGCCGCTTCACTTTCAAAAGGCATATAGCGATGACCGTTTCGGCGAGGGCTCATTTCCTGTTTCGGAAACTCTCGCTCAAAACGTGCTCTCACTTCCGATTCACACTGAGATGGATGAAGAGCAGTTATCCTATATTTGCGATTCAATCGCGAGATTTCCAGCTTAGATGGCAGTTCAGCCCCCCTATTTTGCCCATGAGACGGCGGTGATCGACGACGGATCGCAGATCGGCAACGGTACCAAGATCTGGCATTTCAGTCACATCATGCCTGGTTGCTCAATCGGAAGGGAATGTAACATCGGCCAAAATGTAGTAGTGTCTCCACAAGTGATTTTGGGCGACAACGTGAAGGTGCAGAACAACGTGTCGATTTATACGGGCGTTACCTGTGAAGACGACGTATTTCTTGGTCCGTCCATGGTCTTCACGAATGTCAGTAATCCTCGAAGCGCAGTGAACAGGCGTGATCAATACGAGAAAACGCAGGTCATGAAAGGTGCATCGATTGGTGCAAACGCAACTGTGGTGTGTGGCAATACGATCGGACGCTATGCATTCATTGGAGCAGGAGCTGTCGTGACTAAGGATGTTCCTGATTACGCACTGATTATCGGGAATCCCGGCAGACATGCCGGATGGGTGAGTGAGCATGGGCTTCGATTGACATTTAATCAGGATGGCCTGGCAGTCTGCCCCGAAAGTGGTGTACAATACAAATTGTTAAACGGCAAAGTGTCCCGGCTATGAAAAGATTTGCTTTGATCGGAGTGGCCGGATTTATTGCGCCCAGGCACCTGCAAGCCATCAAGAATACGGGTAATGAATTGGTTGCCGCGCTGGATAAATTCGACAGCGTCGGTGTTATCGACTCCTACTTTCCTCAAGCTGATTTTTTTACCGAGTTCGAGCGCTTTGACCGACACCTTGACAAGCTCCGCCGTGATGGCCAGAAGATCGACTATGTCACTATCTGCTCACCCAACTATCTCCACGACTCGCATATAAGGTTCGCACTTCGTCATCAGGCAGACGCCATTTGTGAAAAACCGTTGGTATTAAATCCCTGGAATCTCGACCCGCTGACGGAAATTGAGAAAGAAACAGGTCATCGTGTCTATACTATTCTGCAGCTGCGACTTCATCCGGCAATAAAGCAGTTGAAGCAAGAAATGGAAGCCCAGCCCGCTGGCAAAAAGTTTGACGTGGAATTGACGTATATCACATCACGCGGCAATTGGTATCACCGGACCTGGAAGGGAGATGAATCAAAGTCTGGCGGCGTGGCAAGCAATATCGGGATACATTTTTTCGATATGCTTCAGTGGATTTTCGGTAGCGTGAAAAGCAACAGACTCGATACGATCAGTGCCGATCATGCTTCCGGCGTCCTGGAGCTTGAGCGGGCTGTTGTGCGATGGAAGCTGAGCATCAACGCAGCGCACCTTCCTGCCGATGTAAGAGATAGTGGTAAACGGACGTACAGGTCTCTCCGGATCGGGGGACGCGAAATCGAATTCAGCGACGGATTTACCGATCTTCATACGCGCTGTTATGAGGAGATTCTTGCAGGCAATGGATTTGGGATTGAAGATGCAAGAAAATCTATTGACATAGTTTATAAACTCCGTGAGCAAGCAAAATGAATATCACCGCCACAGGATTTGACGATCTATTTATCATAGAACCAAAAGTCTTTGAGGACAGGAGGGGAAGTTTTTTTGAATCGTTCAACCTAAGGGAATTTCAAAAAGCCGGCCTTGATATGACGTTCGTGCAGGACAACCAGTCCCACTCGAGATATGGTGCTCTTCGTGGAATGCACTTTCAAAAAGCACAGTTTGCCCAGACCAAGCTTGTGCGAGTACTGTCCGGCGAGATTCAGGATGTTGTTATTGATCTCAGACCCGGCAAACCGACGTTCGAAAAGTGGTTTTCCATCAATCTCTCCGCGCAGAACCGGAAGCAATTGCTGATACCCAAAGGTTTCGCACATGGATTCCTGGTTCTCAGCGAGGAAGCCGATGTCCTCTACAAGTGCGATTCTTTCTATGAGCCGGGATCTGAAGCGGGAATTTTATACAACGATCCGTCTTTTAACATTCAGTGGCAGCTTCCCCAGGATAAAATGACATTTTCCGACAAGGATCTCAAATATTCACCCTATGGTCGGTAGTTAAATTTAAGATGTGGCTGAGCTAAAGAAAAAAATATTTTACGGCGTAGCCCTCACGCTCTCACGATTCTTCTTTCCTATCATTACCTATCCGTACGTTTCACGCGTGTTGGGCCCGGACAAGATTGGCTTACTCAATTTCTCTGAGTCGTACGCGAATTATTTTGTGCTTGTTGCCGGTTTGGGCATTCCACTTTATGGTGTGAGGGAAGTTGCTAAAGTGCGGCACGACCAGGCACAACTCAATCGAGTTTCTACTGAAATCGCAATTATCCACCTGATCACTTCTGCTCTTTGTATGGTGGTCTTCTTTATCCTCGTCAGCAGCGTGGAAAGATTGCGCGCCGAGTGGACATTGAACCTGATATTGGGCATGCACATCGTTATTGCATTTTTTTCCCTTGAATGGATCTTCATCGGGATCGAGAAATTCAAATTTGTCACCATCCGATCCATTGTGACCCGGTTACTACCGGTCTGCCTCATTTTTGTATTTGTGAAGGACGAAGGTGACTACATCGCCTTCCAGCTTTTGAACACCCTCGCTTTCCTTCTCAATGCCTGCCTCAATTTGTGGTTCCTCCGCCGCTATGTTTCATTCACCTTTTCAGGATTGCATATCTGGAGGCACAAAGGTCCGATGCTTCACGTTTTTCTGAGCTCGATCTTCATTCAGTTTTATATCATGGTCGACAATATTGCATTGGGCCTCATCAGCGGGTATAAGTCAGTGGGAATTTATTCAGCGGCATCGAAACTCATGCGCATTCTTTGCGTGCTTGTAGCTTCGGTAGGCAACGTGCTGGTACCTCGCATCTCGAACCTGATCAGCATCGGTGAAAAGGAGCAGGCAATTGTTATTCTGAAAAAATCATTGCGAATCGGTGTTGCCCTCACAATTCCCATCAGCGTTGGCTTCTTTGTTCTTGCTGATGAAATGATAATGATCATGTATGGACCGAAGTTTGCAGAGTCGGTTGCGTTAGCAAAGATCCTGGCGCCGATAATCGTTGTTGCCGGCGTGGCGAACGTCTACACGATCCAGTACCTGTTGCCTTATTCAAGGGAATCGGAGCTGCTCGCGACCTACTTGACGGGAACGATCATTGCCATCGCCCTGAACGTTGCATTGATATTTAAGATGGATGCCGCCGGCGCCGCAATCGCCATGGTAGCGGCTGAACTGGCTATCTGTGCTGTTGCCTATGCTTTGGTAAACCGCAAGCAAGCGTTGCCCATCCCGTGGAAGTATTTGCTCTCTTGTGTGCTGTTCTCCCTTTTGTTCTGGCCAATAAGTTCTGCAATCAGAAATTGGTCGCCGGATGTTTGGATCACTGTCATCTCGTCTTTAGTGATTTGCGGCGGAATCTATGGATTGCTGCAGCTGATTTTCTACCGGGACTTTGTGACGGGGGAGCTCTATTCACTCATCAATTTGAAAAAGAATTGAGAAATGGCTGCGTAACTTGCGCGAAACGCCGACACCACCAGAATGACGATCAATTTTGTGCTTCCATTTCCGCCAAGGGTCCCAGGCGGCGGTACGAAAGTGATGTATGAGTACGCTAACCGGCTTGCAGGGAAAGGTCACACCGTATTCTTCTATCATGCAATCAAGACTTCGTATTTCGCGTACCGCGTTCCTTATGTAATCCGGCTGTTTTATTTTCGCTTCGTTGAAAAACGGCTACCGAAATGGTTCACGCTTGACGCGCGGATCAAGAGCGTTAACGTACCATTCGTCGCGGACAAGTTTATTAACGACGCCGACGTCATAGTCTCCTCGTGGTGGTCAACCGCATTTGAAGTGAATGCATTGAGCTCGTCTAAGGGAAAGAAATTCAACTTCGTCCAGGACTACGAAGTCTGGATAGGTCATGAGGACCGCGTGCATGAATCTTATCTCTTGCCTGCCACAAAAATAATTTACGTTCAATACCTGCAGGAAGTATTCAAAAAGTACAAGGCCGAGCCTGCAGCGTATATTCCAATCGGAATTGATCGCCGGCGATTCTTTCTCAGTAAGGATATTCCATCGCGACCCCGGTTTTCTTTGGTGATGCTTTACTCTGAAGAGCCACGAAAAAATACCCAGCTCGGTATCCGCGCCCTGGTAAAGCTCAAGAGCTTGTTTCCGCAGTTGGCCGTGACATTGTTCGGCGTCTTTCCAAAGCCGACATCTTTGCCCGCCTGGATCACCTATTTCGAAAAGCCCGACAACCTGAACGAGATATTTAATGGTGCAGCAATTTATGTGACGCCTTCATTGCAGGAAGGATGGGCACTGCCTCCGGCGGAGGCAATGACCTGTGGCTGTGCTGTAGTTTGTTCCGACATACCTGGCCATCAGGATTACGCCAGCGAATCGACCGCAGTTCAATTCAACCCTAATGACGAGGACGGAATGGTGGCGGCAGTGAGTCGGCTGCTGAATGACGATGCCCTGCGCGTTAATTTGGCAATCAATGGCAATAAATTCTGCGAACGATATGATTGGGACAAAGCGTCTGACGCGTGGGAGAAATTGCTCTTAAAAAGTATTCACTCCTGACCGGATGACTGCATTTGTTCATATCGTACTAGTCAACTTCAATGGTCACCTCGATACAATCGAATGTATCGAATCGGTGCTTAAATCATCCCACACTGAATACAAAATCTGGATCGTCGACAATTCTCCCACCCATGATTCCATTCATTCACTCGTTCAATGGGCTAATGGGACTTCCAATTCCATAGAAACTGCATTCCCGGACTTGGTTTACCCTGCTGCACCAAAGCCTGTAAGCCATAGGCTGCTCTCTGAATCTGAATTGCATGCAGGGAAGACATTTGAAGAGAAAATCCTCTTCGTTAAGGCAAATGAGAATAAAGGGTTTGCTGCTGCCAACAACATTGTACTCAGACATCTCGCCAGTCTTCCGGACTGGCACTTTGCCTGGATCCTCAATAACGATACGGTCATCACGCCCGAAACCCTGTCCACGCTAATCACATTTGCCAGTCAACCAAAGCAAACCGCGGGAATGATTGGAGCTAAAGTGATGGAGTACAACCAGCCTTCAGTTATCCAATGCGTGGGATGCATGTATTATAAATGGATTGGCAAGATTGCAGAGTTGGCGAAAGGGGAGACAGATCAGGGCCAATGGGATAAGCGCGGTGTGAAACCGGATTATGTATTGGGAGCGTCGATATTTATTTCGCGTGAACTGTTGAGGAAGATCGGCCCGATGGAAGAGGATTATTTTTTGTACTTCGAGGAGATCGACTGGGCAATCCGGGCGCGGGCAGCAGGATCGGAGGTTGCATATTGTTATGAGGCGATAGTGTATCACAAGGGTGGATCTACCATCAAAGGAGGTGGCGGCAATAGTCGCATGATGGATTTCTATTACGCGAGGAACAGGATATTACTAGCGATAAAATTTTTTCCGTACACGTTACCGGTCCTCTACCTGAGTTTCGGCTGGTTCGTGTTGCGACGGATTTCAAAACGGCAAGCCGACCGGGTCTGGATGCTTTTGAAAATTATGATGCATCCGCACAGATTCTTTAATTCCTGAATTTTTAACGCTATCAAAATAGACTTAAATTGCCACCCGGTTTAAGCCCGCATTGCCTAATTGACCCAAATCCAAAAGCAAATTCTATGAAAGTGGTTATCCTGGCCGGTGGCCTTGGAACTCGTTTGTCGGAAGAAACGGACGTCCGTCCCAAGCCAATGGTTGAGATTGGAGGGAAGCCTGTGCTCTGGCATATCATGAACATTTATGGGCACTACGGCTTCAAGGAGTTTGTGGTCTGTCTCGGATATAAGGGATACATCGTTAAAGAATATTTTGCAAATTATTTTTTGCACCAGTCTGATGTCACGATTGACCTATCGAACAATCAGATGCAAATTCACAACACCTCGTCGGAAAACTGGAAGATAACCCTGGTGGAAACCGGTAAGGACACACAAACCGGCGGTCGCATTGGGCGTGTTAAGGAGTACACGCAGAATGAAAGATTCTTTCTCACGTACGGCGATGGCGTGGGCAATGTCCCGGTCGACAAGCTACTTGCATTTCACCTGGCTAATAAGAAACTATGTACAGTGACATCTGTGCAGCCTTCAGGCCGGTTTGGTGTACTGAATATTTCTGAACACGGGAAAGTCGAGTCTTTTTTCGAGAAGCGGCAGGAGGATTCTGGATGGATTAACGCTGGTTTTTTTGTCTGTGAGCCCGCGATATTTGATTATATCAAAGGCGATCAAACAATCTGGGAAAGAGACCCGCTCGAAAACCTCGCGCATGACGGCCAACTGATGGCGTTCAAGCACAAGGGATTTTGGCGACCCATGGATACATTGAAAGATAAGGGCGACCTGAATGAATTGTGGAGTACGGGTAAGGCAGAATGGAAAATCTGGAAGTGATGGATTTGTTCAATAATTTTTTCAGGGGAAGGAAGGTATTGGTAACAGGCGACACTGGCTTTAAGGGGTCCTGGCTTTGCATTTGGCTGAATGAGCTCGGCGCGGAGGTAACGGGATATGCATTGCCGCCAAAAACTGACAATGACAATTTTGTCAAGGCAAAATTGAATCGGGTAGTGAAGCATATTGATGGCGATATCAGGGACCTGGACCGCCTTAAGAAAGTTTTTGCAGAGACAAAACCCGAGATCGCCTTTCACATGGCCGCACAAACACTTGTGTTGCCGTCTTATGATGACCCAGTCGAAACGTTTCAAACCAACATAATTGGTACGGTGAATTTTTTTGAAGCGGTAAGACTTACATCATCGGTGTCGGTTGCAATCAACGTTACGAGCGATAAATGTTACCAGAACAACGAATGGGTTTGGGGTTATCGTGAGAATGATCCGATGGGTGGCAACGATCCGTACAGCGCCTCCAAGGGTTGCTCGGAGCTCGTTACGCATTCTTATGCGCGGTCATTTTTTTCATCAGGGAACTGCCTCATAGCTTCAGGCCGTGCTGGTAATGTTGTGGGTGGAGGAGATTGGGCTGAGCATCGCATTATACCTGATGTTTTCAGAGCGTACTTTTCAAATGCAGAACTTTCCATCAGGAATCCGCGGGCAACGCGTCCCTGGCAGTTTGTGCTGGAGCCAATTTTCGGTTATATGAAATTGGCTCAGACCGTTAGCCAAAAGGGAAGAGAATTTACCGGTGGCTGGAATTTCGGTCCGGGCGATCCGGTTGATCATCCTGTGGAGCAAGTAATCCAAACAATCAGAACAACAATTCCTGACTTGAAATATAAAACCAATGTCGTTGAGAATGCATTGCACGAAGCAAAGCTTCTCAAGCTTGACATTTCAAAGGCACTTAATCAACTCGATTGGAGGCCGTTGCTGAATTTCAATGAAACAATAGGATTTACCGTCGAGGGTTATCTGTCGGAACGCGACGATCGCGACGTATACAACAGCAGAGTCAAACAAATAGGAACTTACGCAGCTAAATTCTAATGGAGTCAAAAGCAGAGCAAATCAAGTCACAGATCCGTGAGCTGATAGGTCAGTATCATCAGGAAGTTTTTGCCAACAAGAAATTCATTCCGGGTGAGAGCACCATCCCCGTCAGCGGCAAAGTCTTTGACGAAAAAGAACTTCAGCTGGCGACTGAGTCCGTGTTGGATGGCGTTTTTACCACCGGACGATTCAATACAGAATTCGAAAAGCGCCTCGGAAAATACATCGGAGTGAACAATGTCATCACTGTCAACTCCGGTTCTTCTGCAAACCTGGTCGCTGCCGCCACACTTACTGCTGCCGAGCTCGGCGAACGCGCACTGAAGGCTGGCGATGAGTTTATTACGGTGGCAGTATCTTTTCCAACAACGATCAACCCGCTGGTCCAATTCGGATTGGTGCCTGTGTTCCTCGACATTGAAATTCCGACCTACGAAATCGACATCACGCGACTTAAAGAAGCGATCGGCCCAAAAACAAAGGCAATCGTTATTGCACACACACTCGGTAACACCTTCCAGGTGGAAGAGATTGCAAGGATTGCGAAAGAAAATAATCTCTGGCTGATAGAAGATTGCTGCGACGCGCTTGGAGCCACCTACAAAGGCAAGCACGTTGGCACCTTTGGCGACATCGCTACCATTAGTTTCTATCCTGCGCATCACATTACCATGGGTGAAGGTGGCGCCGTCTTCACGACGAACTGGAGGCTTAAGAAGATTATGGAGTCCTTCAGGGATTGGGGGCGGGATTGCTATTGCGAACCTGGAAAAGACAATACTTGCAAGAAGCGATTCGGGTGGCAGCTCGGCGACTTGCCCTTTGGCTATGATCACAAATACACTTATTCGAGGCTGGGCTACAATTTGAAGATCACGGATATGCAGGCAGCCCTGGGCCTGGCGCAGCTGGACAAGCTCGATGAATTTATCAGGATCCGTCGCCGCAATTTCGACAGGCTCAGCTCCGGATTAGCCGACCTGAAGCATAAGCTGATCCTTCCCGAGCCAACAAAGGGTTCGAATCCATCGTGGTTTGGTTTCCTGATAACGTTGAAAGAAGATGCTGGTATCAGCAGGAACGATTTGATCACCGAGCTCAATCAATATAAGATTGCGACCCGGTTGTTGTTTGCGGGGAATATTTTGAAGCAGCCATATTTCAAAGGTTATCCTCACCGCATTGTTGGAGATCTGAAGAATTCAGACGTGGTAATGAACCGCACGTTCTGGATCGGCGTGACGCCGATGATCAATGACGAGATGGTGGATTATGTGATAGATGTTTTTCACAAAATCCTGAAATGAATGGCCCAGGCTACCGGTAGAAGTTTTTAATACTCGAGACGACCCGTTCAAAATTTTCTTCACCCATATTAACCATCATAGGAAGCCGTACAAGACAGTCGGCAAAATGATCGCTTAAGGGCAAGGGACGTCCGTCATGTTTGTCTGCATAGAAGGGAGATTTATGCAACGACAAGTAATGAAACACTGCGTTTATATTCTCTTTCTTAAGTGCGTCTATCAGTGCGGTGCGCTCATCCAACGATTTGCAGATGAGGTAGAACATGTGTCCGTTGTTGGTGGCGTAGTTTGGGATCTTGGGGAGCGAAACTTTTCCGGCTTCTTCAAGAAATTCCAGGGTATCATAGTATTTGTTCCAAAGTTTCTTTCGCTCTGACTGAATGAAGGAATGTTGTTCCAACTGTGCATAAAGAAAAGCAGCCAGGATCTCCGATGGTAAGAATGAACTACCGACGTCGACCCATCCGTACTTGTCGACCTCGCCGCGAAAGAAGGCTGATCGATTAGTCCCTTTTTCCCAAATGATCTCGGCGCGCTTCGCGAATCTTTCGTCGTTTATCACGAGCATTCCGCCCTCGCCGCAGTGGATATTTTTCGTTTCATGAAAGCTGAAAGCGGCAAGGTGCCCAAAAGTGCCAAGCGGTTTGCCACGGTAGTAACTATCGATCGCCTGGGCAGCATCTTCAACGACAAACAAACCATGTTTTTCAGCGACGGCCATGATGGCATCCATGTTGCAGGCGATGCCTGCATAATGAACGAGCACAATTGCTTTGGTTTTCTTCGTGATCAGGCCACTGATGGATGCCTCTTCAATATTTGGATTCAGCGCCGAACAATCCGCAAACACGATTTTGGCGCCCCTCAATACGAATGCATTTGCCGTCGAAACGAATGTATAGGATGGCATAATTACTTCGTCTCCAGCCTCTATTCCGATCAACAACGCAGCCATCTCCAGTGCATCGGTGCAGGAAGTTGTAAGGAGGCATTTCCTCATCTTATAGCGTTCTTCGAAGAACTTGTGACATAACTGGGTGAACTTACCGTTGCCAGAGATCTTGGCATAGTCAACCGCTTCCTGGATATATTTCGTTTCTTGTCCGGTTACAAACGGACGATTGAACGGGATATGGTTCATTTCAGATAACTTCAAAGGTTGTAATGATACTTGCTCCCATCGGAAGGGGCATCTTATTCATTAAAGAGAGTTCTAATTTGCCAAGCGAATTGAAAACAGAATTAATAATTCCACCCGGCTTATGTTGCCTGTTCTCGGCTGCCAATATTTGTTCCTTATCGCGCGGGCCGCGGATGCGATATGGTAGCGCCCTTACCAGCCAGGTAAGTGGCACCAGATAGGAAAAAAAGTATGAAAAATAGCTTACACGCAGCCCGGCGCGTGCGGCCAGGTCGTAAATCATTGTCTTGTTGTAACGCCGGTGATGCTCTCCGTAATCATCCAGGTCAGACCAAAGCCAGTTATAGGCAGGAACTGTGATCACGATCTTGTTTCCTGTGTTTAATTTCTTGCCAAGCTGCCGGAGAA
The DNA here is from genome assembly GCA_044224375.1 of Cyclobacteriaceae bacterium. Taxonomy (GTDB): domain Bacteria; phylum Bacteroidota; class Bacteroidia; order Cytophagales; family Cyclobacteriaceae; genus ELB16-189. The sequence goes on from JBGAKL010000002.1 coordinate 537,770, forward strand.
AAATGTCATCTTTTTCGATATGCTCGACAACGTCGAATAGCCCAACTGTATCCGTTCCAAAAGCTCCAAACTCGAAATCCTCGAACAATGCGTTATAGACATGTTTTACACCTCTCTTTCTCGCGATAAGACATCCGGGATACCCGGGCTCAACCATGGCGATTTCCCTTTCAGGAAAATTGTTTTGAATGAATTTGGCCTGTAATCCATTCGCGCCTCCAATGTCAACGAAATTTCCTCTAAGATGATTTTTCTTGAGCACCCGGCAGATCACGATGTTACGATGACGGAACCAGAAACTTTCCTCCTCGAAGGATAAGCTATCTTCGTTGCCTGTTGTAGGATAATCAACTTTGAAGGTCTTATCCTGAACGTGGATTCCCGATTCATTCAACCGAAAACTATTCATCACATCATTTTTGAAGTTGTGCGAGTCCGAATCCAGTCCGTCCATAGCCGTTTCCGTTGTAAAGCATAAATCTCTTGCCCCCGTGATCGAATATGAAAGGGTAACATATCATTTCTGAGTCCCAGGCTCCCTGGGGTGAAACGTCGATGCCTGCAAGGTGATCTTTCCTTTCCCACTGATCCCCATTTTTAGACTCCGCATAACCGATACGGTAGGTAATCACATTCTTATTTGCTCTGAAAGAATACCACATTTTCAAAGTATCCTCATCCTTTATCACGTATGGCTTCGAAAGTGCATACTCGCCGGGATGTTCCAGGTTAAGTGACACTTTGTTCTGCCTGGACCATTTTATTCCGTCCGCTGATTCGGCATATTTAATAATGTGCTGCATTTCATTCTGCTCCTTTCCCCACTTGAGATTCGAACCATACCACATTCTATACACGCCCCTGTCGTAGAGGATGCTTGGATAAGATATTGAAAACGGGTCTTCATCACTCCGATCAAGGATAGGCGCCCGGCTGACCTTTTCGAATTTTTTCAGGATGTTATTGTAACGAGCCAGGCCGATGGAGTTTAACCACGGCACTGTCACCTTGAGATTCCAACCAAGATAATAGATATGTGGCAACCCGCTTATTTCGATGTAAAATCCCATCGCGGCGCCACTGTCGTCAAACATACCAGGTTCGCCTGGCCTCACGACGGGTGCTTCGGAAATGCTCAACACCTTATAGCCGTTGTCGAAATCCACGTCCGCGTATCCGATATGAGATCGATTGCCAGAATCCCGACAGGTGAAAAATACTCTGAAAACGCCCGCACGAAGATTCACGGCGAATGGGTTCGCCGCGTGGGAAATCATCCAATCGTGCTGACGATCGGGACAAAAAATATTTCCAATTTTTTTCCAGTTCATTATAAGCTGAAGCGGTCACTTGTAGCCTCAAGCTTGACCGATTTTGCCGGAACATAGACACTTTTTGCCGGGGTGTCTTTCGTTACGATAGCGCCGGCGCCCAAGAGGGTTTCTTCACCAATTACCACACGATGACCAATAGTCGAATTAACGCCAAGGAAACAATAAGATCTTATTTGGCAGTGTCCGGAAATCACAACGTGGGAACTGATAAAATTGTGGCTTGCTATTTCTGAATGATGGCCAATGTGATTGCCGCTCCAGATGGTCACATTATCACCTATCTTGACAAAGGGCTGTACTGTATTGTCTTCGAAAATAAAGCAATTCTTCCCTGGTGGAAATTGGGAGAGGTAGGAGCACCTGCTGCTAATATAGCTGACAAGTTCGTATCCCTTGCTGTTGGCTTCGTGAAATTTCTGTTCCCGAAGCTTGTTCATCTTCGAGTAGCTCAGCGCGATGAACATTTTATAAAGTCCGGCCGGGAATTTTTCCGTTAACGATTCAAATGCTACCAAGGGAAGGCCCTCGAAAGCCTCACCGTTTTTATACGCGGCGTCGACTGTAAATGCAGCTACTTCAAAATTGCTGTCCGTGCTGAAGTAATATTTCGCGAGCTGTGCGATGTCTCCTGTGCCGAATATCACAACCTTTTCTTTCATACATTTTTTCTTATGATCACGGTGAACTCATACAATGGGTAGTCATGCAGAATTGCCACGTATTTTGAATAGTTCAATTTACAATAATTCAGCATCTGTTCTGGATCGGCATAGTACAGATCGTTTCGCATGTGGCTTTTGTCTGAATAACTCGTTAGCATATTGAAGGAAAATCCCTGGATTGTCTTTTCGTTCATGACGTCCAATGTCTGGTAGATGTAATTTTGCCACTGATCTGCTTTGTGCGAAAGTTTTACATTGAAAATTCCGCTTGCCACTGTAAAGTCGAACTTTTCAGAACCGAGTTGCATAATCCACTTAGAATTCCCTTCCCCATAAAGTTTCCTCGCGCTATCAATCATTTCCAGTGAAATATCGTAGCCGGTATAGTCAACATCGGGATGTCTTTTTTGTAAAACCGGTAGGAGTGCGCCATAGCCACAACCATAGTCCAGAATACTGAAGCGTTCGTTCACATTGATTACGTTCATCAGCTGACGAAATCGAAGGTTTTGTGAGTCCTCTGAGTTCCAATCTACTCCCTTCGGGGTAAGGCCGAACGTTTTTATTTTAGAGGAGTAGTATTGCTCGATGTCTTCCAAAATTTTGCGTTCCATCATACCAGATCGTAAGTTTAGTTAACCTATTTTTCGCCTTCGACCTTTTTTAATTTCCTCTGTCGGAGGTCATTGACAGTAGCTGGTGTTTGAAATGTCACGCCCAGTATTCGTGCTTCCTCTTCACTAACGCTCATTTCCTTGAAATTGAACGGCACGTCTATTTGTTGCTTTAGAATCGGTACTACAAACATATTGTTGATGCCGATCCGTGTAGTTGGGGTTGAGTTAAAGCCCGCACGGTGATAGAGCATGCTATCGAAAAAAATTACCGAACCCTTCGGAGCCACGATTTGAAACTCATTCTCCCGCACGAATTCATTGCTGGGAAAGTACTCCAGGCGGTGGGAATAGGGAAGGAAGAAAGTGGCACCGTTTGTTGCGGTGAAGTCATTAAGACAATAAAAGACGTTGAAACCCAGCGGCTTGCTAATCACCCAATCCTGGTATGGTAAGTCCCGATGCCAGGAACTCTGATGGTGTTCCTTTGCAGGCCGGTTGATGATGCCGTTTTGCAGATGTAAGTGGAAGTGCTTACCGAGAACGCGCTCAGCAAGCTTGAGCACGGTGTCATTCATGAAGAGTTTGAAGAAGAGCCTATCTGCTACAAATGGCATCCTGGCAATGTCCAGCTCGTTGATTTTTTTCAGGTTCTCTTTGCCAAATGAAGTTTCCTGCTGTTGGTAAATTTCCTCAAGCCTTTTTGCAAAATCATCGCATACAGCCGGCTCAAGAAATTCGGGCTCGACGGAAAAACCTTTTATCTTGATGTTCTCCTGGTGAAGATCTATCTTATCCATACCTGATCTTCTATCGGTGATGCCGTAACTTTTCATAAAAATTACTAAAGATTGATTTTCTTATCCACGATGAACAGTGGTCGGTTCTTCGTTTGTTCAAAAATTTTACCAATATAGATTCCGCAGATACCGATACTCAGAATGATCAGACCGCTTACGAAGAGTATCAAAACAAAAAGGCTTGCCCAACCCGCCTGAAATGGTCTTACAAAGTAAGCAACAATAACCAGTATCGCAGTAACAAAGGAGAAAAAGGACAGAACAAAACCAAATCCCGCCGTGAGTCGTAGCAGCCGGTCCGATTGAGAAGTGATTCCATCAAGTGCATGCTCTATCAGCTTGCGAAGGTTGTATGAACTCTTACCCGCATATCTCTCCTGGTGCTGGATCTTAACAAACGCCTGAGGAAATCCAAGCCATCTTAGAACCATTAAGTAGTGTCTCCGGTAATCGCCGACGCTCAGGAATGCATCTACTACTTTTCTTGAAAGCAGCGAGTACGAGCCGACTGCCTCCGTGGCACGAGAGAACTTATTATTGACGAGGAAATTAAAAACGCGGTAAAATATTTTTGCTGTTAGATTCTTAAAGAACCCGTGGCTCCTCACTTCCTTCAGCGTATAGACTATGTCGGCACCAGTATTCGCCTTCGCCAGCAGATCTTTGATATACCGTGGATCGTCCTGCAAATCGCAATCCATGACGATTACGAAATCTCCTTTAGACTCGGACAGGCCGGCTGTAATCGCGTAGTGCTGGCCGAAATTCCTGCTGAGCTTGATGCCCTTTACGCGCGATTCCGCCTGGCAGTTTGCGTCGATGCGCACCCAGCTGTTGTCCGGACTCCCGTCTTCAACAAGGATGATCTCGTAATCTTCTGTGATGGCAGCCAGTTCAGATTTCACGCGCCTGACCAATTCGTCTACGATCGGCTCTGCATTATACACGGGGCTGACGACGGATATTTTCATGCAACGTGTTTTAAATATTTCCTACTATCGATGCCAGCATTGAAAATCAGATCCAGGATTGTTACGCTGTGTTGAAAGGGTGGATTTAGCTGTGGATATTCCTGGTATCCGGAATAGTCCAGGTAACAAACCTTGATACCAGACCTGTCGAATCGCTCGGTCTCCATGTATGCCTTGGCCGCCGGACCCGTATAGTATTCAGTAGCGCCGATTTCTCCACAGATATTTACCAGTCGCTGCGTTCGTTCATCATCAAGCGCAAACTCCGATGATGATCGTATTTTGGTATTGATACCAAAGAACGAGCAGATTGCCGTGATGAAGCGCAAGTTGACCTCTGTAAGATATTCCGAAGTGCAGTCCATATAAAGCGGTTCTATCCAATCTTTCATCTCCCGGAAATGCGCCGCCGACTTGTAATTCTCTTTTATGAGATTCCAGTGTGATTCGTTCCAGCTTTTATCAGCAATTTTTGTATCCCGTATTTTCTGAAAAAACTTTCCTTTTACTTCAACCGGGACGCTTAGCCACTTCAATCCTTGTTTCGTCTTGATCTGGTTACGGTTTCTCCAATCGGCTTTGGTATACTGCATGTCATCGTAAACCACGAAAATCTCCACTAGCGCAATGCTATCGAAATAGCCTTTCCACGGAATATAGTTGGATTGGGTGATCAGCGCTTTCAACGCAGAGAGTTTTGGACATGAAATTTCCGGCAAGATATGCAAATATCATTGTCCGGGCGCTCTAAACGCTTGTCAAATGCATTACAAGAAATGGAGTGAAGCCCGCTTGGCTTAGATGTTAAAGTTCTACAATTTTGTTCTCCATCATGGTGAAACCTTTGAGGTCCGCAAGCAAAAGTCTCCTTTCGCGAAAGTATGAAAGTAAACACGTCCTCGCAGCGGCGTTTATTGTCCTCTGCATAAATGCGGCTTACTGCTTTTACAATGAATATGCACTGGGGTTGGGATATCCCTACTCGACCTTTTTATTCAACCCGGAAGACAGGTTTGCTGATTTCTTTAAGGTAATAGACGCTTTTCATATTGCTGACACATGGGGCGAAGGGAATCCATATGACCTCATGTACAAATTTTATGCAATGCCGTTTTCAACATTGTACTATTATTCTTTCGCACTCCTCATCCGCCTTGTTGGAAGCGGGATTCTTGTTTATGGATTATTAAACCTGGTACTGGCAGCATGGCATTGGTGGTATTGCCGACGTAATGGAAACCCCAACGGGGCTATCGTACTATCCCTGTTGTCTTATCCGGTGTTATACGCAATTGACCGCGGCAACTTTGCCATATTGGTTTATTTACTGGTGTTCACGGCGCTCACGACAAGCCGCGATACCGTCGCAATGATCATGCTGGCCGCAGCAACCGCGCTGAAGATTACTCCTGTGATATTTATCATAGCCACGCTGCTGAAGCGCCCCGTTACCTTTAGAAGGATATTGGCAACAGGGGCAATTTTCACCTCGTCGCTGGTAGCGATCCTGGTGGGGTCCGTGCTTATCATTAAGTGGCAACTCACGGACGCACCATTTACGCTCACAGAATTCAGCGAAATGGCTAAGTATTACAATGATGCATATGTTAGCGAATTCCGCGGACTGTCATACGGAAGTTCTGCCTATGAGGCATTGCTATACATATTTCATAAAAGTGGCCTGTTGGCAAGCGTTCAGTTCTTTTTTAAACCGATAACCGTGCCATTGTTCTGCGCATTTGCTGTGGTGGTGGGCCTTCATTTCAGGAGCAAGCTTCCATCACCGTATCGCGTGTTTCTCATCTTTGCGTTCCTGTTCATAGAATTGGCCGCCATCATCTCTTTGCACCTGCCGCCAACGCTGATCTTGGTTTTGTTTGCCGGAAGCCTTTTCACGATATGGAATTTGGAAAGTCTTGATTCTACCATGGGGTTCTCCTGTGTGATCGAGAAGATCGCCGCGTATATAAACTTTGAAAAGGCTGTTTTCATCACCAGTATTTCCTTTGTACTTTTTTCCCCGGTCACTGGCGATTATTACCTTCTATTTATGTTGATTCCGCTTCTCATGTTTCCTAAGGCAACATATTCTCTCGGCTACGTTGTTGTCTACGGTCTGCTTCTGGGTGCAAAAAACATCGGATACTTTCCAGATACGGTTGGAGGCAACCCGCTTTCACCTCAGCCCTTCCTTAATCCGCTTTTGCTAACAATGATGTTTTTTGCAGAGTTTGACTTATTCGCATGGATGAAGCGCACGCAGCAGACGCTACCAGAGTCTGTGACCAGCTTACATGCTCACGATTTGGTAGGCATGCTGATTCAAAAACGCCGATCCCTTGACGCATGAAAATACTATTAACCGGAGGCTCGGGTTTCATCGGCCGGAATATCAAAGAATCTTACCTAAACGAAAAGTTTGAGATCATAGCTCCATCGCGTGCGATATTGGATTGCGCGAACGATGAGAGTGTCTCGGCCTATTTCAAAAAGAATTCTTTTGATGTTGTTATTCACTCGGCTGCCAAACCCGGTCATAGAAACGCTGCAGATACCAGTGAGATATTCAGCACCAATTCACGGATGAGTCTCAACCTCCTTAAGTTTCACGATGCCTGGGGAAAAATGCTTAACATGGGATCCGGCGCTATCTATGACATGGAGCACTATGTTCCGAAAATGAAGGAGGAGTATTGCGGCACGCACATTCCCCACGATGAGCATGGTTACAACAAATACTTGTTGAGCCAGATCTACCCACGCTTTAACGTGATCGACTTCAGGATCTTCGGCATATTTGGGAAGCATGAGGATTACGCCATCCGTTTTATATCGAACGCCATTTGTAAAACATTATTCAACCTTCCTATCACCCTCCGCCAGAACCGAAAGTTTGATTATTTATTTATCGATGACTTAATGCCAGTGCTCGACCATTTCGTTTCGAACGATACTTCATTTAAAGAATACAACATTACGCCAGATGTTTCGGTGGGACTGCTCGAGATCGCCAACATGGTAAATGAGGTATCCGGCGGCAGATCGCAAGTCATTGTTGGCAAAGAAGGAATGGGTATGGAGTACAGCGGCGATAATACACGCTTAAGATCGGAAATACCGGGAATACAGTTTACGACTCTGCAGCGAGCAATAGAGAGCTTGTATCAGTGGTATAAGTCCAACATCTCAAATGTCAACAGAGATTTCTTATTGGTGGATAAGTAATGCAACACAGGCGTCATATTGTTTTTGATCTGGACGGTACGTTGATCGATTCCAAGTATGAGATTCGTAAGACCTATCGGTTGGTATTTCAACACATCGTGCCGCATGGGTTTGTCGATCCCGAAAACCTGAATTATGGTGCCACGATCCAGGACGTGCTTAAACATGTCTATCGCGACGACGCAGTAGCTGCAAATCGTGCAAAACTTCTATTCTCTGATTTATATGATAAGAGCGAATATGATGACACCAACCTCTATCCCCATGTTGTGGAGATACTGGATCATTTGAAAAAGAAAGACTGGAACTTATACATATCTACAAACAAAAGATTTGTGCCGACAACGCGGATCTTAAAGAAGAAAGGCCTGGACAGATTTTTTTCCGGCGTACAGGCAAACGAAATGGAGCCAAATGTTACCGTAAGCAAGCAAGAAATGGTCTCGCGACTGATGTCGCAACATTTGTTTACCGCGGGGTTGATGGTGGGAGATACCCGCGGTGATATTGAAGCGGGGAAAGCCAACGGTCTTGTGACCGTCGCGGCGACCTACGGTTACGAAAATAGAAATATATTTGCATCCCTAAATCCCACTTACACGATCGATTCCTTTATAGAACTAGCCAAAATCATTGAAAATGAAGCAAAACGAGATATTTGAAGACCTTTTCGTACTCGAGCTGGCAAATAACCATTGGGGAAAGCTTGACCGGGGCCTGAAGATCGTCGAAGAATTTGCCCAGGTAATCAGATTCAACAACGTAAAAGCTGCAATCAAACTCCAGTTCCGTGACGTGGACTCATTCGTCCATAAGGACTTTGTGGGTCGATCAGACATCAGGTATATTAAGAAGACTATCGATACCAAGATGTCTAAAGAGGACTTTCGGGTGCTCGTGAAGACCATCCGTCGCAGCGGGGCAATGCCGATGGCAACCCCATTCGATGAACGTTCGGTAGATTTCTGTGAAGAGCTCGACTTGCCCCTTATCAAAATCGCCAGTTCGGACCTTAACGATTGGCCGTTGCTCGAGAAAATTGCGCGCACCAAAAAACCGGTGATCGTATCGACGGGGGGATCATCATTGAAAGACATGGATGACCTCGTGACATTCTTCAAGAATAGGAATATTCCTTTGGCGATCAACCACTGCGTCTCCATTTATCCGTCGGAAGATTCCGAAGTAGAGTTGAATCAAATCGACTTTCTTAAGGCACGATACCCGGAGAATGTAATAGGATATTCTACTCATGAGTACACCTCGTGGGATATGTCTGTGGCGATGGCCTATGCGAAAGGTGCAAGGACATTCGAAAGGCACATTGATATTGAGTACGAAGGCGTTCCGGTTTCTCCTTATTGCACGCTTCCCGCGCAGGCAGATACATGGTTCAAAGCCTACAACAAAGCGAAAGAGATGTGTGGTGCCCCCGGCACACAAAAGCGCATCCCGCCGAAAAAAGAAACCGAATACCTCGACGCCTTAGTGCGTGGTGTTTATGCCAGACAAGACCTGCCGAAAGGACTGGAGATCAACCATGAAAATTTTGAAAAGAATTTTTACATGGCCGTACCACTGCAAAAAGGTCAAATGAGCTGCCGTGAAGTCCTCAATGGTGAAAAGCTACTGACGGAAATAAAAAAGGATGAGCCGCTCAAGATTGATGCGGTTGACAGTCCTTACTCAAAGAACGAGACGCTTAGAAAAATCATTTACAATCGCGGATTCTGAGATGATCAAGGTTTCAGATTTTATTGTAAAGCATGTCGAGCAAATCGGGATCACGGATGTTTTCATGGTTACCGGTGGTGGTGCAATGCATCTAAACGATTCATTCGGAAAATCTGAAAAAATACGCTGCATTTGCAATCACCATGAGCAAGCGTCTGCAATTGCCGCAGAAGGCTATGCGCGGGAAAAGCAATCTCTGGCTGTTGTGAATGTCACTACCGGCCCAGGCGGTCTGAATGCAATGAATGGCGTCTTTGGCCAATGGACAGACTCTATTCCGGTTTTGTATGTTTCGGGACAAGTAAGGCTTGATACGACCGTGCTTTCCTGTCAGGAACTGAATCTCAGGCAGCTTGGTGACCAGGAAGTGCGCATTGTTGACTGTGTCAAACCGATCACGAAATATGCCGTGACGGTTACCGATGCCAAGAATATCCGGTATGAGCTTGAGAAAGCCATCTACATCGCAACGCACGGCCGCCCAGGACCAACCTGGATCGACGTTCCCATGAATATCCAGGGCGCTACTGTTGATGAAAACGAACTGAAGGGGTTCAACCCGGGCGATGTCGCCCAGCAGTATTCTCCGAATCTGGAGGAAAACATTGCAAGCACTTTAAGCTTGCTCGCTAAAGCCGAGCGTCCGGTTATCGTCGCGGGGCATGGGATACGATTGTCAGGAAGCATTAAAGTCTTCTGCGAGCTCGCTTCCAAACTTGGCGTTCCTTTGCTCTCCACTTTAAATGGATTCGATATTGTTGAGACGGATCATCCGCTTGCGGTAGGAACTATTGGTTCGATTGGATCGAGGGCCGGCAATTTCGCGATACAGAATGCCGACTTGGTTTTATTTCTTGGAACCCGCAACAACATCAGGCAGATCAGCTACAACTGGACGGCATTTACCAGGGCAGCGAAGAAAATATGTGTGGACATCGATCCGGCGGAGTTGAAGAAGCCCTTCCTGAAATATGACTTGCCCATTCAGGCTGACCTAAAGGATTTCCTTACGGCGCTGAACGCTAAAGTCGAAACCAATCCAAAGCGTTTTGAATCGTGGGTGCAATGGTGCTTGCAACGTAAGAAAACTTATAATCCCGTCTTGCCATCCTACAAGAACCTGAAGGAGAGCGTGAACCCATACTATTTCATGGAGCAGCTGGCGACGACGCTGAACGAAGGGGATACCGTAATCACTGGCGACGCCACAGCCTGCATTGCATACTTTCAGGCAGGCAAAGTAAGGAAGAACCAGCGCGTCATCTGGAATTCAGGCTGCGCAAGCATGGGTTATGATTTGCCCGCCGCTATCGGGGCATGCATTGCTAAAGGATCGGATGTAGTTTGTCTCGCTGGCGACGGTAGCCTGCAGATGAATATCCAGGAATTGATGACGGTGGCTTATGGTCAACTGCCGATAAAATTGTTCTATCTCAACAATGACGGTTACATCTCGATGAAGCAAACACAGGATAACTTCTTCGGCCGGAGAATTGGGGCGAACAAAGATTCAGGTGTCGGTTTCCCGGACATTGTCAAAGTTGCCCAAGCATATGGTTTGCCGGCCATGCGAATAGCATCAGATTCAAATCTCAGCGATCAGATCAAGAAAGTCCTGGATATGAACGGCCCCGTGGTTTGCGAAGTGGTACTGCCCAAAGAATACGCGTTCGCGCCGAAATTGTCCTCAGAAAGAAAGCCGGATGGCAGGTTGGTGACCAAGCCGATGGAAGATATGTTCCCTTTCCTCGACCGAAAAGAGTTCAAAGAGAACATGTTGATTCCAGTCATCGATGAATAGTCAGGAGACCAGATACGCAGGCATCACCGCACTTGAGCAAGGAGCTTCGGCCAGGGACTTCGAGCGATCAGTTATTTCAAATCTGAAAACAAGTCTCAATGATATCACAAAGAATGGTCTATTCATTTTCGGAGTCGGCAAGCTGGGACAAAAAATTTGTCGTTTTCTTGTCAAGAATGGATTTAATGTTTTGGGATTTGTCGACAACAACAAGAATGTTCACGGCAACGATTTGATGGGCCTGAAGGTAGCGGGGGTAGATTCATTGGATAACTCCCGTATTGTCTTTGTTGCATCGGAGACGTTTCAGTACCCCATATTGAAGCAACTCCGCGAGCTGAAGATCGAAAAGCTAATTTCTCCATATCAGGGATCGGTACTTTTTTCCGAGTTTAATGATTATCCGGCCGATATGTTTTACAAGGACACGATTTCGGACCTGTATAACAATAAAGGCAGATACCTGGAGGTGTTTGGACGCCTCGAAGATGAGGAGTCCAGACGCACATTTGATCAATTACTGAGTTACCGGATCACGGGAAACATAGACCACATTGCTTCAATTGCCACGGATCCCGGGCTTGAGTATTTCGATCCCGCTGTTTACGATGCCGGCGAAGATGAGGTGTTTTATGATTGCGGAGGCTACGATGGTGACTCGTCGCTCGCCTTTACCAGGTTCTGTAATGGATCTTACAAAAGCATTCATGTCTTCGAACCGGACTCGGAGTTGCTGCAAAAAAGCAGGGTAAGGCTTAAAGACAAGAAAAACATATTTTTTAACGAAGTCGGAATTTTTGACGTGTCCACATCCCTTTTCTTTGAAGATACCGGCGGATCAGATGGCGTCATCAGTATGAATGGATCCCGGAGCATCACCACAACGACAGTTGATGAATACAGCGTCGGACACGACAAGCCGACTTACATAAAAGTAGATATTGAAGGTGTTGAGATCGAGGCCTTAAAGGGCGGGAAGGAGACCATTAAGAAATTCAAACCGAGAATGGCGTTGGCGTCTTATCACTATCCCCGCCATCTTTGGCAGATACCGGAGGAGGTCTTTCGAATGACAGACGAATATTCTCTCAGACTCCGGCATTATTCTTACTGTATCTTTGGTTCTATTTATTATTTCTTACCAAAAACGGTTAAGTAATGAACGGAGCGAGGAAGATCAGCATTTTCACACCGTGCTATAACGAAGAGGGAAATGTCGCCCAATTAATTGAGGCAGTTGCAAACATCTTCAAGGCCCTGCCGCAGTACAACTATGAGCACGTTTTTATTGACAATTGCTCTACTGACCGGACAACGGAGATTCTTAAACAAATCGCAAGCACCGACAAACATGTGAAGGTGATTATTAATGAGCGAAATTTTGGGCACATCCGGTCTCCTTACCACGGATTATTGCAATGTCACGGAGATGCAGTGATTGCCGTTGTCGCTGATTTTCAGGACCCTGTCGAAATGATACCAAAATTCCTTGCGAAGTGGGAGGAAGGCTACAAAATTGTACTTGGCATTAAACACAAAAGCAAAGAAAATCCGATCATGTTTTCGATGCGAAAACTATTTTATAACCTCCTTGCCGGCGCGTCCGGAGGAGCGGATGCACCTGTCAAGAATTTCACGGGATTTGGGCTTTATGACAAAAAATTCCTGGACGTAGTCAGAACGCTTGATGACCCTTACCCTTATTTCCGTGGTATGGTCACAGACCTGGGATTTGGCCGGTTTGAAATCGAGTACACACAACCTGCGCGAAAGAGTGGTAAGACGAAAAACAATCTTTTCACCCTGTATGATATGGCAATGCTGGGCTTCGTCAACCACTCAAAATTGCCTATCAGGCTTTCCGCACTCGTCGGGTTCATAACCTCCATCCTCAGTTTTCTTACGGCATTGGTCTACTTCGTATACAAGTTGATTTATTGGAAGGATTTTGAAGTAGGAATGGCTCCCCTGGTAATCGGGCTATTCTTTTTTTCGTCTGTTCAATTATTTTTTATCGGTGTAATAGGGGAGTATATCGGCGCGATCCACACGCAAGTGCGCAAGCGACCCCTTGTCGTTGAAAAAGAAAGAATCAATTTTGACGATTAGCTCCAATAAGTAACTAAGAAATCAATTGAAAAACCTGGTTCTCCTTTTCAAGCAAGTGTTGAGCAGTAAGCTGTTTCGTTTCCTCTTTGCCGGCGGTCTGAATACTGTGTTTGGATATCTGATGTTCTCAACTTTCGAGTTTCTTACGGGTAGCCCGCCGGTCTCTGTCATCCTTGCTAATATCCTGGGTATTCTTTTCAATTTTAAAACGTATGGGAGCATTGTCTTTAATTCAAAAGACAACTCACTCATCTACCGGTTTGCTTTGGTGTATGTAATCGTGGCATCCCTTCAGATATTATTCTTAAAGCTGCTGAGTCTGGCAGGTGTGGAAAATGCTTACGTCGGAGGAGCGATCATACTTTTGCCAATGGCCCTCCTTTCTTTTGTGCTGATGCGAAAGTGGGTATTCCACAAAAAGCTAACTTTGGATGAGTCCGAAGACAAGCCTGACGACATTGATATCGTCGAAGCCAATAAAACATAGATATTTTATTTTAAACGATGCCTGAACTGACCCGACAGAATGGCTCAGAATTCGTGGTGACAACCTCGAAATTTTTTTCCGACCTCGGACCCGATGGTCAGTGGTGGTACGCTTTTTTTCAACTATTCTTTTTTTCTGTGATGGTGTCGTTGTCCCTGGCGGCATACTTAAGGAAGAAGCCGTCATTGGCAAAGGGCGCTGGCGTTCGAATCGATTCTGACTTTTTATTCGCGATTTCCATATTTCTTTTTGTCATTCTCAGCAGATTTCCCATGGCTATCTTTGGCTATCAGAATCCTGATGAATGCGTTTGGGTGGCATGCGCCAAAGCGTTGCTTCGTGAACCCCGCCTGTGGCTGACCGCAGATACCGCTACCAGCGGACCTTTGGTGGTCCTGCCGCTTATTTTATTGAAGGCGTTCGGCCTCCCGATCGATCTGGGGTCGACAAAGCTTGCCAGCGGGATTACTATTGGAGGAGCGATGGTTTTTACCTACCTGGGTTGTTCTGTCGCCTTCGGGAAGTTCGTTGCGAGAATCGTGATATTGCCGCTGGTTGTCATTGTGGGCATGACCTCATATTGGGATTTCTTTGTCTACAACGGTGAACACATGCCCGTATTATTGCTCAGCATATCATTTTGGTTGCTGGCGCGATTGTACATGCAATCAATAAGTAAGTTTGATTACTTGTGGTTGGGCCTTGTACTAGGCTTTGTTCCATTTGCAAAGTTGCAGGCGATACCATTGGGACTGATGGTGGCCGCTTTGAGCTTTTTTTTGGTGTTGAAACGGTATGATTTTAAGCGCGCAGCATATTTCGCACTCGCTGGGCTGACGCCTGCATTCATTATTTTGTCATGGACGGCAATCGGTGGTGGCCTCGAGAATTTCTGGAACTCTTACATATTGTACAACTTCAACTACGCCGGCCGCGAGAACCCGGAAAGTATAACAGTCCTGGACACACTACTGTATGCCTGGGATCGATTTTTCGCTACGCCGGACGTCATGTTCTTCTTTCAAGCTTGCCTCACCATTTGTTTTGCGTTGCTTTTTATTTTTAAGAAAGAGAATTTTCTTAACTGGCGGAATCTTGTTCCCTTGATTTTTGCAATCTTGTATTTCATCGTAGCGCTTTACTGTATCGGGAAACCACACCGAGACTATCCGCATTATATTTTGTTTGGATTTTTCGCAACCACCATCCTTCTGGGGGCGATGATTCATACCGTTGCGCAGCCTGAAGAAGATGACACGCGTGCTGATATTTTAAAGAGAACGCCTTTGGCATTAGTACTCATAATTATTTCCATACTCGGGTTCTATCAGCGGTTCTCATTCCATCCAGAGTACAATATTTATGCGGAGCGCAACAAACTTGGCTATACCTACATGCCGGAGATTGTCGAAGTTATGTACAGGAACACAGCACCCGGGGATAAAATTGCATTATGGGGATGGAGCGGCACGTTTTATGCCGACACAGATTTAACGATGGGCACCCGGTTTTGCGACACATCTGGCATCATCACTCCAAATCCTTCCCAGGATTATTTGCTGAATACCTACATCAAAGACATGGAACGTAACAAGCCCAAAATATTCCTTGACGCCATCAGTCCGAATGCATTTCTTTTCGACAACCGGGACTTGTACGGAATCGGAAATTTTCCTTCTCTGCAGGAATATATCACAATGAATTACGATTTGACCGCCGAAATCGAAGGTTACAGAGTCTACGTAAGGAGATAGAATTCACTTTTTCTTAAAGTCGTTCCTGGAGAAGAATTTCTCAATAAGGCAATAGAGCAAAATAAAGAAGTAACGGCTCCCCATTTCACGGATCTTTAATTTCGATTCGCCGGACTTACGATTTGTCCAGGTGTTGGGAACCACTGCATAGGTGTATCCCCGGATGATAGCCTTCAATGGCAACTCCAGGGTGAGGTTGAAGTGAGGCGCGAGAAAAGGTCTTAGGCCGGCAATGGTTTTTCGGCTATACATTTTGAAGGCATTGGTCGTATCGTTGTAGCGCATCCCAATCGAAATACTCACAATCAGATTGGCAATACGGTTGATAATAAGCTTTACCAATGGGTAATCGACGGTTTTTCCACCCGCTGAAAAGCGAGTGCCGAAAACGCAATCATATCCCTCCAGTATCTTCCTGTAAAAGCTGATCAGGTCTTTTGGAGAATCGGAAAGATCGGCCATCATGATCGCTACGTAGTCTCCTTTAAACCTCTCCAGTCCGTACCTGACAGCATAGCCAAAACCACCAGGCCCATCGTTATTGTAATAAATGAGTGTTGGAATACTGGAAGATAGCGTTTTCAATATCTCCTCCGTTTTGTCGCGCGAATGGTCGTTAACCACAACGATCTCGTGAGCTATGCCCTCGCGTTGAAGGGCGTTGAAGAGCTCCGTAAGGGTTTCGCTGATACTTCCTTCTTCGTTGTGTGCAGGGATAACTATGCTGAGCATCGGCTGAATCTGGAGGATAGAACGAGACGCTAAAATTCTTTTTCTATGGTCCGGTCAGTGAAAGATGCAACTTTTTCTCCGGTATCGTATATCACCAGTATGCCTACTGTGTAGATGCCATCAGGCAGGTCGGCTTTGTTGATCACACTTTCGAAGCCACTATCGTCGAAAGCGCCAGGCTGTTGCAGGAAGGCAGAAACATCCGGACGCAGGAACGGATTGGAGCCGGCGGCAAATATTTTTCCATCCTCGTCTTTCAGGAGAACCAGTATCTTGCACCCCTTGGACGGATGATTCTTTTCTGCGGCCCATCCGGAGAATTTCAGGACTTCAGGTGAATCCGAGAATTTGTCAACACCCATTTCCATGTCCTTGATCGTGACTTCCTCGGCGAAGGGTTTGGGAGTGAATGAACTTGGATACCCTACGCGCACATTTCGGATGAAAGAATAGACGCCATCGCCTGTACTGGCATTCTTAACGTAGACGAACATCCCGTAATGTCCTGATTTGAGCGACGTTGTGTTCACATTTGTCGTAAACCCTGTGTTTGCCATATTTCGATTCTTGAAATGACCCGCAACGTCGTCGCGGATGGCCGGGTTTGTGTCGGCGATGTACAGTGCGCTATCGCTGCCCTGAAGTATTATTTTTACTGAATCCAGTAGTGAGTTGTTCTTGTCACTTCGCGAAGCCCAGCCTGAAACAAAAAGATAATTCTCTTTCTCATCCACAACTTCCAGACTTTGTTTGATGGGGCCCTTTACATCACGGGTACCCTTCGTGAAGGGCCTGAGTGCAAACAGCCGTCCGGAGGACTCTACAACAGTGTTGGAGTTGTTGATCTCAGCGCCGGGAAACATTCTTTTACTGACAATTTTTCCATCCTTGTCAATAAACGCAAGACCGACTTTATACGCGGTCGTGTCGAGCAGGCTTTTGAGTATAGTGCAGTAAAAACCAGTCGAGTCGGTCGCGTTGCCGCCAATAACGACCTTCACATCGGCGCGGTGCAAGCGTGAATGTGTCGGAAAGATCAAGAAATGCTTTTCTCCCTCCAGGAGGATATTCGGTCTCATGCGATTCATCAAAGAATCATTGATGAACCCCCACCCCTGAAGGTCTACACGATTTTTCTCGACCATCATTCCCTCGAGATTGGCTTTGACATCGGCGGATTCCAGCAGTTTTTCGCCTCTGTCAATTACCCGCGGTATGTACCTGGTATTGACAGCATTCTTGTCAGGTCCGAACCGAATGGTTTCAATGCGCATTTTGAAAGTGTTCTTAAAGGCCCACGGCGATTTCGTGGAAAACGAAATAGATCTTACCTGTTTATTTAGTCTACCCAGATGATCGAAAAATAACTGCAGCTCGGCCTGATCATCCTTTGGTATGTACTTGTTCAGTATGATCCCGGAGGTAACAATCGGGAGCGGCGTCTTGAAAGTATGCGTTGAATTGTCGTTCAGCGTGAGATTAATGGAAAGGTCTGGCGCCCAGAAGAAGAATTTGTAGAGCTTGCCAGCCAGGGAATATCGGATCTCCGGGTAGGCCATTTGAATTTCATCCGTTGGCTTTACTCGGATCGTATCCATGAGGTGATGCGTCTTTTCTAATCCCGATTTTACCTCGAAATCCACGGGAGCCTTTAGTCGCTCAAGGAGAATGTGGTGCCAATCTGCGGAAACTGATCGGTAGTACTTCAGCATCTCGATTTTTGTCTTCGACTCATCATAAAGCAGGTTGCGGTTCTCAATCGAGACTGGGTTAATCAGAATGTATTCGGGCCCTTTCTTTTCGATGAAATCGGCGTTGAGCTGATCCAGGTATCCGGTATATGCAGAATAAGTCTGTGGTATAGGTCGCGGATGGTAATTAAGTTTGTTATATCCGAGCAATGCGATATCCCACGGCATGATATCCACGGTCTTATCGGAAATTTTTTCGAGGTAGCTGGCAGGAATATAATACGTGTCAGGTTCGCCCAGGTATCTCACTCCGTCGTAGGCATCCATGCTTGCTATGTAATGGGCCGGCCAGAGATAGGGACGAATCATAGACGCGACGCGATCTCTTAAATTTTCTTCAGAGAAAGTTCGGATCATCACCAATAGCATGATAGGAAGGAGACTAATGTAAAAGACCTTCTTTTGCTCGATGCTTGTAAACATGGCAAGCAATGCAGCGACTGGAATGATAAAACTGAAAAATTGAGAATCGTGAAGGCGTGTGAATGCGACTTTGAACAACACCAAGGCTGTTACACCTACCATAAAATAGAGTAGCAGGCTCCTCTTATCCTGGATGAATTTTTTTATGAAAAGGAAAAATGGGAGCGCAAGCAGTATCATACACGCCACACCCATCGCCAGGTCTGTCATTTGACCCGGAGCCGTTCGCTCCAGATACATTCCCTCTGAATATCCGCTAATGATGGAAAGACCTGAACGAATATATTCGAGCAAGTTTGTTGGAAATGCTATCGAAATCAGGACCAGCAAAATAACGTAAAGCGCGGCCACCGCGCCGGTTTTTTGCCACGACAAAATACGTTTCCACAAACAAAATGCGAGGAACAGCGAAACGAAGATCAGCGGAACGAGACCTGTACTGAATTTGACGAAGAACGCGAGTGAGCACATCACGATCGCGTCGATCAAGACTGCAATGCGTCGGGTTTCAAGAAAGTCGAACAGTAGGTACACCAGCATCCATAACAACAGCAGGGAAATATCCCCGTGCAATACCAGGAGCGCAACGATGGCAACGCGGATGGAGACGCTCAGAAGACTCCTTGAGTAAATGGAGTAGAATATGTATGCCGCGTTCGCCGCAATAAAAAGATCGAATAGAATGAATTGATACGCAGGAACGCCGATAGGAAAGCGTGTAAAAAAGGCACCCATCGGTCCATAAGTGAAAACAAAGTCGCGGCCGAAGACGAGATGATTTTTCAACGCCAGGTGCAGCGCTATCTGCCATGACGGATCAATCCCGTTGCCGAACGGATAAAAAATAAAAGTGTAGGGAATGAAATAGCATGTAAAGATGATCGTCAGGAGGATGACAAATATTTTCTTAAAATTCATCTTCTGTTATTTTCGGCTCGTGAGGTTCGTAAACATTTGCTGAAGTGTTTCTTTGAGCCCGTATTGATATTTCCATTCCGGGTAATCCCTGGCAAATTTTCCGACATCGCTGATCCACCAAATGTGATCGCCGCTCCGGTTCTCCTCTTTATAACTATAATTCATTTTGTTTCCAGTGATTTCCTCACAAAGGGTGATTGCTTCCAGCATCGAGCAATTCGCAAAGCGACTGCCTCCCGCATTGTAAACGGCCCCGGGGTTAGGGTGCTGATAAAAATGCCAGAACATATTTACCAGGTCGTAGCTGTGAATGTTGTCGCGGACTTGCTTGCCCTTGTAACCGAAAATTGTGTAGTGATCGCCGGTGATAGCGCACTTCATCAGGTAAGAAAGAAATCCGTGCAGCTGGGCGCCGGAATGATTAGGTCCCGTAAGGCAACCGCCGCGGAATACCCCAGTACTCATTCCAAAATATTTGCCGTATTCCTGCACAAGGACGTCTGCAGCAACCTTCGAGGCGCCGAAAAGTGAATGCTTTGATTGGTCGATGGACATCGACTCGTCGATACCGTCTTTGAAGAAGGGGTGTGCGCGGTCGATCTCCCAACGCGTTTCTAACTCTACCAAAGGCAGATTGTTGGGTGTATCACCGTACACCTTATTTGTTGACGTGAAGATGAACACTGCGTTGGGACAATGTAGCCGTGACATTTCAAGCAAGTTCAATGTGCCCTGGGCATTCACAGAAAAATCGGTAAACGGCTCACGCGCTGCCCAGTCATGGCTCGGCTGCGCCGCTGTATGAATAACGACCCTTATGTCGTTGCCGTACTTCTTAAAAACTTCTTCAACGCTATTCAGGTTCCGGATATCTGCGTCTACATGTGTGTAGTTTGGGAACTTCTCTTTTAACCGGTCGCGGTTCCATTCAGTGGAACCGTTTTTTCCAAAAAAGTACTGCCTAAGGTTATTATCGATTCCGATCACTTTATCGAATTTTTCTGAAAAAAAACTCACCGACTCGCTGCCGATCAGGCCGGCAGCCCCAGTCACCAGTGCAACATTCATATGAAGGGCTTAAATGAAATAGCTAATCTAATATTTTTTTCAATTGCGATTCGTTCGCTTTCATCCAATGGAAGACATCACTAACGAGTTGCTCCGCAGAAATACGCGGCGCCCAGCCTGTCAGCTCTTTAACTAACGAATTATCGGTAATGTAAATTCTAATATCTGCGGTCCGATTCTCGGCCTCACCCACGATCGTGATCTTGTTGCCTGTTACGCGTTCGCAGACCTCAGTGAGCTCCCTCAGCGACACACTGATTTCCCGCCCACCGCCGGCATTCATCAATTTTCCATTGACTTTGTCCATGTTATGGATCTGAAAGTCGATCAAGTCAAACAAGTCATCGACATGAAGAATATCTCTTACTTGTTTTCCTGCGCCGCCGTATCCAATGTAGCTCAATTTCTTTTTCCAAAAGTGACGGGCAACCCAAAGACTAATGACTCCCTGATCAACTTTTCCCATTTGCCAGGGTCCGGCAATAACACCACACCGGTTAATCACAGTCTTTAAACCAAAGAACTGATTGTACTCCTGGATAAAAAATTCAGATGCAAGCTTTGTGGCGCCATAAAACGAACGGAACCCTTCGATGGGGAAATCCTCGGCAATTCCTTTTTGGGATACGCCGCGGAGTTCTTGTCTCGCAGTGATCTCGAAGCGTGTTGGAGCCTCTTCAAAATTTATCTTTTCAATAGCTTCGATCGGGTAGACCCTGCTCGTAGAAAGAAAGATGAAATTCGCTTTCGCTTCACAGGCGTACCTCAGACAGTTGAGGGTGCCGATAAGATTTGTATTAATGACGTAATCAGGACTTCCCCCCAGACCTGCGAGTATCGAAGGTTCTGCAGAGGCATCGATAATTACGTCTGTCGCACCCGCCTGATTGAGATCTTCTGCATTGCGGATGTCGCCGTGAAGAAATTTAATCCCGGCGTCGGCTAATCGTGAAAGATTCAGTTCTGAGCCTCGTCGTTTCAAATTATCAAGACATACGACGGAGTAAGCAGGATATCGTTGTTTCAACCGGATGGCAAGGGAAGAGCCTACAAAACCGGCACCTCCCGTGATGAGTATGTTCACGATATGTCTTCTTTTGGTTGGTCACGCAAAAGTAGCCCAAAAAAACGTTTTGCTATTTTTATTCTACTTTTGCGACCGCCTAAAAACCCAACATGAGCGCCACGCCGGCAACTGTGTCCCCCGGGAATTTTCTGATTTCCTTTCGCGACTATTTGCTGCTTGGACTTCTCCTTGCGTTCACTGCGTTCATGCTCATGTTCAGGCGGCCTGACTTATTTTCGAATGCACAATTCTGGGCCGAAGATGCCAAGGTCTTTTTTCTGGGAGACTATACGTTGGGGTGGCGCGCACTATTTGAACCGTATGTCGGGTACATTCACCTCATCCCAAGGGTCGTTGCATTCATCGGAGGCCTTTTTGTGTCCAATGCTTACCTTCCTCTTTTCTATAATTCCGCATTTTTTTTCCTCGTCTTGTCGACTGTTGTTTATGTCGGATATAAGTGTGGATCGAATAAAGTGGTCTTCGCCCTGATGGTTCTTTCACTGACATTGTTACCGCTTGGATGGGAGCCTTATACCGGGATCACAAACATTCAGTGGTGGCTTGGTCTTGCACTGTTGCTACCGATTGCCTTTCCTGCACTGAATAAAAGGGATATTCGAATGGACGCAATCATAGTTTTTTTGATTGGACTCACCGGTCCTTTTTCCTTAATATTTCTGCCGGTAGCGTTCGTGATCTATTGTTGCAGACTGAAAGAATTTAGAAATCAATGGAGTGTCCAGTTGCCGTTCCTCATCTTCTTTTTTTGTGCCGGTGTTCAATGCATCATATTGCTTAATAACATGCAGACACGCGGAGCCGGCTTGTTGGAGTTCTCTGACGCTTTTGCACATTTTCCCAGATTGTACTATCAGCTCTTCACGCATCTTACCTACAATATGAAATGGGTAGACGAACCACCCGTGGCATTGGCTTTCTCGTTCAATACAGTGCTGATCGTGGGAACACTTGTATTATTTATTTTCAGTGTCCGGTTACTTCGTGATAATGATTTTGCACCGTTTACATTTCTTATTGCAGCGTTTCTCATGTTGTTCACTCTACTGGCGATGAACAATCCGCTGCTGCTACATCCGATATTGTCTGGACAGCGTTATTTTTTTATTCCTTGTGTTGCAGTTTTCTGGAGCCTTCTCTCTTTAGTTAGAGCCAGGACTTTTCAGTTGATTTACTTCGTTGCGCTTGCTTCTTTCTTAATTTTCAGGAACAGCACCTATCAACAGCTTGTGCTGCAAGACCTCAAGTGGAACGATTATGCAAGCCGAATAGGACATGAGAAACTTGAGATCCCTATCAATCCTGATTGGACGATCGAAGTCCCGGCGAAGAAGTAACGTTAGCCACAACCGGGACGAGGAAAGTTCGTACTTTCGGCGCTGAAACTTTATCATGCGGAGACTTCTCATTATTTATTTCTGGCTTATCAAAGGCAAAAACAATGTCTCGTTCAGCGAGTTAGTCCGCTTTCTGCTAAAGCCGAAGGTCGACGCGGTGGCGGGACGATATGTAAAGGGTATCAACAGGCAAGGAGATTTTTTTGAAGTCAGCTTTAATACAACACCGGAAATCCTTTTTTGGCCGGGCACATTTCCTGCCAGCGGCATAAACCAGGTGGTAGCCGAGACTTTCGATAAGGACGATTGGCACTATTATCAAAAGGAACATACTGTCGTCGACGCTGGAGAGGTTTTGGTGGATGTTGGGGCTGCCGAGGGGCTGTTATCCCTGGTAGTCGCCCATCGTTGCCAGAAGGTGATCCTTATTGAGCCGAATCGACAGTTTGCTGCAGCTCTTCGCAAATCCTTCCAGCCGTACAGTGCAAAAGTGCGCGTTCATCAACTAGCGGTAGCGGACGCCGCCGGTGAAATGAACTTTGATGATAATTCACTGGAGGGCAAGATTGGCGCTGGAAAACACGGTGCGCGCATAGAAGTTACAACCGTCGATGAACTGCTAAAGAATGAGGACAACATTACCTACCTAAAAGCTGACCTCGAGGGCTACGAAGAGTCAATGTTGAAAGGGGCAAAACAAACGATAACGCGTTTTAAACCTAAAATGGCGATAACAACTTACCACACCGAAAACAAAGCCGACGATATTGTCCGCCTTGTGAAGAGTTTTGTGCCAGAGTACAAGCATTATGTGAAGGGAATCCACCATAGTGACGGAAAGCCTGTGATGGTCCACTTTTGGGTGTAACGCAGTTTCAAATGACGAGGAGCGCAACAAGGATCATACTTTACATTTTTTTCGTCTTGCTTGCTGTCGTGCCCGAAAGCTTGACGGTCGATGGAAAGAATTATCTGCTCATATCCTTTGCGCTGTTGATGATCCCATTGTTAGTGCTAGTTCACTACAATTCATTTCCGAGCATGAGAAATGATTGGATGCTGATCATGCTTACTTATTTCCTCATCGTTTCTGTCGCTAATCATGAGACTGCACAGCCACTTTCTCTGGCGTACTCATTCTTCTTTATCGGCACGTACGTTTTTTATTCATCGTTCGCCAAGGCTACCTGGACCATCGAGAACTATCGAAAAGTCCTTCGCTTCCTGATGATCTTGTTCCTTATCGGTACCCTGCTGGGGCAACTGGTCGTCTACCTGGACTTGTTTGCACCGTTAAAGCAGCTAAGCTTTGGCGCGCTGCATGGAGGCTTTCATTCCATCCTTGAAAACGGTTCTTATCGCTTCTACTCGCTGTCCTCCGAACCATCTTATGCTGCATTCATTGTAATAGCCCTCTACTATTCGTACATCTCCACCGACACGTCAAACGGTTCTCTTTTCAAAGGCGACAATCTATTTTTATTTTTCCTGCTTGCGTACATGCTCGTGATGTTCAAGAGCGGCTACGGCATAGTGCTATTGGGGATCATCGTGATGAGCTATTTCGGATGGAATCGGAATGCCTTGATGGCGTATGCATTCTTTTTCCTTGGCGGAATTATCTTCTTAGCATTGGTCCCGAACTTCGGGCCTGTTTATAGAATCGTCAACCTTGTCTCGGATACTGATTTCATGGACTTACACAGTATTCGCGTTGTCGATTTTAACGTGTACGTTCGCGTTGCGCCGATTCTGCACTATTTCAAGTCACACCCACTGACGGACATAGCTCTGTATTTCGGTCACGGAGCCGGTGCCTCAAAGGGCTTTGTAGTTCCTGAAATTTACGCGGCCTACAAGGGAGATTTTTTGGGTGGGTTTATGCCAGCATTCTTCTACGACTATGGTCTGATTGGCGTTGCCCTTGTTTTCATTTTTATCAGGAGCCTTGTGCCTGCACTGATGTCAACTGAATTCATCATCTTCCTGCTGATGTTGCTTAATGCGAACATCAATACCCAGTTATTTTGGTTTCTTACTTTTTGCTTTACGATGAATGAATTCTATCGCAGAACGGTAACAGAATACCGGCAACACGCCCTCACCTGATTTTTTCAATAAGCCTGTCGGTGAAATAAGTTCCTCTCCGGTTTTGCAGGGAGTCCACAATCAAAATCCCGACCTGGTATTTCCCGGGCGGCAAGTTGCGTTTCGAAATATTGGCGTCGAATCCACTTTTGTCAAGCAGATGTTTGTTTTCAAAATAAGTGGTCACGTCAGGTCGAAGCGTGCTGTTGACTGGCGATATGTAAGTGGTGCTGTCCGAGGAGCGGAGGAGGATACTGATCGTAGTTCCTTCGGCATTCATGTCGGGAAGGGCAGCCCATCCCCCGATCTTCAACACCTGTGGATCATCAACGAATTTATCAATGCCCGAAGCGATCTCTGTCGGACTAAGGATCTCTGTAAAGTTCTTAGGTTCGAAAATTCCGGGAAGCCCCACATTGACGCGGGTTATGAATTGATACGCGCTCTTGCCGGTCCGTTTGTCTTCAACGGATAAGGCCATTCCGTAATTGCCTGCCTTTAGGGAGTCGGTAAAGAATGTTCCATAAAACCCAGTGCTGTCCATCGCAGAATTGTTAAAGTATGCAGACACGTCCTTCCGGGTATTCATGTGTGCTTTTGCACGATAGAGCTTATTGTCTGCAGACTGGAGAATGATGTACACTTGATCCTGGTTGGGAGTCGTTTTGTCTTTCAGCGAAGCCCATCCCGTAATACTCATCGATTTTTCAAGACTACGGATTTGCTCGATGTTTGAAAGTATTTTCGTCTCCTCTTCATTCTTGGCGAACTGTGTCCTCGAAAAGGTGCGTAAGTCAAACAGGCTTTGCGGAATCGGCAAGCTGTTGCGCTTAACACTATCCTCGACAGCGGCACTGAGTAAACCTTTTGGATAGAATATAAGGTAGTTGTCAAGATTGATGCAACTCACTTTGCCAAGTTGCAATGGCAACTCGAAGCGCGGAGAGAACGGGATCGTGCAGACATAAATAGCGTGCGGATCAGTCGTTCCATTGTCAAGCTCCTCATTTATTCGATCGCCGTAGTCCGTTACAGCCTTGTTGTCCTGCCGCGCAACGTAGCCGATGTCGACAGGTCGCCTTGTTTTGGCGGCCAGGTAGCAGAAATACCGGTAATCCTGGTCAGTCTGATATGTAGTGCCAAGTGGAGGGTAAAACAGAATCTTGTCGCCTTGCTTGAAGATTTCTACCCAGTATTTTTCGGCCAGTGGAGTTTGATAGGGTTGATAGGTGAGCCCCTGATCGCTGATAAGGGAACGATAATCGTAAATCTGAATCGCCAACACTGCACCAAGGAACACAGTTCCAAACAAGGGAGAAGTGCGTCTGATGAAGTAGGTCGCAACGGCCAGCAGGATCAAATAGTAGGGAATCCAGAAGAAGCGAGCGCTCGCCCGGAAGATGTCTCCCGCCTTTTCTATCACCGTCGGCAGAGGTACCTTCAGAAGCACTTTATCATTGAAGGTGATAGTATTGGTAATTGCAAAAAGAGATACAAGAATGAGAAAAACCAGGAGCGGGACGATGTTCACGCCGGCATACGAAGTTTTCATGCGGCGTTCCTGATCGTTGATAAAAAGTATGAACGTCGTGGCAAAAAGCAGAAGAAAGCCAAAGCCCAGATAAAGGAAACTTTCATACTGATGCCAGCTCACGGTTTTGAAGGCGGGAATGATCGACGAAAAACCAAAAGAATTGTACAGTGCGTTCAGGTTCATCGCATACAGTCCGTAAGCTCCAGAAATGCCGAGATCAGAAGCGCTGTTGAAAACAAAAAACCCTATGGCAAACCACACGACAAAGAGTGCAAAAAAGGAAATGGTCAAATAGCCAATCGCCAGCTTCAGCGTTATAGCCTTATCAAAAAAATACAATCTCGCAGTCAACACGATCACGAAGGGAGCAACCATGGCACAGATGTATGGATTGATAGACCCTGCGAGGAGCAATAAAGCAGACTGATAAAGCAGAAGTCGTCGCGGGCTTACTTCGGTACTCTTTGTGAAATACAGCCAGAACGATCCCATGATAAGCCAGTGGGAGCACAATGCCGGATGCATTGCCCGGTGCCAAAGCATGGGGTTGAGAATGACAAGCAAAGTGATAAGTAACTGTTGCCAACCGGGGATGGCAAAGCGCGAGGTAAGCTTAAGAGTAAACCAGGCAAGCAGAATGTGACATAGAAAAAGCCAGGGACCGAGGTATTGAAAATTTTCCGGTAACCACGTTGAAAACGGCTTAATCAATATCGCCAGCAGCGGAATTGAATCGGTGAAGCCGACGTTGGTTCCTACTGGATAAAAATAACCTTGCAGGTCGCCGAGGGGGAATGTCCAGGGTTCGTGACGGAAAAAATACCAGCCGAGGTAATGCTGCGCCCAATCGTGATGCATCAGCCAGCCAATGTTTGTTGGAACGAGCATACCAAGCCCGTAGCGAAAGTGATAGAAGATCACCAGCACAAACGTGATGATCACGAGGTATACAACGTCCTTTCTATTGAGATACACGTCTTACGTTCTATTGAATAAAATCCCTAACGAGGAAGATTGGTCGGTTTTGTGACTCTTTATAGATCCTGTACACATATTCTCCCAGGATGCCGATCGACAATAACTGTACTGAGCCAATGAAATAGATACTTAGAATCAGGGAAGACCATCCAAGCGGCGCAATTTGGAGCCACTTGCTCACAATAATATAAACGCCGGCCAACCCGGTAAGGATCAAGCCAATCAGGCCGCTGTATAAACACAGCTTGACAGGGATCTTCGAGAAGGAAAAGATGGCGTCGGATGCCAGAGAGAGGAGCTTGAAGAATCCCATTTTGGCCTCGCCTTTCTCGCGGTCGGGTCGCTCATATTCCACATAATCTTGCCGGAAGCCAATGAAGAACCGGAGACCGGGGATATACCTGTTCTTTTCCTGAAGAGACAGGAAAGCCTGCAACGCTTTTCGGTTCATGATCGAAAAATTGCCAACATCTTGTACTGCCCGGATATTCG
This sequence comes from Cyclobacteriaceae bacterium, assembly GCA_044224375.1. Classification (GTDB taxonomy): domain Bacteria; phylum Bacteroidota; class Bacteroidia; order Cytophagales; family Cyclobacteriaceae; genus ELB16-189. The sequence continues at coordinate 565,669 of JBGAKL010000002.1, forward strand.
TCAGCCGCTTGAATGCCATGTGGAACAACCGGATTGAAATCTTTTTCATCAAGTGTTCGTTGCGTGACAGACGCTTTCCAAATACTACATCGGCATGTCCCTGCATCAGCTTGTCATACATTTGTTTTAGCAGCTCAGGAGGGTCCTGGAGATCTCCGTCCATCATCGCGACACAATCACCTTTTGCATACGACAAACCAGCAGTGTAAGCAGCCTGGTGTCCGAAATTCCTGGACAGCACCAGCACTTTGATTCGTGGATCAGCATCGTGCTGTGCGCTGAGTTTTTGAAGCGTGGTGTCGCTGCTCCCGTCGTCGACACATATAACTTCGAAATTTTCAGTTATTTGCGACATGGCCGCTATCGTCCGCTTACATAATTCTTCGATCAGCAACTCTTCATTGAAGACAGGTATTATTAAACTGACCATCTACCGATCCTGTTTTGGGTTGTGTTAATTCTTGTAAATTAAGTAAATAAATCAATTCTGATCGTAACGCAAATGAGTCGCAAAACTTTAACCGACTGAGAAGATGAACTTATTTGTAGACGCACATGTGTTCGATGATCTTGCGCAAGGCAGCAAAACTTATCTCCGGGGATTGTATTCCTCCGTGCTGAAAGAAAACAACGCGGATAAACTTTATTTTGCGAGCCACAATCCGGCAATCGCCGAGAAGGAGATTGGTACGCAATCCAATGCCCGTTACATCAGCTACTCCAGTGAAAATAAATTCTACCGTCTTGGTTTCGAGATTCCCCGGCTGATTTCAAAATGCAAAGCGGACTGGGCGCATTTCCAATACATTTCACCGGCGATTAAAACCTGTTCCGAAATTGTCACGATCCATGACCTACTTTTCCTCGAGTTTCCGGAGTATTTCCCCCAACGCTACAGGTTGGTGAAGAACTTTTTGTTCAAGCGGTCTGTGGACCGGGCAGAGAGAATTCTTACCGTATCTGAATTCTCGAAGCGGGCTTTGGAACGCTTCTATGGTACAGACCCGAATAAGGTTACAATTACACCCAATGGAGTCCTCGATTATTTTTGGGATGATTCTCCGGTAAACGCAACGCTTGACAACCTTGATCAATTTATTCTTTGTGTCAGCCGCTTTGAGCCGCGTAAGAATCAGTTGGGGTTACTGCAGTCATATTTACAATTGGAGCTTTGGAAAAAAGGAATTCAGCTGGTGTTCGCGGGGGGAGTAGGTATTCACACAGAAGCATTCTCACGCTTATTGGACTCATTGGATGAGAAAACAAGAAGAATGATAGTTGTCGCCGGCGACATTTCTCTCGAAAATTTGAAATGGCTTTATAAGAACTGTCTCTTGTTTGTTTATCCATCCTTTGCTGAGGGATTCGGAATACCTCCGCTCGAAGCGCTGGCTTGCGGTGCAAATGTTATATGCTCGAACACCACCGCGATGTCGGAATTCAAATTCCTCGGGGAAAGACTATTTGATCCAAATGACGCGGCGGAGATGACCGAAAAGATCAACTATTTCTTAAATAATCCGAAGGCTGGTGATCTCCCTCAAATGCAATTGTATATCAGGAAATACTATTCCTGGGATCACGCGGCACATCAGATGCTCAATGTACTTCGCTGACCCGTTTTTTCTGCGACCACGCAGAACGCCAATGCAAAAAAGACGATTCCTTTGTTTGACTCCAGAATGGATTCGGAGAATGTGAAGCAAAGTATTACCCAGCAGAAAAAAAGAAGATTCAGGTTCGACTGACGCAATGCACTCAGGGCTGCCTTGCCAAAGAGTGTCGCCAGTAAGGCAACGCCTGCGAGTCCCAATTGAAGTAGCGTTTCTATCCATTGATTGTGTGGATCGAAATGCAGGTATCCGTAGCGATCCAGATTTCGATTAGCGTAGGCCTGGTCGAGATAGTCTTGTGCATCGCCTGTGCCGACACCTAGTAACATGCGGTTATCGTTCCAGAGTTGCGTGGCTGCGGCCTTCCAAAAGAACAGTCGAAGATTCAAACCTGTGAACTGCTCGTTTGTCGAGACTTTATCTTCAGAAAGCATCGAAAGATTGTTCTTCAATTCTGTAAAGCGCCCCAACGTTGAAGGATGAAGCCACAGAAACAAGGAGAGACACAGTGCGACTCCGGTAAGTGATCCAAACAATATCTTTTTTGACTGCACGCGCAAAGCAAGAAACATTGTGAGTCCTATAACATAAGCAATGAGTCCGGTTTTAGAAGCGATCAGGACCAGGATTGCCAGCGTGTAAGCCACGAGTAAAAGCAATATCACAATGTTCCGGGAAGACCGTTCGGACAGTTCATTCAACAGGACCAACGAAAAGACTGCGAAATAGATGGCATAGTATACATAGGGAATCGAAGGGAAATAATCCTGGTGGAACGCCAGCGTGTAATTATATAATGACTGCTTCAATAACGCGATGACAATAAATGCCAAACTGGTTCCCATGGTAATGATTCCAAGAGTGACAAGCACTTTAGACTTTTCAGAGACGCTCATACCAGAGTAAGCCGGAAACACAAGGAGGGGCATCAATAGTAGCGCTATCTTTTTCTCCAGCACAAACAACCCGGTCTCCATGTTTTGTGTATACAACAAACCGACCACGTGCAGCACGTAAAATCCGATGAGCAACTGGATCTCTCTGCTGCCCTTGAGCGCTTGCTTCCACTGTTGGGGATCTAAGCATGCGATGCAGGTGATGAACAAAATAATTAGTCCTGCATTGCTTACCGGGATATCAAAAAAAAGGCCGATATACGCGGCATAGATTGCCCCGCTGAGATAGCTGTACCTATTCTTTTTAATCATTGGCATGTCCAAAGATAGAAATTGAAATGAGGTTGGGAGGCCGTTACTCTAAAAACTCCATCTATCTTTGACACCAAATTGAACGTATGAAGATTGCCATACTCGGAACGAAGGGAGTGCCTAACAACTATGGTGGCTTTGAACAGTTTGCAGAATATTTATCCGTGCGACTGGCGGCGAAAGGGCACGATGTCACGGTTTATAATCCATCTTTCCATCCCTATTCGAGTACTGAATTCCGCGGCGTCAAAATTCAAAAGATTTTCAACCCGGAAAAATGGATGGGGGGAGCGGCCAATTTTATCTATGATCATCTCTGTCTCAGGCATGCCCTCCAGGGAGGTTTTGACATTATCTATGAGGCTGGATATCATAGCATGGCATTATCTTATAAGGTGTGTGGCGTCAGGGCACTGAGACGTCCTGTCATCCTGACGAATATGGACGGCATTGAATGGAAGCGATCAAAGTGGAGTGGTCCGGTCAGAGGTCTAATCCGTAAGCTGGAAAAAATTGCCGTACGCGAATCACCTTATCTTGTGTCTGACAATCCCGGCATCCGTGACTATTACTTGAAGGAGTTTAAGAGAGACTCTTTTTTTATACCGTATGGTGCAGATCCAGTTTATACTTTCGATCCAGGTTATCTATCTAAATATGGGCTGGTTCCTGGTGAATACCTCATGCTGATCGCGCGCATGGAACCGGAGAATAATATAGAAATGATATTGAAAGGTCACGTGGCTTCCGGAAACAAAATGCCATTCCTTGTCATCGGCGGCTATACCAATCAATTCGGCAAGCTCATGCATGAGAAGTTTTCTTCATCCGTGAAATTTCTGGGAGGCATCTACGACAAACGCGAGCTCGATGCTCTTCGTCATTATTCGAAAGCTTATCTGCATGGACATTCTGTTGGAGGCACTAACCCATCGTTGCTCGAAGCAATGGCTAACAAATGCCTGATCATGGCACACGGCAATGATTTTAATCGCGGTGTGCTTGGAGAGGATGCTGTATACTTCTCAACGCAAGAAGATCTAACAGAGAAATTCATGGACATCGATGCACTAACATCGCGGTATGAGGCGACGAAGGATAGAAATTTCTTAAAGATTGAAAATGAATACAGTTGGGATTCTGTGGTCACAAAGCACATAGAGATCTTTAATTCGCTGTTGAAGAATTAGCCGGCTCATTATCCAAAGACTGCCTTCTGGCAAGATGATAGTTTGAATATGCGAAGGCAACGCACATGCGTTATGAATCAGGCTTTCGTGGAACCGGCGCTGAGTACAGGAAAAGGAGGCCTGAAATAAGTATTGGCCGATTTAGCTAATTTTGCCTATCCATGGTCAAATACCGGTTTTCGAAATATCTGCGATTCTTCGTCTTTTTGGGAGACATCTGTGTCCTGAATGGTCTTTTCGTGGGTCTTTACCTGACTGGACACTTCATCGTGGAGACGTTTGCAGCCGAAGCGGCGTCCTGGTTCTACTTCCTCATATTATTGAATGTATCGTGGCTGGTCATTATTTTTTATACAAATCCCTATAAGGTTTCGCGGGTCTTCAATTTTGTGAAGATTACCGGTGTTGTTGTTTACACCGTCTTTCAGCATTTCCTGGTCACCTGCACATTGATTTACCTGTTGGATTTTGAACTCGTGCACAAGTGGGGTCCGCCCGTGGTCTACTTTATTTTTCTCTTTTTTGTGCTCACCTGGAGGCTTGCCTTCTTTTATTTCCTGCAGATCTACCGCTCACGCGGTTATAATTTCAGGTCAGTTGTAGTCGTGGGCTACGGTGCAATCTCGAGGCAGATGGAGTACTTTTTCAGAATGCATCCCGAACACGGGTACAAGTTTGTCGGATTCTTCGACGATCAGCATACGCATCCAAAGATCCTTGGTAAACTTTCCGATATCCAGGCCTATCTGGCGAACAACAAGATTGATGAGATCTATTGCTGTTTACCCTACATTAAATATGGAGCGATCAAACGGATAATTGATATGGGTGAAGAGCGCTTTCTCAAGGTGAAGCTCATCGCCGATTATCGGGCCTTCTCATTCAAGGGATTGGAATTGGAACGCTACGACCACATTCCTGTCCTCAATGTCACCTCCATGCCGCTCGACGACAGGAGGAATCAAGTGATGAAAAGAGTTTTTGACATGATCTTTTCGTTGTTTCTCACCGTCTTCGTCTTCTCCTGGCTGTTTCCCCTCATTGCGATCGCTATCAAGCTTGACTCCAGGGGTCCCGTATTCTTTCGTCAACGACGGACCGGTCAGGCAAACCAGGAGTTTATGTGCCTCAAATTCCGGACGATGCGCATAAATGACGATGCCGATCACTTACAAGCTTCGAAGGACGACTCGCGTATTACGCGCGTGGGTGCTTTTCTTCGCAAGACAAGCCTCGACGAGCTACCACAATTCATGAATGTACTTAACGGCGACATGTCCGTCGTGGGCCCGAGACCGCACATGCTCAAGCACACAGAGGAGTATTCCAAGGTGATTGGCAAATTCATGGCACGCCATTTCGTGAAGCCCGGCGTGACGGGTCTCGCCCAAAGCAAAGGTTATCGCGGTGAAACGAAGAATATTCTTGATATGAAGAATCGTGTCAAACTTGACAGATTTTACATCGAGAACTGGTCGTTTCTACTCGACGTGAAGATCATTCTTCTGACCATTTTTGAACTATTGCGAGGAAGTGAAAAGGCCTACTGACAGGATAAGAAAATGATTCCCTCAGAACGCCTGTTGATTTTTCCATTTATCGCATTTCTTATCTCGTTCCTGCTTTTTCCGGTAATCATTAAGATATTCAAGCAGCTCAAGTGGTTCGATGCCCCCGGAACACATAAAATTCATTCTGATTTTGTACCCTCTATGGGCGGTGTGGCCGTACTGTTCGGCGCATCCCTTGCGCTGATAATGGCATTGCCGCTTGTGCAATGGATTGCCATGCGGTATTTTTTTATTTCGGTGGCACTGATGTTCCTGATAGGCCTTCGCGATGACGTGCTTGCGCTTACACCAAGACAAAAGCTCTTCAGTCAGTTCCTGCCTGTATTCGTGCTTGTGCTTCTCGATGACACGAAACTGGTATCGCTTTATGATATTTCACCGGATCCGTTTCCGGGTATTGTAACCTATTTCATCAGCTTGTTCACGGTTATTATTATCACAAATGCGTACAACCTCGTCGATGGCATAGATGGACTTGCCGGCACTGTTGGCATTTTGGCCTTGACATTTTTTGGAATCTGGTTTTATCGTGCGGACCAGCCATTCATCAGCCTTATTGCATTGTGTTTCGGTGGTTCGCTCGTGGCGTTCCTGTTTTTCAACTGGCAACCATCCAGCATATTCATGGGGGATACGGGCGCCCTGACGGTTGGTTTGGTCCTTTCTTTCTTTTCAATCAGATTCATCAATTTTAACTACGCCTTGCCTGCCGGCCACGCTGCTAAGTTCACAGCCTCCATTTCGACAGCGGTGTGCGTTCTCATTGTTCCGATCTTCGACACCTTGCGTGTTATAATCCTGCGCCTTAAAAGCATGCAGTCCCCATTTCATGCAGACCGAAATCACTTGCATCACCGGCTGTTGGCGTTGGGTCTGACCCACTCAGGAGCGGTTAAAACCATTGCTGCCATCAATGGTTTCTTCATCATACTGGCACTGGCGATGCGCAATCAAAGCGACCGCATTTTCCTCCCGATCATTCTCATAATCTGTTTGTTGATTAGTTTTACGCTAAAATGGAGACAGCGCTCCGTTGTTAAGTCCGCAGCCAATGCTTGAACAGGTAGAATCACTAAAGAAAGAAATTGAATCACTTCAGCCCGGAAATGCAGGCGACGTCGAATCGTTTCGTCTAAAATATCTTAGCAGGAAAGGTATTATTCCACAGCTCTTCGATGACCTCAAAAACCTTCCACCGGAAAAGAAAAAGGAGACAGGCAAGCCTTTGAATGAGCTAAAGCAGCTGGCGGAAGCCAGGCTGAAAGATTGGTCGGCATCGATCGGTGAAACGACGGCGCAGGAAAAGGGAGAAATCGATTTGACCTTGCCGCCGGTGCCAAACACACTCGGATCACTTCATCCACTCAATCTTACCCGGTACCGTATCATCGAGATATTTGAACGCCTTGGATTTAATGTGGCTGACGGACCGGAAATCGAAGACGACTGGCACAATTTCTCAGCGCTGAATTTCCCAGAAAACCACCCTGCCCGTGAGATGCAGGATACTTTTTTCATAACAAAAAATCCGGACATCCTTCTTCGAACGCACACGTCAAACGTGCAGATACGGCTCATGGAAAAAAAGAAGCCGCCTATTCGTGCGATCATGCCTGGGCGTGTTTACCGAAATGAAGCAATATCGGCGCGGGCACACTGCTTCTTTCATCAGGTGGAGGGCCTCTACGTCGACAGGAACGTCGGTTTCGCTGACTTGAAGCAGACACTCTACCATTTCTCCAAGGAAATGTTCGGGAAGGACACAAAGATCCGTCTCCGTCCGTCTTTCTTTCCCTTCACAGAGCCCAGTGCAGAGATCGACATATCATGTTTCATTTGTCACGGCGCCGGCTGCAATATCTGCAAGCATACGGGATGGGTGGAAATCGCGGGGTCGGGTATGGTTCATCCGAATGTGCTCCGCAACAGTGGGGTGGATCCGGAAGAATTCACCGGTTTTGCTTTTGGAATGGGTATCGAACGTGTGACCATGTTGCGTTACGGGATTGATGACCTCCGCCTTTTTTCTGAGAACGACGTAAGGTTCCTGAAGCAGTTCAAGCCTGTCGTATGACACGCATTCACTCCATCGCCGTAGTAGGTGCCGGCACGATGGGTCTTGGTATCGCCCAAGTTTGCGCGACGGCCGGATTCAAAACAATTCTATTCGACATTAGCGAGCAGCAGTTGCGTTCCGCCCGGGAAGTAATCGCAAAGAACCTCTCGTTTCTTGTCACGAAGAGTAAGATTGGAGCCGAAGTGCGCGACAAAGCGATCAGCAATATTTCGGTCACGCAGGAACTGGATGAAGTGCAAGCAGACTTGATCATCGAGGCCGCTGTGGAGAAGCTCAGCGTAAAGCAACAACTATTCGCGAAGCTTGAGAAAGTCAATTCCAGGAATGCAATTTTCGCGACAAACACATCTTCCATATCAGTGACCAGCATCTTCGAATCACTGGAAGATAAGAGCCGCTGCATCGGGTTGCATTTTTTTAATCCCGCCGACAGGATGGTGCTTGTTGAGATCATCTCAGGAAAGCACACCGACCCTGCTCTGGTGGAAGAATTAGAGGAATTTTCAATCAGAATCGGAAAAACGACGGTGCTCGCAAAAGATTCGCCGGGGTTTATCGTTAACCGGGTAGCCAGGCATTTTTACGTCGAGTCGCTAAAGATCCTGGAAGATGGAATCTCCCCGATAAAGGATATCGATGCATTGCTGAGGTCATCGGGGTTTAGGATGGGTCCTTTTGAGTTGATGGATCTTATTGGATTGGACACGAATCTTGCCGTGACAACGTCGGTCTATGAGGGCTTCAATCGAGCACAGAAGTTCAAGCCGAGCGAAACACAACAACGACTCGTTGCAGAGGGGAAATTGGGGAAAAAGTCAGGAGTGGGTTTTTATGAGTATTCAAAATAGGCATTTGAAATGGTGGGTGTTTCTCGTTGTCCTGGCTGTCACCGGCTGTGGCCGCGATCTCACCGATGACCCCATACCATATATCTCGTTTCCCTCCGTGACGGTCAATCTCGGATTCCCCGAGTACATAGCTCTCGCGCAGGACGGCGGCAAAAAAACTATCACCAGTGTTTCAGGAGTGAGTGTCGGCGTCAGGGGAATAATTCTTTATCGAAAGAGCTCGATCCAGTACAATGCCTTCGAAGTGAACTGTTCCTATCATCCAAACGAAGCCAACGCAAATGTGAGTGTTCATTCATCAGGATTGTTCCTGGTGTGCACCGGCTGCGGATCGAATTTCAATCTCGCCGACGGGATGCCCTCAGGCGGAGTTGCATGGAGGCCCTTACGGCGTTACCGTACGGAGCTAGCCGCCAGCTACCTTACGATCACCAGCGAGGTGGTTAATTGACCGGCTGATTTCCTTTTCGCAACACGCTGTTCTTCTTGCTGTAGAAGAAGTAAACAAATAATCCCAAAACAAGCCATCCAAATGCGGCAAGTTGAGTGTTTACATCCAGGGAAAATATCAGCAGAGAACAAATCAATATCCCGAGAATAGGCACGAGTGGAACGAGTGGAGTCTTGAATGGCCGCGGTGCGTCAGGATTTGATCTTCGCATTACCAAGATACCAGCACAAACGAGCACGAATGCAAACAAGGTTCCAAAGCTAGTCAGGTCACCCGCTACACTTTGAGGAACAAAGCCTCCGAATAGTGACACAAATACAAAAAGGATCATATTTGATTTGAATGGCGTTCTGAATTTAGAGTGAAGTTGCGAGAAGACACCGGGAACGAGGCCGTCTTTGGACATCGAGTAAAACACGCGCGATTGTCCCATCAACATCACAAGGATCACTGAAGAAAATCCCGCGAGGATTGCGATCGTTACCAAAGTAGCGAGCCATTCGTAACCTGGCATGTAGTGCTCAATGGCGTACGCAACAGAAGCTTCTTTTCCCGAAACCTTAAATTCCTGCCAGTTGGCAAGGCCGGTAAGAACATGAGAGAAGAGGACAAAAAGTATCGTACAGATCACGAGTGAACCAAGAATACCTATCGGCATGTCGCGCTTGGGATTTTTTGCTTCCTGCGCCGCCGTTGAAACGGCGTCGAACCCAATGAAAGCAAAGAAAACGATGCTGGCACCGCCCAGAACTCCTCCCCATCCGTGCCTGTTCCAGCCTTCGTGGCCAGCCATCTCCGGGATCATAAAAGGGGTATAGTTGGCTTCGTTGATAAAGCCCCAACCAAGCACAATCACGATCAGCACGATTGACACTTTAACAAACACAATCACTGCATTGAGCGTCGCAGATTCCTGCGTGCCCTTAATCAAGACCAGCGTGAGCAACAGGAGAATAAAAATTGCCGGCAGGTTAACGATTCCCGTCATGCCATTCATTGTTTCAAATGGCGAATGACTCCATTCATAGGGTAGTGGACTTCCGGTGGCAATCGCCAGCAGCTTGTTGAGATATTCACTCCAGGCTATTGAGACTGTGGCTGCGGCCAGCGCGTATTCAAGGACAAGCGCCCAACCAATGACCCAGGCAAGAAATTCACCCATGGTGATATAGGCGTAGGCGTAGGCGCTGCCGGCGATCGGGATCATTGCCGCAAATTCTGCGTAGCACAATCCGGCAAATGCGCAGCCAATCCCGGCTATCATGTAGGAGATCACTACGGCGGGACCAGCGGCGCTACTTGCCGCATCGGCCGTTCGAACAAACAATCCCGCTCCAATGATGGCTCCGATTCCGAGTGCAATAAGGCTGGCAGGTCCCAGCGTACGCTTAAGTCCCTTCGTTGAATCGGCAGACTGGGCGAGGAGCACGTCCAGAGATTTTTTGATAAATAAGCTCATGAGGTCTAGGTTAGGAGATTGTTAAGTCCTAAAAGTAAAAAGAATAATGAATTAAAAAATCCATTATTCCGTGTGATGGTCAGCAGTTTAGTCGAACAATTTCTCCTCTTGCAGCAGGGTCAGAACTTTTTCCCGGTGCAGGTAGACATCGTATGGAGCATTGTGGAGAACGACGAACAACAGTCCCTTCTCGGGTATTGCGACATAGTTAGCGGCGAAGCCTCCCTGGTGTCCTGTATGTTCGGCTGTCTGCGACCCATTGGCTGTCACCACCTGCCAGGACCAGCCGCGATCGGCTGGCTTAGTATCGCTCCAGTTTGGGAATGTTTTCACCGTCCGGGAGTCCGCGATGAGATCCTTATTTAGAAATGTTGCGTTTCGCAGTGCGAGTTCATATTTGGCCAGCTCTTCTATGGAACTCCAAACGCCGCCGTTGCCGGCCGCACAGAATGTTGGTTCTTCGCCGTAGTCATCTTCAGTCCACTGCTTTGCAATCATCGTATAGCCATGCGATACACCGGACTCGGGATGTGCACCGTCTGTGATCGTGCTGGTGGTCATTCCCGTTGGTATGAAGATCCGTTCACGAATGAAATCCTGCCATTTCTGTTTCGATACCTGCTCAATGATAAGAGCGAGCGCGTTGTAGGCCGGGTTGGAATAATTGTACTTTGATCCAGGTTCGAATTCAAGCGTATCGGTTTGAGTAACCGGATACCAGTTCTGCATATCGTTCGCGGTCAAATAAAAAACAGAATCCTTGCTTACCTGCCTGTTATCTGGAAGACCGGATGTATGTGTCAGTAGGTGCTTGATCTTTACTTTGCTGGCTATTTCCTTGTTCTTGAAATCGGGAAAGTATTTTATCAGGCTGTCTTCAACCGAAAGTTTTCCTTCTTCCTGCAGAATCAGAATCCCGTTCGCGACAAACGTCTTCGAGATAGATCCAAGATTGAAAAGCGTTTTGGTGGTAATGGGTTCCTTCGTTACGATGTCAGCGATACCATAGCCTTTTGCAAAAATCACAGTAGTGTCTTTCAACACGAGTACAGCGCCACCGGGTTCACCGGCAGGGTATTGCTTGCTAAAGAAAGCATCCAGCTTTTGTTGGAGCTTTTCGTAGGGGTTTTTCGATGCGCAGCTCGCGAGCGAGCAGGCGATGAGCAGAATCAGCAGCCGTCTCATGTGGGTTTATTTGGTGACAGGTTTGTTTGCGGGTGGCGTTGGCTTTATAGTTTCCTTGATGAATGCAACTTCCTTTTCGTCGAAAGGTGTTCCATCCTTGCGGAAAATATCATGGAACCAAACGGTAGGCTCCGGTGTGTTTGGCTTGGACCCCCATGGAAATATGGTGTTGGTCTTCCCGCTTACAAGACCCCAGTTGATTGCCCCCACCTTGTTAGCCTTCAGAACCGGCAGGTTGTCAACGAATGTGCTTTTGTTGGTACGCGCCATGTACTCGCTGCAAATGATCGGGCGTCCAAACTTCTTGAGCTCAACGATCTCTGCTTCCAGGTTTTTCGCGTCATTGTAATTATGGAAAGTGATCACATCCGAATTTGCGAATTGATATTCGTTGTAACGTTTGAATTTTTCTTCGTGGTTCCAGGGTGCCGAGGTCAAAGGCTGCGACGGTCGCACCGACCACGCCCACTCAAACACCTTCTGGAGGAACGGATAAGTGATGTCTGTCATCCCCTCGTTGCCAGGCTCATTGTAAAGGTCCCACATTACGACGCGTTTATCATTTTTGAACTGAAGCAGGACGTCCTTGACATACAATTCCATCAAATCCCATTTCGTGGGATCGCCTACGACCGCCGGTCCCGGAGCTCTCATCCAGCCGCTGTTGTGTACGCCCGGGATGGGTTCCGGCTGTTTGCCGGGTTTGGGATCAGCATTCCAGCAGTCATCGAAAAGGACAAAGACCACTTTAATGTTATGCTTATTCGCAATTGTTAAGAATTCGCCTATCCTGGGAATAAAAGAGCTCCGTTCCATTTCCCACACTATGTTGTGCAGGTATACCCGAACGACATTGAAGCCGAGCCCTTGGGCCCAACCAAGCTCACGATCTATAGTCTTTGGATCCCAGGTTTCTTTCTGCCACATCTCCAATTCATTGATAGCGGTGCTTGGGATAAAATTGCAACCCACAAGCCAGGGTTGTTTTTTGGCCCACTCGTTCGCCTGAGCCGCTGTCCATATCTTCTGGGCGAAAGTCATGGGGATAGCAGTAAGCAGGACGAAAACAAAGGCGAAGGATCTTTTCATATTTTCTGCGTTAAGGAGCCACTAAAGTCGTAAGCTCAGTCGGGTTTGGCAAGGTGCCTGTGGGTCGGGGATTGCTGTCCACTGTTGTAGTAATGCGTCAGTTCTTGTTGTCGATATCCGGCAGAACGAAGCTATCCAATGGACTCGGTAATTTCATCATCGCTTCGATGTCTTTGACTGTGCGAGGGGCAAACGAAGAAAGGTGATCATAGCCGTTTTTCGTGACGAGGTAATCGTCTTCGATGCGCACAGCGATTCCCCACCACTTCTTATCACAGTTGGAGTTCTCCGGGATGTAGATACCCGGTTCGATCGTAACCATCATATTTTCTTCGAACCTGTCATACACGCCGCGGTCATGTACAGCAAGGCCGATATGATGGCAGCAGCCGTGTGGATAATACATGTGTTTGTCATTTTCATTCTGGATTATCCCAAGTTCTTTTAATCCTTGATTCACGATTCGGCGCGTCGCGAGCGTCAGTTCCTGAAACGTGCCGCCGGGTTTGAGGTATTTCATACCTTCTTCCTGTGCTTTAAGCACCAGCTCGTAGATCGCCTTCTGTTCAGGGCTGAATTTTCCGTTTACGGGAATTGTCCGTGTAATATCGGCTGTATAACCGTGGAATTCGGCACCCAGATCCATCAGGATAAGCTCTTTGCTGGAGATCGTCGGCTTATAGTTATCAATATAGTGGAGGATACATCCATTGTGGCCGGCACCGACGATCGATGGATATCCAAGATCTTCAGCCTGGTATTTTTTAAAAACATACTCATGAATTCCCTGAATTTCCCTTTCTGACATTCCCGGCTTCATGGCCTTCATCACTTCAACTTGTCCCTGGCAGGAAATCCTTACGGCCTTCCTCACCATTTCTATTTCTTCTTTTGTTTTGATACCGCGCAGCCGGTCCATGATGTCGGACAGTCCTTGGGTATCGAGATTGTTTTTCTCTGGCTCGACTTTTAATGTATTCGGATTCTTGTCGGGATAGTGCGCCTTGACTTTGAATTGAGCTATGAGGTCATACAGGTCGGATGAGTCCCTGGGGTCATTGCGGACGTCATTTTCGAAATCGAAGAAAAGGACCTTATTAAATCTTGCAAAGTCGACATTGTAACGCTTGAATTCACTGTTGTTGAACGCCTGTGTGAATCCAAGTACCTCACGCGTTCCGGCTTCACCAAGCCTTCTTCCCGTCCACATTTCTCGTAACTGGTTGCGCGGTTGGATAAAAAGGATCTCATTATACTTCTCCCCGTTTGGTGCAGTCTGTTCGTCTTTGAAAATAAAAAGCAGGGCGTGCGGCTCTTTGTATCCCGTGAGGTAAAAAAAGTCCGGGTCCTGATGATAGATATAGTCCACGTCGTCGGCGCGGTTGCGCACGGCATTCGCGAAGAACACTGCTACGGAGTTTGCGGGAAGTGATTCTCTTAGCTTTTCACGACGACCAAGATGAAAGTCTTTCGTGAGAAAATCTTCGGGCAGATCTTTTTCCTGTGAAAAACCGATTACTGAAGAAAGAATAAGAAGGATCGCGAAGGTGATTTTCATAGGAAAGTATTTAGCACTGGAATTTTATTGTCCACATTAAAAATAGGGCGGGATTGATCAACAACGACCGTGGCGAAACTAAAATTTTCGGAGGTTTTTGATGTGCGAATCGTGTGAGTTTTGAAAGGCAGAACCTAGACTTGCTTCTCCAGCACGACGAACTCAAGTTTCTTTCTGGGTTGTCCGAATCTGGGATCATTGAAAGCAAAGGGTTTCGTCTCGCCCGTATGACGGTACCCATGCCTTACGTACCAATCGATCAGTTCTTTGCGAACCGAAATGACTGTCATATAGATTGCGTGACATCCCTTCTTTTTTGCTTCATCTTCCACGGCCGTCAACATGAGCTTGCCGATGCCCTTGCCTTGCAAATGAGGTCGAACGGTAAGCATTCCGAGATACAGCTTGTCACCGTCTTTGTGGACCTCTACACAGCCCAGGATATTACCTTCTTCCACGTATTTAAGAATCGTGTGGCCAGGGGAATTGATGATGTCCGCGATTGCATTGGCATCGGTGCGCGTTCCATCGAGTAAGTCGGCCTCTGTGGTCCATCCTTGGCGTGACGAGTCTCCCCGATAAGCTGAATTGACAAGCGCATCCAATGCTGGTGCATCTTCTACGGTGGCGGGAGAAATGGTAAATGACATCGGTGTTATATAACGGTCTTGATCCGAAGGTCTGAACTTGCGGCGAAGGTTCAAAGCAAAATCGGGTGGGAATATTTAACCCGGCTGGTCAATGGCACCGCTTCTTGATAAATCCTACAATCCGCAACGTCGGTCTTGACGAGGTATTTAAATTCTATAGTCTACTTTTGTTATCAGGCGGAAGTGAAAAATCTATTGAACGATCCCCCCAGAAAAAGACAGTACCTCTTCAGCTTTGTAGCGGTAATGCTGGTAGCGCTATTGGGTTTGGGTCTTGAAAGTGTTGTCGGCTACCGGGTTGTAGCATTTCTCTTGCTTGTGACTGTTTCTATCCTTGCCATGTTCCTGGACATCCTCCCGGTGATCCTGGCAGCAGTACTCAGCGCATTGTTGTGGGATTATTTCTTTATTCCCCCTCGCTTCACCATATCAGTAGGAACCACTGAGGATGCATTGCTCCTGTTGATGTATTTTGTCATCGCACTCATTCACGCGGTTCTGACAAACAGGATCAGGCAAGTTCAACAAGAGGTCCGGAGACGCGAAGAAAAAGCCAATGCAATAAAATTTTATAACACTTTGCTGAATTCGCTGTCGCATGAATTGCGCACACCTATCACCACGATCCTCGGCGCAACAGATAACCTTCTCAATGCAGAGAAGCTGAGTGAAAAAGACAAAAGCGAGTTATTGTTGGAAGTTGCGATTGCTTCGACACGTCTGAACGAGCAGGTTGAAAACCTTTTGAGCATGTCGCGACTCGAATCCGGAATTTTCCAGATAAAAAAAGACTGGTGTGACGTCAAGGAACTTATCTACACCACGCTGCAACGATTTGAGCCTGCCATCAGCAACTACCGGGTGTCGGTTTTCATTTCAGACAACCTGCCGTTTTTCCGCCTAGATTATGGTCTCATGGAACAGGTGCTTCGTAACCTGATCAGCAACGCTGTTCAGCACACGGACGAAGGAACCGAGATTATCATCAAGGCAGATTGCATACACGAAAAGTTGATACTGACTTTATCCGATTCCGGAAAAGGGTTTCCGGAAAACGAGATTGGAAAGGTATTTGATAAATTTTATCGCGTGCAGGGATCTCGCCCGGGTGGCACGGGCCTCGGTCTCTCAATAGTACGCGGGTTTGTTGAGGCCCACCACGGTACAATCAAGCTGAGCAATCTCCCGCTGCAGGGGGCCATCTTTACAATCGAAATTCCAACGGAAGTATCTTACATAAACAAATTAAAGAATGAATAGCCCTGCGATTTTAATAATCGATGATGAAGGGCAGATCCGGAAGCTGCTGACGATCACGCTTGAATCCTATGGTTTTCACGTCATGGCGGCAACGACGGCGAAAGAGGGATTGACCGCAGTGGCAACACATCCTCCCGATCTTGTATTGCTGGACATCGGCTTGCCCGACGAAAATGGTCATGAAGTGTTGAAACATTTGCGTGAATGGTACACAAAGCCTGTTATTATTTTGTCAGTACAGAATACCGAAGAAGATATAGTGAAGGCTCTTGACGCCGGCGCAAATGATTACCTGGTGAAGCCGTTCAGGACGGGAGAGCTTATGGCCCGCATTCGTTCGGCTTTACGCAATCTTACTGAAAATGAGGGTAGCCAGGTGGTTGAATTCGGGGACCTTATGATCGATTTTAATGCGCGAACTGTAAGAAGAGATAACCTGCCCGTCAAGTTTACGTCGACAGAATACTCGTTGTTGGTACTTTTTGCCAAAAACGAAGGCAAGGTTTTAACCCATCAATACCTGCTTAATCAAGTGTGGGGTCCTTCTTATCGTGATGAGTCGCAATACTTGCGTGTTTTTGTCGCACAGTTGAGAAAGAAAATTGAAAAAGATCCAAACAGACCGTCCCATATAATAACTGAACCGGGTGTGGGATATCGATTCGTAGCGAAGTAGGAGGACAAAGCAGGTTTATTACATCAATGATCGTTAGGTGCTGATTTTTCTATTCGTTGCGGAGCGCTGAAATCGGGTTTGCGACCGCTGCCTTGAAGACCTGGAAAATAACAGTCACCAGCGCAACAAAAACAACGCCGAAAGATGTAATGGCGAATGTCTTCCAGCCAATCGCAGTATGATAGGTGAA
Source organism: Cyclobacteriaceae bacterium (assembly GCA_044224375.1). Classification (GTDB taxonomy): domain Bacteria; phylum Bacteroidota; class Bacteroidia; order Cytophagales; family Cyclobacteriaceae; genus ELB16-189. Next base: position 582,694 of record JBGAKL010000002.1, read on the forward strand.
TCCGCCGAGGAAAGAGTCCATCAGGAAGTAAGCAATCGGACAACCGACGGCAATTGCCATGAGGCTCAAACTCACAAAACTTTGTGACATCATCGCAACGAGTTCTGCAACCGACGCGCCCATGGTCTTACGGATGCTGATTTCTTTTCTTCGCTTTTGTGCCATATAGGCGGCGAGGCCCACCAAACCAAGCCCCGAAATAATGATGGCCATAATGGTGAAACTTACTGCCAACGCCCCCGTGATCCTTTCATTTTTATAGAGCTTTTCAAAATCGTCGGTGAGAAAGGTGTACTCAAAAGGGTATTCAGTATTGTACTTCTTGAAAATTTTTTCGATGCGATTGATGGTTTCCGCCTGATGTGAATCCTTAAGTTTCACGAACACTCTTCTTGCCCATTGCGGTTTGCAAAACAGAATGATGGGATCGATGGCGGAATGCATCGACTGGCTGTGGAAATCCTGCACCACGCCGATGATCGTTCCTTCTGTACCCCATTGATTAATTTTTTGTCCGATTGGATTCGTCAGGCCCATCACTTCGAGCGCTTTTTCAGTGATGATAAAATTTGAAGTGTCGTTGAATGCATGTGAAAAGTATCGCCCCTGAATCAAATGCAAGCCCATTGTCTCGGGGAAATCAACATCCACGCAAACCGTTCTGAAAAACTGCTGACTGTCGGCTGGTTTGCCGGGCCAGCTCACGCTCCCATTCTGGTTATTAACCTGAACCAGGGAGTTGTCTGCTTTTGAAATGGATTCAACACCGGGATCCTGAAGCATTTCGTTCCTGAACGACCGATAATTGTTGTATAGCTCCCCGCGGGCCGGAATATTGATGACGGACTGACGATCGTAACCCACTTCTTTATTCATAATAAATTCTATTTGATCGTGGACAACGAGGGCACTTACAATCAAAATCACAGTAAGAGAAAATTGGAATACAACGAGGATTCTTCGAAGCGACGCTCCCGCAAGGCTTGATGACAGGCTGCCCTTGAGTACCGTGCCTGGTTGAAACGAGGAAAGGAAAAATGCCGGGTAACAGCCGGCCATTACACCCGTAATAATAACTGTAGTAACAAGGGTGATCAGCAAAATGGGATCAGTGAAGTTCAACGAAATTTCCTTGGACACGAGATCATTGAATGGCGACAACAGGAGCGTTATGATGCCAATGGCAAGTATCATGGCAAAGAGGCTGATCAGCATCGATTCCGATATGAACTGAGCAATCAGTGAAATGCGCTGGGCGCCGATCACTTTTCGTACCCCGACCTCTTTTGCGCGGGTCATAGCCTTTGCCGTTGCCATATTCATAAAATTGATGCAGGCGATGATCAGGATAAATACCGCGACCACCGAAAAGATCTGAACATATTTGATCCTTCCACCATCTGGCCTCCCGTTGGAAAAATGTGAGTTCAGGTAGTAATCCGAAAACCGCTGGAGATAGAAAGAAACTTCATCCTTTTCCCCGGACGATGCCACACGTTCATTCTGAATGTCATTGATCTGGCGCGAAATGAGTGCAGCGTTATTCTCATCATTTAGTTTCAGATACAGCGGATGGTTATAGTTTCCCCAATTGAAACCGGTGCCTTGTATCTCGCGATATATTTCCATGGGTATCAGATATTCAAAGCGCAGTGAGGATGAGTTCGGGATATCTTCGAAAACAGCTGCGACAATCAGGTCCCTGTTGCTGCTCACGCGAATGTGCTTACCAATCGGATCCTCAGGGCCGAATAATCGTTTCGCTAACGATCCTGAGATAAATGCCCAGCTTTTGTCGAGAGCCGGGACGTTGATGTTGCCGCGGAGGATGGTAAAATCAAAGATCTTTAGCAACTCTGGATCTGCACACAGTCCCCGCTCCAGGAATTTCTTATCATCGTGCTCAAAAAGGTGTGGCCCATTGTTCATGGTGCGCGCTGCGTAGGCGACGCCACTGACTTTTTCCTTGACCGCATCTGCAAGCAACCCGGGTGTAATGGGCCACGTGATCGTGTCAGATCCTATGGACCCCATGTTAGACACAACATGATATATCTTCTCCGAATCTTTATATAGTTTATCTTTTTGGGTTTCGTCGCGAACCCATAGAAAAATAAACAGCGTACATACAAGTCCGGAGCAAAGCCCGGTGACATTGATGAATGAATAGAATCGTTGATTCATGAAGTTGCGAAGTGCAACCCGTAAGAAATTGTTGAGCATGGAGGTGCTTTTTTGCCAAAAGATTGGCGATAGGCTAAATAGTTGCTTGAATGCCTGCTAGAGCAGATTGAATTATTAGAAAAGAGCAATTTTGACCCAGATCAGCTTCACCCGTATTGGATGATGGTCATTCGGAATCAGCCATTGATTTCGCGGATTTCGAAGTCTTTCCCCTTCCCGAATTTGATGACGTCCTTAAGCTTGAATCGCTCAAGTGTTAGAAGGTCTTTGACTTGAAAGTCGCCGCTGGCGGTGATACTCTCAATGACGAATTCGTACTTGTCGCCATAGTTGACAAGCCTGTACCTCTTGCCTACCCGTAATACATCAAATGACAAGCCGGCCATTTATAAATCCTCCTCACGTTCAAGCATCAAAATTGACGCCTGCGGAACAATGAAATACTTTTCACTTTCATACATGACCTCGATCGCACCTTTTTGCAGAAAGATTGCAAGGTCGCCCTCCTGCGCCTGGAGTGGCAGGTATTTTATTTGATCTTCTTTTCCTTTCCACAACTCATCTTCATCCGCTGGCATTGGAAGTGGATAACCGGGCCCCACTTTGATCACAAAGCCTTTTTGAATACGCTCTTTCTCCTGAACGCCCGGTGGAAGATAAAGTCCGCTTTCAGTTTTATCGGATTCCTTTGCCGGTCTGATAAGCACACGATCGCCGACGACGATCAGTTTTTTGAGTTTGTTATCGGGAGTTATCTTCATTGCAGTTATGCTGGCGGCAAAGTTAGCAAAGAGCGGGTTGTGCTGTCAAGCCTTGACTTCGTTCAGCCCGATAAACTCCGAACAGAGGATTGTGTGAAATCGACATGTGAAGCTTAAAAATGTATTATCCTCGTGAGCCTGTCACCCTGAGCGGAGTCGAAGGGTGACTATACTTTCCCTTCAAACAAATTTCCCTGGTCTTTATTTTTTAAACTATCGTCTTCCGTTGAGTAAAGGGGAAGTTTATTCAGCTCTTTGCTGAGCATCGAATCCTGCGTGATGATTCCGCGCTGGTTGGCTTCACTCTCCAGCTTTTCATTGTCCATCTTGAGATCTTTGACGCTGATCTGCCGGGCCCTCCGCTCAATCGGTGGATTGAGCTTCTCTGATTTCTCGAATTCAATGACTTTATCGAGCAGCTCCTTTGGAAGATCGGCTTCGCTGCGGTAAACCAACTCGAAGAATTGTTTTGCAAAAAATCCGTCGATTTGTATTCTGCGCTTTGACAAGTGGACGAATTTTCCAATCACGCGACAAATGTTCTCGCGCTCCTCCGGGCTTAGCTGCTGTGCAAACTCATAGTCTTCGATCCGCTGCAATGCAAGCATGATCGGTTCCAGGGAGTCGATTGAAATTATATATACTGTGTAATCACTGAGGCGATACGCGAACTGTGTCAGGTGATCGAGGGTGTTGCTCGGCACCACCAGAAAGAGCTCACGACGAACATCGTCTTCCCTCACATATTTCCCGCTCTCCACCTGCGCCTTAATGTAGCTGGGGAAATTGCGGAGGTCGTCGTTGGCAGGACTTTTCGCGTCAAAAATGATGTACTCGTTATTAATCTTCAGTGTATTGTCCGGCTTTCCTTTGAATGGTACTTTTTCAACGTAGTCGATCGTGTATTGACTGCAGAGTGCCTTGATACGGTTCCTGACATTGTCCTCGTGGTTGATCCACGTTTCTTTTAATCGCTTGATCCGTTCGATCTCGGCCAAATTCTTTTCATTCACTTCCCGATCACGGTCGCGTTGTATTTTTTCCTGGATCTTGCCAAGGGTTGACATGGCATTGGAGTGCTCAGTCTTTCGGAATTCATCTTCCTTTTGCAACTGAGTGAGCTGTGTTCGCAGCTGTTGCAAATTGCTATCAGCGTTTTTCAACTCCTGCTGTGCCATTGCAAGATCGTTCGCAAGTTCGCGACCACGCTTCAAATAACTGTTATTAGACTCTTTAAGAGTTGCAAGCTCGGCGATACTTCCTTCGAATTGCTTTTTCATCACCTGCGTCTCTGCCAACAGGTGGGTGTTCGACTCCTGGAGATTCCTTGCACTTCCTTTTTCAAGTTCCAGGGTGTTAGAGAGCTTAGCGTTTTCGGCCTTCAGGGTTTCAACGATGGCAGCAAGTCGTTGCAGATCGCCGTTCGCGTCGATAAGCTGTGATTTGATCTTGCCCCAGGAAATGATGCGTTGAAAGAACGTTATGTCCCGCAACTGATCAATTACCCTTTTCAGGTTGTCGAAATTAAAATCCATGTTGAGCGTAAAAGTTTAAAAAATAAGTCTCGCAAATCAGAACTCAATAAGCAGCTGGTTCTTTTCAACTGTATCGCCCTTCTTGATCTTCAGCTGCTTTACGGTGCCCTCACCCTGCGCTTTGATAACGTTTTCCATTTTCATTGCCTCCAGCACGAGCAATGCATCGCCGGGCTTTACAGTCTGTCCTACTTTGACACGGAGATCGATGATCAATCCCGGCATAGGTGCCTTGAGAACATTAATCTTGCCGGCTCCCGTATTGTTCATACCCATTTTTTCCAGCAGCAAGTCAAACTTGTCCCGCAGCTGGACTGAATACTTTCGTCCGTTGACCTTCAGTTCCACGGTTTTTGATTCGCGATCAGTCTTGGTCACCTCGGCGTTGTAGCCTTTATTATTATAGAGTATATGAAAATGCCCGTCGCCCAATGCGGTTACATCCCAATTCAGTGGATTTCCATTCACGACCCATGTGTCGCCATCAGAAGCAATTTCGAATGCTTTGCCGTTAGTCAGCGCTTTGTACATGGATCAAAAGTAACGAGCGCGGAGGTCGTTTGACTTAAAATACTCAAATTTGTTTCCCTGATCCTGATCCCGATCCCGATCCCGATAGCTATCGGGACTATCGGGACTATCGGGACGATCGGGATCGGGCTACCGGGACGTGCTAAAATTTAATTCACCCTATTTTCATTACTGATTGTGATCTGGAAAACCCTCCTTTCGGCGAATCGTCCGGGCCAAAAAAATATTTCTTCAGAACCTTCTCGTAGCGCATTCGAGCAAGATTATGACCGGATAATATTTTCGCACCCCTTTCGCCGCCTGCAGGACAAGACCCAGGTGCATCCATTACCCGAGCATGATTTTGTACACACACGTCTTACGCATAGTCTCGAAGTCTCCAGCGTCGGGCGCTCACTGGGCAAACGTGTTGGCGAAGTCATCCTTCAGCGGCATCCTGAACTTGAGAAAGATCTCTCGCTCTTCGATTTTGGAGCCATTGTAGCAGCGGCATCCCTTGCCCACGATTTGGGCAATCCGCCCTTCGGTCACGCTGGTGAAGATGCGTTGTCGGACTTTTTTGCCTATGAACCTTCATTCAAAGCACACGTGAGTGACGCTGAATGGAATGACCTGACAAAATTCGAGGGGAATGCACAAGGCTTTAGGATACTCAATCAACAAGAGTCCGGTCTAAAGCTTACCTGTGCGACGCTGGGTGCTTTCACAAAGTACCCGTGTGCTTCATTGTTTCCAGCGAGGGACAAATCAAAAAAGAGCCAGAAGAAATTCGGATTCTTTCAAAGTGAGCTTCCGATTTTTACCGAACTGGCTGCACAGCTCGAATTGACAAAAGCCGGAGACTCCGCATGGGCCCGGCATCCACTCGCATTTCTTGTTGAGGCAGCGGATGATATTTGTTACAGCATCATTGATCTCGAAGATGGCTGTCGTCTGGGGTTGGTAAGTTTCGAGGACACCATCGAGCTCCTCGCTCCAATTCTTAAAACCAAACTCGACCGCCGGCGACTTGCTGGTGACGAAGGCCTTAATAAAAAACTTGGAACACTCCGCGCGCTTGCCATTGGCGAACTTATCGAAGCCTGCACAAAAGTATTCGTTGACCATGAACAGCAGATCATCGACGCCAGGTTCGATACTGCGTTGGCCGACTTGTGTGAGTTCACGGACGCTCTGAAAAACATAAGTGAAGTGTCTGTAAAAAAAATATATCGCGCCCGGCAAGTTGTGGAGATCGAGGCGTCGGGGCATGAGGTGCTTCCGGGACTTCTCAAGGAATTTACAGCTGCCGGAAAGCTGATCCGAAATAAGAGCAGATCGCGGAAGTATGAAAACCTGGCCCTGCTCTTTCCCTCCGAAACGCAGGTCGCGATCGCACAAAGTGGCAGCGAATACCAAATGTTGCGTTGTGTGATTGATTTTGTGTCCGGGTTAACAGACCGGCATGCGCTTTCGCTATACAGGAAGATAAAAGGCATCTCTTACTGAGCCCAAGAATCTGCATCCGCAGATGTCGGTGACGGCCCCGATGAATCGTGAAGTCTCAAACGACTTATTTTCCACCAAATCAGCGTTATCTGAGCGATCCGCGGGAGAGTCCTCTTCACCATCGGGCTCAATTTTAGTCTTCAAAACCCCCGGAATTCCCTACATTTGCGCCTCTTGAATTTGGCACTTTTGTGTGGTCGCGGATTGCAGATAGTATCATTCGGTTTCGCCTTCCTCTGATGGGCGTGATAGCCCTTGTCACAGCGGTGATGGGCTACTATGCGACTAAGGTTGAGCTGAGCTACGACATGACCCGAACGGTACCCCCGAACGACCCCGACATGATCTTCCTGAACAAGTTCAAAGATCAATTCGGCGAGGATGGGAATATTGTTGCCATCGGTCTGAGGGACAGTTCAATTTACGAAGTCACCAACTTTCAAAAATTCCGGGAGCTGAGTGCAGCCATCCGGAAAGTCGACGGGGTCAACGAAGTGTTGTCACTTCCCCGTCTTAAGATTATCCTCAAAGACACGGCGCACTCGAAGTTTTATCTATCAGCGTTGTTTCCGGACCAGATAGGTTTGCAGCAACAGCTCGACAGCCTTTTAAGGGAAGCTCAAAAGCAAAAGATTTATATGGATAAGCTTGTGAACGCCGGCAACGGCGCAACCATGATGCTTATTTCAGTTGAGAAAGGCGTCGCGAACTCGGCAAAAAGAGTGGATCTTATTAATTCCATCCAGGCATTGGGTGATGAATTTTCGAAGTCAAGCGGAATCACGCTGCGTTATGCAGGGTTGCCCTTCATTCGTTCAGTGGTTGCACAGCAGGTGAAAAAGGAGCTTGCATTTTTTACCTATATGTCAGCGATCGTCACGGGTTTGATCATGCTGCTTTTCTTCCGCTCGGTGCGTGCTGTTCTATTTTCGATGGTCATGATTGGCGTCATGGTCGTTTGGACACTTGGTACCATTGCCTTGTTTGGATACAAGATCACATTGCTGAGTGGGTTGATCTCACCGGTAATCGTTACAATCGGCATCACGAACGCGATCTACCTGCTGAACAAATACCATGTCGAGTATGTGAAGTCAGGCAACAAGGTCGAAGCGATTCGTGTCGTCGTGCAAAGGATGGGTCTCGCCACTTTTCTCACCAATCTTACGGTGGCGATCGGATTCCTGACTTTATTGTACACAGATGTGACGATCCTTCGCGAGTTTGGTGTCGTTGCCGGACTTAATATCATTGCACTCTTCTTTGTGAGCCTGGTAATGATTCCAGGTATACTGACATGGCTTCCTGAACCAAATTCGAAACACCTTCGCCACCTGGACTTTAAGATACTCGGTGCGTTCGTACGCGGCATCGATCTGCTCGTGCACCGCGTGAGGCCCGCGATCTATATTTCAACGATCACGATTGTTGTTGTGTCGGCATTTGGAATGTCGAAGCTTGAGTCACTGTCATTCATGGTTGATGACCTGCCGGACGATAGTCAGATCAAAAAAGATCTTAAGTTTTTTGAAGCGAATTTCAGTGGGGTCATGCCACTCGAATTTATGGTCGACACAGGTAAGCGACGCGGGCTGCTGCAGGTCAGCAACCTGAAGAAGATCGAAGCTTTCGAAAACTACCTGGACTCACTCCCGGTAATATCCAGGCCGGTGTCGCTTGTGAGTCTCGTAAAAGCATCCAAACAGGCCTTTTATAACAACAATCCGGCATTTTATACACTTCCAACCAACCAGGAGCGCGGTTTCATACTGCGCTACATGAAAGGCCAGACAGACAACAGTGGGCTGTTCAAATCTTTCGCTGACTCGACCTTTCAGAAGATGCGCATTAGCTGCCAGATGGCCGACATCGGCTCAAAAAGAATGGATTCACTTCTTACGGCTTCTGTGAATCCCAAAATACTTTCGCTGTTCGGAGACGCTAAAGACCCGAAGACTGAAGTCAAAGTAACGGTCACCGGAACCTCTGTTCTCTTCATCAAAGGGAATAAATTCCTTATCGCAAACCTGTGGGAAAGTTTGATCCTCGCATTCATCCTGATCACGATCAGTATGGCGGCGTTGTTCGCGAATGTCAGAATGATAATAATATCATTGATTCCCAATCTCGTTGCCATGATGATCACTGCCGGCTTGATGGGATTTTTTCATATTCCCCTCAAGGCAAGCACCGCACTCATCTTCAGCATCACCTTCGGGATTTCGGTTGATAACTCCATTCGATTCCTCGCCAAGTACAGACAAGAGTTACTGGCGACCGGATTCTTTGTTCCGCGCTCTGTGAGCGAAAGCATCCTGGAGACGGGCAAGAGTATTATTTATACTTCGATCGTGTTGTTCGCCGGGTTCATCATTTTCACATTTTCAGATTTTGGCGGAACGATTGCCCTGGGAATTCTTACTTCGACTACACTGGTCATCTCCATGTTTACTAACCTGATCCTCCTGCCAGCCCTGATCCTTACTTTCGACAAGCCCCGAAAGGCCAAGGAGGAAAAGATGCTGATCGACGATTTTGATTCTTCATTCTATGGTGAACATGAAGACGAGGAGATCGACCTTGGAAAGATCAAAGTCCAGGGAGAAAAAGCCTAGCAACAAAATTAACGTATCAGCAAGAGTAAGCAGAAGCCCTGCTTTAAAGTTTGAATAGAATAATGAGTACCAAATACAAAGAATACAAAGAGCTGAATTTTGCGAAGGTCGCAGAGGAGATGCTTGCCTTCTGGGACAAGGAGAAAGTTTTTGAAAAATCCGTTTCGAACAGGGACGGCAAGCCTACATTCACTTTTTACGAGGGACCTCCTTCGGCAAACGGTACGCCAGGAATTCATCATGTGATGGCGCGCACAGTAAAAGATATCTTTTGCCGTTTCAAAACGCTGCAGGGTTTCCAGGTGAAACGCAAAGGAGGTTGGGACACGCATGGACTACCTGTGGAATTGCAGGTTGAAAAAGAGCTCGGTATCACAAAGGACGACATCGGAAAAAAGATCTCGATTGAAGATTATAACAGAAAATGCCGCGAGACGGTGATGAAATACAAGGATCAGTGGGACGAACTGACCCGGAAGATGGGCTATTGGGTCGATCTGGAAAATCCTTACATCACTTATAATAACGAGTACATCGAGACGCTGTGGTGGATCCTGAAGCAATTTTACAATAAGGGGCTTCTTTACAAGGGATATACCATTCAGCCTTATTCACCCTCCGATGGCACGGGCCTCAGCTCTCACGAGCTCAATCAACCTGGATGCTATAAGGATGTGAAGGACACCTCTGTCGTGGCACAGTTTAAAGTAAAGCGCGACAACAAGTCTGAATTCTTATTCAAAGACGCCAACGGCGATGTTTTCATACTTGCATGGACAACGACTCCATGGACATTGCCTTCGAACACAGCGCTGGCTATAGGGGGCAAGATTACTTACGCACAAGTCAATACATTCAACCCGTATACCTTTAAGTCTGCAAGTGTCGTGGTTGCGAAGGATCTCGTTGGAAAATATTTTCTTGAGAAAAACAAGGAAGCACAACTCTCAGACTACAAACCCGGCGACAAAGTAATACCCTTTCAAGTCATCCGTGAGTTTTCAGGAAAGGAACTGGTTGGCGTTCGCTATGAGCAACTGATGCCCTATCTGCAACCACTTTATGATGTTGACAAAGCCTTTCAGGTGGTAGCGGCTGATTTTGTTACGACCGAGGATGGAACCGGCGTGGTTCATACCTCACCAACATTTGGTGCGGATGACTTCCGTGCAGCAAAGCAAAACGGGATTCCTCCGATGACCGTTCGAGACGAAGCAGGAAACGAAGTTCCCACAGTTGACAAAAAAGGAAAATTCATCTCAGCGATAGGAGAGAAGCTGAAGGAAGGCGTTAAGAAGTTCTCCATAAAAACCCACAAACAGTTGGGTGCCGACGACTTCTACGTGAAAAACTATACGGACGAGGATGAAAGCAATCCGGACTACAAGAACACCGATGTTATTATTTCTATCATCCTTAAGGAAGAGAACAAAGCATTCAAAGTAGAAAAGTACGAGCACACCTATCCGCATTCCTGGCGCACGGACAAGCCGGTGTTGTATTATCCGCTTGACGCCTGGTTCATCAAAACAACAGCCCTGAAAGACAGGATGGTTGAACTCAACAAGACCATCAACTGGAAACCGGAATCCACGGGCACCGGGCGTTTCGGAAACTGGTTGGAAAACCTCGTCGACTGGAACTTGTCGCGATCACGCTATTGGGGAACACCTCTTCCAATCTGGAGAACGAAGGATGGCAAGGAAGAAAAGTGTATCGGCTCAATTGACGAACTTCAAAGTGAAATCGCAAAAGCAACGAATGCCGGGATAGTCAACACTCAACACTCAACACCTAACACTTTCGATCTCCACCGCCCTTACGTCGACGACATTGTCCTAGTAAGCAGCACCGGCCAGCCGATGTACCGCGAGCCCGACCTCATCGACGTTTGGTTTGACTCCGGAGCCATGCCCTACGCACAATGGGGACTCAATATTGATAAGCTGAAGAAAGGTGACCCTCAGCCATTCAATGGTGGATGGGATGGAGCGTTCCCGGCAGATTTTATTTCCGAAGGGGTAGACCAAACCCGCGGCTGGTTTTTCACGCTCCACGCCATCGCAGCCCTTTTATACGACAGTGTTTCTTTTAAAAATGTGCTTTCCACCGGCCTTGTGCTCGACAAAGACGGCAACAAGATGTCGAAGCGAAAAGGGAACGTTGTTAACCCATTTGAAACACTCGGAAAATTTGGACCCGACGTGGTACGCTGGTACATGATGGAGAATGCGCCGCCCTGGGACAACCTCAAGTTCGACCTGGATGGCCTCGTTGAAACTCAGCGCCGTTATTTTGGAACGTTGATGAACACGTATTCATTCTTCGCATTGTACGCGAACATTGACGGGTTTGTAAAGAATGAAATGAAGACGGGGTCGCCTGCTAATCTGTCAACACTCGACCGGTGGATATTGTCGAAGCTGCAGACTTTGATCGTGGAGGTGACGAACGCATACAATGAATACGAACCTACTAAAGCGGCCAGGGCGCTCCAGGAATTTGTCAACGATCATCTTTCGAACTGGTATGTAAGATTGAATCGTAAGCGTTTCTGGCAGCCGAGCGCCGAAAAGAATTCCGACACGAATCTGTCAAGTGATAAGATTGCTGCCTACGAAACGCTGTATGAGAGTTTGATGGTGGTGGCACAGTTGATGTCACCGATTGCACCTTTTTATTCTGACTTCCTCTATCGCAGTCTTACCGGCAACATCCGCGACAAAGCGATCGCTAACAAGACACCACTTCGACATGAGTCAGTTCATGAGACGGATTTGGTAAAAGCGGACATGAACCGGATTGATTCGGAACTCGAGCTATCAATGGAGTATGCACAGAAGATATGCTCACTTGTTCATTCTATCCGTAAGAATAATAAGATTAAAGTGCGAACTCCCTTGAAGGCTGTACTTCTTCCGGTGTTGGACGAAAAGTTTGCCCAGCGCGTCAAGGTTGCGGAGGAAATCATCAAATCTGAAGTCAACGTCAAGTCGGTAGAGTACATCGACGACACATCCGGATTGCTGATAAAAAAAGTGAAGCCGAATTTTGCCAAGCTCGGAAAGCAATATGGTCCGCGCATGAAAGAAGTTTCGGCTGTGATCAACGCGATGACTAAGGACGAAATCAATACCCTTGACAAAAAAGGTGCGTTGAACAAAGGCGGTTTTGACCTAGTGCTTGAAGATGTACTCATTAGTTCGGAAGATATTCCAGGATGGGCTGTTGCAACAGAAAGCGGCATTACAGTCGCCCTTGATATTTCCGTGACTGACGATTTAAAAAGGGAAGGTATAGCCCGGGATTTCGTTAATCGTGTTCAGAATTTACGAAAGGACATGGGGCTCGAGGTTTTGGATAAGATCGGAATTGAAGTGGAGAAAGACGGCGACCCTGCGACAAGCGCCTTGAATGAATTCAACGATTATATTAGGACCGAAACGCAGGCCCTCAGTCTGGAGTTAAAGGAACAAGTCCCTGGGGGAACCGAAGTGGACATGGATGAGTTTGTATTGAAAGTTAAAATAAGCCTTAAAAAATAACGGATTTCTGGCCTTTTTTTGGCCGTGAACACGATAGACCGTCAGGAATGAAGATTTACAAATACTTTTTGATTGCGCTGCTGGTAATCGTGATCGACCACACCGTTAAGCTGCTTGTCTATAAAAACATGTTCCTGCACCAGGAGATCAGCGTGGTGGGAGATTGGTTCAAGCTGCATTATTTATTGAATCCTGGCATGGCCTTCGGTATTCGGTGGCAGAATGAGTTTGGAAAGCTTGCGCTTACATTGTTCAGGATTGGTGCAATGGCAGGTATCGGTTGGTATTTGTTGCGATCGGCGAAACGGAATTCGCATCCCGGCTTTTTGATATGCCTCGCACTTATCCTCGGTGGTGCAGTGGGCAACGTAATCGATAGTATTTTTTATGGCGCCATCTTGAACAATGCGCCCCAGGATTCTCCGACGCCATGGTTCCACGGCCAGGTGATTGACATGCTGTTCTTTCCGATGTTTGAATTTTACTGGCCTGATTGGGTGCCGGTCGTGGGAGGTGACAGTTTTCTTTTCTTTAGTCCCGTATTCAATATTGCTGATTCGTCCATTTTCATTGGCGTCGTTGCGATCCTGATCTTCCAACGAAAGTTCTTCAATGAGAAAGAGGAAGAGATAACCCTGGTGTCGACGGAAACGACGATTGAAATTCAAAGCATCAGCGAATCGTTAAGCGAGAATGGAATGAGCACAGAGGAACCTTCCAAAGAGCAACCCGACGCAGCGGACCTTCCCCCGGCGTCCGCAAATTCATAAGTCGTGGCAGAGCAACTCATAATTTCGACCTCCACAAACAAGGCTTCACGTTATGAAGCCCTTGTTCCGCAGATTAAGGCTTTGGTGGAAGCGGAATCAGATGTTGTCGCGAACCTTTCAAACGTAGCCGCCGCCCTCAGGCAAGGCATGAATTTTTTCTGGGTTGGATTTTATATAGTTAAAAATAAGGAGCTTGTGCTGGGACCTTTTCAGGGGCCGATCGCATGCACACGCATCGCCCTCGGGAAAGGAGTGTGTGGTACAAGCTGGAAGGAGAAAAGGGTGATACTCGTTCCTAATGTCGACGAGTTCCCCGGCCACATCGCCTGCAGTTCAGATTCAAAATCCGAGATCGTCCTTCCGGCATTCAAGAATGGAGAGGTGGCACTGGTGCTCGATGTCGACAGCGACACGCTTAATGACTTTGATGAAGTCGATGAGAAGCACCTGCGTGAAGTCATGAAGATCGTTGAGAGCTTCATCTAATCAACAGTATTGCTTTTATGGCACAGGCTATAACTGTCTACGCACCTTGAGACAGGCTTGAATCTTGAACCTTCAACTCTGACTCTAAACCCAGAATCGGTTCGAATCCTCGAATTGGCTAAAGAACCATAAAATCTCTACCTTTGTAAAACCCTCTACCCGTTGGTAAGGAAGTTCTTTCCACTTGATAAAAACTATCTTCTCGAAGCTGCCCAGCTCCGATCGAAAGACCGACTTCTCACTGAACTTATTGAACGCGCAAAATTCCGCTACCAGCAAATACACAATCCACTTGGGCTGAATGACGCGTTTAGCGAGATGATCTCTAATTACATACCCACGGATCTCGTTCCGTTGACGGCGTTTTACGAGAATCTTGCGGGTGTTTACCGGTTCAAGTTCGGAGAGACACAGCTTGGTTTTCTTTGGGATGGAAAGGATCACACAGACAAATACGAAGAGGATTGGACTCATACGTTCAATCAATGGAGTGAAAAACTTTGCGACCGGTCGCAATTCGTTCAGGCGGTCCTTGATTTAGCTGTGTTTCTTCCGCAACGCAGCAGCGTTTCAAATGACTCCAATCCATCGCAAGCACACCTTGCAGAGAACAGAATGAATGCCGTGATGCTGGGTGTGTTTGAACTCAAGATTCACAAGCAAAAAGGTATTGTACAAATGAAGGTTGCGTAGCAATCCTGCCTACGCAAATCACCGTTTTTACGCATTTCAATCGGTATCTTTTGATCAAAAAGCGGAATTGCATATCCGGAATCCACCGCCTGCACAGTATATTTGATCACTAACCCCTGCCTGTCTATGAGAAAGATATTTGTCCTCAGCAGCATTGCACTTACAGCATTGATTCTCCTGTGGGCCTGGTTTTGGACTGATGCGCTGTTTGCTTTCATCATCGTTGGACCACTGATCTACATGGGTATTTCCGACATGATGCAGACGCGTCAATCGATTAAGCGAAATTTTCCGGTGATCGGAAGGCTTCGGTATTTCTTCGAGATGATCCGCCCGGAGATCCAGCAATATTTCGTCGAGTCAGATACGGATGGGGCACCCATCAACAGGAACGAAAGGTCCGTGATCTATCAGCGGGCAAAGCGACAGATCGATACAATTCCGTTTGGAACTCAGCTGAATGTTTACGCCGAAGGGTATGAGTGGATCACGCACTCTATTTCACCGAAGGATTTTCACAAGATGGATCACAATCCGCGCGTTCGGTTCGGCGGCCGCGATTGCAAGCAGCCATATGACATGAGCGTATTGAACATCTCGGCGATGAGCTTTGGATCGCTCAGCCAAAACGCAATTCTTGCGCTCAACTCTGGGGCGAAGATTGGTGGATTTGCGCACAATACGGGTGAAGGGGGCTTGAGTCCTTACCATTTGCAACCCGGCGGTGATATCATCTGGCAGATAGGCACGGGCTATTTCGGTGCACGTACTGAAGACGGGAATTTTTCGGGCGACGCTTTCCAAAAAAATGCGACGAAGCCAAACGTCAAAATGATTGAGATCAAACTGTCGCAGGGAGCAAAGCCAGGCCATGGTGGCATTTTGCCTGCCAAAAAGAATACACCGGAGATCGCCGCCATCCGGCTGGTAAAACCTGGTACAACGGTGTTCTCTCCACCTTTTCATAGTGCGTTTTCCACACCGACGGAGCTCATACTCTTTGTCAAAAAGCTTCGCGAGTTATCGGGCGGAAAGCCGGTAGGGTTCAAGTTGTGTGTCGGCCGAAAGACTGAATTCCTGTCGATATGTAAGGCGATGGTGCAATTGAACATCTACCCTGATTTCATTACTGTCGACGGAGGTGAAGGAGGGACCGGCGCTGCGCCCCCTGAGTTTACCAACTTCGTAGGCATGCCTTTGCTGGATGCACTCGCGTTCGTCGACAATTCATTGCGTGGATTTGGGATCAGGAACGAGATGAAGCTCATCGCAGCAGGTAAGATTCTGACAGGATTCCATATCCTGCGCGCCATGTCACTGGGGGCTGATACCTGCAACTGTGCCCGGGCCATGATGATGGCACTGGGTTGCATTCAGGCTTTGGAATGCAACACAAACACCTGCCCGACTGGAGTTGCAACGCAGGATCCTTATTATATGAAGGGACTGGTTGTCAAAGACAAGAAAGACCGCGTAGCCAATTTCCATAAGAACACGGTCGAGAGCTTTGTGGAACTATTGGGAGCTGCGGGCCTCGATCATCCGGACAAGATCAATCGCACGCACGTTTATCGTCGCGTGTTCATGAACCTGGTGAAAACATACGAGGAGATATACCCTACTATTCCAGACGGATGCTTGCTGCCGGGAGGCGATGTGCCTTTTGACTACGAGGAGGATATCAAGAAGTCGTCCGCCGATGTTTTTGAAGTGGCATGATAAAATAGCCTGGCGTTTAAACCCTGGGCTATTTATTTCACTGTGAATCCCATCTCCTTCAATTGATCAGCATTTAATTGAATAACATTTACATCCAATTTGATCGGGCTAAGAGGAGAATTCAATGAGTCTGTCTGCACTGCGACAATCTGATCCACCACATCCATTCCTTTGAAAACTTGCCCGAACACTGTGAACTTATCGTCGAGCCGGTGCTCGCCTTTCTTGTTCTGCACGATATAGAACTGGCAGCGAGCTGAAAGCATCTCGGGATTGTTATCGCGGCCCGCACCCACCGCACCATAGATGTGTCTTATTGAGTCATTAAACTCGGGCTTCAACAAATAATTTGGATCGTGAAACCCTTCAGGCGTGTCGGGGCAGCCACCCTGCGCCACGAAATTATTGATGACGCGATTGAATGTGAGTGAATCCCAGTAACCATCGTTGGCGAGCTGCACAAAGCTGGCCTTGTGGTTCGGGGTCTCATCGTAGAGCCAAAAGAGTATTTCCCCCTTTTCGGTTTTGATCTGACCGACAGGATAGACTTTAACTTCTTTTTTGAAATTACAAGAGGCCAGGACGACAATGATTACGAGGATTATGCGATGCATGGCTGTGAAGTGATTGGTTCACGCAAAGACCGCAAAAAAACAATTAACCGCAAAGGGCGCTAAGGAAATACATTGACCAACGATTGGCGGCCTTAGCGACTAACTTCGCGGCCTTTCCGTGAAAAATCATCATCGCCGAATCTCAAACGACGCATAGCCCTTCACCGCATCATCAGACTTTTCAATGTTAGTCACAGCAGCCCTTGACGGCCCCTTCTTGCACCACTCAGCAAACGCCTCCAATTGGCTTTCATTCCCTTCCGCTTCGATATAAACCGTTCCATCATTCCGATTCTCCACGAAACCACGAACTCCAAGCTCAATAGCCTGCTCCCTTGTATAATGCCTGAAGTTCACACCCTGCACTTTTCCGTGAACAGTGATATTCAGGTGTTTCATCAGAAAATATAGTCCGTGCTCAGGAACGCTGACTCTCGGTTGCGTAGTATGCTGCCCACGATCTTCTTGTTTTCCGAAGTTGCTTTGGCTGCCACCAACGTCCTGATTGAAAACACCCGCAAGGCATCAGCCACGGATAACGTTCCCTCAGCGGAGTCCTTTCGTCCATTGAATGGAAATGAATCCGGCCCGCGTTGACATTGTGTGTTGAGGTTGATGCGTCCCACCTGATTTGCGAAAGCATCTATGTAATGCGCAATCTTTTTCGAGTCGTTGCCGAAAAGACTTAACTGTTGTCCGAAATGAGAGTTAAGCACGTAGGCCACAGGCTCTGCATCACTTTCAAATGGCACAATGGGAATCACAGGTCCGAACTGCTCTTCGTAATAGACTTTCATCTTGTCGTTGACAGGGTAGAGAACGGCCGGATAAAAGAATGTACGATCGACGGTGCCTCCGTTGGGATTCATAACGCGCGCACCGTTGGCAACGGCATCCGCTACTAACCCTGCGAGGTAATCCGTTTTTCCGGGTTCCGGCAATGGCGTAAGTCCGACACCTTTGTCCCAAGGCATACCTGGTTTGAGTGTATTGATCGCATCACAAAGTTTTTTCATAAAAACATCGAGAATGCTGCGGTGGACAAATAATATTTTGAGAGCTGTACATCGTTGACCGTTGAAAGACAAAGTTCCCAGGAGGCATTCGTTCACGGCGTTGTCGAGATCGGCGTCGGGAAGTACGATGGCGGGATTTTTTGCATCAAGGCCGAGGATAGCCTTGAGGCGGTGCGATTTGGGATGTAATTTCTTCAAGTCATTGGCACCCTTATTAGTACCGATGAATGCAAACACATCGATCTTCCCCGTTTCCATCAACGCACCCACAGTTTCTCGTCCGCGCCCGTAGATTATATTAATGACACCTTTTGGGAAACTGTCGCGGAACGCCTCGAGTAACGGACGAATCAATAAGACGCCGTACTTAGCAGGTTTAAAAACCACGGTATTACCCATGATCAATGCAGGGAACAAAGTGGTGAACGTTTCATTTAGGGGATAATTGAATGGTCCCATACAAAGAGCCACGCCAAGCGGCACGCGCCTGACTTGCCCCATGATCCCTTGCTCTTGCACAAACTTCGCGGAGTTGCGATCCAGATCTTTTAAGGCGTTGATGGTGTCCACGATATAGTCGCAGGTGCGATCAAATTCCTTTTCGGAATCTTTCTGCGATTTGCCGATCTCCCACATGAGTAGGTTTACAATGATCGTGCGCTGCTCGCGCATTTTCGCGAGAAACTTTTCAACGTGTTCGATGCGTTCGATAACCGACATGAGTGGCCATTGACCGTGACCCAAATCGTAGGCAGCAACGGCGGCGTCCATCGCCTGCAATGCTTCGGTCGAAGTAAGCAACGGCGTGCTCCCGATGACCTTTTGCTCGTAACCCGATCCTTTTTTTATGAAGACGGGACTCATTACGGGATTGAGGTCTCCCTTCCATATACGCAGTTCGCCATTAATTAAATATTCCCTTTGTTCAATTGGCTTTTCGAGCCGGGCGGCCTGCGGAATAGAATCTTCTGAAGGAAAGATGTCAGCAAATGAAGTACTCATGGGTTTATTCGGTTGGGTGTAAGGTAGTTGTAACTATTGGTATGGCATGCGCAGTTCCGATCCGGTCCGCGCCGGCTGTGATCGCCGATTGTAGGTTTTCAAGAGAGTCGACCTTTCCACATGCCTTAATTCCTACGGCCTGTGTTACTGATGATCGCATCAGTTGGACATCAGCAACGCGCAGTTCGTGCGAAGTAAGATCTGTCGTTGGACAAATGAAATCTGCTCCGGCGTCGCCGCAGAGCTTGCACGCTTCGGCAATTTCCTGCCTCGACAGGTAGTTTGCTTCAATGATCACCTTCATGGGTTTTTGATTGTCATGAAGAAGCTTCGCGCATTTGGCAATTTCGATTTTGGTCCAGGGAATTCCTGTCTTGAACGAGGTTGTGTTCCATACGACATCGACTTCATCGGCACCGTTGTCAATGGCACGCCTGATTTCATCAAGCTTCGTCTCCGTCATGTTGAAACCATACGGATATCCGGCAACAGTAACCAGCTTGACACCATCGATGCCGATCTCCCGTTTTGCGCGCTTTACCCAAAACGGAGGAACACATACACCAAGGAAATTGAATTGCTTTGCTTCCTCCACCAGCTTGTCGATATCACGTATTGTAAGCGCTGGGTTTAGGTTCGTGTGCTCGATGTATCGCGCGAAATCCAATTATTTTGAATTAACTGCTTGTAAGTTATTATGAAACAAGGAAATACCGATATGTATGGCGGCCAAAGTTGTTCTTTGGCGACAAGGGAATTTTTAAAAATCAGGAATGAGTGTTGTTTGTGAGCGGTCGCCAACGATTGTTAGTGCCGGATCCCACAGATCTTGCAATATTTCCGTTTTTCGATCGGACGAATTTTCGGTGGCTTCTTGTGGCCGAAATAAGGAGGCTTCATATAGTCGGTAGCCTCACCCCGCTCAAGCGTCTTTTCCCGCTTCTCGCGCTGACGCCAGGTAGTTTCAACGCGGTCGTAATACTCATTCTGCGCGTCGTATGTAACGGTGCTCTTTTTCTTCTTCTTGGATTTTTTCGGACCGTAGTATTTGACCGGATTGACCGGCTGAAGGGTGGTGGGGAAATTTTTGTCTTTCGTGTCACCGGGCGTGGACTGCCCTGCTGCCGCCACAACGATTGCGGTGCAGAAGAATAGCGCCAAAAACACTCTTGCCTTCATACTGCAAAGTTAAGTATGATTGCAAGTAAATTGTTTCCAGCTCAGCCAGATAATTTAATGTCTTATACCGCATTCCGCGCAATACTCCATCTTATAGGCTGGATTTTTCCTGGGAATGCGTTTGTGCCCGAAATATCGCCGGTCAGAATACTGGGGTTTTGATAGCTTTTTCAGGATCTTTTTCTTCTCCCTGGCCACCTTTTCAACGCGATCATAGAATTCGTATCGCGCGGTGTTAGTCACTTTTGCCTTGCGGAATTTTGCGGTTTTTTGGTGACGCGGGGAATGAACGACCAGCTTTTTGGCCGGCTCGCGTGAGCTCGGTACGGTTGATTGGCCTTGTACTCCAACAGCAAATACAATTAGCGCCAGTAGACACAGGTATCTCAGATTTTGCATAGCTGGGATAGAACGCTGGGGATGGCGGTTTATTTTAAGGGCACCGTAATTGAGGATAAGCCATCGTTTCGAAGCTTGGGCTTTGGCTGTTGGCTATAGCTTTAGCAGTTCGCAATATTGGGACCTCTAAGTGTTCTCGTGGGCGCACTACCCTGAACTCTGAACTCTCAACTTTATCTACGAGACAATTAATTCTCCGAATCCACCTTTGTCTCGTGGGTCCCCCCTTTAACCTTAAACCTTGAACCTTAACTGGATTTCTCTATCACCATCGTCTGCTGTCGCCTGTATATCCACGGTGGCGTTGGATTTTCTTCTACCCACAGACCTTTTCCTTTTATCCGCGCTTCCTCTTTGAGTGACTCAAGTTCCTGAATTGGCTCTTTCTCAGAGGTCCATGCAAGCCCTTCTGCTACGAGCTCTTTTCGGGGATCCGCCGTGCCATCAATTTTTATTTCACCGATGCGGTTGCCTAAGCGATCCTTTCCATGCATGACGATCGTAACCGGTTTTTCCAACAGCAGCTTCTCAAGCATTCTCTTTGCCTGCTCCGCATAAAGTTGTCCCGGGTCTGGACTATCAATGCCATGCAGCAAAATTTTGTATGCGTCATTTCCTGCTGTCACTTCGATTGTATTGCCATCAATCACTTTTGTTACAATCCCTTTGATGTCTGTTTCGGCTTGGCTAACAAGCGCTGACATAACGATTGAAACAATTAAATAAAATTTCATGATCCTTTTCATGAAGCAAATTTTTGAAATCTTGTTTTTTCAATTCAATTCATTTCAGTTGCGGAAAGACGGATGTAAGATTTTTGGTCTTATTGAAGAAACGCGTTTTTTGAGGCAATGAGCGCCCCGCTCAACTATTGAGAAGTGAGTATATATCGTAGTGTGCAATGGGAAAAGATCCCTTATCCGACAAAATCCAGAATAGCCCGAATAATGAAATAGCTGCAGAGGCTTGCAACAAGTAGAATCCCAAGGGTTCTTGCCCGGTTGTGGTAATACTTAATGGATGGCATTTTCATAAATCCCGCCTTTTTACCGTCGGCATGTTCAATGACTTCATAAAAACCCAAATAGACGTTAAAGACTCCGTTGAGTGGTCGTCAAACAGGCACCAACGAACGGATTACTACTTCAAACCGCCGTCTGTCGAGATTATCAGTTAAAAAAAGAAGCGATGACTTGACCTGCGCCGCAAATTGCGATCATTAATAAGAGGTCACGAGCCCTTTCAAATCGCGAATTCAGTGCAAACGAATGTTTTTTCATACATAATCGGTTACCTGATACATATACGAATCAAACGGTCAAAATGGATTCAATTACGATGGAGTTACAATCACCGAACCGACTACCTGCATAGTCTCGAGAGTAGGTGCATCTTTCCCTCCGCGCGGCTCGACGGTGACTGCGAATGCAGCGGCACCTTTAATGCTCTTCATTTTGAGCAATCCGGCAACGTTGTTCAAATCGAATACACCAGCATCCACGGGTGAGCCGTTTACAATCGCCCAAAGTTGAAATTGGTTGGCGCCAGAAATTTCCTTGAGCTTTTGAACGCTGAGGTAAACTTCCTGTGTGGAGGAATTCCAATAAACTGATGCAAGGGCGGCTGGGTCGTTTGTCGTGCCTTTCATGATAACCCGTGTAAATGCAGTATTCGATATAATACCGAGATCTTCCTGGATTTTATCGAGCTTTTGGTTAACGACATTATAATCCTCTGCCATCCGCGCATTGTCAGATTTGATTTGCGCGAGCTCTTGTGAGCTCGATCTCCAAAGCTGATTGTAATAAAAGGCCAAGTATGACGAAATAATAGCGATGGCAATTGAAGCGGCCGCTGCGTATTTCCAAAATGATCTTTCCGACTGAAAAGGCACTACCTTTTCTTTGCTTGATACCTCGAAAACGCGCGAAAATATTTTTTCTTTTACTGCTGCGGGCGGCGCAATGGCACTAGCAAATGTGATTTTCTCAAGGGTCATCTCCACTCGTTTGAGCTCTTCCCTCACCTCCGGATAATCGGCAACGGCCCGCTCCACACTTGCGCGTTCAGCAGCTGTTGCTTCACCCAGTGCGTAGGCCTCCAGAATCCCACTTGATATGTATTCCTGTAAGTTCACTTTACATTTAATATTGTCCTCAGCTCCTGCATTCCCATTCTTGTTCTTGTCTTCACAGTACCTAATGGTATTCCGAACTCTTCGGCAACTTCCGATTGTGTGTATCCCTTCAAATACAAATGATCGATAACAAATCGCTGTTCTTCAGGCAGCCGCCTCAAAACTTCCTTCAAACCGATGTAGTCTACTGGCGTCTCTGACTTTTCCTGCCGGTCTACTCTATTTACGAGGTTCGAGAGGTCATCGGTTTTCCTTCCCTGGCTCATTTCCCGTGACCGGGTCCTGTCTATCGCCTGATTTCTTGCAATGTTCAGCATCCAGGTAAACAGTCTTCCCTTCGCTGAGTCATAGCTGCTGATCTTCTCCCAGATTTTCAGGAAAACATCCTGGAGCACTTCTTCGGCAATACCTTCGGACCGGACAATGCGGAGAACAGCACTGTACAATGCTCCCGAATAATGATCGTATAGATATTCAAATGCGGACTTGTCACGCTGAACGAGCCGCCCGATCAACTCCTTTTCTTCTATGGTTTTATCTCCTGCGATAGCCTTGCTTTTCTGAGGAACAAATTATCGAAAAAGAATCTAGAGGCACAAGCAAGATATTTTTAGTAAGAATGAATCCAACAAGTCGCTCAACTTCGTAGGGTCAAAACAGGGGGGCGCAGCAATCAACTCTTCTGCATTTCGAAAAACTTGAAAGCGATGGCATTGGGAGAATGCGGAGGGAACCGCAAAACGTAAAACACTAATTATCAAACGTAAAGTTTAATTGTGGGGAAAAGTGTTCGCCTCACCTCACTTTTACATTTCGAGTTTAGAGTTTTCCATTTTACATCTCACTACCTGCGTTTAAATATGGATCACTTCACCATAAGCAGCGGCAGTGGCTTCCATCACCGCTTCGCTCATTGTCGGATGTGGATGGACCGACTTGATGATCTCATGGCCGGTTGTTTCGAGCTTGCGGGCAGCAACAACTTCAGCGATTAGCTCTGTTACATTGTATCCGATCATGTGCGCTCCGAGGAATTCACCATACTTCGCATCGAAGATCACTTTCACGAAACCATCCGATGCTCCGGCAGCCTTCGCTTTTCCGGAAGCAGTGAACGGAAATTTCCCAACTTTGATTTCATACCCGGCCTTCTTCGCAGCTTCTTCGGTATAACCCACTGAAGCGATCTCAGGTGAACAATAAGTACAGCCGGGAAGGTTGTTGTAATTCAATGGCTCAGGCTTCTTACCAGCGATGTTTTCAACGCAAATGATTCCTTCGGCGGATGCCACGTGCGCAAGAGCCGGACCTTTTACAATATCACCTATGGCATAAACGCCCGGTACGTTCGTTTTGTAAAAGTCATCAACCACGACGCGCCCCTTGTCTGTCTTTACGCCGACATCTTCAAGGCCGATGTTTTCAAGATTCGTTGCAACACCCACTGCTGAAAGCACAACATCAGCTTCGATCTTGATTTCTCCTGTGGGAGTCTTCACCGTTGCGACACAACCTTTACCCGACGTATCGACTTTTGTTACTTCGGAGCCTGTGTAGATTGTCATCCCGGCCTTCTTGAATGATCGTTCCAATGCTTTCGAAACTTCTTCATCTTCGACGGGAACGATGCGCGGGAGGAACTCTACTATCGTCACTTCAGTGCCGATAGTATTATAGAAGTAGGCGAACTCGACACCAATCGCACCTGAACCCACCACCAATAATTTCTGCGGACGTTGAGGAAGCACCATCGCTTCGCGGTATCCTATAATTTTCTTGCCGTCAATTTTCATGCTGGGCAGCTCGCGTGACCGTCCGCCCGTTGCGACAATGATATGTTTTGCTTCGTAATCTGTTTTCTTGCCTGCAGCGTCAGTCACCTCGACCTTACCACCTTTCTTGAGCTTACCGTAACCCGCGATCTGTTCGATCTTGTTTTTCTTAAAAAGAAACTGAACTCCTTTGCTCATGCCGGCAGCCACGTCACGGCTTCGCTTCACGATTGCAGTAAGGTCGGGAGAGGCTTCCTTTACATTGATACCATAGTCGGTGCTGTGCTGAATGTATTCGAATACATTGGCACTCTTCAACAAGGCCTTTGTGGGAATGCAGCCCCAGTTGAGACAGATGCCCCCCAGTTCCGCTTTCTCCACAACAGCTACTTTCATACCCAACTGAGAAGCCCTGATAGCAGCCACATAACCACCGGGACCGGAACCAATTACAATCAGATCGAAATTTGCCATGACGGGTTTTTTAAAGTTGACGCCAAAGATATACCCCAGATCCATCACATTCCATTTGAGGACGGGTAAATTATTAGCGCACTAAAAACAGTATTTTTACCTTTGACGATTCACAGAATGCTAATTTTTCAATTGAGAAATGAAACTTTTACAGAATAAAACCGCGCTCGTTACGGGTGCCTCCAAGGGAATTGGCAAGGCGATCGCATTGAGATTTGCCGAAGAGGGCGCCAATGTTGCCTTCACTTACCTTTCAAGCGTGGAGCAGGGTCAGGCACTCGAAGGAGAACTGGCCGCCAAGGGAGTAAAGGCCAAAGGCTTCCGTTCCGACGCTTCTGATTTCGCACAGGCGGAAAAGCTTATCAATGATGTGGTCGCTGCATTTGGCTCGTTGGACATACTTGTAAACAATGCCGGTATCACCATGGACAATTTGCTCTTGCGCATGACGGAAGAAGCCTGGGATAATATCATGAAGGTCAATCTGAAATCCTGCTTCAATACCGTGAAGGCTGCGACGAAGCCAATGATGAAACAAAAAGCAGGATCGATTATCAACATGACTTCAGTGGTGGGATTGAAAGGCAATGCAGGACAGGCAAACTATGCTGCTTCGAAGGCAGGCATTATTGGTTTTACAAAATCCGTTGCGCTCGAGCTGGGATCGCGGGGTATTCGTTCAAACGCAATCGCGCCTGGCTTCATTGAAACGGAAATGACGGCGAAGCTTGATGAAAAAATGATACAGACGTGGCGAGATGCAATTCCGCTTAAGCGTGGCGGCAAACCCGAAGATGTCGCGGATGCATGCGTCTTCCTCGGATCCGGTATGTCAACCTACATCACGGGCCAGGTCATTCAAGTCGATGGGGGCATGCTTACTTAGTCCCCTACTCAACACTTAACACATATCACCCTACACAACTTATGAGCGGTGAAATCGATCGCATCGTCCGCATGCTCGAAAAGACTTTCGAGAAATATCCGTGGTTTGGTCAGTCCATGATGGAAATTCTTTCGTCAATCGATCCGAAGATCGTCGATCAGCGACATGGATTGGCGCATACGATCAACGAATTGGTGTTGCACATGACGTCATGGAGAAAGTTTGCGACAAAAAGAATAGAGGGCGTCGATGACTACGAAGTGTCGGACGAAATGAATTTTCCGAAGCCGGGTTCGTGGCAGAACGCCATGGCTGAGCTAAAAGCAAGTCAGACTGCGTTGATTGCCGCGATGAAAAATTTTCCTGAGAGCAGACTGGGAGACATCGTGCCAAGCAAGTCGCATAAGTACACATACTATACATTGCTTCATGGGATCATTCAGCATGATATTTATCATTTGGGCCAGGTCGCGATACTGAAGAAGGTGCTTGAAAAAAGTTGACAGTTGACAAAAACAATTGACAATAGTTGCGCCATCGATTCGATTTACTGTTCCTTAGCATGATACAATGCAACTGAGTCGGTTAGGGAGAATATTGTCAACTGCCCTTTGTCAACTGCATATTTGATCTATCCCAGCAAACGCTTCAGCGCAAACACCTCCATCACCCTCACTTCTCCCGCCACTGTATTCGCGGCCAATTCGCCGAACGCCGGCCCGACTTTAAATCCGTGTCCGGAATCGCCACCCATAATCCATAGGTTGGAAGCTTCCGGATGCCTGTCAAGAACATAATCGGAATCAGGTGTCATGGTGTATTGACAGACACGGTATTCAATGAGCGGCCTCCCAACCATTTTGGGAAAGCGTTTAGCCAGGACCGTTTGTGCCATCTTCAATTCATCAGCGCTGATAGTCCGATCATATGTGTCAAACTTATCAGTGACATTATTATTGTTGGGCGGTGTAATGCCAAGCTTGAATCCGCGATATGCGCTACCTGGGACCCCGAAGGAACGGAATGGCCCATCAAAGTCGCGATCCATCCATGTTGGCAACTTATTTTCCATCAGATCCGATTCGGCTTCGGGCGTCGAGAAGAATAGCTCCAGCGCCCGCGTCACTTTGAATTTTTTTGTCAGCTGCGGAAAAAGTCTCGTGAGCCAGGGGCCGCACGCAAAGACGAAATTGTCGGCTTCAAGCTTTTGACCATTCTCCAATGTAATGGAAGTTGCCATCCCTGATGTTGCTTTGAAATCTTTTACTTTCTGCTGACTGAATTTCCCTCCTTCTTTCACAAAAAGGTCTTTAACAGCAATAGTTGCATTGCGTGCATCAAGGTATCCGGCTTGTGGGTCGTACATCACGTGATCGAGTCCGATCGTGCTTATCTGCGGCCAACGTTTCGCTGCGTCCGCAGCATTTATTTTCTCGAGAATCAACCCTGCTTTCTTATACATCGGCCATGCGACTTCCAGCTCAGGTGTTGTGGGTTTGTAATTGAAAAGCAGGAGACCTGTCTGATGAAAAACCTTCTGACCCATCTTGGACTCATTTTCTTTCCAAAGTTCCACTGCACGCAGGGTCTGATCGAAGTATATCTGTTTATCATAAAAAGCACGAATAAGCCTTGTCTCGCCACCCGAACTTGATTGATTATTGCCTGGTCCGAATTGATCAACCAGTGTAACATCAATTCCTTTTCTCAAAAGATGCAGTGCAGTCCATCCACCAAATGCACCGGCACCTACAACGATTGCGCTGCCATTTGCTTTTGACTTATGAATGTTCGGTGAAGCACTACTCTGAGTTGTGATTAATGGCGCAAATGCACTCAATGCCGCACCTTTCAAACCCAATCGCAGCACACCGCGCCTGGAAATTTTGTGTGTATTCATTTTCAAATTTTCAAAATTGTTCCCAACGAAGTCAGCAACTCCCTAACGAAAGTAAGGCTAACGCAAAAAATTTTTGCAATTTTTTAACAGTCCGCTTGGAAACTCTACTAAACTGCTATACGTTTGTGAAGTCAGATCGATGAAGCCTCAAATGCTTAGTCGATTTATAAAGAAGCGCGGAGAGACAGGCTCTGTGAAGCGCTAGCAACCATCCTGACAATGCAGTCTGGAAGAAGGTGCTAAATCCTGCCCCGGGAAGGTCTCGGGGAACTATAAACCGATTGAGAAAATGAAAAACAAGTCAACACTCTCAAGACGCCGGCTCCTGCAGGAGCTAGATGCTTCACTCGTCCGAATCTTCAATTCTATTGCCATCAACATACAACGAATGTGCTTCCCTATGCGCGGAGCATGTTGTTGCTGCTGTTGTTAAGCGATAATTCATTTTATCGTCTGAATTAAAGCTTTGACTGGATCAGTCATTGCCTTACTCCCGATAGCAATAGGGATTTTATTCAATCGTAAATCTTTTTAAAAACTTATAATCAATTACTGTTATGTCAAATTTTCGTTTTGAAACACTTCAACTTCATGCCGGGCAGGAAGTTGATCCCACCACCGGCTCACGTGCTGTGCCGATCTATCAAACTACATCCTATGCCTTCAAAAGCTCTGCGCATGGCGCGAACCTGTTCGCATTGAAAGAGTTCGGAAACATCTATACGCGGATCATGAACCCTACGACAGACGTGTTTGAGAAGAGGATCGCTGCGTTGGAAGGTGGCGTGGCCGCATTGGCGGTTGGTTCAGGTCAGGCAGCGCAGTTCATCGCCTTGAACAATATTCTTCAATCGGGGGACAATTTCGTATCGACTTCATTCCTATATGGCGGAACGTACAACCAGTTCAAAGTTGCGTTCAAACGCCTGGGGGTTGACGTGCGATTTGCCGAGGGCGATAAGGCCGAAGCTTTCGAACGTTTGATCGATAAAAACACGAAAGCCATCTATCTCGAAACAATCGGCAATCCCGGCTTCAACATTCCGGACTTCGAAGCAATCGCTGCGTTGGCAAAAAAACACCAGCTTCCACTCATCGTCGACAATACCTTCGGTGCAGCCGGATATTTGTTCCGCCCGTTGGAGCATGGCGCCAACGTCGTGGTGGAATCGGCAACAAAATGGATCGGCGGACATGGAACCTCGATCGGCGGCGTAATCGTCGATGGAGGAAATTACAATTGGGGCAATGGTAAATTCTCCCAATTCACCGAACCAAGCGAAGGGTATCACGGATTGAAATTCTGGGAGGTATTCGGTGAAGGCAATCCGCTCGGACTCCCCAACATTGCTTTCATCATTCGTGCACGCGTTGAAGGGCTTCGTGATTTCGGACCTGCTATCAGTCCCTTCAATTCATTCCTGTTGATACAAGGTCTCGAGACGCTGTCTCTGCGCGTCCAGCGCTCTGTCGACAACGCGTTGGCATTGGCGCAATGGCTGGAGCAGCACCCGAATGTCGAAACTGTTAATTATCCTGGTCTTGCCAGCAGCACGTATCACAAACTGGCTAAGAAATATCTGAGGAATGGATTCGGTGCCGTGCTTTCTTTTACCGTGAAAGGCACAAAAGAGAATGCCGCAAAGCTTGTTGACAATCTGAAGCTGGTGAGCCACCTGGCGAATGTAGGTGACGCGAAGACATTGATCATTCAGCCGTCGGCGACAACGCACCAGCAATTGTCCGATGAGGAACAGCTGTCATCAGGTGTGTTGCCAACGCTGCTGCGGATCTCTACCGGTATCGAGCATATCGATGATATCAAGGCTGACCTTCAACAAGCTTTTGATAAAGTGTTCCAAAAACAACTCGTATAACATGATCAAGCCCGTAACCCTGCAGAAAATTTCTGCAGGGTCCTCCAGGGTTAAACCGAACCGAATATGAAACCGATTATAATTTTTCTCTTTGTCCTGAACTCGTCGATTGCGTTCTCGCAGACGGCACCGCCGCCTGCTCCCGTATATGGCGAGCCCATTTCATTGGAGAACGCAAAAAAAGTATTGCATGCGGCACAAGCCTATGCGTTGGGCAAACAATGGACAGTTGTCGTCGCGATAGTGGACACGGGCGGCAATCTTGTTGCGCTGGAAAAGATCGACAACACACAGATTGCATCCGTCGAAGTAGCGATCGGGAAAGCGAAGACTGCAAATAATTTTAAAAGACCCACCAAGGCCCTCGAGGATGCGATCGCGGGCGGTGGCGTTGGACTTCGTGTGCTTTCGTTGCCAAACGCGATTCCAATTGAAGGAGGAGAGTTGATCCTCGTCAATGGAAAGATTGTCGGAGCGATCGGTATTTCCGGCATGACAGCGCCACAGGATGGAGAGGTAGCAAGGGCAGGGGTTGCGGTATTGAAGTAATCAAACTCATGAAGCAGGATCATATTTTTCATTTCAAAGAGAACTTTCAGCTTGAAAACGGTGATGTGTTGCGTGGCTTTCAACTGAAATACACAACACTTGGTCAGTTGAACAGGGATCGCTCGAATGTAGTGTGGGTCGTTCATGCCCTCACTGGAAATTCGGATATCACTTCGTGGTGGCCTGGGCTGTTCGAGAACGGAGGAGCATATGATCCGCGCGACCATTTCATCGTTTGTGCCAACACTCTTGGCGGATGTTATGGTTCGACAGGGCCATTGTCAATAAATCAGGAGACTGGGAAACCTTTCTTTCATTCATTCCCGCAGCTGACCAACAGGGACATTGTCAACGCATTCGAGCTTCTTCGACTCGATCTCGGTCTTGACAAGATCAGCACAATCATTGGCAGCTCGCTTGGAGGTCAACAAGCACTTGAATGGAACATCAAGCTTCCAGATGTCTTTGAACATCTCGTGCTGATAGCGTGTAACGCACAGCATTCGCCGTGGGGAATCGCGTTCAATGAAGCACAGCGCCTGGCTATCGAAGCGGACGCAACATGGAAGCTAAGCGACGAACGCGCCGGTCTGGAAGGTATCAAAGCGGCCCGCGCTATCGCGATGCTGTCGTACCGGAGCATCAATGGCTATGCGGAAAGACAGAGTGAGCAAACCAACGAGAAGACAGATGACTTTCGAGCCGCTTCGTATCAACGCTATCAGGGACAAAAGCTCGCCGCCAGATTCAATGCGTTCACTTACTGGATCCTCTCCAAAGCAATGGATAGTCATAACGTCGGCCGCAAACGTGCTAGCATCGCAGCCGCGCTGAAAACAGTAAAAGCAAAAACACTTTTGATAGGCATTGAAAGCGATCTTTTGTTTCCTGTAAGTGAACAAGAGCTTCTTGCTTCGGGAATTTCCGGCGCACAGTTGGAGATTATTCATTCATTGTACGGTCACGACGGATTCCTGGTGGAATTCGCCCAGCTTAATAAAATACTGACAAAATTTCACAAACATAAACATGTTGGAAGCGTCGCTTGAGCGGATCAATTGAAGCATCCAAACACATTATTAATTAATAGATCATGAAGAAGAATTTGAAATTGGGACTTTTTGGTTTCGGTTGCGTTGGCCAGGGGTTGTACCACGTGCTGCACGAGACGAAGGGAGTAAAGGCAGAGATCAAAAAGATCTGCGTGAAAACAAAAAACAAACCCCGGCCATTAGGCGAAGATATTTTCACGTTCGATAAGGAAGCGGTGCTCTCAGATCCGGAGATAGACGTAATCGTGGAGCTGATCGATGACGCTGCCGCTGCATTCGATATCGTCAAACGGGCGTTGCAGAGCGGAAAGTCGGTGGTGACGGCCAATAAAAAAATGCTCGCTGAAAATCTGGAGGAGATATGTCAGCTCCAGCAACAATACGGAAAGCCAGTCTTATACGAAGGATCGGTTTGTGGGAGCATTCCGATTATCCGCAACCTTGAAGAATATTATGACAATGATCTGATCAACAGCGTGGAGGGGATCTTCAATGGTTCGACCAATTATATTCTGACGAAAGTCTTTGAAGAGAGAAAGAGCTATAGCGATGCGTTGAAGCAGGCGCAGGAACTAGGGTTCGCTGAAAGTGATCCCGCGCTCGATGTCAAAGCCTTCGATCCCAAATTCAAGCTGACGATACTGATTGCGCACACGTTCGGTGTATTCGTGAAACCTGAGAACATTATAAATTTCGGGATCGACCGGATATCGGCTGTCGATTTGAAATACGCAAAGGATCATAGCCTCACGATCAAGCTCATTGCCAGAGCATTCAAATCCGGCGATAAAATATATGGGCTTGTGGCTCCCCAATTCCTTGAAAACACTCATCCGCTTAGTTCAGTACGCAATGAATTCAATGCTGTGACTGTGGAAGGTGCGTTTGCCGAAAAACAACTCTTTGTCGGTAAGGGAGCGGGAAGTTATCCCACGGGGTCTGCGGTTCTGTCAGACGTGTCGGCGCTCACGTACGACTACCGTTATGAATACAAAAAATTACACCAGGAAAATAAACTCTCGTTCACCAATGATGCCATCGCAGAGGTGGTCGTGAGTTTCCGGGACTCATCTCAGGTCGCGGTGTCAGACTTTGAAAAATTTATCGGGGGTTACCAATCCAACGGTCAGCAGAACATGCAGGGGTTGGTCCGGCTTGAGAAAATCCGTGAATGGTCGGCTAAAGAAGGTATTAATGTCATCCTCGCACCTGGGACGGAATTGAAGCCGCTGCCGCAGGTTAAAAAGGAAGAATTGGCGTACGCATAAGGTAATTTACCTACCCTGCAGAAGTAAAGCTCTCCAGGGCCGCCCTGAAGGACCCCTGTTCCTTCAGGGATTTTTTTGATGGGCGATCCGTGTTTTACCGGTTCGCTGGATATATTTGTGGTCTAACCGTTTGATTTAACATGCTTCCGATTATTTCGACGTCCATCATCGCCTTTACCATCGTCATCCTGTTGCTGGTTCTGCTGCTCCTCTTCGCTCAGAAAAAGCTCGTGCAGTCCGGGCCTGTAAAAATTTTAATCAATGGAGAGAAAACGATCACCGTTTCTGCCGGCAGTTCTCTTTTGTCGACGCTTTCAAATGAAAAGATATTTCTGCCATCTGCATGCGGTGGAGGTGGAACATGCGCCATGTGCAAGTGCGTAGTCGAATCGGGAGGTGGTGATGTGCTTCCCACGGAGCTTGGCCACCTGAGTCGGGCTGAAAAGAATAACCACGTTCGTCTTGGTTGTCAGGTAAAAGTGAAGCAGGATCTTCAAATAAAGATCCCTGCTGAGATATTCGGCATTAAAAAATGGGAATGCGAAGTAGTATCGAACTACAACGTATCCACATTCATTAAGGAGTTCAAGCTTAAGCTGCCTCCCGGTGAGACATTGCATTTCGAAGCGGGTGGATATATCCAGATCGACGTACCCCCGACAGAGGTTGATTTCAAAACGATGGATATTGCTCCCCATCCTGAGCTTGGCCACCCGGCCAACGTATTTCAAAGCGATTGGGATAAGTTCAAGTTGTGGGATCTCAAAATGAAGAACGAAGAGCCCATCTTCAGAGCGTACTCAATGGCGAACCACCCCGCAGAAGGTAACATTGTTATGCTGAATATTCGCGTGGCAACGCCACCCTGGGACAGGCAGAATAACAAATGGATGGATGTGAATCCTGGAATATGCTCGTCGTATATCTTCTCAAGGAAGCCCGGCGACAAAGTGACGATATCCGGTCCTTACGGTGAGTTCCATATCAATCCGACACAACGCGAAATGATCTACATCGGTGGTGGTGCCGGAATGGCTCCGCTCCGCGCCCATATCTTCCATCTCTTCCATACACAAAAGACTAACAGGAAAGTCTCGTATTGGTATGGCGGTCGTTCGAAGAAGGAATTGTTCTATACTGAGCACTTCAGGAACATTGAAAAAGACTTCCCGAACTTCAAATTCTATATCGGTCTTTCAGAGCCGCTTCCTGATGATAACTGGAAAGTGAAAAAAGACCTCAACGACAAAGATGCTGATGGCTACCTAGGTTTCATCCACAAGTGCCTTTACGACAATTACCTGAAGGACCACAAGGCTCCAGAGGATGTCGAATATTATCTCTGCGGCCCTCCGATGATGAACGCTGCAGTCTTGAAGATGCTCGATGATATGGGCATTCCGAAGGAGAATGTGAGGTTCGACGATTTCGGGGGATAACTAGAAATCTATTTCGCGCAAAGGCCGCGAAGTTTTGCCGCCAAGACCCTTTAGACTTGTCCCTGTGATCAGAATAAACTCTGTAATCATAGGGATTTTCTTTTTTTGGTTCTTTTTTCTTTTGTGAGATTGTGGATAACGTTAACACTGACTGAGGTGAATTAAGCAAAGACACGGGTTTGAGGCCCATTTCGCGATTCAATCCTCAGTCAGTTTTCTAAACAGGCATCAAATAGAAATTTAGGTTCACGGCCTATTATTAAGGTTTTGATTGTGTTTAGAAGCGTTAACGGATACATGGTTAAACGTAACAATCAAATTTAATGGAAACAGTTTATTTTTTAGAATCGATGTGTCAAAGTCAAAATTCGACGCTGCTTTGACCCTGGATGGAAAAACATTTCATGAGCTACAAGTCGAGAACAATTCTAAATCAATTGCAGCCATGTTTAACGCTTTTGAAATCGGAACTATCGTCTCTTTCCACCTTGATAGTATGTATGGAGTACAGGAATCTATTGTTTACCCCTTCTTACGGTATTTGCACAAAAAGCAAATCAAGGTTTGTCTTGAACCAGCTCTTCAGATCAAACAATCACAAGGAATGACACGAGGTAAAAATGACCAGGTTGATGCTAGACGCATTGTTTTTGTTCTAAAAACTCGGAAAATTTGCATTTCTTGGAAGCCTCAGAGGCTTTGTGTCTCAAAATTAAAGTCACTGGCTGGTAATTCGTGAAAGACTTATTAAGATGAAGATGCACTGACAGTTCCTCAGGAGGGGATTGAGTTTATTGAAGAGTCCCTTCTAAAAGCCTCCCGCAAAAGTTGTCTGAAAACTATAAAAGCTGTCGAGCTGGATATTCATGGGATCGAGATGTAAGCTCCCCAATTTTAGGACAGCATTAAATTAGACAAATTCGTTTCAATTGTCATCGCAATATTCTGTGGGTTTGTGGGAAACTCCTCAAGAGTTTTCCATAAATCCACGGGACTACGTCCGTTCAGTGCATCGTGTGGTCTTTGGTTGTTGTAATCCTCCATCCATTCTTCTGCAAGAGCTTTGATCTGGCTGATGTTGTCGAACAAGTAGGCATCTAATACATCTCGCCTGAAGCTGCCATTGAAGCGTTCTATGTAAGCATTCTGAGTCGGCTTGCCTGGCTGAATAAATTGCAAGGCAATTCCTTTTTCCTCGCACCAAAACCCAAGAGCACTGGAGATAAACTCTGGGCCGTTGTCAACTCTAATGCGCTTTGGCTTGTCTCTCCAGCTGGTAACTTGTTCGAGTACTCGAATGACGCGCTCTGCAGGTAATGATGTATCTACTTCAATAGCAAGTGCCTCTCTGTTGTAATCATCCATAAGATTAAGCGTTCTGAATTTACGTCCTGATAAAAGTGAGTCCGTCATAAAATCCATCGACCAGCTGGTATTGATTGTTTGAACAGCTTCT
This sequence comes from Cyclobacteriaceae bacterium, assembly GCA_044224375.1. Lineage (GTDB taxonomy): Bacteria > Bacteroidota > Bacteroidia > Cytophagales > Cyclobacteriaceae > ELB16-189. The sequence goes on from JBGAKL010000002.1 coordinate 618,041, forward strand.
AACGGCTGCAGGATGCGTGCTGGGAGCCTCCTTTTGCCCTTTCGTTTGATATTGAACTTCAAAATCTTATACACCCGATGAATCCGCTTATGATTCCAAACGAGCCCTTCCTTCCTGATCCGGTAGTAGATCTTCCAGAACCCTTCAGTGGGTCGCTGCTCGACCATTGATTGAAGCTTATCAATCACAATGCGATCGTCGCGATGACTTTGGTAATAGTAAACCGACCTTGATAGATCCATTACCTTGCAGGCCCGACCCAGACTTACCTCAAACGTCTTCTGCAGATGTTCAACGCGAACGCGCTTCTCGGCGGGCCTTAGAACTTTTTTCCCAGAACGTCCTTTAGCATTTTGTTGTCCAGGGCGAGCTCAGCATACATATGTTTGAGCTTCCGATTCTCTTCCTCAAGCTCTTTGATTCGCTTCAGGTCATTGAGCTCCATACCTCCATACTTAGCCTTCCAATTATAAATCGTCGCCTTGGAAACGCCGTGTTCGCGCGCTATATCCAAGATGTTTTTGCCAGCATCAAATTCTTTGAGAATGTTGAAAATCTGGGCTTCAGTAAATCGAGTTTTCTTCATGATTAACAGTTTAAAGTTAAGACTTCCGTCTAATCCTAAACTGTCCTATTTTCGGGGGAGCTTGCTAGAGAGGTAAAATTTCAAATATCACGTCAAGTCAGATATAGAACTACACTCCAATGCAATCTTATTACTTGTTCCCCGGCATTGGAAAGATCACAGCCTCAATCTTATCGTTAGCACTGGTGAGTTTACTCATCCAGGAAGCAAGAAACTTGCTCGCCGGAATCGCTCCATCTGAACACTGGGATCTTCGATCCGGGGGAAAACAAGAGTCTCTAAGATGGCCAATATGACCTTGAAGCGTTTACTTCACATGGCTGCCATGTCCGCTATCCAATCTGTGATGAATTAAGAACCTACACTCTGAAAACTAACTGGAAAAAACAAAATGAGCGTCCTTAACGCTGTGCGAAACAAGTTGATAAGTAGGGTTTACGCCTGTGTACACAACAACAGGCCCTATCAAAAAATATATCAAAATGCCCTTGCCTGAACCATAGAAATCGCGAACTAGATTTGCGCTCTTTGCGATTTTTTTTGCGCACTTTGCGTGAAGGGGTTTTGAAATCCCAATGGAATTGGCCAGGTCTATTCGATATTTCCTTTTGCCCTTTCGATGAACTAGCTTTGGTAAACCCTCCTTCCAAAAATGGACCTTACCCTTTTCTTTTCTCCAATTGATGACAGCGTTTATTCTTCCATCTCCTCGACCTCTTCATTTTTAAAGAACATTCGGATCTTCGACGAAAAGATTCCGGAGTACAAAGGAAGTCATATTGCAATCATCGGGATAAACGAAACACGTGGCGCTGGCCACCATGCGGGACAAAGTCATGCTGCCAACGAAATCAGAAAAAAACTTTATCAATTGAAGAAGGGGAGCGGCCCCTATCGGATCGTCGACCTCGGAAATCTTAATCCTGGAATCGATCTGGAAGAATCTTATGTGCGCCTAAGTGAGGTATGCCGGATCCTCCTGGAGAATAATGTACTGCCGATTATTATTGGAGGTTCGCACGATATGGACTATGGACAGTATTGGGCTTACGAAGGGTTTGAAAAGCTGGTGAGCTTGCTTAACGTGGATGCGTTCCTGGATCTTGAAGACAAACACGGAAGCACACCCGACAAGAAACACCTGCATAAGATACTATTGCATGAGCCGAATTACCTGCTGAGCTATACGCACCTTGCCTATCAGACATATTTAATCGACCCGGCGTCGATCGGAGTACTTGAGAAATTATACTTCGAAGCCTTCCGCATTGGACAAATGAGAACTAACATGGCTGAGATGGAGCCTGCCATCCGGCAAGCGGACATGTTGTCTTTTGACGTTACTTCAATAAGATCCGCGGACGCCCCGGGAAGCGATCGTGCACAACCATTTGGACTGAGCGGTGAAGATGCGTGTCAGATTTCATGGTATGCCGGTATGAATGAGAAGCTAAGCTCTGCCGGTTTCTACGGTTATAGTCCGGACCTGGATGACAGCCATAAGAAAACAGCATCAGTAATATCTACCATGGTGTGGTACTTTATTGAGGGATACTATCACCGAAAGAACGAACAGGACTTCAGGGGCAACGACTTTACAAAGTATACCGTGGCGATGCCGGTCGATCCGGAGAAGCTGGTTTTTTATAAAAGCAAATTCACCGAGCGTTGGTGGATGGAGGTGCCGATGCCTTCAAAGTCGGTGTACCAGAGAAATAGCATTGTGCCGTGCAGCTATGCAGATTACCAGGCGGCTACTAAGGGAGAGATCCCGGACAGGTACATAACGGCACTGTCGAAGACTTGATGAATGCGTCTACTAATTGGGCGAGCGCGTGTTCTTCCTCCCGCCGATCGCACAAATCGCAAGTGAATACATTTGTTTTAATTCCAAAAGAGATCTGCGCGATCCGCGGAATCTGCGGGAGAAAAAAATTCAAGCGAAATCCGCCTTAATCAGCTTAGCTCTGCAATCACGGTGCGTCCACCTTTCGTGACCTCTCCAATCTTGACTTTAACCACAGCGTCAAGCGGTAAGAAGATATCTACACGCGAGCCGAATTTGATAAATCCGAATTCCTGACCCTGGTCCAACGATTGCCCCTCTTTCACGTACCACTTGATGCGTCGCGCAAGGGCACCGGCAATCTGACGGAAGAGGACTTCCGTACCATTCTTCATTTTTGCCACGACGGTAGTACGCTCATTTTCAGTGCTTGACTTTGGATGCCATGCAACCAGGTATTTCCCGGGATGGTATTTGAAATAGCTTATCGATCCACCCACCGGCATCCGGTTCACATGCACGTTTACGGGCGACATAAAAATCGAGATCTGCTTTCGTCGTGAGTTGAGGTACTCGGTTTCGTCCGTTTCTTCAATCACTACTACTTTCCCATCGGCCGGAGCCAAAACGGTTTTTTCGTTTTTCGAAATTTGAAAGATGGGGTTGCGAAAGAATTGCAGAATGATCAGGTAAAATGCGATGGACACGCCGAGAACGACGTTCTGCAGTGCTGTTGCAGCGGGCATCAAATACGAAACTGCCCAGTTGACGGCGAAGAAAACGATCAGCAGAACAAACAGGAGAGTTCTTCCTTCTTTATGAATTGTCATAGGTAAACAAAAAACCCTGTAGCCTATTCGCTACAGGGTTGCAAAGTTATTGTAAATAATGGCGTCGTCCTAAAGCTTCGGCTTAATAGCCGCCGCGATACTTATAGGTTTTTGACACCTTGTCGATCGCAACCATGTAGGCCGCGATGCGCATGGATTGTTTGTATTCCGTTGCGACTCTGAACACGTTGTCGAATGCATCCTTCATGATCCTGTCGCTGCGACGGTTGACTCGCTCGGCAGTCCATTTATATCCAAGGCGGTTCTGCACCCACTCAAAGTAAGATACAGTCACGCCGCCTGCGTTTGCGAGAATATCCGGCACAACGCTGATTCCCTTTTCGTATATGATCGCATCTGCTTTTGATGAAGTCGGGCCGTTAGCGCCTTCCACAATCAGCTTGGCCTGAATCTTCGAAGCATTGCTCACGGTGATAACGTCTTCTGTAGCGGCTGGCACCAGCACATCCACCGGCAGGGTTAATATATCAGGACCTTTTATTTTTTGCGCTTCGGTATAGCCATCAAGGGTTCCGTTGTTCTTGTCACGGAATTTCTGTGCAGCATCTATGTTGATACCATTCTCATTGTAATAAGCGCCCGAAAGGTCACTGATAGCCACGACTTTCAACCCACGTTCCTCGAGCAGTCTTGCCGCCCACATCCCGACGTTTCCAAATCCCTGGATGGCGCACGTCGCATTGTAGGGATTGATCTTCAACTTGGCCATGGCAGCCATTGTGCTCACCATTACGCCACGACCCGTCGCCTCTGTTCTTCCCAACGAACCACCAAGCACGATCGGCTTGCCGGTTACAACTGCGTTCACGGTCATTCCGCGTGTACGTGAGTATTCGTCCATGAGCCACGCCATCTCTCTCGGGCCAGTACCCATATCAGGAGCAGGTATGTCCTTGTCGGCACCGAAGATATCAACCATTGCGAGTGTATAGGCACGCATGAGACGTTCGATCTCACCAGCGGACATTTCGCGGGGGTTACATTTCACACCACCCTTTGCTCCGCCATAAGGAATATCAACCACGGCGCACTTCCAGGTCATCCAGGCAGCGAGCGCCTTAACTTCGTCGATGTTCACGTGCGGGTCGAAACGAATGCCGCCCTTTGACGGTCCCAGGATCGTAGAGTGAATCACACGATACCCCTCGAATACCTGTATGCTGCCATCGTCCATAGTTACCGGCAATGAAACGATGACTTGCCGTGCCGGCACCTTTAAAACGTTGTAGATCTGTTCTTCCAGACCCAGCAGTTGAGAGGCCGTCTGAAAACGTGACATCATCGCTTCAAATGGATTCTCTTTATCGAGAAGCGGAGCGGGTTCTATGTAAGCCATGTTTGAATTTTTAGTGAGTGATTCGAGTCAGTTCAGGTCATGAAATCCGGCCCGAAAACGGTTGCAAAGATATATAATTTAGGCTGATGCGGTGTTCAAAATGGAAAAAGTTGATTCTTCCGTTAATTGATTTGAAGAGGAATAATATTGTCTTTCGTCACAGCGAAAACGAACTTTATTTCGGGCTGACGGACTGTGGATTTCAGCAATATCGATGAACTGAAAGAATTTATTCCTCCCCCTGATCTCGCAAAATCTCGCAGATAAATGCATTCGAATATGTTTCGAAAGATCTGCGCGATCTGCTGGAGATGGGATTTCTTAGAAAATCTCCAGGAAAGCCACGATAAATGGAGTTGATATCAACAACCCATCGAAGCGGTCAAGAAAGCCTCCGTGTCCAGGGAGTGTGGACCCGGAATCCTTGATTTCGATACTGCGCTTGAGCAATGATTCAACGAGGTCGCCATACGTGCCACCGACAATAATAATTGTGGCTACCGTCAACCATTGCCACAGTGCCAGGTAGTGGAAGAATACGTTCATCAAAAAAGCAAAAGCAAATGCGAGGAGCGCTCCGCCGATCGCACCTTCCCACGATTTCTTTGGTGAGATTCTTTCAAACAGTTTGCGCTTGCCGAACAGTGTGCCCGCAATGTAAGCGCCGGTGTCGCTCGCCCAGAGAATGAACAGGCAGCCGAAAATGATCTCGAAATGATATTCGCCAGTCTCGAACGCGGCGATGTTGAGTAGCGCGTAGGGCATCGCGACATAAAAGATCCCCAGAAATGTAAACGCGATGTTTGTGAAAGGCTTGCGCTCGAACTTTTTATATAGCTTGATCATATACACACAAGCCATGATCGGAAAAATCAAAAAATAATAGCGATAAGAAATAATACCACGTTCGATGAGAAAAGAAAGTGTGAAGACGCTCATGCCGCAAATCATTCCGAGTGACTTTTGGACTATCATTCCATCAAGGCCTGCCAGCGCATAAAATTCACGCAGCGTCATGAAGCAGATGAAGAAGAATATTGCAAAGTAGGTCCACTCGCTGAAGACAATGCAGAAGACGATCACTGCGGCTCCTACGAGCGCAGTAATGATCCGCTGAGCAAGGTTGCTGTAACTACTGAGCGCTGTCACGGGGCTGGGATTGGCGTAGAAAATAGTTCTTCAGGAAGAAAAGCAGAAAAATTGTTGCAGCGAATCCGGCGGCCACCAACGGCCAGGGAGCGCTTTCTGTACTTTCAATATCGAAGGTTATAAGTCCTTTCTGATAAAGGTATAGCCCCGTGAGCTGGATACCATTGTTAAAGAAATGAGCGAGCACCGGCACCCAAAGATTGCCAGACCAATAATAGAGATAACCCATCAGCGCGCCCAGCAACACGCGGGGGACAAACCCCATGAATTGAAGATGGATAGCACTGAAAACAATCGCTGCAAGCCAGACTGCAGTGTGCGGATTTTTCAGAGCCCGTTGAAATTCGTTTTGGATCATGCCGCGAAAGACGAGCTCTTCCCCGATAGCAGGAACAATAGCCACGACGACAAAGGTGAATGCAAAGCCCGCAGGCGACAGGTTGCTCGTGATGGATTTAATAAGGTCAGCCGCCAACGCTTCGGTGCGCTTTGCCCACTCACCAAACCCCGACATCCATTGAGGAAATTCAATATTGGCATTCCATTCGACGATCGGTGAAATTGCAAGAGCGAACGTTATGATGATTACAAAAATTGAAATGATGGCAACAGGCCATCTCGCGTCGGCTTTAAAGAATCTTTCAAGCGTCTTTTTCTCTACGACTTTGAGATAGAACCAGGGTAAAAAGATGAGACCGATGGCAGCTCCCAGTCCCTGTGAAAGAAGAATCCCATTGCTGAACTCAGGATGGGCGGCAGGGTCGGCCACACCATCTAAAAAGCCAACGCCGTAGATCAACGTCGCGGCAATAACTCCCAACGTTGGGCCCAGGACAACGAATCCGAAAATCAGCAATAAAAATATTTGGAGCAGCGAGGAAACCGGTCGGCGGTCTGAAACAAGATTCTCGCTCATATTGTCGTTTTTGGCTATTTTTGCGGGCAAATATGGCGAATTCTTCCCTAGGAAGACGAATAACAGAACGGAGTCGTGGTAAAAATCGGAAACATATCGCTTGGTGAATTTCCCCTGCTGCTCGCGCCCATGGAGGACGTCAGTGATCCGCCATTCCGGGCAGTATGCAAGGCAGGCGGCGCCGACCTGATGTACACTGAGTTCATCTCCTCCGAAGGTCTCATTCGTGATGCCGCCAAGAGCCGTCAAAAGCTCGACATATTTGAATATGAACGTCCCATCGGCATCCAGCTATTTGGTGGCGACATTGGAAACATGGTCGGCTCAGCCGAAATAGCCACTGCGGTGAATCCGGATCTGATCGACATAAATTATGGTTGTCCTGTGAAGGCCGTTGCATGCCGCGGCGCAGGTGCCGCCTTGCTTCAGGATATTCCCAAGATGGTGAAGATGACCGAGTCAATTGTCAAGTGCACACATTTGCCGGTGACCGTGAAAACCAGGCTCGGCTGGGATGAGGCGACCAAGAACATTACCGAGGTTGCCGAGCGTCTGCAGGATATAGGCATCCAGGCACTCACCGTGCACGGCCGCACACGCGTGCAGATGTATAAAGGTTCAGCAGACTGGACGTTGATAGCTGAGATCAAAAAGAATCCACGGATTAAGATTCCAATCTTCGGAAATGGTGACATCGATTCACCACAGAAAGCACTGGAGTACAAAAACAGATTTGGCGTTGATGGCATCATGATCGGGCGTGCATCTATCGGCGCACCCTGGGTATTCAATGACATAAAACATTATCTCAAGACCGGAGAAATCGCAGCACCTCCTGACATAGCCGAACGCGTACGCGTTTGCCGTGAACACTTTCAATTTTCGATTCGTTGGAAAGGAGACCGCCTCGGAGTTTTTGAAATGAGACGGCACTATACAAACTATTTCAAAGGTCTTCCTGATTTCAAGCCCTATCGCACGAGACTGGTTGAGGCCGACACGGCTGCCGAAGTTCATGCAATCCTCGACGAAGTGCTGGACATCTATTCGCTCCAACCAGCATGACAGGACGATAATCTTTCATGCCCCTTGTGGAAAATAAGAATTCCCCGTTGTCCTTTGTTTTATTGATCATCCTGGCGGTGATCTGGGGTACTTCCTACATTCTGATCAAGAAAGGCCTTGTCTCATTTATGCCAGGACAGGTTGCTGCACTGCGTGTTACGCTTGCGGGTATCATCTTCCTTCCCTTTGCCATCGCAAAATGGAAGACGATTAACAGTGGCCATATTCCAAAATTGTTCTTGTCCGGATTAATGGCCGTCTTCTTCCCCGCATTTCTGTTTTCAACTGCACAGCGCCATATCGATAGTTCGCTTGCGGGAATCCTTAACACACTGTCGCCACTGTGGACGATCATCATTGGTGCGTCTTTCTTTCAAGTAAGATTCAGCCGTGCGGCTGTCATCGGTGTACTGATCGGACTTGCGGGTACCGTGGTTTTGATGCTCTCCCGAACGGAAGGCAGCATAGGCATCAACTTATGGGGATCGTTGATCGTGCTCGCATGCGCCTGCTATGGGTTGAACCTCAACCTCATCAAATTCAAGATCGCCGATCTCGGGTCTGTGGCCATCGCGGCGATCTCTGTAGTTCTTGTATCACCGTTGGCTGTCATTTATCTTTTTGGGTTCACTGATTTTACCACCAGGATAGCTTCCGAACCTGGCGCATGGAAAGCATTTGGATTTATATTTCTCCTTGCCTTGATGAGTACCGCCGTCGCAAACTCAATCTTCAACAAGTTGGTAAAATTGACCACACCGCTGTTTGCAAGCACGGTGACTTATATTATTCCTATCGTTTCCGTTGCATGGGGAGTACTTGATGGAGAAAGCTTATATGTGACTCATTTCATCGGGATGGCTGCTATACTTGGGGGTGTATATCTGGCCAACCGCAAATGGGAGTGAAGATTTACCGCCATTGCGCAAGGGCGCTAAGTTTTGAAAATTATTCTTCCGTAGTCCGATCTTTGCGCCCCAGTGGTTCATCCTTATTCATAACGATTCGATGATCAGACGTGTCGACTATATTATTGTAGGACAAGGCCTGGCAGGCAGTGCATTGGCATGGGAGCTGATGCAGCGAGGAAAGTCGCTCGTAGTGTTTGATAGCCCCGCGGCCAATCGCGCATCGTCAGTAGCGGCAGGACTTTATAACCCGATCACGGGCCGCGTGCTCACCAAGACCTGGATGGCTGAAAAGATATTTCCGTTCCTCGAGAAATTTTACGGTGATGCAGAAATCAAAACGAATGAGCATTTTTTAAACCGCCTTCCGGTTTATCGCCCATTCGTTGCAGAGGATGAGCGAACACAATGGGCTGACAAGCTCAACAATTCAGGTATAAAGGGCATGGATCTCACCATACATCCTGCAGGCAGCTTCAATATCCCGAATCCCTTCGGCGGTATAGAAATTGTGAACTCAGGGTACTTGAGCGTGATTCGCTGGATTGATACTGTGAGAAATGCACTCATTGAAAAGAACAGCTATTCCAGCAATGAATTTCATGAAGACAAACTAGAAACCCAGGACCAAATTTCATACGGCGAGATACTGGCGGATAAGATCATCTTCTGCAACGGACTTGCAGCGCTGAAGACCAAGTTTTTTCACTGGCTGCCACTTAGGGCACTTAAGGGTGAAACGCTGGATGTCAAACTCTCATTCGCGCCGGAACGTCTGTTCAATCGCGGCGTATATCTCGCGCCAACGGACGTGGAAAAAATCTTTAAGGTGGGAGCGACCTACGAGCATGCACCCTTTTCAGAATCAGCCACCGACAGCGGGCGAGGTTACCTCGCGTCGGCACTTCATCAATTGATCGGAAAACAATTCGAAATCGTTCACCAAGACTGGGGTATTAGACCAACGACGCCAGATCGTCGACCGATTCTTGGGGCTCATCCGGGTAATAAAAACGTGATTGCATTCAACGGTCTTGGAACGAAAGGTGTAAGTTTGAGTCCCTATTTTGCCCACCAATTGGCCAGCTGGCTGGAAGGAAACGGTGACCTGTCAACCGAGGTCAATATTTATCGGTTCAAAGCGTTATATTCGAGTTGATCGTGACTGACTTTATGCGCATGAAGGGTGTCTGTTGCACACTGGCGATTTTTGTTTTGTCTGCTTTGTTTTCTCTCCCCGCAGTGGCTCAGCGGGCCAGCGAAGTCTTTGGTAAAAACCGCATTCAGTACCGGACATTCAAATGGGAGTACGTCAGTTCTGAGAACTTCGATGTCTACTATTATGACAACAGGAGGAAAGTTGCCACCGAGGCCACCCAATACCTGGAAACCGAATTTGATCGCATCACGGACCTGATCGGGTACCCTCCCTATCTTAAAACAAAGGTATTTCTATATAACTCGGTCACTGACCTGCAGCAAAGCAACATGGGGATCATGGGGCAGCAATTCAATGTCAATGGCCAGACTTCCTTTATAAAGCCGTACGTGGAAATTGCGCATCCCGGCACACTGGATGAGTTCAAGGAAGAACTCATATATAAAGTAGCCGACCTGATGGTCAACGAGATGATGTTTGGCGGGAGCCTGAAAGACATGTTTCAAAACGCTGTGCTACTGAATCTCCCTGAATGGTTTATTGATGGCGCATCGCTCTATGCAGCAAAAGGATGGAATGCTGAAATGGATGACTACGTGCGCCAGTTGGTGAAAAGCAAAAAAGTAAATCGTGCGCTTAAATCGACTGGACCCGAGGCAGCCTTGATCGGGCAGTCCATTTGGAATTATGTGGTGGAAAAATATGGAAAAGGAAGTGTTGCCAACATTCTGAACTATACTCGCGTGATTCGCAATGAGCAGAAGAGCATGTACATCACATTGGGCGTGAGCTTTAAGCAATTCATGGCCGACTGGAAAAGATTTTACCTTGCTGAGGAAGAGAGAGTTGCCCAAAGCTACCTGGCGCCAGCCGACTCACAGCGTTTCAGTCCCAAGCATCGCAAGACCGTTGTGTACACTACGATCAAGATCAGTCCCGATGGAAAGAACGTCGCCTACGCCGTAAATGATCGCGGGAAATTTGAAGTGATTGTAAAGTCACTTGAAAATGGAAGCGAAACGAAAATCCTTGACGGCGGCAACAGAGTCTTCAAGCAGACTGTCGACTATCATGTGCCCTTGTTGAGCTGGTCGGATTCCCACACACTCGGTGTGATTGGCGTAAAGAATGGTGAATACATATTCTGGTTGTATGACCTGAGCACACGCAGTACATTGCCGCGGCAGCTGGAAAAATTCAGCAACATCCGCAGCTTCAACTTTTCTTCCAACGGGCGACTTGCGATCATGAGTGCAGACGTTGAAGGTCAGAATGATCTCTATTTGATCAGCAGCCGCCGCGACCGCACCCGGCGCCTCACAAACGATTTGTTCGACGATTTCGATCCGTCATTCGTTCCTAATTCAAACACAGTTGTTTTCAGTTCAAACCGAACCACCGACACGACCAACACCATTGTTAAAGACTATACCAAGATTCCGACGAACTACAACCTGTTCATGTACAATCTCGACTCGACGAACAATGTTGTAAACCGAATCACAAACACCCTCAGCAAGGATTTTTACCCAAAGGCCAAAGACGAAAACAATATCTTTTATCTCAGCGATCAGCGGGGCATCCTTAATCTTTTTCATTTTGACCGCAGGACAGGAGTGTATATCCAGGTCACGAATTTTCCTTCCAGCATAAAGGAATACGATATCGATTTTTACACCAGCACACTGGCGTTGGTCATGACAAAGGACATGAAAGACGATATCTTTATTCAGAAGCACCTCAATCTTGACAAACAGATATTCACGCCTGCAACCAAGCGCAAAGAGGCACAACAGGTTAAGTCGTTGACCGAGCGCCGGAAGAAGGAGGCGCGACAAGGAATTTCGATCAAGCAGCTGATTAATGAACGTCTGCAGCGTAAGCAGGATACCATCCGGCCGAAGCCTGTCGTTCGTGACAGCGTGCGCGCCGACACCACGACGGTGAATCCGAAAAAAACTGACATCAATACTGATAACTATTCATTCGACGAAGAGAAGCCGGCGAAGCAGGATACCGTTGTTGCCCCGAAGACAGTAATCGTGCCGAAGCAAGAGGAGAAGAGTGTCAATACAGACGATTACAAGTTTGAAGATGAGGCCGTCAAGACACAAAAAGCGCCTGAAACGTTCCTGAGTCGATATATGAAAGCGCGGGAGAACAGCCGGATCAACGGCCCTTTCCCGTATGCACCCAAGTTTAGCTATGAAAGCCTCAACACAAATTTTGTTGTGGACCCGCTTCGTGGATTCAGCATCAGGCTGGAGACACAGATGAATGATATTCTTGAGAACTATAGGATATTCGGAGGTATCCAGACTGCATTCGACTGGAAGAGCGGCGACGTTTATGGTGAATTCCAGTACCTGAAATATCGCGTTGACTTTAGCGTGCGCTACGATCGGAAGGTCATATTCTGGACGCAGAATGACCAGCTTCAGAAGTACACATTCCAAAAAATCGAAGTAGGTGCCTCGTTGCCACTATCGGTGCGCATGAGACTATCTGTGAAGCCCTTCGCGGGTTATACAATGTTTGTTGACCGCGGTCCTGATCAGCAGGTGAGCCCGGGACCACCGGCGTTTCTCCCATCTCAGCAGCAATATTATGGAGGCGCGCGCGTAGAGCTGGTTTATGATAATTCTGTTACTACCGGGATGAATATCATCGAAGGTACACGTGGTAAGCTGAGCTTCATTGATTACGAAGGCCTTGGAAATAAGAAAGCAAGTTTTTCACAGATCTTCCTGGACGTTCGTCACTATCAAAAGATTTATAAGGAGATCGTGTTTGCCGTGCGTGGCTACACGGGGACATTCTTTGGCAATGCACCCAAAAATTACGTGTTGGGAGGAGTCGATAACTGGATTGGTAATTCGATTAACTACGGAGGTGTGAAGAATCCGCTGACGGTGAAATCGGGCTACAACTCACAGCTCCTCTTTACAGAGTTTGCAACGACGCTTCGCGGGTTCGACTATGCAACATTGTACGGTACCAGTGTCGCGATGGCTAATGCCGAGTTTCGCCTGCCGTTGGTGAGAGCACTTGCCGGCGGCCCGGTGTCATCGAACTTCTTCCGCAACATGCAGTTCATTGCATTCTATGACATAGGCACGAGCTGGACGGGAGATCCTCCTATCAATTCGCAGAACACACTTCGTACCGTAGAGGTGAAGCAAGGGCCGTTTACGATTGACCTGAAACAATATCTCAACCCGTGGTTATATAGCTACGGCTTTGGATTCAGGACCATGATGCTGGGCTATTACCTGAAATTCGATCTCGCGTGGCCTGTCGAGAATTACAAAGTCAAGGATCCACGCGTCATGGTGTCGATCGGCTATGATTTTTAGTCTGAACCCGCCCCCTAGCACATGCCACAGGGGAATCTTTTTTAACTTGCGCGGCTAAAGAACAATTTCCTTCATGCTTAAATCAATGACCGGCTTCGGCCAGGCAAGTGAGTCAATCGGAGAAGCGACTATCCTGGTGGAGATCAAAAGTCTTAATTCAAAATTTCTCGACCTGAACCTGCGTCTGCCGCGCATGTTCTCGGAAAAAGAGCTTGATGTCCGGAACATCATAACCGACAAGCTTGAGCGGGGAAAGGTTTCTGTTTCTGTTGAATATGTGAAAGTCAATGCTCAGAATATTCCACAGCAGTACAACGAGGCGATGTTTGTCGCACATTATGCGGAGTTGAAAAAACTTGCGGACAAGGTAATGGCGCCGTATGACACGTTGTTTGAGATGGCCCTCAAATCCCCCGACGTCCAGCAGAACACCGATCAATCCATTCTGGATCCGGCGGTATATGACAAATTTTTAAAGGTGCTGACGGAGGCGATCGGCCTTTGTGATGGTTTCAGAAGAACCGAAGGAGCGACATTGGAGGAGAAGCTGAAGAGCTATGTCCAGTCAATCGCGAACGCGCTTGTGAAGGTGGAGAAGCTCGATCCGCAACGAATCGAAAAAATCAGAATTCGGATCAAAAAGGGTGTCACCGACTTTTTTGGAGAGGAAGGCTTTGACCAGAACCGTCTCGAGCAAGAGCTTATTTTCTACATTGAGAAACTCGACATCCATGAGGAGCGGGTAAGGCTAAAAACGCATCTTGATTACTTTTTGAAGATTATGAACGAGCCGCAATCCAATGGAAAGAAACTGACGTTCCTCGCCCAGGAGATTGGAAGGGAAATAAATACCATTGGCTCCAAGGCAAACGATGCCGAGATGCAAAAGGATGTAGTGATCATGAAAGAGGAGCTCGAGAAGATCAAGGAACAGCTGAACAACGTGCTTTAGGGCACGAGGTAGCCGTCCATGGTTAATAGTTATCAGGTATGGCACCATTTAACAGTCGACCATGGCGAATAGATGGAATATTCCAAACGAGGTCGAGAGACTTGTGAAGTCGCCACCCACTAAGCGCGAGTTATCCGATTAACTATTAACCATTAACTTATCACCTTTTCGTTAACTTCATTGTCGGTCAGGACGCAATTCCACTTTTATGAGAATCATCGTCATATTTCTTCTGTGCACGGCATTTGTGACCCAGGCACAGATAGGCACTAAGGTCCAGCAGCAGGGGAAAGTTTACGGGCTCTGGCAGAACAGCGAATTCGGCTACGACATGACCCTGATACTGAATCAGGATGGATCAGGCGAGTTCGACGGTGAAGCCATCAGGTTCGCTGAGAAGGGAAGCATCCTCGCGATCATTTCAGGTGACAAGACTACCAATTACAATTTCAACCTCAAAGGCGACGCCATGACGCTCTCTGGTGGCGACCTCGAGAAACCGATTACGTTCTCCCGCAAAGGCAAGGAGTCCTCATCGCAGACAACCGGCACGCAGCCAGCAGACGCAGCCTTCAGCGCCACCGACAAGAAACTATTCGGACTTTGGTCAGGTAATGGAGAGATGATCGAATTCAAACAGGACGGAAATTGTGTTTATCTCGGCAACAGTTTTCCATACAAGGTTTCACAAGGTCACATTATCCTCACAACCGCACAGGGAAATGTGATGATGGCTTACACAGTCAACGCCAGCGTATTGAATCTGACGATCAACGGACAAAAAGTTACTTACACAAAGCCCATGGGTTCCGGAATTTCTGGAACTACTCCGGCTTCGACCGGAACGGGAAATGTTCCTATGGAGCTCGTAGGTCAATGGTGCTACATGAATATGACCAGCAATTCCCAGACAAGCCGCTGTATAAACCTCCGGGCTGATGGCACTTATACATACTCGTATGAAGGCTCACGCAGTGTTAACACCGAGACCCTTTCTGGTGGGACGGCTTCGCAAAGTGGAGACCGGGGCACCTGGTATGTGCAGGGTGACCGTATATATTATAATTCCCAATCCGCCGGGCAGGGATCCTACCGTCTTGAAAAGCGCAACCACCCTAAGAATGTCAATGACCCGATGATTGTGCTCGACGGCGAGCCCTTCGTCACCACGACTGCGCGCGCTCCCTGGCGCTAGTTCGGATGAGAGGGCGGGCAACAGCGCTCTCAAATCATGGTTAAACTTCCGTTTGGAACAGCATCTGTGCCCATCTGTGTAATCCGTGGCAAACCCTCCGGATTTTTGATTATTTTTAAATGACCATCAAAATCATCAATACTATGAAACGCAGAGATTGGCTACGATCAGCGGTAACGGCAGGAGCCGGGGTTCCGCTTGGACTTTCCTTTTTTCAGGAACTCGCGGCAGCCCCTGCGAGCAATGCTGAATACGAGTTTTATAAATCCTTCAAATCCAACCCCAAGCTTATTCGCCTGGGGTCCAATGAAAACCCATATGGCCCGTCGCCAAAAGCCCGGGAGGCGATCAAGGCATCCATGATGGACATGAATAGGTATGGCTTCGAGTCTTCCATTGAACTTCGTGACATGATTGCTTCGAAAGAAGGTGTTTCGTCCGATCAGGTACTGATGTTATGCGGTTCGGGTGAAGCCCTCGCCATGACCGGTATCGCAGTTGGCGTCGAAGGCAGTGGATCGATCCTCTCTGCATGGCCCACTTTCCCGTCGATGATGACCTTTGGCGAAAAATTCAACGCGCGGTGGGACAAAGTGAACCTGGATGCGAACCTTGTGCACGACCTGGATGCGATGGCGGCTGCAGTGAAGCCCGACACCAAGATTTTGTTCATAGTCAATCCAAACAATCCCACCGGAACTGTTTTGGATCCGAACAAACTGAAGCAATTCTGTATTGAGCAGTCTAAGAAAGCAATAGTTTATGCGGACGAGGCGTATATCGAGTTTCTCGAGCCCTCGCAGCAGATTTCAATGGTCGATCTTGTTAAAGAGGGACACAATGTAATCGTGTCGAGAACATTCTCTAAGGTCTATGGTCTTGCAGGTCTGCGCATCGGATATATTATCGCTAAGAAGGAGTTGATTCAGAAGCTTGAGAGGTATCAGTCCGATACGATCCTGAATCAGGCTGGCATCGCGGCAGCAAAGGCGAGTCTGGGAGATGAAGAATTCCTGGCATACACGCGGAAAATGAATGCGGCGGCAAGAAATTTCTTCACCTCATACCTGGATTCAAAGAAGTGGTTTTATGGCAAGCCAATGGGCAATGTGGTGCTTTTCCCTGCGCCAAAAGATGGCAAAACAATTCTCGCACAAACTATTG
This sequence comes from Cyclobacteriaceae bacterium, assembly GCA_044224375.1. GTDB lineage: Bacteria > Bacteroidota > Bacteroidia > Cytophagales > Cyclobacteriaceae > ELB16-189. Next base: position 634,464 of record JBGAKL010000002.1, read on the forward strand.
CAAAAGGATATCAGATACGTGTGTGGGATTACCTGGGCAAGGAATGGTGCCGCGTCAGCATAGGTACCATGGACGAGATGAAAGGATTTGTGAAAGCATTTGATGAAGTAATCGCAGCGTAGTCAGGAATTTCATTTCAACATATCCCCGTCTCAATCGAGGCGGGGATTTTATTTTTAAAACTATGACACTTGGAGATTGGTTAGGATCGATCGGGGTTGCCATTTTGCTGGTAGCGTTTTTGTTAAACCTCATGAAGAAGATCACAGAAAGCAGTGTTCCATACCTGTTGATGAATACAATTGGAGCGGCACTCACTTGCGTTGCATCCATCCTGATTCTGTTTGTGCCTTTTATTATCCTGGAAGCAGTGTGGACACTGGTGTCCCTCATTACTTTAATAAAAGTGTTGAGGAAAGGTTGATTGTTTGAACTGTTGACAGGCAAGCCGTACAGCCTCAAAACATTAGTTACTGTTGATTTCGGGAAACGAAGAGTTTATAACTAATGTAAGCCATCAAGGCACCTGTTGTCACCAGCATGACCACAAAATGTCCCGAGGGCACTGACAGCCAGGTCGACACTGATTTGTCGATATTGTTCAGGCCCATTAATAACACACCACCAAAGATTACGATCAAAACAACATTGTAGAACTTCGACTGCCTGTGTTCTTTGGGAATGATAGCTGAGTCATTGATAAGCAATATCAGGTAGGCAGTGAGGAGCGGCAAGACAAGTCCGTTAAGTGCCTGGACGGCCAGGATGACAGGTATTGGCTTGATGTCGCTTATGCCGAAAGCAAAGCCGGTAAGAAGCACCAACGCCCATGTCAATCTTTGAGCTCGCTCACCCCAGTTAAATACAGTTGATACAATAATTGAGGCAGCATAGGGTGAAGTGATAGCGGAAGAAAAGCCCGCAGCGAAAAGACCTACTCCCAATGCGGCACCGCCCATCGGTCCGATGCTGTCTGTCAATGCGGCTGCCAGCTCGTTGAAATTGGAGAATGATTTTACAGATGTTCCAGCAATAAGAATCGCAGCAGTGATCAATCCCCCGATAATGACTGACAATGTGAGACCTATACGCATCAGGGGTACTGTCTGCCCTTTGCTGATGCCTGAGCCAAGAAAAACGTTGTAGGGAACGATGGTTGTGCCTACCAGGGCGAGTGTCAGCAATTCACTGCCGGGTGGCAGAAACGGAACAGTACCAGAAACGAGGTATTCTTTTATTGTAAAGGGCCTGCCGAGCGCTAACGCAAAGAATGCAAACCCCATCATGGCCACCAGCAGCGTCATCAACCAGCCAATCGCATCTTTCTTACCAGTCCAAAGAACCAATGCCGTGATCAGTGAAAGTATGATGGTCAATATCCGCGTATCGAAGGCTGTGATCAGTGATAATCCTGATGTGGCTCCAAGAATATTGCCGGCTTCGTAAGCTGCGCAACCCATGATGACCGGGCCGCCAAGAATGAATTTGAGCAATTGACTTTTTTCTTTTCCGTATTTGATCTCCATCGCCTGACCCATAGTAAGGCCGCTGGCAATGGTGAGCCTTCCGGAAACCTCCTGGAGGATTATGCAGCCAATAGTTGCAAAGACCACCGCCCATAACAGGTCCAGCTGAAACAGTGATCCAGCCGAGGCTGCGGTAGTCACAGTTCCCGGCCCGATAAACGCCGCTGAGATGACCGACCAAAGGATAACGCTGGAGATAGTTTTGTTTTTGGCCATGTCTTTTTTAAAGATAGGGAACGAGGGTCATTTGCCTACACCTTTCGTGTGTCCCGGCGAGTGAAAAAGGAATTGAAAGGGTAAACCCAACACTTCCAAAAAATTTTTGATTTCTATAGGAAATCTAATCACTGAAAATTTTGCAGTTGTAAATTCCAAATTACAGGAAAAGAGGAAGTTTAATATGGGACACTTTAAGTAATGGTTGAAATGATAAAAAACGGCATAAAAAAACTTGAAACCAGCAATCGTTTGCTTGAATGCTAGATTAAGGAATTGTTAATAACTTGTTCGTAACATTTAAAGCCCCGGTAAAAATCGGGGAGCGAGGAACCAATATTTTTGGCATCTCGAAAAAACAGTATACTATAAAAACCCAATACTTATGAGAAAACTTTTACTACTCGCGTCGGCACTTGTGTTGTCAGCCATGGGAGAGCTGATGGCGCAGGCAGTCACGACGTCGTCCCTTTCGGGATCAATTAAGGACAAGAACGGGGCGGTCCCCGGTGCAAACGTAGTGGCGGTCCATGAACCGACAGGTACATCTTACGGTACGGTATCAACGGCGGATGGTAAGTTCAACATTGTAAACATGCGACCAGGTGGTCCTTACAAAATCACCATCTCATTTGTGGGTTATAAGACTCAGACTTACAGCGACATTAACCTGGCATTGGCTGAGACTTACGTGATCAACCACGTCATGCAGGAAGAGGGAACTCAGCTCGAAGAGCTCGTTGTGACCGGTGTGGCTGAAAAGTCGATGAACACTGAGAAGAACGGTGCGGTTACGAACATCAATAGCCGCCAGATGCTAACGATGCCGAGTATCTCCAGGAGCGTGAGCGACCTGATGCGTATGACACCACAAGGCACCAGCACAAGCCAGGGTGCATTTGGCGGTGGAAACTATCGTCAGAACAACTTCACCATTGACGGATCGGATTTTAACAACTCGTTTGGTATTGGCGGAAACCTCCCTGGTAACGGTAACCCGGTGTCGCTTGACGCCATCGAGGAAATTACGATCAACGTAACGCCTTATGATATACGGCAGTCGGGCTTTATTGGAAGCTCGATGAATGCTGTTACACGCTCTGGGTCAAACACATTTACAGGATCTGCTTACATGTTCACACGTACCCAGGGACAGCAAGGTGACAGGGTTCAGGATGAGACGCGTATCCCTACACAACGTCTGGATATCAAGACTTATGGATTCCGCCTCGGTGGTCCGATCATTAAGAACAAGCTGTTCTTCTTCGCCAACGCGGAGACAACGGATCAAATTCAACCTGGTCAAACTAATTTTGCTGCGACCCCTTCGAATCCTTTCGGTAGTGCACCTAACGTCGCCAGGCCAACGGCAACGCAATTGGATGCCACAAGCGCGTTTCTTGCGACAAACTATAATTATAATACGGGTCCGTACCAAGGCTACGATTTTAAGACAACCAACACAAAGATCACAACACGTGTAGACTGGAATATCAACTCGAATCATCGCCTCAACGTCCGCTACATGCAAGTGGAAAATAAGACTCCATTCTTTGCGAGCACATCACGCAGTCCGTTGGCAGCATTTCCCAACACAAGAACAAACTCACAATACGGAATGGGATATGCCAACTCAAACTATTATCAGGAAAACAACCTGTATTCCTTCGCTGCGGAGTTGAACTCTACTTTCGGCGGCAAGTTTTCGAACACGCTGAGAGGAACGTACACAAATCAGAATGAGCCCCGCAGTTCCGACAGCAGAAACTTTCCGTTTGTTGATATCCTCGATGGTAGCCAGTCGGTAACGAGCTCTACGTACAGCAATCCGTATACTTTCTTCGGGTATGAGCCATTCACTTATGGCAACCTTCGCCAGGTTAAAACTACTTCTATCGTGGATAACCTTAGCTGGACGGTTGACAAGCACAACATTACCGTTGGAGCGCAAGCAGATTTCACATCAACATTGAACGGCTTCCAGCGCTTTGGAACCAGCTATTACACTTTCAACTCCTGGAACGATTTCATTACGAACCAGAAGCCGCGCGACTTCGCAATAACTTATTCATTGTTGCCTGGCTACGCGCAGGCCTTCCCAACTGTGAAGACTTCTCAGTTCTCTGTGTACGGTCAGGACGAAGTTAACGTAAACGACAAGCTCAAAGTAACTGTCGGCCTCCGCATCGATAAGCCGGTATTCAACGAAACTCCGGAGATCAAAACGCACCCTCTGGTTGCTGCCCTGACATTCTATGATGGCAGAAAAGTTGACACAGGTGTCCTCCCTGACTCAAAGCTGCTGTTCAGCCCTCGCATCGGTTTTAATTATGACTTGAAAGGCGACCGCTCAATGGTCATCCGCGGAGGAACAGGTGTTTTCACAGGTAAGATCCCGATGGTTTGGATCGTAAGCCAGTCAGGTGACGCGGGTCTCATCCAGTTCACTCAGACTTACATCGGCCAGGCAAACACACCAGGAGTGTTTAATCCAGACCCTGCAGCATATCGTCCGGCAACACAGCCTACACCTGGAACAGCAATTCCCAGCACTGTGAGCGCGCTGACCAAAGATTTCAAATTCCCGCAAACATGGAAATCGAGCCTTGCGATCGATATGAAATTGCCTTGGGGTATCGTTGGTTCTTTGGAGGGAATCCTCAACAAAGATCTTAACGTAGCGAGAGGTATCAACCCGAACCTGGTTGATCCAACGCCTCTTAACGCGACAGGATACGCAGACCATCGTCCTATTTATCCCAATGCCAACAAAGATAAGTTCATCAACCCACTTAACGCGGCCGGCATAGCTCAACCCAACGGTGCAGCAACCGGTACGGCAGCGTTCAACCCAGTGGTACTGGTGAATTCAGGTCAGGGATGGTACGGATCCGTGACACTCAGACTTCAAAAGCCTATTGCAAAAGGACTTGATGTGATGGCCGCCTATACGAAGAGTGCAGCGAAGGTGCTCTTCGATGGTAGTGGTGACCAATTGTTGAACACGTGGTCATTGACTCAGATCGTCAACAATTCAAATTTCCCTGAAGTTGCTAATGCAAACTATATCGTTCCCGATCGTTTCATTGCATCGCTTTCATACAGAAAGGAATACCTCAAACACCTGGCAACGCAAGTCACTATGTTCTATGAGGCTTCGATTGCCGGCCGTTATTCTTACACGTATTCAAACGACTTCAACAACGATGGTCAGACAAATGACCTGATTTGGATTCCGAACTCGGGATCAGAACTCAACTTTGCTACGTTGACGACGCCCGCAGGAACCTGGACGGCAGCACAACAGCAGCAGTTGTGGGATCAGTTCGTTGCTCAAGATCCATACCTCAGCAAGCACAAAGGTCAATACGCAGAGCGTAACGGAGCAGAGTATCCTTGGAGAGATCAACTCGACTTCAGACTTATCCAGGATATCTTCACTGATATCGGCGCTCGCAAGAATACGCTGCAATTCACCTTGGATATTGTTAACGTTGGAAACCTGTTGAACAAAGATTGGGGTGTTTACAAGCTGGTCAACACGTCTGCAATCCTTGTTCCAACGAACAACTCGGCGATCTCACCAGGCGGAACAGTAGCTCCGATCTTCCGCATGGCAACCGTAAACAACCTGCCGGTAACAGATACTTTCAGGAATGATAACAGCTATCGCTCCACTTATTACATGCAGTTTGGCTTACGTTACACATTCTGATAGCACTAAGTTTGATAAGCGAAAAGAGGCCTCTTTAAGGGGCCTCTTTTTTTGGTGCGAGTTGATAGGTGAGGGTCAAGCGGATCTCCTTCGCTTTAATTTTTGCCCCATTTTTCGTACTTTCAATAATGGCAAGACCGGTTTTTTTGTCCTCAGCCGTTGCTTTGGCCTTGCTTTTGGGGGATTGTGCGCAGAAGGGAGATTCTAAAGAATTTGCGCAGGAACCGGAGGTCCAGGTAGACCTGCAACAGATCCGCGAGCGAGGCTTTCTCCAGGCAATTGTCGACAACAACTCGATAAGCTATTTCATCTACCGTGGTCAGCCGATGGGCTATGAGTATGAATTGCTTCAAAGTCTCACCAAGCGACTCAATGTAAAGCTCAAGATCAAGGTCATCAGCGGCATCGAGCAATCTATTGACTTGCTGAACCGCGGCGAGGGAGACCTCATCGCCTTTCCACTTACGATCACCCAGGATCGCACGAAATACCTGTCGTTTACCGATACTCAGTTCAATACCTGCCAGGTCCTGGTTCAAAAAAAACCTTCTAATTGGCGCCGGATGCCCCCCGCGAGACTTGAACGCAACCTCGTCAGAAGCCCGGTTGAGCTCATCGGAAAAGAGGTCCACGTTATGAACGAGTCTTCCTTTAAAGAACGACTCCAGAATCTATCGCAGGAAATTGGCGGCAATATTGTTATTCGCGAGGACAGCGCTGAAGCCGAAACAGAATCACTCATACAGAAGGTTGCCGAAGGTCAGATCCAATACACGGTCACCGACCAAACCATCGCAATGGTCAACGCGGTATATTATCCCAACCTCGATATCAACACGGTGATGAGCCTTCCTCAACAGATTGCCTGGGCTGTCAGGAAAAACTCGCCTGAGTTGCTGACAGAAGTAAATGGCTGGCTGGAAGAACTCAAGCGCAACGGCCGATTCGCAGTGTTGTTCAAAAAATACTTTAACAGCCCGAGGTCATCGCAGATACGGATCACGAGTGACTACTCGTCACTTGGAGGCAACAAGCTGTCGCCTTACGATGATGAGATCAAGAAGGAGGCGGAGATACTGGGTTGGGATTGGAGGCTGCTGGCATCGGTCATCTACCAGGAGTCAAATTTCCAGCCTAATGCTGAATCGTGGGCCGGAGCGGTTGGTTTGATGCAACTAATGCCCGCTACCGCGGAAGAGTTCGGCGCACGCGACCGGACCAATCCACACCAAAGCCTGAAGGCGGGGGTTCGCTATTTAAAATACCTGGACAAGTTGTGGGGAAAATATATCAACGATAAAAATGAGCGACTCAAGTTCGTCCTCTCTTCATACAACGCAGGCTTGTCGCACATCATCGACGCCAGAAACCTTGCGAAGAAATATGGTAAGAATCCAGCCAAGTGGGAGGAAGTGGAAATGTTCCTGAAGCAGAAGTCAAACCCGAAATACTACCGCGATCCTGTTGTGGTTGCCGGGTACTGTAAATGTGAGGAGCCCGTCAACTACGTTCGGGATATTCTTACTCGTTACGAGGAATACAAGATCCTGATTGCGGAGGTTTAATTTCTTAGCCACGGATTACACGGACAGACACGGATTATTAGCCCGGATCTTAAGGTCCGGGCTAATTGCGTTCTAAAGAATTTCTCGGGCTTTAGCCCGGTCAGGCTTCGAGTCGTTGAACGATCTTTTTGAAATCCAAAGACTGCCACGTCGTTTCAATCGAAGGTGTTTGCATCACTTCATCCATGATCTGCTTTTGACGCTGACCGATGCTAAGGGCAGTAGAATATGGTGTTTCGTCATGAAATGTCACCATCGAATAAAGTGGTATCCATTTGTCCGGATACAATTCGTTGAGTTTGGCTTCGATCTTCTTGCGCAGCAGAAAGTCGGGTGTGCCCACGAGGTCGCGCATCTCCACGAAATTGTCGAGCGCCAGCTGCGCTATCGCATCGCAATCCGGTTTCCGGATCTGCTGAAATTCCGGCATTACTTTTTTCCAGTCATCATTGTGCTTATCCAGTAACCCGTTGAGGACACGACAATCCTCAAATCCCGCATTCATACCCTGACCATAGAAAGGAACGATGGCGTGGGCGGCGTCACCAGCCAGAACGGTGTTGTTGCGAACCCACGGATAACACTTTACGGTGACCAATGATCCTGTTGGGTTTTGCTTGAACTCAGCAATCAGATCGGGGATCAGCGCCGTCGCGTCGGGAAAGAACTCAGCGAAGAATTTCTCAATTGCACCATCGGAACTCAACGATTGGAATGATGGGTTTCCATCAAACGGGAAGAATAGCGTGCATGTAAAGCTGCCATCGGGATTGGGCAATGCGATGAGCATGTAGCTTTCGCGCGGCCAGATGTGTAAAGAATTTTTTTCAAGTTGCCATTCGCCCGATTTTCCTGCCGGTATCGTGAGTTCTTTATAGCCGTGCGCGATGTAGCTCTGCTGATAATCATAACGCTCAGTGATCTGCATTGCGCCCCGAACGGCAGAGAATGCGCCATCAGCCCCAATAATGTGATCGAATGTGAGGTGCTTGACGTTGTTGCCAGAATCTTCAATACTAAGCTGCGTGCGATCGAGATCCACGTGTTGAATTCGCTGATCGAAATGGATCTTTGCGCCCAACCGTTCAGCTTCATTCATTAAAACGATGTTCAATCCGGCCCTGGAAATAGAATTGATGAATTGCCCCTCTTTTCCATATGGAAGAAACGAAAGTTTCCCATGGATATCATGCATCGTTCTGCCGTGCATCGGAATTGCAACGGCCTTCATTTTTTCTGCGAGGCCTACTTCATTCAGCGCACGGAGCCCGCGATTGCTTAGTGCGAGATTAATGGAACGCCCTGCAGCGTCGCCGCCTTTGCGCATGTCCGCCCTTCGTTCAAGAATAGAAACCTGGTAGCCTCGCTTCTGCAAGTAAATGGCGAGCAAAGAGCCTACAAGTCCTGCACCGGCAACGGCGATATTTCCTTTCACGACAGGGATTTTCTGAAAATTTCCGCGAATCGAAGCACTTCTTCAAACGTGTTGTAAAGCGGTACCGGTGCAACACGGATAACATCCGGTTCGCGCCAGTCGGCGATCACACCTGCTTTCTCAAGTTTCTTAAACACTTTCCTCCCATCTTTTTTCATCAAGATTGACAGTTGGCATCCGCGTTCGGCAGGGTTAGAAGGTGTAATAATGACGAAGTGTTGCTCATGCTGTTCAATGCCTCTCAAAAGAAATTCAAGATACCCCGTCAAAATCACGCTCTTCTTTCTCAGGGCTTTCATTGTAGCGCGTTGAAAGATGTCAAGTGAAGCCAGATGTACGGCTCCGCTGAAAACCGGGAAATTCGACACCTGCCAGCCATCCGCGCCGGACATCGGCATGAATCCTTTTTTCATCTGAAAGCGGACTTTTTCATCGTATCCCCACCAGCCAGCGAGCCGTGGGAGGCCCGAATTGGCATGTCGTTCATGAATGAATGCTCCGGCCATGCCACCCGGACCAGAGTTGAGATATTTATATCCGCACCAAACGGCGAAATCTACTCCGTCATCATGCAGGTTTAGTGGTACGTTGCCAATGGCATGAGCGAGGTCGAAACCAGCATACGCTCCGGCTTCGTGTGCGGCAGCCGATATAGTTTTAAATTCAAAAAACTGACCCGAATAGTATTGCACACCTCCGAAGATCACGAGACTCAGGGTGTCCGCATTATCTTTTATCGCTGTGAGAATATCTTCCGTGCGCAAAAAGTACTCCCCGGCCCTGGGTTCCAGTTCGATCAGGGTTTGGTCGGGATCCAGGCCATGCAATTTGATTTGTGATTCCAATGCATATTGATCAGACGAAAACGCGCCGGCTTCGGTGATGATCTTGAAACGTTCCTTTGAAGGCCTGTAAAAAGAAGTCAGCATCAGGTGGAGATTAACCGTGAGCTGGTTCATCGCAACGACTTCGTGCGGTTTGCCCCCGGTGATCTTCGAAAGAGCTTTCTTAAAAAACTTGTGGTAATAGAGCCACGGCCGCCTCGAGTGAAAATGCCCTTCGACACCTTCGGACGCCCAATCTGACAGCTCTTCAAGAAGAAATTTCTTTGCGCTCCTGGGTTGAAGGCCGAGAGAATTTCCGCAGAGATAAACGTATTTCTTTCCGTTCTTGCCTGGCAAATTGAACTCAGCACGAAATTTCCGCAATGGATCTTTTTTGTCCAGTGACCTGGCAAAAGATGTCGAACGCTGAAACTCCATGCTCAGGCAGTCTGCAATTGAGGAACGACGTGCCGTGTTGTACTGATCTGCGCGTGATGATGTTGCACGTGGTGAATCGTAAAATATAACATTTCGCGAAGGGTGATCTTTCCAAGCAACGGATGCGGCAGTCGATAGATGTCGAGTTCGTTTTCGGTGAAACGTTCCATGCGCTGGCAAAGTACCTGAACGTGGTTGTTCAGAACGGCAAGCAGCTTGTGGCGGTCGCAAGTCGTGTCCGGCAGGAAACGCGTCGTGGATTTGCCACCCGCATCGAGTTTTGCCTTGTAGTTCGACTTCAATTCTTCGTAGGAAATTGAACCCTGTGTCGCCTTACCGAACATAGTCGACAAAACAAACTTGGGCATTGCGAAAGCAAATTTCACCGGAGCTACACTTTTTTCTATGTGGCTCAGCTGTTGCAAGGGCGTCCATTTTCCGGGCATGGCATTGTTTGCGAGAATATCGGAGAGACCGCCAATCAGGTCTGTGAACTTATTGTGGTGACTTACTAAATGATCTTTTAATTCTTCTTTCTTCATTGTCATACGAATCGTGCGTCTGCCTCCATTACCGTTCCACATTTCTTGCAAGTTCTTAGATCTTTTGAGCCATAGAAGTCGCGAAAGCGGGGAATGAAGTCTTTTTCTATGTTGTCGAGATGAAATTTATACTCGTGGAGCTTGTTGTTACATTTTTCGCAGAACCACATCAGGCCATCGTCCTCCTGACTCTCGCGTTTGCATTCGATCACAAGGCCGATTGAATTGGGAGTGCGAATCGGAGAGTGGGGAACTCTGGCGGGAAGCAGGAACATATCGCCTGGCCCCAGCGGAATGTCTACAGGTTTACCCTCCTCCTGGATCTTCACCGTAATATTTCCCTCCAGCTGATAATACAGTTCCTCCGTCTCATTATAATGGTAGTCTTTCCGTGCGTTTGGTCCGGCGACGATCATGACAATGTAATCTCCTGCGTCTGCATATAAATTCTTGTTTCCCACTGGAGGCTTTAAAAGGTCGCGGTTTTCCTTGATCCACTGGTTGAGGTTGAATGGTTTTCGGATTGCCATGTTAATTTGAAAATTTGGAGATTTAGAAATTTTGAGACAGGTGCATTGTAATGGCTTAGTTATCCCTTCTGCTAACATTCATGGCGGTTCGTTTGTTCCGCACTTTTCATAACCCAAGTGTTGCCAACTGCTTATTGTCAACGGCCGATTGACTTGGGAAAGTTACGTTCTTTTATATTTACTAAAAATGGTCTATGAACCTTGATTTGAGAGGAAAAAACGCGCTGGTATGTGGGAGCACGCAGGGAATAGGAAAGGCGTCCGCAATTGAGCTCGCGTTGTTGGGAGCCACAGTGACGCTTCTGGCAAGAAATGAGGTCAAGCTTAAAGAAACGGTCGGGCAGCTATCCAATGCTGCGGGACAAAAGCACGATTACTTGGTCGCCGACTTCTCATCTCCCGACTATCTGAAAACTGTGGTCGAAGGGCACGTCGCTTCAAAAGCTGTGCATGTACTTGTTAACAACACGGGCGGACCTCCCGGGGGACCCGCGCTTTCTGCTTCGCTGGATGAGTTCACCAAAGCCTTCTCGAATCATTTGCTTTGCAATCAGATCCTGGTTCAGGCAACGGTTCCTTCAATGAAGAAGGACAACTACGGACGAATCATCAATGTCATTTCAACTTCTGTGAAAATGCCGATCAAAGGACTGGGCGTTTCGAACACTATTCGCGGTGCAGTGGCGAACTGGTCCAAGACGTTAGCGACTGAACTGGGACCTTTTGGAATTACAGTGAACAATGTTTTGCCTGGTGCTTCGATGACAGGCAGGCTCGAGGCGATTATTCGCGACCGCGCCGAGAAACAGAAAAAGACGATCGAGCAGGTTACAAATGAAATGATAGCAGAAATCCCGGCGGGGCGGATCTCGTCATCGGAAGAGGTAGCGGCTGCGATTGCATTTCTAGCGACGCCTGCGGCAGGATATATTAATGGGATCAATGTGCCTGTGGATGGGGGGAGGACGGGGAGTCTTTGATCGGCCCTGGCCTTTAGCCATGGCGATGGCCATTTATACCGGAATAATGGGATCGTATAGATTAAAATAGATGCAAAAAATTCTGAACTACATCAATGGCCAGCTGGTTGAGCCGGTGTCGAAGAAATTTATCGATAACGTCAACCCATCAATAGGGGAAGTCTACAGCCAGATACCTGACTCGGATGAGAAGGACGTTGCCAACGCAGTAAATGCTGCAAAGGCGGCGTTTGATGGTTGGGCCGGCATGCAAGTGGAGAAAAGGTCTGCCATACTGTTGAAGATCGCTGATCTTATCGATCGTGATTTTGAAAAGCTTGCGTTGGCGGAAAGTGTTGATAATGGTAAACCAGTATCGTTGGCGAAATCACTGGACATACCACGTGCCGCCGCCAATATTCGCTTCTACGCAACCGGTGCAATTCATTTTGCCAGCGACGCGCATGTGACAGGCAGTGAGGCAGTGAACTACACATTGCACACACCGATTGGGGTTGCCGGATGTATTTCTCCGTGGAACCTTCCTTTATACTTGTTTACCTGGAAAATTGCGCCTGCCTTGGCGGCGGGTTGTACCGTGGTGGCGAAACCGTCAGAACTAACTCCGATGACTGCCTACATGTTCACGGAGCTGTGCAAGGAAGCAGGCCTCCCCGCAGGTGTACTGAATGTGGTGCATGGACTGGGTGGCAAAGCGGGGCAGGCGATCATTGAACATCCCGATGTGTCGGTAATTTCATTCACAGGAGGAACAGTCACTGGAAAGAAGATTGCTTCAACAGCGGCGCCGATGTTGAAAAAGCTTTCACTTGAGCTCGGCGGAAAAAATCCCAATATCATTTTTGCCGATTGCGATTTTGATTTTGCCGTTTCAACGACAATACAATCTTCCTTTGCGAACCAGGGTGAGATATGTCTCTGTGGGTCGAGGATATTTGTCGAAAGAAGTATCTATGAAAAATTCGTTGATGAATTCATTAAGCGGACAAAAGCTCTTACCGTGGGGGATCCCCTGAGCGAAGGAACAAAGATCGGTTCGCTTGTCTCAGAGGGACACATGAACAAAGTATTGTCCTATGTCGAACTGGCAAAAACAGAAGGAGGTAAAATTCTCACTGGAGGGAAAAGAATAACAGTATCGGGGCGGTGCGAAAAAGGATTTTTTGTGGAGCCCGCGGTGATCGTGGGACTCGATCACATGTGCCGCACGAACCAGGAAGAGATCTTCGGACCGGTTGTGACAATCATGCCATTTGATACTGAAGACGAAGTTATTGATTATGCCAACAGCACCACGTACGGCCTATCGGCAACCATCTGGACGGAGAATCTCAAAAGAGCGCATCGCGTTTCCGCCAAAGTTAAGAGCGGCATAATTTGGGTGAATTGCTGGCTTTTCAGGGACTTGCGGACGCCGTTCGGAGGAATGAAAGGGTCGGGTGTAGGGAGAGAAGGCGGTTGGGATGCGCTGAAATTTTTCACCGACACAAGAAATGTTTGCATCAAGCTGAATTAACACGGTGAGCTTCTTCGACGTCTCCAACATCTTCTTCACCGCATTCGGCTACCCACTCAGCTACCTGGAATTTTTTGGAGTACTCACCGGTGCAATCGCTGTCTGGCTTTCCGCGAAGGCGAACATATGGAGCTGGCCATTGGGAATCGTCAACGTGACGCTGTTCTTTTTCTTCTTCTATCAGAACCAGTTCTATCCAGACATGTTTCTGCAAGTGTTCTTCTTCATCACCAACATCATCGGCTGGTGGCGATGGACGCACCCGGCAGCAGGAGAGGAAGACAGGAAGAACGAGCTCAAAGTCAGTTGGATGGATAGAAGGGCGTTGATTATTATTCTAGGTATAACAACTATTGGCGCAAGCAGCCTTGGTGCGTTTGCAGACCGCCTTCACGAATGGTTCCCAACGCTGTTTTCACTGCCCAGCGCCTTCCCCTACCTCGACTCTTTTGTTTCGGTGAGCAGCATCGTTGCCACCTATTTGATGGTTCAAAAAAAAGTGGAATGCTGGGTTGCATGGTTGATAGCAGACATTACCGCTATGTCGCTCTACTTTACGAAAGGCTTCATGCTGGTCGGCATCGAGTATTTCGTATTTTGTATTATCGTCATTTTCGGCTTTTGGCGTTGGAAAAAAGAATTTGAGTCTTATCGGTCTTGAAGCGAGGATTGATCATTGGAAAATTCATGCCGCTCCACAAAGGGCATGTGGCCGCGATCCGCTTTGCAGCGAAGCATTGCGATGAGCTGATCGTTTCTCTCACGTACAAGCCTTCCGATCCTATTCCCGGGCGCACCCGCCTTGAATGGCTTCAAGCCGAGTTCAAGGATTCTCCGAACATAAAACCGGAAATCTCCCCAGATGATTTTGACGATGAATCAAAGTCGCTCGAGGAGCGAATGCCGTTGTGGATTGCATTCCTTCAAAGAAGATTTCCCTACATTGACCTCATCGTCAGTTCTGAAGCGTATGGTGAGATGCTTGCTGGTAAATTAGGGATCAGACATATATTATTTGACATTGAGCGCGTGCAGGTTCCGGTCTCAGCTTCGAAAATCCGTTCGGATCCGTTTCGCTATTGGGATTTCATTTCGGACGCAGCGAAAAGTTATTTTGTTAAGAAGATCTGCTTTTATGGACCTGAAAGCACAGGTAAAACATTTCTGGCAGAGAAGCTCGCGAAGCGTTACAAGACCGAGTTCGTTCCTGAAGTTGCGCGTGAACTGATTCTGAATAATGATTTCAATATCGATGACATTCTCAAGATAGGTATTGCGCAAACTAAACGTGTGATCGAAAAAACGAGGGTTGCGAATAAGCTGCTGTTTTGTGATACCGATCTGATCACTACCCAGATTTATTGCAGGCAATATCTGAAAGTTGTTCCTCCTGTCTTACAAGATTTGGAATCCAGAATTACCTACGACCGCTATTTCCTTTTCACCCCTGACGTCGAGTGGGTAGCAGACGGAATGCGCGACCTGGGCGATCGGAGAGCGGAAATGTTCAGAATATTTAAGAATGAACTGGACAAAAGAAAGATCGTCTACGATGTTGTGAGTGGCGACTATCAACAGCGGGAGGACTTCGTTGTGAACAAAATCAGTGATTATTTTGGTGTGAAGCCGACGACAGACGACCGGTGACCGAAAGCGATTAGCGGCTTCATTTCCTTCCCGCTACTTCACTCCTGAACATCTCCACACACTTCCTGTCTTGCACTGTCACAAAGACGGTCTTTCCATCGTTTCCTCCAAATGTCAGGTTGCTCGTCCACTTCCCTTTCATTTGCACCTCATGCAGAAGCTTTCCATCCGGGGAAAATATAGCGACAGTCCCTTTGCCGTGTCGCGTGACATAGAGATTTCCCCGCAAGTCTGCTTTCATGCCGTCCAGTCCGAAGTCGGGAAACTCATGAAATAATCGCTTGTTCCTGAGATTGCCTTTTACGTCAACATCGAACGCCCAGATTTTACGCTGAACGCTTTCATTGACGTAAAGAATTTTTTCATCGGGGCTGAGCGTGATTCCATTGGTTGTTCCCATGTTTTCTGCTACGAGATCGATTTTCCCATTGGTATCGATACGCCATATTTGGCCCGATTTTGCTTTCCAGTTCGGATCAGAAGCGTACAGGTCTCCCTTGCCAGTGATGGTGATGTCATTTGGCTGATTGAATTTTTCGGAATGAGCGTGAACCGCAAACTCTTTTGTAACAGGATTGAATTTCAAAATGTTGTGCCCGGTGAAATCTGCGATGAAAAACTGACCCTGGTTGTCGATCATGATTGCATTTCCCGTGCTTCCCTGTGGCAGCGTTGCGAATAGATCGACTTGTCCGCTGTCGTGTACTAATCCAATCGTTCCATCTTTTTGAAAATTGACCACATACAAATTCCCTTTTGCATCCACATTCGGTCCTTCGATGTTGCTCGTGAAAGAATTTTCTTTAGTTAAGTCAGACGCCTGGTAGGCGGATTGAGCTATTGTCGAAATACCACTGAGCGTTCCAAATATCAGCACAGTACCAGTGAAACAAGAAGTGGTAAGTTTTTCAGTGAACCCCATTCTCAAATTTTCAAATCAATTCCGCCCGGCTCTGTAGCCCGAAACTGCATAATATAGGATGTACAGATAACATGGAATCATGATCGTCACGAACGCCACCTGCGGTCCCCAGTTTTCAGAAAACTTTGCATAAATCTGTGGAATGATCGCTCCACCAGCAATACCCATGATAAGCAATGCAGATCCAATCTTTGTGAATTTTCCCAATCCATCGATGGCGAGCGGAAATATGGCAGGCCACATGAGGGCGTTGGCAAAACCCAACAGCGCGATGAACACAATTGATGTATAACCGGTGGTCAGGAAAGCGATCAAGCTCAGCAAAATTCCAACAATCGCTGATATCGCGAGCGCCTTCTCCTGCTTGATATATTTTGGAATCGTTAGGATTCCGAGAACATACCCGACAACCATCGATCGAAGTGTATACGATGTGAAGTTCTTTGCGTCGTCCAGGCTGATGCCCAAAGCTTTTCCATAGATGCTGATCACATCGCCCGCCATCACCTCGACGCCGACATACAGGAAGATGCAAAGAGAACCCAGCAACAAATGAGGAAACTGAAGGATGCTTGTTTTGCCGGAGATCTCACCAGCCTTTTCTTCAGATGATTCTATGTCAGGTAGTGACGAAAAACGGATCATGATCGCCAGGAGGAAAAGTACGCCTGCCATTACCGTGTATGGCATGATCACACGCTGTGATAGTTCCTGAAGTAACGAGTCGCGTGTTGCTGCATCGGTGGCAGTGGCAAGCTGCGCCTCTACGTCACTCGCGCCTTTTAACACGATCGCGCCCAATATCAAAGGACTAACAGCCCCGGCGACTTTATTACATATCCCCATGATGCTGATCCTGCTGGCTGCGCTTTCGAGCGGGCCAATGACAGATATGTAGGGATTGGAGGCGGTCTGAAGGAGTGAGAGGCCCATTCCCTGAACAAATAATCCCGTAAGGAAAAGAGAAAAATTGCGGGACGATGCGGCCGGGATGAACAGCAGCGCGCCGACCGCCATTACTGCCAGACCCAACGACATGCCGTTCTTGAATCCGGTCTTTCCAAGGATCATTGAGGACGGAATGGCGAGAAAGAAATAGGCCATGTAAAAAGCAAATGTTACCAGCAGCGCCTGCCCGTCGGATTGAAGATCGCAGGCAAGTTTTAGAAACGGAATCAATGTTCCATTGAGCCAGGTGACAAATCCGAAAATGAAGAACAGCGTTCCGATGATGAAGATCGATGTTGTATAGCTGGCGGGGCGAGTTGGTTGCGACATAGTGCTAAAGTATGGAATAACTTATATATCAGTAAGGTAGCCCACGGATCGCGCAGATTACACAGATCGTTCGTTATCTCCCATTTTTTTTGAATTTATCCGCGTGATTTGTGCGATCTGCGGGAAATATTTCCAGCAAAAGCTTTTCTGAAAAGCCTATTTTTACGGACGCATTTAACTACAATCTCCTGTGGCAAATAAAAACCTTTCTCTTCTCGTGATGGCGGCCGGTATGGGTAGTCGTTATGGAGGCATCAAGCAAATCGATGGATTCGGTCCCAGCGGCGAGACAATCATGGATTATTCGTTGTTCGACGCATTACGGTCGGGATTTTCAAATATTGTTTTTATAGTCCGTGACGAAATAAAAGATACCGTCGAAGAAATGTTTTTACCCAAGTTGCAGGGCAGAGCAACCGTTCATTTTGAAGTGCAATCACTGGATAGATTTGTTCCGCCCCAACTGGCTAAAGTGGAGCGAAAGAAACCGTGGGGTACAACGCATGCGATGCTCTGTGGCAAAAATGTGATCGATGGACCTTTCGCTGTGATCAATGCCGACGACTTTTATGGTCGAAGCGCCTTCGAGTCACTTGCAGCATTTTTTCAATCAGCCGCTCCGGATCATCATGCCATGGTGGGCTATAAGCTTGAGAAAGTTCTTTCTGATCACGGAAGCGTTTCTCGTGGTGTAGCTGAGAAAACAGACACGCAAGGTTATTTGTTGGAACTGAGCGAGCTGACAAAAATCGTAAAAGAAAATGGTCGCATTATTTCGAAAGAAGATAATGGAGACCGTGTACTCGAACCATCTTTGCCGGTGTCAATGAATTGCTGGGGATTTCAACCCGGTATTTTCAGGTTATCGGAAAAAATGTTTGGGGAATTTGCTGAAAAGAACAAAGACAACCCATCAGCTGAATTTTATATTGCTCTTTTGGTAACGGAGTTAATTAAAAAGAATTTAGGCAAGGTGCATATTTTGTCCGGAGGCAATACATGGTTTGGTGTAACCTATAAGCAAGATAAAGATGAGGTGTCGGGGAAGATCAGAGCATTGGTGGACAAAGGGGAGTATCCGAAGAAGCTGTGGAGCTGATTATTGTGTTTAGTGTTGAGTGTTAAATGTTGAATTTTTAGATTTTAGATTTTAAATGGGTTCTTTCCTCGACAATAAATGAATCTTTCAAATCACAGGATTTCATTAGACAAAATAAGGAAAGCGCAGAAGGTCATTGATCCTGTCTTCCTGAATTCGCCGCAGTACAATTGTGAACCGTTGAGTGAGGAGCTTGGCGCCACGTTGACGATCAAAGTTGAAACGTTCAATCCAATCCGGTCTTTCAAAGGACGTGGCGCGGATTTTTTGATATCACAGCTTCAAGGCGAAACGCGACTGATGTGTGCAAGTGCGGGAAACTTCGGTCAGGCGATGGCCTATGCGTGCCGGAAGAAGAATATCAAGCTCACCATCTATGCCTCTACAAAGGCGAATCCATACAAAATAGAACGTATGCGCGGGTTTGGTGCGGAAGTGATATTGTTTGGAGACGATTTCGATGCTTCGAAAGAAGAAGCAAAGAAGCAAGCTGCGAAGTCGGGTGTGAGGATGATTGAGGATGGCCTGGTGACTGAAACCGCTGAAGGAGCAGGGACGATGGCGCTTGAACTTCTAAGTGCCGGGACATATGATGCGGTACTGATCCCGCTTGGCAATGGAGCGCTTTTCAATGGAATCGCCCGGGTTTTTAAGGAACTAAGTCCAGCAACAAAAATGGTGGCCGTGCAGGCTGCCGGAGCCTCCGCAATGGTCGATTCATGGAAGGCCCACAAACTCATCGTCAACGAGAGGATGAGCACCATTGCGGATGGAATCGGTGTTCGAATTCCGATCCAGGAAGCATTGGATGATATGCAAGACCTTACAGACGAAGCTGCACTCGTCAAGGAAGAATCAATTCTCAAGGCGATGCGGTTGCTGCACGTGAGGGCGGGGATTGTTCCCGAGCCGTCTGCGGCTGTGGGGATCGCAGCGATGATGGAAAACAAAGACAAGTGGAAAGGCAAGCGGGTGGCAACGATCATCTGCGGCGGGAACCTTACGGAAAAGCAAATCAAAGAATGGCTGTCGTAGACGAGGTGCTGCAGAAGTTCGGCCTGCAGGCGTCTGATTTTGCAATAAACAGGATTGGTTCAGGTCACATTCATGAAACCTACAAGTTGTTGGGTCCAACGGAGTATGTTCTTCAGCGTGTCAATAACAAAGTATTCCGGCAGCCCGAAATAATCGCGAGCAACCTTCGCATCGCTGCTGCATTCCTGAAAAAAAATTACCCTAACTATACTTTTTTATCGGCGCTTCCGGCAAGCAATGGTGCTGATTTGGTCTTTGATTCCGAAGGAACTCCCTGGCGACTATTCCCATTCATCACAAACACGCTCACCACTGACAAAGTGGGCAGTGCCGAGGAAGCGCGCAGTGCCGCAACGGAATTTGCGCGCCTCACCGCCAACCTAAACCGCATCGATGTAACGCAGTTCAAAGAAACGATTCCTCGTTTTCACGACCTGCACTTGCGATTCGAACAATTCGAATCTGCATTGGCTGGCGCCGAACCCCAACGACGGCAAAAAGCTGCGCACGTGATCGCCGGCTGCCTTCGCTTTCGTCATCTGCTTGAGCGCTATGACGAGCTATTGAAAAGCAAGGGCCTCCGGCTCCGCATCACCCACAACGACACCAAAATCAACAACGTCCTGTTCGATGCCACTACGCGCGAAGCTTGCTGTGTGATCGACCTGGACACATTGATGCCAGGTTATTTCATCTACGACCTGGGCGACATGGTGAGGACGTTTGTGAGCCCGGTGGATGAAGAAGAGAAGGATCTTTCCAGGATTGAATTTCGAAAAGACATTTATGATGCGCTCATTGAAGGCTATCTCTCACAAATGGGTCCGGTGATGAGCCCGGATGAATATGCTGCGATCCCTTTTTCCGGAAAGATGATGACGTATATCATGCTGCTGCGCTTTACGGCGGATTTCATGAATGGGGATGTCTACTATCACACGACCTACCCTGGACAGAATTTAGTGCGGGCGGAGAATCAATTGTGTTTTTTGGAGAAGGTGGAGGAGGCGTTGGGGGAGTGATGGGCGACAGTTCTTACTTCTGAAAAATGTAATCAAAGAATGTGTCCCTGTATTCTTTTTTACTCTCCTTAATTGTCATTTGAAAATTCTCCAGGTCAATGTCCACCCCGATGTTAAAATAAGCCTTATTCCTTTTATTCAAAACGTTAGAGGCGAGTCCGCTGACTTTACATTTCAATAACGAGTTTTGATCAAATCTATCTGAGGTCTCTAACTCAAACCCACTAAAATCTTTCAGGTCTTTGAATGGACAATCAATACCTTTCTCATTTAACATCTCGACGATCCGCATTCCATATTTCTCATCTTTTGGATTCAATTTTCTTAATGCAAATCTGGTTGGAATAAACTTTTCTACGTGATTATTCTCATCGCGAACTGTCATTTCTTTTAATTCTATCTTGAATCCCAGTGCCCACTGCTCGTCCATGCGTTTCACCCCCATGAAAACCAACCAAATGGTGCCGTCGGTAAATTTTTGATACCCTAGTAACGAAGTCGTAAGAGAAATCTCTCCATTTTCACTTTGCCTAAACTCGAGTGGTTTAAGTTTATCCTTGAAAGTGAGTGTCTCCTTAACTTCCATAAAATTTGAAAGCGCACATTAACATTTCGGAATCTCCGTTTCAGGTGTATCCCTGTTATTTATCCTAAAAAACCTTTGTGATCTTCGTGCCTTCCGTCGTGGCCTTCGTGTCCTTGTATTTTCCCTGAACAGGGCGCCTCAGCCCACCGGTACATTCACATGCCGCTCCGCATGGTAAGAAGACCTTACCAGGGGGCCTGACTCCACGTATTTCAATCCGCGCTTCAGTCCTTCTTCTTTGTACATCTCGAATGTTTCCGGATGTACAAACTCAGCCACCTCGAGGTGCATTTTGGTCGGCTGTAAATATTGTCCCAGCGTGAGGATGAGCAAGCCATGGGCAGCCAGGTCATCCATAGCCTTGAAAACTTCTTCTTTGGTTTCTCCAACGCCGAGCATGATCCCGCTCTTCGTACGCTTGCCTGCTTCGCGGATGCGCTTGATCTGCTCGAGGCTGCGCTCATATTTCGCCTGTGGCCGTACCCTGCGATACATTCTCTCCACGGTCTCGATGTTGTGTGACACAACTTCCTGACCGCCTTCAATCATCCTGTATAGCGCTTCCCAGTTTCCTTTTGTATCGGGAATGAGTGTTTCGATCGTTGTCTCAGGACTGACTTCTTTTGTTTGTACGACGGTTTGGTACCAGATCTCCGCACCACGATCTTTGAGCTCATCGCGGTTCACCGAAGTAATCACCGCATGCTTCACGCCCATCAGTTTGATGGCTTCGGCCACACGGCGCGGTTCGTCAGCATCGTATTCCGTCGGGCGTCCCGTGGCAACGGCACAGAACGTGCAACTGCGGGTACAAATATTTCCGAGGATCATGAACGTCGCCGTTCCAGCGCCCCAGCACTCGCCCATGTTGGGACAATTGCCGCTCTCGCAGATCGTATGCAGCTTATGCGTGTCAACCAGTCGGCGCACTTTCGCATACTCCGGACCAACCGGCAGCTTCACGCGCAGCCAATTTGGCTTGCGTTTCTTTGAATCATATGCCGATATCACCGGTAACTCAATCATAGGGATAAATAGTTAATGGTTAATAGTTATCAGTTAACAGTGGTGCACTCCAAGATTAACACTAATTGGTAACCAATTTCACTTGCCGTAACTCAATCATAGGGAGAAATCATTAGACTTGCGTCCAACCCTATCAACTATTAGCCATTAACTATTAACTGATTTCACTTACCAATAAGTTCCTTGTACTGCGCGGCAGTGAGCAGCTTGCCCGCGTCCGCAGCATTTTTCAGCTCCAGCTTGATCATCCAGCCATCACCGTAAGGATCTGAGTTAACTTTTTCGGGACTCGCGTCAAGTGCCTTGTTGAATTCAAGGACTTTGCCGCTTACTGGCATGTACAGGTCGCTGACGGTTTTTACGGCTTCTACCGTTCCAAAAACGTCGTGCTCGTTTACGTCTTGTCCTACGGTTGAAATGTCGATGTAAACAATATCGCCAAGTTCACCCTGGGCAAAATCGGTGATGCCCACAGTCGCCTTGTTGCCTTCAACTTTGATCCATTCGTGATCTTTTGTGTACTTGAGTCCTTCGGGAATATTCATGGTGTGTCTTGTAAAATGAGCCCTGCCTACCGGCAGACAGGCCCCAAAAATATGGAAAAAAATGATTCTGGATTCTATTTGATTCTGAGTTCTGGCTGTTGGGTTCTGGTCACTCTGGACCAAGGCTAGCCACCTTGCTGCGAATAGGACTTACGGCTCAAGGCTTACCGCTTACCATTGACTCTTACTGCGCCAGGTTAAATAAAATCTTCGTTCCCACCCGCGTCGTCGCACGGCGATAGGAGTTCGTTACAAGAGGATCGTTCACGTTCCGGTCCACGTAGAGTTGAATGTTCAGCTTGTTGTTTACAGCATAGCTGATGTTAGGACGGATCTGGATGTTGATGTTTCCGTTCGTGATGGTGCTCACATCGTCGATCTTCCTTTGGATCGTCACGTTGTTTGTGATGCTGAAATTAAGCCTGAAGTTGATATCATTCTTCAGCGTGATCGTCCGCCCCTGTTGACGGAACGGCATCTTCATGTTGTTCTTGATATAACCGAATTCGACAGACCAATCCTTCGAATTCACCTCAGTGATCTGGGCGTTGGAAACGTTCAGTGACAGAT
Organism: Cyclobacteriaceae bacterium; assembly: GCA_044224375.1. Taxonomy (GTDB): domain Bacteria; phylum Bacteroidota; class Bacteroidia; order Cytophagales; family Cyclobacteriaceae; genus ELB16-189. The sequence goes on from JBGAKL010000002.1 coordinate 657,481, forward strand.
CGCGTTTGGTCTTGTATTCGAAGCGCGCCGTCATTTTGCTCTTGGTGCGAACACTAACTCCAACAAGAGGCGCGAATGTCTCGGAAATCAAAACCTGGCTGATCACATAGGTGGGGATGATGAGGCCTGTCTGTGGATTGTATTTATCCGGGTACGATCCGTTGTTATAGTTCGAGAGATTGTTGTTGTTGCCCACGTCTGTGTATTCAAGTGAGTTCGTGAAGCTGGCGACAGAATACGTAGACGAATAAGCGTGTGTAATGCTGATTGATTGGAAGACGTCTTTAAAGGCAGCAAGCTTGGTGAGTCCCGAATAATCGAGTCGCCAGTTTGGTAGCGGTGTAGAGGGGAATGGAGTATATGGCGTGGTGTTCGGATTGCCACCGGTATAAGCCGCAATGAATGCCGGGATCAACACATCCTGCGATTGCCGCTCATATTTCGCAACACCGCTTTTCGTAGCCTCATTTGATTGCGTAAGATTTTGTTGGTAGATCTTGGTGTAATCAGCAAAATTCTGGAACACCGAAGAATTGAGATCGCTGTTGTTCTTGAATGCAGTACCGATGGTGATGGTGGAGATCCGGTAGCTTCCCGTCCTGCTAGGACTTAGTTCCGCAAAATTATCGATGCTCTCATCATAGCGGAAGATCTCCTGGAACGCAGAGGTAGTCGTCTTTTTTACGTCGAGTTGAATTTTGAAATCGGGGCTCAGCTCCAGTGCCGTTCGTATTCCAAGATCCTTCATTTGCGTCTGGCTGAATGGCGTAGTGAGGTTGGTGGACTTGACCAACCAGCCACTTTCCGCTGCTTTGAACCGGATGTTTGGATCCTGACTTCCCAGCAAGAATCCCCAACCGGGTGCATTCCATTGGTTGTCCATTCCAAACGCATTGGGCGTGGGGCTGAATCCCGGAAGGATCGTTCCCGATGTAATATTATAAGTTGCGGTAAGGTTGCGCATCGACATCAGGAGTCGTAAAAATGCTTTTACCACCATATTATTGGGTGGCTGCTTCACGGTATCCGGCTTTTGACGCGCCTTCTCCGCCGGCGACAACGGACGCTTTGGTGTATTAATATCTTTCAGATAACCAACTTTGTTATAGAGCTTTACCAGATCGATCCTGCCATTCAGTCCCTGATCCTGGGAGTTTTGAATGATGTTTCCCATTTTAAGAGAGTCAACACGTTCCACTGGGCCGGCCCTCCACGAATAACCGACGTTGTATCGGTACTCTGCGCCCAACCAGTTTGTCACCGGAAGCTTGTCGAAAGGGACGGTGTAATTGGCTACAAGGGTCTGTTCAAAATTTTTGACGCGGCCACCACGTTTGAGGTTGGAGACTACGGAGTCGCGATAAGCATCGGAGGTGATGTACTTGTTTTGTATGGCTGACTGCCCCCCGGTGACATCGGTGTCGGGTTCGTCGACGATGGCATTCACCCGCGCATTATAGTCCACAGTCAGCGACTTCGCGATTGCCCACCGCGCTGAATAATACCGGTTGAACAGGAAGTACTTCATGAGGTTCGGAGCATTCGCCGTAGTCGTTGTTGAGCCATCAGAAACAGAATTCCGGTAAACGATTTTGCTGTATGATCGCTCCAGCTCACCACGAATAGAGAGTGTAGTAGGAACGGGGTTAAAGTTGAAATCCTTGATCAATTGAAGCCACGGTGATTTCATTCCTGTTTCCTTGAAAGGCTCAAATCCTTTGAACTTAGGATTGAATTGCCACGCGACGGAGCCCTTGATGTTTCGTTGTGTATTTTCCACCAGGTTGAAGTTCGTCCGCGTAGCTTCACTATAGGCATAGGTGAAAGCAAAGTTTTCGATATCCCATAAATAGCTCCCTGCATCTTTCTTCACTTTTGTTTTTCGGACGTTGGTGAAGTTCAAACTTCGTCGAATCGCGTTATCCTGAATTAGTTTTCGATAGGCCGTTCGTTGATCATCCGTGGCGAATGATTTATCCATGGCTTCGATCTTCATATCCGGGTTGGCTGGGTCGAAGTTTGGATTGAGTGTTGTTTTCTCGTAGCTCACGAACATGGGTATTTTCAAACCCGTGTTTCGCGGCAACAATTTGTCGATTGCCAGCGTGGCTGAAATATCGAATATGGTCGTTTCGCCACGCGCCCTCTCGGATATCTTCGACTGCACGTTGCCGTAACCATACGTGATTCGTTTAAATGCGCCGGTAACAGTGCCCAGGTCCGCAAGCTTGGCGTTGACAACGGCATTGGCAGCCCACCCGGCAGTACGGTCAAAATCCGTGAGGCGCATTTCGTCGGCCCAGATACATACATTGAAGGGCTTTCCATCTGCACTTCGCGGATTGCGAACACCGATCATCATCAGCTTGACCTGGCTTAAGTCGGGTCTTCCGAAGATCCGGATGCTTTGGCGATTGTCGATTTTTTTCGGACCGGCGCGCGGGTACAATTCACCCAATGGAAAACTCTCCCGGTCCCGAGCAGCTTTCAAAGCATACAGTTCATTCAGATCCATGTCCACCTGGTTGGAGTCCGGCCAGACAACGGAGATGCTGGGATTATTTCCGTTGGGTGTGATCTTGAGAGGGAGCTCGATCTCGTAAAAGTTCTGATCGAAGTCGGTACCGAGACGAAGGAATGCGGTGAGCTGATTATCTTTTACAGTGGCGCCAGCTGGCGCGTGCGCCGAAATAAACATTTTGATACGGCCATAATTGAAAAAGTCAAAGCTGACGTTCTTGTAGATCGATCTCGCGTCGCCATCGGCAAGACCATTCACGCACATTTGAACGGATTGTTCATTCAATCTTCTGTTTATCGTCGATGTAACATCGCGGTCGCGTGCAAGCGGCGGTACATAAGATGGCTTTTCAGAATTTCCTTGCCCGTTCTCTTCAACGTTCACGACTGACACCGAAAAGTTGTCTTGATTCGGTTCAAGCTCTTCCGCGAGTTGTGACTGAGCAAGGTCGGCGGTATATCTTCTCCAACGATTTCCGACAGCCCTGAAGTTGGCGAAGCGGAGTACCACAGGCTGAGCGAATCCCGTCAGCAACATCCGCGCATAACGGATCGATTTGAATCCGTTGATGGCACCGACCTTGTCTTCGAATTGCCGGATGGGTATCCTGATGAGGTACCAGGATTCGTCGGCGTGACCTTCAGGCGTGACTTTGTCTACGATATATTTTTTTCCGACCTGCATTTGGCCGGGGCGCAAGTCGAGATTGAAAACGTAGTATTCCTCCAGGTCGCTGAGGGTGTTGTCCTGGTTCAAGTCTTCATTTTCAGGAATATTGGATCCAGACTGTGCAAATGGCTCGTCTCCTGTTATGATCGGTGAGTTGTTTTCGACGCCGTTGATGTTTTTGTAACGTTCAAGAATTTTTGCGTTCGCTGCATCGAGTTCGGGGCCCAGGAAATATTTAAAGTTATCTGCAGAAGGGTCTTTTTGTACCACAGGTCGTGCTCCGGGCGTGACAGTGGAAAGGAAATCTCCAAACGTCGTTGCTTCGTTAGCGTCGTTCACACCATCAAGACCCACGTCCTGGTTGGCCCTCGACCCTGGATCGGTGTTGAATGCATTATTTAAGTACTGCTGATTGGTAACATAACCCCAGGCATTCTTTGTCACACCGCCGCCGGTAAGGTTTCCATCTGTCGGCAAGCCATTTTCGAATGCATGTCGCCCGTCACGCATCAGGTCTTCCGAAATACTTCCCAAATGGAAAATGAGCTTTCCACCCGTTGTATTGGATTGCGGTGGGTTCCGTCCATCGTTGATTGTTCCATTTTGATTGTTGATGAAAGGATCCAACAACCAGAATTCAACATATTCGACGTTTGCTTTATCAAAATCCACTTCCTGTCTGATAGCGGTGGTAATACCCGCCCAATTGCTGGTTGGATTTTTCAGCGTTCCATCGATGTTGAGGTCGGGATTGTAATTGTAGGGGCCGCGCTCCGAAGGGTAGTACGCCACGTCGAAGATCTGTTCATAGAAATTTCCCACCTGTGGATCTTTGTACGGGAAGATTTCGTTCGGTCCAACTGCGCGCGTATAGTGATTTTCCTTTGTGTCGTAGTCAGTGAGATTCTCGGGTTTATACCGGCTTCCATCACGATAGAACAAGTTGTCGATCTGATACCATGCAAGCTTTGCGCGTTTATACCCTGCGCGGAGATCATCCTTTGCACCAAGAGTGGGATCAAAAAGTGAGTTGACAGGTGTATGAGCGAGCTTCCATCCAACCGGGTTCATTACACTGTATGGAGTTGCGGTATTTTCAAAATCATCGATAAACGAAGTGCCATCACCCTGAACGATGTTCGAGGTGCCGGGCAAAAGCTGGGCGAACTCCGCGTTGACCGTGACGGTGGACAACTCCTTTGTTTGCAAGAAGGGCAGCGCGTCAACCACTTTTGTAAGCACGCGTGAATTCTTCTTCATGTTTAGGTCGAGGCCATACTGGATGTTGCGGGCGGGCTCTGTGCCGATCAGGTTACGGGATATCAGCGGTCGCTCGTTATAGTAAAGAAAAGTGGACCCGAGATTCACATCGTCGTTGAGTTTATAGTCAAATCGTGTTCCGAGCAACGATCTTGTCTGAAAGGCAAATGGGTCCTGTTGTTCGTAGGTTACGCTTATGTTTTTTCCCGAGCTCAGAATACCCTCGTTGAGGATTGTCACTTTACCAAACGTGTAGTCAACCGTGTAGTCTACATTCTCGCGAAGAGGTGCGCCACCCGCAAATACTTTGACGGAGCCTGGAGAAATATTAAAACCCTGGATGATGATATCCTTTCCGGCCCCGGCTTTGAATGAGCCTGTTATATAGAATTTATTTTTTGTTGCAACGAGTTCGGCTTCAGCTTTCGTGGTGTGATACAGTGTGTCGTAAACGTATTTCTGTATAAGTGTTTGCTGTGTGTTGGTGTTTGGCTCCTTTGCAAACAGGTTGCGCAAGCCTTTATTGAAGGGCTCGAGGTAAGGAAAAATGATCAGTCCGGTTTCAGGATTGATCGTGATTTTTTCAACATAGTCGAAGTTGCCGTCGGGCTGAGGATCGTTGTATGGATTCAACCTGTCGAGGCCGAGAGCCTGGATCAGCTGAACGGTTCGGGCATATTCGCCCTCCTGGAGTTGAGGGTTGTCGATACCGGTCTTATCATCGCGATAGATAATCCGAAGCTGGAAGCCGTCGCGCTGAAGCTGCGTGACACCAAGGTTATAAATGTTTTTTGCCATCAGGTTCCAGGTCGGCAAAATTCTTCCCGCGTCGTCTTTCACAGCGATTTTACGCGGACGAAGCATTTTCAGGAAGACGACATCTTTTTCACCCCGGTTGGAATAGTCTTCGGTCAGTTCTCCTACTTTATAAACACGTCCGTTGTACGTGTACTCAAACGCCACCGCCAGGGCTTCGTCATTTTGGAGCTTGCGCTGCAGGGTGATGTAGCCAAGTTCCTTCTGAAAGGTGAACTCCGTGGCGGCTAGTTTGCGGGCGCTCGTAATTTTTTCAAAGTCGGTTCCGTTCGCATACGAGTTTGGGCCATAGAGATTTTCAAGCTGCGCATTGATATTGTCGGAACTCTTATCACCGAGTGCCAGCAGTTTCTGAAACAGATCATTGTTATCATTGGCGGTGGGGGAGCCGTCCATCTTCAAACTACCATTATAATATGCTGGCGGCTTCCGGTATGTCTTATCCGTTTCGCCGAGATCCATGAAGCCGACAACGTCGCGCAGCGTCTGCGTATCGTTCTGCCGGTTAAGAAGGTAAACTTCTATGCGGGTGATGTTAATCCCTGAAGTGATCTGAGGCAGTGTGCTGAGCCACCCTTCGAAATGGTCGCGGAAAAATTGTCCAAGAAAAAAGTGACGGTTTTCATCATAGTTGGATCCTACGATTTCAAACGGCCTTCCTTGCGCTGCCCCGTTCGTGCTTCCCGCAACGTTGATCGTCGACTGCTTTCCGCGCTGGGTGGTGGCAATTGCAGTCACAAACATTTTTCCGAACTGCAATTGTGTTTTTATTCCAAAAAGATTTTGTGCACCCGTGATAAGGCTGTTGTTCAATGGGAGACTGACGTTTCCTATCTCGAGCTTTTTCAAAATGTCTTCCTTGAAGCCTGTGTACTCCACCTTCATCTGATTTTGAAAATCGAAGGAGTTGTTGTTGTCGAAGTTGGTGGTGATCTTAAGCTTTTCCCCAACCTTTCCTGTCACGGCCAGGTTTATCTGCTGATCGAATTCGAAGCCACCGTTGCGCTGCTGCCGGATGGGGATCGATGGGTTTTGAATCTTTTGCCATTGCCCTCCAAAATCAAGGGTCACAAATCCTCGTGGTATCAGTTCGACGTAGCTTCCTCCAAATATCCGGTCAAGCACGGGGCTCACGTAAAGCTTGGGTAGCAGGTTTCTGCTGCTAACCGCGCTTTCACCATCAAGTGCGCGGCTCCTAGATTTCCAATAATCCTTAACGGTGGTGTTGTATTGAAATTGGGTGGCCTCATCGAACGTCATGTAAGTTGGCGACCGGAAATTAACGTTGCCCATGCGCTCGTAGATGGAGTAAGTGCGGCCGGTGTCTGGCAACACTTCAATCTTCATCATTTTAGGATCCTTAAGTAGCAGCGGTGACTGTGAAGAATAATTGGAGAAAGGATCTCCATACCTGTCCGGTGGCGTATAGTTTGGCCGGAACATCGGCCTGTAGTGTATTGTGTCGCGGGTGGAGTCCCGGCGGAATTGAGCACTAGCTGTGTACGAACATAGTACTGATAGAAGTATCAGTCCCAGTCGTGGGGTTAAGGGCTGTGTCCAGGTTAGGTAATTCAAACGTACTCTATGCGTTTTTCAGTGCCAGCTTCACCAAATCTTCCAAGCTAACGGTATTTCCCGATTTTTTCAGGACGCTATCGATGCTTTTTTCCGCCGCGGCCCGCGGTATTCCGAGGGTCGTTAAGGCTGTTAACGCCTCCTGACGCATGGTATTGCTTACCAGACCCGGTAAAGTTGCCGGCTCGTCTCCCTGTACTTTCTTGAGCTTGTCTTTCAGTTCCAGAATCAGTCGCTGGGCTGTTTTTCCCCCTATTCCTTTCACGGCCTGGAGCGTGGCAGCATCTTCCCTCAAAATGGCTGATTTGAGTTCCGCCGGAGGCAGCGATGAAAGAACCACCATCGCGGTGTTAGGCCCGACGCCGTTGACGGAAATAAGACTCATGAACATCGACTTTTCTGCTTCTGAGGCGAAGGCAAAAAGGATGTGCGCGTCTTCGCGAACATGAAGGTACGTGGACAGCTTGATGTCTTCCTTGTCTTTTATTTCTGAAAATGTGTTCAGGGAAATGGATGCCTCGTACCCAATGCCGCCCACATCAATAACAACGTGCGTTGGATCTTTGTGAACCAGCTTGCCTTTCAGATAAGCAATCATTTATTTTTTGACAGGATGATGCTCAAGTTCATATTGGATCTGCGCGTCGACAACTGCGATGGCAGCCATGTTGACGATCTCGCGAATAGAGCTTCCCAATTGAAGAATGTGCACGGGCTTTTTCATTCCCAGCAATATAGGTCCAATGGTTTCCGCTCCGCCGATTTCCATCAGCAACTTGTATGCGATGTTCGCTGATGACAGGTTTGGAAAGATCAATGTGTTCGCGCCTTCTTTGGCAAGCTCACTGAACGGATAAAGCTCGCGTTGAAGATCACAGTTCAGTGCAACGTTTGCCTGAATGTCACCTTCAATGATAAGGTTGGGATATCGTTCACGCGCAATACGCACAGCTTCACGCGCCTTGTCGGGAACATCGCCCTTGCTTGACCCAAAGTTTGAATAAGAAAGTACGGCAACGCGCGCCTCTGCTTCAAAGAAGCGGGCCCCGCGGGCAGTCAGTCCGATGATACCGGCAAGTTCCTGCGGTGTTGGATCAACATTGACCGTGCAGTCTGAAAAGAAATAAGTGCCTTTCTTATTAAAGATAATGTACATGCCCGCCACTCGTTCCACGCCTGCGCGCATTCCGATGATTTGTAGTGCGGGAAGAATCGTTTTCGAATAATCGCGGGTCAACCCCGAGATGAGCGCATCCGCCTCTCCAAAATCCACCATCATCGCACCGAACGCATTGCGGTCGCGCATTGCGCGCTGCGCGTCAGCGTACGTCACACCTTTTCGTTGGCGCTTCTCGTAGTACGCTTTCGTATAGCGTTCATCACGCGCTTTGTCCTCTTTCGGATCAATGATTGTGCAATTGTTGATCTCGAGCTTATTTTCTTTTATCAATCTTTCAATCTCCTGCCTGTTGCCAAGAAGGATTGGAATGGCAATCTCTTCATCCTGAAGAATTTGTGCGGCCTTTAGCACTTTGATGTTGTCCGCTTCAGCAAACACTACCCGTTTCGGAGCTTTTTTTGCACGATCAATGATCTTATTGATGAGCTTCTGGTCGATCCCGATACGTTTTTGCAATTGCTGATGATAGGCTCCCCAGTCTTCAATCGGCTTGGTTGCCATTCCTGAATCCATTGCGGCCTTTGCAACGGCGGGCGCAACGGTTGTGATCAGGCGGTAGTCCAAAGGTTTTGGGATGAGATAGTCTCTTCCAAATTCGATCTTTTCGGTGCCGTAGGCCATGAGTACAGTATCCGGTATTGGTTCTTTCGCCAGCGCTGCCAGGGCATGCACTGCGGCCAGTTTCATGGCTTCATTTATTTCTGTGGCCCGCACGTCGAGAGCGCCACGGAAAATGTAGGGGAACCCGAGCACGTTGTTCACCTGGTTAGGATGGTCGGAACGTCCGGTACCCATGATCAGGTCAGGCCGCGTCTTCATCGCCAGGTCATAGCTTATTTCCGGATTGGGATTGGCAAGTGCGAAGACGATCGGATCTTTTGCCATGGCGAGTATGTCTGCCGGGGTCAGGATATCCGCTTTGGACAGACCGACAAAAACATCGGCGCCCTTCAATGCCTCTTGCATGGATGCAAACTTGCGGCTGGTTGCAAAAGGTGCTTTAATATCATCGAGGTCCTTGCGGTCCTTATTGATGATGCCCTTGCTGTCGCACATAATCAGGTTCTCCTTCTTCATCCCCAGAGCCAGGTAAAGCTTGCTACACGAAATCGCCGCTGCGCCGGCGCCATTCATGACCATCACAATACTTTCTATTTTCTTGCCGATGATATCCAGGGCATTGAGCAGAGCAGCGCTTGAAATGATCGCCGTCCCATGCTGGTCGTCGTGCATGATTGGGATATTCATTTTCTCGCGCAACACTTGTTCAATCTTGAAGCACTCCGGAGCTTTAATGTCTTCCAGGTTGATGCCGCCGAACGTCGGTTCGAGTGACTTTACGATCTTGATGAACTCGTCCGGATCATTTTCGGCGATTTCAATATCGAAGCTGTCTATTCCCGCATACTTTTTGAAAAGAACCGCTTTTCCTTCCATCACTGGCTTTGAAGCTTCCGGTCCTATATTGCCAAGTCCGAGTACTGCCGTACCGTTGCTGATCACAGCTACGAGGTTTCCTTTCGAAGTATATTTATAAACGTCTTCCCTGTTCTTTGCGATCTCGAGGCACGGCTCCGCGACGCCCGGCGAATATGCGAGCGCAAGATCCAACTGCGAGCTCAGCACCTTCGTTGGGACAACTTCTATTTTACCCGGTTGGCCCGTAGTATGATAGTTAAGAGCGTCTTCTTTTCTGATTTTGATTGCCATTTTTTTTGGGATAAGCCTCCTAAGTTAATACTTTGATTGGAGGAAAAAATGGAAAAGGGTGTTAGCCCTTGGGTATTGGCCGTTGGCAGTACCGGGATGTGAATTAATTTGCAGTAACAAATTGGGTGCGCTGGTCAAATTGGGGACACGCTGATCTCTGCAACAAAGAGATTTCGGCTACGAACTAGCCAATACCTAACACCCCTTGCTGTCCGGGGAAAAATATAGTTTTAAGGATTTGCTTGGATATGGTTCAGAATGCTGATTTTTTTGGCGATTGTACCAAGAGGTTAGCCCGTTAAATTGAGTTTGAGCTGGGGTTTGATCGTTACGTGAGAGGCGATTCTGCATGTCAATGGATTTTCCAGGAAGGAAATCAGATTCAGATAGTTAAAAAGATGTAGTCTGACTAGGTTAACAATTGTTGAGAATGCCCATTTTCTTTTCACTTGCCTTTGAATCACATTAAGGAGTAAATCGGCAATTAGTGCGCACCAAATTTGAATCTGAATGGCGTTTTTATTGTCGCCGAGGAAATATTGAAGTGGCATATTCTGTTTAAGCCTTTTAAAAAGCAGTTCGATGCTCCATCGCTTTCTGTAGAGTTCAGCTATGGTTGAAGGAGTGGAGTTGAAGTCATTTGTCAAGAATTCAAATTGCTTATTGGTTTTAGGGTCTGTGTAATAAATAATCCGGGCATGAACGGCTGGAGTTTTTTTCTGAGGATATCCCAGCCTGACTTCGAGATCTTTCCTTATACCTTTTTCTTTTTGTTCTTTGGATAGAGGTCTTTTAAGAATTAGGTCTGAATAAGTAATAGACCAGCAGCGTGTGATCCATCGTATTTTCTGAGCGGTCCACAGGTTGTATTGCTTATAGTTCCTGTAACCACGATCCATAATAACGGTACTTTTAGCGGGCAAATTCAAGTATTTCGTGAATTGGGTATCATGTGTTGATCCGTCCGTAATTCGAACCACACATGGACTTTGTTCATACAAAGGGACAGCCATGTGCACTTTCAGCCCACCTTTTCTTCTTCCATCCGCATAGGCGGTTCCTGTCCCCTTAAAAATTTCTTTAAACAATCGTACTACAGTGGAGTCAATGACAAATATGCGCTTGCCTTTCCGGCGGCTGTCCGGAAAAAGTCTTTGAAAATGAGCTTTTGAATGCATGTAAATCCGTTCGAATACTTCACTCTCACGATGTGCATTGGCTTCGGCAAAAGTGCTTCGGGCAGGTAAATGACGAATCCCACCTAACCATAAACGTCCTTCCAGTGCGCGCATGCCTGTCACAACCTCTCGTAGAGAGTTACAGTGACCATAACAGGCAAAAAGCATAGTAACCAGATGATGATAAGTGTTGAATTTCTTGTAGTAACGATCTGAGTTACTCTCCTGGATGCTCCGAAAAATGATGTCTTTTGGAAGTAGGTTTAACAGCTGAACAAACGTCGGCTGTCCGGTAAAATGAATACTTTTGTTCATGGTAATTTTTGTTGTCGTAAACTAAATCTACCATGAAAAAGCAGGGTCAGAAATGACCTTGCTTATTTTTCCCCGGACACTACTACCTAACACCCAATAGCCAACAGCCTTTTGTTATTTCTTCTCAACGATCTCCCCGCTCGTTCTGAACGTATACAAGATCGTCTCCAGCTCGCGCATTGTCTCGCGCTGATCTTTTCCTGGACTGAATGTAAACCCTTCGATGTAGTAGAACTGCTGGTTGGCTTCATCGACGATTGCAAAACCTTCGAACGGCCCGCCCATACCCAATGTGTTTGTGCGCCACAAGCCGCGAAGCTGTATTGCAAAATGCTTGTTGAGGCTCACCGTGTCGGCGGTAACGGGAATGAACGGCACTTTTGTCTCAGTTAAAAGATAAGAGTCCGGTTGATCGGGATCCTCGAATAGATAGGTACTGCAGATTTCGTCACGGAACTTTATGAGGTTGTCTTTTGTGAAGTCATCTGCCGACGTGTATCGCTTCCGTGAAACAAAAATATTCCTGTCGTCCCTGGGGTTGATCTGGCGCACCCACACGAAATCTGTTTTCTTGTCGGCGAGCTTGTAACCAAAAGGAACCTTCAGGTCGCATTGGTACTCCTTCTTTAACATCTCGCTGACACCTGCAACCTGCCCAGCCTTGAACAACGATGATGTAAGCCTGGTCCGCTCTTTCTGATTAAAGAAATCCGTGAGTCGTTTGCCATTGCTGCGAACGAAATTCAGAAGTCGGCCTTCTTCCGTTCCATACAGGTACATGATCTCCTGCCCCTTGGCGAATACATTGCCGGCTGTTTGAACAAATTGATCCGGGTTGGCTTTTATTTGATTGATCGATTCCTGAGTAAAAAGTTTTCTTACGATCCTGGACCCCTCTGTGTTCTGATCCAGTGTCATCACAAATATGATGTTGCGGCTTTGCTTTAAGACAAAGTTGAACTTCCTGGGATTCAGCCACCTGAACTTGAATGCTGACTCGGCTCTCGGAAGTCCCGGCATTTCTGCACTGAACAAGGAATCGAGACTTCTTCCGATGGGTCCGCGCCACTGAAGCGAATCCATCACCACGAAAATATCCCCGGAGTGGCCGCTGGCGTTGGGAATATTCTTAGAAGTCTCGGAAGAGCAGCCGCTGATAACAGCGACAGCGGCTAGAACCAGGGCCAGTCTCATGGGCATTTTACAACAGAATCCCAAAGGTGTTGAATCGTCACGATATTCCTGCTATTTCTCGGGATATAACACGGCCTGGAAATAATTGTTCATGTTAAAATATTTCTTTGCCGCGTCCTGAAGATCTTTTGCTGTAAGCGCCTTGAAGCGACTGTTGACGGTGAGAATGTCAGCCGGATCGGATCCCATCTCAAAACTGCGTTGGAGGCGGGCCGACCAGTAGCCGTTTTCCTTCATGCTCTCCAGGTAATCCTTGTCAAAAGTCTCTTTCACTTTATTAAGGTCTGCCTCGATCGGACCGTTCGCCTTGATCTTATCGATTTCAGCGAAGGTTGCTTTGATCAGCTTGTCCACATTTTCAGGACCGCATGGCAACGAAACGTTGATCGTGTAGTTTTCATACGGCGCTTTATTGAGCGACCCATTCATGCCTCCGCCATAAATTCCTCCGAGGTCTTCGCGCAGCGTTTCGATCAGCTTTATGTTCATGAGTTCCACCAATGCCTGGAGCTTGAGCTGCTCTGCGTCGGAATACGGTGCTTCGCCTGAAAAAACAATATTGATGAAGCTCTTTGGCTCGTTGCCTTTCTTAATGTCTTTTTTAACCACGCCTTTGACAGGACGGAGGCCAAAGTCCTTGAAGCCTTGTGGAGCTTCAGGTGCGGACGGAAGCGTTCCGAGATAGGTGGCAACCAGTGGCTTCATTTTGGCTGGGTCAAAACTTCCCACGAGGATAAAAGTCCAACCGCGCGCATTGCTGAATCGTTCCTTATATATGGTCAGGATCTTGTCGGCATCCAGTTTAGCGAAGTCACTTTTTCTGGGAACCCGCGGCCCTCTGGGATTGAAATTGTAGAGCATCTTTTGAACGGAATCCTGGAATACGGTCCGTGGATCGCTCATGGCGTTTTGCACTGCGGCCTCTTGTCGTGTTACGAATGATTTGAACAGCTCTTCGTCTTTACGAGGCTTGGTGAAATACAGGTGAACGAGCTGCAGCATGGTTTCTATATCAGCTGTTCCGGCTTGACCACTGATTCCATCAGAATAGTTAGAAAGCCTTGGTGCAACCGAAACGGATTTTCCTGCCAATACCTTGCGAAGATCTGTGGGAGAAAAATCAGCGATGCCCATTTGAGTAACGAGTGTAGAAGCGTATTGTGCGTTTAATGCACTGGCGTTGTCAAAAGTTGATTGGCCGCCCGAGCGAAATCCAGATAAAATCACTTCGTCGTTTTTGAAGTCGGTGGCTTTCATAATGACTTTGACGCCATTGCCCAATGTTAGTTCTGACAATCCAAGCGCTGCGTTCTTTTTGTCAAAGACAACCCGACCGCCTTCGGGAGTGGTTCCCATCAAGCTTGCCGCCACTGCCTTTTCCTCGTAAGCTGTAACTGGCATCTTTTCAGCTTCAGTAACCATGGCCAGCAATTCAGCATTGGTCGGCATCGTGAAGTCCGCCTTTTCAGGTCCAGCTAACACGACGAGCTTTTGCTCCGTGACCGCCGGAATGTTTTTTGCGGTGAACGCATTCACTTCTTCAAGCGTAATGCCCGGGATGAATTCTTTGTAGTAATTGTATTCGTTAGCAATGCCGGGAATTGGCTCGTCCGTTGTGAAGTTGCGAAGATATTCGTCAGCATAGTTCTCAGATTCCGTCTTGTCCCTTTCGTTGTAGGCACGCTCCATGTTACGGAGCATGGATTTTTTAGAACGATCAAGTTCAGCCGCTGTAAACCCAAATTTCTTCGCCCTTTCATTTTCACGGATCACCGCCTGGACAGCAGGAGCGACACCGGCCTTGCCGATGACAGCAAATCCGAAATAGGATTCATAGTTCCGTATGAACTCCCCACGATCACTGCCTCCGAAAAGAAAGGGTGGATCGGACTTTTGAGTCAGCTCTTGCATGCGCTGGCTCAGCATGACCGACGCGAGGCTCTTAACGATGCTTTGTTTGTAGTCACCTATAGTGGTTTGTATCTTGGCTTTATCTGTCGCGTAGAATATCTGCAGAATATGATTGGTGGCTTCGGGATCAGTAATGACAAGGCCCTCCGATTTTGTCCGTGATGGCAATTCTTCGTAAACGCGAGGTCTTTCCTTGGCAGGATTTTTAAGTTTTGCGAAATGTTTTTTGATCATCGCCTCCGCCTCGGCCGGATCAACATCTCCCACCACCACAACAGCCATCAGGTCCGGACGGTACCAGTCCTTATAAAACCTTTTGATCACCTCGGGTTTGAAAGTCTTGAGGGTTTCGGTTGTGCCGATGGGCAATCGCTCCGCATACTTGGAACCCGCAAGAATATATGGAAGCATTTTCTTCAGCATGCGTTCCTGCGCGCCCTTGCCAAGACGCTCTTCCTCTAACACAACGCCGCGCTCCTTTTCAATCTCTGTGGGGTCAAACGAAACCGTGCTCGCCCAATCCTCCAGCACAAGCATTCCTTGTTCAAGATTCTCCGGCTTGTCTACCGGGATTGGAAGTATGTAAACAGTCTCATCGAAATTTGTGTAGGCATTGAGATCTGCACCGAACTTCACGCCGATGCTCTGTAAGAAGGAGACAAGATCATTTTTCTTGAAATGCTGGGAGCCATTAAAAGCCATGTGCTCCGTGAAGTGCGCGAGACCGCGCTGATCATCATCCTCCATGATCGAACCGACTTTCACGGCGATACGCAGTTCAACTTTCTTTTCTGGTTTCGAATTCCTCCTTATATAATAGGTGAGACCGTTGGGCAACGTCCCTTTTATTATTTCGGGCGCAATAGGGAGCTTGTCGTTGAGATTGGACTTTACCGTTACCTGGTTTTCGGGCCTGGTCTGAGCAAAGGCGCTGTTGGCCACAAACAGCAGCAGCAACAGTCGAACGAAAAGAGATTTGATATTCATCTTTTGATTTGATTTCATATGTTTTGATTTGATAGAAGGGCTTAGCCCTCCCATTCTTTCCTGATGGTCTCGAGCATCAAGGGCTGCACACCGCAGCCGGCGCAAAGCTCTCCACCGAAGAGAAAGTTGTCTCCGCCACGAAAGTCCGTAACTATTCCTCCCGCTTGTTGCACAAGGAACGTTCCAGCCGCAACATCCCACGGATTGAGGTTGTATTCAAAGAATCCCTCGAACCTTCCACATGCAACATACGCGAGGTCTGTTGCCGCACTTCCCAATCTTCTCACACCATGTGAACGCTTCAGGAACGTGCTGATGATGTTCAGGTAGGAGCCCATCTTTTCAAATTCGTAATAGGGGAATCCCGTTGCCAATAAACTCTCTTCAAGCCTTTTGATCGAGGAAACACGAATCTCTTTGCCGTTGCAAAAGGCGGGTGATCCCTGAAACGTGTGGAACATTTCCTTGCGGTTGACTTCATAGATCAATCCGAGCACCACCTTGTCTTCCAACGCCAGCCCCACACTGACAGCAAAAAGAGGTAGAGCATGTGTGAAGTTTGTCGTGCCATCCAGCGGATCGATGATCCACCGGTAGCCGCTGCTTCCCTTGATTGACGTTCCTTCTTCACCCAGAAAACCGGACCCCGGAAGGATTTTGGAAAGCGATGAAACGAGCTTTTTCTCGGCCTCTTTGTCAACGTAGGAAACGAGGTTATTAAAACCTTCTTTCTGTTCAATCCGACCGCGATCGAATGAAGCGCCTTCGCGGGCGATAAAATCCCCCACCTCACGGCAAACTTCCATTGCGTTTTTCTCAATGACTGAAAGGTTTGTCATCGTTTCGTGGTTTGACCTTTGATAAACGTGAAAAGGATTATTAATGTGGAAATCCAGGCGGCTGTCCGCACAATGAATTCGCCGCGCGCAAGATACGTAACATTCCCTGTCTTGTCGTCGAGGTCATACAAATTCAACATGACTGTTCTGGTCAGATGGGATGATTGGGAATAAGAATATATTATCGGTGCCAAGAGCACGACTACGGTCGTCAGAATCCAATGCCATTTTAACGCCGTTTTTGAAAACAATGTCTGATAGACGAGGAGATTGACCAGCAATATCCACAACGAAGAGCCGAGGTAGCCAGTCGTCACATTCCAATTAAGCCATGTCGTCTTCTCCTGCAGCGCGTCTGCCAGGTAAACAGTACCTGAAGGGTTCAGCTTCAACAGCAAATATTCGATCGAGAGCCAGAAGAGTATGATCGTGATCTTTCCACCTTTGTTTCCCAGTACTTGTTTCATCCAGACCTGCCCGATGAATGGAAGGGTGAAGAGTATCGCGTAAAGCATGGATGAGACCGTAAACGAAAAATCAAATGTGCGTGCCGCCAGAAAGTTGACCACCAGCGCGAGCAGCACCCATTCCATTTTTTCCCAGATCCCCACCGTGTTGTCAGCACGGTCAGTGAGCGCGAAAAGCGGTGCGAGTCCAAAAAAAATAAATATCGGGAAAGAAGCCATTAGCCAACCACCTGTGAGAAGCAGGGCGGAGGCGAGGCACAGGAGCACGGGGGGGCCATGCCTGCCGGCAGGCAGGTAGGCGCTGCTATTCTCTTTTGCCATCGATGACAATTACGATCTCTCCTTTAACTTCTTTATTTGTGAAATGCTTGATCACTTCTTCTAACTGACCGGTAAATGTTTCTTCGTGCAATTTTGTCAATTCCCGCGAAACCGAGACCATTCTTTCATTACCAAAAAACTCCTTCATCTGTTCCAGGGTTTTGACGAGACGATGCGGGGACTCATAAACGATTACCGTCCGATCTTCCTCTGCAAGTCTCTTCAAGGAAGTTTGTTTTCCTTTTTTGTGCGGGAGAAATCCTTCAAACACAAAGCGATCCGTTGGAAAACCGGAATTTACCAATGCGGGTATCAGCGCTGTAGCACCGGGCAGGCATTCGATCGTCAAGCCGGCCTTGAGACATTCACGCACAAGCAAATAGCCAGGGTCTGAGATGCCAGGGGTTCCTGCATCACTCACGAGAGCGAACACCGTACCTTTTGTCATTTGCTGCACCAGTTTTTCATGTACCTGGTGTTCGTTGAAAATATGAAAGCTTTGTAAGGGCTTGCTGATATTATAATGTTTTAACAGCGTACCCGATGTGCGCGTGTCTTCAGCCAATATGATGTCGACGGCCTTCAGCACTTCAAGAGCACGGATAGTGATATCACCCAGATTGCCAATCGGGGTGGGTACGAGGTAAAGAGAAATTTTTCGATCCACGCTAGGCGAGTTTGTCTATCGCCTCTGCCAGCTTGCGATCCAGATCGGTTACTTTGTTGCCGGCATCGTGTGTGCTTAGCTCAAAGTCAACGGTATTGTAGGTGTTGGTCCAGGTGGGATGGTGGTCCATTTTTTCTGCCACCAATGCCACCTTCGTCATGAATCCGAAGGCCTCCTTGAAGTCCTTGAATCTAAATGACTTTTTCAGCTTGTTATTTTCCTCTTTCCACATGGGATGTCAGTTTTAACAGGGGAAAAAGTTAGGGGTTAATGAATTGGGATACAAGAAGCGCAGTTCAAGGCTTTGTGTTTTGTCGCCGGTAGCCAGTTACCGGTCGCCGGCAACGGGCGACAGGTGACAATTTACAGGGCTACGATTCCCTCGATCCCTTCCACCTTCTTATATACATCAATCACCGAGTCACTGGACGGCATCATCATCTGGTAAGTGATGCTTATATATGTTCCCTTTTCAGAAGGTTTTTCGGCGGCTGTGGTGTGAAGGGGAAAGAGCCTGCGCAGCTCGTCCTGCTTCGCGGCAGGAACTATGAATTTAAAGGTGTAAAGAGATGGCCACGCGTAGAACTTGTCTAGTTTGTCACGAAAAGAATTGACCCAATCCGGATTCATAATTCAGCTCTGCGGACCCCTGTAAAAAATCAGGCCGTGAATTCACGGCCTGAGTAAGCTTATCAAAAGAATTTATATCGATTATCTTCCACCTTCGCAGCGTCTTTCAATGCCTCGACTACAAAGTAACCTCCACGGTTGTTCACTGTCTGCTGCAGCTGTGTCTTGAACATGCTGTAGTCGCCCATCCCGGGAGCCACCGTCTTGTTCTGTACATCTGCGACAACAACGCCGTTCTCACCGATAATCGGCTTCGAGCGCTTATTGGCTTCCACGGACATCATGCTACCGAAGAGCACAGGATCAAATCCGGCGCCTGGAATCGATGGCGTAGACATTTTAAGGTCACTCACACTATTAACCGTTGCATCCGATCCGAAAAGCTTGGCAAGGTCTTCCAGCGGCTCAGTCTTTCCCTTCAGCTTTTCAGCGATCTGTCTGCCTTTGACTTCATTGCGTACTGCAGGGGTTATTTCTTCCTTCACTTTATCAAAAGGTTTGTAGCCCTTGTCGGTTTCGCCTGTCATCACTGCGACAACGTAAGTGTCGTCAAGATCGAATACTTCGGAGACCTTACCTACTTTGGCCTCGCGGAATAACCACGTAACCAACTGGCGTGCCTCACCCAGATTATTGATGCGGCGCTCTCCAGTTCCAATGTCATTCGCATCAAATACGGCAACGTTTTCTTTTTTTGCCTTTTCCTTAAATTCTTCAACACCCGAAACGTCGCTCGAGAAGGCGTCTGCTTTTCTCAACGCAGCGTTCAGCGTTTCATCGCTTGGTGTGATTGATCTCTCGATGGTGGCAACACCGTAATAAGTATTGTCTTTCACTCCTGTCACTTCGATGATGTGATAACCGAACGTAGTCTCTACGACATCAGCGAGCAGACCGGTTTTCTTTGCCTCGAACACGGGCTTTTCAAAATCCTTGACCATCTGACCCGTGCTGAACCAACCGAGATCTCCTCCGCGGGAAGCTGTGCCGTCTGTTCCGAACTCGCGGGCTTTTGCTGCGAAGCTTGCGCCACCTTTGATTTCGGCGAGTATTTTACGCGCCTTTTCTTTTGCCGCCTTCTTACCTTCTGCCGTATCATTATCCCACTTGATCAGAATATGGCTCGCTTTGGCATTGTAAACGGTATCGTGTCCGATTTTGGAGATCTTGTAAATAGTATAGTTACCATTCTCCAGAACCGGGCCGATGATCTGGCCAGCTGTAAGCGTTTCACGTACTGCGCTCAGGCGAGCAGGCAAGTTAGCGATCCTGTATCGGGCATATGGATTTGAGCCATCCGTATTGGAGATGGCGAAAACTGAATCCTCAGTTACAATCTTAAGGTCGGCCAGAACTTTGTCAAGCTCGGTGCGCACGGCAGCCGAGTCCTCGGCTGAAGCTACAACCGGAAAGGTGACATAGCTCATGCTGCGGGTGTTTTCAACCTGATAACGTTTCTTGTTCTTTTCGTAGTAAGCTTTCAGATCAGCGTCCGTTACCTTAACGGCTGAATCGCTGACAGCAAAGAAAGGTACATACAGATACTTCGCTTCCGTTACGTCGTTCGAATTGTGATAGTCTTGCTCGGCTTCTGCTTCAGTGACGTAAGCAGTTTTAACCAGGAGGTTCTCATACTTTATTCTTTCGCGGCCCGGACGCAAGTCGTTCTTGAACACATCCCAACGGACACGTGCTTCCGAGGTCACAGGCATCGCATCAATTTGCTGCAGGTAGGATATAAGTCTGTTGCGATCGAACCTTCCGGCTGAATCTGTGAACGATGATTTGATGCCTTCGTCCATATGCTTGCCCTGGATCATATCCCAAACTTCATCGGTTGTAACCCTGACACCCACCTTTTCAAACTGTGGCTGGATTGCATTGCGGGCGATCAAGAGGTCCCATGCCTGCGCTTGCAGAGTGGGTCTTTCACGCTCGCCCGGTTGACGACCGAAGCTCATGATATAGTTGTTCTCACGCTCTTGCAAGACGGCATTGTACTCGTCGACGGAAATTGTACGACCTGCGATCTCACCGATTTCACGGTCGCTGCCGCCAAAAACCGAGCGAGGCCCGCTTCCAAAAAGATCACTCCCCACAATAAAAGCGCCCATGGACAGCGCGATTGCGCCCACTACCCATTTGGTCATCTTTGTCCTCAACGTGCTAATTAATGCCATACGAATCGATAATTTTTGATTGAACGTTCCTGTTCTCCCCGCCCCGCGTTATGGGCAAAAGAGCCGCAAATTTAAACCGTTTGCTGTATTCGGCAAAGCAGGGTGGAAAGTATTCGAAAGCGCCCCAGCGAGTTGATAATCAGCCCTTTCTATTCCTCGGCGATATCGCTTTCCACTGATATTTTGACAGTGTCGATTCCGTTACCCTTCGTGGATTGGATGGTGAAAAAAAATGGAGGAACCTCAAGTGTTTCCCCTTTTTGAGGGAAATCCTCGGTGTAGGACAAGATCAGACCGCCGAGTGTTTCGTAATCGCCCAGAGGAAGTTGCCAGTGATACTTTTCATTGAGATAGTCCACTTCCAGGCGGGCGCTCACGAGAAACGTCTTTTCGTCCAGTTGCTGCTCAATGAGGTTGTCGGCGTCGTGCTCGTCTTCGATGTCGCCGAATATCTCTTCAATCACGTCTTCCATGCTGACGAGGCCCGCCGTTCCCCCGAACTCGTCCACCACAACGGCAAGAGATCTCCGTTCGCGGATAAGCTGGACCATCATGTCGTTGGCCATCGTGGTTTCCGTAACAATGCTGATTGGCGTAAGGATCTCTTCGATTGAGTGTGGATTTTTGAACAGTGCTGCCGAGTGACAATATCCTATGACATCGTCGATTGTGTCGCGATAGATCACAATTTTTGAGTGACCACTTTCTACGAAAGACGTTTTCAGTTTTTCGATCCCGTCGTCCAGCGGAATGGCAGTGATCTCAGTACGGGGCACCATGCATTCGCGAACCTTCACTTTTCGGAATTCAAGTGCATTGTGCAATATCTTTTTGTCGAGTTCGATCTCCTCATCTTCGTGTTTCACCTTTTGCATGTTGCGCAAATAGACATTCAGGTCCGTCAATCCAAAAAGCGGCTTTTCTTCGGAGTACTCGAGCCTCAAAACATATTTGATTACCAGCTTGGAAAGGTTGACGATAGTAAACGTTACAGGAGCAAGGATTACATACATTACCACAAACGGAAGTGCCAGCGCCGACAGTACGAGGTTCGGGTTTATCATAAACAAGCTCTTGGGCAAAAACTCAGCCGTAAAAAGAATGAGCAGTGTCGACAGAATGATTTGGATGAAAAGTATCGATGGTTCGTTGTTCAACGATTCCGGAAGCATGTCTGCAAGCACCGGTTCAAACAACAAAGCCATGTTGTTACCAAATACGACCAATGCAAGGGTATTGCCGATCAGGGTGGTTCCGATAAACCGCGATGGATTTTGCATGAAATGCGCCATGATCCGTCCCGACCACACGCCCTGCTTTGCCTGCAGCTCTACCTGTAAGCGGTTGGCAGAAAGGAACGCAATCTCGATACCCGAGAAAAAGAAAGAGAATATAAGGGAAGCGATGATCCAGGGATAGAGTGATTCCGTCATGCCCTGGATCTTTTACGATAGGTGAACCAAAAGAACATCAGCATTGCCATCATGAGTGAGGTGTACGCGTGCCCCAATCCAACCGTCATCACTTCATATGCGCCGATGATTATAAACACCACGCCCAGTGACAGAAGTATGATATCAAAAAGTTTCATGGGAGTGCAAAAATACGATTTTAATGCTGAAACCGCGGAGGACGCGGAGAGCGCGGAGAAGTGCAAAAAGATATTATTCTCTTTGCGTCCTCAGCGTCCTCCGCGGTTAAATTGTATTTCGCAGCGCAAGCGATCAATCCTTGATCATGAACTCGCTCCCGCCCGGCTTGCGAATAGTGTATGAAGAAAGATCTTGCACCGCATCGAGCCCGGTACCATAGATGATCTCGTTCTCGAGCTTGATGGTAACGAACTTCTCGGTGCTGATTTTGCGGGTACCGGGCCTCCAGAAAAGTTCTTCGGTATTTAGTTGTTGTTTCTTTTCAATGTTCACAACCTCCACGTCGCCGCGGCCGCGCCATTGGTCGAGCTCTTTGAAATAAAAAGCGTGATTTGCTTTCAGCGTGGAGGTGAGGATGCCTTTCGGATCGAAGAATTCCAGGTAGATACCTTCGGGAAATTCGCGGTCATTGTTCTTGAATTCCAGGATCTTCTTTGCCTTAAGTTTGACTTTTACGCGGTCATTCTCCGAATAGAGCATGTCCACATCCTGCGCCTGTCGCAGCGGTCCATCATAGTTCACGGGACCCGAAACTTCTGTTGCCTGGCGGCAGCCGACCAGCATAAGGATCGCGAACATCGACGACAGAACTATGGTTCGTGAGAGTCTCATAAAAGAAAAAGCCCCGACCCCGAAGCCGGGACCGGGGCTTTTCAATATTGTTTTCTGTTAATCTCTTGTGTTCAAAACAACCGACTCGTTGATCCAGCAACCCACTGTCTGGTTAGATCCTTTTTGCCAGTTGAGAAGGAAGATCTCTTCTTTCGAAGGGAACTGCGCTTTCGCGCGTGACATCAACTGTTGGTTGCCAGCCTTCTGATACATCTCGTATGCGGCGATGTAGACGAGGCGATCCTGCGCCAGGTTCTGCTTCTTGGCGCAATTGTCGAAGCTGTTATAATAAAGGTCGCCGATCTTTTCCCATGCTTCCGGTGTACCGGCCTGACGGAACAGATCGCGTGCACCGGAATAGTTTCCTTTTTTCGCTTCTGCGCTTCCCATGTAAAGCTGGATCTCACCTTTGTCCTTAGGAGTTGGTGCCAGCGTAACTGCTTCTTTCAGCAACTCTTCGGCGCGGTCATAGTTTCCTTTCGACATGTGCGTTACGGCAAGTGCCTTCACCAATCCAAAATCTTTTTCAGTGCTGTTCTTATGTATAGCTTCTCCTGCCTCGAGCCAGAGTGGATCGTCTGTGCATTTGCCGGTCAGCATGAATGAAAAGATCTTTTTAGCCAGCGCGAGATCGGCAGGATTTGCCTTAAACTTCGGAGCAAGGTTCTTGCGTACAAAATCACAATCAACTTTGACGATGGAAATCAAAAGGCCGTCCACGGCGTCTTTATACTCTTTCAGTTTTTGAGCATCTGCGGTCTTGCCGGCAGCAGTAGCCGTTGCCATCTTCTTGTCAGCGATTGATATAATCTTGTCATAACGAGACAGGATTTGATCATCCGTTAAATCTTTAAATGCGAGTTGATTCGCCTTTACAGTCGTGATATAGGCTACTAGGTTTCCGTCAGACACTTTCTCCCCGGCCATCTCGAACGTCTTGTCATACAGCGCGAGCAGTTCTTTCAGCTTTGGCTTGTTCTTGATATTGTATTTGTAAGAAGCGTATGCTTTCCTGTTCAGTACGTTTACTTCATCGCCGCAGTTCTTGATACGCAGATCATACCAAATCAGGAGTGAGTCCGCCAATGCTTGTTTCTTGGCAGGGTCAGTCTCTTTTTCTGCGAGTTTGTCATAAGCGTCCGCTGCATCGATATAGAGTTTTGTGTTCCACTGCGGAGCAACGCTATACATGTACAGGATACCAGCCGTAGCACCACGCGGATTGCCTTGTTTCAACGCGTCGCCATAGATGGCAACCTGTTCTTCAGCTTTCGCTTTGTCCGCCGGCCATTTCATCTCTTTGCACTGAGCGAGAGACTTGGTGACAACTCCTGCCAGGCAGAGCAGTGCAATCACCATAGACAATTTCAATTTCATAGATGTTAGGTTTCTGTTAGTCAAATCGTCTTTTAATAAACCATTGGTCATTAAAAGTTATGCCAAAATAAAGTTTTAAATAGTTTTCCTCAATGGTATTTACAGTCTTGTCTCCCTTTTTTCCAAATTTCATTGCCATATCGAGGCTACAAGATCTGCTCACCGGAAGTGACATGCCAAAACTAATGCCAAAATCCCTGACCGCTGCTCCGTTGAACAAATAAGGGCCATTTTCAAGACTTACACCTGTTCGGTATGTCACCCGTTGCAAGTAGCTTGCCAACGATTGCGGATTAGGGGTGATCTCAAAGCCACCCGCAACACGCCATTGATTTGCGGTATAAGGATTCTTTCCGGTGATATCACGGAATTGTGAGTAGTCCGCATAATAGCCATCAACACCCACCACCCAGCGGTATCCATTGCCAAACGAAATTCCTCCTGACATGCTTTGCGGAAGTCTGATCGTTCCTGGTGCCTGGTTAATCAATGTTGCCGAGTCGACGAGTGCGCCACCGGTATATCGCCCCTCCCATTGGGTGAATTTTGCATCCAGGGTAGTGCCAAAATCATATACGGCCCCGAAATTAAAACGGTAGTCCGCACCCAACAGTGAGTCCAGGTGCACAGAGATTGCCGGCGAAAACTGGAATCCCGTCACATACGTGGTTTCTTTGATCGTAGGAGAAACGGCCGCATTGGAGATGTAGTTCGCAAACTTATTTTCAATTGAACCGAATTGATAAGACATCTTAAGTCCTATCGATATATTCTTGTTGATCGCCACTCCGTTAGAAAAATATGCGGCATTGACACCACCTGTACCTTGCTCCGTTACCGCAACTGAATCTGATGCCGGCCCGATATGCTCATTATATGTTAGCCGGTAATTCAATCGGGTGGAAGGTTGCAGTCCGATAGAGGAAGTCCATTTGCTGAGTTTGACGGGAATTGCAAGTGCGATGTAGTTAAGGTTTCCACTACCACTTTTTTCAGTCAGTCCATTTGTGGATGTCTGCGTACGTTGCTCGCCCATCACCCCAAACTGAAATGAAGTCAGCCGGTTGAATACCAACAGGGCCGGGTTCATATTATTAATGTACCAATACGATGGATTGCTTACTCCAATACCACCCATGCCCTGGTTTTGCGTTGTTGCCGGTCCGAAGGGTTCCCCCAGCCCAATTGACGCAAACGGACTGGCCGCAGCCTGACCCATCACCCTTGCGGCATTGAGAAGTACGAAAACGAAGACCAGGGAGACTCTACAGCGCAACATTATGTAACAGAATGCTATTCAGACCCATTAAAACCAAATCGGGGGCCACAAAGATGGAAGGATTCAGATGGTTTTCAAAAACATTCGCATCGCCCCCGCACAAAATAACCCTCAGATCGGGGTAGGTGGAGACGTATCGGTTGATGATGCCCCGTACCTCTTCAACTGCTCCATTGATCACACCGCTCTGCAAACAAAGCAGGGTGCTGTTTCCGGTCAGCGGTGGGTCTGTAGCGATCGTTGCCAACGGAAGCTTTGCGGTTCCTTGCTGCATTGATTCGAATCTCATCTTCAGCCCAGGCGAGATAGCGCCTCCGAGGTATTCACCGGTTCGGTTTATGAATTCGTAATTGATGCATGTGCCTGCATCGATGACGAGACAGTCGGCGTCCGGAAATATGAAATGGGCACCGCATGCCGCTGCAAGACGATCGACTCCTAAAGTTTGCGGAGTAGCGTACAGGTTGCGGATCGGTAACGGCAACTTGTGGTCGAGAAGAAAAATGCGCTTTGCGTTTATTCGCCATGTAGACGGGTCGGAGATGCCCATCGAGACAGAGCTCACCAATGCATTAGCAGCGTCGCCGGCCGCAAGAAATGTTTGAAGATCCTTTGGTGATGAAAAGACTTCTTTCCTGATAAGGGTTTCTTTTTCAAAGATTCCCACTTTGGATCGCGTGTTGCCGTTGTCTATTACGATGTTCATGAGGGCGAAGCTATAAAATGACGTTAACACAGGGAGCGATGCAGGAATCCTCATCGAAGACGCCAAAGTCGTCCCGGAGGTTCGCTGGATGGTCCATCATCGGCGCTCAAGCGATCGCGCACTTGAGGCTGGCGGTATTTAATATTGCTGCAGGGCGGATGCTCGAAATTTTCATTTTTATTTTCCGGGAATACTTACATTTGCAGCGTGAAAATTCAGCGGTTAATATCTTTTGGCCTCATTTTCCTTGTTTTGCTCTCCTCCACGGATGAAGCAATTCTTGTGGATTTGCATGGAAAAGCTGAAGACGCCAAGACCGAACTGATGTATTCGGAATTCTCGTCCAACCTGTCTCATGACTTCAGGGAAAGCGTTAAAATGACGTTGTCTGAAGAGAAGGATAACACTGAATTTGTTCATCACAAAGTAGTCGTCGCGGAAACAGAAATCTTAGATGTTCTTCGGTATGAGTACTACTATCGGCACGCACATTTAAGCCGCAAGCCATCTCAAAAGCTCTTTCTTGACTTCGGCGCGCTGATCATTTAGCATTTTCTATTCCTGCCTGGCAATGTCATTGCCGCTGATGCGTAATTGAGAGTATCTCGATTAAGCGCATTACTGTCGAGTTTTTCAAATTTTTTTTATGAGAAGGTTTAGTTGTCTTTTGATATTCATCCTGTCGGCTGTCGCCGTCCGCGCTCAGGCCCCTGATACGATCGTGAGCTTCCAGGAAGCGAAAGCCAGGTTGATGAATTACAATCTGGGATTACTCGCTGCGTATTATGACATCGGTATTGCCAAAGCAAAAGTGATCCAGGCAAAAGTTTGGAACAACCCGAACTTTATTATCAACGGCGATATGTATAACCAGGAGACGAATGAATATTTCAATCTCCGCAGTCAGTCCCTCTGGCAGTTCGAGCAGACCTTTTCAATCGCAGGTAAACATACCAACTCAGTTAAGCTGGCACGTATCGGTGTAGAGATGGCCGAGAAGCAAATGGAAGATGTAATCAGAAGCCTTTTGTTTGAACTTGGCAATACCTACAGCGACCTTGCCGCGCTTCAATCGAAGCAGATCCTATACCAGCAAGTCATCGCGAACTATGACAAGCTGATGGAAGCCACCCGGAAGCAATTGGAAGTGGGTGCAATTTCAACTACGGAGGCAATACGCCTCGAAGCCGAGTACCTCGATGTAAAGGCCGATGCGCTCGAGAACTACAATCAGAAAGAGACAGTCGCGGGCAACCTGCGTTCATTATTGCGATACCCACAGGACACAGCATTTTATGTCGAGCAGCGCCTGCCAATCGTTGGAGAAACTTTTGATCCGGTCTACCTGGCAACCCAGGCCGTTGAGTCGCGACCTGATATCCAGGCTGCGAAGATCAATATCCGCTATCAGGAAAGGAATCTTTCATTGCAGCAGTCGACGGGCGTTCCTGATATAAAAGTCGGGTATCAGCCTTATGACCGCGGTAGTAACTATATCCGCCCTTACCACGGATTTACGACCGAGATATTCTTGCCGATCTACGATCGAAACCAGGGTCGCATCAAGCAGGCGAAACTCTCTGTCGCGCAGTCGAATTTGCAATACAGCCAGATTGAGAACCAGGCTAGAAATGAAGTGGCCGCCGCCTATAACCGCTATAAGAATTCGAATGCAGGTCTCGCGAACTACAATACTCAGTTCCTGGATCGACTAAACCAGCTCAATCAAAGCACCAACCAGAACTTCCAAAAGAGAAATATCAGCTTGCTCCAGTTTATCGATCAGCAGAGGATTTACATCCTTACCAATATCCAGCTGATTGAGCTCAAGCAGCAGTTTCTCAACAACGTTAATGAATTGAATTTTTCCGTAGGCCAAACACTAGTAGACTACTAAACGCCCGATCACTATGAAATACAGGATATATTTTTTCGTTGCCCTCGCACTATTATCAGGAGCTTGTGGAAAAACTGAAGAGAAAAAGGCGGCAGACAAAATGCCTACAAACCAAATCACGTTCAAGGACGAGCAGCTGAAGTACATCAAGATCGACACAGTGAGAAGGATTCCGGCCATGGATGAATTCACCGCTGTTGGTGAGGTTAGCTTTGACGAGAACAACGTGGTGCGTGTCTACCCGATCGTCAGCGGAAGTGTCAACAAAGTCAATGTATCACTTGGTGATTATATAAAGAAAGGACAAATCCTTGCGACGATTCTTAGTACGGACATTAGTACCTATCAACGCGATTACAACATTGCCAAGGCCAATTACGAAGTGGCTGAGGCCAACCTTACGCGATCCACTGAGCTCTATAAGTCGGGTATGTTGTCTGCCAAAGAGTATGCGGACGCGCAGAAAGAGTTCAGTAACGACTTGTCAGAATTCAATGAAAAGAAGCAGATCCTGGAGCTGTACGGTGGTTCCGAAAAAGAGCTTGATGCCATGTTCCGTGTTGTGGCGCCGCGCTCCGGATATATTGTTGAAAGAAATATCAATGAAGGCACGCAGATCCGTACCGACAATGCAACCAACATCTTTACGATCAGTGACCTCGAGACGATCTGGGTCTGGGCTAATGTTCACGAAAGCGATATGGGCAAAGTCCACGAAGGAGATTTTGTAAGAGTAAAGACCATTGCCTACCCTGACAAGGAATTCTCAGGAACAATCAAAAAGATTGGGACGATGCTGGATCCGGAGTCACGTGTGATTCGTGTGCGCACTGAGCTGGTCAATAAGGATGGGCTTTTAAAGCCTGAGATGTTTGCCAACGTTGTAATCACTCCGAAAAATACCGTAGAGGTTTTGGCGGTGCCGCAGTCAGCAATTGTGCTGGAGAACAATAACTACTATGTCATGAAAGAGGCGGGCCACAACGTGTTTGAGAAAGTTCGAATCCGGGTTGGTAAAAACTATGATCGTAATACGGAAGTAGTCGACGGCCTCCAGGAAGGCGACCATATTATTTCTGAAGGTTCGCTTTTCGTGCTGACCGGATATAACCTTAAATAAAGACTGAGATCACGCGCGCATGAACAAGTTGATTAAAGCCATCATAACATTCTCTCTGAAAAACAAGATGATTGTTTTTCTGGGAACCGCTGTGATCGTGGCAATAGGTGTACGGAGTTTCCTGGCTACGCCGATCGAAGCTTTCCCCGACGTGATTAACACACGCGTGGTGATCATTACACAATGGTCGGGCCGCAGTGCTGAGGAAATGGAGAAGTTCGTCACCATTCCGATAGAGATGGAAATGAACGTCGTGCCGAAGAAGACCAGTCTTCGCTCGATATCGCTGTTCGGCCTTTCCGTAGTGACGATTTTCTTCGAAGACGATGTTGACGATTTCTATGCACGCCAGGTCGTTTACAATCAGATCGAGAACGTCGTCCTTCCCGATGGTGCGGACGCAGAAGTCCAACCCCCTTCGGGACCCACAGGTGAGATCTATCGCTATACGCTGAAGGGCGAGAATAAATCGATCCGTGAATTGAAAGAGATTCAGGATTGGGTGATCGACAAAAGATTGAAAGCCGTATCCGGTGTAGCGGATGTGATCAGCTTCGGCGGCGAGGTGAAGACCTACGAGGTAACGCTTGATCCTAACCGGCTATTGGCTTACGGATTCAGTGCAGAAGATGTTTTTGACGCGGTTGAGGAAAACAATGGAAACGTGGGCGGCGATGTTATTGAGACTGGCACACAGACCTATCTCGTTCGCGGACTTGGCCTGATGAAAAACCTGTCAGACATTCAGACGGTCATCATAAAAAACGTCAACGGCACACCCATATTTGTTAAGGATGTGGCCCATGTCACGGAATCATATAAACCCAGGCTTGGCAAAGTTGGACGTGGCGATGAAGATGACGTGGTGGAAGGAATTGTTCTTCTTAGGAAAGGCGAGAACCCGAGCCAGGTGCTTAAGCTTCTTAATGAGACTATCGCTGACCTGAATGACCGTGTGCTTCCAGATGGCGCGGCTATAAATGTGTTTTATGATCGTACCACGCTCGTCAACCTCACGACTCACACCGTGATGGAGAACCTCGTTGTGGGCATGCTGCTCGTAACTTTCATTTTGTCAATCTTCCTTTTGGACTGGCGCACGACGATCATCGTTGCAATTATTATCCCGCTGGCGCTGCTCTTTGCTTTCATATGTATGAAAATAAAAGGCATGTCGGCTAACCTGTTGTCTATCGGTGCCATCGACTTCGGCATTATCATCGACGGCGCAGTGGTGATGGTGGAGGGCGTGTTTGTGTATCTGGCCCATAAACAGCATGATGTCGGTGTTGCCAAATTCAACAAGATGGCCAAGATGGGCATGGTGAAAAAGATTTCAGTTGAAATGGGTAAACCCATTCTCTATTCGAAGCTGATCATCATCACTGCATTGATCCCGATTTTTGCGTTTCAGAAAGTGGAGGGTAAAATGTTCAGCCCGCTGGCTTATACGATAGGTTTTGCATTGCTTGGTGCATTGATTTTTACGTTGACGCTGGTGCCCCTTCTTTGCCGGATACTGCTTGCAAAGAATGTTCGCGAGCGCGATAATATTCTTGTTGCAAAATTGAGTAATACCTATCGCCCTGCGCTGGAGTGGTCGCTCAATAAACCAAAGATGAGCATCGGGCTTTCTGTCGCACTGCTCGCGGTAAGTCTGGTGATCGGCGCGCAGCTTGGAACGGAGTTTTTGCCACAGCTGAACGAGGGATCTATTTATGTGAGGGCAAGTATGCCGCAGAGCATTGCATTCTCAAGAGCAAACGTGATGTCGGCGAAGATGCGTGCGATATTTCAACAATACCCTGAAGTAAAGGGCGTCATATCGCAGAATGGTCGACCGAATGATGGCACGGATCCTACGGGGTTCTTTAATGTTGAGTTTTTTGTCGACCTGTATCCGAAAGGTGAGTGGACTCGTGGTGTGTCAAAAGAAGAAATTATCAAGGACATGCAGGGCAAACTGGAGGATCAGTTTCCGGGCGTTGTATTTGGATTTTCGCAACCGATCTCTGACAACGTGCAGGAAGCAGTATCAGGTGTGAAGGGCGAAATGGCGATCAAGATATTCGGCGATGATTTTGTCGTTCTGGAAAGGAAGGCAGACAGCGTCAGAAATATCATGGCTGGCATTCGCGGTGTTAAGGACCTCGGAATTTTCAAAAGCCTTGGGCAGCCTGAATTGCGCATCGAGCTCAATCGCCTGAAGATGGCACGTTACGGCGCCAACGTTGTGGAGGCAAATAACCTCGTCGAGATGGCTGTCGGAGGCAAAAGAGTTTCAACTTTTTACGATGGTGAAAGGCGCTTTGATATTCGCGTAAGATTTTCATCGGAATACAGGACATCCGAACAAGAAATTGCAAAGCTGATGGTGCCATGCACGAACGGAACAAAAATACCCATGCATGAAATTGCAGAGATCAGCAGGCAGACGGGTCCCGCATTTGTTTACCGTGAAGGAAACCAGCGGTTCATTCCAATCAAGTTTTCTGTTCGTGACAGGGATCTTGGTGGAACGATCGCTGAAGCGCAGCAAAAGGTTGGCGCCGCAGTGAATATGGGCAAAGGATACCGGATGACATGGAATGGCGAATTTGAAAACCAGGTGCGGGCGACAAATCAGCTGAAAGTTGTGGTGCCTATATCCATCGCACTCATTTTTATGTGGTTGTTTTTTATGTTCGGCTCGGCGCGATACGCAGGCATCGTATTGTTGAATGTCCCGTTCGCGCTCATTGGTGGTATCCTGGGCCTCTTTTTCACGGGTATAAATTTCAGTATCTCGGCTGGTGTCGGATTCATTGCACTGTTTGGGGTGTGTGTGCAAAACGGCGTGATCATGGTCGATGTGTTCAACAAGCTGTATGATCAGGGAATGGACCTTCGTTCTGCCATCATTGAAGGAGCGATGACACGCGTAAGACCGGTTGTAATGACTGCTTTGATGGCAGGACTTGGTCTGCTGCCGGCCGCTCTTTCAACGGGCATCGGATCGGAAACTCAAAAGCCCTTGGCAGTTGTAGTGATCTGCGGTTTGATCTCTGCAACAATCCTGACGCTGGTAACGCTGCCGGCAATTTATCATATCTGGAACCGCGACACGGGTCATATTATTGAAAACCCGAAGCTTTAAGACATTATGAAAAAAATTATTTACCCGGCCCTTGTTCTCGTCGCGATCATCAACGTGGCGGATGTCTTTGGTCAGCAATCTGTGAAGGAAAAGATTGTTAACGAGGGAACCCTGAAAAAGAGTGTCGACAGGAAATTCCATTGGGGTGTAAGCTTTAGTCAATACTGGAGTGGCATCACTGGTGAAACGCAAGCAAGTTATTTTATCAAGCCATCTATTGGAGGCGGCCTTCGTGCTGAATATTATTTCAATCAGTGGCTTGGAGTTGGAGTGGGAGCGGCATTCCAACAGCGCGGTGCCGGCGTGCACAACACGGATGTTACCGGAGGTGCATTTGCACATCCCTGGGTTTTTGTAAATACACCTGATGGATATCGAAGCGGTGATCCTGATTCAACTTATCTGGAACGCCTCCGATTCAGCACGATTGAATTTCCAGTCACGGTCCTGCTTCGAACGCCAAAGGACTTCCTTCAAGATGGAATGAGGCTTAGCGGAGCGGTTGGACCGAGCTGGATCCACACCTCGCGTGTAAACCAGACCTACCAAAGTATTATCGACGGTTTCCACCCGTACAATTGGGTTACAGACAACTACACGAGAAATAATTTAGGCTTACAGGCATCCATTGGAGTTGACATCGACTCCGGAGGCGGGAGCAGTGTCTTTCAGCTGCATTTTGTTTACACAACAACGTTGTCAAACATGTATGCAAATAATATTGCCGACGGAAGACTCACGACCTATGGAGTGAGATTTGCCTGGATGTTTTAATGCATGAACCGAAAGATCAACATATCACGTGTTCTTGTCCTGATATTCGTCTTTAGCGGGGTTGCTGACTTTGCATTCGACTGTCTGGCGAGCAATACTTGCGTTCAAAAAAAATCTTCAAACGAGCGACCGGAATTTCAACGCTTTCTTAACAGCAATTCGCTACCGACTGAAAGCAACTTTAGCCGGACAAAGACCGAAACCGAGTGTGAGGAAGAGTTTAATCATGATCTTACTGAATTCACGTCTCACGTTGACGAAGGCCTCGATCTGCCTGCAACAGTAGTGACTATCGCGAGGCGGGATATATCGGAAGCATCCAGCAGAGAATACGAGCCGGTCTTTCTTCGAAACCGGCAATTCCGAATTTGAGATAAGTCGATCCGCCGACCGGCGGGAAATCAATAGCATACCGAAGCGTTTCTGCAGCCATTTTCGTGCAAATGGCTGCAATCCGTTGTGCGTGCTATTTCCCTAATTCTATTTCCAACATTATCCCATGCGTCCGCGAGGAATGCATGTGAACACATTCGACTTATGAACAATTTTATAAAAGGGATCTTAACGTTCTCATTGCGGAACCCAATCCTGATTTTCATGGGTACTGTAATTATCATAGCGCTTGGCGTTCGGAGCTTTATTTTAACGCCGATCGAAGCATTTCCTGATGTGATCAATACGCGCGTAGTGATCATCACGCAGTGGCCTGGCCGCAGTGCGGAAGAAATGGAGAAGTTCGTCACCATTCCAATTGAGGTAGAGATGAACGTGGTACCAAAGAAGACGAGTCTTCGATCTATCTCGTTGTTTGGATTATCGGTTGTGACCATCTTCTTTGAGGATGACGTGGATGATTTTTATGCGCGGCAGGTGGTCTACAACCAAATCGAAAACGTGACGCTTCCCGAAGGCGTCAACGGCGAAGTGCAACCGCCATCAGGCCCCACCGGGGAAATCTATCGCTACACGCTCGACGGAGGCGGCAATAAAACTTTGCGGGAACTCAAAGAGATACAGGATTGGGTTATTGACAAGCGTCTAAAAGCAGTGCCCGGCGTTGCCGATGTCATTAGCTTCGGGGGTGAAGTAAAAACTTTTGAAGTCACGCTTGACCCACAGCGGTTGAAGTCGTACGAGTTCAGTCCAAAGGATATTTTCGATGCCTTACAGGCAAATAATAGCAACGTTGGTGGCGATGTTATTGAAAAAGGACAACAGGCGTTCCTGGTTCGTGGCCTTGGCCTCGTAAAGGGTATACGCGACATCGAGCGGATTATTGTGAGGAATATCAATGAGACGCCAATTTTCGTCAGAGATGTCGCCGATGTGAAGGAATCTTTCAAGCCAAGGCTTGGGAAGGTGGGGCGTGACAATGAACAGGATGTCGTTGAGGGAATTGTGCTCCTTCGACGCGGTGAAGACCCAAGTCAGGTGCTCAAGGACCTGAATAAGAAAATTGATGATCTGAATAATCGCGTGTTGCCGGCCGGGACCAAGATCAAGGTTTTCTATGACCGCACGAACCTCGTCAACCTAACGATCCATACTGTGCTTGAGAACCTCACCATCGGTATTCTGCTGGTAACACTGATCGTTTCGATCTTCCTGCTCGATTGGAGAGCAACTGTCGTTGTGGGGCTGATCATTCCCTTGGCATTATTATTCGCGTTTATCTGCATGAAGTTAAAGGGTATGTCCGCCAATTTGCTGTCTATCGGGGCAATAGATTTCGGTATCATCATAGATGGTGCGGTTGTTATGGTGGAGGGCGTGTTTGCATACCTCGCACACAAGCAGATACATCTGGGTTCTGAGAGGTTCAACAAGATGGCGAAGATGTCTATGATTCGCGAAGTGTCCATCGAAATGGGCAAGCCGATCTTTTTTGCCAAACTGATCATCATCACTGCGCTGATCCCGATTTTCGCTTTCCAGAAAGTGGAAGGCAGAATGTTCAGCCCGCTTGCGTATACCATGGGCTTCGCTTTAACGGGTGCCTTGATTTTTACACTCACACTTGTCCCGCTACTAAGCAAAATGCTATTCACAAAGAATATTGTGGAGAAGGAAAATCCCCTGGTGCGCTGGACGAAAAAACTTTACCTGCCGGTGCTCGAGAACTCATTGAATCATCCATGGAGGCAAATTATGACTTCGGCTGCGCTGCTGGCGGTAAGCATTTTTATCTTCACAAGATTGGGATCGGAGTTTCTTCCGTCGCTGAATGAAGGGTCCATTTATGTAAGGGCAAGTATGCCGCAGAGCGTGAATTTTACGAGCGCTAATGCTGCTTCTGCGGAGATGAGAAAGATCTTTCAGCAATACCCCGAAGTAAAAGGGGTCATCTCGCAAAATGGCCGGCCAAATGACGGCACAGATCCTACAGGCTTCTTCAATGTTGAATTTTTTGTCGATCTCTACCACAAGAACGAATGGACGCGAGGGCTGACCAAAGAAGAAATTATCAAGGATATGCAGGATAAACTTGCGATCGAGTTTCCTGGTGTTGTATTCGGATTTTCACAGCCCATATCAGATAATGTGCAGGAGGCCGTGTCGGGCGTGAAAGGTGAGATGGCGATTAAGATATTCGGTGATGACCTCAGCGTATTGGAAAGGAAAGCAGATAGCGTGCGCATGATCATGACCGGCATCCGCGGCGTTCAGGATTTGGGGATATTTAAAAGTCTCGGCGCGCCAGAGTTAAGGATCGAGCTGGATCGTGAGAAAATGGCACGCTATGGCGTGAATGTTCAGGAAGCCAATGATATTATTGAAATGGCAGTCGGCGGCAAGAAAGCATCGACGTTTTATGATGGCGAAAGGAGATTTGACATACGTGTACGATTTTCTCCTGAATTCAGGAAGAATGAAAATGTGATCGAAAGACTTATGATCCCGTGTACAAACGGAACAAAGATTCCGCTGTTCGAGGTTGCCGATGTCAGGCTCCAGAACGGGCCATCGTTTGTATACAGGGAGAATAACCTGCGATTCATTCCTATTAAATTTTCTGTTCGCGGTCGCGATCTGGGCAGCACCATCGCGGAAGCGCAGGATAAGGTTGCCGCCGCCGTTAATGTCGACAAGGGTTATGATCTTACGTGGAACGGAGAATTTGAAAACCAGGTGAGGGCCACTAATCAGCTGAAGGTTGTCATACCTATTTCAATTGCACTCATTTTTATGTGGCTGTTCTTTATGTTCAACTCGACAAAGAATGCGGTTGCAGTACTAATGAACGTGCCGTTCGCACTCATCGGAGGTATCCTTGCGTTGGCAATTACGGGCATCCATTTTAGTATTTCAGCTGGTGTTGGATTTATTGCACTCTTTGGCGTCAGTGTTCAGAATGGCGTGATCCTGGTGTCGGTGTTCAACAAACTCAAAGAGGCCGGTGCCGACGTGAGAACGTCGATCATCGACGGTGGGTTGTCGCGTGTTCGACCTGTGGTGATGACCGCATTAATGGCAGGTTTTGGATTGCTTCCTGCAGCGTTATCAACGGGCATCGGATCAGAGACGCAACGACCGCTCGCCGTCGTAATGATTGGCGGATTGATTTCCGACACAATCCTAACCTTGATCACCCTCCCCGCGATCTACCTCATCTGGCATAGAAGAGACGGGCAGAAACTGAGGGCATAACGGTATCGGGTGAAAACGATTTCGAGACAGTATTTACACTAACGGATGGTAGGGGTAATTCCACATTTGGCGACGGTCGAGTGTGGAATTATCTTTAATTTTACACTGTGCTACTTCATAGAATCACATCGGTTTGTTTCGTTCTCCTGGGACTTCTGTCTTCGGGATACTTTTTGAACGACGGCTGGCTTGATGAGCCTAAGACTCCCGAAAAAGATTCTCTTGTGGTAGAAGAGACGGAAACTACACAAGAATTCCGTGAAGAAGGAAGAGTTGACATTGTCGTGGTGCCGGTGGTTAGGGAAAGTAAGATTTGCCTGCATCGCCGCGAGGTGTCATTTTCGACATCTTTATTATCCAGGTTCAATTCCTATCGCTCTCGAATCACGAGCGAAAGTCCGCCCGACGACCTTCGAATCGGGATTACCTCTTTGACGATCTGATTTCCTTCTTTCCTGAAGCACGAGTCGTTGCTGCAGGTACTACTGACGGATATCGACATCCGTTCCTCTCTTATCCTTTCATTTTCATTTCAGATTTTTTCATCGCATGAGAAAGCTTGCGGTATTCATATTATTAATGTGCATTTCCTGGCTGGCTTTCGGCCAGGACAAATTGAATGAACTCACCGTTGACCGGCCGGGTGTTGCGGAAACGCCGTTTACTGTGGCGCCTAAAAATTACCAGTTTGAAATTGGATTTGATTTCTACGAACGACCTGCCGGCAAAGTCTACAACCTGCCTATCATTCTTTTCCGTACCGGTATCAACGAGAAGACCGAATTGAGACTGTCTTCCAGGCATGTTGTAGATAAAACGTTGAGTAATTATTACGACGGCGTTTCACCATTTTCGGTCGGAATCAAAAGACATGTCGTCAAGCAAGAGAAATGGATTCCTGAGATCGATGTCCTCGCGAACCTGGTCGTTCCACTTTCGCCATCGGTTGACCAATCCGCCAAACTTGGCTACGATTTCCTCCTGCTGTTCCAGAATGATTTTTATCCCAATACTGCGCTGAACTACAATATTGGTTATCTGTGGGACTACGTGCGTGGAACCAATGCGTTCACGATCTCAGCGTGTTACAACTATCTGCCATTTGAACGGGTTAATTTCTTTGCCGAGTACTTTTGTTTCATTCCCGATGGTTGGTGGGGAGAGCAGGGCATCGATGCAGGCGTCACATTCCTGGCTGTCGACAACGTGCAACTGGACCTTTCAGCGGGCTACAGTCTGCTGGAAGGCAAAAACAATTATTTTGTTTCGTCGGGAGTTTCGTTCAGACTTCAGTAACCCTCTAATGCATCATGTTATAGATCAGAAGGTAGGACCCGCATCCGGCAAAGTAGCCCAACGCGGCGATCAGACTGATCCGCTTCATGTACCAGATGAAATCTATTTTCTCCATACCCATCACAGCAACTCCGGCTGCTGACCCAATGATAAGGATGCTGCCGCCGGTACCTGCGCAATAAGCAAGGTATTCCCAGATGAAGTGATCTATAGGGTAGGTGTCGAGACTGTACATGCCCATGCTAGCAGCCACCAGCGGAACGTTGTCGATCACTGCGGAGAGCAATCCAATCAGGGTTACAATGACTGACTGACTTCCGACCGTTGCGTCCAGCCACACGGCGAAATGATGCAGTATCTCCATCGACTCGAGGGCCGCCACGGCCAGCAGGATTCCAAGGAAGAAAAGTACACTGGAGGTGTCGATTCGTTGAAGTGCGCCGGCAGCTGTATAAGGCTTTCGCAGGGCCTCATCTGCGTGCGGATTGATCAGCTCAGACACAACCCAAAGAACGCCCAATCCAAGCAGCATACCGATATAAGGAGGGAGGTGGGTTACAGTTTTGAAAACCGGCACGAATACCAGTGCGCCCACTCCGAGAAAAAGCATAACGTTGCTTCCTTTGATATTTTCTTTGTTGTATCCCAAATTATCATGCGTGGGGTTTGGTGATTCCCCGAGGTCACCCTTCATCGTGAATGTCAGGTATAATAACGGCACGAGCATGCACAACACGCTTGGAAGGAACAAAACTTTCATGATGCTTGCCGTTGATATCTGTCCTCCGATCCAAAGCATTGTTGTGGTGACATCTCCTATTGGGGTCCATGCCCCTCCGGCGTTTGCGGCTATTACGATCATTCCTGCAAAGAACATTCGCATATCTTTCGCAGGAATTAACTTTCTTATCAAAGAGATCATTACGATGGAAGTCGTGAGATTGTCTAGTATAGATGACAGAAAAAATGTTACCCAACACACCAGCCACAGGAGCTTTACTGCATTTTTTGTTTGAATGCGATCGGTAATGAGACGAAATCCCTGATAGGCATCAACGAGCTCCACGATAGTCATCGCCCCAAGGAGGAAGAATAAAATCGACGAGATGGAACTCAGGTGTTCATTCAATTGTGTTCCGACGAGTTCGATATTTTCTGTTGAGATCGCATATAATGTCCAGAGCAGCACCCCTGTTAAAAGGGCGGTGGCGGTCTTGTTAATTTTGATCGGGTGCTCGAGTGCGATGGCGAGATATCCCACCACGAAGACGAGAATGATTACTACTTGCATACTCAGGTTTTAGGTTATATAAATATATGCCAAAAAATGCTTTTTGGAGGGCCTAAAACGCGAATAATAGATGAAATCTGACGGACGGCAAATGGCTCGCCTACCCTGACATTGCTACATTAAAAAGACATTAATCAGAGGTTAAATAGTCCCTGATTTAAGAGGTTCAAAGCCCTTTCTTTTTGAGATGTCTCCACAAGGATGGAAATATTGTTGTGGCTTCCGCCATACGACACCATCCTGACCGGCACTTCCGCGAGTGATTGAAAGACGTCGCGTAAAACTGCTTTTTTTTCAGCGAGCTTGTTGCCGACAACACAGATGATCGTTTGATTTTTGTCCACTTCAATGGTTCCAAATGCCTGAAGCTCATTCGTGATTTCTGCAAGGTGGCTTGCATCGTCAATTGTTACGGAGACCGCAACTTCGGACGTGGAGATCATGTCGATCGGAGTCTTGTATTTCTCGAAGATCTCGAACACGCGTCTCAAAAATCCGAAAGCCAGCAACATGCGCGATGATTTTATGTTCACTGCGATGATGCCGTCTTTTGCGGCGATGGCTTTGAACTGCCCACGGGTTCCCTTATCGCTTATAAGTGTGCCGAACGCCTTCTCGTCCATCGTATTTTTCAAACGCACCGGCACACCGTATTTCTGTGCAGGAACGATGGTGGAGGGATGCAGGATCTTTGCCCCGAAGTAAGCAAGCTCAGAGGCCTCGTCGAAAGTAAGCTCAGCGATTGGCAATGTCTTCTTTACAATCCGCGGATCGTTGTTGTGCATTCCGTCGATGTCCGTCCAGATCTGGACTTCTTCCGCACGGATGGCAGCCCCGATCAAAGATGCCGTATAGTCGCTGCCACCCCTTTTCAGGTTATCAATCTCGTTGCGGTGATTGCGACATATGTATCCCTGAGTGATCAGCACATCGAGATGACTCATCGACGGCAACAATGCCTTGAGACGGTCACTGATCTTCTCGAGTTCAGGCTCAGAGTTTTCGTCGATCGACATGAAATGAAGTGCCGGCAGCAGCCGCGAATCGATCTTTCTCTCACGAAGATGATAGTAGAAGAATTCAGTCGATGCAAGCTCACCCTGAGCCAGCAGCTCGCGATAACTGCGATCATCAAATACACCTGCGGACAGCAAGCGGATAAGACTGAAATACCGACTTACAATATCCTGACCTATTGCCTTGTATTCCGAAGTGGAAAAAAGCTCATCTGCATATTGGGTGTAATGCTTTTCAAGTTGTGCTGTTTCGGTTTCAGCATCATTTTTCCTGCCCGCCATCAACAGCTCGCCAATCTTAACGAGCGTATTGGTTGTGCCGCTAAGCGCGGAAAGCACGACAATTTTTTTACCCGGCGTGCTTAATACGAGGTTGGCAATTTTTTTCAGCCGTTCCGGCTTCCCTACTGATGTTCCACCGAACTTTAATACAAGCATTTGTTTGTCAGTTATCCGCTAACAGTTAATAGTTATCAGCAGTGGCGACTATAACTAAGTCAAAGCCACTATTAACTATTAACTGATAACTATCAACAACTTACGGGCTGCAAATATATGCATTGGCACGCACTCTGCGCGTCGCTTCCCTACTTTTGAAAGTAGTAGCTGCTTCGATCAAGTTCCTGCAACGATTGAAATGGTCTGGAAGGGCTGAGATAACCATTTAAAAATCTATACACCTTAAGGCGTATTTCCTTACCAATCCTGGTATCGATACGATCGAAGATATGTCCACCTTCTATGTTCTCGTAGATCTGATATTCGAACTTCTTGTTTTCGGCTTTTAATGCCCGGATCAACTGTTCTACCTCAAGTGAATTGACATCCTCATCATTGGTATTGGTGTGAACGAGCAGCGGCGTCTTCAGCTTCTGGACGTTCCACACCGGCGAGCGCTTACGATATTCAGCGACATTGTCTGCGGCTGATTTGCCGATGTGATAATCCGCGGAGAAAAGCTCACGGTAGCCCTGAGACTTATATCCCATCCTGGCGATCAGGTCGCTGACAGGAACCCCGGCGTAGGCAACTTTGTACTCATCAGGGTTTGCGAAGATGTCTAGCAATGTGATCATGCCGCCGTGACTCCAGCCCATAACGCCTACCCGATCCTTGTCAATAAAGGAGTAGTTCTCAACGACGTAGTCGCGTGCCTTATTTGCGTCAACCACTTCTTTGTCGCCGTAATCGATCGCCTCATAAAAATCCCTTCCGTACCCGGTGCTGCCTCTGTAATCGGGACAAACGACCACATAGCCCTGGGCAATGAGCTCACGAATTATGTGTGCCGAAAATGTATCGAGGTCACCATGCACACCCCCGTGCGAATAAACCATCAGGGGATACTTCTTGTTGAGATCAAGGCCTTTCGGAATGAAGATATAGGATCTGAAAACCAGGGGATTGTTTGCTCCCTGGGCAGTTGGGTTCTTGTCGCTCTTCTCTGCCGGTCCGGTGATGGCAACTTTGTCTATCCACGCTACGTCACCCACCTTATCATACCATAACACGTCGTCATTGGCCTTTCGAAGTCTGTCGATCTGGAAGCTGAGGCTTGTAAGCTGATCTTTCAGATTTTTAATTTCATCGGACTGACTGTTTTGCGCAAAGGACGCAATCGTCGAAATCATGAGAGCAAGAAAAAGGTAAGGGCGGGTTTTCATCGTGGGTTTGGATTTGAGAAAACAAGCTATTGTTTCCAACCAATTTCTACAACAGGTTTCCTGACAAACGGAAGTCTGATACCACCTCAGGCAAAATTTTTTCTCCCACAGATCCATGCATTTTCTTGGTTTGGCTGAAGAAATCTGTGAGATCAGTGCGATCTGCGGAGAAAAAATTCCCACACAAAAAAAAGCCCTCCGATGAAAGTCGGAGGGCTTTCTACTTACAATCTATGTCTATTACTTCTTCACTTCTTCGTACTCCACGTCAGTGGCGTCACCGGCGCCAGGCTGCTGTGCATTTCCTGCTGAGCCTGCGCTTGCACTTCCGTCAGCGGAAGGTCCACCCTGGCCGGGCTGCGCGTTGCCACCTGCAGCATACATCTCTTGTGAAGCTGCCTGCCATGCTGCGTTCAAAGACGCCATTGCCGTTTCGATGGCACCGAGATCCTGCGCCTTGTGAGCTTCCTTCAGTTTCTCGAGAGCGCCACTGATAGCACCTTTGTTGTTATCAGAAAGCTTGTCAGCGTATTCTTTCAATTGCTTTTCCGTCTGGAAGATAAGTGAGTCGGCCTGGTTGACCTTTTCGATCTTTTCTTTCTCTTTCTTATCGTTCTCAGCATTGGCCTGCGCCTCTTGCTTCATCTTCTGAATTTCAGCATCGGTCAAACCGGAAGAAGCCTCGATGCGGATCTTTTGCTCTTTGCCAGTGCCTTTGTCTTTTGCAGACACGTGCAGGATACCGTTCGCGTCGATGTCGAAAGTGACTTCGATTTGAGGTACACCGCGCGGTGCCGGAGGAATTCCATCGAGGTGGAACCTTCCGATAGTGCGGTTATCCTTGGCCAGCGGCCTTTCACCTTGCAATACATGTATTTCTACTGAAGGCTGGCTGTCGGATGCCGTGGAGAAAGTCTCAGACTTCTTCGAAGGGATCGTCGTGTTCGATTCGATCAGTCGCGTCATCACGCCACCCATTGTCTCAATACCCAGTGACAAAGGAGTCACGTCGAGCAGCAACACATCTTTGACTTCGCCGGTGAGTACACCGCCCTGGATGGCAGCGCCAATGGCCACCACCTCATCCGGGTTCACACCCTTCGAAGGTTTCTTGCCGAAGAATTTTTCAACTTCTTCCTGAATGCGCGGAATACGTGTTGATCCACCAACAAGAATCACTTCATCGATCTGGCCAACAGCGATTCCGGAATCAGCTACTGCTTTTTTGCAAGGTTCGAGAGTCCTCTTGATCAGGTCATCACAGAGTTGCTCGAACTTCGCACGGCTAAGCTTGCGTACAAGGTGTTCTGGAACACCGTCGACTGAAGTGATGTACGGCAAGTTGATTTCTGTTTCCTGAGAGCTGGACAATTCAATCTTAGCTTTCTCAGCAGCTTCTTTCAAACGCTGAAGGGCCATCGGGTCCTTGCGCAAGTCGATGTTCTTCTCAGACTTGAATTCATCAGCAAGCCAGTTCATGACGCGCATATCGAAGTCGTCGCCCCCAAGGTGCACATCACCGTTGGTTGATTTTACTTCAAATACGCCGTCACCTAATTCCAGTATCGAGATATCGAATGTACCACCACCGAGGTCGTACACTGCGATTTTCATGTCTTTGCTTTTCTTGTCAAGACCATAGGCCAAAGCAGCCGCTGTGGGTTCGTTGATGATACGTTTCACATCGAGACCTGCGATCTGACCGGCTTCTTTCGTTGCCTGACGTTCTGCATCGTTGAAGTATGCAGGCACCGTAACAACAGCCTCCGTGACAGAAGTACCCAGATAGTCTTCAGCCGTGCTCTTCATTTTTTGAAGGATCATTGCGGAGATTTCCTGAGGA
Organism: Cyclobacteriaceae bacterium; assembly: GCA_044224375.1. Taxonomy (GTDB): domain Bacteria; phylum Bacteroidota; class Bacteroidia; order Cytophagales; family Cyclobacteriaceae; genus ELB16-189. Next base: position 701,212 of record JBGAKL010000002.1, read on the forward strand.
GTGTACAGCCTGTCGCCAATACGAACCCGAACGGTTTCGTTGGGACCGCTTTCCACGCCGTAGCTTACCATCTTCATTTCACCGCTCACGTCCTTGAACTTTTTGCCCATGAAACGCTTGATGGATTGCACAGTATTTTTCGGATTAGTGATCGCCTGCCTTTTTGCAGGATCGCCTACTTTCCGTTCGCCCTTACCGTTGTCGAGAAAGGCAACAATCGAAGGTGTAGTTCTACGCCCTTCGCTGTTGGCGATTACTACCGGCTCGGAGCCTTCCATGACCGCGACGCATGAGTTTGTCGTACCGAGGTCTATTCCTATTATTTTTCCCATAATATCTTTAGTCTTTTGATGTCAGAGATTAGTTCCGGGCTCCCATACTCAATGATTATACCAACGGGTATTTTCTGGGGAAAAGATGACAGTTTGGCAGGGAAATCCCTCAAAAAACATTCAATTTGAGCCAAACTGCATCATGCGCCGGCGGGCAAGTGCGTTGAGTGACCATGTACTGATTTATCCAACTTTGAACTGTTTGGAATCTAAACTTGAGGTAGCGGCGCAAAAATTTTCACACCTTTTTAATCGCCGGCCATTCGAATCCGCCCTAATTTTGAAAACAGAAAGTGGGCATTGGAATAAACCAACCTGCATTAGCATATCGACACATTAGCACATAATCCAATGTTTTTCCGCAGCCAAAGCTTCGCCATCGATCTGGGCAATAACAACACCCTGCTGACCGATAAAGAGAATATCCTCCTTTCCCAGCCGTCCTATATCGTCTTCGACAAGAACAACAATTCAGTCAAGGCAGTTGGCACCACCGCTTATGACATATATGAAAAGAATCACGAGGACTTAAAGGCCGTGAAGCCCCTGCGGTGGGGAGTCATTTCAGACTATGAATCGGCTTCGAAGATGATTCGTGAACTTGTTTCCAAGGTGCACAGTCGAAGAACACGATTGCGCGGATTTGATAACATCATTTCGGGAGTTCCATTTGCCACAACGGAAGTGGAGCGGCGCGCCTTGAGGGACGCCCTCGACCAGTTCAACAGCCGGAAGAGACATTTGTTGTTCGAACCGCTGGCCGCCGCGATGGGTATGGGCCTTGATATCCGGCAACCCGATGGAAGAATGATCATTGACATCGGTGGAGGTATTACAGAGATTGTAGTGATTTCCCTCGCGGGGATTGCAGTATTCAGTTCCACGAAAGTGGCAGGCGATTCATTCAATGAAGACATCCAGGATCATTTCAGACGCGAGCGCGGAATTACTATTGGTTTGAAGACGGCTGAACGGGTAAAAATCCAGGTTGGTTCTGCTCTAGAGAAGATTTCTGATCCGCCGGAGCCGTATCAGGTTCATGGAAAAGATATACTGGAAGGAATACCGGTCGTGCGGAAAACAGATCATTGTGAGATCGCCCGTGTTCTAGACAAGTCACTTCGTTCCATCGAAGAAGACATCCTTCATACGCTCGAAGCTTGCCCTCCGGAGCTTGCTGCGGACATATGGACGAACGGTGTTCATGTTACAGGGGGAGGGGCATTGTTGCGTGGATTGAAGGAGCGGCTTGAATCCAGGATACAACTGAAAGTGCACATCGATCCGCATCCGCTTCTTTCGGTGACCAAAGGGATTTCGAAGGCTCTCGCCAGTCCCGAGAAGTTCAAGAATTTGTTCATTTGATCGACGAAAGGACATTAGCATAGAAGAATCCGGATTTTGTCCGGAAAACCGTACAAAAGCGTGCTAGAAAGATCATCTGGAAAACCAGATTGTGGGTTTTTATCTCGTCCGACAACTTAGATGTCCGATATATCAGGTGTCCGACACCAAAAACCCCTCGAATTTTGTTCGCATCATCAAAGTTCAACGCAAAAGCTTTGGCAAAATTTAGTTACTGCGACCAGTCCGTCGGGCGCCTGTCCCAACGATGCTTTGCTAGTTTGTCACGCAGCGTATCGTCGAGCTTCTTGCCATCACTTGTAGCGATATTGGATTGAACATGCTTGACTGACCGCATTCCGGGTATGATAGTGTGCGCATGGTCATTGCAAAGGATAAATCGCAGAGCCATCTCCGGCATCGTCATACCTGCAGGTACGAGTGGCTTCAGCGCGTCGGCGTGATCCACGCTCGAGATCAGATTGTCTTTAACAAAGTAAGTGGAGCGCCAGTCGTCCTTTGGGAAGGTTGTCTGCTTTGTGAGGGTGCCGGTAAGCGTGCCTTCGTCGAAGGGCACGCGGGCAATTACACCAATGTCGAGTTTTTTACAAAGTGGAAAGAGATTGTCTTCCGGATTTTGATCGAAGATGTTGTAAATCACCTGAACGGCATCAATGAGTCCCGTCTTCAGGGTATTGAGGACGTTGTCGGGCTCCCACCGGTTAATACTGACGCCGATGTATTTTATTTTCCCCTGCTTTTTCAACTGCTCAACTGCTTTCTTCCATTCATCGGAGTTTGCCCAGCCGTCTTCCCACACGTGGAATTGTTGCAGGCCTATGCAGTCAACCTGCATGTTTTTTAAGCTTTTTTCGGTGTATTCAATGATATGCGATGCCGGGAAACATTCATCAATGGTGTATGTGGGTTTAGATGGCCACTTAAAATTCTTGGGCGGGATCTTGGTTGCTGTGTAGAGGTTTCTTCCTGGAAATTTTTTTAGGAGGTTGCCGAGTACTTGTTCGCTTTTTCCTGCGCCATAGCCCCAGGCGGTATCAAAAAAATTACACCCCAGCTCGACCGATTTCTCCAGGGCTGCCTGCACTTCGTTTTCATCCGAGCCAGTCCACCCGGCGAGGCCCCACATTCCGTAACCGATCTCACTTACATTCCAGTTAGTTCTTCCAAACCTGCGATAGTTCATTTGACTTTATATGATTTAAATTCCCTTAACTCTTTGTCCTGCATTTATCCGTGATATTCGCCTTAAACAATTTCGGATCTTTCATGATCGAGAAAAACTCCGCCAGATACCGCTTCATAATCCTGATATCACCGGCGCTGAGCTCCGTCTGATATCTGTCAACAACACCCATCATTGCCGCTTCTTTGTCGACAAACTCCTGGCGCACGGATTGGGTTACATTTTCATTCCTGCAGAAGCCGCGGTATACGCGTTCTCCCCCTGCCACAGCATTCTCGTCGCCTCGCCCATAAGGCGCGTCCACCAGCCCTGACATATCAAAATCATAGGCCAGCGGAATATAGGTCGCAGGTTCTTTGAACATCAGCTTCGAATTGTGTTCGAAAGTCGTTGACCAGTCGATATTACTGATCATGAACTGGAAAAGATCATGGCGCAAAGCAAGGGTATCGTTAAGTCCACGTGGGTGTAGTTTTCTATTCTCGACGATCTTCGCTTTGTGACGCTTTGCGACGAGGTCGTCATCTTCAATGAGGAAGCCTGTGAGCTGGTATCTTTTTGCTTTCTTGCCATCGGAATCACCAAAATCGACGTTCGCGAGTCGCGTGTTGAAATAGTAAGGTGAGATTTGCTCGTAAAGCTGATAGGCGATGTACTCCTTCATGATAAGCATGTTCTTATCGCTGCCAGTCTCACATGGAAGGACAAGCTTGAGACTCTTATTTCCTTCGAAGATCGAGTTCTTCGAATCGGACTTTCCCATCTTAATTCGCACCGGGGGAAAGTAGCACGTCTTCCGGCGGAAAATTCCGCGTGCCCGGAGGTTCACCTTCAGCGAATCCCAGGACGCATCAGGTTTTTGGACGTACAGCATTCCGGGCAGATAGACAGAATCATTGGTTTTCTTTTTGAGTTCCTTTATCCCAAGAGTTAGTTTGAGATTCAGGGCTTTTTCGTCTGTGAATAAATCCGTTACGCCCGACTTTTGCCCATACAGGCAAGCCCAGGTGAAGGTTAGCAGGAAGACGAGCAGTAGCTTTTTCATGATGGATTTATTTATATTGATTGCCCCCAACACCTAACACCCGATGAAGAAATACTTACAGATAATAAATATCAGGACTTTTCAGGTCCTGTTGATCAGTTTTGTCACATCTTTTTTGGTCATCCGCTATAATTTCGAATACAATTTTGACCTGACGGTCATTAGCATAGCGATTATTTTCCCTCTCGTATTTACAATCCGTGCCGCTTTTCGTAGAAGAGAAAAGGCGCTCGACCATCTCAGCAAGTTCAAGGCAGCGATGCAGATCGTCTACTATTGCTTTCAGCGAAGCAAAAAAATTGACGACGCTAAGAAGGCGCACGTTACCAGCCTATTGGTTCAGATCTCAGACTCGCTGATGTTTCACCTGGAGAAGCATGATCACGATCAGACAGACCTGAATGCAAAACTGGACGCTGTGTTCCAATTCATACAAGCCCACAAGGAAGAGATCTCGACGTCCGAAGCGTTCAAGATATTTCGCTTCCTGAAAGACGTTCATAGCACTATTGAGAACTCTATCGCGATAGATACACATCGCACACCGATCAGCTTGCGAGCTTACTGCCAGATATTCATCTATTTCTTTCCGATCATCTACACGCCATCCCTGCTTCATCGCATGGGTCATGACACCGCAAACTGGGTCGTCTATGTTCTCAGTATGGTGACCGGATTCATCCTGATATCGTTGTTCAATGTCCAGGATCAGATGGAGGATCCATTTGATCAACAGGGACTGGACGATATCAGGCTTGCCGAATTTAAATTTAAGGTCTAACCTGATCTCAGGCGTAAGAGTTAAGGATGTCCCTTGCGGGCATTTTTTAAAAGCTCTTTGGCCTCAGTAGATCCTTTCTTGGCAGCTCGTTGCAATTCCTCCAAACCTCTGATGACCTGCCCGGAGAGAATCAATGCCTGGCCCAGTCGGAATGCGATCTCACCATCTTCAGGATGATCCTTTGCGAGGACGGAATATTTGTCGACAACAACAAGAGTCATTTCACGATCGGACCGGTCAACGGTGAACGCAGTCCAATAATCATCACAGGCGCCTTTGAAGTCCGTTAATTGTTCGCGACAGAAACCACGTGTTTTGAATGCCTCTTTGTCGGTCGAATCAACTTCTATGAACTTGCTAATGTCTTCAATGGCTTCGACGCACTTACCCTGGTGCGCCCGGGATAGTCCCCTGAATTTGTAAGCTCCAACTTTCCCTGGTTGCAGTTCGATGATCTGGGTAAAATCGGTTTCGGCATCCGAAAAACGTTTAAGCTCCATGAGATAAATGCCTCGTTTTTTATGTGCGTCTGGGATCTGATTGTCTAAAGCCAGGGCCATCTCGTAAGATTTAAATGCGGCCTTATGATTTCCCAAATGCTCGAACGCCATTGCAACCAAATACGAGCCCAGTCCCGTCTCCTCCTTGATCATGAGGAACGAATCAAGTGCTGCATTGTATTTTCCCATCAGTAAGCTGCAAAATCCCACTTTTATTGCGTCTACGCTTGTGTCTTCAAGCCCATACATTTTTCGAATAGTATATTGTAGTGCGTTCTGAATATCAATTTGCTTGTCGAGATTAGACTGCAAGCCCGCGAACTCTGTCTCACTAACCTCTGCCATTTGCGAGAATTTTCTTAAATCCGAAAACGCAAGATCAGTTTGCTGGAGTTGCGTGAGGACTGTCGCACGGAGAAGCAAGAATATTGGCTGCGATGGACGAGTCCTTACAAGGCTATTCCAATCTTTTAGACTTTCTTCGAACCTGTTCAGCGATGCGTTGGTAATTCCACGCCAGAACAACGCTTCGAGCTGCGATGAATCAATTGCCAACGCCCTTGTGAACTTTGCGATCGCCGACGCTTTGTCACCATTCCTCCACAGCGTGAGGAGTCCCTGCCGAGAAAACGCATCCGCCGCGCGCGGGTTGATACGTATACTTTGAGAATATTGTGAGTCCGCCTTACTATAGTTTTTTTGAAGGAATTCGAGATCCCCCAACGCGATCAGGCCTGGCGACCTCGGAGGGATTTTTGCGGCCTTTTCAAAGCAGTTGCGCGTCTTATTTAAATCCTGGCCTATAAGTTTGATTTTTCCTAACTCAACATAAGCAGCTGAGAGTGTATCATTAAAGTGAATTGCTCTTTCGAAGTCTCTCTCTGCGTCTTTGAACCTTCTTAGAAATTTGTTGCAAAGGCCACGGTAGTAAAAAGCTGCATAAAATGTCGGCTGATGTTGGATTACAATTTCAAAATTGGTGAGCGCCACTCCGAAGCGATCCTCATCCATTTCGTTCAGTCCCTCATTCATGGCCGCTTGATCGGGGCCGGCAAAATTCCATTTGAAGTAGATTTTTTCGCGCGAAAGCAAGTTCATTGATGGAGACACCTTGCCTTCAAATTCGGCAACAAGGTTTGTCTGACCAGCAGCAATTATGACCGAAAGCAATGATGCCATCTGGAAGGCAACTACGAAACGCATGGAGTTTTAGGGGAATGAGCTAAAAATTAAGGATTTGACTTTACATTTGCGGCACTTTTATATGACGATCGAGCAGGAAATCGCAAAAAGGCGAACATTTGGAATTATCAGCCACCCCGACGCCGGGAAAACAACTTTAACCGAGAAGCTGCTGCTCTTCGGAGGAGCTATTCAAAAGGCGGGTGCAGTGAAGTCCTCCAAAATAAAGGACCACGCGCGAAGCGACTGGATGGAGATAGAAAAGCAACGTGGTATTTCTGTTGCGACGTCGGTTATGGGATTTAACTATCGTGACATTAAAATCAATCTGCTCGACACCCCAGGTCACCAGGACTTCGCTGAAGATACTTACCGCACATTGACGGCGGTGGACAGTGTCATCATGGTGATCGATTGTGTGAAAGGTGTCGAAACGCAAACTGAAAAACTGATGGAGGTTTGCCGGATGCGAAATACCCCGGTGATCTGTTTTATCAACAAACTTGATCGCGAAGGCCGCGACCCATTCGATCTGCTGGATGAAATAGAGGAGAAGCTTGATATCAAAGTCCGCCCATTGAGCTGGCCTATCAGCATGGGGAAAACTTTTAAAGGTGTGTACAGCCTATACGAAAAAAGCCTTCATCTTTTCACGGCAAGTAAAACGACTGTAGAAGAAGGGATTCAAATCGACAACATCAATAGCGCAAAAGTTGACGAGCTCGTTGGAGAAAATAATGCAAAACAACTGCGTGCAGATGTTGAGTTGATCGAGGGAGTTTATCCCGATTTCAATCTCGAGGAATACCAGAATGGGGTCGTTGCACCTGTTTTCTTTGGCAGCGCTGTTAACAACTTTGGCGTGAAGGAATTGCTTGACACATTTATCAGGATCGCGCCCACACCACGCCCGCGCGAAACCACTGTGCGACTGATCCATCCGGAGGAAAAGAAATTTTCGGGATTTGTTTTCAAGATCCACGCCAACATGGATCCGAAGCACCGGAATCGTATAGCTTTTGTTCGGGTCTGTTCCGGAGAGTTTATACGGGGTAGCACTTATTTTCATGCACGCCAGGCGAAAGGATTCCGCTTTTCCAATGCCACTGCGTTCCTTGCTCAGGACAGGGAGACGATAGATGAAGCGTGGCCCGGAGACATTGTCGGTATTTATGATACCGGAAACCTTAAAATCGGTGACACATTGACTGAAGGCGAAAACCTTCAATACACTGGCATTCCCAGTTTCTCACCCGAGATATTTAAGGAAGTGGTCAACAAAGATGCAATGAAGAGCAAGCAACTCGAAAAGGGATTGTTGCAATTGATGGAGGAGGGTGTGGCGCAGCTTTTCACTTTTGACCTGGGGAAGCGAAAGGTGATTGGCACCGTCGGAGCCCTTCAGTTTGAAGTTATCCAATTCAGGCTCAAGCATGAATATGGTGCCACGGTAGAATTCATTCCTCAGAATATCTACAAAGCGTGCTGGATCAGCAGTGATGATGAAAGCAAATTGCAGGAATTCATAAATTCAAAACTTCGGTACATCGCGCGAGACAAGGAGGACAAGCTAGTTTTCATGGCCGAATCCAAAGCATGGCTTCAAATGGTTCGGGACAACTTTCCGGACATACAATTCCATTTTACCTCTGAATTCAAGGATTGACCAAGGAACATTTCCTCCCGGAAAATCCTGACCTTTATCTAAAATCGCCATGACAGACTCATCCATCGGTCGCTACCTGAACCTCATACGGTACATTCGCAACTGGCCGGCTTATTTCAAGCAAAAAAGCTCGAAATCATTTACGAACGTGAGATTCGTCACCAGGAGAAATTCTTTGACATTCGATGTTCCCACACGGGAACTATACCTGGTGTTCAAGGAGATTTTCATGACTGACTTTTATTCGATGAGAAACTGGTTGTCCCAGTTGCCTGCGAAACCCGTGATTGTCGACGTTGGCGCTAACGCTGGATACTTTGATACGCTGCTCTTGTCCCAAAAGGATGACGCACAGATTTATGCCTACGAACCGATCGAAAAGAATGTCAGTCTATTCAATGATAACATCGCGCTGAATCCTTCGATCAAGAAGAACGTACATCTCTTTCATCGGGCGGTGACGGGAAAGTCTGTGGACTTTGTCGAGCTTTATAAAGAAGCAGACAGCGACAATTCCGTCACGGCATCTGTGTTTCCGGATTTTGAGTCGCATAACCTAAAATCGGTACGAGTGGGGGCGATCTCACTTTCCCAAATACTTGCGGACAACTATCTCGAGCGTGTCGATTTTCTCAAGCTTGATTGTGAAGGGAGTGAGTACCCGATTGTTTACGATTCGCCGCAAGAGATATGGAAACGAATCAATTCCATTTTTTTGGAAGTGCATAACCTCGATAAGGAAATGCGAAATTTTGACGCCCTCAACAACTTCCTGATGTCTGTTGGATACAAAACGTCATCCGAAATTGCCAGAAATGGTTGTTACGCACTTTACGCCAGGCGATAATTTTTTTAGAAAATGAATATCGATGACCGGATTCTGTTTGAAGACAATCACCTGTTGATCGTTAACAAACCGGCCGGCGTACTGGTGCAGGGAGATGAGACGGGCGACAAGCCGCTGGTGGAAATTTGTAAAGCTTACGTCAAAGTGAAATATGGAAAGCCGGGAGAGGTTTTTCTTGGAGTTGTGCACAGACTCGATCGGCCTGTAAGTGGGGTCGTCGTATTCGCACGGACGTCAAAGGCGCTGGCAAGAATGAATGAATTGTTCAGGTCGCGCGAGACAAAGAAGATCTATTGGGCCTTAACGGACGTCGCGCCTAAACCGGCGATTGGCACGTTGGTGCATTGGCTTCGAAAGGATGAACAAAGGAACAGGACCACTGCCTTCTCGAAAGAGACTATCGATGCACAGCGTTCGGAGCTCTCGTATAAATTACTTCAACAAAAGGGAGAACATTTTCTGTTGCAGATTGAGCCCGTCACAGGAAGGCCGCATCAAATACGTGTGCAATTGGCGACACTTGGATGTCCGATTTTCGGTGATTTGAAATATGGTTCTACGGCGGCCACAGGAGATGGTAGCATCGGGCTTCACGCTCATTCATTGGAATTTCTTCACCCGGTTCGCAAAGACCCAGTCACGATCACGGCGCCTGTTCCGGAAACAGTCTGGTGGCGTGAATTTACGGTCAAATAGTCCTATTTTCAGGTTTTAGCAGACTGTGAACTGGATAGAAAAGCTTCAGGAAAGGTGGAAGGTGAAGAACGCCTTCCAGGTAATAATCATACTTCTTGTCTTTGCCTGCACCGGCTTTACAGTGTTATTTCTGAAGCGCCCCTTGTTTGCCTATCTTTTTGATACACAACCAATGCCTGTATGGGCAACAATCGTTTACTACTTGCTGATTCTGCCTGTATATAATGTCATACTTCTTATCTATGGATTTATCTTTGGGCAGTTCCGTTTTTTTTGGAACTTTGAGAAGCGATTCTTCGCACGTATTTTTAGCTCCGGAAAAAACAACTAACTCAAATAAACATGAAAAGTAAAATCACTTTATTGTTGGCTATCGTCGTCCTTGCATCGTGTTCAGCTCCGAAGTATGCGTATTATTTTGATCATCAAGATTATAACGCAGGTAAGAAGCGGACTCAGGCTCAGGTATCAGTAAAGTCAGAAGTTTCCCCGCTGGCAGTTGATCCCCAGGAACTTGTTGCCAGCAACAGCGAAGCTCCTGTGACGACTCCAGCAGTCGCTGCCGAGCCGGTCGCGGTTAAAAAGGTGACTTACATGCAAATGACCAAGACTGAAAAGAAAGCTTTTCGCAAAGAGCTTGGCAAGCAGATCAAAAGTTATGTCGCCGCAAAAAAGAAGATGAATTCGATCGAAGCTAAGCAAGCTGGCAACATGGATCATGACCTGAAGCTCGCTATTATATTCGGCGCTGTCGGTATCGTAGGTCTCATCATTGGTGGTGACGTCTTCTGGATCATCGGTGGAATCGCCATGCTGATCGGTGTTGTCTTCTTCGTGAAGTGGATTATCAGGCAGTAGAGAATAGTCAATGGCCAATAGGGGGAACCCTGATAACCATTAGCTGATAACAGCTTATAAAAAGAAAGGCGCTCAGTTACGAGCGCCTTTCTTTTTTATGTGATTTCAACCTATTTAGCTTCCTGTATACCGTCGGCGAGCACGATCACCTTGTTCTTCAAAACTTCCACGACGCCTCCTGTGATCCGGACTTCCTGGCGGTTCTCCTTGGTCTTGTACTCCACTGTTCCCGGGCCTAAAAGGCTGACGAGCGGTGCGTGATTGTTCATCACCTGAAAGGATCCATCAGATCCTGGAAAGGTGACAACAGACACTTCGCCGTCGAAAAGCTTCTTGTCAGGTGTGATTATTTCGAGATGCATGGTTGGTATGATTATCCTTTGGCTTCTGCCATCAGTCTTTCGCCTTTCTCAATTGCTTGCTCAATGCTACCCACCAGGTTGAACGCTGATTCAGGGAGGTGATCGAGTTCACCATCCATGATCATGTTGAAGCCTTTGATGGTATCCTTGATATCCACCAGCGCACCTTTCAAACCTGTGAACGCTTCCGCTACGTGGAAGGGCTGTGACAGGAATCGCTGTACGCGACGCGCGCGTGTAACGACCAACTTGTCCTCGTCGCTCAATTCGTCCATTCCAAGAATGGCAATAATATCCTGTAATTCCTTGTAACGCTGGAGGATCATTTTCACGCGCTGCGCGCAGTTGTAGTGATCTTCACCCACGATGTCAGCCCGGAGGATACGGGATGTTGAATCCAACGGATCCACAGCGGGGTAAATTCCAAGTTCGGCGATCTTACGGCTTAACACGGTTGTCGCGTCAAGGTGCGAGAAGGTTGTAGCAGGAGCAGGGTCAGTCAAGTCATCTGCAGGTACATAAACCGCTTGCACCGAAGTGATAGAACCATTCTTTGTGGAAGTGATCCTTTCCTGCATGGCACCCATTTCAGAAGCAAGGGTCGGCTGATAACCCACGGCTGACGGCATACGTCCCAGGAGGGCCGACACCTCAGATCCTGCTTGCGTGAAGCGGAAGATGTTGTCGATAAAGAACAGGATGTCACGGCCTTTGCCAGTGCCGTCGCCATCACGGAAATATTCCGCCAAAGTGAGACCTGAGAGCGCCACGCGTGCACGTGCGCCGGGAGGCTCGTTCATCTGGCCAAACACGAATGTTGCTTTCGAATCCTTAAGTTTTTCGTGATCCACTTTTGAAAGATCCCAGCCACCTTTGTGGATAGATTCTTTAAAGGCGTCACCGTAGTCAACGATACCGGCTTCGATCATCTCGCGCAAAAGATCGTTTCCTTCGCGTGTTCTTTCGCCCACCCCAGCAAATACAGAGAGACCTGAATAAGCTTTTGCAATGTTGTTGATCAATTCCTGGATCAATACGGTCTTGCCAACACCGGCACCACCGAAAAGTCCGATCTTACCGCCCTTTGCATACGGTTCGATAAGATCGATAACCTTGATTCCAGTGAACAGCACTTCTGTAGAAGTGGTTAAGTCTTCATAAGCCGGAGCGTTTCTATGAATCGGCAAACCCTTGTCGCCCTTCGGTTGCTTGATACCGTCGATAGCTTCACCGACGACATTGAAAAGGCGGCCCTTAATATCGTCACCAATCGGCATCTGGATAGGTGATCCTGAATCCGTCACTTTCATGCCGCGAACGAGTCCTTCAGTTCCATCCATAGCCACCGTGCGTACACGGTCTTCGCCGAGGTGCTGCTGGCACTCAAGCACCACAACGGTGCCATCGTTTTTTGTGACAGCTAAAGAATCTAGAATATTAGGGAGTTTGGTACCCGGCTCATCAAAAGCGACGTCCACAACGGGACCGATGACCTGGGTAATTCTTCCGTGGTTTGCCATTTTATATCCTGGGGTTATTATTTTAAGTAAGTCTTTAAAAATCCGGCCACAAAAGTAAGCCCCAATGGCGGCATCGACAAGCCACAAACTTAAAAAACAGGGAATTTTTTGGCCTCTTAAAGACTTGAAAATCAGTCAAAAGCGGTTAAGCACTCTTGAGTTCGATCCTGAACGTTGTACCCTGATTTTCCTCAGAAGATTTGACAAAAATCCGACCACTGTGATACAATTCAATAATGCGTTTGGCGAGGGCCAACCCCAGTCCCCAGCCCCGCTTTTTCGTGGTAAATCCCGGCTTGAAAACACTAGAGATGACGGACTTGGACATGCCTTTGCCGGTATCGGATATATCGATAAAAACTTTCCCTTCGTTGCCGCGCAGAATCTTGATCGCAATTGTGCCAGTGCTCCCCATTGCATCCACGGCGTTCTTACAAAGATTTTCGATAACCCACTCGAACAGCGGGGCGTGGACCATTGCACGTATTGTTTCAGAGAGGGTGTAGACTTCGATGTTGATCTTTGACGAGACGCGGGGCTGCAGATAGCTCACAACGTTGTTGATGAGGTGATAAATATTCTCGTCTTTCAGCGTCGGCGTCGATCCGATGCTCGAAAAACGTTCAGTCACTACCCGCAGCTTCCGGATGTCTTTGTCAAGCTCTTCGACAATGCCCTTGCCTTTGAACTGCGGATCGTCGCGTAATACCTCGACCCAGGCCATCAGTGACGACAACGGTGTACCAAGCTGATGAGCCGTTTCTTTTGCAAGACCAACCCACACGCGGTTTTGCTCAGAGACTCTTGAATAGTTGAAAGCCAGGTAGGAAATGAATCCGAAGATGGCAATCACAGAAAGCTGGATATATGGGTAAGCGATGAGCTGCGTCAGCAGGAAAGAGTTTTTGTAATACACATATTGCTGACCGAATACTTCGCTTGTATTGGGGTCTTTCAATAAAATTGGGATCGGCGGATACGTGCGCTTCATTTCCTTGAGCTGCTTTTGAAGTTCGCGCTCAAGTTTCTGCTTCGACCACGTTGAATCCACCTGCACGTTGTTGTAGCTCACGACATTCTCTTTATCGTCGACGAGCATTGTCGGGATAGAGTTGTTCTTGTAGATGATTTCTTCCGTAATAAACAGGATGTTGTTGTCTATGTCATTGGACGTGTATTCCAGGGCCTTCGCGAAAAGGCGCACCTGATTCTTTTCCCGCTCCTTTAGTTGGTCTACGAGGATGTTCGTGTAATAAATGGTGCCCAGGCTGATGATCACGGATACGCCAAGGATAATCCACTTCAGGTTCGTGTTATCCTTGTAGAAATCCATCGTCGCGATGCGCGGGGTGCGGGCCATGGTTGAAGTAAGGAAAATTTGTGGAATATTCCTTTCGCCCTTCTGAACGACCCGATTGGTAAAGTATTGTAAGCGGTGAGCAATAAGCGGTCGCGCACCCACGGCTTAGAACTCACTGCTTACGATTTACAGTCGCGACTAAAGTTCAAGTCAGAAGGGAGCGCTACCGACACACTGATCACCGAATACCGAGTACCGGTTTAACCCCGTTGCATGAACCACTTTACAAGCACCTTGTAATTCACTTTTGTGCCGTGCATCAGGATGCCAACTCTATAAATTCTTCCGGCCACCCAGGTTGTGAAGATGAATCCTGCAATCAGCAGCACCATGGACAAAACAAGCTGCCACCATGGTACTTCAAACCCTATCCTGCCCATCATTGCGATCGGAGAGGTAAAAGGAATGATGGACAGCCAGACGCTGATCATGCCGTGAGGGTCTTTTAAGATGAACATGAACAGGCTCATGTAGGAAATGAGAAGCGGGATGGTGATTGGAAACATGAACTGCTGTGCTTCCGCCGGACTATCCACCGCTGATCCCACGGCTGCAAAAAGAGCTCCGTAAATGAGGTACCCTCCAAGAAAATAAAAGAGGAAATTGAATAGAATATATCCCCATGGCATGTTCATGATTTCCTGGATATTGGTCGCAACCTGTGAGTTGGCCACCGCCTGCTGAGCAGCGATTTCACCGCCCATTTGTTGCATCGCTTGTTGCTGGGGTGGGTCAATACCGAAATATCCCAGTACGCCGAATGTGAGCGTGCTCATTAGAATGATCCAAATAAGGAACTGTAGCAGTCCAACCGAAGCAAGTCCGATAATCTTTCCCATCATTAATTGGAATGGGCGAACAGACGAAACGATCACTTCGACGACTTTACTTGTTTTTTCTTCGATGATGCCTTGCATGATCTGTGCACCATAAATGAAAATGAACATATACATCAGTATGCCGCCCACCATTCCGATCGCGAATTGGATACTTGCGTTGCTTGATTTCTCCTGCCCTCCCTGTCCAATTTTTACCGTGGAGACATTGACGTTAGTCTTGAGGCTATCCAGCAGCCGCTGATCGATCTTTAGTCGCTGCATCTTAATGTCACGAATTTGGGTCTCCAGCATTTTCTCGATGCTGCCGACATCGTCGAGGCTGGGATTTACTTTCGTGTAGAGCGTGATGCCCTTTGGCTGAGAAAGCTCAAACGCCGGGATGTACAATAGGCCAAAATCTTCGGTGACATTATATGCTTTTTTTGCTTCGTCGATTGATCCCGAAAAATTCTTATAAATAAAACGCGATGTGTCAGGAACAAACGTGTGGCTCTCATCTACATAATAGATAATTTCTTTAAGAGCATTCTTTTCCGTTTCCTTAGAAATGTAAACCAACAGGCCAATGATTGCCGGAAAAATCAACGGAATCAGGATTGTAGCAATGAGGAACGACTTCTTCTGAACTCTGTTCAGAAATTCACGCTGGATAATCAGGATGATCTTATTCATGGCTTTCTCCTTTCACGAGGCTGATAAAAATTTCACTCATGCTTGGAATTTTCTCTTGGAAAGCATGCACTTCAGTAATCTTGATCAGCTCCCCCAGAAGATCGTTTGGACTTTGAGCGCCATTGACACGTATCGTAGAACTTAGAAAATTATCTTCAAGCACACGCTGATCGGCGAGCTCAAACCGGCCTCCGCTTAATGAAAATGCTCCACGATGCTCCACAAGAAAAGTGTTCGACTTATATTGATTCTTCACCTGCTTCTTGGTGCCTTCTAAAATTTTTTTTGACTTATTGATCAACGCTATGTGGTCACACAGGTCTTCCACAGTTTCCATCCTGTGCGTTGAAAAAATGATCGTAGAGCCTTTATGTTTTAATTCGAGGATCTCCTTTGTTATGAGCTGTGCGTTGACAGGATCAAATCCCGAGAACGGCTCGTCCAGGATGATCAACCTGGGCTCGTGCATGACAGTGCTCACGAATTGCACTTTCTGAGCCATTCCCTTTGAAAGGTCTTCGATCTTCTTGCTCCACCAATCCTTGATCTCGAATTTTTCCAGCCAGACCTTGATTCTTGCAATTGCGTCAGCACGTGAGAGGCCTTTGAGCCGGGCGAGGTAGATCAGCTGCTCACCGACCTTCATTTTTTTATATAGTCCTCTTTCTTCCGGCAGATAGCCGATCACGCCAATATGTTGCTCGCGAAGCTTTTCACCGAAGATGGTGATGTCACCTGAATCGGCATTGATGATCTGGTTGATGATGCGGATTAGTGTCGTTTTGCCCGCACCGTTCGGTCCGAGCAAGCCGAAGATTGATTTCTCAGGGACGGTGATGTCTACATTGTCAAGCGCTGTATGACTAGCATACCGCTTGATCACGCCCCGTGCAACAAGTGCTTCCACAGTAAAGGCTTTTTTTAGATTAGTAGCAAAACTAAAAGGATTAATTACAGCAGCCAATGAAATAGTTTCACTGGTCCGTCAAATCCGTTACACAAGACTAATTTGATTTTTCTTTGAAGATGATCTTTCCCATCGACACGTCAAGGTCGAATGTGAGCGCATCTTTTGAGTTTTGAGTATACGCGGCGTTGGCGTAAGTATTATCACTGATCTTCTTGAGATTCTTTGACAGGTTAATGCTGCACAACCATGATTCATTTATTTTCACCATGACGGGAACGGATTCATCGGGGAGTTGGATCATCATGTTGCCTGCGCCAACACTTCCCTTCACCACGGGCACAATCGACGGCTTGTTGCTGAAATCGAGAAAAATATTTCCGAAGCCCACTTCGGCGATTACAACCTTTGATCTTGATAGATTGATTTGCTTTACGTTGAGTGAGCCGAGGTCCACTTTCACATAGAAAGTATCCATTTCAACCCGGTTCTCTTCTCCCGATGCGTAGGCTACATTAACATCCGCGCTACCCGTATTGATCTTGAGTTTGCTTACCGACAACCCTGACAGGTCGACGTTGGCGTTGCCCAACCCATAGTCGAGGCTGAGTGCATATGGCTTTGTGTCTGTGAGATAAACTTTCCAGAATTTGTCGGAGATCCTTTCTTCGCCGCCAAATACCTGATAGGAGATTTTTTTGCCTACGCCGCGCTGTCCTTCTTGTTCGAGAGCGAGCTTCACAAAGCAAACGGCATTCTTTACTTCGTTGCTGAAAGTATGCGCATATTCTTCGAGGTCCTGATTGCTGTAAATGGCGAGAAGCTCAGGGTTCTGAGCTGGCCTGATAAAACAATTTCCTGTCTTGGCTTTCAGGCACAAGTCGACGCTCTCGCAACTCTCCCGATTTTCCACGGTGAATTGCTTCTTCATCTGGCCTAAAACCGCCCCTGCGCCCAACAGCCCAATAAAAGCCAACGATAAGGATCTAACCATGTTCTATTCTACGATAGTCGTCCGTCCAGGTTAAGGCGGGTGAAAAAATCGTTAAGAAACGGTTAAGCTCACCCGTAATTGGTCATAAACGGGGGTTTTTCAGAAAGGTTGGACCTTTTTTTCAGCCCTGTAGCACGTGCCACAGGGCTAAATGCTTACTCCTGGCCGAAATACTCTTTCATTCGCTCAAAAAAGCCTTTTTCTGAGCTATCGGGCTTAGGTTGAAAGTTCGGGGCGTCCTTCAAATTCTCCAGGATGGCTTTTTCTTCGCCTGAAAGCTTCTTGGGGGTCCAGACATTGACATATATAAGCTGATCGCCGGACCCGTAGCCATTGATTTCTTTGAGACCCTTGCCCCTCAGGCGCAGGATTTTTCCGCTTTGGGTGCCGGGGTCGATCTTGATGCGCACCTTTCCGCCTATTGACGGCACCTCAATGCTCGTGCCCAATGCTGCATCGATGAAGCTGATGTGCAGATCATAAATAAGATTGGTGCCATCGCGTTTCAAATCCTTGTCCTCCTGCTCTTCGATCAAAATGAGCAAGTCACCGGCAGCGCCACCGCCCGGAGATTCGTTACCCTTCCCAGACATGGACAATTGCATGCCGTCCGCAACTCCTGCCGGAATCTTGATGGACAACATATCTTCCTTCGAAACCAGTCCAGAGCTATCAACACCAGCCGGTCTCTTATCAATCACCTGCCCTGAGCCACTGCAGACAGGACAGGTTGTAGCGGATACCATTTGCCCAAGCATCGTGTTTACCACTTTCCTGATCTGACCATTGCCCTGACAGCTTGCACATGTCTTAAACGTGACTCCTTCAGCCCTCACCAATCTGTTGACTTTTATTTTCTTTTCAACTCCATTGGCCACTTCATCGAGGGTAAGCTTAAGTTTGATACGAAGGTTTGATCCGCGGCGCTGGCTGCTTCTTGAACCACCCCCAAAAAAACTATCGAATGGACTTCCTCCATTGCCGAAGATGTCTCCAAACTGGCTGAAGATGTCGTCCATATTCATATTACCGCCGCCATAACCCTGGCCCGGACGCGTGTGTCCAAAGCGATCATAGTGAGCTTTCTTCTCTGAGTTGCTCAATACCTCATACGCTTCGGCGGCTTCCTTGAATTTCTCCTCTGCATCCTTGTTACCTGGATTTTTATCCGGATGGAACTGGATGGCCACCTTTCGGTAAGCCTTCTTTATTTCCACTTCCGTTGCGGATTTATTAACACCGAGTATTTCGTAGTAGTCGCGCTTTGCCATTGTGAGGGGGTGGAATAAAAATGGGTGGTTCGTGTGGCTCAGCTTCCGGTCACGACCTTGGCGAAGCGAATTACTTTTTCATTTAACAGGTAACCTTTTTCTACAACGTCGACGATCTTCCCTTTGAGCTTGTCGTCTGCCGCTACCGATGTGATTGCTTCATGAAGGTCTGCATTAAACGCATCGCCAGGCTTTGTCTCCATTAGCTTTACTCCTGTTTGATCCAGCACTTTTTTGAATTTGTTCTGGATAAGAAAGAATCCTTCGGCTTCTTTATCGTTTTTGTCTTTAAAGGATTTTTCTGCCCGATCGAAATCGTCGATGACAGGCAGAAGGGACTTCAGGAGAACTTCGTTTGCTCCCTGAATCATTTCGAGCTTTTCCCTGGCCGTGCGCCTCCGGTGATTTTCGAATTCGGCATAGAGGCGCACGTACTTGTCTTTTGCTTCTGCCAATTCGTCCTGGAGCTTCCTGACCGGGTCTGCCCCGGCCTTGTTTTCCTGCTTTACTTCTTGTTCCGGGTGCTGCATGGGCGGCGTTTCCGTGGTCGATTCGTCGTGTTTGCCCAATTCCGGCTCTGATTCCATCGTCTTTTCCTTCATAATCGTCGTTGCAAAGCCCCTTAGTCACAAGAATTTTGCCACCGCAAAATTAGTGTCAGAATGACGTACCTGCTAATGTAAATTCTTCCAGATGAGATCTTTAAGCTCGACCAACCCCTGATTGGCCACAGATGATATAAAGACGCTCGGTAGATCGCGGGGAAGTTCCTTTTTAATGGCTGTTTTAAGCTCTTCGTCGAGGAGGTCGGATTTTGATATCGCGAGGAGGCGCGTCTTGTCTAGCAGTTCGGGATTATATTGGTTTAGTTCGTTCAACAGGATCTCGTACTCCTTTCTTATATCAGTAGAGTCAGCAGGGATGAGGAAAAGTAGCAATGAGTTTCGCTCGATGTGACGGAGGAATCGGATGCCGAGCCCTTTGCCTTCAGATGCGCCTTCGATCAGACCGGGAATGTCGGCCATCACGAAAGATTGGTTGTCGCGGTAGGAAACAACACCCAGATTTGGCGTCAGTGTCGTGAATGCATAGTCAGCGATCTTTGGCTTTGCCGCGGACACAACGGAAAGCAACGTTGACTTTCCCGCATTGGGAAAACCGACAAGACCTACATCGGCAAGCAGTTTGAGTTCGAGGACAACCCATTCCTCGCGACCAGGTTCGCCAGGTTGAGCATACCTTGGTGCCTGCTGTGTTGACGTAGCAAAGAATGCGTTTCCTTTTCCACCTCTTCCTCCGGGAAACATGATCACCTCCTCGCCATCCTTGTTAATCTCGCAGATAAATTCTTCTGTGTCCGCCAGCCGCGCAACAGTTCCTACGGGTACGTCTATGATCTCATCATTGCCATCGGCACCAGTGCGATCCTGACCTTCGCCGGCAACACCGTCCGCCGCGTTGATGTGCTTTCGATATTTGAGGTGCAGCAATGTCCAGAGCTGCGCATTTCCTCTCAGGATAATATTTCCACCGCGTCCGCCGTCGCCGCCATCGGGGCCGCCTTTGTCAATAAATTTTTCACGATGAAAATGAAGACATCCGGCGCCGCCCTTACCGGACTTTGCGCGAAACTTTACGTAGTCGATGAAATTCGGATTGGACAAAGAGAGTACGATTTGGGATGTACGAATTACGATTTACCGAAAGAGATCAAACACCCGATCAAATGTTCTGCGCTCATTTCTTATCAATAATCTCGCAGATATTCTTAAAAATGACGTCCACGTTTCCGATGCCGTTCACTGTCTTCAGCCTTCCAAGCTTTTCGTAGAACGGCAGCACGTGTATCGTCTTTGTAAAATATTCGTTGATGCGCTTATTGAGTTTCTCTTCAGCGTCGTCAACCCTGTTTTCGGTTTCACGCCTTTTGGCAATGCGGTTCCTTACTTCCTGTTCGGTAACCTCGAGCGCTATTACAAAATGTATGGCTGTTCCATTGGACTGCATGAATTTGTCAAGTGCTTCGGCCTGCGGCACCGTGCGCGGAAACCCGTCGAACAAGAAACCTTTTGCGTTGGGGTTTTTGTCCAGCTCTTCCTTCAGCATGGCGATTGTAATCTCATCAGGGACAAGGGCGCCACTGTTCATAATTTCTTTTACCCGTTTGCCAAGCGTAGTGTCATTACTTGTGTGCCAGCGGAACAAGTCACCGGTGGAGATATGGATCAGATGATATTTCCTGATGAGCTCGGAGCTTTGAGTGCCTTTGCCAGCGCCGGGGGGTCCGAAGAGAACTATATTGATCATCGCGTCAAATTATTTTAGGTAAGGGATGACAAGATAATGTTCATGGAGACGGTCTCCAAATGCTTGAATATCAGCTTGGGTACAAAACGATTATTCTGCGCCGGGGGCAGAGCTGCCTTGCTTGTAAAGATCGGGAAGATTGCGACCAAGTCCGTCGTAATCGAGGCCGTAGCCGAGAACGAACTCATTGTCGAGCTCAAAGCCGATATACTTGACATCGATATTCTTCTCGCGCGCTTCGTGTTTGCGCAACAAGGCGATCGCTTCAACGGATTTAGCGCCAAGGCCTTTGAGATCCTCCATAATTTTTTGGAGCGTGAGTCCGCTGTCAACGATGTCTTCGATGATGACAATATCCAACCCGAACAAACTTTCTTCGTGCCCGATCAGCGTTTTAATTTGTCCGGTGCTCGCCGTACCTGCGTAAGACGAAACTTTCACAAAGGAAATTCGGCATGGGATGGTCACGTGCTTCATGAGGTCAGAAGCAAACATGAATGATCCATTGAGGATGGAGAGAAAAACCGGAGTCTTGTCTTGGTAATCTTTGTCGATGCGTTTAGCGAGGGCCGCCACTTTCTTTTCAATCCTGTCGGCAGGAATGAATTTCTTGAATTCTAGATCCTTGATTTTCATTACAATTAAAGCAACTCGTGCAAAGATACCGAAGACAGTTGACAGTTGGCAAACCATCTCGCTACGCTCGTCGTGCAATTGACAATATTTGCCCCAAATTTGGAGCAACTGCTACTACGGTCGAATTTCGAATGGTGATTTAGTCGTTAGTGTTGTCAACTGCCTATTGTCGGTTGTCGACTTTTTATCGGGTCAATAACTGTCTCCCAGTGCGAAATCATTTTTGCGATCCTTCCACTTTCCCGCCGTAAAATCCGGAAACTCTACGCTCGCGCCACCCTGCATGATAGACATTTCCGACAACGGTGTGATGGCGCTCCAGGTGACCGCATCATAAACGTCCTGTGGCGTGTTGACTTTCTTTTTCGCTGCCTCAACGAAAGCATTAAGTACAAACCAATCCATGCCACCGTGGCCGGCGCCGGAAGCGTCCGATCCGAATTTTTTCCAGAGGGGATGATCATACCGATCCAGCCAGGGTTGCGCCGCTTCCCACTGGTGTGCTTTCGGACTCTTACCTTGTATATACATTGACTTGTTCACGTCCATCCACAAACCTTCGGTTCCTTGAACCCTGAAACCCAGTGAGTAGGGCCGCGGTAGATTTGTGTCATGCTGCAGCAGTACAGTCTCCTCATTGACAGTGTTGATCATCGTTGTGACCACGTCGCCGAGCTTGAACTTAACCTTGGCGTTGGGATGATCGTTGCCTCCGTTTTTCACGATGTAATCATGCAGCCCGCGCGCCTTTGTTGAATAGGACACAAGACTTGTGAATCGATTCCCCCGGTTGATATTCAACATCATTGCAATCGGTCCGGCTCCATGAGTAGGATAGAGGTCACCATTCCTGTCGACGGAATGTTGTGTGCGCCAGCGCGCTTCCGAAAACCCTTTTTCGCCGAATTCAACACCGCCACCGATAGCCCTGTTGCCATCATTGAATTTCACTTCCCGCAGATCATGCTGATATCCGCCTTGCAGGTGGATCAATTCGCCAAAAACATTTTGTCGTACCATATTCAGGACGGCCATTACGTCGCGTCGGTAGCAGACGTTCTCGAGCATCATCAATGGCATTTTTGTCTTTTCGCTGGTGGCAACGAGATTCGTGCATTCCGCGATCGTCATACCCGTGATAACTTCGCACCCCACATATTTTCCTGCCGTCATTGCATCCATGCACATGATATAGTGCCACTCCCATGGAGTAGAAATGATCACCGCGTCAATGTCTGTGTTCCCAAGCAGCATCTTATATCCTTCCGCTCCCTGGAGGATGACCTGTGGTTTTCGTTTCCCGGATTTGGCGACGAGATCCAGCGCCATGTCCATCATGCGAGGCTGAATGTCACAAAGAGCAATGACTTCAACATCACTTCTTCGTAACGCGAGTTCAAGATGAGCCTGGCCCCGCAGCCCAACGCCAATAAAACCGAGGCGGAGTTTTGCCTCCTGGTTGTTGGAGAATACAGTGTTTGAAGGCAGGATAGAAAATGCAGCGCCTGCCAGCGCGGTTGATCGGATGAAATCACGTCGGGTTGACATACGCTAATTATTGAGTTGAAAAAGCATCAGAGTTCTTTCATAGCATGTCCATAAAGCTCAATCATCGCATCGATGTCTTTCTTATGAACTTTTTCATGCGGTGAGTGAGCATGTTGTTCGGGCGCGCCGACGAAACACCAGTCGAAGGGATAAGGTGAACGTTGCAGCTCACCGCCGTCGCTGGAGCCAGCACCTTCGACTTCAAGCTGGTAGGGCACTTGATGTTTGGCAGCGATTGCGATGACCTTATCGATAAAAGATCTTCTTGGGATGTTCCGATCACGTAATGAGATGGCAACGCCTTTACCGTGATCGACGCCATCGGTTACCCAAGTGATATCTGAGATTAGTGCCTGACGCACACCCCAGGACCTGTAAATAAAGTCGGCGATATAGGGAACAGCGCCACCGCCGTGCTCTTCCCAGGTACTGAAAGCGATGACACCGTCCTTCATCTTTTCTGCAACTTTGAGTGCAACATAAACGCCGAGCCTGTCATCGAGATAGGGCGACTCGATAAAGTTTTTGGACTCTTTGAAGTCCACCTTATACGTTAAAGCTGTGCCACGCTCAATGGCGCGTCCAAACTTATAGAGCGCATGGTGATCTTTATCGTACTCAAGCGTGCATTCGACAGGGCCCTGGCTGTCTTCCCCCACCAGCTTCGTGCCGCTTTCCGCATCAGGGCTGCCAACAGTAATAAGCTGATTGAAGTACCTCACGGTAAACCCTACTGTATCCATGTGCGCGAAAATGGCAGTGCGCGGTTTCCCGAATTTGAGTACGATACAATCCTGGAAGCCATCGCCATGAAAAATTTCCGGCTTCGACTTCCAGTTTTTCTTCTCTTTTTGAATGTACTTCAGTAAGAATTGGCTCATCTTGGCCTCATGTCCGGAAGTCCCCGGAATCGAACAGAGCTGCTGGAGAAGTGTCATAGAATTCACCTGACGAAACTACTTAAATAAATTATTCCTGGGTCTTGAAACAAAGAAAATGGTTCTAAAAAAGGTATGAATGGAGTAGGTGCCCATTCGGGAAAAGCTAACTTTGATTTAAATATTTATTCTGCATATGAACCTGAATATTGACGCGGACAAAAAGAACACCTTCGATGCGATTGTTGTAGGAACCGGCATCAGTGGTGGCTGGGCCGCAAAGGAGCTCACGGAAAAGGGACTTAAAACGCTGGTATTGGAAAGAGGACGTGCCGTGAAGCACGTTGCCGATTATCCCACGATGACAAAGGATCCCTGGCAATTGCCGCATGCTAACAGGCTGCCGGAAGAAGAACTGAAATTATATCCTGTTCAATCCCGTACGAATTGGGTAGTACAATCCAACAAACATTGGTGGGTGAAGGACAACGAAAATCCCTATACAGAGGTGAAGCCATTCGACTGGATCCGAGGATATCACGAGGGAGGACGTTCTATCATGTGGGGAAAGCAAACATATCGCCTTTCGCAGATGGATTTTGAAGCAAACGCGAAAGACGGTCACGGTGTGGATTGGCCGATTCGGTATGCCGATCTCGCTCCCTGGTATGATCACGTAGAGACATTTATTGGAGTCAGCGGCCGCGCTGAAGGACTGCCTCAATTACCCGACGGAAAATTTCTTCCTCCGATGGACCTAAACTGTGTCGAAGAAGTATTTCGGGATAAAGTGGCAGAGAAATTCAATGGAAGAAAGATCACCATTGGCCGAGTAGCGCACCTCACTGCAAGCCTTCCACATGATCCAAGCCGCGGCATCTGTCAGAGCCGGAACATGTGCGATCGTGGTTGCCCATACGGAGCCTATTTTAGTAGCAACGCATCCACGCTGCCCTGGGCTGCGAAGACCGGTAACATGACACTCCGTCCCAACTCGATTGTGCACTCCGTTATTTATGATGAAGCGAAAGGCAAAGCCGTTGGTGTGCGCGTGCTCGACTCCGAGACAAAAGAAGAGATCGAGTTTTTTGCTCCCGTGATCTTCCTTAATGCATCCACGCTTGGCAGCACATTTATTTTGTTGAATTCTACATCATCCAGGTTCCCCAACGGACTTGGTAACGGAAGCGATCAACTGGGTCGCAACCTGATGGATCATCATTACCGCGCTGGTGCCGAAGCGGAGGCAGAGGGCTTTGACGATAAATATTATATCGGAAGGCGACCCAACGGAATTTATATCCCGCGCTTCAGAAATGTGGGCAACGACAAGCAGAAGAATTTTGTTAGGGGATATGGCTACCAGGGTGGCGCCAGCCGCCAGGGATGGGAGCGTGGTGTGGGAGAATTGTCGTTCGGGGCTGATCTGAAAAAGTCGCTGACAGCGCCTGGTGGTTGGAAGATCGGTATCACTGGTTTTGGTGAATGCCTGCCATATGAATCTAACCGGGTGACAATCAACAAAGACAAAAAAGATATCTATGGACTCCCCACGCTAAGCATCGATGCTGAGTGGAAGGAGAATGAAAAGGCGATGCGTGAGGACTATAAAACTTCTGCCGCCGAGATGCTGGAAGCTGCGGGGTTCAGGAATGTTAACATTTATGACGGTCCGGATAATATCGGTCTCGGTATTCATGAAATGGGCACGGCGCGGATGGGCAAGGATCCGAAAACCTCAGTGCTAAATAAATGGAACCAGGTGCACGAAGCTCCTAACGTGTTTGTAACGGACGGTGCGGCGATGACGTCATCTGCGTGTCAGAATCCATCGTTGACTTATATGGCCTTGACGGCGCGCGCCGCCAACCATGCAGTGGAAGAAATGAAAAAAGGCAATTTGAAATAATTTTATGAACAGACGAGAAGTACTTCAGAGATCAGCAGCTGTATTGGGATATGCGCTGACAGGTCCTGTTCTGACAGGTATCATGCAAGGATGTAAAGCGAAGCCGGAGCTTGGCTACAAGCCACAGCTTTTCAGCGAAGACCAGGCTGTCCTTGTCGCCGAATTGGCTGAAGTAATTATTCCAAAAACCGATACGCCCGGAGCAAAAGATGTGGGCGTGCCAGCATTCATAGATGGAATGATTTTCGAAGTCTATCCCGCCGCCGCGAAAGAGAATTTTATGAAGGGACTCGCTACCTTCAACGAGGAAGCCAAAAAAGAATACGGGGACAATTTTGCCGACTGCACGACAGAGCAGAAGAATGCCTTTGTAAAAAAACAGCACGATGCTCTTGCCGGGAATAAGACTGACGCATCACAGGCGTGGTATAGGGCGGGAAATAAAGATGGCAGACCATTTATTATAGAGATGAAAGAGCTGACGTTGGTTGGATTCTTCACCAGCGAAGCAGGGGCTACTCAGACGCTTCAGTATAATCAAGTGCCTGGTCCGTTCAAGGGTTGTGTTCCTCTTGCGGAGGTTGGGAAGACTTGGGCGACTTAGTTCCCATTTAGTAGTAATCAGTTAATGGTTAATAGGCAGTGAGCTCATCACACCACTTCCTATTAACCATTAACTTTTCTCTATTAACCAAATCAGGAGGCTTTCGCCATTTCCCACCCAATGATACTCTTCTTCCGCGGCGCGCTCCACCGGTACTCACCGAGTATTCCGTCTTTGCGAATCACACGGTGACACGGGATAAGAAACGCAATGTGATTTGATCCGACAGCAGACCCCACAGCCTGCATTGCTTTCGGGTTCTGTATTTGTTCGGCGATTCCCTGATACGTTGTCACACTGCCCATAGGCAAGCGCAACAATGCCTCCCACACTTTTACCTGGAAGTTTGTGCCTTTCACCAGCAAGTGAAGTTTCTTGTCTGACGCTTGCCCCGAGAAAATTTGGTGTGCGAGCGCCTGCGTAACCTCCTGGTTCTGGCGGAATACGGAATTGTGCCAGTGTTCCTTCATGTTCTCAAGTTCGATACGCGGCTCGCCGTCCATGCTGACAAAAGACAGCCAGCATATTCCGCGTTGCGTTACGCCGAGCAAGCAAGTGCCGAAAGGAGTTTCATGAAATCCATATTCCACCTGGATACCTGTACCCTTCAGCTTGTACTCTTGCGGAGTAACGGCTTCAAGCGTAGTGAATAAATCGTACACGCGCGACTGACTGGACAACCCCGCCGACTCGGCAGCTTCAACAATGTTCCTTGATTCCTGAAGTTTGGACTTTAAGAAATCCACGGTTAGGAATTGAAGAAAACGCTTTGGGCTGATCCCGGCCCAATCGGTGAAAATCCTTTGAAAATGAAAAGGACTCAGGTGCACTTTTTCCGCAACTTCATCGAGCTCGGGCTGACGCTGAAAGTTGTCTTCCAGGTACTTAATTGCTTGCTCAATGCGTTGATAATTGATGTTTGTTTCGGTTGACACGACCATAAAGCTATTGTTTTTTGATAGATCAAAGGTCGGTTCATGCGAGTGCCTGCTCAACCTGTTTCTTGCGGAGTTGCACCGCCGTCAAACACTACCTGCCGTGGTTTTCAAGCGAATACAACCTCACGCAAAAGCGCAAAGCTCGCTAAGATTTTAATTCATTTGCTTTGCGGTCTTAGCGCCTTGGCGTGGAATGCATTTACGCCCTATATTTACTCAAAGACCTAAAATTCTATGAAAAAACATTACTTGCTCAAGTATTTGCTTTTGCTGTCGATACCTGTTGCCGCCCAGCAGAATTTCGACACCGTAAGGATCCGGCCCTTAAAGCTTACCGACAATATATATATGTTGAAAGGATCCGGCGGTAACATTGGTGTGCTGGTAGGCAGTGACGGCACGCTCGTCGTGGATGATCAGTTTGCACCACTGTCGAACAAGATCAATGGTGCGATCAAAACCATTAATCCGGCGGAAATCAAGTTTCTTGTGAACACACACATCCACGGAGACCATTCAGGTGGCAATGACAATTTCGCCAAAATGGGAGTGACAATCGTCGCGCATGATAACGTTCGCGATCGGATGATGAAAGAGTCGACCGCGCGGAACGGGCAAAAGAATCCGCCGCGCGCAAAAGAGGCGCTTCCGGTTATCTCTTTTCCAGATAGAATTAATTTTCACCTTAATGACGAAGACATTGAAGTCATCACCCTCGACAAGGGTCACACTGATGGAGACGTCATGATCCATTTCAAGAAGGCCAACATCTATCATATGGGAGATGCATACGTCAGGTACGGCTACCCGTTTATTGATGCATCCAACGGCGGATCTTTTACCGCTTTTGTTAATTCACTTGACAGGATGCTCGCCGTGCTCGATGATAACTCCCGGGTGATCCCGGGTCACGGAGAGATGGCAACGAAAGCTGATGTGAAGGCTTTCCGCGATAAGATGGCTGACATCCGAGACCAGGTTACGGCCGCATTAAAGAAAGGAACGAAGGTGGAGGAGATTACCTCATTGCCGATAGCAACGAAATACGACGCGGACTTTGGTACCACCGGATTTGTGAAAGGAAAGGATTTCGTTCTGATGGCCGCCGAAAACATCAAAGCGACAATGCCGGCAGCAACCAATTCCAAAGGGAAATCGGCTAAATAGATTTTTTCCAGAGAAGATAGCGGTCGTGAATGCAATGGCCGCAGGGACGGAAGCCTGATTGGAGGGCTTCCGTTTCATTTTTGAAGAAGACACGGTTTTCAATTTTCATGCGCTTTCCTGAAGCGCAGTTCAGCTTGCCGAAGATTTTCAGGCGCGCATTACCTGCAAGCGAGATCTTGCCAAACCGGATAAGACTGATGATCTCTTTCTGAGTAAGTCCTGTATGCTTTAACATAAGTCAATAAATGATAAATATGTGGCATTTTTCTTCAGTAGTCTGACTTCGACTCCGCCCAGCTTGACAACAAGCTTCGAAGCATGTCACACTGAAGTCGAATGGTTATCTCGCATCATGAAAGATAATCCCAAGTGCATATCGTTCACCTGAAATCACTTCGCTGATCCCGTGCTTCATAGTCGCGCGGTAGTATCCGCGAGTTCCTTTGACAGGTCGAAAGTTCGTTGTGAATACGACCGCATCTCCCTGGTTGGCATTAATAACATGCGCAATGGACTGCGCGCGGGGCACTTGCTCCGTCATGACAAACTCGCCGCCCTCATAGTCTCGACCCGCTTGCCGTAGCATGATCACCACCTGGAACGGGAAATAAACCTCTCCATAGAGATCCTGATGAAGTGTGTTGAAGCCACCGACGCCATATTTCAGAATCAAAGGTGTCGGCCTGGATTGTCCTGCCTGTTGGCACTGAGTTATTAAATCCTGGTGGCTCGCAGGATAAGTGGTTTGAATTGACAGATGCTGCAGCCACTCGTTAGCCAAAGGCACGAGAGGTTGATACAGCGAGCCGCGCATGTTCTCCAGAAGTGAGGGAAGAGGATAGGTGAAATATTTGTACTCGCCCTGCCCGAAGCGATAGTGCTTCATGTTGATGGTATTGCGATAAATATCCACTTCAGGGTACAACTCCGAAAAATAGTTACACTCATCTATTGACAATAGTCCTTGAATGCGAGCAAAACCTTTGTCGTTAAGCGATTGATAAACCGCTTTCCAGTCGCGTTGATCAAGATTTTTCATTGCTTTTTTATGTAAAGTTTTTCATGCGCCGTTATTTCTTCAACCCGTTTCTTGCTGTTTGAAAAAATTTAAAACGGGGCTGCATTGAAGAAAAAATATGCACTTCATTAATTTGGCTTATGCGTTCGATAAAACTAGCCGTTCCGGAAGAATTCAGTTTTGAGCATGCCTTTGCATTTCTACAGCGCTCAGCAAAAGAGCCGCTGCATCATGTGGCCGGAAATTCGGTAACGAAGCTGCTGCGTGTTGAAAATGAATTGGTGTTGTTTACGGTTAGAAAAGGAAAGAAAAATCTCTTGATTGATTTTAAGGATGAAGCGCCATCTGCCGAGGCAATCGCGGGCGTGAAGCGCTACGTGCAGGAATGGTTTGACCTTGACACAGATTTGAAGCCATTTTATGCCCTTGCCCGGAAAGATGATTTGTTGAAGGGTATTGTAAAAAAGTATTCCGGCCACCGCATCATAAGTATTCCTGACTTGTTTGAATCCTTGATCTGGGCCGTGTTGGGACAGCAAATCAACGTGGCCTTTGCATATACAATCAAGCAACGATTTGTGGAACAATTTGGCGAACGTTTTGAATCGGAAGGTGTGACACATTTTCTTTTTCCCACACCTATGGCCGTTGCGGCAATGACGCCCGATCAATTATTGCCGCTTCAGTTCTCCAGGCAGAAAGCCAATTACACTATAGGAATTGCCAAAGCTTTTGTGAGCGGTGAACTGACCCGGGAGAAACTGCATGGCTTATCATTGGCCGAAGCCAAAGACCAGCTTGTTAAAATCAAGGGTATTGGAAACTGGACCGCCAATTATGCCATGATGCGGACCTTCCGCCATCCGGAGTCATTTCCCCTAGAAGACGTCGCCTTGCATCGCGCAATCCAGAATCAATTGGGGCTAAAGAAAAAACCCAGCCTCGACCGGGTTAAGAAAATTTTCAGGAAGTATAAGGGATGGGAGGCCTATGCAACTTTGTATCTCTGGAAGAGCTTGTAGTATTTCTATTTTGGTTTCCGGAGATAGACATTTCCATACTTTGCTTCAATCTCATAACGCGAACCTGTGCCGATCTTCGCCGAGATTTCAGTCCATTTTTCGTTCCGGTCCGGACTTTTCTGGTCGAATGCAACGCCGAGATTCGTAAGGATCTCACCGTAACGGCTTCTTGCAACGAGCTGACCAGTGGTTGCCGCATCGATGGTGGCGTCTACTCCGCCGTATTTTGAGTCTATTGTGAGCGGCGCATCAAAGTTGCTGACTTCAACGATCCCATATTTAGAAAGCACATTTGTAATCATTCCCTTTGGCACAAGGATCTCCAATTTCACTTCGATGATCACGCCGTTGGACATGTACGCATATTCACGGCCATGCTCGTCAAGGAACTTTTGTACTTCGCGGTCTTTGAAATCCTTAGCCTTGAAGAAGTATTCGGTATCACCCTTTTTTATCATGATCCGCTGCGGCAGATTTTCTTTGTCTTTGATGATCGATGTGATCCTGATGTCTTGTCCCGAGGTGGCAATTTGAAGTTCGAACGCATTGTCATTCTCACCCCGGTTGACGCTCGCCGTCCCTTTTATCGAGATTTCCTTTTTATCCCACGTTGAGAGCTTTATCTCGGGATGGTCGAAATCCAGTATTAACCTTTGCCCGGCCTGCGTTGCGACGGTTCTGTCCACTGGCGTTTGAGCAAATGTTGACAAAGCCAGTACCCAGAGTATCAGAGTTTGTAGTTTCATGAAGTTCAATGTTTAAGGCCTGCCTGCAGGTTCAAAGTTCAAGGTGCTGGCTCTATTGAATGTTACACCTTGAACTTTGAATTGCGTCTGTTTATTTCTTCCGCAGATAAATATTATCGTGCGCGGAGCCCAGTGTAATGTCCATTCCTCCACCGTTGATCTTGCCGCTGATCTTGCCGGAGCCATATTTTACCCATTCGGTCTTCGGTTCAATATCGATCTTGATTGATGGATCGACGAAGATTTCGCCCCAAGTTGTGCTCATGTTCATGTTCGCCTTCGTTGCCGCCGGAATAGTAATATCAACCAGTCCGTGGGTCGACACCAAAGAGATCGGTCCTTTGACGTTGGCATTGAAATCCGCTTCAATCTCGCCATGAACAGTTTTCACGTTCACAGGACCCGTGAGATTAGTGAGATGGACTGCGTTGTGAACAGTGGACACTTCAATTTCCCCATCAAAATTTTTGAATACGATGTCATCACCGTAAGGAGAGCTGTGCGTGTAGCTCACTGTTACGCCTTTGGGCACCTGGATCTTAACACGAGGTCCGTCCATTTTTTTCAGCTGATACACTTCATATGTGTTGCCCTTGTCCGTGACGGAAAGTCCGATGCCTGTGTTGTCCTCCAAACCCATTCCGCTAACTGCCCTGAGTCCGTCGGCGCGGCGATCCTTATCATGCGACCCGTCCATGGATGAGAAAATTATTTCATTGCCGCTGTATCCTTCAATGCTTACGCTGTTCACTTCGCGTATCACAAGCTTGCCCGAGCTCTTTGCAAGCTTGTACTCTTGTGCAAATGTTCCTGTCGTTATTGCGATGGCGAAAGCCATTATAAAAATCTTTTTCATGTTGTATTGATTCTAAGTTGTTATCCTAATTGATTTTAATTAATCCTCTTTGTCTTTCTGAGTCTTTTGTTGAATACTGGGCAACGTTCCATCCGTTACTGATGCGGGATAAATTTCTTGTTGAACGTGAAATCTTCCTGATGAAATCTTTGCTGGCAAACTTTTCCCACTTCGACCAGTAGCGATCGTATCGAGAAGTCCAATAGTTAAACCGGTTGAGGCTGCGATATTGGCTGTAGTCATTTCGTGAACCACCTATCATCTCAAGCCCGCGACTACGCTGTGTGTGGTTGGATCTGTCCTGTGCCCTTCCGTGGATTACGAGTAATAGTGCGAACAAGCTGATGTAAAGCGTTTTCATTTGCTTTTTTATGAGGTAAGACTAATTTTTTCTTAGATAGACATTTCCATACTTTGATTCGAAACTGTAGCGCGGACCGGTGCCTGGTTTTACGGAAACGCGGGTGTGAAAATCTTCTTCACGCATGTTGGCACCCGTGAATTTGATATTGAGGTTGGAGTAGATGTGTCCATAATTTGTTTCGGCGACAAGCTCACCCATTGAATTTTCTGTCAATGAGGCATCCACACCGCCGTAAGTTGCCTCGACGGTAAGTGGTCCGGTGAAGCCTTTTACTTCCACCATACCATAAACGGATTCCACATAAGTCACCATGTTCCTGGGTACTTTGATTTCGAGCTGAATGTCCATTTCTACACCTTCGTTCATCATTGAATGCTTTCCGCCGTGCTCGTCCTGGTATTTGCGCCATTCAGCTTTGTTCCGAAAAATCATTTTCTCACCATCCTGAACAATAGTGATCCGGTGCGGGATCGCATCCATATTGTGGATCTCATTTCGAATGAAAATTTCCGAACCTGAAGTATTGATGTCGAGCCTGAAAGCATCGTCACTTTCGCCTCCGTTGATACTCACCCGTCCTTCGAACGAGATCTCGTTTTTGTCCCAGCTGGTGACTTTTACAAGCTCGGGGTAGTCAAATTTCATTTTCAGCTTTTGACCTTTTTGAACGGGGATCGTTTTGCTGATGATGGTTTGCCCCACGGCACACACCGACATCAGGGAGAGCGCGATCAGGAAGGTCGTTCTCATCTTTTTCTGAGGTAAATTTTTCCGTAGTTGGCTTTGAGGTCGATGCTGATGCCGCCGCCGTTGATTTTTCCGGAGATGCGATCGCTGTAACGAACCATGTCACCTGACCGGTCAACGTCTATCTTAAAATCAGGGGCTGCGTAGATCTCGCCATAAGATGTACTCATTTTGATGTCAGTCTTGATCGCTACAGGGAGCCCCACATCGACATGCCCATAAACAGACACGATGGATATCGGTCCTTTTGTGTTGGGCTCGAAAGAGGCGTCGACACTGCCATAGATCGATTTCACCGTGACCGGCCCAGAGCAGTTCTCCAGCTCGATGCGGTTGTACTGCGCTGACACTTCGATTTCTCCCTCGATGTTCCTGAATGATGCCTCGCCACCGTATTGGGAATCGTAAGAGAAGGAAACTGTAACTCCTTTCGGGACAAGTATTTTTATCCTGGGAGAATTCATTTTCCTTAACTGGCGCACCGTGATGACATTGTCTTTGTCGGTGACATTTACGCCGACACCTGTGTTGTCACTCAACCCCAGACTATTGATTTCATTCAAACCTCTGGCGCGCTCATCATGATCTTTGTCCCTATCAAGCGAGCTGAAAATGATCTCATTGCCATTGATTCCTTCGACCTGCACCTTGCCGATATTGAGCTCCAGGCGACCTGAGCTTTTTGCAATCTTGAATTCCTGTCCGTATAACGCCGTTGCTGCGAAGCAGATCAGCGTTGATATTTTTATGATGTTTTTCATTTTGATTTTACTTATATAATTTCTCCTGTTACTCCCCGACATCAGGAAAGTTTCAATATTCCTGAGTACGCTTCATCTTTAACTGCTTTCATTGTCTCGCTGTCGTCAATTATTTCTTCAAGTCCTTTCACGGCGTCCTTCTCCTTCATTTGCACCAGCAACTGGATCAACGCGATCTGAACCACAGGATCTTTTTGGATAGCAAGAGATTGGATCAGTACACTTCTTACATGCGGTTGCTCGCGGAATTTGGTGAGCGCTTCGAGTGCCGCGAGACGCACGTTGGTGTTGGGATCTTCATTCATTGATTTGACAAGCGCATTCACCACCTCGTCGTCAGCTTTGCCTATCTTAAGCGCAACATTCGCTCCCAGTATCCGCTGGCTTGCTGACTGCTGATTGTCGATCATCGCGAGCATCATTTGCTTGGTAGCAGCCACCTCCTCAGCGAGTTTTGCGAGCTGCTCTTCGCGGGCCTGGTTTTTACTGATCCAGTTCCCGATCGCAATGCCGGAAAGCACAAGAAGCACGGCTGCCGCTGCACGGAGATAAACCGGTTGGAAGAAAACGGTCTTACCTGTTTTTGTTTTTGCAAGCTCCTCCTGCAGTGTGCGTTCGAACGCAGCTTTCATGTTTGCGCCTGGTTCAAATTTTTCCGACTTGTCCATGGCGGCAATCACTTCCCGAAGCTGTTCATACAGTCGGTACGCCTCGCCGTTCTTGGCGATCTCCTGCTCGACCTTCGCGCGATCAGCTTCCGACAGCGTTCCGTCGATATAATCGATCAGCATTCCTTCCAACTGTTCTTTATCCATAACTCAGATCTTTTCAAGTTCAAAATAGTGTTCTCTTAATTTCGCGATCGCGCGGTGCACCTTTACTTTGATGTTGGCAACCGTCGTTTCCATGATCACCGCCACGTCTTCATATTTCATTTGCTGGAAACGGGTGAGTACCAACAGCTCGCGTTGCTCGTCGCTGAGCAGGGCCAGGGAACGGTGAAGTATTTTTTCCCGCTCTTCCATTTCGGCGCTTTCTTCTTTGTCTGCCATGCGATCACTCATTTTCTCGACGTCGATGAAGTTTGACTTCTTGTTCTTGTGGGCCTGGTAATGGTCGGAGAAAACGTTTCTCGCCATTTGATAGATCCAAGACTGAAATCTGTTGCCTTCCCGATAGCTATGCTTGTATTTGATGAGCCGCAGAAAGACGTTTTGCGTAAGATCTTCTGCCACCTCACGGTCCATGGTCATCCGTGCGAGGAAGTTGAAAATCCGTTTGTTATATCGGTCAAAAAGTACAGAAGCCTGCTGAAGATCACCGTTTTTCACGGCCTCCATGATCATTTCATCGGTCATCAGGTCCCTGTTTTGTGTCAAAATTCGCGTTAGTTACCGGGTGGGGTGGGAAAGGTTACAATAGGGGAATAAGGTAGTGGATTGGGGGGATTGAGGCGAGACAAGCGAAGTAGATTTGTCGCCGGGTGCCTGTCGCCGGCGAGTAGTCAAGAAAATTCGATGAATTGGACTCGGCGGAATTATTTAAAGGCGGCGACAGTGCGATTTCAGACTTTATGAATGAATTCGAAAAAGGACGAGCAGCGTTTCATAAAACAGGAAAGATCCACTGACTACTCAACTAAAACCAATGATGGAGAGTCGTAGGTCGCCCTTGACTCCCTGCCTTCGCCAAACGGGCTACGGCAGGCATTCGTTCAGGGTGACGTGCTTCGACGGTAGTGTCAGCCTCATCATACGACACACCTCCAAAACACCATCACCACGGCTTACAATTTCAGAACCAGAGTACTTTCGGGCACGCAAGCTTACACTAATTGCCCTCAGTATAACGCTTGAAGTTATCCAAGATCGCCTGCCAGCCGCCGCGCTGCATCTCAACCGGATTCTGATCTTCAGCTTCGAAAGTCTCGACAATCTTCGTCTCGTTATTTTTTTCTGAGAATGTGATCTTGCATTTCCGTCCGTCACCCATGGTATATTCGATGACTTTGTTGGGCTGGACGTTCGTGTAAACGCCTCCGAAGTCGAAGCTCATGCTTCCGTCTTTCGCTGCCATCGTGGTGCTGAATTTTCCGTTCGTGCGCAGATCGTTTTCGGCTTTGGGTGCATGCCAGTCGTCAGAAGCTGCGCACCACTTTGTGATGTGCTGAGGCTCGGACCAGAATTTCCAGGTTTTGGCAACAGGGGCTTTCACGGTTGTCTCGATTGTGATTGTTGTTTTCTCCTTTGTTTCCATGCTTTTTATCGTTTTGAAGCGTTGATGAGTGTTATTTCCTCTATAGTGATACAAACCTACAGCCTCGCAGGATCATAAGCGGTGTGTCAAAGCGTCATTCTATAGGGCGAATTGCGACAATCTTATTTTATCCCACACGAGGGGAAATGTATTTAAAATGTCAATTTGGGATTTGATCCATATGCTATGCGCATTCATTTTACGCTCGTCCTATTGTTGCTCATGCCCGTTTTGCGTGCTCAGGATTTGCCTTCCGGAGGGAAGCTACGGCCCGAGCAAGCAATAATGGATATCCGCCATTATACGGTCAACCTCGACGTTGATCCAAAGCAACGATCCATCAGCGGCTATGCAGAAGTTGATCTGGTATTATCGACGAATACCGACAAGCTTCTCTTCGATTTTGTAAACCTTCTTAATATTAATGAGCTGCTTGTAAACGGAAAGAAGGCTGGCTTTACCCACGAAAAGAACCTTATCAATATCGCAACGCCCTCGCTCAAAGCAGGAAGGGTTAAAGTAAAAGTAGGATATGCTGGCAAGCCAGGCGTCGCCGAAAGGCCACCCTGGAAAGGCGGCTTCGTGTGGGCTGCCGACTCGCTTGGAAATCCCTGGATCACAGTAGTCGATCAGAGTGAGGGAGCAACTGTACTGTTTCCATGCAAGGACCACCCGAGCGATGAGCCAAATGAAGGTGCAGATGTTATCGTCACGGTGCCGCAAGGCTTGTATGTAACTGGCCCGGGTTTGTTGATATCACAAAAAAATAAGAACGGCAAATCGACTTTTCATTGGAAGACGAATTACACGATCAACAACTACAGCATCCTTTTCAATATAGGGAATTTTACGCCCGTCTCCAGAACGTACACCACCATCGACGGCAACAAGGTGCCGATGTATTTTTATGTGCTTAAGCAACATGCCGCGCAGGCGCAACGATTTCTTGACATTTTTGAGCGCTGCGTTCGTGTGGAAGAGAAATATTTCGGCGAGTACCCGTGGGTGAAAGAAAAAATGGCGATCACAGAAGCGCCTCACCCGGGAATGGAGCACCAGACTTCAAATACTTATGGTGCCAATTTCAAGTATACCAGCAAAGGAGGCAAGGACTATGATGAGCAGGTTAATCATGAATTTGGTCATGAATGGTGGGGGAACCGCGTTACTGCCGCCGACTGGGCGGATATGTGGATACAGGAAGGAATTGACACGTTTGGTGATGCGATGTATGTCCGCGACTACGAAGGCGAGGAAGCGTATCATAAGCTGATGCAACGCACTGCATGGCGCGTCGAGAACAGGCAGCCGGTTGTGCCAGGGGTCAATATTAATACAGACGAGGTATATCAACGCGACATTTATGGTAAGGGCGCGTTCTTCATGCATACCATCCGGTATGTGATCGGCGACGAGGTTTTCTTTCCAACATTAAAAAAGCTCGCCACGGCTCCGGCCTATACGCACGACAATTTTGTGACAACGGCGGATGTGGAAAAGCTTTTCAGCGAGGCTTGCGGTAAGGATTTGAAACCGTTGTTTAACATCTTTTTGAGAACCACCGACAAGCTGGAAGTTTCGGTCAGGAAGATTGATGCCACAAAATACCAGGTCCATATCCTCAACCTCGACATGACCCTGCCGATCGATGTCAAAACTGACAAGGGCGTAGCCAGGACAATGATTGGCAAGGAACCTGTGGTCATAGAAAGTGCCATCGTTCCTGAAATTGATCCCACCGTTTTTTATTTTAAGAAAGTAATAATCGAATGATCCGTTTTTTAACCGCCCTTTTCTTAGGGATCGCCGGCATTGCCGCCGCCACAGATAAATATCCAAAGAACCCCGATGTCGATGTGCTGCACTATCGATTCGAGCTGGAATTGTCAGACGACACAGACGAAATAAAGTGTCTTGCGCGAATACGGATCCTTTTGAAGAAAAAAGACATCGCTTCGATCAAGCTTGACCTGGCAGGGGTTAGCGCCGGTAAAGGAATGATTGTTGAGAAAGTGTTTCAAAGCCTTCCCGAAGGTGAATCCATCCGTCCGCATAAACATTCCGGAAATGACTTGACGATCTGGTTGGATCATGCGTCTGCGGAAAATGAGAATGTACAACTAGTAGTTGCTTATAGAGGAGTGCCGGCAACCGGACTGCATATCGGAAAGAACAAATACAATGAGCGCACCTTTTTCAGCGATAACTGGCCCGACCTGGCCAAAAACTGGCTGCCTGTCGTTGACCATGTTTACGATAAGGCCACTTGTGAATTTGTTGTCAAAGCACCTGTACGCTATCAGGTTGTCTCGAATGGATTGAAATTGGAGGAAACGAATCTGGATTCAAGAACCAGGCTAACCCACTGGAAACAATCTGTTCCTCTTTCACCCTGGTTGTATGTGCTCGGCGTCGCGGAGTTCGCTGTTCAGTATGTCGATACTTTTGACGGCAAATCGATACAAACGTGGGTCTTTCACCAGGACCGCGACGCTGGTTTCAGTGATTTCAGCGAGCCAACGAAAGATGTTTTGAAATTCTATTCTGAGTACGTCGGGCCTTTTGCGTACGAAAAGCTGGCAAACATTCAGGCTACAAGCGCTGCCGGCGGCATGGAAGCGGCTTCGGCGATATTATATAATGAGAAGAGTGTTACCGGAGATGGTTCGTGGCGTTGGAAGAAAGTTCAGATCCACGAGGTTGCGCACCAATGGTTCGGCTGCGCGGTTACGGAGTATGATTGGGACGATGTGTGGCTCAGTGAAGGATTTGCAACCTATTTCACCGCATTGTTCATCGAACACGCGTATGGCAAAGAAAAATTTATCCAGGAGATGAAGCTTGAGCGAAAGCAAGTCTTTGATTTTCTCTCCGGACGCGAAGACGAGCCGGTAATACATAAAGATCTTTCCGATATGAGCAAGGTGACTTCTCCATTGACCTATCAAAAAGGCTCATGGGTGCTTCACATGCTTCGGGACAAAATAGGTGAGGAAAAATTCAATGCAGGGATCTGGAATTATTATAGCAAGTACATGAATGTAACAGCCACCACAGATGATTTCCGGCACGAAATGGATCTCGCCGCTGGAGCGGACCTGAGCGGATTTTTCCGACAGTGGCTTACCCAGCCGGGACATCCAAAGCTTGCCGGCAGCTGGCACTATAATCAAAAGTCAAAAACGGTGGAGATTGAAATTTCCCAGAAACAGAGAATAACCTCCTTCGATTTTTCCCTCGAAGTGGGAATCTATTCCAAAGAAGGCTCAAGCCGTAAGATCAGAACTGTTGCACCGGGCCTATCGGTGACACGGTTTTCATTTCCGGTAGAATCGGCACCCGACAGCGTTGTGCTTGATCCCCGAACGGTGTTGCTGGCGCAATGGGAATTTATCAAGAAATAAAGAAGCATATTTGGGATAACTAAAGAACAGGAAATGCGCGAAATCTTTCCCCCAGGAGCAGGATCCGGATATATCTCCCTCTGGAACAAATATCGTCCGGCAATAATCAAACTCATGATCGGTGCGGGCACCGGCCCCCAGGAGTACAAACTTTTCGAGCACGAATTCAGAGGATTAAATCCCAATGAAAGAAAAGGGCATGTGTTTACGCTCGTCGTTCATAAGGGGAAAGCCGAAAATAATATCAAGTTGTTTTTGGCGGCGCAGGACTTACTGCAAATGCTCATCGCTTCGAAGACTGCAAGCGACCTGATGGACAAAAACAAATACGAGTTGAGCCTCAATAAGAACTTCGTGCTGCAAGTGCGGCAGATCGAGGTGGAGCAAGCTCCTGCGGAATCACTTTAGAAGTTTTACGCCGAGGGCATTCAAGCCCTTTGGACCATGCTCCGTGGTAAAGGAAACCTTGTCGTTCTCCGTCACGGGCTCGGACAAGCTTTTGCTATGCATAAAAACAGATTCACCGGACTCGTCGTCGCGAATGAATCCAAAACCTTTGGATGTGTTGAAGAATGTGACTCTTCCGGTTCTTACCGAAGGTCCTGCTTGCTTGCCAACGTTACGTGAACCAATAACAATATCAGAGGCAGCGATTGTATCTTTCTTTCTCGACGCATCCGGGGGCGTTGAGGTTATATTGCCCCATTCGTCCACGTAGGCCATCATATCTTCCAACGACTTCCCTCCCTTAGACTCTTCCTTTCTTTTTTCTTTCCGCTCCTCCTTCTCCTTCTTTTTCTGAGCCTTTCTCTTCTCGAGTTCTTTCTTGTTGAATGTTTCCGGTTTGGCCATGAGTCTTAAAATATTATGTCTTACCCAATTGATAAACGCGCCATGGCAGGATGGGCCACGAACTGATATGTCAAAAGGTGTTTCTAAAGGTAGTCAATTCCGCCTTTCTCTTAGCCAGAACACACTAATCAATTATTAAGTTTTTGAATGTATAAGTGCGATTGGGGCGATCCTTTTGCCTGGGCATTGAATAAACTTGAACTTTTTTGAATAACGCGACCCATTTCCGCGAGTGCAATATTTGCGGCACAACAAAAACCCTTGTCCAATGAAAAAATTTGCACTTGCCGCAGCGTTCGTCTTTATGATTGCACCAAGCCAGGCCCAGAACGGTACCGCCCCGACGTTGCGTTTAAATAAGATGGCTTCAGTGAGCGAACGTATTGGTGTTACCGAAGTAAAGATCACCTACAACAGACCGGCGGTTGCCGGGCGGGAGGGTAAAATATGGGGACAAGTCGTCCATTTTGGCTTTCAAGACCTTCAGTATGGAACCAGCAAGGCGGCGCCCTGGCGTGCCGGCGCAGATGAAAACACAACTTTCGAGGTGAGCACCGACGTCCAAATAGAAGGAAAAACACTGCCGGCCGGGAAGTATGGTTTTTTTATAGCAATGGGACAGGATAAGGCCACGCTTGTTTTTTCAAAAAACAGCAACGCGTGGGGCAGCTTTTATTATAAACCTCAGGACGATGCCTTACGTGTGGAGGTGCCGGTTGTCAAAACCACTGATAGCATGGAGCGACTTCGCTATGAATTCACAGATCAGACGGACAATTCGGCGGTGATCACGATGCAATGGGAAAAAATCAAAATCCCATTCAAGGTATCTGATGATTTGGTTAAGGAACAGGTCGCTGCTTACCGGAGGGAATTCGACAACGGGAATTTTTACGCCTATTGGCAGAAGATGCAGCAGGCCGCAAATTACTGTCTAATTAATAATGTCAACCTGGACGAGGCCCTCACGTGGTCTGACCGCTCTATCAATACATATTTTGGCGAGGCAAACTTTCTGACACTGTCAACTCAGGCAGGTTTGTATGAGAAACTCAACAAAAAAGCGAAGGCAGATTCAATCATGAAGAAGGCATTGCCCATGGCCACCTTGCTGCAGATGAATTCGTATGGACGTACCCTGCTGCGCCAGGGGAAGAAAAAGGAAGCTTTTGATATCTATAAGATGAACTACGATAAGCATCCAAAAGACATCTACACAACGATTGGTATGGTGCGTGCCTATGTCGCCATTGGCAACAATAATGAAGCATTGAATTATGCTGGAAAGATCCATGGACTCACGACTGACAACAATACGAAAGCTGTTGCCGATAAGCTGATTGCGGATATTAAGGCTGGAAAGGATATTAATCAATGATCAATTCTTGTATGCGAACAAGTTGTTCGATTGTTTACTCTGATGGGGGTTAACCTTGTTCAAACCTCGGCTTTGTCGATGACTGAATGCCGGATATTCCGGTGATCCTTAAAAGATGCCATTATTTTGCTAACTCGCCCGGAAGCATCTATGGATCTACATATCAAGGTTAAGCCCAATGCCCGACAGAACCGAATCATCGTGAAGAACGGTGGCATTGAAGTTCAGATAACGGCGCGACCGATAGATGGTCAAGCTAACAAAGCTGTTCTAATTTACCTTTCGGAGGTATTTGGTGTGCCGCGATCAAGGATGGCAGTTCTCGCCGGCGCGAATTCACGTTTCAAGAAAGTCGGTATTCCTTTGGAATTTGATGAGAGTGTCAAGAAAATTCTGACAAACCTTTCTCATGAATGATCGTCAATACGGTACCCCAGGCGTACAGGCATCGTGTTGATGATTTTTTTACTAACCAGCATGTGAATCGCTCTAATTCGGTTTGCGATCGCTGTATGATAGAATAAGGCAGTTAAAGAGGGCGCCCTGGGGGCCTATATTTTCAATCATTTAAAATCTTGAAAAAAACTTGCGCAGTCAAATGGCTGCGCATATATTTGCAGTCAAATAGCTGCATAAAATGAAGACGAGGAGGGACATTTTCCAGGCCATTGCGGACCCCACACGCCGCGCAATC
The DNA here is from genome assembly GCA_044224375.1 of Cyclobacteriaceae bacterium. Taxonomy (GTDB): domain Bacteria; phylum Bacteroidota; class Bacteroidia; order Cytophagales; family Cyclobacteriaceae; genus ELB16-189. The sequence continues at coordinate 743,677 of JBGAKL010000002.1, forward strand.
TTGACGCTGGTAGCTTTACAGGCCATGACGCCGGGGGCCATTGCCGATAGTTTTGACTCTACCCGGCAAACCATTTCAAAGCATATCCAGATACTGACGGAGTGTGAGTTATTAACTCAAAAGGAATCTGGCCGGGAAATCTATTATCACTTCAATCCCAACAAAATGAAAGAGGTGGCAGAATGGTTAATGCCGTTTGCAAAATTGTGGGACGATAAGTTCAACAAGCTGGAGGCGGTCATGAAAAAATTCAAATCGAATAAATAGAACGAGATGGCACTAAAAACAAGAGTCGACGCTGAGCCGGGCAAGCATGACCTGCTCATCACAAGGGAATTCGATCTGCCTGTTGATCTGTTGTTCAAGGCACATACCGACCCGGAAATCATCCAGGAATGGATGGGAACCAAAGTACTGGAATTCAATCCACAACCGCACGGGGCTTATCGATTCGAAACGACTAATCCACAGGCAAACGTGACCGTTCGGATGCATGGCGTGATCCATGAATTGGTGCCAAACCAAAAGATTACACGGACCTTCGAGATGGAGAACACGCCGTTCTCAGTCCAGCTCGAATTCCAGGTGTTTGAAAAGCTCACGGATGAAACCAGCAAAATTACCATTCACACAATCTTTGAAAGCTGCGGACACCGCGATCAAATGTTGAAGATGCCGTTTGCGCAAGGAATAAACATGGCCCATAACCGACTGCAAGATATCGTTAACAAACTAAGATAGAGCAATATGAAAAAAAGAGATAGGATCATCTATTGGATTGCGACCGTATGGCTCGCTCTGGGAATGGTATCGACCGGTGTGGTGCAACTTCTTAAGCAACAACAAGGACAAGGCGGAGTGGAGACTATGAACCAGCTTGGATATCCCGAGTACCTGCTGACTATTCTTGGCGTTTGGAAAGTCTTTGGGGTAATCGCCGTGCTATTGCCAGGAACTCCGCTCCTAAAGGAATGGGCTTATGCCGGATTCTTTTTTGCAATGTCAGGAGCAATATTTTCCCACGTCGCTGTAGGCGCCGTCATGGACATTTTCCCGGCGTTGTTACTCCTTGTGCTCACCGTGATATCGTGGTACTTTAGACCAGCTGACAGGAAAATGACCAGAGCGTAGCGCTTGAAGCGGCGTCACTCGCTAACAAAACTATTATGGCCACGACCAAGAAGAAAAAATTGTCAACCGAGGAAAGCAACAAACTGATCGCGACATTAAGAGTCCGCTTCGGAAAAAACCCGGGCCGCCACAAGGGTATTGACTGGAAAGAAGTGCAGTTAAGACTCGAAGGCGATGCTTCCAAGCTGTGGTCCCTTAACGAAATGGAAGCAAGCGGTGGCGAACCGGACGTTGTTGGTTACGGCAAAAAAACCGACGAGTATATTTTCTTTGATTGCTCTGCAGAAAGTCCCGCAGGGCGCCGGAGCTATTGCTATGATCGCAAGGCGTGGGAGAGCCGCAAGGAGCACAAACCAGCGGGCAATGCGATGGATGTCGCGGCGGCAATGGGTATCGAGATGTTGACCGAGGAACAATACCGGGAGATGCAGAAGTTCGGGGCCTTCGATCTGAAGACTTCAAGCTGGGTGAAGACACCTGATAACATCAGGAAGCTCGGTGGTGCGATCTTTTGCGATCGTCGTTACGACACGACATTTGTGTATCACAATGGCGCAGAATCTTACTACGCAGCCCGGGGGTTCCGCGGGTCACTGAGAGTTTAATTAAACAGGAATAACATGAATCCTAAAGTCGATTGGTTTTTTGCGAAAGCCGGCAAATGGCAGGAGGAAGTAAAACTCTTGCGGACAATAGTCCTGGATTGCGGGCTTAACGAAGAATTGAAATGGGGCTGTCCGTGCTATACTTTCGAGGGAGCCAATATTGTATTGATTCACACTTTCAAAGAATACTGTGCCCTTTTGTTTTTCAAGGGTGCCTTGTTGAAGGATCCTAAAAAAATTCTTATCCAGCAGACAAAGAATGTACAGGCTGCGCGCCAGATACGATTCAGCAAACTACAGGAAATCGTAACATTGAAATCTACATTGAAAACGTACATCTATAATGCGGTTAAAGCAGAGGAATCCGGACTCAAGGTCACACTGAAGAAGACGGCCGAATTCGAAATGCCCGAGGAATTCAAAGAGAGACTGGACAAAAGTAGCAGCCTAAAGAAAGCTTTTTATGCACTTACTCCGGGGCGGCAGCGAGGCTACCTGTTATACTTTTCTTCAGCAAAGCAGGTAAAGACCCGGGAGGCGAGGATTGAAAAATATACAAAAGCTATTCTTCAGGGTAAGGGGCTGGAGGATGAGTGAGGATCTTTGAGTAATTAAAGCAGAAAAAACTCTTTCGCATCATCCACGTGCACCATCGACTTCCCCGAGTGGTGTCCTTCGATCATATCAAACAAGTCTCCTTCAATGGATCGCGCGATCGCAGTCATGGGTGTATCCGTTGGCTTGTTCTCGAACGGATCAAGTAGATGGGTTGCCATCTTATCCACCAGTAAGAACACCGAAGATATCAGAATCACCAGAGGCACTTGAATAGGTCCGAGGTATTCAGTAAGGCCAAAAGGTAAAATGCCGATGAATAAATAGATGCAAAAATTAATGTATAAGCTATAAGTGGTTGGAAAAACCGTCTTTTTAATGCGTTCACATTTGCCCATGGAGTCGCAGAGCCGCGTAAGCGTACGGTCCAATTCCACCTGTTGGAAAACATTAACCCAGCCTTCGTCTACGGCGTACTTCAGGTCCCGCCCATGCAACAGAAGTGCCGCATTGGGGATATTCTTCATGCTTTTAACCTGCTTCCATTCAACCGGATCGAGGTACTCGCCGGCAAATATCGGTTGACCCCGGAGTGAGTTTCCTAATGCATAGTTGAAGAACACCTGACGCCGGGTGAATCTTTCGATGAAAGAACTGGCTGATGCCGAAAACCCCGGATCGTTAATAAAGGACAGCATTTGCCTGATCAGCGTCCTCGAATCGTTGACAATCGCACCCCAGATAATTCGCGCCTCCCACCATCGATCATATGCCTGGTTGGATCTGAATGCAAGCAGCAACGCAATGATAGTACCGATCATCGCGGGAATCGCCAGGGGAATTGTTACGTGATGAAGGTTCAGATTTTCGTGCCAAAGACCGAATGCGATTGCGTAGAAAGAAACAATTGCGGTTTCTATTTTGATTTTGCCGAAGATATATGTCCACGGTATATTTTTTTTCAGAAGCATCGTCGTCCCTTTATTAGAATTAGATTGTTAGTACAGGAAGGCCGTATTCTTTTAGTGGTTCACTCGCGCTCCGTTCCTTGCCTTTCGCCAACACGATCAGATTGATCCGAAGTTTCTTAATAACCGCTTTTACCGATTTGGCCTCTTCTTTGGGTATCATGGATTGATCGATGATATGGAATGGAAAATCGCTGACCGGCGATCGAGGCATCATCGGCTTATCACCCAGATACAAACCGCGGTGTATCTCAGATGAATAGTCACTGTGTGCGGGAAGGAGCATGACCGGAATTTTTGATTCCCTCAAAAGGCTCAAAAGCGTTCGTTCGATTGTGACTTTGCTGTCGTGAAAGGAAAAAGGTACGAGTACGAGGTCGATCTCATATCGCTCGAGTATCTGGCCCACAATCGGTCGGGAGAGTCCATATTGATGATGTTGAGAAACGTTTAGACTCGTCATTCCTTCCTTCCGTGCATAGTTTGACCATGTTTCGAAAAGCGATCGCTGCTTAGCAGGATCAAAGGATGCCCAATTTTGAGGGAACAGCAATTCGGAGATTGAATCCGAAACGCCCGTGGTGCTAAGCATCGTTATGCGAGGGTTAACACTTTTCCTGAAGTCGGCGGCCATTCTCATAGCTTCGAAGCTGTCAGGATTATAGTTAGTCGGAATAAGAATGTTTTTCATGACGTTCGTTGTTTTTTCAAAAGAACGACACGAGTCTTAAGAGGCTCTTAATCCCGGATTAGAATGTGGTAAGAAGCTCTCTCATCGGAATTTAATCCGTCGCGACAACCGGGAACTTCAATGTGACTTGTGTTCCGGATCCTTCCCGGGAGATCACCTCAAAAGTTCCACTATGAAGCTTCACAATTCGTGCTGCCAGCGGAAGCCCGATGCCAAACCCGTCATATCGAACGGTATTTCGGCCCCGAAAGAAAGGCTGAAGAATATGCGGGAGTTCATCTGCAGGAATTCCAATGCCATCGTCTGAAATCCGGATCATGAAGTGCTGGTTATTTCCCGTGAGGGTAACAAGCACTTCTTTATTGTCCGAGTATTTAATACTGTTAAGAATGATGTTCATGATGGCCACTTCGATCCAGTTTCTTACGCACATCAGGGCAAATCCTTCCGGTTCGGCATCAACGGTCTGAATGAGTATCCTCGCCATGTTTCCGGGTGCCCGTTTGTCCAAAAGGATTTTTACTCCCATCAAGACCTCGTCCATCATTACCATTTCGAGTTTTTGCTTTTTACCGTCGAAACTTATTTGACATAGCCTGAGCAGACTGCTTGTCAGTTCATCAAGTTTTTTTGCTTCGTCGCTGATAGCACGAATCGAATCAACGTATTCCGTTGTTGACCTTGGTGCCGAGAGGATCACTTCGGATTCTCCCAGAATGGCGGTAAGCGGCGTGCGCAGCTCGTGCGACGCATTGCTGATGAAATTGCTTTGAAGTTCGAACGCCGTCTCCAATCTGTCGAGCATTGTATTAAATGTCGTTGTGAGCTGGGCTATCTCGTCTTTGTTAACGCTCGCCGGGAGCCGCTGGCCAAGGTCCGATGCCGTTATTGTATTCACTTGCGCATTGATGGCGGAAATAGGTTTAATGATCTGCCTTGCGAACAGTCTGCCAATACCAAAAACCACGAGGCAACTGGTGAAGAATCCAACCACCAGGACTGATCGCAGGAATGCTGCCTGTTCCGCTCCGCTTTCATCGAAGGCTTTAAGAAGCACCACATGTTCGCCGCTGTCCGAACGGTACGCGATTGCTGAATAGTGCCAAAATCCAACATGATATTGGCCCGAGCCGTTGGACAGAAGATCTTCGGAAAACGAGACCGGAAGTTCAGGTAATGCCGATATCAACGATGGTGACGTTCTCTCATTATCGAAAAACATTTCGGTTTCTCCGGGCAGTCTTTGAAGGTGGCGCTCTCTGAGTACTGCCAGGACCTCGCCATGAACGTCGGCGTATCGGATTTCCGCAGCGATAGAGACCCTTGTATTTAACCGAATGAAGAAATTATCGTGAATGTGTCCAAGGGTAACGACATACACAAAGCTGCTGAGCAGCAATAGTACAGTTCCTGTCAGAAGTGTAAATACCAGGGCTATCTTGTTCCGTATCTTCATTCAGGGCAAGCTTATCCTTCACGCAGCACATAGCCCATCCCGACTACAGTATGTATTAATTTCCGGTCACCTGCCTGATCTATCTTCTTTCGCAAATAGTTGATGTACACATCGACCACATTGGTCGTCATGTCATGGTTGATATCCCAGACGCGTTCCAATATTTCAGCCCGCGAGAAAACTTTTCCCTTGTTGCGCACGAGGAATTCAAGGAGGTTGAATTCCGTCGCTGTCAGATTTACTTTCTTTTCACCTCGTGTTACGGCCTTACCGCGCAAATCAATATTTAAATTGTTGATCGAGAGGAGGTGTGCAGTTGAATTGCTGCCATGGGCGCGTCGTGTGACTGCCGTCATTCTGGCCAGCAATTCTGAAACCTTGAATGGCTTGACCAGGTAATCATCGGCACCTGCTTCCAATCCTCCGACGATATTTTCCGACGTGCCCAACGCGGTGAGCATGATAATAGGTGTTTGAATTTGATCCTTTCGGATTTTCCGGCACAGCTCCATACCATTCATGGCGGGCAGCATGAGATCGAGGAGGATAACATCCGGCGTGTCAATTTGAAGCAATTCCCATCCAGTCAGTCCGTCGAGCGCTACCACCACTTCGTGATTAGCTTCGATAAGGCCTCTCCTCAGAAACGAGATGACAGCGGGTTCATCTTCAATAACAAGTACTTTCACAGTTCTCAATTAACGGAAAGAACAGGCGGTCATTGATTACAATTGCATTAGAAAATGATGGGAAGATTCAACCATTACACGCGTGGCGAGGTTGGGAGAAGTCAAAGGAGATTTGGATTTGAACAGATTAGAGAATGAATGAGCTATTCTTTGCCGGGTTCATAATGGAACACGACATGTCCCGAAGTCTTGAACGTGTGTGTTTTCAGAAGCCTGAAGACGACTTTTTCCGGGAGGTCTTTGAATAATGGCAGGCCATGACCAACAATAACGGGGTGAACGCAGATTTGCCACACGTCGACAAGCTTGAGTTTAGTGAGTTCATTGATCAGGCTCGGGCTTCCAACAAGAATATCATTGCCAGGTTGTTGTTTTAGTTCGAGGACTTCGTCTTTGAGGTTCCTGGTTGCGATCCTGGCATTGTTCCAGTCGACATTCTTGATAGTGCGTGAAAATAGAATCTTGGGGATGTTTTCGATCGCTTGGGCGAAATCATCCATGTGATTGTCGCCGGTCGGCTTTTTCACGATGGTAGGCCAGAAGTCTTCCATGAGTTTGTAGGTGGTGCGGCCGTAGAGGATGATACCCGCATTGTTGAGCATATCGGTGTAGTAATCGTGTACTTCGGCATTGGCAATTCCCGCAGTGTGGTCACAGAATCCGTCGAATGTTACGTTGATGGAAGCGATTACTTTTCTCATAAACAGTTTAGTTAAGATTTGAATTTACTGTTTTTTTTTGCGCGCTGTAATGGTAAGGTCTGCACGCCGGGTAGCGTTACCCGAAGCAAATCCATCGTACTACCTGACGGCTGCGTTAGTCATTACTTTTCCCTTCAATATTTTGATCGGATTGCCTTTATATCATGAAATCGCAGTGTGGTTGATACCAGAAGAGGTTGTTGCTCTGGGTGCCAAAGGCGCCTGATGGGTTCAGTATCGGTTTAACGCACGCCTAGCCAATTGCTTTGAAAGGCATTCTCAGGCATTACTTCTTTTTCCGAGATCCCCTGATCATACCCGCGTGCGATTCCGCTTCGACAAGAGTATTAGACTTATTGGTTTGATAAAAATTTTCGTCGATGGCGATGATTCTGAAGGATGGTGGAAAAAAAAGCCGCTCCCGGAAAGGGAGCGGCTTCGGTATGGCAACATTACTTTTGCTTATTGAAAGGACGGAAGTTTAGTGAATTGATCCGGGACCGGGTTTGGTGTGTTCGGATTTGTATTCAACTCATTCTGCGGATAGATAAGTCTTGCAGGAAACTGCGACCGCCCTGCGCTTTTCGGGATTCCGAGGTTGACAGCTCCACCTGGCAAGCCTGTCATCTGGAATCTGCGCAGATCATTAAATGCTTCGAACTGACCGAGTGTAACGATATACTTTTCAGAAGCAATCTCTGTCAGCAACGCCTGTTGTGGTGTCTTACCAGCATTGGGACCAGTGAGTGGATTCAGCGTTCCGCCTGGTGCTAAATCCGTTAGATCATAAGGAAGATACAGCAAGCCAGAATACTGGCTGGTTAACCCAAATATCTTTCCTGTCTCCAATCCGGCACGTACATTATTTAATGCGGCAATTGCTGCAGTAGCATTTGCGTCTGCTGCACCGGCCGTTGTCTGCCTTGCTAAAGCTTCAGCCAGGATCAACTGGGTCTCATAGAAAGTGAGCATCGGGCTGGGCGCATTCAACTGGTAGGCACCATCGTAAACATTTGGATCAAGTCCACCCGTGATACTATTGTCATCATCCGGCAATAGGAAGAAGTGGCGATAGAAAGCCGTCTCAATTGTTTTTGAATTACGCTGTGCGACCGACGCCGATGTAACACCCGTCTGGTAGTTTGTGAGCATAAACGTTGGGATGTATGACGGCGCATCGAAGCTTGTGTCTCCGGGGCGTCCATTAACAAAGAAGTCATAATTCGAATTGAGATCCACTTGCTGCGCTGTTCCATGGGGGGTCAGCAAGTCTCCTGTCGAACTGGAGATGCCAAGTGCGGCGGCGGCAGCAGCTGCGGGGTAATTTTTCTGAATAAGATAAATTCTCGCCTGCAGCGACTTAGCCGCTTTCGACCATGCGGTAGCATTCCCGCCATAGTAAAAATCACCGGTGATCGTCCCACTTCCGCTGGTAAGGTTGCCATAAGCGGTATCGAGCAACGTTGCCAGTTTCGCGAGGATGGATGCCTGGCTGTCGTACCTAGGCTTCGGAAACTTTACATCATCGAAAGCCTCTGTATAAGGAACGTCTCCCCATAAGGTTGTCAGTTTATAGAAGATGAGGGCTTCCATGACTTGCGCTAAACCGAGATGTGCACGCGAAGTATTACCAAGCTTCTCCTGGATCAATTTTACGTTCTTGGCAGGATTGTAATAATTGAACCAGTTAAACGTGGCAGCCGACACCGTATAATTCTGAAATGTCAGGTGCTGACGGCTTTGCCCGGAAAGCTGACCGGCCCACATTGACGAAATACGATTATCTGTGTCTTCATAAAGTAGTGCAATGCCTACCAACGTTCCAGTCGTGAGCGGAGTAACGCCAATCTGGTCAAAAAGCGGAACGTTTGGATTTTTGCTGATGTCCGGCGCATCGAACAGATCGTTGCATGAGGTAAGGACTGCCAGCATCAACAGCGCCAGCGAGGCCTTCCTGAATATGTTGATTTTCATATGAATGTTCATTTCAAAAATGTTAGTAAGTGATTTTCACGGTGAACAGGATTGACTTGGTAGCGGGGTTAATGAACCAGTCCGAACCACGTGCGAGCGATGCACCCGTGATGTTTCCTTCAGGATCAATTCCACTGTAGTTCGTCCACAACATCAGGTTCCTTCCTGTCAGACTAAAATCTATCGAAGAAAGTTTGGTCGCATTTCTGAATCCTTGTCCGCGAATGCTGTAAGACAGCGTTATTTCCCTCAATCTTGTTGAACCACCATCCTCTACAAACTGCTTTGCAGATGCGGTTCCGAATGCAGTTCCGGGATCCTGGTACCATGCCTGTGTGAGTGCTACGGGGCCGGCGCCAAAATCTTTGATGTTACCCCGGAAGCTTGTTCCTGCGGGAATGGTAAGTCCATCGTAAGTCTTGAGTGCAACCGGCGCAACCGAGATGTGTCCGGTTTCCTCAGTAACTCCAAAGCTGTTGAGGGCTCCGCGCGTTCCGTTCCAGAAGTCGTTTCCATACACTTTATCAAACAGGACATATAGGCTAAGTCCTTTCCAGCTGAGGGTAGTACCGAGACCGGCTCTCCACATCGGATTCGGATTTCCTATGATCTCATTCTGAGAGCCCCCCTGAGGGAATCCATTTGCGTTCAGCGCATACTGCCCGGAACCATCAGTCTTTTTCAGGAAGTCGGTGCTGTAAAACACGCCAAATGGTTGCCCCTCAATGAGCGACTGTCCAGCGTAAGTTCCAACGCCGGGTACAGCTTGAGCATCAGAGCCGGCAAGGCTGATAACTTTGTTGCGATTGGCTGCCCAGTTTCCTGTGACCGACCAACTGAAATTGGAATTCTTGATGATGTCATAATTCATTTCAATTTCGAGGCCCTTGTTTTCTATTTTAGCAGCGTTGCGCGGCTGCTTGTTGTAACCTGTCGGGTCGGGCAAATTCAGGTTAAGGATCACATCATCGGTATTGTTGTTGTAAGCGGTTGCGCTTAAAGACAACCTGTTGTTGAGGAAACGTAGATCGAGTCCCAATTCAAATTCGGTTTTAACTTCAGGCTTCAACCCGGGGTTTCCCTGTAAGTTATTTTGCACATATCCTCCGCCATATACGCTGCTGGATGCCTGAAGCCCGTAGGCGAAGGCATCAAAATAAGCAGTCGGCACAAACGTAGTGTTAGCGAGATAAGGTTGCGGTTGGATACCAACCTGTCCCCAAGTAGCCCTAAACTTACCGAAGCTGAGCAGGGAGTTGTCTTTCAAGGCATCCAGCTTTGTGAATTGCCATGCCACCGCTGCTGAGGGGAAGAAGAACCTGTTCGAATAAGTGGAAGCACTTTCTGAACGTCCGGTCAGGGTCACAAACAGCTGATCATATGCTTGCAAGTCTGCTTGCGCATAGTACGCGTAGGTACGAATGTGTGTCTTATAATTGAATGCCTGCAAGTTGGAGTTCAATCCGTTGTTGAGGTTATCCGGCGCACCGTTTACGATGAAGTCTGTGATTTGCGTGTGATCCGTTCTTCTGAGGCGATCATTGTAGTTCACACCTACGAGTACCGTTCCATTGAAATTCGTTCCAAGTGCTTTTGAAGCGCGCGCAAAGAAATCAGTATTGAACTGAGATTCTGTGTTCACGTTCAGCTGGTAATAACCGTTCGGGAAAGAGGCCGATTGCTTGGGAAATGTTTCATTGTTTGAATCAACGAAATAATCAATGCCCGCGCGGCCGGTGAGGTTCAACCAGTTCAACGGGTCAGCGGACAATTCCATATTTCCCAGGAAGCGATTTACGTCCGTCGTGTTCTTGTTATTGTGGATGTTCCAAAGCGGATTGGAATACACAGGATGATCAGCGTTTCCGAGGGGGAGACGGTATGCTACATGCGTATTTGACTGGATCGCTCCCGATGGATCTGTGTAATCCCCTTGATAGTATGCATTGTTAAAGTCAGGAGGCGTGCGCAAGCCGCCCAGCATGAGACCGTCCACGTTATCACCCGTCTGCGCCCGGGTGGAAAACGTATTAATATAGGATGCACTCGCTGATGCCCTCAACCAGTCAGTAAATTGACTGCCGATATTGATTCTGGCCGACTGTCTCTTATAATCACTAAAAGACTTTATGACGCCCTGCTGGTCAAGAATCGAATAGCTCATCAGGAAGTTGGTCCTTGCGTTGCCTCCACTGATAGTAAGGTTATTGTCCGTGAAATGACCGGTCTGGAACACATCCACCTTATGATCATAAGTGTCCCTGGAGTTTTTGCCTCCATGCACACCTACGCCTGTGCCGTCAAACTTTGTTGGGTCAGCAACACCATTTGCGACAGCGTAACGTTTCGTTCCATCAGGAAATGTGACGTATCCCTGGTATCCCGGGCCGCTTGTTATGAACGCATCTGGGCCACCGGTACGATCAGAGATTTTATCACCCCAGCTGTTCCTGTTTCCAAATCCATAGCGTCCATTCGTGCCCTGACCAAAAACTGTCTGGAGACCATGCATTTTGTTCACCTCATCAAACGAGATAGTGGACTTGAAGGAGATGTTAACTTTTCCTTTTGAATCCTGTCCCTTCTTTGTTGTGATAATGATTACACCGTTGGCAGCACGCGTACCCCAAAGTGCAGCAGCGGAAGCTCCCTTGAGAACTTCCATCGACGCAATATCGTCGGGGTTAATGTCGTTGATGCGTGACTGTGTAACGATAGAGTTTCCTGCGCCTGATTGCTGGGCTCCGGTATAGGGGTTCAGGTATTCGTTAGAGTTGTTAACAGGAACACCATCCACGATGAACAGCGGCTGGGCATTTCCATTGATTGTGTTTTGTCCGCGGATCTGAATGTAGGCACCAGCACCTGGGTCACCTCCATTTCGGGTGATGAGTACGCCTGCCGTCTTGCCCGACAGTCCCTGAAGCAAACCTGTTTCGCCCGATTTGGCGACATTGTTTCCTTGTACCGATGAGACAGAAGATGCGAATTTGTCTTTATCAACCTTCTCGCCGATAGCGGTCACAACCACTTCGCTCAATTGCTGGACATCCGATGCAAGTCCAAGATCGATCACTGATCGTTGACCAATGACCTCCTCTTTTGTCTGCATTCCGATGAAGGAGAATATAAGCGTTCCTCCAGCTGAAGGTACCGTAAGCCGGTAACTTCCATCAACGCCGGTTACCGTTCCGTTGGATGTGCCTTTCAGCACAACGTTCGCGCCGGGTATAACCGAACCGTCTTCACTACTCGTAACCTTTCCGGTGACAACCCGCTCCTGGGCGTGAGCCGCAAAGGCAAAGAGTACTACCAAGTACGTTAGTAAAAGTTTTCTCATAGAATTTTGTTTTAGTGAAAAGAAAAAAATTTGAATACGCCGCCCGCAACTGAAGGCGGACTACAAATAATAAAAAAGTGCTGCTTGCTTTTTTATGAAGAGTTTCAATTGCGCCTGTGTCAATCGATAAGAAAAACTGATTGAGAATATTCAACCATTAGTTGAATGCGTCCGTATATTTTTGTGCGCAATAAAAAATGAACCAGCGACAGTTTGTTCGCCGGAGATTGAGAAGTAAATGATTCAGTGACATGACACATTGCTACGAAAGTTGTGCACGCTATGATGAAGATATATAATCATCAATTTCAATTCTTGATCAAATAATTCCGGAGCATAGATTTTTGGTTTAGATAAAAGACCTTGTTCTGGGGAAAAACTGCAACCATTTGGGGGGCAGTTTTTCTTTTTTTATCCCGTCTTAAGAAATACCGCATCTTACATCAGGACAGAATGCAATGCAACGAACTATCTTTGAATACTTTCTTTCGAATATTTTGAAACCGATTCGTTTACATCACACACCTGTCGGACACGGATAATGGCTGGATTCATCGGAGCGGAGGCATGATAGAAATACGACATCTGAAATTGATCAAGGAGATTGTGGCGACAGGCAACATGACGAGGGCGGCTGACAGGCTATTCCTGGCACAACCTTCTCTGAGCTATCAGTTGAAGGAAATTGAAGGCCGGCTCGATACGTCACTCTTCATAAGGGTTAATAAAAAATTGATTCTTACGGAAGCAGGGAAGAAAATCCTGGTCGCCGCGGAAGAAATTCTTCCGAGGATCGAATCTTTGGAAAAGCAAATTGAAGGCTTCGAGGAAACGAATCCTAAGGAGCTTCGCGTTAGTGCAAAGTGTTTTGCCTGCTATGAGTGGCTGCTGGGTTTAATAAGAGAGTACAATCAAACCCGTCCGGATGTCCTCTTTGATGTAGTGACCGAAACTCCTGACAATTTGGTTGACCTGATCCTGAACGATGAGATTGATATTGCCATTACCCACCATAAGACTAAGGATCATGCTGTTCATTTTGAAAAAATATTCGACGATGAACATGTGTTGGTTACGTCGGCAGAGCATCCATTGGCTAATAATAAATACGTGGCGGGAATGGATGTCACAGAGGAGAATCTCATCATTTTTTCGGAGACGCTTGAAAGTGATTACCTGGCCAGCAAGCTGCTGATTCCTTCCCGCCTTAGGCCGCGACGCGTCACTAAAATGCAGATCATAGAATCTGGAATAGAGATGGTTAAGGCAGGGATGGGGATAACCTCTTTTTCGCGACGACTTGCAAAAAGTTTTGTTAGAGATGATTCAAACCTGAAACTTACAAGAATTACTAAGAGAGGATTGTTCAGGACGTGGCACCTGGCTGTTTTAAAGGAAAAGTCCACCTATCCATACATTCAGGAGTTCATCGCTTTCGTCAAAGAACGTGAAGGCGATTAGCCATAGGCGATTGGAACGGCTATCAGATTTCTTCACATTTTTTCAGTGCGTGAACCCTTCAAGTGGAATTTCTTGCTCTCGCAAACCTCTTTGAATTCACCCTGCGCCTTGGGTAAGTTGTTATAAGCTATCCCTTTTCAGGCTGAACATGCTTATTCAGCGAACCGCTTGTGCGAGCCTATATGATGAGTAAATACGCTTCGACCGATTCGTTAATCCTTTTCTATCAGTTTGGCCCAAAAGCATTCCATCCGCTGTAATGGGAAGCCGCCGAAACATTTCTGCCACTTTGAGGTTTTATTACCATGGGAAAGTTTTTGATCGTTGGCGTTTCTTCGGGAACCGGATCAGCACTTGCAAAGGAACTTGTTTCCTCCGGGCATCAGGTATATGGAACTTATTATAAAACGCGTCCTGAGGATCTTGGACTGACCGATTTGCGACAGTTGGATGTGCTCGGCGAAAATACTGACCTGAGCTTTTTACCGGACGTCATTGATGGGATTGCATATTGCCCGGGGTCCATTGTATTAAAGCCTTTCTCACGGTTAATGCCTACAGATTTTTTGAGTGATTATCAGCTTCAATTGATCGGTGCGGTTAAAATCATCAATGCTTGTTTGCTCCAACTAAAAAAAGCCGAACATGCATCGATCGTTTTGTTTTCAACCGTGGCGGTTCAAACCGGGTTTGCCTTCCATACGGTCGTTTCTTCTTCGAAAGGAGCCATTGAAGGATTCACAAAAGCACTGGCAGCCGAACTCGCGCCAAAAGTCCGCGTGAACTGCATTGCACCCTCTATCACCGATACAAGCATGTCAGCAGCGCTATTGAATTCCGAAGAAAAAAAGCTAGCAGCCGCCCAGCGCCATCCACTTAAGAAAATCGGGCAGCGACAGGATCTCGGAAATATTGCTGCGTTCCTGTTATCCGAAAAATCCGGATGGATCACGGGACAAGTCATTCATGTTGATGGCGGAATATCGACCTTAAAAGTTTAACAGGATGACGCGCCCGTGGAATCTTCCAAACGTTCCGGTCTACAGTCTCGCAACATATGGTTTGGCCGCAGTTAACATGAACATCTGTACGTATGTGTCCCCGGTAAGCATGAGACCGAAAGTTTATGGAGTGGCTGTATATGATAACACGCAAACAGTTAAGAATCTCCATGCGGGTGAAACAGCCGTGCTTCAGCTATTGGGCAGACAACATATATCGCTGGTAAATGTGTTGGGCAAAAAATCAGGATCGCACTTTGATAAAGTGGCATATCTGAAAAAGAAGAAAGCTTTAGATGATTGGAAGGGGCATACCATACTCCGGAACTGTGCGGCTGTCTTGGAACTGAATAAACTCTCAAGCGTAGATGCAGGGGATCACACCTTATTTCTTTTTGCCGTGATGCGTTACAAGGCAAATCACACGAAAGTACTAACGCTCGATGACCTTCGCACAAAGAAACTTATTGGGATTTAAAACGAAGTCTGCGAAATGCATAGAAAGCTGAACCTTCCAACTAAAATCTGTGTGGTTTGCCTTCGTCCTTTTACATGGCGAAAAAAATGGGAACGAAACTGGGCGGAGGTAAAGTACTGCAGTGACAATTGCAGAATGATGAGAGCGAAAAAAAACGATTGATTTCAGGTTTGTATTAATGTTTAACCAAGAATCAGAAATCGCTTATTAAAAAATCGAGACACCTCTCTTACATTTCAGTAACGAAACCAACCAACATGATTTCTCACTACCTGTCTTTGGCGACCCGCAAGCTATCCAAAAACCGTTCATTCACGCTTATTAATGTACTTGGGCTTTCGGCCAGCATGGCCGCATTCATTTTCATAAGCCAATACATTGCGTTCGAAAGAAGTTATAACGGTTTTCATAAGAACATCAATGAATTATATCGCGTTGTGGGCATCGGTGAAGATTCGAAGTGGAGTGCTTACTCCGCGCCGGGTTTCGCGCCAATGGCAGCTGGAAGTATTGCGGGAGTTGAAGACTATTGCAGGATTGCTGAAGGTGCAAACCTCGGAACGGGCGTTGTCAGATACGTTGACCGGTCGAGTACAAACGACAGATCGTTTCGCGAAACCAATTTCGCATACATCGACGGAAATTTCTTCGGCTTTTTTTCTTTCAAAGTATGGTCAGGGTCTGCGACACGAATGACAGAACCGAACACAGTTGCGATCTCAAAGGCCGCCGCCGCGCGGTATTTCGGTGACTCCGACCCGATCGGAAACACATTAACGCTCAGTAATCAGTTCGGACAGACAGACTATTCGGTCGCAATGGTCTTCGAAGACATGCCTGACTATTCCGACCTGCATTACGATCTTCTTTTTTCGCTCAAAACACTAGCCAATCCCGATAATCTTGGGGGCAACGAGGGGTGGGCAAGTACCGACGGCACAGGCAGTCAATGGCTGTTCACCTATCTGAGGCTTAAACGTGGTAGCGATTCGGAACGCATCGCTGAGGAGTATCGTGCCATGATCAGCACGAAGCAACCGGATTTCAAGGGCACTGTCGCGCTGCAGCCGATGGCGTCCATGCACCTTGGACGGTCGATGTCGGAAACACTTCCTACTTTCGGCAGCCTCCGATTCATCTATCTGCTCACCGTCATTGCGGCCATGATACTCATCGTGGCATGGTTCAATTATGTGAATCTTTCGACGGCAGGTGCTCTCCGGCGCGCTAAAGAAGTTGGAATCAGTAAAGCACTCGGCGCGAGCAAGGGCCAACTTGTGCGTCAGTTTCTTTCCGAATCGGCGTTGTTGAACGCGCTGGCCGTTGTAGTTGCCGTCGCGCTGGTCGGAATATTTCAGGCTCCTTATGATGCATTGCTGGGACGAGCAAACACGGATGCAATTCTTTCAAGCCCGGAGTTTTGGACGGTAACGGGCGGTATTCTGTTTTCAGGTACCGTGATTTTTGGAATCTACACTTCAATCCTGCTTACTTCTTTTGAACCCTCGGGTGTGCTTCGCGGTGGATTTTCAGTTTCTCAGAAGGGAGGAACATTGCGGAAGTCACTGGTCGTTGTGCAGTTCGTGGTATCGGCGGTGTTATTTATTTCCACATTGGTGGTTTATCAGCAGCTCCGGTACATGAAGGAGATTGACCTTGGGATGCAAACCTCGAGCCTGCTCGTTGTGCATGGCGCAGACGTAAACAAAGATGAGACTTTCAACGAACGTCGCGTCTCTTTCGAAGATCAGATCGCGAAGGCGGCATTTGTACAGGAGTTTTCCAAGTCGGGGAACGTGCCGATGGAAGGATACAACTTCTCTACTTCTGGAATTGCCCGTCGCAACGCAATGCCGCTGGAACAGGAAGTATCATATAATATCCTGTCAATCGATGAGAACTTTCTTTCCACATACGGCATCGCGCTCGCCGCCGGCAGCAATTTTACCGTTCAAGACTGCGAGAAGGGATGGAAAGGACTTAGCCATGTGATCATGAACGAATCCGCAGCGCGTGCTATGGGATTCGACAAACCCGACAGAGCTGTCGGTGAACACATCGTGTGGGGTGACCGCGAAATTAAAGTGAAAGGGATTGTTAAGGATTATCATCATCAGTCAGCCCAATATAAAATCGAACCGATAATCCTGCTACCATCCCTTAACAGCAGTTACTACACGTTGAAACTCTCCCGAGGTCCTGTAAGCGAACAATTGGCAACCCTCGAGAGAGTTTTTAAAGCAAGCTTCCCCGGCAATCCGTTTGAATACACATTTCTGGATGAAAGCCTCAAAGCTCAATATAATGTCGAGCAACGATACAGCGTCGTGTTCACAATCGCAGCAAGTCTCGCCATCCTCATCGGGTGCCTCGGTTTGTTCGGTCTCTCCAAGCACAATGTAGATCAGCGGGTCAAGGAGATTGGAATAAGGAAAGTGCTTGGCTCAAGTGTTCTACAAATTGTCAATCTGGTTTCACGCGACTTTATCTGGCTGGTGGCTGGTGCGTTCATTCTTGGGGTGCCTTTGGCAACGTGGCTTGTTGATCGCTGGCTCTCCGGTTTTGCATATCGTGTATCAATGCACTGGTGGATCTTCGCTTCTTCTGCAGCGGTGATCATCGTGGTAGCCTGGGGTACTGTAGCCATTCAGGCATATCGCGGAGCAACGACCAATCCAGTGGAATCACTCAAGAACGAATAGTAATTCAGGGCTTGGTGCGAATTCGGTTACACCGATAATTCAATGGCCAATTGCTTATTCCCAGTGAGGTTATCAGGTACTTGATCTCATTTTAAAAATCTTCAGGGCTTATTGAACAAATCAATCCTTCCGTTGTTTATGGAATTATAGTTCATGTCAATAGTATGAAAGACCGTCTTTCTTCCCGGCTCAACTTCATCATGACTTTGATCAGTATCGCCGGCATAGGATTGATCAGCAGCGGCCAAACATCACTTAAACCTGCCAGTCAGATATCGGATGCCACCTCGGAGGATAACCTCGTTCTGCCACCTGGATTCACTTTCGGAATTTGGTCAGTGATCTATTTGGGTTTGATCTTATATTCTTTTTATCAGTTGTCTGCTGGTGGCCGCGAGAGCAGCCGCATCAATGCAACGCGCGACCTGGTTACGCTCAGCATTTTCTTAAATCTTGTCTGGATAGTGTGCGTCGGCCTCGATGCCGTCATCTTTCCGTACATTCTTCAGTGGTTCATGCTTTATATTGCTGTAGTGATTGTCGAGCGCTCTTCGTTCCGCAGGGGTTTCTCCTCCATGATTGAAAAGCTCTGCTTTATTACACTGACACTCTACGCAGGATGGTTAACGGTTGCTATGATTCCATTCACCTCCGACATTCTGCTTCTCTATGGCTGGCAGGGTGAGCCGCTGACGCTTGAAGTTTGGGCCGTGGGATTGTATGTGATTGCCTTCGCGCTTGTATTCCTTATTTATTTCAAACGACTTCGAATAGTATGGTACACATTGCCATTGACCTGGGCATTGATTGGGATCGCCATCAGATTCTGGCCCGGTGTGGGTATTGCCGCAGGCGTACTTTCGCTGTTAGGCATTCTGATCTTTATTAATGAGGCGGCAAAAGGTCACGCGTGACAATACCTCACTGTAAGATTCATTTGGATCCTGAAATTTATTATGGCCTTGAATTCAGGGTCGCGATAAAATCCGCCCTCACGGAGCTGAGCCTCTTAATTCTCGATTCATCCATGCGGTCGAGTTGCTTCACCATCATCGTAAGGCGTGGGTTGCCTGAGAAGAACTGGCGGTGTTTGCGTATAAAACACCAGAATAGCGCATCCCAGGTCTCGCTCCATTGGTTCTTCTTATAATCGCTCATCTTTATTATGTAATTGGAACCCGAGATATAAGGTTTGGTGCTCATAATTCCTCCGTCAGCAAATTGACTCATGCCATAAACATTCGGTACCATTACCCAGTCATAGGCGTCGATGAACAATTCCATGAACCAGCGGTAAACCTCGTCAGGGTCGAACTCGCACAGCAGCATGAAGTTGCCAAGCACCATCAGCCGTTCTATATGGTGCACGTAGGAATGTCCCAACACTTTGGTGATGCTGTCATCCACCGGGTGAACATTCGTATTGCCTGTCCAGAAACAAGAAGGTATTGGCTCCGAATGCTTCCAGAAATTTGTAGTGCGTTGACGCACCCCTTCACGGAGATAAACCGCACGGACAAACTCCCGCCAACCGATCACCTGACGGATGAAACCCTCAAGGGAATTTAGTGGAACACTGTTGTTGACGGCAAACGCAATTGACTCATCAATGATTTCCAAGGGTGATAGTAAACCAATGTTGAGGGCGGGAGTGAGCAATGAATGGAAAAGTGTAGCGTGCGACGAGCGGATCGCGTCTTGATATACGCCATAGTTGACAAAACTTTGTTCCAAAAACGACCTGAACCCTTCCTTCGCCTGCAAATAATCTATGGCGTAGTTGAAGTTTTCTCCTTTGCCTGGGTTTCCGGAGAAATGGATCCCGACATAATCCCGTGCTTCACTAACGAAAGCACTCTCCTTAAAGCGGAACGATTCGGGAATCGTGTATTTCGACGGAATTCGTTTTCTATTATCCTGATCATATGTCCACTTTCCTCCCCACGGTTCTGCACCGTTCATTAAGATCCCAAGTCGCTTTCGCTGTGCGATATAGAAGTCGGATAACCGGTATCGCTTTGCCCGGCCAAAATATTCATGCAGGTATTCAGGTGTGCACAGAAAGTTCGGTGAATTATACTTGACCAGCGCGACGCGCAGCTTCTCGGCACTTCGGCAAAGGCGTCGCTCAGCCAGGTAGTCCGTGGGATCGCAGTAATGCAGCCGGGTGAATCCATGGGTTTTACAGAATTCTACCAGGGCTTCGGTAGATGAAGACCTGAACTCCAGGTAGTATACCAAATATCCATGGCGCTCAAGTGCGTCCTGGAAATGTTTCATTGACGCACGGTGAAGGATAAGCTTGTGCTTGTGAAATTTGTATTGGGTAAAGAACAAGTCGCATTCAAACACGACCACTGGTCTTCCGGGGACGATGGCTGGGTGCTCTGCATAAAGCTGATGAGGGAAAACGATTGAAACGTCCACATTTTCCAAACAAAGCAGATAAACTTTTGTTCGAAAGGTTGAACTTAACTGTGCATTCTACATCTGCAGTCAGACCGACTCCGAAATCAGTTGCCAGTTGTTGACGAAAGCACGACTTATTCCAAAATACGCGGGATGTTCCATGAAGCGTGATCTGTTGTCGAGCGATATAGAAATGGGGTTGTGGTGATTTTATAATACCCCATTAAAATTCTGTCAAAAGCTTTTGAGGAAATCAGCGTCATTTTTTTGTAATGACAGATTGTGCCAAATGCTTATTTTTGCCGTCCGGTGAAACGGGGTGTAGCACAGCCCGGCTAGTGCGCTACGTTCGGGACGTAGAGGTCGGAGGTTCGAATCCTCTCACCCCGACAACGTGTTCATCACACAAAGTCAAAACCCTCTATCTGCTATGATTTGAGGGTTTTGTGTTTTTCAAACCCACCAAAACAAGCACAGGAAACCATACCTCTGGTGACCTCCGCGGTGACCTCGGCTAACATTGTCCCGAGGTCACCAGAAATGGCGCAATTCCGTGTGCCTATCAGCGATTAGCAATTACTCTGGCTCGGCGGCTTCACAGTGAAAGAATCACAGCTTTTAGAAATGAAGTTGAAACGAAAACCTATTGTCAAATGCAAACGTCATTCAAGACCACTTTCATTCTTCGCACCGCTAAAGAACAAAACGGAAAAGCGCCGATCTACTGTCGCATCGTTGTGAACTACACACGCGCCGAATTTTCAACAAAGCGATCGGTAGCGATGAGCTCCTGGAATGCTGGCAAAGTGAAAGGAACTCATGAAGAGGCGCGGGTTCTTAATGGTTATCTCAAGCAAATAGAAGCTGCGATCTTCGAGAGCTATCGCGAACTGACATTGTCAAAGAAACCTTTCACGGCCGACACATTGAAAGATGCCTACTTGGGCATCGAAACTGATGAGTATTCTCTCATGAGCTTGATGGAGTATCACAATAGCTACCTGAAGGATACCCTTGAATGGGGAACAATGAAGAACTATCACACGACTCAAAAATATGTCAAGATGTTTCTTCACAAGCGCAGAGTGAGAGACATACTGCTCAATCAACTCTCTTATCGGTTCGTGGTGGATTTCGAATTATTCCTTCGCGCTCATAAGCCCATAGACCATCATCTTCCAATGGGAAATAACACGGTGATGAAACATATCGAGCGTCTGAAGAAAATGGTGAACGTAGCAATCAAGAACGAATGGCTCGAAAAAGATCCTTTTGCAAAATTTCAGTCGAAGTTTATTAGGACGGAGCGAGGATTTCTGAATGAAGATGAATTAAAGTCTATTGAAAAGAGAGTTTTGAAAATACCAAGACTACAGTTGGTTAGAGATTTGTTTGTGTTTAGCTGCTACACCGGGTTGCCGTATTGTGATGTCATGCAACTAACCCCAGAAAATATCTGCGTCGGGATGGATCGCGAATACTGGATCATGACCTCTAGAATTAAAACTAATCAATCAGTCCGTGTACCCCTTCTTCCAGCTGCACTTCAAATCATTAAAAAGTACAAATCAAATCCAAGGTCGGCTGCGTCAGAAACTGTTTTTCCTGGGCTGTCAAACCAAAAACTTAATGCATATCTCAAAGAAGTGGCAGATTTGTGCAACGTAAAAAAGAATCTCACCTTCCATTTAGCGAGGCACACTTTCGCAACGACAATAACCCTAACCAATGGAGTGCCAATCGAATCCGTTTCAAAAATGCTGGGTCACACAAGCATAAAGACGACGCAGATTTATGCAAAAGTTTTGGAGCAGAAAGTTAGCCATGACATGAAACAATTGAAAACTCTTCTGAAGTCACAGTCCACTAAAAAATCACTAAAGCTCGATAAAAACTTGCGCCAAAGAATCAGTTGATCCAATAGCGGGTTTAATATGCAGGCTCCAAATACCCACACTCTAAGAAGTATCCTAGTAACCCTGACGAACGATGTCCCCATTGAAACCGTAAGCGAACTGCTTGGCCACGCAGACATCAGAAGGACTCAGATTTATGCCAGGATAATTCAGCAAAAGGTCAGTCGAGACATCGAAAAAATGCGGACGAAGATCTCATAGCAATACGCGCGACTCGCTACCCTGCGGTCACACCGTGAAATGCTGCTGGTAAATCACAGCGTTTTTTATGCTGATTTCTTGGTACTTTGTGAGTGTGAAAGAGGTCATATATCTCGATAACAATGCGACAACGAAGATCGATCCAAGGGTCCTCGAGAAGATGATGCCTTTTTTAACGTCTCAATATGCAAATCCAGCGAGCGCCCACGAATTCGGCGCATCGATTAACAGAGAAATTACAACCGCAAGAACGCAAGTTGCGAACCTGGTAGGATGTGAATCCCGGGATGTGGTTTTTACGTCAGGTGCTACCGAAGCAATTAATCTAGCAATCAAAGGGGTCGCTGAAAAACTTGGAAACGGGACAAAGAAGCACATCGTTACCGTGCAGACCGAGCACCATGCAGTCTTAGACACTTGCAAACACCTGGAGGGTCTTGGGTTTGAGGTATCCTATCTACCAGTAGAAAGAGATGGATTACTGGATCTAAACACGGTTAGTAAATCAATTCGGACAGATACACTTTTGGTTTGCGTGATGCTGGTTAACAATGAGCTCGGCGTCATTCAGCCCATCAGGGAGATTTCTGAAGTGGTTCATTCCAAAGGTGCCTATTTGATGACTGACGCAACTCAGGCCGCAGGAAAAATCCCGTTCGACGTTGAACATCTAGGGATTGATCTATTATGCCTTTCTGGTCACAAAATTTACGGGCCTAAGGGAATCGGAGCTCTATGCGTAAGCAGGCAGCGAAACGGCTTGAAGCTGACTCCATTAATTCACGGAGGTGGACATGAAAATGGGATGCGCAGCGGCACGCTCAATACGCCGGCAATTATCGGCTTTGGTATGGCTGCCGAAATTGCCTCAAAAGAATTAGTTGCTGAAGCAGAGAAAACTCGGGAATTAAGGGATAACTTAGAAAATCATTTGTTAAAACTTGATTTCGCATTTCGAAACGGTAGCGCGACCCAGAGGGTTAACAATGTATCAAACATTTGCTTTAAGGGCGTGGACGCAGAGTCGATTATTTCAGGGCTGAGAACTCTAGCGGTATCGAACGGATCTGCATGTACATCAAGTTTGGTAGAGCCATCGCATGTCCTGAAAGCCATTGGCTTGACCGATGAGGAGGCCTTTTCGTCGATCAGGTTTAGCGTCGGACGATTCAATACAAAAGAAGAAATAGAAGTTGCGTGTGAGAAGATTTTGTCCTTGCTAACAAAGCTTCGCATGATGCCGGCGATCTGAAAGCAAGGTCAAAATCAACGGTAGTATCGGATCGATCCACGCAACTTAGTAGTATTCCGCCTTGCGGTAAATTCAGCGCCTTCGATTTTATACCGGTAGTTTTCTATTGCATAGAAGACTCTAGTCCTAAATAAATTCAAGATGAATTCAGCAGAAAATAAGAAACTGTTTGAGCAGCTCTTTGCCGCTTCGACAGAGGCAGAGTTGGACGTTATTATTTCTAAGCACGATGCCGTATTTTCAAAGCCATCGAACTGGCATCCGTTTGGCCATGACGTTAATTATTTTGGCATTGTCGAAAGTCAGCAAGCGTTCCCGATCCCAGCGTTGGTGGAAAAGATCACAAACTCCATTGATGCCATTTTAACTAAGGAATGTCGCCTGCGTGGCATTGACCCAACCGGCCCCGATGCTCCAAGAACAATGCTTGATGCAGTAAATCAATTCTTTCCGGGCTGGAAGAATTGGGACATTCGCACCAACCAAAGGAAACAAGCCGAAGAAATTCAGATCATTGCTGATGGTCCCAAAAAGGAAACATCGATCATAATCTATGACAACGGGGAAGGCCAGCATCCAGAACGTTTTGAAGACACATTTCTGTCCTTATTAAAAGGAAATAAGATTAATGTTCACTTTGTACAGGGAAAGTACAACATGGGTGGTAGTGGCGCATTGGTTTTCTGCGGCAAGAAACGCTACCAGCTACTTGGGTCCAAGCGGTATGACAAGACAGGTAAATTCGGATTCACTTTAGTGAGAAGACATCAACTTACAAAGGAGGAGCGTGAGGCCAATCCCCGGTTTTTGCACTATGAATTTTTGAAAATCGAAGACCAAATCCCGTCGTTCGAAATGGATAGGATGAATTTGGGACTATATAATCGTTCGTTCGAGACTGGCACCATCATCAAATTGTATAATTATAAGATGCCAGGCATTACAGATATTTCCCGGGACCTCAATCTTAGTCTTAATGAATTTCTCTTTGAGCCAGCCCTTCCGTTATTCACCATTGAAGACACGACAAAAACCTTCCGTTATCCCAACACTCCGCAACCGCAGCGCGAACTCTATGGCTTGAAGCGGAGATTGGAAAGAATGAAGGACACATATCTCGACCTGGACGATTGCTTCGATGAAGAATACAAAATTCCTGACAAAGGGCTGCTCAGGGTTTACGTGTATGTTTTTAAATCTAAAATCGAAGAAAAAGACTCAAAAGAGAGCACAAATATTATTCAGCGAGAATTCTTCAAGAACAATATGGCGGTTCTCTTCTCGCTAAATGGGCAGGTACACGGGAGCTTTACCTCGGAATTCATAACCAGGACGCTGAAATTTGGTCTCCTGAAAGACTATCTATTGATTCATGTGGATTGTAGTCACCTCTACGCTGATTTTAGAAATGAATTGTTCATGGCATCGCGCGATCGTTTGAAGGAAGGTGGAGATGAGTCACAATTCCTCAGACATTTTCTTGGGGAACAGCTTAGGCGCAGCAAGTTGAAAGACATTCTCAAGAAAAGAAAAAATAATCTTGCGTTAGGCGAAGGTGAAACCAATGAAATTTTCAAGTCAATCGCTAAAAATATCTCTCTCAATCCCGAGATGATGAAGCTGCTGCAGCAATCGTTCAAACTCGAGCAGAAAAAGGAGACTAAGCCGCCCAACAAAGAAAGCACCAACGAAACATCAAAGCAGAAAGAAAAAATACCTTTTAACCCGAAGAGATTTCCCTCCTATTTCAGATTTAAAGCGAACGCAGAAAATGAGAAGCCGGCCGTACAAATTCCCCTCAATGGCGCCAGGACCGTAAGGTTCGAGTCCGATGTCGAGAATGCCTATTTTAAAAGAGCTGAGGAACCCGGGGATCTTGAAATAGCCATCCTGCGGTACGAGCGAAACAAACAATCAGGCGGCAATGACAAAGGGCAACCGAGATCGCCCGACGAGCTGATCGCTGTCACACGCAGCAGCCCTGAAGATGGAATAATTAAGATATCCTTTGCCCCCACGCACGACGTAAACGTCGGAGACGCCTTTGAGGCAAAGGTCACACTTAAAAACCCAGCCGGCGAGGATTTCATTAAATACATTCTTGTCAAGATTGCCGCTCCAGACAAACCTAAGGAAGAAGTGAAAAAAAAGGAGTCGGAGGAAGAACCGATGGGGTTGCCGCAATACCTTCTTGCCTACGAAGATCCCTCGCAACAAATCGAAGTCTCCCCACTGGTCAAAAATAGTGTCATTAAGTCCTGGAGCGAGTTGGGTGAGGCCGGAGTTGGCATGGACCACAAGACGATTATTCATCCGGAAATCGATGACGAGGATAAGCTCGAGAGTATAATCATAAATATGAATAGCGCGGTACTGATGGACTATAAGAAATCCAAAACATCCCAAAATCAGCTATTGACTGCCGACAAGAGATATATCACAGCAGTCTATTTTCACACATTGATGTTATATGCAACCAGTAAGCAGAGGGGTTACGGGTTCAAAAGAAACGATGAAAATGGTAACCCTAAAGATGTTGACTTAGGTGACTATCTCAAGGATCTTCTAGCAGGCCCGTATTCTTCCTTTTTGTTGAATTTTGGCCTGGAAGACTTGATGAATGCGATGGACGAGTAGGAGAAACAGAAGACCTCGATGAGATTAGAACGATCAGACATTGAGTTTCCGCTTTGGAGAAAGAAGGTCGACTCTTCTTTGTTCAATAAGTTGGATACTCCCATCCCAAACTGGTTAGCTGAAGTGTGGG
Organism: Cyclobacteriaceae bacterium; assembly: GCA_044224375.1. Classification (GTDB taxonomy): domain Bacteria; phylum Bacteroidota; class Bacteroidia; order Cytophagales; family Cyclobacteriaceae; genus ELB16-189. Next base: position 769,974 of record JBGAKL010000002.1, read on the forward strand.
GCATAAGAAAAGTGTTTGGCAAAAACACGTCGAGGAAAAGTCCCCATGCCGAAGTTCGGATAAAGTTTGATAAAACCATCTACAAAGGGTGGGTAACCTACGTTAAATACGTCGCAAAAGACACTGACTACAAACTTTTCCTCCATAGAGATTTTGCCGAGCGCTTGAAGGATGTATTCATCATGAGCTACATGAGAAGCCTTGAGCACAAACTGAGGATGGGGAACGAGCTGTATACAAAATCGGTTGAGGAAGAAATTCCATTTTGGGAATTTCTCGACATCGAGTTTGACAGAAACACCAAAACTTTTAACTGTAAAGCTCACTACTTTCAGAAACCGATTTTTCCCGAACTTTTCAAGCAATTTGTGAGATCGCACATAATCAAAGAAATCGAGAACAAGCTAATGGACAAGGGGGATTTCAAATTTGTTAAAGAAGACTGGCGCCCAAGAAACGAAGTGAAAAAATATCTGGGTAAAGGCAATATCATTTACTATCTAATCGATACAAGGAACAAATTACTTTATATTGGGGAGTCAGAAGGCATTAAACGGCTTTCTCAAATCAGGAAAGAAATATCCGATTGGAACTATTTTCGAGTCGATGTTCTTCCTGAATGGTTATCAAGAACACAGCGGCTCGAGCTAGAACGGCTGCTCATCAGAAGTTTCGCATCAGTTTTAAACAACACCAGATCCATTGGGAGTATGAAAATATCGAAGTTCATCTTGGTTAACAGAAAAATAGACGATTGAATATTTTTTCAAGTACGCGTGCTATGATTCTTTTTTAAGTGATTCGATCAAATACCTATTAAGAAACTTTGCCTTTGCAGTAATAATATCCTCTGCATATTTATCGATTGTTAGCTCATCGAGATCTTCAAAATTTCTCTGAATAGTGCCCCTAATTCGTTGAGCACAATACAAAGGTGAAAACTGCTCAACGTCCAAACCTTGGCCAGTCTCTCTATACTTCTTTATGAATCGAATGCTATACTCGATTACCGATCTCAGTGAAGCGACGCCCCTTGTATTGTATATTACTCTTTTCTCTTGATAGATAATGCTCTCCCAAAAGGAAGTTGCAACGGTACCCAAAGTTGAAAGCGTTCCCAAGTCAGATTCAGGAATCATGACCGTATCCTTTTCTCCAAAAAGTGGAAAGTCAGCTTTACCGACTACTGAGAACATTTCATTTACGTCATTGATAAATCTGGTGGTTATTTCGGACACCTTTTCCTCCGTCGATGTCCGGTCAAACTCAAGATCCAGGTACTTTGTGAAGAGGTCAAAAAGGGCCTTCTGACCTAGCACAGAGAAAATCAGATCGTATTCTGCCGATAAAAGCACCTCAAGTTTCTTCTTAAGTTTCTCCAATTCGACCTTTAATCTATCGTCAATTTTAAGCTCTGCCTGCGTTGCAATTAGCGCTCTATACAACGTATTTTCTTTGTTGAAAGCGCCCTCGGCCTTAATGTTCTCTATCGCGGTGCGGTATGGTGTAAGTTCGTTAAAAAACCTCACCATAGCCTTACATAACTTCTCATCAAATGTCTCTTGCGCCACTTTCAACACTCTGAAATCATAGGTAAAAACGAATGACTCTAAATCATCGTCATCAATCTCCAAGCGACTCGACTCGTGTTCCTCCAGTGATTCAGATACTTTCTTGTAGCCTTCGTACTTATTGACCCGACCGATTTTCTCATCCACTAGAAATTTTTCATTCATCAAATTCACCCAGTTTCGAACCTTTTTTGGCAATCTTAAATCATCAATGCTACTTAAGTTACTTCGTTTAAGAACGTAGTCAGACATCAATTGATAGAGGACAAGAATACTTGTAATGTGAGGAAGGCTGTGTTTATTGCTTTCGCCATGCCAATCGATTAATTGGGGCATGATAAACTTGCTGGACCGAGTCCCATCATCATTCTCGTCATTTACTAAAGATTGAACAAATAGGGACGACAAGTCCTTATCGTCCATTAAGAACTTCCGCACTTGACTTACTACAACTGCTGTATTGTTAATATCAACGAAAACGGTCCGCACGGCCTTCACAGGCGTCAACTCCTGTTGATTCAATGCCTTCAGTACAAAGCTTAAATCGACGAATACAACATCCTGGCTATAGTTATATACTTTGGTGTCACTTAGAACACTCTCAAGAAGAGCCTCGTAACGATGTTGCCCATCAATTACAACTGCAAAGTATTTTGTTTTGTCCCAGCACAGAATATTGTAGTCAACGGTTGAGTTGATCTGAAGCAGAAAGCAGTTTTTTATTAGACTTTTATTTTCGGCATTGATAAAATAGTTTTTCGCTTCTTCGTTGCCATAAAATTTAGATTTTTCAAAAATTTGCATTCTTATTTTCTCAGCCACTTCAGATTCATAGATAAATTCTTTAGCGATTCGCCCTTGGTCGTCAATTGGCAAAATTGCTATTATGAGTGGGGGAAAATACTTTATAGATCTGCCCTCACCGAGGATATAGGTCTTCGAAATTTCCTTTACTCTTACCCTGCTTATCTCTCGCTGAATTATTTGGCTTACTGGCCATGCTTTATCCTCAGTCAATTTTTTAAATGTCGTAATGTCTTCCTTAAGATTCTTAACCTTTAGAGTACACGCATAGGTAACTATACTATTCGTATCACCGAATCCTCCCTTTTTTACTTCGTATAGGTTGGATAATACAATGCTTTCCGCAGAGGAAGCCCCCGCCACCTTGAGGAAGTCTATTGAGTCCGCCATAACGTTTTCAGTTTGGTTTAATAGTAAGACCTGGCTTGAAAGTACGAGAGAATATTTCTTCAAAAATCCTGTTCAAACCGACCCCTTTGCTGTCACCAATGAGCTTATATCCTACCCAAACATGTGAAGAGTCTATCTTAACATCCTCTACTTCCTTCAAAACTTTAGTTTTGTAGCTGAAGTGATCCTTCAACCGACTCTTAAGGTCATTCGCTTTTCCAATATAAAAAGGACGCGCAAAACATAATTCCTGAAACAATATTGAGAATTCGAGAATGCTTGCCCTATCTATTAGATAATCTTTGAGCTTATTTGCATTTGAAGGAGAAAGGCCGAAAAGGTGCCCGGTGTCCCGAAACCATTGCTCTTCAATCTCTGCAGAAAATTTATATGTTCCCCTGACTTGCTCAGAGTAAGATAATTTTCTGTCGGTAAACTCAGTTAAGTGTTTTACTAATTCAGTGTGTGTTATTGTATTTTCGTCAAACTTAGGCCAATAAACCCAATAGTATATTCCGTTTCTATGAGGCAATTTGTCAAATTCATCATCCAAATGAAATTTTAAGTATGAGAGAGTGTTGAATGTGATATTATTAAACTTCATAAGAAATTAGATAAAGCAGGATGCACAGCCTTCACCCTCTGCTTCTCCCAGGATATCTAAAAGATACGGCGATTGTTTATCCTTAGTCCGCGCTGTTCTTTTAAAGTGCTCTTCTTTTATCTGCTGAATTCGCTGCGGCTCTATTAGTTCTTTGAGAGATTCCCCCTGTGACCAGGTGTATCCATCCTTTTCATATTCCATAGCTTTTTTGAACAATTCAGGGTGTTGTTCATAAAGCCATACCCACTCAATTTTTTGCTGGTAAAAGCAAAAGTAGCAACCAGACCGACTCCGCGAGTATTCACCTTTTTGATCCTTAAACTGGTATTCTATTTTCTCGTAGTACTTAGGAACACCAACACCACTTTCTCTTAAGATCTTAAAGATATCATCACGCACTAAAACATCCTCGTTCTCTGTTAGAGGGAAATCATCGCACTGAGACAATGGATAATTTGTGTTCTTTAAAGATTGAAGGACAATTCGGTTGAACGTCGTAGTGTCCAAAGATAGCAATGTATTTAGCTTTTCTGCAATCGGAAATTTTGGAGATACACGCTCTGTAAGAATGTCGAGAAATTGAACAGACTTTGCCTTTCCTTTAATTGATTTGGATTGTGCGAGGAGATTGGGAATATTATCATTCTTCAACACCTTATCAATAACGTCTTGACTCCAGATATTTTTTCGAAATGGAAAAATTGACTGAATGTTGGGTTTTGTTGAGATGTACCCCTCCCGATCTTCGTCACCACGTATTCCCACATAAGAGACAACCGGGTCGTCCCCAACATATTTTTCAAAGGGATCAAGTTTCAGGTTTTTCGTACACCATCGATTGATCGACGAGGGTAAGAACTTTCCCTTGTATTTGATGAAGTGATCGAAGGGTGACTCATGGCTTCCGGCAGCAGCCTGAAGCACTTTGACTTTTTTGCCAAGAAAGATCTCCAAGTTCTTAACCAACTCATACGTCTCGTCAAGTTCCTTACCGGTGTCGCAGAAATAGTACTCAATGTCCAGCTGTGGGTATTCCCGCTTCACATATATAGCCAGCGCGGCACTGTCTTTTCCTCCTGAAATCCCCAATACATGTCTGACTTTATTTTTCATTCGATAGTTGTTCTTGTAAAAGTTTTAAGAGAACACTGATGTTGACTCTGCGATCTGTTCCCAATTTGGATTTGATGATCGCCTGCTGCTGGATTGCCTCAACGTTCTTGTTCTTAGGAAGGCGTATTAGATTTTTCTTGAGTCCAGCAACAAAGGAGGTAATCTCGAGCTTAAATACCTCTTCCTTCCCTTCGTCTACATCGGCCTTTGTCAATTCGACAAGGTTGTCCAATTCATGTACAATGTCTCGCAATTTCTCATAGAGCACTACCTCGTCATTGTCGGAAATATCTTCTAAAGATTTTCCTACACACGCCTGGGTTATTGAATTTAACCAGTCCTTCCTGTCATCTAATTCAGACATGACTCTTTGATAGAAGACTTTCTGATATGGTAGGAGTAAATGAATCTTCAGCTTCGAAAAGTGTTTCTGGAAATTGGTCTTATAGGCGGGAAATTGTGATTTACCTCCCACAAACTCATCGACAAGAAAGCGCTCGACACGAGTTACCAATTCGTCATAGGAGGTTCTAATCTCCCGCAGGCTGCTCTGCAATTCGTCAATATATTGCCCCAACTGTGAGCGATTTTTCTGTAGCTGCGCAACGCTGTAGCCCAATGCCTTCGGGAACTGGACAAAAAAGGTTTCCTCTGGATCCTTGGAGTTTACGATGGCGTCCCGGAGCGCAAGTGCCTTTTTGCTTAGGCGAGTGGTTTTCTTGCTGTAGTCTTTAAGATCTTTATAGAAAGTCAGGAATGGCCGAATAGTGTCAATAAAAACTCTTCCAGTGGGTTTCTTTTGTTGTGATTGACTCAGTAAACTCCTGTAACGATTGAAGAGATTGAGCTTTACACCTTCTATGTCAAATTCCTTGACTTCATAGTCACGAGGGTTTTTACAAATTAAGTCAAGGTTCTCCTGGGACAGGAATGGAATATAAATCCCTTTATAGAATAAGGCGAAATCGTCGCGTCGGCAGAATAAGAAAACCGGAAGCCAGAAATCGATGAACCCTTGCTTCAATTTGAAGGGCTTCGAAAGGAGTATGTCGGCAAGCTCTTGGAGATTACGTTTACCCTGCCGACTCTGCTCCATGAAATCCATGCAAGCGTTCCATAGCGGCTGAAACGAAGGATCGGTTGGCTTACCGACAACGAACCCATCGTCAGTCCGATGATGAATTCCAGTTTCTCGCAGTAACGAAAGGTAGATGGTTTTCTCCGGTGGAAACTTGGCTTTGTCAAACCCAAATTCCTTTTCCGACCAACTATCAACCAATGCCTTTACAAAGCTTCTTCTCGCCGTGATGATCGGTGGAGATAGTTTGGATTTATTGATCATCTCGTTCCGGTAATTTGGTGTTTGCGGATAGATCCCGGAACATATCTGCGAAAGGAGCTGATTAAAGGCCTTCTGATTCTTAATGTGTTGTCGTTTCCCTTGATAATACCAAGTCACAGGCGAGTTGGCTGAATACATATTTCCTATCACATAATGATTCAGCAAGCTTATTTGATGTTGAAGAATTTTTTCAAGTTCGCGAATTGCAACCCGATCGTCTGGGTGATTCTCTTTGACTTTCTTTATCTTTTCAATCAGGAAGATCAATTCCTTAATCTCATTTGTATTATCGTAATGCCCATACAGAATTGCATTGTCGCAGTCCTGAGATGCCTTTTTTATATCATTCTCGCTTACCTTATTGGAAAAAACCAGGTTGATAAATCCATCAATTTCACCTTCGGGATGCAGTATTTCCGGCTTATCACTTATTCGAAATGCAAAAAATCGAGGAGTGCCTGTCTCATAATATACCGACTTGGCGGAGATATAAGGGAAATCAAAATATTTGTTTAAATGGTTAACAACATTTGTAACACGCTCGACAAGGTTCCCCGCCTCATCAATTGCCAACTCAATATCCAGGTCGGTACCTTCAAATAGTATGTATCGGTTGCTGTGCTTTACAAACCGAATGATCTTAGATTTCTCTAATTTCTTGACAATTTCATGTGGCGCAGTGATTCCTAACGCATAGCTGCCGTAGTCCCTAAGGAATTCTGGATTTATGCGGGCACCAGCTGATGCAAAAATATTCAATAACCCAATCGTCTTAACCAACTTCACTGCATCAGCGGCTTCTCTATTAAAGAAACCTTCTGCACGTTCAATTGCCGTCCGAATTGCCGCCCACTGAGCATAGTGCGGATTATGCTTTGTCGTGAGAAATGAATAATACGTATGGATCAAGTAATCGTAAACTGAAGACAAATTATAGTGCGGCGCATTCTTTACATTAAAATCTCTGATTCCCAAGGGATCATGGGACTCAATGAACGAAAAGAGTGACCTTTCATTCTGCCCATATTTCTGTAGGCTCAGTGTTAAGACTGAAGCGGACAAAATATCAAACGGCAATAGCTTTTCAGCGATTGAGTGGTTGAACAAATCTCTTAAAGGAAAGACTTTGGCGGTATCAATTGCCTTGAACAGATTTAGGAAGGACTTATGCCTGACGCCAATACCAAGTTGTGCGATTCGTTCCGAAGCTAAAAGTAAGAGCTGCTCAACAGGTTCATTAAATGTCATCTCCTTCAACCGTCCTTTGACTTTATCCCATTCATTCTGTTGAGACTTGGTCAGCGCTCTTGCATATCCGTTGAAATCCTGATGAAGAGAGGTGATGAATAAAATATTCTTTTCTGGATCGTTGACGTACTCGGCAAGTTGCTGGATGAAGTACAATTCTCTGCCAGGGTCGTTTTTGGCAGCGTACTCAAGGTGCTTCCCGAATTCATCGACAATTATTGCCAATCCTTTCGACGACTTTTGAAAATTGGAGTGATGCTTGTCCAATTTTCTCAGAATTTCAGAAGACCTTGTGTCCTTGTGAAAATTAATATTCAGTTTGTCCGCAAAGACTTGCATGAATGAAATTGGCTCGCCCACGAAATGCCAAAATTCAAATGTTTTTATTTCACCGTTTGTAATTTGATCGTGATCAAAATACAGCCGGTGCTCAACCAAAGTTTTCTCCAATGCCCAAAGGAACGCGGACTTTCCAGTACCGTATGCGCCCACTATGCTGAATGAGTGGATTCCGCTCTGATAACTATTTGCTAGTTGATCGAACACCTGACTTGAGTTGGGTGTTGGTATGTAATTCAACTCGAGTTTCGAATCCCGAACGATATTAACGGAAGGTGAGAATCGAACTTTATTGGATTCTACTTTTGCCTTGTTCTTTTTGCTTTTAAGCGTTGTAGTAGTCATTCAGTACTGCTTGTGGGTCTAACGCGGATTTGAATTGCAAAACCTGATTGCCGGCGGTTTCGGTATAAATTGCTTGTCGGTAGTGTGTGGTAATCTGCTGGATTTTATCATGCAAGCAATCCTCCGAGACACAGAAAATGACACCCGGGGAATTATTTCCGGATTGGAGGTCTCTGAATGAGATGGACTTTTGCTTGCCAAGCTGCATGAGAATTGCGTACAGCACAATCTGATACGGCAGATCAATCCTGTTCTGAGCTTCGGCCTTATACCATTGAACGAGATTACTTTCAATTCTCTGCTTATAGCCTTTTATAATATCAAGATCTATTAGGAGGCTTGAAAAATCGTCCTCGATCTCCGGTTTTTCGTCCCTGCTTGGTTTGACGTAATTGCGAAGGAATACATTGATATCCGTATTAATCGTATTCACGTTGTAGACGGACGATCCCAGTTCTTCACACCTTCTTTTTAAGAACGCATGTAATTGCTCTTTTGTAAAATCAATCCGTTCCTTCCGGAACTCACCGAAAAAAAGGTTGTAAATCGAAGCGCGGTTAGTTGTAATTAAATTATAGTGAAGGAGCCAGATAGTTCCAATGTCTTCCAGGTAAGGATCCTTTCCTCTAGTATCGAAGATGTAATTTGCGAGGTCAGTGGGAGTATCATTTTCGTTTAGAATTCCAAAAGTTTTCCCCCAAAACCTAAGAGAAGCGACCATGTTCTTTCCAACTCCCAAGTCAACAACAGAATTGTCATCACTGAATTTCTTTTTGTGTTTAGAGAAATCATACACTTTCTTCAGCCAAAACTGTTTACAAACGAATGATTCATGGCCCGAAAAAGTAAGTTTAGTCATGGGTTCTAGCGAGGATTAAATACATCAAAAAAATAAGAAAAAGAGGCGCCAAAGGTGTCCGCGTGGCGGTTCAACTCCCTGTCAGTCTAACCGATAAAATTACATAAAAAGGAGGTCTAGCGAAGCTACGGCTAGAAATTTTGCGTTCCACCTTCTAATCTGTTGAAAACCAAAACTTAGATTAACGCTATTTGTAAGTTTTATTTAAGTCCAGGCTTGGGGCGTATGATCAGTTATTGAGCAGTGACCGGTTAGATCCTGTCGACAAATTTCTCGCCTCTAGACTTGCGTGGTGAAGTCCCAATACCTCCCCGAGCCGTCCACGGAGAAAAAAATCTCATAGTCCGTTTCCCTCAGCTTTGAACTGAATTGAGATTGATCAATCATAAAACCGTCCATTATTTTCTCCTTCACATTCTGACTTACATTAAAAAGATTTGGATTTAGTTCAAATACCCGCGTCGTCGGTCGAATATATCCAAACAGAAAGTGCGGCAAAATACCACCTTTGATCGAATGCTCTTTTTGTTGAGGATAAAATGACGTACGTAGACTTGGCAAACCACTTGGTAAGTTTTTTCTGGGTTTCCCAAAGGCATGTGACATGGTTCCTTTGCGATTCACGCTCCACGTCACAAATATTATCGATTCACTTTCCTGTGAGGTGGCGAACGATTTGGCAACAAGAAAATCCTCGCTACTGGAAACGAAAATAGAGTTATTGAAATACCCTACGACTCCAAGACGATGAAGATGTTGAAGGTAGAAGTCTCGGATAGCAAGGCGCCTCGAATCATCACATCGGGAAATTGCATCCAAGAATTTCTTCAAGTTCGCGTTTGATAGAAAGAAATTTGTAAAATCTTGATTACGTAAAGTGAAATCACTCACAACACGACTGTTCATTGCAAGACATCTATTAAACTTGTTAAAGATGTATCTGAAAATCAGATCCGTCGTGTCGTCAATGCTGAATATCTTCCCCTTATTGCGTATTCTGTTTCGATACTCTCGGCGATAGGCTCGACCTTTTTCGCCAATAAGGAAGACGAAATCGCTTACTCTTCTATAGTCAGGTGCATCTCCGACAATGTTTAGTTTCGATTTAAGATTTGAATAACTCTCACCACGATAGAGCACACGAATCATTCTGGAAGTTTGTAACCTCAGTAGGTTCAAAATGAATATCGATACAGTTTCTGATTCGGCTTTTGTCAGCGGTCGATCATTAACTTTGAATTTATAGTCGATTATTGCTGAAATCACAGGCGGTGTTTTTGCAAATGTCTTTGAATGATTGAAGCATTTGCTTGCCGCCTCGACGCATTGTTATCAGTTTTGCATTTGATATTGGCAAGGAAATCAATGTAAGATTCAGGGAATTCCCAGTCCTTTGCGCCTTGGACAAGATAGGTCATATACCAGGAATATGGTTGGAGGTTGTTATCAATTGCAGATTCGTTTGCTACATATAATCTGACGTCGACTTCACTATTGTCAGGGAGAACTGCAACAATCGTTTTTTCATCGTAGCCATTGCCAAGGCCTTCGGCGGCGTCAAGATGGTATTTTTCGTGGTCACTTATTTCAAAAATTGCTCCCCAAATCAAAGCATCATTTCCCTCGCTTTTAAAAGCATTTGCCTTTCCTGACCCATCTTTACTTCGCTTGTGGAACAGAAGCGTATGGCAGGACAGTTTTGCCTTCGAAAAGAATGTCGCTGATGGAACTCTGTCCGTTAAGCGCGTTAAGCACATATTCGATCCGTAAGCAAATATTTTCATTCGTCGAGTCTAGGTTCAAGAAGGTAAAGGGGTCCATTAAAAATCATCCTCCTTTTCCGAATCGATAGACAACGGCATTGGGTTGAATTTCAGTCACGCCTGGACGAGGAATCACGCCGGTGCTATTTTCGAAATTAATGAATTATTAATGTGTTGATTAGTGAATTGCTGGATGATTTGCCCTTATCAACCAAAATCAGTACGAAAACTAAACTGCGCTAATTTGAGGCGATACGGCGCAACTTGTATATTACATAAGCCGGATTAGCAGAAAAAGCCTCCGTTCCCCCAATTCATATGTTGTAAAAGAATTGCGATGCCTCCAAACATCGACAATGAGCATTTCCGAGCACTATTGCGAGCCTCTCCCGCCGAGGCTATCGATGTACTTTATAGACATGCGTTCGCCGGCCTTGTGCAATTCTCTGAGTCCCTCACAAAAAATCGTCATGCCTCGCTTGACATCGTCCAGGAAGCATTCATTCACATTTGGCAAAATCGAGATGCGTTAAGCCAGCCGAACGAACAGTCTATCCAGGCATACTTGGTTCGATACGTCAAGCTCAAATCAATGACGGAGTATACTCAAAAGATGCGGCACGAAGAACTGTTACGCCTTTCCAGCGCGACGCCGCTTAACGGTCATACCATTGAAACGGAAATTATTCGAGGGGAAATCCGAGCGGAATTGAGGAAAGTGATTTCAACATTTCCTCGCAGAGAACAGGAGTGTCTTTTTATGAAACTGGACCGCGAGTTAAATACGGCCCAAATAGCGGCGGAACTGAACGTGACTGTGAAAGCTGTCGAAAAAAGCCTTACAAGCGGAAACAAGCGGTTGAAAGCATATTATACAGGTAAGACTTAAAATAGTTGTCACTTACCGTAGGGTAAGTCAGGATTTGTTAGAGGATAAGTAAAAGAGCCAAGGCAATGGATCGAAACATTGAATCTCTTATTTACAAAGTCTTGGGACATACTGCGACCGACTCCGAGCGCGCGGCTGTGTCTGCCTGGCGATCCCTAAGCACTCAAAATGAAGATGAGTTCGAGAGCTATAAAATCCTCCTGGAAACGGAGCGAGAGCCTTCGGCACCTTCAATGGAGCTTGAGCGTAGCCGAACTGAGCTGATGACTATCATCTATTCTCTGGAAGCAAAACGACGCAACATCATTAGATTCAGGAGAGTTGTCTCAATTCTTTTATTCGCCTTGACAATACTCGTGTCAGTGTGGAATATCATTAACGAAATCAATCCAGCGACGACGGCAATACATTTCCAAGATTCTTCGCTTTCGGAAGTTGCGGACGTTCTGTCGAAAGATTGGGATGTTATGCTGACGACGACTGATCCGGAATTACAGAAATGCAGGCTTAGCGGACATATCATATACGGTAGTGACGGAGAAGAAGTCGCACGAACATTATTGAATGCTTTGAACTTGACCTATAGCATCGAATCACCAGGACATTTTTTGATCTCAGGAACTTGCGGCGATTAAGTCGTCGAAATTTTTTGACTTTAATTCGATAAGGTACGCCCTATCCTACACCCCATGGAATCGCAAATTCATTATCAATTTGCAGACCTGGAGCATTTGTTGACAGGCAACGCTGTCACAGATCTGCAACTCGATCAGGAACTCGTCAAAATAAAGCAGGCATTTCCAATTTCCCTGCTCGAAATGATAGACGAAGTTCAGATTCGAAATTACGTGAGATTGCATCAGTACGCCGTTGTGCGACTGATGGATCGCATCAATACGAATGGCCGACCGCGCCGCGCAAACACCGGATATTCCAAGCTGGAAGAATTACTTCAATTTCTTGCATCGGACTTCAAGAGTTTTTATGATTTTGACGCAAAGGCACCTGAGGTACAAATTGACGCCGCTCGACGCGACTCAAAAAAACATATTCGAATATTAAAGGACTTGTTAACACAGAAGGGTGTCCAAGCAGAACTTATAAACGCTGTCCTGCACGCTTTACTGCGAATCGAAAAACCGTATGCGGGATTTCAAGTAACGTTTCAACGAATTCTATTTGCGCAAAGAATTCAAAGAACGATCTATGGCTTGATAGAGAATCATCAATCCGATATACGGGAGCAACTGGACGCCATGCTATTTTATCTCAACTGCAACTCTATTAAGGTATTTCTTTATCAAACACAGCATTTCGAGAAACAAGTTGCTTCCGAAACTCGAGCGGAGCGGATCGACAAACTTGCACTGGCGCTAAAGAAAGTGAATCAAATCCAGGTGAAGCCGGGAATAGGATACAATATTCATGGGACTTCATTGAAAGAATTGGTTTCCGGCTTTCTAAATGAAGAAATATCATACCTGGAACGAATAACTGCGTCACTCGGATCCGGTCTTGGAGAAGACAAAATGATGCAGGGTTTCAAGTTGAAAGTGAATTTGTCCGTGTCGCAGGTCGCATATGTATTTAGAATCTTTATCGAAAACCAGCTCATTCAAACACAGAACCAAACTGAGCTACTGAGGTTCCTGGCACGTGTGGTTGTGACAAAGAAGGCAGAGCATGTATCCTTTGACAGCTTAAGAGCCAAGTACTACAATATTGAATCTGGCACGAAGGAGTCGGTCAAGGAAGCACTATCGACCCTGGTCCGCTACGTTGACAAAACTTAATATCAAGCACTTTGTCGGCGCTTAATGTAAAGACTCGCCCACCTGGCATCCTTTTGCCATTGATTAAATGTTTCCGAGTATTTGGTAGCCAATCGGGCGCAAAGAACTTCCTGTCTCTTCTTACTTTCTTCTACCTGCTCAAGAAGTTCCTTGATCTCCGCGGCTTTGGTCATGTAGTAAAATTGATCCACCTGACTATGTAACCCAATCTCATCTCGCTTATCGAGCTGGGAGATGAATGATTTCAGACGCGACAAAAGTTTCTGGACTTTACTTGACCTTTCCGGGGTACAATCCATGATTCATGAAAAAGTGCAATGAGATCGGGTACATGAAATCATTAGAACCTATGAAGAGACTAAACCGTGAACACGTACGCCGGTCATCAATGCGGGTGTTTACAGATTCACAGATGTTAAGGCGTGCCGGATTAGTGATTCCCTTAGTCCTTCGCAAAAATTATTTGCAGTAATACAAAATTGTGGCGGCAATCAATTGAGATTTCTCCTGTTGTGGAGATTCACCAAAACAAGAATCGTCATTCGAAAAGTGATTTCTTCAAGCATCGATTGTATTTGGCGCGCCTGCGAGTTTAGTCGTGATGTTTCGTCCATGCTTCAAAGATCGCTTTCTTTTGTGAGCAATAACACAAAATTCCTGTCTGGTTTTCCAGATAAACACTAAACGTTACGCGTCTTTTATTTCTTTTTCGAAGTAAAATCGAACTCGTAATCGATGAGTTCTTTTGGATGAACATTTAAGCCCCTCGCAAGTTCAAATAGTGTTGTCAGGTTGAGATTGGTGTTCTCGTCATTCTCAAGCTTAGAAATTCTTGAATAATCCAAATCACACAAGTATGAAAGGCTACGATGGCTCAGACCCTTCTCCTTGCGAAGCCTTTTCAGGTTCTCGCGAAAGATTTGAAGACGTTTTTTGTCTCGCGATTTCAACGGATTGCTTTGGAGCAATCTGAAGTAAAAGCTTAAAAAATAAGTGGTTAGAACTTACCACTTATACAAAATTTTCACTACTTTCGATTAGAAAATGATCGACTGATGTAAGTCTGTATATATTAAATTGCATTGTCCTCTCTAAAGGCATTGCTCTTAGAACCTCGTCTTGGAAAACTGGAAACTTTCTTGACAGCGAGGCAATAAGGCAGGTGCCCACGTCTTTGGCGTGGGCCCGCTTATTCGCTGTCAGGGTATTCCAGTACCTCCAAGGCGGTAAGTTGGGCTCCACGCCATCTTTTTTGTCGGACTCCAGCTTGCCAAATGATAACTGGTAGCCTATGAGTCTGAACGAAACGCCAGATGACTCCGAAATTGTAAAGCATCTCCTTGATGGAGACCGGGATGCTTTTGAGATGATCTTCAGGCGTTACTACCGACCGCTCTATCAGTTTATCCGGCATCAGGTCGCAGTGAAAGAAGATTGCGAAGAGATCCTCCAAGACGTTTTTACGTCTCTTTGGTCAGACAGAGAAAAGACGCTGATCACGTCGCTTAAGTATTACCTCTTCACTACCGCCAAGCACCGCGTGATCGACTATTTCCGAAAAGCGAAAACACGGAGACACTTCGAAGAAGAGTATCACCTGTTTGAAATCGCATATACCAGCTTGCCAGCCGCAGAACGAAATCCCGAAGCCATAAGAAAAGCCCTCGAAGAGATCATCTCTTCACTGCCAAAGCGTTGTCAGCTGGCGATGAAACTCCGCATATCAGAAAATCTTTCGCATAAAGAGATTGCCGAGCGGATGAACATCACTACGAAGACCGTGGAAGTATATATGCTTGCAGCTTTTGACCATATCCGCAGTTCTTCCTTCAAAGAACGGCTGGATTACTACTCGTGAGTCACGAATTTGTATTACATTGAAACACTTTTCAAGGCCCGTTTGCTGATTTGACTTTCCGGTTCAGGGCGCGCCGGAACTACTTCTTACCATTTGATAATTTAAGCAATGGCCTGGCACGGTCATTTGTCGAGGACATTACGATGATATCCGATTTTATCTGGCAATGTGTATTGCTGCGCACCAATTCATGGGCCTACAGGTTCGTCGGGCTCCTGTTCTGGGTGGGCACCATTGCGATCCTCTGGATTCTTTGGGCACTCGTTCACCATTTTCTTAAATGAGCCGGATGGAAGAAAAAATACTTAACCACTTTAAAATAGTTTCTTCGCCGCAACGCATCGAATTACTCCGCCTGATCAGCATGCGCAAGCACCAATTTACTGTCAACGATTTAAAGGAAGACGTGAAGCATGTATCAGTTGTTATCTATGACAGCACACTTGTGACGACGATCCAGTTGTTTCACACGCGTCACCTGCTGCTTGGGTCGTCCGGACAACACGGTGATAAGGGGCGGCCCCCGATGCGGTACACGTTGTCGGCGCAGGTGACAGAAATGTTCAATGCCGGTGCCTGAACCAGCCTGAAACTTATCATTTGGTAATTTCCCGGAAAAAATCGCTGAAAAAAGTAAGGGATTCGCACGGTTCAAACGCCTTAACACATCAAGGAAGCAATTTGTTAAATTGTAGTACCGTCAACCTGACATCTTATGCCAAAGTCAAATTATGACGATCTGATGGAGCGTTTCGTGACCGGCCAGGTTTCGAGCACGGAAAAAGAGAAAATCGAGCTATGGCTGGAGGCTCGCAAAGCAAACGGCCAGGTGTATGATGATCTCACCGAACAGGATGAAGAAAGAATTTTTAAGAAGCTGACATCACGGATTGAGATCACAGAGAACGACGCTGACTTTAAGAAAAAGAAAAGAATCTCACCTTCCTGGCTCATCGGAATCGCGGCGACGCTTGCCATAACTTCAATTTCGTTTACACTTTGGATGCGCTACGAGCGCAGCAGCGCAGTAACAAGACAGTTGCTGAGCGACGGGACATTGGTGTGGCTCAAAGGCAAGAGCTCACTCGCCTATTTTGAAAAGCAAGGAAGCAACATCCGTTCTGCGGCCCTTTCGGGAGAAGCATTGTTTGAGGTTGCAAAAAATCCCTCGCGGCCATTTGTTCTTGCCGTCGGTGACTACAAGATTAAGGTTCTCGGCACAAGCTTTAACGTAAAACCTACGGGGGGGGGGATCGAAGTCGATGTGCTCACAGGAAAGGTGAACATTTCCTCGGCAGCAGACAGTGTTGGAGTCATGGTGGAATCAAATCAAAAAATCATCTACAGCGGCAAGGCGAACGAAGCACAGGTAGCATTATCCAAAGAAGAAGTCCGCTCAGCAATAGACCGCACCGAGTATGACATGAGCTTCGAGAACGTTTCTCTTCGCGATGTGTTCAAACGAATTGAAGAGAAGTTCGGTGTAACAACGGAAGTAACGAACGAGAAAATATTTGATTGTAAAATACGTGCGGATTTCACCGATCAGTCTATTGAAAGCACGCTGATGTTGCTTGCCGGTGCGGTACCCATTGAGTATAGAATAAATGGGAACAAGGTTGAGATCACGGGCAACGGCTGCGAACAAACGGAACCCTAACCTAAACACTAAATGCCCACCCAGCTTCACTTCATTTCAAACAGCTCCTAAATAAAAAAACAGGAGTGCGTCAACACTCCCGTTCATTTTTTTCCTGATCGTATCAGTCCTTCCCGACTGATCAGGAATCGCTTTGTCTCTAATGTTCTAAACCAAAAACAAAACAATTAAAAGTATGAAAAAATGGTCTACCAAGGAACCTAAATTCTGGAAAGTTATGAGGGCCTGCGCAGTGCAAACAATGCTGGCAATGGCACTATTCGGCGCGTCGATCGCGCACGACGGTGCCGGCCAGGTACTCGACAAACGGATCACACTCGAGATGAAGGACGCTACATTGCAGTCTGTGCTCGAGAAGATCGAGCGTGAAGCCGGTGTCAAATTCATCTTCAATCCATCGTTCTTCAATTTCCAGGAGAAAGTAACTATCAGTTCGCAGGATGCCACGTTAAAAGACGTGCTTAAAGAATTGTTCGAGTCGCGTCGCATCGAGTATCATATCTATGAAAAAGAGCAAGCGATAACTCTTCGCAAGGCCAGGAATGAAACAGGCGAAGCAGCAAACGAACAAGCGGCGAAGTATGCCTCAACGATCACGGGACGTGTGACTGGAGGCTCGCCACCGGAAGCGCTTGCGGGGGTTAACGTGATCATCAGAGGAACTACGGTAGGAACCACAACAGACGCCAGCGGCTATTACACGATCCAGGGAGACGATAACAATGTTCTGATATTCTCTTTCATCGGGTTCCAGACGTATGAAACTCAAATTAGCGGTCGATCCACGATCGACGTGGTGCTTGTCGAG
Source organism: Cyclobacteriaceae bacterium (assembly GCA_044224375.1). GTDB lineage: Bacteria > Bacteroidota > Bacteroidia > Cytophagales > Cyclobacteriaceae > ELB16-189. The sequence continues at coordinate 787,360 of JBGAKL010000002.1, forward strand.
GATTCTAAGAATCTTAAGGAAGTGGTGGTGAACGCCGGTTACTGGGAAGTGGAAACAAAAGTGCAGACGGGAAACATTTCAAGATTAACGGCGAGCCAGATCGAAACTCAACCTGTCACAAATGCACTGCAGGCAATGCAGGGAAGACTGGCTGGTGTGCAGGTAACAACGCAAAGCGGAATTCCGGGTGACGGCGTTGTCGTCCAGGTGCGGGGCATCAACAGTTTGCGCGGCATAGGAGCCAATGAGCCGCTGTACATTGTAGACGGTGTTCCCTTTTCATCTCAGACCTTGTCATTCGGATCAGCAGGCACTATTGTGCAAAGCCCGAGCCCGTTAAACTCAATTAATCCAGCGGACATTCAAAGTATCGACGTCCTTAAGGACGCCGACGCGACGGCAGTTTACGGTTCGCGCGGTGCAAATGGGGTGGTGCTTATTACTACAAAGAAAGGTAAAGCGGGAAAGACGCAGTTTGATGTAAATGTCTACACGGGCGGAGGAACCGCATTGAACTCGATAAATCTCCTTAATACTCCGCAGTATGTTCGAATGCGAAAGGAAGCGTTCAGGAATGACGGCATTGCTCCGACGGTTGCGAATGCCCCCGACCTGATGCTTTGGGACACAACACGTTACACGAATTGGAAAAAACTTCTGACGGGCAATACAGCAACGATCACCAGTGCACAAGGAACGATTTCAGGCGGCAATACGCAGACGCAATTCACTTTCGGCGGCGGTTATTTTCGTCAGACATCAGTGTTTGCCGGCGACTACAATTACCAAAAGGGATCGTCACACATGAGTTTGAGGCATGCAATGCCCAATGAAAAGTTTGTCATGCAACTGACTGCGACCTTCTCGGCTGAAAAAAATCTGCTGCCCACCAGCGACTACTCGCTCCTTGCGCTGACGCTTGCACCAAATGCCCCCGCGTTATATGATCAGAGCGGCAATCTTAACTGGGAGAATGGGACCTGGTCGAACCCTTACGCGGAACTGCGCAAAACATACGAAGTGAAAACAAAAACACTCGTCACGAACGCGACCTTGTCTTATACGATTTTACCAGGGTTGAATATCAAATCGAGCATGGGTTATAACCTCGTCTCCCTGAACGAAGTGATGCTGACTCCGATCGCCGCGCAGAACCCGGCGTTGAATCCGTTAGGATCAGCGAACTCTTCGGGAGGTTCGATCAACACATGGATTCTTGAACCTCAGGCCGACTATCAAAAACAGATCGGCGAGGGAAAACTGACGGTCCTGGCCGGTATGACGTTCCAGCAAACGATCAGGGATAAGCAGGGCTTTAATGCAACCGGCTTCACGAGTGACTCACAACTTCGCAACATTGCGGCAGCAACGACGGTCACTCCTTCGGGCATCGATTATTCTGAATATAAGTACAATGCTGCTTTCGGCAGGCTCAACTACACCTGGAGAGAGAAATATATTGTCAACATAACCGCACGGCGTGACGGCTCAAGCCGGTTTGGGCCGAACCGGAGGTTTGCAAACTTCGGAGCTGTCGGTGCAGCATGGATTTTCTCCAAGGAAACATTTTTTCCCTCAGCCGGGCTGCTGAGCTATGGGAAGTTGCGAGGAAGCTTTGGTGTCACAGGAAGCGACCAGATCGGCGACTATCAATACCTCGATACTTATTCATCGACCACCAATCCTTATCAAGGAGGAAAGGGAATTTTGCCAACAAGGTTGTACAACCCGGATTTCGGTTGGGAAGACAATGCGAAGTTGGAGTTCGGGCTTGACCTTGGATTCTTTCACGACAGGCTGTCTGTTTCCTCAAGTTATTTCTCAAACAGGTCATCCAACCAACTGGTCGGACTTACACTTCCGCTCATCACGGGGTTCAACTCCGTGCAAAGCAATCTGCCGGCTACGATACGCAACACCGGCGTTGAAGTTGTTATCACATCGAGCAACGTACGTACCTCTAACCTTTCATGGACCACAGATTTCAATGTGTCGATTCTGAGGAACAAGCTTGTTGAGTATCCCAACATAGATGCATCCAGCTATGCCAATACATACAAAGTCGGCGAACCATTAACGATACAAAAAAAATATGTTGCTACCGGAGTCGACCCACAGACCGGCATCTACACTTTTGTGGATACTGACAACAACGGCTCACTAAACAGCATCACCGATACACAGTTTAACAAATCGAAGCAGGTCGATTTCTTCGGCGGCATTCAAAACACGGTTACCTATAAAGGTTTCGAACTGCAGTTCTTCATTCAATTTGTCAAGCAAACAGGATTCAATTATATGATGACGGTCTTCCAGGCGCCGGGCGCCCGGTCGAATCAACCGACACTTGTTATGGACCGGTGGCAAAAACCAGGGGACGTAACAGATATCCAGCGGTTTACCCAAACAGCTCCAGCACTTACGGCGTATTCCAACGCGCGTATCTTCGGCGACAACACTTTGACAGATGCTTCATTCATACGCCTGCAAAATGCCTCCCTTACCTGGACGATGCCTCAACGCTGGTCGGGCAAAATCAAAACACAGAAAGTCAGGCTCTTTGTACGGGGGCAAAATTTACTGACGATTACAAATTATGTTGGATCGGATCCTGAAACACAGAATATGCGTGCATTGACACCGCTACGCATGTGGACGGCCGGAGCAAACATCACATTCTAAAGAGAAAAAAATGAAATCATTATACATCACAAAGTTTACCCGGTCGGCGATCTTTTTCGCCGCATGCATGATTACATCCTGCGAAAGCTTCGTAGAAGTTTCGCCGCCAAGGACGCAATACGTGAGTTCTTCGGTTTATTCAGACGATGCGTCGGCGTTGTCGGCAATCCGCGGAATATACAACGACATGGTGTTCAATGGTGGGTTTGCCAGCGGCCAGTCTACCGGTGTTACCATGCTTGCTTCGCTATCCTCGGACGACCTTAAGAGCTACAACGCGACGATGGATGAGTTCTACAACAATTCGATCGTGCCCACAAATACAACCGTTCTAAATAATATCTGGGGCGCCGCTTACAAGACGATTTACTACTGCAATGCCGCCCTCGATGGACTCTCTGCAACCACTGCGGTCACAACCGCTCTTCGTGCGCAGTTACAAGGGGAAGCAAAGTTTCTTCGTGCTTTCTCCTACTTCTATCTGGTCAACCTGTTCGGCGATGTTCCGCTGGTCATGACTACAGATTATAAAGTCACGGCAGTTTCCACACGCACGCAGAAAGCGCTGGTCCTTCAACAGGTGGCGGCGGATCTTCTCGATGCACAAAGTCTGCTTGCGAAAGATTATCAATTCGCAGGCGGTGAACGCGTCAGGGCCACTGCATGGGCGGCCACTTCGATGCTTGCCCGGGTGAGCGCGTATGCGGGTGACTGGGCGCAGGCGGAAGCATATTCGACTACAGTGATTAACAATAACTCATTGTTCAGGATTGTCGCCGACATAAATGGTGTATTTCTTAAAAACAGCCAGGAGGCAATCTGGCAGCTTATGCCGGTTTCGCCGACAGCGAATACTTACGAAGCCGTAGTCTTCGTCCCGGCATCCGCGACGTCCTTGCCAACGTATGCAGCGCTCACAGATCAGATCACAAATTCATTTCAAGTGGGCGATCGGCGGAAGACAAATTGGACAGGAACACAGACTGTTTCAGGCAACACTTTCTCATATCCGTTCAAATACAAAGTCTTCAGATCGGGACAACCCGTCACGGAATACTCCATGGTGATAAGGCTCGCGGAAATATATCTCATCCGTGCCGAAGCTCGGGCGATGCAAGGTAGATTTATCGAGGCTGCTGCTGACATCAACATTATTCGTAGCCGGGCCGGGTTGTCAAATGTCGTCACCCCAGCTACTACGCAGGCGGCAATGTCAGTGATTGAACAGGAACGTCGAGTTGAGTTGTTTTGCGAATGGGGTCATCGCTGGTTCGACCTGAAGAGGTGGGGTCGCGCGAACCAGGTCCTCGGATCAATAAAGCCGTCGTGGAATTCGAACGCTGCACTGTACCCGATACCGCAGCTTGAACTTGCAGCGAACGTAAACCTGCAACCTCAAAATGCCGGATACTGATATGATGGGGTTCAAACGATTATCAAAAGTAATTTTCGCGACGGTAATCTTGGGTCATTGCCAGACATGGGCGCAAGGCTTGAAAGCTGGTGATGAATTGCCTGATCTTGCCTTCAGCGAGATGATGAACTACAAATCGCCTGGCGCTAAGATTTCCGATTTTCGGGGAAAGCCGATTCTGATCGACGTGTGGGCGACGTGGTGCATGCCATGTATCGCTTCAATGCCCAAGATGCATGAGCTGCAACGCATGTTCGATGGGCAGATTCAGATCCTTCTCTTAAACGCAGGAGAAAAGAAAGCAGTGGTTCAACGCTTTCTCGAGAAACGCAAAGGGATCAAAGAGTCGGAAGTTACGCTGCCAGTGGTCATCGATGCGGGAACTTTGCGTAAGGAAATTTTCAACGAGCAGGGTGTGCCCGCACTTTACTGGATCGATTCATCCGGGCGCGTGACCAACATCACATCCAGTGACGCCGTGACGGAGGAGAATATTCGATCCTTGATCGCCAACAAACCGCTGACCACTCGTGAGAAATCTCCAAATCAGGGAGATGACACTATCGCAACATCGTTTACTTCGCATATGGAGCGTACCAAACTCGAGGGCGCTCCATTGATGAGAGTTTTCTTTTCAAAAGACAGTTCCCAGAACATCAGCTGCCGGTCATGCACCGTTCTTGATCTGTTCCGGCTGGCCAATGGTGAAGTGGTAACGCAATATCGGATACCCTACATTGTGCCGGTTCCTGTGAGCAGAATAACCTTAGATACGAACTCCCAAAGGTCGCTAGGAAAACACATGCGGAATTTTGCCGGTAACGGCGAACGCTTTGACTATTTACTGACATGTGCACGCGGCACCAGCCTAACGAAAATGGCGGAAAGGATGAAACAGGAGCTTGAAAGTTGGTTTGAGCTGAGGGCGGAAAAATGTGTGCGTTCCATCCGATACCTGTCGTTGCAGTGCTTCGACACGTTGAAGATCGCTTACCGTTCCGGAGAACTGCGATATCACATCAAAGACATTGAAATAGATCTCAATAATGTGACGATCTCGTCGTTCCTGTCCAACCAGGAGAAAGAAATCTCAAATGGTCGCTATTTTTTTCCACCTTATCCGATCGTCGACGATACGGGTTATCAAGGGCGGCTTGGAGACATTAACCTCCAGGGCAATATGCGAGACTATAAATCAGTTGACAAGGCACTCCGACCTTACGGTATGCAACTGAAAATGCTTCAGGGTCCGTTGGAAATCCTGTCCGTTCATTCGCGCAAATGATTAAGCAAGCAGAGGGGCATGCACCCCTCTGCTTCTTTCCTTCAGACTACGGGTTGATAGTCATTGGCACGGAACATACGTTCCGGTCATAAGCGTCACCGCCGGTGCTCACCAGTGTGCACTGCGTATTGTGGCCACCGACCCAGCAGGTTCCTTCGTTGAAACCGGAAGGCTTGTCGCACTCGTTCAACGGCACACCGATGGTGTCACTGCCGTCAGGCTGGGTTGCTAAAGAGACCGTCAGGCTCAGCGCGAACGCGACGACGAAAGCAAAAAACTTGATTGTTTTCATAACATTTTATTTTTAATTGTTTTGACCTACTCTCTTGAGGGTTTTCAGTCTTGATCCCTTGCGTTCCTTAAGTGAACGCGATCCGTTCTTGACAAAGCGGATCTATTCTACTGGCCATGTAAAATTTCTTTGGAGCTATACTCGGGCAGGGTATTCCTTAAATCATACTTGGTTATGTATTCTCCCTCCAGCACGAATAAGGACCCATGCTGAACAATGAGATCTTTGGGTTTGCCGTGAACCATCGGTATCGTAAATGATCCTCTGTAACGTTTGACATTCAAGTCGTAGACGTCGACCGTCGTGACAGCGCTGAAGCCGGCTTCTGTTTGATTCCGGGCCCGAATACCAGAGGCAATAAAAAGCAGGCTTGTGTCTGCGCAACTAAATTTGTTTACAAACAGTGGTATCGATGCAATTGTATGGTAACGTTCGCCGACGTCTTTCACTTCGATTTTGGCGCGCGTGATTGAGTCGATTGAATGACCGCGATACTTTAATCGCAGCAGTGTATCCATGACGATGTACTCGTTCCTGTAGTAGTAGACGTAAAGGAGAATATTGCGACCGGGGATTGCATGCATCATACCGTCCACGCAAAACAGCCCGTCGACCTGTTTCTCGAGCAGTCCCTGCTTCCTTTGGGCGGGTCGGTCGGCTGTCAGTCGTTCAAGCGTGTATTCCCTGGTTACGGTATCCAACACGCGGGACAAAAAACTACGTCGGCCAAATGGAACTGCCTTATTGATATTGGCCGCGTTCGTGGTGAGCGGTGATGCCGTCCATTGTGCCACTTTACCGGCAAAAGTATTTGAAGTGACTCCCTCAAATACGAAGAAATCCGACCCGAGCACCTTCAATGACGTGCTTCCGGAAAACGTGGAAGCCATCAGAACCTTATGGGGTCTCACTATCTGAAGGCCCGAATCAACCGAAGAGATCAGGCGTGAGGCGGTGACGTTACCCAGGTAGATTGTATCGCGGTTTTGTCCGGCGAAGTAGTATGAGTTGACACCCAGGTCCAGGTTGCCGGCGCTTTGAGGCGGGTCGAGAAAGGCGCGGTCGAAGGAACTGTATTTGTCGCGGTCGTCGTATTTAACAAGGAAAAGAATTGCTACAGCTGCACCGCTTGTGAGGCAAATCGTCGCAGAGCGAATGATGGCGTTGCGGACTTGAGCACTCGAGAGAATAACTGCAGCGGCGCTTAATACCGTGAAGAAGATATTAAATACCAGATGTTCAGTCCAGCCGAGCTTCCCCAGAATTCCTCCACAGCTACAAGGTACGTATGCACTAAAATTCAGGATCGAGAGAATGTACCAGGTGAAGGACGACATCAGCACGAGCGCGAGTGTCAAGCCTATTCCGCGCGTAATGGAGAATGTCAGCAACGCTGCAATCCCGATCTCAACAATCGGGACTACCCATGAAACCAAGTCGCTCATGTCGGCCATCAGGGGGGATTTGCTCAATTGCATGGCAAATGCGTCGACGTCCGATAGTTTGTTGACGCTTGCATATATGAAAAGGACAATAAATAAAATTGCCACCAGATCAATGAAACGCTCTTTTGAGAATCGCGAAACCATACATGAAGTTATTTGAATTGATCGTTGCGACCGGTCATTTTATGTTCAGACTTTATGAAACCTATGTTCAGACTTCTCTTACCTCATCTTCATCATTTGATTTCATTCTTTTGATGCGGCTTAATGATTGCGGGGTTATCCCGAGGTAAGAGGCGATGTTCTCCTGGGGAACGAACTGCTCGATATCCGGATAAGATTTTACAAGGGAGTCAAATCGCGCCGCTGCGCTTCGTCGTTGAATCTCCTGGATCCGCTTTTGACATTTCTTATGATATCTCGCAATTATCTTGTGATACAACAGATGGGCTTCAGGATGTTTATCTAAAAGCCGGTTGAGTCCTTCTTTGTTCAGGCAAAGGAGGTCCGAATCACTCATCAATTGAATAGTAACGGTCGTCGGCGCGTCGCCGCAAAAGCTGCTGACGGAAGTCATTATCTGACCGCCCTGCCAGAAGCAGTCGACGACTTTTTTCTTCTTCTCGACACTATAGGACATTGCAACTCCGCTTTGAATGAAGTAGACAAAGTCTGCGACTCTCGGGACGTCGAGTAGAATATGATTACGCTCAAACGTGGCCGGGATGATCTCCTCCCTGATCGATCTTTCGAAATCCTGCGATAAAGGATGTATTGCCGACAATACATCGAACAGGTCATGACGATTCATAGGCAGGATTCGGGTATGCATTTATCTCTGACCGATTTCCATTTTCCCTACCTCATGCCCTGCAAATATTTGGCAACCACACCCACTTACCAAATGGTAAGAGTTTTCTGGTATAAAGTGGCGGATAACGATCCATACATATATTTTTTTACCTGATGGCCAGGTCGTTGGCAAGGGTTCCGGAACCCTTGTAACTGTTTTCGTGACGGATTCAAGATTCAATTGCGGCGCATATTCAAAGCACTGCATGGCCGCGACAATTATTACGCCTGAAGACCTTGAGAATTTCAAACAAGATCTCTTAAAGGAGATACAACAGCTCATTTCGCCCAAGCAGGCGCAACGCAAATGGCTGAAGTCGAACGAAGTCCGTCGAATGCTCCTCATTTCTCCGGGAACACTTCAGAATCTCCGAATCAATGGGATGCTGCCATTCACCAAGATCGGAAGCGTGATCTTCTACGACTATGACGACATCCGCAAGATGCTTGAATCAAACAAGATCGACCACCGCGCCTCGATTGACAGAAAAAACCGCAAAAAATTCGGCTGATATGGGAACAGGTGAAAACGAGCAAGGCTTGCAAAGAATTATTGAGTTTATCCGACTTACCAGCATCGTCGTGTTGCTGTTGCATTTCTATATCTTTTGTCATTCGGTTTTTGATGTATGGGGTTTCACACATCACGTTGTCGACAAGGTAGCCTTCGCTCTGCGGGACACCGGACTGTTCGCCGGCGCTTTTCCGGCAAAGCTTTGTGCACTTGGGTTGCTCATCATCTCGCTGATCGGCGCACGCGGGAAGAAAGATTCACGGGTGAGCTTCGGTGTCGCGTTCATGATGTCAATCATCGGTGTCCTCGTGCTCCTGCTCAGTCACTATATCTATCTGCTCGGCGTGGATATCTTTCTTTTAACGAAGATCTACCTGATGACTGCATCGATCAGCTATTTGCTGATACTCGGCGGGGGGACACTCATAACAAGATTGTTGCGGGTTGATTTCAAGTCAGACATCTTCAACAAGCTCAACGAGAGCTTTCCGCAGGAAGAGCGACTGCTCGAAAATGAATATTCGATCAACCTGCCAGCGTCGTATGTGATACGGGGCAAGCACAAACGTAGCTGGATCAACATCATCAATCCTTTTCGATCGGTGCTCGTGATTGGGACACCCGGCGCGGGTAAATCCTACTTTGTCATTCGTCACATAATCTCTCAGCACATTCGGAAAGGCTTTTCAATGTTCATCTACGATTTCAAATTCGACGATCTCTCCAGGATCGCCTACAACGTGCTCATTCGCAACGCCGGCAAGTATAAGATCCTTCCCAAGTTCTTCGTCATCAATTTCGAGGACCTGAACCGCACACACCGCTGCAACCCGCTGGATCCTACAACGATGGACGACATTACCGACGCGACCGAATCCAGCAGGACGATCATGCTGGGCCTAAACCGCGACTGGATAAAAAAGCAGGGAGACTTTTTCGTGGAATCGCCGATCAATTTTGTCACGGCGATCATTTGGTTTCTGAGGAAGCACGAGGAAGGAAAGTATTGCACGCTACCCCACGTGATCGAGCTCATGCAGCTGGACTATCCGACGCTGTTCAAGCTGCTTCGGACCGAGCCGGAGATTGAGGTCCTCATCAATCCATTCGAATCGGCATTCAGGAACGAAGCAATGGAGCAGCTCGAAGGGCAGATCGCAAGCGCAAAAATCGGGATGGCCCGGCTTTCCTCTCCACAACTCTATTATGTACTCTCTGGCAACGACTTTACGCTCGATGTAAATAATCCGAACGAGCCGAAGATTGTCTGCGTCGGAAACAACCCGCAGAAACAGCAGATCTACGGAGCTGTCTTGTCATTATACATTTCCAGGGTAATCAAGCTTGTCAACAAAAAGAACCAGATGAAAAGCAGCCTGGTGTTTGACGAATTCCCGACGATATACTTCAACGGCATTGACGGATTGATCGCCACGGCACGAGCGAACAAAGTTGCGACAACGCTTGCGGTACAAGACTACAGTCAGCTCAAGAAAGACTACGGACGCGAGCAGGCGGAGGTTATCATGAATATCGTGGGGAACGTGATCAGCGGGCAGGTGGTCGGCGACACGGCGAGACTGCTTTCAGAAAGGTTCGGCAAAATCGTGCAGGAAAGGCAGAGCGTTTCCATCAATGCAAATGATACCTCGCTGAGCAGATCGACTCAATTGGATTCGGCCATCCCCGCTTCAAAGATCGCCGGACTGTCTTCCGGTGAGTTTGTCGGCACGGTGGCGGACGATCCCCAGCAGCGAATCGAGCTGAAAACATTTCATGCTGAAATACTCAACGACCACGCTGCGATCGCGCGGGAAGAAAAGTCGTACCGGGAAATTCCATCGATCCGTACCGTCACTCAATTTGAAATCCATGAGAATTATCAGCGCATTCGCACAGACATAGATATTATAGTGATTGAGCGAATAGGCAAACAGAAATGACGCGCATATGAATCAGGCGGATATCACAGCATTCGCGGCGCGGCTGCAAACGCAAATGGAGGGGCAACTTTCTGACATCAGCCGCGACACGACAGACATGCTGACACGCAGCGTGCTTTCAGTAAAAGTGACTGCCTCGCACATTATCTCCCTGAAAAACTTTGTCAGGTCATACGAGTTTGGTGCCCAGGATGAAATCAAATTTTTCAAGCATCTCAAACCAGCGTTCATGAGCGTCCACTATTACCATGAGATGCTGGGCTCGTTGCTGAAAAATGTTCCTTTCGACGCAGCGGCAGAGTCGAGGCAATATTTTCGGGACAAGCTTGCCGTGACGAGCACTCAGTACCAGGCCGATGCCGACTTGTTCTCATACTGGATGGCAGGAAATACGCATCTGGATGACTACTATTTCAAAAGAGGGTTCGTACCGGAAACTGATGTGCACGTCGATCGTGAATTTTCTACGGGATATGATGAAAAGATCTCCCGTCTCCTTGCACTCCGAATGATAAGGGATTTTATATATGCGACGCTCGAGGACAAGGAAATCACGGCATCGACTCTAACCTGGACCGGGAGTAAAGCCGATTTCATCGAGTTGATCTATGCCCTTGATACGGTTGGCGTGATCAACAAGGGAAAAGCAGACATCAGGGAACTGGCAGAAAAACTTGGAAAGCTCTTTAACATCGAAGTCACGAATTACTATCGTCAGTTCCTCGACATCCGGCTGAGGAAAAAAGAGAAAGCGATTTTCCTTACTCAGCTGAAAACAAAACTGGAGGAGCGCATCAACGAGTTCGTGTGAAGGTCGTCCGCTCATCATCTGGTGCATGAGTGAAAACCCCTGGTCAGGGCCCAACGAGAGGAATTTTGTAAGGAAGTAATCTTCGCCGTTTTCATCCCAATATTTGTAACTTCGAAAGCTCTCCCAAAAATCACCGCAGCCTTTAATATCACGCTTATGAAGCCAACCAAGCTGGACAATTTCTTCAGCGACTTAGCAAAAGAGAAGTCCGAAAACGAGAAAATTAGAACCGCCGAACTCAACAAGCAACAAATCGCAGATAGGGATAGGCAAAAATTCCTGGACGATTTCACCTCCACCAGTATACTACCGGTGATGAACATTATTAAGCGATCCGCCGAGACTGCAGGACATAAATTTCAGGAGACAATAATTGAACATCCGAAGGGTATTGAAAAGAAATATTCCGTAACAGTAGACGGCTTGATCGTTTCGATTGATTTCACGACGGTTGGTGCCAATGTCATTCTGAGAATTCACCCTTACATTGATTCCAAAAAGGGAAATTTCAGTCATCCCTACAAAATTGGAAACGCCATAACCCCTGAAGAGATGGAAAGTGACGTAACGAATGGAATAATAGAAATCGTAAGTCTTAATAAGAAATGATGTGGCAAATGAATCCGAGAGAATCGTCACGTCAATAAGCTCGAACGTTTTCTTTAAAGAATTCACATTCGACAAGACTCAGTTTAAATCCAAAGAGGGCGAGCTGGAATTGGCCGACAATGTCCTTTGGCTAGACGATCTCCTGTGCATCATCCAAGTAAAAGAGCGGAATCCCAAGGAGGTCAAAACTGCGATTGAGGAAAATCAATGGTTCGAGCGTGCAATCAAGAAGGCGAAGAGCCAAATTGGAGACACCCTCACATTCCTGAAATCGTACGATGCCATTAAGATTCGGAATTTACGGGACCATGAAATAGAAATTTCAAAGCCCGCGCTGGATCAGGTAAATAAAATCATTGTTTACGTGCCCAATAGCAATTTGATCACAGAAGAAAACAGATCCAGGAAATTCTACGAGAGCAGTCAGATCGGTAACGTCCATATCTTCCATGTAGAGGAGTATTTGTGGTTATGTAAATATCTTGTTACACCTACGGAGCTGGACGAATATCTCAAGTTTCGTGAACGGATTTACCTCAAACACAAAGAGATTGTTTCAAATTTTCCGGAGCAATATGTCCTGGCTCACTTTTTAGATACGGATGATGAAAGCGAGATAGATCCGAAATTCATCGAGAACCTCACAACAATTAAGGATGATCAACTGGAGTGGGATATGTCAGGCATCATTAGGTCCTTCCCAAAGGAACTTATAATGCCAGACGGGAGCGCTGCGCACGATTATTACGAAATAATAAAGCAGATAGCGAAACTAAAGCGGTTTGAGTTGAAACATTTGAAATCCCGATTTGTATCGATGATCGACGATGTGGAAAGGAATGAGCTCAACCTTCCCTACAGGTATTCAAATCCCAGGACTGAATGCGGTTTTGTCTTTATTCCCTTATCAAGAGAAAAAGCTGAAAGCTGGAGGAACGCGCTCGTTGCTTTTACGCAGATCTTTAAATACAAGTGGAAGCTGAAAAAGTGTTTAGGAGTCTGCGCATCCAAGGAAGGCACTTATTTCAATATCAATTGGGTATTCATGGAAGGCGGTTGGGTCTATGATCAGCGATTGGAGGAAGCCGTCAAGAGAGATCTGGAGGTTTACGGACCGGGTAAGGTAATCGAGCTTGGACGGTATCAATTCAAAGACAAAAAGCAATAATGGAGAACCTCAACGTAGAAGTGATTGCAATGAAGAGGATTTCCCTGCCGCGTCTGACAGAGGATCAGTATTTCAGGGAGATCCGGTATCAGCATTTTTGGAAACCGGAGGCTGAAGCGAATGAGAATATTTTCGTCGTAACAATGAGCGACCAACTCTATAATCCGGAAACAAAGAAGGAATTGGTCGTTTCCGTTGAGTTGCATTTCAAATTGCAGAGTAAGGAGAATATTCTTTCCAACTTCCAGGATCCAGAGAAGCGCCATAGAAACGCAATCCCCACAATAGCCAGATTGACATTTGAAGCACAAAAGATCCTTAGGGAACAGACTCTCAAGGAATTCAACAAAGACGATTTTCAATTCGCCACCCTGCCGGAAATGACTTTGAATGAAACCATTGCGTATGTGATCGAAGCACTGCCAAAACGAGACACTTCAAATATGCCCATCGTTCTTAATAAAGATGAATCAGTCGCGAACTACGTGATTTCCATGTTCTCGACCATCAGTGATGCCACATCGCCGACCAAGATCGAAATTGACGGAAGGAAGATCATGATCATCAAAAAACCCGATGATGAAAAATTTGAATTCGATGAAGCCAACTATGCGGCCCTCAAATCGAAAATAATATTTGATTTCTTCAGGAATCCGAGACTTAACCAACTCACATTGTCGGACGAAGAGTCGAAGCTATTCAGGCGCTGCAGCCACGCCGCCTATTACTTTGAGGGAGAAAAGAAAAAAAGGGGTGAACGCGTTGATGAGAGTCTCCTAAAAATTCATGAGAAGTATTTTCGCTGAATGATTTAATGAAAACGAGTGAGGGCAGCCGCCTTAATCAATAAGGAGCGAATAACCAGGCTATCGTCGAAAGCCAGACCTTCGCCAACTGCGTGAAGAAGGAAACCTAGATCATCCCCTCGTCGGCGAATGAAAAGTATCCTTCCGTGGTAACGATCAGGTGATCGAGCAATTGGATTTCGAGGAACTTACCTGCCTCTTTGAGCTTCCTTGTCAATTCAATGTCTGACTGGCTGGCGCTGAGGTTTCCGCTGGGATGATTGTGTGCCACGATAATTCCGCTCGCAGTCGCCCTCAGCGCTGCTGCAAAAATTATCTTCGGATCTGCCACCGTGCCGCTCACGCCGCCAAGGGAAACCTCGAGCTGGCCAAGCACTTTGTGTGCGCGGTTGACAAGGAGCAGCTTGAACTCTTCAATGAAACCGATGCGGTCCTGATCCCAGTTCTTGAGCAAGATGTCATAAGCATCGCGGGAACTTGAAACCTTCGGCATCCGTGAAGGCTTCACGGTCTGCCGGTAGGCGAGCTGGATCTCCGCGACCTGGTAGTCGATCACTTGATTGACTTTCTCATCAGTGTTTTCCATAATCAAAGGATTTAATTATGGTGCGCTGCTGCTTTGGACTTGAAGCCGCACAAAAGGAAACGGAATAAATGGACCGTTAAGATCGAGGTCGGAGTGTCGATGTGAACGCGGGCGCAATTAGTACGCAATACCGTTTATGCCGTAAGCTTTTGTGCGGCGAAAAGGACAAAGCGATCTTTCACCAGAATTAAAATCCTGCGTGAATGGAAAACGCATGGGGAACGGTGATCAGCTTTCCAGGTGCACGTCGGCGGCGTCGATGTCGGCACGCAAGCCTGCGAATACAGGATGGCGTACGCTGCCCTCCTCGGTGATCTCCGCATAGTTGACCGAGCAGACGAGGTAAGGTTCAACCCAGGTCATGTCCGGTGTCTCCCTGATTGGAATATCAAGCGGCGAAGAATCACGCTCGATCATGACGAGCTTCTTGTGAATATCCTTGAGGCTTTGTTCATCGAAGCCGGTGCCGACGCTGCCCATGGAGACGAGCTTCCCTTGCGCGTCGTGCGCTGCGATGAGCAGCGACCCGAATTTGCTTCGCGATCCTTTCGGCGCGGTGTATCCGACGATAACGGCATCCTGCGTTTTGATATTCTTGATCTTGAGCCAGTCAGCGGATCTCTTGCCGAAATAATATTTGCTTTTCTTTTTCTTTGCGATCATCCCCTCCAGGTCGAGTTTGCGCATCTCCTGGAAGAAGGCGATGCCGTCGTCTTCAACGTGGTCGCAGTAGCGTATGACGTTTGAATCGGGAAGCAACTCCTTGAGCGCGGCTTTGCGCTCAGTGAGCGGAAGTGAGGAGATCGATTTCCCATCAACTTCCAGCAGGTCGAAGACCATGTATTGTATAAGGTACTTGTCCTGGTTGCGGTAGTTCTGCAGCTTCTGAAAGCTTGGCTTTCCTGTCGCGTCGAACACGACGATCTCTCCGTCGAGCACCATGTGCTGCGTAATTTTTTTGAGTGCGTCGAAGACTTTCACGTAGGCTTTGTCGAAGGACAATCCGTTTCTGGAATAGAGCCTGCAAGGGTTCTTACCGACTTCGGCGATCGCGCGGTAGCCGTCCCACTTGATTTCGAAAAGCCATTCGGAACTGTCAAATGCGGGCCTGTCTGACAGCTGTGCTTTCATGGGCTCAAGAAATGTCCCGAGCTTTTTGCCTCCTTCTATGCGGGGATACTTCACCGGAAAACCCTGTTAAGAAACTTCAATTTCAGCATGAAAATACGGTTCCTAAATTTTTAGCAGAATTTAGTATTTATACTAAATATTTTAGTAATACTTTAGTGCCCGTTGACTAATTAAACAGATTCCCGACGAACCGAAAACAATAAAATTTTATGATCACCAATTCAATGCTTTTCACCAACGAGACCGATGCGGCTCTTTTCAAAATTGCGTTGCAGGAAATGAAAGCCGAGTTTGCAGTGGACCGGATGCTGCCGCGCAACAATCCCGGCGAGGTGCTCGCCAAATTCACTCTCGTCGTAAACCCCATGACGGCAGTCCAGCAAGGCTGGGAACTTGCGCGGATGGTGGATTTCGTAAAGCTCAAAGTCGCCAACAACGACGCGTTCTATTCCGACCGGCTGGATGAATATTCGAAGGACTTCGACGGACTTTTCACAGTGCTCGAAAATGAAAATACCTTTGCCGGTGCGAGCCTGAATTAAACTGCGGGTTCGAGACGGGGGTGAGCATAAGCTGCTCCTCGCTTAACAAAATCTCAAGAGCTATGTGCAACTACAAGTCCGGCTTCTACACGATCGAGGATCTCGAATTTTATTACGGCGCCATGTTCGGCACGATAAAGTTCAGCGAGGAATTCAAGGAACAGTTCGTGCCTCATTATTATGAAAATGCGTTCGACCATTTTGCAAGCCCGGTGATGACAGCGCCCGGTGAGTTCGGGTTGTTCTCCTGGGGACTGGTTCCGCCGTGGGTGAAGTCGCTGGACCGTGCGATGATCGTCCGCAAGGGTACGGTGAATGCACGCAGCGAGGAAATGTTCGAGACGGCATCCTTTCGTGATTCACTCAAGGCCGGCAAGCGATGTCTGATCCCGGCGACGGGGTTCTTCGAATGGCAGTGGTTCCACCCGGACGCGAAGAAGTCGGAGAAGCAGCCGTACTTCGTTCGCACGAAAAACAAGCTGTTCTCATTTGCAGGCCTGTGGTCGGAGTATACCGATGATGCCACCAACCGTACTTTTCATACTTACACGATCGTGACCACGGAGCCGAACCCGATGATGAGTAAAATTCACAATCATGGGTTGAGGATGCCATTGATCCTCCACGATGAAAACCTGAAAGACTGGCTCAATCCTGACTTGACGAAAGACGAAGTGATGGGCTTATGCCAACCGTTTGATGAAAATCTGATGGAAGCCTGGACGATTGACAGGAAGATCAGCAACCGTGATTTGCTTTCCGCACAGAAGGACGTTGCCGATATCATAAAAGAAGTCGAGCCTTATGCTCCAACTCAAACTGAAACAAAAATCAAGGCAAAGAAATTAAAAGGTGATCCAGGACAGGGAAGTTTATTCTAATAAATGATGGGAAGGTCGGAAGGGCGGTCGGTGCCTCTATTTGCTGCGAAAGACGTGTGGATAGAATTGCACTGGAGCGACCGGGGCAAGTCGATCAAGACCTTCGCTAACGTTCACGACCTGGCGCAATTCTTAAAAGACAATCCGTTGCTGGCGCAGGCGGTCGGCTATGTAGCGCGCAGCCCTAAATTGAACAGCTTAAAAATGCCCGACTTTTTCATGAGCGTTCCCGCTTCGGAGCAGGCGATGTGGATCTGGCGTGCGCGTGACGTGTTCAGCAGGAAAGGATCAGTTGAGATGAACGGAAGGACATTTACCAGCGAGGTACAGTTCGAGGACTACGTAAAAAAAATGACGAATGCACGGTGAATACAACTTCCGCGCTTTGAAGACCGTCTGCGGCGGGATTTTTCATAGCCTGATTACATATGGCAAGGACGAACTCTCCGAGCGCGATTGGGAATATCTGCATTCCCATCTGCATGTGCCTGACCAGACCGTGTATTGTGTGGAGACGGCAAAGAACGGATTCAGGTTCTCCTCAAAATCACTTGATATGAAATATGTGCATGATAGTTTCAGCACTGACGCCCGCGTGATCGAAATCACTGTGCGAGGCTGACGAAAAGAAGCGGTCACCTTCGACAAAGAATCAAAGACGGCGCTTCTTCTTCCTGCGTTTCTTCCTGGGCGCAAATCTTGCAGCACCTAAAGGTGTGGTCTCAGGTTTGATCAGGGAGATGACAAAATCCGGAACCTCGATTTCAATTTTTTGTGTGTCCACTAGGTGTTGGGTATTCGTCACAGGTGCAAAGGAGGAATTTCCTTTCCCGGCGACGGCCGCATTGTTTTTCTTGATGACGTCTTTGTCATTGTCGGCACCGAAACCGATGCGCGACCGGATGGAAGTCCATTTGAATTCGTTTCCGAGGCGTGCGCCTGTGATCCTGAAACCTTCGAGTTCGTAGGTGACTCCGCTCACGTGGCCGGTTGAGGCCTGGTTGAAGAGCACGCGCACACCTTTGCTTTCGAGCTGTGACAGAAACGAAGCAACATCAAGATGTTTGGATTTCAGCACAAACCGCACTGCGGACTGGAGCCTTTCTTTGTGACCGGAGAGGCCGGTCCGTTTGTTCTTCTCGATTTCATCTTTTGAGAGTGCGCGCCGTGAGGCAGCACGGCTCGGGAGGACTTGCGTGAGGTGATACTTGCGCTCAAGTTCACGCAAGACATTTTCACTTCTCTGAAAATCATTGCTGTCAGAGACAAGGCTGCCATCGTAGCCTATCCGGTTGACAAGGATGTGCAGGTGCGGGTGACCCGCGTCGTGATGGCGGAACATGATGTACTGGTTTGCATGAAAGCCCGACTTCTGGAGATACTCATTACCGATCTTCTTCATGAGTTCGTTGTTCGGGTTTTCACCTGGTGGGAAGTTGATTGAAGTATGATAGAAGTATTTCTCAAGCCGGGGACGCAGCGACCTGATCATGCGCACTTCTTTCATGATTCCTTCCTCCGTCGACCTTGCGAAGGAAGAGTCCAGCACCTCGGCAACATTTCGTGCGACCTTGTCGAGGTTATACCGGAGCGCGCCACGGAAGCCGCGACCTTTGATCTGGTTGCCGGTCATGTGGCGGAGGTTCCTGAATCCTTGCGGTCGGCGAGGAGCAGCTTGTAAATTTTATTCAGCATTGAAAGCAGGTCCATTTGTATGGTGAGATAATCGCGAGGGAATTCTCCGGAGTTGAGTTTATGCGTCGCCTGGTTCAGGTTTACGCCGATCTTGCGAAGTTCCTGGTAGAGCGAAACTTCAATGGGCGACTGCCTGATCGGCGGGAAGCGACCGAGGAATATTTTCTGACGCACCCATTCGGGCGGAAACATGCCGCATGCGGCAGCCCGCTCCAGGATCTTTCTTTCCTCTTCGACGGTGAGATGGAGGTTCAACTGGGCCGTGCGTTTGTCGCTATCGTTTTTCCTGGGGCGCGCCATTGACTTAATGAAAGGAACGAAGTGATAAGGTTATGAACGCATCTTTCACAAGCCGTTTTCCGGTACGGAAAACATGGCTTGCTCCTTTCAATGAAGCGCAGAATCTGCTGGACTTTAACTGCGTGTTTACCGGGTTCATGTATTGAGATTTAGATCCAGGAATTCGTTCAATTGGTAGATTCCGGTGATTGAGAAACAGACGTTCTGTTCTTGCCCTTATGTGCCCTTGATTTATGGCCCTCCAATGCGCGCTTGTTGATGAATGGACCTGCTTCACAATCCGGGCACCAGAATTCCACTGCGTTCTCCCGTTCCTCAAGCAGGCGTTTAAAGAACAGTTCGCTGAGCTGCCAGACCGCAAGTGAATGCGTGAGGCAGATGAAAAGGCTGATGACCGTGGTCTTGATGTTTTCTTCCGTCGGGTTGCGCAGGGCAATGAACCAGTAGTTGTAGTAAAAGACGTTGAGAAAGAAACTGACGACTGCGTAGAATTTCC
This sequence comes from Cyclobacteriaceae bacterium, assembly GCA_044224375.1. Taxonomy (GTDB): domain Bacteria; phylum Bacteroidota; class Bacteroidia; order Cytophagales; family Cyclobacteriaceae; genus ELB16-189. The sequence continues at coordinate 806,812 of JBGAKL010000002.1, forward strand.
CCGTGCCTCGATAGCCGTTGATGATGAACACCAGAATAAGGAACTCGATAGCACCTGCCAAGCAAACGCCATAGATCCAGTTGAGGAAGGTAAAACCGGAGAAGGTCATGTCGAGGTGCTCGAGCTGCATGAAAAGGTTACCCGCATGGGGCACGTAGAGGACGATGAGGACGAGTGCACCGTGGAAGATGGCGTCTTTGCTTTCCAGGTAGGTGATGAGGTTGTTCATGGCTTTGCTTTAGATGTCAAAGCCGAATGTGAATCTTTAGCGGGTACGGAATTCACAAGTTGGGTCAAAGGTGGGAACTGTTGTTCCAGAATAAAAAAGGGGCTCATGCCCCTTTCATTAATAGACGGGTTTGAGTCGCCTGGACGCAGTGCCCTCGCGAATCATGGTGTCCCAATCTTTCGGAGTTCCGAAATTTTCCTCGAATTCCTTCCGGTCCTCCAAAGTGCCGTTTTCGTAGTTGTCCATGTCGAAGAGGTTCACAGTCAGGTCGGCGTCGGCACTGGCTCCCTGGACAAGGCCCCCCTCGACACATATATATATGGTGGGGGAAAACTCGCGGAAGGTTTCCAGCGCCTGGAAGGCCTTTTCGATCCATTGGAGGCGGCGGACGTTTTCGTTTTTTTCATAAAGACCATCCTCGACACCGGTAACGATATCTTCCTTGAGGTCGGTGAGCAGGCCGCCTGCAATTCTGAGAACCTGCTGTTTTAGCTTGTCGGCCGATGTCCTGCGGAACGCGGGCGACGGTTTCGGTTCACCTGATCCTGAATTCGGTTTTGTTCCTTTCATGGCTAAAGGGGTTTGAAGGTTTTCACGATCTGCTGCGCCAGATATTCCGCCTGCGGGGATAGGTGCCTCTGCCAGGCACCTTCGCGGGGGGACCAACGGAAGCCGCGGGACTTGAGCTCGGTGCGGATTTTTTCATCCGGCTTTCCGGGAAAGAAAATCTGGACGCGGTTTGCTTCCACGTTGGAGACAACACGTACGTCTCCGAAGGTTTCTTCCTTTGGAGTCATTGCTACGGTTTGCTTGAGCTGCGCGATGCGCTTGCGGACGCGGGTGATGTTAGCGTTGTTGTTGCTGAGCTTGTAGTCGGGGTACCCGGTCCTTCCGGCGAAGTCTTTGCCAAGCAGCTTGTATGCCTGCGCTTCATTGAGACCGTGTTCGATAAGCAGCTTCGCTTTTTCTTCCGGCGTGACCGAAGCCTTGCGGATAATCTTGTTACAGGCCTTGTAGCGCTCCTGAGTTTGTTCAAGCTCTTTGAGCTTTGCTTCAAGTTTTGCGATGGCCTCGGGATCATCGGAACTTATCGAGTCGTTGGTCTCGATCGCCTCTGCTTTGTTTGCATAGTATTCAGCCTTGCGCCCGGCCTGGACGCCTTTGTCCATAAGCCCGTGGATTTTCTTGAGGTGCGCGCGATGGCCTTTCTCTGAATGATGACCCACAAGGATCGGCTGACCCAGCGGGATCATGCTTGCCAGCTCATCGGAGCGTTTGAAGTAATCGCTCTGGTCCTTTGTGTTCTTTTCGGAAAGTCTTTTTGCGTTTTCAAGCCTTGCTTGCTTTCGCTGGTGATAGTCTGTTTTCATACGGCATTTTTTTATTTGCCGTTCTCACCGGCTTTTTCCCGGAGAGCACCGGGAGGACAAAGTGCGATGGGGCGGTCAGGCCAAAATGGAAACGGAATTAATGGGGGTTCCTGGAAGCCCGGATTTTATCCGGTGCTGGAAGGGGGCACCGTTCATCCGTAGACTTTTGGCCGCGCTCCGGGAAGACCGTCGCGGTCGTAAAAGCCGAACTTGAAATCAAAAAATGAAGGGAGATTTTTTCTTGCATTCATTGCGGGAGTTCTCGCTTTCAATAAGGTCACGCATCAATTGGAGATGCAATGGTTGACACGGATCGTCGCAATTGTCTTGCGGTACGAATAAAAAAGGGGCTCAAGGCCCCTTGTGATTATTTAGCGGCCTGAAGGTCTTTGATCTTTCCTTTGGCGCGCTCTTCGCGCTTGACGCAAATTTCGTTCTGTTCCTTTTCAAATCCGGCGATGTCGATGTCGCCGTATGCGGCGGCGATCTTATGGATTATAAAACCGTATTCGGACTCCGGGTAATTGCCGCCGTATTGATCCAGCATAACCCGCCTGAGGACAAATGCTTTCTGTTCAGCATTCAACCCGGTCAGGGCAGCGAACATCTTTTCCGGCGTGTCTTTGGAGGCGCCGATGAATTTCAGGAGTTCCCCACGCAGCCGAAAGCCTGCCTTGTCGAAGATGATATACCAGAGCATCGCTTCTTCGACCGGCATGAGTTTCTTTGAGAAATCCTTTTTCTGGGATGGATGCTTGTGCATCGCTTCCAGGATTTTAGCATATACTTTTTCGCGGTCGAGTTCCTTGCCCCGCGTCATGCGGAACTTGATCTTCTCGACCTGCTGCTTGCGGTTCTCTTTCTCCGACATCGGTGCTGTCTTCACCTCTTTCTTAAGATGCACGGTCATGAGCTGACCCGCTTTTGGGCCTGAGATCCAGAATCCTTTCACCTTCGATCCGCCGGTGGAATGCTGGTAGAAATCTTCATACTCGCGGATTGGTTTGAGTTTGTGTTCAGCGAGTATTTCAGCGACCTTTTCCAGCGGTTGATTGTAGTCGGCAAGAAAAACGATATCGGGTTGTGTCTCTACCAGCTCTCGCGTTTTCGCAACGAGGAACTTTCCGCATTTGGTGAAGAAGCATGCGCGGTCGAAACATTTGTCTTTCTCTTTGATCTCCGCAAAAAGCAGTGGTGACGCTCCCGAGCGCTTAGGACATGCAAGGCATGCTCCTGCCTTTGGATACAATGTCGCATCTTCTTTATCGAAGGGTGCGGACGACAGGTTGTTCATGATGTTGGAATCGATAAACTCCTGCAGGTCCATGACGGTTGCAAAGGAGCCATTACGGCTTGTCATCTGCTCGCGCGCTTCGCGCTGATCGGCGGGCGTGAGCCTTGCCAGCACCAGCGCGTGACCGAGGAGGATCTTGTCTTCGTAAAAATCCTTTTTGAATTCCCTTACCAGGTCGTTGAGCTTAAGTCGTTGCAGGATGTAAGTCTCCGATTTGGAGAAGCGACGGGCGAGCTCGGAGGTTGAAATGTTTTTGTTGTTCTCCAGCATGATCCGGTAGCCTTTCGCCTCGTTGAGCGGATGGATGTTTTCGCGTTCGATGTTCTCGATCGCCTGTATCTCAAGGGCTTCTTCGTCGGTGACTTCACGGACCTGTGCGGGTATCTGGGTTTTTCCCGCCAGCAGACTCGCCCGGTAACGACGTTCGCCGCATACGAGCTGGTAGGTGTTTTCTTTTTCAGGGTGAGGCCGGACCAGTATCGCCTGAATCACACCGTACTGCATGATGGAAGCAGCAAGTTCGGAGAGCGCTTCGTCTGAGATTTCAGAAGGCCTTCGGAAAATCCGGTTAGTCGTGCTTGCCTCAATGCTTTCCAGCGGAAGGTTGATGGTTTTTGTCTCGGTCTTTTCAGAGATCGTTTCCATAAGATGTTGTTTAGAGTTGAACATTTTTTCAATGCCCGCTCCACCGGGTTTTCCGTTGACAGCGCAGCCGAGTAAAAAATCAACGATGCCCTAGCGCGTTAGGCCGAGAGGAAACGGAATAAAATTGGGAAGGAAACGCGGCCGCAGGCGCCTTGAATTTTATGCCGTAGTCTCTTGGCCGCAGTCGGCGGAAAGCCCGAACTTTGGCTGCAAAAAAATGAGGTACTTTTTAAATGGCTTAAAAGTCCCTAGCCGGTTGCATGATCGAAAAAATTGCGAATAATGAATCCAACCGCGAGTTGTTAAATCTGAATCCTCCCGCCAAAGTAAAGGAGAGACTTGAATACTTCCGGTCTTATTTCAACAAGACTCATGATTTACCGCCAGCGGATTTCGACAGGTTGAAAAAAGAGATCAGCACCTTCTTCAACCTGAAGCCTACCAGCCTGCTCGCCGAGCCGCCCACGGGTTTCATCAGGATATCCAACAACAACAGCATACTTGCCAGCCAGGGAAAGGAATTGAGCTACCTGACAGATATTTCTCAGCTTCTGGCGCCGCCCATTCAACATTGCAATTTCAACCGGTGCAATATTCCAGGTCAGCAAGTCTTGTATTGTGCGAACAGTGAAGCTTCAGCATACTGGGGAGATAAAGCCGCGCAACGGAGACGTTATTACAATCTCTCATTTCAGGCTAAAGCCGGGAGCCAAATTGAATTGCGCAGTGATCAAAACGGAAAAAACCCCTGATCCGAAAATTGAACACAAGCTCCAGGAGGTTTACTACATATTGGAAGAATTCTTTGTCGATGCCTACAGTTTGCCCGTCGCGCGTGACCGGCCCAGGGACTATCTTTTCAGTGCGCTTCTTTCTTCCGAGCAACTTTTCTATCCCATACCGTCTTCAAACAACATCGAGGCGATACTCTATCCAAGTGTGCAGAAAAAGAAGTTCGGTCAGAACATTGCGATCCGCAACGACATAATTTTTGATCGCTATGAACTTGAAGGGGTCGAAACGAGGTTCATCCTGAAAGAATACGACAAGCTTGATCCTTCTACTGATGAACTGACGACGGATGATCTAATCGGGTCGTTTGGAACGAAGATGTTTGACTTTGAAAAAGGAAAAATTCTTTACGATGATAAGGCGGATGAAATATTCACGTTATTCAGGGACCTGCAAACCGGAGGTGCGAAGCAAACCCGTATAGACAACCCGGAAAAAATCAGACGGTTGGCGTTTGATCTTTCTCCGAAGGGAATAATCAAAGGAAACCCCAAATCTGCAAAGGACTTTGGCCGCAATGATAAAGTAACCGTCGTCTATCAAGACGGAACAAAAAAAGAGAACATCAAGTACAAGTATGTTAATGATGACATCTCAGCGGGCCGGTGCCGGGTGGTAAGTTATTAATCTGGGCTCACCAAGGTTTCAAATTGACCCGTGTCTTCTGGATGCTTCCCGGCGGATCAATTTACTTTTGCAACGGAAAACTGATCACCGAATTTGACTGCGGACTTTTCTTCTCAAATTCCAAATTCGATACGCTCCAAGGTTCTTTACCGAAGGCATTAAAATCCGGATACGTGCCGATGAGTTTGAACTTTTCAAAAACAAACGGAAGGCCTTCTGCTCCGAGCGGTGAGTCTGAGTTAGCAATATGAAAATGAAGATGCGGGCCGGTCGATTGCCCTGTGAATCCGAGTTTGGCAATCACGTCTCCTTTCTTCACGCGTTGGCCTGGCTTGACAAGGATACTCGCAGGTTTCAGGTGTTCATAAAACGCAAAGTTTCCGCTGGGGAGCGTCAACGAAATATAATTCCCTGTAGCCTTTGCTGCCTCATAGGCAGGATGTCCCGATAAGGTGGGACTCTCCTTAAAGTCATCGCGTGTTGACGCAATGGTCCCATCGGCTACGGCCAGCACATCTGCACTATAGCCGTACCAGTTACTGATTCTATCGTTGTCGCCACCGGCAAACTTTCCATGCTCGTCAAGTTTGATAAAGTCGATGGCAAACCGACCTGGGATACGGGCCTGTCCGTCGACCGTAAAGATCACCCTGCGATGACCGCGCGGCCATGCTTTAGAGAATACTGCAGCCCAAGGTCCGCCGAGCAATGGAGGTCCTAGGACATCGCATTTGCCTGACACCACGGAATTCGCCCCTTTTAATTTAGAAACGATACCGACCTCATTGCGGATGATCACTTCATGAAAGATTGTAGCGGGCAACTTCTCTTTAGGAATTTCAAAGTCCGCATAAAATATGAGGAAGGTCGCGGGGTTAAGATTATCAGTTGTTGTAGCGGCGCCGGGCTTATAAAAATAATTTGTCATTTCATTTCCATCGAACTTCTTTACAGTCGCGGAGTCACTTCCGTTCCTGACTGCGATTTCGACGATGGTCAGATCCTTGGTGGAGAAATTGCTGAACATCAGTTCATAGGAAAGTAGCAGTTTCGAACCAACGGGAACGGCAACCGGATTGGCAGTCATCCGAATGTCGAGGGACGGCTGAATGGTCTGACAAAATGCGACGGCAGGCAAAAGAAAAAGTAAAAGGAACGTCAGGCGTTTCATTCGCGTATAGCCATTTAACGAACGAGAGTTGTTAAGGCATGAACTTATTTAGCAGAACTCTTGATCTTCTCTTCTATATCGGCTTTTCTTTTCGGATCCTTCTCCACCTCCAGTGCTTTTCTTCCAAACTTTGCCGCCTTCGCTCGATCGCCGAGTGCGGTATAGCCAAGATATAATCCCACGAGTGATGTAGCATCGTCGGGGAAACGACCGGAACTGACCGTGAACACCTCGATTGCGTCGCTTGCGCGCTGCCTGTCAAGCAGCGCGTTACCATATGCGTTGAGTTGACGCCGCGTAGCATCGGGAAGGTATACAGCTTGTTTCATCAACGCACTGGCATCTGAATCTTTTTCCATCGCTGCCAATAAATTTGCCTTCGCTTCGAAGAGGGTGAAATAGCGGGCTCCGCGGTTGATGTAGGTGTCAAGCCAACTTTGTGCTTCGGCAAGCGCGACCTTGCGGTTCGCACAGAAATTTGCCGCTTCGACCCACGTCTGCCATACGGCAAATTGCGACCCTTGAGGTCCCATGTTGCCTTGAGAATTTTTCCGTAGTTGCTCCACATAAAGGTCGTCGCCGTTGGGCACACTGAGTTTAATTGGAACAGCCACAGTTTCCCATCTCAATTGCATCGTACAACTGTTCTGCAGTTTGTCTGTGAATTCATAGGTGAGCCATTCGGTAAATTCTGCCTTCATCGGCTTTACCGTTGCACGCAATGCGTCTTCGGAGGGATCATAGTAAAAGCTTCCCCAGGAATTGGAATTTCTGGAAAAGATCACGACCCAATCTTTCTCTCCGGGAATCATGTGCAAACCGTACGTGCCTGCTTTGAGTGGCTGTCCCTGCACCAGCACGTCATAGGAAAAAGTGATTGTAGTATTTTCATTGGCACCTGCACGCCATGGGGAAGGATTCTGCGCTGAACTTTTCGCAACGTTAAAGTTGGTAAGTCCGAACTGCACGACGTTACCCCATATCTGGCGGTTATTGACACGCGGGCTGCTGTACTGAACCGTTACTTTTACAAGGCCCATGAATTGCGTCACCTCGGATTTCTGGATATCAGAATTTGGTGGCAGCGGCAACTGTGCGAAAATGAAAGGCGGGCTGACTAATAGAAGGGCAACAATGATTTTTTTCATATCGTAAGTTATATAGTCAAATCATAACCATCAGTCCTTAATGCGCGTGTCGGTTGCGATCCAGTTGACCTGCCAGGTGGCGCCCCCATCTCCTGAAAAGGCCTGCTCGAACCGAAGTGTATCGGGATCAAGTACGGTAATAATAAATCGAACGAAAATAGCGCGTTCATTTAATGTTTCCTGGCTATAGAATTCTCCGCGGCCATTACGAAATGAACCGATGGTCGGCGTTGTCATAACTCCGCCGCGCGCACTTGCGAAATTCAGATTCCATTGCTTCGAAGCAGGATTGTAAAGGCGCAAATTCAATCCTTCAAAATGCCCTGTCGGTCCGTCGGCAATGAGTTCGACCATGTTAGCGCGACCTCCCCAAATCTTGGTTACTTTGGAAATTCCATTCATCTCCGTCCAGTTCTCGGTTGGCTCCAGCGGGTTAGTGAGTCGTTTTACATATGTTTTCCAGTTGCCAATCTCAAAATCAAAATCGTGCTCCCCCGATGTGTTTTGAGCGCTTGAAATGATGCATGTCGTGAGAAAGAAGATTGCGGTATAGAAGGTCCTGCTCATGTTTGTAATGAATTTTGTTCAGCTCCAAGGTAGGGTTCGTGCCTTCCACCTTACCTTTACTTTCTGGCGAAATCATGATCTAAAACCGTGGAAACCTTCTTTTTATGAGCACCAAGCAAACAAAACAAGGGTCTGACAAACTCAATTGGGGAATTCTAAAAGAACTGTGCGCGAATGCCAGAGTACCAGCGGCCGAGATCGGAAGACGTGTCGGGTTGTCTTCTTCGGCGGTAACAGAGCGTATCAACAAGCTGGAGGAATCCGGTTTCATTAAAGGTCATCACAGTCAAATTGATTTTGACCAGGCCGGTCTCACGATACAGGCATTCATCACCTTCAAAGCGAAATCGCCGATGAAGTCCGAACTCCTGAAGATGCTGGACTCCATGCCCCAGGTGATGGAGTGGCATTCCATTACGGGTCCTTCGTGTTTAATTATGAGAGTTGCAGTTGCCACGCGCAAAGAGCTTGAATCCACCATCGAGTCTCTCGTTGAGCACGGTGAAACCAGCACGTCATTGATACTGTCAAGCAGCAGCTACAATAAGCAATACGAGCGCCTGTTTGCGTAACGGACGTACGAACAGAAATTATGCGGTGGTAAATCGACCCATTCCGTTATTTGAATTTGATCGGCACCCCGACATACAAGCGAACGGCAAAAGAATCTTTGAAGGCGTTGTTTGTAAAGTCCGAGAACTCAAAGAGTATGGCGCCCAGAACAATATTGGTGTATTGGTTAATGCTTATTCCGGTGAATGCATTCCATTTCACAGACTTGACTTCCGGAAATTCCGGGGCAGCGCGAAAAAGAAAGTATAGGGCCTTTTGATTCGCTTTGCTTGCCGGATATTTCTGATCATTCAGGGACTTTAATTTTTTCCCCCAATCGAAAAAGATCTTTGTGGTAAAAATATCGGTGGCCTTTCCGATGAAGCGCTTTTCCGATTTGACGATACTGATCGATCCGGAAGTAGAAACCTGTTCATAGGTGTCCTGCTCTTTGAGGGAGCCCGAAGAGTTAAATGAATATCCGGCAAAGCCCCCGACGGATATATAAGATTCTCCATTGGCTTCCTTCGGCTTCTCCTTTAGCCGCGAGTATCCGAAATTCAAGCCGACATCTAAATTGGTGTTATCATTCTTTGTATAGGGTGTCGTTGAATCATCCAGGAACTTGAGTGCCTTTGACTGGGCTACAAGACGTATAAAAACCTGTTTGGAGACATTGTCGCAGGTGCTGTCCTCGCGGCTGCTTTCAAAAGTTCTCGAATATCCGACGGAAAGGTCCAGTCCCGGTTTCAGGCCGTTCTCATAGAGGGTAAAAGTATTTTCGTTAACCGCTGCGCCGAAGTTGACCGAAAATAGTTTTGTGTCGGGAAAACCGTAGGTTCCGTTATTGTTGGGTTGTACATCCTTTTGCAGGCTATATAAAAAACCGATCCTCGAAGAACCGAAGTCATAGTTGAGCGCGGTTCCTGAATACTTCATAAACGAACCGTTTCCCGATGACCCTGGGAGATACGGGAATTGTGCATGCAGCATAATTGAGTTTATGCTCATGATCAGAAGCAGAATTGATTTTTTCATGGCTGGCTGGCGACAATGACTGTGTCTTGAATCCTGATTGAATCGGCTGGTGGAACCGGATGAAGCGGACGGTCGATCAGGAAATCCTTCTTCAGGAAGAGATACTTCACCTTCACTGACATCGGTTCGTAAGGATCGTACTTTATGGTCTGTCGGTTGCCGTTAATGAGGATATCAAATTCCAGAGTTCCTTGTGAGCCACGCGCCTGCATCCAAATACACAACGAATCGGAAAAAACGGGAACCTGATCCTGTTCATCAAAGATTGTGTAACCGTTTACCCTGATGCTCTTGCTGCTTTGAACCGATTTGAATTCAAGCTGAACATTTGCCCACAGCGTATCATACTGGTCACGCATCGATGCCGGCAGGTAACTACGGGCTTTGGCAACGACTTGTCCTTTCGACCCGCGATCCATCAGCAGGGCAAGCTCGTTTTGTTTTTTAGCTGCCAGGCAGCAGTTCGATTTCGGGAAATACCACCCTTTCAATGGTCGTAAAAAGGAATTGGTCTCTGCTTTTTTCGCGCACGCGGCGCCAGTGCAAAGCAAGACAAGCCAGCATAGAATTTTTTTCATACTCAATTGGTGGTAATTATCAACCCGGTTATTTGTTTCGAAGAAAAGGGAATAAGAATCTCAAGATGTACCGGCTTTCGCCAAATTATGGAGCGAGAAACCGCCCACAGTCCAGCCGGGAGATTGCTAATCAACGGCAAAGTCAATGTAAAATAAAATTGACTTACAGGCAATTCGTTCGCTCTAAAGAATAGTTCAGAAAACTGAATGATCATTTAGCATGCCCTGTTTGCTACGATCGATCATTCAATCGTTGTAGCCGGTAGTCTGAATGTTTTTTTAACCCAACTTGCTAACAACTTGTGAACCTCACCAGTCGCTGACCTGCACCTTCGCTTTCGTAATCAGACACGAAAGCAATGTTCCAATCAATTTCATGGCCGGAATTTTTCAGCGCCATCCTCATCCTGGGTCTTTTATATTATGGCATCGCCGGTTTTGTTCTTTATCGCGCTGAGCTAGGATCATTTTTTAAGAACGGGTTCGTCACAAGGAAACAGACCGACACTCCGGAGGAACAAAGCGGCTACTCATTGATGGGCGCGACCGCATCGCGGCCAAAGCAGGAAGACATCGAGGACTACGAAGATTTCGTGGCCGGCCAGGACTCCAACATTGTGGGCACGGTGGCGGATCTGGGCGAAGAAATAAAAACGTTGTCAGGCCGGATCGCGCAGGCAAGCGCTCAGCAGATCGGCGAGGCATACAAACAGCTGCTTGGAAAGTACGGGCGCCTTCATTCAACCTCTTACCGTCCGACAATCAACCTCCTGATATCGGAGACGATACGGGAGCATTCATCCCACGCTATCGACGCAAAGACGGTCGACACATGGTGGACGAAGTCAAATCAATCCTGAACACAAACAAATACATATCAATGAAACCTCATTACAAAAAAATTGCGATTGCGGTAGCACTTGTCGTCATGGCTGTCATTGCCGCAGAGGCGCAGGACGGCAACGCGGGCATCAACGAAGCGACGATGCGGGTGCGCAGCTACTTCACAACAGGCACAAGCTTGATGTATGCGATCGGCTCCATCCTCGGACTTGTCGGGGCAGTGAAAGTTTACCAGAAGTGGAACTCGGGTGATCCGGACACCGGCAAGGTCGCCGCCTCGTGGTTCGGCAGCTGCGTATTCCTTGTGATCGTCGCAACGGTGCTGAGATCTTTTTTTGGGGTGTAACGCTCTTCGACTGGCTATGGAGAAAGATAGCGGCGTTCGCACACTTCCCGTGATCAGGATTCATGACACGGAGTTCCTGGTCGACATAAAGAACATGGAGTTCATCCAGTTCGACAACCACGAGAACAAGATCTCTTTCCGGGACGTGCGTGATCTGGGCACGCATACGGAGGTGAGCTATGACCCCGTAACGAAGAACGCTTTCAAAGGGACCTTGCAGGAGCGGCTTGAACGCAAGGACATCGTGGAGGCAAAGCTGCCCGCAGCAATTGACCTGGACACGCAAGGGCTTGCTGATGAAATCGTGATCAATGTGCGCAAGCAGCGGGAACAAAAAAATGAAAGCAGTGAATCGACGAAACCGAAAGAAGAATTGAAGCAGCCGAAGAAACACAGGGGTCATCGGCGATAATAAAAAACAACAATACCAATGGATGACGGGAGCGCCGGCAAGGCGGTGAACATGGGAAAAGGCGAAGGAAAGCGGATGACTGCCGACGCCGGGCTCCTGCTCCATTGACCAAAACGAAAAACAGCGTGAGCAGCGTATACAAGATCAACAAGGGCATTAACAAGCCCATCGAGTTCAAGGGACTTAAGGCGCAGTATATCGGCTACCTCGCCGGTGGCCTTGTGACGCTGCTGGTGCTGTTCGCGATACTGTATGTAGTTGGAGTGAACATGTTCGTTTGCCTTGCCCTCATCATGGGCGCGGGCACGGCGCTGTTCATGACTGTCTACCGGATGAGCGACAAGTATGGGCAGTACGGTTTGTTGAAAAAGCTGGCACGTCCCAACATCCCGGACGCTGTTCTGGGCACGACCCGGAAAATATTTCTTTCCCTCAAACAAAACGGACAGTGATCATGGCTCAGGCAGTGTCATTGTCGAAAGTCTTCCCGATCTACAAGGTCGAGCATGACTGCATCCTCTCCAGGCAGGGCGACATCACGATTGCATTCGAGGCGACGCTGCCGGAGATCTTCACGCTCTCCGACCAGGAGTACGAGGCGTTTCATCAGATCCTGATCAAGGCGATCAAAGTTCTTCCCTCGGGTGCGATCTTTCACAAGCAGGATTGGTTCCTTGCGCGCGAAACCCAAGCCGACTTCGAAGGAAGCGACTTGTCATTTTTATCACGGGCCAGCGAACGTTTCTTCAACGAGCGTCCGTACCTGGAACACAAGTGCTATGTTTTTCTTACGCGCAAGCCGCTCAGGAGAAAAGCATCGAGCTCACTGTTCTCAACTTTGATCCGGAGAACACTGGTTCCGGAGGACACGCTCAATGCGCAGCGCGTGCAGGAGTTTCTCGACGCAGCCGGTCAGTTCGAAAGAATTTTGCAAGACAGCGGCTATGTGAAACTCAAGCGCCTTAAAGACGAAGCGCTGACGGGAAGCAAGGAGAAGCCGGGTTTGCTGGAGCGTTATTGCTTCCTGTTATCGGAGACCGACAAGCCTGTCATCAAAGACATTCATTTCAATGACGGCATCAGGATCGGCGATGCGCATTGCCAGGTGTACTCGCTTGCCGATGTAGAAGATCTGCCATCGTTATGCGGGTCGCGCATCAACTACGACCGCTATTCGACCGACAAGACAAAGTTCAGCGTCGGATTTGCTTCTCCGCTAGGGCAGCTGTTGCCGTGCAACCATATTTTCAATCAATTCATTTTCATCGAAGACTCGCACAAGACAATCAAGCTACTTGAATCCAAGCGTCTTCGGCTTCAGTCGCTGTCAGCTTATTCGCGCGAGAATGCGATCAGCCGCGATGCGACAAACGACTTCCTTAATGAAGCGATTTCAGCACAGCGCCTGCCGGTGAAGGCGAACTTCAACGTGATGATCTGGACGCACCAGGCTGCCGAGCTTAAAGAGCTCAAGACGCAGGTCGCCTCCGCGCTCGCGCAGATGGACAGCGTGGCACGGCAGGAAACGGACGGCGCTCCGCAGATTTTCTGGGCGGGATTGCCGGGTAACGAAGCTGACTTCCCGATGAACGACACGTTCGACACGTTTGCCGAACAGGCGACTTGCTTTCTCAACCTGGAGACAGGGTATCAGTCTTCACTTTCACCGGTGGGCATCCGGCTGGGTGACCGGCTTACCGGCAGACCCGTGCATGTGGACATATCTGACGAGCCGGTTAAACGCGGTATCTGCACCAACAGGAATAAATTCATACTCGGTCCTTCGGGTAGCGGTAAGTCTTTCTTCACCAACCACATGGTGCGGACCTATTACGAGCAAGGCACCCACATCGTTCTTGTCGACGTAGGTCATTCCTACAAAGGCCTGTGTGACCTCGTCAGTGGTTATTACTTCACCTACGACGAAGCGAGCCCGATCCGCTTCAATCCATTTTATATCAGCGAAGGCGATTCCCTGGATACCGAGAAAAAAGAAAGCATCAAAACCCTTTTGCTCGCGCTCTGGAAAAAAGACGACGAGACCTTCAACCGTTCCGAGTACGTGGCCTTGTCGATCGCGCTGTCGATGTATTACAAATTACTTGAAGACAGCAAGCAGGACAAAGGTTCAAAACCGTTGTTCCCCTGCTTCGACACGTTTTATGAATTTCTGCGCGACGTGTTTGTCGAGACGCTGAAGGCGGACAAAGTCAAAGAGAAAGATTTCGACGTTGAGAATTTCCTCTATGTGCTCAGGCCCTACTACAAGGGCGGCGAGTTCGATTATCTGCTCAACGCAAGGGAGAACCTCGATCTGTTGCGTGAGCGCTTCATCGTGTTTGAGCTCGACAACATCAAAGACCACCCGATACTTTTTCCCGTGGTGACGATCATCATCATGGAGGTTTTCATTTCCAAGATGCGCAAGCTCAAAGGTGTGCGGAAGATGATCCTCATCGAGGAAGCATGGAAGGCGATCGCGCGCGAAGGCATGGCGGAGTACATCAAGTACCTGTTCAAAACAGTGCGAAAGTTTTACGGCGAAGCCATCGTGGTAACGCAGGAAGTCGAAGACATTATCTCTTCACCGATCGTCAAGCAGGCTATCATCAACAATTCCGACTGCAAGATCCTGCTGGATCAGAGTAAGTACCAGAACAAGTTCGACCTGATCCAGCAGCTTCTCGGTCTCACTGAGAAAGAAAAGGCGCTCATCCTGAGCATCAACAAGAGCAACGACCCATCACGCCGCTACAAAGAGGTTTTTATATCCCTTGGCGGTATGCAGTCAAAAGTCTATGCGACGGAGGTGTCGATGGAAGAGTATCTGGCCTACACGACGGAGCAATCGGAAAAAGTGAAAGTCAATGAATACACCAGGAAACATGGAGGAGATATCAGGAAGGGGATCGCAGAACTGGCAAACGAACTAAGGAATTCAAAATGAGCAGAATAAGAAAACTATTTTTCACAAGCTTGCTGGCCACACTTCTTGTGGTGGCTGTGCCGAAGCCCGAGGCAAAAGCTATTCCTGCAATTGCAGAAGTGATCAGACAGGGCGTCATCTGGGTCATCAAGGCGGTCAACCTTATGATTCAACGGTTGCAGAACGAAACGATCTGGCTGCAGAACGTTGCCAAGCAGATTGAGATCCGTCTGCACGACCTCAAGCTAACAGAGATTGCCGAGTGGACGGACCGACAGCGTAGTCTTTATCAGAAATACTACGATGAACTCTGGAAGGTACGTCAGACGCTGGCCACCTATCACCGCATACAGATTATTGTAAAGCGTCAGCAGCAGATCGTGGAACAATACCAGTTCACGTGGAGCATGGTGAGCCGTGATGATCATTTCACTTCGTCGGAGATCCAGTACATGTACCAGGTCTATACGGGAATCCTGGCAGAGAGCGTGTACAACATTGATCAGGTGCTGATGGTGCTGACGGCCTATCGTACGCAGATGTCGGATGCAAAGCGGCTTGAAATAATCAACAACGCGGCGGAAGGGATTGAGAAAAACTATAGCGATCTGCAGGATTTCAACAAGCAAAACGTGCAGATGGCGATCAACCGGGCGAAGGATAAGAACGAGGTGGATGCAATAAAGAGATTATATGGAATTCGTTAATGCTGGCCCGTCACACCGGTCCCCGACAGGTACGGTTAAAACCGTGGCGAGCGCGAGTGGCAGTCTCGTGATACTTATGGTGATGACTCTCATTCCGGTAACCAGTTGTTCCGCCCAAAACTGGGATGAGTTCTTCAGTCAGGGGGAAATGCAGAAGCAGTATGACAAGGAACAGCGCACGGCGCTCAGCTTCGGCTGGGCACGGACTGTTTATATAAAAAACGCGATCTACTACGGGCTGGACACCTATATCAAAAGCGAGCAGGGGAACCTCAATCTGACCCGGGATTTTTTCGGGAGGCTGAACAATGTGAGTCCGGAAGTCATGTCTTCGGCGAAAGTGATCGACATCATGGTATTTCAGTATTACCTGACACGTGACATGGGGAAGGTCTACGCGTTCTGCTCGAGCAATTCAAATTTCACGGCACAGGAAATCAGATACGTTGAAAAAGTCCACGCAAATTTTCTGGTGATCACGGATGCGAATGTCTCGGAGCTGATCAGAATTATTGCTCCGGGACAAACAACGATGACGGATGAGGAGCGGCTGGGGCAAGTCAATAAAATATATGAGGAGCAGCTCGAACAGCAGGCGTTTGTCAGGGAGTTCGGGGACGATGTTTTTGAACTATCAAGACAGAGAGCTAAAGAAGCGAGAGAAACGAAACAGTAATAAAATGAAGAGGATGAAATTGTTTTTCATAGTAAGCATCATGAGTATGTCTCATTACGGCTACGGACAAGAAGAGGAAATCGGCCAGCTTGTTATCAACGTCGAAAAGCTTCAGCTTATGGAGGCAACGCTTGACGAGCTGTACAACACCTACAAGATCCTCGAGTTCGGCTACAACAAGATCACCCAGATCTCGAGCGGCAACTACTCGCTGCACGAAGCCTTCATCGACGGGCTGATGCTTGTCAATCCATCGATCCGGAACTACAAACGTATCCCTTACATCATTGACTGCCAGAAGCTGTTGCTGGCAGAATATTCCCGCGCTTACAACCGGTTCAGGGCAGACCCGCACTTCACTTACGACGAGCTTCAGTACCTGGGCAACGTGTACAGCTATCTGTTCCAGGCGAGCGTCAAAAACATCGATGACCTCCTGATGGTGATCACCTCCACGCAGCTCAGTATGAGTGACGATGAGCGGCTGCGCGCGATCGACCGGATCTATTATGACATGGAGAGCAAGCTGCGTTTCGTGCGGAGCTTCAACAACACAACCCAGCTCCTGGCCATTCAACGTGCGCGGTCGGCCAATGACGTGCGCACGATGCAATCACTGTACGGCGTCAAACAGCCTTATTAAAAATTCAAAGCAAGGATATGCGACACTACCTGAAAACAACATTGATATTTCTCCCGGCATTTTTTGCGCCCGTGCTTTTGAGCGCACAGTCGTATGCGGGAGACATCCGCAGCCTGCAAAGCGTGCTGGACCAGCTTTACGGTGACATGATGCCATTGTGCAACAGGCTCACCGGTGTCGGCCGTGGTCTGGCCGGCTTTGCGGCGCTGTGGTATATCTCTTCGCGCGTGTGGAGACACCTTGCCAATGCAGAGCCGATCGATTTCTATCCGCTGCTGCGCCCGTTCGCTATTGGATTCTGCATCGTGATCTTTCCTTACGTGCTGGCCCTGATCAACGGCGTGATGAGTCCGACGGTGAGCGGAACGGCGGCGATGGTGTCCGGTTCCAATGATGCTATTGCCTATTTGATCAAACTAAAAGAGGAAGCGATCAAGAAGACACCGGCCTGGCAGATGTACGTCGGAGCCGATGGCGGCGGCGACCGCGAGAAGTGGTATCGCTATACGCATCCGGACGGAAGCGATGAAGGCACGCTTGACGGGCTGTCGAACGACATCAAGTTTGCGATGGCGAAAGCTTCGTACAGTCTCCGCAATACGGTCAAGCAATGGATGTCGGAGATCCTGCAGATTCTTTTTCAGTGTGCTGCGCTTTGCATCAACACGATAAGAACCTTTTATCTGGTCGTCCTCTCGGTGCTGGGGCCGATCGTGTTCGGACTTTCAGTCTTCGACGGCTTCCAGCATACGCTCCTGAGCTGGCTTGCCAGGTACATCAATGTTTTTCTGTGGCTGCCGGTGGCCAACATCTTCGGTGCGATTATTTCAAAGATCCAGGAGAACATGCTGCGCGTGGACCTTGAGCAGATCGCCCGATACGGGGACACATTCTTCAGTTCCACCGACACGGCCTACCTGATATTTCTTGTGATGGGCATCGTGGGATATTTCACAGTACCGAGTGTGTGCAATTACATCGTGCAGGCGGCTGGCGGCAATGTTCTGCTGCATAAAGCGACGACAATCTTTACAGGCGGCGCAGCGGCGGTTGTCAATACGGCAGCAGCCGGTTCGTCGGCAATGATGAGTTCTTCCATGAGCAGCGCCTCATCGGGTGCTCCGTCAGCAGGGGGTGCGGCGGGCTCCGGCGGTGGCGGCAACAACAACGACGAATACCTGCGCGGCAGACTGTCAGGAAACTAGACAAAACAACGAATCATGTTCCAGCAATTAAAAAATATAGACTCGGCATTCAGGCACGTGAAGCTCTTCACGGCGGTGATGATCGTTGCATGTGCGGCGCTGTGCAGTTACACGATCTATAAATGTCTGTCGATGGTGACTGAGCAGCAGGAAAGGATTTACATCCTGGCCAACGGCAAAGCGCTTGAGGCGTGGAGTGCGGAACGCAAGGACAACATACCTGTCGAAGCGCGTGACCACGTGAAGATGTTTCACTACTTCTTCTTCACATTGCACCCTGATGAGCGCGTGATCGAGAGCAACATACTGAAGGCGCTGTACCTGGCAGATGCATCAGCAAAGCACCAATACGATAATCTAAAGGAAAAGCGCTATTACTCCAACATCATCTCCGGCAACATCAGCCAGGAGATTTTCTCAGACAGCATCCACATCGACGTGAACGAGTATCCATTCTATTTCCGCTATTACGGAAAGGAAAAGTTGATGCGTACCACCTCGGTGGTCACACGCACGCTTGTCTCCGAGGGCTACCTGCGCAATGTCGCGCGCTCCGACAACAACCCTCACGGGTTTCTTATCGAGCGGTGGAGCACCCTTGAGAACAGGGACATCAGAACTGAAAACCGCTAAATCATGAAGACACTCATCGCACATTTCAATACGTGGTTCAATGGATTTCCCATTGCGACACGGCGCATGATGGCACTTGCTGTGGGCTGCTGCTTTGCGGCGATATGTATTGCAATCATTATCAAATCAATTTTTTTATGAAACACACACAAAAATTTCTGGAGCAAAGGAAGTTCCTCATGGCGGCGCCGGTGCTGGTCTTCCCGTTTTTGACGGCGCTCTTCTGGGCGCTTGGAGGCGGCGCGGGAAGCGCGGCAACTGCGCGGGTGAAAGATTACGACGGGCTGAACTTCGACTTGCCGCTTGCGCACTTCAGCGAGGAAGAACTCGACAAGCTTTCGCTTTACGAAAAAGCGCGGCGCGACTCGATGAAGTTTCAGGAAGCGCGTGACAACGACCCATACTTCAAGCTCGACGAGATGGAACTGGTCAAGTCACAGCTATCAAAAAATTCAACGTCGAAAGATCCCAACGAATTGATGGTGACTGGAAAGCTCGATGAGTTGTACCGCGAGCTCAACCGAAAACCTGCAGGACTGCCGGGTTTGCCGATGACGGACCCAGGCATGAGTAAGCAGAATGACCATGCAAACGGCGCGGGCAGGGAGGCGGACAACGAGCTTGCGCAACTCGGTGAGATGATGCGCATGATGCAGTCGCGCAAAGTAGAGAGCACGGATCCTGAAGAGGCGCGCATCAATTCAATGCTTGACAAGATCCTGGACATCCAGCATCCCGAACGCGTGGGTGAGCGCCGGCTCTCTTCGCCGAAGGCAGGGGAAGGCTTGGCGGTAACTGCGGTTTCAAACGGGCATGCTGAAACTTTCTTCGGACTTGACGAAGAACTGACGGCTTCCGATTCAGCAAATACGTTCGAAGCCGTTGTTCACAACACGCAGGAGATCGTGGCCGGTTCGACGGTCAAGATGCGGTTGCTCAATGATATCTACGTCGACGGTCACCTCATTGAAAAAGACACCTTTATTTTCGGAACAGCCGGCATCAATGGAGAACGCCTTACGATCTCCGTTGCGTCGGTACGCAGTGAGAGCTCGCTGTATCCTGTGAAGCTCGACGCCTACGATATGGACGGCCTTGAGGGGATTTATGTGCCTGGCGCCATCACGCGCGATGCTGCCAAGCAGTCGGGCGACCAGGCGATGCAGGGTATGCAGTTCATGACCATGGATCAGTCGCTCGGTGCGCAGGCAGGTGCCGCCGGTATACAGGCAGCCAAAGGTCTGTTCTCGAAAAAAGTGAAGCTCGTCAAGGTGACCGTAAAGGCGGGCTACAAAGTTCTGCTGAAAGACACGCACCGGTAACAATCATTAACTGATCACATAACAAAAAAAGATAGTCATGAAAAAACATATCATCATGCTTGCGATCGTCTGCGGATCTTTATGTCCTCACGCACAGGCACAGGACTGGAAGCTGGAGGCGACACAAGGCGAGCAGCAGGTTGCGCGGTCTTATCCGCTTGAGATCACCTCCAACAAAACTTCAAGCATCATCTTCCCGGCCATCATCAAGAGCGTCGACAAGGGAACGCGGGACGTGCTGGTGCAGAAAGCAAAGGACGTGTCCAACGTGCTTCATATAAAAGCAGCCAGGGACGAGTTCCAGGAAACGAACCTGACGGTGATCACAGCCGACGGCGTGCTTCATCATTTCACGGTTCACTACTCAAAAGATCCCGGCTCTTTCACTTTCGATATGGGTGAGATTGAAGCAGCGGATGACGGCGTTGCCGGCGGACCGTCGAGGCTACTGTTTTCTTCGGAGGTGACGGAGGCGAAGATGGAAGAATATTGCCGTGCGATCACGGGTTCAAAGCGCATGATTCCTGTGACGAGGAAAGGCGGCGACAAAGTAAGCTTCGCGCTGACAGGCATATATATAAAGAGTGATGTGCTGTTTTTCCGGGTGCGCATCCGCAACCGTTCCAACATCGACTACGATGTCGACTTCCAGAAATTCTATATCAGGGACAATACAAGGATCAAGCGCACAGCCTCGCAAGAGGTTGAAGCAAAAGTGCTGTACCGTTTTGGAGCGGTTCCTGTCGTCAGGGGAAAATCGGAGAACGAGATCGTATATGCGCTTTCCAAGTTCACCATTCCCGACGCCAAGCACCTGGCGATCGAGCTTTTTGAAAAGAACGGCGGACGGCATTACCTGCTCAAAGTAAAGAACCGCAAACTCGTACGGGCGCGCGTGCTATAGGAAAACAAAAAATTAAACCAATATTTTATGAATGAAGACAATTTAAAATTCCTGAAAGAAGAGCTCATGTACATGGGCTTCGGGGTAACGCTTCAGTCGGAGCTGGAGGCAAAGATCAAAGAGCAGCCCAAGGAGTTCCAGCTCTCCGCGCAGGGCGATTACAAGCGGCCGACCGGTGAAACGGAAAAGGTGGATTACAAGCTTGACTTCCGCAAGAGCGACACGACGGACATGTTTTTCTTCAACCGCTACAAGGCGACACTGGTCAATGATCTGGATCCGAGCAAAGAAAAGACGCAGACGTTTTACGTTGACCGCGGCTCGCGCATCACGGCCAAAGAAGCTTTCAATCTGCTCGATGGCCGTTCGGTGAACAAGGACCGGCTCACCAAAGACAAGCAACCTTACAACGCGTGGCTGAAGATCGACTTTTCAAAGACTGACACGCACGGGAATTTCGAGCTGAAGAAATTCACGCAAGGTTACGGCTTCGATCTCCAGGCAACGCTTAAAAAATATCCGATCAAGGAACTTGAGTCGCAGGAGAGTCTGGAGAAACTCACCAAGAGCCTTGAGAAAGGAAACGTGCAAGCTGTTACGTTTGTCCGCGAAGGCAAAGATGAAAAGATGTACGTGGAAGCCAACCCGCAGTTCAAAACACTCAACGTGTACCATTCCGACATGAAGAAAGTGTTCCAGGAAAACCGGAAAAAGGAAGGCGTGTCGGAACGCCCGGCGGGTACCGAGCAGAAAGCGTCCCCGGCAAAGGATGCAGCTGACGAGAGCGAGACGAAGAAGGATAAAAAAAAAGGTAAAGGAGTAGGTGTTTGATAAAAGGCCCGCGCACAGCGGGCTTTTTTGTTTTCACAGAAAACCAATGGCGTATTAGAAAAACATTAAGGTAAATTGGCTTCATGATCCTTTCGATAACTCCTTCGATCATCACCGAACCGAAGTTTCTGGACCTGGAGATCCTGGGCGAAGAGCCGACGATCGAAGCCGATGCGCGGCAGGCGATCATGAAGGTGATCGAGATGTCGCTGCTTGTCGGGGACGAGGAGCCGGACGATAACGCCTTCGCATACGTTCAGACGAAACTCATCGCAGCAGGATTTTTGTGCACGCATTTCAAGATGCGCGAGCCGTTCAAGCTTCGCGTGATGATGACCCCCTCTCTTGAATCTTCTTTTGTTACGGGCCCGCGCAGCGTGATTGACCTTGTCGATGGCAGGGTTAAAATCGACAGGGAGCTCAATGATAAAGTTCAAAAGTTCATCGCCACGCGCGTGCCGCTGCAGAACCCCGGCAGGAACTAAAAGTATCCGCTGCCGACATCAACATCTCTTAACAATTGTTTAAAGTCCGTCTAAAGGATCATTTAGGCGAAAAAATTGTGAAGGACCTGGAAATATGGTTCCTTTAATGCGGTGCGATTGTGCGGCTGGCCGGTGCTGTTCCTTCCGGGTTTCCAAAAAAGTTTTCTTCTCTTTATTCAATTGTCAGGCGGGTAACCGGCTGCGATTGGCCTGACCTGTTTTTCGGTTTCACTTGCAAGACTGAACCCTCAACCTTATAATCCATATCCTGATGTTAAAGCTCAATACAAACGATTTGCTGGAAGGAGATTTCAACTACAGCAACCTGACGCACGTGGACCTGATTGAAGCAAGGGACTTGTTTCATGTCCACCTGATGAATAAGAAGAACGTGGTAGCCACCGCCATCGGACGATACCGCATCCGCAAGGCGGAAGCAGATCCGACCAAGCCGGGAGATAAGCGAAAGAAAAAAGTTACCGGGGAGCGCACGCTTGAGAATTCGGAAGTGAGGAGCTACTCCTGGCCTGCTATTCTTGTTTTTGTTAAAGAGTGGGCAAATGACAAGGCGTTCACGGGAAGGGCCCAGGATATGATTCCCAAATGTGTTTACATGCCGGACGGACGCGTGGCGCCGATCTGTGTGATCAAAGCTTCTAAGAGCGATTACGTTGAACAATACGTCGATCCCTCTACGATTGTCTTTCCGAGCAACTATATCGGAGGCGGCTTTCCCCTCATCATCGAGTCGCAGGGTGTTGAACGCGTTGCATCGATCGGGTGCGTTGTGCACGACGGTCACACCTACTATGCGCTCACCAACAAGCACGTGGCGGGACCGGAAGGCACGGTTGTGTATACAAGGTTGAAGGGCGTGCTCACCAGGATTGGCAAGAGCTCCGGCAAGCAGATCGGAAGCGTTGCCTTCGAGAGCCTTTACCCGGGATGGAAGTCAAAGGATCTTTACATCAATAACGATATCGGTCTCATTGAGATCGACGACCTCAAGCAATGGAAAGGTGACATCTTCGGGCTGGGTGCTTACGACAAGGTGGCGGACCTGAATACAAAGAACATTTCCCTGCGACTGATCGGTGCACGTGTAAGTGCCTTCGGTGCTGTGTCGGGAAAGATGTACGGAGAGATCAGCGCGATGTTCTATCGCTACAAGTCGGTCGGCGGATATGAATACTCGGCGGACTTCCTGATCGGACCACGTGACGGGGCGACCTCGTTGAACACGCGGCATGGAGATTCGGGCACGCTTTGGGTATTGGAGGCCGAGAACGTGGAGACGAAAGCTCAGACGTTGCTTCCGATCGCAGTGCAATGGGGACAGCATTCTTTCCTTGAAGACGACGGTTCAGGTTCAAGCACCTATGGGCTGGCCACGTGCCTGAGCAATGTGCTGCGCGTGCTGGAGGTGGACGTGAAGTCGGACCTGAATCGCGGCGAAGAATACTCGTGGGGAAAGCTCGGACATTTTTCAATCGCAAGTCTGGCGACCGCGCAGGTGAGCAAGCCGAAGTTGAAAACGTTTATGACCAACAACCTTGATGCGATCACCTTCGGGTTTGATCAGCTGACGATCTCCAAAATCCAGAAGCAGCTCGATGCCCTTAAGAAGCAGCACAAGTTTGTTCCGCTCGCCGACGTGCCTGATCTGGTGTGGAAAATGAAAATCGCCGGCATCTACCGTGGCAAAGAAAAGCCCAATCACTTCGCCGACATGGACAAGCCGGACTCAAACAAAGAAACGCTACTTGACAAGTGCAAGGGAACGTACAAGACGATGTCCTTTCTGACGCCGGCCCAGTGGCTGACTTACTACACGGACAAAGCGGTTCAAGACTCCAGCAAAGGTGTTCTCCCGTTCCGCGTCTGGCAGATATATAATGACATGGTAAGCTTTGCGCGCGCAGGCAAGCACGTGGAGTTCCTGGCGGCGGCGGGGATACTGTCCCATTACGTCGGTGACTCATGTCAGCCGCTGCACATCTCATACATGTTCAACGGCATACCGAAGGCGAACGGGTCGACGATCGGCGAAGGCGTGCATTCGGTGTTTGAGGAGCAAATGGTCAACAAGCATATCGACGACATTCTCACCAAGGCGCAGGCGAAGCTCAAGACCGCAACGTTGACAGACGTTGGAAGCGGCAAGGAAGCTGCGGGTCTGATCGTTCAAATGATGAAGAAGGTTTTCACCAAAATCGATCCGGCTGCACTTTCCAAGCTTGTCGAGAAATACAAAGGAGACGGCAAGGCGGCGCAGGCGGAACAGATGTGGAAGGTGGTTGGTGCCGATACGATGGGGACGCTGTTCGCGGAAGGTATCGTGTGTCTTGCATCCTTGTGGCAGAGTGCATGGAAGAACGGTCAGGCCGACACGCATATCACGGAACTTGACGTGGTGGATATGGAAGACCTGCGCAAGACGTATGAAAACCAGGATTTCCTACCGTCGGTGAATATCAAGGAGATATCGAAGTACACGGTCTGAGACTGATAATCGCCATCGCTGGCCGCAATACACTCTTAACATGGGTTTTTCAGGCGATTTGAGGCTAAAAACTCAAAAAAAGCTATCTTCCTGTCCCCATGGACCAGTACACAGACCTCGGCGGCGCGCACGTGCGCTATCGCGTTGTCGGCAACGGAGAAGAAGCAATAATTTTTATTCATGGATCTTCACTATCCCTTGAGATGTGGACCAATCAGGTATCATCGCCGTTGTTGTCTCGCTATAAACTGATCACCTTTGATTTGCTGGGGCATGGAGGTTCAGAGAAGGGTGAACGGGCATCAGCGCTTTATTCATTGTCCGGGTTGGCGGGACTGTTACCGGAGTTGGTCGCAAAGCTCGGACTCAGGCGTTACATCTTCGCCGGTATATCGCTTGGAGCTACGATCATTGCAGAGGCCGCGCCGTTGCTTG
This sequence comes from Cyclobacteriaceae bacterium, assembly GCA_044224375.1. Taxonomy (GTDB): domain Bacteria; phylum Bacteroidota; class Bacteroidia; order Cytophagales; family Cyclobacteriaceae; genus ELB16-189. Next base: position 831,694 of record JBGAKL010000002.1, read on the forward strand.
GTTCATGTCAAGGATACTTTTTAGCCTCCTCACCGATAATAAACAATGAGTTTAATCCTGTAGTCATTCTCAAACCCTCGCCCCACATGCAGGTGATGATGGCGGCGCAACCTACCAGGAAGGAAGTCCGGGATTTTATCCTTTCTGACGGCGGCAGTTTGACCGAGGATCAAATCCTTTCCATCATTGAGTCTTTCGAAAATACCGACACGCGGTTTCGTCCCGCGCTTGGTGCTGCACTGGGGCAGGCAGCGTGGACGGATGAAATCGCGAACCTACGCAAAACCGGTAAGCCGGTTTGCATGGTGGAAGGCAAGTTCGACGGGCTGGCAAGCTATGAATACCTGGAAGGTAGCGGAATTAAAAAGTGGAAGGAAAAGATTTTCTGGTTTGACTGCGGACATATGATCAATTGGGAGATGCCGGAAGACTTCAACAGACTCCTGGCTTCTTATGCGAACGATATATTTGAATCTTAATTTGACGAGCAGATCCATATGACAATCCAACAGTTGATTCGCTGGCAGAGCACGCAGGTTCAAAAGGCCGGCGAGTACACACCGTTTCTGTCGGGATTTTTTGAATGGCCCAATCAGCTGTCCTACGTAGTAGACATGCATACGGGGGAGATCGTTGAATCAACCGGGAACTTCTACGGGATATTCGGTTATCGCAGGGAGGAAATAAAAGCGGTCCCTCAGATGTACGAACCGATCATCAAAACAAACACGGCGGACGTTGTGAAATGCAAAAGGATCGCAATCGAATGGGGACTCAACGACGGTAAGGAAGATCTCAGCAACTCCTACGCGCAGTATGGCTACAGGCTGCGTCACAGGTCGGGAAAGATCATAAGGGTCCTCAAACAGGCGAGCCTCCTGCAGGCTCCCGACGGATCGATCACCCATTCTGTTGCGACGTTTACTGACGTAACTCATATTGATTCACGGAGCGTGGTGACGATGAAGGGTTTCGGACGGTACGGATACCTGCTCGACGCGTGCAATCCGGAAGTAAGCAAATTCCGCGATGTGCTCTCGCCGCGCGAGATTGAAATACTTCAGTTGATCGCGCGTGGTAAATCGAGCCGTGATATTTCACAACTTCTCAATCTGAGCAGGCACACCGTCGACACGCACCGCCGCAATATGATCCGTAAACTTGAGGTCACTAACTCAATAGGTCTGATCAGCGTTGCCCGCGAAATGCGATTACTTTAGCAATGACCTGATGTAAGGCATCAGGCACATTTTAGAGTCGTCATGAGTCGCATCAGTTCCTGTCGTCCCACTCCATCTCTGCAGTGAAGTTCGAATCGCCTCCTCTCATCCTGCATTGATTGATGGCTGCGTTGATGGCGTCTGTCGGCGTGGCGTAGCCTGCTGCCCATCCCATCGCGCCATTGGTAGCGCGGACGAGCGCCCCGAATCCCTTGTTAGGCGTTGAGAAAACTCTTTGAGGATTGATACCTCCGCGTTGCACGCAATGATTGCGGGCACATTGGTCGTTGTTGACCATGTTGCCGCCACCCCAGCATACTCCGAACGCTTTGTTTGAGCCCACGTAGATCACAGTCTGGGAGAAAGCGGATTGGGCACACGCTGTCAGAACGATGACAAGGGTGACGAAAAACAATCTTGCACTGGAATTTTTCATGATCATTTGGAGGTTAGATGGTCCTACTCGTTTGGCTTTTCGGAAGCGCCCCGGATTTTACCGGATAATCTTTTTGAAGTCAATTTGCTTTTAGTGAGACAACCTGGTTGTTCTTGAATGTCAGCGCAAGCGTTGAAGAGTTCCAGGTCCAGAAAGTACCGTCAGCGGCTTCGGCTCGCACGTTGGAGTTGGAGAAAGCCTTGTAATAGCCGATCGAATATTCAGTTCCATTGTTGGGAATGGACAAATTGTCGAGCGTCTGATCAGAAAGGCCGTAGTTGGAATATATCTTGACGATCTGCTTTGCTGAAACATTAGTCAGCTTCACAAAAAACAGGTCTCCATTGACGTCAAGATTCGTTGTAGTGTTGCCCGAGGAAGGAAAAGTAGTATTGATGTTCCAGGAGATCTTGAGGCCGACTTGTGTTCCGGTCGTCGTCGTACCTGAGGTCGATGCCGAGCCGATAGCCGCGGCACCCTTTGATCCCGAGAATACCACGGTCGCACCCGGCTGCACTATTTTCGTGTCTGCTCCGATCACGACGGAAACCGGCGTGAATGCAGTATTGTTGAAAGTGAGGGTCGTGTTGGTTGAGTTCGCAGGACTGCCCGCGCCACTACTGAGCGACAACGTCGAAGAGCACTGATTGAACATGATGGAAGTCTGGCCGTTCACGGTGCATGTAAAGGAATGACTTTGATCAAGCAGCGTAAGAGAACTTCCATTCAGCGTCGCTGAAAGGCTTCCGCTGTTTACCGTAAAAGATGCCTGAGAAGCGACGACGGTCCCCGTGTAGGGGCTGCTTGATACATTTCCATTCGCCGTCGAAGTAGTAATGATCATTACGATCTGCAAACTGCTGGACGGAGACTTTGTGATGGAGACAGTGATGTTGGAAGAGTTGGATTGAAGGGGTGACGCTCCGCAAGGCGGCGTTTGGCAATTGTTCACACCTGCCCAGGTTCCAACCCAGGCGTCGCGCGGATCAGTAACTGCGGCGGGCGCAGGATCTTTCTTCGAACAGCCAAGCAGAAGAGCCAGGGTGGTCACGATCAAGCAGGATGTGCGGGCGGCGCAACCAATGAGCTTTGTCATACGGATTTACGTGATTTTAAAGTCTTGAGTGCCTCTTGGGTGAAGCGCGGAGGAAATTTCTGCCAAACGGATTTTTTACTCAATACTCAATCGTGAGTATTCTGCAGCGGACGCAGATGAGGAAAGTATGCAGGCAACGGAGCTTGACGAGCTTGAATGACAGCTCTGCCGTAACACGTTTATGACCGGATTGTAATTATATTATTCTTCCCATTTCCAGCCACGAAACTCATAATACTTCTTTCGAGGTGTGGCTTTGAGCGGATCGATATTGTTCTGTTTACAAAACCGGAAATGAAACACCGTGCCTGCTGCTATGATGATGAGCGGAAAGATCAAAGCAAAATGACCAACGAGGAAGTACAGGCCGACCGTGATGATATCGATCATGAGCCACTTGAATATTTTTCTCAGTGCCGGTGTCTCCACTTCGAAGCGCGCGAAGAAGGCCGATCCAGTCAATTGAATGACGAGCAGGACTGCAAGCTCATGTTCTATTTTCATGACATTGAGTTTAGGGATATAATCAACTTTAAAATTGGCCTGCATCACTAATAACGCGTCTTTCGGCAACAATAGAAATCACCTGACGACAAGCCTTCTTGAAACAACGCCGTTTCCGTCGCTGAACCTTAAAATATAAATCCCAGCGGCAAGTTGCAGGCGTAGCTCGTTCCTGCCGAAGGCTACCGGCAAGCCACGCTGTACGGACTGTCCGAGGGAATTAAAAATATCCAAGCTGAGCGGCAGGTTGGTATCGACAAAAAACGTTCCGGACTGCTCGGCCGGGTTGGGATGGACAGTCAGCAGGAGTTCATTGAAGCCGAGGTCTTTCTCTTCATTGCGCAGCATGGTGAGCCCTCCACGGATGTTGCCCGCCACGATCGCGGGTCTTGCTGACCTGAAAAGATTGGCAGCCACAGGCCAGCATTTTCCGAAAGAAGGCTGGACATATTTTTCAAGGAGCGGATTGAAAGCGATATCTGTCAATGCATTTGATGCGGAACTGTTGTGAAAGTCTTCGATAACGGAAAGGCTTCCGAACTGGTCGGCTATGATCATGTCCTGGGTGCCGTCACTGTCAAGGTCTGCGGTCGATATGGCGAAGGGACGTCGGCTTGTGCTTGCGGCGAAGCCAAGATAGGCGCGGTCCGAGATTGAGAAAGACGGAAGTCCAGGAGTACCGGAGTTACGCCAATACTCCAGTGCGCCGACGGCCCGGACTGCCAGCAGGTCGATGCGACCATCGTGATCGATGTCGGTGAAATGAAAGTTTTCCTGTGGCGCAATGCCGAACGTGATTGAAGCAACGTCGGAAGCACGGAAATTTTCGCCTTCGCCTCGATTAGGCAGGTAAAAGATCTTTGCGACCGCGCGCGCATCGACGCCGAGGAAACAGAGATCGGGCTTGCCGTCCGAGGTAAGATCGGCAAACTGGATGCGCACGTTGGTAAGTGACAGCGAACGGATGGATGCGAAGTCATTGGTTACAAACTCAAACGCCGGGTCTGTGCTGCTGCCGGTGTTGCGGAAGAAATGAACCGATCCTGTCGAAGCCGAATCCGAATTGTTGGAAATAAAAAGATCAAGGTCCGTGTCACCGTCGATGTCAAAGAAGGCGGGCACCGCGTCGTCACCTACGTCGATCATTTCTCCCTGCAGGTAATTGTCCCTTACGAACTGGAAGCTCGGAACTGCAGACGTTCCTACGTTCTTATAAAACCAGGTCGATTTCCGGAGGTCCTGTGAGGCCAGGTCTTTCCGGTAAATATTCGGTGAGGCGATGATGTCTTTAAGTCCATCGAGGTCTACGTCTTCATTGAAGACCGCCGGAAATATATTAATGTCCACCGGGCGCGAAGGAGGAAAGCGCTGAACGGAATTGATGACGGGCGCGGCGACGGTGCCGTGGTTGGTGAGTGAGTAGATCGAAGAACATTCGGCTTCTGAAAAAAGTATCTCATGATCGCGGTCGCCGTCCAGGTCGATGGCGAGCAGCGCTTTTCCGCCGGCATGCTGCAGTCGTCCCGAAGTGAACGAGCACTCCTCTTCGTTGTAGGCGAAGCGTTCACACTTGCATTGCGTGAAGCCGCCCCATGCCTGGGTTTGTCTTTCAAAGTCGAGTGAGTCGGCAGAGCCGTAGCGCTCACGGCTGAAGTTCTTGTGATACTCCACGCTGCCGTTGCCGGTAAAGCGGACGTTGAAGATGTCGAGGTCGCCGTCATTGTCTGCATCGACGATCGTGGGAAGGTCGTCGTACTGGAGTTGGAGGTTTGTCTTCTGTGTGAATCCTTTTGTAAGGAGTATGTCCGTGGGAAGGCCGCCGGTGCTGAAGAAGATAACCCGCTTCCATTCCAGGAGGCCGCCCGGTGCAGAAACATTGCGATATACTTTCACGCCCAGCGCATCACCGCAAAAAATATCCTTTCTTCCATCTGCATTAAAATCTTTCAACAGCAGCCAGTTAGTGATCTCCTTGGGGAAATATTCTTCATACTCTGGAGCGTAGCGCCATGCGCCTTTGTCATTGATGAAGGTGAGCACCTTGTTGGCCATGCGGTCGAAGAGCACGAGGTCTTCGGCCTGGTCGGCGTTGAGATGGATGGTGTTGAACTGTGCTGCATTGAGTCCGCCGGCCCACGGATTTTTCAACATTGACCTTGAGGGACCTTTTACCGGCACGGATTGATCTATGGTATAGGAGAACTGCGCGTAAACACGAGTCGAAACGACGAGCATCGCGCAGGAGCAGATGACCACGAATCTATTCAGCATATTCCGGGAAAGTAGCACTCGGCAGTCATGCATATAAAAACGAAGCGGGCATCCCGGCATTATCGCGGACTGCACGATTAAGAACTTTCTAATGTCAGTCATGTAATGTGATGTGTTTCATGAGCAGGGACAAAGCCAGCAGCAGCACGATAAAAAGCGTGATGACAAACATTATCAGGAATTCCATCCACCGGCGCACGCGGCTTTTTTTCTGATCGTTCCGAAGCTGTCTGGGGCGCACCATCAGTCACACTGTTCCTTGTTGAGCACGTCGAGCTTGTGCATGAGGTCATGGAAGAGCGGCGTGAAGAGTACGCCAAAAACGGTGAGAAAAGAGAAGGCGCCGAACAGCGCATAGAAAGCGCTGAAGATCTTTCCCCCGGATGATTCGGGCTCATCCGCCGGACCCATCCCGGTAGCGATCATGGCCGCGTTGTAGAAGGCGTCGATCCATTCGAAATCACATATATAATGATAGCCGACCGTGCCGATCCCCATGGAGCCGAAGAGTAGGGCAATAGCCATGAGTATGTTCTTTCGGATGAGTACTTTCAGGATTGCAATGATCATTAGCATATAGAGAGGAGTTTTGTTTTCATGTTGTGATCAACCTTTTCCAAGGCTGACTTTGGGATTGTCATAGGTGCCCGTGACGTGGAAGGGGACTTTCACGAGGTTGAGCGGTAGCAGCTGCACTTTGATCAGGTAATCGATCTTGCCACTGATCTCGTTCATCCCTTCGATCTCTGTGTTGAAGCCGGAGACATTGAGGCGGAATGGCTTGACGTAGATCTTGCTGTCTTTGATCTCAGAAGAGATGGTGAAGTCGCGCAGGTGCGGATCATTGAGCTCTCTCTTCTTTGCCTGCTTGCTGAGCTGGTCGAACATCTTCATGCCGTTGATCTTCGCGTTGGCAATGTGCATGTCGCCCATCCCCGTGAGCGAAGCAGTCCTGGGTTGCATCGATGGCTCGAGCTCTCCTTTGATTGAATAGTCGATTGAAAAAAGTCCTTCGGCATTGGCAGCGGCGGGAAGCAATTCACGCACGAGTTTGATCTCCTTGTATGCTTTCTGGATGTCGAGCTCGTCGATCTTGAGCCTGAAATCAAAGAGCGGCTTGTCGATGTTGCGGCTGTCGTAAGTGCCGCTTGCCTGGAAGTTCGCGTTCAGCGAGTTGAAACCCGACTCGCGTATGGAGAGCACGCCGTCCTTCATGAGTATCTCTCCCTCCATATCGGAGATCTTCATGTCCTCGTAGCGTAGCGTTTTTATGTTCGAGTCGAAATCGAAGTCCATGAAGGCGGGCACCTGCCAGGCAGACTTCTTTAAACTCGTTCCCGCTGCAAGCGAAGGGGAATCCGGCTCGACGGTGGTGAAGGCTGACTTCCATTGATTGAGATCGAGCGTATCGGCGTCGAGCTTGAGCTTCGCCAGCACTTTGTCATTGTCTCTGGTGAAGAGACAGAAGTAATCATGAAGTTCACCGGAGAGCGTGAAGGAAGTGTGTCCCGTCCGCACTCTCATTGACGAGAGTTCGATAAGCTGTGGCGTGAGTTTGAAAGAAGCTGAAGGAATATGGATGGGGCGCGCAAGCCCTTTGCCGGCAATACGGATGCGCTCCAGGGAGATATCACCCGAAGCTTTTGTGCGTTCGTAGCGGTTTGATTCAAGGTCTGCAAGACGGCCTCGCACCTGTATGTCTGAATGAATTTTCCCTGACAGCGACAGCTCGGAAAGCGCAAGTACTTTGGACATCTTGCCGAGGTCGATCGTTCCCTTCGCTGAGAGGTCGTATTCAAAATCACTGAAGTTCTTAATCAGTCCACGCAGCTCGAACGGTTCGCCTTCCAGGGTGTAGGTGAGCTCTTCGATGACAAGACGCGTGGAGTCCAGTGAGCTGGTTTTATTGATGAGCGCAGCCTTGATCTGTACATTCTCCAAAGGCTCGGGATAAGCGCTCGTCTTATAGTATCCGTTCAGGAGGGAAAGCGAGGCAGTCATCTTTGGAAAGATTTTTTCTCTGGGCGCCAAGGTGCCGTCGATATCCACGCGTGCCTCAAGCGATCCCTTCATGTCGAGGCCAGGCACGGGAAAGGCGGCGAGCACATCCTGGAGATGAATGGAAGTTTCCAACTTTCCTTTCACTTTCGGGCGTGCAAGGTCTTCAAGCACGATGTTTCCCGTCACAGGATTGTCGCCGACGTTCATGTTGATGTAGGCGATCTCCAGGCGGGAGTTCTGCCAGTTGCCTTGCGGGACGTGGCCGAGTGTATGGAAAGAAATTGCGCTCAGCGAGTCTGGCAATGAATCATATTTGAGCATGCCTCTTGCCATGTCCACGTCGAAGTGCACCTCGGGAATTTCCGCGGGCCATTTGAGTGCAGAATATCTTCCGTCGACGCTGACATCGAACTTCAGTTCACCTTTTGCTTTGAGTCCTTTCACAGGAAACACTTCGAGCACTTCCTCGGCGTGGATGGAGCCGGACAGGCGTGCGTCGATGTCGGAGTTCACCAGGTGGTGCACATGAGCGTGACCCTGGACGACGTGTTCATCCATGCGGAAGAAAATGCTGTCTATCTGTATTTCCGTGCTGTCGATGAGGCCCTTATCGTTGGAGAGCGCGAAGTCAAAGTGAATGTCTTTGATGGATTCATCCACGGAAGCAAGGCTGATGCTTCCCTCCTTGACTTCGAGAGAAAGGTTGAAGGTGGGGATCGTGTCGGTGCGCGGCACATAGCTTCCCTTCACAAATCCTCCGAAACGCACCGTGCCTTCCGACTGAAGGTCTTCGAAGTTCTCGTGGAAGAAGTTTGCAAGGGAAAGTATTTCATGGAGGCTTGTGCGCGGTGAGGAGAAAGTGGCATCGACGTCGTAGCGGTCTTCCCGGGCGCCAAACGTTCCGTCGAGCATGAATGCGAATCCGTTGACGGTGACCTTGCTGCCGGTGACTTTGAGGGATCGGTTGACCTTGTCGACGGACAGTAGCAGGGAGAGATCGATCTTTTTGTTTTCAAAGTATGGACGCTTCTCCAAGGTGAGCGTCGCGCTCTCCGTCTTCACCTCGGCCCTCATGTCAAAGAGCGTGCTTGAAAGATCCCCTTTGCCGTTGAATGAAAACTCCTGCGTGACGAAGGTAGTGCCGGCCACTTCGTCGGCGTAGTGGATGTGCGCATCGTCGATGGTGATCTCATCGAGCTGGAGGGAGATCGGCGCGGCGGAGGAGGAAGCGCTATCGGGAGAGGATTTGAAGATTGAAAAATTCGTCGTGCCGTCGCGCTCAACGTGCGCCACGATTCTGGGCTTGGTAAAAGCAAGGGACGTGATGTCGATGCCGCCTTTTGTCACAAGGCGCCATGCATTGATTGAGGCGGCAATCTCTTGTGCTGCCAGCAGTGTATCCCGGTCCTCGCCGCGCGTGATGATGACAAGATCGCGCAGTGAGAAAGTGAGTGACGGAAATTTTTGCCACTGCGAGACATAGAGGTGCGAGAACGTCACATCGGCGTCAATGCGCTGCTCTATCTGTTCGCGCGTGAGTGACTCGATCTTTTCATGCAGCAGCTGCGGCCAGAAGGTCAGCGAAAGAAGAATTAAAACAAGAATGATCCCGGCGATCTTCCATCGTCTTGATTTCGATCGGGTTTGTTTCTGGGGGTGTTGCATGGAAGGTTCGTTTGTACTCATTCTTAACGTCAGTCGGTTTTGTCTTTTCGTGCGTGCAGCGAGTAGCCTACCGAAAAGCTGAGGCATTCATTGTAAATGTTTTGCAGCGGCAGGTAGGGCGAGCTGGGGTTGATGACGAGCTCGGCTGTGTTTTCATAGAGCGGCACGAAGCCTCTCGTGTAACGCACGCCGAGGTTAAGGCCAAAGCGGAAGTCATATTCAAAACCCAGGACAAAACCGGCGTCTATCTTCTGGCGATACGGTTGCAGCAAGTAAGACAAACCGAAAGTTGAGCTGTCGCGCACCGAGGCCGTGAGGAGCATGCTCACGTAAGGACCGGCCAGGACCTGGAAGCCGTGATAAGTGAAAGTCGGACTGAACGGATACACTTCGATGTACCGGCTTTTCAATTGTGTTTGTGTGGCATTGCCTCCGGCGTCGCTGCTATGGAGCACTGCACCCTTCTGTATGAAATGGAGTTCGGACTTCACCCAGAAATTTTTCCTGATTTTGGAGTTGACGAAGACACCGGCGCGGATTCCCTGTAATGGCGTTGCTTTCTGCCGCGGTGAGAGCTCGTCAACGTCGGGGCCAGTGATGGTTGCTGAGGATACGCCCAGGGAAAAGCCCAGCCGTGTTTCACCTTGCGCAAACCCGGCGATAACAAAAACACCGGAGCATATGAGCGTAATGAAAGATATGATTAAGTTTTTCACGGCTTAAAAGTTTATGTCCCAGATTCCGACTGAGCGCTCGAGTTCGACCAGTGCCGCGGCGCGGTTGAACAGCGTCTCATAATAGTTAAGCTGTATCTCGTTGTAGGTACGTTGCGCGATGAGCACTTCCAGCAAGAGGCTCTTTCCCCTGTTGTAGCTGTAGATCTTTCCCTCCAGCACTTTATGTGCTTCATCGAGGAGTCCCGACTGGAAGAGTTTCACCTGCCGCTCTTTGCCGACATAGTTGAAGAACGCGCGCACTACTTCGGTTTCAACCTGCAGTTCGGCCTGCCGGTACTGGAGTTGCGATTGCTCGACCGTGTAGTCGGCGATCTTTACGTCGCCTTTGTAGTTGTTGGAGAACTTGAGCGGGAAGGTGATCCCTCCGTAAACGGAATTGAACGAGACGCCGGGCGCGACATTATTATATGCCGCTGAGATGTTATTCGATCCCACGATGATCCCGAGGTCCACCATGCGGTTGGCCATAGCCAGACGCCGGGCACTTTCAGCTACTTTGGTATTCTGCAAGGCTGCCACCAGGTCCGCCCGGTTGTTCAACGCGGTAGCGATGAGATCTCCGAGCGTGAACTGCCGTTCGAACGGTATGAAATCTCCTTTGGGATAGAAAAGTGTATCAGTGCGGATTTTTCCAACGATGAGAGAAAGATCCGCGAGCGCCATTTTCCATTCGGATTCGGTTTCATAAACGGTATTGAGAAGATGGTCGGATTCGACGCGGCTCTGGTGTGCGTCGATTTCGGTGATGGCACCGCGCTGGAAGCGGATGCTGTCAAGATCGGCAACGCGCGTGATGCTCTTATAAGAGTTGATCATCACATCGACGATATACTTCGACTTGAGGGCGGCCAGGTATTCCAGCGTTGCATCGGCGCGCAGGTTGCGGAAGTAATTTTCCAGCAGCGACCGTGTGAGTTCAGCCGAACGTGAGGCAAGGTCGATGCGTGCTTTGCGTTTTCCCCCCAGTTCGATGACGCCTGATGCGTTGACGGCGTACCCAAACCCGAGCTTCATCCGGTTCTGCCCATTGTCGATATAGCCGTAGTAGAGCTGCGGGTTCGGAAAAACTTTTGCGATCTCTATCTGCGCTTCGGCGAATCCGACGCTGAACTTCTCGACGGCGTAGCCGATGTTGTTGCGTGCGACAAGACCGAGGTAGTCTTTGTATCCGACCACCGTGCGCGAGAACGTCGTGTCCACCTGTGCCCGCGATGCGTGTGCGATCGACAGGCAGGCAAGCGTGAGCGTGTATCTATGTCTTCTTAAGAATGAAATCATTCAAATTATTCTTACTTCTTCCTTTCAAGGACTCACAGGATTTGCAACCGGTATTTTTAAGAGCTTACGCAGTTGCGACTAGAGCCGGAATAAACCGGTGAGGACGGTGCGAATTGTCTTCGCATTCCGTAGGTGGTGAGACCGTGATCTCACTTGCGACAGATGGATGAAGGTTGCCTTACGCGGGAGAAGTATTCCAGAGAGTCAGGCTGCGCAATTCGATGGTAGCGGTAACCGCAACCATGAATGGCGGAGTGAACAATGCGTTGACAACACATTCTTTTACCCCGGGCGTGAAAGGCTAATCAGATCTTGGGTGGCTGCCAGATGGAAGATTCGGCGCTGGGGACGAGCCTTATATAATAAGGTGTGTTGAGAACGGCGTGGTAAACCGTGGCTGCCGGGGCGATATCCTGCGGGAGCTTTACTTGGATATTGGCCGAACAACAGGAACAGATGCAGAAAGGGCTGCAAAAGTCGCTTTCATGGGTGGAGTGGTTGTGGTCGGTCGTGGCGGCGATGGAACCCGTCCTCTGCTCGTCGGCACAGGAGCTATTGTCGCTGCACGGAAATACGGAAAGCCCGAAAAGGAGACTTGAAAGGATGATGCAGGCGGCTTTCACCTCGCAAACATACGAATTCAACGATGAACCCTGTACCTGTTAGAAATGCATTAGAAATGTAAACCCGCGTAAGACGAAGGCGGGTTCGGTCATGGTGCAGTTACCCCAATCGGTGTATATTACCCGCCTGGCGTTTTTGCGAGGAATGAGAAAAATGAAATAGAATAACACCGGCACCGGCAATGAATCGGCTCACCATTATCAGAACATTTCTCGTCCTGACCATGAGCCTCGCCGGCATGCAAACGGTTGTAGCACAGACATCTTTTGTCCAGGCATTCAACAGCAGCAACGGTCTCCATGACCGCTCGGTCATGGACATCATTAAAGACACGCGCGGCTACCTGTGGATGGCAACCAGCAACGGCGTGTTCCGCTTTGACGGTTATCGTTTTGTTCCTTACGTCACCGACGAGAAGGACATGGCGACACTGAGCTCCAACTTCGCGATGTGCCTGGCTGAGAGCAGCGATGGTTATCTGTGGATTGGCACGCTTACCGCAGGACTGAACCGCCTTAGTCTGAAGACCAACGTAATGACTCGCCTTGATGAAAAACGTGATTCACTTCTTGGTAAGGTGATCAACTCGCTCGCTACCGATCGGGATGGAAACGTATGGATCGGCTCCAACGGTATCCACAAGTATGACGCAAAGACAGGATCATTCAAACACTTCTTTCACGATGCATCCGACGGCACCTCGCTGAAGGACAACAGCGTGCTCAAGGTTTTTGTTGACCACCAAGGTGATGTATGGGTGGGATATGCGGGTGAAGGATTCAGTCGTTATGATGAGAAGAACAACCGGTTCATTCACTACACCAATCATCATCCGGATAAGACGATCGACTATCGCAGCAATGTGGTGCGCGACATCGGTGAAGACTTGGACGGTAATATCTGGCTCGCTACCTACGGAGGACTCCTGAGACTGGTACCGGCGACGCGCGCGCTTACGCATTGGACGGTTGATGAAAAAGATCCCGATGGTGGACTGGGAAACAATTCATTGTGGAGCGTAACTCCGAACAAGGACGGCAGGATTTACATCGCAAGCTGGGGCGGAGGCGTCCGGGTTTACAATACACAGAGAGATGAGTTTGAAAATGAATTGTTCAGCAACCGATCCCTGTTCGCGCTGCCGACCAATGCGCTCCGTACTTTATTTCTGGAGAATGAACATAAGCTTTGGGTAGGAACCAACAACGCGGGAGCTTTGCAGGTGTCGCTCGTGCCGTCGATGCAGTTAATTGCCAGACCTGACCCAAAAGCGGAATTGAACTTCGGGATATTTGATGGCGATGGATACTATCTCGCCTTTGCCAACTACGGCATCATGATCACCGACAGCCTGCTCAGGGAAAAGCAGACGATACGATTCGGGACGGCAAAAAATGAAATCCCTGCCGTGCGGTGTAATTTCATCCACACGGACGGTTTTGAAACCTTTTGGATCGCTACCGATAATGGGTTATATCGTTACAATAAAAGAACCCGCGCCATTCTTGCATTCCGCAATGACCCGGAAGACCCGAAAACCTTGAGTCACAACTACGTGTACACGGTGATGAAAGATTCGCGTGGAAGGATCTGGGCCGGAACGAACTGGGGATTGGATATGCTGTCGGAAGGACAAGACAGCTTTGTGCGTTTGGGAAAACTGATGAAGGAATCCAAGAACGTCAACCGAATCCTGGAGTCCGACTCGGGTTTGTGGTTGGGTACCACCACGACCGGCGTTATGTTTATGGACTTGGAGCGCAATACGATCCGAAGCTACGGTCATGACCCCGCTGATGACTCAACGCTGAGCAGCAATTTTATACGTGGGCTATTTGCAGACAAGAAGCATCGCTTGTGGATCGCAACGCAGGGAGGCCTCAACCTGCTTCATCCGAAGACCGGGAAATTCTCGCATGAGTGGAAGGGTCTTGGCAGCCGCGCCGACATTGGTTTCAAGGCGATGCCCGACCGGGAGGTGATCCTTGAGGCGCCTGACGCGCACTATCGCTTCAAGGATCAGGCCGGAGAGGTCGTATTTGAAAAAGTGAAAAGCCCGGTGGCGCTGACCTTGTCGTCAATCATAGTCGGAGACAACCTTTTCATCACTTCCGGACAAACGATCGGAGTGATACCTTACCGCTCACTGCCGGTATTTGATGAAATACCCCGCGTGGCAGTGACCGCGGTAGGAACGGATCTTAACGATGAAGGCTTGCTTGGCCACGAGGTGGTGAATTCCGAAAGTCTGTCGAAGGGTAAGATCACGCTCGACTATCAACAGGACCTGCTGTGGTTTGAATTTTCCGTGCTGGATTTCCACCATCCGGCATCGAGTCGTTATATGTACAAGCTCGAAGGTTTCGATGAGGACTGGGTGCACTCGGGAGCAAGGCGCTTTGTCACCTACACGAACCTGAGCCCGGGCCATTACACCTTCCGCGTCCGGGGCGCGAATGCGTACGGCAACTGGAACGAGCAGGGTGCGGCATTCGGAGTAACGGTGCTGCCTCCGCCATGGCGCACTTGGTGGGCCTACACCTTATACGCGGCTGTGCTGATATACTTGCTCTGGCTGGGCCGCCGCGACATCATCCGGCGCGAGCGTATCAAGACGCGCATGGCCCTTGACCAACAAGAAAAAGAAACGCTGCGCGAGCTCGACCATCTGAAGACAAATTTCTTCTCCAACATCACGCACGAGTTCCGCACACCGCTTACGCTTATCCAGGGACCTGCCGCTTCGCTGCTTGCCCAGGAAAAGAATGAAGATGCAAGGCGCATGATCCGATTGATCCAGAAAAATTCGGAACGTTTGCTCAAGCTCATCAATCAATTACTTGATCTTGCCAAGCTCGATGCACATGAGATGAAGCTATCGATCAAGGCGGTCAACCTTGAAGAACTATTGACTGTCATCATCGCTCAGTTTCATTCATTGGCGCAGTCAAAGCGAATCGACTACAGGGTTACGCTTGCGCCGGGTCTTCCGACTGTGAACTGCGACGTGGAAAAGCTGGAGGCAATCAGTTCAAACCTTCTGTCCAACGCGATCAAGTTCACTCCCGAAGGAAAGAACGTAAGCATCGAAGCGTTATACGCAAACGGCACACTGACGCTTCAAATAATTGACGGAGGACCAGGCATACCGCAGGACAAGCTTACCAACATCTTCGACCGTTTCTACCGCATCGAACACGAGGGCATGGTTCATACGGAAGGCACCGGCATCGGGCTTGCGCTTGTCAAGGAATATACCGAGCTCATGAAGGGTGTCATCCGCGTTGAAAGCACGCTCGGCCAGGGCACGAGGTTCGAGATCCAACTTCCGCTCGCTGAGACATCAATTCCAGTCATGCATCCGCGCACCAACAACGACACTGTTGAAGAAAAGGCGATCTCCGCTGTCAACGAAGAAAGTGAGGACGAGACTTTGCCGCTGGTCTTATTGGTTGAAGATCACGGCGACATCCGCTCGTTCATTATGGGTTGTTTGGGCAAGCGATACCGGTATGCGGAGGCGACAAACGGAGCGCAGGGAATTGAGCTCGCTATCGAGCACGTTCCGGATCTCATCATCAGCGACTGGATGATGCCTGGCATGGATGGGATCGAGATGTGCCGAAGGATCAAATCAGATCTTCGCACAGATCATATTCCTTTTATCATGCTTACTGCAAAAGCTTCGGCTGATTCGAGGCTTGAAGGGTTGCGCACGGGCGCTGACGATTACCTGATGAAACCTTTCAACAGTGAAGAACTGGTCCTCAAGGTAAATAACCAGTTGACTTTGCGTGAGAATATGCGGGCCCATTTGCGGCGACTGCAATTCGCGGAGCCTACGCCGGCAGCAACTGCGGAATCACCGGAAGAAAAATTCCTGGCAGCGGCGCGGAAGTATATCGAAAGCCGGCTCGATGATGAAAGCCTGTCGGTCGAAGATCTTGCCGCCGAATTGGCAATGAGTCGAACACAGATTTATCGCAAGATGATTGCCCTCACCGGTTTGACTCCTTCTTCATTCATGCGCAAGCTCCGCCTGGGTCGCGCTGCTACACTGCTGTCGTCGGGAGCGGGTAATATTTCAGAGGTCGCGTACCAGACAGGATATTCGAGCCTTTCGCATTTCAGTAAAGCCTTCAAAGAAGAGTTCGGCCTCGCGCCCAGCGATTACGCCGCGGACCGTCACGGTAAATAATCTTTCTTTTTCATGCCTTCCTGCGGGATTTCATGCCCCGCGCAACATTACCGTCAAAGGTTGGAACATGGATACAAGCCTCCGGGCATTCACCCGGGCATCTTCGCTTTCAGCAAACAGCTCTGATGCAAGAAGGCAATAAGCATTTTAAAAAGTCCATCACCTATCGATTGAGCTGCGCGATCGCGCGCGGGTGGCGTGCGCTTACTACCCGGCAGGTACGGAAGGCAAACCTGGTGCTTGACTTTCGCGAGCCGTCAGAGGACAAGAACAAAACTTCCGACCGATATGATACATAAATGGCTTTACTCAAAACGACCTCTCGTTTGCGTCGCTTTCCTTTTACTAGTCATGAACTCGTTTGCCCAGGTCTCTTCGACACCGGCAACACAAAACGAGCCTGCATACAAAGTGGAGATCGTTCCGGCGATGAACGGGACGTGGTGTTTTGTTATCCGCCTTGACGAGAAGCGCATCATCCATCAGTCTCAACTCCCAGGACAACCATCAGACGGATACAAGTCGACGCAGGAAGCGGAGACCGCGGCGAAAGAAGCCATCGAACAAATCAGACGGGGTGCATTCCCAACACTGCGACCTATTGAGCGCGCGGTGCGGGTCAAACAAAAATCCTGAGTATGAAAAAGATTTTATTACCTGCATTCGCTCTCTTATTCATGTGTGTCCTGCGTGTTCATGCTCAGCCGACGAATTTTTGGATACAAAAATCCGCGGGCACACCGACGTGGACCGACAACGGTGCCACGTTTACGATCGGGGCGAAGGGATATTTTTTCGCCTACTCGAACCTTTATGAGTACGACCCCGTAGCTGACGGCTGGACCCAGAAAGCGACGATGCCCGGACCCACGCGCAATATTCCTACAGCTTTCACGATTGGCTCGAAAGCGTACGTTGGCCTTGGCTATTACTATAATGGATCGGCGTTCGTCGACCTGAAAGATTTCTGGGAATACGATCCTGCGACCAACGCATGGACGCAGAAGACAGACTTCCCTGGTGCTGCGCGCGCTCATGCGATCGGGTTTGCTGTGGGAAGCAAAGGTTACATGGGAGGCGGCTCGACGCTGTTTGGGTCATTGCTTACTGATTTTTATGAGTACACACCATCGACAAACTCCTGGCTGGCACGGGCGCCGGTCGCGACCGCGAGTGTTAGTTATTACCAGGATGCAGTCACGATCGGCTCGAAAGGTTATTACTCTACGGGCGGCAACCAGTTCTGGGAATACGATCCGGCCGGCAATGTATGGACACGCAAAGCTGACAACCCGTCTTTTGACGCGCGTCACTTTGCAGTGGGATCGAGTGCATACTTCAGTTCAACGTCCAATACCGATTCATCCTACTATGAATACAAACCCGCGGCGAATACCTGGACGAAGATTGGCGAGATGCCGATGAACCGTTCTCAATATTACACCTTTACCGTTGGCACCAAAGCATACATGTTCGGAGGGCTGCGGTTCTTCGATCATGGAGGCGGTGTCACGTCGTATCAATATATGTATGACATCCTGGAATTCACGCCACCGAGTGGTGTCGCTTCATGCCTTCCGGTGGGTGAGCAGGCTGCACTCTCGCAACTCTATGCCGATACGAAAGGATGGAATTGGACGCATCCCTGGACGGGCACCGACGAAAGCACGTGGTACGGTGTAAGGGTTGTCGGTTGCAAAGTTCGGGAGCTCAAGCTTTCGCGCAACAACATTATCGGGTTAATGCCCAACCGCCTGCCGAACTTTTCTCAACTCGATGTGCTGGACCTGAGTGACAACAATTTGAGTGGCGGTCTTCCCGCGTTGCCTGCATCGCTGACATCTCTCGATCTCTCTGGCAACAATGTCGCTGGCAACATCCCTGTTTCACTTCCACCGAATCTTTTGTACCTGGATATTTCGTCCAATAAAATTAGCGGCTCAATTCCCACACAACTCTGGAATGTCACGCAGCTGAGAAAGATCGACCTGAGCAACAACGCGCTGACCGGATCTTTCCCGGAAGATGTAATCAACGTAAGCAGTCTGGACACACTGAATCTGAGTGGCAACCAACTGTCCGGCTCTTTACCGGTGAACATGTGGCACATTCCCGCCACGCACGTCGACGTGTCGCGCAACGATTTCAGCGGAGCTGTTCCAGAACCCAACTTCATCGACATTCTATTGCGCTCGTGGAACTTATCCTATAACCGGCTGACCGACCTGTCTTCCGCGATCGGTCAGAATCGTTTTCGCAAGCTGGACGTGAGTCATAATCTGATCAAGTCCATACCACCGATGGATAATAGCTTCACTTTCGGCGTGGACCTGAATATTTCTTACAACTACATCACCTTCACATCCCTCGAGCCAAACAGTTCCTCGTTTTCCTACGGAGCGACATTAACCTACTCGCCTCAATTGGAATTTGAGAGAGCTACGCTTGCATCCACTGTTGGTGATGCAGTCAGCTTCGAACCTCCGATCGACTCCACCCTTGTTACTTATTATCAATGGTACAAGAACGGCGTGGCTATCCCAGGGGCGACCTATCGCAAGCTTGCCTTCTCTTCAGTTCAGGCAAGTGATGAAGGTATTTACACACTGAAAGAAAAAAATCACAACTACTTCTCCGGCATGGAATTGACGGCAAACTATTTCCTGAATCTCAATTCATCTGGAACCGGCGTGATACCGGCGAGCGAACGGGAAGCATTGCAATGGTTTTACTATTCAACCGGCGGGCCGAACTGGACTTCAAACACAAATTGGCTCAACAATGATGAGAGCACGTGGGTCGGAGTTACGGTGGATGCGGGTCACGTCACCGAGCTGAGCTTCTACGACAACGGTCTAACGGGAGAGCTACCTAAAGAGATCGGCAACCTAACTAATCTCACCAGACTCTACCTAAGCGCCGCGTTTGCTAACAGGCCTCACCTGAACGGAACGCTGCCTGAAGAAATCGGGAACCTGACACAGCTTCACGAACTGAACCTTACAATGAATGCGATGTCCGGTCCGCTCCCGCGCTCTCTGGGAAAGCTGACTTCATTGTATGATCTCTACATCTATCAGAACTTCAACGACGGGATGCACTTCACTGGTTCTCTGCCGAGGGAGATGGGTGATATGACCAGCCTCGTGAATCTGACGATCATCGATTACTTCTCTCCGATGAATGGAGATATTCCGTCAAGCTTCAGCAACCTCACGCAGCTTTCCTCAGTTGTCCTTCAGGGTCTTGGTCTGCGTAAGATCGCACCGAGTTTTTTTTCGCTTCCACATGTCTATCAGGTCGACATGTATCAGAACGCGCTTAACGAATCACCTGCTCCGTTCGCAACCATGCCGGCTCTTCAATACCTGCGTCTGGACAACAATCCGATCAATACAACATTGCCCGAAGAACTGCGGAGCGTGATGAATGTATCGATCAGAAACTGTCAGCTCACTGGAACACTGCCCGCTAACCTTGGTACCTCGGGGAGCAAGTTGCGTCAGCTTGACGTTTCTTTCAATCAGATGTCAGGACCGCTTCCCGTGCAGATGGGAACATGGACAGACGTCTATTATATCAATTTGCGCGGGAACCTTTTTGACGGCGCGATGCCCAAAGAGATCGGCACGATGACTGCTATTCAGACCCTGGACCTTGGACAGAACCAACTTTCCGGCACGATCCCTAAAGAGATATCTTCGGCGGCCGCCCTGTTAAATTTCTATTTCGACCACAATCAGATCACAGGCACGATCCCGCCGGAGTTCGGCACATCTCATCTTATCAATTGGTCAATCGCGGCCAACCAGATTACTGGTACAATTCCGCCGGAGATCGGGAACATCACTTCGCTACGCTACCTGGAGTTCAGCAGCAACCAGCTCACGGGCGGAATCCCATCTTCGTTCGGGAACCTGACACAACTCACGGACCTCGGGCTGAACAACAACCAGTTAAGTGGTGCCGTGAATTCAGCACTTAGCGGGGCAACGAACTTGAGCAACCTGCGGCTACAGGACAACCAGTTCACCGGTGCCTTTCCCACTTCCATTGCGACCCTTCCGTTACTGAGGTATGTGCAGCTGCAAAACAACCTGCTGACCGATCTTCCTCAGTTTTCTTCCCCGAAGGGACAACTCTATGTCTATGGAAACTTTTTTGACTTCGGTGATCTTGAACCGAACGCGGGACTGGGCGGGTTCGCATACAGTCCTCAAAACACAGTCTTCAACGGAGGGAGTGTAAGCTCGAACATCGGATGCCCGATGACAATTCCTTTCACTACGCCGGGCGCACAGAATACTTATCAATGGTACAAGGATGGAACAGCAGTCGCGGGTGCAACCTCGCAGGCATTCAGCCTTGCTCACGGCGCCTCATCCGACGACGGCAACTATAAGGTAGAAGTACGCAACACGCTCGTGCCAGGTCTCATGATTTCATCAGCTGACTGGATCGTGAACGTGAACGGACCTCCGATTTCTTCGCCGGGTGCAACGGGAGGTGCAAGCTGTACCCCAGCGACGGTAACGCTCAACGCGGTCGGAGCAGTGAGCGGCCAGCAATACAAATGGTACGATGCTCCTTCGGGGGGCGCGGTAGTGGGCGGCAGTGCTGCGTTCACAACGCCGGTGCTCAGTACTACCACCAGCTACTACGTGACACTGTTTGAGACATCAAGCGGATGCGAAAGTTTTCGCGTACCGGCCATAGCACAGATCAGCAGTGCAACTCCGACGGCAACAGATGGAAATGCATGCGGTCCCTCCTCATCGGTAACGCTTGGCGCCAGTGGAGGAGCAAGCGGACAGTACAGGTGGTACGGCGCGCCAACCGGAGGAACAGCATTTGCGGGCGAAACTTCAGCGAGCTATATAACTCCGGTGCTTGGAGCGAGCACTACGTATTATGTTTCTATTGACAACGGATCATGCGAAGGCGCGCGCGTGCCCGTGGTTGCAACGATCGTTAATCTTACAGCACCATCACAAACGGGCGGCACGCGCTGCGGACCGGGGACGGTGACGCTGTCGGCATCGGGTGCAACGAACGGCCAGTATCGGTGGTACTTGGACAACACAACATCAACGCCTATTGCAGGCGAAGTGAATGCCTCAATGATTACTTCACCGCTGACATCGAGCACTAGCTATTTTGTTTCTATCAACAACGGCACCTGTGAAAGTGTGAGAACTCCTGTGATTGCGACAATCACTTCGCCGCCTTCTCCTCCGACAGTAACGGGAGGATCGGGCTGCTCTCCATCTTCAACCGTTACGATCACTGCCGCAGGTGCAGCGAACGGGCAGTATCTCTGGTACTCACAGGCAACGGGAGGAACCCCGATACCCGGACAGGTGAACGGGTCGTTCACTACGCCGCAACTCTCCTCGACGACGACGTATTACGTGTCCATCAATAACGGATGTGAAAGTTCCCGTCAGGCGGTTACGGCAGAAATCAAAACCTGTCCGAAGGCACCCGTGATTGAGACCGCCGTGCTCAAGACAACAATAGGTGGAACGGCGAGCGTCGATCTGCTTGCGATGATAAGCACGTTCGGTTCACCAGTAGATCCAAGCTCAGTGACAATATCGCAGCAACCGGCGAGCGGGGCCTTGGCAAGCATTGCCTCGGGAAGGTTGCGTGTGGATTACAGCGGTATTGCATTTTCCGGTACGGACCGCCTGTCGGTAAGGGCATGCGATCAAAATGGATTATGCGCCGTGCAGGAGATCACTGTGGAAGTTGCAGGCGAGATGATCGTCTTCAACGCGCTCTCTCCGAACGGCGACGGTAAGAATGAAATATTTTTCCTCCAGAACATCGAATCGCTCGCCGACATGCGTGAGAACCGGGTGATGATCTTCAACCGTTGGGGTGACAACGTGTTCGAAGTGGAGAACTACGACAACGTCACGCGGGTCTTCCGCGGGCTGGGCCGCAACGGCGAGCCGTTGCCGGCGGGAACATATTACTATAAGATCGAATTCGTGTCGGGACTCTCACCGCGCACAGGGTTCGTCTCCCTGAGAAAATAGATCTAAACCTACACCTCATGAAAAGAACAGCATTGGTTATCTGCCTGGTTGCAATCACGACGAGTGTGTATTCACAGCTCGACCCGGTCTATGCCCTCTACCTGAACAATCCGCTGGTGATCAACCCGGCTTATGCGGGAAGCAACAACATGCTCAATGCAAACCTTCAGTACCGCACGCAGTGGGCGGGCATGGAGGCCAACCCCGTGACGGTAAATTTCAACGCGCATGTTTCCGCGGTGCGCGACCTTGTCGGTGTGGGTGTTCAGGTGATCCAGGACAAGCTAGGCGACCAGCAGAACACGGAGTTCAATTCACAGTATGCATACAAGCTCAAGCTGAAAAAATTTACGTTATCGATGGCGTTGCAGATGGGTTTTGTGAAATATGCAACGGACCCTAACTCGTTAAACATCCGTGATGCGGGCGATACATATTTCGGCCAGTTGCAGGAAACCAAGTTCAACACCGGTGCGGGCGTCATGCTCAAGAACGACCGTATTATGATCGGCCTATCTGCGCCGCGGCTTTTGCCCGCAACGGTCAGCCAGGGAGGTCAGGCGGTTGAACTGTATACACAGAATTATTACCTGATGGGAGCCTATGTTATTTTCATCAGCGAACATTTGCGTTTCAAGCCTTCAACCCTTGTCCGCTATGCAAGCAACGTCGCTCCATCGGTGGATCTGAACGGGAGCTTCACCTGGAAACAGAATTTTACCGCAGGGGTTTTCACGCGCAACTTCCGCTCCACCGGTTTGCTTGCGCAGGCGGTGGTGGGCAAGGTGAGGCTCGGCTATCTTGTCGAAGTGCCCATTGCGCCTTCGTCGAACCTTGTATTCACAAGCCACGAAGTTTCCATCGGAATGAGCCTTGGAGTTTTCAACTATCACGACAAAGCCGCTAAAACTTTTTGATTTCCCATACACAAAACGGGACGGGTTGACGATCGCAAGATGCCTATTCGTGAAAACACGACCGCATTGATTTACGTTGATACAAAATGGCAGCAGCAGGGTGAACTGCAACAGTGATGCAATTTCACCTCCCTGTCAAAATGTTTCGAATCCAATGTAGGCAGTGCTTTTTTTAAATACAATCAATCAGGTCAAGGCCTGCAATTGCCTTGAATTGGATATTACTCATTCAAACATCGTATCTTTGCAAAAGTGAGATTGTTCCAGATCATATTTGTCCTTTACATCCTCTACCTCAACGTGAGGCCGTGCGGGGACGTGAACACTTGCCTTGACGAACAAAAGTCGGGCATCTCAACGCAGTTTGCCGACGCGCATGATCACAATGAATCCGAACAGGATTTGTGCACTCCGTTCTGCATTTGCGTCTGCTGCGCGTCTCACGTGCAGCCTGGATTTTCTCCTTCGGTCAGCGAACATATCATGCAGTATGGAGAAAGGGCAACCACTCCTTATCAGTCTCTGGTGCTGACGAACACCTTGCATTCTATCTGGCAGCCGCCCAGAGTTTAATTTCCTGATTCCTCGATTCCCGAGGATCAACGGGATAACCCGTCCTACATTTTTCATTTTCAGAACCCAGGTCATGAAGAGCGTGCGCGTGCGCGCTTGAGTTCATTCCGTAATGGACAATACGGCAGGGTTCGATCAATTATCAATTGAAAATTTCATGTTAGATAAAGTCATTCATTATTCCATTAACAACAAGCTCATCATCGGCTTGTTCGCGCTGGGCCTGATAGCCTGGGGCGGGTATTCGCTGTCGCGGCTTCCGATCGATGCCGTGCCAGATATCACCAACAACCAGGTGCAGATCCTCACGATCGCTCCTTCGCAGTCGGCTCTGGACATCGAGCGGCTCGTCACTTTTCCAGTCGAACAGATCATGGCTACCATTCCGGACATCAAAGAGATCAGGAGCTTCTCACGTTTCGGTCTTTCAGTGGTAACGATCGTGTTCGAGGATAAGGTCGACGTATACTGGGCGCGCCAGCAGGTCAACGAACGTTTGACGCAGGCAGCCGGACGCATACCGCCCGGCATCGGTTCTCCGGAGATCGGACCGATCACGACGGGACTCGGCGAGATATATCAATATGTTGTGCGTCCCAAGAAAGGATTCGAATCCAAGTATGATGCGATGGAACTGCGCAGCATCCAGGACTGGATCGTAAGGCGTCAGTTGCTCGGTACGAAAGGAGTTGCCGATGTGGCCAGCTTCGGTGGCTACCTCAAGCAATATGAGATCGCCCTAGATCCCGACAAGCTGAGAAGCTACGACTTGGGCATCAACGACGTCTTCACAGCCCTTGAGAAGAACAACCAGAACACGGGTGGCGCATACATCGATAAAAAACCAAACGCATGGTTCATCCGGGTGGAAGGTCTCATCACCACCGAGGACGATATCGGAAAGATTGTGGTGGCCAGCACACCTGGCGGCATCCCGATACTCATCCGCGACATAGCGGAAGTGCGGCTCGGCAACGCCACGCGTTATGGCGCGCTGACTTTCAACAATGAAGGCGAAGTAGTGGGTGCGATCGTGATGATGCTCAAGGGAGAAAACTCGATCGCCGTAGTCAATGCGGTGAAAGAGAAGATCGAACAAATCAACAAGACACTTCCCGAAGGCGTGGTGGTCGAGGCGTTCCTTGACCGGAGCTCGCTCGTGAACCGCGCAATAGGAACGGTTGAAAAGAACCTCATCGAAGGTGCGGTGATCGTGATCGCCGTGCTTGTATTGTTCCTGGGTAATCTGCGTGCGGGACTGATCGTGGCATCGGTGATTCCACTTGCGATGCTGTTTGCCGTTGCGCTGATGACAACCTTCGGTGTATCGGGAAACCTGATGAGCCTTGGCGCGATAGACTTCGGGCTCATCGTCGACGGGGCGGTGATCATTGTGGAAGCGACGATGCATCACCTGGGCATGCGCAATTTATCGCAGCGGCTCACGCAGAGTGAAATGGATGACGAAGTATATCAATCGGCTTCGAAGATCAGGAGTTCGGCCGCGTTCGGAGAGATCATAATCCTCATCGTGTACCTTCCTATTCTTGCCCTGGTGGGTATCGAAGGGAAGATGTTCAAGCCGATGGCGCAGACGGTAAGCTTCGCCATACTGGGCGCATTCATTCTTTCACTCACCTACGTACCGATGATGTCGGCGCTCTTTCTCAGCAAGAACACCCAGCACAAGAAAACTTTTTCCGACCGCATGATGGAGTTCCTGCATCGCACTTACACGCCTTTGATCCAGGGAGCGCTTCGCAGGCGACTGCTTGTGATCGGAAGCGCGGTTGCATTGTTTATCGTGAGCGCGGTATTATTCCTGGGTATGGGCGGAGAATTTCTTCCAACGCTGGAAGAAGGAGACTTCGCAGTAGAGACACGCGTGCTGACAGGCAGCAGCTTGTCTTACACAGTCGAGACTGCTCAAAAGGGCGCTGCCGTTCTCTTGAAAAAATTTCCTGACGAGGTAAAAGAAGTCGTCGGCAAGATTGGGTCCTCCGAGATACCGACCGACCCGATGCCGATCGAAGCGGCCGACCTGATGGTCATCCTCAAGGACAAGAAGGAATGGACAAAGGCACACAACCGCGAGGACCTTGCCGAGCAGATGTCTGAGGCGCTGGAAGTGATCCCGGGTGTGACGTTCGGGTTCCAGCAGCCGATACAGATGCGATTCAACGAGTTGATGACGGGTGTGAGGCAAGACATCGCAGTAAAAATCTTCGGAGAAGACCTCGACGTGCTCACCGGTCTTTCGCAGCAAGTTGGAAAGATTGCTGGTTCCGTGCAGGGTGCGCGCGACTTGTATATCGAGCAGGTGACCGGTCTTCCGCAGATAGTCGTGAAGATCAACCGCGACGAGCTTGCCAAGTATGGACTCAGTGTGGATGAAGTGAACCAGGCGGTGAACGCGGCGTTCGCCGGTCAGATCGCCGGCATGGTGTACGAAGGAGAGCGGCGCTTCGACCTGGTGGTGAGGTTAAACCAGCAGAGCCGGCAAAGTCTTGCCGATGTACAGAACCTGTTCGTCACTTCACTCAAAGGAGATCAGATCCCCCTCAAGCAACTGGCCGAAGTGGAATTCAAGATCGGGCCCAACCAGGTACAGCGTGAAGATGCGAAACGGCGCATCATCGTCGGCTTCAATGTCAGAGGCCGCGACATCGCCACGGTTGTAGAAGAGCTGCGTGGCAAGATCAGTCAGCAGGTAAAATTTCCGGCGGGTTATTATGCGACATACGGAGGACAGTTTGAAAACCTGAAGGAAGCGCAGGCACGTTTGTCGGTTGCCGTTCCGGTCGCGCTGGGTCTGATCTTCCTGCTCCTGTTTTTCACTTTCAATTCTGTTAAAGAGTCACTGCTAATCTTCATGGCCATCCCGATGGCAGCCATCGGCGGGGTGCTCGCGCTGCTGCTCAGAGGAATGCCTTTCAGTATTTCGGCGGGCGTTGGCTTCATTGCCCTCTTCGGTGTAGCGGTGCTCAACGGCATCGTGCTGATAGCAGAGTTTAATCGCCTTGCACGCGAGGGCATCACCGACCTCGGTGAGATTGTCCTTAAAGGAACAGAAGTAAGGCTTCGTCCCGTGCTGATGACGGCCACTGTGGCTTCGCTCGGATTTCTGCCGATGGCGCTGGCAACGACTGCAGGCGCGGAAGTGCAGAAGCCGCTGGCGACGGTGGTAATCGGCGGGCTCGTAAGCTCCACGATCCTTACGCTCTTCGTTCTGCCTTGCCTCTACATCACGTTTGAAAAATTCGGTCACAAAAAACAAATAACAACCGGCGTATGAGAACATTAATCATTTGCATCTGTCTGCTCGCTGCATTGCAAGGGACGGCACAAACGCAGATCACCCTAGAGCAGGCCGTCGGGCAGGCAAGACAAAAAAATTTGTCTATCGCTGCCGCCGCTTCGGATGTGGAATCGCAACGCCAGTTGAAAAAGACCGGGTTCGATCTTCCCAAGACGAGCGCGATGCTGATGTATGGACAGTACAACAGCTTCCGTAATGACAATAACATTTCGATCACGCAGTCCATTCCCTTCACGGTGTTCGGCACGAAGGGAGCTGTGAACAGGTCACTACTTGCATCGAGTGAGCTAAAGAAAGCGGCGACGGAGAATGAGCTTGTCTACCAGGTGAAGCAGACCTATTTCCTGCTCGCCTACACGATGGCGCGTCAGACTCTTTTGCTTCAGCAGGACAGTATTTATGAAGGATTCCTGAAAGCGGCTTCGGCACGTTACCGCGCCGGTGAAGGCAAATTGCTGGAGCAGGCGACGGCGGAGACACAGCGCAACGAAACGAGAAACCAGCTAATGCTCAACGAGGCCGACATCAATGTTCTTCGTACGCGCCTTAAGACACTGATCAATGGCAGTGACCTGCCTGCGCTCTCGCCGGATGCTTTGGTTGAACTGTCGATGGAAAATCTGCCAGACTCGAGCGCATTGAACGTGAACCCTCTGCTTGCCTTCCAGCGACAGCAGGTGGAAGTAGCTTCTGCTCAGAAGCGTTTTGAAAAAGCTTCGATGGCCCCCGACCTCACGGTTGGTTACTTCAATCAGACGCTTATCGACGTGATCAACTACAAGGACAATTCGCTTGCAACGAAGAGCGATCGCTTCACGGGCTTACAGGTGGGCGTGGCGATCCCGTTGTGGTTTGCGCCTTATCAGGGAAGGATCAAGGCAGCCGAATACAGGCGCGTGTCGGCCGATCAGACGTATCGCTACGAGCGGGCGCGGTTCAGCGGACAGCTCCAGGAAGCCTCGCAGCGATTCGCCAAGTCGAGGAACAGCCTTCAGTATTATAAGGATTCGGCGTTGCCGAATGCGAACCTCATCCTCAAGCAGGCACAGGCTGCCTTTCGCGGCGGCGACATCGGGTATGCCGAATATTTGCTGAGCGTGCGCAACGCCCTGTCGATCAAGGAGAGTTTTCTGCTCACGCTCAATGAGTACGATCAGAGCATTATCTACATCGAGTTCCTGCTCGGCAACCGCTAAGGATCATGATCAACGAAAACATTCAAAGCGCCGATGAAAAAACAAACCTCACCAAGGCAGGAACATGGCAAGCTGAGGAAGCGATGGAAAATAACATGGAAGGAAATCCTTGCATGGCTTATCGCGGCAGTCTTGCTGGCCTTCCTCATTGCCAGGATGATCTATCTGATGAATCATCAATGGCAGTAAAAAACAATGAATACACGCAAGTGAAAAACAGAAACAACATGAAAAAATCAACAGGGATAATCTATATATTCTTTGCGGTGCTCTCGATTTGGATGCTTGCTTCGTGCGGCCCCAAGGAAGAGGAAGCGGCCGCGGCCGAAGAGTCTCACCACGACGAGGAAGAAAACACGATCGAGTTTACCGGCGAGCAATACCAGAACGCCGGCATCGAGTTGGGCGGTGTGGAGAACAAGCAGATCAGCGGCACGATCAAAGTGAACGGCGTGCTGGACGTACCGCCCCAGCAAAAGGTGAGCATCTCAGTTCCGCTCGGAGGTTTCCTGAAAGACACACCGCTCCTGCAGGGATCAAGCGTGAAGAAAGGACAGGTGATCGCCACGATCGAGAACCTTGACTTCATTCAGCTGGAACAGGATTACATCGATGCACGCGGTCAGCTTGAATTCGCCGAGGCGGATTATCAGCGTCAGCAGGATCTGGCGAAAGAAAACGTGAACGCTCAAAAGACCCTGCAGCAGGCGAAGACAAATTTCATCAGCTGGCAGGCGAAGGCCAACGGTTTGAAAGCCAAGCTCAAAGTGCTCAATGTCAACCTTGAAGCCGTAGAGCGCGGCGAACTGTCGAGTACGGTGCGCCTGTACTCTCCGATAAGCGGTTACGTGACGGCTGTGAGTGTCAACATCGGGAAGTTTGTAAACCCCGCCGACATTCTTTTCGAGATTGTGGACACCGAGCACCTTCACGTCGAGCTTACCGTGTTTGAGAAGGATGTGCCCAGACTCAAGATCGGTCAGAAGGTACGCTTCACGCTTGCCAACGAAACCAAAGAGCGAACGGCAACCGTGTATCTGCTCGGACGCCAGATCGGTCAGAGCCGCGCGATACAGATCCACTGTCATATCGATAAAGAAGATACGAACCTGCTGCCCGGTATGTATTTGAAGGCAGTCGTAGAAACAGGCGGCGTAGAAGTGCCTGCGTTGCCGGAGAAAGCGATCATCGACTACCAGGGCAAGAAATATATTTTCTATCAACTGGCAGCTTCACCGCATGCGGCCTTGAAAGACGAAAATAAACAAGAGCACGCTTCAGAGTACCACTTCACAATGCTCGAGATACAGATTGGCAACACGGAGCTCGGCTACACGGAAGTGATGCTGCCCTCGGACTTCCCGACGACGGCGCAGATCGTGGTGAAGAACGCTTACGCGATTTTGTCCAAGATGAAGAACTCCGAGGAAGAGGAGTGATAAAAAACAGTGTGAATAACAAAAAGAAATAAACCGTGGTCACGCTCATCATCGGAAGCATCATACTTAGTGTGCTGCACGCCCTGATCCCGAATCATTGGCTACCCGTGCTTGCTATCGCACGGAAAGAAGCCTGGACGCTCAGGGAGACGACGGGCGCGACACTGATCGCGGGGTTCTTCCATGTGCTGAGCACGGTGATCACGGGTGGGCTGATCGGCGCGGTCGGCGTTTCCCTTGACAACGACCTTGAGACTGTGAGCAGGTTTGTTGCTCCCGTTGTGCTCGTCATCATGGGTATCTTCTATATCTACCAGCACCATCGCCACCGTCACTTTGAACTCGCGGGCGAAGTGGGTTCTGTTTCACGCACAAAAATTATTGCGAGTCTGGCGCTCGCGATGTTCTTCTCACCATGCTTTGAGATCGGCGGCTACTTCCTGGTCGCTGGAACTTATGGATGGAAAGAAGTGATCGTGCTCTCCGTGCTCTATACAGTGGTGACGATGACAGGCATGGTCGTGTGGGTGCGGCTGGCGTATCGCGGTATGATGAAGCTCAACTGGCATGCGCTGGAACACAACGCGGGGATCATCACGGGCGTCACGCTTGTGATAACTGGTATTCTCACATTCATTTTCTACTGACAACAACATGAAAAACAAAATATCATGGACTGGAATATTGAATTGCTATACGTGATGCGTGTAACGGTGTCGCTATTGTGCGGCGCCTTCATCGGCTACGAGCGCGAGCGTCACGGGCTGGAAGCCGGCATACGCACGTACGCTGCCGTTGCGATCGGCACTTGCTCATTCGGACTGATCTCTTCGCACGTGCCCGGAAGCGCGGACTTCACCCGCATTGCAGCCGGTGTGGTGACAGGGATCGGGTTCATCGGCGCCGGTGTGATCGTGCATTCACGCGGCAAGGCACTCGGGCTTACGACAGCGGCGACAATCTGGGCGACTGCGTCGGTCGGTCTTGCGATCGCCTTCGGGATGTACATCCTAGGTGTGCTCACATCGATCATAATTTATGGACTGCTGGCCCTTCATGATTTCAAGTTCTACCGGAAGCTGGCAAAGCCCGACACCTCAACTAAAAAAGAATTTTCAGAATAGAAGCGATATGGAAAAGAAAGACAATAAAGACAACGAAGAAAAGGACAAGGCAAAGAAGTCTTCCCCTGTCAACGGTCATGTTGTAAAGCCGGCAAAGGATGATCACGATAAGCACGATGGTGACGAAGACCATGATGACGATGATGGTCACGATCACGGCTCGGAGGAATCCGCGGAGACGTCCGGGTGGCGCAGCCATTGGGATCTGATCCTTTCACTGGTGATCCTGGCCGTCCTCCTTGTGATGGAGTTCGGGTTCAAGTACAAGTTGCCCAAGCCGTTTGACCTCATCGTCAACTCGATTGCTTACCTGCTTGCAGGCTGGCGCGTGGTGAAGATGGCGGCAAGAAAGCTGAGCCACGGCGACGTGTTCAACGAGTTCGTGCTGATGAGCGTGGCTACGCTCGGCGCGTTTTACATCGGCGAATACACGGAAGGCGTGGCGGTGATGGTGTTCTATTCCATCGGAGAATGGTTCCAGGATTCTGCGGTCCAGCGCGCGAAGGCAAGCATCAAGGCATTGCTTGACATCAGGCCGGACCAGGTGACGGTGATGCGAAACGGAAACACGCAGGTAGTGAAGCCTTCGGAAGTGACTGTTGGTGAAACAATACAGATCAAAGCCGGAGAGAAAGTTGCGCTTGATGGTGAATTGCTGTCCGATCAGGCTTCGTTCAATACCGCTGCCCTCACGGGAGAAAGCAGGCCGGATACAAAGTATAAAGGAGAGCCGGTACTTGCAGGAATGATCAACCTCAACACGGTCACTGAGGTGAAAGTGAATGCAGCGTTCACCGACAGCAAGCTGAGCAAGATCCTCGAGATGGTTCAGGATGCGACCGCGCGTAAGTCGCAGACGCAGCTTTTTATTTCCAGATTCGCAAAAGTTTATACGCCGATCGTGTTCTTTCTTGCGATAGCACTCGTGGCGGTTCCCTACTTCTTCGTTGACAACTATGTGTTCAACGACTGGTTGTATCGCGGACTGGTGTTCCTTGTGATCAGTTGCCCGTGCGCGCTGGTTGTTTCCATTCCGCTCGGCTACTTCGGTGGCATCGGACTTGCTTCGAGAAACGGCATCCTTTTCAAAGGCGGCAACTTCCTGGACGTGATGACTAAGGTCAACACGGTGGTGATGGATAAAACGGGCACGCTTACCAAGGGCGTATTCAAGGTGCAGAAAGTAAATCCGGTAAACATCAGTGCTGATGACCTGGTGCGGATCACGGCGGCGCTTGAGAAAAATTCGACGCATCCTGTTGGAAAGGCAGTCGTCGAGTACGTCGGAGATAAGATCGGTTCGACTACCGCCTCGCAGACCGAGGAGATCGCAGGTCATGGATTGAAAGGCACTGTTGACGGGAAGGAAGTACTCGCCGGAAACCTCAAGCTGCTGAAGAAATTTTCTATTGAACATCCTGCAGAGG
Source organism: Cyclobacteriaceae bacterium (assembly GCA_044224375.1). GTDB lineage: Bacteria > Bacteroidota > Bacteroidia > Cytophagales > Cyclobacteriaceae > ELB16-189. Next base: position 863,763 of record JBGAKL010000002.1, read on the forward strand.
TCGAACAGGAAGTGGATACGATCGTGGTGGTCGCGATCGATAAGAAGTATGCTGGCTATATCACGATCGCTGACGAGATCAAGGCGGACGCCGTGCAGGCTGTGAAAGACATGCATGCGATCAACATCCGCACGGTGATGTTGTCCGGAGACAAGCAGTCTGTTGTTTCAAAAGTTGCAAAAGAGATCGGCATCGATGATGCGTTCGGAGATCTTTTGCCTGAAGGCAAAGTGGAAAAGGTGAAACTTCTCAAGGACGAGGGACGGCATATTGCTTTTGTCGGTGACGGAGTGAACGATGCGCCGGTAGTCGCGCTTGCCGACGCCGGCATTGCGATGGGCGGCCTGGGGAGCGATGCGACGATAGAGACTGCAGACGTAGTGATACAGAATGACCAGCCGTCAAGGATCGTTTCTGCCATCAGGATCGGGAAAGTCACCCGTAGCATTGTCTGGCAGAACATCATCCTTGCTATGGTTGTGAAAGCGATTGTGCTTGCGCTCGGCGCGGGCGGAGTAGCAAACCTTTGGGAGGCGGTGATCGCAGACGTAGGTGTCGCGCTGCTCGCCATCGTGAACGCAGTCCGCATTCAAAAAATGAAAGTGTAATAAACTTCTTGCAATATGGAGCTGTTGATAAAGATCGGGTTGTTCTCGCTGATCCCCGCGGTCACGATGATGGCAGGCGGAACAATATCACTGGTAAAGACTCCGAGTGGAAACATCCGGAGCCTAATACTCCATTTTGCCGCGGGTGTTGTGTTCTCCGTAGTCGCCGTTGAACTGCTGCCGGATATAGTGAAAGAGCATCAGCCGGTGCAAGTCGTGATCGGCTTTGTGCTGGGTATCGTCGTGATGACAGGTGTCAGGAAGTTGACAGAGGAAAAGAAGACCGAAGAGGTTGCCGTCACGCGAAGCAAGATCCCGCTTGCACTTTTGATCGGTGTGGGTGTGGATATTTTCATTGATGGCGTGCTGCTCGGGATCGGTTTTGCGGCGGGCGCGGAAGAAGGAAAGTTGTTGGCATTGGCGCTTTCTGTTGAATTGCTTTCACTCGGCATCGCTGTGACGACGGAACTGCGCAACAATGACCTTTCAAAACGGAAGGCATTTTATTTCGTGGTTGCGCTGGCGGGAATTTTCTGCGTCAGCAGTTTGCTCGGTGCGACGCTGCTGAGTACGATCTCGGAAAAGTCGATGGAGGTGGTTCTTTCGTTCGGGTTGTCGGCGCTGTTGTTTCTGGTGACGGAAGAATTGTTGATCGAAGCTCATGAAGAAAGTGAAACGGTGTGGCATACCTCTGCTTTCTTCGGTGGGTTTTTGATCTTTCTTATCCTTGGCATGTCGGTCTGATGCTACGTAAGTGACGGCAGAATGTTCACGTCCGCGTGCGAACGCGAAAGTTTCGGAAGCGGATCGATCTGATGACCCTGGATCAATTGCAATAGAAATTTGACGATGTCAGGGACGCTGGCATGTTAGTTGGAAAATGAGATGAAAATAAACGTATGGATCGCAGCATTAAGAAATCATATTGGACTGTAAAGAAGATCGTCTTGTATTGCGGCTCATTCATGTTCCTTGTTTTTATCGGGTATCAATTCATCCTCGCCGATAATCGTCCGACCGTAAGGGTGAACAAGAATACGGTGACGATTTCTGAAGTGAAGCGCGGGGAGTTCAAAGAATACATTCCGCAGACCGGGATCGTCGAACCTGCCCGTCAGGTTTTTCTCGACGCAATTGAAGGGGGATCGATCAGGAGCATTTCAAAAGAGAGCGGTGCAATACTGAAGAAAGGTGAAGAAATACTGAGGCTTAGCAACCTGAACCGGGAACTGCAGGTTTACCAACAGGAGGCGGCGTTCGCCGAGAGCATCAACAGCGCCAGGACCACCAAGGTATCGCTGATGCGAAATGACCTTGAGCAAAGGACTACACTTGCCCAGATAGACAACCAGATAGAAATTCTTGGCCCGCAGTATCTCAGGCAACAAAAGCTCTTTGAGAAGAAACTTATCTCCAAGCAGGACTTCGAACGGACGGAAGCCGACTACAAGTATAACCTCGAGCGAAAGAGAATCACGTACGACCAGTACAAAGCAGACTCGGCGGATCGCATTCGCGCATTGAAGGCAACGATCGAATCTGAAGAGCGAATGATGAAGAGCCTACAAAGTGTGAGGACGATCATGGAAAACATGGTTGTGCGTGCGCCGATAGACGGACAGCTCTCAATGGCCCATTGGGAATTGGGGCAAGCGATCACGCAAGGGCAGCGGCTTGGGCAAGTAGACGTTGTGGGCCAGTACAAAGTGCGTGTGCCGATCGACGAACTGTACCTGCCCCGGATCAGCACTGGGCTGGAGGCCACGACTGATTTTGCGGGAAAGACCTACAAGTTGAAGATCACCTATGTGTATCCTAACATCGTCAATGGACGCTTCGAAGTCGACATGGACTTTGATGGGGAGACACCGTCCGGCATCCGGCGTGGACAATCATTGCGGCTCAGGATCGAACTTGGACAGTCGTCGGAAGAACTGCTGCTGCCGATGGGAGGTTTTTATAAAGACAGCGGGGGAAACTGGATTTTCATTATGGATGGAGATAAGCGGGCAGTGCGACGGAATATCAAACTTGGCCGAAAGATGGGAAGCGAATTCTTCGAGGTTTTGGAAGGGCTCAAGGCCGGTGACAGAGTGGTGACATCGTCTTATGAAAACTTCGGGGCTAACGAGGTGCTGGTTTTCGACTGAGAATTCAATACCAGTATAACCGGAAATAAATTGCCGCTTTGGCCTATTTATCGGCTGAAAACATCAAGAATATAAGTAAATCGGAATTATATTGCCGTATCGGAATTATAATGCCGATTTCATTGTATTACAATTATAAAAGCCGGAAATTTGAAACAAATCGGCAATAAAATGCCGCTTGGATATGGTGATCAACAACAAGGAATCAATGGGGCAACTGATACAATCCCGGCGCAAGTCACGGCGTATCGACCAGGAGGAACTAGCAGAGATTGCCGGGATCTCAGCCCGGACGCTTCGTGCCATTGAAAAAGGCACGGCCAACCCGGAGTTCGACACGATGGTCAGGATCTGCGAGGTGCTTGGAATGGAGATCAGGATAGAGGTGATTCAGTAATGGGACGCAAGGCACACATATATAATAATGGCGTGATGGCTGGTATCCTGGAACAGGAAGGTCCCAACCACTATGTGTTCCGCTATGACGAATCCTATGTTGCCGCGGACCGACCGGCCATCAGCCTTTCCCTGCCTAAGAAGCAGAAAGAATTTCGCTCGCCTGTACTGTTCCCGTTTTTCTATGGATTGCTTTCAGAAGGCGTGAACAAGCAAACTCAAGCCAGGCTATTGCGCATTGATGAGAATGATGCGTTCAGCCTTTTGCTTGCGACTGCACAAAGTGACACGATCGGTTCGGTGACAGTAAAGGAGGTGTACTCATGAACTGTCAGGGTTGTTTCAAGGAGGTGGAGGAAGCGGGCTTTTGCAGGAAGTGCCTCAAAGATCTATTTGGCGGCAAGAAGGTCAGTCACCAGGTTCCATTCAATTCACCTTATAAAGAGGATTCGGAGCTCTATCGTAACCTCACTAAGAAACTATCGATCTCCGGCGTGCAGGTAAAATATTCCATGAAGTTGGACGGCGACAAACTCGTGCTCACGGAGACGGGCGGTCAATATATTCTTAAGCCGATCCCGGCAGGTCAGTTTAAGGACCTTGAGCAAGCGCCGGCCAATGAGCACCTCACCATGCAGCTCGCGGGTCAGCTCTTCAAGATCAAAGTGCCGCCGACAGGCATTGTTTATTTCAGCGATGGAACACCGGCTTACCTGGTGAAAAGGTTCGACGTTAAACCGGACGGATCGAAATACCAGCAGGAGGACTTTGCGCAGATCGCACAGGTCAGCGAGCAGACACATGGAAAGAACTACAAGTACGACCTTTCATACGAAGAGATAGGATCGCTGATCCGCCAGCATATCCCGATGTATTCGATCGAGGTGGAAAAATTCTTCCGGCTTGTACTGTTCAACTACATCTTTTGCAACGGTGATGCCCACGTGAAAAATTTCTCAGCCATGAGAAGCGACGCCGGTGATTATATTCTCACGCCGGCCTATGATCTTCTTTGTACCAAGATTCATTCACCCGCCGAATCGGATATGGCCCTGATGCTTTTCAAAGGGCGATTCAGTCATGCCTACAACGCAAACGGCTTTTACACGCGTGCGGACTTCCTGGAGTTCGGCGCGGTTCTGGGGATCAAAGACACAAGGGTGAAGAAAGTGTTGGATGAACTGACAGTTGATCGCCCGGAGACAGATAACATGATCGATTCATCATTCCTGGGCGCAACTTCGAGAAAGAGCTACAAGCAGTTTTATAAAGACCGCCGTTCACGCATAGTCTCCTGAGATGAAATCAAATTGCTTCATAGCATTTTGTTTGGGGATTAGCCTCGTCGGCTATGGTCAAACGGAGAATGCGGGCAAAGAGAAAAGGAGTTCCATCGATGTAAATCTCGGTGTTGTACATGGCCGGTTCACGGACATCGGCTATACCAATAGTTCACTCCTGTTTCGCGGAACCAACATGAGGTTTGGCGTTTCATACACACGGGAAACCAGCAAATACAGCTTTGTCTTTTCCGCAATGGCGAGCGCCGGAAAAGTAGAATCAAAAGGAAGCAATCTGCCTTCCGACCTTATTTATGTAAATCCCTCACTGGAATACATCAGAAGGTTAAAAGATTTTCAATTGTTTGGAAAGTCCAGCGTCCTGCGCGCCGGCATTCAATTAAGCTCGATCAATTACTATTTAGAGAATGAACCTGTCTTTGATAACATCGACATCTTTTCATTACATGGCATGTATTTGAAATTCCGTAACAGGCTAACGCTGACCGAGCGAACAAGCCTGCAGGTGGCGTACTCATTGCCATTGATTGTATATGAAAACCGTGTGTTGTGGAACGGTGGGGCGAGCAGCTTTACCTACGAGGACCGGGATGAAATTCTCAGGACTTTGACCACACATGGACAAGTCACCTACTTTAACCTGCGGAATATTCAACTCAAGGTTGACTACGTTATTCGCATGGGGAACTCGGCCGATTTCCTGATACAATACAGATTTTTTTATTTGAATAGTTTCAGCGATGCGCCTATCCGAATGTATTCAAATGAGTTGCTGCTGGGTCTCAAAATTCGATTCTGAAATGAAAAGGGCCCTACTAGTAATTGCATTTGTTTCCATTCTCACAGCTTGTGATGACATGCTGATCGGGAATGACAAGCCCGTTGTAAGCTTGCAGGAAAATCTCAGCTCCCCACCGGCGCTCAACGATGGCTGGGAGGTATCGGATTTATCGTCCCAAAACATTGATGCAGCCCGCATTAATCGGTTGATTGAAACACTGCAAAGCAATCCAAGAAATATTCACTCCCTGCTCATTATCAGAAACGGTAAGCTCGTAACAGAGTCCTACTTCGACGGATGGAACAGGGACAGATTGCACGCGCTGCGATCTGATTCAAAGAGCTTTATTTCTACGTTAATTGGCATAGCGATAGACAAGGGGCTGATCAAAGACGTGAATCAAAAGGTTTTTGACTTTTTCCCGGAATATGCGGACCTGCGCGACAATCAGAAAGATCAAATTGCGATCAGGCATGTCCTAACTATGTCGGCAGGTTTGCAATGGGATGAACTGACCTACTTTGACCAGGAGGATGATCGTAATGATTCCTACGCAATGGAGCGAAGCAATGATCGGATCAGGTATCTGCTGGGCAAGAAAGTCGTTAAGACCGCGGGGAGTTACTTTTTGTATAACAGCGGGATGCCGGTCTTACAATCGGCCATCCTGAAAAAGGCCACCGGCGAACCGGTCGACGATTTCGCAAGGAAAAATCTCTTTGAACCTTTAGGCATCACAAACTATTTCCTCCGCGTAAGCGATGATGGCTATGTTGCTGTCGCACCGCTTTTTTTACGTCCAAGGGATATGGCGAAATTAGGCCAGGTTTTCCTCGATGACGGTAAATGGAAAGGAAAGCGGATTGTATCTTCCGATTGGGTTACTACTGCATCTTCTGCGATCTTAGACAATACCTCGTCTTTCCCATCCAGCAGGCCCGGAACTGGTTACGGTTACAATTGGTGGATAGAGAAATTTACTGTTAATAATGAAGTAGTTCAGACATTTGCTGCAGAGGGAAGCGGAGGTCAGTTCATTTTCGTCATACCCCGGTTAAATGCCGTTGTAGTATTTACCGGTGGAAATTATAATGGAAACCAGAACATTCCCTTCGGCATGATGTCGAATACCATTTTACCCGCCATGATGTAAATGCAATAGAAGTGTCACGCCGAAATATTGATGGCAACATTATCCTCACATTTGATTGGGATGTGTCTGAAAAATATTGGCCACGCCTAAGCGAGATCATTGCCAAAAAATACGGGACGTCTCTGAAAACAGAACACGCTGAGGTTGAAGCGATACTACAGGAGTCGTTCGCATTCTTTGTCAATGAGTTTGAGACATTGGTCAGACGCGAAAAATCTCTTTCCCTAAAATCCGCAGGTAGTTAATTAGGATGTTTAAAGATTAAATATAGCAACCATTTTGCTTTTATTTTTGTCCCTTTTGGGTCGTTACTGACCGGGTGCCGGGAAGTAGTCAGTGTGAATTGCTGGGCCAAACTGG
>JBGAKL010000005.1:0-326141 GCA_044224375.1 Cyclobacteriaceae bacterium
CACGGTGCTTGGGTGTTATTGATTGAGTTTAGGGAGGGCAAAATTAATTTGCGCAGCCAGAATTAAAAACAATATTGAAAAATTCTGATTATCAAGGAAATGAAGGGTGGATATTTCTCGAAAAAAATCGCTGAGTGGTACGAAGTGCATTACCGTAGGCTTCCCTGGCGTGATACACGCGACCCTTATAAAATATGGCTTTCCGAAATCATTTTGCAGCAAACAAGGGTAGCACAAGGCCTTCCTTACTACGAGAGGTTCGTTAAGAATTATCCCAATGTTAAAGCCCTTGCCCGGGCAAACGAACAGGAAGTGCTTCGTTTGTGGCAGGGACTGGGTTACTATACCCGAGCCCGCAATCTGCACGCCTGCGCGAAATCGATTGTAGAAAAGCACGATGGTAAATTTCCCCGTACCTATGATGCACTCATGCAGTTGCCCGGAATTGGTGCGTACACTGCAGCAGCAATTGCCTCGTTTGCATTCGACGAAAAAGTCGCCGTTGTGGATGGCAATGTACAACGAGTGCTTGCGAGGATATTCGGTATAGACATTGATGCAACTTCACCCGAGGGCAAAAAGCGTTTCGCTCGCCTTGCCAATGACCTTATCTCGAAAGACAATCCGGCGATTCACAACCAGGCGATCATGGAATTCGGAGCGCTGCAATGTGTGCCCATGCGGCCGGACTGTGAGAATTGTGTTTTCCGATCATCTTGCTTTGCTTACAAACACGACAGCCAATCCCTTCTTCCGGTTAAAAAGAAGAAAACCAGGATTACGCGGCGCTACTTTTATTACTTCCTTCTGCGCAATGGTAAAAAGTTGTTGACCATTGAACGCAAGGGAAATGATATTTGGCGAGGGCTCCATGACTTTCCCTTACACGAAGAAACCAGGCCCGCGGATCCAAAAAAAATCATCACCAAGCTGTTCACACATGAACTTACCGGCGATGTGCGCATATCACCCGACTATAAACATGTGTTGACACATCAGGTGATCTTTGCCCGGTTCATAGAAATGAATCTTACTCCCGAAAAGGTTCCCAGTCACTTGCTCCGCGATTCAGCGGCGCAATGGAGATCGGTGTCTTCCCTGGAAAAAATTCCAAAACCTGTTCTGATTTCCAGGTATCTCCACGAGCGTTCCATTTTATAGGAGTCCACGAGATTTGGTATTTTTACGCCCCCGCCTTCGTCGCGATAGCCATCGGGACTTCGGCAGGCAGGCCCGCCTGTTAGCTCAATCAAAAATCGAACAACAACTACAACACACAATATATGTCAGGAGTAAATAAAGTCATTTTGGTAGGAAGGCTCGGAAAGGATCCCGAGGTAAGAAATCTTGAGAATGGAGCTACGGTGGCGAACTTCACCATGGCAACATCGGAATCCTACAAAGACAAGACTACCGGTGAAAAGAAAGAAGTTACCGAATGGCACAACATCGTGCTCTGGAGAGGTCTTGCGGATATAGCAGCCAAGTATCTTCATAAAGGCGACATGATCTATGTGGAAGGAAAATTAAGGACACGTTCCTGGGAGAAGGAAGGAGTCACCCGCTATACTACAGAAGTGGTTGGCGACAATATGACCATGCTCAGCACACGCAGGGATGGTGGCGGTAACCAGGAATACAGGCCATCGGCACCATCTCAACAATCTGCAGCGTCTGATGATTTTAAGGGAGGCGCCGACAATAGCACCGACGATCTGCCTTTCTGAGTTGATCATATCAGGACTTAATTTGGAACAGCCAGTTTCTTTGGACGAGCCTCCCGGTATTTTCCTCGCGGGCATCTTCGCGCTGGAGCTGACTCCTTTTTACCTGTTCAGCTTCGTTGCCATTGCAGTATTGCTTTTTATGTCGGCGATGATTTCCGCATCCGAAGTGGCATTCTTTTCCTTGAAGCCAGATGACCTGGAACGATGCCGTGATTCGGACAACCCGCACGATGCCAACATCATTGGTCTATTAAAACGACCCCGGCTGCTTTTGGCGACTATCCTGATCATGAACAATTTTGTGAATGTTGGCGTGGTGACCATTTCAACCTTCCTTATGTGGGATATGGCAAGCACCAGGAATCCTTCAGACACAATTGTCGGCGTCGTAACATTTGCCACAACTTTTGCGATCACCTTTTTCGGGGAAATCATACCAAAAGTATATGCCACCCAACGCAACATGTTTATTGCGCGGCTGATGGCAGGCGTTTGGAAAGTACTCGAACGCATTTGCCGCCCGGTGTCGTTCATGCTGATGGGTATGAGCGGGTTGATTGAAAAAAGGATTAAAAAGAAAGGGTATAGCAGCACGGTGGAGGAACTCAATCAGGCATTAGAGCTTACAACGGACAATGAAGAGACCTCGGAGGATGAGAAGGAGATATTAAAAGGCATTGTGAACTTCGGGACGTTCACCGTAACTCAGGTTATGCGGTCCAGGATGGAAATTTCCGCCGTGGAGGTGGAGCTTAATTTCAAAGAGCTGCTGGAAGCGGTGAGCAAATCTGGCTTTTCAAGAATTCCCGTTTATAAAGAGACCATCGATCATATTCAGGGCATCCTGTATACAAAAGATTTGCTTCCATACCTTGGGGAGTCAGAGACATTTAAGTGGCAGGAGTTGCTTCGCTCGGGATTTTTTGTTCCCGAAACTAAAAAGCTCGATTCGTTGCTAAAGGACTTTCAGAGCAAGCGCGTTCACATGGCAATTGTTTCCGATGAATACGGCGGAACCAGCGGGCTCGTGACCCTGGAGGACCTCATTGAAGAAATCATAGGCGAGATCAACGATGAATTCGATGAAGTCGCCATTCAATTTCAAAAGGTCGATGACAAGACCTTCATCTTCGAGGGGCGGATCTCACTCCATGATTTCTGCAAAGCGATGGAAATTGACTCGACGTACTTCGACGAAGTGAAAGGGGAAGCGGAGTCTTTGGGAGGATTGATCCTGGAATTGCAAAGTGCCATGCCAAACGCAGGTGACAAGATCACGTATGACAGATTCTTGTTTACGATTGTCTCGGTGGACCAAAAGCGGATCAAGAGAATAAGAGTGACGGTACTGGACGGTGAGACTGGTGATGAGGACTAGGGCGTAACGTCTTTACCCGCGTCCTTAAGCTTTTCCATTTTTTCGAATTCTTTTGTCTCCCGCGAGATCGAAACGATAAGACCAACGAGTGGAATCATTAATGCCACAAAAAGGCATGTCATTGCGACATAGGAGAATATTTCGTAGAAATCTGCCATTACATTCTCAAGAGTTCTCTCGTTCGACTGTAGAATTTGTACAATCCGAAGATGCATACAAAGATAATCAGTATTCCAGACGTGATGAAGAAAACCTCCTTGCCAGAATTGACATCACCCAGTACTAGTGTTGCTACCCCACCACTTGACGCCAAAAGGAAAACGGATGCTATTCTGATTACTTCCGTGTTAAATCGAATCTGCTCTTTTACCTGATCTGTCAACTTATTCTGGTTTCTCTCTCAAATTTACCGGTACTTTACGCGTTTACTATTGTGTGCGTCCCTCGGAAACCTGATGAAAAGCCTTCTTTTTTCTGCGATGATTGCTTTAAGCGTGATTGCATGCTCACGCGACTATCAACCGAAGCCAAAAGGGTACAATCGCCTGGAACTTCCGACTGTTGCTTATCAGGTGTCGCCTGACACACTCCCTTACCAGTTCGAGTATTCGGCCAACGCGAAGTTCCTGAAAGACACGTCGTGGGTGAGCGACAAGCATTGGGTGGAGATTTACTATCCGATGTTGCACGCGACGATACATGTCACCTACAAAGCCATCAATCACAATCAAAAACTTCTGAAGGAGTTCTATAATGATGCCTATGTGTTAACGTCGAAGCATCAAATAAAAGCCTACGCGATCGAAGAGACCATCGTGCACACTCCTTCCGGCAAGACTGCGGTGATTGCTGAACTGGAAGGAGAGGTCCCCAGCCAGTTTCAATTCACGATGACAGATTCGTCGAATAATTTTTTACGTGGGGCATTGTACTTCAATGTTAAAGTGCAGAATGATTCGTTGCAGCCGGCTATTGACTATGTGAAGAAGGATGCAATGCATTTGATCAATTCCTTGAAATGGACAAACTAGGCTTCATTCTTCAGTCACTGAATCCGACCGGGACTGAACTGGCTAAGCCGCATGACAGCACGATCGGGACAGTGGGCAACCGGCGCTTAACCGGATCAGCACAATAGCGTTAACTTAGCTTTCAAGACGTCCAGACATTCTTGCCTTTCTTCGACACCTCCATAGAATTCCTCAAAGGCGTGGGCACGCAGCGTGCGGCATTGCTGCAAAAAGAGCTGAAGATCTTTACCTTCGGTGATCTCCTTCAACATTATCCTTTCCGGTACGAAGACCGCACGCAATTCTACAAAATCAAAGACGTCACTGAAGAAATGCCCTATGTGCAAATCATCGGAAAGGTCACCAAGTTTGAAGTAGCTGGAACAGGTTTTAAAAAAAGACTCGTAGGAAAATTCACGGACGGCGCCAATACTCTCGAGCTGGTGTGGTTTAAAGGAATTCCATGGGTGCTTCAAAAAATAAAACCCGACGTGGAGTATGTCATATTTGGCAAGCCCAACCGTTTTGGTAAGACGATATCAATAGCCCATCCCGAGATTGAGCCAGCCAGCACGCGCAACACGGCGGCGGGACATCTCCAGCCTGTTTACCCACTCAGTGAAAAGCTCCGGAACAAGTACATAGACAGTAAATTTATTTCCAAGCTTGAGCAAGAGCTCCTTCGTCTTGCGCTCCAGCAAATTCACGAATCACTTCCCGACGCACTACTGAAGCAATTCAATCTTATCGGTAAGAAGGAGGCGATTGTCAATATCCACTTGCCGTCATCGCTGGAAAAGCTTACCGCAGCTCAGAACCGGCTTAAGTTTGAAGAACTTTTTTTTCTTCAGCTCAAGCTGCTGAAAATGAAAATCGTTCGGTATGACAAGTACAAAGGCCAGGTATTTGCAGATACATCCATACTCACAAAATTCTACAATGAGTTTTTGCCGTTCCCATTGACAAACGCGCAGAAGAAGGTCATCCGGGAAATCTACGCAGACATGAAGTCAGGCCACCAGATGAACAGATTGTTGCAAGGTGACGTCGGTAGCGGAAAAACGATCGTTGGATTTATCTGCATCCTGCTCGTGCTGGGTGGTGATGCGCAAGCTGCTTTGATGGCCCCCACTGAGATTCTTTCCCAACAGCATTATAACAGCCTGAAAAAATATGCTGACCCGATGGGAATCACGATCGGTCTGTTGACAGGTTCCACAAAGAAATCTGTACGAAAAAAACTTCATGAAGATCTTAAAAGCGGTGCGATAAAAATTTTGGTCGGTACGCATGCGTTGTTGGAAGAGGAGGTTGTGTTCAAGCATCTGGGGCTCGCCATTATCGACGAGCAACATCGATTCGGTGTCGCGCAACGATCCAAATTATGGCAAAAAAATGCGACAGTTTATCCGCACGTACTTGTGATGACGGCGACACCGATTCCCCGCACGCTCGCAATGACTTTGTATGGTGATCTTGAGATCTCAGTGATAGATGAATTGCCAAAAGGACGCAAGCCCATCAAGACTACTCACCAATACGATTCTCACCGCCTTCAGGTAAATGGCTTTCTCAAAGCGCAGATTGAGGCTGGAAGACAAGTCTACGTCGTCTATCCACTCATAGAGGAATCGGAAAAGCTTGATCTTAAACACCTGATGGACGGATACGAAAGCATTTCTCGTGCGTTCCCGGATTATGCAATCAGCATCCTTCACGGACAAATGAAACCGGAAGCGAAGAATTTCGAAATGGCGCGCTTCCTCAAAGGCGAGACAAAGATCATGGTAGCCACCACTGTTATCGAAGTTGGTGTCGACGTGCCGAACGCTTCCGTGATGATCATTGAAAGTGCCGAGAGATTCGGACTCTCGCAGCTGCATCAGCTCAGGGGCCGAGTGGGAAGGGGTGCAGAACAATCATATTGCATCCTTATCACAAGTTTCAAACTAAGTTCGGAAGCACGGCTGCGTATGGATACAATGGTGAGGACCAACAACGGTTTTGAAATAGCTGATACGGATCTGAAGCTGCGCGGTCCCGGTGATTTGATGGGGACACAACAAAGTGGTGTCCTCGATTTGCTCATCGCTGACTTAAGCAAGGACGGAAAAATACTTTCCGCCGCGCGGGAAGCTGCTGCACGCATCCTTGAAGATGATCCGGAACTAAAAAAACCTGAACATCAATCAATAAAAAATCACATCGCATCACTCCGAAAAAGTGCTGTTAATTGGGCAAAAATCAGTTGACGATTCATTAACGTTAACTGCTATATTTGATATTCATTTCAAATGAAAAAGCCCCTCCTTACTGTTGTCTTCGTTGCGCTAATCTGTCAATTCGTGACTGCCCAAACAGGGCATTATTTTCTTTCACATTATAAGCCCGGTAACGATAACATCAGCTATCTCAGCTTCGATATCAAGCAGGACAACAATGGAATTCTGTATTTCGCCAACCGTTCTGGTGTCCTTCAATTTGACGGTCGCACCTGGACAATGGTGCCTGTGGGAAGCGGAATATATTCTCTGGCAGTGACTACGGCAGGTGTTGTTTATGCCGGTGGGCCTTCCGGTTTCGGGAAGATGGGCCTGAATGGCACCAACCAGCTGAGCTATCTTTCGCTATCAGATTCATTGCCAAGAGCGAAGAATATTTTCGCAGCTTACGCTCTTAACAACGCAGTTTATTTTTTGAATGAGGAAAACCTCTTCGAATTTGATGTTGCCACGGCAGCGACGAAAGTAATTTTTTCAACTACTGCAGCAAAAGGACTTTATACCGGACTTTATCAGATCGGTTCCAACCTGTATCTCGAGTCCGAGCACGCGGGATTAAAGAAGATTAACGGCGCTGTGCTGGAGCCGTCAGATATCGTAGCCACCAGGGACACGCACCTTATTTTCAGCAAGTCTTCTCCGGATGGGAAAACTTATCTCGTTGCTACGATCGAAAATCGATTCTTCCTTTTTAAAGAAGGCGGTCCTTCAGTTGAGTTTTTCCCGAAAGATGTTTCTTACCTGGCGTCGAACGTTATCGCCAATTGTACCTGGGTGACCGACAAGTTAGTGGCGATTGGCACGTTACGCGGCGGCATTGTTTTTGTCGATATCGACACCGGTGAAACGCAGGAGATATCGAATTACTACGCAGGCCTTCCCGACAATGAAGTGTACGCCTTGCTTACCGACAGGCACCTCGGAGTTTGGGTGGCCCACGACTATGGGTTCACGCGCGCGGCACCCTTTCTTCCATTCAGAACTTTCAATCATTACCCGGGCCTTGCCGGAAACCTGTTGTGCATTCAGTCATTTAATGACCAGGTATATGTGGGCACAACGCTTGGCCTTTTTGTCCTGGTTAAAGAAGAACTTTTTGAAGATGAAACTTACAGTGTAACGCGGACTGTTGCTGGGAAGCAGGAAACGGTGACGCAAACATCATCGCAACCAACGCAAAAGAAAAGGAAAGGTCTGCTCAACCGCCTCAAGAAAAAAGGTGTTCCTGAAGAAACGCCCCCGGAAGCACCGGTGAAGACAACCACGTCAAGGTCGACGAAAGTCCAGGTACAGAAGACCAGGAAAGTTTTAAAGGGTGTCGAATTTGTTTACAAGCGCGTGGACGGGATCTCAGGCAAAGCCGATCAGCTCCTTGTTGTAGGTGACAAGCTGCTGTGCGGTGGTGTGGGTGGAATATTTGAAGTGAAAGGATTGTCCGCGACATCCCTCAGCCGCAAGCCTATGCGCACTGTGTTCTATTCTAAGAACCTTAGACAATTACTGGTCAGCACGTATGACGACGAAATAAAATCATTTCGTGCCAATGCGAAAGGATGGGAGGAGACGGAGTTTCCGGATTCCCTGTCGATGTATGCTGATTATTTCTTCGAAGACAACTTGCAGGATCTCTGGATCTGCGGGCGCGACCGCGCTGTGAAAGTTGGAATTGAGGAGGGCGAAATATTGGACGCCGAGACGATTCCATTGCCTTATACTTCGATCGACCGGACAGTTGGCTTGTCATACGGCTCAGAAGTTTACCTGACTCAAAACGGAGAATTTTTTCACTACGCGAGCTTCAAGAACAAGTTTGTCAAGTATGATTCACTCCCCGGTCCCAAGAAATATTTCGCATCTGCCGGGTACTTCTGGTTTTATGATGGACACAAGTGGCGCACGGTGGACAGGCGTCTTCAGGGGTCCATCAAGACTGAATGGCTGGCACTCTTTCCTGACATCAGATTCCTTGCACCTGCTGAACAAGGCAAGAGTCTTTGGGTGATCACTGCTTCCAACGAGCTGTATCGGTTTTCCAGCGACCAGAATCAGGGTACGGTGCTGCCCAACCCATTGTTTCTGAAGGAGGTGCGCAGTCAGCAAAATAAGCTGCTGCCACAACAGGTTGTGATGGTGGATGAACAGGAAAGCGCTTTGACCTTTGAATTCATCCAGCCGGAATATGTCAGCCTCCAGGCCGTTGAGTATCGTTATTGGGTGAAAGGTCTGCAGCTCGGATGGTCGGATTGGTCGGCACTTAACAACGTGATCAATTTTCCATTTCTTCCGCCTGGAAAGTATAAAGTTCAGATTCAGTCAAAGGATCTGTTCGGAAAGATCACAGAGCTTGACACGGTGGAGTTCAATGTTCTCCCGCCGTATTGGAAGCGGCCCTGGTTCTATGCTCTGGAATTTTTCCTGATCGGGTCGCTGGTCGCTTTGTCACTGCGAGTCAAGAGTTCCAGGTATCAATATCTCAGCAGATTTCTTTCCGCACTTACCGTTATCATATTGATCCAGCTCATTCAGACAGTTGCCTACTCGACCATTTCGCTGAAAAGCACACCGGTGGCCGACTTCTTTATCCAGGTGGTGATTGCCTTGATGGTCCTTCCGGTCGAGGAGTTTCTTCGCGGTCGGATCACAAAAGCAAACACAAGAAGGGTTAGTGAATTGGTTGGCAATGACTAAATTCACCAGGCTGCACGCACTCGCCGATGATGAGACAGATCAGGACAAATACGAAATACATGTCGATATCAGAGCTCAGGTGCTATGACTGTTCCTGTAGATTTGCGACAAAAAATATTCACCCAATTCTGACCTATGTTCCTTAACCTCGAAACCATCCCAGCTTTTTATAAGGGGTACGTAAAGCTCGTCGAGCAACCCGATCCATTACAGGCATTGAGAATTTCCGGATATCGGGCGCTCGAACTGGTGCACACTATTCCTGAAGCCAAAGCGGACTTTCGATATGCAGAAGGGAAATGGTCTGTTCGGGAAGTCTTATGTCACATGTTGGACGCCGAAAGGATATTCGCCTACCGCGCGCTGACTTTTGCCCGCAATGACAAGACAAACCTTCCCGGCTTTGATGAAAACGCCTATGCCGCTCACCTGAACGCAGGTTCGAGAACCCTTCGTCAGATCGGCGACCAGATGCAGCATCTGAGAACTTCGTCCGTGGATCTCTTCGATAGCTTCACCGAAGAAATGCTCAAGAGAAAGGGGACGGCCAATAACAATGAGTTGTCTGTGGTTGCGCTGGGTTTTATTATCGCCGGTCACGAAATGCATCATTGCAAGGTCCTGCAAGAGCGGTATCTTAAGGCATGATTCAACGATTCGGTGGGTACCTGCTAATCATTGTATTGGCCAGCGCGTGCACGCCGAATAAGTACCTCACAAATTCATTTCGTCAGACTGAGAAAGAATTCCACGATCATGTCGGCTTCGTGCTGTATGATCCTGCCGCCAATAAGACGATCTTCGATCATCAGGGCGAGCGCTATTTTACGCCCGCATCCAATACAAAAATCTTTACCCTGTATGCCTCATTGAAGTTGCTGGGTGATTCCATTCCAGCGTTGCGGTATGTGTCGGCCAATGACTCGTTGTTTTTCTGGGGCACGGGTCATCCGGGATTTTTGTACGAGGATGCCTGGCAAGACAGCGTCGTGTACAATTTTCTGAAGCAGAGAACCGAGCCGCTGTTCTTTTCATCGTCGAATTTTCAAACAGAACCTTTTGGGCCGGGTTGGAGCTGGGATGATTACATGTACTACTTCCAGGTCGAACGTACGTCGCTTCCTGTGTATGGAAACCTGGCTAAGGTAAAAAAACTCGGAAGCGCATTTCTTGCCGACCCACCGGTCTTTGATTTTGCAATCAATTCCGTGACAATGGCCGGTAAATCGTCGACCATGTCCAGGGGAAAAGATTCAAATCTTCTGACGTACCGTCAGGGAATTACCGACAGGCCGAAACAATGGGAAATTCCATTTCATGTCACCGATGACATCGTTGCGAAAGTGCTCAGGGACACATTGACAAAAGAGGTTACTGTAGTTAGAAAAAATCTTCCCGCCTATGCGGAAACATTGTATTCCCCTTCGCCAGACAGTTTGTATAAAGTTATGATGGTCGAGAGTGACAACTTCATCGCAGAACAACTGTTGCTGGTCTGCGCAGGTGTGGTAAGCGACACATTGAAACCGGAGATAGCTATCAATCACGTGAAGAAAAATTTTCTTGCTGATCTTCCTGATGAACCCATGTGGGTCGATGGCTCGGGATTGTCGCGCTATAATTTGTTTACACCACGATCCATCGTGGCCCTTTGGGTAAAGATCGACGCCGTCGTGCCACGGGAGAGATTGTTCCAGTTGCTGGCCGTGGGCGGAAGGAACGGTACCCTAAAAAACACCTACAAGGCAGAAAAACCTTACATTTTTGGTAAAACAGGGACGTTGAGCAATAACCACGCGCTAAGCGGATACCTGGTTACCAAACGGGGGCATACGCTCATCTTTAGCTGGATGAATAATAACTTTGTGTCCCCTAACGCTGACGTGCGGGGAAAGATGGAAGAAGTCCTAAAATGGATCTATGAGAAATATTAGATATGTGGTGATCGCCGTTTTGGCCTGCACCGGGTTTTCTTACGGACAGGATCGTGACTCACTGGACATAAAGATCGGTCAGATGTTGCTCATCGGAATTCCAAAGGCAGAGGTGGATCCTCTTGTGCTGGAAGAAGTGAGAGCCGGCAAGGCAGGCTCGATCATACTCTTTGAAAAGAATATTCCGAAGGGCACAGCATCATTCACTGCACTGAAGAAGATCATCTGGACTTATCAGCAGGCGGCGCCGACGAAACTTTTGGTTGCGATCGACCAGGAGGGAGGAAAAGTCAATAGGTTAAAAGACAAGTATGGATTTGCGCGATCCATCACCGCACAGGATATGGGCAAGTCTGCGAACCTTGATTCAGTTAGGTTTTATTCGGAGTCCACGGCTGCAACGCTCACTGGTCTCGGCTTCAATGTAAATTTTGCGCCGGTAGTCGACCTCGGCGTGAATAAAGACAACACAGTCATCTATAAAGCCGGAAGATCTTTTTCAGCAAACCCGGATACTGTTGCCTTGATGGCTGAAGAATTTATCAAGCCTCACCGCAGACTTGGGGTGATCACTGTACTTAAGCATTTTCCCGGCCATGGCAGCTCGATGGCTGATACGCATTTCGGTGTTGCTGATGTCACGAAGACATGGACATCGGCTGAATTGATTCCGTATCAAAGACTTATCAGTGCGCACCAGGCTGATGCCGTGATGAGTGCCCATATCGTAAACAAACAGCTTGACCCGTCGGGATTGCCAGGTACGTTGTCGAAAAGGATTTTAGATAGCCTGCTTCGTAAACAAATGAACTATGACGGTGTTATCTTCTCTGATGACATGCAGATGCAGGCCATTGCGAAACAGTATGGGCTGGAGGAAGCAATAAGATTGTCTGTCAATGCGGGTATTGACATACTTTGCTTTTCCAACAACATCCAGGACAGCGAAAACCGCACGGTCAACAAGGTTCATACTATTATCAGGACTATGGTTGAGAAGGGCCAGATCAGCCGGGAGCGCATAGACAAATCGTATCATAGGATAAAGGATCTGAAGGCACGACTCAGCCATTCGGAAGCGGAGAATATTTCGCGTGACCTTGCAACGTCGAGAGATGAGAATGCTGCGCTAAAGTTGCAACTGGAACAACTGCAGCAAAAGATGGTTGTAGATCCGGTGGTGCCTGCCGACTCGGTGAAAGAAGAGCCGAAATCAAAAAAGAAGAAGAAAAAAAAGAATAGATAAATATGAGCGAGAAGAAACGCATGACCACGTGGGTGCCAACGATCGTGATGGGTGTGGTAGCCATATTGTTTTCGGTATATGCACTTCAGGAACAGACCGAAGTGCAGCGGGCGAAAAACGAAGTCAATCAATTGAAGGCTGATTTGAATGCTTGCCAAAAGCAGATTGCGGATGAGAAGGTGAAGTCTGCCGAATACCAGGAAGCGGTACGGATTGCAAATGCAGCCGCCGAGTCCGCAAGGGCAGAAGCAGAATCGCTGAAATCAAAAAAAAGGAAATAGCTTTATTACATGACACCGGAAGATGAAATAGAACTGCAAAAATTCCGGAATGAACAACAGCAGAGGCTGGAGCTTGCCCGCAAGACAGCATTGAGGTTTGGGATATTGGCAATCACCGCACTCATTGCATTCGTTTATGCTTTCTTTCAACAAGCGGCCGTCGAGAAAAATCAAGTTGAGCATGGACTCAACCGGCAGAAAGTGATCGAGCGGGTAAAGTCGGCGGAAGAGAAAGCAACCGCGTTTGAATCTCTTGCAAAAAGTGAAGCATTGCGTGCTCGGGTAATTTCGGAAGAATGTCAACAGCTTAATAAAGTATCGAAATGACACCGGAAAAGGAGTTGACACAATATCGACAGAATGAAAAACTTCGTCCTCGTCGCGCTAAAACGACGAAGATTGTCTTCGCCGCGTTACTGGGGATTGCAGTGGTGGCATTTGTTTACGCGTTCTACATACAAAATGTCGGGATGAATAATTGGAAAGCCTATCAGGTTGAGCTCCAAAAAATGCACGAAACGTTGACCGCGGCCGAGCAAAAAGCGGCAAAATTTGAAGAGATGGCCGAGCGCGAAACAAACAATGCTGATAGTCTTGCAGCGCTATGCGCGAAGAAACCAAATAAATCAAAATGACAGCCGAAGAACAGTTTCAATCCTACAAAGCCGACTTCGACAAGCGACAATTAATTAGAGCCCGTACAACGTCTATAGTGCTGGGACTCGCAACAGTAGTCGGTGTCCTTGGTATGCTTTACGGCTTGATCAATAACATCGAAGCAACCGCACAGAGTGACGTGGCAATCAAAAATGAACAGGACGCAATCACGGCAAAATTGGAAACAGACAAACTACGGACTGTTGCAAATGATCTCAATCGCGAAAATGCCGATCTAAAATCGCAGCTCGCGATATGCAAAAGCGGGAAATAGTTATCAGCTTTGTCCATGCATAAGCCGTTTAGGATCATCCCTGCAAAGGGAAAAACGCTACCAATACTTCTCAGCATTCCCCATTGCGGAACTAAGTTTCCCGATGAACTCGCAGGTTCTTACAAGCCTGAGCTCATCAAAGCACCCGACGACACAGACTGGTTCGTAGACGAGCTTTACGACTTTGCGGCAGATATGGGGATCGGTATGATCGCCGCAACCTACAGCCGATGGGTCATCGATCTCAACCGCGATCCGGAAAGTAAGCCACTTTATACAGATGGTCGGATCATAACCGGATTGTGTCCCATGACAAACTTTCTTGGCGAATCTCTTTATAAAGACAATCGTGTAGACATCGACGATTCCGAAATCAATAAGCGATTGAAAAATTACTACCATCCATATCACAACCAGGTGCAAGTGATGCTTGATGAATTGAAGCGGAAATTCAAAAACGTACTGCTGTGGGATTGTCACTCAATTCGCCAGGTGGTGTCGACCATTCAGAAGGAAAGATTCCCCGATCTTATCCTGGGTGATGCCGATGGCACGTCGGCTTCACCAACGCTAACGAAGCGAGCTATGGAAAGCCTGTCAAGCGATAAGTTCGTTTTCAGCCACAATCATCCGTTCAAGGGTGGCTATATTACACGTCACTTCGGAAAGCCGGCAAACGGGCAACATGCCCTGCAGCTTGAGATGACGAAAGTGAATTACATGGATGACCAGGAGGTCCGTTATGATAAATCAAGGGCTGACAAAATGCGTGCGTTGCTGATGAAGACGCTCGAAGCGGTGAGCAAGGAATTATGAAACAAGAACAGCTGAAATATTTTCGCTTCAATGGTTTGCTGCAGCGTGAAGACTGGCTGCTACCGGCATACGTCGGGGTGAATGCTTCTGGAACGATCCAATATCTTTCGAATCAACCGCCTGCAGGGGGAATTGCAATTGAGGCTGTGAATGGATATGCCGTTCCCGGATTTCAGAATGCGCACTCGCACGCGTTTCAATATGCCATGGCTGGCCTGGCCGAAAACCATGCAGCCGGAACAGAAGACGACTTCTGGACGTGGCGTGAGGAAATGTATAAGTGCGCACTGTCGGTAGATCCCGATGAAGCTGAGGCTATTGCCACAATGCTCTATGCCGAAATGCTTAGACATGGGTACACGCACGTTGCCGAGTTTCACTACCTGCATCATGATAAAGGCGGCAAACCGTATAATAATCTTGCCGAGATGGGAGAGCGGATGGTTTCCGCTGCAAAAACCGCAGGCATAAAAATCACGCTTGTTCCGGTTTTTTATCAGAAAGGCGGCTTCGGAATGGAGCCGCAACCGCGCCAACGAAGATTCATTTCCAATACTCCTGATCAGTATTTCAAGTTGCTGGATGCGTCAAAGTCTGTGGTTTCTACCCACGGTCATGCAAGGCTTGGATTCAGTGTGCATTCGCTTCGTGCGGTGGACTTGAAGGACGTTGTTAGAACCTACAACACAGGCCCGAAGGACTTGCCGTTTCATATTCACGTTGCAGAACAAAAGAAAGAGATTGCGGATTGTATTGCATTTTGCAATAAGCGACCCATGCAATGGCTGTTGGAAAACCTTCCCGTTGACAATCGGTTTTTTCTTGTCCACTCCACACACCTTGATGACGATGAACTGAAAAAGCTTGCCGCATCGAAAGCAAACGTTGTGCTGTGCCCTTCAACAGAGGGAAATCTTGGCGACGGGATCTTTAGAATGAAGGAGTACTATTCGCTCAATGGAAATTGGTGCATTGGAACGGATAGTCACATCGGTCTCAATCCCCTCGAGGAGTTCAGGATGATCGACTACCGGCAGCGCCTTGTCACGAATAGACGAAATACTTTCACGGGCGACGTAGGAAAATATTTAGTGAGTGAATCGGTAACAGCAGGCCGTAAGGCAATGGGCGTAAGTGCCTCCGATCATTTCGCGCCAGGTCAATCGCTCGATGCATTTATTGTTGATGCGTCATCACCCCTTATTTCAGAGACGTCACCGCGCAATCTGTTGTCAACTATTGTATATACCCTCGACTCGGCCAGCAGCCTCGGCACGATGGTGAACGGCGCCTGGATTGTCAGGCAAAACCGTCACCAGTTTCACGCTGCCATCGGCACCCGGTTTACCGCGGCAATTTCCAGGCTGAAAAGCCGCTAATTCACCCAAATTTCGGGGAAATGCTGTTCGTCGGTGGTTTCTAACCGACCGTCGATGCTTTCATCCGCTCGCCGCGCTAGCATGCATTTGACACTTACAACACTCGTACAATAGCGATTAACGCACAACGTTTATCGTTTATGAAATACCTGGTCATTTTGATTTTGGCTATTGCGGTAGCAGCCTGTGGCGAATGCGACAATTCGAACTACTACCAGATAAAAACCATCACACCGAAAGGAGACAACGCACTCATGTCGAATTATGAGGCGGACGGTCTCGGCCCTTGCACATGCTGGCAGAAAACGGAGGTCGTGTTGTTCAGCGACTCGACCAGCAGATTCAAACTAAGTCAGATCGTCGACCGCGCAACGATCCTTCAATACAAGTCAAAAGGATTGGGGCACTAATTCTCCCATTTCCAGTCGCCCGCAATGGTCAATGGTTCCCTCAGATTATTGTCGATCATGAATTGCCTGGTGGTCTCACTGTCCATCTTCTGAGCTGGAAGCTTGTCTGCATTTGCAAGTCCATACAGTGTCATGGTCGCAAATCTCGCCGTATTGACGAGGTGCGCTTCGTTGACGAGGTTGAAATCGTCGCAATCGGAATGGTAGCATCCATAGATTGCACGATCAAGATTGCTGTGCATGGACAATATCGGAACGCCCTCCAGCATAAATGGCTGGTGATCACTGTGCAATCCAGATGTGTTGGTGAATTTATTCTTAAACACTGTATCTATCTGCTGGATCTCAGCGCCGAGCTTTTTGAAGAAAGTCGAATCATCAAGCTTGCCGCCGGCATTGAGTCCGACGGGATTGCCGGTCATGTCGAGGTTCATCATGTATTTCACTTTCTCAATGCTTCCATCTTTCGACGCCTGTTCAACCATATAACGCGAACCAAGGAGACCCTGCTCTTCGCCCATGAACATTACAAACTTCACCGTTCGTTTAGGCGTAAGCTTATTGGCTTTGAATGCCCGTGCAATATCCAGGACTGAAAATGATCCGATGCCATTGTCGATGGCGCCGGTTGCCAGGTCCCACGAATCAAGGTGCCCTCCGATCACGATCTCCTCGTTTGGAAATTCTGTTCCTTTTAGAGTTGCTACAACATTGCGCGCTCTAATCATGTCGCTGTTGTTCGTCATCGTAATGTGAGCCTGGATCTTCTTGCTTTTGAGTTTTTCTTTGATCGCCATTCCATTCTCTTTGCTGATGCACACTGCCGGAATTGGGATAAGCTCCCCGGTAACGGAAGCGGTGCCGGTAAGAAGAACGCCGTTGTCCACTTGGTTGAAGATCACCACGCCTTTTGCACCGTGTTTGATCGCGATGGCTGTTTTCTCGCTTCGATGCAAATTATGGAGACCTTTTTCGCTGCCATCCAAAATTCCGATATAGAAAAATGCAATCTTGTCTTTAACTATATCAGCAGGCTTGCCTTCGTAATCTTTCTCCAGTCCGTTGCCCACGTCCACGAGATCGCCGGTCACATCCGCTTTTACCGGTGAATGACCTAGTGTCACTGCAGGAATGCTGTCGCCACCGATAGCAACCGCTACCTTGCCGCGTGACCATGCTTTAACCTGAAATTCCTGGAACTGCACGTCGTCGAAGCCGTACTCCTTGAACTTATTATAAGTGTATTCTTCCGCGAGGTGACCATTGTTTGATCCCGTAAGTCTGTGCCCAATGGTTGACGTGGCTTCACGCAGTGTGGCATAAGCTTTTGAATTCTTTGTCACCTCATCATTGACACGAATGAAAGTGTCGTGGAGAGTTTCTTTTTTAGCGCAGGCTGTAAAAAGAAGCGCAGCGCAAATGATCAACAGGGAGATCTTATTCATGGGTTGAGATTAGGTCGCAATTTATACAGTTTTGACTGCTGCGTGTAGTGTAAATTATGTGAAAGGATACCAGGCCTTACCGGAACAACATAGATGGGATTGCAATCGCCAGCCATATTCCTGAAATGACCGGGCTGGCAAAGAAATACAGTACTGCCGCTGCCACGAAGTAGTAAGCAGGAAAAAGAAAGATGCCAACGCCGAATTTCAATGACCCGACAAACACCGGATCCTTGATTGTTTTTCTGATTTGATTCCAGATAAGCAATGGGAATAAGTTGATCACGCTTGCTATACCTGCTGCAACCTTTCTTGCAATTGGCTGACGTCGATCACGATCAAATGATGGGAGTTGTCCCCCGCTGAGAATAGTGCGTATCCGATCGTTGGTACCGATGGGATCCAGGAAGTCAGCATTGGAACTTTCCAACAGACGGAGGATGTCATCATAACGTCCTGTGACTTCGATGTGTGTTGTCAGCGTTTTGAGTTGAGACTCAACCTCAACGCGCAACTCGCCGGCACCCTTTGCACCGTTTCGGAAGTAGTCATTTGCTTGTAACGCCTCTCCAAAATAAACACTCACGCTACTGCGAAATGATCTAGGATCACTATAATTGAGTCCAACCGGGACTACCGAAATTTTCAACTCAGGATGATTTGTAATCGCGTCAAAGGCGACTCTTGTAAAGCCCTTGCTGATGGCGCGAACTCTTCGCTGGCTCCCATGATTCCCTTCCGGAAAGATTACAATGCCGTCACCTGCCATAAGGTGGGCAGTGCATCGATTAAATGTTTTTTGATTCTCAGTCAGCGAGCCGATGCCGTCACGAATACGGTATATAGGGATCATGTTCAGCGAATGGAGCACTTTCCGGACGAAGGGCTTTTTGAAAATGTCGGCGCGTGCAAGGAAGTGTGTGTTATGATCATTGAAGCACACGATCATCAGCGCATCCATGAAAGCGTTTTGATGATTTGCAACAAAGATCACCGCGCCTTCGGGAATATTCTCGCGACCATGGATTACGATCTTCTTGTAGTAGAATTTAAGGCCGAGCCTGACATACCAGCGGAGCAAAGCGTACCAGGCCCGCTGCAACGTCATACGATGCTGGCCGGGCGCACTTCCTTTGACCAGTAAAATGCAATTGCGAGTCCCGAGACAAGATGCCAGATCCCCCACCACGCAGCGACAAATGCCATTCCTCCGAGTCCGTCAAAAAAGCTGAAGATGAGAAAAAGCCCCAGTCCCGAATTTTGGATCCCAGTTTCAATTGCTACGGTCTTCTGATCGGCCGCCGAAAGGCCGGAAAGCTTTGCCGCGAAGTAACCCGTGAGCAGAGCCGATGCGTTGTGTAAAAACACGACAATGACAACGAGGTGAATATGTGACAGAAAATGATCGAAATTTTTTGCGAAAGCGATGACGATGAACCCAGCGAAGATGAGTATCGACAATGGTTTTACACCCTTTGATACCTTTAGAGCATAAGCCGGAAAATAGTGTGCGAAAGACATGCCGAGCGCAAGTGGAATGCCGGCAAGCAGCAATATAGATTGAAACATATCCACGGCATTCAGCTGTATTTCTTTCAGCAGGCTGGCAGTAGGAGGATAGAGGCTCGCGTACAGTTCAAGATTTAATGGTGTCATGACAATGGCCAGTACCGTTCCGAATGCGGTAAGACTTACCGACAAAGCTGTGTTGCCACGCGACAGGTAGGTGAGGAAGTTGGAGATGTTGCCACCCGGACACGCTGCGACGAGAATAAGTCCGAGTGCAATGCTCGGCTGCGGTCTTACAACAGTAACCAGAACGAATGTGACAAAAGGAAGCAACACGAACTGTGATGCCAACCCTACGATGGAAGAGCGGGGTGTTTGGATCAGCCGTTTGAAATCCGCAACCTTCAAATCGAGTGCAACGCCGAACATGATTAGTGCGAGGCATACGTTGAGCACCCAAAGACTTTCGCTGCTAAAATTGAGACGGACTTCGTCGACGTCCATGGAATTGCTTTTACTTAAAGATAGGACAATCCACCAAAAATGAAGCGGCCCCATCATCGAACAGGACCGCTTCAAATTTTTTTGGAGTTCTATTTCTTCAGGTTCTGTTCAAACAGCTTCAGGATGCGTTTGTATTCATCTGTCCAGCTGCTTGCTTCGACGAAGCCATGGTCTTCGACGGGGTATGCCGCCAACTCCCAGTTATCCTTGCCCAGCTCGATCAGACGCTGCTGCAATCGCACTGCATCTTCGAAATGAACATTTACGTCCACCATCCCATGGCAGATCAGCAGATGACCTTTCAATCCGTTTGCATAGTAGAGCGGTGAGCTTTTCGCGTAAGCGATGCTATCTGTCACGGGCTCATTTAGTATGCTGGCTGTATATCCATGATTATAATGCGCCCAATCTGTCACCGGACGAAGTGCCGCACCCGCAGCAAAAACGTCAGGTGT
The DNA here is from genome assembly GCA_044224375.1 of Cyclobacteriaceae bacterium. Lineage (GTDB taxonomy): Bacteria > Bacteroidota > Bacteroidia > Cytophagales > Cyclobacteriaceae > ELB16-189. The sequence continues at coordinate 19,996 of JBGAKL010000005.1, forward strand.
GGTAAACATGGCCATCAGCGTGATGAACCCACCATACGATCCTCCATAAATACCTATTCGCTTCGGGTCGATGTTGTGATTATCCACAAGCCACTTCGCACCATCCACGTGGTCGGTCAGGTCCTTGCCACCCATGAACCGGTAAATGCCTGTGCGCCAGTCGCGACCGTAGCCCGCGCTCGCACGGTAGTCCATATCGAGTACCGTATAGCCGCGATCCGCGAGCAAATTATTAAACATGTACTCCCTGAAGTAATTACTCCACCACTTGTGGGCGTTTTGCAAATAACCCGCGCCGTGTACAAATATCACCGCTGCGCCATTAGGACTAGCAGGTTTGAATATGCGAGTATAAACATCTGCGCCGTCGCGGGCTTTGAAAGTGGTCACCTCTACATCACGCCATGGGTATGATTTAAATTCGTCGCTGAGCGAGTTGGTGATCTGCTGCGGTTTTGCTCCGGGCTTGTTCTCCTGGAGATATAATTCCCATGGTTTTGTAGTGTACGAATAACGGATCGCCATCCATTTTTCGTCAGGCGAGAACGTGACCTCATTAGCGCCCGTCATAGTAGTAATGCGTTCAGCTTTACCGCCCGAGACAGGAAGTTTGTAAAGATTCTTTTCGCCGGGGTGCGATTCGTTCGTTGTGATGTAGAAGAACTTCTTGTCCCTGGAGAGATCGACGTTTTGAACCTCATATTTACCGGATGTCAGCGCCTGCTTTTTCGAGGTTGTAAAATCATATACATATAAGTGCGAATATCCGGTTTCTTCCGTCTGGAACCACGCCTGGCTTCCATTGACCCAGCCGATTGCACCTGGACCAAATCCAGAACCCGGGCCGCTGATCCAGGCGTCGTCATGCTGCCTGTCTATCACTTTAAGGGTTTGTGTCGGCACATCGAGTGACAGTATCCATCTGTCTTTATTATCCGAAGCACGCGCGACGAGCACGTTGTTTTTTCCGTCATCACTCCAATAGGGCCCGAAGAGCGCAAGGGCGCGTTGCTCAGGTTTCTTGTCCTTTTCCTTTGCAGACTTGGCGGGATAATCTTTTCTGAACGTGGCGACGTCACTTATACCCGTGATATCTGCGGTCTTCACGGCGAGCACGGTATCCCGTTCTATATTATAGACCATAAGTTCCGACGTATTTTGCGGCGAACCTACTTTTGTTCGTGCAGGAATGTCTTCTGTGAAACCGGACTCCGTGACGTAGTTGGGTACGATCGTGCCTTTACCATTCCCCGCCTTCACGAGACGGAATGTTATGAACTTTCCGTCGGGACTGAGTTGTATCTGGTCAACACTTTTTTCGTCAACATAAATTTCTTTGGGGCGCCGCGGCCGGTCAGCTTTCTGGATCTTGTCGGCAGCCTTTCTGTTGGCGTTCCTTTCCTTCAGAATCTGGAAGTATGCGAGTTGATCGGCTTTCAGCCAGCGCTCCTGCTCGCTCAACTTTGCCTCGGGCTTTTTGGATCCCTTGCGAAAATCTGTCAGCTGCGCGAATGAACCTGTAGCGATATCCCAACTAAAAAGATTGCCCGCCATGTTGAACATTACTTTCTTTTCGTCGAAAGAAAACACAGGATTGAATTCGCGTTCATTCGTGAATGTTACCTGCGTAATTTTTGCAGTAGGAATATCCAGCAGAAAAATATCACCGTTTTTTTCATAGGCTTTCTTTGTTTTTGCCCGGTTGTAAATGCCATTGACAGCCGGGAGCATCCTGCGCACTGCCGGGCTTACCTTTTGCGGTGTACGATTCGCGGGTGTGATGGTGTAAAGAGAATCACCGGCGTTGCGGTCGGGATTCCAGTTGAAGTAGAGCTGCTTTCCATCTTCACTCCAGAATATGTTTGTCGGAGCGACGCCGATCCATTTTGGATCACGCATTATCTTTTCTACTGTCAACGGAGCCAGTTGCTGAGCCTGCGCGCAAGCAGCTATCAGCAAGAAGAATAGAATTCTTTTCATGCAATAGGGGATATTTCCGGTAATATATTGAAAATCAGTTCCGCCGGGAATTGAGGAAGTGACAGGTGGTCTTAGCCTGCTACCGTTCCTTTTTTTCCTTGGTAAGATCGGCGAACAAACTGTTGAAGACCGACAACACGAGGCTGAATACCAACGCCCACCAAAAGCCGTCCACGTAAAAACTGTCCACGAAGTAATCCACCATCAGGATGATAGCGGCGTTGATTACCAGTAAAAACAATCCCAGGGTTACTATCGTAATCGGGAATGTGAAGAAAACCAGCACGGGCCTGATGATCGTGTTGGAGAAAGAAACGAGAACGGCCACAAGCAATGCGGCCCAGTAGTCTTCTACGTGGGTGCCGGGAAGCAAGTAGGCGGTAAGCATCACGGCGACGCCGGATAGAAGGAAGCGAATAATTAAGTTCATTATTTCGAGATCTTGTAAGTTAACGCAATGTAAATGTTTTGAAGTGTTGCCTGGAACTGGGTACTGACGGTAAAACTTAGAGTCTGCTCATAACGCATCATCAATCCTATTTTTTTATAATTCAATCCCGCGCCCCCAAAAAATCCTGCTTCTGTGCTTTGAAAACTGTCTTTGAGGTCGTAGTCGAAATGACTCACAGAGCCGTTTCCAGTATTAGTGGTGGCAAGGTCTGCATGGTAGGAACCGCTAAGCACAGCCGAAAAGGAAAATCCGATATGGAGATTTGCGTAAAGGTTATTTCCCAGTGTAAGATTTCGCCGAAGACTTTCATTCACCCTTAGGTAACTCCTCGAAATGTTGGTTGTGGCAAATTCTTCCTGGAATCCGGATATTGTTCGTTGATAAGTGCCACTGGCCTTCATACTGCTATAGACAAGTTCGGTGACAGCCGCGAGCTTTTCCTTTCTATCCAACGGAACTGCAAGCTGAACTCCGAAGAAAGGGCTTGTCGATGAGGAACTTCTTGGAATATAGTCATAAGAGGTTCCCGGGGAAAGCGCACCTACCTTCGTGCTCATTGAACTTAGGGTGATTCCCGCTACGACACTAAACTTAGCCTTGTTCGTAATGACCTTCTTTACATAATCAGACTTGTTGCTCCTGCATGCTACATAAGATTTCACAAGTGCCAGCATGGGTGCTTCCTTGTAATAATCTTTCCGGGTATCTACAATCACAGACGGACAATCATTGAACAACATCTTGAGCTGGTCACGGTATGCTTCATTTACTTTCCTGTACTGCACGCCGTTCACTGTTTGCATCACAATGGTTTTTATCAATTGGAGCGCTGGCTCGTCGCCTTTTTTTATGAAAAATATGGAAGGTGAGTCCCTGTTGGCGGGCGTCACCTGATAGTACAGGTCGACATCTCCCGACATCAGCACTTCCGCAAAAAATGGTTCTGCCAATGCACTTTTTTCGCCAGCGCTCAGCCCGATGAAGTCAGTGCTGGCGAATACGCCATTGTCGATGTAGATCAGACGTACCTGGTCAGGACTATAGGTAATGGCTGTTGACGATGCATCTTTCCGGAACTGCAACGTATTGTATTTCAATATGCCTTCGCCCCGCAGCGTGTCTGAAGAGTCAAGAAGAATTTTTGCGGCAGTCCACTTTTGTGCTTGCGCGAAAAGGCAATATGAAATGCAAGCGCATGTAACTAGGATTCTCATGTGTGGGGGATTGGTGTCGCAAAGTATGTCAAAACATGATGTGGGCAATAATTTTTTTGTCCTTTTTTCCGGATGTATCTTCGCTATCCCATGTACGCCATTGTAGATATTGAGACGACGGGAGGCTACGCAGAGAATCACCGGGTAACTGAAATCGCCATCTATCACCACGATGGCATGCAGATCACCGACAAATTCGAAACACTTATCAATCCCGGCAGAAGAGTTCCGTATTTCATTACGGGCCTCACGGGCATCACCACGGAAATGGTAAGTCAGGCGCCGGCATTTGAAGATATCGCGGCCGAAATTTATGATTGGCTGAAAGACAGGGTATTCGTCGCGCACAACGCACACTTCGATTACAGTTTTCTCAAGAAGGAATTTGACGATGCGGGCATTCATTGGAGCACGCGAAAACTTTGTACCGTAAGGCTCGGACGAAAAATTATTCCCGGCCTGGACTCCTATAGCCTGGGTCGGATGGCGGAAAGTCTCGGCATCCGGATCGCTGACCGCCATCGTGCCGGTGGTGATGCGGAAGCGACGGCCAGGATTTTCGACATCTTCCTAAAGCGCGACAACGAGGGTGTGATTGCAAAAGCGTTGAAGCGAAACTCCGGCGAGACAATCCTTCCACCGAATCTTGCAAAAGAGGACTTCGACAAGCTGCCGGCAAAAGCTGGTGTGTATTATTTCCACGACAGCCACGGCACCGTCATCTATGTGGGCAAAGCAATCAATATCAGGAAACGAATTGCTGGACATTTTACAGGCGAAGCGCGTGAGTGGAATCGATCGAATATTCGCAATGAGATACACCATATCTCCTTCGAGCTCACCGGCAATGAGCTCATCGCGCTGATACTCGAATCGCAGGAGATAAGGCGCCTTTGGCCGAAGTATAACCTCGCTCAGAAATTCCGGACCGAAGAGTGGGGAATTTTTGATTATGAAGATCAACGCGGTTACCTGCGCTTTGCCGTGAATATCGTAACCCGGAATTCAAGGCCGCTTATCACGTTCAGCTCAAAGGGAGACGCATGGAATTTCCTGTGGGAGAAAGTGCGTGAATCGGAATTGTGTCCAAAACTATCTGGATTACAGACAGCAAAGGGACCGTGTTACGCGCATCAGTCTGGGACCTGCAGGGGAGCTTGTGAAAAGAAAGAGACAACGGAAGAATATAATGAGCGTGTGCAGCGATCGATCGATTCATTTTTTGGCGATGGAGAAACTGTTGCTATTGTTGGACGGGGGCGGGCGTCGGAAGAGAAGTCGCTGGTGTTGGTAGAGAAAGGCAGCTACCTCGGATTTGGATTTTTAAGTCAGGATATCGCCATCACAGACTTTGAGGCGGCGAAGCATTATATAAAAATGGGAAAGGAAAACCGCCTCGTGCAGAACCTCGTGAATTCTTATCTCATGAATCCCCGGGGTACGGAAATAATACCCTTCAGACTATAGCGATCACCCATTTTGGCACAGGCAAAGGTGTCCGCGGGCATACTATTAACCACCTGAATAATCCCCAATAGCTTTTTGACGATTTCAGGCCCCAAATCCCTATTATTGCGGTTTATTTTTAACGATTATGGCATTTGAATCGACAACGGAGCAACAACAGGAGCACCATCGAAAAATAAAGCAGGTATATACAGAAGTGGCCAAAGTAGTCGTCGGCCAGGAGTATATGGTAAACCGGCTGTTAATCGGACTATTCACCAACGGCCACGTTTTGCTCGAAGGCGTGCCGGGTCTTGCCAAAACGCTCACGATCTCTACCGTTGCAAGAGTTCTCCATCTCGATTTTCAACGCATCCAGTTTACTCCTGATCTGCTGCCATCCGATCTGGTGGGAACGATGATATACAATCAGAAGGAAGGAAAGTTTGAAGTAAAGAAGGGACCGATCTTCGCCAATATTATTCTCGCCGACGAGATCAACCGTTCCCCCGCGAAAGTACAGTCTGCATTGCTCGAAGCCATGCAGGAAAAAACCGTGACGATTGGTGAGACTACCTTCACCCTCGATAAACCTTTTCTTGTTCTCGCGACGCAGAACCCCGTTGAAAATGAAGGAACCTATCCGCTTCCCGAGGCACAGGTAGACCGCTTCATGATGAAGGTGTTCGTGGATTATCCGACAAAAGATCAGGAACTCGAGATCATGAGAAGGATATCTAACCTTCAGTTTGATTTCACTGTAAACGCCGTGCTTACCAAGGAGGACATTTTTGCCATTCGTGCAGAAGTCAACAAGATCAAAATATCAGACTCGCTTGAGCGCTATATTATCGAACTTGTCACGGCCACACGTCGTGCAAAAGAATACAAGCTGGATCACGAAGCGCAATACATTCAGTTTGGTGCGTCGCCACGTGCAAGCATCAACCTGAACCTTGCGTCGAAAGCTGCCGCTTACCTGGAAGGCCGCGACTACGTGCTGCCGGAAGACATAAAGGAAGTGGCGCGCGATGTCCTCAATCACCGCATACTCCTGAACTACGAAGCCGAGGCTGACAATGTCAAGACGCCTGATATTATTAAGGCAATTCTTAACCGTGTTCCGATCAACAAATAGCTTTAGTTATTTAAGGTGATCAAACACGAGGTTCCAGACCACTCTATAAGCATAAATCTTGCGTCTCAGCGCCCTGCCTGCCGGCACGCAGGGGCGCGCGGGTTTTGCATTTTCTCGTTATCCAAACTTTAATTTCTTTAAGTTTTTTTTAACGCAATGTTATTCCGCACGCGTTCATAACTCGCTTAATATCATTCGGTTTACAATCAATTTGACCATCATTTTGATGGTTGCGAAACGTGATTTTTAATATCTTCTGATGGGGTTCTTTAACAATTAGGTAACATACCAGAATCAGCCGGGTAATACTGGCAAATCAACTTTGCGCCATACTTAAACACCCCTTATGCGCAAGGTATTTACCTCAGTCCTGGTACTTGTTTCAGCGTCTTTTGCCATCGCCCAGACGGGCACGATAAAAGGCACGGTCAAGGATGAAAAAACGGGCGAGCCAATGATCGGCGCTAACGTTGTTATCGAAGGAACAACTACCGGTGGATCGACGGACATTGAAGGCGCTTTTGCTATTCCAAAAGTGAAGGCAGGCACGTATTCTATTGTCATATCCTCCATTTCATACGCAAGCAAAACCATTCCCAATATTCAGGTTTATCCCGACCAGACAACGGTGATCAACACTGCGCTGCGCGAAGATTCACAGCAGCTTGAGTCGGTTGTTGTTAAAGCCGCCCGCTCGACGGACACAGACGTTTCAGTTGTAACAGAATTAAAGATGGCTGACCTCGTGGCGGTTGGTATCTCATCTCAGCAGATTCGCATGTCCCAGGATCGCGATGCAGCCCAGGTTATCAAGCGTGTGCCGGGTGTTACGATTGTCGGCAACCGTTTTATCAACGTCCGTGGTCTTAGCGAGCGGTACAGCACTGTTATGCTTAACGGTATCATAGCCCCCAGCTCGGAAGTTGACTCGAAGGCATTTTCATTCGATCTCATCCCGAGCAGCATGCTTGACAGAATGTTGGTGTATAAATCAGGCTCGCCGGAGTTACCGGGAGAATTTGCTGGCGCCGATGTAAGCATTTATACGAAGAACGTTGTTGAAGAGAATACAATGAGCCTCTCCGTGATGGGAAGCTATCGTGCCAACACCACAGGAAATACAGCATCATTAGGAGAGGAAAAAGGGAAGCTTGATTGGCTGGGAATGGACGACGGCACAAGAAAACTTCCTGCGAGTTTTCCCTCCACTAACCTCAGAGCTCTTTCCGGAAGCGCATCCGATCAGGCTACGCTTGTAGATGCTACAAAAAGCCTTCCGAATAATTGGGGACTGCGAAACGTCACAGCCATTCCTGATTTCAGGGTGAATTTCGATATGACACGGACAATGCGGCTTGGAAGAAAAAAACTCGATAACGTAACCTCAATAAACTACACGCAGACAAATCAGCGACTGGAAGTCGATCAGGCTTGGTACGATGCTTATTCAGCAATCAATAACGCCAGCACAGCGCGCTATAATTATCATGACGTCAGATTTGCGCAAGTCAATCGTATTGGTGCTCTTACAAACTTTACCCTTGAGCTTAGTCCAAAAGACAGGCTTGAGTTCAGAAATTTTTATAACCAGCAAGGTCAGAATCAGTCTACTCAAAGAACCGGAAAAGAAGTCCAGGGCTTCGATGCGAACAACCTGGCCTTGAATTATTTTGAACGCCGGCTCTACTCGGGTCAGCTTTCCGGACGGCACGCCGTGTCAGATGTTTTGAATTTTAATTGGATACTTGGATACAACAACACGGCAGCAAATCAGCCTGATTTCAGAAGGATTCGATCACAGCGCGCGACGGGTACCAATGATTTGTTCGCGACCATCATTCCCCCAACGGCAAGCTCGGTGGAAGCTGGAAGATTTTATTCAAACCTGAATGAGAACACACTTTCCGCCGCTGGCAATGTTGAAATAAAACTAAATGCTGAAGCCGCGGAAGAAAAGCAGGCAAAAGTTATAGGTGGGTTTTATGTTGAACAAAAGGACAGAGAATTCAGCGCGCGCTGGATGTCATACAAATGGCTTAATTCAAGCGTGATCGACAACACGATTCTTGTCAAGCCTTTCGACGAGATATTCGTACCACAAAATCTTGGCACAAAATTCATTCTTGAAGAAGGAACGAATGTTGGACCCAGTAATTACGATCGTTACGATGGACATAGTCAGTTATATGCGGGCTATGCCGGTATCGTCACACCCTTTGCGGAAAAATTCCGACTGTCAGCAGGTGTCAGGATCGAGAATAATCAGCAGCAGCTCGACGTATATTATGAAGGTACCTCCCGTCGCCGCGCTGTGGATAATAACGTGACGGTGCCAATGCCTTTTTTGAATGTGTCGTATAATGTTTCTGACAAAATGTTGGTTAGAGTCGCGTACAGCAAAACTGTAAATCGTCCGCTGTTTCGCGAGCTCGCACCTTTCAACTTTTATGACTTCGACCGGAACGCCGATATGGTTGGAAACGAAAAACTGAAGACTGCCAAGATTGATAATGTTGATTTGAGCTGGGAGCTGTATCCCTCCAAGGCGGAGAAAGTATCGTTTGGCGTTTTCTACAAAAACTTTCAGGATCCGATCGAGCAATACCTCGCCAAAGGTTCTAACCTCCGCTACAGCTGGACAAATGCTTTGGGTGCAACAAGCGTTGGCATAGAGGCAGAGGTAAGAAAGTCCCTGGAGAATCTTTCATCTGCGTTTTTGAGGAGACTGACTCTCGTTTTTAATGGCGCTCTGATCAAAAGCAACGTCACGATCGATACGAACAATCCGGACCTTGATCAGCAGGAACGTGATCGTCCGATGCAGGGACAGTCACCTTATGTATTGAATGCTAGCGTATTCTACAGCCATCCTGCAAGCGGTTGGCAGGCAAGCGTTCAATACAATGTGTTTGGCAAACGGATTTTCGCTGTGGGTGACAAGGATACGAACTCGTCTCAATACGAGATGCCCAGGAACCAAATCGACCTGACAGTCTCGAAGCAAGTTTCGGAAAAGGTCGAGTTGAGATTTGGCATCCAGGATATTCTCAACCAGCGTTACCGGCTCATTCAGAATCCATACATTCCTGGAACAGGTCAGAAAGTTGAAGGACTGAATGAAAATATTCAGAGTTACACAATGGGTCAGTACGTAACTATGGGCGTCGTCTGGAAACTCTATTAAGAAATTGTTAACCGAGCATTCCAAAAAGGTCCTTAGCCGGACCTTTTTTGTTTTTTAAGACGATTAGCCATTCGTTTATTAAAGCACTACTAATCCTCTGTTAACGATCCCATAACGTGACTCTTCTATGTTTGCTGCCGAAATTATATAGCCAATCTAAACTCGTTAACATGAAAAAAATCGCATCTCTCCTCCCCGTTGCGGTGATAGCGCTCTCCCTTATTACAACTTCATGTAAGAAGGATGACGCCACGCCCAGCAATACGAATGCATCTGGTCAAACGGAGATCTCAGCTCCTATTACGACCAACACAACGTGGTCCGCATCTAAGAAATATCTTCTTAAAGGGAATATCTATGTGCAGGCGCCTGCCGAACTTACTATCGAGGCAGGAACTGTGATCATGGGAGATAAGGTTACCAAAGGCGCGCTGATTGTCAGCCGCGGTGCCAAGATTCATGCTGTTGGAACTGCGACCAAGCCAATCGTTTTTACTTCATCAGCACCTGTTAGCTTCCGAAATTATGGCGACTGGGGCGGACTGGTTTTATTGGGAAAAGCACAGAACAACCAATCCTCCAGCCAGGCAATCGAAGGTATCTCTGCTCCTACAGGGGACAACGGTCTCTATGGCGGTGACGGTTCGACCGAAAACGACAATAGTGGTGAATTGCAATATGTTAGAGTCGAGTTTGCTGGCATCGCGTTGTCAACGGATAACGAACTCAATGGCCTTACCATGGGTGGCGTTGGCAGCGGTACAAAAATTGACCACATCCAGGTTTCTTATTCTGGTGATGACTCGTACGAGTGGTTCGGTGGAAAAGTGAACACAAGCTATTTGATCGCTTACAGAGGATGGGATGATGAGTTTGATACTGACTTTGGATATAGCGGCAATAATCAATTCCTGGTTTCTTTCCGCGATCCGAACATTGCCGACAAGTCAGGCTCGAACGGTTTCGAATCAGACAACAACGCTCAGGGTGACGGCAAAACTCCACAGACCGCAGCAACTTTCGCTAATGTAACTTTCTTCGGCCCTTATATGTACGCCAACCTCTCGGGAGCCGGCGCACTCCAGACTTCAACGGTTAGCGCAAACTACCAGCGTGGTGCTCACATTCGCAGGAATACGGCTATGAAAGCGTACAATTGTGTTTTCGCTGGTGCTAATACAGTTGGAATCTTCTTCGATCAGGCAAGCGGTTCAGCTGAATTCAAAGGCAACTATGTAGGCCGGATTCCTCAATCGTCGGCACTGGTTACACCTATTGCCAACGGACTTGCCGGGGGAACTAGCTACAACACGGCTAACTTCACAACTGAAAACACCATCGAAAGTCCGGTTAACAAAGTTGATGTGTCGGCTACATTCGCAGGGTCCAGCGGCAACCTATGGAACATTGCTACGCCGTCAGCGCTTCTCGCTGCAGGTTCTCCCCTTCTTACCGGCGCAGTAACACTGCCAGCAAACGGTGGATTTACTCAAGTTGCCTATAGGGGAGCTTTCGACTCGTCCAACAACTGGGCAAGCAGCACATGGACGAACTATGATCCTAACAACACAGCTTACTAGATTTCAGCAACATGTTTAGTAAAAGGCCTTCCGGCTAATCCCGGGGGCCTTTTTTCATTAGGCTCAGCAATAAATTCACCGCCAAACTTTAAGTTTACTCTCAACAAACATGGTATATCCTGAAACACAACGGTCGCTGGCATTTATTGTTATTTCCTTTTTAATAACAACTTGTTCCAAAACGAACGATAACAAACCCGAAAACTGCTTCTCACCTGAACGACAAGCGAAAGTTATCGCTCAAAGCGTGAGATACTCGGCAAAACTTGCCCCCCAGGCAACTCATGAAACAAAGTTCGACACGACCTTCAACTGGTATTATGATCTTGCCGCAAAAGAATACGACTTGCGTGCCTGCAGGCAAGGCACGGACAGCAGCTTCTTCTTTTTAATGACAAGAAAGGCGAGAAGTATATGGCCGGCACGCGAGGCAATCGGAGGAAAACTGAGATTGGATGAGAATGAGAGGCTCACCGATTACTATGAAGAATTTCGCACATGGAAGATGACTGAGGACTCGCTTAATGACAGGGCATTTGAACTCTTCAACTTAATGGTGAAAGGCGAGGATCTCACTCCCTATCGCTCAAAATTCAAAGGCGACCGGTACATCGAATTTCCGGATGATCGCTCTTTCTGGGATAGCAAGGAAAAGCGATGGAAAGACAAATTTGTGATCGATTCGCTGGGCGCGCCGCTTAATTAACTTTCCTTTGCCGCTCTTTATGCATCTCGATCACTTTCAGGATTTGCTCGCCTGCAAGCTTTACAGAATCCTGTGATTTTTTGTTGTTGATTATTTTTTGATCAAGCACGAGCTTTTCGAGCTTGTTGGCTTCGAGATTTTTTTCGAGTTGAATTTTCTCCTGGCCGTTATTTGTCAGTCGAAGATTTAGATTCTTGTTTTCGTTGACAAGTCGCTGCTGTTGTCTTACAACGGCTTCGCTTGCACGCGTTGCCTCGTCGATCTGTGCCTGTATTTTATCACGATAAAATTTTACGCCGAATTGATAAACGAGTTTTTCAAGCTGTGTCTCGACAATCTTAATGTCGTTCACAGTCCACTCGTCAGCCTTGATACCCATCCATACAGAGGTGCTTTCTTCACTGCCATCGACGGTAGCATATACGATCCCTGTTTGATAAACTGTTCCCCCCAACGCAGGATTTTCCACGTATTGATAGTCGCTTCCCGCCCGCACTTTGCCAAGGTCCTTCAGAAAACGTCCCCATGCTGCTGCAACTTTTTCTTTGCTTCCCTCCAGTTGTGTTCCATATCCCTCCGCCGAGTCACCTTTTACTTTATCACTCTTCTTGTTCACGGAGACTTTTTGGGAAAAAGCAAAAGTTGTGATGCACATTGCCAATAGTACCGTAAACTTTTTCATCCGTGGTTGGTTAACTTACACAAAGATGATTTAAAAAATATTGTTTTGGCAATCTCAGTATTAATTACCGGCGCTTCGGGACTGGTCGGTTCACGCTTGACAGAGCTCCTGATCAACAAGGGCTGCCAAGTGTCTCACCTTGGGCGTTCGAAAAAATCAGGGCGTGTCCCGTCTTTCGTATGGGATGTGGAGAAGGGAATGTTCGACGAGGAAGCGTTGAAAAACGTACAAGTGATCGTGCACCTGGCGGGTGCAGGTGTTGCAGAGAAACGATGGACGAAAAAACGAAAACGAGAGATATTGGAGAGCCGCACAAAGTCATCTGCGTTGTTGTTCAACAACCTTAAAAAATCAAATCATTCTGTTAAAGCTGTGGTTTCTGCGTCTGCGATTGGGTACTACGGAAGCACGCTCAGTTCCAGGGTATTTAAGGAAGAGGATGGACCCGGCAGTGATTTTCTAGCAGGAGTCGTCGAAGCATGGGAACAGTCCGTCGCGCAGATTTCTTCATTGGCAATCAGGGTTGCAAGAATTCGTATTGGAATCGTGCTGGCAAAAGACAGCGGTGCATTGACTGAAATGGCCAGGCCGGTGAAATATTTCGTGGGCGCTCCGCTAGGCACCGGGAACCAAATAGTTAGTTGGATTCACATCGACGATCTCTGCAACATTTTTATCAAAGCCATCGAAGACGATTCGCTTTCCGGCACTTACAATGCCGTCGCGCCGCACCCTGCAACTAATCGTGAAATCACGAAACAGATAGCGAAAGTGTTGCATCGCCCATTGATCATGCCACCGGTTCCAACTTTTGCTCTTCGGATTCTTCTCGGTGAAATGGTTGATGCAGTTGTAAAGGGAAGTAATGTCTCGGCAGAGAGAATTCTAAAATCAGGCTTTCGTTTCAAATACCTGGAGCTGCGTGCCGCGTTGGAGGATTGCCTGAAGTAAGGCGGCACGTCGCAGTCAACGGAAAGATAACGCAGTGGCTATAACGAACTGGATATTGGCACACGTTCAAGTTCACCCTGTTAACGTTCTGCTGCGAGCAGTGCAAGTAATCGGTGGGGTGTGTCTTTACCTTAAACCTTAAACCTTGAACTTTGAACCAATCAATTAAGGCGCGTTTTTATATATTCGATGTTTGATTTATTGAAAAATAGCCTATGGCAACGAAAACGAAGAAACAAAAAAAGAACGGTGAAGAACTGATCAAGCAGGCACTGGAAGAAGAACACAGAATAAGAAAAGCATTCAAAGACAAGGATTGGGCGGAGATCAAGAGCTCGGATTCATGGGTGATCTTCAAAGTAATGAGCGAATTTGTCGAGGGATTTGAGAAGCTCGCCAAGATAGGACCCTGTGTTACAATTTTTGGATCTGCGCGCGTGAAGGCCGGTCATCCTTACTATAAGACAGCCGAAGAAATCGCATACAAGCTGGTGCAGCATGGTTACGGTGTTGTTACTGGCGGAGGACCAGGCATTATGGAGGCCGGAAATAAAGGGGCGAATCGCGCGGGGGGCAAATCCGTAGGTCTTAATATCTACCTACCACACGAACAAAAAGGGAATCCCTACATCGATCCGGACAAGCTGATCACCTTCGATTACTTTTTTGTCAGGAAGGTGATGTTCGTAAAATACTCTCAGGGCTTCATCGTTATGCCCGGAGGGTTCGGAACAATGGATGAACTTACCGAGGCGTTGACACTCATTCAAACGAAAAAGATCGGTCGCTTTCCCATCGTGCTTGTAGGAAAAAAATTCTGGCATGGCATGATCGACTGGATCAAGAAGGTACTCGTCGAAGAGGCTATGGTGCATCCGGACGATCTGTATCTTTTTAATGTAGTGGACACACCGGAAGATGCCGTGAAAGTGATCGACGATTTCTATGCGAAGTACCTGCTGTCGCCTAACTTTTAATGAAGGATCTATCGCTTTTTTTCTCCATCGGTACGCTCGTTATTCTCCTGGGCTACATTACCTACCGGGGTGGGACCGAGCGCGATGAAGCAGGCGCCATCTCCGACGAGGAAGTGGCGCTCGATGAGGTTGAGCAGACAGAAAATCCCGAAGAACCTTTTCCTGTTCCTGCAATCTCACTTGATCTTCCAACCGAAGCGTCGTTCGCGGGGGAACCTGTTCCGCTTAACGATTCTGATGTGAAGGAGCGATTTGACCGTGAGATTCAGGTGAACACCTACACGCATAGCAATACACTATTTCTCATCAAGCGGGCGAACCGCTGGCTTCCGCAGATCGATTCGATACTTAAGAAGAATGGAATTCCTGACGATTTTAAATATCTCCCGCTGATCGAATCGGCGCTGATCAACGACGTCTCTCCGAAAGAGGCTGTGGGCTTCTGGCAAATATTGAAAGGCTCGGGTAAAGAATTAGGACTCGAAGTCACGAAGGAAGTGGATGAGCGTTACGATCCGTTGAAATCCACCGAGGCAGCATGCAAATATCTCAAGCAAGCCTACGCAAGGTTTGGCAATTGGACGCTGGCAGCAGCTTCCTACAACAGAGGTCAGTTTGGATTGGATAAATCAGTCGACAACCAGCAAGTGAAGAGTTATTATGATCTCTATCTCAATGACGAAACAGCGCGCTATGTTTTCAGGATACTCGCTATCAAGGAAATCATCGAGCACCCGAAGCAGTACGGGTTTGTAACGCGCGAAAGTCATCTCTACAAACGCGAGCCGGTGCGTCATGTTCGAGTGACGGAGACAGTAAAAAATCTGATCACCTTTGCGAAACAACAAGGCATCACCTACAAGACCTTGAAAAGACACAACCCGTGGCTCAGGGATGAGAAGCTGACCGTGAAGAAGGGGAAGAGTTATTCGATTGCAATCCCGATATAAAGGTGTTGAGTGTTGGGTGTTAAGTAGGTGCACCCAATACTCAACACTTAACACCCAACACTTAACACTTGGAACATGAGACCCTACATCCTCGCAGAAAATAATTGGAAGACCGTAAAAGACGTTCAGTATGAACTGGCGATCCTTCCCTGGGGTGCAACGGAGGCGCACAATTATCACATGCCTTATGGTACCGACATTATTGAAGCCGAGCACATTGCTGCTGAGGCGGCGCGCATTGCGTGGGAGAAGGGCGCAAAAGTGACAGTGCTTCCCGTGGTACCTTTTGGCGTCAACACTGGACAATCGGACGTAAAGCTGGATATCAACATGAACCCCAGCACGCAACTCATGGTGTTGCGCGACATCGTCGAAGTGCTGGACCGGCAAGGAATCCATAAGCTCATCATTCTGAATAGCCATGGTGGCAATGATTTTAAAACAATGATCCGTGAATTGGGATTGAAATTTCCAAACATGTTTCTCGCGCAATGCAACTGGTTTCAATCGATCGATCAGAAATTATTCTTTGAGAACAAAGACGATCACGCCGGAGAAATGGAGACCAGCCTCGTGATGCATCTGACCCCAAAACTTGTGAGGCCACTCACTGAAGCGGGCGACGGCGCAGCAAAGAAATTCAGATTCACCGCGATACAGGAAGGCTGGGCGTGGGCGGAGAGAACATGGACGCAGGTCACCAAAGACACAGGCGTAGGTGATCCGCGTAAAGCATCGGCAGAGAAAGGTGCGAAGTATTTTAACGCTGTTACGGAGAAGGTGGCGCAGCTATTCTATGAGGTGGCGAAAACGGATAGGAAAGACTTTTATATCTGATCGTTAACCACATAGCCACATATATGCCTTGTGATTGGTGAATAAACTCTTGTCGTTTGAAAATCCCTATGGGAGACTCAGCCTGGAAACGATTTTAATGGAGATGACAGACGTGAAATAAGTTCTTGGTTGTTATTCAGCTTTGTCAGCTGGACATTGTGACAAACAAATTCGACTTTAAAAGCTTCGGTGGCGACATGAATTTCATACATGGCAATGCAAAGTTTATTTGACCACACATTGGCTTTTTCGGAATTGATTTTAATGCTAAAGCCAGGATAAGCAATTGAGTAGTTAACTCCCCAAACAAATCCATCCGGTTCACCACGGGACTGCCATTGTTGGTAATCAATAAAATCATCGTCAAGAGATTGTTTTAGAGTTGCGTCATTGATTGTTGAGGTGTATGAGAGTTCATAGACATGAGAAAATATGAGTCTATGCTGCCCGCCGCTTATTCCTCCGATTTCGACAAGAAATTCGTAGTCCCTGTTGTATTCGGTAAATCCATGCCGGAGAATTGCTGAATCGAATACATCGTCAAGTACATTTTTATCCATAGAATTTACCTATGTTTCAATGTGCCCATGTGGTTTAAAAAAACTTACTTCTTCGGCGGATCAATCATAATATGCGCCCTGTGCGTTCCCGGATTCATGATCCACGGCATACCCGGAGCGCCTGGTTTTGCTGGAAGACCAGTGCTTTCAGGGGTGGCGTAAGGGATATAAACTACTGATCTCGAATAGCCATTGGTGACCTGACCAGTCTGCTCATCATACTTGTCGGCGGTGAAAACAACCAGGTTCGCAGGAGCAGTATTCATTTTCAGCTTGCCTGATTTCACCTCAGCTTCACGGATTTCAAACACTTGCTGAAATGTTTTTCCTTCCTTTTTCAATTCACGTCCACGCTCCATGAAAGGCTCGAGACTTTTGTGATAACAAGAGACGTTGATGCCATTCTGTGCCGGATCATCTGAGAGACAAACAAGCTCGTTTTCACCTTTTCGCAACACAATGAAATCTCCTTTTGGCGAATAGCCGTACACCATCGCTTTTTCCTTCCCATCATCCGGCGCAGCAAGCAATGCAATTTTGATTTGAGTCTCGGGCGAGGGGATGGTTGTCTGAGCGAACGACAGCTTAACAGAACCAATCAGTAGGACCAAAATGAACTTCTTCATAGCAAACGTTATTTAAAACTCAACATTTAGCACTTAAAATTTTTCTCACCACCCAATCCCATAATCTTCCCCATGGTTACTCGATCCTCCCCAGAAGCTTCCATGTGCCCAATCGAACCAGATCGCGTTGATCGGTCCACTGGTACGATCCTGATACGATAGCTTGTATCCCATTCGAGTAAGATCTTTTCTCACCCATGGCGGCATCGCGCTGTTCAACGTCAATCCGCCCGGCACTTTTTCGTGGTCGCCGAAACTCGAATACATCTGGAATGTCTTGAAGCTCGGCGCTTCACACGATTCTTGTACAGTCATTCCGAATTCAACGATATTCAAGAAGAACTGAAGCAGCAGCTGATCCTGTTCGTCGCCAGCTTGCTTTGCGAATGAAAGGAATGGTTTGCCGTCTTTCAATGCCATGCTCGGCGTGAGTGTCACACGCGGACGTTTGCCAGGCTCAACAACGTTGAAAGGACTTTCATTGGCGTCAAGCACGAAGGATTGCATCCGCTGACTCATTCCCACACCTGTGTTTCCTGCAATACATGATGGCACCCAGCCACCGCTCGGAGTAATCGAAACAACCCAGCCCTCCTTGTCTGTAGCTTCAACGGAAGTTGTACCAGCAGCAAAGCTTTCAAGGAATTTTTCATTGAACGGATTGTTCAAAATACTTAAAGAAGCCTGCGACGTTCCCCATTTCTTTAAGAGATCGTTGAAGGGATTTTGCTTTCCTTCGAATGGATATGGATCGCCGGGGCCCGCTTTGGTGTCATTCATTTCCCAGTTGATGCTCTTGATTCGCTCTTTCGCGTATTCCTTTGAAAGCAATCCTTTCATTGGTTGTTCCGTTTTTGCGAAAGCAGGGTCGCCATAATAGAAATCGCGATCTGCGAACGCGAGATTCATCGCCTGGTACAACGTGTGGATGTAGCGGGTTGAATTATAACCCATACTTTTCAAATCAAAATTCTCGAGAATGTTGAGTGTTTGCAGCAGAGCCGGACCTTGAGTCCACTGTTGCAGCTTATACACGTCGATGCCCTTGTAGGATGTCATTAAAGGCTCTTCGATCTTTACCTTCCAGTTTGCGAGATCTTGTTCGGTGATCAACCCACCTTGCTCCTGCGAACCTCTTGCAATTTCTTTTGCGATATCTCCTTTGTAAAAGCGATCATAAGCAGCGTAAATAGCTTCCTTGCGGCTCTTTCCTTTTTTCAAAGCTTGCTGCTCAGACTCGACCATTTTTTGAAGCGTGGCGAGAAGATCCTTTTGAACGAAGATCTCTCCGGCATCGGGAGCCTCTCTTTTTGAACCGAGGTGAGGAAGAAAAACCTTCGTTGAATACGGCCATTTTTTAATTTCATCTTTTCCTCTTTCAATCGAGTTGGCGGTTTGTGCCTCGATCGGGTATCCTTCTGCGAGCTGCATCGCTGGAGCAAGCACGTCTTTAAGGCTCATGGTCCCGTATTCCGCCAGCATGGTCATCAATCCACCGGGTGTTCCCGGCGTAACAGCAGCAAGCGGGCCATACTGAGGGGGATATTTCATCCCTTTGCCCTTGAAGAACTCGGGAGTTGCACCTGTAGGCGCCACACCAAGCGCATTGATGGCAATGACTTTTTTGGTTTTTGGATTGTAAATAAGAGCTTGTGTCTCTCCGCCCCATGCGAGTACGTCCCACATCGTGCATGTGGCCGCAAGCATTGCACACGAAGCATCCACCGCGTTGCCGCCCTTACTGAAGATCATCGCTCCCGCGGTCGCCGCCAGTGGTTTACCTGTCACCGCCATCCAATGCTTTCCATGCAGCGGAGGCTTTTGCGTTGTCACAGGGAAGTTATTGAAAGACTGGCCGTGCGCAGACACGGACGCGATCATGAGAAACAAGAGCGTTATTTTATTTCGCATACCGGTAAAGTTTAGGGTATAGTCAAAGATAGCGATTGGCTTTAAGAATCGCCTGCCTTTGTGATGATTGGCATCTTGCAATAATGCGCGCGAATGCATTGCATTGTGCTCTTTGCGTTCCTGAATTTTCCATGTTTTTGAGGTTATATTTGGTCGTTACTCAAGTTTAGATATCATGCTACAAGAGATTAAAGAAGCCACGTCTTTCATTCATCAACACGGTATCACGCAACCGGAAGTCGGGGTTATCCTCGGAACAGGTCTTGGTGATCGTTTTGTCAAGGAAATAAAGAACCCGGTAGTCATCAACTACAATTCGATCCCGCATTTCCCGGTGTCAACCGTTGAGTTTCATCGCGGCAAGCTGATCTATGGGACCATCAAAGGCAAGAAGGTGCTTGCTATGCAAGGACGTTTCCATTACTATGAAGGTCATAGTATGCAGCAGATTACCTTGCCCGTTCGTGTGATGAAAATGCTTGGCGTTCAGAACCTGCTGATATCCAACGCCGCAGGCAATATGAACTTGAAATGGAAAAAGGGCCAGCTCATGCTCATCGATGATCACATTAATCTACAGCCGGATAATCCTTTGCGGGGTGAGAACTTTGAAGTGTTAGGCCCGCGCTTCCCCGATATGAGCATGCCGTATTCACCTGAGCTTAACAAGAAGCTTATCAAGCTTGCGAAGAAAGCGGGAATAAAATTGAATGTCGGCGTGTACGCCGGTGTTACCGGGCCCAATCTCGAAACGCGTGCCGAGTACAGATTCCTCCGCACCATCGGGGCAGACGTTGTTGGCATGAGCACCGTGCCCGAAGTCATTGTAGCGAATCACATGGGCTTGCCGTGCTGTGCCATCTCTGTCCTTACTGACGACTGTGACCCCGATAACCTGAAGCCGGCGAAGATTTCGGAGATCGTAAAAGTTGCACAAAAGGCAGAGACCAAGCTCACCGAGCTATATGTTGGCCTGATTGCCCAGTTGTAACAGCGCAACCTTTATCGCGTTATAGGTGTCTTATACCCCAAATAGACACTTATGAAATCAATTTTATCGGTTTTTTGCCTCCTTTTGGCCGTTTCAGCTTTTTCGCAGACGCGAAATGAGGGTGAATATCACGTCGACAAGGATTATAAGATCAATGCGACGGGAACGCTTCGCCTGACTTGTTCCGACGCAAAAGTTTATATAACCGGCTCGTCGCGATCAAATGCGCACGTTAAGATCGACCGGATTGTCTCCACAAAGGGTATAAGCTTTGGCCATGATGAATTTTCGGTTGACATCTCGGAAGATGGTGGCGACCTCGAGATCAGGGAGCGTTCAAATTCGGTATCTGTGGGAATGATTGGCTATCACTATGAAAAATATACGATCAACATCGACCTTCCGTTAGGAGCAAACCTTCAGGTTAAAGGTGACGATGGCGACTACTGGGTGAAGAACGTCGACGGATCTATATCACTCAATCTCGATGACGCTGACGTGGAGTTGAGCCAGTGCTCGGGCAGCAAATTTGATTTTAGAATTGACGACGGCGACATTAGAATGGATGAAGGCAAGGGGAGCCTTGAGATCGATGGCGATGACTCAGACATTGAAATAAAGAACGGAAATTTTGAGTTTGTTGAAGCAACCCTTGACGACGGAGACCTGATTATCGAGACAGCACTTTCCGACAAAGGTGACTATCGCATCCGTGCACAGGATGGATTGGTTGCTTTCACTGTAACCAAAGGCGGCGGGAAATTTGACATTCGCCACGACGATGGACGCGTGACAACCGAAGGAAATTTCAGCACAGAAGAGGACAGTGAAAACTGGACCAGGGTTTCGGCTCCGAATGGCACAGCACGCGTCGACATCCGTGCCGACGATGCACGCGTGAAATTGATCAAGCGATAACTCAAGGAGCATACACCTGGCCCCGCAAGTCAGGGAACTTCGGGAAAATCATAATTGAGCATTTGAGACCTTAGTCCGCCCGTTGGAGATGAGGCCCGTCTTAAATCAGGAAACCCGCCGTCGCGACAGCGGGTTTTCCTTTTCCCTATGAAGAAGAAATACTTTTACTGATGTTTATTATGTATTTCTCCGGCTACAACCCACCGCCTCTCGACTGACGGCGAGCGTGGAGCTCAATTGAATTGAATCGTACTCACATCTTCCCAGGCGATATATTTTGGCTCGTCCTTTCCTACAAAGACAAGCACGCCCTGGTTTAACTCCCCCACGTCCTGCGATTCAGCCAGCGATAAAGTTTCTCCGTTCTTCAGGTCCACTGTAACTTTATCGCGGGTCTTGATTGTGATCTTCTTTACGTTGCGTAATGGTATTGCAAAATCGACGTCGGCTTCTTTTCCCTGGTAAAGCTCAAAGTCGTAAGCTTCGTCAAGGTCGAGAACAATTTTTCCTGACACCGATTTTCCGTCCGCCGTTGTTACCGTCGCCGTTATCTCCTTTTGGATTTTGAAGTCGTCGTAGCGGCGCAATGGTTTGGAAGGCGCATCTGTAAAATTTACGCGCTTGAATTCCTCCCACGGTACATCTACGATGGCGCCACTTTCAGTTGTTATGATGATTCCGCGATTCTCTGAGTTAACGTCATTTGATCCACGGAGATCGAGCTGCCGCCCGGATTTCAAGGTGGCGTTGGTGTGATTCATCGAACGCTCAAGGGTCTTGATCTTTTCAAACAAGAGGTGGACCTTGCCGTCCTCGGCATCCCCGTCGAGTTTGTCGGTCGTCAGCCTCTCATCGTGATCCCATTGAATATACCCTGTAAAGGATTTCGAATACGCATCAACAGTGCCATATAACGGCTGCCCGAATTTTTGTGAAAGCTTTGACGGCGTTGCTTTGAATTCGATCTTGTCGATGTCACGCCAATCGATTTGCATCTCGCCAATTTCCTGATCGATCACTCTGATATCTTCACCAATGTCGTTATAGCCTTGTCCGTTTACGTCGAACTTAAGTCCACTCTGAAGCTCCACCTCGACAAGATTTCTGCTAACCATTCTAATACTCTTTAGTTCACCGAACTGACAGCTGAACTGATGTGTGAAATCCCGGTCTCCATGATTGTTCCAGCTAACCCATCGCCAGTTGGATGAACTGACATAGTCACGGTTATACCAATGTCGTTGGTCGCCAAGGCGATCGCGCTGTTCGTGTGTCAGGTGCCGGAGATTTTCATTGCCGTCTTTGGAGCCATTGAATACGTCAATCCAATAGACCTCTTCTTTCCCCCAACGTATCGGGCCTTCGTATGAACGCCCGTCACCCGTGAAGATTTTTCCGTAGATGAATCCCTCATCCTGGCCGGCGGCCGTTAGGACTGAAGCGACCATCACAAGTATCCAGTATATTCTTTTCATATCGGTTAGAGTTTGTTGCGTTCCTGATTACGAACGCTAAAATGCCCTTAGGGATGCCGGAATTGAAGCTTTTGCAGATGGACCGGACTGACTACACTCCGAATCGGGCATAATGGGGACTGAATTTTCCTTCTGCCAAGAAGACACCATGGCACTAAGCAACACAAAGACCATAGTGAAACTTTGTGCCTTGTGGCTTCGTGGGAAATTTCTAAACTACCTGTCTAACCACTTCTTGAACTCAGGAGTACGTTCCGAGCTAACGATGATCTCTTCGGGCTGATCGGGATTCAACTTGAGCTTGATCCTTCCTTTGAAGTAAGGATGAATCTCTGCGATTGCGCTGAACCGAACGATGTATTGCCTGTTGATCTTAAAGAAAACTTTCGGATCCAGTTGCTGATCGACCTCATCAAGAGGAAGATCGAAAGGATAGCGCTTGTTGTCAGTGGTGACAATGTATGTGAGCTTGCTTTCACTGGAGAAGTATGCAATGTTCTCGACAGGTATCGCCATGATCCGTTGCCCGAGGCGCACCATGAATCGCGCTTTATATTCCGGCTGCTGCGATTTCAAATACGTCATCACATGCTCGAAACTAAGCGGCGATGAGTGCTGACTTCTTGACTTGAGTTTCAAAAGGCTTTGCGCAAGCTTGTCTCTGTCTACAGGCTTAAGCAGATAGTCGATGCTGTGAACTTCGAACGCCCGTATCGCATAGTGATCGAATGCCGTTACAAAAATGACCGGCTTTTCAACTTTTACCAGGCGGAATATTTCAAAACATAAGCCATCGAGTAGTTGGATGTCGCTGACAATCAGATCCGGGTGCGCATTCTTCATGAGCCACTCGGTGCCCGACTCAACAGACCGAAGCGAGCCCACAATTTCCACGGACTCATCGATCTCCCGGAGCATGGACGCAATCTTTTCAGCTGCCAGGGTTTCATCTTCAAGGATCAGGACTCTCATGCGTGAATAATTTCTAATAACGGGACCGTAACCCGGAATTCTGTTTCTGTTTTTTCCACCCTCACTTTTCTGGACGTGAAATGCTGGTACCTTAATCGGATGTTTTCCAAACCGCTGCCGCGCTTATTTTCTGCCGCTTCCGGATGGGATGATAGAGAATTAGATACTTCAAGGCAATCCACAGGCACACTGACAACCTTGATCTCAAGCGGCTTCTTCTCCGTGATAACACTGTGCTTTATCGCATTCTCAATCAGCATTTGAAGTGTCAACGGCGGAAGCATTCGCTTATGAAGTGAGGCGTCAATGGCGATATTGAATCGAATGGAATTGTCGAACCTAGTTTGCAACAGAAAACAATATGACTCTACGAACTTCAATTCGTCGCCAAGACTGATGAGATCTTCCGACTTGCTGCGGAGGATCAGGCGGTAGACCTCCGCAAATTTGTCCAGGAAAACCCTCGACTCCTGCTTGTCCTTGTCGATCAACGACGAAAGGATATTCAGATTATTAAACAGGAAATGGGGATCAAGATGGCTTTTGAGGGATTCCAGCTGCGAACGGATGCTTTCTTTCTGAAATTTTTCCGAATCCAACTCCGATTTTCTCCAGCTTTTCAGGAAATGCAGACTGAAGTAAACCGAGAATATGGGTATGAACAGTATAGCCCCGTAAACATTCATCACGATAAGCTGACCGCGGGTGGGAGGATCGGTAGTGAGCAGGTACTTCAACAGCGCATAGCTTCCGTTTACCACCAGCAACGAAACCACGATCCCGAGAATGAGGTGCGTGAAAAAACGGATGTTGCCGTACTCCGTCCAGGGCAAAATCCTGTTTAGCAATTTCGTGATGATCCTGTTCCCACCCCATAGCAAGAGTAGAACTAAAATGGTCCACCCCAGGGTGTAATAAATAAGCGACGTTGGCTGAAACCGGAGCTCAAAAAACGCCAATGCCGCAATAAAAATCGCGGCCAGCGTAGATATGACGATAAAGCGTCGGGATATTTTCACTTCGTGCTAATCAAAAGAGATTCTTTCGACACGCCTCCATCGAATATGAATGGCTTCTTTTTTTCCTTTCTCAAATACAAGGATTCCGTCATTGTTCGAGTTCACATCGCGCCCGTCACCAAGCAGCAAAACTTCTCCATTCCTGAGCTCAATGAAAGAGTAGTCTTCATTTTTTGGGCGTATGATGCGGATGTTCCGGAACGGGATGGTATACTTGACGCCGTTGTCATTTCCTTCAAGCGTTTCAACATCAAGGGCTTCATCTATATCATAAACCAACTTTCCTGACACTGTCTTCTCATCATATAGTGACACTTTTCCTAGAAGATGCTTCGGCGAAGTGAAACTTTCATACGACGGACCGGATGATTCCGCCCGAGTAAGGGTCAATTTTCTGAACTCCTCCCAGGGAACGTCGACCATCCCCTTTCCGGGTACGATTACGATCACACCACGGTTACTTTCGTCCACGTCGTTCGACCCTTTGAGAAGCATTTCTTTGCCTGAGCGCGTAATGACATAAGATCCCCGCCCTTGTTTTTCGATTGAAACAATGTTGGCGAAAGGAATTGAGACATTCCCATCGCGGCTGTCGCCGTCGAGCTTGTCGGTCGTGAGCCGTTCGTCATGGTCCCACTGAATGTATCCGGAGAATTTCTCTCTCCGATCGGTTTCCACAGTTCCGAACAACGGATCACCGAGACGTGCCGTGATGCCTTTGGGGAATGGCAGAAATTCAATCTCTTCGATGCGATCCCAATCAATAGCTGTTAAGCCGAGCTCCTTATCCAATACCTGTATCTTCCCGCCGATATCATTATAGCCCTGGCCGTTTACTTCAACCTCGACGCCATTTTTGAATTGGAGGCGAGCGGTGCTTCTACCGATAACGAACATCTTTTTAATATCTCCGAACTGGCAGTTGAATTGATGCGTGGTGGTTTTGTCCGCCCAGATGCTTAGAATATCCCAGTCAAACTCCTCCTTTGAATGCTGCTTGTCTTTCTTTTCTGTTGCTACAATGTGCCTGTAATTGTCCGATGATCTCTTGGCCGCGTTGAAATAATCCGTCCAGAATGCTTCTTCGTTACCCCAGCGTAGCTGGCCTTCATAAGTATTGCTGCGGGTGGTGATCTTGCCGTACATGAAACCTTCGTTCGACTGTCCCTTGCCAACCAGAGCTGCACTCAGTAAAGCAATAATTGTCCCCGCGACAATTATTATCACTTTGGAATTGCGTACCCAGCCTGTCTTAGTTTCCCCGTTCATGCTACAAATAACGGGAATTGGCAGCTTGAAGCTCACCCCATTTGGTTTGAACTGTCTCCCGGTGGGATGAATCAGGACAAGGGATAGCCGAAACGGGTTATTTTGAGATCCTTTAAAACTTTTCACGCGCCGGCAGCATCACCACTGGAAGCCGCACCGACGCGGACTCTCATTTTTTCAAAAAGAAACTTTATGCTAAGGAACCTGCTCACAATCGCTTTCCGCAACCTTCTGAAGGATAAGACCTATACGTTCATCAATGTATTGGGTCTCACGATTGGCATCACCTGCAGCCTTTTTCTTCTGCTTTACATTCTTGATGAAACAAGTTTCGACAGATACCACAAGGATGCGGAAAATATCTATCGGGTTGTGTCTAATGTCAAAGAACCGGATGATGCGTTCACATGGTCGAGCACACAGATGCCTTTACGCGACGAGCTGCGCGACAACTACCCGGAAATTCGAAACGCAGTTCGATTTATCGGAATGAACAGGAATCAATACAAACATGGAGACCTTCAATTCTATGAGACTCGTTTTTTCATGTCCGACTCCACGGTATTCGATATGTTCGATTACGAATTCATCGCAGGCGATCCTGCGACCGCTCTGGATAATCCTTTTAGTCTGGTGCTGACGGAAACCACAGCAAAGAAATATTTCGCTGATCCGCGCCAGGCATTAGGCCAGTCTTTGACGAACCAACAAAACGAGGACTTTAAAATAACGGGCGTCATCCGCGACGTTCCCCGTAATTCCCATTTCCGGTTTGACGGGCTTGCCGCGCGGAGCACACGTCCTCAGTTTCAGGGCGGATGGGGTGGCTTCGGCGTAACGACCTATATCCAGCTGCCACCCGGCTATGACCTGAATAAAATACAGCAAAGCTTCGATAAGATCGTAAAAGAAAAAGTGAATCCAGTGTTCGAGAGAGTTGGAGTCAAGGTGCAGTATGGACTACAGCGCATCACCGATATACACCTGCATTCCAAGATTGCCGATGAAGCAGAAGAAGGTGGTGATATTTCATATATCTACATTTTCAGCGCCATCGCCGGGTTCATGATACTCATAGCGTGTATCAACTATATGAACCTTGCTACCGCGCGTTCAGCGAATCGCGCTAAGGAGGTTGGACTGAGGAAGGTAATGGGTTCGCAACGTGGACAGCTTATTGCGCAGTTCTTAACGGAATCTTTACTGGTCGCAATGATTTCGTTAGCAATCAGTCTTGCATTAATCTATGCATTGCTTCCCGCATTCAATGTACTTGCCAACAAGCAGCTGCCATTTTCCTATGTGATCCAAACGCCGGTCATGATAAGCCTGGTGGGCATCATTGTGTTCACAGGAATTCTCGGCGGCAGCTACCCCGCATTCTACTTGTCTGGATTCAGTCCCGTAAACGTCCTTAAAGGAAGACTTGCTGCGAAAGGTGGCAGCTCGTATTTCCGAAAAGCGCTGGTGGTGGTTCAATTCGGTCTCAGCATTTTTATGCTTATCAGCACGTGGATCGTGTTTGATCAATTGCAGTACCTCCGGACAAAGGATCTTGGTTTCGATAAGGAAAATGTTGTAAGGCTTAGTCTCAATCGCAACATGTTGACCAATGGTGAGTTTCTGGCCGAAAAGCTACGGCAGTTGCCCGAAGTGGTGGCAGTTGGCAAGGCAGATGCATCACCTGGCGAGGGGATCGGAAAAATATTAGGACAGGTGGAGGACGCGGAGGGCAAGATGGTGGATCGAGGTATCGATTTGTATTCTGCGGACTACCAATACCTCGATGCCATGGGGATGACGATCGTGCAGGGGCGCAATTTTTCAAAAGACAATCCCGGAGATACGACGCACGCGGTGCTCGTCAATGAGAGTATGGTGGCGAGGATGGGATGGAAAGATCCCCTGGGAAAGAAGTTCCAGTTCGGCGGTGGTCCAAACGGACCCAACGAAAGATTGGTAGTAGGAGTGATAAAAGACTATAATCAAAACTCACTGTATGACATGATCGAGCCACTCATAATCCTGTGGCGAAAGCAAAGTAATTATGTCTTCGTCCGCTTGGCGCCGGGTGATTTGCAAAAATCAATGAGTGCAATCGAAAAGGAGTGGAAAGACGTTTACCCCTCCAGCCCGTTTGAATATGTTTTTTTGGACGAAGATCTGAACTCTCAGTACCGTGCCGATGAAAAGCGGAGTCAGATATTTACAGCGTTCTCCGGGCTCACCATCTTTATTGCATGTCTTGGATTACTAGGACTTGCAGCTTTTACCACCGAACAGCGGACGAAGGAAATTGGGGTCAGAAAGGTTATCGGGGCGAGTGTAAATGGCCTTGTAATGCTTGTGTCCCGTGAGTTCTTTATACTAGTTATGATCGGAATGGTTCTGGCGTTCCCTGCGGCGTGGCTGTTTACAGATCGTTGGCTCCGGAATTTTGCTTATCGCATAGAATTACAGAACGAATGGACAACCTTCCTTCTGTCGTCGGTGGCCGCCATTGTGATTACAATTCTCACGGTCGGGTATCACGTAATACGCGCTGCCATGGCGAACCCGGTTGCCTCACTGAGAGATGAGTGATCAAGCCTAGACGTCGCAGATGCCTACGCACTCCTTAAGAGCTGCGATCTTGTCGGGGCGCTTTGGGATAAACTCCTGGGCTACAAATCCCTTGAAGCCTGATGCAACGATGGCTTCCATGATGGCGGGATAGTACAACTCTTGTGTGCTGTCGATTTCGTTCCGGCCCGGCACACCGCCGGTGTGGAAGTGACCAATGTAATCTTTGTGCTTTTTGATCGTCGCGATCACGTCGCCTTCCATGATCTGCATGTGATAGATATCGTAAAGCAGCTTGAAGTTGGACGACCCAAGCTTCTCGCAAAGCTTTACACCCCAGGCGGTATGATCACATTGGTAGTCTTTGTGATCTACACGGCTGTTGAGCAACTCCATGCACACCATGATATTGTGCTTTGCAGCCACTTTCAGCACCGGCTCGAGGCCTTTGGCGCAATTTTCCAGTCCTTGTTCAGAGCTGAGACCATTTGCATTCCCGCTGAAGCATATAACATTCTTGAGTCCGGCGTCTGCCGCTTTTGGAATATTTAATGTGTAATCTTTCAGCAGCTGGTCGTGAAGGGAAACGTCGTTGAAACCTTTGGTCAATCCCAGTGAACTTGCGTAGCCCATCGCGCAGGTAAGTCCGTGTTTGATGGCTATTGGCCATTGTTCGGCATTCAAAAGCTCGACAGATTTTATACCGATCTCCTTTGAAGCTTTCACAAGATCTTCTAAAGGCATGCTTGAATAGCACCACTGACAGACGGAATGATTGATGTTGTTTTTGAGTGCCTCGGGCACCATGTTCATACCGTGAGCAAATTCCGATAGGGCCATAGATCCGGCAACTCCTGCTGCCATTGATTTAAGTGCTTGTTTTCGATTCATCCGTTCAAGTTAGCGATATCGCGCGCCGATATCAACGACTGCCTACCCCGATGAAGCTGTTTCAGCGCAATCGGGGCAAGCCGCCTACTTACTTATCTCATCCCTGTATACAACGCCTTCCTTCATCACCCACGCGACTTTTCTCAAATCAGAAATGCTTTTCGACGGATCTCCTTTAACTGCCATCAGGTCTGCTTTAAAGCCAGGCTTGATTGAGCCTATTTCATTCTCGAGATGAACGGCACGCGCGTTGACAGTGGTTGCTGATCGCAGGATGTCAACAGGTTTCATACCGCCATACTCCGCAAGCAACTCCATTTCGTAAACGTTCTCTCCATGCGGAAATACACCAACATCTCCACCGACGCCGATCGTAACGCCCGCATCAATCGCCGCTTTCAAACTCTTCTTTTTTTGTTTTACAGCTGCCGGCTCCTCATCCTTTCCCTTTTTCCAACCCCGATATTGATTGATCGCATCCACGGCTGCAACGGTGGGAAAGTACGTAACCTTATGTTCTTTCATCAACTGTGCGATCTCTGCATCGATAAAGTTTCCGTGCTCAATTGTTTCGGCGCCTGCCAGCACTGCTCTCCGTATTGCCTCTTTGCTGTTCGCGTGACAAACAAAATACCGGCCACTGCTTCTCGACACTTCATTTACCATTTTCAGCTCATCCAGCGTGAATGTGGGTTGATCTTCATTCTTTGCCCCCCAGCGGTAGTCGGCATAGACCTTAATAAAGTCGGCCCCTTTTCCGATCTGATCTCTGACAACCCTGATCAGGTCATTGCCGTCTGCGGCTTCTGCTCCCAGCATGATCTCCATATCGGAGTCGTAACCTTTCGGTCCGTATGACCCCGTGGCAACGATCGCTCTTCCGGCAACTATCATTCTCGGGCCTGGAATAATTCCCTCATTGATTGCACGCTTGAGAGCCACGTCCGAATAACCCGCTCCCTCAGATCCAAGATCACGTGCAGTTGTGAACCCAGCCATCAAAGTATTCTTTGCATGAACAGTCGCGCGCGCAGTTCTGTATGAATCACTTTCTTTCAATACCTGTGTATCCCAATCAGTGATGTTATAGGGATAAAGCAGCATGTGAGAATGCCCTTCTATCAGACCCGGAAGGAGCGTAGTGCCAGACATCGTCAGCATCTGCATGTCCTTTGACGGCGGGAGAGATTCTTTTGAGCCGACGCCCACAATCTTGTCTTTATCAACGATTACGGCCCACCCTTCATGCATCTCATTACCATCGAAGACGCGGTCGGGAAGCAAATAATATTTCTGAGCCTGTGCCAGCATGGCGACAGCCAGACAAACGGAAAGCAGTATTGTTCTCCTCATTTTTTTGATTTTTTGAAAAGCAGATTAATGCCGTCACGGCTTGTGAACCGATATCGCATTCAAATCAATATAGACCAAGTAGGTCTTATTGACAAAGGATTTTCTTTGGTGTATTACGCGGGATCGCTTGGCGCCTCAACCTCATCTTTGAGCGTGACCCAAAAGTTGTTGTAGCCTTCACCCATCTGGATGTTGAGGTTGCCCGTGGCAAGCATTTCCAGGATTGCGAGAAAGTTGAATACGAGCGCCACACGCGTGGGGTTGGATTCAAGCATCTCAGTGAACGACATCATCCGCTTGCGGGTGAGTGTATTTAAAATGTACTCTTTCTGACCTTCTACAGTATAGGGATACTGAACCACCTGGTGAACGGGACGGTTCTTTTCTTCATCGTAGCGCTTCATCACCTTCTCGAGCACCTGCATGAGCTTGTAGAGATCGACATCCTGCAGCTCCGCCTCAACGTTTACACTGGCGGCCAATGACTTCAACTCTCGCATGATGTTGCCGCGTTTTTCTTTCTGCAACTCGTCTTCCTCCATCTTCTGGAAAGAATCGATCACGGACTTATACTTCTTATACTCGAGTAAATGCTTGACAAGCTCTTCGCGCGGGTCGATCTCATTTCCTTCGGCATCCAGCTGCGGACGTGGGAGCAACATCTTCGATTTGATGCGCATCAGGGTAGCTGCCACCAGGATGAACTCACTTGCAAGCTCCACATTCAGGCTTTCCAGGTGATGGAGATAGCTTAAGAAATCATTCGTGATCTTGGAGATCGGAATGTCGTATATATCGAGCTCATCCCGTTCGATGAAGAACAGTAATAAGTCAAATGGTCCTTTAAAAAGAGGAAGCTTAACCTCGAAATTTTCCTGCGTCATGGGCCGCAAAATTATTCAAATGCGGGGACAAAATGGAATGAAATCCAAATCCGTAAATTTGAGGGGAAATTGAATCAATTTAGGGTCTAAACAGTTACCTTAAACTGTTGTTTGTTATCAGGAAAGGCTCATGCTCATAACACCCGGAAAGCTCTTAGCGAAGATCAACAGCCCCGCAGATCTGAAGAAACTCGATCAGGTGGAGTTGGTGCAAGTGTGCCAGGAATTACGCCAGTTCATAATCGACAACGTATCGATCTACGGCGGCCATTTCGGCGCCAGCCTGGGTGTGACCGAACTCACAGTAGCCCTTCATTACGTGTTCAATGCTCCATATGACCAGATTGTTTGGGATGTCGGCCACCAGGCCTATGGTCACAAAATTCTGACAGGCCGCAGGGATGTATTTCATACAAACAGGGTTTATAAAGGCATTTCTGGTTTTCCGAAGAGAAGTGAAAGTCCTTATGATGCGTTTGGTGTCGGCCATTCTTCTACATCAGTTTCCGCCGCCCTCGGCATGGCCACTGCATCGAAATACATGGGGATCGAAGACAAACAGCACGTGGCTGTGATTGGAGATGGAGCACTGACAGGCGGAATTGCATTCGAAGGATTGAACCACGCCGGTGTTTCGGACACGAACATCCTCATCGTGCTGAACGATAATTGCATGTCGATCGATCCCAATGTGGGTGCGCTCAAGGATTATCTCACCGATATCACCACTTCACAAACCTATAACCGGTTTAAGGATGAGGTCTGGAATCTGCTAGGCAAATTTTCGAAATTCGGAAAGAGCGCGCAGGAGATCGCATCAAAAGTCGACACCGCATTGAAGTCCGCGTTGCTCAGTCAAAGCAACCTTTTCGAATCATTGAACCTCCGGTATTTTGGTCCCGTTGACGGGCATGACGTTGATCACCTCGTGGCCGTACTCAAAGACCTTAAGAATATCAAAGGCCCTAAGATCTTGCATTGTGTCACGATCAAAGGAAAAGGCTTCGCACCTGCAGAGACCGGAAACAAAACGACCTGGCATTCCCCGGGAACGTTTGATAAGATCACGGGTGAGATACACAAAAAAGTGTACGAACAGCCGCAGCCTCCCAAATACCAGGATGTCTTCGGACATACATTGGTCGAACTTGCGCGTTCGAATAAGAAAATCATGGGAATCACACCGGCAATGCCTTCGGGTTCCTCTTTAAATATCATGATGAAGGAGATGCCGGATCGAGCGTTCGACGTTGGTATTGCAGAACAGCATGCGGTTACTTTTTCTGCGGGCCTCGCAACGCAAGGGCTAATTCCATATTGTAATATCTATAGCTCATTCATGCAGCGCGCGTACGACCAGGTCATTCATGACGTTTGCATACAGAACTTACCCGTAAACTTCTGTCTTGATCGCGCGGGCTTTGCTGGCTCCGATGGTCCCACGCATCACGGAGCCTACGACCTGGCTTATTTCAGGTGCCTGCCAAATATGATTGTGGCGGCGCCGATGAACGAATCAGAGCTCAGGAATCTTATGTACACCGCTCAGTTGCCACGCACGGGTCAGGCATTTTCTATACGTTACCCCCGTGGTCAGGGTGTGATGATTGACTGGAAAACCTCCTTTGAAAAAATTGAAATTGGCCGCGGACGAAAGATCAAGGATGGAGAAGATGTCGCCATTCTTACAATAGGGCATATCGGTAATTATGCAGTGGAGGTATGCGCGAAGCTGGAAGAGCGTGGCATTAACGTCGCACACTATGACCTTCGTTTTGTAAAACCGCTGGATGAAAAAATGCTTCGGCAGGTTTTTTCCAAGTATAAAAAAATACTGACGGTAGAAGATGGTTGCGTCAATGGTGGATTCGGCAGCGCTATCCTCGAGTTCATGGCCGATAACAATTTCCATGCTGAAGTAAAAAGACTCGGCATACCTGACGCCGTAATCGAGCATGGGGAGCAACTCGATCTCCACGACGAGTCGGGGTTTGGTCCAAAAGGAATTGAAAGGGCCATCTTGTCCATGCTGGAATCCGTTCCCAAAGTGGTCTAGATGAACTTCGTTGACAAAGGCAACGGACCTACACTTGTTTTCCTTCACGGATTTTGCGAATCACTTGAGATCTGGAAAGATTTCGTCCCTCCATTGTCTGAGAGATACAGAATATTAACCGTTGATCTTCCAGGATTCGGGAAGTCGCCGATGTTGGATGCCGGATTTACAATCGATAAGGTTGCTGATGCAGTTAATAGTTGGGTGAACAAAATCCAGCTGACCGACATTGTAATCATCGGGCATTCGTTAGGGGGTTACGTCGCGTTATCGTTGGCTGAAAGACACGGAGAAAGGCTAAGAGGCATTTGCCTTTTTCACTCAACTGTGTTTCCGGATTCAGAGGAAAAGAAAGAGAACAGGAACAAAGTAGCGAAGTTTGTCCGTGACCATGGCGTTCTACCTTATGTCGACACTTTTGTTCCCGGGTTGTTTGCCAATAAATCGGATATACACATACCCGAAGCCCATCTTATTGCAGCGCAGACAAATCAAGCAACATTGACCGGTTACCTTGCCGCCATGCGCGACCGTCCGGACAGATCGGGTTGGTGGAAGGACTCGGAGCTTTCTAAATTAATAATAGCCGGGAAAGAGGATACTTTAGTGCCCTTGAAGGCGTCAAAGGAGATGGCACAAATTGGCCGAAATCTGCAGTATTTTGAACTCGAACAAACCGCTCACATGGGCTTTTTTGAGGCAAAAAGCGAATCACAAATCATCATTGCGAGATTCGCCGATGCTCTTTTTTTCAATAAATAGATTAAATTTTAGCTGGCGTTGGAATTTTTCAGTAATCACCTTAAATTGGTGATTCATTAAGCATCAACAAGTACTAAGATTGGAATTGTAGGTTATAGACCGAGTGCTATATTTGTTAAGATTATAAACTGAAAAACACTTAAACACCATGAGTCCTTACGCATCCTGGAACAGCATGGCCCTTAATCTTTCGTATATCTGCTGGGCAGCAGGCATTTTGGTAGTACTGGGCTACCTTGTCAGGTTTTCCACTATTCCAGACGCCAAAGACAAGTATGACTTTATTAATAAGCACGAGGTCAATTTCCTTTGGTATGCCAGCCTTATTATCATCCTGGGCGCATGTTTCTTCTTCAATGCTAATATCATCGAGCTTACCACGATCCTTATCTTTGTTCGCGTCTTCCTCACTGCCATGTTGGGAACCATCGCAGCGCTGATCGTTCAGAACCTGTTGAAATTCTACTATCCTTTCTTCATCGAGAAGCGCCTCAAAGTGCTCCGCTATAAGCCACGGATTTCTCCGAAAACGGGCAAGCCGATGAAGCTCCTCAGCGAAGAGGAGGAAGATGTTCACCTTGACGAGGGTATGCAAGCCGAAGAAAATCTTTACTCCGTCGACTATGACGTGTGGAAAGATGAAGAAACCGGCTTCATCAAGATTGAAAAGTACGCTGGTCACCTCCATGCTATCCAGTGTCCTGAGTGTAACTACCAGACATTTAAAGTTATGCGCGAGGAGATCGTTAAGCAGCCGACTGAAACTGAAGAAGGCGAGCTGATCAAGCACTATCAGTGCAGCTACTGTGGATACAAGGCACGCAAGAACGTTGTTCTCAAGCAGCAGGTTAAAACTCCTGAGGCAGCTGCTGCAACAACCGCATAAGCCGAGCCTAAGATTTCAAAAAAGACCCTGACGGAAACGTTGGGGTTTTTTATTTGCGTGCCGGTTATGGAAAAGCTATGAGAAAATAAGAAGGGATTCCAAAGTCTCGGTTTCCTTTACGTTCTCTGTCGTTAAGGGGCCGGCCTTATCTACAATGAAACCGGGAGCTTGATTTGCGCCGCATAAAAATCCATCCGACTGTGACGCGTGTCCAGCGGAACGATTTTTTCGATCAGGTCCTTTTTATGATTGTAGAAAACCTCCAGGTAGAAGTTTCCAAGAAGATACAAATTCACCTTGTAGCCGTAATACCGGATACTCATTACGCATGATCCATGCTCATACAGCAGCACGATTTGTTTGCTGAGCGATTGCAGTTGAAAATCCTTGCAGGAGATCATAAAATAAATTTATCAAAAACTATTCCTGCTGTCAATTATAACGAATGAACTTAATGGATATTTTTTTATTAAGACACATTTGAAACCGCTAAGGCGGAAGGACGTAGGAGAAAAGCAGAATCTATTCTCTACGCCTTTGTGCCTTTGCACTTTTCTTCCTCTCATGAAATGCACCTTTGAACTCGGGGTCCTCATATCGTTTTTGGCGATCAATTTCTTTTGCAATGCGCTTGTTTTCTTCCGCTGACGTTTCTGCGATTTCAATTCCTGCTGGAATTTTTTTCACGTCAATCTTCTCCTTCATCAGCGCTTCAATCTTCTTGATATGGTATCGCTCGGCATCATCTACGAACGTGATGGCTTGCCCGGCCTGAAACGCACGCCCTGTTCTGCCGATACGATGAACGTAGTCCTCGTACTGTACCGGGACCTCAAAATTCACAACGTGAGATACGCCCGAAACATCAATTCCCCGCGATGACACATCAGTTGACACAAGAATTCTGAGTCCACCCTCCTTGAATTCATTCATCGCATTGATCCTGCTGTTTTGTCCCTTGTTGCTGTGGATCACCCTGACGGGACCGAGCTGCTTGCGGTCCAGGTACTTAAACACATTATCAGCAGAGTCCTTCGTTCGGGTAAAAATCAGCACACGGCTGAAATCTTCTCGGTCTGCCAGCAGATGCTCGAGAAGGTTAATTTTTGTCTTCAGGTTGGGTACGTGATAAAGAACCTGGTCCACTTGCTCGGCGGCGATCACTTCCGGAGTCGCCTGCACCTTGACAGGAAATTCGAGGAACTCTTCAGCAAGCTTTTCGACTTTTGAGGGGAAGGTGGCCGTGAAAAGCAGATTTTGCCTCTTCTGAGGAATCACTTCGAAGACTTTTCGCAGTTGATGAATAAACCCCATGTCGAGCATGCGGTCCGCCTCATCCAACACCAGTGTCTTGATCAATTTAACCGGAATCTCGTTGCGGAGATAGATCTCCATGAAGCGCCCAGGTGTAGCAATCAACAGGTCGACGCCTTTTTGAACAAATTCAATTTGAGTCTTTGGACCGATGCCGCCATAAAGCGCGACTATCCTCAGGTCTGTGAACTTGGCGAGCGCGGCTGCATGCTCTGCAATCTGGATTACGAGCTCTTTTGTTGGTGCCAACACCAGCGCACGTGGATCCTTTCCCTGTGCAAAACCAAGCTTCTTCAGGATGGGAAGCACATATGCAGCAGTTTTTCCTGTTCCGGTTTGCGCTACACCAATCACAGCCTGTCCCCCCAGAACCAAGGGAATGGTCTTCTGCTGGATCTCGGTTGGATGCTGGAATCCAGCGTCGTGAACCGCTTTAAATAATTGCGGATTGAGCTTCAGATTCTCCCACGAATAAGTTGAGGCTTCCAAATCAAATGGATTTATCTTTGCCCTGTATGAAGGCACTCATTGTCAACGCGAAGATAGTAAACGAAGGCAAGGTCGTTGAAGGAGA
The DNA here is from genome assembly GCA_044224375.1 of Cyclobacteriaceae bacterium. Taxonomy (GTDB): domain Bacteria; phylum Bacteroidota; class Bacteroidia; order Cytophagales; family Cyclobacteriaceae; genus ELB16-189. The sequence continues at coordinate 57,115 of JBGAKL010000005.1, forward strand.
TATACTGATTGCTGGTGAAAGAATTGAGAAGATCGGATCACATATTTCCGACGCAAACGCAAGGGTCATCGATGCTGCCGGACGTTATTTGTTTCCTGGCGTTATTGATGACCAGGTGCACTTTCGCGAGCCGGGCCTGACACATAAGGGTACTATTCATACAGAGTCGCGTGCCGCAGTCGCTGGTGGCGTGACGAGTTTCATGGAGATGCCGAATACTGTTCCGCCCGCGTTTACGCAGACCTTGCTGGAAGACAAGTATGGTATTGGCGCCCGTGATTCGTTTGCGAACTATTCGTTTTTCATGGGTGCCTCCAATGACAATTTAGAAGAAGCGCTCAAGACAGACCTTTCGAGAGTCTGCGGTCTGAAGATATTTATGGGATCATCTACCGGCAATTTGCTGGTAGATAATCCGAGCGTATTGGAAGGTTTTTTTTCGCGATTTCCCGGCCTTATCGCCACGCATTGCGAGGATGAGGCCACCATCAAAAGGAATTCTGAAGAATATCTTGAAAGGTTCGGAGAAAGTGTTCCGATTGAATGTCATCCATTAATCCGAAGCGCCGAGGCTTGCTACAAGTCATCTTCTTTTTCGATAGCACTTGCAAAGCGGTTCGGAACGAGACTCCACATCCTGCACATTTCGACCGCAAAGGAGACAGCATTATTCGACAACAGTGTGCCATTGTTGCAAAAGAAGATCACCTCAGAGGCGTGTATCCACCACCTTTGGTTCAGTGACTCAGATTATACAAGGCTCGGAACAAAGATCAAGTGGAACCCTGCGATCAAGACCGCATCAGACCGGCAGGCCGTGTTTGATGCAATGCTTGACGACCGTATCGATGTTGTTGCGACGGATCATGCGCCACACACGCTGCAGGAGAAACAGAATACTTATTTCAAGGCACCCTCGGGTGGTCCTTTGGTGCAACATAGCCTTGTAGCAATGCTCGAATTTTCGCGTGAAGGCAGAATTCCGCTCGAGAGAATAGCGGATAAAATGTGCCACAATCCGGCAATTCTGTTTCGCATTAAGGACCGCGGTTTTATAAGGGAAGGATATTTTGCAGATCTGGTATTAGTGGATGCCAACCAGAAATGGACCGTTGAGAAATCAAACATCCTGGCGAAGTGCGGATGGTCTCCGTTCGATGGAACTACCTTCCATTCAGCGGTCACCCATACCTTTGTTTCGGGACAGCTTGCATATGAAAACGGCAAAATAGACGAGTCTGTGCGCGGAAAACGACTGTTATTCAGGCCCTCTTAAATTTTATTTTTGCAATTCTGAAGGGCTAGCTACCTTTGCGATCCCTAAACGGTGAATATAGTTCAGTTGGTTAGAACGCCAGATTGTGATTCTGGAGGTCGTGGGTTCGAGCCCCATTATTCACCCAACAATCCTGACCGCCACGTCAGGATTTTTTTTGGCCCTCCGGATAGGTCGCAAAAAATGGGCGCAACTCTCGCTGCGCCCATTTTTATTTTCAAATTTCAAATTGAATTACCCATTCATCGAGATAAGGAATTCGCCGTTGTTTCTGGTTCCTTTCATTTTGCTTAGCAGGAACTCCATGGCTTCGATTGAATTCATATCACTCATGTACTTGCGGAGTATCCACACGCGTGCGAGTTCTTCTTCTTTCATCAGTAATTCTTCGCGGCGGGTACCGGAAGCAGGGACGTCGATTGCAGGGTAAACCCGCTTATTGGAAAGCTTTCTGTCGAGCTGCAATTCCATGTTTCCTGTTCCTTTGAATTCTTCAAAGATCACTTCGTCCATCTTCGATCCTGTGTCGATCAGGGCCGTGGCGATGATCGTGAGCGATCCGCCGTTTTCGATCTTTCGTGCCGCACCAAAGAAGCGTTTCGGCTTGTGGAGCGCATTGGCGTCGACACCACCTGAAAGAATTTTTCCGGATGAAGGAACGACTGTATTGTAAGCACGTGCGAGACGTGTTATAGAATCAAGAAGGATAACAACATCATGGCCACACTCGGTCATACGTTTTGCTTTTTCAAGCACGATGCTGGCGATCTTCACATGCCGGTCTGCCTGCTCGTCGAATGTCGACGCAATAACTTCAGCCCTTACACTGCGTGCCATATCGGTCACTTCTTCAGGGCGCTCATCGATGAGCAACACGATCAAGTACACCTCGGGGTGATTTTCTGCGATCGCGTTGGCGATCTGCTTCAGTAACACCGTCTTACCGGTTTTGGGCTGGGCCACGATCATACCACGCTGACCTTTACCAATTGGCGCAAAAAGATCCAGGATCCTGGTTGACATGTTGTCGGGTGTGGTGCTGAGCCTGAGCTTTTCGTTCGGAAACAGTGGCGTGAGATATTCGAAAGCGACCCTGTCACGTATTTCCTCCGTTGTCTTTCCGTTCACATTATCGACTTTCAGCAGAGCGAAGTATTTTTCACCTTCCTTCGGGGGACGTATCTGCCCCTTTACCGTATCGCCGGTTTTCAACCCGAGCAGCTTTATCTGTGAAGGCGAAACGTAGATGTCATCGGGACTTGCGAGATAGTTATAATCAGATGACCTGAGAAATCCATAGCCATCCTGCATGAGTTCGAGCACACCTTCATTCGTGATGGCACCGTCAAAGTCTTTGATATTCAGGATACGCGCCTGCTGCTGACGATCCTCGCGTGGACCATCATTCCTTTGCTGCGAATCGCCACCATTGCCATGGTTTCCGTTGTTGTTTTGCTGTTGATTCTGTCGCGGCTGTTGATTGCTCTGCTCTTCAAATTTTGGTGTCTCTTCAAATCGTGCGACAGGTTGTTCTGTGTCGAGGTCTGCCGCGCGCGATGCCTCATTTCCTGATCCTTTGTTGTTCTGATTTTGCTGAGGAGCAGATGCGGGCGCTACATTTTCGCGACGGCGTGGCCGCATTTTTTTTTCGTCATCGCCCTTTTCATTCTTTTTTGGTGAAGGGGCCGGATCGCCGGCGGCTGCCTGCTGATCGAGGATTTTGTAGACGAGTTCCTGCTTGGCCAACTTCTTGGCGTTCTTAACGCCCATTTCATCGGCGATGTCCTTTAATTCAGACAGCAGCCGGACATTGAGATCATCAATAGTGTACATGAGTTCGGAAAAATAAGTATGGTGTGTTAGTAATGAGTAGAATAAGTAAAAAAGTCACGCTGGAAGGTCGGACGAGTTCCGACTATATCGATTGAGTTTTGTAAGAAAAGAACAAGAAACCGTGAATTAGTCTATCGGGAAAGGCCGGGAAGGCTGATTGACCATGCAAGTATAGGCCAAAATGGAATATTTGTCAACCTGACTGGGGAAAATATATGGAACGGTCAAGTTTGCCGACAAGTGGGTTGGGCAAATTGTACGCGGAAGGTTTGTAATTTTGGCACCTTAAAACAACAGACATGCTGCAACTGGCGACGATACGGGAAAATGAAGCTGGAATTCTGGCAGGCCTGAAGAAAAGAAACTTCAGAGCAGAGGAGCTCATCCGTGACGTCCTTGCTACCGATCAACAACGAAAAGACATTCAGAAGCAGGCCGACGACCTGAAAGCAAAATCAAATGTCGACGCTAAAAAAATAGGAGAGCTTATCAAGTCGGGGAAATCCGATGAAGCAACAGCGCTCAGAGCACAAGTTGCCACTGATAAGCAGCAAATAAAATCCCTGGAGGACAACCTCATTGTTCAGGAAAACAAACTCCAGGAATTGCTGTATAAGATTCCAAACGTCCCCGCGGAAAGGGTGCCGGCGGGCAAGACTCCCGAAGATAATCTTACGGTGCATGAGCATGGTGCCAAGCCCACACTCGGTGCCGACGCTTTGCCTCACTGGGAGCTGATTAAAAAATATGACATCATTGACTTCGATCTCGGCAATAAAATTTCCGGAGCTGGATTTCCGGTTTACAAGGGAAAAGGAGCCAAGCTTCAACGCGCGCTTATAAATTTTTTCCTGCAGGAAGCTGAGCGTCAAGGCTACCTCGAAATTCAACCGCCCATTGTCGTCAACAAGGCGAGTGGCTATGGCACGGGTCAGCTTCCGGACAAAGAAGGTCAGATGTATTTTATTGGGGAGGATGAATTGTACCTTATTCCAACGGCCGAGGTTCCGATCACAAATCTTTATCGTGATCTCATTCTGACGGATAATGATTTACCGGTAAGAAATGTTGGATACACGCCTTGTTTCAGAAGAGAGGCAGGTAGCTGGGGTGCGCATGTCCGTGGCTTGAACAGGTTACACCAGTTTGATAAAGTAGAGATCGTGCAGGTGAGAAAACCGGAAGAATCCTATGAGGCACTTGAGCAGATGTGCCTTTACGTTCAAAGCTTATTGGAGAAACTTGAGCTTCCTTACAGAAAGCTCTTGCTGTGCGGTGGCGATATGGGATTCAATTCCGCGATGACATATGATATGGAAGTGTACGCAGGGGCACAGCAGCGTTGGCTGGAAGTGAGCTCTGTGAGTAACTTCGAGAGTTTCCAGGCCAACCGCTTAAAATTGCGTTATAAAAATAAGGATGGAAAAACACAGCTCCTTCATACATTGAATGGGAGCGCCCTGGCATTGCCAAGGATCGTCGCTGCGATACTCGAGAACAATCAAACGCCAGACGGCATCAGGATTCCAAAAATATTGACGCCATTTACAGGCTTTGATCTCATTAACGCCAAATAACTGCCTTTCAATTGAGCACTAACAACACCCCTCTTTGACTTTTCAAGATTTTCATTTCGACAGCAAGCTTCAGGAAGGGCTTGACTCCATGGGTTATGAGAAACCCACTCCGATACAGGAACAGGCGATCCCGACTATTCTTCAAAACAAAGACGTGATTGCCTGCGCGCAAACGGGAACCGGGAAGACGGCAGCATACATCTTACCGGTATTGCACAAGATCATTCACACCGACCACCGTCATTTGAACACGCTGGTGATCGCACCTACGCGCGAGCTGGCCCAGCAGATCGATCAGCAGATCGAAGGTTTCGCTTATTTTACTGGCGTGAGCTCGATTCCGGTTTATGGCGGAGGCGATGGTGCTACATGGGATCAGCAAAGAAAGGCGCTCGATCATGGTGCTGATATCATTATCGCTACACCCGGAAGGCTTATCGCATTACTTGCTGGTGGCACTGTCAAGCTGGAACACCTGAAGCACCTGATATTGGATGAAGCGGACCGCATGCTTGACATGGGCTTTTATGAGGACATCATCAGGATCATCAACTATTTGCCGAAGGAAAGACAGACGTTATTGTTTTCCGCAACCATGCCTCCAAACATCCGGAAGCTTGCCAACAAAATCCTAAACCATCCTGTCGAGATCAATATTGCCATCGCGAAACCTGCCGAGGGTATTTTACAGCAGGCGTACATGGTTTACGATACGCAAAAAGTTCCGTTGATCAGGCATATTCTGGAAAAAGGCGGATATAACAGTGTGATCGTCTTTGCTTCAACAAAAGAAAATGTCAAGAAGCTTGACCAAACATTGATGAAAGCGGGGTTGCCAGTGCGCGCATTCCATTCTGACCTGGAACAGAACGAAAGAGAAGAAATTCTGCGCGCATTCAAAAGCAAACAGATCAACACAATCATCGGGACGGATGTCCTGTCGCGGGGAATCGATGTTGAAGGAATCAGCCTGGTCGTGAACTTTGATGTTCCACCCGATCCTGAAGACTACGTCCATCGTGTGGGTAGAACGGCACGGGCTGAGACCACGGGCACCGCGATCACCTTCATCACTGAAATGGATCAGCGGAAGTTCTTCACGATCGAGAATATGATCGGCACTACTATTCCAAAGCTGGCCCTTCCCGAATTTCTCGGGGCAGGACCCACGTATCAACCGGAAGTGCGGGTAAAAAAGAGTTTTGATCCTAAGAAAAAAGGAGGCAGGAATAAAAATCCGCACAGAAGATTCCGCAAGCGATAAGGATTGTTAACTCAGACTCAACCGCACTCTCATTTTTTCATCAACGAAAGGATCTCATTCAGTTTGAGCAGCGCTTCGACAGGACTTACGGTATTGATATCAATTTTCAAAAGTAGTTCCTGCATCTCTTTAAACTTCGGATCGATCTCAAACAGGCTCATCTGAAAATTCTCTTTCGGCATTTCAGTGAGTTTTTTCGCAGGTTCGTTTTTGTGCTTGTCCTTTTCGAGGAAATGCAGGATCTCATTTGCGCGCAACACGATCTTGTTGGGCATCCCCGCCATTTGCGCAACATGAATTCCGAAGCTGTGTTCACTTCCTCCTTCCTTCAGCTTGCGCATAAAAATGATTTTGTCTCCCGCCTCCTTTACTGAAACGTTGAAGTTCTTCACCCGTGGAAAATCCTCCGCGAGTTGGTTGAGTTCATGATAATGCGTTGCAAACAGCGTCTTGGGCTTTGCATCCTTGTGTTGATGCAGGTATTCCACTATCGCCCAGGCAATGGATACCCCATCATAAGTGCTTGTTCCACGCCCGATTTCATCCATGAGAATAAGACTTCTGTCGCTCAGGTTATTCAGAATGCTCGCTGTTTCTGTCATCTCCACCATGAACGTCGACTCACCCCGCGAAAGATTATCAGATGCGCCGACGCGGGTAAATATCTTGTCGACAATGCCGACGCTGGCTGAATCCGCGGGAACATAACTTCCCATCTGGGCCATCAGTACAATCAGGGCCGTTTGTCGAAGCAACGCAGATTTTCCAGCCATATTCGGACCGGTAATAATGAGGATCTGCTGGCTTTCACTATCGAGATAGATATCATTGGGCACGAACGTTTCCCCGGGGGGCAGCTGCATTTCAATCACAGGGTGTCGCCCTGCCTTTATGATAAGTTCTGTAGAATCATTGATGTCAGGCCGGGAATAACGGTGGGATATGGCGGTGAACGAAAATGAAAGCAGGCAATCCAACATCGATATGATCCGCGCATTCTGTTGGATCTGCGACACAAAGTCAGCGGCATGACGAACGAGTTCCTGAAACAATTTTTGCTCGATGACGGTAAGCTTTTCCTCTGCATGAAGGATCTTTTCTTCGTACACTTTCAATTCTTCGGTGATGTAGCGCTCGGCATTGACAAGCGTTTGTTTCCGGATCCAATCAGCTGGTACTTTGTCTTTGTTGGCGTTGCTCACTTCGAGGTAATACCCGAAGACTTTGTTGTAAGATATCTTCAATGAGCTGATGCCAGTTCGTTCAACTTCACGCTTCTGGATCTGGAGCAGGTAGTCCTTGCCTGAAAAAGCAATGGCCCTAAGCTCATCGAGCTCACTATTAACACCCTCTTTGATGATTCCTCCCTGGTGCACGAGCATCGGCGCATCTTCCTTCAGGGATTGCTCGATCTTCTCCAGCAGGAATTCACATTTATTAAGCTGATCTCCCAACTTTATCAGCTCCGCCGTTCCGGAGTGAGAGGTCAGTTCCTTGATGGGTAATATGGCCAGCATGGATCGTTTTAGCTGCACCATTTCGCGCGGATTGATGCGACCAACCGCCACCTTAGATATCAGGCGTTCGAGGTCAGACATAGTGCGCAGCTGCGCCGTTATCTTTTCTGCCAGCTCAGGTGCATCCACGAATTTTTTAACAACTTCGAGGCGGGCGTCGATTGCATGTTTTTCTTTGAGTGGCAGGACGATCCATTTGCGGAGCTGACGCGAGCCCATCGGCGTGACTGTCTGATCGATGATTTGCAGCAAGGGTACTCCTCCTTCGTGGGGTGATGACACCAACTCGAGGTTTCGTATCGTGAACTTGTCAAGCCACACATACGCTTCCTCGTCTATCCGGGAGATGGACGCAACGTGGTGGGTGTCGCGGTGCTCCGTGGCTTCGAGGTAATGAAGGACTGCGCCCGCAGCTACGATCGCTGCATTGAGTCCCTCAATCCCATAGCCCTTCAGCGTTGTAGTTTTAAATTGACTTAAAAGCTTCTCCTGCCCGTATTCAAATGCAAAAGCCCAATCATCCAGCGTAAACACCGCATATTCGTCGCCGAGCCTGCTTTCAAGTTTTTCGCGCTGGCTTTTTCTAAAGATTACTTCAGACGGATTCAGGCTTTGAAGAAGCTTGAAAACGTAATTCTCTGATCCCTGAGCACAGTAGAATTCTCCCGTGCTGATGTCCAAAAAAGCCACCCCGATCACATCTTTGTCGATGAAAAGAGATGCCAGGAAATTGTTTCGCTTGCGCTCGAGTACATTATCGTTATACGAGACACCTGGCGTCACCAGCTCTGTAACGCCGCGTTTCACAATGCCTTTTACGAAACGAGGATCTTCCAGCTGATCACAAATCGCCACGCGATGTCCCGCGCGCACAAGTTTCGGCAAGTACGTGTCGAGCGCGTGGTGCGGGAAGCCTGCGAGCTCCGTTTCGGAGGCCGAGCCATTTCCTCTTTTGGTTAGCACGATGTCGAGCACCTTGCTTGCTTCGACGGCATCCTGTCCGAAGGTTTCATAGAAGTCACCGACACGGAACAAAAGCAGCGCACCAGGATATTTCGCCTTGATGACGTTATACTGCTTCATGAGCGGTGTTTCAGCGACAGACATGCGCGGCAATTTAATCGTTGCCGGCGATAATCTGTTAACAGGTATTCCGGATGATTTACCTTGTTTCGGCGAGCCTGTCGTTGATCGACCGAACCACCTTATCCAGATCTTCAGCCGAGACTAGCAGGATTTCGTGCACTTTCTTCTTCTCTTCGGGATCTTCGGTAATGCGAAGGAGGTCGATCAACCCCATGATTCTTGTGACAGGTGTGCGCAGAAGGTGAGCATTCATATGCGCATAGTCTGAAAGAATTTTATTTCTATTCATGAGCTCCTGCGTGCGCTCGGTGACTCGCTGCTCCAGCACTTCATTTAATTCAAAAACGCGCTTGTTGAGAATAAGCAATTCATTATTGGCCTTACTTAGTTCTTCATTGCGGGACTGAAGCAGTGTGCGTTGTTTTCCCACAAGGTCGCGTTGCTCTTCCAGCATCGCATAAAAATCTGAATTCGTTTTGAGCGCATAGGCCATCACCGTGTTGACGAAAATCCAAAGCATTCCAAATGTGACCTTTAAGAGAGTCACCGACCTGGCCAATGGTACCGTTGGAGCAGCGGCCTTGTCATACATCAATAAAAAATCGGAAGAGAAAACGGTAAGAAAAAACGAGATGGTGAGGAAACTGTAAAGGGTCACTTTTTCTTTCTCCCGTGAAAAGAGCAGGTGAAATACTGGCGAATAGCACAGTAGGTACACGGGATGCATAAAATAACTGGTAAGCGAGAATGTCCTGAACATGACCGGAAAAACAGAGATCAGAAATGTCGCCGCGAGCGCAAACAGAATTCGAGCAACCAGGTATAACCTGAAATGGTTGAGAAGAACGCACAGGGCCGAGAGCACGATCAGCGAAATCGGTACGAAAGATCGTACGCCAGTGATGATCTCCTGGATCAAAATTACCGAACCCAGGATGACGAAGACGCCATTTGAGAACACCACCCGCTTATGGTCTTCAGAGCTCAACTCTTCAGTCACACCGATTTCCCAAATCCTTTTTAACATCATATCAAGTCCAGCGGGCTCTATTAATAAGATAATTCCCTTGCCGCAACGACAAATATGCAGAAAGAACAAGGAACAAAAGGCGACCGCGGGTTTACTAATTTCAACAATTATATAAGTGGATCACCCCAAAAATTCACTTTTCACCCCACCGTCTTTACAATCCTTGCAACCTGCGGGCGTGTTTCTAAGTTTGTTGCATGGAACAGCCCGGTATGATCAGAGCCTCAGGAATGGTATCGGAACAAAAGAACGTTTTTGAAGCAATCGGCACGTCGCTGAATGCGCCTTTTCCATTTTATCTTAATGACGACAGGAAGAATTTCGTCCTGATTTTCATAATCAGCCTTTTTGTCACCGGATTTCTTTATGTTTTTCGAATTCCTACTGAACATCATTTTTCGGAAGGGTATCAATGGATGCATGGCGCTATCACGTTCGGTTGCCTAGTGTTCAATATCATGTTTCTGCCCAAAATATTTCCAGTCATAATGGATCCGGTTTCGTGGACCTGGAAGAAGTATATTATTCTCAACTTCGGACACCTGGTACTCATTTGGGCGACATGCACCGTGATAGAAAAACCTATCATTTGCCCCGACCTCCCCTGGCTGACCGTAGCCTCGCATGTGGGAACGCAGGTTGCGCTCAAGGGGATCATCCCCATCGCATTAACAACACTTTTCCTAAAAGCCCACCTTCTTAAAAAGAATCTTGAAGAAGCGGTGTCTACGAACCGGGAGCTTCAAAAAATAAAACAACTGAAAAAGGATATACCGAAATCAGACAATCAGGTCACCCTCTATTCTGATACGAGCGAGAGCCTGTCGTTCAATTTCCCCGACTTATTATTTGTGGAGGCCGACGATAACTATTCCACGATAGTGTGGAAAGAGGCAGAAGGCATACGCAAGAAGCTTCTGCGTGTAAACCTGAAAAGCATTGAATCCCAGCTCAACAATTCGTTCACACTTCGTTGTCACCGCTCTTTCATTGTCAATGTGAACGCTATCGGAGCCATCAGTGGAAACACCAACGGCTACAAACTTAGGATCCGCGACACAGATTTCTCCATACCCGTTTCCCGACCGAAAGGCAAGGAAGTGATGGACAAGATCAGTCAGCTTCGCGCGGTGATGGAGCTTAACTAATATCCCACGCAAAGGCGCAAACCTCGCCAAGTTGGCTGTAATGATGTTTTCGGACTGCAATAGAAATTCATAATGTGAGCCCGGAAGAGATATCGTTGTCAATCTCCAAGTCCTTACCTCAAACAGTTTCCAGGTGAAGACCTGAAGTAATTCACCCCAACAGTACTGCATTCACCCCAGCGCTCGTCAGCCTGCCTCAAAGTCACCCCAAAACGATTTTTCATCCCACCCGAAGACCACGTCTCAACGTTCTTGCATTAAAAAATTTCAAAATATGAAAGCAACTTTTATTATCGCCTTTGCCCTCGTCACGTTCTTAGCGGGAGCACAAACGCGCCCGGAATTTTCCGTTTCGTTGTCTGAAAGCAGCATCGTCCTTAAGCCAGGTGAGAGCAAACAGATTGGTATTTCAATCGTGAGATCGAAGGGATTCACAAAAGGAGATGTCACCTTGAGCCTCTCCAATGCGCTGCCTCAAGGAATCACCGTCAACTATGAACCTGCCGCAGGGCATTTTGATGCGAGCACAGCAACAATTACTGCTGCGCCGACTACAGCCACCGGCACGTACCAGCTTGTGCTGAATGGAACCATCCACAACAAGGTGAAAGGGACAATATTAAAAGTTGCCATCAGCAACGATGGCATCGCATCGAAATAGAAGAAGCTTACACGAAGGCTGCAGGGCATTTTGCGCGGCAGTGAAACACACTGACATTTCGCGTTCATTTCTTTACCGCAACCAGGAGCCACATGTTATCACCTTTTTCTTTTTGACGATCGACAAATGGATCCTGCCTGCGGATGATAGAGAATCCTGCGCGGGCGAGATCGTCCGTTGCAAATTCGATTCCAAGCTCATGCTTGCCTTCCTGATCACTACGCGACAGTTTTCTTCGTTCTTCGGCGATCGGCTCGCAAAGAACAAGTCTGCCACCCCGTTTTAGCGCCTCGAAGATGTGGGATAAAATCTGATCATGTTGCTTCATCTCGTGATAGGTATCGAGAATGATCGCCGCATCAATTGTATTTGGAGCCAGCCCCGGATCATCGTAGGCTCCTTTGATGGTCGCGATGTTCGTCGCGCCGCGCTGCGTTGCAATTTGCTGAAGACGGTCGAGCTTGTGCTGCTCTACGTCCACGGCATATACTTTTCCATTTGTGCCGACAGCGTCAGATAATTTAAATGTCATGTAACCTTCATGGCTACCGATGTCGGCGACCACACTTCGTTTTCGAATGGCGAGCTGATGGATAAGATCATCTGCCCGTTGCCAGCGATCCCGGTCTTTCCATGCACTTTCGGTGTATACGTTTTTCCATTGATCCTGAAATGATGAACAAAGAAGGATCAGTACGAGGGAGACAAACAATCTGGCCATAAGGTAAAGGTACGGTGGGATTCCTCAGACAGTTACAGGTTTGTGACGGGCGTCAAATGTTATCTTTGCCCACACTATTTCATGAAAAAATTAAAGCTTGAAGAACTGGGACGCATCTCCATCGATGCGTACAAGGAAGTGGAAAAAGTATCCGTAAGCTTGCTCCTGGACAATATCAGAAGCCTGCATAATGTAGGATCAGCGTTTCGGACTGCCGATGCTTTCAGGCTTGAGAAAATTTACCTTACGGGAATTACAGGAGCGCCACCGCATCGCGAAATCCACAAAACAGCCTTGGGCGCTACGGAATCGGTAGACTGGGAATATCACGCTGATCCGGTGAGTGTTGTCACTGATCTTAAAAAGAAAGGATACCGGATCATCGCAATCGAACAAACGACAGCAAGCACACCGCTCCACTTGTTCAAGCCGCAGGCGGACATGCGTTATTGCCTGGTTTTTGGCAATGAAATCAACGGCGTTAGCGATGAGGTGATTGCTCTTGCCGATGGGGCCATTGAAATCCCGCAGTCGGGGACGAAGCATTCGCTAAATGTGTCCGTTTGCCTGGGCATCGTTTCGTGGTGGATCTCCCAGCGCATCGGGTTATAGGCATTTCGCTTATTTTCCACACTTACAGCGAGTTGTCACGACCTGATTTCGGGGAATTGATACCTTTGTTATGTTTGTTAAAAGTAGGGTTATGACAAAGATTTTTGCATCGCTTTTGACGGTGATCGCCCTAATTGGGAACGCCGCAGCGCAGGACACTGAAAGCAACTGCCAGATGGCCAATGTCATTGTTGTAGATGGAAAAGCGGACGAATGGACGCTTACGTGGATCGAGGGTGACGACAAAAACTTCAGCTACAACGTCTGCAGCGACGACAACAATCTTTATGTCAGGATGAAGACAACCAATGACATGGTGAAGCGGAAGATCGGTCTCTTCGGTCTCACGATGTGGATGGACCCGAACGGTAAGAAAAAGAGAAAGCTGGGATTCAAATTTCCGTCAGGCACCGAAGGAGCCGAGCGGATGGAAACATTCCGAAAAGAAAGTGAAGGACAGAATCAGGAAAGACAGTCAGCAGGTGAACGTGCCGATTTTCAAAAGAGAATGGAAGCTGACCTGGTCAGGGATCTCGAAGTGATCGAGCTGATCGGATTGACTGATGACCCGATCACGGCTACACGCTCCGGTATCACAAATGGAATTAAGGTTGCCATTGCGCTGGACCCCGAAACGAGGGCCTACGTTTATGAGGCAGTGCTTCCATTCAAATCATACAGGCTTTCGAAAAAATCAATTAAGACTATGGGGTTTGGATTTGAGACGGGCAAATACGTCCCGCCTAAAGACAAGACAGCACAAACTCAGAACGTGCCGCAGGGAGGCGTGGGTAACAATGGCGGTAGAGGTCAATATGGTGGCGGGTTCGGCGGTCGTGGTTATGGTGGATACGGGGGCGGAGGTTACGGAGGTGGAGGCGGCGGGCCACGAACTAATCATCCGATGGCAAGTTCTACGACCTATTGGTTTACAGTAAAAGTGAATTGACCTTACCCTGACTTTGGAATCAACCACAGACCGTTATAATCAACGTGGCGTATCGGCCTCCAAGGAAGATGTCCACGAAGCCATCCGGCACATCGACAAAGGAATTTTTCCAAAGGCATTTTGCAAAGTGGTTCCGGACTTGCTTGCAGCAGATCCGGCCTTTTGCACCATCATGCATGCGGATGGCGCCGGCACCAAATCGTCGCTGGCTTATATCTATTGGCGTGAGACCGGGGATCTTTCCGTCTGGAAGGGGATAGCGCAAGACGCAATCATTATGAATGTGGATGACCTGCTTTGTGTTGGGGCAACAGGTCCCATTTTTCTGTCTTCCACTATCGGAAGAAATAAGAACAGGATACCCGGGGAAGTCATCGCGGCTATTATTGATGGTACTGAAGAAGTGCTTGCCATGTTGAGGAGCTACGGACTGGAGATACATAGTACCGGAGGAGAAACGGCAGACGTTGGCGATCTCGTTCGCACGATCATCGTGGACAGCACGGTGACGACGCGTATCAAGAGAAGTGACGTGATCAACAACGCGAATATTCAGGCTGGCGACGTAGTTGTCGGTTTTGCGTCTTTCGGAAAAGCGACTTATGAAAATTCCTACAATGGCGGCATGGGAAGCAATGGACTTACGTCTGCGCGCCATGATATTTTTCTGAAGACCTACGCACAGAAATATCCTGAGTCATTCAATCCCGAAGTGCCGGAAGAGCTTGTATATAGTGGCAAGTATCAAGTTACTGACTCCCTTCCTAACGTTCCGATTGATGTTGGCAAGCTGGTGCTTTCCCCGACACGCACCTACGCACCGGTTATGGTTCAGGTGCTGAAGGAGATGCGATCGTCAATTCATGGCCTCGTTCATTGTAGCGGGGGAGCGCAAACCAAAGTGTTGCATTTTATTGAAAACCTTCATGTGATCAAGGATAACCTTTTCATGCCGCCGCCATTGTTTCAATTGATCTATGAGCAGAGCGCCACTTCCTGGCAGGAGATGTACAAAGTATTCAATATGGGGCATCGCATGGAAGTATACATTCCAGAGAATCTGGCACCACGCGTCATCGCTATTGCGAAGAGCTTCGATATTGACGCAAAGATCATTGGAAGGGTTGAGTCAGGTGCGAAGAAACAAGTCACCCTTAGAACTGCGGAAGGAGATTTTATTTACAATTGATCAAGTAGTCAGCCCAATTGCCTGCCGGTAAAAAGAGGAGCAGAGGACCAGCTTTGATCACAACCAACCGATCGTCACATCCAACTTGTTAACGGTTGGCATTATTTCCTATTTTCAGTCTTATAGACCAGCAATGAAAAAACTTACGATAGTTATACTACTGCTTTCCACAGGGTGGATTGCATTGGCACAGAAGAAGACGCCTGTACCCGTACAAAAGAAGCCACTCACGCATGCGGTCTACGACTCATGGAAAGAGATTCCATCCAAGGCAATCACCCCGGATGGTAATTACGCTGCCATTACCATCAACCCACAAGATGGTGATGGAAAAGTGGTGTTTTATAATTTGAAGTCGATGGCGTTCGATTCTGTGCGGCGCGCGGACAACATTTCACTTTCTGCTGACAGCAAGTATGCTGTCTTCAAGATCAAGCCTCAGCAGAAATTGGTAAAAGAACTCAGGCGTCAAAAAAAGAAAAAGGAAGATCTTCCAAGGGACTCGCTGGGCATCTATTCCTTCATGGAAAGAAAAACACAGCGGATACCGGAAGTAAAATCCTTTAAAATTCCGGAGAAGTCCGCAGGCTGGATCGCGTACCAGCTTGAGGCGAAAAAGGAACCCAAACCGAAGCCGGATGATAAGAAAGTGAAGAAGAAAAAAATTAACAACGATGAGAATGGTTATACACTGGTATTGAAGAATCTGCCGGGAGGAGCAGAGGTATCGTTCGGATTCGTGAAAGACTATGCATTTGCCAAGTGGGGGCAAGGGCTCCTTTTCTCATCGGGCGGGAATGACAGTACTATGAAGGCCGGTGTATATTGGTATGACCTGCGTGGAGGAAAGCTGCAGCAGCTTTATGAGGGCAAGAGCAAGTACAAGTTCCGGGGTTTGAGCATCAGTGAAGATGGAACGCAAACCTCTTTCCTCGTGGACACCGACACAACCAAGGCGCAGGTAAGACACTTCGGTTTGTACCATTGGAAAGCAGGCATGAGTGCGGCAGCTTTTCTGGATATCGAGAAGTCGATGGCGATCCCTCAAAACTGGGTGGTGAGCGAATTCTATACACCAGCATTTTCAAAGGACGGTGCGAAACTATTCTTCGGTTCCTCGCCTGTGTTAATGATGCCAGACACTACGCGTCTCGCGGAGGAAGTTGTGCAAGTGGAGATCTGGGGTGGTGAGGACCAATTCATCTACCCGCAGCAAAACAGGCAAGCCGAATTCGAAAGAAAGAGGACCTACACTGCATACATGGATCTGGCCGAGAAGAAAATCATGCAGCTTGGTGATCGCGAGGTGCCTTCTATCGAACTCGGTGATGAAGGCAATGCTATGGTTGCTCTCGGAGAAACGAACGTTCCTTACCGCAAAATGATCACGTGGGATCCATCGGCATACAATGATATCTACTTGTTCGATCTCACGAAGCGAATGCGTAATCCCGTCGCAACCCGCGTGAAGGGAAACGCAGACCTTTCTCCAAAAGCAAAATATGTTTTTTGGTTCAGCCAGCCGGATACTTCGTGGTTTGCATATTCTGTCGCGACAGAAAAAACAGAGCGACTCAATGCGGGACTAAAAGTTCAGTTCGCCGATGAAGAGAACGATTCTCCGGATTTTCCCGGGAACTATGGCTTTGCCGGCTGGACTTTGGATGATCAACGCTTGCTCGCGTATGACCGGTACGATATCTGGGCCTTCGATCCTCAAAGAGCGAACGCCCCGGTGAACCTGACAAAAACCGGGCGACAGGATAAGATTGTTTTTCGCTACATCCGCACCGACAACGAAGAACGGTCCATTGATCCATCAAAGGACCTGCTGCTTTCTGCATTCAATGAGACCACGAAGGCATCCGGATTTTACAGGCTTTCCCTTAAAGACGGCAAGCTGACGAAATTGATCATGGATAATTACAGGTTTGGTGGAACGGTGAAAGCAAAAAGCGGATCACAGATTTTATACACACGTGAAAGTTTCCGGGAGTTTCCCGATGTATGGGTTTCGGATATGACTTTCGCGGCGCCAAAGAAGATCACGGAAGTCAATCCACAAATGAAGAATTATTTCTGGGGCACGGTCGAGATGGTGCACTGGACTTCACTGGATAACATTCTATTGAGCGGGCTACTGTACAAACCGGAGGGCTTCGATCCCAAGAAGAAGTATCCGATGGTGGTTAACTTTTACGAAAAGGAAAGCGATAATCTTCACGCTCACATCAAACCCGAACCCGGCCGCTCTACGCTGAACAAAACGGTGTATGCAAGTAACGGATATCTTGTCTTCGTGCCGGACATCGTTTATAAGATCGGATTTCCCGGTGAAAGTGCTCGCAATTGTATTATGCCCGGCGTTACATCTCTTATTGAAAAAGGCTTTGTCGACGAGAAAAACATTGGCGTGCAGGGGCATAGTTGGGGCGGCTACCAGATTGCTTACCTCGTGACTCGTACCAATCTCTTCAAGGCAGCTGAAGCGGGAGCGCCCGTTGTCAATATGATCAGCGCATATGGTGGTATACGTTGGGAAACCGGCTTGAGCAGGATGTTTCAATATGAGCACACGCAAAGCCGCATCGGTGGCACACTGTGGGAGAAGCCGATGCACTTTATCGAGAACTCCCCGATATTTTTCGTGGACAAGATCCAGACACCGCTGCTGTTGTTGCACAACGATGCCGACGGTGCTGTTCCCTGGTATCAAGGCATCGAATTTTATCTGGCACTTCGCCGTCTCAACAAGCCGGTATGGATGCTGAATTACAACGGCGAACCACACTGGCCAGTCAAGCGAGAAAACCGGATGGATTTTCAAACCCGCATGATGCAGTTCTTCGATTATTACCTCAAAGGTGCACCGGAGCCCGAATGGATGGTAAAAGGAGTGCCGGCGATCGAGAAGGGGATTAATAAAGGGTATTGACAAGCATTGAGTTCGAAGCATGCCAGCCTGAGCGAAGTCGAAGGCTGTCGGCTATTGGTATTGGCCATGGCTTTGGCAGCGCGCCTTTAAAGCGAAAAAGCCGGATACTGATCAAATCCATAGTTTTTGTCGGTAGGGTATTTTCTGTGTCAAGTTTCTGACAACGAATTTGTCGTAGCTTTAGTTAACTCAACTCAATTTTACGATGGATGCAACTCAGCCCACCTGGACGGCGGCCGGAAAGATCGCGTTCAGGTTCTTTGCGGTGTATTTTGTTTTATATGCGTTGCCGTTTCCGTTTGGCGCATATACTGGTATCAGTGACCTTTGGAAGGTCTATGACAACTTGTGGCATCAAATCATTCCATGGGTAGGAAAGAATATACTTTTACTTAGTTATGATATTACTGTCTTCCCAAACGGCAGTGGAGATACGACATATAACTATGTGTTTCTTTTAACGATGGTTGCAGTTTCGCTTGCGGCTTGCATCGTTTGGACGATTGCGGACACGGGACGCACGAACTATTCAGGTCTCGCGGGTTGGCTGCTTGTTGCTGTCCGATACTATCTGGCTGCTGCGATGCTTTGGTATGGATTCGCGAAAGTCTTTTACTTACAGTTTGCATATCCCGGAGAATACAAGCTCGACCAAACCTTTGGTGAATCATCTCCAATGGGTTTGCTCTGGACCTTTATGGGATTCTCGTACAGTTATAACCTATTCACTGGCTTAGGAGAAGTTGTCGGTGGCGTCCTTTTGTTTTTCAGGCGAACGGTTACTATCGGCAGCCTTCTGATCTTCGCAATCATGGCCAACGTCGTCATTCTGAATTTTACTTTTGATGTGCCGGTTAAGTTGCATTCGCTTCATTTGATCATTATGGCAGCGGTATTGATTTCACATGACAGAAGAAGGGTATTGAATTTTGCATGGAATAGAGAATCGAAACCATTATCCAATCAAGATAGGCCGCATTGGCCTCGTCTTCGCATTCAGCTGTTGACTAAAATTATTGTCATCGCCTATTTTATTGGCTCGATTATTTGGAGAATGGCTGGTCAACCAAACGGATATGACGTAACAAAAGAGGCAGCGGCCGCGCTGCGCGGGCAATACTTCACAAAAGAATTCTCTTTCAACGGCACTAAAGAATTTCGACTTACGGATACGCTTGTTTGGCGATCTTTGAAGATACAAAGTGGACGAGCGATTGCTGTTTCAAGTGGTGATCATGCCACCACTTTCATGACGCGAATTGACACGGTAAAAAACACCATTCGTTTGCAGACGCCGAACGACCGATATGACCTTTATTATCGCCAGGCCGGTAATGGAATTCTTGAACTTTGGGGATCCCACCTAGACTTCAGGCGACCTAATTCTGACACGGTTCGCATAATACTAAAACAAACGAGTAAGGAGCATCTTCTGACTACTCGTGGCTTCAATTGGGTAAATGAGTATCCTTATAACCGCTAACCCAAGTCCAACAAAAATCAAACACCATAAGGTAACGCCGATGGCTGCGCGAATTGTCCGTGATTTGATGTAAGAGGTACCACCGCTTCGATTCAAGTCAAAGTAATTGTTGTTGGTCGAACAAATCATGATTTATCGTTCGGGGGCACAGACATTGTGATTCGTTGATCATGGTTGGCATATCGACGACTTAAACCTAAAGTGTTTCAATCTGGTAAACGAAGTTTCTATTTCTTTCCAGTCAGAAAGTAGTCAAGGACTTTTGTGTGGGTCTTAACAAGATTTTCGCCTTCTGATTCTTCAATAAACACACTAATGACAAGGTGATCGCCGGGTCGCGACTGGTTGTAAAACATTCCAAGGTCAAAAATTGAAGAAAGAAGGTTCATTGTTGCAACACGTGCTTTTTGACGCGAAAGGATCACTTCAGCTTTTTGAAAACGAAATTTTTTTGATGGGTTTGTCGATTTGATCTTCACCTTGATGACCGGGGGAATCGACGCCAGCGTATCGCGAAGTTCTTTGTCATCTCCGTCCAGCGCGTGGACGAAAAAATCCTGCGCGACACCGCAAACCGGTAGTACAATCAGAATCAGGATCAGGATATTTTTCATTGCTGCTGTTTTTTCCTCTGTTCAACTGTTCTTGGAAAGACGAAAGACTTTTGAGTTGTATTGATGACTTGCCCGTTTTCTACTTGATCAATGAATACGTTGAACGCGTAGCGATCGGCGAGCGTATGCGAGGCAAACCACCACTTCAATCCCAGATCCGATCCAAAAGAAAGCACACTGCCTACCCTGTTCCGGCCACGCAATTGTGTAACCTCAGTTTTCTGCAATTGAAATACGGACGATGACTGGCCTGACTGAACATTTACTTTTACTAAGTCCGGTGCGACAGACAAGGAGTCCAGTGGGGTGCCGCGACGATCGACAAGGCTCACTGTGAACGTCTGTGCTATTGCAATATGCCCGATCGCCAACAGAAAAAAGAATGTCAATTTCATAAACTGACAAGAATAATTTACCGACGAGCAAGCGAGTACAAGTCTCGCTAGTGATCGTTCTTGAAGTACTTATCGTCGTCATCCTCCTCATCGTCGGGCCTTTCCTGGCGGACGCCGACCTCGAGAATCTTGAACTCCGTCCGGCGGTTGCGCTGGCGACCCGCCGGGTTATCAGTTCCGTCAGGATTTGTGTTGCGTGCAATGGGCTTCGATTCGCCATAACCTTTGGCGACGAGCCGCTTTGCGTCGATCCCTTTTTTGATAAGATAATTAACAGTCGCCTCGGCCCTGCGTTGTGAGAGGCGCTGGTTGTAAGCCTGATCATCGACGCTGTCAGTGTGTGAGCCCATTTCAATCACGATCTCGGGATTATCCTGTAGCAATTCAGCCAGCTTGTCCAGCTCCACAGCAGCTTCTCTCCTGATGGCAGCGCTGTCGAATCCGAAGTAAATATTCTTTAGCGCATAAGCCTTGTTCTTTTCAAGCCTGTCGAGGACAAGCAACGTATCCAGTGTCACCGTGTTGATAAGCTCCTTGAACGACTCGAGCGGCACTGACTTTCCAATTGTTGTGTACAGACCACGCTTGACCAGGAACCCATCGGTTTCACCGACCAGTGTGTATTTTTCATTTTCGTAAACGTGGAAAAGAAATTTGCCATCATTGCCGGTCACAAAATCCTGCATCACATCACCCTTGCCATCCAGCAAAGTTACCTTCGTGTTAGGCAGCACCTCACGCGTGCTGTCGGTGCGCAGCATATAGGTCACGCCTTGCAGATAATAATTGACAACCCTTAGGTTTGGATCCTCATTGATGAATGTATAGATGTCATCATCGCCTTTTCCGCCGTCACGGTTTGAAGTGAAAAATCCGCGGTCTGCTTTGAAAAGAAATATGCCGAAATCATCGCCTGTGGAATTCACGGGTTGCCCAAGGTTTTCTACAGCCGTCTTTCCATTGACGCGGTTTACAACATAAATGTCCAGCATGCCATAACCGGGATGTCCATCCGAAGAGAAGTAGAGCTTTCCATTCTCCGACATGTAAGGGAACATCTCGTTACCCGATGTGTTAATCTCAGGCCCGAGGTTTCTCACTTTAGAAAACCTGCCGCGGGAATCCATCTGCGCTGAGTAAAGATCCAGTCCACCATACCCACCCTTCCTGTTCGAAGCAAAGTACAGCGTACGTCCATCGGGACTAAATGCGGGTGACGACTCCCACGAATCGGGTTGGTTGATGTTTATCTGGATCGGATCAGACCAAACGTTGTTCCTGAAACGTGTTAGATACAAATCCACATCATTTGCTCCCTTGCGCTTTCCGGTGTTGCCTTTGGCAAATACCATTGTCTTGCCGTCCGGTGAGAATGTGATCGTACCGACGTTGACGTTTGGAGAATTGATAGCTTCCGGAAGCGGCTTGATCGTATTGACATCTACATTCGCGCCTTTTGTTTCAGCTTTATACAAGTCGGTATAGGGTGTTCCCGTGGATGCGTAAATCTTGTCATTGGAACGTGAGGATGTGAAATACAATTCACCATTGAGGTAAGCCGGAGAATATTCTGAAAAATTCGAATTCAGCGATTCAAGGTTCTTGATCTTGTAGTAGCTTTTCTTCTCATTTAACTTATCCAGGTCCGCTAATCCGCTGAGCTCCTTGTTGGCCTTGTCGCGGATTCCATCGATCGTGGTTGTGGAGACGAGCTCTTCAAGAGTTTGCTTTGCCTCATCGTATTTTCCATTTGCTTCCTGGGCCTTGCTCAGGTAAAAGAGAACTGAGTCTTTGCTGATTTCAGCGCCGCCCGCTTTTTTATAAAATGGCTCTGACTCCTTGATGCGATTCGATCTGCGATAAGATTCGGCGATGTAGTAATTAGCTTTGCCATTGCCGGGCTGCTTATTGAGCACTGTTTGGTAATACGCTATGACATCTTCGTAGTTGGCGTAGCGAAAGTTCTTCAATGCTTTCTTCTCAGCACTGCATGCTGCCATCCCCATAGCTATCGGGATCAACAATACAAGCGCGATCCGCCACGCATTAATATTTCCCTTCTTACGCATAAATCGAAAGTTACAAAAAACTACAGTCCACCCTTGCCGGGAAGACATAAAGCCGTCAGCCAGCTACCGGGGTTTTAGGTAAGAAACGCGCCATCCAGGAGTCTTTCACTGCCACCAGCCAGTGCTTTTCCCAGTCAGCTTTCGTTACGACCGCATTGTTAAACGATACGCTTTCAGGGGAAAGTGTACCGTCGGCAAGAAGAGTTTTAATGGAAGTGAAAGGGTAGCTATTTATTTCCGTTCCGTCTATAAATGCCACCAGGCTGCGATCGAAGAAATCCAGCCCCAGTTCCTTTTCGAGGCTGTGCAGAAAGTGCACGCTGCTATCGATAGAACATCCGCTCGCCCCGTGCACTTGCTCATCAACGGCGATCACCACGAATTGATCATAGGCAATTGTAAACGAAGTATGCAACGGTGCGCCGTGCGCCGTCCAGTCGCTACACAAGGATTTCAGGCCTTCCTCGAGAATAGGTCTTTCTGTCACCGTAAATTTTCTGTTCGATTGATAAACCCAAAGGCGGGAATGTGCCGGCATGGACTCAAATGCTTTGTACATAACAGAAATCTCCCTCGGAGCGTTTGAACCTTGAACCTTAAACCATGAACCGTAAACGTTGACCCTTCAACACAGAGCTAAACTTACTTGTTGACTAAAATGTTCCCGCTCATTTCATTCGGGATTTTAATTCCCATAAGCGTAAGAATAGTTGGAGCCAAATCACCGAGTTTGCCATTCTTAAGGACACCCTTGTATTGATCGTCAACCAAAATAAACGGTACAAGGTTGGTCGTGTGAGCCGTGTTGGGCGATCCGTCTTCGTTGATCATCAGGTCTGCATTGCCATGATCGGCGATAATGATCGTAGCATATCCGTTCTTCCTTGCGGCTTCCGTCACAGCCTCGTTGCATTGATCAACGGTC
Source organism: Cyclobacteriaceae bacterium (assembly GCA_044224375.1). Taxonomy (GTDB): domain Bacteria; phylum Bacteroidota; class Bacteroidia; order Cytophagales; family Cyclobacteriaceae; genus ELB16-189. The sequence goes on from JBGAKL010000005.1 coordinate 80,399, forward strand.
TCAACAGCTTTCACAACCGCATCGAAAACGCCAGTGTGTCCTACCATATCGGGATTCGCAAAGTTGAGACAGATAAAGTCAGCTTCTTTCTTGTTGAGTTCGGGGATGATCTTGTCCCTGATGTCTGCGGCGCTCATTTCCGGTTTTAGATCGTAGGTCGCGACTTTCGGTGAAGGGCACAATATGCGACTTTCCCCGTCGAATGGAGTTTCACGCCCGCCGGAAAAGAAAAAGGTTACGTGGGGATATTTTTCGGTCTCTGCTATTCGAATCTGCTTTTTACCAGCGGCTGCAACGACTTCGCCCAGTGTGTTTTTCAGATCGTCTTTGTCGAAAATGACTTTCACATCCTTAAATGTGTCATCATAGTTCGACATCGTGACATAGTAAAGATCTAGTTTCTTCATTCCTTGTTCAGGAATATCCACTTGTGTCAACACTTGCGTGATTTCCCTGCCGCGGTCCGTCCGAAAGTTAAAGCACAGCACAACGTCACCATCTTTGATGACAGCAAGGGGCTGACCACCTGAGTCGGTAATAACTACCGGCTTGATGAATTCGTCGGTGACGTCCGCTGCATAAGACTTCTCAATGCTCTTCACTGCATCCGTAGACTTTTCGCCAACGCCTTTGACGAGCAGATCATACGCAAGCTTCACGCGTTCCCAGCGTTTGTCACGATCCATGGCATAATAGCGCCCGATGATGCTTGCTACCTTTCCCGTTGTTTTTGCCATCTGACCCTGGAGTTCCTTAATGAAACCCGCGCCAGACTTTGGATCTGTATCGCGACCGTCGGTGAAGGCGTGAACAAACACATTAGTGATATTCCGTTTTTTCGCAATGGCGCAAAGACCTTCCAGGTGCCTGATATGTGAATGCACGCCACCGTCGGATACCAAACCGATCAGGTGAACATTCTTATTATTTGTTTTGGCATAGTCGAGCGCATCGATCAGCACCTGGTTTTTATCGATCGTATGCTCTTCAACTGCCTTGTTGATCTTGACCAGGTCCTGATAGACGACACGGCCAGCGCCAATGTTCATGTGGCCAACTTCAGAATTTCCCATCTGACCTTCCGGTAGACCTACCGCCAGACCGGATGCTTCAAGCGTGCCGTGGGGATACTTCTTATATAGGGAATTGATATATGGGGTTTTTGCATGGTCTATCGCCGAAACATTCTTGTTTTTGGCAATCCCCCAGCCATCCAATATCATCAGCAGCACTTTTCTGTTCATAAATTCGATACGGTTTTACTTCAAATATAACCCCCAAAAGATCGTTTTGGTGCCCGGCAAGGCCATCTTGGCCGGACGAATTTAATGGCATACTTTTGGACTGAAGCTACGGCGATGAGAAAGGCAGCGGTTTTATGGGTGTTTATCCTTGGTGCGGGATTCTCTGCGAGTGCCCAATCAGAGATATTTACGCCTATGCGCGATGCTATCAAGGCAAACGACGCAACCGCTCTTGTCAGATCATTCGCGCAATCGGTGGATATCAATCTGGAGGGAAATATCAACACGTATAGCAAGGCGCAATCCGAATTTGTTCTGAAAGAGTTCTTCAGAAAACATCCTGTCAACGATTTCAATATCGTCCACGTCGGGTCATCGAAAGGTGGACTGCAGTTTTGCATTGGAAAATATGTGAGTGGCTCTGACAGCTACAACGTGCTGATGCGGGTACGACAAGTTGGCTCCGAAAATCTCGTTCATGAAATCAGCTTTGTGAAAGAGTAATTTTTTGCTTCTCTCCGGCCCTATGCATCCATCGTACATCACTCCCGACACCATTCGAACATTCATTGAAGCGGCACTGATAGAGGATATCGGAGAAGGCGATCATTCTTCCCTCGGGTCCGTTCCGGAGAACAAAACGACTTCTGCCAGGCTTCTTGTCAAAGACAATGGCATACTCGCCGGCGTGGAACTGGCGGCGATGGTTTTCCAACAAGTGGATAAGTCCCTCAAACTCGAGCTATCTAAGAAAGATGGCGATGAGGTAAAGAACGGAGATGTTGCTTTTATCGTTCGCGGACCTGCACGGTCAGTTCTTTCCGCGGAAAGGCTTGTGCTGAATTGTATGCAGCGCATGAGTGGCATTGCAACTTACACACATCATCTGTGTCAGTTGCTCGTGGGGACAAAGGCAAGGATCATGGACACACGCAAGACCACTCCCAACTTCAGATTGATGGAGAAGTGGGCGGTTCACATCGGTGGTGGCCTGAATCACAGATTCGCCCTTTACAGCATGATCATGTTGAAGGACAATCACGTTGACATGGCCGGTGGCATCAGCCCTGCGATAACGAACACACGCGAGTATTTGAAAAGGTCAGGAAGAAATCTGCAAATCGAAATTGAAACCAGAAATCTCTCTGAGGTAGATGAAGCAGTCGCGACAGGAGGTATTGATGTGATCATGCTGGACAACATGAGTCTTGCGGACATGAAAACTGCGGTTGCAAGAATCGGCGGAAAATACAAAACAGAGGCAAGCGGTGGCATCACTGAGGCAACGTTGCGTCAGGTGGCGGAATGTGGAGTGGATTACATTTCCGTGGGCGCGCTGACGCACTCCGTTAAAAGCCTCGATCTCAGTCTTAAAGTAATCAAACCGGAGTAGGCAGATTGCGGCCGGGCGATTAACTTTGCGGCCCATTTAGAGTTGAATCATGCTTGTCAAGACACGTAATTACCGCCTCGAAAAGAATCAGTATATAAAAATGGCCCTCAGCAACGTGCTGAAGCGGCAATGGTGGGCGGGCCTTATTGCACTGGGCATTTGCCTCCTTTATTTCGTGATACCCAGCATTTGGTGGATTATCGGCGGCGTGCTCGCATATGGACTGTACGTCCTTTTCTGGCTCATTCAGTTTTACGGAGTTACCCAGCTCGAGCAGGGTAAGATGCTCTTTGAACGGTTTTCCTATGAGATCACCAGCCAGCAATTGTTGATGAAACTCAACGCACGTGAAGGCATGCCGCTGAAATGGGATCAGATCAAACGCGTCGAGCTTGGAAAGGATTATTTCCTGCTGTTCGTGAACAAAGCACAGCTTATCCATCTCCCATTCAAGATCTTCAATACTGAAAATGAGCGGAAATTTGTGGCGGGCATTCTCAAAGCCAAAGGGCTGACAAAATAGCAAATCACAACCGGTCGCTCTTTCGAAGCTCAAGAGACTTTCGTGGATTAAGAATTTTTTTTGACCTGAAGACAAGCTTGCGTCTGTCAGTAAGTCTGCGGAGGATGCTTCCAATTCTCAGGTTATCATATTCTCATGCGGCTCCATCGCTTGATTCCGAATCATCGAATAGAGATATTTAAACATGTTTGACGCGGAACCGAAAAGAAGGAAATTCCACACGCCTGCCGAAGCACTTCTGAAGATATCCAATTACTGCGCCTATCAGGAACGCTCTCACAAAGAAGTGCGCAACAAATTATATGAGTATGGTCTCCGTCAAAACGATGTGGAAGAAGTGATTTCAAGACTTATTACGGATGGATATTTGAATGAGGAAAGATTCGCGAAAGCGTTTGCCGGTGGCAAGTTCAGGATCAAAAAATGGGGCCGGAACAAGATCGTTCATGAACTGGAGATGCTCGGCGTAACACCGCGATGCATTCGCACCGGCCTGCAGTCCATTGATGACTTGGATTACAGGAAGACTCTTAAAGAACTGTTGAAAAAGAAATTGGCCCAGACTACCGAATCCAATGAATTCAAAAAGCGCGACAAGGTGGCCCGCTTTGCCATCGCTAAAGGTTACGAACCTGACGCTGTGTGGCAGATTCTGAAGGGTGACTAGGAATTGCACAGGATTGAACAAGGTAAATTCAGATCGAAAGGTCTTGACCTGGAACCAAAAAAAGGGTCGTATCGTAAACCAGACGAACCTAATTCGAGCTACTTGTCTGTGATCGACATAAAAAACATAAATTTGCGGGATCAATTTTCCATGCAACTTTCAGACACCTGTAGCAAGATCCTGAATCAGTTAAAGGACATTCTCGTTCAATTGGACGAGCAGGATTTTTCGAAGCCGTCTGCAGCCCTGAGCAATTCCACAATAGGACAGCACACAAGGCATACGATCGAATTTTTCATTTGCCTGGAGCAGGGTTTCCACCAGGGAGTTGTCAATTATGACAAGCGTGCTCATGACAAGCTCATCGAATCCGACAAATTCGTTGCCCTGAACGCTATTGCCCGCATCCAGGATTTCATCTCTTCTCAAAAACAGGATGTGTCGCTTAAACTGGAGGTCGGATATGAACATGACGGCGAGGACTGTGCCGTTCTCTCGACAAACTACCTGCGCGAACTTTCATACAACATTGAACATGCTGTTCACCACCTCGCAATTATGAAGATTGGCATTCGCGAAGTAGCGCCTTACGTTACGTTCCCCATGGACTTTGGTGTCGCCATGAGCACTGTTCGTCATCGCCAGTCTGTCGAAGCCTCGCGTTGATTAAGTGAATGAATTTTCTAAGCCGGATCTCGCACAGCAACTTTTTTATCAAGCTTAAAAGCTGGGAGTATTGGCCCTTCGGTATTTTGCAAGCACCGCTGTTTCCATACTGGCTCTGGCTATCATTGAAAGCGCGATCTCTCGTTTTCTTTTCAGCTTCGAATCCCGGTATACTGATGGGCGGAATGTTTGGGGAATCTAAATTTGATGTGCTTGAAAAAGTTCCTGCAGCCGTTAAGCCGCGTACCATTCTCATCAAGAAGTCATCCACTGTCGTCGAAATAGTTGGCCGTATGGAGTCGGCAGGTCTAAGCTTTCCGGTAATTGCAAAGCCTGATTTGGGTGAACGTGGTTGGATGGTGAAGCGCATAAAGTCGGAGAGTGACCTGGCTAACTATCTGTCTGAAATTAAAATCGATTTCCTCATCCAGGAGTTCGTTGATCTTCCGCTGGAGTTTGGCGTTTTCTATGTGAGGTATCCTGGAGAAACTTCGGGTCGGGTGACATCAATAGTCGGCAAGGAGATGCTCAGCGTGACCGGCGACGGAGTGAAAACACTTCGAACCTTGATTCTGGAGCAAGATCGCGCAAAGCTGCAGTGGCCAATCTTAAAGAAAGTTTACAGCGAAAAGCTGGAGCAGAGACCTGGTGTCAACGAGAAGGTTGAACTCATTTCTATCGGCAATCACTGTCTTGGCACGAAGTTCTTGAATAGAAACGATCTCATAACGCCGGCGCTGTCGGCATCATTTGACCAGATCAGCCGCCAGGTAGACGGATTTTTTTTCGGTCGATACGATTTGCGGACTGCTTCGTGCGAGGACCTCGAGAGAGGACAAGTGAAAGTCATGGAGCTAAACGGTTGTGGAGCAGAACCCGCGCATATCTATCAACCTGGATTTTCATTCATTGAGGCTGTTAGGGTCATGTTCCGGCACTGGAACGACATTTACAGGATCAGCACCGAGAACCATAAACGAGGCGTTGCGTATATTTCCCATCGTGAAGCCCGTTCCATTTTCAAAAAATTCAGATCGCTGACCGCAGCATAGCGCATGGTATACCTAGCGGCGTTTCTTCTGGGATTCATTTTCAGTTTTATCGGATCGATACCGCCTGGCACCCTAAATATGACGGTGCTTCAGCTGGGTCTTGAAAATAAAAGAGATACCGCACTCAGGTTCGCTGTCGCTGTGGCCATTGTCGAGTACCCGTATGCATGGATCGGTGTGCATTTCGAATACCTGATTTCATCTTCGCAGGTTATTGTGAGTCATTTTGAGTTGATCGCATCGATCGTGATGTTTGCGCTCGCCGCATTTAACCTTTGGCCGTCGAAACAAACCACCGGGCTCGCAAAAAAATTTGAAGAGAGCGGTTTCAGGCGCGGACTTATCTTAAGTGTTCTTAATCCAATGGCAATTCCTTATTGGATGGGCTTCACGGCTTACATGAAACTGCACGGCTGGCTTACACTCGAGACGGCGGCAGAACTGCATGTATATGTGCTTGGTACATCGCTGGGTGCATTGGCCTTGCTGGCACTTTTGATCTTTTTTGCCCAACGTCTCGCGCCCTATGTGCAAGGAAGCAAATGGATGAAGATAATTCCAGGGCTGATCATCCTGGGACTTGGCATTTACACCTTTGCCAGATACCTGTCGAAGTTACCGTAGATCTTTAGTTTCACGAAAGCGATGGCAGTCAACGAGATGATCATTGATCAGGCCGCAAGCCTGCATGTGCGCGTAGATTACAGTAGTACCTACAAACTTGAACCCGCGTTTTATAAGATCCTTGCTCAGGGCATCGGACTCTTTTGATGTGGGTGGAATTTGTTTGAGAGACTTCCACTTGTTGACAATTGGTTTTCCCCTTACGAATTTCCAGATGTAGTTATCAAACGATCCAAACTCTTTCTGAACCTCAAGGAACCTTCCGGCATTATTTACAGCGGATTGCACCTTCAGACGGTTGCGTACGATACCCGGATCCCTGAGAATCTTTTCAATCTTATTCGGCGTGAATCGTGCTACTTTTTCCGGATCGAAATCCGCAAAGTTCTTGGCATACCCTTCCCGTTTGTTGAGAACGGTAAGCCAGCTCAGTCCGGCCTGAGCACCTTCTAAAACAAGAAACTCGAAATGTTTACGATCATCGTGGACCGGGACGCCCCATTCTTCATCGTGGTAGCGGATGTATTTTTCCGTTTTAGTGCACCAGGGACACCGAAACTTTTCTTCCATAAAGCCAAGATAAAAAATCCGTTGCAACCGCCTTCCCGATACGTTATCTTACTGAAAAATGCTACCCATGAAAAATCTCCTCCTGCTTTGCTTTGCTCTGACGTTAGTCGGCCCGGCATTCTCCCAAAAGACAGATGTTGAAAAGAAACTTGCCGAAATGGGATTGAAGCTTCCAGCAGCTCAAAAACCGATCGCAAATTATGTGAAGGCCGTAAGGGTGGGCAACCTAGTGTTCCTCGCCGGCCATGGACCTTCAAGCCTGGATGGAAAAGATATCTCGGGTAAAGTCGGTAAAGATTTGACAGTTCAGCAGGGATATGATGCCGCAAAGTCAGTTGGCCTCAACCTTCTGACCTCGCTCAAAGCTGAAATCGGCGATCTGAACAAAGTAAAGCGAATTGTTAAAGTATTGGGAATGGTAAACTGTGTCGAGGGATTCACCGAGCAGCCCAAGGTCATCAATGGTTTTTCCGATCTGATGGTAGCGCTTTATGGAGAGAATGGGAAACACGCGCGCTCTGCGGTCGGTATGTACGCATTGCCAAACAACATAGCAGTCGAGATCGAAATGATCGTGGAGGTGGAGAACTAATTACCCGACACGAACACGTTGTTTTACGTCCGCTTAAAAGTCGTTTGTGATCCGGACTTCAGAGAAATTCTGATGGCCGAGATTGCAGAGGCAGGCTTCGATACATTCATGGAAACGGACGAAGGCTTCGAGGCCTACGCCGAAGACGCAAAGCAGGACTCAGCCCAACTCGATCACATCAAAGAAAAATACAATTCTGTACAGCCGCTTCTTTTCTTTTTCGATAAGGTCAAAAAAGAAAATTGGAACGAACAATGGGAAAAGAATGTCGAGCCTATCATTGTTGACAACCGTTGCCTCATCCGTGCAGAATTCCATAGCATTCCCGAAAAGTATCCTTATGAAATAATCATAACGCCGAAGATGTCTTTCGGCACCGGACATCATCAGACCACGCACCTGATGATCAAAGCGCAGCTTGACCTGGATCACACCAACAAAAATGTAATGGATGCCGGTTGTGGCACAGCAATACTTTCGATCATGGCATCAATGCGCGGCGCAGTAAACGTAGAAGCCTTCGACATCGATGATTGGAGCATTGAGAATGGCAAAGAGAATGCTGCACGAAATGGTTGCGCCAACATCCGCATCAGGAAAGGCACGGTGAGAGATTTTCAATGGCCTGATAAGTTTGACATCATCCTCGCCAACATCAACAAAAATGTTTTGCTTGAAGAAATCGGAATCTATTCAATGATTCTTAAACCGAACGCCAGGCTGCTTCTCAGTGGTTTTTATACCGCAGATATCCCTGATTTGAATCGCGTCGCGCAGGCAAATGGATTGCAGGAAGAACGCAGAAGTGAGCGGGAAACATGGGCATCTCTCCTTTTGGTGAAAACCAGATGAAACTCCTGCGAAACGAGATGATTTCAGCGGGTTTTGCGTTATAGCACCTGCCAGGATCCGTATTAATCCGAATATTTTACGAATTTCAAGGTTTAAGCGCGTGAAAAAGGCCTTTTTACATCTTTTGCTGATCCTATGTTGCTCGCAGGTGACCCTTGGGCAGGAGAAGATGAAGCTTTCTTTCCAGGACAGCATCCGTGTGACCCTTGAAAATGAACACGGTTCTATGGACGCACATGCCATGGGAGCGGTGTTCGCGACTGCGTGGCATAAGCTCGGCCTTGACCAGCAGGAGGTGATCAAGGATATGGCGTTCACGCTCAGAAGGAAAAAGTATAAGCCTTCCGTGCTTCATGACTTCTATGGCTCGATCGGTTTTGCTGTCGAAAAGGAGAATGCCGACAACGACAAAATCACCGCGTTCCTGAAAGTTGCCCAGCAGGTTGTTAATAAAGAGACAGCAAGCCGGACCGCGGCGTTTTTTCGTTATTGCCGGGACTTCTTTGAATACCGCGCGCTTCATTATGAAAAATCTTACCGCCTGTTTGCCAGTGACGACGACTACACATTTGATTACATAAAGGATCTCAGCCAGGAAATTCCCTCACCAGTAGATACTGCCAAATCCCAGGATAAATTCAAGCAATGGGATAATCAAAATGCGCCGCAGGATAACAACACCGTCTGGCAAGAGGACACAACGAAGGTCGCGGAGAACGCAACCCCATCCTGGATGCAGCCTGAACCGCAACCCGTGTTAATGGGACCAGTTCTGAAATTTTCCACAGTCACTTTCAATTTTTGTACGCCATATGATTCAGCCTTCATAAAGAACACTGAAGGATCGGTGTCATTGACGGACGGCACGTTTGTGGGTAAGCGAGGTTCATTCGGGTGGGCGCCGGCAGGCTTGAGTTCAGATTCCGTCCACTATGAATTTTCGGATTATAATTTTAAGGTGGACAAGCCACAGGTGAAGGCTGCACAGGGAAAGATGCGCTACGTGGGAAGGGTGGCAAATAAAGTGGATGGCATTTTTGAATTCAAAAGTGTAAAACACAAGGATAAGCTCTCGTCGAATTATCCGCGATTTATGTCGTTTCAATCGAACATTCCCATCCTCGGCTTCAGCAACGACAAGATGAAGTACACCGGTGGCTTTGCGCTGAACGGTCATCGCATCTACAGCTCGTCTGTGAATGGTGATTATTCGAGGCTGGATGTTGCCTCTGCAACTGAAAAGAAGTTTTCGGCAAAGGCGCGCCTTTTTGAATTCCAGGATTCAGTGGTGAGCTCGCCCAGAGCAATGATCATGGCCTATCAGGACAATGATTCATTGTTTCATCCTGCCGTTCAACTGCGTTATGATTTTGGAAAAGAACGCCTGACCCTACAACGCGAGAAAGGTCAATTACGCGACGCGCCGTTTACATCAACATTTTTCAACGTCGACTTCGGCGCAGATCTCGTTCGCTGGGATCTGAAATCTGACAGCATGAACCTGACAGCGATGGGAGGTGGAAACCAGGCGCCCATGATCATTGAGTCCATCGACTTTTACAATCCGGACGATTACAGGCTGCTGGGCGGAAAGGGGTTTACATTTCATCCGCTAGGTCTTGTAGTTGGCTACGCACAACGCAATGGTGTTCGGGACTTTTATGACTCGGACCTTGCCAATCAGGCCGGCAAAAAGCTTGAAGAAATCAGGATGGCAATGACATTCCTGTCACAGAAAGGAATGATCAATTACAATTCTTCAACCGGATTTGTCCAGGTGAAGGAGAAGGCAATGCACTTTGCTGATGCAAAAAAAGGCGTTGCCGATTATGATAATCTCAAGATACACTCCATTACCGACAAGGCGGCCAACGCTTCGCTCAATATTCCTAAAAGAAGAATGGTGGTGCGGGGAGTTGAAGAAGTGAATGTCAGCGATTCATTAAATGTGATCCTTAAGCCCGACAGCGCCACCATCACTATCCTGCAAAACAGGGATATCAAATTTGATGGAAAAATCACTGCGGGAAATTTCGAGATTAACGGGAAGCAGTTCACCTTTAAGTATGACAGTTTTTTCATCAGCCTTAATCATATCGACTCAATCCGGTTTTATGTCACGGAGAAGAATGCGAAAGGTCAGACCACACGTCGCCGCGTAAACAACGCAATGGTCGGTGCCGATTCGGCAGCCACGGCTGCTGCGGGACTTGACATGGGCAAAAACAAAACTTCCGGTACACTTTTCATTAATCTCCCCGACAACAAATCCGGAAAACTCAAGACGTCTGACTATCCGCGTCTCGACGCTACTTCCGGCGGCGTAATCTATTTTGACAGGAGTGAAGTGCTGGACGGCGCTTATGACCGTTCCGTATTTTTTGTTGTGCCTCCCTTCAAGCTCGACAGTTTGAACGACGCAGATCCTGGCTCAATCAACTTCGATGGCACATTTGTATCGAGCGGCATGTTTCCAAGCTTTAAGGAGAAACTCCACACTATGCCCGACAAATCCCTTGGATTCACCCACGCCATCCCACAGGCGGGATATCAACTATTCAAGGCCGACGGAAAAGTATATGGTGGATTGAACATGGATAACGATGGACTCCGCGTAGCGGGAAAGATCGAATACCTCGCTGCCTCTGTTGAGTCGAACGATTTTGTCTTTTATCCTGACTCGGTGATCGGGAAAGGAAAAGTGGGTGAGCTAAAAGAAAAACAATTCGGCAAGGTCTGGTTTCCGCAGGTGAAACTTCCGGAGTTTGAATTGAACTGGAAGCCGAAGCAGGACCGGTTTTCTTTAAAGAACCTGAAGGATCCGTTCAACTTGTACAACAGCACGGCGCAATTGGATGGTACGATGACTGTTTCTAAGGAAGGTGTTTCCGGTTCGGGGAAGCTCATAACCCGTGGCTCCGAAGCCGTATCTGAAGAGCTTGGATTCACGGCAAAAGATTTTTCCGCGCGGCACGCTTCTTTCCAGGTGAAAACAACCAACCCTGATAAGCCCGCGCTGGCAGGGGAGGATATCCGGCTCAAGTTTGATCTTGCCCAGAACTATGCGGATATCAGCCCGGAAGTTGAAGGTGTGGCGGCGATTGATTTCCCATACGCACAGTTCAAGACCTCGATCCCAAAGGCACGTTGGGATCTGAACACGCAGAAGATCACAATGACGAAGGATGAAAGCGCTCCTATCGAGAACTCATATTTCTACACAACACGAAAAGATCTCGACTCACTCGCGTTCAACGCCGCCAAAGCCGAGTATGACATCAAGTCACAGCAGCTTAAAGTAAGTGGCATTCCCTATATCGTTGTAGCCGATGCGAAGATCACACCGGAAAATAATGAAGTGCTTATTCTTGAGAACGCCAAAATCGGACAACTCAAGAATACAACCATCGTGCTCGACACACTGAATGGGTACCACCGTCTTACAAACGGAGTCGTGGATATTGTTTCGCGGAACGAGTTCAGCGGCTACGCTACGTATCAGTATGTAAATGCAAGCTCCGATACTTTTGCTATCAAAATGACGGACTTCCACCTGGAGGCCATCGATGAGGTGACCAAATCCAAGCGACATAAGGCCGCCTCTCATCAACACACAGTTGCCAACGGTGCGGTGAATGAAACGGCAAAATTGCTGCTTGCGCCAAGGATATTCTATAAAGGAGATATGGTGATGTACGCATCTAAACCTGCGTTGCAGCTTCGTGGTTTCGTCAAGCTCGATTTGAAAAAAATAAAGAACTATAACACGTGGATACAGTTCGCACAAAGTGGTGACGAAAAAGATGTGTACCTGGATTTTGACAAAGCTCTGACGGAAGAAGGAAGAAAAGCGGAAGCGGGGTTGCACTTCGCGTCGGACAACAGCCTGTACATCACTTTCGTTTCCGACAAAAAAATGCCTGAGGACGAAGATTTCTTTCTCCCGAGCGGTTCGCTGTTCTTCGACAAAGAAAGCGGAGAGTTCAAGATTGAGGACAGGCAAAAAGCCGCTGGCGAAAAGCTTTCCGGCAAGGTATTCGACTACAACGAAGAAAAGGGCGAGGTGAAGTTTGAGGGACCTGTAAGCTTCTTTAAAGGATTTAAGGATTTTAGCATCACTGCCTCGGCACTTGGTACTGGCAACCTGGCTACGAATGACATCAAGATGAACTCGTTCGTGATGGCGAACATGAACGTGCCCGAGGCAGCATACCAGATTATGGCGGCCGATCTGCAGGCCGTCGTGAAGAATGAAAGCGTTCCCGAAGGAGTTGGCGACCAGACTGAACTTCTCTATAAGATCGCGGATATCGTTGGGGAGCGCGTTGTTAAAGATTTTGAACAGCGCTCGCTTCAGTCTTATGTTTCCCTGGGTACGTTGCCGGGGTTGTCGCAACCGCTGGTGTTTTCAAATGTGAACCTGAAGTGGTCGCAAAAGCATAAAGGGTTTTTCAGCGAAGGTGCCCTTGGGCTCAGCAATGTCCTGAAGGCTGACATCAATGGAGCATTTGAGGGATTCATGGAACTTCGAAAGAATGAGGATGGCACGCCGGTCTTTCACGTGTTCTTCAAAGCGTCTCCTGAATCGTGGTATTATTTCGGTTACGAAGACAACAGGCTCATGATCCAGTCATCCAACAGTTTGTTCAACACGACGATCGCGAAGAAGACGAACGCTTCCAAGGCAAAAGTCGGCGAGCTTGTGTTCATCCCCGGCAGCGATGAAGAGACCCTGACCTTCATCAACCGCTTTCGTAAGAATTATCTCAACATCGAAGCACCTTATGAGCTGAACGCAGCTGCTGCTAAGAAAGACAAGAAGAAAAAGGATGATAAGAGCGAGGACGATGGGTTTTGAGGGAAATGATGGAGTGGGGATCCTTGAGCCACGGATGACACGGATTTTCACGGACAATGCACTAATTACAGAGTTGGGAAAGGCCTGTAAAAGAACCTGGATGATCTGAATGGGTAAAGTCATTTTCATATTGACATTGTTAGTAAATAATGGACTTGCCCAATGTATTAATTGTGATGAGCCAAACAATCTCGGAAAACTCTGCTGGGACAAGATCGAGCCACGACTGAGATGCATTTGGCCAGATTCTTGGACAACGCTAATATTTCTAAATCAACGAAAACGAAAATAGACGAGGCATTCAAAGAGTTATCTTGGTTATTGAAAAATGTCCCGTGTTTGCACACTAGTCTTTACGTCAAAGGAGAAGAGTTTCTTAATAGAGTTAGTAAGGATGAGACGTCCGGAAAACGCAGGAGAGCCTTTGAGCATAAACTTACTGAATAAAGAAACTTAAGGCTAAATATTTTGGTGACGTCTAAGCCCTGGCGTTAAGAATCAACTACGCCCCAACCACCACCCCCGGGAGTTTTTATCACAATTGTATCACCTGCTTTCACGGTCGCGCTGTCCATGCCTTTTAACTTTTCCTTTTTCCCATCCTTTCGGGTGATAAATTGTTCACCGGCTCTTCCAGGGCTACCGCCTTTTAATCCATAAGGTTTTTCAACGCGGTGTTGCGTGAGGAGATTGATGTCTAACGTATCCTTGAAAAATATCTCCCGCTCGATGCCGTCGCCGCCTCGCCATTTTCCCTTGCCGCCCGAATTTTTCCTGATGTCGAATCTTTCCAGCCTCACCGGATAACGAAACTCCATGAGCTCTGGATCAGTGATGCGGGTGTTTGTCATATGCTGGTGAACGGCATCTGCTCCATCAAAGCCCTGACCGGCGCCGGTGCCGCCACAGATCGTCTCATAGTACCCGAACTTCTCGTTCCCAAAAAGGAAGTTATTCATTGTGCCCTGACTGCAGGCTGCAAGTCCAAGAGCTTTTATTAATGTATCGGTTAAACGCTGACTTACTTCTGTATTGCCTCCCACAACAGCCGGCAGTGGTTCTTTTGTGAAATCTGGATTCAACAAGCCGGTCGGCAACACCAGATCGACAGGCTCCATCAATCCCTCATTCATAGGCAGCGGTTGATTCACAAGCAGGCGCAATGTGTACAACACAACACTCTGCACAATGGCTTTCGTTGCGTTGAGATTGCCCCGGTGAGTTGATGATGAACCGGTGAAGTCGATCCTGAGACGACCTTTGCTCTTCGTGATCCTTACCTGAAGAGGAGATCCGTCGTCGAGATATTCGATAGCAGCAAAAGAACTCTTTTTCAGGCCTGCGATCTTTCGCGACAGCAGCAAAGACGCATACCGACGCAGCGAAGTCATGTAGAAAAGGACCTCTTTTTCACCGTGACGTTCGCAAAGCTGCTGAAGTCCCCGTTCACCAAGATTCACTGCTGCCAACGCGCCGTTCAGATCGGCAAGGTTTTCTTCTATCGATCGCGTAGGGTAGGGCGGACTTTGCAGAATGCTTCTAACGTGAGCCCATTGAGGCACTCCACCCTTAACAAGCCAAATAGGTGCTATAATTACTCCTTCTTCTTCAAGCCTTGTAGCGTCTGCGGGCATCGAACCCGGTTTTCTACCACCAATTTCAGCGTGGTGCGCGCGGTTGGCTACAAACCCAACGAGCTTCGTCTTATAAAAGACCGGTTTGATCAGCGTTACATCAGGAAGATGTGACCCGCCAAACGCAGGATGGTTGGTGATGATCACGTCGCCTTCATTCATTTTAATGGCCTTCATCACTTCACGGACACAGACGCCCATGCTACCGAGGTGCACCGGAATGTGAGGAGCATTTACAACCAGGTGACCGTTTGGATCCAGCACCGCACAGGAAAAATCCAGGCGCTCTTTTACGTTAACAGAGAATGAAGTTCGCTGAAGAAGCGCGCCCATTTCCTGCGCCAACGCTGTGAACCGGTTTGTGAAAAGCTCAAGCGAAGCTGCTTCCGAATATTTCGATTTGCTGTCTCTCGCTTTCTTTCGCGAAAGGTGTGCATTGTTGAAGTCATCGAGGTACCATTCCCAATTTTCTTCGATGAAGGTTGTTGAATTCCCGCTCGTGACCAAGGCGGGACCAATGATTGAGGCCCCGGGTTTTAATTTTTCCCATATGAAAATCTTACCCAATGCCTGCCTGGACCCTACCGCCATCCGCTGCGTTCCTTCGGATGCAGGTTTATATTTTTTAGCCTCAAGTTTTGTTTCGTTGTTGCTGGACGCTTTTACCGAAGCAATTACCCTAATCGATTCCACCTCAACATCGCGATCGATCCAGTGACCGAAAATTGCAATATACTTTTCACGGAACAGCGCGAGAATGTCATCTCCACGTTGATAGTCGATCTCGAGCGGGGTATCCTGTCCGGAGAATCGAAGAAATATCAAAGTCTTTTTCCAGACAACGTCTGATTCGGAATGACCGTCCTTAACAAGCCGTTCTTTTGCTGCGGCAAACAGTGAGTCCAATATCCCGGGGATTGATTTTTTCGCCGGCGCGAGTGATTGAAGCAAAAGCTTTTCTTCAAATTTTTCCGCAAAGGCATGCCCTATGCCGTAAGCGCTTAAAAGGCCTGCATCATAGGGAACGAGAACATTTTTCATGTCGAGGATGTCAGCCAACGCGCATGCATGTTGACCTCCGGCTCCGCCAAAACTTAGCAGTGTGAATTCACGAGGATCATGACCTTCCTGAACGGATATCTTCTTGATCGCTTCTGCCATTTTTTCATTAGCGATCTGAACGAACGATCCTAATAAATCCCAGCCTCTAGCCGCCTTGCCTGTTTGCTTCCGCACTTTCTGAACAAGACCGTCGAGCGCCGCTTGCGATTTTTCTTTGTCTATGGGAATGGCGAATTGTTTGGGATCGATCCTTCCCAACAGCAGATTTACGTCTGTGATCGTGAGCGGACCGCCCGCACCATAACAGGCCGGACCCGGAGCCGCCCCGGCACTGTGCGGGCCAACCGTGAGTCTATGTCCATCGAAGTCACAGATGGAGCCCCCACCTGCGGCGATGGTTTCGATGGCCAGCGAAGGTGACAGAATCCTGAAAGTGCCAACGCGCGACTCAAACCGGTAATCAAACCTGTTGTTGTACAACGACACATCAGTGCTGGTGCCCCCCATGTCAAAAGCGATGATCTTGCTTTTGCCGGATTTTGTCGCCTGCCTTGCAGCGCCTACAACGCCGCCCGCAGGTCCACTCAACAAACTGTCCTTGGGAAAAAATGAATTTGATTTTACAAGACTTCCGGCGCTCGTCATGATGTTCAGTGAGTTTCCTGAGAGCTTTCGTTCTATACCGGCAACGTAATTGTGAATGATCGGGTCGAGGTAAGCGTTGACGACACTGGTTTCCGCGCGCGGCAAGATCTTTATCTGCGACGACAGCAGTGACGATACCGACCGGTATGAAAATCCGGCTGATTCCAATGCCTTTGACAGCATGATCTCATGCACAGGATTCCTGAAGCTGTTCATCAATGCGATTGCAACGGAATCTGCCTTTTGCTTCTTGAGCGACTTAATTGCCGCTCCAATGGATTTTTGGTGCAAGCCGAGTAGAACGTCACCATTGGCCTCCACGCGTTCATCGACTTCAATAACCAAGTCGTAAAGTGGCTTCTGCTTAATGATGTTAACAGCAAAAAGATCCTGTCGCTGCTGCGTGCCGATAAGGAGCAGATCTTTGAACCCTTTCGTGACAAGTAAAGCAGTACGCGCACCCTTTCTCTCGAGTATTGCATTGGTGCCGCGGGTAGACCCGAGCTTCATTTCCATCACGGGGAATGTATCCTTAAGCGACGTCTCTGTTAGCAACCGGGTGGCCAATACCGGTACTTCTTCATTTGAGGTTATCTCGATTGAATGATTGTGAATATTCTTCGGAAGCTTGTCGGAAAGAGAAATGACGCCGGTAATAGTATCGACACTTAGAATCCTAGACGAAAACTTTGTCCCGACAATACGAAAAATGAAGTCCCTGAAAATATCTTTTGAAACCGGCCAGCTGATCGCAACTATCACGGAATTCTTTCCAGCGACATGTAGAATTTTTCCCCGCAGTACGCTGCTGCTAAGGACTTTTAATCGTTGAACGTTGCCGTCGGGATTGACAGCTATGCAATCTGTGAACGTACCTCCGGTGTCAATCCATATTCGCCAGGGCGGATTGTTATGTGACACGCTTGAACTTTTTTGGTCAGGGATTTGGCATCGAAAGCACCACAGCCTTGGTCGACATCATAATGCCAACAGCGTAGTGGAATTGCAGTGACCCGTCAGGGCGCTCCTTGAAAACTGGTTTGGTGTACAGCAGGGAATCTTCGCCAGCTTTCTGCAGCTCAGCCTGGCCCGCGTCACCTCCGCTCACATACGCTTCTACCAGCATTTTTTCAATCTCAATCAAAGTAGAATCGTTCGGTACAAGTGAATAGATCCTCACGTGACGTTGTGCGCCGATCGAATCAAGTTTTGCCGGCATGGTGAGATTTCTGTCGACCTTCTGAATGTCCTCCCAGACAGCTTGCCCATAGGCAAGTCCTGCAGTTTGAAGGTCGGCTTCCGAGATTTTTTTAATATCAAGGGTAGACATGCCCTCATGGAGCTTTTTTCTCTCCTCGTCGCTGAGCTTGCCGCCGCACGCCATCGCGATGGCTATCGGAACGAAAATGCAGATCCAGGAATATTTCATAGAAAATTAGGTTCAAAGTTTAAGGTCAAGGTTCAAAGTTCAAGAGTGCACCCAATTTAAAACTGCACGGCATTGTTTCAATGCGACCTGCCAAAGCCATAGCCACGGTCTTTCAAAATTACATTTTCTACGCGAACGTTTAGTGATCTGCCGGTCGCGGTCGCAAACAAGCCTAACCGGAAAATCACCAAATAGTTATCTTTGCGACCGCTCAAGGATATGATAGAGAAACTGGAAGAGATAAGTCACCGATTTGAAGAAGTGGGACAGCTGCTTGTTCAGCAGGATGTGGTGAAAGACATGAAGAAATTCACGCAACTGAGCAAAGAATACCGCGATCTCGAAAAGGTTGTAAATAAATACAAGGAGTATAAGGCTGTGCTCGAGGGTCTGGAGCACGCCCGCGAAGTGCTGGAGACGGAAAAGGATGCTGAATTGCGGGAGCTTGCCAAAATGGAACTCGATGAACTTACGCCAAAGCGTGATGCGATCGAGGAGCAGATCAAGGAACAGTTGATGCCGAAAGACCCTAACGACGACAGGAATTGTATTCTCGAGATCCGTGCTGGAACTGGTGGGGACGAAGCAGCAATTTTTGCGGGGGACCTTTGGAGAATGTACCAGCGCTTTTGCGACAGGAAAGGATTGAAAGTGTCCGTGGTAGATGTGACTGAAGGTACAGCCGGTGGCTATAAGGAAGTTATCAGCCTTGTTGAAGGCCCGGGAGCGTTTGGGATTTTCAAGTATGAGTCAGGAGTACATCGCGTGCAGCGCGTGCCGGAAACCGAACAGCAAGGACGTGTTCATACATCAGCAGCTTCTGTCATCGTCCTGCCCGAAGCCGAAGAAGTCGACGTAACGATCAATCCCGCCGACCTGGAATACCAAACAGCGCGAAGCAGCGGCGCGGGAGGACAGAATGTGAACAAGGTCGAGACAAAAGTTCAGCTCACGCACAAGCCGACGGGAATTGTTATCACTTGCCAGGTGGAAAGGTCGCAGCACGGAAACCGCGAGCGGGCTTTGGCCATGTTGCGTTCTAAGTTGTATGAAATGGAAGTGGAGAAACAGAACGCTGAGATCGGCGCATCAAGACGTTCTCAGGTAAGAAGCGGCGATCGGTCCGAAAAAATCCGGACCTACAATTATCCGCAGAGCCGTGTTACAGATCACCGGATTGGTTACACGCAGCACAACCTGCCGGCCATCATGAATGGTGAGATCGACAATTTTATTGAACAACTCAAGATTGCCGAAACAGCTGAGCGAATGGCGGAAGCGAAGTAGGAGCACTCCCTTCTTAACTCCTTAACTCCTGACCCTCTTTAATTCTTCTCCTCCGCATCAGCCTTCTTTTCCTCTTCATCGAGGATCTTCTGAATGATTGCCTGCTGACGCTCGTCTATTGTCTGATCTGTTTTCGCCTGCTTTTTCATGAAGCGGAACATCGCGTTCTTTTTGATTTCGTATGCTATAAAGACGGTGTATTTGTTCTGCTTTTTATCGTAGTATTTCTGCTCGCCGATTTTGCGCAAGTCTGCAAGGCTGGTATTCATTACTTCCCTTGAAAGGCTTTGAAATTTCTGCGCGACATCTGCTGAACGTACGTTGTCGGTTTGGCCCAAGTAATTGTCCGCTACTTGTTTCATAGTCGTGTTCACCTGCCCGGCAAGAATTGTCTTTGCTTCAATATCAGCTTTGCTGCGTGCAATGTTGTCCGACGTGCTTTCGCCCTTGCCGGTACTGCGGAAGAACCTGTTGTTTGATTCGTAGGCGGAACCGCGAAATGGCTCCTTTACTTTTGCACCGAATGGGCTTGAACCGCCGCAACCTGCAAACAACATGATTGAAAGTAAAAGCAGGCCTAAAATGCTTGATTTCATAGAATTTAAGGTTTGACTTCAGAATAAGTTAAGGAAAAACTATGCCAAATATTGGCCGCGATCGTTGCGCCAGATCGTCTGCCAGCGAAATGCCCATTTCCACTTCAGGGTGTAATGCCTCATGCCGGAGTTTGTCATGATATTTTCAAGCTCATTTCTTTTGAATGCACGAAGCACTGAAAGGGGGGCATCGAATTTGACCATCGAAGAATGGGAAAATAACTGCGTAAGATATTTTATGGAGTAGTATGCGAGCCAGTGACGGTGAATGTCGTTGATGACGATACCAATTCGCGCCTGCTGCTTCAACTGTGAAAAGAATCTAATGAGGTGGTCGCTGTCAAAATGGTGATAGAAAAGAGTCCCAAGTACAATGTCGAATTTTCTTTTTTTGAATTCGTCTGAAAAAATGTCTACAGCTTCGAATGTAATCTCCGGGTGATCGGCACAACGCGTTCTTGCAAAACTGATGATGTGTGGATTTGCATCTATGCCCGTAAGCTGAAGCTTGATTTGCCTTTTGGAAGCCCAGTCCGACAATAAACGCAACATGTCCCCGCTGCCGCAACCGAGATCAGCGATCGAAAGTGTCGTATTCTTAAGACCTGTTGTCAGCTTCTCAACGGCATCAAGAGTAACCGCATTTCCACCCAACCATTTATTGATGAACTCAAGCTCGCGTAATGTCTGATGAACAACCTCGCCGTTACAATTCAGGTCGTCCATGATCTCGATCCCGGAAGAGCGATTGGAAAACATCTGGTATTTCAATTTGAGTCTGTGTGCTCCACCCTGAGGAGCATGCTTTCCAATGTGAGACCGGGCCCGAACGCACAGCTCAGAATTCTTTTCCCATTGTCTGCCGATGTAAGGTCCTGATAGAGCTCCTTCAAAACAAAAAGGACAGTCGCCGATGACATATTGCCGTACTTTCTCAACACTTCATACGCATATTTGTTATGCTCCTTTGCAAGCCCGAGCTCCCGTTCGATTGCCTCCAATATCTTCTTTCCGCCCGGGTGGATGGCAAAATAGGCGACTTCGGGCAGGCCGCGATCGATCTTCGACAATAGTGAACGTGTAAGACTCTTGATTCCGCCGCGAACGAACTCTGGCACGTAAGACGAAAGGCGCATTTCAAATCCAACATTTCCAACGGTCCAGGTCATATCGTGTTCACCTTCGGTGGCGAGCTGGCAATGGAAGCTTTCCATCATCAGACTCAAGCCTGGGCGAGGCTCTGATTCGACCAGAACAGCAGCGGCACCATCAGAGAACAATGCGTTGGCAAGGATGTTGTCTTCAGAATTCTCCTTCTGAAAATGAATGGTGCAGAGCTCCGTACAAACGATCAGCACTTTCGACATTGGCCTTGCGGAACAAGCCGCTTCCGCCAGCTTGAGCGCGTTGAAAGCGGCATAGCATCCCATGAAGTTTATCGATGTACGTTCAATGTTCGAATTCAGACCAAGCGCTTTCACAAGGTCGATGTCGAGCCCAGGGGCATACATTCCCGTGCAACTCACGACGATGAGGTGTGTGATGGAATCCTTTCTCAATTCAGGCACAGATGAAAGACAGCGCAAGGCCGCGTCTACACTCACGGCGAGGGCGTGCCTGCGATAAAGCTCCAACCTCCGTTTAGTAGTTGGAAACGGCTCCATGTTTTTCGTGTTCTCATAAAAAGAAAAACCTTCCGTTTTCCCGTAATCTTCTGTTACCGAGAATCTTGTTTCTATTCCGCTGGCTCTGAAAACCACGCGCAGTTTGCGGGCATCATCTTCACCCATTGCCATCGCCCGAACCATGAAGTCGGCAATGTTTGTCTGCATAAGCGCGTGCGGCGGTGTTGCAGTGCCAAGTGACGTGATGAAACTCATTTCTCAATAATACTTTAAAAAAGACTTTAATCAACTAGTTTAGTTCTATGTTTTCCAAGTCCACGATACTTCACCTGCGCATTCCATTTTCCTACTTCTTACTGCCCATATACCTGTTTGCTGTTTCTGTTTCTCCCAATATCTCTGAAAAGAGGCTGCTATGGGTTTTCATAATTCTTCATCTCTTTTTGTATCCGGCCAGCAATGGCTTCAATAGCTATTTTGATAAAGATGAAAAGAGTATTGGTGGATTGAAAAATCCGCCGCCAGTAGACAAAGGATTATACTGGACTTCGTTGCTTTTCGATGTGGTTGCAATCATCGCTGGAGTCATTCAGATAGGATTGTTGTTCGCCTTTATGCTGCTTATATACGGTCTGATTTCCAAGGCATACAGCCATCCGGCCGTTCGGCTAAAAAAGTATGCCATCGCCGGATGGATTGTCACTGGTCTATTTCAGGGTGCGTTTACATTTATGATGTGCTATGTGGGCATCAATAACTATGAGATTGCAAATCTCCTGCAGCCAAAGGTGCTATTCCCTGCGGGGCTTACAACAATCATGCTTTGGGCTAACTACCCAATGACCCAGGTCTATCAGCATGAAGAAGATGCCAAGCATGGTGATATGACCATCAGCCGCATGCTTGGAATCCGGGGAACGTTCTATTTCGCGGGTCTTTTCTTCGGCGTCACTTCGTTGGGCTTTGTGCTGTTGTTCAGACAATTTTATTACGAGCGCTATGGCTGGATATTCCTTGCCGCGCTAAGCCCGGTTGTA
Organism: Cyclobacteriaceae bacterium; assembly: GCA_044224375.1. Classification (GTDB taxonomy): domain Bacteria; phylum Bacteroidota; class Bacteroidia; order Cytophagales; family Cyclobacteriaceae; genus ELB16-189. The sequence goes on from JBGAKL010000005.1 coordinate 102,755, forward strand.
ATCTATTTCACATATTGGTTCTCACTGGTGATCAAGGATCCCATGCAAGCCGACTTTCGTCACACCATGAGGTTGAATTTCATCTCTGCCACCTGCCTCATTGTATTCTTTGTCTATTTCTTTTTGGATTTCACGGGCGTGATGAGTGCGATTCGAGCGGGCTATTAACAACTACTTGGTCGACGGTTTGTATTCATACGGCACCCATTCCGCGACGCGTTCACCGAAAGCAAAGTAGCCATTGACGAGTACATCTTTTTGGGGACTATAACTTCCGTTGTCATAGAGCACGTGAGGTTGCGTCTCAAATTCCAGTTCGGATGCCTGAGCGAAGGCACTCGGTCCGCGGCGCCCAATGTTCCTCGGATCGCCTTCGTTTTTGTACAGGACGATAAGCTGACCACGAAACGTCATCAGTTGATGGTTGGTGCTGTCCATGATTTCATGACCACGCAATGGCTTCGATCTCATCCTCTCATTTGATGGCATCAATCTCATCTCCTTGTAGTAATCCACACTGTCCTTTATTCCAAGCTCGCGAAACTTCTTAATCTGGTCCATGATGTATTTTTCGGAAGGCCTGAACCGACGATATAGAATCTTCACTTCCCATCCTTCCGCCGGCAAACAATCGCCAAGGACGGACCTGATTAAATGGACCACCGACCCGCGATAGGATTTTTCACGGTTCAATTCCCATCGCTGTTTTTCCTTTTCATCGGTTGGAGTCAATTCTTTAAAAAATGTTGTTCCGCTATACCTTGTTCCTTGTTCACTGGTATAAAAATGCTCAAGGTCATAATGAAGCTCATAACCCAATGCCCGGTTCTCGATGATGATAGGGGCTCTCGCATACGCGGTCAGGGAGCGACCGGATTTATCCTTGCGGGCAAAGACATCGCCCGGATTCTTTAGAGAGCAGTCCGACGCATTCTTCGTCGTGCCCACAAGCACCCGCATAAATTCCCTAAGATCACGTGGGTGTGTGGGAGTCGTGTCTCCATGCACGATCAGTGCGTTCAACGCCACCGCTTCCTGTTTGAGCTTGATATCGAATGAAAATACGGAGTCGGCGGCAATGATCACCGGGATCTTGATCTTTGCATACCCGACAAAAGAGATGATGAGCTCAAAGCTGCCCTTCATTCTCATCTCAAATCTGAATTCTCCGTCGGTGTTGGAGACGACGCCGATCGTCGTATTGCCGAAGTAGACATTTGCAAACGGAACAGGAGTACTCGTTGCGGCATCAGTTACTTTTCCTTGCACGATGGTTTGACCAAGCCCATCCCAGTAAAATAGAAGGACAATCACCGTAACTGCAGCAATTGTCCTTAATGACCGAAAGAGAGCTTGCTTAAATGGTAGCGTATCTTTCAAGCAATGCCTTCGTCGCCCGAATTCCATCCGGTTCCGAGAGTGTACTGCCCTCATATTCTATTCCGATGTAGCCGTTGTAACCTGCCTGCTTTACGATCGGTAGCATTTTCGAGTAATCTGTTTCAACACAATTACCGTTAGCATCAAAATCATAAGTCTTCGCGCTCACGCCTTTTGCAAATGGCATCAGTTCGGTAACCCCTAAATACCGGTCATAGTATTCAAGGCATTTCGACTCCCACATGTCTCCCTTTTCGCGCTTCACGCAGAAGTTTCCGAAGTCGGGAAGGGTCCCGCAATTTGAAAGACCGACAGAAGAGATCACGCCGCTGAGCCATTTACCATCAGAAGTAATGCCGCCGTGGTTCTCAACGATCACATTGATGCCCGCCGTTTGCGCATACTCACTTAGTTTCCTCAGACCATCCGCCCCTGTTTTAGCAACTTCCTCGGGGGTTCCTTCGCCGAAACAATTGACACGTATCGAATGGCAGCCCAGGAACTTTGCTGCGTCCACCCATTTTTTGTGATTGTCCACTGCCTCCTGTCTTTTTTTCGCATTCAAATCTGCCATGGCGCCTTCGTGATCGCACATGATCAGAACGCTTGTCACACCGTTATCGTCGCAACGCTTCTTGAGTTCCGTGAGATACGCGGTGTCCTTTGCTTTATCCATGAAAAACTGATTGACGTATTCCACAGCGGAGATTCCATACTCAGTTTTTGCTTTGACAGGAAAATCGAGGTTGACAAGTTCTTTTGCCTGCAAGGCGCGATGAAGCGACCATTCGGCGAGCGATATTTTAAAGAATGGTTCTTTTTTCATTTCAAGAGCGACGGTTGTTGAATCGGTTTTTTCGTTCGATGAGGGTTTAGAGGAGCATGACTCGAGCACGGATGAGCCCAGGCCTGATGCCATCGTAATCAGTCCAAGTGAACGAAGGAATTCTCTGCGGTTGGAGTTCATAATCTGAGGTTTAGTTCTGTTGTTGGTTAGGTGAATTTAGAGTGTTGCCCGCACAATAAAAAGGTATTTGTTGCGGCGGCACCAAACGATCTCCTCATGTAAAGACGCTAAGCGTGCCGGGTTTTCAATTCAGGTTTTTTCTTTGCCTCCTTTGCGTGAGGTAATCCTAGAATGGTTCTCCATGCGTTTGCCGCATAAGATACCTTGCTACTGACGGAGTGATTTTCGCGAGATTGACCGCGAAATTCGAAGCCACCGTACTTCCGAACATCCGTTGTATTTGTCTGCCAGCCCAAAGCCTGCCAGCGAACCGCTTGTTCCATGCATGATCATAATCCTGCTCAAGCTGTGATCTTGAGTACCTATTATCATTCAGGAAATGCATAACGTGCTCGCTCAGAATCTTCGCCGAATGGATTGCAATGGCCATTCCATTTCCACACAAAGGAGAGATCATGCCAGCTGAGTCGCCCGCCATCAGGATGTGATTCTCCACCGCTGCTTTGGTTTCAAACGATATTTCATTTATAGTTTCTGGTTTGTCAAACAAAAACTCAGCGCGTTTGAAAATGTCGCGTAAAAATGGATTTCTAAAAATCAGGGCTTCCTCCATGGCCGGAACACTGCCAAACGTTTTGAGATTGTTGCGACTTGTGAGATAACAAAGGTTGATGATCTCTTTTTCCACACGACTGATTCCGCAATAACCTTGATGAAAATTGTGGAGGGCGATGAGATCGCTTGGAAAGTCTTCCAGGCGGATATGATATTTTACCCCGACGTAAGGAGAGCGTTTCTGGATAAAAGAACGGTTCATGACAACGTCAAGCTTCGATCGCTTGCCAAATGTTCCAATGACGATGTCGGCACTGAAATTTCCACGGTTGGTTTCTACGTCAAAATGATCCTGGTCGAAAGTGATCTTCTCAATCTCGGTGTTGAGAAGAAAATCAACTCCTAGCGCACGGGCATTCTGAAACAGGTATTGATCGAAGTTGAATCGACTGATGCCGAAACCTCCAAGATCTAGTGGCATTTCAACAACCCTTCCGTTAGTTGAGGTCAATTGAAAACGTTTGATGGCCGAAGGCCCGATCATATCAGGAAAGGCATCGAGTGTCCGCAGGTATGGAATTACTTCGTTTGAGATATACTCGCCGCATACACGATGAAATGGATAAGCCTTTTTCTCAATAAGCAGGCAAGGTACCCCTGAGCGGGTGAGATGGATTGATGTAATTAATCCGGCAAGACCGCCGCCCGCAATAATTATTTTCCTTTTCGCCACACGTTAAAACTAATAATTTGAGGCAACAGATAGTTTTGCTGCGTTTTTGAGATGGAGTTCCGGTTACTTCCCGCAGTTACGGGCTCTTAAGGTTAAAGACAATTGCAGCGATGTCAGAGCAACGCATTCACGACAATTGGAAAGTGCTTGTGGTTGGAAATAATCCAATCGAGTTAGGGCACATTTTTGACCGGCTGCATGGCATTACCGATAGAATTATTCAGACTGAGATGGCGTTCGACCTGCAGACTATCCTTCAACGTCTCGCCCTTTTTCGTCCGCAGCATATTATCATCGACGACAATATCGGCCGCGATGAACTCCAGGCAATGGTATCATTGCTGCATGGAAAAAGAACCCGCCACGTTCCTATTACGATCTTAAAAAATTCGAACTACCAGGAGACCATAGGTTCCGGTGTAATGAACTTCATATTGAAGAAAAATCTTACCAGCGAGCTGCTATACCGGGAGCTGTTGAATTCGATCCGGTTCCTGGAATCACAACGTTATTGGAACAAGCTGTTTGCCAGGCGAAAGAACCAGCTTTCATCTTTTTTCAGCGCCGCGAACTAGATTGGACTTTCGAGAGCGAAGGTAGTGTGTATCCGTTGGGTGCCGCGAAGCAGATCAACTCTCACTTTTCTGCCCGGCTTTGAGTTGAAGAAAGCGTTAATGCTGTTGAGGTCGAGATCAGACGCGGAGATACCATTGATTGAGATCAATTCGTCACCGGGTTGTATGCCGACTTTTTGAGCCGAGGAATTTTCGCGAATGTCCGTGACTTCAAATCTTCTGAGTCGCGCCCCTTTGGCTTTTAAAGTGATGCCACTCATATTGAAATGAAACTTCCGGGAATATGCGCTATTCTTTTTGAAGTAGATTTTTTCGCCGGCGAAATTATAAATCACTGTAAAACGCGATAGCAGCTCACCACCGATCACGCCATTCCGAAAGACATCTGTGGTTTTGAGCGTGTCCATGTAACTGTTTTCGTCAGGGAAATTGGCAACGATATTCGGTATCTTATACTTTCCAATTTTTACTGAGTTGATTCGACCGATCTGTCCGGTAATCAGGCCCCCGATTCCTCTTCCGATTAAACTTGGGACATGCTTTTGCGGCACGACGATCTTGTCGTTTGTAGTGGGATCGAGCACCAGGCCATGACTTGCACCCGTATCGATCATAAGCTTCGCATCCACGCTGTTGCCGTTGCTCATCTCTACCGGCACCTGGACGTAGGGCTTTGTATCTTCCACGCTCATCTTCATTGACTGAAATGAAGATTTCGGCTTGAACGCCTCGGGTACGCTGAGCGTCAATTGTTTTTTTTCATAGTCCACTTCCACGACAAACCGGCTAAAAACTTCATAACCAAGTACGCCCTGCACATCAGTCCCCAAATAGTTTCTCAATTCCAAATAGTCCCGTTCCAGTACCAACATTGCATGGCCCTCACCGTGCACGCCAGGCATATCAAGTGTAACATCATTTGTGATATATGCTTCAACGAGCTTTTCACCACCTGGCCCTGCGACAAGCAAATGGCGTCCGTACGTCAGTTTAAGGATATCGCTGAAACTTTTTTCCGTAAGAATGGTCGTTCGCACACCCGTATCGAGGATGAACTTCAATGGGAGCTGTCCATTTAATATCACGGGGATGATGACGAGATTATTTATTACCTCAATAGGAAAGTGTACGCGACGCTGGCCGTTTGTTAAACTAAACCCCAACTGCGCACTACACCATATTGGTGTAATGAGTAAAATAAAACATAAAAAACGCCAGAATTTCATGAGCCAAATTGCCCCTGATAAAACTATTGAAAATTTTATTAACTGATAAATACTTAAACGGTAACTACCCCCAGCGCGGTGAGCAATTTTGAGGGAGATTTTTCAACCGTAAGAAACTTCATATTCTCGATGCGAATAAAACCATTTTCCAACATGGTCTCCATCTGAGTAATGAGGGGAGTAAAGAATGAATTGATATTGAGTAACCCAATGGGTTGATTAATGAGTCCGAGCTGCCGCCAGGTTAAGATTTCTGCAAGCTCATCAAGGGTGCCCCATCCGCCTGGCAGGGCAATAAAGGCATCTGTGAGGTCTGCCATTTTCTTCTTGCGCTCATGCATCGAACGCACCTCGATCAATTCGGTCAGGCCGCGGTGACCGACTTCGCGCTTCATGAGAAAATCCGGGATAACACCAATAACCTTACCGCCCGATGCCAATGCGGCATCGGCCACAATTCCCATTAAACCTATATTTCCCCCTCCATATATAAGGGTATGGCCGGCACGAGCCAGAATTTCACCTGTTTCACGGGCCGCATCCGCGTAGACTGCATCTTTCCCGGCGCTGGATCCGCAAAAAATGCAAACGTTCATTGATTCGAGCTGCTATCAGTGCTTGATGTCGTGCTCGTTGTTGCTGACAGACTTATTGGGGAAGATCCAAACAGAAACAATTGCGAGCACAAACAGGGCGATTACTACACCGAAGACTGCCATAAGGTTGGTTTTAGAACTTCAAAGTAAGCCGCTTTTGTCATTTCTTGCAATATTTCAATATTAGGGAAACCTTATTCTTTCAAATTGAGTTTAAAACGCACTTAAATAGTCCAATAAATGAAGAAAATTCTGGTGGCTGCGGGCGTTTTGATAGTTGTTGTGTTCGCAGCAGCACTTGTATTGCGGGTCACCACCAAATCCTATAGCCCGGAGTCCAATACCGTTTTCGAGGATGGTGCCCAGAAGATTTCTGTGTTTTATAACCGGCCTTCGAAAAAAGGCCGCCTGATATTTGGAGGCCTGGTGCCTTATGGAAAAACCTGGCGCACCGGAGCCAACGAGCCTACCACGTTTGAAACAAATAAGGCGCTTGTGATCGGTGACAAAACTTTGCCCGCGGGAAAGTATTCACTTTGGACTGTTCCCAATGAGCAGTCCTGGTCTGTTGTATTCAATTCAACGATACCAAATTGGGGCATAGATGTAATGAACGATGGCGAAGCCGCTCGCGATCCCAAAACAGACGTGCTCGTCGTTGACGCGCCTGTGGTTAACACCGAAAAAGAATTTGAGCAATTCACCATCTCAATTGAAAAGACCGATGACATGCTTGAGCTCGTATTTGCATGGGACAAGACGCTTGTAGCTGTTCCTTTCGCCGTCAATGAATAATCACTTTCACTAAAGTCTTTCGATTCTCAAGTATCGCTTCAGGTTCGGCCTTGCCTGAACATGCTATCCGACTAGCAGGAATACCAAGCTTGACAAGATTGTCTCCGATCACCTTTGCCTGCTTTAATGTGCGGTCGTTGTGGTAAGTGTATTTCAGAACAATTGAATCGCGCGGCGGAAGAGGCGACGATGCGGAATCCAGCAGTTCGGTTTTTCGAACGACTGGAATTCTAACTGTGTCTACAATGGTCTCCGTCAGATCGGGGTTCGAACGAACTGAGTCTTTCTCATATCCCATCATAGTAACGAGGATAGAAAATGATTTTCCGGGATTGCCAAGGATCAAACGCTGCAGCCTGCGCAATTCCTGTTGCGATGTGGGCGTCAATTCAGAGGAAGAAGTCTTGAAAGAAACTCCACTAAGTGTAATCTCATCGCCAGATTCGGCTGGCTTGATCTCGGCGCTCACTTTTTCAATCAGAGAAAACTTGTCTCCAGTAAGGTCGAATGACTTTGAAAAGAAAGTATAATTGTCCTTTTCCGGATCCACTGACAGATCATAGATGCCACCTTCTTTGATATATGTAACAAAGTTTCCGTCTTTGGCAGGACGCGTAGTGAACACTTTACTCTGATCTTTTGAGTTGAACACAGTGACGTAGACACCGGCAGGATTGTCACCTGCTACCGACCCTTCAATCTTAACAACGCCCTTGGGGCGAATCTCCGGTGGAAACAGCATCTCGACGAGTTCATTGCTCCGCTGCCCCGGGGCATCTTTCAATAAATAGCGTCCCAGCGACGATGCACTTACATATTGATCGTCTTTTGTGGTGTTGGCAAAGTCAAGTGCAACCGGCGTAGTCCACTGACCATTGCTGAGTTTTGTTATGTACAGGTCCATCCCTCCCTTGTTGCCAGGAAATTTGTCAGATGAAAAGATCAGGCTTTCGCTGTCACCCATGATCCGTGGCGTTTGTGAATTGCCGGTATTGATAGTCGCGGGCAGCTCGACCGGATTATCCCAAAGGCCATTTGCTTTTTTGGCGACCATGAAAATCCGGCAGCCTTCGGCCTTCTGGTAATCCATCTTGTCGCAACGCATAAAATACATGGTGTTGCCATCGACCGAAATGCTTGGACAGCTTTCGTTGCTTTTCGAATTGATGGGAAGCGCAATATTAACCGGCTCGGTCCAGTTGACGCCTGTAAGTTGGCTGGAATAGATATCAAATCCACCTAAGCCGTTACTACGGTTGTTTGAAATGTAGAGCGTTTTCCCATCCGGGCTCAGGGCGTAACCACGAAGAAAATTCAGGCGGATGTTTACTGATCTCGGCAGTACCACTGGCTCCTTCCAGCTCACACCCTCGCGCGCGGTATAGCTCATGGTGAGCGCGTTGTCTTCGGCGACATCTGCAATATAAACCATTGAATTGCCGTCCAGGCTGATGTAGGGCGCGTAGTTATTGATTGGCGAGTGATTGATGTTTGCCGGCATCTTCCTCAGTTTCGCCTGAGCCACCACCATCTGGCATGACGCGATCGTGCACGTAAGTGCAAGCAGCCAGACTGCTGAACGTTTCAATTTCATGTTTTAAAATTAACGAAAACCCGTTCAAGCAAACCACTCGACCTGATCCCGCTGCCTAACAGCCGGGAGGACGACTTAATTTTAGATTAGATGCTTTAATCGCTTGAAAATTTGAAGTAGTTTTAGGGACCATGATCCAGGTAATTCCATCCATCGCTATCCGAAAAGGAAAAGTTGTCAAAATGCGCAAAGGCGATCCCGCCAGCGAAAAAGCTTACGACGAGAATCCGCTCGATCTCGCCAAGCGTTTTGAGGATCATGGCATCGACGTCGTTCATCTAGTCGACCTGGATGGCGCCGAGCGCGGTAGTCCGAAAAACTTTCATGTGCTGGAGGCCATGGCTAACCACACAGATTTGAAGATCGATTTTACCGGCGGCATCAGCACCGACGGTGACGTATCCAGCGCTTACGAATTCGGAGCTGACTACATAACAGCTTCCAGCATTGCAATCACCAACCCGGAGCTGTTTGCCTCGTGGATCGTTTCTTACGGCCGTGAAAAAATTACGCTTAGCGCAGATGTCACTGATGTAAAATCCAAACAGGTTGCATTTCGCGGCTGGCTGAAGAAATCGGACCTCACCTTGTTCGAGCATTTGCGCTTTTTTTATGAGCGCGGCCTGAAGTATGCCAAGTGCACAGACATTTCGCGCGATGGTGTGCTGGAAGGTCCTGACTTTGCTTTTTACCAGGAGATACTGAACACATTCCCCGATCTTAAGATCCTCGCCAGCGGCGGTGTGCGCGGCACCGATGATATTCAGCGCCTGAATGACATGGGCGTCTTCGCTGTCATTTTCGGGAAGGCGTATTACGAGGGTTTGATGAAGCTCAAAGATCTCAGCAAATTCCTGGTGAAAGCTTGATCGAAGCCCGACACCTAAGCCTGGTGGCAAGTCCCCGAATCTGAATTTTGTTCCAATTCTTTCTTTTAAAAAAGAAGAATGAGTAAACCGTCTTTAGATCGGTTTTGTTGGAGTATTTTTGCGGGCATTTTGCCGGCATTTGAGCTACTTCATGGCGAAGAGTAACACACAAAAAACATCCGATTTTTCTGACGGCACAGGCCACGAGTTTATCGAGGTCATCGGCGCACGCGAGCATAACCTGAAAAATATCAGCGTCAGTTTTCCGCGCAACCGGCTTGTCGTGGTAACTGGCATCAGCGGAAGCGGAAAGTCATCTCTTGCTTTTGACACCATCTATGCAGAGGGACAGCGGCGATACATGGAAAGTTTTTCCGCCTATGCGCGAAGCTTCATCGGCAATCTGGAGCGTCCCGACGTCGATAAGATCAATGGACTCAGCCCCGTTATCTCCATCGAACAAAAGACCACCTCGCGCAATCCACGTTCAACGGTAGGCACTGTCACCGAGATATACGATTTCATGCGCTTGCTTTTTGCCCGTGCAGGTGAAGCGTATTCGTATCTGTCAGGAGAGAAAATGGTGCGCCAATCTGAAGAGCAGATCCTCAATGGGATATTCCAGCATTTCAATGGCAAGAAGCTCACGTTACTTTCGCCAGTTGTAAAGGGCAGGAAGGGACACTACCGTGAACTCTTCGTGCAGATCAGGAAGAGCGGCTATTCGAAAGTGCGCATCGACGGCGTGATCGAAGAGATAACTGCAAAGATGCAGCTTGACCGCTATAAGATCCACGACATTGAAATTGTCATCGACAGAATTGTTGCGGATAGCAAGGATCGTTTTCGAATCGGGCAGTCGGTCGCGCGTTCATTGAAAGAAGGGAAAGGTGTAATGATGCTGCTGGAAGAAGGTGGCAAAGTGCATCACTTTTCAAAATATCTCATGGATCCCACGACAGGCCTGTCCTACGATGAGCCTGCCCCAAACTTGTTCTCTTTCAACTCACCTTATGGTGCGTGTCCAGTGTGCAATGGACTCGGTGTGATCGAAGAGATCACCGAAGAGTCTGTCATTCCTGATAAAAAGCTCAGTATTGCCAGAGGAGGAATTCTCCCGTTGGGTGAGTACAGGGATATCTGGATCTTCAAAAAGGTGGAGGCAATTCTTAAGCGTCAAAAACTGGCGCTCACAACGCCCATCAAGGATATTCCCAAAGAGGTCATCAAGACATTATTATATGGGGACGATGTTCCCGTTGCAGTTGCTTCTGTGAAATATCCCGGAACGGAATGGAACACGCGCTTTGAAGGGATTGTAAATTTTTTGGAGAAACAGCGCGATGACGGCTCCGAAGCGCTTAAGCGGTGGGTGGAGGACTTCATGGTTTCACGCACGTGTCCTGAATGCAACGGTGCTCGGTTGAAGAAAGAGTCGCTTCATTTTAAGATCGATAACAAGAATATTGCAGAGCTGGCATTACTGGATATTCTTGAACTGCAAAAATGGTTCACGAAATTGGAGGACCGTATCAACGAAAAGCAGCGCGCCATTGCAGCGGAGATACTCAAAGAAATCCGGAAACGTATTGGGTTCCTTCTCGATGTCGGTTTGGAATATCTCAACCTTGACAGACCGTTGCGAACGTTGAGCGGAGGGGAGGCCCAGCGCATAAGACTTGCCACCCAGATCGGAACACAGCTCGTAGGTGTGCTTTACATTCTCGATGAACCCAGCATCGGGCTGCACGCGCGCGACAATGTGAAACTGATCAAAGCATTAAAAGATCTTCGTGATCTGGGTAACTCGGTGGTCGTCGTTGAACATGACAAGGATATGATGCTTGAATCGGACTATATAATAGATGTCGGACCGGGCGCAGGCAGACACGGGGGGCAAATCGTTGCGGAGGGCGCACCCTCAGAGTTTCTGAAAGGCACCAGCACGACTTCCAAATACCTGAATGGCAAGATCTCCATTCCGTACGTGAAGGACAAAAGGAAAGGAAGTGGTGAGAAGATCTCATTGGTGGGCGCGACAGGTAATAATCTGAAGAACGTTGACCTGAATATTCAGCTGGGGACGTTCACGTGCATCACCGGGGTATCTGGTAGCGGCAAATCAACGTTGATCCATGAGACGCTATTTCCAATTCTGAACAAACATTTTTTCAATTCCCGCGCTGAAGCGTTGCCTCACAAAAGGATCGAAGGCCTCGAACACATTGACAAAGTCATTGAAGTTGATCAGTCGCCTATTGGGCGCACACCGCGATCAAATCCCGCAACCTATACGGGTGTCTTTTCAGAAATAAGAGACTTGTTCACGCAGTTACCCGAAGCAAAGATCCGAGGCTACAAGCCTGGCCGATTCTCTTTTAACGTGAAAGGCGGACGGTGTGAAACCTGTGAAGGTGCCGGATTGCGCTTGATTGAAATGGAGTTTCTTCCAGATGTGTATGTAGTTTGTGAAACCTGCAAAGGCAAGCGTTATAATCGCGAGACGCTGGAAGTCAGGTTCAAAGGAAAATCCATTTCCGATGTGCTCGACATGACCGTGGAGGAGGCTGTCACATTCTTCGAAAACCAGCCCAAGATTTTAAGAAAGATCGAAACACTGAACGACGTTGGATTGGGGTACATCTCCCTGGGTCAGCATGCGACAACACTCTCAGGTGGTGAAGCCCAGCGGGTAAAGCTTGCAACGGAGTTGTCGAAACGTGATACCGGAAAGACTTTGTACATTCTCGACGAGCCTACAACCGGATTGCATTTCCAGGACATCTCACATTTGTTGCTCGTACTTCAAAAGCTCGTCGACAAAGGCAACACGGTGCTTGTGATTGAGCACAACATGGATATCATCAAGTCTGCAGACCAGGTGATCGATCTTGGCCCTGAAGGAGGGGAGAAGGGCGGTCGCATCATCGCGAAAGGAACACCTGAAGAGGTGTCGAAGAATCCAGCGAGCTATACGGGTAAGTTTTTGAAAGAGGAATTGGTCAGTTGACAGTTGACAAGCTCACTGCGCTCGCCAGTTGACAAAATTCACCTACACTTCACTCGTACCCAACTAAATTCATAACTGTTAACTTTACGCCTTGGAGGCATGTTGTCAACTGCTCACGAGGGTAGCGAAATGGGTTGTCAACTGTCAACTGATTCCCATGGTCAATAACAAAGCACGACTCTATTGGACTCTTCAGATCGGCGGATGGCTGCTGTATGCCGTCATCCAGATCATGGTGAGCGTGTTTGCTTCGGATGGTCAAAGCGTGAGCACGCAGCGCGTGATCTTTCTTATCTATGACGCGTTCTTTTGCTTGTTGTTAACACATATTCTCCGCAACCTGATTAACCAATGGCGTTGGCTCGATGGTGGAATGGCACTCCTGATCCCCAGGATTATTATCAGTGTGTTTGTCCTGGGATTGATTCTGTATTTTTTACGACTGCCGATTTCGTTGCCGCTTGGAATCTATACGAGTAAAGTCGCTTTCGATGTGAAGAACATTTTCGGACTCACCTTTATCTATGCGCTAATTTTCTTTTTGTGGTGCGTCCTCTATTTTATTTATAACTACTTCGAGCGTTACAACACCTCACTGAAGCTTAAAGCCTCTATCAAAGAAATCGAACTAAATAACCTTAAGTCACAGCTCAATCCGCATTTTATTTTCAATGCTTTGAATAGCATCCGCGCACTTGTTGATGAGAACCCTGACAAATCGAAGATGGCAATTAATCAACTGGCTAATATTCTACGAAATTCATTTGCAACAGGTAAAAGAGGCCTGACCAAATTCGAGGATGAGCTGAAAGTTGTGACGGATTACCTCGGATTGGAAAGTATCAGGTTTGAAGAACGCCTCAAAACAGAGTTTGATATTGACCCGGAATCAAGGGATTTCCTGGTTCCACCATTGATGGTCCAGACACTGGTGGAGAACGGGATCAAGCACGGGATATCGAAATTGACGGCGGGCGGAACTATTTATATGAAGACTGCGGTTCATAACGACCGCCTGACCATCCAAATCCGTAACAGCGGCCAGTATGTGAACGGCGTGAAGCGAAGCTCAACGGGTCTGGGACTGGAGAACACAAGGCAGCGGCTCAAACTTATCTATGGAGATAAGGCTTCATTTAGAATTATGACCGAAAACGATACTTTTGTTTTGACGGAAATAGAAATTCCTCATTTAAGATAGTTTAGTATAGTAATTGAATAGATGAAATGCCCATTGACAAGGCAAATTCGGGAAATGTTCGAGTTGCACGGGCAGTCCATGTGACCTTGTTTTAATGATTATTCACACATGAAAGCACTTATTGTTGACGACGAGCGCCTGGCGCGAAAGGAGTTGATGAAACTCCTCGAAGAACATCCCTCTATAGAAATAGTAGGCGAAGCACAGAACGCTGATGAAGCCGAGCAGATGATCACTGAGCTGAACCCGGATCTGTTATTCCTTGATATTCAAATGCCAGGACGAACTGGCTTCCAATTGCTAGAGTCACTTGATCAAGTTCCGCTCGTTGTATTTACGACAGCGTATGATGAATTTGCCTTGAAAGCTTTTGAAGTAAGCGCGCTTGATTATTTGTTGAAGCCGATCACTGCCGAAAGACTTGCCGAGGCAGTTCATAAGATCCAGGAAAAAGAGCGCACACGTTCCGGACGCGGCCGCGATCAGAAGCTGGGCCTCGAAGACCAGGTTTTTGTGAAAGACGGCGAGCGTTGCTGGTTTGTAAGCCTTGCGAACATCCGCCTCTTCGAATCCGATGGCAACTATATCAAAGTATACTTCGACACCAACCGCCCGATGATCCACAAGTCATTGAACGCGTTGGATGAAAAGCTCGACGAGCGCGCCTTCTTCCGTGCCAGCCGTAAGCACATCGTCAACCTTAGCTGGGTCGAGGGCATCGAGCCCTGGTTCAATGGGGGGCTGATGGTGAAACTGCGTGGAGGTGATAAGGTTGAAGTGAGCAGGAGGCAGGCGGCGAAGTTCAAGGACATGATGTCGCTTTAATTTGCTGATGGGGTAATTTGCTGATTTGCTAATGGAGCCCACTTCGGATTTCCATTTCGTTGCTACCTAAATTCAATGCAGGCGGCCATTATTTTTTCGAGTGATAATGTTGAATCTCTCTCAACTTTGGTCGATGAAATCTCAGATACATTGACGAAATCAGGTTTCGAATTGTACAATGATCATTTGATGTACATAGTACAGTCCGCAGAATCAGGAAACTCGGAGAAATTTAAGAATCTTGTTATCGATCCGATCTTATTTGGTGGCGCCGGCGCCCTATGGGAGATTTGGATTGAAGACCGCGAATTAAAACAAAAATTTAATCAACAATTTTGTCGGCTCGTGGACCATTTGAGAAAAATGGGGATTCGAAATAGCAGAATTGATCAAGTGAGGAGAGGATTTACGCTTTAGTTCCCCAAATCCCCAACGGGCATCAGCAAATTAGCAAATCATCACATTAGCAAATCACTTCAACACCAACTCCACCAACTCTTTTTCAACCGTCCAATCCCGCGCCAGCTTGATCATAGCCGTCGCCTCCATCTCGGTGACGTAGCCCTTTAGATTATTGGATTGCCAGACCATGTTGATCAGGTCAACACGTTTTTGTTTGGGATAGTCGCCGATGATCTCGTTGAGAAATGCCCGCGCCCGATCGAACGCGGTGATTTGATCCTTTTCGATAAAGTCCACCGCCCACTTCAGTTCGTCCGGCGCCTGGAGCCTTTGAGCAGCAGCTTCCAGATCCGCTTTCTCAGCATAATCTAAACCGTGGTAATAAAAGATTACCGCCTTCAGCAACAAGTAGACACGTTTTTCCTCTGAGCTCATGCAACTATAGACTTCGAAAGTAGTACATAATTTGTTACGAGCCTGAGCCTTCGATTCACTTTTGATAGCGATTGGCTGTTGGCGTTGGTTTTGACAGGTCGTAGTCCGGCACGACTTTGAAAGAAGCAAGCTAACCTTGTAGTGAACGACCGAACACCGATTACTGAATACCGATCACCGGTAACAGTAAACATTTAGCCAGTGCGAACGACGGGTTACTGTTTACGACTCTACAGCTTACGACTTTTCGTCTTCGGTCATCAAATCTTCCGCGATCTTATCCGCCAGCAGTTTACCCTTACGGGTCAATCTCAACACACCTTTATCGATCGTGGCGAGATTTTCGAGTTGAATGAAAGCGAGATACTTCCCGCAGCGCGCAATAAGATCATCACCGAACGACGCCTTCAAATAATTCAAGTCGCAACCCCAACTCGTTCGCAGTGACGTCATGATGTATTCGTTGATCTTATTCTCCCTGGTCAGCAATTCCTTTTCAAACGGCACCTCGCCCTTGTTTAATGAACGGATGTAAACCGCGTTGTTGCGAACGTTGAACTGGCGTGACCCGCCATCGAATGAATGAGCACCCGGTCCAACGCCGAGATACCGCGCGCCTTTCCAGTAGCTGCTGTTATGTTGCGATTGGAAACCGGGTTTTGAGAAATTCGAGATCTCGTAATGATCATATCCATTGGCGCCAAGCACGTCCATGAGAATCTCAAATTGCCTGGCAGCGACGTCATCAGTGACGGGATGGAGTTTTCCGTGCTTGCTCCAGTTTCCAAAAACAGTTCTTTCTTCGATGGTCAGTGAATAGGATGAAATGTGCTCAGGCGCAAATTGAAGCACTTCATTGAGCGTGCTTTCCCATTTGCCTTCGTTAAGGTTTGGGATGGCGTAGATAACATCGACACTGATGTTCTTAAAACCCGCGTTTCTTGCCAGCTCCATCGCTTCTTTTGCGGCAACTGCTTCATGCGCCCGGTTGAGGAACCTCAGGATATCATCATCGAAAGACTGAATGCCAATGCTAAGCCGGTTGATGCCCAGATCGCTCCATGAGCTGAGTCTGTCTCTTGACATATCGTCCGGGTTGCACTCGAGCGTGACCTCGGTTTTTTTCTTTATCTCAAAGTTCTTGTGTGCTGCATCCATTAAAAGTCGCAGCTCGTCGACCGCAAGAATTGACGGTGTGCCCCCGCCGAAGTATATAGTTTCAACAGGTTCGCTGATATACGATCGCTGAATCTCCATCTCGCGAACCATTGCCCGCACAAGTTCCTGACGTTGACTCTGATCAGTCGAAAAATGAAAATCGCAGTAATGACAGGCCTGCTTGCAGAAAGGAATATGTAAATAAAGGCCTGCCATTGTTTTGTTATGATCTGAACCACCGAAGGCCCAGGAAGTATTTGAATCTTTTTTGTGAGTTCCTCCGCGCCTCCTGCGTCTCCGCGGTTGGTGCACGAAAATTGCAAATAGTTTTTCGGGAATGGTCTTGCTTTAGAATATTTTTGCGCGATGATCCGGCTGCTGCTGTTGCTTTTACTGACCCAAAGTTCATGGGCTGCGCCCACCGTGGTCAAGGATCTTCGTCTCGATTGGCTTGCATACAAAGACGACCGCTATTTCCCTATTGGAGATGATGACGGCGTTGACCTTCGCACCATTTATTTCTCCGTGGACCCCGCAGCATTTAAAGGACAATACCTTTCGACGGCTGCCCCTGAAGAATGGAGCTTGTTCGTAAATCGTAAACTGATTTTTTCAGGCACCAAAAAGCTTTTCAATCTTGACAGTCTTGCACGAATCTACGAGGGCAAACTCTTTTTTGCCGTTTATTCAACAACAGGCGTGAGCCGGCTGACAACGGCAATTGTTTCTCCAAGTGCACCTGTGATCCAAAGCGAGCATGTCGAGCCAAGGCGTCCCACTTTTTTCCGCGATTATGGAATTCTGGCTGCAGCTGCCCTCTTGCTTTTTTTTCTTGCGCTGTTACGGACTAATCCGCAGCTCACCCTGGATTATTTTTCATTTGCGAAGATATTTTCTGTCCAGGAGCGCAATGAGAATCTGCTGGCATCGCGAATCACGTCGAGTGCAAACTTATTGTTTTACGTGTTTTGTGCGTTGCTCACAGGATTTCTGCTTACAGCAGTTTTTTATACCGGCGG
The DNA here is from genome assembly GCA_044224375.1 of Cyclobacteriaceae bacterium. Taxonomy (GTDB): domain Bacteria; phylum Bacteroidota; class Bacteroidia; order Cytophagales; family Cyclobacteriaceae; genus ELB16-189. Next base: position 120,095 of record JBGAKL010000005.1, read on the forward strand.
ATCTTATTTTTTGGTATCCCGCTTCGTGACAATCAATTCTTTTTCTGCGGCGTTAGGAGTCTGGATGCGTCTTTCGCTATTCATACTCCTGCTGTTGGCTGCCAAATTAATGATCGTGCTTTTCTTTTCCTCCCTATTCAACTTCAGGGAAACCGTCAGCTTTCAATTTTTCAATTTTTTAAGATTCGTACTGTTCACCTCTGTGGTCATGGCATTGTTGAGCCTGGGCTACTTTGTTTTCAAGGGAGAACAAGCGGTGTTTTATGAAAGATTGATTGTGCTTGCCTTGATGCTGCTGAGCGCAGGATCTGTCATGGTATTGATAAAATTATTGGCGCGAGCGCCCTTCTCATTTTTTCATTTATTTTCCTACCTTTGTGCTTCGGAAATTATTCCGTTGGTGATCATCATCAAGATTTTCTTTTGACTACCGAACCCGACGTGTGCCGATATGACAGAAACGGTTGTTCTTGACAGGATGCGGAAAGTAAAAAGCATTCTAGTCACACAGGAAGCGCCCACCGACCCGACGTCTCCCTACTTCAAAATCGCTGAGAAATATTCGATCAAAGTGGACTTTCGGCCATTTATTCAGGTCGAAGCAGTGCCAGTTAAAGAATTCAGAAAGCAGAAGATCGAAATTCTCAACTACACGGCGATAATTTTTACGAGCCGCAACGCTGTTGACCATTTCTTCGCCATTTGCCGCGAACTGAAGATCGAGATGCCTCCGGACATGAAGTATTTTTGCATCTCGGAACAGACGTCGAATTACCTGCAGAAGTATATCGTCATCCGGAAAAGAAAAATTTTCACCGGACTCAAGGATACCCGCGATCTGATGGAAATCATCAAGAAGCACAAGAATGAAAAATTCCTTTTCCCTTGTTCGGATATTCGCAAGAATGATATTCCTGATTTTTTAAGAGAAAATAATTATCACTTCAGCGAAGCAATCACTCACCACACCGTGGCCGCCAATCTCTCAGACCTGAAAGAAGTATTCTACGATATCCTGGCCTTTTTTAGCCCGTCTGGAATCCATTCTCTTTTCACAAATTTCCCTGAGTTCAAACAAAACAACACTCGCATCGCAGCGTTTGGCCCGGCTACTGCGAAGGCAGTGAGAGATGCGGGGCTCATCCTCGACATCGAAGCCCCCCTTCCTAATGCCCCGTCAATGACGGGAGCCCTTGAGCTATACATTAAAAAGGCTAACGTTTCTAAATAAACGACAGCCTTTCTTTCGTTACTTCGCTGATAATGCGCCGAATGTCGCTTTTAGTGAAGCTATGCGCGCTTATTGGTTATATTTGAAGTTCACCGCCAAGGGTATTGTGAAAAGATTACTACCGCTAGTTGCATTGATGTTGTCATTCAACAGCTGGGCCCAACAAGACCCGCAGTTTTCGCAATACATGTTCAATACCTTCTATTACAACCCGGCATTTGCCGGCACTGAAGGGGCCACCAAGATCACAGGATTATACCGGGCACAGTGGCTCGGTTATTCGCCAACATATGGCGATGGCGGTGCACCCACCACGCAGATACTGAGCGTTAATACGCCCGTTCCGAAAATCAAAGGCGGCGTCGGAGGATACATCGTCAACGATCAATTGGGCCCTCTCACTAACTTCGAAGCACAAGCCTCCTACGCATACTACGTCAACATGAAGGATGCCAAGCTGAGCATCGGAGTTCGCGCGGGTGTTGTGTCACAGACTATGAACTTCGAGATCCTCAGGGCTGTGGATCCGGATGACCCGCTGCTCGCAGGAAAGGCAGGGAAAGAATCGCAGATGAGGCCGGATTTTGCTGCGGGGTTGATGTACAAAAAGGAAAAATATTATGTGGGTGTTGGCATGAGCCACCTAACGCAACCCACTTATACTTTCGGATTGCCTCAAAGCAACCAGCTCAAGCAACACATGTACGTCACGGGATCCTACTTCTATGATGTTAACTTCGACATCCGCGTACAGTTTGTCACATTGATCAAGAGTGACTTTACCAAAACCTCCTTCGACGTGGGTGGAATTGCCTATTTCAAGGACGTCATGTGGGGAGGTCTATCTTTCCGCCAGTCAGAGGCTGCTATCCTCATCCTTGGATACAGCCTTCTTAAAGACAAGAGCCTCAAAGTCGGCTATTCCTTGGACTACATCATTAAGGACCAGCAAGCTAAGCAGCCGACTTCACACGAATTGATGGTTTCCTACAGTTTGCCGGTTAATTTGAGTGGTAAGAAGATTATCAGAACACCACGTTTCCGTTACTAAAACGACATTTTTTTGGGTTTTTTGAAGATTTTGCGGAATTTCGGAACCTTATTTTTGGCAAAACAGACTAATGAAATAAATTTATGGTCCGTTCGTTGGACAAAAACCAACTACAAACTAGACTCAACATCATGAATATGCAGGTACAGGCGAAATCGAAAAGTCTTGGTTATTTGGCTCTGGCAATAATGTCTCTTTCCATGGCAGGCTGCGGCTTGCTGGGGATTGGAGGCAAAAAAGGCGGCGATCAGGGCGAATTGGTTGGGGTACCGAATCGTGAAGGATGGGTAATGACGATCCCTTACGGAATGGTGCCGATCCCGGCTGGAACTTTCCACATGGGTCAGGCTGACGAAGATCCTGCATCCACCCAAATCAACTTCAATAAGCAGATCACGATCGGACCATTCTTTATGGACGATACCGAGATCACGAATAACGAATACCGTCAATTCACGAACTTTTTCCTCATAGACAACGGAACAATTGAAGGATTTCCTGCCGTGAGTGCTGAAGAGTTCAGACAGAAGTACTACCCCGACACAACTTCCTGGGTTCGCGATTTTGCGCACCACATGGGCGACCCTATTCAGGACTATTACTATTGGCACCCTGGCTATGACGACTATCCTGTCGTTGGCATTAACTGGGATGCCTGCGTATTCTTTGGAAAATGGAGAACCGCTTATCTGAATGATTTCAGAAAGACCGTGGGCGAGTTCCCTATGCCGGAGTTCCGCCTTCCTTCAGAAGCTGAGTGGGAGTATTCTGCAAGAGGCGGACGCGATATGGCAAAATACCCTTGGGGTAACCCGTACATCCGTAACTCTAAGGGATGTATGCTGGCGAACTTCAAGCCCGGTCGTGGAAACTTCTACGATGACGGTTTCGCTTACACATCCCCGGTTCAATCGTATTTCCCCAATGACTACGGATTGTTTGATACTTCTGGAAACGTATCAGAGTGGTGCCTGGATGACTTCAACCCTGCATCAGTTCCTACAGTATGGGATTTGAATCCTGAATACATCGATCCTCGTACCGATCCGAACAATAAAAAATACAACGCAAAAGTACCACCCAAGAAAGTGGTGCGTGGCGGTTCGTGGAAAGACGTAGCCTACTACCTCGAAACAGGTACCAGAACTTATGAATTCAAAGATTCTTCAAGAGCTTATATTGGTTTCCGTTGCGCGATGACCCACCTGGGACGCTCGTCTGGAAGCGAATTTTAGTAATTATAAAAAGTCCTATTATATTTAACTTGCGCAATATCAATCAAGACAACCTTTAACCTTAAACTCTAACTAACATGGCAAAGAAAAAAGGCGGATTCATGCAATTGCTTTATGAGACCATCATGCCCAAGATATATGGTATCGGAGCGGCAGTTGTAATCATAGGGGCACTCTTCAAAATCCTCCACTTACCTGGAGCAAACCTTATGCCCTGAACTTTCTGAAGAATACGAAGGACCTACCAATACAACAGCAACCCGCATCAGCAACCGTCCTGGCGCAGGAGAGTCTCCGCTGTTGAAAATTGACGACATGCTCAAGACCGCAAAGGTTGACCAGAATCTTCTCGATAATCTGGGCAAGGGCTTGACTAACCTGGCGACTTCGGCTACACAGATGAACAATCTGTCGAATGCAGCCGTTGCTACAAACGAGTACGCTAAGAACGTACAAGCAGCTTCTACATCACTTTCAGAAATGAACAAGTCTTATGGCACAGCCATGAAGGCGGTTTCTGCGATGGCAGATGCTTCTAAAGATACTGGTGAATATCACGCACAAGTTCAGAAGGTTACTAAGAACCTTGCTGCACTCAACACCATTTATGAAATGGAATTGAAAGATGCGGATTCACATGTCAAGAACATGAACAAGTTCTACGAGAGCCTTGGTGGCGCAATGCAGGGATTGACCTCTGTTGGCGCGAACACATCCAAGTTCACTTCAGAGCTTGGCAAGCTGACCGACAATCTCACGGCACTCAACAATGTTTACGGAAGCATGTTGACTGCTATGAAGGGCACAGGCGCAGGCAAATAATAGGTATTAGATAGAGTTTAAGGTTATACTGAACTAAACTAAACGAAAACACTATGTCAGGCGGTAAGGAAACCCCGAGGCAAAAGATGATTGGAATGATGTACCTCGTTCTTACGGCGCTCCTTGCGCTTAACGTAAGCAGCGCGGTACTCGAGAAGTTTGCCATCATGAACACGACACTCATTGAACTCAAGGAAGAGAACAATGACATCAATGAGAAGAAGCTTGCGGCTATCCAGGCCTCTACAAGTACAGCTGACAAAGTGAAAGCAGCCGTTGCTGCTGCAAAAGAGATCAGGGAGCTGTCAAAGAGAACGGTTGCCACGATGGATTCTGTGAAAGACATCCTTTCACGGGAGCACGACGGCAGACCGATGGTCGGAGACGAGCTCGTTGGAAATACAAACATCGCTGAAGAGAAAATGCTTAATGAGGAGTCCACACTTGCTCCTACATATGAGAAAGCTATAGTGGGATTCCACGACAAGCTCGAGCAGCTGTCAGGAATGAAATTCCCCAAGCTTGATAAAAGAGCCGTTGACTATCCCCAGTTGAAAAACGAGAAAGGTGAAGTTGAGCACGGTGAGAAATCATTCATTGAGTTCTCATTTGAAGGTACGCCAACGATGGCATCAATTGCAGGGATCACCCAGATGCAAACAGAAGTTCTTGAATTCGAGGCAATGGCCCTCGATTCTTTGAACCTCATCGCTGAAGGAGCGGTCATCAAATTCGACAAAGTTGTGCCGATGGTAATCGGACCCTCAGTTGTGGCGGCAGGTGCCAAGTATGAAGGAAGACTCTTCATGGCAGGCGCTGCTTCCGGTGTTGATCCTGAGATGTTCAGGAACGGCGCTAAACTCGCTGTAACGACAGATCCTGAGACCAGCATCAAAATGGCCAAAATTGAATTCCAGGCTAGCGGTGAAGGAAAGCAGTCATATACTACTGTGATCAATCCCGGTTCTGGCAAAGAGCCTCTTACTCGCAAAATCGACTACGAGGTTATCAAGCCTACTATCAGGATCACAAACGGTAATGCACCAAGCCTTTATATGAACTGCGGTAACTTTGTAAATATCGAAGTTCCGGCTCTCGGCGCATCTTATAACCCTAGCTTCGCAGCAAAAGGTGCGACAATTGAAAAAGGTGACAAGCCTGGTAAAGTGACTATCATTCCTAAGGAAAGAAAAGTTGCAGTTACCGTTTCCAACGGCGGCGCAGCAATCGGAACTGAAAACTTCGATGTTAAGCCTATTCCGAAACCCCGCTATGTGCCAAGAGATAATCAAGGCAAAGAGATTGACCTGAAGAACGGTGTACGAGGTGCTGCACTCACAGGGTTGAGAATCAATGCCGATGCTGATGAAAACTTTAAGGCTGAAGTTCCAAAAGATGCGGTTTATCGTGTGAAGAGCGCCGAGATCATCCTGGCTCGCGGAACACAGCGCGTAGCAACCATCAACGCAACATCTGAAATCATCGATATGAATGCTTGGAGATCTCAGTTCCGTCCTGGTGACAGGATTGTCGTGGATATCAAAGCTGTATCACGTCGTACTTATACAGGTGAGGAAGAAAAAGTTGACGTAGTAGCAGGAACGATTAACATTCCTATCCAATAATAAATTGAATATGATCACAAAGAGGATTTTTGTCGGGCTGGCTTTTGTCTTTGGATGTGCTGTTGCATTTGCTCAGCAGGAAGAAGGGCAAGTGAATCCTAATTCACTGCTCACGATTCCGAAATATGAGCAATTGTACAAGATCAGGGTTTGGAGAACCATTGATTTAAAGGAAAAGCAGAATAAAGGCTTCTTTGCGAAAGGCAATGAGATCACCAAGCTGATCATCCAGGCTGTAAAATCAGGCGAGATTGCAGATGTTTATAAGGAAGATTCTTTGATCAACAAGAAGTCGAAGGAAGATTTCCTCAAGGATTTGGTTTCTCAGCAAGGAGCAACGCTCGATCAGTGGAATCCTACTACGGACTACTATCAGGGCGACCAGAAGACTTACAACGGTAAGAACTATGAAGCCCTTGTAGATAACAAAGGAAAGAATCCTGAAACTTCGAAAAATGAATGGCAGGTCACTACTGCCGGCCAGGCTACTTACTACCTGTATGACGAGATCTATAAAATATCGCTCCAGGAAGACGTAATTTTTGACAAAAGAAGATCCAGGTTATACTATGACATGTTGGCCATGGAATTCTCGGCATTCGATCAAAACACCGGTACTTTCAAGTCTCTGGGCTGGTTCAAGTACAAGGATCTCGAGAAACTGTTCCGCAACCACGTAAAGGATGCGATCTGGTTTAACAGATATAACTCAGCAGAGAACAAGAACTACGCAGATGCATTCCTCCTTAGATTGTTCCACGGAACGATCGACAAGGTTGAAAATCCTGATAATGAACGTATCATGGATACCTACACTGCCAATGGCCGCCCTTACAAGGAAGCCATCTGGGCAACTGAATGGGAAGAAATGAAAATGATGGAGAAAGAGCACAATCTCTGGGAATACTAGGATTTGTTGTCAAAGCATAGGAAAGGGGAGCCATCAGCTCCCCTTTTTTTGTTGCCATTGCTTGACAATCTCCGCCTTCGACTTGCCTACGACTTCGATCAGTTCTTCGAGTGATGCGGATTGGATTTTCTTAATGGATCGGAAAGAGGATAATAATACGTCGGTTGTTTTTTTCCCGATTCCGGGTATGCTTTCGAGTTCTGTAAAGATTGTGTTGTTGCTTCGCTTGAGCCGATGAAAGGTTATGGCGAAGCGGTGGGCTTCGTCGCGGACGTACTGGATGAGCCGGAGCCCTTGTGACTTCTTGTTGATGTGCAATGGCAGGGGATCTTCGGGATAGTAGATTTCCTCGAGTTTTTTAGCGATGCCAATGATTGGGATCTGCCCATAGATATTCAACTCTTGAAGAGCTTCTACAGCGCTGCTGAGTTGACCTTTTCCTCCATCGACAATGATGAGGTTCGGTAGCTCACTGTTTTCGGTTATTAGCCGGAGATATCTTCTTCCGACGATTTCCTTCATGGAAGCGAAGTCATCCGGCCCCTCAACAGTCTTGATGTTGAAATGACGATAACCCTTCTTGTCTGGCTTCCCGTCAACAAAACGAACCATGGATGCCACCGGATTGGTGCCGCCGAGGTTGGAGTTGTCGAAGCATTCAATGATGCGCGGGAGTCCTTTCAGTTGGAGGTCGCGTTGAAGGTCTTTTAGGACCTCGATGTTCCTGATCTTGGTTTCTTCTTTTGTGATTTCTTTTTTCGCCTTCAGGTATAGCACGTTCTTTAATGAAAGGTCGATGAGCCTTTTTTTGTCGCCGATCTGAGGGACTACATTTTCAATAGATTCTTCGGTGATCTGCAAGGGAACGTTGCTGTAAATGATCTTGTTCGTGCTGTTTGTTTCGAGGCGGAGCTGCTGGGTGACGATCGTTAGGATTTCCTCGTTTGTTTCCTCCAGCTTCTTTTTTATTTCAACATTTTTTGAAAAGACGATTGCACCTTCCTTGATCTGTAAGTAGTTGATGAATGCGTCCTTTTCCGTTGCTGTGATGGCGATCACATCGATGTCTGTTAGTTTTCGGTTTACTACCATCGATTTCGCCTGGAATTTTTCGAGGAGATCGAGCTTATGCTTGAAAAGATTTGCACGTTCGAATTCCAGCGCCTCTGAAGCCCGCTTCATGTTGTCATGGAAATAGTCTTCGACTATGCTCAGGTTTCCTTTCAGAACATTCCTCGCCTGTGCAATGTCGGCGAGATAAGAGGCTTCGTCCTGCAGCCCTTCGCATGGCCCGCGACAGTTTCCAAGGTGGTACTCAAGGCAGACCTTGAACTTTTTTTTATCGATATTCTCCTCGGATAACAACAGGTTGCATGTTCGGATAGAATACAACTTGCGGACCAGCTCCAACACACTTTTCATGGAGACAACACTTGAGTAAGGACCGAAGTATTCTCCCTGTTTGGGCTGATATTTTCGGGTGTAGATGATACGGGGAAACTTTTCCTTAAGAATGCACAGGTAAGGAAAGGTCTTGTCATCTTTTAAGAGGATGTTGTATTTCGGTTGGTTTTGCTTAATGAAATTATTTTCGAGCAGCAATGCATCAAACTCGGAATGTGCCAGCGTGAAGTCGATCCGACGTATTTCGGAAACCAGCTTTTCCGTCTTACGGTTGTATTGCGATTGCTTGTTGAAGTAGCTGCTGACCCGTTTCCTGAGACTCTTTGCCTTGCCGACGTAGATCAGGATTTCGTCGCGATCGTAGAATTTATAGATGCCGGGGGAATCGGGCAGGGATGAGACTCTCTCTTTAAGATCATCGGCCATCAGGTCAGTTATTGATGTCCCAGGGTTTAACGGTCAGCTGTGTAGAATCCTGCTGTGTGTAGTGTTCGCAATCCAAAGACACATCAAGGCCAGAATTGGGTATCCTGAATGGGCCCTTCTTAATTCCGACCGTGGGATCGGCGTAAACCTTGGTCATGTATTTAGCCCAGATTGGCCTGGCGGATTTTCCACCCTGACCGAAAAACCAATTTTTGAAATGAACGCTTCGTTCATCACCACCGACCCAGACACCAGTCACGAGGTTTTGTGTCACTCCCATATACCAACCATCGGAGGCGTTATTTGTTGTTCCGGTTTTGCCACCGATTTCGTTGTCTTTCTTGAGCTCGAGAGGAAGGGCCGCAGACGTTCCGCCCCGTTCTTCAACGCCGCCCCGCAACATATAAACCATTTTGTAGGCAGTTTGATCGCTGATCGCCTGCCTCGTTTTGGGCACAAAGTTTTCGATCACATTGCCGTTCTTGTCTTCGATGCGCGTTATATAAAATGGGACAGTGTGATAGCCACTGTTGACGTACGTGCTATAAGCTCCCACCAGCTCAAACAGCGATACGTCGCTGACGCCAAGGCAAAGTGAGGGAACCGCATCAAGCTTACTTTCTATGCCTACACGATGGGCGAATTCGACTACGTTCTCTTCGCCAAGGGCCTTCATCATTTGCGCCGTAATAGAGTTCACAGATTCCGCCATCGCGTGGCGGATGGTCATTTTTTCTCCTTTTCCACGAGAACCGTCAGAATTGGGAGGATACCAGGTGGTACCGGAGACTTTGAAGCTGGGAGATATGTCTTCAAGTTCGTAGCAAGGCGAGTATCCCGCCTCCATAGCCAGTCCGTAAACAAATGGCTTGAAGGTAGATCCAGGCTGGCGCTTTCCCTGCCTTACGTGATCGTATTTGAAATATTTATAGTTGAATCCACCTACCCAGGCTTTGATGTGCCCCGTGTTCGGATCCATCGACATCAGCCCAGACTGCAAAAAGTGCTTGTAATAGTTCAATGAGTCCATAGAACTGAAAAGCGTATCCCTTTCACCTTTCCAGCTGAACACGGTCATCTGTTTTTTCTTGTTGAGCATGATCCTTACAGAATCAGATTTCTCGCCGTATTTCTCAACGAGATTCTTATAGGCATCCGTTTGCTTGATACGTGTCTTCAGGAAGTTCGGGATTTCTTTTCCATCATCGTCCACCCATGGGTTTTTGCCCTCCCATGATTTTATGAATTCTTCCTGCAGGAACTTCATATGTTCTATCATCGATTCTTCGGCGTACTTCTGAAGGCGACTGTCGATGGTGGTATAGATTCGAAGGCCTGAGTTCCAAAGGTCGATACCACGCTGTGCGCAATACCGCATTAGGTCGGCTGTAATGACTGTGCGGAAGTAAGTGGCCAAGCCTTCGTTCTGATTCTGTATCTTGAATTGGAGACCAAGTGGAAGTGCAGCCACGGAATCATACTCCTCCCGGGTACTGATCTTATATTTTGCACGATAAATTTTCACGAGCACCTCATTCCTCTTGCTGATGGCATTTTCAGGACGGCGAATCGGATTATAGAAAGTGGGGTTTTGCAACATGCCGACCAACATTGCTGATTCCTGGAGGTTCAGACTGTCCGGTTGTTTGCCGAAGTAGGTTTCACTTGCCACTTTGATGCCGTAGGTATTGCTGCTGAATTCAGCGGTGTTCAGATACATCGCTATGATCTCATGTTTCGTGAAGTTTCGTTCCAGATTTACAGAGATGATCCACTCTTTGGTTTTCTGAATGACGCGCCGTGGGTACCGACCAAGTTTAGCGAGTGTTCCGTCAAGAGATTTGTCGGGATTGCGTGTGTAAAGGTTCTTCGCCAGCTGTTGAGTTATCGTGCTCCCACCACCAGCTGGGTTTAATGTTAGCAAACCCCAACCCACCCTCATAAATGCCTGAAAATCAAGCCCTGAGTGATCATAAAATCGGTGATCCTCGGAAATAACCAGCGTATTCACCAAATCATCTGACAACTCATCGTAATTGACCTGGCTGCGGTTGAATCGGAAATACCTTCCCAGGGACACGCCATCCGCCGAGATAAGTTCGGAGGAGAGATCGTTCTCTGGATTCTCAACGTCTGCGAGACTGGGCATACCACCAAACAGGCCAAAGAGATCCACGCTCACAGTGAAGACATAGATGGGTAATCCAAGGACTACAACGAGAAAGAGAATCCAGGAATACTTAATAACTTTTTTGAACCAGGGACGCTTGGTCTCCAGCAGTCTACTGATTCTGCTTTTGGTAGTAACGGTCGAAGAAGCTGAGGTACTCATCTAAGGCTTTGTTACGATAGTAGATATTGAAGTTATCCTTGGTAATAACAAAGTTATGGAAATTTAGCGTGGAAAATGGCCGTTCAGCGGCCTTCTGGCCATTAAACCTGTTGAAATACTCCAGCGCTTCGGCTTTGTTTGCCAGGTTCCCAACAAACGTCATGGCCAGCTCGTCATTGAAGATCAGGTTTGTTGTTTCCAGCTTGCGACTCTTATAGAAAGTGTTGTTAAAATTCTCGAGGGCTTCGGAGACAGGTGCGCTCATCCGCTCCTGTATTTTGTAAACCACGACGAAATAGTGAGGTTCTTCAAAAGATGCTACGAAGCGAATACCCTTTGAACGCTCCGCTTTTTCAACAAAAGCCTGTGAGCTTGCCAATAACTTTTCAGCATAGCCTTTTTGAGTTGCATCGGGATAAGTTTTAATGAACTCGCCCAATTCATATTGATATTTTGTGACGTCTTCGGTTTTTCCCGTGATGAGTATCTGCAGCAGATCGAGCTGTGCCGTAAACGATGTTTCGCCTACTGCCTTCGCGATCTTTATCTTCTCTTGAGAGCCGCGTAAGTTATTCTTTTGAAATTCAGCATAGGCCTCTTTATATATCATCTTTTGTTTGTCTTCGGCTTCCGCAGTTTCCTTCAGATAATCGGGATTCAGGAGTATCTTGGTGAATTCAGAATTTGGAAACTCCTCTTTCAGATTTTGTGCCAACGCCTCCGCTTTGTCGTTCCCGCGCTCTTTTTGAATTAGGTACAGCTTGTACAACACCTCAGGCTTAAACGATGACCTTGGAAAGCGCTCCAGCAGCTTTTCGTAGGAGTCTTCCGCATTGTCTTTTTCTGCGAGCTTGAAATAATACAGATCGCCGAGTTTGAAATACGCCTCCTCAATCTTTGCGAGAGATTCGCTTCTCGCTTTTTCTGATTTTGGAAGTTGTAAAAATATCTTGTTGGCGGCATCTGCAGCGGGATCCGCAGTTGTGGTGCTGGCGGAAGACTTATCGCCTGAGTTGGTATTTGCAGCGACCTCCTCCGTCGGCACAGTGCCACCGGCAGCGCCGGATTTGGTTGAACGCCGCCAATTGTCCTCGAGTGGAATATTACCCCATATTCGTTGAAACTCGGATTGCCCGGAAGCCACCGCGGAAGGGTTGCCAAAGTACCATTCGTCGGTGCCTGTGGATTCCGTCTGAAAAAAGGTGCTGTTTTGATTGGCATTCCCACCGCCACCACCACCGGAACGGCGTTTTTTCTTTTTCTGACTCGCCGCAAGTTTCTCCTTTGCAGCAAACGTGGAATCGATTTTTGCACGCAGGACCGCCGAGTCCATAGCGGCCATCCTTAACAAACTGTCCTGCCACGTGATCGTCTCCGTATACTTTACAAATTCTCCGAGCACAACATGTCGCTTTTTTAGTTCGTCGTAATTTTCAAATTCTTTCGGCAGGTTCACCATCGCACTATCATAATATGATTTCGCCAATGAGAATCGCTTCAGTGAATCGAAATACAGTTGACCTATCCTAAGGAAAGCCGTACCCTGGATTCGCTTGTTTGATCCTGAGTGTGCTGAATGCTTGTATTCCTCGATGGCCTCTGTTACGTTTCCCTGTTTACGCTCAAACTCGCCGAGCTCAAAATATATTTTGTCTTTGAATTCATTGTTCTTTGTGTCCGCCAGCATTTGCTCGAATTGTTTTCGGATCGTCTTTACATTCTTTTTAGTCAGGTTGGCGACCTGTGCCATATTAAGTCGGGCGTAGAAATCTATTTCATAGTCAGGATTTGTTCCTAGGCATTTGCGGTAATAGTTATAGGCCTCGTACGCGAAACCGAGCTTTTGATAAACCTGGCCGATGATAAAATAGATGCGTCCCTTCCTGTCTGCCTTCGTGAGTAATGAATCAGCAAGTGTAAGGTTTCTCACCATGTTGTCATAGTCAACGCGAACTTGGTAATAATATGCTTTCTCAAGGTAGAGACTCTTCGCGTTGATCCGGCTGAGCTTTTCTTTTTCAAGAAACTGGAATGCTTCTTCGGCCTTGTCGAATTCATTTTGTTCAGTGAACGTCCGAATGAGATGCACCAGCGCCTTATGACGAAGATCGGGATCCTGACTTTTGGTATTGACATATTTGAATGTCTGCACAGCATTCACAAAGTCGCAATCATACAGGCGGGCGAGACCTACCAGGAGATAGTCGTCATCCAGCCATTTGCTGTTTGGATGGCGTTGAATAGAGATCGACGCCATCTTGATGATCTCTTCGGTATCCTTCTTGTAGCTTTTGGCAAGTACGGTGTCCAGCTTTGGATATAACCTTAGGATCTGATTGGGGTCATCGTCGAGGCTTTTCAGGATTGCCTTTTCAACTTCCCTTATTTTTTCCCGTGCATAAAAATATCCATTGAAGTGTGCGGTCGTGTTGTGATAGATGTCACCGGTAACAGATGTCTGATTGGAGGAACATCGCCACCACACCATAGCGGGCACGCAGCAGAGAAGCAACAAAAACGTCCGCCGGATTATGTTCATGGATCGGTTCGACTTACAAACGTAAAAAACAGATTTTCAATATTATAATCGGTCGGAATATCTAATTTTGGGGGTATTTTTCAGAATTGAAACCGAAAAAAACCATATCTGAGCGCCTTTCAGCCCGTTACCAGATGGTGATCCGGAATGAGGAGAACCTGGAAGAGAAATCCAGCTTCGCGTTCACCTATGCGAAGCTTCTTGTTTTCTCGATCCTGGTGTTTATTGTAGTGTTCACCGGAAGCCTTTATCTCTCGCAAACCTTGTTGGCCAAATGGTTCGACCCGCGCTATGCACAGCGGGAGACAAATAAGAAGCTGGAGATACTCGGTCGTAAAGTGGATTCCCTCGCGCGTGAGGAAGAAAACAAGGACAGATTTATTCAGAACTTCAAACGCGTATTCAATGGCGACACCACCAGTTCATTCATAGATCCAGTTGAAGCGCTCAAAGGGCAAGACAAGCCGATCCAGCCTGTGAGCAGCATGAAGCTGGCGCCAACGGATTCCCAGTTTAGAAAAGACTTCGAACAATCAGAGCTCTCGGTTATTACGCTTGCGAGCAGCAAATACAGAGAGTTGCGTGAAACATTTTTCTTCACGCCCATTACTGGATTTATTTCAGATAAGTACGATGTCAAGAAAGGGCACTACGGTGTTGACATCGTGGCGAAGACAAACGAGCCTGTCAAGTGCATTGCAGATGGAACAGTTATCATGTCTTCCTGGACACAAGACGCGGGCTACGTAATTGCAATTCAGCATCGGGGCAACCTGATATCGGTGTTCAAGCACAATGCCGAACTATTGAAAAAAGTTGGTAATTTTGTTAATGCAGGGGAAATTATCTCTATTGTTGGCAACAGTGGTGAGATGACAGATGGGCCCCATCTTCATTTTGAGCTTTGGTACAACGGAAACTCATTGAATCCGGAAGAGTTTGTAACATTCTAAATAAAAGAAGAGAGATATGTTTACTACGAAAGAGGAAAAGAAGGCGGCCGAGGAGATCAGCAACTCGAGCAATGTGATCGGCAAAGGAACGACGATCGAAGGGAGCATCGAGACCTTTGGGAACATCCGTATTGAAGGACGCATAAACGGCAACATCAAATCAAAAGCAAAGATTGCCCTCGGCAACTCAAGCCACGTCGATGGCAATATCACGGCTCAAAATGCCGATGTTGAGGGCGGCGTGAAAGGCAAAATTGAAATATCCGAAGTTCTTGTACTGAAAGCCACTGCAGTGGTTCATGGCGACATATCCACCGGAAAACTTGTGGTTGAACCTGGAGCGGTGTTCAATGGAAGCTGCAAGATGGGTGCTGCCATCAAGGAAATAAAGATTGCCGAGAATGGATCAGGAGCGAATGCCTACCGGGCAGAAGCCGTCTAATTCTTTTCTTAAGTACAGGAACTTTGCGCTTCAGCTTTTTGGCGGAATGGCGCTGGCCGGCTGGCTTGGTTACAAGCTGGACCAATATCTCGGGTTGAAGTTTCCTGTATTTTTGCTCACGTTTATCTTGGCGGTTTTTGGTGGAATGATCTATCAGATCTACAAGAGTATCAACAAGGAGTAATGCGATCTGTCTTTATCACTATTGCATTTTCATTTCTCTTCGCATTGAGTGTCTATGGTGGTGCAGTATTGAATTTATACACGTTGCCATCATTTACAATTGTCATTACCCTCTACATGACTTTTATGACAGGCAGCGTGCTGTGGATCATCCAAAAACAGAACAACCGGATCCTATTTTCGCAAGCTTACCTGGCGTCCATCGTTTATAAGATCCTTACCGGACTCGCGATGATCCTGGTGTTGATTCAGTTGGATCCAAAAGCTGCGTCCGGAAATGCTGCCCTCTTTATTATTGCATACATTGCGTTCACTGCGATCGAGGTAGCATGCCTTTTGTATGATATTCGGTCACAGGAAAAGTAGCGCAGTTGGTTGTGACAAATTGTGTTCCCTGAGCACTAAATAGATAAGATGGCGTGCCACAAACCTGTGTTTTTGGCAATCTAAAGCGGGACGCAAACACGAATCAGTCAGATTTTGTTTGCTGCCATATGGTTTGATTGATTGATTCGGTCGGCGGGATTTGATTAAATTCATAGCAATGCGGGCCATCTTCTTCATCTGCTTTCTTTTTTCTTTCACAGGGCTTTTTGGCCAGTTACCCGACTATGAGCTTGCCGTTGGAGACAGCCACGTGATTCCCCAATTGCCGTCCGGAGTAAAGTTATTGTACTCAAACAATCAGGAATTATGTGTGGTAAAGTGGCGTCAGATGAACTCTGCTATAGAGAGGCCCTGGATGTTATCGTGGTATGATCATCAGGACTTCTTCAAGCTCGATTCATTGGTGCTCGACATTCGTCAGGGAGGACAGAAATGTACAGTCGATCAATTGGTGCAGCTGAATGGTAAGATCTTCGTAATCTATTCTTTGACCGAACAACATCGTCATAAAATCAGTGTTTTCGCACGTGAGCTGGATGCAACCCACAGACGCCTCAATGGGACCTCGAGAAAGATTTTCGAGATCAATGCAAATAAGCGTCGGCGTGTAAGACCGGGTCGGCTCGAATTTGCATTGTCGTCAGATCAATCAAGGATTTGCTTCATGCGTGGCTTTTCGCGCGACTCAATGAATAAGGAAGTTTCCTTTACCAATGTCCTGGACAGTGGATTGAACGAACAATGGCAGCAACTCATTACCTTACCTTACCCGGCGGGTTTGGTGAAAATTCAGAATCTCAAAGTGAGCAATGACGGAGATGCATTTGTGTTGTTGAAATACAAGGGTCAGAATCAAAGTAATTCCACATTCGATATCGTAATGACACGTCAACGGGGACGGTCCGCACGGCGTTATCCTGTGCAGGCGCAAAAGGGCTTTGTATCAAGCGCTCAAATCGAGTTGTCTGCAGGAAGGCTGGTGTGTACCGGATTTTATTCGCGAACGGGCGGACAGACAGCAGGTGGAGTCTTCTTCAATGCGATCGACACGGAAACGCTTTTGCATTTCGAGACAGCCTCGGATTTCGATTCGAAGCTTGTATTGCAGGATATCCACAAACGCGATTTTGCAACAGTACAGTCGAAAGCTGAATTTGATTTATCTGCTGAGCTTAACCAGGTTTTTATCGATCACATGATTCCGACTCAGGATGGTGGATTTATTCTTGTCGGCGAGCAGCGATATGATTATTCAACGACCCTCGACCATGCGCAGGTGCGTGCCCCAACCCGAGGATTGAGTTACAGAACGTCCAGTAATCTCTATCAGCCTTCCCGATTTTATCGCGGCGACATAATTGCAATAAAAATTGATGCGCATGGTGTCATGAAGTGGGGACACAAGATTCACAAGTCACAGGATACGAATGATCATCGAAGCGTTTTTTCATCCTATATGGTGCTCGCGATTCGAGATAGACTAGGCCTGCTTTTCAACGAGGATCGTCGTAACATTACAGGGTTCGATTTGCCTAAGGAAAAAGATTTTGCGGGATCCAGGCCGATTATTGCGATTGTAACCCTGAACGAGAGCGGCGCCGCCGTGCGAGAACTGATATATGATTCCGTTGAGTGGCCGATGGCCATAAGCCCAGCCATGAGCACGCAGGTTTCTGCAAACGAGGTTCTTTTATATGGCGGCAGGTTCCACCGCGAACAGTTTTCCAGGATAAAATTCAAGTAGAGTAACAGCTTAGTGACTCTTATATCCCTGGTATCGAGTAATCATATTCCCCGACGATTCTAAAGGCTTTCAGGGCTGCGTAAAAACCCCAAAAAAAACTCAAAAGATTTTTTTTTGGCTCATTAATGAATAGTTTTGCGGTCGATTATAAAGGACCGTGCGAACCTACCCCAAAAACCCATTTCTCATCGTCAAAAACGCGTTTTTTGCCGTCATTTTTCTCCTTTGCGCAGGGATTTTTGCACCCATTTTTGGGCAGGAAATCCATGAGACGGACAGCGTAGTTACCGAGGCCGCTCACGGTTCAGAAAGGCCCATCAGCGAGGTAATCATTGAACACGTAATGGATCACCATACATGGCATTTTTTCGATGGTCATTATGGGACGCTATATCTACCTGTAATCGTTTATTCTGATGAGCGTGGATTGGAGATCTTCTCCTCTAAGCATTTTTTCAACGAACACCACGAACCAGTTGCCTACGATGGCTACAAACTCGAGAACGGCAAAGTATACCGCGGTGAAAAACAGGCCCTGGATTTTTCGATTACGAAGAATGTAATGATGCTCTTCCTCAATGCAGGACTCTTGCTCTTCGTGTTCACCACAACGGCGAGGTCATTCAGGAAGAATGTGGGCAAAGCACCCAAGGGCATCCAGTCTTTCATGGAACCGATCATCTTGTTCGTTAAAGACGAAGTTGTAAAGCCAAATATTGGTCCCAAATACGGCAAATATCTTCCTTACCTCCTGACCTTATTCTTCTTCATTCTTTTCGGCAACATTCTTGGTTTGCTTCCTGGGTCAGGAAACCTGACAGGAAACATTGCTGTAACGTTGGTGTTAGCAGTGCTCACATTTCTGATCACAAATTTTAGCGGGAACAAAGCGTATTGGAAACATATCCTATGGACGCCGGGTGTGCCCCTTCCGTTGCGAGTCATTATTCTTCCAGTTGAAGTAATAGGAATATTCACCAAGCCCTTCTCGCTGATGATACGATTGTTTGCCGCGATCACCGCCGGCCACATCGTATTGCTGAGCTTGCTTGGATTGACATTTATTTTTCACAGCTGGTTTGTAGGGATAGGTTCGACAATTTTTGTTTTGTTCATAAGCCTGATCGAGTTGCTCGTGGCGGGGATACAGGCGTATGTGTTCACTTTGTTTTCGTCACTGTACATCGGAATGGCGATTGAGGAGCACGGACACGATGAACATGGGCATTGAGTAGGTTAATAGGCAGGTAACACTGCAGGAAGATACTCCGGGATGAACCCGGATTTTGTTTCACTTAATTATAAAAGTTATGTTATTCTCTCTTTTGATGGACGTTAGCTACGCAATCATGGGTGCCGGAATCGGCGCTGGTCTGGCAGCAATTGGCGCTGGAATCGGTGTTGGTCGTATCGGTGGCTCAGCAATGGAGGCAATGGCACGTCAGCCGGAATCTGCGAACAAACTGCAGGGTTCTATGCTGATCATCGCCGCCCTCGTTGAGGTTGCAGCGCTTTTCGCCCTCGTTATTTGCTTCCTGATCTCAAACAAAACTGCAGCCGCTATCGGCTAAGGTCTGTTTCTGATTTGGATTCACTGCATGATTGAAACTTGCCTTAGGCGATGGGCCGGGCAGGTTTCTTTCTTAAGAGATCAAATGATCAGTCGCTTTCAAGAAAAATAGAATTGTATGGAATTATTGACACCCGGATCCGGACTTCTTTTTTGGCAATTCGTCGTCTTCATTGCCCTTGTGTTTCTCCTGGGCAAGCTTGCATGGAAACCGATCCTCGAATCATTGAATGAGCGTGAGAATACCATTCAGTCAGCGCTGGATTCGGCAGAGAAAGCCAAGTCTGAAATGGCAGCTCTTAAGTCTG
Source organism: Cyclobacteriaceae bacterium (assembly GCA_044224375.1). Lineage (GTDB taxonomy): Bacteria > Bacteroidota > Bacteroidia > Cytophagales > Cyclobacteriaceae > ELB16-189. Next base: position 139,257 of record JBGAKL010000005.1, read on the forward strand.
ACAATGAAAAACTATTGAAAGAAGCGCGTGCGGAACGCGATCTTATTCTTCGTGAAGCGCGCGACGCTGCCAACAGATTGCACGATCAGGCCCAGTCCGACGCCAAGAAAAATGCCGATAAGATCATCGCCGACGCAAAGGCCGTGATCAATACAGAGAAGCAGGCTGCCCTTCGCGATGTTCGAGCACAAGTGGCGCAGTTCTCTCTTGAGATCGCCGAAAAACTTATCAAAAAGAATCTTTCCACAGACAAAGCTCAAAAAGAGCTCGTGGATGGTTTTGTAAAAGACATTAAGGTTAACTAATCAATGGCTGATCTACGCGTAGCATCACGGTATGTAAAGTCGCTGCTGGACCTGGCAGTGGAACAGAACGCTTTGGATGCGGTCCATGCGGACATGCAGTCATTTGCGAAAGTTTGTAAAGAGAACAGACCATTCACGATGATGTTGCGAAGCCCCGTCATCCGCCATGAACAGAAGAAAGCTATCCTGACAAAAGCATTTACTGGCAAGGTTCACCCGCTCACGATGGCGATTTTCAATATTCTTACACAAAAGAACAGGGAATCGTTGTTGCCAACCATAGCGTCAGAATTTCATAACGCGTATAACGAGTATAAAGGAATCGGCAAAGCTTATATCACAACGACGATTCCGATGGACGCTGAGCTCCGGAAAGAGATCGAAGGATTGGTGAAAAAGCTGCATGACAAGAAGCAAGTCGAGATTATCGAAAAAGTAGATCCCACGCTGATCGGCGGATTTGTCCTGAATGTCGGCGATCGCCAGGTCGATGCATCAATCAAGAGCAAGCTCAAGGCGTTGAGCCTGAAGTTCAACGAAAATTATTTTATAAAAGAGTTTTAATAACCGAACCACCCTTTTATTACATACGATATGGCAGAGATCAGACCCGAAGAAGTATCCGCGATCTTACGCGAGCAACTTTCCAAATCGCGTACGGACGCTGAATTAGAAGAAGTAGGCACCGTTCTTACAATTGGTGACGGTGTTGCACGTATATATGGACTTACAAAAGCGCAAGCTGGTGAATTGATCCAGTTTGAAAACGGACTTCGCGCCCTTGTGCTTAACCTTGAGGAAGACAACGTCGGAGCGGTGTTGCTCGGAGATCCGCAAGGGATCAAAGAGGGTGCCATCGTCAAACGTACCGGTCTCATCGCATCGGTAAAAGTCGGAGAGGGCGTGCTGGGCCGTGTGGTAGATACACTCGCTAAGCCCATCGATGGGCGCGGACCGCTTACCGGCGAGCTCTATGAAATGCCACTTGAAAGAAAGGCACCCGGCGTTATTTTTCGTCAGCCGGTGAACGAACCGCTTCAGACGGGCATCAAAGCTATCGATGCCATGATTCCCATCGGTCGCGGTCAGCGAGAGCTTATCATCGGTGACCGTCAAACAGGGAAGACGGCAGTTGCGATTGATACGATTATCAACCAGCGCGAATTCTATGAAGCGGGTAAACCTGTTTACTGTATATATGTGGCCATTGGCCAGAAGGCATCGACAGTAGCAGCTGTAGCCGCGACCCTTGAAAAGGCTGGTGCACTTCCTTATACAGTAATAGTATCGGCATCGGCCTCGGATCCTGCACCGATGCAATTCTTTGCTCCGTTCACAGGCGCTGCGATCGGTGAATTCTTCCGTGATACTGGCCGCCCTGCCCTCGTTATTTATGATGACCTGTCAAAGCAGGCGGTTTCCTATCGCGAGGTTTCTTTGCTTTTGAGAAGACCTCCCGGCCGTGAAGCATATCCTGGTGACGTATTTTATTTGCACTCACGTTTGCTCGAGAGAGCAGCTAAAGTCATCAACAACGATGAGCTTGCGAAGAAAATGAACGATCTCCCTGAGTCTATCAAGCATCTCGTAAAAGGTGGGGGCTCATTGACAGCTCTTCCGATCATTGAGACACAAGCCAACGACGTATCCGCCTATATTCCGACCAACGTGATTTCCATCACTGACGGTCAGATATTCCTGGAGACCAACCTCTTCAACTCTGGTATCCGTCCGGCGATCAACGTAGGTATCTCAGTATCGCGCGTGGGTGGATCGGCCCAGATCAAATCAATGAAAAAAGTTGCGGGAACGTTGAAGCTCGATCAGGCACAGTTCCGTGAGCTTGAAGCGTTCTCGAAATTTGGTTCAGACCTCGATGCATCCACCAAGCTGACGATCGAGCGCGGTCGCAGAAATACGGAAGTGTTGAAGCAAGCGCAGTACGAACCATTTGCCGTTGAGGAGCAAGTAGCGATTATCACTGCCTCGACACGCGGTTATCTTGACAAGGTACCCGTTAACAAGGTGAAGGAATTTGAGAAGGACTTCCTGGGATTGCTCAAGGCTCAGAATAAGAACGTCCTCGAAAATTTCAAGGCAGGCAAGTTTGAAGATGCCGATGTTGAGACCGTGAAGAAAGTAGCATTGGATTTGTCAGGCAAATATTAATAACGACTGGTAAGTAAGAATTCAGTATGCCTAGCTTAAAAGAGGTAAAGACACGAATAACTTCTGTGATCAGCACGCAGCAGATCACCAAAGCCATGAAAATGGTGGCGGCGGCGAAGCTGCGTAAATCGCAGGAAAGGATCATTCAAATGCGCCCTTTCGCACAGAAAATGACATCCATTCTGCAAAACCTCTCCGCCAACATGACCGGCGACGTTGATAGCTGGTACAGCAAAGCGCGTCCTGAAGAAAAAATCCTCATTGTAGCTATTACTTCAGACAGAGGTCTCTGTGGTTCGTTTAACTCAAGCATTTTCAAAGGCGTGCTTCGCCTCATTCAGGAGAAATATTCAACGCAGCAGGCCCGGAAAAACGTGACAGTGTTGACGCTCGGTAAGAAGTCGTTTGATTTTTTCAGCAAGCGCAATTTTCCAATTGAAGGGGAGTTTACCGGCATCTTCCAGAGTCTTTCTTTTGCGCAAGCATCTGCCGCAGCTGAATTCTTGATGGACGCCTTCCGTAAAGGTCAGTTTGATAAAATCGAGATTGTCTACAATCAATTTAAAAACGTTGCGACGCAAATCCTGACGGTGGAGCAATTCCTGCCGGTACTGCCGGTAACGGGAGGGAAGAAAGTGGATATTGACTATATCTTCCAGCCCAACCAGGAAGAAATAGTGACTGGGATCATTCCAAAGTCTCTAAAGGTTCAGCTTTACAAAGCTGTCCTCGACTCGAACGCTTCCGAGAATGGAGCCAGGATGACAGCAATGGATAAAGCGAATGAAAATGCGGGCGAATTGCTGAAAGAATTGAAGTTGACTTATAACCGCACGCGACAAGCTGCCATTACCAAGGAAATCCTTGAGATCGTGGCCGGTGCAGAGGCTCTAAAGTCCGCTTAAGTAAAATCGAAATTAATTTCAGAGTCCCGACCCCATCGTCGGGACTTTTTTATTTGCTTTAAACATGAAGCGGGCGCTTCGCATATATCGTTTTGTTAATATCATCAGCCTTGATGTGGCGCTGGGAGCGGTGACGGGCGCAGCCTTCTTCGCGGTGGTCTTTCGAACATCTCTCTTGCCGCAGGGCCTTGCCGCCCTGGGAATAACCGTTTGGATCATTTACTCCGTCGACCACTTGCTGGATGCCTACAAGTTGAAAGGAATAGCTTCTTCAGAGCGCCATAAGTTTCATCAAAAATACTTTAAGCAGATCGGAGTTGCCGTAGCCATTCTCTCATTCGTCGATATTGCTCTAATTTTTTATGTCCGTCCGTCGGTTTTCAACGCTGGTGTTTTGCTGGCTGGCGTAGTCATCTTCTATCTCCTTTTCCACCGGTGGATGTTTCCTCTGAAGGAGATAGCTGGTGCAGTACTTTATTTTGGCGGGGTGTTGCTGCCCGTATTATCCCTTCACACCTGGCCTTTAAGTCACCCTGCGGTCTATCTCATGATTCCATTTTTCATCACAGCTTTGATCAACTTGATTATTTTTTCCTGGTTTGGATTTGATCAGGACGTGCGCGATGGCCAACTTTCGCTTGTGACGTTTATCGGCAAGCCTGCTTCACGAATGGTGTTGGTCGTACTACTCGTGATACAATTTTTGCTTCTTGGATTGTTGATAGTCATTACCAATTATGTTGTGGAATCGAGTGTCATGCTTGCCATGAACGTGGTTCTGGCGCTTATGCTGTTCTGCGCGGAGACTTTCAAAAAAAATGACCTTTACCGTCTGGCAGGAGATATGATTTTTTTCTTCCCGTTACCATACCTTATTCTGCATGGACAATTCACGGGGATATGATTTACTTGCTCCCTTTTATGACGTGCTCGTCTTCGTCTTGTTCGGAACTTCACTTTACCGTGCACAAATTCAATTTCTAGGCGAGATTCCCAGTGGATCGAAAGTGCTTGTCCTTGGGGGTGGAACGGGCCGATGGCTCAAGGAAAAGTCTATCCGACAAGCTAATCCTGTTATTACGTTTATAGACTCGTCTCGCGCCATGATAAGAAAGGCGGAAAAGAAAGGAAAGGGGATGAACATAACTTTTGTTCAAGGGACGCAAGACGTGCTGAAAGCCGGAGAAAATTTCGATGTTGTGATTGCGTATTGCTTTCTTGACCTATTCGAAGACGACGTGTTGCCTCTTGTCGTTGACAAGGTTGCCGGGTCGATGAAACCGGGAGCACGTTGGTTTATCGTAGAGTTTGTCAACTGCAAATGGTGGCATGCCGGGTTCCTTTCCGTGATGTATCTTTTTTTTCGAGCCACCACGAATCTGCGGAGCGGACGGCTCCCTGCGTGGCAATCGGCGTTGAGAGCGTTCGGACTTCGCGAAAGGGAATGCGTGGAGTTCTACGGTGGATTTATCCGTTCTGGTTCGTGGCAAAGGCTGTGACTATTTCTCCCCGAAAGAATATTTTTTGGATAGAACCATGATAAAGTGTTAAGGGGTTCGTTCAATCATTTTTTTGAGAAGTGCCAGCTGCTCCTGCGATGATTGCTGGAGGTAGGATTTGGAAAGAAATAATAACGATCTCCAAACAATGTTATTGCCAGCCACCTTATAATGTCCATCAATGATTGTCTGATTTCCTTCCTCACGAAATAGTAATTCATATTCAAGATTCATCACATCGTTGTCAAGAATAAATGCGATCAATTCAGGTTCGCGAATATCACGCAGGGTTTCCTGCATGACATATGTTTCGTCCTGTGTGACAACGAGCTCATAAACCGCTCCGGGCTGATTATGTTGACCACTCTTCAAAGTGAGTGTTTTGAAACCCGGCACCCAGGACTTCATCCGTGTTGTATCCTGTACCGATTGCCAACAGGTTTCACGAGGCGCGGTGATTGATATGTGGGTTGCGTATTCGAAAGAGGGGGTTGCAAGGCCTATCACCAAAAAGAGCATTAGCAGGATCGTAGCAGCGATACCGGTGTACTTGAGGATCTTCATTTAACTAAGTTAGGAAATCAACAGGACCATGTCATTGAGCGGCTGTCCGAAGTAGGACTTATTCTTAAATTTCCGGTTCTTTATTACACCCCAACCCCACGACGATCCCCAAAGCGTATTTTTATTGTCCCGATGACTTTTAAGCAAAAAGAGAACTGGCAGCGGCTGATAGACCACTTACCCGTGGTCGTATTCGAGTACACCTTTTTTGCCAATGGTACGCGCGGATTCACGTACATCAGCCCCCGTTGTGAGGAATTGCTTGGCGTGCATCCTGAAACAATCATGGACGAACAATTTCATATCAGCAGCTTCATTCTTGAAGAGGATATGCCTTCGTTCAATCAAAGCATTGAATCGAGCGTCGCTCGCATGAGTGAATGGTCATGGGAGGGACGATGCAAAGGAAAAGATGGAATCATCTGGCTCGAGACGCGCGGCACACCCGTGAGAACAGATGACAATCGGATCCTTTACAACGGGATCTTCTCTGACATCACTGCAAAAAAGCGACTTGAAAAAACGCAGCTTGAAACGGAGCAGCGATACCGGGAGCTGGTGGAAAAATTGCCGCTCGGAATGGCGATTCACTCGGATGGGAAAGTCAGATATATGAATTCAGCAGCCGTGAAGATGATGGGCGCGAACTCCTTCGAACAAATTGAAGGGAGCGACGTGGTGCAGTTCGTGCATCCCGATTCATTGGCCCTGGTCGCGGAGCGCATAGCAAAGGTGCTGAACGGCCACTCTGTCCCACCTGCTGAAGAAAGATATATCAGACTTGATGGAGGAGTCGTCGATGTCGAAGTCTCATGTTACCCTTTCACACATCTTGGTAAGCCCGCAGTTCAAGCGATCTTTTCTGATGTGACAGAGCGAAAGAAGGCTGAAGCCAGCTTGCGAAAGACAGAAACCCTTTTCTCGCAGCTTTTCCAAAACACGCCTTTGGCGGTCACACTGCTCAACGAGGAAGGGAACGTTGTGCGAATAAACAAGGGATTCGAGGAGATGTTTGGCTTCTCCGTCAAGGAGCTTGAGGGTAAGGGACTGAACCAATTCATTGTTCCTGACGACCTGGAGTCTGAAGGGAATGACCTGAATACAATTATTTCAAGCAACAGGGTGGTGAAGATGGAGACCATCCGTCATCGTAAGGACAAGACGATCGTGTCCGTTATAATCTATGGAGTGCCCGTGCTGCTGGAAGATCAAACCATCGGTATTTTCGGAATGTACGTCGACATTACGGAGCGAAGAAAGGTTGAAGAGGAACTGAAGATCAGAAACACGGAGCTGGACAATTTTGTTTATAAAGTGTCACATGACCTTCGAGCACCTCTTTCATCCGTGCTCGGATTGGTGCACCTCGCCAGCCTTCCCGGAAATAACGACAGTCTGGCCGAGTATCTCAGGCTGGTAGGTCAGAAAGCCGAGCAGCTGGATCATTTTATCAGCGATGTGCTCAGCCATTCGAAGAATCTCAAGATGGAGCTGAAGATAGAGGAGGTGGATTTTCAAAAAACGATTGATCAGACATTTAGCGGGCTTAATTACCTGAAAGGGGCAGAAGCCGTCGAGACGGAGGTCAATATTAACGTCTCTGCATTTTACAGTGATCCCTGGCGTATCGGTGAAATATTCAGGAACTTAATATCGAACGCCATCAAGTACCGGAAAATAGGTTCCGAAAAAACTTACATCGGCATACACATAGAGCAAGGTAACAGAGGGCAATGCAATCTTACATTCCGGGATAACGGAATTGGTATCAGCAAAGATAATCTCGAAAAGGTCTTTGAAATGTTTTACCGGGCCAGCGCTCAATCCGATGGCAGCGGTCTTGGTCTATACATTGTCAGGAATGCGATCGATAAATTGGGTGGCACGATAAAAGTTGAGAGCGAGCCGGGCACCGGAACGACCTTTAAAATAACATTGCCGAACCAGCGTCTTGTAAAATAACCGCTATCTTTCGGGTCGCTCAGCTATGAAAATTTCAGAAGTCACTACCCCCGGCGACATACAGGAATTCTTACATCTCCCCGTCAGGTTGTACAAAGATACACCGCAGTGGATTCGCCCGTTGGATGCGGACATCGAAGCTGTTTTTGATAAGGAAAAAAATAAATCGTTCCGCCATGGACAGTGTACGCGCTGGCTTCTCAGGAATGATAAAGGAGAGACAATCGGCAGGGTGGCGGTGTTTATTCTTGACAAGCTTGTGCACAAGGGTAATGATCAACCTACCGGCGGCATGGGGCTTTTCGAATGTATCAACGACCAGGCGGCAGCATTCATACTTTTCGATCATTGTAAATCGTGGCTACAGGTTCGTGGCATGGAGGCTATGGACGGACCTGTGAATTTTGGAAGCCGCGATCGGTGGTGGGGGTTGTTGGTAGAAGGGTTTCAATACGAACCGAATTATCAAACCAATTACAATTTTCCCTACTATCAGACTTTTTTTGAAGCATATGGATTCAGACTTTACTTCAATCAGCTGACCTATGCCCGAAAGGTGGAAGAGCCGGTTGCAGAAAGACTTTTGTATAAGGCAGATCTTATAAAGCAAAATCCAGACTATAGTTTCCGCATCATTAAAGGTAAAGAAATGTCAAGGCTCGCTGAGTATGTGCGGGTGGTATACAATAAGGCTTGGGCCAATCGGGCAGAAAATCCTGAACTCACACAGGCGCAGGCCGTGGCACTTGTTAAGCAGATGAAACCAATTCTGGATGAACGACTGTTATGGTTTGGTTTCTATAAAGACGATCCCATCGCATTCTTCATTTCGTTACCCGAGATCAATCAAATTTTCAAATATGTCAATGGCAAGCTCGACCTGATCGGCAAGATCAAGTTTGTGTGGCATAAGCTATTGGGTACAAACAAGAAGGCCTTCGGTATTTTATTTGGTGTTGTTCCCGAGCACCAGGGAATTGGTGTTGACGGAGCGATCATCATGGCCGCGGCGCGTGAGCAATATCAGACTGGGAAAATGCCCTATAAGGAATTTGAGATGAACTGGATTGGCGATTTTAACCCGAAAATGATTCAGGTTGTCGAACAAGTTGGTGGTTACGTGGCAAAAAGGCATATTACCTACAGGAAATTATTCGACGAAAGCAAGCCATTCAAAAGGCATCCGATCCTGCGATAACTATGGAAAAGGAAGAAACGCGGTCAGGGTTTTTGTGGAAGAACCTTATCAGGGGACTGATATGGTTTGCAGTAATCATCACCGCATATATATTGGCAAGTGAGGACCTGAAGGTTTATCAACAGGAGATCAACGATATTGGCGACAGGCTTCCCTTGTTGCTTGGGATTTTTACTGTGTCCGAGGTCGTGTTTGGAATCATCCCACCCGAGCTTTTCATGTTGATTTGGCAATCGAAAGGAGTTCTTTCGGAGTATGTTATCAACCTTACCTATCTCACGTTGATATCTTATGCTGCGGGTATTATCGGGTATTATATCGGGCATTTCTTTTCAAAGACCAATTTCTATCAAAAGATCAGCGATCGGTATTTGAAAAAGTACGATGAGCAGCTGAAGAAATTCGGTATTTATATAGTGTTGGTGGGCGCAGTTACCCCCGTTCCATTTTCTGCCACGTGCATGCTGGCTGGCTCTGTCAACATTCCAATAAGAGATTTTTTGTTGATCTGTATCTCTCGCATCATACGTTTCGCATTTTATGGTTGGATGGTGTGGACCTTTCCAAGCTGGTTTGCCTGATCACGTTTTTCCACACACAGCGTTCCCTACTGGGTTCGCTTTGAAATGAACTGATTGTGCAGCATCAGTACCTGCGGTATAACAAGGTGCTGGTTGTCGTTATAGATAATGAAATCTGCGCGCTTGAGTTTTTCTTCATCAGGCCACTGGCTGGACATGATTGCTTTGATCTCTTCCCTCGACCGTTGTGGGTCACGCGCTAATACACGTTTGATTTTGAGATTTTCGGGGGCCGAAACAACGATCATTTTATCAGTCGTCTTGAACGAGCCAGCTTCATAAAGCAATGCTGCCTCTCTTAAGACGTAGCTGTGCTTTTGGTGGGCCTTCAGCCATTGCTGATAATCTGCCGCGACGCGTGGGTGCACAAGGTTGTTCAGTTTTTCCAGTCGGTCACTTTTTCCAAAAGTTATCTTGCTGAGATAAGCCCTGTCAAGTGTGCCATCCGGTCTGTATGAGAGGGGACCAAATTCCTTTTTTATTGCGGCGGCCAATTCGACATCAGTGGACATCAATGCTTTTGCGCGACTGTCAGCGTCGTACACCGGAGTTCCGAGACATTTGAATATCCTCGACACGAGGCTTTTCCCCGATCCAATTCCGCCCGTGATGCCAACCTGTAACGGTGACGACATGTGATCAATACTTTTTAACCCTTATGGAGTCGATGCGCAGCACTTCAGCATAGGGGGGAACGTCGTTGATCTCCGGGAGATAGGATCGCACCTCTCCTTTGCTCATTTCGGCAAACTCGAACGTGATGAATGCTGTAGCTACGTCGGCCGGAAAACGCATCAAGTCTTTTTGCGGGACGCGAAAAGTACACTGGACGCTATCCCTGTCGAACTCTGTTCCCCACGGCGCCCTGGCCACTTTAAGTTTGATTTGCCGTGTCACTTCTTCTACCGGGCCCACTTCGAACATCACCTCAGCTACAGGCGGATTTCTTTTTATCAGGTGCTTATGCTCAAGATCGACTTCGACGTTGCTCCGGAAATTGGCGTCAATCCCGTCGCCTGTTATACGCAGTACAACCGGATCACGAAGGGCATCAATAATACTTTTGGGTCCCTCGACCGAAATAGAATCCGGCAGAACAGCCACGGCACTTGTACGACCAAGCCCTTTTTTAAACGATACCCCATCGAGTGCGGCGGTCAATCCTATGCGCCGTGAAGCTTTTGATTCAATCTTAAAACGGAGTGTATCTGTCACCGTGAAATTCACGAGCAGCGGGGCGATTTGTCCCGCGGCTACTGGTGCAAGGGCGGCGCCGGAAATTTTTTTCGTTTCTTCCGGTCGCTCAATTTCTACGACAATGTGCTGGACTTTATATCCAAGACTCTTTCGCAAAAGATCCCAACCTTTCCCCTTCACATTCATAGTGAGCGTGCCGGGCAGTGGATCTACCGGGATGAATCTTGCGTCGTCGAAACTGAATTGAAGGGGGAATTTTAAGTTGGTTGAGTATTCCTTATTGAGTGCGTTGAAGATCCAGAACACTGCTGCTGCGAATACACATAGTGCCAGCGCTTTCCAGTTGGTGCGGTCGAACCGCAGAAGATTGCTGATAGCACGAAGCAGATTCAATGTTCAAAATTTTCAACTTTCAACTATGCTCAGGTAGTAGCGGGTTTCTTTTCTGAGTAGGCTGCCTTTGTAGAATCCATTGACACCGACGACTTAGAGAATTTGATGCGGGCACCGCGCTCGAACTCAAGGATGAACGTGTCGTCTTCAATTTCTGCCACGCGCCCATGCGCACCACCGATGGTCACCACGTTATCTCCCTTCTTTATCTCTTCCTGAAATTTTTTCTGGTCTTTCTGTTTTTTTTGCTGAGGCCTGATCATGAAAAAATAGAAGATGACTATCATCAATCCAATCATGATATAGAAACTGACGCCCGAACCGGGTTGCTGGGCCTGAAGAATAATCTGGTAAATCATATTTTAATTTTTTGGAGGATCAAAGGTAGCAGTTTTAGACTGAAATGGTGAAAACAAAAAATCCTGACTCCCGATGGTCCCGATAGTTATCGGGATCGGGACGCCAGGATTTCCTGTTTTAAAAATAAATGAGCGACTACTTCGTGGGTCCGTTAGCGTCTGCTTTTGCAGTCACCATGGCCTTGAAACGAAGGGTTGTGGTCTTAGGCCACGTATTGGCTGTGACAGTTATCGTCTTATTGTTGATACCTGGTTTTCCGTTGGAGTCGAATTCAGCGGTCACATTTCCGGTGCCACCGACAGGGATCGGCTCCTGTGACCATTTCGGAACGGTACATCCGCAAGAAGGCTGCGCGCTCTGAATGATCAGGGGAGCTTGTCCGGTATTCTTGATCTTATAAGTATAAGATACTTTTTGCCCCTCCACGATTGTACCGAAATCGTGATCTGTTTTTTCAAATTCCATGACAGGAAGAGGACCTTCAGGCTTCTCTTCGGCAGCAGGAGTTGCTGCTGTGGGTGTTGCGGTTGCTGCAGCTGCAGTGCCCTTATTCGTTTCGAGTTGAGCCAGTCTGCTCTCGAGTTCGGCGATGCGTTTTTCAGCTGCTTTATCCCTGCAGCCTGTCATCATCAGCAGCGTACACACGGCTACTGCGAGGACTGAACTAATCTTTTGCATATGATGATTTTTAATAATTCGAGCGACAAAATTATTCACAAAAAACATTGAAAATCAATCCGTTCGTGGATTAACAAACAGATTAACAAAACATTAACTCTTTTTGCTCCCCCGGATCTGTTCCAGCAGGTCGTCCACATCTTCAAGCAGTCTTTCTGCTTTTCCTTTTGCTTCCGAAACCACTTTCTGGCCCTGCGATTTTGCCTCTGATGTCAATGGCGTATCCTTGCCGGAAACCAGATCATCAAGAAAATCCTCAAGGATCTTCTTGTACTTATCAAGCCGGAAAGAAAGTTTTTCACGTGTATTCGAGCCCTTATCAGGCGCGTAGAGGACCCCAAGAACAGCGCCGGCGGCAGCTCCGACCAGGAAGGCAATCAACGTATTGCTGCTTTTTTTGCTCATGACGTTTTAGCTTAGTTAGCAAAGATAAGGCATTCACCTAATAGTAAAAATGGGTATTGGCTACTGGGTATTGGGTTTTGGCAATGCTTCCTAACACCGCTCACAAATTCCAACGAACCTTTCCTGAGTCTATTGTGCAAGGGCATTCGCTACTACCATGCAAAAGCGTTAACAATTTGGGTACACAGCCAACGGCCAAACGCCCAATAGCTAACACCTTATTTGTTGTCCATCAACCCTCTGCCGCTCTTCTTAATTTTACCTGAGTCTTTCAATTCTTTCGCAATCACGTCGAGTATACCATTTATGAACTGGCGGCTCTTTGGTGTACTATATTGTTTCGCCAACTCGATGTACTCGTTGATGGTCACTTTCACCGGAATATTTGGAAAATTGATCAGCTCGGAAATAGCCATTTCAAGGATGACGCGGTCGGTGAGTGGCAGACGATCCACTTCCCAATTCTTGGTGTTGTTTGCAATCAGCACGTGATATTCTTTGTCCAGGCTTGCTGACGCGGAAAACAACTTTTCGATAAACTCTTTGTCTTCTTCCCAGTCGAGTGAAAGCTTTTGCAGGTCGAGAGATTTAGAATCTTCATCGAGTGACTTTAGTGTCTTGTCTGCCATGCTTTTGACGATCTCATGATCTTCGGCCCAACGTAAGTCCTCCTCTTCGAAATAGGAGTTGATGATCGTTGGACCAAGGATCAGTTTTCTGATGAGATGCTTGCTGAAACTCTTGTGCGCAGCGAAGTCGGCCGCCTCCAGCGAAAGGTATTGCTGAAACTCCTTGTCCGGTTTGAGACAGTCTCTCAGCCAGCCACGCACAACATCTTGTTTCTGATCCCAACTGCCCCCGGTACGCAGCGTTTCCTTTTTCAGCGCCGCGTTGTTGCGGAGTGCCGTCACCAATGGATTCGTGTTGAAATTTTTTGAATTGATTTTCTTGTCTTGTGCCGCGACCTCGGCGAGGGCGGGTATGAGGTTGAGGACGGATAAATAAAAGAAGTTGATTTTTTCCACTTCAAGTACCAGGTTCTTGCGGAGAAAATCGAAGTCTTTCTTTACCAATTTTTTACGAAGAGCAACTGCTTCCTCCACCGCTTTTGCTACCTGGGGATCGTTGTTTTCTTTCGCTGGCTGGTCTTTGTAGATTTTTTCAAATTGCTTAACGGCGACTGTTCGCTGACCCTTCAGAAGGCTCTTATCCTGCACCTTCATAGAGTTCAGGTCTGGAGCGAAGAACTCGTCAATGTGATCAAGGGCAAGCAGGTAATCGGCTTCCATGCATTGTTCGTAGGCAAACAAGCTCTGCATGATCTTGATCCGGAGGGTACGTCTGTTAAGCATGGCAAGGAACTGTAAAGAAGCCGCAATTTACATTTTTTGCAGGCCAGAAATAGCTGATTTGAACTAAAATTCGACGCAGCCGTTTATCTTTCATCCATGAAAGAACTGGCCAGCCTCAATAAGTATTTGCTTCGCTATAAGTGGCACCTGATCTGGGGTTTGGTGTTTGTATTGATCTCAAACGGTTTTCAGATTGTGCCAGCGCAGATGGTACGCCACTCCATCGACCTGGTCACAGACAATATTCAGATTTACCGGTCTTTCGAAGGCACTGAGGCCCAGAAGTCCTTTTTTAATGTCTTCGCCAAAGGAATCCTTTTTTATGCAGCGCTCATACTGCTCATGGCACTCTTGCGGGGACTCTTCCTGTACTTCGTCAGGCAGACTTTGATCGTCATGAGCCGTCTTGTCGAATACGATTTGAAAAATGACATATTCGAACATTACCAAACACTTCCCCTTAGCTTTTACAGACGCAACAACACGGGCGATCTGATGAACAGGATCTCGGAAGACGTGAGCCGTGTTCGTATGTACCTGGGGCCATCCATCATGTATGGACTCCAGCTATTCACACTTTTTCTGATGCTCATACCGATCATGTTCATGATAAGTGTGAAGCTGACGCTCTTTGCTTTGATACCATTGCCGCTCCTGTCATTCAGCATCTACTATGTCAACAACATAATTGAGAGGAGATCCGAGGAGATTCAAAAGAGTCAGTCAAGGCTAAGCACGTTTGTGCAGGAGGCGTTTTCGGGTATTCGAGTACTTAAATCATTCACCCGCGAAAAAGAGTCGATCTCCAAATTCGGTTTGGAAAACGATGAGTATAAGCGACAGTCGCTGAAGTTGACGCGCGTTCAGGCATTATTTTTTCCTGTGTTGTTCGGTTTGATTGGCCTCAGTACCATTCTTACAGTTTACCAGGGAAGCGTGGAGGTCATGAATGGTTCCCTCACTTTTGGAAACATCGCGGAATTCATCATCTACGTCAACTTGCTGACCTGGCCAGTTGCCTCGCTTGGATGGACGAGCAGCCTTGTGCAACGCGCAGCGGCTTCACAAAAACGTATCAACGAATTCTTAAATACGAAGACAGATCTGCTCTCTGAGAAAGAGTTGTCGCATGAGATAGAAGGAAAAATAGAATTCAATAATGTGTCGTTCACCTATCCGGACACCGGCATTAAAGCACTTAGGAATATTTCCTTTGAGATTTTGCCCGGAGAGTCGCTGGCAATCATCGGCGGCACCGGGTCAGGCAAAAGCACGATCTCCAACCTTGTTTCCAGGCTTTATGACACGACGGAGGGAGAAATTTTGATAGATGGGATTCCAATCAGGAACTTCAACATCAACAATCTTCGCAGCCAGATCGGCTATGTGCCACAGGATGTCTTCCTGTTCAGCGACACTATTTTCAATAATATCGCATTCGGACTTAAGTCGCCCGATGAAGCGGGGATCATGCAGGCGGCGAAAGACGCAGATGTTTACCATAACATCATGGAATTTCCCCAGGGATTCAACACACGTGTAGGGGAGCGGGGCATCACCTTATCAGGAGGTCAAAAACAACGTGTTTCCATCGCACGTGCGATCGCACGGTCACCGAAAATTCTGATGCTCGATGATGCCTTATCTGCCGTCGACACAAAAACCGAGAACACGATCCTCAACAGCATGAAGAACATCATGGTGGGACGCACGACAATTATTATTTCCCATCGGGTGTCGTCAGCGAAGCTGGCTTCCAAGATAATTGTGCTCAACGACGGCGCATTGGCCGAGCAAGGGACGCATGACAGCCTCCTTGAGCAGGGTGGCATTTATCGTGAGCTTTATGAAAAGCAGATGATGACCGACGAGGTCGAGGGATAGGTTTTTATTTGGTCGACAGCTTCACGTAGGTGAGCTTATAGGTGATCACGGCGCTGCCTTCATTTTCTACCCGAATTCCTTCAAGAACATCCGAACTTTCATCCGTGGTAAAAGTAAAAGCCGAACTTTTGCCTTTCCCTTCAAGATGCTTGTAAATAAGAATGCTGCCGCCCGTTGAAAGGCTGAATTCACCGATAATGTTGTAGCTCCCGCCAAGGGATTCCTTATCCAATGATATTTCAATAAACTGTCTGCCGCTGTCGTTACCGTCGCGGATAATGGCAACCTTGGCGTAGTTTTCCTTCAGATCTGTGACTTTTTCTTTTTCAGTGCCGCCCATGAAGCCCTTACCTTTTTTTGTGACAGATCCCGACACGGAGTAGATGCCCTCAACGTGGTTTGATTTATCTTTTTCCATGTACTTCCTTACCAGCGCCTGAAAGTCGAATTGCTGATAGGCAGACTGCTTGGATGCCTGTTGCATACGGGCAAGCTTCTGCATGGAGCATGCGCTGGCCATGAAGCTGATAACAATACAGATCAATAGTCTGGCGCGCATCATGTTCCCGGATATTTTTTCAGAACACATACCGGAGGCCGACACCTCCCTGGAATCGTTGATAACCCGGATCAATGAGGGCATCGGTATACATCTCAATCTCAATGAAGGCGGAGATTGGCAATGAAAAATAAGAATATTCGAAGCCTACCAGCGCGACGGGACCGTAGGTGAAACGCGTCTCAGTGAACTTTCCAAACTTGCCGTCGTCCTGGTTCGAGCTGCGGTCGTTGAAATTGTAATCGTACGTGATTTTTGTATTACGCCACTGCCACCCAAGGCCGGCGTATAACTGCAGTCCCTTCGAGATCTTTTCGGCATCCCATTGATAAAGGAATTTTGCTTCGATGAACCAATCAACGCTCACTGTGTGAGCCAGGTAGGTAATGCTTTGATCTTTCTTCAGAGTATCGGGCAAATATCCTTTGAAAGCGTCACGGTAATATTTGTTATACAAGCCGCTGGCAGCCTTTCCTGCATCAGCGGCAAAGGAAAAGTTTTTGTTCGCGTAAAACTTGTAAGTCATTGCGAAAGGATCCCCGAGTTTGAAGCCTATACCCTGGTAAGGGTATCTGCTCTCTTCAAAAATGGGGCACATGATCCGGGCCTTGTTGCCATTCACGCGCGGAACCCGGTATTGAGAGCTTTTAACGCTCTTTTTGACCTGGGCGCGGGCGACCTGGGTTCCAGAGAATCCCACAACGAGTACAGCCAACAGAATAAGGGTACTTTTTGCGCGGCGCATTGAAGCAAATATAGGCGATTTCGGACAAAAGGGCGGGTTTCGGGCTCAGCGCGCCCGCCGCATCATACCACCTCTTTATACTGCATTTTGTGCAGCTGGGCATAGAAGCCGGCCTGTTCAAGGAGCGATTCATGGCGACCCACTTCCTTGATCTCGCCTTTGTCCAGAACGATGATCTTGTCGGCTTTTTGAATGGTCGAAAGCCTGTGCGCGATGACAATTGAGGTACGGTGACTCATCATTTTTCCGATAGCGTCCTGGATCATCTGCTCCGTTTCCGAATCGACGGATGAAGTAGCTTCATCGAGGATCAATATTTTTGGATCATACACCATGGCGCGGATGAACGAGAGGAGCTGGCGTTGTCCTACGGAAAGGGTTGCTCCACGTTCCATAACGTTATAATCCAGCTTTCCACGAAGCCTTTCGATGAACTTACGCGCACCGACCAGATCAGCTGCATTGAGGATCATTTCATCGGTGACATCCGGATTGCCCAGTGAGATGTTGTTGCGAATTGTATCCGAAAACAGGAAGACGTCCTGTAGAACCAATCCGATGTTTTTACGGAGCACATTGATGTCATATTCCTTAATGTCGACATCGTCGATTTTTATTGAGCCGCGGTTGATATCATAAAAGCGACTTAACAGATTGATGACCGATGACTTGCCTGCCCCGGTCGCACCCACCATGGCTATAGTCTCTCCGGGTTTGATGTCGATGTTGATGTTTTTAAGCACATAGTCTGCGTCATTGTAAGCAAACCAAACGTGATCAAATTTTACTTCACCCTTGACATGTTCAGGACGGTAGGTACCATTTTCCATTAAATCCTCCTTGCTGTCGAGCAGGTTTATGATCCTGGAAGAGCTTACAATACCCATCTGCAATGTATTGTAGCGATCGGCGATCATACGAATAGGCCGAAAGAACGCCTGGATGTACATAATGAAAGCGGTGAGCTTACCGATGGTAATGCCTGTAACGTCGACGTTCAATACCCCCTTCGCGCCATACCACATGACGAGGCCTATGCCCATGGCGGCGATGATCTCGGCAACGGGAAAATAGATCGAATAATAAAGAACTGACCTCAGATTTGAATCCAGATGCTCTTTATTGATTTCCTTGAATTTTTCGAATTCGCGCTTTTCACTTCCGAAGATCTGCACAATGTTCATCCCGGTGATGTGCTCCTGTACAAACGAGTTCAGGTTTGACACCGCGTTGCGAACGTCATTAAATGCCACTTTGATCTTTTCCTTGAAGATATAGGTGGCCAGGAACATCAGGGGAATACACGATAAGCTTACCAGTGACAACCTCCAGTCTGTGTAGAACATAAAGGCCAGGATACAAATGATCTGCAACAGATCACTGAGCATTGCGGCGAGCCCTTCACTGAAAACATCCGATAATGTTTCAACGTCCGAAATTGTGCGTGTAACAAGGCGGCCTATCGGAGTCTTATCAAAAAATCGCAATCGCAGACCGACAATGTGTTCGTAAAGCTTTATCCGGATATCGCGAATGACGTATTGACCAATTCTTCCGGAGATGTAAGTATGCGTATACTGGAGCGCTGAGTTTATCAGCAAAAGAACAAACAACAGGATAGTGAAATAAACCATCATCTGGAAATTTCCCTTGGCGACGTAGTCGTCGAGCATCACTTGCGTGAGATAGGTACGGTACGGCGCAAGGAATCCCAATATAAAAGTGAGCGCGATGACAAGGTAAAAGCGCCCTTTGTAAGGCATCACGAACTGGATGATGCGTTTCAGAACACTGAAGTCTATGATATTTCCGCTGCTTACCTTCTCTTTTTCCATTCAGCTCTCTGAAACTCTATTTGATGAAAATAGTTTTGGGATATTTCACACTTGTCAAAAACAAACCTTCTGGCGGCACATTCATTCCCGCCTTCTTTCTATCCTTGCTTTTTAAAACAGCCCGGATGTCGTCTAACGAGGTTTTGCCGGTGCCGGCGTCCAGCAAAGTACCCACCACCGCGCGCACCATACCTCTCAGGAAACGATTAGCAGTGATCGTAAAAACCAACAAATCGCCCTTTTGATTCCATTCTGCCTGTTTAATCTCACAAATAAAATGATTGACGTCTGTTTTCACCTTACTGAAGCATTCAAAGTCGTGTTTTCCCATCAGGATGTCCGCACCTTTTTGCAGCACATCCAGATCGAGGGGCTTGAAAAAATAAAATGAAAGGCCTTCCCGGAGCGGATCTTTAACCCGGGTGATATGATATTGATAGGTGCGCTCGTATGCGTCATAGCGCGCGCTGGCATCGGTTTTTATTTTCCTGATCGATCGTACAGCGATGTCTTTGGGGAGAAAAGAATTCAGCCGGATGATCAAGGTTTCAAATTCGAATTCGGATTCAACGTCAGCGTGAAAAAACTGTTGTGCGCAATGAACACCACTGTCGGTGCGGCCACTTCCCACGATGGCGATCTTTTCACGAAGTAATTTTGTCATCGCACCTTCAATGACCTGCTGGATGCCAATGGCATTGTGCTGTGATTGCCATCCGTGATAGTTCGTTCCTTTATAAGTGATTTCGAAAAGAAATCTCATTGCGTGCAGCGAGTTTCGATAAGGTGGAGGTATTGCCGGTCGCCTGTTACCGGTTTCCTGTTAGTGCCCTCACGTTGCAGCGCGCAGTTACCAACGTGGAGGCACCACTGCGGACAGGTGACGGGTAACCGGTGACGAACAGAGAACATTCTTAATTGATACAGTTTTCAAATATTATCGCGGCTCCCTGCCCAACACCGATACACATCGTCGCGAGTCCATATTTAACCTTTCTCCGCTTCATCTCATGAAGAAGTGTTGCCGTGATGCGCACCCCACTGCAGCCGAGCGGATGTCCAATTGCAATGGCGCCTCCGTTCACGTTGACAATCGATGGATCCAAATCAAGTTCCTGTATGCAAGCCAATGACTGTGAAGCAAACGCTTCGTTGAGCTCAATCAATCCCAGGTCGGTAACTCTAAGTCCAGCCCGCTGCAAAGCCTTTTTGGTTGCTGGTACTGGGCCGATACCCATATAAGCAGGATCGACACCGGCAACGGCCATTGACACGATGCGCGCCATAGGTTTAATTTGGAATTCTTTTGTTGCATTTTCACTGACAACAAGTGATGCCGCCGCACCGTCATTGATACCTGAGGAATTACCTGCTGTAACAGTGCCGTTTTGTTTGAATGCGGGCTTGAGTGTAGCGAGCTTTTCAAGCGACGTCTCTCTTGGATACTCATCGCGGTCAAAGGTGACTACATCCTTCCCGCGTGAAACAGCCACGACGATCCGTTCGTTGGTGAACTTCCCATCATTTTCAGCTTTGAAATATTTTGTCTGCGATAGAAGACCGAACTCATCTTGCTTTTGCCTGGAGATTTTCCATTTTTCGGCGACATTTTCGGCGGTTTCGCCCATGGTAAATGGATAATAAAGCTTCGACAAAGCAGGATTGACAAATCGCCATCCAAGCGTTGTGTCGAAGACCTCGGCTTTGCGGGAAAAAGACTCTTCAGCTTTAGCATAGACAAATGGAGCGCGACTCATACTCTCCACGCCACCCGCGACATATAGCTCGCCGTTACCCGTCGCAATTCCTTGTGCGGCATTCATAATGGCTTGCAAGCCAGATGCACAGAGACGGTTTACCGTGACACCGCCTGCTGACGTGGGTATTCCCGCAAGCAACAATGCCATGCGCGCCACATTTCTATTGTCTTCACCTGATTGATTGGCGGCACCGAAAATTACATCTTCAATTTTATTAACATCGATCGAACCGTTTCTTTTCAGAAGCTCCCGGATCACCGTGGCCGCGAGGTCGTCCGGCCGTACAGATGCAAGCGTGCCGCCATATTTCCCAATGGGAGTTCGCAACACGTCAACGATGTAAGCAGTTTTCATAGCTGGCCTTTGGGCGTCGGCAAAATTGCTAATTTTGCGATCAATAAACAGTTCAATTACTCATCAAGTTAGTTCAAGAGCACTATGTGGCAAAGAAAGCAAACAATATTCCTCGGCATTACGGTTCTTTGCCTGATTCTAATGAACTTCTTTCCAATCTGGATTGCTTCCGACAGTGAAACGGAAAAGATACTGACATCATTTTCATACACTGAGTTGAGCAAGAGCAGCGGTGAAGTTCTCGGCGCTAGCTTTTACCCCTACATGATTTCTGCCATACTTGCGATTGCAGCAGCAACCGTCGCTGCCATCGAGATCGGCAAATTCACGAACAGGCTGCTTCAGCTTAAACTTGCTGCACTCAACGCGTTGTTTATGGCTGGAAGCATCGGTTCTGCAGTGTATTTTGCAACTACTTTGATAAAAGCGAATCAACTGGCGGGTTCATACGGGGCAGGCCTATATCTCCCAGCCGCCGCCATGGTCAGCAACATGATCGCCAACAGGTTTATCCGAAAGGATGAGAAGCTTGTCCGCGACTCAGATCGAATCCGTTAACTCAATCTAATATCTATTCAATGGCACAAACAAAACTTGGCGAGAACACCGTCAATACTGCAGGAAGTCTTCCTACTGTTGGAAGCATGGCACCTGATTTCCAATTGGCAGGCAATGACCTCCGGGACATGAATCTTAAAAGCTTCAGTGGAAAGAATCTCATCCTGAATATTTTCCCAAGCATCGACACCAGCACTTGCGCAACGTCTGTAAGGGAGTTCAACAAACGCGCTGCGTCCATACCTAACACAGTTGTACTTTGCATTGCCAAAGATCTGCCTTTTGCTATGCGGCGCTTTTGTGGTGCAGAGGGAATCGATAAAGATAAAGTGATTACGCTTTCCGATTTCCGGAATAAAGGCTTCTCCAAAGCTTATGGAATGGAGATGATAGATGGTGGCCTTTCGGGACTTTTTGCAAGGGCAATCGTCGTGATAAATCCCGATGGAAAGGTTGCTCACACTGAGCTTGTTCCGACGATCGGGCAGGAGCCGGACTATGAAACCGCGCTCGAGGCTGTAAAATAAGATGGATTAATATTTTTGTTGGCGAAAGCCAGGCTCACGGCACGAGCTGTATTCTCCTAGTTGTTTCGTGGCGGTACAATGGTCCTACAGGAAGGTCTACTTTTCCGATCATCACATCGGTTGACGTGAACGAATCCACCTTGTTCAAGGCGATGATGAAAGACCGGTGGATGCGTACGAACTCCTTTTCGGGAAGCATTGCCTCCACGGAAGAAATGCTCTGCTTGGTAATAACCTGGTTTTTCGTGGTGACAATTTTGACGTAGTCCTTAAGACTTTCTATGTACAGAATGTCATTCAGCGTCACCTTGATCATTTTCCTCTCGGCTCTGAAATAGAGAAACCGTTCAGTGGAGAATTCCGGCTTTTCGGGTTGCAGCGCAGGCACCGGGGTGTGCGTCAGTTTATAAACAGACTTCAGGAACCGTTCAAATGTGATAGGCTTCAAAAGATAGTCGAGCGCTCCCAACTCGAATCCCTCGAGGGCAAAATCCCGGTGGGCCGTCGTAAAAATTACATGCGGAGGATTCGACAATGATTTGATCAATTCAGTGCCAAGTAATTTCGGCATTTGAATATCCAGGAAAATCAGATCAACGCTTTCCTTTTGCAGGAATTCAAATGCCGCAAGCGCATGTGAACACTCACCCGCAATTTCAAAATGAGGTGTAGCCGCGATGTACTGCTTCAGCACTTCGATGGCAAGCGGCTCGTCGTCTACTACCAGGCATCTTATTTTCTTCTGGCTCATGATCTTTCAAGCTCAACGTTCAGATTTACAATAAAACTTTCCTCTTGTTCGAGCGTTCGGAGATCGTATTTGCCAGCGTACAGCATGTCCAGGCGACGACGCACGTTTTGCAGTCCGATCCCGGATGGCAACATAGCTCCAATACGGCCATTCGCTACTTTGCCATTGATCATCTTGAACTTCAACCTGTTATTCTTCACCTCAATATCCATGCTTACCCATGGCTGCTCGATCATTTCATTCGCACCGTGTTTGAAAGCGTTTTCTGCGAACGGTAGCAGAAGGAGCGGGGCGATAACTTTATCTCCGGGGTCACCATCGAGGTTGACGGTGAGTTCCAGTCGTTCGCCGAATCGCAATTGCTCCAGGGCCATATAACTTTTTAAAATGTCGATCTCCCGGGCCAACGCAATCTTGTTCTTTGAACTTTCTGTCAGCATGAAACGCAGCAGCTCTGACAGCTTGAGAACAACCTCGGGTGCATCCTTACTTTTTTGAAGGATGAGCGAGTAGAGATTATTCAACGTATTGAATAAGAAATGAGGATGTAGCTGATTTTTCAATAGCTCTAGTTCTGCCTTGAGCTTTTCTTTCTCAAGCCGTTCGTTTTCCGTTTTCTTTTTGTACCAATGCTTGATAAGCATGATTGCGGCCGCAAATCCAGCGACGGTATTCGAACCACGAAGCCCGGCCATCATACCGTATATAAATGAATTTACAAAAGCATGCACACCCATCTGATGTCGGAAGAAAATGATTAGTGTGCGGGAGAAGAGGTGCGACAGGGCTGCCGTAACAATTATCAGTGCCATGAAGCCAACAATGGCCGTAAAGTATTTTCCTTTAAAAACGTATTGTGGGAAAAGGAAATAGATAATGGAATAGCTAAGGAACATGTGAATGGGCGTAAAGACTGCTGCATCTACCAACGACACGTAAAATGGATATTCGCCTGCCCCGCGAAGCCCAAAACCCCCGTAGATCAGCGCCTGAGAAAAAAGCCAGCATAACCAGAACGTAGCATGCCGCGCAATGCGGTAGCCTGACTGGTTGGACCAAACGAAATCTGTCAGGAACGCTTCCACCATGTAGTTTACTCGCATCAGCAGACAAAAGTTACCCTCGTGATGCTTTCGTGGACTAAAAGGCCTTTTTGGTGGACTAAATTATTTTGACAGCGGCGCGCGCCTCTTTAACAACGCGGGTGGCACCTATGTCTTTTTCCCATTTCCTAATTCCTTTCCCGGCGTTCATTTGCTAAAACTCACAGCAGATGAAAACGAAAATGAAGTGGCCGATTTTTTTCATTGGAATGATGATAATCGCAACGGGTGCAGTGGCGCAAAATGCAAATCCCAACTACTGGGTGGTTGAGGGTAATGTAAATACGCGTGATTACACGCTGATACGTTTTTATGATTCGAACAACAATATGGTTTACGAAGAAACGCTTACAGGCAAGTTTCTGGATATCACAAAGAAGAAAAATGTAAAACTGCTCAATAGAAAACTTCGCGATTTTGATTTAAGAGATGTCAACGCAAAAAAGACTACACGCAGGAACAGGAGACCGGCGGTATAAAAAATAAACAGGAAGGAAGCTGGTGGAGGGCTTCTCATCCCTTTGGGTACCAGCTTCCGACTTGTTTTTTATTCAGGGATTTAAGACAAGCTTTTCGCGCGTAGCTTTCTCGATGAGTGATCTCGTAAAATAGACCCTGAAATGTTTATCATTAGCCCATCCATCAAACAGATTCTTATAGTAGGGACTGTCAGGATCGCCGCTTTGGCCGGGTGTATTCGTAAACATTGTTTTGTCCCAATCTGCCACATCCGCCACGATACGAAAGGAAGCGCCATGACTTTGATTGTCGCTGTTGCCGGTAACACCTGGAGTGGAACCATAGCCGCCCCGCGGCAGTGGCCCTGAATCGAGCTTCTTTCTTGTCTCTGCGTTCACACTATTGCTAAGTGGATGTTTTATCAATGAATAGTGATATGCATCCTGCCCGTATTGCCATTTAGACATGTCGGAACCTAGCTTTGTTGCCAGTGACGCCACGGCCGTCTCCAGGCTACTAATCAAAAACTCATTGCGTGCCTGTGTAGGGTTCTTTCCGAATACAGGATCAGCACTAACTGTCCACGTCAGGATCTTGCTCAGAGGAACAGAACGAATAAGTTTCTTGCCATTTTCGGGAACAACTTTCGCGGCAAGCGCCGAAGATATTTTCTTTTCCCATGCAACGTAGATCGCAGCCTCAACAGAATTCTTCTCAAGCGTGTAGTTCCAATCGAGGAGTTTCTTTCTTGCTGATTCCGTGGCTGCATCTTTGGACGACAGTTCTTTTAGCAACGGAATGAGTGTACGGGCCGGGAGTGACACGTAATCGAATTGAATCTTCATCATTGACTGAAGGGAGTGTTTATCCTGGGCGGCGATTGCTTCGCTGATCCTGTTGGACCTGAACTTATCGGCCCACTGCCACCCAACAGCGTCCCGATGCGGATAATTTTCAGGGATCAGGTTTTCATTGGCAGTCACCCAATATCCTTTCTCAGGATTATAGATATTGGGAAGTTCACTTATGGGCAAATACCCATCCCATTCGTAGCTTCCGTCGCCCGGAACAGGCACAAGGCCGCTCCAGTTTTTTCGGATCGGCGCGATGCCAACGGCTTGCCAGCCAATGTTGCCTTTCTTGTCAGCCCAGATCATGTTCTCGCCGGGAATGTGGCTATATGAACAACCTTTGCGAAACTCCTCCCAGGTTTTCGCTTGATCGATTCTGAGACTTGCCATGTAAGGGGCACCACCTGGTTCCATCCATGCGCATCGGACTGCAAAGGCAGCATTATTCTTCGTATCGATGAACGTTACAGGGCCGTGTACTGTAAACTTGTGATCGACATATACGTCCGCCAGGCCTTTTACCACAATTGTGTCTTTGATGATCTTAAAGTCTTCCCACTTTCCTTTATAGCGGTATTGATTTTGATTTTGTGGATTCAGTTCATAGCTGTAAAGATCCTCACCATCGATCGCAAACACCGTGAGACCCCATGCTCCGGCTTCGTTGTGGCCGATAGATACTCCTGGAATAGTCGGCTCGCCGCCACCCACGACGTTCCATTCGGGGGCATTCAGGTGAACCATGTACCGTAGCGATGGTGCGGTGATCGCGCGGTGTGGATCATTTGCAAGTAGCGGCGCCCCACTTTCCGAAAGGCGAGCACTTACGATCCAGTTGTTGCTGCCGATGTTTTGCTTTTCGCTCGCGAGGATATTTTGCAGGTCGGTTTCATCGGCGGTGGTGAATGCTTCATATTGTTTTCGGTCAGGGTTTGCTTGTGCGTGAAGATCCTCCGGCGAAAAACGAAGAACCTTTCTATAGGCTTCATATAATTCTATCACGCTGTCAAGCAATGCTTCTTTACTGATCTTGGGATCGATATCCAGGAGAGGATCGCCGGGCTCAAAAACTGAAACCTGCTTCACAGTTTTTACTCCGAGTTTTGTCACCGCCCTTCCCAGGCGCACTTCGTCAGGAAGATTGCCAAGAAGCCCCTGATGACGGGAAATGACGATCTCGGGTGTCCACTTGAGTGGTTTAATATCGAGGAGACGGAATTCCATTGGAAGCAATGCCGGATTTTTGTCGGTTTCGGAGATGTACGCATTGATGCCATCCGTGAATGCGTGAATGATCTCTTCACCGTGGGGATGATAATGATTGAATTCTTTTTTCAAATCACCGCGGTACTTAAACAGCCGCGCCCCGATGTCGCGCTTCAATTCACGCGCCCCGAGTATTTCCGCAACCGTGCCTGTTGCCTGTCGCCTCCACATCTCGAACTGGAACAGGCGATCTTTTGCGGCTGCATAGCCCTGCGCGAAAAAAAGATCATGTTCATTTTTCGCATAGATGTGGTTGACGCCATTGGAGTCGCGAAGGATCTCAACAGATTCATGAAGGCCGGGGGTTTTGAGGCCGGGATTTTCTGGTTTGCAGGAAGCGAAGAAAACAACTAGGATAATGAACAGAAGAATAGGCTTCATAGACTTAAGTTATCTGAAAATATACAGTTGAAAGCTCAGTGTTCGAATTGAAATTTGATAGATGGACGAAAAGGAAATGCAGTTCTCACGGATCTGCACCGATTGAATATCACGGATTCACACGGATTGATGCATGAATCCCGTGAAGATCCGTGGGCATTTCATCTGTGCAAATCCGTGAGAAATGTATCCAATCTTATGATGCTGCGATCTTTCCTACAGCTTCAATCAGGCGGTCTAGATCTTTCGTGGTTGTGTAAACATGTGGGGTCACTCGCACAGCGCTGATGTTCTCCCACACGATCGGTGTGGTATGGATCTGATAGTCGCTGAAGAGCTTCGACACGATATCTCCTGGTGCGATGCCATCAATGCTGAAGGTTCCCAATGCACAGGAATACTCCGGCTTCAATGATATGTGAATTTTCACGCGGGGATTTTTCAACACCGCTTCACACCAATAGGTTTTCAGATAATGTAAACGTTCCTGCTTGCGGCGTGCGCCGATGGCGTTATGAAAATCAATAGCTTGTCCTATTGCCTGCTCTGGAGCAAAAGAGCGTGTGCCGATCGCTTCAAATTTCCGGATGTCAGGACTTTGCGGCTTGTCGTTGGGAAACAGCGGCCAAGTCTTTGCAATCAGGTCCTTCTTTACAAACATCATTCCCGTTCCGAAGGGTGCACAAAGCCACTTGTGCAGGCTGGTTCCGAAGTAGTCGCAATTGAAGTCAGAAATTTTGTAGTCAACATGCGCGAACGAATGTGCGGCGTCGACGATGCTGATGATGCCTCGTTTCCTTGCTTCGGCACAGAGCTTCGCTGCTGGGATTATCTGCCCGGTCCAAGTCATAAGGTGCGTGATGTGCCAGATCTTTGTTTTTGGTGTCGTGGCGTCGATGTAGGCTTTAACAACGACATCATCATTGTCGAGTGGCAGGTTAAGGTTGATCCAATTGATCTTCACACCTTCCCGCATTTCGCGCTGCTTCCACGCATGGATCATGTTCGGATAATCTTGTTTGGTCATGACGATCTCGTCACCGCGTTTCATGTCGATCCCCCAGGTGAATGTTCCAAGTGCTTCGGTGGTATTCCGGTTGATCGCAATCTCTTCACCGGAAACGCCGGCGAGGTCCGCAAGCTTTCTTCGCAGCGGCTCACGTCCCTTGTCGAGGATCTGCCACATATAATAGGTCGGCGCTTCGTTGCTGAGGTGGTAGTACCGGTCTACAGCATCCTGAACAACTTTCGGCTGAGGGCTCACGCCACCGTTGTTGAGATTTAGAATATTGGGTGTGACCGTATAAGCCTGCGCCATTCGTGCCCACAAATCTTCATCATTCATTGCCTCGAAGGGAGAAAGCTCGTTGAGCGAGTCGAGTGCATCGGCGATGTCTTCGCCTTTTGCCTGGGCTGCAAATGAAGTGATGGAAGCTGCTGAGGCCAGGCCGAGGGTTTTTCTGATAAAGGATCTGCGGGAGGACATACGAATTGAATTTTAATGAAGGTAATGAGTTATGGGGAGAGTTTCCATGGAAATTGGACAAGGGTAACTGCCGGGATCGGTCACCCTGAGCGAAGTCGAAGTGTAGACCGAGGCCCTTTCAAGTCGCCTTCGACTCCCTGCCTTCGCCCAAGCGGCTACGCGCCGGCAGGCGCTCAGGCTGACAAGCCCGTAAATGCCTCGCTAGTCCACTTTTTGCAACTTTCGCAACGCCGGCGCTCTCCAGGCCGTAACGGTCACAACGACCAGTGTCATCATACCTCCAAAAATTACCGACGGCACCACGCCCATCAGTCTTGCCACCGCTCCCGATTCGAAAGCGCCGATCTCGTTCGAGGATCCCACAAAGATGTTGTTCACAGCCGACACACGTCCTTTCATGTTCTCCGGGGTAAGTGTTTGAAGCAGGGTGAATCGAAGAATGACACTGACACAATCAAAACCACCACTCAATGCAAGGAGCGCGATCGATACCCAGAAGTTGCGGGAAATCGCAAACGCAATCATGCACACACCAAATCCTGCAACTGCATAAAGAAGGATTCTTCCCACATTTTTTCTGATGGGTCGATAGGTGAGATACACTGCCATGAGCAGCGCGCCAATACTCGGTGCTGACCTCAGGAATCCCAAGCCGATCTTACCGACATTCAGAAGCTGATCGGCAAAAATCGGAAGTAGAGCGACTGCACCTCCAAACAGGACAGCAAACAAGTCGAGAGAGATCGCACTCAGCACGATCTTGTTTTGAAATACGAACTTCAGGCCCGCACTGATTTTTTCAGTAATTCCAGCTTCTTCAGTGATAGGAGGAAGGGGCCTGTTGGCGACGGTGAAGACAAGAAGAAGGCCGACGAGCATGAGTGACGCATCGATCGTATATGCGGTAGTGATGCCGAAAAAACCATAGATCAATCCGCCGAGAGGAGGGCCACCGATCGATGCGGTTTCCCAAAGAGTGCTGTTCCAGGTTATTGCATTCTGATACAATTCACGAGGCACCAGTTGGGGCATGAATGAAAAGATCGCCGGCGTCATAAAACCACGAGCAATCCCCGAAATGAAAATTACTCCATAGATCGGGAACACGCCATGGTCGAGAAGAAATGCTCCGAGGTCGATAGTGAATAATAACAACGCTACCGAACAGAAGAGCAGCGTCGCGAGAGTGAGGGCGATAATCTGTTTGCGCTGAACAACGTCGGCAAGGTGACCGGCGTAAAGAGAAACGGCGATCGAAGGGACCGCTTCGGCAAGTCCGATCAACCCAAGTGACAACGGATCTTTTGTGATCTCATAGATCTGCCAGCCAACGACAACTGCCTGCATTTGTATCGCGAGCGTCACGCAGAAACGCGCACTTATAAAAACTCTGAAATCCCTGATCTTGAGGGCGGCGTAAGGGCTGCTCATTTTGAGAAGCTAAACTAGAATTTTGTCAACTGCGCCGATGGCACTTTTTCTTCTTTGCTCACGTGGTCCACTTATTACTACTGTCGGAATTTTTGAAGCGGCAGCTTCATCCTGATACACCTTCAGGAAATGTTCCCTCCGTTTCGGATGTTCGCGTTGCGGATCTTCCTCCCATGGAACATCTATATCTGTCAACAAGTACAAATCGTAATGCCGTTCGTGCATGCGTTTCAGTATCTCCGCGTCGCAGTTTCCGAACTTGTCTTCGCTCCACACTTTAATAACGATGAGGTTGGTGTCGCATATAAGAACCTTTTTGGCACCCTGCGACCATTCGTCTTCCAATCGCAATTGTCCGTGCGCAATTTTTAAAAGATCAGACTGATCATAAGGCCGGTTGAGTTTGTCAAGATAGGCGCGGGCATACTCCTGTACCCATTCGGTTTTGAAATGCGAAGCGAGGAAACGCGACAGGTCTGTCTTGCCGGTGCATTCCGGTCCAATCACGGCCACTTTTTTGATAGTGGAGGGAGTATTTACTGTTGCCTGCATCGATATTTGACTCGCGGCAAGATACCAGAAATAGAGTTAAATGCGTTTAAATGAGGCATTTGTGGCAAGCGTCAATTTTAATAAGACAGTGTGTCTCCGTACCTTTCAGGTCGAATTGACTAAAAGCACAACGTGAAACGCAGAGAAGCACTACAGCAGTTGGGTTGGGGATTATCTGGAAGCATTTTGATGCCTTCACTGCTTCAGGCATGTGCACCAAAAGATCCAGGACCCGAGTTGAATTACAGCGGGACGGTAGCAATCATCGGAGCAGGCGCCGCAGGTATGTATGTTGCAGATATATTACATTCCAAAGGTGTTAAGGTACAAATCTTTGAGGCGCGCGATCAGATCGGTGGTCGCATAAAATCATTGCGTAATCAATCGCCGACCAACTATCCTAACGCTCCCATGATGAGTTCTGACTTTCCTCTTGAGCTCGGAGCGCAGACGATCATTGGAACTGACTCCATCTTTGGAAAGATATTCCAGGCGTACAATCTTTCTACAATGGAGTATCCCACATCTGCGAACGCTTATG
Organism: Cyclobacteriaceae bacterium; assembly: GCA_044224375.1. Classification (GTDB taxonomy): domain Bacteria; phylum Bacteroidota; class Bacteroidia; order Cytophagales; family Cyclobacteriaceae; genus ELB16-189. The sequence goes on from JBGAKL010000005.1 coordinate 169,868, forward strand.
TGCTAAGCAATCAAGCCAAGACGGAATCAGAATGGAATGGAGACCCTGATTTTGTCGCGGCCAAGAATTTCACAGCGAATGTGAAGAACCAGGGGGGCAGCTCCCAAACGGTACAACAAGCTATCAATGCTGCCGGTATCAATTCCCGTGCATATGGAATGCTCAACGGCACCATTGGAAATGTTTACGGCAGCGACAACGAGGCGTTGGGCATTGGGGCCATCGGAGAAAGCCAGAAGCTGCTCACCAATGACGGTAAAGTAATTGGACTCAAGGCCAATCCAATGCAGGACACGCTCATCTCGCGATTCAGCGCCGTTCAGGAATTCATCAAGCTCAGCACACCAATCAAGTCAATCGATTACAATGCCACACCGATCGTGCTGACTGCGAAGGATGGAACAAAGTATCAGGCTGACAAAGTTGTCGTCACCGTTCCAGTGAGCATATTGAAGACGAATGGTATAAGTTTCAGCCCCGGTCTTCCTGGCACGATGACGTCCTCCCTTGGCAAAATAAACATGGGTGCATCCATGCGCATGCTTGTCGAGTTCAAAAAGAATTTCTGGGGAGAGACCATTGGGTTTATTCAGGGATCGACAAGTTTTCCCGAATATTTCAGCGCAGGCGTTGGCAGGGGTCAGTTCAACAGAACAATGTCAGTGACAGTAAACGGCGCGAAGGCAGCGCAATACGCAAACATGGAAGACGAAGCGGTTCTCAATGCTGTGCTCGCCGATGTCGACTTGCTGTATGCTGGTCAGGGGACTCAATTCATTCGCTACGACGTGAATGATCCCACAAAGCGACTTTTTATCCGTGAGAACTGGACGAAGACAGAGTATATTCAGGGTGGATACTCGTATGGAGTTGCAGGTGCCAAGGTTGCAGACCGTGCCGCCATTGGTAAACCCGTGAACGACAAACTATATTTTGCAGGCGAAGCCACCGACGTCAGCGGTCAGGCTGGAATGGTGAATGGAGCCCTTGCGTCTGCGGAGCGAGTAGCTCAGGAGGTTGCAGAGGCAATCAAGGCCGGCAAGTAGATGCGAGGGATTCTACTGCTTACCGCCAACTCATAGCTACACAACAATTCCCCTTTTCCCCAATTCCTCCTTCAGATCCTGAGGACTCTTAAAGTGAATCGCATCGATCCCGATCTCGTTGGCAGCAAGAAAATTGTGTTTGTTATCGTCGATGAAGATGGCTTTTGAAGGATCTACGTTGTAACGCTTTAACAAGATGTGATAGAAGTCATGAAAGGGTTTTCGTGTCTTTTCGTCACCACTGACAACAATCCCTTCAAACCAACCCAGGAAATCGAAAGTCTTTCGCGCCCAGGGAAAAGTTTCGGCTGACCAGTTCGTCAACGCATACAGTCGATACTTTTTTGAATCCTTGATGGATTTTAGAATGTCTACGGTTTCATGAATCGGACCTCGGATCGTCTCCTGCCAGCGACCATACCATGCCCTGATGGCTTCTTCGTGATCGGGAAATTTTTCCAATAGCTCGTTGGTGGCTTCTTCGAAAGTTCTGCCTGCATCTTGCTTCTCGTTCCATTCCGGCGTGCAGATGTTTTCCAGGAACCAGGTGATCTCTTCCTCTGTTTTAAAGATTTTTGAATAAAGATATCGGGGATTCCAGTCGATTAATACTCCACCCAAGTCAAAGATGATTGTGTCTATTTTTCTCATTCTTTCTTCTTACTTCTTACTTCTTACTTCTCACTTCTCACTTCTCACTTCTTACCTCTCACTTCTTACTCCCATACTGTACCCACATCCGAAAGATCAAAATTGCGGAGCGTGAGTCGCTGTGTTTGGATTACAACGGATGAATCAGTCATTTTTTCCAAAGGCCCATTTTAAGAATTCGGGCATCGCCTGCGCCCATGTTTGCTGATTGTGCTTGCCACCTTTGATTTCCAGGTATTGGATGTCATGAAAAGGACGATATCCTTTCCTGGTGAGCTCGGTGATCAGATCCATTGTATCATCAATCGAATCGATAACACCGTTTTTGTTCCGATCGCCCGATTCGTCTTCGCTTCCGGTCTCGAACCAAAATTTCATGCCTGGCTTAAATTTTCCGCGGCGAACCTGGAGGTGCATCAAACGGTCCCTGTAATCGGAATAAAAAAAACTGCCCGCATCACGCTTGCGCCACCAAAAGGATCCGCTAAAGACTCCTGCTTTTCCGAACACGTTGAAATTGTTCCAGACAATATCGATAGCTGATAACCCGCCAAGGGAATATCCTGCCATCGCGCGTTCAGTATTGGATTGGCTGATCGGGTATTTGTATGTGATATACGGGATGAGTTCGGACACTATAAAGTTTGAATATTCTTTTGCCAGCTTTCCCCGCCCAAAATAGTCCGAACGAAACGCCACACCGTATTCCTGCATACGATCGGCGGCGACAACACCCACGACGATGATTTCGGGAATTAATTTTTCAGTGACCAGTCTTTCAACAGTCTCTTTGACTTTCACGGCTTCGCTGTCCTGACCATCATTCAACACTAACAATGGATAACGTCGATTGCTGTCAATCTCCGGTGGAGTCATGATCTCGACAGCCACATCCCGCTGAAGCAACTTGGTGTAGATATCCGACAGCTTTTCCGACCGATAATGGTAAGCGGGTTCGGGTGTTGCTAATTCTTCCTTTTGAAAAGACTTTTCCATCCGCCTAAATTCTGCTGAAAATAGTTTTGGGCCACGGAGGACACGGATGGGCACGGAGCTGCCTTTCGGCAGTTAATTTGAACGCAAATTGTCGAGCTCCAAACTTGACTGGCAATATTAAGGCTTCAATTTTCTTACTTATTCTCACTGAATTCTGTCCGTGTCCTCCGTGGCTAACTTGCAAAAATAGGACAACGGGACTTAACTTACTTTTATTTGTTAATCCCCTGTTCTATGTATGAACACTACCATCGTTGGTACTCGCCAAGCCTGAGCCGTGAGATCGAAGTGCTTTCTTTCGGCACGCGTGGCTATCCGGTCATGTTGTTCCCGACTTCCATGGGAAGTTTTACTGAAAACAAGGATTTTAAACTCATTGACAGTGTTGCCTGGTTTATTAACGAGGGTCTTGTCAAGATCTATTGCCCCGATGGTATCGACTCATCCAGTTGGTACAACAAGAATATCCATCCGGCACAGCGTGCCATTAACCATTCGTGGTACGATCTCTTTTTGCTGAATGAGTTGGTCCCGCTCATGCAGCGTGAGACGGGTGTCGGTCGTGTCGCTACGGCCGGCTGCAGTTTTGGCGGATACCACGCCACCAACTTTGCATTCAAACATCCGGAGGTCGTAAAATATGTTTTCAACATGGGTGCAGCGTTCGACATTAAAGCCCAGGTCGACGGCTACTACGACGACAACGTGTATTTCAACAACCCACCCGATTTCATACCCAACGCGCAAAGTCCTTTTTTCAATGATATGTTTGTTGTGCTCGGCACAGGTACTCATGATATGTGCTGGGACGCAAACGAAAAAATGGCAGCTATCCTTCGAAACAAAGGAATCAATCACTGGTTGGATGTACGTCAAAACGCACCCCACGATTGGCCGGCCTGGCGTGAAATGTTTCCGCATTATTTGTCGTTGATCAAATAGGACTACGACGAGATGAAGAGAAGGATCGTGTGGTTGGCGTTGATCTTTCTGACGTTCGCCATTTCCTCGAATTGCGCACCCATCGATGAGCGCATCGCAGTCCCGATCGGAGGCATTCAGCAATGGCTAAGCTTCAAGGGCGCAAATGACAAGGCCCCGGTCTTCCTTTTTCTCCATGGCGGACCAGGCAATTCAGCGATGGATTATGCAGACAAGTTCACCGGCGCTTTGCAAAAGCATTTTGTATGCGTGCAATGGGATCAACGTGAAAGCGGGCACACGGCCGCTCTCAATAAAACGGACAAGCCACTAACTGTCGAGCAGATGGTGACCGACGCCGTCGAGGTTATCAGGTACCTTAGGAAGCGCTTTTCAAAGGAAAGAATTTATGTCATGGGGCACTCATGGGGCGGTCTTCTTGCTTTGATGGCTGCCGATCACAATCCTGAATTGCTGGAAGCTTGCTTCGCGGTGAACCCAATGATCAATCAGAATGAAAGCGAGCGGCTAGCACTCGACTGGATGTTGCAGCGTTCACATGAATCAAAAAATGACGAAGCTTTGCGAGACCTGGCCAGAGTAAAAATTCCTTTCGAAACTGTCGAGCAGCTGTACTATGACAGGAAGTGGATAAACCGGTTTGCAGGAAAGTCCGCGCCCTCCCGAGCTACTGTTATGGAGTGGGGCAAGAAGTGGTTCCCAATGTTCATGGACGCCAGCGGCATTAATCTCATCACTACTACCCCGGAAATTAAATGCCCTGTTTATTTTCTTATCGGCGGAAAGGACAGGCAAACCCACTTCTCCGTCGCGGAGACATATTTTAAGTCGCTGAAAGCAGAAAAAAAGGAGTTATTTTGGTTTAAGGATTCGGGCCACAACCTGCCAACCGCTGAGCCTGTCAGACTGCAGGAAATTGTAATCTCGATCCTGACTAAAAACTAAACACTTCGTCATGAAAAAGATCGGAATACTGTTCGGCATGGAACGCTCCTTTCCACAAGCCTTTGTTGAACGGATCAATAAGATGGGGCTGAAAGATATTTCTGCTGAGCCTGTGCTCATAGACAAAGTTCAACAAGGTCTCTCTGATGGATATTCCGTGATCATCGACCGTATCTCACAGGATGTTCCGTTTTACCGGGCTTATTTAAAAAATGCTGCCAGCACGGGCACGGCGGTCCTCAACAATCCGTTCTGGTGGAGCGCGGACGAAAAGTTTTTTAACAACGCCCTTGCCGTAAAGATCGGCGTGCCGGTTCCCAAAACTGTGATCCTGCCATCTTTTGAAAGACCGCCGGACACGCAGGATTCCTCTTTCAGCAATCTTAAATTCCCTTTGAGCTGGGATAACATCTTCGGGTACATCGGATGGCCTGCTTACATGAAGCCACATTCAGGGGGCGGATGGAAAAGTGTGTTCAAGCTCCGTGGGCCGGAGGAGTTCTTTGAATCTTATCGCACCACCGGGCAACTCGTGATGATGCTTCAGGAGGAGATCATTTTTGATGATTACTTCCGTTGCTATTGCCTTGGTGGAAAATATGTGCGCATCATGCAGTACGAGCCTCGCAACCCGCATCATCTTCGCTATGTTGTTGAAAAAGGACCGGCGTCGGAGAAAATGCTTAAGACTGTTCACGACTACGTGCTGAAGCTGAACCACTCGCTGGGATATGATTTCAATACCGTCGAGATGGCGGTTCGCGATGGAATACCATATGCAATAGATTTTTGCAACCCTGCCCCGGATGCTGAAGTGACGTCGGTAGGCCAGGAGAATTTTGAATGGGTTGTCGAGCATGCAGCCAAAATGGCTGTGGAAAGGGCAAAAGCTCAGAAAGATGGCGGAGATAATCTTACCTGGGGAACATTTGTATCCGATGGTGTAGCATCTTTTCTTAAATCAGGCGCGACAAAAGAGCCAGCAGCAAAAGCGACTCCCACTACGAAGTCAAAAAAGAAATAGCCGCGCGACTAGCCAACACCCAAAAGCCAACAGCCACATATGGAGAAGTTCACACTCGGCGTTGAAGAAGAATACATGGTAATCGATCCCGATACACGGGAATTGAAATCTCATGAGCACAAGATCGTAGATATCGGCGCGTCGTCGTTGGGCGACAACGTGAAAGCAGAGATGCACCAGGCAGTGGTGGAGGTCGGCACCAGGATTTGCTCCGACGTAACGGAAGCTGATCGCGAGATAAGAAAGTTACGAAGGGCAGTGTCAGATATAGCCAACAGCATAGGATTGAAGATCGGGGCGGCAGGCACTCACCCGTTTTCGCACTGGAGCACGCAATTGATCACACCCAATCCCAGATACGATGAGATCGTAAATGAAATGCAGGAAGCGGCACGTTCCAACCTCATCTTTGGACTTCACGTGCACGTGGGAATTGCCGACAAGAATATGGCCATCCATATCATGAATACGGTGCGATACTTCCTCCCTCACATCTATGCGCTGTCAACAAATTCACCATTTTGGGAGGGACGCAACACGGGTTTTAAATCATTCCGCACAAAAGTCTTTGATAAATTTCCGCGAACAGGGCTTCCAGACTACTTCAATGACTGGGACGATTTCAAGAACTATGTCAATTTGCTCATTCGCACGAATTGCATCGACAACGCCAAGAAGATTTGGTGGGATGTACGCGTCCATCCGTTTTATGACACGATAGAGTTTCGCATGTGCGATGTTCCGCTGCTGGTGGAGGAGACTATCGCAATTACGGCCGTATTGCAGGCACTCGTTGCAAAACTCTATAAGCTGAGGCTTCAAAACATGAGCTTTATTGTCTACACCAAGGCGTTGATAAGCGAGAACAAGTGGCGTGCATCGCGCTACGGAATCGACGGAAAGCTGATAGACTTCGGGAAACAAGCGGAAGTTGAAACACGACTACTGATACTGGAACTACTCGAATTCATTGATGATGTCGTTGATGATCTTGGCTCCCGGAAGGCCATCAATGGCGTGCACAGGATCCTGAATAACGGCACAGGAGCAGATCGCCAATTGGCGGTATTCGAACGGACCAGCAGCCTGCAAAAAGTTGTCGATTACATCGCTGAACAGACACTTGAAGGTGTTTAATTTGAGACTTTTTAAGCGCAACAAATGACTCCTCTTAAGATTGCTGTACTGGACTTGTATGAAGGTGAGGCCAACGAAGGAATGCGATGCATCAGAGCATTGATCGAACAGTTCCGCGACGTCCATCAACTCAATCTCACCTACCAGGTATTTGATGTACGCTTAAAAAATGAGATTGCCGATCTCTCTTTTGACGCATACATTTCCTCTGGTGGACCCGGAAGTCCGTTGGAAAGCGAAGGTTCCGCGTGGGAACAGAATTTTTTCGGACTGATGGACGGCATCCGGAAGCACAATTCTGCCAATCCGTTTGATAAAAAACATGTTTTCCTCATCTGTCATTCATTCCAGCTGTTCTGTCGTCATTATCGCTACGCGACAGTCACGAAAAGGAAAAGCACTGCCTTCGGGGTAATGACCATTCACAAGACGAAGGATGGAAAGAACGAACCGCTGTTCAAAAATCTTGCTGACCCCTTCTATGCTGTGGACTCACGCGACTATCAAATATTATCCCCCCGCGAAGACAGGATATGGTCGGGAGGCGGGCATATACTGTGCATCGAAAAAGACAGGCCCCACGTGAGTCTCGAGCGGGCTGTGATGGCTATCCGCTTCGATGAATCTTTCATCGGCACGCAATTTCATCCCGAAGTTGATTCAGACGGAATGTATCGCTATTTGTTGATGGATGAAAAGAAGAAGAGTGTGATCGAACATCATGGTGAGAAGAAGTATAATCAGATGCTGCAGTATCTGAATGAACCCGACAAGATCAAGCTGACACACAAGACGATCTTCCCCGGGTTTCTGAAGATGGCACTGCAAGGAAAAATGAACCCGGTACTCTCATGATCGAAAAAGTCAGATCGGCATACAACAGTGCATTCTCTGAAAGCAAGTACCGCGCTTTTCTCGCCGACCTCGACAAAATATACAATCACAAGATCACGTTCCGCGTAGCGGAAACACCGGTATTCATTGACGGAGATTTCAAGACGAAACTGATTGCCGCCGGGAACGAAATAGTGGATTTTATCGTCCGCCCCGACTTCAAAAAACTTACTGACGAAGCAATTCCCAGGGAACTGAATGTTCCCAATGAGACGGACCATACACATTTCCTTGCACTGGATTTCGCCGTCATCAAAAGTGAGAATGGCCTGGAACCAAGATTGATTGAGATGCAGGGATTTCCTTCATTATTCGGATGGCAGGATATCATGGCCAACAAGTTTCGTGAACATTTCCATATTCCGTCAGGCTACAACAACCACTTCGGCCTGTCGACGGCTGCTTACCGCGAAAAATTCAGGAAGGTGTTGTTAAATGGACACAATCCGGACCAGGTGATTCTTCTGGAAATCGATCCATTGAAGCAGAACACCGCCATAGATTTCTTGGCGACGGAGGCGATGACAGGGGTCGCCCCCGTTCACATTGGTGATGTTGAGCGAGAGGGGAGAAGGATTTATTATCGAAAAGGAGGGAAGCGCATTGAGATCAGGCGAATCTATAACCGGGTGATCTTTGATGAGCTCGTAAAACGAACCGATCTTAATTTGTCTTATCAGCTTACGGACGACGTCGATGTTGAATGGTCAGGTCATCCAAACTGGTTTTTCAGAATCAGCAAGTACACAATGCCCCTAATCAAGAGTCGCTACATTCCCGACTGTCGTTTCTTATCGGAGTATCAAAATTATCCGAAGGATCTCGAGAATTATGTTTTGAAACCCCTGTTCTCCTTTTCAGGAAGCGGTGTCGTATTTAACGTTACAACCGCCGATCTTGACGCTGTTCCCGAAAATGAGAGACATCACTATATGCTCCAGCGAAAAGTGCAGTATGAGCCGGTCGTCAAGGCACCCGACGGAATGGTCAAGGTCGAAATTCGACTGCTCTTTCTGTGGGAGGACGGGCAACTCAGGCCGGAGCTGGTCACGAACCTCGCGCGGTTAAGCCGGGGTGAGATGATCGGAGTCAAGTACAACAAGGATAAGACTTGGGTAGGCGGATCGGTATGTTTCTTCGAGGAATAGTGAGTTGTACATGAAGATATTCCTTGCCGATCAACAGAAGAACTTCCCGGCATTGTTAACAGGCTTGATGAAGCTTCCGATTGCCGATACGACGGGAGTTAAATTGGTTCCGCAGGTATCGAGCGTGGAGATTACTGGTGATTCCATGAGCGAAAGGAACTGCGACATTCTTTTTGATTACCATATTTTCCCGCCGATGATCATGTCGTATCTGACGCAATGGTCTGTGGAACGCCGGAGAATGCGGGTTGGAGATACAATCCTTCAGCAGGTATATATTCCTCCGGTTCGTTCAGTCTCGCAGAAGATCGTATTTGGTGTACGTGTCGATGCAATTATCGATGAGCCAGGCCGGCGGGGTTTCAGTTATTCAACCCTTGAAGGTCACGTGGAATCGGGAAAATCGATTTTCACCTTTGAGCGTTCTCCACAGGGCAACATTTTCAAAATCGAAACATTTTCAGCGCCTGGGAACCTCCTGGCGAAATTGACAGGGCCTTTCTTCGCCCGTCCTTATCAGGCATTTTGCACCAAAAAGGCCCTGGAATGCGTTAAAAAGCAAATTATTTGATCGAGAGGATCGTGTCCCCTGATCGCCCCGGATTACATGATACCCGGACCGGCGTTTCAAAGCTACCGACTCGGTCAGGCAGGTTCTATCTTCGTGCCGGCTATGCTCCGATCTTTTCTTCTCATCACACGCTTCTGGAATCTGCTCATCATCGGAACAGCTCAGTACTTTACGGCCCTATTTCTGATCGACCAGGAAAAGCTCTACGATCCCAGGCTTCTGCTGCTATCCTTGAGCACCATGGTCATCGCGGCAGCAGGGTATATTATCAATGATTATTACGACGTTAAGATCGATCTGATCAACAAGCCGGAACGAGTGGTCATTGGAAAAGGGATGAAGCGGCGCTATGCACTTTTCTTTCATACGATCCTCTCCTTCGCCGGAGTTGGTATTGGAATCATCCTCAACTGGAAGATTGGCGTAGTCAATTTCTGCTGCGCGTTTTTATTGTGGATATATTCCAATGCGCTGAAACGCGAACCTTTCGTTGGGAATTTTGCGGTCGCCTTGCTAACAGGCCTGGCCATATTGATCGTAAATGTCCTCTATCCTCCCATCAGCATCGCAATTGTCATCTATGCACTTTTTGCCTTCTTTATCACACTGGTGAGAGAAATCCTGAAGGACCTTGAGGACTTGAAGGGTGACGACACATTTGGATGCAGGACGCTGCCCATCGTATGGGGCATTCGCCGTACCAAGACATTCATTTATGTGCTGATGCTATTCTTTTCGATCACCGTGGTCGTCCTGGACTTCGTCGTCACACCTTTGCCAATGAGTTTTTTCGCGTGGACTTTGTTTCTGCCGCTGGCTGCCCTCGCAGGATGGCTGCTGCGCGCAGATACGAAAAGGGATTTCTACCAGCTAAGCCAGTTCTGTAAGTATATTATGCTCGCGGGCATCTTGAGCATGGTTTTTCTTTAGCCGTGATGCGATCGCGCTTTTTCCCCCCACAGATTCCCTAATTGTACAGATCGTTTTTATCAAGACAGACAAATGCATTTGACCTGTAAAGATTTGTGCGATCTGCCGGAGGAAAACACAAGATGTCTCACAGAGTTGTTAGTTTTAGGTCATCGTATTCATGACCCATCAAACAGTAAATCTGGCAATTTTCGCTTCCGGCAACGGCACAAATGCCGAGGCGATCATGGAATATTTTAAGAATGCATCACCGATAAAAGTTGCCCTTGTTCTGACTAACAATCCATCTGCCGGAGTGCTGGCACGTGCGACAAAATTCGGCGTGCCCACCAGGGTATTTGATAGAAAACAATTCCGCGAAAGCGACGAGGTCGTTCAATGGCTTGGTGAGTTTCAGATCACGCACATAGTGCTGGCTGGGTTTCTTTGGTTGGTTCCGGAGAGTATACTGAAGGCATATGCTCCCCGAATCATTAACATCCATCCGTCGCTGCTTCCAAAATTCGGAGGCAAAGGAATGTACGGTGATCATGTTCACAACGCCGTTCTCAGTTCAAAAGAAAAGGAAACGGGCATCACGATCCATGAAGTCAACGATAAATTCGATGAAGGAAAAATCGTTTTTCAAGCTGTGTGCCCAGTTGAGCCCGGAGATACTGCTGAGATGATTGCGAGTAAAGTTCACAAACTGGAACACAGGCACTTTCCGAAAATAATCAGGCAATGGGTGGTTGGTCGACCTCCTTTAAACCTTAAACCTTAACCCTTCGAGGTTCTTTCCATCCACTGGAAATCTTCTGCTTTGGGAAATTCATTAAAAATTCGCTGGATTTCGGCGTTTGGAATCGTCAGCTTCCTTTTCCCAACATCGATCCACGCGCCGTCCATATTCAATATGGCCGAGAGCACGCCGTCTTGCTTGTAGAAATGATGTCGGATGCTCCACCTTGAAAAGTCAGGGAGTGATTTTGTCACTTCAAGGTCCACGGTGACCTGGTCTTCGAATTTTATCTCTCTCTTAAAGACTGCTTCTTCGCGGAAAAGAATGGGTCCGATGTGCATTTCCTCCAGTCTTTGGTTCGACAATCCCTGGATGGAGAAACAGGAAAACCGAACGAGTGCCCCATAATCATAATAAGCGGAATGACGCAAGTGCCGGTTCTGATCAATGTCGGACCAACGCACCTGAATGGGTAACGAATATTTTTGCATACTTCGGGGGAGTGAATTTTAAGAATGTTACTTTTTTAAGATTGTCATGCTTTCGCTTCCCAATCTTAATAAATAGATTCCGGGCGAGAGATAGCTTAGTGAAATTACTTCGTGCTCGCTGGCGAGGTCAAAGTTTGCGATGTGCTGGCCAAATGAATTGAAAAGTCTGGCAGTGGTTCCGATCGCCTGGCCGTTTGGAACAATGTGGAGATCATGTACCACGGGGTTTGGGTAAACGGTCATATTCGATTCGCTACGTTCACCGAGACCGGTGATTACAACGCCTGATGAGATGTTGGAATAAGTTGAAACGCCATCTGCTACGGTGGCAGTAACCCGATAATAATATTCTGCTGTTGGTGCACCCTGATCTTTATAGGTGGTCGTGTTGGCAGGAACTGTTGCCAGGAACTTAAAATTATTCGACTTTCCTTTGGATCGCTCGATTCTAAATCCGGTTTCATTGATCGAATTGTCTGTCCAAGTGAGAGTAGCATCCGTAAAATTGCTGATCGTTGTAAGACCTGACGGTCCTGCCGGGAAATCGATTTCTGTTATCTGAAGGAATTGATTCTTTGCCTGATTGAAGATTTCCTGAGTACCGCGGAGCGGCCATTCGATCAACATGGTATCAATTTTTTCTGACTTTCCGATTCCGAAATGAACGTTCAGACTGTTTTGTGAATTCGTCCCAGTGCTGGCTTGAATGGTGCGCGATTGAAGTTTACCACCGGTTTTGATGCGCACGTTGGTTCCAATCGCCGATCTGTTGGAATTTTTTCCCGTCAGTTTTAAGTTTATCCAATTGTTGCCGTTCGATGAGTTTTTGTACAAGACGTTATTTATGGGAAGATTATTTCCACTACGGTTTCCAACGAGAACATCCAGGAACCCATCCTTGTCGTAGTCGGACCACGCAACTGCCCAGGAATAAAAACCACTGACCATTCCTTGGTCAGCAGATACATCAGTAAAGGTCTTGTCACCGTTGTTTTTGAATAGCATTGTTTTGCCTTCCGTTCCCGTACCTCCCGGAAAAGGATAGGCGCCTACAAGGATTACATCAATGAATCCATCGTTATTGTAATCACCCCAAGCAGTTGCTGCCGCTAGTAACTTGGAAGATGGCGCGATTGTTTTGGATGAAAATGTGCCATCCCCATTGTTTTCAAAAAATTGATTCGAGGTATTGTAGTTGACATTGAAGAGCACGTCAAAATCACCATCGTTATCATAATCAGCAAACGATGCGCCCTGAGCTGAAATGTTTACAAGCCCACTCGCGTTTGCGATGCTGTTAAAAATCCCGTTTCCTTGATTTGCATAAAGAAAGGCTGTCGTGGTCGAGTAGTTTGGAACAACAATATCCAACCTCCCATCGAGATTATAGTCTATCAAAGATGGTGTCATGCTATAACCTATTGTTGTAACGGGAGAAGTGTCAGGAACCTGAGTGAACGATCCGTCCTTGTTGTTCATGTAGAGCACGTTCCTTGAATTGGCGGCGAGCTGATACGAAGCTAGGTAAAGGTCCAGGTACCCGTCCCCGTCAAAATCGCCCCAGGCAGCTCCTGAATGGTCATTTCCATAAGAAAAAGAAAGGGGAGTCGTGGGTATCGAATTGATTTTTATAAAGCCAGCGGCCGAATTCCTATACAGGGTGGTTTCAAGCTGGTTCACAACGAAAAGGTCAATGTAGCCGTCATTGTTGAAGTCACCCCATGTAGAGCTCCGCCCGGTCCCATTTTCATTCACCTCATCTCCAACGAGTATTCTGGTGAATGTTCCATCCCCGTTATTCTGGTACAAAAGATCACTTGAATTCGGTGAGCCGGGCCCGCTCGATACCGTAACGAAAAGATCGTCATCGCCATCATTGTCATAGTCGATCCATGCAAGACCGCTTGACTCCCGTGCGTCCGTTACAATGGGGGTATTTGTTATCCTGGTGAATTGTGAAAATGCAGGTGCCTGTACCAAAAGTAGCGACAGGAAGGTCAGGATTAATATCTTCATTTTTTCAGGGAGTATTCACTTCATTAAACCCGTCCGCCTTGTCGGTCCAACTCATTGGATAGTTCTTGTCAATAAACTGTTCAGCATCCGTAGTCAGATATAGTGGATGAAACGTGTCAAGCATGACTGCGAGCTCTTTAGTCTCTTTAGCTCCGATACTCTTCTCCACCGTTCCCGGATGCGGACCATGAGGCAATCCTCCGGGGTGTAATGTAAATGATCCGCGTTCAATGCCGCGCCGGCTCATGAAATTTCCCTCAGCGTAGTATAGTACTTCATCACTATCGATGTTGCTATGGTTATAAGGTGCGGGTATCGACAGCGGGTGATAGTCAAACAATCTGGGAACAAATGAACAGATTACAAAATTGTGCCCCTGAAAAGTCTGATGCACAGGTGGCGGCTGGTGTATCCTGCCGGTGATCGGTTCGAACTCATGAACGGAGAAAGCATAAGGCCACAGAAAGCCATCCCACCCAACGACATCCAATGGGCTATGTTCATACACGTAGTGATGCAGGTAGCCCTGCTTCTTGATCTTCATATGAAACTCACCCTTCGATGAATCCGTGACCAGTTCAACCGGCGGTCTGATGTCGCGTTCGCAGTACGGAGAATGTTCAAGTAATTGACCCAGTTGGTTACGATAACGCTTCACGGTCTCCACAGGAGAGGCTGATTCGATCACCAGCAGGCGCAGGGGTCCTTCATTAAACTCCAGCTTGTAGATCACCGTTCTCGGGATAACGACATAATCCCCATGTGTGAAATCGAGCTTACCGAACTGAGTGATAAGCGTTCCACTGCCGTCATGAATAAATAATACCTCATCGCCTTCGGCATTCTTATAGAAATAATCCATTTTCCTTTTGGTTGGAGAACAGATCGCAAGCGAGCAGTCGCTGTTCATCAACAAAACCTTTCGCGCCTCAAGGTAGTCGTCACCCGTCGTCCCAACTTTCGAAGTATTCAGATGCGTTTGGCGAAGGCTGTAGTCCTCAAGTTTCTTGGGACCGTATTTCACGGGTTGCCTGAGTTCCTTGATACGTGTGGGTGCGTGGACGTGGTAAAGGATAGAATAAATTCCTGAGAATCCTTCTGAACTTACCACTTCTTCTTTGTAAAGACTGCCATCCGGCTGCCGGAATTGCGTGTGCCTCTTGGGTGGGATTTTACCAAGCCGATTGTAGAACATAGTTTGAATTAAGGGTACTAAAATACGAGGGCTTTGCTAAAGGAACCAACCGGTCGTACCTTCCGGCCAGCTATGGACAGACGGTCAAAATTCCCGAAATATTGTGTTTTCGCGCTTTTTTGGGCGTTTTTTGGCTGCACGCATACAATTCCGGAGCCGATCCTGTTCGGCCCACCCAACGCGGTGACAGTGACGAACTATAAGGGAAGCGATCTTATGGAGCCGTTTTTCAGCCGCGACGGAAAATACTTGTTCTTCAATAATCTCAACACCCCTGCCGAGGATACCAATCTGCATTGGGCGACAGTAACCAAGGATCAAAAGATATTCGACTATAAGGGTTTGATCGGCGGCCTCGCAACAACCGACATCGAAGGAACGCCGACGATGGACAATTCAAACAATCTTTACTTTATCTCGACAAGAAACTATGCGAGTACATTGTCAACAATTTACACCGCGACATTTAAAGATGGTGTAGCCTCCAATGTCACGCTGGTCGAAGGAATATCAAAGAAACAGGCGGGTGTCGTAAACTTTGATGTGGAGGTGAACGCTTCCGGCAACACGTTGTATTTTGTTGACGGACAAATGGACAATTCCGGTCATCCAACTTCGGCAGACATTGTCGTCGCAAAAAAAACCGACAATGGTTTCGTGAGATTGGAAAACAGCGGCGAGATCTTGAAGAATATTAACACAGCTCAACTCGAATACGCGGCTTCTATTTCGTCCGATGATCTCGGAATTTATTTCACAAGGGTTCCCGCACCGATAGATGCAAACTCGAAGCCTGGTATCTACTTTGCCTCACGGAAGAAGGATACAGAGCCCTTTGGCGAGCCCATGCTTCTGCAGGGGTTGGGCGACTTCGTAGAGGCTCCGTCAATATCCAGCAACGGGAAACTCTTATACTACCATGGACTTTTGGGCAGCAACTACAAATTGCTGCTTGTGAAGCACTGACCTACATTTTTCCGCGGTTCAGATCCGGAATCCGGTCAAACAGTTTGATTGCCTGCTGCAGAACTTCATTGTTTTCGTTGAATATCGGGTAGAATCCCTGGTTCCCCCAGATCCTCCGGGCGATCTGCGACTTGACGTTGATTTGAAAATCCTTCTTGTGCCGCGACATGTCCCTGAAGTCTGGTTTGACCTTGTTTTGCTCTCCCACCCGTGCCAGCTGATTCAGCATCTCATCCGTGACGACGAAGCTGTGGTAAAACTTTTCATAGCCCATGTCCGTCAATTCTGCCTTTTTCTTGTCAGTATACTTGAAAGTGTACTCCTGTAAAGAATTTGAAACATATAATTCGTTGAGATAGTGGCTGTTTTGGGCGGTATCCAGGGGCACAAAATAGTCTGGCATAATCCCGCCGCCCCCAAAGACCGACCGGCCGTTAAGGGTCAGGTATTTGAGTGAGTCATTGAATTTGATGCTGTCAGCGACAAAGAATTCGCCGTGTTTGTAGCGCTTGAGCATGTCTTTGGAATAGTCCTCCAGGTCACCGTATGGCTTTTGTATCGATCTCCCACTCGGAGTGTAGTACCTGGATATCGTCAATCGCAGCTCGGATCCGTCACTGAGATCGAAAGGGGATTGGACCAGGCCCTTACCGAATGATCTTCTACCCACCACCAATGCGCGGTCGTTATCCTGCAGCGCACCGGCGAGGATCTCCGACGCAGAGGCGCTTCCTTCGTTGACGAGAACGATCAGGTCCCCTTGCTCAAAACTTCCTTTGCCGGTAGACAATGCCTCTGAGTTGTACTTTGAATCCTTTGCTTTAGTGAACACGATCTTTTTGCCTTGCGCCAGGAATTCGTCGGCGAGATCGATCGCTTGGTTCATATATCCGCCCGGGTTTCCCTGCAGATCCAGGACAAGTTTCTTCATGCCTTTCTTTTTGAGGTCTTCAAGCGATGTTTTGAATTCCTCGTAAGTTGTTTGCGAGAAGCGATTGATCTTGATATAACCGATTTCGTGATCAACCATATAGGCGACATCGACGGAATGCTGAGGAATGCGATCGCGGATGATTGAGAACTTCAATGGTGACTGCACGTTTTTCCGCAGTACCTCGAGCTTTGCCTCGGTGCCCTTGGGTCCTTTGAGCAGTTTCATAACCTGCGGATTTGTCAGGCCCACGTTAGCAATCATTTTATCGCCCACCTTGACAATTTTATCGCCGGGTTGCAGGCCCACTGCCTCAGAGGGACCGCCACTCAGCGCCGATACCACGACCAACGTATCGTGAAAAATATTGAACTCAATACCAATCCCTTCAAAATTTCCCTGCAGGTCTTCGTTTGCTTCAATTCGTTGGCTTACCGGGATGTATGACGAATGCGGATCAAGTTTGTCAAGCATGTGTTGGATGGCGTCATCCACCAGCGCGTTGGTTTGAGTCGTGTCAACATATTCGGTTTTGATCAGTCCCAGTACCTCCTTGAACTTTCTTACATCATCGCTGTCGGAATTGCTGGAAATGGATGTCGAATTAAGACTTGCGCCCACGAGTACCCCGGCCGCCAAACCGATGCACAAAACCAAAGGAAGGCCAATTTGGCGGGGGCTGTTATTGATCTCGCTCATAATAAAAAAAAACTGTCTGCCAGTTACAACGGCAAAGATGCTGCAAAGTTCAGATTCGGTGAAACGCAGGGTCTTAATTGTAGAAAGCGCCTCGGATTTTTATATTTACCAACCTGTGGAAAAATTGGAGCTTAAAAATCGCCGGATTGGAGACTTGGTCGAACAGGACTATGTCCGGGCATATGTGCTTTATTATTTCGGCATCAGCTTTTACGAATACTCCGAAAAGACTTTGCAGGAGGTCTGTGAAAGCCGTGGCCTCAAGGTAGAACATGTCGTACAAGAGCTGGAGTCTTCAACGCATCCGTTGGCAGAGGAGAATGTTCCCCTTAATTCCTACCCGATCGATCTGATCATCGAGTATCTGAAACACGCGCATTTTCTTTTTGTCAAACATAAGCTTCCCTATATCTCAAAGCTTGTTGAGAACTTTAAGGCTGAGACACCTGCTTACACGGCAATTGCAAAAGATCTCAAGACACTGTTCCCTCTTTTTGTCGACGATTTCATTCATCACATCTACGAAGAGGAAGACACGCTCTTCAGATACATCCAGCTGCTCGACAAGTCGGACAAGAAGAATTACAATCCTTCTCAGCTTTTCTACATGATGGAGCGCCATTCACTGGAGCGTTTTGCGGTGGATCATGAGGCCCATGACGATGAGATGGAGGGTATACGGAAAATGACAAAGGACTACGCCGTCACGACACGGACGCCATTGCATGTGCGCGTGATTTATGCCGAACTCGCAGAACTTGAAATGAGCCTGCAGATCCACGCGCGAATCGAAAACGAGATTCTCTTTCCTAAGGCAATGTTGCTCGAGAACAAAGTCCGCAAGATGTTTGTTGAGAAGACAAAACTCAATTGAATTACACGCGGAGAAATTTGCCTGTCGGTCAAGTCTGCTCCTCACCAATCATGAGTCAACCATCATAAGTTCTACATGCCCAGGATCCTTGCAATTGATTATGGCATGAAACGCACCGGGCTCGCGGTGACGGACCCGATGCGGATCATTGCGACAGCGCTGGACGCCGTTGAAAGTGATAAGCTTTTCAGTTTCCTGGAATCCTATTTCCAAAGGGAGCAAGTAGATCAACTTGTAGTGGGGATGCCCAAACGCCTCAACAATGAAGATACCGACATGACGGCAGCCGTGCGCAAACTTATCGCGGACCTGCAAGTAAAATTTCCTGACAAACCCGTAGCGCGGGTGGACGAACGATTCACCAGCTCCATTGCAATGCAAAGTATGATCGATGGGGGAATGAGCAAAAAGGATCGGCGCGTGAAAGGTAACGTCGACAAGATCAGCGCGACGCTTATTCTTCAGTCGTATCTGGAGGGTGCAGGGAGAAAATAGTTAATAGTTATCACTTAATAGTTATCAGGGTTAACCACTATTAACTATTTACCATTAACTCTTAACTTTGTACAGATAAGAAACAATCATGGTTTATCCCATCGTAATGTACGGTGACCCGGTGCTGCGCAAGCGGGCTAAAGAGGTCGAGAAGGGCTCGATTGACATTAAGGCATTCGTCCAGGACATGTATGAGACCATGTATGCGGCGCACGGTATTGGTCTCGCGGCTCCGCAGATCGGTAAGAGCATACGAATATTTGTTGTGGATGGCACGACATTGAACGAAGAGGAGGAAGATATGACCGGGTTCAAAAAAGCTTTTATCAATCCAGTGATCGTTGAAGAAGACGGGGAGGAGTGGGAGTTTGAAGAAGGTTGTCTGAGCATTCCGAATATTCGCGAGAACGTATCACGACCGGAAACCGTCAGGATCCGGTACGCTGACGAGGACTGGAACATCAAGGAAGAAGAATACGACGGCATAAAAGCCCGCATCATCCAGCATGAGTATGATCACCTGGAGGGAAAGATGTTCATCGACTACTTGTCACCCTTGAAAAAACGAATGCTGAAAGGGAAGCTTACCGATATCAGCAAGGGAGATGTGGAGACGGAGTATAGGATACTGGCTCCATTGAAGAAGTAGTGGTCCGCGAAACCGCAAAACGTAAAACACTAAAGTTGGAATGTAAAAGTGTGGTTAATGGCGAGGACATTCCACCTTACGGGATTGGCTCAACTCGCATGTGGCTTGGAATCCCGAACTCTAAAACCTGAACTCTAAACACTGAACTAATAGTCGTACTTCATATGAGGGAGCTGCGTCTCCTTTGGTACGGACACTCGCAAGTCTCCCTTAACGCTGATCTGGCACGCCAGGCGCTCATCGTCATTCAAGAGGTGCTGTTGCCGGTACTGCTTTTCCGCCCAGGTCAGCGGCGTCAGATTTTGCATTCCCTCTTCTATTTTTAGCTTACAGGTCGTGCAGCGGCCTTTGCCCCCGCATTCATGCATATGATCAATGAAATGGGCCTGCAGTTGATGGAGCACCGACTTCCCGGGCGCTACGACGTCGACCTCTTTTTGTCCCAGATTTTCTATGATTATCTTTACCATGTTCGAATCACTTCACTCTTTTGCTGCTGATCATGGATGAAAAAATTAGTCTGAAGGCCCTGGAGGATTATAGTGACGATTACGCTTCTAAGGTAACGGCTTCTTTTTTCTCGTCGAAGGAAAAGATAACCGGACCGGAGATCACCAGTCTTTGTGACGTCCCGCAGATCAATTTTTTTGTCATCCGGGAATTGCTCCATGCATGGAAATTGGAGAGCCAGAAACTGAGGAGTCCCTTTTTCGATTACAACGCTCCGGCAGTTGCGGAAGCCCTGGTTAAGTTTCAGAACCTGTTATCCAATAACATTTCGATATCGCGCGAGAATTTCCAGCCACTGTTAAAGAAAGCGGCTCACCAAACACTTTACCTTATCCTCGATCCGTACGATTTCTATTCAGACACACTGGACAGTGGTGGAGGTGGTACGTTAAAGCTTGACGACCTCGCTAACGACATCAAGTACATAAAGATCAATCGCACGCCGCTTGAGAAACTCCTGCAGCACCTACGCGATCGGAAACTGACAAGTCTCACAGGCAATGAAGCTTTTGCACTCCTCGATCATATACTCGAGGAAGTCAATTTTACGCCGGAAGATGTTGATGACTATATCGCGAAGTTCTCGGCAGTCGTTCCTTTGAACGTTGAACAGCTCTATGAGAAGAAATCGGTAGCGACTCCAACGCCGCCAGCACGTCCGGAGCCCGTTGCTGCTCAGCCCGAAAAGAAAGTACCCGAAAAAGAGCCAGCCAGGAAGCCAGAGGCCGTCCAGGCGACGCTGTACGACACACTTCATAAGGGCGGTCAACATACACTTGCTGACGATTTTCAGAAGAAAAGAAAAATCAAGGACAGTCTGACGATCAATCAGAAGTTCATGTTCACCAAAATCCTTTTTAATGGTGACTTCGAACTTTTCTCAGCAGCCATAGAACGCCTGGATGAACTCGACGACATGAACCAGGCGCAGACTTATCTCCTCAATAACTACTCCGAATGGAACAAAGACAGTGACGAGTACCTTGAGTTTATGGAAATGGTGCAGAATCGCTTCGCGTAGGCAATTTTAAATTTTGAATTCTCAATTTTAAATACGCGCACTGTATTTAAAATTTAATCTAGCATTTAAAATTAGATGCGTTGAAGCACCTGTCCTCTGTGTGCGTCCAGTTTCAGCAGGATAAAGAGTAGTACGGTGAATCCCCACAATGAAGATCCTCCATAGCTGAAGAAGGGAAGGGGAATCCCGATCACGGGAAACAGCCCAATGGTCATTCCGATGTTGACCGCAAAGTGAAAGAAGAAAATGCACACGACACTGTAAGCATAGACACGCGCGAAGCGGTTCTTCTGACGTTCGGCAATAAATAGTATTCGCAGGAAAAGCGCGGAGAAAAGCCCCACCACCACCAGGCTTCCCAGCCAGCCGTGCTCCTCACCAATCGTACAGAAGATGAAGTCGGTGCTTTGCTCGGGCACGAAGTCGAACTTTGTCTGGGTTCCTTTCAGAAATCCTTTGCCTATGAACCCGCCGCTGCCGATTGCTATTTTTGACTGTGTGACGTTCCATCCCGCCCCGAGTGGATCTGCATCCGGGTTGATCAGCGCCCGTACCCGGTTTTGCTGATAGGGCTTTAACACGTCTGTCACAACATAATCTACGCTTTCAATCACCCCCATAATGATCAAAGCCCCCAGCGTCAGCGTGACGATCCTCTTTACTTTTTTCTTTCCCATTGCGATGAGCATGATGAGAATAACAAGGATCGCACCATGGAGATAAAGCTGATTAGGAACCAACAAGGTGAGGATGAAGATCACAGCCGCACACAGCCCCACGATCATCAGGAACGGGGACATGCCCTCGCGGAAGAATACAAGCACAAATGAAGTGAAAACAAGGGCTGTACCAGTGTCTTTCTGCCCAACGAGGATCAGCACCATTGGCAAACCGATCATCGCAAACAGTACAATCTGGCTCCGTAGATTATCCATCCGGAAGCCGACCGACCCGGCATATTTCGCAACGGCGAGCGCGGTGATAAATTTTGCAAATTCGGAAGGCTGGACCCCAAATGAGCCCACACCGAGCCATGCCTTGTTTCCTCCAACCTCTTTTCCGACGATGGGAACGAGGAGGAGGGCCACAATGATCACGCCGTAAAGGACATAAGCAAACGCTTCGTAGAAACGCATGTCCAGGATAACAATACCCATGATAATGATAAGAGATGCGATGATGAAAAGGAGTTGCCTTCCAGAGTTGAGCGTAAGGCTGAAGATTGGCTGATGAACTGATTCATCATAAACAACGGCGTAGATGTTGATCCACCCGAGCATCACCAATGCGAGGTAAAGACCAATGGTGGGCCAATCCAAACTTCCCGATATGTTGTCCTCGCGTTTCATCAGTCGAGAAATTTTCCAGCCAGCACATATTGCTCGATGTGCGGCCTTTCCGTGTGTCCGATCAGATATTTCTCAATCATCAATGAAGCAATAGATGCGGCAGCGCGCCCTCCCTGGCCTGCGTCTTCGACATAGACTGAGATCGCGATCTTCGGATTTTCACGTGGCGCAAAACATATAAAAACAGCGTGGTCAGGAAGCGGCATATTTTGAACAGTTCCTGTCTTGCCGCACACGACAATATTTTTCAGCTTGGCGCGGTATTGGGCCGTTCCCGCGTCGACCACTTGCTGCATCGCATCTACTGCAATCAGAAAGTTTGCCGGGTCGATGCTCGTTGTATGTTTTTCCAGGAACCTTGGAAGCGGTTGACCATCCTTCCCGATTGACTTGACAATATGCGGTGTATAGTAATATCCTCTGTTCGCAACGGTAGCAGCAAAATTTGCCATTTGTAGTGGCACCACGAGATTTTCGCCTTCACCGATGGCGATCGAATAGATGTTTGAGAATTTCCAGGGCCTGTTGTTATAAGCCCTGTCATAGTATTCTGGTGTTGGAATGTTACCATTCTTTTCATTCGGCAGATCGATTCCGAGGGGCTTTCCAAAACCAAAGCTCATGATATGTTTATCCCATTCGGCCAGGCCGATGCGGGTGTCTTTAAAAGGATCGTTGATTACTCCTTTGTTTAACATCCGACGAAGCACGTTGTGAAAATAGGGATTGCACGAGTTGGCGATGGCACCGCGAAGGTCTTCGTTAGAGTGATTGCCATGACAGTTGATGATGGACCGGTCGCAGCGAATGCGCGTATCCGGAGTTATGACGCCTTCTTGTAAGGCTGTCATTGCTTGTGCTATTTTGAAAATAGATCCCGGGCGATATTGGGCCATCAACGGCCGGTTGAATAATGGTTTGTTTGTATCACTGCTGATCAGCCGGAAGTTCTTGCTGTACTCACGGCCCGTGAGCAATGTCGGATTATAGGATGGTCCGGAAACCAGGGCAAGTATTTCACCTGTTGATGGTTCAATTGCAGCAATACTTCCAGATTTACCTCTCATGAGAAATTCTCCATACTGCTGGAGGTCGAGATCGATGCCGGTGACGAGGTCCTGACCTGGCACAGAAAGCGTATCGTAGGCTCCATTTTTGAACGACCCTTTCAGAATTCCCTTCACATTTCGCAGCTTGAAACTCACCCCGCGTTTTCCGCTGAGTTGTTCTTCATAATATGCTTCAATACCGCTTTGCCCGATATAGTCGCCTTGCTTGTAAATGCCGGTAGCATCAGTTTCGAGCCTGTTCTTGCTGATTTCACTTACATAGCCCAGTGCGTTTGCGAGAGCCGGGGTTGTGTATGCGCGGGTGGTCCGTGCTTGAACATAAAAGCCGGGAAATTCGTCCAGGTAGTCCTGGATCTTAGCGAAGTCGGTGGTTGAAAGCTGGTTGAGAAAGAGGGTGGGTTTGAAAGGAGAATACTCCTTCCGTGCCTTCATCTCCTTGAATTTCTTTCTCAGCTCTTCGCGTGAGATCTCGAAGACCTGGCAAAATTTAGCCGAGTCAAATTTCTTTACGTCTTTCATCAGCACCTCGAGCTTGAACTCGGGTGTATTATATACAATCAGCTTCCCATTGCGGTCGCGGATAAGGCCGCGCACAGGGTAGTCCACTTGTCTTAGGATGGCGTTGCTGTCGGCAAGGTCGGCATAGCGGTCATCAATTACCTGGATGAAAAATAATTTTACCAGGAAGATGAGCCCTACCAGGACAAAAATGATCTGAAATATTTCTTTTCTTCCCTCGTTCATTATCTCCTTCTTTCAAAAGAAAAGTATTGCAAAAATAAGATCACGCCCATTGTAAACGCCAGGCTCGTGATGACTTTCAGCATCGTAAACCAAAAGATGCCAAAGCCGCCGGCCTCGGTAAAAAACAAAACGAAATGATGGACGAACACCAGGGGTAATGCATAAACCATAAACCATTGAAGACCGTTCACGGCCAGCGTGGGGCCTTCACCGGTGTCGTAACCACCTTGCGGTGTAATCGTGCCCAGCCAGTAGTTCCTGAGATAGGCCACGAGCACCAAACTAAATGCATGCAAACCAAGACTGTCGTAGAATACATCAACGCCAATACCGAGTACGAGCGCAACCAGCATCAGGACCATGGAGTTCGTCTCGATCGGCAGGAGGAGGATAAACGCGACGTAGAGGAAGCAAAAAGCCGTATTAAACAGGACGAGTTGCTTGAAGAGCATCACCTGGGCCAACAGGTACAGCACGAAGTAAATGGCGACAAGTATTCCGGAGCGGCTCATTTCGGATTTCCAACGGTTACATTCTCAAGCGAATCCAATTCGGGTTTCATTTCGCTCCTGACGATTTTTACAAAGGACAAGCGGCGGAAGTCCTGAGCCAGCTCTACGCGGATATCATAGAAAAGGGCCTCTTCTTTGAGTTTGACCTCTTTCACGATGCCAACGAGCACACCTTGAGGAAACACAGCATTGTACCCTGATGTTACTACTGTATCACCTACCTCTGGCTGGACATGGCGCGGTACATACAGCAAGTTAACGACGCGTGGATCTGTGCCGTCCCATTGTGCTGTTCCAAAGCTATTGGTGCGTTTAAGAATTGTTGAAACCTGCTCGTCGATATTCAGGATCGATATCAGCACGGAAAAATGCTCTGACACAGACTTCACTTTTCCGACTGCGCCTGAGATACTGATCGCTGCCATCCCCGGCTCGATTCCGGCATCCGTACCACGATTGATCGTTATATAATTTTTGAACTGCGACACCGAGTTGTTGATCACTTTTGCGCTGACAAACTTGAACCGCGACACCGTATCAGAAGTAATCGCAGGTGTTCCCCTGGAGTGTCCCTGGCGCTCGATGATAGTCCTGAGCTGGGCGTTTTCACGGGATAACTCTTCATTGATCTGTCGGAGGGAAAAATATTCGCGTGAACCCTGAGAAAATCCGAGGATAGAAGCGGCGAGCCTGTTAGAGGAGTTAAAAAATTTAGTGTTCTGGTACTGGTTGTTTCCGATGATCAGCCACGCACACAGGATTTCCATGAGCAGGAAAGTGAAGAAAGCCCGGTATTCGTAAAAAAAATTTACAAGACGCTGCATGCGACTTTAAAGTTCAAGGTTTAAGGTTCATCCCGATAGCTATCGGGACAAGGAGGTGCGTACTGGTTGTTGAGATTAAAGCTTGAATTTCCAACTGCAGGCCATGCATGGTACAATGTTAGGTCATCAACACTTTTCTGAAGTGGTCAAGGTTTTTCAATGCTGCGCCCGTTCCACGTACGACAGCCCTCAGGGGATCGTCGGCGACGTGAATTGGAAGTTTTGTCTTAAGAGAGAGTCGTTTGTCAAGGCCGCGAAGCATTGCACCCCCGCCAGTCAGGTAAATGCCGCGCTCGTAGATATCGGCTGACAGTTCGGGAGGAGAAAGCTCCAATGCCTTCAACACGGCTTCTTCCAGCTTGGAGATGGATTTATCCAACGCGAACGCAACTTCACTATAGGAGATCTTGATCGTTTTGGGAATTCCGGTCATCAGGTCACGTCCTCTGATCTCGTAGTCATCCGGACCGTCGTCGAGCTCGGTCAAAGCTGAACCCACTTCAATTTTCACTCTTTCTGCAGTCCTTTCGCCGATCAACAGGTTGTGTTGACGGCGCATGTAATCAAGGATATCACGATTGAATGTATCACCGGCGATCCGGATGGATTGGTCGCAAACAATTCCGGAAAGGGCAATTACGGCGATGTCCGTAGTTCCTCCTCCGATGTCGACAATCATATTTCCGATCGGCTGCTCGATGTCTATGCCAATACCGATGGCGGCTGCAATCGGCTCGTGGATCATGTACACTTCTTTTGCGTTTGCGTGTTCCGCTGAATCACGAACGGCGCGTTTTTCCACTTCAGTAATAGCCGAGGGGATACAGATAACCATTCGCAAAGACGGTGGGAACAGTCGCCGTCCAGTGTCAATCATCTTGATCATGCCACGAATCATCATCTCAGCTGCGTGGAAATCGGCGATAACACCTTCCTTGAGAGGTCGAATTGTCTTTATGTTGTCATGCGTCTTTTCATGCATCTGCATTGCCTCGCGTCCGATTGCCAGCACTTTTCCGCTGAGCTTGTCGAGCGCGATGATGGAGGGTTCATCCACCACCACTTTGTCTTTATGAATAATGAGCGTGTTTGCAGTTCCCAGATCGATGGCAATGTCACTGGTGAAGAAATCAAAAAGTCCCATTTGCGTGTTTAGGTTCTCTCTTGTGGAAGGAATAAAATCGCCACAAAATTAAGTAAATAAACAGGTGATTCGACGCGCGTTATCCCTTTTATCTTATTGGAATTTTGAACCTGGGTATGGCATGGATTTTTATGTCAATGCCTTCTTTCCTTCGACGATATCTTAGTGCTTAAAATGCCTGGTGCCGGTGAACACCATCGTCATCCCATGCTCATCGCAAAAGTTGATCGAGTCCTGATCCTTGATCGAGCCGCCCGGCTGAATCACCGCCGCAACACCTTGCCTGTAAGCAATCTCTACACAGTCAGGGAACGGAAAAAACGCATCTGAGGCCATCGCAGCACCCTGCAAAGTGAATCCAAACGTCATCGCTTTTTCAATGGCCTGCCTTAAAGCATCCACCCGACTAGTTTGACCCACGCCGCTTGCCAGCAACTGACCGTCCACTGCCAGGACAATTGTGTTGGATTTAGTGTGTTTACAAATCTTGCTAGCGAATAAGAGATCCTTTATTTGCGAAGGTGTCGGACTTTTCCTGGTCACTATCTTCAAATCAGCTGCAGAATCTGTCTTCGTGTCGTAATCCTGGGAGAGGACTCCATTCAGCAACGACTTCACTTGCGTCTCCAGTCTAATACTATTCTTTTGCTTTAGGATGATCCGGTTCTTTTTTGAGTTGAGGAGTGCCAACGCCTCGGGAGTGTAGCCGGGAGCGATAAGTATTTCAAAAAAAAGTGAGTTCATCGCTTCCGCCGCTGGGAGATCGATCGTCTTGTTCGTAGCAAGTACGCCTCCAAATGCCGACAAGGTATCGGCCTGGAACGCCTTGGTGTATGCCTCCTTAACGGTCGGCGCCGTGGCAACGCCACACGCGTTCGTATGCTTAATGATGACAAACGCGGTTTCGCCCTCAAATTCTGCTACCAGGTTCACTGCTGCGTCAACGTCTACAAGATTGTTGTATGAAAGCTCCTTCCCGTTGATCTGCTCGAAAAGCGCATTCAGGTCCCCGTAAAAAATTCCTTTTTGATGCGGGTTCTCTCCATAACGCAAAACTTTCCCGTTTTGAAAACTTGCTTTGAAGCGCGGAAGTTTCTGTTCGCCGTTGAAATAATTAAAAATTGCCGAGTCATAATGCGAAGTCACGTCGAACGCCAGGGCTGCAAAATGTTTTCTTAATGCCAGATCAGACGTGCAGTTGTTTTGCTTCAGGTGCTCAAGAACTTGTCCATATTGGCTCCGCGATGACACAATCCATACATCGTTAAAGTTCTTGGCTGCCCCGCGAATCAGCGATATGCCGCCAATGTCAATTTTCTCCGTGATATCTTCTTCCGTTCCACCTTTCGCTACTGTCTCTTCGAAAGGATATAGATCGACGATGACCAGATCAATTGGAGCGATTTCAAATTCTTCAGCCTGTTTGAGATCAGAGGGGTCATCCCTGCGATAGAGAATGCCGCCGAAGATAGCTGGATGTAAAGTCTTGACACGACCACCGAATATCGAAGGGTATCCCGTGAGTTTCTCCACAGGCGTGACTTTGTAGCCGAGCTTCTCGATAAAATCCTGTGTGCCCCCAGTGGAAACGAACTCCACATTGTTTTCAGCCAGTGTTCGTACGATGGGCTCGAGTTTGTCCTTATAAAAAACGGAAATGAGGGCGCGGGTAATTTTTTTGGGGGTCATGCAGGAAAATTGAGCCCAAAAATACCGGTGTTGGCGAAGAACAACAAGCGATTAGAGGTTGTTGGAGGGTATGTTGCGAGAATGTCACCCTGAGCGGAGTCGAAGGGGACATTCGGACTTCCTTTGCGAGGGCTTCGACTCCGCTCAGCCTGACAAACTTCGAAATTGCTCGTCAGCTAATCGATACTGAAATTATCTGCATCCAGGTAAGCCGGAAACTTCGTCCGGTGGGTGATCAAATCGCTGTAACTAAGCTTCA
Organism: Cyclobacteriaceae bacterium; assembly: GCA_044224375.1. Lineage (GTDB taxonomy): Bacteria > Bacteroidota > Bacteroidia > Cytophagales > Cyclobacteriaceae > ELB16-189. The sequence continues at coordinate 198,311 of JBGAKL010000005.1, forward strand.
CGGTTTTGACCATTTCTGATTCGCCTGCTGAAAAAATTTCTTCCCCCTTTGGACCGACTACCGTGGAATGTCCATTGTAGGGAACGCCATTGCCATCCTCACCAACGCGATTCACGCCCACGGTGTAGCTCAGGTTCTCAATAGCTCGCGCACGCAGCAACGCGTCCCACTGACTCACCCGCGGCTTTGGCCAGTTCGCGACGTAGATCAAAACGTCGTAGTTCATCCGCTTGTCAGCCGAATTCCACCCGTTGCGGCTCCAGACCGGAAATCTGAGATCGTAACACACGAGCGGAAAAATATTCCATCCTTTCCAGGTGCCAATGAACTTGCTCTCGCCCGGTGTGTAAACTTTATGTTCATCGGCCATGCGGAAAAGGTGACGTTTGTCGTACACGCGGAAATTGCCATCAGGCTGCATCCAAAGCAGGCGATTGAAATAATTGGTCTTTTCTTTTGCTATAAAACTGCCGATGATGAGCGCATCAGTTTGTGATGCCATTTGCTTCATCCACCTGAATGTGTTCTGGTTCATCATCTCTGCGAGGCCTGCGGGCTTCATTGAAAATCCAGTTGAAAACATCTCTGGCAGAATGATGATGTCAGTAGGCTTCTCAACTTTCCAGATCTTCTCCTCGAACATGGCGAGGTTGGCGACTGAGTTTTCCCAATGCAGAGAAGATTGTATAAGTGTAATCGAAAGGTCTTCCATCTTTCTATAATGTTTTCAGAATACTTCCCGCTTTCGCGAGTGTCTCCTCTTTCTTTGCAAAACAGAAACGCAGAAGCTTGTTGTCGGTGCCGTCGTTATAGAACGCCGAAACAGGAATTGAAGCCACTTTGTATTCTTTAGTGATCCATTCGGCCATTTCCTTTTCGGGTTTGTTTGAAATGTTTTTGTACGAAAGGAGCTGAAAATAGCTTCCATGACACGCCAACGGTTCAAAGGAAGAACCTTCAATTTGCTTTAAGAAGAAATCACGCTTTTGCTGATAGAACTTGCCTAAGCTCGTGTAGTGCTTAGGGTCAGTCATGTATTTCGACAGTGCCATCTGCACGGGCGTATTTACACTGAACGTAACAAACTGATGTGCTTTTCTGATCTCTTTTGTGAGGAATTCGGGTGCAACGGTGTACCCAACTTTCCATCCGGTGGCATGGAATGTCTTCCCAAACGAAAAGACGGCGATGCTTTGTGATGCAAGTGCGGGAAATTTCAGAACGCTTTGATGTTCGAAGCCGTCGAAAATGAGCCTTTCATATACTTCGTCACTAAGAACGATGATCCCGTACTTCAAAGCTATCTCCTCCAAAATCCTCAGGTCACGCTCTACCAAAACCGAGCCGCTCGGATTATGGGGCGTGTTGATCATGATCATCTTTGTGCGGCTGGTGACCTTCGATTTAACCAGGTCCCAATCGATTCCGAATGATGGTGGGTTCAGATTTATATAAACCGGTGTTCCGCCATTCAGTCTTACGGATGGCGCATAACAATCGTAAGAAGGATCGAAGACGATAACCTCATCACCTGCGCCGATCAGCGCAGCAATTGTCGAAAAGATTGCTTCAGTACCGCCCGCGGCAATTGTGATCTCGGTCTCAGGGTCGGTGGTGTGGTCGTAGGTGGATTGGATGACGTCTGCGATCACCTTTTTCAAAACTGGAAGTCCCGGCATGGGGGCGTATTGATTATAACCGTCCTTCATTGCCCGGTTGATCAACTCGACGAGCTCAGCTGAAACCGGGAAATCAGGGAACCCTTGCGATAAATTGATCGCGCCATGGTCGACGGCCATGCGGGACATGACTGTGAAGATGGAGGTGCCAACTTCAGGAAGGCGGGAATTTATCTTAAGAGTCATTGAATTAAGTTGATCTTCAGGATGCTTTCAAAGGTATCAAAAATGCATTTCTCACGGATTTACACGGATTAAGGATCACGGATATTCACGGATCAGTGCATTAATCTGTGCCAATCCGTGACATTCGACCTGTGTCGATCCGTAAGAAACCTTTTAAATTGCGCCCATGTTTATTGAACCACAGCTCGGAAAAAAAGAAGGTGAAGGCCGCGCGGGCTGGATCGAGGTAGTGTGTGGTTGTATGTTTTCGGGAAAGACAGAGGAATTGATCCGCAGACTTAACCGGGCGCTCATCGCGAAGCAGCATGTAGAGATATTCAAGCCCGCTGTCGATACGCGATATCACGAAAAGAAAATTGTATCTCATGCCGAGCGCGAGATCCGTTCGACGCCGGTAAATTTTGCCAGCGACATTTTACTTTTCGCGGGAGACTGCGATGTGGTTGGAATCGATGAGGCGCAATTCTTCGATGAAGGTATCGTGGAGGTATGCAATACACTCGCGAATTCAGGAAAGCGGGTGATCGTAGCCGGGCTCGACATGGATTTCGAAGGAAAGCCTTTCGGCCCGATGCCCAATCTCCTTGCGATAGCCGAGTTCGTAACAAAGGTCCATGCGATCTGTGCGCAGACCGGTGAACTGGCATCTTTTTCTTTCCGGCTTACGGATAACCAGGGTCAGGTTGTGTTGGGAGAAAAGGATAAGTACGAGGCGCGGAGCAGGAAGGCGTTTGTTCAAGGGATGAGGAAGAAGGAAGAGGTGAGAAGAAAGAAGTGAGAAGGGAGAAGGGAGAAGAAAGAAGGGAGAAGAAAGAAGAAAGAAGGAGGGGTAGGGCTTCCGAACTCTCCAGCACTTGAATACTGAATGCTCCACAAAACCCGAGGTGTAGTTTTCCGATTTACGAAGTACGGTGAGACGTCTATCATCGTAAACATATTTACCGAACTGTTTGGACTCCAGTCCTACATTGTCAATGGCGTGCGCAGCAAATCGGCAAAGAATAAGATTGCGCTGTTTCAGCCCCTGACACTTCTCGACCTTGTTGTTTATCACCGTGAAAATGCGAGCATTCTCCGAATCAAAGAAGTGAAATGCCTGTATGCCTACACGGCCCTCACCGCCGACATCAAGAAATCTGCGGTGGCGATGTTTGTCAATGAGATCCTGAATAAGGCCGTGAAGGATCAGAGCCACACGGAGGAGATATGTGCATTCTTGATCGAGTCCCTGATTGCCCTGGATAAGACAATCAACCCTGAAAACTTTCATTTGATTTTTCTGCTGAAGCTCAGTCGTTTTCTTGGATTCGGTCCTCAATCCAATGAGGAGGTGCTGGGAGCATGGGTTATGAGCAAAGAAGAGGAGGAAGTACTTACCTTGCTTTTACGCGCAGATTATGATCGAAAGGTCTCACTTGTCTACGAACAAAGAAAAAATCTGCTTGATAGTCTTTTGAGGTTTTATGCAACGCACATCGATAATTTCGGTGAGGTGAAGTCGGTGCAGGTGTTAAAGGACGTTCTTTCGTGAATGTTTTTTTGGCCACCCCTGCCTACGCGTAGCCGCTTCGGCGAAGGCAGGGATGACACGGATTGACACGGACAGGCCGCCTTGGCGGTCGTCCGTGTGATTTTTCATAGCAATTTTTTTCGATTCTAACTCTGTGAAAATCCGTGTCATCCGTGGCTCATGAGCTTCTGGCGCCTTTTGATTTACGCCTAATATGTAGAGTTTTACGTCTAACAATTTTCCTTGAACGCCTTTTCAACCTCCAGCACAATCATCGTCACCTGCAAGAAGCGGTTGGCTCCGTATCTCAAGCATGAGATCGAGTCATTGGGGTTTACGGCAGAACGCGTATTTCAAACAGGCGTTGAGATCAAAGGCAGCTTGAAAGATTGCATACGCTTAAATGTCAATCTCCGCTGCGCAAGCCAGGTTCTGTACTCCCTGAAGAAATTCAGAGCAACCAATCCCGAAGACGTTTATAATACTCTGATCCGTTATCCATGGGAGAACATCATTCCTGACCAGGGATACATTTCCATTACGAGCAACGTCGACCATTTCACGGTGAACAGCTCAATGTTCATGAACGTAAAGGTGAAAGATGCCATTGCTGACCGCATTCGTCGCGAAACCGGCAAACGTCCCGATTCGGGTCCCGAACTCGATCACACTGTGATCAATCTTTTCTGGAAAGAAGATCATGCGGAGATATTTATCGATACCTCAGGTGAGACGCTCGCAAAACATGGTTACCGTAAGATTCCGGGCAAAGCGCCGATGCTTGAAGGGCTCGCCGCGGCGACGGTGATGGCAACGAAGTGGGATCGAACATCGCCACTTGTCAACCCTATGTGTGGCTCGTCGACGGTTGCCATCGAAGCAGCGTTGATGGCTACAAACCGGGTTCCCGGCTTATTCAGATCCAATTATTCCTTCATGCACATCAAGGGATATGAGGAGTCGATGTATCGCGATGAGTATGCAATTATTAAGAAACAAGTCATCGATGTGCCGGGTCTCAAGATCGTTGCGACGGATATCAGCGACGATGCAATCGACATTTCAAAAGTCAACGCGGGCATCGCCGGGGTGGACAAGCTAATTGATTTTGCAGTCTGTGATTTTGAGCAGACGAAAATTCCGGAACAACCAGGAGTGATTTTCTTCAACCCTGAATACGGCGACCGCCTGGGAGAAATTGAAGCGCTACAGGCAACGTACGCCCGCATCGGCGACTTTATGAAAAAGAAATGCCAGGGATATACGGGCTATATTTTTACAGGCAATCCCGACTTGGCGAAGAAGATCGGATTAAAAGCGAGTCGCAGAATTGAATTCTATAATGCGATGATCGATTGCAGGCTGATGGAGTTTGAGTTGTATGCAGGGAGTAAGCGTGAGCCGAAATTAGCCATGAACCCTTAGTGCAACTTCGCGCCTTCGCGATTTGTGCCAAAGTCCCGAACGTAATTAAGAATTGAAGTTTCATTACGAAGTACCTGGTCCTTTGCCGCGAAGACTCAAAGACACTAAGAAACGCGAAGAATCTCCTAGGATTTGATCTCCAACCGGAACCCAACACCATGATAGTTGGCGATCTCGACCGAAGGATCTTCTTTCAGATACTTGCGGAGTTTTGATATAAAGACATCCAAACTCCTTCCCATAAAATAATCATCATCACCCCACACGGCCTTCAGAATTTCCTCCCGTTTCAGCACATGATCTTTATTCTGGCAGAGAAGCTTCAGGACTTCGGCTTCTTTTTGGGTCAGCACCTTTTGCCCCTTAGGATGTAACAGTGCAAGATTGAGACAATCGAAAGTATATTGACCAAGCTTGTAGGATGCCGCCGGAGAAGGTTGATTGCTGGATCGTCTCAGGAAAACTTCGATACGGAGGTAAAGCTCTTCCATGCTGAATGGTTTTACAATGTAGTCGTCACCACCAGCCGTGAATCCGGCGACCTTGTCTTCCAGCATTGTCTTGGCGGTGATGAAGAGAATGGGAATGTTCGAATTCTTTTCCCTGATGTTTTGCGCCAGTGTAAAACCATCTTTCTTCGGCATCATCACATCGAGAATGCAAAGGTCGAAATCATAATCCTGAAAAATCTCGAGCCCCTGCTGGCCATCAATACACAAAGTCGTGTCGTAGCCTTTCATCATCAAATTGTCTTTAATGACGAAGCCCAGACTCGGGTCGTCTTCTACCAACAGTATCCTGGCACCCATGCTATTGTTGAGGAATAAGGAGTGTGAATTTACTCCCTTTTCCGGGGACACTCTCAACTGCGATTTTTCCATAATGCATTTCCACAATATGTTTTACATAGTGAAGTCCGAGCCCAAATCCCTTCACGTCGTGAATATTACCCGTGGGTACCCGGTAGAATTTGTGAAAAATCTTCTTTTGATCGTCCGCGGATATTCCGATGCCGTTGTCGGCGATTGAAATGCTAAGAGAGCCATTAATATTTTTTGTGGAGATAACGATGTGGGGTGCCTGTTGATTGTATTTGATCGCGTTGTCGATGAGGTTGTACAATACGTTTGTAAAGTGCAGCGCGTCTATCTGCGCGACGGAATTGCCCGCTTCGAGACTGAGCTTGATCTCTCCCTTCTTTGCCTCGACGGCAGCGGCATTGTTTCTGACTGCGGTGTGGATGAGTTCGTGGACGTCAGTCACTTCTTTTTTTAGACCGATATCTTCTTTATCGAGCTGTGCCATCTGCAGAACGCGATCGACCTGTTGCTTTAACCTTCGGTTTTCGTTTTCTATTAACGTGGCATAGTTGAGAAGCCGTTCGGGTGTCTTAACTATTCCCGGATCTTTCAGCACCTCAGTGGAGATGGCAATAGTTGAGATCGGTGTCTTGAACTCGTGCGTCATGTTGTTGATAAAATCTTTCTGGATTTCAGAAAGGCGGCGCTGCTTGAGGATGACGAACATCGTGTAGCTGAAAAAGAGAATTACAATCAGCATGACAGCTGAAGAAAACGTCCAGATTCCCATTTGACTTAGAATGTTGGCCTCAAGCAAAGGAAATTGTACAGCGAAATAGTATCCGTCCTTGTTCAGTCTCGGCGTCTGGGGAAAGTTGGAAGAAACTTTTGCTTTCTGAGGAGAAATATAATTTCCGCCAATCATGCATTGTTCAGCGCAATCATAGATGCCGTATTCGAAATCCGCCTTGACATTATGTTTTTCAAATTCAGAAACGAGTAGGTACTCCAGGACGCCCGCATCGATGGAACCATTCACCAGTACGACGAAGTAGTTTGTCGATAACTGCGAGACAGGGTTGTTTGCCGGCGAGGGAGTCTTATTGATCTCGTATATTTTTTCGGCCACGCTTCCCAACGCGAGGTTGACATCACGGTAAAATTGATTTTCACGCAGGTCAAATGCCTTTCGTACCCAGTAGATCTGGGTGAAAATCGTGCCGGCGATGCTGATCGCAGCAAGAATTATTACTATACGAAGAGTTGTTCTGCTCACCTTGTAAAGGTAAATTGGATTTATATGGGCCTCAGGGGTTTAACAAGTCTTTAACATCTTTTATGACTTCCTTAACAGCCGGGCGCGGAATTTGATGCGACGTTTGTAACGTTGGTTCGAACCCAGTAATTTTAAACCTTTAAATCAAAAAGACATGAAAAAATTGATCGTTTTAGCGGCTTTTGCCCTGATCGCCGTAACAGGCTTCAGCCAGGTAACAGCTACGGCGTCGGGAGCGGGGAAGTCTGATGTAGCAGCGCCAGCATTCGACACCCAGAACTTTGACTTCGGAAAAGTGAAGCAAGGTGTTCCGGCTACACATGAATTTGTGTTCACAAACAAAAGCAAAGTACCGATGGTTATCACTGGTGTCACTGCATCATGCGGTTGCACTACACCTGACTGGACGAAGGATCCGATCCCTCCGAATGGTCAGGGATTTGTAAAGGCAACTTACAATGCGGCCGCTGTCGGCACGTTCGACAAGTCTGTAACCGTCATGGCGAATGTTGAGAATGGCGTAATCGTTCTTCGGATTCACGGAGAAGTCGTTGCTGCCCAGCAGTAACAAGATCTTAATCTCATAAAATAAAAAAGTCAGGTTCATCGCCTGACTTTTTTTATTGCGTTTCCGGAATCGTTAGAGTTCCCTGATCCAGATATTTCTATAGCTCACTGGGTTGCCGTGGTCCTGGAGCTTAAGCGCTGCCTTGCCATGAGATTGATACACAGGCATACCCTTGTACTCGGTCGGGCCTGCGATCGGCTGATTGTTCAGCGTCAAAACGCCGTTGTGGAACACGGTGATGTGGGCTGGGATGACAACTCTCCCGGCTTCGTTGAACCTTGGCGCTGTCCAAACCACATCATAAGTTTGCCACTCTCCAGGCTTGCGGGTTGCATTAACGAGCGGGATCGCTTGCTTGTATATCGAGCTGGCCTGACCGTTTGAATACGTTACACTTTCATAGCTGTCGAGCACCTGCAGCTCATAGCGCTCCTGCAAAAATATTCCGCTGTTACCGCGACCCTGACCATCACCAACGATCACATCCGGTGTCCTCCATTCGATGTGTAGCTGAATATCGCCGAACGTCTGCTTTGTTTTGATGTCACCTCCACCTTTGACAACCGTGAACGCGCCGTCTTTTACTTCCCATTTAGCGTCTCCACCAGCTAGCGTTGACCATTTGCTCAGATCTTTTCCGTCGAAGATGATGATGGCATCTGAGGGAGGGCCGCCAGGCGTGCTGGATGGCGTTACCTTGACGGGCTTCAGATCCCAAACTTCAGTGACAGTGGGTTCAAGTGATTCGCGCGGTTTGGCTTGTGAGAGTGCGCCGAGTGAAATCAGGCATCCGGCTGCGATCAGAATATAGGTACGCATAGTTTAGTTTTTTGGATTGAAACTAAATGTAGGGTACAATTTGAAGATTTGAAAATTTCCTGCCTGTCGACAGGCAGGGAAGATTTGGAGAATCGGCGTTGTGTGGTGGGATTCCCGTATGACCTTATGCAAGGATGCGAAGCCGCTTGAAATTTTGGCGGTTGGTTACTCGCGATTGCTCGATTTTGATTGGAATTTTTTGGTGGTAATGGCGACTGCGCCATTCCTCCCTTGCTCACCAAATAGTAAGACTGCATCCTTCTTCCGAATCACCTCCATCTTCGCGATGTTATCAGGGCTGATTAAACTGAACTGAGCCTGTGATGTCGGAATACCATTAATAACGAACAATGGCTGGATTGAACCGATCTTAATCGTTTCAGTTTTTTGAAATTCAACCTTTTCCTGTGCGAGCAGTGTCAGCGACAAGAGAGTAAAAACCAGTCCCATCACGGTTTTCATCATGTGTTATTTAAGGAGAAGGGGAAGTTAGTTAAAAAAGGAAACCTCACGCAACGACGCAATACCCGCCAAGAGTTACCAAAGGCTTCTCGGTCTTATGGTTTTTGTGTAAGATGTTTCCTAGAAGCGCACGTACTTTTCAATCAGTTCCTTATCCAACCCCTTTGCCTTCGCTTTCACCGCTTGTCTTCTCAAAATGAATTCGAAGATGCTTATCCACCCGGGAAGATTGCTTTCACTGATATCGAACAGCCAGGCAAGTGCAAGTCTGTTTTTTGGAAATCCCTTGTTGTTGGTCTGACCGTCACGCGCGAGGCCGTAGCCTATTTGCAGAGATTGTTCAAATCCTTTGCTCGCCGGCCGAAGTTCCACGCGGAATTTGCAAACTTTGTCGGAAGTATTGAAGAACCGGTGATTGACCAGTGGTTGTGCCGTGATTGTCTGACCTGGTGCAAGCTTATGGATAGTTTTTCCCGCCTGAACTTTCAACTCGCCCTCGACACAATCAAATTTTTCCGAGTAAGTTTTATGATAGTGAATGCCGACGCCACCTTTTGGAGCGAGTTCAACCTCTACGAGGGTTGATTCGCCATTAGTCTCGTCGGATGTCTTCAGAAAGGTGACATAGTCTTTCTGGATCGGGTTGTAGATGCGGCGGGGGTTTTCCATAACTGAAGATACGGTGGAATGCTATGTTTTGGATTTCAAAAGACAGCGAATGTTAGACTGTATGCGGTGAGCCGTAAACCGTAAGGAGTAGTTGCGCAACGAAATCGAAGCAGGAATTTCAAAATTTGTTGCGAACCACTCTGAACTCTGAACCCTAATCCCTGAACTATTGATTGTCGGAAACTCTGAAGCGTGGGCGCACCTCCTTTGACCCTTGAACCCGGAACTTTGAACTTTATGGTTTATTCAGGCGCGTATCTATCCAATATATCCTGACTTATCAATCGATAAATCTCCTGCATCGTTTTATCGTCCTGCAGAAATTCAATATGACGATCGAGGACCTCAAGGTCGCCGCGCACGGCAGGACCGGTCTGGGAGCGATCGGGGCCGTTGAGCAAACTCTTGTTAAAGGTTTCAGTAATGAGGGGTTTGAGCAAATCGAAGTCGAGACTGTTCTTTTGTAAAATGTCTTTAGACAAAGTCAGCATGTGATTGGCGAAGTTCGACGCGAAAACGGCTGCAACATGAAGGGCTTTTCTTTCTGTTGACCCGATCTTTCTTACGTCGTTGCTGATTGCCTTCCCCAAGGTTGTTATGAGTCGACTGGTTTCCTCGTTATTGCTTTCGACAAAGATGGGTACTGTTTTAAAATCGACACGTTTGCTTTTGCTGAATGTCTGCAGCGGATAGAACACACCGGTATTTTCCGTCGCGGCAAACTGCAACAAATCCAACGGTTGGCTTCCGGATGTATGTAACAGAAAAGAGTCGTCGGGGAGGACTATTTCTGTCGCGATGTCTTCAATGGCGTCGTCGCTCGCAGCAATAATGAATACGCTGGATAGACTTGACGAAAAATCAAGTGAGTGTTTTACTTCGGCCTGGTAAAGTCGTTCCGTAAGATCTTCTGCGTGCCGCGGATTGCGACTGTAGACTTCCGTGACGACGTAGCCCGCGTTCTCCAAAGCAGGAGCGAGGTGCCACGCGAGATTCCCCGATCCGATAAAAGATAATTTGATTTGCTCAGCCAAGATTAAAAAATTTTAGGTGGCCGACGAGCTGACTACGCGTTGACCTTAAAGAGATCAGCCAGCTTCTCCGTCGCAAAATCTATCTCTTCGGTCGTGTTGTATTTGCTGAATGAGAATCGTACAGCACCTCTTTTTGAATTCGGATACAGTGCGCCAAGCACGTGAGAGCCTGTGGAGGCACCACTGCTACATGCGCTCCCGCCCGATGCAGAAATACCCTGCAAGTCAAGGTTGAATAAGACCATGTCATTCTCTTCCGATTCCGGCAGACTTACATTGAGCACTGTATAAAGACTCCTTTCACTATTGTCAGAGTCGCCATGGAAGGAAACGCCCGGAATATTTTCACGAAGCTTTTCGATCATCCTTGATTTTAATGCCTGAACATGTTTCGTGTGGTCAGTCATGTCACGATACGCAATCTCCAGTGCCTTTGCCATGCCAATGATGCCGTAGACGTTTTCCGTTCCGCCACGCATGTTTCTTTCCTGCGCGCCGCCATGAATAAGCTGGCCTATCTTTCGGTCCTTTCGAATGTACATGAAACCAACTCCCTTCGGTCCGTGAAATTTGTGCGCACCAGCCGTTAACCCGCACACATGAAGCTCTTTCATGTTGTGACGATAGTGCCCCATGGTCTGCACCGTGTCTGAATGGAAGAATGCATTGTGAGCTTTTGAAAGTTCACCAACCTTTTGAATGTCGAGCAGGTTGCCGATCTCGTTATTGGCGTGCATGAGCGATACCAGTGCATTTGGATACTGCTTCAGCAATTTCTCGAGATGAATCAGGTTGACATGCCCTTTCTCATCAAGGTCGACATGATGCAATTCAATGACGCCATGTTTCTCAAGTACCTCGAGTGTGTGTGTTACAGCATGGTGCTCAATCGGAGTTGAAATGGCGTGCTTGATATTATAAGTATGGACGCCGCTCGTGATGAGTGTGTTGTCGGCTTCGGTGCCACCAGATGTAAAAATGATTTCGCCGGGAGTGCAGTTCAACAATTCGGCGATCTTCTTACGACAAGATTCAATTGCCGCCCGGACTTTGCGGCCGTGGGCATGAGTTGAGGAAGGATTACCGAAATCCTCCAGCATAAAAGGCGCCATGGCCTCAAAAACCTCTTTATCGAGTGGCGTGGTGGCGGCGTTGTCTAGATAGACGCGCATGGAACTTAGGTTTAGCGGATCAAAATTACGATTTTATGATGTTTTGAATATCGGCAATTATCCGGTTTGCGAGAGAATTCGCACGTGCCTCGTCTTTTGACTCTGCATAAATCCTGATAATCGGCTCCGTGTTTGATTTTCGCAGGTGAACCCACTCCTTTTCCTTTTCGAAATCGATTTTCACGCCATCAATAGTATTCACTTTTTCAGAAGCATATTTCGCTTTCATTTGCTCCAATATTCCATCAACATTTATTTGAGGGGTTAGTTCAATTTTGTTTTTGGAAATGAAATAGGGTGGGTAGCTCGCACGAAGCTCAGACGCTTTCATTTTGGATTTGGCCAGGTGCGAAAGGAAAAGAGCAATGCCAATCAGCGCGTCACGGCCATAGTGAAACTCCGGTACAATGATTCCGCCATTACCCTCACCGCCGATTACTGCTTTTGTTGATTTCATGGTCGTCACAACATTCACTTCCCCCACAGCGGCTGCGGTGTAGCTGCCACCTGCTTTCTCCGTCACGTCGCGAAGGGCCCTTGTAGAAGACAAATTTGAAACTGTGTTGCCTTTTTTCTTTGCAAGAATGTAATCGGCAACGGCAACCAGTGTGTACTCCTCGCCAAACGGCTTCCCGTCTTCTTGTATCAGTGCAAGGCGGTCAACATCCGGGTCTACGACGATTCCCAGATCATACTTTTCCTTTTTTACGACCTTTGAAATTTCCGTCAGATGCTCGGGCAATGGCTCTGGATTGTGTGGGAACATTCCGGTGGGATCGCAATAAAGTTTTTTGATCTTCTTTACGCCAAGCTTTTCGAGCAGCATCGGCACTGCAATGCCGCCTGTAGAATTTACGGCGTCAATAGCGATCGTGAACTTTGCTTTCCTGATTGCTGCAACGTCGACGTATTTATATTTCAGAATGAGGTCAATGTGTTTCTTGATGTATCCGTCTTTCTTTTCGTACCGTCCGAGTTTCCTGACGTCCGCGAAACTGAATTTTTCTGCTGCGGCCACCGAAAGAATTTGTGCGCCGTCGTCCGCGGAGATAAATTCTCCTCGCTCATTGAGGAGCTTTAGCGCATTCCATTGCACCGGATTATGACTTGCTGAGAGGATAATTCCACCTGCCGCTTTTTCAAGTGTGACCGCAAGTTCGACAGTGGGCGTCGTTGAGAGACCAAGGTCGACCACGTCGAGACCAAGTCCCTGCAGTGTCGAGGATACGAGCGCATTGATCATTTCACCCGAGAGGCGCGCGTCGCGTCCGATTACTATTTTTTTTCCTTTGCGGGATTGAACCCAGGTACCGAATGCGGCAGCAAACTTGACTGCATCGAGGGGTGTGAGGGCATCACCGGGGGATCCTCCGATGGTGCCGCGAATACCGGAAATAGATTTTATTAATGTCACAGGTAAATAGAAAAAATGTGGCTGCAAACTTAGCGAGTTAGAAATGCATTTCCCGCAGATTGCGCAGATCGCGCCGATTTTTTGTGCTTTCGGAATTTTTCTGATCTGCGTGATTCGCGAGATCAGCGGGAGCTATTTTTTTCCCTTGATCTCCGGCATTTCTTTCAGCATTTCATCCTGCTTGTCGGCGTTGGGGCAAGCTTCGCCGGCGCCCAGTGTTTTACCGCAGTACCCACAAGCAATGCCTTCCTTGGCGAGGAATGGACTTTGGCTCGCACATGTGCCGCGGAACTCGCCGTCTTTGATGAAGATCAGGCGCACGGACATCAGCGCGAAAAACGCTCCGAAAATTGCCAGTGTGAGTAAGAAAACGGCCATATTAAATTCTTCTAACTTGCTGTAAAGTTATCTCTAAAACACCAGTAATGTGAATAAAGTTTGTCCAAAATGAGAAAGCCGCCTGTTACCCCCGACACAAACCGAGAAGCAAAACTGAAAGCCTTCGACCGGCTTTTGACTGTCATGGACGAACTGCGGGAAAACTGTCCCTGGGATAAAAAACAAACTCTGGAAACACTCAGGCATCTCACCATCGAGGAAACCTATGAGTTGTCCGACTCGATACTGGACGGAGACCTGCCGGAGATAAAAAAAGAACTTGGAGATCTGATGTTACACAATGTGTTTTATGCGCGCATCGCGTCCGAGATGAAAGCGTTTGATATCGCAGACGTACTCAACGCCATCTGTGATAAGCTGATCGAGCGGCATCCGCATGTTTACGGCGACGTAGTTGCCAATGACGATGAGACTGTTAAAGCAAACTGGGAGAAGATCAAACTGAAGAGCGGCAACAAATCTGTCCTGGCTGGTGTCCCTACGTCGTTGCCAGCATTGGTCAAGGCGATTCGCATCCAGGATAAGGCGAGGGGCATTGGGTTTGACTGGGAGCGTAAAGAACAAGTGTGGGAAAAAGTGGAAGAGGAGATGGCGGAATTCAAAAGCGAGTTCAACGTTGCTTCAGATAAGCCGATCGATCAATCCAAGGCCATGGCTGAGTTTGGTGATTTACTTTTTTCACTGGTGAATTACGCCCGATTCATCAACATTGATCCGGAGGAAGCCCTTGAGCGCACCAATAAAAAATTCATCAAGCGTTTTCAGTATCTCGAAACAGAGTCGGCGAAGGATGGAAAGAAGATGGGCGAGATGACGCTGGCAGAGATGGACGTATATTGGGAGAGGGCGAAGGGCTTGTGAGCAATTCGGAATAGGAGTTAATAGTTAGTAGTTAATGGGTTGACGACCTAAAAGGTATTAACAGTTAACTGTTAACTGAATTTGTATCCGCCCACCCCAAACATCTTTGATCTTTCAACTGTAAGCGATAGATTTATCCATCTACGCTTACTCGCATGAATCAACCATCATCAATCATTTCCTGGAGATCAATTAATTGTCTACTCGGGTTCATGCTTACTGGTGCGGCGTTCAGCGTCTTCTTTCAGAAATCTCCCGGGGGCTGCGGCGACTATCCACAAAACTTTCAAGTGTTGTACCAGGGAATGGGGATCGGTGCCGGTCTAGGAATCATCTTTTTATTTCTTTACCCGAAGATCCCGAATGCATTTGCAGTTCAGTCGTTATTGATCACCATCATTCGCTATTACCTGGCATCGATCATTCTTAGTTACGGATTTGCCAAAGTGTTTACCTCGCAGTTTCCTCACCTGATGGCCAACATGGATGCGCGCTTCATCGAGCTCAGTCCCATGCGGGTAGCCTGGTCTTTCTTTGGCTACTCGCGCGGCTACCAGATATTCCTCGGCTGGGGCGAAGTGATACCCGCAGCACTTTTACTTTTCCGTCGCACCGCATTGCTCGGAGCACTCATCATGCTTGTGGTGATGCTAAATGTATTTCTCGTCAACATTTTTTTCGACGTCTGTGTAAAGCTCAATTCAGGTATTTACACCGTGCTCTCAATGTATCTTTTGCTGCAGGAATTTAACAGACTCTGGACATTCTTTATCGCAAACAAGATCACTGGTCCGCGTCATGAGATTGTCCTGGAGCGACCCAAATGGCTCAAGATCTCAAGCCGCGTTCTGAATTTCGCAGCGCTGGCGTACATCGTGTGGACAGCGGGACAGGGCGCATTCGGCACTTATAAATATGCCAACACGCATGTTGCAAACACTGCTGTTCAGGGTCCATGGAGAACCGTGAGCCTGTTTCAATGGAAAGGCGACCAGTGGCAACCAAAAGAGAATGCCGACTCTCTCTTCGCAAACAGGCTCTTCTTTGACGGATTCAACGGCGTGATCAGGAGCGACTTCATCCGCGACCGGTTCCGCTTTTCTATCGACTCAACAAGCCAAAGACTGACTGTAAATTTTACCAATGCCCGAAACGAGTGGAATATGGCTCCGGCCACATGGAAGTACGAACGTGTTTCGCCTGATACTTTGAACCTGTGGGTGAGATGGAAGAAAGATTCGTTAATGTTGAAGTGTGCGATACGGAGGGAAACGCTTACCAGGTATTAGTTCAAGGTTAAGTATAAAAAGTTCAAGAGTGTACCCAAATAAGAGCCGCAGTATTGATTAAAGTGCGAACTACCAGTGACCAGCATTCCCACCAAATCATTCACCCACGACGTTCTTCCCACCGCGCTCTCCTTTGCGGCGGTAGGAGTAGCAGTCAGTGTGCTCTTTCAGCAGCGTGGCGGAACCTGCGGTGATTATCCACAGCATTTCCAGGTGTTTTATATCGGGTTGGGTGCGGGATTTATCGCGGGGGCGATCTTTGGCTTTTTCGCGAAACGTGAGCAGCTCCTGATGGCGCGATCCATCAACTCGGACCTGATTCGTTATTTTCTTGCGTGTGTGCTGCTCTTTTACGGAATCGTGAAAGTGATGGCCACACAATTCCCGCACATGATGGCGAACATGGACGCGCGGTTTGTCGAATTGAATCCTATGCGTGTTGCATGGACATTCTTCGGATACTCGCGCGGCTATCAGATGTTTCTCGGTTGGGGTGAAATGATTCCCGCAGTGCTGCTACTATTCAGACGTACGACATTGCTTGGCGCGATCGTGGCGGCAATCGTAATGCTGAACGTGTTTTTTATAAATGTATTCTTTGAAGTGTGCCTGAAGTTGAATTCGGGGTTGTATTTCAGTCTTGCGATGTTCCTGGTGCTGCAGAAGACCGGCCGGCTCTGGAAATTTTTTCTGATGAATAAGGAAGTCGAGGCCGAAGAAGAAATCGAGATGCGGCCAGGATGGTTGAAGACATCTCTTCGCGTATTGAACTGGATCATGGTTGCTGGCATTCTCGCGTGGGCGGGCGAGAAATTTTATGACACGTATCAATATTCCACGAGGCTTGCCTCCCTTCCGACGGTCCAGGGTGCCTGGCGTGTGGATAAGGTGAGCAGGTGGGAAGACGGGCAATGGAAACCTATGGACGTGGCCGATTCCCTTTGTGCCAACAAGCTTTACTTCGAGGGGAGCCTTGGTGTCATCAAGAACGAGATGATTCGCGACCGGTTCATTCTCGCAGTGGATGAGCCAAGGAAAGACCTCAAGCTCACATTCCGCACGGCCAACAATGAATATGAGCCGGATGTGCATTGGCGGTTCAATGTGAAAGCCGATTCACTGGAGATATGGGGAAGGTGGAAAAGTGATTCGTTGAATATGAAGTGTGTGCTGAGGAAGGAAAGGTTGACGTTGTTTTAGCGGTCCCATAAATCTCGTATACTACCGCTTACAATTTATAGACTTCATCGAAATCAGCCTTCGACTCCCTGCCTTCGCCGAAGTGGCTTCGCGCAGGCAGGCGCTCAGGCTGACAAGCTTCGAATGAAGTGCACCTACGGTTCACGGCTTACGACTTACAAATTTGAAATAGTAAGTCGATTCAGGGGCGCCCTACCTACCCCGATTACCGAACACCGTTCACCGGTTCTTAATCTTCGGCTCCTCCCAGTCAAAATACTCATCCTTCTCCAATTCCAGTTCCTTCTTTTTCTTTTGACCTTTTAATCTGAACGCTTCCTTGAGTTCCTGGACTTCTTTCTTTAGGTCAGCAGTGATCTTTTTCTTCACAGCAGCTTTGTCGTAGATCACTTCATATTTGCTGGTTGTGCCGATGATCTTGAGGAACACTTTCGATTTGCCTTTCGTGTCTTCTTCGATAGCACCGAAGGCTTCGTCGGGGTCGATCTTCTTTTTGTTGCGAAGGGGCGCCACCACGCGATAGTCAATACGTTGATCAAAGGTGTGGGTTCCGCTCAGCGTAATAGTTGTCAGGTTGCTGTTAATCTCCATTTGCGGGATGTAGACCGTTTTGTTTTCAATGTGGATGTCATTCTTCAGGTCGGCGAAACGCAGCTTGCTTAAGCCTTCGTCGTCAAGATATTTGTTCAGCTTTTGCATGGGCGGAAAATTGTTGAGCTCTCCATTTTTAATGGTCGCGCTGACATCAGCGACAAGTGTTTCAGGAAATATTCTTAGTGTCTCGTCGAGACTGGCTTCCATGCTGATATCTGCGTAAGCGTGTCCTTTTAAATGCGTGTGATCGATAAAATCTTGCTGAAAATTTCCGAAGACGTAAAACAATGAGTCGATCTGAATGCCATTCAATTTTGCCGAGCTGATGAGGTCTATGGCTTTTGGATTCTTGGCATCTACAATCCCGGAAAGATCAATCGCTCCGCCCATTGCCTGCAGATGCATGTTGCGCACGACTGCAACCTGTCCTTTCACAAGCAAGTCCCCCTTCACGGCGGTCGGATGAAAATGCTTGTACCGCATAGACTTGATATTGTAGGTGAAATTCAAATTCAGGTTATTGGAAATGCTGAATTTGTAGGGACCTTTTTCGTCTGTTCCAAATCCGATATCGAACAGCTGGTCGACATCGACAAAATCGGATTTCAAATCAGCTTCAATGCCAACGGGCTGATTTTCAAAAATCAGGAACGTGACAATGTTCTTGAAGAATCCATTCATGGCAAAATCAGTATTCTCGAATTTGCCCTTCAGGTCGCTCATCGCCAGATCATTGTTATTGAATTGCATTGCGCCGTTCAGGCCGGTGAAATGATACTTGTTTTGCGTCGTAACACTGATATCTTTCAGATCAATCGTGCCTTCGGTGTGAACTTGCTGCGCTGTGGACTTCTTTTTCAACAGCTCAATCTGGCCATACAGGGAGATGTCGGCTTTGACCCGACCCGATAGACCTGTGATCTCCTTGACCGGATAGAAGTTCAGAATGTCTGCGGCGTTCAGCTCGCCCTTGAAATTGGCGTTTACATACGGATCATCGAAGTTCTTTATGGAGAAATTCCCAGTGAACGGATCGCCGTTTACGGTGGCCGACACGTTGCTGAGGAACAATTCCGCCTTCGTTAATGTGGAAAATGAGGGTGTCGCAAACGACCCATCGAAATTGGCTCCCTCAATGCGTGCTTTGGAGTCAGGATGGTAGACCGTGACATTCTTCATTCCAAATGCAGCACTGAGAAACGGATCCTTCGTCTTGCTGATCTCGCCTTTGATCTTGAGATCAAAATAGACGTCTCCTCTGCTTTGGTATTTCTGATATCGCTCGACGGCACCCGATGGAAAAAAAGAAAGCAATAACCTGATATCCGTGTCCTTCCCAATCGTATGAAGGTCGATCAGGTTCTTATCCTTGAATTGATAAAGACCACTTACTTCAAAATGAGCTTTGTCCATCGTCAGCTGCGAAGGGTCTATCTTCACTGACTTCCCGGCGTCATCATAGTCTACAATTGCCTTGATGTCGAACAGCTTCTTGCTGAACCAAATTGAATTGCCGATTCCGATCTGTTCTGTAACGACGTCGCCCAAGGCTTCAATATGATAGATGTCACCCTTGGCGTTGATATTGGCCGTGAGCTGCGCACTCGAAAACTCATGATGGTGCGAAGCGGAAATGTCGATGTAGGAAACAAAGGTGTTGCTCAGCTTGACATTCTTGAGATCGAAAGAGACGGCGCTGCCTCCCTGTCCTGATTTTACAATCGTATAATTGTTCTTTCCGCTCTTGTCAATTTTGAGGTTTGCTTCGCTGTCCCGGATCTGGAGACCCCGGATCGTATAGATTCCGCGCCAGACCTCAAGAGTGTTCAATACGAAAGAAACCTTTTTTGCAGTGAGCAGTGGATACTCGCCATCGTGACTGTCTTCGACGTAAACATCGGTGAGCACGATCGCTATACTGGGGAACTCATCGAAAGCAGACACCTCAATCTTCCCGATCTTCACTGGCGTTCCAAGGTTCTTGTTTGCCTCCCGGATGAATTGCTGAATGATCCGATCTTTAAAAATGAAAACCGAAGCGAAAAGAGAAACGACCACAACAACGACTGTTGCAAGCGTATAGAGGGCGATTTTCTTTAAGATCCGCAAATAGTTTAAAAAATTGGCTTAAGGGCAAAGTTAACGTTTATAAAAATGATGCCAGATTAGTTAGATGAATTTCGATTTGACTCGCACTACCAGAATCCAGAATCCAAGAATCCAGAATCCAAGAATCTACGAACATACCCGCAAGATTCTGGATTCTGACTGTTTAAGTCACCCTCACTGTTTGTATTTCCCAACCACCGCCTGTCCCGGAAACACGTTGCCGATCGTGGCTCCGTTCTTAACTACGAAGGTTCCGTTCACAATGACATGCTTGATCCCTTCTGAAAATTTTAGGCCACCCTCGAAAGTTGCTTTATCGATAATTGCGTTGGGGTCGAACACGGTGATATCGGCGTCCACACCGACCTGGATCCTGCCCTTAAATCGCATCATAGGAGCGAACGGCTCAAGTCTTTGAGCAGGACGGATTGTCATTTTCTTCAGTGCATCGATGAGAGAAAGAGACTTCATCTCACGAACGTAGACGCCTAGCACACGCGAAAATGTTCCGGCAGAGCGCGGATGCGCGAACTTAGAATAAGGCATTCCATCGGAACCGATAACTGTCACAGGTGACTCAATGCCCTTCTTGATCCATTCGGGTTTCATGTTGAAGATCACGATGGTGCCGCCCGTCTTCCTTCTTTCATTGAATGTTTGTTCGTTAAGACGCTCGGCAGTTGCCACCCACATCAGGTCACTGTAGGTGATGCCCATACGCTCACGCCATCCTTCGTCGAACAGGGCAGATGCGATATCGGTTGATGAGGCAGCGTAAGGATAAAGCTCCGTCGTCACGTTAATGCCGTGGTTTTGAGCGTTGGTTACCATGCGCAAAGCAAGATCGATTTCGTCACGCGTGACACTGTTGAGGTGAACGATGTGAAGTGCCGTTCCATTAGCAGCAGCATCTGCGATCGCTTGCTGAACCGCTAGTGCCTTTCCTTCACGGATGTGCGAGAAAACCATAGCATTCTGCTTTGCCGACCATTCGTAAACATCAAAAATTTCTTCGCGTGTCGCGCCTGGATAGTACCCGATGGGAACGCCGATACCGAGCGCGCCGGCTTTCAATTCTGTTTCCATCATTGCAAGCGTGGCTTTGCTTTGTTCGGCAGTGAGCGGCATGTAATTGAACTTCGCGCTCCCCTGCTCGATAGATTTATCACCTGTTTTATAGAGCACTTCTGCCCGGGCCCAGGCGTGCGCCACAGTCGCGCCATAGTTGATCATCGCTTTATCGCGCCGTGACTCCAGCCAGTTGGCAAGTTCGGGCCTGCCGCTTTCCAGCTCGAGCGCCGTCGTGACGCCATCGTGCGCCTGGTATTCGTTTTCCTTGTTTGTCTGTCCGTGGGCGTGCAAGTCGATGAACCCGGGAGACACTACATGGTTTGACACGTCGATAATTTCCTTTCCAATCAGATTGTTCGCGGAGATCTCCATTATGCGGCCACCGCGTATGCCCACGTTGCGAACAGCGTCGAGGCCCGTTTCAGGATCGATGACGCGTCCGCCTTTTAATACCAAGTCGTAGGAGGTTTGGGCGAATGAAGAGGTAAGTGCAAAAACGAACGCGAATCCCAAAAGCAATCTGGAAATTTGAAGTTTTGTCCAGATAACCATCCGGATGAAGATCGGGTGCGTTGTGGAAAGGTGTGAATGTTTCATGGCTAAGGGTTTGGGTAGGAACAATATAAGAATTTTGGAGTGCTTGAACGCGGGTTATCCATGCCGATCAACGGCATTATTTTTCCATTCCTGAATCTTCTGTAAAAGCCAAGATACTTTTGGGCATATTTTAGCTCCACTTAAACACACACAAACGCTTCATGAAAAAACTCCTACTAATTACCACCGCCATCATCCTCGCCAGTCAGGCTTGCCTGATCGCGCAGAAGCTGGATATGGAAAAACTAAAGGGATATAAACCCCGAAGTATTGGCCCGGCCGGCATGAGCGGTCGCATTACATCAATTGCAGCCGTCAACAGCAGCCCGGAAATAATTTACGCAGGTGCTGCATCCGGCGGTGTTTGGAAGAGCACCAGTGGCGGCATCAACTGGGAGCCAATCTTTGACAAGGAGGCAGTGCTTTCGATTGGCGCCATTGCTGTTCAACAGGATAATCCATCCGTGATTTGGGTTGGAACCGGCGAAGGCAATCCGCGCAACAGTCTCAATGGCGGATATGGAATATATAAAAGTCTCGATGGCGGAAAAAACTGGAAGCTGATGGGCCTGGAGAAAACCCGCAACATCTATAAGATACTCATCGACCCTAACAATACGAACACTTTGTACGTCGCGTCCATTGGATCGCCATGGGGTGAGCACCCTGAACGCGGCGTTTATAAAACGACCGACGGAGGTGAAACATGGAACAAGGTTCTATTTGTCGATGAGAAAACCGGGTGCGCCGACCTCGTGATGGATCCTCGCAATCCAAACAAGTTAATAGCGGCCATGTGGCAGCATCGTCGCTGGCCCTGGACTTTCAAGTCGGGTGGTCCCGGTTCGGGACTGTTCATCACGTTTGACGGTGGGAAGACATGGACTAAGCGTACCAGCAAAGATGGTTTGCCGGAAGGAGAGATGGGACGCATTGGAGTTGATATCGCAGCAAGCAAGCCCGATCTGATCTATGCATTGGTAGAAAGTAAGAAGAACGGGTTGTATCGTTCTGTTGACGGCGGGTTCAAGTGGGAGTTTGTAAACGGCAACATGGATGAGATCGGTGATCGGCCATTTTACTATTCGGAAATTCATGTTGATCCGAAAAATGAAAATCGATTGTACACTGTCTATTCGGAAGTGAACTCCAGCATCGATGGCGGCAAGTCTTTTCAAAAATTACTTCCATATTCGGGTGTGCATCCTGATCACCATGCGTGGTGGATCGATCCCAACAACCCTGGCCACATCATCGACGGTAATGACGGAGGCTTGAACATCACGCACGACTACGGAAAAAACTGGATGTTTGTTGACAATATTCCCGTCGGCCAGTTCTATCACGTTAATGTCGACATGGATCAGCCTTATAATGTGTATGGTGGACTGCAAGACAACGGTTCGTGGGTTGGACCTGCATACACATGGAAAGATGGCGGCATCAGGAACATGTACTGGCAAACAGTGCTGTTCGGTGATGGATTTGATACTGCACCTGACATGGATGACAATCGCTTCGGCTACGGTATGTCGCAAGGAGGCGCACTTAGCAGATTCGATCGTAAGACCGGGTTTGCAAAGACCATTCGCCCAACGCATCCCGACACCAAAGTGAGACTGCGTTTCAATTGGAATGCTGGCTTTGCGCAGGATCCGAAAGAGCACGGGACTATCTACTACGGCAGCCAGTTTTTACATAAAAGCACAGACAAAGGGTCTACATGGGAGATTATCTCTCCCGACCTGACCTCCAATGATCCGGAAAAACAAAAGTCACATGAGAGCGGGGGACTCACGATTGACGCTACCGGTGCGGAGAATCACTGTACTATTCTTGCGATTGCACCGAGCGCTGTTGAGAAAGGTGTGATTTGGGTTGGAACCGACGACGGCCAGGTTCAACTTACCCGTGACGGAGGAAAGACCTGGACAAATGTTTCTTCACGCATTACAGGCATGCCGAAAGGCGCATGGATTCCGCAGATCAGGGCATCAGAGTATAAGGCAGGAGAGGTCTTTGTTGTTGTGAACAACTACAGGCAGTTTGATTATAAGCCATATCTGTTCCGCTCACGCGATTTTGGTCAGACCTGGGAAAGCATCGCGACCAGCGCCGAATTTGGTGACAATAACTACACCCTGGCAGTGCAGCAAGATCCGATTGAACCGAAACTTATTTTTGTGGGTGCAGAAAATGGGTTGTTCGTCAGCCTTGATGAAGGTAAAACGTACACGAAGTGGACCGCCGGCTTTCCTGCAGGGGTTCCTGTGATGGACATGGTAATCCATCCACGTGAACATGATCTGGTTATCGGAACGTTCGGACGCGCAATCTACGTGCTTGATGACGTGAGGCCGTTGCGTGAAATGGTGAAAACCGGTCCACAAGTGCTTTCGAATTCCGTACACGTATTCGATGCACCGGATGCTTACCAAGTAACATTCCAGGATCCAACCGGTATTTTGTTCCCGGGCAACGCGATGTTCGAAGGTGAAAACCGTCCTTCGGGTGCGATGATTTCCTACGTGCTCAACAAACCTGCTGAAAAGAAAGAGGAGCCAAAAAAGGACGAAGTGAAAGCAGATGACAAAGCGAAAAAAAGTACTTCAGGAAAAGCAGCTGTGACCACGACTGTTGCCGAAAATAAGGATGTAAAGAAAGACGACAAGCCAAAGGCAGACTCGCTCACGATGGAAGTCTTCAATGCGAAGAATGAAAAGATCCGCACCATCAAACAAAAAGTGTCTGATGACAATGGATTCCACCGCATCTTCTGGGCAATGAACGAAAAGGGTGAGCGCATCCCCTCACGCGGAGGGCGGAGAGGCGGCAGTGGACAGCCTGAACCAGCTGGCGCGCAGGTGTTGCCGGGAACCTACAAAGTGCGTATCACCTTTGATGGAAAGAAAGATTCTACGATGGTTGTAGTAAAATCTGATCCCCGCTTTCCCAATATGGACAACGTATTGCAGTTGCGTTATGCATTATTACATGAATTGCAAAAAATGACCGGTCTTGCGTCGAAAGCGATGGAAAGATTGAAAGAGTCGATCGAGATTGCCGACGAGTACGAGAAGCGTATCAAGGAGTCGAAACGCACCGATTTAAAGGAAGCTACGGACAAGACCAAGGCTATCAAAGATTCAATCAATGCTGTCATCGATTTCATGATTGGAAAAGAGGAGAAGCGCCAGGGACTTGCTGTCAGTCCGATACCAACACCGGTGTCGTATATCAGCACCGCGCAGTACTATATTTCTACGTCCAAGGATGCGGTCAACGCCACAGATGAGCGCGTGATGAAACAAGCATCTGATGCGGCGGATCGTATACTCGATCGTGTGAACAAATTCTACGACACGCAATGGCCGGACTACCGTGCGGCGATGGAGAAAGTGAGTATCAATCCTTTTAAAACCTATGAGCCGTTGAAGCGGTAGAAAGGTTTGAACTTTCACCTAACGAAGAACGCCTCGGGATTTTCCGGAGGCGTTTTTTTTAATGGCTCAGGTAAGGGCAACTTACATTGGCCTATTGACTCTGCTGCAGCATTCGGAATAAAATCTTCTTTTCGGTCACTATCTTGTATACGTGGATCACTTCCAGCCATCTGTTACGACGTATCTGCCTGCTTTCATGCGGCATGCTGCTATGGTTGCCGTATTCGTTTTCGTATCTGGCAGTATAGGTGCCCAGGGGATTGAGCAGTTTTGGATCGATTATTCTGCGGACTATCCTTTTGCAAACAAGTACCTCGCTGAGATCGAGGCTTCGTATCAGACACTTACTACTAACAAGGACAAGTGGAGAAGTTATAGTATCACACCGGATTTTGAAGTTAACGTCACGCCTCATTTGGATTTGATGGCACAGACACTGCTGTCTTACACGGATCAGACCAGCACGTACAACAGCTTCGAAGTACGTCCGATCTTTATAGCCAAGTACTACTTCGCGCCTGGAAAGCGCATTGATCCGCGGCTATCGATCAAGTACGAGCACCGTATGTTCCACGAGCTCGACATCGACAACTGGCTTATCAGCAATCGGGTTCGTTTGCACGGAGAAGCCATCGTGCCGATCAACCGCAAAAGCATCTTTAATGACAAGATGATTTATGGCGTGCTGGAAGGTGAGTGGTTTTGGGTGATGGACAAAAATGTCAAGGAGCGCTTTGTGAGCCTGACGTTTGTGCGAATGGGACTCGGATATAGGGTCAATTATTCCCTGAGGTTCGAGGCATTTTATATTGTTCAAACATCTCATAACCAGCTTGACGGGACCGACGACACCGAGAGTATTTTCAGGATTCGCATCAAGCATTTTTTGCGTAATCCAAAGCCATAGGGAAGTGGGACTTATGCAATCGCGGAATGCGGATGTTGAAAGTTTTCACTAGAAAGTAATGACCTAGTCAGGATAATTGCCAAAGCAAGATCATTACTAATGGGAACCAACTTCATGATGACCATACTAAGAATCGCTTTGTGCTCTTTGGTGCAGCTTTTAGCCCAAAATATTCGAAGAGTTTATCTTCAAAGGACCTATTGAAATCATCAAGTAGTGCAGCAAAATTTCGCATCCTGTGCCGAGAAGGGAAGAAAAGGGAACGCCGATATGTATGTGTTTCTGCTTGAATATTATCCTCGGCGCAATGGCTGGAAGGCGAATTTTCAACGATTCGGATTTTATCTTCCTGTCTTGTCCGGAAAACCTGATCATCTAACTCCGAGTACCACGGTCGAATATAATTTGCGGACATTTGTTCCAGCATTTGCGGACCGGATAAATGAGTGGAGATTGACTTGTTACCGGATTAACAGGGAATTGATTTAGAATTTTGCAGTAGAACTTGCACATTTGGCTCTGGTGAGTAACAATGGATCACTTTTTTTATCTAACAATTAATTATATTGCATACTATAATTAGCGTTACGGTTTGAAGCCATGTTTTACTACTACGGAAGAAAAAAACAGATAGCTAAGCATTACCCCAGCCCTAACTGCGATGTGATCATTGAGCCGTTTGCCGGTTCTGCTGCGTATTCATTATTTGGCACCAACTGGATGAAAAAAGTGATCCTAGTTGAGAAGGACCCTAAAGTCGCTGAAATCTGGAACTGGCTGATCAATACCGCAACATCCAAGGAAATAAAAAATTTGCCGGAATTAAAAGTTGGTGAGAAAAGCTCAGAATTCTTGCACATAATTCATGCTGCAACAAAAATGGCTTTTCATTTCAAAACGATTAAGGTAACGCCGGTCTTAGAAAGAAATTGGGAGATCAGCAAAAGGGTCATGGCTGAAAACCTTCATAAGGTTAAGCATTGGGAATTAATTTTGGGTGATTACACTCTGGCCCCCGATATTCAAGCAACTTGGTTTATCGATCCACCCTACAAGGGCGAGCATGGGATGGGCTACAAGCAGAGCAGTAAGCTGTTAGACTATTCAGCTTTAGCATCGTGGGCACTAGCCCGGCGGGGAGAAATTATTTTTTGCGAGGGGAGCAACGGTGACTATCTACCTTTCAAAACGCTTTTGGAATTGAAAGGAGTGGCCGGAAAATCTAGTAAAGAGCTTGTTTACTATAAAAGCGAGATTCCGCAATTGGTGCAATTAAGCCTGATCTAATGGCGCTATGCCAAGAAATTGAGAATATTTCTGAATGTACTTCGGGTGATCATAAATTAGAACCCACCCCAGTCCCATCTTGTTTCTTCCGGTTTTGAGAATTGCACATACCTTGGTATTTCTTCCAGTTGTTCCTGAGATTTTACCCCAATCATCACAACTAAAATTTTCGGAGAAGAAGACTCCTGTAATGGCTGGAAAATTAAACAACTTAGTTTCGTTCGCGAAGTCCCAAACGACTCCCAATAAATGATTTACCTCGCGATGATGTGCCTGCCAAGTAATCCCTGTTAGATAGTCAATTCTGGGAACGCCTGCCCTTAGGTTCGCTCCTGTCGATGTATTTCCAATGGTGCCCTTTATCTCGATTCCTTTGGGATAGTTTCGAAGAACTGCCTCTGCCGAACCAAGCGCAGAGGCAGGAATGATATCAGGGTGGCCTTTCTCAATCGGATTGACCATTGCATGTTCTAGGTTGCCAACGAGATAGCCACAAAGCACCGCCCCAATCATTGAGCCAGTTGTCTTAAAATCAATGCTGTTGAAAAGATTGGGCGGCAACGATGCCAAAAACGCATTAACCTCTCCAACCGAAACGAGAACGTCTTGGGCATTAATCGTAAACCCATAGTCCTTGTTAAAGGCATTGTTGCTTCGGTACACCATCCCTCACTGCCTCAGTAAGTCCTCCAACTCAACTCCAAGAGCGTGCGCTATTTTCTCAATATTCAGAAGAGTTAAATTCTTTTCTGCTCGCTCAATCATTCCAATATATGTGCGATGAAGATTAGCTTTGAAAGATAGTTCCTCTTGAGAAAGACCTCTTTCTTTTCTTAACTCCCTGACTCGGTCCCCGAATCGGATCAAGATTTTCTTCTTTGGCACGAAAGGTTAAAATTGACTGGGTAAAGCTATTTTTAGTATGCACCTATATCTACAGACTATTGTTAGCATTTTGGCTGCATGAAAAGAACGATTTCTTCGTCTCCATGCAGCGAGAAACCAAGCCCGCCTTTCTATTCCCGCCGAAAGTTTTAGAATGATTTAATAGGAGAGCAATAAAAAAGGCAGCCACTATCGTAGCTGCCTGATTACCCGTGGGAGCTGAGGGGTTCGAACCCCCGACCCTCTGCTTGTAAGAAATAACCCGCCTTACTTCTCCATTTATCACTTCTTAGCTACCTTTACAGAAATGGCGATTTTGACTCCATTTCGATGCATTTCAATAAACTCGTTTTTTCGGTCATTATCAGCCCTTGTGTCAAAGTTGTGTCAAACAAAATCTAAACGACCTAAATAGGGGCGATTACAGCATGGCAAAACGAATGGAGGGTGGTTTACTACCCGATTATATCCTGTGGACGTGGAGCGAAAATAAAGAGGGTCTACACCCGGTTAAAATACGAGTCACACACCAACGCAAGCGGCAATACTATTCCGTGTTTCACCCGAACGGCGAAAAGCTGTTTATGAGTGCCCGGGAGTTCGAGAAAATCTCCTCCACGCCACTGCCGAAACTTCGCGGGGAAAACAGGATCCTTCGCAATCTGATCGACAGCGCCGTGGAGGACGCAAAGGAAGCGATTGAGGAGGCTACAAATAAGGGCAAGTCCCCTTTCTCCTTTCCCCTGTTCGAAAAAAAGTATTTGGGAGAGGACGCAAGTAGAAACTTCTTAGCATTCTTCAAAGCTCACATTGACAGGCTTGGTAGGAAAGGACAGGCCGGCACCGCACGGACGTATGCCAGTGCTTATAGCGCATTCAAAGCGTTCCAAAATGAAAGAGACATCGATCCGGCAGACATCACCGTGAAAAAGCTCTACGACTTCGATATGTGGCTGCGGGAATCCCGCACCGTCATGCGTGACGGCGAGAAGGTCATAATTCCGGGAAAAAATGACACGTCGATTTCGATTTATATGAGGTGCCTGAGATCGGTTTATAACGAAATGGCGGCGAACGAAGAATATCTTGAAACGGTCTATCCTTTTAGCCGAAACGACCGGGACAAAAAGTATAAAATTCCTTCCTCCACCGGTCAGAAAGGGCAAACATTAAGCAAAAAAGAAATGCAGGCGTTTATTAACGGCAAGATTGAAGGAGATCGCATACCTGAAAACCCTATGTACCGGGCGAAGCAATTATTTCTATTCTCTTTTTTTGGACAAGGCGCAAATTTCAAAGACCTGGCCCTATTACGTTACGAGAATATAAGCCCGGATTCGATAGAGTTTGAGCGCCAAAAGACCGTACGTACGAAAAGGGAGGCCAGAAAGATTCGGATCCCTTTAGAGGATGAATTAAAAGAAATCCTGCTCGAACAAGGCTCGTCGGATAAGGCTAAATCGAATTACGTTTTTGGCGTCTTTGATCCAACGGTTGACTACACGGAAAAACAAAAAGACGACATGGTCAGGCAGTGGATAAAGACAACGAATAAGTGGCTGAAAAGGTACTGCGACCTGAACACGATTCCCGTGGTGAGTACCTATGCAAGTCGTCACACGTTCGCCTCACTTGCGAAGTCTCAAATCTCGGTTGCCATGATTAGTCAAATGTTAGGCCATAGCAGGATAACGACAACGCAAACCTATCTCGGACGATTCGAGGACGAAGAAAATCGCAAGGGGTTAATGAAAGTGTTTAGTGGGATCAAAAGGAAACAGGCATGACCTCGCAAAAGCCATCCGGGAACCGCAAACCTGCAATTCAGATAGAGGCAGAGGAATTGATAGCAGCTTTTAATACTGACCGCAGGCGTCGGTCAAAGATTCCATACAACAAGGACGTTCTTTTCAATATACTCTCAATTTTAGCGCGAAAGGAAGATCTTGAGACCATGAATGACCCCGATTCATACGGCTATCTTCACACACGCAAGGCTTTCACTGAGTACCAAAACGAATTGGCTAAAATCAAAAAAGTCATTGACAACGGTAATCAAGTGACCGAGGTCATTCTCCTCGTATCACAAGGGAAACAGATCAGATTAAGGTCGAAGTTGCTTTTTCATTCACTATTCTCGGAGCTGCCAGAGAACAATGCCAAGCGAAGCCGAGGCGGAAGACCTGACGATGTTATAATCGAACATTGCATTGACCATATCAGGGCGCTTCAAATGGCTAAAGTCCCGGTTACTTTTCTTGCACAGCTATTTGAGAAAACTCCGAATGCGTTGAAGCAAGCCCTTTGCCGAGCGGGTACAAAACCCCACTGAAATTCGCGATAGTTTAGTACCTCTCTCCTTCGTTTATCACGGATAGCTTTGATCCATCAAAAGCAAATGCCAGTGATATGAACGCTAATCAAAATACAAATCCGTTCGAGATTATCGACCAGCAACTTAAATCCATTCAAAGCGAGTTGTTGGATATAAAGCACGCCATTTCCTCCACGGTGCATCAGGAGAAAAAATACTACACGATTGCGGAGGCCGCCTTAAAGTTAAACGTCTCACAAATCACGGTCTACCGGAACGCCCACGCTGGTAAGATCCCTACTAAAAGAATCGGCAGCCGAGTCATGATTCCGGGTTCATTTCTTGATAAATGGTCGACCACAATGAAGTCAAAGGGAGAAGTAAGAGTCCCGGCACGCCTTCTTGCGACGGCCCTTCATAAAAAGGAAGTGAAGGCGCTACGATTGCTTGTCACCGCGAAACTGCAGGGCCACCGGTGCGAGATCTCGTTCCTTCGGCGCGCTCTGAAAATAAAGGATCGTACCTGCAGGAGACTTGTGACGGAGGTTACAGAAAAAGGATGGGCGGGGGCTGACAACGACTATGTCTTCCCAAGAGCGTGGCGAAAAATGTCTTTCAATAAACGTGGAGGACTGTATCTCATAAACGCCCCTCGGGATCCCTTGAGATTTGAAGCTCTGTGTTTCGCGTTTGCTTTGAAAAAAATTTACCGGCGAAGGGGAAGTCCGCACTCGATTAAAGGAAGAGTTAAGCAAAAGGACTTCCCCGCCCGGTATCTATGTGAAGCGCTTGGGGTCAGCGAGCGCCGATTAACGCGGTTAAAAAGGGCCGCTCGAAAGTACAAATTTATATCTATCACACGTCGGTTTTCAGTTGTTGGAAAGGCGGTTGAAATAGATGCGCTTAGAAAAAACCTCAAAGGTGTTGGAGTATTTGCGCACGGGAAGAATGCCCTTGTTTCACTGCCGTCACGAATCAGGATCCACCTATGAAACCGGTCGTTCTCTTGGACAAAATTGGCGCGTTATATCCGAAGGATATAGGGTGTGAAACTGATGTCTGATAATAACAGGAAATAAACAGGCATGTCACAATTCAGGAAAGGCAAAAGTGGTAATCCGAAGGGGCGTCCAGCGGGATCAAAGAATCAGATAACGACTGCATTCCGTGAGCAATTGCTTTCTGCATTGCCCGTGGAGTCCATACTTGCCGATATAAACAAGTGCGCACCCAGGGAACGGGCGGCGCTGAAGATTCGCTTGCTTGAGTTTGTGCAACCCAAACTTAAGAGCATCGAGTTTGTTGAAGTCACGCCGCTCGAAGCGTTGATGCAGATGACGGCGGAGGAGAGACGGAACCGTATTATGGAACTAAAACAAATGGACAGTGGACAGCAAGACTGAATTAAAGCTACTACAGGAGATTGAACGCCTTGCGGATCTCAAATGTCCCGGCACGTTGATGATGACTAAATACGACGATGGCAGTAACACTTCAAATTGCCCTATCGGGATTGAAGACTGCCTTTGCAAAATGGGTAGAGTCATAATCGTTTTGAAACCACCAACGATAATGCCGCCAACTAAGACTGATCTGAGAGAAATAAATTCAAATATTGATGGACAAAAAATCTGAACTGAAACTATTGGAGGAAATCAACACGTTGTCTAAAATCCAATGTCCGATGATTCTGGTAACGGAGACTCGGAAGGACGGCGGTCATAAGTCAAATTGTCCTTTTGGTTACGACTCTTGCTCTTGTAAGGCACACCGTCGTAAAATTTTTGTCAAAGTGCCACGGCGTCCCGGCACTGGCGGGCAGGATTAAGGCTACTTGCGAGTACACTCCAAAGTATAGTGTTGACCGAATGACTCAACAATAGACCACGACATATTTTGCCCTGACTTCGTCCAACAGTTGCAGCCACTTGCATAGGTGAAGCCCGCGTTCCGCAGCTTAGCTTGCATCACGGAAATATCTGAGTAATCGAGTTTCGTTGAGTGGCTCTCGCACAAACCTCGTGAATCAAACGACGCCGAAAATTCGGGTGTACCAATGTCTCCGTACATAATGCTGAAAAACTTTTTGTCTGAACCCGTGAATGTCCCTTCATCGAAATATTGCACCGAAACACGGGTCTCCCAATATTTTTTGATTTGATCCATACGCTGATTTATAAAAACAGGAATTGTTAGCGTCGGAGTCTCTAAAGCCGTGATAAGATTGCTTACGAATTTCTTGTTGCTGTCTTTGTTCGTATGCAGTTGAGCTTTAAGGCTATCAACCCCTCGTCGGAGCGAATCAATTTGGGAGTTTACTGACGCTATTTGTCTTTCAAGTTTTGAGATTTTGTCATCCGTTTCTCGACTCGATTGACACGACATCCCAATGAACGTAATAAGTATTAGAGCAGATCGACAATTCATTTTTTACAAGAAGAAACTGAAGGAGAAAGAGAGCTTCAAAAGCAATATAGGATCATTTTGGTCTCATGTCCAAGGTAGGCATAGGACTAATTTGAGCCTGTGGCAAAACGGAAAGCTCATGTCAAAGAACTTAATCGCATTAAGGCCGTCTTAGATGACCATAATAAGACGCAAGCCTGGCTTGCCGGAGAACTGGATGTAGAATTTCGAACCGTCAACAGATATATAAACAATCATCGTCAGCCGTCCTTGGCACGACTTTTTGAGATTGCCGAGGTTATAGGTGTGAATGCCCGAGACCTAATTAACGAGAAGCCATTTGTAAGAAGAACCTGATCGGTTGACTATAGCTAATTGCAATTAGCACTATTTGCTTATTTTTGACGTTGTTGTGCTAGGAATTGAGCGATCGGAGCATAGTAGAAAGCCTTTGTTTTTCATTAATTATCTGATTACTAATTAATTGGGATTCCGTATTTAGGGCAAGGAGAATAACTCGCAGCCCAAACGACAGAAGTAACGCGAGAACACAGGTATTTAAAGTCAGAAGCAAGTTGAAGAAAACAGGTCTCCGAAAAAAGAAGCCCATAAGGGTTGACCATGTACATATTGTCGACTCGATTGTTGAAATCCGGTTCGTTCCTAAGACCCCAAAGACCGCATTCATAGATTTACTCGCGACTGTTTCGAAGTTTTTAGATGACTATGACTACAGGCCGTCAGAGATCCCAGCCCAGGTCAGAAAAGGAGAACCTCAATTTGAATTTGCAGTTGAAGGAACCCTCGTTGGCACTGAGTATTCGATTGGAGTAGGGCCGAAGTCACTTGTTTTCAATTGCCAGAATGGTTACAAAACATGGAGTGAATTTTTCCCGTATATCTCCAAGGTTTTAGATGCTGTGGCCGCATCTAATTCGATTGAAAGAGTGACCCGTGTGGGTGTTAGATTTTCAAACTTTTTTGAGAGTCTAAATGACCTGTCACTATTTGTAGTCAATTGGGATGCAGGGATGGGAATAACAAAGCCAACTGATCAGATCGTCGTAAAATTTTCGTCCTCGTTTGAAGGAATTGGTTACAACGTGACAATTGCTAATCTGTTAACTATTCCGGCAAAAGGTCCGGGGAATGGCACGTTGATTGACGTTGATGCATTTAATGACAAGCTCAAGACATCGACCATTAACGATGAATTGTACAAGGAGATAGATTTGATTCATGAAAGTGAAAAAGATATGTTTTTCTCTCTTTTGAGCGATGAGCTATTGGATTCTCTTAACCCAATATATCCGTGATGCAACATAATGTATTGAGTCAAACCGTTGGGGCAGTTCAAACTGGCAGTCAGTATATGTCACATAATCTGAGTGGCATTAATAATTTTATGCGGTCTCACTCTGCCGCCGTAAATCACTTCGAATTGCCCTCTTACCACTTAGATTTGTATTGCCGGGTCAGTCAAGTTCTTACCCGCAACTTATTTAACTATTGCGGATACTATGTTTTCTCGCAAGAGATAGACAAGGGTTACAGAATAGACAGCGCTCATCTATCCCAAACCCCTTCTCCTCAAATTGACGTTGCGAAAGAATGGGAAGCTCTATTGGGATTTGTGGTCGACAAAGAGCAAAGTCAAAAGAGAATAGCACTAAATCAACTTTACTTAGCTGAGAAAGATAGGTATTATGAATACTTAGCTGGTTTATCCGGCGAGCGTGTTGATGAGCTTTTTAAGACCGTGACTGACAAGATCCTTGAGATAAACTTCAAATCGATTGGCCTAGAAATCACTCCCTACGGCTCTTTATTCTTTGAGGTCCAACTGAGCGATGCTAAGATGCTGCATTTGAAATTGATATTATCTGACCTTGATCGTGTCAGAGGATTTTTTGCACTATATGAAAACGATGATTGTATCGATAATGGAATTGGTCCAATAAATGAGATTGTAAGCACGATAACGGAAACATTCGCGCGACCTCATGACTCAGCCCTATCCAGAAATACTTCTGCCACGAGATAACTATCGTGATAGTATAAATCTTGATTCTGCGTCCACAAACTTTACACTAATCCGAAGGTCTCTTGTCAGCAAAGAGGAGACTGTAAATTCAAGTGGCAGCGTTAGGACACATGCCTTTTTAACCCCAGGGAAGGAGCATTTATTTTTTAATTTATCGTCTAATCTTTTAGGCGTCTATGAGAAGGATCACCTTGCGTTTAAAGTGACTGGTGAGCTTAGTAGACTGCGTTGGAAGAAAGCCGACAAAATTCTTGAATTGGGTGCTATTGAGTTTGAATTTGACCCAATCGCCTGTCCAATCTTTTTAAAAGTCGACAAAATTCACAATAGAGAGTTTCCATTTAAAAATAAAAAAGACGCGAAGGGACGACCAGACATTTATGAAGGTCGGTCAAGAGTTGTTCACGCACCCTTACATGTTAATTACTGGCACTTTGAATTTCAGGTGCTAGATAAAGAGGGCAAACCCGTTTCAAGCGGGGAAAGTGATTGGAAGAAAAATGAGGCGATCCATTTTGTGGAGTCTTATCTAAAAAAGCACCTGTCAGTGCTAGATGTTACGTGTCAACTTCCGACCAGCCTATACAAAGAAGAATAATCGATTGCTATTTTCAACCGTGTTTCAAAAGCTGCCCATTAAAAGTTAATATTTCGATCTCCGGAAATACAAAGTCTCCATCATTTGTTACGATGACGAAATTGTTTTTATGGGCAACCCTAAAATAATAGAAGTCGTTGTAGTCACACCCCTTCGGAAGAGTCAGTAAATTTTCAAGGCACATCGCTGCGTCAGTTGCATCAAACTTAAACGTCGAACTGTATGAATTAAAATCAGACTTAATGGCATTAAGGTGTTTATCAAAGTCTGCGGTTTTCCTGTAGTCCTTGTAACTTAAATTTGTGCCGTTCACTTGATTGTAAATATCCCAGTTTGCTCGCATGTGAGCGTTGCAAACTTCGGAGAAGATCAGCCCGCTCATGTGAATCGTTGGCTTATTCTTGCATTTAGGATTCGTCGCAAGGTTAACCAACGCATCAAAAAAATCCACGTAAACCTGTTCGTTCGGTTTGAGGGTCGCGGGTGGACGCAAGACGAAGATCCACACATTGGCGTCCAATAAGTAGACCTTACCTTCTTCGGGAATGTATCCTTGAAGTGTTTTTATTTTGAACTCAGGCATGGAATAGATTCCGGGTGGAATCATCTAAGCTGTTCCTTTTTTTAGCGTTAAGAGCATTCTCCATCACCAAGCCGATTTTCTCCATTAAACTTGTCTCCTTCGCTATGCCATCGAATTTCAATTGTGTGGAGGGGTTTTCAATCAGGAATTTTCCTATAGAAGCATTCAAAAACGATGTCGTGCAATGAGTGATGCCGTCAAAAGAAATCAAAAGCTCAGATTTCTCCTTCGTTTGTAACGCCTTCATTTTTTCATACACCAGGAGACCATCCGAATGAAGCACCGCGGAGGACTTACCTATTTCTTTACTTATGTTAATTGTCTCAACCATTACTTTTATCATTACAATCAAATATCACATTTACCATCGAGCCGCAAAACAGTTTTGAAATCTGTGGTTGAGGCAGTCTATTTCGCCAGTATGCGTTTCCCGTGATAATATCAAAAATAGCATTGTTTGACTGGCAAAACTTAAAAATTTCACTGAGTCCGAGTCCCCCGGGGGCATCGGTCTTGGTCGTATTCCCTCCTTGGAGTGCCCATTTAATGGCTGCCGCTGCATCATAAACCGTGCCGTTGGTTGCTTGTTTGATTGCTGGCAGGTAACCCCTTCCCAAGTCAACTAGGGTAAAGCTCAGTACTTGTCGTGTTGGGTAAAATTGGAAACACGCAAAAATTGGGTCATCAGTATCGGCATGCTGTTGAACGTTGCTGAAAAGCTCAAGAAATGAATCCACCAGCTTTCCCTTCTCACCCGTGCCTAAAAGAAGCTTCTCATGTGACAAAAGTTCCCTTTCAATGTATTGGATAAACCGCCCGTCTTCATTCTTGTTAAATCCCTTTAATTTGACTGATGACTTATTTACCTGACCTGGTACAAGCTCCGCTATTGGCATAAAGCCATTTATTGTCAAAACTTTAAAACGTTCGGAAATCATTTGGGAATCAACATAGAATTTCAATTGATTCTCCTTTTCCAGTTTCTTCAATATTGCCATTAACAGGGCCGACATATTTGCATCCACCCAAGTCAACTTCGAAAAATCAATCAGGACATCGACCGCCTTGATCCCGTGGCACCTTTCAAAAAACTCAATTAGCTTGGTGTGTCCTTCCAGATCGGTTTTAATGTCTCCGTCGCCCAGGCCTACCGAAATCATAAACGTTGGTAATTAAGTCGGCAAAAAGCTAGATGTGTCAAATTTGTGTCAACCTTACTAAAATAAATCAGGCAGTCGCAAACGCAACTGCCTGATTATCAATGTGGGAGCTGAGGGGTTCGAACCCCCGACCCTCTGCTTGTAAGGCAGATGCTCTGAACCAGCTGAGCTAAGCTCCCGTCCTTCTAAAATTTGGGATTGCAAAGGTAATTGAGAATTCGATTTCAGCAAAAAAGATTTGAAAAGGCCTTATTTACATCCTAAGCGTTGCACAAGCTGATTTTCAAAAAAAGGCACAAATCCGGTGCACCTATGCGTCTATGTGCATATGTGGTTCAAATCATTCAACTTTCAAATTCTTCACCGGGTTAACCTTTGCAGCGCGGATGGCTTCGTAGCCGATAATCAGGAATGCAATGAGCATTGTAGCGACAGCAGCGACAGTAAAGTGCCACCAGCTGAGCGTAATACGGTAGGCGAAATTGTTAAGCCACCGGTCCATCGCATACCAGGCAACCGGGGCAGCGATAATGGCCGCTGCCAATACCAGCTTGAGAATTGATCCTGAGAGCATTGATGTGATGTCAAACACACTCGCGCCAATCACTTTTCGCACGCTGATCTCTTTCCTTCGCTGCTCCACGGTGAACAACGTGAGGCCGAGCAGTCCGAGACATGAAATGAAAATTGCGAAGAGCGAGAAAATATCGGAGAGCTTGCTGACCGTTTGCTCACCGGTATATAGTTTTTGATACTCTTCATCAGTGAAGAAATAACGTAGCGGAAATTCCGGTTCGATCTGCCTGTACACTTCGCTCAGACTTGCAAGTGCTTTCTGTGTTTCACCAGGCTCCACTTTGATCAGCGTATAACCCCAGGTTTCACGTTCGCCGAGGTAGAGTATTAACGGCTTTATCGGCTCCCGCAGCGATTTTAGATGAAAGTCTTTAACCACCCCGACTATTGTGCCGTTTCGCTGGAAAAAATGAAGCGGTTTCCCGATAGGATCATCGTAGCCAATCATCTTCAGAGCTGTTTCATTTATAATAAATGCAGTGCTGTCTGAGGGAAAACTCCTCGAAAAACCCCTGCCCTGAATGATCGGAATATCCAGCATCTCCAGAAAGTCATAGCCTACGCCATTGTGGATCGCGACTACCCGCTCGTCTTCGGATTTACCTTCCCATGAGAGATCATATTCGTGCGTATTGATCGCGGAGGGCGCGTTTGTACTGCGCGTTACGCTTTGCACGCCTGGCTTGTTGAGCATCAGTTGTCTGAACGTTTCATATTTGTTAAGCAAGCCCGACTGCATGGGTACATAGATCAAATTGTCCTTGTCGAAGCCGAGGTTTTGCGATTGCACAAAGGCCACCTGTCTCGAAATGATGAGCGTGCCCATCGTCATCGTTATTGCGAGAACAAATTGGAACACAACCAACCCTTTGCGAAAAAGGATTGCATAGGGACTGACCTTAAGTGTCCCTTTTAAGATTTTGACGGGATTAAGTGCCGACAGGAACAAGGCGGGATAGCTGCCCGCAACAAACCCGGTCACACACAACAAGGCTATGAGCGATGACCAAAACCACGGCGATGTAACTGGCAATGTGATGTGCTTTTCAGTGAGAATATTGAAGAACGGCAGGACGGACGAAACCAGCGCGAAGGCAATCACCATAGCCATGAAAGAGATCATTATTGCTTCACCAATGTGTTGCACAATGAGCAGGCTGCGTGTTGCGCCAACGGTCTTTCGGATCCCCACTTCCTTTGCCCGCCGGACAGATCGCGCGGTGGCGAGATTCATGAAGTTGATGCAAGCGATTAACAAAATAAAAACGGCAATGAGAGTAAATAGCCGGACGTATTCGATGCGTCCGCCTTCCGGCACGCCGTTAGCGAAATTTGAATACAAATACATGTCATCGTAAGACTGAAGGGCGAGTTCCACGCGGTAGCCGTCCCCGGTTTGCTGCATATGAGGCGCCAGGAAATCTTTGATCTTGGATTCCATTGCGACCACATCTGTATTGGGTTGAAATTGTACATATGTGAACGGACCCCGATAGATCCAGCTCCGCAGCCAGGTCACTGTTTCGAGGAGGTCTGTCCAATTACTGACGAAGTCAAACTGCTCAGATGCATTCTCTGGCACGTTTTCAAACACAGCCGTGATCTTGAAATCCTTGCGGTTATCCATGCGGATGGTGCTGCCGATGGCGCGTTCGGGGCTGCCGAAAAAATTCTCTGCCATCTTGCGTGAAATGGCAAGGGCATCAGGGTCTTTCAGCGCTGCCGCCGGACTCCCTTCAAGTAAATCATAATTGAATATCCTGAAGAAGTCTGAATCAGCGGCACAGCCTTTCATGTTCAACTTCTTTTCACCGACTGCGAAGAGTGTTTCCTGGTGATGCCAGATTCCAGTAGCGTATTTAATTTCAGGTATCTGCTGCTTTAATTCAGCAGCCAGCACACCCGGGCCCCAGGGACCGGCATCGATCTTACCTTGCGAAAAAGTGCGCAAGTATACTGTGTAGATATTTCGGTTGGCGTTAAAGTCGTTGACGCTCCGTTCATCGTTTACCCAAAGGAGTATCAGGACGCTGCACGTCATACCCAACGCAAGACCACCGATGTTGATGAAGGAAAATGATTTATTGCGGACGAGGCCGCGCAAGGCGATGGCAACGAAATTTTTGATCATAGGATTGCTAATACATTGTAGTCAACTAATCATAATTATGCCAACGAAAAAATGAGTTCCGGGCTCCAAATAGAGTATTTCGGCAAAGCGGTGATTAAAAAAACGTCCATATCCGATCATGTATGTCCGTCACCGAACCGAGTTCTTAATCGTCTGCATGACCTGTATAAAGCTGCTGTAACTGCAAGTGTGTTTTAATGTTTGATGTCACATTTTGAATTGACCTCGCCTAGTCTACGGTAAAATCGCGATGCGGGCAGAATTCCGGATGTTAATGATCTGTTAAAGGAGGATGATGCTGCTGATACGCACAATACATAGCCACTAGTCACGGTTTTTCGGTGAGCGCAATCGAATGAAATGACGAATTTTAAGGTGTCCTACTGCCTTATATGATAATTGAATCAGCTAAGGCATTCTTATACTCCAGTTTAGTATTTTAGGTAGCCCAAATCTCTCTCGGGTCCAGACACTACTCACAGCGGGCTGTCTACCCTGGGAAAAATCTCAGGCGTAGAAGTGAAATGAAAATCGTTGCGGCATTAAGGCGGGAATGTCTCGTCGGTAGCATTTTTGCCCTACTGATGCTACTTCCATTGGTGACAAATGCCCAATGTGCATTCCCAGGAGGATTTGCGACATCGTACTGCGTTGACAATTCGCCTGTCGTACTTACAGGTGGCACAAACTATTACGGCCCTGGTGTATCCGGTGGGATTTTCACACCTTCAGTCGCTGGCATTGGTACACATCGCATCTTTACTACCGACGGCACCGCGTCTTCCTACACCGTCAGCAGCAGTGGCACGTTCGGTCCGTATTTACTGTCCAGTCCAACACAGATATTTCCGGCGAATAACAGCTATGCGGACATTCCAGTCGGTTTCGCATTTAAGTTCTACGGAAACGACTACACATCGGCACGTGTCTTTGATAATGCATTCCTGCGTCTCACAAATGATACAGATGGCAACCCGTCGGCACAGCTTCTTCCAGATGCATCCAATCCCAACAACGTAATTGCTGCTGCCTGGAGCGACCTGGATCCGACAACGGGTATCATTCAATATCAGACGATCGGAACGGCGCCATTGCGTGTGCTGGTGGTTGAATACATCAACGTACGATTTGTCAGCACGCCATCACAATTTGTGACAACGCAGCTGCAACTTTATGAAACATCCAACATCATTGAAATCCACTCCACGCAAATCGGTACCGATGCCACAGACCTCAAAACCATGGGTATTGAAAACTCCGATGGAAGTGTGGCGACGACCGTAATCGGACGAAACAAATCTTCCTGGACTGCCAGCAACGATTTTGTATCTTTCATTCCCTCTTGCACTGATCGCAAATTTGTAAAAGTCAACGGCCTTCCCGACAATTCATTGGCGGTATCACCGGCAAGTACCACAATTTGCCAGAACGCATCTGTTGGCGTCACCGTAGCGAACTCTCAAATAGGTGTCTCCTACCAGCTAAGAAATGATGCAACGAATGCAGTGCTCGGTGGGGCCGTGCTCGGCAACGGCAGCAGCATCATCCTCAACAGCGCCGCGATTCCTGCCACGCTGGATATCAAAGTAAGAGCGACGAATCTTACTACACTTTGCGTCGCAGATTTGCTCAACAAAGTGACAGTGACTGTCAACGCGATCCCATCCACTGCCGTGGCCGGCGCGCCTCAAAACATTTGTGGCCTGGCGGCTTTATTGACTGGCAACACACCCACCAGCGGCACCGGGCAATGGTCAAAAATAAGTGGTCCGGGAACAGTCACATTTACTTCCACAGACGCAAGCACACCCACCGCGACGGCGACTGTATCCGCATACGGGTCTTACGTTCTACGGTGGTCCATTACAAACGGCGTCTGCCTGCCAAGTACAAGCGACGTGTCGCTGAATTTCTATGACACGCCAACCACTCCATTGGCAGGTTCGGACATTTCACAGTGTAACAATGGAACTTTTACCATGGCAGCTAACACCCCACTCGTGGGAACAGGCGCTTGGTCTGTCATCTCCGGTGTGGCAACTCCACTCACTCCCAACAGTCCGACGTCGGTCATTGCAGGCGTGCCCACAGGATCGACGGCGGTTTTAAGGTGGACAATCTCCAATCAGTCCTGCGGTTCGCTCACAGACGACGTCAGCCTTTTCAACAATTCGGCTCCGGCTCCTTTTATCTTCGGACCCGTCTCAGTTTGTGCCGGACAGGCTGGAGTTGCCTATAACGTTCCGCCAACTTCGAACAATTTTTCGTGGACCGTTATCGGTGGCTCGATCACGAGCGCCAACGGAAGCAGCACGGTCGTCGTTACCTGGGACGCAGTTGGACCGGCTTCCATCCAGGTGACTGAAACAAATCCCGTTACAACCTGCTCAACGACAACGCTCCCGACGCCAATTACTATCAATCCAGTTCCTGTGCCCGCATTCACGGGTCCCCCCGCTGTGTGTGCGGGACAAAGCGGCGTTGTGTATTTCACGACGCCCATGACAGGTCATGTTTACAACTGGAGCGTCACGGGCGGCGCCATCACCGCCGGGGGAAGCAGTGCTGCAGTCACTGTGATCTGGGGATCGGCGGGCTCGGGAACCGTTCAATTAACAGAAACTATTTCTGCGACGGGATGCGCCACCATCTTGAGCTCACCAGTTACCATCAATCCAGCGCCAAACCCGACCATCGCGGGCCCCAATTCGGTATGCTCAGGGCAATCAGGAGTCTCCTACAGTTCAGCAGCATCCGGGAATGATTTGGTATGGACAATCGTTGGCGGATCCATCACATCAGGCGATGGTACCAACAACATCGTTGTTGATTGGAATGCTACAGGACCGGCGTCGCTTCAATTGACAGAGACAAATCCAGCTACTGGATGTTATACAGTGGGAAATATTTTTCCGGTAAGCATCAACCCGGTTCCCACGCCAGTTATCAGTGGGTTAAGTTCCGTCTGTGCTAATCAGGCCGGTGTTACCTATTCAACTCCCGTTGCTACAGGAAGATCTTATTTGTGGTCGGTCAGTGGCGGGACGATTTCTTCCGGCAGCGGAACCCGAACCATTACGGTCGCATGGGGATCGTCAGCAGGGGGAATAGTACAACTAACAGAGACAATTTCTGCGACGGGATGCTCAACCACGGCGCTGGACTACGCGGTAACGATACATGCACTGCCAACACCCGCAGTTGTCGGTCCGAATTCTGTTTGCCCAAATCAGGCAGGTGTCAGTTATTCTACCGCCGGTTCAGGTAACAGTTATCTGTGGACGATCGTGGGCGGTACCATTACTTCGGGAAATGGTTCGAACACGGTGCTTGTAACCTGGGATCCAACCGGGCCAGCATCATTGCGCGTAACGGAAACAAGTGCGGTATCACCATTTTGTGCGGCACCTTCGGCCATTTACAACGTGACGATCAATCCCGCGCCCACTCCAACCATTTCAGGTCCTTCAAGTTCTTGTGCCGCGAGAACAGGCGTGATCTACAATGTGTCACCGGCATCTGGACGATCCTACGCCTGGACGATTACGGGTGGAACAATTACGGCAGGATCAACC
Source organism: Cyclobacteriaceae bacterium (assembly GCA_044224375.1). GTDB lineage: Bacteria > Bacteroidota > Bacteroidia > Cytophagales > Cyclobacteriaceae > ELB16-189. The sequence continues at coordinate 241,354 of JBGAKL010000005.1, forward strand.
ACCAACTCAATCACCGTTACATGGGGCGGCGTGGGCACAGGTAAGATAAAAGTGACAGAGACCATTGTGGCGACGGGTTGCGCCGTAACAACGCCCGATTACCTGGTTACAATAAATCCGAATCCGACGCCTGTAATCAGTGGGCCTTCATCTTCCTGCGCCAACACAAACAATCTTGTATACTCTACGGCCTTCAATGGAACAAGCACCTACCTATGGGTAGTCAGTGCGGGTGGAACCATTGTAGGTTCGGCAACAAACAACACGGTGACAATAAATTGGGGAGCCGCTGGTGCGCGAACCGTGAGAGTAACCGAGACAAACTCGATAACCGGCTGCTTCCTACAAACCGGAAACTTTAACGTGACGGTTGCCAATCCAACGCCGGTGATTTCGGGGCCGATAAATGTTTGCTCAAATCAGGCGGGCGTGACGTACAGCACGCCTGTCGCCAGTGGGCGAACATACAATTGGGTAGTTACAAATGGTGTCGTCGCTTCGGGAGGGACGACGGCCAGCATTACAATCAATTGGGACGCGACAGGTCCAGGGCAAATTCAGCTGACCGAAACGATAACTGCCACGGGATGTTTTGTAACGACGCCAGTGTATACAGTGACGATCAATCCCGTGCCGTCACCAGCAATTTCCGGTCTCGCCAATGTGTGCGCTAACCAGGCGAACGTGATCTATACTACGCCTTTCGTGGCTGGGAATTCGTACGCGTGGTCCGTTGCAGGTGGTGGTATATTTTCGGGGGCGGGGAGCAATTCAATAAGTGTCACGTTTGGTCCGACAGGATCAGGAGTTGTTTCATTGACTCAATCCATCCTTGCGACCGGTTGTTCAACGTCAACCACATTTAATGTCGCGATCCAAAGTCCCACGCCCGTCGTGACGGGTCCGATCTCAGTTTGTCCCAATCAATCCAATGTCAATTATTCAACGCCCAACAATGTTGGGAACCAGTATACGTGGATCGTGGTCGGCGGAACGGTTGCTTCCGGCGCTGGCACCAATGCAATTAATGTGAACTGGGGCGGCACGGGCACTGGAGCTGTATTCCTTACCGAACGAATACCTTCCAGTGGATGTGCCACATCGATAAGTCCATATTTCGTGACGATTGTTTCCGGTCCCGTGGCTCAGGCGGGCAGCGACCTTGAAACATGCCAGGAAGTTCTGATCGATTTTGCGACGCAATCAACATTGGCGCAGGCAACAAATTACAGTGCGATCAACTGGACTACAACGGGAACCGGAACACTGACGGGCGCGAATACGCTTACTCCAAAATATTTGCCTTCACCCGGAGAAACCGGCGCGAAAGTTTTCACCCTTTCTGCCACCAGCCTCAGCGGCTGCGCCGATGTCACGGATGATATGATTTTAATTATTACACCGTTGCCCGTCGTAAATGCAGGCAGTGACCTGGAAGTTTGTCAAGGTTCGGTTATTGATTTTGCAACCCAGTCTTCGCCGGCAAATGCTTTTAACAACGGAAGCATTCAGTGGACGACCAATGGCGCCGGTTCCCTTTTCAGCTCAGGCTCACTTGCACCAACCTATCTTTCATCGTCGACGGAAACAGGTCAGAAAACATTTACTCTTACTGTGACGGGGAACGGAAGCTGCCCCGGTGCAACTGACAACATCAATTTGTTCATCACGGACAAACCGACGGCGGTTGCAGGCAGTGATGAAAACGTTTGTCAAAATGCGACTTTCAATTTCAGCTCACAGACAACGCCCTCGGCTGCCTCCAGCTTTAGCAGCATTTCCTGGACCACAACAGGCGGCGGCTTGCTGACGAATGCCAATACATTGATTCCTTCCTATACGCCGGCAACAGGCGAGCTCGGCCCGGTGTCGTTCACGTTGACTGCAGTTGGAAATGGAAGCTGTACCAATGCGAATGGCATTATGATACTGTCCGTGTCGCCTCCGCCGACGGTAGATGCGGGAAGCAATGGGCAGGTCTGTCAGGGAAATACATTCAGCTTCTCTTCGCAAACGGTGCCCGCAACTGCAACCGCTTTCAGTTCGCTGAGTTGGACCCACAATGGCTTGGGTTCCCTTGTGAATACCAATACTTTCACACCGCTTTATACGCCCGCATCCGGTGAAACCGGCAACATCACCTTCACCCTGACAGCTTCCGGCGCGGGCACGTGCGCAGCCGTCCAGGATGTTATGCAATTGTTGATATTGCCCGCTCCCACTGGATTCGCCGGCGGAGACGCTGAAACTTGCGCAGGTGCTGCGATCAGTTTTGGAAGCCGGCCAATTCCTGCGAATGCATCAAACTATAGTGCATTGCAATGGACCACGAATGGCGCGGGATTGCTCACGGGTGCCAATACTATTTCACCTACTTATATGCCCGCGACCGGTGAGACTGGTTCGCTGACATTTTCATTAAAAATAACCGGACTCAATGGCGTGTGCTCTTTCATCCAGGATGACATGATGTTGGCCGTCACACCTCTTGTAGTGATCAATGCCGGCAGTGACCAGCAAATATGCCAGCAGTCGTTTTTCAATTTTGCTTCTCAATCGCTGCCGGCTTCGGCTCAAAATTATTCTTCATTGCAATGGACGCATTCGGGTACGGGACTTTTATTCAACACGAATACGCTGACCCCAACTTATTTTCTTGGCGCGGCTGAAACAGGAGATGTGGTGTTCACCCTGACCGCCAACAGCACTGGAACCTGTTCCAGCCTGAGTGACCAGATGACGCTCAATATCGTTCTCGCGCCGCAGGCAAATGCGGGCGCGGATGCCAAAATTTGCGAGAATGTGAGCACATTCGACTTTGCATCAAGATCCCTCATAGCAAGCTTTGCAAACGGCACGATGCAATGGAGCCACGACGGAACAGGTAATCTTTCCAACATTGGCGTGCTGAACCCGGTGTATACGGTAGGCTCAGGTGATGCCGCGAATGTGGTGACGTTCACTTTAACAGTGACAGACCTCAATTCTGTCTGTTCGCCCGCAGTAGATCAGTTTGCGCTCAAAGTGAACACGCTTCCTACTGTTGTGTTCTCTGGCCTCCCTTCTGTTATCTCCGAAAAAAATCCGCCCATTACACTGACGGGAAATCAAAGCGGTGGAATATTCACAATCGCGCCGCTCAGTTCCAACATCGGAAGTACTGTGCATACGCCGGTCGACAATGTGTCGTTTAATCCCGGCTTCGCAACACTGGGTGCGAACGATGTCACTTATACTTTTACTAATGCCAATGGATGTACCAACAGCGACACAAAAGCTGTAAATGTCAATCCGGTCACGATCATCGATTTTGTATTGCAGTATCAAAATGGAACTCCTCCTTACCCGTTCGTGGCAACGGATGGCAGCGGGGGATTTGAAGTTTGTGCAGACGTCGGCCTCGTTAAGATCGTCGGGAACCCGGCACCGGGCACCGGAATTTTGCCGACAAACATTACAGCTGTGGGCCCCAATGCTTCTAACATCTCCATCTTAACAAGCCTCGGCGAATACTACATCGACACGAATGGGCTGGCCTCGGACACATACAATATCCAGTATTTCTACACGAACTCCCTTGGCACTCCGTCTCCTCCACTCATAAAACAGGTCAAAGTATTTGCGAGTCCGAAACCGGTTATTTCGGTTTTCAACAACTGTGTTGTTTCTGCCATTCAATTCAATGGTTCCTATACGCTGCCGCCGACAACATTTCCTCCTGCATCCGTCACCTGGTTATGGAACCTGGGTGCCGGTGAAGGCCTAAGCGTTGATCAGAATCCGGCCCACATATACGCAGGTTCGGGTGTTAAGAATGTCAGTCTTTCGGTCACTTCCTCGCAGGGTTGTACAGGTGCACAACTTCAATCAGTAAGTGTCGGCGACGTCCCGATTGTAGACTTTGGCTGGTCTTCGATTTGCACCAGCGACACAACAAAATATAAAGACAACACTAATCCAGGGTCCGTGAGTCAAATCACGCAGTACCGATGGGATTTTGGAGATGGTGATGTTCTGATCGGCCCATTTTCAGGTACTGTCCCGCCCAATACCCATGGAGGTCGGACAGGAGGGACCTTTAAAAATCCCAAACACAAGTATGTGTCGAGCGGATCATTTCTTACGTCACTCACAGTCGACACAAATACTGGATGTAATAACGCAAACGGGAAGCAGGTATTCATTCTCCCGGCTGGCACTACCGCCCGTCCGGACCCTGGCGCGCCGTACTACATGGACTTTGAAGCGAGCAACGGCGGATGGATCCCAGAGGGATTGAGTGTCGCGGCGTCCTTACCAAGTCCCATCAGTTGGAAATGGGGACCTCCAACTGGCGCATCGATCAAGCGTGCCTCCTCAGGAGGCAATGTGTGGTGGACCGGGAACAACACCGATTCGTACTTTCCTTCAGAACAATCTGTGTTGAACGGACCGTGTTTCGATCTGTCTCTTTTATCGAGACCAATGGTCTCCCTGGACTATTGGTCGGACGACGAGAACAACCTCGACGGAGCGGCCCTTCAGTATTCGACCGATGGCGGTCTTGTCTGGCGCATTGTAGGCCCCTCCGAAGGACAGGCGGATCGTGATGAGGGTATAAACTGGTTCAATGGATTGGGAATACCATCCAATCCTGGACTTCAGTCGATTGGTAATTATGGATGGACCGGCAAAACGGAAATGTGGAAGACTGCCCGCTTTAACCTCAACATGATCCCAAAATCCGAACGCAAGCAGGTGAGGCTTCGCGTTGGATTCGGCAGCAACTCCGTAAATGCGCCAGGCCAGACCTTTGATGGATTCGCACTGGATAATTTTTTGGTTGGCGACAAGAAGCGGAATGTACTGGTTGAGAATTTTACAAATTCGAATGATTCGAAGAGTATTTTGGCAAACGCCTACATCGACAATCTCTTTCAGGGTCAATATGTATTCACCAGCGCCCCGGATTTCCATTACATCGAATACCACACCAGTACTCCGAAGGAGGATCCTGAAAATATTGCGAACCCAACTGATCCGGCTGCGCGAATGCTCTACTATGGGGTCTCTCACCCGCCTACGACAATTATGGACGGAATGGTGGATGGAAAGAAGTTCAAAGGTTTTTACACGGACCTAAACCAAGTCGAGATCGATCGGCGCGCGCTTTCCAGCCCACCTTTTGGATTGGTGCTGCGTGAGTTACCCACTGCGACAAAGGACGTGATATCCGTTCGACTCGCAATAGGCGCTAACACAGATATGAATGTACCCTTGATCGCCCAGGTTGTTCTTGTTGAATCCGTTGTTGGAACCTCCAAAAATGTCTTGCGAAAACAGTTATTCGGCGCTGACGGTGAAACGCTTGCTATTAAATTCAACAAAGGAGATACGCTTTTCAAGACAAGTACCGATGTAAAGCTGGATGTGCCCATTCTTCATTCCGATGGATTGACACTACTGGCATACATCCAAAACAAAGACACCAAGGAAATCTACCAAAGCGTTATCATTCCATCGAGCATAAAGCAGACTAAGGTTGTTACCGGTGTCAATGGAATTGAAGAGACGGGAAGGTTTTCAGTTTATCCAAATCCAGCCCGGGACCATTTCTTTATTATTAATCCACGCGCTCACACAGCGGGAAATCTTCTTTGGTCCCTGGCAGATCAGCGGGGAGTAATTGTTGCCAAGGGAGAGTTTAATGGACCTTCGGCACGGATCGATGTGCCGGAGCTTGCAAACGGCCTTTACCTGGTGAAAGTGGGAACCAGCGAAGGCGCATTTCAATTTATGAAGGTTGTGATCGCGAAATGACAGGGTGTCACGGCTAAAACACCATTAACATAACCCCCGCCATTCCCACCATCAGCAAGTCTTCAACGATCGTAACCGTACTCATCGGCAAATTGAAAACAGCGCCGAGGCATGCACACTTGATCGCTTTCTTGTCGACGACACTCTGGATCACACCAATGCTGCTGAAGCCCATGACCGCAATCGTAACAAGATTCGTTGCGAACGGTTGAAAGTGCGTGAAGTACGCAATGCCCAACGCAAGCTCGATGAAAGGATAAATGTATCCGTATGTATGAACTCGTCGTGCAAGCACGTCATACATCGCGTAGCTTTCGGCGAAACCTTTCAGGTCCAGCAGCTTGAAGAACGAGAAGACAAGGAAGAAGCCGGCCATGAAGGAATTCATGAATAGCATCCAGTCGATGACGTTTTCTCCTCGTGAACCAATCAGTGACACGCCAGTAATGAATAGAAAGATGATCGCGAGCGGCTTATAGGTGGAAAGCCAGGATGTTGACTCCGTTGTAGCCATTTCTTGATGACTGTGGTCGGCAGCATCTTCCTTAATTGTGTATTTCGTATCCTGCCCGATGGCATTCTGGAGCTCGCTTATCGACAGATGTTTTTGCATCGTCACAACGGCTTTTTGACCTTCGAGTGTCACTTCCGCAGCTGTCACATCCGGATGCAGTAAGAGCTTGTGTTTCACTTTAGCTACGCAACCCTCACACGTAATCCCCGAAACTGTATATGTATGTGTCATTTTATATGCTGGATGATTATTAGCGCATTATTTTCTCACTACAGACCCGAATGCGCGATTCGGTCGTAATTTTATAGCATAACACAATTTTCACAAATGAAATTCAAACTTTTTGGTCAATCGGGCCTGCGTGTTTCAGAATTATGCCTTGGAACAATGGGATTCGGCACGGAATGGAAATGGGGTGCTGATAAACAGGTCAGCAAACAAATATTCGACGCGTTTGCGAATTCAGGAGGTAATTTTCTGGATACTGCAAACCGCTATACCGAAGGCACATCGGAGAAATTTCTCGGTGAATTTGTCAATTCAGACAGGGATCATTTTGTCGTGGCAACGAAGTATTCTCTCCGTGACAGACCTGGAGATCTGAACTTCGCCGGCAATCACCGTAAGAATATGATGCGGAGTGTACGCGAAAGTCTTAAGAGATTGAACACCGATCACATCGATTTGCTCTGGGTTCACGCATGGGATCAATGGACGCCAACGGAAGAAATAATGAAGGGACTTGAAGACCTTGTGACACGCGGTATTGTTCACTACATCGGCGTAAGCGATACGCCTGCATGGATTGTGAGTCAAGCCAACACGTTGGCTCAGTTCCGGGGCTGGTCGCAGTTCATCGGCTTGCAAATTGAATATAGTTTGATACAACGAACGATTGAACCCGAGCTGCTGCCCATGGCAAAGGCATACAATATGACAGTAACACCCTGGGCTCCGTTGGGCGGTGGCGCGCTCACCGGCAAATACCTCCGTGGTGATAAAGGACGCATTCCCGAAACGAGTGTGAGACTGGGAGAGCGTGCAGTTACGATCACAAAGAAGGTTGTAGAAGTTGCTGACAAGCTTGGCGTTGCTGCTTCGCAAGTGGCGATCAACTGGACACGACAGCATAAAGGACAATCTGTAATACCCATTGTTGGCGCGACAAAAGTTTCACAGGTTCAAGATGTTCTTGGTTGTCTGAGCTTTGAGTTGACAGCGGAGGTGATGCATGAGCTTAATGAAGTTTCAAAGATCGAATTGCCGTTCCCACAGAAGTTTTATACTGAAGCTGGCGTGCTTGATGTGTTATATGGCGGAGTCAAAAACACACTGACGACTGACAATTAGTTTATTATTAGAATGGAGATTTTTCTGTTTGAATAGGTTAATTTCCGTTCTATGAGAAAAACCCTGCTCTTATTGATCCCTTTCTTTTGGGGATGCTCTTTGCAAGCGCAATCGGTGGTTGGCGCAAAAGACAGTCTGTATATCGTTACCTATACGGTGGGTGAGGCTTGGGATAAAGCTAAAGGGCCTGGAGAACAAATGTATTTCAAAGAGCACTCAGCAAGACTCGGTCAGCTGCGGAAAGGCGGAGTGATAAAATTCGGAGCGCGGTATGCGGACAAAGGGATCATTGTGATTACCGCGCCAACCTTGACAGCCGCAAAAGACATCGTGGGAAAAGATATTGCCGTTGCCAACAAACTTTTCAACGCCGACGTCCAAAAGCTGGGAATTTTCTACGAAGGCTGCCTGGAGCAGATGAAATAGAAACCCAAGATTGTCAATTGAGATGCAATTTCACCAGTTGAACTGCTCTTTCTTCTACTTCTTCATTTATGAAGTCAACCACATGTCGCACAACATCGCTTGAACGAAGATTATGGCCCAGTCCGGACGTCGTAATCAATTTCGAGTTCCTGATGGTGCGGTGAATGGCTGGTATGTAATGGTATGGTGCTTCCGCGTCGCCCGTGTCATGAATGATTAGCGTGGGTATTCTAATCTCCCTTGCAAAACGCTGGGATGAAAAATAGGATGGCGTGTGGTGTGTGATTCGTTCAAACGCTTCTGTCATGATCTTCGCTGTTCGCTTAGTAAGGCCGAGGATGCGGGCGTATCGCGTGACGTAATCATTGGCTTCGCCTGGGCATCCCGTAATCACCAGTTTCTTTACTTCAAGGTCTTTTATTCTGTACAGTGTATACAGTGATGAAAAGCTTCCGATCGAATGGCTTACGATCGTGTCTACAGGCTGAATGAGATACAAGAAAGTCTCGATCACATCACTGTAAATAGGGATGTTCATATGCTTGCCGCCGGAAAGCCCATGTCCCGGGGCATCTAGGGCATAGACCGTGTACTTGTCTTTGGGCAGTGCTTCAATATAGTTCTTCCACCGAAAGCTGTGGCTCTGCCAGCCGTGAAGAAAAAGTATTTTCTTCTCGCCCGCTCCCCACCGGTAGACCCTTATTGTATTGCCTTCACAAAGGAAAGTCGACTTTTCCGCGGTCTCCAAAAATTTTCGCTGATGTTCCTGAACTTTTGACGCAAACGGCGACGAGAAGAGATAGAACCCCTTTTTTCCTGCAGCCTGAGGCGCTATGAGGGCAAGCACGTTCAGATAAAGGCCAGCTAGTTTTGCTATTAGTTCTTTCATAATTTGAAGTTTAGATACCGATCGGTATCGTAATGTTCAAAAAAAATATTTATACGACTATTTCTGCCAGAATGTTTTCCAGGCATCGGATTGCCATTTTTATGTCTTCATTGTTACCACGAAGCTTGCTCATCATGATAGCGCCTTCCAGCAGCGCGATGATCACAGAGGCATGATACTCCTTGTCGATCGTTGGCTTAAGTTGTCTGTATTTGATACCCTTTTCCAGCATCGTAAGGATGGAATCGCGTAGTGTGTTCAAGAGGATCACGGCTTGTTTCCGCAATACCGGGTGGGCGTCGTCAGCCTCCGTGGAGGCGTTGAGCAGTGGACATCCGCCCTTCACCGGCGGGTTGCTGATATAGGTTTCGAAAAACTTGAACAGTGCGCGAAGCTTTTCTGGTGATGTGGGCTGTGCTTTTATTTTGCTTCCGAGACTCTGAAACATCACGCCGGAGAGGTACATGAGTGTTTCCTTTTCCAGCTGGTTCTTGCTTTTGAAATGACGGTAGATCGCGCCTTTGGTCAGACCTGTGGCAGCTGTAATGTCACTTATTGAAGTAGCCTTATATCCCTGCGTATTGAACAGGCGCCCCGATTGTTTCAGGATCCTTGCTTTTGTCTCGACGGGCTGGCGCATACAACAAAGATACCGATCGGTATCTAATTTCCAAATCTGAATTTTTGGATCGTTATGACGAGACCGGGAAATTGAGTGTTTTATATGTCGGACATCTAAGATATCGGACATATTACTTGTCCGACATCGATCTGGGAAGATCCTTCGGATTTCAGTACTGACTGCCGTAATGAAAACAAGACAATTTGGGAAGTACGATCTTCTACGTGTCAGCCATCGTAGATGCCTGATACACTCGGTTTACCGTACAGTAAAATATCTGGAAAATTTTTAATACGGCGACGGACTCACGCTCGTCCAGCCACCATCGATAACCAGCGCCTGACCCGTGATATGTGATGCTTGCGGCGACACAAAAAAACACGCGGCGTTGGCAATATCTTCGGTCGTGGCCGGCTTGCCAATGGGCGTGATCTTCGACCAGATCTTCTCGTAGTCCGGATCGCTTGCCGTGCGCTCGGTCATCGTCGCGCCGGGAGCAATGGCGTTGACCGTAATACCATACGGTGACAACTCGATCACTAACGCTTTGGCAAGCATCTCGAGCGCAGCTTTGCTGATACCATACGCCGATAGATTCTTGTGCGCCTGGTGACCAGTGACGGATGACATAAACAGGATACTCCCGCCGGACTCCTGCCTTCTCATTTGTGTCGCCGCAGCCTGTGCCAGGAAAAAACTTCCACCCAGGTTCACCTTCATTACCTTGTAAAAATCGTCAGGCTTATATTCAAAAAAATCACCGAACAATGTGATGCCCGCGTTGGCAATTGCAATGTCAAGACGACCGAAATGGTCCACCGTCTCACTGATCAGCTTCTGTATCACACTTGTATCCGACGCATCGCCGGCGAATGCAATGCAACTTCCCTTTCCCACGCGAATCGACTTCGCAGCGTCTTCAGCAAGCGACGCGTTTACATCGTTGAGCACCACGTTTGCTCCCTGCAACGCGAGTTGTCTGCTAATGGCGAGTCCAATGCCCTGACCCGCACCCGTTACAATAGCGACTTTATTCTGAAACGGTTTCATCATTGACGTTTAATGTGAGTCGCGCGCTACTTCGCTTCCAGATCCGCCATGCAGATAGGACATGTCCGCGCCGAGGTGCGCCTGTTGCACGTTCTTTTGGTATAGACTGACATATCCGCGATCATAAACTTTGTGAATAGGCTTCCATGCTTCTTTTCGCTTCGCAAGCTCGGCATCGCTGAGCTCGATCGTCAACGAACGCTTTTCGACGTCCAGGCTGATCAAGTCACCCGTTTGGACAACTGCAAAATTTCCGCCCAATGCCGCTTCGGGTGAAGCGTGCAGGATAACAGTTCCAAATCCTGTTCCACTCATTCTTCCGTCGGAGATCCGTACCATGTCATGAATACCTTTGGCAAGAATGCGTTTTGGCAAAGCCATGTTTCCCACTTCCGGCATACCCGGATAGCCGATAGGCCCGACGTTCTTCAACACCAACACAGAAGTTTCATCGATGTCCAAGGATGGATCGTCGATCCTGTTCTTGTAGTCTTCAATGTCGTTGAACACTACCGCCTTCCCCTTGTGTTTTAATAGGTGCGAACTGGCTGCGGAGGGTTTGATCACTGCCCCGTGTTCGCAGAGGTTGCCTGTGAGTATGGCCACGCCAGAACGAGGATTGATGGGTTTATCTGTTGTGCCAATCACGTCGCGGTCGTAGCATTCAGCGTCTTTGTAATTCTCTCCAATCGTTTTTCCATTCACAGTCTTCGCATTTTTATGCAGGAACTTGTCGAGTTCTTTCATTACTGCTGGTAATCCGCCGGCGTAATAAAAGTCTTCCATAAAATGCTTTCCTGATGGCTGAATGTTGGCAATGAAAGGAATGTTCGATGACAGTTTATCAAAGTCGCTGAGGTGCAAAGGCACACCGATCCTGCCGGCGATAGCAAGAAGGTGAATAATGAAATTGGTTGACCCACCTATAGCAGCGTTCGTGATAATTGCGTTCTCGAATGCCTCACGTGTCAGCACGTCCGACATCTTCAGATCTTCTTTCACCATTTCTACAATGCGAATGCCGGACATTTGTGCCAGCACTTTCCTTCTTGAGTCAGCGGCAGGTATGGCCGCATTGCCCGGAAGGGAAAGTCCGAGTGATTCCACCATGCTTGCCATAGTCGATGCTGTCCCCATTACAGCACAATGACCGCGACTTCTTGCCATACACGCTTCTGCAAGCCGAAACTCTTCGTTCGAAAACTCACCTGATCTCAGGTCATCGTTGAAGCGCCATACATCGCTTGTGCTAATGTCTTTTCCCCTGTACTTGCCTGTCAGCATTGGTCCGCCTGATATAACAAGGGTCGGTATATTAACACTCGCAGCACCCATCACCAGCGATGGTGTGGTCTTGTCGCATCCGCACATAAGCACAACACCGTCGACAGGATTCGCACGGATAGACTCTTCGACATCCATGCTCGCAAGATTCCTATATAACATTGCAGTCGGCTTGATCAGCGTTTCTCCCAATGACATCACCGGAAATTCCACCGGAAAACCGCCGGCCTCTGAAACTCCGCGCTTAATGGATTCCGCCAGTTCCCTGAAGTGCGCGTTGCAAGGCGTTAGTTCTGACCAGGTGTTACAAATGCCGATTACCGGCTTCTCGCGAAATTCATAATCTGGAATACCCTGATTTTTCATCCAGGCGCGATAGATGAAACCATCTTTTCCTGTTTTTCCGAACCAGTTCTGACTGCGAAGCTTTTTGCCCATACGTGATGCGAATATTTATTACTTTACTAATTATCCAATTTGTATGAGAAAGATATGTTTTTTCATTCTGCTTTTGCCAGGTTTTTTGCTGGCGCAACCAAAACAAGATAGCACCTGGAACCGTGCGAGATTCTTCCTCGGTCAATGGAAAGGCACTTCCGAGGGTGATCCGGGCAAGGGCAACTACGAAAGGACCTATCGATTTGTGCTCAATGGCAAGTTCATAGAAGTCAAAAACAAATCAACCTACCCACCTCAGCAGAAGAATCCCAAAGGTGAGGTTCACGAGGATACTGGCTATATCAGTTATGACAAAAAGGCCCGCGCGTATGTTCTTAGGCAATTTCATGGAGAAGGGTTTGTGAACGAATACAAAGAGGAGGTTGTTTCAGAAGACCGGAACACGATAGTCTTTTTAAGTTATGCAATCGAAAATATTCCAGTCGGCTGGCAGGCACGCGAAACATATAAGATCCAAAATGACGACGAGTTTGTTGAAATTTTTGAATTGGCAGAGCCTGGAAAAGACTTTCAGGTTTATTCGCGGGCAACTCTTCGACGTATAAAATAGTTGCAGGTATATGGCTACGATCGAGGACGAAATCCGCCAAAGCAAATTTGAGAGTGAGCATCATAAAGCCGCGATCAATGTCCTTTTCACCGCTGGCTGGCTCGGCAACGTCAACAACGGCAGGCTGAAAGAACATGGCATCACCGCAGAACAGTACAACGTGTTGCGCATCCTTCGGGGCAGTCACCCAAAAAAGCTCATGCTGGCCGAAATCACCGGACGTATGCTCAACAAGAGTAGTAACGCAACTCGCCTTGTTGAAAAATTACGTCAGAAGGGATGTGTAAAACGTGAGATCTGTGAGGCAAATCGCCGCCAGGTGGACATTTCCATCACCTCGAAAGGCCTCGATCTCCTTTCGAAAATTGATGAAGACTCCGATGCGTGGACTTCAAAATTGAAGAACGTCTCAAAGCAGGAAGCACAAGAACTCAATCGCCTCCTTGACAAACTTCGGGGTTGATCACTCGGCCCGAAGTGTTACTGTGGGATTTTCGTTCACAATCCTTCGTAGCTGGAATGATATGGTTATCGCCACCGTCGCAGTCATCAGACTTATTGTAACGATGAACGGCCAGAGCTGAAAGGGCAGGGGATACGGATAAACTGCAAACAACATTCTATCCATAAGATAGAATCCCAGGGGCGCGCCGAGGGCGAATGCCGTGAGCACAATCCCAAGATAATCGCGGTTCATCAACCTGAAGATGTTACTGATGCTCGCGCCGAATATCTTACGGACGCTGAATTCCTTTAAGCGCCTCGTGAGGTTGTAAGAGATCAGACCGTACAAGCCCATACATGAAAGAACCAGGGCAATCGACGAGATAAAGTAAAATACCTTGTTGGTCTCGCGATTCTGCCGGAAGATGTATTCAAAAACCTCCATTTGCTGAAAACCGGAGTACGGATCATCAGGAAAAGATGATTTCCAGTTTGCCTTCAGGAACTCCGTAACCGACGCAACTTCGGCGGGCTCCACCTTCGCCACGAAATACCTGAATTTTTCCTGAGGGACAATCGTGAAAATCATCGGCTCAATCCTGAAATAGAAATCATTATGATGAAAGTCGTTGACGACCCCAATGACCTGCAGCTTCTTGCCGTCTTTTTCGAAAACTTGCCCTATCGGACTCTCCCATCCCATCTTCTTTACGAAGGAGTCGTTAATCACGACCGACTGATCTTTGTCCGATTCGATGGATTCATCGAACAGGCGACCTTTATTGAGTCGAAGATTCATTGTTTCCATGTATCTGAAACCAACTTGAAAATTCGTGACGCTCATGTTTTCGGCGTTCACCTTGATCGTTGTGGTTTCGCTGTTCTTGCCGACATGGCTCGCCGAACCTGCGTGGCTTATGATGTGTCGGCTGCCCAGCGCCTTGTTTTGCGTAGCGACAAACTGTTCCTGCGATTGTACAGGTACGACAACAGTTTGCTGGTAATCATATCCCCAATCCAGTTTTTCAAAATAGTAACTGGATGCTGTGAATACCAGACAAGCGATAATAGTGGTAAAGGAAAGTATGAACTGCAGTGTCAACAGGTATTTACTGAGTCTGCTTTTGCTTCCGAATTTTTCTTTCCCTTTAAGGATGCTGACCGCATTGAACGATGCCACATAAAATGAAGGATAGGCGCCGGACAACACGGCAGTGAAAATGAGAATGCCTCCAAAAAAAAGTACCAGCATACCTGCAGAGGAAAATGAAAAGGGCACATGGACTGAGAACAGAGAATTAAATGCTGGAATGAGCACTGTGTAGGACAACACTGTTCCGGCCGCCAACCCCAATGCGCACAGCAGCAGGTTCTCGATCATAAACTGATTAACAATATCCTTCTTTCCACCACCCGTGACTTTCCGAATACCGATTTCTTTCAGGCGTGTAGCCACAGCGGCCACGGCGACATTCATATAATTGAAACATGCCAGCAAGAGCAGGAATGCCGCAATCACCGCAAGCGATATCATTGCCATGGGATGATTACTCCACGAAAGAGAATTCACGAGATCGTAGCTTCGCTTGGCAACCTGGGTGAGGGGAATTAGCTCGAATTCAGAAATTGGCCATGTTACATTGGCTTCATTTTGGAGGATTTT
Source organism: Cyclobacteriaceae bacterium (assembly GCA_044224375.1). Taxonomy (GTDB): domain Bacteria; phylum Bacteroidota; class Bacteroidia; order Cytophagales; family Cyclobacteriaceae; genus ELB16-189. The sequence goes on from JBGAKL010000005.1 coordinate 256,404, forward strand.
GATCTTGTCTAATGAAACCGCGAGTTCCTCAGGTCCATGTCCGGGATGAAAGAGAACGAACGTAGAATTCGCGAAAGTTTTCCAGGATTCCGTGTCTTCCAGCTTAAGATCTTCCATCTTCTCAATGGAAATCAGGAATGTGAAAAACATACTCGAGTTGTCGGAGATCTTTTCTGTCACTGCCCCAACCGTAAACTCGGCCTTGGTTCCGTTACTAAATTTTAAAGAGAGAGTTTTTCCGATCGGGTCGTCATCACCGAAATACTTTTTGGCCATTTCTTCCACGATGACAATCTTGTTTTTATCCGCAAGTGTATTCCGATCTCCGCTTTTTAAGCGAAAATCGAACACGTTAAAGAAATCCTTTTCAACAAACCAGATTTTCTCAGTGAACACCGTGGATTGGTAGCGGATGTTTACACCACGTTCGAGTTCGATCCGAACGATCGACGCTATGCCAGGATTTTCCCGCATTAGGGCCGGGCCTATCTTGTACGGTGAATTCGCCCAATGCTGGGGCTCATCTGTTCCCTTCACCTTATTGGTGACGAGAAAGATATTCCTGCCCTTTTCGTGCATTGTGTCAAGGTTGTAGTAGGAATCGATTAGAATGAAAATCGTGACCGCGCAAGCAAGCGCTATCGATAAACCCGAAATGTTGATGAGCGAAGGCGCGAGATTACGCCTTATGTTTCGGAAACCAGTGATAAAATAACTTTTAATCATAGCGGTAGATGTAAATCTGGTGTCGTAGGATTTTTTCCGTTTGCGGATATTCTTCAGCCGGCAGAAGCGGATCACATCCCAGATGAACTGAATATTCGCTAGCTGCTTATTTTTTGCAGCTCTCCTGAAAAACAACTCGTAGGTATCACCCTGGATCTCCTCCAGTAACTCAGGATTGCAGTACCACTGGAGGAAACGATCGGCCCAGCCAGGAGGATTGTCGTTTTTGTTTGATGAATTGCCCACGCGCATTTATTTAATCGTTCCGCAACGTCGTTGCCGGATTTTCCCTGATGACACGATTCAGCTGCGACCCAATGGTGATGGCAACCGTCACGGCCATCAGACCCACTGCAACGAGGAATGGAGACGGAGTTGTACCTTTTGGATCAGGATAAATCTGGTTGATGATCAAATTGATCAAATAGAATCCGGCGGGCGCCCCGATTGCGAACGCGCTGGTGAGAATCCAGACATAGTCTTTGTTCATCAATCCAAATATCTGGCGTGTGTTCGCTCCAAACACTTTGCGCACACTGAACTCTTTCAGTCTTCGGGTGATATTGTAAGACACCAGGCCGTATAAACCTAGACAAGCCAGAATGACGGCGGCTGCCGATATAAACGAAAGTAGCTTGATGTTGGAATTGTTGTCGTTATTAAAACTGTCGAACACACTGTCTTGCCTGTAACCAAGGTAAGGATCGTCAGGAGCGACCTCATGCCACGTCTTTTTCAATTCATCTTCCGATGTAAAAAAATTATCACGGCCGGTTTTCACAGCCAGAAAACGGAATTTGTCTTCGTCGGTAATGGTGAACAGTGCGGGACCGATGGCCTCGTAAAATCCATTGTAATGGAAATCCTTGACCACACCTATGACATAGCGTTTCTTTCCTTCAAACTCAAAATCTTTCGATAGGGGATCAGTCCATCCCATGGCCGAGACAAAGGATTCATTCACGATGGCGGACTCTGTCTGATCCGACTGGATTGTCCTGTCGAAGCTCCGGCCTTCCCTGAACCGAACATCCATGGTTTCGAGGTAGTTGAAATCGACCTGGTAATAGACCGTGTGGATTCGTTGTTGTAAATGGTCGAATGAAACTTCGACATTTCGTTTGCCGATAGGGTTTGCTGCGCCGGCAAGTGATTCGAAATTGTTTGATGCTTTCACCTTGTCGCGCAAAGCAAGATATTGACTGCGATCAGCTACCGGCACGACGATCACACGGCTGTGCCCATAGCCCCAGTCTTTGTTTCTTTGGTAGACGGCGTTGTCAATGAATACGAACGCTCCGACAATTGTTGTGAACGCGAGGACAAACTGCATCGTGAGCAATATTCGGCTGAACAGGCTGCGCTGACTGAATTTTTCACGACCGTTGAATATCTTGATTGGCGTGAAGGAGGAGATGTAAATCGCTGGATAGGCTCCGGAAAGAAGGCCGACGAAAAGCAACAACCCAAAGAAGAAATAGAACGCGAGAGGACCCGAAGAAAGTGAAAACGGAATTGTGAAGGGGAACAGAGAATTGAATCCCGGGAGAAAGAACGCGGCAGCGAGGACCCCGCCAAGGCCGATTGAAATAAAGCACAACAGAAAATTCTCAGTCAGAAATTGCTGTATAATCTCTTTTCGCTGACTTCCAATCGCTTTCCTGATCCCGATCTCCTTCAGCCTTGTAGTGACCGTAGCGACAGCAACATTCATATAATTGAAACAAGCAAGTACCAGAAGCATCGTAGCTATGATACCCAACGACCAGACTCCCGTCGGGCTTGCTGAATATGTAATGGCATTGATGACCTCATTCGAGCGGGATGCCATTGTTTGAAAAGGATTCATGGTAAATCCTTCAATCTTCCATTCGGGTGATACGCTGTTATGTAGCGTACGGTATTTGCCGGTGTTGCCCAATTCGTTGATCGAATGCCCCTCGTAGAGCATGATGAAAGTGGCGTCAGTCAGGGAACCCCAGTTATTAATGTCTTTTATCTTAAGCGATTCATAGGCCTCCATGGTCATGAGTATTTTGAAACGTATACCTGAATCCTCGGGCAGTCTCACCACCGCCGCCACTGTCACATCTTCTTTTACGCCGTTTCCAAACTTGATTGAAAAAACCTGATTCAGGGGATCGGTCGTACCGAAGTATTTCTCGGCGATATCTTCCGAAATGATCATGGAGTTCTTAGAAGTTGTGAAGCCGTTTCCCTTTACAACCGGGAACGAAAACATTTTCATGAAATCATTGTCGACAAACCAGATGGACTCATTAAAAACAGTTTCATTGTAACGAACTGCTCCGCCGCTGAATTCCACGCGCACCGATGTTTCGACAGCGGCATTGTCATTTTTCAATGTCGGGCCCAGCATGAATGGCGTATCACCCCAATCCCGGATGGCGCGTTTATCATCGACAAGGCTGGTGACCTGATAAATCCTTGCTTTGTTGACGTGGAAGCCATCGACGTGCAGCATGAAATCCATGATGATGAACACTGCGATTGCAATGCCGACCCCCAAAGACAGGCCTACGACATTGATGGAAGAGGTAAGACGCGTACGCATCGCGTTTCTTATTCCTACGATAAAGTAATTCTTAAGCATATCTGTTGAGTAGGTAGATCGGGTTTTTTTGTACTTCCTGAAATTCCGGGGCCTGAAGAACCGTAGCACATTCCAAATGAATTGGAGCCGCGCCCTTCTTTTGTTTTGATCAACTGTTCTATAAAATAATTCGTAAGCATCGCCCTGGATTTCTTCCAGCAAATCAGTCCGGCAATACCACTCCAGGAATCGGTCGGCCCACTGCGGTGGCGTCTTTCTGTGTTCCTGACGGACATTCATGCAGTCATGCCATTTTGAATTGAAGAGCAACTTTCGGAATCTGGTTGAAGAGCTGCGTTCTCATTTCATTTGCTTTTTCCAGCGTCCTTTTTCCGGCAGCCGTCAATACGAATATTCTCTTCCTTCTTCCGCCTCGCGACTGAGAGGGATCACCCATCTTCGACGAGACCAATCCCTTGTCTTCCAGCCGCGATAGGACCGAGTGAACGGCGCTGATATTCAGGCTGCGCCCCGCCTGCTTTTCAATTTCATCCATGATGGCCACTCCATACGCAACGGGATAGAGTACACCAACAGTTAACAAAACGAGTTCTTCAAGCTCGCCGAGATACGTTCCTTTCATAGGTTTAGAGCGATTAGTTCTACAAACGTGAAAGTAGTTAATATGTTTCACTCTTGTAGATTTTGTCCCGATGGCTATCGGGTGGAACTTTCAAGTCAGGCAAATAGTTGTATGTACAACAATTGTATGGATATTTAATTATTGCGTTTTTAACAAAAAAAAGGAGACTTTTCCCCATGAAAACAGTATTTCACCAAGCCGCCACGCGCGGCCATGCCAATCACGGATGGCTGGATTCGCACCATACCTTCAGTTTTGCCGGCTACCAGGAGCCCTCGCGGGTGCATTTTGGGATGCTCCGCGTTTTGAATGACGACATCGTAAAGGGTGGAAACGGCTTTGGCCGCCATCCTCATGACAACATGGAGATCATTTCGATCCCTCTGCGCGGCGCCCTTGAGCACAGCGACAACACAGGCGGTCACGGCATCATTAAGTCGGGTGAAGTGCAAATCATGAGCGCCGGTTCGGGTATTGCGCACAGCGAAAGAAATGCTTCGCAGACCGAGGATGTCAATTTTCTTCAGATATGGGTGTTTCCGAAGGAGAGAAATATCCAACCGCGGTATGATCAGAAACTTTTTGAGTCAAAAGACAGGATCAACAAATTCCAGAATGTTGTTGCTCCCGAAAAAGGGAACGGATCATCTCTCTGGATAAATCAGGATGCATGGTTCAACCTGGCGACGTTGACAAAGGGCGCTTCAGCTGACTACAAGCTCCACGATCCGTCTCATGGCGTGTATGTATTCGTGATCGACGGCGACATCAATGTTAATGGACAAATCATGAACAAGCGGGATGGTTTAGGTGTTTGGGACACTGAGACTGTTTCAGTAACCGCTTCAAGCAATGCGGAGGTTTTATTAATGGAAGTACCAATGACTAGCCGATAAGGAGGCACTATGAAAAACAGGAGCGTTTCAAGGTTATTATATGCGGAGCAGACAGACATGGGTGGAATGCCGATAAGGCAACCGCTCCCCACGCAAAAGGTAGAACAGATCGATCCATTCTTATTGTTGCACCATGCTGACATCAAAGTGCCGACGCATTTGAAACCGGATCATGCAGGCGTAGGACCACATCCACACCGTGGCTTTTCGCCGGTCACTTTTATTTTTAAAGGCGGCGTTCACCACCGCGACAGCCGCGGCAATGACAGCATAATTTATGCTGGTGGAGCGCAATGGATGAATGCAGGGATGGGCGTGATGCACAGCGAGCGTCCGCCGAAAGACATTCACGAGATTGGTGGAAGGCAAGAGATCATTCAACTTTGGATTAATACGCCATCAGCGCATAAGATGGATCAGCCGCTGTATGTTCCCGTAGCGGCAGAAGATGCGCCGGCTTTCAGATCTGCCGACGAAAAGGTCGACATGAAAATTTTCTCTGGATCGTTGATGGGAATTTCGGGGCCGATCAAATCACATACAGACGTGAATGCGGCAACACTTTCAGCAAGGAAAGGTGGCAGGATCGTCGTCCCGCTGCCGGCTAGTCACAATGCTATCATGTACTTACTGGACGGCAAGGTCAACATTGACGGCTTTGGCCTGGTGGATGGATTACACCTGATTCATTTCCGGAACGATGGAGAAGGAATATCATTCGAAGCGATGGAAGACACGCGCATACTGTTGCTCAGCGGCGCTCCTCTCAATGAGAAAGTCGTTTCTTATGGGCCGTTTGTAATGAATACGCAAACTCAGATCATGGAAGCGATGCGGGACTATCAAAAAGGAAAAATGGGAATATTGATAGAAGAATAATGGCATATGGAACAACCAGTCAAAATCTCCGCTGATATTGAATCTCCGGTGCTGGATCTGATCCGGCACCGGAGAAGCCGGAGGGCTTACTCAGATCAGCCCATTGAGCCTGACAAAATACGTTCGCTTTTTGAAGCGGCACGGTGGGCGCCCTCCAGCATGAACGACCAACCGTGGACGTATATCTATGCGACTAAAGGTCAGGCGCTTTGGGAAAAGCTGTTCGACTCGTTGAACGAAAGCAACAAGACGTGGGCAAAGCATGCCCAGCTCTTGGTGCTGAGCCTCGCAAGAAAAACCTTTGCCATAAGTGGAAGGCCGAACGCTGAAGCGAAATACGACCTTGGCGCGGCCAATGCATTCCTCACTTTGCAAGCGACGCACCTTGGTCTTAACATTCACCAAATGGGCGGGTATGACCGTCAAAAAGCGATCGTTAATCTTAACATTCCAGACAGCTATGACCTGGGCGTCATTATGGCAATCGGATACCAGGGCGATCACGGGAGATTGTCCGAGAACCTCCGTCAACGGGAAGTGGCGCCACGTCAGCGGTATGTCCAAAACGAGTTCGTCATGAACAAGGCTTTTTGAGTAATTTCCACAATGGAGAAAAAAGAATACAGTAACGGCGAAGTCACGGTAGTCTGGACGCCAATTTTATGCAAACATTCAGCGATATGCGTTGGAGGACTTCCGGAAGTATTTCACCCGCGTGAATTACCGTGGATAACTGTCGAGAGGTCTACCACTGAGCAGATCGTGGAACAGGTGAAGCAATGTCCTTCGGGTGCGCTCACGTTCTACATGAACAAGCAATAATTCAGTTTTAGTTTTATCTTCGCGACCCCGGGATGTTAGCTCAGCTGGTTTACCTGCCCGCCGGAGCGAAATTGAAGGGGCGTTAGCTCAGCTGGTTTAGAGCACTACCTCGACAAGGTAGGGGTCACTGGTTCGAATCCAGTACGCCCCACAAATTTTACAAATCAAGATCATTTAGTAGTTGACGAGCGTAGGCGGGGAGCACTACCTCGACAAGGTAGGGGTCACTGGTTCGAATCCAGTACATCCCACTTTATTTCAGAGTGCGTCGCACAAAATTTGGTATGGAAACTTCAAATTTAGTGCGGAAGGCCAAAGCCAAGGGCCATGGTTTTTTCAAGTAAGCGCCTTAGCTTCTTGTTCATAGGATATTCCCAGCAATCAGTTATCTTACTCATGAGTTGGCGCGCTCGTCGCCATTTTCAACCCTTCGATAATTCTTACGGTTTGATGACTTTAACCAAGCATCCATGAAATCTTTAAATGTTTCTAATGTCGTCATGGTCATAGTTGTGATTATTGTGGCCTATTTCATCTATGAAAAAATGAATACGGACAACAATTTCAAAAAGAAATTCGACGCCATTGAGGCACGCCGCGATTCGCTTCAACGTGCTGTCCAGGATCTTCTTGCAAGGTCCGACGCGAGAGATAAGCAGCTTAAGGAATTAGTAGGTCAGAATTTGAAGTTTATCGAAAGTCTGAACGAAGCGCTTAATAGGAAAGCAAAACTTTCGCAGGAAATCCAGGAAGATATTAGGGAGAACAAACGCAAAATAGACAGTCTATGGCTCATAAATTCGTAGCAATCTTTTGTGCTGCTTGCCTAACTTTTCTGTGCGGCCCGACATTTGCGCAGGTCGATACAGTAGTCGTGATTTCCAGGAATGGTGTCGACGCGAAATTCTCCTACAGGAAGTATCGCACAAGAAGCGAACTGCAAGACGTCAAGTTTCCACATTTTGGCACCACCAAAAATAATATTACCCGCGTCTCCGCTTTGCTGACCGAGTTCACCCAAGCCGAAATGAAATACAACGCCCTGCTTAAAGTGCATCACGATATGGATTCGATCCATAAGGCAAAAGAACAAAAGCTCGAGGAAACGATTGACCTTGAAAAGCAACGCGCTGATAATTTCGACAAGACGAATAAAGAGTTGACGAAGCAGTACAATGCATTGGAAGACACTTTGAAAAATTGTCAGGACCTTGCACTCACCACAAGAAGGGAAAGTTGGTGGCGGGGCGCCAGGCAAGCCGGAATTTTAGCATTGGCTGCCGGCGTTGTTGTGGGGGTATTGATTGCGAAGTGAGGCGCCTGCGACCTCAGTGTTTTACCTTTCCATATTTCTTCATCAATTCAATCACCTTATCGAGTGGTAGCGACTCAACCTTCGATCCTGCCCGGCCACTCATAGTTTTTGCGGCAAACAAAGAGTTTAGAATCGCTTCTTCAGTCGCTTCGATGGTGGCCAGGAACAGCGGCGTCACCGCATCATTTGTCAGTACTTCACTTTTGTATAGTGAATCTTTTGAGTCGGTGATAAGATTACCCTTGGCTACAGACAACGCAATGACATAGTCACCACTTCCATTCGCGGCGATGCCGCCTGTTTTTGCAAGCCCCATCATTGCACGTTTGGCCAGGCGTTCCAGGTTGCGTGCATCGAGCGGAGCATCTGTGACCACCACCATCATGCACGAGCCGTTTGCGTCATCAATTATCGCGTCGCGGTAGGCATAGTTACCAAGCTCCACGCCGACGGGCACACCGTTGATTTCCAGCACGCCGCCAAAATTACTTTGTACCAACACGCCTACAGTAAAGCCCCCAAGTGATTTTGGTAACACACGAGAAGAAGTTCCAATGCCACCTTTGTATCCGAAGCAGATCGTTCCTGTTCCGGCGCCAACGTTGCCTTCTTCAACAGGTCCGGTTTTTGAGTTCCTAATGGCTGACAGTACATGTTCTTGCCTTACATGGCGTCCGCGAATGTCATTCAGCCGACCATCGTTCGTCTCGCCGACGATAGAGTTTACTGAAAACACGTTTTGATTGCCTTGCAGCGTATATGTGATCAAGGCATCAGAGGCGACGGGCACGCTCAACGTGTTGGTCAATATAACCGGTGTTTCAATGTTTCCCAGCTCTTTTACCTGGCTGTAACCTGTCATCTTTCCAAAGCCATTGCCGATGTACATGGCCGCAGGCACTTTGTTTCGAAACAGGTTTCCTGAATGGGGAATGATCGCTGTTACACCTGTGCGTATGCTATCGCCAATCATCAACGTTGTATGTCCCACACGCACGTCCGCGACGTCGGTAATAGCATTGAATTTTCCGGGCTGCATCACGCCAACTATGATTCCTTGATCCCGAACCCTGGTCTGCGATTTGGCCGTGAAAGAGATCACCAATAGCAGCAGCAAGATTGATTTCATACAAGTGAAATTGTCACAGAAATTAATTAACAGACGTAGCAACGTGAATAAATGGGCCTTGCCTGTCATCCAACCAATCATTTGCACGATATTATATTATTATTTCTTTACCTTTCCCTTTACCCAGACCTAAAATGAGAACTTTTCGTGACTTTGAGCCGATGAAAAAATCGGTGCTCGCAATTGGTGTTTTTGTCGCAGTAGTTGTCGGCTTGCCGCGACTTTCGGTTGCTCAAAATGCCGACGAGCGCCCCTACGTCATTCTCGTTTCGCTGGATGGCTTCCGCCATGACTATGTAAAGAATTTTGCGCCTCCCTACCTCACGGAGTTCATAAAAAAAGGGGCAGGGGCGGAAGCATTGATCCCATCCTTTCCCAGTAAGACCTTTCCAAATCATTACACAATTGTAACGGGCCTCACGCCGGGGCATCATGGACTTGTGGACAACAATTTCTTTGATCCGCAAAGGCGGACGATGTATGGCATGCGCGACACGTCTATGGTTTCGGATCCTTATTATTATGGCGGTATCCCTCTTTGGCAGTTGGCAAAGCAGAATGGCGTGAAATCCGCGTCCTATTTCTGGGTAGGTTCGGAGATGAGCGACGAGAAGCGCCATCCTGACTACTACAAGAAATTCGATGACAAAGAAAATCCCCAGACCCGGATCGATCAGGCCATCGCCTGGCTCAGGATGCCGAAAAATCAACGACCTCATCTCATTACTTTATATTTTTCTTCGCCGGATCACGAGGGTCATGACTTTGGTCCAAATGCCCCCGAAACGAAACGCGCAGTTCTGCGCATGGACAGTTTGATGAACAATCTTTTTCAGGGTCTGAAATCTGTTCCCTTAAACGTCAACGTCATAATCGTATCGGATCATGGCATGGCCGAACTCACAGTACAGCAGAACACTTACATTTTTATGGACGATCTTTTGAAGCGCGGAGACACCTCTGTAATTGCGGCGATAGGGGGAACGCAGGCACACCTTTATATAAAGAATAAACGAAAGCAGGATTCCGTTTATAACTTATTAAAATCAAAGGAGAAAGATTATTACGTGCTCAGAAGGAGCGAGTTCCCGGAACGATGGCAATACAATGTTGATCGTGCGGGTGACATCATGATCATCGCGAACAAAGAAAGATACATTCGTGGCGCCAACTGGGACAGTTTCCTCAAGACAGCGAAGGTTGGAAGTAAGTTTGGGGTGCATGGATATGACCCCGCTGAGGTTACTGACATGCGTGGAATTTTTTATGCACAGGGGCCGAACATCAAGCCGGGTATGACGATACCGGCATTTCAAAACATCCACATCTACCCATTTATGGCGAAGATCCTGGGCCTGCCGCTTCCGCCAATAGATGGTAAATACGAAGTGCTCGAAAAGATCTATGTGAAAGGAAAAAGTGCCGGACGCTGAGCAAATAAATGCCCGAAACTAGTTTCCAATAACCGTAGCCAGGTGCTTTTCGGCCCATTTCAGATCATCATAAGTTATCGGGGTCATTACCTGGCCATTTGCATCAAACACCGCTATACCTTTCGCTTCAACTACCAGCAGATAAGTTGATTCGGGGAGCGCCTCTGCTATTCTGTTTAAAGTAGCCAACCCTTCTGCCGTCAACTTAACATCCACAGCCCACCGGTCGCTGGAACCTATACTTTTCACAGATTTAAATTGGTGAATTGGAATGATGGGCTGTTGTGCAACACAGTATGAGACGTCTCCACGAAGTGTAAAAACACGGTGCTCGCAACTTTTATCAACAGGCACTATCATAAAAAAACCCGATGGTACGGATTGCCCGCCTGCAGATTGTACGGCCATTGCAAGACAGTAGACAGTAATGGAAAGAGATTTTCCCAAGCACATAATTGCCCGGCAGCGTCAGTTATAATTGCAATTCCAGTTCTACTTAGCTTTGCGATGTCATCGCCAGGAACACTCCGTTTGTCCAACCAAAGCCGTCCTGGTTTGGGTATTCACCACCGCCCCCCTGCCCGCTCTCGTCGGTAACATTATATTTTTCCGTCATCTTTCCGGTCGACTTGAAAACTCTTGTATTTGCGCCAATCCAAGCTGTTTTGACCTGCATCGCAAGATCGTTTATGCCGTAGTTCATCAAACCTTTGTAGGCAATCCATTGTAATGGTGCCCAACCATTTGGAGCGTCCCACTGCTGGCCACCAAATTCAGTTGTTGTTATCAATCCCCCCACTTTCAGAAATTTCTGCCGAAGCAGTACCGCAACTGATGCTGCTTCATCTGCAGTCGCGATACGGAAGAACAATGGAAACGCTGCTGCGAGCGTCCAGGCACTTGTTTGTTCGCCTTCAAGGAAGTCGAAGTCAAAGTAGAATTTAGCGCTAACGTTCCAGAAGTATTTTCTTATCGCTGAGATCCTTTTTGCAGCGGCCGAATGATAGTGCTCACTTTCATTTTTATTTCCGGCAGCCAAATGGGCCTCTGCCAGCACCTGTTCCAGATGTATCAGCAGACAGTTGAGGTCGATGGGTACGATATCTGTGGTGTGGATTGTTGCAAAAGATTTTGGATCGCGGAACCAACGACTGCTGAAATCCCATCCTGATTCCGCGGCGGAGCGCACATGGCGAAAAAGATCTTCCGGAGCCTGTGTAGAATTATGCGACAATTCCACATCTTCCTTATGGGATTCCGGACGTGGTGAATCATTTTCATCCCAATACCGATTGAGGATAGTTCCATCCGGCATTTTCACCGTCCGATTTATAGAAGCCGGTGCTCCAGCCGTCGACAAGGTTCCGGCTCCATTCATCCAGAATGCGTATTCTTTTTCAAGCTGCGGCAAGTATTTTTTTAGAATGCCATTTCCTTTTTCAATTGCCAGTAATTTGATCATGAGAGAATAAAACGGCGGCTGCGATCTCCCAACAAAGTAAGTGCGGTTCCCGTTTGGGATATAGCCGAGCGTGTCGATCAGGAAGGAAAAGTTGTCGATCATATTTTGGATCATGTCTACCCTTCCCGATACTTTTAGCCCGAGCATCGTAAAATAGCTATCCCAATAGTATATCTCGCGAAAGCGACCACCGGGAACAACGTACGGGTGAGGCAGCGGAATCAAAGAACCGCCTGTCGATTTCGGTTGACGTGTGAGCACGTCCCAAAGCAGTTGGATGTGTTCAGCTGGTGTCTTGTTTGCATCGCTGCGGAAGTCAGCGGCGAAACTTTCCGGTAAGGAAAAATTATTCAAGACAAAAGTATTCAGGTTGAAACCGGGGCCGGATTTTTCACGATTGTATTCGGTGACTATTTCTTCCAGTGATCTTTTTGGGATGCAATCGGGAAAAGTTTTTCCGTCGCCGAGGATATTTCCGTTTTGAACTGCCTCGAACAATTCACCCATTTCATGAATTTGCATCTCGTGGCCTATTTTAGTGTGTCGATGCGGTGCTGAAAGAAATTTCTCCTTCTGACTTTTTCTGCAACTTGTTGAAGAAGAAAAGGCAAGTTACAAGAATGCCGATCGGAACGAGGGAGAAGTAGAAAGCTGTCTCCCCGCCGTAAGCCTCAAAAATATTTCCGGTGATGATAGAGCCTGTTGTTCCGCCCAGGGCGGAAAAGATGACGATCAATCCCGACATCGGTCCGTGTTGCCTTGGTGGTAGCGTGCTGAGAATCACAGAATTGATTGCCGGATAGATGGGGGCAATGAACAGTCCAATAAGCGGGAAGACAAACGCTCCCAATGGTGCAGTGCCCCAGCCGGTGATAGGTTCACCAGTAGCATTCGTCGCCAATGGAATAGCGACAAACACTAATGTGCTCGCTGCAAGCAGACATACGATGAGCACCGCAAACCAATGTATTTTTCTCAGCGCAATTCCGGCGGTGAACCTGCCGATCGCGGTGGAGGCAGCCAGGATGCTTGCCATTTGGATACTAAGCGTGGTGGGCAAATGCAATACCTTACTGTTGAATGTGGGCAGCCAGCTCATGATGCTTTGCTCGATCAACACATAGATGAACGCGCTCGCAATAAAAATCAGCACGAGCGGTTTGATTGCAAGAACAACCATCTCTTTGAAGTCTTCTAAGAAGGATTTTGATCCTGGGGCACGAACGGAGGATTCGTCAAGGTTGGTAGCCAACAAAAGTAAGAATGCTACAAAAGAGATCGCGGCCAGAACGTAATACACCCTGAGCCATGATGATGATTGACTTTGGGTGTCATCGACAAATGCACTGAAAATGAAATAACCTGTAAGAATGCCGATCATAAAAAATGATTCAATGAAATTCATGAAGCTGGCGTGCTCTTTCTTGTCTTTCGTCACAATGCCAATGGTGGCGTAAACAGACACTTTTATCAGGGCAAAGCAGGTGCCGGTAGCGGCAAACAAGACCTTCGTCATTGTAAAGCTGCCTAACGACGGCATGAGCAGGCAAACTAAAGCAATAAAACCCAATGCGATAAGCATTGCGTTTTTGTAGCCGATGCGTGTGATGTAAGAGGCTACAAGAAAGGAGACAATTGCGATGCTAAGATCCTTGAACGCCTCGAGTATGCTTGCCGATGATTCGGATACTCCGTAGTTATGTTGGACCTGCAGGATCACGGTTCCTACACTGTTCAACAGGATTGCGAATACGAAATAGTTGAGGAAGAGAGAGAGCTTGATTTTCCAGTTGGACATCGCGGAGGGATTAGTCTTTTAATAAAATTAATACAGTTCCGGCAGATTTGTGCCGATGAAGAGCTCGCAGATTCAAACGGCCAATTCGTTTTCCCGTGGGGAGTGCATTTATGTTAAATATCCAGAACCCTTTTCTTTTGTGCGGTTCCGATCATTGGAGGGAGCTGTTTTTCGATTTCATCGCGCAACGCTTTCAGCAGGTTGGCCCTGTGAAAGTTTTTGTTTACGACCAGGCTGACTTCCCTCACCGGTTTGGGATGAGCGAATTCACGAATCTTTTCTTTCTGCTTGCGCGAGAGATCGAGCGTGGCGAGATGGGGCAGGATGGTGATGCCATGGTGATGATCGACTAGGTTTTTCAATGTCTCGATGCTGCCCGTTTCATAATGCAAGCGATCGCTCGCGAAGTCTTTCTTTTTAAGCTCGCACAAATCAAGCACCTGGTTGCGCAGGCAATGACCTTCTTCCAGGAGCCAGAGCTTGCTCAAGTCGATGTCTTTCGGCAGCAAATACCTTTTTTTGGATACTTTTTCATTTGCCGAAGCGTAAGCGAAGAATTCTTCGTAGAAAACCGGGTGCTCATCCAGTTTGGGATCACCCAGCGGCGTTGCAAGCAAGCCGATGTCGACGTCGCCCGATTTAAGCGAAGCAACGATTTCATCCGTTACAATTTCCCGGATGGTAATCTTCAGCATTGGATACTTCTCCGCAAAGGATTTGAGAAAAAGTGGCAGTATATAAGGAGCGAGCGTCGGAATAACCGCGAGCTTCAACTCGCCGGCAATGTCATGCTTGAGATGCCGCGTAAATTCTTTGAGGCCATTCACGTCTGCAAGGATTTGCTTCGCGCGGGCGATTACCTCTTCACCCTCTTTTGTGGGGACAACAGGCTGCTTGCTGCGGTCGAAGATCCGGATGCTTAGCTCGTCTTCCAGCCTTTGTATCATCATGCTCAGTGTGGGCTGCGTGACGAATGTCTTTTCGGCGGCTTTCGCGAAGTGCCGGTGAGTGTCGACGGCTACGATGTACTCCAGCTGCTGCAGATTCATAAATAGATTCTATCTATGCAAATGTAGATATAATCAGTTGGGTTTATGAGGAAGAATCGTAGCCGTAGGTGGGCAGCGTCCAAATTGGATAGCCGGCATGGAATATTCGGGATTGAATAGTGAATTGTGAAACGAACGCGCGACGGCCTTGTTATTCCACCACGAACCGATAACCAATCCCCTTGATCGTCACGATCTCGACGCTGGGATCCTCTTTCAGATATTCGCGCAGCTTTGTGATATACACGTCAAGATTTCTGGAGTTGAAGAACGAGTCATCGCCCCAAACGCGCATGAGGATATCCTTGCGGTTGACGATGGCGTTCTTCCTTTCGGAAAGGATTTGCAACAACACAGCTTCGCGATGCGAAAGTTTGCGAAATGCGCCCCCCGATCTCAACTCATAGCGGTTGGGGAGGAACTCGAGTTTGCCAATCGCGACCGTTTCCGAATTTGGCGCAGGGGAATGCCTCGACATCCGCAACAGGTTATTTATTCTTACAATCAGCTCCTCGATGCTGAAAGGCTTGCGCAAATAATCGTTTCCGCCAAACTCAAATCCTTTGATGAGATCTTCAGTTTGTGTTTTTGCGGTGACAAAAATAATTGGAATATCAGCATCGATTTTTCGGATGGCTTCCGCGATCGCATACCCATCCTTGTTCGGCAGCATTACGTCCAGCACACAAATGGCGGGTTTCGATTGGATGAATTGGTTTAGCGCTTCCTTGCCATCCGAAACCATGTTTACTTCGAAGTCCCTGCTTTCAAGACTTTCCTTAACAATTCTTCCCAGGAACGGCTCGTCCTCGACATATAGAATTTTCACCTTGCTCATATATGCCGTCTTGGAATGACCACCGTGAATGTGCTGCCTTCGCCGGGCTTGCTGGATAATTCGATTGTACCTCCGTGTTTCGTAACTACGCTGCGCACGTAACTCAATCCAAGGCCATGCCCTTTTACATTGTGAACGTCGCCGGTAGGCATTCGAAAAAACTTATCGAAGATCTTGCCATGGTATTCGCCCGGGATGCCGTTACCGGAATCCTCTACAGAAAATGAAGTACGATCTCCACTATCATGGAGCGAAACCTTGACCGCCAATCTTGAGGGACTGTACTTAACGGCATTATCCATCAGGTTATAAACCACATTTGTCAGGTGCAGATGGCTGCCCCGTACTGTAAAATCGGAACCCGTCTTTGAAAAGCTGATACTACCGCCATGCTTCTCAAAAATTGGCCCCATCGCGAATATCACATCAGTGATAATTTTCTCCAGATCGACATTCTCAACCTCCATGGTCATGCCGTTTTCATCGAATAGGGAGGCTGTCAGAACTTTGTCCGTGAGCACTGTCAAGCGATTCAATTCATGCTGCGCGATATCGAGATATTCTTTTGTGATACGGGGATCGTTCATGCCGCTGAAGTTCTTCAACGCCTCCAGGGCAACGCTCACAGTAGCAATCGGGGTTTTTAACTCGTGGGTCACATTGCTGATGAAATCATTCTTCAGGATCATCAACTTATGTTGAGCCCGTAGATTTTTGTACATGATGATGAATGATGCCGAGGTGATCAATGTCAGGATGATCGCAAATGCAATTTGAGGCATAATCTTTTTCAGGACGATCCAATTGATGTTGACAAATTCAGCAGCGAATGAGCCTGTTGGCGTGAAGATTGTATCTTTTCGTTTTTGAATTTGTTCCCGCGGACTTCCACCTACAACCCTGATGGAACCAAAAGGAAGATCTACACCGGCGTTCATCAGTGCGTAGTGAAATTTTCTTATTACATCTTTTATCCTGAGCGAGTCGCCGGTAAGCTGTATAGTGAATGCCTGACCAGGCGGCTTCTCCTGGAATTGGTCCATCAGCGGGCGCAGGTAATGTTTGATCGAGTCGCGTCCCTTATCTGAATAGAGAAATACCTGGATGCTCTTGCCAGAGTCGCGGAACTGTTGTTTGACAAATGCCTCCTTGGTAACAATCGAATCCCCGACGACACGGGTTTTGACATGCAGCGTTCCTTGGGTTCGCAAGATTTTTGAGTGATGGCTTGCCAGCTTTTGAGTGTCACCTAGTGGTAGTGCCTTAATACTTCTCTGCATGAGCGAGTCACTCATTTCAAAAACAGTATTCCCGAACAGGATGGAGACATCCCGTTCGAGATCGCGGCGTTGGTCGTTGTACACACTCTTTAGCCAAAATCCCTGAAGGACCAATAGCAGGATGATGCTGGTAACCATCGATGTAACCGTGAAAGTCATCGATTGCGTAGCAATTTTCATCGGTCGGGACATATGCAAAAGTACGGCCTTTCACGCCATGCCGTCGAGGTCTTTAACCTTAATTAACATTACATACAGGTCAATTAACCAGCAAGGACTGGATGCGAGCGTATGTTTACAGCTGAAGAGACCCATGAAAATAAATTCTAACACTATGAAACGTACTCTTGTATTGGTGGGAATACTTGTTTCGCTGGCTGCAGCTCAAATAGTTTTTGCGCAAACGGAAGGAGTGATCACCTACGAAACCAAAGTTAATCTTCATCGGACTTTACCACCCGGTCAGGAAGATCGAAAGGCAATTATTCCCGAATTCAGGACCACGAAACAACAGCTTTTTTATAATGGGAATGAGTCCCTGTATAAGCCATTGATTGAAGACGAGGATGAAGCCGGCAGCGATGGCGGTCCCCGCATCGTGCTCAGGGTGCCCAACAACGAAGTGTACATTAATCAATCCACCGGGGAGTTGGTTTCCAAGAACGAGTTCTTCGGAAAAGACTACCTAATAACTGACACATTGAAAGTATCACCATGGAAATTAGGACCTGAAACAAGAGAGATTCAGGGGTATGAATGCAAGCAGGCATTTTATACGGACGAAAGAGGGCCGCGCAAACTTGACGTCACAGCCTGGTACACAGATCAGCTCCGGACCACACTCGGACCAGAGCGTTTTGGCACACTCCCGGGAACCGTTCTCGCGGTCGATATTAACAACGGCGAGCGAGTTGTCGTAGCAAGAAAAATTGAATTGCGCCGGTTAAAGAAGAATGAAATGAAGATCCCTTCCAGCGGGCAAAGAGTGACTAACGCTGAATACAGAAAGATGGTTGATGAGCAGATGAAGAAGATGGGAGGGAGCGGAGGGATGGTTATCCGGAATTGAGTTTTAGTTAATTGTAGTTTTCGAGGAACCCATTTTTAAAAGTTCAGAGTTTTGGGTTCAAAGTTTAGGGTGCGGAGCCATAGCATAATGCTGGCTCCGCATTACCGAACATTCAACACTCAATATCCAATACTTATCACCGATCACTCAACACCTAATACCACGCAAAAGGATGAATAAAATTGTACTACTCTTTGTCTTGTTTTTCGTGGTGAGCAGCTGCTTCGCGCAGAAATTTACGATCAGAGGGCAAGTCACGGATACACTTTTCAATGCGATGCCATCGGCGACGGCGATGCTGATGAGCTCTAAAGACTCTTCGCTCGTCAATTTCAGCGCGACCGACGCCAAAGGTTTTTTTGAAATGAAGAATGTGGCAAAGGGCAATTATCAAGTAAAAGTCACTTTTGTGGGATTTGCGCCGGCGACAAAAGATCTGACTCTTTCCGACTTCAATCCGGCTGTTGTGGACGTTGGGAAGCTGACCCTCAGCCCGGTGTCGGCTGAACTGGAGGCGCTTGTCGTTCAAGGCGAAAAGGCGCCGGTTACAGTGAAACGCGATACAATTGAATTTAACGCAGGGTCTTTTAAAACCAAGGCGAATGCGAACGTTGAAGACCTGCTGAAGAAAATGCCGGGAATGGATGTGCAATCCGATGGAACCATACGGGCACAGGGAGAACAAGTGCAGCGCGTTACAGTTGATGGGCGTGAATTCTTCGGTCGTGACCCTAAGCTGGCAACGCGCAACCTCCCTGCAGATGCCATTGATAAAGTTCAGGTTTTCGATAAGAAGTCCGACCAGGCCGCGTTCACGGGTGTCGATGATGGCCAGCGTGAGAAGACGATCAACCTGGAGTTGAAAGAAGAAAAGCGCAATGGTGCGTTTGGTACGCTAATGGGAGGCGCGGGTACGAACGACAGGTTTCAGGGAAAAGCAAGTGTAAACCGGTTCTCGAAAGGGAAACAGCTTTCATTTTTAGGGATGGGCAATAACGTGAACGAACAAGGGTTTTCATTTGATGACTACATGAACTTTTCAGGAGGATCGCAGCAGATGGCGGGCGGTGGTGGCAGCGTCCAGGTTCAACTCGACCAAAATAATCAGAACGGTGTGCCCCTCAATTTTGGCGGCAGACAAAACGGGATCATGACAAATTATGCCGGCGGCCTTAACTTCAACCAGGATCTTTCCAATAAAACTAAAGCTGGTGGAAGCTATTTCTATAACAGGCTCGATCAAAATGTCGTGCGGACGATCGATCGCATCAATTATTTACCGGATGGAAATTACCGCTTCAGTCAGACAAGTAAGCAATTGAGTCTGAGCGACAATCACCGGGTGAATTTTACACTGGATCAGCAAATTGACTCAGCCAATTCGGTCAAGTTCATGACGAACGCGAGCTACACTGTTTTGCAGCAGAATATCCAAAGCCTAAGCCGAACCCTGAACACGGACAGTACGCTTCAAAATCAAGGCGCCAGAAATTCGATCACAGACGGAACGACTGTCGTGGTCAATTCAAGCCTGCTATATCGCCACCGCTTTCCAAAAAAAGGTCGCACGCTCTCTACAACACTGACCTTTGGCCTCACACAAAGTAACTCGGACGGATCACTTCAATCGACTAATCAATTCTACAGTGCCGGAAATGAGAAACAGGATATCCGGCAAACAAACAGCCAGCGATCGGACAACCATGCTTATGGTGCGCAGTTTTCTTATACCGAGCCTCTCGGCAATCGGAAATATCTGGAGTTCAACTACGCGATCCGCACCAATCTCAACCAAGTTGACAGGCAGGTTTATGATGTTGCGAACGGGCAAAGCATCTTCAACAATATCTTGAGCAATCAATACAATAGTACATATCTGTATAATCGCCCAGGGATCAATCTGCGGGTAAACCGTCCGAAATACAATTTTGCAGTCGGAGTGAATTATCAAAACACCCGGTTGAATGGTAATTTGGTATTACGCGACACTAGTATCAACAAGACTTTCGAAAACGTTCTGCCGGTTGCGAGATTCAATTATGATTTCTCCAGCCTCAAGCACCTGCGAATAGACTACCAGACTTCCATGCAGGAGCCTACGATTCAGCAACTTCAGCCGGTGGTGGATAACAGCGACCCTCTTAATCTTTCCGCGGGCAATCCCAACCTGCGCCCAGGGTATGCACATAGCATTCGAACGAACTTTACCACATTTGATCCTGGATCGTTCATCGGATTTTTTGCTTTCGTCAATGCGAATTATACTGCCAATGCTATTTCCTGGTCGCAAACAGTGAACCAGAACCTCGTACGGCTCACCCTGCCGGTCAATGTGAAAGACAATCTCGTACTGACTTCGAATTTCAGTTTCGGGCTGCCTGTTAAGAAATTGAACGGACGATTTAACGTCGGTCCGACAGCGAGCTACGTCAAGGCGATCAACCTTCTCAACGGCGAGGAAAACACATCGCGGCAGCGGACGGTAGGTGGAACGATCCGGTACGACTACACGCTGAAAGAAATTCTGACGGCAGGTGTGAGTGCGAACCTTAGTCATCAGAAAACAGAGTATAGCTTTAGCTCACAGCAAGACCAGGCGTTCCTTAATTCCACGTACTCAGCGGAAGCGAACGTCAACTTTTTGAAAAGCTATTCATTCAATTCAACATTTGACTTTTACCAATACCGCAGTGAGACGACCGGCTTCGACAGAACCATACCGATTCTTAACATGTCTGTTTCGCGATTCATCATGAAGAACAAGATGGGCGAACTCAAGGCAGCCGTTGTAAACTTATTGGATCAAAGCCTCAGCGCGAATCAAACGGCGACGAGCAATTACCTTCAGCAGGAAGTCACGAATAACCTGGGAAGATATTTCATGCTCAGCTTTACTTACGCCCTCAACAAGCAGCTCAATCCGATGGGTGCAGGTCAGCGCGGTGGTGGAGGGATGAGAATGATGATTAGAAACTGAGCCGGTTTCAGCGAGTAGCAAGCAAATTGGTGAAATGTAAAATGTAAAACTCTGAACGCTGAATGTAAAAGTGCGGTGTTGAACCTTTGCACAAGCGAGCAACTTTTAGATTTTACATTTAGCGTTTTACATTTTGCGGTTTCACCGCGTCCATTGCATCTTTGCAGATGCGTTGCCTCCTTTCAGTTGTATTTCTCCTATTCACACACAATGTCTTGGCTCAGGTATACATTCCCCGCTTCGACATTCAGGGCCACCGGGGCTGCCGTGGGATCAAACCTGAAAATTCGATTCCTGCATTCATCACGGCGCTTGACTCTGGCGTAACCACCATAGAAATGGACCTCGCAATCACAAAGGACAAGCAGGTAATCGTGTCGCATGAGCCGTGGATGGCAGCCGCATTCTGCACTACTCCGGAAGGGAAGGAGTTTTCCTCAAAAGAGGAGATGAAGTACAATATCTACCAGATGAATTATGATCAGGTAAAGCAATGGGATTGCGGCTTAAAGGTGAACGACAAATTTCCGGAGCAGCAAAAGATGCACGCGATCAAGCCGCTGCTTACCGATGTGATTATTGCGGTGGAAACGCACATCAAAAGCTTTTCGAAGTATGAGGTCGATTATAATATAGAGATCAAAAGCATGCCTGAGGGTGACGGTAAATTCCATCCCAAACCGGCGGAATTTTCTGACATGGTCTATAATCTAATTGATCAGTATCTGCCATGGGATCGAGTCGTCATCCAATCATTCGATTTTCGCGTGTTGAAATACTGGCATGAGAAATATCCGACCGTCAGACTCGCCGTACTCATCGATAACCTTCACACAATCGACGAAAACATCCAAACGCTCGGCTTCACGCCTTCCATCTACAGCCCCGACTACAAACTTCTCGATAAGACTGAGGTCAAGCGTTGCCATCAGCTAAAAATGCGCGTGATTCCCTGGACCGTCAACGATCCTGTGGAAATGGTTGCACTAAAGGGTATGAATGTCGATGGATTTATTACGGACTATCCCAACCGGGCGGCAAAGTTCAAGATGACACTGAATATCAACAGGAAATAGGACCTGCACAACGCACCATTAGTTCTTCTCCACCTTGCCATTCTTCATAACAAAACTTACCGATTCGAGTGTTTCGATTTTTGTCAAAGGATCGCCATCTACAGCGATGATATCGGCATAGGCACCCTTGCTGATTTCACCCAGTTGTCCTTTTTTGTTCAGCAGATCTGCAGCAACTGTTGTCGCTGTCTTTATTGCCTGCATTGGCGTCATACCATATTTAACATAGAAGCTGAACTCCCTTGCTTGTGGCAGCTTGTGCCAATCGAAGCCGCCGGCATCCGTACCAAACGCAATCTTCACACCTTTTTGCAATGCTCTTTTAAAAAGCGGCTGCACACCCTGGTACATCTGCAGGTAGCTTACTGCTCCAAGCTTCGCCCTGCCTTCGGCCACATAGTCCATGACGGTGATTGTCGGTACCCAGAACGCCCCTTTGGAAACGAAGAGATCCATGCAGGCCTCGTTCATGGCTGACCCATGTTCGATGGTCCGTGCACCAGCCTGCAAGGAATAAATGATGCCATCGGGAGTCATGGCGTGAGCGGCAAGCATCTTTCCTGAACCTATCGTTTCTTCTGCCACAGCTTGAATTTCTTCGGGCGTGAAATTGCGGATGCTTCCAAAGGATCCGTCCGCTTTCCTAAAGTATGCGCGATCTGCATAAATCTTGATCCAGTCTGCACCGTAACTTATTTGTTCGCGCACGGCGCGCCTTGCTTCGTCAGCACCGGTGATTTCCTGGATGCCTTTTGGCATGTGGAGTTCCCAACTGTATTCACCGTTGCCGATCGGATAATGTCCAGTCGTATTGATCGCGCGGGTAGAGACAAACATGCGCGGGCCGGGGATCACACCATTGTTGATGGCTTTCTTAAGATCGACATCGGCATACATGGCTCCCTCTGTTTCTACATCACGGATAGTTGTGAAACCATTCATAAGTGCCGTTTTGCACGCAGCAGTAGCGCGGATCGTTCTGTAGGGAATACTCTCTTTAAGGAGTTGCGCGTCATATTCTTCGGAGGTGATGTCGCCCTGGATCAAGACGTGCGTATGACAATCGATCAATCCTGGAAGCACCGTCTTTGCTGAAAGGTCGATGACTTTTGCATCTGCTGGAATGGCCGACCAATCGATCACCTCCCTGATAAAATTTCCGTCAACAACTATGGCCTTTTTATCCATGGCCACATCTGACTTTCCATCAATCAGTTTTCCACATTTTATGATGGTGGTTTGCGAATAGACCTGGGTGGCAACGAGGGCCAGAAAGAGGGGGAAGAGTTTTTTCATTTTTGAATGCGGTTGGGGTCCCGAGTTTAAATAAATCCACCGTCAGAACCAATGCAAAAACTCATATCAATTGCCTTAACCAAGTAATCTGAAAAATCGACGGGCAACATTTCTTACTTTTGCCACCTAAATATATTTCATGAAATACGACGTTTACGGAATAGGCAATGCCATTGTGGATATTGTGACGGAAGTGGAGCACGATTTTTTCGACAAGCACCAGGTTGAGAAAGGCGTAATGACACTCGTGGATGAAAAAAGGCAGATACAGTTGATGAAGGCAATCGACATGAAGAGGAGTAAGATGTCGGGAGGCGGGTCTGCGGGGAACACAGTTGTCGCTGTCAATCAATTCGGAGGGAAGACCTTTTACTCATGCCTGGTTGCAAAAGACGAGCTGGGAAAATTCTTCCTGGAAGATCTCAAAAGAAACGGTGTAGACACCAACGTGAAACATGAACATTGCCCGGAGGGACACTCGGGTCGTTGTCTTGTGATGACCTCTCCCGATGCGCAGCGCACAATGAACACTTTTCTCGGGGTAAGCTCATTTCTTTCACCCGAACATCTCGACGAAGCGGCCGTAAAGCAATCATCATATGTTTACCTGGAAGGGTATCTCGTCGCGAGTCCGAAGGGACTCGACGCAATGAAGTCGTTGAAAAAGATTGCTGAAAAGAGTAGGGTTCCTGTCGCGCTTACTTTCTCGGATGCGAGCATGGTAAAATATTTTTCCTCACAAATGGAGGAGATTGTTGGGGCGGGAGTCGACCTTTTGTTCTGCAACGAAGAGGAGGCGATGATCTTTACTGGCACCAACGACCTGGCGGCCGCCCGCGAAAAGCTTCGCAAGGCTGCAAAGAGATTCGCGATTACACTCGGAGCCAATGGCGCACTGATTTTCGACGGAGACACTTATATCCAGATCGAGCCGTATGCTGTACGCGCCATCGACACAAACGGAGCCGGAGATATGTTTGCAGGAGCATTCATGTATGGTATCACACACCATCATAGCTACGCCGAAGCGGGCAAGCTGGCGTCACTGGCGTCATCGCGGGTTGTGGCGCAGTGGGGCCCTCGTTTGGAACCACAACAGGCGCAGAAAGTGTTAGGGGATTTGAAAGACTGATCAATGATCCCATTCACCTCGTTTCAACTTGCCAATGGGCTCAATGTGTTGGTCCACGAAGACCCAACGGTAGATATTGCTGTGGTCAACATCCTGTATGATGTGGGGTCGAGGGACGAGCAGCCAAGCAAAACGGGATTTGCCCACCTGTTCGAACACCTGATGTTCGGCGGTTCGAAAAACATTCCCAGCTACGACGAACCCCTTCAGCGAGTCGGTGGGGAAAACAACGCATTTACGAGCACCGAC
Organism: Cyclobacteriaceae bacterium; assembly: GCA_044224375.1. Classification (GTDB taxonomy): domain Bacteria; phylum Bacteroidota; class Bacteroidia; order Cytophagales; family Cyclobacteriaceae; genus ELB16-189. Next base: position 281,027 of record JBGAKL010000005.1, read on the forward strand.
ATCACCAATTATTATCTTACTGTGCCCGCCGCGAATCTTGAAACTGCCTTTTGGCTCGAGAGCGATCGGATGTTGAGTTTGTCATTTGATCCGAATGTCCTGGAAGCACAACGTGGTGTGGTGATCGAAGAGTTCAGACAACGCTACCTCAGCCAGCCCTATGGCGACGTGTGGCTTAAGTTGAGGCCGCTCGCCTATACTGCGCATCCTTACCAATGGGCGACCATCGGGAAAGAAATATCGCATATCGAAAAGGCCACGTTAACTGATGTGAAGAATTTTTTCTTCCAATACTATCTGCCCTCCAACGCCGTAATGGTGGTGGCAGGAAAAGTTACCGAAGATCAGGTGAAACGATTGTCTGAAAAATGGTTTGAACCGATCGCCTCGTCTAAAAAACCTGATCGCTCGTTACCCATGGAACCACAGCAACTTTCAAAGCGGACGTTGCGGGTGGAAGCAAATGTCCCGGCAAACGCACTGTACAAAGCTTTTCACATGCCGGGTAGGTTTGATCGTGACTACTATGCCGCGGATTTGCTTGGCGATATACTGGGTCACGGTCAGTCGAGCAGGCTTGTACATCAGCTCGTCAAAGAGCAAGAGATATTCACTTCTATCAACGCGCACGGCCTCGGATCTATCGACCCCGGTTTGCTTGTGATAAGCGGCAGGCTCAATGATGGTGTCACTTTTGAAAAGGCAGAGGCCGCTGTTGATGCGATCCTCTCCGAAGTTGTCAGTAATGGCGTGACTGTGGAAGAGCTTGAAAAAGTGAAGAACCAGGCTGAATCAATGCTCGAGTTTGGTGAAGTTGAGGTGATCAACCGTGCAATGAACCTCGCTTTCGCGTTTTTATCCGGTGACCCGGGAATGGTCAACCAGGAATCATCAAAGATAGCAGCAGTCTCCACGGAGCAAGTCAGGCAAGTTGCCGCGAACATATTGAAACAAGAAAACTCAAGCGTTCTGTATTACGCAAAACAGTAGCTGGCGCAGGCGTTCCAAGCGTTTTCTTTACTACTTTAGCTTCTGGGTACGGCATCAATTTCAATTGGCCCTGAACTCTAAACACTAAACACCGAACTTAAGTCAATGAAGATCCGCGTCGGTTTTGGATTCGATGTACACCCGCTCGAAAAAGGGCGTGACTTCTGGCTCGGCGGTATTCAAGTCGCCGCAGAAAAAGGAGCGGTTGGTCATTCAGATGCTGATGTGCTTATCCATGCGATCTGCGATGCGTTGCTTGGCGCGGCAAACCTCGGCGACATCGGAATCCATTTTTCCAATAAGGATCCACGATGGAAAGGGAAGGACAGTAAATATTTTTTAAAGGAAGTTACACGAATGCTCACCGAAAAAGGTTGGCATATCGGAAATGTCGACTGCACGCTTTGTCTGGAGGAACCAAAGATTAAGCCTTATATCGCCGGTATGCAGAAGGCCCTCGCGCCGTTGATGGGTATTGGAGAAGAGGATGTTTCGATAAAGGCAACTACAAATGAAAAACTGGGCTATGTCGGACGGCAGGATGGCGTAAATGCTTATGCTGTTGCACTGATTTCGAAACAGCACGATTAGTCATGGACACGGTCACTATCATCACGACGGCCGACGGATCTCATTCACTTCTAAACACTGCACTCAACGAAACATACCACTCCGTCCATGGAGCAATACGCGAATCTCGTCACGTTTTCATCCAGCATGGTTTAGATTATTTTTTGAACAAGACTGGAAAAAATGAAGTACGCATTCTTGAGATCGGTTTTGGCACGGGACTGAATGCTTTTCTGTCAGCCTTTCACGCAAATCATTCTGGTACCAGAATATATTATCAATCGTGGGAAGCATTTCCGGTTGAAGAGGACGTCTACACAAAACTCAACTATCCCAAAGAGCTCGGATCGGAGCTGTCGTTTTTCCAATTGCATGAAGCGCCTTGGAATCACGAAGTTCACATCAGTGATTGGTTTTCGCTTGAAAAGCGAAGAGCTAATCTCATTACTGATTTGATGAAGGACAGCGACGAATTTGATATTGTATTTTATGATGCATTCGCACCGTCAAAACAACCGGAGATGTGGACCATGGAGGTATTGAAGAAAACTACCTCATCGCTTCGGCCCGGCGGTATGTGGGTAACCTATTGTGCGAAGGGTCAACTCAAGCGCGACCTGAAATCACTTGGTCTGCAGGTGGAATCCCTGCCCGGCCCTCCCGGAAAACGAGAGATGTTGCGAGCCACTCGCGCCGGATCCGTGTAATCTGTGTGCATGCAATACACGTTCATCGGTGGGAGCTGCATTTGGCTGTCTCCTTCGTGGCCAGGAACGTCACAATCCAAATTGATGAGAGCCTTCCGGTTCAAGACATGTCGTCAATGCAACGTCTCCTGCATTTATATCTGAGATTCTTTCTACGGGCGGAAAAAAAGACAAGCCAATGGTCTTACAATCGATCCGGCATTTCATAAGAAACTTATCGTAATATCCCTTTCCGTACCCGACGCGGTGGCCATTCATATCGATGGCGAGGAGTGGAACCACGACAAGATCGATTTTCTCTGTTGGCGTGATAACGCCTTGCTTCGGCTCTTGTATTCCCCACGACGTGGTCTGAAGCTGGTGGAGCCCTTCAAAGTAAACGTTTTCCAGCTCGCCATCGGCCTTCACACGAGGTACTGATATTCTCACTTGCGGAAACTCCCGCCGTATTCTATCGATGATCATCCACGTGTCGGGCTCATTATTTTTCGCAAGTGGGAGATAGCAATGCAAAACCTTAACGAAAGAAAGGTCCGTGGACGCGAAGAAAAGGTTGTAAAGCTGGAAGTTTAATTGAGCGCGTTCTCCCTCTGAAAGCAGTTTTCTTTTCTCGAGATAAATCTTTCGCAGCTCTGATTTGGTCATACATCACAAATCATAACTCAGGATATTGAACCTGTAGTCGAAGGGATCGAATTGGGCTATCAGCTTTTGAACAAACTCGTGGTCCTGCTGCTGGAAATTCAAAAAATTATCTGTTCGTTCCTGGAGTGATCCATTCGGGAAAAGCTGGTCTTTGAGCGACTCGATCTGCCGGAGCCTGTCGCTGTGCAATCGCTTCTCAGCCCGCAGCATCTTTTTTTCCACTTTCTCGATTGCGTGCTGTATCCGTTTTCCCTCGGCCTTCGCCATTGGTACGAGCGTTGCGTCAAGCCTGGCACAGCGGTCTTCAATATTTTTCACCAGTTCCTCGACTGTTTTCATTGCGCTGCCCAGCGATAAGTCGTGAAGTGAATTTTTCACCACCCAATGGTTGAAGAGATAATTCTTCTCATTGAAAAGGTCCTGGATATCGAGACCAGATTTCTGAAGCTTCCGGCCCAACTGCCCGTCAACGACCATTGCAAAATTGCGGGGCATAAGCATGGGGAAGGGTACTTTGAAATGATCGAAGACACCTTTCAATTCAAGCCAGTAAACGAGCTCTGCGGGCCCTCCCACATAGGCAAGATTCGGAAGAATCATTTCCTGGTACAACGGCCGGAGCGTCACGTTCGGACTGAATTTCTCGGGCTCTGCCGAAATTAGTTTCCGGATTTCGTTCTCCGGGAATTTGATATCCGTATCAACAACAACGTAATCCTTGCCCCTTGATTCAATACGGCTTCTTACCGCTTTATCGAGATAGAAAAAATTTATTTCGCGCGGATTAACCGGCGCATGAAATCCTGCGGCACCAAGTTTCTGGTTGGTTTCTTCAACGAGTTTGAATGGAGTTCTTTGGAGGACGTCTGCCTCTATTACAGGTTGAAGAATCTTTTTGAGTGCACGGTCGTCGGCATCAACAACTACGAGGCCATGGTCACCAAAGAGCCTATTTACATAATCTCTCACAGCATCTGCAAGGAGATCATTTTGTGTGTAGGCATCGGCAAATACTGAAATGTCGCCCGGAATGTTTTTCAAAAGCTCGCGGATACCTTTCGTATTAAATCGCCCAACGGCGCCTTGCTCCTTCGTCTCCCAGGTATATTTCTGCCCGTAGAGCCGAAATGACTTGATCTCTTCGTAGTCGTGATCTTCCGAAGCCATCCAGTATACAGGCACAAAATTGAAATCAGGATGCATCTTCTTTAGCTCCCGACAAGCATTGATGACCGTGATGATCTTGTAAATAAAGTACAGCGGTCCGGTGAAAATGTTAAGCTGATGACCCGTGACGACTGTGAATGTTTTTTTATCCAGGAGTGACGTAATGTTCTTACCAACTGCGGGAGCTTCGGGATTAATCTTGCTGTATTGTCTCCTGAGTGTGTCTACGAGAACCTTGCGGGTTGACTCCGGAAATGAGCCTTTCTGTTCAAGTTGCTTTTTAAAGTTTGGGAGCTCCGGGAAGTGATTATAAAAAGGTTTCAGGGCAGGGTCCTGCTCAATGTACTTCAGAAAAAAATCGGTAAACGAATGGGTGCTCCTGAAAGGAATTTTCTGAAGGCGCATAATTCAACAACAACGATTGATAAGTAAAAGCATAAGCCGAATAACGGCAATTTCTTTATAAGGTTGGAACCGCCTATCCCGATAATTATCGGGACGCTACTTCGCCTGTAAGATCAAATTCGGTGGCAGCCGTGATCCTTACTTGTGCAAAATCGCCCATCCGCAGGTAGTCCTTGGATTTGATGATCACTTCATTGTCAACTTCCGGTGAATCAAACTCTGTTCTGCCGATAAAATTGCCACCTTCTTTTTTATCAACAAGTACCCTGAAGACTTTGCCAACTTTTTGCTGGTTGAGTTCGAAAGATATTCCTTGTTGCAATTCCATGATCGCATCCAATCGTTCCTGTTTAACTTCAGCAGGCACGTCGTCGGGCATTGAGTGAGAGTGGGTGTTCTCTTCGTGTGAATAGGAGAACACACCCAGCCGGTCAAAACGAGAAGTTTCCACAAACTTCATCATCTCTTCGAAATCTTGTTCTGTTTCTCCGGGATGGCCGGCAATCAATGTGGTGCGTATTGCTATGCCCGGCACTTTGGCGCGAATGGTTTCCAACAGCTGCTCGGTTTTTTCGCGGGTGGTGCCACGACGCATGATCTGAAGCATCCTGCTCGATCCATGCTGCAGCGGTATGTCGATGTACTTGCAAATGTTTGCGCGTTCGGCCATGACATCGAGCGCATCCATCGGGAATCCGGAAGGGAATGCATAATGGAGCCTGATCCACTCTATACCTTCGACGTCAGAGAGATTTTTCAACAGGTCGGCAAGGTTCCTCTTCTTGTAAAGATCGAGACCATAGTAAGTTGAGTCCTGCGCGATCAGCAACAATTCTTTTGTGCCACCCTTCGCCAGATTCCTGGCCTCGAGCACCAGCTCTTCTATTGGACGCGAAATGTGTTTGCCGCGCATGAGGGGTATTGCGCAGAAGGAGCAAGGCCTGTCGCAGCCTTCGGATATTTTAAGATACGCGAAGTGCGCGGGATTTGTGAGTATACGTTCGCCCACGAGTTCATGCCGGTAGTTTGCGTTCAGTTGCTTCAGCAACCTTGACAAATCGCGTGTTCCAAACCATGCGTCGACAGCAGGTATTTCTTTTTCGAGGTCGTCTTTGTACCGCTGCGAAAGGCAGCCGGTAACATAAACTTTCTCAACGATGCCTTCCTCTTTTGCATCTACATAGCGCAAGATTGTATCGATGGATTCCTGCTTGGCATTGTCAATGAACCCGCATGTATTGATGACAACGATGTTTGAATCATCTTTTTTCGATTCGTGCACAGCGTCGATTCCATTACCCCTCAGCTGGGTAAGGAGAACTTCTGAATCAACAAGGTTCTTGGAGCAACCCAGTGTTACGATGTTCACTTTAGTATGTTTATTGCCCCTGGAACGCACGGTACGATATTTGAGGATGCAAAATTAAGTGGTTTGGTCAGTGAACCTCTATATTTGAAAATAAATTCCTTTTCGTGCGTTTTTTCCTTTTTGGCCTCATCATTGTCATTTTTTCATCATGCCTCTCCGAGCCGGACTGCCTTGTTTCTGCCAGCAATGAAGTTAAAATCGTCTTTAAGAAAGCCAAGAAAGAGGACTTGCAATTCGTTCAATTTCCGGTCATCGAGTCCTCAGGTACTGATGTGTTGTTCATTGCCGACTCGGTTTCTAGTATAAAGCTTTACGTAGATCCACGTGCGGCTGAAACAACGTTCCGGTTTCATCAGGAAACGGGCACAACATATTCTGTAACATTCAAATACGATGTACAGAATATTCTGATAAGCCCCGCCTGCGGCGCCTACCGTTACTTCTCCGGACTGAAAGTTGTGTCCTATACCTTTTCAGACACGGTCAAAATCACGAACCCGATCCTCTCCAATAATAAGGATGTTAAAAATGTTGAGATCAAGTTTTAGCATCCTGCTTTGTCTTTGCCTGCATGTATCCCTTGCGCAGGATCAGCCGCCACCGCCGCCGCAGCAGGAAAGAACGTATGAGAAAAAACCCGACAGTCTCAGGATAAAATTCTATCCACGATCGGTCCGTTTCGGAACAGATCTTATCAGCATTATTAAATCTGAAACACAAACATCATTTAATGGGTGGGAAGCGAATGCCGATATTGACTGCGGAAGGTATTACCTCGCTTTCGACTACGGCAACTGGGGGAGGAGATATGACATTGCGCCCCAAGGACTGTATGAAAATCAAGGCACCTACTGGCGCGCGGGTGTTGATATCAACTTGCTGACGAAAGACCCAGATAAGAATATGTTCTTTATCGGATTCCGATACGGTAGTTCTATGTATCATGAAAGCGCCACTATTGCAACATTTGCTAACGGGCCCTACGGCGCTTACCAAAATGAGTTGACAAACAGTAATGTTCAGGCATCTTGGGGAGAGGTAACAACGGGGTTGCGGGTAAAAATGTGGAAGGAGTTTTGGATGGGCTTTACGGCAAGAATGAAGTTCGCACCAGGTGTCAAAGGTGACGACAACATCAAATCTTATGACATCCCAGGCTATGGAAGGAACGGTGAAGGTTTCTTTTGGGGATTCAACTATCAGATATTCTGGCGCATCCCTTTTGTCAAGGAGAAGGGACCACTTGGTAAAATCCCAGCCCCGACAGACAAAACGAACTAGTGCTTTCCGAAGAAGGAGTCCACGAACTCCATCTTGTTGAAAACCTGCAAGTCATCGACTTTCTCGCCTACACCGATGTACTTCACAGGAATCTTGAATTCATCGGAGATTCCGATCACAACTCCGCCCTTTGCAGTCCCGTCCAGCTTGGTAATAGCCAACGCCGTAACATCCGTGGCTTTCGTGAATTCGCGAGCCTGTACACTGGCGTTCTGACCTGTACTCCCGTCCAGGACAAGAAGCACTTCATGGGGACCGTCAGGAATTACTTTCTGAATGGACCTTTTGATCTTGGTGAGCTCGGCCATCAAATTCACTTTCGTATGCAGTCGCCCTGCGGTATCGATGATGATCACATCCGCCCCCATTTTTTTTCCTTCCTCAACAGCTTCGAAAGCCACCGCGGAAGGATCTGTATTCATTCCCTTTGCAATGACCGGGACGCCGGTCCGCTCCCCCCAAAGCTTGAGTTGGTCAACTGCCGCTGCGCGGAAAGTATCTGCAGCGCCAAGAACTACTTTCTTGTTATTTTTCTTGAATTGTGCGGACAGCTTGCCGATCGTAGTGGTCTTGCCGACGCCGTTTACTCCCACTACCATGATGACATAAGGATGAATGCCGACAGGCGTTTCAAAGTCTCCCAACGCCGGCGAGTCGCTTCCCGAAAGGAGGGCAGCGATCTCTTCCTTTAGAATCCGGTCAAGTTCGGATGTCCCGAGGTATTTATCGCGCGCAACGCGTTCTTCGATCCGCTTGATGATCCTGATTGTTGTTTCAACACCCACGTCGGAGCCAACCAGTACTTCTTCGAGATTGTCAAGCACCTGCTCATCGACCTTGTCTTTGCCGGCCAGCGCTTTTCCCAGTTTTCCAAAAAAGCTGTCCTTGGATTTTTCGAGACCCTTGTTCAGAGACTCTTTCTTTTCCTTCGAAAAAATTCCGCCAAACAATGCCATAGTCGTGAAAGATAGATGAAACAAAAAAGTCCTGACGTACTCGCCAGGACTTCACACGAATTTTTTTGTGAAGGCTTAGCCTTTTTTTGCAAGCGTTTCTTTCACAAGCTCTGCAGGTACAATCTCCTCGCGGAATGTGTAAGCACCTGTCTTCTCAGATTTCACAGCGCGGATCACTTTTGCGAAGTTCTTTCCGTCTGCTTTCTTCAGCGATGCAACAACTTTCTTTGCCATGATTACTTAATTTCTTTGTGAAGTGTATATTTTTTCAAAACCGGGTTGTACTTCTTCAACTCGATGCGCTCGGTTGTGTTCTTGCGGTTTTTGGTAGTGATATAACGGCTCATGCCTGGCTGGCCAGTTGCCTTGTGCTCGGTGCACTCCAATATCACCTGGATGCGATTGCCTTTCTTTGCCATTGTCTTAGCGTATTAGAATTTTCCGGATTAAAAACTTGCCAATCCCTTCTCTCTAGCCTCTTTCAACACAGCCGTTATCCCTTTGTTGTTGATCGTCTTGATCGCTTTCGTAGAAAGCTTCAGGGTGATCCATTTTTGCTCCTCAGGGATAAAAAAGCGCTTGGTCTGAAGGTTAGGATAAAACCTCCTTTTGGTCTTGTTGTTAGCGTGAGAGACCTTGTTTCCGGTCTGGGGACGCTTTCCTGTGATTTCACAAACCCTTGCCATAACTCGTTGATTTTTAAGATTTTCCTTAAAAAGGACTGCAAATATCGGGAAAACCACCTTAATAATCCAAGGTAGCCGCAAAGTTTAAGCTCAAAGTTCAGCGGATCCCTCCGAAAATGCCTCTCCCGCGTTTGAAAGTGGTTTTCTTCCGACCTTGACTAACTTGACAAAGAACCCTCCTTATTCTATGAACAAGCTTTTTCTACCCCTGGTATTCTTAATCTCGGCTGCGGCGTTTGGGCAGAATCCAAGGAGCATTGACAGCCTGAAGACATTGCTTCCTAATGCCTCCAATTCTGATAAGATAAAAATCCTGCTGGGTCTCTGCTGGGAGTATCGCTTCACTAACGCAGACACAGCACGCCACTATGGCTTGAATGCGCTTTCTATGGCTCAGTCGGCTGGGATCGATACATTGGAGGCTGAAGCATTGAATTTCATTGGGATCACTCACGAGGCGCAAGGCAATTATAATGATGCACTGGACTATGAGCTGAAAGCCCTTGCACTGCTAAGGAAGATTGGCAATGATTCGAAAACGGCCAATACACTCAACAATATTGGGATCGTCTACGATGAAAAAGGAGACTACAAAAATGCGCTCGAATTCTATTTTGAGGCGAGACGCATATTCGAGCGCATCCAGGAGCCGGCCAAGATAGCCATGGTCCTCAGCAATATCGGGATCGTGCTGAAGGCACAGAAGGAATACAAGCAAGTGGTGGTGTATTATCATGAAGCGTTGGGTATTTATAAAAAGCTCAATAACAGATTTGGTGTTGCTGCATGCGATGCCAACCTCGGGTCCGTCTACTTTCAATTGGCTAATTATGATAGTTCACTCTATTATTCTCTTCGGTCCACGCGCGAGTTTGAAGAGCAGGGAAACAAGCAATTCCTGGCAATGACATTATGCAACGCAGGCATGGCATATGACAAGATCGGAAACGGAAAAGATGCCGACACATATTTGATCAGAGCACAAAAACTGAACGAAGAGTATGACAACAAAAAAGAGTTGTCGGCGGTGTTGACCATCAGGGCAAGCGTGCATCGCAAGAGTGGACGCATCGCTGATGGTATCGGACTGGCACGACGTGCCTTGGAAATTGCTGAAAAGATCGGAGCCCGCGAGCAAATGATGGATGCTCACAAGGAGCTTTCGGATCTGATGCTTGCCGCACACGACTTCAAGGGCGCTTACGACGAACGACTCGCGTACCAGGCGGTCAAAGATTCGACCTTCCAGCAGGAAAAGTCGCGGCAGATTGCAGAACTGCAAACTGCTTATGAGACGGAGAAGAAGGAGAATGCAATTCGCTTGCTTACGCAGGAGAATCGCGTGAAGGACTTACAGATCGGGCAGAATCGAATACTCACAATAGCCTTGGTGGTGATACTGTTGGGGATGACAGCTTTTGGATTTCTTTGGAGAAACCGCATGAAACTTAAGCAACAGGCTGAAATTGAAATGGCGAAGGCTGCTATGAAGGAAGGGCAACTTCAGGCTGTGATCACCTCACAAGAGAATGAGCGTCGTCGATTTGCAGCCGATTTGCATGATGGCATGGGCCAAATGATTTCGGCATTGCGGCTCAATCTCTCAAACAATCCCGTGCCGGTAAAGAAAGTTGAAGAAGCAGTTGATATTCTGAATGAAATGAACGTCGAGATCCGAAAAATAGCCTTCAACCTCATGCCACACGTGCTGATGACAAGTGGTCTCACGGAAGCGCTTACCGAGTTTGCCAATCGCATCAACCGGACTGGATTGATCCATGTTACGATCCAGGCTTTCGACGTCAACACAAAAATGTCTGAACAGCAAAAAGTTGCGATGTATCGCATCTGCCAGGAGTGGGTAAACAATGTGATGAAGTACAGTCACGCAAACCGTATTTCCGTGCAGTTGGTTCAGCACGAGCAAGAACTTGTGATGACCATCGAAGACAACGGGAATGGTTTTGATACGGCGGCACTTTTCAAAAGCGATGGGAATGGATGGAAAAATATTAATTCACGTCTTGGACTGATTCACGGCAGCATAGACATCGATTCAACTGTGGGGCGGCAGGGGACCACGTTTATTGTAACCGTTCCACACGAAAGCATGATCGTTGCCGCTTGATCGATAATACGAGGTGACAGGAAGAATTCAATTGATTCACCGGATTGCGCTCTTTCTGCCTTGGCTGCTCTTAAATGCACATTCATCGGTAACGTGCTACAGGAAAGAAAGAATGTTTCCTTTCACAGATCACACATATCGAGCAGATTAAACGCTTTTGACTTCCCAATAAAATAGTCAGCCAGATCTGTGCGAAGAAAAGTATTGGTAGAGGAAATTATCTATCCGTACTAGTACGGACGCGAAAATACCATCGATGAGGTATTTCCGTAGCATCAATTCCACGGCACCTTTATGGAAAAAGGAAAGTGAAATACGCGTTTCGGAATTCGGCGAAAGGTGAGGAGGTTTCGGTCACTCTGGATGACTACGGTTTTACCCTGCGCGAAGGTAGCCACGAGGAAAAGATCTCCTATGCCAACATTGTGGCTGTACGCATCAGCAAGCAGCCAAACCACAGCTACCGGGTATCTCTTTATCCCGACGCAAGCCGCACCATTGTCATCTCAAGTGTTTCATGGGGGAGTGATGGAAAACAACTCGATCAGTCGCGCGAATACACCTTGTTTGTGCGGGTGCTTCACCATCACCTGAAGGATAAAAGTCCCGCCGTGTTTACGTCTGGCGGGAACGCATCCAGAATCTGGAAGCTTGCAGGCATCTCGGCGCTTTTATGCTTTTTAGTATCCGTTATAATCGATTACCTCGGCTTAGGATTGATAAATCCTTACACACAGGCATTGATTTTGACCGGAATTTCTTTCCTGATCGTCGTCCTGTTCAGCATACGCAACTTTCCCAAGACCTATAGACCTACCGACATCCCTCTCCAATTCTTGCCTTGATACTTGCAGATAACTACATAGACCGTCTACTTTTATCCTTTATGAAAGGCAAAAGGATAAAAATCGTGCTGGTGGACGATCATCGCATTGTCCTTGACGGCCTGGTTTCCTTGTTGGAAAGTGATGCAGACTTTGTCATCAGCGCTGCCCTCGGGTCAGGAGAGGAAGTGCTTGAATTCTTAAAAAAAGATGTGCCCGACATACTGCTGACCGACTATAGCCTTCCGGGCATTTCCGGATTGGACCTGACGCGAGCGGTCAAACGGGAATACCCTACGGTGAAAGTGGTGGCACTCAGTATGCATGACGAGGCGCACCTGGTGAAAGGTATTTTAAAGGAAGGAGTTGACGGCTATCTGTTAAAAAACATTCAGCAATTTGAACTTAAGAATGCCCTGAAGCAGATCATGATGGGGATGCCGTATGTGAGCCCCGAGATCACCAAGCTGCTGATGCATGATCTCAATCAACCACCTGAAGAGGAGGGCCTCCTTACAGAACGCGAAACAGACGTGCTGAGATTGATCGCGAAAGAATTATCCAACAAGCAGATCGCGGAAAAACTTTTCATTAGTGAACGCACCGTGGAGACGCATCGTAAGAATATTTTTCGCAAGACCAACACGACGTCGCTGGTGGGGCTGATCAAGTATGCGTTTGCGAATAAACTGGTGTGAGCCAATTGACAGTTGACAAATCACTCGCTTCGCTCGTGAGCAGTTGACAACGTACCTCCAAAAGATCGCCTGTCAGAAATCCAGCTCAATTAGCTTTTAAATGTCGTAGGAGGACATGTTGTCGACTGCTTATTGTCAATTGTCAACTAAATAAACCAGCAATCAATTTAACCGGATCTAGATTTCGAAAATCAACTACAGTGAAATCGGTATGAGCTAATTCTTCTTTAGAATGCGTTGTGGTAACACCCACGACCTTGCAACCCGCGGCTTGTGCGGCAGCAATTCCGGAGAGTGAGTCTTCAAAGACGATGCAATGCTTGGGCGGAAAATTCAGCCTCGCAGCAACTTTCAGGTAAATCTCGGGATTAGGTTTTCCGTGCTCAACATCCGATTCATCTAGAATTGCCGAGAAGTATTTTCCGATTCCCGTTCCGGACAGCACATAGTCCACATTGCTGCGCGGCGCCGATGTGCCAATCGCGCACGGAATGTTGTTCTCCTTTAAACCTTCAAGAAAATCCGGCAGGCCTGGCAGCGTCGCGAGGTCTTCCTTGAAAAGCTGTCTGAAGATCTCCTCTTTCTCCTCTTCATAGTGATGGACTTCTTCAGCAGTGAGCTTTCTTCCAAAAAGATCGGCGATCCATTCTTTGTTGGTGCGACCGTAGATTCTTTTTAGCAATTGCTCGTCGTTGAGCTGGTAGCCGTATTTCTCGCAGAATTGTTTGAGTGCGATCTTATGAGCTGGATTGCTGTCGATGATAACGCCATCCATGTCCAGGATGACAGCAATGGGAACCTTCATTAGAGCTGCTTTATAGAATAATAATTCTCTTCGCGGTTTTCGTACTGCCGGAAGTAAAGCGCGCAATATAAACTCCAGATGACACACCGTGAAACGGGTACGCTACAAGTTGATTCGCCGGTATGAGCTGCGGAGTTCCGATGGGTTGGCCAAGGAGCGTAAATAGTTCCATTACCACATTTCTGTCGGATAAAATCGAAAGCGATTGTTGCGCCGGCAGTGGGTTTGGGTATAACGATATTTCAGGTTGATCAGACACTGCCACACCATTGTCGTTCCGTAGAAGATAAAGCCCGCCCAGTGTATTCCCCACAACAACTTCTGGTTTGTCCAGGCCAAAAAGGTTGGCGAAGGCCGGTTTCAGCTTACCACCCAAATTTTTCGAAACATACGTTTTGCTGAAGGTGTCATAAATAAGTCCTGTTAGCGGCATAGGTGACGAGCCTGCATTTCGAAAGTCTCCAATGATTGAAAGGTTGCCGGCTTGATCTCCGATCAGAAGATCTTCACGTCCGTCACCGTCTGCATCGCCTGCAGCAACCGCGAGATTTTGTCTTAGAATATTGTCGGCGAAGCCAAGGTAAGCGTTGTTCGAAAGTGAAAATCTCCCAAAAACACTCGTGCCTTTCCAATACTCCAGGGAGCCGGTGCTGGACCCGACGATTGCATCCATTCGCTTGTCATTGTCGATATCGATCAGTGTTACGTTCTCTGTTTGATCTATGGTGAGAGCGGTCTGAACCAAGCTTTGTGCGCCGACTACAAACGACGTATTGCTGCTGCTGACGAGGTAAAATAACTGTGTTCTCCCCGTAAATGGCAATGTTGCTGTAAATGCGAGATCAAGTCCGCCATTAAAATCTACATCAACGAACTGAGGCTTGATATTGTAATAACCCATGAAGGAGAGACTCAGGTAGTCGTCGGTGATGAACTTGAATGATGGCGCTTGCTTTGTGCCTGTATTTTCATACAATGTGATCGTTCCGCGCTGCGCCGTGTTAAGATACTGCCCGACCAGAAGATCCTCGTCCCCATCCCCGTCGATGTCTGCGAGCGCCGGGGTGGAATTGTCGCCGATTTCGATCATATCTTCCTGTAGAAAATTCTTTTTCACAAGGGAGAAGGAAGGCGCTTGTGCTGTGCCAGTATTTTTATAAAACCACAAAGCGTTTTGAAGATCGTTGGTCGAAAGTGTCCTGACATACATGTTTGTCGATGTAAGAAAATCTGGCTTGCCATCGAAATCCACATCTTCCATATACGGTGCCGGATACACGGGAAGTTGTACCTGGTCTGTTGCGGGAAACAGGGTGAGGCCCGTCATCACCGCGTTCTCCGACGAAGTTCCTTTGTTCTCCATGTAATAGATGTTGCTGCAAGCTTCTTCCGAATACAACACATCCTTATCTCCGTCATTGTCAGCGTCAAATGCGAGCAAAGCTTTTCCGCCAGTATGCTCCAGGCGTCCACCGATCTGACTGCAATCCACACCGCCAAAAGCAATTTTTCCACAAAGGCACTCTTCCCAGTTTCCCCAGCTTTGCGTCTGCCGCTCGAGATCCAATGAATCGCAGCGACCGTAGCGCTCCATGCTGAAATTCTTGTGGTATTCTGCCGTGCTCGGACTGACAAATCGCATATTCAACACGTCCAGGTCGCCGTCTCCATCCATGTCGACGAAATTTGGCAGATCATTCGTTCCTGGAAGGAGATTTATTTTGATTGTAAATCCCTTCGTGAGCAGGACATCACTCCTGAGTTTTGAATCCGAATTATAAAAGGTGAGCTTTTTCCAGGCGACCTGCTTTCCGGATTGTGTAATGTTTTGAAAAACCAGCACACCAATCTGTCCGAACGTAAATAGATCTTTCTTTCCGTCACAGTTGTAATCGCGGAGAACAAGGAAGGTGCTGACCTCTGCTGGAAAAAGACTTTCGTACTCGGGTGCGTACATGTATTTGCCGTTTTTTGCAATAAAGGTGCTGATCTTTGACGCCATCTTGTCGAAGATGACAAGGTCAGGTTGTGCGTCGCCATTCAGGTCCAATGTATTGACTTGCGGTGCATTAAGCCCGCCTGCCCACGGATTAAGCAGGGTAGTTTCTTTATTTTGAACTGTAACAGACTGGTCGATCTTGTAAGTAAACTGGGCCAACAGCGTGATAGGAAACAACAGCAGAAAGAGGGCAAGGCGCACAGGGAATATATTTATACCACTATAACGCCGGATATTTTTTGGCTGTTATATTCAAGGCAGCGAAAATACGAATGGAAATCAGTGAATTATATAAAAAGTATTCAGAAACCGGAAAAGTGTCCACCGACACACGTCAGATCACGTCCGGTTCGGTATTCTTTGCGTTGAGAGGCCCATCATTCAATGCGAATGAATTTGCCGCGGATGCTCTGCAAAAGGGTGCTAGTTATGCTGTAGTGGATGAAGAAAAATTTGTTGTGAGTGACAAATACGTCCTTGTCGAAGACGGACTCACTGCGCTGCAGGCTTTGGCTCGTTATCACAGAAGTCAGTTGAAGATTCCTTTCATCGGTCTCACCGGATCGAACGGAAAGACGACAAGCAAGGAGTTGGTGAATGCTGTGTTGAGCAAGAAGTATAGTGTGTATGCGACGAAAGGAAATCTTAACAACCATATCGGCGTTCCCCTCACAGTGCTTTCCATCAATGCGTCCCACGAAATTGCAGTTATCGAGATGGGTGCCAATCACGTGGGGGAAATTGCGGCGTTGTCCGGCATTGCAAACCCAACGCATGGGTTTATCACCAATATTGGTCGTGCGCATATCGGCACATTTGGTGGTTATGAGAACATCATTCGCGGGAAATCGGAATTGTATCAGCATCTGATCAACAACAACGGCACCGCGTTCATCAATTCACAAAATCCTGTTCTGGCGAATATGGCAAAACGTTTTGCGAGCCCCGTGCTGTATCCCGCTGCTGGCGATTTTTATCAATGCGCGTTGAAAAGGTCAGATCCTTTCGTAGTGATCGAGGCTGAGAATGGAGATCTGATAACCACGAAGATTGTTGGCGATTACAATTTTGAGAACATCGCAGTGGCGCTTTGTATTGGAAAGTATTTTAAGGTGGACCCTCGTCAGGCCAATGATGCTGTTGCTGCCTATGAACCGGGCAACATGAGATCACAAGTGATGAAGAAAGGATCCAATACCATTATTCTTGATGCCTACAATGCGAACCCCAGCTCAATGGAAGCCGCCATCACGAATCTTGCTGCAATGGAACATGCACGAAAGGTTGTGATCCTGGGTGACATGTATGAGCTGGAAGAGGAGACAGAAGCTGAGCATCGTAAGCTTGGAAATATTCTTCAATCGAAAGGAATTCATGAAGCTTACTTGTGCGGACCATTCATTGCATCGGCGCAGAAGACATTTCCAAACGGAAGATTCTTTGCAACACGAGATGCGCTCGCAGAGGAGTTGAAAAAAAATCCCATTACAAATTCGCTCATCCTTATCAAGGCCTCACGTGGGATGGCGATGGAAAAAATCGTTGAGTTTATTTGAGAACCCTTAATATTGACTTATGGACTTTGAACAGATCCAGAAATTCCTGCAGAAGCTTGCGAAGAATAACAACCGCGACTGGTTTGAGAAGAATAAAGATACCTACCTGACGGCGAAGCAGAACTTTGAAGACTTTGTCGGCGCGTTCTTGAAAGAGTTGATTGAGTTCAACCCCGAGCTCGCAGGCCTGAACCACAAAAAGCTTCCGTTCCGCATCTATCGCGATGTGCGGTTCAGCAAGGATAAGAAGCCGTACAAGATCAACATGGGCGCGGGATTCTCGCCGAATGGAAAATTAGTTGAGGAGCCCGGTTACTATTTTCATGTGGAGCCTGGAAGAAATTTCTTAGCGGGCGGCATTTACATGCCGAATCCCGAAAATCTGGCGAAGGTCCGGCAAGAGATCGACTACAACGGCGACAAGCTGGAGAAGATCATGAAAGACAAGAAGTTTAAAAAGTGGTTTAAAGAGTTTTCAGAGTTCGACAAGCTGAAGAGGCCACCTAAAGGTTACGGTGAGGATCATCCGCGCATCGAATGGCTTAAGCACAAGACTTTTATTGTCTCACATAGTTTCACGGATGCGGAAATACGGGATAAGAAATTCCTGAAGAAGTTGACGGAAGGTGCGAAGGCCATGAAGCCGCTGATAGAGTTTTTGAAAGAGGCGATGGCGTAGACGTGATACCCACGGGACTTTTTTTTCTTTTTGTCGGATGTGTCGGTGCAATTGTGTCATTGCTACGACCTGGGTCGCGGGGACTTAATTTGACAAGGCTGAAATTCATCACATACAATTGGGCGTGGGTTGGGATTGGATTGGTTTTGTTACTTGTAGGAATCGTAATTGGTGAACTTCATGAAATTTTTTAACACACCATTTCATCAGATGCCCAGCACTTCCTTCAACTTAATGTACCCATTTGCACTCAACGGAACCTTCGCTCCGCTTTTCAACAATGCAATGTGACTGTCCTTTTCTGCCTGCTCGATCCGAGTGAGTTCTGAAAGATTCATAAGATAAGACCGATGCACCCGCACGAACTGCTGCGGATCCAATGTCTTCTCGTAATGGGACATCGTTTTCTTCTTGAGATAAAAACCATCTTTCGTGTGCACCTTCACATAGTCATCGAAGGCTTCGATGTAATGCACCGTATGAATCGGCAGGATGACAATATTGATTCCCTTCTTCACAACGATTCGCTGTCGTTCTTCAGGCTGGGACGAGTTTTCAACTAACGCAGCGGTAGTTTTTTGCGAAGCCGGCTGCTGACCTTTCCATTTTTGCAGGGCCTTGTCGAACCGCTCCTGACTGAAGGGTTTTAATAAGTAGTCGACTGCATGCAATTCAAACGCCTTCATGGCGTGTTCGTCGAAGGCAGTGGTGAAGATAACGGGAGGGGGATTTTCAATAAGTTCCAGCATCTCAAACCCATTGATCTTCGGCATCTGGATGTCGAGAAACACAAGATCAGGCTTGTGCTGAGCGATAGCCTTAACGCCTTCGAAGCCATCGTTGCATTCGGCAAGAATTTGCACGTCAGCGTGAGCCTGGAGATATTCCTTAACAATACTCCGTGCCAGGGGCTCATCATCGATCAGGATCGCTTTGATCATGCGTTCTGTGGAATTTTTATTGTTGTAGTAAAGATATTATCACGCTGGGATGTACTTAGCAGATCATTCCTGAAATACATCAGAGAAAGCCTACGCTGCACCGAAGAAAGTCCGAAGCCAGTGCCTCTTTGCGGACTTGCCGTGGCCGGATCGAAAGGATTTTTCACCTCGACCACCAAAAATTTATCTTCAACTCTTGCAGATATGCTAATCCCGATTTCACCTACAGTATCATACAATCCAAACTTAATCGCATTCTCCACGATGGGTTGCAGCAATAGCGACGGCAGCTTCATCGCGAGACTTTCTTCTGTTTTCTCAACCTGTGTATTGAGCCTGTGACCGAAGCGGACTTTCTCGATGTCGAGATACAATTGTAAATGATGCAATTCTTCATCCAGGGAAACCAGGGATTTGTCGTCTTTCCTGATGGTACCTCTGAGAAAATCAGAAAGCTGCTGGATCATCTTACGTGCTTCAGCAGGCTGTGTGCCAGCGAGTGCGCTGATGGAGTTCAGACTGTTGAAAAGGAAATGAGGCTGCAGTTGTTGGCGCAGGTTGCTGAGTTCCGCTTCACGCGCCAGGCGCGCGGCATCCTCTTTTCTGGTTTCCGCTTCTCGTGATTCAGATGCATACACCCAAAACCAGGTCATGATCGCCACCAGGATGATCATGAGCCAACCGAACGATCCGCGAAGAACCAACGTGTTATCCAGAAAGGAAATGTAGGCGGGGTCGTCAAAGAATTGCAAGAGGATGCCCCTTTGAATCGAAACGCAGATCGCCTCAAGCGCGACGCTCCACACAAAAACATAAAACGAATTCCGCAGGCTGGGCTGGTAGGAATGCATCGACGTGTTGATGACATATCCTGCGAAAGCAAAAACAGCCTGCGTGACGAAAGCGTCAATACAAGCTGTAGTGAGATCGAATCCAGCCTCGGTGAGGACGAAAGCCTGGACAATCATCCACACGGCCCACCACGCCGCGTAAACGATGACGATCTTCGAGTATGAAAGGAGCCCTTTAGACACGCTTAGAACAGAGGACGGTGGGTCAATTGCAATGAGGCTGCCCGCTGATGCACGTTGTGAATGTAGGTGGTGGTCTCATCGGATGCCGTCTCATGTATCTGCGAATATACCTCGAGACCGTCTTTTAATTCGCGGAGCGGGATCAATTCCGCCACGTTCACGAATTCCCACTTTACGGGCTGACTTTGATCGTTCAGGAAACTACATTCTTCTTTCAATCCAAGGATGCGAGCCTTCAGCAATGCCTCTTCGAAACTGTTTGCGTTCACGAGCTTCAGGTGCTCATCGAATTGGGCCTTTTGCCCTTTTGTTCCAGCTGATATTTTGAATATCACTTTTGCTATGTACCAGTTCATAGAAATATCTTTTAGTGGTTGTTACTACCTTTTTTGATCAATAGCTCTTGATATCGATGCCGCCGAAGATGACCGTACCTTTCAGTAGCAGCGACTTTTCTCCAGCGGAAAGATTTGTATTCATCGCGCGCTTGTCGTCGATGCCGCCGAAAATGCTCACGACCTCAGATTTGATATTCCAGTTCGCCGGAACCACAAGCTTTGTTCCGCCGAATATGGTGCTGATCTCGATCTCAGCCGATTTCACAATGTCTGCCTGACTAAAGTCGAGCTCCGTACCGCCGAACATCGTGGTGATCTCACCACCTTTGAAGTCTTTAGTGATGATCTTCTTCTTTTGACCACTGAAAATGGCTGTGGTATCCAATGTATCTTCAGATGAAACCGTTGTGCCATCATAACGATCTCTCCACCGACGCCTTCTTGGTTTTACCATGATGAACAATCCTATTGCGATGATGATAACGGGCCAGATAAACGGTTTGAAGTTGAAATCGTAGATCAAGTCGTCAGCGAGGAATAAGCCGCCGATGAGTAACATAACCATCCATCCGCCGGGGCGGAAATTGTGTTTCGCGCCAGCAAAAAGCCCGATTGCGATAAGGATCATTTCCCACGAAAACAACCAGTGGGGGATGTCGGCGCCAGCCTGGTGAGCCAGGAAGAGAGAACCGATAACGACCAAAATGAGGCCACTTCCGATTCTTCCGCCACGGTTATCGAGGCGGTTTGTGCGTGTGTCAATGTTACTGTTTGTTTCCATGATGTAAATTTTATTCAAATAAACGCCCTTGCATGCCCTGTGGCTATCCCAGATAGGCCGCCGTGGGGTGGGCGTAGGTGAACGCCGGAAGGGCGTCGGTGAAAATTACCTCACCGACCTGTATGAGAGCCGTCTTGTTAGGGGATATGATGGTGCAGACGCATTTGTCTCATCCTCCATTTGTTGAAGGAGGGAAAAATCTATGTCGGACATCTAAGATGTCCGACATGTTATATGTCCGACGTGCAAAATAACCCTAAAAGCGAACGTTTTCGGCCACGAAAATTATCGACTTTGAAAACCGTACAACCTGGTGTAAGAAATTTCTGACAAATCTTACCCAATGATTGTCAACACTGAAAGAAATTTTGAAAGTTATTATTTCGGGTGATCTAGTTCTTCACAAATCGTAGCGAATCTTCAAGGTATCCCGACTTCAAATAGAAACGGTGCGCCTGACTCCGTTTGACATTACTTGTCACTTCCAATCGTGTGCAGCCATGTTTTTTAAGGTGATCCTCTGCGGCTCTCAACAATTGTTGTCCGATTCCTTTTGATCGTAAGTTTTCGTCCACACAAAAAGCGGTGATGCGTCCGATATGTCCTTTTCTATGAAGCATTTCAAACCAGTGTACTGCAGCAAACGCGATCACATTTTCGTCCATCTCTGCGACTATCAGGTGATAGAATGGCTGTACATGTCGTCGTATTTTTTCCCTCACCTCCTGCTCCGATAGATCCGGGTATCCAAGTTGTTCCAAGAGCCTTTTTATCGACCTTGTATCTGACTCGTTTGCTTCGCGAATAATCATGTTGCTCGAAATTCAATGCTCCTCCTTCAGGGCTGGCCCCAACATCCACTTCATCAACGGTCCGCTTGTCATGCTGGTGACCAGGGCCATGATGACCAGCGATACAAATACCTTTTCATTGATGATTCCGTTCTCAAGCGCGACAATACCGAGGATGATCTCCATGGCGCCACGGGCGTTCTTCCCGAAGCCGGTTGCAAGTGATTCCCGCCAGGTCAATCCGCCGATTCGTGAGCCTATCCCACTACCTATAATTTTCCCGGCAAAAGCAATGAGCACCACCACTAGTGTGAGAGCTAAATCGAAATTCATGAGGAAGTTGACTTTGAGGCCGATTGCAACAAAAAACAGAGGCGCAAAAATGTTGTTTATGAATTGGTGGACGATTTCTTTCGCACGCTCGCTCATATGCTCTGAGTCTCCAAGTGCGATACCGATGATAAAAGCGCCGAAGACCGCATGAATGCCGATATATTCAGTGAAAGCAGCTGCAAAGAAGCATAGTGCCAACGACAGGGAAAGCAATCCACCAGGCCAGGCCAGCTTCTTGTTGATCCATGGCAGAATTCTATTCAATAACCCTCTCCCTATGGTCAGCATAAAGCCCGCGAAACCCATCGTTAAAAGGAACGTGTAGCCTACTGAAATCTGGCTACTTTTTCCAATCATGCCGAGTATGATCGAGAAAACTATCCACCCAATAAGATCATCGACCATCGCTGACGCCACTACGAGCATCCCAATTTTTGTTTTGAATAGTTTGAGATCCATCATGATCCTTACGATCACAGGAAGTGCTGATATCGCCATGGCGGTACCCATGAACAGTCCAAGAATCAGTCGATCCGATGAATCTCCGAGAAGTTCCGGTATTAGGTATGGGATCAAAAATCCCATCGCAAATGGGATGGTCAATCCGAAGAAACTCGAATAGATAGCCTGCTTTCCTTGCTGAAAAACAATGCGCAGATCCACCTCCAACCCGGCAATGAAAAGCAGCATCACGACGGCAACTTTTGTGAATCCATCTAATACCACCATCGACGTTCCCTCTTGAGGAAATAACAATTTAAAAGTGTCAATGGAAAACGTTCCAAGGATGGTCGGTCCAAGTAAGATACCGGCAAGTATTTCACCCACGACAGCCGGTTGTTTGAATTTTCTCGCTGCCTCGGCCATGATCCGGCCAAATGCGAGCATTACACCCAGTTGGATCATGAGCTGAATCAGCTCCCCATGTGACATCTTAGGCATTCGAGTTCTCCTTTCTCTCCTGAACAATCAGAAGATTGGATGGCAAATCAGCAAAAACGTATTCAAGGTCATGGGTAAAAACGCGATCTAGGAGCCCGAAACGTCGTGGCGGAGCCCCCACGATCAAAAGGTCCGCCTCTTTTCGTTTTGCAAACTGTGCCAATTCGAAGCCCGATTTTCCAGCTACGATCTTGATATTTATTTTAAGATTGTCGTGGGGTATCTCCATTAAGAGCTGTTCCACTTTTTGTATTTCACCGCGCACCAACTGCTGCCTGGTGCTCTCATACTCGTCCTCAGAACTTTGATCCGAGGATGACATTGCAAGACCATACAATTTCAGCTCGCGAACCACATGTACCCATGCGCCACTTTCCTTCTTACAAAGATCGATGCTCATCTTAAGCGCAGCGCTCACCTGAGGTGTGTCTTCAGCATTCACTACGATGTTTCTGAAACCGGACGGTGACAATGACGGTTGTGTGATCAACAGCACCGAGCACTTTGCCCTCCTCATGATACGACGTGCAATTGTGCCCAGATAGTATTGCAACAGGTTCTCCTGTTTTAATGCACCAGCGACGAGCAGATCCACATGTTCTGCCTCACATGCCCGCAGAATTGCCTTTGCGGGATTTCCGTGCTCCCAACGTATCGTCACCGAAGCAGTTGCTATACCCCGTGCTTCGAGCAAGGAATTGATGTGCCCTTCCGCGTTGTCACCGTTGTCACCAACGTGGATCAGTACCAGCCGAGCACTGAATTGGCGCGCCAGGTGGGCTGCTTCTGCCAGCATCCTCTCAGCTGTCGGGGAAAATGCAATCGCCAGTCCAATAGTCCGGATCATACCGGAAAAATAAGAAGGCCGGGGCGGGGTAGCGAATTAAAACGCCAAAAGAAAAGGCCTCTATTTTATGTAGAAATGTATCTTTGCGCACTTATGGCGCAGCAAGACGAAAATATTCTCAAGAAAGTAGTCTCCCATGCAAAAGAGTATGGGTTTGTATTTCCATCCAGCGAGATCTATGACGGATTGGGAGCAGTCTACGACTACGGACAGAACGGAGTCGAGCTGAAAAATAACATCAAGGAATACTGGTGGCGATTCATGACGAACCTTCATGACAACATTGTCGGACTGGACGCTGCCATCTTCATGCATCCTACCATCTGGAAAGCATCAGGTCACGTGGATGCATTCAATGATCCGATGATAGACAGCAAGGATTCGAAAAAAAGATACCGTGCAGATGTTCTTGTGGAGGATGCGATCTCAAAAATGGAGGACAAGGTCGAGAAGGAAGTCGAAAAAGCGGCGAAGAGATTTGGAGACGCGTTCAACAGGGAGCAGTTCGTTGCGACTAACGCCAGGGTTCTTGAATACCAGAAAAAGGTAGACGAGACAAATCAGCGCTTGAAAGATGCAATGGGCCGCAATGACATGGCAGCGATGAAGCAGCTGGTGGTTGATCTTGAGATCACGGATCCGATCTCAGGAGGTAAGAACTGGACCGATGTGCGTCAGTTTAACCTCATGTTCTCGACGGACATGGGATCCGTTGCCGAAGAAGCGAATAAGATCTACCTGCGTCCCGAGACGGCCCAGGGGATATTTGTCAACTTTCTTAACGTGCAGAAAACAGGAAGGATGAAGATTCCTTTCGGGATCGCTCAGATAGGCAAAGCCTTCAGGAATGAAATCGTAGCCAGGCAGTTCATTTTCCGTATGCGTGAATTCGAGCAGATGGAGATGCAATTCTTCGTGAAGCCCGGAGAGGAAATGAAATGGTATGAGTTCTGGAAAGATAAGCGTATGAGGTGGCACCAGGCACTTGGTCTTGGAAAGGATAATTATCGTTTTCATGATCACTTGAACCTCGCGCACTACGCCAACGCTGCGTGTGACATCCAGTTTAACTTCCCGATGGGATTCAAGGAGCTGGAGGGAATTCATTCGCGTACCGACTATGATCTGAAAAGTCATGAGAAATATTCCGGTAAGAAGCTCCAATACTTCGATAGCGAGGACAATCAGAACTTTATACCGTACGTCGTAGAGACGTCTGTGGGGCTTGATCGTATGTTCCTCTCAGTTCTTTCCAGTTCGTATAAAGAGGAAAAACTCGAAGATGGAAGCGAGCGCGTCGTGTTAACCATTCCGCCGGCGCTTGCGCCCAATAAGGTCGCCATTCTGCCACTGATCAAGAAAGATGGCCTGCCGGAAAAGGCGGAGGCGATCATGCAAGAGCTCAAGTTTGATTTCCGTTGCTACTACGAGGATAAAGACACGATTGGCAAGCGGTACAGGAGAATGGACGCTGTTGGAACACCTTTCTGTGTAACGATCGATCATCAAACGCTGCAGGATGATACGGTTACTATTCGCCATCGCGATACAATGAAACAGGACCGCGTGAGTATATCTTCATTGAAGGGTTTGCTGGAAAAAGACTGCTCGATCAATAATTTGCTTCGCGCGATTTAGAACAAATCCCCAGGGCTTTGAAAACCAGTCCACTGGAGCTTATTTATAATTTTTTTTACGGCATCTATGAGGAGATCCGTTTTCGCCTGTGGTATGGACCTGTCTTTCACCGGTTCCTCAATCGCAAGTACGTTTTTTATACCAACCTGCCGTCGCCACTGAAGTTGAAATTTCTGCGGCTTGTGCGCGACCACTACGAGTATTTCGAGTTTGTGTCACGCAGCATGAATCTTACGCGAGCCATGAAAGCAATTATTTGCAGCGGCGCATCACAGCTCGTGCTCTTTCTGCCGCGCGAAAGCCTCACGTTTTTCGAAACGATAATCGTCTACCCGGAGGATTATGAATCGGTGATAACACACCGCCACCATAAGGGTGAAGTGAATCCCAGAGTACGGGCAATAGTTTTTTCGTGGAAAGGAATTGCGGAGGGGCTAAACCGTCCCGATGACGGACTCAATTTGCTGCTCCATGAATTTGCCCATGCACTTTGGCTTGAACACAAAATCACCCGGCATCAGTATACTGTTTTGGATGAAACACTGGTGGCGAGATTTGAACAGCTTGCCCAGGAGGAGATGCTACGCATGCAGGAGCCAGGTCCTCACTTTCTTCGCGCTTATGCAATGAGCAACATCGAGGAATTCTTTGCCGTTGCGGTGGAAAATTTCTTCGAGCGCGCTCAACAATTTCAAACAGAACTTCCGGAGATGTACATGCTCCTCACTCGCTTGTTTCGTCAGGATCCTATCAAGCTGAATGTGAAGAACAGTTCACTGCGGATTGTGGATCATCTCACGAAATAGCTCTCAGGCTTATCTTCTTTCACCGTAAAGTCGGCGTTAAGTATCCCTCTCAATGGGCACCCCCCTGAACCTTGAACCCTGCACTTTGAACTCTTCGGCGCGACGAACAGAAATTTTTGGAGTTATTTCATTTCACGCGGAGAACTTTTAATTTTACCCGAATAATAGGGGTGCCTTAAATACACGGGCTGAGATTATACCCAATGAACCTGATGCCGGTAATGCGGCCGAAGGGAGGTAAGTAGAACACACGCATCTGCATTCCCCTGTGCGTTGCTGGAATTAAAAGCAAGACAGATTATGTTAAGATCAATTTTTTTGGCTGCGGCATGGCTGCTTTCAGCGAATGCTATCGCACAATTTTCAGTGACGGGCTTTGTGCGTGATTCGCAAACCAATGAACCGCTTCCGGGAGCTACCCTTCAAATCGAATCTCTTAACCGAAACGCAGTCGCCGACGAGCAAGGGAGATACTCGCTCACCAACCTCCCGTCGGGGAATTATGATGTCAGGATCAGGTTCCTGGGCTATACCGACAGGTTGCAGAACATCGGCGTACAGCAGAGCACAACAACAAATTTTCTGCTCGAGCCATCAACCGTTCTTACCGACGAGGTAGTTGTGTTATCCACACGGGCAAATGAAAAGACTCCGACGACTTTTTCAAACGTGAATAAGATTGCCATCCAGAAGCAGAACTTCGGGCAGGACCTCCCGATGATCCTCAACTGGTCACCATCAGTAGTAACAACGTCAGATGCCGGCGCGGGCGTTGGATATACCGGCATCAGAATACGAGGCAGCGATGCAACCCGAATCAACGTCACGCTCAACGGTATTCCATACAATGACAGCGAATCGCAGGGTGTTTACTGGGTCGACGTCCCCGATATCGCTACGTCGACGCAAAGCCTCCAGATACAGCGCGGGGTAGGAACTTCCTCCAACGGTGCAGGTGCGTTCGGGGCGACGATCAATCTTCAAACAAATACCCGTAACGATCAGCCCTATGCCGATGTGATCAACTCGGTCGGATCGTTCGGAACGCACAAGCACACGATCGGCCTGGGGTCGGGTCTGATCAATGGAAAATTTGTTTTTGATGGACGGATGTCAAAGATCAATTCAGATGGATTTATCGATCGGGCATCATCTGACCTGACGTCCTATTATTTCTCGGCAGGCTATTATGGCAAAAAGACGATGATCAAGGCAATTGCATTCGGTGGGAAGGAGATTACTTATCAGAGTTGGTATGGTGTGCCGCAATCGAGATTGAATAACGATGTGCCCGCAATGATGGCAACTGCCGCAGATGAAGGATGGAACAATGAGCAAACGCAGAACCTCCTGAATTCAAACAGTCGCACATTCAATCCCTATATGTACAAGGACCAGGTCGACAACTATGGGCAGTACCACTATCAGCTTCACATATCTCAGCAGTTCACACCGACGCTTACAGGCAATGTATCGCTGCACACTACGCTTGGGAAAGGCTACTATGAAGAATTCAGATACAACGATGCTTTTTCGAAGTATGGATTACCCCCGGCTGTCATTGGAACGGACTCGGTCAAATCCTCCGACCTGGTGCGCCGCCGTTGGCTAGATAATTATTTTTATGGATTTACGTATTCGGTCAACTATGAGAAAAACAAACTGACTTCGACATTGGGAGGAGGGTGGAACACCTACTCCGGTGATCACTTCGGAGAAATAACGTGGGCAGCGGTTGCGATCAATGTGCCGAAGGACCATCGTTATTATTTCAATAATGGAAGAAAGGACGATTTTAATGTGTATTGGAAGAACAACTACGAAATAACGCCGAGAGTGAGCGCCTTCCTCGACCTGCAATTGCGGACGGTACAGTATTCTGCTGCCGGGACTGAGAACGAGCAGCAGCCATTCAACGTAAGTTCGAACTATACCTTCTTTAACCCGAAAGTTGGCTACGTTTATCAGATCTCGCACAATGATCAATTTTACATGTCTTACGCTGTGGGTAACCGGGAACCCGTACGTGACGATTTTGTTAATGCGCCACCTGCACAGCAACCAAAAAATGAGACGCTGTATGATTTTGAATTTGGATTGCGAAAAAGGGGTGAACGAGGGTCGATCAATGTCAATTACTACATGATGAGCTACAAAAACCAATTAGTGCTTACCGGCCAGTTGAATGATGTCGGTGCCGCCATCCGCACCAACGTCGACGATAGTTACCGGATGGGCCTTGAGTTCGATGGAATGATTCGACTCACTTCGAGGCTTTCGTGGAATGCAAACCTGACCCTCAGCCGGAATAAGATCAGGAGCTTTACCGAAGTGCTCTACGACTACGGGGTAAACTACGATGAATACAATGAACAGAAAAAGACTTATTCGGATACGGATATTTCCTTTTCGCCGAATGTTATCGCGGGTTCTTCGCTGACTTACCGTGTGTTGCAGAACTTTGATGTGACATTGCTTACAAAGTATGTCGGCCAACAATTTTTGGACAACACATCAAACGAGGATCGAAAAATCGATGCATATTTTACCAATGATGTACGACTTGCCTATTCCATCAAGCCTGCGTGGATGCGCGAGATCTCACTCAGCCTTTTATTAAACAACATTTTCGACGTGAAGTATTCATCAAATGGGTATACCTACGGGTTTTATGCGGGACTGGCAGACCCCCATCGCCAGAACTATTACTATCCCCAGGCGGGTCGGAATTTCATGGCCATGGTTGCACTTCGGTTCTGATCAGTATGTTGCCCTGACGACGCGATCCTTTCCACTCAAATCCTGGATGATGTCAACATCGGAAAATCCGAGTGACCTGTAAAGAGCAACAGTCTGCGGTCCATATAATTCATTGATCTCTGTGATTAACAGACCACCGGGCTTCAGGCATTTGCTGGCTTTCCTTGCAATCGCATCATAGAAGAACAAAGCATCGTTGCCGCCAGAAAACAAGGCGAGGTGCGGCTCGAAGTCGATCACGTTCTTTCTTAACGTGTTTCGTTCCTGTTCAGGGACGTAGGGAGGATTACTCACGACGGCATCCAGCGGGCCGAATGAAATGGAATCTTTCAAAATGTCATGTTTGATGAATCGCACTCTTCCCTTCAGATCTTTTGCGTTAGTCGCGGCGAGATCCAGGGCGCCGTCACTGATATCTGTTGCAAACAAGATCGCTTCTGGCAATTCGAGGGCCAGCGTAGTCGCAATGCATCCGCTACCAGTCCCGATATCCACAATCGAAATATATTTTTCTTCTATACCTCTAAAGTGATCCACCACCGCTTTGATCAGCACTTCTGTTTCAGGCCGTGGAATGAGCACAGAAGGGTTCACTTTAAAAGTCCTTCCGTAAAATGAAGTCTCTCCGAGAATATATTGAAGTGGTTCATATTTATTGAGACGCGCAATGATCTTGTTAAGCGAAGTTGAATCATACTCTACTTCTTTCCCCGCAATAATCATGGCTTGGGTCAGGTTCAACTCGTGTTCGAGCACCCATCGCACGATTGCTTCCTTTTCTTCATCACTTTCATTGATTGTAAGGGCAGCGACCGTGGCCTTGAGGAGTTCTTTCGAATTGCTTTTCATTGCTGCAAGTCTAACGAATTTCGCCCATCGATTGAACTAAGTGGTGCTTTGTGTCTTAGTGTCAAGGCCACCGATTGATATTGAAATTCCACCTCTGTAACTATACTCACGACTTTGCTGCAAAGACACCAGGTACAAAGCTCACAAAGAAGTTATTCTTGCATCGTCTTGAATTTCCCTCCATCTTTCGGCGGTGACACAGGACGAGATATACATGAGGCGCGCATTGGACCTTGCCATGTTAGGCATGGGACACGTCAGCCCGAATCCGCTTGTGGGGTGCGTAGTAGTGCATAATGATCGAATAATAGGAGAAGGATGGCACAAGAAGTATGGGGAAGCGCATGCCGAAGTCAACGCAGTCACTTCCGTCAATGATCCGTCGTTATTGAAGGAATCAACCGTGTATGTGAACCTGGAACCATGTTCCCACTTCGGCAAGACCCCGCCCTGCGCCGATATGTTGGTGCGTCATCGGGTCAAGCGGGTAGTCATCGCCAACATAGATACGTTTCAAAAAGTGAACGGCGAAGGCATAAGAAAACTGCGTGAGTCGGGGGCGGAAGTCGTTACGGGTGTTCTTGAAAAAGAAGGACGCGAGCTCAACAAGCGATTCTTCACCTACGTGGAAAAAGACAGACCCTTCATACTTCTTAAATGGGCTGAGACTGCCGACGGATTCATTGCCCGTGAAGACCATAGTTCAAAGTGGATAAGCAATGAGTTTTCACGACAGATTGCACACAAGCTTCGCACGGAAGTAGACGCTGTGCTCGTAGGAACACATACTGCCCGGCACGACGATCCCCACCTGAATGTGAGAGAGTGGTCGGGGCGGGATCCGGTACGCGTAGTTATTGACAGATCGCTGAAGCTGAGCCGCGACCTCAGGCTGTTTGACAAAACTCAGCCTACGATTTGTTACAATGAGCGTCGCGAAGAGATTGATGGAAACCTTTCGCTCGTGAAGTTGAATCCGGCGAATTTCCTGAAGGATCTATTGAGCGATTTGCATCAAAGGAAAATTCAGTCTGTCATGATTGAAGGTGGTGCTCAGACCATACATGCATTCATCGCCAGCAACCTGTGGGACGAGGCACAAATATTTCGTTCACCGGAGACCTTCGGAAAAGGCATCGCTGCACCGAAACTTCAGGAATCGCCGGTAAGGGAGGAAAGTGTCGGCTCCGATTCGCTGATTACCTTTTTCAGAACTTGACTTGTATTCCTACTCCGTTTCTTGAGAAAAAAAGTGCTGGCTTTGGATTCCAGGCTTTCAAACCGGCGTTATAAGTCTCGATCGCGCTTTGAGCGTGTCGTTTGTAAGAGCGGTGCAGGGGTATCGAACCGACGATGAGTGCGCCTCCCGCTGCGAGGAAGCTCCATTCCGGATCAGCGCCCGCGATTGCGCTTCCGATAGGAAATAAAATCAGTACACCGCCGACGAAGCCCATGATACCGCCGGCAGTTTCCAGCTTTCTTCCCTTTTTAAACTCCTCGTATGCCAAAGGATTGTCCTTGTTCATGATTTGCAAAACCTGCTTCGCGCTAACTTGAAACGTGGTGGTATCCTTTGTGTATTCAAAAGCTGCCCCGCCAAAAGTCCGGTACATAACGAGGCCTTGCGGAGGAAGTACCTGTTGCGCAAGGCAATTCGCAAATGGCAAACAAAATAATAACAGCAGTATCAGCCAGGACTCATTCTTCATCATTGAATTGTTTCTTGATAAACCGTTTACAAACGAAACACTTTCATCCTGCTTCTTCCTTCCTTCTTCCTTCCTTCTTCCTTCTTCCTTCCTACTTCTTAAATCCCCCTCACGCCATCCTTTTCGCCACCTCATCCCAGTTCACCACGTTCCACCACGCAGCAACATAGTCTGGACGTTTGTTTTGATACTTCAGGTAGTAGGCATGCTCCCACACGTCGATAGCAAGGAGAGGAGTTCCCTTCAGTTCGCTTGAGTCCATCAGCGGGTTGTCCTGGTTCGGGGTTGAGCCGATCTTGAGCTTACCTCCTTCGTTCACAAGCCAAGCCCAGCCTGAGCCGAACCTGCCCGTTGCCGCTGCTGTGAACTGGTCTTTGAACTTATCGAATGACCCAAACGCACCGTTGATACCATCCGCAACTTTTCCTGTGGGAGTACCGCTACCGCCGGCCTTCATTATTTGCCAGAAAAAGTTGTGATTCCATACACCACCGCCATTGTTGCGGGCTTTCGGTGAAAGTTTCGACGCATTGTCAAAAAATTCTTTCTCGGTCGCGTATTTGATATTCTCTGCTGCGATGGCGTCGTTCACATTTTTGATGTACGCCGCGTGATGCTTTGTGTAATGTATTTCCATGGTCATCGCGTCGATGTGTGGCTCAAGCGCTGCATACGAGTACGGCAATGGCACCTGAGTAAATTTTAAAGCCTCCGGCGCTGCGCTGACTTCATCTGTGTGTGCCAATAACGATGATCCAATGGCTGCTGCCGCTGTGATCTTCATCGAATCTTTTACAAACCTCCTGCGATCGATCTTTTCCATAATGGTGCTGTTTAGAATTTTATTAATTGAAAAAGTCCAAGGCCACAATCGGGGTAGGTCATTGAGTTTGGGTTCTGTTGGTGCCTTTGCCAAAGGTAAATTTACCCAAAAAATCTTTAGCTTTAATCGGGACCCTCCTGCAGAACGCTACTGTGCGCCACGGCAGGAATCCTCTTAATTGTAAACACGCTTTGTATCAGTCCGTCCGCTACTTGGTTTTTTTGAAGGATGTGTTCATCCTTTCGGTCACCACTTTCGGCGGTCCGCAGGCACACCTCACGCACTTTTTGAGAATACTGGTACAGAAACGCAGATACCTTTCGGACGATGACTTGATGGAGATCAATGCCTTGTGTCAGGTATTGCCCGGCCCGACGTCAACTCAGACGCTTACCGCAATTGGATACAAACTGGGTGGACCCAATCTTGCGTATCTGACACTCATTGTTTGGATCCTTCCTGCAGTCATACTGATGACACTCGCGGCTGTCATCATGCAGTCCTTCCAGGAAAGAAATGTTTCGCTCGAGTTTACGCGATTTGTGCCCGCGATGGCCGTGGGTTTCGTAAGCTATGCTGCATATACCATGAGCATCAAGACGGTGCACACTCGAACAGCAATTGTATTGATGGTACTTTCAGCAGTTCTTTCTTATTTTATCTTCGAACAGCTCTCGCTCATCTCACCTTTCTTTTGTCCGTTCGCGCTGTTGGTCTCCGGCGTGGTCACGTCCTTCAAGTATAAAAAGCACCCGAAAGAAGAGAAGATACCGATGCGAATCAGCTGGGCGAACTTTGTCTTGTGGGCTTCGGTGCTGATCACAGCGGCCGCGCTTGGTGGGCTTACGCACAATTTGCCAATCAGGCTTTTTGAGAACTTTTACCGCAACGGCAGCTTGATCTTCGGTGGCGGACAGGTTCTCACGCCGCTGCTATACACCGAGTTTGTCGAACTAAAACAATATCTCGAACCGCGTGAGTTTCTTTCCGGCTATGCCATCGCCCAGTCAATACCGGGGCCTGTATTTTCTTTCAGCGCGTATATAGGAACAATGTCCATGCAAAAAGACGGCGCTGGAATGGCCGGCCAGATCCTCGGCGCCTTCGCATCGACAGCGGGAATATTCTTGCCAGGCACATTCCTGATATTTTTCCTTATAAGATTCTGGGACAGCCTCAAAAAATATCGCGCCGTGCGTGCATCGCTTGAGGGAATTACTGCCGCCAGCGCAGGTCTGGTCGCGTCGGCCGCGATCATTTTGTTTCAGTCGCTGAAGCCCCTGGAGCAGTCCATGGAGAATGCGATCTACACTTATGTGTTCACCATAGGGACTTTCATCCTGCTCAATTTCAAACAAATTCCCTCGGGGCTGATTATCATGTTAGGGTTATTGCTTGGATGGGTGTTGTAGTTTGTCTAAAACAAAAAACCCCGACGTCACCGTCAGGGTTTTTTCAAGAATGCTTTTATGGATTATCCGAGCTTGAAAATGATAGGAAGTGTGTAACGCTGCTTCACGGGCTTACCACGCTGCTTACCAGGTGTCCATGACGGGGCTGACTGGATAATGCGAACTGCTTCTTCGTCACAGCCGGCACCGATTCCCTTGATAGCTTTCACATCAGAGAGTGATCCGTCTTTGTTGATGACGAACTCCACGAACACGCGGCCTTCAATTCCCATGCGTCGCGCCTGAGCAGGATATTTAATCTTTTCGCCCACATACTTGTAGAACGCTGCCATCCCGCCTTTAGGCGCCGCAGACTCTTCAACGACAGTGAAAATCTCGTCGGTTTCTTCTTTCGGCTCCTCGGCCTGAACTACGATCTGCTCCACTTTTGCCTCTTCTGTTACTTCAACGTCGAGGTTCACTTTAATATCTTCTTTGATCTCTTCTTCATCAGGAACCTCAACAACCTGCGGCTGCTGAATTACAGGAGCGGGAGGAGGTGGTTGCTCTGTGGGAGGTACTTCCAGAGTTTCTTCGAATGTATCGGTTCTCTTTCCGGCAAGGTCTATTACGCCTTCATCGGCCTCTTTCCACTCAAAGGCCATCACGACCAAAATCATCGTAATGAAAAGCCCGATGCTAAAGAAAAAGCCAGATTTTTTGGTCAAATCAGCCTTTTCGGTCTTTTTCGCTTCCATAGAAATTTCACAGTTTAGGATTCCAAATATAACACCAGAATCCACTTTTGGAGATAACGTCACAGGAAAATCAAGAAATTCCGGAAAAAATCGGCCTAACGGCGGCTGCCGTAGAAAAGAGAGAAATACACAGTAGGGAAGAGCCGGTAATTGTCAGCGGTGGGCATCAAAATGATCTTATTGAAATAGGTGTCCAGCAGGAAACCAACTTCAAATCCTGTGACCTGGCTCTTAATTGTGCCTAACTCAAAATTCAGACCGAATTTGGCATTTACCCCCATTTGCAGGGTTGATTCCCCCAGGCCCTGGAACAGGTTACCGGTGCCCAGGATGTTGTTAAAATTGTGATTTGGGTTCGTGGGATCATATTGCTCACGGACCGTTACAAAAAAGCTGTTGTTGTCGAGTGATCGCTCAATATAATAAGGCGCTACGATGCCGATGGACGGCCCAATGGCGGTTACTGCCTTGATTTCCACACCTTGCTGTGGGGCTTTTGTAAAAATGATCAGGTCCCGACCGTATTGAAATCTGAAAGCGTAGAGGTAATTGCTTTTTCCGTATATAAAATAATTACCGGTCGACCGCGAGCTCTTACGGACTTCCAGCGGGTGCTTCACATTCATGATCTCCAGCCCGAATGTCTCGAGGAGTCTGTCATTCAGCTTTCTGGCTTTTTTGAAAATGAATCCCCCGATGAGACCACCAGACGAATTCTTATTGATGGCCCAGGTAAATTCTGAATTATAATCATAGCTGTCCTGCGTCTGAGCCGTTGCAAGGGAGGAAATGCATACTCCAGCTAGCGTGAGAAACGTCCACTTTCGAATAAACCCCTGCATTTCAGATACTTTGGGCTAAATTTAGAGGATTATAATATAACACAAAAGCTCAAAATCTCAGTTATGGCATCAATGAATGGCGAATACCTGGGCCATCTCCGCACCCAGGACACACACCAACTTTCCGGCTCTAAAATCATTACCGACGCTCCTCCTGATAATAACGGAAAAGGGGAGGCTTTTAGTCCAACCGACCTTGTTTGTGCGGCGCTTGCCAGTTGCATGATGACGATTATGGGCATCCTTGCTCAACGGGAGGATGTAGATCTGACTGGTATGAAGTACGACATTACAAAAATCATGGCATCCAACCCCCGGAAGATTGCGGAGGTTCAAATTAATTTCTCGCACCCTTCGCTTGACGCAAATGATGTTCAGAAAGAAAAGCTCAAACGCGCGGCCATGACCTGCCCAGTTGCGCTCAGTCTGGCGGAAAGTCTAAAGCAAACTGTGACTTTTAATTTTTAGTGTGCGCTGCACTTGCCGAGAGCGGCGCTGCATTAGCGAGAATGTCCCGATAGTCAATCTCGAGGTGAGATCTGTCATATACGGCCCGGCCATCACTGATCAGGAGCACTTGCGGCGATTCATGCTGGATTGCAAATTCATGCGCCACCAAACTGGATACTTCGGGATGTTGCAACAGGTCGAGGTAGAATGGCTCCACCGATTTCATTTCTTCCTGCTTCCAATTTCTTTGCAGGCGGTCAAGCGCGGCACGACTGATTGAGCATCGGGTGCTATGCTTGAAAATCAACACTGGATTTTGCTTTGACGATTCTTTGATGACCTTCAGCTGGTCGACCGATTTTAAATCCTGCCACTTCATTTTTCGATTACTATTTGGCCCACAAGTTCTTCTCGCGTTTGTCGTAACCGGGCCGCGGGTTTCTGACTTTCAGATTCTCCGGTTGTGTTTCGTTCTTGCGGAAGAGCTTTCCCCACATCAACTTCACGTTCATTAAAAGAGTTCGTTCTTCTTTCACATTGTCACGGAAGCCATGGGCGAACTGTGAGTCGGGGTGGAGGCGGCTGCCTGAGTATTTCTTCATCTTCACGTTACCTTGAAAATCCCTGATCTGGGCGGCTGCTTTTCCTGGCGACCTCCCTCTCAGTGCATCGTCAGCACTGTTTGGATTCCTTCCGTTCGGATGCTCTTTTACTTTCACATGAAGCCCGGCTACGCTGTATGTGGTTGCATCGGGCCGCCTCTTTCTCATAGATTCCTTGGACGCATTCGGATTTTGGACGTAATTCTTTTTGAAGCGCGAGAGCGCCTGACGTCCCGAATAGTTGACGTTTGCATTAAGCTCGGGTTTGGTAGACAGTGGCTTGTTATCGTTATTCCACAGTTTGCCACTCACGCTGCCCCCACCCTTTTCAGGCCTTTTGTATTTAATGTTGCCCGCAAAGTTTCCTCCCTGTTCTGACCTTGGCGCCCGTACCTCAATGGCGCGATTGTCATTATTCCAAAGCTTACCACTCACGCTGCCCCCACCTTTTTCTGGCCTTTTGTACTTGATGTTGCCCGCGAAGTTCCCTCCTTGTTCTGACCTCGGTCCTCTTACTTCGATGGCGCGGTTCTCATTATTCCACAGCTTGCCGCTTACACTGCCGCCACCTTTTTCGGGCCTTTTGTATTTGATGTTACCGGCAAAGTTTCCTCCTTGCTCTGACCTCGGTCCCCTTACCTCAATGGCACGGTTCTCATTATTCCAAAGCTTACCGCTAATGCTGCCGCCACCTTTTTCCGGCCGTTTGTATTTGATGTTGCCCGCAAAATTGCCTCCTTGTTCCGATCTGATTCCTCTACCTTCAATGGCGCGGTTCTCGTTATTCCAGAGTTTCCCGCTGACGCTGCCGCCACCTTTCTGCGGTCGTTTGTATTTGATGTTGCCTGAAAAATTTCCACCCTGCTCAGATACAGGTGGTCGCGGTTGTATTGCACGATTGTCGTTATTCCAAAGCACTCCACTAAGGCTTCCGCCGCCCTTCACTGGTCGCTTTCCTTTTTGCCTGCCTGAATAATCGATGCCATTCAATTCAATTCCCCTTATGCTGCCCCTTTTTATCCTGCCGGAATAATTCACTCCATCAACCCCGATACTCTTCGTGTCACTCCGCTTTAGTCTGCCTGAATATCCTACACCATTTTCATTGAATTGTTTTACCGCTCCGTAACGGCGGATGTTGCCTTGGTAGTTCGCGCCCTGCTTTGAAAACCCGCGGACTTCACTGCGCCGGATGCGACCTGAGTAGTTCACGCCGTCCGTTCCAAATCCGCGTATGCTGCTTCTCTTGATTCTTCCCGAATAATTCACGCCATCGGTTCCAAATCCGCGTTGAGAACTCCTTTTGATTTTCCCCGAATAGTTCACCCCGTCCGTACCGAATCCTCTGATCGAACTGCGCCTAATGTTGCCACTATAACCTGTACCCTCTTTACTGAATCCTGGCTGGCCTTGTTTGAATGTTCCACTGAACGTTGCCCCGCGAACGTATCCCTGACCGGGGGGTCTGCCCTGGATCGACTTTCCTTTATTGTTCCACTGCGCCGACCTGCTTCCACCACCACCTTGCGGTTGACGCCGACCTTTGCCTCCACCCAATAACTGTGGTAAAAATTTTCCAGGAATAGGTGTTCCCTTTTTCTCCCCGCTGCCGGAGATGGATAATTGTCTCCGATAAAAATATTCGCCGGGCGTTTCTTTACCTCGGCTTCTAGACTTTCTCAGATTAAAGCCAGCGATATCTCCCTTCCAGCCGCGTTGTCCTTTTCTTGAACGCGTAGCGTAGCCGCCACCGCCTGCACGATTTGCTCTGTCGCCGATTGGCTTTCTTCCGAAAAATTTCACCGTATCGCGACTGATCAGTCCGGCAACCGGTGATTTGTAATTTCTGGTTCGAAGTGGTCCGCCAGTGAGGTCCGTTGTTGTGCCTTGTTCCTTACGCTGAAGCTTGCCCCAATACACGTTCTTTCTTCCTCTTTGAACAAAGGGGCGACTTCGTGTACCTGGCTGACTGCTGACAATCCCGGTTCCAGTCAATGGTTTCCGTGACAAGGATTTTACCCGGCGTACTTGCGCGTTGTTTGAAACCGGCGCATCGTTTGTATTGCGATTCTTCCGATAGTATCGGACATAAGGTCCCTTTTGTGAAAAAGTATTTCTTACGGACCCAGTTGCACTTTGATTTCGGATCGGGCCCTTATCAGCTGCACCTTTCCATGCGCGTTCCTCATAGCGCTGCGGATGCTTGACGCCCACCGGCCTTCCCTGAACGTTTCTGGTTACTGTTGGTCGCTTTGGCTCCGACGGCTTCTTCTTATAGGCCTTTACGAACGGACCTGACTGCGGATAAACGTTAGCCGGCGCAGCATCCCTGCCACCGGGGATTACCCGCCTGATAGAATGACCCGACACATCACCACGCCAGGCACGTGTTCTGCTTTCACGTGGGGAACGCGAGAACACGCGTCCACGCGGTCTTGCAGCCTGCTCGGGTTGCTTTTTTATTCTTCGTGAATACGGCTGCGGCTGAGGATACTTTGCATTCGCACGATTGGCAGATGACTGATCGAGTGTACGCAAGCGCCTGCCTGCGATATCTCGTGTTCGACCTTTCTCCTTTCTCTTGTAGGATTTTTGCCTGGTCTCCCTGACTTGCCTCTGATTTTTAACTGGCTTGTCTCCCTTTGTATTCTGGGCGTTACTATAGAACGCGAAAAGGCAAATCACCCCTGTCAGGATGATTCCTTTTGCTGCTTTTGCAATCAGGGCGATATAGCGCTCTTGTGCCGTCAAAATGGGGCAAAATGAAGACCGCTAAGGTAAGAAATTTATTTTCGGGGGCGTCGCAACCGCAACCCGTCAGGTGGCTTGTCTGCAAGATGCCCGCTGCGCTGCCTAATAGGAGAGCAGCGATTGGATTTTATCTTTTAATCTCGCAACCCCCAGAAAGTTCTTTTCCAATGTCGGGGCAAATGGGATCGGTGTATCAAGACTTGCCACGCGCATTACAGGCGCATCAAGATTTTCAAACAGATGTTCACTGATCCACGCGGCGATCTCAGCACCAACGCCACCGGTGAGACTATCCTCATGTAAGACTAAAACACGTCCCGTCTTTTTTACGGTCATCTCTACGGCATTCCGATCCCATGGAAGCAATGTTCTCAAGTCAAGAACATCTCCCTGTACTCCGAGTTGTGCTAATATATCCTTGGCCCAATGCACGCCCATTCCGTATGTAATGATCGAAAGCTCATCTCCTTCCGTTACCAGTTTCGCTTTTCCAATCTCCACTGTATAATAGTCGTCAGGAATTTCATCCTTGATGGAGCGGTATAAATATTTGTGCTCAAAATATAGGTAAGGGTTGGGGTCTTCAAACGACGCACACAACAATCCCTTTGCATCATAAGGGTTAGATGGGTACACGATCTTAAGCCCGGGGGTATGGAAGAACCAGGCTTCATTGCTTTGCGAATGGAATGGTCCGGCTGCAGTGCCCGCCCCTGTAGGCATGCGGACTACAACATCCGCTGCCTGACCCCAGCGCCAATGAGCTTTTGCGAGGTTGTTGACGATCTGGTTGAATCCTTCCGTAACAAAGTCGGCGAATTGCATTTCCACCATTGCCTTCATGCCCTTGATCGACAGGCCAAGCCCTGCTCCCACGATCGCCGATTCGCAGATCGGTGTGTTGCGGACGCGTCCCTTGCCAAACTTCTCCACAAATCCTTCTGTGATCTTGAATACGCCACCGTATTCAGCGATGTCCTGACCCATGAGCACAAGATCCTGATGTCGCTCCATGCTTTGATATAATCCATCACGGATGGCATCGATGAATCGCTTCTCCGTTTTCTTTTCGGACGTGGGCGCAGTCACAACTTCATTGAACGGGGCATACACGTCTGCGAGCTCCATAGCCGTGTCTGCTTCCGGAAGCGACTCTTTAAATGCAACTTCGAGGCCAGCGTCGATTTCCTTTTTGATCTTCTTTCTCGTGTCTTCTACAAATTT
This sequence comes from Cyclobacteriaceae bacterium, assembly GCA_044224375.1. Taxonomy (GTDB): domain Bacteria; phylum Bacteroidota; class Bacteroidia; order Cytophagales; family Cyclobacteriaceae; genus ELB16-189. Next base: position 321,102 of record JBGAKL010000005.1, read on the forward strand.
TTTGTCAACGACTTTCTCTTTCAGTAAATATTCTTCGTAGTTCGATAGCGGATCCTTCTTGGCCCATTCATCCATCAATTTTTTCGGAACATATTTCGTTCCGGAAGCTTCTTCATGGCCCCGCATTCTGAAAGTGATGCACTCCAGGAGCACCGGTCGCGGTTTCTTCCGAAGGTCTTCGGCAAGATTTTTTACAGTGTCATATACCTCGAGGACGTTGTTTCCGTCCACCTGAATACCTTCAATACCGTAGCCAATTCCTTTGTCGACAAAGCTCTTGCAACGGAATTGCTCGTTGCTTGGTGTCGAAAGGCCGTAACCATTATTTTCAATCACAAAGATCACAGGAAGGTCCCACACAGCTGCCACGTTAACAGCTTCGTGGAAATCACCCTCGCTGGTTCCGCCATCGCCATTGAACACTGCTGTTACTTTCCTCTCTTTCTTAAGAAGCGATGCCAATGCAATACCATCTGCGACGCCATTTTGCGGACCAAGATGGGAGATCATTCCTACGATCGCATGCTCATTCGTACCAAAATGAAAGGACCGATCTCTGCCTTTGGTATACCCACTCATCGTACCCTGCCATTGCGAGAAAAGATTTACAAATGGAAGCTTCCGGCCGGTGAAAACACCAAGGTTACGGTGCATTGGCAGAATGTATTCGGTGGGATCCAGTGCCTGCGTGATGCCCACTGAGATCGCCTCTTGCCCAATTCCGCTGAACCACTTGCTGATCTTGTTTTGGCGCAACAGAATCAACATCTTTTCTTCGATCAACCGCGGACGGAGCAGTTCCTCGTACAATTGGGTGAGGACGGGGTCACCGTATTTCTTCCTGTTAAACTTCATACTCAAAAATAAATGAAATTATTTGAGTCAGGCTGCGTGACTGCAATCCAATGCAAAGAAGCTGAAGGCTTATAGAGGGAAATTAAAAGATGAACATGGACGGAGACTAACCGACAAACTTCGCTTTGAGCTCCGGGGTTGGGATCATGCACGTGTCCTGCCTGCCAAAAAGTTTATAACGGTTCTTTGCGACCAGGTTATAAATGAAATCACGCAACGGTTTTGGCAGTATGATGAATGCGTATAATATTGGCCACGCGCCGCCAAGTTGACGCAGGATCCTGAGCACCGCTGTTGATTGATAATAAAGTTTTCCGCCTTCAAGAAGCAGCACGGTCGAAAGGTCGTTGGTTAAAAAATTATGTCGCTTTAATATTTCGGCAACAGCCGGGGACTGCAGTGATCCGAATTGAAATCTGTTTTGCTTGTCGCGGACAATAAGAAAATTCACGAACCCATTACACAGGTTGCAGACGCCGTCAAACATCACGATTGATTTTGTTTCCATCATTTTGGGCGTTTGAACAATGGGACCGTACTGCACGGTTCACCGTAGAAGATACTTGCTGCCACTGGCCGTAACCGAATGGTCGCCTCTACATACGCTGACTCCGGCACATGTACATCGCTGCATCCTTTTATCACCACTTTGGCATCTCTGAATTTCTCCCAGTCGACCCTATCCAGTTTTTCTTTAAATAAAGTCGTGAGCAGCACATCGCGATTTCCAAACACGACCTTGTTGGCAACCGGCGTCAGTGCGACACCGAGCAGCATATAGGCCCATGTTGGAATGATGGCATCATTGGAACAATAGATGGAAACATTCTTCGATCGGTACTGCTCCCAATCGTGAGCTTTGATGAAGTCACGCAGATCTTTTTCGCGGAGTATCAGTTCCTGGAAAAGAATTTCTTTCAGGTCTATTTCCGCCAACATCTCGTCAGGGCTCAATTCCTGCAAGTCAAAAGTCACCAGCGTACTGTTAGCAACCTTGTTTATGATCTCATTTTCCACAGCAAGGCAAAGTTAGGAATACAACAGCCGCTATGCAGATTTAGTTTTTGCAACAAATTCTTTAAGGTAAAAAGGCTCAAACGAGGCAGCACTAACAAATTCCCGCTTCTGGAAGCGTTCAAACGCGATTGTGCCCATATTTCTTGCCGATGGATACAGGTTATCTATGAAATCGGCGTTTTGATGTCTGATAACTTCCCTGCACTTCGACGCCCCGTCGCCAAAGAAAATGATCTGTGATGTTTTCAGCTCGTCATTGAAACTCTCTGAATCGATCACTTTTGCTTCAGTAGTTGTTCGGGCATTTAGTGATCTGTCGTACAGGCGACAATAAACTTCCATTCTCCTTGCGTCGATCATCGGACAAAGTAAATCACCGGATTGATCGGAAGATACGGCAGCGGCGAGCACCGAGAGGGATTCAATCGCAATCAGCGGAACGTCCAATCCGTAGCAAAGACCCTTTGCTGTGGCGACACCGATTCGCAGTCCCGTGTAAGAACCCGGACCCGATGAAACAGCGATCGCATCGATGCTCTTTTTTGAAATTTTTGTCTCCGTAAAAAGATCATCCAGTTGCAGTGCAAGTTGGGAAGCGGCAGCATGCACGACGTGCAATTCTTTGGATGCAACTAAAAGTCCATTATCATGGAGCGCAGCTGAACAGACAGACGTGGAGGTCTCAATGCTGATGATGACGGCCATCAATGCGGCAGCAAAAATTTCTGATAGGAGTGCGTGTCACTGAGTATTCTTTTCGCTTCGGCAATTTCTTTGTCGCTTGCCAACCCGACTTCAGCGCGTCCTTTGTTAAGCGTATAATGAAATGCGATTTCGCCTTCGAGGATGTTCTGAATTTCTGACTGAAATCGAGCCATATAACCGGAATGATTTTGCCGAATTTTCGTTTGCAGGGCCGTGAGACTGCTTTGCAGTTCGGAATATATGCGTTCGTTTTTCGCTGCGGCAACCAATTCGGTGGCTTCTTTCTCCAGGTCTGTTGCGTAAGTGAAATGTTGTTCGTTTACCCATGTTTCAAATTGTTGAAGATCGACTGGCGTAAGTCTGAATTTGCGGATGTCGCCAGGTGCGGGGTGCTCATTGCAATATTTTGTTGCGAAGTCGAACACAAGTCCGGAACGAACGAGTTCCACAATTGCCGAACCGATCGGCTCCGTGGGAACAACTACGTCCGGGTCGAGACCGCCGCCGTCGAATACCAGTCGCCCCCCCGAGGTTTTGAAAGTCGATTTTACCGAGTCAGCAAACTTTTCAACTGTCCCATCATTTTTTCGATGGGTATAGTCGAGGGCCTGGATGCACCGGCCACTTGGTGTATAATATTTAGCCGTTGTCACTTTCAACTGCGCATTGTAAGCCAGCGGACGCGTGGTTTGAACCAATCCTTTACCAAATGTTTTTTGTCCGACAAGCACGGCGCGATCATAGTCCTGCAGGGCGCCTGCCACGATCTCCGATGCAGAGGCGCTTCCACCGCTTGTTAGTATGGCTAATGGGATTTGGGTGTCAGATGGATTGTTAAGTGTAGTGTATGATTTGTTCCAATCCTGGACTTTTCCCTTTGTGGAAACGACTTCTTTCCCCTTTGGAATAAAAAGGTTCACGATGTTGACGGCCTCATGGAGAAGTCCACCGGGATTGTCGCGCAAGTCAAGAATAATTTTTGAAGCTCCTTTTTGTTTGAGACTGTTAATGGCTTCTTCCACTTCTTTTGCGGCGCCGGGAGTAAAGTCATCCAGTTTGATATAGCCAATTCCTGGATCGACAATACCCTGGTACACAACATTTGAAATTTTTATTTTCTCTCTTGAAAGCGTGACCGCAACCGGCTTGCCCACGCGCTCGACAACTACCTTGAGTTCTGAATTCGGACTTCCTTTTAAAAGTGCACTTACTTCTGAGGAGGGCCTGCCCTTTACATTTTTGCCGTCGATAGATATGAACTCGTCGCCCACGCGTAGGCCTGCGCGGTAGGCGGGGAAGTTTTCGTAAGGATGGGTGATAACAGTCTTTTTATTTACAACGCCGATCAAAGCGCCGATGCCTGCATACTGTCCGGTTGTCTGTATGCTGAATGCTTCAAGATCTTCTTCGGGAATATAATCAGTGTAGGGATCGAGTGATTCAAGCATTCCCTGGATGCCCGTCTGAACCAATTTCTTAGGTTCGATTTCATCCACATAATAAGCGTTAACCTCTTTGAAAAGAGTAGCGAAAATATCGAGGCTTTTGGCAATGTCGAAATACTTTTCGCCTGGTCCTTTGAAAGCAAAGAAGAGGACGGCAATGACGACGATGGATAGGCTAACTTTTCTTTTCATAATGATCACTCAATTCCTTCATCGAAGCACAGATCGATTTGTGGATCGTTGCTGAAGGCAATATTTCCTTTGCAATGTAAATATATGCAATAGACAACGTTGGGGCAGGCGGTAAAAGTGCCTTGTTGAGTCGATATCCTTCGCGAATTCGTCTTTTAAGTGTATTCCTGTCGACAGCTTTTTTGAAATTTTTTACCGGTACTGTGATGAGCACCTGGTGAAGAGACTGCTCCTTATCAGGATGGCGGAGAAACACAATTTTGACAGGGAATGCCTGCCTGGATGAGCCCTTTGCGAAAAGCTCTTCTATGACCTTTTTTTTGCTTAGTCGTTCTTTTTTACTGAAGCTGAAGGCGCCCATGGATTAAAGATAATCCACTGTAGAGGAACGCCCGGTGACCGTATTATTTATGCTTGAAAGTCTTTTCGTCGGAGACCGTCAGTTTTTTACGGCCTTTTTTGCGACGTGAAGCCAGTACACGTCGGCCATTAGCAGATGCCATGCGCTCACGGAAGCCGTGCTTGTTCTTTCTTTTTCTGCGTGAAGGTTGAAATGTACGTTTCATGTCTCTAAAAATTAAGGGGTGCAAAGATGTGCAGTATTTTTCTATTTACAAAAGCCTGACGGTGAGGGATCGGGGGTGGGACCTTTCAAAAGATTTAAATTCACATTTTGGTAAAATCGGCTCACCCATTATCTTTGCGTTCCGTTTTGGGCAGGAGGCTTGAAATGGGGCTGAAAAGGGGCTTTGAGGAGGGATGAATGGAGGGGCTTTTTTGAGGCGGGTTTTGAAACCGGGGGTTTTGGGGCCAACGAAATACCGAG
>JBGAKL010000006.1:0-305601 GCA_044224375.1 Cyclobacteriaceae bacterium
GAATTGGTTACTTTCATGCCAACTTATTTATCTGAGTGGTATCATCTAAATAAGTGAAAAAAAATGAGCCGGAAAAGCCTGAATCCAATAAATTCAGGCCTATTTCGGCTCTTTTTATTTATCTATTTGCGGATTTAAGGCTTTCCTTTTTCCTGTACGTGTTTTGGCTGCACGAAGAGTCAATCAAACTCTATGTGAAGATGCTTAAGGGGTTCAAACCGGACGGCATTCCAGACGGAGATTTCCCCATGTATCGAAGGATATTGAAGTTAGTCCTCGAGCAAGGATGCGACATAGACCTCACATCCGGAGATATGCCCACAGGCGGCGAGGTGCTGGAAATGGATCAACGCGTGAGGGAACTCATGTATGTAGGTTACTACCTGTACTATTTTGCTGACTTAATTGCATATCAGAAAATGATAGAGGAAGCCAATGAAATTGATTTTAAGGATGGTCTGATGGGAGTTGGCTGGCAACATCATTACGGCAAAGCGGCCGACGAATTATTTCCTGCTTTGAAAGGCGACTACGAGAACGGAACCTTTGATCTCAATGCAATCAAAGAATTGGCGTCAGCAATTGAGGGTTCCTTTGGCATCAATCCACATTTCGCGGCAGCGCGTATCTGGGAATTGAAAGAACGCGAAAGCAGGAGCAGCACGAACCTTCAAACTATTGAGCCCAATGTGTTGATCCAGTACCTTGCCGCGACTGCAAAAGTCTATCCAGGAGTTGCGGCAACATTTTGTGAAGGGCTTACAATTTCAAGAGAGAATAGGCTGAGTGTCTCCGAGTCCATCCGGAAACCGCATTCAATGTTGCGTCATTTCTTCCGACCGATCCTTCTATATGTGATAGACGGAAGGCGCCGGGCGTTGATTGGCCGGGAGAAGTTTACAGAAAGCCTAGTTATCTTCTCAACAAATGCGATTCATTGGGGAAATCTGTATTCGGAATGGGAAGCGATGCCCGGTATGGTTGAATTCAAGAACAATAAAAGTCTTATGCACGACCGGATCCTTGAAGATGAAATCCAGAAAATTGCCAACAGACTGCATTTTCCGCATTGCAGGAACATCAAATCATTCAAGCGCCAAAAGGGAAATAATATTAATATCGTTGATAAGGGAGGGCCCGGCGAAATCGACTTCATCATCGCCAATGAGGAATCTAAAATTCTTTTCGTCTGCGATACAAAGTACAACCGCGCCCGTTACGAAGCCGTTGGTTACCGAATCGATTATTCAAACTTCACTGGCCACCACGAGGTGCAGTTAAAGCGGAAGTTAGATTGGGTGGCAGCAAATATCCCGATCGTACAGGAACACCTGAGCGTCATTTACCACAGGCAGGTTAATCTGACGGGATTTCAACTGCAACCTGCTTTCCTGATAAACACACCATCATTCTATATGTTCAACGGGACCTATCGCGCCGTGACGCTTAACCAGCTGGAGGCATATTTGAAATCGGGAAAGCAATTCTCCTCATTGACAGTATTTGACAGGACCGCTGGAAAGAACATTATCAAAGAGCATCCATTCTTCACAAAGAACCAGCAATAAGCAGATTGTAACATCAGTGATGTCTACGAATAAACTTGAATTTGACCAGGAGCCTAGACATTGTTGCTTTACGCCGTCATATCGCATGAAAACCAGCACCGCTAAGTTCATGCTGTTTGCCCTGTCTATCCTCGCGTGCGACCATGCAAAGGCCCAGCAAAAATGGATTCAAGCCTTTGAGATTTTTGCGGGTGTGGGTCAAATCGATAACACAGGGAACGGTTCTTATCTCGCCTACAATGACATGAAAGCATCATTCTCATTCGGTGTTGGCGTAAATCACTATTTCACTCCGACGTTTGATCTGAATGCGCGTTTGGGATATGAGCGAAAGGGCTACAAGTATTCCGAATTCTACTACGATCCCTATGTAATGCAAAACCGCGCGATGCAGATCGACCGGAGCGTCGACTGCTTTTCACTGCAAGTACTGCCGACATTCAAACTTCTCAAACAGCGTTCAGTCAGGCTGGGCATCGGCCCTTATATCAGCCTTCCCTACAATACTGTGAGTCTTGTAAAACAGTTCGATCAGAACGGCAATCTGATTATGCAGTCCGGCGTCAATACCACCAACCGCCAGCCTGACGTCGGTGTTGATTTTGGACTGACAGCATTTGCCGGATACGCGTTCAAGGTAAATCAGTTCAATGAACTCACGATCCAGCTGATGACAAGCCACGGGGTTAATTTTTATGCCAAAGCTTCCGGCGGAGATGTGCAGAATAATATCAACAGCGTGGTGCTTTCTTACCGTTACAAGAGGAAAATATTCCGATAGCAATCCCAATTATTTGAGGTACCACGGCTTCCAGAAATTTTTTTCTTTCTCAGCGTAGTTGGTGGCATATCCAAAACCAGTATAGTAAGCATCGCGAGTTGTAAGATTCAGAATGTCGACACCTTTCAGCAGATCACCTTCTTCCTTCGGAACTGTAGGGTCATACCAGTCTGCTCTCTTTCTTGCCCATGCAAGCCAATTGATGAGGTCTTCAGTTAACTTGTCGCCGGAAGTTGCTTTTGATTCAACTGCATCGGCATAGCTTCTTATCTGCGCTGCAGTCTGGAACCTATGTGAGTCAAACAAAAGCCGCTTAAATTTCAAAAGCTCATCCTCCTGCCGCTCATGCAGTTCCCTTTCCAATTTGGCCTGAGCCTGGCGTTCCTCTTCCGCCTTCCTGTATTGTTCCCGACGTTCTTTTTCGTCCCTGCCAATATTAACAAGGTCATTGATAATGACTGGTATTTGTTGCTCGATATTTCCTTTCTTCGGTCCGTCGCTCCAGCCCTTCGATTCGTACGGTCGGCCCTCCCGCCTTAAGTATAAAGCACCGGTCGGATGATTATCCTTTGTGTGATAATTGTGTTCGTTAATATATTCAACTCTGCGGTTTCTTTCCTGGAGACTGATCTGGATGTCCTCGCCCTCAACGACGGCGTACGTGCTGTGAACATCAATCTTTATGTTATGGCCGGCCGCGCGAAGGGTTTTAATGAGCAAGTCCATGAAGCGCAAGGCGCGGGGAAGCGTCTCGTGAGCAACATTGATGTTGAGCATCTTCGATTTCTCCCAGAATTCACTTCGCGATCTCCAGTCCTTTTGCAGGCCTGCTTGAGTGCTCAGCACAAGCTTGTCGAAGGAAAGATCATTGAGTGACGAACGATCGAGGTTCATTGTCTCCAATATTGACTGGAGCGTTGTGATTTGCTCGATATGTGCCTTTGCGTCATCTCTTTCGAAAAACGATACCTGCTCTGTTCCTTTAGATTTGTCAGGCAGCGGAGCCTGAGTTACCTTTTTCCCGTCCTGAAGTTTCTTCCAGTATCCCCGGTCAGGGAAGGGAACATTCAGTCGGTCGCACACGGACTGCAGTCCGCTGAGTTCAATGTCCATTTGCTCACAGATTTCCTGCCAGCGCCCGGACCATACTTTATCATACAATTCTTGTCGGCTAAATGAGATTTTTTCCATTGCACTAATTTTATCCTGTCCTCTTATTCGTAGAATGACTTAGTATTAACGCTCATTGTATCCACCAGTGGTCTAAATCGTTTTAGTTGATTCACCTCGCCCACCAGGGAGCATTCGAATGGATAATGCTCGCGAGCGACCAGGCCATCTCCACGCTTTTGATCGCTGTCTGACCCGTATTGTAATCTTACTTCAATGGCCCCTTCTACGGAGATCAGCAGATTTTGCGAAGTTATTTCCTCAATCCTTATATGCTCAAGGTATGTCGTCCCTGGGTTAGCATGGGTGGCAAGCATATCGACTTCCGGGAGGGTATTTTCCAGAGTGTGACGTAAAATCGTTTCATCGATTGCCCCGGCTAATTGGTCACATATCTTCCGGCGGCATTTGCCGATATTATCAAACAATGAGATTAAAGTTGAAAGAACTTTCTTCGCGTTTATATCTACAGTTTTGCTTGACATTCGAAACGTTTCGCGCTCGACATGTGTGTATTTATTTAAGAGTTCAATCGTCTTTTTGATGCGTTTGTTCAATGGATCAAGATCAATTTTCAGGCTGTTTTTTATAAAATTGTCTTCAATCCCACTTTGAATTGCATACTTAACACGTTGGGCACGGGTTATTAAATCGGGCTTGGTTGGATCCTCTTTACGAAACCAACAACAATTTATTACTTCACTGTCGGGTGCAAGACGGATGAGGACATGCCTTGACAATTCGCGGATCGCATAAGCGAAATTATTAAAGCGCAGTTGATTGCGGGTTTGCGCCAGACTTTGAAATGCTGCGTCCAATGGTCCCAGTTCGAACTCGTTAGCAAGTTGCTTTTTCATCTTGCGACGAATTTTTTCAATTGTCGTCATACATGGCGCCCTTTGGTTGTAGATTCTTAACGAAGTTACTTCCTGCTACTATAGGGAATAATTATCTTTTATTGAACGAACTCGTTCTTTAATTGATTTTGATGTTGGATTCGCAAAGCCCGGTGACCAATTCGGTTACCAACGATATTTTGCCAATGATTGAACAGCATAAACTGGCGTTCGAGCCCCAGCGGGTCACTGGGCCTTTAACTAAATTGTTTGAAGCCCTTCTGTTTTAATCGATCAATGCGAGCGGGCGCTCGTGGAGTTATTTAAAGAACGAGCCGTTATTTAATAACCTGTCTTCATCTGCCGTTAATAGTTCGCTTTCATGGTTTCAAAGGTAGTACCTCGGAGTGGTTCACCTCGAAACTATATATGATGCCATCAATGTGATTGATTGGAACTTTACTTTTACGAGCGAGTATCTCGTTGTATCTTTACCAAAGTGATCCATTTCACGGACGAAGCGATTGTCTGGTGAACTATCCGGTGAACTGTCAAAAAGTGTTCTTGTAAATTGCTGAAATATAGAGAGTTGTGAAGAGGGTTCGAATCCTCTCACCCCGACGAGGTCGATGGAAGTATGTTTCCATCGACCTTCTTTTTTTAATCTGGTTTTCTTTTTCGATTTGAGTGGCGCCTCGTCGGGGCGGACAAATTTGACAACTGTCAAAAATCGCCCAGTTGATCAACCGTAATTTTCAATTCAAATGCGGATAGGTGCGTTGTTGATCTCCGTTGCTTCCGTGGCGTCGCTTCAGTGCGGCTCCCCTAAAATAAGTCCGTATGCATGGGTCCAGCTCAAGGAATGGGACAGGGATGACACCAAGATCCTTGACCGCGAAGAATTCATAAACGGCTATCTCCGGAGCGGTTTCGACCTGCCATGGATGGGGGAACAGAAGACAACAAGCTGCTTAGTTTTGTCGGAGAAGCTTTTTGCAAAGCTGGATTCGAACAGCGATGGAATTCTTGACTCCACTGAACTGATTCGCAGACAGGTCAGATATCTTGTCGGTACAACTTTCACTCAATGGAAGCAATGGGACGACAATGGCGACAGCCACATTGCTTCAGGAGAATTTACGACCCATGCCGTCAATGAACATCTGTGTCGGGTATTCGATCCGGACTCAGACGGCATCATAACCTCTGCCAACCTTGCCGCTGGCAATTTTTCCATCTGTGATCAGGATAACGACAACAGAGTCGGTGGGATGGAATTTTACCTCTGGGAAATCCAACAGGGACGGAAGTGAGGACCCACAAACTTTCTATTGGTAACTTGGCGTCCGAGTTCAGGCGAAAACATTTGATGCTTATGGCGAAGGAAAATCAATTTTCGCGTTACTTCTTCAGCAGTGAATCCATTCTCGACGCCCTCCCGGCAAAGGACCGCATGCTCTTCGAAGGTCATCTCCGGCTGAAGAGAGTTCCGAAGGGGCGGACATTGTTCGAGGAGGGCAGTCGGCCGCGGGCCGTGTTCATACTCAAGCGCGGCCGCGTGAAGATTTTCCAGCGTAACCCTGACGGAGGGGAACAGATAGTTTACATCTATTCATCGGGAGAGATGTTCGGCTATCGCCCGCTACTGAGCAGCGACCTTCATCCGGCGACGGCGACGACGATTGAAGAGTGTGGAATTTATTTCCTCAGCGACCGCGCATTCCTTGAGCTGCTCGGCAGATCTTCGGCACTTTCCAATCTCCTGCTGAAAAATCTCTCGCATGAGTTCACGGTGCTGGTAAACCGGATCGCAAATTTTTCCCAGCGCTCCGCCAAGGAACGTATCGCTCTGGCGCTGCTTATTGTTAACGAGACATATCGCAAGCCAGGTATTTCGACACCTGAAATCGGCCTGTCGCGTGCAGACCTTGCCGCCTTTGCCGGCACAACGGGTGAAACGCTCGCGCGAATTCTCACCAAGTTTAAAGCTGAGAAGATTATCCGCACCAAAGGAAGAAAGCTTTTTATCCTGCGCGGTGACAAGCTCAAGGACCTGATCGAACAGTAAGACCGTTTTCTTTGAGGCCCTACATTGGTCGCCGTTCATGTAAAAGCCCGGATCACGCAATCAAATTTGACATCGGTCAATTTTCACGTTTGTCATAAGGGCTTATTTGCCTCGTCAATAATTGGTGCCAATGACAAACGTCGATGCCATCTCTGTTGCCGAAGCATATAATGCATCATCCCGGCGTCTGTTATTATTCGATTACGACGGCACGCTCAGTCCATTTGAAATCGATCCCGCTGCCGCGCGCCCCAGTGCAAAGGTGATCGATACGCTCGAACGCCTGGAGTCGGACCGCTGCAACGACGTGGTTCTGATCAGCGGAAGAACGGCGGCGGAACTGGACAGTTTCTTCGGCTCACCTTCATTTCTGCTTGTGGCTGAGCACGGAGGTTTTTACAAAAGTCCGTACGGGAATTGGAAGCAGACGTTTATGATCAAACCAGACTGGGTTGACACGGTATCAAAGTCGGTGAGCGCGCTGACTTTTCAGCACGAAGGCTCGATGATGGAGAGAAAACATTTCTCGGTCGCCTGGCATTACCGTGGTATCGCTTCGTCATTGAGCGACCATGATCATGATCAGATCCTGGATGCGATACGTTCTCTTCCCGAACATGGAAAATTTATCATTGACGATGGCCAGTATACGATGGAACTGCGCACGCCTCTTATCGAGAAAGGTGCGTTTGTTTCCTGGTGGTGCCGACGGGACTATGACTTCACGATGGCGATCGGCGACGGGGTGACAGACGAGGACATGTTTCGCGCGGTCGGCCCTGCCGGTTTTACGATACGCGTCGGCGAACGCCGGCATTCGCTTGCGCGCTATCACCTGGAGCGTCAGCAGGACGTCATCCCGTTCCTTGAGAACCTGCTCGCCGTCAACCAGGAATTCGAGAGACTCAGGCACAACATCGGACTTGATGACCTTCCTTCATGAGCCGGGAGTCATTATCTAAAAATGCGCATAGCAAATTTCATCCTGCTGAGTTTTGCCGCGATCGAGATCCTCTTCGCAGTAACCACTTACATGAACTACCGGCAGGCGGCACTGGTGCAGTCGAACTCCGAAAGGTTTCAGCAGTCCAGTGCGATCGTGCGCAACAGCAACAGGCTGCAGCGCAACATCCTCAGCATAGTCGGAGGTCTGCGCGGATATCTGCTGACGAACGAATTATTCTTCATACAGAATTATGACTCTGCCGTGATGGAGAACCAGGCGATCATTGCCGAGCTCAAAGGAAGTCTGCGCTCCGACGCCGAGCAGCAGCGGCTGCTCACCGAGATCGAAAGTCTCAATTCGAACCTCGTGGAAAATGTCGCCCAGCCGCTGCTGGAAGCCAAGCGAATGGCAACACTCTCCGACAGCAGTCGTCGGACTTTCAAGTCCCTGCAGCAGGAGATGATTATCAAGGCATTGAATCAGGCGTCGATTGATCGTATCAGCAGGCGGGTAGCCGAACTGGTGAATTCGGAATACCGTTTTCGTGAAACGGAGAGACACAAACTTTCCGACTCCGTCGAGGAGACCAAAAGGATATCGCTGATATTGATCGTTGTTTCCATCGGTGGCGTTGCGGCCATCGCATTGCTGCTGGCCCGTTATATTTCATCGCGCACGCGAAGGACGATAAAGATGGCCGACGCCGTCGCTTCGGGAAACTACGACGGAAGGATTCCATCGGATGCCATCCATGAATTCGCAGAGCTGGCCAATGCACTCAACGAAATGTCGGTAACGCTGTCGCGGAACTTTTCCCTCCTCACGCGCAAGAACGAAGAGCTTAACCGGTTCGCCCACATCGTATCGCATGACCTGAAGGCGCCCCTGCGCGGTATCGACAACGTCGTTGTGTGGATCGAAGAAGATCACATTCAGGAGCTGTCCCCGAAAGTTCAGGAGTACCTCGGATTGATCAAGAGCCGGATACGCAGGGCTGAGAATCTTCTCAGAGGTATACTCGCCTACTCACGCGTCGGCAGGGAGAAGACCGATCTGAGCTTTGTGCGCGTGGAGGACATTATAAATGAAATCAGGGCATACATTCCTTCTGGTACCGGAATTGTATTTCACGTTCCGTCCAAACTGCCCGAGTTCAGGACCGAGCGAATCGTCCTGCTCCAGGTTTTCTCCAATCTTATCCTCAATGCTTTCAAGCACCACAACAAACCGGAAGGGTTTGTGAGTGTGAGCTACCGTGAACGAGCCCAATGCTACGAATTTTATGTTCAGGACGACGGACCCGGAATAGATCAGGCATATCATGAAAAGATTTTTATGATTTTCGAGACGCTGTCCGACAAGGAGAATGCCGACAATACCGGAGTAGGCCTTGCGATCGTGAAGAAGATCCTCGACGACCGCGGCATGAAGATCATGCTCACATCCAGACCGGGGCACGGTTCGATATTTACTTTTGAATGGCCAAAAAATGATGATGGAAAAACCGGTTAATGTTCTCCTTGTTGAGGACGACGCGCTCGACCAGGTGGATGTCAAGCGAGCGCTTGCACGGAAAGGAATTCTTTACCGTATGAAAATTGCGCGTAACGGAGAGGAGGCGCTTAGGCTTCAGCGCGAAGACGGCGGTGATATTTTCTCCGGCAGACCGGATATCGTCATAATGGATCTGAACATGCCCAAGATGAACGGGCTGGAATTTCTCCACGAAGCGCGCGCAGATCCGGCGTTGAAAGACCTGCGCGTCTTTGTGCTCACCACCTCCGATGAGGCGACAGACCGGGATGCAGCGTTGAAGCTGGGTGTGTCGGGTTTTATCACCAAGCCGTTAAAGCTCGACAATCCTTCCTCGCGGGATGCATTCAATCTCATGATCGACCTCATGAACGTGCAGCGGTGAAGTGATTGCCATTTAGCGACGGAAAAGGTTAAATTCAATTGTTCGCGCCCTTGAGACGGCGCGGCATTTAGGTCAAAAAACAGTTCGATTTTGACATCTGTCAATTTCCAGCCGAACCCGCCAGGGTAATTTCACTTCCATGAGAAAAGGGGTTGAGAGCAGCGGGCGTCACGGTGCAGTGGCATCGTATGCTTTGTTTTTTCTGATAATAGTTTTTCGAGCCGGTTTTCCTGCCGCTTTCGCCCAGTGCAAGGACTGGAACTGGCCTGCCGACAAGGCAAAGGCTGAGGAGAAGTTTGCCCTTCTCCAGGATGCAGTAAACGCCAAGCTTTACAGGCAGGCTATTCCACATCTCAACTGGTTTCTTACCTACGCGCCGAATCTCAACGTAGCACTTTATATCCGTGGTGCGGAGATCTACGATGCACTTGCAAAAGGTGAAACCCGGCCGGACCGGAAGGCCATGCTGGTGGATTCGCTGATGGCGATTTACGACATGAGGATCAGGCGATGCGGTGACGCTGCAACCGTGTTCAACCGCAAGGCGATCGCCTATTTCAAATACAATGTAAACGGCGAAGAGCCGGGGAAAGTGCTTGCGATGATGGATTCGGCTTTCGCGCTGAGCAAATCCGCCATCATGAACGTCACGCTGATGCCCTATATGGAAACAGTTGTAGTGACAAAGTTGAAGACGAAGTTGCTTACCGATCCGGATGTGATGAGGCGCTACGAGATGCTGCGCGATATTGTTTCCGCCAAGCTCAAGAGCGCCAACGACAAAGACCGCGCTGTTCTCAGTGCAGATCTTGTAAAGATCGACGAACTGTTACTGAAGGCCGTGAAGATCGACTGCGAGTTTGTCGACATGCACTTGGGTCCCAAGTTCCGGGAGCATCCCGAAAATCTTGAACTTGCCCGGAAGGTTTTCAGCTACCTGCTGGTGGGCAAGTGTCTTGAAGATCCTCTTTGGCTCGCCAGCGGCGAAGTGCTGTTCAGACATGAAAAAGATTTCGGGCTTGCCAAGAACCTGGGCCTTCGCTTTTATGCACTCGACAGCCTGAGGAAGGCGGAATATTATTTTTCACAAAGTCTCAGGCTTGCTGTGAGCGCCGCAGATTCCGCGGATGTGTACACCTACCTCGGCAGTCTTGCTGCGCGCGACGGACATCGTCCGGAGGCAAGGCAGCTGTTCCGTCATGCGCTCACAACCGACCCGGCACAAAAAGAGGCTCTTGACAAGATCGGCGATCTGTACTACAACAGTTTCAAGCAATGCTCACGGGAGAGCAGCATGGCTGACGACAGGCTGGTCTATCTGGTTGCCTATGACTACTACAGGAAAGCAGGTGACGAAGAAAAGATGGAACTGGCAGAGAAAGCATTCCCATCCCGCGAAGAAATTTTTCTCATGAACTATACGTCCGGTCAGAAGATACACGTCGGGTGCTGGATCGATGAAGACACTACCATCCGCACGCGCGACTGATTTTTTCGCCTGAAACGGCGATATTAAAACTACCTTAAAAAGAACCGAAAGCCTTCGAATTTGATCGCTGTCAATTTTTGTACGGTGCCGCAAACGGTTCTTTGCATCAACTTTTAACCTGATGTGTGCACGCAAACTGATAACGGTTTCTTACCGCCTGCCCTACCGTTTCTCGGCTTCTTCCTCGCAGATCTCCGTTTCCGCCAGCACGGGGGGTCTGGCCACGGCACTGTTGTCCTATTTCGAGGGCAGAGGGAAAGAAGGCGGTGAGTTCGACGAACTTCACTGGATCGGCGTATCGAACATTTCCAAAAAAGTATTCGAGAAAGCCAGCGGCACACGCCCTTTTATAAAGAACGGGATTATGATGCACCCGGTGTTTCACGGCGTTTCGATGAAAGAGAAGTTTCATGACGGATTCTGCAATTCGATCCTCTGGCCGCTGTTCCTATACTTTCCTTCGTTCGTTGTTTTCAAGAACGAGTTCTTCGAATCTTACGTGGAGGCGAACCGGATGCTCAGCGAAGAGATTATTGACATTTACGAGCCGGGGGATACCATCTGGATCCATGACTATCATTGGATGCTGTTACCCGGGATGCTTCGGGAAATGCTTCCCGATGCTCAAATTGGTTTCTTTCTTCATATTCCCTTTCCGACTTTCGAGCTCTTCCGCCTGCTTCCGAAAGCATGGCGGAGTCGGTTGTTGCGCGGCGTAGCGGGCGCAGACGTGATCGGATTTCAGACGGCGGATTTTGTGCGACATTTCGTTGACTGCCTGAGTCGTACAATTGATACCTCTCCTGCTGCAGGTCACTGCTATTTGGTCGATGGACGTAACGTGCGAATCGATAAGTTTCCCATCAGCATCGACTATGAGAAGTTCAACGTGGAAGCTCAGCTTCCGCAGACCAGACGGCTGGTAAAGAAGGTTCGGGAAAGTCTGCGTGTGGAAAAAGTCGTGCTCTCCGTAGACAGGCTCGACTATACGAAAGGGATATTCTCCCGGCTCGAGAGTTTCGAGCTGCTGCTCAGACAGAACAGGGAGTTCCGCGAAAAAGTGTCGTATGTCCTGCTGATGGTGCCGACACGGGAGTCGATCCAGAAATACAAGGAGAACAAGGACAAGGTAGAAGGAACGATCAGCCGCATCAACGGCCTTTACAGTACGATCGGGTGGACTCCTATTATATATTATTATCAGACGATGGACCTGCGCGACCTTGTGGCCCTTTACGGCGCCGCAGATATCGGCCTTGTAGTTCCCTGGCGCGACGGAATGAACCTGGTAGCAAAGGAGTTCGTCGCAAGCCGCGCCGACGAAAGCGGCGTACTGATCCTGAGTGAGACAGCGGGCGCGGCTGATGAACTCAATCAGGCCATTACAGTGAACGCGAACGACCGGCAGGAGATTGCCGATGCGATGCTGCAGGCAATGCTCATGCACCCGCACGATCAGAAGCGGAGGATGCTGCAGATGCGCGACTATCTCAGGCGGCACACCGTGATGGGCTGGGCTAAAAAATTTCTTACTGCGCTTACGGCTTCACAAAAGGTAATCACTGAGACCGAAATTCGTGAGCCGAGATAAGCTTCACTGTCGCATGACGCCGCGAAGCCAGGTAAGAAGGTTGAAGCGTGAACGCGTTACGGCGAGCATGGTGTTCTCGCCGGCGGCCTTTACGTTTTCGATCGTGTAGAACGCGGTGGGGAGAATGAGGGAAAGTTCATGGAGAAGTGTGTCGAGGTGCTCGCGTTTGATGACTGTGAATACAAGGCTTTCGTTCCCGTCCGGACCGTGAGCGTCGACGCTGGTGAAGCGGAACTCACGGCGGCGCAGAAAGTCAAGCAGGCCTTCGATGTTCTTTCGTGTAATGATACGGATGATGACCTTGCCATAGGCGATACGCTCCTCGATCATCATGCCGATAAATATTCCTGCCGCGAATCCGCCCGGGTATGCGACATAACAAAGCCAGTTGTCCAGGTGTTCGAAGATCTGCCGCATGGCGACCAGCCAGATGAATGCTTCGAAGAAGCCGAGAAGCGCTGCGGCGTATCGTCTGCCGCCGAGCATGTAGATAATACGAAGGGTATTGACAGTCATCTCGCAGATGCGCGCGATGAAGATCAACAGCGGAAGAATGACAAATGAGAACAGTTCATCGCTCACCCCTGCCGCCGACTCGAAAAATTCCTTCATGAGGCGCGAATGTATGCAGTGACACGCACGAAAAATTTGATGAATGTCAAATTCAATGCAGGCGGCAGAGATAATATTTGCGACCCTCAAAAATTGGTTTAGCCAGCCGTACCTCGGTAACTTTAAAGACATGAACAGACAGGGCCGTTTCATATCCGCTGCATCCTCCTGGATCTTTACGCGCTTGTCGAACAGGCAGTTCCTTCTCTTCGGTGCTGTGGCCGTCGGACTTTGGGCGGGCTTGTCGGCGGTGGCATTGAAATCGGCGGTGCACTACCTGCAGGTTCTGCTCACCGATCTGGGACGGTCCTATGGATGGATATATATAATGTCGCCAGTGGTCGGTATTCTCCTGACCGTGCTGTTCATTCGGTATGTTTTAAAAGGCGAACTCATGAAGGGTACGTCCCACGTGATGCTTGCCATTGCGAAGAAAGCCTCGCTGCTTCCGCGCAAGGAAGTTTACGCGCACCTGACCACCAGCGCACTCACCGTCGGGCTTGGCGGTTCGGCCGGCCTGGAGTCACCCATCGTACAGACCGGGTCGGCTATCGGTTCCGTCTTTTCATCTTTTTTCCCCGTTGGCTATCGCGACCGAACGCTTCTTCTTGCATGCGGGGCGGCCGCGGGAATAGCGACGGCATTCAATGCACCAATCGCGGGCGTACTGTTTGCCCTGGAGGTATTGCTGGTGGACGTGAACATCTCGGCGTTTATCCCGCTACTGATCGCGGGTGCTACAGGATCGCTTTGCTCTACGGTGATCCTCGCGGAAGACATCCCACTTTCGTTCAGGGAAGTGACGGCTTTCAACTATCACAACCTGCCGTTTTATATCATGCTTGGAATTTTTTGCGGACTGATCTCGGCCTACTACCTGCGCATGTTCGCCCGCAGCGAAACGGTGTTCAAAAAACTTTTCGCCTCCCCCTTTTCAAAATTCATCGCCGGCTCGCTGATGCTTGTGGCTCTGATCGTGATCGTACCAGCGCTCTTCGGTGAAGGTTATACTTCCATCGTCTCCCTGGCCCGCACCAAGCCCGAGACACTTTTCGCCGGCAGCCCGGCCGAGGCTTTACTTGGCGCAAATCCCAGAATGTGGGGGCTGGCGGTATTGGGGGTAGCGATGGTTAAAGTGTTCGCCGTATCGCTGACGCTCAATGCCGGAGGCAACGGGGGAAATTTCGCGCCTTCATTGCTCGTGGGTGCCTGTGTCGGATTTGCTTTTGCATTCACCGGAAATGCCTTCGGCCTTACTCATCTTCCCGTCGCGAACTTTTGTCTTGTGGCCATGGCAGGTGTGCTCACCGGAATCTTTCATTCACCGCTTACGGCGATATTCCTTATTGCAGAAATCACCGGCGGATACGGTCTCATCATCCCGCTCATGCTTGTGTCGGCGCTGAGCACGGCAGTCTCCAAGTATCTCAACCCGCGCTCCCTGGACGAGGCGAAGCTCTACGAGCAGGCAGGCACCGGATATTTCGGAAAGGACCTTCACATTGTTTCAGGCCTCACGCTGGAGGCATGTATAGAAAAAGATTTTATCAGCGTGCAGCTCGGAGATTCGCTCAAGAAACTTACTGAAGCGATCGCGAGATCCAAGAGAAATGTTTTTCCTGTGCTTGACAAAGCCGGCTCGCTTGTGGGTGTGATATCCCTGGAGGAGATCCGTGAGATTATGTTCGACATCTCGCGACACGATGCTGTACAGGTGGAGCAGCTCATGCGGCAGCCTGTAGCCGTTGCCCGGATAGGCGATGACATGCATTCGGTGATCGAGAAGTTCGACAAGACGGGTGTCTGGAACATCCCGGTGCTGGATGAAGGGCGTTATCTCGGGTTCGTGTCCAAGTCGCGCGTGCTTTCCAATTACAGGGAGAAGTTGCGAAACGAGTGAATCATTTTAAGCGCGTTTTAATGTCACTCTCTGCACCTCCGTCGGTGTGTTGCTGATATTTGAAGGAAACTTTCGGACATGTCTGAACGCGGGAGCTTTTCAAATCGACTGGGATTCATTCTTGCGGCGGCAGGTTCGGCAGTCGGCTTGGGTAACATCTGGCGCTTCCCATACCTGGCGGGACAAAACGGAGGGGCGGCATTCCTTGTCCTTTATCTCGTTTTCATATTCTTGCTTTGTTATCCGCTCATGGTTGCCGAAATCGCCATCGGCAGGGCGGCAGGCAGTGACGCATCCGGTTCTTATACAAAGCTCGGGAGCAAATCCTGGGGATACCTCGGATTGTATGGCATTCTTGCCGGCGTACTGATTCTCTCTTATTATAATGTCGTCGCGGGCTGGGCCTTCGGCTACTTCATTGAAACGGTGTTCGGGGACCTGTTGAACCAGCCCGACTTCGGAAGCTTTTTCGGTGCGTACGTCAACGACATCAGCGACAACTTCTGGTTTTCTCTTGCATTCATGGCGATCACGGCATTGATCGTGTCGCGCGGCATACAGAAAGGTGTTGAAGCGGCCAACAAAATTATGATGCCGACACTTTATATTATTCTCGTTGTATTGATCATCTACAGCTTGACTTTGCCTCATGCTTCCGACGGGGTGAAGTTTTATCTCGTCCCGGATTTTTCTGAAATCAGCGCGCAGACTGTTTTCGATGCGCTCAGGCAGGCTTTCTTTTCCTTGTCGCTCGGCATGGGATGCCTCATCACTTACGGATCCTATTTTGGAAAGGACCAGAATATCGGCACTTCGGCCGCCGTGATTTCAATCGCAGATACGTCGGTAGCTTTCCTGTCGGGCCTCTTGATCTTCCCGCTCGTGTTCTCACTTTCCATGTCTCCAACGGAGGGACCTCCGCTCGTATTCATGGTGCTTCCGAAAGTCTTCCATGAGATGGGTCCTGTCCTGGGAAGGATCGTCGGCGGCTCGTTCTTTCTGCTGCTATGTTTTGCCGCGCTGACTTCCACCATTTCGCTGCTCGAGGTACCCACGGCATATCTTGTCGATCAGAAAAAAATCAAGCGCACCAGAGTCGTCTGGTTTATGGCCGCGCTCATTTTCATCCTCGGACTTCCGACCATGGTGAGTCAGGGAATGATACCAGCGCTCAACAAGATGTCCTTCTACCAGGGCAGGAGCTTTTTGGATCTGATGACTGATCTGTCGGACATCATGCTTACTACGGGCGGGTGCGCGATGTGTGTATTCATCCTATACCGATGGAGAATGTCAAACCTGCACGTGGAAGTTTCCGCCGGAAACCCGGGTTATATGAGTTCGTTCATGAGGCGCTACCTCGATGTTACGGTCAGGTTCGTATGCCCCGGTATCCTTGCCGTCCTTTCCGTACTCATCATCATCGACAAGTTTTTCGGCCTTGCCGCATTGTTTTAAGGGTTTCCAGTTTTTTTAAGCCCTTTTTAATTCCGGAGTATATACGGAAAGACGGACTTCATTCACCTTCCTTCATATCTTCGTAGCCCGCTTAATTAAGGCGGGAGATCAATGATGAGCAAAGGGGTCGCATGTTTGGTTTTTGTTCTCGTCTCCATTGCCTGTACCTCGGTGCAGGCGGTGAGCGGATCGTGTGCGACTGCTGCGACTTCTGAGGAGTCAAATCTTTCTACAACTTTTCTTACAGAGGACAATCCTTACATTGAGGTCACGTCGTTTGTATTGGGCGTATCGCCGGATGAGCGCTCACCGCTTCCGGAAAAGAGAGACGGTACCCGGATTGAAAAAGCTCCTGACGCAACCTTCAACGTTTCCATTCCGACGGCAACAGCGCTGCTTTGTCTCCTGGGTGTTATCAATGTTTCGCAGCACGAGGACCAATCTTCGTCCCAGCAGGTGCCCCGTCACCTGCCGTTACTAAAAATTCTGTTCAGGACCGTCATAGCGTCCAAGGCGCCCTAGTCCCTGAGCTGATCATTTTTCCTTTCGGGCCATTCATGCCCGACGTCAGTTCAGTTTTTAATCACACTCTTACTTTATTATTAACATGCGTAACAAAGCATTCGTTATCGGCTTGGCCGTCATCGTGTCATCGCTGTGTCTGTATTACCTGTCCTTCACGTTTGTTTCCCGTCGCGTTCACCAGGACGCGACCGATTTTTCAACCGATGCAAACGGAACGGTAAACCTGGCGCGCCGTCAGGGATACCTCGACTCTCTCTGGAACAAACCGGTCTACAATCTTTTCGGAAAAGAATTCACTTATAAAGAAGTCAAGGAGAACGAGCTCAGCCTCGGCCTCGACCTGCAGGGCGGCATGCACGTGGTGCTGGAAGTGATGCCGATCGACATCGTACGAAATCTTGCGGGCAACAGCCAGGATCCGAAGTTCATCGCCTCGCTGCAGCAGGCACGGCTTGCACAGAAAAACAGTCAGGACGATTTTGTCGATCTGTTTTACCAGGCATTTAAGGAGAAGCTTCCCGGCGTGAGCCTCGCTTCTTATTTTTCATCGGTAGCCACCAAAGGCCGTGTCGGTCTTTCCGACAGTGACGAATCGGTGCTGAGGTTCCTGAAGTCGGAAGTGGAAAGCGCAATCGAAAGATCATTCACGATCCTCAAGACAAGGATCGATCAATTCGGGACATCGCAGCCGAACATCCAGCGTCTTCAGGGGACAGGGTCGATACAGATCGAAATTCCCGGCGCAGACAATCCGCAACGCGTGCGCAAACTTCTCCAGGGCGTGGCACAGCTTCAGTTCTGGGAAGTTGTCGAATATAACGATCCTTCACTGAGCAGTTCCCTGATGGCGATCGACCGTCTTGCAGCGAGTGAACAAAAAACAGGCGAGGTTACTATGCAGCAGACAAACAAAACAGAGAAGAACGATACGAGAACGGCGCTGGAGAAAGAATTGCAGAAGGCAGACAGTACGGGAAGCGGGCTTGATTCGCTTACACGCGCGACCTCGCCGCTGATGAGATTCAGCGGCGGCATTCCCTTTCTTTATAATGTAAAGGACACGGGCGATGTAAACAGACTTTTCAAACGGGAAGAGGTCCGTGCGCTTCTTCCGCGCAACGTTGGATTTTTCTGGGATGTGAAACCCGAACCCAGCGTTACACCCGGAGTAGAAGATATCCGTCTCAACTTTGTGAGCATCCCGCGTTCGGGCAAGGCGCTCCTCGAAGGGGAAGTGATCAGTGATGCACGCCTGGAGTACGATCAGTACGGACGGCCTGCAGTGAGCATGTCGATGAATGCCACGGGAGCGCGTGCATGGGCGAAGATCACCAGTGCCGCATCGAGCAAATCGCCGCAGGGAAGAATTGCGATCGTGCTCGATCGTTATGTGTATACGGCGCCGACCGTGCAGGGTGAAATTCCCAACGGCAACTCGCAGATTACGGGCAGTTTTTCACTCGAAGAAGCAAAGGACCTTGCCAATGTTTTGAAGGCTGGTTCGCTTCCCGCCCCTACGCGCATCGTCGAAGAAGCGATAGTAGGTCCCTCGCTTGGAAAGACCGCGCAGACACAAGGCATCATTTCGATGGCGGCCGGTCTTGCCATCGTCGTGCTTTTCATGGTCGCCTATTATTCCAAAGGAGGCATGGTGGCAAACATCGCGCTGCTGTTCAACGTGTTTTTCATCCTCGGCATCCTTGCCCAGCTGAACGCAGCTTTGACGCTGCCGGGAATTGCGGGTATCGTGCTGACGATGGGGATGGCGGTTGATGCGAACGTGTTGATCTTTGAACGCATCCGTGAAGAGATGCGTCACGGGCGCAAGCTGCGCGAAGCGGTACGTCGCGGCTACGAGCGGGCGTTTGCATCAATCTTTGACTCCAACCTTACCACGATGCTTACCGCCCTTTTCCTTTTCGTCCTCGGACAGGGTCCGCTGAAGGGTTTTGCGATCACGCTCATGATAGGAATTGCAACTTCGTTTTTCTCTGCTGTTTACATCTCACGCGTCATCATCGAATGGATGATACGCAAGGGCGACGAAGCAAACATTACTTTCACCACGCGCTTCTCGGAGGTGTTCGCCGGAGCGAAACATTTCGATTTCATTCGCAAGCGCAAGGTCACTTACATCGCATCCGGTGTGTTCATTACTGCGGGCTTCGCACTGATCGCCGTGCAGGGTCTCAATCTCGGGGTCGACTTCAAGGGCGGCCGCTCCTACATCGTATCATTTTCAAAACCCGTTGTCGCTACCGACATGCGTGTTGCTTTAGCCCGAAGTTTCGAAAACCAGGGTACGGAGGTTAAGAACTACGGCTCCAACAACATCATGAAGGTCACCACCTCTTACCTGATCGATGACGATTCGGATGCGGCGGACGAAAAAGTCAAGGGCGCGCTCGTCGCCGGACTTGAATCGTTCACCAGGCTCGGTTACAGTGAAACCGGTGCACAGCCGGATGATACCCACTTTATTATTTCAAGCTCGAGTAAAGTCGGCGCTACCGTTGCAGACGACATCAAGAACTCTGCTTTCAAAGCGAGTTTCTTTTCCCTGCTCGGTATCTTCCTGTACATACTCATACGTTTCCGGAAATGGCAGTACAGCGCCGGTGCGATCATCGCCACCGTGCACGACGGTCTTTTCGTGTTCGCGGCCTTCGGCGTTGCGCGACTGTTCGGCATCGCTTTCGAGATCGACCAGGTTTTCGTCGCCGCGATCCTGACCATTATCGGTTACTCGATCAACGACACCGTAATCATTTACGACCGGATCAGAGAGCAGCTCCAGTCGGGCACCAACCATGACCGCATCCAGCTCTTCAATGATGCGCTCAATATCACGCTGAGCCGCACATTGATCACATCAGGAACTACGCTCTTTGTTGTGGTGGTGCTTCTTTTCTTCGGCGGCGAAGTTTTACGGGGTTTCTCCTTCGCCCTCTTTATTGGAATACTGGTGGGTACATATTCGTCCATCTTTATCGCAGCACCTGTAGTGATCGACTTTGACAAAGCGCGCACCGATGAGGGCAATCCCAGAGCAGTGAGGTCCTGAGTTATGAAAACGAAAACAACCCGGCAACATGGACAGTTCTGAATTGACGCAGGCAAACGCTGCTTATAATCTCTCCGCCAATAGGCTTATCGTGCTCGATCATCGCACGATCACCGGAGGAAGGACTGACGACATTTCGCTCAGACTGTTTCTTTCTCGCATACTGAACGAGGGACGCAACGACCTTGTGGTGATCAGCGGAAAGACTACCGAGAGGCTGGACGATTTTTATCCTGAACTGCAGCTTACGCTGGCAGCGGAGAACGGTGGTTTCATCAGAGGATTCGGCGACAGGTGGCTGCCGACCGTAAATGCCTCACCGCTTTGGCGTGAACCGCTGAGGAAGGCGCTCAAAACTCTGGTACACAGCTATGAGCGGTCGTCACTGGAGGAAAAATATTTCTCGTTTGCATGGCATTATCAAAGCAGCGAGTCTTTCTCGGGAAGTGAAAAGGAACAGATTTTCACGGGCTTGCGTGCCCTTGCCCGTCAGTTCGATCTTCATATAAAAGAATCGGATGATACGGTAGAACTCGGCGTGTCTTCGGTGAGTCGTGAGAAATTCATATCCGACTGGCTGGTAAAACACGGTCCGTACGATTTCATTCTGGCAGCGGGAAGCTCCCGTGAGGATGAAGGACTGTTCGATTTGCTGAAAGGTTCTTTTACGATCTGCGCTGGCTGCGGTGCCGGGACGACAGCACGCTTCAGGATAAGAGGTCAGTCCGAGGTGTTACCGACGCTGAACCGAATCGTCGCCGGAGAGGCACTCTTGTAAAATCATACATGGACTCAAAATACCTAAAGAACATTCGATGGAATCACTCGCAATTTTCATATTCGTCGTCGGCTACCTGCTCATCGCCCTGGAGCATCCGATAAAAATCAACAAAGCACCCGTTGCCATGATAACGGGAGTGCTGTGCTGGACGATCGCTGCGATCGCAAATCCGGAACCTTCTTTGACGGAGAGCCATCACTATTCGGATTTCGCGGCCGCGCTGAAAAACTCCGGCTCGTTAACCGCCACGGAAATCTACACCGCGTTCATCAATTCGGAAGTAGCCGCACACCTGGGTCAGATAGCATCCATACTTTTCTTCCTGATGGGAGCGATGACGATCGTTGAGCTCGTTGATGCCCACCACGGCTTCCGCTTCATTACCGATCGCATAAGGACTCTCGATATCCGTAAGCTGCTGTGGATCATCTGCTGGGTAACTTTTTTTCTTTCCGCAGTGCTCGACAATCTGACGACGGCCATCGTCATGGTTTCCCTGACCAAGAAGCTTGTACAGGAAGACAAGAAGCGGATGTTCTTTGCCGGCATGATCATTATCGCTGCGAACGCCGGCGGCGCCTGGTCGCCGATCGGCGACGTGACGACAACGATGCTCTGGATCGGTGGGCAGATATCGGCGATGGCGATCGTGAAGATACTGTTTGTTCCGAGTGTCGTGTGTCTGCTGGTGCCCCTTATATACCTGAGCTTTACGCTCAAAGGCAAACTCGAGCCGCGCATCACGATCGGGGAAGATCAGGTCGACCATGAATATATCGCGGGAGGGAAGACGATGCTTTTTGTCGGCGTCGGTGCGCTTGTCTTCGTTCCCGTATTCAAGACAATCACACACCTGCCCCCATACATGGGAATACTCTTTGGGCTCGGCGTGCTGTGGGTGGTTTCGGAACTTATCAATCCGCAGCTTGACGAGTTCGAGAAGAAACGTTATTCAGCTACAACGGCATTATCACGGATCGACGTTCCGAGCGTACTTTTTTTCATGGGAATCCTGCTTGCAGTAGGAGCGCTGGAGTCGATGCAGACATTGCATCATTTCGCTGAATATCTCAGCACGCTGCTCGGTGACAACCGCATCATCATTACGCTGATCGGTATGGTGTCGGCGATTGTCGACAACGTTCCGCTTGTCGCCGCGTGCATGGGGATGTATTCACTGGACACTTATCCTGCCGATCACATGATCTGGGAATATCTTGCCTACTGCGCGGGGACGGGTGGAAGCCTTCTTGTAATCGGCTCAGCCGCGGGCGTTGCGGTAATGGGAATGGAGAAGGTTGACTTCATCTGGTACCTGAAGAAAATTAGTGTTCTCGCACTGATCGGCTACCTGGGCGGCGCTGCGGTATATCTCGGGTTCTACGCAATGAATGTTCATTAAGCGCGTTAAATAAAAACAACTGTAAGTGAAGTAAGTGTCCCGGTTACAAACGATGATAAAAAGAGTATTCAACAAAGGTTTAAAAATAAGTTAAAGGTTAGTTTAAGGTCGAATGGTAAAGCGAATGCCGTTCAAAGAGCAGGTCCGAAAGGCCTGCTTTCTTTTTGCAGTTGGAGATTAATTCTCTGGAAGTCAGAATCAGTTCGTTGACAAGGCATTTACCCCGAAATATATCTGCGAGTGCCTTTCGGTCTTTTACAGCGATTATTTTTTTCTCAGCATCACGGGAGAGCGTGACATATTTCCTAAGATTCTTTTTTGTCAGTTTATATTTGGCAGAGGCAAGCGAAAGGCTGAAGTATGGTGTCTGCCCGTAATGGTACTGCACGTGAGGCACACGTTTGTTATAGACCACCAGCGGGGAATCGTCGAGGATCTGATAATAACCGTGGAGTCTGAATATCCGCTTGACTCGAGCTTTCACCTATTCGCCTTGTTCTATCGTCACGACCACATTTCCTCTTTTATGTCCCTTTTCCACGTAGGCGTGCGCTTCTGCAATCTGTGACAAGGTGTATGTTCTATCGATGAAGGACTTGAGCTTACCCTCTTCAATGAGCTTTTTGAGGAATATGATGTCCTCGGCAGTATGGCTGATCACCCCGGTGATTACTTTCCTGCTGCTTGTCGCCGACGTCCAAAAGCCAAGCAGCATCTCTGGCAGTCCGGCTGCACTTAATATCATGAACCCACTTTTGGTCAATTTTTTCAAAGCGCCGGTGAATGGAATTTTATTGACCGTGTCAAAGATCACATCGTACGCTGATCCATTTGAGGTGAAATCTTCTTTGGTATCAGACCAAGTGCCACGTACACTAAGTCTTTGATGGCGCAAGATTAACCTGTGATCGTTCCTTTCGAATGATACGGTAGCCAACGAAAATTAGAAACAGTCCGATGAGCTCAGTCACAAAGAGCACATTCACATGACCAAATCGTGTGAATGTGCCTCCGATCCCGGGAAGAAGGCCACCAATGGCGATGAAGACGTTTCCTTTAAACCTCGCGTCCTGGCCACCGCCACGGCGGTAACGCACTGCAGAATAAATCGCACCCCCGACCAGGAACACGAGTGCATAGAGATTAATAAATGGTGAGAAGTAACGCACCCAGGTCCAAGTCAGAATTTTTCCGGTGAGTTTGTAATCAACAGCTGCCGGATCCTGGATTGGCGAAAGACTCACGCATATTGCTGCCGTGACGATCACAGCGACCCAGAATACTGAAGAGATGTCCGCGAACCTTTTCTTCATTAATAAATACACGGATCCTTGAGCAAGGGGAAACCCACCCAGCAATGCCCCGGTCACATACCACGCTCTCATGTTGATCTCATTCCAACCTACAAGTGCATTGATGCTTTCAGTCAGCGTACCCAGGGCGAATGTCACGATACCGATAAACCACCAAAGCAAGTATGTCTTTTTTCGCGCAGCGTAATGCTGAAACATCACCACCGAAAAGAAACTCGCAAACAACGTCGTCGCAATTGGTATGTATTCGATTGGGCTTTGCATCATAAAACTGAAATCAACTGTTATTATTTAAGGTTAAATACCCGTGAGCGAAATAATAATGCCCGGCGAAGAGATTATGATCAAAATTTAAAGTGTACGAGTAATGCTTACTCTCCTACGAGATTCGCTTACTAAATGAAAGCATGATAAGCTAATTAAGTTTTCAATGGAGTTAGGTCAACCATCAACGGAGGAATCAAAAACAGCATTTTGAAACATTCTAAAGGTTGTTCACAATTCCGTAACGCAAACACCTCTTTTTCATAAACCGGATTTTCCGCAGCCGGCGAATGGTGAAGATACATTTGTGCACCTTTTTAACCCGTTGCCAAGCTGAAATCATTGTTGATCATATCGCTGTCCCTCCTGATCATGCTTGCTGATTCCGGCCAAGTTCGTATCAGCGGCTTTGAAATTGAGCAGGAAGAGGATGGTGATCCAATTGCGACAGAATCGGCTGTTTCTCTTTTCAGAAAGGCAAAGGCCTGGCAGCGTCTCATCGTCAAGACTGTCTCTTCAGAAGCGAACGCGCGCTTGCATTTTCAGGACAACGAACCACAGATTTCATCAGTACATGTTTGCATTGAAGTGGCGGTGCTCTCTGATTCATAGTTGAATGGAATTTTCCGGCGGCTTCGCTGTCTTTCCACAAGTGTCTTAAGTCATTCAACTCTTTTCATTATGAAACTTTTACGAACAACGCTCTTACTTTTTATATCGCTTTTTTTTCATGAGGTTCTGATTGCTCAAGTCACCACTTCATCGGCCAATGGCAAGATCATTGATTCCAAGAACGAACCATTGCCCGGCGCCACTGTGCAATTTCAATATCAACCCACGAACACAATGTTTGGTGTGGCTACAAATGGGGACGGTCGCTTTCTGTTGGCAAACCTGCCACCTGGCGGTCCTTACATAGTCACAGTTTCCTTTGTGGGCTACCAAACCGAAACAAAAAATGACGTGTTTCTGAAGCTCGGCGAGCCTTTCGCACTGAACGTGACGCTGCGGGATGAAGCACAGCAGCTTTCAGATGTCGTGGTGGTTGGTGTTGCAACCGATATGACCGAAAAAACCGGTACCGGCACCGCCGTCAGCCGCTCTCAAATTCAGACACTTCCCACGTTGAGTCGCAGTTTTTCGGACTTCACCAGACTAACGCCACAGTCCAGCAACAACTCTTTTGCAGGTACGAATTTCAGGTACAATAATATTACGCTCGATGGGGCAATCAATAACGACGCTATTGGATTCAGTCCTTCTCTTGGCGGTATCAGTGGCACTGCCAACCAGCCAGGCAGCAGCACGCGCACTAACTCGTTTAGCCTTGACGCGATCCAGGAAGTGCAAGTTCAGATCGCACCGTACGATGTGACACTCGGAAATTTCACCGGCGGCAGCATCAATGCCGTGTCACGAAGCGGATCCAACACGGTGACCGGTTCCGTTTACACATTCGGACGTAATGCCGCTATAACTGGTAAATACAAAGGTGATGACAAAGTAGGCGACGGCTCCATCAATAACTCTTATTCAGATTACCAAGCCGGCTTCCGCGTCGGACTGCCACTTATCAAGGATAAGTTGTTCTGGTTTACCAACGAAGAAGTCACGCACAGCCAGATTCCTCTTTTCTTTCCGGCAGGCGCACCCAATTATTTCATGACAACTGATATCGCCAACCAGATAGTCAACAAACTGGCTACTATGCCTGTCTCGCAATATAATCCTGCGGGCGGATACGACCCGGGCGCCACCACCGACTACAGCATCTATTCAAAGAGCAGCAAGTTCTTCAACAGGTTCGACTGGATCATTAATGCCAATCACCAACTGACCCTCCGCAACAACGCAGTCATCTCTGAAGCGACCAACCTGGAAAGGTCAACAAGTGAATTTCAGTTCGGTAACTACGATTTCCTTCAAAAGAACACAAACATCAGCACGGTCCTTGAATTAAAAAGCCGTTTCGGAAATAATGCGAGCAATAGCCTGATCGTCGGCTATACCGACATCAAGGACAGTCGAAACCCTCTTGGAGGCACGATTTTTCCTCAGGTCCAGATAAATGGTATTGGAAGTGGTCACGTTTTACTTGGCACCAACCGTGAAGCGGGCATCTTTAACATGCGCCAAAAAACATTCGAGATCACGGACAATTTCAAAGTGTTCACTGGTGATCATTCCTTCACATTCGGCACGCACAACGAATTCTATAACATCGACTACAACTTTATTAACTCATGGAATGGCCGTTTTGATTACCCGAGTCTCGCCGCCTTTCTTTCGGACTCGCCCAATCGCATGAGAGCGATCTATAACCCAGTTGACAACACGCGTGATCCAAACCTATCTTCTTCACCGGCGAAATTTAATGTAGCATTGCTCAGCTTATATGCGCAGGATGAACTCGCCGTGAACGATCATTTTCGCGTTACCTATGGACTGAGAGCCGATATGACTTCGCTGCCTTCAGGACCTATTGTCGACGGACAATCAAAATTTCCCCTCAATCCGGCGAACTACGGTACGACATACACCTATGACACACCTGTGCCACAGATTGGAAATAAATATTTCGGTCAACCGATTATTTCACCGCGAGTTGGATTCAACTATGATGTAAAGGGAGACCAGAGCGTGATCATTCGTGGTGGCTCGGGGATTTTTACGGGACGCATTCCTTTCGCCTGGCTGGGTTATGCTTTCTACAACAATGGTGTTTCCTACGGCGCAATGGATTTGAATCCGCCGAAAGCCGGTACACCCATGCCGACTGATCCAACTCAATTTCAAAACTTCGCAAATGCCAACGGCTCAAAAAACAGATCCGAGCTGGATGTGCTGGACAAGAATTTTCAAATGCCACGTATGTGGAGAAGCAATCTCGCTGTCGATATGAAGCTGGGCGGTGGTTATAACCTTACATTAGAAGCGCTGTACACTAAAACAATCAAGGATGTCCAAATCAAACAAATTAACCTGAAGGATTCGGTCTTCTACGCTCCCAATGACCTTGCCAAACAACAGCCATTGTATCTCACAGCCGCGGCCGGAACCGGAAATCGTGTAAGTAACAACTTCTCAAGTGTCTATTTGATTACCAACACCGACCAGGGAAGCCGTTACCAACTTACCGCAAAGATCACGAAGGAATATAACTTTGGCCTCGCCTTTATGGCCGCGTATACATACGGACAATCGAAGGATATCCTGAACGGCATTCGCAATTCACCGGAATCAGGCTGGCAATTGAATCAGGCTTTGAACCCCAACAATCCAGGCATTGCCTACTCGAACTTCGATATCCGCCACCGGATTGTCTCCAGTGTTCAATACAAACGGGCTTGGTCTGATAAATCAACATCCTACGTTTCATTGATCTACACATCGCAGTCCGGGTCGCCGTTTACTTATGCCATCACGTCGAGTAACAACTTGACACGAAACGGACAGCAAATAGATTTGCCTTTCATTCCCGCTTCTGCAGACCAGATCAATCTTGTCAACAGAGTGAATGCCGACGGTTCGGTAACTACTCCCGCGCAGCAATACCAGGAGCTTGATAATTTTATTAAAGGCGACTCCTATTTGAATGCACACCGCGGACAGTATGCTGAACGCAATGGCGCAAGGACTCCCTGGAACAATCAGCTCGATCTTCGGTTGATGCATGATTTTAATTTTGCCGTCGGTTCGAAGAAGAATACGCTTCAGGTATCGTTTGATATAATCAACTTGTCGAACCTGATCAACAAGAACTGGGGTGTTGTATACTTTACACCTAACACACTCAATTCGTCTGTTGATATCGGATTGAAGGTTACGCGCGGAGCGTCTTCCACTGCGGCACCCACATATACCTTTACTACCCCTACTGCTACCTATTCAGTCGATCAGTTTGCCTCGCGCTGGCAGGGACAGTTGGGCGTGCGCTACATTTTTTGACGACATACTCCGGCGGCTGGCTGCGAGCCGCCGGATTTACTTTTCATCTTGTGAAGATACCGATGAAGGATAGTCTCTCATCTGTATTTGGAATCTGGGCGACCGACTCCGGCAGTCTCGTTTTCAAAATACTACCGAATGCAGGTGGAATTCGCATAAAAATTTTTGACGTCAGGCGGCCCGAAGAACTTCAAATGCTTTTTTCGTTTGCCGGCTTGATAAATATGCCGCGCCGCCGCAAGTGGAAAGATTTTGACATCTCGACCAACGTCCGTCGAAATGGCGTAAGGTTTGAACCGGGTCTATTTGTTCTCCCCATGATGCGCAGAAGGAATCTCGTGAACCTGAATTTGGTTAACAAATTCACAATCATCATGGAGTTCTTTAATGGTGAACGAGCTGGCGCGCCCGCATTTTCCGGGTCCCTTGTATTGAGGAGATCGAAAATTTGAGTTCGAACCTAAGGCGATTGCCGCCTGGCTGTAAACAAGTGCGGTGCGGGAAATCCAGATTTAATGGTCTAGCTTGGACAAATGAAAGCAATACTGATTTTCATCGCTTCCTTTCTCGTTTCAGAATCTACATTGTCTCAAACGGTCACCACCTATTTTCCGAAGATGATCACGGTGGTAGATCACCTGCCTCCCAGGAAGAAGGTTTGGGTATTTCTCATGGCAGGCCAATCAAATATGGCCGGCAGGGGCGTGGTTGAGCCGGCCGACACCGTTCCCAATCAGCGCATTATGTCTATAAATAGTAAGAATGAGATCATCATTGCAAAAGAGCCGCTCCACTATTACGAACCAGCGCGTACTGGCCTGGACTGTGGCATGAGCTTCGCCAGAAAATTACTACTCGCCGCACCTGCCGACGTGAGTATTCTGATGGTACCGGTCGCTGTCGGCGGCAGCTCGATCCAGCGTTGGTTGGCAGATTCCACCTGGAATAATGTCAAACTGCTTTCGAATGCGAAACAAAAAATAGCAGTGGCATCAAAAGTTGGTGAGTTCAAAGCTATCCTGTGGCACCAGGGAGAAGCTAATTCCAATACGAAAGAAGACATCGACCAACACCTCCACCGGCTGGCATCGCTCGCTGACACGTTACGCAGTGCCGTCGGCAAAAAACACCTACCGCTCTTGATCGGCGAGCTCGGTTCATTCTCGAAAAATCCAGATGGATTTTCCCGCATCAATAAGCAATTGCTCGCCTACACTATGACGGATAAGCACTCGGCCCTCATCAAGACCGGCGATTTGCCGCACAAAGGAGATCAGCTTCATTTTAACTCCGAAGCGCAACGGCTGATGGGAGAACGATTCGCTGATAAGTTTATCGACACTTTCCTGAAGAAATAGAGACGCTAGTCGTGTTACCGGCTGCATGCTGGGAGCAATTGCAAATATAAGTGCATGGTGCAGGCCATCTTTTACTCGCTACAGGAGATAGCAGGTCGGACAGGCATGAACCTTGAACCTCGAACTTTGAACCTTCACGGTTTATTCACTGCGCAGTGACTTTACAGGATCGGAACTCGCGGCTTTAAATGACTGGAAGCTCATTGTCACCCAGGAAATGGCGAGGACGATCAATCCCGCAATTGCATAGATAAAAACACCGATCTCCGTTTTGAATGTGTACCCGTTCAGCCACCAGTTGACGCCGTAAACAGCTATCGGAACGGCGATGACGAAGGCTATAATGATGAGTCTGCCAAACTCTTTAGACAATAACACTACAATGCTGCCAACCGTTGCGCCTAATACCTTTCTTATTCCGATCTCTTTAGTGCGTTGTTCTGTGATGAACGCTGTCAAAGCGAACAATCCGAGACATGCGATAAGTATGGCAAGGGCCGCGAAAACGTTGAACATTGATCCAAGCTTTTCTTCGGCCTGGTACATGCGTTGAAAATCTTCATCCAGGAACGTATACAAGAATGGCTGGCCGGGAGCCCGTTTCTTCCATATTTTTTCGATCTCACTTACAACCTCCTTCGCGTTGCTCCCCTTGAATTTGAAACTGATGCTTCCATCGTTCCAGTCTTTTGGCCCCGGGATCTGGAAAATCAGCGGCTTGATACCTTCTTTCATGGAAGAAAAATGGAAGTCTTCGACGACACCGATGACAAGACGGACTTTCGTTTCCTGCGAATTTGGGCCGTCAGCGAAAGTGAGAATATTCTTTCCTACCGCGTCGGCACCGAGTCCCAGTCTTGTTACCGCCTCCTCATTGATAATGACAGCAGACGAGTCGGTGCTGAACTGCGCAGAAAAATCTCTTCCGGATTTTATTTTCATTCCGAATGTCTCGATGTAATCGTAATCGACGTCCCAGGTTTGTGCGCTTACGAAGTTTTCGGTGCTTGGCGCTTTGCCTTCGACCCACCATGCTGTGGTACTACGCTGGGAATCGGTGTTGTCGACCGGGAGATATCCGCAAATAGTTCCGTTCTCTATGGAAGTCAGTTGCCTCACCTCATCTTTAAAAGCCCTCACATTGGCACGGGGCCGAAGTGCGTAGCCATCCTTGACGACGATGATCTGATCTTTATCGAAGCCGAGTTGTTTGTTTTGAATGAACTTCAACTGCTGGTTGACAGCGAGCGCTCCCACAATCAAAAGGATGGTGATGGTAAACTGAAAAACAACCAGGGCACTCCGTATCGACCCGCTTCGCATCCCCAGCGCGATTTTACCTTTCAATACGTTCACAGGCTTAAATGCCGATAAAAAGAAAGACGGATAGACACCTGCCAGGATTCCAATGCACAGCGCGAACGCAGCCATGATTAAATAGAACCGAAAGTTCCCCAGTGGCAGTTGCAGTGTTTTTAAAGCAAGTTGATTGAAAAAAGGCAACAGCAGATACGCCAATACAACTGCTGCGATGGAAGAGAACATGGTAACGAGAATCGATTCGGTAAGGAACTGTCGAATTAAATGTATGCGAAGCGACCCCATGACTTTACGAATACCTACTTCCTTCGCTCGTCCACCCGAACGTGCGGTTGAAAGGTTCATAAAGTTGATGCTCGCGATACCCAAAATGAACAGCGCTACCAGCCCAAAGATGTATACGTATTCAATGCTGCCGTTAGGCTCGAACTCTCCGATCAACGCGGAATGAAGGTGAATGTCACGCACAGACATCAACGATATGATATAATGATCGCCTGATTCCTCCATCTTCTTTATTGAAAAATCCTGACCAAGCAAGTTCCGAACGGAGGGCTCGAAATATTTTACAAGAAACTTCGGAAACTTTGCTTCTAGTTCACGTTTGTCGGTTCCGGGTTTCAATAACACGTAGGTATTCCAATTTTCACTTACAAAGGCTGTGGACTTGGCGTGCTGCGCATAAGGCCAGGTATTTCCGGCAAGGGATATCAGAATATCGAAATGGAAGTGAGACTGCTGGGGTATGTTTTCATACACTGCAGTAACATGACCGCGGCGCACATTATCGAGGATAATCGTTTCTCCCAGGGGACTCTTTCCTGGAAAATATTTTTCCGCCATTCGCCGACTGATGGCGATGCCCTCAGGCTCTGCCAAAGCCTTGTCCGGATTTCCTTCCAGAACAGGGATATCGAAGATGCTGAAGAACGTGCTGTCAGTCCAGGCAACATTGGGCTCTCGTATGTTATCGTTGCCGTCTTTTGTCTTCACGAGGTAAGACCCCGCATACCGGAATCTGACGGTCGATTCAACTTCCGGGTAGTCCTGCTGCATGGCGTGCCCAACCGGAGCGGCGCTAACGGCAATCTTAGCAGCATTTCCGCCAAAACTGATGTCGTTATTCACGCGATAGATGCGGTCCGAATTCTTGCTATAGGTGTCGTAGCTCAACTCGTCTGAAATGAACAAGACGATTTGCAGGCAAACTGCGATCCCGACAGCAAGGCCGATAATATTGATGGCAGAATAGAATCCTTGCTTCGTTAGTTGCCGGAAAGCGATGGTCAGATAATTTTTTAGCATAAATACCCGTTTGTGATTGCCCTGTTGTATGGTTTGTTCCTGGATCCTTCGCAAGCCTGTTGTATGTCCGAAGTCAG
This sequence comes from Cyclobacteriaceae bacterium, assembly GCA_044224375.1. GTDB lineage: Bacteria > Bacteroidota > Bacteroidia > Cytophagales > Cyclobacteriaceae > ELB16-189. Next base: position 31,695 of record JBGAKL010000006.1, read on the forward strand.
CCAGTACAGCGTGATATGCGTCTATAAATTTTTCCCCTTTAGCCGTCCGCATTTCCACGGCCATGCAGATATGGTCGACCAGTTCGTCTTCTACTTCCTCTGCCACGATGCCGCGGTAGTGAAGGTCCTTGATTATGTAAGAAATATGGTCGTCCGTTAACCGCACAGTAATACCTAAGAGAATTATGTATATGACGTGAGATCCTGCTTTATGGTTGCACCCATTAGGCAAAATTAAGTTTCCCGCGTATTTAAGGCAGTTAGAAAGATTTTCATGGTTTCAGCCCATCCTAAAGCCAGCGGCGGTCGTCGGGTGCGAGTCACCATGGCTCCTTATATTAGCATTTAAATCAACATTACTTCGTGAAAAATATTTGGATCGTACTAATTCTCATTGCCTGCTTCGCCAATGGCCAGTCACCGGAGCCCATGAATGCAGATGAAAACTACAAGCGGGGCCGTGAGCTATACGACGCGGGGAGTTTACATCAGGCGCTTCCATTTTTTCAGGAGGCTGTGCGATTAGCACCCCAAATGCAGGACGGCCTTTATTACCTCGGACTTACGTACAGATACACCCTCAATTTTGAGAACGCCATTACTCAATTCAAAAAGCTCGAAGGGATCAACCCGAACTACTATGGGTGGTTCTACTATGAAGAAGGATTTTCCTCCGAGTCACTGCGGCAGTTTGACAATGCTGCCCGTTGCTATCAGTTATTTGTTGATAAATTTTCCGGCGATCCGACGCGAATGAGTTTTGTACACCTTGCGCGGTACCGTCTCAACTACATTCAAAAGCAAAAGGAGCTGGCTGCAATGAAGCCTTCCATGCAGGCACCGGTGAAGCTGGCTGCGCCTATCAACACAAAGTATGATGATTACATGCCCGCAATGGATCCGACGGGAACCAAAGTTTATTTCACTTCTAAGCGGGTAGGAGGGATTACGCAGGAAGATCCGTCTGCTGCCGAAGGGGATGAAGATATTTTCTTTATCGAAAAGGTCAATGGAAAATGGGGCGATCCTCAGGCATTACCTCAACCCATCAACTCAGCTTCAAATGAAGGAGCAGCTTGTTTCTCCGCCGATGGACAGCTCATGGTGTACACTGCTTGTTCGCGACCAGATGGAATCGGCAACTGTGACTTGTACATCGCGACACTGCAAGGCAATGCATGGACACAGCCCAGAAACATGGGTAACGTTGTCAACAGTCCGGAGTGGGATTCGCAACCTACAATCTCTCCAGATGGTGATAAGATAATTTTTTGCTCCGCGAGACAGGGTGGCTACGGTGCCGAGGATCTTTATATGATAGAAAAAAATTCTTTCGGTGAGTGGGGCCCTGCCTCGAACCTTGGCGCAGCTGTCAACACGCCCTTCAGCGACGATTCGCCTTTCCTGGCGCAAGACGGCAAGACGCTTTACTTCGGATCGAAGGGACATCCTGGATTCGGCGGCTACGATATTTTCAAGACTGTGTTCGAAAACGGTAAGTGGAGTGACCCGGTAAATATTGGGAAGCCCCTGAACACCGATGGTGACGACAACTACTTCACGATCGGCGGTGCCGGTGAGATGGGATATTTCTCTTCCAACCGTGGCGATGGACAGGTTGACCTTTATGAGATAGGAATACCGCCCGCAATGAGGCCACAGGCCACTGTCGTCGTGGAGGGGATCGTCACGGATGCGAAGACGAAAAAAGACCTGGATGCAGACGTGAAGGTGGAGGATCTAAACAGTGGCGAACTAATTGCGGTAAACAAAAGCAACAGTGCCACGGGAAAATATCTGGTTGTTTTACAAGCGGGAAGAACGTACAGTGTCTCGGCGAGTAAGGATGGATATTTTTTCCACTCAGAGCGTTTTGACGTTCCGCTGACGGTTAAATATGAAACGATCGAGAAGAATATTTCCTTGCGACCCTTTGAAAAAGGTGCGAGTGTGGTATTGAATAATATTTTCTTCGAAACAGGTAAGGCCACTTTGTCGACACAAAGCCGACTGGAATTGCAGAAGGCGATTGCGTTGCTGAATGCGAATGCAAAAATGAAAATCGAAGTTGGCGGGCACACCGACAACGTGAGCGACGATGCTTTCAATCTGAAGTTGTCGCAGGACCGTGCAAAGGCTGTTCGGGACTATTTGGTACGGGGAGGCATTGCTCCGGAGCGTTTGGTGGCGAAGGGTTATGGCGAGTCTTCACCGATAGCCTCCAATGACACCGAACCCGGAAGGCAATCGAACAGGAGGACGGAGTTTAAAATCCTGGAGTTTTAGAATACAACTGCGAAGCTAAAGATGGGAATACCTCAGCGTCTTTGAGTTTCTGCGGTTCCTGCATTGCCCCAGGGCACTTTGGGCGATCGATAGAAGTTTATACCCATCGCTTCCATTTTCTTTCCATGCGCCGCTAGTCGCAGTTTGTACTCGTCCCAATTTCTGCCAGTCGCCGGGGACCAGCCGATCTCCGCATACCCAGGCAACCGAGGGAAAGCCATGTATTCAATTTCGTCCATCGTGGTGATAGTTTCAGTCCAAAGCGGTGTCTCGATGCCAAGTACGTTCTCTTCGGAAATTCCTTTCAACTGCGTTTCAGGGTCCCAACTGTAGGCGATGTCGACTTCGATATAGGCCGCCCAATGCAGGCCGAGCTTTGTTGTTGAGTCATAACTCATGTCGATATACGCTTTTGTCGCCGGCGACATGATCAGCTTGCTTCCCTTGTCGGCTGCCTCCAACGCATATTTTTGCTGCCTCCAATGTTGCGTGATGACGTTTGAGTTGATATCTCCCTGCGCTATTTCCTCCCAGCCGATCATTGTCTTTTTGTTTTGGGTCGTGATCTCGACAAACCGGTTGATAAATTTCACATAATCTTCTTTGCGTGTCGCAGCAGCCTCATCGCCTCCGATATGGAAGTAGGGCCCCGGTGTGATTGCCGAGATTTCACGGATAACATCGTTGATAAATTTAAAGGTTACTTCTTTTTCGTAACGGAGAGTGCTCCATCCAACTTCAATTCCGGTGTATAAGGAAGTCGGCTTATTTTTCAGGCCAAGCACATTGCCAGCCGACTTTGTCACGGCTCCTTCGGCCGGAACGATCGTGCCGCCATTCAGTTCGCCATAAGAAGCCAGGGCTGAATTGATGTGACCAGGCAGATCAATCTCCGGAACGATAGTGACGTAACGTTGCGCTCCATACGCAACAATCTCCGAGTATTGCTCTTGTGTGTAGTAGCCACCTTTCCCGCCACCAACTTCAGTGCTACCGCCATGCGTTGTCAGATTTGGCCAGGACTTGATCTCGATCCGCCAACCCTGATCATCTGAAAGGTGTAGATGTAGCACGTTCATTTTGTATGCACTGATAAGGTCGATGTAGCGCTTTACATCTTCCACGCTGAAGAAATGCCGCGCAACGTCGAGCATGGAGCCACGCCATTCGAAGCGGGGATAATCCAATATGATACCGGTCGGAATCTCGTATGATTGCACACTAACTTCATCAGGCAGAAGTTGTCGAAGGGTTTGGAGGCCATTGAAGATGCCACGCGGAGTTGCGGCGAATAGCGAAATGAAATCTTCCTGGATCGTGAGCTCGTAACCTTCAGGTTTTGAAATGGACTTGCTGTTTATTGCAATGAAAATTCCTTCTGTCGGCGAATCTGCGTCTGTCACAACTGGCTCTGACAGAGAAAGATCATTTGTCAGGGTCAAAGCGAGCCTTCCAACTTCCTGATTGCCTTGAAAATAAACTTTTGTTTCTTTACTGAGCACGAACGAAACGCCTGTAGCAATGACCGACACCGGCTTCGGTATCATCACTTCTTTGGATAAATCTGTGGGCGGTTCGGAAGGCTTGCAGGAAAATGCGGCGGCGGCCATCAACGCCAGTAACTGGGCAGTGTATCTCATTGATTGTCTGTAAATTTTTTATAGTCGTCGGGCGTATCGAGATCCACGGAACCTTCCGGAAAAACGACACCGACTGTTTCGTTGGGATGTTGAAAAATTATTTTCTTCGCTCCTTCATCGTTTGAGAGTTGCTGAATGTCGCCGAACAACGTCCGGTCGAACAAGGCCGGCACACCCGCAGTGCCTGCATAGTAAGAGGCAATGATGGGCTTATGTGTTGAAATAAATTGCTCGCGGAGAGAATTCAAGTGATCCACGGAAAGCAACGGCTGGTCACAGACCATGACAATGACGGCATCTGTTTTGTTACCTTTTTGGATAACTGACAGTCCGCTTTTGAGGGAACCCCCCATACCATTCTTCCAGTTTGTGTTCACAACAATCTCCACGGGAAATTTTTTGAGCGCCTCGCTGTGTTCTTTTTCGCGGGCTCCGAGGACGACTACAATCGGATGCATTCCTGTCTCCAGCGCGATTCGCGTGCTTCGTTGCAGCAAAGTCTCATCACCAACTTTCAACAGCTGCTTCGATTGCCCCATCCGTTGCGATGAACCGGCAGCAAGAATGATGATCGCGATGTTCATACGGTAGTGTTTACCGCTTACTTATCGATAAGAGTAAGGTCGAGCTGCTGCACGAGTGGAGTTGATTCAGGTGTGAGCGTAAAGAAAACCGCCACGTCTTTCTTTTCTCCATCGATAATAAATGAACCGCGTAGCTGATTTTCCGGTATCATTTCACCGACGCTGACGATTTTCCCCGCCTGCGCCAGTACTTCGGTGGCTTCTTTCTTTCGGGAATCTACTGACTGATCGAGGAAGAAATTCTCGGCGAAGATCCCGAGCTTATCTTGCGGCCACTGGCTCAATAAGTCCATGATTTCTTTTTTCCGTTGATCGAGAATGGCAGAAGCTGGGAGTTCACGCGGTTTTAGTTTCGCCAAAGTGATCAGCGTATCGAGCGCGCGGAAGTTAGGGCTGCCCATTCCGCCATATGTAAGGTTGCTCAGCGAGACGATGCCGATGCCGAGCTCCGGATAGAATCTCCATTCACTTCCATATCCTGGCAGGCCGCCGCCATGCCGGATGGAAACAAGTCCCGAACAATCTTTGCGATAACCAAGTCCGTATCCGTATCCAGAGACCGAGGGGCAGAGTTCCCCTTTTGAATTCTTTGCCTGCGATTGAAGTCCGCCCAGCCGTTGAAGCTGGTGCATTTCACGCAGCGTGCTTCTTTTCGCCACGGAGGATTCTTCGCCGTCTCTTGGCGGCCAGGCCGAAAGGTGGAATGCGACGTATTTCGAAAAATCTTCTGCGGAACACGTAAGGCCTCCCATTGCTCCGAATATTCCATCATGAAGTATTGGTTCCTCTTTCCATTGACCGTCCTCCCACCGGTAACCGGGAGCGAATCTCTCTTTCGGGACTTCGGTGTATTCCCATTTTGAATCGTTCATGCCAAGTGGTTTCAGGATGCTTTCATTTATGTATTGTTCGTACGGCTTGCCCGCCACTACAGTAACAATTCGCCCGAGCATACCGAAGCCGAGATTGCTGTACTCGAACTCAACGCCCGGAACATTAGAAAATGATATTCCTTGTCGAATCAATGCCAGCAATTCTTCATCGGTGTCTGCCAGCTGTCGGTCTCCCCAAGGGTTATCTTCAGGAAACCCCGCGGACATCGTCAACAGGTTTTCAATTGTGATCGCTGGCGCATCACTTGTGAAACTTTTCACTTTCGCCATTTCAGGGATGTATTTTGAAACGGGGTCAGTGAGACTAAGCTTGCCCGCGTCGCGCAGCTTGAGGATAGCAAGGGCGGTGAAACTTTTGGTCATCGACGCAATACGAAAACCGGTTTGCGCCGTTGCCGGTGTCATCAGCTTTACATCGGCTACGCCGAATGAGTTTGCGTGAATCATCTGGCCGTCCGCAATAATCGCGTATGACATACCGGGGAAGTGCCCCTTCTTAAAATGTGATTCAAAGATTCCGTCGACAACAGGAAGAACGGATTTTATTCTCGCCAACCTGTCATCATCACGAAAAGCTGACGGCACGGCATGGTTCGATTCAGCAGCGACAGGTGATGCGGTTTCCGTCGCCGGAGTGGCACAACCGTAAAGTATTAGTGCCAGGAAAAGTGGTTCAGTGATACGCATGTTCGGATTGGATTGATTTCGGTAAGGCCCGTTGGGAAATTTAAGAAAATATCCTTACGAAGAGTTTCTCTTATAGTATGAACGGGTTGAAGGTTAAATAGAACGTAGCCACGCCTCCGTCGCGCGGAAGTGGCTTCGGTACAAACGTGTGGCAAAAATCTAAATGGAAACTTGAATCACGGGGTCAATGGGCCGGGTCAGGTATTTGAACCACCGTTCACATTGATCGGGAGCTTTCGGATTCGTTTCCCCGTGGCGGCAAATATCGCGTTGCACAGCGCTGCGCTCACTACGGGAAGCGACATCTCACCAAGGCCTTCGGGCTTTTCATTGCTGTCAACGAGGTGTACTTCAATTGACGGCGCATCCTTCATACGCAGAAGCTTGTAGTCATCAAAGTTGCTTTCCTTTGAATTACCTCCTTCGATATGAACTGCGCCGTAAAGCGCCGCACCTAATCCGTCGATTATACCTCCTTCAAGTTGATTTTGCGCGCCGCTTTTGTTGATCACCATACCACAGTCACAAGCGACGACAATACTTTCGACTTTTATACCGCCATCTCTCATCGAAATGCTAATGACTTCGGCCACGTACGCGCCGAACATGAAGTGTGCGGCGAAGCCGCGAAAAATTCCTTTTGGCGGGGGTGTAGACCAATTAGCTTTGGTTGCAGCGAGTGTTATAACATTCTTCAGACGTCCGGTGCTGTACTGCGGTCCACCATGATCGCGATAGGGCATGTCTTTATTCCCCTCGCCGAGAATATCCAGTCTGAATTGCACGGGGTCCTTGCCCGCCGCGTGGGCCAGCTCGTCAATGAAACTTTGATCGACGAATGCGGTCGCGTTATGTCCAGGTGCACGCCATGCGCCAACGCCAATGTTGGTTTTGACAGCGGTGTATTCCATTCTGAAGTTGGGAACAAATCCCGCCGGAAAGCCGTCGGGAAAAATTTCAGTGATGTGCGGTGAACGTTTCGAAGCGGCGTATAGATAACGTGACGTCGTACTGGCGTTGGTATACCAGCTGACGATCTTGGCATCGTTGTCAACAGTAGCTTTTAGTTTGTAAACCCCCGCGGGCCGGTAGAGATCATTTCGTATATCGTCTTCACGCGTCCAGACTACCTGAACTGGTCTTTTTATTTTTTTCGAAATCAACACAGCCTCAGTCACATAATCGGCAGACAACCGCCGGCCAAAGCCGCCTCCAACCCGTGTCATACGGACTTTGATCTTATTGGCCGGTAATCCGGTAATGGCGCGGGCATTGTCTCGTGCAGAATCCGGCACCTGCGTTGGTCCGCAAAGGTCGCACCCATCTTCGCGAACGTCTGCGATGTAGTTCATTGGCTCCATCGGCACGTGCGAGAGGAATGGAACTTCGTAAACTGACTCAATAGTTTTTGCGCCAGCGAATGCCTGATCTACATTGCCATCATCGCGCACCATTATTTCGCCTTTTTTCGAAGTATTCTCTTCGAATGCGCGACGAATGCGCTCATCGCTTTCATTCTCACCTGTTAGATAATCCCACTCCACTTTTAGCAGTTTCCTGCCTTTCATCGCCTGCCATGTCGAATCGGCAACGACGGCGACACCATTCGCTGACTCGCGCGGGTCCGTCGACGTGAAATCAATAATGAACGCGTCGCGTACACCCGACACCTTTAGTGTTTCTGTCGCGTCAAAGGTTTTCGCTTTTCCACCCCGAACAGGGCAGCGGGCTACTACCGCGACAAGCATTCCCTTTGGCCTGGCATCGAGGCCGAATTCAGCTTTGCCAGTAACGATTTTTTGATTGTCGACGCCACCGATGGATTTGCCGATCAGTGAATAGTCTTTCTTTTCTTTCAGTCTTGGATTTTCCCGTGGACTGATTTTCGATGCGTCATTGACGAGGTCAGCATAACTCAGTTTATCATTCGAATTTTTCTTGTGAATGAAGCCGGCTTCGGCATAACAGTCGCTAAGAGCAACCTGCCATCTCCGGGCAGCGGCCTCGATCAACATTTCCCTGGCCGACGCACCGGCCCGTCGCAATTCATTGAAATTGGTCGTGATGGCTGTGCTGCCACCTGCAAACTGATCACCGAAGCGACCGTCAAGGTCACCCTGCCGCACTTCTATCTTCTTCCAATCCACACAAAGTTCCTCTGCGATGATCTGCGGCATGGAAGTCTTCACGCCTTGCCCGATTTCCGGATTCTTGGAAAAGATGATAATGCTTCCGTCCGCGTTAATATTAAGGAATGCGTTTGGCTCAAATATTCCTTCCACGGCGCCCCTTGCTTGTTTCGATGCCAGTGACATTCCGATGACGAGTCCTGATCCGGCAATTGTGCTCACTCTGAGAAAGTCACGGCGGGAAAATTCCCGTCGTGACGGAGTGCTATCAAAAATATCCACCTTGTTTTTCATGACTTGCTTGTTTCCGCCGCCTGATGAATCGCTTTTCTGATGCGCGTATATGTTCCGCACCGGCATAAATTGCCGGACATGGCAGCGTCGATGTCGCCGTCGGATGGGTTTTGTTTTCTTGCCAATAGTGCCGCCGCAGACATGATCTGGCCGGCCTGGCAATAGCCGCACTGAGGCACGTCGATTTCGCACCACGCCTTCTGCAACGGATGCGATCCATCGGCAGAAAGCCCTTCGATAGTTGTGATCTTCCCTTTCACGGAAGAGACCGGCAGGGTGCAGGAGCGCACCGCATTTCCGTTCATGTGAACAGTGCAAGCACCGCATTGCGCTTTTCCGCACCCGAACTTTGTGCCTTTGAGATCGAGCTCATCGCGTAACACCCAAAGCAGGGGCGTATCGGGATCAACATTTATTGAAACAGGTTGATTGTTGACGGTGAATGAATATTTAGCCATCAGTGATGTTATTTAATCTTCTTCCTCGTTATGTGCGAAATACTGGATATGCAGGTGTTCACCTTCGTACCTTTTGAAATGGATGATGTCGCCAACCTGTTTATTATTATAATGGTCGGCGATGCAATGCACTGAGAGTGTATCGCCCGAATCCATCTTTACTACCGCGAGCCACTGATCCTGCTTTTGAGCAGTGACGACATAGTTGCCGCGGTGTGCCCCCCAGAATGGAGATCCGCCGACAGCACCGTGCGCCGGAACAAATATTTTTTCGACGATTATGCCTTGTAAATGCCGGGGCCGACTAAACAACACGTCATACCCCACATAGAATGGTAACATGATTCCCAATGTGAAAAGAACTGCCTTTAGGAATGTCCATGTTTTTTTCACACTCATTGTTGTTAAGCGCCGTCATTATCGGCAGGCGGCGCTAGCGCGCGGCTTTCACCTGCGCTGGTGTTACGGCTTCTCCCTTATTCCCAAATGAATTGCGAACGTAGTTGAGTACATCACTTACTTCCTGATCTGAAAGATCGAAGCCTGTCATCTCACTGTTGTAGACTTTCCCTTTCACTTTTATCTCGCCCGTCACACCCTTTATCACCTGTTGGATTGAACGCTTCTTGTCGGCCATCATGTAGTCTGACTTCGCCAGCGGGGGATATACGTCTTCGATGCCTTCACCTTGTTCCATATGACACGATATGCAATAGGTTGTGTATGTTTCCTTTCCACGTGCAACACTTGATTTCAAGTCAAACGAAGTTTTGCCCTGGAAGGATACGAGCGTGAACATTGCCGCCAAGGGAAATAAAAAAAATAAGGCTTTCAGTTTCATGAGATTTGGTTTAAAAAAAAGCGCCTCCGGATCCGGAGACGCTGTAATTGAATAATAAATTTCTACACTTGATCTAACGCAAAAGGAAGTACACGTATCCGTTTACCGGTGAGATCAAAGATTGCATTTGTTAGGGCAGGTGTGAAAGGGGGGAGACCTGGCTCACCCACGCCACCCGCACGTTCGTCGTTGTCCATCACATGGACTTCTATCTCGGGAGTCTCGCTGATCCGCGGCATCAAATAATTATTGAAATTTTTTTCAACCGCCCTACCGTCTGCGAAGTGTGTGGCGTGCTTGGTAGCGGCGCCGAGCGCCATGACAATGCTGCCCTCTACCTGTGCACGAATGATGTCCGGGTTAACGTACCAGCCGCAATCCATCACCGCCCACACTTTATCTATCTTGACCTTTCCGTCGGATTTTTTCGAAACCTTCACCACTTCGCCGACGATGCTGGTGAAACATTCCGTGATGGCCACGCCATATCCCACCTGCGTTGAAGTTCCCGCAGTCGCGCCTTCGTTCTTGCGATTTTTCCAGCCACTCACTTCTTCCAGTCTGTTGAGGAGGGCGAGGTAGCGTTCGTTATTATTTAAATGCTGTCGACGAAAATCAAATGGATCTTTTTCGGCGGTGCGAGCCATTTCATCCATAAAGCTTTCTAGCGCAAAACCGTTTGTAGACGCGTAAACGGATCTCCACCACATCACCGGGATCGGAGATTCGAGTGGCGCATCGCCAAAATTATAATTGGGAATGGAGTCGAAGTACGGTTCAAGCAGTCCCTCGGTAGTACTGTCGTTGTAACCGGATTTATCCGCGCCAGGATTTTGTGTCCCCATGTTTTGGCCAGCCATGACGGTGTGGAATGAGCTGAGCCTTCCGCTCTTGGAAAGGCTTCCTTTGCATTGGTATACCATTCCCGGGCGGAATGGCCCGATCGTCATGTCGTCTTCGCGTGTCCACACAACTTGTACCGGACCTTTGATCGCTTTTGAGATCATTGCCGCTTCGAAGGGATAATCCGTGAATGCTTTACGCCCAAATCCTCCGCCGAGGAAAGTCATATTCACGGTAACTTTTTCCATTGGTAACTTCAGATGTCCGGCGAGACTGCCCTGAATCCAATCCGGCCCCTGGATGGGACCCCAGATCTCGCACGAATCCTCGGTGACATTTGCGATGCAGTTCAATGGCTCCATGCAGCTGTGCGATTCGTATGGGGTTTCATACATCGCTTCAAGCTTTTTCTCGGCCTTGTCATATACAGCCGCGCTGTTGCCTTTTGTCTTATAAGAAATGATACTTCCGTTTTTGATCTGATCTTTCATCTTGTTATAGATCTGATCGGTGCTGTGATAATCAAAACCGGAATCATCCCACTCTACCTTCAGCGCTTTTCTTCCTTCCATGGCAGCCCAGGTATTGTCGGCAACCACAGCCACCCCTTCGAACATCTGACCAAAGGTGTCGCGTGTCACTTTCAATACATGCCGCACTCCCGGGACCTTTTTAGTTGCAGAGTCATCGAAGCTTCTTACTTTTCCAACGAAGCGCGGATTGCGCTCAACGACCGCATACAACATCCCGGGCAATTTTTTGTCGAGCCCAAAGATCGCAGCGCCATTCGTTTTCATTGGCGTATCCTGACGTGGGAGCGGCTTTCGAAGTATCTTGTAATTTTTTGAATCTTTTAATGCTACTTCCTGGGGTGGTTCGAGCTTTGAAGCTTCCGCAACCAATTCGCCATAGCCGAATTTTTTCCCCGAGGGTTTGTGTATGACCTGGCCATTTTCGGCATAACAATCGGATTTCGATACCTGCCACTTCTTGGCTGCAGCTTCGATCAGCATCTCACGGGCTGTCGCACTCAACTTCAACAATTTTTTATAATTGCCACGGATGGTAGAACTGCCCCCGGTGATCTGGCTGCCGTATTTTTTTCCGTTACCAACGGCAAACACGATGTTGATCTGATCCATGTTCACCTCCAACTCCTCTGCAATGATCTGCGGAACCGATTGAAACGATCCCTGACCCATTTCAGCGCGGTGATTCGTGATAGTCACCTTGCCCATCGGATCGATGCTGATCCACGCGTTGAGGTCGATACCAAGATTTTCAGCTGCCGCTGCCGTGATCACGTCATCCGATATTTCCTTCGAGAATAGAGGTGTGTAAAGTCCTAGCGTCAGCGCGGCTCCTGAAAGTCCACCCAACCGGATGAAGTTTCTCCTTGAGATGTTTTTATCGATCGTCTCCATACGCCGGTTTATTTTGCGGATGCTTTCTGAGACATGAGAACAGAGGCCGTCTTTATCGCCTTCCGTATTCGCGGATAAGTACCGCACCGACAGATGTGACCTTGCATCGCCGCATCGATATCTTTATCGGTTGGTGCTGCATTCTTCTTTAACAAAGCTGTCGCTGCCATTATCTGTCCGCTTTGACAATAGCCGCACTGCGGCACTTGCTCCTGAATCCAAGCCTGCTGGACTGGATGCGAATTGTCGCTGGAAATGCCTTCTATGGTGGTGATCGATTTCGAGCCCACCGATGACACAGGCAACGAGCATGATCTCATGGGAGTGCCATCAATGTGAACCGTGCAGGCTCCGCATTGTGCAATGCCGCATCCATATTTGGTACCGGTAAGGCCAACGATGTCACGGATTGCCCATAGTAAAGGCATTCTCGGATCGACATCTACAGTGTAACTCTTGTTGTTGATCTTGAGGGTATATGAAGCCATAAGTTTTTGATTATCTGAATTATAAAAATATAAAATCCACGGTCAAAAAGCTTGTTAATGGTTTGTTAATCGGGGGTGCGGGATTTGTGTCCAATAAGTGGCCACTAATGGCCTAAACCGGGACAGAATTCCTGTTTAATATTGAAGCGTGAAACACGCTGGACTTTTAATAATCTGTCTAAACGTTGCCGTTGTGGCGGCGGCACAGGACTTGGTGGTCATAATCAAAAACGTCCAAGACACGCCAGGAACTCTGATGGTGGGTCTTTTTAATTCCGAAAAGACATTTTTGAAGAGGGCGGTGCGGGGCGAAAAAGTGACTGCGCAGACGGGTTCCGTTAAGGTGGTATTCAAAAACGTTAAGCCCGGAGAGTATGCGATATCGGTTTTTCATGACGCGAATGGTGATGAAAGGCTGAACACGAATTTTATTGGGATGCCAAAAGAAGGAGTCGGAGCCTCGAATGATACCATGGGAAAGTTTGGACCACCGTCGTACGAGAAAGCGAAGTTCAGATGTCCACGGACGGAACCTGTCAGTGTCTCGATGAAGTATTTGTGAATGATTTGAAGATTTGGAAATTGGTTGGAACAAGTTTTGACATTTCATGCTGCGATAAGGCCATTAGAAGCGCGAACCTGTAAACAGTCCCTGAACTCAGCCTCACATTTTCAAATCGCCAAATCTTCAAATTCTTTATTTTGCGCTTTAGTTTATTGAAAACCACCCCATGCTAGACATTTCTCAGCTGTTTCCTTACCAGTTCGATCCGAAATTTTCCAAACCGGTTGCCTATTTCTCAATGGAATTTGCGATCGACCAGGCCCTGAAAATTTACAGCGGCGGCCTTGGATTCCTGGCAGGCTCGCATATGCGCAGCGCATTCGAGCTTAAACAGAACTTCATAGGTATCGGCATACTTTGGAAATACGGATACTACGACCAGGAACGCAATCGTGATGGCACCATGAAGGTGAGCTTTATCGAAAAGAACTATTCTTTCCTGACGGAAACCGGAATACAATTTCCAATTACCATCCACAATCACGAAGTAAAAGTTAAGGTCTTGCTCCTCAAGCCGGAAGTTTTCAACACCGCTCCTCTTTTTTTACTCACCACGGATATACCGGAAAACGACTACCTCGCACAAACGATCAGCTATCGGTTATACGATCCCCACGAAACTGCCCGCATCTCAGCTTCGAGCCTTCTCGGCTACGGTGGCGCGAAGCTGCTCGACATTCTGGGACGCAGCACCGATGTCTATCACATGAATGAAGGTCACGCTCTGCCCCTGTGTTTCTATTTGTGGAACAAGTATAAAAGCCTGGAAGAAGTAAAGAAACGTGTGGTGTTCACAACACATACTCCAGAGATCGCTGGCAACGAAGTGCGTTCACTCGCAACACTCGAAGTAATGAGCTTCTTCGATGGGGTCGCAAAGGAGGACTATAACACGTTGATCGAATCGGATAGCAAAGTGCTTAACTATTCGCTTGCCGCGCTTCGAATGGCGAAGGTTGCTAACGGTGTATCGCAGCTTCACGGCGAAGTGTCACGGGAAATGTGGAAGGACAGTGAGCGGATCTGTGAGATCAAAGCAATCACCAATGCTCAGAATCATACCTATTGGCTGGATAAGACACTCGAGGAGGGATTCAATACCAACAATCGCGATCTTGTTATAAGCAGAAAGAAAGAATTGAAGAAGCGGCTTTTCAATTTTGTCGCTGATCAGACTGGCAAACTGTTTGATCCAAACGTTCTCACGATCGTATGGGCGCGACGCTTTGCCGGTTATAAGCGTGCCAGCCTCCTGATGTATGACCTCGACAGGTTTTACGAACTTGCCCGCGACACAAAAAACCCAATCCAGATAATCTGGGCGGGCAAGCCCTACCCCGGCGACCAGCAATCGATCGATTTGTTCAATGACATTTATTGGAAAACGAAACTGCTGCCGAATTGCACCGTCGTCACCGGCTACGAGCTGGGTGTCTCCGCTTTGCTGAAGCGAGGTTCCGACGTGTGGCTCAACAACCCGAAGCTTACACGCGAAGCTTCCGGGACTTCAGGCATGACAGCAGCAATGAACGGCAGCGTTAATTTTTCCATTCCCGATGGTTGGGTTCCGGAATTTGAAAAGCACGGAGTGAATAGTTTTTCGATTCAGGCCGCTGATCGTGCGCTTTCCGAAGAACAGCAGGATAAGATCGAGTCGGATAGAATGTTTAAAGTATTGAAGGAAGAAATCATTCCCACCTACTATCGGCAACCTGAAAAGTGGTACAGTATTATGCGGCAAGGATGGGCAGATGTGCTCACGGCATTTGATTCGAATCGAATGGCAAGAGAGTACTATGAGAAGATGTACTAATTAAGTTCAAGGTGTAAAGTTCAGGGTTTAAGGTTCAAGGCTTAGCTCCCGAGGAAAGCCCATTGTTATATTAAAGGATAGTTTCGTTGTGTTGAGTTAATTCTGATCTTTGTTGCGCACCATATCCGATCATTCTCCATGGCATCCCGCATCCTTACAGAAATTTGGATTTATCCGGTCAAGGGGTTGGGTGGAATTCGGGTTCCCTCATCAAGGGTGATGGAAAAAGGTCTCGAATTCGACCGCCGCTGGATGCTTGTTGATGAAGCCGGAATGTTTATGACCCAACGCGAGACACCGCCGCTCGCACTTTTCAAACCGGCATTCCAGGGTCACTCTTTCTGCATAAAATTCGGAAGCGATTCGGTCGTGCTTCCCATGGAGGCGGTCCGCAAAGAAAATCCAATCCAGGCGGTGGTTTGGGACGACACTGTCACAGTCTACGAAGTCAACAGGCAAATCAGTACGTGGTTCTCGGAAAAACTCGACACGAATTGCAGGCTTGTCAGCTTTCCCGAAGAAAATCCGAGGCCTGTGGATCCAGATTACAGGATGAATAATGAACATGTGAGCCTTGCCGATGGATTTCCCTTGTTGATTATCGGTCAGACTTCGCTGGATGAGCTTAATCAACGGTTGGAAAAACCAGTGCCGATGAACAGATTCAGACCGAATCTTGTGTTCACCGGAGGCGATGCGCATGAGGAGGATTCATGGAAAGGATTTGTGGTCGGCAAGAATCGTTTTGCAGGCGTAAAGCCTTGCGCGCGATGTCCGGTTCCAACGATTGATCAAGAGACTGCAGTTCGCGGAAAAGAACCGATAGCTACGCTCGCGAAATACCGGACCCGAAACAATAAAGTTTATTTTGGACAGAACGTTATTGCAATTGATCACGATGAAATACACGAAGGAGATGAGATTACCTTTTAGGAGGATGCTGGTTGCTGGTTGCTGGTTGCCGGCGGGAGAGGTTTCATGCGATGTAGTTCGCACCAACTATTCGCATCGAGCGTTCTTCGTAGTGATGTTGTTAACCTTAAGTTCATTGATCCAGAGCTGCACTACAAAGCCTGCCGAGCTGCCAATCTTTGGAGAGCGCAGGGTGGAGGCGGGCGACACAGTTTATCATAAGATAGCACCCTTCGAGTTTGTTGATCAGGACAGTACAGTCATTACCAATGCAACTTTCACTGACAAGGTCTACGTGGCAGATTTCTTTTTTACGTCGTGCCGCACGATCTGCCCGATCATGAAAACACAAATGTTGCGTGTCTATGAAGCCACAGCGGACATGCCCGACGTCTTGATCATTTCGCATACAATCGATCCGGAATATGACTCGGTTGCGTTGCTGCACGACTTTGCGAAAAGGCTGGGTGTCGAGAGCAAGCGCTGGCATTTCGTCACTGGAAAAAAAGATTCGATTTACAAGATCGCGCAGACCAGCTATTTTGCCACGGCTATGGAGGACAAGACCGAACCCGACGGATTTATTCATAGCGGCGCGTTTCTTCTCATCGACAAGCAGGGCCGCATTCGTGGCAAATATGATGGCACCAAAGAGAACGACGTGGATAGATTGGTGGAGGATATCAAGCGATTGAGAGCTGTTAAAGAATGAGGTCACTGCTTCCATTGCGATTAATTTCAGTTGCTTGCTGTCGGGTGTTGGGTGTTGGTCATGTCAGCTTCGGATGGCGGGGTATTCGGCTTCGAAGCACACTTCATAATTCACTGTTCGCCATTCACTATTCACTATTCATCATTTTCTTTTCATTACTCACATCGTGTTCCACAGATCCGAAGTTCCAACAATACTTTGTTGAAGGTGAGCAGCTATACCAAACACATTGCAGCAATTGTCATCAAAAAAATGGAAAGGGGTTGGGCCTTGTCTATCCACCTCTTGCGCCTTCGGATTTTGTGGAAGCAAATCCCGAAAAGGTGATGTGCGTGATGAAGCGGGGTATGACAGGGGAGATTATCGTAAATGGTAAGAACTTCAATCAGCCGATGCCGGGCGTTCCATCGCTTACCGAACTTGAAATTGCTGAGATTGCTACTTATATCTATAACAGCTGGGGTCATGAAAGGGGATTGATTGATGTGAATTCAGTGAGCAAGGCGCTGAACACATGCCCCGCCGAATAATTTCAAAACGTTGATTATTTTGCATTATCCTGTCTTTTGATTTAGTTAGGCGCCACCTTACCCATGAAGAAGAAATTCAATTACCGCAGAGCCATAATCACGATCGTCGTGCTCATTGTGCTTTACGGAACTTTCATCGGGGTCCTCCTGGAGCTGGAAGAAGGCGCACCGAACAGCAAGATCAATACTCTTCAGGATGCGATGTGGTACCTGGTGGAGACCCTCACCACCGTCGGTTATGGTGACGCGCTACCCGTCACTTATTGGGGAAGGATGATCGGATTTGTTTTCCTTTTGTCGAGCCTCGGTGTTTATGGTTTTATTATCGGACAGATTGCAAATTTTATGAGCACACTGAAAGAAGAAAAGGAATTGGGCCTCAATGGCACCCAATTCAAAGATCACGTGGTGATGATTGGCTGGAATGACTTTGGTCAATCCGTCATAAGCCACCTCGTCGGAGCCGGTCGCAAAATTGCGGTAATCACCAAAGACAGGGCCAGCATTGACATCATTCATGAATTCTATTCTACGGAAAACGTTTATACGCTCTATTCCGACTACAATAACTTTGAGCTGCTGGAGAAATCAAACCTCCGCGCTGCGTCCGTCGTGTTTATCAACCTGAATGACGACACGGAGAAGTTGGTCTACATCATCAACATTAAGAAGCATTTTGAGAACCTCAACTATGTTGTTACGCTTGATAATGGCAACCTGAAAAGCACGTTTGTGAATGCGGGAGTTACTTACGCGATCTCGAAAAACGAAATTTCATCAAAGCTGCTTGCCAGTTACATCTATGAGCCGGATGTAGCCATCCTCAGCGAGGAGATCATCGCTTTCGCGCACGAAGATCACGAATACGATATGAAGGAGTTCCTGATCACCGGCGACAATCCCTTCATCGGGATGCCCTATGAAAAGGCGTTCTTCGACCTAAAGAAACAGTGCAATGTGGTCCTGATCGGAATGGTAAAAATCTTCGAAGGGAAGCGCGTCATGCACAAGAATCCGGAAGGCGGGATCCCAATCCAAAGCGGCGACTACCTCCTGATGCTGATGGACAGAAAAGGGCAGGAAAGGCTAAAGAAAGTGTTTCATATTGTGGAGGGAGTCTGAATTATGCTAAGTGTTGAGTTGTAAGTGCTAAATAAGGATAACCCTACTTAACACATACAACCTAACACTCATCGCTATACTTCCACGGTTTCCCCGGAGTTCACAAACTCGAACTCTACATCGTTCTTCATCTCGACATGAATCACGGCATCCTTGCTGACCTTGCCTGAAAGGATTTGCTTCGCAAGCTCGTTCAGGATCTCACGTTGCAGCACGCGTTTCAGGGGTCTTGCACCGTACTGCGGATCGTAACCTAGCTTCGCCAGCCGGTCGAGTGCCGCGTCCGAAATCTCAAGGTGAATCCCCGAATCCAATAGCCGTTTCCGTATACTTTCGACTTGGATCGAAACGATCTTCCTGATGTCTTTCGTCGTGAGCGGACGGAACATTACGATCTCATCGATACGGTTGATAAACTCCGGCCTGACATTCTTTCGAAGCAGTTCGAGCACTTCCTCTTTCGTCTCCTCGATGACTTCGAAATAGTTTTCATCGGTAATTTTTTCGAAACTCTCCTGTATCAGCGTTGCGCCGATATTGGTGGTCATGATGATGATCGTATTCTTGAAGTTTGCAACGCGACCTTTATTGTCGGTGAGACGTCCGTCGTCAAGCACCTGCAGCAAAATGTTGAACACGTCAGGGTGCGCTTTCTCGATCTCATCCAATAACACGACTGAGTATGGTTTTCTCCGGACAGCCTCTGTAAGCTGCCCGCCTTCATCGTAGCCAACGTAACCTGGAGGCGCGCCAATGAGTCTGCTCACGCTGTGGCGTTCCTGGTATTCGCTCATGTCTATGCGTACCATGGAGTTTTCGTCATTGAAAAGGTATTCCGCTAAAGCTTTCGACAGCTCCGTCTTTCCAACACCGGTGGTTCCCATAAAAATGAACGAACCGATCGGTCGCTTGGGATCTTGCAATCCAGCGCGACTTCGCCGCACGGCATCTGAAAGCGCTTTGATGGCTTCCTCCTGGCCCGCGACTCTTTTACCAAGTTCATCCTCCAGGTGCAAAAGTTTTTCTCTCTCAGTCTGCAGCATTTTCGAAACGGGAATGCCCGTCCACCGCGCAACGATCTGAGCGATATCTTCACTGTCGACTTCTTCCTTGAGCAATGTGCCGTTGCTCTGCATGGCCGTCATCTTGTTTTGTAATCCCTGCAGCCGCTTTTCAGCTTCTGTGATCTTGCCGTAACGAATTTCCGCCACACGGCCATAGTCGCCTGCCTTTTCAGCCTGGTCGGCTTCAAACTTCAGCTTGTCAATAAGCTCTTTTTCTTTTTGAATGCTGTGCACAACGCCTTTCTCACTTTCCCATTTTGCTTTCAGGCCGTTTCTTTTCTCAGAGAGGTCGGCGATGTCTTTACTTAATGTGGATTCCTTGTCCCGATCTTTTTCGCGACGGATTGCTTCGCGCTCGATCTCGAGCTGCATGATCCTGCGATTCAACTCATCGAGCTCTTCAGGCATAGAGTCCATTTGTATACGCAACTTCGACGCAGCTTCGTCCATCAGGTCGATAGCTTTGTCTGGAAGGAAGCGGTCGGAGATGTAGCGGTGCGAAAGTTCAACGGCAGCAATGACAGCATCGTCCTTAATGCGAACTCCATGATGTAACTCGTATTTATCCTTGATACCACGTAGTATCGAAATAGAATCTTCGACTGAAGGTTCGTCGACGGTTACAGCCTGAAACCTTCTTTCAAGTGCCTTATCTTTTTCGATGTACTTCTGATATTCTTTGAGGGTCGTGGCCCCAATGGCGTGCAGCTCGCCACGTGCGAGTGCGGGTTTCAGGAGGTTTGCCGCATCCATTGCCCCTTCGCCACCACCAGCGCCAATAAGCGTGTGGATCTCGTCGATAAATAAAATGATCTGACCTTCGGCGTCAGTGACCTCTTTGATCACGGCCTTGAGGCGCTCTTCGAACTCGCCTTTGTATTTCGCGCCGGCAACCAGCAAGCCCATGTCAAGCGACACAAGGACCTTATCTTTCAGATTGTCGGGCACGTCACCATTCACGATGCGTTGCGCCATGCCTTCAACGATCGCGGTTTTTCCTACGCCCGGCTCTCCCAGTAAAATGGGGTTGTTCTTGGTACGGCGGGCAAGAATTTGCAATACGCGCCGGATCTCTTCATCCCTGCCGATCACAGGGTCGATCTTGCCTTTCTTGGCGAGGTCGTTGAGGTTCTTGGAATAGCGTTCGAGTGATTTATATTTTGATTCCGCGTTCTGGTCCGTAACACTTGCTCCACCTCGAAGTTCTTTCACGGCTTTAATAAGCTCCTGCCTCGCGAAACCTGCATCTTTCATGAGCGAAGAAACCTTGTCTCTGGACGCAAGCAGTGCAAGCAGCAAATGCTCAATAGAAATATATTCGTCTTTGAATTCCTTCAGTTCTTTTTCAGCGCTGGTGAGAACCGTATTTGTTGTCGTAGACAGATACGGCTGGGTGCCGGAAACTTTCGGGTAAGACGCCAGCAGCTCATCAAGCTTTGATTCGAGGATTGTCCTGTTGACATTCAACTTCTTCGTTAAATAGTCAACTACATTTTCGTCGGTCGCCAGGATCGCTTTCAGCACATGGGCCGGCTCGATCGCCTGCTGCTGCCGCGATGTTGCCATCTCCGCCGATTTCTGCAGTGCCTCCTGCGATTTAATTGTGAATTTTTCAAAGTTCATATTATTGGTCCCCCGCGTCCGCTTATCTCAAAATGAGAACCAAGGTAAAAGCGTTCATATTTCAGGAAATTTTGACCGAATTCATCTATTATTTCGACCGTTTTATGCCAATTTGACCTTAGTTAATACTTATCGGTCGAGAGGCTCAAAATTCCATTTGCTCTACTTTCTGTGTTTGAACTTGCAGAAAATACGATGTAGCTTTTAGGAATTCATCGTATGCAAAGACCAAAGGCAGCCACGTTACAAACTTTTCCTAAGTCCATGCTGATCGAAGTGGCGTGGGAAGTCTGCAACCAAGTGGGAGGCATCTATACAGTTATCCGATCCAAGGCACCTGCAATGGCCGACCATGTGAATGGTCCTTTCTGTATGATCGGTCCGTACACGGGAAAAAATATTCAGGCTGAACTTGAACCGCTTGACGATGTCGAGGATGTTTTTGGTCAGGCCGCCACCAATCTCCGCAAACGTGGCTACGATGTTCACTACGCCGAATGGCTTATCACAGGTAAACCGCGCGTGCTGTTGCTCAATCCCAACGTAATTGAAGCAAAGGCATTGGGTGTAATCAAGTATCTTCTCTGGAAGAACCATGGCGTGGCAACACCCGAGCACAACACGCTCATCAACCAGGTGGTCGCGTTTGGATATTTGACAAAACTTTTTTTTGACGAGCTGATTAAGTTGGTTGACAAGGACCAACCGATCCTCGCGCACTTCCACGAGTGGATGGCTGGCTTGCCGATACTTGATATTAAAAGAGATAAGATGGCTGTAAAAACGGTGTTTACAACACACGCAACGCAGCTCGGTCGCCACCTGGCGATCAATTCACCATTTTTCTACGCACACTTGCCATTCTTCAATCACGAAGTGGAAGCAAAAAAATTCGGCGTTGCTACGGAGGAGGCGATTGAGTTTGGTTGTGCCCAGAGTTGCGACGTATTTACGACCGTGAGTGAGGTAACGGCCCGTGAGTGCAAGCATTTGCTCAAACGCAAGCCAGAGGTGATCCTTCCAAACGGATTAAACATTGAGCGTTTCGAAGCGTTGCACGAATTTCAAAACCTTCATGCTCATTATAAGAAGGAGATCCATGAGTTTGTCATGGGTCACTTCTTCCAATCTTATACGTTCGATCTCGATAAGACCTTGTACCTGTTCACATCTGGCAGGTATGAATACAGGAACAAAGGTTTTGATCTCACGCTTGAGGCACTCTGGCACCTTAATGAAAAGCTCAAATCTGAGAAAGCCGACCTTACGGTGGTTATGTTCTTCGTTACAAAGCGGGAATTCTATAGTATCAAGCCGGAAGTATTGCAATCGCGCGCGATGATGGAAGAAATCAGGCAAACCTGCGAGGCCATAGAAAATGAGGTCGGCAAGGGTTTATTTTTTGCTTCGACCACACGACAAGATCACCGGCTGCCGAACTTGAATGACTTTGTTGAAGATTACTGGAAGCTCCGCTATCGCCGCACGATTCAAAGTTGGAAGAGCAACAAGCTTCCACTTGTGGTAACGCACAAGCTTGTCAACGAGGACACCGACGAGATACTTCAGTTCCTTGTTCGCAGAAACCTGCAGAACCGACCCGAAGACAAAGTGAAAATTGTTTACCACCCGGACTTTATCAATTCTACAAATCCACTGTTCGGAATGGACTACGGAGAATTTGTGCGCGGTTGTCACCTGGGCGTGTTCCCGAGCTACTACGAGCCCTGGGGTTACACACCACTTGAGTGTATGGCCAGCGGCGTTCCTTCAGTGACCAGCGATCTTTCCGGCTTCGGTGACTACCTTACTCACAATTTCCCCGACCACGAGAAAAATGGAATGTTTGTAATCGAGCGCGGTAAGCGGACCTTCGATTGGAGCGCGCGACACCTTGCGGCGTCACTGCATAAATTCCTGACGCAGTCGCGAAGGGAGCGCATCATGCAACGGAATAACGTAGAAAACTACTCCTCCGCTTTCGATTGGAAGAATCTGATCCGATACTACCAGCAAGCCTACGAACTGGCGGCATCGAAAATAAATAAGTAGTTTTTTTGCCTGAAGCTCCCGTTGCCAGATTCTTCTCTTTAAATTTCTTTTTTGAAACATATACCATGACGGTTCGTCAACTCAGCGATCAGAATTCCATAGCCAACCAGTTCCTTTATGAATTGCGGGATGTGAATGTGCAAAAAGACAGGCTCAGGTTTCGTCACAACCTTGAGCGATTGGGTGAGATAATGGCGTACGAGATTTCCCAGGAGCTGACATATGAATCAAAGGATGTACAAACTCCTCTGGGTGTGAAGAGGATCAACATGCCCACAGAGAATATCGTGCTTGTCACGATCATGCGCGCAGGGTTGCCGTTGTTGGAGGGATTTCAAAGAATATTTGATAGGGCAGAGGTTGGTTTCATTAGCTCCTACCGAGTCGAGGGCGGGAGTGGAATAACCGTTAAGACCGAATACATGGCGACCCCGGACCTGGCGGGAAAGACTGTGATGCTGGTTGACACGATGCTGGCCAGTGGAAGGTCCGTTGCGGATGCGATCACCGCATTGAGTGCGAAAGGCAAGCCGGGAAAATTATATCTGGCATCAGTGATAGCTGCTCCGGAGGGGATCGCCTATCTCACCAAGAACGTTGTTCAGCCCGCTTCACTTTGGACTTTCTCTATCGACGAGAAGCTCAACTCGAATTATTATATCGTACCTGGGATCGGGGATGCTGGCGATCTGTCTTTCGGGCCGAAGTAATTACGAAGTATGTCAGAAGAGTTGTTGAGAGCGCTGCCGGTATTGTTTGCGAGCATGATCAAGTTTATTCTGGGTCCGGTCGGGGGTCATGTTGCGAAACTTCACTTTATAACCACTGTCATCGTGACAATCGTTGGTATGATGTTAATGGTGATCACTTTCACTTATTTCGGTGACTGGATTAAATCGAAAATCCCCTACTTAAAAAAGCGAAAGAGATTCACTGCCAGGAACAGACGCTTTGTTCAGATCTGGAGAAAATTCGGATTGGTAGGCGTAGCCGCCTTGACACCCGTTTTTCTAACCCCTATCGGTGGAACGCTGCTTGCTGTCAGCTCGGGCAGTCCGAAAGAAAAGATTATAATTTATATGCTGATCAGTGCAGTAGGGTGGGCGTTGATATTCACCTCGATCACCTATTTTATTGGTAAACATGCATTGCCTGACTTTATGCAGTGATGCCTTCGACTCCCTGCCTTCGCCGAAGCGGCTACGCGCAGGCAGGCGCTCAGGCTGACAGCATCGATTTAAGTTTGCACTACCGAATACCGATTACTGATTACCGGTTACTCCCCGCACGCCCTTTGTCCCTAAAGGGTCCACGCTCAAGTTGCTTCGAAGGTTCACGGCCATGATTTAACAGCGAGCGACAGCTTACGGCTAACGGCTTACATTTTCGAAGCAGAAACGTAGGTTAAACTGCGAATACCGATCACTGATTACTGACCACCGATTACCGATCAACCGGTTCATCCGGCAGCATCTCGATGTCGCGTATCAAGACCTTTTTAGCGATACGTTGCGCAGTGGGAGTGGCAGCAAGTCCGCCGAGTGCGGTTTCTTTATAACGTGTTTCCATACTGGCGCCGATCTCGCCCATCGCGGCGATCACTTCATCAACTGGTATTACGCTGCTGACATCCGCGAGACCTATTTGAGCGGAACTGTTAGCAATGGCGGCGGCGCTTGCATTTCGCACTACGCAGGGGACCTCGACAAGTCCGGCGACCGGATCGCATACGAGTCCAAGCATGCATTGCACCGTGATGGCTACAGCATTAAATATTTGATCTGTATTTCCGCCAAGGCAATAGACGATGGCGCCGGAACCCATTGCCGCGGCAGTACCTGTTTCAGCCTGGCATCCGCCGACGGCACCGGAAATAGATGCTTTCTGCTCCATGATGAGAGCGATGCCAGCCGCAAGCAGCATCGACTCCAATATCTTTTTGTCGGGAACGTTGTGAATCTCTTGTAGCGTGAATAAAACGCCGGGCATGATCCCACTGGCACCTGCCGTCGGTGCTGCGACGACGCGACCCATACATGAATTGACTTCCTTCGCGGCTAACGCGCGTGAAATGAGATTCTGAAATTCTTTGGAGAGAACTGTCTTTGGATAGCGATAGACTTTTTTCGCTCCATTGTTGATCATGCCTGATCGCGAGGTCATGTCTTCAGAAAGTCCCGCCTGAACAGCTTCCTTCATTACATTCCAAGCTGTGGCCAGACCTTCATAGATCTGTTCGGGGTTTCTGCCTTTCTGTGCTTGCTCGTATTCGAGCACAACGTCCACCAACGATATTTTTTTCTGTTCGCTGTAGGACTTCCAACCCTCGAATGAATCAAAAAGAAAAGCCATAGATCAATCCCGACGAAGTTAACCGTTTGGAAATGTAATACAATTTTCAAGCGGGGAAAGTTCTATATTGGCCCGATGCGTGTCGTATTCATCCTTATCGTTTTCGTCTCAGGTGTTTCCGCACGAGCGCAACAAAACAGTTTTTGGCAAACGCTCGCGGAAGTGGGATTCGAGCAGCGTAAGGATAAGAACGGATACTCCTATGAAGCGCCGCTGTTTTCACAAAATCTCCGCCGGTGGAATAACAAGATCATAAAACTAAAAGGGTATGTGATCCCTGTGGGCGAAATAGGTGATCCGAATAAATTCATGCTGTCATCGCTGCCCTTCAACGTCTGTTATTTTTGCGGTGCCGCAGGCCCCGAAACTGTGGTGCAGGTGGAAGCGGAGCGGCCTGTGGAATTCACAACGAAACCCGTGTTGATGGAAGGTCTTCTCCTATTGAACGACAAGGATCCCGACCGGCATATCTATATCCTGAAATCAGCAAAAATTCTCAGTACTCAATAAACCCTACTATGAAAAATTTCTATTCACTATTTATTATGGCCCTGATCTCCATTGGTGCATGGGCTCAATCCAGTGATGAAACCACCATCCGGCAGATCTACAACAAAGCATTAGCTGAGGGAAAGTCCTATCCGATGCTCGAGTATCTGACAACGAAGATCGGCCCCAGACTCAGTGGCTCGCCTGGCGCCGCTGCTGCCGTTGAATGGAGCCGCCACGTAATGGAGGACTTTGGCTTTGATTCAGTGTGGCTCCAGCCTGTAAGTGTTCCCCATTGGGTGCGTGGTCAAAAAGAAATCGGTCGGGTTCTCAATTCAAAAAAAATGGGTACCGTGGAGGTGAGCGTGACAGCACTTGGAGGATCGATCGGCACGGGTGCTGATGGGATTTCGGCAACGCTCGTGGAAGTAAAGAGTTTTGAGGAGCTGGCACAGCTTGGTGCCAAAAACATCCAGGGGAAAATTGTTTTTTTTAATCGACCGATGGATCCAACCCAGATCAACACTTTCACTGCATACGGTGGAGCAGTAAATCAGCGGGGAGGCGGCGCGTCGGAGGCAGCAAAATACGGAGCAGTCGGTGTAATCGTAAGGTCCATGGGTGTGAACATTGAAGATTACCCGCACACGGGTGGCATGCGGTACGCACCTAATATTGCAAAGGTTCCCGCCCTGGCGATCAGCACCAAGCACGCTGAACTGTTGAGCAAGTTGATCAAAGACGAAAAGACCGTGCAATTCTATATGGAATCGCATTGCGAAATATTGGAAGACGCACCTTCCTACAATGTTATCGGTGAGATCAAAGGCGGGGAGTATAAGAATGAGATCATCGTTGTCAGCGGTCACCTGGATTCATGGGATCTCGCACAAGGCGCCCACGATGATGGAACCGGCTGTGTTCAGTCAATAGAAGTATTGCGCTTGTTCAAGACGATGGGATACAAGCCGAAGCGAACGATCCGCGCGGTTATGTTTATGAATGAAGAAAATGGATTGAGGGGTGGACTCCAGTACGCCGAAGTCGCGCTGAAGAAAAAAGAAAATCACATAGCGGCTATAGAATCTGACCGCGGTGGATTCACACCAAGAGGTTTTACGATGAGCGCGGACGATGCAACGAAAAAGAAGATACAAAGCTGGAAGCCATTACTCGAACCTTATGGACTCTCGGACTGGGGCCAGGAGGGTGGTGGCGCAGACATTGGTCCGCTCGCGCAGCAAGGGGTTGCATTGATCGGTTATCTGCCCGATTCACAACGCTACTTCAATTATCACCACACCCCGCACGATACTTTCGATAAAGTCGATAAGCGTGAGCTCGAGTTGGGCTCGGCGTCCATGGCGGCGCTGGTCTATTTGCTCGACAAGTATGGCTTAAAATAGTAGTTGTCCGGTGGCTCGCCGGCCGCCGGCGGATTGTGCCGATTTGCCGGATGAAAGCCGTGATAAGGCGGTTACCCCGGTTGTCATACCGGGATTGACTTAATGGTACTATCTTTAGTTTTTAGGATAGGTGGTTTATCCTGAAAATCGGCCCCGGCGTCGACCTGAGCCGATTTTTTGCCTTAAATGACAATTATGAAATTGAAATTTACCCTGGCGTTTACTTTGGTTCTCGTAAGCCTCGTCGGCGTCCAGGCACAGACACTTTGGGGAGTGACTTCGTCTGGTGTTTCGGACAACAAAGGAGTAATTTTCACCACAGGTCCTGACGGCTCGAGTTACACTCAAAAATATCCCTTCAACAGCGACTCGCCTGGCTCCAGGCCATTCGCTTCACCGGCGCTTGCCTCCGGGATGCTTTACGGTATGACGCTGACGGGGGGAAGTAGCGATGCCGGTATAATATATGAGTTGAATCCATCCACCGGAGCCTATACAAAGAAATTCGATTTCGGTGGTTCCCTTGGTGTCAATCCACAGGGTGGGTTGATGCTTGCATCGGACGGACTCCTTTATGGAATGACGACGGCCGGTGGAGCGTCGGGCGCTGGGATACTGTTTTCCTATTCGCCAGGTGCGACGAGCATAACAAAGAAATTTGATTTTGGCGGAACCAATGGAAGTGCTCCAACGGGAACATTGGTTCAAGCTTCTAATGGACTGCTTTATGGCGTCACCACGGCGGGTGGAACGGGTGATGGGGTGTTGTTTGAGTTTAATCCGACCAGTTCAGCATTTTCAGTGAAGCACTCCTTCTCGTCTTCAGCTGATGGATCCGGACCTTCGTCAAATCTTGTCGAAGCCCCCAACGGAAAATTGTATGGCGTGGCGCCGTCCGGCGGATCGGCAACTTACGGAACGCTTTTCGAATTTGATCCCGCGGGGCCGACGTTCGCAAAGAAAGTTGACTTTAACGGATCGAGTAATGGCTTTGCTCCTTACGGCAGCCTCACGCTTGATGCGCTGCACGGGATATTCTTAGGGATGACCTCGGGCAAGCCGCTGGGAGGCGGATCTCACGAAAAGGGAACGATATTCACCTATTCGCCCGGGAGCACATCGGTGATCACAAAAATTGATCTGGCACCAGCAGGCGGTTATGCGCCCCAGAGTAATATGATCTTCTGCACCACCGACGGGTTTTTCTATGGCATGATGTATAACGGTGGTGCAAATAATGTTGGTGTGATCTTTCGATACGATGGTATAACGTTTTACCAAAATGTCTTTGACTTCGATGCAGATGTTTCAGGAGGAAATCCGATGGGAGCATTGGTCGAAGTAAGTGGACAACTATATGGGGCGGCTACCTACTCCGGACCAGCAGGCAACGGGACCCTTTTTCAGTTTGATCAAAGCACACTGACGTTCACGAAGAAGGTTGATCTGTCAAATGCGTCGGCGGGATCCAATCCACAATCCGGGCTCACGCTCGCTGGCAACGGAATGCTGTACGGCACGGCGTTCGGAGGTACCAGTGGCAACGGTGTGATCTATGAAGTGAATCCTTCGACAGGAGCCTATACCAAGAAATTTGATTTTAATGCATCTGCAACTGGATCCTATCCTTCGGGTGCTCTCACGCTCGCCCCCAATGGAAAGCTTTACGGTACAACCACAGCCGGGGGAACAAACGGAGATGGGATCATCTTTGAATATGATCCTGGTACTACAGCCATCACCGTAAAATTCAATTTCTCAAGCGGGACGAGCGGGTCGGCGCCGATGGGAGCATTGTGTGCCGCATCTGACGGACTTCTGTATGGAACAACCAGCAGTGGTGGCGCGGGAGCAGGTATTCTTTTTTCTTTCGATCCGGCGAGCGGAACAGTTACGAACAAATATGTTTTCACAGGTTCTGGCGTCAATGGCATGAATCCCCAGGGTGGTGTTATCCAGGCGGCCAACGGGAAGCTCTATGGTATGACGAATCAGGGCGGTACGTTCGGAAGTGGAGCGCTATTCGAATGGAACGTGGCGACAAGTACGTTCACGAAACTTTTTGACATGTCAGGGACATTTGGCTCGTATCCCGGGGGCGAACTTCTGCAGGGTTCGAATGGAAAACTTTATGGACTTGCATCCAATGGCGGCGCGAATTCAGCGGGTGTGATTTTTGAATATGATTACCTCCCGGCAACACCGACGTTCACAGTGAAGCATGATTTTGATGGGCCCAACGGCTCGGCACCGCTAGGCTCCCTGATTGAAGTTGCCAGCGGTGTACTGGTGGGTTATACCTCTGCGGGCGGATCATTTAATTACGGTACCGTTTTCAACTATAACTTCAATAGCACTGCTTTCGCGGTTAAAGTACACCTCGATGGTAACGCGTCAGCTCCGGGTGCACTACCAAAATTCGGTGCACTGCTCCAGGTTCCGGCGAAGCAATCGCAAACAATAACTTTTGGGACGATTCCGAACCACGCTGTTAACGATGTATTCACACTAGGTGCAACAGTTTCGTCACCATTGACAGTCACGTACTCGTCAAGCAATCCATCGATCGCAAGCGTATCGGGCAACACGGTTACTGTACACACCCCGGGAACCGTTAATATTACTGCATCGCAGCTGGGAAATGCGAATTACACGTTTGCTCAAAACGTAGTTCAGCCCTTGACGATTGCAAAGGCATCGCAAACAATTTCCTTTACATTGGCGACACCAGTTACCTACAGTGTAGGCGGTACGATCACGTTGAATGGTACTGCAAGTTCGGGACTGGCTGTTACATACATTTCCAGTGATGTTTCCGTCGCGACAATTACCGGCAACACATTGTCAATACTCAAGGCCGCACCTGGCGGAATTACAATTACGGCACAACAAGCCGGCGATGGCTCTTATGATCCTGCAACGGATGTTCCACTGCCTTTGGTGATCAATAAGGCAAATCAATCAATCTCATTTGCGCCGCCTGCTACACCTCAAACTTATGGTGCACCTTTTACCATAACTGTTACTGGGACGTCTGGTCTTCCAATTTCATTTTCTTCGAGCCCGTCGATCGTGACGGTTTCAGGGACGGGCCCGACCTACAATGTGACAATCATAGGACCTTCCAATCAGTCAACTACGATTACTGCGTCACAGCCAGGCAACGGCAATTACAACGCAGCACCCGATGCACAAGGAGTGGTCTTTATCAATAAGGCAACTCAGACAATGACATTTGGGCCTTTGACAGCAAAGACGTTTGGCGACGCGCCATTTACGTTGACAGGTACATCTACTTCTGGTCTTTCATTATCATATGCATCCAGTGACCCAACAGTCGCCTCTATATCGGGAAGCACAGTAACGATCCTCAAAGGCGGGTCCACCCAAATCACGCCATCGCAACCAGGTGATGGAAATTACTTGCCCGCCTCTCCAATCGGCCCGCCTAACTTTCAGGTATTGACGATCAACAAGGCAAATCAAACTATTACGTTTGGTCCGCTGCCTGTGAAGTCCAACACGGATCTTCCGTTCACACTCTCCGCCACAGCCAGTTCCGGATTGACGGTATCGTACGGATCCAGTAACACCGGCGTTGCAACGGTTTCGGGAAACACTGTGACGATTGTCGGAGTAGGGTCAACGGATATCACTGCCACGCAGGCAGGTAGTGTTAATTACAATGCAGCTCCGCAAGTCATTCAAACTTTGGTCGTCACGACGAAACAGTCACAGTCGATCACCTTCAACACACTCCCTTCAGCGAAATTTGGAACAGGACCTGTGTTATTGACTGCCTCCGCAAGCTCGGGCTTGCCAGTGAGCTATGTTAGTGGAAACACCAGTGTAGCCACTGTCAGTGGAAATACCGTAACAATTGTCGGCGTTGGAACGAGCACAATCACGGCAAGTCAGGCAGGTGACGCTACTTACAATTCTGCTTTACCGGTTAATCAAGACCTTGTGGTAACGAAGGGAGATCAGACAATAACGTTTCAAATCGCGGCGAACCCAGTGGTCGGGGGCACCTTTGCCCTGACCGGAACAGCCACTTCGGGTTTACCAGTGACATATCAGGTGATTACCGTCGGAGCCGCCTCCATCAGTGGAACTACTGTCACTGCGCTTGTCGCCGGGAGCACCACCATTCGCGCAAGCCAGGCCGGCACTGCAAACTACAACGCTGCTGCGGACGTCGATGCCACTTTCTGTATTCGCCCGGTTCAGCCAACAATCACAGTGTCGGGCAACGTACTCACCAGCAGCAGCGCTACGGGCAACGTCTGGTTGCTGAATGGACTTGCAATATCCGGCGCAACGACCCAGACGATCACCGCGACAAAATCAGGAAGTTATACGGTACAAGTGATTACTGGAGGTTGTACCAGCGATGCGTCATTACCGGCAGTTTACACCGGCGATCTTGACAAACCGGTGACCAGCTTCATGGTGTATCCAAATCCTGCCAAAGACAGGATCATTGTTGATCTGCATGAATTCTTACGCGGGCCTGTGGAGGTGAAGATCATTGATCAAAAAGGCCAGTCGCTGCACTTTGAAAAAGTCACCGGAGGCGATGCAGTTGAGATCGGAATTTCAGAACACGCTTCGGGACTCTACATACTACTTGCCGCCCAAGGCGAAAGGATACTCAAAGCGCGTTACGTGAAAGGACAGTAGTGGTGTAACAACTGCGGGCAGAGCTCGGAGCTCCCGCTCTGAACCCTGTACTCTGAACCCAAAAACTATTTCGCGTATTCCTCGATCGGCAAGCAGCTGCAGACAAGATTACGATCACCGTACGCATTATCAATCCTGCTGACGCTCGGCCAGAACTTCGCATCTTTCACAAAAGGCAATGGATACGCAGCTTTCTGGCGACTGTACGGCATCGTCCACTCGTCGGCGGTAATAACCGCAGCAGTATGCGGGGCGTTCTTTAAGACATTTTTTGTCGGGTCGGCCTTTCCATCTTCTACTTCACGAATCTCTTTTCTGATTTCGATCAACGCATCGCAGAAGCGATCGAGCTCTTCTTTCGGTTCACTTTCGGTAGGCTCGATCATCAACGTTCCGGCCACAGGGAATGATACCGTGGGGGCATGGAATCCATAATCCATCAGGCGCTTCGCGATATCTTCTACTTCTATACCTGATTTCTTGAAGTCGCGGCAATCGACGATCATTTCGTGAGCACAACGGCCATGCGACCCTGTGTAAAGTACATTGTAATGACCTTCAAGCCTTTCTTTTATGTAGTTGGCGTTGAGGATTGCCATGCGAGTTGCATTGGTGAGTCCATCGCCGCCCATCATCGCGATATATGCGTATGAAATCGTGAGGATGCTTGCGCTACCCCAGGGTGCAGCCGATACAGCAGTAAT
This sequence comes from Cyclobacteriaceae bacterium, assembly GCA_044224375.1. GTDB lineage: Bacteria > Bacteroidota > Bacteroidia > Cytophagales > Cyclobacteriaceae > ELB16-189. The sequence continues at coordinate 64,289 of JBGAKL010000006.1, forward strand.
CCCCTTACTTCCACCAGTCTTAACGACGGGATGATCCGGCAAAAAGTCTTTCAACTTGTCGTTGACGCAAATAGGCCCCATGCCAGGACCGCCGCCACCGTGCGGAATGCAAAAAGTCTTATGCAGATTCAAGTGGCAAACGTCTGCGCCAATGTTGGCTGGCGACGTAAGTCCGACCTGTGCGTTCATATTCGCTCCATCCATGTACACAAGTCCACCGCAATTATGAATTGTCTGGCAGATCTCTGTGATGGTTTCTTCAAAGACGCCGTGCGTAGATGGATATGTTACCATCAGACATGACAGCTTATCCTTGTATTGTTCTGCTTTCGCCTTCAAGTCCGCTACGTCTATCTTTCCTTCTCCATCAGACTTGACGACTACCACATCCATGCCGGCCATGACAGCGCTTGCCGGATTGGTGCCATGCGCTGAAGCCGGGATCAAAGAAATATTTCTATGATTATCACCACGGCTCATATGATAGGCCCTGATGACGAGCAGCCCTGCATATTCTCCTTGCGCACCGCTGTTGGGTTGCAAAGAAACCCCCGTGAAACCGGTTATCTCTTTTAGCCAGCTTTCCAGATGCGTGATCATATCGCTATAGCCCTTCGTTTGATTGCCCGGTGCGAAGGGATGAATCTGTCCCAGCTCCGGCCACGTAACGGGGATCATCTCCGATGTTGCGTTTAATTTCATGGTACATGATCCAAGTGAGATCATCGAGTGCACCATGGATAGATCTTTGTTTTCAAGCTTCTTGATGTAACGAAGCATCTCATGTTCGCTGTGATGCGAATTGAATATGGGATGGGTCAGGAATGCAGATGTGCGCTCCAGCCCGGCTGGCCAGGTGATCTTTACTGCGGCGCCGCTACGCCCGGGAGCAGTTTTCTTTGTTGCCGATGCAAGCACAAGAATGATTTTGTAGACATCATCGGCGGTTGTTGTCTCATCGAGAGAAATACCGATATGGTTGTCGGGGAAATAACGGAAGTTGATTTCGTGATTCACAGCCTCCCGTTCGATCGCATTCTTATCCTCGACGGCTACTTTCAGCGTGTCGAAATAATTTTCGTTCACCTGTTTCAGACCGATCTCTGCCAGTTCACCAGCAAGCATTTTTGTGAGGCCGTGTACTTTGCCGGCAATTTTTTTCAAGCCTTCAGGTCCATGATAAACGGCATACATTCCCGCCATCACAGAAAGGAGGACCTGTGCCGTGCATATGTTCGATGTAGCTTTCTCACGACGGATGTGCTGCTCACGTGTTTGCAACGCCATCCTGTAACCGGGATTGCCCTGGGCGTCGATGGAGGCACCGATGATCCTTCCAGGCATCAATCTTTTAAACTCCTCCCTTGTGGCGAAGAATGCGGCGTGGGGTCCGCCAAAACCCATTGGAACACCAAAACGTTGCGAAGAACCCACTGCGACGTCCGCGCCCATTTCGCCTGGTGATTTCATAACCACGAGGCTGAGCAAGTCGGTGCCCATCACCACATAGATCTCTTTTTCGTGCGCTGACTCAACAAAAGCCGTGAAGTCGCGGATAGCTCCGTTGTTGTTCGGGTTCTGAACGTACACACCGAACAGCCCGGCATCCGTAATATCAACCTTGTCGATATCTCCTATGGTCAATTCTATGCCGAGCGGTGCTGTACGTGTCTTGAGCAGGTCAATGGTCTGAGGAAATACATTTTTGTCTACAAAAAATTTCGGCGCATTTTTTTTCGTTCCCTTTCGTGAGGCGAACAAAAGATGAACTGCTTCAGCGGCGGCAGTGGCTTCATCGAGGAGCGATGCGTTGGCAATCTCAAGACCAGTGAGATCGATGATCATCGTTTGAAAATTGATGAGAGCCTCAAGCCGTCCCTGCGCGATCTCCGCCTGATACGGTGTATAGGCGGTGTACCATCCCGGGTTCTCTAAAATATTCCTGAGAATGACCCCGGGTGTGATATTGTTGTAGTAGCCGGTGCCGATGTATGACTTGAAAATCCTGTTCTTGGAAATAGTCTTCTTGAACTCCCTGAGAAACTCAAACTCCGATTTTGCTGCGGGCAGGTTTAAAGGACTCTTCAACCTGATGTTTGCTGGCACCGTTTCGTCGATAAGCTTGTCGACGGAAGGTGCCTTTACGACTTTCAGCATCTCTGAGATCTGACGGGCATCCGGGCCGATGTGACGTGATTCGAATTTTTCGGAGTAGTGAGGGTCGATGTTCATTTTCTAAAAGGGAGTTTAAGCCTGACTAACAATTACCGGGTTCCTACAGTTCGGAAACCAACGCCACTGTCGGGCGACGATTATTTCCTACGGACGTTCAAACTGCGAGAAGAAGAAATTGGATTCGATCTCGGCATTGGCGTCTGAATCAGAACCGTGAATGGCGTTAGCATCGATTGACTTTGCGAATAACGCACGGATTGTTCCAGGTGCAGCTTTCTTGGGGTCGGTTGCGCCGATGAGCTTGCGAAAATCTTCCACCGCATTCTCTTTCTCCAGGATCATCGGGACGATCGAACCGGACGACATGTAGTTGCAGAGTTCTCCATAAAACGGTCTTGCCTTATGTATTTCGTAGAATTTGCCTGCCAGCTCGGAAGAAAGGCGGGTTTTTTTCATGGCGATGATCTTGAAGCCTGCTTCTTCGATCATTTTGATGATAGCGCCTGTATTGCCTGCAGCCGTTGCGTCAGGCTTGATCATTGTAAAAGTCCTGTTTGTGGGCATTTTTTAAGTGAGTTTTGATGATTGATTTTCGGGCGCAAAACTATTAAAAGAAGGCAAGAATCTACTGTTTGGTATCCAGATTCCGGAGCTTCATTGCAAGAGCCCCCATTTATGTCCATTTTTGCCCCCTCAAAATGGAAAACATCCTCGGTTTCAAGGCTTTAATGCAGGCTCCAAGAAATGTGGTGATCGTAACGCATTTCAAACCAGACGCAGATGCTTTGGGCTCCTCCCTTGGATTGGCCGGATTTCTTACAAAAAAAGGTCACCGCGTCAATGTCATTACACCAAGCGACTATCCTGCTTTCTTGTCGTGGATGCCTGGCCATAGCCAGGTGCTGGCTATTTCGAGGGAAACACCAGAAACCATTAAGAAAGCGCAGAACCTCATTAACGCCGCCGACGTAATTTTTTGCCTTGATTTCTCGTCGCTGAACCGGATCGAAGACCTCCAGGAAATCGTAAGAAATGCCAAGGGTGTGAAGGTGTGTGTGGATCATCACCTGGAGCCGGAGAAGTTTGCCCAATTCAATCAATGGGACCCGACGGCCGCGTCGACAGCAGGCCTGGTGTTCAAACTGATCGGCGAATTGGGGGAAAGCCAGCTTATCGACGCAGACATCGCCAATTGCCTGTACGCAGGCATCATGACCGACACGGGCGGATTTCGTCACTCGAATACCACCAGAACGGAATTTCAGATCGCAGCGGAGCTGACGGCATTAGGAGCCAACCCCAGTGAAGTTGCGAAGCAGATTTATGATACGAACACATTAGAGAGACTCAAGCTCACGGGTTTTGTCCTCAGCCAAAAGCTTCAAGTTGTTCCTGAATACAACACCGCCTACATCACGCTGACGTCTGCAGAGCTGAAACAGTTTGGTTCGCAAACCGGAGACACGGAAGGACTTGTAAATTTTGGTCTTTCAATCAAGGGGATCAGACTTTCAGTACTGATGTACGACAGGAAGGATGAAATAAAGTTGTCGTTCCGGTCGCTTGGAGAGTTTTCTGTGAATGAACTTGCGAGAAAACATTTTGAAGGCGGGGGGCATCGAAACGCTTCGGGCGGCAAGTCAAAAAAATCTCTGGAAGAAACACTTCAGAAATTTTTGTCTATCCTTCCGGAATACAAGAAACAGCTGACTACTTAGTAAACAATCAAATTCAATTATATCATGAGATTTTCTTATTTAATCATTGTACTTGCCCTCAGTCTTGCAGCGTGCAAGAATGGAGAACGCAAGGCCCCGAACGGCTTCGAGGTGAAGGTCATTAAAGAGGGGGCAGGCGAGTACGCTGAACCCGGCAAATTCCTGGTGATGAACATGCTGTACAAAGACGGCAAGGATTCAGTATGGAATGATACGCGCACGAAGGGAATCCCCGTGGTGATCCTCGTACCGGACACAACCAACATCAAGAATGAAAAGGGTATGGAAAGTGCTTTTCGTGTGATGAAAAAAGGAGACAGTGTCCAACTCACTGTAACCGCGAAATCACTTTTTGAAAACACCTGGCAAACGCAAGTCCCCGCAGGCGTCAATCCTGACGACAAGATCACATTCCTGATAGGCTGCAAGGAGGTTACTGACCGTGAGGGTATTCAAAAAATACAATCCGAAATTCAGGCACGTGAGATGGAGCGCATGCAAAAAGCTGCCGTGGAACAGGTTGCCATCGATTCAGTTGCAATCGACAGCTACTTGGCAGCAAATAACATCAAAGCCGAAAAAGGATCGAGAGGCCTTCGCTATGTGATTACCAAGATGGGCTCAGGCCAGAAGCCTTCTCTCGAGAGCACCGTCAAAGTGAACTACAAGGGTATGTTGTTGGATAATGGATCTGTTTTTGATCAATCGCAGGCTCCCATCGAATTCCCTCTCTCGAACCTCATTCAAGGCTGGCAGATCGGTTTTCAACTTTTGCCGAAGGGCAGCAAAGCAACGCTTTACATCCCTTCAACCCTCGGTTACGGTCAGAATGGATCTCCTCCCGTAATCCCTGCAAATGCTAATCTCATTTTTGACGTTGAATTGATTGATTTTAAATAGGGGATGACTATGAAGCGCATTGCACTTTTTGTTTTGATTGGATTGCTTGCTGGTCTGGCTAATTGCAGTACGGACGCAGTGATTTGCACCAAGACCGTAGACCAGACGAAGATAGATGCACTATCGAAACAGCAGTTGTCTATAGACGTTGCAAGGATTTCAAACTATGTGGCTGCAAACAACATCGGTAATGTGGTCGCGGATCCGAGCGGGCTTCGCTATGTGATCAAACAGCTTGGCACAGGAAACACGCCGTGCTTGTCCAGCAGCGTCGTGGTTACTTATTCCGGCAGCGTACTGAACTCGAATAATACCACCTTGTCCGTTCCGTTCGACTCTGGTTCCAGCACATCATTAGGTCAATTGTCAAATCTTATTCTGGGCTGGCAGATTGCCTTCCCGAAATTCAATCAGGGTACAGTTGCAACTTTGTTTATACCCTCTGGCATGGGCTATGGTCCTGCAGGATCGCCTCCCAAGATTGGATCAAACGCGGTCCTTGTATTCGATGTGACCCTCGTTAGTTTCCAGTAACAATGGAAATTTGCTTTGCTACGAACAACCATCACAAGCTTGAAGAGGTGATGGTTGTTCTGGGCAAGGATTTTCATCTCCTCACGCTCGACCAGATCGGATGCCATGATGAGCTCCCCGAAACACAATCAACTATTGCCGGCAACGCTGAGCAAAAAGCAAAATATGTCTGGGATCATTTTCACTTTCCATGTTTTGCCGATGACAGTGGACTGGAAGTGGATGCTTTGAACGGCAGGCCGGGTGTTGACTCGGCTCACTATGCCGGACCAGAGCGCAACAATGATAAAAATATCAACCTCGTATTGAGCGAGCTCTTGGGTATTGATAATCGGGCAGCCCAATTTCGTTCCGTGATATCCCTTTTCTTGCCGAGCGGAACGTGGACTTTCGAAGGAATTGTCCGGGGCACCATTCTTAAACAGCGACAAGGCAGCGGTGGCTTCGGCTATGATCCTGTTTTTTTGCCAGAAGGGTATGCCAGGACATTAGCGGAGATGAGCATGGAGGAGAAGAATGCAATCAGCCACAGGGGAATTGCCGTAAGAAAACTCGCGGCATTTTTGAGGGAGTACCGCTAATCACAACTACACACGGTTTTGAGTGCGTGTCCACGTGATTTCTTATTTTTAATCGAAGTACTTTTGGCTCTCAAGATTAACCTACCCTCGTGAAAAAACCCTTTACCATCGGCATAACAGGTGGCAGCGGTTCGGGAAAAACATATTTCCTGCAAGGCCTCGCCTCCCGCTTCACTACTGATGAACTTTGCCTTATCTCCCAGGACAATTATTACAAGTCGCGCGACCTTCAGCCCGTGGATGAAAACGGAGTAAAGAACTTCGACCTGCCGGTGTCCATTGACCGTGAGACTTTCAGATCGGACCTTGTCCGTTTGAAAGCGGGTCAGGATGTCGTCAAAAAAGAATACACGTTCAACAATCCGCAAGCTGAACCGAAAATGTTAACGTTCAAGGCTGCACCGATCATCGTGGTGGAGGGCCTGTTCGTCCAGTACTTCAATGAGATCGCCAGTGAGCTTGATCTGAAAATATTCGTCGAAGCCAAGGACCACGTTAAGCTCGGTCGACGCATCAAGCGTGACCAGGTCGAGCGCGGTTATGACGTGGACGACGTGCTCTACCGTTATCAGCACCATGTGATGCCGGTGTATGAGTCGATGATCGAACCGCTGAAATACAATTGCGACATCGTGATCCCCAACAACCACCATTTCGAAAACGCGCTCAACGTGCTGGTTGGCTATTTGAAGACGCTGGTATAGACGAGTCGGGGAGCCACGAGTCAAGGAATTATCGAGGGCCGGTCGCAGTAGTTAATTGTCTCCTGCGGCACGGATTTTTTCTGAAATTGACCAGAAAACGCAGCAAATGAGTCATTCTTGCCTACTTAGCTCCCTGACCTCTTGCCTCCTTAACTCCTTGCTACTTAATTCCCAATTTCTACCTTTGTGACCCCTGAAAGAGAATGATGAAAGGTTCATTTCCAAAGAAACTGATGCTCGTTGCCGGGATACTGGCTGCGGCGATCATTCTTTTTTCCCAGGCTTTTCAGAAGGAAACCTGCTCGTTTCTCTCAAGAATAAAACACAACAAGACTGAAAAGCCCGTCGAAGCAGAGAAGAAGACCATCATCGCCACTCCAACGGATGCGGTCACTTCGGGCCAGGCGGTTGAAATTGGTGACACCGATGCCTCGTTGATTCGCGAGATTGTATTCGATGAGGAAAATGCCCCAGGCATGCCGTTCGTCGACAGGTCGACACTTTTAAACCTGATCACCACATTTCTCAGGGCCGTCATTTCCCCTCAGGCGCCCTAATCAAATTTCTCTTCTGTTATTTTCATAGTGCGCCGGCTACCATGCCGACTGCATTAATTCAACATTTATAATCTAACATTTAAAACTTAAAATTTTATGCGTAATAAGGGAGTTGTTGTAGTGCTGACGATAATCATCACACTGCTTTGCCTCTACTACCTGTCCTTCACGGTGGTATCGAGCGGCATACAACGAGATGCAATCAAATTTGCCACGGACAAAAACGGGTCGACAGACCTCGATAAAAAACAAGCCTATCTGGACTCATTGTGGAACCAACCGGTTTACAATCTTTTCGGGGCTTCTTATACCTATAAGGAAGTAAAAGAAAACGAGCTCAGCCTCGGTCTCGATCTTCAGGGCGGGATGCACGTGGTGCTGGAGATATCTCCCGCTGAAATTATTCGCGGGCTGAGTGGAAACAACCAAGATCCTGCATTTGTGGCGGCCATGCAACGCGCTCGCGAAAAGCAAAAAACGAGCACAAAAGATTTTGCCGACTTGTTCTACGAGTCTTTTACCGAAACGAATCCCGGACGCAGTCTCGCCTCTTTGTTTGCGTCGACAGCAACGAAGGGACGCATCAGCCTTTCTGATTCCGATGCTGCTGTAATGAAGTTTTTGAAAGAAGAGATTGAAAGCGCCATCGAAAGATCATTTACAATTCTTAAGACGCGTATCGACAAATTCGGCACTTCCGCTCCGAACATCCAGCGCCTTCCTAACGCGGGACGGATCCAGATTGAAATTCCAGGTGCGGATAATCCCCAGCGTGTGCGCAAACTCCTTCAGGGTGTGGCGCGCCTGGAGTTCTGGGAGATCGTTGAATACTCCGATCCACAGCTGAACCAGGGACTTTCAGCCATCAATACCAAGTTGCTGGCAGAACAAAATGCCAAGGCCGCCGAAACGGCTCCTGCCGAAGACAAGAAAGTCCAGGCGAAAAGCGATACTACAAAATCTACGCTTGAAGCGCAGCTGAACAAAATGAATAATGATTCGACAGCAGGAAACTCCCTCGATTCATTAAGGAAACTCGGTCTCTCTCCACTTTTTGCACTGAGCAACTCCGGGATTCCATTCCTGTATCAGGTGAAAGATACGGCGACGATTAACCGTATCCTGAAACGCGAAGACATTCGCGCATTGATTCCAAGAACCATAGGTTGGTTTTGGGATGTAAAACCTGAACCGGACATAACACCCGGCGTCGATGATCTGCGCCTGAACTTTGTGAGCATGGGTCGGAATTCCAAACCGCTCCTGTCGGGTGAAGTCATCAATGATGCCCGTCTTGAGTATGATCAGTTTGCAAGGCCCGCCGTTAGTATGACCATGAATGCAAGCGGTGCGCGCACGTGGGCCAAAGTAACGCAGGCGGCGTCCAGCAAAACTCCGCAGGGCCGCATTGCCATCGTACTTGACAACTATGTGTATACAGCGCCGACAGTGCAGGGCGAAATTCCGAATGGCAATTCGCAGATCACAGGGAGCTTTGAACTTGAAGAAGCAAAGGACCTCGCGCTCGTACTGAAGGCTGGCTCCCTTCCGGCTCCGACAAGAATTGTCGAGGAAGCAATCGTCGGCCCGTCTCTTGGACAGGTGGCACAAAGCCAGGGCTTTATTTCGATGGCTGCCGGCCTCGCGTTAGTGGTGATCTTCATGATCGCCTACTATGCAAAGGGAGGCTGGGTTGCTGACATTGCCCTTTTGTTCAACATCTTCTTTATCCTGGGTATTCTTTCCCAGTTGAAATCTGCACTCACGCTGCCAGGTATCGCGGGTATCGTGCTTACGATGGGTATGGCCGTGGATGCAAACGTGCTGATCTATGAGCGTATTCGGGAGGAACTCCGGCAAGGCAGAAAACTCCGTGAGGCAATCAAGAAAGGGTACGAGCGAGCATTTGCTGCGATCTTCGACTCTAACCTCACTACATTCATTTCGGCCATGTTCCTTTTCATCCTCGGACAGGGGCCACTTAAAGGATTTGCAATTGTGCTGATGATCGGTATTGCGACGTCATTCTTCTCGGCAGTCTACATATCCCGTGTTATCATTGAATGGATGGTGCGCAAGGGCGACGAGGCGAAAGTTTCTTTTGAAACACGTGCTGCGTGGTCAGTCGGAAGGAACTTAAGCTTTGATTTCATTGCTTCGAGGAAGAAGGCATACATCTTCTCATCCGTATTTATTCTTTTTGGCATGATCCTCATCGCGGTTCAGGGCCTGAACCTGGGTGTCGATTTCAAAGGTGGACGTTCGTACATCGTGACTTTCAATCAACCGGTAGAGGCGACACAGATGAAAACGGGCCTGACGGACAGTTTTGAAGGTGCGGGAACCGAAGTGAAGAACTACGGAAGCAACCAGGTGATGAAAGTGACCACTTCTTACCTGATTGATGATGATTCCGATGGCGCTGACGAGAAGGTGAAGACCTCCCTTATCCAGGGAATTGAGAAAGCAACCGGCAAAAAATTCAACGAATCGGATGCCGCAGTTGACAACAGCCACTTTACCATTTCATCTTCTACGAAGGTAGGTGCCACAATCGCCGACGATATCAAAGGATCGGCCCTGGCGGCTGGTGGCCTGGCTTTCCTTTCGATCTTTCTTTACATCCTTATTAGGTTTAGGAAATGGCAGTATAGTACAGGCGCCATCGTGGCTCTTATCCATGATGCACTTTTCACATTTGCGGCATTCGCAGTGGCCAGGGTATTGGGCTTCCCACTTGAGATCGATCAAGTGTTCGTGGCGGCGCTGTTGACTATCATTGGTTATTCGATCAACGATACGGTGATCATTTTTGACCGGATCAGGGAATACATCAGTGCGGGAACCAACCATGAGCGTGAGCGTATCTTTAATTCGGCCATCAATAGCACATTAAGCCGCACGCTGATTACATCCGGTACCGTGTTGCTGGTGGTGATCGTGTTATTCATTTTTGGCGGCGAAGTGTTGCGCGGCTTTTCTTTCGCGCTCATCATTGGTGTTGTTATTGGAACGTATTCCTCCATCTTCATTGCCTCTCCTCTTGTGATCGATCTTGATTCTCAGAAAAAAGTCGTGGAGCCGGTGAAGGCATAAGGCACCAATAATATTTTAGCAAAGGCCCTGCTTAAAATGCAGGGCCTTTATTTTTTATAAACCATATCAAAATCGACAAGCAAATTCACGCGGACTATCTAATAATTTTTTAACGTTTTCGGTCCGGTTATTGTTAAATTGTAAGAGTAAGTTTATCGCATGAAAATTCTGCTGATAGAGGATGAATTGAAGACGCTCACGTATATCCGGAAGGGCCTGGAGGAAAATTCTCATAATGTGGACACCGCTTCGGATGGAATTGCAGGTCGTTACCTTGCAATGAGCAACAAGTATGATCTTATTATCAGTGATATTGTGTTACCCGGATTGGATGGTCGGGCATTATGCCGCGAACTGAGAGCCGCGAAGATCGAGACGCCTTTGCTGATGCTAACTGCACTCGGCGGAGCAGACCATGTTGTGGAGGGGTTGGATAGCGGCGCTGATGACTACCTCGCGAAACCATTCGAGTTCAAGGAATTGATGGCCCGCATTAGGTCTCTTTCAAAGCGCACAGCTCGGCAAGGCGGAGGAGAGGCGATGTTGACCATCGGTGATCTTGAGATGGACCTTGAAGCTAAATCTGTTAGGCGTGGCAACAAAAGCATTGCGTTGACTGTGAAAGAATTCGCTTTGCTGGAGTATCTGCTGCGGCATAAAGGAAAGGTGCTCTCCCGAAAGGAAATTGCCAGAAATGTTTGGAACCTGGACTTTGATACTGGCACTAACACTGTGGAGGTATACGTCAATTATCTCAGAAAAAAGGTCGATAGGGATTTTGAAAAGAGGCTTATTCATACACAATTCGGAATGGGCTACGTCGTGAAGGAAGAATGATTCATGCAGATCCGGTCAAGATTAACCATCCAATTTTCCCTGATGGTGGGCAGCATTCTGTTGACCTCCTTCGTGCTGATTTATTCGCTGGCATACAGGTTCAATAAACAAGAGTTTCGTCAGCGACTGGATGACAAGGCAGTCACCACGGCGACACTGCTCCTGCAGGTGCAGGAGGTTGATGCGTCGCTTCTTAAGACAATTGACCGGACAAAACGAGATGCGCTCTACGGTGAGAACATCACGGTTTACGATCAAAGCAACAAGGAAATATACACTAACAACGACACTATCAATTTCGATGTCGATGCGGCGCTCCTTGACGACATCCGCGCGTCCAGGCTGATCTATTGGTCACAGGATGATTTTGAGATTTCAGGCCAGGAATTCCACGACGAAAATCATAAGTACGTGGTTATCGCTGGTGCCATCGACATCCACGGTGACCGTGAGCTTGCTTACCTTGGCGTACTGCTTACCATGCTTTTCGGTATCATGATAACAATTGTGGCGGCTTCTGGCTGGATCTATGCTGGACGGGCTCTCAAGCCAGTCAACAATCTCATCGAAGAAGTGCAGGAAGTATCAGTTGACGACCTCCGCCACCGACTAAAGGAAAGAAAGTACAATGATGAGATCGGCAAGCTTATCACCATATTCAATATGCTTCTCGCCAGGATCGAGAAGGCATTCGACCTCCAAAAATCATTTGTCAGCAACGTCTCGCATGAATTGCGAAACCCATTGACCAGAATTACTTCCCAATTGGAAGTGACACTGCTGAAAGAACGTTCCAACGATGAGTACAGGCAGACAACGGAGTCCGTATTGGAAGACATCCGCGATCTGAACCTGTTGTCAGGTAGCTTGTTGGACCTTGCTTCGCTGCACGAGGACAATCGAACGTTTACAATGGCCCGCCTCCGGATCGATGAGGTTTTGTGGGAATCACTGGAGCGCGTAAAATCATTGGATCCGGCGTATCAGACAGAGATCCTGACGCTCACGCTGCCAGATGATGAGGAAAGACTCTACATCCACGGAAACGTTTACCTCCTGATGATTGCATTCCAAAATATTGTTGAGAACGCGTGCAAGTTTTCCGCTGATCACACAGCCCGCGTATCTTTTGCCTACGCACAGCAGCAAATCGAGATCAGAGTATCTGACAACGGCCCCGGCATTTACAAAGACGATCTCGAGAATATCTTCCAGCCATTCTACCGGGCGAACAGAACATCGAAGATAAAAGGGTATGGTGTAGGCCTTTCCCTAAGCCAGCGAATCATCAGGATTCACAAAGGGAACATCCAGGTTGATTCCTGGATCGGTCAGGGCACGGATGTCATCGTTCGATTCAAAATCAACTGACATTCTAATTCCTTTTTAATTCAAATTGAAGGAGCGATTGACTTTGTTTTTATTCATTTGATAAGAATTTCATAGTTCAATTTTTCTGGTTTTAGGTCAAGTTTGGCGGGTGAGCCATAAGCCACTCGAACGGGATCCTGTCAGGCGGCAGGATCCTTTTTTTTAGGAAAAGTTGAATGTTGAATAGCGATTAGTGAGCGATGAATAGTGATGTAGATTGGGTTACTTCGTAATTCGCGAATTGAATCACGCGCGGAAATTCAATCGTTTCTCTCCACCCGCACGCCTACGGCGATTACACCTTGCAATGTGTCTTGCCTGTTGAATTGATCCAACTTAAGGGAATATTTTCCCGGATTAGCGAAAGAATAATTTTCTAAAATCGGGAAACGATGGTCATAAAGATCGCCCAGCCCGCTGTCTCCGAGTGGCCTGCCGGTTTTCTCATCAAAGAGATCATTAAAGACCAACTTCTTGGTTATTTCTTTTCCCGTAGAATCATAGAGGTGCCACGTTACAAATATTCGGGCATAAGGGAAGTCGAGAGAATTCCTGACGTTGTAGAAGAGATTGTAATGATCGCTTGAGTTAGGCACCGTAAACTCGAAGCGGGGCTCTTCGATCACCTTCCATGCCCTGTCATTGAATTCCAGATTGTTCTCGTAAATACGATTGCTGTCGCAGGCGTAGAGCGCCATCAGCAGCATGCAGAAAGGACCGACTTTTTTCACTGAACTGAAAAATGGCGTCACAACATCTATCATTTTGGCGCCTGCGGATTTCCCGGCCTTTTACCTCCTTGGTTTCCTGGCCGCCGATCATTGCCACCCTGCCGCCTTCCTCCATGATTTCCTTGATTACCGGGCTTTCCTCCGCCTTGCTGCGGGTTGTTGGGTCGCCGACTCTCGCCTTGTGGATTTCCGGGTCTTGGACCTTGACCTTGTCCCTGACCATCGCCGCGGCGGTTGCGTGATTTTCTCTTGTGGCGCCCGCCTTTGTTACTGAATTTCTTGTCGAGTTTTTCCAGGTCGCTGTTCAGGACTGAAACCGGTTCACGTTCCTCTAATTCATTCTGCTCGAGCGTCGCTGGCTTACGGCCGGCGCTGTTCAGTTCCAGTATCTCGTTTACACGGTCGACATTCAACGGGTACCATGCACTTTCCTCTTTATAGCCGAACCACATGATCTTCCGGAATATATCTGTCTTCTGGAGAACAGCTTCGCCTTTCTCGGTCAGCAACGGTTTTCCTACGTCGGGAATATGTTTCAGTGCATCCATGTAAGTCTCAAGCTCATAGTTGAGACAGCATTTCAAACGCCCGCACTGACCTGACAGTTTGCTCGGATTCAACGACAAATTCTGATAACGTGCTGCGCTCGTGGCAACATTCTTGAAGTCGGTCAACCATGTCGAACAGCAAAGTTCGCGACCGCATACGCCGATCCCTCCAAGTCTTCCTGCTTCCTGGCGAAGGCTGATCTGCCGCATTTCCACCCGAACTCTGAATTCAGCTGCCAATACTTTGATTAGCTCCCGGAAGTCGACGCGTTCGTCAGCCGAATAATAGAAGCTGGCTTTCATGTTGTCGGCCTGGTACTCGACGTCGGACAACTTCATCTGCAGGTTCATCTGCCGGATGATCTCGCGCCCACGGTGTAACGAAGGCATCTCGCGCTTCTTCACCTCTTCAAATTTTTCAAGATCTTTTGCGTGCGCAATGCGATAAATCTTACGCAACTCACCGTCGTTGGCGACGTTCTTCTTTCGCATTTGTAAACGGACAAGCTCGCCTTGCAGCGACACGTGGCCAAGGTGATGTCCGTTCTGGACTTCGACAATCACAGCATCACCAGCTGTGAGATCTATTTTCTCCGGGTTCCTGAAAAAATCCTTGTGGCCATTTTTGAATCTGACTTCGACGATCTCAAATCGATCAGTGTGCGGCACTTCCATGTTGGAAAGCCAGTCGAAGACGTTCATCTTGTTACACCCACCCGTACCGCACGCTCCATTATTTTTACAGCCGGAAACTTTTCCGTCTTTCTTTGTTCCGCAAGAACAGCTCATAGTTCCAATACTTTATGCCCGCCGTCATAATTTAACGGGAGGCCGGATGCCTATTTGACACCCTGAATATCAAGCAAATCTACTCCAATATCCCTTCTGAAATATACGTCGGTCCAGGAAATGCCGGAAATGGCATCATACGCATTTTTTCTGCCGAGGTCGAGGGTTTTACCTTTGCCAGTCACCGCAAGCACACGCCCGCCATTCGTCACGACGTTACTTCCAGAGCGGGTAGTGCCTGCATGGAATATGGTCGTCTTATCAGAAGATAATCCGTTAATGACGTGCCCCTTCGCGTAGTTTCCTGGATACCCACCTGCAACCATCATCACGGTCACGGCGTAGTCAGGATCAATGGAGATAGATCTATTTTTAAGATTCCCTTTTGCACAGGCTACCAGCAATTCGACAAAATCGGAATTAATGCGGGTCATCACTGCTTCGGTTTCGGGATCACCCATCCGCGCATTGTATTCGATCACAAAGGGATCACCTTTTACATTGATCAAACCGAAAAAAATAAATCCACGGTAAGGAATGTTCTCTTTCTTAAGCCCTGAAATGGTAGGACGAATAATGCGTTCGTCCACTTTCTTCATGAAGGCACCACGCGCAAAGTCAACAGGGGAGACAGCCCCCATGCCTCCTGTGTTTGGTCCGGTGTCACGCTCACCAATTCGTTTGTAATCTTTTGCCTCGGGCAGAACGACGTAGCCGTCGCCATCCGTGAGAACAAAAACAGAGAGTTCTATGCCATCCAGGAAATCTTCGACAAGGACCTGTTTGCTAGCCTCCCCGAATAATTTATTCTCCAGCATTTCACGGAATGCTGTTTTGGCCTCCGTGAGGTCGTGAGAAATAATCACACCTTTCCCCGCTGCAAGTCCATCCGCCTTCAGTACGATAGGGAGCTTCCGCGTGTTTAAATACTCAAGTCCGGCCTCGATGCTGGAAGCGGTAAAAGTTTTTGCGCCAGCAGTGGGGATATCATTCCTCACCATAAAGGCTTTCGAAAAATCCTTGCTGCCTTCGAGCTGCGCTCCCTCTTTTCCCGGCCCGACGATCAAAACGCGCTCCAGCCCCGGCTGCTGCTCGATGAAATCACGAAGTCCCTCAACGAGCGGACCTTCCGGGCCGATAACTAACAGTCCAATGGCGAGGTCTTTGCAGGCTTTTGCGATGCCTGCGAAGTCGGTGACAGGTATAGAGATATTTTCTCCCACCGACGAAGTGCCGGCATTTCCGGGCGCGATATAAAGTTTTTCAGTAAGCTTGCTTTGTCTGATTTTCCATGCGAGCGCGTGTTCGCGGCCGCCACTGCCGATCAGGAGGATGTTCATCGGGAGAAAGTTATTCGTTAATGGTTATCCGTCAACGGGCAAACTTATAACTAATAACTGATAACTGATAACGATCAATTCGCGTATTCGCTCAGAAACTTAATACGCATCAGCCGGATCTCCTCTTCACTGAAGTCACTGTTGTTGGGGTCAGCCATTGCCTCATCCAGGCTGTCTGTGTCTGAGTTTAGGAAGTAGTCGAAGATTTGCTCTTGCTTGTGTTCATCGAGGACATCGTCGATATAATAATCAAGATTGAGCTTGGTACCTGAATAGCAGATGTTCTCTATCTCCGTCAATAATTCTTCAAACGAAATGCTTTTTGTTTGTGCGATTTCTTCCAGGTCTACTTTGCGGTCGATTTGCTGGATAATGAAAATCTTGATCTTGGATTTGTTGACTGACGACTTCACCACAACGTCGGTCGCGGTCTCAATATCATTGTCATCAACATATTTCTGAATGAGTTCGATAAATTCTTTCCCGAATTTGTTGACCTTGCCCATCCCCACACCATTGACTGCCGCGAGGTCTTCTTTGTTGGTGGGATAGGTGGTGGCCATTTCTTCCAGCGAGGGATCCTGGAAGATCACGTACGGGGGAAGGTTTTTGTGCTTCGCTACTTGCTTGCGAAGCGTCTTCAGCATCTCAAAGAGTTTTTCGTCGTACGCTTTTGAATTGGCAGGCGCGCGCTCCGACGATACCTCTTCATCTTCTATTGCCGTGGTGAAATCATGATCACGGGCAAGCTCTATCGGATGGGGTTTTATCAAAAATTTCTTACCCTTCTCTGAGAGCCGGAGCACACCGATGTTTTCGATATCCTTCTCCAGGTATTGGTATATCAACGTCTGACGTATCACCGATTTCCAGAAATCGGGTTCTTCATCGCCGCCCTTGCCGTAGACAGCAAGATCGAAGTGACCGTAGCTCTTTACGTATTCATCCTCAACACCCCGGATCACATTGACAAGGTGGTTCAAACCGAATCGTTCGTTGGTTTGCTTCACCGCCTGAAGCACTGTGTTCACAACGTCGGTGCCATCATATCTTTCACGCGGATTCACGCAGTTATCGCATGACCCGCAGTTCCCTTCCATGAACTCCTCACCGAAATAGTGCAACAGCTGCCTTCTTCTGCATACCGGCGATTCGGCGTAGAATTCCATTTCCTGCAGCAGCACGCGCGCATTCTCCCGTTCCTGAACAGTTTTGTCTTTATTGAATTTCTCCAGCTTGTTCAGGTCGTTGTGGCTGTAGAACATGAGGCAAATACCTTCAAGTCCATCGCGTCCCGAGCGACCGGTTTCCTGGTAATATCCTTCAAGGGACTTTGGTACATCGTAGTGCACCACGAACCTGACGTCCGGTTTGTCGATACCCATCCCGAAAGCAATGGTGGCGACAATGATATCAGTTTCTTCGTTCAGGAAGTCGTCCTGGTTTTTTACGCGTACATCCGGGTCAAGGCCGGCATGGTATGGGGCAGCCTTAAATCCGTTTACACTCAGTAGCTGCGCGATTTCCTCTACCTTTTTGCGGCTTAGGCAATAGACAATTCCGGATTTGCCTTTATGGTCTTTGAGAAAACGGATGAGCTGCTTCTTGGTCTCCTTTTTCGGCCTTACCTCATAAAAGAGATTTTTCCTATTGAATGAAGAGATGAAAACATCTGCTTCTTCCATCTGGAGGTTTTTCTGGATATCCAGCTGAACTTTCGGAGTAGCCGTAGCAGTGAGGGCGATTACTGGCATGTCGCCGAGTTGTGCGATCATAGTCTTGATCTTCCTGTATTCCGGACGGAAATCATGGCCCCATTCCGAGATGCAGTGCGCTTCATCAATCGCAACGAATGATACATTGACTTTTTGAAGGAACGAGATGTTCTCTTCTTTGTTAAGCGACTCCGGCGCCACATACAATAATTTCACCAATCCGCCGATACAGTCTTTTCTCAACCGTGTGATCTCACCCTTACTCAGAGTTGAATTCATGAACCGCGCCTGAATACCATACGCGTTGAGCTGGTCTACCTGATTTTTCATCAACGCGATGAGGGGTGAAATCACTATCGCAAGACCTTCCTGAACCATTGCCGGCAGTTGGTAGCAAAGTGACTTGCCTGCGCCGGTCGGCATAATCACGAATGTATTTCTCCCTGATAAGATGTTCTTGATGACGATCTCCTGGTTTCCACGAAAAGATGTATATCCAAAAAATTCCTTGAGTTGTGCTTTTAATGACTCCGTTTCTTCAGCCACTATCATGATTCCTGATTCGATTAAATCCTTACATTTGCCTTCCGCATTCGATTGAAGGCGAAAGAGCATTGAATATACTAAAAAAAAGTCAACTTAGTTCCTGGAATTTCGCGAATTCCGGACCTGTTTATGCTGAACGGAAGGATTGTCTAATTGTTATTCAGAGTCTGAGAAATGGATAAACATTTGCACGTAGTGTTGATGGCCGGAGGGGTTGGCACAAGGTTTTGGCCTTATAGTCGCAATGCTAAACCAAAACAATTTCTTGATGTTCTTGGCACTGGCGAAACACTTCTTCAGTCGACATATGAAAGGTACCTCAATGTCTGTGATTCATCGAATATATGGATCGTGACGCATGAAGAACATGCTGCATTAGTTCAGGAACAGCTGCCCTCAATTGACAAGAGTCAGGTGCTCGCGGAGCCGATGCGCAAGAATACGGCTCCGTGTATCGCGTATGCATCCAATAAAATATTCCTGAAAGATCCTGAGGCAGTAATAGTGGTGAGCCCAACGGATCACTTGATCCTGAGTGAAAAAGAATTTCTTCATACCATCCAGAAAGCTGTTGATCAGGCAAAGTCACAGGATAAGCTCATAACGCTTGGCATTAAGCCCACAAGGCCCGAGACCGGTTATGGTTACATCCAGTTTCTTGAAAGCAAATCGAATCTAAAGAAGGTTAAGACCTTCACCGAGAAGCCTGCGATCGCGCTCGCAAAGACTTTTATTGAGAGCGGAGACTTCGTTTGGAACTCCGGAGTTTTCGTTTGGGGAGTGAAAGCCATACTTCATGCTTTTCAAAAATACCTTCCTGAAATGTCTGAGGCATTTGAAGAGATAAGGCCGAATATGTTCACGGCCGATGAAAAGAACGTGCTTGCACAGGTGTATGCGCAAACGAAAAGCATTTCGATCGACTATGGCGTAATGGAGAAGGCCGACAATGTATACGTGTCACTTGGCAACTTTGCGTGGTCCGACCTTGGCTCGTGGGCATCCCTTCACGAGGTGTCGCAACGCGATGACCACAACAACGTTGTGCATGGGAATGCCTTGGTTTATGAGACACGCAACTCCGTAATAAAAGGAGAGAATGGAAAGCTTGTGGTCGTGCAAGGACTGAATGGGTATCTCGTCGGCATTTTTAACAACGTTGTAATCGTTTGCGAAAAAGACAAGGAGGAGATGTTTCGCCGTTACGTGAATGACCTGAAGACGCAGCAGAACGGGGCCGAGTTCCTTTAGTGAATGTGCAAATCTGCTAGTTCGTCAGGGTGCTATCCCTGGTGCCCTTGAACACGTTATTTATAGAATTTCTGTCGCACCACTTCATACATCGCGACAGCCGCAGCTACCGAGATATTCAGGGATTCAATTTTGCCCTTCATAGGGATCTTCGCTGACTTATCAGATGCCTTTAACAACGGGGGCGCGATTCCATCTTCCTCCGATCCCATGAGCAGAGCCGTGGGTCCTGATAGGTCCAACTCGTATAAGAGTTGGGTTGCTTTTTCAGTGCAAGCCACTATCTGTATTCCGTTTTGCTGAAGATCCTTAATCGCATCTTTTAAGGATTTTACCCGGCAAACAGGCAGGTAATGCAGTGCGCCTGCAGACGTCTTTACCGCGTCGCCGGTTATAGGAGCATTGCCAGTTTCTTCTACAATGATTCCATCGAGTCCGGCACACTCACTGCTTCGCGCGACAGCGCCGAAATTTCTTACGTCGGTGATGCGGTCGAGTAAAAGGAAAAACGGAACTCTTCCTTCGGCGTAGGCTCGGTCGATCAGGGGTTGCAACGAGGCGTATTCCACTGCGGACAACACAGCAACAACGCCTTGGTGATTCCTGGTTGTCATCCGGTTGATCTTTTCCAGCGGCACCCAGGTGTACGGTACCTGTGTATCGCGAAGTAAGCTGACCAGCTCTTTCATCAGATCATTTGTCAAGCCAGTCTGTAAGTACACCTTTTCGATCTGCCTGCCGGCCTTCACCGCCTCCATGATGGCGCGGGTTCCGTAGATCATGTCAGACTTATCCATCCTTTTAGCCCAGGGTTTAGGTTTCAGAGTCGCGCGTTGATTGGGCGGTCATCCGTAAAGTTCAACGTTCGGGGTTTAAAGTTCAAGTTCGCTCCCAAATTAAACGTGCTTCGCCTTCCTATGAAGGTCAGTGTCTTTTACCGGCACTTTTACATTTTATATTTAGCGTTTTACACCTGCCTGCCGGCAGGTTTTGCGGTTTCACCACCATCAGAATTGGCTCTTTCGCCAAAGATCAATGGTAGAATACCAGTCTTCTGTGAACTGGCTGTCGCGGACCAAAACGTAATGATCCGGATTGTAGACGCTTCCCGACTTGGTGAATTTGAATGACTGTCGTGGATATTTGTAGGCCCATACTTCCTGTTGCCCATTCGTGCCGACTTCATCGGGGGGGCCAAACACAATGTAGATCATGCCCTTGTCAGTTTTCCAGCCTTCCTTGTAAGATGTGAACAATTGATTGGCCGTCTCAACTCGTTTGAAGTAATTCCGCATGAATTTTTTCGCGCGATCTTTATCGGCTGTGATATCCAGTATCACCTTGTCAAATTTAGTCTTGTCTTCACCGGCGGCACCTATCTTATCATTTTCTTCCCGGGTAGTAACAAAGAGAAGAGGTCCCTTCAGAGCAGCAATTGTGTTGTAACGCGGGTACGGCTCTTTTTTTACAAGGAATGAAAAACCTTCCGCTGACGTGGTGTCTTCCTGCGCGAGATAAAGGCCTTCATCCTTAAAAGGTCCTATTTGCGTTCCTGGCATGACTGTGAACGTCGAGTCAGGAAACAGGAACCTGTCCATCTTAAACTCCTTTTCGGCAAAAGGTGGAGTTGGGCTCGGGAAATTGTCTTTATAAAATGAAAAGTGAATCGGATTTCCTGATCCGCTCCCGCGTACTGTGTATTTATTAGAAGCTATCTTGTAAGGCTGAAATTCTTTTTGTCCATCCTTTTCAAGATATCCGTTGACGGGATAGTGCGCTTCTATCTGCCGGAAGAAAACCCATCCTTTCGATGTCTTCCCGTTCACGACCTGGCCGACGAGCACCCACGGTTTCTCCGGCTTCGCAAAAACGAAACGACCTTCTGCTATCCCCTTCACTAAGTGAACTGAATCCAGCGGCGAAATGATAGCGCCTTGACGTTGTGTGTAGGAATCCTTTTTCTCCCACTGCAGTGAATACAACCCCCCCGACGGATTCTTATTGATGAGCTTATAGTAAACTGTGATGCTATCTTTTCCCATCACCGGATTTATCTGCAGATCCACTTCCGTCTGCACATTGTACAAATAGCTGTAGTTTACACTGCTGACAGATTGCGCCGGACACGTAACTGCGTATAGGATAAATAAAAAGAAACAGTATCTCATTTGGATGATTTTTCCGCTTCTGCACCCCATGAATCGGATTTATATATTGCCCTGGATGCAAAATAACGAAGAAACGAACAGAAACAGTACATCACGAAATCCGCTATTTTTGCGCGCTTATGGCTAAAATATATACAACAGAAGTAACCTCAGACCAGCTGCCATCGGACAATCCGCTTCATCAACGCCTATTGAAACCTTACGTGGTTTCCGGGCCGATGATCAAGGGCGATTTATTGGAAGTGGGTTGTGGAGAAGGGCGGGGAATTGACCGGCTCTTGCCCCACATAAAAAGTTATACTGCCATAGATAAACTTTCGAGCGCGATAGATGAGCTTTGTCACCGTTACCCTACAGGAAAATTTACGAGTGGCAATTTGCCGCCGCTCCCTTACACTGATAGTTCGTTCGACTCTGTGGTAAGCTTCCAGGTAATCGAACACATCCAGGATGATGCAATGTTCTTGCGAGAGATCTTTCGGGTACTCAGGCCGGGTGGTATTGCCCTGCTGACCACGCCTAATCGTCCTATGTCACTTTCGCGCAATCCCTGGCACATTCGTGAATACACCGGTACCGAGTTATCGGCGCTGGCCGCGACAATCTTCAACGATGTGCAAATGAAAGGTGTCACCGGCAACGAGAAGGTGATGACTTACCACGAGCGTAACCGGAAGTCAGTTCAGCGAATCATGCGATGGGATATTTTCAATCTCCAGCACAGACTCCCAGCGTGGATGCTGCAAGTACCCTATGAGTTTCTTAATCGCCGCAATCGTAATAAGCTTCAGGCTTCCACCGATGGATTGACAGAATCAATTAGCCACGAAGATTACATTGTTGTGGACGACGCAACCAGTGCGCTGGACCTTTTCCTGATCGCTTCCAAAAAATAAACCCCGAGTTGCGTCGGGGTTTAAACCTTGAACCTTGGACATTAATCTAATCGAGTTACATGTCCCCGCGGCTGCCGTCTCGGATCTGAAGGTTTTGCACGATGCGCTGGTAGGCGTCTTCGTATTTCTTCGCGAGGGCTTCCTCGCCGTTCTCGTAAAGCATGCGCTGGACGTCGCCGAGAATGAACAGAGCTTTTCTCAACTCCATCGTTATTCCTGAGTACTTGCTTGTTTCATAGTCGGCCATATCGATAGCACGATCGGCAATAACAGCTGCGATCTCGAGTGCTTTTGTTTTTTCCCCAACTCTAAGAAACATGTCCACAACTGCTGGCGTGGTGATATCGTACGGAACGGCCTTGTCCGCCATTTTTTCAATATTGAAAAAGAGAACCTTCTTGGCCCGCTCGATGTCACCCTGATCGATGAGGGCTTCTGCGAGCGAATTCAACGATGTGCGGTGATTCTGCACGAACCCCTTGTAGTCGTCATTGTAATATAAGTTCGGATTATCAAGGCCGCGATACCCGAATTTGTTGATCATCTTATCGTAAGACGATTCAATATTGACAAGGTTGTCGCGATCCTTGCGGTTGTTTTTCACCGGCAGTACGCGATACGCATTTCCCTCCTGCACAACATAGTCGCGCAGATCGACATTCAATTGCGAAAGGGAAGTGTTATTCAGGTAAATGGGTCTTTCCCAATTGTTGGTTGCCAGCAAGTCGAGAAAAGCGAGGTCTTTCTTCTCAAGGAGATTTCCACGAAGCCGCATCTTCATTTGATCAACAACCAGGCTGTCCATGCCCTTGGGGATGATTCCTTTAGCGATTACTTCTTCCTTGTTTACGTTCAGGGTAAATACTTTGCTTGGTACGATGTTGTTTCTATCATAGCGCAGCTGAGGATAGTTCTTCTTCAGCAAATCAAGGAATTGGTGCAGGTCAATGCTCGGTATTTTGAGATCCTGGTAGTACAAAACGTCATTGAATCCCCCCTGGCGATAGTGGTCGAGGGTGAGCGTGTATTTGAACGGCTCAGACTTGTTAATCTTCTGCATGGATTGCTCGATGTACCAGTCAGTATTGTAATAGCTGAAAACAACGACGCGCAGATCCGGGCGGTATTCTTCAACCTCCTGGGCATACCATAGCATGAATGTGTCATTATCACCTCCTGTGTACAGGATGCCGTTCTGGTCACATGAAGTCAGGTAGTTCTTCCCTGAGTCGATTGAAAAAAATCTGTCGGAACGATTGTGGTCGTCCCATCCGGCGGTCCCCATCAAGACAGGAGCGGCAAGGCAAATTGAAGTTGCGACAATAGCGCTGGTTTTGAGATTCTTGAGGAACCGGTTAAAAAATTCGGCGATACCGATCACGGCGAGCCCGATCCAGAACGTAAATGCATAAGTCGATCCAGCGTAGATATAGTCGCGTTCACGGGGCTCGTCAGGTGGCGAATTCAGGTACACCACGATGGCCACACCAGTCATGATGAACAGGAATCCGACTACGGCAAAATTTTTCGTGTCCTTCACGAACTGGAAGTACATGCCGAGAAGTCCCAATATGAAGGGGATCATGAAGTAATTGTTCCTGGCTTTGTTGGTAGCCAGCTCGTATGGAAGTTTTTCGCCCCAGCCCGTCCATCCGCTTTTCCAATCGGCTCCTTGTATGTCGCTCTCCCGGCCCGCAAAGTTCCACATGAAGTAGCGCATGTACATGTGCCCGATCTGGTGCTGGAACATGTATGAAATGTTTTGGGCAAACGTGGGTTTTTGACCTTCGCGTAATCCCATGATATTCCTGTATGACTCCTTGTATTCAGGATTCCACATCCGTGGGAGTATTGTCGATTGACCGGGCTCATAAACATATTCAAGCTTGTGATCTGTAATCTCATACTTGTCTTTGCCCTTCGTGTAAACCGGTGCCGTCTCTTTGTAGTCGATAGCGCGCGCTGTGAAGTAGGGTCCGTATAACAGCGGGCGGCTTCCATATTGCTCTCTCTTCAGGTAACGAACAAATGTCATTACATCTTTGGGTGCATTCTCGTTAATGGGCGTATCGAAGTTGGAGCGAATGACGATCACCGCATAGGAACCATAGCCGATCAGAATAAATGCCGTAGACAGCAGGAAAGTATTAAGCACCGGTTTGTCGGATTGGTGCGAATACCTGATCCCGAAAGCCAATCCGCCGACCAGCAGCAAACAGAACAACATTGCTCCTGCGCCGAACGGCAACCCGAGGCTATTGACAAAGAAAATTTCGAAGTTCGCCGCGATCGTTGGAAGGCCGGGCACAATGAAATCGTTGATAAAGATCACCAGTGCTCCACTCACAGCCAGTGTAGCGATGAGGCCCCACGTTGTGGTTTGATATTTTTTAAAATAATAGATGAGGCCCAGCGCTGGAATCGTGACAAGGTTCAACATGTGAATCCCGATCGAAAGCCCGACCACATAAGCGACAAAGATCAACCATCGGTTGGCAGTGCTGTCATCTTCAATAACGTCCCACTTGAGGACGGCCCACACCACGAATGCAGTGAAGAACGATGACATAGAATACACTTCCGCCTCAACAGCTGAAAACCAAAATGAATCAGAGAAGCAGTATGCGAGTGAGCCGATCAATCCGGCGCCCATCAATGTCCAGATCTGGCCTTCTGTGAGATCGGCATCTTTTTTTACACCCATCATTTTCCGTCCAAAAAGCGTAATGGACCAAAAGAGAAAAAGGATTGTAAGTGCCGCGGCTAACACGCTGAGGAAGTTAATCCAATAGGCAACTTTCAATTCGTTTCCGAATGAGAGAAACGAAAACATTCTCCCCAGCAGCATGAAAAGCGGTGCGCCTGGGGGGTGAGATACCTCGAGCTTGTATGCGACCGCGATGAATTCTCCGCAATCCCAGTAGCTGGCAGTTTCTTCAAACGTAAGCCAGTAGGTGATCAGGGCCACGGCAAACGCAAACCAACCGGTGATATTATTGCTCTTTTGGAAATTCATGTTATTCTTTAAAAACTTGAAGGGGCGAAAATAACGAATAGTCTATAGTTCGCTGTCAGCCCTGGTCAGATTTTGTGGTTGCCCAACAAAAAGGGCTCTTTAACTTAGCGGAATGCACGTCCCGTTTCTTTCCCTTTCCGCCCAGCATGACCTTATTCGTCAGGAGATGGAGGCAGGTTTCGCAAAAGTGATTGACGGTGGACGGTTTGTACTGGGTGAGGAAGTAGCGCTGTTTGAAAAGGAATATGCGGAATATTCAGGTACGGCATATTGCGTGTCAGTTGCGAATGGTCTCGATGCACTTTACATCAGTCTCGTCTCTTTGGGAATTGGCCCTGGCGACGAAGTGATCGTCCCAGCACTGACATGCGTACCGACCTGGATGGCGGTCAGCAAAACGGGTGCAGTTCCCGTTCCTGTCGATGCCGACATCAAGACATTTAATATAGATGCTAAGAAAATCCCTGCCGCAATAACGGCAAGAACGAAAGCAATTGTGCCTGTAAACCTTTATGGAAGACCTGCCGACCTTCCTGCAGTCGTCAATCTCGCGACCCCGAAAAAGATATTTGTCGTGGAGGATAATGCACAAGCACAAGGTGCGATGATCGGTAGGAAGAAGACGGGAAGCTTCGGTGTCATCAACGCGACCAGTTTCTATCCTACCAAAAACCTTGGCGCGCTTGGTGATGGCGGCGCGGTCACAACAGACGATCCTGCATTAGCGAACAAGGCTGCGCAATTGAGAAATTATGGTTCTTCTGAAAGGTTTCTCAGTGACGTTGTCGGTATCAATTCAAGACTCGATGAATTGCAGGCTGCTGTGCTGAGAATCAAACTGCGCTACCTTGAGCGCTGGAATGAAGAACGCCGGGCGCTTGCCGGGCTGTATGAGGAAAAGTTAAGGAGGTTTGCTGCTTTGAAAATTCCCCACGCGGACGATCATATTCTGAACGCTTGTCACTTGTTTGTCGTATGTACGACGCAACGCGACCAGCTTCGATTGCACCTGCAAGCCAAGGGCATCGGATCGGATATTCATTACCCAATACCACCACATTTGCAAAAGGCCTATGCGCATCTTGGTTTTGCGAAAGGAGACTTTCCTGTCGCTGAAAGTATTTGCGATACAGTATTGAGTTTACCTCTGTGGCCGGGAATGACGAAGCAGCAGGTCGATTATGTTGTGGATGCGGTAACGGGTTTTTTTGAAAAGAGTAAAAGTTGACAATTGACAAAAGACAGTTGACAACAGTGCATCCTTAACGAACGTCTTCGATTGTTTAATCAGGCAACCAGCAAGTGATTAAAGTGCGAATTTTGTCAACTGCCCGAGCGAAGCATTGTCAACTGTCAACGTACTAGTAAACGATTATATAAAACAGGAGCCACAGCAAAAAGATTGGCAAGTAAAAAGAGAGGACAATTGTCCACGCCGGCTTCATACCTCGTTTGGAATAGTGCTGGATGCCAACTGCAAGCACATACCAATACAAAGGCTCAAACAAGTTCAGTGCCTTGAAAGGGTAATAATATCTGGTGTCAACATCGCGATAATCAACAAGATTAATCACGGACAGTGGATAGTAGGCCTGAATGTCATAGTAGTTCGGGTCCGATTGGAAGACGAGGAACCAAACGATCTTGATGAGCTCGGGGATCAGGAAGACGAACTCCGAAACAGCAACTATACCGAAGCATTGCGAGAACGTGACCCGGTACCCGAAAAGGAAGCATCCGACCCAGATCACAAAGCCCAGCACAATAAACTTCCACATATATATGAGAGGAATCGACAAGTACTGGAGTGCGCTGCGAAGATAGAGTAACGACCCTTGTGGCTGATCGGCAAGGAACTCAAATGCCGCGGTTTCGTTTTCAATCATGGATTTCTTAATGAAGAGCAATGCAAAAGTCGCAAGACATATAAGAAGAAATGTCTGTCGTTTGGGTGCCGAGAAAATGGATTTCTCTTCTTCGGAATCTGTCATACTGATAACTGGCGTCGGGGTATTATTTTTGCGGCTGTGAAAGATAGGCTTAAAATTTTGTTCGTCATTCTCGGGCTCCTTTGTCCTCTTTTTGGCTTGGCACCTTGCTCCGCCCAAGGCTTTGCGAAGGCGACGCAGGTCAAGAAGGATACAACCATTATTCTTATTTCCAACATTACCATACAGATCGAGACCACCCAGGCCCTTAACGATCTATACAACTTTAAGTTTGAGGCAGCGGAAAAACAGTTCCGGTGGATCAAGCAAAAATATCCATGGCATCCATTGTCTTATTTCCTTTTGGGACTCAGTGAGTGGTGGAAGATCATGCCGGCGACGAACGATCATTCACATGACGACAGGTTCCTCGCTTACATGGACAGTACGATCCTGGTAGCCGACCACCTCCATGATAAAAGTCCGGAATACCGGATAGAAGCAGCATTTTTTCTTGCTGCCGCTTACGGATTCAAAGGCCGGCTTTATTCGGATGAAGAACGGAAGGAGTGGAGGAAAGCAGCCGTTGCCGGGAAGAGGGCATTGAACTACCTGGAGGAATGCAAGGAAAAAAACTACCTGAGTCCCGAGTTGCTTTTCGGCGATGCGCTGTATAATTATTTTTCAGTTTGGGTGCCTGAAAATTATCCTGCGCTGAAACCCATACTTTGGTTCTTTCCAAAAGGAGACAAGGAACTTGGATTGAAGCAGTTGAAAGAAGTTTCGTTCAATGCTTTCTATACGCGCACGGAAGCGATGGTGTGGCTGATGCGGATATGGAACAGCTTTGAAAATAAAAATGAGCAAGCACAGCAGCTTGCTGAATACCTTCATCACACTTACCCGGATAACCCGTATTTCCATCGCTATTATGCGCGCGTACTGTACGCACGTGGTTTGTATCCTGATATGGAACGGGTATCGCTTTCAGTCCTCGCCCGCATCGATAGCGGAATGTTAGGCTATGAGGCGACTAGCGGAAGGTATGCGGCATTTTTTCTCGGACAATTTGCGGAGGCAAGACGCAACACTCCGGATGCAAAGAAGTACTATGAGCTTGCGGTCAAATATTCAGAGATGACTGGAGCAAACGATTCAGGTTACTATCTTTACTCTTTGATCGCACTGGGTGAGATCGCCCAGAAGCAGGGCAACACTGCCGAGGCGAAACGCTATTTTAAGGAAGTTAAAAGCAAGGCAGGGCGAAAGGATGAAGCATTTAAGGATGCAAAACGCAGGCTTAAGAAGCTTGAACGCGACGACTGAGCTAATTATTAAGAGATAACAAGGATTTCATGACAAAAAAAGCTCTTATCACCGGAGTGACAGGACAAGACGGCGCCTACCTAAGTCAGCTATTGCTTTCAAAAGGATACGAAGTCCATGGTATCAAGCGACGGGCCTCGATGCTGAACACCGATAGAATCGATCACCTCTATCAGGATCCACACGAAAAAAACTACCGTTTCCATCTCCACTATGGCGATCTCACGGACGCACTGAATGTTACGCGCATTATACAAGACGTGAAGCCCGACGAGATATATAATCTAGGTGCCATGAGTCACGTAAAAGTGTCTTTTGAGGAACCCGAGTATGCCGCCAACACAGACGGGATGGGGACACTCAGGATACTCGAATCGATACGCCTGCTTGGCTTGGCAGAGAAAACGAAATTCTATCAGGCGAGTACATCAGAACTATACGGACTGGTTCAGGAGGTTCCACAAAATGAAAAGACTCCGTTTTATCCGCGATCACCGTATGGTGTGGCCAAGCTTTATGCGTATTGGATCACGGTCAACTATCGCGAGGCTTATAACATGTTTGCCTGCAACGGGATATTGTTCAACCATGAAAGTCCACTGCGTGGAGAGACCTTCGTGACACGCAAGATCACCCGCGGGGTCGCACAGATCGCGTTGGGACTTGCTGAAAAGATTTTCGTTGGCAACCTCAATGCCGAACGGGACTGGGGTCACGCGAAAGATTATGTCGACGCGATGTGGAGGATGTTGCAACATCCGTCACCTGAAGACTTTGTGATAGCAACGGGAAAAAAAACATCCGTGCGTGATTTTTGCAAAATGGCTTTCGCCGCAGCGGGAATACAAGTTGATTTCAAAGGCCAGGGTGGAAATGAAACAGCAGTCGTTGAAAAGATTGAGGGGAACAATGCAGTAGTCAAACCGGGCCAGGTAGTTGTGCAGATCGACCCGCGCTACTACAGACCAACTGAAGTTGAGCTATTAATCGGCGACGCTTCCAAGGCCAGGACAAAATTAGGCTGGGAGCCCAGGCACACGCTGCAAGAGCTGGTCGAAGAAATGGTAAAAGCAGATTTGAAGCTTTTCGGAAAGGATGTGTTGCTGAAAGAGGAGGGTTACAAAATATTCCGGGGAGCCGAATGATGACAAAGGATTCTAAAATATTTGTTGCTGGCCACCGGGGTATGGTTGGTTCGGCAATTGTGCGAAAGCTGTACGAACAAGGGTATACCAACCTTGTCACGAGAACCTCGTCCGAACTGGATCTGCGGGAACAGGCACCGGTGCAGGAATTTTTTGTCAAGGAGAAGCCCGAGTATGTTTTTTTGGCGGCAGCTCATGTCGGTGGAATTGTGGCCAACAATACTTTCCGTGCCGAGTTTCTCTATGATAACCTGATGATCCAGAACAATGTGATTCACCAATCATATAGGACCAAGGTTAAGAAACTTTTATTTCTTGGAAGTTCCTGCATTTATCCCAAGATGGCGCCGCAGCCTTTGAAGGAAGATTACCTATTGACTGGAACGCTTGAACCCACAAATGAGCCCTACGCGATCGCCAAGATCGCGGGCATCAAAATGTGTGATGCGTACAGGGCGCAGTATGGATGCAATTTCATTTCTGCAATGCCTACGAATCTGTATGGACCGAACGATAACTACGACCTCACTACGTCGCATGTTATTCCCGCGCTCCTGAGAAAATTTCACGAAGCAAAAAAATCTGGTGTCGCTGCGGTCAAGGTATGGGGCACCGGCACGCCCATGCGGGAATTTTTGCACGTCGATGACCTGGCGGATGCATCCGTTTTTTTGATGCATAATTTTAATGAATCAGGATTTATCAATGTGGGAACAGGCCTGGAGATCAGCATCCGTGACCTGGCTTACCTGATCGGCAGGATCACAGGATACCAGGGGGCCATCGAGTTTGATTCGACAAAGCCCGATGGCACGCCCCGAAAGCTAATGGATACTCAAAAAATGGAAAAACTGGGTTGGAAATACAGGATTGACCTGGAGCCTGGTCTACGTTCTGTATACAGTTCTCTGCGCGAGTTTGTTAGTAATACCTGATGGATCTGCGGGATTTTATCGTCACGCCCGTTGTGGCACTTGTGATGTATGTGATTGCATACATTATTCGCCCTTATGTCACTGATGCCGTCACCCGGAGATATTTCATGCCGGCGTTGACGGTGCGGATATTTGGGGCGGTGGCATTGGGAATGGTTTACCAGTTTTACTACAACGGGGGAGACACATTCAATTTTCACACGCATGGCAGTCGTCACATCTGGGAAGCGTTCATGGACTCGCCTGAAGTGGGCATTAAGTTGATGTTTGCCGACGGAACGGACGAGCGGGGGATATACAAATATTCGAGTATGATTCCCTTTTTCCGTGATGGAAGTTCTTACACCGTAATAAGATTATCTGCTTTTTTTGACCTATTTACTTTCTCTGCTTATTCAGCGACCGCATTATTTTTTGCGGCATTCAGCTTTACGGGCTCCTGGATGTTCTTCTTGACGTTTTATGAAAAGTATCCGAGTCAGGTCAGGTGGTTGGCCCTGGCTTCGCTTTTTGTTCCCTCGGTTGTTTTCTGGGGGTCAGGCATCATGAAGGATTCGCTCGTCTGCAGCTGTATTGGAATTGCTATTTATGAAATAAACAATCTTTTCATACGGCGGAAGTTTTCTATAAAGCATTTGTTGGTGCTTATCGGGAGTTTGTATTTGATTTTTCTCACAAAAAAATTTGTCTTACAGGCCTTTATCCCCTCGGCCATGCTCTGGGTCTATCTAACAAATCTTCGAACGGTAAGATCTGCGACCTTGCGGATAGTGATAGTGCCAGTGATGCTGGTGGCCATCCTTGGCGGCGGATATCTGGCAGTGTCTAAAGTGGGTGAAGGTGACTCGCGGTATGCAATTGATAAACTGGCAACGACCGCCAAGATTACTGCCATCGACATCGGGTACCAGACGGGCAGGGACGCCGGCTCCGGCTACTCTCTGGGTGAATTGGATGGAACGTTTTCGAATATGATCCTTCTTTCGCCCCAGGCGATAAATGTATCACTATTCAGACCGTATTTGTGGGAAGTCCGGAACCCCTTGATGCTGATGTCAGCAGTAGAAAGTATGTTAATGCTGTTGGTCACCTTGTACGTTGTTGCACATGTAGGTGGAAGGATACTCGGATATCTGACGAATCCCGATGTTGCGTTCACACTGACCTTTTCGCTGATTTTTGCGTTTGCGGTAGGCATCTCCACCTATAATTTTGGCACCCTATCACGCTATAAGATTCCCATCATTCCGATGTATGCCGTGGCATGCAGCTTAATCATCTACCTGGAAAAACTAAACAGAGAGAAAAAATTCTCAGCGTTCGATTCGACTGAATAATGACGGGAAACCTGCGTCCTCGCATTTTCCCCGATGGTGTCGCGCAGTGTCTTCTGAGTAAGCAGCTCGGTAAGGTAACGCTTCCAATCGTCCAGATCCTTGCACAGAAATCCTGTAGAGGTATGTTCAATGAGGGTCGTATTCACTCCAACCGGTGACACGAGACAGGGTATCTTCATGGACATATACTGAAGTGCCTTCAATCCGCATTTCCCTTTTGTCCAGATATCATCCGACAACGGCATAATGCCGATGTCAATGCGGGCGAGGTCTTCAATTTCTGACTCCTCCCGCCATGGAATAAACTGGGAATGTTGCAGGTCAAGCTTTGGATTTTTATCGGATATGACTAGAAAGTTTACCTCAAATTCCTTTTGCAAAGAGCGGATTGCTGGAACGATGATGTGGAGGTATTGAATCGTAGAGTGCGTGCCGGTCCAGCCAATGGTGAGCTGGCCGTTTTGATTTTTCATACCCACCTTCGCCGGATCGTGACGTTCCATGTCGATTGTAGTCGGATTCACGACCACAATTTTGTTAAACTGTCTTGCATAGTCCGCGAGAAAATCATTTCCACAACTCACCCGCCAGCTCCAGGCACAGATTGAGCTGACCTTGGAATGACATTTCAAAAAAGCAACGAAACGATTTTCGTGTGAAGTATTGGGTAACCAGATCGCGTCATCGAAGTCGTATATCAATTTACAACCTATCACTTTTGCCAACGCCCACTCAAACACCGGAGGTCCAATAGGCATGCATTCGCGATGAATGAAGACAAAGTCAAAGGACCGGGCGTACATCAGCATGCGCGTCCGGCGCGCAAATCCCCTTACAAATCCCAACAATTTCGATCCGCTGTGTCCCGACTTATATAATATGCGCCAGGTTTTGATGTCCCAAAATGACTGGGTTTGAAATTCAATCCCATTTTTTTCAAGCAACTTGAAATACTGCTCAAACCTGAATCTTTGCGAAGGTGCTTCTCCGGTGGGATACGGCGTGAGGAACAATACCTTCATTGTGCGCTGGTCTTTCTTGGTTTATGATCGAGATCAAAATTCGTCAATTCCAGCTGCTATCGGTAATATTATTCTAAATTAGCGCAACATTCGTGCACACTTCTCAGTAGTAAAATTTCAACACGGCTTCATGTTAAGAAATATTATCCCACGGATTTTTGGGTCTCGTGAAAAACCTAAACCATTGGGACTTGAGCACGCATTGCCGTCTGTGATTGTTCCTGCAGAAACCTGGAAGGCACAACCGAGTGACCGTCTGATAGACATTGCATTGTCGGCCATTCCTGTTGCCAGGAAAATTAACCATCAGGATATCGCCGACCGGATGATCGAATTTCCTCATTGGCCGACCATCTGGCCGGGTGAACACTATAAACTTCTAAGCGCGTTAGTACAGGTGCTGCAGCCCGCGATAGTTGTTGAAATCGGTACCGCGACCGGATATTCCGCCCTCGCAATCAAAAAATTCCTCCGCGAGGATGCAAAGATTTTCTCCTTCGATATAGTCCCCTGGGAAAAATTTCCCAAATGCATTCTGACTCAATCAGATTTTGAAGATGGACGATTGACGCAGGTAATTGCAGATCTTACTGATCTGGACGTCTTTCGAAGTCATGCCAATCTTCTCAGGCAAGCATCATTGATTTTTATCGACGCTGCCAAGGACGGAACCCAGGAACAGATGTTTCTCGACAACTTTTCTACGTTGGATTTCACGAGCAAGCCCATTTTCGTATTTGACGATATCAGGCTAATGAATATGATTCGTATATGGCATGATATCGAACGTCCCAAGCTCGATCTTACATCGTTCGGCCATTGGGCTGGAACGGGTTTAGTCGAATGGTAGACGCGGTGAACCACGCCCTTCAGGATGTCGTCTTGAATAATTAGGCTCCCCACGGACAATCACAGAGATCCCCCTGACCCCCGATGGTATAGACTTGCACTTGATATCTGGCAAGGAACAGGCTCTCAAGAAAAATCTTTTCAGCGAACCACCGAAACAATGCTTTCGTCCTGCATGTTTCCTTGATCCTCGTGGCAATGCATACCCGGACTTCATTGACGCCCAGGCAAGGACATTGTTTCATGAAAAAATTT
This sequence comes from Cyclobacteriaceae bacterium, assembly GCA_044224375.1. Classification (GTDB taxonomy): domain Bacteria; phylum Bacteroidota; class Bacteroidia; order Cytophagales; family Cyclobacteriaceae; genus ELB16-189. The sequence goes on from JBGAKL010000006.1 coordinate 98,559, forward strand.
GCAACTTTGAATTTTATCTATGAAACCTACTTTCGTTTCTATAACATCTGGATGTTTCGGAAAGGAACCATGGAGGGGCCGCCATAACCTAAAGTTGGGCGCTACATTTTTTGTTTCGGGCCGGCTCCCGCATCGATTGGTTGAAGAAAAGTTAATGCAGATCGGAGGATTGTCAAATGGAAACAAAGCAGCCTGAGTTTATAATAGAGCCGCCGGTACGGTTTTCAATCAATCTTCAGGAGATTTGGCGCTACCGCGAGCTGTTTTATTTTTTTGCCTGGCGGGATGTGAAAGTAAAATACAAGCAAACTGTTTTAGGTATCCTGTGGGTGTTGCTGCAGCCACTTATGCTTGTGGTTGTGTTTACTTTTTTCTTCTCCAGGATGCTTGGCGTAGGCTCATTACAAATGCCTTATCCCTTGTTCGCGCTTTCTGGTATCGTGCTATGGAATTTCTTTTCCGCTTCCGTGACCAACTCCGGCAACAGCATGCTGCAAAACGCCCCCATTATCAAAAAGATATATTTCCCGAGGTTGATTATTCCTATTGCATCGATTATCAGCGCCAGCATAGACTTAATCATAGGAATTCTTTTATTTCTAATTGTGACAGCTTTTTATCCTGTCTCGACTGATTTTCTAAAATTGCTGATATGCTGGCCGGCGGCGCTTGCCCTGACCCTGATTGGTACTTCGGGCCTCGGATGCTGGTTGTCTGCATTGTCCGTAAAATACCGGGATTTCAGATTTGTAATTCCATTCCTGATCCAACTCGGTTTCTTCGTAACACCTGTGGTCTATACCATGAATTCTGAGAACTACCCCTGGCTGCCTTTTGTACTGGCAATTAATCCAATCTACGGCGCTTTACTCCTTTTCCGGGCTCCATTCCTTGAAGTTGGTCCTGATTCAACGTTGGTCGCTATTAGCGCATTGAGTACCGTTGTCATTGGATGGATTGGTGTAGTTTATTTCAAAAAGACTGAGTCTTTTTTTGCCGACCTTGCATGACGCCCGTCCTCGAAATACTAAGGATTTCAAAACGCTTCATACTGGGTGAGCGGCAACTGCCTTATTTGAGCTTTCGGGAAAAGCTTACCACGCTGTTTAGAGCTACACCACCTGCCGAGGAGTTCTGGGCGTTGAGTGATGTCACTTTCAACGTGATGGCTGGCGAGTCTGTTGGAATCATCGGCAGAAATGGGGCCGGCAAATCGACACTATTAAAAATTCTTTCGCGGATCACACCTCCGACAAAGGGAAAAATAATTTCAAGAGGCCGGATTGCCAGCTTACTTGAAGTGGGCACAGGCTTTCATCAGGAGCTCACCGGTCGCGAGAATATATTCATGAATGGGTCTATCCTGGGAATGAAGAACGCGGAGATCAAGCAGCGTTTCGATGAGATCGTCGAATTCAGCGGAACGGCAAAGTTTCTGGATACCGCATTGAAGCATTATTCCAGCGGTATGCAATTGCGACTGGCGTTCGCAGTGGCGGCTCACCTGGATCCCGAAATCTTGATAATCGACGAAGTGCTTGCTGTAGGCGACGCAGAGTTTCAAAAAAAATGCCTGCAGAAAATGGAAGGGGTGACCCATAGCGGCAAGACTGTGTTATTCGTAAGTCACAATTTCCAATCATTGAGGACTATCTGCAACAAAGGTGTATTGTTAAGAGACGGCAAACTGGTTCACGAAGGGACCATGGCAGACGTAATTGATAGTTACGTTGCTCAAATGCAGAGCGCTAAAGGTATTCTTCAGAGCATTGATTATTTCGACGATGCGTTTCGCGTCGGCAGTATTAAGCTGAACGGCACTGATTCGAGCGAGCTGACGATGCAGACAGAAGGTGAGCTTGAATTAGTAATGGAGGTGGAAATCGGCCGCAGAATGTCATTCGAAGTGCTGGTTCATATCAAGCAGAATGACGTTTTGCTGGCTTCATATGCCCGGTTCGTGGATGGCTCTGTTTCCACGCTCGACCCTGGTCAGTACAAGTTGGAATATCGCATCACAATCCCTAACCTGCGATCCGGAAAATATCAGGTTGACATATATTTTGAAGAAACATTCATATCCTTCCTTGCTGTCATGCAGAATTGCATTGAATTGCAGGTGATCAATAATCATTCAATTCATTTGAATAATGCCGCGTTAAAATGGGGCGCCCTGCTTATGAGGGGTACTATGGCAGACCCTGTGCCCTTGTGAATCGGATGGCGACTCTCGTTTTACAATCGTTTGGGAATAAAACAGAATACGCAAGGGCTGTGTTCGCGATCCTGAGCTACTTCGCGCATGCCTCGGATCAGTCCAGGTGCGTACTGGTGTACACCGACGATTCAGATTTTTTATCCCGCTACCTCAAAGGTTTTCCGGTAGAGTACATCCCTTTGACGCAGGATGATCTGAAGAGGATGAGGGGCGACATCGATTTCCTTCATCGCATAAAAATTGAAGTGATAGAAAATGCATTCTCCCGGAGACGAGAAGCTTTGCTGTATTTGGATTCAGATACTTTTTTTATTGCCGATCCTGCAACCACTCTGGATCAAGTCCGTCCCGGCCAGGCATTCATGCATAAGCACGAATATGAATTCAATCAACTTAGATTGTCAGATTTACCTGCGGGGGCTATTGATCACGCCGTGATCGGATTGATCGATCGGGACAACCTTCATTTGTCTCAGGGAGAATCGGTGCATGTAACAGGGGAATTCAGTTCATGGAACGCGGGCGTTATGATTCTGGATTTTTCACATGCGGCGCTACTCCCTGACGTTTATTCACTGACAAAACAGATTTATCTGGGCACCGGCAGTCATGCCAGCGAGCAGTTTGCGTTTTCAATTATTCTGCAGACGAGGGGTCTTGTGAAACCTTGCGATCACGTTATTTATCATTACTGGTACAGGGTTGAAAAGAAAATAGTGGATTCATTTCTTGCCAGGCGCCTGAATGAACCCTGGGCAGCCCAACCGCCGGACAAGAAACTTCACGATATCAGGAAATGGTCCACGGCGCTACCGGGAATAATTGACCGGCATGTATGGCTGATTCGCGACCGGTCGATTCAGGCATTCAATGAGAACAATTTCAGTAGAGGCTTTGGCCTTTCTCTTCGCGCGATGATAAAAAGTCCGTGGAACCTTCAGTTTGCTAAGGACGTGGCCTATCATACGAAGCGATATTTGCGTCGCAGCAAATCAACCTGAGCAATTGGCTTACCTCCGCCACAAGCGTTCAAGTAGAGCTTTCATTCGTGCGATGTTGCGTGAGTTCCCAACAAAGAGGGAGAATCGCGACGGTCGCACGGATTTGTCGTGTTTGAAGCGCTCGATCAGATCATCGATTGAGCGGGCTTCGACAAACAATAGTTCGCGCCACATGCTTTGCTCCGTGGGGTGAAGGTTCTTGATTGTTTTATAGTTGCTGGCGTCGATCGATTTCCAACGTGCATAATCCTTCTCTGTATCGAAGTCCTGATTATGCCCCCAATTCTTCAATTTGAAATAAAATTCTTCTTCCGTCCGCGAGCGAGTCTCATGAATTATTATCAATGAGGTCTGTATGTTGAAGTGCCCATTTTTCCTTCCTGACCAATAGTCAGGCACTTGGGTGGCCAACATGACCAATTCTCGATTATTTTTTTCTGGTTTTACGATTATGAATCCGCCTTTCACGGTTTTGACAACAGAAATGCAGTTGCCCGTGACATTTACGGGTTTACGAATTTTCGAAGGATCAGGATTGGGGTCGATTCGTTTCAGAAGACTTACGAATTCTTGAAAGTCAATGGCATACTCATCGCAATCGAGCTGGATGTGCCAACCACCTGATCCCATTTTTTCCGCCAGCATTTTGCGCTCGCGCACCTCGTTCTGCATGGTCGTCAACGAAGGTTCATAAAAGTCATCTTGAAAAAGGATGATCTTACGTTGTGTGTCTATCGTTGCTATGAATTCGTTAAATAGGACTTCATCGAATTTAAAAGGTTGGCCGGCCCATGATCTCCGGTTAATGTCAAGGGCCAAAACAATCGTATCAGAATGATCATATACAAGTGGCAATGAATTTTTCAGAAGATGCCAGTCGTAAGCGATAAGGAATCCAACTTTGATTATGGGGTTTGACATGCCGGGTGCTATCTGATTTGACTGAGACCTGTACTTTGAGTCGTTGGTTGTGTGCTGAAATAAATCACGGATCGCAGCAAAATTATCTTAATAAGGACCTGATGCAATGCCGCGCCGTGTTTTTTGACCATAATGCAAAGCGTCCGGTTCGTTGATCTCTTTCCAGGCGAAATTCCCGATTCATGATCCTGGCAGGGTTGACATCATTTCAAGTGACTAGCCGGCGCTCTTAGCCCCTGTTGGATTCACATTCCTTCGTTATTTTTGTGGATTCCGGGGTATTGAAAACATGCAACTTTCGATTATTGTCATCAATTACAACACATTTGATCTTACCACTGCTTGCCTTAGAAGTATTCAGGCTAACGTACGAGGCGTTCAATATGAAGTGATTGTTGTGGACAACGGCTCTTTTGAATGTTCCCCCGAGGCATTCAAAAAACTCTTTCCTTCGATTACCCTTGTGGTCGAAAAAGTAAACCTTGGGTTTGCGGGCGGCAACAATTCCGGGCTGGCGCACGCAAAAGGTGATGTCGTACTCCTGCTCAACAGTGATACGGAAATCGTTGGCAATGCTGTGGAGACAACCTACAATTATCTGATATCCAAACCCGAAGTGGCTGTAGTCAGTTGCAAGCTGGTTTACCCTTCGGGCACAATTCAGGGTTGCTGCCAGCGATTCCCCTCCGTCAAGCTCGAATTGTTGGAGTTACTGCGGTTGCAAAAATTGATGACCACGAAAGCCCGTCAAAAGATTATGCAGGGATTTTTCTTTGATCATTTGACGGAAATGGAGGCCGATTGGGTATGGGGAACATTTTTTATGGTGAAGCGCGAGGTCATAGCGAAGTTGAAGCATGGCAAATTGGCCGATGACTATTTCATGTATGTTGAGGATATGCAATGGTGCTACCTGATACGGCAAATGGGTTATAAAGTGATGTATTATCCTAAGGGATTTATCATACATTATCTATCCATGAGCTCCACCAACGATATTAATTTTGACAAGCAAAAGCTGATGATGAATAATGAGTTTTCATTTCTGAAGTCATATTACGGCGTGTTCAGCGCCAGGATCATCTTTATTTTGAGGTCGATTAATTATTATACACTTGCCTTCCGCAATCGAAAATTTTTTTTTCTTGGTAATGTTTACATCAGGAGAGGTCTGAAATTCAATTGATTGGTTCGCATGGACGTCAGTGTCATTATTCCTACCTACAATGGTGCCGAGAGAATCGGCGTGACGCTCGACGCATTGAAAAAACAGAAATTCAAAGACTTTGAGCTGGTCGTCATCCTTGACGGATGTACCGACAACACTGAAGAAATTGTCATTAAGTATAAAGACGATTTTGCTGGGTTTCAATGCATCAAAACAGCCAATTTCGGACGCGCCTCGGCGAGAAATAACGGTGCAAAGTATGCCACGGGAAAGGCGGTAGTATTCATCGACGACGACGTCGAATTGTTTGACGATGTCATCGGGTTGCACCGCGAATTCCTGGCCGGGGATCCCTCCGCAGTTGTTTTTGGCAGCCTGTCAATCAACCGTTCGAAAGTAGCTGATGATGATTTTCAGATCTACCGCTGGGAATTGGAAACCGCTGGAAATAGTGCCGTGCTCGGTCCTATTACATTGAGAAATTTTGCTTTCACCACGCAGAACCTCTCTATGGCCAGAACTGCGTTTGACCGCATCGGCGGATTTATGGAAGGGCTTAATGATTCGGAGGATTTTGACTTTGGTGTCAGGGCCTTGCTCGCTGGATTCCGGGTTCGGTTTGAGCCGTCCATGCGTGGTTTTCATAATGACTACTGCAGCATTTCCAGGTACATAGCTCGCAGGAAAGAATACTTTCGGTCAAAGCTTATTCTTCTGAAAGTACATCCGGAATACCGTGGGATGCTGCCTGAACAATTTGCCTGGACGAATCGGCTGCGTGGCGATCGGATCAAGCGAGTCTTGTTTGCAAATGATACCTGGTGGCTTTCATTTTTTGGAAAATCGCTCTTCGTAGTTTTCCCTGCACCCCTTCGCTACAGACTTTACAGTATGTTTATATATGTTCACACATCTCTGATGGTGCGTGATGAAATGCTTCTCCATGGTAACAAACATTGATATTGTTCGGGTCATGTCACCTCAAAATTTGATCGGCCATCGGTTCGACGCATTCTCCGTACGTCAAAGGCAATGGCAACAATGAGGGTGGTCATTATTGTATCGGATGTTACAAAGTCCCTTCAGCTTGAATGGACGGCGCGTGCCTTAAAGGAAAAACAAATAGAACAACATTTCATTCTGCTCGGGGTGAGTAACAGTCCCTTCAGGAAATTCCTGGAGAGCCATCAGATTCCGGTCGTTGAGTTGAAATGTGGCAGCAAGCTCGATTATCTTCCTTGTTTTCTGAAGCTCATCAGCCTGTTGCGAAAATGGCGTCCCCAAGTAGTTCATACGCATTTGCTTAAAGCAAATTTTCTGGGACTGTCGGCGGCGTGGTTGCTGCGGATCCCGAAAAGGTTCGTTACACGGCATCACACGGCATTTCATCATGACTATCACCCGTCGGCTGTCAAGTGGGATAAGTTAACCAACGGGATGGCAACACACCTGATTGCCCCTTGCAAGAAAGCAGAAGAAGTACTAATAGCTTGGGAAGGTGTTCCACAGGAAAAAGTGTTTTGCGTGCCGCATGGTTTTGACCTTTCCGTTTTTGAGAATGTGAACCCCTCAGATGTAGACATGCTTCGGGCGCGCTATTCAATGGGCGGAGATCGCATCGTGGTGGGTGTCATTTCGAGGTACTCTGAATTCAAGGGTATACAATTCATGCTGCCCGCCTTCAGGAAATTCTCCCAGGCGTACCCCAGCGCACACCTCGTGCTCGCTAATGCCGACGGAGATTATAAACAAGAGATACGCAAGCAACTGGCGCTACTCGAACCTGGGACTTTTACTGAAATCCGCTTTGAAGAAAATGTTCCTGCCCTTTATAGATTATTTGATTTGTTTGTCCACGTACCCGTGAGTCCGTTTTCTGAAGCCTTCGGCCAAACTTATGTGGAAGCACTCGCGTCTGGTATACCTTCCGTTTTTACCCTTTCCGGGATTGCGTGTGAATTTGTTGTGCCCGACGGCAATGCGGTGGTCGTGCCTTTTTGCCAGCCTGAGCCTATTTACGAATCTATGGTGCGCCTTACTGAAGATGCGATGCTCCGCAAAAATCTGGTTAAAGCCGGCTTACAAAGTGTGCGGCAATTCGATATAAGCACCATGGCGAATTCATTGTCGAAACTTTATCTGGACTCGTAACAAGGGTCTTAATGTGAGTTTGTAAAAACCGTACTTTTACCTTCAAATTCAACAAATTTGGCCCATCAACCCCTTTTGTCTATCGTGATTCCGACCTACAATCGCGAAAAACTGATTCCGGCCACCATTCAATCTCTGCTGATCCAGGACTACCAGAAATTCGAGATTTTCGTCGTCGATGACGGCGGATCGGATAATACCGAGGCTGTTGTCAGACAATTTACAGATCAACGCATACACTATATTAAAAAGGCAAATGGTGAACGCGCCGCAGCAAGAAATTTTGGTGCGCGAATGACTAAAGGTGACTATATCAATTTTTTCGATTCTGATGACACGGCCTATCCAAATCATTTATCCGTGGCTGTCGAAAGCATCGCTCGTCTCAACGCTCCGGAAGTTTTTCACATCGGTTACGACATAAAAAATGAAAGAGGTGAGATTGAAAAAATTTGCGACACGCTGCCACCAAAACTGAACTCGGTACTTATAGACGGGAATCACCTGAGTTGTAATGGGGTCTTTATCAGACGTGACGTGACAGAATCTTTCCCTTTCAATGAGGATCGTCAGTTGTCTGCGTCCGAGGATTACGAGCTTTGGTTGAGGCTCGCTTCCAGATTTATTTTTTATGGAGTTAATGCCGTTACTTCGACGGTATACAACCATGATAATCGAAGTGTAGTGCAGGCAGATGCCGCGAGGGTGACAACGCGAATGCACCTTTTGGTTAAATACCTCATGCAGGACGAAAAGTTTATGTCATTTTATCGAGATAAAATAGACCTTTTCAGATCGTATCTGAATGTGTATGTAGCACTTCATATGGCGATATCAAAAAGCCCGAAGAAAAAAAGCCTATCGCTCCTCGTCGATGCATTTCGGCTAAATCCACGGGTAATTTTTTCGCGACGGTTCGCCGCTGCCGTCAAGCAAACTGTCTTTTAACCGGTGTTAATGTCGATCAATCTAATCAATCCCGCATCAGGCGCGACGCTGACACAACATGGTGATGTGCTGACAGACATTGCCGGCAACACGTTCAAGATGGTGAATGGGGCATGGCGTTTCGTTCCCGAAGGAAACTATGCCGACAATTTTGGTTTTCAGTGGAACAAATTCAGGCTTACACAAATAGATAAGTTTGTACAGGGTCTCGATCAAAGCACGCGGCGTTTTCTGGCAGTCAGTGGGTGGGACAAGATCGACTTAAAGGACAAAAATATTCTTGAAGTCGGTTCGGGTGCGGGACGGTTTACGCATGTTGTGTTGAAGCACACAAATGGCACACTCTATAGCGTGGACTACTCGAATGCGGTGGAAGCCAATTTTTCAAACAATGGCCCAAATCCAAGACTTCACCTTTTTCAGGCCAGTGTTTATGAACTTCCATTTGCCGGGCAACAGTTCGATAAGGTCTTTTGTTTCGGTGTTTTACAGCATACGCCGAACGTGAGAGAGTCAGTGCGTGCGTTGGTCAATATGGTCCGACCGGGCGGTGAGCTGGTGGTCGACTTTTATCCCGTCAAAGGATGGTACACCCGCGTCCATGCGAAATATTTGTTCAGGCCATTCACGAAATCAATGGCGCCCGGACGGCTTCTCGGATGGATTGAGAAAAATGTCGACCGGTTCACGGCCATTTATCGGTTTCTTAACAAGGCAGGTCTGGGTGTTTTCAACAGGTTTTTACCGATATGTGACATAAACGCGACAATCCCTGCAAGTCTTGATGACAAGGCGCGACGCGAATGGATCATCCTCGACACCTTCGACATGTTCTCACCTGCCTATGACCAGCCTCAAAAAATCGAAACAGTAAAAAGGTGGTTTACCGAATTTGGGTTGGTTGACGTGAGCGGCGGGTCCTTGAACTATGAGGGAAGTAATAGTGTAACCTTTGTCAGGGGCGTGAGGCGCTAATTGAATGGAAAACAAGTCCAAGCCGTATTTCCAAAATCTTGACGCACTTCGGTTCATCGCTGCAATGATGGTAGTGAGTTCTCACCTGACTATGGTCAGCGATCTTCCGGAGACTGGCTTCGGTAAGTACGTGAGAGCTTTTCTGTCAGTTGATGGAATCGGTGGCGAAGCAGGCGTGAGCTTCTTTTTTGTCCTGAGTGGCTTTCTCATCACTTATTTAATGTGCTGGGAGTCGAGCCCGCATGGTACATTTAGTGTGAAGGACTTCTACATCAGGAGAGTACTCCGAATCTGGCCGCTGTACTTTCTCATGGTTTTCATCGGATTCGTAGTCTATCCGCCATTCAACCCATTCCATGAATTTGGCCAGAGTAACGTATGGATCTATATAACCTTCTTGGCAAACTTTGTCTATTTAACAGACAGTGGGACGCCCTGGCCGGTGGTTGGTCCGCTGTGGAGTATTTCCGTTGAGGAGCAGTTCTATTTTTTCTGGCCGTTGATCTTCGTGCTCACTGGTCTTGGAAAAAAACTTCCCTGGGTGTTTGGAATTGCGTTGGCAGTATCATCTTTATTCATTGCCGCGGGAGGAAGCAAATATCACACGCTTTATGCACTCAATGACCTGACAATCGGCGCGGCGACAGCGTACGTCAGTTTCTTTTATCAGGAAAGAGTCAGGGCGTTCTGGGTCCGGCTGGGCGGGGTTCGTGCTGTTGCCATTTATTGCCTGGGAACACTGTTGTTATTCCTCAACTATCAACTCGACACCCATTTCCGGTTATATCACATTTTTGATCAGCAGCTGAACGCACTTTTCTTTGCCTTTGTAATTTCAGAACAGAGCTTTTCGCCGTGCTCATTGTTCAAACTGGGTTCGGTGAAATGGTTGGGTCATTTGGGCAAGATCAGTTACGGCGTATACGTATATCATGCCGCCGTTATGTGGATCGTTTTTGCCGCCGGCCGCTGCATGGGATGGCCGTTCTATTTAAATGCAGTATTTGCCATAGCATTAACTTTGCTTATCAGTGAGTTCAGCTATAGATATTTTGAGAGTTATTTTCTTCGTCTTAAGGAGAGATTTATTACGACCTGAGATTCTTCTATGTGCGGCATAGTGGCATGTTGTTCCGAAAAAAATGTTGATCCGGACATCATCCGAAGGATGACAGACCGCTTGCGCCATCGGGGACCCGATGCGGCAGGTATATATCTGCACCCAAATGCAAGGATCGCCCTGGGACACAGAAGGCTCAGTGTTATCGATCTCAGTGACGCCGCCAATCAGCCGTTTTATTCCGGTGATCGACGTTATGTAGTTGTGTTTAATGGAGAGATATTCAACTATAAAAGCCTTCGTGAAGAACTTATCAAAAACGGAGTTCATTTCAGGACGCAATCGGATACAGAAGTGATCGCAGAAGGATTTGCTGTTTGGGGAACAGGCATGGTGGAAAGACTTCAGGGAATGTTCGCCATTATCATTGTCGATAATACGGAAAAGAAGGCATATGCTTTTCGTGACAGGCTCGGTAAGAAGCCACTTTACTATTATCGTTCAGGTAATCTGATTGCTTTTGCGTCGGAGATCAAGGCATTGCTTGTCAACCCGGAGATTGCTGGAACAGGAATGAACACCGCTGCGTTGGGGCAATTTCTCCACCTCGGCTATGTGCCCGCGCCATCAACCATATATAAAAACATCTATAAATTTCCTGCTGGCCATTTCGGCGAACTTGACGTAGCGCGTCGCACACTGGAGATAAAGGGCTATTGGAACGCGGATCACATACTTGACAGTTCACGGATCATCGACTACGGTGAAGCCAAAAATCACCTTCAACAACTGCTGACCGACGCCGTCAATGCACGCCTCATCAGTGATGTCCCGCTCGGCTCCTTTCTCAGCGGAGGAATTGACTCATCTCTTGTGACTGCGATTGCATCCCGGTTGGTTAATGAACGTCTGAAAACGTTCAGCATAGGATTTGAAGAAAATCGTTTCGACGAAAGCCCCTACGCTATCAAGGTAGCATCGAAACTGGGAACCGATCATCATAACTATATCCTGAAGGAGCAAGAGGCTATCAGTATGATACCTGAATATCTCGCTCATTTCGATGAGCCGTTTGCTGACACGTCAGCGGTTCCGACGATGCTCGTGTCCCGACTTGCCAGGCAGGAAGTAACGGTGGCACTTACAGGTGATGGAGGTGACGAGCTTTTCCACGGTTATGGTGCCTACAGCTGGGCAGACCGGTTAAGTAATCCTCTCTGGCGCGTTGCGGGTCGTCTTGGTGGAACGGTGCTGGCGAAAACCGGGAACAGCCGGTGGCGACGGATTTCGGGAATGTTTAAGTCCCCAGAGAGCAACCACAGGAGTCACATATTTTCGCAGGAACAATATCTTTTTTCGCAGAACGAGGTGCGTAACGAAGTACTTGCTGATAAGTCATCATTCACACCATTTATTTATGACGACGCGGTAGTTGCGGGCGGTTCGGTTACTGCGGGGGAAAAGCAGGCATTGTTCGACATCAAATATTATTTACCCGATGATCTTCTTGTGAAGGTAGATCGAGCATCGATGTACTACGGATTGGAATGCAGGTCGCCATTGCTTGATTTTCGAATCGTGGAGTATGCTTTGAAGCTTGCCCCTGAGTTGAAAAAAAAGGGAGCCACTACCAAGCTTATCGTCCGCGACATTCTTGGTGATTATTTGCCGCAAGCGCTATTCGATCGCCCCAAAAGGGGTTTCAGTATACCGTTGTCTGCATGGATGAAGGGGGGGCTGCGTGAAATGGTCGATAAATCGCTGGACCGGCGTTTGGTCGAAGATGCAGGAATGGTAAATGTCCAATACTGCGAGCAATTGAAGAAGGAGTATTTTGCCGGCATGGATTATCTATACAACCGGGTCTGGGCGCTCGTCGTCTTGCATAAATGGTGGAAGGAGAATCTATGAATTCATCGGATCCTCGCCCACCTGTACTTTATCTTTCTCATGACGGACTGACGGACCAGTTGGGCCAATCCCAGATACTTCCGTACCTGAAGGGACTTGCCCGGAGTTTTTCTATCACAGTTGTCACTTTCGAAAAGCCTGGCCGTTACGAAATGCAAAAGCAGCGGATTGAGGCGATATGCGTTGAGGCCGGGATCTTCTGGAATCCGTTGCCCTACCATCGTCGTCCTCCGATCATTTCCACGCTGTATGACTTATGGCGATTGCGCCGAAGCGTGCGGCGACTGCACGCGGAGCGGCAATTCCGGATTGTGCATGCACGCAGCTACCTGGTGTCACTCGTAGCGTTGTGGATGAAAAATGTCTTCAAGGTGAAGTTCATCTTTGACATGAGGGGCTTCTGGGCAGATGAACGGATTGAAGGAGGAATATGGAAGCTCAGCAACCCCCTTTATCGTGCCGTGTATCGGTACTTCAAGCGAAAAGAGACCGAATTTCTGAGCAAAGCCGATCACATTATCTCACTTACTTATAATGCCAGAAATGAAATTCTTTCATGGCGTGTCTGCAACGTCCCGATTACCGTGATTCCTACTTGTGTCGACCTTAAGCTGTTCGATCGCTCCCGTATTTTGAAAGGTGATCAGGAATCGATACGGCTCAAACTGGGGATAGATGCTTCCGATTTCGTGGTGACTTACCTTGGCTCAACAGGCACATGGTATCGCCTAAATGATGTGGTTTCTTTCTACAGTTCTGCGAAGCGGAAAATAGACCACGTCAAATTGCTTATGGTAACGAACGACGCGGTGCCGGCAAGCATCAGTTCACAACCCGGCGTCATCATAATAAAAGGCGAAAGGGAGGAAGTGCCGCTGCTGCTTAGCCTTGCCGATATCTCGGTGTGTTTCATTACTCCATCGTTTTCAAAGAAAGCATCGGCAGCAACAAAAATGGCGGAATCGTGGGCCATCGGGTTGCCTGTGGTGACAAACAAAGGCTGGGGCGATGTGGAAGTGCTTGAGAAAACATTCCCCATTTTTTTCAGCGACGGCACCGATGAACAAAATGAGCGTGTGCTCACTGACCTGCGTTCCATAAACAGGAGCAGGCCGGCCACCGACATGTCACAATTTGACTTGGCAAATGGTGTGGCGACTATTGAACGTATTTACCTGGAACTGCTCGGACGCAGCCGTCCTCAATAATTCAAACCTTATTTATAATTTAACATCGAAATGAAAAGGGTGCTGATTACAGGAGGTGCGGGCTTTATCGGAAGTTCTCTTGCTGATAGACTGTTGGAGGACGGGAACTTTTCCGTGGTTTGCGCAGATAACCTATTAACGGGGTCCGAGACCAACGTTCCAGTACATCCACTATGCCATTTTGTAAAATGCGACGTCAATAATGTTAGCGAGATATCCTCAGTCATGAAGTCTGGCCCATTTGACTACGTATTTCATTATGCGGCAGTGGTTGGTGTCAAGAGAACTACAGACAATCCGGTAATGGTACTTGAGGACATTCAGGGCATCAAAGCGATCCTCGATCTGTCCAGGGAAACAAGTGTCAAAAGAATTTTTTATTCGAGTTCGTCCGAGGTCTATGGTGAACCTGTGGAATTGCCCCAACATGAGGAAACTACACCGCTTAACTCACGGCTGCCTTATGCCGTAGTTAAAAATGTCGGCGAGTCTTTTTGTAAGGCTTATCAAAAAGCATTTGGCCTGGATTTCACTGTCTTCAGATTCTTCAATACCTATGGGCCAAGGCAAAGCGATGATTTTGTTATCTCAAAGTTCCTGAAAGCGGCCCTTCGTAATGAGCCCCTTACTATTTATGGCAGAGGTGATCAAACCCGCACTTTTTGTTACATACGTGATAACACCGACTGTACCCTTGAGATATTAAAAAGAAACATTCATGTAAATGATGTTATCAATCTGGGCAGCGAGGTAAGCATCTCAGTCCTGCAGCTTGCGGAAACAATCGTAAAACTGACGGGATCAAAATCGGAAATTCGTTTCTTGCCTCCCTTAAAAGAAGGGGACATGACCCGCAGGCAGCCTGACGCTTCAAAAATGAATAACATACTGAAGCGTCCGCCGGTGACACTGGAAAATGGCATTGAATTAATTTTGAAAGCCTTTTCCGGGCAACACAACATTAAAAAATGATTTACTTCCTCATCCCGGTTTACAATGAGTCGGCTAACATTCAAGGGTTGTCCCGGGGATTGGGGAACGTACTTCCAGGAAAGGAGAAACACTTTATATTCGTAAACGACGGATCAAGTGACGACACCGTGGCTATGATAGAGACTCACTTTGCCGGTCTCGCATATACCATTCTCAACAATGAAGCCAACGCTGGACCTGGATTTTCTTTCAATGCCGGCTTTGTCCACGTCCTTGGAATTACCCGAGAGAAAACGGACCTCGTGGTAACTATCGAGGGTGACAACACCAGTGATCTTTCAATACTTCCTCTCATGACTGCTTTATCGGAGGATTGGGGTTTTGACCTTGTACTCGCCTCGGTATATGCGCAAGGCGGAGGGTTCAGCAAGACGTCGTTTCTAAGAAAGATCATTTCCATTACGGCCAACCAGGTACTTCGTACCGCCTTCAACATCAAGGTACTCACGTTGAGTTCCTTCTATCGTGTCTATAAGCTGGACCTCGTGAGACGTCTCCAGGAAAAGCACAATCCTATTGTGGCAGAGCGCGGATTTTTGTGCGCACTTGAATTACTGTTAAAATCCGTCAGGTTGAATGCAAGTATTATTGAGGTGCCCATGATCCTGCGTTCAGAGGCACGCAAAGGAAAATCAAAGATGAAGGTCATGAAAACCTCTCTCCGCTACATTTCTTTTTTGTTCAGGCAATTCTTCTTTGTCGGGAAATGAAATCATTGTTGGCATTTGTTATCGTCGCCGCAATTGCCATTCGCATCAGTGGTGTCGCCACGCCGCCGATCTGGTTCGACGAACAAATGAGTTTGATGGAAGCCAATGGTATCACCTATTCTCCTGCTTTTCTGAATACAGCTGAATTCACCCATGCTGATTTCAACGCAGAAAAAAAGATAGCGAATGCTATTACGGCCAATGTTGGTCGGGATTCCGGCAATGGGATATTGTATACCGCGGGTTTGTACCTGTGGACAAGTCTTTTCGGTAATGCCACGATCACTGTGAGATTGTTGTCTGTGATTTTTTCGGCCTTGAGCATTCTGGTTGTCTATCGTCTTACGTTGTTGCTGATGCCCGAGGGAAATGCTGCGATGATAGCAGCATTTTTCTTATCAATTCATCACATGTCAGTGCTGTCCGCTGTGGAGGCACGGCCCTATGCGCTCGCCATCCTGCTGGTATCGCTGTCTACTTACCTGTTTTATAGAATATGCACGCTTTCAGGCTCGCCGTTAATCGCAATTGGCTACGGAGTTGTGTCCGGACTGGCGTTGCTTGCGCACTATTTTTCATTTTCCATCCTGCTTTCTCAGATTATCATCGCGATCGTCTTTTTCAGATCGGCCATCGTTTGGAAGAAGTTGCTGACAGGCGCTGTGGTAACGCTTGCAATCGTCGCTGTGTGGATGTTTGTCGGAGGCATTGAAGGGTTAGAGATAATGGCCCGACGGAACCTGGAATTTCAGGCAATGACTTTGGCCTATCCCGATCATTCTTTGTATGGAAAAACAAGTCCTCAGAAGTTAGTCACGGGATTTCTTCAAATGTGCACACATATTTTGGGAATAGGATTTCAATACGGTGGCTTTCGGGTAAGGGAGGCCCTCGTTTTTCTATTAGTCCCGCTATTGTTGGTTTGGACGAATCGTAAAGTTATCGGAGCGCGATCTCATACACTTCTTCAACTGTCTCTCATGATCATTGTCATGCCGGTCATTTCTCTTGTTCTGGCAATTCGCTCAGGTCATATGATTTCATTTCAGGGAGTGTACGCAAATTTTGCGGTGCCGTTTGCAGCTATCCTATTCGGGATAATTTTTGGAACCACATTTTCTGAAAAGAAAATATTAACCTCGGTACTTTGGATCAGCTATCTCGCGATCCTCGGGACTTCTGTTTGGCTCGCGCTTTCTAAAGGGCGGACGATACGCAGTGAAAACGTGAGTGATTACAGCGCGACCGCCAGAGAAATTGAAAGTGCATATGTGCCGGGCACGACCGTTATTTTTCATTCTTTTGACGAAGCTGTGCTCAATAATCTCTATTTCACTAATCCCAACATCATTCAGCGCATTGATTCGTCAGCACTCTCGACCAAACCATAGATTGGGTCAGTCGGTCAATCATCGTAACTTTGAAACGAATACAGGAATACTTTCAATAGTTACTTTCTGATTGGCTTCGGTATCAACGTGACTGTGAGGATTTTATCTTAATGAGGTATTGCGTCTTCTTCTCTTTCCAGGTGCTAATGGCGTTAGTCCGGCCTTTGACGGCAGTGGCGCAATGCACAGGTATTCAACTCACGTACCCGGCTGCAGTGTGCAAATCTGAAAACATTAGGTTTGTTAACACCACACCATCGATTGCTGAATTTAAGTGGGACTTTTGCCCTGGAGACCTGATGCGGACGCCAACTGCCCTGCCACATGGTCCTGTGCCAGGCGGCGTGCCGTTTGACATCGATGTAGTAACTGACCAAGGTAACTACTATGGGTTCACTTTGAACAATTCCCCGGCAGGTGTTACACGGTTAGATTTTGGAAACGACTTGCAGAATATTCCGACGACCACCAGCATCGGTAATCCCGGCGGGTTGATGGGTGGGACTACATCAATTAGGATCGTAAAACAGGGTAATAACTGGTTTGGTCTTGTGTACTCTCTGTCGAACAGAAGTATCGTCCTCTTAAGTTTCGGAACGTCTCCTCAGAATGCTTCGCCGACGGCGTCGATCATTGCCACGAGCGTGGGGGCCGCAGAAGGAGCGATCGATGTCGTTGAAGTCAGCCCGAACAATTTTGTCGTCCTCCTTTCCGAATTTGGAGGCACTGTTACAGCGATAGCATTCGCGAATGGGCTTGACCAACCTTCTACATCGATGAACGTGACAAATGTCGGCGGATATCTTGTTGATGTTAAGATAATAAAAAATTGTTCGTCGTGGGTTGCGTTTCTTTTGAGGTACGATACAAAAACCATCATCAGGCTTGAGTTTGGAGGAGATCTCATGACTACGCCGACTGTTACTAATTATCCGTCGAATCTCTTCGGTTTTGGTCCATATCGTATGTGGATGGAATTTGAAGGGGACTTTTTATACGGACTTGTCGCAAATATTTCAGGAGGTGTAGCAACATTAAGTATTGGCACCGCCCTGACTAATCCTGCACCGACTGTCATTGATCACGGAGACCTGACTGTCCTGAATTCCACCTGGAGCATCTTTGGTGTAAAGCAGGGTGACCATTGGCTGGGACTAACATTGAATGCGCAGAATTCAGTTTTCTATTTGCTGGATTTCCCTAACCCGAACTGTCAGGCCAGTGTCTCGTCTTTTACCGGCACCGATCCGGGCCTGATCGCCTTTAATCAAGCGGGTCAGTACTATCCTTCGGTGATTGCCCGATATACCAACGGTTCAATAGAAACCGAGTCATTGGCAATAACAGTCCAAAGCGCGCAAGCCACACCTTTGACGATCAGTGCACAGGCGACTCAATGCCTTGGAACACCGCAGGTTTTTTCGCCAGTATCGTCCGCTACACTCACAGGCATAGCGTGGGATTTCGGCGACGGTACGTCGTCCGCAGCCACAACACCCTCACACGCATATGCCTCACCCGGACAGTTCAACACCTATTTGGTGGCTTCTGATGGCACCTGCACTAACCGGGCAGTCAGTAACATTACTAATTATGCCATGCCGGTTCCGGACTTCATTGTGCCATCTCCGACACTGGCTTGCACGGGACAATCATTCACATTTACTAATAACAGTGGTATTCCCGTCGGGGTCATTCCTACCTACTCATGGACAGTAGACGCGGTTCAAACCTCGTCCTCAACAGATCTTATTTATATGTTCTCCGGAACGGGCACGCACCAGGTCGATCTTACGGCGTCTTACTTTGGCTGCACTAACCATATTGCAAAAAATTTTTCTGTTCAGCAGGTGGGACCCCAGGTGGGATTCTCTCTTGCCGACAATTGCCAGGGGGTGTCTACGCAGTTGACCAATACTTCCACCGGAACTGGTATTACGGGTTATCAATGGACGTTTGGCAATGGTGGCACTTCTACCCAAGCAAGTCCTCAATATACATATCCGGCGGCCGGAGTCTTCGATGTGACACTCACGGTTTCGAATAGTGTTGGATGCAATAATTTCCTGACAAAAAAGATGCACGTCTGGTCAAGTCCCCAACCCGATTTCGCAATCGGAGCTCCGCCTTTTTCCTGCGCTACTATTGCAACACCTTTTCAGAATATAACTCCGCCTCCAAGCGATAGCAATGTCGCCAGCTGGCAATGGCAATTCGGTGATGGGCCAGGGTCAACATCAAACCAACAGACGCCGACTCATATTTATGCTTCAAATGGATCGTATAATGTGACGTTGACTGCAATCACTGATCGCAGTTGTTCCGCAAGTATTACCAAACCGATAGCTATTTCCGCAAGTCCAATCGCGAATTTCGCCATGACGGCGGCATGCCTCAACTTGCCCACGAACTTCATCGACATCTCCTCTGGCAACGTAACATCACGGAATTGGCAAATAGGACCCGCGTCCTTTACGTCTTCAAATCCATCTTATACATTCACAGCACCTGGCACCTATGCTGCGACGCTGACAGTTGGAAGTGCCAATGGCTGCACTACTGTGAAAACAGTTAATGTGACGGTTTCTACAACGCCTGTTCTGAATTTCACCGCTGAAAATCTGTGCGCAGGAAAGGATGCCCGCTTTGCGGACGCTACTTCGTCACCCCAGGATGCCATTGTGGGATGGAACTGGAATTTCGACGGTAATTCGTCTACAGGAAATCCCGCCTCCTTCAATTTTGCCATGTCGGGGACTTATAATGTAAAACTCACCACTACGCATACCTCTGGATGTAAGTATACGCTGTCTCGAAATTACTCAGTGAATAGCAGCCCCGTCGCGGATTTTAGCGCTTCGCCTGATAGGGGTGAGCCGCCATTGACTGTTCAGTTTACCAACAAATCGCAGCAGGCAACATCCTTTGCCTGGAAATTCAACGACAAGGTAACATCTACGAGTATTGTCGCCTCTCCGCTTTACACTTTCACTTCCCTTGGCAACTATTCAGCTGAACTGACTGTCATGAATGCTTCAGGATGCTCCGATGTTTTGACGAAGCCCATCATTGTCCTTGTGCCTTCGATAGATCTGGTCCTTACAAATTTTTCTCTGGTGAGCGACCCGCAGACTGGGAAGCTAAGAGGTGCTGTTGTTATTCGAAACGATAGCAACATACCTGTGAGTTACGCCGATGTCTCCATAGTCTTGTCAGATCGCGGATCGGTAAATGAAACGCTTCAAATTGATTTGGCACCCGGTCAATCAATATCGAAAACCCTGTCTTTTACGATAGTGCCCGGCACATACGATTTCCTTTGCGCCGATATCGCCTCTGAAAAAGATGTCAAGCCGGATAACAACAAGCAATGCGTTAATTTTGAGAATCGCGACTATTTCTTTGTTCCATATCCAAATCCAGTGTCAACACTGCTTAATGTGGATTGGATGTCGCACGTTGCTGGCACTACCACCATCACAATCATAGACGCCGTCGGAAAGAAAGTTCAGGAATACAAACTCCCCGCCATCGCAGGTCTGAACAGGGCCACGGTTGACGTTTCATTGCACCAGGCGGGCCTTTATTATGTGGTGATCGATACTGGATCGAGCAAAAAAACCATGCGTATTTTACACCAATGAATTTTATGAATTGCATCGCCGTGACAATAATAAATTCCATAGGGTTCTTTTAGTCGTCAATAGGAACTTTTCAATTGTTACATTTTCGTTTGAGTGTTGGGCAGTCAGGCAAGTTTGCAGTATTGTCAATTGCAACCTTCCTTTTGATTTTATTGGAATGGTATTCTCCGGCGTGCATGTGAAACACCGATTGGTGATTATTGGTCGCTGAAATACTGGCATCCAGAATCCTGACGATGCATTCGGATATTTCCTCGGTATTTTGCCGAACTTGCCGTACCCAGTACCCCATACCAACGTCCTTGGCGTCAATCAAGACATATTTTCCGAACTTGGATGCGTTGCGTGCGATAGCCGCCCTCGGAGTCATTTTCATCCATATATCCAGATGGCTTAGCTGGCCCGATAGCCAGGTTGCGAAATGGACAAGATTGCTCTTTACACTTGATGGATCTTCGGGAAGAGCAGGTGTCGACTTTTTTTTCGTACTCAGTGGATTCCTGATCACCTCCCTTATGTTTCATGAACAAGGGGCTTCATCTTCGTTCAGTGTTAAGAACTTTTACATCAGACGCGCCCTTCGAATCTGGCCACTCTATTTCGTGACCCTCATTGTTGGTTTTGCTGTCTATCCCAGGCTCGCAGTTGACTTTCATGAAATTGCCGATTGGAGAATGTTTGCACTTTTCCTCGCAAATTTCGACGCCATTTATAATTCCCTCCCGAAAGATGGAATGCTGGGTGTCCAATGGAGTATTGCAATTGAAGAGCAGTTTTACCTTTTGTGGCCTTTGGTCTTTTTACTCTTTGGTAACAAGAGGCAATTCGGATGGATATGTTTGGCCCTCATTCTGATATCTATTATTTTTCATTTTTCCGGACAGAGTCAGTTTCACACACTCATCGCACTGAATCAACTGTCAACGGGAGCCTTCCTTGCCTACCTGGTATTCTATCATCGAGGCGCGGTAATTGCCTTCTTTGAAAGGCTCTCAAAGCTTGTAACCTTGATCATTTATCTTTCAGGCATTGTCCTACTCGCCGCAAACTTCCAGATCACAGTCCGTTTTCCATTTTATGCACAATTGTCCGATATCCCTCATACCATTTTCTTTTCGTTCGTGATACTCGAACAAATTTATTCGCCTCACTCATTTTATAAATTTGGATCAATCCGCTGGCTGACATGGTTGGGCAAAATCAGTTATGGGCTTTATCTCCTGCACATGGTAGCGATCTATTTGGTGCGACACATAGAATCACTGACCCCCATGTCTGTGTGGCTTAGCGCCGTGCTGACGCTCACCATGACCGTGGCGTTAAGTGCGGTTAGCTATTATTTATTTGAACAGCCATTCCTTAGATTGAAAGAAAAATTCAATTCGCCCTTGCAGAGAGCGCCTGTGGTCAACGTCGAGACGTAGGTGCTACATTTATTTGATCAAAGTTTGCCGATCCCTTCTTCTTGTTAACTTTAGCCGGAATTTCAGTCATATATACCCATGGCGACGTTCAGATATGAAAATTAAACTTGATTCGATCGACAGAAAAATACTTGGACTGCTGCAAGCCAATTCCAACATCACCAATGCGCAGCTTGCCCAGGAGGTCGGCCTTTCGCCTGCTCCCACACTTGAACGTGTGAAAAAACTTGAAACAGCAGGTGTGATCAAGAGCTACCACGCCGTGATCGATACGGCAAGTGTCGGTTTGGGAGTGAGTACGTTCGTCATGGCATCCCTCAAGGGACACGACAAAGAAAATATTGCAAAGTTTATGAAGGCAATTTCAGGCATCGAAGAGATTGTTGAATGCCATCACGTGACCGGCCAGGCGGATTTTATTCTCCGCATCGTGTGTACTGATATTCCGTCCTACCAGCAACTGATGCTCGACAAGGTGACAAACATCGAGGTGGTCGACAGTCTTCAATCGATGGTCATACTTTCGACTTTTAAGGATTCGAAAATTGTGCCAATCCCGGAGCCATGAGTGCATCGCTTAATCCGGTACTGCACGACGAACAGGTGAATCAGAAGATCCGCAGAATGGCGTACGAGATCTACGAAAATAATTTCGCCGAAAAAGCAGTAATTCTTGCAGGAATAGATGGGCAAGGTTATGTTCTGGCTCAACTGCTGCAAAAGCAGCTTTCTGTAATTTCACCAATTGAGATCCAGATCGTAAGGATAACAATCGACAAGGCTGCTCCTGAAAAAAGTGAGGCATCGTTGGATGTCAGGATCGAAGACTTGAAAAAGAAACCAATTGTCCTGATC
Source organism: Cyclobacteriaceae bacterium (assembly GCA_044224375.1). Taxonomy (GTDB): domain Bacteria; phylum Bacteroidota; class Bacteroidia; order Cytophagales; family Cyclobacteriaceae; genus ELB16-189. Next base: position 121,137 of record JBGAKL010000006.1, read on the forward strand.
GATGATGTTCTCAATACCGGTCGCACCCTCGCCTATGCATTGAAGCCATTTCTTTCCGCGGCTGTGAAGAAAATTGAAGTAGCCGTTTTGGTGAATCGCAGTCACGCGCTCTTTCCAGTGCAACCAAGCTACACAGGCTACGAGCTTTCAACGACTTTGACCGAACATGTTGAAGTAGTGCTTGGCAAAAAATCGGCTGTATACCTCCATTAACCAAGATCTTCATTCGATGTCCGTCCACAAAAAGCAGGAGATCAAGCGTATCACCACGCACCAGCTTCAGGAGATGAAGAACCGTGGTGAGAAGATCGCCATGTTGACTGCCTATGATTATAGTATGGCGAGGATAATTGATCGGGCGGGAATCGACGTCATTCTTGTCGGAGACTCTGCTTCGAACGTCATGGCTGGCAATGAAACCACACTTCCCATTACGTTGGATCAGATGATCTACCACGCCACGTCTGTGGTGAGAGCGGTAAAACGGGCGCTGGTTGTTGTGGACATACCTTTTGGACATTATCAGGGTAGTTCGGGTGAAGGTCTGCGTTCGGCCATCCGTATCATGAAGGAGTCCGGTGCGCATGCTGTGAAAATGGAAGGCGGCAGTGAAGTAAAAGATTCTGTGTTGCGTATTCTTAGCGCAGGCGTTCCCGTTATGGGCCACCTCGGACTCACACCGCAGTCGATTTATAAATTCGGGACTTATACCGTCCGTGCGAAAGAGAAAGCCGAAGCTGACAAACTGCTTGCCGATGCCACGCTGTTGGAAGAGTGCGGATGTTTTGGCATCGTGCTTGAAAAAATTCCGGCTGAGTTAGCCGCTAAAGTTGCTGCAACGGTTCGTATTCCCGTCATCGGCATCGGTGCTGGCCCCGACGTCGATGGTCAGGTTCTCGTCATGCAGGATATGCTGGGTATCTCGCAAGAGTTCAAGCCGAGATTCCTCAGGCGCTATGCCGACCTGAATGAGATCATTACAGGTGCGGTCAATAAGTATGTTGAAGATGTGAAGGCGAAGGAGTTCCCGAACGCGGAGGAGAAGTATTAGAAAAGTTCAAAGTTCAAGGTGGGTCGCGGTCAGTTTTGAAACTAGTGCTTCGATTTAACTGCGTGCTGCTAGGGCCAAGAGCCAAGGCATTTCAGTGGCACACCTTCATCTTCGACTTATCCTCTTTCTCTCCAAACCAGACCACACCGTACTTCCCATATATTCCGATCCCTATTGCACCCCACTCGAGCTTGCTCCAGGTTCCGGAATTGATGAGCAGTGGATTGTGACCGGCGCTTTTCTTCCATCCTTCAATCGCTTCTTTCGCTGAAGCGGCACCTGATTGTATGTAGGCAATTTCAAAACCTTCACCTTCATAGCCTGCGATTTCCTTAGGCTTGTTCCACATGCATGCCGCCTGTGAATGATCGGCGGTATAGCAGCACGATGTCCATGAACCTTTATCTGACCAGCTGTGGAGGTTGCAGTCGCCAGTCACCTGAAAAGTCTTTGGATTTTTCGGATTGATCCGCGCAATCTTGTTATTCTCGTCCAACTCGAACTCGAAGTTATCTTCCAGGTCGCGAACGTGAGCCTGAGCAACCTTTGACAGTTTCGCTGAGAAGGGAATCGGCTTGAGCTTCTTGCTCTTCCGGTAGTCCATGATCAGGTCATAAAGTAGTTTTTCCTGGGCCGAAAGACAGACGTCATCTGTTTGTGCGAAACCAGGGTTGAAAATGGTTGCCAACGCCGTAAAGACGGTAAAAAACGAGATTGATCTCATATATATTTATGTGCCTCAGATCAAACGAACGCCTGTAAAAAACCTTTAGCCAATGCCCTTATTTTTCTATCTTGGCCCCCACTTTAATCAACCCGCAACATACCTAACTCAACACGTATAACCATGAGTGACCAGAAAATCAGTATTACGAACGGAAAACTTAACGTCCCGGATTCTCCAACTATACCCTTTATCGTCGGCGACGGCACGGGCGTGGATATCTGGCCGGCATCAAAGCTTGTATTTGATGCTGCGGTGGAGAAGGTTTATAAAGGAAAAAAGAAGGTTCAGTGGAAGGAAGTGCTTGCGGGCGAAAAAGCTTTCAACGAAACGGGGAGCTGGATGCCTGAAGAAACCCTGACTGCCTTTAAGGAATACCTCGTTGGAATAAAGGGTCCGCTGACGACTCCTGTCGGTGGTGGTATTCGCTCATTGAATGTGGCACTGCGTCAGGATCTGGACCTCTATGCATGCGTTCGTCCCGTGAGATGGTTCAAAGGTGTGCCTTCCCCGGTTAAAGAACCGCACAAAACTGACATGGTTATCTTCCGCGAAAACACAGAAGATATCTATGCGGGTATCGAGTTCCAGGAAGGTTCGGATGAGAATAAGAAGTTTTTGGCAGCGTTCAAGGATGCCTTCCCTAAGCAATACAAGAAGATCCGCTTTCCCGAAACATCGGGCATCGGTATCAAGCCTGTTTCAAAAGAAGGAACCGAACGCCTTGTGAGGGCTGCTTTTGATTTTGCAATCGCGCATAAAAAACCAAACGTTACGCTCGTACATAAGGGGAACATTATGAAGTTCACCGAAGGTGGATTCCGTGATTGGGGATACGCGCTTGCGAAAAAAGAGTATGGCGCTACCGATCTGGATGGCGGGCCGTGGCAGGTGATAAACAAAGACGGACACAAGATCGTGGTCAAGGATTCTATCGCGGACGCATTTCTGCAACAGATTCTCCTGCGCCCGGATGAGTATTCAGTCGTTGCAACATTGAATCTTAATGGCGACTATGTGTCGGATGCCCTGGCGGCAATTGTCGGCGGTATCGGCATCGCGCCGGGTGGTAACATCAATTACAAAACCGGATATGCAATCTTTGAAGCAACGCACGGTACTGCACCGAAATATGCCGGACAGGATAAGGTTAACCCTGGCTCTGTGATTTTGTCAGGAGCAATGATGTTTGAGTACATGGGGTGGCAGCCTGTTGCAGATCTGATCTACAAAGGTCTTGAGGCAACGATAGCTGCCAAGAAGGTCACCTACGACTTCCACCGCCTGATGGAAGGAGCAACACTCCTGAAGTGCTCAGATTTTGCCAAGGAGATGGTGAAAAACATGTAATAGCATTATTCGAAATTGGAAAGGTCAGGGAACAACTTCCTGACCTTTATTTTTTTTCAGGACTTCAATCAAAAACCTTACTCCATCGACGTCTGTTTTCCGGATGAAGTAAGGTGAAGTCTTCGTAGGGGCTGCACGCGCAGCTATTTTCCCATCCTTATTCGATGGACGAAAATATGCGCCTATGAGGAATTTGATTTTGATTTTCTGCACGTTAATCGTCGAGGTCGGTCTGTCGCAGGCGCGCCTTGCCTTCTGGAGTTTTGATGCCCTTGCTGCATCACCGAATACACCGTTACAGATCTTACCAAACCCAAACGGGGACAGTCAATCGCTTAGTGCGGCCCTCTACGCAGATGGTACCAATGGTTCATCGTTTTGGAAAACAAGTTCTACGGGGAACGAACTGAGCTCACAGGCTGGTACAAACTTGAATGACCTCAGATCTCCTGCCATCGCCGGAAATGCTCTCACGCTGGCTAACACATCGGCAAACGGGAAAGCCATTGTGCTACGATTTTCAATGAGCCGATTGCGTGATCCGCTGGTATCGTTCGCACTGCGCTCAACAGCCACTGGATTCAGTACGCACACTTGGTCATGGAGCATTGACGGCGTATTGTACAATGTAGCAGACACCTATAACGTCAATCGAAACAGCACATTTTACGTCAAGACGCTCGACCTTTCGTCGATAAACGAATTAGATGGTGCTCCAAACGTATTCCTGAAACTCATTGTAGATGGCGCGACGGCATCCAATGGCAACAATAGAATCGATAACATCACGCTTACCGCCACCATACCAACCTTGCCAAAATTCGCTGTTGGCTTTCCTAAGTTGCAATCGATAACAGCTGAGGGGTTCATCGTCGCAGTGATGCTCAATGGTCCCGGCACAACATACTTTGAGGTGTTGGACCGTAATGCGCCGCCGCCTTCATCGGAGCAAATCAAAATGCGGCAAGATGGGCAGGGGAGTAGCGCTAATGAAGCAGGTATCGTTCAGTGCCCAATGCCCAATTTTGAATATGATTTTGAATTTCATGGACTGATTCCTGAGCACGAATATGTTGCTTACGTCGTGGCTGAAAACGTGGACGGACTGCAAAACACTCCGGTTGCACTAGCCGTGACTACATTGGTGCAGCGCGATCTCGTGCCTCCGCTATTCACTAAAATACCATCGGCAAAAGCCTATGATACCTCGATCATCCTTAGAGTGAGTTTGAATGAACCAGGCAGCATCTATAGTGTGGGCATTACTGCGGGCTATGGGACATCAACTACTGACCAGGTCATTCGGGGTGTCGATTCCAATAATATGCCGGTATCAAATGAAAGAATCTCCGTCGCGAGGGCTGGTGTTGAATACTTGATTGTACTGGCCAACTTGAAGTACTCAACTGACTACAACGTCTATGTTATTGCCATGGATACGGCAGAAAATATCCAGTCGGAATTGACTAAACTAACCGTTACCACAAATGCCGGAATCACACGCAGCAGCAACGCCATCAGGATTGCAACCTACAACCTGGACTTTTTTGCTACAGATGTCAAGAATGATGGTGGTATTGAGTTCGGACCAGCGGATGATACGCTGCAGGCGGCAAATGTTGCGGCGGTATTTAGAATCCTTGATGCTGACATTTTTGCTTTGCAAGAGATTTCGAACGACAGCGTATTGAAACAGGTTGTTCTTGGCCTGCCTGACCATAAAATGATCCTTTCTGATCGGTGGTCGCACTCATGGCAGGCACCAGACGCGCAGTTTCCACCGCAAAAAATTGGTTTTGTGTATAATACCAGGGTGGCTACCCTTGTAGATTATGAAGTATTATTTGCGGAATTGTATGATTCAATCCAGTCTGGAAGTCGTTCATTGTCTGATTATCCCGGCAGTGATCCGTCCGCGTTTTGGTCTTCGGGGCGCTTGCCATTTACAGCCAGGTTCGATCTGGCAGTCGATGGCGTCGTCCAACGTGTCCGGGTGGTGGTCATCCATTCCAAGTCGGGATCAATGCCTGATGACTATAATCGTCGCGTCTATGACGTCAAATACTTGTTCGACTATCTCAAATCACACTTTGTCAATGATAAGATTGTTCTCCTTGGGGATTTTAACGATGACGTCGATCAATCTGTAAAGGCCTCGGCGACCTCACCGTATGACAGTTTTGTTGCCGATGAATCTCACTACTCCGTTCTTACCTACGACTTGAGTCAATCGGGACAATCAAGTTTTCCTGGACTAAAAAGTTTTATTGATCATATGATCATTTCCTCGGAAATGAAATCGGCCTACGTGGCAAATTCAGTGACGCTCGTTCACGCTGATGACTTTATTGAAAATTATGCAGAGACCACATCAGACCATTTGCCGGTGGTCGCAACATTCCTGATCAAGCGTGATCAGGTAATTTCGTTTCCGCAACCGCCTAGAAAGATATTCGGTGATCAACCGTTTACCCTAACTGCTGTCGCATCTTCGTTGAATCGACTTGAATACACAAGTAGCGATCCTTCTGTTGCATCGATCAAGGGCAATGAATTGACCATCTTGAGATCCGGAGTCGTAGACATTATTGCGTCTCAGCCAGGGGATGTAACATATTATCCGGCGGAGGATGTCTCGCGTACACTTATAGTTGATAAGGCAAGCCAGGTGATTATGGTTGAACCAGTTGTTGGTAAAATACTTGGAGATCCACCATTTGAACTTGTTGCATCGGCGACTTCGGCATTGACTGTTAGTACGACTGCCGTTTCTTCTAATATTTCTGTAGCAGGCGGTCGCGTCACAATGCAGGGCGCGGGCAACGCTTCGATTATAGTTTCGCAACCTGGAAACGAAAATTATTTACCGGTGAAGGTCACCATTGTTTTTTGTGTCGCCCCGGCAGCGCCGATCATCACGCAAGACCTGTCTACGCCGGCAATACTTTCGTCCAATGCTGTTTCAGGCAATCAATGGTTCCTGAATGGATCGCCGATCGCGGGCGCCATTGGCTCGGCTTTTAAAATCACACAAGATGGCAATTACAGGGCTCAGGTGAACGTCGAAAATTGTCGCAGTGCGTTTTCAAACGAAATCTCCGTGTTGGTGACTGATGTATCTCCGTCAGAAAAACAAAAAGTGATCATGTTTCCGAATCCCGCAGATGAGTATATAAGCGTCGATGGTTTGCCTGCGCGAATAGATCACCTGCAAGTTGTTGATTTACATGGAATTGTTGTCGAAACCCAGGTTGAGCAAATTCAAGGTCGGCATGTTATTCGCATTTGGCACCTACCCTCGGGGCTGTATTGCCTGGTAGTTTCAGTTGGGAAAACTGTTCATCGCTTCAATTTTGTCAGGCGATAGCATTAAGCAAACAGATTTTTCTAAATTATCGCCTCCGATAATTTCAAATGCTAAATCTTTGGCTTGTTTTTGCTGTTCGTTTACTAGCGATGCAGACCTCGCCGGATGGGGAGGAAACTAGTCGAGTGGCATTCACCTTTGCTGATTCGTTTGAATCATCATTTCTTACGCACGATTTATATTATCTGCCGGACGATAATTCTGCGGAGCATGTAATCTCCGTGATTGAGCTTGGGCGATTTCAACCATTTTCTCCGGAAAGGAAGTTGTCGGGTGCTAACTGGATCTTTTTTAGAGCTGAGAACCCGACCGGGCGGATGGCGGAAATCTTTCTTGACACTGGCAATACAACGATTTCGAAAATTCGACTTTATCACATAAGGGACGGTAGAGTCGAGCCACTGAGTCCTCCGTTGTCGGGCTTTCAGCACCAACGACCATTTAAAAACAATGTGCAAGTGTTTCCATTTTCACTTGATGCTCATTCATCTGATTCATTCTTACTATACGTCAGTTCAAACGTCCCTTTCCACATCAGACCCGGAGTCTTCTCTCCGATGACAATTGCCAGTCGTCAGCACAGAACCGAAGTGATCTATGCATTCTATTATGGCATTCTGCTGTTTGTCCTTTTGTTTTCGGCTTCACTGGCCCTTGCATTCAAAAACGAACGAATCTATCTCTATTACTCCTTCTACATTTTAAGTGTGATTGTTCTTTTCCTTGACTTTAATGGAATCGGGATCAAATACCTGTGGCCAGGTGAATTGGGAATAGACTACGAAGTCGTTACGGTATCGGGGGCGCTGACGATGGTTTTCCTGTTTAAGTTCATTGAGCACTTTTTACAAGGCACTTTCAGTAACCGGTCCGGGAAAATATTCAGACTATTTTCTTATGGATTCATCGGCAACGTTGCGTTGTCTGCGATCATGTTTTTTAGCTTTCAACTGCAGGTGTTTCATTTTGTAGTGTATGAAATAATTTGTATTCCGTTTTCATTTGCCTTCATTATTGTTGTATCGCTTAAGGCTGTGAAGAAGGGATTTAAGCCGGCATACTTTCTTGTCGGGGCACTTTTCTTCCTGCTGGTGGGGCTTGTAATAAATTTATTCCGCCTTATGGAATGGATACCAGGCACATGGTGGATGCAGCACGCAGTTCAATTGGGTAATTTTTTGGAGATCATTACCCTGACGGTCGGATTGGCATACTGGTTTAAAGTGGGATATGATGAGCGTCAAAAATTATTGGTAAAGGTCGGCGAACAGCGGCGGGAGATGGTAACTGAGAAGGATCGCATTGCTCAGGATCTTCACGACAATATTGGCACCCAACTCACCTCGCTTTCATTGGGACTCGGGCAATTAGCGAAGAATCCGGGATCTGAGCGGGCTTTGAGCCTTCAGCAACAGGCAAATGCAGCCATTATCGAGTTGCGCGATACAATCTGGATAATCAATAAAGATGAGCTTCTCGTTGAAGAATTGGCGAACAAAATTGATAATCTCCTCTGGCGCCTGAGGCAGAATGACGGTGAGATGACTTACGACTTCACCTCCACGGCGAATGACGGCATGGCCCGCTTGCGGCCCAACCAGGCCATCAATTTATTCAGGATTGCACAAGAAGCAATCAATAACAGCTTAAAGCACAGTAAAGGTTCGAGGATATCAATCACATTGAAACTAGAAGGGCGAGTTCTAAAATTATCTATCCGCGACAATGGTATAGGTTTCAATTCGATGAACGCGTTTTTCAGCGATCGTTATGGTCTCACTAATATCCGAAAGCGTGCTGCCGATTGCGATGCCCAGCTTAACATTTACTCCAATCCCGGAACAGGTACCGAAGTAATACTCGTCATGCCTCTTATAACGTATGCATGAAACTAGAGTAAGCGATCAGTTTTTCGCAAGGCTTCGATTTTGTTGTTGACGTTGAGCTTTGCGAAAATATTCATCATATGTTTCTTAATCGTGCTCGTTGCGATGAAAAGCCTGTCGCCGATCTGGGCGTAGGTGAGACCATTGGAAACAAGCTGCAGTATTTCCAGCTCCCTGACCGACAATTCCTCCGCTTCTGACGGTTCTTCAACCCTGTTCTTATGCTCTTTCGGAGGTGCGAGGAAGCTGATGGTTTTTCGCGCAATGCTAGGCGACATCTGGGCACCGCCGTTCTGAACATCCAGAATGGTTTTCATGATAAAGGATGGCGATTCATGTTTGAGTAAATATCCCATCGCGCCTCCCTTAAATGCTTCGAATATCAAGGCATCTTCATCCGAGATCGTGAACATGATGATCCCGATCTCGGGAAATAATTTTTTGATTTGGCCGGTGCTCCGGATGCCTTCATCCGGCATGCTCATTGAGATGTCCATTAGGATTATATCAGGCCGCTTTCCAGGAACCATTTGCCTCAGATCCTGTGAAAACTTCAAGCCGCTGCCGCAGGTTACTACCGATTCAATTTCTTCGAACTCCAGGAGTTCGCTTTTCAATCCCTTCGCGAAACGGAGATCGTCATCAACGATGGCAAGCTTTATCATTCTATAAAGATAGGGCATCCGCAAACGCCCTGGCAATACTTCTTTCGGAGTATCCTCATTTTTCAAATCCATGTCAGAATACCCAGAAAGGAGTATTTCCACCGCCATGCTGAATGAAAAACTTTGTCAAGACAAAACGCCGGAGCTATGACCACGAAAATTCAAAACAAAAACATTTCTAAGATTTTAACGATCACCTGTGTCCTGGTGCTTTTCATGCTCGGATGTTCGAAAAAATCGGACCCGCAGCCTGGGGCGTCAACCACGACTCCAACCGTCGACGACCGTGACCTTTTTGTAGGAACGTGGAATTGGGACGCCGCAGCCATATACCCCGGAGCCGTGAGCATTCCCTTTTATGAAGGGATGACCATTACCAAAGGCACGGCTGCACATTCTTTGCAGATAGCGTTCGCCTCATCTCCAACGACAGTGATCAATGGCACACTCGCCGGCAGCGTGATCACGTTTGTTGCGCAAACAGTGGACGGTGCCAGTTTTTCCGGGATCATGACGATGACAAAACTGATCATCGACGTTAAGCTCACCTCTGCAGGCAACGGCGTGACCACATCACTGATTGGTTCGGCCGAAGAGGGAGTGTTGGATTTCGAAAACACTGATTTGTTTGAAGGAACGTGGAGGTCGTCGACAAAAACGGTGTGCTCTCCGGGCGCGACCACTAACGTGACAGGAACGATAAGTATTACGTCTACTTCGACAAAAAATCAGGTCACTTTGAATCTTCCGGCGGGCCCTCCTGGGCTCGTGAACGCAACGGTGTCAGGCAAAGGCATCACCATACCGACTCAAAAAGTAGCGGGTTACACTTTCCAGGGATCGATTGCATTGACTGGCTCAATCTTAACAAACACCCAGGCACTCAGTATAATCGAAACATACAGTGCCACGGGTGTTGACTTTTCAAAGCCTAACCTACCAACAACAACAACGAATTGCACGGTCACGTCGACGGCTAAACGCTATTAACCGCATCATCAACCAAACAAAACACATATGAAAAATCTAGCCTACCTATCCATCATCGCGCTGATGCTTTTATTCAGCTGCAAGAAGAGTGACGATCCCGCGAGCAGTGCCGGGGGTGGATGCAGCCTTACATTCAAAGGATCAAGCTATACGCTTAGTGCAGTAGCGTGCGGAACGGCATCGGGCACTCAAACACTTTCTGGTACCGGTTCGAATCAGCTAGTCACGCTATACAAGGGCGGCGTCATTGGCGACCAAGTGACGTTTACGCTTAATATCAAAACTGGCGATACGTACTCGACGATCGACAGCGGTATAACGCCGAAAATTACAATTTCCGGGAAAACATGGACGTTCAGCGGCACCGTGGAAAACGATGACGGGATCGATGCCCAAATATCGGGGACATGCACCTGTATGAATTAATCACAACACAAAACCAAAAAGACAATGAACTCAAAAAAACGATTCGCGAAAAGCTATACTATTATCTTACTGGCTTTTGCAGCAACCATATTGTTTAACAGCAGCGCTTATTCTCAGGATAAAATGATAACGGGTGGCGTCGAACTCGCGTTCCTCAAAAATTTCGGATTTGGTTTCTCAGGAAGATATGAAGCGCCTATCAACGACAAACTCAACTGGACGGGTACTGCGGGGATTATTTTCGCGTCCGGTTTTGCTTTTGTTCCATTGCAGGGGGGCGTAAAATATTTTTTTCAGGACAGGGATGATGATGGGGCCTATTTGGGGGGAGAATTGGGCGTTCAAGTAAATTTTGGCTCTAGCGGCTCCGGCGCTGACGTCGTATTCTCACCAGGTGTAGGATACAGAAAGGATAAGTTCGATTTTCTTTTCCGCTACAATGTTGGTTCCAACAATGTTGGTTACGCCGGCATCAGGGCTGCCTACATTTTTGGAAACTGAGTTTGGGCGTAAAAACTGAATATTTCCTGAACCAGACATGACTCCTAACAACTGCCGCCGAATCCTCTGGATGATGTTGTTGCTGATTCACGAGATCTGTTCCGCGCAGGTTTCTGAATTGGACGCCATCGTGCAGAACATCCAGGGATCTTTCACGAAGGTCGAGACAGGGAACCGCTCCTTCCAGCAGCAGATTCGCATCCTTCAAAACGCAACACTGCTGTTCGAATGCGTTGAAGCCGACCAAAAAGGTTCAACGACGAACTATCAGTATGAATTCAATTTGTCTGACATCGATCCGTACACAGTCAGGCAGCAAACGCAAAAGGACATCATGCTGGTGATGCTGTCGGTCAGGAATAAGCAAAAGCTTATAAAAGCAACAAAGAATGGTGCGGGACAGGGTTATGAAGATGAGCTCCGTATCCATGTTGCTGATGTCGACCAGGCAAGAAAAATAATTGATCTGGTCAAAAACGGAATTCCTCCTGCCGAGAAGATCACGACGGGTAAGCTGAAGCTGACTTCCTACGCAGAAATGGAACAATGGTTGATTGCGAACATTGTTAACACAACGAGCGGTGAGAGATCAGTAGAACAAAAATTGACACGAGAGTCGCTTCCCGGAAGCTTCAGGCTGCTTCAGATTGAGTCCGATGGAAAAAGTGCGCATCGGAAAGAATTCGTGCTTAACCTGGTGGATATCAATATTAATACACTTGCATTCAAGATTTCCAACAATATGTTGCAGTTGAAGTTTGACATGTCGTATAACCTCAAATCGATTACTTATTATTTAGATGGAGAGATGAAGCCATTTGTCGACGAGCTATCCATTTTCGCTAATAATGTGGACGAAGCAAGAGACATCAAGACTGTCCTCACACTGGCAGTGCCCCTTGCGGCAGCGCGGGAAAAGGTCGCGTGGCCCCCGCTTGGGACACTCAATGAATCGCTCGTGTTCATGACTGCCTTTGTGAAGGACGTGGTTGTCAATACCGATGCCATCGCCCAAAAAATAAGCCAGGGCTGCCCGACAGTTCTTTCAAGGGCCGAACAGTCCAACGGAAAAATAGAGCGCGGAACATGGCAGTTCAACTGGATCGACGTGAACCCCAACGCATCTTTACTCAAGGCCTCCGGCGAGAAAATGTGGATGGAAGTGAAACTTATGGAAAAAAGGAAAAATGTGATGATTTCGAAAAACGAAGAACCAGCCGGCTTCGACGACGAGGTTAAAATTTTTGTTGGCAATATCGAGGACGGCCGGCGACTGCGGTATGGGTTGAGTCGGGTCATCGAGCAATGCAAACAAAATCACAAAGACCCCTTTGAGGATAATGTGAACGCCATGACCTCGTGGCTTCTGAATACGATCAATGATTCTGGCGCCGGTCAGCAAGCAATTAAGCAGACGCTCGCGTTGGTCGAACCTCAAAATGTGAATAAGTTCAAGCTCGTGCAGATCGAATCGAAAGGTTCTTCATCCAACGAGCTGACATTCGAATTCAACCTCTCCGACATCAATCCAATAAGTGTCGACTTTGAGACCAAAGGCAAGCAAATTTTTGTGCACCTCGAAACCAATTTCAAGGCCAAGATCATCAACGCCTATAAAGATGGTAAGATACAGCCTTTTGTAAATGAGCTGGAGGTGGCAATGCCTGATATTGAAACTGCGCGAAACACGATATCAGCGCTTCAAAAGTCGATCCGGATCCTTAAATCAAAGTCCTGAGCATTAATGACATTGGATCGGTTGGCGAATGCGACAGAATCCGCCACTGTCAGACCGATTTTTTGATCTCCTCTATCGTGATCCGGATAGCGTCTTTGAGCTTTACTTTTGGTGCGTATCCCAGCAACGTCCTGGCTTTCGTCAGGTCGGGAATGCGACGCTGTATGTCTTTGTACTTTCCGAAAACTTCGGTCATTGGCACGTGCTTCAATTTTAAAGTCTGACCAGTGCCGGCAATCTGGTGGATGAGATGGGCGGATTCCAGAACAGAAAGCTCTTCGTCATTTCCAATGTTGATGATCTCTCCGACAGCCTTATCACATTCGAGCGCCAGTACGGTTCCTTCCACAAGGTCGGTCACGAAGCCCATGGATCGGGTCTGGCTGCCATCGCCATGAATGATAAGTTCCTGATTGGCAAGAACCGATTTGATAAATATGGGGATGTGGCCACCACTCCAGGCAAAGCTCGATCGCGGACTAAAACCCCCAAAATAGCGGATGATAACAATAGGAACGCGGTGATCGTGAAAGTATGCGAACGAGAGCTGCTCACCATATAATTTTGAGACAGCATAGCTCCATCTGCGGATAAGGCTTGGGCCGATAAGCAGATCGCCATCCTCACGGAGAGGCAGGTCCGGCGACATACCGTAAACATCTGATGTTGATGCAAACAACACTTTGCAACTCCACATTTTCGCCACCTCGAGAATATTTTCAGTTCCTTTCGCGTTGATTTGCAGCGTCGGTAAACTGATATCTTTTTCGGCGATCTTCTTTACTGCAGCAAGGTGAATAATCGTTGACACATCTTTCGTCAGGATTTTCAAAGTCTCCAAGTCAATCACGCTCACCTTATAAAATTTGAACCGGTCGTTGTTGAGACTAATAGCGATGTTTGAAAGATTTCCGTAGGAGAGGTCGTCGATGCCAATCACTTCATAACCTCGGTCAAGCAAAACTTCAGACAAATGAGAACCGATCATGCCGGCGACGCCGGTTATAAGGACTTTCTTATTGGATGTGCGCATTTTATTAGGTTCTCAAAGATATTAATTTCCGGATTTGAGATGAGGTGATCATCGATCCGACCACGAACTGCGGATGCCCACATCTAATGACTCAGAGGAATTGTTATGGCTGGACTTCCAGCATCTTCACAACCGTTATCGCGGCCTCTTCACCTTTGTTACCGAGTGAACCGCCTGCGCGCTCCAGGGCTTGCTTCCTGTTGAGGGTTGTAAGTACGCCGAACGCCACAGGCTTTCCGCTGTCAAGGTTCACACGCATGATGCCCTGTGCAACGGCCTGGCAGATATAATCGAAATGTGGGGTGTCGCCCTGAATGACGCAGCCAATGCAAATGACCGCGTCGATATTTTTTTGATTTGCGCTCCACTGAGCGGCCAGGGGTAGCTCAAAACTTCCGGGAACATTCCGGCGGAAAATATTCTTGGGTTTTGCTCCTGCCTGAATCAATGCATGTTGAGCACCTTCAAACAGTGCTTCGGTAATTTCGTCATTCCACTCCGCAACGATGATTGCAAATCGCTTACCGGAGAGGTTGATCTTGCTTTTGCTCTTGAATGAGCCGAGGATACCAGGCATATGTTATAGAAAATAAAAAACCCTGTATCAAGATTTGTGTGATACAGGGCTTCTTGATGGCTCAGGAATTACCGTCCAGTCGCGCCTTGAATTTTTTTGCGTTCTGGAAATCGCTGCTGTCCCAGTATTCATCGATGATCTTTTGATAGGCCTTGATGGCCTTGTCATTTTGATTCAGCTTCTCATAAGCGAGTGCTGCTTTCATCAGATAAGTGGGACTGAAATATTTGTTTGGTTCGTAGTTCGCGGCCTTTGTGTAGAATTCTGCCGCTTCATCATATTTTTTTTGCTCCATATAAGCATCGCCGGTCAAACTGTATGCCCTGGCTTGTACGAGCTTGTCATCGACTGAAAAATCATTGAGGTAAACGATGGCAAGTGGAAATTTTCCCTGCTTAAGACAAATCGCACCCGCATAAAAATTGGCAAGGTTGCCGGCGGCTGTCATCGGGTAATCTTCGATGATCTGCTTGAATCCAAGATTGTTTCCGTCCCCATTCATCGCCAGGTCCAGGCTGTCGGATTCGAAATAGCGCTGTGCCTGAAACATCTCGCGCTGCGCCTGATCGTCCTGACTCGTCGTCCAATAGCGGTACCCAAAATATGCCCCAACGATCAACACGATCGCTCCCAATACGCCGAAAACGATTTTTGGATTGTCTTCAATCCAATGCTCCGCACCTTGTACTTTCTCCGCAAGAACGTCTGCATTTTCCAGGACGTCCTTTTTTTCTTCGGTTTTTGCCATGATTTGTTAAAAATATAGCCCCCCGGCGTTTTTTCCGGTTCGGGGCTGCAAAACTAAAAATTCGGGGTCAGATAACAAACGAAGCCAGAGGCAAAAGCTTAGGCCTCGCCTTAATCCAGCACGAAGGGGTAATCCGCCTGCATGTAGATGTCAGTGAGCGCTTCTTTTGGGTCCGGATAGGTAGACTCCTCAGCGAACTTCACGCTTTCATCAACTTGCGCGTGTACTTTGTTTTCGATCGCTTCAAGCTCCTTTTCAGTAGCGAATTTCTTATCGAGGATGGTTGACTTGCAAACTTCAACGGGGTCGCGCTGCTTATATTCATCCACTTCCTCTTTCGTACGGTATTTCTGAGGGTCGGACATCGAGTGTCCTTTGTAGCGGTAAGTCCGGAACTCGAGCAACGTTGGACCTTCGCCAGCTCTTGCGCGCTCTGCTGCTTTTGCAACGGCAACGTGCACTGCCTCGACGCTCATCGCGTCCACCGGTTCTGACGGCATGTCATATGCATCAGCCAATGTATATAGCTCCGTAACGTTGGAAGTGCGTTTCACGGAAGTACCCATGGCATATCCGTTGTTTTCGATGACAAAAATCGCCGGCAGCTTCCAGAGCATCGCCAGGTTCAGCGCTTCGTGGAAAGCACCTTGACGCACGGCACCATCTCCCATATAGCAGATGCAAACATTCTTAGTCTTGTTATATTTTTCAGCGAAGGCAATGCCTGCTCCAAGTGGCACCTGACCTCCTACAATTCCATGACCTCCCAAAAAATTTACTGACTTATCAAAGATGTGCATGGAACCACCCTTTCCTTTGGATATGCCGGTTGCCTTACCGTAGAGCTCGGCCATCACCTGGTTCGGGCTTGTGCCCAGTCCGAGCGGATGTGCGTGGTCGCGATAGGCTGTAATCCACTTATCGTCTTTGGTCAGGGCAGTGATCGCCCCGGCTGCACACGCTTCTTGCCCGATATACAGGTGACAAAAACCACGGATCTTCTGCATCCCGTAAAGTTGCCCCGCCTTGTCTTCGAACTTCCGCATGAGGTACATCATTTCATACCAACGCAGGTAAGTTTCTTTCGGAAAGTCTGTTTTCGCAGTGCTCTTGGGTTTTGCTTGGGCAGTAGTGGCCATATCAATTACTTTTGAATCGGACTGCGAAAATAGCGTGAATTCCACAATTCCCAACAAACATTTGTGCGAACTGCCCCGATAGCTATCGGGGGACTGCCAATGAGACTGGAAAAACTTACGATTCTGAATTTCAAGAACTACCAGAAGGGGGAAGTCAGCTTCCATGGCCAGGTCCATTGTCTGCTGGGTAAGAACGGAAGCGGCAAAACCAACCTGTTGGAAGCCATTCACTATCTCTCGTTCACACGAGGGAAATTTCACACGCATGATGGATCAAATATTCGTCACGGTGAAAGTCAATTCTCGATTCAGGGACTCTTTGAAAAAAGCGGCAAACAAACAGAAATAGCATGCAGCTACTCAGTTGATGGTGGCAAAAGCATTGCAATCAATGGTAAACAGTATGGCCGTTTCTCCGAGCACCTCGGAAAGTTTCCCGTTGTCATGGTCGCTCCGAACGACGTGGAATTGATTTGGGAGGGAGGAGAGGTAAGACGAAAATTCTTTGATGCCCTTATCTCACAAGTCGATCGGGAATATCTGGAGCAGCTGATTATTTATCAGAACCACCTGAAGCAACGCAACGGACTCCTGAAGATGTTTTTTGAACGCGGAGCGGTGGATCAGGACCTGCTTGATTCGTATGATGAAAAAATCATTTCGGGCAGCGGGATAATTTTTCGCAAACGCACTGATTTCTTAGATGAATTCTTCCCCCTGCTGACGAAGCGCTACAAATTTTTGGCAGGAGGGCGCGAGGAAAAGGCCACGCTTGACTATCAGTCCGAAGTGAGCGAACGGGATTTTGCGGAATATTTCCGAAAGAATTTTTCGAAGGATATGGCGCTTGGCAGAACAAGTGCTGGCGTGCACCGCGATGATTTTATTTTTGGTATCGAAGGAAAAGAGCTAAAGCGTTTTGGTTCACAGGGACAGCAAAAAACATTTCTGATTGCGCTCAAGCTCGCGGAGTTTGATTTTCTTTTATCCAAAAAAGGAGAAAAACCAATCGTGCTGCTCGACGATATTTTTGACAAGCTTGATGATGACAGGATCCATCAGCTTTTGCGATTGGTGGAGGAGGGAGGATTCGGTCAAATATTTATTACTGATGCGCGACAAGGCAGAAGTCTGGAACTTCTCCGGGCAGCGCGCGTGAGCTCGCAGAATTTTAGTGTTGTCGATGGAAACGTGTCTCCGTTGTAGCAAAGACGACTGTTGGTAGACTGATTGGGAATTGTTAGTTTTAGATTACCCCAACCCCTTTGGTCATGAAGTTTAAAGGATCAGCGACCATTCTTATCTTCTTCATCGTAGGAGTCACCGCGACTTCGGCCCAGCAAATCCAAAATTTGAAAGCTTCGGTTGAAGGAGAAAGAATATTTATCACCTTCGATCTTATCACCGATTCTGCGGGAGACAAGTTTGATGTGGCCGTTTATGCGTCCAACAATAATTTTAATTCGCCGCTTCGCCTCGTGTCAGGCGATATCGGAAGTTCTGTCGAGGCAGGAACTGCAAAGCGAATTGTTTGGAGTGCAAGGACTGAGCTCGGTAATTTTAAAGGGGATCTTTCCTTTGAACTAAGAGCAACTGTAGTCGCAGTATTTTCTCAAACTTCAAAGTTGGCAGCTGTCAAACGCGGTACTTCCGTTCCGTTAGGTTGGCACGGTGGGAAAAAAGACGAAGACGTGAAGATTGAGTTATTGAAGGCGGGCACATCAGTGCGCACACTCAGTTCATCCGGTAACAATGGAAAATACGATTGGTCGATACCAGGGGATCAAAAGCCTGGAAAGGACTATCAGATCCGGATGACCAATGGCCGCGAAATATCAACATCCAACAATTTTCAAATCAAGCACAAGATACCAACGCTGCTGAAGGTGGCGCCCGTGGTGGTGGTTGCCGGAGTGCTGGTGGCGATTAGCAGCGGATCCAAATCAAGTGAGACACCAAAAGACTCCAGTCTCCCGGCTCCCCCTGATCTTGGCCTCAATTGATGAGTATGAATCAACGTCTCAACACCAGCACGATGATAAGCGATTTTTCTATCAAGGTTAGAATTTGCGTGGCCTCAATCTGTCTACTTGTTCCACTGTTTGGATCCGGCCAGATTTACGATAGTCAGTTTGGGGCGGGACTAACATTGGGCCAATTCAGATATGTTTGTAGCCTGGCGAAGGATCCATCGGGAAATTTCTTTGTCGTTGACAACAATTCCAACATTGTCACAAAATTCAACAGTTCAGGTACACCTATCATGTCGTTTGGAGGCCCCGGTTCAGTGACGGGTTCGTTTAACAATCCCCTTGACATAGAGACTGATGCTGCTGGGAATGTTTACATAGCAGATACCGGCAACAGCCGAATACAGGTGTTCAATAACAGTGGGACCTTTATGTCCACCTGGGGTAGTCCTGGAGCTGGGGATGGACAATTTATTCAGCCGACAGGGATTGCTCTTGACGGCAGCGGAAATGTGTTCGTAGTCGAGGGTCAGGGGAATCGCGTTCAGGAATTTACAAGCCCAGGATCTTTTATTAGAAAATGGGGATCGGCGGGTTCTGCAAACGGCCAATTCCAATCTCCGATCGGCATTGAAACAGACGGCAGCGGCAATGTCTATGTTGCTGATTTTGGCGGCAACCGAATACAAAAATTCTCCAGTACCGGCACGTTCACCTTGACGTGGGGAACGGCGGGAAACAATGATGGGCAATTCAACCTCCCGTGGGATATTAAAATCAATGGTACCACCGCATATGTTACTGATGCCGGAAATACCCGGGTACAGGCATTTGACCTATCTGGTAATTTCCTTTTTAAATGGGGCAGCAGTGGAGACCTCAACGGTCAACTTCAATTCGCTGAGGGCCTCGAGGTTAATGGTATTGGCAACGTATATGTTTGCAGCGGTGGCCGAATAGACATTTTTTCAAGCAGTGGAAGTTTTGTGTCCCGTTGGACGGGCGACCTCGGCAATGGTCAGTTCTACAGTCCGTCATCAGTCGCTACTGATGCCGGCGGAAATATTTATGTGGTGGATAATTCTCAGGTTCAGAAATTCAGTTCCACGGGGAATTTCATTTCGATGCTCGGAACAAAGGGGACTGGAAATGGACAATTCACGGCTGCCAGTGCAATTGCGATGGATGAGAGTGGAAATATTTTCGTATCGGACGGGGCGCGGATTCAAAAGTTTGACAATACAGGAACATTTGTGGCGAAGTGGGGAGGCAGTGGCACTGGTGATGGTCAATTTTCAAGCATAAGTGATATTGCCTTCGATGCGAGTGGCAATGTATACGCTACTGATTTTTTCAATGGGCGCATTCAAAAATTCAGCAGCACAGGAAACTTCCTCGCGAAAATTGGTACGCAAGGAACCGGTGACGGACAGCTCAGTTATCCGAACGGGTTGGCTGTCGATGCTTCAGGTAACATTTACGTTACGGATCAAGCTGATCGAGTGCAAAAGTTTTCCAGTGCAGGCGCGTTCATTTTGAAGTTGGGAAGTAATGGAAATTCCGATGGCCAATTCATGGCGCCTAAAGGGGTAAGACTTGATGGGTCGGGAAATTTGTATGTCGTGGACGCTAGCAACAACAGGGTTCAAAAATTCAACAGCTCAGGGAATTTCATTTCGAAATTCGGCTCGAGCGGGACAGCAAACGGGCAGTTCAATTTTCCTGGAGGTATCACATTCAACAACGACGGAAGTCTTTACGTGTGCGATGCCTTGAACTTCCGCGTTCAGAAATTTGTCTTTGCAAGCACCATAACCAACATACAGCCCTCTGTGGGATTTAGTGGCTCAACCGTAACACTGACTGGGACCAACTTCAGTAAAACCCCGGCGAACAATACTGTCAAGTTCAATGGTACAGTTGCAACTGTGACCGCGAGCACGGCAACCAGTCTGACCGTGACAGTGCCGGCGGGCGCCACAACCGGATCTGTCACCGTAACAGTAGCAGGGCAAACAGGCACAAGTGGAAGTAGTTTTGTTGTAGACAATGCCCCTGTTACGGTCGCTACGAACACAACGCCGGATAAGATCGTTCGCGGGCAAGATCTTACAGTAACAGTTACATTTTCACTTCCGCCGTCTGGATTGTCAAGCGCAAAGATCCAGTACCGAACTATCACGGACGGACCGGCAGCGTCATTTACGACAAAAGATTTGACGGCTTCTGGGTCTTCATATACTGCAGTGATTCCCGCGGCTTCGATTACTGAACTTGGCGTTGAATACAAATTACTGCTTACAAATGGCGCAGGCTTGGATAACAGTAGCTCCCAACCAACATATAAGACCATAATTAACCATACGGCAGGTCTCGCACTTTCTTCGTATCCTTCCAACGCAGCAGGGACGTCGTCGTCGAGCTATCGCCTGATCTCAATTCCCTTGACCCTGGTAGATAAAACAACAAATGGGATCTTTAGCGATGAGATAGGGAGTTATGATCCAACGGCTTGGCGGATGTTCAAATACAACGGATCGACCTTTGATGAACTCAATGGGTCCTCAACAGTTGTTCCGGGTGAAGGGTATTGGTTTATCGCCGTCAGCTCGAGTCCCCTGAACACCGGACCGGGTACCACAGTGGATGCTACTGCCGGGAATCCGTTTTCTATTACACTAAAACCTGGATGGAATCAAATCGGCAATCCTTACAACTTCAACATTTCGATGTCTGATATTGTTGCTGCCAACCCTTCACAAGCAACAAACCTCGGCGGTAGTACGGCCAAATTCAGAATCTTTCGTGGTGCTGTGGATAATCAGGACGTCCTGAAAAGCATGGAGGGCGGCTTTGTGAAATTTCTCGGTTCAACCCCAACTCCAATAAAAATTCCTACTGCAAAGAATTCAGGCATTCAGGGACGTGTTGATACGGAATCTCCCGTCAACTCAAACTTTGATTACCCTGCCTGGGAAATACCTTTTACGTTAAAGAGCGGTGACCTCGAATACAAAATCGGTGGTGTAGGGATGCACCCCGAAGCAAAGGATGGATTTGATTATCATGACGATTTTAACGCGCCACGTTTCCTGGATTACCTCGAAGTAAGGTTTCCAAAAAAATATGCCGGGATGACCTTCTGCAAAGACGTGGTACCTACCAGGGAAAATTATAGCTGGAATTTCAATGTTGAATCCAATCTCAAATCAGACATGGCGGTTCTCCAATGGGATAACTCAACTTTCGGCTCGGGAAAGGAGATTTACCTCCTCGATGTCAGGACGCATAAGATTGTCGACATGGCCTCGGTTGATCACTATGAATTTTCTCAAAGTGGATCGAGCGAGTTCAAGGTTGTTTATGGTACTCTGCCGTTTACTAAAGAGGAATTGCTTCCGAACAGTATTGTCTTACATGAACCGTATCCGAATCCTTTTTTAAATGAGCTCAGGATCGATTTTGCCCTCCCTACCAACGTTGCGCGCGATGGCGCCCAAATAGAAATCTTTAATTCCCTTGGCGCAGTCCTGTCGGTTACAGAAACATTGCAACCCGGCGAAGGGTCGTTGCAATGGGATGGCGGGCAACACTCTGCTGGAATGTATCTAGTCAGGCTCAAGTCGGGCTCTCAGGTAGTCACAAAGAGAATCATCAAGCGCTAACGCTTTAAAACCATGAAAAAATTAATGCTATTACTGCTGGCGGGTATCCCGTTCATGGGTGTCTCACAGACATTAAAGGAGAGGTCCAACACAGTAACCGTGGATTATTCCTCCAATGAATCGATCGGTGGCGCACGCAAATACAGGGCACTAATCATGGGTGTTTCCCGGTACAAGAATGAGGGACCTGGGCTTCAATCGCTCGATAATCCCGTTAGGGATGCTCAAAGTGTTTACGACATGCTCACGAAAAAATACATCTTCGAGCCGCAGGATGTAATACTCCTTAAGAACCCAACCCGTCAGGATATTATTGATGCATTTGACAAGTTGTCGAATGAGACCGGTGAAAATGATAACGTACTTGTATTCTACGCCGGTCACGGAGTCTGGGACAAGCAAAAGGATCTCGGATATTGGTTGCCCTCGGACGCGCAAATGTCAAGTCGAAGCGCTTGGATTGCTAATAGCCAGATAAAGGATTACCTGAGTGACAATGTGATCCGTTCGAAGCATACGTTATTGATAACCGATGCATGTTTCGGCGGCAGTATTTTTAAAAGCCGCAGTGTATCGGCTGAAACTTTCGTGCGCGTCAACGAACTGGCTAAGGAGCCAAGTCGCAAGGCAATGACAAGCGGTAATCTCAGCGCAGTTCCGGATAAAAGCATTTTCATTCAGCAATTGCTAAAGAAGCTCGGGGAAAACGAGGACGAATATTTGCCCGGTCAACAGCTTTTTAGCCGGATTTATGAGCCAATAGTAAACAACGCACCAACCAACCCCGTCTACGGAGTCATTCAAGGTGCTGGTGATGGCGGCGGTGATTTCATTTTTGTCAGAAGGAAGTAGTCGCCGATCAGCGTCGTATCTTTGGTTATGGCTAAAAACCACGATGCAATCCATATCAGTCAGGCCATCCAGGAGATGCTGAAACAGCAGCACCTCAAGCCTAAATTCGACGAAACCAACGTGGTGGCCTCCTGGGAGCGCATTGTGGGGAAAGCGATCGCCAAAAGAACCAAGCGGATTTACATACGGGACAAAGTTCTGTTCGTCGAACTCCAGTCGCCCTCGATGAAACACGACCTGGGCTACCATAAGCCTCATATGCTTGACCTGTTTAAGAAAGAGTTTGGCGACAGCGTAGTCTCTGAAATTATCCTCATGTAATGCCCCAAAACAGGCTTTGAAGGCTATTTCCTAATTTCTTTTACGCGCTTGGCAATCACGAAAAAGCCATTAATTTTGCACTCCTGTTTTTTGGAAAAGCCTGCTGACTAATGCGGCAGGCCGGTTTTTGAGGACAGGTCGTTCTACGAAATTTATTACAGGTTCACACTGAGTTCGTTGGCTGAATGTGTGAAGAACCCGGGGGGATACTCAAGCGGCCAACGAGGACAGACTGTAAATCTGTTGACTTATGTCTTCACAGGTTCGAATCCTGTTCCCCCCACCAAGAACGTTCGAAGTTCTAAGTGTTAACGTTCTAAGTTGCTTGCAACATGGAACTTAGAACCTCGCACGTCGAACGTTAAAAGCGGGAGTAGCTCATCCCGATAGCTATCGGGAGGTAGGGCGATAGCATGAGTGTTGAAAAATGCGGGAGTAGCTCAGTTGGTAGAGCGATAGCCTTCCAAGCTATAGGTCGCGAGTTCGAACCTCGTTTCCCGCTCTGGGTTGAGTTAATAGTTAATCGTTGAAAGTTAATCGGAGGCGATTAACCATTAACTAATAACTATTAACGGCTCGAAAAGCCGTTGTAGCTCAGTGGTAGAGCACTTCCTTGGTAAGGAAGAGGTCGTGAGTTCAATCCTCATCAACGGCTCTGAAGTATTGGAGCATTGAGTTCGAAGATTGTGAGTTCTCTGCCCGCCGGAGCCGTCTCGGCGTAGGAGGGAATCCTCATCAACGGCTCTCACTCGTCAAAGCTGTCTCAGCGGCGGCGAGTCGATTCACAGAAATCGTGAATCAAATTGCGGCGGACGGCCGCTGGCTTTGAAATTTTGGAATAGTGTCTAGATCAATAGGATCACCGGTGGGTAGCGACCATCAGAAAGGTGACCGGATCTCAGGTACGAATTACCCTTATCCGAAAGGCTTAAAATGTTTAGGGTGTATCTTCTCAGGTGGAGAAGAATGAATTGGAGTTTATTAAAATCAATTTTATACACTTTTAAACACTTAACAGGGATTTTCAAATATGGCAAAGGAAACATTCGACCGTTCCAAACCGCACGTTAACGTCGGCACAATCGGCCACGTTGACCACGGTAAGACTACATTGACCGCAGCAATCACAACCGTGCTTGCTAAGAAGGGACTCGCATCAGTAAGGGATTTCTCCTCTATTGACAATGCTCCCGAAGAAAAAGAACGCGGTATCACTATCAACACCTCGCACGTTGAATACCAGACAGAAAAGCGTCACTATGCGCACGTTGACTGTCCGGGTCACGCTGACTATGTGAAGAACATGGTTACTGGTGCCGCCCAAATGGACGGCGCTATCCTCGTGGTGGCGGCTACTGATGGTCCTATGCCCCAGACTCGCGAGCACATCCTGCTTGCCCGCCAGGTAGGTGTACCTGCTCTGGTCGTTTTCATGAACAAAGTTGACCTCGTTGACGATGCAGAATTGCTCGACCTCGTGGAAATGGAAGTTCGCGAACTCCTTTCTTCATACAACTTCCCTGGCGACACTATGCCGGTGATCCGTGGATCTGCCCTCGGCGCCCTCAATGGCGAGCCGAAGTGGGTTGAGAAAGTGGAAGAGTTGATGAAGGCTGTTGACGAATACATCCCGCTCCCCGTACGCGCTGTTGACAAGGACTTCCTCATGCCTGTTGAAGACGTATTCTCGATCACTGGTCGTGGTACTGTTGCCACAGGTCGTATCGAGCGTGGTGTCATCAAGACGGGAGACCCTGTTCAAATCCTCGGTATGGGTGCTGAAAACCTCACTTCCACCATCACTGGAGTAGAAATGTTCCGCAAGATCCTCGACAGAGGTGAAGCCGGTGACAACGTAGGTCTTCTCCTCCGCGGTATTGAAAAAGACCAAATCTGCCGTGGTATGGTTATCTGTAAGCCTGGTACCGTTACACCGCACGCCAAGTTCAAGGCCGAGGTTTATGTACTCAGCAAGGAAGAAGGTGGTCGTCACACCCCTTTCTTCAACAAGTACCGTCCCCAGTTCTTCTTCCGTACCACGGACGTAACTGGCGAGATCATGCTTCCCACTGGCGTTGAGATGGTTATGCCTGGCGACAACGTGTCGATCGAGGTGCAGTTGATCAATAAGATCGCCATGGAAAAAGGACTCCGTTTCGCTATCCGCGAGGGTGGCCGCACGGTTGGTTCTGGCCAGGTGACTGAAATCAACGACTAATTCGTCGAAATTGCCCGAAGAGCAGAGCTTCATAAGCGGCTCTCAAGTAGTTGATAATCAATGCAGAACGTTTCCTGGAAAATTCCGGGAAACGTTTTTGTTTTTAGTCCATTTGGTCTACCTTTGCAGTCCTTTTGAATTTAGGGTACGGGCGAGTTCAGAAGGGCTCTCAGAAGGAAGGCAATAGGAAGGTAAAAGGACCAAAACACACGGGTGTAGCTCATCCCGATAGCTATCGGGAGGTAGAGTAGCCGGAAAACGGCTTCAAAACCACGAGTAACCGTGGTGGACACACGGGTGTAGCTCAATTGGTAGAGTAGCGGTCTCCAAAACCGTTGGCTGGGAGTTCGAGTCTCTCCACCCGTGCCAGGAAGCTGAACGAGGCTTCCGATCAAAATATTGGAATGAATTTGCGCAGGTTCGAGCCTGCCCCGACGTAGTTTTTCGCGCAGTCGGGGTCTCTCCACCCGTGCGACGAAGAGGGCCTGAAAGAGGGCCAAATGAGGGGTAAAACCTAAAAAAGAACAGAAAAAGATGGAAAAAATCAAGAATTACCTGCTGGAATCGATCGACGAGGTCCGCACCAAGGTCTCCTGGCCAAAGTTCAGTGAGCTCCAGGGCAGCGCTATTCTGGTACTGGTGGCATCCTTGATTTTCGCCCTCCTTATCTGGGTAATTGACTTGAGTTTTCAGAGCGCATTGAACTGGTTTTACCAGGAGTTTTAAGTTCATGGAAATGGGTGAATTAAAGTGGTACGTATTGCGAGTGATCAGCGGCCAGGAGAAGAAAGTAAAGTCTTACCTGGAAACGGAGATCGACCGCTCCAAGCTCACCGAATCAATTCCGCAGGTGCTTATACCTTCTGAGAAGGTGTACGAGATGCGGAATGGAAAAAAGAAAATGAGGGAGAAGAATTTCTTCCCGGGTTATGTGCTGATTTCAGCCGACCTGGCGCACCCCGAAGCGCATCACACGGTGACTAATATTCCCGGCGTGATCGGGTTTTTGGGTAACAATGGAACTGGCTCTGCGAAGGATCCGGTGCCGTTGAGGCAGTCAGAGGTGAATCGGATTTTGGGTAAAGTGGATGAGGTTGATGAAGTAGGGGAAAAGCTCGAGAGACCATTCATAAAAGGCGAATCTGTGAAAGTAATGGATGGACCTTTCAGTGGATTCACCGGTGCAGTAGAAGAGATTTTTGAAGACAAGAAGAAGCTGAATGTCATGGTGAAAATATTCGGAAGGAATACACCGGTTGAGTTGAGCTATATGCAAGTTGAAAAGTTAGACTAGTTAGATTGATAGTAACATGGCAAAGGAAGTTACAGGCTATTTGAAACTACAGGTAAAGGGCGGCGCAGCTAACCCTGCTCCTCCTATCGGTCCTGCCCTCGGTAGCAAGGGTTTGAACATCATGGATTTCTGCAAGCAGTTTAATGCTCGCTCGCAGGATAAGCCGGGACAGACACTCCCGGTGCTGATCACCATATATAATGACAAGTCATTCGATTTCGTCATCAAAACCCCTCCTGCAGCCGTGCTGATTATGGAGGCGATCAAGCTTCAAAAAGGATCGAAGGAGCCGAACCGTTCAAAGGTGGGTTCTATCTCTTGGGATCAGATCAAAAAGATCGCAGAATTGAAAATGCCTGACCTCAACGCCTTCAAGGTGGAGTCGGCAATGAAGATGATTGCGGGAACAGCCCGCAGCATGGGTGTCACTGTCAGTGGCGCTGCACCGTGGGATAAATAATAATATTGAACGTAGTTGAAGTAGAACGTCGAAATAACAGATAGTCATGGCAAGGATTTCAAAAAACAGGAAAGCTGTAGCAGCGAAGTACAATGCAGAGAAAGAATATTCTCTTGCAGATGCTTCTAAACTCTTGAAAGAGATCACGTTCACGAAGTTCGACGCTTCCGTGGATGTTGACATCCGCCTCGGTGTTGATCCCAAGAAATCAGATCAAATGGTCCGCGGCGTTGTTTCCCTTCCGCATGGATTGGGAAAGACTGTGCGTGTGCTGGTGCTCTGCACGCCTGACAAAGTTCAGGAAGCAAAAGACGCCGGTGCTGAGCACGTAGGTCTCGATGACTATGTTACAAAAATTGAAGGTGGATGGACAGATATCGACGTGATCATCTGTACGCCTACCGTAATGGCTAAAGTTGGTAAACTCGGTAAGGTACTGGGACCTCGCGGTCTCATGCCGAACCCGAAGTCCGGAACCGTAACCCTCGAAGTTGGAAAGGCAGTGAAAGATGTGAAGGCGGGTAAGGTGGACTTTAAAATCGACAAACAGGGAATCATTCACGCTTCCATAGGTAAGGCTTCCTTCAGCGCGGAAAAAATCAAAGACAATGCCGCTGAACTTATTAACATGGTAGCGAAGCTAAAGCCGGCCTCTTCGAAAGGAACTTATTTCCAAAGCATCAGCCTTTCGACGACTATGAGCCCCGGTATAATGATTGACAGGAGTTCGGTTAACGCACTCTAAAACTTAAATACGATGACCCGAGAAGAAAAAGGACAGATCATTGACGAGTTGGCTGAGAAGTTTTCCCAGCACAGTCATTTCTATATTACCGACGCTTCCGGTTTTTCGGTTGAACAGATCAACGCGTTTCGCAGGATCTGTTTCAATAAAGGTGTGGAGTACCGTGTGTACAAAAACACTTTGATCCGTAAAGCCCTGGAGAAGAACGCCGCTGCCGGTAATTTCG
Organism: Cyclobacteriaceae bacterium; assembly: GCA_044224375.1. GTDB lineage: Bacteria > Bacteroidota > Bacteroidia > Cytophagales > Cyclobacteriaceae > ELB16-189. The sequence goes on from JBGAKL010000006.1 coordinate 149,083, forward strand.
AGCCTATCTACAAGGTATTGCATGGTTTCTCTGGTGTGATCTTTTCCAAAGAATCTGGAAATGCTCCCGCCAAGGCGATCAAGGAATACCGGAAGAAGAACGAAGGGAAGCCCGCGTTTAAAGCAGCTTCCATTAATGCCGACCTGTTTATCGGGGAGGAGAATCTCAATATTCTCAGTGAGCTCAAATCGAAGAACGAGATCATTGGGGAAATCATTTCCATGCTGCAATCACCTGCTAAGAATGTATTGTCTGCCCTGTTGAGCAGCAAGAGCACAGTAGCGGGTATTGTGAAAACATTGGAAACAAGAGCAAAATAATTGTTGAACTGAATTTTTAAACACTTACAATCATGGCTGACATTAAAGCAATTGGCGATCAACTGGTAGAGCTTTCCGTAAAGGAAGTAACCGAACTGGCTTCTTATCTGAAGGAAACCTATGGTATCGAGCCCGCTGCGGCTGTTGCCGTTGCAGGTCCTGCTGCCGGCGGCGGCGGTGGCGCAGCTGCTGCTGAGAAAACTAACTTCGATGTGGTACTGAAAGCACCCGGTGCAAACAAACTTCAAATCGTGAAGCTTGTGAAGGAACTCACTGGCCTTGGCTTGAAAGAAGCTAAGGACATGGTCGACGGCGCTCCTAAAACTATCAAGGAAGGCTTACCAAAAGACGAAGCAGAAAATCTCAAGAAGCAACTCACTGAGGCTGGCGCTGAAGTAGAGTTGAAATAATTCTTGAAAGACGCTGGGTACCGTCTTAAAGAATAGACGCCCGACCTCCGTCCTGATTCCGATAGCTATCGGGACCGGGACGGGGGTGGGGTTACTCTATTTGTACCTGTGTGTTATACTATAGTCAGTACATTTTAAATACTACGCACCTTGGCAAAGAAGACTATTAATAACAGGATTGATTTTTCTAACATCGAGAAGATCATAGAGTATCCTGACTTCCTCGATCTTCAGCTGCAATCCTTCAAAGATTTCTTACAAATCGAAACGCCTGCCGAAAAACGGCAGAATGAAGGTCTCTTTAAAGTGTTTGCGGAGAATTTTCCTATCTCCGACTCACGCGAGAACTTCGTGCTCGAGTTCGTGGACTATACAATCGATCCTCCGAAATATTCGGTGGACGAGTGTATCGATCGCGGATTGACTTTCTCCGTTCCGCTGAAAGCCAAGCTTCGCCTCACCTGCAATGATGAGGACAACGAAGATTTTGAAACTATCGAACAGGAAGTGTTCCTCGGGAACATTCCGTACATGACGGAGAAAGGCTCCTTTGTAATCAACGGAGCTGAACGCGTCATTGTATCCCAGCTTCACCGTTCACCCGGCGTGTTCTTTGCCATGAGCAAGCACACCAACGGAACCAAACTCTATTCCGCGAGGATCATCCCTTTCAAAGGATCCTGGATCGAGTTTGCAACCGACGTGAACTCGGTGATGTACGCTTACATCGACAGAAAGAAGAAATTCCCTGTTACTACCCTATTGCGCGCAATAGGGTATGGTACAGATAAAGATATTCTCGACCTCTTCGGTCTTTCCGAGGAGGTAGAGGCTACAAAAGCCACACTGAAAAAAGTTGTCGACCGCAAGCTCGCCGCCCGCGTTCTCAAGACCTGGACGGAAGACTTCGTGGATGAGGATACCGGTGAAGTTGTATCAATCGACAGGAATGAAGTGCTACTTGAGCGTGATCACGTCCTTACAGCCGAAGACGTTGATACGATCGTGGAGAGCGGCGTGAAGTCGATTATTTTACATCGCGATGATGTGAACGTTACCGATTATCACATCATCTTTAACACGCTCGCAAAAGACAATTCAAACTCTGAAAAAGAAGCCGTTGAGCAGATCTATCGCCAGCTCCGTAATACGGAAGCTCCGGACGAACAGACCGCACGCGATATCATCCAGAGCTTGTTCTTCAGCGAAAAGCGCTATGATCTCGGTGAAGTAGGACGCTATAGAATTAATAAGAAACTTGGACTCGAGCTCAGCGCAGATCAGCGCGTGCTTACGACTCAGGATATTATTCTAATCGTTAAATACCTGATCGGACTCGTTAACTCCAAAGCATTGGTTGACGATATCGATCACTTGAGCAATAGAAGGGTACGCACTGTAGGCGAGCAGCTCTACACCCAATTCGGCGTGGGTCTTGCGCGCATGGCACGCACCATCAAAGAACGTATGAACGTTCGCGACAACGAAGACTTCAAGCCTGTTGATCTTATCAACGCAAGAACATTGTCGTCTGTGATCAACTCGTTCTTTGGAACGAACCAGCTGTCGCAATTCATGGATCAAACGAACCCGCTCGCCGAGATCACGCACAAGCGTAGGATGTCGGCGCTGGGACCCGGTGGTCTTTCACGCGAACGTGCAGGTTTCGAGGTTCGCGATGTGCATTATACGCACTACGGTCGTCTCTGTACAATCGAGACGCCTGAAGGTCCGAACATCGGATTGATCTCTTCTCTTTGCGTTCACGCGAAGGTGAATAAGATGGGCTTTATTGAAACTCCATACCGCAAGGTTGATAATGGAAAGGTGAAACTGAAAGACATCATCTTCCTCACAGCTGAAGAGGAGGATACTTTCAACATCGCTCAGGCGAATGCCAGGCTGAAGCCGAATGGTGAGTTCATCGCAGAGAAAGTAAAGGCTCGCTTTGAGGGTGACTTCCCGGTGGTTGAACCTGCTGAGGTGAGATATATGGATGTTGCTCCGAACCAGATCGTTTCGATTGCAGCATCACTGATTCCATTCCTCGAGCACGACGACGCTAACCGCGCCCTGATGGGTTCGAACATGCAACGTCAGGCTGTGCCGTTGATGAGGCCTGAAGCTCCTATCGTCGGAACGGGTCTCGAAGGCCGGATCGCTTTGGATTCACGCTCTCTCATCCTTGCTGAAGGCAGCGGGGTGGTTGACTACGTTGATTCGAAGAAGATCATTATTAAATATGACGTGTCTGAGGAGCAACAGCTTGTTCGCTTCGACGACGAATTCAAGACTTATAAACTGATCAAGTTCAGAAGGACCAACCAGGATACCTGTATCAACCTTACTCCCCTTGTTAAGAAGGGTCAGAAGGTGGAGAAAGGTCAGCCTCTGTGTCAGGGTTATGCTACTGAGAACGGTGAGCTCGCACTGGGCCGCAACCTGCTCGTAGCCTACATGCCATGGCAGGGTTACAACTTCGAGGATGCGATTGTTATCAGCGAACGCGTTGTTCAGGATGACATCTACACTTCGATCCACGTTGAGGAGTTCGAGCTTGAAGTTCGTGATACAAAACGCGGTGAAGAAGAGCTTACTTCGGAAATTCCGAACGTCAGCGAGGAGGCTGTTAAGCACCTCGACGAGAATGGAATAATCCGTGTAGGCGCTGAAGTTCGCGAAGGCGATATATTGATCGGCAAGATCACTCCGAAAGGGGAAACCGATCCGACGCCTGAAGAAAAACTTCTCCGTGCGATCTTCGGTGACAAGGCCGGTGATGTGAAGGATGCCTCTATGAAGGCACCGCCCTCGCTCAAAGGCGTTGTCATCGAAACCAAATTGTTCTCTCGTCCTAAGAGAGACAAAGATGTTCGCTCAAAGTCGAAGAAAGAGCTTGATGCATTGAAGGCCCGCTACAGCAAATCGCTGACTGATTTAAGGACCGAGATGATCAAGAAGCTTACAACCATTTTCACTGGAAAAACAAGCCAGGGTGTGAAGCATAAATTCGGCGACGAACTGATCGCAAAAGGTGTGAAGTTCACAGGCAAGGTGATTGAGGCCAATCTCTTCCCTGACAAGAACATCTACCGCGATGAAAGTAACTACAACGTCCCTGAGGAAGTCAACCTGATTGCGGACGTCAGTCTCGAGTCATGGACAACCGATGAGCACACGAATGAACTCGTTTCGGAGATTGTGAAGAACTATCTCAACAAGCGCAACGTGATCGCCGGTGAGTTCAAGCGCGAGCGGTTCACACTCGAAGTAGGTGATGAGTTGCCTGCAGGTATTGTACAGCTTGCAAAAGTTTATGTTGCGAAGAAGCGCAAACTGAAAGTGGGAGATAAGATGGCCGGCCGTCACGGTAACAAAGGTGTTGTTGCGAAGATTGTTCGCGACGAGGACATGCCATTCCTTCAGGATGGTACTCCTGTCGACATCTGTTTGAACCCGCTTGGTGTGCCTTCTCGTATGAACCTGGGTCAGATCTATGAGACTGTGTTGGCATGGGCTGGTAAGAAGCTAGGAAGGAAATATGCTACACCGATCTTCGATGGTGCAAGCCTCGATGATGTGTCAGCAGAATTGAAGGAAGCAGGCCTCCCTGAGTTCGGCAGAACTTACCTGTATGATGGATTGACCGGACAAATGTTCGATCAGCCTGTCACTGTGGGTATCGCATATATGCTGAAACTCGGTCACCTTGTTGATGACAAGATGCACGCTCGTTCTATCGGACCTTACTCACTCATCACGCAGCAGCCTTTGGGTGGTAAAGCTCAGTTCGGTGGCCAGCGCTTCGGTGAGATGGAAGTGTGGGCGATCGAGGCGTTTGGTGCTTCTCATATCCTCCAGGAGATTCTCACGATCAAGTCTGACGACGTGATCGGAAGAGCGAAAGCTTACGAGTCGATCGTGAAGGGTGAGAATATGCGCAAGCCGAATATCCCTGAGTCGTTTAATGTACTCGTGCACGAACTCAGAGGTTTGGCCCTTGAGATTACAATGGATTGAAAAGTTAATTGTTAATAGTTAATGGTGGGTGCACCACTGTTAACTATTAACAGTTAACCGTTAACTGAATTATAAATCTGAAAACAACATAGAGCATGTCATTCAGAAAAAATAAAAAGATCAACAACGATTTCTCAAAGATCACTATCAGTCTCGCTTCCCCGGAGTCAATCCTGGAAAGCTCACATGGCGAGGTGACGCAACCGGAAACGATCAACTACAGGACGTACAAGCCTGAGATGGGTGGTCTGTTCTGCGAGCGCATTTTCGGTCCGGTTAAAGATTGGGAATGTCATTGCGGAAAATATAAGCGCATTCGTTACAAGGGGATCATCTGCGACCGTTGCGGCGTGGAAGTGACTGAAAAGAAAGTGCGTCGTGAGCGTATGGGCCACATTGAGCTCGTGACTCCGGTGGCACATATCTGGTATTTCCGTTCGCTCCCGAATAAGATTGGTTACCTGTTGGGTCTTCCTACGAAGAAGCTCGATCAGATTATTTACTACGAGCGTTATGTGGTGATCCAACCTGGTATCAAAGAAGAAGATGGTGTTAACCGCCTCGACTTCCTCACTGAAGAAGAATATCTCGACATCGTCGATAAGCTTCCCCGTGAGAATCAGATGCTGGATGACAACGATCCTAAGAAATTTATTGCCAAGATGGGCGCTGACGCGCTCGAGATGTTGCTCAGCCGTGTGAAGCTGGATGAACTTTCCTATGAACTCCGTCACCAGGCTGCTACCGATACATCGCAGCAACGCAAAGCTGAAGCATTGAAGCGTTTGAAAGTTGTAGAAGCTTTCCGCGATGCAAATACACGCGTTGAAAACAGACCTCAGTGGATGATCATCAAGATGGTCCCGGTTATTCCTCCGGAACTTCGTCCGCTCGTGCCGCTCGATGGTGGTCGCTTCGCGACATCAGACCTTAATGACCTCTATCGAAGAGTGATCATCAGGAACAACCGTCTCAAGCGCCTGATCGATATCAAGGCTCCTGAAGTGATCTTGAGAAACGAGAAGCGCATGCTTCAAGAAGCTGTCGACTCGTTGTTTGACAACTCACGCAAAGTGAACGCTGTTCGTTCTGAAGGAAACCGTGCTTTGAAATCTCTCAGCGACATGCTGAAAGGAAAGCAAGGGCGTTTTCGTCAAAACCTTCTTGGAAAACGCGTTGACTATTCTGGCCGTTCGGTAATTGTCGTTGGTCCAGAATTGAAACTGCATGAGTGCGGTCTCCCTAAGGATATGGCGGCTGAATTGTTTAAGCCGTTCATCATCCGCAAGCTCATTGAAAGAGGAATTGTCAAGACTGTAAAGTCTGCAAAGAAAATTGTGGATCGCAAGGATCCTGTTGTGTGGGATATTTTGGAAAACGTATTGAAAGGACATCCTGTTCTTCTCAACCGCGCCCCAACGCTCCACAGACTCGGTATTCAGGCATTCCAACCCAAGTTGATCGAAGGAAAAGCTATCCAGTTGCACCCGCTCGTTTGTACTGCGTTCAACGCTGACTTTGACGGTGACCAGATGGCTGTTCACGTTCCCCTCGGTCAAGAGGCGATCGTGGAGGCTTCCTTGCTGATGCTTTCTTCGCACAACATCTTGAACCCTTCGAATGGCGCACCTATCACTGTTCCTTCTCAGGACATGGTGTTGGGATTGTATTACCTCACAAAGGGAAGAAAAGGCGAGAAAGGCGAAGGAAAGACATACTACGGCGCTGAAGAAGTGATCGTTGCATTTAACGAAGGTCGCCTTTCGAAGCACGCGATCATCAAAGTTCGTGTAAAAGCGAAAGACAAGAAGACGGGACAGATCACAGAGCAAACGCTGGAGACAGTGACTGGCCGCGTCATCTTCAACCAGGTGATGCCGGAAGAAGTTGGATTCGTTGATGAACTGTTGACGAAAAAGAAACTTCAGACGATCATCGCTGACGTATATAAGATCGCAGGTCTTTCAAAGGCTGCCAAGTTCCTCGATGACATCAAAGAACTCGGTTTCCAGATGGCGTACCGCGGTGGACTTTCCATCGGTTTGAACGATGTGAAAGTGCCCGCCGAGAAAGAGAAACTGGTGAACACTGCGCAAGCAGAAGTAGACGGCGTGTGGAACAACTACATGATGGGTCTTATCACCGATAACGAGCGTTATAACCAGGTAATTGATATCTGGACAAGGACAAATACACTCCTCACCAACACGCTGATGAAGCAGTTGGAAGAAGACCAGGCAGGATTCAACTCTATCTACATGATGATGCACTCTGGTGCACGCGGTTCGAGAGAGCAGATCCGCCAGTTGGGTGGTATGCGCGGATTGATGGCGAAACCTCAGAAGAACCTCGCAGGTTCAGTGGGTTCGATCATCGAGAACCCGATCCTTTCGAACTTCAAAGAAGGCCTCGACGTGTTGGAGTACTTTATCTCAACACACGGTGCGCGTAAAGGTCTTGCCGATACAGCGTTGAAGACTGCTGACGCAGGATATCTGACCCGTCGTCTTGTTGACGTCGCTCAGGACTTGGTTATCACTGAAGAAGATTGTGGGACACTCCGTGGTCTGAAAGTGACAGCGCTGAAAGACAACGAAGATATCGTTGAGCCTTTGTCTGAGCGTATCCTCGGACGTGTTTCTGTCCATGATGTATATGATCCGATCACAGACGAGCTTGTTTGTGCTGCAGGTCAGGAGATCACGGAAGAGATCGCTGCCAAGATTGATACAACCAGCATTGAGGAAGTTGAAATCCGTTCGATCCTTACTTGCGAATCGCGCGTGGGAGGATGTACCAAGTGCTATGGCCGCAACCTGGCTACTGGTAGAATGGTGCAAGCGGGAGAAGCTGTTGGCGTTATCGCTGCACAGTCGATCGGTGAGCCAGGAACACAGCTTACACTCCGTACATTCCACGTGGGTGGTGCTGCATCGAACATCGCAACGGAAGCAAGCATTCGCGCGAAGTTTGCCGGCACGATCGAGTTTGAAGGCATCCGTACCCTGGATACGACCGATAAGGATGGCAACAAAGTAAAAGTTGTAATGGGTCGTACTGGTGAGATCAGGATTGTTGAAAAAGACAAGAACTGCGTGCTCATCAGCAACAACGTTCCTTATGGTGCTTTCCTCCATGTAAAAGACGGACAGAAAGTTGAGAAAGGTGACGAATTGTGTAACTGGGATCCGTACAATGCTGTGATCCTCTCTGAATTCGACGGAGAGATCGAGTACGAAGCGATCATCGAAGGTATTACTTATAAAGAAGAGTCAGATGAGCAGACAGGTCACCGCGAGAAAGTGATTACGGAGACCCGCGATAAGACGAAGAACCCGGCTATCATCGTGAAGGGCAAGACGGACACGAAAGGATATAACATTCCTGTGGGCGCCCACCTGGCAGTTGATGCCGGTGAGCAGATCAAAGCAGGCCAGGTGCTTGTGAAGATCCCTCGCGCTGTTGGTAAGTCACGCGATATCACAGGTGGTCTTCCTCGCGTAACGGAATTGTTTGAGGCAAGAAACCCTTCGAATCCGGCTGTTGTCAGCGAGATCGATGGCGTTGTGACATACGGTGGTATCAAGCGCGGTAATCGCGAGATCTTCATCGAGTCGCGTGACGGTGTTCAGAAGCGTTACCTCGTACCGCTCTCTAAGCACATCCTTGTTCAGGATAATGACTTCGTGAAAGCAGGTCAGCCGCTTTCAGACGGAGCTATTACTCCTTCTGATATTTTGTCGATCAAAGGACCGACTGCCGTTCAGGAGTACCTCGTGAACGAGATCCAGGAGGTTTATCGCTTGCAGGGTGTGAAGATCAACGACAAGCACATCGAGGCGATCGTTAGCCAGATGATGCAGAAAGTAGAGATCATCGACAGTGGTGACACAAGCTTCCTGCAAGGTGAGTACGTTGACAAGCTGGAGTTCCGCGAGATCAACGACCTCGTGCTGGACAAGAAGGTTGTGCTTGATGCAGGTGATTCGCAGAAGTTGAAGCCGGGACAGATCGTCACTGCACGTGAGCTGCGCGACGAGAATTCTTCTTTGAAAAGGAAGGATCAGAAGGTTGCGGAAGTACGCGATGCAATGCCTGCTGTTTCGAGACCAACACTTCAGGGTATCACACAGGCGTCTTTGAAGACAGAAAGCTGGCTCTCTGCCGCTTCTTTCCAGGAGACGACCAAGGTGTTGAGCGAAGCCGCCATCCGCGGTAAGGCTGATAACCTGGCTGGTTTGAAGGAGAACGTGATCGTGGGTCACCTAATCCCTGCCGGAACAGGACAGCGCACGTTCAACGATCTGATCGTAGGATCCGAAGAGGAATACGACAAGATCTCCGAAGCAACGAGCGCACCCGCTCCGCGGCGCGAGCAAAAAGAGCAGATTGCTTAATCGCACTGAATAAATAAAATGAAAGCCTCTCTGGAAACGGAGGGGCTTTTTTTGTTGTGAATGAATTGTTGCCTGTCACCTGTTACCCAATTTCCCCGTGATGCACCCCTAAATTGTGATTGCTTCCCGGGTCATTCGGGGTAAACCACAGGCGACTGGCAACAGGCAAACCGGCGACGGGCGACCTTATGAACAGTATTTAATAAAGGCAAGATTTGATAACTTCGTCGTTGAATTAACGCGCACCACCATGGCCGACGACAAAAACCAACCTCCCCAGAATCCCAATCAAATCAACATTGAGCTCAGCGAAGAGATCGCGGAAGGTGTATACTCCAACCTCGCCATGATTGCTCATTCGAACAGTGAGTTTGTGATTGATTTTATCAGATTGATGCCTGGTGTTCCGAAGGCAAAAGTAAAGTCCCGCATCGTGATCACACCGGAGCACGCGAAGCGTTTGCTTGCTGCTTTGAAGGACAACATAGAAAAATACGAAGCTGCTTTTGGTGCGATCAAGCGCACCGATGAGATGCCAAGGTTCCCGATGAATTTTGGAGGCGCAATGGGCGAAGCTTAGATTTTGAAAATGACAGAAGCTTGTTTCGGTGACGCACCGCTTGTCCCGACGAAGCGTTTCGCGTAGTCGGGATGAATTTTGGAGGCGCAATGGGCGAAGCTTAGATTTTGAAAATGACAGAAGCTTGTTTCGGTGACGCACCGCTTGTCCCGACGAAGCGTTTCGCGTAGTCGGGATGAATTTTGGGGTCAAATTGGGGAGGCATAGTGGCTGTGGATGTCTTGGTGCTTTCGATAAGATACGTGCATTTTGACCGCGACAATTGGCAATTGCCAGTGGAGTATTCTCTAATCTGGATTACAGCATGCTCAAGAAGATCGGCGAACATCTAAAGTCTGACTGGTACAAATACGTGCTGGAGATCATCGTAGTGATCCTCGGGATATTGATCGCATACAACCTCGATCAATGGCAACAAGAAAGCAATAGAACCCGCACGGAAGTAAAAATTCTCAGAGAATTCAAGAAGGCCTTGTCAACTGATTTGGCGGACATTCGTGACAACATTGCCACCCAGGAACGAGGCCTAGAATCGTGTAGAGTTATTCTGAAAGTAATAGCGGAACATCTTCCCAATAATGATTCACTGGACATGCACTTTGCGAGGACGCACAGCGCGTCGTATTTCATCAATAACATGAGCCCATATGAGCAGTTAAAAATGGGTGGACTTGATATCATATCAAATGACACATTGCGAAACGGAATAGAAGCGGTGTATGGGCGCACTTATTATTTTATCCGCCAGCTCGAGTTGGAGATGCATAGGAAATCTGAGCAGCTGAGCAGCTTTGACGAGCGCTATTTGAACAGCCTGACTGACTCCGGGTCGCATAAATTTGGGATGCATGCGATAGACTTTCCCGGCCTGGTCTCAAATCCAAATTACGCCGGAGTTCTTCGCGGGACCATTACTGCGAATACCGTGATTTTAGAGTTGGTTTACTACGACGCCGAAAAGGAAATTGAAAAACTAATCCGCCTTATCAACCTTGAGATTGCAGAGTTGGAGTAAAGGCATCATTTTGAAAAACCTCGCCCGGTAAGGCACACTAAAAAAGAGGACTTCAATAAAGAATAAAACTCCCATACAGCGCGCGTGTCCGCCACTATGCCGCGTCGTTTTCCCACGCGTGCCCTGCGCAGCCGATCCGCAGTTTCGACTCTGCCGAACTAACTATCGACACCATATAGTCCATTGTCGTCCGTTGTTGGTGTTCCCGCCTTGGGTCACCACCAACTCCGGGTACTCAATGCCGAATGAGTTGACTTGAATTTTCTGTCCCACAGAACCCTTTTTCCCGTAGGGTTTTGTAGCTTCGAATGACCGATCCTATCCAAAGCCATTTGGAGCAAGAAGTTGAAAATATCGTCGCTCCCAAACCACAGACACGAAAGACATATTCCCGCGTGCTGCGATCCTACTTTTTTCAATTTTTCATGTTGTTCCTCGCTGTGTCGGGTGGATTTTACGCCGATAACCTGAGAGAGGAATTTAACGAGCGCAAGCAGGCCAAGGAATACACGGTCGCGCTGATCAATGATCTTGTCAGGGACACATTGAACATTCAATACCAAATCTCCAGGATAAATGGTGCGATAGATAACATTGAAAAATTGGCTCGCTACGTCCGAGGGAAAAAAATTGAAGAGCTTAACGGACTTGAGATTTACCGTTTAACGCAGTTCTCCCCTAATCCGGCATTTAGATGGACGCGGACGACGATCGAGCAGATAAAGAGTTCGGGAAGTCTGAGGTTTTTTGCGAATGACAGCATTGTCTATTTTATTTCTCAATACGATTCATGGACCCTTCACCTCGATCAGGATAATATGCTGGACCAGTTGAGATACCTCGAGGCATCGAAAAAAAGGAGTGAGGTGGTGGACCTGAATTATTCAGAAGAATTTAAAACCCGTTTGAAGTCAAATCCTGATTCCGTTAAAGGAACGGGGAACGTGAATGAATCGCCGAAGCTATTGACCAGTAATTTAGCCGACGTCAAATTAATGGTAAATACCTATGTCTTGGCGAAGGAGTTTAGTGCGGGCAGGATCAATGAATTGAAGACACTGATCCGCAATCAACGACAATTGATCCGATTGTTAAAGCGGGAATATAATTTACAATGAAGACATATGGTTCTCGATTTCAGTCGCAGATTGAAAGGCTAATGCCATGAATAAAAAAACAATTCGCAAAGTAAACGGTGGGATCGCCATCCACTATGGTCTAAGCATTGCTTTGATGGCAATTGTTTCGCTTATAGGAATCGGCATCTGGCTGTTCAGGGTGATTAACGATCAGGTGGAGTTTTCGTGGGGGACTCTCTCCGTGCTCACAATGCTGACCGCGGTGTTGGGAGTATTCGGGTACGTGATTTTGAGGGTTGGATATGGGGAGATTGAGAAATAGTCTTTTCTGAGTCGGACTTCGATACGAATTTTTGAGTCTTTCGAACTAACTGCCAAAGCCATTTATCTGCGACTTTTCCCACAGATTCCACAAATCTCATGGACTGGTGTGGCACAAAAGACCTGTGTGATCAGTGAGATCTGTGGGAGGAAAAATATATGCCGATGGTGGTGTTTCAGTCTCAAAGCACCAACCACCCTCAACTATGGTGTTCCCCTTTACTTCAGAAACAGCGACTCCCTCATCAAACTTGTCGGCATGCTCCCGCATTTTAACAACTTCTCGTGGAAGTCGCTGAGGGTGAATTTGTCGCCCATTTTTGTTTTGTAGTCCTCCCTCATCTTCAGGATCTCCATCATTCCCGTGAAATAGCCAATGAAATATCCCGGTGCAGCGCAGCAGGCGTCAACCTCGAGCTGGGAGGCCCATTGCAGAAAGCCGACCTTTTCTGTCATGAGCGCAACGGCTTCTTCGTAGGTCATCTTGCCGGTGTGCAGTCCCACATCGTAGATCACGCGCGCATTGCGCCAAAGACGGAGCTGAAGCTGACGCAACCTGACCTTATCATTCGGGTAGAAATCCGTTTCGCGCATGAGCTGCTCCTGGTACAATCCCCACCCCTCCGAAAACAAGCTTATGCTGTGTTCGCGGCGCAGCGGGCGTGGATTGTTGGCGAGGTACAGACCATGCACGTGATGACCTGCGTAGGTTTCGTGCGGCGCAGTTACGATGATCACACCCCAGTCGTGCTCCACCAGGAACTCCTTCTTCTTCTTTTCGTCCCATTGATCCTCGAAAGGGTTGATCTGCATCTCCGAAGTGTACGTGCTGTCGGCATCCTTTGTGCGGGCGAAAGAGAAGTTGCCATAGTATGAAGTCTTTCTCAGGTATTCCACACGCGGTGTCACGATAACACGTTCTTTCCACGGTATAGGAATAAGATTGTGCTTTAAAACATGTTCCCTCGACTTGTCAACCCACTCCTGCGAAACTTCGATGATCTTGTGCGGCTCGGGATATTCATTTTTTATCTCTACCGCCAGTTGTTGCCATGACTTCGACGCGTCTATCTTCTTTGCCATCGCTTCCAGGTCGGCCACAGTAGCGTTGAACTGCTGCCAACCAAGGGCATACAGGCTGTCTGCGTCGAAGGGTAGTAAGTACTGACCTTTCAGCATCGCGTTGTAAGCTTGAGCGCCCATTGAGAATGTCCCCGGAGTCTTTGTCGGTAAATCTTTCTTCAGGAACGTTAGATATTTCTTTAGCGCCTCACGTGCCGCTTCCGCCGGAGCTTTCAATCGCGCTGCCGGCGCTCCATTCTTTTTGATGAATTCAGGGATCTCCTTCTCGAAGAGAACAAATCCATTCTCGGCCATGAATATTCCCAGCTCTGCGAAGCGCGGCACATAGATGTCGAGTTGCTTCATGCCGTTCGACAGCTGCACGGGCACCAGGCTCAACCGGTTTTCCACTTCATCGACCCTTTTCTCGACGTCACCCGGCGCATTGAGTATGGTAGATATACTTGTAAACGTCATGTAGAGGCGCGGGTCTTTACGCCACGCCTGGAGCTTTTCCTGCTCAATCTCACGTCCCACTAAAATGCTCTCGGCGAATTTCCAGTCTATCTTGTCATCACCCTTCAGCATGGCAGTGTCGATCATTCGCAGTGTTGCAAGCTGGTGCTTTGTCTTTTGCAAGGCAGCTTCGAACGACGCCACGCTCATCGAATCGTCGGCAGGACCACGGCCCCTTGAAGGTGTTAGATCGCTGACAAATGACTTGAGTTTTTCCGTTGTCGCCCCTTCCTGTTCAACGCTTTCCTTTTGCAAGTTTGCACAGCTGCAAACCACGGAACCGATAATTACGATAGCAAAGATTTTCATATTGGATCAATGGAAATTAAATGTATATGACAACATCGAAAAGTAATTTATTCACTAATGTTCTCAAACCTTCTGTCCGCCTGCCTTGTGTATTTGTGGTTGGTACATTAATCTAAAAAGAGATTTTGTAATTTACCTCATCCAATAGTCCACTATGACAAAGAACCTCATCAAATTATTCTTGCGCCTGTCTATTGCTGCCAGCTTCTTGTCTGCCGTCGCCGACCGATTTGGTATGTGGAGTCCTGACGTTTCTGCGTGGGGTAACTGGACTAAATTTCTGGACTACACGCGTGTTATCAATCCCTGGTTTCCGGTCACCTTGATCCCCATAATCGGTGCAATTGCTACAGGTGCTGAAATTCTATTTGCACTTTGCTTACTCCTTGGATTTAAAACAGAACTCTTTGCAAAACTGAGCGGGTTTTTACTTCTCGCGTTCGCTTTGTCCATGACCTTTTCAACTGGAGTAAAAGGCCCTTTGGATTACTCAGTCTTCAGTGCGTCGGCGGCAGCCTTTGCATTGAGCTTGCTGAAGGAGAAGTATATTGAACTGGACCAGTTGCTGACAAGCTGACTTTTCCCGCGCCGGCAAAAAAGGAATTGAATACAAAATGAATAGTCCGACAAGTTCGATGTGGCTCAGCGCCGGCAATTATTTTGCCTTTCGGCAGCATCGCATTTTCTATCGTACGGAAGGCAGTGGAGAACCGTTGGTTTTGATGCATGGCTTTCCAACTTCTTCCTTTGACTGGAATAAAATGTGGGATGGACTCAAACAAAAACATAGACTCATTGCACCGGACTTTATTGGTTATGGCTTTTCAGGCAAACCAGCTAACTATGACTATTCAATACGAAACAACGCAGATATTGTCGAATCTCTGTTGGAAAGTTTGGGGATTCACAGTTATCATTTGCTGGTGCACGATGTCGGGGACTCGGTAGCACAAGAGTTACTTGCTCGTCAGCATGACAGGCAGGAAAATAAAATAATGAGCTGTTGCCTGCTCAACGGTGGGTTGTTTCCAGAAACCCACCGTCCTACCATAACCCAGAAACTTTTGCTCAGTCCTTTAGGTTTTGTTTTCTCCAGGATGGGGTCATTTAGAAAATTCGTTGCCGCTTTTTCGATATTATTCCCGGATTCGTCAAGGCCGACGGAGGCGGAAATGAAAGACATTTATGAATTGATCTGCTTCAATGGGGGCAACAAGATCACACATCGGCTTATAAAATACATAATCGAACGCAGGGACAACAGAGAAAGATGGGTAACAGCGTTGCAAAATGCAGCTTGTCCGATGCTTTTGATTGATGGAATCGACGATCCCGTCTCCGGGAAGCATATGGTGGAACGTTACCGCGAGCTTGTACCCCGCTCTGCAGTGGTTGAATTCGAGAACTGCGGCCACTATCCGCAGCTGGAGTATCCAAGTAAAGTTCTACAGTCTTATTTTGCGTTTAGGAATAAGATTGGATAGTCACGAAAGAAACTGTACGATGCTTAAAGTTCAAAGTTGAGAATGCTCTATTCCACCCTTTGCGTTTCTTCGAGCCTTCGCGCCTTCGCCGCTAGTTCTGTGATCATGTCGACACTTGCAAGACGATTTGTTGCCGGAATCATTTTCTTTCTGTCCGTAGCTTGGTTTTCGGCTCCGGCACAATCGCCAGAACATCAAGACACAATTTTCATCCGCTACCCGAGAGACCAGGAATTTGCAATTCCCCGACGGCACCGCTACCATCAAACACTCACTCTTAAGTTGTTCATGTCTCAGGCAGGGTTTGACGGCAAGCTAAAGCGAAAAGACAATGGTGCGTCTGAAGTCTCACTCAACTTTGAGCAGACCCTCGACGTGCTCCGCAGAATTGATAACCTGACACTCGGCATCCCAAAGATCGTTTACCTCGTGGGCTGGCAGTACAACGGACACGATTCAAAATATCCGGCATGGTTCGAGGCAAACGAAAAATTGAAGCGTGCTCAGGACCCGAATGCAATGGAGAGCCTGAAATGGCTTATGCGCGAGGCTGAAAAACTCCACACCACCGTCAGTGTTCATATCAATATGTTCGATGCATATGAAGACAGCCCGCTATGGGATGAATATGTAAAGAACAACATCATTGCCCGAAATGCTGATGGAAGTCTGCGCGCTGCAGAATGGGGATATCCGATCAGCTACGCACAGGAATGGAAAACACGATTTGCCCAAAAGCGCATCGATCTTATTTGCGAACTGCTTCCATTGAAGGAGGCTGGTACTGTTCATATCGATGCGTTTCACACCTGGCCGCCAACACCAAAGCTCGATGCAAGCGGAAAATATGACATCGATCTTGGCAGAAATGTGACGAGTCCGTTTTTGAATTTCACGGTAGAGGATGAAGCTGAAGCACAGCGGAATATTTTCAAATATTGGGCTTCAAAGGGAGTCGACGTGACTTCAGAGACTGTTGACGTTCTTCGGGCCTCATCTTTTGCAGGATATCAGCCAATGGCGTGGTGGTTCAGCGGCGGCTTAAAGAACTATTTGGCTTGGCCTGCTGAATTCTACTGCGGTGGCAAGGACAAAAGCGATTGGGGAAAATTGTTTGGTACAAGCATGCATGGAGAGGCGATTGTCAAAAATGATTTCAAAGGGCTTTCAGGTTTTAAAGAAGAGTTTTGCCTGAACACTGCTGTCTGGTATTATCTCAACCAGCTGAAACGACTGTACGTGATCGATAAGGATTTTAAACTCGTTCAATTTTCCGACCATGTGACAAGTTATCTATCAAAAGATCAATTCAAGATCACGCAAGGCCCTTCGGTATTGGTCGAGAACAACAACGTGCTGATTCCGGCACGTTGGATCAATGAAAACAGTCTCATCGCATATAGTAAAGAGGGCTACCAGAATAAAGAATGGACCCTTCCGTCAGGTTGGGAGTCGGTAAAGTCGGTAAAGGTCAGGGCCGTCGGAACGGACGGAAAAGGCAGCTCCCGGACTGAAAAAGTCATTTCAGGAAGGCTTATGCTTTCGGTGGGAAGGGATGAAATGCTGCTTGTGGAGAAATGAAGTCCGGGACGCTATAAGACCTTACGCATTCCTGACTTTTTCTTAATAACTGTGTTAATTTATAACTTGAGAGAGGACTCCAAGTCATTAGGCGTCTTTCGACTTGATTTGAATATTAAATTTAAAGTCTCTATAAACTTGCACCTTCAACTGGTGAAATGTCTACTGATTGATGTAGCAATGGTAAGATTTTCGCTTGGGTTGCTATTTGTGTTGCTGTCAGTTCAGGATACAGGTGCGCAAGTTGAAATGCCGACTAAGGCCTCTTACGAACTGAAATTTCTTAAGGCTAAGTATTCAGACGACGGAGATATCATTCTGCTATTTCACTACTCCACCGAAAAGGAAAGTGATTTCAAACTAATCATCAGTGGAAAGCTAACGTATTGTATTGGCGAGGAATGCCTGGAGAGGACTGCCATTTTGGGCGAAAGTGGAAATCACCATTCAATTCACGTTTTCGGTGAAGACATGAAATCTAAAGATGAGCTCTTATACAATTTGATAAAAGATTCTGTTGATTTCTCTTCAAAAAAACCGTTTTCAATCATAGTATTTTATCTGCGTGATATAATTTACCAGTATGTTGATAGGATGACATTTACATATGGACTTTGGGAACCGATTGTGTTGCAAGACCCGAAAAAGAAAATCAGGTTTGAAAAGCGATATTTCATATCGATCGAAAGGTGAATTGAGGATACTTTGGAAAAAGAAGGTTGTATCCAGAACCGAATTAACACCTCGCGGATAGCAAAAAGACGCTTTGCAATCAATGTTGGCTAACTTTCAAATTCTTCAAAGGAAAATTTCCTTTGATCTGCATGGATTCTCCGGTATAGCTCCCGAAGGAAAGCTCCCAGACACGGCTTTTCACCTAATGAACAGGATGTGGCAGGTAGTGAAATCAAACAATCTTAAAGACAATGGCCTGAATGTGTGGGGTTACGATCCGGGAATTCAGATCTTCGTGGGAACTGAATTGTTTGAAAAATCCGACCCAGCTCTTGGTTTACAGGAGAAGTGGGTCGTGCTGAAAAAATGCGCCTTTTGTAGGCACGTCGGCCCTTACAAGCTGATTCCCCAGATAGGTCAACTCATGCGCCGGGAATTGAAAAACCGAGGTCTTGAGGTCGGATTTCCCTACGTCGAGGTCTATGGCCATTGGACTCAAGACGAGGCGACTTTGGAGACCGACCTTTATCTGGCATTGAAGTAGTCCGTCGCCCTGTCCTGCCGACTAGTCTGGCCACTGGGCATAATTCATTGATTTTGAGCCCAATACCCTCAGAAATTCTTTAAACAGGGGTTTTGCATCCTGTTTTCTTTTAAATACCTTTGCAGTCCATTTTTAAAGCGGTCAACAAAGAGACAAAGAAATGCCAACCATTCAGCAATTAGTACGGAAAGGGCGCACGAAACTGACTTTTAAGTCAAAATCACCCGCCCTGGACTCCTGCCCTCAGCGTAGGGGTGTGTGTACACGTGTTTACACGACGACTCCCAAGAAGCCTAACTCTGCTCTTCGGAAAGTTGCACGTGTGCGCCTCACCAATGGAAAAGAGGTCAACGCTTATATCCCTGGCGAAGGCCATAACCTCCAGGAGCACTCAATTGTGTTGATCCGCGGCGGTAGGGTGAAAGACCTTCCCGGTGTGCGTTACCATATCATCCGCGGTGCGTTGGATACTGCCGGTGTTGGTGGCAGACAACAGAGCCGCTCGAAGTACGGTGCGAAGAGACCTAAGGCTGGTGCAGCAGCTCCTGCTGCAAAAGGTGCAGCAGCTAAACCCGCTAAAAAATAATTCGAAGAAGTCATGAGAAAGTCGAAACCGAAAAAGAGATACCTACTTCCTGACCCTAAGTTCAACGATACACTTGTAACCAAGTTCGTGAACTATATGATGGAGGAGGGGAAGAAGAGTGTTGCTTACAATATTTTCTACGATGCTATCGGCATCGTTGAGAAGAAGGCAGGCGAACCCGGACTGGACGTATGGAAGCGTGCGATGAACAACCTCATGCCGTCAGTAGAGGTAAAAAGCCGCCGCGTTGGTGGTGCAACATTCCAGGTGCCTGTTGAGATCCGCCCCGAGCGGAAGATCAACCTGAGCATTAAATGGCTCATTGACTTCTCACGCGTTCGCGGAGAAAAAACGATGATGGACAAGTTGGCTGCGGAAATTATCGCAGCAGCGAAAGGGGAAGGTGCAGCAATCAAGAAAAAGGACGACACGCACCGCATGGCAGAGGCGAACAAAGCATTTTCACATTTCAGATTCTAAAAGAGAATGGCAAGAGATCTTAGATATACAAGAAACATTGGTATCGCTGCGCACATCGATGCGGGTAAGACTACGACTACAGAGCGCATCCTTTACTACGCGGGCGTAAACCACAAGATCGGCGAGGTTCATGATGGTGCTGCCACTATGGACTGGATGGAACAGGAGCAGGAGCGTGGTATCACGATCACGTCTGCAGCCACCACTGTACACTGGAAATACAAAAGCAACGAATATCACGTAAACATTATCGATACACCCGGACACGTTGACTTCACAGTTGAGGTTAACCGCTCACTCCGTGTATTGGATGGTCTCGTGTTCTTATTCAGCGCTGTTGATGGCGTTGAACCTCAATCAGAAACAAACTGGCGACTCGCTGACGGCTACAAAGTTGCCCGCATTGGTTTCGTGAATAAAATGGACCGCGCAGGCGCCGACTTTCTCGGTGTTTGCAAGCAGGTGAAAGAAAAACTCGGCAGCAAAGCCGTTGCGCTTCAGCTACCGATTGGAGAAGAAGATAACTTCAAGGGTGTTGTTGACCTCGTTGGAAACCGCGGTATCGTGTGGAACGAAGACGACAAGGGCATGACATATAAGGTCATCCCGATCCCCGACAACATGGTCGAAGAGGCGAAAGAATACCGCGAAAAACTCCTCGAAGCTGTTGCAGAAGTAGACGAGACTCTCATTGAAAAATATTTCGAAGACCCGAATTCCATCACGGAAGCTGAGATTCTCAAAGCCTTGCGTGAAGCGACAGTGAAGATGAAGATCGTTCCGATGGTTTGCGGATCGTCGTTCAAGAACAAAGGCGTGCAGACGATGCTCGATTATGTAATGGAGTTGCTGCCTTCACCTTTGGACAAAGACACCATCATTGGAACAAATCCTGATACAGGTGAAGAGGTTTCAATCACTCCGAACGAGAAGGAGCCGTTTGTTGCCCTCGCGTTCAAGATTGCCACAGACCCCTTCGTAGGACGCTTGTGCTTCATTCGCGCCTATTCAGGTGTTCTTGAGTCTGGCTCTTATATATATAATACTCGTTCCGAGCAAAAGGAGCGCATTTCACGCGTATTCCAGATGCACGCCAACAAGCAGCAGCAGATTGAGCGCCTGATGACGGGTGATATTGGTGCGGTTGTAGGATTCAAAGACATCAAGACAGGTGATACCCTTTGCGACGAAAAGCGCAAGATCGTCCTCGAGTCTATGATCTTCCCTGAGCCAGTTATCGGATATGCGATCGAGCCTAAGAAGCAAGCTGACTCGGACAAGCTGGGAATGGCGATTGCTAAACTTGTTGAAGAAGATCCTACACTTCGCGTAAACACCGATCAGGAGACTGGCCAGGTGATCCTTCGCGGAATGGGTGAATTGCACCTTGAAATCATTATCGACCGCCTCCGTCGCGAGTTTAAAGTGGAGATCAACCAGGGTGCTCCCCAGGTTGCCTACAAAGAATCGCTTACGAAGTCTGTCGAGCATAAAGAAGTTTACAAGAAGCAGACCGGTGGTCGCGGTAAGTTTGCCGATATCGTATTCGAGATCGGACCGCGCGAGCTTGGTCCTGAGGATAAGCCAGGTCTTGAATTTGAGAATGATATCGTTGGTGGTGTTATTCCGAGAGAATTCATTCCTGCTGTTCAGAAAGGTTTTGAGCAAGCCATGGTGAATGGACCACTCGCTGGGTATCCTATCGACTCAATGAAGGTGAGGTTGTTCCACGGTTCTTACCATGATGTGGACTCCGATTCATTGTCATTCGAATTGGCGGCAAGGATTGGCTTCAAGGAGGCTGCAAAGAAGTGCGCTCCCCAGTTGCTTGAGCCGATTATGGGTGTAGAGGTTATTTCGCCCGACGAATACACCGGTTCTGTAACAGGTGACTTGAACAGAAGAAGAGGTATCATGAAGGGTATGGATACCCGTGGTGGTGCCCAGGTAATCAAGGCTGACGTTCCGCTGGCGGAATTGTTTGGATACATTACTGACTTGCGTACGCTCACATCAGGTCGTGCGATGGCAACCTTGACTTTCGCACACTATGCGCCGGTGCCAAGGAACCTCGCTGAAAAAGTAATTGAAGAAGTAAAAGGAACTGTAGCTGCTAAATAAGCTTTTATGAATCAGAAAATCAGAATTAAGCTCAAGTCGTACGACCACAATCTCGTTGACAAGTCATCGGAGAAGATCGTGCGCGCCGTGAAAGCAACCGGAGCAGTAGTAAGCGGACCTATTCCGCTTCCGACAGAAAAGGAAAAATTCACCGTGCTGCGTTCACCTCACGTGAACAAGAAGTCACGCGAGCAATTCCAGCTTTGCACGTTCAAGCGTCTTGTGGATATCTATTCAAACTCCGCAAAGACTGTTGATGCGTTGATGAAGCTCGAGCTTCCAAGCGGCGTGGATGTAGAGATCAAGGTGTAGTTAATTGCTACTCATGAAATAAAAGGGGACCCTGACTGCATCGTCGGGGTCTTTTTTGTTATGAAGGAATCCGACAACGACCCAAAACCAATGCCGCTCCAACCCGAAGATTTCTATTGGGAGAATGGCTTTGTGGTTTTTACTGAAACTTATCATAAGAAACGGGGCTATTGCTGCCAATCGGGCTGCAGGCATTGTCCTTATGGGTTTAAGAAAGAGGAGAAAAAATAGATTGAGTGGTAATGACGCCGAGCCGCAAAAGAAAATCCGACCTCGATAACCTCTGCACCTTCCCGCCTGTCACCCTAGCCGGACCGAACGGATGCGGTTAATCGCGGTTAATGTTTTTTCCAAAATTGTTACGTGGCTTTTCTTTTGTGGCGCTGCAACCTCATACACTGATAACAAGTTCCATTCAGGCGCCGCTCAACCTTATTACCCGAGTAACAACCGTGTCCACAGCGCAGGGGTCCTATGCCTTAGCAACGACGCTTGGTCGAGCGCGGGTAACCTTATCACCTTTAGTAACAAGAACCATCCAGACCCCAGGCCCATTTGATTTTAGTAACGACCCCAAGCACCTGTAACCTTATAACCTTAGTAACAAGCTCCGTATTGGCGCCCCGCAACCTTATTAGCTTATCCGATCCAACGAAGCGTCTATTGATAGAATTTGATAATGGAATCGTACTCGTCTGAAAAACTTTCCTTTTTATGATGTTCACGTTGGTTGAGAATGTATTTACAAACCCGATCAACGTCTGATTTTGAGACCGAGAATGCTGAACAGGATTGTTGCCAGGAGAATATGCCTTTGCAAAGACGGTTATCGTTAATGAAACGTTCGCAACTATCCGCGACAATCGTTGCCAGCCCTTCTTCAGATAATTTTGGAGATCGGGAAGCAAGAAAATGAACGTGTTCTGGATTAGCATAGATTGGGTAAAGTCTTGACGAATTGTTGTTAACGATGCCGGTAATATATTTTTCAATTCTTACCCTATTCGCCTCTTCAATAATTCGTTCACGATTGTGCGTGATGAGTACAAATTGGGTGTATAGGTTGTTGTATTCAACCTTCATGGCAGGGTTGATAAGATTATAAGGTTGCGGCGAACAATTTGACTGTCTGTTACTAAGGTAATAAGGTCGTTCCGGGCACGACAAGAAAAGTGGTCACGGATTTCCTGACATCTTTGGTCCAGAAAATATTCCCGGCGAGAAGGTTCTTGCACAATAACATCAGTCGTTACCGACGCGTTGCTCCCTACAATAAGGAGAGGCGATGCTCACCTTCATAACAAGTAAATAAGGTAATAGGGTTCACTGTCGATGACTGCTGGCGGTTACTAAAGTAATAAGGTCGTGTCAGGGACAGCAACAAAAAAACTGGCGCTGGATTTCCTGACGCTTTTCTGAGATATAATCGCAGCGCGCTGGCTCTTCGGCAAATGAGTTGATCGTTTTCCCGTTAAGCCAGAAGGCATGCCAACCTTATTACCTTAAATAGGCAATCGTTATTATTGAGAACAAACCTTATTGCGTATTTGTGTCCGAGGAACGAGGTCAGGAATTTTGAATAATATCCCAGAACTTTCTAGCCGCCTCCGAAGGCATGAGTTTGCCTTGCATGACTGCATCAAGCAATTCATTTTTTTCTTTAAGCACTGAAGGTTCGTTCATCCAATTTCTAAACTGGTCTTCCAGGCTTTGCTCGAGCCACTTCTTCTTCTGTGACTCTCTGTTGCTTTGGAAGAAACCATTATTGCTAGTTGTTTCCCTGTAATCCTGAATTGCTTTCCAGACTTCATCAATTCCTTTGCCCTCGAGGGACGAGATGGTGATGACTCTCGGTTGCCAGTTGTTCGCGTGGCTGGTTTGAAGATGCAGTGCGTTCTGAATATCAGCTTTAGCCTGAAGCGATGGTTTAATGTTGGAGCCGTCAGCTTTATTGATAGCGACCATGTCTGCCATTTCCATAATGCCCTTCTTAATGCCCTGCAGCTCGTCGCCCGCTCCGGCCAGCATCAGCAGGAGAAAAAAATCCACCATGTCTTTCACGAATGTCTCGGATTGCCCGACGCCAACCGTTTCGATGATGATAATGTTGAATCCTGCGGCCTCGCACAACAGGATAGCTTCACGCGTGCGGAACGTCACACCCCCCAATGCAGTCCCCGACGGAGAGGGACGTATAAAAACGTTTGCATTCTTGCTCAGCTTGTCCATCCTCGTCTTGTCTCCAAGAATGCTACCCCTTGTTTTTTGACTGGTCGGATCGACGGCCAGCACAGCAACCTTGTTGCCAGCCTGTGTAAGAAGTTCTCCGAACCCTTCGATGAAGGTACTCTTTCCAACGCCTGGGACACCCGTGATTCCAATCCTTATCGACTTTCCGGTGCTCGGAAGCGCAAGCCGCAATAGTCCTTCAGATAATTTTCGATCAGTGTCAAGCGTACTTTCACAGAGTGTGATTGCACGCGCAAGGGACGCGCGGTCGCCGCCTGCAATGGCATTGTAAAGTTGTGAAGGAGAAATTTCGTTGCTCGAAGGAGGCACTTTTACCAGGTTGATTTGCAAAGCTAAATCTTTAATTTTACCTGACGACAGGCACCCTATGCTGAAATTCTGGTTCCAAAGCCTCATCATCACGGTCTTCGTGTTTTTTTTGCTTTGGGGAGCGAACAAAGTCACGGATCTGAAATTGTTTTCGGCCTTTGATTCTGTTGGGCAGGCACTAAAGGATTTTGAATTAACGAACTACGCTTTTTCCAAGATGCGTAAAACCCCGGAGGTTGATCAACGCGTTGTATTGGTAAACATAGGAACCCTTGATCGCAGAGGGCTTGCTATGGAGATCGCGGCAATCAATCAATTTAAGCCGAAAGTGATCGCAATGGATATCCTATTTGCATGCGAAGGTGGATTACGCGACACGGTCAATTGCGAAGCATTGAAGGATGTGATGGGCAATATGATGTTAGCCAATGCAATACAAGAGGCTGGGAATGTTGTCTTAGGGTCGAAGTTACTACAGACAGATTCTCTTGCCCAATTTGATAGCAACGAAGCAGACTCGCTTGAAATATCTGATCCCGAATTCGACGTGTATTCAAAACGGGGTTTCGTGACGCTGCCCACGGATGCAAAGTATCAGGAGGATGTGAAGAAAGTAAATTCGATTTATCCCATGAGAATGGTGCAGGGACGCCGCGAGCTCGCGTTCTCCACGCAGATCGCAATGCAGTACGATTCTGTAAAGACGGAACGATTTCTCGCGCGTAATAAGGAAGAGGAGTTGATCAATTTCCGGGGAAACATTGAGGTGCTACAACTGAAATTGCAAAGCCTGAAGAATGCGGAGATCGGATCTACTGAATTTGGAACGATGTTTTATACAGTTGATGTCGATGATATTCTGAACGGCAACGTGCTTGGAGATCTTTTTAAGGACCGTATTGTGATGATGGGATACCTGGGAGACTATCTGGGTGATCCAGCGTGGGAAGATAAATTTTTCACACCCATGAACAAGGTTTTGGCCGGACGTGCAAATCCCGATATGTTTGGCCTGGTAGTCCACGCCAATGCAGTTGCCATGATTTTGAATGAGGACTATGTTGACGAAATTTCTGATGGGGCAAAATATACGGTTGCCTTTATTGTCTGTCTGCTGACGGTCGCACTGTTCATTTGGATCGATGCGAATCTGCCAATGTGGTTCGATGCTTTTTCTGTATTAATACAGCTCGCTGAAATATTGGCGATTTCCCTTTTTGTAATATACGCGTTCAATTGGTGGAGCCTCAAGCTCGACCTCACGCTGGCATTGGCTGTTTCCGCGTTGGTCGGACCTTCGTATGATATTTTCAAAAGCGTGCAAAATGAAATTAACCGTCGGATTACCAAACGACGCGAGCGTGTATTAAAGGCCGTCGGGCAGGAGATCAGCTGACAGAAATTGGCACGATTTTTCAGTATATTCGTTGAGATTTTCTTTAGATCTGGCTTCAGAATCAAGAAAATCAGGTTTTAACCTTAAAATTTTACAACAAACATGCGTATGAAAAGCAGAACCCTTCTAGGTATTGGCTTTTTCTTCTTTGCAGTCACCGGCTATTCCCAGGATTACGCCTTTAAGGTATTGGCGAATAAGGGAGCGAATGAATACAAATCAGGAGATTCCTGGCAGGCCCTCAAAACCGGCGCAAGCCTTAAAGCCGGAGATGAACTAAAGGTTACGGAGAATGCATATCTCGGCCTTGTGCATGTAAGCGGAAAGCCGATGGAACTTAAGCAGGCTGGCAATTATAAAGTGGCGGATCTCGCGTCTAAAGTGAGCGGCGGGACGAGCGTATTGAACAAATACACGGATTTTATCCTCAGCAGTAATTCGGCGGAAGCAAAGAAGAACAGATTAAGCGCGACCGGAGCGGTGCACAGGGGTGTCGAAGGTCCGTTGCGTGTAATGCTTCCTCCACCACAAAGTGCAAGTATCTATGGCAAGACAATGGTCGTCGAATGGGAAACTAAAGCTGCAGGCCCATATGTGGTAACTGTCAGGAATATCTTTGAAGATGACCTCATGAAAATCGAAACGCCTGAAACCAAAGTTCAACTGGATCTGAGCGATCCGAAATTAGTTAATGAGTCTGCTATCCTGATCAAGGTAAAAGTGAAGGGCGAGACAGGCGATAAGGCTGATGATGGCAATGTTGTTAAGCGCTTGCCCGCAGCGGATATGGAGCGCATTAAGAAGTTATACGGAGAGATTTCGGGCGACGTAAAAGATGAGTCGGCTTTCAATAAATTCATTCAGGCGGGCTTTTATGAGCAAAACGGACTGTTGATCGATGCGCTCACTTCTTATGAGGATGCGATCAGATTGGCTCCGGACGTTGAGGACTTTAAAGTGGCAAAAGAGGAATTCCTTATTAGAAATAAGCTCAAGGACGTGAAACAATAGAGCATTTGAAATCCAAAAAAGCCTCTGTTCCCCAGTTGGATCAGGGGCTTTTTCATTTTTGGCTGACAGCAATATTCTTCTAATTTTGTGGACTACCCTAAATCAACTTCCATGAGTGTACTTGTTAATAAGAACTCCCGCGTCATCGTTCAGGGATTCACCGGTTCTGAAGGTACTTTCCACGCTGGTCAGATGATCGAATATGGTACCAACGTTGTCGGCGGTGTGACTCCTGGCAAGGGTGGACAGGTTCATTTGGGTAGACCTGTATTCAATTCCGTAAAGGAAGCTGTCGAAAAAACTGGCGCTGATGTGTCCATCATTTTTGTACCCCCTGCATTCGCGGCCGATGGCATCATGGAGGCGGCGGACGCGGGCATCAAGGTTATTGTTTGCATCACCGAAGGCATTCCTGTCAAAGACATGATGATAGCCAAGCAATATGTTAAGGAACGCAAAGTTCAGCTCGTCGGACCGAATTGCCCCGGAGTCATTACACCAGGAGAGGCAAAGGTGGGTATCATGCCTGGCTTTGTTTTCAAGAAAGGAAACATCGGAATCGTGTCAAAGTCAGGAACTCTTACCTACGAAGCCGCTGACCAAATCGTCAAAGCTGGACTTGGCATAACCACCGCAATTGGTATTGGTGGAGATCCAATCATAGGCACCCCCACGAAAGACGCTGTCGAGCTGTTGATGAATGATCCGGAAACAGAGGGCATCGTAATGATCGGCGAGATTGGTGGAAACTACGAGCCAGTTGCGGCTAGATGGATAAAGGAGAATGGCAATAAGAAACCTGTGGTAGGTTTCATTGCCGGTCAGACGGCTCCTCCCGGACGCCGCATGGGCCACGCAGGGGCTATCATCGGCGGCGCCGAAGATACCGCGTCAGCGAAAATGAAAGTCATGAGAGAATGTGGGATCCATGTTGTGGAATCCCCGGCGCTCATAGGCGAAACCATGGCCGCAATAATCAAGAAAAAATAACTGACGCTTTAACGTGTCGCCAAAAAGGCACTCTTGAATTCCTGCTCGAGGTGGGAGTTCAATTGATTGATGTCTTCAAAGGTCTGAATGTATTCAACATCCTCGACAGGATCATCTTGCCGAAACATTACCTGAGCGAAAAAACCCTTGATCATGTAGATATAGATTTTACGACCTGCATGATCGCGTGAGCCGACGAGTGAGCCCCGTTCCCTCATCATCTGGATGACCTTCCTCTCAGAAAGACCGTTGAAAAGTTTCTTGAACCACATAAGCAACTGTTAACTCTGCTAGTGAATAATCAAAGTAAGTTATTAGTAACAGGCTCTTAAAATCAGGTGCAAATCCGGCGGATCAGGTTTCTGGTGAATTTGATGACAACGTTGCTAAAGCGTGAACTTTGGGAAAAACCTTACTTCGTCCAAAGTGCCAAAATCACGCCGTAACTACGCTACATGCCCGATTTGGTGGCATTCCGATGGAAAAACGCCCTAAATCATGCACGACCGGAGAAATGTTAAAGCAGGTCGTTTGCCAGATTGGCCAGCTCCGAACGCTCGCCCTTTTCCAGGGTAATATGGGCATAAAGTTCATGGTCCTTGATCCTGTCGATAAGGTAGGAGAGCCCATTGCTCTGTGAGTCGAGGTATGGCGTATCGATCTGAAAAATATCCCCTGTAAAAATGATCTTGGTATTTTCTCCCGCCCGGGTAATGATTGTTTTCACTTCATGCGGGGTAAGATTTTGAGCCTCATCGACGATGAAACATATGTTGGAAAGGCTCCGCCCCCTGATATAAGCAAGTGGTGTGATCACAAGTTTCTCGTTCGTGACCATCTCAGTGATCTTCGAGTACTCTTTATCACTTTCATTGTACTGATTCTGAATGAACTTCAGGTTATCCCATAGCGGTTCCATGTAGGGATTCAGTTTTGACTTGATGTCGCCAGGCAGGTAGCCGATATCCTTATTGCTAAGCGGTACAATGGGACGGGCGAGATAGATCTGCTTGTATTCACGCTTTTGCTCAAGGGCAGCTGCCAGCGCGATAAGCGTCTTTCCAGTACCCGCCACGCCTTGCATAGTAACAAGCTTGATCTCAGGCTTCGTTACGGCATGAATGGCAAATGCCTGCTCGGCGTTTCGGGGCTTGATGCCATACACGGAACGCTTCTCCACATGTTCCACCATTCCGTTTGCGGAATTATAGAACGCGAGAATGGATTTCTTCCCACTCCTCAAAATGTAATAATGATTCTTTACCAGATTGGCGGCGTCGCCAAGGAGATCCTCCGGAGGGCAATACCCTTTTTCATAAAGTAGATCGATTACATTGGGGTCGACGTCATCGAGGATGGTCTTGCCGGCATAAAGCGAATTAAGGTTCTGAACTTTTCCTGTCGTATAGTCTTCGGCCTGGAGCCCCAACGCTTTTGCCTTAAGGCGTAAGTTGATATCCTTGGATACAAGGATGACTTTACGATCTTCCTCTTTCTGCAGGATCAAGGCCGAATTCAGGATTCTATGGTCTGCCTTATATTCATTGAATACTTTGTTCGCATCAAGCGTTCCGCCGTTTCCCCCTGTCTCCATTAGGACCTTGAAATTGCCTTTTGTTTTGCCATTCAAGGGATTCCAGTTGTGAAGCATCTGGTCTTTGGCCAGCTTGTCGATAAGCCGAATGAATTCTCGTGCCTCGAAATTCTTTGTGTCGTTGCCTTTCTTGAAATTGTCGAGTTCTTCAAGCACCGTGATCGGTATGCCAATGTCGTGCTCGTCGAAGTTCAAGATGCTGTTGTGTTCGAATAGAATAACAGAAGTGTCGAGAATGAAGACTTTCTTCTCCTTTTTGTTTTTTGCCATAGTCTAAAAAATAAGTCGTACGGTCAGGACAAAAGAAAACCGCGAAGACACTTCCTTTTGGGTGTTAAAACCCCTCAAAAGGCTGATAGTATCTTCGCGGTATCCAATCGATGATTAAATCTAGTGAAACGGAATTCATAAATCAAAGGAGCAAGGATGAAACTTTTGTGATGAAATTCCATGCAGTAGAGTTTCCACCACGGCGCCAAGTACGCCCCGCCTTTGCGCCCTTTACGCAGGAAACATGGCGAGCTTAAACTCTCGAGAAGAGATCGCCTTTTTCCGTCGCCGTTATGCGAACGACCTTCGCCAATACAAGCCTGACAAGTTTGCGCGATGTCATGAATTTATTCAAACCGGCCGCCTTCGAAAGCTCGGCCAAACCGCTGCTCTGATGATCGCCGAGGAAATGGATGATTTTTTGTTCGGCTTCTCCGTAGGTGAATTTCGTCCCGTTCTTTGATTTGCCCCTCCGCAGTATTTCATTCATGATCCCGCTAGCCTTGATACTTTGATCTTTTTGTCTGATGAAAGAATTTCGTGCACCGTGAGCTACGTAAAAGTGCGGTCGCCGTTCGCTTTTTATTACGCGCAATTGGAGGACAAATTTCTTTTCGGAAATGGCTATAATCTCTTCGTCGGCGGTTAGCACTGGCCGGCAGTGCTTTTCAAGTTCCTGGCGCACAGCGAGTGCTTCCTCTTCCGGATACTTGACACCAGGTATCGTTTTATCATCGCCGACGCCAATGAGCAAAACACCGCCGTCGGTGTTTGCGAAGGCGATCATTTCCCGCACAATCTTATCCGGAAACGCCGCCTTACGTTTGAACTCGAGGTGATGCCCTTCGCCCTGCGAAACCAGTTTTCGGAGTGCTGCCAACCTGGAGGGATCGTATACGATCGACTCGGAGCGGTTCATGCAGTGAAACTTAATTCATTCTATTGCCGAAAGACTGATCGTCATCGTCATCTTCGTCGACATCCCCTTCACCCTGCTTAGGGACGCTGAACATGCCACTGATAAGGTCCTTGAACTGAAGGCCTTTGGAGAGATAATGCTTGCTGATCATGCTATACTCGGCTAATCCGTGCAAGGCAAACTCCATCATGAATAGTTTTGTTGCGGGATCAAGCGATTTTTGATACTCATTGATCAGTTCGTTGAGCCCCGGTACTTTTTGCAAGTTCTTTTCGTAATCATGATTTGTCATATCGGCAAGCAGATCGAGTGAGTTGCCGTCACTGAACCAGGATGTTATTTTTTTATAAGGACTTTTGTCTTTCGTTTTCCTGAATTTCTCCGGATCCGGGAAATAGTTTACGAATTGGGAGCGGATAGCTTTTCCCATCAGATTCTGAGCTACGATCGCCGGTCCCTCTTGCTCACCTTCATACACCAACTCGACTTTTCCAGTGATGGCAGGTATCACGCCAACAAAATCGGTAATGCGGATCGCCGTAAATTTCTCCTGATTGATAATGGTGCGTCGTTCTGCTGCCGCCACCAATGACTCATAAGCAGCGATTGTTAAACGGGCAGACACGCCGCTTTTTGCATCCACATATTCACTCTTCCGTGCCTCCACGGCGATCTGTTCAACCAGATCTTTCGCGATTGTGATGAACGCCACAGATTTCTTTTGCTCGTCCTTGATGCGCGCTTCCTGTTCGGTTATCTTCTTGCCAATGTCAATGCTCTTCGGGTAGTGCGTTATGATCTGGCTGTCGATCCTGTCTTTGAGCGGCGTGACAATGCTGCCACGGTTCGTGTAATCTTCCGGATTGGCCGTAAAAACGAACTGCAGGTCGAGTGGCAGTCTTAGTTTGAATCCGCGGATCTGGATATCACCTTCCTGGAGGATATTGAATAAAGCCACCTGTATCCGCGCCTGCAAGTCGGGCAATTCGTTGATGACAAAAATGCAACGGTGCGATCTAGGGATCAGGCCAAAGTGAATGACACGTTCATCGGAATAGGGAAGCTTCAACGAAGCCGCCTTAATTGGGTCCACGTCACCGATCAGGTCTGCGATAGAAACGTCAGGAGTGGCAAGCTTTTCGGTATATCTTTCATCACGGTGCAGCCAGGCGACAGGTGTTCCGTCACCAAACTCCTGAATTTTGTCACGGCCGTACCTTGAAATGGGATTGAGAGGATCGTCATTCAACTCCGATCCTTCTATAATAGGAACGTATTCATCCAGGAGATTTACCATCAATCTTGCCAACCTGGTTTTAGCCTGTCCCCGCAGTCCAAGCAGGTTGATGTCGTGGCCTGCAAGAATAGCACGTTCAAGATCCGGAATTACTGTTTCCTCGTATCCCCAGATGCCTTCGAAAACGTTTTCCTTGTTTTTTAGACGCGAGATCAGGTTGTTTCGTAATTCGTCCTTGATCGACTTTTGAATGTAGCCGGCAGCCTTTAACTGGCCCAGTGTTACAATGTTCTTATGATTCATTGTTGCTTTCTTAGTAATATCTTTTTTTGACAGCGGACTAAAAGGTCTTCCTCCGGTTGCGCTTGAAATCTTCGAATACGAGATTTCCGAGTCCTTGCAGACTGCTATAATACGCGTTGCCGTTGTTGGCCTTCGTAAATTCTCTGACGAATGCCTTCAGATAGGGATCAGTCGCGATCATGAATGTTGTTACAGGGATTTTGATCTTGCGTAGCTGCGCTGCTAGATTCAGTGTTTGACTAAGGATCTTGTTGTCGAGCCCGAAACTGTTTTTGTAATACTTTATACCTTGCTTGATACAAGTTGGCTTTCCGTCGGTGATCATGAAGATCTGCTTATTCGCATTCTTCCGGCGTCGGAGTATATCCATCGCGAGCTCAAGCCCAGCCACCGTGTTGGTGTGATAAGGCCCCACCTGCACATAAGGGATATCCTTGATTTCGATTTGCCACGCGTCGTCACCGAAGACAAGCAGATCGAGTGTGTCCTTTGGATATTTTTTTGTGATCAATTCCGAAAGCGCCATTGCCACTTTCTTGGCCGGCGTAATGCGGTCTTCGCCGTACAGGATCATCGAATGGGAGATGTCGATCATCAGCACCGTCGATGTCTGTGTCTTAAACTCGTTCTCTACAACTTCCAGATCTTCCTCAGTCATGAAGAAGTCCTCAAAACCATGATTGATTTGGGCATTCTTCAACGAATCCGTCATCGAGATCTGCTCGAGCGTATCGCCGAATTCATAGTCCCGTCTGTCAGTAGTCGCTTCGTCTCCGCGGCCACTGTGCGGCGTCTTGTGTTCGCCACCACGTGTCTTCTTCAGTTTCCCGAAAATTTCTTCAAGCGCCGACTGCCGGAGGTTTTGCTCACTCTTAGCTTTTAATTTGAATTCACCCTTCGGACCCTCTTCCGAGATATATCCATTCTTCTTAAGATCTTCGATGAAATCGCCCATTCCGTATTTATCATTAGTGAGCTTATGCTGGCGATCAACTTCGGTCATCCACTGCAGCGCCTCACTCACATTTCCCGACGTGATGAGGATAAGCTGCATGAAGATTTTCAGCAAACGTTCAAAATCGCTTTGCGGACCTTGCGGGAGTGGGGTAAACTTTGAAAATCGGTAACCTAACACGGCAGACTTCTTGGTGATTTAAACTTAACCATTAATTGATGCTTTATGTTTCCGAAGCTGCTAAAAGTGCGTTTTTTTAGGTGTGTGGAACCCTAAAAGGAAAATTGGTGTTTCATACAATATCTTTTCAGGAAAAACGTCTTATTTTAGAGTACGTGGAATGCGTTTTGTAACACCCTTTTAATCAAGGTTCTTTAAAATCAATATTTTATGAAAAAGGCAGTCAGTCTCGTTGTTGTCGCAGGTTCGATCCTGTTGTCGGCGTGCTCGCAATACACATGCCCTACTTATTCAAAAGCGCCGGCGAAATCACCGGTAAAGGCTTCCATTGTCTCCGAATCAAAGATCTGACAGATTTAACTGAGGATGTAGAGGCGCCCTGGAGACAGGGCTTTTTATTTTTAAGTAAGGAACCCGGTTTGATTATTTAACGGCGGGCCTTCCCATGGTGCCGTAGACGTAATCCCAGAGCGGTGACGACACCCCAAACACGACTTCTCCATTTTTGTAGTGATGCACGCTGTGATTCACCCACAGTACCTTCATAAAGTTCTTCGGAGGCTGGAACGCATGGACCATGTAATGAACCGACAAGTACGCTGCGTATCCCGTGAGAAACCCTGGTAAAAACGAGAAGACGAAGTCGCCGAGAACGATTCTAAAAAGTAACAACAACAATGTGGAAATAGTGATGCTGAGGATCGGTGGCATCGCCAGCCGCGTCTTGTCCTTTGGAAATTCGTGATGAACGCCATGCATTGTGTATTGTGCCTTGGCGCGGGCTTCAGTGTGCGCCTTCATATGAAACACGTAACGATGTACCATGTATTCCACCCAGGTGAAAGCGAGCATCCCCAGGAAAAACATGCCGACAGTGGTTGCAATCGATAACGACGTATGAGTAACACTCCAATAGAGCAATCCCGAGGAATAACTAAAGAAGATGATCAGGGGAACCGAAATGTGGGTCCTGCTCAGCTTCTCCAGGATCGGATTCTGAAAAAGCTGTTTTGTACCTCCATTTTTAGGCTTAATCTCCTGATTCATAACGGTGATTGTCTTTTAAACGCTGCAAATTTAAGGCCATTCAACGGTTTTTTCAACTGCGCGGTTGCTTTAAAGCGCGGTTTTTGCGGCCGCTTTTTCAAGCACTCGCCGATACACATTTTCGTATAGCGGGCGGATGTTTGCAATGTCAAATTCCTTTGCACGCTTGAGCGCGTTCTGTTTGAAAGTGGGCAGGTTGTTCTTATCAAGGACAAACAAAGCCTTTCGTGTCATGTCATCGATGTCGCCAACTTTGCTCATAAATCCAGTAACACCCTGAATATTTAGTTCTGGAAGCCCGCCGGCATCTGTCGATATCAAGGGAACTTCACATGCCATCGCTTCGAGTGCGGCAAGTCCGAAACTTTCTTTTTCCGACGGCATGAGAAACAGGTCAGCAACTGAAAGTACTTCTTCTATCGCTTCGAGCTTTCCCAGAAAGCGCACATCACTTTCAATATTGAGTTCGCGGCTTTGTGCTTCTGCTTTCGAGCGTTCCGGCCCATCGCCAATCATCAGCAGCTTCGAAGGGATCACCGCGTGAATGTTTGCGAAAACTTTTATGACGTCTGGAATGCGTTTCACCCGTCTGAAATTGGATGTATGCACGACGAGAGATTCGCCATTCGGACAGATTGCTTTCTTGAAATGGTCCTTCTTCTGCTTTTTGAATTTGTCCAGGTCTATGAAATTGGGAATGACATCGATGCCATTCGTTATTTTGAAGTACTCGTAGGTTTGTCTGCGAAGATCTTCCGAAACGGCTGTGACGCCATCGGACTGGTTGATGCTGAATGTAACAACCGGTTCATAAGACGGATCTTTTCCGACGAGTGTTATGTCAGTACCGTGAAGGGTGGTTACAACCGGGATATAAATTCCCTGTGAAGCAAGTATCTGCCTGGCCATGTAGGCAGCGGATGCATGAGGTATGGCATAGTGAACATGAAGCAAATCGAGGTGTTCGTTTTTCACCACGCTCACCATTTTGCTCGCCAGTGCCAACTCATACGGCGGAAATTCAAAAAGCGGGTATGACCGGAAGTCGACTTCGTGATAAAACAAATTTTCGTTTAAGAAATCGAGACGGCTAGGCTGGGAGTAGGTTATGAAGTGAATCTTGTGCCCTTCTTTTGCCAACGCCTTCCCCAGCTCAGTGGCCACCACTCCGCTTCCACCGAAGGTTGGGTAACAGACTATACCAATTTTCATGTATTCCACGGGGTAGGATTTGGATGTTTAAACCAACTTTAAGACGCTTTGGTTTCAGTTTTTATTTGAACAATATGCAAACATAGCCTGATAAATCACTTCCTGGATACGCGAGCGGATATTTGCGGTCAGAAGTTTGTTATTGCGGTCAGGGAAAACGCGATTGGAAAGGAAAACATATACAATGTTAAATTCCGGATCGATCCACAGGCAAGTGCCGGTAAAGCCCGTGTGGCCAAACGTCAATGGAGAAACTTGAAGCGCCGTCGGGCTTGACCAATCATTCTGTACGGGTTTGTCCCAGCCCAAACCACGTCGACTTTCTTCAAACTGTTTTGCGGTGAAAAGTCTGATGGTCTCCGGGTTGAAATAGGTTACGCCACCGTAGTGGCCTTCTTGGAGCAGCATTTGGCCTAGCTTTGCTAAATCATTTGCAGTACTGAAAAGACCCGCGTGACCCGATACGCCACCCATCATTGCTGCACGTTCGTCATGCACGGTACCCACGACCATTTCTTTCCTGTATATTTTGTCAATCTCTGTGGGGGCGATCAACTCGACGGAAAATCTTTTTAAGGGATTGAAGCCTGTTGTATACGCACCGAGTGGTCCATAAAAATTTTGCTGTACGAATTCATCTAATGGTTTTTGCAGGATGCGTTCAGCCATCTCCTTGAACATCATAAATCCAAGATCGCTGTAGCGGTATGGAAAAGGAGTGCGTGGTGGTTTTTCCTGCATCCTGGATTTTGCGATCCAAGCCCATACCGAATCGCGAATCAACTTGGAAGCGAACAGTTCCGGCGCAAC
Organism: Cyclobacteriaceae bacterium; assembly: GCA_044224375.1. Classification (GTDB taxonomy): domain Bacteria; phylum Bacteroidota; class Bacteroidia; order Cytophagales; family Cyclobacteriaceae; genus ELB16-189. Next base: position 185,378 of record JBGAKL010000006.1, read on the forward strand.
CTGCAATGGATATTCTTGACTTTTTGTTCTGCTATAATACAGAGGCATGAAGACACTGTCTTGTACCGTCTGGTTCCACAACGGCACGAAGGGCACGAGGCCGGATTGGTGCGTCAACATGTCGATGATTGTAATATCCTTCTTGTTGGTATTCTTAAGTTCCGGAAGGTATACCGATGCCTTCTTGTTGATATCGATCAATCCCTTCTCATGCATGTACATCACAGCCTGCAAGGTTGCGGACACTTTTGTAAGGGAGGCAAGATCGTAGATGGTTTCATCTGTAACGGGTGTTGCATTTGTATAATCAAGCGACCCCATCGAGCGGTCGAAAACAATCTTTCCATCTTTAGCCACGATCACGTGGGCGCCGGGTGTTGCGCCAATGTCAATGGCTTCTTTCATGATGACATTTATCTTTTCCAGGACCTTTTTATCGAGATGGGCTTCTTCCGGTAAGGTGTATGAAAGACGGTCTTCCAATGACATGTCTAACGAGAGACCGCTCCTGAACGGACCCGCTGAGATGGGCAGTTGGCCGGGAGCCTTTAAACTGCCAAAGATCATCTGCGGTACAACTTCGGCCATGTAATCTTCATCGTTGTAGGCAGCGATCATGGCAGTGGCGTTTTGATATTGTGGCAATGAAAGCGGATCGGAGAAGCTTACCACAATCACGTTTTTTTGTTTGGTTAGTCGGTTGAGCCAAGGACTAATATCCTGTTCTAACTTTTGCACGTGGGGATAGATGCTCAGGACGACTATGTCTCCGGGCTTCCAAAAGGAATAGGTAGTGTCCTGAGGAATTTTTATTGATACAGTTTTAAAGGGTGCGTACTTCCTTAGGTAGCGGTTGAACCCGCTATCGGTGTCCCGTCCGATTGAAATGCTAAGAAATGACTGATGATCAATTGTTTTAATAGGCAAAAGGTTACTGTCGTTTTTAACCAGCGTAGTAGTGGCTTCGGCCAGGCGATGCCGTAAAATATCCATCTCCGAAACGCCCATCACCGGAGATGGATTTTCTTGTGGGTTGCTTGTCTGGTGGAGGCCTGCATCATATTTAGCGAAAAGAATTTTTTTGACACTGACATCGAGCTGCTTTTGAAGAACAAGATCTTTCTTAATACGCTTGTTGACCTTTCGTACGGCAGCATTGACATTCAGTGGGGCCATCAACACATCGTTTCCTGTTTCAAATGCAAGCAGTTCCGCTTCACCGGCACGTACTTTATTAGTGGCCTTTGAAAAATTCTTGACCTCGGAAAAAACAAGCCCTTTGAAGTTGAGCTTGCGTTTCAGTATCTCCGAAACAAAAATCCTGGATAAGTCTGCAGGTAAGATCCCGTTTGCCTGCTGCATGGAGAATGGCAGGTTGCTTGTATAGATTCCAGTAACGTCGGAGTCGATCATGCGCTTAAGAACATAGAGCCCACTCACATCCAGCTGGCTCAGATTGATCACTGCAGCCGTGTCAAGCACCGGATCGACTACCGAAGGCGTACGCGGCAATGCTTTCGCAATCGAGAGGATGCCCTCGTCTTTCATGGCTTTCGCAAACTGAACTGTATGTTTGGCCACGACCGAAGGATCATTACCGAAATACCGGAGAAAATCGCCACGGAAGATCTCGTGACTTATGTTCGGCCCAAAACTTATCTGAATGTCATGCTGCTTCAGTTGACGCGCGATCATTCGCGCCCATTGATACGCAAGGCTATCATCTTTCCAAACGGTGGAGATCATCGGCTTGTGGAAGCCTGCCACGCTGTCCAGCGTTTGAGAAAGGCCCCATTCAGCGGAAGCAGCGACCAGCAACGGTACTTTGGAAATCTTTCTTAGCCGGTTCAGCATTTTCGCGTTGCTGGCAGGACCACCGGCTGTAATGTATATAAAGCCAGCATCTCCGTCTTCGATGGATGAGGCCACCTTGTCGATTTCGTCCTCGTCGGCATATGCCGACACAGGTATCATAAACAACTGCCCGATTTTCTTGTCGCGGTCGAGCGTGTTAAAAACGCTGTCTACCCACCGGGTTCTTGCATCTTGACCCAGGGCATTTTGGCCCATGGCGGTGTACCAAAAGGGAAACAATCCCGAAAGCAATACAAACGACAAAACTTTTTTCAACATCCCGGAGTTAACTTTGTATTTGAAAACGAATAAAGCAATTTTACTTTTAAACCTGTCAATTTAAATATCTAATCCCCAAGGGGGGTTTTGAGCGGTTGGACGAGCTGAATTAGAAGTTTTTAAAGTCAAGAGCCATGAAATTTGTATCACTGTTTACAAAGGCGCCGAATTACAAAAGGTTCGCTTATGAGCCCAGATTTTACGATCCCAAGGCGGAAGAGCGTAAAGAGCGCGAAGAGCGGATAAGGCAGGAGATTGAAATGGAGCGCGGCCAGAAATCTGAAATCGGGACCGACCATCGAAAGCGCATGCTTGGATCTTTTCATTCTGCGCGACGACGTTCGAAAGCAGCTGCGGACACACTCAATACTGCGTTGATAAGACTGGGCGTACTATTATTCCTGGCCGTAATGATCATGGCTTTCTTGGAGTGGGGAAAAGTGGCGCTGTACAGTTTCTTCCTGTTCTTGCCGGTATACATTTACTTCAAGTTCAGAAGGAAGTGATCAGAAAGCTTGTTCAATTTTCATTCCACATCTTCGGTTAATGTCAGATATCATCCGCCTGCTGCCCGATTCTATCGCCAACCAGATTGCGGCAGGTGAGGTTGTGCAACGGCCCGCGTCAGTTGTGAAAGAGTTGATGGAAAATTCCATCGACGCAGGAGCGACTTCGGTCAAACTCATAGTCAAAGACGCCGGAAGAACCTTGATCCAGGTGATTGACAACGGATCGGGCATGAGCGAAACGGATGCGCGCATGAGTCTTGAGCGTCATGCCACGTCCAAGATCCGTACAGCAGACGACCTGTTTACACTTCGCACGATGGGATTCCGTGGTGAAGCGCTTGCATCCATAGCTGCGGTCGCACAGTTTGAAATGAAAACCCGTCAGGAGCAACGCGAGTTGGGGACGCTTCTGGTGGTGGAGGGCTCCGAAGTAAAGCGGCAGGAGCCGGTGGCATGGGAGCGAGGCACCAGCATCAGTGTGAAGAATCTATTTTTCAATATTCCAGCACGAAGGAATTTTCTTAAGTCTAATCCGGTGGAGATGCGTCACATCCTGGAGGAATTCCAGCGCATCGCGCTTGCGAATCCCGAGATATCTTTCTGCTTAATACAAGGTGACGAAACTATCTATGACCTTCCGCCCGTGAAACTCAGCCAACGGGTCGTGAGCTTGTTTGGAAAGTCTTACCAGGGACAGCTCGCCCCTTGCCAGGAAGAGACCGAATTGATGAAGGTGACAGGTTACGTGGGACGACCGGAATCAGCGAGAAAGACTCGCGGCGAACAATTTATTTTTGTCAATCGCAGGTTTGTCAGAAACAATTATCTGAATCATGCCATCGCGGGTGCGTATGAGAACTTATTGCCGGATGGAAGCTTTCCGTTCTATGTTTTATTTCTCGACATCGATCCGAAACACATCGACGTCAACGTGCATCCGACAAAAACGGAGATCAAATTCGATGACGAACGTGCAGTGTATGCGGTGATACGCGCAGCGGTGCGGCAAGCATTGGGAGCGCACAACCTTACACCGGCGTTGGACTATTCCGCTGATGTAAACCTTGTCAGCAAGATAAATCACACGCCTTCGTTGAGCCGCGACCAGTTTCTTGAGGAACAGCTCGGCACGTCGCTTCAGCGATCCAACCTCCAGAATTGGGAGAAACTGTTTGAGGACGAGCGACCGGTGCAATCCAGGTTATTCAACCCGCCGGATCAAAAGGATGCAAGGCCAGATCATGTGCATCAAGGTCAAGCGGAAGTGCAGGCAAATGAATTTCTTCCGCCAGTCGAAGAGAAGATTGTCTTCCAGTTGAACCAGCAGTTCCTTGTGCGGCCTGTTAAAAATGGCTTGATGATCATCGAACAGCAGGTGGCGCACGAACGGGTGCTTTTCGAAAGATTTTTGAAAAAGATGCAAAACAATTCCGGAGCAAGTATCCAGAGTTTGTTTCCCCAGACGGTGACGATGAGTCCTGCGGATTTTGCTTTGATGATGGAAATGGAAAACGAGATCCGATCACTTGGATTTCAATACGACATATTTGGGAAGAACACCATCGTGGTGACGGGCCTGCCCGTGGAAGCAGCAGGAAAGGATTCAAAGACGCTTTTCGAGGGGTTGATCGAGCAATTCAAGCACAACCAATCGAGCCTTAACCTGCCTCTTCGTGATAACCTTGCCAGCGCCCTGGCGAAGCGATCAGCTGTGAAAACGGGACAGAAGTTGTCTCGTGAAGAGATGGCTTCCATCATTGAGGGCCTGTTTTCCTGCCATAATCCCAATTATTCCCCGGATGGGAGCACAACATTTTATATTATTGAGACGTCTAAGCTTGAAAGCCATTTTAGCTAATGTTTAATCTGACCCCGCTCGTCCGCAACCTGGTTATCATCAATGTTGTGGTTTTTCTGCTACAAAATCTACTGCCGATCGGCTCTACGCGCTGCATGGAGTTCATGGTGAACCCGGGACTCTCCGGCTTCGTGTCTCTCTGGCCGATCGGGTCTTGCGCCTTCGCGCCGTACCAGTTCTTTACATACATGTTCGCCCACGGATCCTTCAGTCATATATTTTTCAACATGCTGGCGCTGGCGTCCTTCGCACCCATTCTTGAAAATTACTGGGGTGAAAAAAAATTCCTGATTTTTTATGTGATCACAGGAATGGGCGCGGGCCTGATCTATGCCCTCGTCAACTATTTTCTGTTTCCAGGAACACAGGGCAGTATGCTCGGAGCATCAGGTGCGATCTATGGTATTCTGATGGCCTTTGGTATGATTTTTCCAAACATGGAAATAATGCTGCTTTTCCCGCCAATTCCGATAAAGGCAAAGTACATGGTCTTTTTGATGGGCATTCTTACCTATGCAATGGACCGCAGTGGCTCGGTTGCACACCTGGCACACTTTGGTGGCGCATTTGTTGCATTTCTGCTTATCAGCTATTGGAAAAGCCAGGACCGGGGTAGAGGCTGGTGAACTAACAATTTCATAAATTCGTAGCTCGGGCAGTGTGTAAAGTTCATCGGGGTGTTTAACGAATTCAAAAACGCTTTCAGCAGGCCAAACAATGGCCACATTCAGTTGATCATTATCAACGTGGCGGTATTTTTGATCATCGGCGCCATCTCTGTCTTCTCAACCATACTCGGCTTCGAATCGTTGTCTCATCTCGTCCACGATCAATTTTCAATTCCGCCCAAATTTGGCGACTTCATCGTGCGACCCTGGACCATCATAACCTACGCGTTCAATCACAGCTTGACTGACATCTTGCACATTTTGTTCAATATGCTTGTGCTTTACTGGTTTGGTCGGCTTTTCGTCGAATACCTCGGCAGCGATAAGCTTGTTGCCTTATATGTGCTCGGTGCGTTGGCTGCAGGCATTTGTTACTTGCTCGTCTTTAATACGATTCCTTTCTTCAAGAACATTTCCAACTTCTCGGGAATGGTCGGTGCGTCAGGTGCAATTTTTGCGATCATGGTAGCCTGTGCCACACTCATGCCCGATTATACTTTTTTCCTGTTGTTTCTTGGCCCGGTGAAAATAAAGTACATCGCCGCATTCTATATCGTGCTGTCCTTTCTCGGAACGGTTCAAGCCAATGCAGGTGGAAACATCGCTCACCTTGGCGGCGCTTTGATGGGATTTATTTACATCAAGCAACTGCAGGCGGGTGTCAATTGGGGCGGATGGATAACTACCACACTCTATTCAATTGGCAATCTTTTCACCAGCAAACCAAAAGTGAAAGTCTCTTATCGCAAAGAGACCGTTTCAGGCCGCAATGGCAACCTCTCAGGTGTTTCTCAGAAAGAGATAGACGATATCCTGGACAAGATCTCAGATGGTGGATATGAAAGTTTGACCAAAGAGGAGAAGGAGAAGTTGTTCAAAGCTTCGAAGAAATAACTTAGAGATTTTGAAGCTCTGAAAACAGCTTCACTGTTCCACGTTATGGAACATTGATCGTCATGTAATTAACTTCGCTATCACATAAGCTGCGCCGGCTGCGAGTGCCCCAACCAACGTAACGCGCAACGCTCCTTTCAAGATAGGCTGTCCCGTTAGCTTGCTCTTGATCAGCCCGAAAACAATCAAACATGCTATCGTTATGAAGATAGACCACGTAAGACCCTGCTCGTTGGTGTCAGCGAAGAAATAGGCACTTAATGGAATAAGCCCGCCTACCACATAGCTTAACCCGATTACAATCGCACTCTGCAGCGCACGATTTTTATCTGGCCGCTCGAGCCCAAGCTCAAACCGCATCATGAAATCAACCCACGCTTTGGGATTTTTTGCCATCTCACGTGCAATTTTTTCCTGGAGCTCGTTATCAAGCCCGTACTGCGCAAAAATTTCCTTTGTTTCCCGTATCTCGACCTCATGCAGTCTTTCAATCTCTTCGTACTCGCGGTGCTCCTCAGAGTCATAATGCTCGATCTCGGTCCTTCCGGCAAGGTAGCCCCCGAGCCCCATAGCGATTGAACCTGCCGCTATTTCCGCAAGACCGGCAGTGATCACGATTGACGTCGATTCCACGGCCCCGCTCAACCCGGCCGCAAGCGCGAACGGTACGGTTAGGCCATCACTCATGCCGATGACAAAATCGCGGACTTTTTCGGATGACTTAAAATGTTGCTCCTGGGATTGCTCCATGGAGATAAAGATAGTGAGATGGATGGATTGTTAGGAGGGTACGAGCGGGTATTGGGTTTTGGGTATTGGGTATTGGCAGGTCGCAGTCGATTGGGAACGGTGAGCATTGATTTATGTGCGTATTGCCTGATACCCAAGAGCCGACAGCAATTTCCTCACCTCGTCAGTGTCGCATACTCAAAATACTCATACAACGCATACAAAATTTGCGACTGGTTGGAAGAATGAATCGCCGTGTCGTGCGTCTGGTTGAAAACGGCTAAAAGATCGTAGTAACGTTGCTCTGAAAGCTGGTATTTCTTCATCATGTTGTACTTGAAATCGGGGTCGGTGACGATCTCTATGTACATCCGGGCTGCCTCAAGCTCTTTGATCACCGCGACCAACTTTCTTTTTTCCTTCTCCATTTTCGAGAAGTAAGCGAAGTTGACTCCACCGCTGCCGGCAGCCAGTGGCTTGATGGTCGATAGCGTAGGCGAATGAATATACCGGGACGGGCCAAACAATGGCGAGTCGCGAATGACGATTTCTTTCAAGAGAAAGCTCTCACTGCGAAGCCGCACGAACATAATTTCCTCATTCAGGTCTACAGTCCGCACCGAACGGGAGTAACCCACATAAGAAAATGTCAGCGTATCATTCGAGGCGGCAACCACGGCATAGATCCCACTTTGATCAGTGACAGCTGCCATCCCTGAATTTCTGACGAGTACGTGAACGCCGGAAAGCGCTTCGAGCGTGGTGGAGTCCACGACCATTCCCTTGATGAGTTTTTTCTGTGCAAAACACATCCCTGTCAGCATCCCGATAATCCCGATTGCCATCAGGATCGGGACCAACGCCATCTTAAGAAAACTCCGCATCCCCGTTTTGCTAAATGTACTTCAGACTGGATGAATAATTTAAGCGGAAGGTTGCCTGACGCGGGAAATACCGGTGTCAGCGGCAGTTTTCGCGATATGATTTTTTCAAAGTTGTGTTAATGCCTGCGAAACGCTTGATAAATTAAACCCTGGCGCCCTTTGCTACTTTCATTTCGAAGGCTACGTTTTCAAAAGTAAGGCGGAGGATCAGGATTTGTTTGCTAACTGACCGCACGCGGCGTCGATGTCCTTACCGCGGCTTTTCCTGATCCGCGTGGTGATGCCGTTTTTCTCCAACAGATCCATGTACATATTCAGCGCTGAATCTGAGGCTTGCTGGAACTCTCCTTCGTCAATAGGATTGTATTCGATGAGGTTAACCTTGGATGGAATGATTTGTGCGAATTTTAACAGCGCCTCTGCCGCTTCTTTCGTGTCGTTGATCCCCTTCCACACCACATATTCATAAGTGACTTTCTTCTTCGTCTTGTCGTACCAATAACGCAGCGCATCGCTCAGCTCCTCCAGCGAATTGGTGTCATTGATAGGCATGATCGACGATCTTGTTTTATTGATCGCCGAATGCAACGATACCGCGAGGTTGAACTTCACCTCATCGTCAGCCATCTTTTTTATCATCTTAGCGACGCCAACTGTAGAAACGGTGATCCGTTTCGATGCCATGCCGAGACCTTTTTGATTCGTGATCTTTTCTATGGCAGCCGTTACATTGCTATAGTTTAGCAGAGGTTCACCCATGCCCATGAAGACGATGTTGGTCAGCGGTCGCCCGAAAAACAATTCAGCCTGCTCCTTGATCGCAACGACCTGATCATAAATTTCGTCCGGGCTCAGGTTTCGCTGACGCTTGAGCCGCGCGGTCGCGCAGAACCTGCAAGCAAGACTGCACCCCACCTGTGACGAAACGCACGCCGTGATTCTTTTTTCGGTGGGGATCAGCACCGATTCAACGACGAGCCCATCAAAAAGTGTAACCGCATTCTTGATGGTGCCGTCCTCGCTGCGCTGCATGTTATCTACCTTGATATGATTGATAACGAAATTCTCTTTCAGCATTTCCCGGGTGGGCAGGGAGATGTTGGTCATCTGGTCGAAGTCCTTAGCCGACTTCATCCAAAGCCATTCATAAACTTGTTGGGCTCGAAACGTTTTGTCACCACGCGAAATAAAAAACTCTTTCAGCTCATCGAGCTTAAGTTTTCTTATGTCGCGCTTCGCTTCAGTGCCGATCATGATTATTTTATCCGTGTAAATGTTTTTGTCTCGCAGTCTTTTACCGCATTGTGAAGTCGGAGACTTGAATCGGTGAGCTCATCGATGATAAGGCGCTGCGTGATAATGCCGGATTTTGCATCCAGCATGTCGAGCTCATTGCCATTGACCTTGTATTTAAAGGCGCTCATATCTGCAGCTTTCTTTTTTCCGGTTGAAAAAATCCCGTCTTCACCGCCGCCTTTTCTGTCGAATTTAATGACGCGGGCCACCGACTGCTGCCCACTGCCGCCCATGCTTTGCTCCAGCTCTTTTTCGGTGTCCGTTTTTTTCATGTTCTCCATCTCACTTTGGAAGCATGTTTTCTCTTCGGTTAGCTGCCAGCTTCCTACGATGCTTTGAGCCTTCGCCTGCCATGCCAGCAGTGCGAAGTATAACACAATCCAGGTTTTCATAGTGTGTTGATTACGGGTTCAAATTTACGTTAAATTGAATGTTCCTAATTGTTTTAGTGTGCGCAAAGTCTTTATCACCATTTCAATCATTTTCGTTTCGTTTAACAGTATTACCAAACAAAAGAACCTGCTCGAGGAGATAATGGCGAAGGAAGCTCCGAAGTTCAAAAGATTGATAGAAAATCGCGAAGCATTTGAAATTCAAATCCTGTACACACAGATAGACCGGGATGCAAATAACCGGCCAAGCTTCAAATCCCACGAATTCCATGTGGATTCGACGAAATACTTCTATCCCGCATCTACAATCAAGCTTCCCCTGGTAGTGCTTGCACTGGAAAAATTGAATAAGCTGAGCATCGCAGGTGTTGACAAATACACCCCCATTTTTTTTGATAGCGTGTACCGTGGACAACGATCGGTAAAAGCAGACGCCACCTCAGAATCCGGGCTGCCATCCATCGCCCACTACTGCAGGAAAATTCTGATGATTAGTGATAATGAGGCATCAAACTGTTTGTATGGATTCATAGGGCAGAAAGCGGCTAATCAAAACCTGGCTGAGAAGGGCCACGACGTCAGGATACTTCAAAGACTCGAACGCGCTGCTACCAATGACGAGAACCGACACACCGAACCTGTTCGGTTCATTAAAGATGGTGTTACGCTCTATAGCCAGCCGATGCTTGTCAACCGCGATTCAATTCAGCCCCCGAGGCAGGTGCTCAAGGGAAAAGGATACATCCAGAGCGGTAAACTTGTGGGAAAGCCTTTTGATTTTACCTATAAGAACTCTTTTCCCCTTCGGGAGCAACAAGCCATTTTGAAGGCGATCATTTTCCCCGAGACGGTTCGTCCCGACCGAAGATTTGACATAACAGCCGATGACCGCCGGTTCCTGCTGCAATACATGTCGCAGCTCCCTCGCGAGACAACATATCCGGACTATAAAGCCGACACATCCCTTTATGATGCCACATGCAAGTTCCTGATGTTTGGCGCAAGCAAATCTCCGATCCCAAAAAATATCCGGGTCTTCAATAAGATCGGAGGGGCATATGGCTACCTCGTTGATAACGCGTATATCGTGGATTTTGAACATGGTATTGAATTCATGCTGTCGGCCGTGATCAATGTCAATACGGATGGCATTTACAACGACGACAAGTACGAATACGAAACGATCGGTTATCCATTTATGCGGGACTTGGGACAGGCGGTGTACCACTACGAGCTTTCGCGACCGCGCGAACGAAAACCTGATTTGACTGAGTTTAAGCTGCAGTACGACAGGCCCTGAAAAATTGTGCAAAGCTTTTAGGCTGGGCGACTCGAAACTCTGAACTCGATTTCCTTGCACATTAATTTCAATTACCCGAATTTACCCGCTTAAATTTTTTCCATGCAAAAAGGCAATGCGATCGTTATCACCGCAGGCTACCTTGACTCAAACAGCGGCAAGACAGCACACGGGCTCATACGCGGCACAGACCGTTTCAATATCTTAGGCATCATCGACCAAAAACATCCTAGCAAGGACGCCGGTGAAGTGCTGGACGGAAAAAAACGGAACATTCCCGTTTATGCCTCCATTGCTGACTTTATCAAGAATAGTCCCACCAAAGCCGAATATTGTGTGATTGGCGTAGCGACCAAAGGTGGCGTGATCCCTGATTCTCTTCGCATCATGCTGAAGGAGGCCCTGGAGAATAACTTTCACCTGGTAAATGGCTTGCACGACTACGTTTCTGATCACCCCGATCTGGTAGACCTGGCGAAGTCGAAAGGGCTGCAGCTGATCGATGTCCGCAAGCCCAAGAAATTCAAGGATCTTCATTTCTGGTCAGGTCGCATTGCCGAGGTGCATTGCCCCAAGATCGCCGTGCTGGGCACCGACTGCGCGCTCGGTAAGAGAACGACGACACGTTTTCTGACGGAAGCTATGCGCAAAGCGGGCTACAAAGCCGAAATGATCTATACCGGGCAAACGGGTTGGATGCAAGGAGCGAAGTATGGCTTCATATTCGATTCAACCTTGAATGACTTTATCTCCGGTGAAATGGAGCACGCGGTAGTTCAATGCTGGGAGGAAGTGAAGCCAGACATCATATTTATCGAAGGACAGTCGTCACTTCGCAACCCTAGCGGGCCTGCCGGAGCGGAGTGGATCGTATCTGCAGCCGCCAACGGTGTTGTCCTGCAACACAATCCTCCACGTAAGCAATACAAAGACATGGAATATTACCCGGCATACATCCCGGATCCTAAAGAAGAGATTGAGCTTATCAAAATATACGGGGCTCCGACGGTTGCCCTGACAGTCAATACTGCAAAAATGACTGAGAAAGATGCACGCGACTATGCAGCGAAGTACCAGAAGCAGCTTGGAATTCCTGTGATCCTCCCGTTGGAAGATGGTGTGGATCAGCTGGTTCCCGTGTTTAAAGACATGATCGAAAAATCAATTTCCCAAGTCTAACAATCTATTCTCCCGCAGACCTGCCTGCCAGCAGGCAGGTCGCGCTGATTTCGCAGATTAATTTTTCTGTGCGATTTGCGAGATCTGCGGAGACCTTTCCATAAAAAACTTTCCCCTATGAGAATCAAGAACATCAAAACGTGGAGTGCCGATCTTGGCAACACAAAACCCTATACGATAGCTTTCAAGACAGTTGATGAAGTGATCAACACATTCGTAGAGATCACACTTGACAACGGCATTACAGGAATCGGCGCTGCTAACGCCAGTGAGTACGTAACTGGTGAAAGTCAGGAGATGACCCAGGCGACGTTGACGGAAAAAAATCTTGAGTTTCTCGTCGGTCGTGACGTACGTGAAATGAAGCAGCTGCTGTTTGAGATTTGGAAGAAATTTCCAACTACTCCCGCAGCCCGCGCCGCCCTTGACATTGCTCTCCATGACGCATTCACCAAGTTCCTGGGCGTGCCGCTCGTGAAATATCTTGGACAAAAGATCAAAACAATGCCGACGTCCAATACAATTGGCATCAAGAACGTGGAGGAGACATTGAAAGAGGCCGAGGATTATGGCAAACGTGGGTTCAAAGCGCTGAAAGTTAAGATTGGGAAGGACCCTGCGGAGGATCTCGAACGACTGGTGAAGCTCCGCGAGAAATTCGGGAAGAAGTTTTTCATTCGTGTCGATGCAAATCAGGGATACGATTCCAAATCGACTGTGGAGCTGTATAAAAAAACCCGTTCGTTGGATATAGAGCTTATTGAGCAACCCCTTCCTGCAAAGGCGGTTGACGAGCTGAAAGGGCTTCCAGCCGAGGTGCGGGAAACCATTGCTGCTGACGAGTCGCTGATTGACCTAAAAGACGCCATCAACCTTGTAAAACCCCCTCGCGCGGCAGGTATTTTCAACATCAAGCTGATGAAATGCGGCGGTATTGACGAAGGCAGAAAAATGGCCGACGTCGGACTGAGCGAAAACATCGATCTTTTCTGGGGATGCAACGACGAGAGTATTGTGAGCATTACCGCAGGATTGCACGTTGCCTTTTCGTGTGCGAATACCAAATACATCGATCTTGACGGCAGCCTTGACCTCGCACGCGACGTGGTCAAAGGTGGCTTTATCCTGAAAGATGGTATGATGGAGTGCTCGGATAAGCCGGGGCTGGGAGTGGAAAGAGTCTAATCCGCGAATTTGTATCATAAGAAGATGCGACCCTAATGATGGTCGCCTGTCTCCGGTTGCCTGTCGCCGGTTAGTGCACCCAAAGTGGCTCGGAACCTCCTGAGATTAGCGTGACCTGCCGGAACAGGCAATGGGCAACAGGCAACAATTTCAGTCCGCGTAAATGATTGATTTCCAGAACTTAACCGCCAGAATCCTCTTTCAGCGCTGAGCGCCGCTACGTTTCCTCATTTTTTTTGAATTCCGCTCTTGGTTACTCCGCCTCAGTTCCTATCTTTGCAGTCCTTTTTGCGGCACAAAACCCGCAAATCGACTTAAAAAACAGCAAAATAGGTTTAACCATGCCTGGAATTATAGGACGTAAGATTGGGATGACAAGCGTATATGGTCAGGACGGCCAGAATATCGCCTGCACAGTCATCGAGGCAGGGCCTTGCATTGTCACTCAGGTGAAAAACACTGAAGTCGACGGATACAACGCGCTGCAACTGTCCTTCGGAGAGAAGAAAGAAAAGAACGCATCCAAGCCGCTGGTAGGTCACTTCAAGAAAGCTAACACCACACCCAAGCGGGACGTGGTTGAGTTTCGTGACTTCGGCGCAGAGTTCACCGGTATTGCCGAACTCGGCAAAGAGGTACGTATTCAGGATGTGTTTGCCGAAGGCGATTTTTTGGATGCCGTGGGTACCTCTAAGGGGCGCGGCTTTCAAGGTGTAGTGAAGCGTCACGGCTTCAATGGAGTTGGTGGCCAGACCCACGGTCAGCACAACCGTCTCCGCGCACCGGGTTCAATGGGTAACGCTTCTTTTGCATCGCGAGTGATCAAAGGAAAACGTCTCCCGGGCCGCATGGGCAGCGACCGCGTGAAAGTCACTAACCTCAAAGTGGTGAGAATCATGGCGGAACATAACCTGATCCTGGTCAGCGGATCTGTACCAGGCGCGAAAAACTCAACCATAATACTGCAAAAGTGATGGACGTAGCAATTTCAAAATACAGCGGTGAGAGCACCGGCCGTAAAGCAAGTCTCTCTTCAGAGATATTCGGCATCGAGCCCAATGATCATGCGATCTGGCTGGATGTAAAGAGTCACCTCGCCAATGTGCGCCAGGGTACTCATAAGTCCAAACAGCGTAACGAAATCACCGGCTCTTCTAAAAAGATCAAGAAGCAGAAAGGTACCGGCGGCGCGCGTGCGGGTAACATTAAGAACCCCCAGTTCAAAGGCGGTGGCCGGATATTCGGTCCCGTTCCCCGCGACTACTCTTTCAAGCTGAACAAGAAAGTTAAAGATCTGGCGCGCAGATCAGCCCTTACTTATAAGGCAAAAGATAATTCGATCGTCCTGGTGGAAGACTTCAAGTTCGAAGGCCCCAAGACCAAGCAATTCCAGAAAATGCTGGAATCGCTCGGCGTCGCTGCACAAAAGACGCTTTTCGTTCTTCCTGAAGCCAACAAGAATATTGCTTTCTCCGGAAGAAACATTCAAAACACAAAAGTTATTACTGCTGACCAAATCAACACCTACGACGTGATCAATGCTGACAAGCTGATCCTCGTGGAGAGTTCAGTTGGTAAGATCGACACCATTTTAAAATAAGACAGCGATGAGCATCCTGAAGCGTCCGTTGGTCACTGAAAAAGTCTCTTCCCTGAATGAAAAGGGTAAGTACGGTTTCATTGTGGACCTCGCAGCCAACAAGATAGAGGTCAAGAATGCAGTTGAGAAAATGTACGGTGTGACTGTGGAGCGTGTCAATACAATGAGCGCCATGGGCAAGCTGAAAGTTCGCTCAACGAAAGCCGGCATGCTGAAAGGCCGCAAGCCTAACTACAAAAAGGCAATCGTAACCTTGAAAGAGGGTGATGTGATAGATTTTTACGGTAACGTTTAATTGATAGAAGATGGCGTTCAAAAAACTAAGACCGGTAACACCAGGCACGAGGCACAGACTGGCCCCCGGCTTTGATGATATTACTGCGAGCAAGCCGGAGAAATCCCTGCTTAAGATCCTGAAGAAAACAGGAGGTCGCAACAGCAATGGTGCGATGACTATGCGCTATATCGGCGGTGGTCACAAGCAGAAGCTCAGAGAAATCGACTTCAAGCGCACCAAGTTTGGTGTGCCTGCAGTTGTAAAATCAATTGAATACGATCCGACGAGAACAGCACGCGTAGCTCTTTTATACTATGCTGACGGTTTCAAATCATATATCGTTGCTCCCCAGGGCCTGAAAGTCGGACAGACTGTAATGTCTGGCGAAGACATCGCTCCTGAAGTGGGAAATGCGTTGCCGCTTTCAAAAATTCCGCTCGGAACAATCATCCACAACGTGGAGATCAAGCCGGGAAAGGGTGCATCGATCGCAAGAAGCGCGGGTACATTTGTGCAGCTTCTAGCTCGCGAAAATGACAAGGCAACTTTGAAAATGCCTTCTGGTGAAATGCGCCATGTACTGGTTAATTGCCTTGCTACCGTTGGGGCAGTTTCGAACCAGGATCACATGAACGAGTCTGTTGGTAAGGCGGGAAGAAGCCGCTGGAGAGGTATCCGCCCCCGCACACGTGCTGTGGCAATGAACCCTGTTGATCACCCGATGGGTGGTGGTGAAGGAAGAGCTTCCGGTGGTCACCCGAGATCACGCAAAGGACTTCTAGCGAAAGGCAAGAAGACCCGTCACCCGAAGAAATATTCTGATGGTTTAATCTTAGCTAGGAGGAAAAAATAAATGGGAAGGTCAGTAAAAAAAGGTCCATACCTCGATGCGCGCCTCGCCAAGAAGGTAGCAACGCAAGAACAATCCGGTAAGAAATCTGTGATCAAGACCTGGTCACGCAGAAGCACGATCACACCGGATCTGATCGGGTTCACTTTTGCCGTTCATAATGGCAACAAGTTTATTCCTGTTTATGTAACGGAAAATATGGTTGGTCACAAGCTTGGTGAGTTCGCACCCACCCGGACTTTCAAGGGTCACACCGGAAACAATAAGGCTGAAGCTGCAGCAGCTAAATAATTGAAGCTCCATGGAAACAACAGAAAAGAAAGTAAAGCGGTCGGTTAGGAAGCGTGAGAAGCTCAAGGCGATCAAAGAGGCTGCCAAGACTGGTCCTGCCGTTGCTTACCTGCACGATGTCCCCACATCACCGCGTAAGATGCGCCTGGTTGCTGATATCATCCGCGGCGAGCGCGTTGCCAAAGCATTGAACATTCTTAAGTATGAAGCAAAGCATCCTGCAGAAAGAATGGAAAAGCTGCTGATGTCTGCGATCTCAAACTGGGAATCAAAGAATAAAGACGTGAAGCTCGAAGAGGCAGACCTGTTCGTAAAGGAAGTTCACGTTGGTGGAGGTCGCATCCTTAAGAGATTGCGTCCTGCACCGCAGGGTCGTGCACACCGCGTGCGCAAGCGCTCCAACCACGTCACACTGGTTGTTGACCGTATGCCTGCGGAAGTGAAACAAGAAAAGAAGAAGGTTCAAAAAGAAACCAAGGAATAATAATGGGACAAAAGATTAATCCTGTCGGCTTCCGCCTCGGAATCATCCGTGGATGGGACTCTAACTGGTTCGGCGGAAAAGAGATGTCTGATAAGCTGGTGGAAGACCAGAAGATCAGAAAGTACATCGACGCGCGTATTCAGAAAGGTGGCATCGCTAAAGTTGTGATTGAGCGTACGATCAAGCGCATCACGCTTACGATTCACACTGCCCGTCCGGGCGTAGTGATCGGAAAAGGCGGCACCGAGGTCGATAAAATCAAGGAAGAGTTGAAGAAGCTCACCGGCAAGGATGTTCAAATCAACATTTTCGAGATCAAGCGTCCTGAGCTGGATTCGAGACTGGTTGGCGAATCTATTGCCCAGCAGCTTGAGGCTCGTATCTCTTACCGTCGCGCGATGAAACAGGCAATTGCTTCTTCGATGCGCGTGGGAGCAGAAGGAATCAAAATAAAATTGTCAGGTCGTTTGGCAGGTGCTGATATGGCCCGGACAGAACAATATAAGGAGGGACGAATTCCCCTTCACACACTTCGCGCAGACATTGACTACGCGATTTCAGAAGCGCAGACTGTGTATGGAAAGATCGGCATCAAGGTGTGGATCTTCAAAGGCGAGATCTTCGGCAAGCGTGATCTGTCACCGAACGTAGGTGTTGTCTCCCAAGGAGACGGCAAGACGCAAGGCGGCGGTGCTGCACCGGGCGGCCCTCGTCGTGGTGGTGAGCGTGGCGAGCGCAGAGGAGGAGAAGGACGTGGTGAGCGTGGAGCAGGAGATAGAAGAGGCGGCGGTGGCGATCGCAGAGGCGGTGGCGGCGGTCCGAGAGGAAAGAGATAATAAGGAACAGAACTAATAAAGGGTTTCAGCGATGTTACAACCGAAGCGTACAAAATTCAGGAAATCACAGAAAGGCCGTGTTAAGGGTATGGCGACACGCGGACATACAATTGCTTATGGATCATTTGGTTTGAAAGCAGTTGAGATGGGTCTGCTTACTGCCCGCCAGCTCGAAGCAGCACGTGTTGCTGTAACGCGCGCGATGAAGCGTGAAGGCCAGGTGTGGATCAGGGTGTTTCCTGACAAGCCGGTCACAAGAAAGCCTGCAGAAGTTCGTATGGGTAAGGGAAAAGGGGCGCCGGAATATTGGGTTGCACCGGTGAAGCCTGGTACCATTTTGTTCGAAGCGGGTGGTGTTACACGCGCCGTTGCGTTGGAGGCGTTGATGCTTGCTGATGGCAAGCTCCCCATCAAGACAAAATTTGTTGTAAGAAGAGATTACGTAGAATAAGCAAGCGTATGAAGAACACATCAGATATTAAAGACCTGACCCTCGACGAGCTGAAGGAGAAACTCGGCAGCGAGAAAGAGGCGTTGCGCAAAATGAAATTTGCTCATCAGGTATCAGCCATCGAAAATCCGATGAAGATAAAAGAGACCCGTAGGCTGATTGCCCGGATCAACACCGCATTGCGCCAAAAAGAAACGCAGAAATAGTAACAGTATGGAAAGGAACTTAAGAAAAGAAAGAGTAGGCCGCGTGGTCAGCAATAAAATGCAGAAGACCATCACGATTGCTATCGACCGCAAGGTGAAGCATGCGATCTATGGAAAATTCATGAACAAGACCACCAAGCTGATGGCGCATGATGAAAAGAATGAGGCGGGTATTGGCGACACCGTCAGGATCATGGAAACCCGTCCGCTCAGCAAGAACAAGCGCTGGAGACTGGTTGAGGTGGTCGAGAAAGCGAAATAATTGAGACCGAATAAAGATAGAAAGTTATGATACAGAGCGAATCACGTCTTACAGTGGCAGACAACAGCGGAGCAAAGGAAGTGCTGGTTGTCCATGTGTTGGGCGGAACCCACAGGCGCTATGCTTCCGTCGGTGACAAGATCGTCGTGACGGTTAAGTCAGCGATTCCGACCAGCCAAATCAAGAAAGGCACTGTGTCAAGAGCCGTTATCGTGCGCACGAAGAAGGAAGTGAGGAGGAAAGACGGTTCGTATATCCGTTTTGAGGACAACGCAGCCGTGCTGCTTACACCCCAGGACGAACCCCGCGGAACCCGCATCTTCGGACCGGTAGCACGCGAGCTTCGCGAGAAGCAGTTTATGAAGATCATTTCATTGGCCCCCGAAGTACTTTAAGATTATGCAGAGGACAACGAACAAACAGCCTAAGCTGAAGATCCGCAAAGGCGACACAGTAAAGATAATTTCTGGTAACTACCGCAGCACACCTGATAAAGTGAATTCAGGCAAGGTGCTCGAAGTGCTGCTCGAGAAAAACAGGGTGATTGTAGAAGGCATCAACATGGTGACAAAGCACCAGAAGCCTTCCGCAGGAAAACCTGAAGGCGGCATCAAGAAGACAGAGGCTTCTATCCATATCAGCAACGTTGTGCTACTGGATCCGGCAACAGGTCAACCTACTAAGGTGGGTCGCAAGCTGAACGACAAAGGAAAGCTTCAGCGCTTCTCCAGAAAGACAGGAAAGTTTATAGAATCTACTAAGTAATAAAGCCATGGCAACGCCAAGACTGAAAGAAAAATATACAAAGGAGATCGTTCCGGCATTGAAGGACAAGTTTAAGTACAAGTCCGTGATGCAGGTTCCGAAGATCACCAAGATCTGTGTGAACAAGGGTATCGGTGCTGCCGTTGCCGATAAGAAGATGATCGATGTTGGTCTCGAAGAGATCACCAATATCACCGGTCAAAAGGCTGTTCCCACAAGGTCGAAGAAAGACATTTCAAACTTCAAGCTGCGTGCTGATCTGCCTATTGGCGTGAAAGTGACGCTGCGCGGAGAGCGGATGTATGAATTCATGGATCGTCTTATGACTATCGCGCTTCCCCGTGTTCGCGACTTCAAAGGAGTTAGCGACAAGGGTTTTGATGGCCGCGGTAACTACACCCTGGGTGTGAAAGAGCAGATCATTTTCCCTGAGATCTCCATCGACAAGGTTAGCAAGATCAATGGTATGGACATCACGTTCGTCACCACGGCGGCGACGGATGAAGAAAGTTTCGAGCTCCTGAAGGCTTTCGGGATGCCGTTTGTAAACAAGAACAATCCTAATTAATAGCAGATATGGCAAAACTTGCAGTTATCGCACGGGACAAGAAAAAAGAGAGGCTGGTAGCGCGCTACAAGGCCAAGCGTCAGGCGCTGAAGGCTGCCGGAGACTGGGTAGGGCTGGACAAGCTCCCACGCAGCTCCTCTGCGGTACGCCTCCACAGCCGCTGTAAGCTCACAGGTCGCCCCCGCGGATACATGAGCAAATTCGGCATCTGCCGGAACCAGTTCAGGCAAATGGCCCACGACGGCAAAATCCCCGGAATGACTAAAGCCAGCTGGTAATTTGAAGAAAGGAAAGGATTAAATATCTTTGCGGCCCCGTTTTTCCCGATAGCTATCGGGAAGCCGCATTTAATATAAAATAGACATGACAGACCCGATTGCAGACTACTTAACCCGGCTCAGAAACGCCATAAAATCACGCCATCGCGTGGTGGAGGTTCCGGCCAGCAACATTAAAAAGGAGATCACCAAGGTGTTGTTTGACAAAGGCTATATCCTGAACTACAAGTTCGAGGATACCGCTAACAAGCAGGGTATGATCAAGATTGCGCTCAAGTACAATCCCGAAACCAGGGATTCTGCCATTGCAAAAATAGACAGGGTCAGCTCACCGGGATTGCGCCAGTATAAGCCGGCAGATGAGCTTCCCAAGGTTCTCAACGGCCTCGGAATCGCTATCCTGTCGACTTCAAAAGGAGTTATCACTGATAAAGAGGCACGTGCCCTCAATGTCGGTGGCGAAGTATTGTGTTACGTTTATTAATAGTATAGAAGATGTCACGGATCGGCAGATTACCCATAACGCTTCCCAAAGGTGTGACTTGCACTTTTTCGGAAGGAAACAGAAAAGTATCGGTGAAGGGTCCGAAAGGAGAACTGCACCAGGAGCTGAAGCCCAACTTCAAAGTGAAGGTGGAGGAAGGTTCTGTGGAAGTGAGCCGTCCTACGGATGAGAAGCCCGACCGTGCGCTCCATGGATTGTACCGCGCCTTGATTGCCAACATGGTGGTCGGCGTGAGCCAGGGATATAAAGAAACGCTCGAGTTGATCGGTGTAGGTTATAAGGCATCCGCGCAGGGCAATGTGCTCGAGTTGAGCCTTGGATATTCTCACAGCGTGTTTTTGGGTGTGCCCCCGGAATTGAAACTCCAGGCAGCTCAGGAAAAAGGCGCGAACCCGATGATCACCCTCGAGGGGATCGACAAGCAATTGATCGGACAGGTTGCTGCCAAGATCAAGTCGCTTCGCAAAGTGGAACCTTACAAAGGAAAAGGTATCCGTTATGTTGGTGAATATGTACGCAGAAAAGCTGGTAAGGCGGCTGCTAAATAATTAAGACTATGTCAGTTTACGCAAAGAAAAATCGCAGGACCAGGATCAAGGCGGGCATTCGCAAGAATGTTGAGGGTACTTCAGTGCGCCCGAGACTGTCTGTCTTCCGCAGCAACAAAGCCATCTATGCTCAGATCATCGATGACTCTAAAGGACATACTATCGCCGCCGCTTCTTCAGCGGACATTGAAAAAGCAAAATTGAATAAAGAGACATCAACTGCTGTCGGAAAGAAAGTAGCTGAGAAGGCACTTGCTTCCGGGATTAAGGAGATCGTCTTCGACAGGAACGGATACTTGTACCACGGAAACGTGAAAGCTTTGGCGGATGGCGCCAGAGAGGGAGGTTTAAAATTCTAAGCGCATGACACAAAGCAACGTCAGTACAGTTAAAGCGAGCGAGATCGACCTGAAAGAAAAGGTTGTAGCAATACAGCGTGTAGCAAAAGTTGTGAAGGGTGGACGTCGTTTCAGCTTTTCAGCGATCGTAGTGGTGGGAGATGGTAACGGAGTAGTAGGATACGGACTTGGAAAGGCAAACGAAGTAACGGATGCGATCACAAAAGGTATCGATGATGCCAAGAAGCACCTGGTGAAAGTTCCGATCATTAAAGGAACGGTTCCCCATGAGTCTATCGGCAAGTTTGGCGGTGGCCTTGTGTTGCTGAAGCCTGCATCGCCTGGTACAGGTGTTATTGCTGGTGGTGCAATGCGTGCCGTGCTCGAGAGCGCTGGCGTTCATAACGTGTTGGCAAAGTCGAAAGGATCTTCCAACCCGCACAACGTG
Source organism: Cyclobacteriaceae bacterium (assembly GCA_044224375.1). Lineage (GTDB taxonomy): Bacteria > Bacteroidota > Bacteroidia > Cytophagales > Cyclobacteriaceae > ELB16-189. Next base: position 207,112 of record JBGAKL010000006.1, read on the forward strand.
GTAAAGGCTACTTTCAAGGCATTGACAACGATGCGCGATGCACATACGGTTGCCCGCAATCGTGGAATAGAATTGACAAAAGTATTTAACGGATAAGCGCCATGGCAAAAGTCAGAATCACACAGATCCGCAGCACGATTAAGCGCCCCAAGACTCAATTGCTGACCATCGAGTCACTGGGACTGGGCAAGCGCGACAAGTCTGTTGAAGTGGAATACACACCCCAGATTCAGGGCATGGTGAGAAAAGTAAGTCACTTGGTAAGTGTAAAAGAACTATAAGATGAAGCTGCATACTTTAAAACCGGCATCCGGTTCTACAAAAACTAACAAGCGCCTCGGAAGAGGTCAGGGCTCGGGTGGCAGCACTGCGGGACGTGGTCACAAAGGTGCCCAGTCACGCTCAGGCAATCACAAGAAAGTGGGCTTCGAAGGAGGTCAGATGCCTTTGCAGCGTCGTATCCCTAAGTTTGGATTCAAGAATAACGAGAAGATCTACTACAAAGGGATCAACCTCGATACGCTTGAGGCCCTTGCAACCAAGACCAAAGCTTCTGCATTGAACCTGCAGGTTATGATGGACAATGGTATTGTCGGCAAGAACGACAAGGTGAAAGTGCTGGGACGTGGCGAGTTGAAGGCGAAAGTAAATGTGGAAGCACATGCGTTCTCAGCCACAGCAACGAAAGCAATTGAAAGCGCTGGCGGCAGCGCAACGACTGTAAAATAGATGAAGCGATTTTTCACTACCATAAAGAACATTTTTTCAATCGAGGACCTGCGTGTGCGGATCCTGAATACGATTGGTTTCCTGGTTATTTTCAGACTGGGTTCTTATATCGTATTGCCCGGAGTTGAGCCCAGCGCACTTACCGGCAATCAGGGTGGTATCTTCGATCTGTTAAATACGTTCCTCGGAGGCTCCTTTAGCAGGGCTTCCATTTTTGCGCTCGGTATCATGCCCTACATCTCGGCATCCATCGTGGTGCAACTCTTGACAGTGGCAGTTCCGCACTTCACAAAGCTCCAAAAGGAGGGTGAAAGTGGACGTAAGAAATTGAATCAGTTTACAAGGGTTTTGACAATCGTCATCACCGCAGCTCAGTCCTATGGCTATTTGAGAGCAACGCTCAATCCGGAAGCGATCGTGCAGCCCGGATTGTTCTTCACCGTTTCATCGGTGATTATCCTTGTAGCTGGCACCATGTTCTGCATGTGGCTTGGCGAGCGCATCACGGATAAAGGTATCGGAAACGGTATCTCCATGCTGATCATGATTGGAATTGTATCCCGTTTCCCAGGCGCGCTTTATTTGGAAGCGACTGGAAAAGGAATGCAGGGCGCGCTTTTGTTCATCATTGAATTGCTGGCCCTGTTCTTCGTTGTGGTTGGTGTGATTGCATTGACACAGGCAACACGCCGGATTCCGGTTCAATACGCGAAGCAGGTAGTTGGAAACAAATTGTATGGCGGCAAGCGTGATTTCATTCCGCTGAAGCTTAACTCCGCAGGCGTTATGCCGATCATCTTTGCGCAAGCGTTGATGTTTATCCCGCCGCTGGTGGCTGGTATCTGGAGAGACAGTGATATCGGTGCCTACGTTGGTTCGACTTTCGCTGACTTTACCTCCTGGCAATACAATTTGCTTTTCGCGGTGTTGATCCTGCTGTTCACGTTTTTCTATACGGCGATCACTGTACCATCTAATGACATTGCAGATAATTTGAAGCGGAACGGCGGATTTATCCCTGGCATCAAGCCTGGTAAGCCCACCGCAGAATTTATCGATAGTATATTATCAAAGATTACACTTCCGGGCGCCCTCTTTCTGGCGGCCGTTGCCATCATGCCTGCTTTTGCAGTGCGTGCTGGTGTGACGCAGAACTTCGCACAGTTTTATGGCGGCACGTCTCTTTTGATCCTTGTTGGCGTTGTGCTTGACACGCTCCAGCAGATTGAAAGCTACTTGCTCATGAGGCACTACGAAGGGATGATGAAGTCCGGAAGAGTAAAAGGACGTTCTCAGTTTGCTGCGGCTTAAGGTCGATGGTTCACCTGAAGACTGCCGAAGAGATTCAGATCATGAGGGAAAGCGCCGGTATTTTGGCGCAAGCTCACGGTGAAGTGGCCCGGATGATAAAGCCGGGAGCGAAGACGAAGGATCTGGATAAAAGGGCAGAAGAGTTTATCAGGGATAAGGGAGGAATACCTTCATTCCTGAACTACAACGGCTTTCCGGCTTCGTTGTGCATCTCCGTCAATGACGTGGTGGTGCACGGGATTCCTGGAGAGTATCAGTTGAAAGAAGGTGACATTATCACCATTGACGGCGGAGTTCAATACAAGGGCTATCACAGCGATGCGGCGTATACTTACCCGCTCGAGGGTGCGAGTCCGGAAGTTTTGAATCTGCTGGAGAGGACTTACCAATCCCTGTATCTCGGCATCGCGCAGGCGAAGGCGGGAAACAGGATCGGCGACATCGGGAGTGCCATCCAGGAGTATGTGGAGAGCTTTGGATACGGTGTTGTTAGAGAGCTGGTGGGACATGGAGTTGGAAAAAAACTTCATGAAGATCCGGAGGTTCCCAACTACGGTAAACGCGGTAAGGGGACGAAGATCGTGGCCGGAATGGTGATGGCGATCGAGCCGATGATCAACATGGGCACTAAAAATGTTGTTCAGGAAAAGGACGGTTGGACGATCAAAACCGCGGACCGCAAACCTTCTGCTCACTTTGAGCATATGGTAGCAGTCTTCGCAGACAAAACGGAAGTATTGACAACACACGAAGAGATAGAAAAAAATTATTCTTATAAGTGGCGAAACAAAAGTCGATAGAGCAGGACGGAACCATCCAGGAAGCATTGTCAAACGCAATGTTCCGGGTGCAGCTTGAGAATGGACATGAGGTGTTGGCACATATATCTGGCAAGATGAGGATGCACTATATCCGGATCCTGCCTGGTGACAAAGTGAGACTGGAGATGTCTCCCTATGATTTGACAAAAGGCAGAATAACGTTTAGATACAAGTAATATGAAGGTAAGAGCATCCATAAAAAAGCGCAGCGCCGAATGCAAGATCATCCGTCGCAAGGGCAAATTGTATGTGATCAATAAGAAGAATCCACGCTATAAGCAGCGCCAGGGATAGAGTTAATAGTTATCCGTTAATAGGACTATAAGCGGATAATTAGGAACCACAAACTGATAACTGACAACGATTAACAGATAACTAACAACAAATGGCACGTATAGCAGGTGTTGACATCCCGGACAACAAAAGAGGTGAGGTAGGACTCACGTACATCTACGGCATCGGTCGCAGGTCTGCGCAGAATATCCTCACTCAGGCAGGTGTAAGCTGGGACAAGAAAGTTAAAGAATGGAACGACGAAGAGTCGAACGCGATCCGTACGATCATTGCTGAAAAGCATAGAATCGAAGGTGCGCTCCGCTCAGAAGTTCAGCTCAGCATCAAGCGTTTGATGGACATCGGCTCTTACCGTGGACTCCGTCACCGCAAAGGTCTTCCTGTGCGTGGCCAAAAGACGAAAAACAATTCGCGTACACGCAAAGGAAAGCGCAAGACAGTGGCGAACAAGAAGAAAGCAACGAAAGGATAATCATTAACTGAACGATAAGACTTTTTCTATGGCAAACGAACCCGTTGAAAAGAAGAAAGACAAAAGCAAGAAGCGCACGGTGCAAGTTGAGGCAGTGGGCCAGGTACACATCCGGGCAACCTTCAACAACATTGTTATCTCTATGACCAATACTACTGGTCAGGTGGTGGCGTGGGCTTCTGCCGGAAAAATGGGATTCAAAGGTTCCAAGAAGAACACTCCTTACGCAGCCCAGACAGCTGCGCAAGAGGCTTCACAAAAGGCTTTTGAACTCGGTCTTCGCAAGGTTGAGGTTTTTGTAAAGGGTCCCGGCGCCGGCCGCGAATCTGCGATCCGTGCGATCCAGAACTCGGGCATCGAAGTGACGACGATCAAGGACATGACGCCACTGCCGCACAACGGCTGCCGTCCGCCTAAGAAAAGAAGAGTTTAAGAATAAAAGATTTTTGAGTTTAAGTTTGATAATACATCATGGCACGATACACTGGTCCCAAAGCTAAGATTTCAAGAAAGTTCGGTGAGCCGATCATGGGAGAAAGCAAAGCCTTCCAAAAGAAGAGCTATCCTCCCGGTCAGCATGGCAAGACAAAGAAGCGCAAGCAGTCTGAGTATGCGGTGCAGTTGCAGGAAAAGCAGAAAGCAAAGTATATCTACGGCGTGCTGGAGCGTCAGTTTGCTCACACCTTCGACAAGGCTACGCGTAAGAAAGGCGTTACCGGCGAGGTGTTGCTGCAACTTCTCGAGGCGCGTCTTGACAACACAGTATTTCGTCTTGGCATTGCCCCTACGCGGAGAGCAGCCCGCCAGCTCGTTGTACACAAGCACATCACCGTCAATGGTGAGGTAGTAAATATACCATCGTATTCACTCCGCCCCGGTGAAATTATCGCGGTGCGCGAGAAGTCGAAATCTCTGGAGACAATCTCCAATAGCCTCTCAATCGGAGGATCCAAGAAGTACAACTGGCTTGAGTGGGATGGCGCTGAGATGACCGGAAAGATCGTGAACCTTCCCCTCCGTGCCGACATACCCGAAAATATCAACGAGCAGCTTATCGTTGAATTGTACTCTAAGTAATTTTTAGAAACGAAACACAAGCACCTATGTCAATATTAGCATTTCAAATGCCGGAGAAGGTAGTGATGGAGAAGTCCGATGATTTCCACGGATTCTTCACCTTCAAACCGCTGGAAAAAGGATATGGAGTCACCATTGGCAACGCTCTCAGGAGAATCTTGTTGTCTTCACTGGAAGGCTACGCTATCACCGGTATCAAGATACCTGGCGTGCTGCATGAGTTCTCAACAATCGAAGGCGTCGTAGAAGATGTAGCGGAGATCATTCTAAACCTGAAACAGGTTCGTTTCCGCAAGCTTGCCGACAACTTCGACAATAAGATCACTGTCAACATCAAGAAGCAAAAAAACTTCAAAGCCGGCGATATTACCAAGTTCACTTCAGCTTTCGAGATTCTTAATCCGGAGCACGTGATCTGCACGCTGGATGAATCGTCGCATTTCGAGATAGAGCTTTCTATCGAAAAAGGCCGCGGCTATCTTCCCGCCGAAGAAAACAAGCCTAATGAACAGGTATTTGGGTTCATTCCGATCGACGCAATCTTCACACCTATAAAGAATGTGAAGTTCAGCGTGGAAAATACCCGCGTGGAACAAAGAACTGACTACGAGAAACTCCTCGTGGAAATTGAAACTGACGGATCCATCCATCCGGAGAAAGCGCTCGAAGGAGCTGCCTTTATCCTGATACAACACTTCCGCTTGTTCTCTGACAAGTCGATCGAACTTGAAACCGGAACAGACAGCGAAGTTGAGCAAGTTGATGAAGAGATGCTTCATATGCGCAAGCTGTTGAAAACTCCTCTTCACGACCTCGACCTGTCGGTGCGCGCCTACAACTGCTTGAAGGCTGCTGATGTAAAAACTCTGGGAGACCTCGTACAACTCGAGATCTCGGACATGATGAAGTTCCGCAACTTTGGAAAGAAGTCACTTGCCGAATTGGAGCAGTTGGTTTCCGAGAAGAACCTGACCTTCGGCATGGACCTTGCAAAATATAAACTGGACGAAGACTAATGAGACACGGTAAAAAAGATAATCACCTTGGCAGAACAAAAAGCCATCGTGATGCGATGCTCTCGAATATGGCCTCGTCGTTGCTCCTTAACAAAAGGATCACGACGACCGTTGCGAAAGCAAAAGAACTGCGCAAGTATGTAGAACCTTTGATCACGAGAGCAAAGACTGACACTACCCATTCGCGCCGGGTCGTCTTCTCCTACCTGCAAAATAAGGAGTCGATTCAGTCACTGTTTGGCGAAGTGGCAACCAGGACGGCAGACCGCCCGGGTGGTTACACACGCATCATCAAGCTGGGCGACGCCCGCCTTGGAGATGCCGCTGAAATGTGCATGATGGAGCTCGTCGACTTCAACGATATCTACAAGAAGGACGGTGCTGACAAGAAGGGCAAGACTCGCAGAAGCAGAAGGGGCGGAAAGAAGGGTGAAGGCGCTGCCGAAGGCCCAGAAGCTGCTGAAGCTCCGGCTAAAGAAGCGAAAGCAAAAGCCCCGGCCAAAGAGGCCAAGGCTAAAGAAGATAAGCCGAAAGAGAAGAAATCACCCAAGAAAAAGGACTAAGTGGGGATTTCAAACGATAGTGAAAGGGATTGGACGGAAGTTCAGTCCCTTTTTTCGTTTTCCGTAGCGCAAGCAAATTCCGGAATGTATTTTTACCACCACAACCACACTACACCTTGAGTCAAAAAGCGTATCTCCTCCTCCAAGATGGTCTCCTCCTGGAGGGAAATGCCATAGGCAAGATCGGCACAACCGGCGGCGAAATTTGTTTCAATACCGGCATGACGGGTTATCAGGAGATTTACACCGACCCCTCGTACTACGGCCAGGTTATCGTCAACACAACGGCGCACATCGGCAACTACGGCGCGTTAAATGAAGAGCAGGAGTCTGATAAACCCAAGATCAGCGGCCTCGTGGTGAATGATTTCTCGGAATCATTCAGCCGTAAAGCGGCAAAAGAGAGTTTACAGCAATATCTCGAGAAACATGGTATCGTTGGTATCTCGAACGTTGATACAAGGATGCTGGTCCGCCACATCCGCAACAAAGGCGCTCAGAACTGCATCATTTCTTCCGCCCTCACCCAGGCACAACTTAAAGAGGAGCTTGCAAAGGTTCCTGATATGAATGGCCTGGAACTCGCATCCGTCGTCAGCACGAAAGAAGCCTACACGGTAGGAGCACCAGGTGCCTCTATAAAAATCGCAGCGCTAGACGTGGGCATCAAAAAGAACATTCTTAGAAACCTCGCGGCCCGCGACACGCAGGTTAAGGTGTTCCCTGCGAAAACGACTTTCGCTGAGATGGAAAAATGGAATCCTGACGGCTACTTTATTTCCAACGGACCTGGCGACCCCGCTGTGATGACCTACGCTATAAAGACGGTGAAAGAAATCGTTGATGCCGACAAACCGTTGTTTGGTATCTGTCTAGGACACCAGCTACTGGCGCTTTCCTGTGGCCTCAAGACTTATAAAATGCACCACGGTCATCGGGGCCTAAATCATCCTGTAAAGAATCTCGTCACCGGCTTGGGAGAAATGACGTCTCAAAACCATGGATTTTCAGTCGACGAAGAAGCGATTAAGAAAAACCCTAATGTGATGGTGACGCATCTCCATCTAAACGATCAAACCATTATGGGCATCAGGCTCAAGGATAAGAAGGCGTTCTCGGTACAGTACCACCCCGAAGCGTCGCCCGGGCCTCATGACTCAAATTACCTTTTCGACGAGTTTGTAGCGATGGTGAAAGAAAGCCAGCTACAACCCGTTAAATAACCAAACCCAAACTATTTCCATGAATTACATTGAAAGCATTCACGCGCGTCAAATCCTGGACAGCCGTGGCAATCCGACAGTTGAAGTTGATGTTTATACCGAGTCTGGCGCCTTTGGAAGGGCCGCAGTTCCCTCAGGTGCATCCACGGGATCTCATGAGGCAGTTGAGTTGCGTGATGGTGACAAGAAGAAATACATGGGAAAAGGCGTCTTGAAAGCCGTCGACAATGTGAACAATAAGATTGCATCAGAACTTGTCGGCCTTTCTGTGTTTGATCAGGCTTTGATAGACAAGGTCATGATTGAGCTGGACGGAACTTCCAACAAAGGCAAACTTGGAGCAAATGCCATCCTCGGCGTATCCCTCGCCGTGGCGAAAGCCGCCGCGATGGAATCGGGTCAACCGTTGTATCGTTATGTCGGTGGTGTGAACGCGAACACGCTACCGGTGCCGATGATGAACATTCTAAATGGTGGCAGCCACGCTGATAACTCCATCGATTTCCAGGAATTCATGGTTATGCCCGTCGGTGCGGACACGTTCTCCGAAGCTGTACGCATGGGTGCCGAAGTGTTCCATACATTGAAAAAGGTGTTGCATGATAAGGGCTTGTCGACGAACGTTGGAGATGAAGGTGGGTTTGCGCCAAACATCAAATCCAATGAGGAGGCGATCGAGACGGTGCTGACTGCCATTGAAAAAGCCGGATATAAGCCAGGCTCTGATATTTTTATTGCGCTCGATCCCGCTGCGTCGGAATTCTATGATGCAAAGGCGAAGCTCTATCATTTTAAAAAGTCAAATGGCAAGAAACTCAAGCCGCTGGAGATGGCTGCTTACTGGACAAACTGGACAAAAAAATATCCGATAATTTCAATTGAAGATGGTCTCGCTGAAGATGACTGGGCAGGGTGGAAAGCGTTGACCGAAAAAGTTGGAGACAAAGTGCAGTTGGTGGGAGACGATCTGTTTGTAACGAATGTAAAACGCCTTCAGGAAGGTATTGACAAAGGTGTTGCGAATGCGATCCTGGTTAAAGTAAATCAGATCGGTTCATTAACTGAAACGATCAACGCAGTAAGCCTTGCTACCCGTAACTCATACAAGAGCATTATGTCGCACCGTTCAGGTGAGACTGAAGATAACACCATCGCAGACTTGGCAGTAGCGTTGAGCACCGGGCAGATCAAGACCGGATCCGCATCGCGTTCTGACCGGATGTCGAAGTATAATCAGCTTTTAAGAATTGAAGAAGAGCTGGGGGAAACGGCGTATTTTCCTGGCAAAAAGATGTAATGGTATTCGAGTCCAGGTTAAAAACCTGGACTTTTTTTGTTTGGACTTTGGTAAGAGTGAAACAAGAATTGTGATCCACAATTAGTGCATAATTTGTTGTGCAGATTATGTAGCCCTGTTGGATAGTTTAGCTGCCCTTTTGATGAGACTTGCTTATAAGATACGGGCGTCCAGCCTGATAGCTTTTGGACTGCTATCGTTGTATACGGGCTGCAGTAAAAAAGATCCGGCGCCTGCCGTGAAGCCTGCGGCTAGTGTTACAACGCCTAACTCAGCATATGTTTCGACCTATTGCACCGATATCGCTGCAGGCGGCAAAAACTCAGTTTGGACACGAGACATCACGGAGACCGATGGCAAAGCATTCGTCATTCGATTTTCTTCGCGCTTCAACGCCGACGCTGGCCTTTTTGACCAGGAGCAAATTATCAACTTCGTAAACTTTCAAAGCGCAACGGGTTATGGTGCAATACCGAATGGTTTTGGAACGCGCCATATCAGGATCCCGCCAGGGAAGTACACACTTGCTGTTCGGAACAGGTCCGGCAAAGCAAGTTCTTTCTCTCTTGAACTCGACTATGAAATAAATCTGCCCCCGACTGATATGGCAACGTTGGATTTTCCTGCGAGCGAGGGAGCGCAGACGCTGGACCCAGGGACGGTCGCATATCAGCCATTCGCGATTGAGGCGGGTTATCGCTATTTCCTGGACGGCAACAACACTGGCTTAAGTACTTATATTTTTGGCGCATCAGAGATTGAAAAGTTCAAGAACAGCCAGGCAATAAACTTTCACAGCCAGTACTCGAGCCCTACCGTCAATTGCGAAATGCCCGGATTGATCGAGTTGGTGCTTCCTGTAGGAAATTACTTTATTGGCTTCCGGAACGATCAGACTGTGCCGAATTCATTCACTTATACAATCGATCGTTGGAGACTTGATTGAGCGTTACGGATCGGAATTTCATTGTTGGCGGACGCTGCATTTGTATATTCTTCGGATACCGTGAGGGGTTCCTATTTATCTGGACGGGCTTCGTTTGGCTTTGAGCGTTGTCACATTTGATAAGAGACAACGCTTTTTTCGCGTGTGACTGACTGCACAGCGATGACTCCGCCCGCCCGCCACCTAGCAAGCAGGAAACTTCCTCTGACGAAGGCATCCCAGTGATTTATTTACATTTGAACAATGGATACCGAACAACTTGAACACATCGCCAATCTATGGATCGACGCATTCAATCGTCATGATCTTGATGCATTACTGGCACTATATAGCGACACAGCCGAGCACTACAGTCCAAAACTCAAAGTAAGACAGCCCGAGACACGTGGGATAATAAAGGGCAAAGACAAAATGCGCGCCTGGTGGAAAGATTCATTCGATCGCTTTCCCAACCTTCGATATGAGCTCATTAGGCTGACTGCGCAGAAGAACCGTGTCTTCATGGAGTATATTCGTCATGCTCCAGGAGAAGAAAACTTACGTGTGGGCGAAATGTTCGAGATCCGCGATAACCTTATCACGACGTCGCGTGTATATCACAGTTGACAGAAATTCAGGCACAGACGCAAGAAAACCGACCAGGCGTTGGCAGCTTTAGGTCGGACGATCCGCAAGCGACTTCGTCTTCGTAGCTAAAAATTGGGGATAGATCGCTTTCTTGGCCGGAATCGCGGCCATGAAGTGCCCTACAATTGGACTTGCATCGCAGAATATTTTATATCTTCGTATCACTATTTTTTAATCTTATGCTGAAGCAATTGCCTCCTGTATTTAGGAATTTCTACTTTATCACTGGGGTGCTCTTTCTTGTGTGGATGACTTTTCTTGACTCTAATGACCTGATCAATAGGTTTAGGCTATCTGCTAAGTTGAGGTCGCTCGAAAACGAGAAGGAATACTATCATGAAAAGATCCAGGCTGTCGAAAAAGACAGGCAGGAACTCATGGGCACAACGCAACTACTTGAGAAGTTTGCGCGCGAAAAATACCTAATGAAGAAGCAGACAGAGGACATTTTCATCATCCAGGAAAAAGATTAAGTCATGAAGAAACTGCTGGCTGGTATTGTGATCCTTCTTTGCGTCGGGCCGGCCTGCGCGCAACGTGATATCCCGACCGAGGGCAAGGTGTCCCCCGGCGATCGTCTGTATTTCGGAGGTGGGCTGGGATTCAGCAGTGGTTCTACCGGCGTTGGGCGCTATACCTATATCGGACTCTATCCGATAGTAGGATACATGCTCACACCGCAGCTTTCAACTGGTGCAACGATCACATATCAATACTACGACTATCCGGATCAGAATTACAGCTTGACACAGTATGGTGTTAGTCCATTCTTGCGCTACAACCTGGGGCAAGTCTTTGCCTATACGGAGTACATGATTCTCAACTCGCCCAGCTACGACCCCGGAAGTCCACGACAAACCTACAACCGCTGGCTCATGGGACTTGGCTTCCGGCAGCCCGTTGGAAAAAGGGGATCGATCAACGTAATGGGTTTGTATGATGTGCTCTACAATCCAGCTGACAGGGTGTTTACTTCACCGTGGGTATTCCGGGTCTTCTTCGCTTTCTAGAATTCGATATTCATTATATTCATTATTGGTCGTTTGACATCGGATATTGGCTTCTTAGTATCCAATGCTGACCATTGAATGTCCAGCACTCCAGCCGTGAGCTCACCCGAACTTCACTCCGAGTTTTCCGCCCAACTCTTTGAGATCATCGACAACCTTCGGATCCAACGGAATTCCGCTCTTCATTCTTTCTATTTCTGATTCCCGTTCGGGATCTCCGGGTATGATTACTGCCGGTTGACCATCGATTGTTTTTGCCGAGCGAAATCGAGTGATCCAATTGTCCATATGCTCCTTGAATTCATGTGCAGGTCTGAAGGCATCGACTCGCATCGCTCCGAAGAAATGTCCGATGCCTTCACCGACCGGATCGGCGGGTGGCGCCAGAAAACTTACGAAAGGCGGTACCCATGGCCCGTAGTTTGCGCCAGACAGTACCGCAGAAAAAATATCGACCCATGCTCCGAGGCAAAAGCCTTTGTGACTTCCATGCTCGCGATCGCTGCCGAGTGGAATCAACGCCCCACCATCCTTTAACTCATGGGCGTTTGTTGAAGGCGACCCATTCTTTTTCTGGATCCAGCCAATCGGCGCTTCCTGATCTTTGCGCTGAAGGATCTCAAGCTTGCCGTTCGCTGCTGTCGTGGTGGCAAAGTCAGCCACGAAGGGTGGCTGCTTTCCCGCTGGGATCGCAACACAAATGGGATTTGTGCCCAGCAACCTTTCAACAGAAAAAGTCGGCGCGACGAGAGGACTTGCATTCGTCATTGCCATACCGATCATATCATGATCAAGTGCCATCATCGCATGCCTTCCGGCAATTCCAAAATGGTTGGAGTTCTTTACTGCCACCCATCCTGTACCGCACGTTTGTGCTTTCTTGATGGCTATCTCCATTGCATACGGCGCGATCACAAGGCCAAGGCCCTGGTCGCCATCGACGACTGCCGTGCTCGGAGATTCGTGCACAATTTTCATCGCTGGCTTGCTGTTAATACGCTTCGCTTCCCATAGCCTCACATATCCACTAAGCCGTGCGAGGCCGTGTGAATCGATGCCGCGGGCATCGGCACTCAGCAGGACGTCGGTCGCTTGTTTTGCATGGTCCGGGGGGCAGCCGATTTGGATAAAAATTTCGCGGGCAAACTTCGAGAGTTGGTTGTAAGAAAAAGTCATGGGGTTAGAATCTAAGTCGCAAAAATAACGAAACGCCGCGCCTAAGGCCCGGATCGCCAGTCACCACACATTATTTCTACCTTTACATTATGGAAAATGCCTGTTAAGAGCATCCTTCAAATAAAAAAGCTATGCGCACCCGACTGTCAATTTTAGCCATTTTTGCGGCGATTTCGACGACTTTCGCTCAAACGGAGAAACCGGTTGATTCAAAAATCACCAGCATTACAGTCTTTCTCGCCAAGGCGCAACTGACCCGCGAAGTAAAAACACGCGTCGATGCAGGTAAGACAAATATTATTATCACCGGCCTTACCTCGCAACTCGATCCTGAAAGCATCCAGGTGAGTGGAAAAGGAAACCTGGTGATTCTTGGCACCAGTCACCGGCAGAATTTTCTGACCGACCTCAACACTCCCAAATCGTTGAAAGCCCTAAAAGACTCGGCAGAATATTATCAAAAACAGATTGGTTTGGAGCAGAGTCAAAAAGAGATTCTGAACAAGGAGGAAGCGATGTTGCTGAGCAATCAGCGCATCGGTGGCACGAACCAAAATCTTACCGTCACCGAATTAAAGGCGATGGCCGATTTTTACCGGTCGCGACTGACAGAGATTGTTAATGCGAGGGTGAAAGAGGACGATAAGATCAAACATTTGAGCACCAAACTGGCGCGTATTCAGCAACAGATCCGTTCGCAAAATGATTTGTATGCGCGTAATACAAGTGAGATCGTTGTAAGTGTCTCAGCGGATGCAGCAACCGGCGCCGAGCTCACTTTGAACTATGTTGTTCCGAATGCCGGCTGGTATCCGGTGCACGACTTGCGTGCGGTTAACACAAAAAGCCCTGTCAACCTGAGCTACAAGGCGAATGTGTTTCAAAACACTGGCGAGGATTGGAAGATGGTTCATTTAAAGTTATCCACTGCGAATCCCAACCTCGGCGGAATGAAACCAGAGCTCTCTGCATGGTACCTGGATTTTTATCAGCCCATGGTGTTGCGAAACCAGGACATGAAGCGCAAGACTGCAGGAGTAGCAGGTGCTGCGCCGGCCATGATGGAAAGAAAAACGGACGTTGCCGAGGAACAGCTTGCCGAGGTGGTGCAGGTGTCGGATTTTGTCAACACAATTCAAACTTCATTGAATACGGAGTTTGACATCTCACTTCCATACAATGTCCCATCATCCAACCAACCGACGCTCGTAGACATTCGCAACTACGAAATGAAAGCGAACTACCAATACTCCACCGCTCCGAAGCTCGACGTGGATGCCTTCCTCATCGCCAAAGCGACCGGCTGGGAAGAATTCAGTCTGCTGCAGGGTGAAGCGAATATCTTCTTTGAAGGAACGTTTGTCGGAAAGACTTTCATCGATCCGAATTCTATCAAGGACACACTGTCCGTTTCAATGGGCCGCGACAAGCGCATCGTAGTGAAGCGCGAGAAAGTAAAAGACTTCACTTCACGGAAAGCGATAGGATCTAATGTTCGTGAAACGAGTGCGTACGAAATTTCAGTACGCAACACCAAGCAGGAGCCTATCACAATCGTAGTGGAGGATCAAGTCCCCGTTTCACAAAACAGTCAGATCGAAGTGGCCATGATCGACGCAGGAGGTGCAGCCTACAATAAAGATACCGGCAAGCTCACTTGGACGTGGATCATCCAGCCGAACGAAACGAAGAAGGCGACCTTCAAGTTTGAAGTGAAATATCCGAAGGATAAACAAGTCAGTGGATTGTAACCTTTAAGTTACCGTCCGTGCCTATCCGTGTCCTCCGTGGCCTGATTTTTTGCCACAGATGGCACGGATTCCTTATTTTTAGGCATGTCTAAAGTCGGTGTCTTCCTTGTGTTTCTAATCCTTCCAACTTTTGTCGTTGCCCAGGTGATCAACAAAGCGAACATGGACACCGTGCAGACTATGACCGTAGATGGCCACGTCGGAGTGGGAGGGTACGTCGATGCCTACTATGGTTATAATTTCAACAAGCCATCGGATGGGACGAATCCATATTTCGTCAATTCTGCCCGTCATAACGAGCTGACAATAAACCTGGCCTATGTCGATGTGCACTATAAATCCAAGTACATGCGTGCGCGCTTTGTTCCGGGGTTCGGAACGTACATGGATGCCAACTACAAAAATGAACCTGGATCTCTTAAGAACATGGTGGAGGCAAACGCGGGCGTCTTGATCTCGGAGAAGCGGCAGATATGGATCGATGTAGGTGTTTTGGGATCACCATATACAAACGAAAGTGCCATTTCCAAAAGTCAACTGATGTACACACGTTCATTTGCTCCGGAAAACGTCCCATATTATATCACGGGTGCCAAATTGTCTGTTCCGATCAGCGAGAAGGTAAGTGCTTATTTTTACCTGATCAATGGTTGGCAGGTAATCCAGGACAACAACTCTGGAAAGTCATTAGGAACGCAGTTGGAATACCGCCCTAATAAAAAAATGTTGTTCAACTGGAACACGTACACGGGTGATGAGCGCTCCGATCAAAGCCCGGACAACCGGATGCGCTATTTCAATGATTTCTACTGGATCTATAATTCTGGTGGCAAGTTTTCGGCAACTTCCTGCTTCTACTTTGGCTATCAGGAGAAAGCGAATGCGCCAACAGCCCAGTGGTGGCAGGCGAATTTTATTGCCAGCTATGCATTCAATGATATTGTATCCCTCTCAGCACGCATCGAGCACTTTGACGATGAAGGTGCACTTTATCCGACATCCATCACTGGCACACCTGGATTCCGTGCCTCGAGTACCGGAGGGTGTGTGAACTTCAAGCTGCATAAGTGGGCACTGGCGAGATTTGAGGCACGACAATTCTTTTCATCGGAAGATGTCTATTATGACCGGAACAAAGTCCCGACAGGAAACAGTACGTTGCTGATTGGAAGCCTGACGGCGTGGTTTTAGTTAGCATAAATTGAATTCCGGAGACAAAAGGAAGAATGAGCCGCCGTGTCAGCGCTCGCCCCATGAAGCAAGAACTCCTTCTTTTAGTGAATAGGAAGAAACCTTGATTTCCTCGAATCTAAATTTCTTAATCAAATAATCTACCAGGCAGCTTGCCACGACGATCATGTCAACGCGCATGTCGATCATTCCGGCGATCTTCATTCTTTCTGCCCGGTTACCTGATAGTAGCATCGCGTGTATCTCGAAAAAATAATCTACCGTGAGCGGAGTCGCTGGGAACTCATGGGAGATATCGATGTTGTGAGCAATACAATAGATTTCACTTAGTGTATCGAACGTCCCGGAGGATCCGACGAGCACTTTTGGCCTGAGTTGGATGGCTGCCTCTTTCAGGTCAACGAGTGAATTGTCAAAATACGTGTCGAGTTGAAGGACTTCCGCAGGAAGTATCGGGTCATGCTTTTGAAATTGTTCCAGTAGTCGCTGGGCACCGATCTCGACGCTTTGTTTCCAGAATATCTGTTGCTCGTCCGCAATAATGAACTCCACGCTTCCTCCGCCGATGTCCACAATCAGGGATCGATCCATACCTAGCTTAACCGCCGACCTTACGCCGAAGTAAATAAGCTCTGCCTCCTGATCACCAGGGATCACTTCGATGTGGATACCCGTTGATCTCTTAACTTCTTCAACAAATTGGGGTGCATTTGTCGCGTTCCTCAGCGCGCTGGTGCCAATTGCGCGTACTTCATTTACATCAAAGGAAATCATTGTTGATTTGAAATCTTTCAGACAAGTCAGCGCTCTTTCCGCTCCGTCCGCAGGAATGATGCCTTTGTTGATGCCGTTCTTGCCAATTTTCACCGCTCGTTTTTCAGCATGCAGTATCGATCCCCCTTTTTCAGCGATGAGGAGGTGGAAGGTGTTCGTACCGAGATCAATTATGGCAATACGTTCTTTCATAGATGACCTTCGCGACCCTTCGCGTCTTAGAGTCTTTGCGGCATATTTCGTACACTTGAAAACAGGAGAATCCTTATTACGAAGTACAGTTTTTTGCCGCTAAGTCGCAAAGGCGCAGAGCAGCGCGAAGAAATGAAACTATCCCTATATTTGAATTTCAACAACCGCCTAATATGAGTGCATCCAAAACAACCTCCAACGATAAGGTTTCAGAGCTCGATAGAAAGAATAAGGAAGCGTTGTTGGGTGGTGGTGAAAAGCGAATCGAGCAACAGCACGCCAAAGGCAAGCTGACAGCCCGCGAGCGGATACAACTTCTCGTCGATGATGGCTCGTTCCAGGAGATGGGCGCTTTTGTTATGCATCGCAGTAAGGATTTCGGCCTTGATAAAGAATACTACCTCGGCGATGGTGTGATCACGGGATATGGAACTATCCAGGGAAGATTGGTCTATGTGTTCTCACAGGATTTTACTGTTTTTGGAGGATCACTGTCCGAAACACATGCAGAGAAGATCGTAAAGCTCATGGAGCTGTCGATGAAGAATGGAGCGCCATTGATCGGACTTAACGATTCGGGGGGCGCGCGAATCCAGGAAGGCGTTGTGTCGCTGGGAGGCTATGCTGATATATTTTACCGGAACGTAATGGCGTCTGGTGTTGTGCCGCAAATTTCGGCGATCATGGGACCATGCGCGGGTGGAGCCGTGTATTCACCAGCCATGACTGACTTCATTTTCATGGTAGAGAATACTTCTTTCATGTTTGTGACCGGCCCCAACGTCGTGAAGACGGT
Organism: Cyclobacteriaceae bacterium; assembly: GCA_044224375.1. Taxonomy (GTDB): domain Bacteria; phylum Bacteroidota; class Bacteroidia; order Cytophagales; family Cyclobacteriaceae; genus ELB16-189. Next base: position 224,378 of record JBGAKL010000006.1, read on the forward strand.
GACGCACGAGAATGTCACGGCAGAGGAGCTTGGCGGAGCCACCGCCCATAGTACCAAGAGCGGCGTTACGCACTTTGCATGCGCGAATGAAGCGGCTTGTATCGCCGATATAAAAAAATTGTTCAGCTACATCCCGCAGAACTGTGAAGATGATGCGCCGCGATTGCCTTATACTCCAGCGGACGAACAACGACCCGTGCTTAATGATATTATTCCCGCCAACCCGAACCAACCCTATGACATGCGCGAGGTGATAAACGGGGTTGTCGATGACGGAAGTTTTTTTGAGGTGCATAAGAATTTTGCCGAAAATATTGTTGTGGGATTTGCGCGGCTGGCAGGCAGGAGCATAGGCATTGTCGGCAACCAACCCGCATCGCTTGCCGGCGTTCTCGACATCGACTCAAGTGTGAAGGGTGCACGGTTTGTAAGATTCTGCGACAGTTTCAATATCCCGCTGCTGGTATTCGAAGATGTTCCTGGATTTCTTCCGGGGACTGACCAGGAGTGGAATGGTATTATCGTGAACGGCGCGAAGTTGCTGTATGCATTTTCGGAGGCCACGGTGCCAAGAGTTACTGTGATTACAAGAAAAGCGTATGGCGGCGCATATGATGTGATGAATTCAAAACATATTGGCGCTGACTTGAACTTCGCCTGGCCCACGGCCGAGATCGCCGTGATGGGTGCAAAGGGTGCCGCAGAAATAATTTTCAAAAAAGATATTTCCGAAGCATCTGACCCTGAAGCAAAGCTGGCAGAAAAGGTGGCGGAGTACACGAAGAAATTCGCCAACCCGTACCGCGCTGCTCACCGCGGGTATGTCGATGAAGTGATTTACCCGCATCAAACACGGGAGAAGCTCATCAGTGCTTTTAAAATGCTGGAGAACAAAGTTGCTAATCTTCCAAAGAAGAAGCACGGTAATATCCCCCTGTAAAGAAGGCCTTGCCTCTCGTTTCGTTGATTTATAAATTCGTCTTTTAATTCTAAAATAATGGATAAGAAAAGCTCAACCTTCCTTTACAAATACCTCAACAATTCTTCACCCACTGGATTTGAATCCACCGGCCAGCAGATCTGGCTCGACTACATGAGACCCTATATTGATGAGCATATCGTCGACGTATATGGTTCGGTCGTTGGTGTCATCAATCCTAAGGCTCCTTATAAGGTGGTGATCGAGGCACACGCTGACGAGATTTCATGGTTTGTGAACTACATCACTGACGAAGGGTACATCTACGTCAGGCGCAATGGTGGCTCGGATCACCAGATCGCTCCTTCGATGCGCGTTAATATTTATACTGAGAAAGGCGTTGTGAAGGGTGTGTTTGGATGGCCGGCGATTCACGTACGTGATGCTGGCAAGGAGGAGACACCAAGCCTCAAAAATATCTTCATCGACGTTGGTGCAGAATCGAAACGCGAAGTCGAGGCAATGGGAATTCACGTAGGCTGTGTGGCAACATTTGAAGATGAGTTTATAGAGCTTGGAAAGAACTTCTTCCTTGGACGTGCGCTCGACAACCGCATGGGCGGTTTCATGGTGGCAGAAGTTGCACGCCGACTCAAAGAAAACAAGAAGAAGCTTCCCTTTGGACTTTATGTCGTGAACGCAGTTCAGGAAGAGATCGGATTGCGCGGAGCAGAGATGATCTCGCGCCGTATCAAACCTGATCTCGCAATCTGTACCGACGTCACGCACGATACGCAATCTCCGATGTACAACAAGAAGGAGAGTGGCAACATGAAATGCGGCCTCGGTCCTGTGCTATGCTATGGCCCTGCCGTACAAAACAACGTGCTGAAAATGATTATCGACGTTGCTACCAAAAAGAAGATTCAGTTTCAGCGCCAGGCAGTTTCCCGTTCTACAGGTACGGATACGGATTCGTTTGCATATTCTGCCGAGGGCGTTGCTTCGGCGCTGATATCACTTCCGCTGAAATACATGCACACCACCGTTGAGATGGTTCATAAGAACGATGTGGAGAATGTAATCCGTTTGATGTACGAGGTGTTATTGAGTTTAAGACCGGGGCAGGATTTCAGGTACATTAAATAAGTTCAAGATTCATTCCGATAGCTATCGAGACAAGGTTAAGGTTCTCTGTTGCAATTCGTTCTTCGGCTCCTGAAATGTCATCTAAACCATTGGTTTCTTGACGAAAGTTGTTTCGGTTGACCAGCTGGGAAGCCATCTCGAAATTGACTCCCCGCAAAGGATCGTTTCACTGGTTCCCTCGCAAACAGAACTGCTCTACGATCTTGGCCTGGAAGACCGCGTTGTCGGGATAACAAAATTCTGTGTTCATCCTGAGGCATGGCGCAAATCCAAAACCATTGTTGGCGGGACGAAGAACTTTCATTTCGACACCATCGCAAAGCTGAACCCGGATCTGATCATCGGAAACAAGGAGGAGAATTATGAAAACGGTATCGACACCCTGAGACAGCGATACCCGGTGTGGATGAGTGATGTTGTGAGCTATGCTGATGCGATTGCAATGATCAGGTCTGTTGCAGGGATTACCGACACACAAGCAAAAGGAATCGAGATAATCAAGTCAATTCAATCAGCGTTTGCTTCCCTACAAAACACTCGACCCTATCGAACATTGTACTTGATGTGGCGCGATCCCTGGATGGGAGCGGCGTGTAAAACTTTTATTGACGGTATGCTGGAGAAGGCGGGCCTGGTGAACGTGCTGAGCGATGAAACCCGGTATCCTAAGCTTTCCGTTGAACGAATCCGCGACCTGAACCCCGAGTTGGTGCTACTTTCATCAGAGCCATTCCCGTTTCAATCAAAGCATATTGATGAGGTCAGAGAGATCTTACCTAAATGCAAAATACTGCTCGTGGACGGCGAAATGTTTTCCTGGTATGGCAGCCGGCTTCGCCTTGCTCCGGCCTATTTCGCCAATATTATCACTGGATTGTAAATCCAAGTGCCGTCATGTCGTCCCAGAACGTCGGGTACGATTTGTTGACGACTTCTGGTCCCTCGATAACGATGTCCATGCAAGTGGCAAGCGGTGCGAATCCCATCGCCATACGATGGTCATGATACGTGTTGAACGTTGGCTTCGCGCCGGGGACTTCTCCCGGTATCAACCTCCAGCGGTGACCGTCCTCTTCCAGCAACGTGCCAATCTTCGCGAGCTCTCTTTGCAAGGCCGCGATCCTGTCAGTCTCCTTGATTCGCAGGCTTTCAAGACCTGTAAACTCACCGCGCACGTGCTTCATGGCACAAACCGGTAATACGGTCTGCGCAAGGTCGGGACAGTTGGTGAAATCCCATGTTAGGAAATCGGTGGAAGCAGCCTTGGTGAGCCTCAGCCCTTCCGGCACGAACGCAGATTTAACACCAAGCTGTGACATCAGATCCACAATCACCCGGTCGCCTTGCAAGGCAAAAGACTCGACCTCGGGTAATAGTATATCCGCCTTTTCGGCCAGAGCTGTGAACGCAAACCAGTAGCTCGCCGCCGACCAGTCTGGTTCCACAAGGTAGGTTGCTGCCTTATACTGGGCTGGGGGAATATGGATGATATCATCCTTCATGTCGGGCTTCACCCCAAACAATTCCATCAGCTCCGCGGTCATTGCGAGGTAGGGACGGCTTCCGACCTTTCCTTCCAGCCGGATGATAAGTCCTTTTGGGAGGTATGGCGCGGTCATCATCAACGACGAGATAAACTGGCTGCTGACATCGCCGCGCATAGTTATCTGGTAAGTTAATTGCGTACCGAATCCCTTTGTTTCTATTGGCGGAAACCCTTCTTTCTCTTTGTATTCTATTATGGCCCCAAGCTTTCGCAACGCATCAACGAGAACGTGTATGGGCCGCTCCTTCATTCTTTCCGTTCCGGTGATCACTTTGGTTTGCCCTGTTATGGCGAAATATCCTGTGAGAAATCGCATCGTAGTGCCTGCGTCCATCACATCGATACCACTTGACGGGGTAGACAATAGCTTTTGCATCAACTGGGTATCGCGTGCAGACGAGAGGTTCTTAATGGTTCCTTTGTTCCCTGAGAGTGCATTGATGATCAACGCGCGGTTGCTTAGACTTTTCGATGAAGGCAGCGAACGAACGTTTCCTTGCAGTATGTTTTTCTTAAGGATGGTGATGACCTGGTTCACTAGGTAAAATGATTAGAGAGAAATTAATTTTTCTGGCGGTAATAATGGATTGAAGGAAACAAATTACTTTCAATATTAGTTAACAGAGTAATGAGTACAACACGCAAAGTGGCGATCGGTATTGGAATAGCTGGAGGAGCGATCCTGGCGGCCTGGTTGTTTACGGGCACCCGGAAAAAGAAGACCAAGGACTTCCTTGTTAGGAGGGCCCATGACATCAAAAAAAGCTTGAAGAAAGCTGACGCACCGGCGGAAGATTCAGATGTGAACTACGTCTGACGCAACCCTGTAATAATCGGTTGCTTCCCGGATTTCTTTTTCGCTAACCCCCACATCCCAAACGGCCTTGCCAATCGTTTTTGGCACAGCCAGCAATATTGTATTGCCCTTATTTTTCTTGTCCTGCTTCAGCATCGGTAGCCATTGGGCGTCCTGGGGAAGTTGTATCTTCCCGAAAACGGAAAGGATAAATGCTGATATTTCATCGAGATCTTTTGCCTTCAGGTAGCCTTTTTTGAATGCGATGTGGGATTCGATGACCATGCCGGCTGCAATCGCCTCGCCGTGAAAAAGTCGGTTCGACGTGTGGAGAAAATGACCTTCCAGCGCATGACCAATCGTATGACCGAAGTTCAGGATCTTTCGCAGCCCGCGTTCACGGGGGTCCTTCTTCGCAACCGCAGCTTTGATTTTTACAGAATGTCGTACCAGCTTCAGCCAATCCTGATCTTCAAGGCGGCGCTTTCGGACCATTTCCCACATCTTTTTGTCTGCGATAAGACAATGCTTTATGATCTCAGCGAACCCGGAACGGAGCTCGCGTGGAGGCAACGTCTTCAGGAAATCGGTGGCAATGACCGTTGCGGCGGGTAACTGAAAGACGCCAATGTGGTTTTTGTAAACCCCAAAGTCGACTCCAAGCTTGCCGCCGATGCTGGCATCCACCTGGGAGAGCAGCGTGGTTGGAATCAGCACGAAATCGATGCCTCTCTTGAAAGTCGCAGCGCAAAACCCGCCCATGTCGCCAAGTACGCCACCACCCAATACGATCAGGAGGGAATGGCGATCGAAGCCTTGATCTGTGAGCCGTTGCCAGATGTACTGGCAGGTTTCCAACGTCTTATGAATTTCGCCGCTGGGCACCTGGACCAGCTCATGCACGGGTAACACCGATTTCAGGAGCGGATAGCAGACAACAATTGTATTATCATCGACGAGCACGCCGATTTTTGTGTACTTCTTCAGTATTGCTTGCGGAAGGGCTAACCCCGCTGAGATTTTGATTTGCGACATAAACCGCGGCAATTTAAGGCAATTCCATCACTAGCAATTTTCAGGAACTATTGAAAGAAATGCCGAAGCCATTGTATTCCAGTTTGAAGAATAAGCTACCCACAGATTACACAGATGACCAGATCCTTTGACAAGAAACCTGCGAGTGAAAAAACACTGGATTATGCTGATGGCAGCAAAGCTGCCTCTCCGTAATTCTATCCCGTTGCCATTGTTTTTTTTGGCTTTTTATCCGTGCTAATCGGCCGACATCTGTGGCAAAAAACATGTTAGCCATATTTATTGGAGGCGATCTGCAAAAAACATTCGTTCGTTAGTAAAATCCATACTACCCTTATATTTGCGCCTTCAAACGATTGTTCATGGAACTTCCTCCTCCGGTTAAATTTGATGACACCGCAATTGCATTCAAGTACAAATCGGACAAGGACTTAAAAAAAGCCAGATTCATCTTCACTGTGGTGAACAACCCTTTCATTTCTAAGCTTTCGACCAGCGCGGTAAAGCTTGGGATGGCGCTCCACTTGCCGATCAAGGGAATTGTCCGTAAAACCGTCTTTGAACACTTTTGTGGAGGTGAGACGATCGAAAGAACCGAACAAACGGTGCGGCATATCGGCGAGTTCAATGTCAAAACCATCCTCGACTACTCCGTTGAGGGTGAAAAGACCGAAGCTGGCTTTGACACAACGTGCGAAGAGATACTCCACACGTTTGATAAGGCTGTAGTTTCTTCCCAAATACCATTTTGTGTTTTCAAAGTCACGGGTATGGCGGATACGGCGTTGCTTGAGAAAATACAATCAGGTGCTCCGCTGACACCGGACGACGTAGTGGCCTTTGAGAAAGTGAAAGCGCGCGTCGACAGAATTTGCGCCAAAGCACTTGCAACGGGAATTCCCGTGCTTGTCGATGCGGAGGAATCCTGGATCCAGGATCCGATCGATTCGCTGGCGTATGAAATGATGAAACGTTACAATCAATCAAGAGCGATTGTATTCAACACGTTTCAAATGTATCGCAAGGACATGCTCGGCAATCTTCAAGAAGCACTGACCACCGCATCCAAGACTGGTTATTTTCTCGGCGTCAAGCTGGTGCGTGGCGCTTACATGGAGAAGGAACGTGCACGAAGTGCAGCGAACGGTTACCCGGATCCGATCCAGCCATCAAAGCAGGCAACCGACAAGGATTTTAACGCCGCGCTTGATTTTTGTATTAATAACATCGCGCGTATATCTGTCGTGTGTGGCTCCCATAATGAACATAGTAATCAGTATCTGGCCATCCTTATGCAGCAACATGGCATTGAACCCGGCAACATGGGTGTTTGGTTTGCACAATTACTTGGCATGAGCGACAACATCTCCTTCAATCTTGCCAAAAGCGGGTACAATGTTGCAAAGTATGTTCCTTATGGACCTGTTGAGGCAGTGATGCCTTATCTCTTACGCCGCGCGTCTGAAAACACCTCTGTGGCAGGGCAAAGCAGCCGGGAGTTGTCACTAATTAGAAAGGAGATTGTGAGACGAAAGGCACAATAGTTTTGTGTCTTGTTTCGTGTCACCTGTTCCTCGCGTGTCTCCCACAATTGAGCAGGAGCCGAAGTCACTAGTCCAGGCAACTGGCAGCCGGTAACTGTCGACGATTTGTACAGCGCCACTATTCCATCTATTTTTGACGTCCGGATTCTCTAAATTCTCGGGAAACTAAGATTACAATGCAATTGAGCGAACAGGAAATCATTCGGAGGCAGAGCCTCGAAGAGCTATTGAAACTGGGGATCAATCCCTATCCGCCTGACCTCTTTGATGTGAACACCACCGCAAAGAAGATTCATGATGATTTTTCATCAAATCCGGAAAGCTTCAAGTACGTTTCGTTCGCAGGGCGCATCATGTCCCGGAGGATTATGGGCAACGCATCCTTCGCCGAACTTCAGGATGAGTCCGGGAAAATTCAGGTGTACTTCCGCCGGGACGACCTAAGTCCGGGCGAGGATAAAACGCTTTACAATACGGTTTTCAAAAAACTTCTTGATATAGGCGACATCATTGGTATTCGCGGTTTTGTTTTCACGACCCAAACGGGCGAGATCTCGATTCATGCGCAGTCACTTGTAGTGTTGTCAAAGTCCCTGCGTCCGTTGCCAGTGGTGAAAGAGACAAAAGACGAACAGGGAAATATTGAGCGACACGATGCTTTTACCGACTCGGAGCATCGCTACAGAATGCGCTATGTCGATCTGATTGTAAACCCCGGCGTTCGGGAAACATTTGTGAAACGCACGAAGCTCGTCAACTCGATGCGTCAATACCTGAATAACAAAGGTTATCTCGAAGTTGAGACTCCGGTTCTGCAACCCTTGTATGGTGGTGCCGCAGCACGTCCTTTCAAAACACACCACAACACACTCGATATGACGCTCTATTTGCGTATCGCGAATGAGCTATACCTTAAGCGCCTTATCGTTGGTGGATACGACGGCGTGTACGAGTTCTCAAAGGACTTTAGGAACGAAGGTATGTCCCGATTCCATAACCCGGAATTCACCCAGGTGGAGCTTTATGTCGCCTATAAAGACTATCAATGGATGATGGAGCTCGTGGAGGAAATGATAGAAAAAGTTGCTATCGATTTGCACGGAACTACCAAGGTTAGGGTGGGCGAGCATATTATCGACTTTAAAAGGCCATGGAAGCGTTATACCATGTTCGAAGCGATTCAGCATTTTACCGGCGTCGATATCTCCGCGATGAGTGAACAGCAAATGCGTGACGTGTGTAAGAAGCTGGGTGTTCCTGTCGATGCTACCATGGGAAAGGGAAAGCTCATCGATCAGATCTTCGGTGAAAAGTGCGAACCGCTTCTTATCCAGCCAACCTATATCACAGACTATCCAATCGAAATGTCGCCGCTCGCCAAAAAACATAGAAGCAAGCCAGGACTTGTCGAGCGATTCGAAGCTATCTGCAATGGGAAGGAGATCTGTAACGCATTTTCTGAATTGAATGATCCTATCGACCAGCGTTACCGCTTCGAAGAGCAGCTCGAGCTGGGAAAACGTGGTGATGAGGAGGCTATGACACTTGATGAGGATTTTCTCAGGGCACTGGAATACGGGATGCCTCCCACAGCGGGTCTTGGCATCGGCATTGACCGGTTGACAATGATTATGACAAATTCAGCGTCCATCCAGGATGTTCTTTTCTTTCCCCAGATGAAGCCTGAAAAGGCACTGCTTGCTGCCCATGATGACGAGTTTAAGGCCATTGGAATTCGCGAGGAGCTGCTACCATTGCTGCATCAACTCGGAATCACGAGCGTGGCCCAGCTAAAGGAAATCAAGCCTTCCAAATTGTTAAATGATTTGGGCGGTATGAGAAAGAAGATGAAGCTGGACATAGCCGCCATTACACTTCCGGAAATTGAAGGGTGGCTGAAATCTTTCTAAGTGCTAAGTGTTAAGTGTTGAGTATGCATGCTACGCCTTTATACACGTACCCTACCTAACACATAACACTCAACACTCTTTTATCAGTTGTCGAAGAACGACCGCGTGCGGTTCAACTTCAAGTCTTTCAACAAGGATGATTTTACCCCGATGTAAAAACTGTACGATTGGAATTTTCCGAAAGGCACCCAGCTTAAGTTGATGACCCAGCAGTGCAGGTCACGGGAAATAGTGAGTTGCGTGGTGGTGAGCTCCTTCAACTGAAAGTCATAGCCGGAGTTATAGACGATTTTCCATTTTTCCGTGAGGGAAAAATCGCCATTAAAGCGAACGGTTTGGGTAATGGTGGGATTCAGCAGCTTGTTGTCAGCGGCAGTATTTGTCAGATTTTTAGATAGTGCTCCGGCTGCGTTATGCGCATAGTCTATGTTGTAGCTGATGCGGAGGTTCCATGGAATATTAAAATCGATGTAGGAATCGGGATTGGCCAGCAGGTACTTTTTGTCTGAATCGGAAGCATTCGATTTACCGATCTTGTCCCTGGTGTCCGTATCCTTTTTCTGACCCTTCGGATTAAGGTTGGTGCTGAGCGCCAGGTTTGCATTGGTAATACGACCAATAGGCGATTCATCCTGCGACAGCACTTCCCATCCGGGTGTATTGATGGAAGGGTCGTACACCTTTCCCCACGCGTATTCCCGCGACCTCACTTCTTTTCTTTGCGTTTGATCCTCGACTTTGTGGATAATGGCATATTTGTAAGGGTCGAGAGTTCCAGTCAGGTTGACGTTCAACTTGTCGTTGAGTATGTTCGTGTTCGCCGACATTGAAAACGGCGCCAGGTTCATCGAGTCTACAGCAAAATTATAGCTGCTCCCGATAGACAGTGTGTTAAACAATGCAACTTTCTTAACGACCGTATCCTTTTTGCTCTTTACTTTCATCTCGATGTTGTTATTGATACCGAAATTGATCGAAGAGCTCTTACCAAAGCGGGAGCTACCATACACAAAGTTCTCATGCGACGACTTATACACAGGATATTTAGAATTTTTTAAAGTCAATTCCTGGTAGTATCCATAGCTCGGATCGCCAAAGTCAGGTGAGTAACTGTAGCCAATGCTTGGGTTGATGATGTGACGAATGGCTTTTATGCTTCCGTTGCCTTTCATAAAGTAGGTTCCATAAATGCGAGTCGTCATACCCATGTTGAGTGAATAGTTTGTCACCGTGTTGAATTCCGACTTAATGGTCGACACCGCTGTTTTTCCCGAGTCGGCCTCGTTTGGTCGCCAATACAACTTATCGAAATAGATCAACTCATCGATGTTGATGCTAGGGCTCATGGTGAAAAACTTCAGGACCTTGAAGGACGTGGCGATTGGTATGGTTGAACGGATGCCTTTTTTTGCATTCTGAATGAGTCCGGGAAGGTTTTGAAAATTGAACGGTGCAATACTATCATGCTGGATTGGATTGCCGTGCACATCCAGCCATGCGTTGCCATAACGATCAGTTCTGCCGAGATTGTTTGTGACCTGGTTGGTGGCCGTCATTGTATAGCGCATCGACAGGTTTTGCAGAAACATTCCCTGGGCAGTCTTCTTGAACGGATAGACGTTGTTCACGTTGAAACTCAGGTCTGGCAAGGGGAGGTCGACTTGCTTGGTAGTGAGGTCCTGGTTGATGCGAAAGTTGATCGCAGCATTAAACAGTGTTCCGAAAGACTTTGAATATGAGATATTGGAACTGAGTTTCCTCGAAGTGTTGTCGAGCCGCGGCGCGGAAGGATTTGTGTTCAGCGGAAGAAAGTTGCTATTGTTGTATGTCGCGGTTGCGGCATTTACTGACGCCGAGAATCTTCCTGTTCCGCGAGTCTGTGGCGTATGGCTCCACGTGATCCGAAAATCTTTCACCGACGTAGGATCTTCGATATTCTGACTCGTTCTGTTGTTGGTAAAACTGAAGTTGAACGATCCGTTGTACTTGTATCGCTTGTTGTAGCTGGAGTTCACGTACACAGCGGATGATCCTTTTGAATAAATATCTCCCGTGAGCTGAAGTTTGAAGTATTCATTGACATCGAAGAAGTATCCCCCATTGCGTAGAAAGAATCCGCGGTTACGTTCTTCGCCATAAGCCGGGACAATAATGCCGGAAGCGCTTTTACGCGGGGAAGGAAACATTCCAAAAGCAAAGCCCAGCGGTAGTGGCACTTCATTGACCTCCATGTGGAATGGTCCCACTACGATCTTGTCGCCGGGTATCGCTTTCGCTTTCGATGCCATGATCTGATAATGTGGGTGCACCAGGTTACAAGTTGTATAGGCGTTCCGTAGACTTAACAACTCATTTTTTGGATTTTTGAATACGGCCTGGCCATGTATGAATCCATCGCCTTGTGTGGTTACGATCTCGGATATAAGGGCTTTCTTGGTCTTGAAATTATAGACGATACTTTTCGTCTCGTATTTTTCCGCGCCATTGATAAATATTGGAAAACCCACACGTCTCCCCAGCGAGTCATAGGTACCAACTGCAGAAATGGTAGACTTCTCGTAGTCGATGGTTATATTTTCTGCAATAAGTTCGATCGAGCCGTACTTGATCTTTGAGTCACCGTAGAGGTGAATGATCTTACTCTGCATGCTTGAGTTGATAGAATCCCGGGCTGAGTAAGTGATCGTGGTTTCAATGTCTCCTCTGTTCCTTTGGGAGAGCGAGTCGGTAGCCATCGCCAGGCTGTCCGGCTTAACCCCTACGGTGTCGGCGGGTAGCGTCCCGCCGCGGAGGTCTCCTTTTGGTTGGCGCACCGCTTTCTCCACCTGGGCAGACGCACTAATCGTTGACAGCAGGAGCAAAAAAATGCAGAGTTCTCCTACACGCCGGCCCACAGGTAGCCACCCCAAAAATTTAACTTTTATGGAAAAATTCACGATTTTGTGCGAATTTATGTCAAATAGGTCACAACTATTCTGCGGGATTCGAACTAAGCTCTTTTTGTTAGCAATAACCTTGCTAAACTTGTCGGCGACCTCGGAACGAGCTGACGCCGTCGTGGACACAGTCGTTATCGACGCAGGTCACGGGGGAAAGGATCCGGGTACAAAAGGAGTATTTTTGAGGGAGAAGGATGTGGCTCTGAAGATTGCCCTCAAGGTGGGCAATTACATTCAAAAGAATCTTCCTGGAGTAAAGGTCATCTATACCCGCAAGGACGACCGGTATCTCGCTCTGGATGAAAGGGCCGCGATCGCCAATCGCAACAAGGCGGATCTGTTTATCTGCATCCATGCGAATGCCGTTTCGAAACCTGAGATCCGTGGTACAGAGACCTACGTGATGGGCCCGCATAAATCAGAGGGCAATCTCGACGTGGCAAAGCGTGAGAATGCCGTGATTTTATTAGATGAGAACTATGAAGAGCGATATGAAGGATTTGACCCGAATAGTCCAGAGTCGAGCATACTTTTCTCGATTGCACAAAGTGCCTACCAGGAGAGCAGTCTAAAGTTCGCAGGAAAAGTGGAGGCGGAATTCAAAGGAAGAATTGGGCGTAAAAGTCACGGCGTCAAGCAGGCCGGCTTCTGGGTGCTGTGGCGGACAGCAATGCCTAGTGTGCTGATCGAGGTGGGATTTCTTACCAATCCTACTGAGGAAAAATTTCTTAATGAAGAAAGCGGACAAGACCTTATAGCTTCGGGCATTTACCGGGCTTTCAAAGAGTACAAGACACAGGTGGAATCTATAAACTGAACACGAGTGAGACAGAAAGAATTGATGGTTGGAATTTTTGCGACGGTAGCAGTCGTCCTTTTGTATTTCGGGTTTAACTTCCTGAAAGGGATCGATTTTTTTGCGACCACCAAAAAATACTATGCGATCTATGAGAATGTCGACAATCTGCAGATATCCAATCCTGTTCGTGTGAGTGGATTTGCCGCAGGGCGTGTCAGCAATATTACGATCATTGAGAATGACAAGCACAGCGTACTCGTTGAGATCGACATTGATTCAAAATTGAAGCTGGGCGATTCCACCAAAGCCGTACTCGACGGCGAATTGTTGGGTGGTAAGTATATCTTGCTGTCAATTGGAAAAGTGGGTACACCGCTCGAGCCGGGAGATACGGTGCGTTCAGAGGTTGCCAAGGGAATGTTTGATGTGTTGACCGAGACAGCGCAGCCCGTTGCAGGGAATCTTCAATCGACTTTGAGAAAATTTGACATTGCGCTGGAAGGCCTGACTAAAAACTCGCAGCGTCTGGACTCTATCTTCACCAAACTTCAGAAGACACCGGACATTCTCAACATGACTTTGCGCAATGCCAACGGGAAGATCGATGTGCTGTCGACTTCCTTTACTGAGGTATCTGCCAACCTGAATACTACCCTCACCGAACTCAGACCCGTGATCAAGAATTTCGGCACTCTGTCCGATACGCTGAAACGTATGCAGCTCAACAAAACGATCGCGAAAACGCAACAAACTCTTACCAGCTTGAATGCAACACTCACGCGCATGCAAAAAGGTGACAACACTGTGAGCAAGCTGATGACCGAAGATACTCTATATGTGAACCTGAACCGGCTCATTCTGAGGCTGGATACACTGGCTAAAAATTTTAACAATAACCCCAAGCATTTCCTCGGACCGCTCGGCAAGAGCAGCAGCAAGATTCAGCGTGACCGTCAAAAGGAAGCGGAGAAGGCAAAGGCCGCCGGCGCAAAAAAGAAATAAAAGTAATGGGCCAAACCACCGCCATGGATCTGGAATTTAATCGCAACGAGGATCTTTTCAAACAGCTTTGTTTTCAGTTGTCATCCCGCGAGAAAAAATTGCATTTGGGCGGCGGTGAAAAGAAGATCGAAGAACAACATCAGAAGGGAAAGCTGACTGCGCGGGAGCGCATCGAATACCTGGTGGACAAAGATGAGGAGTTCGTTGAGATCGGTCTTCTGGCAGGCGAGGGGATGTACAAGGAACAAGGCGGCTGCCCCGGTGGCGGCGTCGTAACAGGTATTGGAAGGGTAAAAGGCAGACTTTGCATGATAGTCGCGAACGACGCCACGGTAAAGGCTGGTGCTTGGTTTCCGATAACAGCAAAAAAAAATCTGCGTGCTCAGGAGATTGCCATGGAGAACCGGCTGCCGGTGATCTACCTGGTTGACAGTGCGGGAGTTTTTCTTCCGATGCAGGATGAGATTTTTCCCGACAAAGAACATTTCGGCCGCCAATTCAGGAACAATGCCCGGATGTCATCTATGGGAATTGTTCAGATCGCAGCGATCATGGGTAGCTGCGTAGCGGGAGGTGCGTACCTCCCCATCATGTCCGACGAAGCAATGATCGTAGACAAAACAGGATCAATTTTCCTTGCGGGTTCGTACCTGGTAAAAGCGGCGATAGGCGAAGACATAGACAATGAAACCCTGGGTGGCGCTACAACCCATTGTGAGATCTCAGGTGTCACCGATAATAAGTTTCCGAACGACCAGGCTTGTCTAGATTACATCCGCAACATCGTGGACAAAATCGGCAAGACAGAAAATGCAGGCTTCGACAGGATTGAACCAAAGAATCCCGCCGAGAAGCAGGAAGATATTTACGGCGTGTTTCCTGCAGACCGGGCGAAGCCTTACGACACGCTAGAAATAATAAAGCGGCTCGTAGACAATTCCGAATTTGACGAGTACAAAAGTCTTTATGGTAAGACGCTCATCTGCGGCTACGGTCGTATCGATGGCTGGGCTGTGGGCATCGTTGCCAATCAGCGCAAAGTGGTGAAGACAAAGAAGGGAGAGATGCAAATGGGTGGAGTGATCTACTCGGACTCAGCGGACAAGGCCGCCCGGTTTATCATGAATTGCAATCAGAGAAAAGTGCCGCTGGTGTTTATCCAGGACGTGAGCGGATTTATGGTTGGCAGCAAGGCAGAACATGGGGGTATCATCAAGGATGGTGCTAAAATGGTAAATGCTGTCGCGAATTCTACCGTTCCGAAATTCACCATCATCACTGGAAACTCATACGGTGCAGGTAATTATGCGATGTGCGGCAAAGCCTATGATCCCCGTCTTATTGTAGCGTGGCCTACTGCACAGATTGCAGTAATGAGTGGCGCGTCGGCGGCCAAAACGTTGCTGCAAATACGTGTAAGCACTCTGAAAGCTCAGGGTAAATCACTTTCCAAGGAAGAAGAAACGCAAATGCTGAAAGAGATTACCGATCGCTATAACGAACAGCTCAGTCCCTACTATGCTGCGGCGCGCTTATGGGTAGACGCGGTGATCGACCCGCTGGAAACCCGGAAATATATTTCCACAGGTATTTCTGCCGCTAATCAGGCTCCCGTGGAGAAATTTAATCCGGGGGTGATACAGACGTAGGGAAGGATGAGTAATTTTATTGTCTCATTTTTCATTTTGTTCTGATACCTATTGGGCACCATTTCTATGCAGGAGACTGAAATCAAGGCTCTTATTTCGCTTCTGGACGACGACGACAAGCAGGTGGTGTCGCACGTGGAGGAGAAAATAATTTCACTGGGAAAAGACGTGATCCCTTACCTTGAAAAGGAATGGGAAACGAGCTTTAGCCCTGCCCTCCAGACCCGCATCGAGGACATCATTCATATCCTCCAATACGACTTGCTTAAATCACGGCTTTTGGAATGGTATAAGACTCCGGAGAAAGACTTGCTCACGGCGATGTGGCTGTTGGCAACGTACCAATACCCTGACCTTGAAATCGAAAAGCTACGGCAGGAGCTCGAACAGATCTACTATGAAACCTGGCTTGAGTTCAGACCGGATCTTTATCCCATCGATCAGGTCAAAGTTGTCAACAGTGTACTCTTTAACAAATTGAAGTTCGGTGCGAATACCAAAAATTTTCATTCACCTGGTAACTCACTGATCAATGTAGTTCTTGAGACGAGGAAAGGGAACCCAATCACGCTGTGTGTGATTTACATGCTGGTAGCGCAAAAATTGAAGCTTCCCGTCCAGGGAGTGAACCTACCGAATCTTTTTATCCTCACTTACAAAGACACGCAGAATAATCAGTTTTACATCAATGCGTTCAACCGCGGATTGATCTTTTCACGCCAGGACATAGAGAACTACATCAACGAATTGCACCTGGTTCCACAGGATTCTTTTTTCGAACCGTGTGAAACCATTGAGATCGTGCGCCGCGCGCTTCGCAACCTGATCATGTCATTTGAAAAGATGGGGGAACACGCGAAGGCGGAGGAAGTGAAGTTGCTGCTGGTAGAGATCTCAGACGGTGGAGATTTGGGGGTGTGAGGACTGGAGTCAGGAAGCAAGGATTCAAGGAGTAGTTAGGGAGTTAAGAAGAAATTCGTTAGAAAAACCGTACAAGCTGGCAATTGGAGTCATGTGTTCCCGATCCGAAATTCGGTGTTATGCTTCCAGCAAAATCTTATACCGATCTTATCGTTTGGCAAAGTGCACACCATTTCGTGATAGCCGTTTACGCCTTTACTACAAAATTTCCCAGGAAGAAAGAAGTCTATGGTCTGACCTCTCAATTTCGCCCTGCGGCGGCCTCCATTGCTGCCAACATAGTGGAAGGAGATAAAAAACAGGTGCAAGGGACATACTTCGATTCTTAAATTTTGCCCAAAGCTCACTTGAAGAATGTCGTTATTTCTTATTGCTCGCACGCGACCTCAACTTCAATGATGATCAGAAAATGATTCCTATGATTGAAGAGGTGAGTAACTTCTTAATGGCTATGCAAAGGCAATCTACATTAGGACTAGTCGAAGAACTCCCTAACTCCTCATTCTATTTTCCGCGAATAGTGCACCCAACCGGCCTCACCGACGGCATATTCACATCTTGTCCGGCAAGTAACTTGTCAATTGCCTGCTTGATGTAATAGGCCGTTACTCCCTCAGGTGCCTGTGGATTATCATCCAGGGCGCCACTGTAAAGAGAGACGAATTTGCCGTTGACGCTCTTTAACAGGAAGACTTCGGGACTTTTCTTGGCACCCAATGCCTCCATTGCAGCCTGGTCTTTATCGGCGAGGTAAGGAACAGGCAGCGCCCAAGCACCGTAGGCAATCTTCATACTTTGCAACGACTCCTCGGGATACGAATTGACAAGAAGGAAGGGTAGTTTGTCGCTGTAGGATTTGATAAGGTCTCGTATTCTCAATTTATAATATCCATCGTAGGGACAATAGTTGCTGGTGAAGATCACAACGACGCCCGGAGCCCCATTGTATCTATCAAGGGAGATAGCCGTACCGTCAACGTTCTCAGCCGTAAAGTTTTGCACGGGCGTTTGGGCCTGGAGACCAAAAGTCACGAACAGCAGGACAACCATGACGAACGACTTCATACGGACGAAATTAAGGGGATGTGTAGACGAGTACGTACTCCTTTTGTACAAGATACTGCAAATGCACAATAGTTTCCTGTTCATTAAACACGATTCGCCCTGTAAGGTAACCACTGGAAGAAAGCTGAAACGGATCGACTTTAAGGTGGTCAGTGAAAAGAAGATTCTTCTTCCCATAAAACTTATACAATGCTTCCTTTGCGCACCAGTAAATACACAACTTGACAACATCATTTGCAGCGTCGCTCACTTCGCTCTTGGTAAAAACACGTGTGGCAATGACTCTTAATTTTTCCTTCGGTTGCTCGAGGTCAATTCCAACTCCGTGTTTGTCATCGACCTGGACCATAACGTACGGATAGGAATGGGACAGCGATATATGATGTGAATTTTTCTTGAGGAATGGTTTTCCGAATTCATCCTTTTCCATTCCGAAATAGGAACACCCGAGGTTTTCGAGAAGTTCACGCGTGAGAGCCCGGGCTGCAGCCCACTCCAGTCTTTTTTGGGAGTTAACAATTTCAGCGGGACAGGTCTCCATTGCGAGATCGGACAGCTCGCGCTCTGACTCAGCAATATGCCACACAGCCCATGCCTGCTGCTTACCAAGGGTATGAATTTTAAGAAGTGGCATTAGGTTAATCTGGTTGTGTGCGCCAATTTTATGTAAAAATATCATTTGGAAACTTATTGAGCGATGGCAAGTATCCTTGTTAAGAAGCTTCAGACATTGACGGGCCATCATGACTGTGTCTATGCGCTCACGCAGGTCCCCGGTTCACAACATTTTTTCTCCGCGGCGGGCGACGGCATGATCGTCAAATGGGATTTTGCCAACCTGGAAGAAGGCACACTCATCGCCCGGTTGCCTAATTCAATCTACGCCATACATGCGTTACCGGATACGGATCTCCTTGTCGCGGGTCACAACTATGAAGGCATTCATGTTCTTGATTGGCGAAATAAAAAGGAGGTAGCATCGTTGAAACTTTCGGATGCTGCGATTTTTGATATCAAATCGATCGGGGAGGACTGCCTGATTGCGTCGGGTGACGGATCGCTGACGGTAGTTGATTTGCGAACCATGACGGTGAAAAACAAGCTTGTTAATTCAAATCGAAACGCCAGGACGATTGCACCCAATTCTCAGCGCAATGAAGTTGCCGTCGGGTACAGCGATAATTTCATCCGGGTGTTCGATTCGCAGACCTATCAACTTAAGCATGAATGGCAGGCACATACAAACTCTGTTTTTACCCTTGCCTATACCCCTGATTCACGTTTTTTGCTCAGTGGCAGCCGTGATGCCCGCTTAAAAGCGTGGTCTGTGTCCAATAGCTATTCTCTTCACGAGGAAATAAAGGCGCACCTCTACGCAATCAACCATATCGAATTTAGCCCGGACTCAGAACATTTTGTAACTTGCAGCCTGGATAAGTCAGTCAAAGTCTGGCATACGGCCAGTCTGACACTGCTGAAGGTCATTGACAAAGCGAGACATGCCGGTCACGGCACTTCAGTGAACAGACTGCTCTGGTCTTCGTTTAATGGACAGTTGATCAGCGCCAGTGATGACAGGACGATCTCCATTTGGGACGTAATTTTTTAATCTTCAACACAAACACGCTACGTCAAATGAAAGTAACACCCTTGGAAATTCGCCAGAAGACGTTCGAACGGACGCTTCGCGGCTACGACAAAGACGAAGTGAATGCCTTCTTGCTTTCACTTTCCCAGGAATGGGAACGCATGAACGATGAGATCAAAGAGCTGAAAATGAAATTCGAAAACAGCGAGCGCGAAGTGTCAAAGCTGCGTGAGGTCGAAACGTCATTGTTCAGAACACTCAAAACCGCTGAAGACACGGGTGCGAATGTGGTTGATCAGGCGAAAAAGACAGCCGAGCTTCATGTAAGGGAGGCGCAGATCAACGCCGAAGCGCTTTTCAATGAAGCGAAGGCAAAAGCAAAGAATACGATCGAGGAAGCCGATAACATGTCGCGCCAAATGCTCGGCGACATGGAAGACAATTTGCGAAGCCTGGTTCAGCAATACAAGACGCTTGAATCCCAACGCAATGTGCTCGTGGACGACCTTACGCGCCTGGCCAGTGAGGCACTTGATCGTGCTGAGCGTGTGCGTCAAACGATGAAGACATTCAACGCTGACGACCACATGGTTTTTGCCAAACGTGAGATAAAGAAAGCTGCGGCAACAATTGAAAATCAAAACAAAAAATTGCAGCCGGTGGATACCGACACCCCGGTCAAAACAGAACACGTCAAGGTCGAGCCTGCAAAGGTTGTAGCTGAGCCTGAGCCATTGCGCTCTTTCTTCGACGAGGTTGCATGACGGGCAGAATCATTCTCGAAGGGCTGGAGTTTCACGCGTACCATGGAGTCTATCCCCACGAGCGTTCCTCCGGTAATAAATTCGAGCTTGATGTTATCGTAGAAACCGAATTCCGCGAGGCTGCATTTCATGATCATTTGTCCGGGACAATCAATTACGAAGAAGTTTATTCTATCGTGAAAGACGAAATGGCCAAACCATCGAAGCTGCTTGAGCGAGTCGGTCATCTAATCGGGGAAGCAATTCTGAAAAAATTTCCTGAGGCCCTCGCCGTTCAGATCAACATTTCAAAATTCAATCCACCGATCGGCGGGGTGTGTAGGAAAGCGAGCGTAACGATCTCACTTACCCGGTAGTCACCGCGGCTCCGCTCCTTTCAAACAGGCGCTCCGACACGAAGCCTGCCGGGAGCGGGAATCGAAGTCAACTTTGTGCTGCCTCTGCGCCGTTGCGATTTGCACGCGAGCGTGGCGAGTCCTATTCGGCGTCATTGAACATAAATCCCCTCGCATCCGCTCCCTCATAGAAATCGACTTCTTTGCCCATCACATAAAGCGTGTGTTTCTTGTCGACAAAAACCTGGACACCGTTAAAAATGTAGGCGAGGTCAGTGTCTTTCTTCTTATCAAACCCGATAATCAACCTGGCACCACCGCAGCCTCCGCCTCCCTGCGCACCGATTCGCAGGCCATAGCCTTCCGGAATATTCTTGGTTTGCATGATTTTCAGCACTTCCTCCGCTGCCCGCTCGGTCAATGTCACCGGCTTTACCTCGTCGAACATAAATCTCTTCGATATTTCAAAAAAAATAGGGTGCCGGGTTTACAATTTTTACTCACTAACCACGGTTTTTAACTGGAGAGCTTGCCCGCGCTAAATCAACCCCGACTAGTCCGGGTTCATCAAAATTACCTAATTTTTAAACACCTTTACGGAACAAAAAATTCTATGGACGCTCTGATCGAATACGGAAAGATTCTGATACCTGCTTCGCTGGTCCTCTACGCCATGTATCTCATGGTTCGCTCAATGATTTACAAAGAGCTGGAACTGAAAAAGCTGGAAATCAGATCCCGCAGCATCGAGACGATTCTGCCCAACAGGCTCCAGGCGTACGAACGCATGTGCCTCTTCCTCGAGCGTATGTCGCCACCCAATCTGCTGCTCAGGCTCAACACGCAAGGTTATTCAGCGCGGGAATTTCATAAGTTGCTGCTCGATGAGATTCGCAACGAGTATAATCACAATGTATCCCAGCAGATATACATGAGTGAGAACGTATGGAACATGGTAAAGAATGCAAAAGAAGATCTCACAATCCTTGTAAATGAAGCATCTGCTGCCATGGGCCCCGAGGCAACCAGCCTCGACCTGGCAAGGAAGATATTCGAGATCACTCTTGAAAAAAAGGTTGAGCCTATCGGTCACGCCTTGTCTGAACTGAAGAAAGAGATCCAGCAGACTTTCTAATGATCGCAGTCGTTCAGCGGGTAGGGGAGGCGTCGGTCACGATCTCCGGCATGGTCAAATCGAAAATAGGAAACGGTCTGCTCGTTTTGGTCGGAATCGAAGATGCCGACAGCGATGAAGACATTCAGTGGCTGTCGGCCAAGATCGTCAACCTCAGGATATTCAATGACGAAGCTGGCGTGATGAACGTTAGTGTAAAAGATACCGGTGGCGAAATCCTTGCAGTAAGTCAGTTCACTCTTCACGCGAGCACCAAAAAAGGAAACCGCCCCTCGTACATAAAGGCATCCAAGCCTGATATTGCTGTTCCGCTTTACGAAAAATTCATAAAGCAACTTGGATTGCATCTTGGTAAATCAATCTTAACTGGCGAATTCGGAGCGGACATGCAAGTTTCCCTGGTCAACGACGGACCTGTTACCATCATCATCGACACGAAAAATAAGCAGTGATATTAGTGTGAACGGCCAAGGGCCAACAGCCAATTTCCAATAGCCGTTTTACAAAATCGCCAGCCAGATAAAAACAATATTGGCAATCACATACGCCGCAATCACAATGCGGGCTCCGACACGATTTACACGATCACAAGCTTCTTTCCTTCCCCAGTCATGAAGTTTCAACGCGGAGGCAGATACAACGAGTGTTGCCAGTATGCCAAAAAATGTCAGTGCATGTAAGGTGTCGACAAGTGTGAATTCTGACGATTCCGGCAGGATTGAATCAATTATATATTTATTACCAACGGCAGCAAACAATCCGCCGACCGGCAGGCCGAACCGGGGTTCAAGCTCCCAGGGATTTGGAGTAAAGCCGATAATGGCTATAAGAAATGCTATGTACATGCCAATAAAAATTTTGAGGAACAGCCCCCACGCATCGCGCTCAATGTCCATGTCGATATTGAAAGTTGCGAACTCGCTATGTTGTGAAGGCAGTCGGTAATCTCCGAATCCGGTTTCATAATTATTCGTCTTCGTGTTCACATTGAAATTCCTGATGTTCCATCCGTCGATCGCCATCATTTTTTCATATCGACTACCATCAAAATCAGGTTTAAAAACCAAGCTGCTTTTATCAAAAAGCGTATTCTCGATCTGCAGGTGTAAATGTTGGGAGTCAAAGGGAAAATCGTCGACTTTCCAGCTTTCTTTCATCGTGCATTTCATCTTCATAATCACCCATGCTTTGCCGTCGATACTATCGGTCATGATCTCGGGTGGATCGATGCTCTTTGCATTAGGAATATCCAGTTGTTTGCTGAAATCAAATTCGGCGTTATCATACAAGAACCAAAGCCAGAACCTGATTGTGTATTCTTTATCGTGAAAATTGATATCGTGCACACTGATCACATACGCACCCACCTTGACCGTGTCCGGCTGTGCGGTCAAACGGAACGCGGTAAAAACAAACAGTAGGCAAATAAGCTGTTTCACAGATCAGGCTGACGCTATATAATAAATATTTAGAATAACGAAGACCCCCGCCACGATCCACGCTCCGATCCTGTCGGCCTTCAGGCAAGCGTCTTTGTTGCCGGCATTGTAATATTTGAGTGAGATCGCCGAAACAGCGAGCACAGAAAGAATGCCGAGAAAAGTGATGCTGTGCAACGTGTCGACTAAGCTGAACTCGGGCGATTCGGGTAAGAGCGAATCAATGATGTACTTGTTACCGACAGCTGCAAACAACCCTCCGACTGGAAGTCCGAACCTTGGCTCTAATTCCCATGGGAAAGAGACGAAGCTGATGAGTGCGATCAGGAAAGCGATGTACATCCCGATAAATATTTTCGCGAACAACCCCCAGGCATCTCGTTCGATGCTCATATCGATCTTGAATGTGGAAAAGGTCTGCGAATCATGCCCACGGCGTGGATCGCCGAAGCCCGTTCCATAGTGCGTGGTGTCTGAAGAAACTTTGAATTCAGTGATCCTCCAGCCGTCAAGGCCTTCAATGTCGTCGAATCTGGAGTGACGTGTATCGGGTTTAAAGATCAGCGCACGGCTGTCAAAGACGGAGTTCTCTACCCGCACGCGAAGGTGCTGTTTGTCGAAAGGGAAATTATGAACCACCCAGCTTTCCTTCATCACGCATTTCATTTTCATCTGTACCCACTTCTTTCCACCTACGGTGTCAGTCACCATTGTGGGTGGATCGATCTCCTTGGCGTTGGGAATATCAAGCTGACTGTAAAAATCAAAATCCGGGTTGCTGTAAAGGAACCACAGCCAATAACGGATCGTGTATTCCTTGTCATGAAAATTGATGTCGTGGACGCTGATAATGTAGGCACCGGCCTTGACGGTATCTGGCTGCGCGTGTGTGACGTAAAGAGGAAGGGCGAAAAGCAGGGTCAGTAAAAAACGTTTCATTGAGGGGTGGAATATCTGATCAAGTTAACAGTCCTGATCAAATCTTCCACCTTTGTTTCCTCAAATGATTGCTATTTCGCGTCTATTTTGGCCTTCATAGGGTCGTTTCCCTTCACGTACGTTTCGAGCATGTTATCCATTTCCCACAACGTATGCATGATCGATTCCTTGGCGCGATACCCGTGACTTTCATAGGGCAACAAAACGTAGCGGGCCGTACCTCCGTGACCTTTGATAGCATTGTAAAAACGTTCGGTCTGAATAGGGAAGGTTCCCGAATTATTGTCTGCCTCACCATGAACAAGCAGGATCGGTGTTTTTATTTTATCTGCATACGAGAAAGGTGACATCTTGAAATACACTTCCGGCGCTTCCCAGTAAGTGCGCTCCTCCTGTTGGAATCCAAATGGGGTAAGGGTACGATTGTATGCACCGCTTCGTGCAATACCTGCCTTGAACAAATCGGAATGTGCAAGGAGGTTTGCAGTCATGAAAGCACCATAGCTATGTCCACCGACGCCGACACGCTTGGGATCAACGTATCCAAGTGACGCCCCATAATCGATCGCCGCTTTCGCACTGGAAACAAGCTGCTCAATATAAGTATCATTGGGCTCGTTGTCGCCTTCCCCAACGATCGGGATTGAGGCATTGTCGAGAATGGCGTAACCACGAACAACCCAATAGATGGCCGTTCCCCAGCTCAGTCGTGTGAATGAGTAAGGCGATCCCTTTACCTGCCCAGCATTGCCTTTGGATTTGAACTCTGCCGGATATGCCCAAAGGAAAGTCGGCAACGGCCCCATCTCCTTTTTATATCCGGGCGGAAGGTAAAGGTCAGCCGTCAGATCGACGCCATCTGGCCGCTTGTACTTCAATACCTGTTTCTTTACATCCTTGATCTGAGGATAAGGATGTGGAAACGTCGTCAGCTGAGTAAGATTTTTTGATCCGGCAGTCCTGAGAAAATAATTGGGATTGTCGTTCTGAGATTCGCGAGACGTGATAAATGTAACTTTCTTTGGGTCGATAACACTGACTACGACTTCGTAGAATGGCGCTTCACTTCTCCACAAACGCGACGTCTTACCGCTATTGAGATCAAGCTTGTCGAGGAAAGGTCTGTCACCTTCCGGGGATGAGCCAGGGCCCGCAAGCAAGATGCTATTATCCTGGATTGCCATCACGTTTCTTCCGTATTGATTCGTGGTCGTTATCACATCACCAGGGTTCGAATACACGTCTTCGTAAGAACGGTCGAACAGCGTTTTCTTTTTTGACGGGTTTGATGGGTCGATTTGATATGTCCTGACTTTGCGATCATTCCACCAGCGTTCATGCACTAATGCCGTCTTATCATTGCCCCATAAAATAGAAGTGTACCGAAGTGGGAGACTGATCAACTCTTCTGGTGTGGCGCTGAAGGGCGCTGCGAGCTGAAACACCTTATCACGTATGCTCGTCTTGACTTTAGGGTCGCCACCGTCCTGAGCTTCTGCCCAGTAAACTGTTGCTGGTTGATCCGACCTCCAACCATGATTGCGTGGACCCTTGATGGCCGCACTGAAACCTACAGGCACGTTATCGGAAAGTGGAATGTCCGTCAACGTCTTTATAACGTTGCCATTCAGATCCAGCACCTGAACGAGGTGCGGAAATAACTCTTCGGGAACAAGGTAAGAATATGGTTTATGTATTACTTCCGTCAAGATCATGTTTCCGTCCGGTGAAGGATTTTGAGAAGCGAACACCCCAGGCTGACCAATGGGTTTCTCCACGCCATCCAGCGAGATTGAGTATAGCTGCGATGTACAGTAAAAATCGAAGGCCGCCTCATCGTATTGATTCTTCAAAAGGTCTTGATAGGTACGTGCGGCCGCTTTCTTTCCGAGATTCTCTTCCGTCACGGGTCCGGCAGGAACCCTTGATTTCTCGGGTAGTTTTTTCCCGTCCACGACAGCGAGAAATAGTATCTGGTTTGAGTTTGGAAGCCATGATACCGGATTCGCATTCGTGTTGTTGATTTTCTTTTTAGTCAGTATCCGTGCGTTGGCAGTTGTGATGTCGACCAACCACAGCTCTATGTGGTCCGGATAACTTTGAAGGAACGTAGCTTTTTTGCCATCAGGAGAAAAGCCAAAACGGCTCATTTGTAGGGGCGATGGAAGTCCTTTGACAGTATACTCTTTCAGGTCTTTGAGATTTTTAAATTTCAGTCCGACAGAATAGTTCTCGCGGCTCGGGCCGAAATTTTCAGGGTTGATTCGTAAGCCTGCAATTCTAAGTTCTGGGCGCGAAAGTTCTTCGATGCTTGGATAGTCAGATCGATCCATCAAGGCCATCCAGTTCTTATCAGGCGAAATGACCACGGCTGGCGTGAGCGGCGCTTCAAGCAACTTGATGATATCATCCGGAGGTCTTTGATAGCCGGTTTTGTCCTGAGAAAAGGACGGAACAAGCGCAAGTATTAAACAAAACGAGCAAATAACTTTTTTCATATTGATTGGAATTGAACAGAAGAAATATAGGGATAATGAATTCAGAGGCGGTAAGAATTTGGGTAGGCGGTAGACTGCTTCTTTGGAAACGCGTAATACTGTAGTTCCGGTTCAACGATCCGCACCCATCTGACGGAAATACACTAATTTCGCATTCAACAAAAATACACCCGAATTATGTACCCAACCCTCCTTATTACCCATTCGCTGCTCAGGCAATTCGTCCTTATCTTTTTGATCATCGTTGTTGTAAAGACATTCCTCGGATATTCAAATAAGAGTGCCTTTACCAAGACTGATAACATGCTTGGTCTCTCTTTATTCTCGTTGACACACACACAACTTCTCCTGGGACTAATACTTTATTTTGTTAGTCCGTTTGTCCAATTCAGTGGTAGTTCCATGAAAGACCCGACATTACGCTATTGGACCGTGGAGCACATCGTCACTATGCTGGTCGCTGTTGGCTTAATAACCGCGGCAAGGACTACCTCAAAAAAAATGACTGATCCAGTCGCGAAGCACAAAAGGATGTTCATCTTAAATACGATTGCATTGGTGCTTATATTGATAGGTATCGCTTTAAGCAAACGCGGATTCTTGCCGGCACCGCGAGTTTCCGGATAACAGTCGCCCACTTCGCAGGCTTCTTCAATCACGCTGAATCTGCTAACTTTACTCCAAATCCCTTTAGCATGAAATACCTGTTGGCGTTCTTTCTATTGGCTTTTTCCTTTCACTGCTTTTCGCAAACATTTGCGCCACGATACGAACTGATCAAGATCAAGGAAGTCAATTCAATCTATCACGACGCTGCGCCAGTCATCTCCCCCGACGGCAACAAACTTTACTTTTTTGTTGTCGGAAGTCCTGCCAACACTATGGGCAAGGAGGGAACGCAGGACATTTGGACAAGCACCAAGGATGACAAAGGCGTATGGGGCGCCCCTCAGCACATGGGGTCACCCTTCAACCAAGGCAAAACAAATCAGGTCTTCCAGGTATTACACGACGGTACACTGCTAGTACGTGGAGGGAGGTCGAAGAACGATAAAGGTTTCTCCCTCGTCAGCCCCAGTGGACAATGGTCTGAAGTAAATCCAAAAGATTTTTCGGATATGGCAAAAGGTCGTTTCAACGGTGCCGCCATCTCTGCCGACTTGAAGCACCTCATTCTTTATTTTTCTGAGCAACCCAACGGCATCAAAAGTGACCTGTATGTTTCGCATGCGCAGGGTAACGCGTGGTCTCGCCCCGAAAAACTTAAGATAAGCGCAGCTTCCGATGAGTTCGCGCCTTTCATCGGCCCCGATAACCGGACTCTTTATTTTTCCAGTGACAGACTTGGGCAGGGCAGACAGGGTGGAACGGATATTTATAAGAGCGTTCGAATGGACGAATCATGGAACGCGTGGTCGGAGCCGGCCAATCTTGGTAAGCCCATCAACACGGCTGCAGCAGATGATTATTTTTCAATGGATGAGTCTGGCCACGTTTACATGGCGCGATCGAACAGCAGAATGGACGGCGGGAACCTCGACGTATTCGTGCTTATCCCAAAAGCGATCAAAGTCATGCTTACCGGCGTGGTATACGATGACAAAACAAAACAGCCCATCGCCTCGAATGTGACCGTCACAATCAAAGACATGAAGCCCATTGCATTGAAAACGCCAGCGACCGGGAAGTTTGAAACAAAGATTCCCGAAATCAGTGAATATCAGATCGCGGCAAGCGCGTCGGGCTACCAACCACAGGAAATGACGATGACGGTCCCGCGACTTGGCAGTGACACTACGTTGGTTGCTGATATTTACCTGACCCCGATTGCAAAGAAGCTGGTGATCAACGGTACGGTGTATAACAAAAAAACCAACGAACCCATCAACTCAAAAGTCGACTTCACATTAAAACCAGATAAGAAAAGTAGCTACACCATTCAGGCTGACAAAGGAAAATTTGAGCTAGAGATAGGGAAACTTGGATGGTACGTCCTTGCTGGTTCTGCAGAGGGATTTCTGTCTGCGACCGATAGCGCCTGGTTCAATTCTGAAGATCTCTCACCGCTGACAAAAGATCTGTACCTAACGCCGATTGAGGTTGGCCTTACAGTCAGGCTGAAAAATATCTATTTCGACTTTAATAAGACAACCCTTAAGTCTGAGTCTTTTGCCGAATTGAACAAGGTTGTGAATTTCTTAGACCAGAATCCAACAGTTGAGATCGAAATCGCAGGACATACCGACAGCAAGGGAACTGATGAATACAATGTCAATCTTTCGCAAGGGCGCTCGCAGGCCGTCGTTGACTACCTGGTGTCGCAGGGGATTGGCGCTGCCCGACTCACGGCAAAAGGCTATGGCGAAAGCAAACCCATCGATACCAACGACACAGAAGATGGCCGCGCAAATAATCGGCGGGTAGAATTCACTGTTTTGAAGAAATAAATTTAAATGACTGCACACATGAAATACTTATTCTGCGTACTGACTATTTGCTTGAGCAACCAGGTATTTGGCTTAGCAGACACCACGCGCTACACTGTTATCACCACAGAGAAGATCTCCGGTAAACTCTTGCGCTGGACGGAAGCCCCCGAAAAAGTATCTTACTACTATGAGTTTAATGACAGAGGCCGGGGACCAAAACTCAGGGTTGATATCATTCTCAATGAACATCATGTTGTATCCCGTAAGGTCACGGGTGTTGATTACTTTAAAGGTGAGGTGAATGAGGTCTTTTCGATATCGAATGGAATCGCAAAGTGGAAGAATAAAATAGAGGATGGTCAGAAAAGTGTTTCAGCGCCGGTGCTGTACTCTCCCCTCAACAGCGTACCTGCAGAAGTCGAGTGGGATATTAAAATGGCCTTGAAAGTTCCGCATATCCAGGAAATTGAGACCGTTCCGAACGGAAAGCTGAAAGTTGAGCACGTAAAGAACCACACTGCCAAAGTTAACGGCTTCCCGGAAGAGCTTGAGCTTTTCTCATTCACGGGCTCAGGCGGTCCACCTACTTACATTTGGTTTACTCCCAATAAGGATTTCTTTGCTGCGGTGAGCGGTTGGATGTCCACGATAAAGCTGGGCTATGAATTTCTTGTGCCCGAGCTGAAGCGCCTGCAAGATGAGATCGAGGAGGATTACTTCGCAGAGCAAGCCGTAACGTTAACGCAGAAGTCAAAGGTACCGGTTGCTATCACCGATGTCAGCGTTTTCGATTCGAAGTCGGGAAAAGTACATGCTAACCAAACGGTGGTGGTCGAGCAAGGGAAGATTACGCAGGTAGGCAAAGCAAGCAGCGTCAAGGCACCGGCCAATGCAAAAGTGATTTCCGGCCAGGGTAAAATGCTGCTCCCCGGCCTGTGGGACAATCACACACACTATGATATGTCTCAGGGTATTTACCACCTCGCGGCGGGAGTGACCAACATCAAGGACATGGGCAACTCACTGGATCTTCCGGAAATAAAAAAGCAAGTAGATACCGACGCACTTTTAGGCCCGGAAATCACGATTTGGTCTGGTTTCATCGACTATGCTGGGCCATATGCTGGACCGACCGGCAAGATTGTAAAGACGCTGGAGGAAGGAATTGCTGCGGTGAACTTTTACGCCGACAATGGTTATCAACAAGTGAAGCTTTACAGTTCGCTGCCAGTGGATTGGGTAAAACCCATAGCGGCTGAAGCACATAAGCGTGGGCTTAAAGTGGTTGGTCATATTCCTTCTTTTATGACTGCAACGCGCGCCGTTAACGACGGCTACGATCAAATCATTCACATGAACATGGTCATGCTTAATTTTCTTGGTGATACACTGGA
Organism: Cyclobacteriaceae bacterium; assembly: GCA_044224375.1. Lineage (GTDB taxonomy): Bacteria > Bacteroidota > Bacteroidia > Cytophagales > Cyclobacteriaceae > ELB16-189. The sequence continues at coordinate 254,173 of JBGAKL010000006.1, forward strand.
CACTCGTTCCATGGGGAGATTTACAAAAGTCGCAGCGCGGGCAAAGAACATCAACGTTAGCGGACCGGAAGCGAAGAAATTCATTCAATTGCTGAAGCAAAAGAAAACTGTTGTAGATCCAACCATGATGATTTTTGAAAGCATGTTTACCAACCAGCCCGGCAAGCTTGCTGCAGGTTATGACCAAAGTCAGAATATGTTTCCAGCCGAATTCAAGCGCGGTCTTTATAATGGTGGTCTTCCCACGATGAAAGGACATGAGTCCGAATACAAGCAATCCTTCGACAACATGATGAAGATGCTGCAGCTTTTTCATAAGAATGGGATCACTTTTGTGCCGGGCACGGATGATTTTCCCGGGTTTGCACTTCAGCGTGAGCTGGAACTGTATTCAATTGCCGGAGTCCCTAACGCAGAGGTGTTAAAGAAGGCGACGCTGACTTCAGCACAAGTAGCAGGTAAGGACAGTGAATACGGCACTATTGAAGTGGGCAAGAAAGCAAACCTCATTCTGGTTGATGGGGATCCGATAAAAAACATCGGCGATATCCGCAAGGTGGAACTGACGATGAAGGGCGGTAACATGTATGATGCGAAGGCACTGTACAACTCCTATGGTTTTGGATTCTGGAAATAGCGGTCTGACTTGCGACGAATGGAAGAAGCTTCGGAGAAAATCGTTGTATTTGATTCTTACAATACCGTTGTGGAAGCCAATCTTGTGAAGACCAAGCTTGACGCGTATGGTGTGCCGTGCTTCCTGAGTGAGGAAAACTTCACAAACCTTCTTCCGATAAAAAACGAATTGTTTCCCGGCGTGCGGCTCCACATTTTCGAGAGAGACCGGGAGCGCGTGAAAGAGATCCTGTCCGAAGAAAATTAAATAACCTCCCACAAATCGCGCTGATCTCACAGATTAAATCTTTCGATTTGTTAGATCCGTAAGAGGGAAAATTATCCGATTTTCACGCTCGTCATGGATACCGATCCCATCACGGTTCTATCATTAAAAAAAGAAACCTCTTCGTTATCCTCTTTTAATCCGAGAACATAAAGCAACGGCAAATAATGTTCGGGCGTCGGAATGGAAAGTCTCGCAGCTTGGCCAAGTGATTCATACTTGATCAGTGATGTATGATCTCCTTTCGCGATCAGGTCCTTGAACTTCGTGTTTGTTTCGATAGCCCAGTCATATCCGGATTCCGGCAGCCTCCAATCCATGACACCCAGGTTGTGCACCATGTTGCCGCTACCGATGATGAGTACATTCTTCTTCCGCAAAGATGCTAGTTCCCGCGCGAGGCCATAGTGGAACGCCGGGCTTTTTGTATAGTCGATGCTAAGTTGAAGCACCGGAATTTTTGCTTCGGAAAACATCCGTTTAACCACCGACCACGTCCCGTGGTCAAGTCCCCATTCGTGATCCAGGCCAACTTCTGTAGTTCGGACCATTGAGGCCGCTGCTTTCGCGAGGGCAGGATCCCCGGGCGCAGGATATTGGACATCGAACAGCTGCTTTGGGAAACCATAAAAGTCATGAATGGTTCTGGGCTTTTCCATTGCCGTGACAAATGTCCCCTTTGTAAACCAGTGCGCGGACACGACGATTACGGCAGCCGGCGGCTTAAGATCTCGTCCTAATTTCTCCCATGTTTCGCTGAACTGGTTGTTTTCGATTCCATTCATCGGTGAGCCGTGGCCGATGAAGAGGAGGGGTGTTTTTGATTCCTGCGGGGAAAGTGAATCGTTTAGCTTTTCAAGGTCCTTGAGGGTGTTCATTGTCTCACAACACGATTAAGTAATAAAAAGTTGCGCACACTAGGAGTAAGAACAAAGAAGCAAGGAGGTGCGTTACGAATGCGAATTGATGTCATCATCAATGGCTTTCGCGTACGCATTTAAGAGTTTACTAACTTCTACCATTAGAAATTCAAGTTTGGGATCATGATTGAACTGAAGATCCTTAGCCAACATGAGGTAGTACCGACATTCCTCAACTGATCCTTGTGCAAAATTAAGAAATCGTCGCTTGTCGCGTTTTCCCTTTTTCGCATACCCTTCGGAAATATTTGCAGCGATCGACACGGCTGCTCTCCGAAACTGTGATGTCAATCCGTAAATTTCTTCCCTTGGAAAAGCCTTGGTGAAGATGTAAACATCCAGCACAAATCGATGTGCTTTCTGCCATACGAGGAGCTCGCTAAAGTTTTTCGTAGGAATCATCCAGTCAAGTTGACACCGTATTGTTTCGGTTCATATTTTCTGCCTGCTCGGAATTCCTGATAATCTTCTTCCTTCTTTCTTCTTTCTTCTTACTTCTTACTTCTTTCTTCTTTCTTCGAAACCCGTTAATTCTGAGGAAGAATGACGATTTTAGCAGGCTAGTGTAACAAGCTGGTTCTCCCAGGCGTCTAGCCCTTGTAATTGATGGACTTGGAAACGTTCCAAACTCGTGTCTTTCCCGTAAAAAACAAGCTTTTCCGGTTTGCTTTCCGCATGTTGGGGAGCAGCGAAGAGGCCAAAGATGTCGTTCAGGAAGTATTTATCAAGATCTGGAACGGGCGGGATCAACTGGAAGGCATACAGAACATGGAGGCATGGTGCATGCGCATTACGAAAAATCTGTCGTTGGACAGGCTTCGTCAGCAGCAGCGCCGGCCCACGGATGACCTCGAGAAGGGATTCTACGTCCAACACGGAGCATTGTCGCCACACGACTCCACTGAAATGAAAGAAAATATGACACGCATCGGCGAACTGATGGATTCCCTTCCGGAAAAACAACGGCATGTCATGCATCTCCGAGATGTGGAAGGCTACAGCTACAATGAAATCTGCGAGATCCTGGAACTGGATATGAGCCAGGTGAAAGTCAATCTATTCCGCGCACGGAATGCGGTGCGTGAGAAACTACAAAAATTAAATGCTTATGGACTCTAAGACCATAGAAGCGCTGCTGGAAAAATATTGGAACGCCGACACGACTCTCGAAGAAGAGGAGCAGCTCAAAGAATATTTTGCCGGCGCAAACGTCCCTGATAATATGCAGTCGGCTGCGGCCTTGTTTCGTTTTTTTGATGATGAAAAAAATAAATCTCTGGGAGAAAATTTTGAAACGGCTGTAACAAAGGAATTGCGTAAGCGTCGTGAGGGAAAGGTGATCAGTATGGTAAGTTTCAGAAACGTCACACGCATTGCTGCAGGAATCGTTGTCGTGGTGGCTGCGACTTACTTCATACGCAATGAGATCAGGAAATCGTATCCACAGGAGCTCCAGGATACTTATTCCGATCCGCAAATGGCCTTCGAGGAAACAAAGAAAGCACTGATGATGATTTCGAACAGCTTCGGCAAAGCGAAACATGAGACCGGAAAGATCAAGATGTTTAACGATGCAGAAAAGAAGATTCAAACCAAGTCAAACGAGAAAGCAAACATTTAATAATTGAAATCGTCCCGATCCCGATAGCAATCGGGACTATCGGGAGAAAAATTAAACTAACGAATATGAAAAAGTTAATGATCGGAGCGGTGGTGATGGTAATGTCGCTTGCCGCACAGGCGCAAAGTGATGCAATCGCCAGTTTCTTCAATAAATACCAGGACGACGAATCATTCACACAGGTGACGGTTAGTAGCAAGATGTTCAGTCTGTTTACGAACATGGAAGTTAAAAGCCCGGAAGACCAGGAAGTGCTGAATGCGATAAGCAAGTTGAAGGGATTGCGGATCCTGGCAAAAGAAAATACAAGCGATGCAAAAGGCTTGTACAAAGAGGCAATGGGGATCCTGCCGGTAAAGACATATGAAGAGCTGATGTCTGTTCGTGATGACGGCAAGGACATGAAGTTCTTTATTAAGGAAGTAAAGCCGGGAACGATCGGTGAGTTGGTGATGATCGCTGGAGGTAATGACGATTTTGCGATGCTGACGCTCTTTGGTGAGATTGATCTCAAGCAGATCAGTAAGATCGGAAGCAAGATGGACATCGATGGATTGAACCACCTTAGGAAACTTGATAAGAACGGCAAGGACGGCGGCAAAGAGAATAGCAAGGAAAACGCCAAAGAAAAGAAGAACGACGAGTAAACACTTACGTTCATGAAGAAATTACTTATCCTCCTCGCACTGGTGATTGCAACCGCAGAACTTCGCGCCCAGGCGAAAGCAACAGAAGCATTGCAGGCGACTTTTGATAAGTCGCTTGCATTGTATTTCTACAAGAACACACTCAGGATGCTGAATCAGACGGAGAACAAAGAGTTTGATGATATGATCAGGAACATCGAAAAACTTAAATTCCTGATGATTGACAAGGAGTCGAAACAATTCGGGTCCAATGAATACAAGAAACTCAAGCTGGACTATCAGTCGGAGCACTTTGAGTCCGTGATGACCAGTCGTTACCAGGGACGGAACTTTGATGTATTCTACAACGATAAGAAGGGATCAACGCCTGGAACGGTCGTATTGGTCAATGATTCCAGCAGCCTTTACGTCCTGGACATTGTCGGAACGATCGATGTATCAAAGGCCGGCGCACTGTTTTCGTCTCTTGATGAAAGCTCAGATATCGGCCGGAAGATCAAAGACTTTGTTGGCCGGAAAGACCGTCGCCACAAGTTCGATCAGGACGGCGATGAAGGTGAAGACGATAAAGGCGACAAGAAGTCAGACCATTAACATTATAGAAGTTGGAAAACGTACTTTCGATTCAGGGACTTACAAAAAACTTCGGAAGGCTCTGCGCTGTCAACAACCTCAATCTGGAAGTTAATCGCGGAGAGGTATTTGGTATGCTCGGGCCCAATGGCAGCGGCAAGACAACAACACTCGGCATGCTGATGGGAGTGATCAATCCTACAGCGGGCAATTTTTCCTGGTTTAGTCAGCCTCCGACACACCTCATGCGCAAGAAGATCGGTGCAGTCCTGGAGCATCCGATTTTTTATCCTTACCTCAGCGGACAAAAGAATCTTGAATTAATGGCGATGATTAAGGAGGCGCCCGCATCGAACATACCGAAGGTATTGGAGCTTGTTGAGTTGGACGCACGTAGAAATGATAAGTATCGGACATATTCCCTGGGGATGAAGCAACGCCTCGCGATAGCTTCTGCATTACTGAATGATCCCATTGTGCTGATTTTGGATGAACCTACGAACGGGCTTGACCCCATGGGCATAGCTGAGATCAGGGAGATCATCAAACGGATCGCAACGGACGGCAAGACTATTATTTTGGCGAGCCACCTGCTCGACGAAGTGCAGAAAGTATGTTCACATTTTGCGGTGCTGAGAAAGGGAAATCTTGTGCATGCAGGTGCTGTGGATGAAGTTGGAAAAGGTGAGGAGACTGTCGAAGTGGTGGCGTTCCATGATGATTTGGGAATGATCCTGGAAAGTTTTGCTGGCTCCGCCGCAGTAAAAAAGGATAACCAGCAGTTTGTTGTCAGGATGAGAGAAAACTTCCATAGCCAGGACCTTAACCGTTATCTGTTTGAGAAAGGGATTGTGGCCACTCACCTGGTGACACAAAAGAAGAGCCTCGAGAAACAATTTTTGGAAATTTTAGCCGAAGCGGAGCATGCTGCACTTGTTAAAAATTGATTTAAAGAAACTCATCGACTACCGCACGTTCTGGATTATTTGCGGACTCTATTTCTTTACCCTGATCACGGGAACAGCGAGCGGTATGGAATTCCTGAAATGGATAGGAAGGACGTTTGAGGACTTTGGGCAGGAAATCAATATCAACCGAATCCCACTTTACCATTTTCCTGATATCTGGCAAAACCTAGCCTGGTCGGCCGGGCTGTTGAAGATGGGAATCGCTATCATGGTAGTGATCTCCATAACCAACGAATTTACCTACCGGACGATCCGCCAGAACATAATTGACGGGTTGAGCCGGGAGCAATTTCTGATATCGAAAGTACTGACGAACGTGCTGTTGGCGGCACTGAGCACGGTTGTTGTGTTCCTGATCGCAACCGTAACCGGGTTCATATACTCGCCGGGGTTTGATTTTCCATATGGCCTCACTGGCGTGGAATTTTTCCTGGCGTATTTTCTCGAAGTATTTTCGTTTCTCTCCTTCTCTTTGATGCTGGGCATGCTCCTTCAGCGATCTGGTTTGACTATCGTGGTGTTGCTCAATTCTTACCTGATCGAGCTTATTCTTAAAAAGAACCTCGATGATCTCGTGCCTGGACTCATTCCCTTTTTCCCGCTTGAATCGATAATGAACCTGGTACCGCTACCCTTCGCCCGGTACGCATTTCAGGAAATCAGGGATTATCTGACATTCGGTTCTATTGCGATTGCACTGATGTGGGCGTTCTTGTTCAACTACTTTTCGTATTTGAAGCTGAAAAAGTCGGACATCTGAGAAGTGAAGAGCTCCCCGATCAAATTTCTGGTACCTTTGCGCAAATTCTACGCGTGCATTCATGGAACCAGTTCAATTCTTAGGTCTGTTGGCGGGATCGCTTACTACGATTGCTTTTGTGCCCCAGGTTGTTAAAACCTATCAAAGCAGGTCTGCTAAAGATCTTTCACTTGGAATGTTTCTCATTTTCTGTTCGGGCACAGCTTTGTGGCTCTCGTATGGCATTATCAGAGAAGACATCCCTGTTATAACGGCCAATGCGTTAACACTTGCTTTGTCAGCTGTACTGGTATTTTTTAAGTTCCGATTCAAGGACTAGGTCAGGCTTCGCAGGTATCGGCCGAGCACGATTCATTCTCCCGTTCAGTTTCGAGGGTAACATGCTGGATATTATTGTGCTCGAGCTCGTGACGCAGATCGTGTTTGATTCTCAGCTCTTGCTCGTGCGATACATTTTCTTTCAAGACGACGTGAGCCGTCATCGCATTTTCTGTCGAGCTGATTGCCCAAATATGAATGTGATGGATGCCGGAAACCCCCTCCATTTGTAGCGCTTTTGACTTTACTTTGTCCATTTGAATGTTTTCCGGGACACCGTCCAGCGACAGGCGGAGACTTTCCTTGAGCAATTGCCAGGTGCTGAAAAGAATGACAATGGCGATGACGATGCTGAGTGCATTGTCGATCCAGTTCCAATGTGTATAATAAATGATCATGCCACCAACGACGATCCCCGCAGAAACGAGCGCATCGCTTAGCAGGTGGAGGTAAGCACTTTTTATATTAATGTCTTTGTCTTTTTCACGAAAAAAAAGAATCGCCGAAATGGAATTGATAAGTATTCCCACTCCCGCCACGATGGCGATTGTCATGCCGGGGAGCGGTTCGGGTTCGGGTCGAAGCGACTTATGAACTGCTTCAAAAGCGATGCCGCCAATAGAAACCAGGAGTATCACCGAATTGAACAGCGCGACGAGTATCGAGGTCTTTCTATAGCCATAGGTGTATTGATCGTTAGGTTTTACTTTGAGCAGACGGAAAGCGAGAAGCGAAAGGGCCAGCGTTCCAACGTCTGCCAGGTTGTGGGCTGCATCAGAAAGGAGCGACAAGGAATTGACGACGAAACCGGCAACAGCTTCCGCCAGCACGAAAACAAAATTCAAAACAATGCCGAAGACAAAAGCGGCATTTACTTTTGAAAGAGTGACGGGCTGATGATTGTTGTGGTCGTGCGCCATTTGAATGGCAAAATTACCAACATGCGCACGCGTTAAGAATTAAATGTCAATGAATTTACTGCTGTTGCAACATTGCTACTTAAAATTCTTCACCTTTACTGCAACTATGTTTCAGAATGAGCCCTTCAGGAGCGCTTCGTAAGGATCGCCAGGCAGTTTAAGGGCCAGGGCAAACGCAGGTTCCGTTTTCATGCCGTGGCGTTTCATATCGAGAATTTGATCCCGGAGTGATTTGCCATAGCGTTCCAATAATTTGAATTCATTGACCATGTGCAGGTATGCGGTTTGTTGTTTCGTGGGAATGCCTTGCGCGAAAAGCTCGAATCTGAATCCCCCGGAATTGAAACTTGCGATGAGCGATTCAATGCCTTTTACACTTTTGGTCACTGCAGAAAAACTTTTATCAGTTCCGAAGCGATGCCGCCATTTCATTTCGGTATCCTTCAGATCCTGGCTAAAGCATAAAATGTCGAGATCGCTCTCGGGAGTGAAGAGATCCAGAGGCAATGTGCCAGCCAAAACCGGATCATATGCCGCGAGAATATCCATCATTTCCAACTCTTCGATGACGTTTGCCCCTTTTTGCTGAATGGCCGATCCTGTTTTCAGGTATGACAGATTGAAGAAATCAGGCGTCATAACGTCATTTAATTGGTCTTCAAAATAGCCATTCGCTGACTTAATGGCACAAATATTTGTAGGTACAAGAATTGAAAGGGATGGCAGCGAGGAGAAAAAATGAAAATGGACAGTAAACTCAATTTACCGCAGGAATTGATCACAGGAATCGATGTGGTCAACACCCTAAATGGCGGAACCAGTGAGCCCGATATTTTGAAAGAGAAATTCTCGACTCATCACCGCATCACTGTAAAGGTGCCTGGGATAAGCACCGGCAACATCAAGATCGAGATTAACAACAACGAATTGATGATATACTATTTTGTTTCAATTCAGTCGCAGGGTAAGGACTTGAAGTATCCGAGAATGATTTATAAGCGTCCCATCCCGTACTTTGTAGACATAATGAATATCGCTGCCACGGAGGAAGACAAGGCGATGGTAGTTCACATGCCGTTCAATGAGCTTGCAAACGGCTATCACCGGGATGTTTCGGCAACGAATTAAGAATTAAGAATAAGAAGTAAGAAGTAAGAAGTAAGAATTAAGAAGTAAGAAGTAAGAAGGGAGTGACAATGAGCTACCTTCTTACTTGTTCTCCATCACTCTAGATTCTTAACTCCTTAAAGTCTTATCTCCCTAATCAACGATTGCCTGGTATACGAGGGCTTTGAACCGATCACCGGTATTGAGTCCGGGCGAATCATACATATTCGTGTAAATCAATCCCACGAGTTTTTCCTTTGGATCAGCCCAATACTGTGTATTGAAGGCGCCGCCCCATGAAAAGGAACCGATAGATGCCGGAGAAGAGTAATCATTTTTCTCTGTTTCAAGTCCGAAGCACAAACCCATCTGGCTGGTGATGGGTGGCTGCGTTTGGTTCGTGAGAATCATTTCAACGGTTTTTCGGCTTAATAGTCTAACACCGTTCAGTTCCCCTTTATTCAAAAACATCTGAAGGAACTTTGCGTAGTCCTCGATCGTCGAACTGAGACCTGCGCCGCCTGAGAAATATTTGCCAGGCAAGGTTGGATACTCAGGATTGACGCCATCATAGATTGGTCCTTTTAACCTTGTCATTGGAGCAGGTGGTGCACTGCGGTAGACACCCACAAGACGCGGGTATTTCTCCTTTGGAAGATAGAAGTACGTATCGTTCATGCCCAACGGTTGGAAGATCCGGGTTTTAAAAAACTCGTCGAGCGATTTGCCGGACAGTACTTCTACCAGGTAGCCTAGAACATCGATGTTTAGTCCATAGGTGTATGCCTCGCCCGGATTGTGCTTAAGGGGAAGGCTGCCAAGGATCTTCATTTTATCGGCCAATACCATGTTGTCGTTGCCTATCCCGCTCGGGATGCCGGCCTTTGCGTAAAGAGCACGAAACTCCTGACTTCCGATCCCGGCATAATCGAGCCCTGACGTGTGTGTGAGCAGTTGCCGGACGGTGATTTCACTTTTTGCGGGCGTCGTTGTGTAAGTCGTGTCTTTCCAGTTGAAATTCACAAGGACCTTCTGATTTTTAAATTCAGGAATGTATTTTGAGATGGGTTCATCGAGACCGAAAAGGCCTTCTTCATACAACATCATGACCGCGAGGCTCGTGATCGCTTTGGACTGCGACGCTATTCTGAAGATGTCATCTTTTTTCATTTGAACCTGCTTTTCTGCGTCGCTATAGCCGTACGCTTTATGATAAACGACTTTGCCGTTGCGCGCCACAAACACCACTGCTCCGGGAATTCTCTTTTTGGTGATTAAATCATTAACCATTCCATCAATGCGGCCAAGGCGGTCTGCAGATATTCCGTTCTCCGCAGGTTTTCCCGGAACGAAATTTTGTGCCAACAGATTGAAGGAGAGAAAACTGAGAGCGATGAAAAGCAGATTTTTCATAGGAGGAAAAGGTTTAGAAAAAACAAGTTATGTTTTTTTCGAGATTCGAATGTAAAATTATTTTAACCCGCATTGACAGAGAGATGGTGAATGCGGTACGGGGATTTTTGAATATTTCCGATTATCTCTCGAGAATCGCGACTACTCCCATACCGCCACCAGTGCATACTGACACGAGTCCCCTCCCTTTTCCTTTTTGCTCGAGGAGTTTCGCCATCGTCCCAACCACACGAGCGCCGGTGGCTCCAAAAGGATGGCCGAGCGCAAGGCTTCCGCCCTTGACGTTCATCTTGTTTCGGTCAATGGAACCCAGTGGTTTACTCAGGCCGAGTTCTTTACGACAATAGTCTTCGCTTTCCCATGCTTTTAGCGTGCTCAATACCTGCCCGGCGAAAGCCTCATGAATCTCGTAAAAATCAAAATCCTGAAGCGTGAGATTATTTCTCTTGAGCATTTGCGCGACAGCCAAGGTGGGTGCGAGCAGCAAGCCGGCGCCGTGGACATGATCGACTGCGGCGGCCTGGGCGTCGTGGAAGTACGCTTGAACGGGTAGGTTGTTTTGCTTCGCGTACTGTTCGGAGGCAAGGAAGATCGCGGCAGCTCCATCGGTAAATCCCGTGCTGTTGCCGGCGGTCATGGTCCCCTGTGGACTTTTATCAAATGCATTTCTGAGCTTACCAAGTTTTTCCACCGTCGTGTCTCCGCGCACATAGGTATCGCGTTTGACTCCTTTGTATTCTGCGACGAGGTCGTTGTAAAAACCTTCTTCATATGCCTTCGCAGCTTTGATATGACTTTCATAAGCCAGTTGATCCTGCTCGAGGCGTGTAATCTTCCACTCCTTCACCATCTTTTCGGTGTGCTGTCCCATAGACAGTCCGGTACGCGGCTCCACGATACCGGGATATGCAGGTTTAAAATCACCGGGACGCATGCTCAGGATTTTCGAAAGGCGTGCTCCGAAGCTCTTTGCATTATTTAAATCGACCAGCTTCCATGCCAGTGACTGCTTTACAAGTATTGGTAGATCACTGTTTGTATCAGCCCCACCGCCAATGCCGCAGTCGATCTGACCGGAGGCGATTTTCAGCGCGATGAGGTTAACTGTCTCGAGGCTCGTGCCACAGGCTCGCTGCACATTGAATGCCGGCGTGCGTTGATCCAAATCCGTTCCCAGTATAACCTCGCGCGAAAGATTCCACTGAATAGGGTTTGCCATAACAGCCCCAAGTGCCACGTCGCCGAGTAATTTTCCCTGCAGGCTATATCTTTTTATAAGCGCCTGGATAGTCGCAGTCAGCATTTCCTGGTTGGAAGTGCGACTGTATTCTTTAAATGAGCGGACGAACGGGATGCGTTGGCTACCGACGATCGCCACACGCTGGTTTAAATTCATCATGGAGGGAAGTGTTGGCTGTAGAATTCTTATTGAACTGTGATCGGCACACGTACCAATGCTTTATCCCAGGCGAAATTCATTTGGGCAGCCGTCGAATCGCTGTCGAAAGTGATTGTAAATTGTTCTGTCTCTGGCCCAGTCTCCGCAGGAACCTCCACTTTTAGAACGTCGAGATCATGGTCGGCCTCGCGTGCGCCCCAACGGCCAAGTTCACTGTTCAGAACAACCTGCCAGTTTGTAGCTCCTGGGACGGCGTACATCACATAAGTGCCTGCGTTCACAGGTTGACCTCCAAAATTTACATTCTTGCTAAAAGAAATTTCGGTCGCTTCGTTCGCGCCAAGCCGCCAGTATTTACCGTAAGGCTGCAGTGCGCCATCTTTATCTTCACCAAAAATCACTCTTCCTTTCTTATATGGCCTGCAGTACACGACTTTAATTTCAGCGCCATTGTAGCTAAGGGTCTTCGTTTCCACTGGACTATGTGTCTTGGTAGTCAATGCGAGATAGCCAAGTCCTGCCACCACAACGAGAACGAACGCACCGAGACCGATTAGGATTTTCTTTTTCATAAAGGGATTGGTTAGGTGTACAAGTTAATAAAAAAGCTTTGGCTGTTCGACTTAGCGATGTACAGACTGATAATTTCGAAAATTGAATAGCGGTCCGATGTCGAATTGGCCGGCAGTCACGATAAAACGCCTTTTGAACAGAGTACCGGTAACCACCCGGCTTCTCTGTTCGAAGGCAAACCTAAACCTAACTTAAACCAAAAATCTTATGCGGCGGATTGCTGCATTTCCTCGATCATGCGACGTTCCTTCTCGGTAAATTCATTTTGATCAGCAGATGGTTGTGATGCCATGAATTCTTCGAGGGTCGTAAAAAAGCGCATACGATATTTCCAGATTAATTTCCCGCCGATCGCACGCTTAAATGCATGCAAGTCTGTTCGGCCATCAATCCAGTATAGATCATGAGTAAATTCTCCAGGAGCACTTTCAATAAAACCAGGCAGATAACGCTGGTCTGAATGTTCTAATTTCCTTTTTACCTCTTCCCTAAAATCTCCTTTTCCAGTAATGTATGTAGTCTTCCAGCTCATTTTTCCGTCCTTCCCAATAATCTGATGTCTTTTAATAATTGTTTGTCTTTAAATTTTGTCATCTCATAAAAAAGCCAATGAAAATTTTTCTCGGTTAAGATGACATGCCAAAGCGACATCTGATCAACAAATAATCGTGCCGTCGCGTTCATTGTTACGGCGTAAGCGCACGTGGGTTGCGCGTAAAAAAAAATATAAATATTTGTTTACGAAAGGTTACCTCGGCGATACGAACTCGCCGCCTGTGATCGTTTCAGCGCGAAACAACAGATCACTCGATTGCAGGAGCTTGTTCTTCAAATCTTTGCGAAGATCTCCGTGGTTCTTAAGATAAGTTCGCACTACTTCAGCTGCTTCCTTTGACTGATATTCTCCCAATGTTGCATCAAGCCAGCCTTTTGGAAAGAAAATATCGCCTGTGCGTTGCATTTCTTCCAGTAGCTCAAGACTTTCTCTCAAGTATTTCATAGATGTTTCTGCACGTAGCGGGTGATTGAGATAGCGTTGTGCATCGAGGACCCACGGTTCATGTGTTCGGTTTTCTTGACTTTTCAGACTTTGGAAGAACTTATCGCGATCAGACTCGTTTGCCGATACTGCCGGGGTAATGAACTGAATCTCTGCGATTCGATCCGGGTTCGTGGTTTTTTCCAGCTGTGCTTTGAGGAGTTCTTCGTGCCCTGCGGCATTCCTGATTGCAAGTTCAAAAACCAATTGTATCCGGTCTCTTTCAGAGAGCTTGAATCCCGACGCGTTTTCATCCTGCCAAAATTGTTTGAGGTTATTAATGGCAATAGGGGTGGTCGCTACGTTTCTGTAACAATTGAATAATATGCGCTTCAATGAAACATCTTTTTCCGATTCTATCCGATCAAACAAAGTTTTGTCCAGAAGGGTGCTTACCGTGTTGCGTTGCTCGGCCAGCAGGAACTGCCAGAAAATTCGGCCTGTCTTGTCGGTGAGATATTCAAGTAACAATGGATTCTTTTCTTTGGGAATGGTCTCAATTATTTTGGACAAGACAACGCGAGGCTCAATTTGTCCATGAAGCAGGTATTCCCAAATGTTCATCCATATTGAAGCTCGTTCGACTGGGTCGCTGAAAGTATTGACCCGCTCCAACATATCTTTCACACTTTTCCCATCGGTGGTAAAATATCCGTAGCCTGTTCCCCTGATGTTGGGTATGACCCTGACGTTTGACGTATCAGGGACGGGTACAATCCCCGGCCGATCCTTTCCGACATAGGTTAGTATCCTTGACTCGAGATCATTTGACTGAACGTAGTAATTGAAGAATTGCGGCCAGACCCTCCCAAGTGTGTCGTTATTTACCGTCACCTGCAGTCGTTTCTCGTCTTTCACCCTGAAGGAGATTTCGGGCATGCCTTTGCTTTTAATCCACGCCGTGTTCCAGACTTCAAGATCCTGTGGTGTGTGTCTCTTCATCACTGCAATCAGCTCGTCCCAGGTTGCATTGCCGTACGCATACATTCTTAAATACTCCCTTAATCCTTCTTTGAAGTTTTCTTCGCCCATCAGCGATTCGAGGTTTCTCATTGTGACGGGGGCCTTTTGATAGATGATGGCGCCGTACACGCTCCCTGCGTTCTTGAGATTGTCCAGTTCCTGCTGTACCGGGTGGGAGCCAGCGGTGCGGTCAACATCGTAGGCCGCAGGGTAGTGCGACATCAGGAACCGCAGCTCATGGTTGATTTGTGGAAAGCTTGGGTTAACAATCTTGCCGGCCATGAAATTTGCGAACACCTCCTTCAGCCACACGTCATTGAACCATTTCATCGTGACCAGATTTCCAAACCACATGTGGGCCGTTTCGTGCGCGACAAGCCCGGCGCGGCGAAGCTCATCGTTCACCGACGCGGTTGGTTCGAGAAACAGACTGCTCTCACGGTAATAAATGTTGCCGGGATGCTCCATGCCGCCGAACTGAAAGGCGGGCATCAGTGCGAACTCGAATTTTTCGTATGGATAATCGATGCCTGTGTACTCTTTCAGCCAGGCAAGCGATTGACGGTGAAGCTCAAATATTTTCTTGATGTTCGCAGCGACTTTAACAGAATCCGTTTCGCGGTAGAACATCTTCATACCCGACTCGATGTCAGTGGCGACCCTGAATTTTCCGGTCGTGAAGGCGAATTGGTAGGTGCTGGTCGGTTTTGTCTCATTGAACACCACCTGCTTTCGGACGCCAGAAGTGGTTTCACCGACAATCGATCCATTCGACATCGCCTGCCAGTCAGCGGGAACATCCAGTTTGAGCTTGTAGATGGCTTTCATGTCCGGCTGATCGAAAACAGGAAAGCAGGTTGAGGCCCGTGCGGGAACAAACAGCGCGTAGAGATAATCTTCGTTCCTGTTGAGCGCCTTTTCGCCGGCGATGAATTTGATCCGAACGTTGTTGGTGCCTTCGTGTAAGTTTTTCGCATCCACAATGATGTGCTCGCTTTCCCAATGCGGTGGCGTTGGCTTGTTATTGATTGCTATTTCTTTAATGTTGGATGCCGGCGCATCAAAGTCCAATTGCAGCGCAGAAGTATTCTCCTTCAGTTCGAATGCAATAGTAATTTCGCCTTTGATGCTGTCCGATTTTCCCGAAGGGACTGCGAGGTTCAAATCATATCTCACATTTCTGATGTTTGTATAGCGCTCGATCGCCAGTTCGCGCGACGTGCCAGCTACAATCTCTTTCTGCGCCGGCTTGTCTTCACACCCAACCAGGGCTAGAACAATTATAACGCTGGACAGTAATGTCAAAGGCAGAACAGGTTTCCCTGAAAGAGTGATTGGTTGCATGGATTAAAATTAGATGCGCAGTTTAAAGTCCGTTCACCATCATACCACCGTCGACCGAAATATTCTGGCCAGTGATATAGCTCGCTTTGTCCATTGCAAGGAAGGTAACGATCCCTGAAACTTCTTCGGGCTGCCCGACGCGTCCCATCGGAGTTCGTGAAAGGATTTTTTCGAGGCGTTCAGGGTTTGACAACACGGGTTGCACAAGTGGAGTCTGAATGTACCAAGGTGATACCGCATTCACTCTTATTTTATGCGGAGCCCACTCGACGGCGAGGTGGCGTGTCATTTGAATGAGTGAAGCTTTTGTCATACCGTAAGGCGGACCGGATTGAACATCGGTAGAACCCGCGACGGATGCAATGTTGATTACGCTTGCATTTCCCGATTGTTTTAGCAGATGAAAGGCGCCTTGTGTCAGCGACATCGCACTGAAAATATTCGTTTCGAATATCTGCCGGTATTCTTGTTCGGAATAGTCGGCGAATTTTTTTCTGATGTTCGTTCCGACGTTGTTTACCAAAACGTCCAGCTTTCCCCAGTTCTCATTTACTTTTTCAAGCACGTGTGCACGAAATCCTGGGTCGACAACATCGCCATCGAGGCGAAACAAGCGGGAGCTGCCACGCAGCCGATGCTCAATGGCTTTAGTGCTTCGGGCGATAACGAGCACATCGGCGCCGAGGTCTAGAAATTCCTGGGCGATGGCAAGGCCGATCCCCTTTGTACCGCCGGTGACGACAGCCTTTTTTCCCTCTAAAGACCAGTGTGACATATGATTCTTTCCTTAATGTTAGGAAAGAAAGAGGGGTTATCAAATACAAATTGACACTTGACAAACGGGCAATTGACAACGTTCACCGATTGACTACTTACAGTGTATTGAGGTTATTTTCCCGCCGGTGGGTGAACGATGACATTGTCAACTGTTTTCAAAATCCTGCCTGATCACCAGCAGCAAATAATTTTTTTCCATTTGCAGGTATCCTTGTTCGTAGCAGTAATAGTAGATTACACCGTCGCGTGTTCGATAAGTGGAAGTGTGATAACGGAAATCAAAGCCTTGTTCCTTCAGGCGTGAAATATTCACCTTGACTTTTCCGCCTGGATTCAGCTCATCGAGAATGCGCCTGTTCTTGCGAAGGGCGTGATTCACATTGCGTACATAATTGTTTACATCGCTGTTCAATACATTATTATATGCGCTGCGGCACTGGTCGGAGCAGAATTTCTTGTCTGTCCTGCCATGAAAGGGTACGCCGCATTCCATACATTTTTTCTCCGGCATGGGATGAAATTAGTTTGTGATCGCGCCGGCGACAAAAGATTCGCCTAAGAAAAACATGACTATTTAAACGATTACAAACGGCTATATCCGAAAGTAAACGTCTATTTTCCGACT
This sequence comes from Cyclobacteriaceae bacterium, assembly GCA_044224375.1. GTDB lineage: Bacteria > Bacteroidota > Bacteroidia > Cytophagales > Cyclobacteriaceae > ELB16-189. The sequence continues at coordinate 271,041 of JBGAKL010000006.1, forward strand.
GTACCCATCGATAGCCTACACCTTTGACTCATTGTTCAACTAAAACAAACCATTATGAAAAGTTTAAGAAACAGTGTACATCTCATCGGCCGCCTGGGTCGCGACCCCGAAGTCAAGACTTTTGAAAAGTCGAAGAAAGCGTCGTTCACCCTCGCGACCACCGACGCCTACAAAAATCAAAAAGGCGAGAAGATCGAGGACACACAGTGGCACAATGTCGTCATCTGGGGCAAGCTCGCCGATGTGGCAGGTAAGTATCTCAAGAAAGGGCAGGAAGTTTGTGTCGAGGGCAAACTCATTCACCGGGTTTTTGATTCTGCAAAAGGCGAGAAAAAGTATTTCTCGGAGATCTATGTGAACGACATGCTGATGTTGGGCGGCAAGCCTAAACAGGCTTAAAGTTCAACGTTGAGGGATTTGGAGTTTAGGGTGACCCACTCTGAACTCTGAACCCTAAACTCTATACTCTATACCCAACCCCGGAAAGGGTGAATGTTACAGCCGGCAAAATCTAAGTCCAGACCCCTCCGTTAACAAGGGTGGATTTTCTTAGCTTTGCCATTCATGAATTTTCTGTTTCCTCAGTTTCTCTGGGCTCTCACGGCGCTTTCGATCCCGATCATTATCCATCTTTTCAACTTTCGAAAGACCACCAGGATCCTTTTTTCCAACACACGGTTTCTCCAGCAAGTGCGGCAGGAGACAACACAGAAAAGAAAACTCAAACAATACCTCGTCCTTGTCTCGCGATTGCTATTTCTGCTTTTCCTTGTCCTCGCTTTTGCGCAACCATTTCTTCCTGCAAAAGAACAACTCACCCCAGGCAGGGAAGTAGCCATCTACCTCGACAATTCCTACAGCATGTTGTCGCAGGTCGCAGAAAAAACGCGCGCACTTGATGCCGGCATCCGGTTCAGCCAGGAAGTCGTTTCTCTTTTTCCACTGGATACCCGCTATAAACTTATCACCAACGATTTCGCTCCGTTTTCCAATTCATTCAAAACCAAAACAGAGATACTCGATTTGCTCGCACAGGTGAGGCTATCTCCTGTGTCGCGCTCTTTCAAGGAGATTAGCCAGCGGATCGGAGGCACAGATCAGGAGATATTCTGGATATCGGATTTTCAAAAATCGACCTCCGGAGAGATCACACCTGCATCCATTGACAGCGTCCAATCGTGGCGACTCGTTCCGATTGCGCTCGAAGGTGCAAACAATTTGCTGGTGGATTCGGCTTACCTGGAGGATCCGTTCGTCGTCGGTGGACAAAGGAACACGCTGAACGTCCGCGTTCGCAACATCGGTACGAAAGCCCGTGAAGGACTGGTGATAAAACTCATTATTAATGACGTCCAATCGGGAACGGCGTCGGTGAACCTGGAGTCAAACTCGTCAGCAATAGCAAAGTTTGATCTTGTGCAAGGATTAACAGGGTGGAACAGGGCCGTTGTAAGCTTCACGGATTTTCCCGTGAGCTTTGACAATGAATTCTATGCGACACTAAATTTTTCCGATAAGATCAGGATCGTTGAGGTGCGCAATGGAAGTCCATTCATAGAAAAAGTATTTGGCAATGCCTCACTCTTTGCATTTCGTTCCTTCGAGCCAGGGAACGTCGACATCGGCGTGCTTTCGCAAGCAGACCTTATCATTCTTAACAATATCGATAACCCAGACGCATCACTTGTGCAGGCCGTCAGGAATTACCAGCAGGGTACTGGCACCGTGTTAATCATTCCTTCCGCGAAAGGCAACGTTGCTCAATACCAGGCGATGGCACCTGGATTTGCCTTGACGAAAAAGGAAAATCTTGAAATGGCCGAGCTGGATAAGCCGGATTTTCAAAATCCATTTTTTGAAAATGTATTTGAAGAGAAGACTGCATCGATGGCAATGCCTCATTCCCGGTCCGTTCTCGATTGGGGTGCCGACAGATCCGCTTTGCTCAAGTTCAAAGATGGAAAGCCATTCCTCTCTCGCGTCAGGAATACTTTTGTGCTGTCATCTCCGCTTGACAGCAAGTTCTCCGATTTTCAAAGCCATGGAATATTTGTTCCTGTGATGTATCGGATAGCAGCTTCGAGTCACCGAGTAAGTCAAAAACCCTACTACATGCTTTCGGAAAGTACGGTCACCCTGACGGCAGACAGTCTTGACGGTGAAACGCCTGTTCGACTGACTGGCAAGCAGGAGGTTGTGCCCGCGCAACGCAAAAACAGCGACAAGCTCGTGCTTGAAATACCCAAATTTTCGATCGAACCCGGCTTCTACTATGCCAAAGCCCAGCAGGATACAATCGGACTTGTGGCTTTCGACCTGGACAAAAAAGAGTCGCTGCTCGATCAGTGGACCGGCGAAGAGGTTCAAACAATGCTGGGAGGCGGGAAGAATATCTCTTTATTTGATTCTGCGGCCACGGGATCTTTCGCCGACGAAATAAAAGAGAGATATTTGGGAACTGCTTTGTGGAAATATGCCCTTGTACTGGCGTTGATGTTCCTCCTGGCAGAAGTGCTTCTGATACGCTTTTTGAAGTAAAAACGGCCTGAATGAAGATTCTGATCCAATCCGCCACCATCCTCAACGCCGCTTCTCCTTTTCATAAAAAGAAAAAAAACGTCCTCATCACCAACGGCAAGATTGCCGAAATAGGAGACAAACGCTTTTCCGCCGACAAGACGATTGATGGCGCAGGTATGATACTCTCCACGGGGTGGTTTGACCTCGGGGCATTCGTGGGCGATCCTGGCTACGAGCACCGGGAGGATATTGAGTCGATCATGAAAACTGCTGCGGCAGGTGGATTTACCGGGCTGGCATTGCTGCCCAACACACACCCCGCTGTGCAGACGAAAAATGAAATAAGCTATCTCACTAACGGCAACGATTCGAGGCTGGTCCAGCTCCACGCGCTCGCGGCCATCACCCGTAACAATAAAGGTGAAGAAATGACAGAAATGATCGACTTGCATGAAGCAGGTGCGGTCGGATTTACGGATGGACTGAAGCCTGTTTGGCACACAGATATTTTTCACAAGACACTCCAATATCTGCAAAAGTTTGACGGGCTGCTGATCGATCACCCGGAAGATACGTGGATGAATTTTGCAGGACAGATGCACGAAGGTGTGAACAGCACTATGCTGGGATTAAAAGGCATGCCTGCCATCGCCGAAGAATTGCCATTGACGCGAAATATCGAGTTGTTGCAATACGCGGGAGGGAAGGCCCACTTTGCAAGATTATCCAGTGCAAAGAGTATCGAGCTGGTTCGCGCCGCAAAGAAAAGAGGATTGTCAGTTACATGTGACATCACTGCGTACCAGGCGCTGCTGGATGACACCTCACTTAAGGATTTCGACACAAATTATAAAGTCAATCCGCCTCTGCGCGAGAAGGCTGACCGCGATGCACTTATTAAAGGATTGAAAGACGGCACTATCGACGTGATTTGCTCCGGACATGTTCCTCATGATGAAGAAAGCAAGAAGCTCGAATTCGACCTCGCCGATTTTGGGATGACCAATCTGCAAACATTCGCCGCAAACCTCGCATCCCTGTCGGCTTTGGTGCCAATGGAAGATCTCATTGAGAAGGCGACAAGCGCACCGCGTTCGTTGCTGGGTCTCGACGTGCCGGTAATCGACGTTGACCAGAAAGCCAATCTCACTTTGTTTGATCCGGCAGCGGAATGGACGCTTGACGAGTCCACGAATCTTTCCAAAGCAAGGAACTCTCCGTGGTTCGGCAGCAAGATCAGGGGTAAGGCCGTGGCGGTATTCAATAATTCCAGGAACAGGTACGATGCTTAGTAAGATTTTTAATGCGCCACTTGTAAGAGTTTGCGCGCGGTGGGGGACTATTGCGGGCGCACTGTGCATACTTTTTTTGGTGTCACTGTTTTATATGGGAAAGCATCCGTTCCTGGTGAATCCATTTCTCGATTTCAGGGTTCCTCTATTCGCTGTGCTGATCTTCTTTGCGTTGAAAGAGGTGCGCGACTACTACCAGGAGGGCGTTCTGTTTTTCTGGCAGGGCACCGGCGGCAGCCTCATCTTCGTCGCTGTCTGCTCCGCGATCGCTGCGGCGGGCATTTTGATATTTGGTACAGCGCAGCCGTTGTTCCTCAATGATTATATCACGGAATTCACAAAGCAAATTCAAAATCTTCCGTCGGAGACTGTTGATCAGATCGGAAAGGATGTGGTTGCGCTAAACCTGGCAAAACTCCCGACAACCACTATCGGCGATCTTGCCGGATTGTATGTGTGGCAGAGCTTTATTATGAGTTTTTTTATTAGCGTAATAATCTCTGTAATTTTAAGACGGCAACCTGCTACTAACTAGGATGGAGTTACCTTCACCCAGCTAACAGCCTTCTGGGATAAAGCATATTGTCGCGTTCTTCGTTAAAAAGAGTCAGTCGGTCACACTTGAAATAAAAACCACCTAAATACAATTATCATGGAAGAAACAACAGAAACACAAGCTCCTTCTGTACGTGCAATCGGAGTGAAGTACGGACTTATTTCCGCCGCGATTGGCGTTGTCTTTTTTCTCGGTATGCAGCTCACAGGAAATAGTCCATTCGGCGGAGGTTGGGGTATCGGCTTGATACGTTTTGCAATCGGGATCGTCATCCTGGTAATGGCGCACAAGGCCTTTAAAGATGAAGGCGATGGATTTATGACCTATGGCCAGGGATTTGGGATTGGGTTTTGGATCACGCTCATCAGCCTTCTGATCGCGGGATTGTTCTCATACGTCTATGCAAATTTTATCGACCTGACAGCCATGGATCTTTTCTATGAAGAGCAAGCTGACCAGATGCGGGAACGGGGACAGTCGGATGATCAGATAGCCATCGCCCAGGAATGGACGAAGAAACTGTTCTGGGTTTTCTTTTTTGTTTTCGGATTTATCTTCTCGTTGATCATTCCCCTCGTTGTCACGATCTTCACAAAGAAGGAAAACCAGCAACTGCAATAATTGGTGAATATATCCGTCGTCATTCCCGCTTATGATGAAGAGGAATCTCTTCCCGAGCTGAGCCAGTGGATAAGCCGTGTGATGGATCAGCACGGCTTTTCCTACGAGGTGATCTTTGTCGACGACGGAAGCGTGGATAATACATGGAAACAGATTCAAAATATCAGCGCATCAAACTCTTCTTTTAAGGGAGTTCGTTTCAACAGGAATTTCGGGAAGTCGGCAGCCCTGCAAACTGCTTTTAAACTTGCACAGGGCGATGTCGTGATCACGATGGACGCTGATTTGCAGGATAGTCCCGACGAAATTCCGGACTTGTACAGGATGATCATGGAGGATGGCTATCAGCTCGTTTCCGGTTGGAAAAAGAAGCGGCATGATCCCATTTCGAAAACAATCCCCTCAAAGTTCTTTAACTACATCACGAAAAAGATTTCGGGCATCAGCCTGCACGATTTCAACTGCGGGCTGAAAGCGTACAGCAACGTCGTTGTGAAGAATATTACTGTGTACGGTGAGATGCACCGCTACATACCGATTCTCGCAAAATGGGCAGGCTTTAGGAAAATAGGAGAAAAGGTGGTCGAGCACCGTGAACGCAAATACGGCCATACCAAATTCGGACTTGAGCGGTTCATGCGCGGTTTTCTGGACCTACTATCACTGACATTCATCGGTCGGTTTGCCCGCCGCCCGATGCATTTTTTTGGTACCTGGGGCACTATCTCTTTTCTGATCGGTGCCTTTTTCACCATAAAAATCTTGTGGGATAAGATCGACTCAATTTTTATTTCTAAGATACCATTGAAGCGTGATGTGACGGAACAACCGATGTTTTATCTCGCGCTCGTTGCGTTGTTGCTCGGCAGCCAATTGTTCCTCACGGGCTTCATCGCTGAGCTCATCGCCAGGCAATCCATTTCGAAGAAGGACTACCTCGTAATCGAAGAGGTTGGGATGGAGACAAAACTCACCCAAGATTCAAAGCCCACCCAGGCGAAGCGCCTCGCGTAGTCGGGGTTCAGGGTTAATCATCTATTGCGAAGCTTGTCACCCCCGAGCTGAGTCAAGGGAACAATGCCTCAATGCCAGTCTTCGACTTCGCTCAGACTGGCATATTTCAAGTTGAATTGATCTGTTGCTGGCTGTGATGCTACAGACTCGCGACCCAAATCCGCCAATAAGCGGACATTATAAGTCGCATCGTACCTGTTCACAGCCTTGCATATACTTGAAATGATTTGAACAACCTGCTGGTGTTACAAATAGTCAGATTTGAGCGTTAAGATTTCTCGTCAGGAATTTCAGGCTAAAACTGACTTAAGATGAAAAAAGTAATTCTCGTGATCACGTTTGGTGTTTTGGTAGCATTGTCGAAAGACGCACAAGCGCAAGCTGGTAATGTTGTTCAGGGTAACAACTGTCGCATGGAACAAATTGGCAACGGGGTGTACGCCATTATCCACGATGACGCAACCGACGAATGGCCGCATGGAAACACAGGCGTGATCATCGGTGACAACGAAGTGATGGTCATTGACGCTTGCTATTTGCCGGGCATGGCGCGTGAGGATATTCGCCTCATCAAGAGGGTTACGAATAAGCCAGTCAGATACTTGGCATTTACACACTGGCATTTCGATCACAACAATGGAGCAATCGCTTATAAGGAGGCGTTTCCCGACATCACTATTGTCAGTGAAAAAGAGTCACAAAAATATATTGAGCTCAACGGCGTCTGGTGGTCAAAAATGTGCGCAACAGAAAACTCGGCGAAGCGAACATCTCTCGCGGAAAAAGAGAAAGCGTTAAGCGATGGAATTAATACCATGGGTCAGCCGTATTCCGCCGCTGAATTGGATAATCTCCGAAAGGTGATATCACAAAGAAAAAATGAACTGGGGGAGTTGAATGGACTGAAGATAGTCATGGCCGACAAGACTTTCAGTGGAACAATGACCATTGACCTCGGGAAGAAGAAAGTGGTGTTGACGGATTACGTCCGTGCAAACAGTCCTCATGATGTTGGTTTCTACCTTCCCGAAGATCAGATCTTGTTCACGGGCGACATGCTCGTTCAAAGTCCATTACCGTATGTGGGTGCGTCGTGGCCTGTTACTTGGGCTGCGCATTTGCGTGAGCTGGAAAAAATTCCTGTAAAGGCATTAGTGCCCGGTCATGGTCCGGTGCAAATTGATCACGCTTACACGAAGCTGATGCGCGAATTTTTAGAGAGCGCCGCCGTGCAAACTGAACGAATGCTGCGCGAAGGAAAAACGCTCGAGCAAGCGCAGAAAGCAATTGACCTGAACAGCTTCAAGAGGGGTCCCTGGCAGGTTGACACCGAGGAGCTCAAAGAAAACTGGAAACAGAATTCCAACACGCTAGTGGAAAGACTCTGGCGTTGTATTCGTGGCCAGGGTGGGATATGAAATAAGAAAGGAGACGATCTGAATAGACCGACCCCTTTGAATGTTGCGAACGATGGTTACTTGCCGTCACCTTCGCCTTCCATGACAATGTTGTGCTTTTTGCGGATTTCTTCGAATTCGGCCTTCCATTCGTCAAGGGCAATCTTGGCTTTTTCGAAGTCTCCGTTGGCGACCTTAATAACTTCCTCATCCTGTTTGTCGATTGCTTCTACAATCAGCTTGAATGCCTCGAGCTGGTCTTTGGCTGCTTCTATGTATTCACCGTGCATCTTTTGAACTTCTTCGGTGGACGGTTTGATCGCCTGGAGTCCGTCGTAAAATTCTGAATACTTCGGAATCACAGTTTCTTTCAATACGACATACATCACCGAGTCGTTTTGGTAGTTGGGGCCTGCGATTCCCGCGTAGGCGGCCATCGCATCTTCTTCCAGCTGTGTTATCTTTGGAAGGTCGGTATTGTAGTAGTTGATAAGGTCTTTTTGTACCGGGTCGGAACAAGCCGCGAGGGCACCGGCGAGTATCAAGCCAAAGAGGATTCGTTTCATGTGTTTGAGGTTTGGTTCAGGTCAAAGTTAAATGAAATATAGTTTGGGCGATCGGGAAAATGAAGCCCACCTTCGCTCTTGATGTACGTGGTTGGTTTCTGCCCGTCCGTTATTCGCCTTGAACTGGCGCCCAAACCATCCCATTATGAGCACTGGTCCCGGCGCTTCGCATTGAAATTATCTTGAACCATCTTCGAGAATGAAGCTCATAGCTGCCAGTAGGGGAAGCCCTGGCGTTATTCAAACGGCCAAGCTTGAAGATAATGTAATAAAAGGATCGTCTTTGGTTCATTTGTTTTTCGATGCTGCACTCGATCCTTGGACGTGATGGGCGATAAACTACATCAGGAGACAATTAATAATCTTTAAAGTTTTGATAAACATTACATGGATTTGGAAGGGTAATGATCATAGCTAACTTGAAATAAGCTTATTCGGCTAAGTCTTGGGCACTTAGGACTGCAGAAATATTACATGATGACCTTGATAGACTAATACATCCGGCAACATCCATTTGCCCAAATCTGACATTTCCACCTTTGAGATATTTTCTTAGTTTTCACTTCCGCCATGTAGTATAGCAAGCGGCGTATTATTTTTTCAAATGCGCTGCCACTGGAAATAGCAATCAGGATTGTGCGATGGAGCTAAAAAATCGACCGTTCAATGCAGCACATCTCTTGAGAAAGATTGTGAGTATTCATTTGATACTCTGATGTGCGTTGTAAAAAGGCAGATCTATGAAAATAACCCTTAGCCAGAAAATTCTCATCGGTTTTGCGGCCTGTACGAGTGTGTTGGCCGTTGTTGCTGTTGTCTCCTTCCGCAACAGTGAAAAATTCATAGACACAAACCGATGGGTAAATCACACCCATGAAGTGATCAACGAGTTTGATCTGATCATGTCATACACTGTAGACATGGAAACCGGAGCACGAGGTTTTGTCATTGCAGGAAACCCGGCGTTTCTCGATCCATTCCGCGAGGCACGAGTCAACCTGGACAATCACGTTATCAAAGTCGCCAAGATGACAGAAGACAATCCGGCGCAACAGGCAAACATTGTCTTACTTTCAAAGGCTGTTGCGGAATCCCGGGCTTATTTAGAGAATCTCATTGAACTGAGGCAATCGGGTTTTGATGCCGCGCAGCGTGCAGTCGCCGAGGGGAAGGGTAATCTCCTCCAGGACGAGGTGCGTCGCTGCATCGCCGTTTGCAAGCAGATGGAACAGGGACTGCTGGCGCAAAGAAGCGTCTCGAGCGATGAAGATGCACGCAACTTCAACCTTGTATTTATTTCTCTGCTGATCGTGATGGCCGTAGTACTTGTCGCCGTTTACTTTATCATCAATACCAATCTCACCGCACTAAAAAAAGCTGAGGCAGACAATGCAAATAAAAACTGGCTGCTGTCCGGGAGCTTTGAGTTGAACGAAAAAACACGAGGGGAGCGGGGAGAAAAGGATCTTGCCCAGGCGGTGATCGAGCAGCTTTGTACTTACCTCAACGCACAAATCGGAGTGATCTATCTTTCTGAGAACGGCCAACTGCACCTTTCGGGCAGCTATGCATTTCACGTGAGAAAGAACAATTCAAGCGTCATCAAGATTGGTGAAGGTCTGGTGGGACAGGCTGCTGCTGAAAAGAAAACGATTGTATTTACGGATGTGCCTTCGGATTACATACAAGTGAACTCAGGACTGGGCGGAGCGCCTCCCCGAAATATCATCGTCGCCCCGATGGTTCAAGACGGAATGGTGAAAGGTGTTATCGAAATCGGATCGGTGCGCGCATTTTCGCAGCTCGAAATGGACTTGCTCAAAATGGTCATGGAAAGTCTGGCGATCATTTTCAATGCCGCACAGTCCAGGACGCGAATGAAAGAGTTACTTGAGGAAACTCAAAGGCAAGCCGAAGAATTGCAGGCGCAGCAAGAAGAGCTGAAGCAATCCAACGAGGAACTACAAGAGAAGACGCTTTTGCTCGAAAAATCGGAGGCAGAGCTTAAAGCGCAGCAAGAGGAATTGCAACAGACCAACGAAGAACTTGAAGAGAAGGCAAACTTGCTTGAGACGCAGAAGGAAAAGTTGGAAAACGCGAAGATGGATATCGAGACCAAGGCCCGGGAACTGGAGGTTACAAGTAAGTATAAATCCGAGTTCCTGGCAAACATGTCTCATGAATTGCGCACGCCTCTCAATAGTATATTGATCCTTTCGCAATTGCTCTCGGAAAACAAGAATAAACTCCTCGGAAACAAGGAGATTGAATATTCGAAAAACATATATAATTCCGGAACTGACTTATTAAACCTTATCAATGAGATCCTCGATTTGTCGAAGGTCGAAGCAGGTAGAATGGAGCTTGAAATCACAGAGGTTCCGTTCGAGGAGGTTTCCCGGGATCTTCAGGCAATTTTCAATGAGCTTGCAAGAAGTAAGTCGGTGGAGTTCCGCATAGATATGCAGTCCACGACCAGTTTGATGGCGACAGACAAGCAAAGGCTCGAGCAAATACTCAAGAATCTCTTATCCAATGCATTCAAATTTACGCCGCCGAACGGCAGAGTGAGTCTCGTGATAAGAGCAGCGGACAAGAACGGGCTGTTCAAGAACAGGAAGCTCGGCGCAAGTGGTGATGTGATTGCCTTCGAAGTCACCGACACGGGCATCGGAATACCGCCCGAAAAGCAGGGGCTTATCTTCGAGGCCTTCCAGCAGGCGGACGGCTCCACAAAAAGAAGATACGGCGGTACCGGCCTGGGACTCTCGATCAGCAGGGAGTTGGCTGCGGCGCTCGGCGGAGAGATCCAGCTTCTTAGTGAGGAAAATAAGGGCAGTACGTTCACATTATTTCTTCCCGTGATATTTGACGGATCGCACCTGCAGTCTGCAGACAGAAAAATAGAATTAAGAACCGCCCAGCCGGCCCCTTCAACATCAAAGGAACCTTTCAAATCGTTACCTCCCGAGTCTGATCCAAATATCCGTGATGACCGCCATGCGATCGGTCCTAACGATCGTGTTATACTCATCATGGAAGATGATCTTGAGTTTTCACAAATACTGCTTGATTTTGTGCGTGAGCGAAATTACAAAGGCATCATTGCCGATCGTGGTAATTCCGGACTAAGCTATGCACGGTACCATCGTCCCGACGCCATTTTACTGGACATGAAACTTCCAGTGATGGACGGTGGAGAGGTCTTGCGGCATCTCAAGAACGATCCTGAGTTGCGGCACATACCCGTTCAGATCATTTCAGGCTATGATCGTAAGAAAGAGAGTTTGGAGCTGGGTGCATTCAGTTTCTTGCGCAAGCCGATCGACAGGAATGACCTCAAGAAGGTATTCGATGATATCGAGGATTTTGTTAATAAAAAACTTAAGAAATTGTTGATCGTCGAAGATAACAAGACACAGAGTCAGGCCATCCGGGAGTTGATCGGGAATGGTGATGTAAAAAGCCATGCTGCTTTTTCCGGGAAGGAAGCGATTGACCTGCTTCTGGGGGAGGATTTCGATTGTGTGATCCTCGACCTTGGGCTTCCGGATATGACCGGCTTCGATCTGCTGGAAAAAATCAAGTCTAACGATATTCTTAAAGACGTTCCGATTGTTGTTTATACCGGCAAGGATCTTTCAAAGGAAGAAAGCGGTCGGCTTATGAAGTTCGCCAACACGGTTGTGCTGAAGACTGCGGATTCGCAGGAAAGATTGCTCGACGAGACGATGCTCTTTTTGCATCGCGTCGAATCGAGCCTGCCTAAAGAAAAGCAGAATATTATCAGGAAATTGCATAAGATGGATGAGGTACTGCAGAACCGGAAAGTTCTTGTGGTAGACGATGATATCCGCAACATCTACTCCCTCACCAATGCGCTGGAAGAGGAAGGCATCAAATGCATCACCGCTGAAAATGGCCGGGTAGCTTTGGAAGTATTGAGAGACGCTCCTGGAATAGAATTGATACTTATGGACGTGATGATGCCAGAAATGGATGGTTATGAAGCGACCCGGGCGATTCGTGGAATGCAAAAATTCGAGAAGATCCCGATTATTGCGCTCACAGCGAAGGCAATGAAAGGTGACAGGGACAAGTGCCTGGAAGCAGGAATGTCTGATTATATAACCAAGCCAGTAAATATTGACCAGCTTCTTTCATTGATGCGGGTGTGGATGTACAGGTAAAAATTCTGTGTTAAGAGGCAAAGAAGATGAGTGAAAATTTAAAAGAAAGGACTGTTTTGGTCGTAGACGACGAGGACCGAAATGTTTTTGCACTAGGAAGCTATCTCGAATCCCAGAATATGATTGTCATCTCTGCGAGGAATGGCGAAGATGCCCTGAATTTGATGCGAGGAAGCCATTCGATTGACATCGTATTATTGGACATGATGATGCCTGTGATGGACGGATATGAAGTTGCAGCGATCTTGAAAAATGACGAGGTATTGAATAAGATACCTGTCATCGCCGTGACCGCGCGTGCCATGAAGGGTGATAAGGAGAAATGCCTGGAGGCCGGAGCCTGGGACTATGTGTCTAAGCCGGTCGATCTCAAGTTGCTGATTGCTAAACTCAACCAGTGGATCCGATAGACGACACTGAACTGACAAACATGCTCGAGTCCATCCGCATGGTCTACGGCTACGATTTCACCGAATACGCGGAAGCCTCAGTTAAGAGAAGGATTCAGCATTTCATGAGGTTGAAAGATGTCAAAGACGTTCCCGTGTTGGCCAAGTTGCTGTTACAGGACGACAAATTTTTCGAAGAATTTGTCCAGGAACTGTCCGTCACAGTCACCGAGATGTTCCGCGATCCAACTTTTTACAAGAGCCTCAGGCAAAATGTTGTGAAGAGGCTCGCGACATACCCGTTCATCAAAGTCTGGATTGCAGGCTGTGCTACCGGTGAAGAAGTTTATTCAATAGCGATATTACTCAAAGAGGAGGGATTGTTGAATAAGGCAATCATTTACGCAACGGATATCAACCAGAAGTCGCTCCAAAAAGCCATGGAAGGAATTTACCAGGTCGAGAGCATGAAGGCGTATACGCTTAACTATCAAAAAGCTGGTGGGTTGGCGGCTTTCTCCGACTATTATATTTCAAAATATGACGGCGTACTTTTTGACAAGTCCTTGCGGCAGAACATTGTTTTCTCGCCGCATAATCTTGTGGTTGACCGTTCGTTCAACGAATTTCAGTTGATCATCTGCCGGAATGTGCTGATCTACTTCAATCAGCAACTGCAAAACAAGGTCATCACGCTGCTCTACGAAAGCATGTGTACTTTCGGTTTCCTCGGGCTCGGTAATAAAGAGTCCCTTCTTTTTTGTGATAAAAGAGCAAATTTTGAGGACGTTGATAGACGGGAAAAAATATTCATGAAGAAGAACTAACCATGGAAGCGAGGCGCCAGTATGAAGCTGTTGTGATCGGCACATCCGCCGGAGGCCTGTATGCGCTGACTGACTTGCTGCAGCCCATCACATCGCAATTTCTTCTTCCAATCATTGTGGTGCAGCATAGATCAAAAGGACAGCGCGACTTGCTGGAATCGGTACTTCAGAGCAAAAGCAGGATCAAGATCAAGCAGGCGGACGAAAAAGAGAAAATAGTTGGTGGTACAGTTTACATCGCTCCGCCGGACTATCACCTTCTCATTGAGCGTGATCGTACATTCGGGCTGAACGCCGATGCGGTTGTACAGTTCAGTCGTCCTTCGATTGACGTGCTTTTCGAATCTGCTGCGGATGTTTATAAAGATAAGTTGATCGGCATCGTGATGACAGGCTCCAACAGCGACGGCGCTGCGGGTATCGGGGCCATCCGCAGAGTGGAAGGTGTGACAATCGCGCAAGAACCGGCTGAAGCACAATTTCCTCTGATGCCCGACGCAGCAATTAAAACGGGACATGTGGATCGTATTATGACGCTCAAGACAATCAGCAGTTTCCTTCTCGATATCGGGACATGAAAAAGACAAAATTCAACAAGAACCAGGAAGTCATCCTCATTGTCGACGATAAGCAGGCGAACCTGATCGCACTGGAGGGACTGTTATCCGATGCCAACCGGACTATTCTCATCGCACAAACCGGAGAACAGGCACTGAAAATTTTGCTGAACGAATCCATCGACCTGATTATTTTGGATGTGCAGATGCCGGGCATGGATGGGTTTGAAGTTGCCCAGATACTTAAATCCAACAAAAAAACCCGCAACATACCGATCATCTTCGCCTCAGCCGAAAAAACAGAACACAAATCGCTAATGAAAGGCTACCGGGAGGGCGCTGTTGATTACCTATCAAAGCCGTTAGACCCTGAAATAGCAAAAGCAAAAGTTGCCGTTCTGCTGCAGCTCCAGATGCAACGGAAGGAACTTCTGGAAAAAAATGCTTCCCTTGAAAACGCATCCCTGCTGATCAATAATTCAGCTGATATTATAGGAATCATTGACACGGCAACATTCCGCATCGAGGAGATCAACAGGGCTTTTACATCGATCCTTGGATATTCCGAAGAAGAGACCCAGGAAACCCCTCTGACTTTTTTTCTCACGGATGAGGACCGTGTGATGATACAGGGGCTGGCAAGGAAAGGTGATGAGCAGCTGTCTTTCGAAACCCGGATCTATTGCAGTGATCGGAGCATTAAATGGCTTCAATGGAAGGTGGTTTCGAAGTTTGGAAAATGGTTTGTGAACGCGCGCGACGTTACGGAGATCAAGCAGGTTGAAAAGATCAGGAACTACATCGCGACCGTCGTGAAACAGTCTGCCGACGCCATCTACATTCATGACGAGGAAGGAAAGATTATTTCCTGGAACAAAGGGGCGGAGCAGATCTATGGGTTCACCGAGAAAGAGTCCGTCAGCATGAAAATATGGAGTATCGTTCCGGATCACTGTGTTGCGCAGACAGAGGGAATTATACGGGACGTACTACAAGGTAAGAAGATCCACGATGTGGAAACGAAGAGGATAACAAAGCACGGAAAATTGATTGATGTTCAGTTTGCGGCGTCATTGATCGTGGACTCTGATAACGATAAAAGGTCCGTGGCGATTACCGAACGCGACATTACAAGGCAAAAACTTGCTGAGGAGAGAATTCATACGCTTAATAGGGACCTCGGGGACAATGTGGAGCAACTCAAGGTCCTCAATAAAGAGCTTGAGTCATTTTCTTATTCAATTTCTCACGACTTGCGCGCCCCTTTACGTTCGATCAATGGTTTTGCAAACATCCTTGCAGAAGAATATTCAAAGAGTTTCGACGAAGAGGGAAAGAAAATGATGAACGCCGTCCAACGAAACGCATCCAGGATGGGTATTCTCATCGACGAGCTCCTGGCTTTTTCCAAACTGGGACGCAAGCCACTTGAAAAGACCAATATCAGTATGAATGATTTAGTCGGGCAGGTCGTCAGCGAGATGGATTCAGCGAAAAAGGCAAACACCACCATCACCATCAATGACCTACCACCGGCGGATGCCGATAAAATTCTCATCAACCAGGTTTGGACGAACCTGATTTCCAATGCGGTGAAATATTCGTCAAAGAAGACTGCGCCGATTGTGGAGATTGGCGGAGTGAAGAAAGGGTCGGAGGCCGAATATTATGTGAAAGATAATGGCGCGGGCTTCAGCATGGAGTATGCCAGCAAGCTCTTCGGCGTCTTTCAGCGCTTGCACACGACCGACGAATTCGAAGGCACCGGTGTTGGGCTGGCCATCGTTCATCGGATTGTCAGCAAGCATGGCGGTCGTGTTTGGGCAGAAGCCAGCGTTGGAGTCGGCGCGACTTTTTGCTTTACGCTGCCGACTCACTAAAGTATTGTTCACTTTTTTATAAGCAGTTCTCAACTCTTTTTTGCCTGCCTGGTTTTTGTGCAACTGCTGCCGGCATTACATGCATTTCGTCACCGATAGTTTGGTGACCGAAGCCTGTACATACAGCAAAAATCCGAACTTTCATGTCGAAAGAACTATTTGAGTAAATTCCCGCATCAGAGAACTATGCCCACCATAGGAAATATTCTAATTCTCGCGCTCATGTTAGCTTAATTACAATTACTCGACCAACTCGGCAAGGTCCTGGCTATAGCCTTTGCCTTGGCAAGCATCACATGTCTTAACTCTTTTTTCCGGAGGGAAAGTCTTCGTATAGGTGCTCGTATGTGTGATTGTCTTTCTCACAATCGTATAGTCCAGCACTTCGGTTTGATAAGAATGGCGGACCAATTCGACTTGCTCCGGTGGCCGTTGGTATTCGTACGTCGTTTGTCCACCGCCCTTGCATTGCTGACAGGATTGGTGAAACTCCGAAGACACGTGCTTCGACAACTGCACCTGATTCGCTGACGCAGGGGAAACCTTTTTGTCGTTTTTCAGATAAAAAAGTCCACCTGTTTCACTTACCACCGGGCTTGCCATTCCACCAAGGACAATGATGTCGCCGATCGTGAGGTCTGAGATACTGATCAATCCATTGTTATTTGCGCGCTGCCGTCTTTTCTCTTCGATAGACAAGCCTTTGCTAACCCATACATTTCTCTCATATCCGTTCACTTTGTCACCACTTGCTTCACGGGTTAACGTGTAGATTCTTTTGTTGGGTTCATAACGATAAAATCTTTGTGTATAAGGGCCATCCAATACAGTTTGAAGATATGTATTATAGTGCGGGTCGACGTTACCGCTCTTGTCTCCAAACAACAGGAGTTCGGGATCGCCCATAGATTTCAGCTGGGCGCCATGCATGAGAATATTGTTTCTGAAATATCCTCCACGAACAATCCCAAGCGGGGTATTGTTGCCGACGTATCCCCAACCTTCCGGTTTGCCATTATCTACAAAGCCTTCATAAAACCAGTAGTTACCTGTTCCGGCGGGATTGCCCGATAACACAATGGTTCCAAATCCATATGCCTGGCCATTGCCGTCCACTTCACCGATATAGGTTGTGCCATCAGGCAAAGTCAACGTCTTAATATTCTTGGATAAGTCATAAGAGGGCACCCTTGCTATTTCCACGCTGCCGATGTACAGGGCTTTGTAAGGTTCTGTGGGCTTGTACTTTCCACTTCCGGCGTCCACTTCAAAATCTTTCGTGACCCAACCGGATAAAAAAGTCTCCTGGAGTATTTTTCCTTTGGTGGTTCCTTCGCCGGCGGTTGTCTTTATTTCCGTGAGAGCGCAGTCTGTACAAACGTCATCCACGAACTTTCCCTGAAACAGGCGACCGTATAATATCTTATACTTACCATTGCTTTGGTCCTTTTCAACGCCAAAAAATCCATCCTGTGTTGGAATGATCTTGATGCCGTCGCCGTTCAGGAGCCCGTTCTTAAAACTGCCCTCACGGATGCGGTAGGGACGATTGTTGAGCGCGTCAAATTCCAGGAGGGCACCGCGACCGTTCAAAACACCGCCATCATACACACCACTTTCAAACCAACCGCAAAACCTGGCTTCAGGGATAAAAGGGTTCTTACTTTTGACGAAATCAACCAACCAGTTTTCCATTCTCGTTCGATCGCCCAGTAACGAAACCCTGTAACCGGAACCGGAAAGTTGCCCGCTCTTGAAATCGCCCACTTCGTAATAGTAGTAGCCAGCCGCCCATGGAGATGCGAGATCAAAGGGCAACGGTTTCTTTTTATTTCCTTCAATGCGATTTATCCCGTTGCCTGTTTTACAATTGCCGACAATACATTTCTCCTTGTGATACTGACCAAAGGAGCATACTGTGAAACAGAGGAAGGTGGAACTAAAAACTACTGATCTGACGGCAGTTTGCAGTACGGAATGGCTGTTCATGGGGTGAGTTTTGAAGCATCAGGTCTTAAAGTGCATCCCAAGTTAAGACTCTGATCTGGAATAACTTGAATTTCGGCAAGCTTGCGAAGTTCGTCGGAAAGCGCCCAGTCGTTTGTTAATGTTGATTTGGCCAGGGCCTGCCCTTGCCCGTTTCACAGAACAATTTCAAACTTTTGAGAAATTGGCCCCATGTATAACTACATTCAGCAAACATTACTGTGTCCTCTCTCCATTCATCATGGTGAAAAATCAACAATGTCATATCGGATTTTTTCAGCTGATCAACCTGGCCTGAAACTTCCGGATGTGATTTTAAAATAGATTCTCTGTCTCCCGATGTTAATCTGTACGAAAGACTTGTTCCAACCCATTCATCGGCACCTTTGATACATTCCCATTTTATTAGTTCAAAGGGCTGCAGATCCAGGACTTTCATTTCTTTCACATAATGTTCCCCAAAAGAAAAACTTGAGACGCTATTTACCTTTCCTGTTGTCTTAACATCAGGTGTCCACCAAGCTGACAGGCCTTCCCTGGAAGTGATCGCCTCATAAACTTTTTCGATAGGGGCCCCGATAAGTACTGCTTGATGAATGTTTGGCATTTCTAAAATGGTTTAATTATAACCTTGTTTTGGCTTGTGGAAATTTCTGTCTGAAATTTTCAGTTTAGGTCATACTCCTTTGGTATCGTCTTTAGCAATTCCCTGGCTTGCTTTTTCATTTTCTCCAGGCGTAAAATTTGAAGGTAGAATGTCGCGTTGAGATAGCTTACTGTGTAGCAAAATTCATTCAAAGTCGCAGGGTCTGTGGTAAATAATTTCACGTCGCTGGTGGATAATTTACCGGTGCCGGACCTGAGCTGGTGAGCAATGTTAGCATCAAGGACGCGCCTGATTAGTTCATTGTGCTCTTGACCTCCAAACACGTCTCCATTTTCCTGAGTTGCAAGTAAATCCTGGGTGGCAATGTAATAGAGGCGAATCTCTTTTGCTGCCTCCGCATTTGTCAGCTTGTCAAACCCGCCAGTTCTCAATGATTGCATAATATTGGTCTCGTAGTAAAGTGTTCGTCTGGTGGCTGCATTCATTGCATAATGGTAAACTTTAAGGATGTGCTTTTGAAGGTCTTTAGAGTTAATTAAGATGATGAGGGAATCATTTTTTTGAATTCTCTGAGATCGAAGCGTTATTATTTCATTGATGCGCATGGTGTCAGCTTTGATTTCTTCAACCAGCGCGGCCATTAGCTTCCTCTCGCGGGCCTGATCATTGAGATTTTCTCGCTGATTCTCTACAAAGAAGCTGAGTGTGACTGCAAAAAATAGAATGATGAACTCAAACAAATAGTGCCTCCATTTGCCCGAGGTCTTCTCTTTAGTTGTTTCATTTTCTTTACTCATCGTGCATTAATTAAACTTCTGATGCGAGGATCATTCCTGACTTCCGTGTCAGAGATCCGGATCTGTGCCTTTGACTAATATATTAATTGCATCAGTAATATCATGACGGTCAAGGCGACTGCGTAAATTCATTTCTGTAAATCAATCCACTGGCAACAATCATTAAAAAGGCGGCTTCGCCGGTCTGAAAAGCAAAAAGCCTCGAAATCATAAGGATTTCGAGGCTTTGGTGAGTATTGAATGTTAGCCAGTGGAGCTGCAGGGACTAGCTGGTCAGGAACGATTCAATGCGAGTGAGCTTAAGGTGGACAAACAAACGGCTTTGTTGGCGCATGTTGTATGGCTTGAATTCATTTGAGATCAGCTCGATTTCGCATGGTCAAATCGGAATCGTATGTTAAGGTGTATGGTACTTTGGCTTCGTCATTTACGCAGAGTTCAAAGACTTCAATGATTGATTTAACTGGCCTAGCCAATACTACTATAGTTGCTTAAAGTAATATTTTTGGAGCACCGATTTTGCCTTCTGATGCTTATTCCCCTCCAGCAGTTCAATCAAGGCGAGGCCGTCATAGGAAACATTTAATTTACTTGATTTGAGCTTTCCTGCGTTTAGAGACACTAATGCTGTTTTACAGTCGTCGTGAAAACGGGCCGATGTAATAAAACACCCCTTAAGCTGCATGCCGTCGCTTATTTCCTTAGCAAATTTCCTCTGGGCAAATGGAAGAGTTTTTCTGAAAAACCAATTAAGTGTATTTTTAGTTTCACTGGTGCCGAGCGGTATAAAAGCCGATGAGGAGTATCCTTTCAATTCGATTACAACTATTTCGTTCAATTTTGAAGATTTGACGATGTAGTCGTATTCATAATATTCTTTCTTACCGTCATCCATCTGTTCGGTTAATGTCCTTCCCACGATAATGTCTGACGATGGGTAGAGGTCGCTTATTAGGGGGTACAATAAAGATTCGAACAAATCCCCCTTTATGTTGGAAAGATTTTCCTCCTGGCCAGAAACATGGATAGTATTAAGAACCTCATCGATCCCACTATCCAGTTCATTTGCCGAATCAACGGATCTAAGAGCAAGGATTTTTTCCTTTATGTTGGCTACTCTGTCGATCACCTCATAAATTCGTTTTCCATAAATGGCTCCTATGTCGAAACACAGAAAACCCAGACTACTCAGTTTGTTAAGGATTTCTTCTGATATTGATTTGTACACCACTATTGGCATGACTTTCCGAGCTGTAGTCTTCACAGAGTTTTGAACGATTCTGATCCGGTCCATGAACCCATCGAGATCGATTTGGCCATACTCTCGACTCATTACAATATCGAAAACAACGAGAGTCTGTTTTTCTGATGTTGCGGCGATCTTTCCGTGTGCCGCATTTATTCCAGTGGTTTTGGTGTAAGCAAATGCATCCCAAACGAAATCGTTATGGAAAGCACCGATTGAAGGCGTTTTTTTATTTCTATATATAGGCTGAAGTTTGCTAATAATATTGACGTCTTTCATCCAAAGCAGAATATCCGGAATGAACACACAATCCATAACCTGCTTTAAGTAATGTTTGCGAATTAACTTCGTGTCATCTACACCGTTCCCGATGATGTATTTAACAGAATGCTCATCCATTCTTTCGACCACCAAGTCAAGTCGTTTTAAGAACATTATTAATTCGTCGAGGGAGTTAACTTTGGATTTTGTCTTTCTTGTCGGTGAAGCGGTTACTTTAAGCCCTTCGTAGTAAGATATTATACCATCACTTTCGTCAATAGCGGCTATAAGTCTATACAAAGGCGGCCGATACTTTGAAGCGATTTCCTTTACTATTGACTTAGTGAGTGATCTATTCTTGTCAAGATATACGTATTGCCCTTTTCCGAAGGTGAGGGGTGCGGATGACACTATCGCTCCGTCCGTAACGGCTCTCTGAATGATTTTTCTTGCATTTTCATCAGAGACCTTAAATCTCTTTTTAACGACATATCTTAGATCCATCGCCGCCAAGAACCCTTCCGCGCCTAGGATGTCAGCAATGCCCGAATTATACTCGGTGGATTTCTTAAAAATTAGTCGGTTTTGTCCCACTGCCCTTATAAATTCAATTCTGTACTATTTAGCGAGTTGGTAAATTTTTTTGACGTTTTGTAATACTTTGACAGTCAGTCTTTTAAAAAAATGATGTCTAACGTTTTGGTCCGTAGCGTCTTTAAACCTGTCCCGCAAGGCTAATAGGGAGATAACGAGGTGGGGCCAAAATCGTTAGGACTTATCGAAGCCGGCTAAAGAAATTCCTCATCGGTTGTTTTCGATTCCATGCTGAAAGGCTAGCATGTCCAATAATTTTGCTCTGGTGTAAGTAGCCTGCGAAAAGGTACCATCAAAACGATAACAATACGTTCCATTTTTGAAAGATTCGATTATGTCGCGATGATCTTCATAAAAAGATTTCAGGCATCTCAACGATTTCATATTTAGGGCTCGAAAACCACAATAGCCAGCAAATATTTTTCTGTATGTTAACGTAACATAGGTATCAAATGCGGGCACATTTCCATAGATGCCAAGCATAATCTTGGTAGTCAACGTAGTATCCCTGCTATGAGGAAATGCGTTTGAGATGTCATTATAGGCATCCAAAATTATCTCAATTGACTGATCTGTATATGAATCAACGTCCAAGTTCCAAATTTCGTGGGGTTGCCTAACAGCCGCCTGCAGAATATCAATATAGAATCGGGCGTTAACTTTTCTCAGCAAAAAGCTAGAGCCACGTAGCATTCCCCAACTCGCCAAATAGTAGCCGAGCTGAAAGCAGCTCTGTTCGAGATTCGGTTCACTAAGAATTTCCGTCTTATCGGAAATCCGTTAAAATAGTTGTATGCAAAATCAAATGAGGAGTATCGATGATTGACTAGTCGATCGGCCAAAAACCTATTAAGCAACCCGTCAATATCGCCACCAGTCAAAGTTAATGGCATAAATTACTTATTTGGCACCCTAAATTCCATTGCAGCTACACGTTCAGCTTTTTACCGTAGTTTATCTCTTCGATCTCTATGTCTGCGTATTCATCACCGACCAATGGAATCTCCACTTTAATGGAAACCGAAACTATCTGCGAGTCTTCAACGGTTACAACTTCTGTCTCGGTATGATGCCACTCTTTCTCTTCAGAGTCATACCATCCTGAGTTCTCGTCATCAATTTCGAGATTGACGGTGTAATACAGTTCTGCTTGTGCCTCGATCCTGATGTAGTCGTCTGTCACATTTACTATTTGAAAATCTAATAGCATTGCATCATGATCTTCGATATAAACATCGTGAATCTCAAAGTCGGTATGATTGTCATAGATATTGAAATCGTCGAGTTGATTAAACAACCAATCTTTGATGTCATTTTCGAATTGGTCTTTATGGCTGTCATACAGCTCTTTTGCGTGAGCCAATCTGGCCTCTCGCTTTTTCGAAATTTCAATATTCCGCAGCAGATCGTCCAAATAGCTCTCGTAACTCTCAACAATTGTCAGATGTTCGCTTTTGTAAGCCAGCAGATCCTTGTCTTTCGAGAATACTTTGCACTTAGTCGCATTGGTTTTGCACCACTC
Organism: Cyclobacteriaceae bacterium; assembly: GCA_044224375.1. Classification (GTDB taxonomy): domain Bacteria; phylum Bacteroidota; class Bacteroidia; order Cytophagales; family Cyclobacteriaceae; genus ELB16-189. Next base: position 293,863 of record JBGAKL010000006.1, read on the forward strand.
CTCTACCGCAAGTAATGCGAACGCATCTGGAAATTCATGTTTTTTATTCCCCTTGCTGAAAGGAAATTGATCGTTAAAATACTTGTCAAAAACGTCTTTTATGTTTACTGTGGGATACGATACGAACGCACATTTCGCTTGTTTCAAACGTGTGTGCAATATCTTTACAAATTCGTCTGTGCATTCTTTTTCATCAATTTCGCGGAATCGCTCGCTTTGACTTGGTACGTTTCTCAAAATTCTCGCCTCGTCTCGGAATTTCTTATGTTTGGCCAAAGCTGCTCGGATATTAGCAAGACCTCGATGCTTTATCTCATTGTATGTGATTTCTGGCAAAATAATTTTGATATGTCCTTCCTCAGATAATTTAAAAATTTCATTCATTCTCTGGCCTTCGAGAAAGTTATTTGCCTCAAAAACGGAGGTATCAATGAAAATATTATCCATAGAATGATTCTCTTGAGCAACTCAAGTTAACAAAGGAATCCCCGTGCACAAAAGAAGGCAATTATGTCATCCGTGGTGGGGCTTCCTTCGGGTTCTCGCCCTTGTTGACCTTTGTTAGCCGAGGATCCTTTTTTCGTTTTTTTTTGAGAACGATTATCTCGTCGCCTTTTGAACCAAAGCGCTCTGCTCTCCTTCGATCAATAATTTGGGGCCAGTCCGATGCTTCCTTGTTTTTTCTCATAGTTAGCGTAACGGCAATATTCTATATAGTTACATAGGAGAAAATTAAACAGTAGAATAATACTGTTATCTAAAAATGTCGCATTTAAAAGACGGTGAGGGCCCCTGTGACCGATTATTCTATCCCAAGAGGTCTGTTAGGTCGACCTTGAGAACAGAAGCAATCAATGCAGCTGTTCCGATTGTGGTTTTAATCTCTCCTCTTTCAATTCTCCCTACCTGATTGATAGGAATTTCGGCGTCGTTGGCAAGCTCTTCCTGGGTAAGGCCTTTTTCCGTTCTCACGCGCTTGAGGTTTTTTCCAAACCGGCTAATAATGCTCTGCTGAATTTTTCCTTTGCCTGCCACATACCAAAAGTTGGATTTAGCCGTGTTTTTGATAAACACATATATGTGTTATTGGGCAAATTCTCCTATTATTATGATGGGAAATCCATCATCCAGGTATTGGACTCGGTTTATAGCAATATTGCGACAGCCAAATACAAGGCAATCAGGCAAAGAAGCTTCAAAACAAGGCTGGAGTTGTTTCTTTTTGATGCGACCCTAAGAGGGGCAACAAATCAATTTGAGGTGACAGAATTTCTTTCGTTCAGACCCTCGGATCAGTTGATTGCCCGACTGGAAGAAGCCTGGCAAAAAGATGAAATTCAGGTTGATGGAAATATATTCAGCACCAAAACAATCGATACAATAATTTTGAATTGGCTCGCGTCTAATCGCGCCATGAGCGACAATTGGCTTCTATCCTATCATGAATACTTCGAATTGTCCGTTCTGTCATTTGAACAATTCAAGCAAGTCTTTCCAGAGGATTCGCGAAAACGGATTTGCCATTACACCGGCTTAAGTGATTTCGATTTTGAGCAATTGAGAAAGAGAGCTGGAATCAAGACCAAAAATGCCAGGGGACGATATATGGAAATTGACCGGCTTAATTCCAATAAGGAATATTCTGCAGACAACATAGTCCTTTGTTGCTATTGGGCGAACAACGCCAAAACTGATGAGTTCACGTACCCCGAGTTTCTGCAATACGTTGGACCAGCGATGGAGAAAGTTTTTCGTGAAAGAATAAAAGCCGGATGATCCCTGACTTTGGTCGAATTAGAGGAATTGTATTGAGTTATCCGATTTCCTTCAGCGATCCGTTTTACCGGAGCCTGACATCATTTTACGATAGACTTATTGCATTACTACCGAACGACATACTTATTTGTCTTGTTGTGGCAGATCCATCCGATGAGAACACGATCACTCAAAAGTTTTCAGGGAAGAAGATCAAGGTAATAAACGTTCATGGATTCAATGAAATATGGTTGAGGGATATTCTCGGCTTTCCCCATGATGGAAAAGTAGTTCTCCCAACGTTTGCTCCAACCTATTTTAAAAGCCTCTATACAGATGTCTATTTGCAAAAGCTGGACTTTCAAGTTCGGGGGATCCTCGCGGATCTCGAATTCGAAATTCAATCTCTTGATCTTGTATGGGATGGAGGAAATCTGATTCACAACAGCAGGATTGGATTTGTCACAGATAAATTGTTGAAGGATAATCCGGGACGAACCAAGAGTCAGATTAAATCCAGAATTGTCAAGGCGTTGAGTATTGATCCAATCTTCATTCCGACCTTTAAATATGATACCCTTGGACATGCTGACGGTTATCTGAATTTCTTTAGCCAGGACGGAGTCGCATTGAGCAACTATCCATCCATATCATTTCTGGAGAATTCAACATTATACAGCAACAAATTGCGGGAAATTCTTTTCGACAATAATCTTCAGATAGTTGATGTTTGGGACAGGCCGTTTTCAGAGCATGTGAAAATTGACGATGAATATCTTGAGAGCGCCCGTGGAGTTTACAATAACTTCCTCCAGGTTAATGGAACGCTCATACTTCCAGACTATAAGTCGTCTAAAGATTCCAGCCTGTTTAAATATCAAAAGCGAAATCTCAAATCACTATCTCCGTTTTTCCCTTCCATCAACACTATTAACTGTGATCAGTTATCAAGCCTTGGAGGAGTGCTGCACTGTGTGAGCTGGACGTTTTGAAAACTCCTTCGCGAAAGGAATTTTCCTTCGTGAACCTCGTATGCACCTTCGTATGTGAGCGAAAAATAAAATCACATACAAATGGCAAGTGCAAAATTTTACATTGAAAAAAGAAGGAACATTACTGGTGTTTTAAGAGTTGAAAAAGTTCCAATCTATTTATTCTTCAGTTTCAATGGCAAACGTTTTCAATACTACACCGGAGAACGAATCGATGCTAAATACTGGGATGAAAGGAAGCATCGTGTAAAACCTGGCTTCCCTGGAGCGATGGAGATAAATGGCCTTCTTGAACAAATGTCTGAGCAGGCATATCGCTTTTACAGGAATAAGCGCCTGCAAGGAAGCATCCCGACCATTGAAGAGTTCAAAGCCGAATTCAGTGGTCACTCCATTCAGACTCCCGCAAAGACACTATTCAATTACTACGAAGAATATATCGAAAGTAAGAAGCTAAGCGCCAGTGAAAATTCGATTAAGAAATACCAAACGAATTTAAATCACCTTAGAGATTTTAGCCGAATAAGCAAGTTCACCGTTGAGTTTGGCAGCATCACAGATGCCTTTCTTGATAAATATCTCCAGTTCTTTATCAATAATCTGAAGCATAACAATAACACCATCTCAAGGAATATCCGAATCCTCAAGAGCTTCCTGAACTGGGCCAGCAAACGCGGATACAATCAAAACCTCAACTATCGCAACTTTTCATTTGGTGGGTTCTCAGGCGAAATAATCTACCTCACCATGGAAGAACTGATGCGGATGTACAATCTTCCCATACAAAACGAACGTCTCGCGAGGGTTCGGGACATTTTCTGCTTTGGTTGTTTTACCGGCCTTCGGTATTCGGATGTCAAGAATTTAAAAAAAACCGATGTACGTGGTGAATTCATAAGGTCAACGTCAATTAAAACCAGAGACCTGCTCAATGTTCCTCTGAATAGCTTTTCGAAGGCCTTGCTTCAGAAATACGGAAATTTTCCTACGGAGTATTGCTTCCCGGTAATGAGCAACCAAAAAATGAATGACTATCTCAAAGAGCTCGGACAGCTTGCCTCGCTCGACGAACAAATTACCCTGGTGGAGTTCAAGGGCCCGGACAGAATAGAAACAATATATTTTAAGTATCAATTATTATCTACCCACGTTGCTAGAAAGACTTTCGTCACCAACGCTTACCGCCAAGGAATTCCCACAGAGGTCATCATGAAAATCACGAATCATAAGAGTCATCAGACAGTTGCCCGGTATCTCAAAATCGAAGAAAAACAAATCCGGGATGCCATGCTAAAGATATTTTAATGAAATAAAACTATATATAACCTTTTAGAAGACTCTCCGTATCAGCCAATCCCTTTTCGGTTGAAAAGGATTAAAAAAATTAATAATAACAAATATGTTAAAACTTCAATTGCTCGATGAGGCCAGGCTGTCACTCCTCGGATTCCTCGATGCCTTCAAGTCCGATCTGATAGGAGAAGTAAAAAACACAATTCAGAATGAGATTGCCGCCGTCAAGCCATCCGAGGCTCATGATCAAACGCTGAATAGACGAGAAGCCGCAGCACTTCTCAACTGTTCGCTGGCCACATTATGCCAGTATCAGAAGCAGGGAACGATTCCTTATTACAAGGCTGGCAAGAAAGTCCTCTTTAAACGTGAGGAACTCCTCGAAGCAATCCGCAAACAGGTTGGAAAGGGAGGGCGCCATGAATAAGTTGGCCATTCTGAACACCAAGTTCAGCTTCTTCGATGCGCCGTTAACGAACGTCGTTCCATCGCGGGAGTTATCTATTGAGCAGATCGTTCCCATCCTGAGGAAAGACGCGGGTCTGTCACTGATGACCTCTAATCTTCGTGCCAATGCAGTTGATAAAACAGCGTATGCCAATCTGAAGAAATCCAGATTTCCTTACGCGACCTTCTCCGGAACGTTTGTTAAGCGCAATAGAACGGATTTAATTGTTCATTCAGGACTAATTTGCATCGACCTTGATCATCTGGGAAAAGATCTCGCTGTTGTTAAGAGGAAGGTAGAAGAAGACCTGGACCATGTCATACTTTCCTTTGTCTCTCCTGGTGGAGATGGTCTTAAAATTGTCTACCCTATTAATATCGAAGTTGCCGTCCATGAGAAATGGGTTCGTGTTTATGAAGAACATCTGCGAGAAATTACTGGCAACAGGTCATTGAAAGTAGATAGACAATGTCGGGACGTGGCAAGGGCGTGTTTGATACCGCATGATAGCCTGGCGTTCTTAAATCCACACCTTGCTCCAGACGAGCCATTTGACGTGCATCCAGTTGATTACGTAGAACTGGAGGAAGATTTCCAAACTTCCTACGAATCCGATGAATCCTGGCCTCATACTACACCTGCAACCGGATTAGATCTGCCGCCGGTAGTTGGTAGCCTTGACTTCAGCAAAATCAATTCTGAAGACAATTTCCTGAGATTGTGCCAAATGACCGCGAAGCATGCTGGGAAGTACTCTAGACCGAGGAATCCATGGATACAGAAGCTTGCCTCAAGGTGCAACATGTTTGGAATGGATCAACAATTCTGCGAACAATCTGTTGTGAAGTACTTCCAGAATCTCCCTGCAAGTTGCGATGAAGCAGATCCATTAAGCATCAAAGATCATTTCCTTAGCCCAATACGATCAACGTATGCAAACTATCGCAAATCGCACGGAACATGGACAAGTCTAGAGACCAATACGTTGGAAGCCCCCGAACTGCCCAACGCAACCTACTCGAAACTCCCTGAGCTTTTTCAGGATGGCTGTCGCTTATTTTCAGAGGCCCACGAACGCGATTTGTTTTTTCTGGGACTGTTAGGCGTCGTGAGTGCTTGCATGCCAAACATCAGGGGAAGATATGCGGGATGGCTGCTTGAGGCAAATCTTTTTCTGATGATTGTCGCACCCGCTGCGTCAGGCAAAGCGAATTTGAAATGGTCATTCAATGCCATCCGCGACATACTCCTGCGTTCAGAGGAAGAATTTGCAAAAGACGAATCGGAATATCAAGAACTCATTCATGCGGATGGTCCAAAACCAAAAAAACCAATTCGCAAGTCGATTTGGATCCCAGGCAACAGTAGTTCGCCCGCTGTGATACAGGCACTCCACGAAAACTCAGGCAGAGGGCTGATTTTCGAAACGGAAGCCGACACGATTGCGAATACTATGCAAAACGATTGGGGCAACTATTCGGACATAGTACGAAGGGCTTTTCATCATGAACACCTCGGACTTCGGCGAAGACACGAAAACGAACAATACTCTCTAAACTATCCTTGCCTTTCAATGGTTGTCAGCGGTACGCCAGATCAGGTGAGGTCACTTCTTCAGAGCACCGAAAATGGTTTCTTCAGTCGTATCCTATTTTATGATTTTAAGAGTGAGCTAAAATGGAAAAGTCCGTTTTCGGGTTACAATAATCCCGTTTTTCTCGACTACATGGAATCAACTCTTCCCAAAACTATTGCAGTGTTGCATGATAGATGTCAAAATGCTGATGGCATTAAATTTACGCTTACGCAGCATCAGCAGCAATGCTTCGATACAACTTTCCAACAATGGCTGCTGGAATCTGAATATATGATCGGTGAGGAAAGTGTTGCAACAATTAAGCGCCTCGGGGTTATTCAATTTAGAATTGCTATGATCTTAACGGCTGTAAGGAACCTGGAGTCGCTGTCAAATGGAAAAATCTTGCTGTGCAACGACGACGATTTTGAAACAGCATTGTCAGTCGTCGACTCGCTGCGGCTTCATGCATTTAAGTTGATAGCAGGAATGAAACGAAAAAATCGAGGCTTCAAGGGTTTCAGTAACAATCAACAAAAAAGCTACTACTTATACCTGCCAAATGAGTTTTCGAGGGGCGAAGCAAACAACCGAGCAGTGGCTATTAGGCTTAACTTAAAAACGGCCGAGAAATATCTTGAAGACTACCGCCATTCTGGTTTGTTGGAGCACGTAAGGCACGGCGAGTACAAAAAAACGAACATTGGCTTGCAGGTCGGTGCCTAGGCATCATCGGACTCATAGGAAGTTTAAAGATTTTCTCTCGTAACCAAATTCCGTTACCTGCGTTCGGCGGAATGCAGAAATACCTTGGTGGGATCATCAAGGTATTTTGCAAAGTTTGGCGACTACCTAAGTTGTCCAAATTTTCGCCATCTTAAAATTTAAAGACTTCTATTTGTGAATAAGCCAGCATCTGGGAAAAATCCAGAAAGCCTCCTGCCAGTGGACGCGGCGGTGTCCGAAATAGAACTTCATTACAGATCGAAAATAAAGGCCAAGGACCGGTATAAAATCACCAGATCACAGGATGCAGCTAGGTTGCTCAAGCTGACCTGGGATCCAGCAAAAATCGACTTTGTTGAACAATTCAAAGTATTGCTGCTAAACAGAGCGCATCAAGTGATCGGTATGCTAAACGTCTCTAGCGGCACGACAGCATCTACAGTAGTGGATATGAAGCTAATCTTTGTGGCCGGAATGAAGTGTAATGCCAGCGGCATTATAATAGCCCACAATCATCCTTCTGGAAACCTGAATCCAAGTGAGACGGATAAATCATTCACAAGAAAAGTCAGAGATGCAGGCAAGCTTCTGGAAATTCAACTTCTGGTCCACATTATTGTCACCTCTGAGGGGCATTACTCCTTTGCGGACGAGGGAGCCCTGTAACGCCCAGCAAGCCGTCGGCTAACTTCCCAAAAACGTACATTTTGACCCATATAGCGCCACATATTGGCCTATACTTGCATTCAAAACAAAATATATATTACCATATATTTGCAATAATATATGATCGTGATTTACTTTGAATCACCAACAAAAGCTTGGATAGTTATGAACAAGAAATCACTTAGAAGGGAAAGGTTCGAAAATGTTGCGGCAAGAAGGACTCAGAAAATAATCGAATACCTGGATAGTCTGTCAAATTGCTCTAACAAAAGCAATTATGAGTATACAGACGAGGACGTAAAAAAGATGTTCTCTGCTATTAAAGAGAAAGTACGGATCACTGAAGGGGCGTTCGGTAGTGTGATTAATCGATCGGAGAAGAACAAATTCAAATTCTAAACAATGCAGACACACTGGCATTATAGAACTCAGAAAGGAGATGCGGGTTTAAATCGCAAGCCACCAAGGTTTAAAGATCTTGGCGAACACTCAATCCGAATCTTTGTGCGAGAAGTCCTGCAAAATAATATGGATGCGGCTGACAACGGCAATCCAATTACCGTTGGAATTACGATTTCTGAGTGGGGTAAAAAAGAAATATCCTCATTCTTTGACTTCGTCGGCGAAGATCATATTCAACTGTTAAAGAAATCAGGGAGCTATCCAGACCCCGCAGTGGCTCCCTACCTCAAAGAATGTCTTGAAATTATTAGTGGAAAAAAAAATACATCATTTCTAATCATCGTCGAAGAGACCAACTGCATCGGTTTGTTGGGGCCAATAAGAGAATCTCAAACCGAAAAGTCTCACTTCGATGCTTTAATGCGAAAAGTAGAAAATAACGAGGCAAAGAAAGAGACAACAAATAGTGGCGGAACATGGGGAAAAGGCAGCTCGATTTTCACCTACACTTCTCAGTTGTGGACTTGGTTCTCTTACTCGCATCTATCAACTCCATGGCTCGACAAGGAAACAAATATCCTGCACTCGAGAAGATTTATTGGACGATGCATGTTGGCACCGTTCTTTGACGAGAAAACAAATGAGAGTTACCTCGGAGACGGTTGGTTTTGCAAGAAAGATCACAAGATTGATGCATATCCATTTATCAATGAGGAAGCTGATAAGTTTGCATCCCAGCTCGGTGTACAAATAAATCACAATAAACCTGGAACAACATTTTATGTTCCTTTTTTTAAGCCGGTTTTAGAAAATGGGAATGAGAAAGTAAGCGTCGAAGCTGTTAAAGATGAATTCGTAGAACAAATTCTTCAAAACTGGTTTATTCCTATTTTCAATAATGCGTTAACTATTAATCTCACCATCGGGACACGAACTATAACAATTAGTAAATCATTCCTGTCAACAGTCCCTCAACTAAAATTCAAACTTCAGATTCTTGAATGGTATGAGAAAGGTTGCCCTCCGGACAAACGATTTCATCGAGAAAGTATTGAAGTTGAAGTACCAGCATTACGTGAAAACTGGCTTGACAACAAGACGGATTTTGCCAAAGAAAGGCAAAAAGTACATTCCGATTTAGTAGTGCGAGTTCTTGATGAGGACGAAGACTTTAATGACAGTTGGTCGACCATCAACAAAGTGGCTCTTTGTAGAAATAAAGGAATGATAATTGTAGATGAAGAAGCCATTCAGTCGACGTCATTTAGAGCCGAGAGCATTTTCTTCGGCGGACTTCTTGCGAACAGTGAAGCATCTTTGGCAAAACGGCGGCATCTTGACCTGTTCCTCGCATATGCGGAAAATCCTGCACACAATACGTGGTGTCGTTATCCTTCGGATTACGACAGATGCTTTTTGGAGCGCTTTGAAAGGACTAGGTCTAAACCAGAGTCGTCGATCAAATATCTCTTCAATGAAATTTATGGAGTTTTTAAAAAGCTTCTTGGAGATGAGGCCGAACAAAGTGAAAACAAGGATATTTGCTCCGTATTCAAAAAACTAGCAAGATTAAAAAGCAAAGGTGATGAATCAGGTGGTAAGGCTCTTTTTTTGATGCGCACGGTTGAAGAGCCTGTTGTCGATCATGAGGGCAGGTATGTTTTTTCCAAGAGAGTTATTTCAAATGTAAATGATGGAGACATTGAAGTCTATTTTAAGACATTCATTGATTCATTAGAGGGAGAGAAAGACAAGGATTTTGATTCTTTAGGTATCACAGAGTTTACCAATCTTGAGCTTATCGATGCGAAAGGTGCAGTAATTGAAGAAGGCGACAATCCAAAAATTTATTTAATGCCAGAACAAGAGATGACTATAAAGATCCGCACGTGTAAAATTGAAAAAAACAGTCATTTCAAAAACCTTGAACCATTAATAAAAGCGACTGCAATCAAAACCGAACATGAGTGAGCGCATTATACCCATTTCTCCCTACATAAAAGCTGACAATCTCGTCAGCATAGGAGGCCACACCGTTATCGATGGTATCGATGAACAGATTGAAATTCCCGAAAAAAAGCACTTGAATCTGTACAACTACACCATGTCTAATGGCGAACTTGTAGTACCCAGGAATCACAAATTACTTAGGGTTTTTTTAAAGCCAATCTGGGAGGATGGTCACAATGCCAACGACTTTAATCACTTGCTGCTCAATGGTGAAACGACTGAAAAAGTCTTAAGGTTAAAACTTCAAATTTGGTGCAAGAACACAAGGTGGTGCAGCAATCAACTCTCGTTGCACCTTAGCGAAGTTGGTAGGAAAGAAGTCTATTTCGAGATTCCAATTCTGGAAGTCAAAGAAGAGATTGTTATCTCTGGCTTCGTGACACGAGAAAGTCACAGCGGGAGGAATGAGCCACGAAAAGCAAATGCTATTTACTCCGTGCTTTCAAATTGTGAAGACGTTTCAATTCAAATTGATGAAAAAAAGGAAATCGGTGGAAATCACCTCCCGATAAAGCCTGAAAACATCGGGGAACTCTTATTCGACCTGGACGGGATGGATAGCGATTTTGATCTTCCAGTAATCAAATACTCGGAGGAATTTAAGGAGTATTTTGTCCGAGACACCCTAAAAACGGTGAACATTACATTTATGATGTCAATGTTTTTCTTTCTTGATTCATACCTAAAATGGCTGATTTTCAAATGCCGATATGATAGTCACGACAAAAATCATAAGGGCCTCATCGAATCCTTTTCAAAATACTGCGAAATATCCAGAACAAAATTGATTGAACTGATTGAGGAAAAGAAATATTCAGAGAATCAAATAAAGCAGTATCTAATTTTGTCAGCCAACTTGTTTAGGGGAATCCAGATCAATTCTCCAATTAAGTACGCAAAGGAACTCAAGCAAATGATAAAATCTGAATTAAAATGAAGTCATTTAAAAATAAAAGCGAATTCTTTCTCAATACGCTCCATCCGGACGTCTCGGAACATTCCGAAAACATCAACGCTTTCAATGTTTATTCCCAAGAAAAATTTAATGGTTATCTTAAAAAATTGGGGGCCGATGAAATGGGGAATATTTCCGACAAAGAGATTGAAATAATCAACAACATTAAGGGTGAAATTGATAAGTTAAAGAAGGCGTCGAAGAATTTGAGCACGGACCGATTAGAATTCGATCTCGCCATTATCTTTCACTCGAATTTACGCAAGCTAAATTGGGGCAGATATCTATTTGATGATTATAGTATGTGGAGGTGGCTTTCGATGAATCATTTTCTGAAGGAGACCGCATGGAGACGAGCGGAGGAGAAAAAGAAAAAGGAACTATTCCTGGAAGCAGCAAAAGCGACGTATGATCATTGCGTGGGAAAAAGGGTAAGAGATATTTTTCCACGAAGATATTTTATGATTGGAGAGAGGCTGTTCGATTCTGAAAAAAAATATGATCTACTCAGTAAATTGGCTACGTTATCAAAGGAAAGTAAATCGGGTGGATTTGGGAATTTAATATTGAATATCATAGATACCAAATTACTTAGCCCCAACGATCACGTTTCGAAGATGATCTCGGAAGTCCTTTTCACCAAGGGTAAGCTTGCTGAAGACAAAGAGGTGGTTAGAGCGTTCGTTAGATATAATGGATTCAAAAGGCGGCTGTTGAACACAGCGAACTCCGAGATCTTTGAAAATGAAATTTGCATTGGGTAGCCAATTTCAATTTTGGTAGCGTCTAAGTAACTGTGTAAAGGTACGATTGACCCCTGATGAACTGTAGATGAAAAGCTGCAGGCGTCAGGTCAATCGATGATATTCAATTACTTACCTTTAAACAGTTAAACAATGAAAGAGAAAAAAGAAAA
>JBGAKL010000017.1:0-53123 GCA_044224375.1 Cyclobacteriaceae bacterium
GCTGAACAAACGTCGGCTGTCCGGTAAAATGAATACTTTTGTTCATGGTAATTTTTGTTGTCGTAAACTAAATCTACCATGAAAAAGCAGGGTCAGAAATGACCTTGCTTATTTTTCCCCGGACACTACTAGCTATTGGCAACTAGCAACCAGCGAAGCGGTAAAGGCTTCGCTTCTGAAATCATCACTCCTTGATTTTTTGAGCAGGGTTTCCAAAAACGGTTTCGCCTGCCTTGATAGACGTGATCACAACTGATCCTGCTCCGATACGCGCGCCCTTGCCAATAGTGACTCCGGCAATGATTGTTGCTCCACTTCCTATAAACACCTCATCTTCGATAGTGACATTGGCATTGATGATCGTGCCGGCACCCACCTGTACAAAGCTTCCGATCGTGGTTTCGGCGCTGACGTGACTCTTCGCGTGAAAAAGGCAGTGGCTCCCGATTTTTGAACCGGGACCCGACGTAAAACCGGTATCGAAAAAATTACCGTGACCAATCTCGCAAGCAGGAGAGAGCAGCGCATTCCTGTGCGTGGCATTGACGGGCTGAATATGACGCACGTCATGCAGCATCTTCACCACACTCTTCCTAAGCTTGTTGTCGTCGATTGCAACAAACGCCTCACATTTCTTTCCAATCAATTTTAAAAAACCGTCGTCATCTGTGGCACCCAGCACGACCACGTCATCGATCTCCGTGTTGTGCAGTTTTTTGTTGTCGTCGAGAAAACCGTAAATGACGACTTCGTTGCTCTCAAATATTTCCTTGGCTGTACGTCCAAGATAGTTTGCTCCAAAGATTATGACTGGGTTCTCCATTTTTCAGTTGCTGACGACAAAGTTACGAATCTCCTGGTCAGAGAGCCGAATCGTTTTTTGAAGTTAATTTTTTGAGAAAGGGATTTTCAAACAACGCGAGAAACAGGAGGAACGGCGAGAAACCGACACGGTATCGGTCCAATGTTCCAAAATTAGGTGTTGACAGGGCCAGGAATATGGCCAAGACAACACAATAAAAAAGCGTCGCGATAACCAGGAGACTGTTTTGTGATGAGGACAATCTTTTCAATCCGGGCAGTGCCGACAAAACAGTAACCAACATAAGTAAGTTGGCAATACCTGCGGCAAACGATACCAGGTTGAAAGTTTCCCAAATAAAAGGTCGGAAGAATCCACCGACCAACGCCGTTGGGGAATTGATCAGCATAGCAATAAAATCCGACGAAAATCCATGGTACCTCATCGCATGCTCAGGAGCACTGTGCTCCATAAACGCATTGTTATTTTCCCAAATCATCGGCAGCAACCGGTCGGGATAAAAATTAGGATGGACCAAAGTTGTAATGGCTGACAGCACTATCACCACACTAATCAACAATGGCATTGTCAGGGTCGAAAGCTTCCGGTATTTCCGCTGCAAGCTGACAACTATGACTACCGAAATTGTGGTTAATAAGAACACGGCGAGCCAATAGTATTTAAGACGCCAGCCGATCCACAAGAAAAGAATTGCAAGCAACCATTCCCCGGCGTTGAGCTTCTTGTGAGAAGTGATCCTCAGAAAAATTCCTGCCAGAAAATAAACAGAAGCCAGCCCGAGGCTTTCTTTAATCAGGCCCGATGACCAAAAGACGATGGGGGGAAAAAAAAGAAAAGCAACAGCGGCAGAAATTCGGGATGCCGGCAGTCTCTCCGTGATCGTTCGAAACAGGTACCACGCTGCGAGGAAGGAAATAAATGAAAGTACGGCGCTCATCATCCAATAGTTGTTGCCGCATAACAAGGCGATCACGCCAAGAATCTTTACAAAGAAAATCGCGCGGTCGGTGTGATAGACGATTCCGGGAATGGTATCGTCACCAGCCCAATCACTGTTCAACATCACGGCTATGGTCCTAATTGGTTCGGCGCGCAGGTTGTCAGAAATAACGGTGCTGTCACGCCAATACACTGTGGTATCGCCACCCCCGTAGTAATAGAAATAAAGTACACCAACACCCATTCCCGCAACCATTTTGAGGATAAGAGCAGGCCAATAAAATCCGGAAAGAGACGTTGGCTGATTTCGGTATCGCCACCAGGCTAAACCACCCAACACCGCAGCATCTATAAGCAATATGAGGATTGTCATCTCGCAGGACGGACCAATGAAGCTCCAATATTACAATTCAGACAGCTATTGCGCTGGCAGAAGTTGTTATAAAGCTCGATCAATCCCTGGGAGTCGAAAGATGAACGGGCAACCATGCCGATATCCTGCCAAGACCGGATGATCCGATTCTCCTCCGCGGGAACTTCCGAAAGGATTTTCATCGCGCGGTCAACATACTCCTGGTCGTCGTTCCGCTTCCCAAAAGCAGTCAAGACCGTGGATACGGTGTTAATAATCACATTCTCAATGCTATCCTGCCCGAACTCGTGAATGGTTTTCGAAGACATTTTACCAAACTGATAGTGATCGAGCCAGTAGGGAGAAGGCTTAACGGAAAAAATGACTTGCAACTGTTTTAGATTTTCAGCTGCAAGCACTTCGGAGAAAATATGCTGGTGGCCACTTATTAACGCGGCAAATTGTGCGAGTCTGAGCGAGGGAAAGTTTGCCGGACGAAGCCTGAGAAATTTCCATTGCGATCCTGACATCTTTTTTTGCACAATGGCATATTTATGAGCCAGCAACTGATGTTCGCGCTTAAGCTTCAAATAATACTCATCTCCTTTATTCCTATCCAAAAATCCTGCCTGTCCGAAAAGCAGCGCCTCCACCTGCCCAAGCCTGTCGCCGTGTTTTCGCAGGATTTTTTGCGGCAGCGCTCTTGCGAGATGATAAAAAGGATCTGCATTGATCTTAAATCCAAAGTTTCGGGCGAGAAGCTGGTAGAAGGTTTCCTCCCAATCGTTTTGGTTTTGTTCGTAAAGAGATACTACCTCAGCAGCTTTTCTCTCAAGTCTTTGAAGCACCGCTCTGTCCAGCATTGAGAGTCTGACAATTTCATTTACGGTAGGAAAAGATCTTTTACATGGAATAGAAAATGAGCTATTTAAGAGTTGCCGGTACTTTCTAACAAGAGTAGGATCTACTCGACCACCGATCTCCAAAGTTGGAAGGCATGTACCGTCGCGGCGAAAAATCTCCGTGTCATGTTTCCATACGAGGTGCAGCACAACATTTTCATATGCTTTGTCTGTCTCATGGTGATGCTCAAACCACATCGACGAGTTAATGTGCACCTCCACGCTTCCAACCCAGGCGATGGTCCCGATCTTTATGCGGGCATTCGAAAAATCAGGACCTGCGTTTCCATTCAACGTACCCGGATTGAATATTTCTATGGTTTCTCCATCGCAGGTCCTCAAGTTCTGCTTGTCGAAATACTGCATCTGCCAGACATAGTGAAGGAACGATTCGTGCATGGCAGTGCGGGGTTAACATCATAGCAACGCGTCAAGCAGGCCTTCCATCTCCTGCTGGATTTTTTTTGCTTCTTTTCCCGCGGCGGCGGCAAAATCAGTTCCGCTTGACGCATAAAGGACGCTGCGTGAAGCGTTGACCAGCAGCCCGCATTGCGCGTTCATGCCTTGCTTCGAAACTTCTTTCAGGTCCCCACCCTGCGCCCCGATGCCGGGGACAAGGAAGAAATGGTCAGGCGCAAGCTTTCGTATGCCCGCAATCCGTTCGGCTTGGGTTGCCCCGACGACAAACATCATGTTATCAGGAGTACCCCATTGCTGCGATCTTATAACAACCTCTTCATAGAGCTTTCTCTTCGATCCTGTTTCCAGCAGCTGAAAGTCGCCGGCCCCTTTATTGGATGTATGGGCAAGCAATATCACCCATTTGCCTTCGAACGTCAGAAACGGTTTCACGGAGTCCTCGCCCATATATGGCGCCACTGTCACCGAGTCGAAATTCATTTGACCGAAGAAGGCCTTTGCATACAGTTCGGATGTATTTCCGATGTCACCACGTTTGGCGTCAGCGATCGTGAATAATGAGCTAGGTGCATATTCGATTGTCTTTTGCAAGCTCTCCCATCCCTTTGGGCCAAGCGCTTCATAAAAGGCAAGGTTGGGCTTGATAGCTACGCCAAATTCATGCGTCGCGTCGATGATCTGCTTGTTAAATTCAAAAACCGGATCAGAATCCTTCAGCAGGTGACTTGGAATTTTTGTGATATCCGTGTCGAGTCCGATACACAAATACGATTTCTTATTTCGGATCTGTTGAAAGAGTTCGTTTCGGTTCATGGTTTAAATTTAGATAAATCGATGAGAGGTAATACGCGAAGAGAGCGATTGTCAGATTTTCCGTACAAATTAAAAAGCCACCCCGATGCATCGGGATGGCTTTTGTTGGTGAAGAACACCAACAAAGGAAAGCCATGTCAGGACTATCTGAGATCAATAACTTCAACGCCAGGGTATTTTTTCGGATCAAATGTGAAGAACGTGTCCTCCACCTTGAAATTCGGGGTGAATTTGGTTATTAAATACTTATACCGATTGCCTGACTTGTCGAACATCGTCCAGCTTTGAATGCTTTTGTCCTTCTTCACAATATTCATCCTCACCTTATAATACTGGGCGTCTTTCTTTTCGGGAACCAGGTCAACGACTTCGCAAAGCACCCCTCCCTCGGTTTTGTCTTCGAGGTATATATATTTAAATCCCTTTTTATAGATGTCGTAAAATTTGGATGGATTGAGGTCGTCTGAATTAGGATCGAAGTTGTCAATATTCACTTCTTTGGCGTCAGGGAGATAAGTCCAGATCGTGGTGCCATTATTGACAACCTCCTGCTCAGGCAAGGCGAGCTTATACTTGTCACCCTTGACTGTCATTTTACCTTTGAATTCGTCGTTGATGTTTTCCACGTCGTTGGTCAACGTGTAAGAGAACGCCGCCTCGAACGCAGGGACTGCCTTATATTTTTTTGCCATGGCCTCCAGAATCTCCAGCGCCTTTGGGTCATACTGGCCAAACATTTGGTGGGACACGAGTGATATTAAACTCAGGAGGATCAGTTTTTTCATGAACAAAGGCGGTTTTTTCGCAAAGGCGGGGCAAATTTAACTATTGGCCATGCTTTTCTTTCAGACTACTCAATAATTGTTCCAAACTCACATCATCCTTCATTAACACTTCCCGTGCCTTGGATCCTTCAAATGGTCCCACAATACCGGCAGCCTCCAGCTGATCAATCAAACGACCGGCGCGGTTATATCCAAGCTTCAGCTTCCGCTGTATGAGCGACGTACTCCCCTGCTGATGCATCACGATAAGCCTTGCAGCGTCTTCGAACAATGCATCCCTGTCGGAAAGGTCGATATCACTTGCACCTCCTTCGTCTTCTCCTTCAAATTCAGGAAGCATATACGCTGAATCATAGCCTCGTTGTGAGCCAATGAATTCACAAACTTTTTCAATTTCAGGAGTATCGACAAACGGACTCTGAAGTCGTATCACATCCGATCCTGAAGAAAAGAGCATGTCGCCCATTCCCACCAGTTGGTCCGCACCGCCGGCATCGAGGATCGTCCGCGAGTCAACTTTGGAAGTGACCCGGAATGAAAGACGTGCAGGAAAGTTTGCTTTGATCACACCCGTGATGACATTCACCGAGGGACGCTGCGTGGCGACGACAAGGTGAATACCGATGGCACGCGCAAGCTGCGCAAGTCGTGCGATAGGCGTTTCTACTTCTTTGCCGGCAGTCATCATAAGATCCGCCAGCTCGTCGATCACCAGCACTATGTAAGGAAGGAAACGGTGTCCTTCCTTCGGATTGAGCTTGCGCGCAACAAACTTCGTGTTGTATTCCTTCAGATTTCTCGCACCCGCATCTTTCAGAATCTCATACCGGTTCTCCATCTCTATGCAGAGTGAGTTAAGGGTGTGAACAACTTTCTTGGTATCTGTGATAATCGCCTCTTCGCTGTTAGGGAGTTTGGCCAGGTAGTGTCTTTCAATCTTGCTAAAGAGTGACATCTCCACTTTCTTCGGATCCACCAGCACAAATTTCAATGTCGCGGGATGAAGCTTATAAAGAAGCGAAGTAAGGATGACGTTAAGTCCTACAGATTTTCCCTGCCCTGTTGCGCCCGCAACCAGGAGGTGTGGCATCTTGGCGAGATCGATGATCAGCAGTTCATTCGAAATTGTCTTTCCGATCGCGATAGGAAGATCTCTGTCTGTCTTCTGAAACTTTTCTGATGCGAGCACGGATCTGATGCTCACCATTTCCCGGTTTTTGTTAGGGACTTCTATACCGATGGTTCCTTTTCCGGGAATAGGTGCAATGATACGAATGCCTAAGGCTGCGAGGCTTAGCGCGATATCATCTTCAAGGTTCTTGATGCGCGATATCTTAATACCCGCATCCGGGACGATCTCATACAGCGTCACCGTTGGGCCGATAGTGGCTTTGATGCTTTGTATGCCGATCTTAAAGTTCGTGAGTGTAGCGAGGATCTTGTCCTTATTCTGATTCAATTCCTCCTGTGTCACCTGCACTTTACCCACTTCATACTCATTCAGCAGTTCGACCGGCGGAAATTTATAACTACTCAGATCCAGCGTCGGGTCATAAAATCCTTGTTTATCGACGATGGCTTCGGCCAGCACTTCGGTATCAGTTTTCGGTTCTTCGATGGTAAAGAGTGGCTCTTCTTTTTTCTCCTCCTTTTTCCTCTCTTCTTTCTTCGGCGCCACTTCCAGATCGAGCACCGGAGGCAGCGGCTCATCTTGTTTCACAACCACCAGCTCGGGCTCGGGTTCAGGTACCGTTAGGTCGGGCCAGCTATCACGCTCGTCGAGATAAGAAGAGGACGCTTCATTGGAGGAAGCCACCAAAGCGTCGTTGCCCATTGCTTTGGGATCTTTGACTTGAAAGGCATTGATGGCGGTGACGTTGAAGAAATAAATGATAAAGATGAAAAGTGTGAGTACCAGCAGCAGAAAGGTTCCCCAACCCAATAAACCATCTGCGAGGTAAGCGAGCTCGTAACCCAATCCCCCTGCAAGGAAGCTCACCTCCGTGGCGCCGGAAATACTATGAGTGAGATATCCCATCAACAAGCAAAGCCACAAGCCTGCAAAAAGGGAAAAAGTAAACGCCGAAAAGAAAGAGACAATTTCACGTTTAAAGACCGTCTTAAATCCAAGCAGGAACAGCAATGGAGGGATAAAGAATGCCGAGATGCCGAACCATTTGAAAACAAAGTAATGAGAGGTTATCGCGCCATAAAGCCCCAGCCAGTTGTCGGTCTCCTTACCAGATTCAACCATTGATCCGTCGCTCAACCCTTCAACAATACTCTGGTCAGCCTTGCCTGTAAACAGATACGAGATGAAAGCTGTAAAAAGAAATAATGAAACGATCAAAAGGAAAAATCCAAGCGCCAGATGGAACCGGGGATCTTTAAAAAAATCAAGATTGAAACGTGATTTCGACTTACTCTTACTCTTCTTTTCTTTCTCGGGTTTCTTAAAGGTGTTGGACTTGTAGGTGTTTTCTGCCATTTAGTTTAAAAAGTACTCAAAACTAAGAAAATCGAGGGGTTTAAAAAAGGTGCTGCGGACGCACACTGCCGCGATCTATAATGCCATGTAACCCTTTAAGGCGACTGTCGATTCAACGAAATTTTGTGTTATTAATAGCCTTGGTGTTTACATTTGTGGACTGCGCAATATCCACGTTTAGTTTTTTTAGCAACGTTTTACCAATCACATTACTGCATGGGCATTCGCTACCGGGTAGCCGTTCTCGTCGGATTTATTTTTCTCTGTCGCATCGGGCAGGCGCAAACTCAGATCAAAAGTGATTTCAGCGTGAACGACGACGGGTGGACTATTTTCAACACCAGTACTGGTTCAGGTGTTACACCCACTTACAATTCCACTGGTGGAAATCCAGGCGGATTTATCTCCTACAGCACGACCTCCGGAGCCGTAAGTTTCTATTATGACGCACCCTCAAAATTCAAAATCAATGCAAGCTCCTCCTATGGACTTAATTTAACATTTGACCTACAGCAGTCTGTCGCGGGAACTGACAACGTCAACAGCGACTTATGGCTAAGCGGTGGCGGCGTTACAGTGATTTATCAATTACCAGCCAAACCAGCCACGAGTTCCTTTTCTACCTACACTGTACAGCTCAGCGAGACATTTGCAGGTTGGCACTTAAGCAGCCCAACCGGCCCGACGCCTACAAAAAATCAAATGAAGGCGGCGCTGTCTAATATTACCACGTTTCGCATCCGGGTGAAATATTTTACGGGCAATACTTTTGCGGTCGTTGGTTCACTTGACAACGTCATCCTCAACGTAGCAGCCTTGGGCACGCCGCCAAAGATCACTTCGATCTCTCCTACCACGGCGCTAAGCGGCACAAACGTTACGATAAGTGGAAACAATTTCAATACAACAGCTTCCCAAAATGCCGTGTTCTTCAACGGCGTGAAAGCGAGCGTGACATCAGCAACGGCGACACAGTTGGTCGTAAGAGTTCCTGTAAGCGCCTCACCGGGACCAGTCACAGTTGCTGACGTGAGCACTGGTCTTCAGGCGGTGAGCAAACAGACATTTAATCTGCTCTTCGATAATAATAAAGACTACGGTGGACAAATCATTCCCGCGTCCATGCTGCGCGGCAACAGCACAATCATCGCGCTCCCCAACAACTCGAACAATTTCGGCAGCATCGAAAAGGGCGATCTCGACGGTGACGGCTGGATTGACCTCGTGGTGACCGAAACTGCGACCACCAATATTTTCGCCTACCGGAATCTTGGATCGGGCGGCACTGTAACGGCTGCCTCTTTCGGGTCTGCCATCACGCTGCCCACGCTTACAACGGTACCCGGCGGAGGAGCCACTCTTACAAATATGAAAATAGCTGACTTCGACTCCGACGGAAAGTTAGACGTTGCCGCTATTGTTCCGGCAAATGCTGGTGTCGCTTATTATGCAATCTATCAGAATACAAGTACAGCAGGGACAATATCCTTCGCAGCGCCGCAATTTTTTGCTCTGCCCTACTATTCGTCACTGGTGCTGCACGCTACAGACATCGATGGAGACGGAAGAATTGACTTACTCTCCGTCACGGGTACCTCACCCAGTAATCTCTATGCCATGCGCAATCAGAGCACGCCTGGGAATATCGACTTTGCTTATGGACAGTTTTTTAATCCAAACACCGGCTTTGCCGCCATTGGTACCGGTGACATGGACAATGACGGCAAGAATGAAGTTATTCTCGCTAACGGAACCAAGTTCGTTTTCATGAACAATACCTCTGTTCCGGGATTGATTTCATTCACGACTGGCTTCACGTTAACGCCGAACGTTTCGACAGGGAACATTAGCAACTTCAAAGTAACAGACATTGATAACGATCAGAAACCAGATCTGGCCTGGACGGTAGGGACGGGAACCGTTTATGTAAAGGGTAATCTTAATACCGGGGCACCCATTAGCGCCACTGATTTCTCTTCTGACTTTGCATTTACGTCATCCATTGGTTCAGCCAATGACCTGGCATTGGGAGACATCAACTCCGACGGCAAACCTGACATTGTCGTTGTGGGCGGCATTGATATGGGAATTTTTCAGAACGCAGGTACGGGAGCTTTGAGCAGCGCCTATTTTTTGCCTGGAAGGGTTTTTCAGGGAAGCGCGACCGGGAATTTCCTGTCGAACCTTGGGCCACTGATCGCCGATCTCGACGGAGACAATAAGGCAGAAGTGATCATGTCATATTCCAATCCGGGAGCAGTTTCAGCCCAAAAAGGAATTTATATTTTCCACAACGAAAGCTTTCCTGTCCCGACCATTTCAAGCATCTCACCCACGGCCGCGATCCTTGGAGCCAATGTGGCAATTGCGGGCACGGTATTGAACAGCGGAACAAGCACTTCACCCACAGTCAGACTCGGAACATCCCTGGCATCATCGACACCGCTGAGCAACGTCGAGACTGACATGACGGTACCCCTGAGTGCTGTCAGCGATAAGGTCACACTTACCAACCATGGTCTTTCCAGCGTAAGCAAGCGTCTGAAATTTACATTTTCCACAAACCAAGTAATCAATTCCTCAACCTTCTCTTCATCCGTTGATTTTGCGCTGTCGACCAACAACCGGGATCTGTTAACAGTGGCCGACTTAGATGATGATGGTAAGGTGGATGTTTTGGCATCAGAGAATTTTGGAAACGTCCGAGTCTTTCAAAATACACAACCAACTCCTGGCACACCGATCACAACGGGTACACTGACAGAACTCGCCGCGGTTTTAACTTCCGGATCTGGCGCAGCCGCCTACGATATCGATGGAGACGGCAAGGTGGATTTAGCAGCGGGATCGGGAATTCTGAGGAACGCAAGCACAACCGGCACTATCACATTTGGAGCGGTGGTGAACACCGGGGCTGTCGGGAACCGTTACGCGGTGGCGGACTTCAATAAGGACGGCAAGCTTGATCATGCCAGTACGAGCGGGGGTGCCAGTATCACCATTGCAGAAAATCAAAGCTCTCGCGGATCTTTTGTAAACGTTGGGCAAGTTTCCACCTATGCGCCAAATTTCAGCATCACCACAGGCAGCAATAGTCTTGGCATTGTCGCAGAAGATTTCGACGGAGATGGATACGAAGATCTGATCGCGGCAAATCAATTTGGCGGCAACAACATCACGCTGTATCTCAACAACAAACCCACGGGGCAGATGAGTGCTTCGTCGTTTTCGTTCCTGGGAAACACAGGTGTCAGCGGCGTGCAGCCCAGTGGATTGACGGCAGCAGATTTTGATGGAGACGGAAAGATTGACATCGCGATCAGTTATTTCAACTCGCCCTTCGTATCAGTTTACAGAAACGTAAGCGCTACCGGAGATATCAGTTTTGGCTCTCCCGTGAATTTGCCCGCGGCAAACAAAGGTTACGACCTCGCAGCAAAAGACCTAGACGGCGACGGTGCTGATGAAATCGTCGTCATTCATCAGCCCAACCCTGGTCCGGGATCATTCACCATCTTCAAAAACAACAGCACGAGCGGCAGCATCAATTTCGCAGCTGGGGTAAATTTTGGGTTGACGCGCAATCCGCAAGCGCTCGCAATCGCGGATATCAATTCCGACACAAAGCCTGATATTCTTATTGTGGGTTCCGGCGGGTCCGCAGCGCCAGCGAGTGCGCTGACAGTATTTGAAAATAAGATCACGTCAATATTTGACACCAATCGAATCGTTTACAGTCGTACCGATGGCACAATTTGGTCGACAGCCGGAGATGGATCACCTGACAAATCTCTTGCAAATGGCTATCGTCCACGTTTGTCACCAGATGGCAGATATCTGGTGTACCTCAACGGACCAACTCCGGCCACAAATTTTCAAAATAGCATTTACACGAAAGATCTGTTGACAAATGTGGTCACGAAGGTTTACAACAACACCGGCGATTACATTGTTTCGACGGCCTGGTCTCCGGATGGGAGCAAAATTTATTTCGATTATAGCTGCAACATGTGGTACATGAACAGAGACGGCAGCGGCGTCACCAATGTCACAGGATCCAATTGCTATGATGATGCACCAGCGGTGCGCCTGACCGATGGTGCTGTTGCATTTCACAATCAATTTAACGGACTATTCGTTATGAATGCCGATGGAAGCGGTCGAGTCGGGATTCCCAATACTGCCCCAAGCGACTATTGGGCAAGTTGGTCGCCGGATGGCCAATGGATAGTCTTTGGTCGATTCACCGGTCCCAGTGGTTCACTTACCAATATTTTCAAAATAAAACCTGACGGAAGTGGGTTAACGCCCCTCACCAACCTTGGTGCGGGCGACGTGATCAACTTTGGTTGGGTGGTTTCAAATGACGGCCTATCTCTCCTTGCCTCCGGAACGATAGGTTGTGCTGTCGGGATTTTTCAGTTTCCCATGGATGGTAGTCAAACTTTCAAGCTCATTTCCAACGCAGGCGCATCGGGCTCCATTGACTTCATTGGATCCGAAATCGGAACGCCACCGCTGGTTTATATCCCGACAACGGGCATTCCCACCATTACGTCGATAACCCCCAACTCAGGTTCGAAAGGTTGGACTGCAGTCATCACAGGAACAAATTTTAATCCGACAGCTGCAAGCAACACCGTCAAGTTCAATGGCGTCAACGCTGCTGTAGTCGCCGCAAGTCCAACTTCACTTACAGTTCTCGTACCATCAGGTGCAACGACCGGCGCCCTGACGGTGACCACATCATGTGGCACCGGGACAAGTCCCACGGCTTTCACGATCACTCCGGTTGTCTACAACACATGTCGCAACGTGATCAATTTAAGTGGCACCGGAGATGGACTCCGGGTAACAGACAACAGCGCCTTGCACACAACGTCAATCACGCTGGAAGCTATGGTTAATTTCTCATCGGTTCCGTCGTCAGGATTTGCACAGATCATCGGCAAGCCGTACCAACCAGCCACCGGAGTGGCCGAATCCTATGCCATTCATTATTCCGGTGGAAATTTATACGGCGGATGGAACCCCGCCACCGCAACAATCAACGCATCATGGACACCTGTTGTTGGGCAGTGGTACCACGTGGCCCTGACCTACGATCAGGCAACAACGGTAATCCTGCTGTACATTGATGGTGGAAAAGTGGCAAGTGATAATGCACCTGCCAATCTGTACGATGCCTCCGATCTCAGGATAGGAATGGACGTTGACTTTGGTGCCAATACCGGATTCTTTCCTGGGCAAATCGATGAGGTGCGCGTTTGGAATGTCGCGCGCACCCCTATCGAAATACAATCTAACCTCACCGCAACCTTGACCGGCAATGAACCGGGTTTGATTGCATATTATAAAATGGACGACAGCGGGCAAGGAGGAGGTATAACGGCAGTAAACGGTGCAAGTACAGGTTCTGGATTGAATGCCACCACCGTGGGTGGTGCCTCAACGCCATCATTTATTTGCACTTGTGCACCGGCAATTGCGTCGTTTAGTCCAACCAGCGGCGCACCCGGCAGCACCGTAACAATTTCAGGGACGGGGTTCGATCCGATAGCCGCCAACAACATCGTGAAGTTCAATGGCATTAACGCAACGGTTACCACAAGTTCACCCACCAGCCTGACAGTAACAGTTCCAGCGACGGCTGCAAACGGTCCGATCTCGGTTATCACCTGTGCAACCGCTGTCAGCTCGGTAAGCTTCACCGTGACCGCTCCAAGTATTAACGCAACGATTAACATCAGCTCGCAACCTGCAGACGCAACTGTTTGCAAATTCGGCACCGGAACATTTTCTGTTACTGCAACCGGTACTACCAACATTACCTACCAATGGCAGTTTGCTGCAACCAGCGCCGGCCCTTTCAATGACATCGCAAACACCGGTGCATATTCAGGCGCGACAACCGCCACACTTTCTGTGAACTCTGCAGGAAATTTTGGAGCCGGCCGCTACCGCTGTCGGATTAACGGCGACTTTGCAGCTCAAGTATTTTCCAATGATGGAGGATTTACAATCAGCAATACACCATGCTCGAACGTTGCTCCCGTTATTCAGACAGCAACGCTGGTAACAACAGTTGGGGGCGTTACGAGCATTTCCCTTACATCACTCGTGAGCGATGCTGACAACAATGTTGACTTATCTACTTTGATCGTCGTTAAACCTCCTGTCAGCGGGGCAACGGCTGTCATCAAACCGGACCGTACACTCGTTCTTGATTACTCAGCCGTTCGGTTTGCGGGCACGGACAATCTCACTATCCAGGTTTGCGATTTTGCAGGAAGCTGCACGCAACAAGTAATCACGATTACCGTCTCCGGTGAAATTGTTATCTACAATGCTATGTCGGCTAATGGCGACGGCAAGAATGATACTTTTTATATCGGAAATATCGACAGCCTCCCGGATACAAAGAAGAATACCGTAACCATTTTCGATCGATGGGGAGCAGTTGTTTTCGAAACCACCGACTATGATAATGTCAATCGCGCATTTCGTGGGGTAAACCAAAATGGTGCAGCATTGCCAGCCGGTACTTATTTTTATAAAATTGTATTCAACAGCGGTCTTGAAACTAAAACCGGCTTTATTTCGCTAAGAAAATGAGAACGATTGCATATTCAGTATT
The DNA here is from genome assembly GCA_044224375.1 of Cyclobacteriaceae bacterium. Classification (GTDB taxonomy): domain Bacteria; phylum Bacteroidota; class Bacteroidia; order Cytophagales; family Cyclobacteriaceae; genus ELB16-189. Next base: position 14,160 of record JBGAKL010000017.1, read on the forward strand.
GGCGTTCGGAATTTTACTATGCGGAAGCGTGCGTGCGCAGCAGGATCCCATCTACGCACAGTATTTAAATAATCCCCTGATTATTAATCCTGCTTATGCTGGGAGCAATAACATGTTCAACGCGGGAATCCAATACCGTACTCAATGGGCAGGATTGGAAGGCAATCCGACTACTGTCAATTTCAATAGCCACATGTCTGTGTATCAGAATCGCGTCGGCCTTGGATTGATGGTGATACAAGACAAAATAGGAGACACGAAAAATACTGAATTCAGCACAGCATATTCCTACAAGATCCCCCTCAACGATGCGACGCTTTCGTTCGGTATGCAGGCGGGCTTTATTCGTTATACCAACGATGCCGCAGCGCTGACAATTCGCGATCCGGGCGACCCTGCTTTCACAAATTTGTCAGAAATGAAATTCAATACCGGGGCAGGACTCCTGCTGAAGAATGATCGCTATATGCTGGGCATTTCTGTCCCGCGTTTACTCCCAACCACCGTGAGCCAGGGAGGACAATCGATTCAGCTCTATTCGCAGAATTACTATTTCTTTGGATCGTATGTTATGTTCCTTTCGGAAGATATTCGCTTCAAGCCCTCTGCATTGGTGCGTTACACAAGTGGAACGCCTGTATCAGTGGATCTGAATGCGAGCGTCAATTTCAAAGAGTTCTATACAGCAGGATTATTCACGCGAAACTTTAAGACCTATGGATTACTGGCGCAGGTAATCGTCAGCAACTTCCGTTTTGGTTATGTTTTTGAATTACCGGGCAGCTCAACCTCCAGTCTCAATTTTGTCAGTCATGAGGTTACGCTTGGCATTTCAATGGCCCTCCTGAGCAATCACGACAAGACGACAAAAACTTTCTAGGGGATTTTCTCTTATAGTAAATATCCGAACAGGTCGGAACCTTCCGAAACTGTACTTTTAGCACCGATACCCGATTTCAGACTGCGTGAAAATAGGTATTCCCCTGCTGCTCATTGTTGCTTGCATATGCATTTTTGAAGAAAGCATAGCGCAAGAAACGCCTATTTACAAATACGCGAAACATATCGGAGGCGGCTCGAACGATGCGGGCAATGCCATCACACTTACGTCAACCGGCGACATCCTCGTTACCGGATATTTTCAGGGTAATGTAGACTTCGATCCCTCCGGAACAGGTTCCTTTAACCTGAATGCCTCCTCAGAAGAAGTTTTCGTTGCGAAGTACGATGCTGCAGGAAACTTTTTGTGGGCAAAATCTTTTAAGGGCTCGACGGCCGGAAGAGGCATGTCGATCACTACAGATAACACAGGAAACATCCTTGTCACCGGTGAATACCAGGGAACGGCAGATTTTGATCCAGGAGCTGGAACGTTCAATCTGACGTCTGCCGGCGCCCGCGATATCTTTATTTCAAAGCTCGATGCAACGGGAAACTTCATTTGGGCAAAAAGGATCGGTGGCAGCCGCGATGATTACGGTTTTGGAGTTAAGTCTGATGCAGCAGGAAATGTTTTTGTGGCTGGTGAGTTTCGCCAAGTCATCGACTTTGACCCCGGGGCAGGATCTTTTATCCTCACACCTGTCGGCATAGCAACAAATGCAGACCAATTCGTATTGAAACTTGACGCCGGTGGAAATTTTGTTTGGGCGAAGAATTGGGGTGGTGTGATTGACGACTACGCACTGGGTCTTACTATTGATGCCTTCGGCAATGTGCTGGTCATTGGAAAAGTGTACGGTACCGCGGATCTGGATCCCGGAGCCGGTGTGAGCAACTCTTCAGGATTTGGGAAAGACGACATCACCATTGTGAAGTTCAACCCCTCGGGGAATTTTCTTTGGGGCGCAACAATGGGAGGTTCCGAATACGATCAGGGCTACGGGATCACCACGGATGCAGCTGGCAACGTTTATTCCACCGGCTATTTCTCGACCACTTCTGATTTTGATCCGGGGCCGGGGACATTCAACCTTGTCACACAAGCACTTTACTCAGAGGTTTTTGTCTCCAAGCTGGACGTGAACGGAAATTTTGTGTGGGCCAAAAGATTTGGTGGACCCGCGACTGCGACGTTGCTGGAAACACTGGGAAGGTCGATCGTACTTGATGGGTCGGGAAATATCTACACCACCGGGGAATTTACCGAGACGATGGATTTTGATCCCGGATCCGGAACGTTCAATCTCACATCGGCTGCACCGAGCGGCCGATCGGACATCTTTGTCTCCAAGCTCGACAACAATGGAAATTTCATTTCCGCTTATCGCGTTGGCGGAAACCAAAATGACCAGGGACACTCGATCACCGTCGACGGAAACGGCGATGTGTATAGCACCGGGTATTTCCTAACTTCAACAGATTTCAATCCAGGCACGTGCACGGCACTTGTCATCTCAAATGGCGGTACCGACATGTACATTCTGCGCACCAGCACCGTATCTACGCCGGCGGCACCCACGATCACATCTTTTTCACCATCATCCGGAGCGGTTGGAACAACAGTTACGATCACAGGAACAAATTTCAGCACGACGCCAGAAAACAATATTGTGCGATTCGGCGGTGGCATCTTTGCAACCGTGACGGCGAGTACAGCTACAAGTATCACCACTACAGTCCCGGTTGCCGCGGCGAACGGAACCATCAGCGTCATCATCGGTTGTAACACCGCAACCAGCTCGAGCAGTTTCTTTGTTTCAACAAACACGGTCCCCTCCTACGTTCCCGCTGCTGGGCTTGTCGCTTACTATGGGTTCCCAAGTGTTCCCCTGGATGCCACGACGAACCACAACGACGGATTTTTCGTCTCACCGGCGAGCACCCCGACTATTACCGTCGATCGCAAGAGCAGCTCCAACAAAGCTTATTCATTTGATGGAAATGATTACATCAAAGTCAATGACAGTCCATCCTTGCGCGTTACAGACCTCACAATTTCCGGATGGTTCAAATTCAACAGTACCTCAGGCATCCAGTTAATGGTAGATAAGCACGCAGGCACCGTGGATTCGGATTCGTATGAGATTTGGTATGAGGCCGGAAAGATCTGGGGCACAATCGGTGATTTAACCACACTAGCGACCCCCGTTAGCGCACCCTTCACCCCTGTTACAGGCGACTGGTATAACATCGCATTCACGTTTAATGATGCAACGAATACGCAAAGCCTGTATATCGAAGGATGTCTCGTCGCCCAAAATACAACCACAAAAAGCATTGTTTACGACGGAGAACCTTTGATGATTGGCGCAAGCAACGATTTCACAACGCCTTCTCTTTTTTTCAATGGCGTCATCGATGATGTGGCGATTTGGAACAGGGAGCTTTCAATCACTGAGATCAGGGCAGCTATCGGATCGTACCTTTCATCTGACGGTTATGATCCTCACAGTGGACCCGTGGGAACATCCGTGCATTTCTCAGGATTCGGTTACAGTAACCAACTTACAAACAACACAGTCACATTCAACGGAACGCCCGCGACAGTGACCTCTGTGTCTCCCGGCAGCTTATTCGCAACCGTGCCTGCCGGCGCAACTACAGGCCCTGTTACTGTTTCGAGAGGCTGTATGTCGTATACCGAGAGTAATTTCACTGTGACACTGGCTTCATGCCTTCCCGCAACTGAACGCAACGCACTTATTGCCATCTTTGACGCACTGAATGGTGACAGCTGGAATGACAACACCAACTGGAAGAATGGAGGCGATGAATCCACGTGGCACGGCGTAACAATTGTGGGATGTCACGTGACAGGCCTGAATCTTCAGAATAACAATCTCATCGGCGCATTGCCATCCGAGATTGGAGACCTCACCGAGCTTGTCAATCTCAATTTATCTCAAAACGGAATTTACGACGTGATCCCTTCTGGAATCGGTTTCCTCACGAAGCTGAAATTTCTGCACCTGGAACAGAACCAGCTTTCAGGTAACGTTCCCGCTGAGGTCGGTGACATGGCACAACTCGACATTTTTGATGTATCGTATAACCAACTCGACGGGGACCTGCCTGCATCGATGGCATCCCTCGGTCACCTTACCGAAGTGTATATATACTACAACGCCTTTGTCGATATTCCGGTGATGCCGCCTCTCACCGTGTACCAAGTTGATAACAACGCACTGACCTTCGAAGACATCGAGCCAAACATTGCTGTTGGCCACGATGAATTCCAGTACAATCCGCAAGCAGAAGTACCGCCGGGTGGCAATATTTATCTCAATCCGGGCGATGCACTGAATATACTTTTCACAACCGGCGGGACCGCAAACTCTTATCAATGGTACAAGGATGGGGTGCCTGTCAGCGCCCAAACGTCAACTAATCTCTCAATCCCTTCCGTCACGATTGCCGACGGAGGCGTGTATCAAGTCCTGATCACCAACGGTATTGCGTCGGCGCTAACGCTGGCCTCCCGCGTCTACAATGTTGATGTTACCGATCAATGCGGACCGCGTGTAGACGGTGTGCTGGATCCGACATTCAATGCAAAGGTCGATTACGCAGTCGGGTTTTCAGGTATGGAACTTCAGTCCGACGGAAAGATTATTACCTATGTCCCTGATGCATCGATCAACGGTTCAATGTATCCGTACAATGGTGTCTACCGGTTCAACAGCGACGGAAGTTTGGACGGAAGTTTCAATTCCAATAGCGAAACACCCGTATTTAATCAGCTTGTCGTTCAGAACGATGACAAATTCCTTATCGGGTATTTTGAAACGATCAACAGATATAACGCAGACGGAACGACCGACGCAACTTATGTCAGTCCGCTTTATCCGGCGGCTTATTTTAATTCAATCGCGTTACAGGCCGATGGCAAAATATTAGCATCGGTAAATGACGGCAGCATCGGCGAAGATGTGATCGTAAGATTGAATACCGATGGCTCAATAGATCCTGCTTTCAACGCGCCTTATGGATACCCGGCCTCCGCGATAGTCCCTCAACCAGACGGAAAAATTCTTGTGGGTGGATACTTTCCAGGCGGCATCATGAGGCTCGATGCTTCGGGTGCGATCGACGCGACATTTAGTCCCGGCTCGGGTATAGGATCAGGTGGCGGCGGTGGCGCGTCCAATATTGCTCTTCAAGCCGACGGAAAGATCATTGCTGTCGGACATTTCTCATCTTTCAATGGCACGCCACGCGAAAACATTGTTAGATTGAACGCCGACGGAAGTCTTGACAACACCTTTGGCCCGGTAGCCGCCGGCTCTTCTGACGACTACATTTATGCAGTTAAAGTGTTGAGCAATGGAAAAATTTTAGTTGGCGGGTCTTTTTATCATATCGGTGGTCGGGGCCGTACAAACCTCGCAAGACTCAATTCAGACGGAACGATTGATTGTGCCTTCACACTGGGTACTGGCACGGACGGTCCAATCTATGATATTGAAATCCAACCCGACAAAAAAATTCTTATCCAGGGATCATTCTCGGTCTATGATGGTGCAACACCAAATGGCTTTGCACGGATCAATAACTCATCATCCGCGCCCGCTATCACCATCACGCTTCAGCCACACGACGCAACCGCCTGCGGCGAAATGCAGGTAACTTTTTCCACCAACGCAACCGGCACAACCAACATCATTTATCAATGGCAATACAGTCCAAACTCGAGCCCCCTAAGTTTTAGCGATCTCACCAACGACATTGTCTACTCCGGCGTGACAACAAATATTTTGTTGATTGACGGACCTGGGCTTTCTTACGCCGGCCGGTATCGCTGCCGCATCAATGGCGACGGCGCTGCCGAAGTCTTTACCAATGATGAAGGTCTCTTCGTGAACCCGCCTCCAGCTGATCCCGGCGTCACCGGAAACAGTGGTTGCCAGCTTTCCTCAATTGTGTTGTCCGCCTCCGGCGCGACCAATGGACAATACCGATGGTATTCCGTACCGTCCGGAGGGACTGCAATCTCCGCACAAGTCAACAGCACTTTTGCGACGCCGCCGCTGAGCACTACTACAACGTATTATGTTGCTATCAACACCGGATCGTGTGAAAGCGGAAGAGTAGCCGTTATGGCAACTGTCAATCCCCTTCCCGCTGCACCATCGGTCACGCCTGGATCAGGGTGTGCGATCGTGGACCTGTCAGCGTCGGGCGGAACGAACGGCCAGTATCGTTGGTATACCGCATCGGTTGGCGGTAGCGCAATCGCAGGGCAAGTGAACAATACTTTCACAACTCCTGCCCTGTCTGTCACGACAACATTTTATGTAGCGATCAACAACGGAATTTGCGAGAGCGTCCGCACACCTGTCGTGGCGACGATTGTTCCTTTGCCGGCACCGACGGTTACCCCAGGGTCAGGCTGCGCGCCATCTGCAACTGTCAGTCTCTCGGCATCTGGAGGAACCGCAGGTCAATACAGGTGGTACACAACAGCAACGGGTGGAGCACCCATTGCCGGCATTACGGCAGCAACTTATTTGCCCGTCGTTACTTCAACCACGCAATATTATGTGAGCATTAACAATGGTCTTTGTGAAAGTGCCCGCACACCGGTGACCGCCACCATTAAGTCATGTACGCCGACAATCACGACGTCAACACTTTCAACCCAAATCGGAGGTCAGGTTACACTGGATATCGCGCCGCTGGTTTCAACAGTGATTCATGCCATCGACGTAAACTCGATCAAAGTGACGAAGCAGCCCATCAGTGGAGCCGCCGCGAACGTCAACGCGGGAGTCCTTTCCGTCAATTACACAGGGATCTCCTTTGCCGGCAAGGATCGGCTCACACTCGAAGCGTGTGACATCGCTGCGCACTGTGCCTCAGAAGATTTCACTATTGATGTTGCGGGAGAGATAACTGTGTACAATGCTTTGTCACCCAATGGCGACGGTAAAAATGAGGTGTTCTACATCCAGCATATCGACGTGTTGCCGGATACAAAACGGAATAACGTCTCCATCTTTGATCGTTGGGGCAATATCGTTTTTGAGGTGAGCGACTACGATAATAACAATCGAGTTTTTCGTGGCATTGCCTCAAACGGCAATGAGCTTCCGAACGGCGTCTATTTTTACGAGCTGGTTTTGACTTCGACCGGAGAAAAGAGAACTGGCTACATTTCCCTTCGAAGGTAATCTGTTCTGGAATTCACTGTTTATCATCCCAATTGAATCGCTGTTGGCGTTTGGCCCTTGGCAGGTGACTCTGAGTTCTTAACTGCAATTTCAAAGTAAGGTGTGCACCACCTTAATCCTTGAACTTTGAACCTTGAACTTTATTATCTTAGGCCTCCGAAATTCTTATGGGCCAAAGGTTGATTCGCAGGGTTGGTTCTTTCGCTTCGCGCGCGTTGGCCACCGTAGCATTCTTATTCAGCGCCACATATTGCATCGCTCAGTCGCCAACACTGGTTGATTTTATTGGCGCCGTTGATGGATTTTCAGAGAGCTCGGTGTATGCAATGCTTTGCGACAAGAAAGGGTTCATGTGGTATGGTACCGCCGACGGCCTCTGGCAATATGACGGTTACCGTCACACCGTATATCGGAACGATCCCGGAGACTCAACCACGCTCAGCAACAATTTCATCAGGAATATTTTTGAAGACAGGGATGGAAACATCTGGACCTGCACATTGGGTGGTGGCATTAATTTGTTGAATCCCGCGACAGGAAAATTTACGCGCAGTTTCAAAACGCCGGCTGGTCTGAAAAAGATTCCAGGGAAAGAGAATTCAGCCGTAACGCAGGACGCAGAAGGCAATATGTGGATCGCTTCGGCGGCGGGCCTGGAAAAATTCAATCTTACTACAGGCGCAACGAAGGTTTTTCCTTACAACGCAAAACAGCCAAACTCCCTGAACGGCAATGCTATCGGTTCGCTTCTATTTGACCACACAGGCAAACTCTACATATGCTACCTGGGTGATGGGTTCGATGTTCTCGACCCCGCCTCAGGAACAATCAGACATTTTTTATACAAGCACCCCGACCCCACACTGGACATCCGAAGCAACGTTATACGCGCTGCCGCAGAAGACAAGTCCGGTATCATATGGTTCGGGACGTATGGCGGTTTGTTGAAGTTCGATCCTGTTACAGAAAAGATCACACATTTTATTCATGAGGAGAAAAATTCGCAGAGCCTGACACACAATTCAATTTGGCAACTGTCACTTGGTCCCGACAACAAATTGTGGATCGCCACGTTTGGCGGGGGTCTCAGCAAGTTGGACCTCGCGAGCGATACGTTCGAGAATGATGACTATCAACCGGACGGCGTCTACGGAATCGGTAGCCGCGAGCTAACATCTATTTTTCTCGACAAGAACAATACACTGTGGGTTGGTTCCAATGGCAACGGTATTTACAAAATCAATCCGATACCGGGACTCCAGGTGCTGCGGAATACAGGGGTGCTCAGCACCATCAAAATGAGAAGTATAGCACGTAGTCGCAGCTATATCTTTTTTCTCACGGAAGCGGCCGGGCTTTACGTCTATGAGCCTTCGAAGCAGCAATTGTTTGTCGTGAATGAAGACGGAAAACGTGGGCTTACCAGCAACCAGGTAGTAAGTGCATCAGAAGACTTGCAGGGCAACATCTGGATAGGCACAAACAATGGACTTGGTTATTACGACGTGAGGACGCGAAGGGTGAGGAATTTCCAAAACGATCCGAACGACAATAAAAGTCTGGCCCATAATTCTGTATTGTGCACCTACGTCGATCGGCGGGGAGACGTCTGGATCGGTCATGCGTTTGGGCTCGCCAAATGGGATCCCTTGCATCAAAACTTTCAACGAATAAACATCACCAGCGCAAACAACCAGATCTACCGAATACTCGAGACAGATGAAGGATTGTGGCTTGGATCGACCCGCAATGGGCTGTATCTCCTGAACCGACAGGAAGAAATTACCAAGTCCCTTTCACACGACGACGAGAATGACAGAAGTATTTCAAGCAATTACGTGACCTGGCTGCTGGAAGATTCGAAGCACGTTTTATGGGTAGGTACGAACCAGGGTTTGAACCGCTATAATGGCGATGGGACGTTCACGCGATACCGGAAACTGCCGGAGCACCGCGTAGGTTCGATCTCAGAAGATACCCAACATAATATCATAGTCCAAATCGAGCAGTCATTGTATCGGGTTACAACAGGTGAAAATCCATCGGTCGGGCGAGTAAGCAATCTACTGCAAACCACGAAGGTCGATTGGCATGTCTCTCCCATTGACAACAGCATTTACCTTGTTGCAGGCAAAAACATTGCACGCTTTTATCGAGACTCTGTCCAGTCAAACCGGCATATCCCGCCGATCGTGGTCACGCAATTTCGTTTGTACTCCAACACGAAACATAAATTTCCTCTGTCTGACACTACGTTCAGCAGTTCCTACCTCGAGCGCGTTAATCTTCCCTATGAGGAAAATGTGTTTTCAGTTGAGTTCGCTGCACTCGATTTTCGGGATCCGAAGGAAAACCAATATGCCTACAAGCTCGAAGGATTCGACAATGATTGGATTTATTGCGGGACCCGGCGCTTTATCACGTACACAAACCTCGACCCCGGCGACTATATATTAAGAGTAAAAGGGTCCAACAGTGACGGCGTTTGGAACGAGGTGGGGACCTCACTGTCTCTACACATCGCGCCGCCATTTTACAGAACCTGGTGGGCCTACATGACTTACCTCCTGGTAATGTTAGGGCTCCTCCTGTGGGGGTGGCGCGCGGTGGTCAACCGTGAACGGCTGCTGGCGCAGGTGGCGATAGAAAAAAAGGAAAATCAGGCCCTTCAGGAACTCGATACGCTTAAGAACAAGTTCTTCGCCAACATCACCCACGAGTTTCGCACGCCACTGACACTTATACAGGGACCTACCGATCGGCTCATGGAAAAAACAACCGACACCGAATCTCATCACCTTCTTAACCTTATTAAAAATAATTCAACACGGCTGCTTTCACTCATCAATCAATTGCTCGACTTCGCGAAGTTCGACGCAACAGAGATGAAACTGAACCTTGCACCGATCAGGACAACAGTATTCTTAAGGACAATCATAGCCCAGTTCAGCTCGCACGCTTCGTCGAAAAATATCGAACTGGTTACAACGCTTCCGGAAAATCTTCCATCATTAAACACGGATGGCGAAAAAATCGAAACGATTATCACAAACCTGGTTTCGAATGCACTCAAGTTTACATCGGCCGGTGGAAAGATCCTGGTGACGGGATCCTGGAAAGAAAATGTGTTGCGACTCACGATTCAAGATTCCGGGCGAGGCATCCCATCGGAAAAAATCAAGTTTATTTTCGACAGGTTCTATCAGGTGGAGAGCGCAAGCGAGGACTATACCGAAGGAACAGGCATCGGCCTCGCATTGGTAAAAGAATATGTCGGGTTGCTGAATGGAACAATCGATGTTGAAAGTGAAGTTGGAAAAGGAACAACTTTTTCGGTTTCCATCCCGGCGCAGGTTGCAGAAAACGGCATAGAACAAAAAGTGGCTGCAATGCCAGATGTCGTCACAGTCAACTCCGAAGAACCGGCGGGAGGCTTGTCACAGCCTTTGCTGCTGCTCGTAGAGGATAATGACGATATCCGCTTTTTCATCAGAAATTGCCTTGGCCACCAATACAACTACATCGAGGCAAAGAACGGAAAGGAAGGTCTTGCGTTCGCCCGTCAGCATATTCCGGACCTGATCGTCAGCGACCTGATGATGCCAGAAATGGACGGAGTTGAACTATGTGCCGCGATAAGAAAAGACAGGCGTACTGACCACATTCCATTTGTAATACTTACTGCCAAAGCGGGAGACGAAAGTAAAATCGAAGGCCTGCGATCCGGTGCAGACGACTATTTGATAAAGCCATTCAACAAGACTGAATTGGTACTAAAGATCCAGAACCTGATCATCTTAAGAGAGCGTTTGCAGGTGAGTATTAAAAACAGGCTTCTCTCGAAGACTCCAGCGATCGAAGTGTCCTCTCTTGAAGAGCAATTCATACTCAAAGTCCGGACCTTCATTGAAAAACACCTCGGGGATGAAACGCTCACCGTGGAGAAACTCGCCAGTGAAGTCGGTCTCAGCCGTGAGCAATGCTATCGCAAGATCCTCGCGATATCGGGGCTTTCACCATCCGCACTCATCCGATCGCTCCGATTGCAGCGAGCCGGTCAGCTGCTTGCATCGCAGTGGGGTCCAGTCTCCCAGGTCGCCTATGAAGTGGGGTTCTCCAACCTGTCACATTTCAGCAAGGCTTTCCGGGAGGAATTCGGCAAGCTGCCCAGCGAGTACGCGCGTCAGGACTAATACCGGTCCGGACCATTTTCCTTGTAAACGCGCAGTTTTCGACAAAAAAAGCCCTTTTTGCAACATAAGCGTCAAGGATTGACACGCCGCCGTTAACTGCAAGGCACATCTCCCATTGAATTTTGGGTACCTCAAATATGGTATCTATGAATCAGCCAATTTTTACCGAAAAAGAACAGAAAATCCTCGACCTGATCGGCGCAGGATATTCCAGCCAGGAGATCGCAAACCTCCTCAACAAAAGTTTCCACACCGTTACCACTCAGCGCAAGCGTATGCTAAAGAAGATGCATGTGAGCAACACTGCTGAGCTTATTCAAAAGACTCTTTCAATCAGGCAGACGTCAGAACCGGTAGCGCGATAGTATGTCAAATAGAAAAACGCCAACTATGAAAAACCTATACACATTCGTTTTCGCGGTGCTCTGCGCCTTCACCGCCCAAGCCACCATTCGCACGGTGAGCAACGATCCCACCAATCCGGCGCAGTTCAATAATGTGCAGGCGGCGATCAATGCCGCAAGCGTTGGAGACACCATCTACGTGAATCCTTCACAATATGTGTATGCTGATTTCACCATTAACAAACGATTGGTGATCATCGGCGGCGGATACAATTCCAACAACCAATTCAATCTTACTACCATCGTTGGCTATATTTCTTTGTACCGGGATGCAGGTATCTTTGACGCAAGCGGATCGGTGATCTGTGGCTTCAGAATTAACAACAGCATCACGGGAGCGAATGGATCGCTTTCGGTCAACAACCTGAAGATCTTCAGGAATTCAATCAATGGAATCGACACCTACCCGGGACCTGTGTCAGGGTGGACTATTTACAACAACCTTATTGGTGCAATCAATGGCCGCGGGACATCATCAAACTTTTTGATCCAGAATAATATTTTCGTCGGCGGCGGTGCGAATTCATTCAATCAAAGCTCTGTGGTCATCGATCACAATCTCTTCATCAACAGCGGCGCATTTGACAATGTGCAGTTTGCCATTATCACCAATAACATTGTTACCAGCTCGTCAGGAACGCGCGTAATGAATTCAAATGTTTACCAAAATACGTTCAATAACAACCTTTCACTTTCAACGAACATAACACCTAACTCACCTACGAACAGTTTTCTTGGGGGTCCCAATACTGGCGGTGGGAACATGGTAGGTGTTGATCCGTTGTTCGTAAACGACCCTGACTTTAACAGTTTTAACGGCACCTTCAACTACCGGCTACAATCAGGATCTCCAGGTCACAATGCGGCAACAGATGGAACGGACCTCGGCATTTACGGCGGCACTTACCCGTTCCCCAGTGGAGGTGCACCTGGTTCTGGTTACGACACCAGCGCATTGCCGCCCATTCCACAGATCACAAGTGTAAACATCCAGAATTCTTCGGTGCTGCCCGGCAATCAATTGAAGGTGAACGTCCAGGCGACAGTCAACAATTAAGAGTCTTTCATTCAACACAACCCCGGTGAAGATGAGAGCGCTATTGTTGGTGTGCGGAATACTGTGTTGTCTAGGCGCGGATGCCCAGGTTATTTCCCGAGCGGAATACTTCTTCGATACCGATCCCGGAAAAGGCAATGGGACGTCCCTGTCACTGACACAGGGCGCAGCCATCAATCAACAACATACGATAAGCGTTGGCGCGTTAGCCACGGGCGCCCATACATTCAATTATCGCGTTGTCGACTCTAATGGTCACTGGAGTCAATTTGTCTCGCGTACGTTTTTCATCATCACACCAGTAACGTTTACCAACGCAACGAGTGTGCGGCATGCCGAATACTTCTTCGACAGCGATCCCGGGCCGGGGAATGCTACGCGGCTCCCGATAACTGAAAGCTCAAACCAATCGAACACCTTCACACTCGATATCAGTTCGTTGACGCCGGGATTTCACCAACTGTCCATGCGCTATCAGGATAATCTTGCGCGGTGGTCAGACTTTGTCAACCGCACGTTTTATATCGTGCCGTCGGTGATTGCGTCTGCGAACGCAACTATTAAGAAAGCCGAGTACTTCTTCGACACCGATCCCGGCGCCGGCCATGGAACTGCGCTGCCCATTGCCGCGGGTGGAACTCAGAATAACAATTTCACGATCGACGTCAGCAGCGTGAGTGGAGGTTTTCACCAGATCGGCATTCGCTATCAGGATGACCACGGCCACTGGTCAATGTTTGTTAACAGGTCATTTTATAAGATCCCGACCAATACATTCATTACGGCCAGCACAATCAAGAAAGCCGAATATTTCTTCGACACCGACCCCGGGCCTGGAAATGGCACTTCGCTGCCACTTACTTCATCGTTTACCCAAACGAACAGCTTCAACATCGATATCACTGCGTTAGCGCCCGGCTTCCACCAACTCGCGGTTCGCTATCAAGATGGGCTCAACAGGTGGTCGGCATTCACCCAACGAAACTTCTACATCCTTCCGGCAAGCGTTGCCAGTGCCAACCTTAAGAAAATTGAATACTTTATCGATACCGATCCAGGCTATGATCTGGCTACCAGCTTGGCTATTTCTCCGACTCCCCAGATCAACCAATTGTTCACTATCGATTTGACGGGTGTTTTGCCAGGGAATCACAAGATCTATGTGCGCGCAAAAGACTCGCGCGGTTATTGGAGCTACAGTATGTCCGGCAATTTCACTGTGCTGAACTGTACCCCGCCCGCTGCTCCCACAGCGCCGGCTGTCAGCCGTTGTGGCACAGGGACAGTCAACCTTACCGCAACGGGTGCGCTGGCGGGGCAGGTTTATCGCTGGTATGCCGACGCATCCACTTCAACTGTATTGTTCACCGGACCTACTTTTTCAACACCTGTCATCAGCGCCACTACAAACTATTTCGTAAGCATTTATGACCCGACCACGCTATGTGAAAGTAGTCGCACGGCTGCGGCCGCAACGATCGTAAATATTCCAAAGCCTGCATTGAATCTAAGCGGTGCGCTGTCGGTTTGCGCAGGAAATACTGTTACGCTGATCGCGCCCGCAGGCTATGCAGGGTACACCTGGTCAAATGGTCTTACTACGCAGCAAGTCACGTTGGCAACCTCCGGAAATTATTCGGTGGTGGTCACTGATGGAACATGCTCGAGTCCACCATCCGACATATTCTCATTTACGGTTAATCCCAATCCGTCCAAGCCAGTGATTTCAATGACGGGCGGAGGTTCGTTGTGTGGAGTCGGTTCGGTGACACTTAGCGCTCCTGCAGGATTCACGACCTATAATTGGACCTCAGGTCAAAGCACCCAATCGATTGTAGTCAATACGCCGGGGAATTATTCTGTAAGCGTCGTCGACGCAAACGGCTGCCAGAGCGTTATGTCCGACATTTCAACTGTCACGTCCAATTCACCCGCAAAACCTGTAGTTACCGTTACCGGGAATACAACAATGTGCGACGGCGCCACGGTGACGCTGGATGCACCCACCGGATTTTCATCCTACCTGTGGTCAAATGGTGCGACTTCACAACAGATCATTGTAAACACAACGGGAAATTTTTCGGTGACCGTATCCAACGGCTCATGTTCGAGTCCATCATCTGATCCGGTTGCAACCACGGCAGTACTAACGCCGTCAAAACCTGTAATTCAGGTTTCGGGCGGGACGTCAATTTGCAATGGGTCGTTCGCAGTTCTTTCCGCTCCCACAGGCTACTCAAACTATTTATGGTCCGACGGCGAAACCACTCGCCAGATAGTTGTATCGACTGCCGGCAGCTTCTCTGTGCAAGTTGGTCAGGCTATCAGCTGCGTGAGCGTGGCTTCTGATCCTGTAGTGACAACTTTAACAGGCGCGACCTGTGGTGGCGGACCTTCAGTGCCTCAGCCACCCGTTTCTGCAAACGGCTCGCGGTGTGGGCCAGGGTCCGTTTCGCTGTCGGCAAGTGGTGCATCTGCCGGGCAGGTCTATCGTTGGTACAACGTGCCGGTCTCTGGCACATTGCTCGCGACGGGCAGCGCATTCAATACACCAGTGTTGTCCGCTACAGCAAATTACTATGTGTCCATTTATGACCCCGGGTCCGGAGGAGAAAGCAACGCGGTACTGGCGACAGCCAGCATAACGATACTAAACAAACCGTCCCTCAATGTGAATGGGTCGATCACAATTTGCGCTGGTAGCAGCACACTGCTCGCTGCACCGACTGGTTTTAGTCAGTATCTATGGTCGAACGGCGCCGTGACTCAGCAGATTCAAGTATCAACAACGGGGATCTACTCGGTACAGACCGGCGACGGCATCTGCCTTAGCCCTTCGTCTGATCCCGTGAGCGTGAATGTCGTGTCTAATCCGGCGAAGCCGTTAATTAATGTTACAGGGAGCACCACGTTCTGTGGCAGCGGGTCGGTGACGCTGACTGCCCCCGTCGCATCACAGTATCGTTGGTCGACAGGTGAAACAACACAGTCGATTGTTGTTTCTCAGTCCGGCGTTGTTTCACTTACCGTCGTAAATACTACCGGCTGCACCAGCGTTGCTTCCGATCCGGTTGTTGTCACGAAGCTTTCGCCGCCATGCACACCCAATGCACCCCCGGTCATTACACAAAAAGAAATCTCGTGTCAGATCGAAGGTATTGCCACGGCAGACTTGACAAAATTCATAAGTGATCCTGATAACAACATTGATTACGGCAGTATCAGGTTGCTTAGTGGCGTGACTGGCAGAAACGTTGCCGCTGCCATTGACGCGAATTACATAATGACTGTGAATTACAAAGGGATGCCTTTCACAGGCACAGACCACGTTACGCTCGAAGTCTGCGACCTGCAGGGTCTTTGTATTCAAAAAATACTTGAAATTGATATCGTCGGGGAAGTGGTGGTATTCAATGGCATCACACCTGACGGCGACGGGCGAAACGACTTCTTCTATATACAATACGTGGACGTTGTGCCCGAAGCAAAACACAATGTCGTCACCATATTCGATACCTGGGGCGATAAGGTTTTCGACATCACCGACTATAATAATACCGACAGAGTGTTTACCGGCTTGAGCAACGGAGGTCATGAGTTGCCTCCCGGAAATTATTTCTACCGTATCGATCTCTCATCCGGGAAACCATTGACGGGATACCTTACCCTTAAACGATAGCATCATGAGGCGAACATTTACATTAATTATGGTTTGCGTTGCCCAGGTTGCATTTGGTCAGCAAGATCCGCTCTCCGCACAGTATTTGAATAACTATTTTCTTATTAATCCGGCCTACGCAGGGTTTACAAAGGATCTCAACCTCTCAGCTGGTTATCGTTTGCAGTGGGCTGGGTTCAGCGGAAGTCCTGTGACAATGAATGCAACCGGGCACATTGCCCTGGCGGAAAACAAAATGGGTGCAGGATTTTCGGTTATCCAGGATCAGGTGGGATCCAACAAGACTACCCAGGTAAATTTGGCCTACGCCTACCGGATTCGTATCGACACCAGGCACGAGCTGTCTTTCGGATTGCAGGGCGGTGCAACAAATTACCAGGCTGACTACAGCAATCTCCAAATCGACAGGTCTGATCCGAAGTTTGCGAATATCAGTGCGTTCAGTCCGAACATAGGGGCAGGCGTGATGGTGCGCAGTGAGAAATTCATCGTCAGCGTAGCGGTTCCTCACCTGTTAAAGGAAAAAAGTGATCCGATCACTGCTGCGGCCACACATTATTCTCAAAATCTTTACGCATTCGCAGCTTACATGATCCCGGTTTCTTTCAGGGTCAAACTGAAGCCCTCGGTACTTTTGCGAGCAGCACCGGATCTACCGCTATCGACCGACGTGGGTCTCGCTATGCGTGTGGATGACAGCTATACATTGGGTGCGTTTACAAGAAATCTCGGCACGATCGGATTTCAGGCAATGTTCAACATAGGCGATGCGCTTCGCGTCGGGTATGTTTTCGAGATGCCCCTGAGCTCCTCTACCTCATTGAATTTCACCTCGCATGAATTCATGGTCGGCCTTCGCATCAAGGCCTTGCGATTCCATTCCCTGGATGAAATAAGGAATTTTTGAGAGAGAAAGAATCTTGCTTTTTTGGCTGACTCGGGCCAGCATACGGATCGGTCAGCTACGCAATCCAGAGCTACACAAATATCTATGCGAACACCCGTTAAGAGCATGTGATGTTAAAGTGCTGACCTTGCCCTGTTAAAGCCTGTTCTGAAATCATGGGAGGAGCCCTTTTAGTTTTCATTTATTAGCTTTTAGTTTACGGCATAACCCGTTGACCATGTTTAAATCCTCTTTCCTCACCTTTTTGCTCGGTATCATTCTCCTGGCAGGTTGCTCACGTGTTGAAAAGCCAACACGTCCCGATGTAAAACCTCCCATGGCGAAAAAAGAACCAAAAGAAATCGTCGCCAAGCACGGCCATAAGCGGATCGACAATTACTACTGGCTCAAGAATCGCGAAGATACCGCGGTGATAAACTACCTCACGGCAGAAAATAAATACCTCGACACGATGATGAGCCACACGAAGGCGCTGCAGGAGAAGCTGTATACAGAAATGAAATCGCGTATCAAGGAAAAAGACGAATCGGTTCCCTATAAAGATGGTGGCTATTACTATTATACCCGTTTTGAGGAAGGATACGACTATCCCATTTATTGCCGGAAGAAGGAAACATTGGAGGCACCGGAGGAAATTATCGCCAATGGTAACGAACTGGGTAAAAGCCAGAAGTATTTCAATCTTTTCATCCAGGCAAGTCCCAAACACGACCTCATCGCGATTTGCATGGATACCGTAGGGCGAAGATTTTATACCATCAAATTCAAGAACATGGCCACCGGCCAAATGCTCCCTGATAAGATTGGAGGAACAACTGGAAATCTCGAGTGGGCAAACGACAATCAAACGATCTTTTACAGCACGCAAAATTCGGAGACGTTGCGCTCCTCCGAAGTGCATCGCCATACGCTGGGTATGCCGGCAAATGACAAATTGATCTATGAGGAAAAAGATGAAACGTTGTCGTGCTATTTGTCAAAAACTAAATCCGGGAAATACATTCTCATCAATTCTGGCAGGACCGACGCCTCTTTTGTTCAGTTCATGGACGCCGGAAATATCAACAGCAAGCCGCAGGTGATCGAAGCCATCCAAAATGATGTCGATTACCAGGTGGATCATGCCCTTGGAAAGTTCTTCATCCGCACCAACCTCAATGCAAAAAATTACCGGCTCGTAGAAGCTCCGGAAGCAAAGCCATCAAAGGAAAACTGGAAGGATGTTCTGCCTAACAGGGCAGAAGTTTTCCTTTCGAGCTTCGAGCTGTTCAAAAACTACCTGGCCGTGGAGGACGAAAGCGAGGGCCTCACGCGGATACGGCTGATCAAATGGTCAGACAGGTCGGAATCTTCGATTGACTTCGGAGAACCTGCCTATGTCGCGGGTATGGGCAACAACCGTGAGTTTGATACGAACGTGGTGCGGTACACGTACCAGTCGATGACCACGCCGCCCTCCACTTATGACTATACAATCGACACAAAAGAAAAGAAACTTCTGAAGCAGCGGGAAGTACTCAATGGATTCAGCAGCACCAACTATCAGACCGAACGTATCATGGCGACAGGTCGGGATGGCACCAAAATACCCGTGTCGATAGTGTACAGGAAAGACAAATTCAAGAAAGACGGAACAAACCCCTGCCTCGAGTATGCATACGGATCCTACGGGTCCAGCACCTACGCAACTTTCAGCTCGAACAGGATCAGCTTGCTTGATCGTGGGTTCGTTTACGCCATCGCTCACGTTCGAGGCGGACAGGAGATGGGCGGCCAATGGTATGAAGACGGCAAAATGATGAAAAAGAAAAATACGTTTTTTGATTTCATCGATTGCGGTGACTTTCTCATCACGAATAAATACGCAGCCAAGGACAAACTCTTCGCCTACGGCGGAAGTGCCGGTGGATTGCTGATGGGCGCCATCACAAACATGCGTCCGGAGCTTTACAAAGGTGTCATTGCAGCCGTGCCTTTCGTAGACGTGATTACAACGATGATGGATGAAAGCATCCCCTTGACGACGTTTGAGTGGCGCGAATGGGGAAATCCGAATATCCAGGATCAGTATGAATACATGCTGTCCTATTCACCTTATGACCAGGTAGAGAAAAAAGATTACCCCAACCTCCTCGTAACGACGGGTCTGCACGACAGCCAGGTGCAATATTGGGAGCCAGCGAAGTGGGTCGCGAAGCTGCGCGACATGAAAACGGATAAAAATCTTCTGCTGCTCTACACAAACATGGATGCAGGTCATGGCGGCGCCTCAGGTAGATTCCGTGCAATCACAGAAGAAGCCAGAAGGCAGGCGTTCTTGTTGGATCTGGTTGGGATCAACGAGTAAACCGTGCGCGGTTTTATGGGGTGAGAGATTTTCTTTTGTGTTAGGTTGTAAGTGTTGAATGTTAAGGACGGTAAAATTACTTAACAACCACCACCTAACACTTAACACTCATAACAGACTTTCGCAAAGGGGCGGAATGTATTCCTTAAAAGCGTGATGTGTTAATCTGCGTATCTGCGTTTTTCCATACCTCCTTGAAGCGAGCTTCGGTAGCAGCGGCGTCTTTTGCCTTACCCAATTTTTGCTGCGCAAGTGACAAGCCTTTCAATGCCCAACCGTTTTCAGGATTTCGCGCGAGGTCATCCAGAAAAGTTTTCTCGGCGTCGGCATACCGGCCGGCATCCAGATAGGCAGCACCCAGGTAATGCCTTGAGGGTATACGCCAATCGGGAGGTTCATTGTAGCGAAGCGTGTCCTCTACTGCCACCGCTGTTCTCAACGCAGAAATCCCTGCGTCGAATTTCTTCTGGGCAATGAGCATCTCGCCACGCAAAAGCTCAGTGGGCACTTTAGAAAAATGGGCGGCAGTGTTATAAAATGCTTTGAGTTTCTTCAACGTGTCAAGCTTGCCCAGGGAATCGAGCACGTTGAGCTCGCGCCGTGCCTCCTTCAGTTTGCCCTTTCGCAGGAACGCAAGCCCTCTTGCAAAACGTTGAGTTGCCGCCGTATGATACTGATTATCATTCGGCGCTGGTAACGCAAGAATTTCATTCCATTGCCCAAAACGGACCTGTGCAACGACAGGCGCCGGGAAAAAGAAATCATACATCGCAGGCGCGAAAGTTTTCATTGGCTCCATCTGGTACACCAGCTTTATCGCCTGATTCAGGGAAGCTTCATGCTGGCCCGTCATCAGTTGACCATAGTGCAGGAAATCAATGTTATGTGGATAGTAACCAATTCTGTAGAGACCACCATCATCTGTGCGCGTGAGGAACTCTTCATCGACTTTGACAGCCAGATCATTTACATAGTTTGACCTTTCATATTTTCCAACACGCACATAAATATGCGACGGCATATGAACGATGTGACCCGCGGCTGGCATTACGGTTTCAAGAACGTTTGCACTCTTCATCGCATCCCCTGGCTTCGCAGATGCTTCGATAAGGTGAACATATAAATGGTGCGCGCCGGGATGTTTTGGAAATTTTGTCATTGCTGATTCCAAAGCAATTCGCGCTTCCTTTGTCCGTGGTCTGGGTGAACCATCTTTTTGCCAATAATCCCAGGGGCTGCCCATCATAAGCGCGTCGGCAAAGAGAGTGAGAGCCTCAGCATCGTCCGGGTATTTCTTTGCTAAATTCCTCATCGCTTTTTCATAGCTGAGGTTCAGCGAGTCGCGAACAGCGTAGGCCCTGCCGTTGTATCGCGTTGCCATAGCCATGACGAAATCTATTTCCTTTTGCGAGCCATTTGAAATTGTCTTCCGGGCATTCTGAATGGCTTTGAATGCCATTGCTTCCCTGTCCATCGGATTCCAGTCATTGATATTTGGTCCGAGTGCAAGTGCCTGGCCCCAATACACCATCGGGCTGGACGGGTCAAGTTTTGCCGCCTGATTGAAAGATCGAAGCGCTTCGACATGATTGAACCCATATACCAGCTTCAAGCCCTGGTCAAAGTATTTTTGTGCTTCCGGCACCGAGGTTGTGATTGGATGGTGCAAATCGCCGAGCCCCTCGTGAAGTCGCACCGGCAAATACGCTACGGTATCGAATGCCTGGAAAAACGATCCACAAAGAGATACCCTGGAAGCCTGAATTGATTTTAGTTTTTTTCGCTCACGGAGTGACAGAAGAACTACAAGCAAAGAAAGGCAGGTAACGGTCAAGTATAATTTTTTCATGCTTATCCGATTTGTATTTCTTATGAGATTACCCGAATCACGGGAAATCAATTTATGAATTTAGAAAAAACAAGAAATTAAAGTTTAGTTAGTTCAGGGCAGTATGCTATTAAAAGCGCGCTGCAAGAATCTTTTTATTGATCCTCCTCACAATCGCCGGCCCTTCATAGATAAATCCTGTGTAAATCTGAACCAGGTCCGCGCCGGCTTTTATTTTTTCTATTGCATCGTCAGCATTCATAATGCCGCCCACGCCAATGATGGGGAACTCTGGACCGAGGCGGCCCCTGAGATATTTGATGATTTCCGTGGACCGTTTCGCAAGCGGCGCACCACTCAAACCGCCAGCACCCATTTCATTTATTACTTCCTGATCTGTGGAAAGAGTTTCCCTGGAGATCGTTGTATTCGTTGCGATCACACCGTCTGTGTTCGTCTCAACAAGGATCTCAACAACGTCGTCGAGCTGGGTTTGAGTCAGATCGGGAGCAATCTTAAGCAACACAGGCTTTCGCTTTTCTTTTTCCGCGCACAGTTCCTTGATCCCCTGCAGCAATTTCTTCAGGGGCTCCTTCTCCTGGAGCGCACGAAGCCCCGGAGTATTGGGAGAGCTTACGTTCAGCACAAAATAGTCGACATGGGGATACAGTGCTTCGAAGCAATAAGCATAGTCTCCGAAAGCATCCTCGTTTGCGGTAGTTTTATTTTTGCCAATATTTCCTCCTACAATGACTGACGACCGGCGTTTTCTGAGGTGCTCGACCGCCGTCATGACGCCACGGTTATTGAATCCCATCCTGTTGATGAGGGCATGATCTTCGGGTAAGCGAAACAGCCTCGGCTTCGGATTACCATCCTGCGGCTTAGGAGTCAATGTTCCGATCTCAATGAAACCGAAACCGAATGAGGCAAGCTCATCGATAAGAACGGCATCCTTATCGAAACCCGCTGCGAGCCCAACCGGATTTTTGAAAGTCAGTCCGAAAATCTTCCGCGTAAGTGAAGGGTCATTGATTACAAATGAATTCCGCAGCAAAGCCCTTACACCGGGAATCAGGCAGACAACCTGCAAAAATCGAAAAGTGAAATGATGAATGGCTTCCGGTGCGACTAAAAACAACAGCGGCCGGATGAAAAGCTTGTACATGAACAACTACTTCTTCTTGACCTTTTTCGGTTTGAGAGAAAATTTCTTAAAGCCCGCTGCGACCACCTCATTTATCATTTTTGAAACATCGGAAGGCGCTGCATTTGTCGTCGCGTTCACACGCCAGATGAGATTGTTGCTCCTGTCGTTCAGGTCGATGACGAGGCTTCCCATTTGAAAGTCGCGTGACCATATCTGGCTGCTGTTGCCCGGGCTGGTGCCCAACGGACCCAGGTTGCTGAAATCGGTTTTCTCCTGAGATCCTATAATGTACGACACGATAAGGTCGCCGACAGAGTCTTTCTTCTGCAACCCCTTCTCGGTAAGCTCTTTCGACACCGCGTCCGCTATTTTTTTCAACATCACTGTATCTCCGGCCTGACGCTGGTCTTTCGGTGTGATGATCTCGCCGCCCGCCACTGAAAACGTTTTATAGCGAGAAAGATCCCGGTTCTTGTCATACTCGACGTTGATATCCTGGGCGTAAACCGAGCCCTGAATACATAAAATCACCAATAGAATCCGGACTTTGCGCATGATGTAAAAGTAATAAAAATGAGGGGTCAGCGCGCTACCGCAGGATTATCTGTTTCCGGTGCTACGCACGAAAAATCAGCTCCTGGGATGAAACTCGCGGATCACTTGTTTCAGGTAGTCGCGGTCGAGGTGCGTGTAGATTTCCGTAGTTGTGATCGACTCATGCCCGAGCATTTCCTGAACGGCGCGGAGGTCGGCGCCGCCTTCGATCAAATGAGTAGCAAATGAATGCCGGAAGGTGTGTGGGCTGATGTCTTTTTTAAGGCCGATGGCTGCGGCCAGCGCTTTGATAATGAGGAAGACGGACACTCGCGATATCTTTTTTCCTCTCCTGTTCAGGAAGACATGTCCTTCGAATCCCTTCTGAACAGGAATATGAACCCTGATCTGTTCCAGGTAGGTGTTCAGATACTTCATTGCATCGCGGCCGATAGGGACAAGTCGCTCCTTGTTTCCTTTACCAATCACTCGGAGAAAGCCGAGGTCGAAATAGACATTGGCGCGCTTCAACTCCACCAGCTCGGAGACGCGCAGACCGGAGCTGTATAGAACTTCTAGCATCGCCCTGTTCCTTGCTCCTTCCGGCGTTGACAGATCGATGGCTTCAAGCAGCCGGACGATCTCGTTGTATTCCAGGGTATCAGGAAGCTTGCGTCCCAGTCTTGGACCTTCGATCAGTGCAGTAGGGTCTTTTTGGATCAGCTCTTCGAATAGCAAGTATTTAAAGAACCCCTTGATGCCTGAAAGGATCCTTGCCTGGCTATGCGGACTCATGCCCAGCTCATTGACGTACGCCAAAAATCCCTGGAGGTGCTTTGAGGTAATGCCTGTAGGATTTACGCCGGCCTTAGAAACGTCGACGTAAGCCCTTAGCAGCTCGACGTCGTGAACATACGCTTCAATCGAGTTAGCGGACAGGGAACGTTCAAGCTTCAGGTAGTTCCTGTAATCCTTGATGTAAGCATTCCATGCGTTTTCAGCCATTTTCCGGTCGCGCTAATTTAGCGACATTTGTAAACATTGCTCCCGCAGATTTCGCGGATGCCGCAGGTACTCATGAGTGCTATCTGCGAGATCAGCGGGAGTGCATTCTTAATCAATCCTATGCGCATTCAAATCATCAACGGCCCGAACCTGAACCTCCTCGGAAAACGCGAACCACATGTTTACGGAGGGCAGAGCTTTGAAACTTTTTTTCAAACATTGGTCCAGGGTTTTCCGCAGGTAGAGCTTCATTATTTCCAATCGAACATCGAGGGAGAGATCGTCAACATCATACAGGAAGTTGGATTTGAATTTGACGGCATCATCCTGAATGCTGGCGCTTACACGCATACGTCCGTCGCGATCCATGATGCCATTGCTGCCGTTTCAACTCCGGTGGTGGAAGTTCACATTTCGAATGTGTATGCACGCGAGGAATTCCGTCACACGAGCATTATCACATCCAAATGCGCTGGTTTGATAACGGGTTTTGGAATGCAGAGCTACGCGTTGGCGTTGATTTATCTGTTGAATAAACCTTCGTAAGCGTAAGCCGTGAGTAGTAAGCCGTAAGCCGTCATGCACGCATTCCTTACGGCTCACGACTTACAGTCCCTTGACATGATTGAATCTATTATCTCCAACAGTTTTCCACAACCGTTCACCCCATGATCTCCTTCTACCCTGGCCCTTCACGTGTTCACGATGACATCCCCTTATGGGTCAAGGAGGCCCACAAGAAAGGTATCCTCAGCATGAATCACAGGAGTCCGGAGTTCATGGATCTGTACAAGAAGACAGTAAAACTACTGCAAAAGAAGTTGAATGTGCCTGACAATTATGCAGTATACTTCGCCTCATCAGCCACCGAATGCTGGGAGATCATTGCGCAGTCACTCGTTACTACAAAGAGCATTCATATTCATAACGGCGCATTTGGAGAGAAGTGGTTCGACTACACCCGAAAGTTGCGCCCTGCCGCCGTTTCCATTCCATTTGAAATAGATCAACCATTAAAGGCAGCTGACTTGCTTTTCGCTGACGGCGAGGTGATCTGCATTACACAAAACGAAACGTCCAATGGAACTCAGGTACCGGCGAGCGTGATCGGTACCATCAAAAAAAATAATTCCGATCACCTGGTTGCCGTGGATGCTACGTCATCGATGGCCGGCGTGAATCTGAAATTTGACACGGCCGACGTCTGGTTTGCATCGGTCCAAAAATGTTTTGGATTGCCAGCCGGACTTGGAATCATGATTTGTTCACCGGAAACCGTTAAGAAAATGGAATCGCTGGGCGAGTCAAGTCACTACAACAGTCTGACCCTTGTGAATGCGATGATGGAAAAATGGCAGACCTCGTGCACGCCAAACGTGATGGGGATTTTTTTATTAAAGTGCGCCTTAAGGAAAATGGACAGGATCAGCACTACTGATAAGAAACTTTCCAGGCGGCTTAAGAGGTGGAACACCTTCTTTTCGAAAGGCAAGAACCTGAAGGTGCTCGTGAGCAATCCTGCGATCCAGTCGAAGACAGTACTGGCGGTAAAGGGAAATCCGAAGCTAATCGAAACAGTGAAAGCAGCAGCGAAGAAGAGGGGTTTGCAATTGGGTGAAGGTTATGGAAAAATGAAAGCGGAAACGTTTCGGATTGCGAATTTCCCGGCGCTGAAGGGGAAGGAAATTGGGAAGTTGATGGACTTCCTTACACCTTATATTTAGCAATAGCAATCCCACCGCATCCGTGGCCTAAAAAATTCGATCAAAATTTGGGGTGACCTTTTCGCGATCCGCGCTCTAAACCTCATGCGTTTTTTCGGGAATTCGTCCAATCAGAAGCCAGTCACCAGTACTATTCGCCTGGTAAATCTTAAAACATAAACCTCACCGGCCCCTTACTCACGGATTTTGCGCAGTCTAAAAATTTGTGGCAAGGGTAACCGGTGAGACTCTTTTTGGCTATAGCTATCGCCAAAGGCTTTAGCCTAGTCCATCTTATACCGATAGATAGGATCAAGCGCCGTCGAGGTGGAATCCATCTTAACAAGATTATGCAGTATCCCATCGCTTAATCTATAAATCCATCCGTGCAGCACCGGACGATTATCCGATTTCCAGGCATGTTGAATGATGGACGTTTTAGCAAGGTTCATAACTTGCTCTTCAACACTGAGCTCTGCCAGCCGATCTGCCCGGTCATTCATATCCGCCATTGCGTCCAGCTCCTGCTGATGAAAGCGATAGGTATCCTTGATATGCCGCAGCCACTTGTTGATCAGTCCGAGATCGTTGTTACCCATGGCAGCCTTTACGCCACCGCACCCATAGTGGCCGCAGACAATGACGTGCTTCACCTTCAGGACCTCGACGGCGTATTGCAGAACACTCAGCACATTGAGGTCGGTGTTCACAACAAGATTTGCAATGTTGCGATGCACGAAGATCTCTCCGGGTGCAGTATTGGTGATCTCATTCGCTGGCACACGACTGTCAGAACAACCGATCCATAAGAATTCAGGGGTTTGAACTTTTTCCAGTCGACTGAAGAATTCCGGATCGCGCCCGGTTTGTTCGGCAGCCCATGCTTTGTTTTCCAGGAGGAGTTTTTCGTAAGATCTCATGTTGCAGAATTCGATTTATATTGTCTTTTTAATTATTTAAAATTTCATTTTCAGTGATCACGTGTTGAGGCATAAAGCGTCGGCGCAGGGTTGTGAGATCCATTTCGTTTCAGAGGTCCGTTATCAATCCTGAACAAAGGATTGATGGCATCGTTGGTCTTCTTGATTTCAACTCTTATTTTCTTGGCAACGCTGCCCTTGATAAAATCCTCAAGCGTCTCAACAATGTCGGCGTCGAGGAACTGACTCTTTGAACCGTCAATCATGAGCGTGGACCGTCCGGGGATGCTATCGAGCGCATTGCGGAGAGAGGATTTGTGCAGAAACGAAACATCTTTCGTGAATTTTAACAAGTACTGATCGTCATTGTTGACTAGAAGAATAGCTGACTTGAAGTTTGTTTTCAATACGAAGAATATTGAAACCAGAATTCCAATAAGAATTCCAATCAGCAGGTCGGTAAACAATATTGCCACAACTGTAACAACGAATGGAAAAAACTGGTCTTTGCCCTTTTTATACATCTCTTTATAGATAGCGGGCGTAGTTAGCTTGTATCCGACCATTAGCAGGATTGCAGCCAGTGAGGCAAGGGGAATAGCCTCCAGCACTCCGGGCAAAAGAAATACCATCAGTGCCAGCAAGATGCCATGTACGATCGTAGAAGTTCGGGTCCGCGCACCGGCCTGAACGTTTGCAGAGGTGCGTACAATCACGGCGGTGAGCGGCAGTCCCCCCAACAATCCTGATACGACGTTTGAAACCCCCTGCGCTTTCAATTCCCGGTTAAGCGGCGTGACGCGCTTCAATGGATCAAGCTTATCTGCAGCCTCAAGACTGAGCAACGTCTCAAGGCTGGCGACGAGCGCGAGCGTGACTGCGATCCGGTAAATCGCGGGGTTTGAAACTGCATTGAGGTCGGGCAGAATCCAAAGTGACTTGTCAAAGACGCTCGTGAACTCCGGCAGATTCACGAGATGACCCTTTTGGATCACCAGGAAAGGCACCGCCGAATTAAATAACATATTTAACCCGATCCCCATTGCCACAACTATAAGCGGAGCGGGAAGAAATTTAAGCGCCTGAAATTTCTTTGCGCGGTCAGTTGAGAGAAGATATAGTACCAGCAACGACAAACCGCAAATCACAATGGCTCCAACGGTAGGATTCGATACGGAATAAATTATCTCGCTGAATGTGTTGTGTCCATCCTTTTGAAAGAACTCTTCATCGCCTTCAAAGTCTGCATCGTAACCAAAAGCATGGGGAATCTGCTTGAGTATCAAAATAAGTCCGATCGCAGCGAGCATTCCCTTTACAACGGCAACAGGAAAGAAGTGGCCGATCGTGCCAGCCTTTAAGAATCCAAGTACGATCTGAATCAATCCAGCGATGACGACACAGGTTAAGAACATCGGAAAGGATCCGAGCTCGGCGAGGGAAGCGATTACGATGGAAGTCAGGCCGGCAGCAGGACCAGCGACACTGATCGGGGATTTACTAAGGAAACCGCCAACGATGCCACCGGTTATCCCGGCGACAAGACCTGAAAACAAGGGCGCACCGGATGCGAGCGCGATCCCGAGACATAAAGGCAACGCGACGAGAAACACGACAAGCGACGCGGGGATGTCGTGAATAAGATTGTCGACAGGACGAAATGAAGTTTTCTCCTCCATAAAGGATAGATAATTATTTTAATTGTAAGAATGAGACGTGGAAATACGGGTGGCGACTAGCCTTGAGGAGGAGGAACTACAATCTCCATGAAGTGTTGGGCGAGATTGATATCAGCAGAGCAGCTGAAAGTAGGGTCAATGGAGGTCAGAGGCGGCAGGATTAAATGTGATTCGAAGAAATAGTCATCGGTGTCTTCGAGTTCTTCACGGGATTCATCTTCTTCGGCGGGTGTTTCCAGGCCGCCGGCGGCATAGCAAAAGGCCTTATCCTGCCTGGCAAAAAAAGTGATTCCTGTCACCTCACAAATCGTGAGTAAGATTGTTGCGTATAGAAATACCTTTAGCACTTTCACAGGTTTGCAAATATACGACCTCCGATCAGGCGAGGTTTATAGAAACTTATTAGAATTAATAAGTTGAGCCTGTCCGACGAAGCGTCTCGCATAGCAGCGTTAAAAGTTCAATGTTTAAAGTTCAAGAATGCTCCCTAAATCCAACCGCTGGATCTTTTAAATCGTGTATTGTGGAGTATACCGCTTAATTATTTACCAACCCCTTTTACGGCATATGTTACTCCTGATTTCGTTTTGAATGTCGTGAGATAGCCGAAATCGGTTTTTACGGTTTTGGCAGTAGCGCCTGTGATTCGTACACGTTGCGGTGTTCGTAAGGTGCAATCCTCGCCGCTTAAAGAATGGATCGTTGCATTATCCAGACCCTGATTACTCCACACTATGTCGACTTCAAAGCCACCCCGCGCACGTAATCCTTTTATGTTTCCGGACTGCCATGCGTCCGGAAGAGCGGGCAACAGATGAACAGTGCCGAGGTTGCTTTGCAGCAGCATTTCAGTAATACCCGAAGTGCCTCCGAAGTTTCCGTCGATTTGAAAAGGCGGATGCGCGTCGAAGAGGTTCGGATAGGTGCCGCCGGAATTGGAATAATCGACCCCTTGCCTTCCGGTTATCGTAAGTTGCTCCCGCAGAAGTTTATACGCATGATTACCATCCAGCAAATGCGCCCAAAGATTGATCTTCCATCCTTTCGACCATCCGGTTCCACCGTCGCCACGCAGTTCAAGAGATTTCTTTGCAGCATTTGCAATTGAAGGCGTTGTTATTGGAGAGATCTGATTGCCCGGAAAGAGTCCAAACAAGTGCGACACGTGCCGGTGTTGAGGTTCCGCATCGTCAAAATCTTTATACCATTCCTGCAGGTTTCCCTTCTTGCCGATTTGAAAAGGAAAAAGACTGTCGCGCTTAGCGAGTAGTTCTTTTCTCAATTCCGAGTCGACGACCAATTTTTCACTTGCAGCGGCAACATTCGAAAATAGATTATTTATAATCGACATGTCCATCGTAGATGCGACGGAAACGGCATACTTCTGGCCATTGGAGATAAATAAATTTTCCGGCGACGTTGATGGCGCCGTGACAAGTTTTCCATTTGCATCCCGAGTCAGCCACCACTTGCAAAACAATGCCGCATCACGCATAACAGGATAAGCTGCTTTTAAATAATCTCCATCACGCGTAAAATCATAGTGTTCATAAAGGTGCTGAGACAACCATGCCCCACCCATAGGCCAATTCGCCCACATCGGCATTCCACTCATGGGATTTGAAGCCGCCCAGATGTCCGAATTGTGGTGAGCAACCCATCCCGGCAATTCATAGAAATTGGTGGCGGTTTCTTTTCCTGTAATAGAAAGCTCTTTGATAAAATCCAACAACGGAGTATGAAGCTCAGAAAGATTACAGCTTTCCGCCATCCAGTAATTCATTTCCGTGTTGATGTTGATCGTGTAGTTGCTGCTCCAGGGCGGCCGGACGTGGTTGTTCCATATTCCCTGCAGGTTCGCAGGTTGGCCTCCAGGTCGGGACGAGGAGATCAATAAGTATCGACCGAACTGGAAGTAAAGGATCTCGAGGTTCGGATCATTCCCTCCTTTCGTATAAGCCAAGAGACGATCATCTGTAGTGACTTCCGGCGTTTTTGCATCATTAATATGAAGTGCTACGCGATTGAAGTAACGTTGATAATCCTCAATGTGAGCTCTCCTGAGGTGATCAAATGTCATCGATGAAGCTCCGTCGATTTGCAACGCGGCGAGTTTATCTTCATCCACTCCATCCTTATCAGGGCATTTATCGAATCCATTAAAACTTGTAGCAGCAGAGACAAGCACGATCGCATTCGACGCCGCACTAATCCTCAACCCATCTCCGGTCGCTTCGACTTTTCCATCGGTCGACTGAAGCTTGATTCGAAACTGAAATCTCATTCCGTCGCAGCGTGAAGGATCCCCGTAGATCACCGGCGTCTGCAACGTCTCCATATAGCTTGGATCGGTATGCGATGGAGCTCGCCCGTTCACAATAATTTCATTTGATGAAGAAATTTTTGCGTTAGCGAACAAAGGGCTGGACGCACGGATTGTAAAATTCAAGGCCTTGAGTTGAGAAGCCGTCAGTTTCATCACCATCACTTGCTGTGGAAAAGAAACAAACTGTTCCCGGACATAATCAATACCATCCACTGTAAACCTTGTAATGGTAGTGGCCGTGCCGATATTCAGGTCGCGGTAATACGATGTCGGCTGACTTTTGAATTCCTGTTTGATATTGATATCCCCCAGGGGCTCAAACGATTCCGTGAACGGACCCTGCATTTTTTTTGCCAGCGAATCCGCCGCGCGGTAGTCGCCGGCTACAAGAGCCGCGCGTATCCCTCGAATGAATCTTGGCGCAAGTGGATTAGCGTTGGTATTCGCCGGACCACCCGACCAAAGGGTTCCTTCATTTAATTGGATGAGTTCATCGTTTACATTGCCAAAGATCATCGCCCCCAGGCGTCCGTTACCAATGGGCAGCGCCTCATTCCAGCTGGCTGCAGGCTTATTATACCAAAGCTTCAAATCGGATTGGGCAACAACGACGGACAAACGCGCTGTGAAAAGCGCGACTATCAAAAAAAGTTTTCCGGGTTTGAGCATGACAATCTGTGTTAATCCGTGTAATCCCTGCCTTCGCCGAAGCGCCTACGCGCAGGCAGGCGTGGCTTGCAATAGAAAGAAAATTATCAAATGTTTTTTAGATTTGAAGCCTTCAAATGAACATAACTGAGATCTTTTCCGTCACGCTGATCCTCTTTTCGATCATCGATATTCTGGGGGCTATCCCTGCGATTATACTTATTCGCCAGCGCGAAGGTCGTATTCACGCCGAAGCCGCCACAGTGATCTCTGCCGTACTGATGGTTGGCTTTCTATTTCTCGGCCAATCTATTTTGAACCTTTTCGGGTTGGATGTTGCATCATTCGCGGTGGCGGGCGCGATCATCATCTTTATTATTGCCATGGAAATGATCCTGGGCATCACATTAATAAAGGATGATCCCGAAGCGAAAGGAACTGGTTCAATCGTTCCCCTCGCCTTTCCTATCATCGCCGGGGCAGGAACGCTGAGTACCATTCTCTCGCTGCGGGCGGTGTATGAAGAGGCGAATATCCTGGTTGGCATCGTTTTGAATCTTGCTATCGTTTACCTCGTGCTTCGCTCTGCCACGTGGCTCGAGCTAAAGCTAGGTAAGTCAGGTTTTGCTGTCCTTCGCCGCGTCTTCGGTGTGATCCTGTTGGCGATCGCAGTGAAAATCGTCAAATCAAATTTCGCGTAGCGATGATCCGGCTTTATACGGATGGAGCTGCGCAAGGCAATCCAGGACCTGGCGGGTACGGGGCCATCCTGAAGTTCGGTGGACACGAAAAAGAATTGAGCCAAGGCTATCGCCTCACTACGAACAACCGAATGGAGCTGATGGCCGTGATCGCCGGACTTGAAGCGATCAAGAAGCTCGGCATTCCTGTCACCATCTACTCCGATTCAAAGTATGTGATAGACTCCGTGAAGAAAGGTTGGATCTGGGGTTGGGAGAAAATTGATTTTAAGAAGAAAGCCAATGCCGACTTGTGGAAGCGGTACATTGGGCTGCACAAGAAATTCAAGCCAGATTTTATTTGGATCCGCGGCCACAACGGCCATCCCGAGAATGAGCGTTGCGATCAGCTTGCCGTGTCAGCGGCCCAAGGATATGATTTGTTAAGAGATGAGGTGTATGAGGCGTTGAATGGTTAGCGGCTCGTCAAATGAATGAACCGCAGAGAGGTAGAGAACTTGTTCGGGTTGAATTTGCTTGATCAAACTCCACCATCACCATTTTTCCTCCGCGCGGGCGGGGGGCAAGGGGGTGGCTCTCCCCACTCTTTATCCCACGATACTATTCGATTGCTTCGACCACTTTCTGAATTTTCGCAATCACGAACTCTATTTTGTGGATGACCTCATGATCGGAAAATCGAATCACCACGAATCCTGCTGCCTCTAGGTTCTTTTGGCGCACAATGTCGCGCGCGGCCTGCGTCGGATTATCATGTGATGCACCATCGACTTCAATAATAAGATTCAATTCTTTACACATGAAATCGATGATGTAAGAAATGACAGGTCGTTGCCGTCGAAAACCATAACCTTTCATTTTGCTCGCACGAAGTACATCTTTCCATAGATAAACCTCAGTCCTGGTCATCCGATGCCGAAGATCATTGGCAAATTGCTGAAGATTCTTATTGTATTCCCAATGATTGGATTTGTTTGCGGGCATTGTCTGCGGTTTTTCCTCCCCCTTGAACCCGTCTCAGAGTGGGAAAATCCCAAAGGATGGATCTTGCATTTTACTCGCTAATAAGTTGTCGCAAATAACGCGCGCACTTCTAATCGCGACAACCAGGTTTTCCGGACAATATATTCAAGCCGTTAATTCTCCACCAGCGTCACCCCCATCTCTCCCAGCTCCTCCAATATCGGATCATAGAATTCTCTTGCAACGGGTATAACCACACCGCGCTGCTTGATTTTTCCCAGCAACAAAAGCTTCGCTGCGATCGCCAGTGGCAGTCCAACTGTTTTAGCCATCGCTGTGTTAATTGAATTCTCACCCTCGGCAACGAGTGACGCCTGAATTTCCTTTTCCACACCATTTTTTAAAAATCGGAAACGATGCCACATTACAATGAAGTCACGATCGTGCGAATTCAGCTTCCAGCGCTTGTTAAGAATGTGTTCGAGTATTTGTGCCGGCGTTCCTGTATCCAAACCAATAACCTCATTGTCAAAAAATCCTGACCAGTTGAGGCGCTGCATTTCCGGACCATCCTCTTTCAGTTTGAATTTATTCGCAAGCTTTCGCTCAACACTCCATTCAGGATGAAACTCAAGGAACGCATTTAGAAAATCCTGATGCGTCATATGTTTGGCGTCATCGATCTGGTACGTGTCATCGGCGCAGCCCAGTTGAACAAAAATATCCCATGCAGCACAAAAGCCCTTGTTGCGGAGCGTTCCGCGCTGCATCGTCTTTATTTTTTCAAGACCATATGTCTCACGATACTTCAGTGAGTCGCGGTTTGCGTACCCCTCATATTCACCATGACCAGGAACACGAATCGAAGTCGTGCGTTTAAATAGTTGTTGGTAAGGAATGAATTTGTATTGGCCATTTTGCAAAAACTTCGCCGTCCCCTGTCCGGCCATTACCACGTTGCGCGGATTCCAGGTGAACTTGTAGCGCCAGGGATTTTCGGGGTCCGTGTCGGGTGCGATGAGTCCGCCGGTGAAAGATTCAAAAGAAGTCATCTCCCCGCCGCCGTCACGGATTTTGTCGATGACCTGCATTGCGCTCATGTGATCGATCCCCGGATCAAGTCCGCATTCATTCAGGAAGAGCAAGCCTTTCTTTTTTGCATCTGAATCAAATGACTTCATTTCATCAGACACGTAGCTCGCGGTAAACAAGTGTTTACCATGTTGGAGGCACAGCGCTGCAACTCTTGGGTGCAGACTTGCCGGAATCAGCGAGATTATAACATCATGCTTCCTGATTATATCAGAAGACGATTCCTTCATGATATCAAATGAGATCGCGGCTGCTGATTCATTGTTGCCGATCCTCTCCTTTGCTGCCGCAAGAGAAACATCGCCAACAGTCACCGTCCATTCATGAGATCGGGCATTTTTAATAAAGTAGTCGATTAATGCAGACGAGGATCTGCCTGCACCGAGAATGAGGATGGATTTCATGCGGTAAATTTAAATTCCTTTAGTCACGGATTGCACTGATGGACACAGATTAATACACCTTTTTGTCAAGGAAAATCCGCGCGATCGGTGGCTTAGAATTCAACAGGTTTTCATTCGGCATTTCAATTTCTCATCATAATGCCCTAACTTTCAAATCCCTGCCTTTCAAAAATCTATCTCATGGGGCAAGACTGCCGTCGTTTAATTTAAATGTGGGTATGAAAGGGATTTCTTTTTTCAAACAACTTGAAGAGCTTGACGCAGAATCGAAATATTTGGTTCACAAAGCAAAAGATGCGACCAACCTGGCCTACGCACCTTATTCAAAGTTTCATGTGGGCGCAGCCCTTTTATTGGAAGATGGCACAGTAGTATTGGGTGCGAACCAGGAAAATGCATCGTATCCGCTTTGCATGTGCGCCGAACGTGTCGCGCTATATGCTGCATCGTCGCAATATCCCGGGAAGATCATTAAAAAGATCGCCGTTGTAGCGCATAAAAAAAATCATAAGGAATTGACAGGTGCAGCACCTTGCGGAGCATGCCGACAAGTGATGCTGGAATACGAGCAAAAGCAGAAAAGTGCAATTGAAATTGTTTTGCTTGCCGACGAAAACAAGTGGGCAGTAAGCGCCACGGCTGACGGTTTGCTGCCGATGAGCTTCGATTCTTCCAAATTGCTCTGATGGAGGAAAAATCAGTAGGGTTTGAATTCAAAGCCCGCTATTACCAGATTGGAACATTAGATACCAACACCAAACAAGTTTGGTTTGTCCTCCATGGCTATGGACAGCTTGCGCAATATTTCATCAAGAAATTTCAAACACTCGCCGGTCAAAATATATGTGTGATCGCACCGGAAGGACTTTCAAAGTATTATTTATCGGAATTCACTGAGCAGGGTCGCAAACATAATCGTGTGGGCGCGGTGTGGATGACGAGCGAGAACAGGTTGATGGACATAGATAATTATGTCAACTATCTGAATGCAGTGTACAGTAACGAGTTGAGCAGGTTTCCAGATATCCCGGTAACATTACTGGGCTTCTCGCAAGGTTGTGCGACAGTGTGTCGGTGGGCGGCTGCAGGTAAAGTTAAGTTTGAAAAACTGATTCTCTGGGCTGGACTGTTTCCGCCGGACATGAACTTCGAACTGGGGAAAGAAATTCTCGCGTCGAAGAAGACCTTTATGGTTGCAGGTAATGAAGATCCTTTTGTGACACCGGAGAGAATCAAAGAATTTGATATGCTCGCGGACAAACTCGGTATTGTGGCCGAAAAAATTGTCTTCGCGGGTAAGCACGAAATCGACGAGAGTGTTTTCCCAAAGCTTTTATAAATGCAGGTTCCCACGGATCGCACAGATTGCCTATCACAGATTCACACGGATTCAGTGTATTGACCCGTGAAAATCCGTGTGCATTTAATCAGTGAAATCCGTGGGAATTGTATCTTTTTAAAGACCCAATTTCTCTTTCAAAAATCCCAATCCATATCCCGTCAACTGCACCATGGCTGCAGGAAGGACCAAAAGAATTGACCAGACGCAATTTTCAGGTGGAATTGGGTTAGGGGTACGTGCACTTGCGAAAAAGTTACGACCAAAATAAATGAACCCAGCGAAATAGATCAGTGCGAGATAAATGCCGAGAAAGGTGAAGCCGAGCTCACCAAGTAGTGGACTTATATAATCGAGAGGAATCGAGGCAACCAAAGACACCAAAAACAACATTGGAAACCAATGCGTCAATTTCACTTCTCCTTTATGAATTCTCCCCACGCGCACTCTTCCTCTTCCGAAGCCTTGCACCTGTTTGAAAAACTCCCATAGGGAGGTCCTTCTTTTATGATAAACAAATGCGTCCGGTATCAAGGCCACTTTGAAACCTTCATTGCGCATGCGGATACTCAACTCGATATCCTCAGCAAAGCGATCAAAAGCAAATCCTTTCGTCTTTTCCCACACTTGCCGGCTAAAACCCATGTTGAAGCTCCGCGGCTGAAATTTGCCTGCCTGATTTTTTCCACCACGAATGCCACCAGTCGTCCAGAAAGATGACATCGTGTACGCCATTGCCTGCTGCAGTGGTGTAAATTTTTCGTGACCCCGATCGGGTCCACCCCAGGCGTCCACAGGATTTGTTGCAAGATATTCTTCAACCGATTCGAAATAAGTCGGCGGAAGAATGCAATCAGAATCAAACATTACAAAATACTGTCCCCTTGATTGCTCAAAGCCATAGTTACGGCTTGGGCCCGGCCCTGAATTCGTTTTAAAAAAATATTGAATGGGTAGTCTGGATGAATAAGATTCGCAAACAGATTTTGATGTCTGCTCCGAGCCATCGTCAACGATAATTATTTCGAAATCCGCAAATGTCTGGACCGTGAGACTGTGCAACAACTCATCCAATTCAGTCGGCCGGTTGTAAACAGGAATGATGACAGAATACTTCGGGGATGATGACATTCAGATTCAAAAATAGGAAATACGCATTAGCCGCGAAGACTCAAAGGCGCAAAGAAACGCTAAGAATTCTTCGTGAACCCCCGAGTCTTTGAGCCTTTGCTGGAAAAGCCAGGGGATTTTTTCATAATTTGTAAACCTTACTCCCATAGGATGAAACTTCTTCTTAAAACAGTTTTCATTTTCCTGGTGGCTCCAGCATTTGCCCAGCAATGGAAAGTTGTTCAGGCGAGCGGCTCCTTTGAAACCCGCGGCGAGAGTGGCGTGGCTACCGTCGATGGAAAAGTTTACTTGCTCGGAGGGCGGGGCGATAAGCATGTAAACGAGTTCGATCCAAAAACAGGTATCTGGAGGACGCTTGCAAACGCGCCCCTTGAGATGCACCACTTTCAGGCGATTGCATTCAAGGATGAGATTTATGTTATCGGTGCGTTTACCGGACCCTACCCCCATGAAGTTCCTGTTCCCAACATTTATATTTTCAATCCAAAGAAAAACGAGTGGCGTAAAGGATCTGAGATCCCTGATGGACGTCGTCGCGGTGCGGCAGGAGCGTTCGTTTATAAAGACAAGATATATGTCGTATGCGGCGAACAGGACGGCCACTGGGATGGCCACGTTGCCTGGTTCGATGAGTATGATCCGGCAAAGGACAAGTGGACTCAACTTCCGGATGCGCCAAGGGTTCGCGATCACGTCCAGGTCGGAGTAGCAAACGACAAGCTTGTTGTAGCCGGCGGTCGCCTTTCGACAGCACGAACAAACAACGTCCTGAATACCTGCGTCAAGGAAACTGATGTATATGATTTTAAGACCGGCAAATGGGCCACCCTCGATGCCGGGAACAACATCCCAACGTTGCGCGCCGGAAGTGCAGCCGTTGTTTACGATGGAAAAGTAGTATTGATGGGTGGCGAAAGTGACGCACATGTCGAAGCCCACAATGAAATGGAAGGCTTCAATCCGAAAACAAACAAATGGGAAAAGCTTCCGAATCTTTTGCGGGGACGCCACGGAACGGGCGCAGCTTTAGTCGGCGGAAAGATCTACCTGGTAGGCGGAGTAGGAAATCGCGGGGGTGGGCCGGAGCTAAGCGAACTCGAGGAGTACTAAATTTGGAGATTTGAAAATTTGAAAATGGGCTCTCCCCAAGCCTGAAAATCAACCAACTTATAAATCTACACACATGAGAAAAATCATATTGTCCTCCCTTTTATTGCTCCTCATTGCGCCGTCAACGTTTGCGCAAAAAGATTATTCATCAGATGTAAAATCTGTTGATGCCACCATCGCAGCATTGTATGAAGTTATCTCGGGAGACCCAGGTCAGAGCCGTGACTGGGATAGATTCCGAAACTTATTTAAGCCTGAAACGCGCCTCATCCCCACTAGAAAAGACGATAAGGGTGAATTGATACTCAAGGCGATGACTCCTGAGGAATATGTACAGTTGTTTACTTCAAGGATATCCACCGGATTCTTTGAAAAAGAATTGCATCGTACGACAGAATCTTACGGCACAGTGACGCATGCCTTCAGCACCTATGAAACAAAGGAGAAAAAGGATGGTCCCGTCACCAATCGAGGAATCAACAGCATTCAGCTGTTCTTCGATGGGAAGCGATATTACGTCGTCAACATTTTTTGGTGCGCAGAGAGTATGGGATTTCCATTGCCGGCTAAGTATTTAAAATGAACATTTTGCCGCAAAGACCTTTAGACTTGTCCCTGTGATCAGAATAAACTCTGTAATCATAGGGATTTTCTTTTTTTGGTTCTTTTTTCTTTTGTGAGATTGTGGATAACGTTAACACTGACTGAGGTGAATTAAGCAAAGACACGGGT
>JBGAKL010000018.1:0-51489 GCA_044224375.1 Cyclobacteriaceae bacterium
TTTTTCTTTTTTCTCTTTCATTGTTTAACTGTTTAAAGGTAAGTAATTGAATATCATCGATTGACCTGACGCCTGCAGCTTTTCATCTACAGTTCATCAGGGGTCAATCGTACCTTTACACAGTTACTTAGACGCTACCTCTGTTAATGGCAATACTCTTCCGTAACTATTAACTGTTAACCATTAACTGCTCTCACTTCCTCCTCCGGAACCGTTCGTTCTTGTTGCCGCTGAACTTCTTGTGAGAAAAAGATTTCTTTTCGAATCCCCTGTCGCCATCCTCTCTGCGGCTGCCGCGATGGCGGTCGCCGCTGCGGGAGTCCGGTTTCCGGTTTTCCCCCTCGTCACGATCTTTACCCTTCTTTGCCGAAGATTTTGATTCGGTTACCTCAACTCTGACCTGACGTCCCTGGTATTCAGCTCCCACAAATCCCTTGATCACTTTGTCGATCAGAGCCTTGTCGACTTCAAAAAATGAATATGCCCCCTTGAGATCAATGTGACCAATGTCCTTTTTCTCCAGGCCCGTGAACTCATCGATCACTTCAAGCATTTTTGACTTGTCGATGTTGTCCATCTTACCAAGGTTGATAAAGAATCGTGTGCCGCCATACCCCCTGCCCTCACTTTCGCCACGCTTTCCATCGACATTTAGATCGGGTGCGTTGCGGTAGTAATCAAGGAACCGGTTGAACTCGATAGAAACAAATCGCTTGATTAAATCCTGTTTGTTGAGGTCATTCAATTCTTCGTACACGGCAGGGAGAAATTCGGAAATCTCTGCATCATTCACTTTCACCTCGCGGACTTTGTGCATGAATCCAAGGAGCTGCTTCTGGCAAACTTCTGCTCCGGTAGGAATGTGCATCTTCTTTATCGAGGTTTTCATTGTCTTCTCGATTTGCTTCAGGCGGCCCATTTCATTCCTGCTCACGAGCGCTATAGAAATACCCTTTTTTCCGGCACGCGCCGTTCGTCCGCTACGGTGGGTATAGAACTCCATCTCATCAGGCATGTTCAGGTGGATCACGTGGGTAATGTCCTCCACGTCAATACCCCTTGCCGCAACATCGGTTGCAACAAGTATCTGCAAGGTACGTTGCCTGAACTTCATCATGACGCGGTCGCGCTGCTGCTGAGTAAGATCACCATGCAACGAGTCGGCATTGTAGCCGTCCTTCATTAACATTTCTGCAATACGCTGGGTGTCGATACGTGTGCGACAGAAGATCAAACCAAAAATATCAGGTGTAAAATCAAGTATCCTTTTTAGGACGAGGTATTTGTCGCGCTCCTGCACGGTAACATAGCAATGTTCGATGTTGACGTTGCCGACGTGCTGCTCTCCCACAGTGAGCTCAAACGGATCCTCCATGTAATTCTTCATGATGGCCCGAACTTCGCGCGGCATGGTGGCCGAAAACAACCAGGTTTTCTTCTCCTTCGGAGTATAAGAAAGGATTTTGTCGAGATCTTCCTTGAAGCCCATGTTCAGCATTTCGTCAGCCTCGTCAAGCACGACATATTTTACCGTGCCCAGGTTGATAGCTCTTCTGTCGATGAGGTCAATCAGGCGTCCCGGTGTGGCGACGATTATCTGCGCACCCCTTTTTACTTTCCTGATCTGTTCGCTGATGCTCGCGCCGCCGTAAACAGCGACAATGTTGAATGACTTATATTTTTCAGTAAATGTTTCCAGGTCATTGGTGATCTGAAGGCCTAGCTCGCGTGTAGGGGCAAGCACAAGGGCCTGCGCCTCCTTGCTTTTTTCATCGATCAAGCCCAGCAACGGTAGGCCAAACGCCGCGGTTTTTCCTGTACCAGTCTGCGCCAGACCCACGAAATCGCGACTGCCGTTCAATAACACAGGGATGGCTTTTTCCTGTATTGGTGTTGGGGTTTCAAAGCCGAGAAGTTGTACCGACTGAACCAAACCTGAGGACAAGCCCAGGGACTCAAAAGATTTCATTATTGGGTATTAAATAAGGGGGCAAAGGTACGGTTAATAGTCCACATGACCGCCGTGCGCTGAAATCTCAGGCACTATCATAACTTTGGAGCTCGCATACCAAATATTCTAACGGCATGGTCTCCTTTATCAAAACAAAACAAGCTCTGCTTTCGCTCCTTTTTCTGTTAACTGCTACCATCTTGCCCGCTCAGGGCATCAAGTGGTCACCTGATGGAAATTCATATTTCCGCCTTGAAGACAATCAGGTAATTCAATATAGCCTTCCCGCAAACACTAGATCCACCTTCATTTCCCAGGCAGATCTTACCCCTAAAGGACAAAACTCCGCATTGGCTGTTCGTGAGTTTTTCTTTTCGCCGGATCAGCAGAAGGTGTTGATCTACACAAATACGAAGCGAGTGTGGCGCCTGGACTCGCGCGGTGACTATTGGGTGCTCGACATGAAAAACAAAAACCTTCGAAAGCTCGGAAGCGCGCTTCCGGAATCATCCCTGATGTTCGCAAAGTTTTCCCCAGACGGAACGCGTGTGGCGTACGTCAGCAACCAGAACCTGTACGTGGAGAACGTCGCATCCGGTGAAATGAAAGCTTTGACCACCGATGGTAACCGCAAGCTGATCAATGGCACGTTCGACTGGGTTTATGAAGAAGAGTTGAACTGCCGTGATGGATTCCAATGGAGTCCAGACGGAAAGAACATTTCTTACTGGCAGATCGACGCCACCGGGATCAAGGATTACAACATGTTAAACATGACGGAATCCACCTATTCCGAAATCGTACCCGTGGAATATCCTACAGTGGGGCAAAATCCGTCGAAGGCACGAATCGGAATTGTCGACATCAATAGTGCAAAGACAACATGGCTCAACCTTCCTGGAGATCCGCAGCAAAATTATCTGCCACGCACTGAGTGGCGCTCCAACAATGAAATATTCGTTGAGCAGCTCAACCGCGCGCAAAACGAAGCAAAAATATTCAACTGCAACACAGTCACGGGCGATGCCAAACTTGTGTTCTCGGAGAAAGATGAGGCATGGATCGAGATGTTTTCATTCGGCATACCCGAACGCGCGCTCGAGTTTCATCATCCGCTTGTGTGGTTGAACGATAAGAAAGAATTCCTGTGGATCAGTGAAAAAGATGGATGGACACATTTATACCGAGTCTCAGCCGGCGCTGAAGATGAAACAAAGATCCCCAAAGGTGACAGAATGCCAGCGGGTGCCAAAGAAGTGTTGATCACCAAAGGCGACTTTGATATGATCGACCTACTGAGCGTGAATGAAAAAACAAACACCGCCTATTTCCTTGCATCGCCTGCCAACGCCACACAAAAATATCTCTACAAAACAAAGCTTGACGGAAGCGGCAAACCCGAAATCGTTACGTCGGCAGATTTGGCCGGCACCCACGGATATGACATTTCGCCAAACGGAAAATTTGCGATGCATACGTTCTCTAACGCCCACACCAGGCCCATAAACGAACTCGTCGACCTGGCAACGAATAAGCCGATAACCAAAGAGAGTATTCAAACTAAAGTGACAGGCGCGCAGGTGCCCACCAATGTCGAATTTTTTAAGGTGAAGACAGAGGCCGGCGTTGAAATGGACGGTTGGATGGTGAAACCAAAGAATTTCGATCCATCTAAAAAATATCCGGTTGTTTTCTTTGTGTACACTGAGCCTGCTGCTCAAACCGTCACCGATAGATTTGGCGTGGGCAGCAACAATCTTTACAGGGGCGACATGGCTGCAGATGGCTACATCTATTTGTCCCTCGACAGCCGAGGCACTCCCGCGCCTAAGGGAAGAAACTGGAGAAAGTCGATCTACCGCAAGGTCGGTCTGCTCAACGTGAGCGACCAGGCGGCCGGCGCGAAGGAAGTTTTGAAGTGGCCGTTTGTTGATCCCGAAAGGACAGCTGTTTGGGGCTGGAGTGGTGGAGGATCGACCACACTGCACCTGATGTTCCAGTATCCTGAAATCTACAAAACAGGCATCGCCGTCGCTGCTGTTGCAAACCGGCTAACCTACGACAACACATATGAAGAAAGGTATATGGGCCTTGATCAAAGTGACTACGTCAAATGCTCACCCATAACATATGCAAAGAATTTAAAGGGGAACCTCTTATATATCCACGGCACTGGCGACGATAATGTCCATTACAACAATGCAGAAATGCTGATCAATGAGTTGGTTAAATACAATAAACAGTTCCAGTTGATGGCTTATCCCAACAGGACCCATTCGATCTCAGAGGGCGAAGGAACCCGGGAGCACCTGACCACGCTATACACCGATTATTTGAGAAAGTACTGTCCTCCGGGCGGCAGGTAATCAGGTTTTGCGCAACTATCTATTAACATGGCGGTCACCATAACCGAGCACCCTTAGACTGGGTTACATGCAATCGTTAGCGTGATTACTTGAAGGATGGCCGCGCGAGGAAACACGTGTGATTCTCGTTTTCTTATTACCGCTGAAAGAATTTTACAAATAGAAAATCTATGCACAGGCTACCTTTGTGGCTTGACTGCACCGCAAATATGCCAGGCGGTCCAATTTCTATGTGCAAGGGGTAACCTGCGTCCCCTTTTTCGGTTAATAGGCCTGAAGTCAGAAGGCATATAAATATGACACAGAAGGAATAAGAGGCGTCCAAACTTTGTCTAATCGGAGTACCAGTATTTTTTCGAGATCAGAATTCACTATGAAGTATTTTTTATCTGTTTTAGCAGTCCTTTTCTCTTTCTTGTCGGTTGTAGCGCAGAACGAGGCTCCCGCGCCAAAAGGGAATGGCAAGATTACCGGTTCCGTGATTGATGCCACCAATAATCAACCCGTAGAATTTGCAACGGTCGCGTTGACTGAGCCAAACTCGGAAAAACCCGTTAACGGGGCTGTCTGTGATGAAAAGGGAAAGTTCAGCATCACCAAAGTGCCAAACGGAACATATCAGCTTATTATCTCCTTCATTGGTTATGAAAATATTGTCGTAAAAAATATCGTCATCGCCGATAAGAAAGACAACGTGGACGTAGGTCCTCAAAAGCTGACGACCAATTCAAAAGAGCTCGAAGCGGTGGTGATCGAGGGACAGAAAGTGCTTGTCGAAGAAAAGGTGGACCGGACTATCTACAACGCCGAGAATGATGCCACGGCAAAAGGCGGCGATGCCACTGACGTGTTGCGACGCGTGCCAATGTTATCCGTGGATATGGATGGTAACGTGTCACTTCGCGGCAATCAAAACATCAAGGTGCTTATTAACAATAAGCCTTCAACCATCTCTGCAAGCAGTGTGGCCGATGCATTAAAGCAAATTCCTTCGGATCAGATCAAGACCGTAGAAG
This sequence comes from Cyclobacteriaceae bacterium, assembly GCA_044224375.1. Classification (GTDB taxonomy): domain Bacteria; phylum Bacteroidota; class Bacteroidia; order Cytophagales; family Cyclobacteriaceae; genus ELB16-189. The sequence continues at coordinate 5,334 of JBGAKL010000018.1, forward strand.
TCATCACGTCGCCGTCCGCGAAGTACGATGCCGAAGGATCGGCTGGGATTATCAACATCATTACCAAGAAGAACAACATGCAGGGATTGACCCTCAGCGTGGATGGAAGTGCGGGCTACAGAGGGACCAACCTGGGTTTGAATGGCAGCTACCGAAAAGGGAAGATGGGATTCAATCTCGGTGGGTTTGGACGTTCCGGCTACAACATCACCGGAAAATTTGACAACACACAAATTACCACGGCGAACGATGCCAATGGGGTTCCGGTTCAGACATCGAACATTCAAACTGCGACAACGCGCAGCACCAACGTGTTTGGCAACACGAACTTCGGTTGGGACTATGACATCAATAAGAACAATTCTCTGGCTGCGTCCGTGCGCTTCGGATCCAGGAATGGTTACAATTACCAGGACCACCTCGCGACGAGGACAGTTTCACCAACCCTCAAATCCTATTCACTGAAGGACGTGCAAACGACCGATGAATCACAAAATGTGGATGCAAGCCTTAACTACACACACACGTTTAGCAAACCCCAGCAGGAGTTCAGCGTGCTCGCCCTTTATAGCCGTAATAACAGAACCAATAATTTTTACAATGGCTTCCTGGATACCACAAGCTTTGCAACAATGAACAGGTTGAAGAACGTCAATGACAGCTACAACCAGGAAATCACAATCCAGGCGGATTATCAGACACCAATTGGCACTACGCAGATACTTGAGTTCGGAGGAAAGAATATCGCCCGAAAGGTGACGAGTGACTATAAATACTTTGCCGCTCCGGGCTCAGAAGGCGATTACGTTCCGGCAACAAACGCATCGCTGGCAAACGTATTCAATTATGATCAAAACGTCACATCCGGATATCTCTCTTACACTTACGCGATGAAATCGGGGTACAGCCTCAAAGCCGGGGGGAGATACGAGTACACGACTATCAATGCACACTTTGCAACGGAAAAAGAGCCGGTGGTGATTCCTTCCTACGGCGTGCTGGTGCCGAGTGCCAACCTTTCCAAGAAACTCAAAAATGGCGGCACCGTAAAGATTGCATATAACAGGAGGATCCAACGTCCATCCATTCAATATCTGAATCCGAACATCCAGGCTTCAAACCCGCTGAACATAACCATTGGAAACCCAAATCTTGGACCTGAATACACAAACAACTACGAACTATCCTATAGCACATTCATCAAGAGTACCTCACTTAATTTTTCCACGTTCGTAAGAAACACCGACAATGCAATTCAGAGTGTTCGCGACGTGATCGGCAATAATCCTGCTAACGCAGACACGATCAGGACAACCTATCAGAACATCGGAAGTGAAAACGCATATGGTGCAAGTGTTTTTGCAGGCGTGAACATCTCAGGCAAGCTGTCAGTGAACGGAGGAACCGATGTCTATTATGCAGTATTGAAAAACAACGTGGCTAATCCTATTTACAACGCCAGCAATCAGGGCTGGGTAGCAAGCTGGCGCTTGTTTGGAAACTACACCCTTACCAAGGGCTGGGGATTGCAATTCTTCAGTTTCTATCGTGGACGTCAGGTCCAGCTACAGGGTGTACAAGGAAGTTTCTATGTGTATAGTCTTAGCATCAAAAAAGACCTTCTCGACAAGAAGGGAAGTATTGGCTTCGGCGCGGAACAATTTTTCACGCCCGCAATGCGCATCAACAGTTATACGTCGTCGCCGGTCATTCAGCAGAACAGCACGAACGAGATGCATAACATGAACTTTAAGGTCACATTCAGTTACCGCATTGGCAAGATGACATTCGATCAGGGGGGCAAGCGCAAGCGTTCCATCAACAACGACGATATGAAAGAAGGTGGAGACAACGGCGGCGGTGGCGGCGGTATGGATCAAAATCAGGGTGGTAGTGGCGGGGCAGCCGGCGGCGGTGGTGCCAGATTCGGTGGTGGCGGTGCCCGCGGGGGCGCACCCGTTACTCAGGCAAAAGTGAAGCCTGCGGATTCAACGGCGGTTGTTAACCCTGAAGGAAATTGGACTTACACAGTCGAGTCCCCGCAGGGCGGTGGCGGAGCTATTGTGATCAAGAAAGAAGGTGACAAATACACCGGAACGATGACCAGCCAGCGCGGTGGCAACCGGGAAAATCCTCTCAAGGATATTACTGTGAAAGGCAACGAGATCAATTTCTTCTACGAAGTCAACTTCGGTGGCAACGCTTCAAAGATCAGTGTAAAAGCGATTATCGAAGGAGCGACTATGAGCGGTGCGATGACAGTCGGGTCGTTTGGAACGTTCCCGATGAAAGCAGCAAGGAATTAAAAAGTTCGCAGTAGGCAGAGCACAGTAGGCAGTCAACCATCAAAATATTCTGATAAGGTACTAACGTTCGGGCCTCCAAAGTATTCAAGGAACCCGGCTGCCGACTAAACAACTGCCGACTGCCTACTGATTAAAAGTGTGGAGAATAACGGATTCGAACCGATGACCTCTTCCATGCCATGGAAGCGCTCTAGCCAGCTGAGCTAATCCCCCGGGGCTGCAAATATATTCAGAAGATCGCAATCACCTCACGCAAAGGCGCCAAGATCGCAAAGGATTATTGAATCGTGACCTCTTTGCGTTATTGTACTTTCAGGGATTCGTAGTCTGTTTCTGGCTGCCTCCGAAATGCGTATTGAAGACCGGCAGGATGCGCAGCCCTTTCGGGTTGTCTTTTACATAGTTCAAAAGTCCCAGCTGAATTCCGCGCTGTTTTTTAGCGTAGTTGAAGATTCCAATAGTCACGCCTTTCTGTGTGCCTTTGACATTATTGAAAGCGCTGATCGAGGCGCCATTCATCGTGACTTCGTCCTCATCCATATCTTTTCCTCCGACTTGCAAATAGGCAGGCGATATAAATACTCCAGCGAGATCTTTGCCGCCTGCTGCTGCAGAGATTGTGAGCGCGCGAACTTTGGGGGATCCGATCCCGATTCCAGCAATCGCAATTCCCTTTATCTCCTTCCCTGAACCCATTCCCAATCCCGCAACAGAAATTCCTGAAAGATTTTCACCGCATCCCAGTCCCCCCAGCGCAACACTGAGTCCGGTTAGATTTTCTCCGGCACCTACGCCCAGGCCACCAATCGTGATTCCAGATACGTTGCCACCCGCGCCAGCACCGAGCCCTCCGATGCTAAGGCCGGCCATGTTCTTTCCCGAGCCTACGCCCAGTCCCCCAAAATTTATTCCAACAATATCTCCTCCCGAGCCTGCACCAAGTCCACCGAGATTAATTCCCTTTATGTCTCCACCCGATCCAACTCCCAGCCCTCCGATATTGATTCCCGTTACGTCTTGTCCAGAACCGACACCGAGCCCTCCAATATTAATACCGGATAAATTTCCTTTCGCTCCAACTCCGCCGATGCCGACGCCAACACCATGAAAGTCTTCCGATCCCATAGCGAGGGGTAAACCTATGGCAATGCCATTGACCGTCCCGGTCTGTTCCGATTCATCTTTGGCTTGCCAAACAGTGACATTGACTCCGTTGATCTTATCAACATTCCGATCGCTGTAGTTGAACCGCAGGCCGGTGAAGGTTGGGAGGTTTCCGAAGCCAATTCCTCCTTTTTTCGAAGGGACGCCCAAGCCCTGGGCAAATACATTGTATGCTGCAAAAGCGAGCAAAAAGGAGGCGATAATCTTGGATTTCATACGATGAGCAAAACCATTAGACTGCATCCCTGAGACAAAGGTTGCGTCTTGGGCAGCAATTCACGTGTTCTTGGTTAGGCTTTTACAGGCTCGCGATGCCCTACCCAGGTGAATCGTTTCGTTACATACTCCGGATTTGTAAAGGAAGCGTTACCCGCCGGGTTTCCTCCTGTCACGTGGAAATCTGAAAACGCCGCATTCTGGTTCATGTAGATGCCGCCCGTAAGATTGAATGAAACCGGAGTTGCCGCAAGCGACATTTCATCGGCGATTTTTTCTTTTACCGTAGAGTTCGTTGTGTACGCGCCGCACGAAATGGCACCATGATTCATTGCCATCTCCTTGGCAAGAGCAATCGACTGATCCGTATCTTTTGTCTTGATCAGCAATGCGATCGGACCAAACAGTTCTTTACTAAAAATCTCCTTCTTCGAAGCATCAACTTCAACCACGACAGGTGTAGACAGGCGGGCATTCTTGAACATCGGATTTTCAAATGGCCGCGATTTCAGCCACACCTTACCGGGAATTTTTTCTGATTCGATCACACGCTCGCTGGTCTTCTTGTTTTGAACGGCGCCAAGAATGAAGGGACCGGCTTTCGGATTGTCTATAAGTCCGTTGAGATTGTCAACAAACTTTTGAGCAAACTGATCAAAAGAAATTTTTCCGGCAGGCGTGCTAATGCCTCCTTCGGGTATGTAGAAATTTTGCGGCGCTGTGCACATCTGTCCGCTATAGAGATTGACGGAGAATGCAAGATTGGCGGCGACTTTGTCAATGTCTTCTGCCGAGTCAAGGATCACAGAATTCACTCCAGTCTTTTCGGTAAACACTGCTTTTCCCGGCAACGACTCGAGGTACGAACCGAAGGCAGAATTGCCAGTGTAATCGATAAGCTTTACAGAGGGGTTCTCAGCAAGGTCTTTGGTGATCATCTTGTTGAACGTGTCCGCTCCGAGCTGGCACGTGTTGGGATCGAAGCCGTTTTCGATCAGCACTTTTTGTATCTCCGCCACGAAGATGGCGATGGGAAGAATTGCGCCCGGGTGCGGCTTAACGATCACAGAATTACCTGTGATGAGACTTCCATAAATTCCCGTCACCGAATTCCAGGTAGGGAACGTCGAGCAGCCGATGACTACTGAAATACCTTTCGGAACGGCGCGCCACTCTTTCTGCAGCTGCAGATTGAACTTACCCATGGGCTTATCCCAAATTGTAGAAGCAGGAAACCTTCCTAACTCCTCGTAGCCGGCAGCAATCGCTTCCAGGGCGCGATCGGCCGCGTGTGGGCCTGATGCCTGAAAGGCCATCATGTAACCCTGGCCTGTGGTATGCATGGTGGCATAGGCGATCTCGAAAAATCTTGACTTGATCCGATCCAATGATTCGATCAAAATACCCGCCCTGTCTTTGGGGCTGACTTTTCTCCACTGGTGCAATGCATGATCCGCTCTTTGAATGAGAGTTTCAACGGAATAGATCGGATAGGATACTTTAAGAGGTTCCTGCAAATAAGGCGATTCTTCCTGTCCTGCCCACGACTCAGTTGCTCCTTGACTTAATTCTTCAAACTTCTTTCCAAGGGAACCCTTGAACTTTGCCTGCCCGTCGGCGTCAGCGGTTTCGCCATAGATGGCAGGGGCTGGATGCTCCGGATAGGCAGCAAAAAAGGTGCGTGCATGCAATGCAGCGACGGCTTTATTCAATAGAGATTCATGCTTCTCGAAAAGTGACATAGCGATAGATTGTTAAGTTCTTATTTCTGGTATTCGAATACCCGCTTGAGCAGGTCGGTGGTTCTCTCCAATGGGTTCTCACGGATATTTTTTTCTTCCCGTGCGATCATCACGAACAAGCCCTGCATGGCAAGGTCCGTAGCATATTCGTTGAGATCGGGATTTACTTCTTCGACAAATGGAATCCGATTGTAAGTGGTGACGATATCCCCATAATATCGAGTGGCTTCTACCTGGTTAAGGGCATTTTGTATAACGGGCTTAAATTTCGCCTTTAGCTGCGGCGTGGTTGTCTTCTTTAAGTATTGCGTAGCAGCATCTTGTTGTCCTTTCAAAATTCCCCAGGCATCGTCAAATGACATCTGCTCAATGGCGTTGATAAATATTGGCTTGGCCTCTTTTGCTGCATTCTCTGCTCCATGATTGAGCGATTCAACAAACCGGTCAACCTCTTTTCCCATGCCGATCTGCCTCAATCGATCTTCGACTTTCCTGACCTCCGGCGGAAATGGAATCTTGATCTGGGGATTCCTGAAATATCCGTCAACCTGGGACACATTATCTGTGCCGAGAGAAATTCCTTTCACGAGTGCCTCCTTTAACCCGGCTGCCACTTGATCCGTGGTGGGCGCTGGTTGTCCCTCCATTACCTTACTCGCCTCGGAGATTGCCTGGGTGATCTGCGAAGATGAACATCCGCATGCGAGCAATGCCAATACGAGGAGCGTCTTTTTCATCAATGCCCTATTTAGCACCAAAAACTTTCTTCAGGATATCCGTCGTTCGTGCAACAGGATTCTCGCGAATATTCTTTTCTTCCTTTGCAATCATCACGAAGAGGCCCTGGACAGCTTTGTCAGTGGCATACTCATTCAGATCCGGATTAACTTTCGTTACGAATGGCACTTTATTATAAGTACCCACGATGTCGCCGTAATACTTCGTGGCGCTCACTTTGTTCAATGAATTCTGAACCACTGGCTTAAACTTTTCTTTGAGTTGCGCGGTTGTCGTTCGCTGTAAATATTGTGTGGCAGCATCTGGCTGCCCCTTCAGTATTGCAAAAGCGTCATCTATTGTCATCTGCTTAATGGCATTGATAAATATGGGTTTAGCTTCCTTAGCAGCATCCTCCGCCCCACGATTCAAAGCGAGCACAAAGTTATCTACCTGGTTGCCCATACCCATCTGCCGAAGCTTGTCCTCAACATGCTTCACATCCGGGGGGAAAGGAATTTTTATTTCTGGATTCTTAAAATATCCATCTGTCTTCGAGACAAGGTCGGATCCTTTGGAGATGCCATTGGTGAGGGCCTCTTTCAATCCCTGAACAACTTCGTCCTGCGTCAGTGCCTGGGTGCCTCCTCCTGTTACAGCTTTTTTGGCCTGGTTCAGCATTTTGTCCAGCTGCGAGAAACCGCTTATGCTGCAAGAGAGCACCAAGACTGCGACCGTTATATATGCTTTCATATTGCTCCTGATTAAAAAATATGGAAACGCAAGCCGTGGCACGCGATTCGTAAAAATACCTCATAATTTAAAACGTAGCAAAGAGTTGGCATAGTTGGTCAATTCAAGGATGCGCGTATAGCAAATAATAGTTTTCTCGAATTGCGACGCCTGCTATGATTACTTGCTTAAGATGGGACAAGTGTAACCATTCATAATCCCGCGTGATGTAATCTCCCTACCTGCAGTGGGATTGAATTCAAAAAAAAAGAGTGGATAGAATTCCAATTCTCAGGAAAAAAAGCATCCCTTTTGTTTTTTACTCGAAGGCAGCTGATCGACGGTCTTTTGACGCGGCATATAAATACCGAATCCAGGGTTATTTCATAAAGGATTCAAGTATGGCGGAGATGTCGGAGACACTAAGAAATATTCACGTATTGGCAGACAATGCCGTCATCCAAGCAATTGAAATCATAGTATTGAGTCGCGGGATATTTCGGATACGTTTCTACACCCGGCCAGGCCCATTGTCAAGTCAAAATCTGCCAGGAGATTTTGTATTACTTCCTCTACACCAGCCTCACCATTGATTGTGAGACCATATACATAGGGCCGGCCGATGCACACGGCCTTCGCTCCCATCGCCAATGCCTTAAAAATATCGGCTCCACCACGAACGCCGCCGTCCATTAAAACCGGGATGCTATTGCTGGCGGCTTTGACAATTGCCGGGAGCGCTTCAAATGTGCCAATGGCACCATCCACCTGCCTGCCGCCATGGTTTGAAACGATGATTCCGTCGACTCCATTATCAATCGCTTTCATAGCATCATCGGGATGAAGAATACCCTTTAGTAGGATAGGAAGTTTCGTATGCTTTCGAAGAAAAGCGAGGTCGCTCCAGGTAAGTGCCGGATTCGAATAAATGCTAGTGAATTTACGCACCGCCTTCACGGGCCTGCCGGATCTTAATTTTGAAATAAATCCATTGCCAGGATAGGCTTTCACCATCTTAATAAGCCCGCTGAGCGAATCGAACGTAACTCTCGCGCGTGGCGGTGGATCATTATCATCCATTAACTTCTGGAAAACAGGGTCGGATGTGTATTGCGCAATTCCTTTTCCTTCGAGAAATGGTAGGTACGCGATATCCAGGTCACGCGTCCGCCATCCCAGCAACGTTGTATCAAGCGTGACGACAATCGCGGAACATCCGCACTTTTCGGCACGCATTATAAAACTTGCTACGAGGTCATTCGACTTGCTCCAATACAGCTGAAACCATCGTTGCGCGTCTCCCATTGCAGCAGCCACCTCTTCCATCGGCCTGCTCGCCTGGTTACTGAAGATGTAAGGAATGTTTTCCTTCGAAGCAGCTCTTCCAACGGCAAGGTCTGCTTCCTTATGGACCATCTCAAGCACGCCGACCGGAGATAATATCAAAGGAGATCGCAGTCTCTTTCCAAACAAGTCAATTTCCATGTCACGTTGACTGACATCGCGAAGCATCCTGGGTACAATCTTGCATTGTTCGAACGCACTCCTGTTCGAACGGACCGTGCTTTCAAGTCCGGCTCCGCCGGCGATATAAGCAAACGCTGCAGGAGTCATCATTCCGCGCGCTTTGTCTTCGAGCTTTTGCCAGTCAATCGGAATCGCTGAACGGATCCCGGCAAAGCCGTCGAGATAGATCTGGCGCTGGCGTTCGATGGGCTGTGACTTGGGTGAATTCATCTGTCTAAAGATAATTGACAGGAAATTCAATTCAAGGTTCAAAGTTCAAGAGCACCCATCTTGAATCTCGAACTTTGAACTTTAATCTATATTTGCCCCACATTTCGATCTTTCATGAAAACAATCCTCGCAGAGCTGCTCACAATCGGTGACGAAATCCTGTATGGCCAAATAGTCGACACGAACTCACAATGGATGAGCGTCGAGCTTGCCAAAGTCGGCATCAAAGTCGTGAGAAAAACTTCTATCGGCGATACAGAAAGTGAGATATTGGGAGCCCTTACGGAAGCGGAAAAGCGCGCAGACATCATCCTGATTACAGGCGGACTTGGACCGACGAGTGACGACCTGACAAAGCCTTGCCTTGCAAAGTATTTTAATTGTGAATTGAAAATGCACGACGAAGCGCTGGCAGAGGTGACTGAATTTTTCACGAGTCGCGGACGCGAGCTGACGGAGGTCAACAGGCAACAAGCGGCCCTGCCAGTTTGCTGCACGAAGATCACGAATGCAATTGGCACAGCGCCCGGCATGTGGTTCGAGCGCAACGGTAAAGTATTCATGTCTATGCCTGGCGTGCCGCATGAGATGAAGCTGATGATGAAGGAACGAGTGATTCCCAAACTGTTACAGACGTACACTTTACCGACAATCGTTCACAAAGTGATTCGCACGTGTGGAATTGGAGAATCATTCCTTGCCGACAAGATCAGTGCGTGGGAAAAATCTCTTCCGTCGCATATCAAGCTGGCGTATCTCCCTAGCCTCGGCGAAGTCAAGCTGCGGTTGACGGGATTCGGAGATGATGCCAATGCGCTGCGCAACGAAATTGAAGCATTGTCTCAGAAACTAATCCCGATCGTTGGTGAATATATTTTCGGTTATGATGAGGAATCATTGGAGGAAGCTATCGGCAGGCTGCTTCGTTCCAAGAAAATGACATTGGCAATTGCCGAAAGCTGCACAGGTGGTTATTTATCACATATGATCACCAGCGTTCCCGGGTCATCTGAGTATTTTATCGGCAGCATGATCCCCTACGCGTACGAGATTAAAATGCGGCAGCTAGGTGTGAAGCCCGAGACGTTGGAAAAGTATGGAGCCGTGAGCGAGCCTACGATCAGCGAGATGGCCAACGTGGTGCGGGCGAGGTTCAATACGGACATAGGCGTTGCAACCAGCGGCATCGCCGGACCCGGAGGCGCAACGCCGGATAAGCCCGTCGGGACAGTCTGGATTGCCTATTCCGACAAATACCAGACGGTGACAAAGAAATTGCAATTGAGTAAAGACAGGGCTATCAATATCAGAATGGCATCTGTGCTCGTTTTGAATCTAATACGGCTAAGCTTGCCAAAGTAGTTTTCTATAGGTTGATTTGCAGTTGTCTATGAAAGGGTTGGGAATATCCGTGGGCGTTTTGTCCTTCATGCTCTGCGCATGTGCGTTCACGGAACCACATTGCGAAAACACAAATCCTGTTTTCAGATCCGAACCCTACGAAGCCGATGTTTATAAGATCGAACTCGCGCGACTATTACGAAATGCGAATGCGGCGGATTTCAAATATTACCTTTCCGGTTTCCTGAGGCCCGGCACCGAAGAGTTACTGATCGTAAACATTCACGGTGCGGATTTTTGTGCAATGGCTGCAGTACATGTGGACGACTGGGGTAAGCTGGCCGATATCCGAAGGACAAGCGGACGAGGCTACCGCGGTGCCGAGCTACAAGGTCTTAAGATCAATGTAAAAGAGGATGCGGGAAAAGTGACATTCGTGTATGCGGATGTAGAAGCGGTGGTGGATTGAAATCTTCCCATTAGCCGCGAAGACGCTAAGACGCGAAGTTTCACAAAGAATGCAAGTGTGAACCTGACACTGTAAACCTAATGCCTTGATGTCTTCGCGGTACAAAGACCCAGTTGAAACTCGTGGGCATATCCATTATCTTGAAAGATAACCTGCCCTGATTTTCCATGAAAAGACTCACCGAATACCTCAAGGAATTCCTTGTCATCACGATAAGTGTGACGATTGCCTTCTGGGTTGAAAATTATCGCGAGAATCGCCGTGCCGATGATGATACTCAAGCGTTACTTCAAACACTCCGCTCCGAGATGATCAACCAGGAGGAGTATCTCAAGTTCATATCTGACTATTCGGACATTCATGCGCGCAGATTCGATTCATTGGTGACTGATATCCGCGATCTGAAAATCGAAAACACGCAGCGCCTGGCCGATGTTGCCGTTGCTTACATGCCCTGGATTACCAACATTGGTGAAAATTCCGGCTTCCAGGCTTTGAAGAGCTCGGGACTGATCTCCAACATTCAAAACGACACGCTCGTGTCGCGATTGTATCTCGCCGATTCACGTTTGCAGGGGCTTCTTATTGCCTACAGTGACGCGTGGAAAAAAAGCCAGGATAATCTTCGGGCGCTGACCACTGGCCTTTACGGTTCGACAATTCGATATGATTTCGCCAAATCAAAGATGATTCTTGATAATCCGGCGCCAATTAAAGTGAGCCAGGAGCTAGCTGATAAACTTGCATTCGAATTGGTCACGTGGATTACGCTCATGAAACAGTACCAGGTTTTTGTTAAGAATCAGCAGGACGAACTGAAAGATGTGCGACAAAGGTATTGGCAGGATTAAATTCGATAAAGGCGCATTTGTGCACCTCGTGACTTTGTGAATTCTTCGTGGCTAAAAAATAATGTAATGAAAAAGTTACTCCTGCAGATCGTCTTCTTGGCATTCGGGCAAGCGTGGGCTCAACAGGTTCCGCCAGACAGTGTTGTCCTGAAGTGTATATTTGGCCGCCTTGAGAAGGATAAGGCTTCGGCTAGCCGGATGATGCTTAATGCGTCAGATGAGCTGGAAAGATTTACCTTCAAAATAGTTTATAAGAAGAAAGTGCGCCTTGGAGGCGACGAATTTCTTTTTGTAGTCACGGAGGCACCTGGCAGATATCTTCACGGTCACCAGCTAGGCTACACTGCGAACTATTTTCTCCGAACGGGCAGGGAACGATGGCTGGTAACTGATTCCATCATCTCAGACGGTGAACTCCCCTTGGGCGATGACACAGAATATGACATTGTCCAAATTGGAAAAAACAAAATGGCCCTGCTTTCGACATTTCAAAGCACAGGAAACGAGCACTTCGAAAAAACACTAGCAATAAACTTGCTTGAAAAGGGCCGGATCACGCGTCTTTTTTCCATTGATTCAGAATACGATAACGCAATGTGGAAGATGGACGAAAAGAACGCTACAAAATGTACCGCGTCGAAGTTCAGTAATACTTTCGAGGTCATTCAGAGTGACAAGGAATGGTATGACATCAAGAGCCATCGCATTAAATATGGGTTCAAGAAAGATTGTAGCGAAAGCTTCGTTGAAACGGAGTCAGACACGTATTACGTACACCAAAATGGCCGTTACGCAGCGAAAAAACAATGATCCAAAGTTTTGATAATTTCAGGACAGATTAATCCCTGTAACTGTGAAACACTTACTTATCCTCTTTTTGCTGATTTCATCGTCGGCATATGCTCAAACCAAGCCCGTCAAACTTTTCATCTCCGTCGACATGGAAGGAATCGGCGGAATCGGAACTTCCGCGATGGTGAGCGGGGGCAAAGACTACGACGTCGGCCGCAAGCTGATGACCGCAGAAGTGAACGCAGTCGTCGCCGCAATTTTCGAGGCGGGGCCTGCGGAGATTGTGGTCAACGACAGCCATGGCGACATGCAGAACCTTCTCCACACTCAGCTTGATCCGCGTGTTCAGTATATCCAGAGCAACATCAAGCCGCTCGGCATGGTGCAGGGACTCGACCAATCTTTTAATGGAATTATTTTCATCGGCTATCATGCGATGGCTGGAACCGAGAACGGATTTCTTGCTCATACCGGCACGGGGTCAATCAAAGGCTTGTGGCTCAATGGCACTGAAGTCGGTGAAAGTGGGCTCAACACTTATTTCGCAGGTTCGGTTGGCGTCCCGGTATTGCTTGCCAGCGGCGACAAAACCTTTACGGAAGAGATAAAGAAATTATTGCCCGGCGTAAAAACTGTTGCGACGAAAGAGGCGATCGGCACAGCTGCCGCCAAACTCCTCCACCCCGATGTAGTGACTAAGGCATTGCAGGCACAAACCAAAGAGGCATTGAAAGATATAGGCAAGGTGAAACCATTCGCGGTTCAGAATCCTGTTGAGTTCAAAGTAAAAGTCGATAATCCTACCCGTGCCGACGTGGCGATGAGCATTCCGGGCATGAAGCGCATTGATGGATACACGGTTTCGTACCAGGCGAAGAATATGGAAGAGGCGTATAAGCTCATTCGGGTAATCTATAAGTACTTGTCGTGGTAGGTCGAATGGACACCTTGTGACGAAGCACGATTTCGAGATATTATTAAAAGAATTACAGGCACTCCCAAAAGAATGTGAGTGGGTTGAATTCAAAAAAGATAATTCGAACAACCAAGAAATTGGAGAGTACCTTTCTGCTTTAAGCAACGGCGCATGCTACCATGGTCAAAAATTCGGATACTTAGTTTTTGGAATCGAGAATGATACCCATCGAATGGTTGGCACAAATTTCCATCCTCTTAGGGAGAAAAAGGGAAATCAAGAGCTAGAGAATTGGCTCGCGACTCAACTTAACCCAAGGATTGATTTTAATATTTTTGAATTTGATCTCAACGACCTTCATTTTTCAATATTTAGAATTGACGCAACAAAAAACACTCCCGTTTCATTTCGCGGCATACCGTATACCAGGATTGGGTCATATAAGAAGCAATTGGATGACCATCCTGAACGAGAAAGGAAAATATGGAATGCAGCTGACAAGCACATTTTTGAACGAGAGGCAGCCTTAAATGGCGCAACCGAGGATGAAATTCTTAATTTAATTGACTATCCCTCATTTTTTGATTCCTTATCACTTCCATTGCCCGACAATAGAAAAGGAATTATTCATAGACTCCTTGAAGAAAAAATAATTGAACGGGAGCCAGAATCGTACTCAGTATCAAATCTCGGAGCCCTTCTTTTTGCTAAAGAAATTAAGGCGTTTGATTCATTGGCGCGAAAAGCTGTTCGAGTAATATTTTACGACGGAAAGGATAGAATTAACGCGGTCGTCGAACAAGTGGGAAAGAAAGGTTATGCATCCGGATTCGCTGGATTGATTAGATACATTGAGGACAGGCTGCCGGCCAAAGAAGTAATCGATAAATCGTTGCGGAAAGCCATCCCCGTTTATCCGATTCTTGCTGTTCGCGAGTTGGTTGCGAACGCAATTATTCATCAGGATTTCGCAATCAAAGGCAGTTCTCCAATGTTGAAGTCTTTTCCAATAGAATGGAAATTACCAATCCCGGGAAACCGCTAATCGACCCCCTGAGATTTGTCGATCACAGTCCCGAAAGCAGAAATGAAATTCTTGCCCGTTTTATGCGTCGATTACGAATTTGTGAGGAAAGAGGTAGCGGTATTGACAAAGTGGTATTCGAATGTGAGTTTAACCAACTCCCCGCTCCCGAAATAATTGTCGGTGATAATTATACAAGGATTATTCTTCACGGATCGAGAACTTATGCTGAGATGGACAAGCAAAATAAAATTAGAGCATGTTATCTCCATGCTTGTCTAAAATACGCGTCAGGCGAAAATATGACGAATCAGAGTTTGAGGGAACGGTTTGGAATAGGCGAAAAAAATTATCCCATGGTATCGCGAATAATTGCCGAAACTATCGATGCTAAACTTATAAAAGATCCAGATCCGGAAAATAAATCAAGGAAATATGCCAAATACGTTCCCTACTGGGCATAAAATCTTATGTAACCGACATGTAACTGTAGGTTAGATGCGTGATTGTAAATAATTAATAATCAAATAGTTAAAAATAAAAGTGGCCTTTTTTTATGTTCTGACGCTCAAAAACATGCCCGGAAGGCAAAAAAAACCGCTCTGGCCACAGAGCGGTTCTCCAACAAACACACTAACATCCAACCTTACCTAATACCGGTTCTTGGTTTAGAGTTCAGAGTTTAGCGTACTCCCACGTGACTACTTGCTGACACTCCGACTCAACCGTACCTTTTACATTTTACATTTAGCATCTTACATTTTACATTTCACCAAACAATCCTACTCTACCCTCGCCGTCACCACTTCCCCATTCAGTGTCACGGTCGCCCTTGTATTACTGCAGCTTCCATCACCAAAGTCCACAGACACCACATCGCTCCGGTAGGTGGTCTGCACGGTGCCGCTTACGGGCTTGTGGATCCGACATGAAAGATCCTCGATGATCGATTTGGTCACTTTGTGTGAATAGATTACCTCGCCGGCGGCTGTCGTCACGGAAGAGTTTCCTTCTGTTGTGATCGTGCCGCTGGTGGGCTTGCCATTGGAATCAAGCGTGATCGCAGACGTGCGTGATCTGCTGCTGACCCAGGAAGCCGCAGTCCCGTCACTGAACGTGATCTTACCGCCGGATACATTTGTTGTTGAAGAGCCATGTCCTGTTGAGCTATCGAATGTACTCACCCTTGTTTTGGTGCCTGTAATGGCGGCGCCGTTCACCGTATAATTTTCAAAAGTTATCGTTTCAGTACGTGATTCGCTGTCACCGCTGCGGGCAATTATGATCTTGCCGGCACGCGTGATCGTGGTGTTACCTTTTTTGTGTGTCACTCCACTTCCAAAATCGACGATAGTTTTGGCAACCTTCGCAAGCAGAGAATCGAATTTGGGAAATTGTTTTCCGCTGAAGCTGCAGCCTTCCGGACCTCCTGAGTTTTGCGCAGGGGGTGTGAGCGTGACCGTGTTACCGGAAGCGTCGTAGTTTGTGACCGTTGCGCCGCCTGCCGACTGCATCCTGAACCCTCTGAAATCGCCGGCACTCTCGGCATCTACAATTGCGAGTAATTCATCCGTGGCCGTGAACAAACCTGTCCCATCAATCATGCCGGGACCTCCCGGACCCTTGCGTCCGCCCATACCTTCAGGATGCATGCCACCTGAATCAGAAGAACTTCCACTCAGCGCGAAGCTCGTACCACTGGCAAGCTGCGCCGATGTCTGCGCCACATTAGTCAGCACAACGGCAGTCGCGGGTGTGGTGGAATCTGAATTCGACTTCAGCCCATCCATGTTGCAGCTTGTGATCCAGCAAAGCGACATCACCAGAGTCAGCGTTTTCAAAATGATGTTTTTCATAAAAGGTTTTTTGTTGTTAAGTGCCAGTAATACGCCGAAGGTCACGGGGAAATTGCGGACTGGAAAGCGAGTGAAGGCGAATGAGGGAAATGTGTAGATGGAGTTAATGTGCTGATTTGCTGATGTGTTAATTCGCTGATGAGGGCACCCATGGACAAAGGCGCCCATCAGCAAATCAACACTTTAACCCATTAGCAAATTACTCCGGCACGTACCGCTTCCGGAACTCCGCGGCATATTTATCGCCCACGGGTATGGGTGTCTGCCCAATAAATACCTGCGAGCGTTGAAACGATGTGATCTTTGAAAAAGGAACAATGAATGAGTTGTGAATCCTGCAAAAAAGCCTGGCCGGCAGTTTGGCTTCGATGGCTTTTAGGTTCATCCGCGTAAGAACGGGGCGGGTCTGTGAGGCAAGAAATATTTTTACGTAGTCTTTCAAACCTTCGACATACTGAATGTCGCTGAACATGATGCGGATCTCTTTGTACTCGGCGCGCACAAAAAAATACTGGTCTTCGGGCTTCATGTCATTCTCCTGCCTCAGCCTTAAATGCTCTTGCGCCCTCGTGACGGCTTTTAGCAACCGATCGAATGGGATTGGCTTCACCAGGTAGTCAATCACTTCCAGTTCAAAACCTTCCACTGCATACTGCTCGTACGCGGTGGTGAATATGACCATCGGTGGTTTCTCAAGTGAACGCAGCAATTCGGTGCCGGTTAAGCCCGGCATTTGAATGTCGAGGAACATAAGGTCGACCGGGGATTGCTTTAATACTTCCCTGGCCTCTGCGGCCGAGGAACAAACATTCACAAGTTTGAGGACAGGGATCCTGCTGATATCCTCACTGATCAGCTTCAACGCGAAAGGCTCATCATCCACTGCAACGCAGCGAAGAGTCGGTTGTATGATTTTTTGGTCAGCCATAAGTAATTCCCGCGTTGCCGCCGGGGCGTTAGATTATTAATTCGAGTTCCAGCTTAAAAATTCCTGATTGTTCGGAATATTGCAGAATGTGCGTGTCGGGATAATGCAACGTCAACCGCTTTCGTATGTTTGATAACCCAATCCCCGACTCCTCGGTTTTTTTTTCGGTTGCCGAATTAAGCACTTGATTTTCGGTGACAATGTTGACCTGATCACGCCCTATCTTAACTGCAATTCTGTTTTGAAAAGGTCCGCTGAAATCCCCATACTTAAAAACATTTTCAACCAGCGGAATAAATAGCAACGGTACAATGGTTTTACCCGCTGCACTGCCCTCGACCGTATATTGAAGATTCTGATGCCCGGTGAGACGCATCTGTTGCAATGTGATGTAATCCTGTAGATTGTCAAGCTCCTTGTCGAGGGCAATCTTGTCCTGGTTTGTTTGATATAAAATATAACGCAGTAGTTGTGACAACTTCATCACGGCTTCTTCTGCTTGTTCAGACTTAGACCGCACAAGCCAGCGAATATTATTTAGTGTATTGAAAAGGAAATGTGGACTGATTTGGAGCTTGAGCACAGCTAACTCCGAAGCAACTTTCTGAAATGCTCGCTCCTGTTCTTCTTGCCTGGCTTTCACCCAATCGTTCCAGAGTACGATGCTTGTGCTAAGGCTCGTGACGATGACAGTCACAAGCAAGCTGGCAAACAAGGAACTCACCATCATCATTGGACGACGAGGTCCACCTGGGCCGAACCCGTCGTGATGGGGAGGATCAAAATCCGGCGGTGGACCGGGAGGTGGACCGGGCTCAGCGAGGAAGTGGTGAATCTGCCAGTTGGCAAAACTTATAAGCAATACGATGGGCACCACAAGCAGCAGGAAAGTGCCAACGCCATTTTTTTTGAGGATAACCGGAGTGAAGTAAATTAAGTTAAGGTAAAACAGTGCCATCAGGAGCAGGTTCCTGAAAATCATCGACTCGAGGTTAAAACGATCGGTGAGGCCGGCAGCCATTTCGTTTGGCGGCGACAACAAGAGCGGCACCAGGAAGAACGTGAGCCACCCGGCGACGTGGATGAGTGTCCGGCTCTTAAAAAAAGACTGGAATGACGGCATGATGATGGGTAAAGTTAGGATTTCGGGGAGCGATCCTGGACAAGTGTAGATGGTCAGGAGGAATATGGAGAGGAAAAATGGAAATTGGGTTCCCGATTCTGGATTCTGGGTTCTGGCGACCAGGCGTCCGTTTGACCCGCTCATCCCAAAACCCTAAATTTCAATACTACTGCGAGCTACCTTGAACCCGCCTGCGCGAGACGCTTTGTCGGGCAGGCCTTGAACTTTGAACCTTGAACTATCCATCATGAAACGAACCATTTCACTAATCGCATTCTTATTGGGTTTCTCCCAACTGACGTCGGCGCAACCCGATCAGAAACTGACCCACGACATCTTTAAAGAGCTTATCGAAATCAACACGACACATTCGGTCGGCAGCACTACCAAAGCTGCGGAGGCAATGGCCGCAAGACTCAGGGGCGCTGGTCTTGAAGACAAAGATCTGTTCATTGGCGGTCCCAACGACCGGAAGGGTAACCTCGTCGCAACGTTGCGTGGCACGGGTAAAAAGAAACCTCTGTTGCTGTTAGCGCACCTCGACGTAGTGGAAGCTCTGCGTTCTGATTGGGATACAGATCCGTTCGTGTTCCAGGAGCGTGATGGATTTTACTACGCGCGCGGTGCCAGTGATGACAAAGCCATGGCGTCAATTTTTGTGGCAAATATGATCCGGATGAAGCAGGAAAAATTTGTGCCGGAGCGCGATATCATCATGGCATTGACTGCGGACGAAGAAGGCGGTACCGATAACGGGGTAGACTGGCTTCTGAAGAACCACAAAGATCTGATCAACGCCGAGTTCGCTATAAACGAAGGCGGGCGCGGCCAGGAGATGGAAGGAAAAAAGATCTTGAACGGCGTGCAACTAAGTGAAAAGGTATTCCAGAGTTTCAAGCTCGAAGTAAAAAACCGCGGCGGCCATAGCTCGCAGCCACGCAAGGATAACGCGATATACCGGCTAGCAAAAGCACTCGACAATCTTTCCAGGTTCGATTTCCCTGTGAATCTGAACGACGGCACCCGCGTATATTTTGAACGAACGTCCAAGCTTGAGTCTGGCCAGTTGGCGGAAGACATGAAGGAGATTATAAAACCGAACCCGAGTGCGGACGCTGTTGCGCGGTTGTCGGTGTTTCCAAATTACAATGCCACCATGCGAACAACATGTGTTGCCACCATGATCAGCGGTGGTCACGCCGAAAATGCGTTGCCGCAAACGGCAACAGCAACGGTCAACTGCAGGATCTTGCCGGGAGAAGATCCGGAGAAGATAAAAGCAACGTTGGTCGGTGTCTTCAACGATACAGGCATTAGCGTGACACCTTTGCAGATCGCGCGTCCAAGTCCACCATCTCCGATGTCGGCCGAGGTATTCGGTCCGATTGAAAAAATTACTCAGAAGATGTGGCCTGGTGTTCCCGTCGTTCCATTGATGTCCACTGGCGCCACCGATGGTTCATATTTGAGAAATGTCGGAATTCCCGTTTATGGAGTCAACGGAATATTCGGTGACGTTACTGATGTACGTGCACACGGGAAAGATGAGCGAATTGGCATCAAGGCCTATTATGAAGGACAAGAGTTCCTCTACCTGTTGGTGAAAGAAATGAGCCAGCGACCGAGCGTTAAGCGGAATGACTGAATACAAACTCCCGCAGATCTCGCTGATCACGCAGATAAAAAAGATGTATTGAATCTGCGTGATCAGCGAGATCTGCGGGCGAAAATTTATTTCCAAAATTGTAACTAAAGCTTTCAATATCGCTCTAATGAAATGTTCGCTCACCTAATCTGAACCATGGAGCACATCGTAAGGATCAACTCGATACAGCAAGTTACGCATGACGTGCGGTCGTATCGCTTCACGAAGCCGGAAGGATACAGCTTCGTTCCCGGACAGGCAACGGAAGTCTCACTCAATAAACCAGGCTGGGAAGAACAAAAAAGGCCGTTCACATTTACAAGCCTCAACGAGTGGACGGAACTTGAGCTGACAATCAAACAATACGATGATCACGATGGAGTTACGCACCATATAGGCAGGTTGCAGGTTGGGGACGAATTTATCATCCGGGATGTGTGGGGCGCCATCGCCTACAAAGGTGAAGGGTATTTTATCGCAGGAGGTGCGGGCATCACGCCTTTCATCGCCATCTTCAGGCAATTACACCGAGACAAGAAGATTGAAAGCAACCGGCTCTACTTCAGCAATAAAACTGTCAAAGACATCATTCTTCACGACGAGTTCGATGCGATGATGGGCAAGAATGCACACTATATCATCACCGGTGAATCAGATTCCCGGTACGGAAAGGGCTACATAGACCGCGAGTTCTTAAAACGCGAGATCAAAGATTTCAAGAAGCCATTCTATATTTGCGGCCCGGATAAAATGGTGAGCGGGATCAGTGAAATGTTAGTGCAGCTTGGCGCCAATCCAGAGGCCGTGGTGTTCGAGAAATGATTCCGGGTCAAAGCTGAAATCCAACGCTATATCCCGGCCAAAAATAGCTGTCGAGCCCAAATGGCTTCCCTGCAGGGATCTTGGCTGTATTGATCCGGTAAAAGGTATCGGTCCCGCTTTCATACATGAAATAGTTCAGCGAAACGCCTACGAGCAAATAGTGTCCCCATTTCCTTTTGCCGATCCCGGCGTGGAGTTTGTTCAACAGGTTAAATGATTTATCAATTTCTCCCCATTGCCGGTTCAAATGTGTGAAGCTGATACCATAGGTGATGAGTCTTTTCCGATTGTTTACATCAGTGGGCAGCATGCTGCTCTTATTAAACAACTGTTTTTCAAAACCATAACCAAATCCCCATGTGTTGTTAACCGGATCAAATCCCATCATGAGCGCGTTTTGATTAAATATCTGGTTTGCGTCGTCAAATGGCATCTCCGACTGCGCCACCGAACAGTTCAAACAGTTTCCAGTTGTGTACTGCAGGTTTAAAGGGAACACTTCATTGAAGGTCAGGCGGAATGCGTTTCCCCTCGATCCAAAATTCAACAAACCGACCGGCGTACCTTTTCTCACTTGTTCCTTTGTCGGATATCGTTGGCGGAAATTGATAAGCCCGAACTGGTTGCCAAGCGCTTTTCCTCCGAAATTGAAGATGCCTACCTGGGTGCCATCCATTTCCTTGCTGAAATTGATCAGGCCGATCTGGATGCCCTTTGTTTTAGTTGGCGGCTGCGTGTTCCGTCCTTTAATCACGCGCGCCTTGTTGATAAGGCTCAATTGCCCACCCGTGAGCTCTCCATTTGTGTAGTTGAAAAGTGATGTGATTTGAAAGCCTGCAATGGATTCCCCCGCCAGGTTATAAAGCCCTGCAAGCTGAACGCCCTCCGAATAGCCGTTCGTGCCGTTACCCGAACTGTTTCCGATTCCAGCTAGCCGAAATCCCCGCACATCTCCGCCGACAACATTGAGTAATCCTCCAACCTGGATACCGTACGCATGATCGCGAACGTAGTTGACCATACCAGCAATCTGAATACCCTGGAGATTGGATTCGAATCCCTCCTCGTTGATAAGTCCACGTTCCTCAAACGTCGTTAGGTTAACAAAAGCATTTGCACCAACGATATTCGCCAGCCCCGCAAGCTGGATGCCGGTGGTACTCTTGAGATTGACGTTAGAAATTCCTCCCACTTCGAGATACCGGTTGCCGGCTGAAAGACCGCCGAACAGGTTTATGGAAAAAGCATTGTAGTAGGATCCGCTCGTTATTCCATTGGTGCTGATCCCGGGGAACAATGAGAACTGAAGGCCACTGTGATACTCTGTTATTCTTCTCTTTTCTTGTGCGAATGTTTTTAGGTTGATTGATAAGAAAGCCAAGACGACGAGGTGCTTGGGGTTAAGAATCATGTGTGGTGGGGCATAAAATATTTTGAAGATTTAGACATTTGAAGATTTGGAGATCATCTGTTCACTTTATTCAGTTTTCAGTGAATCAATTGGATTTGATTGCGCCGTCCGCAAGGCTTGAAAGGCAACCGTGAAGAAAACAACCACGATCGCCACACATATGACCACAGGGTATTGCCAATAGCGAAGGGGTCCTTGATAAGAAAAATTCTGCAACCACCTGATGACGACCCAATAAGAAAGTGGCGCGACCAATACAGCAGCAACCACGACCAATAGAAGAATATCACGCGTAAGCAGCATAAGTATATCCACCAACTCGGCACCCAGCACCTTTCTGATGCCCACTTCCTTTGTTCGTTGTGAAGCCGAGAAGGCTGACAACCCAAAAGCGCCAAGCAACGAAATGAAAATGCAGATGTACGAAAGGACCGACAAGAGTGTATTCTGCACGACGTCTGCTTTGTACTGCTCGTTGAAGCGGTGATCCAGGAAAAAGTACTCAAAGGGGTGATCGGCGTCATGCTTCATCCAGACTTGCTTAATTCTCTCAATGGTGCCAGGCAGATCCTCACCTGACACCCTTATCTGAAAATAACCCTTTTGCCAGTGGCCTTTCACAATGAACATTGGCTCCTGTGCGTAGTGCAATGAACTTGCATTAAAATCCTTTACAACACCAATGACTGTTCCGGGATTCATTCCTCCCCAGAAGGTCACTTTCTTTCCAAGTGCATCGTCACCCCATCCCATTGTCTTGACGGCAGCTTCATTCGCGATGTACATGCCATCCTCGTCAACACCTTTGCCAGGCTGAAAGTCTCTGCCCTTCAGTAAGGTAATACCCATCGTTTTGATATAATCGTCGCCGACGAAATGACCTAAGATACCCCCGCGTTGTACCATTCCGTCGGGACCCTCTCCAAACATAACATTTCCTCCTATTCCCAATCCCATCACGCTTCCCGAAGATGTCATTGCAAGGATGCGGCGATCCATTTGCAAGTCATTGCGGATCACGGGCAGGCGGTCATGAACCGCTGCATCCTGAACGGGAACAACGATCACATTTTCCTTATTGAAGCCGAGGTCCTTGCTTCGCAGGAAGTTTATTTGGTCGCGCATAAACAATGTGCACGCCACAACTGAGATCGAAATCGCGAACTGCACAACCACAAGTACACGCCGTACGCGGTGATTCGCGACGCTGTTCTTAAAACTGCCTTTCAAAGCCGATACCGACGGGATCGAAGGCAGGTAAAGCGCGGGATATAATCCCGAGATAATTCCGATTCCAAGTGCAATCACCAAAGATCCTGACCAAAGCAATGGATTGTCAAGAAAATCCAACGACAGCTCTTTGCCAATAAGTGTGTTGAATGGTGTTGCGCGAATGGTGAAGGCCACAAACCCTATCGCCAGGGTCAAGGATACCATTGAAAGAAGGATTGACTCACAAAAAAAAGAAATTACCAGGGATAGCTTGTCAGATCCTATGACTTTCCGAACTCCAATCTCAGTTGCACGGGTCGAAGCCTTGGCCGTGGAAAGGTTCATGTAGTTAATAATGGCGAGGAGTATGATCATCGCACCGATGCCGGTAAGTGCATACACGTAGGTCCAACTTCCATGAATATGAGGATCATTTACTTCAGATTGAAAATGGATTCCTGCGAGGGGCTGTAGAAAGGGTACGTAGCTACCTGTCAGCTCATCGCCAGCCTGTTTGAAATAATTCTTATAAATTGGTGCGAACTTCACAGGAAAGTTCTCGGTGCGATAGCCCGCCGGCATAAGCATAAACAATTCAACATCCGGGTTCCAGAATACCAGCGGAATTGGCTTGCCGTTTTCCATTGTCTTATCCCAATCTTCCCTTTGTTCCGGCAATCCAGAAAGGAGAAAATCGAATTTCAGGTGCGTGTTGTCGGGAAGGTCTTCAATGATTCCGGTGACGATCCAATCTTCTCCGTCAATCTGAATAGTTTTATTGAGAGCATCGATGGTGTCAAAATATTTGAACGCCGCAGAGCGCGTAATTACCACGCCATGTATGCCCTTGAGGCAGGTCCGTTCATCTCCATGGATAAATTTGTGGTCAAAGACCCGAAAGTATTCTGAATCGGTCTGCACCACACGGTGCTCATAGAAGGCCTTGGCATCTACGTCACCCCCTGATCTCACAAGCCTTTCCTCAAAATTCCGAATACGGGTCAAAGATTGGATTTCGGGATACTCACTTCTCAGTATTGGACCGAGCTCTCGGGCACTTCTTCCAACGTCCTCTTCCGTGCCAGGAATCTTATAGTGTGCTGCGAGACGATAAATGTTTTGCTGGCGGCTATAGTGTTTGTCGTAATTCAGATCGCTTTGCAGCATCAGCAAGAGGATAATCCCAACTGCAATACCCAGTGCCAGCCCGAGAATATTCAGAATAGAAAAGAACTTGTCACCAAGAAAGACCCGAACAGAAAATTTGAGATGGGCAAATAGCATATCTGTAACGTTTAGGTTTGGAGAGAACTGATTCCTCAGCACAATCCCTGGCCTGAAGAATCTGCAAGCACTCCAAAATAATCTCCAGTCGGCCATTGCTCTTCCCCGGGTCTTGAGATCATATTGAAATCTCTGCAACAGGTCTCCTTCTATCTCTTCATACAACTGCGGTGGACAAAACCATTCAAGAAAGCGCAACCCGACATTTTTCCTTTCATGATTATTCATTTTTCAAGTGATTCACCGGATTTGCATTTGCCGCTTTGAGAATTTGAAACCCAGAAGCGAATAATACCAGGAAGAGAATAGCTGCAAACGGAATCAGGAAGTAATACAATGACACGTCAATTCTTACCGGATAGCTTGCAAGCCATCTGTTGGCCATAAACCAAATGACTGGAATTGACATCACCGCCGACAACACAATCATGCGCATGTTGCTTTGGGAAAGAAGCGACACAATGTTTGTGATCGATGCGCCAAGAACCTTTCTTATACCAACTTCACGCAACCTTGCGTTTGTTTCAAACAAGCTGATGCCAACCACTCCCAGGCAAGCGAGGAATATTGCTACGGCAGCAAACACGAAAGAAATACGACCGAAATAAATCTCAGATTTGTATTGCTGATCGTAATGCTGATCAGCGAAGAAGTAATCGAACGGCTTCCCCGGCCAAATCTCCGCCCATGCGGTCTCCGCAACTTTCAGTGCGACGGAAGGATCAGCTTTTGCAGACATTCGCATGGAATAATAGGTCATCTGACCCACATAGTTATGTAGAAAGAAGATCGTGGGAAGCATTGGCGTCTTGGCAGATTCATGCCGGTAATCCTCCACGATCCCCGCAATCTTATACTTCTTCCAGTCGAAGGTGACCATAAAATAAACATCCTGGCCCAGCGCCTCTTCTGCCGACTTGAATCCAAGCGCCCGAACTGCACTTTCATTCAATATCAGTGTATCATGATTTTTATCTTCACCTCGCTCTTCTGAATAATTTCTTCCCGCCTTTAACTTCAATCCAAAAACCGGTATATAAGCGTAGTCCACAAACAAAACTTTATACGGCACGCCATCATCGGGATCCGTCAACGAGCGTTTCGTCAGATTGTGATACGTGAAACCTATCGGGTCGCCCGGAACTACGGACGACGCTGTCACATTTTCGAACTCTGCGTGCTGCAGCAATTTTTCCCTAAAGGCGAGTGTCTTTTCCTTGCGCAGTGAATCTTCAAAAACCGTGTAGCTCGTCGAATTGTAAACGGTTAAAACGTGCTCTGTGTCCATGTTCCTTTGGATGGATCTCATGAATTCAAGCTGCCGGTACACAATAAGAATAAATGCCAGAAGAATGATCGACGCTGCAAACTGAAAAGTAACAAGACCTTTTTTTAAGAGGGCGCCCTGGAATTTTCCGAGATATCCTTTCAACGCATGAACGGGATTGAATCGGATCACAAACAATGCCGGATACACTCCCGCAATGATCGAACCAACAACAAAGAAAATTCCAACGAGGAGCCACTCCCATGTAAGCGCTACTTCGGGAAGGTCAGATATTCCGGTAAGAATAAAATAATATGGTTTCAGAAAAAAAATGAGGATGGACGACAGCACAAGGGCCAACGTGAAAATGCAGACGAATTGAATCAGGAATTGCAACAAAATTTGACCACGTGAAGATCCGATGATCCGGCGGATGCCTACTTCTCTGGCTTTGCCAAGGAACTGTGATATCTCGAGGTTGACATAGTTGATCCACGAAATCAACAAGATCACTAAACCCGCAATGCCGATTCCATAGACAAATGCATGATTTCCATTTGCTTCGATTTCATCCTTCAGGTTTGAATGCAAATGGATATCTGACACGCGTTGCAAGAGCATGCTTGCACCAGCATAATCAGGATTGTCCTTTTGTACCGTTGAAAGCGCCGCATTCAGCTTGTCCTGCAAATCTGCACTATTGACGCCGGGTTTGAGCGTTATGTACGTCAGTTCATTAGCATACTTCCATCGATCTTCCAACGGCGTTATCCAGTCTTCATCATAAGGTATCAACACATCGACAGAAAAATGACTTTGCTCCGGCGTGTCGCGCATGATGCCCGTCACTGTAAGGTGGCTGTCCTTGAGATCCAGACGACTGACGACCTTGCCCAGGGCATCTGTCGTACCGAACATTTTTAGCGCCAGACTCCGCGACAGCACAACTGAGTTATGACCTTGCAAGCATTTTACCGGATCGCCTTGCTCCAAAAGGGAAGGAAAAACTTTGAAGAATGAATCTTCAGCAAAGAAATATCTCCGCTCATTGAAAATCTTCTCGCCAGCCATGAGAACAGCACCGGTGTTCGCGGGCCAGCGGTAAAATCGAACAACATCGACAACCTCGCCGAAATTCTCCTTCAAGAAAGGCCCAAGTCCAAAATAATTCTTTGTGGAGCTATTCACCACGCTACCATTTTCGTACTTCAAATAGGCTACACGGTAAATCTGATCTGCGTTCTTGTGAAACCTATCAAAACCGAGTTCGAAGCTGGCATACATGACGATCAGAAAAAAAGCAGCCATCCCGACAGCAAGACCTCCGACCTCTATCACGGAATACGCCTTTTTCCTGATCAGGTGGCGCATGGCCATTTTAAAATAATTTGTAATCATGCTGTTTGCTTGAAATTCTGACGAAAATTTATTTCTTAAAATAATGCCGGGCCTGAAAAATCTTATTGCATTCCAAATCAATCTGCGCTTCGCCTTTGCGACACCGACAGTTTTGACATCTTTTTCGAAGCGCTGAATGAGATCCCCTGAAATCTCTTCGGAGAGATGGTCAGGACAGAATAAGCGCAATAGCCTCAGTACACGTCTAAAGAGAAATGGTTCATTCATTCTTCAATGCATTGACAGGGTTGGACAGCGCTGCTTTCAATGACTGGAATGATACCGTCATCAACGCAATAACAATCATTGAAACAATCGTTATCACAAACACGGACAGGCCGAGCTCAATATGAAATGCAAAGGTCTGGAGGAATTTGTCCATGACCAGCCAAGCCACAGGCAAGCCTACCAACAATGCTGCTCCGATGAGAACCGCAAAATCGCGGCAAAGCAAAACGACCACCTGCAGCACCGAGGCTCCAAGCACTTTCCTCAAACTCAGCTCCTTCGATCGTCGCGCTGCCGCAAATGAAGACAATCCGAAGAGGCCGAGGGAGGAAATGAAAACGGCAATTGCCATAAAGCAATTCGAGAGCTTGCCGATGAGTATCTCATCCCTGTACTGACTTTCAAATGGCTTATCGATAAAATCCAACTCCATGGGAAAATCCGGTGAGATTTCCTTATACACTTTTTGAACGTGTGCTATTGCCTCAGTCGTTTTACCACTTTCATAAGATATGAATAGCCGCCTGGCAACGCCAGGATTGAATCCGATGATAATTGGTCTGATGGGTCGCTGCAGACCCGCACTATGAAAATCATCAATTACACCAACAATATGTCCTTTCGATGGGCCATTCAGGAATTGGCCAACTGGGTCTTTTAAACGCATCATGCGTGCTGATTCCTTTGTGATGATGTAATTCACAGAGTCAGACTTGAATTCCGGACTGAAATTCCTTCCCTCAAGAAATTTGAATCCCAGCGCAGCCAAAAAATCGTGATCACACTGGAGCCAGGTGAAAGGGATGTTGTCAGCTTTGGTTTTACCGGGCCAGGCGTCATCAGCAAGGACCAAACCGCCCTCAACATCCATCGGGTTGTAATCGCTGCGCGATACGAATCGAACCGATGGACTTTGCAGCGCCCGTTGTTTGAATTCTGTGAAGTTTTTCCTTAACGCATCATTCATTGAAAGGTAAAACACATTGTTCCTGTCGAAACCAAGGTTCTTGGAGCGTGCGTATTCGATTTGCTGGTGCGTGACCACAGCGCAAACTATCAGCACCACCGACAGGCCGAACTGAAACACCACCAGCAGTTTTCTTACGTTGGTTCCTGTGAACCCGGAGAGCTTGCCCTTTAAGATGTGAATAGCCTGAAGCGACGAGAAAACGATGGCCGGATAGGCGCCGGCAACAAGTCCCGTGAAAATTGTGATGGCTGCGAGGCCCAGCCACAAAATCGGGTCGCCATAATTGATAACGAGTTGCTTGCCTGTAAAGTCGTTGAAAAAAGGAAGGAGCAAAACTACCATCAACAAACTGAGCACCAGAGAAAATATCGTCGTAAAAAGTGCTTCCCCCAGAAATTGCACAGCGAGTGATGCACGGCCGGCCCCAATAAACTTTCTGACACCGATCTCTTTCAGTCTTGTTATTGACCGTGCAGTGGTCAGGTTCATAAAATTGAAACACGCGATCAACAGCATAAATAACCCGGCCGCGCCAAATATTTGCACGTAAAAAATTGCTCCGCCAGACTGCTTTCCCATAACGAACTGGTCTCGCAATCTCCAGTCATTGATCGAAAACAGGAAGAGCTCAACGTTGGTGTCCCATCGCGGCCATATCTTCGGCTTGGTGAACTGTTCATTGATCTTTTTATCAAGGGCTGTGATATCCGCGCCTGGATGAACTTTAACATAAGTGACGCCACCCGTCCATGCCCCCCACTCTTCATTGTATTGGTCTCTTTTGGCAAATAGTTCATAGGGAAGTATGAAATGAAACTGGAGTGTTGAGTTCCGAGGAAAATCCTGGTACACGGCTGTCACTTTCACGTCCAGCTCATTGTTCAACCTGAAGGTCTTGCCGAGGGCAGAATCATCTGAGAAATATTTTCTCGCCAGTTGCTCCGAGATCGCAATTGATCTATTGTCGGGCAAAATATTTTCAGAATGACCTTGCGTAATGGGAATAGTAAAAATCCGGAAGATGGACGGATCGGCGTAGGCGCCAGTTTCGTAGATGGACTTGTCAGCGGTGGTGAAAAGCATCTTCCCTCCTTGATCGGTTTGACGGGCCGTTTCGACAACCTCGGGCAAGTCCTTTAAAGCAGGACCTAACCGACCAGAGGTATTATCGAATGTTGCAACGTTATCCGGATAAGTATGATGACTGAGCACTTTATATATCTGGTCTTTGTCGGCATGAAACTCATCAAAGGAAAGCTCGTTGATGGACCACAAGAAAATAAAAATGGCTGCCGTGAGGCCTACGGCCAAGCCTGAGATATTTATTATGGTATAAGCTCCGTTTCGTACGGAGGTTCTTGCAAAGATTTTGAAAAAATGTCGATGCATGCCGATGGGATCAGAGTTATTTGAAAATTTACTTCGAAGAATAATTCCAGGCCTGAAAAACCTCAGCGCATTCCAAATCAATCTTCGCTTCGCTTTCGCGACGCCCAGCTTTTTTGAGTCTTTCTCAAATCGTTGGACAAGGTCACCGGAGATCTCTTCATAGAGATGATCGGGGCAGAACGTCCGCAAAAGCCAAAACGACAATCGAGACCAGCGATCTTTATTCATTACTCACTCCTTAAGGATTCAATCGGATTTGTTGCCGCCGCCCTATACGCTTTATAACTCACAGTCAGAATTGCTATCAATGAGCCCGCAGCACAGGCTATTAACACAATAACTAGGTCGACGTTGGCGCGGTATGGAAAACTTTGCAGCCAAAGATCCATGCTGTACCACGTTATTGGAACAGCAAATGCGAATGAGATGATTACCAGCCTAAGAAGATTCTTGGAAAGTAACACAGCAACTTGGGAAACGGATGCCCCCATCACCTTGCGTATACCGATCTCTTTTGTACGTTGCGCAGCTGTGAAGGTAATTAGACCAAACAACCCAAGGCACGCGATGAAAATTGCAATTACCGTAAACACCCAGAATATCTTACCCATTTTTCGCTCAACCTGGAACATGGCGTTGACATCCTCGTCAATAAACGAATACTGCAAAGGCAAGCCAGTTTGAAAGCTGTCCCATATGGACTCTACAAGCTCAATTTTTCGCTGTGTTTCGCCGGGAGTAAGGCGGATAGCCATGAACCGTGGAGTTCGCGTCAGAAATATCACCAAAGGCTTGACTTGCTCGCGCAGTCCTTCAAAGCTGAAGTCCTTTACGATTCCAACGACGTTCCAACGCTGAGTTTGGTTGCTACCTCCAAACGTCACATATCTTCCATCAACCGATTCGTATCCAATAAGCTTTGCGCAATTCTCATTGAGGATGACCGCTAATGAATCGGATTTGATTTCGCGGGAAAAAAATCTGCCGCTTTTTAATGCATAGCCCATTGTTTCCATCGCATCATAGCTTGCCGTGGACATGTAAGCAGCAAACTTCTCCTGCGATCCCGGCGTATTCACGAAAAGCGTCGATGTAATATTTGGCGGAAGCTCCCCGGCATAACCGGCATTGACAACATCAGGATGTCGCAGCAATTCTGTTTTAAATGCGTCCCGATTTTTTCCAAGATCCTCGGTCTGGGAGATGGCAATGATATTCTCTCTGTCGAAACCAAGGTTTTTGTCGCTTATAAGCTTAAGCTGTTTGTAAATGACAAGGGTGCTAATGATCAATCCCATCGAGATGGCAAACTGAAATATCACAAGCCCATTTCTCAACAACGAACGTCTTACACCACGCGCTTTTCCCGTGATAACCTCGATTGGCTTGAATGCTGTGAGATAAAAAGCCGGGTATGTTCCCGCGAGCAGTCCAACCACTACAATGAAAATGCCAATGCTCCCGAGAATACTCCCCTCATGAAAAAAATCAAAGTGAAAATTCTTTCCAGACAATTCATTGAACGGCTGCAGCACAGCTACGCATAAAAGCAAAGAAAAGACGGCCGATACCAAAACGTACAGGAACGATTCCACCATAAATTGTTGCATCAACCAACTCTTCAGGGCACCAACAGTCTTTCGGATACCAACCTCCTTCGCGCGATTCGACGCCTGAGCGGTCGCCAGGTTCATAAAATTGATGCATGCAATTAGAACTATAAAAATTGCAATCGCCCCAAAAATGTAAACATAGCGGCTGTCTCCGTTTGCCTCGAATTCCCCGTTGTTGTGGGATTCGAGATGAATGCTGGTCAATGGATGTATAAAAAAATGAACGTTGTCTCCTTTGGACTTAAGGTCGGCCAAGGTCGTACCGATGTCAGGCATGACCCGTTTTTCCACGAACTGTTCAAGTATTTCTTCGACGGCTGCCAACGATCCGCCTGGCCGCAATTTGAAATACGTGTGTACACCATAACAACCCCAGCAATCATCTTTTACCGCATAGCTCCATGAATCCGCAGAGTAGATAAAATCGTATTTAAAATGCACGTTACTGGGAGGGTCAGCGATGATGCCCGTTACCTCTGCAGCCCGTCTATCAAATCCAAGCTCAATAGATTTTCCTATCGCCGCATTGCCTCCGGGCTGGTAGTCGAAGTATTTCTTCGCCGCAGTTTCTGTGAGAACAATCTTGTTGGGGCCAGCGAGGCAATCCCTTAGATTTCCTTCGATCAATTTTAATCCGAAGAATTGAAAGAAATTGGAGTCGGCCACATAGAATTTGTCCTCCGAAAAGCCTTGCTCTTTGAATCGCACAGGCATCTTAGACCAACGCGTGATCCGCACACTCGATTCTATCTCGGGAATCTCATTACGCATCGCCTCTGCCAGACCGCTCTGTGTGTCAGTATAATTGATGGCTTCGCCTTGAAATTTTTCAGTGATTCCGACCCGGTAGATGCGATCAGCGTCCTGAAAACCTTTATCGTAGCTGAGTTCATCAAGGAGATAGATCGATATCAACAGACTGCATGCCAATCCAACCGAAAGACCTGATATATTGATAGCCGAATAAGTCTTTTGCCGGGTGAAAATCCGCGCGGCGATAACAATATAATTCTTAATCATGTGCATTCCCGTTGGTCGAAATGAGCCTCTGCTTCTGAAAATAATTCCGGGCCTGAAAAACCGGATTGTGTTCCAAAACAACTTTCTCCTTGCTTTCCTATCGCCGACTTCCTTTAGATCCCGCTCATACCGCTGTATGAGATCGCCACTGAGTTCTTCATACAGGTGGTCCGGACAGAACCACTTGAGGAGTTTGAAGCTAAATCGTGGCGAGGTTTCCTTCATATTGTATCCCGCCCTTTCAGGGCTTCTCCGTGATTGTCCGCTTTTCTTCGCACGGCACTACGCACCATGCTCGTTTTATTGCGCCCCTTTGGGGCTTGCTCAAAACATTTCAAACACTTTCGTTCTGAATTCATACGCCACCGCTATCTATTAATGCGCACAACCCGCTAGAATCCAGAATCCAGAATCTAGAATCCAGAATCAAGCAACTAGCCGCCAGTAATCATCTTCAACTGCGGCACCATCTTCCACAAGTCGAGGCGCGACTCTTTCATCGCCCGCAACATCGCCATGCCTGCGTTGGTAATGGTAAATATTCTCTTCCTCCTTCCGCCCCGCTCCTTCGTTCCTCCGCCCAATGATGATTTGATGTATCCTTTGTCCTCCAACCTGTACAACGTCACGTGCACCGCGCTCAGGTTTACATCACGCTTCAACTTGTTTTCAATCTCGTCTGCGATGGCCGCTCCGTAAGCGTCTTCTTGCAACGCCGCCACCATCGTGAGGATCAATTCTTCAAATTCACCCAAATACTCCTTTGCCATATCCTTATATTTTGTCAAGCAAATAAAGCAATTCTCAGATAGAGTCAAAGAAAATGTGCAGAATCATTGCCAATGTCGTTTCGCGAATTCAATCCAAACGGCAAATAAAAAGCGGCGAAAATGGGGTACAGTTCATATTTGTTCTGCCGTTTCGAGCTTGAACGCACACATTTTCAAATCTTCATCCCGATGGCCATCGGGACAAATTTTCAAATTACCTTAGCAGTCTCAAACGATTGAAAAAAATGGCAAGGGTAGAACTGATCATGCCCAAAATGGGCGAAAGCATCATGGAAGCTACGATCCTGACCTGGCTCAAAAAGCCGGGCGACAAGATCGAGCAGGATGAGTCCGTTCTGGAAGTCGCTACTGACAAGGTTGACACGGAAGTTCCTTCGATGTACGCTGGCACCCTTGCAGAAATTCTTGCGAAAGAAGGCGAAGTGGTGAAAGTGGGAAAAGCGATCGCGATCATTCAAACAGATGTGGCAGAAGGAACTCCGAAGGCCGTACCGGCGCCAAAGACCTCCGCTCCCATCGAAACAAAACAAGTCGCTGCAGCCTCGGTGAGTGCAACCAGCAACGGAACAAGTCATGCTGCCGGCGATTACAAATCATCGTCACGCTTTTATTCCCCACTGGTCAAGAACATCGCGAAAGAGGAAAAAATACCTGTTGCCGAATTGGAAGGGATCGCGGGCAGCGGGTCGGCTGGTCGCGTGACAAAAAAAGATATTCTCGCTTACGTTCAACACCGAAAGCCCGGACAAGCCGCACAGGCAAAGCCGAACGGCATTCCATTGGTTCCTGCGTCGATCAGTGCCGGCGATGAGATCCTTCAAATGGATCGTATGCGCAAAATGATCGCCGAGCGAATGGTTGATTCAAAGCGTGTGTCTCCCCACGTGACTTCTTTTGTCGAAGCGGACGTCACCGAGATTGTTCATTGGAGAGGTAAAGTGAAGCACGAGTTCCAAAAACGCGAAGGTGACGGTTTGACTTACACCCCAATTTTCGTCGAGGCTGTAGTCAAAGCGATCAAGGATTTCCCCATGATCAACGTTCAGGTCGACGGGGACCGGATCATCAAGAAGAAAGACATTAACGTCGGGATGGCGGTCGCACTTCCATCCGGAAATCTTATCGTGCCGGTGATCAGGAATGCCGATCAATACAGCCTGACTGGCCTTGCAAAAGCCGTGAATGACCTTGTGAAACGGGCACGTGAAAATAAACTGAAAGCCGATGACCTTTCGGGCGGAACATATACCATCTCGAACGTCGGCACTTTTGGTAATGTTATGGGCACGCCTATTATTATGCAACCACAAGTCGGCATACTTGCCATCGGTGCAATTTTGAAAAAACCTGCCGTGATAGAAACACCCGCAGGCGACGCCATCGCGATCAGGCATAAAATGTTTTTATCACATTCGTACGATCACCGTGTGGTAGACGGCGCCCTAGGTGGCAGCTTCGTGCGCAGGGTCGCCGATTATCTGGAACAATTCGATATTAACCGAAATATTTAAACCTGCGCAACAGCTCGAAGTCACGCGGGTTCTTCAAGATTCTTTGCGTCTTCGCGCCTTAGCGGTAAAACTAACGACATGAAATTCGGAACGAAAGCAATACACGCGGGTGTGGAACCAGATCCAACCACCGGTGCGATCATGACGCCAATCTACCAGACGTCTACTTATGTTCAGGAGTCCCCCGCAAAGCACAAAGGATATGCTTATGCCCGCGGCTCAAACCCAACGCGCAACTCGCTTCAAAAAAGCATCGCGGCGCTTGAGAACGGTAAGTTTGGCGTGTGCTTTTCTTCAGGCATGGGCGCCACCGACGCCGTCATCCGACTGCTCGCTCCCGGCGACGAAGTAATCACCAGCAATGACTTGTATGGCGGATCCTACCGCCTTTTCAAAAGGGTTTATGAAAAGTATGGGATCAAATTCCATTTTATCGATCTGTCCAACGCGGAAAATGCACGTCCGCTTTTTAACAAGAACACCAAGTTGATGTGGCTGGAGACGCCATCAAATCCTTTGATGCGGATCATCGACATCAAAGCCTGCGCCGATATGGCAAAGGAGCATAATGTAACGGTCGCCGTCGATAACACATTTGCTTCCCCCTACCTGCAAACACCTTTGGATCTCGGCGCTGACATCGTGATGCATTCTGTAACAAAATATCTCGGCGGGCACAGTGATGTTGTAATGGGAGCGCTTGTCGTCAATGACGAAAAGCTTTACCAGGACCTGGCTTTTATGGCCAATTCCTGCGGAGCGGTGCCCGGACCTCAGGATTCATTTCTGGTTCTGCGCGGCATCAAAACCCTTCACTTGAGAATGGAACGCCATTGCTTCAATGGAAGAAAAATCGCTGAATACCTGAAGGCACATCCCAAAGCGGGAAACATTTACTGGCCGGGATTCACAGATCATCCTAACCACGCCATCGCCAGGAAACAGATGCGCGACTTCGGCGGAATGCTTTCGTTCACGCTGAAAGACGACCGCATCGAACAGGCTATCAAGTTCATGGAAAACGTAAAATTGTTTTCATTGGCAGAGTCACTCGGGGGCGTGGAATCCCTTATCAATCACCCCGCCTCAATGACGCACGCAAGTATTCCAAAAGAAGAGAGACTGAAGAACGGCCTTACTGATACGCTGATCCGGTTGAGTGTAGGCGTTGAAGATGTCGAAGACTTGATTGACGATCTGGAGGGCGCCTTTAGAAAGTTATAAGTGTTAGGTGTTGAGTGTTAAGTGTTTAACATGCGCCGATACTTATCACTCAACACTTATCACTCAACACCTTAATTCGTCTTGCCGTTTGCAGATCGCTTGGGGCCACCCTAATCCTTCAACGCGATCTTCTCCGTCTTCGTCTCCTGCACAATACCCGCAGGAATACTCACAAGAAACTGACTTCCTTTTCCGGGAGTTGTATGCAGCTCGATGGAACCTTTCAGCCTGTCGACGAGTGTCTTCACGATAGCGAGCCCCAGGCCGTTGGAAGATTCGCCACCAGTGGGACGAGCGGTGAGCTTCTTGAATTTCTGGAACATGAACTGGCGATCTTCTTCTGTGAATCCTGGACCAGCATCGCGGACACTGATGTTCAGAAAGCCATTCTTCCAATCTGTATTCACTTCAACGGTTGTGTCCGAAGGAGAAAACTTTATCGCGTTGGAAATAAGGTTGTCGAGAATACGTCCCAAATACCCAGGCTCACTGACCACCTTACCGGTGACATAGTTGTTACCGATCACTTTTATCCGTTTTGGCTCGCCCAAGGTTCTAAAGGCTTCGACTTTCTCCCTGAAAAAACTGTGGAAAGGGAATGGAACACTATTTAATTTCTCATGATTTTCCTCCAGCGAATGGACGTCGAGCAAGTCCTTAATTAAATCAAGACCACTGCGGGTGCTTGTCTTTACCAGCCGAACGTAGTTTTGCTGATTTTCATTGAGATTTCCTTCCATCTCCAGGATACCGATCAGGCCGGAAATCCTGTTAATGGGTGCTTTGAGATCGTGGGCAACGATGTTCATGATAGTATCCTTCTCATGGTTCAGCTCATCCAGTTCCCGGTTATGCTGGTAAAGGCTTTCATTCTGCTTTGCGATCTCGCCCCGTTGCTCTTCCAGGCGGCGATTTATAGATTTCCGCTTCTGGCTTTCGCGCCAGACATAAACTGCGAAGACTGCGACGACAGCGGCAATGACAATCAACAACAGGTTTTGAGAACGTTGCCGTGAGATCAAAGACTCATCTTCTAATTGCCTGGCTTTTAAGGAAACGTTCTCCTTTTCGGTCTTTTCAATCTGGAGTTGAAACTGAAGTCGCTCGATTTCACGATTGAGATCTGCGTTCAGGACTTTTTCGTCGAGGATTTGATAAATATCATTGAACTCGCGCGATCGTGCCGAATTTCCCTGTCGCCCATACACGATGCTGAGCAGCTGTGCAGCATCACGCTGAAACGACAGGTTGCCTGTCTTGTCCGACATTCCATAAATCTGCTCGAGAATGGGTAGCACTTCGGCATTCTTTTTTGACTCTACCAGTGACTTCGCAAGCAGAAGCTTAGCGCGTAGAAATATTTTTTGATTCGTATTCTCCGTGACCACGTTCAGCACGTCCTTAGCCATCGATTCGGCTTGCTTTGCATCCTTGTTTTCAACAAAAAGTATTTCTGCCATGCCCACCTTCAGCTCTGCCTTCGTGATTTCATCATTAACCATTGTTGCGATCGAGTCAGCAAATTGAAACTGCCGGAGCGCCAATGGCGTCGTGTCCATCTCTTCATACACCAACCCAAGCTCCATATAGGCGGAAGTTATCGCCCTGGGATCGCCGAGCTCTTTTCGCAATGCCAGCGCTTTCTCGGAATTCTCGAGTGCCCTCTGAAAGTCTTTCTTTGACTTGAAGAGTCCGGCCAGACTACGATGGATATATGCCAGCCCGGACTTATCGTGGATCTGCTCGAAAAGATCCTTCGACATAATAAAATTAGAATACGCTCTTACCAAATCTCCCTGATCGAAGAACACCCGCCCGATATTATTATAGCCATGAGCCATCTGGAGCGTATCATTTTGTAACCGGGCAACCTCCAATCCTTGACTTTGGTAGTCAAGTGCCGATTTATAGTCACCCTGGTTGGCCTTTGCCAATCCTATGAAGCTCAATGGTCGCGAAAGTTCTTGGCCAATCTTAATGCTCTTGCCCAGCTCAAATGCCTTTGAACAATAATAAATAGTGCTGTCGGGCAGGGAATAACGATATTCAAATCCAATCGCATTCAGGAGTTCAAATTGCTTTTCGGGAAGGGCAGACCGTAAGGCTGATCGGTAGCTTTCAATCAGAGCCAGATTTTGTGAAACGCCAGGTGTGGAAAAAAAACAAACCAGCCCAAAAAAAATAATGATGACTTTACGAATACCTACTTTACTCATTGACTCAGACTTTGCGATTCCGCGATTCTCCTTTATCAGAAGATAAGATATAATTAAATCGATTCTAAAAAAGCCCGATGTAAGCTAATATTCAAAAAAATTGGGTCTACCTGAAAAACGGCCTGAGCCGCCGGAAAAATTGTTAATCTTTCTCTAAAAAATTCATATCACGACCGAAGGTTTCCTGGATCGCCTGCAGCGCGATGATCGCCACGACTATCGTGAACACCCCGACGATGAGCGCTCCGTAGATGACGGGAGTTTCCTCTCCGGACGTCTCCGTGTGAAGCAGTTCTCTCAGGAATCTGAATCCAAGTGTGAGCGGTACCACCGTACCGCGTATGAAATTGGGAACAGTCGTGGCAACCGTTGATCTCAGGTTTGTGCCGAACTGCTCCGCAGCAATGGTCACAAACAGTGCCCAGTACCCGATGCCTACTCCCAGCAAGAAGCAAGTGACATAGAAATTAAAGACCGAACGGCCTGGTGTAAACAAATAAAGTAAGATAACGGCTAGCGTGAGGAAGACGTAAAAGAGCACCACCTTCTTTCTGGACTTGACTGCCTGACTGATCAACCCACTGGAAAGATCCCCAACAGCAAGACCGATATAACTCCACATCACTGCGTCGCCTGCGGCGATTGTGCCGTCGATGTGCAACGCTTTTGCAAACTCAGGAGAAAACGTTATCAGTATTCCGATCGTGAACCAGATAGGAAGGCCAATAAAGATGCATCCCATAAATTTCTTGAATCGGTCACCGTTGTTGAAGAGTTGAAAAAAATTACCTCGTTGCACCGCCTGTTCTTTCACCTGAAGAAAAATGCCTGACTCAAAAACACTTATTCTCGCAATCAGTAACAGCAATCCCAGGCCGCCCCCGATGAAGTAAGCAACCTGCCATTCGAATTCCTTCGCAACAAAATTCGCGAGCACGGCACCCATCAATCCAACGCTTGCCACAAGCGTAGTTCCATAACCTCGCAACCTTGTGGGCAGCACTTCCGATACCAGTGTAATGCCCGCGCCCAGTTCGCCCGCAAGCCCGATCCCCGCAATAAATCTGAGTGCAGCATATTGTCCAACGGTAGAAGCGAATCCATTCGCGATGTTCGCTATCGAATACAACAAGATCGAACCAAAGAGTACAGACAATCTCCCACGCTTGTCGCCCATGATTCCCCAGATCAAGCCTCCCACAAGCAAGCCAGTCATCTGAACCTGAAGCAGAAATTCGCCCTCAGTAAAAAGCTGATCGTCCGGAACGCCCATGGAGATCAGACTCGGGCGTCGAACAATACTGAAAAGCAACAGGTCGTAAATATCTACGAAGTAGCCGAGCGCCGCTACAATCACGGGAACGCTGAACAGGCCTTTGGAATTTTCGTCTTTCATGTACCAGCAAAATAGGAATAATTGACTCATATTTTGCAATCCAGAATAATGCAGACAGCTCTACCACTGATAAAAATCGGTCGAAACATTGGTGAAAAAAATGCTAATCTTCGGGTGAAAACCACCAAACAACATGAAACCCATTTCCTTACTATCAATGGTATTCGTGCTGGCGACTTGCCTCGCCGCGTTCGCGCAAAAGAAGCCTGCCACGAAGACCACATCCTATGACGAAAAACTGTATGGCGCAATTGAGTGGCGTAGTATTGGTCCATACCGTGGCGGACGGTCTGCGGCAGTCACCGGCGTGCCTGGCAAGCCCAACCTTTATTACATGGGAGCTACCGGTGGCGGGGTTTGGAAAACGACAGATGCCGGTAACTCGTGGGATAATATTTCCGACGGTTTTTTCGGCGGATCGATCGGTGCCGTCGCTGTAAGCGAGTGGGACAATAACGTCATCTATGTTGGAGGCGGTGAGGAATGTGTTCGCGGCAATGTTTCTTATGGTTACGGAATGTTCAAGTCAACTGATGCCGGCAAAAGCTGGACGTCGATTGGATTGAAAGACTCCCGTCACATTCCGCGCATCAGGATCCATCCCAAAAATCCCGACCTCCTGTATGTCGCCGTATTGGGCGATTTGTTCAAAGGAACTGAAGAAAGGGGAGTCTACCGTTCTAACGACGGCGGCAAGACATGGAAACGCGTTCTTTTCGCCAATGCCAATGCCGGTGTTGTGGACCTTGTCATGGATCCAAATAATCCACGCATTCTTTTTGCCTCGACATGGCGCATCCGGCGGACACCTTACAGCCTTGAAAGCGGTGGTGAAGGATCCGGACTTTGGATGACAAAGGATGGCGGCGATACGTGGACCGAGATCACAAAGAATGAAGGGCTTCCCAAAGGTGTGTGGGGAATAACAGGTCTTGCCATTTCACCAGTCAATTCCAATCGCATCTATGCATTGATTGAAAATGAAAACGGAGGAGTTCACCGTTCCGACGACGGTGGCTCCACATGGAAGCGCATGAATGAAGATCGGAACCTTCGCCAGCGCGCCTGGTACTATTCCAGGATCTATGCCGACACAAAAGATATCGATGTATGTTATGTGATGAATGTCAGCTACCACCGGTCCAAAGACGGAGGCAAGACTTTTCAAACACTCAATGCCAACCATGGTGACCATCACGACCTTTGGATTGCACCGGAAGACAATCAGCGAATGATCATTGCCGACGACGGAGGCGGACAGGTGTCCTTTGACGCTGGCGAAAACTGGTCGAGCTATTATAATCAGCCGACGGCTCAGTATTACAGGGTTACCACAGACAACCATTTTCCCTACCGGATCTATGGCGCGCAGCAGGACAACACGACGCAACGTGTGCTTCATCGGTCTGACGGAAGCGCCATTGGTGAGCGCGACTGGGAGGTTTCAGCCGGTGGAGAAAGTGGATTCCTGGCCGTAGACCCGACAAACAATGACATCGTCTACGGCGGGAGTTATGACGGTGTGCTGGAAAGAAAAAATCATGCAACAGGTGAAAGCAGAAGCATCAACGCATGGCCTGACAATCCCATGGGACACGGTGCCGAGGGTGCGAAGTACAGGTTTCAGTGGAACTTTCCGATGTTCTTTTCTCCCCACGACACTAAAAAACTGTATGCAGCATCAAATGTGCTTCATGTGACCTCCAATGGAGGCGAGAACTGGGAGATCATAAGCCCCGATCTCACGAGGAATGACCCTTCCAAACTCGGTCCATCGGGTGGACCTATTACCAAGGATAACACCGGTGTCGAATATTACTGTACCATCTTCGCAGCTTCCGAATCGCCTTTTGAAAAAGATGTGATCATGACTGGATCGGATGATGGCCTTTTGCATATCACCAAAGACGGGGGCAAGAACTGGGAGCGTCTGAACGTACCAGGTTTGCCGGAATGGACAATGATCAATAGCATTGACTTCGATCCCTTTGTAAAAGGAGGAGCGTATGTCGCCGCCACCAGCTACAAATCTGGGGATTACAGGCCTTACCTTTTCAAAACCAAAGACTATGGAAAAACATGGTCAAAGATCACGGACGGCATTGCTGCAGATCACTTCACAAGGGTGGTAAGAGCGGACTTGAGGCGACCGGGGCTGTTATATGCGGGCACCGAAAGCGGTATGTACATTTCTTTTGATGATGGGGCAAGCTGGAAGCCATTTCAGTTGAATCTCCCGATTGTCCCGATCACCGATCTTACCATTAAGAACGACAACCTTATCGCAGCCACCCAGGGTAGAAGTTTTTGGTTGATCGACGATATCACCCCTTTGCATCAGCTTAATGAAGGTATGGCAACCGCCGACTTCACACTGTTCAAACCCATGCCGACTTACAGGATTGCCGGCGGTTTTTCTTTCGAGCGTCCATCCAAGAAAGAGGGCAAGAATCATCCCGGGGGTGTTATCGTGAATTATCATCTAAAGGATACGGCCAAAGCTGTCGTATCAATGGAATTCCTTCAGAGTAATGGCAAGCTCATCAAGAAATACACGACAAAGCCGGACAAAAAGTTGAAAGAAGAACAGCTCAAAGTGAAGCCGGGCGGAAGCCGTTTTATCTGGAACATGCGCTATCCGGATGCAGAAGGATTTGACGGTATGATTCTGTGGGCTGGTGGACTGACAGGACCCAAAGCCGTTCCAGGAATGTACAAGGTAAGAATGACGGTGAACGGCAAGGTCCAGGAAGAAGATTTCGAGATCTTAAAGGATCCCCGCACATCGGGCTCGGTCGCTGACATTCAATCGCAATTTGACTTCTCAATAGCGGTCCGGGATAAGCTCACCGAAACCAATCAGGCGGTTAAGAAAATCAGGACCACCCGAGACCAGATCAATCGAGTTGTTGATGGTGTGAAAGATGAGCCAGGTATGAAGGACATCGTCGAAATGTCCAAGTCCATCCTCGATGACATGAAAAAGATAGAAGAAGCGCTTTATCAGACAAAAAACAAGAGCGGTCAGGATCCTCTAAACTATCCAATCCGCCTCAACAACAAGCTGGCCGCATTGGGCGGCGAAGTGGATGGCGGAGACTTCAAGCCCACCTCTCAAGTGAGAGCCGTTCAACAGGAAATCAACGGAAAGATCGATGAACAACTTCAGTCATTGAAGAAAATATTCACCGACAAGGTCCCGAAATTCAACGAGATGGTGAAACAGAAACAAATCAATCCGGTTCCAG
This sequence comes from Cyclobacteriaceae bacterium, assembly GCA_044224375.1. Lineage (GTDB taxonomy): Bacteria > Bacteroidota > Bacteroidia > Cytophagales > Cyclobacteriaceae > ELB16-189. Next base: position 47,893 of record JBGAKL010000018.1, read on the forward strand.
TGTCTGAGGTGTTTTAGACCGATTCACATAATGAGAATAAAAAAGGGCCTGACGAGCCCTTTTTTATTGCCGCTATTTCCGTCCAAGAAAATAGTAAAGGATGGGGCCAAGCACCGGTAAAAAGATCACCGCCACAATCCAAATAAGCTTTTTCTCGCCGCTCTTATTGGATTTGACAATATCAATGATCGCGAGTACATCTACTACCAGAATCAGGAGACCGATAATGCGTGACATAGGCTATGGTTTAGTTGGTTCCAAGAATTTTGAAGAGTTCATCCAGGTCAGGAGTGATAATGATTTCCGTTCTTCTATTTTTCTGTTTGTTGGCGTCAGAAGAATTCGCCACCAACGGTAAAAACTCCCCTTTACCTGACGCGGTTATCTGATTGGCGGACACACCGGCTTTAGTGAGGATCTTTGTGATGGATGTAGCGCGCATCACACTCAGGTCCCAGTTGTCTTGCATGTACTGAGATTTCTTGCCAATAGGAACGTTATCCGTATGTCCTTCAACCATAATATGGATATCCTTCTGATCCTTGATAGCTTTAGCCAGCTGCTGCAGCGCGGCAACACCTTTTGAATCAACTTCGATACTGCCCGATCCAAACAGCAACTGTTCTGCGAGCGACACGTACACTTTGCCATTCTTGACATTCACGGTAAGGTCATTTTCTTTAAAATTCAGGAGGGCATTGCTGATCTTATTTTTAAGATCCTGAACAGCTTTGTCCTTGTTGGCCAAGACCGTTTCCAGCTCACGGACTTTTCTCTCCCTTTCTGCCAGGCTTGTGCCAAGCGAATCGTTCAGCTTGCGTGTGCGCTCCAGATTATCCTGAATCGCCAGTAACTGCTCTTTATGTTGGGCGAGATCCCGGTTAAGCTTTCCACTATTGTTCAACAGGTTCTTGTAGTAGGCATTGAGTTGGTCATATTCATGATTCAGGTCGGTCAGTTTCTGAGCTGAAGCTCGCTTTTGTTCCCCGAGCGCAGTGGTATCTGCTTTCAATTTCTCCAGTTTCGATTGTGCATCCGTCAGTTCGGCCTGTGTTTTATTAAGGTCTTCAGATTTTTGTGCCAATTCTCCTTCCGCCCTCACCTTTTGCGCCAGCATGTCGTCGTATTTCTTTTTGGTGACAATACATGACTGCAAGGCAAGGAATGAAATCAGTAACAAAAGTTGAAAAAATAGTTTCATAAGGATAGATGAATAATTGAATTCGACGACTAAAGTATGTTATTGAGCGCGATCATCCAAAATAGTCAGGTGGCCAAAACTGATTAGCTTTGTTTGGATCGACGAAAAAACAGAAAATAAACTTTTAAGAATATGGAAGGAATGTTGAAACCCGATGCATTTAAAGGCAAGACGATTATCATCACTGGAGGCGGAACAGGATTGGGGCGGTCGATGGGAAAATATCTGTTGGAGTTGGGTGCGAACCTGGTGATCAGCAGCCGGAAGAAGGACGTATTGGATAAGGCTGCCGCCGAATTGCGAAACGAAACAGGAGGAAAAGTCCTTGCAGTTGTTTGTGATATCCGGAAATACGATGAAATCGAATCTCTTCTTTCGTCCGCAGAAAAGGAATTTGGGCAAATACACGCGGTTCTTAACAACGCCGCTGGAAATTTTATTAGCCCTACAGAACGGCTTTCCCATCGCGCATTTGACATCGTTGTGGATATCGTTCTGAAAGGAACTTATTATGTTACACTTGCTGCAGGAAAGAATTGGATCGCGAAAAAACAGTCCGGGATTTTCCTGAACATCGTGACTACTTATGCCTGGACTGGATCCGGCTACGTTGTGCCGTCAGCATGCGGAAAAGCGGGGGTTCTTGCTCTTACAAGATCGTTAGCAGTCGAATGGGCGAAGTATAACATCCGAAGCAATGCTATCGCCCCCGGGCCTTTCCCGACAGAGGGAGCATGGAGCAGGCTGCTTCCAGGCGAGCTTGCGAAGCAATTTGATCCTGCAAAAAGAATTCCCTTAAAGAGAGTCGGCGAGCATCAGGAGTTGGCCAATCTCGCGGCATATCTCCTTTCCGATTATTCGGCCTACGTCAACGGTGAAGTGATCACGATCGACGGTGGAGAGTGGTTGAAGAACGGGGGTGAGTTCAGCCACCTCGAAAGTGTTACAGACGAGATGTGGGATCAGTTTGAAAGGATGAGGAAATGATCAGAATCGATATGCAATATTTCCGCTCGCATAATTCTCTGGCGATACCAGGTCGTTTTCCTTGCTCAAATGGATGAACGACAGTCCTAACGAGAATTTATTTCCCGCATACTGGATCCCAATCTTTTGTGTTAAGGTCCACGGGTTGATGGATGTTGTGAGAGGGCTTGGATTATTTTTAAAAAGGCTTCCCTGGAGAAAAATATTGGAGAGAATATAATCAACACCCAGGGCGACAAAGAAATAACACTCTTGCTTTCTGCCAGCGGGCCCACCGGCAATGTTAGCGTTGAGAAATGACGATTGGGAGAGCTCGTTGAACTGAAAGAGTCGCAGGGTAAATTCCTGTGAAAGCCGATTGTTGCCTGTACCTGCCCATACACCGCTTGAAGAGATCAATTCTGCCTGGTCGCCCATCAACAGACTTCGGGTATGATTAAAGTTTACGTTGACGACCGTTTCGTTTGCGATCTGATAGTTCCACCCTTCAATACCATAAAGATTAATCACTTGATGAAGCCATTGTTGCAATTGCCCCATTCCTGATTCACTGCCGACCATCCCAATTTGTAATACAAACAAGTTACTGTAGTGTGGCTTTGGCAAGGTCCGTAGTTCTCCGCTGATAAAGTTCCAACCACAATAAGGTCGATCCATCAGCTTGGGGTCGTCGGTGTCCACATTTTTTGGAGTGAATATTTTGTTGCCGTAATGGAGGGAGAGAATAGATCCGGGAGACTTATTGTCTTTCGATTTCAACATGAAACGATAGAACAGGTCTTGTCCGGCGGTATAGTATTGATCTGTCATGTAAGGATAATCGTTGTCCACCACCAGAGTAAGTTCGTGAGTACGGACAGATTGGGCTGACGCGAGGGAGCTGATGAAAGCCAGAGCGGACAACAGTATTGAAAATTTCACTCGCGTATATGACGGCATTCGGACTATGAAGATAGACGGTCAGCATGAAAGCAAAAAAGGTTCAGCTATCTGGGTCGGGAAATAGGGGTCTAAAGGAATGAAGAATAGGGATCAGCGAATTGTGAATTTCGAAGTCGAGCACTTCGGCATTCACTGATCTGTATTCAGCTGAGAGGCTTAACTTATTAAGTCAGATCTGCCTGCCGGAGGGCCTCGCGCAAGGCAAACGTGGAGGCGGCATACATTGAATAAATAAAAAAGCCCGGCATTGCTGCACGGGCTCTTTTAATAAAGTCAGGCGTGCCTGCCGGAGCTCTTAGCGCAGGCATGAAGTGTCATTCGCTGGTTAATGGCTCAAAAAAAAGAGCCCGTTCTTTCGAAGGGCTCTTCTTTATAAAGTCAGGCGACGACTTACTCTCCCGGGTATTACCCCAGTACCATCAGCGCGGGTGGGCTTAACGACTCTGTTCGGAATGGGAAGAGGTGGT
>JBGAKL010000019.1:0-50532 GCA_044224375.1 Cyclobacteriaceae bacterium
CACGATGCACTGAACGGACGTAGTCCCGTGGATTTATGGAAAACTCTTGAGGAGTTTCCCACAAACCCACAGAATATTGCGATGACAATTGAAACGAATTTGTCTAATTTAATGCTGTCCTAAAATTGGGGAGCTTACAAGTTTATTAACATCTTCGGAGAGCGGTGCAAATTATAAAGCCCTTTACGCAGTTACTTAGACGCGACACTTACACACTTAAATGGGCAGTGTCTCAATTTTTAATAAAGCTGAATATTTTGACTTTGATACTTGATCTGAGTTGCATTTGCGGAGATCTTATCAAATACACACTTCTCAAGTATTTGGATGAGTTTTTGGATCATCGGAATTATCACCGAATATTCGTCCGGATTCGTTGACGTTAAGTGAAATTCACTTTCCTTGTTGTGCACAATGCTGTTCCGAAGACGATAGATCAGTTGCGTTACCGGTGCTAACTCAGTGTGCGTAAACGTCTGAATTCCAAAAAAATCCCTTACAAATGTAGCTTGATCGGCAGTAAGAGCGAGATTGAACGTACCATTTAGCAATTCGGCAGAGAATATTTTTCCAAAATTCCTCTTCAATACCTCGTACTCTTTATCAAATTGGCTTTTACCGGCAAGTCCATGTATTTCACGTATAAAAGATTTATTAACTCTTGCCTTTTTCTCAATCTCAACAAGCTCGACTCTATAAACCAGATATTCAAGAATGTGGTATATCTTGAGAAATCTTGATATAATATCCTTTGAATGGTTGAGCTCATTTATGATATCAAATACTTCAAAATATTGCTCATAAATAATTGTTGGAGCGAAACTGACCACCGCTCCATGGCTAGATGTATATTCAAGCTGGGGATCCAGTTCTAGAAGATTTCCATCAAGTAAGTCTTTATAGTACAGGTATGAATAGACACTTAGTGAACTATGCCCGTGGTTAAATTTGTGAACAAGTAATCCAAGGTTGTCGTTTTTATTTTCAATAAATTGATAAAGTTGTTCGACTTGACCGTTGTTGTTTAACGCGATGGCGGAACACACAAAATCGGTCAATGCCTTATGTTCAACACCGGCAACGTCAAATTCGTCTTCGTTAATGAGTGAAAAAATTGTCGACAGAGAAACGTAACTAAATTGTGCGTCGGAAAATCCAAATGATCTTTTACGTTTCAAAAATCCACCTGTCGTAAAGTCGATAAATTCGAGCCTATCGGCTGGAGTGTATATATCTTCTAGAAATTGTTGACCCATTCTGCCAGGCTCAAAACATTGTATAAAGTCCCTGACGGGTGTCAATTCTTGCCTGACGAGCATGTCTTGAAAAGCCTGGTCTAATACAATCAGGTCGTTGTCGAGTTGAGTCTCAAAATCCGGAATGTTGAGATTGTACTTATTATAAAGTACTTTCAATAGCGCTACTAAGACTTCTTTTCCGGTCATAGAGTTTGCTCACTTTTTCATGTCACTAAACAATGCACTCCAAGACGGGTTCTTCTTATTCAAAAGATCAATTGTATAATTCTTGATGGCTTTCCTCACGAATGTTCCCACATTGATCGATCTATTATATAGAAAATTATATTCATCCCTGAATTGTTCGAGTTTAAATCCAGGTCGTTTACTTCGCTCCACGAGGATATCAAAACCATGTTTGGTTTTTGCCTGCAGTTCTTTCAGAGATGTGTCTTCTGATATTTCAAGAAATTCACCTAGTCCGGAAAGTATCCCAACTATAGTTGTCTCCCTAACAAACCAATTTTTTCCTTCATCGCCCTCATTAGTGCAAATAATCTTATCGACCTCTTTGAGTCGTGCCAAGAATGTTTTAATAAAGTCAGCATTGAAAATTGATTCGTTGATCTCTTTGTAGTCATCTTCAAAAGCCGTTCCAACAACATCTAAGTCTCCAGATACCTTCAATGGCTTTCCCTCTGCGAAAGACCTTAATCCAACAATAATCGAAGAGAATATGTAATCGCCAATTTCCCTTTTTCCAACCTTTATTTCATTTGCATGCACATCTTTCTCTCTATACAATCGAATACCTTTTAACTGATCCTCCAAATCCTCCCACAGACTTAGAAATAACAATTCATACTGATGGGTCTTGCTGACACTTCTCTGTCCGGCATTCAGTATTAGCATCTTGTGAATAATCTCTTTTTTAGAAAGATTTCCCCAAATGATAAAATACAACTCCGAAGATTGAAAGGCTTTCTTTATTTTGGGAAAACCCTTGCCCTCAATTAATTCTTTGATCGATGAAAACGATATAGTTCCCGTTTCAAAAATCTGCGGATATCGCCTCTTAACATCCTTGGCAAACTCAGTAGCATTTTCGGTCGGTTTCTCCTCAAATTCATTAGCCAAGACATAATATATCCATAGCCTAAAAGTCCTCTGAAGACCATCGAGAATCTCTACCTTTTTCATGTTGGCCTCAAAGCTTTTTCCAATCTGGGCCTTCACATTTTTCTCAGTGTACGTTAAAGTAATCAACGGTATAGGATCACCTTGGACAACCGTCTTTACCAAGGTATCTAAGTACCTATTCTTGACTATTTTTCTTTGAATCGAATAAGAATAGAAGTCATCCTTCAGATCATCAAGATAGCTATACAGATTACCCTTGGCCAAGATCCACAAGCGCGAATCGACTACTTTAAGATCGAGGACGGACAGCTTCATCTATTTTATGGTTACAGTAGATTTTCCTTTTTTTTCTTGTGAATGAATCTGATCAAAGAGATCATTAACAATCACTGCCATTTTGTTTGCCAGCAATGGTGGCACAGCGTTGCCCACCTGAATAAATTGGGACGTGCGAGGTCCACAAAAATAATAATTGTCAGGAAATGTTTGTATTCTGGCCGCTTCGCGCACTGTGAAGCTTCGGCACTGAACAGGATCATAATGTATGAAATAATGTCCATCCTGTGAAATGTGACTTGTAATTGTCTTTGAGGGCGCATTTTTTAGTTGGACTCTAAACCGGTCGGCAAATTTCCTAGTTATCTCGCCCTCGGAATCAAATACATTGAGATGTGCTGGAAGAAGCTTTTTGGGAAAATCAGCCAGGTGAGGTGAGCGGCCTTTGACTTTGGCGAAACACGATATGAAAAAATAGCGATGGAGATCGCTTTGCATATGCCCCCTTGCCGAGTGATTACAAATACCATTTAACTGAACTAGTTACGACTTAATCTGACAGTTGGGTTAACTTAGAGAATTACGAGTTAACCAAGTTAAACCCATTAAACTGTCAGAAGTATGAGTACTGATGCTAAGTTAATTAAAACAAAGCTGGGTCTTTTGAACCTGGCTGAACAATTAGGAAATGTAAGTCAAGCCTGTCGAATGATGGGATATTCCCGCGACAGCTTTTACAGGCTGAAGGAACTGTACGATACGGGTGGTGAAACTGCTCTTCAGGAAGTAAGCCGACGTAAACCCATTCGAAAAAACAGAATCGAGGAACATATCGAACAAGCCGTCGTGGAGATGGCCATTGAGCAGCCTGCTCTGGGGCAGGTCCGTGTGGCTAATGAATTGCGCAAGCGAGGCATTTTCATTTCACCTTGCGGAGTTCGATGCGTTTGGCAACGTCATGATCTGGAAGTATTCGCAAAACGCCTTGCAGCATTGGAAGCCAAGGTGGCCCAAGATGGTCTCATTCTTACGGAAGCTCAGATGGTCGCTCTGGAGCGAAAAAAGGAAAAACGAGAAGCTGCCGGTGAAATCGAGACTGAGCATCCTGGATACTTAGGTGCGCAGGATACCTACTACGTTGGCAATATCAAGGGAGTGGGCAGGATTTACCAGCAAACTTTCGTGGATACCTACTCAAAAATGGCGTTTGCCAAGCTTTACGACCGGAAAAACGCCATTACCTCTGCTGATCTGCTAAATGACAAAGTCGTTCCATTCTTTGAGGAGCAGCAGATTCCATTGCTACGCGTTCTAACGGATCGTGGCACAGAATACTGTGGAAAGCGTGAATACCACGAATACGAACTTTATCTGACCATCGAATCAATCGAGCATACCAAGACCAAGGTTAGAAGTCCACAAAGCAATGGCATCTGCGAGCGCCTACACCGAACCATGCAAGATGAGTTCTATGCAATCGCCTTCAGGAAAAAACTTTATGAGTCTATTGAGGCCCTTCAGGCCGATCTGGATCTCTGGCTGATTGAATACAATACCCAGCGAACCCACAGTGGCAAATACTGTTTTGGAAAAACTCCCTGGGAGACATTCCAGTCATCAAAGGAGCTCGCTGAGAAAAAAATGGTTGATCAACTCTATCAACAACCAGCGTGACTATGATGTCTCATTCATTCACCGCAGGCCGCCACAAGCCGGAAGCGAAAAAGAAGTCAAGGGTGGCTTTGGTCGCGGGCAGAATGTGCGGCCACTCGCGAAGCCCTTGACTTCTTTTGAAGCGCGGCTACCTTTGCCGTTGGTGAAGGAATGCTGAAAATAGACCTGACTGTCGGATCAAGTCTTAACTATTACAATTTAACCTCTTGTCTGTAAACCATTCTTTTTGATAGTCAATAGTTACGGTTTCTCCGGTGATAAATTCCTTTCCTGCGCCCTCATGTGGAAGTCTTACTTGTCCCAGTAACCTCTTTATTTCATCCCTTACCAGGTCCTCAACTCCGTTCAGCCTTTTCGCCTCGACAATTTTGCTCAACGCATCCTTCCATTGATTAGCATCATCCTTAGATCGCGAAAGTTTGCTTCTCAACCTGGGTAGCCCGCTGAGAACTTTATGAATGGAAACACTCGATCTTTCTGACAGAATTTCGGGAACATATTTGATGTCATTTCTTATGCCAAGAAGAATAACCCTGTGTCGTGTTTGTGGAATTCCGTAGTTCTCACTGCGGATCAGAAAGTCACTATGATTAAGGACGGGGTTTCCCTCTGTATCAAATGTCTTTGGCTTGACGACCAGAGAAAATATTTTATATCCCGGACACGTCAATTTTCGTCCATCAACCTTGAAGTCTTCTGAGTAGGCAGAAACAGGATTCTTCAGATCTCTCAATATCTTCGAAAAAACGGGGCTATCCTTTGTTTTTGCAGACAAAAGTCCCTTAACATTTTCCATGACGAACACAGACGGGTTGTGAACAGCAAGTATTCGTAAATATTGCTTGTATAATCCCACTCTCTCATCCTTCTCTTCATCCAATACATTTTTTTTTCGTCTGACTCTGCCAACTACTGAATATGCCTGGCAAGGTGGACCTCCAATAAGCAACCAATCTTTTGATTTATTAAGTGCCACTGTAATTCTTTCGTCAACAATTTTGTCATTGATGGCCCCATCTCCTTTGCCAAGGGTCGCAAGCCAGGCTTCCTTCATAGCCAATACAGCCTGAGTTGGCCAGCGTTTATAAAGCTCATCTAACGCAATTTTCCCTTGAACAAAATCATAGTAATCGTTTGGTACCTGGCCGAGTTCAAATTGACGAAAGAAACTCCGCAACATCAAAGTCTCGTGTGCATCCGGATCTTTCTCAATAGACAGAACGATTTTAAATACGCGCTTTCCTTTTGAATCTGGAAGTGCACTGAATCCTTCCCCCAATCCTCCGGGTCCAGCAAATATGTCAATTATGGGTATAGCCAATTTACAGTGACTTTAAAATCCTTTTGAATGTCTTGTCAATTGCTTTCGGTTTCAATTCACATTCATAAATGGTTATTGTCCGCCAGCCCTCTTTTTTCAATAGGCGTGAGTTTTTTCTATCCAACTCTTTGTTTCGCCGAATTTTTGCCACCCACCAATCTGTTCGGGTCTTTGGAACCACGAAATATTGACATCCGGAATGACCATGCCAAAAACAGCCGTTGACGCTAATTGTCAATCGATGTTTGGGCAGAACTATATCAGGTTTGCCAGGAAGTCTTTTGTCATGAATTCTATAACGATACCCCCTTGCAAAAAGAAATTTTCTGACGAGTATCTCAGGCTTGGTGTTTTTAGCCCTGATCTGACTCATATTAAAACTTCTCGTTTCCCTATCGTGAACGTCGGCCATTATCAACACGGGTTAATGATAAGTTTGCCTCCGGCAATGGATATAATAGAGGGAAAAGACCAAAGAAAATCTAGGTAGCAAGGTGAGATATGCAGATTAAACCCCTTAAGATAAGGCAATTCAATAAAAACTGCCATACTCACGCCGTTGCAAACCAGTCTGCCCCAAAGGCAAAATATCTAAGGATTTTCGTATGTAAGATCGTATGTGAAGAAACGAAAAATGCAAAAGCCGCGAAAATCTCGCGGCTTTCTTATTGAAGTTGTGGAGCTGCAGGGAATCGAACCCTGGTCCAGAGAAGATAAATGCGTACGTTCTACATGCTTAGTTGACTTTGATTTTCGAGAGACGCAAGGCAGGCAACAACCTGAGTATCTCCTTAGCCGCTGTTGTCTCGACAATGACGCGCGGCGCGTCACGGCCCAGTTCTGCTGAACGACACCGCATATCTGATGCCCGCAAAACAGAAGCATCAGGCGATGATGGCTTTCCCGATTCTTAATCGGGACGAGGCTTTCTAACTCTTAGTCAGATTAAGCAGCCATGGCGTAAGTATTTTCGCCACGTAAATTGTGAGAGCAGTTTTCAAAGCTCTACCCTCATGAGCTTGCATGCTGGTGCACGGATTCACACATCCTGTCAAAACCGGTCAGCCCCAGTAAATTAGTAGGCGGGAGGCAGTAATGCAGTTGGCAGTAGCGCTTCCCCGACGATGACAAAAGTACGGGAAAAAAGGTTCACCAACGAAGCCGGGCATTTACGCCCCGTCATCTACAGATTTCCTAATGCAAAATCCTTACAGTAATTTTTTATCAGATCCCGAACTTGCCGGAATTCATTCATGATTTCTTCTTTTGAGCCCGTCGCCTTTGCGGGATCAGGAAAATTGTGATGGAATTTCTTTGCGGTGGATGGAAAAACCGGACAGTGTTCATTGGCGTTGTCACATACGGTTATCACAAAATCGAAACTAATGTTGAAATATTCTTCAACCTTATTTGAGGAGTGATTTGAAATATCAACTCCATCCTCTTTCATAACTGCAACGGCCCTTGGATTTAGCCCGTGCGCTTCTATTCCGGCGCTGTAAACGTTCGCCTTGTTGCCGGCAAACTTTTGTAAGTAGCCTTCCGCCATTTGACTCCTGCAGCTATTACCCGTGCACAACACAAGGATGTTTTTCATAATCCCACAACCTTGCTCCTGCGTTCAAATAATACTGTGTCCCGCCATATTCCACGCATCTGACCGACTTTTTCCCGAAAGCCGACTTTCCTGAACCCGCAAGCCTCGTGAATAGCAATGCTCGCGATGTTCTCAGGAAAAACTCCTGATTGAAGTGTCCAGATTCCATTTGCTTCACTGCTCCGGATCAGCTCCAATAAAAGCGCCTTGCCGATAGCTTGTCCTCTGAACGCGTAGCCGACGTATACACTCACTTCTGCTACGCCACCATACACACAGCGCCCGCTGACGGGCGAGACAGCGGCCCATCCTGCTATTTTTCCATCCACCAAAGCGCAAAGGCGACTATGCTTTAAATGATTCTTATCCCAGGCCACCCATCCCGGTGCCTCACTTTCGAATGTTGCGTTGCCGGTTTCTATGCCATCTTGGTAGATGGCAGCGACGGCATCATATTGGCTCTCTGTTAACTGGACAATCTCCATTAGCAGCAAGAAACTTTCTCTGAATTGGATCTTTCTGATATCGTGGCATTGCAGCCACAGTTTGATTTGACCTCTTTTGATGAGACGGTGCAGCATGCCGAGGCATCCTTCATTTCATAATGAGGGTCGTTGAATTCAGCATCGGAGTGGAAATAGTAGACTTCCCACTGTACATTATCAGGATCATTGACCCAAAATTTATCCTGTTTTGCGTAACAGCAATTGGTTCCTATTTCCTGACGGCTAACCAAATCTTTTCGTGAGGCCACTTCAAGCCTCTCATTTAATTCTTGAAGCGTTTCAACCTGAAAGCCCAGATGCCCGAAATTGGATTGAACCCTTTCCCTGTTTTCTACAAAGGATATGATGAGTGAAGGTTTCTCCAATACATACTTCGCGTATTGTGGTCGTACTTTGGTGGGTTCCTGATTGAAAAAATTGGTATAGAATTCAATCGATTTATGAATGTCGCTCACATACAGGCTGACATGCATTCTTGGGAATGGGGTATTCATTTGAAAATTATTTTGATTTAGCAACAGTTTTTCTTTTCCAGCTTATCTGACATTTTAATAAAGTAGTCCCGAAGTTTCGACATCGCATATTCATCGATACAGTAGCAAATAGAATTTCCCTCAATGTTGCCCTTGATTAGCCCTGCCACCTTCAGCTCTTTTAAGTGTTGCGATATGGTGGGTTGCGCAAGCGGTAGTTCGTCGACAATGTCGCCGCAGATGCAGGTATCGACTTTCATGAGATATTCGATAATGGCGATCCTTGCCGGATGAGCCAATGCCTTTAACAGCGTAGAAAGTTGATTCTGCTTTTCCGTGAAGAATTCAGCTTTTGTTGCTCCCATAAAATATTTGTATATTGCAATATTACGATAAAAAACGATTAAAGATTCAGGCGGGTCCACTTCTTTTTTTAAACGACTAGGCGTTTGCAAAAAAATCCCACGACTGCCTTACCGTCATGGGATTGTTGTCGCGGGAGGAATTCAGCTGGCTCCTGAATGATTTTACGGGCTGTCGACTTAACTCCGTTCGGGCAGCAGGAATGACTAGAGGCCGCTCATAAAAAATGATTTCTCCTTCTTCCCATTCACCCAGAACTGCATGTTGTTTACGCCATCCCTTCTTTCTATGGCAAAGATCTGAGTGGCTTTGGATGCGATTGCCTGCTGCTCTGCCCGCTTCAGGCTAACATAAACATTCATAGCGGTGTCTGTCATCTCGACTTTTTCGAGCGAGATTGAAGTGACCCTGGTAGAGGGCTGGCATACGGTGGCCACGACATAATTGATAACAAAGTCCGGCTTGCCCATACCGGCGGTAACAGTTTTATCTTCTGTGAATTGCTTGTCGAGTTCTTCCTGATTTCCGATCAGAATAAAATTGATGCTATCCTGCATCGCCACAATATTCTTCACACTGTAACCATTGAGCAAATTGAAAGCGAGTGCGGCCTGCGCAGGCTTGTCGGCGTGCAGCGCACTGTCGATGATCGCGACGCTGTCGGTGCCTGTAGCGGTTTCCTGTTTGGAGGGGCTGCACGCTGCGGCAGCAAGGACAACGACGATGAACGCGAACAGTAGCTTGCTCATGATTTTTTTTGTTTGGCAGGTTTAGATTTGGTTTTCTTGCCGGTTCGAAGCTTTACAAGTGTTTCCCTGACGGCAATCTTTGGCAGTGACGCCTTATTCAAATTTAAGTATTTTTTTATGACCTCTTGTTGAATGGGAAGGGCACTTCTTAGCACCCACGAGATTGCCTTGGTAATAAGTACATCCTTTTCCGCTTTCAGCCTGTCGACGTTTTCCAGCGCGAGCCTTACCATTTCCGGGTCTTCCGCCCGTCTCAATGGAGAAACCAACAGTACTATTGAAGCGCGACGCTTACTGATGTTGGTGCTCTTCGAAAACTTCACTAATATTTTTTTCCAGCGCTTCCAGTCGCCAGACACTTCGGTCATGGTGTAGCGACCCGTGCAAACAGAATCGATCTCCGCCCACCCAACGAGGTGATCCAGCCAAAGATCGAACAGGTTGGGATCAAACTTCCTTTGTTCAAGAGTTGTGTTATCGAGAATTATTCCGGCCATGGTTTTTTCGGTGGCAGACTTGGATGTGATGAGACTTGTAAGAAGTTCGGCGACGTTGTCTGCGCTGAGGTCGCGGTGGGCGCGCATCCAATCCCTGGCGATCCTCCGCAACGTAGGTACATTGATTGGATATCGTAAATGAGTATTGCCGAGGTAGTTGTCAGAAAAAGTGTGTTGCGTGGGGGTACCCGCGTGTCTCTTTATCAAATTGAGTATCGCGGTGTGATGGGGACTTAGCTTCATTTGTTTTAGATTTCAGGATCGGAAAGCCAAATAACTAAAAACCATATTTGCAGGCTAATTCTTAACTTCTAACCTCCTTACCCCCTTAACTTTTTACCTCCTAATTCTAATAAATTAATAATTCCCTCGTCAAAATTGTCTAACCTATATTCGCAGCTATGATCAAAGAGAAGCAAATTCATATCCTGATAGGTTGTGCCGACGCGCGCGACTTAAGCCAAGTCCAACTCGACGCAGTGCGCGAGATCAGCCTTCAATTCGAAAAAAAACATATTGAAATTGAATATCATACCATCCGTGCGGCAGGTTCGTTTGTCACGCCGGATGTAGTGATGGATATAAAACGGACTGTGGAACAAGCTGAGAGAAGTCATTCTGATTTCAAGATCCCGGTGAGCTATTATGTTCACATCCAGACTCACGGTCACCTGACTGAAGATTCGAATGATAACTATATCAGCCATGTTCATGATTTACGTATTGTTCCCGGTTCACCACTTAATTGCGGTATGCTGAATGCATCGGCAGTAGGAGTTGAGATCGAGCAGATGATAGTGGAGGAAAAGCCAGCGGTGGAACTTGACGGAAAGGTCGTTATTATCGATAATGACACTAAGATCAAACTTCTGCTCAGCGAGCACTACGCTTACAACGGTTACCTTGCCGGCGACTGGATTTCGAGTATAGATCTGCTTCGCACACACCCTCGCCATCAACGCACATTGCTGGAGAAAGCAATCGATAATGACGCTGACCTCAAAGTCCTTGACATCAAGATCACTTGCGGAATCATGGATTATTCCATCCATTCATTAATTCGTGTTGACGACGGCGACCCGGCGGTACCGTTCTGGGATTCTGTGCAGGGTTATATCCGCGAGCATGCTGTGAACAAGCGCGCACAGCGGGAGGTGCTGATCCACCAATCTCAAAAGCAGGCTCCTCTGGCGGGTCTTCTTTGTATGAGTGACCCGCGTCAATCGTCGCGGGCCAGTGCGGCGGAATATTATATGAAACTGAAAGGCCTTAGCAATAGTGGAGACTACCTCCCTAACACGGTTTTCAATATGACCGGAAGTTCATTTGATATTCCCAACACTCCGTTCGGACCTTATGTGATAGCAGGTTTCTTCTTCGCGGTGAAACACTTAAAGCTTACCGACCAAATGGTGATGGGCTATGACTCCAAACAAACTGGAAGGATCATGCAGAAGATTAAGAATGATCCGATCATGAACATGATTGTCAAAAAATTCGGAGTCAATCTGATTCCTGTCAACCAGGTAGATTTCGAATAGAGCAGATTCTTTGGGCCTTCCTGGTTAATTGAATAACTTCCCTTCATGATCACACGAAGGGAGTTTGTTCAAAAGAGCCTGATGGCCGCTGCCGCCTCTACGTTCGGGCATTCCATGCTATCCGCGCCGTTAATCGCTGATACCAATTACCTGTCATTCGACCTCCATGCTCACCCCGGCATGTTCTTCGGCCGGGGAATGAAGCAGTATCCCGGCGATGCGGGAGTTCTTAAAACCACCAATGACATGAATGCCGGTGGACTTACCGGCGCTTTTTTTAGCCTGGTGGCAGATGTGGGTATTATCGAAATCGGACCAACCGGCGTGCGTCCTGTCCGGAACTATGCAGCAGGCGAAGCATGGGCTGAATACAAAAGACAGCTTGATGGACTGCGTCAACTGTTAATAACACTACCTGCAATACAAGCGACCCGTGCCACCGACCTTGACAAGGCGCTATCGGCGAAAAAGGTAGCGGCATACTTTGCTTGCGAAGGCGGGGATTTCCTGGACGGCGATGCGGGAAGGTTGGAAGAAATGCATAAGGATGGCATTCGCTCCGTTCAGCTCGTTCATTACGCGCCCAATGCCTTGGGGGACTTGCAAACGGAGGTGCCTCAGCATGAAGGCCTTTCGAAAGCGGGTAAAGAGGTTGTAAAAAAAATGAACAAGCTCGGCATGGTGATCGATGTTGCGCACGCATCCTTTAAAACGGTTCAGGATGTTGCGGAAATCACGGATTCTCCAATCATTCTTTCTCACAGTGTGCTGAAAATGGAGGAGGATCGACCAATAGCGAAGCGCGCGATCACGCCTGAGCACGCAAAGATCGTGGCAAAGACCGGCGGTGTGATCGGCATGTGGCCATCCGGATTTAATAAAAGCTTTGACGAATTTGCAGACAACACGATGCGTATGGTCGAAGTTGCCGGTGTGGACCATGTCGGGTTAGGCACCGATATCGATGGAAATTTCAAACCTGTTTTTACGACTTACGCACAGCTCGGTCAATGGGCGGAAGCGCTCCGCTTCAAAGGACTTTCAAAGGAAGACGTTGGAAAGATATTAGGAGGAAACGCGCGGCGCGTATTGTCTGCGGTTATTAAATGAAGAATACATCCACGCAAAGACGTTGCTCCGCCTACCACGTGTCGCCAACGTTTTAGCCGTGGCGCAAGCGGCTTCGCGAAGTCGAGGCACAAAGCTCGCAAGGAAAATTGGTTACCCTATCCGGCGAGCTTTGTGTGTTTGGGTGAGATAGTTTACGCGGCGACTGCAACGGTCTTTGTATAGAAATAGTAAGATATTACAACCAGTCCCAGGATCACCAAAGGAAGTACGAAAGGAGTGCTCGTGGCGATGTGGGTCCACGTTGCGCCTATTAGCACAAAAACATACCCTGCGTAAGCCCATTCTTTCAGCGTCCGCGACCAGGGATTGACGATTGCAATCGCACCAAGAAGTTTCGCGACTCCAAGAATGGTCACGAAATAGCCCGGGAATCCAATTGATTCAAAATTTTTCATCAGCTCGGGATTTTTTGTGAGATACATGTATGCACTTAGAAGGAAAAGTGCAGAAGCTATGCCGGTGGTTATCCAGTAAATTGTCTTATTCGTTTTCATCATGATTTTTTGAATTTTGCCGAAACTTACGCCCCCTTGGTATACTTTGGGTATCAGTTACATAAAGTATACCGGTATCGATTGGTATACCTTTCGAATTTGAGCTTTCTTTGAGCCTAAGTCACGGAACAAATGAAGCACGATGCTGTACAATGCACTAAACACCGACTTGCGGTGACCGATACGCTGGAGTTATTGAGTGGTAAATGGAAGCTGCCGATCATTGTGACGCTATCCTTCAAGACATACCGCTTCAAAGAACTTGCCCGAGAAGTGGGTATAACACCACGGATGCTCTCAAAAGAGCTGAAGGATCTCGAAATGAACGAACTTGTGATCCGGTCTGTCAAGAACACGAAGCCAGTGACTGTGGAGTATTCTATGGCGCCATATGCTGCGACTCTCAATGGCGTGATACGTGAGATGAAGAAATGGGGTGAAAAGCACCGCGCCAGGATAATGAGGAAGCGTTAGGCTGCTTCTTATTTTTGATGGATCGCGCCGGACGCGTGAAGGTGGACAATCCTCCAGACACTGCCCTCCTTTTTCAGAACGATGGTTCTTCTTCCAAGCATATCGGGATCATTAAGCATGAAAGTGGTGATCGCAATTGGTCCTATTACCTGAATCTTCAGTTCCATCGGTTCAATGTCCAGATAAGGTGGGGTTGCCTTACGCTTTCTCGCGTTAGCGAACACACGACCAAATACCTGGTCGATCTCGCGCTTGTTGTTCGCACGTTCGGGATAGTTTGCGGAAGGAGGGAAGAAGACGGTTGCATCCTCGGAAAAGTATGAGTTGAATTTTTCCCACTCCAGATTTCTGAATGAATCGACGAAGTCGTTAAGTGTTCTGGCGACACCGGCGGAGTCAGCATTTATCGATTGTCTGTTCTGCGCTACGGCCAGCTGCGAGGAGCAACAAACCACGAGGATAACAGTCAGTGCGAAGAATGTTCTCATAGAAATGTGGATTTCGAGGCATTGAATTTAGTCCAGGCAGCTGATACATGCTGTCAGCAAAGCAAAAAAAAACCGGCGCATTGCTACGCCGGTTTGATCAGCATCGTTTAAAAAACCTGTAAACTACTACTGATATGTATTAAGATTCGGAATCGATCCGGAAGTCACTTGCTTGCCGGATTTTTCGAATCCATGGTCACGATAAGCTTCAACCTATCAATTTCCTTGCTTGACCATATGGACCTCATCGGGCACAAGTCCGTGAGCCTCCTTGTGTGTGTTTACCATCGATATAGAATCCGGCGCTTCTGCCAGGCACATCACAACTCCGAGCTTGGGATCCACCCAGTAGTTGACAAAGTTTACCCCATACTTATCCTGAACTGCGAGGTCTTTCACGTGAGCGCCAGCAACGGCTTCCGCCGTTACTTTACCTGCGCCCAGGTGATGAACGTCGAAGTAAAGATTGCCTTTGCTCTTAATTGCAGCCTCAGGGCCGTCTGTAACGCGCTCCACCATGGCCGGCACAAGTCCATGTGCTTCCTGGTGAGTTTTATAAACAGCTGCGGAGTCGGGTGCCTCTGATAGGCAGTATACTTTTCCTGCTTTTTCATCGACCCAATACTTGATGAAGCTCACGTCATACTTTCCCTGCGTTGCCAGATCCTTTTGGTGTGCTCCTGCAACAGCGTCGAACGTTACTTTCCCGGGCTCAAGGTTGTGTACATCAAGATAAAGGCTCTTGGTAGCAGCGGAAGCTGCCTGGTCGCTTGTAGCAGTGTCTGCGGACTGCTCTTTTTTGGCGCAGCCAAACGCGATAAGTACAACTGCCATAAGCATCAAACTCACTTTTTTCATGGTCGTGGATGTTTAAATTTTTCCGCAAAAGAGGACAAAATTTTTGCGTTAATCCATCCTCACGCCACCCATATTAATAATTCGGGTTCCCTATTTTACATTTGCTCACTTCTTTTCTGTTTATGCAGCTATTGGAGCGCGAAAACTGCCTCGAGGCGCTGGAAATGCATTATCGCCAGGTGGACAAGGAGGCAGGACACGTCATTTTTATTTCAGGTGAGGCGGGTATCGGGAAGACATTTTTGGTCGACCATTTTCTCCGCCAAAAGGCCGGAGTTGCAGCGACCTATGCCGGGTCTTGTGACTCGCTATATACACCGCGCCCGCTGGGACCCCTTTACGATGTGGCAAGCCAGATAGGTCCGCACTTCACTCGGGCTTTGAAGAACGGAAGGGATCGGGCTCACATATTTGATTCCTTTATTCAGGAAATTGCGTCCACTCGTAAAACTGTGATCCTTGTGTTCGAGGATATTCACTGGGCGGACGCGGCTACCATCGACTTTATCAAATTGCTCGCCCGCCGAATTGCCCGTTACCACTGTATGTTCATCCTGACCTACCGCGACAATGAGGTTCACGACGAGCACCCCCTTCGAAGGATCTTTGCGGAAATGTCGCCGGCTACTTATTCACACCTCACGCTCGATCCACTGTCGCCGGAAACTGTCCGGGCTATGGCAACCGCGCAAGGTTATGATGCGGACAAAGTTTATTCTCTTACCGGGGGCAATCCCTTTTACGTGACGGAGATCCTCGCAAAATATAGTCAGGGTATTCCTGAAAAGATAAAAGACTCTATTCTTACCAACTTCCGAACGCGTCCTGAGAACGTGAAGGTTCTATGGGAGTTGTTGTCTGTTTTTCCATCGGAAATCGAGTCGGATGTGATTGAGAAACTGGAACCGTCTTTTGCGGCGGGCATTGAAAACTGCATTCATGCAGGTATCGTGGTGCGGCGGCAGAACCGACTGTCGTTCAAGCATGAGCTTTTCAGGATGGCGATCGCGGAATCTTTATCGCAACAAAAAAGCAGGGAATTACATGGTCGTGTGCTGAGTGCTTTACTTGCTACTCCGGAATATTTTGCTGACTTGTCACTGCTTGTTCACCACGCTCTCCTTTCCGACAACAAAAAGATGTTGTCACAGATAACGCCTATGGCCGCGAGGGAAGCAGCTTTGGTGGGAGCACATGCCGAAGCTGCGAGGCTATATAAAACAACCATCGAATTCACTGATCGCAATGACCCTGGCCTTGGCGAATTGCTTGAATGCCACGCGCATGAATGCTATTTGACGAACCAGATTGACGATGCGATTGCAGCGCAGCAAGCAGCGCTTGCCATTTGGCAAGAAAAAAAACTTCGAAAAAAAGAGGGCGACGCCCTCCGTGTATTGTCACGACTTATGTGGTGGACTGGCAAATGTTCGGAAGTGATGACCTTGTCCCTGGAGGCGGTACGCATCCTGGAGACAGAACCTCCCAGTCGTGAGCTTGCCCATGCGTATTGCAATCTTTGCCAGCTTCAGATGCTCTCTGACGATGTCGACAAGACCAAATACTGGGGAGATAAGACGATAACGCTTGCTGGTCAACTCGTCGATGAGGAAGCAAGATCGAGCGCACTGAACAGCATTGGTACCGTGCTTATGAAATTTTCTGATTCCACCGGTGAACAATTGATCGAGGAGGCATTGACGATAGCATTCCACAATGGGTTGCATGAACAGATTGCTGAAGGATACACGAACCTTTCGTCCATGTTGGTCTTGAGCAGGCGATATGAAGAGGCCCATGCGATTTTTCAAGCTGGGTTGAAATATTGCGAGACCCGGGATTTGAGTGCCTGGTCCGGATATATGTATGGGGAACAAGTTGCGATGCTGATTGAAACCGGAGAATGGGATAGAGCGGAGGAGGTTGCTTTAACATTAATCCAGCCTAACAGCTCTTTGCTTCCGAGGATACAGGCAACTGTTGCGCTGGCAAGGCTGAAGATGCGGCGAGGGCAATTTGACAAAGCAAAAGCACTTGTGGAGAATGCGATCACGCTTGCCATCCCGACCTTGGAAGCCCACAGCCTCGTTCCCGCCATTGCTGCATCGCTGGAACTGTGCTGGCTTACAGGCGACACACCTTCCACGGCGCATGTTGAGATGGCCGAAAAAGAATTGTTTCCGCAAAGAAATGATTCCTGGTATTATAGCGAGCTGGCTTATTGGATGCGCAAGTGTCACATCTCTATAAAAAAGGATATCACATATATCGGCCCACTCAGGCAGGAGCTGCGCGAACAATGGCAAGCAGCTGCCTGCGATTGGTCGAAAGCGGGGTGCGAGTATCGGCAAGCATTGGCGTTGTCAGAAGGGACCGATGAGGATCAAAGGCAAAGTTTGCTTATCCTGGACCGTCTTGGAGCTACTGCTGTTGCTGCGAAGATCAAGTCAGAAATGAAGTTGCGTGGTGTGCAGCATATCCCGCGCGGTCCCCGTCGCACTACACGAAGCAACGCAGCACTGCTCACCGGTCGACAGATCGAAGTCCTGGAGTTATTGCGGGAAGGGTCGCAGAACAAAGAGATCGCCGACAGGCTATTCATCTCTCCGAAAACAGTCGACCATCATATCTCGGCCATCCTTGCAAAACTTGAGGTTAGTTCCCGTGCCAAGGCCGTGGCCGAAGCGCACAAGTTGGGGATTCTGAAATAAGAGTTCATCTCATCCTATCGGGCGCACGGGTAGCGCTCGGACAATCGTCTCGGGGAGTTGATTGAATGTCGGACATCTTAGACGTCCGACAAGTGGTTATCGTTTCATAGCAATTTAGCAGTAAAACAAACCTTTTTCAGGGCGCAGAAAGATGCGCCATGAAAACCAAACAGGTTCGTGTAAGAAGATCATAACAAATCTTCGCATTCGAAGCAAGAGAATACAAATTGCTATTTTTTTTCTTTGGGATGTCTCCTGCGGTATACACCGAAAGTTGAGGGAACATCCTCAATATGGTGCGTTCGCTAGAGAAGATACTTGTGAGCTTTCCACCCGAGACCGAGACAAAGGTCATTTCTGGTCATGGGGATCCGGCGTCTATGGATGATCTTAGAAACTATGTGAGTATGCTGAAGGAAACAATTGTTTTCGTCGAAACCGGAATAAAGAACAATCGTCCATCGGCTGACATGCAGTCCGATGCTATCATGATCAAATATAAGGGATTGAGTGAGGTGGAGCGCAAACAACACCTCAATATGTGGCGATGCTGTATAATTGTTGAAGTGTTTGAGATGCAGCAGCACACCTCGCGTGTGTATTACTTGACCGACATATCATTGTTGATCTCGAATAAGTGCCCGTCCGGGTCCTTGAAATAAATCTGTTTCACGCCGTCGGGACGAATAGTGGGTTCCTTGGCTGTGCCGGGAAAGTTGGTGTACTCGACGTGGTTTTTGTCGAGGTTGGCGATAAATGCATCTATATTGGCCACGCTGAAGCAAAGGTGATCGTTCCTGTCCCTTTCGAAGGTCTTCTTTTCGCCGACTCCCTGTATGAGATGCATGTGCCCGGCGGCGCCGAGCGAAAACCAGGCGTGACGACCATCGTGAAAAGGCTCCGGGATTTGTTTCAAATTCAGGATGTTCTCATAGAAGGCCGTGCTCACCTTAAGATCGCTGACGTAGACGCCGATATGGTTGATTTTGACTTCGATCTCATTTTTCGTTTGTGCGCTGACGATTACTGACATGGAACTGAGCATCACGGCGACACATATGCGAATGAAGTTCTTCATGGGGATATTTTGAATTTTCATAAAAATACAGAAAATACAGAGTCACAATGAAGACGCATGGGCGACCTGCTTCAGCTTCGATTTACCGCACCAACGCAGTAATCTGTCTTACTTCGCGGTTCGCAAAACCACCTTTTACCATCGGACAGCTACTGGCGATAGCAACAGCTTCCGTTAAAGAACTTGCCAGGATAATATCGAAGCCGAGAATCCCTTCTTTGGATTCGATGAACGGTCCATCCGACAACACCTTTTCTTTTTTGACATACTTACCTTCGATTGTAAGAGGTGCGCCGGTCACATAGTTGCCTGAATCGGTGAGTGATTTTACCCAAGGCACCATGTCTGGCCAGTCAGCGTAGCGAACATCTTCGTTGACTTTTTTCAGTTTTTCGAGGTCGGCCCTCACGATCAAGAGAAATTTTTCCATAGCGATATAAATTTATGCAATCGGTTGTTGCATCCAGCGTCGCCATAAAGACAAGGAAACTGCTTTCATCCGTACAACTGATCGCCTCTTTGTGCTGGTATGAGTCTTTGAGTCTTCCCCGCAATTTTGGATATTCGATACCCCAACCCGGATGCGCAAAGCAGCTGTTACGATCAAAGACATTGCGAAAGCACTAGGCCTATCCAAGTCCACTGTTTCTCGCGCGTTGTCGGATCATTCATCGGTGAATGAAGAGACAAGGAAGAGAATACTCGACCTCGCTCAAAAACTTCACTATCAGCCAAACTTGCTAGCGCTCAACTTCAAGCAGAAACGCACGAAAACCATTGGCGTAATCATCCCCGAAACAGTCAATAAATTTTTCGCAAGGGCGATTGGTGGGATTCAGCGCGTCGCAAACCCTGCGGGTTACAACGTCATCACCTGCGAGTCAGACGAGTCTTACGAAGCGGAAAAAAGCAACTTGCAGTCCCTCGTCAATTCGCGCGTGGATGGCCTGCTGATTTCCGTTTCGAGTGAGACATTTCGCACAGATCACTTTGACTTGCTTGTTCAAAAAGGAATTCCCGTTGTCTTCTTCGATCGCATACGTGAAGAACTTAACACCTCTCAGGTGGTGACCGACAATCATGATATCGCGTTTACGGGAACAGAGCACCTGATCTCACAGGGGTGCAAAAGGATCGCAATCCTTGCAGGACCTGAAAATCTTTACAATAGCCGCAATCGCTTACAGGGATATGTCGATGCACTGGAGAAACATGACCTCCCAGTCCGGGAGGATTATATTTTCCATTCGCAATTCCGTGCGGGAAACTTTGAAGAGCACGCACGGGCTATTCTGGACCTTCACGAACGCCCGGATGCAGTCTTTGCAATTAATGATTATGCTGCGCTCGAGCTGATCCATTTTTTCAAGAAGCATGGACTGCGGATTCCGGAAGACATCGCCGTGTTGGGATTCAATAACGAGGCTTTTTCGAAATTTGTCGAGCCGGCCTTAAGTACGGTAGACCTCAACGCGAACGAAATGGGTGCGGCCGCCACTCAAATACTTTTGGAGCAGATCAAGGACCCGGGCAAGGCGCCTCAGAAAAAAATTATCCGGAGTAAGTTGATTGTACGTGCCTCCACGCAACTTCTCGCTCAGGCCGTGCCCGCATTGAGCAAAGTGAGACGATAGGGATTTGCTATTCGGCTTGTTTTTCGCCTATAAGCTTATTGCATCTCCTTGTTTTTGTTTCTGACTTTTCTTTAATGAACATGCCAAACTCCGTGCATTGAGGGTCAAGGCGATTACTGCGCCGCATATTGGCTCGTCGCTGGGTGAAACGTTTTCCAGCTGTGCCAAAATTCCTGATATGCTTTCAATTTCTTCAGCTGATCGGTTGGCATAGTCGTATTGCGGCCCGAGAAATCGTACATCACGCTTCCGGACACCAGCGTATCATGACGAATTGAAAAGTCCTGCGATTCAGCCGGTCGTTCGAAGGCGACGAAGCTCCTTGCATCATTTGACAACGCCAGAACGACAAGCCTGTCCCCGATCTTATCATTGATGATTCGCTGCTGCCGAAGCAGTTCCCAGTCGTAAGCTCTGCTTTCACTGCCAAGCTGCACGCCGACGACCCATGATTTATCTTTCCATGACAAGCTATCCTTACGGGTGAGGCCGCCTTTGCTTTTGCCTCGCTCATAGCGTGCCAGCGAATCATAATTATCTTTCGAGAACTCGTCGAGCTGCATTACCAGTGCTTGTGGATGTAGTTCGAATAGTTTTCCAATAGTTTGCTGGGAACTCTCCACCTCGGGCAGTACCTCACCTTTTAAAGTCCCCACGATCGCCTCGCCTGTTGCCTGTCGCCACCAGCTCCCGGTTGTCCCATCTTCAAACATCGCATTGAAGTGATCCATTCCTACCAGCCTGAATTTTTCGTGGTGACCTTTGACGATGGGTTCGAACGCGCGGCCCGTGCGGCAAACAGTGCAGTAAGTGACAATGACAGGTTTGCCACCCACCGTATCCTGAACCTGGTGATGGTAACCAATGAAGCGGATAGGGTAGGCCTTCACTACGCCATTATTTTCAACACTTACGACAATGCTACTATCGCTGAGCGTGTTTTCACCCCTGGATTTGAACGTAAGCTTTTGTGGCTGTAAGAACATGTGGTCAGCCGACATTCTGAAATTAAACAGGTAGGCGACGATCACGGCGGTCACTAGCGCGACCCCGGCCACCCATCTGGAGCGTCCCTGGAAGGCGGCCATGCTGCCAGCGACGATTATTACTATGAAGACAATGCGGAAATACCAGCGGTAACTATAAAGAAAATATGCAAAGTCGATGCTGTTCATCCGCTGACTTCCCGGCATAGGCATAATGAAATACACGTTGAAAATTTCAAACAAAATGATGCCTAGAACGCCGAGGTAAAAGAGTTTTTTCATATGCGATGATAGCGTTTTTTCCCCCAATTGAATCAATCCTTTTTTGGCGCAGGCCCGACGCTGTATCCCTGTTCGGCGATGTGGCTTGCACGACCACTGTAAAAGTCAAGGTCTTTTGGCGCCCACGTGTCGAGACCGTCGGTGTAACGGTTAAACATGCAGAAGGCGGCTGCGATTAGTACGGTGTCATGGATTTCCAAATCAGTTGCTCCCGCGCGGCGGGCTTCCTGCACTTGAATGTCAGTGACCTGTTTTCCACCCCGCTGCACGCTTCCAGCAATCGCCAGGAGTTTCTTAAGCTTCTCTGAAAGAGATGTTTTCGAAGGATCAGCTTTTACCTGTTGTATGTACGCGGTGTCACACTTCAAATAATGCTGCGCTACACTTCCGTGAGCGTGTTCGCAAAAAAAGCAGTCGTTCAGATGAGATACATAAGCAGCTATCAACTCGCGTTCACCTCTTGTGAGTGTGTTTTCGTCCCGCATCAGCACCTCGCAGAGCGCACTTAATGGCTTGGCAACGTCCGGCCTGATTGACAAGGGACCACGTATGCCCGGAAGTCCGTCCGGAATGGGAATGTGTGGCATATTAGAAAGAAACTAAATGTGAATTTAATTACAGAACAAGAGAATAGCACTGCGTACCAGCTATCGATTAGATTTTTTTCGAAGTTGGATTAATATTAATTTGAATGTTCGTTCCTGTTTCAAACCAACTAAACTTTGTGATATGAGTATCGTGCAAAGATTTCCGTCCTATCTCGCTATTACTATCATTATTTTTTCTTGTGGCCGTACCTCGAACCGGGCGGATTTTGCGCAAGAGATAAACGCGCTTGAACTCAACCGCGGAGAAATCACTCTCTGCGGATCCGGTGCTGATCAGTTCGGTACGGTATCGTTTGGAACGGTTTGTTCGGAAGCCATCCGCGCTGACTTCAACGTTGCCACTGCATTGCTTCATTCGTTTGAATATACTGAGGCAGAAAAAGTTTTCGCAAAAGTTATTGACAAAGAGCCGCAGTGTCTTATGGCTTACTGGGGTGCGGCCATGTCGTTATTCCATCCCTTGTGGGAACCGCCTTCTAAATCAGACCTCGAAAAAGGTGCAAAGATTGTCAAGCTCGGTCGCATGATCAAAGCAGGTCAGGCCGACTCACGTGAAGGAGATTTTCTCGAGGCGATTGCAACAATTTATGACCAATCAGAAACCCTCGACCACCGCACGCGGCTTGGGAAATTTGAAAAGGCGTCGGAGGATGTGTTTATCAAATATCCCGGGGATAAAGAGGCCGCGGTGTTCTATGCCCTGGCATTGCGTGCAGCTTCCGATCCCGCTGACAAAACCTACGCTAAGCAGCGCAAGGCCGGCGCGATCCTGGAGCAGCTTGCAAAGGACAACCCAAATCATCCTGGAATTGTCCATTATATAATACATACTTATGACTATCCTGAGCTCGCCGGACAGGCGCTCGTTGCTGCAAGATCTTATGCGGCGGTGGCTCCGGCATCAGCACACGCGCAGCATATGCCATCGCATATTTTCACGCGGCTGGGGTTATGGGACGAGGCGTTAGAGTCGAATCATAATTCAATCTCTTCTTCGATCTGTTATGCAGAGAAAACGGGTATTAAAGGTCATTGGGATGAAGAGCTGCATGGGATGGACTACCTGGTGTACGCATATCTTCAGCGTGGCGATGATGACGCGGTGAAAGCGCAGGTAGCCAAACTGAGTACCTTCGGGGAAGTATATCCTTCAAATGCGAAGGTTGCCTATTCCGTTGCTGCCATTCCGGCACGCTATGCGGTGGAACGCAAAGATTGGAAAGCTGCTTCGGCGCTGGAGCTTGGTGGGCTCAATATACCCTGGGAAAAGTGCCAGTGGGAGAAATCTAATATTACGTTCGCAAGGGTGCTTGGCGATGTGCATGAAGGCAAATTGAAAAACGCAGTCGCCGAGCTCGATACACTGCGGTCCGTTCAGAAAAGATTAAGTGATGCCGGTGATGGTTACAAAGCAAACCTTGTACTTATCCAGGTGAAAGCTGCGGAGGCCTGGATAAAATTTGGTCAAGGCGATAAGACCGATGCGATTGCACTAATGGCGGAGGCGGCTGACATTGAAGATAAAACCGAAAAGCATCCCGTGACGCCAGGTGAAATTATTCCTGCGCGGGAATTGCTGGGCGACATGTATATGGAGACCGCCCAATACGACAAAGCGCTTGAGGCTTACAAAGTCAGTTTGGAACGCCATGCTGGTCGCTTCAACTCTTTGTTCGGCGCAGGCGTTGCGGCGGAGAAATTAAAGCAAAAGGATCAAGCCAACGAATACTATACTCAACTGCTCGCCGTCGCGGCGCCCGCAAGCACCAGGTCGGAAGTGAAGAAAGCAAAATCCTTTGTTGGTCGATAACGACTTACACTAATCGGACTTTCCAATCTTCTTATTTGCCCATTCGATAAAGTACTTGATGTTCGGCGCGTCTGTGTGACCGCCGTCATGCTGACGCCATGCAAGCTCTCCATCGAGCATGCTTGTGTTGTAGGGTGGCATTTTTTCAGTTTTATAATCATTGGATACGCCGATATCTTTCGCACCAAGTAACTTGAAAACAGGTCCGGCAGCAACAGTGGCCATGTAGCTTCCCTGCTGATCAAGCCAGCGAGCGTCACCTTTTTCGGGAATACCATAGCTTATGAACGTGAGACGTGGTGCGCACAGTGCAATCAGTTCGTGTGAATCCACCGGCAGGTTGCTTGCATTTTGCGCTCCGAACTTCGATTCAGACGCACCATACTTAAGGTAGTTTCCGGCCATCCAATAATAGAAGCCACCTGTGAGATTCTCCACTTGCTCGCCATAGACGCGACGATGCAACGCAGCGCCACCCTTGCCCGAAGAACCAATCAAGCCGAGAGCGAAACGAGGCTCGAATGCCATTGCCACAAGCGCCGCTTTTCCATACCGCGAAACTCCTTCGATGCCTACGTGTTTTGCGTCAACGAGGGGATCTGTTTCAAGATAGTCCAACGCGCGCGACGCACCCCATGCCCAAGCACGCAACGCACCCCAATCGTCGGGTTTGCGGTTTTGCCCTTTGTTGACAAGCCCCACAATGCCTTTCGTCATACCCGCGCCATTGTCAGTCTGAATGCTTGCCGGATCAAGTGACACATAACCCCATCCTGCCTGGATCAACTGCTGCTCGCGTGTGGGTTCACCGCCGAATGTTGGCGTGAGTCGTGGCAACACACTGTAGGCAGGATATTTATCAAGGATCGCCTTGACCTCGGGATTCTTTGAAAGGATTTCACGCATGGCGGCGTTCAGCACTTTCATTTCATCAAGAGTCGGCTGCACGGGATTTGGAAGACCGGTCCTTCCGAACAAAATTAATATCGGAACGGGTCCTTTGGTATTCGCAGGCACGACAAGTGTCATTGAGATATCCACGTTTAACGAAGGATACATTGTGTTGTCCACGTGACCGATCAGCTCTTTGGCGATGACGGGCGTAAAGCCAACAAATTCCCTTTCAACAATAACTTCGCGCCAGGTAACCTTCGGAACATTTTTGGGCACACGTCCATAGACTTCACGCTCCATGTCCTCGACAATTTCCGGTCGACGCTGCTTCCACCAAATTTCCGGCGTGGTGACTCTCGTTCCGTTCTTAAGCTTTAAAACATCCGGAAGGTCGGGAAAAGGATTTGCTACGGACTCATCATAGTTTGCGTGATTGGGTGACTTCTCATCGCCACTCGCGCCTGGACGCAACGCTTTGATCCCCAGCTGTCCCATCATCTGCTGACGATCCTCTTCTGCTGTAAGGTTCAGCGGTTGCGCGTTTTGCGCGCAGAGCAGCGGACCCGTCAGGAGACAAATGAAGTGAATGATGTATCTCATGGAAATTCTTTTTGATTACCTGGAACTTGTTTCAAATGGCGAAGCGGGCAAGCCTTCCTTGTTGTAAAGATTTGCTGTGATTGGATTGTCGGCCCACGCGTAGCGAACATAAACCGGAGAATTTACTTTATCGCTCCACACGACGACTTTATTGCCTTCGATCCTGGCCTCTGCCTTCACGAACTTGCGATCCACGCCCGCCACTTCGAAGTAATTTAGATTGTCCCCACCTTTGGCGACAAGGCCGCTTCCGGTGTTTGAGAACGTTATCGTCACTTTGTTACCTGCGATTTCCTGTGATTGATAAAGGGGCCCGGAATAAACGATGCCCGCGTCTCCGTACGAAAGATGTTCCGCGGCAAGCGCAAGCCGTTCTCCAATATCTTTTTTGTTGAGGGGATGAATATCATTCCACTCGCCAGCATCGATGGCAACGACCATTCCGGTTCGTGGAACGCTCAAAGTTTTCCGCTGCTCGTTGCGCAAGGTCGCCCAATTGCTTTCAACAGGTGAGTATTGTACTTCCATGAAATTAGCCAGCTGCACAAACGAAAACGGCAGCTCGCCGATATTCCATCGTTCCCGCCAGTCGGCAATCAGTGCTGCCAGAAGTTTTCCATACGTCTCAGGATGCGAAGTGTTAGTCTCGCCCTGGTACCAATTAAATCCGCGAACGGTATAAGGGATAACGGGAGCAACCATTGTGTTGTATAGACCGGTGGGAGAGTTTTGGGCGGAGAAGGGTGGAGGATCCCCAGAAGGCGGAAGATTGGGAAAAACCTGTCCAACATTGTACTCCCATTCGCCGCGCAGGTCGATTTTTTCGTCTCCGATCACAAGAAAGTACGGCTTGTCAGGAACGAAGCCCCCCTTGCCGACCGTGTTCGTCACTCTTACTACGATCACATTTTTTCCTCCCTTCAGCAATGACGGTGGAACTGTATACCGTCTCGGTGGATATTGATACGCGATATTCCCGACCTTGATACCATTGACATAGACCTCATCGGCGTCAATGATCCTTCCCATGAAAAGCTTTGCTGATTTTCCCGCAAGTGCAGCCGGGATATTGATTGTCTTGCGAAACCAAAGTACACCATGAAGGTTCTTGACCCCCTGATCTTCCCAATACCCCGGCAACCAGAATTTGTTCCATCCATTTGCGACATAAGCTGTATCATACCATTTGACTGAAGATTCGATTCCGAGATCGTGGTCGGCGCGAGGCGGTGGTGGACGATTTGCTGCATCGCGTATGAGATTGTTGACATAAAGGCTGTCCTTATAACTGCGCACCTGTTCGGTGAGATCTGGAAATTGTCGTAATCCCGCTTCACTTATCCACGCTTGCACAGGCGTTCCGCCGACGCTGGCATTGATGATGCCGATGGGAACATGATGCTTTAGATAAAGAGCTTTCGCAAAAAAATAAGCTACTGCGCCAAAACCAAAAACAGTTTCCGGCGAGGTAGCAATCCATTTCCCGCCAGGAAGGTCTTTCCGCACCTGCTTAACATCAGAGTATGTTGGCACGAGAAAATTTCTGACCTGCGGAAAATTTGCACCGTCGATATCGGATGGATATTTTTCTTTGACACGTTCCATTGTGAGAACCATGTTGGATTGACCTGAACAAAACCACACATCGCCCACGAGTATGTCGCGCAGCTTGATGGTGTTATTCCCCGAGATCTCCATTGCGAATGGACCGCCAGCTTTGGTTGGTGCTAGGGCCGCTTTCCAGGTTCCGTCCGCCGCAGTGACGACGTGATAAGTTCTGCCATTGAATTTGATGCTGACTTTTTCACCGGCGGAAGCCCACCCCCACACGTTGATCTTAGTATCCCGCTGCAGGACCATTCCGTCACTGATCAGTTTCGGCAATGAAACATCTGCCCAAGACAGGCTTCGCAGTAAAAGACAGCCTGTGAGAAGTATCACTATTTTCATTTCAATGTGGATTTAATGTTTAATGTATCTCGCTCAGAAAGATTATTCAAATGCGGCGAGTATAAGCGGACGATTAGTCCGTGCAACTGGCTTCGGCATTTAAATCAGGTACCCTCAAGCCTCAAGGCACTAACTTTCCAGGACAGTGGAATATAATGATATTTGAAGCCGTGGCGGCCTTTGAGCCTTTGCGGGGAAGCAAATCTTAGTAAGGGCGGTTGGACTTAGATCTCAGCCTTGAAATCGTCTAGTTGTATATCATCGTGACCTATTTGGTCAAAAGGATTTTCCAATTGATCCTGAACATTGAATAGGGTGGTTAGGATCAGCCCAGTCATGCAAGTAATGGAAATCACCATTAAAGAATTTCCTTCAAAAGTGTTGTTAAGTATTGGAGCTTGAACGAGTGGGAAAATTGCAATGAACACAATGGCAAACACGCGTAAAGCGACGACGGTCCGGTGACGTTTCATACTAACAAGAAACGCCGTGCTAACATATACATCACGCATTTGACGTATGATAAGGGTCACGGTTTTTCCGGAGAGTTCTTCACGATACTCCTTCAATAGTACCGAAACGTAATCCAATTGCTGATAGACTTCTTTTGCAGTTGGTTCGCCTGTTTTCAAATAATTCAACAAGGATTCGATAGCCCTCAGGATACCTTCCCGTGCTGCCGCCTTATGCTCGGGGAGAAGCTTTTTCGAGTGGTGGAAGAATTGGTACACCGAAATGAGACCGCCTTTAAAAAGGCTTAAATATTCGAGTGATTTCTCCCGGCGTTTAAATGCAAATTGAAACGATTTGACAAGAGGAAATACAACAAGTATCCCGAACAGTATTACTGTGTTGTTGATCTTTAAGTCAAAGTTTATGGTAAGAAAGCACGCGATCACGGAAATAGCCAGCACTACAAAAGTTCTTATATTTATCAAGGCAAGACTATTTTTCATACATGGGTCGTCGATTGTTCTTCTTAATGTTGATGATTGTATTACGCGGCACCGCCGTTTTTAGTCAATCCCCTGCGCCATTGTTATTCAGCTCGACCAACCCATTACACTTGCAAGCGAAGGGATCGATCAAATCTATCAAAAAGAACACCAACGATTCAACTTTTGTCTCGAATATTGTCAGGTATGAAATTGCGCCGGGGCAATGGGACTCAATTCGAATCAGGGCCAGGACGCGTGGGAATTTCCGACTTCGGACTTGCTATTTTCCCCCATTGCGCATAAAGATCAAAGAGAAAGATTCGAAGGAAACCCTGTTCGTCGGAAATAAATCTCTTAAGCTGGTATTGCCGTGCAATCGGACCAGGGATATGAACCGATTGATTCTCAAAGAATACCTCGTTTACGTCTTGTACCAGCAAGTTTCTCCCTATCATTTCCAAACGCGACTCGTGGATATTGAGTTAACGGAAACAAGCAGGAAAACGAGTCGTCCATTCAACCTATTGGGGTTCTTTGTGGAAGACGATGCGCATGTTGCTGAGCGTACCGGGGCGACGGTGATCAAAGACAGGAAACTTCATCCTGCCGTGTATGATGCAGTGCTTACAGTCAGGCACGACCTATTTCAATACATGATCGGAAATACCGATTGGTCGACGACTTACGAGCACAACAATAATTCAATTTTTGTAAAGCCCGATAAATTTATTCCGCTGGCATACGATTTTGATATGTCAGGATTTGTTAATGCGCCCTATGCTCGTGCGAATGCACCGACACTCGGCACAGGTGACATTCGTGAACGTGTTTACCGCGGTATTTGCCGTCCTGAGAAGATAATGGATAGTGTGCGAAGAGAATTCCTCGCGCTCGAGCCGGCGTTTGATTCCATGATCGATAATTACGCAAGGGAGCTGAATGAAGGTGATGTTGCCGACATGAAAGGATATCTCGGCGAGTTCTTTTCAATCCTGAAAGACGACAAAATGTTCAAGACACGGATACTCCAGGGATGCCGAAAGGAATAATTATGAAGTGTTTGTAGCTATTTTTTAATCTGAATGCCATCTATCACCCTTACTCAACAACAAACCCGAAAGATTATACTCCACGCCGCGGGTCTTGCTAAGCGAGCTCAATTTGGAAAGGGAAAGGAAGCAGTTGTCAGACTGATTTCCCATCTCGGATTTATACAGATCGACACAAATTATGTTGTGGAACGGGCGCACCATCACGCGATTTTTTCGAGAGTTCCCGACTATAAGCCCGAATGGGTGGATCAGCTCCAGGCCGATGGAAGGTTGTTCGAATTCTGGCACTATGCAACGGGTTATATTCCGATGCGGGACTTTAGATTCTCATTGCCAGTTAAGGAGAGTTTTTTGTCTCAAAGGAAACCGCTAACTCAAACTGAGATCAACTTGATAAACAAAGTACTCGATCGAATAGGACGCGAGGGGCCATTGATGGCACGCGACTTTGAAAACGATCGCGTTACCAAGAGTTCTGGATGGTGGGACTGGCGCCCTTCGAAGGTTGCACTCGAGCGTCTGCATCTCAGCGGAAAGCTGATGACCATTCGAAAGAGCAATTTTCAAAAGGTCTATGATTTGTCGGAGAATGTTCTCCCGCGCGATGTTGACTTGACGCCACCCACGACTGAAGAATACGCCCGTCACGTTATCCTCAGAGTCTTGAACGCGATGGGCATTGCCCATACGAAAGTGATCTATTGGAGCACGAGGTTTGTCAATGTCAAGAGTGTAATAAAATCGGAACTCGACAGGATGGTTGTCGCGGGCGACGTGCTCAAAGTAGCAGTTGCGGGGTTGAAAGATGCTGAACTCTACATGCTTCCGGAGTACAAGAACAAGAAAATAACCCTTTCAAAGGAAGTTTTCATCCTGTCACCGTTCGACACGCTGACAGTATACCGTCACCGGCTCCGCGACTTTTTCGACTTCGACTACCAGGTGGAGTGTTTCGTGCCGGCGCCGAAAAGAAAGTATGGATACTTTTCATTGCCCGTCCTTGTCGGGGATACGTTCGTCGCACGAATGGATGCCAAGGCGGACAGGAAAGCAAGAATCTTTACGGTCAATAACCTTCACTTTGAGAAGATCAGGTTAAGTAAAGCAATGAATGCTAAAGTGCTTGCTGCATTGCTTGAATTTGTAACATTCAACCAATGCGACCGCATTGCACTGAAGAAGTGTAATAATAAGGAAATGAAAAAGGTTATAAATGCGGAAATCGCAATGAGTGCAAAGGCCCGTAAAGCTGTTCACTGACCGATCGATGAAGATCATAACAAAAAATTCATCCATTGCCATTGCCTTTTAAGGTAGGTTCAGTACCAAACGCATTAATAAAAAAAAGCCCGGCACATTATCCGGGCTTTTTTTTATCTCCAGCCTCCGCCCAATGCCTGGTAGATATTGATCCGTGCATGCATCTGTTGCATTTTTGTTTCAACGAGGTCGAACCTCGACTCGAGCGCGTCGCGCTGAACCAACAGCACCTCCATATAATCTGCCCGTGCATTTCTGAAGAGGCGAACAGATATGTCGATTGACTCCGTGAGCGCTGCCACCTGCTTGGTCTTCCGCTCGTAGCTCATATTCAGGTTTTTGATGTTCGAAACCTGGTTGGCAACTTCGATGTATGCGTTCAGGATTGTACGCTCATAGTCATAAACCGCCTGTGTTTGTCTTGCATTGGCGGTATAGTACGCGGCTTTGATTGCATTCCTGTTGACCAATGGTCCGAAGAACCCAGCGCCGAGGTAGTACATTGCCGATCCCGACTTTCCAAAAAGATATGAGGGTGAAAACGCTTCAAGACCAACTACTCCGTTAATGTTCAACGTTGGATAGAAGTTTGCTCTCGCAACTTTTACATCCAATTTGTTGGCAAGCAGCACCAGTTCTGCCTGTTTGACATCGGGTCTGTTTGCCAGAAGTTGCGAGGGAGCCCCAGAGTGGATGGAATCCAACGGCAGGTCGATGAACGCCATCGAGTTTCTTGGAATATCTTGAGGAAACCTACCGGTCAAAAAATTGATCCTGTTGGTCGTCTCCACGATTGCCTGCCTGATATAATACTGCCGGCCCTGGTTCTTGAGCACTTCTGCTTCAAACCTGCGCACGGCCAATTCAGTGACTCTCGCAGCCTGCTTCTCCATTCTTACGATGGCCAAGGCATTCTGCTGGATCTGAATATTTTGTTTCAGAATCTCAAGCTGGTTATCCAGTGCCATCAACTCATAATACGAGCTTGCGATTTCGGCGATCAAGTGCGTGACCATGAAGTTCCTGCCTTCCTGAGTTGACAAGAACCTGTATACCGCAGATTTTTTTGCGTTGCGGAGCTTCTTCCAGATGTCTACTTCCCATGAAACATTTGCGCCAATCATGTAGTCAGGCAGCGGATCTGGAAACTCTTTTCCAGTATCAATCTCCGTGTTGGCATCGACGGCACCGTTCCGTGTGTAGCGTGGTGTCTTTTCTACGCCTGCCTGAGCCCCGATGTTAACAAATGGTAAGTACGCTCCTTTCCTTGCTCGCACTTCGGCTTGCGCCACCTGGATCTCCTGGATCATTATATTCAGTTCCTGGTTGTTGCGAAGCGCTGTGTCAATCAACACCTGTAAGTTGGGATCAGTGAAGAAATCTCTCCATTGGATCTTTGCCGCGTTGACTGTATCACCAGCCGCCTTATAATCAGTCGGTGTTGTTGTATTCTCCGTCTTTTGCTTGATGGAAGGTACGCACCCTGCCCAAAGCAGCGCGATAACGGCGAAACCTAAAAGCTTAGTGATTCGTGGGGTGTGCATTGTCTGCAGGTTCATCAGGTTGTGAAAAATTATCTAATCTATGTGCGACGTTGTCGGTGAGCGAGTCATCTTCCTCGTCCCGGATCAGTTTTCTGCCGTCTGCGATCGTGCCGAAGATGTAGTACAGGCCTGGCACGATGATAACGCCGAAGGCTGTTCCAAATAGCATCCCCCCGAGAGCAGAAGAACCAATAGTCTTGTTTCCGATGGCACCGGCGCCATGGGCGATCACCAATGGTATCAATCCCGCGATAAATGCGAACGACGTCATGAGGATCGGACGGAAACGAACTCTTGCTCCTTCGATGGCAGCTTCCAAGACGGTGGCACCTGCATGACGCCTCTGAACGGCAAACTCCACGATTAACACCGCATTCTTACCCAGCAAGCCGATCAACATGATCAATCCTACCTGTGCGTAGATATCGTTTGCCAGGCCCATTGATTTGATCAGGAAGAATGATCCAAAGACTCCCGCCGGCAAGGAAAGAATTACTGCCAATGGAATAATAAAGCTTTCATACTGCGCCGCCAACACGAGGTATACGAATCCCAATACGATGAGGAAGATTACGACAGCTTCATTTCCGCGTCTTACCTCATCGTAAGACAACGCTGCCCAGTCGATGTCAAATCCACGCGGTAATACTTCGCCCGCTACTTCCTTTACCGCTGCGATTGCCTCACCGGAACTGTATCCTGGCGCGGGACCTCCCCGGATGGCTGCAGTGTTGTACATGTTGAAGCGGTTGATCTCATTGGGTCCTTGTTGTTTCTTGATTTTCATGAACGCCGAAAAAGGAACCATTTCGCCGCGATCATTCTTCACCCAAAGATTGAGGATGTCTTTAGGAAGCTGCCGGAATTCCGGGGCGGCCTGAACAAACACTTTGAAGAAGCGCTGATACTTGATAAAACCAAGCTCATAAGTGCTTCCTACGAACACCGAAAGTGTGTTCATGGCGTTGCCGATCGAAACGCCTTTTTGCATGGCAAGCTGGTTATCGATCTCAATCTGATATTGAGGATAATTTGAGCTGAAGAAGGTGAACAAACCGGTCAGCTCCTTGCGCTTCTCCAGCGCTTCCATGAACTCATTTTTTACCCTTTCAAGATCTTCATAAGTACCATCGGGATTCTTGTCCAGCATCTGCAGCGCGAAACCACCTGCCGCACCAAATCCAGGCACCGCCGGCGGATCGAAGAATTCAATCGTTGCGCCGGGTAGCTCTTTCGCAATTTCTTCCATTTCGATGGTCAATTCCTGAACTGTATGGTGTCGTTCGGACCACGGTTTCAGGTTGATCAGACAGGTTGCGGCGTTAGATCCGCGACCTTCGGTAAGCACTTCATAACCAGCAATAGAAGATACCGATTGAATGCCCTCGATTTTCAGGAGGAGATTCTGAAGCTGAAGTGAAATGTCGTTAGTACGCTCAAGGGTCGATCCCGGAGGCGTCTGCACGATTGCATAAATCATCCCCTGGTCTTCGCTTGGAATAAATCCTGAAGGTAAGCTGGTTGCAATTCCAATGATCCCGGCGCCAAAGGCGAGCCACAAGCTGACCGTTACCCATTTTCTGTGCGCGATCTTTTGCAACACCCAGACATACTGGCCGGTAAATTTCTCGAATCCACGATTGAAACCATCTATGAATCTATTGAAGAAATTGTTGCGTCGTGGCTGACCGTGTGTATTCTTTAATATGATCGCACAAAGAACAGGAGTAAGTGTCAACGCGATAATACCGGACAGAATGATCGAGCTGGCCATCGTGATGGAGAACTGTCTGTAGAACACACCCACAGGGCCGCTCATGAATGAGATGGGAACGAACACGGCGGTCATCAACAAGGTAATCGCGATAACGGCACCACTGATTTCACCGAGTACTTTTTTCACAGCGCGATAAGGTGACAGATGCTCGTCGTGCATTTTGGCGTGCACGGCCTCAACCACCACAATGGCGTCATCCACCACGATACCGATTGCCAACACGATGGCAAAC
The DNA here is from genome assembly GCA_044224375.1 of Cyclobacteriaceae bacterium. Classification (GTDB taxonomy): domain Bacteria; phylum Bacteroidota; class Bacteroidia; order Cytophagales; family Cyclobacteriaceae; genus ELB16-189. Next base: position 34,177 of record JBGAKL010000019.1, read on the forward strand.
AGGGTTATCATGTTGATGGTAAGGGAGAAAAGCTGCATGAAAAGGAATGCCCCAATGAGGGATATCGGTACAGCCAATGTCGGGATCAGCGTGGACCGCCAGTCACCAAGGAAAATAAACACCACCAGCGATACAAGTATGAACGCGTCCCGCAACGTATGAATTACGTTTTCGGTAGAGGCATCAAGGAAGTTGGATACGTCATAACTGATCTCATACTTCATCCCGGGAGGGAAATCTTTCGACAATTCTTCAAGTTTCTTCTTAACATTTTCAATCACGAGGCTGGCGTTGCTGCCATAGGTCTGCTTGAGCACAATGGCGGCAGACGGATATCCGTTAATGTTTGAATAGATATCGTAGTACTCACTTCCGAGAACGACTTTGGCGATATCTTTTAGTTTGAGCAATTCCCCGTTTGGATTGGCCCTGATAATGATCTCCTCGTATTGCTTGGGATCATTGAATCGATCTGAATAGGCCAACACATATTCGAGAGCTTCTGCACGTGAAGCGTCACCGCGGCCAATGCGACCGGGTTTACCGATCACGCTTTGGTCCGCCATCGCATTCATCACGTCGTCGGGCGAAACCCGATAGGCCCTCATACGTTCTGGATTTAACCAGATTCGCATGGCATACTGCCTGCTACCGATAATCCTGGCTTGGCCAATTCCGTTGATACGTTGAATCTCAGGTATCATCGTAACCCCGGCATAGTTGAACAGGAACTTCATGTTCGCATTCTTGTCCGTGCTGTACAGGTTCACATACATGAGCATACTCGGGATCACAGGTGTAATGATCACACCCTCCCGTTGCACCAGTATAGGAAGACGGTTTCGCACCTGTTCAACCCTGTTGGACACCTGAACAAGCGCCTGGTTGATGTCTGTTCCTGGTTCAAAAATTACCTGGATGTTCGCTTCACCGGCACTGGTTGCATCAGATGACATGTAGCGCATACCCCAGGCTCCGTTAATAGCCTGTTCAAGGGGGATGATAACGGATTCAGTCAGCGACTTGGCGCTTGCACCCGGATAGGATGCAGAAACCATTACCACTGGCGGCGCGATATTGGGGAACTGTGATGTCGGGAGCGTATTGATGGCCAGCGTGCCCATGAAAATGATCACGAGCGAAAGCACGATCGCAAGTACGGGCCGCTTTAGAAATGCATTAAACATTTTATTATCCTCTGTTAAGATGAAACTGACTTACTCGACGTAGACTTTCAGGCGGGGCAGAACATCTTTCATGTCCTCGAACTTGTATTCTGCGATCTTTTCTCCATCGCGTACCTTGCGTATTCCTTCCAGCATGATCATCTCATCTGCGTTGATCCCTGAGGAGAGTATGTATAGGTCCGGCATCTCACCGGCAATGGTAACTTCGCGCTGGTGCATTACATTATCCTTGTCCACCACAAACACATACTTCTTTTCAAGAATCTCAAAGGTGGCTTTTTGAGGAATGATCAGTGCATTTCTTAAAGGCTCGATTGCCAGCACGTTTCCGGTCTCACCATGCCTTAGCAAGCCTTTGGGGTTTGGAAAGGTTGCTCTGAAAGCAATGTTACCGGTTTCATTATTGAAGTCTGCTTCGATCGTTTGAACAAGGCCCGGATATTCAAAAACTTCATTGTTCGCCATCAAAAGCTTTACCCGCATGACACTGTCTTTTTTCAGGTGGGATTTGTAATTCAAATATTCTGCCTCGGGCACATTAAAATAAACCCACATTTGACTGTTGTCTGCCAATGTGCTCAGCAAGTCACCTTCGTCAACCAAACTTCCCAATCGCACCTGGAACCTGTCCATGATCCCGTCAAAGGGGGCTCTGATCTCGGTGAAGTTCAAGTGAACTTGTGCGAGCGACTGTTCAGCTTTGGCTTTGTCGAACTTTGCCTTAGCAAGAGCCAACTCGTTCGGCGATACCACATTGCTGTCCGCAAGTTGTTTCGTGTTCAAGTATTCGATCTCGGCAAACTTTGCTTCCGCTTCAGCTTTGAGGAGTTCCGCCTTGTATTTTATCGGCAAAATCTGAAACATCATCTGTCCTTGTTTGACGAATTTTCCCTCATCCACATAAATATGTTGCAGGTAGCCCCTTTCCAGTGCGCGCAATTCGATATGCTGAATGGAACGGATTTGACACACATAAGCCCGCGTAACGATCGTGTCTCTCCTCAAAGGCTTCGTAACCAAATATTTGAATTCCTCTTCTTTTTCCTCCTTGTGCCCGCAACCTGCCTGAAGCAGCAGTGCACACAGACCAAGGACGATTGCTAATTGTTTCATGATGATTTTTTTATGTTGAGTGTTTAGGGTTCGTTATTAATAGTGATTGCCATTAACGGCATGGTGCCGCTTGGCGCTTATCGTGTATAAAATAAGTCGACGAGGTTCAGGCAAGCTGTCGATGCCTGAAGTCAGGATCATGTCCGGAGTACTTGTAAACTCAGATACCGGCATGAGCTAAAATGGGAATAGTATTGATCGGATGGAAGGATACTTGTGAGCTTGGTGCTTGACCGGTGGACGAGCGGAGAATAAAGGATATGAATTGCAGTCTGACCACCCGATGCATGGCTGTCCTCTTCCTCGCAGGTCTCGGCCAGCGAATATTCAACGGCTTCGAGATTTACGGCCACCTCGAATTGTGTTTTCTGTGCCTTTTGGGATAAGAAGTTCGATTTCAGGGAAAGCAACGCGTGTTCCGGCGTGACCGAGATTTGCGTGAAAACATTGAAGAACACGAGCTGGAACATAAATGCTCCGCAGAGGACGAAGGCAGTATTTATTTTCCAGTTTTTCATCGGGCCTTATATGCTTTCAATGTTCATTAAAATCAAGCCGGCGGGTCCCTGGGTCCCATCCTCTAAGAAATTCTCGCAGGCGACCATTTTGACAAAAAAGTTGAAAGACGTCACTGGAACGCGCGAAAATATCTTCCGCAAACGACATAACCATGAGATGAAACGCGTTTTATGTCTCATCACAGACCAACCCCTGATTCCGAAAATTTTTTTCCGTCCTGTTTGTGACCCGGGGAACACATCCTCATCTAAATGCATTTTTAATGCCCCGGCCGTGAGAAGGTGCCTATTGATTAGATTGCGGTCCACCCAACTCGTCGGTAAAAGTATGAATCCTCTCATTAATAAGTGGTCACACACCTTTATTATAAGTACGGTCCTGACCCTCCTGATCGGATGCAATTCCCCATCGAAAAATGAAGCTTTGGAAAAAAAGGCAGGGGGTATTCCCAAAATTGAGCGCGTTGACATTGACGACCCATTCTGGAGCCCGAAGTTGGCCCGGTGGCAGGCAGTCACCGTAAACGATGTCTTCGACAAGTTCGAGGGAAAATATGTTCCGGAAGGCACTTACCTGGAAAAGGACTTCAAGGTGATGGGGGGCACGCGCAACGCATTTTTGAATTTTGACCTGGTAGCACAGGGCAAGCGCGGCATCGGCAAGCACCATGGGCCGCCGTGGTATGATGGGTTGATCTATGAAACGATCAGGGGAACTGCAGATTTGCTTGCGCACCATCGCGACTCACTGTTGGAAGCACGGATCGATGGTTACATCGAGCGTATTTCGGCTGCTCAGGCGTCTGAAAAAGACGGATACATTAATACCTACACGCAATTGATGGAGCCAGGCCATCGCTGGGGCTTCAACGGGGGTTTTTTAAGATGGCAGCACGAAGTTTACAATGCCGGGATGCTTGTTGAAGCTGGGGTTCATTATTACCGCGCGACCGGCAAAACGAAATTGTTGACCATCGCCACGAGGTTCGCGAATCTGATGTATGACGAAATGGGGCCTGCACCAAAAAAGAATGTGGTACCCGCACATTCAGGTCCTGAGGAATCGCTGATCAAACTTTATCAGCTATACCGTGATAATCCAGCATTGAAGGAAAAAATCGGGGTGCCAATCAACGAGCGAAATTATTTTGACCTGGCGACATTTTGGATCGAGGATCGCGGCCATCATGCTGGATTTCCACACTGGCGGGAATGGGGCGATGAGAAATCAGAAAAATGGATTCGCGATGCCAAGTACACGGCTTCAGAGTTCGGAGATCACAGCCGCCCGACATGGGGAGACTATGCGCAGGATTCTGTGCCGGTGTTTCAACAAAAGACGATTGAAGGACATGCAGTGCGTGCCACCCTTCTCGCAACGGGAATTGCCACCGCCGCAATGGAGAACAAAGACTCCCGGTATGCTGCGGTGGTCAACAACTTGTGGGACAACATGGTAGGCAAACGCATGTTCATCACAGGTGGTGTCGGTGCTATCGCGCGCGATGAAAAATTCGGCGCTGACTATTTTCTTCCAAGTGATGCGTACCTCGAAACTTGCGCCGCAGTGGGAGCAGGGTTCTTCAGTCAACGCATGAACCAGCTGACCGGGCATGCGAAGTATATGGACGAGTTCGAACGGTCGCTGTATAATAATGTATTGACAGGAATCTCCCTTGAAGGCAAAGACTATACCTATCAAAATCCGCTTGCAGCCGAAAGTCATCATCGCTGGGGCTGGCATGACTGTCCCTGCTGCCCGCCGATGTTTCTTAAAATGGTCTCTGCGGTTCCGGAGTTTATCTATCAACCTGATTCGGCAGGAATTGCAGTTAATTTATTTATCGGTAGCAGTGCGGAGGTCGGCTTGAGCACTGGAAATAAGTTACAGTTGGTGCAGCAGACCAGATACCCTTGGGAAGGCACGAGCGTGATCGATGTGTCGCCTGCGAAGGAGGAGAGATTTGTTGTCAGGGTAAGAATTCCTGGCTGGGCAATGGGCGAAGAGAATCCGTTCGGACTCTACAAATCAAAAACTACATCAAAAGTTAAACTGAGCGTCAATGACACCGAGGTCCCCGTGGCACCAATCAATGGTTACGCAGTCATCGATCGCACATGGAAAGCAGGGGACAGGATCCAGCTGACGCTGCCGATGGAGCCGCGCGTCGTTCATGCGGATGGAAAAGTTACTGACTTGATGAGCCTGGCAGCGATCTCCTCGGGACCTCTGGTGTATTCCCTTGAAAGGAATATGAATAAAGAACTTGATGTGATGAAAATTGAATCCGGCATGCCCATGACGATGGCATTTGACAGCAAGGTGCTTGGCGGGATGAATGTCATCAGCGGAAGTGCAAGCCTGAACAACGGGTCGTATGTAAATTTCAAAGCTATTCCATACTTCGCAGCAGGGAATATCAAGAAGGGAGATGCCTACAAGGTATGGGTGAGAGAGGCAAAATAGACGAAGTTCCGCCTGATCCAGGCGCCGGCCGGTACTCAAATTCGAAGCGGTCGTTTGCAAAGCCACCGTTGTTTTCACCTTCGCCATCGATTGCATACTCGTTGGTGTATGGGTCATATTTGTAGCGGTGCATCCATTCCCTAAAGTTTGTTGCTACGTCTTCGATCCCATCCATAATAAACTCAAGCTCGGTATCTGTCATGGTCGGATGGAGTGACAACCTTATCCATCCTGGCTTGGAAGACATGTCACCTTCCTGAATGGCGTCCCATATTTTGAGGGATCGTGTGATGGCAACGCCCAGTAGTTGGTGACCATATGTTCCCGCACAGGAACATCCGCCCCTGGTCTGGATACCGAAGCGATCATTGAGCAATCTAACGATCAGGTTGTAGTGAGCCCCGTCTACCATGAACGATATGATGCCCAGTCGTTCGCGAACATTTTCCTGCAGGAGCTTGACGTTGCTGATTCTTGAAAAGCGGGTAAATGCAATTCTCAGAAGCTCGGCTTCCCGCAGAAGCATATTTTCAATTCCCATGGCTTCTTTGAGCCTGATGCACATTGCTGCTTTGATGCCCTGCAGCACAGGGGGCGTTCCGCCGTCTTCCCGCGATTCCACGTCGTCGACGTATTGACGCATACCCCATGGATTGCTATACATGATTGTTCCTCCGCCGGGATGGTCGGGTACGGCATTGTCATAGATCTTTCTGTTGAAAATGAGTATACCCGGTGTGCCTGGTCCACCCAGAAATTTATGCATCGAGAAATAAATGGCATCCAGCTTTTCGTCTAGGGCTTCCGGGTGCATGTCAACCTGGACATAAGGCGCGGCACTTGCAAAGTCGACAAAACAAAGTCCACCATGAGCATGGATCAATCTTGCAATTTCCCGGTAAGGAGTTTGTATGCCTGTAACATTGGAACAGGCCGTGACAGCGGCGATCTTGTTTTTTCTGTCTTTGAATTTCAACAGGAGCTCTTCAAAGTGATCCAGATCAACGTTGCCTCCATCGGTCTGCCCGATTATCACTACGGTCGCAATTGTTTCCAGCCATGAGATGTGGTTGCTGTGGTGCTCCATGCAGGTCACAAATACAACAGGTCTCCGGGCTTCATCAATTTGTAATCTTGCCTCGGCCATATACCACTCCGGCATTTTCATTCCCAACAGGCGTTGGAGTTTATTCACCGCCGACGTCATGCCGCTTCCGCAGAAAATTAAGACATCGTCGTCGCTGGCGTGGACGTGTTCCTTGATGGTGACCTTTGCTTCTTCGTAAGCCTTGGTCATCATCGTACCGGTGATCGTGGTCTGAGTATGTGTATTGGCGAAAAAAGGTAAAACTGAATGCAGCAGATCTTCCTCAATTGGCATGTACGCTCTGCCGCTGGCAGTCCAGTCGGCATACACTATTTCCTTTTCTCCTGAAGGGAACGAGAATCGATGACCGCGGCCGATCGTGTTTTTTCTGAACGGCTCGAAGTAGTGTTCCAGTGAATCCGGTGTCATTTCGAAGATGACTTTGCTGTCTGTCCGAACAACTGGTGAGGAGGGACGTTGATGATCGGCGCCATAAAACGCACCATTAGAAAGATCAATACGATGTAGGCAAAGACAATTGCGATCTGTGTCCGTGACGTTTCCTGGATAGGTTGTCTCGCTTTCACCTCACACACTTCGCCCGGACAATATTGTGCCTTCTCACCATACATCATATGATATATTTTGCAGGCCAGGCAGATTCCGAAAACTGATTCAAAGAATAAGAAGATAAGGCATGCGAGGCAGACAAGACCTGTCATTGGGCCCGTTGCATTGATCACTATGAGCAAAATGAACATTGATGCTGAAAGGACAACCCCGATTATCCACGCGAACTTTTTTTGTGGAGCGCCTACATATTCCGGCACCTGGTTTCCCACAATCAATCTTCCCACAATGAGTGAAGGTGCGAATTTTGGGTTGATGAACACCCTGATGAGGAAATCGACGAGGAAGAGAGCAACAACATATTTAACAAGCCTGAAATCACCGTTAAATAAAATGAGCATCAGCGATGTGTAGATTACCAAAAACATGATCCCCGCCGCAGCACGTATCTCACGCTCATTCAATACTGGAATATTGTATCCTGGTACATTTTCGCCAAACTGAATTATGTTTTTCATGGATGAAGGATTAAAGGTTACTGGGTCACGTGTTCTGTATGAAATTAACGGAAAGCCCCGCGAATGAGTAACGTTCTGTGATACTTCAACGTGGATTCGGGAAAAACTGCCACTATCACGTGAAATCCGTATGATTGTGAAATAGTCGCTTTTCGACGGATCGTACACCGTTCCTGCAGATATCTTGCAAAATTTTTATGACCATGCGAGGAGTTTATATGATAACACGTTGAGATCCCATGAAATCCTGTGCGCATCAAAATGTTTAATTTCTGCGTATCGACTCAATGGAATATCTTCATAGCACGAAAATCAAATGTTCGGGAAAAAACGTACGTCGTATCTTCTGTTGGCGGCAGCTTACATTGGCGCTCTCGTGGTGGAGAAACCAGTCTATGATGGCGAAACCGTCTTTGCATGCTTTTCGTACCTCGGCACGCTTTTCACCCATCTGATGCTCTTTGGCCTCCTCATCTTCGCCAATCGTTCATTCCTCATCCCGACTTTGCTCGACAAGTCATTTTTCAGCGCGTACGCGTTTGCATTGATTGGTTTGATACTCTTGTATGCAACATCGATGAATCACTACAATGCCTTCCTCCATCTGGATATATTTCACGACCAGGTAACCCCAACCAGCGGTGGATATTGGGACAACCTTGTGTACGGAACGTGTTGTACCGTCATCACGTCGATGCTCTACGTTACACAGAAATGGGCTGAGCAACAGGAACAGGTCAAGAACAGTCAGATCAATCAATTGCAAACCGAATTGAGATACCTCCGCTTGCAGATCAATCCGCACTTTCTTTTCAATGGTCTGAATACTGTCTATGGTTCGATTGACAGCGCGAACAATCAGGCAAGGAATATGCTCGTACAGTTTTCCGATCTTTTACGGTATAATCTATACGAAGCTGACGTCGATACCATCGCGATAGAAAAAGAGATCAAGCACCTTCGCAACTATGTGGCCCTGCAGAAAGCTCGAAGCAACGACAACATGGAGGTTGTGCTGAACGTCGACTACACTGATGGAACCGTGAAAGTGGCGCCATTGATTTTTATGGCTTTTGTCGAGAATGCATTCAAATATGCTTCCCGCGACGACAATGCTGCCAACCGTATCGTCATCTCCCTTAAGCAACAGCAAAAGCAAATCGACTTTGTCTGCGAGAACACCTACGATGAGATTGTATCTTCTGCCGGCGGAATCGGCCTGACCAACACAACGCGTCGATTGGAATTGCTATACAAGGACCGTTACCAGCTGAACATCAAGAAAGAAAACGGTATTTACCGTGTTCAAATGGTTTTGCATTTATGAAAAGGCTAAGCTGTATAATCGTCGATGATGAACCCGTGGCCCGCAAAATCCTGCAGGAGTTTACTGAACAGATCCCGTACCTGGACTTGCTGGGAAAGTTTGAAAGCGCGCCGAAAGCGGAGGAGTTTCTAAGGACGCAACAACCTGACCTCATTTTCCTCGACATAGAAATGCCGAAGGTATCGGGTTTGCAAATGCTCAAGCGTTCGAATATTTCATCCATGGTCATACTCACGACGGCGTTTCCCCAATATGCACTCGACGGATATGAGCTTGATATTATAGACTACCTGCTGAAGCCTTTTGCCTTGCAGCGTTTTCTAAAGGCAATACAAAAGGCGAGGGACTTTCACGACATGAAGACGCAGCCGATGCCGGTTGCAGCTTCTTACATATTTGTGAAAAGTGAAAAGAGAATCGAGCGCGTGGAGTTGAATGAGATTTTGTATGCAGAGGTCATGGGGAATTATGTCACCATCTTCACCGGACGAAAGAAGATTATCGCCTATCTCACGATGAAAAGCCTCGAGAGCCAGCTTTCCGACGCCGAATTTATCAAGATACACCAGTCTTTTCTTGTGAACCGCTCTAAGATCGAATCCGTGGAAGGCAACGAGCTTAAGGTCGGCGGTGTTTCATTACCAATCAGCCGCAACTACCGCGATGGTGTGGCGAACCTGATTAATCAAAGGTTATTGAAGAGGTAATTATTCGGCAGCACGCAGGATCTTTTCCATCTTTCGTCCTTTCGCGAGCTCATCTACTAATTTATCCAGATACCTGACCTGTTGCGTCAACGGATTTTTGATGTCCTCGATGCGGTATCCGCAGATGGTGCCTGTGATGAGGCCGGCATTGGGATTCAGCGAAGCGCGCTGGAAGAAAACTTCGAACGTAACTTTTTTGCTAATCAATTCCTGCAATTTCTTCTTGTCATAGCCAGTCAACCATGTAATCACCTGGTTAAGCTCTTCTTTGGTCCTTCCTTTCTTTTCCACTTTTGTCACGTAGTGGGGATAAACGGATGCAAAGGTCATTTTTGCGATGCGCTCGTCGTGGGCCTTATCCATGTGCGTGAATTTAACGTTTACGCCTTCGTGCAACTTAATGCCTTCGTGCCGTAGTGGCAAATGGGCGATATGGGATCGGTGCCGGACCCAATGCGTGCAGGGCTGCTTTGCCACGAAGCCGCGAAGATTCACGATGGGATTTTTCATTTTCCTGAAACCATCCTAAAAACCATGAGTATTAGCTACAATTCGGACTTTAATCAGTAATTTGGCTACATTTAGGACTTAAATAAAAATTATGTCGTCAAAATACTCACTTGGTGAATTCGAAGAGGTCGTCCTGTTGACAGTGGCTGTTCTTCACGGAAAAGCGTATGGCGTCGCGATAAAGAATGAGATCGAGGGGCGCCTGAAAAGAAATGTCAGCGTGGGAGCGATGCGAACGGCGCTAAAACGCCTGGAAGACAAAGGCTTTCTCGAATCGGAATTTGGGGAGGCCACGGCCGTTCGAGGAGGCAAGCGCAAACGCTTTCACACGGTGACACCCTTGGGAAAGAAAGCGCTCGACTACGTGATGAATTCCCGCCGTAAGCTTTGGGACGCGATCCCTGCGACGGCATTTCAATTCAAATAGAAAATGAGCGACAGCTTCAACGATATTCAACCGCCTCGTCTGCCACTGAAAGTGCTGCGCTGGTTCTGCAATCCTGAATTGCTGGAAGACGTAGAAGGTGATCTCGCCGAGCTGTACCGGTCGAGGGCATCAAAGAGTTTGTTCAAGGCACGGCTGCGTTATGCCCTCGACGTAGTGCAATTGTTCCGGCCGGGTATAATAAGAAGATCCGAAACATCATCATATCCTGTAAATCAAATTGGTATGCTCATCAATCACATCACAACAGCCTTTCGGCAAGCTGCTAAATACAAAGGCTATACTGCTATTAATATTGCCGGTCTCGTGGTTGGCCTGGCTTCCTGTATGCTCATCCTGCTTTGGGTAGCCGATGAGGTCTCCAAAGATCAGTTTCATGAAAAGAAGGATCGACTTTATCAGGTATGGCGAAACCTCGTGCAGAGCAACGGCGAAATATTGACCACCTGGGGTATCCCACATCCCCTCGAGAACGTGTTGCAGACTCAATATCCTGAGATCGAATCGGTGACATCCTACAACTGGGAAATGGAAAACATGTTCCGCCTGGGCGATATTTCTTCATATGAAAAAGGTCGATTTGCAACGTCAGGCTTCTTCGATGTATTCAGTTACCGTTTGATTGCCGGCGATCCGAAGAAGGCCTTGGTTGGGGGCCCCACGATGGTGATCTCGGAACGCATGGCGCGCAAGTTCTTTGGCGATGAATGGAAAAGTAAAGCGGTCGGGCAATCTTTAAAACTCGATGGCAAAACCGACTATGAGGTGACTGGCGTATTCGAAACACCCGGCGAAAAATCGTCGGCGCAGTTTGACTGGCTCATCTCTGCACAGGAATTCCTCGACCGCCAGACCTGGACAAACAGCTGGTACAATGGCGGGTTCAACATTTTCTTCACGTTAAAACCTGGTGCCGACCCGGAAGCTGTGCGCAAAAGGTTGGAGCAGGAGATTATTAAGAACACCAACAAGGAGTCGAACGAGCCATTGTATATGCAGCTGGTGGCAGAAAATTACCTGCATGGTGCTTTTGAAAATGGTGTGCCGGTCGGGGGCAGGATTCAGTACGTGCGGATTTTGTCCGCGATCGCTGTTTTTCTTTTACTGCTCGCGTCGATCAATTTTATGAACCTGGCGACTGCGAGAGCGAGTCTGCGCGCACGTGAAATCGGTGTTCGCAAAGTTATGGGCGCACAACGTTCCACTTTGAGTCAACAGTTCTTTACGGAAGCAACCTTGTATGCGCTGACATCGACACTGGTCGCATTCGCGATCGTCTATTTCATTCTGCCGCAGTTCAACACGTTAACCGGGAAAAATATATACATCAATTTTTCAGATCCGTTGGTTTGGCTCACGATAGGGGGCATGACCCTCCTGACGGGGATTCTATCGGGAGCATACCCTGCATTCATGCTTTCTTCATTCTCTGTTGCCAAATCGCTGAAAGGAAGAACCAAACAGGCTGGTGGTAACTACTTGCGTCATGCGCTCGTGACTTTTCAATTTGCCATCTCAATTTTCCTCGTCAGCGGCACCTTCATTATTTCTAAGCAGCTTTCCTATATGTTGAATAAGGACATCGGCCTTAGACGTGACAATCTTCTGGGCATCGATCTGACGCCTGATCTCTTCAATAAGAAGGATGCGTATGTTAATTCACTGCGCAGCATTCCCGGTGTCAAAGAAGTAGCCCTAAGCAGCGGAAGCCCGATTGAGGTCAGCATGTCTACAGGAGGTGCGAAGTGGCCGGGTAAAGATCCCAAGATGGTTATCGAGATAAACGTCCTTAGCGTGAGTGAAAACTTTGTGAAGACTATGGGAATGAAAATTGACAGGGGCGAAGATTTCTCGAATATTTTTCTCCGTGACTCCGCGAGGTTTTTGATAAACGAAGTACTGGCTGGGGTCATGGGATTCGAAGATCCAGTGGGTCAGGAGCTGACCGTATGGGGAACAAAAGGGACGATCGCAGGTGTAGTCAAAGACTTTCATATGTCCAGCATGTATAGTCCGATTGCACCGCTCGTCATTCGATACCAGCCTGCTGATGTCGGTGCTGCATTTGTCAGGATTGATGGCGACACGCAAGAAGCACTCGCCTCGATTGAGCGGCTCACAAAAGACATCAGTCCTTCATTTCCATTCCGTTACCATTTTCTCGATGAGGACTTTGCGCGACAATATACCGGGGAAAAGTCGGTGAGCTCTCTTGTGAACATTTTCGCAGCTGTTTCGATTTTCATTGCCTCCCTTGGATTGCTCGGGCTTTCGTCGTTCGCCGCCGACCAGCGCTCGAAGGAGATTGGCGTGCGCAAAGTGCATGGAGCAAGCACCCGGTCACTGGTAATGCTCCTGTCGAAGCAATATGCTGTGTTGATGGTCATCGCGTTCGTTGTTGCTGCGCCGCTTTCGTATTTCTACATGCAACGGTGGCTGGGAGACTTTGCGTATCGGATCGAAATGAGTGCCGCTCTGTTCTTTGCTGCCGGAGCGGTCACGTTCGTGATCGGTGCATTGACCGTTAGTTACAAATCATACACTGCTGCCATGGCCAATCCCGTGAACACACTGAAGGAGGATTGACGCTGAATTGCTGGAATGCTGGGTTTACAAAGCACACAAGGGATTTTCTTAACAAAAGTGAAACAAATTCATTATTTTTACGTTTGTTAAGTAAATAACCAATGGCACAGCATTCAATGGGTGAATTTGAGGAGCTGGTACTGTTAACGGTGGCAGCGCAGCATCCTGAGGCCTACGGCGTTTCGATCATGGAAGCGTTGGAGGAGGAGCTCGAAAAGAAATTAAATATCAGTGCAATCCATGTCGCGCTGAAGCGCATGGAGAACAAAGGATTCATAAAATCGAGTTTCGGAGGCATTACCGAAGACCGTGGAGGCCGGCGCAAGAAATACTATATCCTGACCGCCCTGGGCAAGAAGATGCTTGACGAACAGTTCGAGCTGCGAAATGCGATCTACAAACGGATCCCCAAAGTCACTTTCGGATGAATGCGCCTCCTAAACAAGCCGTTCGGTTCCTTCGGTGGTTCTGTCGCGAGGACTATGTTGAAGAGATCGAAGGTGATTTGACAGAGGTTTTTGAAAAAGAACTTTCAGTTTCACCACGACAGGCCAGATGGAAGTTTGTCTGGAGCGTCTTGAAATATCTCAGGCCCGGATTTGTGAAGTCATTGCGGATTTTTGAACGACAGAATTCATTCGATATGTACAGGAATTATCTCATCACCGGCAAAAGAACATTGATAAAGAATAAATGGTACACCGCGATAAATGTCGCGGGCCTCGCCTTAGGTTTAAGCAGCACCATTTTTATTTTCCTGTTTGTGCGGCACCATTTACAGTACGACAATTTTCATAGCCAATCGGACAGAATTTACCGGATTGTCACCGAGGAGCACATGGATCACATCGATTACAGCGCCGCCGTCCCTCCCGGGTTTGCCAACGCATTCAAAACCGATTACCCGTACGCCGAGAAAGTCGCGAAAATCGTAACGTGGAGAAATATGCTCGTGACTATCGAAAAGGAGCACAAATTCAAACAGACCGTGGTTTTCGTTGATTCTGCGTTCTTCGATATTTTCAATTTTCCGCTCATCGATGGTTCCACACCTGAGGTGCAGCAACCAAACAGCGCGGTGATTACCAGCATTGCTGCAAAGAGACTATTCGGGGACCAAAACCCCGTTGGGAAGTCGTTGCAAATGGATGGTAAGGACTACGTTACCATTACGGGGATATTGAAAGACATTCCCACAACAACTGTCATCAAAGGAGACATCTTCGCTTCGTTTTCGTCGCTCAAACCTCATGACAAATTCTTGTCGAGCGAAAGCTGGGGTGGTGTATCAACCGACCTTCAGTGCTTTGCACGTTTGCATCGCGGCCAGGATATCGCCGCCATAGAAAAATCCATCGAAGCCTACGTTCCTAAATACAGGCCAAGGTCCAAGAATGTTCACCATTATAGGCTGCAGGCACTTGCAGATATTCATTTTGATCCGAGGTATGGTGGTGGAATAAATCCAACGCTTCTCTGGGTATTTTCTTTTATCGGCGTGTTTCTTCTCGCTGTAGCCAGTATCAATTTCATAAACATCTCGACCGCACAATCAATGAACAGATCGCGGGAAGTGGGCGTGCGAAAAGTTTTGGGAAGCCGCAAGAGTAATCTCTTCTGGCAGTTCATGACGGAGACAACACTTGTAACTTTGCTCGCTTTCGTCTTCGCAATACTGGTGGTGGTCAGCCTTCTTCCCTATGTAAATGTAGTTTTCGAATTGACCTTGTCGCTTTCGGACCTGCTGACATTGGAGTTTGCTGGCTTCAGTTGTGTGTTGTTATTAATGATCATTCTGATGTCTGGAAGTTACCCCGGGATAGTGCTGGCGCGGACGGCGCCTTTGACAGCACTGCAGGGAGCATTGGGTCGCGGTGGAGACGGGCTGGTGGTCAGGAAGGGATTGGTCGTCGGGCAATTTGTAATATCCATCGTTCTTATTATCGGCACGATCGGCGTGAATAAGCAGATCAACTTTGCTACTCGCTCCGACCTTGGTTTTGATAAGTCTGGTGTGATCATGTTCCAGCTTCCCGACAGGCTTTCTGAAACACAGCTAAAGGGTCTTAAGGATCGGATAGGACGCAGTGCCGGCGTGGAAAAAATAACGGCGTGTTTCGCACCTCCGATAGCAGGTATTAATTTTTGGGGAACCTCGGTGAAGTTCGACAACCATACCGAGCCGGAAGACTTTCAGATTCACGCGAAGATAGCGGACATCGACTACCTCAATGCATTTGATCTCAAACTGATTGCAGGTCGCAATTTTTTCGAAAAAAAAGACATTGTTGACGAAGTTCTGGTTAACGCGGCATTCGCGACGAAGGTCGGTTTGAATTCCCCGGAGGACCTCTTAGGGAAGAAGATCGAAGTCGATGGAGGATATATCAAAGCAGCCATCGTCGGCGTTGTCAGTGATTTTCATGACGGTGATTTTCACCAGGTGATAAACCCCATTTTCATCGCACCAGTCCGTGATCAATATTATGAGCTTGCCGTGAAAGTCAACATGGCAAACTCATTCGAGGTACTCGATATGATTGAAAAGGAGTGGGTCACGGTGTTTCCCGGTAAGATCTTCGAATACCATTTTCTTGACAGCCGCGTGGATGATCTCTACAGGTCTGAGCGGCAGTTTCTTTCGCTGACGAGCACCTTCTCCATCGTGGCAGTCGTTATCGGCTGCCTGGGAATTTATGGATTGATTGTTTTTGTGGTTGCTCAAAAGACAAAAGAGATCGGGATCAGAAAAGTGTTGGGTGGAAGCATAGGTCATATCGTGGTGCTTCTTTCCAGAGATTTCCTGGGATTACTGTTGATCGGTGCCGTCATTGCCTCTCCAATCGGCTGGTACCTCGTAAACCGGTGGCTGCAGACTTATGCGTATAAGACGGAGATCAGCTGGTGGATTTTTGTCGCCGCTGCCGGGATGTCTGCAGTGATCACCTTCGCCACAATCAGTTACCAGGCATTGCATGCGGCGCTGGCAAACCCAGTGAAGAGCTTGAGATCGGAATGAACGACGCCGGCATAAATGCTGAGCGTTGATCTGGCTGGTTATCGCTATTGGGATTTAGAATAAAACCCTAATTTTACGCGCTCAATCCATTCTGGCTCCGTATTTCAATGGATAGAATTTCAGATTCCGATTCTGAAGATGCAGGTTCGATTCCTGCCGGGGCTACGAATCCCAAGTTGGCATCAGCTTGGGATTTTTTGTTTTCTGGATGACCTGCAAAATGAAAGGGATCGGAGATCCGGCAGCGTGATAGTTTACGGTTTGTTAAGGTCGAGGATCGGAGATCCCGATCAACCCTTCAT
>JBGAKL010000029.1:0-6198 GCA_044224375.1 Cyclobacteriaceae bacterium
TTGTTCCAATGAAAAGAAGGGCGAGTATTAGCATTGCAGTTGCAATGATTTCACTGACCAAATTTGAAAATGTATTTCGAATTGCGGGACCGGTGGCAAATACAGCAAGTTTGAGGTCTTGAGCCTCTGTTATTTTCCAGTGCGGCAAATAGTGCAGCCAAACAATGCTTGCACCAGCAAAAGCGCCAAGCAGTTGAGCGAGGATATAAGGTCCGACGTCTGACCAGGGAAAATTACCTTTCAACGCAAATGCGATGGTGACAGCGGGGTTAAGATGAGCGCCGCTGACTTTGCCTGCCGCATAAATACCCAATGTGACAGCCAAACCCCATCCGATGACAATTGACAGCCATCCTGCGTTTTCCGATTTGGTTCGCTTAAGCACGACAGCTGCCACCACACCATCTCCAAGAATAATGAGGACCATAGTCCCAAAGAATTCAGCAACGAATGAGCTCATAAACTGTTTAGGCGGAAGTTAGGCCTCCCTCTAAGATAGGAGAAAAAATTATCCAATCGTGTGCCCAACAGTTGTTTACTATTTAGCCACCGATTCCTTACGTGTCCTGACTTTATCTAAAATAAAGTTTCCAATTGCCTTTCCCTGTGTCACGCCATTATCGACCGCAGCACGGTAATGGATGCCACCGTAAATTCTGCTGATCGCTGCCTCCCCCGAAGCCTCATAAAACGATTTGAATTTTCTGGCCGTAAGACCAAATTCCGTTTCTGTGGAGTCAACATAAGCAAAGTTGTCTCCAAACAAACCAGTCAATGCTACAGCAGCTGAGCTTGAAATCACGCTATGGCCGGAGGTATATTCAGGGAACGGAGGTGTTTGCAACAAAGGCACCCACTCTTCACTAATATATTGATTAATGTAGGTCTCTGGTCTGATCACTTTGCTGCGGTATTTCTCATCCCAACAGCTGATGAATCCATCAGCAAGTGAAAGCGCGACACGGACATATGCCTCTGCTGCCTGAAGATACCCCACATTCTGCTGCGTACATGCGACACGGGTTATATTCATCCAATGCCCTCCCGGCGAAATCTTTTTTGTCGCGAACATTACATGTCCCTTAACATTCATCACAAATGGGTTACAATCCCAAAAGCTTGCAATTTGTTTCTGCTCCTCTGTGAGGTGAAGTCCGATATCATAAACTTCTGCTGCTTCTTTATAAAAGGGGCTCGTCTTATTTATGGAGAATGTAATCGCGGGAACGGGACGAAATTGAGATGCCGAATCAATTACGAACGGCCTGATCTTGCTCCAGTGAGGCTCCACGGCATCCATATATGCAGGCGGTGTCGGCTTCCAGGATGCTGCATCACTTTGGATTGAATATTTGGGGAACGAACGCGACTGTTTATAATTATCCTTTGAAGACCATTGAAGCACACGCGCTGCTACCTTATCTCCGAATTCTACAGATCTTTCGAAAACGTCGTCGGGAATACCAGTTGCCTTAACTTCCTCCATGATGGTTTTGTAATAAGTATCCACCTGATCTTCGGAAAACACGAGCGCTTTGCCAACACGTAGGACAGCATGCACAGAAGCAACCGGGTACGAATACTCGACGTTTGGCAACGGCATCGGTAATGAATCCAGGCCGTGCAATTGACCCGACAGCGAAAGGAAATTAGGATCCATATGACGCGCCGATTCATAAGCTGCTACACTTGTGTAAGCATAAATTCTGCTCGCAACCGGCGGCGAGAAAATATCGTGAACAATGCGATCAGTGATCGCCTTGACCGAACGATGAATGTATTCGGGGTTATTGAGTCGGGTATGATAGTCCTTCTTTTCGGTACTACAACCGAGTAAAAAAGAAAGAAGGCAAATGGCAATTAAACTGCGATTCATAGGGGGATTAAAATTACCTGACAGTATAAGCTTTTCTATTGATTCCCACCCCTTTAATCTCCAACGATTTCCAGGTTCGGGGGATTTGGGATTTAATTTGGGTGATTCCTGCGTCTGTGATCTGCAATCCGCCGAAGCCATTGAGCACTGCTTGTAAAAATCCACCAGCGCCCGTGGCAAAATATGGATTCGACCCTCCTGCCGTTTCTGCTAACACACCAAAGGGAGGCACTTCATTCGGCTTATATGATCTCACAAACAGATCAGTTGCCTTTTCGGTGTTTCCAAGTCGCGAATAAAGCACCGATAAAACTGAACTGCCCATCGCTGGCCCTTCCGCGCCGAACCTCGGTTCGTAGTAACGAAGATCTTTCTCGATTTGAGTCTTGTCAGAAATGATGTCCAATGGAAAAGCCAGAAGGTTTACGTCTGCCTGTTTGATGTTAACGCCGTCATAGGTTCTATTCTCACGCGTAGTACCATCTTCAAATTTTAAGATTGGAATATTGTTGGCGACCAATTCCCAGTCTGGATCCGGTGCTATCGCGAGCTCCTTACTGGCAAGTGTCGCATACCGCAGCGCAGTGATAGCCATTCCGTTTGTAAACGCGTTGTTGTCGATGTTCTCCTGCCACTCGTTGGCACCGATGACGTTATTGATTTCGTATCGACCAGGGCCCTTGCGCTCGACCCTGCTGGCCCAAAAGTCCGCGACCTCTTTCAGCACGGGATAGCCCTTCTCTTTCAGCCACTGCTTGTCTTTGGTAACTTGATAATATTTCCAGAACGCCCACCCAACACAACCTGTAATGTGATGCTGAAATGGTCCTGTCAGCGCCCACACGGGAGTGTCTTCAGTTCCTTCGTCCGAAGACTCCCAAGGGAACATTGCACCTTTGTAGCCATGCGAAAACGCATTCTTCTTCGCGGCCTCAAGTCTGTTGAACCGATAATCGAGAATTGACTTTGCGATTTGCGGTTGAAGCATCAGCAACGGCGGATACATCCAAAGTTCGGTGTCCCAAAAAACGTGACCATTGTAACCCAGTCCCGAAAGACCCATAGGCGAAAGGCTATAGCCAGTTCCTTCACGAACAAATGAGTACAAATTATAAAGTGCAAAACGAATGTCTCGCTGAACGTTCGCGTCTCCCGACACAACTATATCGCCTTGCCAAAGTCGATCCCATTCTTCCTTATGTCTTTGTAATAATCTCTGAGTGCCTTCGAGTCTTGCGAAGATTGTGAGACGCTCGGCCTCATTCATAGGATCGCCAAAATGCGCCGTAGACGTCGAAGATGAAACCACGCTAAAAGTGTACATCTCTCCTGCTTGCAGTTTTTTACTGAATTTCATCAGGTGACGATTGTAATCCCAATCCTCATGAATCACGCGCGGCTCCTGACCATGCGCCTCGGAAAAAATGATACTGTTGCTGGCGGCGACAGTATGTTTCCCCGACGGGCTTTTCCCAACTGAAGTTAGCAGTGGGATACGCACATGCGGACGATCGATTTCACTGAATAAGTTCCTGACATCGGCAAGGTGGTCGGGCGCTTCAATTACACTCATCGGCGTGATGACAACGTCTTTGATCGCCTTGATTTCTACTATCGACATCGCGCTGAAGGGCAGATGACGCAACGACATCATAGTATGCTTGACAACCAACTTATCTCCGACCTGAAAAGTAGTTTCGAAACTGGCCGATTTCATGTCGAGGGTCTGTCGATAGTTCTGAACGCTGTTCGGAAGCACACGGACACCATCAACCTCCAGGTCGAGATTGACGTGATTAAAAGACTTCAGAATATTTGATACCCTGCCACGTTGGTAATAATCGTAAACACCATTTAATACCACGTCTTTGACCTTCATTGGCTCAGGCGAAGACACAAGGCCCACCATGCCATTTCCTAAAGTGACACCGAAATAGTTCTTACGATCAAAGTTGGATGCCTCAATTTTCCAACCATCAACGGACTGCGCTTCAACAGCAATGGAAACAAAAAGAAGGATTGAAAAGAGCAGCGTTCTCATTTTGCGGCATTCTTGAGTCCGATGGCTACCGGGGTGTTGTTATTTCTAAGAGCAAGAATATATTCCTCTTTACCGACTCGTATTTTTCTTAAGCGGCGGGTCTCTCCCTGAATTGAAATCCCCGATGCAACGGGCGGTATGGCTGTGAATCCATTCTTCCCTTTTCCTTTCAGCAGCAGCCCATAGCTAGCATCATATCTTCCCATCTGCACATTCACACCGTAGAAATTTCCCGCTACAATCGCATCCAGTTTACCGTCTGCATCGAAATCTCCTGAAAGGGCAGCATTGACTGTGGAAAATTGAGATGCCTTAGGCAACGGAGTTACTTTGAACTTCCGATTACCTAAATTCTCTACATAACTATGCTCAAATGTCTTCGCCACGAGAAGTGAACATGCAGCAAGCTCCTGTTCACTGAAGATGTCTTTAAGCGACGATTCCGCAAACTTGTGATATGAAAGAAATTTCTTCTTGAGGTAAGGAAGCTGTTTGGTCATTTCGTCCCGCGTATAGAAGGGATATTCCTTATCTCCTATGTAATGCGTCAACACCTGATCGACGCTACCGTTCTTGTCAAAATCACATACGTAGAGCTTCACTGGTTTATCGTTCGTCGCACGAAGCTTTGAGTTCAGGCCAAGATTGCCGAATATAAAATCGACGTCACCATCGCCGTCAAAGTCCGCTACCTCTACGTTGTTCCAAAGCCCTTCTGTATTTTCCAGGCCACTTCCAGCAATTGATAGGCTTGAAAGCTTGCCACCCTCATTAAGCAATATCGTTACGGGACTCCATTCCGACGCCACGACGAGGTCCATATCCTTGTCGTTGTCCACATCGACCCAACGCGCTTCCTTCACGAATCCAAGTTCTTTCAGCGCCGATGATGCCTCAGACACTGAGAAATTTCCTTTTCCATCGTTCAGCAGCAAGTAGCTATCGGGTTTGATACCGTACTTCCATGGCACTGCACGCGCCCCCACGAACACGTCAATGTCGCCATCCAGGTCGAAGTCCGTAGTTGCAATCACTGAGCCAGTAAGATTTATGGGTACTTGCTTTTTTGACGTGAAGTTCCCTTTGCCATCATTAATGAGCACTCGCGGTTGGGTAAACTCTTCGTTATTCGACCATTCATTACCCCCACTAACAACAAACAGATCGTTGTCACCGTCTTTGTCGGCATCAAAAAACTCCGCGCTCACTTCTTCATATGTACTGTCAGCCCTGAAAAGAGGGTTGTGCTGACTTTTGAATTCTCCCGACTTCTGTTGTATCCAGAGTGCGGAAATTGCCCACTTTGCATTTCCGAGATAAATATCATCAAGCCCATCTCCGTTGGCGTCGCCTATCGCAACGGCTGGTCCTTCTGCAGAAACCATATGCGGGATTAACCCTTCCCGGTTAAACTCAACAAATCTATTCTCGGCATGATCGAAATCAATCTTCAGACGTTTAGTAACATCTTCAAAAAGTGGAGTTTCGCGATGAAATCTTGAGTAGGAAAATTTGCCCTTGGCATTGTTCTGATCGAGTTCTAAACGTTGGTCTTTCTTGACGTCCCGAATGGTCTCAGTTGACCCATCTTGCCACACCACAACGACTGAATCAACTTGCCCTGCAGAGCCTAATCCAAAAGTCAATTTCGTATCCACCGAACTTTGGAAACCACGGGTCGCCATGCATTCCTGCATTTGCAAATTCTTTCCAGCGTAGAGAAATACTTTTGCGCCGATACCCCTCGTATTGCCACCTTTGCCTTTGAGGGTGAACTGCAAGAATCCATTCTGCGGTCCCTCCTGTTTACTTCTGCTCAGATTTTCATACAGGAAAGCCTCATCCGCAGCATTGTTCGTCACCAGGTCCAGGTCACCATCGTTGTCCAGATCCGCATAGGCAGCGCCGTGAGAGTATGAAGGCTGATCCAACCCCCAGTCCATAGACTTGTTTGTGAAGGTGGAATCGCGATTATTGATATACAGGCAGTTTGGTATTTTAATCTGCGGCATTCTCTTGAAGTAGTTCATTTCCCTTTCGCGCAGATCATTCTTTAGTCTCTCCTGGATTGAATCCTCTCCAATAAAGTTTATATAGTCAAGGTCATTTGAGCGCCGCTCGATGCCATTTGAAATAAAAATGTCTTTGAAGCCATCAAGATCAAAATCCGCCCACAATGCCGACCAACTCCAATCGGTTGCGTATACGCCCGCCATCAATCCAATCTCACTGAATGAATTGTTACGCTGGTTTAGCTGCAGGGTATTCCGGGCGTATTGAT
>JBGAKL010000030.1:0-6193 GCA_044224375.1 Cyclobacteriaceae bacterium
GTGAAATTGAACAAAATCAGTCAGGGCATACCCGGGACAATCCTTGTAAAAGTGGAATATTTCAACCCGGGCAATTCGACGAAAGACAGAATGGCCCTGAAGATGATTGAAGACGCCGAAAAAGCCGGTATACTGAAACCAGGAGGAACAATCATTGAAGGCACGTCGGGAAATACGGGAATGGGATTGGCTATTACAGCGATCGCAAAGGGATATAAGTGCATCTTCACCATGGCCGACAAACAGTCCCAGGAAAAAATAAATATTCTTAAAGCTGTAGGCGCCGAGGTGATTGTATGTCCAACCAATGTTGAGCCCGACGATCCACGCTCCTATTATTCCGTAGCGCGGAAGCTTAACAAGGACATCCCTAACTCTTACTATCCAAACCAATACGATAACCTGTCAAATACGGCGGCGCATTATGAGGCAACCGGCCCCGAAATTTGGAAACAAAGTGGCGGCAGGATCACACACTACGTCGCCACTGTGGGTACTGGTGGATCAATGTGTGGCACAGCAAAATTCCTGAAAGAGCAAAAAAGCAACCTTGTGACCGTGGGCATCGATACATATGGATCGGTCTTCAAAAAATACAAGGAAACAGGGGTCTTCGATCGCAATGAAATCTACCCTTACCTGACGGAGGGTTTTGGAGAAGACATTTTGCCCAAAAATGTGAATTTTGACGTCATCGATCAGTTCATCAAAGTAACAGACAAAGATGGCGCAATCATGGCCAGAAGGCTATCACGTGAAGAAGGCCTATTTGTAGGCTGGAGCAGTGGTTCAGCAATGCACGGGGCATTGGAATATGCCCGCGATCACATGAAGAAAGATGATGTGATGGTAGTGCTGCTCCCGGACCATGGCACTCGTTACCTGAACAAAGTCTATAACGACAACTGGATGAAAGATCATGGTTTCCTGGAGGAAAGATCGTTTGCTTCTGCGCGGGATATAATAATCAATCGCAATGGCAAAGACGGCCTTTTCACCGTTCCAAAAACATCCCGGATCGGAGAGGCCATAAAAATCATGAACCAGCAAGGTATAGACCAGGTTCCTGTTGTGGACGATAAAGAATTTGTTGGAAGTGTGGCCTCGGCAAGCCTCCTCGAAAAGATTATTGAGAATCCGTTAGTAAAAGACAGTTCTGTAGGCGAACTGATGGATAAGCCGATGCAATTTGTTGCCCTGGATACAACTCTTGACGTTCTTTCGTCCATGCTCAACAAGAACAACAAGGCGTTGCTTGTCCGAGATGAGGCTATGAAAGTTCACATCATCACTCATCACGATATTCTGAAAGCGATGACGAATTAGCGAGGCCCAGAGCAATGGCTTTGGCTGCTAAATAATAAAAAAGGGCCCGTTTCAACCGGGCCCTTTTTCAAGATCGGACTCTTATCAATGTCGGACCACTTCGATCTCTACGCGATCATTATAATTTGCGTAAACACTGTTCTGCGGGTAGACCATTTCTTTTCCTCCTTCACCTTTGGTCATGATCCTCTCAACGGAGACTCCTTCTGACACGAGGTATCTTCTTACCGCCTCTGCCCTCAATTCGGTAAGCTCCTTTGCTGATCCCGTGATCTTTTGATTGCCAGGGTCGCTCTCGAAAAACTTAGTGCTTGTACCCAGCGTGATGATATCCCGCGATTCATTTCCGTTGCAGTGAGCGTGGATCCGCACCTTATAATTTTGATTTTCTTTCATTAATCCAGCCAACCCATCTATCTCATCTTTAAACTGCGGCTGCATGATAACTGAGTTGCGATAAAAGCTGACGTTGTTAAACTCTATGTAATCGCCGCGTTTAGCGCGCTCGAGTGCGAGTGGAATGATGATCTCTCCATCAGGACCAGTTCCAGATGATGACGGGAGCGGATCTTTAAAGTTGATCGTAGTTTCTAAAACTTTGTATCCGGGAGCGACGGTGGTAATAAAATACGATCCAGCCTGATTCCTGGGCGCTCCCACGTCGACCATCTCGTTGGCTTTAAAGGCCTGGTATTGAGTTGCCCGATTTGACTCAGCAAGGTGTATCTCTCCCCTTATTTGATTTCCATTTTCAGCGTTGATGAATCTGAAATTGAAAAACTTCCCTTTCGCCACTTTCTTAGCCACCGGGGCAACAACGACAGAATCCTTTTTAGGCTTCTCTTCAACGACAGGCTCTTTGACTACAGGTTCAACCACGACGGGCTCTTTTACGGCCGGCTCCTTCACAACCGGTGTTTCCTGCGCCACAGGAGTTTGCCCCATTTCAATCACCTCCAGTGTCATGCCGTCCTGACCCAGGTGTCCGGCAAAAACCCAGGCATCTTTGAATTCAGATTCTGCTCTCAGCTTTATCACAAAAGTAAATGCCTGCTTTTTTGAAGTCGCCTGAAGCAGGTATACATAGTATAATTTCCTCGCGGGGTTAATTGCATAATGAGCGTTGAAACCCATCTTGTTAGCCTTTTCCGTCAGCCTCAGCGCATTTTTATGAACGCCAAATACACCAATGGTAACATAGTACTCGGTGTTCGGGGTCTGTGCCGCGGCGGGGGTACAGGTGATGAAAAGACCGATCGCCCACAAAAAAATTGCCAGGAGCCTCATAGTGTTTAATGATTCTATTTCTCGAAGATAGCAAATAATCGAAAATCCCTTGTTCCAGGGCGTTTTCGAAGCAAGGGATTAGACTCATCAATACCCCTTCTTCACGATAGGTGACAAAACAGGAACTGACTCTGAAAGGAAATTTACTACTGACTAGAATATTTTCGAAGCGCCGATCAATTCTGTTCAGACTTGACAACTTCTATTTCAACGCGCACGTTTGCCTCTGCCTTCTCGTCATCAACGGGATACAATGGCTTCTTGCCACCCCAGGCCTTGATGCTCATTCTTTTCCTGTCAATACCCTTTGACACCAGGTATTCCAAAATCTGATTGGCACGAAGTTCAGAAAGTTCTTTGGCAGAGCCGTAATCTTCAACCGTATTGTCAAGTGAAAAGAAGTCAGTACTCTTTGGGCCTCGCTTTATAATTTTTCCAGGGTCATTACCATTGGTATGACCATGTATCCTTATTTTTTCTGTGGGATGGTTTTCCATGAGCTTTGCCAGTCTGTCAACTTCGAATCGCGATTCAGGACGAAGTACGGCAGCATCACGGTAAAAGAAGATGTAGTCCAGCGTTTCCATCTCACCTTTCTTCATCACCATCGCCTGCTGGTCCACCTTTGATTTGATTTCTTCCTCGCGAATGCGGGCCTTATCGGCTTCAGTCAAAACCACTGGCTTGACAACCTCTGGCACCACTTCCACTTTCGGCTCTTCTTTTGGTTGTTCAACGACGGGTTGTTCAACAACTGGCGGTGTGTATGGAACACGTGAGAATACCCAGGCATCGCGAAACGGTCCTGATGATTGCAATTTCTTCACTTCATTGATGGCAGCATCATGATCATCGGTCTGCATGATGCTCACATAGTATAGATTCTTATCGTTATTGAGCTCAACACTGGATTGATACTTTTGCTTTTTGGCCTGACGGGCATGGCGGGCCGCGTTCTCAGGTACTTTGTACGCGCCAATGACGATCACGAAATTTGCTTGTCCCTCTCGTCGTGAGCTTTGCGCACTCAAGGTCTGTAAGGTGACCAACACCAATGCCAACGGCATCCAAAAAATAGATTTCATACGGTAGATTTTAAGCCATAGAACCTGCAATGTTAAACTCAGGTTGTCAATTAAATAGTTGAATTTACAACAAAATATTACATCCTGCCGCATTACCTGACGGAAATCACCTCAAATGAGCGCTGGACGGACTCGCCAGCGTCGTCCACCAACGTGAGGACATGGCGCCCCTTGGCCGGAGCAAAAGCCAACCGATGTGATGCCTGGGTACTGCCGACGTACTGTCCGTCGAGATGCCAAAATATCGTAGCGGTTGGGCGGCGGTGTGTAGCTTCAAATATGGCATCGCCAGTCCTTGCATCGAGCTGGATGGGCACATAGATCAAAGAATTTGTTTTCGGGTAGATCACGTCTATCGACGCAACGGAAAGCGGATCTGCACAATCACTTCGATAAGGAGGAAGTGTTTTATACGACATATTTTTTTCTTTGAAATAGTACTCCTGCACCGGCGGCAGCACGAACCAATTGATCGTTTGCATCCCGGACGCAGATTCACACTCCAGGTGCACGCGATATTTTCCGTCTTTGGTAAGATGGACAATCTTATGAAACTGGCATGCCACTGACTGAAGTCCAGGCGTCGGGACTGCAACAGTATCGACCACAGCACAACGATCAGATGCGCGCTGACCACTCATCGCACACACCTTTACATCTGTCAACTCTGAAACAGGTTTCTGAAACCACGTATTGCCTGGCAACGAGGAAAAAATTCCAAAGAGTAGTGGAGCGGCTGCCTCTGTTCCGGTAAGACCGGGTCGTCCTTCTCCATCGGCGTTACCTATCCAAACTCCGACAGCGTACGATCCATTTACGCCAATGGCCCATGCATCCCGCAATCCAAAACTGGTTCCTGTCTTCCATGCGATTGCTTTGGAACTTGAAAAATGCTGCCAGCCTGTTTCTTCACCAGGCCGATACAATTCTTTCAGCTTTTCAAAAGTTATCCAAATGGACGAAGCACTAAGGCGGGAATCGGGCGTACTTTCTTTTTCATTTTGAGTAATTGACACATACCGCGGCGAATGAAAATCACCAGCTAAATACTTACTTCTCCCCGGGTGTTCAAAATAATTGTTTAATGTGCGTGCGCACGAAGCATACATACCTGTGATATCCCAAAGCGAACCCTCTGCTCCTCCCAGCACTAATGATAGTCCATAGTGATCTGCAGGTTTTCTCAAGGTTGTCATGCCGATCTCTTTCAGCAGGTTGTAAAACTTTTCGTATCGAAAATCCTTAAGCTCATACACGGTGGGAATATTTAAAGATCGGATCATCGCCTGATCAGCCGGCACTGCACCATCGTATTGTCTGGAGAAATTTTTGGGTGCGAAGCCGCCGATCAACGTTGGGATATCCGGCATTAATGTACCCGGCAACATTCGACCCTCGTCAAGCATCGCCGCATAGAGAAATGGTTTGAGAATACTGCCAGTACTTCTGGGGGAACGAATGATATCAACCTGCTCATGATGTTCGACGCCTGATCTCGTATTCCCAACATAAGCCAATGCTTCACCTGTCTTGACGTCGAGCACCAACGCTGCCGCGTTGAACACTTGATTGGCTTTCATCCGCTGGGCATAATCGTCAACAATTTGTTGAACATGCTGTTGCATTGCCGCGTCTATAGTCGAATGAACAATCTGTTCCGCATAACCTTCTTGTTTTGTTCTGTCGAGCAAATGTGGCGTCAGTTGCGGAATGGACTGTGGCTTATCAGGGATCGGTTCGGCTATCGCCAATGCATAACTGAGCGAGTCGATTGTCTTCGACTCGTACATCTTTAACAGGAGACTGTTCCGCTTGTCGCGCAGTCGTTCCCTGTTGCGGGCCAGGTGAATTAAGGAGGGATTGTTAGGCAGCACTGCCAGCATTGCCGCTTCTGCCCAAGAAAGATCTGCTGAGTTTCTACCGAAGTATCGCCAGCATGCAGCTTCGATACCGACGACGTTGCCTCCAAACGGTGCATGAGCGGCATACAAATGGAGAATTTCCTTTTTCGAATAGCGAATTTCTGCCCTTGTTGCGAGAACGACTTCGATTCCTTTCTGGACAAGGTTCCGCGGTGGGTTGTTACGAGCTAATCGGATTACCTGCATTGTCAGCGTGCTTCCACCACTCACAATTCTACCTTGATCAACGTTTTGCCTGATTGCCCTAACGAGGGCGAGAATATCAACTCCCGGATGAAAGGGAAAGCGTTTGTCTTCGTACGCAATGAGCGCTTTTTCAAATTTCTCGTTCAGCTGATCTGTCGCAGGAAAGCGCCATTGGCCATCACGCGCGATCGATGCTGCGAGAAGTTGCCCTGATCGGTCTTCCAACACAGTACTGTACGGATCCCGAAAAAGATTAGAAGGAAGTGAAAAGGTATAAGCCAGTACCAGCAGCAGACCCACCGTGAACAACAGGATCCTGCGACCGGTAAAGAAAGTTTTCATGGCATCCTGTTGGAATGGCGCGATACCAGCTTCCAGCGATTACCG
>JBGAKL010000007.1:0-248731 GCA_044224375.1 Cyclobacteriaceae bacterium
AGATGTTTTTGCCAGCATCAAATTCTTTGAGAATGTTGAAAATCTGGGCTTCAGTAAATCGAGTTTTCTTCATGATTAACAGTTTAAAGTTAAGACTTCCGTCTAATCCTAAACTGTCCTATTTTCGGGGGAGCTTACATATCTACCAAAATTTCCTTTCGTCTGTTACCGACTTGCTCCCGGACTTTTCGCAAATTAAAAATGAAGTTTGGCTATTGATACTTTTCTTTATTTACCAAGTGGCGAATGGTTTTGATGTAAAGTATTCGACGAATGCAATTCAGGAGACCACCATCGCCTACCTTCCGGAACTGTTGCCGCGTAAACGCCGATATATTGTTAGGAAGTTCAGATCGCTTAGAAGGGTATACGAGCCTGTGATTGATAGCATATCTGGATCAGATAATGAATTCCGGATATTAGTGCTGTCTATTCTTATTTTTGAAAATTTCAATCGCCCCTATGTTGTCAGAATAGTTGAAAATTTATGGTTTAGGACCTTTGGTAAATCAAAGATTGGAACGACCGGAATCATGCAGACAAAGTCAACAACAGTTTTAAGTGACATTGAAAGTGTCCGTCTTGGTGCAATTGAATTGTATGGTGCGTACCAATCATTTAAAGCACAAGAGACTACTCAAGATTATGGTCGAAATTCAATGCGTAGGACGATAAAAAGGCATTGTAAAGATAAAACATATATCCGCCAAATCCTTTTTATATGTAAGGCGATTTTGGATAATGAGCTTTCAGTAGAAGAAAAAGATGCCAAATATAAATTTCTCATGGTTGAGATTAAGGAAGAATTCAGTCTCTACGATTCTTACTAGCCATGGAGACAAAGGCCGAGCAATATTTTCCGACATATAAATTTGAAGACCGAGATATACTCTTGCTTGAATTTGAGGAAGCTCAAAAGATTGCCAACGGTCAGACAGAGGTGTACGGGCGAGTAACTAATTTCTCCTTAGCATTTGTGACGTTCGCGTTTACGATCTCTTTCGGTCAAGCCGGCAATTCTTCAGTCCTCGTCAATTCACCTAACACTTATCTTCTCTTTGCTATCGTGCTCGCTTCCTTCGGGGCCATGTTATTAGGATACTTTGTTGACCTACAGCGCCAAATTACAATAAACGCGAGAAAAGTGGTCACACTCAGGACGATGCTTGGAGTCGATTATGGGCACATACATCTTACACTTCCAAATTGGCGCGTCGAGGGTGCAAATAACCCATTTGCAATCAAATTCTTTGAGGGATGGACAAACTTTAAGAGTATGCCCTTTTGGCTTGTAGTTGTTTCTGTGAATTATGCTTGGTGGCTCCTTACAAAGAACAATCCGCCGCTCCATTTCGAGACTTTCGTTATGAATTTTCGAATTGATGTAGCCAACGGTCATTTGGTTATTTGCTTGGTTTACCTCTACGTGTTTAGAAGTTATTTGAACGACACTCATGAAACAAACTTCTTGAATCTCACAAAGATTTTTTCGTCGGTTGTTCGGATAAAGTTGATCGATAATTTTGAATATATAATTTACAGGGCAAAACTTTCCTACCTCGAACTTGAGAGATTGAACGTCAATGATGTTTCCCTCCGTAAAATCTTAATTGATATAGAGGATCGGAGATTTGAACACCATCCAGGAGTTTCTTTCAGATCGCTGACAAGAGCTTTTTTTAGCAGATTTTCTGTTCTTAGAAGAAGATTTCATCTAATCCCCAATGGTGGCTCTACGATCAATATGCAGCTTTGCAGATCGCTTTTCATTCCCGCTAATCAGAACAGATATCTTAGGAAGATTATTGAAATCCTTTTGGCTTTTTGGGTCAACCGGGAATTTTCAAAGGAGGAAATTCTTCGCCTTTACATTGGATCTGTAAGGTATGAAAGAAGTGTTTTTGGTTTGGCTAGTGCAGTCAAAAATTTTTTTGGTGAGGTTCGTAATAAGGTATTATCTAACGAAGAAGGTTTTTTTCTCGTAGAGCGACTTTCCAACGTTTCATCCAGTGTTAAGTGGGATCGTGTTTTGCATCTAAAATCAAGAACAAAGATGAAAATAGATATCGACGTTCTGCGAAATATTTATGATTTGCAGGCTGCGCGTGGGAAGTTAGTTTTCAGCTAGAAAATTTGTTGTTTGACGAGAATATTCGGATGAGGTTATCATGTATCCCACCGCTTAACACTCCCTTCATCTCTCTTCCTTCTTCACTTCGTATCTTTGACTACCCAAAGGCCTACTCATGAGAAGTCTTCTTTCTTTTCTCGCGTGCACTTTTCTGTGCATCACCACCTTTTCCCAATCCCTCCCTCAACCCATCCTTCTCCCCAACGGCTGGAAGCTCAGTCCCGCTGGTACTGGCTTCGTGCTGGGAGATCTGCCGCTGAGCATTGAGGTGAGCCCGTCGGGGAAATATGCGGCGGTGACGAACAACGGTCAGGGCACGCAGACGCTGCAGATCATCGAGACGGCAACCAGGAAGAAGACAGACTCGATCGAGGTGAACAAGCTGTGGTACGGACTCGCGTTCACGAGTGATGAGAAGTTTTTATATGCGGCGGCGGGTCATAATAATATGATATTGAAATATGCCTTTAGCGGAGGCAAGCTCAAGCTCGCGGACAGTCTGGTGCTCGGCAAACCCTGGCCGGAACGGATCGGTCCCGCAGGTATTGCGATCGATGAAAAAAGACAAAGGCTGTACACCGTCACGCGCGAGGACAAAAAACTCTACATCGTCGATCTCAAAACAAAACAGGTTGTTAATTCGCTCCCGCTGGATGCGGAAGGCTACGCCTGCAAGATCAGCAAAGACAACTCGGAGCTGTTCATCACGTGCTGGGGTTGCGATAAGCTGCTGACCTACGACCTCGTAAAGAATTCATGGAACCCACCAATCGCTGTCGGCGATAATCCCAACGAAATATTATTAACTCCGAATGGCAAGCTGATGTATGTCTGCAATGCCAACGATAACACAGTCTCTGTCATCGATATCAAATCCAGGCAGGTGATCGAGACACTTGATGCTGCCTTGTTCCCGCAATCGCCGAGCGGATCCACGCCTAACAGCCTGGCACTGGATGCGAAGAAAAACATGCTCTACATCGCCAACGCCGATAACAATTGCATTGCTGTGTTCGATGTTTCGAAACCCGGCGCCAGCATGCCGAGGGGATTTATTCCTACGGGCTGGTATCCGACTTGTGTGCGCCTGGTGAATGGAAAGATCTGGGTCTCGAATGGAAAAGGATTTACTTCAAAACCAAACCCTTTTGGTCCCGCACCCACGCGCAAGCGTGAAGATGTGATCCACCATGGCTTCGAGACGCGCAAGGGAAGTGACGTCGAATACATTGCCGCCCTATTCACGGGCACGATGAGCGTGATCGATGTGCCTTCGGAGAAAACTTTGAAAGACTATAGCGCGGCAGTTTACAATAACTCACCTTATTCGGCCTACCGTAATTCGACGGCTCCAATTACAGCGCCAATTGCTTTGGGTAAAAACTCTCCTGTAAAACACGTCTTCTATATAATAAAGGAGAACCGGACCTACGACCAGGTGCTGTCGGATGTGAAGGGCGGCAACGGTGACACCACGCTGCTGCTGTTCGGAAAGAAGGTCACGCCAAACCAGCACAAGCTCGTGGAATCGTTCGTGCTGCTGGACAATTTCTTTGTCGATGCAGAGGTCAGCGCCGACGGCCACAACTGGAGCATGGGCGCCTACGCGAATGACTATCTCGAAAAAACCTGGCCCACTAGCTACGGCGGCAGGGGAGGAACGTACGGTGGCGAAGGTGAGCGCGAGATCGCCAACAATAAGATGTTCATCTGGGATAACTGTAAACGTTCGGGTGTCACGTACCGCACCTACGGCGAGTTTGCCGATGAAGGCAAGGCAACTGTAAAAGTGCTCGACGGTCATGTGTGTCCCACTTATGCCGGATATGATCTTTCAATCAGGGACACTGCGAGGTTCTATGCATGGAAAAAAGAATTTGCCATGCTCTTAAAGACAAACTCCGTCCCGCAGTTCAATACTATGCGCTTCGGCAATGACCATACTGAAGGGATGCGGTTGGGCAGGCTATCTCCGTATGCACACGTGGCTGACAATGACTACGCCGTCGGACTCTTTATAGAGCATCTCGCGGCGAGTCCGATCTGGCATTCATCAATCGTTTTCATTTTGGAAGACGATGCACAGAACGGCGCCGATCACGTCGACGCGCACAGGAGCACGGCATATATCGCGGGTGGTCTTATCAAAAGAAATTTCATAGATCATACTCCTTATACTACTTCGTCGGTGCTGCGCACGATGGAGCTGCTGCTGGGAATGGAGCCAATGACGCAATACGATGCCGCCGCGAAACCGATGTGGAACTGTTTTATGTCGAGCCCGATGCCATCGGACTTCAAATCCATCGCGCCAAAGATCGATCTTGGAGAAAAGAACGTGGCGGTGAACATCTGGCAGAAGAAGTCGGAGGCATTCAATTTCAAAAAAGAGGATTCCAATAATGATGTGGAATTCAATAGAGTGCTGTGGCATGGGTTGAAGGGAGATGTGCCGTTCCCCGGACCGACCCGGGCGGCGTTTGTGGTGCCGGTCGCAGCGGATGACGATGACGATTAGATTTTTGCGTTAAAATTTTTTTGAGCCACGGATTACACGGATGGACACGGATTGGACCGGCTGAAGCCGGTCGGAATGAGATCTATCTCGTTGCAAGGCCTTAAGTCGGCCCTGGCCGACCATCCGTGATAATCCGTGAAATCCGTGGCTAGAAA
This sequence comes from Cyclobacteriaceae bacterium, assembly GCA_044224375.1. Classification (GTDB taxonomy): domain Bacteria; phylum Bacteroidota; class Bacteroidia; order Cytophagales; family Cyclobacteriaceae; genus ELB16-189. Next base: position 4,805 of record JBGAKL010000007.1, read on the forward strand.
AATAAAAAGGAGACGAAGGAGGCGAAGGACACGAAGGAGCACAAAGGGTATTCAACCAAAACTTAGTGCATCTTTGTGCCTTGGTGCCTTTGTGGCGAAATAAGCTACCCTATGTCAAAACTCACCTCCCTTCGCGCCGACCTCGTCATTGCCCTGATGGCGGTGATCATCGGTCTGCTGACAATGTTCGTTTATATCTACCAGGCCAATATCATGAGCAAGCAGATGCATGCTGCCGCGTGGCCGTATCTCGAGGTGAGCTTTTCATCCAGCGACAATTCTTTCTTGATCAGCGTTCAGAACAAAGGTGTGGGACCAGCGATTATCAAGTCGGCATACATCACTGCTGATAACATCCGGTTTTCAGAAAATCAAAAGAAGATTGACTCGCTCATGGAAGCGATTACCGGAAAGAAGCATGTGCTGACGGGATACACCAACATTCGCTCGCGGGTGCTTTCGCCCGGTGATCAGATCGCGTTCGCGGAGTTCAAAGATTCAACAACGGCTGCCATGGTAATGCCTGCATTGGCAAAGCACAAGGTACAACTGACCATTTGCTATTGCTCTATCTATGAGGAGTGCTGGAAGCTTGACGCAGGGAAAACGGTAGAGCCGTGTGATAAGTGTGATTAGCTGTGCATTGAATTCTTTTGGGCCACGCCTGCCCGAATGAATTCATTCAGGCGGGGAAGACACGGATAGACACGGATTTGACCGGCTTCGCCGGTGGGACGGAATCCTTAGATCAAAAAAAGAAGGCAAAGGAATCTTCAAAATGTCTTCACTGCCTTCTCATGCTGACTCAACACACCCATCGATACTCCAACCATCAACTCATGCGACGCAAAGTTGAGTGTTGATGCAGAGCCGCCGGGGAGTTCAAAGACGTAGCCGAGTCTGACTTTGCTGAGCATCGCCTGAACCAAAACTCCATAAGTGGCAAAGTTGCGGGTGAAAATGCCGGCCGTGTAGAACTCGCGGATGTTGAAGCTGGCGTTCAGGTCAACAGAATAGGAATTTTGAGTTCCGCGCAACAGCACCGACGGTTTGAAACGGATGTCCTCGGAAAGGAACATGATATACGATCCGAAGAGATAATAGTGCTGCTTGTATAATTCTATCTGCTGTCCGCCCTGGCTCACCGTTGCTGGCAGCAGGCGTGGAGCAGAGAATCCAATCATATAGCGATCGTTTTTAAGAATTACTCCTGCGCCGGTATTGAACGTCGTTTCCGTAAGTTGGGAAAACGCAGGGTCGCCTGGATCGCGGATCGTCAGCAAGGATGGATCCGTTTTATAACGGATAAACCCCGTCTGCAGGCCGAAAGAAAGGTAGCTGTCGTTGATCTGGATCTTGTAGGAATACATGGTGTTGAACTCCGTATTGTTGGTGTCGCCAAGCTTGTCTTCAACAACCATTACGCCAACGCCGACCTTGTTCCGATAGACAGACATGTGGCTGCTGAAGTTCACTGTCACTGGATTTGCGTCGATGCCAGCCCACTGCGTACGATACTGCAGGCTCGCGTTGAACATATTATTGCTGCCCGCATAGGCGGGGTTGATTGTCAGCGGATTGTTTAAGTACTGCGCATAGATAGGATCTTGCTGCGCAGTTGCCTGGATGACAGCGCCGAGGATGGTCGCAACCAACAGGATTTGCTTCATCGCTTTCATTGTCGTAGGGAAATAAAGCCAGTGAGAGGTTTGATTCCGCTGCTGAACTCCACGCGATAGAAATAGGTGCCGGCAGGAAGTTTTTCACCATCGTTGTTCAATCCCTGGAAGGCGCGCGCCGCGTTGTCGTAATTGTCAACTTCATAAACAACGCTTCCCCATCGATTGAAAATCGTCATGTGATTTTGTCTCGCATCGGGAAGCAGGTCTATGTTCTGAACATAAAACGTTTCATTCTTGCCGTCGCCGTTCGGAGACAGGGCGTTGAACACCATCAGTTCTCCCTGCACATCTACAGTAAGTTCCTGCTGCCCGCAGTTTCCGGCCACATCACAAGCACGAATTGTAAAGCGGTCTGTTCCAACAAAGACAACACCAGCGTAGTTGATCCGGATGGTGCCGGAAGTGATTGACGTCTTTGCTCCGCTGATGGGAGGGACCACCACTGAAAATGAATTCATATCCAGCGCACTCCCAACGGTGGTCACGAGCGAAGCGAGGGCTTTTGTGATTTCGCCGCCGACTGTGGCGCTGAAAACTGCTGTCGTGATCTGGGGAATGCATGATTTTATTTCGGCGATCACCGGCGCGCGTGTGCTCTCGCAGGTGCCATTGTCGATGCTCACATAATAGGTAGTGCTTGCAGAGATTGTCGCTGTTGTAAAACTACTATTGTTTTGACCCGCGATCGCAACACCTCCGGTTGCCGACGTGTACCACTTGTATTGCCCGTTCGTGCCACCGGATGCCAGCACTGTCACTGCCGATGATGGCGAGCAGCCGGAGCCTGGTGTCACCGATGGGGCCACGGGAATTGTCAGGATGGTGGCGGTGACTGGCGTTCTGCTACTCTCACAAGCACCGTTGATGCCTGTCACAAAATATGTCGTTGTGGTTGACAATGATGGTGTGATAAAGGATGCATTTGTCTCGCCCGCGATAGGAGTGCCCCCCGATGCGCCGGTGTACCATGCATATGCTCCGGGCACCGATCCGGTGGCAGTCAGCGTCAGCGTCCCGGCTCCGCATCGTGACGCACCGGTGGTAGTGGGTGACGCAGGAACTGTGCACACGTTGAAATTTGCCGAACTGGTTGTCTGGTTACAACCGACTGTTACATTCACTGTTCCAGTAGTCGCTCCGGCTGGAACGGTGACATTGATCGTTGTCGCTGTGCTCGCGGTAACAACTGCAGTGATGCCGTTGAATTTCACAATGTTGTTGCCAGGTGTCGGGCTGAAGTTTGTTCCGGTAATGGTTATCGGTGTTCCTGCGATTCCATTTGCAGGACTGAATGAGCTGATGGTCGGACCAGGGATTGAACCGATGAGGTTGTGGAAAACGGAAATCACATCGCTGCCGCCCACACCGGCGACGGCTTCCGGTTTTCCATCGCTGTCCAGATCACCGAATGTAATATTCGAGGGACCGATTCCCGTGGTAAAATCGATATGAGTAGAAAATGAGGTGGAGTTGATGACACCATTCGGCGTCACATTTTTCAATAGACCAATAGAAGCTCCACCACCTTGAGCTACGCCTATGTCTGCCTTACCATCACCGTCGATGTCGCTGATTGCAACCCCATGAGGATTTGCTCCGGTGGCGAAATCCACCTTTGCTGCAAATGAACCCGTGGTCAACGTTCCCGGACTACTTGTATTTTTTAAAATAGAGACTGTGTTGCTGCTGTAGTTTGCAAACACCAGGTCGGCTTTACCGTCTGCGTCCAGGTCACCAATGGCCATGCTCCTGGGATAGCTGCCAGTCGTAAGATCAACGTGCGCAGCAAAGGACGTGATGTCGATGCTTCCCTGCGTTGACGTATTTCGCAATACCGATACCGTACCGGCACTTCCACCCGTGGCGATGTCGGGCTTCCCATCTCCGTCGAGGTCGCGGATCATCACACTTGATGGTCCCGAAGTCGTGGTGAAATCCACGTTGGCAGCCAAAGAGGCCGTGGTGAATGAACCGGCTGAGCCTATGTTCTTGAAAACCGAAATGGAGCTGCTGCTGAAATTGGCGGCCACTAATTCGGGGAGTCCGTCTCCGTCGAGGTCGCCCACTGCAATGCTATAAGGATTTACACCTGCCGTGAAGTCAACTTTTACGGCAAAGGAGGAAGCGGTAATGGATCCTGAAACGCTGGTGTTTCTTAATACTGAAATCGTGTTGCTACCATTGTTGGCAACGCTGATGTCGGGCTTGCCGTCACCATCTATATCAGCAACCACGACGAGGTAAGGCTGAGTGCCAACGGCGAAATCAACTTTCGCGGAAAATGAACTCGCGTTGATCGTGCCGGTGGTGCTGGTATTTCGAAAAACAGAGACAGTGTTGGCATTTTGATTTCCTGTAACGAGGTCCGCTTTACCATCGCCATCGACGTCGCCGATGTATGCGCTCAATGGTGTTGTGCCGGCGGTGAAATCAACTTTGGGTGCCAATGAACACGCGTCGATTGATCCACCGCCTGCGAATGTTACAACGAATGGATCACTGGAATAGGCGGTCAATCCATTGACCATCGCGGAGATGCGTTCGAAAGTAGCGCCTGGTGGCACCGTCACGGTAAGTTGCGTTGAGGTTGCTGCCGTTACGTTGGCTTTGACGGCACCGAAGTAAACAGTGTTGTTAGTTGGCGTCGTGTTGAAGTTGCTACCGTTGATCGTCACCGTGGTGCCGATGGCGCCCGAAGCCGGAGTGAAAGATGCGATCGTAGGTACGGGTATGAGTATCGAAAAAGATGCCGAGCCATGGTTGGCCACCAGGATTTCCGCGCGCAAATCGCCGTCAATGTCTGCGATGGTTACTTCTCCGGGATTACTTCCGGTGGCATAGTTCACAGCGGGCGCAAAAGAAGAGGTTGAAATGCTTCCCGCCGTCGAAGTATTCGCGAACACCGAAATGTTGTTGGATACGAAATTGGTAACGACGATATCAGGCTTGCTGTCACCATTCAGATCGCCAACCGCAAGCTTGAATGGTTCCGTTCCTGCTGTAAAATCCACTTTTGGATCAAATGATATCGATCCGGCCGATGCGTTATGTAGTACTGAGATCGTGGTTTCGCCAACATTGTTTGCCACTGCGATGTCTGTTTTTCCATCGCCATCGAAATCCCCGACGACAATTCCCTGAGGACGGTTTCCGGTTGGAAAATCAATCTTCGCAGCGAATGATGTTGCGTCAATGGTGCAGGCACTCGTTGTATTCCTGAAGACAGAAACGCTTGCGCTCAAATTGTTTGTCAGCGCGAGTTCAGGCTTGCCGTCACCGTCAAAGTCGGCCACCGCAATGTCATAGGGATCGTTGGTTGTGGAGAAATCAACGGGCGCGGCAAACGAAGAAGCATTAAATCCTCCGGTGGTGCTATTGTTCTTCAAAATGGAAACCACGTTGGGAGATCGCCTTCCGGCTGCGATCTCCGGCTTGCCGTCACCGTCGAGATCTTGGACGATTACCCGCAATGCATCTCCACTTAGAGGATAGTCGACTCGGTTGTCGAAAGAAATATTACCCGGCGTGCTCGTATTCCTGAACACGGAAATTAATCCTGTGATCGCGACCGGGATAACGATGTCAAGCAGTCCGTCACCGTCCAGATCGCTTGCCATTACGGAGAAGGGATCTGCTACGAGGGGTTTGGTTACAGGAGCTGCGAGCGTGTTTGCATCGATCAGACCATTTGTGCCTGTGTTTCGATATATATTTAACGTCAGACCTATTCGATTGGCGGTGGCAACGTCAACTTTGCCGTCGCGGTCAAAATCTGCGGTGGCGACAGTGAGCGGCAATGATGAGGAAGCAAAATCTTTTTTGCCTGCGAACGCAGCGGCATTGATCGGCCCGTTTGTGGTAGTCATCTTGAAAGGTTGTGCAGAATATGCTGTCAGTCCTCCGACGGTAGCAGTGATCGGTCGTGCCGTGGCACCTACTGGTGCAGTGACGGTAAGTTGTGTCGTGGTCGCCGCCGTCACGCTGGCTTGAACTGCGCCAAAGTAGATTATGTTGTTTGCTGGTGTTGGACTGAAGTTGGTGCCCGTGATGACGATGGGTGTGCCAGCCGGCCCGGACGCCGGTGTGAACGATGTGATGGTTGGGATGAGAGCGCCCATCCGAACGGTTAGGAAGTTCTGCGCATAGCTGCAGCTTATGAGATCCAACAAGTGATCGCCATTGATATCCGACAGGAGAACCGGTCCGGGCCCGGGCAATGTGGAAATAGATTGACCCGGTGAGAAGTTGGCTAGTCCGTCATTCACGTAGATGTCTAGTGTGTTGGTGTCGAAATTGGGAACTACCAGGTCGGTCTTGTTGTCGCCATTCACATCCCGTGCGTGAAACGCTCTCGAGAAATGGGTTGTCACGTACTGGGCTGCGCCGAAAGTGCCGTCTCCTGCACCCAGCATCAGGCTGAATGATGTGTTGCCGTATCCGGCTACAAGATCGTTGTTGCCATCGTTGTTGAAATCCTCCGAAATAATTTGCTGGTCACCGCTATAGGCGGAGAGCACGAGTTGACTGAACGAGAATGCTCCTGTCGCGCTTCCCAAAAAAACAGATATGTTGGGATCCCATCCATGACCGATCGCCGCGTCCAGGTAGCCGTCATTATTGAAATCTTTCACGGCCAGATCCACAGGGTATTGGCCGGTGAAATATGTTGTAAGGTTATTGAACGTCCCCGCTCCGGTGCCAAACAGAACGTTAAATCCGTCATACATGGTGACCATCAGATCGTCAAATCCATCGGAATTGAAATCTCCGGAAGCAAGCCGTTGACCACCGAAGCCTACAAAGAGTGGTGATTGGGAAAATGTGCCATCACCGTTACCGAGCAGCACCGTCAGGTCGAGCGTGAGGTTGTTAGATACTACGATATCCACGCGGTTGTCCTGGTTGAAATCTTTCACCAGTACATCAACGGCCAGTCCAGGAAAGCTGATTGCCGGCTGTTGTACAAATCCACCCAGACCATCGCCCAGGAACACATTGATCGCTGACGACGAAAGCACAACGAAATCTTTAAAGCCGTCTCCATTGAAATCTGTTTCATGAAGGCGTCCATTCGGACTCCCGACGTCATACACCTTAGGACTTGCAAATTGCATGTTACCGAAGTTGCTGATCACATTGAAGCTGCCGGTGCTCGTCGCTGTGGATCCCCCCACGGTCACTGAGATTGTGCCTGAAGTCGTGCGATTTTGAGGAACCACAATCAGTGAGGTCGGTGTGCTCATCATCACTTCAGCGCGGGTGCCGTTGAAGGTGACAATGTTGTCCATTTGGTTTACGCGGAAGTTTGTTCCTGATATTTTCACGAAATCACCGATTGCCCCAGACGAGGGCGTGAATGAGGTGATGGTAGGAGGCTGCGCGTAAGCGAGGGTTGCAGCAAAGGTGCCCAACGTAAAAGCGAGCAACCGCGTTAATGCAACGATGGATAGCGTATTGTGCGAAGCGCAAATTGTTAAGGTGTTCTTCATTTTGCGTTGTAAGAGGATCGAAAAAGATACAATTCTCCGACGATTTTTCTGTCGATTTTTGTTACTGCAGAAATTTGATTCTTAGCAAAGGGGAAGAGCGCCAATGTCTTCTCGCGGCGCGCTCAATTTAAGAACCGCACCCTGTATCGACTTGTAAAAATGCGAACAGCATTTCCGGGCTGATCACGCTTTCGAAATGTTCCCAGACGGACTCATTCGTGTACCTAAATAGGGGTACAAAGGAGTCAAGCGAAGGGCTTCTATGCTCCGGTCAGCTGTTTCACAAACGCGTCAAAGTCCCAGTTGACAGTCACCTTGTCAATTTTTCCCTTTTCATCGAATCGGAAAATAAAAATATGATCGCTGTCGAATCGCAGGCCTTTGGAGGGGATACCGCCGAAGTCTTTTGCTTGCTTGCCAAAGATCGCAACGGTACACGTCACCGTGTTGTCTACCTTGTTGAAGGTCTGCTCTTTTACTGTGTTGTCGAGATCTGGAAATGCATCCAGTACAGCAGCCCAGATCGCCTTTCCGGTTTCATAGATCATGCCCTTGCCGGCGTCGCCGAGGGGAACGAATTCGATCTCGCCTGCAGGAGAGCAGAGGCTGAGCATGCGGTTAAGGTCGAAATCCTGATAGGCCGAAAAGAACTCAATGCAAGTACCTTTCTTGCTGAGTGCGTCGATGCTTTCTGCTTGCGGTTGTGTGGCTGGTTTCATGTTTGTTGTGTAAATGATTCACTTTGAAGCTACAGACAATCGCCGCTGCCCGCTTGTAAAAACGCGAACGCCTTCATTTTTTTACAAATCGCACCATTTCAACGTGCGTTTGATGATATTCGGAAGGATTTCGTTTGTTGAACTCCATGAACTCTTTGACCAAGTGTGATTGGTCGTGGAGGCCATGTTGCTCAACGATTTCCTGCCAGTCCACTTTGTCCTGGTTAGCAATAATCGTGGAGATGTAGGAGAAGCGGATGGTACGTGCATACATCTTCGGCGAGGTGCCGACCTTTTCCAGGAATCGCTTTTCGAGATAGCGCTTACTGATGTTGAATTTTTCTGCCACCTCCTGAACAGTGATCACACCACGCTTGTCATCGATGAATGCCACTGCGTCATCGATGACATTCAATTTCTTTTGCGCTGCGGGCAGGCGCTCTAACAGGAACTTCTCCAGGATCGACACACGTTCCTCTGTCGTTTTCGATTTCGTCAGTTGCTCATGCATTGCTGCCGCGAGATCTCCAAGCAGTAAGGACAGGTCCATGCGGTTGTTCACCAACATTGACATGCGCACACCAAAGAAATCGTGGATCGACCACGCCCGGAACACGATGCCGATCATGTGAATACGTCCGTTCAACGTCAACCGATAGTTAGAAGTAAACTGTCCGCAGACGAAAGCCATGGGGACGGCTATCTTTTCTCCTTCGCCATGGGAGGCAGAAGTCGGTGCGCCGAGGTTAAATACGATCGCGGTTCTCGCGGTCGGCGGTGATTGAACCACCGTCTCGCTGTCAGCCATTCCGGTCCACTCGTAGTAGCACTCAAGCCAGCCCGCAAGCGCTTTGTCTGGCTGAATTTTTTTATACTCCATGGAGGAAGGACTGCTGAAGGTATGGTGGACAGATTTCCTTAAAAGATAATAATTCGCCACCGGATCTCGTGAACACTGAGACCCTCATTTTATTAGAGTTTGCTTAGGAACCCTAAAACGTTTGCGACGACGAATTGGTCCACTTCGTTGTGTACCCGAAGGGCTTAGTGTTCCTTGTGTCCTTGTATTTTTATTTCGCGATCCTCACCACGTCATCCGCGACCTTCGGAAACCGTTTAAACACCAATGGATCGTGCCCCGGCAGAACAAAACTCGCATCCTTAACCATCCCTTTCATTCTCTTCAGATTCTGAATGTATCCCTTCGAATCCAAAGTCATCGGGATGGGTAAGTCGTTTTCAAGATTGTAATAGAACCAGCTGTTGTCAGAGGCGATGACGACCACCTCGTTCTTTGTTGTGATTTGAACAAACTGTGATTCAAACGTGTGCTTTGAACCGATGAAGACACGTATCCCCGGCATGATCTCTACATTGTCCCCCTGGACCAGCGTCAACTTCTTGTCCAGGTTCCGCTGGACGAGTTTTGAAACGTCTTTCTTGATAAATCCGATAGTCGATCCTCCCTTTTGCCAGGCAGCACCCACGAAGTAGTTGTAGTCTTCTTTTTGCATCCACACCATGGCATCCGGGAAAAGGTCAATGCCATCCATGTGATCTCTGTGCGGATGGGTGAGGATGATGTCGGTGACGTCTTTTGGTTGAACATTAATTTTTGCCAGGGCCAGATTCGGGCGAATGTAACCCGAGATTTTCATCATGGCCGTCGTGTCGGTAAAGCCAGCATCGACAAGGATCGTCTTTCCGTCGCTGCGCTTGAGTGCCCAAAACATATAACATATCTGGACGGTGTCATTGCTTGAAGCGCCAACCGCAATCGCTGAAACGGGGACTGTGCCCGCTGTCGCGATTTTCAGCGCATATACTTCGTCAATTGTTTGTGCGGAGGCTGCTGCAACACACAAAATAATCACGCTTGTGATCAGGCAGCGGTGGAGGGGTTTTAGCATTCAATGAAATACAGCATTTTATCTTCACGACACATCCCGGTGGTATAAAATGGCGGGATTTAACGAAAACGGGTTTAGTCCAGTTTGGAGTAATGCAGAAACCCTGCCTGACCGGCAGGCAGGCGCAATGGACACAAAGAACCGCAAAGATTTAGATGAAAAGTCTTTGCGTCAGCTTTGCGACGTTTGCGTTAAAATTTTTTTAGCCACGGACGACACGGATTGGCACGGACAGGTCGGCTCACGCCGACGACGGACTTCTTTTATCAAGACTTTTCAGTTTCAGCCGGCTTCAGCCGGTCTAATCCGTGTTCATCCGTGTAATCCGTGGCTTAATAATCCTTGTTTTATTCAACTCTCATTGCGCAGCACTTCAACAGGATTGACGTGTGTCACCTTCACGAAATGATACACAATCGTTCCCGTCACAATCACCAGCATCACCCCAAATGCCGTCAGAAAAAGTAGCGGCGAGAAGTATATCTTAAACGGATATTGCTCCAGCCACCTGGTGCCGAAGTAGAGTGCAGGCGGAACTCCCGCGATGCTCGCAACGATCACCAGCAAAAACAGTGGACGGGCAAGCAATGTAAAAAGGTCCAGCCGCGCGGAGCCCAACATTTTTCGTATCCCAACTTCCTTCGTTCTTCGCCGCACGACGAAAAGTGTTGTCCCGAAAATGCCCAGGGCAGCCAGACCTATGGCCAGCACGGCGAAGCTGGCGATGATACTCTTCTGACGTTGCTCCGCGTCATAGAATCTTGCAAAGCGCTGATCGATGAAGTCGTAATCAAGTGGGAGCGTAGGGAGATTTTCGCTCCAGGCCTTTTGAATGTTCTTCATCGCCTCAGCAGCACCATCTCCGCTGAACCGCACCAAATAATACCGGCACTGGCGCGGATTGTATTCCAACATCAGGGGGTCGATGGGCCGGTGAAAGGATGCAAAGCTGAAATTGTCGATCACACCGATCACGCTCTTTTTTGACTTATCGCCCACCAACCCCGGTAGGTCGATCGTGCGCGACAACACTGCCGGCCCCATGGCCTCAACCATTGCTCGGTTGATCACCATATACTGTGTCGAATCAGCGCCGTTGGTCGGATCGAACATGCGGCCACTGTCCAGCGCGACACCCAGGGCTTTGAGGTAGTTGGCATCGACATACGATTGATAGACGAGCACTCTTTTATCTTCGTCTCCCTGATGCTCAGGCAGCGTCAGTCCATAACTGAAAAGTGATTCACCGGGTGGCACGGAGCACATGCCCACTTCTTCAACGCCATTGAGAGTGGTTAACTTTTCTTTGAATGAAATTCTTTGCTCTGCGCTAACTGCGACGGCGTTGATTGTAATGACTTGGCCAGAATCGAATCCCGGGTCTTTGTGCAGCAGCAGGTCGAGTTGGAAATATATAAGCAACGATATCGTCACCAGGCAGAATGACACGAGGAGCTGGAAGAACACGAGCCCGTTCCGAAGTATCCGTGATGCACGTGATACGTGAATTGTCCCGCGGAACGCTTCTAACCCACGCGCACGCGCGATGACAAAGGAAGGGTAGAGGCCTGCCAGCAATACGGTCAATAGAAATATTCCACCGAGGAGCTGCCATCCCGTGCCATCGAGAAAGGCAATGTTTCTGTTGACCATTGTGTTGAATCCCGGTGTCGCGATGACCACGAGACCGGCCCCAGCGGCGAGACTCAATGCGGTGATGACGGCAGTTTCTCCGAGGTGGTTCACGATGAGCGTTGAGCGCGTCACGCCGAGGATCTTTTTAAGACCGATCCCTTTCGCCCGGTTGAGGAGCTCTGCAGTTGACATGTTGACGTAGTTGATACATGCCACCAGCAGCACCAGTGTCCCGACAAAGAAGTACACATACACAAGCAATGTCGAACCGTTCTGATTGATTTCGTACAACAGATTTGATTCCAGATGTATGGATCGCATCGTTTGCAGCGTGGGCTTGAGTCTTTCCGATCTCCCTTTTCCCCGGAAGTCCTCTATGAATGCCGGGAGTTTGGCTTCGAGCTCGGCAGCACTTCCCGGTGCCAGCTTCAGGTAAGTATAAAATGCGTTGAATCCTTTTTTGTCGAGGTTTTGTGAGGCGGGGATCTGACTGGCGAGACGGGGATTGTTACGAAAGACATCCAGAGATGAAAATGAGGCCACGAAATCGAAGTTGAAATGACTCAGTCTGAAATCCTGACTGAAAACACCCGTGACAATAAACTCGAGCTCGCCCGCTACGACCAGAGTCTTTCCGACAGCGTCCTGCTCACCGAAGTATTTTTTCGCCATCGATGGCGTGAGTACAACTGACAGTGGCCGGGTAAGCGCTTTCGGATTGTCATTCGCAAGCGGAAAAGAAAACATGCTGAGAAAGTTGCTGTCGGCGAATGCAAAGTGGCGCTCGTTGAATGCGATGTCGGTGAGCGGGTTTCTCACGCTCAATGGAGGGACAACCATGCGGCAGAAATCGAGGACTTCGGGATAACGTTCTTTGAGAGCGGAGCCGGTGAGTGCGTTGGTCAAAGCGAAGTTTTGCATGTCTTCATCCGACTTCACGCGGTGAACATACCGGTAGATCAGGTCAGCCTCCGGATGAAAATCATCGTAATGGATTTCGTCGAGGCAGAAGTGTGTCGTCAATAAGAATACGGCGGAGCCTACCGCAAGCCCGGTGATCTTGAGGATAGACATGCCCTTGTTGCGCGATAGCAAACGAAGCGTTGACTTGACGAGTAACCGTAGCATAATAACAAGTTGTTTCGTCGAATATACCCGGAACACCAACATCAGAAAAATGAATTATCTTTATCATAATGATAGAAGAAAACTATGATAGAGATCCGTCACCTCAACCTGATCCAGGAGATCGTCACAACCGGTAACGTGACACGCGCCGCGCAGAAGCTGCACCTGACGCAGCCCTCGCTCAGTCACCAGCTGAAAGAAATAGAATCGAGATTGGGTGTTCAGCTGTTTCTCCGCGTCAACAAGACAATGACGCTAACTCAGGCGGGGAAAAGGCTTTTGCAAGCAGCGAACTCAATCCTTCCGGAGATCCAGCGCACCGAGAAAGAGATTCAAAGTATTGACAAGAACGGGCGTGAGCTACGGGTGAGCACGCATTGCTAAACGAACTACCATTGGCTGCCGGCATTTATGAAGACGTTTCGTACTAAACATCCACAGGTAAGCATCGAGATCGTAACCGAGGCGATGAGCGCGCCGGTCGAGTTTCTTTTGAATGGAAAAATCGACCTGGCATTGACGAGCCAGAAAACAAAAGACCGTGGCGTCCACTTTGAAAAACTCTTCGACGACGAATATGTTCTCCTGGTTCCTAAGAGTCACAAGCTCGCACGCAAGCGGTTTGTTGTTCCCGCTGACTTTGCGGAGGACAATCTCATTACCTATACAGAGGAATTCAATCGCAGCTACTTCGGCAGGCACGTGCTCGTCCCCGCAGGAGTCATTCCGCGGAAGATCACGCAAATGCAGCTCACGGAAGCCCGCGTTGAATTGGTCCGTGCGGGCATGGGAATCACTGTACTCTCGCGGTGGCTCGCGCGTCCGTTGGTGGGTAATAGCAATGACATAACGATGCTGCGTGTTACGAAGTCAGGATTTTATCGTCCGTGGTATATGGTTACGCTGAATCAAAACAGTAAGGATCCCTTGCTGCAAACTTTCCGTGAACACTTGCAAAAGCAACAGTTGGGTATGAAACCAATTGCCTGAACGCTTCGCGGTACATTGAGTCTTTGCGCCTTCGCGGCTAAATACTGTTAATTTGCCGCGAAGGTGAGAAGGTGCGAGGGAACGCGAAGGCGGATTTGATGAAACGCTTACTCGTATTTCAGAGTTTCTGCGGGATTCACCGACGAAGCTTTGATAGCATGGTAGCTCACCGTTAACAACGCTACTAAAAGTCCGCCCGCCATACTCACCGCGAAAAGCTCCCATCCGACCGTGATATGGAATTTGAAATCAGCCAGCCATTTGGTCATTGCCAGGTAGGAAGCGGGACCTGCCAATGCAAACGCAATCATCGAAAGCCAAACATATTGCCTGTTCAAAAGAATAAATATGTTGCTGAGATCCGCGCCCATCACTTTCCGGATCCCGATCTCCTTTGTTTTGTTTACTGCATTGATACCGGCGAGTCCAAATAGTCCGAGGCACGATATTAATATTGCGAAACCGGTAGCGAGTCCCATGACGCTCATCCATCGCATGTACGCCGCATATTGCCTGGCAACGTCTTCGTCCAGGAAGGTGTATTCAAACGGCTTGTCGGGAGCGACTTCTTTAAAGAGTTTTTCAATAACCGACACGCGCTCTGCCAGGTCGCCGGCCTCGACTTTGACCATCATGTTTATAAGGTGTCCGACTACATTTTTATCCATTGAGATGAACATGGGCTCGATACCTTTTTCCAATGAAAGGAAATGGTAGTCTTTCACAACTCCGATAACCTTCGCACCCACACCCACAGTGTCCTCTTTCCAGTTGAGATATTCGTTAAGCGGGTCTGCCCAATTCATATCTCTTACCAGTGCCTCATTAACAATCACCACATTTGAGTCGCTCGGAATTGCCAGATCGAAGTTTCTGCCTTGAAGGAGTTTGATACCGAGTGTTGGGAGATAATATGGATCCCCGGCATAGACGTAAGCGGATTTATTTTCGCCGTTGATCTTGTATCCATACAATGAATATCCCTGGTTAAAAGAGGATGAGGTCCCGGCCACCGACAGAATTGACGGCTGTTGTGATGCGAGCGCTCTGAATCGCGTCACAAGGTTGTCGGAATCAACTGTCCATCCCATTTGTGTTGGAACAATGATGAGATGATTTTGATCATAACCCAGGTCTTTGGTGGTTACATAGCGCATCTGACGATACATGATCACTGAGCTGATGATAAGGAATGCCGACAGAGAGAACTGCAACACGACAAGCGGCTTGGTGAAACCAGCCTGCAGGCGGGAGGTGAACCCACCTTTCAACACGACGGCAGGGCGAAAGCGAGAAAGAAACAAAGCAGGATAGCTACCTGCCAATATTCCTACGATCAACGCGAGCGCCAGGCTCACACCCACTGCGAGCGTTACCCCTGCGACATCCAGTTCAATCGTCTTCTTTGTGAAACTATTGAACGAAGGCAGGAACACGAATGCCATTCCGATTCCGATGAGCATGGAAATCATCGCAAGCAGCACCGATTCAAATCCGAACTGATATATGAGCTGCTTTTTCTGGGCGCCGACGACTTTCCTGATGCCAACTTCCGTTCGCCGCGATGTGGATGTTGTGAGTGCGAGCGAAACATAGTTGATGCATGCGATCACCAGGATAAGCAGGGCAATTCCGCCGAGGATCAACGAATATTGCGGATCACTTACTTTTTCCCAGCTGATTTCTTTTTTCAGATGGATATGCGCTAGCTTGGTGTACTGCAATTGGAACGTCTTGACCCCATCGGGAACCGGCACAACAGACTCCTGCCGATCTTTTTTGAGCTGATCACTCATCACTTTCTCGACGGTCTTGTCAAGATTCGATTGGAATTTAGTGAGATCGGTACCTGGTACGAGTTGAACAAATGTTGCTGTATTGAAGTTGCCGAATTTAGCAAGGTGACGTTCGTAGCCCGGGCGGTTTTCCTGTGGAACGAGGATTGCGAAATCGAGGCTTGAGTTGGCCGATGGAGAATCGATAAGTCCGGTAACGGTCATCGGCTTCTTCTCTCCCAGGCCGTTGGTGAATAGAAATATTTTTCCGATCGGATCTTCTTTACCGAAATATTTTTCAGCGAGAGCCGGAGTCAGCACAATCTCTTCTTTTGTCCGGAAGATCCTATCCGGATTGCCGACAAGCAATTTGAAAGTGAACATCTTAAAAAAATCAGCATCGACATAGACGACGTTTTCTTTGAAGACTTTTTCATTATATGTCAGAATAGCGTCCGACGAATTGAAACGTGTTCCCAGCTCAATCTCCGGAATATCGTTTTTCAAGGCTGGCAACATGCCTGTTTGGGTCCATGCATCGGCCTGGAATTGTTCTTTGGCTTTGGGATCCCAGGTATTAAACCATCGTGATTCCAGCCTGAAAAGATTCTCCTTGTTGGCATGGAATTGATCAAAGCTTTTTTCGTCGCGGATGAACAGGAAGATCAGCACGCAAAAAGCGATTCCGATGCTAAGACCGAAGGCGTTAATGAACGAATACATTTTACGCTTAACGATATTGCGGGAGGCGACTTTAAGGTAGCTCTGAATCATAAAACAATATTTTCCGGTCCGGCAGAAATACGCAAACAAATCAATTCAAAAAATCAAGAACCCTGGATTTGATGAACGGATGCATTGAACTGTAAAAGTGTTGTAGTCAATCCTGTTTTTTGCTGTCAATTTTAAATATTCCTGTGAATGTCCGGCATCGTTACTTACAATCAAAAACCTGTTGGGTTACGGTGGTTTGTGAAATATTACTTACAAATACTTATAGACCGTTTTTGAAAGGGCGGATAGTCAATGCGTTTCGGGTGATTTTTTATGACGTTGCTGCAACCTTGCGAATAATTATTTAGTCTTAGAAAAATAAATCCCACACCATGAATTATCACCGATCCCTTATCTCCATTTTAGTTGTTGCCTCGCTGACATCACCAGGAACGGCTCTTTTCGCCCAGGAAAAACAGGCCATGCTCCTTGGCGTCTATCACTTCGCCAGCAACAATGACATGTTGAAAACGCGGAAAGATGACATTATGGGTGAGAAACGGCAGAAGGAGATAAAAGACCTGACCAATAAGCTCAAGGCCTTTAACCCAGACAAAATTTTCGTGGAGTGGAAGCAGAGCCAACGCGGTCGCCACCTGGACAGCACATACGCGCTGTACCTCGAAGGCAAATTTGAACTGCAGGCAAACGAGGTATACCAGATTGGATACAGACTTGGAAAAATGCTGGGTCACAAGAAACTCTATTGCATGGATGCGCCTGGCAACTTCCTCTATGACTCCCTTATGGTGGCCGCCAAAAAAGGCAACCAGACGGCGATGTTTGAAGATGATTTCAACAGTATGAAGAAAGAATTCATGGTGTTCGACTCACTTAAATTCAATCGAACCATCAGTGAGAATTTTATTATCATGAACTCCGCGAGCAAGCGAGACTTGTGGCGTGGAAATTTTGTGTCGATTGCACCGTATCTTGGAATCCCTGGAGAATATGCGGGCGCGGAATTTCTCGCAGAGTGGTACAAGCGAAATATACGCATGTATTCGAATATCATACGGACCGTGGAACCGCGCGACAAAAGGATACTCGTCATCGTGGGCGCAGGTCACAAACCTATTATCAATCAGATGTTCGACATGAATGTTGACTGGAAGCTGGTAAGTCCGGTGGAATATTTAAAAAAATAGGGCCATCGCGAGGCTGCTGGTCGTTGGGGCGAAAACGGAAAAATCAAATTGGCTGCCCCAACCTTTGGACATGAAGATTTTGGATTTTTAACTTCTAAAGGATCCTTTAGCTAACGAGGATATGTGAGGCTTTTTCTCATTCTTCAAAATTATCTTCTACCGTAATTCCGCAAAAATTACATCCGTGTTTCGTGGTATTTTCGGGGTGACATCGGTTGCACGCGCAGGTTTTAATAGTGGTCCCCGCACATTTTGGCCGTGGCGCTTTTGCATTTTACAGTTTCGCCTGTAACTTGTCCGACAACCCAACACTAACACCCTTATGAAATTTTCGGACATACTCTCCGGTTTCCGGCAGGGCAAGGGCACTGCACGAAGCCATATGAAAAATCTTATTGAGATGGCCGCTGCCGATGGCACTTTCGCCCCTTCGGAAATGGACCTGCTTCACGACATCGCGAAACGCAACGGCATCACAGAAAAACAGATCGCTGAAATCAGAAAGAATCCAGCCTCCGTCGCATTCGAGCTTCCGGCGGATTCGAAAGAAAAATTCAGCCAGCTTTTTGACCTCGCGCTGATGATGTCCGTCGACAAGTCAGTACATGCTGAGGAGCGCAGGCTGTGCACTCTTTTTGCGATAAAATTTGGATACAAGCGTGAGAACGTCACAGATCTTGTCACGACCATACAGGCCAACATAAGCAGCGGCCGTGATAAGGATGAGACAATGAAAAGGTGCGCGCTGCTGATCGCCTGATTGGAACCACCGGGACGCGATGACGCAAGGCATTTTGTGGACTTATCTTGCGACTTGCCGCCTACGGTGTTTTTTATTTATCAGCACTTGCTCGTCTTTCTTCCATTTTCCTAAATAAAAGATAGAACGGGAGCGTCACTGCCAGAATCCCTACTGCGTACAGGCAGTTCTGTGTATCCTCAATGAATAGGCCGATCGTGAGTCCAAGACTCACGGCTATCATGAACAGCGCGCCGTACGGGTAGAACCATGCATTGTAATGCTCGCTTGTAGTATGATGCCCGATTTCATTCTGCAGTTCCTTCTTCTCCTGCCTTCGAACAAAAATAATCGACACGTACACCAAAAGGTCCGCCAGCAGCGCAAACAGAGCCGCGATATTGACCACGACGTTGAAGATTCCCGTGAGGGAAAAGATAATCGAAATGCCGGCAGTCAGCATAAGTGCGTTACCGGGTATCTGGTGCTTGTTGAGCGCGCTGAATGCACGGAAGAAAAGTCCGCGACGTGACATGGCGAAGAGTATGCGCTGCGGAACAAGTGCGGTCGCCGCAAGGCACGCAACCAGCGACACGATAGAAATGATCGTAACGATGTTCCCGCCCCAGCCACCAAATATTACCTGCGCGGCGTCGGCGGCGGGTAGAATCGTTTTCGCCATGACTGGCAATGGCAGCACCGCCAAAAGACCGAGGTTGATAAGGGCGAAAATAATGGTTACACTTCCTACACCGGTGAATAGCGCCCTCGGAAGATTCTTGTTCGGATTGGTATCTTCTTCAACAAAATACACAGCGCAGTTCCAGCCTGTAAACGTCATGAAAACTGAACGGATGGAAAGGATGAAGACGGCCATTACTGGAAGGGTGTCTGCGACGATGCTGGTAGAAGGAGCCTCAGTATTAGTGAAGAAATGAACAAAGCAGGCGCCCACGAATAGGAGAATGCAGAGCGAGGTCACGACGCTCATTATTTTTTGAAAATTGCTGCTGGATTTGAGTCCCTGCCATTGAAAGAGTACAAACACAATCGTGAGCAACGATGCGCTGATACCCAGCGGCAAATGCCAGTTCATTAGCCGGTTGACATACTCCGCTATGGCGATGGACAGATACGACATCGCGCCCGTCTGAAAGAACCAATCGCAGCAGCCGGTAAGGAAGCCCACCTCATTGCCAAATGCTTTCTGTGCAAACACAAAAGGTCCGCCTGCATACGGCATGCGGGTACCCAGTTCCGCGTAGATCGAAGCACCAACCATGGCGATGAACCCACCGAGTATCCAGAAGAAGATAAAGAGGAAAGGATTGGAGGTATAACCCGCGACGATGGCAGGCATCCGCATGATCCCTACGCCGATTGTGCCTCCGACGATGATGGCCACGCCGAAGCCGAGACTGACGATGCGGCGAAGGCGAGAGGGAGGGGTGGAGGGTGGGGGCATTCGTGAAAGCTAACGCAATTTGTCTGAAGTTCATTGCCGGTCACTTTTGTAAGCAGTAAGCCGTGAGCCGTGAGGATTGTGGTTCACGGTGGTTGGTACTTTTCACAATGACAGCAACTCGTTCCCCTTTAAGGGCAGGGGTGGTGGAAGACGTGAGAATTTACTTTGCGCCCCCGAACACCTCTGCCACCGCTTTCTTTGCGATCACGATATCATCTGCTTCCGGCAAGCCGCTGATTCCAAATCCACCGATTACTTTTCCATCTACGATAATCGGAACGCCGCCCCCAAAGCCGGTGACTTTCGGATCGCCCCAGAAGGC
Source organism: Cyclobacteriaceae bacterium (assembly GCA_044224375.1). Classification (GTDB taxonomy): domain Bacteria; phylum Bacteroidota; class Bacteroidia; order Cytophagales; family Cyclobacteriaceae; genus ELB16-189. Next base: position 24,581 of record JBGAKL010000007.1, read on the forward strand.
TGGATTATCTGTTGTGCGCATTCGCTCACCGAGTTTGCTTGTTTCGATAAGATCGATGGCGGCAGTATAGGCTTTGTTCTGTGAGATGCGCGACGACGCGGGGTTCGTGCCATCCATTCGAACGAATGCGATGAGCTCACCTTCAGGCCCGCATACGGCTGCTGCCAACGGTTTACCGAATTGTTTTGCTTGTTTGATCGCAGACTCAAGAAGAAGCATTGCTTCGGAGGAGCTGACTTTGGTTGTATGGTACATGTGGATTTTGGTTGCGGATTAAAGATACATTGGCGGATAGAAATGAGGGAGGGAAATTTAGTGGGCAGTAGGTAGTATGCAGTCGCCAGTAGGCAGTTGGCAGTCGGGTACGCTCTAACCTGTAAGTGTACATTTTACATTCATGAAGTCCCTGCGACACCATTTCGCGTTTAAATGTTACACCTCTATATAATTATTTCTCCTTTATTTTTTCGTGTACAAACCTTCTGTCACCCATTCCGTGTAGGGTCATTATAAACACCCATAGCCATGAAAAAGATCAACTGGACGGAAATTGCAATCGCTGCACCCACTGCATTGGCATTCGGAAATATTGGAGGAATTCAGTCAATGCTCGTCGTATCTGCAGTATTGGCTATTGTCATTGGAATTGTAAAAATGGTTGAAACGAAAAGCGCACTGCAGCCCATTGTAGTTAGGACTGAGAGACGCAGGAGATGAATGCAGTTCCCACAGATTTCACGGATTTAGTATCACAGATTGTCACGGAGTCAATAAAAAATCAGTGGAAATCTGTGTGCACTCAATCTGTGACATCCGTGTGAAAAAGGAGCGCAAGCGACTATTTTAAATGAAGCGAAGAGCCTGCTGTTATTAAGAGTGAGAGACGCAGGAGATGAATGCAGTTCCCACAGATTTCACGGATTTAGTATCACAGATTGTCACGGAGCCAATAAAAAATCAGTGGAAATCTGTGTGCACTCAATCTGTGACATCCGTGTGAAAAAAGGAGCGCAAGCGACTATCTAAATCCCCTAATCCGGAAATGACATCTTCCCCATATGAACTGACGGAATACGCGCGCGCTTTCCAAAATCTAAATTCTTCCCGCAAAGGGTTTCATTAGCCAAAACAGCAAAGAGTATCGCCTCTTTCGCGTCGCCTGGAATGCCGAGCTCGTCGGTTGAGCGGAGCATGGGTGAGCCAAGGAGTTCTCTGATCCACTTTACCATTAACGGATTGTGTGCGCCCCCGCCACTGACATAAACTTCATATTTGCTCCTGCCAATCGTTGAAAGAATGGGCTTCACGATAGTCTCAGCGCTGAAACGAGTTAGCGTCGCGAGCAGGTCGTTGGGTGAAAGCGAAAGTGTATTTGACCTTTCCTGCGCTTTCCGTACATATTCCATATTGAACAGCTCCGGCCCGATCGTCTTTGGGAGTGACAGTTTGAAAAACCCGTCGGACATGAGTTCGGTCAGGAGTTCAGCGTGGACGTTGCCAAGCTTCGCACGTGAAGAATCTTTATCATAGTATTCGCCAGGAAAATATTTTCGTACAGCCTGATCGATGAGGGTGTTACCGGGCCCGGTATCCGTTACAAAGACTTTTGATGCGATCCTTCCTGAAGGAAGGCAAGTGAAATTAGCGATGCCTCCGATGTTCAACAGTATTCTGTTCTCTTTTGGATGCGAAAGGATGAGATAGTCGCCATAGACTGCGAGTGGTGCTCCCTCACCACCTGCAGCAATGTGCTTTTGCCGAAAGTCGCTGATGGTTAAGATACCAGTTGAAACTGCGATGTGGTCTCCGTCACCGGCCTGAAACGTTGAGTTGATTGGATCGTCGGGATGAAGGAACGCGGGCGCGTGCATGACTGTCTGACCATGGGAGGCGATGGCGTCGATTGTTGCCGGCTTTACTTTCCATTTCCGGAGCGAATCGAGAACGATTGCTGCATGGAGTCTGCCAATCCACGCGTTGAGATTGGACAGCTTTACAAAGTCGACCTGCGACTTAGCAAACACTTCACTAATGCGTGCCTTTGTTTCCGGTGTGTAGGGTACGGTGACAAACTTCAGCAATGACAACTTCGTTGTAAGGCCGCTCCCTGATATCTTACACAGGGCGACATCGAGCCCGTCCATCGATGTACCCGACATCAAGCCTATGATGAGACGCGATTTTTTCTTCGCGCTTCTTACCGCCTTGTCGAGACTTTTGCTGATCGCCATTGAATTTGGTTGATTCTAATGGCTGTCAATGTAAAATTTTTTTGGAATAGTTTTTAACCACAATCTGTCACAAACCTGTTTGTGACAGGCTTCAACGACTATTTGAATTTATACGTCAACAGCACGCCCGCACCACCAGGCTCGGGTACCGGCTGAATGTTCCAACTCTTTTTATGGTGAGCGAGTTTTGCGGAGGTGATGATGCCGCCAACGAGCGTAGCGCCACCCATGATATAAAATGCATTACCCATCCCGGACATAAGCGACGTATGTGACGTGCCGGTGCTGGTGTCAAACAACGTCCTGTCGAGCCAGTGATAACCAGCACCGAAACCGACGAACATGACGGCAGTGGTGTAGTACATGGCTGCCCTTCTTTTCAGTATGATCGTTCGTCGCTGGTAGCTCCTGAGCGCAGCAGCCGCTTCAATTTTCGCCGGGTCTTCAGGAGCGGGATAGTATTCGCGCTCATGCCGTCCATTCAGGTAGCTTAGCGCATCACTGGTATCATTCATTCCGGGCGCGCGTAACAAGCTCATGCTAAGCTCCCTGGTGTCACCGGCATCAATATGAACGACAGTGTCCGCCTGTTGAAAGTAGCGCTTCCGTAAAGATATATTCGTCAGGCCGCCGTTTACCTCCAGCGTGCATGGTGTTCGGTGAATGGTTTCAATGTCATTGATATACACGGTCGCATTGGGTGGGAATGAATTGATGACGAGCAATCCTTTGTTAAGCGACACAACAGTTGCCCGGAAGTAAAGGATGTCGCCGTGTTGCGGGTTGATTACTTCCTTACCTTTCTCCATCAATCCCTCGGCCTCGACAGAAAATATCTGCTTGATGGGCTTCACCACCAATTCATACCTCCCTGCGATGCTGTTGTATGTCTGTCTTTCTATCGCTGACATGGAGCTGTGAAAAGATAAATCCCTTCTGTCCGAATAGACCAGGATGATCGCGTCTTGCGGAAACAAAGATGTGGATTGTGCCAGTGGCATTTGAGTTGGTGAATTCTCGATAGGCTCAAGCATGATGACGGTCTTTGCGGCCGTAGCGTAGGTTGCACTTGCATCTGTGAGCAAAACGGAAGGGAAGGTCTTCGTGACGACGAGGTTGTCATTTCCGTTTATCCGGAGCGTGAGCTCTTTTATTCCTGCGGGAATCCTTGGCTGCTGGTCTGTGCTTAGCAGAGTTCCTTCTGAAAACCATTCAAGTCGATGAATCGCTAAATGCCCGACGGCGGGCGTGAGAACCAGGTAATTACCTTCGTTGCGAGAAGTGAAATCCAATTTAATAATCCTCGACATGTTTGCATCGAAAGTAACGTCGCGGCTGAACCCTACTCGCTCACTTATGTCTTTCAAATCCGTTTCGAGCGGCGGAGGTACGAGTGAAAGCCTCGCATTGAATTTCGTGCTCCTCGAGTCTGGCGTCATGATGATATCTATGTTTCCATTCGCTCCATCCAACATTCCCTTTGCATTGTACTCCGGTATCTCCACGGCAAAACCCATGCGGGTATTATTCGCTCCGGTCAATGACAATGCGATGGTAAGTTGTTGATCGGGGTATTCAGGATTTTCAGCGACGGCGGGGCAGGTGACGGTAATATTTGAAAGATATGTCCTCAGGTATGACTCGAGGTAGCTGCGCACATTGCTGACCTGGCGCGTGTCGGACTTATATTCAATCGCGTAGGGACTCATGAATGTATTGAGATAAGCTATGTAAGCTTCGGGAAGGAAATCCATTCCCTTTGCTTCCTTCTGTTCCATCAGGGAGAGGTATTGCTGCACGCGAGCCGAAACCTCGGCGGCGCTCTGTTCCAGATCTTTCCTGCTGATGAATGCAAGTGCAGTGATGCCGTTCTTTTTGTTGCGGTCGCAGGTGATATAGCGAACTCCCTTGAGCTGCAGCACGGACGTGGACTTGCTGTAATTATAAAATTTTTGCAGTCCGGGCGTGCCGTCGTCTTTCGTCATCATATCAGTCCGCGACGATACGACCGAAGAAATATTCTCTGCGAGGAGCGACAGCGCGTTGATCCTGGCTTCTTGTTCCGTTGCTCCCGTTGCGAGGGCACTGTAGTGATTGGGAGAGTTGCGGATCTCATCACAATTCTGCGCAAACGCACTGATAGTGATCGCCACGAGAAGTGTCAGCGTTGATAACTTTTTCATGCGGGTGGGGATAGGTCTGAACCCGAAGGTCTGTGATATTTAGAGGAGATGAAGGGAGAGTTGTCACCGGGTGGAAAGGCGTTTATTTCGCTGAAATGGCCTTTCTGGGGAGTCTGGCTTGCCCGACGAAGCAGTTTCTGCGCGGTCGGGTTGCTGGCGGCTAGGTGCTGGGTTCTGGCTACTGGCTTGCCCGACGAAGCAGTTTCTGCGCAGTCGGGTTGCTGGCGGCTAGGTGCTGGGTTCTGGCTACTGGCTTGCCCGACGAAGCAGTTTCTGCGCGGTCGGGTTGCTGGCGGCTAGGTGCTGGGTTCTGGCTACTGGCTTGCCCGACGAAGCAGTTTCTGCGCAGTCGGGTTATGTGCAATTTTGATTTGATTCTGAGCTCTTCGTAAGGAGTGCGGGCGACTCTCCATTGAGGCTGGAGATTCAATCACTGGTTTTGCGTATTGCTCTCGGTTTACGGATCAAGACTTACAATTCTTTACAGCTACTTCAAACCGAGGTACCAACGATTACTGAAAACCGATCACTTTTTCTATCTATCTTCACCAATCCCAACCTCTTATCTTTCAATGAAAGCACTCCCATGGATCATTTCCACCCTTGCTATTTTATCGGCGTGTTCTCCAAAATCAGACACCCCTATTGGCAACGCCGACTCTTTTTCTTTTGAAGTGCCGACGAACACGCCTGTAGATTCACTTAACAGTGCAATCGGAAGAGAATTCCTCAAGCGCTATGCGCTGCTCGACACGTCGATGATAGTTCAAGGAAATGTAATCGCCGCGAACATCCTCGCTTATGACAGTACCACGGAGTTTACAAAATGCGTTCAGGGTTATCTCATGTTCGTGACCGAAGATCCGAAGGCGCATTTACGTCCGACTTTTAATGGGGATTATTTTGGCAGGCCCCGGAAGCTATTTTTTTTCACTGGCAGCAACAATCATTTCGAAGTATGGAACCGCCCGGTAGTCACGCATGGGACCGACGAGGATGGGACCGAAACGGCCGACGTCATTCTTGAATATAAGGCCACTGCCGAATGCGCGTTCCTCGGATTGAAGACCAGTCGCCCGATATTGACAGTAGGCCTTGAGGCTGATGAGAAGATTACATTTTACTATTGGTCTGAACTTAGTCACCGACTCGAACCTGTGGTCAGGTTCATGACGGCATACAGCATGAAGACCGTGGCTGGTGTAACCACTGCCGGCAAGATCGCCACGATGGCGCCGGGCGAGCTCGGCGTCAGCGGCATTGAATACACGGTGTCCGGCGACTCGAATTACATTGAGCGATATGTGTGGAGGCCCGGCAAATTTGTAAAGTACAATCACTTCGAAGATCAGTCCCGGTTTGATCTACAGGTGGAAGAGATGGGCGACGTGGGGTACCCGGTATTCAAGTCTAATAAACGCCTGAAGGCTGCGGAGTCGATCAACAAGGCTTTGCAGATGTTGGATTTCGGCGAGCTCGTTAACGGCAACAGTTATGACCGGCTGCTGAAACCTCATGACGAGGGGGAGGATCCTGACAAGTGGTCATTCCGCGTGAAGCGCATCGGCAACAATGTGATCCATGTCTCCACCCTTAAAATAAAATTCGGGGCTAAGAGCGAAGAACTCTCATACCACCAGCATTATTTCAATGCGCACACCGGCGATCCGATTCCTGCTTCCGACCTGATTCAACCTGGCAGTGAAAAAGCATTCGGAGATATGGCCATCGCCGCGCTTGATAAGTCGCTTGCCAACCAAAAAAAGGACGCAAGTTTTGACTACAAGGAATCCGGCGGCGCCGCTGACCAGGTGTTTATGTCGTGGGACCTGAAAACACAGATGCTTATGGTCGAGACACCTGCGTACTCTGAGGATTATTATGATATGGTGCAGGCGGAGATTCCGTTATCCGAATTTACTATGGGCACCGACTACCTGGATTACCTCATGGGCGACGACGAGATTTTGGATCCACCGAACACCTTCGCCCGGGTGTGGCATGGTTCTATCGCAGGCGAGACGCCGGTAACATTTGTTTTCTGGGGTGACGAGCAGAACATGAAAGGTTATATCGTCTATGATGCCAACGGCAAGGGCCTGCCGTTTCGCGCCACCAAAACTTTTGACGGCCGTTACAGCGGCATAAACGTTGAGCAGCTCGACGATTCGAACAACGTTACAGCCACGTTCACGCTGAAAGCGATCGACACTAAACTCCAGGGTACATACAAGACTGCTGACGGTACGGAGAAGCCATTCGAGGCGGTGACCGGCGCGTGGGAAAAGTGATGTAAACTGGATTCTGGTTGCTGGCTTGCCCGACGGAGCTGTTTCAGCGAAGGCGGGATTCTGGTTGTGCGCACGTTGATTTTGAATGTGATCTCTTCGTAGGTGCTTGCGCGCGGGCTCCCATCAGGGCAGGGGCGTGTGGTGGATATCGGCCTTGTGTCCTTGCTTAACAAAAAAATCTCCGATCATACCATAAACGTGTACGGTGTTCCTGACGCAATGCGTGCGTGATGCTTTTCTGTTGAGAGGTCTTTGTTGTTTTGGCTCAACAAAGTTTTGCCAACATGAAACACGCTCCCCAACTCATCATCGGCTTCGTGCTGATGCTTTTCTTTTCGCTCATCGTTTTGCTGCTGGTGGTCACCGACGCTGCTGCGCAATTTGATTACAACAAATTCATCGCTCCTTCTCCCACGGCAAGTTCGTTGGGAAAATATGGAGATGTACCAATCAGTCTTTACACCGGAACTCCAAATATCAATGTGCCACTCGGTTCGCTGACGGGAACAGAGCTAGACCTTCCTATCTCACTTTCCTACATGGCCCACGGAGTGAAAATTGAGGAAAACGCTTCATGGGTGGGAACTGGCTGGAGCTTGAGCGCAGGCGGCGTAATCACGTGTACGATACGCGGACATGAAGACGCGTCGGGGAAGCCGCGCCCGACCTTCCCCATGCCGCTGGCAGCAGTAGATAAAAGTACCATACTGCTAAATGTCCAGGAAAACTTCTATGACCCCGAGCCGGACCTGTTCTTTTTCAACCTTCCCGGTCATTCCGGAAGTTTTGTGTTGAATCATGACGGAAGCGCCGTGCTTGACGACGCGAAGGACATAAGAATCGTCCGCGATGCAGAGAACAAGTACAAGTTCACGATCACCATTGAGAACGGAACTCAATATATATTCGACAAGATTGAGAATACAGGTTACGCCGGTGCGTCTACATCGTCGGGTGTTGCGGCGATCTACCTGTCAAGGATTATTTCTCCGACCGGAAAAGAGGTTGTGGACTTTACATATGCCGGAGAGCTCACAAAATTCTATTCGTTGAGTCGTCCCGTCAAACGCATCAGGCCCACCAATACTGTTGTCGAAGCTTATCCCGCGAGGTTTGGCATCACCACTATAAGTTCACTTCGTCTCACCGACATCAAAACAAATTTCGGCGGTAACATTCAATTCATTCCGGATGATTCGCCACGTGCGGACCTCGGTGCTGTGGATCCGTCGATCGCGCCACGGGCGTTGAGGAAAATGAATTACTACGATCGTGATGGGATTGTAAAGCGACGAGTTGAATTCACCTATGAGATGATTCGGACGACGAGGACCTATTCCCAACTGCGTGGGACCGATCCTGCTGTTGATGAGAATACTGCATACGCCAATAATAGACTTTATCTCAAAAGCGTAAACGAAGTTTCGGGCGATGGAGAGCTTGAGAAGCCGCCACATGTATTTACCTATGCTGGAAGAAACGAGCGGAATGAGGATTTTCTACCGAACAAGTTGTCTCCTGCGCAGGACCATTGGGGCTACTACAACGGTTCCTCAAACCAGGACTTGTGGCCTGGCTACAGCGGTCCCTTTGGAACTTACGATTCTAACTTTAATGCTCATGCCGCTGATGGTTGTGCCACGACGATAGGAGGTCAGGCTTCGCTTACAGTTCAAGGTGCCGATCGACGACCCCACTTTCCTGAAAGCATGTATGGGACGTTGACAGATATTATCTATCCCACAGGAGCCCATACGAACTTTCTGTTTGAACCACATCGCTATGCTTACGAAAGCAGTAAGGGTGGATATTCCGTCACGACCGCTGAGGCAATTGCCCAGTTATACATCGCGGCGGCGAGCGATGTCTTGACCAAGGAGGTTGTGGTAAATGCAAATTTGGCAGCGACCATTACGGTTGAGTTTGCGGCGACATGCTGGGATCCAAATACGCTTACCAGCAATTACAAATGTGACGCCAAAGGCGCGCAGCCAGACGCCGTTCTCTTCCAGGACAACAGCGTGACGCTTACGGACATCACAGGACATGAAATCGCCGCTGTTAAATGGATACCTGGCGATGGTGGCTTCCATGTGTACAGAGATGGCTTCATCGTCGGTTCTGCTATCATGCCCGACGGCGAGGGCAATATAAAGGCCGATATCACTGATCTGAATCTGGTTTATGGAACGTACACGTTCAAGCTCATAAAGGATCGGGATTCACCCACGGATATTTATGCGTGGTTCCATTATCCTTCGGAGACAACAATAGATGTCTCGAACACTGCGGTGCACAATGTATCCGGTGGGCTTCGGATCAAGAAGATTGAGACGTACGATGAAAATGGCGAATCCGCCAATGTGAGAACTTATGATTACGGGTTAGGGGTGTTGATTGATGGTCCGAAATATTCGACCTATGTTTTTTCGCAGGGGAGCTTTTTTCAATCCTGCGACTCCTATTCGTATGACAACACTGGTGCGTATCTGGAAGTAAGCTCCGGCTCTCATACTTCTCTTGGGCAGACACAAGGTTCGCCCATCGGGTATGAGACTGTCACAGAAAACTTCACGGGCAACGGAAGCATCACATATGACTACACCACAGGAATTGACTATCCTGATAATTCAGAGACGGAATCAAACGGTATTACTTATGTATTCGGCCGTACGAGTGGTATCGCGTCGCAAGAATCGTACTCGTTCCCCGGTCGTTCGGCTTGGCCATTTATCAATCAGGATAACGTAGACCGCAAGAGGGGATTCCTTAAAAAGGTCACATACAAGGACAACGCTGGTGCGGTCGTGATGATCAAGGAAAACATTCCCATTATGAACGACCGTAAAGTTGTGTATGGGTTAAGAATGCAAACGTTGCGAGCCAATACTGATTGGTTGTACTCGGTCTACAAATATTCTTCGGGTACCGTCAACATCGCGCGTAATATCGAGACACAGATCCAACAGACACCACACAATGAATTAACCAGAATTGTCGACTTCTTCTTCGAGGGCCAGAATCACGGGCAGGTCACAAAGCAGATAGCCATTGGCAGTCGCGGAGATACTGCGACAACTAAGTTCCGCTATCCGGACGATTACACTGCCATCACCGATCTCAATAATCCGATTGCTCAGATGAAATCGACCAGTCTCCACATGATCGGATACCCGATTGAAACCAAAAAATATCTGAACGGTAAAGTTACAGGTGGAGACATACGTGTCCCAGGACTGTTTGGGCGATCGGCAGGCGGTTTTTTTGTGGCGCCGAAAACTGAATTCAAAATCATGGAGCAGATATCCAACCCTGCGACAGAATGGTCTGCTGACCCAGTCAACCCCGACCTCACCACGTTTTTTTCAAACGGCAGCCTTGATTATGATGGCAATGCCAATGTGACCCTCATGCTGCCGCGCGATCAAGTGCCGATCGTCTTGCTTTGGGAAACCGAAATACCTTCACCCATAGCTAAAGTCATTGGCGCCGAGCGCGGCGCAGCTTATTTTTCAGGATTCGAATTATCTGGTATCTCAGACGGTCCAGCACATACGGGCAGAAAATACCGTGACAATGGGAATTTTGATTTTAAAGTAGACGGGAATTTTTCACCCCCGGACCCGGCATCGCTCAGGATGAGCTATTGGTATTGGAAAAGCAACCAATGGATCTTCAGTGGCGTAGTCCCATTCACCAACTCAATCGCATCGGGTGGCTCGCGTCTCGACGACGTGCGTGCATTTCCCGACGGTTCTTTGATGACTACCTATACCTACGAACCCCTTGTTGGGATTACATCGCAGACTGATCCCAACAACTTCACTACCTTTTACCGCTACGACAGTTTGGGAAGACTTGCGGTGACCGTCGATAACGATGGTAACATTCTCAAAAAGTATACATATCACCTCAACGGACAATAAACTGAAAGCTATGAAGCGCCTCAATCTGTTTGCAGCCATTTTGTTTATATGCACGCTCAGCACTTCAATGTCCGTAGCTCAATGCATAAATTGCTTTGAAGGGCCCACGACGGTATTCGCCGGTCAAACGGCGTATTACTATTGGGGTGGAACTCCTGGTGGAGTTTGGTACGTAACGAACGCAACGCCCGGAGTCATCGGTACTCCCAGCCAGTCGTCAGAAATTCTTTCGATCCCGATATTGGGATCCGGGGGATTTTCCATCACTCATGATAATGCCAACGGAACACAAGTGAATGTCATCGCCTGGGCTGTGCCGGGTGCGCCAGACGATCCATACATTGAATCGACGCAGTGTGATCGCATTACCATCTCCATGAGAACACAGAACAAACCCAGTGATGTCGATTGGTACTGGGTCGACACTTATAAAAATTTTGTCAGCATCTCGCCATCGATTGATGTTTATTCCGGCAGTACCTATTACGTCCAAAGCCGTAGCCATGACCACCCGGAGATCATCGGCGGTATTTCGCAGCCTATCAATATCACCATGCCCTACAAGCCTGTCGACGGTGTCATCATGGCAAATAATTCAACAGCGCCAATGACAGTTTGCTCGGGCGAGGCTATTTTGATCAGCAGTTATGGCGGCGAAGGAGTGCCCCACTATTGGGCTAGTGCAAATGGAGTAGTGAGCCCGGATGCATTCGCTGATAAACACGTAGGAGAAAGATCCTTCGCGTTTCGCACGTGGGTAGCCGGCACCTACACGTTTCTGCTACGAAATCGGGCCGACGTGTGTGGCTTTTGCTGGGATACGGGGAACTGCAACTCGAATCCAACAGTAACGGTCACCGTCCTTCCGGCAGCCAATTCAGGTGAATTGTTTCTAAATAATGCCGACAGGGATGTGTGTGTCGGAACACGGATTCCGGTAAAGCTGCTCAATAACGTAGGCACAGCATACTATAACGTCTATTACACAAAAGACACCAACAAAGACGGAAAGCTCGATACCGTAAGTGTTGAGGACACGTCAAACCTGGGGGTTTCGTTTGAATACCCCATCAGTGACTATGGCGAATGGTATTTTGAGTACTGGTCCCAGGCATGTGGTCAAAACAGTATTCATAATATATCCTCGATCAGTGTTTGGGATCTACCCGGCGCTCCAAAGTTTTCCGGACCGGACCCAATTATTTGTCCCGGTGAAAGCCTTGACATTCAGGTGTCACCGGGTTATCCGGGAACAGGTGTGCGATGGTACGACAGTCCTTTGGCAACAGTGTCTTTAAATGCCTATCCATACAATGAAAAATTTTCTACCGGGTCACTCAATCACTCGCGATCTTTTTGGCTGGCGACGTATAAAGAATTCGGTCCTACACGTGGTTGCGAGGGGCAGCGGTTCGAATACTTTGTGCCTGTTTCGGAGCGTCCGGTCGACAGCGACATTACGGCATCGGCAATGTCCATTTGTCTTGGGGAAAGTGTTCGGATCTCCACCACAGGTGGCATCGGGATCAGACATTTTTATTGCAGTACCGATGGTAGTGATGCGTGGAATGTTTTCAATGATGCCTATAGGGGATTGAACCAATTCGACCATACGCCTGATAAACCGGGCACATATAAATATCGGGTCAGGAACAGTACTGAGTGCGGCTATTGTGGCGACCCGGGAAATAATTGCGGCGAAGAAAAATCCGTGATAGTTGTTGTTAGTGCACGACCGGTCGCGGGCAACATCATCGGTCAAAAAAATGTGCTGTTTGGTCAGCCTTACAGTTACTCGGTTCCGCAAGCATCATTGCATGCATCGGAATTCACCTGGGTCGTAAATGGGGGTTCAATAGTAAGCGGCCAGGGAACTCCAAGAGTGAAAGCCAACTTTAGTCAGTCGGGCGGCAGCATTTCAGTGACAGTCACCAATGGCAACTGCACCGCTATCGATGTGCCTTCGTTGACCGTCGCCGAGGGTGGAAACTATGTGGCTGATGAGACTATATTGGTCCCCGGCATTAAAGATCCTGCTGCAACTGGTGGGCTCAATGAAGATTCAAAAAGTAAAATCACCGCGTTTTACGATGCGCTCGGTCGACCTGTCCAAACGGTAAACTGGCGATCCTCACCGGATAGGAAAGATATAGTCGTGCATAGTGTTTACGACAAACAGGGTAGGGAACCTCTTAAATACTTGCCGTTCACTGCCAATGACGATGGCTACTATAAATCTGATCCGGTGGGCAATCGGGAAAGTCCCTATGCGAAGTCACCCCAACATAACTATTATGATGGGAGGATGCCAAATGTGGCCATCGACGACATGCCGGTCATTGCGACGGTGTTTGAATTGTCTCCTTTGAACAGAGTCTTGAAGCAAGGTTCTGCGGGAACTTCCTGGCAGCCAGATTCTACTAAGCAGTACGATCGTACGACAAAATTGAAATATCTGTTGAACAACGCGAATGAAGTCTGTCGATTCATATTTAGTAGTTCGACCGGCATCGTTCCATGGACTCCCGCAGCCAATGGGTATTATCCGGCGAATGTACTGGTGGCGCTCAAAACGATCGATGAAAATAACAATGAGACAATTGAATATACCGACAAGCTGAGCCGGAAGGTTTGTAAGAAAGTGCAGTATGGCATTCAGGCAGGAGTGAAGTTGTATGCGTGTACCTACTACGTCTATGACGACTTTCAAAATCTTGCGGTTGTGCTGCCACCGGAAGCTGTCAAACAAGTAATGGAAAAAGCTTCGCTCATTGCAGGCGGGACACGTGCTGGCACGGCGGCGCTCGCAGCTATTCTTGATGGCTACGCTTTCAGATACCGTTATGATTCAAAAAACAGGATGAGTCATAAGAAAAAACCCGGGGCCGGCTGGATGTATATGGTGTACGACGATCGTGACAGGTTGGTGTTGACGCAGGACGCTAATCAGCGGTCAACTGCAACAAGCTATTGGACTTTCATGAAATATGATCGTCTCAACAGACCCATTATGACTGGCATCAGAGACACAGTAGCCATATCCCAGGAGGTAATGCAATCAGTAGTCGACTATCACTGCATAAGGCAGACATCAAAATCATATGAGAGTTTCATCGGGTCCGCGAATGGCAACGTACACGGTTACTCCAATAATTCTTATCCTGTGTGCACCGGGAATGTCCCGGGTGAGGTGGATCCCAATAAATACCTGACAGTCACTTACTATGATAATTATGCTTTTCGATCGCTATGGCCCGGTAATTACCGATATATCGATGAGGGTCTTACGGAGTCAGCGAATGGGCAAACATACCGGAAGCCTCACGAGCCGAGCAGCGCCATTGGTCAAGTCACAGGAACAAAAATCAAAGTTTTGGACGGTGGCCCCACAGGTGGATATACATGGTTGGGATCTGTAACTTACTTTGACGACAGGTACCGTGTGATTCAAATCTCTGCCGATAATTACAAGGGAGGTGTGGATGTAACGAGCAACGTTAATGATTTCACTGGAAAATTGTTGAAATCGAAAACGACGCATACCGAACGAGATCCTACGTGGAAGGATGTTGTCGGAGCTGCACTCATTGGTAACAGACTTTATAAAAATACAACGCAGCCAGACCGCTGGGGCAACAGTGGTGCCGCGTCGATCCAACAGTTACCGGCAGGACAGAGTGGTTGGATTCAGTTCATCACAACAGAGCCTTCAACTTCGCGTGTGCTTGGACTATCGGCGGTTAACGTGGATGCAGACTTTACATCCATTGACTATGCATTCCATCAGGATGCGGGAAACCTTTTGATTGTTGAGAGGGGAGCACAGAAGAAATCCCTGGGATCGTTTCGTCCAGGCGAGGTTCTGTACATCGTGCGAAGCGGATCGAATATAGTCTACTTGCGCAACGGAGTAGTTGTTTATAGGTCAGATGTGTTATCGACCGGACCCCTGATGATTGATGTTGCGCTGTACTCCAAAGGAGCGACCCTTGCAGGGGTCACTGCTTCGTTCAGCACTACTTCCCACGTAGTCACCTGCCGGTATGTTTACGACCAGCGGGGACGCCTTTTTGACGTGCGACACCGCGTGGATACCAATCATGAAATTATTTTGGTACGCAACAGCTATAATGAGCTGGGTCAGCTGGTGGATAAAAATTTACGAGCGATCAGTAGCGATTCGCGGGCCCGCCAGAGTATCGACTATCGTTATAACATCAGAGGTTGGATTAAGTCAATCAACAACTCGCGTCTGATATCTGATGGCGGCATTACCAATGACGATACTAACGATCTTTTCGGGATGGAGCTTGCCTATGACAATAGCCTTGGCACGGGTAATGCGGCGTTATACAATGGAAATATTGGTGGTATAAAGTGGAGTACCAACCTTGCTTTGGGGGCGGTCAAGGATGTGGCATACAACTACAGCTATGATCCCATGGGAAGGCTACGCGACGCTCGCTATTTGAAAAATAGATCGGGCCATTGGGCCAATTGGAACCGTGCATTTAATGAGAGTGGATACGAGTATGATTTAAACGGAAACATTACTCGCCTTGCACGCAGGGATCATGCGGGAATGCTTATGGACTCCCTGAGCTACACGTATGGCAACGCCGGTAATCAACTCCTCAAAATTTCCGACGCCGGAGACAAGACAAGGGGATTTGTCGAACCGGCATCGACGTCGGGTAACGATTATTCTTATGACGCCAATGGTAATGTGACCAGGGATAAGAATAAAGGCATTACGGCCATTTCATACAATTTTCTCAATCTGCCCGAGACAGTGAGCAAGGGAAGCAACAAGATATACTATTCCTATGATGCACTCGGCCATAAGCTTTCACAAAACCTGTTGGCAGGAAAACTAAAGAAGGCATCTGATTACGTGGGTGAATACTTTTATCAAAACGATACCTTGCAGTTCATTAATAATGAAGAGGGTCGGATCGCCATGGTTCGCCATTGGTCGGAAACGCCGCAACTGCTGGATTTTTCAGCGTGTAACAATGCGGCTGCCTTTACCCAATACGGCACCCTAAGTATGACCATTTCGAACTTCATCAGTGGTGAGGGCGACACTTATGTGAAAATGGTTTCGAATGTGAATTCATCTTCGGCGCCAGGTATGGTGTCCAGCCTGGTGAGTGTAACTCCCGGGCAACGGTACCAGCTACGCATGCGCGCCTATTGCCCATCGAACAATGCTTATGTCTATGTGCAATCACAAGCGGGTGCCAACATTGTCTGGAGTGGTGACGTGCTTCCGTCGATCGAAGAAGGGTGGGTAAGCAGGGAGTTTGTTGTTCCGGCTACCGTAGCAAGCATACGTCTCGGAGTTCGGTTTAACCGCGTTTCAAAGGGAAACACTGTGTTTCTCAATACCATTGAGATGTATAAATATGATTCAAAGAATGGGTCGATTGAAAGCGCGTCTTCATTTGAATATCAGTACCATATAAAAGATCATCTTGGCAATGTGCGGCTAACGTTTACGACTGCGCCGGAGGTTCAGACTGAGATTGCTACACTAGAGACTGCCCTTAGGGTGGAAGAAGGCAGTGAATTCCAGCGATACGATAACGCCAGGCGTGTGCTCTCCTCGCTGCTTGACCATACTAATGGCGCTACGGCGGGCTGGTCACAGCGCTTGAACGGGAGCACGAATGAGAAATATGGACTCGCACGCTCACTGAGTGTGATGCCGGGAGACACAGTTCACATTGAGGTGTTTGGAAAGTACATTGATCCCGACAAAGCTAGCTGGACCGGATCGTTGACTTCGCTCTTGGCACTTATTAGTCGTGGTGCACCTTCTGTCATCAGTGACGGCCTGCACTACGCCACAAGTGGTTCGTCGTTCCCTTATGCGGGATACATCACCTCTCGAGACGATGCACCTGGACCAAAGGCGTACCTTAATTGGCTTATATTTGACAGCAAGGATTCTTTGATAGATTCAGGATATAAGAGGCTAACCTCGGTCGCGCGCGAATACGGGCAGAACGTTGCCCATGAGCGCTTGGTATCGCCGGCGTTGTTTATCCGTGAGCCTGGGCTTGTTTATACCTGGGTCAGTAATGAAGAGACGACCCCTCTGGAGGTGTACTTCGACGACTTCAAGGTAACTCATTCTAAAGGACCGGTGATCCAATTGGAGGACTATTATCCATTCGGTCTGACATTTAATTCGTATCAGCGGGAAGGGAGTATGGATCAACGTTATAAGTATAATGGGAAAGAAGAACAGGATGAATTGGATCTTGGATGGTTGGATTTCGGGAGAAGAATGTATGATCCTGTCATTGGCAAGTTCACTGGGGTTGATCCACTAGCAAGTAAATATCATTGGTTAACCCCCTATAACTATGCTGAAAATTCGCCAATTGCAAACATTGATCTTTGGGGATTGCAGCGGTATTTTGCCGCAGATGGCAGCCAGTTGGGGCAGGTTGGTGACAACACTGATGTCAGAGTTGTGAATTCCGGAATGACCAATCAACAGGCAATAGCCCATATACAATCTGGGTCTGCAGAATCAGCTCAGGCGTTGACGAACGGAAGCGTTGCCTTCGCCGACTATTTTCAAACAGTGGCAGATGTTACAAATGATGCGGCGCTCCAAACATATTCGAATAATAATAAGAACTGCTTTACAGCAGCGGTTGCCCAATTAGCTGATGCGGGGGTTACGCAGACAGGGTCTGCAGATGCGATACACACTACTGTTAATGCTGCTTCTGATCCGAGTTTAGTGGAGAATTCTTTTGGAGGCGCTATACGCGTCCAGACAGAATTAAACGTTGGTAATCCGGTCATGGTAGGGGTCAAAGAGACCAAAACTGATGGAACTGTTCCTGACCCGGGAAATACTAACTCTAATACTGGACACTTTATCGTGATAAGGTCAATTGCAATATCTGCTGATGGAACAGTCTCCTTTAACTATCTCGATAATGCAAAAGCTTCGACAGGGAAGAGTGCAAATAATAACTTAATTCTCAATACAACCACGGGAAAAATGATCGACAATACTACGCCAGGTGGACGAATAGATTATTCACAATATGAAGTCTCCGAAGTGAGAAAAAACAATTAAACTATATGAGACTTTTTGCTTTGGTACTACTTATTTTCACTTCATTTATAGCACTGAATTGCGCAAGCTCTAGGGAGGAAAAGAAAATCCAATCATGGCTTAGTATGGAGTACATAAATTGCATGAAGAACGGTCTACCATGCGAATGCGAAAAGAGTAATGGAAAATATTACTCTGTAGTCTTGGATTCTAACGTTGATGGTAAGGGTTTAAGTGTTGCGCTATCGACCTTTGAAGAAATGGAAGCGAAACTCTATCCAATCAGAAAAGTGAAGAACAATGAGTTTGCAGTGTTACTCAGCAGACGAGATACTGTTGCTTGGTCTAAAATTGTTGTACGTGGAAACCAACTTGAATTATTCGAGGGGAGCTCGGTATCTCGTTATAAGAGGTCTGCGAAAATTGGTGACTATGGCCTTGATCACTATTTACAGGACAACGTCGATTTACTGAATGACGCATTAAAGGAGAGAGGTTTCGCAACATTGGAAGAGATTTTGAAGACCAATTTCTTACGATGTGATTGCAATAAATGGATGGGAAGGCAAAATGTCCTTTCGATAAAAGGAGCACCCCAATCATGGGTTATTGAAATGAGAAACGATAGCCTTCATATTCTTAGGATAACAAATCCGGACAAGGATCCTGACGATCCTTTTCAAACTGAGAAAATTGTAAGTTACAATTGGCGGCAACGTTAACAATAAATAGCAGGTTATTTGATTGAGCAATATAGATGATTCTTCAGATCCTTCAGCGGTCAAAACTAACCCACATAAACAGACCCCCACCTTTTCCCCCATTTTGCACCAAATCTTTTGCATCCTTAATCGGTAACTTTTCCACCTGGACGAGGTAATTGACTAATAACTCAAATCAACCACTTCCATGCTCAAAAACTATCTCACCACCGCCTGGAGAGGCATCGTCACCAACAAGGCGTTCGCCATCATCAATATCATGGGTCTGGCAATGGGCATGGCCTGCAGCCTCCTGATCATGCTCTGGATCGGCGACGAGGTGAACAAAGACGCCTTCAACACCAACGACGCGAACCTCTATTCGGTCTACGAACGCCAATACCACGATGGCATCGTCGATGCCGGCCACATGAGCCCCGGGATCCTGGCGCAGGAAATGAAGCTGAAGCTGCCGGAGATCAAGTACGCCGCCAGCAGCGCCTGGAATGAAACATCCACGTTCGAAGTGGGCGACAAAATCTTTAAAGAAGAAGGTAACTTCGCCGGGCCCGACTTCTTTTCCATATTCAGCTTTAAGCTGATCGAAGGCAATGCGTCATCAGCCCTGGCCACTCCGCTTACGATCGCCATATCAAAAAAAATGGCCGAGGATTTCTATGGTTCGGCCAGCAATGCGCTAGGGAAGGCCATCCGGTATGAAAACCGAAAAGACCTGGTTGTAGGTGCTGTGTTCGACAACATCGGAGCCAACAGCACCAAGCAGTTTGACTTCATCATGCATTGGGATCTCTTCCTCGAAGGAAATGAGTGGGCAAAGGATTGGGGAAACAATGGCCCCAATACCTACCTCGTATTAAATGAGGGTACCGATGTTGATGCATTCCGCGCCAAGATCAAGGATTTCATCTCACTATATCACAAGGAAGATAACTGGCGCACCGAGATCGACGTACAGAAGTACAGTGACATATACCTTCTTTCTAATTTTCAAAATGGAGAATTATCTGGCGGCAGGATTGAGTACGTCTACTTGTTTTCGGTCATTGCCGTCTTCATCCTCAGCATCGCCTGCATTAATTTCATGAACCTCTGCACGGCAAGGTCGATCAAGCGGGCAAAAGAAATCGGCATTCGTAAGGTGGTGGGTGCGTTTCGTCCGGCTTTGATCCGGCAGTTCATCGGTGAGGCACTATTTACCGTCATGCTAGCCATGGTTGTGGCGTTGATCCTGATCGTTCTTGTTTTGCCGACATTCAATTCGATTACCCAAAAGGAAATTAGCTTGCCGGTTAGCGATATTTCTTTCTGGCTGGCGATTGTCCTGCTCGCGATCGTCACCGGGCTGCTGTCGGGTAGCTATCCGGCTTTCTATTTGTCGGCATTCAAACCTGCGGGCGTGCTGAAGGGTGTGTTTGCCAACAGGGATGGCGTGCAATGGTTCAGGAAAGGGCTTGTTGTATTCCAGTTTGTATTGTCGATCATCCTGATCATCGGAACAATGGTGATCTCAAAGCAGGTCACGTTTGTTCAATCTGCCAACCTGGGCTACGATCGCGAAAATTTGATAAGGATTCCTGTGGAAGGAACGCTGCGCGAGAAATACCAGCTTTTCAAAGAGATGGCCTTGACGAAGAATGGAATTGAAATGATTTCCAGGATCACCAACACGCCAACTTCCATTAATAACGGCACTGGCGGCGTGATTTGGGAAGGAAAGGATCCGGCAGCGCGACTGCAGTTCGTGCAGGCTGCCACCGGCTATGATTTTATGAAGGTCATGAAAACCCAAATGATTGACGGACGGGATTTCTCGAAGGACCTGGCCTCCGATTCAGCAGGGTACATCGTAAACGAATCTGCCGTAAAAATCTTCAACTACAAGGATCCCGTCGGAAAGCCATTGACATTTTGGGGTAAACCGGGAACAATCGTTGGTGTCGTAAAGGACTTTCATTTCAATTCCCTTCACGAACCTATCCGCCCGCTGGTGCTCCGGATGGGAGAGAACATCGGCTGGGGTGTTATTCTCGTCAGAACACAACCCGGCAAGACCAAAGAAGCCCTTGAAAGCCTGGAGCAGTTATGCAAGGAAATCAATCCGAAATTTCCTTTCACATACGGATTCCTCGACGAGGAGTACCAGAAACTTTACAAAAGCGAACAAGTTATCGGCAAGCTCGCCGATGCATTCGCCTTCCTCGGAATTTTTATTTCCTGCCTTGGGCTCCTGGGGCTGGCGATGTTCACTGCTCAGCAACGCGTGAAGGAAATCGGGATCCGCAAAGTGCTGGGCGCCGGCGCTGCCTCTTTGTTTAATCTTTTGTCACGCGAAATGCTTGTTCTGGTGGGAGCTTCCCTATTGATCGCCGCCCCAATTGGCTGGCTCGCGATGAACAAATGGCTGAGCGCCTACGCATACAAAGTCGACATCACTGTTTGGACCGTCATAGAAGCGGGCGTCCTTGTATTTGTGATTGCATTATCAACGATAAGCTTTCAGGCTGTTCGCGCTGTTCGCGCAAATCCCGTGGAAAGTCTGCGCACCGAATAAGATTATGCCGGCGCTAACCCACTCAAGGCTTGAATTCAAAAACGGTTACCCGGTTTGCTTCGACAGCATACAACAAGTCGTCACGCAACAAAGCGAAGCGGCAATTGATTGGAATTGGTAATGTTCGCTTTTCGTTAGTATAAAGATCGGTAAGATACAGCTGCTTGTCTTTTAGGTAATAAATCTCTTCACCGAAGAAACTGAAATATCCAAGATCTTTTTCGGCAATTGTCTTCACAAATTTCCCAAGACTATTGTAGATGTGAATACCAGAATTCTTATCGAGCAAGAAAAGATAGTTTTGGTATTCCCGCATATAGATATAATCCTTTATCTGCTTGGAGGGAAGATGAATAAGTGCGCTCTCGAGGGAGATCGCAGAAGACTTCATTTTTGTCTTCTTGATGCTGAAATCAGCCGAATCAAGTATCCACAACTCATGCAGGGAAGGGCACACGAGCCAGGGCCTGACTGCAAAAGCGGGATCGACTACGTGCTTGGAAGCTGTTGAAAGATCCGAAGAAAGGTTTCCGTAGTTCTCACCGGTTTCATCAAAATAGAATGACTGTACACCGTCAAGAGGATCGAGGAGGGTAGGAGGCGTCTGGAAACCATGAGCCCCGATTTTTTTTCCGTCCTTGTCGTATTTGACGACTTCACCTGACTTTAAGATCAGAAGGAGATCTCCCGGCCGGTCGACGCCCGCCCAAACAATTTCTGCTCTCGTCTCAAATGAAACCTTGCCCGCCTGCCCAAGTACAGGCTGGGGCAATGCTGAACCCAGCGTGGATGACGCGATCAGAAAAACCGATCTCAGCGCTTTCATGATTCAAATTTTTTCAACTCGACGTAAGAGCCATCATATACGGCAAACGTTGGGCGATGAACCCACTCACCGGTATTGATGTATCTACTTCCGTTACCAACTTTAAGGTCAAGCGGAAGATGGCGGTGACCGAAAATATAGAAATCGTGATGCGACTTCTTTTCATTCTCACTGCACCAGACAAAAAGGTACTCTCGTTCCGGGCCGTTAAAGGTCTCCTCCCGTTTCATGTTGTTGATTCGGCTTTGGCGACTCCAATACCTTGCAATGCTCATACCAAGATTGGGATGAAGTCGCGCAAACAGCCACTGGCAAATGCTGCTGTTGAAAAAAGCTTTTAGGATCTTATAAGAAGTTTCGCCAGGACCGAGGCCGTCGCCGTGTCCAACAAGCAGTTTTTGAGCGCCAACATTAAACACAACCGGTTCGCGGTAGATAGGGATGCCTAGCTCCTTTGGAAAATAATCGAACATCCACATGTCATGATTGCCGGTGAAGAAAACAAACTCGATGCCCAGGTCGCGCAATTCTGCAAGTTTTCCCTGAAGGCGGATAAAACCCTTTGGGATCGTGTGCATGTATTCAAACCAGAAATCAAAAATGTCACCTAACAGAACGATTATGTGCGCGTCATGTCGAACGGACTCAAGCCATTTGACCACTTTGCGTTCACGCGCCAGACTGCTATTTGGATCGGGAACACCGAGGTGAAAATCGGAGGCGAAGTAGATCTTTTTTCCCTCTGGCAGAGAAATGTTCAGCGATTCCATCAATATTAATTGCCCCAAAGATAAATTAACTCTGCGTAGGATGAACAAAAAAAACCCCGATGCGATCGGGGTCTTAAACTCGGAACTCTAAACCCTGAATTTAATGAATCAGCTTCCGACAGGCAGATCTTTAGGGATGTCCGAAGGTTCTGACAATGGTTCGCCCGACGGGCCGGGATTTCTTTCTGCTTCCCTTCTCTCGGCCTCCCTTCTTTCCTGCCCGTTGGTGAATTTTTCGTAGCTGGTCTGGCTGTTGAACGGACGCTTGCCGATAAGTCTTTCCAGATCTGTTTGAAAAAGAATTTCTTTTTCCAGCAGTTCCTTCGCAATGATCTCCAGGTGCTCGCGGTGATCGTTCAAAAGCTTTTTCGTTCTTTGATAGCAGAAGTCGATCAGTGCACGCACTTCTTTGTCAATCTTCTCTGCTGTTGCGTCTGAATAGGGTTTCTGGAAATTGTATTCCGACTGTTTGCTGTCATAGAAAGAGATGTTGCCGATCTCCTTATTCATACCGTACACCGTGACGATACTGTAAGCCATCTTGGTGATGCGCTCCAGATCGCTCAATGCACCCGTTGATATCTTATTGAAGACAATATCTTCGGCCACCCTTCCACCGAAAGACATGCACATCTCGTCAATCAGCTGATCAGTCTGGTAGAGGAATTGTTCTTTCGGCAAGTACTGGGCATAACCCAGCGCAGCAATCCCACGCGGCACGATGCTCACTTTGACGAGCGGATCGGCGTGCTCCAGGAACCAGCCCGCCACAGCGTGACCTGACTCATGGTAAGCGACGATTTTTTTCTCGTCCGGTGATATGATTTTGTTCTTCTTCTCAAGGCCTCCGATAACGCGATCGATCGCATCATGAAAGTCTTTCATCTCAACTTCTTTCTTGTCCTTGCGTGCTGCAATGAGCGCTGCTTCATTGCACACGTTCGCGATTTCTGCGCCCGCGAATCCGGGAGTTTGTGCAGCGAGCTTTTTAGTATCTACTTCTTTTGAAAGCTTGATAGGCTTCAAGTGGACTTTGAAAATCGCCTCACGGCCAATGATATCGGGTTTGTCGATGCTGATTTGTCTGTCGAAGCGACCGGGACGGAGCAACGCGGAGTCAAGCACGTCGGGACGGTTGGTTGCAGCAAGAATGATCACGCCACTGTCTGTCGCAAACCCATCCATCTCAACGAGCAAGGAATTCAATGTATTCTCACGTTCGTCGTTAGCGCCGGGAACTTGACCGCGTCCGCGCGAGCGTCCAATTGCGTCGATCTCGTCAATAAATATTATACAAGGTGCTTTCTCTTTCGCCTGCTTGAACAAGTCGCGCACGCGGGCTGCACCGACACCAACAAACATTTCTACGAAATCGGATCCGGATAATGAGAAGAAAGGAACGCCTGCTTCCCCGGCAACAGCTTTTGCCAACAACGTTTTTCCCGTGCCGGGAGGACCGACCAGCAAAGCGCCTTTCGGGATCTTGCCTCCCAACTTGGTGAACTTGCCAGGATTCTTCAGGAACTCAACGATCTCCATGATCTCTTCTTTAGCCTCATCAAGGCCTGCGGCATCTTCAAAAGTTATTTTGACTTTGCTTTCCGCATCGAACAGAGCGGCTTTCGATTTTCCAATATTGAATATCTGTCCTCCGGGGCCACCTCCGCCAGTCATCCGGCGCATCAGCATCCAGAATCCGAACAGGAGCAGGAATAAGAATCCCCACTGCAGCAACACGCCTCCGATGTCATTGCGCTCTTCGAATCGAAGATCTACCTTTTGCTCGCGCGGCATGTTCTTCGTGAGGTCGTCGTATTTTTCAATGAACTTATCGATGGAACCGATCTTCATCTTATAATGAGGACCGTTTGCGTTCAAGCCCAAAGGACTGTTCTTCTCGATCTCCTGCTTATACTTAGCGTTCTGAAGCGCCTCTGGCTTCAGGGTGATCTCAACCTCCTTTTCATTTTCTATCAATACCAGCTTTTTTATGTCACGGCTTTGCACCATGTCTTCAAATTTGCTGGATTGGAGTTCCGTCAATTCTCCGGTTCTGAAGTAGCTAACCCCTAAAATCACTGCTACCAGGCCCAGGATGATCCAGATTTGGTAGTTCGGCCGCGGAACGCGCGGGGGAAGCATTTTATCTTTTCTTTCTTTGTCAGGCATTCTGTTGTTCAGCTTAAATAATTAAATCAATAACGTGCGTGGTTTCAATAGGTTCAATCTTCGATTTCGGTGATCTCCGCATCGCCCCATAGCTTCTCCAGGGCATAAAAGCTTCTTCGATCCTTTTTGAACACATGCGCAACCACATTCGTGTAGTCGAGTAACACCCATTCTTTATTGTTTTTTCCCTCCGCGTGCCAGGGCTCTTCTTTAAGGGACTTAAAAACCTCCTCGTCGATAGACTCGGCGATGGCGTCCAGCTGCTTGTCCGAATTGCCGGAACAGATCACGAAAAAGTCTGCGACAGCATTTCTCACTTTCCTGAGGTCCATGACTACGATGTCGCTCGCCTTTTTTTCCTGCATCCCTTTCACTACCAGCTGGCTTAATTTTTCGGAATGGTCAGCCTTCGTTCTCTTGGGCATTCACTATCTTCGGTTGGTGAAAAAACAATCTGTAAAGTTAATTAAAATCCCTTGTATAAAATCCCTGCCAACACCCTTTTCATTGGGCAAAACCTGATTTTCGTGCCAGAATGTCATTCCACGAATTCGTTGCTAAATGACTTGAATAACCAATCGGACCTAACAGAAGGCACTGTGGTAATTACCAACAAACAAACCGCGGGGAGGGGGCAGCGCGGCAATTCTTGGGAGGCGGCGCCCGGACTCAACTTGACTTTCTCCATTTTACTTAAGCCCCGCTTCATAAATGCAAAAGATCAGTTCAGACTGAATATGGCCATTTCGATTGCCATCGCCGAGGCATTTAGAAGGATGTCCATAACCCAGGTTAAGCTTAAGTGGCCAAATGATATCTTTCTGAACGGAAAAAAGATGGGAGGGATCCTCACCGAGAATCAGATACAGGGATCGTCCATTTCAGTTGCCGTTGCCGGGATCGGCCTGAACATCAACCAGCGGCATTTCTCCTTCACGGGAGCGACGTCTCTTGCCCTGGCTTCAGGATCGGAATACGATCTTGGAGCCGTGTTCCGCCTCCTGCTTGAATGCATTGAAGCAGAATACCTCGACCTGAAAAACGGAAACGTCGCAATGCTCAAGCAACGGTATCTCACCTCGCTGTTTCGGTTCCGCGAGCAACAGGACTTTGTGGCTTCGGGAGAAAATTTCACAGGCGTTATTCACGATGTAGATGAGGATGGTAAACTGTGTGTTGAGTCAGGCGGCGCCACCAGAAAATTTGCATTCAAAGAAGTGGCGTTTGTTAATTGATTCAAGGATAAAGTTCAACATTTTCAATCTAGACGTAATGAAGTCAAGGCTGCATTTAGTCCCCGGTTGTTTCCGGCCAACGCCAAAGCTTTTTGCCAAGACTAGTCCAATCCCTAATAAAAGTGAAGTGGTGTCGATTCAGTGTAAGCCATTATCAATGGAACCCACCTCCCACATATTTCAAGTGAATTAGGTGTAAAAAAATTGATTGCGGACATATAAAACCACTAACTTCCGCGATCCCAAAATAAACTGTCATGTACTTAAACACGGAACTGCAGAAAACTAACTCCTTCGACGCGATTGTTGTTGGAACTGGTATTAGCGGAGGATGGGCCGCGAAGGAGCTCACCGAGAAGGGCCTGAAGACGCTTGTACTCGAAAGAGGCCGCATGGTCAAGCACCCGGACTACCCAACGGCAACAAAAGACCCGTGGGAATTCCCGAACAACGATCGCCCAACACAGGAAGATCTGAAACAGCAAGGCGTTCAGGCAAGGACAGGCTACACAATTAGACAGTCCAGCAAGCACTGGTTTGTCAACGACCTTGAGAATCCTTATACAGAGACGAAGCGATTCGACTGGATGCGCGGGTATCACGTAGGAGGGCGCTCCATCACCTGGGGACGTCAGAGCTACAGACTTGGCGACATGGACTTCGAGGCTAACCTGAAAGATGGTATCGCTGTCGACTGGCCGGTACGATACAAAGAGATCGCTCCGTGGTACGATTATGTCGAACAATATATTGGTGTGAGTGGACAGAATGAGGGCCTTTATCAACTGCCCGACGGAAAGTATCTGCCACCCATGGAGTTGACTTGTGCCGAAACGACTTTGAAGAAATCAATGATGGATAAGTTTGGCCGCATGCTTACAATTGGCCGGACAGCCCACCTGACAGCGCCGCTGGCGCACAGTCCTCAGCGCGGCACATGTCAATTCAGGAATCTTTGCATCAGGGGTTGTCCTTACGGCGCATACTTCAGCAGCTTGTCGTCAACGCTTGTAGCAGCTGAGAAGACCGGCAACATGACTTTGCGTCCTAATTCGATCGTACATGAGCTCATCTACGACGAGAAGCTCGGCAAAGCTGCCGGGGTTCGCATACAGGACGCTGAGACCGGCGAGACGCAGGAATTTTTTGCCAACGTGATCTTCCTTTGCGCTTCGACTTTCGGATCGACGCACATCATGCTGAACTCGATGTCGAGCCGTTTCCCGAATGGATTCGGTAATGACAGCGACCAACTGGGTCGCAATATCATGGATCACCACCTCAACGTAGGAGCTGATGGTGAACTTCCAGGAATGGAAGACATGTATCACTCGGGCAGGCGTGCGAATGGATTTTATATTCCACGATACAGGAACGTCGGAAAAGACAAACGTGATTACCTGAGGGGATTCGGTTATCAGGGTGGCGGCAGCCGTCAAGGCTGGTCGCGCATGGTAGCTGAATATGCAATAGGCAAGGAGCTGAAAGAGGCTGCAATGTCACCTGGCATGTGGTCGCTTGGTATGGGTGGCTTTGGAGAATTCCTTCCTTATGAAGAAAACCGCGTTACGCTGAACAAAGACAAGCGCGATAAATATGGATTGCCGACGCTCACTTTCGATGTGGAATTGAAAGAGAACGAATGGAAAATGAGAAAAGACATGATGAACGATGCGGCTGAAATGCTCGAAGCCGCCGGTGTCAGGAATATCAAGACCAGGGACAACCACGGTGGTCCGGGACTCGGTATTCATGAAATGGGAACTGCACGCATGGGCAAAGACCCGAAGACTTCGGTGTTGAACAAATTCAACCAGGTTCATGCCTGCAAGAATGTGTTCGTAACGGACGGGTCATTCATGACTTCTGCTGCTTGTGTGAATCCTTCGTTGACTTACATGGCTTTCACAGCCCGCGCTGTTGACTATGCTGTGAATGAAATGAAAAAGAAAAATATCTGATCAGATCAAAATATTCTTAGCTATGAATAGAAGAGAAGCAATACAGCGTGCCGGCCTTGTTCTCGGTTACGCAGTCTCGGCCCCGGTTCTCGCTGGCATCATGAACGGCTGCAAGGCCGCGCCGGAGTTGACGTACAAGCCGGTGTTTTTCGACAACAATCAGGCGGCGCTGGTAAGTGAAGTCGCGCAGGTAATTATTCCCACAACGGATACGCCGGGCGCAAAAGAAACCGGCGTTCCTTCATTTATCGACCAGATCCTTCGTGAGTGCTATAAAAAGCGCGACCAACAACGCTACCTCGATTCGGTAAAGGCATTTGATGAAGAATCAAAAAAATCCATGGGTGACAACTTTCTGGACCTTGACGCTGCCAAGCAGGTTGAACTCGTAACCCGTCTCAACAAGGAGGCTGTCGACAGATTAAAGACCCTCGATCAGATCAGGAAAAAACTGGTAGGGCAGGCCTATGTTGACCCTTTTATGTCGGAGATGCATAAAGAGTATGGCACACCTGAGGCCGTTGCTGCTGCCGATAGTACTGAACTGCTGACCTATTACAGGACGGGTGACTTCGGATTTGGCGTCGACAGGCAGACTAACAAGATCAAGGAAGTCGCTGCTCATCCGGACGCCGGCCATTTTGTTCTTACAACAAAAGAGTTGACGGTATCGGGCTTTTTCACTTCACAAGTTGGCGCTACGCAGGTGCTGCAATATGAAGCTGTGCCTGGCGCATATCATGGATGTTTGCCACTTGCAGAGGTAAAGAAGACCTGGGCGACGAGTTAAAAAAGTTTTGTGAAAGCCTTTAAAAAAGCAGTTGACATTTGTCCACTGCTTTTTTTTGTGTTGTGGTTTCGAATTGTTGGGGAGGTTCAATCGACGTCCTGCTTTTTTCCCGCGCTGTCAATCATATTGAAAAGGCTCACTTCCCTCGGCCAAGTTCCTTATGTTTTCTACAACTTGCTTCATATATTTTTTCCAAAACAGTTTTGCAAACAGCCAATTTAATGGATAGAAAGATGGATTGTTTGAATGAAGCAGGTAGTCATAGTCAATCCGTATTTTGTTTTTTTTAATTTCAGTGGTATTCCACGTTCCGGAAAATTTGTGGAAACCAAGGAGCCACGATTGAAAATCGGTAACCTCAATTTTCCAGCATTTGTTTTCGATCCGTTCAATTACTTTGTCCATTGCAACATAGCCACCATTTTGCGTAATAGATTTAGCTGCATACACTTTCTTGGTGGAGCCAGATTTTCCCCAACCCTTATCGTCAGACGTCCCGACAATTCTTGGCATTAGCCCCATTCCTGTATGAACTTTCGTCACATCACAAAGTATCGGCGCTTTGAATGCTCTTTCCAACGAACAATTATAAACTGCTGAAACGCTCACTTGAAAAATCATAGATGGAAATTACGGGACTAAATTAATGGTCCAATTTGGATTAGTATACAACAGTATTCTCTTTTGAGCGCGCTTTGATTAACTTCTATCCAGTCCATTTGATCTTGAAAAACCACCAACACAGTGTTGGAAATAGAAGAGCCTAAAAAATGTTGGCGTAGCGAAATGTCTAGCCTCCCAGCACCCCGAAAAATAATCGCGGATTGTACCGAATTACAACGAAACGAAGATCATAGCTGCAACCCGGCTCTCTTCTGAAAATAAGGTTTCAAAACCGTTCTATCCAGCACAACGAAAGCAAGAGCTAGATTCAATCCAATCAAGAATTTCATCACGAGGCGACCATTAACGGATACCTGGGGGATGGAAGGCTGAAACTGTTTTACATTGACTGCCTTATCGAGGTTGACAACCTCACTGAATCCGTCAAACGCACCAGCGCCCATCACTGCAATCAAAATACCAGCGGCGACGATTATGCCTGCAAGGAGAAACAATCCATTCCTGGGCGAAAGTGAAGATGTTGGAGGTGCCGTGTGAAGGTTCTTCATTACCTTTTCGGTAAACATCGGCGATGGCATGTCAAGCTTGATGTGCGCCAGGGTGCGGTGAACGACCCTAAGCTCTTCGAGCCTGGCTTTCATGATGACAGAGCTTTCAAGATCCTTTTTCAGCTGCGCGAGTCCCGTGCCGTCCAATCGGCCATCGAGGTAGTCAAGCAGCCTGTCATCCTGTTCGCGTGTTACCTGTTCCATAACTATAAAGTTAATGCTTCTTCCTTTAATATTTTCTTGAGCTCGTCAGCAAGCCTCTGGCGGGCCCTATGAACTCGTACTTTCAGGGTATTCATGTTCTGTCCCATCATTTTCGCCACTTCTTCAAGGGAAAACTCTTTGATGTAGTACAGTTGGATCGCCAGCTTGTCGGCCTCGTTGAGCTGATCCATGGCCTTCGAAACGTAAACCTGCCGGTCATCTTTCTCGAGGGTGGTGTCTGAGTCAGCGGCCTTGTCGTGATGCTCGATGCTGGAGAATGTCTGGCGGTTCTTTCTCTTGTGGCTTACGGCCGTGTTGAAAACGATCCTGTATAGCCATGTTGAGAAGCGGGCCTGCCGGTTGAAGTTTTTGAGGTAGTGGAATGCCTTGATGAACGAGTCTTGAGCAGCCTCCTCCGCATCTGCCCGGTTGTTCAGCACCTTGAAGGCGATCGTGTACGCGTAGCTCTTATATTCGTCGACCAGTACGGCAAAGCAATCTTCCTTGCCCGCCAGCACCTGATCAATAAGTTCGTTCTCGGCCTGCAGCGATATCACTTGTCGGAGTTCAACTGATTAGAATGCGCCAGGTTCAATGTTCTCTAACAGAACATCGAACCTGGAAAAAGAGAGATTATTTTTTGTTTTCTACGAAGTATGCCAGACCAAGTCCGAGACCGCCGAAGATGAAAAGCATCGAGAAGTACCCGGTTTCATCCATGCGGAAGGTTTCGTCTAGCCAGTAGCCCATCAGGAAGCCAATGCCGACACCGATGAGCAGGAATGACCAGCGCAGGGTTGGGTTCGTCATTTTCTCTTTTTTGAAAAAGTCCGGTGCAAGACCTTTTTCAATAATCGTCATCCGCTCCAGGTTTTCGAATTTTCTCAGGTAGACCACCATGATAAATGCCCCGAGGGTGATGATAATGGGGAGCAGCACTCCTAAGACCGGTACTACGATTGAATCTTCCATAACTGTTGTTGTTTATTTGGCCCTTTGACGCACGCTGGTGGTCGGGCGGTTACAGGTCATTTTATTCTTTTTTTGGACGATGAGTCATCAAAATATCCATTGGATAACGGTGAGCGCGAGCAAGGTTATAATCACGAGGCTGCAGAGGTTCAGTAAGAATCCGGTCTTGATCATTTCCTTCATCTTGATATAGCCTGTTGCAAACAGCACAGCGTTTGGTGGCGTTGAGATGGGCATCATGAAAGCGCAGCTTGCGGCGAATGTTACCGGCATGGCGAGCCAGATAGGATTGATGTGAAATCCATCGGCAATACCGAACACCACCGGAACAAAGATCGTGACAAGCGCCACGTTGCTCATGAGCTCAGTCAGAGCCATGGAGATTGCTGTAAGGGAAAATGCGAGTACGCCGGTATTGATTCCTTGTTGTCCTGAGAAATAGTTTCCGACAATATTCACAAGGCCCGATTTCTCCATCCCGTCCGCGAGGCAAAGTCCACCTCCGAACAATAGCAGTATTCCCCAGGGTAACTCTTTCATGTCGTTCCAGTCGAGGAGGAATTTCTGTTCTTTGAAGTTGGTCGGCAACAAGAACATAAGGACGCCGCCGGCCATTGCGATTGTAGTGTCATCTAAAAGATTTTTGCCGATCAATCCATTGAGATTCTGGCGAAAAATCCAGAAGAAGCAGGTAATTGAAAATACGAAGAGTACCAGCTTTTCTTCTTTTGTAATCTGTCCGAGTTCGGTAAGCTTCCGATGGATCAATTCTTTTGATCCTTGGATAGAGGGAAGATTATTGCGAAAGAGCACTTTTGTGATAATAAGATAGCATGACGCAAGCATCAAAAGCATCAGTGGTATCCCTACGATCATCCATTTTGTAAAGCTTACATCCAGGTTGTAAAATCGTTTCATATATCCTACCATCACCACGTTGGGCGGTGTGCCGATAATGGTGGCGATACCGCCGATACTTGCTGCGTAGGCAATTCCAAGCATTAGTCCTGTTGCAAATTTTTGAAACCGTGAATCATTTTCCTGACCTGCTTCTTTTGCTAGGAGAGCGGTGACAGAACTTGCGATGGGTAGCATCATGATGGCAGTTGCTGTATTGCTGATCCACATGCTGATGAGTGCGGTCGAGAGCATGAATCCCATGATGATTCCGTTGCCGCTGGTTCCGGTAAGTTTGATAAGATTAAGCGCGATGCGTTGATGGAGGTTATGACGCTCCAGCCCCAGCGCGAGGATGAATCCACCCATGAAAAGGAAGATCACCGGGTCGCCGTAAGGCGCCGAGGCTTCCCGTACCGTTGACACGCCGAGCAAAGGAAAGATGATCATAGGCATGAGAGCGGTCACGGGGATCGGCATCGCTTCTGTCACCCACCACGTCACCATCCATGCACCTAGTGCCAGCACGATGATGCTTTTTTCCGAAAGCATGCCGGGTGCGACGCCGAAATAGATCATGCAGAATAAAGCTGGACCGACAATGAGTCCGACGAGTTTGGTCTTACCGAGTATGTTATCCAAGAGAGGTCAGGGTTTGGGTTACGGAAAGGTAGGAAATTTGAAGATTGACGGCCAGGGAAAGAATTTACACACTGGAACCTGCGCGCTTCTTGTTCCAAGCAGAGTCTCCCGTCAGGGGACTCTGCTAAGTCAGCCTGTCCGCAGAGTCTGCTAACGCGAGGCTCTGTTTGCACTACCGCACTCCCTCAATCAACTCCTTCGCATTTGCGCGTGCAGTGGTGGACGGCTTTGCTCCCCCAATCATCTTGGCAACTTCCTCGACGCGGTCTTCTTCGCCCAGCTGTTTAATCTCGCTGACTGTCTTTTTGCTTGAATTATCTTTATAAACCAGGAAGTGAGTGTCTCCCGTCGCTGCGATCTGTGGAAGATGGGTAATCGCGATGATCTGGTGTCGTTGCGACATTGTTTTCATCATCTTTCCAAGCTGCACAGCGATCTCACCCGAGACACCCGTATCGATTTCATCGAGCACGAGTGTTGGCAACGACGTCTTTTCCGCCATCACAAATTTCACGCAGAACATTAATCTCGAAAACTCGCCTCCAGACGCCACCTCCTCAAGGGGACGTGGTGCCATGCCTTTGTTGGCACTGAACAATATTTCAACTTGATCGGCACCTGTTGGTCCGGGTTCGGTTTTCTGCGATTCTATTTTTAATGCTGCATCAGGTATTCCAAGTTCTCTCAGCAATTTCACCAACTGCTTCGACAGCGGTTGAAATGCTTTCTCACGCGTCGCGGTTAATTTTTGCGCCAGCGTGTTTAGTTGCTTCCTGCTTTCGTCAAGTTTCTTTGAAGCCTTTGCCAGGTCTTCGTCGAGGTTGACGGTTTTGCTTGCCTGTTGCTCGAAATTCTGCTGGACTACGAGCAAAGCATTGACGTCCTTGACGCGATGCTTTTGCATGAGACTATATAAAAGGTCGATCCTGTCCTGGGCATGCTTTGTTTTTTTTGGATCGAACTCGATGTTTTCTTCTTCATGTTCAATCTCTCGTAGTATGTCAGTCAATTCGATGCGAAGACTCTGAAGGCGTTGGGCGAGCTGTTCGAACTGCGGCGAAAAATTTTGGATAGGGTGGAGGGTGCCTATGGCGGCCGACAGTACATTTTGCGCCGATGAGTCCCCATTACCAAGCAGCCCCATCAGCTCATTGAGACGGGTCTTGATGTCTTCACCATGCTCTCCGATCTTAACCGTCGATTCAAGTTCCTCCTGCTCGCCGTTCCGAAAGGCACCTTTCTGGAGTTCATCAAGCTGGAATCTCACAAAGTCGTATTCACTTTTTAGGCGCCCCGCTTCGGCTGCAAGATCGTCGTGGCACTGCTTTGCGATCATAAAGGTTTTCCACGCATCCTGGTATTCACCCAGGGTTGCGCCGTTTGCTGCATAGCTGTCGATAAGGGATAGCTGAAGCTGATGCCTCCCCAGGTCGAGCGTCTCGTGCTGCGAATGGATATCCATGAGCCGCTCACCGACTTTCCGCATAACGTCCAGCGTCACGGGTGTGTCGTTGATGAACGCACGGCTCTTACCCCCCGGGCTGATTTCCCTGCGGATCACAGTTTGGTCGCTATAGTCGAGATCCAGCTCTTCGAAAAAGGATTTCAGTTTATACGGCTTGATACCAAAGGTTCCTTCGGTGATGCATTTGTCAGCCTCGTCCCACAGCACTTTGGTGTCTGCGCGATTGCCGAGCAGCAAGCCAATCGCGCCCAACATGATAGATTTACCTGCGCCTGTCTCCCCTGTGATCACCGAAAGGTGGTCCGACGGCCGCATTTCCAGATGGCGGATGAGTGCATAGTTTCGTATGGTCAGCTGGGTCAGCATAAACAGAAAATTCTCCCGCCGATCTCGCTAATCTCGCAGATAATTCGAAAATATCTATCTGCGTCATCCGCGCGATCTTCGGGAGACTTATTTCAAAATTAACAATCGAATTTAATTTGCGGAGATAATCTTTTGGTAGATGTTCCGCTTGGCGTCCAACTGGGTGAGAATGTCGTATGCTTCGCGCCGGACATTGAGATTTCCTTCTGAAAAAACATTTACGAGTTCATTGGACTTCGCGTCGAAAAAGGAAATCACAAAAATTGAGTTCGGATAAACGGTCCACACATTCTTTACATTCTTCAGGCAATTTAGTATAGTGGTTCGGCTGTCGTCCGGAGTCTTGTCGAAGGTATCGAGGGCAAGCCTGTGGTATTTGTAGGCATTCTTCCGGAGTTCCGTCATTTGCGGGTTGTTAATATTTTCAATCAGATTGTAACGGTTCCTGTTGCTGCCGATTGATTGCCACCCAGGACGATTGGATTGCTGCGCATTGTTCACGACCATCAACGCCTTTTGAAAATAAGGATCGCCTCCTTTTTCGGCGAACGAGTCCGCATCCATGCCAATGATGATATAAGCATAGAAAGCGAGCATCGACGTCAGATTGTTGATATAGGTATTGTCGTTGTATTCGAGCGGCTGTGATTCAAGATATTCGAATTCCCATTCCCGATCTGCAAAATTCAATAGGACCGTTTCGTAATTACTGTTGTAAACAGGTCGTGCCACCGTGATCTGTGCGCTGGCAAGGTAAGAACCGATAGAAGGTGTCCCTTTGCTGAAATTCAGGAATATGCTGCAATTGATGCGCTCGTAATTTTTGTAGGTGTCATTCGACCACTTGCGGGTGTTCATGAAAAGCGCTATCGCCCGTTCCATATCCTTGAACACCGACCGATCTGTACTCTGAATCTGGTCGGCATTGATCGTAACCTTGCAGTTCAGTTCCTGTCCGAAAGACCACAAAGCAATTAGTAAAAACGATATCGATAGTGCTCCCTTACGCATGAGACTGATCAAGGATTGCATTTACAATATCCACCGCGACTTCCTTTTTACTCTTTAAGTCAAAGACCTTCGAGCCGTTTCGGCGACTGATGATTGAAACCTGATTCGTATCGAATCCAAACCCCGCGCCCTTGCTATTCAATGAATTCAACACAATGAAATCGAAATTTTTCGAAACAAGTTTTTTCTCTGCATTTGCCCGCTCGTTTTCTGTCTCGAGGGCGAAGCCGACGACGATCTGTCCATCCTTCTTCAGTTTTCCCAGTGAAGCGGCGATATCGGTTGTCTTGGTCAATTCGATGGAGAGCTTGTCATCGGATTTTTTTATTTTCTGCTCCGCGCGATGAGCTGGCTTGTAATCGGCTACCGCCGCCGCCAAAACTGTTATGTCTGATGTGGAAAAAAAACGACTACACTCCCTGTACATTTCATCGGCAGATGTAACGGGATGAACTGTGACGCCAGCATGAGATGCTTTTTCATGCGTCGGACCTGTTACCAGATCCACTTGAGCTCCCGCTTCCGCAAGGACATCGGCTATTGCGAAACCCATCTTGCCACTGGAGTGATTTCCTATAAAACGAACAGGATCGATGGCCTCGTATGTTGGGCCCGCCGTTACTAAAGCTTTTTTACCGAGGAGTTTTTTTTTGGAAGCCAAAAACCCATCCAGCTGCGCTACGATCTCTTCGGGTTCGGCCATTCTGCCTTCGCCGGTCAGGCCCGAGGCAAGTTCTCCGTATCCCGGAGTAAGCAATTGATTTCCGTTCTGAACAAGTGCGGCAATATTTTTCGTCGTGGTCGCGTGTTTTAGCATATCCAGGTCCATCGCCGGCGCGAAGAACACCGGGCAGCGCGCGGATAAATAAGTTGCGAGGACGAGGTTATCGCAAAGGCCGGTGGCCATTTTTGCGATTGTGTTTGCGCTTGCGGGTGCGATCACCATAGCATCGGCCCAAAGGCCGAGCTCAACGTGATTATTCCATTCACCGGTTTCATCTTTTTGAAATTTGACGTGGACCGGATTTTTAGAGAGTGTGGAGAGCGTGAGAGGCGTAATAAAGTCCAGCGAGGAGGGAGTCATTATCACCTTCACTTCGGCCTCCTGCTTGACGAGCAGTCGGACGAGGAGGGCCGCTTTGTATGCGGCAATGCTTCCAGTAACACCCAGCAAGATCTTCTTGCCCTTCAGCATATTACTCTGCCTTCACTTCTTCTGTGCGCCGGCGGTACATCACCTTGCCTTCAAGGAACTCCTCAAGTGCCGTAGTGGTAGGCTTGGGAAGGCGCTCATAAAATTTAGATATCTCGATTTGCTCACGGTTTTCAAAAACCTCTTCGAGGTTGTCTACTGTGGTTGCAAACTCGGCGAGTTTGTTGTTAAGCTCTTCTTTGATATTAACGGCGATCTGGCGTGCACGCTTCGAGATGACGACCACTGACTCATAAACATTTCCAGTATGAGCGGCGATCTTATCTACGTCGCGGGTAACAATTGAAGGTTGATTAGCCATGATTACGAATTTTAATTACGAATTTTTATTTGGTTTTAACTTATTGATCTGAGCCATGCTTTCCGTGTACATTTTTTCTGCATCCTTTAGCCTGGCACTGTTCGGATAACTGTCGATAAACTCCTGGTAGTAAGTCACTACTGCTGTGTAACGCTCGAGCTGGAATTTTTGAAAGCTTTGAAGCGCCAGCTTGTATTCCGCCTCGACCTTCAGGTAGGCTATTTCCTCCAGGTAATGTGAATCCGGGAAACTCTCCCTGAAATTGTCAAAGGCAATGACAGCCGCCTTGTACATTCTCGTTTTGAGGTATTGTACGGCATTGTCGAATCCCTTCTTCTCCAGTTTCTCCTGACAGGTAGTAATAACCTGGGTTGCCTGCTCCCCAAATTTGCTTTCAGGGTAACGGTTCAGGTAATTCTGCATGGCATCCATCGCCTCTCTGGAACTTTTCTGATCCAGGTTGGAAGCCGGTGACGCTACGTACAAAGAGTAAGCATACATGAAGTAGGCCTCCTGGGCGAGCGAGCTTCTTCCGTATGTTTCAAAAAAAGTCTTGAACTGATTGGAAGCCAGTAAGTAGGTCTTTTCATAATACTGGCAGTACGCCAGGTAAAACTCTACTTTTTCACCCTCCGGCAATCCCCGAACCACCGGCAGAATCTCCTCGAAAAGTATAGCGGTGTGGTAGTAATCCTTCTTCTCGTAATAAGTCAGCCCTGCGTCGTATTTCACACGCCAGTCTTCGCTTTTCTGGATCTTGCGAAAGCGGCTGCAGGATGACCCTACTGTCAACAGTACCGTGGCGACTCCAACAAAAAATAACAGTCTTCGGATCATAAAAAGAAGGGCGCAAATATACGATTCAGCGCATCATATGTGAAACTATGTGAAAACGATCTTCGGGGTGGGATTATTTCCTGACAACCAACTTCCGGGTCACAACGCCAACATTATCCAGGTAAACAGTGTAAAAATAGACTCCCGGCGTGAGGTCCTCCGCCTGAATCTTGACTTTCGACTCAAAAGTGGGCAATTCGTACTGGGCAACTGAGCTTCCCAATATGTTGTGTATCACGACTTTCGCCTTGATGATTTCGTTGTGAATCCTGTAGTCGATAAATGCCTGGTCGATAACCGGGTTCGGATAAACATCGTGGATTGTGATCTCTTTGGACTGAAAAACGAGGGATTTTGCAGCTTTTTCATCGATTGACAAGGAAACTGCATGTTCAACGCCGATTTGGGGGTTGCCGCGCGGAAAGACTTCAAAGCGGAGGGAATTCACGGTAGTTACAATGCCTGTTTCCACCTGAAAATAAAGGTTGTTAAGCACTTCACCGGGTTCCAGCTTTTTGGTGAATTGATCAATGCCCGGCTCGAGGCATTCATCTCCGAGGCAGAAATACCCTTTTTGATTCGATCCCAGGTCCGCCTGCGATTTTTTGATCACATAGAACTGGGCTCTTTCCGTGGTATTCTTAATCCTTATCGGGATGCGTACGTTTTGGCCAACGCCAGCTTGAATACTTTCTTGCCGGTCCATCCACTCAACGCTCTGCGCGGAGGCAGCTACGCCAACGCCACAGAAGAGGAGAATGAGGACTAACCGGTTCATATCAGCTACACTTTCTCAATTGAAAATATAGCGCAAAGCTGCCCCAACTCAAAGGGAAATTCCAAAAAAGTAGATTAAGGAAACAATATCAAATACCGATTGAACGTTGACGATTCCCGCTATCGTTTGCGGACGGCCTTAATCGGTGTTTCTGGTTTTTTCTTGTGAACTACCTCGTTCCGGGTGGGCCTGTCGTCGCCGCGCCACTGAAACCCTTTCAACTTCATGTCTTCAGATCTAAGCTCGTGTGGCGGAATGAAAGCAGCGTCGGGTTTGATGTAGAAACTGATGTTATTCACCTTCCCCTCGAGGAAATTGATCTTCATATTGCTGCAGACGATCTTGTTCATCCCTGAAACAATCTGAAATTTTTCCTTTGTGCCCTCTTCGGCATCCTCGACTTCCCGCTCTTTGTCTTGCAAGGCGAAGTAAATGCTCTCGCCATTGCCAACGACGTTGACATGGTCGATGTTGTTGCCATCAAAATAGGCTGTCATTTGCCTGCCTTTGATTTGGTTGAAGTTCAACAGTGTGTCTGCCGAGGCAACAAATGAATTTGAGACCATGTAGACTCTGTTGATCTTTTTATTCAGGATGAGTATGCGAATTGAATCCGCTGTCATTTGATTATCATCTGTCCAGAGCACTGGATCGCGATAGAAATATAACGTGGAATCTTTCGAGATGTAGACCATGGAATCCGCTATCCCTTGCATGTCCTTCTTGAAGATCTTGACGTTGTGATAAGCGAGCAGTCTTTTTTTGGCCGGATCGGCACTCTCCACCGACATCAAGGTGTCAGCTGAAATAAAGAGTGTGTCCAGCTCGTCTGTCACCTTTGCAACATAAGCGTTGCCGTACACTTTCGAGATGCCGGTTTTCTTGTCGTAATATCCATCGTCGCCGTATATGTTCATATTCTCCTCCTTCGAGGTCATGATGACATTACCTTTTGCTTTGTACAATTTTCTCAGGTCGTCGAGGAAAAGTCTTGTCCCGCGTAAGCGGTAGGTTGTTGTTTGCAGGTCTCCTTTTGCCAGGTCCGATTTCTTTTGACGTGTGTCGTAATAGCCGTTCTCATAGTAGGCCACGCCGCCCTCTTTATCTTCAAGCTTCGTCAGTGCTTTAAAAAAGATGAGCTTATTGCGTGAGTCATATTGAAGTGTATCAGATGTAAGTGTGTAATCTTTGTTTAGACCCACGACATCTGTTTTGAATGACGCAAGATTTGAATGCAGGTCGTAATAGCCTTTCTTGCTTGTCAAGGTGTTGGTACTGTCGACGAGCTTTCCATTGTTGAAGTACTTCGCGACGTTCTTGGTCCGGTCATAGTCAAGGAAGTCGGTATAAAGTGTAGCTGTCTCGAGCTTGGTGAAAATGACATTTTTTCTGAGGTAAGCGATCTTCTGGTTTCCGTCGTAGGTGAGCTTGGATGCCGTAACGGTGACGGAGTCGCCTTCAGTAATCTTGATTCTGCCGAAGGCTTCGACAGAGTTTTTGTTCCGATCAAAGATGGCGGAATCGCAGAAAATATTAGTTTGATTTTGCTCGAAGACAACATCGCCTATTACCCAGTCGGTGCGCACGCCGTTCGTTGCGCTTCCCTTCAGGGTGTTTGCGTGCTTGAGCTTAACCTTTCGTTGACCAAACGAAACGGTGGCACAAACCAATGCAAGAACTAAGAGAAAAGCACTTTTCATCAGATAACTTTGCAAAGTTAGAAAACATCGAGAGACCGGCGGACTTTTGATAATTTTGGAGAAATACACCTCGCGCGAAGACGCAAAGCTCGCAAAGGATAAAAGTCAATCCCTTTGCTCAGCTGGCGACTGTGAGTGATGGGAATTGAAATCAACATGTCTTTTGGTTTTGAATGATGCTTGAGAGATTCAAAGACTTTATTGCTGAGCACGCGCTCTTCGAGCCCAAAGACAGGGTGCTTCTCGCGGTCAGTGGGGGTATTGACTCGATGGTGATGGTCCACCTTTTTATCGAGGCAGGATTCGACTTCGGCGTTGCCCATTGTAATTTCCAATTGAGAGGCAAAGATTCCGATGGGGACCAGTCGTTTATTGAGGACTATTGCCATAAAAGACGCATTCCATTTTTCACGGAGAAGTTCCTTCCCAAGAATTATGCCGAAGAACAGGGTATCAGCGTACAGATGGCAGCACGTGACCTCCGGTATGCCTGGTTTACTAAGACCCTCCATCAGGAGAATTACCACTGGTTGGCGACGGCCCATCATCTGAATGACAACATCGAGACCGTGATGTTCCGCTGGGTCAATGGCGGTGGACTTGACCAGTTGACCGGTATTCCCATAAAGAACGAAAGGGTCGTGCGACCCCTGCTTTTCGCAACAAGAACTGAGATCGATAAGTATGCATCGGAATATAAAGTAAAATGGCGCGAGGATTCGAGTAACGGTTCCGATGACTACTCACGTAATTTTATCAGGCATGAAGTGATTCCGCGACTCAGGGAAATCAACCCATCATTGGAGAAGACATTTTCCGACGCCATAGAGAAGCTGAAGGGAGCGCATGAGTTGATGGGGAGAGCGCTTGAGCAGTTGAAGGACAGCATCACGAAAAAGGAGGGGAACCAGTTCTTCATAGATATCAACCTATTGCTGTTGCTGAAGAACCCCACATTTGTATGCTACGAGTGGTTACGTCCGTTGGGGTTCGATTGGGATCGTTGTGAACAGTTGATGGCCTCGTTGCCGGGACAGCCAGGGAAGAAGTTTCTGTCGCCTACGCATGAAGCCGTCGTCGACCGCGAATTTGTTATTGTCAGCCCGTTGGGTGAGTGGTCGGGCGAAGTGCTGATCGAGGAGGGGCAAGATAAGGCTGCACTCGGTCCGTGGATTTTTGCGATCAGGAAAACCCCTGTCAGGAAAGTCGCAGGCGACAACCACCAAGCGTCACTTGATATCTCGACACTCCGGTTCCCGCTTTTGTGGCGAAAGTGGAAAAGTGGCGACGGCTTTTTTCCGTTGGGGATGAAACACAGGAAAAAGGTCAGCGACTTGCTTATTGACGATAAGGTCTCCGTGACCGACAAGGCGAACGTAACGATTCTTGAGTCACAGGGCGAGATTGTGTGGGTGGTGGGCCATCGGATCGACGACAGGTATAAAATTACCGACCAAACGAAGTCAGTTTTAGAAATTACATTAACCCACATTGAGTAAGTGCAGGGCGTCGGTTTAAGAAAATTTTGCCACAGATTGCACAGATGGACACTGATCTTTTAATCGGAAATCCTTGCTTTGGGGGAAATCCATATTGCACAGATGGCAGCAAAGCTGCCTCCGTATGATTATTTTTCTTATTACTTTTTTTGCTTTATCTGTGAT
This sequence comes from Cyclobacteriaceae bacterium, assembly GCA_044224375.1. GTDB lineage: Bacteria > Bacteroidota > Bacteroidia > Cytophagales > Cyclobacteriaceae > ELB16-189. The sequence goes on from JBGAKL010000007.1 coordinate 66,542, forward strand.
AATCTGTGTCATCGGTGGCAAAAAACTTGTCGCCACTGCGGAATTCGACGACTATAATAAAACATCCCTTTTGCTTTCCTTCCGGGATTGATAAATTGCGGCCCGAAAAAATCCCTTAAATCTTAAATCAAAATGAAAGTAACTGTCGTCGGTGCCGGTAATGTGGGTGCTACATGTGCGGATGTGCTCGCGTATAAAGAAATTGCCAATGAGGTCGTCCTGGTGGACATTAAGGAAGGTCTTGCCGAGGGCAAGGCCCTGGACATCTGGCAGAAGTCGCCGATAGACCTTTACGATACAAGAACAATTGGCTCGACCAATGACTACAGCAAAAGCGCGCATTCTGATGTTGTGGTGATCACTTCGGGGCTCCCGCGTAAACCTGGCATGAGCCGGGACGATTTGATAGGGACAAACGCAGGGATAGTAAAGACAGTCACTCAGAATGTTGTTAAGCATTCACCTAACGCGATCATTATTGTCGTTTCGAATCCTCTCGATGTGATGACCTACCAGGCCCACATGACGTCGAAGTTTCCCAGGACAAAGGTGATCGGTATGGCGGGTATTCTGGATACAGCACGATATCGTGCGTTCTTAGCCGAGGCTTTGAATGTTTCTCCAAAGGATATCCAGGCAATGCTCCTCGGTGGTCATGGTGACACAATGGTTCCGCTTCCCCGCTATACTACCGTTGGTGGAATACCCGTTACGGAGATGATGAATAAGGAGACGCTGGATGCGATCATCGAGCGCACGAAGTTTGGAGGAGGAGAACTTGTGAAGCTGATGGGAACGTCTGCGTGGTATGCGCCGGGTTCAGCCGCTGCACAAATGGTGGAAGCCATCGTGCGCGATCAGCGAAGGGTGCTGCCTGTATGTATGCAACTGGATGGAGAGTACGGCATCAAGAATTGCTATCTCGGCGTTCCGGTTATTCTTGGAAAGAACGGCGTGGAGAAAGTGATCGAGCTTGACCTGACTAAAGAGGAAGCCGCGCTTCTCGAAACGAGCCGCCACCACGTGAATGAAGTGATGGAGGTGTTGGATAAGCTCGGGAAGTAATTTGCTGATGCGATAATTTGCTAATGTGCTGATGGGGTCCGGAGCCGTGTGTTTCGGGCCCCATTTTATTTATGCTGATGTGCGAGCCAGACCCAGCATCGCGCTCGCGATAGCCAAATCCTGAATCGCGTTTCCAACAGACTTGAATACCGTGATCTCGTCTGCTGAGGTGCGACCGGATTTTGTACCTGCTATGATCTCGCCAAGTTCACCTTTGATGTGACTTTCGTTGATGAGGCCTTTGTTTAAAGGAATGATAATGTCCCCAGCTTCTTCGAGCGCGGCCTGCCGCTGGTCCACGACAACGCTTGCTTTTGCAATAATCTCTTCAGGTATTTCCTGCATCGTTGGTTTAAAGGACCCGATACCGTTGATGTGGGTCCCTTCGTTGATATCAAATGGATAGAAGACCGGTGTTGACGAAGTTGTTGCCGTGCAAATGATGTCTGCACGCTTGAGGTCGTCGCGCGTGCCGGCGCGGAGTTTTACTTTCCCGATCTTTCGGGTGCAAAACTTGCTGACGGAATCAGGCCGCTGTCCGTACACCAATACCTCTTCGATAGGCCGCGTCGCAAGGATGCCAGCCAGTTGCGTTTCTGCTTGCGCCCCTGTCCCAATCAATGCCAGGGTTTTTGAACCTTCTCGTGAAAGCAATTCCGTTGCTAATCCGGAAGCGGCGCCTGTACGCAAGGCAGTAAGGTATTCCGCGTCGAAAGTAGCCAGTGGCGTTCCGGTCTTGCTATCCATCACCATCATCTGACCCTGAATCGCGGGCAAATTCTTTCCTGTATTTCCTGCGAATACCGATACCATTTTTAAGCCGAACAATCCAAACGCAGAGGAATATGACGGCATGAACAGTGTTCGTCCCGACTGATCTTCCGTGTCAATCACTGTCCGTACCGGAACAATTGCCTTCCCTTCACTAAGCTGACGGAAAGCAACTTTCATCAGGCTGATCGCTGCTGACATGGAAATGGCGTTGCGGATGTTGGTGGCGGTGAAATGTTTCATTGCGAGTAAAATGGATTCTGCCAACTGGATTCTGGTCGCATGGGTAACCTACAAGAATCGTTTTCTGGATATCAACGCGTCTTAATTCCCCTATAAATAATTTCGTTGCGCGATATCCCAAACCCAAAGCATTCCTCTGGTGTCATTTTCTTTGCGAACTCATTTGCTTCTGGGGTAAGTCCACTTTTCGCGATGCGTTGCAAATAGTCCTTTCCGAATTTTCTCACGTGATCATCCTGCCCAAACGCTTTCTCGCGCTCACGCGGATCGGTGATGGACTTGTCTTCATAGGTAACTTCAGGCACCGGCGAAAAGAAAGGCACTTGCATGATGGCCCACCCATTTTTTCGCAACACCCGATGTATCTCACTCATTGCAAGAATATCATTCTCGACATGCTCGAGCACGTGATTGCAAAGCACCACATCGAACTCATTGTCATCGAAAGGGATCTGGTGGATGTCCATCTTCACTTTTGCGAGAGGTGATTCAATGTCTGCGGTGATATAATCTTCACCATGAATTTTCTCAAAACGCTTCATGAAGCACGGCTCCGGCGCGACATGCAGAACCCTTAGTTTTTGCGAGAGGAAATTTGTTTCGTTTTGAAGGAAGAGCCAGATCAGCCGATGACGTTCGAGTGAAAGGCAAGACGGACACAATGCGTTTGATCGCGGATTGATGCGACCATATGGCAGGAAGCTTTTGTAACGACTTTTGCATACCGGGCATGTAACCGCATTCCCTGCATAGAACCACCCGACAACTTTCAATCCCACCCCGCTGACAAGCTGGAGATATTTGCGAGGCACGTTTCTGATCAACAGTGATATTATTTTCTTCATGCGGGGCAAAGATATAAACTGGATTCTGGCCGCCGGATTCTGGTGATTGGACTCTGGATTTCTACGTGATTTATCCTGACCCTTCGGCCCGCCTGCACCGAACCCTGCTTTCTTAACTCCCTAACTTCCTAACTTCTCCTTACCTAAAACTATTTCCTAAGTTCGATCATCTTAAACCCAGAAGCGCTTATATAAATGGCCAAAACCTTGCCAGACGTGCCCTTAATGCATTCCGACCTCCTTATCGCGCAGGCCCGCGAAGGGGACAGGCATGCCCAGGGAAAGCTGGTTCAGGTGTGGTATAAGCGCATCTACAACTTTAGTTACAAGTTCTTCTACGACCACGACCTGGCGATGGAAGTATCGCAGCGAACGTTCATCTCGATGCACCGGAACATCGGGTACCTGCAGGACGCGGCGAGGTTCCGCTCCTGGCTGTACACGATCGCGGTGAACTACTGCCGGGAAGAGCTGAGGAAGAAGAAAAATGCCAGGTCTGTTTCACTTGAGGACATGAGGCCCGGCGAGCATTAGGATAGCTATCGCTGGGAGGTGTCAGGGGAGAGAAGGGAGAATCCGGAGAGGGCGCTGCGTCTGACTGAATTATCGGATATTCTCCAGGAATGCCTCACGACGCTGAGCGATGAGCAGCGTGAGGTTGTGATTATGAAAGAGTACGAAGGATTGAAGTTCAGAGAAATAGCGGAGGCGTTGAATATTTCCGAGAACACAGTGAAGTCGAGAATGTACTATGGGTTGGAAGCTATGAAGAGGATTTTGGAAAGAAGGAACATCACAAAAGAAACCATTGGTTATGAACTATAAACCGGACGAAGCGACGCTGATATCATATCTCTACGGAGAGTTGGAAGGCGAAGAGAAAAGAATGGTTGAAGATTACCTGGAGAAGAATCCTGGTGAGAAAAGAAGGCTGGACGAGCATCGATTCGCACGGGCGGCCATGGCAAGTCTCGCTGATAAGGAAGTTATCGCGCCACCGATTATCCTCGGCGGTGAGCCCGATGTAGTTCCTTTCTGGAAACAAAACTATTTCAGAATGCCACTTGGGATTGCCGCCTCCCTCATGTTCGTGCTGATCGCAGCAAAGATCCTGGGAGTTTCAATTGGCTATTCTAACGACGAGCTGAGAATAGGTTTCGGTAACACGAAACAGCCAACGAAGGAGGTCCCCGCACTGACCGAGGATAGGGTGGGTGAAATGATTCGTGCGTCGCTGACCGACAACAACCAGACGTTGCAGGCTTCCTGGAGCGCGGATAGAAAACTGCTTGAGGAATCGGTGAAGAAGAATCTGAATTCGAGCTCCGGAAAGATCAACGAGCTGATGAAGAAAGCATCAGTAGCCAATGAAGACGAGGTGAGAAGATTTGTGGGGCAAATGCAAAATGATAACCTCAAGCTTTTGAAAGAGTATGTTCAATTATCTTCCGCCGGCCAGAAGCAATACGTCGAAGGATTGCTCGTCGACTTTGCCAAGTATTTGCAGGAGCAGCGCAATCAGGATATTGAGTTCTTCCAGACGCGAATGAATACAATGGAGAGTAATACGAAGCAGCTGAAGCAGGACACCGAAGAGATCCTGACGAGCCTCGTCACCAATAACAACGTGAACAATCAAAAAAGAAATTAAAGTATCGTTATGAAAAGAGTAGTGTTGATAATGATAGGATTACTGACCGCATTCGGAACATTCTTCGCGATGGGTCAGGGGAAGTCCGGAGACGACAAGATGGATCAGGATATTGAGGTGGCGGAAAACGTTCTCTCGACATTGATCCGCCAGCAGTTTGGAAAACGAGTTTTCTTCCCGATGGAAATCCACGGCTCGTATACGTCTGGCTTCGGCGTGACTTTCCGATTGCCCCAGAACAGCGGAGCATTTGCCATGATAAAAATGGCAGGAGATGATTTTGATATGATGATTCCCCCGGATGCGCCCGGTATGACTTACTCGTATTCTTTCAGAACAGAGTCAGATGCTGTACAGGAGGAAGGTCAGGCGATGAAAAGAGCCGCAACTGCAGAACGCAGCGCGAAGGAAGCGCAAAGAAGTGCAGCCGACGCTGAAAGAAGGGCCGTGCTGGCGGACCGGAAACAGGATGCAGCAAGGGCAAAACGCTCGCAGACAAGTCGCGACAGCGTGCGTGCCGCTGCGGACAAGCGATTTCTCGACGTGGCGAAAATTTTTGTAACGGATTACGGCGACTTGTTGAGTCAGCTGAAGCCGGATGAACGCATCCTTATCACAAACAGAGGCGATGGCGCTGACTTCTCCTATCGATGGGGGGGTGAAGCCCGGAGGAGCCTGATCTCTGTTGAAGCCAGACGAGATGACATCACGCAACTTCGCCAGGGCAAGATCACGCGCGACCAGTTTCTTGCCAAATTGAAAATAGTAAACACTGAGTCCACCGATAAGCTCGACCCTGATCTCGAGGTTTTTGCGAGCATGTTCAGCAGACTTTACCGGCAGGATCTTTCGAAGACATTTTATACCGAGGGTGATGTGAACTACGAGCGCATGAAGGACTTCGGAGTGATCTACTACATGCGGGTTTATTCAAGTGTAGAAGGGGACGACAAGGATTTCTACCTCCCTACGATCGCCACGGGCAACCTCAACCAGGCCGAACGGGACAAAAAGGTGAAAGAGCTGTATCCCGCATTCGAAGCCAGTATCAAAGATAACCTCGTCGAGTACGGACGTACGGTACACAGCCTCAAGGATGAGGAACAGATTGTCTTCAATGTGCGCCTCACAAAATGCGTGGAGTGCGGCATTCCCAGTTCAGTCGAAGTGAGCGTGAAGTCATCTACATTGAAAGACTACGCAGTGGGTAAGATCAATAAGCTGGAGGCGTTGGGGAAGGTGAATGTGAAAAAGGTCGGAGTACAGTGATTTTTTTAACCACATAGGTACATAGATACATAGTCGTTCTCGCCGGATGGTGCATTCCAATGTTTCTATGTGCCTATGTGGTTTATTTATTTTCTCAAATAGCTATCCGACTTCTCGATCCAATCTCTTCTCGGCGGCGAGAATGTATCCGTCTCCACCACATCCCCAATCATTTTTGCCTTGTGCGGGCGATTTCCAGGGATGATGAGAGAGTCGCCGGGATGAAGATCGAGGTGATTTTTTTCATCATTGTCGAACCAGAAACGCATAGTACCCGAAATGCACTCAGTGATCTGCTCGTTTTCATGAGAGTGCCACGGCACTTCAAAGCCGTCGGCGAGCTGAAGGCGGGAGATCATGATCTTTTCACCGTAGATGAATTGGCGCTTCATGTGCTGATTCACCTGCTCGACGGGGACGTTTTTCCAGTTGACTGCTTTCATTGAGGATAGTTAATTGTTAATAGTTAATAGACTATTCGCTATGCGATGACTGAATCCGTAACAGGCACGAGCCAGCCGCGTTTGTCGGGTATCCGACCCGCACGTAGGCCATTTATTTCGTTGAAGAGCATTGGACTAATGACACGCTTTTCAACGGGCGGCAGTACCATGCGCGTCGTTCCATGTGTGATCTCTGCGATGTGTGAAACAACTGCGGCAGTTCCTGATCCAAACGCTTCTTTCAGTTCACCTTTCTTGTAAGCTTCGACTATTTCGTCAATATAGATATCACGAACTTCAACCGGTATTCCTTTTTCGTTCAGGATGTCGATGAAATAGGTTCGGGTTGTGCCTTTCAAAACTGCACCGGTGAGCTGGGGTGTAAGCACCTTTTCACCAATCACAAACCAGAGATTCATCATACCAGCCTCCTGAACCTTTTGGAAGTCCGGGCTTTCCAGCCAGATGATCTGATCAAAACCTTTTTGTTTGGCAAGCTGACCGGCCATCAGGGAGCCTGCGTAATTGCCACCAGCTTTCGCTTCACCTGTGCCACCCGGAACAGCACGAACTAATTTCTGCTCCGTGACGAGTTTCACCGGAGTTGAGAAATAGGGTTGGACAGGACCAGTGTAGATATAGAATGTATAAGTTGCGGAGGGTACAACCGAAAGTGTATTCTCTGTAGCGATCATGGTAGGACGTACGTAAAGTGCGCTCCCTTCAGCTTTTGGGATCCACGCTGCATCTAACTCGATGAGCCTCTTAAGGGCTCCAAGGAAGAGATCTTGTGGCACCGTAGGCATACACATGCGTTCAGCCGAAAGATTAAACCGTTGGATGTTCAAATCGGGGCGCAACAAACGCGGTACACCGTCCACGCCCATTGTAGCCTTCATTCCTTCGAAGATGCATTGGCAATATTGGAGCGCTTTCGACTGCGGATCGAGGGTAAATCCCTGGTACGGGACGATCCTGAAGTTTCCCCATTTCCCATCAGCGTAGTCCATGATAAACATGTGGTCGGACGTGAATTTGCCGAAAGGGATGTTGTTGAAATCGATGCTGGGCAGCTTCGACTTGCTTGTCTTTGTGACTTTAATATCCATGAGGCTAAGGTAATTTGGAAATTTGGAGATTTGAAAATTTGAACATGAGCGTACCCCAGTTTATGAGGATGAATGGTAAAGAGGCAATTCTACCCCTTTAAGGGCAGGGGTGGTGGGAGTGCTTTGATGTACATCGCACTCTTCGCGTTTCTTTGAGTCTTTGCGTCGTGCTCCAAATATCTGACACGGTTACCAAAATTCCCGGCTGAATTCTTAAGCGGGACTTTTGCCGTGAAATTACAAAGACGCGAAGTTGCGTTAAGGACTAAATCCCCGTATACCCAAACGGACTCACCTCTTTCAACTTCTTCTTCACCGCATCACTCACTTTCAGACCATCAATAAAAGTCGAAAGTGTTTCTTTGGTGATCTTTTCATTTTTACGAGTTAGATCTTTTAGCGCCTCGTAAGGATTTGGATACCCTTCTCTCCGGAGAATGGTTTGAATAGCTTCTGCAACCACCGCCCAGTTATCATTGAGGTCTGCATCGATAGCAGGCTGATTCAGTTCGAGCTTATTGATGCCTTTTTCTAAAGATTGCAACGCTATGAACGAATGCGCGAACGGAACGCCGACATTTCTTAACACGGTCGAGTCGGTGAGGTCGCGCTGGAGGCGGGAAATGGGAAGCTTCGCAGAAAGGTGCTCGAAGATGGCGTTGGCCAAACCAAGATTACCTTCGGCGTTTTCAAAGTCGATGGGGTTGACTTTGTGCGGCATTGCTGACGAACCTATCTCGCCCGCTTTGATAGTCTGTTTAAAATAGTTCATCGAAATGTATTGCCATACATCACGACTGTAATCGATCAATATTGTGTTGACACGTTTCAGGTTGTCGAAGAGGGCCGCTGCATTGTCGTAATGCTCAATCTGTGTAGTGGGATGACTGCGTGAAAGTCCGAGATATTTCGAAACAAACTGATCGGCAAATTTTAACCAATCGATCTCCGGATAAGCAACGTGATGCGCATTGAAGTTCCCCGTGGCACCACCGAACTTCGCTGAATGTGGAATGGTCTTTAAAAGATCCAGCTGATTTTTGATCCGCTGAGAGAACACCGCCATCTCCTTGCCCAATTTTGTCGGCGATGCCGGTTGGCCGTGCGTCCGCGCCAACATAGGAATATCTTTCCACGAAGATGATTGCTTGTCGATCAGGGCAACAACTTTGTTGAGCTTGGGAAGAAATTCTTTCTCAACAAATTCTTTTGTCAGCAGAGGTGTCGCCGTGTTGTTGATATCCTGAGAAGTGAGTCCAAAGTGGATGAACTCTTTGTAAGACGACAATCCGCTCTCATCGAATTTTTCCTTAAGGAAATACTCGACGGCCTTTACATCATGATTAGTTGTCTTTTCTGTAAGCTTGATCTTTTCAGCGGCGGCGACATCAAAATTTTCGTAAAACGATCTTAGTGTTGAATATTTTCCTTTGGGAAACTCTTTCAATTCCGGAAGGGGCCAATCGCACAAAGCGATAAAATATTCCACCTCAACGCGCACCCGATATTTCATCAGCGCATACTCAGAGAAGTAATCAGACAGTGCCGATGTCGTTTGAAGATAACGACCATCGATGGGAGATATGGCCGAAAGTGGGTTGAGCTGCACAGAAGGGTCGTTAAGCCGCTAAAATAAATGTTTTTAACGAATCGTTAACTTTTCTGTTCATTCGCAGCCGCTTGTAAATCCGTTGAATGGATTATTTTTGCGCGCCCTGTATGAGGACATTCGCCGTATTCTGTTTGACTTGCTTGTTGTTGATATCAGGCGCCGATGCATTCTCTCAGAATCAGAAGAGAATTCCGAAGAACCCACCCAACAAAGGGCTGACCATCAAGAAGGCGAAAGGACCCATTGCGCTTGATGGCATTCTGGATGAGCAAGACTGGAAGGATGCCGACGTAGCGACCAATTTCTACCTCAATTATCCTGTGGATACTGCCGCTGCGCCGTTTCAGTCCGAAGCCCGATTGACTTTTTCAGATCATGCTCTTTACGTCTCCTACGTTTGCTATGATGATGCCCGTCCCGACATCGTACAATCCTTGCGGCGGGATTTTGATTTTGGCACAAACGACAACATCGGTATGTACTTCGGGCCTTACAATGATGGTATCAACGGCTTCTACTTCCAGATCACGCCCTATGGCGTTCAATCAGAAGGAACTATCGCCGGTGCAGGCGCTGAAGACGGCAGCTACAGCTCAAATTGGGACAACAAGTGGTTCTCAAAAGTGACGCGGCATGATGATCGCTGGATCGCCGAGCTCATGATCCCATTCAAGAGCTTTCGTTTTAAGAGTGACGCAAAAGAGTGGAACATTACTTTTTTAAGGAACGATGTAAAACGCAATCAGATATCCAGCTGGATCGCTACGCCGATACAATTCATTCCTGCTTCTTTTGCTTACTCTGGAAAGCTTGTGTGGGAGGAGCATCCCCATCACACGACAAATATTTCTGTAATTCCGTATGTAGCCGGCGGCACCAGCCGTGACAACACAACCGAACCCGTCACAAAAGACGAAGACCTCCAGGTTGGATTCGACGCTAAAGTAGGCGTGACACCGTCACTAAACCTTGACCTCACGGTGAACCCGGACTTTTCCCAGGTGGAAGTCGACCGGCAGGTCATCAACCTGACGCGATTTGAATTCCAGTTTCCAGAGCGGCGCCAGTTTTTTCTGGAGAACAGCGACCTTTTTGATCGCATGGGTTTTCCGGAAGCGCGTCCTTTCTTCTCGAGACGCGTGGGCCTTGCTCGCGACACAGCCGGCGTGCTGAGAAAAGTGCCTATCGCTTATGGCGCACGTCTGAGCGGCTCATTGTCGAGAAAGTGGAGGATGAGCGTGCTTAACATGCAGACAAAAGAAGCGCTCCAACTTGGTCTTCCCGCGCAAAATTTTACCGTCGCAGCTATTCAGCGCAATTTTTGGACGCAGTCGAACATCCAATTTTCGGTTGTGAACAAACAGTCACTGGGACTCAATGGCTTCGCAGACTCGACGCGTTATTTCAACAAAGATTTATGGAAGAATAAATCCTACGGAGATAGTGCAAAAGTTTTGAATGACTACAATCGTACGTTGACACTCGACCTGGAGTCGAGGAGCAAAGACAATAAGTGGTATCTCAGCGGGTATTTCAGCAAGTCGTATGACAATTGGAATAAGGATCACAATACGACAGGTGGGGGATTCCTATCATACACGAAGCGCAATTATAATTGGTTTGTTGGGAGTACATATATCCAGAAAAACTATACAGCCGAAGCTGGCTATGTGCCAAGTCGTGGGGTGTATCCCGGGGTGACAAATGTGTATGCGAGCCTTTATGGTACGATCTATCCGAAGAATTCGAAGCTCGTCAACATGCGCCCGATGCTCGATCTTAATGGAACGGTGATTCCCACCGGAGAGATGGCCGACAAGCAAGTGGCGCTAACTTATAATTTTAACTTTTTGAATACTGCTTTTTTTAGCCTTCTGTACACCAACACCTTCCAGCAGCTAACCAACGATTTCAATCCCACGAGCAATGATGACTATACAAAATTTCTCGTGGGCGAGCGATACAACTGGAATCGTATGGGTTTTGCATTTCAGTCGGATCAGCGCAAACTTTTCAAATACACGCTCGGCGCCACAACCGGTGGATTTTATAATGGCACCAATCTTAACATGAATGGCGAGATCAACTATCGCTATCAGCCATACGGCAGCGTATCAATACGGTTCGACTACAATGACTTGAAACTTCCGGACAACTACGGTAAAGAAAAACTATTTGTCGTGTCGCCACGATTTGATTTGACCTTTACCCGAACCATATTCCTGACTACGTTCGTCCAGTACAATACCCTCCTGGATAACGTGAACCTGAACGCGCGCTTTCAATGGAGGTATAAGCCAGCCAGCGATTTTTTTGTGGTGTACACCGAAAACTACCTCCCGGAAAATCTGTCGAGCAAAACCCGGTCGCTGGTGTTCAAGCTGACCTACTGGCTCAATATTTAGAACGATTAGGAAGGCCTGCTGACGGATGCCACCGAGCACATACCGCTCAAATTGAGGCGTCAGTGAAATTTGTGCCACCTGTGCCTGGTCTATTCATTGTCTTTAATCAAACGCGTTCGAAGTGCAGTTGCAGCAAGGGCGTCTGAGCCGTAACTTCGCGGCTCAGTTAATGCTAAAAAATGGCTTTCAGCTTATTTAAGAAGTCGGAAAAGAAAGAAGAATCCCACAGCGGTCCACGCTACTACGATCTCAAGGTTAAGAATATCATCCAGGAGACTAAAGATGCTATCTCGATTGTGTTTGATCATCCGGCGTCGGGGAAAATGGCATATAAGTCTGGGCAATTTCTTACGCTCATCGCTACCGTTAATGGAAAGGAGGTCAGAAGGGCATATTCGCTTTGCTCGTCTCCGTTTATCGATGAGCATCTCGCCGTGTCTGTCAAGCGTGTCGACAACGGACTTATGTCCAATTGGCTGCCTGACAATCTCAAAGTGGGAGGGACCTTGAAAGTCATGGAGGCAATGGGTCAGTTCACGACGGAGTTCGGCAAGGAAAAGAAGCGGCACCTGATCCTCTTCGCAGGCGGAAGCGGCATCACTCCCATGATGTCCATCATCAAGAGTTTGCTGTTGCAGGAACCTGACAGCATTGTGTCGTTAATCTATTGCAACCGCAATATTGACAGCGTGATCTTTAAGGATGAGCTGTCGAAATGGGAATCAAAATATGAGGGAAGACTTCATGTGATCCATGTCCTGGACGAAGCTCCGATGAATTGGCAAGGCTATTCAGGCTTGTTGAATCATGACATGCTCGTGAAATTGTTTGAGCGAATTCCAAACTGGGGCATCGACAAATCCACTTATTTGATGTGCGGCCCGGAGGGAATGATGAAGAACGTGGAAACACTCCTCGACTCGCACAAGATCCCGAAAGAAAAAATATTCAAGGAGAGTTTTGTTTCTCCCACGATTGCAAAAGATCAAAAGAAAGAAGAAGCGCCTGCAGGAAATGAAAATAAGGCACGTGAAGTTACGATCCGTTATGACGGACAGGAATACAAGATAGTAGTACAGCCCAACCGTGCCATCCTTGAGACAGCCCTTGACGCAGGGATTGATCTTCCTTACTCGTGCCAAAGCGGATTATGCACTGCATGCCGTGGTAAGGCATTGTCCGGGAAAGTGAAGCTGGATGAGGAAGAAGGCTTGTCGCAGTCGGAGCGAGCAGAGGGATACGTGCTCACCTGTGTTGGTCACCCGCTGACTGACGATGTGGTGATCGAGATTGGATAGGTAGTATTTAAGGAGGGCAGAAGTTAAGAAGGACAGAAGTTAAGTAGCCGGCATACGTCCACTTAACTCCTTAACTCCCTAACTCCTACACTCCCTAACTCTTTACTTCGTCTTCCTGAATTCCAACCCATCGAAGTTCACGCTCTTTATTTTTCCATCTGCTCCAAGGTAGAACGTCGCGTTTCCTTTTCCATTCCATTTGTCGTCGAACCAGCCGCGAAAAGTATCGTAGTGCCAGTGTTCGAATGTTGCTGAGATGAAATTATTGATGTTGGCTTTGAGCGAATTGCCGGAAACGGTGATAACGACGTCGCCATACAATGGGTCGGAGTAAGTGCCTGCATACGTTTCGAGAGGGAAAGTGGGCTTGGTGTTTGGTACGCGCTTAGCTTCGAAGTCCGCTTCGGCTTTCTTGCCTTTGTCCCTGATATCGGAATAGAGTTTATAGAAATCAGTGCTCCAATCGCGGTTGCCACCCAAGGCGAAGAGGTCGAGTGCTTTGTACATCAACGCATGACGCAACTCAGCGTGGTCATAATTCTCGAAAATATAAAATCCGACATGCTCATCCTGGATTTGCGCGTTTATAGCGGTAAGGCCCGAAAGGCTTCCGGTGTGGAAGTTCAGCTTCTTGCCTTTATAGTCGTGTTGGAACCAGCCCAGTCCATACGTCTTCCAGTTGGGTTTTGTGAGTTGCTGCGTCGGATAGAATTCGCTGTCGGTTACAATCGTTTGGGGTTTGAACATTTCTGCCCAGGTTTGTGGTTTCAGCAAACGGCCGCCCTTGTATTTGCTGCTGTCAAGCATGCAGACCACCCACTTGCTCATGTCGTCGATAGAAGCCCAAACCGATCCTGCCGGACCTACCGCGTCGTCTTTCGTATAACCGATCGGCACGATCTTGTCTTCAGGCTTGAAATGCGGATGAGTCTGGTTGTCATCCTTGATATACTTTCTCATCGGCACAGTGCGCGTCATGCCAAGCGGTGTGAAGATCCTTTCCTGGATAAATACTTCCCATGGCTTTCCTGTTATCTTCTTGATCACCTCACCGGCGGCGATGTAAAAAATGTTTTGATAGATAAATCCCGCACGCATTGAATAACTCGGCTTCACGTCGCGCATTTTCTTTAGGATCTCTTCAGGTGAAATGTCCATGATGCCCCATACAAAATCCGCATTGCCGACGCCGCTGTTGTGCAGGAAAAGATCCCGGACGCGCAGCTCGCGCGTTACTGCGGGATCATAGAGCTGGTATTCCGGCAAGTACTTGATCACCGGATCATCCCATTTAACTTTTCCTTCGTCTACGAGCATACCCATACACACAGCGGTCATAGCTTTTGTCGTCGACGCGCAGGCAAACATCGTTTCGGTATCCACTACGCCGGGTTTACCGAGCTCGCGTACGCCATATCCTTTCTTGAAAATCACCTGGCCGTCTTTCACAACAGTGAGTGCCAGTCCCGGCACTTCCCACTGCTTTTGCCCTGCAAGGACGTATGCGTCGAATTCTTTGATCTTTTGGTCAAGGGATGGAGTCTTTGCTTTTTGGGCCACGGCAAGACCGGAGACCGTTAGCAGGATGAATAAAACTTTAATGGATTTTATCATGGGTTTATTGGTTTCAAGGTTCAACGTTCAGGGGGTCGAAGGGAGGTCTGATATTTAGTCTCGAAGCTTTATTCTTAGCACATACATATCATTTGTTACGAACAAAGTTTTCTCGTCGCCCGTGAGTGCACAGTTCGAGGACGGATCCGGTAATTTGATCTTTCCCAATAGCTTGCCATCGAGATTAAAAATGAACACACCGCCGGGTCCTGTTGCGAAAATGGTCCCGTTGCTGTCGATCTTCATTCCGTCGGGGAGACCTTTTTCAGTCCTTGTCAGTGAAGTGGCGTCGTAGAGAATTTTTCCTTCGCCCAGCGTCACATTTGATGAATCACGCTTCACTTCATACTTGGCCCAGATCGCTTTCGCAGGATCGGAGTTTGCCACGAAGAGATATTTTCCGTCCGGCGAAAACGCAATCCCATTAGGGCGACTCAGTGAATCAGTAAGCAGTGTAACCTTTCCATCCGCCGACGCGCGATACACACCGCAGAAAGGTGTCTCCCGAAGGGGATCGTCAAATTGCTTTTCCATACCATAGGCAGGATCTGTTATATAAAAATCATAGTCGCGGAATACGGCATCGTTCGGACTGTTGAATCTTTTTCCTTCCCACTTGTCGGCAATGGTTTGGAATTCGGCCTTCGGCGCATCCAGCGGTGCAAGCATAGTCGCAAGTCTGCGATCACCGTGCTGACACATAACAAGGTTGCCTTCGTCGTCAAGGAGCAAGCCGTTAGAGCCCATCTCGCCACCCCTGGGTTTTTCTCCTGTGTATCCCGAAGGTTTTAAATAAAGCTCTGAGCCTTTTTCTTCGGTCCATTTGAAAATACTGTTAGGTGGGATGTCGGAGAAGAGGAGCATTTTTTGACTCTCGACCCAAAGCGGTCCTTCGGTCCAATCGAATCCTTCGGCAATGATTTCAATTTTAGCGTCAGTCGAAATAATATTATCGAGTGCGGGATCGAGCCGTTCGATGGTGCCGGTGGTTTTCATTTCACTTTTTGGTTGACAGGCGCACACTGCGAGCAGGATTGCCGGGAACAGAAGTTTTTTCATGGGCGGACAGGTTTGGAAACTTAAACATTTGAGTGCCCTAGTTTAATAAAAAAAGGGCGGATGATTTCCTTAATCCGGATTTTCGTTCGTAGCGCGTGATCGATGGTTTCCGACGGTGTCTGCGAGGCCACAAATCACAAGGCGCAAAGGTTCACAAAGAGAACCTCCGCGCCAGGCGCTTAGTCTTGCTGCTCTGAATTATACGAACTGTGCTTTTTTCACAACGCCCATCTGGCGCAATGATAGAAAACTTAATCCGTACGCCATCGGCACCAATAGACCTGGAAGCCATATATAGGGAAACGTTGCGACAACGGTATTGGCGGGTTCGTTCATAAAAACCCTGAACGGTGTCGGCATTGAGAGTATCGCGATCGCGAGGATGTTTATCAACAGACCAAGCGACAGCAGATTCCAGGCGATAAGTCCAACGCGGCTATTGACGAGAAACCTTGCAGCGAAGGGTGCGGTCAATCCTGATATGACGTCGAAGTTTCTTCCTTCGAAGCTCATTTGCACGGGTAGAAGGTTCTCTACCACCAGCATCCAAAGCAATATTTCTACAAAAACCCGGAACACTTGAAGCCGCACGATATTCTGTGGGGGAACATGATTCAGAATCTCGCGTGTAACGGGCGAAAGTGTTACGACGATCATTGTAACCAAGGGGATCGCAAGCACGATGAACAGACGAGGTGGAAACTTCGAGAAATCACTCAGGATACCTGAGAGCGACAATGTCGTGACAAAAGCCGTCCAGCCGATAAATGTGTAAACAGTCTTTTTCAAGATTCTTTTCTTTCGCGCGTCTTCCAGCGACGTTTTCGCAATCCCGTTCCTTAGCTCGTTAAGAATGAGTGCAAGCATGACGATCGTCAGGATGATAAATCCCGCTTGAATCAGGGTTGTCATAGGTTTTGAAATTGATTGTGTAAAGATACGGGGGAAGGAGTGGCGGGGTCATGACAAAAATTGCTAAATGAAAGAAATGCGGAATCGCGGAGACGCTAAGAAATGCAGGCTCGCGATGTTTCTGCGCGTATTTCCGTCTTCGCGGATTAAAGACCCTTCCGGAACTGGGATGGATACACCCCAATCGCATTACGAAATGCCCTGCTGAAAGTGCTTGAATCTTTAAACCCCACCTCAGCGCCGATGGTGCGCACATCAGCTTGCGTTTTTTGAAGAAGTGTTTTTGCCCGCTCGATCTTCAATGTCGTGATGAACTGATGAGGTGTTTGACGGTATGCTATTTTGAACAGGCGCAGGAAATGGAATTTTGAAAGGCAACTGACGGCAGCCAGCTCATCAAGTGATGGACTTTTGTCGAAATAGGTGTGCAAAAAGTCGGTAGCAATGATCAATCTTTTCACAATTTCGTCGCGTGTTGAATTCCTAATCGCTGACAGGCGCTCATGTATCGCGGCAAGCTTTGTTTGTTCTGACAGCAGTAGCGCAAAAAGGTCGAAAAGTTTTTCGTCGAGATACAGTGGATCCTGTCCGTCTGTTTGAATACCGGCGATGATGCGGTTGAATTCAGGTGAGGTGGGTATAATCCGGTTGTGAAATCCAAAGTCGCGTTGAGTACCTTCCTGGTTGAGTAGCAACTGGTCTGACCCCTGAAGGATTCCGGACACAGCCTTTTCTACAAAGTTCTCACCGAAGTGAATGTTAAACGTTTCTGTGGGCGATTGATTCGATATCTCCAGTGTGTAGTGTTGCTGAGCATTCGATATAAAAAAAGTATGTGGTGAAACGCTCACCCGTTTTTTGTCAGCAGTGACGTGGCTTGTGCCGGACAAATTGGTGAAGATGGAGAGCGGTCCACGAATGTTGTCGCGCACTGTTGATCGCGTGCGTGTATTGAGAATCACTGAAGGCCATCCGGGATCCTTCAAGTCAATTCCGCCAACACCTTTTCGGTTCTGGAACCTTGACTCGGCTTGCACCTTAAGCCATTGAAGGTTAGGGAATTCGTGGAGGATCATGACCGTCAAACGTGAATCCGCGTACCAAGTTCAGGAAAATAAATTACCCGTGGTATATATGGTTGGGGCCATTTTTTCCCAAACGTTCATAATTTCGCGACTATGACAGAAACGTTGCAAATACCGAAGCGCCCCGCGCGCAAGTTTTTAAAGGAGTCATTTACCGTCACAACCTGGGAAGAGCTCAAGCCCTATTTCGACAAGCTTCTGAACCAACCCATCAATTCGCTGCAGGATATGAAAGACTGGATGAGGGATCGCAGCGAGCTGGAATCAGCAATCAGCGAGGATCTCGGGTGGCGTTATATCCGGATGACGTGCTACACGGAAAACAAAGAGCACAGTGACAGATATCAGGATTTCATTCAAAACATTCAGCCGCAGATCGCACCGGTTTCAGATCAACTGAATAAGAAGGCCGCTGCATCGCCGTTTCTTAAAGACCTTACAAAGGAGCAAGGGTATGATATTCTGATCCGCAATCTTAAAAAGGACATAGAGATATTCCGCGAAGCAAACGTACCGTTGTACACCGAGATCAACACCGAGACTCAGAAGTATGCCCAGATCTCGGGCGGGATGACTGTTGAGTGGAAGGGACGGGAACTTACCCTGCAGCAGGCTTCAGTGTTGTTGCTGGAAACCGATCGAACTGTTCGCGAAGAGGTTTACAACAAGATTTCACAGCGCCGCCTGAAAGACAAAGACGCTCTTGACAACTTATACTCTAAGCTGATCCAGCTCCGTGACACGGTTGCTCACAACGCAGACTTTGCAAACTTCCGCGACTATATGTTCAAGTCATATGGTCGCTTTGACTACACGCCCAAAGACTGCTTTGATTTTCATGATGCCATCTCTTCGGAAGTGGTGCCGTTGCTTGAAGAGCTTGCGGAAAACAGGAAAGCTCAACTGAAAGTCGACACCCTTCGCCCTTGGGACAAGGCCGTTGATGCGGAAGGACGTCCGGCGTTGAAGGCTTTTAATGGTGGAAAGGATCTCACTGACAAATCGATCGAAACTTTCAGAAGGTTGAATCCATTCCTGGGTCAATGCCTGATGATCATGAACACGATGGGTCATCTCGATCTCGAATCGCGGAAGGGTAAGGCACCCGGTGGATACAATTATCCCCTGGCCGAGATTGGTGTTCCGTTTATTTTTATGAACGCTACCTCCACGATGCGCGACATGACGACGATCATGCACGAAGGGGGCCACGCAGTGCATAACTTTTTAACCAAAGACCTTGCGCTGGGAGATTTTAAGAGCCCTCCCATGGAGGTGGCAGAGCTCGCCTCGATGTCGATGGAGCTGATCTCAATGGATCATTGGGACGTATTCTTCGATAAGCCTGAAGACCTTGCGCGCGCGCGGGCGGAACAACTCGAGGATATCATCGAGACGCTTCCCTGGGTCGCGACAATCGACAAGTTCCAGCATTGGGTCTATGAAAATCCCGAGCACTCATTAGCTCAAAGGAAAAGCAACTGGAATCGCATCTTCCATGAGTTTGCCGACACAGTGACCGATTGGCGAGGTCTTGAGGAGGTGAAAGATTATCTCTGGCAGAAGCAGCTGCACCTGTACGAAGTTCCATTCTATTACATTGAGTATGGTATGGCGCAGCTTGGCGCGATCGCCATCTGGAGAAATTTCAAACTTGACCGCAAGAAGGGATTGGAAGGATACATGAATGCGTTGAAGCTTGGTAACCTGAGAACCATACCTGAGATCTACAAAGCCGCCGGGATCAAATTCGATTTCAGCAAGCCGTACATCAGGGAACTGATGAGTTTCGTGAGGAAGGAGATGGGACTACCGAATTAGTTCAGGGTTTAGGGTTTAGAGTTAGAGTGGGTGCACGTAATATGGCCGTTGTTGTCCGACTTTTGGTTGGTCTACTGGACTAAATGTTATGAAAGCAATTTTATTCACTGTTGGCTCCATTTTCATCTTTATCATTGGTCTTACCGTTTTTATCATCGGGCAGTTTACTGGCACTTATCCACCGTTGAGAACTTATACTTTCGCGACATCACCGACTGAGATCAAAGGCCGCTTGACTCAAATCGCAGGAAAAAAGCCAAACTTGACATTCACAATAACGGATATCACTGGAAGTCCCCCGGATCAAACCTTTTATGCGAGGATTTCAATCGAACGTGAGCAGAAACATTATGATTATCACATTAAGTACAATTAAGAACAAAGCTTTTGGGATAGAGGAATCGGCTCTGAGGTTTTACTTATTGGAGCGTTTGATGAAACCAATGGGACTGGCGGTTATAAAAGGGATGATATCGACATTCCAAGGCTGATAGAGATTTTTGAATTGGAGCTAATAAAACAGTTGGAAGATTTCAATGAAATCAAATAAGGTCTGCGCACCTCAATGTGGGTGAACCACCCTAAACCCTGAACTCTAAACTCTGAACTCTAAGAAGTGTGATCGTAGATTGCCACCCACTTCCCATCAATCTTCTTAAATATCAGCGTAAAGTATCCGTTGAGATTGTCACTGTTTCTTGTGACGTGGTATTGCCCGGTGACCAGATAATGTCCTTCTGACAAAGGCGTGACTTTGAAAATGTCGAAATGCAGGGTTCCCATCGCCCGGATATCCGGATATCCTTTCTTGTAGCCATCAAGCGTCTCCTGCCATCCGTGGTTTACACCCCTGGGGCTCATGAACTGCAATGAATCCGATTTCCAATAACCCTCCATGAAGGAGTCAATGTCGCCATTGTTCCATGCGATCTGTTCGGCTTCTAGCACTGCGCGGATGGCAACTTCGTCCGCTTTAGGGTCGACGTTCGATTTCTTTTGCTGTGTACAAGCGATCAGCACAAGAAGGAAAATGAAATGCGTCTTCATTGGACATTACAAATCAGTTACGGTCTCTAGCGATTATTCAGAGCGAAGCCATTTCACCGGATCGGAAAGGGCTGCTTTGATGGATTGATATCCTACCGTGAGCAAAGCTATGACAATAACCATGGATCCCGCAATGAGGAAAATTTCCAGCCCTGAAACCCGTTCGAACTATGCTGAATCCCTTCGATAAGCCAATTAAAGTTAATATTTTAGCGGTCCTCTTTTGCTATGAAGAAAATCTCTTTCGCGGACGTCCAACCTCACCTGCTCGCAGTGCTTGTGTTTCTCGTTGTGACGCTCGTCTTTTTCAGTCCCATATTTTTCGACAACAAAGCTCTGGACCAGCAGGATATCCAACAGCATATGGGGTCCAGCAAAGCTCTGCGTGATTATCGCGATGCAACCGGTGAAGAGGGACTTTGGGCGTCTTCGATGTTTAGCGGCATGCCGGCATATCTCGTCAACCTTCAGTGGAGCGACGGGGTGGTGGTGACGATGAAGAAAGTGCTTACCGTATTCCTGCCGCACCCCGTGCGAAATATTTTCGCAGCCTTCATTTGCTACTATATAATGCTGCTTGCTTTTCGCGTCAGGCCCTATCTCGCAATCGCAGGGGCGCTCGCGTTCGGCTTGTCCTCGTACATGATCATAGGTCTCTCGGTCGGACATAATGCGCGTATTGGAGCGATCGCGTTCGTACCGCTTGTGATTGCGGGCGTAGAGCTTGTCTTTTCAGGTAAGCGCATACTTGGATTTGCTGTCACCGCGGCAGGCATGTCATTTCATCTGCGCGAAAATCACTTGCAGATCACTTACTACATGGCGCTTATCGTCGGGATCTATGGCCTCTTCCACTTAATATATGCATTTCGCAACAAAACGATTAAGGATTTTTTCACCTCGGTGGCTGTACTGGTACCGGCGGTGATCATCGCGGCAGCAACTTTCTTCGGACAATTCTGGGCCATCACTGAATACACGCGGTATTCGATGCGCGGCGAAGCGGAGCTTGTAAAATCGGGCTCGAAAGAGAATTCTGACGGACTCAACCGGGACTACGCATTCGCATACAATTATGGGATATACGAACCCTTTACATTACTTGTCCCGGAATTTTATGGTGGCAGTAGCTCGAAGAGTTTCCTCGAAAATCAAAACAGCGCGACATACAAAGCGCTGATGAATTCAGGCGATAGTCAATCAGCCAATGAGCTCGCCAGTCTCACGGGCGCGTACTGGGGCCCGCAGGATGGCACAGTCGGGCCATATTATGGCGGGGCGATTGTCTTCTTTCTTTTTGTGCTGGGAATCGTATTTGCTGAATCAAGATATAAGTGGTGGTTAATTGCCGTTGCCGTATTGGGTGTGATGCTTAGCTGGGGACGGGAATTTCCAGCCTTCAATTATTTTGTTTTTGACTACCTGCCGGGCTACAACAAGTTCCGGTCTTTCAGCTTTGCGCTGATGATGATTTTATTTGCCATGCCCTTGTTGGGAATGTTGGGACTTGAAAAATTTCTGTCAACCGGCCTTAACAAAGAAACCAAACGAAAACTGATCGTCGCTTTCGGCGCATCCGGCGGCGTTTGCTTATTGATGATCTTGTTTGCTGGCATGGGCACTTACTACAAGGATCAGGGCATTCAGTTGCCTGCATGGTTCATACAGGCATTACAAGACGACCGGCGTAGTTTACTGCGAGGCGATGCAATTCGCTCACTTGCATTCATACTTTCTGTTTTCATTCTGCTCTATCTCGACGTACCCAAAAAGATGGTCGTTGGTTTCTTCGCTTTCCTGATCCTGGCTGTCACGCTGGACTTGTCCCTTGTGGACAAACGATATTTCACAAAAGACAATTACCAGAGGAAGCGAGCCGTCGCTTTTGCCGCTGCTACCGCAGCCGATGAACAGATACTAAAAGATAAAGGATATTTCCGGGTGTACTCGCTCCAGGAACCGTGGAGCATGGGAGCAAGAACCTCATATTTCCATCGTTCGCTTAGTGGCTATCACGGCGCCAAGATCAGACGATACCAGGATCTTTACGATTCATGCATTTCGAAAGAGACACGCGAGCTCGTGAACGACGCGCAATCGGGTCAACTTGATTTCAGAAAGTACGGCGTCCTCGACATGCTGAACACAAAATATATTGTTTACGGCCCTGAACGTGAAAACATTATTCCAAACGATGCTGCAAATGGACCTGCATGGTTTGTCAGGGAAATGAAAGTTGTGAGTTCACCGGCGGAAGAACTAAAAGCTACCGGCGAGGTCGACACGAAAACAACGGCGGTAATCGATGGGTCGAAATTCAAGGCTGAGGCAATTGGTCCCATAGACAGCGTCGCAACTATCACCCTTACGGATCAGAAACCAAACTGGTTGAAGTACGAATCGCAATCGGCCACCGACGGCTTAGCAGTTTTTTCAGAGATATATTATCCAAAAGGTTGGCATGCAACAATTGATGGGAAAGAGGTTCCCGTATTGCGGGCCGACTACGTGCTCCGCGCGCTGTCGGTGCCGGCAGGAAAGCATGTGATCGAATTTTCGTTTGAACCGAAACCTTATATCATTGGGAACAAGATCACCCTGGCGTCAAGCTGGGTATTGTTGTTGTTGGTTCTGGGAAGCATTGGCTGGAGCTTAAGAGAACCATCAAAGGGATGAATCTCGAATCTAAAATAGCTTACGAATTCAGGGCGGCTTTTCATAAAGAGCCATTTCTCTTTGTTGCGCCGGGCCGCATCAACCTGATCGGCGAACATGTCGATTACAATGATGGTATCGTCATGCCCGGCGCGATCGACAAGCACTTTGTTTTCGCGATCGCACCCAGTGGGAATGATAAGTGCAACATCTATGCTGACGATCTCCAGGAGGGTGTTTCGTTCACAACTCATGACTTGTACCCAGGCGAAGCCTGGCTGAACTATATCATGGGCGTGCTCGATGCGTTCAGCAGGAAAGGCATGCTCAAAGGTGGAGTCGATTGTGTCTTCGGCAGCACTATTCCCCTCGGAGCCGGCATGTCCTCTTCAGCGGCCTTGTGTTGTGGATTCGGATTTGCGTTCAACAGCATTTATAGACTGGGGATCGATCGCCTTACTCTTGCGAAGATGGCCCAGTATTCTGAACGCGAGTTTGCAGGTGCGAACGTTGGCATCATGGACCAATACGCCAGCTTGTTTGGTGAACAGGAGGCCGCATTGCTGCTGGACTGCCGCGCCCTCACGCATGAAGTCCTTCCCTTCGATTTTCCGTTTTACTCTATCATGCTGGTGGATACAAAGGTCAAGCACGTGCTTGCGGGAAGCGGATACAATGACCGGCGCGAATCGTGTGAAGAGGGAGTGAGGATAATTCAGAAAAAGAACCCTGCAGTGAAGGCCCTCCGCGACGTTACTCCCGAGATGTTGATACAGGAACGCGCATCGCTGGGCGAAGAAATTTTTGTTAAGTGCCTCTTTATTGTAGAGGAAATCGCGAGAGCGAGCACGGCGGG
This sequence comes from Cyclobacteriaceae bacterium, assembly GCA_044224375.1. Classification (GTDB taxonomy): domain Bacteria; phylum Bacteroidota; class Bacteroidia; order Cytophagales; family Cyclobacteriaceae; genus ELB16-189. The sequence goes on from JBGAKL010000007.1 coordinate 90,302, forward strand.
GGCCTTGCTAAAGGAGAAAAATATAACAGGTTTCGGCAGTCTGATGTTTCAGGCACATTGGGGTCTGAGTCAGGCGTACGAGGTAAGCTGCCCTGAGCTCGATCACCTCGTGATGATCGCCGAGGAGGACAAACAGCTCGTTGCGGGGGCGCGGATGATGGGTGGGGGCTTTGGAGGCTGCACGATCAATCTTGTGAGTAAGGGACACGAGGAGCAGTTCATGGAAAAGACCAGAAAAAAATATTTTGCTACTTTCAAAAAAGAACCTGATTTTTATTCAGTGGCGTTATCACAAGGCGTTCATCAAGTCAAGTCCTAACAAGCAAATGTTGCATGAACAAATTGCATAATTAAACGCTCCTCATCCCAACCTAACCTTATGCAAAACCTCCAGCTTCTCGATTACATTATCTTTTTGATCTACTTCGTCATCGTCGCGTCGTACGGATATTGGATCTACAATAGAAAAAAGAAAGCCGAATCCGATTCTAAAGACTTCTTTCTTGCCGAAGGGTCACTCACCTGGTGGGCCATTGGCGCTTCACTGATCGCATCCAACATTTCGGCGGAACAAATGATCGGGATGTCAGGCTCTGGATTCAAAATGGGACTGGCGATCTCTACTTACGAATGGATGGCGGCTGCCACCTTGATGATTGTCGCGATATTCTTCATGCCCATCTATCTGAAGAATAAGATATATACCATGCCGCAATTCCTGACTCAGCGTTACAGCGGCACGGTGAGTACCATCATGGCCGTGTTCTGGCTGTTGCTGTACGTCATCGTAAACCTTACTTCTATTCTTTACCTGGGAGCCCTCGCTGTGAGCACGATCTCCGGACTTAATTTCTGGTTCTGCATGACGGGCCTTGCAATTTTTGCCGTAGTCATCACATTGGGTGGAATGAAAGTGATCGGATACACCGACGTTATCCAGGTGTTCTTCCTGATCCTCGGTGGATTGGCCACTACGTACCTCGCACTCGTATTGGTTGCGGCGCACTACAACACATCAGGTGTTGTCAATGGCTTTAACCTCCTCCTCGACAATGCCGAAGATCATTTTCATATGGTCTTTAAACAAGACAACACAAACTACCTTGATCTGCCCGGCTTGACTGTGCTGATAGGAGGAATGTGGATTGTTAACCTCAACTATTGGGGATGTAATCAATATATTACACAGCGGGCGCTTGGAGCAAGCTTGCCGACTGCACGAAACGGAATTCTCTTCGCAGCTTTTCTTAAACTATTGATGCCCGTCATTGTTGTGTTGCCGGGTATTGCAGCATATGTGCTTCATAAAGACGGCATGTTTCAATCTGAAATGATGGTAGGAAGCGAAATAAATCCCGATCGCGCGTATCCAATCTTGTTGAACTTGCTTCCGATCGGGCTCAAGGGACTGGCCTTTGCTGCATTAACGGCCGCCATCGTCGCGTCCCTTGCGGGTAAGGCGAACAGCATCTCGACAATATTTACACTCGACATTTATAAAAAGTTCTTTAACACAACCGCAAGTGAGAAAAACCTCGTCTACACTGGCCGCATAGCTATCATCGTTTCTATGATTCTTGCTGTCCTGATCTCACCTTTCCTGGGTATCGATAAAAAAGGTGGTTTCCAATACATCCAGGAATACACTGGGTTTGTGTCTCCAGGGATCTTCGCGATTTTCATACTTGGATTTTTCTGGAAGAGAACAACCGCCACTGCCGCGCTCGTTGCTGCCGTGATCACGTTCCCGCTCTCGATCCTGCTGAAGTTCCTTCCTAAGTTCGCGGATCTTTCCGGGCTAAGCACCTTTGGGTTCTCAAAAATGAACCCTGAAAGTGGGCTTTATGAAATTCCATTCCTGGACCGCATGGGCTTCGTGTTCGTGTTCTGCGCGACGATAATGATTGTCCTCAGCCTCATGGGTCCGAAGGAAAATAAAAAAGGCCTCGAGATCGATCCATCCATGTTCAAGCCGCAGGGTGGCTTTGCAGTAGGTGCCGTGATCGTGTTCGGGATATTGGCGGCGTTGTATACGATTTTCTGGTGACGAGGTCACAAAGTCACAAGGACACAAACGCACAAAGGACTATAGAATTATTCTTTTTATCCCATTCTTGATTAACGGGACGTTAAAATTAATTAGGTATCCGAGCCGGAATGGTCCAAGAGTAAGCTGGCTTAGAACCTGAGAGTGCCATACAGAATTTACCTGCTCAACCGCTTTGACTTCGATGACTACTTTCTTTTCGACAAGAATGTCTCGTCTTAAACCAACCTCAAACGTCAAATCGTCATATTGAATGGGAAGGGTTAGTTGACGTTCGATCGCAAGTCCAACTTTCCTCAATTCATGTGCCAAGCAGGTTTCAGATTTTTTCCAACAGTCCTGGGCCGAGTCTTGAATGGACTTTGAAAGCCGCATTCACGATCGCAGCGCCTATTTTTTCCTCCTCAGCGGAGAGTTTTTGATATATCGAATTAGTTTACTGTAAAAATCATTAACGACGGTGACATCTGAAATCCATTTTCCGAACATTCTTTTGTGTCTTTGTGCCCTCGTGCCTTAGTGTCCATTATTTTTTAAATTTGATTTACCATGAACCGCATCGACCGCCTCACAGCCATCCTCATCCAACTGCAATCAAAAAAGATTGTCAAAGCGGAGGAGATTGCAGACCGGTTCGAGATAAGCTTGCGCACCGTTTATCGCGACGTGAAAGCTTTAATGGAGGCCGGAGTTCCCATCGGCTCCGAGGCGGGAACAGGTTACTTCATCGTCGATGGTTATCATCTTCCACCGGTCATGTTCAACCAGGAGGAAGCGAGTGCTATGATGATGGCCGGTAAGTTGGTGGAGAAAATGACCGATGAATCGGTGCGGAAAGCGTTCGAGTCGGCCCTTTTGAAAATAAAGTCTGTTCTGAACGACTCCGAGAAAGATCATCTTGAAATGCTGCAATCCTACGTCTCGGTTGCCGTGAGGATGCCTGGCAGCGAAGCAGCGCAGTTCCCCAACAACTTCCTCACGGAGATTCAAAAGGCGCTTGTCAACAAAGAGGTAGTGGAAATAGAATATCAGTCAACGAACGACGAATATTCAAGACGCGAAATCGAGCCAATCGGTATTCAGTATTATAGCTCGAACTGGCACCTGATCGGGTGGTGTCGCCTGCGTGAGGGTTATCGTGACTTCCGGGCCGACAGGATTAAAACGTTGTCCAACAATGGAAAGAAGTTCGACAGTCGCAACCTCGTAAGTCTGCAGGAATATTTGCAGTCGCTCATGCAATCCCATGAGTCCCTGGAGAAAGCAGTTATCACGGTCGAAAAATCGGTTTTCAAGCACAGAAAGTTATTTTATGGATTTGCCTCGGAGGAAGATCTCGGCGACCGCGTGAGATTCACTTTCCTGATGGATAACGTTAACTGGCTTGCAAAGTGGTTGCTGTCTTTTGGGACTGCCGTTGAAATTGAACAGCCTGAAAAACTGCGTGAAGCAATGGCTGGTGTCGTTGAAGAATTATATAATCATTATTCGCCTAGCGCTTACAAGTTGCCTGTGGCGATGTAGTTTTATTCCACCAGATTGAACGACTAATGTCATTCACATGAAAGACGCCTTACAAAATCAGGAAGCAAAAAGGAGGAAATTTCTCAAGCAATTGTTCACAGGATCGATGGCGACGCTGGCATTTCCGGCATTGTCGATGCCATCCTCCGGGAATGAGCTCAATCAGGAATTCAGACCAGACCTTCCTGTTGGGAGCCCCGCAGACGAGCGCTATTGGGAAATGGTTAAAAAACAGTTCAGCGTGCCCTCGAAGCTCACGATGATGAATGCGGCGAACCTTTGCCCCAGTCCTTACTTTGTCAATGATCTGGTGTCAGCGACTTTGCAGAATTTATCTAAAGACGTTTCATTTCAATTCCGTCATCAGTTTGCTGAAAAGCGGGCAAAAGCCCTGGAGGCGCTTTCGGCATTTGTGGGATGTGCTAAAGAGGAAATTGGAATTGTAAGAAACACCACTGAAGGAAATACCATCATTGTCACGGGTCTCGATTTTAAACCCGGTGACGAAATTATCTTGTGGGACCAGAATCATCCGTCCAATAACATCGCGTGGGAGCAGCGGGCAAAAAGATCGGGGTTTACAATTAAAAAGGTGACCGTACCGGTTGCACCAAAGTCCGCCGACGAACTTATTGCTCCGTTCGCCAAAGCAATCACAACCAAAACGAGATTGCTTTCTTTCTCGCACATCTCAAATGTTACTGGAATCGCACTTCCTGCAAAAGAACTGTGTCAACTCGCGAAATCGAAGAATGTGCTTTCACTGGTTGATGGCGCACAGTCACTTGGGATGATGGATCTGAATGTGAAAAACATTGGCTGTGATTTCTATACCAGCAGTACCCACAAGTGGCTGATGGGACCTTTTGAGAACGGTATCCTGTACGTCAGCCGCGAACGCCTTGCACAGATATGGCCTAACGTCATAAGTGCTGGCTGGAAGGACGGCACGGCCACGGTCGACGAGAAACTTTGTGTGTTGGGCCAACGCAACGAGACGACTCCTTTTGCCCTTCCTGAAATAATCGAGTTTCACAATACCGTCGGCAGGAAGAACGTAGAAGATCGTGTTCGTCAGCTAGCGGCATATTTGAAGTCACAGATTCAATCGAAGATTCCCCAGGCGGAATTTGTTTCTCCGTTGTTGCCGGATCTCACCGCTGGAATTGTGGTAATCAACATTCCCGGAAAGCAACCGCAGGATATCTTCCAAAGGCTCTATGCCAACCATGGTATCGCCGGAGCCGCCACAGTGGGTGTTCGTTTATCACCTCATATCTACAATTCCATGGAAGATATGGATAGGGTGGTGGACGCTGTTAAGGCTCTCTCTGTTTGATTTTATCGCCGTTCCGGGAAATACAAGTCAAGTACAGAATTTCCCAGTTGACTCATTTAGTTTTGCTTAGCTCAAACACCAGAAGGCCATTTACGGCGAATATTGCCAACCGATTATTGTCGACCGTCAAATCCCCTTCTTGAGGCCCACCCGGTATAATTTTTGCAAATTTTCTGCAATCAAGAAACCCTGCTGACATAGGGTTGTCAGCGCGAGGCTGTTCTTTAGAGTAAAACTTGTTTACCATGGAAATCAGGGAAATGAAGCCGATCAATTTTCTGTTTCATCGCGAAGTCTTGAAGCTGAGCGAGTTGGAACGTATGATTCCTGTCTCACAGGCGTTGTACGTTGAGGCTGTTAAGCTCAAGCTTGGGATCACGGGGCCGATCCACTGGCACTACTTCGGAATTACTACAAAGGAGGCGCCCTTCACACTGGAAGTGTCGCTGCCGGTGGGCGGTGTTCTCCAGGGATATGACGGTGCTTATCATTTCAAGCGAACCGAGACCTTCAAGGCTGTAACGCATCTTCATGAAGGTAGCTTTGACAATTTCGAGAAGACATACGAAAAAGTGTTTGGCTACATCAATGAAAAAAAGCTTGTGCCGAATGGTATGTGCAGGGAAGTGTATATCAACGTCGACTTTGCAAACCCTTCCGCCAACATTGCGGAGGTACAAATCGGAATCCAATAGTTATGGAAGTGCTTGTATTTTCAACGTCCGTCGCGTCAAAAGATGACGTCCGGGACCTCACACCACTGTTGAACTCTTTTGCTGGGAAAGGGCGGTGGAACTTTGCGCTCGATGACTGCGATCGGATACTGCGGATCGTATCCGCCGAGGTCGACCCGTTCACGACCATCCGCCTTTTGAACGACATGGGTTATCAATGTCGTGAGCTTGAAGACTAAACTCTCTACACCTAAACTCTGAATTTCAATGAGGAAGATCATACTTGGCGTCGCAGTGAGCCTCGACGGTTTCATTGAAGGCCCAAACGGAGAATTTGACTGGTGCTTTAATGACCAGGATTATGGACTAAATGACTTTTTCAAAAGCATCGACGCCATATTTATCGGAAGGAAATCGTATGAGGTGGCCAGTAAGATGGAGGGTCAGAATAATCCATTGACGGGTGTTAAGAGTTACGTTTTTTCAAACACGATTTCAAGTTTGGACGATAAGGACGCCGTCATAATCAAAGGCAATGATATGGAAACGCGTGTTCGCGAGATTAGAAATTCGCCCGGTAAAGACATCTGGCTCTTTGGTGGAGCAGTGCTCACAACCGAATTCATGAACAGGAACTTGATTGATGAGTATTGGCTGTCTGTTCATCCCGTCGTGCTCGGCAGCGGCAAACCACTTTTCCAAAATATCTCGTCCAGAAAAACTCTTGTTCTAAAGGAGAGCAAGACTTACAATTCCGGCCTCGTGTCGCTTACATATTCTCCTTCCTAACTCCCTACCTCCCTACCCTTGACTCCTTAACCCGAACGTCTACCTTTGCGCCCCGTGGATATCGAAGAAAAAGTAAGGTCGGTGGAAAGTGTTTTCAGCAAACTGGATGCAGAGATTTCCTCGTTCCAGTCAGCATCGACGCTTCATTGTAAGTTTGGTTGCGGGAAGTGTTGCTTCAAGCCTGACATCGAGGCGACGATACTCGAATTTCTCCCTTTTGCTTACAATGTATTTCGATCCGGTCAGGCTGAATCCTGGCATGATAAACTGAAAGCAAGCGATTCTGAAACCTGTCTCATCCTAAATCCCACACAATCTGGAACAGGGCTGTGCTCGACCTATCCACATCGGGGTTTGATCTGCCGTTTGTTTGGGTATTCGGCGCGTACGAACAAATATGGGCAACGTGAGCTTGTGACTTGTCAAATTATTAAAACAGAACAGGCCGGGCCTTATGTGAGCGCACAAAAAGCAATTGAAGAGGGTGGAGACATTCCAGTGATGAGCGACTATTATATGCAGTTGCACGGTATCGACCCGGAGCTGACACGTGATTTCTATCCAATCAATGAGGCGATCCTGAGGGCGATTGAAGTAGTCATGCAGTATTACGCTTACCGCTAAGTTCGGCCAGAAGGCCCTTCGCCAGGCAGCGCCCTCTTGAACCTTAAACCAACCAATAATTTTATAAGGGCGCTGCCTAGAAGTATGCCGGCACGTCAATCTTCTCCAATGTCTTCTTGATCAGTTGTGAAGGCGAAGGAGGATTTATTTTTTGGATCCCGTACGGACGGCGGAGGGCAATGAGATCCTGGTTAATCAGAAGTGTCATGGCAATGGCCATCGCGACAGCGATTCCCAGTACCAGCACCCAAATCCGTTTTGAATAACCATTCATGACTTGTCCCATTTTGCAAACCCAATACCAAATGCTCGAACCTTTGAAAATCCTCCCATTTTAGGGGCAAGCCCGATTTATTGTTCAATGATGAACAGTGTGGCTCGCTTTTTCGTACATAAATACCCAGGCGATTGCTGCAGGTTACTACTGTGGCCGGATAATTATATAACGTTTTTAAGGACCTCTTTTACAGCTATATTTGTTACCACTTTCAGGTGAAAAATTACATTCGATGAGAAAATTTCTGTTTTTTGGTTTGATGGCCCTGGCTTCCGCGGTGAAAGCCCAGGATTCGCCACAGGCTGCGGTGAAATGGATGTCATTTGAAGAAGCGGTGGAAAGGTCGAAAACGGAGAAGAGAAAGATATTTGTCGATGTATATACCGACTGGTGCGGGTGGTGCAAAGTGATGGATAAAAATACTTTTAGCGAGCCGCACGTTGCCGATATTCTCAACAAGGATTTTTATGCCGTGAAGTTCAATGCTGAGCAGCGTGAAGACCTTGTATTTAAAGGGAACACTTTCAAATTTGTTCCTTACGGCAACAGTGGGTCACACCAATTCGCCATGGCACTTCTGAACAACCAGATGTCATACCCGACCGTCGTTTTCCTTGACGAAGAATTTGCAATGATCCAGCCGCTTCCCGGCTATCAAAAGCCAGAGGAATTTCACCGGATTATTCAATTTATCGGTGAAAGCCACTATAAGAAAATGAAGTGGGCCGATTGGCAGTCCGTCTATAAGTCGCCGTTCGCAGCTTCAGGCAATGGGTCGGGCAACTAGGCCGCTACCGGAAAACATCTACGCAGAAAATTAAAAACCCTGACAATTTCGCCAGGGTTATTTGTATTGGGTAACTGGATATTAATGCTCGTACCAGTAAGCCTGCAAAAGATCTTTGAGGACTCGCCGAATGTCGCTTAATGTTGACTGTCTCTTTCTTCCTGTTCTTTCTTCACCTTGCGGGCATCAACAAAAGCCAGGGCGTTCACAAACCCGAAAAGAACTGCGATGATCAACAGAAAGGCGTTGGCCCCGCTTCCGATTACTTGTTCAAAAAACATAGGTTGCTGTTTTTACAGTTTCAAAGGTAGCAGTTCGCTCCAAATCGCAAAGCTAATTTTTCTAAAAATGCCAAAATCGGCCTCCGCAAATCATATTCCGAGCTCCTGTTTATTGGTTTTCAGCACGTCAATAATAAAGGCGATGTGGTCGTTAAGCTCGACACCGAACAGTTCTGCGCCTTTGTAAACTTCCTCTCTGTCCACCTTCGCAGCGAATCCTTTGTCTTTGAGTTTCTTCACCACGGATTTGGGTTCAAGGGTCGCGATCCCGTCGGGACGGATCTGGGCACACGCAACAATGAATCCTGTGAGCTCATCGGTAGCGAGCAAGGCTTTGTCCAAAGTCGTATCGTATGCGACGCCCCATTTCGTGTAGTGGGCTGAAATCGCATGTGCGATCTTATTTTCTCCCATGCCCTGGAGCTTTTCGACAATCACATTCGGGTGCTGATCCGGGTACGCCTCGTAGTCGGCATCATGGAGAAGACCGGTGACGGCCCACTCCTCCGGATCTTCACCGTTCTTTTTGGCATAAGCCTCCATCACCAGTTCGACGGTGCGCATGTGCCGCAGCAAGCTGGCGCTTTTAGTCATTGATTCGAGTATCTGTTGTGCGTCTTGTCTTTTCATTGGATTTAATAATTGATCGGCCGAAATCTACCAGCCTGTCATTTCTTTCGAACAAATAAATTGAGAACGGCGACACCTGCAATGATCGCGAGCACAATCGAGGTAATAACGATCTGTGTATTTCGAAGCTTAAGGGTTTTCATCTCGTCATCAGCAATCAAAGCGTCCACTTGTTTTTCCCTTTCGTGCAACTGCAGCGCGACCTCCATCTGGGCAATCCTGCGGGAGCTTTCTTCGCCATAAACCTGTTCCCGGACGTCATCATACTTAAGCATGGTCTCGAATGCTTCTTTCATTTTTCCCTGCTTCGAATAATTTATTGCCAAGCTTTTGTAGATCTGTGGAAAATAAAACGTCGCTTCGAGTTCTTTTGCCAATGCAAGCGCCTGATCCAGGTACGTCTGTGCCTGTTTACCTTGATTCGCTTTTGCGTACGTTTCACCCAGGTTGGCCAGCAAAGCGAGCTCACTGACCTTGTCGTTTTGTTTCTTTATGATGTCAAGTGCGCGCAGGTAATATTCCACGGCGCGTTGATAATTGCTCTGTTTATAAAAAAGGTTTCCGATGTTGCTCAGAGGTTCTGCGAAGACCGTGTTGGATTTCTCACTCATCTTCCACGCTTCCGTGTAGTAATTCAACGCCTGGTCATACAACCGGAGGTCGCTGTGTAAGTTGCCGAGGTTGTTCATCGATCCGATGATTTTCAAAGTGTCGCGCATTTCGAGAAAGCCTTTGTGGGATTCCTCGAAATACTTGAGCGCCTGGCTGTAATCGCGCTTCGTTGAATAGATGTTTGCGATATTGTTTTTCGTTGTCGCGATCCCTTCTGCGTTTTGGAGCGATGTATAAATCGCAAGCGAGCGCATATAATTTTCAAGCGCCATATCCAATGCGCCCTGATTTTTATATGACACGCCAATATTGTTATAACATGCCGCGATGCCTTTCTTATCGTCGATACTGTTAGCGAGTGTGAGTGCCTCGCGTGTGTATCCAATTGCCTTCACAGGGTCAGAATTGATGTGCGCGCGAAAGAGCTCGTTCATAATCTTTACCTTCCTGTCTCCTTCGGCGGTTTTAAGCGCGTTCTCAAGACTGTCCACCGGGTTGGCCCGGGTGGTGTGAAAGATCGCCAACGAGACTGCACAGAGAAGAAGAAATTTCTTCATGGGGCGGTGTTTAAGGCAGCCAATTTAGGCATTTGACATTAAATAAATCCAAGGCTCCGTCGTGTCCCGCTCATGTAATCTACCGTATGGCCGACCTGTGATTATTTCCTTTTTTATCATCTTTAGCACACCAAGAGATACATATGAAAACCCAACTACTTGCAGCATCCCTTTTTCTGTCGATCGTAGCATTCGGCCAGGAAAACAAAAAGGTCATGGAACCAGTGAACCAGCTCTTCGAAGGAATGAAAAAAGGCGACAGCGCAATGGTCCATCAGGCGTTTAATCCAGCGCCACATTTTTTCACGGTGTTTGTCGATCCTAAAACAAGCAAGCCTGTCCTGAAGACCGCGGACTTCAATGGTTTTCTAAAAGCCATCGGCACACCTCATGCTGATATCTGGAATGAAGCAGTCTGGTCTCCCAAGATCGAGATCGATGGCAACCTTGCGCAGGTGTGGGTGCCTTACGCTTTCTACGCCGGCAAGAAATTCAGTCATTGCGGCGTCGACGCTTTTCAGCTCTTTAAGAATGAAAAAGGAGACTGGAAAATATTCCACCTTGCCGACACGCGACAAAAGGAGGGATGTAATATTCCAAAAGAGGTCAGTGACCAGTACAAATGAGGGTACCGATTTTTCTTTTTTTCATTGCGATTTCTTTCGAGGCGCTCTCCCAATCGAAGGTCACTACCTATATTCTCCTGAGGCATGCCGAAAAGGGAGATGATGGAACCAAAGATCCTGATCTATCTGATGCAGGAAAGCTTCGTGCTGAAGCCCTTGTAAAGGCATTGGCTAAGCAGAAAGTTGATGCCGTGTATGCTACGCCCTACAAGCGGACACGTAATACCGTAACGCCACTCGCGGTTGCCAAGGGACTGTCTGTACAGGACTATGATGCCACCCGCTTTCCTGAACTTCTTGCCGCGACGGAGAAATTTAAAGGCGGCACAATAGTCATATGCGGTCATTCGAACACAACTCCCGCGCTGTTAAACCTCATCATCGGTTCCAAGGATGAATTCAAAACCTTCGATGACACAGATTACGGTAACCTCGTTGTTGTGAGCATTGTGGAAGGCGTCGTACCAAAAATTACTTGGCTCAGCTACTAGCCTATCAGTCACCTCTTGTGGGTCGCTGGTGACCGGGAACCGGCCACAGGGGACAATTTCGTATCAGATCAAATTAATACGAATTGTCTATCTAATTTCATTGCAACCGTGCGTAACTTTAATTCATGGCGCGCTTCATCGCATGCTTTGTGTTTGTGTCGGCTGGCTGGGGAAACATTTTCGCCCAGGAACAAGAGATTCGTAAGAGCATATACTTTGATGGAGGCAGTTATTACATCGACGACTACCAGGTCAGCGACCTCGCGCATTGGCTCGACTCGATTCCTAATCTCCTCGACAAATATGAGATACAGCTCATCAGTCACACTGATCCAATCGGTGGTAAGGAATACAACGCCTGGCTTTCCCGAATGCGTAGCGAATCGGTCTTCCAGATCCTCCTAGAGCGCGATATTCCTGAAAAGATGATCCACATCCGGGATTGGGGTCTTGACAATCCTGTCTACTCCAATCAGACCTATCGCGGGATGATTATGAACCGCAGGGTGGATGTAATTCTGCGTCCTGTCGTTTTTTAAGAGTCGCTTGCTGCAATTTCGACCCATTGGAAGCCAGATTGAATTACCGAAAAGGAGTCAATTTGGGTTCGCAGCCAACGGCCATTTCCGGACACCTTTTTTCATTCGCGGACGTATATTTTGCAACCATTCTTCAATTCAGCCGTCTAATGCTTGAAATGCAAGTGGCATTATTGTTGGCAATAGGAACCGGGCTAAAATCAGCCATCCCGGTGGCATAACCCAAAGACAGATGATCAAGCTTCAGAACATTGACAAGTACATCGATTCCCGTTTTCAGCGCACATTCATCCTGAAAGGCATTGACCTCGAGGTTAAGCAGGGAGAATTTGTGACGATTATGGGACCCAGCGGAGCCGGGAAATCTTCGCTGATGAACATCATTGGAATGCTGGACGAGCCGTCGGCTGGCGAATACTATTTTTTCGACGAGCCGGTTCACAAGATGAAGGAACGTCAGAAGAGCGAGATGCACAAAAACTACATTGGCTTCATATTTCAGGCTTATCACCTGATCGACGAGCTCACTGTGTATGAGAATATTGAAACACCGTTGTTGTACAAAGGTGTAAACGGCAGTCAGCGCAAAAGCATGGTTGCCGAATTGCTTGACCGCTTCAACATGGTTGCGAAGAAGGATCTTTTTCCTGAGCAGCTTAGCGGTGGACAGCAACAGTTGGTTGGTATTGCCCGCGCGATCGTGGGTGAGCCGAAACTTTTGCTGGCGGATGAACCCACAGGAAACTTACATTCCGACCAGGGAAAGGCCATCATGGACATTTTCCAGAAGCTCAATGAGGAAGGAATTACGATCATCCAGGTAACGCACTCGGAAGAGAACGCCCAACGGAGCAAGCGGATTGTTAAAGTGGTGGATGGTGCGATAGAATCAGATGTACAGGTTAATGCGAATGTAAAAGCAGTGTAGAGTATGAAGAGGATTTTTTTGTTAGTTATTGCAGGATTGCTCGTAGGTAGGGTAAGTGCACAGCAGACGACTCAGGCACAAACGCAAGTGAGGGTGTTGACCTTCGAAGAAGCGGTTCAGATCGCCCTCAAGAACGGAGTGTTGTTGAATACCCAAAAGAACAATCTCGAGTTGGCGCAGGTTCAGCGGCTGGCCAGCGTTTCAGCGATGGCTCCGTCAGTATCAGTTTTTGGCCAGGCTGCAAGGATTGATGGTAACTCTTTCAATAACCAAGTTGGTAGAGTCGTGAACGGTGTGCGTGACAACGTTCAAGGTTCCATTAATGCGCAGTTGAACTTGTTTTCGGGATTCAATCGCATTAATCAGATCCGGCAGTTTGCCAATCAACTTGAGGCACAGCAATTTTTCGTGAATCGCACCACGCAAGATCTTATCAACACCATGGCCGGACAATATCTGACTGTGATGCTGGATGTCGAACTGCTGAGAATCGCCAAACAAAATTTTGATGCACTTGCCAAACAGTTAGAGCAGGTTGCCGAGCAAGTGAAGCTTGGCGCACGTGGACCCGTAGATGAATACAACCAGGATGCCCTTACTCGGCAAGCTGAGTTGCGCATGGTGCAAGCTGAGATTCAGCTTAACAACGACAAGGCGTTGCTTGCACAGACCTTGTTGCTCGACCCACTGGATGAATTCGTGACTGAGTTGCCCAATTGGGATGTGAATCAGATCGGGGCAGAGAACCTGAATATTGAAGAGCTGGCTGATCGCGCCAAGCTTTATCGTGGCGACTATTTGCGGGCAGATAAGCAAGTCAATGCGGCTAGGTTTGGAACCAACGCTGCCAGGGGCCTGATGATGCCTCAGTTGACTGCGTTTGCCTCCGTCGGGTCTGCTTATAATTTTCAGCATAACCAACCGGATTCTGTTAGTGTTACGGATGCAAGTGGCGTAACAACGCGTGTGAGAAATCAGGCTTCGTTTGGCGACCAGTTCACCACCAATAACGTATTCAAGCAGTACGGTGTGCAGTTAAATGTTCCAATTTTCAATGGGCTTCAAAATAGAACGCTCATGGAACAGCAAAAAGCTCTCTATCGAAATGCACAAGTGACCAAACAAAACCTTGAGTTCCAAATTCGTAATGACGTGGTACGCGCAGTCCGTACTTATGAAGGAGCAAAGAAAGCGTACAGTGTCACCACCTATGGATTGACTGCGGCAGATGCGGCCTTTCAATTGGAGACGGAGCGTTTTAATCTTGGCGTGACAAACTTTGTTGACTATACCAATTCAAACCGAGTCTTTGTCCAGGCCCAAACAGATAAAGCTCAGGCTGAGTACCGGCTCGTCTTCCAGAAGATCCTCCTGGAGTATGCGGTAGGTACATTGAAGCCCGAGGATTTTGCGTCGGCACAGAAGTGATGATGGGTGGTTGTTCTCTGCTTCACGTGGATTCTAGATTCTCTTGATTCTAGGTTCTAGATTCTATTGATTCTGGATTCTGGTTTGCACCTGTTGATTGACTTTTTGCAGAGTTTTTGTCGCGCCTAATGAGTCTTACATGCCTGCATTAAATTGATTCTGGACTTTTTTTTGGTTAACGGTACACGTTGGGTTTGTCGTGACCTCTAATCAACGCCTGCAAGAAGTTGTTCAACTTTACTCCCAGCACATTGGCGCCATTTAAAAGTTGTTCGTATTGAATTTGGTCAGTCAAAGATTTAGTCTCAAAGAGCGTTTCCAGGTGATCAATAGTTTCATCGTTTGACGATAATGCATACACCATGAACTTGATGTAATCGGCTTTGTATATTCGCCTTCCGTATCCTTCTACGATTGCAGAACGCACTGATTTACATGACCGCCTTATTTGACTGCCAGTTTCGTAGAGCTCAAATTTTGGCAGGTTAAGGGACATTGCGTGAATGTCGATCGTTTGGGTTCTGGCTAATTTCCAGATGTCAAGGTTTCTATAACTCATGAATCAAAATACACTCGACAAATATTCAAGTTCAAGAAAATCACTGTAGGAAAAACCTGACTTTTTCGAACCCTCCTTTTTTTGTCGACGGCAAAGAATCCCAGAATCCAGAGAATCAGTTTTCCGCCCAGACTCCCAAAATTTCCCTATATTTGCGCCCCCTGATTGCTTCGGGGCTGTTTTGATAGGTTTCAAGGCAGACAACCAAATTTGCCGCAGGCGGGCCCGGTCTGTTGCATGTATTTCAAGGGCAGAATTATGGCTAAAGGACAAGGACCTAAGGACTCAAAACCGTCCAAAGAAGAACCCAAAAAACCGCTCGCGGTGAAGGGTGCAGACGCTCCCGTCGATGTAAAGACTGCGGAGGTAGAATTGGAACAGGACGAACTGGCTGCCTTCAAGGCTGCTAAGCGTGCTGAAGAAGAAGAAGGCATCAGCCGTGTGATCAAGGACGTGACTGCCCGCAAGGCAGCTTCCGCGCCCACGGTATCCCGCGAAGGATTCGACTGGGAGGCTTTCGAAAGAAAAGGTTTCGGCGAAGGATACAGCTCCAACGACCGCGACAACATGATGAAGCTCTACTCTGGCACCGTAGCCACGGTAAGCAACAGTGAAGTGGTGAAAGGAACCGTTGTCGGCATCAATAACCGCGATGTGATCCTCAATATCGGATTCAAGTCAGACGGACTCGTGCCGCTGGCGGAATTCAAGGACATGCCGAATCTTAAAATCGGCGACGAGGTGGATCTCTTCATTGAAGAAAGAGAGAATGCAATGGGCCAGCTCGTGCTGTCACGGCGCAAAGCCAAGCTGGTGAAAGGATGGGAGTATGTGCAGAAAGCTTTGGACAAGGACGAGGTGATCGAAGGTTTTGTGAAACGCAGAACAAAAGGTGGTTTGATCGTGGATGTGTTCGGTATCGAGGCATTCTTGCCTGGGTCGCAGATCGACGTGAAGCCTATCCGTGACTTCGATATCTATGTAAATAAAAACATCGAGGTGAAAGTTGTTAAGATCAACTACACCAACGACAACGTAGTGGTATCGCACAAGGTGTTGATCGAGAAAGACCTCGAGCAGCAGAAGGCAGCCATCCTCACCAACCTCGACAAGGGTCAGGTGTTGGAAGGTGTGATCAAGAACATGACCAACTTCGGTGTGTTCATCGACCTTGGTGGCGTGGACGGATTGCTCCACATCACAGATATCTCTTGGGGACGTATCTCGCACCCCGAAGAAGTACTCAAACTCGATCAGACTGTGAAAGTCGTTGTGCTCGATTTCGATCACGACAAGAAGCGCATCTCTCTCGGTATGAAGCAACTTACGCCTCATCCTTGGGAATCACTTCCTGCTGAGATCCAGATTGGCTCGAAGGTGAAAGGCAAGATCGTGAACGTGGCCGACTACGGCGCATTCCTCGAGCTTCAGCCAGGCGTAGAAGGACTTATTCACGTAAGTGAAATGAGCTGGTCGCAGCATTTGAGAAATCCCCAGGATTTCATCAAGGTTGGAGACGTTATCGAAGCAGTCGTTCTGACGATCGACCGCGGCGAGCGCAAGATGTCTTTGGGCATCAAGCAACTGACGGAAGACCCTTGGACAAGACAAGACGTGCTTACCAAGTATGCTGTTGGATCTGTACATAAGGGCATCGTTCGCAACCTTACCAACTTCGGATTGTTCCTTGAGCTGGAAGAAGGTATCGACGGCCTGGTGCACGTATCAGACCTGAGCTGGACTAAGAAAGTGAAGCATCCTTCTGAATTCGTGAAAGTAGGAGATACGCTCGAGGTGAAAGTGCTTGAGCTTGACGGCGCGAACCGCCGCCTGGCATTGAGCCACAAGCACCTCGAAGAAAACCCATGGGATACATTCGAAGGAATCTTTGCAGTGGGATCTGTTCACAAAGGAACCGTTGTCAACAAGAACGACAAGGGATTCGTTGTGGAGCTTCCTTATGGCATCGAAGGTTTCGTGTCTTTGAAGAATGCTTCGAAGGAAGATAATTCGAAGACCGAAATCGGCGAAACACTCGACTTCAAAGTGTTGGAGTTTTCGAAAGAAGACCGTCGCATCTCGCTCAGCCACCGCGCTATGTGGTCAGCAGAGGAAGAGAAGCCGGCTCCCGCTCCAAAGAAGAAGCCTGAGTCAAAAGGCAAGACGATCGCGAACATCAACCAGCAGACTGAAAAATCTACACTGGGAGATCTTGAAGCGCTGAGCGCACTGAAAGAGAAGATGTCCGCTTCGAAGTCAGCAAGTGATGAGAAGAGCGAGTAATTAGCTCGTAGCTTATAGAATCGAAGGGCGATCCTGTTACGGGGTCGCCTTTTCGTTTTTAATGCAAGGACACAATGCCATCATTGTGATCTTGTATCGCCACTAGACCAAAGAGTCCTTGGATAGTATGCTATGCCCTTGTACATTGAACTACAACCTCGCCTTATGTTCAAGCACCTGTATCTTCCACTATTCTTCATCGCTATCGGCTGCGCGACGCCGACGAAGAAAGAAAACATTATCGTCTTCACCGGCGCTACGATCATCGATGGCACTGGCGCTTCCCCGATCACAGATGGCGTTTTACTCATCAGTAATGGTAAGGTGACTGCCCTCGGAAGCAAATCGACAACAGCGATTCCTGACGGTGCCGACGTTAAAGATGTTTCTGGAAAGTACATCATTCCAGGTCTCATCAACACACATGGCCATGTTGGAGAAGTAAAAGGCATTGAAGGTGGTCATTATTCAAAGGACAATGTTCGCGACAATCTTGCCATCTATGCCCGCTATGGCGTCACCACGGTTGTAAGTCTAGGCGGCGACAAGGCAGAAGCGGAAGAGTTTCGGGCGGTGAACGATTCGATGACTACCGGTCGCGCACGACTTTACATAGCCGGCTCCGTAATCACTGGCAATACGCCAGCCGAAGGGGACGCTATCGTCGATGCAAATCATAAGATGGGCGTCGATTTTATGAAAGTTCGCGTGGATGACAACCTGGGTTCTTCACAAAAAGTACCAGAAGATGTTTACCGTGCTGCGATTACGCGGTCACATGAGTTGGGATACAAATTTGCCAGCCATATGTACTATCTCGATGATGCGAAGAAATTGCTGGATGCCGGCACCGACATGATGGCGCACAGCGTTCGCGATAGGCCGGTTGACGATGAGTTTGTGAAAGGAATGAAGGACAAGAAAGTTTGCTATTGTCCGACACTGATGCGTGAAGTAGTAATGTACATCTATGGTGATACCGCGGCTTTTTTTAAAGATCCGTTCTTTACCCGCGAGAAAGAGTTTAATAGTGCGGTGGTTGGTCCCCTCATGGATCCTGCGAGACAAAAGCAAGTACGGGAGAGTAAGAGTGCTCAGACCTATCGGCAGCAGCTTCCCGTCGCAATGTCGAACCTTAAAAAGCTATCCGATGCAGGTGTGCCGATAGTGATGGGGACAGACAGTGGTGTGCCGGCACGCTTTATGGGATATTTCGAGCATCTTGAAATGGAGAAAATGGCCGAAGCTGGCCTGACGCCAATGCAGATTATTCAATCCGCCAGCGAAACCGCTGCGTCCTGCATGGGGCTCAAGAATGTGGGAGCACTACGCGCCGGTAACTGGGCAGATTTTGTCGTGTTGGATGCTGATCCACTCGTAGACATTAAGAATACGAGGAAGATTGATGGAGTTTATGTGAGTGGGGTGGAGATAGTAGGCAGTCAGCACTAAGCAGTTGGCAGGGAGGCGCAACCAGTGGCCAGAATCCAACAACCAGAACCCAATTAAACATGAATCGCAGAAAGTTTCTTCACGGGATTGGGTCGATTTCAGCCGCGGGCATTTTGCTAAAAAGTGAAATCCTTTTGGCCGAGAAACATCCGGAACTCACACGCCACATCATTCAAGCGGCTGATGTGATTTCCGTTGAGTATCACTGGCCGCGCTTCGTCGGCAGGAATGGCGCGCGCGACGTGCACGGACAATATCAGAAGGCGTCGGTATTGCGCCTCAAGACAAACCAGGGCGCGGAAGGATGGGGACTCACCGATCCCAAAGCAACTGAGACAGTTTTGCAATTGATTGGTAAGCGCGTGTCAGAACTAATTGTACCCGAAGCTGGGATCGCCGCTACTCTTAATCCATTTTATTTCGATTTTGCGCTTTTCGATCTGGCGGGCATTATTCTCAATAAACCTGTTTATGAATTATTGGGAGCAGGCGGTCCTAAACAAATTCCGATCTACAGTGGAATGATTTATATCGATGAACTGCCTTACAAAGATTTGAAAGGTGGGCTCGATACTATCATGAACAATTGTGCGTGGGATTATCAATACGGATATCGGCAATTGAAGATAAAGATCGGCAGGGGAAAAAACTGGTATTCTGCCAAGGAAGGAATGGCAATGGATACCAACGTCTTCAGAATGATAGATGAAGAATACAGGAAGAAAGGAGTGCAGCTTTTGGTTGATGCTAACAATGCATACACGGTCGATGACACGATCACGTTTCTCAAGGGCATCGGTGGTTTACCGCTTTATTGGATGGAAGAACCATTCCCTGAAGAAGTGGAGAACGGGAAAAAGTTGCGTACGTGGATGGACAAAAATGGATTTGAAAAAACCCGCTACGCCGACGGGGAGTGGGTGCCTGTGGGGAACAAGGACATCGCTCTCGATATGGTGAAGAGTGGCATCGTCAACACATACCTCAACGATATTCATGCGATTGGAATAACCAACTGGATCAAGGTTATGCCTCAGGTAAAAAAGGCTGGTGCCGATGGCAGTCCTCATGCCTGGGGTGACCGGCTGAAGACTCATTACACGGCGCACCTGGCAGCGGGACTCGGCAACATTTCAACAGTGGAAGGAGTGACGTGCTTGTCGGATGATATTGATTATGGGGATTACCCGATCAAAGACGGCAAGATTACAGTGTCGAGTGCACCCGGGTTTGGAATGAAGCTCTTGAAAAAGTAGGCAGTAGGCAGTTGGCAGCATGCAGTAGGCACTCATTCTGACAAATGAGCGAGCTTGCTGCCTACCACCCATTGCCTCCTGCCAACTAATTCTTAAAACTCGCTTTTCAGCTTCTCCAAACTGTCATGCCCGGTGAAGACCATTTCGGTCAACTTATAATTTTCATCGTACCCAAGCCTAAGTCCAATCTTCTGTCCGGACCAGGTGAATATTTTTTCAAAGCGGTCCAGCGGTGGGGTTTTGTCTTTGCCTTTCTCTGATTTGCCATATAAAGTCTCCAATGATTTCAGGATGTCTTCGAATCCAGCGGGTGTTGAATTCTTAAAAGAAACAATTATTTCCTGAACCTTCCCCTTGTAGAATTCCAGTTCGACCTCGCCGGTATAGCTTTTAACGCTGATCTGATTTTTTACGAGGTAAAGCTTCGTGTCGGCGTTATCGAGGACCTTCATGAATTTGATTTTGTCCTGGTGCACTGTAAGTGTATCGCCGATCCTGAATTCTTTAAAACCAGCTTTTTTGTCAAGTTCATCTGCATTTTGCGCGAGCGTAAGATTAACAACAGCCAAAAACAGAATTGCGAATATGGATTTCATAGAAGTGCCTAAGTTTTTCGAAAAATAAAAATACGGAATTTAGACTAACCTGTCGTCGACTGCGAGATGAATCAATTCAATTTGAATGTGTAGTAAGTGATATCCAGTTCTTCATTGGGGACAACCTTGCTGACGAATTCAAAACCATACTTCCTCATATCAGAGATGAGATCGGGCTCGAGTATTTTTGGAAATCCGCATCCATGAATATCGCCTGCCTGATTCCCCATGCGCTCCATGATAACCAATTTGCCTGAGTCTTTCAGGGCCGCACGGACACTTTGAAGTATTGCTTCACGTGAACTTAGTTCATGATAGGTGTCCACCATGGTGATTCTATCAAATGTCTTTTCCGGAAGGTTTGTATTGTCCCGTCGCCCCAGAACGGTACTAAAGGTGCTGTTTATTTGACGTCCCGATGCTTTCTCATAAATTCTTTTCGATTTCCTGACGCGTGCCGACGAGAGGCATGTTGTATCGATATCCTGGAGCGTCCATTTGACGCTGTCGACAAAAAGAGAGACGTGCAGCTCGATCCTGCCATAGCCGGCTCCCACGCTTGCAACTCTTTCACCATTATTTACTCCTAAGCACTTATGGTATCGGTCATAATTTTCAGGCAGGTCTAAAAGATCGGTGGATAGAATTTTACAATTGGGTTTTTTGATGGCCTGAGCAAGGCCGGACGACATAATCAAGACGAAAAATATCAGGTGTAATAATGACTTGGATTTCATGCAGAGTTGGTTGTGAAGCCTTGCTAATGGCAGAGATTTTAGCAAATGAAAGCAACGGTAGCGTCTAGAGCGTGGTACATCTAAGTTTGTAACTTGCCATCAAATAAAGTTACTTAAATGAAATCAGTTATTAGACTTATATCTTGCGCATTCTGGATGCTGGCAATAATGTTGATGTACCGCCCTGCGAAAGCACAGGCACCCACCGGAGATGCGGATATGAAATCTGCCGTGGAAAATCGTGCCTACACATTTACGGCGCAGACAGCTTCGCCGCAGGGTGGTGGATTTATCCAGCTGACACCAGCCTACTACACCCTCAAAGTCAAAGGTGACACTTTGATCTGTGACTTACCGTACTACGGAAGGGTTTACAACGCCAGCTATGGTGGAGACGCAGGATTGAAATTCACGTCGGTCAAATACGAGTATAAAGTTACTCCCCGAAAGAAGGGAGGATGGAACATCAAAATTGAGACGAAGGATCTGACAACCAGCCGCAGACTGTGGATAACAATGTTTGACAATGGCAGCGCCACAGTTAATTTCTCGTCCAGCGACCGGCAGGCGATCAGCTACCAGGGAAGCGTCGCGGGAAAGAAGTGAACCTTCACCTGGGGAAATTCGATTTTCGAAATGTTAACAAACCAGGAAATTGTTGGCACAAGCAAGTTGCCATGTTGCGCTTAAATGTTAGTTTTGCGGGCTGGAATTGGTGAAAAAAGCTGGATTCGAGCCCAACTTGGAACTTCAATATTCAGCATTCACTACCTGCCTGCCGGCCGGTTCGAAATTCTTAAGGTCTCGTGCCTGCCCCGATGAAACTGCCTCAGCGCCGCAATCGGGGGCCGATAAGCTACTTCGGGCGAGACGCTAATAAATCAGGCAAAAACTGGTCTCGTGGCCGAGTGGCTAGGCTGAGCTCTGCAAAAGCTCCTACAGCGGTTCGAATCCGCTCGAGACCTCTGATGATGAGAGATCCTGGTGGGTCTCTTTTTTTTGATTACAAGTTTATTTGACTTGTCGGCACTTGTTGGACTCAAAACAAACTCCCTTGCCCCGGATCGCCCTTTACTTTTTTCGCCTTCACATTTTCGGTTTTTTCAGAGACAGGCGCTGCCTCAACGGGCTCAATCTTCTTTAGAATATCTGCAACGTCCTTTTCGTCCGACTTTAACTTTGTGCTGCCGATCCGCCGATCGACAGGATAAGCATCCATCAGCGCAGGGTCATAGGGCTTGCAGAATGCAAGTACGTCTTCCTTGGAAAGGTTGGGATTCAGCCAGTCATGGAGGTAGTCGTCGGGAATAATGACAGGCATTCTTTTTCCATGGTTATGAATTTTCTCCATCAACGGGTTGGCTGCACAGGTCAATATGGAGAACGTGTTGACTTCTTTGCCATTTGTCTTGTCTTCCCACGCCGACCAGATTCCAGCAAAACTGAACAGCTTGCTTTTCGTGTGGATGAAGTAGGGCTGCTTGTCCGATTTTGTTGCGTCCGGATCCCGCCATTGCCACTCAAAAAATCCTGTCGCCGGGATCAGACACCGACGATTGTCTCTTAATGCATCACGAAAGGAAGGCTTGTCGAACATTTCTTCGCTTTTGGCATTGATCGTTTGATTGCGGATGATCAATGCGGCCTGCAAATCTTTTGTGAACCACGGAATCAATCCCCATGAAAACAATCCAACCTTGTCAGCAGCCACCATCACAGGTGATAGCAGATGGTCATATGCGTTCTCATAGTAATGAGGTTTATATAGAACTTTGATGTCATCGTCCAGCGCACGGAGATTCCAATAGAACTCGAGATCTTCGATCGTGTAAAAACCCGATTTGTAGCTACACATGGATCAAAATGAGTTCAGCTTTAAACTCGTTTTGCATTTATAAAGTTCGCAAACCGGTCCATGGCAACCGAGAGATCGTCCTTCACCATATATGAATAGACCAAGCGGAACTGACCGCGTTTCGAGTGACCGAATCCGTCACCCGGTGTTAACAGGATGCCAGACTCTTTGTATAAACTCATCCAAAGGGCGCGCTCACTGTCAGCGCTGTCATCCTTTAGCAGGCCGGAGAGGTCGAGCCACACGAACAAGCTGCCGCGCGCTGGCGAATAGGGGATGCCGAGCTTGCGCAAGCGACTTACTGTAAGTGCATAATTTTCAGTCAGTGCCTCCTGGTTGGCTCTGACATACGCTTCTACAAATTCATGGTCACTGAGTATCTTTTCGAAGATCCACTGCGCATAATTCGACATCATCGACGGCGCATTGAGGTTGTTGTAGGCTGCGCGAAAAACCTGGTTCAACGAATACACAATTCCCACCCTGAAGCCAGATACGCCGAAGTCCTTTGACAGCGCGTACCACAAATGCAGGTAATCACTTTTTCTTTCCTGAACAATATTTGCAAACGACTGGAATTCAGTTGGGCCCGAATAGTCACTTGCCAATTCAGGATGCTGTGTATTTAACAATGATAATCCGTAAATCTCATTCACTACAAGGTGGACGTTGTGGGCAATGCACCAATCAGTGTACGCCCGCAGCTGATCCCGTGAGTACACGACACCAGTTGGGTTATCGGGATTCGTCAGGATCAACATTCGAAACCTCTTGCCCTTGCTTTCGATGTCGGCGAGCGCCTGGTCGAGGTGAGCAACGGAAAGTAATGGTCCGTTTTTCAATTCGGCAAGTTCATGATGTGTTATGAGATTGTATCGTTCCACCGCTGGCCTGTTGCCGATGTCCTGTTTGTATACCGGATACGCGGGAGCGGGGATTACCGCAACATCACCCGGTTCGCACAAAATCCAGGATGTCAGGTCAATTACAGCAGCGGCCCCGGGAGCGAGGCAAATATGTTCAGGGTCAATCTCACAACGCGTAAGGAACTTTGAAAGGAACTTTGCCATCACCACGCGTGTGGATGGCGCGCCGACGCTGCTCGTGTAGCCTGCCACCCAATCATCAACCACGCTTTCTTTTGTGATCTTGCTGATGCGGTCCCGCAGTAGCGGCCACGTCAGGCGATTCTCGGCGACATTCAGTGGAAATGCACCGTTTGGATTGTTGATCTTGTGATAAAGATTTGCGGTGGCCTCAAAATACAGATCCATGTCCACGCGAATCATGGCGGTAGAAGCGGTTACGCCACGTGCCGCGAGCGGGCCGCTGGTCTGAAGTTCGCCACTTGATTTTCCATTCGTGCCGCAAGCGTCCAGCAGCAAACCTGTTGAGATAGTACCTGCCGCAATCGTTTTTAAAGTTTCCCGTCGTTGCATTTGAATTGCTGGTTTAAGCCTGGTTTTTTTAGAATCGAATCGAAATTCAAGATAAGCAAAAATGCTCCTTGAATTCGCGTGATCACATTTGTTTAGGAATGACTGGAGTTGTCAATCATTATGTTCGCTGTGCGCCTTCCGATAGGTGTTTCGCATTTCCCGTTCCTTGCGTCACAGTGTCGTATATTTGTGATCCAACTCTTCCGGATTCCCGTTCCGAAATGAAGTCCTACCTCACGATATGCTTTTTGTTCGCTCTCTCGTCAACTTTCGCGCAAGAATTTAAGCTCAATGGCACAGTCCTGAATTCCGAGGGGGCGCCACTATCGTCTGCGAACGTCCAGATTCAGTCGATCAATAAAGTGCTGATTTCTGAGAAGGCAGGTACATTCTCGGTAGCGCATCCGGCCGGCGACATCCAAATGGAAATCTCGTACACCGGCTTCAAGCGGCTCAGGAGATCATTTACTCTCAAGAAAGACACTTCAATGTACTTCATACTCGAACCCGCCGTGGAGGCACTCGATGAAGTTGTTGTTAATTCCAGCCGATTGCAGATGGCTGAGCAATTCAAAACAACAAGAATGAGCACTGTCAATCTTACTGAGAAAGACATTACTTCAATTCCCGTTTTTGGCGGTGAATCCGATTTGTTAAAAATTATCCAACTTTTGCCCGGTGTCACCCGCGGTGTGCAGGGCAGCACAGACCTCTTTGTGCGGGGAGGAGCGGCCGATCAAAACCTGGTCATGCTCGATGGCGCGCCGGTATACAATACAGGTCATCTTTTTGGATTTCTTTCTGTTTTTAATTCAGACATATTACAAGGTGTTGAATATATCAGCGGCGCGTTTCCGGCCCAATACGGTGGCCGTCTTTCGTCCATTCTTAACGTTAACACCAAATCTTCGATGGCCGCGCGCACGGAAGTACAAGGAAGTATCGGCTTGCTTGCTTCGCGATTGATGATCCGTCAGCCAATTATAAAAAACAAGCTTGATGTCTGGGTCGCGGGTCGACGTACATATGCCGACGAGGTGGTGAAATTGGCAAAGCAAGAACTTCCCTATTATTTCTATGATGTCAATGCCAAGGTTATTTACCGGCCGTCAACGAGGGACCGCATAGAATTTTCACATTATTCCGGTGAGGATATTCTGAAATATTCGCGGCAACCACGGGACACTTCATCGCGGCGTAGAAACGTGGTGAGTGATTTTTCGATAGCGAACAGTTCACAGACGCTGTCGTGGAAACATGAGTTTCGACCCAATGTACATACCGCACTTTCGATGTACCACACGCGCTTCAATTACACAATAACAACGGGGGTAGAGGAAAGCAGCCTTTTTGTTCATTCTGCCATTGAGGATTTCGGAGGCAAATTCGCGATGCACTGGGATAGCGTGGGAACAATTGCTCTGACCGCCGGCATAGAATCCGTCAATCATAAAGTAAGTCCCAACATCATCGATACTTCGGGTAGCATTGCTGAGTTATTGCAAAGCAGCTCGACGCAGGCCCAAACGAGTCTTGAGTCGAGTGCATTTGTGCAGGCGGATGGCGCGTGGCGACGCAACTGGACATGGAGTGCCGGGTTCCGGGTTTCCTCCGCGCTTGTCGGAAGCACTTTCTATGTTAACCCCGAGCCGCGACTTGCGGTCCGCTATAAGCTCAGCGAGACGCTTGCCTTGAAGGGAAGCTATTCACGAATGGCCCAATACCTTCACCGCGTCTCGAGTGCTGCAGTGGCTTTCCCGACAGATATCTGGTATCCTGTTACAAGTACGGTCGTGCCACAAACCGCCGATCAAATTACACTTGCGTTACAGAAGCGGATACCTGACGCCAATGTGTTTCTGAGTGTTGAAACATATTATAAAGACATGCAGAATCTTATTGGATATCGCGAGGGTGCCAATTTATTCCTCAACACGCAATTTGAAAAGCAACTGGTGCAGGGAAATGGGAGAGCCTACGGTTTAGAACTGTTAGTAAAAAAGGAAGCAGGCAAGCTCACCGGTTGGGTCAGCTATACGCTTTCAAAATCCGAGCGGCAATACGACGAGGTGAATAATGGCCTGTGGTTTCTGTCGCGGTATGACCGACGGCACAATGGCAGCATTGTAGTAAACTATGAGTTTATGAAGCGGCTTGCATTTTCTGCTGTGTTTGAATTTATTTCGGGCTCCAGGTTTACGCCCATCGTCGGTCGTTATGCGGTGCCGGCGCCGTCACTGGGTGGTGTTCAATTGGTACCTGTGTATGCGCCGATGAATTCCGTGAAGCTTGCCGATACACACCGCCTGGATTTGGGCATCAAGTTGAGATCGAAGCCTGAACGTAAACTGCAGAGCGAGTGGTTTGTTGGCGTCTATAATGTTTACAACCGTGCGATGCCTTACGGGATCATCATAGAGCAAAGTCCGGACGGGTCGTACCAGTACAAGCAGCCAGGATTGTTTGGTTTGCTTCCTTTCGTGAGCTATAATTTTAAATTTTAGAAGGATGAGGAGCAGAAATTTCTTGTTGATGATTGCTGCAGCTGGTTTGATGACAGGTTGCATTCCTGACCCGTTGCCAGTAAGTAACATTGTAAAGCCTGAGACGAAAGTCGTTGTGTCTTCGCAAATTGTTCCCGGAATAGGGTTGGTCGTGTTCGCAACGAAAAGTGTTGGTGCGCTCGAAGCAGGTAACAACTCCGATCCGGAAGTGCTTCTGCAGCAGATAGCAATCACCAACGCAACAGTGTCTCTGTCACATAAGGGTGCGACGCAGTCGTTCCAGAACCTTGGAAATGGTCTCTATGGTTCTCCCAACGCTTCCTTTTCCGCCGGCGATGAATACACGCTGAAAGTAACAACCACTGATTTGGGTACTGTGAACGCGGCCACTAAAGTCCCCCAACGCGTTCCATTCGCTTCAGTGGATGTCAAGCCTTATCGCGTAGGGTACGATTCTTTGCTCCAGGTCGACTACAGCCTGAACGATCCGCCGGGAAAAAACTTTTATATGATCAGTGTTCAGAAATTTTCGCAAAAGCAGGATCTGCAATCAATCATCAACCCGAGACTGTTCCTTCATCTGACAGACGACACGGAGTTTGATGGCAAGTTGTATCAAAACAGTTTCCGAACTTTGTTCCGCAGTTTCTCAAAAGGAGATTCCGTTTCCGTCATGCTGGCAAGCGTAGCGGAGGACTATTATAAATTCTTAAAGCTGAGAAACGACAGGTTTCGGTTTTCTGAATTTTCAAGTGAGCCGCTCAACTACCCGTCGAACGTGCAGGGCGGCTATGGGTATTTTAATCTTCACGTGCCGGATGCGCGGATCTTCGTTGTGGAGTAAAGGTTGAAATGCATTTGAACCGCGCGGCGGCGCAGAGACGAAAAGTCTTTTTTGACGAAGAATCTGTGGGCCTTTGGTCTTTGCGGTTCAAATTGCACTACATTAGCGAGCAATCAATTCTCCGTTCGGATGTCAGAACCCCTCAAACCCCAAGGCACGCTCGTCAGATCACTGGGCCTGTTCTCTGCTTTCATTCTTACCGTCAGCCTGATTATCGGTTCTGGCATTTACAAAAAGATCACGCCGATGTCGGCAGAATTGCTTTCGGGCGATCTGGTGCTTTTTTGCTGGGTGCTTGCTGGTCTCATCACGCTGAGTGGTGCGCTCAGCAATGCGGAGGTAGCTGGAATTCTTGCCGACTCCGGAGGCGAGTTTGTGTATTTCAGAAAGATATACAACAAGTTTTTCGCGTTCCTGTTTGGTTGGAGTTCCTTCGTCGTGATCCGTTCAGCGGCGACTTCGTCTATTGCATACGTTTTTTCTCAATCGTTTAACTCGATCGTCAGCCTGCCAAGACTCCCCGAAAGTGTGGAGCAGATCTCGCTCATGGGAATTTTCTTTCCATTTGAAAACTTCGGCGTGAAAACGCTTTCAGTAGTGTTGATACTGGTATTGTCTTATAATAACTATATCGGCTTGAAGTTCGGTGCGTTTGTGAGTAAATGGATATTCTTCATAGTGATGGCAGGAATAGCGTTTATCATGATCACCGCGCTTACATCGGGAGTTGGCAGCCTTTCCAATGTGCAAACTCCATCTGTGGCGTATGTGCCGTCCTCGTGGTTTAGCGGTGCATTTATAGAGAGCATGTTCGCTGCCTTGCTCGCGGCTTTCTGGGCCTATGAAGGATGGAACGTAACCGGATTTATTGGAGGAGAAATTAAAAACCCAACGCGCAACCTGCCGCTGGCAATTGTCGCGGGGGTATTTTTTGTTATAGTGATCTATACCACGGTGAATCTGACCTACCTCTATGTGCTGCCGATCGATGAGATCATCGCGCTGAAGTCATCTGAGAACAGTATTGCGGCTGTTGCTGTGGTGGAACGACTTCTGGGATCGACGGGGGCCATGTTTATCGCTGTGCTGATCGTGATCACCACTTTTGGTTGTGTGAATTCCAATATTTTGGGTCCTGCACGTCTCTACTACGCTATGGCGAAGGACGGATTGTTTTTCAAAAGCGCCGCGTACGTCCATCCGAAGTACAACACCCCTTCCACTTCAATATGGATGCAGGCATTCTGGTCTTGTGTCCTGGTGTTTTCAGGAAGCTTCGATCAGCTAACCGACATGCTGATCTTTGCTTCGTTCATTTTTTACGGCGCTACAACCATCGGTGTATTCATTTTGAGAAAAAAAATGCCGGATGCACCAAGACCTTACAAGGCATGGGGCTACCCGGTAATACCTGCTATCTTCACTTTGTTCTGCCTCGCACTTGTAATTATCACGATCGTTGGGAAGCCACGCGAAGCATTCCTTGGGTTGGCGTTGATGGCAAGCGGCGTGCCGTTCTATTTTTATTGGGTGATGAGAAAATAAGCCGGCTCCAGTTAGCCGCAGAAGACGCAAAGGCAGCTGAGAGAATTTCTCGTACTTCATCTGCGTCCTCCGCGGGTTCAGCCATTCTCAATACTGATGAAACGCATCCGAGATGAATCCCAGCACTGCCGGAAGTGACTCACGCCAATAGGTCCAGGTATGTCCGCCATTGCGGATCCTGAATTCGTGAGGGATTTCTTTTTTGCGCATAGCGATGTGGACCAGAGAGTTTCCTTCGTATAGGAAATCATCATCGCCGCAGTCTATGTACCATCTGACTTCTTTCTTTTTGTCATCTGGAATGGCTTCGATTAGTTGCAGCGCGTTGTATTTCTTAAAATAAGCATCAACTTGTTCGGTCGTCGCAGCTGTCCCACGCTGTTCCAACCAGGTTTTAGTTGCTTCCGGCGTGAGCGGTCCGACAAATGCGCTTAAAGGGCATGCGGATGAAAATAATTCCGGATGATGGAGTGCATATATAAACGTTCCGCCTCCGCCCATGGAGAGTCCCGACACGGCGCGGTAACGTTTTTCTTTCTTGATCCTGTATTTGTTTTCTACGAAGGGCATAAACTCTTCAAAGAAAAAGTCCTCATAACGCCATTCTCCCCTGACATCGTTGTAGAATCCGCGCTGACCCGTATTCGCATCCGGCATGACTATGATCATGGGTGTAGCAGACCCGTTTGCAATCGCCTTGTCGGTGATGTGCTGCACTTCGCCGAACTGCACCCAGCCCGTTTGATCGTCGCCTCCGCCGTGGAGCAGATACAGCACGGGATAGCTGCGCTGTGAAGTTTCATAATCGGGTGGGAGGTAGACGGCATACTTGCGATCACTCTTGAGGATCTTGCTGGGAAGTGTGAGGTTTTCGTAGACTTTGCTACCCTGCGCGAAGAGAAGGGAGGGCAAAAGTATGAATATCAATAGCGAAAGTGTTTTCATGCCTTTCTGGTTTTGACATGAAGGTATCAATTCTCTTGAAAATGCGTTCGGGGGAAATCGTTAGATTTATAGCTCATCCCAAATTTTACGATCACATGAAAAATGCGAAAAGCGCCATTGTCTATGCGTTGGTAATAACGACCCCGCTATTGGTGTCTAGCACATTGGTAGTAGCGCAGAAGAAGCAAAGCAAGGCCCAGCTCGAGGCCGAGGTTGCAAAATGGAAGCAGGCTGCCGAGGAGGCGACAGCCCGGGCTAACGCGGCGGAAAAGATTGCAGCGCAGGCGCAGAAGGAAGCGGAGATAAGCAGAACAATGGCAGAGAAAGCCGAAGCGGCTGCAAGCAGAGCACGTTACATCGCCCAGGCAAAAGCGATGGCGCTCAAGTCAATTGAGCTGAGCTCAAATCCAGAGCAACAGGCATTGGTAGCAATGCAGGCTTACAAATTCAATTTGAAGTACAAAGGTAATCCATATGATAATGACATATACAATGGATTGAGGCAGGCTCTTGTGAATGCGAAAGTTGTGACCGCTAAAAGTCTCGCCGGCGGAAATATTCGGGTATTGATTTCAAGTGGCGTCGCCGTTTTTTCAGGTGGGGATGATGGAATGATCCTCAAATGGACAAAAGACAGTACTGGATGGAAGCCGGAAAAGATTGTTGGTGCGCAGAAGAAAGCCACCATCTTTGCGATGGATGTAAGTCCTGATGGGTCGGTACTTACAGCAGCAGAGGGATCATCACCGGAATCAAAAAACCATAGGCTAATGGTATATGATCTGAAGAACCCTAGCAACAAAGCGAGGAAATTCTCTGGTTTTTCCCGCATTAAAAGTATAGCCCATACGCCGCAGGGCGATCGCGCCTATGTCATCGAGGAGGATGGTAAATCGATTAAGCTTACGGACTTCAAGTCGGTGCGCGAGGTTGTGAGGTTGAAGGAACGCATCAACGTTGTTGCCTTGAGTGTCGATGGGACATTGTTGGCGGGAGGCGGTGCTTCCGGTCAGATTTATGTGTGGAATTCATTGAATAGTTTTTCTGAGAGCATTTTATACAAGGGACAATCTGAGATTACTGCGGTCACACGTGCACCGGATAGTCAAAGGATATTGGTTGGAGATAGCCAGGGAAGGATATTCATCAAAACCATGGGGGACACCACTCCACCACGGATTTTAGCCGGCCACGTTGGATCAATACGACAGATCGTGTTCAACAGTGCAGGTACCTTGGTGGCAACCGTCGCTGATGATGGTATAAGGGTTTGGAATTTTTCTCGCCTAAGCGATCCACCTATCGTTTTAAAAGATGATAAAATGAATCGTCCGCTCGCAGCTATATTTTCTCCGGATGACCAACAGCTTTTAATCGCCAACTCAGTCAATACGAAAGGGTCTATATCGGTGTGGCCGACAAAAATGACTGCAATGTCAGAGTCTCTATGCTCCTACCTATCTCGAAATATGACAAAAGACGAGTGGGGCAATTTTGCGGGCAGTGACCTCCCATATGAGCAAACCTGCGAAAACTTGCCGCGCAATGACAAATAGTTAATAACTAACTAACGCTACCGGACAATTCTGTCCGATAATAGACACCGTTCATACACCAATCGGCGTTTCAAGACCTCTGATAGTGTTGGCACATCGTTTGAAACTCTGAGCGGAAATTTCTCAGCTTATGCTCCAGAACTACCTGAAAATTGCTGTCCGCAACCTCCTCAAAAACAAACTCTTTTCTGCCATCAACATAGGCGGCATGGCGATCAGCTTCGCGATCTTCATGATCATCGCGTTGTTCGTCTGGGACGAGCTGCAGTTTGATAAGCACATTGCAGACGTGGACTTGAAATATCGGGTGTACAATGACCTGTACTCCGAAGATGGTTCGATGCGCAAGGCTGCCATGATCTCTCCAATGATCGCTCCGACGCTCGCCTCCGAGTATCCTGAAATAGAATATTACTCCCGCTTTCTCAACTTCAATGGGCCGCTGCTGTTCGAAGCCGGTGATAAGAAACTCTCAGAGCTTGGCGGAGGTTATGCCGACGCTACCATACTCGAAATGTTCGGCGCGAAGATGGTCGAGGGAGACCGGGCCACCGCAATCGCACAGCCGGGGAGGATTGCAATCAGCCAGTCCCTGGCAAAAAAGTACTTCGGTGATAAGGCCGCTGCCGGACAGACCATCGAGGTGGGGAACAAGCCATATGCTGTCAGTGGGGTCTTCGAAGATTTTCCGACGCACGCGCATTTCCAGATCAATTATTTTCTTCCACTTACCGAATATGAGGCGGCTAATCCGGACCGGATGAAGCGTTGGGGGTGGAGCCAGTTTCACACGTATATTAAACTGAAGCAAGGTGCTGATGCGACCCAGCTTGAAGGTAAACTGAAGGATTTTGCGCAGCGCAATGCATGGTCATCCACTCAGGCTATGGGAACGCACTACATCCCTCACCTGATGCCGATCAAGAATATTCACCTATATGCCTATGATCATGCATGGGATATTGCCATACGTGGCAGCGTGCAGACGGTTTACATCCTTTCCGCCTCAGCGATATTTATTCTTCTTATAGCTATCCTCAACTTTGTAAATCTGTCTACCGCACGGGCTGTGAATCGTGTCAAAGAGGTGGGCGTCCGCAAGGTGATGGGGGCATTCCGTGTCCAGCTGATCAGGCAATTCGTAAGCGAGTCTGTTATTGTTGCCCTGATGGCGATCGCCATTGCAGCGGTCATCAGTGAGCTGCTATTGCCGGTTGTAAATGACTTTACTGGCAAGGTCATTTCAAGCACTTTGTTGATCGATCCTGTAATTATTTCGGTCCTTCTTGCATTCGCGTTGATGACGGGCATCGCAGCCGGATCCTATCCCGCGTTTTATATTTCTGGTTTCAAGGCTGCCACCATCCTCGCAAAAAAACAGGGGGCACCTGGTAAGGCGTTCCTTCGCCAGGGACTTGTTGTGCTCCAATTCGTGCTGTCCTTTTTCCTTATCACCGGTGCGCTTGTAGTTTCCGAACAGCACACATTTATGCGAAATGCCGACATGGGATTCAATAAGGACAACCTCGTTGTCATTTCCCTGAAAGGCGACATGCGCAAGGACATGCAAGCCACGAAAAATACATTTCTACAAAATCCGAATGTCATAGACGCATCGATGGGTTATGGTCTGCCCGGACAAGCTTATGCAGGCGACGGCATCATAGACAAAGTAACGAATAAGGACCATGGTACCTCGATGCTCACGGTGGACGAGGATTATGTCAAGACGCTGGGATTGCAAGTTGTAGCAGGCAGAGATTTCTCAAGAGACTTCCCGGCAGATGAAAAGAATGCATTCATTGTGTCGGAAGCGGCAGCCAAGATGCTTGGCCATGAAAATCCTGCGGACGCGATCGGTCATGAACTCGCGTGGAATCGTTGGGACAATCCTGACAGCCTGAAAGAAGGCAGAGTCGTTGGTGTGGTGAGAGACATTCACCTGACCAGCCTGCATGGAGCCATGACGCCCGTGATCCTGCAGGTATATCCATTCGCCTTTAATACTATGACATTACACATCAAAGGCGATGACATCGCAGGCACGATCGCACACCTCGAGGCATCCTGGAAAAAGTTCAACACTGAATGGCCTTTTGAATACAAGTTTCTCGACGACAACTTTGACAAAGCATACAAAGCGGAGGAGCAGCTTTCAGTCTTGTTCACGTTCTTCACCTCTTTTACCATTGTAGTTGCCTGCCTTGGATTATTTGGACTTGTTGTTTACAGTACCACACAGCGGTACAAAGAGATCAGTATACGCAAAATCCTTGGAGCCACTGAAAGCACATTGGTGACGATGCTTGGCAAGACGTACGTTCTGTTGATTGTGATTGCTTTCGTGATCGCCATTCCTTTCAGTTATTTCGCCGCCAACGAGTGGCTTCAGAAGTTCGCTTACCGGATCAGCGTGACGCCGCTGGTGTTTATTAAGTCAGGATTATTTATCCTGGCAATAGCATTGATTACAGTTGGTATTCAGTCATTCAATGCTGCAAGAAGCAATCCTGTGGATGCGTTGAAGGAGCAGTAATTCTTTAATCTCCTTTTTTGGACACCCACTGCGCCACGACAATCACGATCGGCACAATAACCTCCGAACTAAAATACCCCAGCCATAGCCCAGTTGGCTCCGGTATTCCAACAATGTTCATTGAGATAAGGCGGCCCATGCCTGCAAGGAAGCCGCCAAGCGCAAGTAGATAAACCAGCGTGCTTTGCCTGCGTACAGTCCATGCCGTCCACGCGCAGATGAAGCCCGTTCCCAGATACACACCTGCCAGGAAGCGATGGATGTTATCGAGGCGTGGTGTGGTGTCCGGCTCACCGAGCATCATTTGCACGGTGCCACCGAAGAGACAGATGGCCGCAAACAAGAATAAGCATACTTGAACTACGCGCTGACTGATGAGCCAGGGTTTGGTTAGGTCGGGGGTCATGGATAAAGATTAGGTCGATCAATTTAAGTAATTACTAAAATTTTCCCTCGGCCGCTTCGTGTCTTTGCGCCTTAGTGGTAGACATCGCGAAATTCCATCGCGGACCCACAAAGGCTCTAAGTTGGACGAAGAACAGTCCGCTAAGCTGCCTGTTTTTCATTAAATTTAGTAGATGCATTTCTCCTCTTTTCAACCGACCCCTGGGCTCCGGGCACTGATCCAATGCTACATGATCGCCGACGCAAGGAACAGTGTCGAGAAAGGCGAATACACTATGTTTCCCAATGGATATTCCGGTGTGTTCTTCAACTTCGGGAATACCGGAAGTATCATCGTAAAAGAAGAACACCGCACCCCGGCAGTCAGCGTCTTCGGTCAGATCGACCGGCATTTTACTGCAGTACATTGGCCAGGATTCTATTCGATTGGTGTCCTCGTGAAACCCTCGGCGCTGTCAGCGTTGCTGAAAATTGATATGTCCGAGATCACAAATAGAAGTGTCGATGGCGTGCTGATCGATAAGGCGTTTAAGACACTTCATGATCAACTCTCAGAGACTGTTGGCGTCGCGCAACAGCTTGCCCTCATAGAGCGATTTTTTATCAGCAGATTTAGTTTTCGGGAACGGGGATTGACTGAACATGCAATCGATTTGCTCGCCAACCATCCCGGCTTCGGCATCGAAAAAATATCATCCGAGCTTGGCGTGAGCCAGCGCCATCTGGAAATCAAATTCAAAAGAGAGGTAGGACTTACACCCAAAACTTACTCGCTTATCGTGCGCTTTAAGAGGATGGAGGAAAACCTTCGCAGGATGTCTGCGATACACTGGCGAGATATGTCCTTCGCTCACGACTACCATGATCAAAATCACTTTATCAAGGACTTCAAGCGCTTCACCGGTCACACGCCCTCCGATTACTTATTAAACACCTTCGACGTCGGCCGGGCGTATCTTTCTGCGCGCTAGCATTTTTCCTCATTTGTTCTTCGCGCCTTCGCATCTTTGCGTGAAACATGGCCTTGACCCCTCCTTAAAAATAAGATGAGAACCCAAATTGAAATCCCGCTGTCTTCGATGCCGGATTATTAAAAATGTCCTGCTGCCAGTTATATCGATAGTTCAATCGTACCACCGTCTGCGATGTCGGTCGCCAGCTCAAACCCGGCACGATGGAGACGAAACTATCACCGATCCTCCCACCGGTCTCACGAAACGTCTCCATGTTCCAGTCCACATATTCAAACCGCATCGCTGCATTGATTACCGAACGGTCGAAGCCGAAAAGACTTTTTCGTATGATGGGTTGAACGATGTCGAGGAAGCCACCCATTTGTTTGTTGCCATACTGCTGTGTATATGTTTCGGGGATGTCTACTTTGATCATTGTCCACTCCGTGATGATATAGGTCCGAAGTCTCGGTACGGTTGTGTTGAAATCCACAGCCCACGCATGCACATAGCGTTTTGAATCGAGCATCAGTCCGTCTTCCTGGAACTTGTTGTAAACGCCTCCCATATAGGAGAGTCCCAGCTCACCGATATGCTTGTTGCGAAGAGCCACTTTGGTAGTGACGAGGGGAACGCCGTTAA
Organism: Cyclobacteriaceae bacterium; assembly: GCA_044224375.1. Lineage (GTDB taxonomy): Bacteria > Bacteroidota > Bacteroidia > Cytophagales > Cyclobacteriaceae > ELB16-189. Next base: position 126,562 of record JBGAKL010000007.1, read on the forward strand.
AGCTTTCTTCGAAGCGGTCGCGGTTCAGCTTCGATGCGGGCAGAAAAGTTTTGTTCTGCGCATTGCTGATAATGGTGTCGTCGAAGCCGTTGGTGAGATAGGCCTCATATGCATACACCCAGTCATTGCGGTAGAGCTTGCCATACAACCCGAAGCCGACATTGCTCCACGTGGCTGGCAGCAGTTGTGTGGCCGACACCGGCCTGTCGATAAACTCCCATTTCGGTCCATCATGATTTTGGTTGAATGCCCCGATAGGATTCATCACGACGCCACCGCGGAAGTTGAGCAGCGGATGCAGCTCGAAATCCACTGACGCAAACTCAATGTTGATCTCTTTGGTGCCGTCCTCGAACTCAATCTCAGACAAGAACTTGATGCGCTTGGAGATGCTCGACGCGACGAAGAGCGTCAGCCTTCTCATCTGGAATTGATGACCTTCCGAAACGCCGTCAGTGCCAAGGTGCTGCCAGTTGGCTTCCACATAGCCCCCAAGCGACACAGGCGTTTTGCCCACGGCGAGGAAAGGTCGGTTATAGATCGCGTCCATGTTCATGATCAACTTCGATGTGTCACGCGGCATACGCCGGAACAATGACGAGTCGATCTGTGCATGGCAAACCATCGACACGAACAAAACAGAAAAGAGTAGTGCTGTTTTTCTCATGTCATGTCAATGAACAAAGTGTCTCCTCTGTCTGTCACGGGGAATGAGCGAAGATTTTTTTCCGCCGGACCATGAGCAACTTTTCCGTTCTTGTCAAATTCACTTCCGTGGCTGGGACAGTACAAGTGATCGCCCGACGCCTGCAGTTCCGAGCCCTGATGTGTGCACTTCATCCACAAGGCACTGTATTCGCTGTCGGAGATCCTGAAAACATAAATGGGGAATTCTAGCTTGTCGTGCGACACGATGATGAACTGGCGTGTGGTTGCGATATCTTTTTTGAGGACTGCGAATTCCGACTTTGGTATCGTGAGACCATTGGCTTCGAGCGTGCCGGTACTGTAACGCGTTGGAGCGCATCCGGTGAGCATCGCGGACAACGTGCCGGTGCTGAGGCAAGCCACGCAGGATCGTGTTACAAATTCTCGTCTGTTCATAATCAAAGACTTTCGAGGAATGCTATCAATTTTTTCTTATCGCTGTCGGACAATGACGTGAAGTTGTCCTTGCTTCGTGTTGCTTCTCCGCCGTGGAAGAGTATAGCAGATTCTATACTCCTTGCGCGCCCATCATGCAGCAGGAAATATTCTCCGCCCTGTGATCGCGTCGAAAGCCCGAGTCCCCACAACGCCGGAGTTCTCCATTCCGATGATAGTGCCGATCCTTCGGTATAGCCGTCGTCGAGACCTGGGCCCATGTCGTGGAGGAGGAGGTCGGTGTAAGGATAAAATGTCTTGTTGGAGAGCGCTGCGATGGGAGAGGTGCCGGTCTTCATCTCGGGACGGTGACATTTTGCGCAACCGATCGAGGTGAAGATTTCTTTTCCTGCCAGCGCTTCTGCAGACGAGGTACGCGCAACAGGCGCTTTCAATGTCTTGAGATAGGCGACCACATCTTTGATCTTTTGGTCGGTGATCTCGGGATCAACTTCGGTGCCCGAATAATTATCCACCGGCTCGAACGTCGATGAGATGCCGATGTCCTGGTTGTAAGCCTGCGCTGTTTGTTGGAGTAGGTCATATGCGCCCCCTTTTTTTCCAAAGCGCCCGACATACTTGCCGCCATTCGTACTGCCAGACGCGCGCTCCGTGAGATATTCCTTCAGCGACACCCAGTTGGGTACGCCGCTGATGCCATCGCCGTTCGTGTCGGTCGGATCGGCCCAGCCGAGGATGTCCGCGTCGGGCACGGCATCGATGTAGCCGAGGCCTGTGTTCGCGGGAGGCGTGAATTTCGATGCTGTGGCGCCCTCTGGAATCGCTTCTGGTGTGAATCCGGGCAGCGCGCGGTTCTGCAACTGTGGACCGCCCTGATCCAAGAAATGATTGCCCGATGGATCCTTTTGACCGAAACGAGTGAGTGTAGTGAAGGGATGACCTTTGCCGTCGCCGGGGTGACATGATCCGCAGGATGTTGCCACGAACAGCGGACCGAGCCCATTCGCTGCCGTGAACACATCGTTATTGAAAGCGGCGTCACCGCGGATGAATTGCTGGTTTTCTGCCGCCGTGAGCCCGGGGATTGGCCCATCGAGTATCTCGGACGCCGCGGGCGCTGGCGGCTGCAGTTCCGCGCACGCGGAAGCGAGGAACACGCATAACATGGCCCATGGCAGTCTCATAGAACTCAAAAGTATGACTTATTTAAATAAAATTTTAGGCTAGTCTAAAATTTTATTTTGATAGGTATGCTAAAGGAAAAAAGTCCAAATCCGTGGCAATCCGTGTGCATTCAATCGGTGAGATCCGTGGGAACTGTATTTTTTTTCGCTTCGCGAAGATTTCACCGCCCGTCGAGATGCCTTATCCAATCCGGTAATTTCGTTATCAACCTGTTCATCACCGTATCCGTTCTGCTTGCAAACAGCTCGAAGTTCCCGTAAGCTTCACCTGCGTTTGGACTCACGATGTCTGTTACACCACGCAGTATCAGCACACGCGTGTCATTCTTCGCAGCCGTGTACGCAATCGCACCCGACTCCCAATCGCCAGCCCGAGCCTTGTAGTTTTCTTTCAGAAATTGAATATCACCAGGACGAAGATCCTGGTCGGCGGACACCAGGGTAGTGACGATCACTGAATCGGGAAGATCTTTTCCAAGCCATGCCAGGTCGATCGAAGTTGAGTAGTCTTTGATCGCTTCCCTTGAATCGCCCATGGCTTCGCGGATATCATAGATGATCGTGGAATCTGCCAGGACGACATCGAATTTCCGGATCTCGCCTTCGAATCCACCGCACGTGCCGACGTTGATAAGCACTTTCGGATGCCATTGATCGATAACATACTGTGTGCCCGCCGCTGCAGAGACTTTACCCCAGCCCTGGTGGAAGAATAGGACAGGCTGACCGGCGATGTCATTGGTAAAGTATTCGCCCCATGGGGACTTTTTTAAATCACCAGCCGGCGGAAGTATTTTTTCTAAAGACTTCCACTCCATGTTTGCGGAGATGATGACAGCGTATTTGAATTCCTGCGCACGTTCGGTTTTGTTGCATGCAATCAATAGAAGGAGGGTGCCCAGGAAGAGTATTATCCTTATCATAAAGTCAATCTAGTTAGAATTTTCGATCCTGATTGAGTTGGTTGAATATACCTTATTCAGGACTGAAGGCCATTTTGCAAACTAATCAGGAAAACCTTACAGCGTGATTGTTATGAATGGGTTAGAGAGGCTCGTATCTTGTATGTATCCTACACCCCGAGGAAAAAACCACCTAAACCTACCTGTATGAATCGCATCAATATTTTGATTGTGGACGATGAAGCCCTTATTCGTCAGGGCATTCGCTCTTTACTGGAAAAGGAAAACTTTGTAAGAGACATTTACGAGGCTTCCAACGCCAGCGAATTTCAGGAACAACTTTCACGCCGGTCCATCGACCTGATACTCCTGGACATGCGCCTGCCAGGGACAAAAGGACAGGAACTGTTGGCAGGAATGAAGAGGATAGACGATCGACCCAAAGTCATTGCCGTCACTGGCTTGGAAGGAGTCGAGTTGATTGTCAATCTTTTGAAATATGGAGTAAACGGGATCGTCTTCAAGCTCGATGGGTATTCCGAAATTGTAAGGGCGATCACGGAAGTCATCGATGCTGGCCATTATTTCAATTCTAAAATAACTTCAATCATTCAAAATAACTCTCATCGTTGGGATCACATTCCCCCGGTGGTTTTGTCGTATCAGGAGAATGAATTACTCAGGATCATCGCGAGCGGCTTAACTACAAAAGAAATATCCGTTAGATTGAAGATGACGGAGGCCACGACTGAAACGTATCGAACACGGTTGATCAAGCGGCTCGGTGTGCCGAACTCAGCCGCATTGTTAGCCTACGCGTTTCGTAACGGCATACTTTGAGGCTATTCGTGGACTTTTAATCAAATTCATATTCGACTTTGACCAGCAGGCCTTTTTTGCCCGGCATGAAAGCAAGGTGTGCGCCAATCGCTTCTGAACGCATCCGAAGCGTGTTATGCTTTTTTTTCAGCGATTCGATGAATTCCGATACTTTAGAAAATCCTGTTCCATCGTCTTCCACTTCAATAATCAGGCTATGTTCCTGCCAGTCAAGGTGGACCCAAATGTGCCATGCCGAGGAATGTTTGAGCGAGTTATGAATGAGTTCCTGAATAATTCTGGAAAGATAGATCTCCGGCAGGGCAGGAATAGGTCGTTCGGTTCCTGTAGCGGCAAAGTGAATTGTGCTCCCGCCGGGGCGCTCCATATTTTGGCACAAAAGGTTGATACCTGTTTGAAAGGAATCGCCTTCCATTTTTACCGGCAGCAATTGTCTCGATATTCTTCGCACGGATTGCACAACTTCTTTGAAGTCGGCATTCATTTTAATCAGCAAAGTTTCAGTTTCAGCAGCGTTGAAGCGGGAGCGGTCAAGTTGATCGATGTAGAGGCGAAACACGGAAAGTTTTTGGATAAGGTCGTCGTGAAGTTCGGCGCCCATTTCAGAAATGATATGCTCGCAGGCTTCCATCGCCTGGCGTGAGGCTGCGGCATCGTCGGATTTGGATTTAAAAAAGTGGAACATTTTGTAATTTAATAAGGCATCCAAAGAATTCCAGTCAATGCGTTCGTTTTGTTCGGAATACCGGACACTCGACATGTGAACGTTGAATGTATAAACTTGAAGTTGCTATGAAAGAACGACTTAGATTAATCAGCTTGACATTGGCGATAACCATTTGTGTCGGAGCTCAGGCACAAACGCCTAAGGCTGATTCGCTTCGTGAGGTGCTGAAGCGCGATACGGCGAACTTTGATGTGCTTATGCAATTGGCACAACTTCTTGTGGACACCGACGACTTACAGTCCATAGCGTACGCTAAGCAAGCGAAATCCATAGGACTTTCTCAGGGTGACTCTACAAAAATTGTGTACGCGTCGAGATTTGTTGGCCAGCTTTATAACAGGCTTAGTGACATAAATATGGCCATTAACGAGCTTGCTCCGTTACTCGCCGTCGCTGAAAGAAATGGTCTCCGTAATGAAACAAAGAAAATATACAATTCTTTAGCAATATCGTTTAATAATTTGGGAGAATTTGATAAGGCACTTGACTATCATTTAAAATCACTACGGCTGAAGGAAGAAGACAAAGACAGTAGCGGAATAGCGGTGTCGCTGAATAATATTGGCCTAGTCTATTATCGGATATCTAATTTTAATCGAGCATTACAGTATTGGAGGCGATGTCTGGCTCTTAAATTAGCAATCAATGACAATTATGATCTTGATGCCCTTTATTTGAATCTAGGGTTATGCTTTAAGCAGCTTGGCGATTTGAAAGAGTCTAAAGTCAACTTAGAGAGGGTTCTTGCAGCTTGTGCCAAAGGATGTACAAATCGAATCTTGATTCACTCTCAATGCGCATTGGGTGAGTTAAAGTTCAAAGAGCATAAGTTAATTGAAGCGAAGACTCATTTGAATAAATCGCTCGCCTTATCGCGACAGGAGGGGAATCTTGAATATGAACTTGAAAGTTTGCTTACTCTGGCTGAAGTGTATGTTGCTGAACATGATCCGATTACTGTTAAGAAGTATTTGAAAGAGATATCTATTTTGGAAGGTAAGGAGCAGTTTGTTAGTTCCCTTCAACGGTTTTACAGGATATCAAGCGACTATTATTTTAGGAATGGCAGCTTTCGCATAGCAAATGAGTTTGAAAGAAAATACTCTCAGCTAAATGAGTCTATCAATAGTTCAGAGATGCATCGGCGCTTGATGGAGCTCCAGTTGAATTTTGTCGAAAGAGAGAATGCGGAAAAACTTAGATACCATCAGACCCTTCTTGCGTCTCAATCCGAGCTGATTGAGAAACAATATTTAATCAATTCCCTGTTGTTTGGCCTAGCTATCTTGGCTTTGGGTTTGGTGTTTGTGTTCTTCAAATTGAACATTAAAAAAGAGGCGATAAACCGAAGGCTAGATGAATTGGTCAGAGAGAGAACGCTTGAACTGGAAATGAATCGCAATGAGTTATTCCAGCTAAGTCAGGAGCAAAAAATTGTTCTTGACAGAATTTCAAGCAATCTCATTGCCTCTCTTGCGACGATTCAAGGCCTTAACCATGTTGCTGCACTGGAAAATCTTGCAAGCTCAAGTCCATACCTTGAGGCGACCGAGGCAATCCTGCTCAAGTCGATTGAAACCATTAGAGCCAATGGGTCTTTTAAAAACTCGGATTGCTGAGACCATTTAAAAGTGAAAAGGCCGCTGTTATCGATTGGCAAACAGCATTCTTCTACAATCAACTGTCTGATTCAAAAAAAATGAGGATGAATATTCTCAGATTCATCCTCAATCAATAAATGAAGTAAGTACTGCCATTGAGAAGATTTCTTCTCGTCAAAAGTCCTCGGAGACGAATCCGTTCAATTTGCTTGATTTCTTCGTAACAGTATTGCTTTCATGTTTTTCAGCCGTATTCGTCCTTGTTGTTCGCGATGAAACGAACGAAACCATGATTGCTGAAATAATTAAGATGGCAAGTATTTTTATTTTCATAAGATTTGGCTTCAGGATTGATTGACTAGTGAACAGGATCAGATACTGTAGGCTGCCCTTTTGGTTTTACTTCCTGTTCCGTGCAGCTAACAATTGAAAAAGATGCGACGGTTGCGAGAATAAAAATGTAGATTAGTTTTTTCATGATTTTTTTGGTTTTGTTGCTTGGATTTTAATATGGTTTAACTACTGAACTGAACAAAGTTGTTGAATTGAAGGAAATATGTTACGTGTATTATTTTTGACAAAATCACGCATGTACCAAAAACTAACGTTAACGACCCTTTTTTCGTGCCTGTTATTGGTTTGTTCAGCTCAAACACCTGTAATCGATTCCCTCAAACAACTGCTTGCGATTTCTTCGGATTCGAGTAGAGTTCGTGTGTCAATTGCTCTTATTAAGCAACTCGTGGATGTGGACAATGAGCTAGCGCTCGATTATGCGGGTACTGCTTATTCGATTTCCATTGCTGCTGGTGATAGTTTAAATGCGGTTACAGCGGGCAGACTCAAAGGTCAAATTCTGAGGAGATTGGATAGAGCCGATAAGGCAATCGATGAGTTCTTGGTCGTATTACCCATCGCCCGGCGCAACAATTTTGAGATAGAAATGCGATATCTCCTCAATTCGCTTGCGGTGGCCTATATGTATAATTCCGAGTACGATAAGGCTCTTGAGTATCACTTTCAGTCATTGCTGTTACGAGAAAAGGAGGGAAATAAAAAGCAGATCAGCATTACCCTTCAAAATATTGGAGTGGTGTATTACAGGCTGAATAATTTTGACCTTGCTCTCAACTATTATCTGCAATCATTAAAGGCAAAAGAAGAGGTCGAGGATAAATTTGACCTTGATCACCTACTGGTAAATATAGGTCTTTGCTACAATGATTTAGGTGATCATGAAACCGCTCTTCGGTATTTTAATCGCGCGCTGAAAGAATGTGGTAAGGAGTGTGATAATCAAATTACAATTGAGGCGGAAAGTGGCCTTGGGAATGCCTATTTTATTTTAAAGGATTTCTCGCTGGCACAAGGCCACTACTTGAAATCCTTGTCATTAAGCATTCTTGAGATGAATCAGCGATGGCAACTTGATAATATCCTTTCATTGGGAAGAGTTGCGCTAATTCAGAAAGATGAAACTATGGCCTCAAATTACCTGTCCCAGGCTCAGATCTTGGGGCAGGAAGTCAACGACAGTCAATTGTTGCTCCAAACGTATGACTTAGGTGCCGACTTGTATACAAGGACTAAGAACTTCGAACAGGCGAATCTCTTCCAGCGACGTTACTCTGACCTGAGAGACAGTGTGTTTAATGCAGAGGTGATCAAGAACCTCACTAAAGTCCAAACTCAATATGCCCAACGCGAAAATCTCGCCATCATCGCAAACAAAGATGAAATCCTTCTCCTCAACCAGGAGGTCATCGACCAGCAACGTCTCACCAACTGGTTGCTCGCAGCTGTGGTCCTCATCACAAGCACGCTCGGATTCATTATCTATCGCAACTACAACAAAATAAAAGTTGTAAACGGTGAACTTGACCTTGCCAAACGGGTCATCGAGCAGCAGAACCACCAGCTCGATCAACAGGTGCAGGAAAAAACAAAAGAGCTCGTCAACACCAATGAGTCGCTCACCAAAGTCAATGACGAACTGGATAACTTCATCTACAAAACGTCACACGATATACGCGGTCCGCTGGCAAGCCTGAAAGGGATGGTCAACCTCGCACGTATGGATGTGAAAGACGAGAAGGCCTTAACCTATTTGGGCAAACTGGATCTCACAGCAGAGAAGCTGAATGTCATCCTCACGCGTTTGCTCATCGTGAACCGTATCAACCACGCCGAGCTCAAGCCCGAAGCCGTGCATTTCGAACCTATCATCCAGGACATCCTGGTGCTCGAAGTGAAGAAGGGTATTCCTGCCAAGATCAACGTTGAATACCATGTGGCTCCGGATGTGTACCTGCTGTCGGATAAAGATATGGTGCGCCTGATTTTAGAGAACCTCATCGACAACGCCATCAAGTTCCATAATGAATCGGCGCGCGTGGAGTCATTCGTGAAGATCTCCGTGGAGCAAGACAACGGCGTCGTCACCGCGCGTGTCGTTGATAACGGCGTCGGCATCTCACAGCTCAGCCGCGATAAGATATTTCATATGTTCACCCGCGCGTCGGAGCGTTCCGACACCGGCGGCATCGGCCTGTACCTGGCGAAGATCGCCACGGAAAAGTTGGGCGGAGACATCAGCCTGAATGCATCTGAAACAACCACGGAATTCATCGTCAAATTCCCCGTGGATCTGCAGACGATCCTGGATAAGCGCAAAGAAGAAAAGCGCAGGCAGCAGCAGGAGCGTATGTGGCTTGAGAACGCGCAGAATACGGTACAGTCCGCCTGATTCTGGCCGCATATCATCTCCCCGTTGAAATTTTGTGTGAGTATCGTTTGAGTGAATGGTGGCACTTCAAAGCGTCCCACGCCTTCACATTATTTACCGGTGGCGTTGATCTGTGATGGCTGGTTTTCCCTGCAAAAATGATGTAAGGTTTTTGCTGGTTTTGCAGAAAAAAGAAAAATTCTTCACGAAAAATGCCGTTTGCTGGTTACCTTTTTTAAACCGGTGCAGCGAGGTGCGGGAACCATTTTGGGTAAAGGCACCAATTCTTCGGAACAACTGCGGATTACTTGCTTCAGGGGCAGTCTCGAATCCTTAGATGTCACTGGTGCCTGGCTGGCGCCGGACGTACCAGCACGTGTTCACTTTCGACCGCAACGGTTCGCATTATTAGTGTGGAAAGTAAAAATGAATCACAGGACATCGCGACCATAGCCACGCTGTCCTGTGATTGAGTACCTTTGCTAATTAAAACTAGTTGAATTGATTCTTGTCTTCCATCGCGAAGCCCTTGTTGATACGGACTTCGACAGGCACGGACTTCTTCAAGGCAACTTTTGGTTGTTTGGCCGACTGGGTCGTTGCCACGGTGAATGTGAGCATCGAAACAAGTACAGCGAGGATGGTGATTTTTGCTTTCATAGCTTGAAAGGTTTGAAGGAATTGCACCAAAGAATTAGTTGTTTCCTTTCGGGCATCCAGGGCCGCCGAACTGGCATTGGTCACTTGCGCCGCCATCACGGGGCTTGATGTTTTGTTCGGTGCAGGCAGAAATTGAAAGGGCTGTAACAGCTGCGAATGCGAGAGTAAGTATGAATTTTTTCATGGTGTAAAAGATTTGGTTTTTGGATTTTAGATTTTTAAGTTGTTTCAATTTGTAAGTCTTTGATCTTGCGCTTGACAGATGCAAATGTGCAAGTCGGATTGAAATCTTACATCGTAAGAAAATATTAAAAAAGTACAGGTGTACCTATTTTTTTTTAATAAGAGAAGAAGTGGTTTAGTAGCCGTGGTGTTGTTGCTCAGTGCATCAGTGTCTTTCGGGCAGAACATGGGACTCGTTGATTCGCTCAACAATGCTTTTACAAAAGCAACTTCGCTCAGTGAAAAATTCAACATCCAATATGTTCTCTTTCGTGAATACTTATCGGTAGACCAGGAGCGGTCTCTTGTTCATGCAGAGAAAGCGCTGAAGCTTGCCTTGCAAGACGGGGACAGCCTGAATATTGTGAAGGGGCTGAATGCTAAAGGATACCTTATTAAAGCAAGCGGCGATTTGCGCGAGGCAATTACTATCTACGAACGTGCGCTGTCGATTGCAAAAAAGAACAATTACGGTGACCTGGTTAAATTCCTGCTGAACAACCTCGCACTGGCCCACGAAGCCAACGCCTCGTATGACAAGGCACTCGGCTACAATTTTGAATCGCTGAAAATCCGTGAGAAGGAGGGTATCCCGCAGGATATCGCGGTTGCACTCAACAACATAGGTCTCGTCTATGCCGGGCTAATGGATTTTAATAACGCGCTATTATACTATGAGCGAGCCTACGAAGTCAAAATAGCTAACAATGTAACGCACGACCTTGCAAACAATCTTATCAATCTTGCGATAACCTATAATGAGCTCAAGCGTTTTGATAAAGCCGAAGCAAAGCTGAAAGAAGCTTTCGCCATTTGCGGGTCAAGCGAATGCACGCCGGAGGTCCTCGTGGACGCAAATCATACAATGGGTATCGCGCTCTTCGAGCAGAATGAGCTGGAGACGGCAGAGGGAAATTTCAAGAAAGCGCTTGAGCTCGCAAGCAAGATGGATCTGTCTGAATTCATCGCGTGGGATTGGCACTGGCTCGCACAGATCCGATACAAGCAGGGTAGGTACGTTGAGGCGATCGACTTCCTCGACCAAAGTCAGCGGGTATCAAACGAGACACAGCGACGCAAGACGATTCTGGAAAACTTCATGTTGTATTCACGCATCTACTCTGCGAAGGGTGAATTCAAAGAGGCGTCCGCCTATCAGAACAAGTATATCAAATTGTACGGGGAGATATTCAACGCAGACCTGATCAGGAATATCTCACGTGTACAGACTGACTATGAAGAAGCGGAGAACATCAAGATCATTGCGGAAAAAGATCAAATCCTGGAATTGAACAGCGAAGTTATTGCGCAACAACGCAAACTGAACCTTGCGTTATTCGCTGTAGTACTGCTGACAAGCGCACTCGTCATCGTGATTTATCGCAATTACCGGAAGACACGTGCGGTCAACGCTGCGTTGGCAACAGCCAAACGCATCATCGAAGTCCAGAACCGCGCACTCGACCAGGAAGTCCAGGAGAAGACTAAAGAACTGGTCGATACCAACGAGACACTCGTGAAAGTGAACGACGAGCTTGACAACTTTATTTATAAAACATCGCACGATATCCGGGGTCCGCTCGCAAGCCTGAAAGGTATGGTCAACCTGGCCATAATGGACGTGAAGGACGAGAAAGCGTTGGGGTATCTGGACAAGCTCGATCTGACCGCAGAAAAACTTAACACGGTGTTGACACGCTTGCTCATCGTCAACCGGATCAATCACGCCGAGCTCAAGCCTGAGTTGATACATTTCGAACCCATCATCCACGAGATCCTTACCCTTGAGGTGAAGAAAGGTGTCCCATCAAAGATCAAACTGGAATACGATGTGGCACCCGACATTCAGCTTATTTCCGACAAGGAGATGGTGCGCCTGATCCTCGAGAATCTCATAGACAACGCCCTCAAGTTCTACAACGATTCAGAACGCGTTGAATCTTTCGTACGCATCATCGTCAGGTCGGAAGACGGCAAGGTGACAGCACATGTCCGCGACAATGGCGTTGGCATTTCACAAATGGACCGCGATAAGATCTTCCAGATGTTTGTGCGCGCATCCGAACGATCGGAGACTGGTGGTATCGGACTTTACCTTGCAAAACTTGCCACAGAGAAACTCGGGGGTGATATCAATCTTGTGTCAACCGACGAGAAATTTACAGAGTTCATTGTGCAGTTCCCCGTGGATCTGGTCGGCATCATCGAGCGCCGCAAAGAAGAAAAGCGCAAGCATGAACAGGAGCGCCTCCAGGTGATGAAGCGCAGGACTGTTCGCACCATTTGATTTCCCCATCATCTTAATTCCTATTTGATTACGCTCCTTGATCCGGTCGGATGCTGCTCAAATCGCATCAGTAAATTCTTTGAGTCCTCGGATGCTGTAAAAATCTCAGAAAATACCTCTATGAGTGAACTAAATCAGACCCAGGTTAATTAGTTTTACAGGTTATTTAGAGCGGCATCATGTCAGAAACGAGAAACTTCAAACGTTATACAATCACATCAGCCCTTCCGTATGCAAACGGACCTAAGCATATCGGGCACCTCGCCGGGGCTTATATTCCCGCGGATGTCTACGTGCGCTACCTGCGGTTAATGAAGAAGGACGTGGTGTGGGTTTGCGGAAGCGACGAGCATGGAACGGCCATACCCAATCAGGCGCTCAAGGAGGGAACTACATCGAAGGCGATCATCGATAAGTACCACGTACTTATCAGCGATTGCCTGCGTACGCTCGGTATTGCTTTCGACATCTATCACAGAACGAGTGAGCCCATACATCACCAGACTTCCCAGGAGATTTTCCTTACACTATACAATAAAGGTCTGCTGACCGAAGAAACGTCAGATCAATACTTCGATCCGGAAGCAAATGTTTTCCTTGCTGACCGTTACATAGTAGGCACGTGCCCGCGTTGCGGAAATCCGAATGCGTATGGAGATCAGTGCGAGAAGTGTGGATCAACGCTCAGCCCGCGTGAACTTATCAATCCCAGGTCGACATTGTCGGGCAAGCCACCGGTGCTCAAGGCTACCAAGCATTGGTACCTGCCGCTCCAGAACTATGAGCCATGGCTGCGTGAATGGATATTAAAATCACATGCCGATGACTGGAAATCGAACGTCTATGGCCAGTGCAAATCGTGGATCGACGCGGGGCTCCTTCCGCGCGCGATGACGCGTGACCTGGACTGGGGCATTAAAGTGCCTTTGCCCGATGCAGAGGGCAAAGTGTTATATGTATGGTTTGATGCGCCGATCGGATACATTTCGGCTACACGCGCGCTGTTCGAGGAACTCGCCGACAAGAAGCTGAATTTTGCTACGCCGCAGAAAGATTTCGGGAAAGTGAACAAAGATGACTGGAAGAAATATTGGCAGGATGCTGATTCGCGGCTTATACATTTTGTCGGCAAGGACAATATTGTGTTTCACTGCATCATTTTTCCTGTCATGCTGAAAGCGACGGGTGAATATATCGTGCCAGACAATGTGCCCGCCAATGAATTCATGAACCTTGAAGGGGACAAGATGTCCACGAGCAGGGGTTGGTCCATTGAGATGCACGATTACATCCGCGAGTTCCCCGACAAGCCGGATGTGTTGCGTTACGCAATGCTCACAAATTTGCCGGAGACGAAAGACAGCGAGTTCACATGGAAGGATTTCCAATCGAAGAACAACAACGAGCTTGTGGCCATTCTTGGAAATTTTGTCAACCGTGCCCTTGTGCTCACGCAAAAGTATTTTGATAATAGAATACCGGCAAGGGGAGCGCTGACCGCGGTGGATGAAACGGCGATCAATGAAGTAAAGGCGTTTCCGGGAAGAATTGCGGAGGCCATTGAGGCATTCAGGTTCCGGGAGGCCACGGCGCTGCTGATGGACCTTGCCAGAACTGGCAATAAATACCTTGCCGAGACCGAACCGTGGAAGCTGGCGAAAACCGATATGGCGCGTGTTGGAACGATCTTGAACATTGCGTTGCAGATATCGGCAAATCTTGCCGTTGTGGCTGAGCCGTTCCTACCGTTCACATCGCGAAAGCTGAAAGACATGTTGCTGCTGAAGGACCTCGGTTGGGAAGAATCGGGATCGGTGGAATTATTGAAGACCGGTACGACATTAGGTCAATCCGCATTGCTGTTTGAAAAAATTGAAGACGATATCATTGCCGCACAGATCAAGAAACTTATGGATACGAAGCAGGAAATTTCAGAAACGGCGCCGAAAGCGCCAGCCAAGCCATTGAAGGCCGAAGTCACAATCGATGACTTCGCTAAACTTGATATCAGAGTTGGAAAGGTTGTGGCGGCTGAAAAGATGGAAAAGTCCAACAAGCTGTTGAAACTTACCATTAACAGCGGACTTGACACCCGAACGATCCTCAGTGGCATTGCACAGCATGTGACTCCCGAGCAGATCACCGGCAAGCAGGTTGTATTTATAGCAAACCTTGCGCCGCGTAAGATGATGGGTATTGAGTCGCAAGGGATGATCCTCTCCGCTGAAGACCACGATGGGAAATTGAAACTGCTGTTGCCATCGGGGGATGTGGACCCGGGAAGTACGGTGAGTTAATATCGTCATGAGAATTTACGCGGTATTTATCCTCCTCCTTTCTGCCTGTTCCGGAAAAGTGAATGAGACCACTTCGACTCATGGGGATTCACTGGCAATCGAATCTGCCGACAGCATTGCTCTCGACTACAGTCAGCTTGATAATTATCTTCAGGCAGGTGTGACCGACACAACGACTGTTGAGACAATTGATTTCGACTGTGCCGTGCTCATATATCCTACAGAGGAACAAATTGCCTCAATGGAAAAGGAATATGGTGACGATTTCTATACCGTGGCGGATGATGCACAATTTTATCAGGCTGCCGCCATCGAGAAATTGGATTCTGCTGGTATTCCGCAAGTCGTATCCAATTCAAAGAGATATTTAAAGTTTAAAGGTAATTCCAGGGAGTGGACTTTGGATGTTCGCAAAAAAGGCGCACCAGAATGGAACGTCATATTCTTTAAAAAAGAAAGGCAACCGAGGATTGCGTATGCTATCGATGTGAATAGCGACAGTATTCAATCCTACTTTAATAAGTAGCCAGGTAAGTCGTGGCAAAGAAACCCTCCAAGTCAGACTCCGATCTCGTGAGCGAGTACATCAGTAAACTTGATGCTTCCATTCGCCCTACCGTTGAATACCTCCGGAAGGTCATTGTTAAAGCCGACAAATTGATAGGGGAGAGGATAAAGTGGAACAACCCGAGCTTCTATTATACCGGCGAGATGGAAGAATTTAACCCGAAGGAATACAAACGCGAGATCATTGTTTTTAACTTATTCAAGAACAGGATCATGCTCGTCTTTCCGAGTGGAGCCAAGGTTAATGACAAATCCGGCTTTCTCACCGGCGATTTCAAGGACGGTCGGCGGGTTGTGATTTTTAAAGATTTGGCCGACGCCAAAGCCCGGCAAAAGAACTTACAGGAAGTGATCGCAAGGTGGCTCGAGCTGGTTGAATGATTGACGGAAACGTTGGTCCTTCGTGAACCTGTATTCAATTTCGCTTCGCTGTTATCCCGAAATTAAACCCGAACGAAGCGAGTACAGGAAAAAAGTCTCCTGTATTAATACCTGTATTATCGAAATTTCTGAATGGATAGATCAGGTTTACGTGAAAGAAATTTACATGCCGCTGTCCAACAAGGTACCGGACGCCAACCGCGCCGGATGGTCCGTAGTATAATTTTTCCTGGTTGGTATTTGTCGCTGCGGCATTATATCCATACATCGCGCTCATCGTCAAGCTTACCACCGACTTTGGTTTTGCGATGAAAGACATCCCTGCGTTATAGCCCATTCCGGCAATTGCATAGCCGATACCGCCAAACAAGTGCAGATGCTGTGTCATGGGCAACATCCCTCTGACGCCAAATCCTCCGTAATCAAGCCCGCCCCCGAAGCCGACCGCGCCGGCAAGTCGGGGAGGATCTGAACTTTGCGCGAGGCTATCAGCCAATTTGGATGAACCTGTTGGAATATCAGTGATCGGTGCCTCCGAGAACAAAACCTTGATCTTCATCGAGTCGAGTATCTCGAGAAAAAATTCTGCCCGTTTTCTGTCTTTGGAATTGAATCGCACCGAGTAGATGCTCACGTACGGAATCGCGCCCGCACTGGTGTGTAGATGTTCGTCAGAGTAATATTTCAACTTCGTCACAAGGCCGCTGCTGTCGACCATTTTGAGCTCCGCTTTTTGAGCTATCACAGATGTAGTAAGAAGAACGCAGGCAATACCTAGTTGTATTTTGTGAATCACGTGGGAAACCATCTGCATCTTTTCGCCTCTTTGTCCCGAAAATACCCTGTTTAAGTTGATCTTCTATCAATGATCAGCCCTTCCCAGCGATTATCTGATAAACGGCTACAGTCACGGGGGCGTATGCGGCAACAGGTAATAATAAAAAGGCCGGGGCTTCAGTCCCCGGCTAACTAAATGAGAAAACCTTTCGTGTTACGCGTCCTTGTGCTGATAGCACTTTCCGTTCTTGGAACTCGTCATCCTTTTGCAGCGCGTGCCATCTTTGGTCTTACCGGTACACTGAGCCTGCTTGTCTTTCAGGTGCTCGTCGGGCTTGCAAACCCCGCATGGCTTCTTGCCATTCTTTTTTGCATCTGCCAACGTCATGGCATCCGCATCTCCCGACAGGTTGCAATCAGCCGTGTGGTATTTTTCGCCTTTTGCTGAGCTATAAATTGTTTGTGCTTTGCTCGTTATTGCAACTCCTGCAACAAGGACAAACAAAATAATGAACGTTTTTTTCATAGTTGATAAGCGGTTAGTGAATATCCAGGTAATGAATTGTTTTATTTCGATTTAAGGTCCCGGTAGCTGATAAGCTCGATCCCTTTTTGCTTAATAAAGGTCTTCACTTTATCGCTCGTGAACAAGTCGGTTACTCCTTGCCTATCGCCAGCCACGTCTTCGTAACCTATGTGCGACACAGCTTTGAGCTCATCATTGTTGAATCCCGGATGCTCAACGAACAAATAGGTACGACCCGGTTCGAGCTTGCTTAACGCTTTCATGAAACTGTCGACTTTCTCGGTAGCTGTCTTGTGGGCTCCGTCGTAACCGATATACGCCACACTGTAATCACTGCCGGGATCGATGTCGATGTTGTATTCATTAGCAAGCTTTTTTGTCATCGCTCGCACTTCTTCTGAAAGGCCACTGCAACCCATATGAGCAGAAATGTGACTTATCCTTGGAATGTTTCTCAGTCCTGTTTCAATCTGTGCACGAAATTCTTTTTCGATGTCGGCAATATTCCATTTGTTTTCAGAAATGGATTGCCCGGGGTAATTCTTGTTAGGGTTAACCATCGGATAAAAATATCCATTCTTATCCCGGATGCTGGGACAATCACTGAGGGGTCTCCATTTAATATTGTCCCATTCGCTGGTGATCGCAAGATGGATACCCACATCGACGTTTGGGTTTTGTTCCAGCATTTTCACCGCTTCGGGAAACCAGGGCGACGGAACGATTACTTCGATGGAGGTCTCAATTCCCTCTTTGTAGCTTTTGATAATTGCCTGATTTCCGGAGTGAGAATAGCCCATATCGTCGCCGCGGATGATGAGGCGGGGTGGCCGCTGACACATCCCGTCAATCGAGACAACAAGCAAGAGAAGCCAAAGTGTTTTCTTCATACGTCTTAGGGTGTAAACTCCCACACTTCTTTGGTGAAAGCGGTGCCCCTTCCGGCTACAACATACGATTTTCCCACGACTGTAAATGTGCGGGCCCGCTTCCGGGCTTCCCGATTTATGTATTGAAAAAATTCATGGTACGCTCGGCTCCAATTGTGCAAAATGACAGGATCATTTCAATGGATTTGTCCATGATTTCTGGCAATGCTTTAAGTTCTTCCTGGGAAAAATTACTTAAAACGTAATCGACTTGCTGCCCTTTTGAATAGTCGTTTCCGATGCCCATTCTCAGCCGCGGATAATCCTGACCTCCGAGGAGCAATTCGATATTCTTCAAACCGTTGTGTCCCGCAGCGCTGCCTTTAGTCCTCATGCGCAACGCACCGAAAGGTAAAGCGATCTCGTCCACCACAACCAACAAATTTTCTTTCGGGATCTTAAGATCCTGAAGCCAATAGGAAATAGCCTTGCCGCTGAGGTTCATGAAAGTATTCGGCTTAATCAGATGAATTTGCTTGCCTTTGTACCGGAGCTCCGCCTTGTCGGCGAGTCTTTCCGTTATGAAATCGATCTTGTGGTTGTCTGCTAACCTGTCGAGTGTAAGAAATCCAATGTTGTGACGCGTGAGCTCATACTCCGGTCCAATATTTCCCAGGCCAGCGATCAGAAATTTCATGTACCCGCGAATGTCGGAGAGATTAGGAGAATGAGCAAGGCCCGAGCAACCAGAATCCAGCAACCAGTATCCAACTATCTCACAAAAAAAAATCCCGCCTGTTGTACACAGACGGGACTTAATTCCAGATATCTCAGACTATTTCTTCTTGCCTTCGTCTTTCTTAGGAGCGTCGGCCTTCTTTGCATCGGCAGCCGGAGCAGCACCAGCAGCGGGAGCACCAGCAGCCGGAGCAGCACCTTCAACAGTAGGTGTTGCAGCAGCTGATTCAGCAGCTTTCGCAGCATCTTCAGCAGCCATCTTAGCGGCACGCGGCACCTCGACAACGGCGATAGAAGCCTGGTGAGGATCTACCATCGTCAGGTTCGGAATCTTGATATCACCAACTTTCACAGAGTGGTGGAAGTCCAGCTCTGAACAATCCACGTCGATGTGATCAGGCATATCTTTGGGCAAACCCATTACCTTCAACGACGCCTTCTTGCGAACCAATGTTCCGCCTTTGGCAACGCCAGGAGCTTGACCTACAAGACGGGTCGGGATTTCCATTTTGATTTTGCGGTTCGTTCCAATGCGCAGAAAGTCTGCATGGAGGATAATCTCACTCACCGGGTGGAACTGCACTTCCTGAAGGATCGCCTCACATTCATCTCCTTCAATATTCAAATGCACAAAGTGAGCTTCGTTCGTGTAGACAATTTCACGGAACAGGATCACCGGCGCTTTGAAATGTATCTGCTCACCTTCGCCATAAAGAACGCAGGGAACAAAACCTTCATGACGAACATTTTCAGCGTCCGTCTTGCCGAGATTTGCTCTTCGATACCCTATAATCTCAACAGTTTTCATAAATAATATAATTTAAGTTTAGAAATAATGATTTACAGTTTGATAAAAAGCGAGCTTATTGACTCATGGTCGTGGATCTTGCGGATGGCTTTTGCAAAAAGCGTTGCCATCGTGAGAACCTTTATTTTCGGAATGCTCTTCTTCAAAGGAATTGTATCCGTTACCACCAGTTCCTCCAAATTCGAATTGGTGATGTTTTCGTAAGCGTTGCCGCTGAGCACCGGGTGGGTACACACTGCCCTTACTGATCTGGCGCCGTTCTCTTTCAGCAGGGCTGCAGCCTTGCAAATTGTGCCAGCCGTATCAACGAGGTCATCCACCAGTACCACGTCTTTGCCTTCGACTTCTCCAATGAGTCTCATCGACTCTACTTTGTTTGCTTCTTTCCGGTACTTGTCGCAAACCGCGAGGTCTGCGTTAAAGTATTTTGCAAAACTCCTCGCGCGCTTGATCCCGCCCACGTCCGGCGTCGCGAACATGATATTCTCAAGACCTAATGACTTCAGGTAAGGGATAAAAATGTATGCACCGTCCAGGTGGTCCACAGGGATGTCAAAAAACCCCTGAATCTGGTCGGCATGAAGGTCACAGGCCATGATCCGATTTGCGCCAGCGGCCGACAACAGGTTTGCGATCATCTTCGCTGCGATAGCCACCCGCGGCTTGTCTTTCCTGTCCTGCCTGGCATATCCGAAATAGGGTATTATGACGTTGACGTTCTCTGCGCTTGCCCGCTTGGCTGCGTCGATCATCAGCAACAACTCCATGAAATTATCAGCAGGCGGGAACGTGGACTGAACGATGAAAACGTCGTGACCGCGGACAGACTCCGACAGATAGGGAGACATCTCACCGTCGCTGAATTGCTGGTAGTTTACTTCGCCCAAAGACTCGCCGTAGGCCTGAGCTATTTTCTCAGCCAAATAAGTGGTGGCGCGCCCGGAAAAGATCTTTACAGCCATTCAATACCAATTATTACCGTAAAAAAATCCCGCTCACGATCCCGGTTGCTATCGGGATTATCGAGACGGGATTTGTTGCCCGACCAGGGCTCGAACCTGGACTTTCTTGAATCAAAATCAAGCGTGTTGCCAGTTACACCATCGGGCAATACCTCCAAATCTGCTTTCCTGATCGCTCAGGGGCCTAATTTGGCTGGCAAAGGTAGAATTATTTCCTTAAAGAAAAACCGCTGTGGGAAGAATTTGGGGCGATATCAAGGCAATCAAAGTCCCTTGTCCTCGGTGACCGGAGCTCCTTCAATAAAGCCATCCGCCCAGAACCTGTACTTATCCAGGATCGAGATCACGGCATTTTTCAGGTGACGGTTGTTGTGAAAGTCGATGTCTCCGTAAACCGTCGTTGCGTAGCCTTGCCAGATCGAACGATTTTGTCGCCGGTCAAAAAATTGGATGAGCAGCGTGCCGGAACGAAGGTCAAATTTTTGTTGGTCGTAATTAAGTTCTTCATTGGAAGACTTCACCCATTCTTCAATATCGGGCTGATTATATCCGTTGAACTTCAAGCTGTCGCGATACATTTTAAATCCAATGATGAGGTGGGGACGATGGTCGGATTGTTTGTATCCGAGGAATCTCATCCGTGAGATGATTGATTTTTCGATGACAGAATTCACCATCGTTGAATCGGCCAGCCCAACGGGCTTCATGATTTCGAATGTGCGGTATTTCTTAAAATTCCCCCGATAGCTGTAGTCATATTCAACAGGTAACTCTTTATAACCAAGGCAAGAGGCCATCGTCACCAATAAGAGGGGAGCGAAGAGTTTCTTCATATACCGGAAGATTAAGTAATCCATCCAAAATTTACCCTACTTGCCACAATATAACAATTGAACAAAATGTTAATTTTAAAAAGGGCTTTTTCGCTCGAAAATCCGCCATTTCAGCCTCGTCATTGGAATTTGCATGTCTTAAAATGATCTTTAAGACGACGGCACAAAACCCATATTCAACGTGAATTCTTTTAACTCCATTGTATCTACACGATTTTCGATTTATAACAGCCTTTTTCTCAACCTTCCTTTCCAGGGAATTTCGCGTACGGGAAATTTCTTGCCGCTTTTACAGCAGGTGGTCGAAAGTGGTTTTGACTCCGGCCTTCAGCCCGATGAGATCATCGCCAAATTTTTTGAGGACTATTCTCCCGGAAGTGGTGCCGAAGAAAAATTCGACTTTCTCTTTAGGGTAATCCAATACATAGAGCGGCAGGTGGTGCTTTTTGATTCGATCGAAGACTCTGCTTTTGAGCAGATAAACGATGTGCGAGGAAAAGGATCTGTAACAGCACTTTTGTTGCGCGCTGCCACCGACGGGAAGCAGGAAATACTTCGCAAGAGCGTGGAGGACTTTTCAATCCGTGTGGTGCTCACGGCGCACCCCACGCAATTCTATCCGGGGAACGTGCTTGCAATTCTCACCGACCTGGAAATAGCCATCCGCCAGAATGACTTTCAGCAAATCAATCTATTGCTGCAACAGCTGGGCAAGACCGGATTTATCAACAAGCAAAAGCCGACGCCCTTTGACGAAGCGGTCAGCTTGTGTTGGTATCTGGAGAATATATTTTATCAGGCTGCACCTGCGATCGTGAGGCAACTGATGGCTGGGTTAAACATTTCACTGGACGAATGGAAGAACGATAAGCTTATCACAATCGGTTTTTGGCCTGGTGGTGACCGCGATGGAAATCCATTCGTCACCACGCCAGTGACATTGAACGTGGCAGGAAGACTGCGCCAGGGAATTCTGCGAAACTACTACCAGGAGATCCGTCAGATTAAGCGCAGGTTCACGTTTGAGGGTATTGATAAGCTTATTCAAAAGATTGAGAACGCTCTTTACGACACATTGTATAAAGGCAAAGGATATGGATCTCCACTTGACTTGCTAAATGATTTGCGCGAAGCAAGAATGATCCTCATTGAAAAGCACGGTGGTTTATTTCTTGACTTGCTCGAGCAGTTCATCCTGAAGGTGAAGGTCTTTGGATTTCATTTTGCCAGCCTGGACATCCGGCAGGATGGCCGCAAACATGAAAAAGTTGTAAGGGCAATTCTGGCGAAAAATGGATTTGAGCAAAATGTCTTTGACTTAAAGGATGATGCTGAAAAAACCAAGGCGTTACTAAAGACTGTTGTAAGGGCGGAAAACTGCGTTGTAGAAGATCCGGTCTCTATGGAAACGGTTTCCAGCTTCTCAGCGATTCGGACCCTTCAGGCACAGAACGGAATTCAGGGTTGCCATCGATACATCATCAGCAACTGTCAGAGTACATTCCACATCATCCAGGTATATCAGCTTGCAAAATGGTTGGTAGCTGACGGCGAACACCTGTCGTTGGACATTGTTCCGTTGTTTGAGACAATCGAGGACCTGGCCCATGCGCAAGCGATCATGGAGCAAGTATATTCGATCGCTGAGTACCGCAAGCACCTTGAATGGCGTGGTAATAAGCAGTCAATCATGTTGGGATTTTCCGATGGAACGAAGGATGGCGGCTACCTCCGCGCAAACTGGTCGATCTTCCGCGCGAAGGAAATGCTTACAGACATCTCGCGCCGCTTCGGGGTGACGGCGATATTCTTTGACGGCCGCGGCGGTCCGCCTGCCCGCGGCGGCGGGAATACACACGACTTTTATGCGTCCCTGGGCGACTCAATAGAAAATCAGGAAGTGCAGGTGACTATCCAGGGTCAGACCATCAGCTCAAATTTCGGGAAGGTCGCATCGTGTCAATACAACTTGGAACAACTGCTTTCGGCGGGACTGGAGGGAAAGGTTTTTGGCCACCCCTCTGGCAAGTTGTCCGCAGAGGATAAGTCTTTGCTTGATACCCTGGCTGAAGCTGGCTACAAAGCCTACCTCGACCTGAAGCTCGATCCGAAGTTTGTGCCTTATCTCGAAAAGGTCACTCCGCTTTCATTTTTTGGAGACACCAACATTGGGTCCAGGCCGGTGAAGCGCTCGGATGGCGACGGATTGAAGTTTGAAGATCTCCGCGCAATCCCGTTCGTTGGCTCCTGGGCGCAGATGAAACAAAATATTCCCGGCTTTTATGGTGTTGGCAGCGCGCTCGCGTCGTTGAAAGCAGCTGGCAAATGGCAGGCGATGCAGGAACTCTATCAGAGATCCCTTTTCTTCCGAACCCTGATCGGAAACAGCATGATGTCGTTGACAAAATCCTACTATCCCGCTACTGCTTACCTGGCAAAAGATTCCGAATTCGGAGTGTTTTGGAACAAGATGCATGCTGAGTTTGAATTGTCAACGAAGATGGTGCTTGAGCTCGCGGCGATGCCGGAGTTGATGGAAAACAATCAACAGATCAGGGAGTCGATCAAGCTTCGTGAGAAGATCGTATTGCCGTTGATCGCCTTGCAGCAATTTGCACTAATGAACCTGCGAAATGGAAGCGACAAGGAACACGATGTGCTTTACCGCAAGCTGGTAATACGCTGTATGTTTGGGATTATCAACGCGGCCCGGAACTCGGCGTGAGTGTGTGCAGATCCACCCAATGTAATCACAGAATGCTCTTTGCATGAGAATTAAAATGGTTCTGTTTCTGATGCTCATCGTGTTCGGGCAATTGCGTGCACAAACAGATTCATTAATTATTGTAGGCAGGAAGCATACTATCAAATCCAAAGTCCTCAAGGAAACGCGGGAGATATGGATATCGACACCGCGATATTATAAGGCAAACGTTGATACATATCCGGTACTGTTTGTCCTCGATGCAGGAGGTCAATTCAAGCACATCACGACGATGGTAGAATACCTTGCTGACAACCTAAGGATTCCCGAAATGATTGTGGTGGGAATTCCGAATACAGACAGGGTACGTGACTTTACGCCGCTGCATTCATTGGAGGGAGCCGACGGAAAAGTTTATGAAGGTCTCTTTGCAACGAGTGGAGGAGGAGATGTTTTTTTAAAGTTCTTGAAAGAGGAGCTCATTCCCCACCTTGATAAGAATTATCGCACTCAGCCCTTCAGGATAATCGAGGCGCATTCTCTGGGAGGTACCATCGCCCTGCACGCTCTGGAAACAAACCCGCAACTGTTTCAAGGCTTTATTTTTATTAGTCCTGCAATTTACGGTAAGAATGTCGCGACGCTCGATAAGTTCCCTGCCTTCCTGAGAGAGCATCCTATGCTTTCCGCCAGGCTATTTGTCGGCATTGGCAATGAGCCGATGCTTGATTCAACCTTTAAGACTTTTGTCGGTCATGTTGAGGCACACAAGACAGCTCAGATGAGATTCGAATACAAACGATATGAAAAAGAGGATCATGGATCTGTGGTCGTGCCGGCAATGTTTGACGGCCTGCGCTTCGTGTATCCCGACTGGCAAATTCAGACGTCACGCGAAGACACGTTGACGCACGAACACTACACAAGACATTTCGGAAAACTCTCTGCAGAATACGGGTATGAGATCCTGCCGCCCGAGCAGCTCGTTTCATCCCAGGGACAGTACTACATGGAACTGGGCGATGCCACAAGGGCGATAGAATTTTTTAGAATGAACGTTACAAATTTTCCGAAGTCCTCAGGTGCCTATTACCTGCTTGGCAATGCTTATGCTGAAACAAGCCAGACGCAGCTCGCGATTGATAACCTGGAGAAATGCATTCAGCTCGATCCAAAGAATACGTATGTCAGAGCAATCCTTAAGGGATTGAAAAGTCAAAAGAAATGAACGGCATAACCACGTGGTAAAGCGGGATGACAGTTCAAACTTGCGCGAGCAGAAACAGAGGTGGGAGATCATCCCCAAAACACCAAGCACCTGCCACGACTTCTGAAACTAATCTTTCTTTTTCATAAACACCCGAGCAGGCAATCGCGAACCTGGCAGTCACAAAGATGGTACTTCGCTTCGGCTGCGAATTGGATTTCTCCTATTGCTTTTCAGCCGATTCCTGAGCGTGTTGGATGCTTTCGAGAAACTCAAACAGACCCTCGAGGTCATATAGAAGGTCCTGTAGATATCCTGCTTCCGTGGAGCCGTCATAAGTCAGAAATTCCATCAACATCTTTCGTAAGTTCCGGGATAGTCGGCGTGCAGGATGAAGCTCAGCGAAACGCGCCAAGTCGTCGACAAGACTTGTGTCGATTTCCGGCCTTGCACTTTTTGTGCGCTTCCTTGCCCGTGGTGCCCTTTTTTTCAAGCTCTTCTGTTTCATTGAGGAAATTCTTTACTGATCACCTTGTCCCATCTGCAAATGGCCGGAAGTTGCGAGGTACTCCATCTTTTTTTCGGCAATGGTGATGGCTTCCTTCGCCAGTTTTTCATCTTTAAGCTCATACACAATCTTATCACTCAGGTAAGCCACCATCAGGTCGTTCTCATCTGCACCTAATATTCTTGCCAGGTTCACAACGTGATCTTTTGTGGCAGTTTTGAGATCCTTTTCAATTCTGCTGAGAAATGATGGATCGATTTCCAGCAGCGCAGCAACTTCGCGCAGTAGTAGCCCCCTTTCTTGCCGGAGGGCCCTTACAGTGTTTCCAAATGATTCCATTTGCCGAATTATGACATGACCAAATTGGTCATTCTTTCCGGTCTTCCCTGATTTAAAGGATTATGTTTTCCTGACTAAAAATTGTCAGGAATTCTTTTGACTGCTTTCCTCTTCCTTCAATTAAAATCTATGCCCTTTACATTTTCAGATTCGTCCTGACTTTTCGTAGTCGAAGCATTTGATATTGGGTATATCGCAGGAACATTAACCACATAAAGCATGGCCGGCCGTCCTTTTTTCTTTTCGTCATTCGGAGTCGGGAACGCGCACAAAACTTTTCGAGTGACAAACAACTGCAGCGTCGTGGCAAGGGTATTATGAGACACAGGTACCTTGAGTTCAATGATCCGGTAAGTCAGATCCTGACCCGAAAAAGGGCTTTTTTCGAGGTTCAGAATGAGTTTCAGGAGGGCGACGCGCTGTTCGGTCGGCACAATCTTGAAGCGGCAAAGTATTTCTTCCGCCGACTTCATGACGATGATTCAAAGGTCAGAATGTTGTACAATGAGTATGCGAGCGCAAACAGTGCAAGCCATCCGAAAATACCAAGGATTGCTTCGGGCCAGAACGTGCCCCTGAAAAAAAGGCAATGCCAGGCGAAGGATTTGATAGTTGTGAAAAAATCTCTCATGCCATGAAGATACTAAGAAAATATTTAACATCTTATAAGTGGTATTCTTATAGGTGGTAACAGATAAATGAATTTGTACTGAATTTGGCTTTCGTGAAAGAAAAGGAAGCCCTCGATACAATTCTCAAGAAAATTGGCGCGAAGCTGAAGTACCTTCGTATCAAGCTCGGCTATACCAGTCATGAGGATTTTGCTTATGATCACGATATTCCACGTATGCAATACTGGCGAATTGAAAAGGGTAAAGCCAACCTTACGATGAAGAGCCTTTCCAGACTTCTTGCTATTCACAAGTTGACGATCGAAGAATTTTTTGTGATGCTAAGCAAAGAGTCGAAGGGGCGATAATTGCCGCTAGCCCCATTATTTCTTAAAGCTGATCATAATTCCCGCCCGGCTGGTACGATCAATTTTTGATGTAAAATCCGTCCGACCTTCCACGTAGCGGACGTACTCATTGCCCACATTTCCATCTGTAACATTGTGCGCCGTGTAGCATCCACCGGTTTTAATTTTTGGAGCCAGGTCGATAAAATATTGCTTATACCAGTTTTTGTCCGCATCGGAAAACACAAAATCAAAAGTCCCTTTGGTTTCCTTCACGTAGTCGTGCGCGTTCGTAAGGTGGGCTTCGACGAAATCCGATAGGCCCGCCGTCTCAATATTCTTCAGGGCCTGGACGCGCCTCTTTTCATCAACTTCGAGCGTCGTAACTTTTCCACCCGTTTTACTCACGGCCCACGCGAGCCATATGGTGGAATGTCCGGTGGATGTTCCAATTTCCAACACAGTTGTGTATTTGTGTTGTGTGATGAGGTCAAACAGCACCTTCCCGTCCTCGTACGGTACGTTCAGGTCATGCCATTCATTGCGATGCTCATTCAGGAACTTCTGAACCCGTTCATCCAATGTCGGCGACTGCTGACCGGATGCAGCACTAAGGGTAAAACATGCCGCCAAGTAGCAGAATAGTTTCATAGTTGATTTTTAGTCTACCCCAAGGAATCTGCGCCTGCATGGCGCGTGACGTTTATATAAAAGCAATGTCGTGGAAGGAGCGAATTCCTATATTTAAGGTAGTCAAATTTGACTGCGAATGCCATTGCTAATTGAATAAAAACTTTGCTATGAAACTTTTGTTGAGCTTTTTCCTTGTACTCACCATTGCGCTGAGTTCGGCGCAGTCCCTTACTGATAACGGTAGGCAGGACATTGTCATACGTTCCGTGAACGTCATTCCCATGGACCGTGAAAGGGTGATTGAGAACCAGGACGTGGTGATTCGTAGCGGCAGGATCACGGCAATGGGAGCGACGGGAAAAGTAAGCTATGGAAAGGACGCAATCGTAGTCGATGGCAAGGGGAAGTTTCTCCTTCCTGGCCTGGCGGAGATCCATGCGCACGTTCCTCCGATCGACGATATTGCCCCGATGAAGGACGTGCTTATGTTGTTTGCTGTCAATGGTGTGACCACCATCCGTGGTATGCTTGGACACCCACGGCATCTCGAACTGAGGGCCAAAATACAAAGTGGAGAAATTTTTGGTCCTCATTTTGTCACGTCCGGTCCTTCATTTAACGGCAACACCGTAAAGACGCCCCAGGAGGGTGAACGTATGGTGCGTGAGCAGAAGACTGCGGGCTATGATTTTCTCAAACTGCATCCCGGGTTGACGCTTGAAAATTTCAACGCGGTTGTGAAAACGGCGAAAGAGGTAAAGATCCCCTACGCGGGCCACGTTTCATCGGGTGTGGGCGTGTGGCGTGCGATCGACGCAGAGTATGCCTCCATCGATCACCTCGATGGTTTTATTGAGGGTATGACGCCAGGGATCGAAACGATGTCCGACGCTGATATCGGATTCTTCGGTGTATTTGCGTCTAAAAAATCAGACATAACACAGATACCTAAGCTGATGAAGGCCTTAAAAGAGAATCATGTCTGGGTTGTTCCTACGCAGTGCCTGGCGGAGCGTTGGATCGCAGCGGACAAGAGTCCGGAGCAGCTCCGTGATGAGCCGGAAATGAAATACATGGATCCCAAGACGGTCGCAGCCTGGACCGAGAACAAGAGAAAGATGATGGTCACTGGGGACAGTGTGGCTGTGATAAATAATTTTGTAAAGATGAGAAGGAAACTTATTTACGAATGCAATAAGAATGGCGTGGATCTCTTGCTCGGCTCAGATGCTCCGCAGGTATTCAACGTGCCTGGGTTTTCGATCCACCATGAGCTTCGTTACATGGTAGATGCAGGTCTGACACCCTATGAAGCAATTCGCACCGGGACCGTAAACGTGGCGGCGTTTTTTAATACTGCCAATGCCGGAACGATAAAAACGGGTAACGTATCAGACTTGGTGTTGCTTGGCGGGAATCCATTAAAGGACATCAATCAGACCGCCAACGTACAAGGCGTGATGCTTGGCAATAACTGGCTTTCGAAAGAATACATCGATTCGCAGCTCAAAATGCTCGCGAAGAAATGATCTTCATGGATGGCAAATGACATCAGCACGTTGTTAGGGCGCCGGACGGAATTATCCGGCCGGCGTTCTGATTTATACACTGGAATAATCCTTGTAGAATAAGGAATAAAAACCACCAATCGCGTGTCTAACGAACAAAACAGGGAAGGAACGGACACAGGCATGGCTACCGATGCGGATTTGTTGGAGCGTTCGAAGGCGGGCGACGCATCGGCTTTTAAGCAGCTCGTTGTCCGGCATCAGGGAAAGGTAGCGGGTGTAGTGCAGTCAATGTTGGGCAGGACGGCTGAAGCAGAGGACGTGGGGCAGGAAGTGTTTATACGCTTTTATCAATCCCTGGGGAAGTTTAAAGGCGATTCGGCTCTAAGCACCTATCTTATCCGGATCGCTATTAACCTCTCCCTGAACGAAATCAGAAAGCGAAAGAGAAAAAGCGCGGTGTTTGGAAGTGAAGAGGAAGGTCGCTTTGCAAGCACACCCGAGGATAAGAGTGATACAAAGGAAATGGTGATGTATGAGCTCAACAAGCTCGATCCTGATTTTCAGTCAGTGGTGACCTTGCGGCTTATCGAAGGATACTCGACAGAAGAAACATCGGAGATATTGGGCATACCCTTGGGTACAGTCTTGTCGCGGTTGTCGAGGGCGCAAAAAAAATTGAAGTCGGTTTTGTCTAAATATATGGAAGCATGAAGATCAACGACCTTGAGGAGTTATACCTCCGTTCCCTGGATCAAACCCTGAGCGTAGCCGAACAATCGGAGCTCGATGCGGCACTGAGCGCAAATCCAGATTTTGCTGCCGACGCGGCAAAATATAAAAGTATACGCGAGGCTGTCCGACGCAGCGAGGACGCCAGTTTCAGTCCTTACTTCGCACAGAAGGTTATAGAGAAACTTCAGACTGTGAAGATTGGTATTGACCGGCAGATCATGATCTTCTTCAAGCGTTACCAGCTGGCGGCGTTCGGATTGATGTTGGTATTGGTGACCGTGAATATTTTTTCCGCTGAGAAGTTGGATTTCGCTTCGGTATTGGGTTACGAAGAAACGGTGACACCTGACGCAACGTCTTCACCTGATGAGGATGACTTGCTTTCCTTTGACCTGTATGAAAATCTAAATAATAACTGACATGACGTCCGAACGTAAAAAAGCAATACTCTTTTTGAGTCTCACGCTCGTCATTGGTATTCTCATCGGGTCGATGCTGCCAGGGTTCCTTTTCCGCATGAGAGACAATCAATGGAAAGGGCGTGGAGAACACGGCCGTAATGGGCAACCCCACGACCGACAGGCGATGCGCAAGCATGGATTTGAGAAAAAGATCTATGAGATCACCAAAGCGGATTCAAGTCAGAGAAAAGCGATCAAGCCGATATTGGATGAGACGTCGGCAAAGATCGACGCCATGCAGCAACAATCGTTTGCTAAGATGGCAGCCGTGATGGATTCTATGAAAATGAAGCTCAAGCCTTTGCTCACCGAAGAGCAAATGAAAGATCTCGAAGACTTTTCGCAAAAAGCCCGAGCGAGAAGGAGGGGGGATAAATGATTTTTTTTCAAGGCTTGCTACGCTGTGAAAATAAACGGCGAAGTGCGTAAGGAGTGCAAAGTATTCGCGAAGACCTCCGTCTGGATCAAGCATTCTAAAGTCTTCCCGTTGTTCCTAGCCCTTGCTTCGCAGGATATAAATCTGCAGACCGATCCTGAAGTTGATGCTTGTGTTCGAACTTGATGCTTCATTATTGACGTGCTGGTAATAAACGATCCCTTCTACGCCGACGTTTTTTGCGATGAAATATGCAACGCCAGGGCCTATCCGAAACGTTTGAGAGTTTGATCTTGAGTCTACCGTTGCCGTGCCGGCAGATTCAATTGTTGTGTGGTTCCAATTCCAAACGTAGTCCGCTTCCGGAAATAACCAGACCTTTTCACCAAGAGGAAAGTAATATCGTATCGTCGGACCGATGCCGCTGGAGACGTTGGTAGACTTGATCGTTCCACCGGGTGATTCAGAGCTTGACTTGGATGTTGAATAGCTGGTAATAACGCCGGCCGCGAGTTGATCGGCAAAAAAATATGACACCGAAGGAGTCAGGCCAAAGCTCGTGGATGTGATGTCTGACGAAGAAATGGTCTGTGAGGAACGACTCAGCGATAACCCGCCTCCGATAAGCAAATTTCCTTTTTCAGTTTGGGCACGGGTTGTAAGGGCGAGGCAAATCAAGATGAGCAAAAAGATGCAGTTTTTCATTTGGTTATAAATCAGTTGCTAAAAATCAATACACCGATTGGCAGAGACCCATTTGGCAACGAAAACTCAAAATGAGATACT
The DNA here is from genome assembly GCA_044224375.1 of Cyclobacteriaceae bacterium. Taxonomy (GTDB): domain Bacteria; phylum Bacteroidota; class Bacteroidia; order Cytophagales; family Cyclobacteriaceae; genus ELB16-189. The sequence continues at coordinate 157,787 of JBGAKL010000007.1, forward strand.
TAAGCCGGGTGGCTTAGGTTAGAGATGTTATGCAAAGAAGTAGTAATGTGACCGAAAATCCTTCCCTCAAATTGAGTGAATTGGTACTAAAGCACTTTTGACCTAGTGGATATCGTCTGATTATGATCTGTGGCCTCGCTCTGCCACCCAATTCCTGGCATTCACAAATGCCTCGATCCACGGCCCCACTTCATCTTCCTGTTTTGATCTTGTGTAGTGCGGCCAGTTCCATGCAAAGAGTGATCTTTCAATGTGCGGCATGATGGCAAGGTGTCTTCCGTCCCTTGAACACAAAGCAGCCACAGCCGAATCTGACTCATTCGGATTGCCCGGATATTCGAGGTACGTGTAGTTTGCTGCCACTGAATATTTCGAAAGATCTGCGCCAAGCTCAAACCGGCCTTCACCATGGGCTAACCAGACGCCGAGTTGCGCTCCTTCATAGGTTTTCATCATCACGGAATTGTTCTTCGGGATGGTAATCGTGATAAAAGTGGATTCATACTTACCAGAGCCGTTGTGGTGCATCTTGGGATGATCGGTCATCGCAATGTCGCGGTAGACCAACCCCAGTTCCATCATCAGCTGACAACCATTGCATACACCCAGGCTAAGCGTATCCGGACGATTGTAAAAATTATCGAGCGCTGCCTTCGCTTTGGGATTGTATAAAAATGCACCCGCCCAGCCCTTTGCCGAACCCAACACATCGGAATTTGAAAAACCACCGACGAATGCAATCATGTTTACCCCACTGAGGTCTTCGCGTCCCGAGACGAGGTCTGTCATGTGAACATCCTTCACATCGAAGCCCGCGAGGTAGAGCGCATATGCCATCTCCCTGTCACCGTTGACACCTTTCTCGCGGATAATTGCCGCACGCAGCCCGGAAGGAGCCCGTCGCTTTGGATCGATGCCGAAGGTTGAGAATTTTCCGTCGAATCGATCCTGGAACTTGTAGTTCAAAACATGCTTGAAGATGTTCTGCTTCCTTTTTTCGGCATGACCTTTTGGTCGTTGAATACGGTCGAGCAGGTAGGAAGTGTGGAACCATTTGTCGCGCAACTTCTCAATATTGAGGGTAAGATTTTGTTTAGAAGGTTTGTGTGTGATTCCGAGCGTCCCGGTCTTAACAGTGTTTCCAATCACTGTGTATGCGATTCCACTTTGCTTCAATTGATCCATTGATTTTTCGCCCGCCACCTGCATCACAATACCCGGGCGTTCACTGAACAGTATTTTCACGAGGTCGTCGCCAAGTGCGCTAAGGTCAATTTTCAAACCCGCATCGGGCACGGGAAAACACATCTCAGCGAGCGTTGTGATAAGCCCGCCTGAAGAGACATCATGTCCTGCCAGAATGAGATCTGCCTTGATCATGCGTTGAATCGCTTCGAAAGCACTCACGAAGTAATGGTCGTTATAAATTGTGGGAACCGAATTGCCGACAAGGTTCAGAGCCTGGCCGAAGCTGCTGCCCCCAAGGTGAGGGGCATCGTTTGAAAAATCAACATACACCAGAATGGATTCAACATCTGCTTTCAGATCCGGTGAAACTGTCTTGCGTATGTCTTCGACTTCCGCAACTGCTGAAATGATGACTGTTCCAGGTGAATACACAACATTACCACCCGGATATTTTTGCGTCATCGACAAAGAATCTTTTCCGGTGGGGACATTGATTCCCAAAGCACATGCAAAATCGCTGACCGCCTCAACAGCGCTGTAAAGTTTCGCATTCTCACCCGGATTCTTCGCAGGCCACATCCAGTTGGCGCTCAACGAAACACCCTTTAATCCGTGTGTGAGAGGAGCCCAGATAATGTTCAACAAGGATTCTGAAATAGCAAGCTTGCTTCCGGCAGCCGGGTCGACTATCGCAGCAGCCGGTGCGTGCCCGATACCCGTCGCAATGCCTTTGTTGCTGGAAAAGTCAAGAGCCATCACCGACACGTTATTCAATGGAAGTTGTATTGCACCGCAACTTTGCTGGGTAGCGACTCTTCCGCTGACAGATCGGTCGACTTTGTTCGTTAGCCAATCTTTGCAGGCGACTGCCTCAAGCTGTAATACTTCGTTCAGATATGTTTCAATCTTTCCAGCATCATAGCTTATTGATTGAAAATTTTCCTTTGAAGACTCATCCTTCAGAATGGTCTTTGGTGACGAACCGAAAAGGTGTTCTACCTTAAGATCGACTGGCGGCACCCCATATTTTGATCCCTGAAAAGTTAGCCGCTTGTCGCCAGTCGCTTCACCGGCCACGTACATTGGTGCGCGTTCACGATCGGCTACTCGCTGCAGTGTATTTACGTGGTCGGCGCCAATTGCAAGACCCATTCTTTCCTGCGATTCATTGCTGATGATCTCCTTGGCTGAAAGTGTCGGATCGCCAACAGGAAGTTTATCGATATCGATTTTGCCACCTGTGTCTTCAAGAAGTTCGCTCAAACAGTTAAGATGTCCACCAGCACCGTGATCGTGGATTGAGATGATTGGATTGACAGGCGCTTCCACCATCGCCCGGATAGCATTCATAACACGCTTCTGCATTTCCGGATTGGATCGTTGCACGGCGTTGAGCTCGATGGAATTTCCGAACTGTCCGGTCGCAACTGACGACACCGCGCCGCCCCCCATTCCTATCCTGTAGTTATCGCCGCCCAGGATAACGATCTTGTCTGCGGCGGCCAGGTGCTCTTTCTTGCTGTCTTTTTTTCTGCCGAAGCCGACGCCACCGGCCAGCATGATCACCTTGTCGAAACCATATTTCTTACTGTCTTCGAAGTGTTCGAATGTCAGAACGCTTCCGCCGATCAACGGTTGACCGAACTTATTGCCAAAATCACTCGCTCCGTCGGAGGCCTTGATGAGAATCTCTGCCGGTGTTTGGTACAACCACGGGCGCTCTTCAAATTTTTTTTCCCACGAACGATCTTTCTCGAGGCGTGGATACGACGTCATATAGACTGCGGTACCCGCTAACGGCAGTGACCCCTTTCCACCGGCAAGCCTGTCACGGATCTCACCTCCAGAACCTGTCGCGGCACCGTTGAAGGGCTCGACCGTGGTAGGAAAGTTATGCGTTTCAGCCTTTACAGAAATCACAGAATCGATTTCGTCGATTCTAAAGAAATCGGGTACGTCCTGACGGCCGGGAGCAAATTGCTCAATGCGCGGGCCTTCGATAAAAGCCACGTTGTCTTTATAGGCCGAAACGATGTAGTTGGGATTCGACTGGGATGTTTTCTTGATGAGCTGGAAGAGTGTCAGCTCTTTTTGTTTTCCGTCTATTATAAATGTGCCATTGAATATTTTGTGCCGGCAGTGTTCAGAGTTGACCTGCGAGAAGCCGAATACCTCGCTGTCTGTGAGCTTGCGGCCGAGTTCTTTGCTGACACCATTGAGGTAATCGACCTCTTCGCGACTTAAGGCAAGACCTTCTTTTTCGCTGTACGCGGCGATGTCATCTATTTCAATGATTGGTTCCGGCTGATGGTGTATTGTAAAAATATCCTGGTCCAGGCTCTCGTATCGCATTTGCAGCATGGGATCATAGGACACAGCATCGTTTTCAACCGCAGTGAATTCTTCAATCCGTTCAATGCCTTTCAGACCCATCGTCTGCGTGATCTCTACTGCGTTGGTGCTCCAGGGAGTGATCATTTCTTTTCGGGGACCGATAAAGACACCGTGAAGCGTGTCACTGGCGACTGGTTTGGCTCCTCCAAAAAGCCATGTCAATTTGGAAAGATCTTCAGGGGAAAAAGCGTGCGTGTGTCCAACCGTGTAGAGCAGGCTGGACGGAGACCGAAAAAATAAAATCATTGGGTGATTGTAAGCCCAAAAATACTGTATTTGTAGAATACAGAGACCTTTTCACATGAGAAAATCAAATTTTTGCGTCCCCCAATTTTTTCACCTTTGTCAAAATAATGTGAGCCATATCGCCGTCTATGCTGTTGTATGGAACGAGCGGTTGCGATAGACATTAACCTGATGCAGGAAATCAAACAGGCGACTTTCCGGAAGGAGCGGGGTAAGCTTCTAAGCTTCATCCGTGGCAAGGTTTCCAGCTCCGAAGAGGCTGAGGACATCCTTCAGGATGTGTTCTACCAGTTCGTAGCTGGGTTTGAATCGATTGATTCGCTTGATCGGGTGACGTCATGGCTTTACAGTGTCGCGCGTAACAAAATAATTGACCGTTACAGGCGTGATGCCGCACGGCCTAAGAAGGCGGACCTGACAGGGTCGATTGGGAAAGACGACGACGCGCCGCTCACTTTACAAGACATTCTGCCCGACCTTGACAACACGCCAGAGTCTTCTCTTTTGAGGGAGGCAATCTGGGACGAGATCATGCATGCGCTCGATGAGCTGCCGCGTGATCAGCGCGAGATCTTCATACAGAATGAGATGGAAGAAAGAAGCTTTCGCGAGATATCGGAACAAACAGGTGTGTCGATCAATACGCTACTGTCAAGGAAGCGGTATGCGATAATCGCATTGAGAAAGAGATTACAAAGGTTCTACGACGATGTCGTAGGTGAATAAAAGATATTTAAAACATTAAAAATAAAAGAGTTATGAGACGGGGAATGTGGATACTGAAATTCATGGTGTTTGGGTTGTTGTGCCTTGTGTTGATAGGTTTGGTAACACAAACGTTGTGGAATTGGCTTGTGCCGGTTTTGTTCGCCGGACCTGTCATCACGTTTTGGCAGGCGTTGGGACTACTACTTCTTTCCAAGATTCTGTTCTGGAGCTTTGGCAAGGGGGGAGGCCACTGGGGAAACAAGCGCGCGGGACATTGGGGATACTATTGGTCTGAAAAATGGAAAAATATGTCCCCGGAAGACCGTGAACGGTTCAAGCAGAAAATGAAAGACAAATGGTGTTATTCTGAACAAGACAGCCCACGTCAGAATTCGGACATTTCAAACGGTTGATGGCTAAAAGGCCTAAACAATTCACCACTTTTTTCTAAAAGGGCCCAACCAATAGCAGAAACAAGCGTATAAGGAAACCATGGAAACTTTGGTAACTCCAAAAGTTTCCATAGTTTTGCGCCCACTATGGAAGAAAAAGACATCAAAGACCGGATTTTAATGGGAGCCTGGGAGCTTTTTATGCGATATGGCATCAGAAGCGTCTCAATGGACGACGTGGCGCGCCACCTCTCGGTTTCTAAGAAAACGCTGTATCACTACTTCGCAGATAAGGACGAGATCGTCACGATGGTGGCGACTTTCCACATTGGAACGAACCACAAGCAGTACGAAGACCTGCGGTTGACCGCGAAAAACGCGATTGATGAGCTCGTAAAGATCTCCGGTTGCATCAAGAAGGATTTTCAGAAGATGAATCCTTCGCTGCTTTTCGATCTGCACAAGTTTCATCCCACAGCGTGGAACGCATGGTTGAGTCACAAGCAAAACGACATCCGGCAGTCGGTCATCAGGAACCTCACTCAGGGAGTGGAGGAGGGTTTCTACCGCCCCGAGATCAACAAGGATATCCTGGCAGCGGTGAGACTCGAACTGATTGAGCTGTGCTTCAATGAATCGGTATTCCCTTCGTCAAAATATAATCTTGCCGAAGTCAGTCTTCAAATCTTCGATCACTTTGTCTATGGGATAGTGACTGACAAGGGTCGCAAGATGTATGAGAAATATAAGTCCCAATCTAACCCAGAATTAATACCTCAATCTCTATGAAAAGAATTTATCTAACACTGGTCGTCATCACCGCAGTTTGGATTCCGCGCGTTAATGCGCAGAATACCCCGACGGCCATGTCATTGCAGCAATGCATTGAATATGCAAAGGTCAATAATCCCAACTTGAAGAATGCCGACGCTGGTATCAAGGCTGCAAAGGCGCGGGTGGGCGAGACCGTTGCAACCGGATTGCCTCAAATTGCTGCGAACGCAGACTTGGGCAGCAACTTCATTATTCCGACCAGCTTTTTGCCAGCAGAGATCCTTGGCGGTCCTCCTGGAGAATTTGTCGGTGTGAAGTTTGGAACGCAATACGTCGGTCGAGCGACGATCGACGTGAACCAAATGATTTTCAATGGCTCCTACTTTGTTGGACTCAAGGCCAGCCGGACCTACACCGAACTTTCGCGGAAGGATCTGATCAGTTCGCAGACGGACGTTGTGACGGCAATCAAAAAGGCCTACTACGGAGTCTTGGTAAGTGCTGAGCGACTTGCCCTGGTGGATAAAAACGTTCAGCGACTTGATTCCCTTCTGAATCAAACCAAAGTCATGTACAACAATGGGTTTGCCGAGAAGATCGATGTCAGCCGGATACAGGTGCAATACAACAACATCGTAACCGCAAAGAAAACGTCGACAATCGGACTTGAGGTGGGAATGAACATTCTTAAGTTCCAAATGGGACTGCCAATGTCGGAGAACATCACGCTGTCCGATAACCTCGAATCTATTCAGCTGCAAGTGTTGAACGATGATTTCAAGAAAGACTTCTCGTACAGCAACAGGATTGAATACAGCAAGCTTGAAATCAATCGCATCCTGACTGAATTGGATATCAAGAATACGAAGGTTCAGTATCTCCCGAACCTGAATTTTTACGGAAGCTACGGCGCAAGCTTTGGTACCTCAGCATTCGATAGCTTCATTCAGTTTGGTTCTAAGTGGAGAGACCTTGGAGTTGTAGGCATCAGGGCCAACGTTCCCATCTTCGACGGACTGCGCAAAAGCAACCAGGTGCAGCAAAAGAAAATTGCCTTGCAGCAAATTGAGAACACGCAGACACTGGTGAAGAATCAGATCGATATGGAGCAGCAACAGGCTACCCTCACCTTCGCCAACAACCTTGAGACTTTGAAATCACAGCGCTCGAACATGGACCTGGCCCAGGAAGTCTACAACGTAGCGGTTATTAAATATCAGCAGGGCGTTGGATCAAACATCGAGGTGATAAATGCGGATGCATCCTATAAAGAAGCACAGACCAATTATTATGCAGCGCTATATGACGCGCTGATCGCATCGGTAGACCTTGAGAAATCCTATGGAAAAATACTGGCATCAGCCAACTAACTATATAACCCTAACACAGAAAATAAATATTATGAAAACCAACCTATACATATCATTTGCTTCTGCGGCCATCTTCGCGGCTCTGCTCGCCGGCTGCAGCGCAACTTCGAACGACGACAAGAAGAGCCTTCTCGAAAAGAAGAAGGCTGAGCAGGCGAAGCTTGCAGCAGAGATCAGCAAGCTCGAAGCTGAAGTCAACAAAGACAATCCTGAGGCAAACCTGAAATTCAAGCAGGTAGGTGTAACGGAAATCACGCCGAAACCCTTCGACTATTTCCTTAAGACTCAGGGTGCCGTCGAGGCGATCGACAACATTATGGTCAGCTCAAAAACAGCAGGCGTACTTTCTGTCGTGAACGTCCGTGAAGGAGACGTCGTCAGTAAAGGACAGACGCTCGCTCAGATCGACAATTCGATCCTGCAGCGCAATGTCGATGAGCTTAAGGCTTCTATAGATCTTGCAAACACAGTCTATCAGCGCCAAAAGAACCTTTGGGATCAGAAGATCGGCACAGAAGTTCAATACCTTCAGGCGAAGAACAACAAGGAGAGCCTGGAGAAGCGCCTTGCTACACTAAATGAACAGATTGAAATGTCCCGCATCAAGTCGCCCATAAATGGGTCTGTCGACGAAGTGGATGTCAAGATCGGTCAGAACGTTGCTCCCGGCATGCCTGCGTTCCGCGTTGTCAGCTTCGACAGGCTGAAGATGAAGGCGAATGTTTCGGAAGCCTACGTAACATCCATCAAAGTAGGAAACAAGGTGAAACTCACTTTCCCGGATATCGACAAGGAGATGGAGGCTAAAGTGACATTCGTCGGTAAGACGATCAACCAATTGTCACGTACGTTCCCCGTTGAGGTGGCGCTGCCGTCACGAACCGACCTTCGTCCGAACATGACAGGTACTATCACTGTTATATTCCAAACTATTCCTAATGCGCTCGCTGTTTCTGTGAACGTAGTGCAGACGATTAACGACCAGAAGGTTGTCTACATCGCCGAAGCCAACGGGAACAAAATGGTGGCCCGCAAGAAACTTGTAGAGGTGCTCGGTGTATACGGCACGCAGGCTCAGATCAAAGGTCTTAATCCTGGTGACAAAGTTATTACTGCCGGATATCAGGGCTTAAATGACGGCCAACTAATAAAAATATAATCCATTGATTGGCCCGGGATTAAACTCGGGCCATAATGGTCTAACCCCAAAATGCATTCGATATGCAAGACATAGAGAAAGAATTCAAACCCACCAGTTGGTCCATTGACAACAAAGTCAGCATTTACGTGGCCACGGTGATCATATGCCTGGCAGGTATTCTTACTTATACCAGCCTGCCTAAAGAGAACTTCCCGGAGGTTGTTTTTCCCCAGATTTATGTAGCTACGATTTATCCCGGCGCTGCACCGACGGATATCGAGAACCTGATCACGAAGGAGATCGAGAAAGAAGTGAAGTCGATCTCCGGCGTAAAGAAGATCAAGAGCAATTCCGTTCAGAGCTTTTCAAACGTGATTGTCGAATTTGAGACCGATGTAGAGATCGATAAAGCGAAGCAGGATGTGAAAGATGCAGTGGATCGTGCCAAGCAAAATCTGCCCACCGACCTCAAGGACGATCCGCAGGTAATCGATATCGATATCTCGGCGCTGCCAATCATGAACGTGAACATTTCCGGTGACTACGACCTGGCGACTTTGAAAGAGTATGCTGAGCAAATGCAGGACGCGATCGAAGCGATTCGCGAAATCAGGAGAGTCGACATTGTTGGTGCACTTACGCGCGAGATCCAGATCAATGTCGACATGTTCAAGCTCGGCGCCGCCGGCGTAAGCCTTAACGACGTGGAGCAAGCTGTTGCAGGCGAAAACGTAATCATACCGGGTGGACAGATTTCGGTGGGAGGCATGAAGCGCTCCCTGACCGTAAACGGAGAATTCTCATCTGCAGAGCAGCTTGGTAATACCGTCGTAGGTTCTACAAAGGGAGGTAAGATATACCTGCGCGATATCGCAGAAGTAGTAGACTCCCACAAGGAGCAGGAAAGCTATGCCCGCCTGGATGAGAAGAACGTTATCACGCTTAACGTTATCAAGCGCAGTGGTGAGAACCTTATCATTGCGTCAGACCAGATTAATGCGATCGTTAAAAACTACAAGGAGAACATCCTGCCCCAGGGTGTGGATGTTAAGATTACGGCCGACCAATCGGAGAATACACGAACCACGCTACATGACCTTATCAATACAATCATCATCGGATTCATCCTTGTGACGCTTATCCTGATGTTCTTCATGGGCGCTACGAATGCGATCTTTGTGGGATTATCGGTTCCTATCTCAAGCTTTATCGCTTTCCTGGTATTTCCGCTGCTCGGCTACACGCTGAACATGATGACGCTGTTCTCATTCCTGCTGGCCTTAGGTATCGTGGTGGACGACGCTATCGTGGTGATTGAAAATACACACCGCGTATTTGACAATGGAAAAGTGCCGATCCGCAAGGCGGCAAAAATTGCCGCTGGTGAGGTTTTCCTTCCTGTATTGTCAGGAACACTCGTCGTACTCGCTCCGTTCGTACCGTTGGCCTTCTGGCCGGGGGTGATTGGTAAGTTCATGGTCTATCTGCCGATCACATTGATTGTAACACTCTTGGCGTCACTCGTCGTTGCCTACATCATGAACCCTGTATTTGCGGCGGACTTCATGAAGGTTCATGATCATGACCATGAGAATCAAAAGAAATTCAACAGGAGCTTCAAAGTGACCGCCGTGGTCTTCGGGTCGATGGCGCTGATGTCATATATCATAGGTTGGTTTGGATTTGGAAACTTCACGCTGACAATATTCGGGCTTTATGCGCTGAATCACTTCTACCTTAGCCGTGTGATCTCGCATTTCCAGACTGACTTCTGGCCGCGCATACAAAACGGCTATAAGAGAATCGTCACAGCTTTTTTAGTGAAATACAGACCGTTCGCAGTGGTTGGAGCCGTGATTGCGCTGTTTATCTTCTCGATCATATTCACAGGCATTAGAAAACCTCCGGTTGTGTTCTTCCCGCAAGGAGACCCCAACTTTATATTCACTTATATCACACTGCCAATCGGTACCGACCAGCGCGTGACGGACTCCATCACGAATATCGTCGAGGATCGCGTTACGAAGATTGTCGGCAAAGACAATCCAATCGTTGAGTCGATCATTTCGAACGTGGCGGTAGGTGCAGCTGAAGATCAGACTTCTGGTTCAAATGCACAGCCTCACCTCGGGAAAGTTGCCGTTGCATTCGTCGGGTTTGCGAAGCGTGACGGACAATCAACTAAAGTTTACCTTGACAAGATCCGGGAGGGTGTGAAGAATATTCAGGGTGCGACCATTTCTGTGGACCAAGAGCAGGGTGGACCTCCTACTGGCAAGCCTGTTAATATCGAGGTTGCATCTGAAGATTTTGAAAGCCTGGTGAAAACGGGCGATCGACTGAAGCGCTACCTAGATTCATTGCAGATCCCTGGCGTTGAAGAATTGAAGTCGGATTTTCAGAGTGACAAGCCGGAGATAATCATTGCAATCGACCGTGAGAAGGCAAACCGTGAAGGCATTTCAACTGCGCAGATCGGCCTTGCGCTGAACACGGCTATCAATGGAAAGGAAATTTCAAAGTTCCGCGATAACAATGATGACTACGAGATCACGCTTCGCGTAAGCGAGAATTTCAGGAACGATATCAATACGTTGATGAACCTCCCGCTCACTTACAGGGATATGGCTTCAGGAGGACAAGTACGCCAGGTGCCGATGTCGTCTGTTGCCAAGATCGAATACTCGAACAGCTATGCAGGTATTCGCCGAATCGACCAGAAACGTGTGATCACAATAGCGTCAAACGTATTGAGCGATGCAAACCCGAACGAGGTGGTTGCCCAGGTCACAAAAGCTATCGCTGGTTTCAATGTGCCTGATGGAGTTACAGTGAAGATGACCGGGGAACAAGAGGATCAGGCTGAGACTATCAACTTTTTGATGGTCGCTGCAGGTCTCGCGTTCGCGCTGATCTTTATGATTCTTGTCACACAGTTCAACTCTACCAGCAAACCCGTGATCATTCTCAGTGAGATATTATTCAGTATTATAGGTGTGCTGATCGGATTCTCGTTATTCAAGATGGAGATATCAATCGTTATGTCAGGTGTGGGTATTCTTGCATTGGCTGGTATTGTTGTTCGTAACGGAATTCTACTTGTGGAATTTACCGACTTGTTACGCTCGCAGGGAATGGAACTTCGGGCGGCGATCGCCGAGGCAGCCAAGACGCGTATGACCCCGGTCTTGCTTACTGCTATGGCAGCGACACTTGGACTTATCCCGTTGGCGGTGGGTCTCAACATCGATTTCGTGGCGTTGTTTACTGAATTCAATCCTCATATTTTCTTCGGCGGTGATAACGTGGCCTTTTGGGGTCCGCTCTCCTGGACGATGATCTTTGGATTGATCTTCGGAACATTCCTGACTCTTTTCCTTGTGCCGGTCATGTACCTGCTGGTGGCTAAGTTGAAGGAGCGCGTATTTAAGATAAAAGTGAAGCCAGCCGATCCGGTTACGGAACATCCGGTTGCTTTGAACTAAAATCGACAGAAAGTCGTCCTTATTGAAAGGACGACTTTCTTTTTTATGATTAACCGCCTTATGACCCTTGCGCTGTTTGTAATCTTTTTCCTCCTGATCGATATCTACTTCTTTCAGGCGATTTTGACCATCAGCAGGAACCTTGGGTCACCTTGGAAGGCGATCTTGCGATTTGGGTTCTGGGTGCCGACGGTACTGTCAGTTCTGGCCCTCCTCTGGTGGAATTTCGGTGATCCATATAAGGTGAGCGCAAGCGCCCGCAACTTCATCATTACCGGGATTGTCGCAACCTATTTTTCAAAAGTTGTCGGACTGGTTGTTTTACTTCTCGATGATTTGCAGCGAGGTGTACGGTGGGTTGTGAGTTTGTTCACAAAATCGAATACATCGTTGCCTGGTACTTCAATCCCACGATCGGAATTCTTATCCAAAGTTGCTCTGGCGACGGCGGCGGTTCCCGCGACTGCGTTTGTTTATGGAATTATTTCAGGTGCTCATGATTATCGCGTACGAAATGTCAAAGTGAAATTGAAAAATCTTCCGAAATCTTTTGACGGTCTTCGGATCGGTCAAATATCGGACATTCACTCCGGGAGCTTTTGGAATAAAACAGCGGTGAAGGGAGGAGTGGAGATGCTCCTGCGGGAGAAGCCAGATGTGATTTTCTTCACCGGCGACCTTGTAAACAATGAATCGTCGGAAGTCAAAGACTATGTTCCCATTTTCGAGAAAGTGAAAGCCCCGCTTGGTGTTTTCTCGATCACCGGCAATCATGACTATGGAGATTACAAGAAATGGGAGTCACCGGAAGCGAAACAGCGGAACTTTAACGACTTGATACAGGCCCACAAGATCATGGGTTATGACATCCTGATGAACGAGCACCGTTTCCTTACACAGGGCGGTGACAAAATTGCAATCATCGGCAATGAGAACTGGGGGGCGCGGTTTTCGAAACATGGAAAACTCGATGTTGCTTGCCAGGGAACTGATGACGCCGCTGTGAAGCTTTTGCTTTCGCACGATCCAACCCATTGGGATGCGCAAGTACGCCCAAGCCATCCGGAAATAGACATGACTTTCTCCGGTCACACGCATGGGTTTCAGTTTGGAGTGGAAGTCGCGGGAATCAAATGGAGTCCTGTCAAGTATGTGTACAGGCAATGGGCAGATCTGTATCAGGAAGGCGACCAGTATCTCTATGTAAACCGGGGATTTGGCTATCTCGGCTATCCGGGTAGGGTGGGTATGCCGCCAGAGCTCACGATCGTTGAACTGCAGCGGGCGTGATCAATGATTTGGCGCATCCTGGATTTTCACCAGAGCGTTGTCCTCAAACATCTTAGTGAGTTTTTCTTTCAGGGATGCCTTCACTGGGGGCTGAACGCGGCTGAGGTTAAAGTTATAATCGGTCTCGCCTTCCTTACCCCATTTTTGTATTTGATATAATGGACCAGTCCGGTGCTCTTGTTGGAATTTTGCGACGAAGTCCCGGAACTTGTCTTCGGCTTTATAGTCCACACCCGCGCCGGCGCTGATAAAGCTTACTGTGAACTTGTCCGGATCTTTTGACTGGCCGGCTGCCGGGAAGCCACCAGCCAGCAAAAGAATGATACCGGATAAGACTAATGAGATTCTTAATTCACGCGTGGTGATGTTCCAAAGCAGCTTCTTTTCTTCTTTTTTCATCGATCGAAAACTTTCCAGCACCAAATACCATAAACACAATCAACCCCATGAGCACAATAATCGAGACTTCGAATTCCATGTGGTTGCCCACCGACATGAATCCTTTAGGATAATTGACCAAAACCACGGCCCCGATCAATATAGGCAGTTGAATCGCGCACATGATGCGGGTAAGCAGTCCAAAAGCAATAAGCGGACCACAAAGCAGGTGTGCAAAAATGACGTAATGCGCCAGTGCCACGTTGGTGAAGGCCATATTCAGGCCCTGCATGCTCATGCGCAATGATTCTATGTTTTCCGCAAATACTGCACCCTTGTAAGTGATAAATATCCCGAGCGCAATTCTGAAAAAATCCAGCCAGCCAGGGCGATGAGAGTTTCCCCAGCCTTCAATTTTGGTTACCATATTCATATGAAGGTGGTTTAAATTGTTTATACAAATTTTACAAATAATTCAGGCCAATTGCAATCGGTTGTTTGTGTGAATTGGACTCGTTTCGCCCATATAAGAAATGTGCCGTGAGTAACTAATTTTCAACCGAACAGACGCGCCCAGTCATTACCTTTAGAGAAAAACTGCCCCTATGTGGAATGGTGTATACCCTGCGCTTACAACGAAATTCAACAGCGACGATTCGCTGGATTTAAAGCTTTTTGAAAAGAATCTCGATGCTCAGCTCGAGGCGGGCGTGGAGGGCGTTATCCTCGGAGGAACCCTCGGCGAGGCCAGCGTGTTATCAAACGAAGAGAAATCCGAGCTTTTGAAATTCACGATTGCCAAAGTCGCCGGAAAGGTTCCGGTGATTCTGAATATTGCGGAGGGCAGCACGCGTGAAGCCGTCAAACTTGCCGAGCAGGGGCAAAGGCTGGGTTGCCATGGCCTGATGATGCTACCGCCCATGCGGTACAAGTCGGATCACCGTGAGACTGTGACCTATTTCAAAACTGTTGCTGCAGCAACGCCACTGCCGCTTATGATCTATAATAATCCGATTGACTATAAGGTTGAGGTTACTCTTGATATGCTTGAGGAGTTGGCGGTCATGCCGACGATACAGGCGGTGAAGGAATCCACCCGTGATGTCAGCAATGTCACACGGATGATCAACAGGTTTGGAAATCGCTTCAAGATACTCTGTGGGGTCGACCCGTTGGCGCTCGAATCGTTGGCGATGGGAGCGCATGGTTGGGTGGCGGGCCTTGTATGCGCTTTTCCCGCTGAAACCGTTGCGATCTATAAGCTTGCAAAAGCGGGCCGGATCGCGGATGCGTTGGTTATTCATCGCTGGTTCCTGCCGTTGCTTGAACTTGATATTCATTCGAAGCTGGTTCAGTACATCAAACTTGCCGAGGCGCAAACGGGTATCGGATCCGAGACTGTTCGTGCACCCCGGCTCACGCTGGTGGGAGACGAGCGCGAGCGAGTTCTGAAAATAATCCGTGATGGAATAGCATCCAGGCCGAAGTTGCCGGACTATAAAAAACTCTGACTATGCATATTAACCTGAAAGAGAAATTCTCAAAGTTTTCTGAGCACTGGCATCCCTACATCGTTGGTGAGCTCAATGACAATTATGTGAAGATAGCGAAGGTAAAAGGCGAGTTGATCTGGCACAAGCACGATGATGAGGACGAGCTGTTTGTTGTGTTGGAAGGAACCTTGAAGATGGATTTCAGAGACCGGCACACGGTTGAAATAAAGCCTGGTGAAATTCTTATCGTTCCGAAAGGCGTAGAGCACCGCCCATGGACAGGAGGGGAAGAAGTGAAACTCATGCTTGTGGAGCCCCGGTCAACAAAACACACTGGTGAAGCTGTGGTGGCACAGACTGTAACAAATCAGGAATGGATATGATTAATTCTTTCAAGGTTCAAGGTTTAAAGTTCAAGGTTTAAGGTTCAAGGTTTAAGGTTCAAAGTTCAAAGTATAAAAGCACATGTTCAAAGATCTGAATGCAAATGAGATTGACGCGGTTCTGAAGAAATCACAGGAAGCGTTTTTAGAATACAGGAAGGCAAAAGGTGTTGCCAAGGCAATATTTCTTGAGGCGATCGCCGCCGAGATAGAGGCGCTGGGGCCGGCTCTGCTTCAAAAGGGAATGGAGGAGACAAACCTTCCCGAAGCAAGGTTGACGGGCGAGCGCGCCCGTACCTGCAACCAGCTTCGCCAGTTTGCTGCAATGGTGAAGGAAGGATCATGGGTGGATGCAAGGATCGACACGGCTATTCCCGACCGGACGCCACTGCCGAAGCCGGATTTAAGAAAGATGATGGTTCCACTTGGGCCGGTTGTTGTCTTTGGAGCAAGCAATTTTCCGTTCGCATATTCGACGGCAGGAGTAGATACTGCATCTGCGCTTGCGGCTGGTTGCACTGTTGTGTTGAAAGCACATCCTGCACATCCTGCAACCTCCGAACTTGTTGCCGGCGCGATTGCAAAGGCAGTGCAAAAAACTGGAATGCCGACAAATGTCTTTCAGCATGTACACGGAACTTCATTTGAATCCGGGAAAGCATTGGTTCAACATCCGCTTACAAAAGCGGTGGGATTCACGGGATCGTTCTCAGGAGGTATGGCATTATATAACTACGCAGTTCAAAGGAAAGAACCCGTTCCAGTCTTCGCTGAGATGGGCAGCATCAATCCCGTGTTTATCTTACCAGGTGCGTTGAAAGCCCGAAGCGAAAAAGTAGCGGATATGTATGCAGCATCCATCACGCAAAGTGTCGGGCAATTTTGTACCAACCCAGGTCTCATGCTCAGTATGAAGGGGACGGACCTCGATAAGTTTCAGGATCAACTTGCAACAAAAATGAAAGCTATTGCGCCAGGTACCATGCTTCATCCTGGCATCGCAACTAATTTTAAAAAGAACCGGGACAAGGCGCTCGCCCAGAAGGGCGTTACGGTGGCTGCGGAATCGACCGAGAAACCAAAAGAAAACCAGGGCACATCAACGCTCGCTGTTGTCGACGCGATAGACTTTCTCAACAATCCGGTCCTGGAAGAAGAGGTATTCGGACCTTATTCGTTGCTTGTGAAGGCTTCGGGCCTTGATCAGCTTAAAGAAGCAGTGTTGAAAATGCCTGGTCAGCTGACGGCAACGGTTATCGGAGAAGAGGACGAGTTGGTAGAGTATGCTGACTTTATCCAGTTGCTAGCCGAAAGAGCCGGACGAGTGATCATCAATGGCGTTCCCACCGGCGTGGAAGTTTGCCCGGCTATGCACCATGGAGGTCCGTTCCCTGCAACGACCGACTCCCGATTTACATCCGTCGGTACGGATGCAGTGAAACGCTTTGTTCGACCGGTGTCGTTCCAGAATTTTCCGGATGCGCTCCTTCCTGATGAATTGAAGCAGAATAATCCTCTCGGCATATGGCGGCTGCATAATAACGAACTTAAAAAGTAATCGATAAAATGGCAGGTGGGAAAGTCTTCTCCTGTATTGATGCACATACGTGTGGCAATCCGGTACGGGTAGTTGCTGAAGGGGGACCGGTGCTGGAAGGAAAAAACATGAGTGAAAAGCGCCAGCACTTCCTGCGTGATTATGACTGGATAAGGAAGGGTTTGATGTTCGAGCCACGCGGACATGATATGATGAGTGGAAGTATATTATATCCGCCAACCGATCCGGCCAATGACGTTGGAGTTTTGTTCATAGAGACAAGTGGTTGCCTGCCGATGTGCGGACACGGGACGATTGGCACCGTTACGATTGCGATCGAATGCGGGTTGGTATCACCTAAGACTCCTGGAGTTTTGAACCTCGAAACACCAGCCGGAATCGTCAAGATTTCTTACAGGCAGGAAGGAAGCAAAGTTAAGTCGGTCAAGTTGACGAATGTTAAATCCTACCTCGCCGCGGAGAACCTGACTGCCACTTGCCCCGATCTCGGTGAACTTACCCTCGATGTAGGTTATGGCGGAAACTTCTATGCCATCGTTGATGTACAACCGGCTTTTGCCGGGTTGGAACATTTCACTGCCGGGCAATTGGTAGCGTGGAGCAGGGAATTGCGAAAGAGCATCAACGCGAAGTATAAATTTGTGCATCCCGAAAACCCCACCATCAGTGGATGTTCGCATATTCTTTGGGGAGGCAAGGTTATTGATCCGACGTCAACCGCGCGCAATGCGGTCTTTTATGGTGATAAAGCCATTGACAGGTCACCTTGTGGAACAGGTACTTCGGCGCGCCTGGCGCAATGGCATGCAAAGGGCAGAATTCAGAAAGGTGAATTATTCATTCACGAAAGTATTATCGGCTCAAAATTTACCGGTCGCGTAGAAGAGGTAACGGAACTTGCAGGCAAGACGGCGATAATTCCAAGCGTTGAGGGCTGGGCGAAGATCTATGGAAGAAATACGATCACGATCGATCCGGACGATGATCCTTATGCATATGGATTTCAGGTTGTCTGATGCACATTATTCCTTGCGTTCATGAGTAATGTCAGTATTATCGGCGGTGGTGTCATTGGGCTTTTTTCTGCCTACTATCTTAATCGTGAAGGTCATAACGTGTTCGTTTACGATCAGGGAGATCTGAGTAATGGTTGTTCCTATGGAAACGCCGGAATGATCGTTCCCAGCCACATCATCCCATTGGCAGCCCCTGGTATGATTGCGAAAGGATTCCGTTGGATGTTCAGATCGACAAGCCCATTTTATGTCAGGCCACGTGTGAGCAGCGAACTCATCAAGTGGGGATTTGAATTTTATCGTCATGCGACAGACACACACGTCGAGCGTGCTATTCCCGCGCTCAAAGCGCTTAGCATTCACAGTAAAGATCTTTATCGTGAGTTCAGTCGTGAAGCAGCCTTCGATTTTGCCTTCCAAGAGAAGGGCCTGTTGATGCTGTATCGGACAAGAGCGATGGAGGAGGAGGAAATCGAAGCTAGTCATGTCGCGAACAAGGCCGGAATCGAGGCGCATGTGTTAGGTCTTCCCGATGTTCAAAAGCTTGAACCCAATGTCCGGATAACTGCACGTGGTGGAGTTTATTATCCGGGAGATGCACAAGTGGTGCCGCAAGTACTGATGAAAGGGCTTAGGACTTTTCTTGAGGAAAAGGGTGTGAGATTTTTTGCTAAAACGCAAGTGGATGATTTTGTCATTGAGAATGGTTCGATTAGAGCAATGTTGTCCGGCAAGAATCAATTCGACGTGGAGAACCTGGTGCTGGCAAGTGGCTCATGGTCGGCGCGGGTTGGTGCAAAACTCGGGCTGAATATGCCGATGCAGGCAGGGAAAGGTTACAGCTTTACTTTGCCCGACGTGGCGAAGAATACGAATATACCAACGATCTTCCTCGAGGACAGAGTAGCTGTAACACCCATGGGGAAATCGTTGAGGTTTGGGGGCACCATGGAAATCACTGGCGTGAATGATGAGATCAACATGAGCCGGGTAAGAGGGATTGTGGAAGCGATTCCGAAGTATTATCCTGAAATGAATGTAGTCATGCCGGAACAAAAGGACATTTGGTATGGCTTACGTCCGTGCTCGCCGGATGGTTTGCCGTACATAGGCCGCACGAGGCGGTTAAAAAACCTAATAGTCGCAACAGGACATTCGATGCTTGGAGTAAGCCTGGGGCCGGGAACGGGCAAGTTGGTTAGTGAACTCGTCGGAAACACAATGCCATCTGTGGCATTGGATCAGTTCGACCCGGATCGATATAATTGATTTTGTGTAAAACAAAAATGTCCCGATTGTTCATCGGGACATTGACTATATCGATTTCAAGTGAAGTTCTTAGTCTTCGCGATTGAATCCGCCTTTGCGGAAACCACCACCGCCGCCATTGCTGCGGAAGTTGTTCGGTCTCTCTTCGCGTGGGCGTGCCTCATTCACCACCAGACTCTTGCCTTGAAAATCAGCGCCGTTCAGGCTTGTGATGGCCTGGCGTGCAGATGAATCATCAGCCATTTCCACGAAGCCGAATCCACGGCTGCGCTGCGTGACTTTGTCCATAATAATCTTTGCAGAGGTGACTTCCCCATACGCTGCAAAGTGCTGCTTCAATTGGTCTTCGGTGGCCTTCCAGGGAATGTTGGCTACATAAATGTTCATGTGTACTGTTGAAATTAGTTAATTAATAAACCTGTCATCCAATTAAGACTCACCTTAGAGTACGCGGAGAAATCGTTGTGCTGTGGGGGGAGGATTTGTTGGCTGACAGGCAAATATAATAATATTTTAAGAATCAAAATCAAAGTATATGAGAGGTAGAAAAGTTGCCAGCACTGATCATTCATGATAGTCCGGTTAAAAATGCCCGACTCTAGTCAATTCAGGTGGCTTTGGATCCGGCAAAAAGCCTTTAATTCCCTGACTTTTAATGATTTTGCGCAATTGCCCTGGTTTGTTGCACAGCGCGAAAATGCCAGAATATGTGCGGTGCGTACGCCTTATGACTTGTATTCGGGGTGGTCTGCAATGAAGCGGTCCAGATTGGTGGCAGCAGTACTTCTGATTTTTGATCGGATCGCCGAAGACCATCCCAATAGTTTCCCGGGTGTTCCCAATGCCATGCCTGCCCATTTCCAAAGGTCGAAGGAATCATTGTGTCTGATGATCTTGCCGTCTTTAAACTCAAATGTTGCATGGATGACGTTGTGAACCTTACGACCGGTGCGAGAAAAGCTATAGAATGCTTCCCAATCACAAGACCCTGTATTGTCTTTTACTTCAACGTTTTTAAAAGTAAGCGTTAGATCTTTGCCTGCGTTTACAAGCATGTGCCACATTGCTTTGGCCCTTCCACCCCGGAGATCGCGGAAGACTGGGTCGGAGAACCAGATATCGGAGTGATAGCAATCCTGCATCGCTTTCCAATCCTTGCGTTGAAACGCTGAGTAGAACCTTTCAATTACGTCCTTCGGATTTTCCATGTGCTATTTAGATTTTAACCACTCAAACGAAAACACATCCGGTCTTGCATAGTGCCCGATAACGTCGAAGTCCATCTTCGCCCGGACGATATCGCGATGGTCGATTTCTGCGGTGATAATCCCTTCCTTTCCAAAGAGTGGCCCGGCGAGCACTTTTCCCAATGGGCTGATGATGACGCTTCCACCGGTACTCGGCAACGAAGGATGATCATTTTGCAGCAAAGCTTGCAAGTCGGGCGGATAATGTTCCCTTGTGAGATATTGGTTGCACCCGACCACGAAGCAGCGTCCTTCGCATGCGATGTGGGTGAGTGTCGCCTGCCAGCTGTCGCGACAGTCTGCAGTGGGAGCGACATATATCTCAATACCCTGTTGGTACAAAGCCATCCTGGCGAGCGGCATATAGTTCTCCCAACAAATCAGTCCGCCCACTTTACCAATCGCGGTATCGAGTACGTTAAGATCGCTGCCATCGCCTTCTCCCCAAATGATCCGCTCTGAGGCAGTAGGTTTTATTTTGCGATGGCGATGCAGCAGGGTTCCCTCAGGAGAAAAAAATAATAATGAGCAATACAAGGTGCCGCTTGTCTTGTCTTTCTCCGTAACACCAACCGCAATGAATGCTTTGGACGATTTTGCCCAACTCGCGATTTGTGCTGTCTCTTTTCCTGGTACTTCAATAGAATTTTCCCAATAACGGAGGAAGAGGTCGCGACCCTCGGGCGTGCGTCCTCCCACGGAAGCGCCGAATGTCAATCCCCTCGGGTAACCTGGAATAAAAACCTCGGGAAATAATATCAGTTGAGATTTTGCTTTTGAAGCCTCCGAGATCAAGTCGCTGATCTTCTGAAGCGTTTTTGCTTTATCGAAAAAGACGGGAGCTGCCTGGACGGCGGATGCAAGGAAGGGTGATGACATGAATCCAAGTTAGGCCGCGTTACAATCTGATCAAATAATTCAGCTGAGGAATGTTGATGAATATTATTAATAGTGAAGGGAGCGATCACGTGCGGGAGAATGGTTAGACTCGAAATAAGGAAATATGTGCTCAGTCCTGTGGTGGTTTTTCCTCCCATACCTGTGCGCCGAAGCACTTAGGTGCGCAGACACAGATCTCACGATCTCGCGCATCAATGCATTCTTTTTGTCGTTCCTAAGCTTTTAGAAAGCCTGTGCGATCTGCGGGAAAAAAATTATCCAGGAATAGAAGAGGGTGTCAATAAGCGCGCTCGATGGCGCCGGAACCGTACACTTTCTTGGTAAGTGTTTTGGTGTTGCCTTTGTGTTTCACGCCGCCTGACCCAAGTACCATCGCTTCGAGGCTTGAAGATACATTGAGCTCCGCGTTTCCGCTGCCGCTCAATTTTGCCTTACAGATTTCGACTGGGCAGTCATAACCTTTCACGTTACCGCTCCCGCTGACGCTCAGGTCGAGCGAAGTCGCATAACCACGCAAAGTAAGTGTGCCGCTGCCGCTGACTTCCGCCTTCACTGTATTCCCTTTCAGGTCGACGTCCATTGTTCCGCTTCCCGCCAGACCGAGAGAAATATAGTCGGCAGCGATGGAATTCTCGGAGATGATTTTGCCGCTGCCATTCACCATAAGTTCGCCGACGTTCTTCATGCTGACATAAACTTTCATGTTGGGGTTCATTTTGATGTCGTCAATCTTCGCCCAAATGCTTTTGTTAGGACTGTCTGGTTTACGCTCAATGTTGACCAGCAGAATACCGTTCTCAACTTTGATCTCGCTTGCCTCTAAAATATCCGACGGTGCTTCGACAACAACTTCTTGCTTGTTGGTCTGCTTCAACATCACCGTATAATTCGAGTTGACGTAGATGCTTTTGAAGTCAGGAAGCTCCAGGGTTTTTCTTGTGGCTTGGGAGAATGCGATGGAGGCGGCGGAGAGGAGTATCAGGGATAATACAATCAGGAAAAAAATGACATTAATTTTTCTCATGGTCCGGTCAGGTGGTTTAAAGGTTAAAAGTTGCACCTTAGGGTTAATACAATCTTTATCAGATCGTTAAATCTACAAAACAAGCGACGAAATGTCCAAACCGGAGTTCAGTCAACAGGATGTCATTTCTTCGGCTTCCGAAAGATCTGACGGTAAATCAGGATGAAAAGGGCCAGCCCAAAAGCTAATACTAGTCCGACTTCAGGTGTGACGTGGGCAGTGCCGTGCATGTGACTATATAAGGGTATTGAGATCGTTAAAAGCGTATCCTCGCCTGAAATTTAACATCATTTCCTGTATTTCCTGAGACGGCTTCGGTGCCCGTTCCGATCTCCTCCCGATCTGAATAGCGAGTTTGCGACCATCGTAGCCAAACGTCTGTTTGCCTGGTCAGCTTGTACTGAACCATTACGTATGTTCTGACCCCAATTCCATAGTAGGCCGGAAACGAATAGGCCAACCACATATTCCTCTCGTAAGAATAGATCCTGTTGTCATAGTCATCCGTATCGAAGAGGGCATAGCGGGTTGAGAGTGTGACCTTTCCCATCGAAAAGTTTACATCCTGGATCACCGCAAATCCCCGGGTTGTATTGCCTGCAAAAGTGTAATCGCTGAACTGGACCCTTGTTTTAAAAGTAAGCCATGGTGGAGCGGCATAATCGCAGTTGATCCAGAAATTCCTCTTTTCACCGATAGCCGTGCGATATAGATTTGACTCTCCTGGCAGATTTCGAATTTTGGATTCACCCCGGGCCTGCAAAAAGAGAACAATGGTTTTGGCGGGCGTATAGTTGAAGCGAAGTAGCCATTCGTTTCCGTCCGAGGGTGCGTATCCGCGGTAACGCAACCATGGAAAACTGAATATGTCGAAGTAGCCACTTGCGGAATATTTTTTATTGAACCGGTACTTCCATCCCCAATATAGCCCGCGTTCGTTTTGTGCGGCGGTATTTTCTGACAGCGCATTTGAATAAAATGAATAGAAGTTGCGATCAAAATTTCGGTACAGAAGGGAGACCTCGAATGCCTTGGTAAGGTTTCCGAGAATTCCAGCAGTAAATGCTCTTCCATGGGAAAGGGTTTGTGCCACCTCGCTGAAGAAAGTGAAGTTCGCCCAACTAAAGTTGACGTAGGCTCCAAGATTTTGATTCTCACTTCCTGAGAATGCAAATTGATTGTAAGGCGTGTCATTTCGTACAATTCCTGGTTGAAAATTGAGGCGATGATAAATAACGCCGGCGTCCAGGCTTTGAGTCTTGTACTGAATTACGCCACCGACATCCGTTTCTTCGATTTGTTTTCGGTCCTCAAGCTCTGCCGGTGTCCGGTGAAGGCCGGCATTAGAAAGCGAAGTTGCTGTTTGAGTGTTCTCGTCGGCTAGACTTGTCAGGTTGCCATCACGAAGTGCCCTGGATATGAAACCATGGGCAAAGACATTTTTGGATAGGCTGACCGTTGCTGCCATACCGCGCATAAAAAGATTCTCACTTAAGGACGTAAACGGAATGAATCCCAGATTGCTGCGCCTGACGGTCGTCACAGTCTCGGCGTTCTTTCCAAAACCAAAGCTACTTCCAATTATCAAACCCTGTCCGAACTGGCACTGATAGTCGCCCACAATCAGATTCTTTATCTGTCCCTTATTCTGCACCTGCCCGTGCACTGAAACATAGTCGAAGCCGAGTTGATGTTTGGAGGGATTCCAGGTCATCGCTTCTCCCGGATCTTTCTCCAAAGTAAAGCCAAAGCTGAAGTCATTTGACCTTGATACACGGTAGCGTGCATAGAATCTATCCGGCGAACCTGCATACCGCTGGGCAGAATCAGTTTCGGTCTTGTAGCCTTTCTTCATTTCTAATCCACGCTCGATCCTCAGCAGCAGGTAGTTGTTTTTCTCTTCTGCCATCCTTTGAAAAATGGAAGTGTTGAGCCTTGATTGTGCTTCGACGACCCTGACGAATGGAATGATGTTATCGAAGGTTTGCCGGGTCCATCCGGGAACAGATTGGAGTTCATAGACCGACAAGATAGGGCTGTTTTCATCCCGGTATTGAAAGAACGCATTGATCTCAGTTTCGGGCACGACCATCAGCGAACGCATTTGTTCTCGTGTAACGGTGTTCAAATCGAGGGGATTGGAAAGCAGCTGTGCAAGGTTGTCGTAGAGATCTTCATAGTTGAGGTCGAGATCCTGAACCGGAAATATTTCATCGACGAGTTTCTCCAGATTTATGTCGGTCCTCGGATAGTCCTGACTGAGCGCAAGGAATGGGACGATGAACAAGGCAAATAAGATCGATTTTTTCACTTGTCGCGCTGTCTATTAATGATGTATGCCGCTGAAGCTTGGTAGGCATTGGCAGGAAATGAATGCAGGCGAGCGGAGAAATCGCACTTGATTTTTCTTGAATTGAAACCCAGTCCAAAGAATCCGGCAGTTGGATTGAGGTTGAATCCACTCCTGAAGAAAATCTTTCCGTTTAATGAATATTCAGCGCCTGTCTTCCATGTGGCATCAAACAGCAGATCCTTCACTACCTGGGATGTTATGGTCAGGTGGGTATCTGGTTTGAGAGATATCCCTGCCACGAGTTTTGTTGGAAGTCTTTCTGTCTCATTGATTTTTGCCTGGTTTAGATTGGCGATGTATGCGCCCACAGAGATCTCTGACGTTAAGGCTGCGATTCCCCCGAATGAAACGCTAACAGTATTGCGTGTCGGTGTTCCTGCAGCTTCATATTGAATGTAATCTGCCTTTAGCCCCAGCGACGCGATCCCAAGTTTATTGCTGAATGCGCCGGATGCGACTTGTTCACTGTAAAGTGCGTCACCGAATTTGAATAAGCCCATTCCTGCCACGCCAATTTTCGTAGGAAGTGATATTCCCGCTGCCATGCGGTTTGCACCCTGCAGGTCGGGGAGGACTTCATAGGCGAAGGTTGCGGAAATTTCTGTCTGCCAGGCGAGTCCCGCGACGTTGTTGAAAAGACTCCATTCATCGTGGCTCACAGCACTCGCGTATCCCATACCTGCTGCGCGTGCTCCCAGTTCAGTGGGCACACTTTGCGCGCCGGCAATAAGACTCTGACACACCAACAGTATGTTTGTGCAGTATTTCATTCCTGATAAATTCAAAATAAGTTTACACCTTTGCAGAGGATTAGGATCAAGGCAATGCAGTATGTTTTCCTGACCATATTTTTAATGGCGTCGCATTCACTCCTGGCGCAGCTGGTCGACTCTGTCGATTCATATCCCAACGGACAGACCCGGGGCAAAGGCAAAATCCAGAATCATAAGAAGGAAGGGGAGTGGCAATATTTTTATCAGAATGGAAAGCTTAGCGCAGTTGAACACTACAAGGGCGGCAAGCTGTCCGGTGAGGTGACCTATTATTTTCCCAACAGCAAGCTGCAGGCGCTTGAACATTGGACCGCAGGCGCTATGTCCGATTCAGCATTTTACTACCATATGGATGGGGGCCTGGAGAGAAAGGGCATCTATGTGAAGGGACAGTACGCAGGAGAGTGGAGACACTATTTTCCTGAAGGCCAGCTAAGTCGCACACTGTCTTATGTCAATGGATTGCCCGAAGGAGAAACGCGGATTTACTCTGATAAGGGCGTTTTGCTACAGGTAGGAAATTACCTCGCTGGTTTGGAAGACGGGCCCTGGAAATTTTATACGGATGATGGGAAGCTTCAGTACACTGGCTTTTTCGAAGAAGGCAAGCGCACGGGCGTCTGGTACCAGTATGATAAGAAGGGAAAGAAGAAGGAGTGGAAGTACAGGGATTGATGAATGTATTTTCCGCCTCTCTCTCACTCATTCCCTCCAATCAATATGAACGCTGCCCAATAACTCGGACTCTGATATTTCTTATCCTGCATCATTTGAATCTTCGACTGTCTGAGCGACCCAGTCAACTTTTGAGAGTTGAGTAAGCGTTTGTAGAAATCCACCATGAAGACACTTGTACTTTCATCCGGCACTTTCCAGAGTGACAACAAGAGGTTTCGCGCCCCGGAATAAAAGAACGAACGCCCAAGGCCAATCAATCCTTCGCCCGAAGCTTGCTGTCCCAAACCTGTCTCACAAGCTGAAAGGCAGACTAAGTCGGCATTCATAGTCAAGCCATAAATTTCTGCTGCATACAAAATGTTGTCCTCATCAGACTCCTCGTTCGTAAGGGCCAGGCCTGACCTGGCGGGATCACGGGAATTTACGAAGCCATGGGTAGCGAGGTGAATATATTTGTAAGAGCTTAAGTCCAGCTTTTTGAGATTCTTTTCGGATGCTTTGGGTCCACTAACCACGACACTTGCCATCGCCTTACCCTGTATCATGCTACTGATCTGGTTGATTTCATTTTCATTTTCGTTCAACGGCTGAAAACGGAAATCGCGGTAGCCTGATCCTGTGGTTGCGTTTTCAATTCGATGCCCCGGATCCAGGTCGCTGAACTTCGGTGCTACGCCTAAGAAATTCTTGTTGGAAGTTTCAGCTTTCCTTTTTTGCTGAAGAAGGAGGTTGCAAGAATACGCGTAGACTACATCATAGTCATGGATGAGGTAGCGAAGGGGCTCCTCCCGCACAACCAGGGCTTCCATTGGCAGGGAATAGAAAAAGTCCGACGGTACGATCGTCAGCGAGCTGATCTTAGCGCCGCGCTTTGTCATCCCGGAGAGCACAGGTTTGAGAAGTCCGTTGTAGATGTCGTTGGATAATGACAGAAAATCTTCGCTGACGCTGAATTGCATCAGGTTTCTCAGTTTCATTATTTTTCGTTGCCACTCGCCTGCGCGGGAAAACCTGAACAGTGAAGCGTCTTTTGCAGTAATCGCCTGTATAAAGATCACCGTGTCGATAACTTTTATCTGAAGAACTAACTCGCCGGTTGCCAGCTCGCGTTGCAGCTCTTTTAAAGACGCAGGTTCGCTTCCATATTTAAGCTCATAGTAACCCGAAAAATTCCTACGAAGAGAATCAAGAAACTTACTGTGTTGCATTTCAAGCCGGGCAAGCGAAAGCCGAGACGATGATCTTTCCTGATCCAGATCTCCGGCATCACCTCGCTGCGTCACGAGCTGCACCAATTGTGCATTTTGAAGTACCTTTTGTTTGGCCAGCGATCGTTCTTCGTCGAGGAGGGCGGAGTTGATTTCCTTAAAAGAATTTACCCTGTTGTTGCTGATGCTGTTTACCAAGGCCTGAAATTTTCCTTCCTCCACGTATTCGAAGAATTTGCCCATGGCGCTGTCTTGCTGAACTTGCCACCGTTCGAAAGAGACCAGCGCAAGCAGGCTATAAAATATGGTAACGCGTTGATTGTACCTGATCCGGTCGTCGTCGCTGTAAAGATTTTTCCGGATTGTGCGGATCAGACTGATTCCCAGTTGTTCGTATGGCGTGCAGTTTTGAAGTGCATTTTGGTTCCCTGTTTTCTTGAATATGTTCAGGTGCGACGCGATCAGCGTGTAGCAGGACTGAGCCGCTTCGTGACTGTCTACGAATGGATATAGTAGCCCTGCGTCTTTGCTGGAATTGTGCTGCAAAGATTGGTGTGAATACCAGATAGCGCTATCGTATTGTCGCAGCTGAAGAAAATTCAGCGCAAGTAAATTATTCACCTCGATTTGCTTTGTGAGACTTTCATCGGCGTCGAATATTTTTTTTGCCTTGCCGAGATATGAGCCAGAAAGAGCAAAGCTGTCGGCGCTCATGTAGACGTCGCCAACAGCCATATAAAACTTACCCAGTTCTTCAGGATACAGTGACTCCGGATCCAAGTCGCGTTCTTCGGCGCGGCCGAGTTGGACGGCTTCCTGCATTCGATCGTTTTTTGCACACCATTTCGCTTTGAGCTGAACAAACTTGAGTCTTTCGCTCCGGGGAATTGATTCTGCATTGTCAACGAGAAAATTATCCAGCCGGTCGATGAATGTTTTGGTCTTGTCAAATTCTTCGATGATAAAATTTAGGTATGCCAGGTTGTAATAAGTTTGGAAAATGTAAAAGGGAGTCTTCACGCTTCCGGACTCCACCAGGGGCAACACTCCTTCCAGTGAACGCAGTGCAGTTGTCGATTCGTCGATGGACTCGAGAAACAGCGCCCTGTTGTTTACGAAGGGAACGAGCCGTTCGGGTTGATTCTTGAGATTTCGCCAATAAGTCGCTACTTGCGCGTAAGCTTTTTCGCAATTGATAAGGTCGGACTGTGCTTCAAAGCAAACCCCGAGGTTTGCATAGGTTGCTCCAATAGACGCGCTGTCGGTGCCGGCACGTATCTGCCACTGAAGAGATTTTTCGAGAGTCGTTTTCGCGTCGTTGTATTTTTCCAAAGAGACGTACGATCGTCCCTCCGTGCCGTACGCAGCAGCAAAGTAGTTTGGTTTGGCGTAAGGCGTTCGCTCCAGGATAGTCAACGCCAAGTGGGATTGAGCAACTGCCGCATCAAATTCCTGATTTGCGCGATAGGCTTCTGCAAGCGTTAATCTTGCCTGAGCCAGTCTCAGGTGTGCATGGATCGAGTCCTTTTTGAATTCAATTGCGCTACGTTGCAAATAGGTGATTGCCAGCGGTATTGACTCCGCCGTACGTTTTCGAAACTGAATGAGGCCCGCGTAATGGTTGACTTGACCATTCAGCCAGGAATTCTTGGGATCAGCTTTATTCGCCAACGCGGCCAGTTCGGTGTATGCCTCATCCGGTTTGTTTCTTACAAAATTGTCCAGTGCGACAAGAAACCGGCTCGCCGGCTGCTTGGATGCTGGGTACAGGAAGCGTGCTGCCGAATCGGGAAGTTGCTGCAGTAGAAATAATTCCGCCAGGGCCTGCTTGCCTTGTTGACGCACGTTTCCCTTTTTCGATGATTGGGTCTCAATCAGCAGGAGGTAGGCCGCACGAAATTCCTCCACCTGCAGGAGTTCCCTTCCCTTGGTCAGTTGCAGATCCGCCTTTTGTGAGAAAGTCGTAAAGGCAGTTGCGAGGAGACAGGCACTGACAAGCCAACGCCGCATAAGCGTTTAGTTAACCACAGCCCTTACACCATCACCGGCTGATCCATCTTTTGAAGTAATTGGCAGCAAGAGTGCGCCTCGTTTCGCCGATGCATAATAAGATTTACGCACATCATCAATCATGGCGGATCCCGCAGGCTTCAATGTGTCCCACTCCATCTGCGCGTATGTAGTGAGCGTGCGGTCTTTGAAGATGACAATGCAATACTCCTTCTTGACATTATGAATTGTTTGAGTCCACTCGGTCTTCCTTGAGAGAAGAACGTTATCAATCAGTGTTTTTCTGGCAGTATCTGCGTAAATCTGAACAAGATAGTTGCGCTTGTAATTGTCGTATCTCGGCTTGTTCACCTCAAATCTTACGTCGCCAATTTTGAGATTGCGAAGATCAAGACATTTCTTTTCCGGGACTTTACTTAAAGGCGAGCACGCTGCTGCAATGCACGCAAGCACAAGGGTCAGGGTGGGTTTCATGGGTTGACTTGGGTTAGGGTAAACGAATATAAGATTTCGTTTGAGGAAATCTTCCAATTTTTCAGATTTATCCTAAAAGAAATGCAGATTCTGCATTTTGAAATCTTGCGGTCGGCAAGTCAAACCGAAGTGTCTAGGTTCTAAGTTTCAAACGCATCTGCAAAGGAAGGATATCTCTGCATCTCCTATGTCTTAAAATTCAGATCTTCTTCTCGATCATCCAGATATGTCCAAACGGATCTTTCACCTGGCCTTGCCGGTATCCATAGTCATAGTCCTGTGTTGCGGAGATTTCTATCGCGCCGGCAGCGACGGCCTGATTCATCACGGCCTGGACGTCTGAAACAAACAGGCCGATGATGGTGGTAGTGCCGTTGTTCCTTGACGGACTCACGGCATTCAATCGTGCAGTCTCTTCGTGAAGATGAAACAATGCGCCATCAATGGAAAGCTCTACGACGTGGATCGTCCCATCGTCGTTCGAAAATCGCCGCAGTTCAACGGCGCCAAATGCTTTTGTGTAAAAGGTGACATCTTTTACACCGTGGGGGATGTAAAGTTCTGGTGCGAAGAAGGTTTTGGTTGAGTCTGGCATAATCTTTTCATTTCCTTTGCAATTCTTGCCATGCCATAAGATTTGGTAACTCGTTTAGAAGTTCCTTTTCGATATCTGGCTTGTGTCGCGAGCCATGTTGCCAACCAGCAGAGTCGCTTGCATTCACTAAATGAATTTTTCCATCACAAAGTTTAATGTCGAATGTCTTTGCGCCAAGTTCAATTATTTTTCCAGTATAGCCTGTTACGTTATAGTCTTCGTCGGAAATCTCATTCACAATTTTGCTGAAAAAATTCAAGGTTAGCTGCGTTTCTGAGTTTGAATATTTACCGGAAAAATATGTGTCTCCTCCAAGACATCTGTCGATAAGCGCGAACTTCTTGCCTTCGAGCAAGATAAGTTCGGCGGAACAACAATCGCACCCTGGTGTGACCTTGCATTCCGTTTGTGAGAATTCATCTGCCAGGACGTATACTTGGTTTTGTCCTATTTCAATGGGCTGCCGACAGCTATGTAAAATCAAAAATGAAATGGCAAATGTAAGGGCTCTTATATAAGGGATATTCATAAAGATTCGCTAGACAATATAATCGAATTGAAAATCCCATTGAACGAATTCTCTGAAATTGATAGGTGGCACTTAAGCAGTCCGGTGGCTGTCTATGTGCCTGTGTGGTTGGGCTATTTAAAACTCCTTCTTCAAATTAAAAAAGAAAGCACCCTCAGGTTTCTGTTGTGTGAATGTATATTCAATGCGTAATACCAGGTCATAGGTCGTAACGAAGTCAATTCCACCACCTGTACCGATTAACAGTTTGTTGGAATAGGCCTGGTTCAATCCCTTTTCGTCGTAGTAGGGATAGTTCTTCACATAACCGAAATCAGCAAAGGCTTTAACATAGATGGCAAGTGGAAGATAGCTGAACTGTTCAATGGGCATGCTGTTAAGTGTCCACGACTTCCCAAAGATTTTCTTTTTGATCGTCGTCTTATTCAAAGCAAACTCGGGACCTTCCACCACATAGTTTTCAAATCCCCTGACCAACTGGTTGCGATAGCCTAACGCGCTGAAGATATTGTATGGCTGGTTTTGAGGATTGCTCCAATAGGCAGACGTGAAGTTTGACAGAAAGAAATTGTTGCCCATGGGCCAATGATGAGCATAGGTTGCGTTCAGCTCAAGCTGGTTAACGTCGTCTTTTGGAAGCAGTCCTGCCTTGGACGCCCAGAATGTGAACTGATAGCCCTTCAATGGATACAGCACGACATCGCGGTGCTCGGAGTTGAATGAGTACGACAGTGCGAAATATTTCTGTGTGGTCTTTCCGTTATTATAATAGATAGGATTCAGCTGCAGGACGGTATCGATCACTTCTGCTTCGCGGTAGTTGAAACTCAATGAATGCGTTTCAAAAAACGATTTTCGGTAGGAGTAGCCTATACCAGCGCCGAACGAGGTGCGCACCACCTGTTTCGATTCCAGGTAGACCAATTTATGGTCGACTGTCTTATACGCCAGGTTGCGCGGTGTGCCGTAATCGAAATTGAAAGTCAGTCCTTGTTTTTGCTTCCGGTCGAGGTTGGGAATGCGGTATTGTAAATCGAACTTTCGCACATAACCGAACTGTGCCGTGAATCGCAATGATTCATTCCGACCACGGAAATTATTCTTGTACAGCCTGATCCCGTAGTTGATGCGATTGAAGTCGTGATTGTAATTGTTCCACCACTCATTAAAATTTCTATCGGAAAGCTCAAAGATTGGAACAGGAAAAATATACCATCGCTCGGTGAGCTCGACAAGTATGTCAAGCCGATCATTGGGCAATTCAAGCGCCCTCACGGTTACCGTATTAAAAAGTCTGAGATTGTAAAGTTTATTCTTATCCCACTGAAGTGAGCCTTGAAGCGCCGACTTGCGGATGGTGTCCCCGGGTTTCAAAGAAAGTTCGCGCTCGATGATCCGGTTACGTGTTACTTTATTGCCGATGATGATGACACGGTCGACTGTCAGCAGGCGATCTGCAACCGAATCAATAGCCGTTTGTCGCGTTGTATCGGCCGCGGGCTCCTGAAAATCCAGGTCGCCACCTGCGGCTGTCAGTACAAGTCCTAACAAGAAAGCCAGCATGCAATGGCATCTTGGATTATCCACATAACGTGTAATCGATATTCGGAGCACCCTGGTTATTGCTGAGCGTCGGTCTTTTTTGTTATAACAACTCGCACGACGGAATACAGCATCACGACTATTGCCGGAATGAAAACTGAATACATCAGAGCCCAATACCACTGGGTTTTCCATACCATGATCCCCGATGCAATAAGAGAAATACCCGCCGCTACCACAATTGTTTTATCCAATACTAACGGGCGAAGTAAACGGTAGGAGCGGATCAGGAAATATATACCAATAATAACGAGCGGGATGCTGAGTATCTGTCCCATAAAGAGGGGTATTGTGAGCTCGAAATCTTCCTGAGGCTCTTTCAGGAATTCATAAAGGAACCTGAGGCTCCAGAGTATGATCATAAAGTATCCAAAGATGCGTCCCTCCGGGAGCTTTTCCTTATAGCGCATCCAGATCATGAGAAGGAATATAAAGAGTACGATGCACGAAATCGCTTCATAGAGTTGGGCTGGGTGCCGTGAGATGCCGAGTGTATCAACGCGAGCCATCACCTGATTTGTTTTTGTGTCAAGGATGGTGTTGAAATGGATTGCCTCCATCGGTGGCTCATCTACAAATTCCGATAAGAAATAAAGCATGCGCTTGACTTCCCCTTGCACGAACATCCGCGCATCATTTTCAGGTACGCCGGGTTTAAAAAAGATAAAGATCTTGATGGGCATTCGACCATTGGGCTGAGCAGGCAACTCATTATTTTTCTCAACGACCACCGTCTCGATCTTATTATCGGGACTAGATGAATCGCCCTGGATACTTTCAGTCACGCGGTTGATAAAGACAATACCAAGTGGGTTGTCGGTGGGCTTTCCAAGGATCTCGGAGTTGAAGAAGTTGCCAAAACGGATTAATGCTCCGGTCAACGCGACGAGTATGACAATGCGATCAAGGGTCTGTAAATAATTCTGACCTGGTTTGCCCTTGCGGGAATACAACCAAAGAGCGAAGAGGATACCCACGGCGGCACCGTGACTGGCAAGTCCCATCAGCCCCGTGAATTTGAATTCAGGTTTAAATTCGAAAGGAAGGAATATTCCCAAAGGGTCATTTAAGATAATCTGAGGATCATAAAAGAGAATGTGGCCGAGACGCGCACCCAGGATGGTCGCTATCACCATATAAATGGTGAGGGTATCGACATCTTGTTGCGGCTTGCCTTCTTTCTTGAACATGTAATACAGGATCTGCTGCGTGATGAGAAAGCCGGACGCAAACAGCAACCCGTACCACCGCAGGGTCACCGGTCCGATTGAAAAGATATCAGGGCTGCCGTTCCAAATAATGAAGCTTAGATCCATAGTGCGAACTTGATCGTTAGGTGCGGCAAAGATAGGCGAATTCGTGGATGTGCCGATTCTGGATTCTGGTGGACTGGATTCTGGCAGTTCACCCACAAGTGCAGGTCAACCTTAATCTATTTTGGGAAGGCGAAGTGAGGAAGTTTTGGTCCACAACCAGCAACCAGAATCCAGAATCCCTTCTTATCGAATGCTTTCTGACGACCGCTCACTCGCCCAGCATCCGCAACTCTTCTTCAAAGCTCCCCGATAAGATGGGAAACCTGCACCAGCTGCGAGGGTCGACATTGAGGTCGTCAAAATGGAAGGCGGGCGCGAGCCGCTCACGCTTCCACTGGTTGGCCGACCAGAGTTTGAAGAATTTCCTGATCCACTGCTTTAATGACTTTGGATCGTATTGGGATTTCAGATTGTTGAATACTTCTAATGGTGGCCGGCGCTCATAGATTGCAAGCCTTTCGATTGCCAACAAAACTTCATATGGCATCAGATCTTTCTCATCGGTTTGTGCCCTCTCGGAAGGCCGGAGCTCAGCAGTAGGCTGCAGATTGTTTACGGCCGCCAAGCCGCTATACCCGAGTGATTGTTGTGCCCAGCGAAGCCACTGTAGAATGAATGGTTTGTCAATGCCCGCGATGGGAGCAAGACTTCCACTCGTGTCACCATCCATGGTCGCATAGCCCACGTCGCCTTCACTTCTGTTCGAAGTGGTTAATAAGATTGACTGCTTTACGTTGGCCAGTAACCAGATGATAGGTGAACGTGATCTTGCCTGAATATTTTGTAACGCGATGTCATCCTGATCCCAGGTAAGCTTGCGCTGTAATGCGTCTTCAATCTTGGTTTTGTAAGAATCTGACTCTTCGTCGATGGACCATTGATGAAATCCGGCGCCGATAGATTCAGCAAGGGACTTTGCGGCATTGAGTGTCGAAGATGATGAATTACGGGTTGATTGATAAGCGCATGTAAGAAGTTTGTTCACCGCTTCTTTTTGTGTCGCAGGTGATTTGGCGTCGAACCCCAGGCTTGTCCAGAATTTTTCCCAGCCAAGTTCGGACGAGGCGCGGCGTACCATTTCTGAAACGAGCACGGCGCACAACGAGGAATCTGCTCCGCCGCTGAGGCTCAAAACAAAACCTTTAGCCTTACTCTTTCTGAGGTAATCGAACAACGCAAGTGATGCGCTGCGAACAAATTCATCATTCCTTTCACGTCCGTCCGTGATGGGGATTTTTTGTGACTTTGAAGGATCTTTGAAGTCAACATTGCATGCGAGCAGGTTGAATCGTTTGAAGGATAGTCTATTGTTGATTGCAATCAACTTTCCGTTTTGTCCGAACACGATGTCGCCGTCATAGATCATGCGTCCTGCTTCGTTGCCCAGATGATTGACAAAAAGATAAGCGCACTCAAATTTTTCCGACCCGTCGATGATAACTTCCTTTTCCCGCCGACCGGCTTTGCCTAGCGCAAAGTGACTTGCGCTGGGATTAAGAATCAGATCGACACGCCTTTCATGCAGGTGGTAACCCGGGCGATTGCGGCTCCAGGCGTCTTCGCATATTTCAAAGCCGAAACGGATTCCATCTGCTTCATAGACGAGGTCGCCAACCTGCACATTTTTTCCTCCCAGTGAAATTTCGATGACTTTATCGCGCACCCATGGATCGAACCAGCGCGGCTCATAGTGCACCCCTTCCCGGGCGAGATTTTGTTTGAGAGTTATTCCAAGAAGCTCGCCATTACGAATGACCGCCGCTCCATTGTAAGTGATCCTGTTGATGCGGACAGGCAGGCCCACGCAGGCGGTGATTTCTTTGCATGCGGGAATGATCTTGAAAAGTTCCTCAGCTGCTTTTTCTGAGAGCCAGTCGCTGAGCAAAATGTCTTCGCATCCGTAGCCCGTGATGCAAAGCTCGGGCATGAGGAGAAGTTTGACCTGCTGCGCGCGGGCTTCTTCAATCGCTGCCAGAATATTGCCCGTGTTGTTTTCCCAGTGGATGGGAATTTGATTGAGTGTTGCCCCGGCAATTTTCAGCGTGCTCATTTCTTTCTTTATAACTTAAAAACAGTTAGCCATGTTCCCTTTACCTTAGTTTATTCTGTTGCTATTATGGTAAATGTCTTGTCATTCGACCGGTTTTGCTCAAAAGGGGTTCCCCCGGATCCGCAGGGATTGAGTGCCCACGGATAAAAACGGATCCGTCTAATCTGTAGTATTGAACCTGCCTGTCAGCAGGCAGGTATGCGTTGGTCCGTAGGAAATGCATTTATATGTTCAATAGCTCACACGTCTTCATCGCTGCATCCTGCTCGGCCTTCTTTTTTGTGAAACCGAAGCCCGTGCCATAGGGGTGCTCGTCAATGAATATTTGTATTGAGAATTCTTTCTGATTCTTGGATTTCCTTACCTCACCCATTTCAAAACGCACGACCTTGCTGTGCCGTTGAGTCCACTCAATGATCTTACTCTTGTAGTTGATATTGGTTTGGATGACAACATCCAGATCGAAGTTTGGCTGGATCAATTTATCGATCACAAACTTTTTGCATCTAAGATAACCCTTATCGAGGTACACAGCTCCTACGATTGCCTCAAGCGTGTTGCCTAATACCACTTGTTGCAGCTGCACGTTTTTTTGGTCGAATTGCACGATGAGGCTTATGCCCATTTTTCTTGCGAGCAGGTTGAGTGAATCGCGGTTAACGATGCGCGACCGTATTTCCGTGAGAAAGCCTTCGTCCTTGAAAGGATATTTTTTGAAGAGGTAATCGGCTACCGCAGCGCCGAGAATCGCATCGCCCAGGTACTCCAATCGTTCATTGGATTCACGAAAACCATTGGTCTGCTTCGATCTGCTGGTGTGCAGCGTTGCTAGCTTGTAAAGAGCCAGGTTGGAAGGGGTAAAACCTGTGATCGTCCGGATTGCGACGAGCAGCTTTTGGTCTTCCTTCTTAGAACGCCTCCCGGGGATTTTGAGCAGGCTCCACACGCGATATTATTCAGCTTTTTTAATGATCACGGAAGCATTGTGACCGCCAAAGCCGAATGTGTTGCTGAGCGCTATGTTGACCGTGCGCTTCTGGGCTTTGTTGAATGTAAGGTTGAGCTTGGAGTCAAGACCTTCATCGTCGGTGAAGTGATTGATGGTAGGAGGGATGACTCCTTCCGTCAGTGCAAGCACGCATGCGATCGCTTCGATGGCGCCGGCAGCTCCCAGCAAATGTCCTGTCATGGACTTCGTGGAACTTATGTTCATCTTATACGCATGCTCTCCGAAAACATTTTGGATGGCTTTGATCTCTCCGATGTCGCCGAGCGGCGTTGACGTGCCGTGCGTGTTCACGTAGTCGATATCGGTGGGCTTCAATCCTGCATCTTCCAACGCATGCTGCATCACTTTAATAATGCCTGCACCTTCAGGATGGGGGGCAGTGATGTGGTAAGCATCGGCGGACATTCCACCACCTACGATCTCACCGTAGATTTTTGCTCCACGGCGTTTTGCGTATTCGTATTCTTCCAGGATGAGTGCGCCGGCACCTTCGCCGAGCACGAAGCCATCGCGGTCCTTATCATAAGGACGTGATGCTGTTTCGGGAGAGTCATTACGTTCCGACAACGCTTTCATTGCATTGAATCCGCCAACACCGGCTTCGCAGATCGCTGCTTCAGAGCCACCTGTTACCATCACATCCGCTTTACCCAATCTCAGGTAAGTGAAAGCGTCATAAATGGCGTTGGTCGAAGTTGCACATGCAGACACGACAGCATAGTTGGGTCCGCGGAAACCATACTTGATGGAAATATGACCGGCACCAATGTCCGGGATCATTTTAGGAATGAAGAACGGATTAAACCGAGGCGTGCCATCGCCTTTGGCGAAAGCTTTTACCTCTTCCTGAAAAGTGAGAAGACCACCAATACCCGAGCCCCAGATCACGCCTACGCGATCGGGGTCGAATTTTGTGGTAAGGAGATTTGAATTTTTGATGGCTTCATCGGCGGCCACCAGCGCGTACTGTGTATAAGGATCTACTTTACGGGCTTCCTTTCGATCCATGAAATTGGTGGGATCGAATCCTTTCAGTTCGCAGGCGAATTTTGTTTTGAAAAGAGAAGCGTCAAATCTGGTGATCGGCGCTGAACCGCTTTTCCCTGCCTTCAAACCTTCCCAGTACTCTTGATAAGTATTGCCGATCGGAGTGAGTGCACCTATCCCAGTAATAACTACCCGTTTGAAATTCATACTGAAAATTTGGTGTCCGTCCCGATAGCTATCGGGATCAGGAATTTATTTCTTCGCGTTTTGCTCCAGATAGGCGATAGCCTGTCCTACTGTCGCGATGTTTTCTGCCTGGTCGTCCGGAATAGAAATGTTAAATTCTTTTTCGAACTCCATGATCAGCTCGACTGTGTCCAGTGAATCAGCACCAAGATCATTGGTAAAGCTTGCCTCAGGGGTTACCTCGGATTCTTCAACTCCCAGTTTGTCGATGATGATCTGTTTTACTTTTTGTGCGATGTCAGACATGTGTGTATGGTTTAAGGTATTTAAAAAACGGTGCAAAGTAAGAGATTTGGCGCCATATTGTCAAACTTTTTACTTTTCCTCACAAGCCCCGGAATTGAAGAAAATATTATCCACGGATGACACGGATTTTCACAGATATGTCTCTTAAGGGCTCATCTGTGGCCATCTTTGACATCTATTGCAAAAAATGCATTTCTTTTAATTTGATATTATCCCCTGGGCATCACAGATGAGCGCTAAAATCAGGAAAAACAAGCTCGAAATTGAGTACACCTATGATTTTGAATTGTTGGGTATCAGGACTTCTTTAAAAGGGTATAAACTAGCATGGGAGATCAACAAAATTTTGAAGACGAATTTGGTGAAGCAACAAAATTTGGTGATCGAATTTAAGAAAGGTGTGGCTGGTTCTTACGACCGCTTCATGCACCGCACACCGCTCAGCGAGATGAATCTCTTTCGCAACAAGTCGGTCGAGAGCGAGAATCCCGGGCCTGAATTGGTGCCGGAATTCCCCCATTACGACTTCATAATAATGACACAAAGTGAGGAAAAACTGCCCGGAAATCGATTGCAGGAATACTTGCGGGCTATTCCTTCCGTTGAATTGGTCACTTTAATACCTTTGACGGCCTTAAAATCGAAGGATAACTTTATTTTTTGACCCGAGGCAGGAAAGAACTCGCACTATCCGCATGGAAAAAGTTTCTTATAACAAGACGAAGATCGTCGCTACGGTAGGTCCCGCATCCAACTCAAAAGAAGTCTTAACTGCCCTCGCCAAGGAGGGTGTCGATGTTTTTCGTTTGAATTTCTCGCACGGTTCACATGAAGATCACCTCAAGGTGATCAAGTACGTGCGTGAGATTAATGAGGAAATGGGAACGCACATCGCGCTTCTCCAGGATCTTCAGGGTCCGAAGATCCGTGTCAACGAAATGAAGGATGGCACGGTTTTAAAACCGAAGGGGACACTTGTCATTACCACACGTGAATTGGTTGGAGACAGTGAGATCGTGAGCACGAGCTATAAAGGCATGCCTAACGATGTCAAGATCGGAGACATGATCCTGATTGACGATGGTAAGATCGAGCTTAAGGTAAAAGAGACGCGAGGAGAGGATGTTATATGTGAGGTCGTATACGGCGGTGTACTCAAGTCAAGGAAAGGTATAAACCTTCCTTATTCAAAAGTTTCCGCACCCTCGCTGACGGAAAAGGATATGAAGGACTTGTTGTTCGGTCTGAAGAACAACGTTGATTGGGTAGCGCTGTCTTTTGTGCGCAAAGCCAAAGACATCGACATATTGAGAAGTATCATCGCAGAGCACAAGTCTGCAACCAGGATCATCGCGAAGATCGAAAAGCCTGAAGCACTGGAGAACATCGACGCGATCATTGCCGCCACTGATGGCGTGATGGTTGCCCGCGGCGATCTCGGTGTAGAGATCTGGCTCGAAGAAGTACCGATGGTACAAAAGATGCTCGTAGAGAAGTGTAACAAGTATGCCAAGCCGGTCATCGTGGCAACGCAGATGATGGAGAGCATGATCGAGAACCCGAGACCAACCCGGGCAGAGACGAATGACGTTGCTAACGCTGTCATGGATGGCGCCGATGCGTTGATGCTTTCTGCTGAAACGGCTGCAGGTAAATACCCGCTCGAAGTGATTCGAAGTATGGTCCGCACAATCGGTTCGGTGGAGAAGCAAGCAAACGTGTATTACCGGTTCCGTGACGTGGATCAGCACTCACCGATTTTTATCCACGACAGCCTCATCCTCGCTGCATGTAAACTTGCCAAGGAAGTGAATGCGAAAGCGATCGTCGGGATGACATCGTCGGGATACACGGCGTTTAAATCATCGTCACACCGTCCTAATTGCAATATTTTTGTCTTTACAGGGAATAAGTCTGTACTCAATACCTTGAACTTGGTTTGGGCTACGCGTGCTTATTACTACGAGAAATCAGATTCTACCGACGAAACTATCGCCGATGTCCAGGAAATTCTGAAGCGCGATGGTCATGTGAAGACGGGAGATATCTTTATCAGCCTTGCCAGCATGCCGATTCATGAGCGAAATCGCACGAACATGATGAAGGTGAACGTTGTGAAGTAGGTGAGTGGTAATTTGTGTTCGGTAATCTGTAATCAGTAAGCGAGCGGTTCAAAACTGTAAGTTGTGAGTTGTAAGCCGTAAGTCGTAGTCGCAGCAAACTTCAACATTCACTGTTCACTAATCACTATTCGTCATTCGTTAGGTTCTACCAAAATCACATCCTCTCGCTCCACGACGACTGCTCCGACTGGATCTCCCTTCCTTTTTCGAACGTATTTTTTCTGTGTGACCGCCACAGGACAAAGCGATTCATTCTTTCTTTTTGAATAATAGGCCGCGAGTGACGCCGCGCGTTCAATCACGTCTTTCGGAAAAATCTTGCCGGACTGATATTTGACCAGGACGTGCGATCCTGCCACATCCTTCGCGTGTAACCAAAGATCATCTTTGTACGAGTGCTTGAGTGTGAGTTGGTCATTCGCGCCCGCATTCTTTCCAACCCAAATCTGGTAGCCCTTGAATTCGAATTCCCGGTAGGGTAGTGACTGCTTCGTTTCCTGTTCGCTCGTCTGCGCACGATATTCTCCTCCAATGGCTCTCAGCTCATTAAGGTCATGAGCAGCCTTCACAGCATTTAACTGCGATTGCCACCGTTGTACTTCGCTTTCTTTTTTTGCGATTGATTCTTCGAGATTCCGGACTTCGATGGATTGATTTTTGCCCTTTCGGTAATATACTTCTGCATTCTTTTGAGGAGAGAGTTCTCTTTTAAGCTTTATCGTAACCATCTCCTGGTTGTCGTAGAAATTCGCAACAGCCGCCTGATCCAAACCCTGGACGATGTTATGCAGGTTCGCCATGATCAAGTCGCCCCATTGCTGATAGTGATTGGAACCTGCAAGCTCCTGAAGCTTCTGCCTGTTTTTCTGCAGGAACGAGGTTGATTGCTTCAATTTTCCCTGCAGTGTGCTTTGCAAATAGATTTTCTCGCGCCGGAAGGTGAATGCAGCGACATACCGGTAATAAAAATCGTTGATCGCATCGATCGGGCTGTTGAAGCGTTTTGCCGCAGTGTCCGTACGGAACAATGTGAGTGCCACCAGTTCATTCTTTTCTATGACATAAAATTCAGGCGCCTCTAGGTAGGCAAGAAGATCTTGCAAGATGTTCCACCGTAATTCCGGACTTGCGGTGTCGAAGCCACGCTGACTCAATTGGTTCCAAATCGGTGATCCGAATATGAAGTACTGCGAGCTCAGGTCTGTCTGATGAGAAGAGAAATTTTCTTTACTCCAATCGATAATCCGGTCAAGGTCGTTCCATGGCGTCTGAAGATCGGCAGGAAAGTTGTTTCGAAAAATCTCGATGGGAACTTTGGCTTTGTATAGCACTATGTTAGCCCGCGGACCATGCATTTTGACTACAATCCCAAAGCCACCTTCGAGCTCAATTGCAAAGCTCCTTTCGTTTGTGAACTGGTTCACTCCGCAAACCTTTTGCATCAAAGAATCCGAAAATAAATCGATGCTGTTTTTTCGTGCCCTGCTGAATTTTTCGGGAAAGGATAGACATTGAAAGTCCGGCTGCAGATCCGCTTTGATAAAAAATGATTGCTTGCTATTGTTAAACTCCAGTACCAGTTCGTCTTTATTCTGGCTAAAGCATGATACGAGTGAGTAACCCGATAAGCGTTTGCCGAGTTCGAAGCTTAATTGGCGGAGAAAGTAGTAGTTGTTGTGCACGCCTTAAGTTCGGAGTTCAGAGTTTAGAGTTTAGCGTTCAGGGTTCTGGGTTGGCTCGCAACTGTCGTGACGTTTGCAGTTTCAAATAGAAATTCAAGGTTCAAAGTTCAATGGTCAAGGTGTCGCGCTGTTGAATCGGAACCGCAGCTTTTCGTTTCAGTACGCACTGCCAAAAGTCAAAACCCAACAGCCTTTTTTTTCACATCTCCAAATTCAATCCATCATAAGCAAGAAACATTCCTGCAGGCAATTCCTTCTCCACTTCTTTATGCAGACCGAGTTTGTGGGCAATATGGATAAAATATGTGCGCACGGCACCGATCCTTTGCGCCTGCGAGATCGCTTCGGAAAGATTGAAATGGGAGAGGTGCTTTTCGCGTTGGAGCGCATTCAAAACAAGTACCTCTGTCCCCTTCAATCGCTCTACAGTGGAATCAGGGATCATGTTCGCGTCTGTTATGTAACTAAAGTCTCCGATCCTGAATCCGAGCACCGGAAGATTCATGTGTTTGACAGGCAATGGCAGAAACGTTACGCCGTTTACAGTAAATTCGTTTTCCTGTATTTCGATAAGCTTCAACTGTGGAATGCCTGGATATTTCTGGCTTTCGAAAGCGTAATAAAATTCAGTTTTCAGTTGCGCGAGCACGTTGGCCTGACCATAAACCGGCATATCCATCTGCTGCAGGAAATTGTATGCGCGCACATCGTCAAGGCCGGCGGTGTGATCTTTATGTCCGTGTGTGAAGATCACCGCATCCAGGGATCTTATGTCTTCTCTAAGCATCTGCTGGCGGAAGTCCGGACCCGTGTCGATGACGAAGCTCTTTCCGTCGACGGCGAGATGAATGGAGGTCCGCAGGCGCTTGTCACGGAAGTCCATGCTGCGGCACACTTCGCACTGACACCCGATCACGGGCACACCCTGTGAAGTTCCGGTGCCGAGAAATGAAATCTTCAAATGGAAATTATAATTTGACT
This sequence comes from Cyclobacteriaceae bacterium, assembly GCA_044224375.1. Taxonomy (GTDB): domain Bacteria; phylum Bacteroidota; class Bacteroidia; order Cytophagales; family Cyclobacteriaceae; genus ELB16-189. Next base: position 200,905 of record JBGAKL010000007.1, read on the forward strand.
TCCTCCTGGGAAAGTTCTTCGTAAAGCTTCATGTTCTTTTCACTGAACTTGCTGGTGTCCAGGGCGACGGTGCGGAGGATCTCAAGTATGATGTTAATCTTTCCTTCCGTTGTAAAAAACTTGTTCACGATAATAATCTTCTGATCGCGAAGGAGGCAATATCCTGACTTAAAGTTTCCCTTCTCGTACCTCAAAAAATAGTCGGACTCAGCGATCAGGTCTTCCAGCTTAACAAGGAATTGATTTGTGTACTTAACCATTCGTAGTGGCGAATTTTGTCATCGCAAGTTAGGAAAAGTACAGTACTGCCCGTAGCCACACATCATTATTTTCGCGTGGCGCAAGAATTGCCGCAGACTTTCCGTTCTTTACTGATCGAACAGATTATCATGTCAGGTACGTTGATTGTTATCGTCGGTCCAACAGCATCGGGAAAGACAGCACTTGCAATCAGCCTCGCCTCGCGGTTTGGAACCGGGATTATTTCGGCTGATTCCCGTCAGATATTCAGGGAATTGGAGATCGGAACGGCCAAGCCGACACCAGCTGAACTCGCGCGAATCCATCACTATTTCATCAACACTAAATCCATAACAGAAGAGTACGATGCGGGAACCTTCGCGCGCGAAGCCAGACTGGTCATAGACGACATCTTCAAACGGACGTCTTACGCAATTCTTTGCGGCGGATCGGGACTATATGTTAAAGCGTTGCTTGAAGGTTTTGATGAACTTCCGGATGTGGATACTGGGATAAGAAATGAAATAACAGACTCATACAAAGAGAGAGGATTGACTTGGTTGCAGGAAGAAGTTCGTGAGCTTGATCCTGATTACTTCCAGATCGTGGACAAGCAGAATCCGCAGCGGTTGATGCGGGCACTGGAAGTAATCAGGAGTTCCGGCAAATCATATTCACAGTTTCGGAAGAAGAAGGAAAAATCACTGCTTCCCTTCAAAGTGATCAAGATTGGATTGGACGTTGACCGGGCTACCTTGTATGAGCGTATCGATTCACGAATGGATGACATGATTTCAAAGGGCCTTTTTGAAGAAGCGGAAAAATATTTCACGACTCGTCATCTGAATGCATTGCAGACTGTCGGCTATCAGGAGATCTTTGGGTTTATGGAAGGTGCATATGACAGGGAGGAAGCGATCAGGTTGCTGAAGAGAAACTCAAGGCATTATGCCAAGAGACAGATGACGTGGTTTAGAAAGGATAAAGAGATCAATTGGTTCGACCCCGGAGACCAAAATGGTATTATTGAATTTATCGAAAAGACTTCCCGTCAAAACTGATTATTTTGAATCGCAAACTTTTTTATTTTGAAGCGCCGATCATTTGTTAAAGCTGCCGGAGTTCTTGCTGTATCGTCAGGTGTCAATTGGTTTCCACGTATCGCTTTTGCTCAGACATCGGAAATGGAGATCGTCCTGCGTGGAGGCAAATGTTTTTATCAAAATAGATGGCAGGTACTGGACGTCGGCATTGATGCCAACGGCAGAATGAAAATCCGCGAAGCGAATTCTTTAATCGCCAGGAAAATCGTGCAGGTGGAAGGAAAAATTATTTCGCCAGGTTTTATAGACGTGCTTTCTGATAACACGGCGAACCCCCAACGCACCTACGCGATCGTGGAACGTTTTAAGGTCACCGATGGCGTCACTACCGCTTTGCAAATGCACGGTGGAACTGCCAGCACCGCCAACCATTATAAGGTCTTCGGCGGAATGCCACACCTTATTAATTTCGGAGTTTCCACCGCGGTGATGCAAGTGCGATATGCTATCACTTCGCTTGCCGAAAGGGCGAAGCGGGTTGAAAAATGTCTTGAGGAGGGTGCTCTTGGCGTATCACACAGTATCGAATACCAACCGACACCCTACGAAGAGACACTGACCTACGCGAAGCTTGCGAAGAAGTATAACCGGCCTGTCTTCTTGCACTTGCGCTACTCATCGGAGGAGCACGAACTCGACGGTGTTGATGAAGCAGTGCGCCTGGCAAAAGAAAGTGGAGCTCATGTACACATCGATCACCTTCATTCTACCGGCGGCACCTACCATATGCAATCAGCGTTAGCAAAAATTCAGGATGCCAATAACCAGGGCCTGGCCATGACTTGCTGCGTGTACCCTTATTCTTTTTGGGCTACTTACCTCCATTCAAAACGATTTGATGAGGGATGGCAGCAACGCTACGGATTAACTTACAAGGATTTAAGACTGGTCGGAAGCGGGGAGCGTCTTACGGCCGACAGCTTTACCCGCTACCGAGCCATGAAAAAACTCGCCGCGGTCCCTGAGGGGACATTGCCATTGGATAAAACAGTTGATTTGGCATTGCGCAAAGATTTTTGTCTCATCGCATCTGACGGTGGTATTGAGTATGCAGCTCACGCCAATTCCCATCCAAGGGGCGCCGGTTGTTTTTCGACAGCGGTGCATTATGGGTTGTCGATCGGCCTTCCGCTCGAAAAGATACTCGAGAAAATTACGACGCTTCCGCGAAGCTTGATTCTGCCTGCCATGAAGGAGCGTGGCGTGCTCGCTGATGGCGCGTGGGCTGACCTGGTGGTGTTTGATGTAGCGAAAATCAATGGTAAGGCTACCGTCGAAAATCCAAACCAGTTTTCAGATGGCATCGAAATGGTTTTTGTGAACGGACAGGCAGCATACAGTGAAGGTACGCTTGGATCTTCTGCAGGTGTTGGTATTCATTATTAATACTGATTGTTAATTTTACGCAGATGTCCAACCAGCAATCCGATGATCAGCCAGCCCGCACTTCCGGCGACATCGACGCATCTCCACAAAAGGTTCTCATTGTCACCTACTACTGGCCTCCATCGGGTGGGAGTGGCGTACAGCGTTGGCTGAAGTTTGTCAAGTACCTTCCCCAATTCGGATGGACGCCACATGTTTATACCCCGGAAAATCCTTCGTTTGAGATCCGCGACGATACGTTGTTACGCGACATTCCGAAGGAGGCGATTATCATTAAAAGACCAATATGGGAACCTTATCATCTCTTAAAGGCTTTTTCAAAGCTCACCGGCGCTAAGCCCGTCCGGCAGATTGATATGGTCTCCGCTGGTAAGAAGAGCACCTTTCAAAAAATAACCTCGTGGGTGCGCGGAAATATTTTTGTCCCCGATCCCAGGGTCATATGGGTGGAACCATCGGTGAAGTTTCTGAAGAAATATATTCGCGCCAATGATATCAAGACTGTAGTTACGACCGGTCCGCCTCATAGCTTACATCTCATCGGTTTAGAGCTCAAGAAAAAAATACCCGGTATTAAATGGGTGGCTGACTTTCGCGATCCCTGGAGCGAGTGGGATCTGCTGGATACGCTGTCTCTTTCGTCTTTTGCGCGCAAAGAGCATAAAAAACTGGAAAGGAAAGTCTTAACGCGAGCTGACCGGGTGCTGACAATTGCGCAATTTCATGTGGCGCGGTTAGAAGTCCTCGGAGGCAGGTCCGTCGATCTTTTGACCAACGGATTCGATGATGATGATTTCGGAACCATCGTCAGAACGAAGACATCTAAATTCACCATCAGGCACATCGGGCAGGTTGATGAACTAAGGGACCCAAGACCTTTCATGAATGTCGCCCGCGCATTGGGTTCAAAGTCCCAGGAATTTGCAGAAGGAACTCAAATAGAATTTATCGGTCCGGTCAATGCTGGCTTTCGCAAGTATGTAAGCGATGATGCAATTCTTTCGAAGATGACCTCATTTGTCGAGCCGCTACAGCACGACGCGTTGGTTAGTTTATATGGCTCAACGGACATGCAGCTGCTGATTCTCGCTCATACGGCCCTGGCGCCAGGCAACCTGCCTGGGAAATTCTTTGAATATCTCGCGTCCGGGAATTTTATTTTTGGCATCGGACCTGTTGAAGGTGATGCAGCTGCCATACTGAAAGAAGCGAGGGCTGGAATCATGATTGAACGCGGTGATGAGCAAGGAATGACCACTGCGTTGATGGAGCGCTTCAGGCTTTGGAAGTCGGGTGTGCGCGAACAAGGACGCGACGTCTCTGATTTCAGCCGAAAGGCGCTAACGAAAAAACTTTCCGGTCTTCTTCGCTGACCTGCGTGCTGCTTTAGCGCCTGACAGCCGCGATAATGTTCCTGATAAGTTTGTTTCCGTCAGGCGATACTTTTGATAGCAGTACCAATCCTCCGAATACCAACGTAATGATCCCTGACCGGACGACCATATCGCCAATGATAAAGCCGAGCCTCGGTATTGCCATGTTTATTGCAAGAGTTATTACAGCGATCACAACGATCTTCAGGAATGCCACGGAGAACGGTTGTAAGTCGATCTTTGCCCAGATAAAAACAAATTTTACTGAGTTGAAGATAATCATCGTGATGGCGGTGCCCATCGCTGCACCCTCGATACCGTAGAGTGGAATCAATAAGTTATTGGAAGTTATGATGACTGCAGAAAGCAACAGGATCAGAACAATATTAAAACTATAATATTTTGAATAGATAATGATCTCACTGCTCGGTCCAAACAACATGTCTACCAATTTCCCGATCCCCACGATGATTACCACCCATTTTCCGGCCTGGTATATCTCGCCTTTGGGCATCAGCATAAAAATCGAATCAAGGTTGGCAGCGACACCGATCAACAGGAGTGTTCCAAGAATAAATTGATTGAGCGCCGTCTTGTGATAGATATTTTTGATTTCGTGAAGGTCATTTTTTTCAAAACCGCGGGCAATGAGGGGTGAGGCAACCTGCGTCATTGCCCTTTTTGGGACCTCTATAACGGTGGCCATGTAGGAAGATGTCGTGTAAACGGCAACCGGCGCGAGACCCAGAAGAGCGGCTACCATGAGGCTGTCAACTTTGGCAATAATGATAAGACCAGCAGTGCCGGCGAAGCTCAAAAGACTAAACAGTATTAGTTCTTTTCTTAATCCGGGATCAAAAATTCTGAAATCAGCCTTGAGGTGGAGGTGGTTGCTCGCTGCCAGACTAATGACAATCATGAGCAGGCAAATAATATGAGAAACCAAGGATGCGTACATCACTTCCTGAAAGTTCAGAAGTCCCTTTGCGTAGAGTATGACTATGACTGTCAGTAGCAGGCGTGATACAACTTCGCGGACAAGATTGGGCAGGATATTCTTTAGTAGCGACCTTGAATAGACTTCCATCAGGGTCGTGAGAACAATCATAAAGGTAATCCACAACACAAGGTTCGCGTATTGAAGCAGCTCTCGCGCATTTAGATCAAAATAATCGAGGATATAGTTTTGAAAAGCAAAGTAGATTATCAGGAAAATTCCAAAGGCAAACAAACCCGCGAGTACAATCACGTTGATAAAGCTTTTGGATTGGCTTACCTGTCCAATAAAACGCGGGAAGAAGCGGATGATACTTTGAGCGAGACCGAACTGTGCAAACTGGGCGAGGAGTAGGGAAGCATCCTGAACGGCGCGCATCAACCCAACTTGTTCCGGATTCAGATATAAAGGATACAAATACAACAGGTTCACGTAGCCAATTGCAATTCCAGCATAGGAGATGATGGTAGAGATGATGCTTTGGCGAACGAGTACACCCATGAATGGAGAATATCTGACTGCAAAATACTTTATTTGTGAAACTTAATGCCATCGCGTGGGACTGCTTGACGCCATATTGGGACGAAAAGGTTTTCAGACATTGTTCGGTCGAATGCACAGGCTTTCGCTCAAAGGCATGAACTACGGTCGCGCGAGTGACTACGTGCATAATGGTGAAGAGGTCGCGCTGCATTATGTGCGTACGTTGATCAAAGAACCCAATCCTGTTCTTTTCGATGTCGGAGCCAACAAGGGTGAATTCACCAGAAGAGTGATCGACACATGGGCCGCTGATCCTTATCGGATTTATGCTTTTGAGCCGTCTAAGGGGACGTTTGAAATTTTGAAGACAGCGATCCCGGATTTGCCGTCGGTGCAATTGATCAACCTTGGCCTTGGTGAAAGCAAAGGAACTGTTGACCTTTTTTATGATAAGGCCGGATCGGGACTTGCATCTGTTTATCAGCGCGACCTCGCGTTCCGGAGCATTGATTTTTCATCTCATGAATCAATCATTTTGACTACGCTCGATGCATTTTGCGAAGAAAATGGCATTTCCGTCATTCACTTTCTCAAGCTGGACGTCGAAGGTCATGAGTTGGCCGTTCTGAAGGGCGGCAAGAGGATGTTTGATAAAGGCGGCGTCCAGGTCGTGCAATTTGAATTCGGGGGGTGCAACATCGATTCCAGGACTTTCTTCAAAGATTATTTCAATTTTTTTGCGAAGGATTTTAAATTATACCGGATTCTCTCCAATGGTTTGCAGAAGATTGAGAACTATTCGGAGCATCTCGAAGTTTTCCAGTCGGCAAATTATCTCGCAATAAAAAAGTAAGATGGATAAGGATATCAGCTATTCCGGACTTCTCGTAAAATCACTAAAAGTCCTTTACATCGTTCTCGGCTATCTGCCTACCGTGTGGTTGATTTCCTTTCTCGCAGTAATTTCGTTTGCGACCCTCAAGCTTGGAACTATTCCCTCCTTCATGCATAGCCCGGACCCTGCTAGAATTGGTATGGAGTCTTACACTTACATGACCTTGATGATAGGGGTGATGGCATTGTTGGCAGTGATTGTCTGGCCCGTTCTCACCCTTGTGGTATACTTTCTTCCATACAGGGACGTCGTCATCACCCGCCGGCCTTTTTCCTTTTTTGTCCTCGGTGCCGCAGGCTACTGGGTCTTCAGGCTTTGGTTTACCGATGTTTTCCTGTGGATTGCAAATTGATGGTTTTGTTCCGGCAACGGCATACTGCTGTGAAAGCAAATTCAAAAACCTAAGTCCAGGCGAGATTATTTCTTCGAAATCACAAGCTTATCCAGTCCCGCTGCACCCTTCCTTTTGGCCACGATCAATCCGTCAACTGAATAACTTTCATCCAGATTGGCATCACAAACGATATCGTAGTCGAATGATCTCAGTCGTTCAATGCACTGACTATGCAGTTGATTGCTGTGTGTGGAAATGAAAAAATAATCGATGGCGCCATCATGCAGTGCGGTCGCACAACCGTCCAGCATTTTCAGCTCGAAGCCCTGGATGTCGCTGTGAAGTATGTTGAGGTGCGAGATCTTGTGCTTCTCCATTAAAAAATCAACAGAATAATAGGGAATCGACGGCGCAAGGTCTGCCTTATCGCTGATGTATCCATTGTCGAATGTTCCGGAAAGGCCGTTCAGCCTAAAGTTGAGCTTGCCGAAATTCATTTTGTGTGGATCCGGTTCGATCATCACACACTTTGAATTTTTGACGTCACGTGCGAACCACATCGAATAAAAAGCCCAATAGCTGCCGAGTTCCATCATGGTGCCGCCGGCGGGGATCACGGACAGGATTTTTTCAAACGCGTATTCCTCCTGAGGCTCATGCACACCCTGGTTCTCGATCAACAGGTGGGTATTACCATAGTCGTAGTAGCTCCCCAATGTGATCTTCAGTCCGTTGGCCATCAGTTGATGATCTTCAAAGACTTTGCCTGCGTTGAGCACATGATTCAATTGCTGATTGTCAGCACTTGCTTTCACGGTGGAAATCCTTTGTGCCCAATAGGTCGTTAGTCTGTATTTCTTGAATCGGCGATGGAACTGCCAATCGAAATAGTTGACTGCGTTAAGAATTGAAAGGATGGAGTTGTAAAGCCAGGGAAGATTTTTGATTTTTTGTTTCAGGCTCATCCGCTACTTTTGACTGCAATTATAAAGAAATAATGATCATCGTTCGTTTGCGGGGCGGTCTTGGCAACCAACTTTTTCAGTACGCGGCGGCGAAAGCGCTTGCCGATCACCACCATACCGAACTGAAGCTTGATCTTTATACTTATACCAAGCACAAATACCGAAAGTTCGAGCTGTCGCATTTCAATATTGACGCGACGGAAGCGACACGCAGTGAAGTCCATCGGTTTACCGGCTCTAATCCATTGATGCGTTACCTGAATAAGCGGGAAAATTATTTTTACTGCCCGGGAGTATTCGCGCAGCCCCACTATCATTTTTACGAAGATTTCTTTTCTCTCCCCGGGGATATTTACCTCAGCGGCTACTGGCAAAGCGAAAGATACTTTAAGCCTTCTGCGGCGGTGATCAAATCGCAGTTCACACCGAAGCTTCCCCTTGGTGAACGCTCTGCGTCCTTGCAAAAGAAAATAATGACCGAAGAAAGTGTATCCATCCACGTCCGGCGTGGCGACTACACTGCGACCGGCTACAGCGGATTTTTCGGCTTGCTGCAGAAGGACTATTATGATCGTGCGATCGCAACAATCCGGGCAAATATTTCCAATCCGGTGTTTTATATTTTTTCCGATGATCCGGCGTGGTGCAAACAAAATTTTTCTGACCTCGGCGCAACATTTGTCGATTATAACAAGGGTGATGATGCTTTTAAAGACATGCTGCTCATGTCCTCTTGCAGGCACAATGTCATCGCCAACAGCACCTTTAGCTGGTGGGGAGCATGGCTGAATGCAAATCCCCAGAAGAAGGTGATTGCACCTTTGAAATGGTTCCGCACTGATTACCTCACACGGAAGGAGCCCGTATACCCGAGTCGGTTTTACAATACGAAAGACCTGTTCCCGGAAACATGGGAGAGACTATGACGCCGCCGGCAAAACGTGTGGTGATGCTCGCAAACGCGGGACACAAGCCGCTCGACACCAGGATTTTTCACAAGGAAGCACGTTCGCTGAAGGCGGCCGGCTACGACGTGACTTTAATCATTCCGCACAACGAAGATTTTGTTTCGGTAGGAATTCAAGTTGTCTCGGTTCCTCTGCCAAAAAAAGGCTGGGAACAATTGGTGAAGTGCCCCTGGAAGATTTTTCTCAAAGCAAACCAACAACCAAAGGGTTCGATATTTCATCTTCACGACGCTGAGTTGTTGCTTGTCGGGATGCTTCTTCGTCTTCTTGGAAGAAAGGTAATCTATGATGCGCACGAGGATACACCGCTTCAAATATCCTATCAACACTGGATACCGTCGTTGATAAAAAAGCCGTATACCCTGTTTTACAGAATGCTCGAATGGCTTGCCGGCAGGACGTTCAGTGCGATCATTGTGGCTGAACCAGTGATCTCAAAGTACTTTCCAACAAAGAAGGTTACGCTGATCAGAAATTTTCCAATCGCCGGATCATTCACCAAAAACATCGACTATCATGACCGGAAAGATCAACTTATCTATGTCGGTTTGCTTAGCAGGCCGCGTGGCGTTGTTGAAATGATGGAAGCCCATCGCCTTGCGTCAGTCCAGGTGAAAGTGACCTTCGTAGTTGGAGGCAAGTTCGCTCCCGCATCGCTGGAAGCTGACCTGCTGTCAAAATATAGTGTTGTTTACCGATCATGGCTTCCCTATGATGAAATGATCACCGCCCTGTACGAATCGAAAATTGGCATCATCGTTCCATATCCGATCGAGCGCTATAAAACCAACTATCCGGTCAAGATGTTTGAATACATGGCCGCAGGCATTCCAGTGATCGCGTCGCGGGAGGGCGAGTCGGCGTCGTTCGTGAAAGAAGCATCTGCCGGAATTCTTGTCGACCCAATGGATGTCCAGGCCATTGCTGATGCAATCGTCGCGCTCATAAATGATCCCACCAGCGCTTCGTCGATGGGGGAGCGTGGCAGGCAACTCATAGTTGATAAGTATAATTGGGAAAAAGAATCATTGAAATTGTTGGACCTTTATCATTCTTTCTGAACATGTTCAAAAGATTTTACAGGCTTCTGTCCAGCTTTGGGATCCAACCCAAGCTCATCGCAAAGAGCATGAAGGGGTGGAGGTTTTACCGCAGGGACCTTGAGGAAATGAAGAGGCAGCTTAAGACCAATGCTGACTTTAAGCTTGCAGAGAATTATCCTGTCTTGCGTGAAAGATTTGAAACCAATGGCGACTTGAAGAGTCATTACTTCCATGAAGACCTGTATGTGGCTCAACGAGTTTATGAAAACAAGCCACAACGCCATGTTGACGTTGGGTCCAGAGTCGACGGTTTCGTCGCGCATATCGCAACTTTCAGGGAGATTGAAGTTTTTGATATTCGCCCGCAGCAAGCCATCGTTCGCAATATCAAGTTCGTCACGGCGGATTTCATGAATATCCCTTCGACCCTGCACAACTACACAGATTCGCTATCGTCTCTCAACGTCATCGAGCATTTTGGGCTCGGCCGTTACGGAGACCCTATCGATGTCGATGGTCATCTGAAAGGGCTTGAGAACATGCATAAAGTACTGAAGCCGGGAGGAAAATTTTATTTCTCGACGCCCATCGGTCCGCAAAGAATTGAGTTCAATGCCCACCGTGTTTTTGATCTGGCTTACCTGCTGAAAATATTTCAACCGAACTACCGGATCGACAATTTCTCTTTTGTAGACGACCACGGCGACCTTCATACCAACGAGCCTCTTACTGACGAATCGGTTATCGGAAATAATTTTGGTTGCAAGTTCGGATTTGGGATTTTTGAGATGACAAAGAACGATTGACTTTGGCGGTCAGCTGCGCCGTTGTGTGCGCCGTGATGTGCCCTAACGCCTACTGCCTGCTTCTTTCATCCTTTCCGGATTCTCTTTTACAAAATCCCCCCAGGAATTCTTCTTCTTTTTCTCCGAGCCATTTTGGTAGTGATGACACACCGCCACAGCGAGTGCGTCGCTCGCATCGAGTAATTTCGGAAGTTTCTTAAAATTGAACAGCTGCTGCAGCATGCGTGCTACTTGCTCCTTCGATGCGTTTCCATTGCCAGTGACACTCTGCTTTACCTTCTTAGGCGCGTATTCTGTTATAGGCACTTCCCGGTACAGCGCTGCCGACATTGCAACACCCTGTGCCCTTCCCAGCTTCAGCATGGACTGAACATTCTTTCCATAAAATGGCGCCTCCAACGCTACTTCGTCCGGAAGAAATTCATCCACCAGCCCGAGCACCCGCTCGAAGATCTTCTTCAGCTTGAGTTCGTGCGTGCCATATCTTCCCAATTTGATTACGCCAAACTGAAGAATCGTCATTTTGTTTCCTCCAAGGTGAATCACCCCGTAACCCATCACATTGGTTCCTGGGTCTAGTCCGAGGATGACTCGTTCTTTTGAAGGAGCAATCTCTTTCGTAAGTTTATTTACATCTTTGGACATGTGCCAAAGATAACTTTTTTCAATGGCGGAGCTTTTCAATTCTATTTTGGGTGCCTATTGCTTGCTGGTGTTTACGCTGCTGGTCGGCTGGGTGAGGATACGCCGACAGCATATGCCACCAAGGAAACCCGACGGCCCGCGAATATCTTTGATCATCGCGCTGCGAAATGAACAGGAGAACGTCGAGGAACTTGTACGCGACCTGTCCGTAATCTCATACACTCCTGGTAGATTCGAAGTAATACTTGTCAACGATCACTCCGATGATGCCACGCTTTCCACTTTGTCGGCGCTGACGGAGAAAATTCCCTTCATCCGGGTGCTTGACCTTCAGGGACCTGCCGCCGGAAAAAAAAGTGCGTTGCTTTTGGGTATCAACAACGCAAAATTCGAGATCATCGCTACTACAGACGGTGATTGTCGGTTTTCGAAGAACTGGCTTTCGTGCGTCGCGTCATATTATAATGAAGAGTCCACTAAAATGGTGACCGGAGGAGTAAAGCTTGCCGGGGGCGACACGTTTTTTTCCAGACTGCAAAAAATGGAGTTTATCAGTCTTGTGGGAACAACTGCTGCAGCCATTGGACTTGAGCATCCTGTTATGTGCAACGGTGCTAACCTAAGTTTCAGAAAGGAAATATTTTTTGAGGTAAAAGGATATGACGGCAACATGGACATCGCTTCCGGCGACGACGAATTTCTCATGCGAAAAATCCATGGCCGCTATCCAGAAGGAGTCCGGTTTTTGAATTACTATGAAGCCGTGGTGATCTCAAAACCCCAAAAAACTCCCGCTGCTCTCTTTAATCAACGCCTACGATGGGCGGGAAAATGGAGACATAATTCAGACGTCTATGCGCAATTACTGGCCGCGTTTGTCCTTTTCGCACAGTTGACATTTCTTGTCGTAATTTTCCGAAACCTTTTTTCTTTGTACGGGGGATTAGGATACCTGGTAATCAAGATCTTCCTCGAGGGAATTTTCCTGTTTTGGGTAGGGCGGTTTCTCGATCGGGGGTTTGACGTTGTTTCTTTTCTTGCATTGCAGATACTGTATCCATTCTATGTCATCGCAGTTGGGGTGAGCTCATTCTTTCTTCCTTACACGTGGAAGGCGAGAAATTATAACCGTTAGAAAACGTTACCCACGGGTAATTTTCCCCTAATTTTACCGTTTAAGACCGATGACAGAAGTGGAACTACAAAAGCAGTTGGATCGCAAAGAGCTGGAGTTGAACGCCTTGCTTGAAATCACGCAGGCGATCAATGCCAACGTGCCGGAGGAATCGCTTTACAAAATGTTCAACTTCACGCTGCGCTCCAATCTCAACATCCGCAAGCTGGCACTTTATGTTTATGATAAAGTTTGGAAATGCCAGGTGAACTTTGGTACGAAAACAAATTTTCTTAAGTGCAAGCTCGACGACCGTTTCCACCTGATCCGCCAGGTGCATAAGCTGATCGACTTCGAGAATGAATGTGATTTTCATGAATTCGATCTCGTCATCCCGGTTGCGCACCAAAGTGAAACACTCGCCGTTGTGTTCATCGGGGGCCTCGATGCCTCCAGGTCCGCGCAGGGGTATGAGGATAGTGTCAGATTTATTCAGGCACTTAGCAACATCATCATCGTAGCAATAGAAAATAAAAAGTTGGCGGGCAAACAGCTCGAACAAGAGGCATTTCGCAAAGAGCTTGAGATCGCCGGAGACGTTCAGCAGTTTCTGTTCCCGAGCAAGCTGCCCAACACCGATCGCCTCAAAATGGCAGCAAGCTATTTGCCACACGATCTCGTCGGTGGAGATTACTATGACTATGTGCCTATTAACAAGAACCAATTCCTGATGTGTGTGGCGGACGTTAGCGGAAAAGGTATTGCAGCAGCATTGATGATGTCGAATTTCCAGGCGTCACTGCGAACACTGCTTCGTCAAATGCCCAATCTTTCAGAGATCGTGGAAGCGCTCAACTTTCAGGTCCTTGACAGCACCAAAGGAGAACGATTCATCACTTTTTTCGCGGCGATCTATGACCTCAACCTCAAGACACTGGTCTACGTGAATGCCGGTCATAACCCGCCACTCCTTTGGGACAAAAAGCATGGAATTCGCTTGCTCGAGGATGGTTGTACCGTGCTCGGGGCTATGCATCCGCTTCCGTTCCTGAGAGAGGGCTTCATTACAGACCTCGACGATTTTTTTCTGTTTTGCTACACCGACGGCCTCACCGAAACGATCAACGAGCAGGGCGAGGAATTTGGACAGGCTGCACTCATTAAATACTTTGAAGCGAATCACAACAAAGACCTGGCTACGATGCATCAGGATATTATCGTGACGCTCGATGGGTTCAAAGGCAAGAACAGCTACCGCGATGACATTACCATGTTGTCGTGCCGCGTGCAATAGGGAGTCATGTTCACCCTCTTCAGAGCACCTTTTATTTTATCCTGGATTTATCCGGAACTCATCTGGCACATTAATGCACCATCAAAAGAGATCTATCTCACATTCGATGATGGACCTGTGCCCGGTCCGACGGAGTTCGTGCTTTCAACATTGGCTCAATTCGACGCGCAGGCAACATTCTTTTGCATCGGCGACAATGTTAGAAAACATCCCGCCTTGTTTAGGAAAATTGTTGAATCGGGTCACATGATTGGCAATCATACTTTTAACCACCTGAGCGGGTGGAAGACCAGCAGTGAAAAATATTTAAGCAACATCCGCCAATGCCAGCAGGAATTTCAGCTGGACTTGCCCTCGGGCGGACTCGAACCACCGTTGGTCAGTTACCCGCGGCTATTCAGACCTCCTTACGGAAGGATCAAGCGTCGTCAAATAAGGCAGATCAAAGATTACAAGATCGTTATGTGGGATGTTCTCACACACGACTACGCTCAAAGCCTTCATCACGAAGATTGTCTTGTGGGGTCGATCAAAGCAACACGTTCGGGCTCTATCGTCGTGTTTCACGATAGTCTGAAGGCTGAAAAGAATCTAACCTATGTCCTTCCTAGATTCATGGAACATTTTTCGAAGCAGGGCTTCGCGTTCAAGTCACTGAGTTAAGTCCGCTTAAATAGGCGCCATAACACCGGAAGGCCGCGAACCAAAAGTTGTGGGTGCGCAACTGCTTACTGCTTACCATTTCAAGGCACAAGTTCCTTCTTAACAGTAACTTTGCTTCATGTCGCGCACCCCGAAAATACTCGTCTGCCCCCTGGATTGGGGACTAGGTCATGCGACGCGTTGTATTCCGATCATCAGGTCACTCATTGAAAGGGGAGCGGAGATTTATATTGCTTCTTCAGGGTCTGCTTTGGACCTTCTTAAGATCGAGTTCCCGACAAATGTTTTTTTTGAATTGCCCTCGTATAATCCTCTATATGCGCATGGCAACTCTCTCGCTGGACAAATGCTGCTGCAGTTGCCCAAATTCAGTAAGGTGATTGCGGCAGAACACCGCCTAACGGAAGAGTTTATCAGAAAGAACGATATTGATATCGTCATATCGGATAACAGGTATGGCTGCTATGCCGCCGGAATTGAATCCATATTAGTGACACACCAGCCTAACGTCGTTCTGCCAAATGGATATGGCTGGGCGACTCCGGGAATCAATTGGATACTGCGACGGCAAATTGGCAACTTCAACCGGGTTTGGATCCCTGATCAACCTGACAGTCAACTTACCGCTTTATTCAATTCGACAGCCTTGGCAAATCGGCATTACATCGGTTGGCTTTCCAGGTTTGAGGCAAAACCCGGAGTGAACACCCTTTATAAAATTGCGGCGATTATTTCAGGGCCGGAGCCACAACGAACAATTCTCGAAAAAGTAATTCGGCGTGAATTTGCGGAATCAAAGGTAGAGGGCGTCATAGTGCGAGGCCAGCCGGGGCCGACTTCCCGTGCTGTTGAGGACAATGTCACGGTTTTTAATCATCTGCCAGCACTCGAATTGCAACGGGTGATACAGGAAGCGGAGCTTGTCGTGTCACGAAGTGGTTACAGTACCATCATGGATCTGATCGCATTGAGAAAAAATGCCATCTTCATTCCTACGCCGGGACAGCCCGAACAGAATATTCTGGCGGACTATTTGAACAAAAACCGATATGTCGTGGCACGATCACAGGATGAGTTTGAATTGACCGAGGCGATCCAGGCATCGCTATCATATAAGGGGCTGTCCTCATTCAACATGGATAAGAGCTATCTTACGGCAGCATTAGATTCTATTTTTTAGATGGGCAAGTTCTTAAAGGCATTTGGGTTTGCGTGGAACGGTTTGAAGACAGCTTTTTCGGAAGAATTCAATCTGAAATTTCATGTCGGCGCTGCATTGGCCGCTATCGTGGCCGGCTTTTACTTTAATGTTACGGAAGGAGAGTGGCTGGCAATCATCCTTGTGACTGCAATGGTGATTGTTACAGAATTGATTAACACCGCAATCGAACGATTGGTTGATCTTGTAGCACCCGAAAGGAATCCGCTGGCTGGAAAAGTGAAAGACATTGTGGCGGCGGCGGTTCTGATTTCCGCCGTGGCCGCGATAATCGTCGCAGTCATCATCTTTCCGAAGTACATTATTAATAAATGAAAGCATGCAACATTGGACGGATACCCATTCTCACATTTACTCTGAAGAATTTAAGAATGACCGCGAGGATATGCTAAGGCGAAGCCAGGACGCAGGAGTCGGTGCTATCTACATGCCCAATGTTGATCACACCTCAATAGATAGTATGCTTGAGGTTGAATCAAGACATCCCGCTACATGCTTTTCGATGATGGGACTTCATCCCTGTTCTGTAAAGAAAGATTTTGAGAAGGAGCTTTATCTGGTAGAGCAGTGGCTGTCAAAAAGAAAATTCAGCGCTGTGGGTGAGATGGGAACCGACTTATACTGGGACAAGACGTTTTGGGAGCAACAAAAGGAAGCATTCATGATACAAGTAGCTTGGGCAAAAAAATACCGCCTTCCGATTGTGATCCATTGCCGCGAATCCATCGATCAGACCATCGACCTGTTGGAACCTCTGGCTGACAAAAATCTTACTGGGATTTTTCATTGCTTCGGCGGAAGTGCTGAACAGGCAAAAAAAATCATTGCCATGAATTTCTATCTGGGCATTGGTGGTGTCGTGACTTTCAAGAACGGTGGCCTCGATAAAGTGCTTCCGGAGATAGGGAAGGAGCGTCTCGTATTGGAGACTGACAGTCCATATCTTGCTCCCGTTCCGCATCGTGGTAAACGAAATGAGCCGTCATACATACCCCTGATCGCCACGCGAACTGCAGAGTTGTTGCAGGTTTCATTGGAGGAGCTCAAGTCCACGACCGACGCCAACGTGAAAAAGATTTTTGGAAACTGAACGAATAAGCCGATGTGCTGAACGGCTAATGTGACTATGTTTGTGGCAATGTTACCCGATCATCGACCAGCGCATCATTTTATTTAGTCACATCTACCATGACTTACAAAAGTCTTACGATCAACACAGCTTTGCCATCCGCTCCACGCGCACGCGTGCTGATTATTTATACAGGTGGGACATTTGGAATGGCGTACGACAAAGACGGCGTGTTGCTGCCGTTTGACTTTTCCCTGATCCTGGAACACCTGCCGACGTTACGGAGTCTGTTGTTGGAGATCACCGTCATTTCATTCGATACACCGATCGACTCGTCGAACATAGAGCCCTCACACTGGAAGACGATTGCTTCGATTATCCGCGATCATGAGTCAAGTCAGGATGGGTTCGTCGTGCTGCACGGCACCGACACCATGGCGTATACGGCTTCAGCATTAAGCTTCATGCTCGTCAATCTCACCAAACCTGTTGTTTTTACAGGTGCACAGCTCCCGATCACTGAGCCAAGATCTGATGCACGGGAGAATCTGATCACGGCACTTGAAATTGCGTCGGCAAGAAAAGGTGGGCAAGCATTGGTTCCGGAAGTTTGCATTTATTTCGATTACGAGTTGCTTCGGGGAAACCGCGCCAAGAAAGTTGAAAGCATGCACTTCGATGCATTCAATTCTGAGAACTATCCGCCGCTTGCGAAAGCAGGAGTGAAGATCGACTATAATGAAGGTGTGATCCGGCAGGTGCCCCCGGGATCATTATCCGTCCGAGATAAATTTGATTCCAGCGTCGCCGTGTTAAAACTATTTCCCGGCATCAACGAGGAAACTGTCAAGGCTGTGCTCGGCAACCGATCGATGAAGGCATTGGTCATAGAAACATTTGGATCCGGAAACGCTCCCTCGGCGGCGTGGTTCATCAACCTGCTTCGCAATGCAATCGGTGCAGGACTGTTGATACTCAACATATCACAATGTCCCGGAGGTATGGTTATTCAGGGTAAGTATGAGACGAGCAAGGCGCTCGAAGAGATCGGCGTTATCAGCGGTGGTGATATGACGCTTGAGGCGGCTGTCACCAAACTGATGCTTCTGCTCGGTGAGTATGGTGTTTCGAAAACAAAAGAGCTTGTAAGTAAGCCCATCGCGGGCGAGATGATCTGAATTACCCTAATCGCCGTTAGCTTTTTCATCATTGGAGACACGACTCGCGGTCGGCGAGCGAAGGCGGGATTACGAAGCGTGATCCCATTGGAGGGGAGGCTTAGATCAATCCACTACGACTCTTCGAGCCTTTCATTTGTATTTTTTATCGCTTTAGCGAACGAAGCGTTCGCATCGCTCTAAAAATGCAAATGCCCCTTCGGGCATTGGCTTGATCTGCGGAGAGGGCGGGATTACGAAACGTGATCCCATTGGAGGGGAGGCTTAGATCAATCCACTACGGCTCTTCGAGCCTTTCATTTGTATTTTTTATCGCTTTAGCGAACGAAGCGTTCGCATCGCTCTAAAAATACAAATGCCCCTTCGGGCATTGGCTTGATCTGCGGAGAGGGCGGGATTCGAACCCGCGATACCCTTTCGAGTATACACACTTTCCAGGCGTGCTCCTTCAGCCACTCGGACACCTCTCCTAAATTTTTGCCGCTCAAGAAATGAGGCTTGCCCACTTTGATTCCTCTTTGTGGACAACTCTTAAAAAAAGCCCACAAAGAAATAGAAAATAAAGGAAAAGACAGTTTTGCCTGTGACTTTTTAGACCCCCGGGGTTTAATCCTAGCAACTCTTCGGTAAAAGCGAGTTTTTTCATCTAAAAAATTCTGTTTTCTTGTTAGGAAATGAACAAAACTTCTAATTTTGGCCACTTCAAGACTTAGACTAAACCTTAAACCATGAAAAAACTATTCGCTATTCTCGTATTCCTTGGCGTACTCGTTTGTGGTGCAAAAGCCACATACGCTCAGGATTCAACATCCACCGCACAGCCGGAAGCCCAGGTAGCAGCTGCTGACACGTCAGACGCAACTGCACCCGAGGAACAGTCCTTTCACCAAGCTGTGAAAAACTACTTCATCCAGGGTGGTGTTCCTTTTATGTGGCCGATTCTTATATGTTTGATCCTTGGATTGGCAATTGCTATTGAAAGGATTATCACACTCAATATGGCCACAACCAACACAAACAAGCTGTTGGCTCAAATCGAGGATGCGCTCGCGAAAGGCGGAGTTGAAGCCGCCAAGAATGTAACCAAGAATACACGGGGCCCTATCGCGTCGATCTTTACACAAGGCCTGATGCGTGCATCAGAAGGCGTGGATATGGTTGAAAAATCAGTTGTTGCCTACGGTGGCGTTGAAATGGGTAAGCTCGAAAGAGGTCTTATCTGGATTTCGCTCTTCATCTCCCTCGGACCCATGCTTGGATTCTTTGGAACAGTTATCGGGATGGTGTTCGCGTTCGACGCGATCGAGGCTGCCGGTGATATCTCTCCTCAGGTTGTTGCGGGTGGTATGAAAGTGGCCCTTATTACAACCGTTGGTGGTCTTATCGTAGGTATGATCCTCCAGGTTTTGTATAACTATCTGGTAGCAAAGATTGATACCCTGGTAAACTCAATGGAGGATGCATCCATTTCCCTGGTGGACATTCTGGTGAAACATAAACTTTCTAAATAATACAGCCATGGATTTACTCGATATTGGTATTTACCTGGCTTATGCGCTGGTGTTCGTGGCGGTGATCTCGATGGTCGTGCTCCCGTTGATCAACGCATTGAAGTCGCCGGGCGACCTTGCAAAATCGGGCATGGGAGTCGGTGCCCTCGTGGTGCTGTTTGCAATCGCCTTCGCGATCTCCGGAGGTGAACTTACCCCTCAATGGCAGGCACTTGGCGTTGAGACAGAATTCAGCTCCCGCCTGATTGGTGCCGGATTGACGATGTTTTATTTTGTGTTTTTCATCGCAATCATTGGAATTATTTATTCGGAAATCAGTAAAGCTCTAAAGTAATGCCTCGTTCAACTCCTGAAATACCCAACGCGTCGATGGCGGACATTGCGTTCCTCCTTTTGACGTTCTTTCTGGTAACAACAACGATCGCCAACGACCGGGGGTTGAGCATGCAGCTTCCTCCGCCACCGGAAGCGCAACCGCCTGAAGACATAAAGATTCAGGAGCATAATATGTTCAAGATTCAGTTGAACTCTTCTGATGCATTACTAGTAGAAGGAAATCCGATGAATGACGTATCCGGCCTGAAGGAAGAAATCAAGAAATTCATCCTTAACAATGGCCGCGATCCACTTTCGTCGGATTCACCCGAAAAAGCGATTGTGTCTTACAAGACTGATCGAGGAACAAGCCACAAAAGGTTCATTGAGATTCTTGACATCATCCAGGGTGCCTATTATGATATCTATGCCGAACAAGCTGGAGTCAGTAATACAAGATTTCGCGAGGCTGCTTCCGACTTGAACGAAGGCGAAAATCGCGAGATATACGAGCGAGGCAGAAAGGGAATTCCAATGCAGGTATCGATCGCAGAACCTACCAAAGTGGGTAACTAAAACTATTTAGCATCATGGCAAAGTTTAAGAAAAAGAATCAGGTTAAGCAGGATATTCCGACTTCTTCCATGCCCGATGTGGTGTTCATGTTGTTGTTCTTTTTCATGGTGACAACAGAATTACGTGAAACCGCAATCGACGTGCAGCAAAGAATTCCGGAGGCTACTCAGTTGCGTAAACTGATGAGAAAGTCGCTCGTGACAAACCTGTATATTGGGGAGCCACGTAAGATTGAGCAATTTGGAAAAGAACCCAAGATCCAGGCCGACGACGTGTTCATCGAACCCAAGGACATCATCCTCTGGGTGAACCGTCAGAAGGACCTGCTCGCAGAAGCTGAACGCGATCAGATCACGGTCTCTCTCAAAGTGGACAATGAAGCCAAGCGAGGAATCATTGCCGACGTGGAAACGGAACTGCGCAAGGCCAACGCGCGCAAGATCCTCTACACAACGCTTGAAAAGAAAAAGGAAGAGAAATAGCATTTTCCTTCACATAATAGAAGATCCCGGCGGTTACCGTCGGGATTTTTTATTACCTCAAATTTGAACTTATATTAGAGTGATGAGCATTGTAGCACATTCACCCACCCTCAACAACCCAAAGATTATATCTGCATGGTGCATGTACGACTGGGCAAACTCGGTCTACTCGCTGGTGATAACCTCGGCCATCTTTCCGGTCTATTACCAGTCCGTTACCACGGCACCGAATGGCACCGACAGGGTCGACTTCTTTGGGATGTCTGTCGTGAATTCAGTTTTGTATAGCTACGCCCTTTCGTTCTCATTTCTGATCCTTGCGCCCCTTTTGCCGCTCCTTTCCGGGATGGCCGACTATGCAGGAAACAAAAAGACGTTCATGAAGTTCTTCGTTTACCTCGGTGGTACGGCTTGTATGGGATTGTTCTTCTTTAACGGAAGCACGCTGGAGTGGGGGATACTGTGTTCCGTGCTTGCGAGCATAGGGTATGCCGGAAGCATCGTATTTTATGATGCGTTCCTCCCTGAGATTGTCACAGAAGACAGATATGACGCCACCAGTGCCAGAGGGTACTCCATGGGCTACTACGGAAGCGTTATCCTGCTTATCATGAATCTTGCGATGATTATGTTGTGGCCGTCGCTTGGCTTTACAAATGCAGATGGAACTCCTCAGAATGACATGGCCGTCAGGGTCTCGTTCCTGATGGTCGGACTTTGGTGGATCGGGTTTTCCCAGATAACTTTTGCCCGGCTCCCCGACAATCCCTTCGGTCAGAAGCCCGGATCCCGCTTATGGTTCAATGGATACAATGAACTCAAGAAGGTGTGGGCAAGCCTTGACGAGTATCCCAACCTGAAGAAATACTTGTTCGCCTATTTTTTTTACAACATGGGTGTTCAGACAGTGATGTATCTGGCCGCGACATTTGGATCCAAGGAACTCAAACTGGAAGATAGCAAGCTGATCCTTGCAGTATTAGTGATTCAACTTGTCGCCTCAGCGGGCGCTCACATCTTCGCCGGTGTCTCCCGTCGGCGCGGCAACAAGACCGCCTTAATGATCATGATCGCGATCTGGATCGTGATCTGCTACCTCGCATACCTGACGACTAACGAATACGAATTTTACGGGATCGCCTTCCTCGTGGGAATGGTCATGGGAGGCATCCAATCACTGTCACGCGCAACGTACGCAAAGCTGATCCCCACCAATTCGATCGATCATGCATCTTATTTCAGCTTTTTCGATGTCACATTCACATTGTCGATCGTCTTCGGGACTTTTTCTTACGGCTTGATCGAACAAATGTCAGGAAGCATGCGCAACAGCACACTGGCTCTCATGTCATTCTTTGTGATTGGAATGTTGCTGTTGTCGAGAGTGACGGTCACGTCGAAATCGCGAATCTAAGCGGGCGGCCAACTGCCAACTGCCTACTGCCTACTGCCTACTGATTTCAGTACCTCAAATGTTTCACCGTCGCGCCATTATTGATCAGCTGCTTTAATGAGTCGATCCCTATCTTCAGGTGCAGGTCTACGTAAGATGCCGTTACGACTTTGTCGCTTGCCTCGGTCTTGACGCCATCGGGCACCATGGGTTGATCCGAGACGAGAAGAATTGCTCCAGCCGGGATCTCATTGTAGAAGGCGGTGGAGAAGATTGTTGCCGTCTCCATGTCTATCGCCATCGCTCTGATCTTGATCAGGTAGTCTTTGAACTGCTCGTCCCATTCCCATACCCGGCGATTTGTGGTGTAAACAGTACCTGTCCAATAATCCTGGTTATTGTCCCGGATCGTTGTCGAAATTGCTTTTTGAAGCGCGAAAGCCGGTAGAGCCGGCACCTCGGGAGGGAAATAGTCATTCGATGTTCCCTCACCCCGAATGGCTGCAATAGGTAATATGAAATCTCCCAAGTCATTCTTCTTTTTCAATCCGCCGCACTTTCCAAGAAACAAACACCCTTTGGGTTTTACCGCCGATAAACAATCCATGATTGTCGCTGCATTCGGACTTCCCATCCCGAAGTTAATAATCGTGATACCTTCTGCTGTAGCGCTTCTCATAGCTTTATCAAGACCATGCACTTCGACTTTATGCCACTCAGCAAATTTCTTGACGTAGTTATCGAAGTTGGTCAATAGGATGTATTCTCCAAAGGCTTCGAGAGGCAGACCTGTGTAGCGGGGAAGCCAGTTCTCAACAATTTGTTCTTTCGTTTTCATGAAGAAATTCTGTTCTGATGGGTTTTAGGATTTAAAATACGGATTTCGCGTATTTTCGCCTCTATGACTCCGCTAAATCTTCCGTCTTTTGACTTTAAAGTTAAGAAGAGCGAAGGCAAGGTGTGGATTTTTGACGGAGCACGCAAAAAATTTGTCGTGCTGACCCCGGAGGAATGGGTGCGACAGCATTTTGTGAATTTCCTGATCGTCGATCATCGCTACCCGCGATCGCTCTTCAGGATTGAGGGAAGCCTGAGCTACAACACACTTCAGAAACGTTCTGATATCCTTGTTTTTGACCGCGGCGGAAAACCCTGGATGTTGATAGAATGCAAGTCGCCGGCGATCAAGTTAAGCCAACGCGCATTCAACCAGGTGGCTATGTATAATATGACGGTTGGAGCAAAATACCTCGCTGTTACCAACGGGCTCGTTCATTACTGCTGTGTGGCACCGAAGCCAGGAGAGACGAGCGTGTTCCTGGACGAGTTCCCGAGCTTCGAGGAAGTCGGGAATAGCTGACAGTTCACAAACCACGTCGCTGCGCTCGTGGTCAATTGACAACATTCACACAAAACGCAAGTTAACAGCGCATGAAATTGGGGATTGGTAAGCGAGTGAGTCGCGAATATTGTCAACCACTCATTGTCAGCTGCCTACTTGCTCTTTTCTCCCAAAGAAAACCAATTCCCGGAATCGTCCTTGAACAACGCTTCGTAACCATAGAACTCCTTTTTCGGCGGCTTTGTAAAGACAACGCCCTTGCCTTTAAGCTCCTCGTAGGTGGCGAGCAAGTCATTGCATTCAAAGACACCAAATCCAAAGGTGCCCTTCTTTACAAGCTCCCGCATCTGCTCTGCTGCTTCTTTCTTAAACATCATTCCTTCACTGATTGCCATTAACGCAATCTCCAGGTCTGGTTGATCCGGCGGACAGACTGTTAGCCAACGCGCTCCGGGTCCCATAGGAGCGTCCGTGTGGACTTTGAATCCCAACTTGTTTACATAAAAATCATACGCACTGTCCTGGTTCAGCACAAAAATGCTGACATGATTCATTTTAGTGATCATAGTTTCATTTTTTTAACATGAACCAAATGTCCGGGACTGAAGGCAGATCCGCTTCTCGAAAATTGCCTTTTTAAGATGTGCGGTCTCCTGCCCATCCGTGTTTCTCGGCAAAGCAGCTCGGAATGAACTTCAGAGGTGTAAGAGCAATCTCCTGCCTGATTGTGTTTTTGCGAAGTTGGTACGCGGAAGGTGTGAGCCCAGTCATTTTCTTAAAAAGGGTTGTAAACGAGCCGACGCTATCGAAGCCGACTGAAAAGCATATGTCTGATATTAGCGTGTTGCCGCCGAGCAACTTTTTTGCTTTTTCGATCCTCACATAAATCAGGTATTGATGAGGCGTTTTTCCATAGGCTTTCTTGAATAACCTGATGAAATGAAATTTCGACAAGGACGCCTCGTCGGAAATGGACGAAAGGTTGATCGGTTCGGAAAAATGGGTATCTATGAACAATTTTCCCTGAACGATCCGGCGATACAGATATACTTTAGGATATTCACCTTCCTGCATGTGTTGAAATTACGCTTTTTTCGCAGCTTGACGAGGTACTATTATTGCGCAACTTGGTCACAACACATCGTGATGGATCAAGAACATTTAACGGGTGTTTGTGACATTGCGAAAATTAACTCTCACCCAATAAAATCGATAAGGGGTTAACTCATTGGCCGGAATGATTTGCCGCATGCGCCTTGTCAGGCGATAGGGGGAACTGATATCCAGCATATGTGAGTTGAGCGATCTCCATCCTCGCATCCACGACGGGCTGGCGCGAGCCGCACTCTGCAACGGGATTACTTCTTGACTAAGGATGAGCAAATGGTCAGGATCTTTTTTGCCTCAGATGCAGTTTTGGCACTACCGAACAAATGAACCTTTGTTGAATCGTTCAAGGCAATAATTGTTTCCATCGAGACTTTTCCGGGACACGAATAGACGTCCCACTTCGCTCCGTTACCCAAAACATCACTAACCTCGGAAGTGACGGTGCAGGCTGGTTCTTCCGGGCCGAATTTTCCCGGGGCCATCCCAAAATAGAGACCACCCGCAACTTCACCCCGAATCGTGGTGTCCGAGGGATAGAAATAGAAAATATCGAAGTCGGAACCGTGGGTTGGCTGCAGTGTATAGTCCGGAGGGATTGAGATCGCAAAGCCGCGGCCTTCTATCTGAGTTTCCTTTAGGGTCGCCTTGTAGCCATCCATTTCAGTTGATTTCTTTGTTCCGCATGACTGAACGATCAAAAAAATGACCGGAAGCAGAAGGGACAACTGGGCGTGTGATTTCATTTGATGGAATTACGTGGTGTTCAAAACTAATAAATTCTGGAACAAACATTATCCGGGTCAGGGTTGCACCAACTTAGACGTCAGACAAAGCCAGATATTTAAGCCAAGTCTCGGGCATAGAACCTTGAATCTATTCATTTAGCGGCGTACTCTTTGCCCTTACTTCTTCAGAAGTAAGACCATAAATTGGCTTTGTCCTTATTCCTAGTAGTCCCAGATAGGTGAATAGCTGCCCGCGATGGTGGATCTCGTGTTCGACCATCGCCCGAAGCCATTTCCATTTTGTGATCGCCACGCCGCCAGGTGTGATACACTTTTCCTGCAGATCGCTCGGCGATAAATTTAAAAATATGGACAGCGATTCCTGGTGGAGGCGGTCCATGAAAGAAACCGTTTCATGATAACCGGCTGCAAGCTCGGTTCCGCAGCCCGGATAGGCGGACGGGCGATTCATCATATTCTCCGCGTACATAAAACGTTCGATGGTGGCTATGTGCCTTACGATGTCGCCGAAGGTGAATTTTCCGGCTGCATACGTCCATTCGATCTTGTCTTCCGGGATCGAAGCCACTACCTCAAGTGTACGGAATCTAATCCGTTTGTAATACTCAAGAAATGGCGGTATCGAGTTGATCTCCATGTGGAATAATTTCCTGATTTCGATATAATTTAGTGGAAAACCCAGACCATGGAAAAACGAACATTCTTAAAAATATCTTCTGCCTTACTAACAGGTACTGTACTTTCGCCATTGATGTCATGCACCGAAGGAGAGAAACAGCGTAACTGGGCCGGTAATTTTGAATACGGCACCAGCCGCATCCTCCTTCCGAATAATCTT
The DNA here is from genome assembly GCA_044224375.1 of Cyclobacteriaceae bacterium. Lineage (GTDB taxonomy): Bacteria > Bacteroidota > Bacteroidia > Cytophagales > Cyclobacteriaceae > ELB16-189. Next base: position 226,993 of record JBGAKL010000007.1, read on the forward strand.
GCGGAAGTTCAGGACATCGTCAGGAAATATGAGAAGATGCGCGTATTGGGAACGCGCCATTCATTTAATTCCATTGCCGACAGCAAGCATAATTTGTTGTCACTAAAAGGCCTGGACCAGATCACTCTGAATAAAGAAGCATCGACTGTTACCGTTGGCGCAGGTGTGAACTACGGACAGCTTGCAAAGTATCTTTTTACAGAGGGCTTTGCCTTGCATAACCTTGCCTCACTGCCTCACATTTCCGTGGCAGGTGCTTGTGCAACGGCTACGCACGGGTCGGGGGTAGCGAATGGAAACCTGGCCACCGCCGTGACAGCCCTTGAGGTCGTAAAAGCGGACGGCGAATTACTGACGTTAACAAAGGAAAAGAATCCTGATGATTTTGCAGGCGCTGTCGTTGGCCTTGGCTCTCTTGGGGCTGTCACTCAATTGACACTCAAAGTTCAGCCGACATTTACGGTGCGCCAGGATATTTACGAAAATCTCCCAACGGATCAATTAAAAGAAAATTTTGACGCCATTATGTCAGCGGGCTATAGTGTAAGCCTGTTTACCGATTGGCAAAACAAAACTATAAGCCAGGTGTGGATCAAAAGTCGTGTAGACGATGGAAAGGCCTTTAATCTCGGCGCTGAGTTTTATGGAGCAAAGGCCGCCACGAGAAATATGCATCCCATCACCGCTCTGTCTGCAGAGAATTGTACCGATCAGATGGGTGTACCCGGGCCATGGCACGAACGGCTTCCCCACTTTAAGATGGATTTCATGCCGAGCAGTGGCGTTGAATTGCAGTCAGAATATTTTGTTCCGCGCACACGTGCCTACGAGGCGCTGATGGCCGTCGAAGAACTCAAAGATCAGATTACGCCAAATCTTTTGATATCTGAAATACGCACTATCGACGCCGATGACCTTTGGATGAGCACAGCATACAGGCAGCCCTCAATGGCTATCCATTTTACCTGGAAGCAGGATTGGCCCGCAGTAAGTAAAGTGTTGCCTAAGATAGAAGACAAGTTGAAGCCTTTCGGTGTGCGGGCCCATTGGGGCAAGTTATTTACGCTTGCTCCTTCGTACCTGTCGGCACAATATGATAAGATGTCGCATTTTCGGAGGCTGCTAAAGCAGCACGACCCCAATGGAAAATTCCGCAACGAGTTTATTGACTTCGCGGTTTTTGGAGTCTAGTGAATCAATTTTCCATTGAGATTTTTTTTGTGGGAGAATTTCCCCTCTGAGAGGACGAGAAAGGTCGTTGTTTCACCCACTTCCGCCAGGTCTTCAATAAATCTTTCGAGCTCGCGGCTGGTGCGTACTGCCACCTTTACGAGCATGCAGAATGATCCCGTTACTGAATGCCATTCGATCACTTCCGGTCGCTGCTCCATGAGTTTGATCGCTTCACCGTGTTTGATGGAGGTGGCTTTGAATGTGAGGAACGCGCGAATCGACAGTCCCAGTTTTTCAAAATCCACTTCAGTGTGGTAACCCTTGATGTATCCGTGATCTTCCAGCTTTTGAATGCGTTCTGCAACGGCAGGGGCTGACAAGCCGATCCTTCTTCCGATTTCAGTGTTAGATACGCGCGCATTCTCCATGAGCTCACGTAAAATGTTGTAGTCCAGACTGTCCGGCGGTCGATTATTTATTTTTTTGAGCATAAAAGATAAAATCTAAGGTAGGCGAGGTTAAATACCGTTGAAATCAAAGGTAGTCTTTCCCGCTGATTGACCAGTTTTGTCCTCGATTTTAACGGTTCAATAACGGTGATACACGAGTGTAAGGTAGCTGATTGGGCTTCCGCTTTGAGATCTATTAACGCGCGCGCGTTGGATGCGGAAGAACACTTTGTTCTTACTGTTTTCAGAAATGGAAACGAACTCACCATTCGGTTTGCCGACGCTGAAGAAGTGAAACCGCCGCATATTATTTCGATACGACCTGGTTTATATGACTTATACTGGTAAAAGAATTAACTGGTTGGTGTCGGTCTTGCGTTGTGGGTTGATGGCACTTGCCTTCACCTCCGCCTTTGCCGCGATCGCCCAGACAACATCGGATTCGACGCGCCCTGCCAGGACTTTTATCATAACGCCACGGATTAATTCGGCGGGCCACTTTCCATTTTCGGGAGCTCTGATCAATCACAACATTAACTTCGATGTGAACATTTACTATCAGCGAGGCATGACGGGGTTCTTCCTTTTTAAATCGTGGGATTTGCGTGATCCGCATTCGATCGTAAACTACTTCCAGCCTGGAGTCTTTCAGAAATTCAACATTGGTAAGAAGGTGAACACAGGACTTTTTGCTGGTTATATTTTTTCTCAAACAGACGGCTTCAGCGATCATGATTCGGATTTCTTTGTCGCCAATGTGACTACGTGGACACCCAATGACAAAATCCGGATTGAAAATACGGCTCTCTTTTTTAATGTGACGAAGCCCGAGCTGAGCACCACACTTGCCAACAGGCTCCTCATCAATTGTTTCGTGAAGAGGTGGAAGTTTGATGTGTACGTGTGGGAACGGGTGGAATTCAAGAACAAGTTTGTGGCAACCTCAGCCTCCTTTGCTGTGAATTTTCCAAGGATAAGATTGACCGACGCGGTTTACATCCTGAACACAATTTCGTATCAGGGATATATCACGGAAGCGAAGCCGGATTGGGCAATGCGTGATGGCTTCTTGTACTCGTTATCGTTTCCAATTACGCCAAAATCCGGGTCATAACGTTCAGGCCATATATGATATAGCCTAGGCCTTTGGTCCAAATGGTTTGGCAAATCATACCGCGATTCTAGTGCAAATGATGTAGGATTTCCCTAATCGTGACGACCTCACGGAAATTGTCATGCTCCACGCGCTTTTCTATTTTCTCGTGGCCCCAGGTGACATGATACGGAATGTGTACGGCGTGTCCGCCGATCGCGAGCACCGGGAGAATATCCGACTTGAGCGAGTTGCCGACCATCAGAAATTCGGAAGGGTGGACGTCGAGATGCCTGATTAGCTTTTTATAGTCCGCTTCCCCTTTTTCAGACATGATCTCAGTGTGGTGAAAGTAATGCTCAAGTCCCGACCTTCTGAGTTTACGTTCCTGGTCCAGGAGGTCACCTTTGGTCGCCACAACCAGCCGGTATTTCTTTTGCAACGCGGTCAGCACCTCATCTACGCCATCGAGCTTTTGGATGGGCTTATCAAGAAGTTCCCGACCGAATCCAATAATTGTTTCGATCACGCTTACACTTATGGTCTTGTCCGATACGCGAATCGCTGTTTCAATCATTGAAAGGATGAAAGCTTTTATACCATAGCCATACAAAGAAATATTGTTCACTTCTGTTTGAAGAAGTTCTCGTGCGACGCTGTGCTGTGGCAGGTACTCCTCGAGCAGCTCAAAGAATTTCTTTTCAGTCTGCTGGAAAAATATCTCGTTGTCCCACAATGTATCGTCGGCGTCGAATGCGATGACCTTGATGGTTTTCATATTGTTGTCTACAACATCACGTTGATTTGCATGCGCAAGAAAGTAAATGTAGCTTTCATTTATTCGCGACCTTGCCCGCTTCAGGGATTCACCGTGCCCAACCCTTAAACACTCCTATCGGTTTCCCACGCCAATATTCTACGCAGCTGTAAAGAAAGAACGCTGCCAAACCCTCGTCCACGTTGCCAATAAACGGAATATTATCGGGTAGCAATTCAAAAATTCCAGCGGTGGGGTTGATCAAGTACGCAATTGATAGCAAACCCACGAACAATACAAAGATCTTCTTCATGAAGGAAGATACGAATGCGGTGTGCTTAATCTTTCCCGCTGGTGGTAAATTTTTCGCTCCATGTCGAGTAAATATGAAGGATCTCCATACCAACTTCTATTTCCTTCTCGAAGTGCATGCCCAGTTTTTTCAACAGCTTAATTGAGGTCGTATTTCCCGGAACTGTAACGGCCAGCATTGTCTTATGCTCGGTTTTCTTGGTCAATTCTTTAAAAAGCCCATGTGTCGCTTCGTAAGCATAACCTTTGCCCATGAACTCCGGCAGGAATGCGAAGCCAATGTCAAAGTGATTGAGATAATCGCGCTTGATGAGAGAAGTAATTCCTATCGGCTCTTGCGTTTCAGCAATTGTAACTACCCAATAAGTCAGATTGGCGGTGTTCTGAATTTTTCGAATATAGTGAACGGCGTCTTCCTTGGACTTTACGTTCCTGTTGCCGATGAATTTTAGCCAGCCTGATGAATTGACAAGCTTAAAAATGAATTCGTTGTCATTCAGATCTACCGGTCGTACACGAAGCCTTGGGGTTTTGAACTCGAGATCCGTCATTGGTGTTTGGATCCCAAATATAGCCCCGATTACTCTGGCTGATTCATGAGGTCGATGATTCGGTCACCAAGGCGATAGGGTCCGTTTAATTTTGGGTTTTCCTGCCTGGCTTTTTCAATAAGGGCAAAATTCTTCTCAAACTTGGCGTCAAGGTTTTCCACGTCGTTCGTTTCCCAAAGCTGACCCTCGTCGACGACTTTCAGCATTTCGAAATGTGGGGCAACCGATTTTAGGAAACTTATGATTTCAACATGAGTGCCGAGCCCCGCAAATTGCGTTTTGCAGAATTCCTGGATAAAATTTCCGGAGTCGAACTCGAGTATAAGCGGATCTGAATATTCATGAGGTTGAAACCGGATGCCCCTAACCGGCCCATAATAGTCACAAACCGCGTCACCTTTTACTCGTTGGAGCTCCTTGTTCGGGCAATCCAGTTGAATCACTTGAGAATTCAACTTTTTTGCAAGGGCAATTCCTTTGTCGATGACTGCGTCGTAATCCGCCGCCGATCTAAGCCGACCTTCGAAATGTATTGTAACTCCCATAATGCCTTGTCTTGTGCGTCGAAGCACAAATTGGGCAATAAGGTCATTCGCAGCAATCAGGTTTTCCGGACCATTTTGATCCAGTACCAACTTGTGCTTAGCCAAGAAGTTCCTTTACGTCAGTGTACGGTAGGTTGAATGCGTCTGCCACAGCCTTATACACGACCTTACCCTGAATCACGTTCAAACCTTTCTGAAGGTCAAGATTATCCTTGCACGCCTTCTTCCAGCCATTGCCGGCAAGCTTGATGGCGTAAGGAAGCGTCGCGTTGGTAAGAGCCAGGGTAGAGGTGTATGGAACCGCGCCAGGCATGTTCGCCACGCAATAGTGTACCACGTCGTCGATGATGTAGGTGGGATTCTCGTGCGTTGTAGGTTTACATGTTTCGATACATCCTCCCTGGTCTACCGCAACGTCGACGAGCACAGTGCCTGGTCGCATTGTCGAAAGCATGTCACGTGTAATTAATTTAGGAGCTTTTGCACCCGGTACAAGCACGGCACCAACAATAAGATCATGTGTTTTCACAAGCTCGCGCAGGCCAAGCTCATTCGATACCATGGTATGCACGTTTTTAGGCATCACGTCATCGAGGTAGCGAAGGCGGTTGATGTTGAGGTCGGTGATCACAACGTCGGCACCCATACCCGCAGCCATTTTTGCTGCGTTGGTACCTACAACGCCACCACCGATGATAAGCACTTTACCCGGCATCACGCCTGGCACACCCCCTAACAAAATCCCACGACCCTTCAATGGCTTCTCCAGATACTTTGCGCCCTCTTGTATTGCCATACGTCCTGCCACTTCGCTCATAGGCACCAGCAACGGAAGCCCACCATCTTTTTCAACAGTCTCATAGGCAAGGCAAACAGCTCCTGTTTTTATCATTGCATGTGTCAGTGGCTCGTATGACGCAAAATGAAAATATGTGAACACGAGCTGGTCCTTCTTTATGAGATTATACTCTTGCTCGATCGGTTCCTTCACCTTCATGATCATCTCAGCAGACGAGAATATGTTTTCTGCCGATGACTGGATTTTCGCACCGGCCTTCACGTATTCCTGATCCGCAAAGCCGCTGCCTTCGCCGGCACTCGCCTGAACGTTCACTGTATGTCCTCTCTTGGTAAGCTCTTGTGCACCAGCAGGTGTCAGTGCAACGCGGTTTTCGTTATTCTTGATTTCCTTGGGTACTCCGATTATCATAAAAATTAGAGTTTAGAGTTTTGGGTTCTGGGTTCAGAGAGGGCGCGAGACCGATTACCGCTTACCCCCTTTACTGATTACCGGTTTTCCGGCGCAAAGGTAAAAGAATCGCTCACGATTGAAACTCTAAAATTTCTAACTTTTCAAAATGAATTCAGCCTCCACGTATGCCTTCTACGGTTCCCTGCGGCGGGGAATGATCAATTACGTCGAATTTGAATCATCCCTTGAATTCTTATTTCAACAGATTATAACTGGGTACAGGATGTATGCAATGGAGCGCTTTCCCTATGCGGTGAAAACAGGTGACAAATCCGATTTGATGACCGTCGAGGTTTTCAAGATCACTAACCCTGATGCTGAAAGATCTATTCACAGGTTGGAAATGGATGAAGGCTATTACTATTACGAAGTTGTCATCCGCAACAGCAGGACCGGCATCTATCTGTTTGAGAAAGCGGGCTCCGATCCTTTGGTCAAGAGTGGGGATTGGGTTAATTTCTTTGGTGCTGGCTGATTTGTCCATATTTTATTTGGGCAAAAAAGGCTGGTTGAAAGCTCTTTTTTATTTACCTATTTTTGACTGAATCCGATAGTCCATTGAATCAGACAAAAACAGTCAAGTCGAGATTTTCTGAAAAGAGGATCGCCACTATTTTGAAGGATTACCGGCTTGGATGGGCGAGCCGTGAAGCAAGCCTTATCGGCCGCAAGGAAGTATTCATGGGAAAGGCCAAGTTCGGGATCTTCGGCGACGGCAAGGAAGTGGCTCAGCTGGCGATGGCCAAAGTCTTCCGGGATGGTGATTTCAGAGCCGGCTACTATCGCGACCAGACCCTCATGCTCGCGATAGGGGAGCTTACACTCCAGCAATATTTCGCACAGCTTTACGCGCACACGGATGTCAATGCTGATCCTGCGTCTGCAGGTCGCTTGATGAATGGGCACTATGCAACACGGATGCTTGACGAAACGGGCGCTTTCAAAGATTTAACAAAACATAAGAACAGCAGCTCCGATGTATCTCCGACAGCGTCGCAGATGCCGCGTCTCGTAGGACTTGCCTATGCTTCGCGACTTTTCAGGCACAACCTGGGATTGAAATCTCTCACAGGGTTGTCAAACAATGGAAATGAGATCGCGTTCGGAACGATCGGAAACGCGTCGACATCGGAAGGTATGTTCTTCGAAGCGATCAATGCTGCAGGTGTGTTGCAGGTGCCGATGCTTACGGCCGTATGGGATGACGCATACGGTATCTCTGTCCCTGAAGAATACCAGACAACAAAGGGAAGCATATCAAAGATACTGGAAGGATTTCAGCGCAAGCCTGGAGAAAGTGGTTTTGAGCTTTATCAGGTGAATGGCTGGGACTATGAAGCGTTGATCAAAACTTTTGAGACAGCTGAAAAAGTGTGTCGCGAAGAGCATGTGCCTGTTGTTGTGCATGTGACGGAGATGACACAACCTCAGGGCCATTCCACTTCCGGATCACATGAAAGATACAAATCGAAAGAGCGTCTTAAGTGGGAAGTTGAGCACGATTGCCTCAGGAAAATGCGCGAGTGGATCATCGCGAACGAAATAAGCACAGCGGATGAACTCAATGATATTGAAAAAGACGCAAAGGCATTTGCGCGCGCAGAGAAAGAGGCAGCATGGAAGGCGTTTACCAAAGGAATCCAGAAGGACCAACAGGAATTGATTGGATACCTTAACGAAGCAATCGTATCTGATCCTTCAATCGAAGAGATCAAGCACGAGTTGGAGAAGACAATCAATCCCACTCGCCTTGAGGCCGTGCGGGCGGCGAAAAAGGCGTTGCGTCCACTTCGAAATCATCCGTCAGAAGCACGCGATAACATCGTGCAATGGGTGGAGCGAACTTCTCGGGAAAATCTAGAGCGCTTCAGCTCTCACCTTTACAGCGAGTCAGAGTGGTCTGCGCTAAAAGTGCCGGAAACCAAAGCGGAGTATGCCGAGAATTCTCCATTGATAGATGGGCGTGAGATACTTCAGGCATGTTTCAGGGCGGCGCTGGAGCGCGACCCCCGCGTGCTTGCCTTCGGTGAGGATGTGGGAAAGATTGGCGATGTCAACCAGGGCTTTGCTGGACTTCAGGAAAAATTCGGTGAACTGCGTGTGACCGACACGGGCATTCGCGAATGTACAATCCTGGGTCAGGGTATCGGCCTCGCACTTCGGGGACTTAGACCTATCGCCGAAATCCAATATCTGGACTATTTGCTTTACGCGATACAGATCATGTCTGACGACCTCGCTTGTTTGCAGTACCGGACCAAGGGAGGTCAGAAGGCGCCGCTCATCATCAGGACCCGCGGCCACCGGCTGGAGGGTGTCTGGCATGCGGGGTCGCCTATCAGCATGGTGCTGGGAAGCATCAGGGGGATATATGTTCTTGTGCCGAGGGACATGACGCAGGCCGCAGGGTTTTATAATACGATGCTTCGATCCGATGATCCCGCGCTGCTGATAGAGTGTCTTAATGGTTACCGCATGAAGGAGAAGCTTCCCGAGAACATCGGAGAGTTCACGGTTCCGTTGGGTGTGCCTGACGTGCTCCGCCAGGGCGATGATTTAACTGTTGTAACCTATGGCTCAATGTGCCGTGTGGTAATGGAGGCTGCGCATGAGCTTGAGAAGATGAATATTTCGTGCGAAGTGATCGATGTTCAAACATTGCTTCCTTTCGATCTCCATCATTCAATTCTGGAATCGGTGAAAAAGACAAGCCGAGTCGTGTTTGCGGATGAGGACGTACCGGGAGGCGCCACGTCGTTCATGATGCAGAAAGTTCTGGAAGAGCAGGGCGGCTTCAAATATCTTGATTGTTCGCCACTGACAATAACCGGAACAGAGCATCGTCCTGCATACGGAAGCGATGGAGACTATTTTTCCAAGCCGAATGTGGAGGATGTAGTCGACAAGATTTATGAGATGATGCGGGAGACTGATCCCGGGAAGTATCCAGCTTTGTACTAGTTTATTCGCGACTGCTAGCCGCTTTTTCTGATCTTGGTAAGATCGAAATCTCCTGTTTCTACGGTGTTGCTTCGATTAAGAAGTCGATCCTGTATGGTGATTTTTAGATTCAGTGTCTTGACACTGAACAGCAGGTTGAATGCCACAGACTGCATAGCGTAGCGGATACTTCCATCCAACGGAGTCTTTTGAGTCAGGTCTTTGGAAAGAATAGGAAACCGACCGTTGAAAGAGTTTGCACATTGGGGGTAACCGAATTGCTCCTCGATTTTATACTGCGTGTACGTCCCTGCCGGGAAATCATTTTTTATCCAGAACTCAACAAAAATGTTGTAGTAGTTCCTGTTTTGTTGTACATAAAATGTATCCAGCTTTCCCGTCACTTTAGTAGTTACATCCCATTTTAAACAATTTGCCGGCTTAACAAACGCAGGGAGGGTATCGTTCTTTCCTGACGCGTGATTCTGGCGGTAATGCTTATAGGTAATGTAGCTGCCGTCAGCGAGCTTGTAGTAGAACTTGTCGTTGAAACAAACGGTTTTTCCCCCGCTTTCATAACATCCTATCTCGCTCGGATCGAGTCCGAGATTTCCGTCGCCATCTTTAAAGCGGATTGTCAAAATAAGGGAGTCGGATGCAGAAGGGTCGCTGAGGTCTTTGAAGACAATGTTGTCAAATTCGATCACCGGAATAGGAGAGTATTGCGGAGGATCGAAACATGAAGCGAGGAGTACTCCTCCAACCAGCCCCGCCATAATCCAATTTCCTAACCGCTTCATTTATTTTCTACATTTACCAACCTGTAAAATTGTAAACGCTTGCAGACTTTTGAAAGCTTTGCCGGGGATTTATATCCTGTAAACGACGATTTGTTCGAGAAAATTGCGCTAAAACTGTTCCGATTTCAAGCTGAAGCAAATCCGGTATACGCTCAGTACGTCACTTACCTGGGGGTACAGCCGTCGACGGTGTCTTCCATTGGCGAAATTCCATTTCTTCCAATTTCATTTTTCAAAACACACACGATCAAAAGTGGAAGCTGGACTCCAGAAATGGTCTTCACCAGCAGTGGAACAACGGGTTCTGAAGTCAGTCGGCACGAGGTGCCGTCTCTCTCGTTTTACCGTCAACACAGTCAGCGGATTTTCGAGGAGCAGTTCGGACCTCTTCGCGAATTCCATGTGCTGTGTCTCTTACCATCTTATCTCGAGAGAACCGGTTCTTCGCTTGTCGCGATGGCAAGTCATTTTATCAAAGAAAGTAATTCCGATTTTTCCGGCTTCTATCTCCGCGATCACGACACCCTGGTGCGACAGCTTGAACATCTAAAAGGAAAACGTAGAGTCCTGTTGCTTGGAGTGTCGTTCGCACTCCTTGATCTGGCGGAAGATTTCAAGGTGGACCTTTCCCATTGCGTCGTGATGGAAACCGGAGGTATGAAAGGGAGGAGGCAGGAGATCACCAGAGAAGAGCTGCATGGTATTCTCAGGAAGAATCTCAACATCGAGGTGGTATGCTCCGAATATGGCATGACGGAATTGCTTTCCCAGGCTTACTCTACAGGGAATGGCAAGTTTTCCTGCCCTCCGTCCCTGAGGATTGTTCTTCGCGAGGTAAATGACCCTTTTGAACCGGAATTGAGGTCAGCTGGCGTGATTAACGTGATAGATTTGGCAAATTTCCACTCTTGCGCCTTCATTGAAACCCAGGATTTAGGACGGATGGAGGATAGTGGTCACTTTGAGGTACTTGGGCGTATGGATAACAGCGATATTCGGGGCTGTAACCTGATGGTTGGATAGGGTTTTTCTCGCCAAAACGACAAAAACTTACGTCCAATTTGTTTAAAATGCCGGTATTCTTAAATTTGGTTCTCCAAACCCTATCCGTTATGAAAAGAGTTTTAGCAGTTATCGCGCTTCTTGGATTCCTCGCTTCCTGCAGCCAATACACTTGCCCTACCTATAGCAAGAAGGAAATCAAGAAGACGGAGAACAAGATCTAGTATTTCGATCTTCTTTTAGTCCAGTTCGGATCCTATGGGGTCCGTGCCTTTATTACTCCTTTTCTAAGCTTCACAAGTACTTCTTTACATCGTCAGGCTGTATTATATCGCCTGCCATAATCACCAGTCGTTCAACAACGTTTCTTAGCTCCCTGATATTTCCTGCCCAGGGATGAGCCTCTAATAGCTTCAATGCTTTGGACTCTATCGTCTTTTTCTTCGAACCATATTCGTCCGAGATGTCTTTCAGGAATTTCTCTGTGAGAACGGCAATATCTTCTTTCCTTTCGGCGAGGGAAGGAACATCGATCAGGATCACACCGAGCCGGTGATAAAGGTCCTCCCTGAATCTTCCTTCGGCAATTTCCTTCTTCAGATTCTTGTTGGTAGCCGCGATCACCCGGACGCTGACTGAGATGTCTTTGTCGCCACCCACCCGTGTAATCTTATGCTCTTGAAGAGCGCGCAGCACTTTTGCCTGCGCGGCCAGACTCATGTCGCCGATCTCATCAAGGAAGAGGGTACCACCTTCTGCTTGTTCAAATTTTCCAATCCGTTGCTTTACAGCGGAGGTGAACGATCCTTTTTCGTGGCCGAAAAGTTCACTCTCAATCAGTTCACCGGGAATAGCTGCGCAGTTGACTTCCACAAACGGCCCTTCACTGTTGTTACTCTTTTCATGTATTCCCCTTGCCACGAGCTCTTTTCCACTTCCATTTGGCCCGGTTATCAATACCCTGGCTTCGGTGGGCGCAACTTTCTCGATCATCTCGCGCACCCGGACAAGGGCAGGTGAGTCGCCAATCATCTCATATTTTCGCGACACTTTCTTACGAAGCGATTTTGTCTCTTTAACAAGGGAATTTCTGTCAAGTGCGTTTCGTACCGTCACCAGCAAGCGGTTAAGATCCGGTGGTTTTTGCATGAAATCGTAAGCGCCGATCTTTATAGCATCTACCGCCATTTCGGTCGTTCCGTGTGCCGAGATCATGATAAACGAAGTGCCGATATTTTTTTCTTTCGCTTTCTGAAGCACTTCCATGCCATCCATCTTTGGCATCTTGATATCACAAAAGGCAAGATCATATGAATTGGATTCGAGCATCGCGAGTCCTTCGACGCCGTCCTTTGCTTCTTCAACTTCAATCTTCAGTTCTTTTTGGTCAAGCAAGATTTCTTTCAGTACAGCACGGATGCTCGCTTCGTCTTCTATGATTAGGATTTTGGGCATGGGCAAAAATAGCGAAACCTGCCGCGCTTTCACGCAGCAGGTTCCATGTTAAATAAAAATGCAAGCCTTGTAAGCCGGGTTCTGTTCCCCGACAAGCGGGGCCCTTATCATTTGTCTGGTCACGCCATCACTGACGGACTCAATCAGCCTACCCGCCCCGATATCCGATCCCGATAGCTATCGGCACAGATAAGAACGAGCAGTTCTTTTTTGTCGGGGCTTATTTGGCCTTTCAACTCGTAAGGTTTACCATGCCTCCGATGTCACCACCGGAGCGGTGGGCTCTTACTCCACCTTTTCACCTTTTCCCCGATGCGCTTGCGCTTATCGGGGTAGTCTGTTTTCTGTGGCACTTTCTGTCCCCCGAAGGAGACTCGCGTCTCTTCAGGGTCCTTCCTGTTAGGAAGTACGATGCTCTATGTTGCCCGGACTTTCCTCGTACCGACGCTGCCGTCAGCACACGATAAGGCCGCTTGCGTGGCAAAGGTACGCAATTGGCTGCAATCCTTGAGCCTTGAACTTTGAACGTTGACTTTTGAACTCCTAGTGGATATCCGCGCCCGTCAGCTTCATCTCGTACTGATCCGCGAGGTTCGCAACTTCCTGCAGCATCTCTTTGATGTCGTCCTCCGAAACACCTTCGAGGGCAGAAACTGCCTCGACCTGGAGATAATTTTCATGAATAATAAACCGGCAATAGTTAAAGAAAGAGGTCTGTTCCAGCAGCATCCTGAAGTCGATCGCATCACTGACTGGGCATACTTTTGAAGTAAACGTGATCACCTTCCTGTTGTATAATGTGCTTTGCTTGATATTTCCCATCACCGTCTGAAAACGATTACCGGCTACGGGAACGATGACAACAGAAAGTGTCTTGCTGTATTCTATAAACTGACCATTGATCTGGTCAGCATATTTCTTCATGAAGCCGGAGAAATCCATAAAATCATTGATTAGGTATCATGAAGTTAAGTAATTAAAGTCAAATGGGACAAACTGCTCCTCGCTGGGTTGCTCGGCTTCGGCTTAATTCATGACCATTGATGTTGCGCGCTCACGTCTAAGAATCATAAAGCCTAGAAATAGATTGGATGAAAGCGAATACCCGCCGTAGAAATCTCGATGGCGGGAGCAGGAAACTTTATGATGTTAAAAGCATAAAGAAGGGAATTCAGCCAGGGCGAAGAAGTTTTTAAGTGTGAAAGATTGAGATCAAGTGACAGGTAGTATTTTCTCGTCGGCGAAAAGTTGGCAGCTAGATTTTCGGCGTCTCTGCCATATATCATTCCATCGGCACCGACGCCAACTACTAGCGTAATCCAGTGGGGAAAAGGAAGCTTCGACAGCTGTACACTGTACCAAAATGTCTGACCGTTATAATCTTTTAATATTTCTTCGAGAATTCCATTACCGAGCAAATTGGGGCGCAGCGGTGCAAACATGGTTTGATGAAAAGAGAATTTTGGCCAGACAATTATCCTGCCCCACAACAGATTCTGGGCGACAAACGCTACGCACCCCAGCGTATTCGCAAGGATGTCAAAAATAGAGGCTCCATAATCTGCTGAAAAGCCATCGGGGATCTCTACGCATGAAACAAATATGAACCCCATCACGGCACCACCAATGGCAGCTTTTCGTGCATCGACTTGCGCCCAAAGCAAAAGTCTAGACGCTAATGCGCTAACCTGGAAAGTCCAGAAGAAGTGGGCGAACTTGTCGAGTTGTTTCCATTCAGGCCAGTCATTAAAGAAATGAAACCCGCTTGATGCCCACTGTAACGAATACCAGGCATATCCAAGTCCCAGCATTAAGATGAGATAGACGCTAATCGAGAATAGCAGGACGGCGCGAACCCGGGGGTTATGCAATGTTCCGGATCTAAAGCTGGCAACAACGACGTCAATGATTCGCCTTAGGCTCATCCTGATTGTTTTCGTCTAGTTGAGGATTTTCTTCGAGCTCTTTTCTTCGCCGTTCACGGGCCGACCGCAGCAGGTCTTTGAACTCATTGAAGTTCTGAGTATAGATAAAGCTCGCTCCGGTGGTGATCGCCGTGGTTTGATTAAAAGTACTTTGCAGCTGGTTGATCGTGGAGCGGCTATACATTTTTACTTTGAATTTTCCGTCGGGGCTAAGTAGATAATCCACCGTCCAGTCGCCAGCAATGGTAGCAACCTCATTTTTATTTTGCTGATTGCCGAAACTGCCGTCACGCGTTACGCGGAGCCGTCCACCGAGGAAAGAGTAGGAGAGCCGCAATTGAAATGTGTTAAAAGCTTCTTGGTCCAATGTGCCAAGATCAAGATCGATCTCAAGATTCTGGTCCACCTGGCTTAGCCAATAACTCAGTTGGTTCGACAGGAGTTCACTCACGCTGTTGTACAGTGAACCACTGGTTTCAAAGGCATCCGGTGGCGAAAACCTGCGAAGGATGATGAGACTGAACACCTGTCGCTTCATTTCCTGCTCGTCCAGTTTTGCCTTGAAGGCGTTGAACTGGAGGCGAAGCTGCACCGGAGCTTTGCCGCCCTCCACCGGCACAGAATTGGGAAGGTCCTTCGCGTCGATATCGAAATTGATTTGCGGCGACAGCATTGGTCCATCAAGTTTCAGGATGACTTCCACTGGATATTTTCTTCTCAGGTTGGGATCGTTTACTACCGATTGATCCTGGAGAATGGGAGTGAACGATGTCAACTGTTTATAGCTGGCAGTGATATTGAGATTTCCTTCATAGGGGTCCCCAAACCATGTTATGCGGCTGCCGGGCTTGATTGTGAATTCCTTATTAATGATGTCATATAAGGTGAAGTTGTAAGCACCCTCGGTGAAGTCGATCAAACCGAACATATTGAATTCACCCTTTGTGTCGATTTGCAGCTTGATGTCGCCGCGCCCCCGACCCCTGATGATGTCTCCTGATTTAATGTCAAAAATAATTTCTGTGTAAGCGTCGGGTGTTACATCAATATCGAAATCAAGTGTTATTCCGGACAATTCACGTTTGACAGACTGGGGTTTTGTATCCTTTTGTTTTTTGATGCTGTCGGTAAAGCTGGCAAATTGTATAAACTCTTTCTTCTCCTGTGTCGCAGTGCCGGACACCGGGATAGACAGACGTGTGTTCTTGTTCGTCGTCACGGTTGAAGATATTTTTAGATTGGATACCGGACCGAGGATGTTTAAACTTCCGGTACCGAAGGCCTGGCCATAGAAAAGATTATTGTCTTTCGCGATTGTATTGAGTAGCTGGAAGTTTTTAAAAGAGGCATCGAGATTCAGGCGCATCTTTGAAAAGCTGCGGTGTGCGATATAGCCGATAAGTGTTCCCTTGTTCTTGAATGCGTCCGTGATTTCAAAATCATTGAACTGTATCTGGTCATGTGTTATCCCTACTCGTCCGGTGACCTTATATACCGTCTTAAGGTAATTGATCATCACCTGTCCATTTTCAATTCTTGCCTCGCCGCTGATGTTCGGTTTTGCGAAAGTGCCTTGGATGTCGTAAACGCCGGTTACCGTTCCATCAAGCCGCGAAAAAATATCCCTTACAACCGGTTCCAGAAGTTTGAGATTCGCTTTCTCCAGGATCGCTTTCGTATGTAAGGGGCTTACGCCGTCCTTGGGATCATAGTAGCCTTTAATGTCAACGATCCGGTTTTTCAACCGGTCTATCGTTAGGTCGATGTTGACGTGATTACTTTCTGTATCGCGCGTGTTGTTTCCGCGGATCTCTCCGACGAAAAAATCATTCACCACCAGTGAATCGATATCAAAGACATTTTCAATGAATACTTTGTCGTATAGATCCCGTTGCTTTACCTCCGCGTTCAGCCTGCCTTGAAATTTTTCGGTGAAAAAGATATTCAGCAATGAGACATCGAAATTCTTAACGTCCACGTTGAGGCTTGGATTCGGGTCGTGGGAGATGGCGCCATTGATTCGAACAGACTGATCTTGATAGGAAATCCCTAGGTGATGGATGCTCCACTCGGGTCCTTTAACGAGCGTATAGTTTGATTGATTGATCTCCCACGTGTTGCCTAGTAATTTTATCCCGGAGGGCAGAATCTTGATCTTAGTGCTGTCTTCCAAAAAATCAATTTCCGACCGAAGCCGTAGTGAATTGTCATAGCCCTCCTGGTTGAGATCGAAGCTGAGGTCAATATGATCCTTGTTCCAAATGGCCTCAAGAAAAAGATCCTTCGTCGAGACTGTCTTATTGACGAGCTGCCGCTTCGAGTTGATGGTAACTTGCGCAAGCGACTGCGTGCTGTCGCGCACCTTCGATCCATTGAATTCGATCTCATTGCCGATGAATGTCTGGCCGTTTACTGTCAACGAGTCCGGATTCGTAAAGAAGTGAAGATTCGAGGTAATGTTGTTGGCAAATTCCCCCTGTATCCTGGTCTCCTTCGAGAGTGCAACGTCAACGTCGAGTGTGAGGAGGATGGGATTGACATCATGTATCGTCGCGTCAAAGGCAGCTTTATATGCGTGATTTGCTTTCCTTTTCGAGAGATAGTATTCCTTGATTTCAGTTTGGTTATTACGGATGTTCAAAGCGAATTCGTGGACGAGCCTCTCGATATCGTTGAATAAAGATGAATAATAAAAATCTCCTGCAAGCACGAGATCTGCTGCAGAGCTTCTTAGTGTCAGTTTTCGCTGGTTGTTTTCATTTTCTGAGATAAGTCGCACGGAGTCGACATTGATGGCTTCATCTTTATAACGAAATCGCGTATTGCTGAAGAGCGCCGTACCCACAATCGAGTCGAGCGTCAAGCCGCGGCTATCTACATCGATTGACGATTGAAGATAAAATTCGTTCTGGGTCAGTCTGAGATTGTGAAGGACCGCTGTATCGATCCGGGCCTTAACCTTTATTAGGTCCTTGCCTGGCCGCAGGTCGATCGAGCCAGCCATAGTCAATTGAAGGTTAGGGTCGTCGATCTTCAGGTCGCCGCTGAAGAATTGGCGCGCAAGTCGTGCATTTGATTTGATGTTGACGTAATTATAGCCCCTCAGGCCTATCGAGGACACCTCTCCGACCAGGGTGAAGTCAGCTGTTTCCCTCGTGAACCCCTTCCCGTTGATGCGCCCATTCAATGTCACATTCTGAATTGTTGCGGTATCATTTAAGAATTTTCCAAGCTTAAAATCTGTGAGCTTGAGTTTCCCACTGTAGGACGACTGGCCGATATTTGCTTCGGAAATTTTATAGTTGATGTCGGACTTGATCTGACCGAATTGAGTGAGTATGTCGCCGTCTGCAACAAAGTCGGTGATGAACCCAAGGAAATTTCCCTTCAAGTCTATTTCGCGCAGTTGACCCAGAAGTGTGATTGCATTGGCAGGCAGCACAAATGCAATGTCCTTAGAATTGATCCTGGATGGCTGGAGTCTCGCATTAATAAAGGTTTCCCGTAAGGACGGAAGTCCGTCCATTTCAAGGCTCCCGTTCAGTGTTGAGGAGCCAATCGTCACCCGCATGGGACTAAAAATGAAATTCTGCACTTTGCCGGTTACCTTGCCATTGAGCAAGATGGGCTCCTTCAATTTTTCGAGACCAGTGGTGAAAAGCGAGAGATCCTCCGGGTAGAGTTTAGTGTCCTTAAAGCGCGCATCGATATTAACTTTTGCATTGAAGTCGCTAAGCTCGGCCTGGCTATTGTACTTTAAGATGATCGTATCCGAAACGATGTTGTTATTGCACTTTAATTTCAACCCAAGAAACTCCATCGACGACTGACTGATCCGGAAGAATGTACTCATTTCCTTGATCGTCAGTTTCGTTTTCATATCCTTCGCCTGCATCGACTCCAGATTGAACTCTATCGTATCGCCGATCACCTTGAAGTTGTTCAGGTTCCCTTCGTCCAGGGCGACCCGGAAGTGATGATAATCAAATCCTGCAAGAGAATCCCGACCGGTTAGATCATACGAGAATTGAGATTGCTGCACCAGCACCTCACCGATATTGATTTTTGGACTTCGGCCTCCACCACCTCCGCCACCGGCGAACTGTTTTCCGATTTCGGCGATAAAAATGTTGATGTTTAGATCTCTTGAAGAATCAGATTCGGGAATTGACACGAGGTTGACAGCTCCGCCCTGGAGAGACAGTGCGTCAATGAAAATGTCTTTGTGCTGGTATAGGCTGCTTAAGCTGAAATTGATGAACAAGTTCCCTGCCTCGATCATCGTATTGCTCATAGGATCCGTGACCGTTAGTCCGCGGATCTCGAGCCGGTCATACCAAAGGAGATAAAACTGATCGAACTGTATATCGAATCCCGACACTTTGGAAAATCCTCGGGTCGCCCGTTCTACCAAGCTCTTTTGCACGGAGGGAACCTGCAACAAGCTGAAGGCAGCGACAAGCAAAACGAGCGTTATAAAAAGACCGTAGAAGACGATTTTCTTCAGCCACTGCAGAATCCGAATTTTAATAACTTGCCACTTCATTAGCTGAAAATGCGGCCAACTATCCTTGCCATTGAGTCTTCGTGCGACGAGACTTCTGCGTCGGTCATAAGCAACGGCAAATTACTCAATAATATTGTAGCGTCGCAAAGCGTTCATGGCAAATACGGTGGTGTGGTACCTGAGCTTGCGTCTCGCGCACATCAGCGGGTGATCATGGATGTGGTGGACGAAGCCATTGCTTCTTCATGCGCCGATAAACAGGACATCGATGCAATTGCTTACACGCGGGGACCCGGGTTGATGGGCGCGCTCCTCGTCGGTGCGTCGTTTGCAAAAGGACTTGCGCTTTCCCTGGAAGTACCATTGATTGGAGTAGACCACATGCAGGCACATATTCTTGCGCACTTCATAAATGAACCCAAACCTGCTTTTCCCTTTCTCTGCTTGACGGTAAGCGGCGGACACACTCAGCTTGTCATCGTGAAAGATCATCTTGACATGGAGGTTATCGGTCAAACCCAGGATGATGCTGCGGGAGAGGCGTTCGATAAGGCTGCAAAAATATTAGGACTTCCTTATCCGGGTGGACCACTCATCGATAAGTACGCCAGTGACGGAGACCCAACCAGATATAAATTTCCCGATACGGAAATGCCAGGCCTGGATTTCTCTTTCAGCGGGGTTAAGACTGCCTTTCTTTATTTCGTGCGTGACGGAAAACTGGAGGACCCTGCATTTGTTGAAAAGAATCTCAATAATATTTGTGCCAGCATCCAGTCGAAGATCGTGAACATGTTGATCAAAAGGTTAGAAAAGGCGAGTATTGAAACCGGTATCAATTCAATCGCATTGGCCGGCGGCGTGTCGGCTAACTCCGGCTTGCGTGCTGCCGTTAAGAAAACAGGCGAGAGAAAAGGCTGGGAGATTTTTATTCCGGAATTTCAATATTGTACCGACAACGCAGGCATGATTGCCATGGCCGCACATTTCAAGTATCTGAAGGGAGATTTTTCCGCCCTTGATGACGTGCCGGTTCCTAACCTGAGCTTTGACAATCAGCCGCGATGAAAAATATTTTTGCGAACGGCGATAAGAAAGTGTTCAGGAGAGTAATTCTCCCGGAGGACCAGGCTATTTTTAACGGAGAGTTGCTCCACAGGGTCTGTTCTACGTTTGCCCTGGCTCGTGATTTTGAGTGGTCATCGAGGCTATTTTTTCTCGAGATGAAAGATGCTGATGAAGAGGGTGTGGGAACATCGCTGTCGATTGATCACAAGGGGCCCGCATTCGTTGGGGAGGAGTTGGTCATTACGGCGACGGTGGAAGATGCTGAGAGCCGGGAATTTATCTGCTCTATTGAAGCAAAGGTCGGGAACAGGTTGGTCGCAACAGGGAAGACAGGTCAAAAGATGTTGAAGAAAAGTCGCTTGAAAGAGATTTTTACAAAGCCGGAATCGTAAGAATTAATATAATTTTGTGGGTAGAAAAGTAATGGCAGGAGCGCGATTTTCGGATAACGTCAATATCAAGAACAAGCAAGCATCGTTTCAATATGAGCTGCTGGATAAATACGTTTCCGGTATCGCATTGAAGGGGACAGAGATTAAGTCGATCCGTGAAGGAAAGGTGAACCTGCAGGATGGTTACGTATATTTTTCAAATGAAGAGGCGTTTGTAAAAGGAGTAAACATCAGTCCGTTTGCACAAGGAACGCACTATAATCACGAGGCAGCACGCGAGAGAAAGTTGCTCCTCAAGAAGACAGAGATAAAAAAGCTAAGGGCACAGGTAGAGGAGAAGGGGCTGACGATCATACCTACACGACTCTTTATCAATGATCGTGGATACGCCAAGCTGGAAATTGCAGTTGGGCGCGGAAAGAAACATCACGATAAACGCGAAAGCATAAAGGAGCGCGATATTAAGCGGGAGCTGGCGCGCACCAAGTTTTAGAACAATCAGATTCGATGGAACCAGAAGCATATGGAGTATGTCGTTTGGCAGTTGTGCCCGTGCGCAGCGACCCGAAGGACAAGGCGGAGCAGATTACGCAATTACTTTTTGGGGATCACTATGAGATATTGAGCTACTCCGATGACAGGAAGTGGGCAAGGATAAGGATATACGGGGATCAAAGTGAAGGTTGGCTGGACATTCGCCAGCACCATGATATTTCGAAGGAGTACTTTGATCAGATCAATCACACGGACTACAAAATCACCACTGAAATTGCATCCTCGGTCTTGTATAAGAAGAGTCCGTTAACCATTGTGATGGGAAGCATAGTTCCAGTATCGAGCTCCGAGCTGTTCAAGATCGAAGAGCAATTTGCCTTCAATGGAGAATCCAAATCGCTGGGACAGCGGCGGGATGCAGAATATCTAATCGGGATAGCAAGGAAATATATTTCATCTCCACACCAATGGGGCGGGAAAAGTCCCTTTGGTATTGATGCACCCGGATTTGTTCAGATGGTTTTTCGAATCACTGGTTATTCCATCCAGCGCGATGTGAAGCAACAGTCAATGCATGGAAAAAAGCTCAAGTCATTTGATGAAGCACTTCCCGGCGATCTGGCCTTCTTTGCAGAAAAAGGAGGGAACGTAAATCACGTTGGAGTAATAATGGATGATGATCGTCTCATTCACGTTCACGGTCAGGTTCGTGTCGACAAGCTGACTGAGGAAGGTGCACTTAATCCCGACACAAAAGTGTATTCCCATATGCTGCATTCGATACGGAGAGTGATTAATTGAATTTTTCCTCACACAAAGGCGCAAAGCACGCCGAGATCAGCTCATCAGATTCAGCAAGAAATAGGGAAATTTCTTTGCAAGCTTAGCGATTTCTATGGTTCAGGCAAGGGCATTTTGATATATTTTTTGATAGGGCCTGTTGTTGTGTACACAGGCGTAAACCCTACTTATCAACTTGTTTCGCACAGCGTTAAGGACGCTCATTTTGTTTTTTCCAGCTTG
>JBGAKL010000020.1:0-39963 GCA_044224375.1 Cyclobacteriaceae bacterium
GTAACGATCAAACCCCAGCTCAAACTCAATTTAACGGGCTAACCTCTTGGTACAATCGCCAAAAAAATCAGCATTCTGAACCATATCCAGGCAAATCCTTAAAACTATATTTTTCCCCGGACAGCAAGGGCCAATAGCCAGCAACCTATGCTGTGGTCATGCTGTCCATGCGAATGATGTGCTTGGCAGCTGAATAAGCATCGTTGTTGTAGAAGCCTGACAGAATTCTGTGTGCGATCTGTTCTACGACCAGTTCGTCTTCGGACTTGCCTTCTTTTCCTCTCCAGAAAACACGCTTGGGATGATTCTTCATATCCTCCACGTACATCTTCGCGTTGGTATATTGCTCATCTGTAAAAGTGATAGTAAAGCAGGTTTTGACTTTTTGTGTTTCCATAATGGTGTTTGGATTACAATGCTTATGCCACGTTTAATCCCCTATTTTAAATAAAATTGTTAAAGCAAGTCAAGGGTTACGACCGGATACGAGCATCTGTGTTCGTAGCTGAGACAAGTGACTAACCCGGTTTATCTTGCAGGTCGTTATGAGAGAATATTCCATTCACGCTTTAAAAAACGGCATACGGCTGGTCCACAACCGGGTCGCGGCAACCAAAATCGTCCATTGCGGCATCATGCTTGACATCGGAAGCAGAGATGAAAATCCTACCAATCAGGGGATCGCGCATTTCTGGGAACACATGGCGTTCAAGGGTACGCGCAAGAGAAAGGCATTCCATATTCTGAACCGGCTGGAATCGCTCGGCGGTGAACTCAATGCTTTCACCGACAAGGAAAAGATCTTATTTTTTGCATCCATCCGCGATGACTATTTCGAAAGAGCCGTCGATTTATTAACCGATATCACATTCGAATCCATCTTTCCAACCGAGCAAATTGAGCGTGAACGCAACGTCATTCTTGAGGAAATGTCAATGTACCTCGATGACCCTGAAGGCTCCTTACAAGATGAGTTCGATGCACTTGTGTTCAAGGGACATTCCCTCGGCATGAACATCCTGGGGACCGAGAAAACAGTCGGATCTTTCAGGCGTTCCGATTTCAGATCTTTTGTAAAGAAGCATATCGACACGCGGAGGATCATTTTTTCTGTTTCCGGAAATGTATCGTTGGAAGAGGCCATCCGATTGACGGAAAAATACATGGGTCATATCCCAAGGATAACCTCGCGTCAGCAACGGAAGCCCTTCGCCGGTTATAAGCCAAGGGAGATAACGTTAAAGCGCCAGGTAAAACAGTCGCGGTGCGCTATTGGCCGAACCTCCTATTCCCTGCGTGATGAGCAGCGCGGCGCGTTCTACCTCCTTAACAATATTCTCGGTGGCCCGGGGATGAACTCCAGGCTTAACCTCTCGCTTCGCGAAAAGTACGGATTTGTTTATTCGATCGGCTCGCAGTTTATCCCATTTACCGACACAGGTTTATTTGCGATCACGTTCGGCACGGAACCGACGCAGCTGAGCAAGAGCATCCGACTAGTGGGAGAGGAGCTACGCAAGTTGCGCGAAGAGAAAATGGGTGTCAAGCAGCTAGCTTCTGCTAAAGAGCAGATCATGGGTCAGGTGGCCATGGCAGAGGAGAGCAACATCAGCTTCATGATCATGATGGCCCGCAGCATCCTTGACCTTGGTAGTGTTCCGTCGCTGGAAGAAATATTCGAACGCATCCGCGAAACATCGGCAGAGGAAATCATGAAAATGGCGAACGAGATGTTCGATGAAGATAAGATGAGCTATCTCATGATGGAACCCGCGAAATAGCGGTGTAAGTGTTAAGTGATATGTGTTGAGTGCTAAGTACTGGTATTTTTGAAAGTGTACTCTATCCCTTAACGGCTTACTCGACACCTAACACGTATCACTCAACACAAAAATTAACACCCAAATCTATTAGAAATGGAAATCGTTGAGCCCAGCCTAAACCAATACGCCGAAGCGCATACTTCGCCTGAGTCCGAACTTTTGAAGCGCATCAACCGTGAGACCTATGCGGAAGTATTAATGCCACGAATGCTGTCGGGCCACCTGCAGGGTCGATTGTTGTCGATGATCAGTCGTATGATCCGCCCTTCCCTGATACTCGAGGTGGGCACCTACACCGGTTACTCTGCGTTGTGTCTTGCGGAAGGCATGCGGGAAGGGGGTAAGTTGATCACACTTGATATCAATGAGGAATTGGAAGACCGAGTTCGAAAATTCTTCAAGGAATGGCGGCGTCCTGATGAAATTGACTACCGGATCGGCGATGCGCGCAAGATTATTCCCACATTGCAAGGCCCCTTCGATCTGGTGTGGATTGATGCGGACAAGGAGAACTATTCAATGTATTTTGATCTCGTGGTCGATAAGGTCCGGGCGGGCGGCTTCATTCTGGCCGACAATGTTCTTTGGAGCGGGAAGGTGCTTGACGAAAAACCTGATAAAGACACGCGTGCCCTACAAGCATTCAACAAGAAAATCCTCGCCGACCCGCGCGTTGATAATGTCCTCCTACCTGTGAGGGACGGGATTATGATTATCCAAAAAAATACCTTGTCCCGACAGCCATCGTGACAGTAGTTTAAGTATCAAACAAGGGGCGACGCTACATTCGCGGCACCATGGACGTGGTCGCGTGGGAGTTCAATTGACTTTGAACCTTAAGCCTTGAACAGTGAACGTTGAACTCTTTCAGCCGAGCCGGAGCTTTGGCCTTTACCCATTTTTTGCATAGATTTGCCCTTTCAGAAAAGATGAAGTTTTTAGCTCCAGCGCTTATTTTTTGCGGAGCAACCGCCTTCGGTCAGTCTCCTCAAGTGCCCCACAAAATGCAATTTGCGGGCCTCACTCTTACCATCCATGACGACGCACGCAGAGAGATACAAAAGGACGTTGATGCACTAACCCTTCATCCAAAATATTTCAATGTAAAGGCGGAGCGCGCGAAGACTTACTTTCCGATCATCGAGAAGATATTTGCCGAGGAACGGCTGCCGGATGATTTTAAATATCTCTGTCTGCAGGAGAGTGCCCTTGTGCCGGATGCGGTTTCATCTTCGAACGCTGTTGGATTCTGGCAGTTCAAGGATTTCACGGCCCGCGAGATGGGCCTTCGCGTCGACGACGAGATCGATGAGCGCATGAATATCGCGAGTGCAAGCCGCGGAGCTGCACGATATATCAAACAGTGCAATCACTATTTTAATAACTGGGTGTATGCTCTCCAGGCGTACCAGATGGGTGCCGGGGGTGTAATGCGCGCCGTGGGGGATAAAAATCTTGGTGCGCGTCACATGGACATCACAATGGATACATATTGGTATGTCAGGAAGTACATTGCACACAAAGTTGCATTTGAGAATGCAGTCGGTGGAAAGCCAGCGCAAGAAGTGACTCATTTCTATGCCGGAGGCAAGTCGATAGAAGAGATCGCAAAAGAAGGAGCGGTGGACGAGGAAAGGCTACGTCAGTTTAACAAGTGGTTGAAAACCGATCGCATCCCAGTCGACAGGGAGTATGCCGTGCTGGTTCCGCACGGTCCCGGTACTGCTGAGTTTGGAACGCTGATGGTAATAGCACCAAAAAGCAAAGAGGCGGCTTCAACTGAGGTGGTAGAAGAGATGCTCGAGGTAAATGGCATTGCCGTAATACGGGCAATCAAAGGTGAATCGCTAACCGCGATCGCGAAAAGAGGCAATCTGAGCCTGCAGTCGTTTCTTCATAATAATGAGATGACCATCGATCAGCCTATCCGTGCCGGCGATCTGTATTTCCTTCATAAGAAAAAGAAACGGGCGACACAGGAGTTATATACTTTGAAACCGGGAGAAGATATCTGGACCGTAAGCCAGCGTTTTGGCATCCAGCAAAAGTCCGTTCTTAAGTTCAATGCAATCCGAGACCCCAGGGAGGTTACCCCGGGAACCACGCTTTACCTCAGTAGCCGGAAACCGGCTGGGGCAGACGTGAACGAAGATGAAACTACCGTTGTAGCTGAAGTGGACGAGGACGCAACATTTAATTGGGACCAGCCCATGAAGTCAGGTACTGCTTCGTTGAAAGTTCTTCCCGATGGTGAGGGTTTTCCAAATGCCGATGTCACCGTGCTGCAGGCAGGAACTGTTGTCAGTGGTGCGGAAGTACATGAAGTCAAGTCTACTGATACGCTATACAGTGTTGCACGCCAATACGGCGTGACTATAAAGGAGCTTATGGATTGGAATGGAAAAAAAGACTTCAGCCTTTCTGTAGGCGAGAAACTAAAGGTACGCTCCAATTGATGCCAACCTTCCAATAGCTATCTGGATCGGGACTGTGGGAAGGTTTTTCGACGTATTCGCTCAATATCTTACCTCATTCTTTTGAATATTTTTTCCAGGGGTTTTGTTTCTGGAGAAAAAAGATAATTTTGCCGGGCACCCAATAACTCGGTGTAAGGGCTTAAAAAGAATGGATAACGCTGTGAGGACAATTGACCTGGTGATGTTGGTGGATGATAACGACACCGATAATTTTATAAGCAAGCGGATCGTAGAAATAACAAAATTCGCTAAGCGGGTGGAGGTGAAGAATTCAGGTAAGAGCGCGCTGGACTACCTGACCGAAAATCAAAACAACCCTGATAATCTTCCGAATATCATATTCCTGGATATCAACATGCCCGTTGTGGATGGGTTTGTTTTTCTGTATGAATTTGAAAAATTGAAAGAGTTGGTGCGGACAAAATGTAAAGTGATTATTCTTTCGAGCTCAGATAACAAACGAGATATTGACAGGATCGTCAATAACAACTACGTCATCAAGTTCATTACAAAGCCGCTCACCGAGCTGGCCCTGGATGAGATCAAGCTGAATAACATCTGACGCTGAGCATAGTTTTTGTAGATTTGACCATCAAAAATCAATGGTCATGCAAAAAAAATTACTGACTCTCTTAGCGGCCCTTATAATCGTTTTATGCGGTCTTCAATCACAGGCCCAAGTGATAAAGGTCGATTCCCTCTCAGAGTGGCGGAAGGCATTTAGGGTAGGAATCAACCTCAATCAGGCCAACTTTTCTTCGAATTGGAAGGCCGGTGGTATAAATTCTTTTGGCTTCAATGCCCTCTTGAATTACAAGGCAAATTATAAAAGCGGGCGTCGTTCGTGGGATAATGAGATCGACATGCTGTACGGTATGGTCAACAACTCAGGTCAGGGATATCGCAAGACGCTGGATCGTATATTCCTCGATACCCGATATGGATATTCGCTGAGCGACAAGTGGGACGTTATTGTCGCGGCCAACCTGTTGTCTCAGTTTGGCAGAGGTTATAAATATGTCAAGGATGCCAACGGAGTAGAACAGGAGCAATTGGTGTCAGATTCATTCGCACCGACATACATCACGTTTAACCTTGGAGCGGAATGGCATCCGAGTAAGTTTTTCAAGGTCAGGCTTTCGCCCTTTGCCCCTCGTGTAACCTTGCTTTCAAACAATGACGGGCGCTACGCAGCCGTCGACCCTGTCAAACCTTATGGTGTAGATGTTGGTAGCTCTTCGAGGATTGAGTGGAATGCGTTTCAGATGATTGCTGAATTCGACAAAGACATTGTCACGAACGTGAATCTGAAGTGGCGTTACATGATGTTTGCAAACTATCAGACGCTTGAGGCCAATAAAATCGACCATCGGGTCGACCTGAACCTTGTCGCTAAAGTGAATAAGTTCGTCAATGTGAGTCTTGGAGGAATCTTCCTTTACGACTTCGATCAGGATAATAGTCCACAGTACAGCCAGGCGTTCTCGTTGGGTGTTCTGTATACCTTCCAGAACTTTGAGGATAAGAAGTAACGCGATTTCATAATCGGTTGCGGATGGCAATGTTCTCAGCAATTTTCAATTTGATCGTCGGCGCCGCCTTTGTTGTCATCGGGCTGAATTTTTACTGGCCCTTCACCGGCGAATTCAGTGATGACATAAAAAAGTACAAGCCGGTTTTTGTGGTGCTCGGTGTGCTGACGCTGGCAGCAGGCATGTCGAAATTATCGAAACTGATCTGATAGTGAATCCTTGCGTCTTCATATGATCGAAATCCGGGAGGCAAGACCTAAAGACATATCGTTGCTACTCAAGGTTTCCATCGAGACCCAGATGGACACCTTTGCAGATCAGAATACGCCTGACGTCATGGAGTCGCACATAGCACGCTCTTTTAATCCGGAAAAGTTTGAAAAGGAATTTTACGAACCGAACACCAATTTTTATATCGCGTGGGACGGAGATGAAATGGCGGGGTTTCTTCGGATGCGCGTGACCGATGAAGCGGAAAAATATCTCGGAAATAACGCCGTGGAATTGCACAGAATTTATGTGCGACGAGCCTTCCAGGGAAAGAAAGTTGGATACGCGTTGATGCAGCAGGCTATTCGGTATGGGCGGGAAAGGCATTTCGAGTGGCTATGGCTGGGCGTATGGGAGAAAAACATCAGAGCACAGGAGTTTTATACCAGGTGTGGGTTCACCCGTTTTGCAGAGCACGTGTTTTGGATGGGGCACGACCCCCAGAACGACTGGCTCCTCAAACTGAAACTTTAGGAATCGGATTAGCGACAGAACTTTGGCAGAGGCCTGGCTCGGCCTTAAGTAATACTTCAATCATTACCGATCGCGTTGGTGCTTTTTGCCTGACACACCCTGAAATTTCATCTGGTTCAATCGAATTCTGTAAATTTTTTGAATAAGTGGGCTGATTTTTACCCTATTGTTCCGAAATTCAAGCAAATTTTGAGGCAACAAGGTCATGAGTAAACCGAAAACACGTTACATCGTCATCTTTATTGTGCTGGCGGCCCTGCAGATGTTGGTCCTTTTTAATAGTTCAAATCCCGAAACGGTCTCGTCCGATGCAATCGACAAAGCCGACACGGCGTGGATGATAGTTGCCGCTGCTTTCGTGCTCTTCATGACGCCTGGCCTTTCATTTTTTTATGGCGGAATGGTCAGCGCAAAAAACGTCATCTCCACGATGCTTCAAAGCTTTATCGCACTCGGGGTGATCAGCCTGCTTTGGTACCTTGTCGGGTTCAGCCTCGCATTCGGTGAAAGCTGGAATGGATTGATTGGAAATCCTGCCACTTTTTTCGCGTTTCAAAATGTTGGACTGAGCCCAAACCCGGCGTTCGCTTCGACATTTCCTTTTTTATTGTTCGCCCTCTTCCAGTTGAAGTTCGCAATTATCACGCCTGCTCTTATCACCGGAAGTTTTGCCGAGCGTGTGAAATTCACCTCCTACCTGATTTTCATTTGCCTTTTTTCTCTACTCATTTACTGCCCGCTTGCCCATTGGACGTGGCATCCGGAGGGGTTCTTGCGCAAGTGGGGCGTTCTTGATTTTGCTGGTGGCGCCGTTGTACACATGTCGGCAGGCTTTGCAGCACTGGCCGGGGCATTCGTTCTCGGAAAGCGCGAACATAAATACAGCCAGCCTGCTAACATCCCGTTCATCATTCTCGGCACTGCAATGCTTTGGTTTGGTTGGTTTGGATTCAACGCTGGTTCTGCACTGTCAGCGAATGGTCAGGCCGTACAGGCATTCGCCACGACGAATTTTGCCTCGGCATCGGCCATGATCACATGGGTTTTATTTGATGCGCTTGTCGGTAGAAAGATCTCCGCGATGGGCGCTTGCATAGGAGCTGTTGTTGGATTGGTGGCGATAACGCCGGCAGCCGGGTATGTAAATCTTGGACAAAGTATCTTCATCGGATTCGCAGCAGCGATCGTGAGCAACCTCGCTGTTTACTACAAGCAGCGCACTTCTTTAGACGACACACTGGATGTGTTTCCGTGTCACGGAGTAGGCGGCATTGTGGGGATGATCCTGACGGGAGTTTTTGCCAAAGACGTTGGACTAATATATGGTCAGTTTGAAACATTCAAATTCCACATACTTGCGTTGCTGATAGTGGGAACATTCACATTTGTAGGCTCGTTCCTTATTTTTAAGCTTACCGGTCTCATCACCAGGTTGCGCGTGTCACCCGAGGAAGAACGACTCGGCCTGGATATCAGTCAGCACGCGGAAACGATCCAGGCTGGCGCAAACGAAACGGTTCCTCCTGCAGGACCGTCAGGTAAAATGGAAGTCGCGGCATAATAAACATGCCTTCGTTCTGAGTTTACACTAATCCGGAGATGGAATGCCGGAAAGATAAGGTCGCATCTTTTCCAGCCACGTTGCATTTATGATTTGTATTTTCAGCACATCTTCTATCGAGCCAAAATGGCCGTGTTGATTCCGGTAATTCAGGATTGCGTGCGCTTCCTTTCTTTTTATGTAAGGATGCGCCATCAGCTCCTCCAGGGTAGTAGCATTCAGATTAATTCGACGAGGCACGAATTCAGGTGATAGAAAAAATTTCTTTTTCACCTGCTTCACCACGATGGTGTCAAGACCGTAGACTTCGCTGAGCTGTTCCATAGAAACGAAGCCTCCCAACTTTTCGCGGTATTTACGGATGCGTTTTGAAAGCCCTGGCCCGATTCCATAAACATCCTCCAGTTGAATTGAATCGGCAGTATTGATGTCTATCAGATCGGGTTTCTTTGCCGTCCTTTCCGTCCGTTTCAATTCAATTGGCTGCTCGGTTTTTTCTGGCAACGTTATCCACGTTTTTGCTTTCCTGAACCATGAAGAGTCCATGCCATATATTCGCAGCAGGTCCTCTTTCTTTTTAAAGCTGCCACCTTTCTCGCGGTAGCGCATAATCCTGTTTGCCAGGAATGGTGATAGCCCCAGTTTCTCAAGATCTTTTTCTGAAGCGGTATTTGGATCAAAAGCCGCGAAATGAATCAGGGACTCTTTTCCGGGTAATACTTTGACAGAATCTTTGACCGGGTATTTCAGCGTGGCCAATACACTGTCGGTGTAGTGCCGGTCGAAGATGTTGTTATCCGCATTTCTGAATTTCCAGCGCCTGTAAACCGGTTCAGAAACAAGAATGACGATCATTAGCGGCAACAGGATGAGAAAGGCATTGGTTTCCTTGCGTGAAAAACCGAAAAAGCCCCGGATCCAAATTCTGATGCGTTGCATTTTAGCCACGGATTATGTGCATTGACACAGAATGGCAAGCCTTAAACCTAGGAAAACGGATTTGTTGTATCGCTTGGATTAATGGTAGGAAAACCTGATAAGTTTTGGGGGAATGTTTGAAAGTCTCGCTGGCGCTCGCCTGAATGCATTTAGCAGAGAGATCGCAGACAAGAGGTCACGCAAAGACTTTTTAGCCTCGGCGGGCATTTGCGTCGCGACCTATCCCTAATTAATGAACATCTTGTTTTGCGCAAGGCAATCGGCGAGATGTTGATAGGTATTCTTGATGGCCTGCGCCGAACCATCTGCAGCGACATGTTTCAGGATGCGGTCTGATAGCGTGCCCTCGTTCAGGATCACTGAGATTTCCTGCTGGGATTTCTCCAGTCCCACGTTGCCGTTTTCCAGGAGGCGCGTGAATATGTGCTTCCATAGGGCGCCCGCGGTGCATGGAGCCTGTAATCCAAAAATAGAAGGATACTCAGAGGAGAGTATTTCAGCCTGCTGCCCTTGCTGAGAGGTGTCGTCCAGGATGCCGGCAAGAATTTCAGTCCGCGCCCGCATTTGAATTTCCAGTGTGGCAAAAGTCTCATTTACCAGGGCCTTCAACGTTTCGATCACCAGCATTTGGATTGCGAGATCAGCGGGCGGGCATTCCTGGATGTCCATGATCCGTATTTCAATTGAGCCGCGGTCAAACCTTGGAATTGCCCCACGGGAATTCAGCCAAATTGGATTGAGGATGTTGTGAGGATCGTATGGCGCAATATCAACCTTAATCCTTTCATAAATTGTATTGAGGTACTGGCGCTTCGAAAAAACAGCTTCGGGAACCACCTTGCCGGTGATAGACGGAATCTTTGCCTGATTGGACTTGTAGTAGCTCATCCGTGTGTCGAGCATCCCTGTGGCTTTGCCATTGAGAATTGGGGAGCTGGCGCAAACAGCGGGTAGGATCGGAAGTATCAGGCGGACTGCCGCATGAAGCTTTGCAAATTCTTCATCGTCGTAAAATGGAAGGTTGAGGTGCGTGCTTTGAAGATTGCTCCATCCATGACCCCGGCAATCGAAAACAGTATTGTATATCTCATATACTTCGTTGCTGTCATGGGGCCACAATTTTGTTTCCGTCATCGGGTCCATCCATGGATGTGCAGCAGTCGGAAGAAGCATGGCGTCCCATTTTTCGAGAATCCCATTGATCTTCTTTACATTGTCTGCGAAGGCATTTTCGAGCGCGCTGAAGTTACTCTCCGGCCGCGTTGATTTCAATTCAATGACATGTAATACAAGCTCGTTCGACCAGGTCACCATACCATTTTCGAAGTCGCTGCCAATTTCTCCGAGCTCGGCTTTTAACAGCTCGTCGGCGATTGGCCGGATATTCAGTGACTTTCTATCGACGATCATGTATTCCAGTTCGACGCCGTAGGCCTGGAACAGATGCAAGCGTGAGGGTTGCGTCATTTAACAGATTTGATTTTATCCAGGATGACTTCCATGATGATATCGTAAAGCTTATCCTTCAGGATCTTGTCTTCGATGCCCGCATCGATGTTCGGATTGTCATTCACTTCGATAATATAAAACTTTCCATCCACTTCCTTCATGTCCACCCCGTACAGCCCGGTGCCGATGAGGGCCGTAGCTTTCAGCGCTGCCTTCAAAAGCCCCGCCGGTGCCTGATCAACTGCTATGCTTTCGACGTCTCCGTCGCGGGATTCCTCCCTTTTGGCACTCCAGTTGACGATCTGCCAATGCTTCGTTGCCATAAAGTACTTACACACAAAAATGACCTGCCCGTCGATTACGCCCACGCGCCAATCGAAGGGCGTGGGTAGAAATTCCTGCGCGATAATCAGGTCGGACTTCTCGAACATGCCCGCACGCTCTTTCTTGAATTCTTCTACGTTATTGATCTTCACCACTCCCCTGGAGAACGCGCCGTCGGGCTGCTTAAGGATAAATGGAAAAGTCATCTTTTCTGTAATGCTGGTGCAATTCTCTTCTGTGATCACGTAGGATTTTGGTGTCAGGATCTTATTGGCGTTCAAAAGTTCATGCAAATAGACTTTGTTCGTGCATTTCAATATTGACTCCGGATCATCGATAACCGCAAGGCCCAGTGACTCCGCCTTTTTTGCGAAGCGGAATGTATGATGATTGACATTGGTGGTCTCACGAATGAAGAGGGCATCGTATTGAATGAGCTTATCGATGTCATTCTTCGTAATAAATTCGGTGTTGAACCCGGCTTCGAGGGACGCCTTATAAAATCTTTTCAGCGCGCGGTCATCTGAAGGCGGATAGGTGTCTTCGGGATTGATGAGGATGGCCAAATCATATTTTTTCTTGTCGGTTTTGTAGTCGCGCTTCCTCAACAAATATTTCTCCAGCGCGCTTTCCAAAATAGGCTGATCAGTTTCGGGCATCTCACTCAAGCTCACAGGACGGATGCTTTGAAGAACCCATTTGCTTTTCTTTGAGAAGCTTGCCCGCACGAGGGGAGCCTGTACCAGCTGAAACAGCTGTAGGGCCAGCTTGTTCAAATGCTCCGATTGCGCGGATCCAAAGTACACGTTGAATTCGACCCGGTCGTAGGGTTCATGCTTGAATGTATTTTGTATCAACGCATCGAAGTCAAGCGAATCATCGCGGAGGATGGAGGGAAATCTCAGGTCCTGTATTGTGGAAATCTCCGGAAGTACTTTATGACCACGGGCCTCGGCAAGTAGTGAAACATAGTATCCTTCGCTTTGATATTGATATGACTTGCAGAGATTCAATACCTTCAGATTTTTCACCGATTGATACGTGACCGCCGTGATGTATTCAGCAGGTGTGATTACCTCCACGTCTTCCAGTTGGAAGTTCCAGCTTTGAGGTTTTTCTACGACGATCAATTTTGGCATTGGCTCCGCTATTTCGGTTCGATGATCAGGAGGTTGGCGTCGTAGGTTACGATCCCCAGCATGATGCTGTTGATAAGGCGGTCAAAGGTAACGTTGTAGTATTGACTTTTCAGGGGATTAGGATTCATAGGATCAGCAAGGGACACTGAGTTGGCGTTGGAATCGTAGCCATTGATAATCGCGAAATGACCTACGGGCTCGCCTTTTATGCTATCGAATTTATTGCTGGCAGAAATTTCGCGTGGCGTCCCGTACAGGTAAGTTGCGCTCAACCCGGTTAGTATCGGCGTAGCTTTTTTCACGTAGCCTTTGATGAGTTTCTCATCGAGCTCATCATTGAGGAGTTTGCCTCCTGCTTCAAGGAATTTGATATATGCGCGTGTCGCCACCAAGAGCTTTCGCCTGGTGAACTTATAACGCATTTGCTTCTTAAGATTTGAAATTACCTTGGACGTAGGCAGGCCAAACCAGGTGGGA
Source organism: Cyclobacteriaceae bacterium (assembly GCA_044224375.1). Classification (GTDB taxonomy): domain Bacteria; phylum Bacteroidota; class Bacteroidia; order Cytophagales; family Cyclobacteriaceae; genus ELB16-189. The sequence continues at coordinate 12,466 of JBGAKL010000020.1, forward strand.
TCGAATATATTGAGATTGTAAGTGTAAATGGATGCGCGGTACCCCCGCTGGAGGGCATGGTTTCCCATCATCACCGCAAGGGTTCCGCCATTCTTTAGCTGCTTCACTTCTTTGATCACTTGCTTGAGGCTGATGTCATCTTTATAGTATTGATAAAGCGCATGCAGGCACGTAGGTCCGCAAGTGACCTCGTCAGGCTGTGCTTTGATATCAAAATCCAGAAATAGTGCGTGCCGCTGCATGTCCGTTCACTGCATTGGTGAAAAATATCCTGTCTGTTTATCCGATTGCTATTCAAAGATAACGTTAATATCATGCTTTTAAGATTTGCCTTTTTCTTTAAAACACTAATATTGTGGCTTCATTTATCGCCATGAAAAAATCGTTCCTGATCTTCCCTTTCCTTTGTTTGTTCGCTATCCATTCCTTCGGATGGGGCGCAACGGGTCACCGTGTGACCGCGTCCATCGCTGAACAATATCTCAACGCGAAATCGAAGAAAAGACTCGCGGCAATTCTTGGGCAGGAATCCCTCGCAATGGTCAGCACGTGGATGGATGAGATTCGATCAGACTCCACTTACAACTACACAGCAAACTGGCACTGGACAACGATCCCGGATGGTAAGCGCTATGAAGATGTGGAGCACGATCAAAATCTTGACGGGAGAATCGTGATCATGGTCGAGAAGTTCTCAAAGGAGCTCGGGACCGGCAAGCTGTCTGCAAGGGAAGAGCGTGAATATCTCAAAATGCTTATTCACATGGTGGGAGACATACACCAACCGCTTCATGTAGGTAAGCCCGGCGACAAGGGCGGCAATGACGTGAAGTTGACATGGTTTGGCGGCAACTCCACTCTTCATCGCGTTTGGGATAGTGACATGATTGATGACAGCAAGCTTAGCTACACTGAGCTCGTGCAATTTCTTCCCAAGCCAGATGCTGCCACAGTAAAAAAACTTCAAAGTGCCTCCATTCGCGAGTGGGCCATGGAATCTGTGAGTGTTCGTTCAGAAGTTTATAACATCGGTAACGGAAAATTGGGCTACGTCTACAACTATAAGTATTTCGGTATTGCCAAGAGGAGATTGATGGAGGCGGGGGTGAGGTTGGCGGGCATCTTGAATCAGATCTACGGGAAGTAGCACTGAGCAGGCGCTCGGTAGTCGGCCGTTGGTAGCCGTTGCCCGCTGCATTTCTGCCTACTGCCAACTTATTGGATTATTGAGTTCAGTTCCATGACTCTATCCCTCCCAATTCCTACCTTTACAGTTTTTTACGGAACATGATCGAAGAAAAGAGCCTAAACTTCCTTGAGGAGATCGTTGAAGATGATCTAAAGACAGGAAAGCACACCACCATCATCACGCGATTTCCTCCGGAGCCAAACGGATACCTGCACCTTGGCCATGCGAAAAGCATTTGCCTGAATTTCGGGTTAGCGCTTAAGTATGGCGGCAGCACCAACCTCCGTTTTGACGACACCAATCCCGTAACAGAAGAGACCGAATATGTTGAGGGAATCAAAGGTGATGTTCGCTGGCTGGGTTTTGAGTGGGCGCATGAGCTCTATGCCTCAGACTATTTTGGGCAGCTGTACGAATTTGCGATAACGCTCATTAAGAAGGGTCTTGCGTACGTTGACGACAGCACGAGCGACGAGATTGCCAGTCAGAAAGGTACGCCTACCAGGGCAGGGACCGGGAACGCTTATCGCAATCGGTCTGTCGAAGAGAACCTTCGCCTTTTTTCCGAGATGAAAGAAGGTAAATATAAGGACGGTGAAAAGGTTTTACGGGTAAAGGGCGACCTTGCAAGCCCGAACATGCATATGCGTGACCCGGTGATGTACCGGATCCGACATGCTCCGCACCATCGCACCGGCAACGCCTGGTGCATTTATCCTATGTATGATTTTGCCCACGGTCAAAGTGATGCGATCGAGCGGGTTACACACAGCATCTGCACCCTGGAATACGTTCCCCATCGTGAACTTTATGATTGGTTCATTGATAAACTGGGGATCTATCCTTCGCATCAGTATGAATTTGCGCGTCTCAATGTGACATACACAGTGATGAGCAAGCGGAAGTTGCTGCAACTTGTGAATGAACGTCACGTGCGTGGATGGGATGATCCGAGAATGCCCACGATCACGGCCATGCGAAGGAGGGGCTACACCCCTGAGAGCATTCGGGAGTTCTGCGAAAAGATCGGCGTGGCCAGGCGGGAGAACTTAATCGATATCGGGTTGCTCGAGTTTTGTGTGCGGGAGCACCTCAACAAAATTGCTTCGCGTCGTATGGTGGTGTCCGACCCCGTCAAAATTGTGATCACCAATTACCCGGAAGGAAAGTCTGAAATGCTTCCAAGCGAAAACAACACGGAAGATCCGGAGAGCGGTTCGAGAGAAATTCCTTTCAGCCGGGAGCTTTATATCGAGAAGGACGACTTTATGGAGGTGCCGGCGAAAAAGTACTTCCGCCTTGCGCCAGGACAGATGGTGAGGCTCAAGAGCGCCTATATCATCAAATGTGAGGAAGTTGTCAAGAATTCTGCTGGAGACATTGACGAGATCAGGTGCACTTACATTCCTGAGAGCAAGAGTGGATCGGACGTGTCCGGTATCAATGTCAAGGGTGTCATCCATTGGGTCAGCGTTTCACATGCGGTCGAGGCAGAGGTGCGTCTCTATGACCGCCTCTTCAAAGTTGAAAACGTGGATGTAATGGAGGGCGACTTCAAAGAGTATCTCAACCCTGATTCATTGAAAGTCCTGCCCAAGGTGTTCGCAGAGCCATCTTTAATGGGAGCAAGACCCGACGACCGCTTTCAGTTTATGCGCGTCGGATATTTTTGTCTCGACCCTGACTCAACCGATTCGAGGCTAGTCTTCAACAGAACAGTGACCCTGAGGGATATGTGGGCGAAGGAGAAGGTTAAAGGGGTTTAGTGTTCAGAGTTCAAAGTTCAGGGTAGTTCTCCCAAACTTCAAGTTCGTTCTCTGTCGACTGCGATTTCCGGCGGGTGAATTTTTTAAGTTTGGGTGCGCCACCCTGAACCCTAAACCCTGAACTCTCAACTTTTGAGTCAGTCTCTCACAAATCCAATCTTTCCCTTTGGATAAGTTCCAATTAAGTCGCGCATTCCCTTGTATGTTTCATGCGGGCCCTGATGCGCGAAGGTGTTCACAATCCATGCAGGCACGGATCCACCCAGATCGATTTCAATGAAATAGTCGATTTGAAGTAATCCTTTTGAAATTTCCTTGATCGTCCATTGTGCTTTTGAGAACGGCACACGCACAAGCCCGTCTTTCGGCGGAATATAATCCGGCACACTCACCAGGTCTATTGTCAGGATTTTTGTCTTTGGATCCTGGTTGAATTTCATATCGATCACGAAGTCACGATCGCTTACCACGGGTGCGTCGATGTCTGTATAAAAGATATAGTGACGGTCGTCGACTTTTTTCAACAACGAGGCGCTGTTCGTCTTATACTGCCATTTCTTGTGGTTGTCAAAATCAAGGATCAGTGCGGCGAGCTGTGAAGGATATCCTTTCATTATGAATGTCGAGCGTACGGACTTGTACTTTGTGTTCACGGATGGGCATGTCCATATCTTGACGCTGTCTTTGTCGAGTTTCAGATTGCAGTCTTTTTGTGCCTGGATCGATCGTGAAAAAATGGACAGAAAGATGCAAAGGAGTACACCGTGCTTCATGGTTGCGTATGCTAATGTAAATTGTTCCCAGCCGCTTGAACTTTCGGGATCACAGTGGAAAATTCGTACGTTTTATCGAAACCTGAGAAATCATCCTTTAAAAAATGTGATGTGACGTGAACTACCTCGCCGGTACGGAGCACTGTAAGATAATGGAACATAGGTTTGTAATTCAACGCAGTGTCCTCAAGCGTTCCATTCAACGGCTGATGCAGTCCGCCACCGCCGCCTATGACAAGAAAGTCCTTTTCTCCTTTCTTAAAATGCTCAAATGTGTGAGAATGTCCGGTGACAAAAAGCTCTCCTTTTTTTGAAGCCAAAAACGCGGGCACGAAGTGTTCCTGGACGGGCTTCGACGAACCCACCAGTTTGCTGTTCGAGTACGGTGCGTGATGGCAAGTGACTATGATGACTTTAACATGTGCGTCCGCGTCGAGCTCTTTCAGGGTGGATTCATACCACTTTTGCTGTGATTCGATGTCGGGAGGGGTCAGCTTTCCGAAATTTGAATTGACCATGACAATGGCAATTGAATCAACAACCGAGACGTAGCCAGTGCGCACGTGGTCAGGAAATCGCTTTTGAAAGTTTGTTTCCCCTTTTCGCGGACGACCCATGACATCGTGGTTGCCAAGCAGAGCGTGGAACTCAATTCCGTTTTGGCGGCATGTTTCCAGGTATTTGTCGATGTTCTTCCATTTGGCGTCGCGATATCCAAGTGAAACGACGTCACCAAGAATGAATAATGCTCTTGGCTTGTTTTTTATTATGTCTTGAAAGATGAGGCCGGTTGCCTCACGATTGTGATTTGATTTTAAAAAAATGTTTTCTACCCAAAGGGGTGCCTGTGTATCGCTGACGAAGGCGATCTCCTTTTTTTCGGCTGCCTGCGCAAGGACCTCTGGAGCCGGTGCGTTCAGGAGCAGGGCGAGAAAAAGTGTCAAAGGCATGGTTATTTGTACGTTATCCAGTTGCATAAGCAGATGAATTCCTGCAAGTGAATCTAACCCATCCATTTGATAGTTGCTCGTCGGCCTTGCAAGCTTTTCTTATTATTAAAAAAATCTGTGCCATACGATCAGGAAAATGGTCCTTCGGACTTCTCTTTGCTGACGCGCGACGACTAAGGGCTACCAACCACTCGCCGCCACCAGCTTTGAAATACCACTAACCCCCACATTCTTGCGTGTACATCCCCGGGACTGATTGAAAATAGTTTGCTCTTTAGTTTTTTTATCTCCTCCAGATCGAAGATGCCCTGTTCCCGGATAAATTTCTCCGAAAGCAAATCATCTTTGACCATTGCCTTCATATCATTGCGCAGCCATTTCAACAGAGGAACTTCAAAGCCTTTTTTCGGACGGTTGTAGAGTTCGGCAGGAAGAATGTCACGGAATGAATCTTGCAAAATTCTTTTTCGAAGCGATGCATTGATCTTGAAGTCGGATGGAAGGCTGAAGGCAAAATTCACCAACTCGTAGTCAAGGAATGGTGCACGCACTTCCAAACTATTGACCATGCTCATCAAATCAACTTTTGTAAGCATGTCGTTGGGCAGCACGAGATTCATGTCCGTAAGCAGAATGTCGTTCATGGACTCTTTCGCGGGTAATGTCGCCAAGAGTTCTCCTTTTCGCGCCTCGTATTCCTGCTTAGAGAGTTGTGCAAGACTTTGTTGCGACAACAGCTTCATGGCCTGCGGGTCTTTCGCAAAACCCGCCCAACGCCAATAACGCTCCTTCGAATTCAGTTTCGCGCCAGACGCAAAGCGGTCCAGCTGACGGAACTTGTTTGCGAACGGAGCGTTCCTCGATTTCGGCATTAGCGACCACAGCGGCCCGAGTGCCGACGCTGCCTTTTCACTGAATCCCTGATGAAGTATTCGGTAGAAAGCTGCGTGTTTATTATAACCTCCCAATAGTTCATCGGCACCATCGCCGGACAACGCGACTGTAGCGTGTTTCCGCGTTTGTTGACTCAGCGCGTATACTGCAATCGCTGATGAGTCGGCAAATGGCTCATCGATGTATTCGAGGATCGTATTCAGATTTTCATACATCTCCTTATTTGTGAGATGGAATTCGGTGTGCTGGGTATTGAATCTTTTAGCAACAAGTCTCGAATAATCTGTCTCGTCGAAAAACTTTTCATCTTTAAAGCCAATGGAGAAAGTAAGAAGTCCTGGTTTATGTTTGCTGGCTAATGCCGTTACTACTGATGAATCAATGCCACCACTTAGGAAGCATCCCAACGGTACATCCGCGACAAGCCTTCGCTGTACGGACGCTTCAAGCATCATCTTAAATTTCGCTTTCGCTTCATCGTAGGTATTGGGGTTCGACTCGGCAGCGTCGGAATTGTAGGGTATTTTATAATACCTTCTTACCTCTATCTTCTGACTTCTCACTTCTGCATAACAACCGGGCATGAGCTTTTTCACCTTTTCAAAAATTGTATCGGGTGCCGGGATGTAATTGAGCTGGAGATATGTATAGAGTGACTGGTAATCGATTTTTTTATCAATGCCATATGCGACTATCGACTTCATTTCTGATCCGAAAATGAATTTGTCGTCATCGAAGAGATAGAGGAGAGGCTTGACCCCGAAGCGATCGCGTGCGATAAACAGCGATTGTTCTGCCTTGTCGTAAATACAAAAGGAAAAAAAGCCGTTGAGCTTGGTCAGGCTTTTTTCTTTTTCGAGAATGAAGAGTTTGAGGAGAACCTCGGTGTCTGATTCCGAAAAAAACGATACGCCTTTTTGAAGTAAGTCCTGCTTTAGCTCCTGGTAATTAAAGATCTCGCCGTTAAAGATGAGGCAATAGCGATGGCTCTCGTCCCACATCGGCTGATGGGCAACGGACCGCGTATCAATAACTGAAAGCCGCCGGTGACCAAGACACACCCATTCATCAGTATAGATATCCTGGAAATCGGGCCCGCGACGGGATAGCGCCAGCGTCGCAGCAGCCACATTGATCTTGCTGAACTTGCCGACGAGGTTGAACGCAAAAACGCCCGTTATTCCGCACATGTTGCTGGTTGCTGGGTTCTAGGTGCTGGAAACGACGGCTGACGACTTACGGCTTACGACGTTAACCGGTGACGTTTCGCCTTGCAATATTCAGATTTACAGTGTTTTGATCATGATATTCTTAAACCACACCTCGCCACCATGATCCTGTAAATCAATATGTCCTTCTTCGGCCTGGCCGTATTTGGGAAACTCCTTCCACTTGCTCGCAGCGACACGCTTTTTCCAGTCGTCTGAGTTGAGCTCGTAATCAACAACTTTGCCGCCGTTGACCCAGTGCTCCACATGATTTCCGTTCACCACGATCTTTGAATTGTTCCACTGACCTACAGGATTCAACTTAATATTTTCCGGTGCATGGACATCATAGTTTGCTGCAGTTTGATTGACAGGTTTTACACCACCGGGATAGTTGGCATCATCAATGAGCTGAAATTCAGGGCCGGTTGCATAAGGTACTTCGAATTCTTCCGTCACACGGAACATGACGCCGCTGTTTTGTTTTTCGGAGATCTTCCAGTCGAATGACAGCTCGAAGTTTTTGTATTTGTCTACAGTCATGAGGTCAGCGCGCTTGCTCGCCGTAGAATCGGGCAGCTTGCAATGCAGTGTTCCGTCAACGACTTCCCATGTATCATTTTCTTTCCCTTTGTAGAAACGCCATCCGTTCGTTGTCTGTCCGTCGAATAGTAGCTTCCAGCCGTCGGCTTTTTGCTGCTCCGTAAGGGTGTTGTCGGCTTGCGCAGGCGCTGTCGCAGTTGATTCTTCTGTTGAAGCTTTTTTGCCACAGGCCGAGAGAATAGTGACAACGAAAAGAAATGGAATGAGTCGTTTCATGGTATATGTTTTAGGATGATAAATATAGGGGTTCAAAGTGTCAAAATGAAGACTGCGCGAGACGTGCATGAATGCATTTCCACGGATTAGCCGGATTGAATGTCACGTATCATCACAGATTTCCCGAAATTCATCCGTTAAGATCTGTGTGGGTTACATCTGTGCGATCCGTGGGAACTTCAATTAAAAAATTTTTCCTGGGTTAAGAATTCCACTGGGATCAAATACTTTCTTGATCCCGCGCATCAATTGAAGATTCATCTCTCCCAAGGCGATGGGCATGTAGGGTCTTTTTGCGATACCGATGCCATGTTCACCGGAAAGTGTTCCGCCAAGACTGACGGTCAGCTTAAAGATCTCTCCAATGCCCTCCGGGATTTTTGTCTCCCAATCATTCTCGGATATATTCTCCTTGAGAATATTTACATGAAGGTTCCCGTCACCGAGATGGCCAAAGCATACGGTATTAAAACCGTATTGTTTCCCTATCTGCTTGATACCTGATATCAGTTTCGGAAGGTTGGACCTTGGTACAACGACGTCGTCTGATTTTGTGAGTGTATACCAGTTGACCGCAGGAGAGATGTTCTTGCGTATCTTCCACAACTCGTCTTTCTGTGCTGCGCTTTCTGCGAACAGGACTTCGCCTGCATTAAATTTCTCCACGACGTTCATTACGCGTTCTGCATCGCGCATCAGCACTTCTTCATCGTTGCCGTCGAGTTCACACAGGAGATATGCATCCATACCGGCCGTGAGCTTTGTCGTTACCGGGCTGTTCAGCACCTTCTCGCAGTAGTCGAAAGTTTTTGCTGCCGCTTCTCTCTCGAAGAACTCCACACCCGATGGCTGGATGCCCGCTACGAAAATTGCCGCTATCGCTTTGCAGGCTTCCTCATTAGTGACAAATGGTATCATCATGAGCACGGTCTTCTGTGGGAGGCCGCGCAACTTAAATACGATCTTTGTGATGATACCAAGAGTGCCCTCGCTGCCGCACATCAATTGCGTAAGGTTGTATCCTGTGGAATTTTTCAAAACATTGGCAGCTGTCCAAATGATCTCGCCGGTAGGAAGGACAACCTCCATATTGATAACGTAGTCGCGCGTGACGCCATACTTGACAGCTTTCGGGCCACCGGAATTGTTGGCCAGGTTGCCACCAAGAAAACACGACCCACGGCTCGCAGGATCCGGAGGGTAGAACAATCCTTTTTCCTTCACGGCATTTTGAAACACTTCCGTAATTACACCGGGCTCAACCGTTGCTTGCAGATTCAATTCGTCAATATGAAGAATCTTGTTGAAGCGCTCCATTGAAATGATCACACCATTTTTTACGGGAAGGGCGCCACCGCTGAGGCCGGTGCCGGCGCCGCGCGGTGTGACCGGGATCTTGTGATCGCTGCAGTAAGTCAGGATTTGACTGATTTCGGCAGCTGTTCGTGGCTTGACGACCACGTCGGGCATAAAGAAGTAGTCCTCTGTCTTATCGTGGGCATAATCTTCCTTCCCTACGCCTTCCGCAATCACGTTTTCTGATCCTACGATCGTTCTGAAGTGTTCAATACCAGTGGTCTGCAAATTGCTTTCCTGAATATCCAGCGCTTTAGCTTGTCCCATGAATCAGTTAACTTTGCTTATGCTCTAAAACCAAATGAAACAGCGCAAAGTTACGCAAATCCGGATGTCCACCGGCGGCGTATATTTTTTACTTTTTGCTGCTTTAATGGGTTGTGCAGGTTCCCGGAAAGCCAGCCATACCCAAAAAGTGGATGCCGTCATTCAGAAGGCAAGAACGTACACAGGCACGCCTTACAAGTGGGGCGGAACAACAAGGTCAGGGATCGATTGCTCAGGGCTGACATCCAATGCGTTTACTGCAATCGATGTCAAGCTTCCTCGTCAGGCCGACACACAAGCGAACGTAGGCGAAAAGATCAAGATCAAGGACCTTAAGCCAGGTGACCTGTTATTCTTCGCAACAGGTAAGAAAAAAAATGTCATCACACATGTCGGCATTGTCACGTCTGTAAAAGGCAATTCTGATGTTAAGTTCATTCATGCCTCCACGTCGTTGGGAGTAGTAGAAACAAACCTGTATTCGGATTATTACATCAAGCGATTCAGGACGGCACGGAGGGTTATTAATGAGTGACCGATTGGTCCCTCAGGGTGAGCTGTTCCAACCCGGCGTTGCTTCTTGCTCCTGAGCCACTGCCTTGGCTGAAGTGGCTACTGTGCAGCTGACAATCAAAACACATCTAGCTATCTTTCAACTTTAATTCTACCCATGAATACTTCCAGAAGAAAATTCCTAAAAACCGGCGTTGCACTCTCATCTGTGCTTCCCGCATCGAAGCTCTTTGCCAAAGATGCCGAAGTAACGAAGCCACTCGTGATCTCTACCTGGGACTTCGGAAGGCCTGCAAACGCAGAAGCGTGGAAAGTGCTGAACGCGAATGGTCGTGCGCTCGATGCTGTCGAGAAAGGCGTGCAGGTTCCTGAAGGTGACCCGAAGATCACTACCGTTGGTTACGGAGGTGCGCCGGACCGTGACGGCCATGTTACGCTTGACGCGTGTATCATGGATGAATTTTCCAATTGTGGAGCAGTGGCAGGCCTGGAGCATATCATGCATCCGATCTCGGTGGCGAGGAAAGTGATGGAGAAAACGCCACATGTGATGCTCATCGGCGACGGCGCGCTTCAATTCGCATTGGCTCAGGGATTTAAAAAGGAAAACCTGCTCACGCCGGAATCGGAAAAGGCATGGAAGGAATGGCTCAAGGAAAAAAATTACAAGCCGGTCGTGAACATTGAGAACCATGATACGATCGGCATGCTTGCCCTGGATTCGAAGCAGAATCTTTCGGGCGCATGCACCACCAGTGGAATGGCGTATAAGATGAGAGGCCGGATCGGTGACTCGCCGATCATAGGTGCTGGCCTTTTTGTCGACAATGAAATTGGCGCAGCAACGTCGACAGGTGTGGGCGAGGAGGTAATCCGCATTTGTGGCTCGCACCTGGTAGTTGAGTTGATGCGGCAGGGTAACTCACCGCAAAAGGCATGTGAGGATGCCGTTATGAGAATTGTAAAAAATCAACCACAGAAGTCGAAGGAGATGCAGGTTGGATTTCTCGCCATTAATAAAGCCGGAGAATATGGAGCGTACGCGTTGCAAAAGGGTTTTACCTATGCTGTCTACTCCGGGAAGGTTGCCAACGATCTGTTTGAATCGAAAAGTTACTATTGAGGTTTTATGAGGAACATCAAAGCGGAAGTAGTTGTCTACAATATCGAGTCTGCGTTCAAAGCTCAGGAGGGAGGCGCTGAAAGAATCGAATTGTGCGACAACCCTGCGGATGGCGGCACAACTCCTTCAGCAGGCACGATCGAAGTGGTTCGTGCCAACGTTACAATGGACCTGATGGTTATGTTGCGACCGCGTGGTGGGGACTTCTGCTATTCGAGCTATGAATTCCATGCGATGAAGCGTGATCTCTATGCGATGCAGAAAATCAGCGTCGACGGTTTTGTGTTAGGAATTCTGAACAATGACGGCACCATCGACAAAAAGCGGTGCAAGGAGTTGATCGATAAAGCCAAACCGCTGAAGGTGACATGCCATCGGGCGTTCGATATGACGCGTGATCCCTTCGAGGCGCTTGAAGACTGCATTGAGATTGGCTTTAGCAGGATTCTTACTTCCGGACAAAAGCCCAACGCCCATCAGGGCAAAGAGCTGATCCGCCAGTTGGTGGAACGTGCCGGTGGACGCATTTCCATCATGGCGGGGTCGGGCGTGAATGAAAACACCGTATCGGATATCGTGGCCACGACCAACGTTCATGAGATACATTTCTCCGCTTCGTCATCAAGGCAGAGCCAGATGAATTTCAAGAACTCTTCCATCGCGGCAATGGGTGAGCAGGGAGAAGACGAGTATGCAGTAAGGACGGTGGATCCTGAACGTGTAAGAAGAATTATTGAGCTCGCAAGAGGGGCGTAAGCTGTTTGGTGAAATGCAAAATGTATGACTCTAAACCCTAGATGTAAAAGTGATCAAGGTTGAGACCTTTCGGTTCACTGCTTTTTTACCTTTTACGTTTAGTGTTTGCTTTTTGCATTCACCGCTAAGCAAAGGCTTTCTCTACGTGCACTATAGAAGCCGAATTAATACAGTATCGCAGTCCGCTCGGCATTGGTCCGTCAGGGAAAACGTGACCAAGATGTGCATCGCACACATTACACGTGACTTCGACGCGAACCATTCCATAGCTTGAGTCCTGATGGTACGCAACAGCATTTTCTTCAACAGGTTGAGTGAAGCTCGGCCATCCCGTTCCGGACTCGAATTTCAAAGTTGAGTCGAATAGCAATGTGTTGCAGCAGCGGCATGCATAGAGGCCGGGGTCATGGGCTTCACAATATTCTCCCGTAAATGCACGCTCTGTCCCCTTTTTCCGGGCGATCATGAACTGTTCCGGTTTCAATATTTTTTTCCATTCTTCATCACTTTTTTCTACCCGCCGCGGCGGAGTTGGATTGCCTTTGCTGGCGAATCGGATGACATCAGTCCATTTTAACATGTATTGGGAATTTATGACTAGGCGGGCAGTCTGACTTCAAACTGCGATCCCTCCTGTAACTTGGATTTTGCGCCGATGGTTCCATTCAGTTTTATTACCGCTTCTTTCACGATGTAGAGGCCCAGGCCGGATCCTTCGGAATTTTCATGCGCCTGGAAGAACATGTCAAATATCTTTGGCAGGAACGCCTCCGGTATCCCAAGCCCATTGTCTTCTACGCGAAAATAAACGTGGGTTGAATTCATCTTTGCAGTGACCCTGATGAAAGGACTTTCCTTATATGGGTCGACATATTTGAAGGAATTTGAAATCAGATTGCTTAGGATTAGCTGCAAACGGGTAGGGTCAGTGGTTATCTCGAAGTGCGGGTCTACGTCGATGGACACCTTCATTTTTTCAGCGCCGGGATAGAACTTCAAAGTTTCTACGATCTCATGGATGATTTTATGGACTTTGACCTGCTGCTTGTCAACCTCGGTGCGCGCGTTGCGGGAGTATTCAGAGATGTCTTTTATGAATTTATTCAGGCTCGCCAGACGTTCCTCCATCATTTCCATATAGGTCCTGATTTCGTTGGGGTCGTTGGTCATCTTCGCAAGCTGGATCAATCCCAGCACAGAGCTGATGGGTGACCGCAAGTCGTGTGACGTGCTGTACATAAACCGGTCGAGTTCGGCGTTGAGCTTGATCAGTTCTTCATTTTTCTGAATCATCTCTTTTTCGTTCGACTTCAATGCTTCCTCGGAACGAAAGTTCAGGTTGATGAGGAACACGATGATAACAGTGGAAGCGACCAGGGAGATAATGAAATTGACGAATATGTTGAATTTGACATACGCTTCGTCGCCACCTGCGCGTCCAAAGGGACTGAAATCGTTGAACAGGAACATCATGAAGAGGAAGACAGAGAAGCAAATGAACATGAAGGCGATCCTGCGCTGCACGTAGCCAAAGACAGCGACCGTTCCAAGGTTGATGACAATGAAGAACAGGTACAGTCCTATGTCCATCGGCTCGCTCGTAGCGAAAAGATAAACTGTGACATTCGTGCTGAGTGCGAGTACTATTTTGGAGGCGAAGTGCCGCCCTGCCCGATTGAGCATTAAGCCTGCAATCGAGGCCATGGTACACGCAATATGAATAAACAATGCGTGGTAGCGTTGCAGGACAACATCGAGCGTGACGAATATTGCACAGACGATGAAGGTAAGCAGGCTGAGTTGGCCCGTGAGAACGACTCGCTTATATTCGGCGTGAGACGGAATAAATGGCTGATTGCCGAGAAGTAATTTTTTCAGCCGGGTACCCGTCATGGTCTCAAATTAGAAAAACCACAGTTTAATTGCCATTCCAACAATAGAAAGGATCATGATCCGCTTGATCCAGACTTCACCTGCTTTTACAGACCAACGACTGGCATACCAACCGCCCAACGCATGACCAATGGCGAGTATAAGCCCAATGCGCCAAAAGATCTTTCCTTCCCATGCGAAGATGATCACCGAAACTCCCGTGTATATTATTGCGGCAAAGACCTTGACGTAGTTGCTCTTTACTAAAGTAAGTTTGTTGACGACGCTGAGCACGGCTATGACAAGGAAGCCAATACCTGCCTGAACAAACCCGCCATAAATTCCGATAAAGAAAAACGAAACTGCGCCGATGACCTGGCTTTTGAAGTCGAGTCTTTCTTCGCCGGTAGATTTGAATGGATCGTAGATAATAAGGACGACCGCGGCGATCATCACAATGACAAAAATGTTCGTGAAAAATTCGTCGCTCACGCGCGAAGCCAGGAGCGACCCGATAATGCCGCCACCCAACGATGCAAACCCAAGGTAAAGACTATATGGCCAGGGCAGCTCGACACCTTTGCTTTTGAATCCGCCAACGGCAAAAATATTTTGAAACAGAAGGGCTACCCGGCTTGTTGCGTTAGCCATCGTGATAGGCAGCCCCATGAATGTAAGAATGGGTACCGAAAACAGCGATCCCCCGCCACCCACTGTGTTCAGAAAGGCGGCTCCGAAACCTACGATTATGATGAGCAGATATTCGTACCAGGCAAGCGTCACCGTACTTTCGCTTTACGTACTATCCTGGCAAATAGTGAAGGAAAAAATCTGTTGACGTACACAGCAGAAACTTCTTTCAATCCTCCTATATAGACTTCTTTTTTTCGGCGACGAATGGCGGAAACAATTTTTGACGCTACCTCCTTCGGCTCCAGCCCATTGTCGGTGGTCGAATCCATTTGATTCAATTTGCTGCCGTCTCCTATCAGCGCATTGATCGACACATTGGTCTTCACCCAGCCCGGGCAGATCATCGTCACATGTATTGCTTTGCTTTCTTTCCAGAGCTCAGCACGCAGCGAGTCGAAAAAGCCATGTAGCGCGTGTTTAGCTGCGGCGTATCCACTTCGGTAAGGTGTGCCGATCAGTCCCATCACGCTGCTGACATTAACATAGTGTCCGCTTTTTCTTTTAAGAAAGTGCGGCAGCAGATACTTCGTGATCGCTATCGTTCCGAAGAAATCAACTTCCATGATCCGGCGATCGACGTCAAGTATGGTATCCTTTGCAAGACTGCGCTGACTGATGCCGCCATTGTTGACAAGGATGTCGACGTGGCCGAAATATTGTATCGCGATCTCTGTTGTGAGCTGCAACGTGGACGACTCAGACAAGTCCATAGGGAGCAGGCGGATGTTAGGTTGGCTCGCGGGAAAACAGTTGCCTTTCACACGTTCGAGCTCATCCTTTCGACGAGCAGAAAGTATCAATCTGGCCCTTCTTCTTGCGAGCTCGTAGGCAAGTGCCTCACCAATGCCAGAAGACGCGCCGGTGATCCAGATGACTTTGTTTTCGAGCGACGCCATGCCGGTCAGTTAGCGGCGGCGGCTACTTTGGCATTTTTTTGATCTTCGGAGTAAACCCAGATAGTGTACACGCCGATGACGGTTCCAACCGGGAAAGAGATCAGCTTCAGGCAGCCCAGTATGAGCGCCAGCGTCATTGCCCATGAAGCTTTGTTCAAAAGTCCGATGCCTGCTACCAAAGATGGTATTGAAAAGACGATAATGATCCAGGGCAAGTACTCAAACAGGGCCGAAATGAATTGAAGCGGCAATTGTTCGTCAGCGCCGGCCTGGCTCATAACGAACGTCCAGAGCACAGAAAAGAAAATGTTCAGAAAAAATGCCACCAGTATTGAAATGATCGAGGTGACGGTGTAGATGATTCCGAGAATTCTTTTGTGACTGTCCATGAGTTGATTGGTTTTTGGGACTGTGAAGTTAGCTTAAACGATCGTAGACAACAAAATCGAATGCAAATGCATGGCGCTCGTCGACGGGATTGTGTCGCCGCGAAGTTTCCTTCCAGGCACTTTTATCGAACGCTGGAAAATAGACGTCTCCTTCGATGACGGCATCTATTTCTGTTAAATACATCCTGTTCGTTACGTTCAAGCCAAGTTTAAAAAGTTCGGCGCCGCCGATATTGAATACTTCCTGATCACCGGTTTGCCGTGCAACCGTTATCGCATCGAAGAAGGAATGTACAACCAGGCAACCAGGCGCTTTGAAATTCTTCTGTCTGGTAACAACAATGTTGGTTCTTTTTGGAAGTGGCCTGAACTTAGGTGGGAGTGAGTCGTAGTTCTTGCGTCCCATGATAACGGAATTCCCCATCGTCGTATCCATGAAATACTTCATGTCATCGGGCAACTTCCATGGAAGATCGTTGTTGCGGCCGATGACGCGGTTCTTGGACAGAGCTGCTATCAGTGAGATGGTCATTGTTAATACTAAGGTTGTTGCCTGTTGCCGGTCTCCCGTTGCCTGTTGCCCGTCACAGGCAACGGGCAACCGGTAACACTAAAGTTTGTTGCCCATCAAAAACTCACGGATCCCCATTTTCCTTTTCCCTTCAGCCTGAAGCTCTTCCACGGCGATCCATCCGTCATTGGTGCGAACGTGAAGATACGTTGAATTGTCGGTCTTCGTCGTTGCAATCGCTGGCTGTTGGCCGTTGGGTGTTGGCTGTTGGGATTGCAACGACGCAGTCCGGCTAACCCTGTATATTTTATAAGTTTTTCCCCCGATCGTGGTCCACGCGGCTGGATAGGGACTTAATCCCCGAACAAAATTCTTTACCTGGTCTGAAGTTTGACTCCAATTGATCTCGCAAGTCTCTTTGAAAATTTTTGGCGCGTGCTTCAGCTCACCTGAGTCAGGCTGGGGTGAATTGGGATATGACCCTGACTCAATTGCCTTCACTGTTTTCAACACAAGCGCGCCTCCTTTTTTCATCAATCGCTCGTACAATGAGCCTGCATCGTCATTTTCAGAAATTGGTTCTTTCTCCTGAAAGATGATGCCTCCTGTATCGATCTCATGCTTGAGAAAGAAAGTTGTGACGCCTGTCTCTTTCTCACCGTTAATAATTGCCCAGTTGATGGGGGCGGCGCCCCGGTATTGTGGAAGCAGGGACGCATGAAGATTAAAAGTGCCGATCGCCGGCATCGACCATACAATTTCGGGCAGCATCCTGAATGCAACAACGATCTGCAGGTTGGCATTAAAGCCTTTCAGATCATCGATGAAAGCCGGAGACTTCAAATTCGTTGGTTGCAACACCGGAATATGATGGCGCTCGGCGCAGATCTTAACAGGTGATGGAACAAGCTTCTGCCCGCGACCCTGCGGTTTGTCTGGCGCTGTGATGACGGCCACTACGTTAAGCTTATTCTCCACAAGAATTTCCAGGCTCGGCACGGCGAACTCGGGGGTGCCCATGAAGATGATGCGAAGGTCAGTCATTAAGTATTGAGTGAACGGCAAATTAACCTAATTTTAGTCTTGCGCTCCTCTGAATCTTAATGGAAAACTCCTTTCCGAAACAAGCTGGAGACAAAGCCTTTGCTCTATTTTGGCTGGGGATTTTTTAGGTAATGATGAATTTCAAGAGGCCAGTAATAAATGAAATTGCTACACGCGTTCTTCTTTAGGTCAATAAATTCCTAACTCCCTAATCCCTCAGCTCCTTAACTCCTTCCTAATATACTTCTTACAAATCGGGCATTCTTTCCAATTGTGGCCTCTTGCTGTACAATACTCTCGCCCAAAATATATGATCTGCAGGTGTGCTTTATTCCATTTCTTCTGCGGAATCAACTCCTTCAAATCTCTTTCTGTTTGCTCGACACTCTTTCCATCTGAAAGGCCCCAGCGATACGCCAGCCTGTGAATGTGTGTGTCCACCGGGAACGCGGGCTTGTTGAACCATTGCGTCATCACTACGGACGCGGTCTTGTGTCCAACAGCGGGTAACTCCTCCAGCTCTTCGAATGTTTGGGGAACTTCACCGTTGTATTTCTCAACCAGGATTTTCGATAATCCGGCGATGCCCTTCGATTTCATCGGCGACAGCCCGCACGGTTTAATGATCTCACGTATCTCGTCGACGGAATGCTTCATCATGTCGAAGGGATTGTCGGCCATTGCAAACAGTGCAGGTGTGGTCTTGTTGACGCGCTCGTCGGTGCACTGCGCAGAAAGCAACACAGATATCAATAAGGTATACGCGTCTTTGTGGTTGAGCGGAACCCCGGGGTTGGGGTAGAGTTTGTTGACGATTTTAAGAATATCGGTGGTCTTCTCTTTTTTTGTCATGGCTTCAAAGGAAGGTTATTTGAACATCTGCCTTCGACTCCGCTCGTGCTGGGCGGAGTCGAAGCATGAACTCCTACTCTCCGTACAGCAAATACTTCTTCCTCATCACCTTGTACTTCTCGAGATCAGCTGCCCAACTCTTTTTTATTTCAGCTGCGGTTAGACCGTCCTTGATTTGCTGACGGAGGGTTTTCGTCCCCGCAAGCTTCTCAAAATAAGGAATAAAGAATTTTTCCTTCTCGGGATAGGCTTTGTAGAAATCAAGAAGGTAGCCAAGGTCGACCTCGCGCTTTGTGGGAGCAGTGCGCAAATCGATTCCGCGGCAAAGTTTATTTTCCTGCGGGGGACTGGTTGAAACTCCCTTGATGCTGACAGGCTTGAACTCGAATGGCATGTTCAGCATGTTTGGATTTCCCAGGACCTGAAACGGCATCTCTGTACCGCGCCCAAGACTGATCGCCGTTCCTTCAAACAAACATATGGAAGGATATAAGCGTATCGCCTGGTCATTGGGAAGATTTGGTGAAGGTCGCACCGGCAGCGCATAGGGATCGGAGTGTTTCCAGTTGCGGAGCTTGACGACTTCCAAATCGCATTTCCTCTTTTCCGCAAGCCATCCTTCGCCGTTAATCATCATACCCAATTCGCCGATCGTGAGTCCATAAGCAATGGGAATAGGATGCATCCCAACGTAAGACATGAATTCTTTTTGCATGACGGGGCCGTCGACAAATGCATTTGGGTTCGGGCGATCCAGTACAATAAGCTTCTTATTGTTTTCGGCGCATGCTTCCATCACATAGTGAAGGGTGCTCGTATAAGTATAAAATCTGCATCCGACGTCCTGAATATCGAAGATCACAACATCCACATCTGTCAGCTGCTCGGACTTCGGCTTATAATTTTTTCCATAAAGTGATACGATCTTAACACCGGTTCTTGTGTCGACACTGTCACTGATCAATTCGCCATCGGCGGCGTTGCCCCTGAAGCCGTGCTCCGGCGCAAAAGCTTTGATCACATTGACACCCCGGGATTTAAGTGTATCGGCCAGGTGTGTTTTTTTGATGATCGCTGTTTGATTAACGACCAGCGCGACACGTTTTCCGGAAAGCTTGGGTAACAGCAAGTCGAGCTGGTCGGCGCCGGTCATCAGTCTCGCAGGCTGGGACATGGATGAGAGAGCCGTCAGGCTAATTGAAAGAAAGAGAAAAAGTCTTTTCATTTTAGTTTCTTTGCTGATGCCAGATTCCAATTCTCCCGGTAGTCCCGATAGCTATCGGGATCGGGACAATCGAGGATCGGGCTAAAATTACGCCACAATCTTGAACCTTTCCTACTTCCTTGCCAGGCGCATCAGTCGCGAACAGAAGGATGGCTTTGCTTCCACTATTCACACAATCGCTATTGTGACGTTGACCGTCGGGCTTGCTGCATCCATAATCGCGTTCCTGATCATGGAAGGATTTCAGTCGACGGTCAAGAACAGGATCTACAGTTTCAGTTCCAACATGCTCGTGCAGGCGAGGAGCACCAATAATTCAATGGAGGAAAAACCATTCTTCTATAACATCGATTTATACAACCACCCGGATGACTTTGAGGGTGTTCGCCATGTACAGGAATATAGTCACAAGGCCGGGCTGATAAAGGTGGAGGATGAGGTGCTGGGGATTGCATTCAAAGGAGTTGGAAGAAGCTTCGACGTGAAGAGCTTCAATGAAAACGTCATCGAAGGAAAATTCATCACTTTTTCAGACTCTTCCTACTCACGGGATGTTGTGCTCAGCCGCATCATTGCCGACAAGATCAACGCAAAGGTCGGTGATGAATTGACCATTCATTTCTTTCAGAATCCCCCGCGGTTCCGGAGACTGCGCGTTTCGGGGATTTACGAAACTAATCTTTCAGAATACTTCGACAGCAAAGTCATCATTGGTGATATCAAGCTTATCCAACGCCTTAACAACTGGGCAGACAGTGTCGCGGGCGGACTGGAGGTATACCTTAATAATCCTGCGGAAGAGGACCGCATTTATCCGGATCTCATCGACGGCGTGCCTTATGAACTGTACGTCGAAAAGGTGAGCGATAAGTTTATTCAGGTCTTCGAGTGGCTTGGATTGGTCAGCAGACAAGTGACAATCCTATTGGTGATCATTGTTGTTGTGGTGTGCGTAAATATGATTTCCGTAGTGCTGATCTTGGTGATGGAGCGCACGCAGATGGTGGGGCTGCTCAAGGCAATGGGTGCAAAGGATTCGATGGTAAGAAGTGTATTCGTCTATCAGGGCATTAACCTGATAATGCGGGGCCTGTTCTTCGGAAACATCCTGGGTCTGGGGTTGTGTTATCTCCAGGATAAATTCAAAATCGTAAAGCTCAACGCGCATGACTATTATATGAGCTATGTCCCTATTGGATGGGACTGGCCGACGGTCTTATTGTTGAATGTTCTGATTTTTCTTGTAGTGTCGATTGTGTTGATCCTACCGACGGCAATAATTTCAAGGATCAGTCCGATTAAAGCGATACGCTTTGATTGATTTCCACAGCACTGCACTTAAGTGCCGTGCTTGGCACCCTGCGCTGAGTCGAGGGGGCGTTTATAGCTTTTAAACCAACTTCTGATTTTCAGCATGATCACGCCGAGCAGCGCTTCCTTGAAAATCCCGGCTGAAAGTTTCGATTGCCCCTTTACCCGTTCGGTGAAAATAATCGGAACTTCCTTTATCGCGAACCGGTACTTCCAGGTATTGAATTTCATTTCAATCTGAAATCCGTAGCCGATAGCTTTGATGCGGTCCAGCGGGAGGGTCTCTAGAACTTCCTTCTTATAACATACAAATCCTGCCGTGGTGTCCCTGATCGGCATGCCGGTAACGATCCTGACATAGGCGCTGGCGAAGTATGACAGCAACACGCGGCTCATAGGCCAGTTTACAACATTTACGCCGGTGATGTAGCGCGACCCGATCGAAAGATCGGCGCCACCCTCGGCACATGCCAGATAGAGGTGATTCAGATCTTTTGGATCATGTGAAAAATCGGCATCCATCTCCAGCACATAATCATAGCCATTGGCCAGCGCAAACTTGAAACCTTCGATATAGGCCGTGCCCAGCCCCAGCTTACCGGTACGCTCAAGCAGGTGAAGTTTGTGACTCGATGTGCTGAATTTTTGTTGAAGCTCTTTTACAATCGCAGCGGTGCCGTCGGGTGAGCCATCATCTACGATAAGCAGGTCAAAATCCTTCGGTTGGGCGAATACTGCTTCGATGATGCTTTGAATATTCTCACGCTCGTTGAACGTGGGGGTAATGACGAGGGCGTTGCTCACTTTGAAAGGACTGAACCCCAAAGCTAATGAAAAAGGCCCCAATTGTAGATATTTGCGGCCATGAACAAATGTGTTTTCCTCGACCGCGATGGCGTTTTGAATGCCGACGACCCGAACTATACTTTCCTGGTGGAGAAGTTCAAAATACTGCCCGGCGTTCCGGATGCTTTAAGATTACTCAAGCACAATCACTTCAAGCTAGTAGTGGTTACGAACCAATCTGGGATCGCAAAAGGCATCTACACCATAGATCAAATGAAAGCTTGTCATGATTACCTTCAACAGTGTTGCGGTGACATGATCGACGCATTTTATTTTTCTCCTTATCACCTGAGTGTTACAAGCTCCCTTTTGACCAAGCCCGACACCTTGATGTTCGAGCGCGCGATTGCGCGGTTTGAAATTGATATAACCAAGTCATGGATGGTGGGCGATCGTGGCCGTGATATTATTCCCGCACGTAACCTGAACATTCGGACCATACAGATCGGCGATGAAATCGACGAAAAGGACAAGGCTGACTTTCGGGTTGAAAGCTTGCTGGAAGCAGCCAGGCTGATATTAGAACATCAATAGTCTCACCGGGCTATGTTGTACCCCGAAAGGTGTATCCAGTCGTTTGGACAGTTTTCACCGCGCGAATTGTAGATCAACAATTTTTGCGCCATCGGGTTGAAACCCGGATATTTACCTGACCGCAAAAATTATGGCTGCATTTTTGCAAGTCACCACGCTTAAAAAAACCGACCAACTATGAAAAAACTAATGACACTCCTGCTGATGTGTGTTGTGCTCACATCCTGGAGTCAGGGATTTGAAGGTACAATTAAATGGACCATGAAGATGGACATCACGGACCCGAAGATGAAGGGCGAGATGGAAAAAATGAATGATCCGGCCAACCAGGCTAAAATGAAGGAAATGCAGGAGAAGATGAATGATCCGCAGGTTAAGGCGGCCATGGAAGCCAATCCACAAATGAAGGCACAAATGGAGGCCATGATGAAGTCGATGGGTGGTGGCGCCGGCGCTGGTGGTGGCATGAATTCTATGATGCCTTCAGGTTTCCTTATCAAGGTAAAAGGCAATAACACGGTGACCTTGATGCAGGGCGGCATGATGGATGGAATGGAGATCCTTCACATGAAAGACAAGAATCAAAATGTACGCATCGATCGCAAGAACAAAACCTGGAGTGCAATGGGTGGACCGCCCTCTGGATCTGGACAGGCTGCAGAAGCTAAGTTCAAGATCACCAAGACCAGTGAGACGATGAAGATCATGGGCTACAACGCAACGAAATATATCGGCGAGGCGACTGAAAGAGGAAAGCCGTACAGCGTAGTGTTCTGGACAACGACGGAAATCAAGGACATTGACCTCAAAGGAATGACGAGCCAAAGAATGGGGCCGAACAACAGGGCTATGCTTCCTGATGGAGTTGAGGGTGTGCCCTTAAGAATCGAGAGTTCTACTGAACAAGGAAATATGATAATGGAAGTTGCTGAAATAAAAAGGGAGAGCATGCCGGATTCAGATTTCACCATCCCCGCTGATTTCAAAGAGACGAAGGGTATGATGGGTGGCAGACCTTAGTTAGTTCAGGGTTTAGTCCCGATAGCTATCGGGATCAAAATTCAGAGTGGGTCCCGGCGAATGGCTGGGACTCATTTTTTTTATGAATTATCTTGACGTGATTAGGTGCAGTAACCGTCCCGACTTGTGCCAACAGCCAAGACCCAACAGCCTCAGCGTGCTGGCACTTTTACGGGCTCCGCAACCTCACTCCCATACCCCAGAACCTTCATCATGCTTTCGGCTTTCTGTTCCGGGGCAAATAAACTGGTAATGATTTCGCCGTCCTCGTTGCGCGTGACTAGTACATGCTTGGGCGCAGGCACGAGACAATGTTGAATGCCTCCATAGCCACCGAGTGACTCCTGATACGCGCCGGTGTGGAAGAATCCGATGTAGAGGGGCTCCTCGTCGTTGATCATGGGAAGGAACACTTCCCCGATATGGGCTTCGGAGTTGTAGTAGTCCATGCTGTCGCAGGTGAGACCACCGATGTTCACTTTGTGATAAGGATCATCCCATTTGTTCACTGCCAGGAGGATATACTTTTGATTCAATCCCCAGGCGTCAGGCATCTGGGTGATAAACGATCCATCGATCATGTACCAAAGCTCCTTATCGTTCTGCAGCTTCTGATCGACAGTAGAGTAGAGGATGGCGCCGCTTTCACCCACGGTATAGCTTCCAAATTCCGTGAAGATGTTAGGAACGGGTACGTTGTTCTTGTCGCAGATCCATTTGATGTTCTCCACGATCTGCTCGATCATGTATTTGTAATCGTAACTGAAGGTCAATGAAGTCTTGATAGGAAAGCCCCCACCGATGTCGATCGAATCCAGTGTGTCACAGATCTTGCGCAGCTCGCAATATTTAAAGATGAAGCGGCTCAGCTCACTCCAGTAGTATGCTGTGTCCTTGATACCCGTGTTGATGAAGAAATGCAGCATCTTCAGCGATGCCTTCGAACTAGGTCCGATCTTTTCCTTATAGAGGTTAACGATGTCGCTGTAGCGGATGCCGAGGCGTGACGTATAAAACTCAAACTTCGGTTCTTCATCGGAAGCAACGCGGATTCCTACCTGATAAGGTGTATTGACTTTCTGTTCGTAGACATCGATCTCACCCAGTGTGTCGAGGATCGGCACGCAGTTGACAAAACCGTCGTTCAGCAGGTTAGAGATGTTCTCGGTATACTGCGGCATCTTGAAGCCATTGCAGATTACATAGAGATCCTTGTTGATCTTTCCTCGCTCGTACAGCGAGCGAACAATATTGATGTCGAACGCCGAAGACGTTTCAATGTGAACATTGTTCTTCAATGCTTCCTCTACCACGAAGGAGAAGTGCGAGGACTTTGTACAATAGCAGTACGTGTATTTGCCATTGTATTTGAAACGCTCCATGGCATTATTGAATGTTGCCTGGACGAATCGGATGTTTTCGCTGATGCGCGGGAGGTAGGTAAGCTTAAGGGGAGTGCCGTATTCCTTGATGATATCCATCAGGGGGACGTCGTTGAACAGTAACTCGTGCTCCCAGACTTTAAATTCTTCTTGTGGAAATTCAAAAGTCTGTTCAATGAGTTCGCGGTAGCTCTTCATTTCACAATCATCGGTTTAACGCGCGTACGGCGGGATTATCGCTAAAAACGCAATATTCATATAAAATTGCGATCTTTGCAATACATTTAAAAGTATGGCATCCCGCCTGATTTTCTTCGCCTCCTCTGCGGCACACCCGTTGCCCGATCGCTGATCCCGATAGCTATCAGGAGGAGTCTTTCGCATTGTCTGTTTGTTATTCTTTTTTAATCTGAGTTGTTGTGAGCGAGAAAATCAAAATCATCGAAGTAAAATCTGAGATCGGCGCCGGTACGCGTGGTGCCAGCCTCGGCGTAGGTGCTATCAAGATTGCCAGCCTGGATGTGAAGTCGGACTTTTTCCGGCAAAATGAAAGCGTGGAGGTTGAAAACGTCAATGAGCTGCTGTTCAACAGTGCCGAGCACGCTTACGCGAAGTTCATCGATGGCGTCCTGATCATGGAAGAAAGGGTCTGCCTCGAAGTATACGAACAGATGTTCGACGGCTTTTTCCCGATCGTAATCGCCGGCGACCACAGCACGGCTTACGGCACCATCGCGGGCATCAAAAAAGCTGAACCGAAAAAACGCCTGGGCGTGATCTGGATCGACGCGCACGCAGATTTCCACACACCCTATACTACGCCATCAGGCAATATGCACGGCATGACGCTGGCGATGGCTTGTGATATCGACAACCTCGAGTGTAAAGTCAACGACCCGAAAGGGGAGACCATCGAATACTGGGAGCAGATCATGAGCGTGGGTACTCCGGGCGCGAAGATCTATCCTGAGGACATTGTATTTATTTCTGTCCGTGACCTGGAGAAGCCCGAGAACTACCTCATCAACAAGCACGGTATTCCCAACTTTACTGCTGCGGAGGTAAAGAAGCTGGGCGCTGCTGCCGTTGCGCAAGAGGCGCTCAAGTTGCTCGACCACTGCGATCTTATTTATGTATCCTTCGATGTTGACAGCATGGACAGTCGTATCTCCATTGGTACCGGCACACCCGTTCCGAACGGTTTAACCGTTGACGAAGCCAAGATTCTAAATACCGAACTCGCCAAGAGCCCTAAGCTTTGCTGCTGGGAAGTGGCTGAGGTAAACCCCACACTGGACACCCAGAACAGCATGGCGGAAAATGCTTTCGACATCCTCGAAGCAACTGCCCGCATCATCGAGTCGCGGCCTGCGGCTGTGGAGTCGCCAAAGAAGAGTGCCGTAGTGCGGAAATCGCGGAGGCCGAAGAAGCATGATAGCAGGGGGCCGATCGGGACGATTTGAAAATCAGTTGGCAGCCAGTCCGACGAAGCTGTCTCAGCGCAGTCGGAGAGGCAGTGGGCGGTAGGCAGTTGGGTGATCCTTCGATTCTCAGGGCTGAATCCTGAATTAATAAGGATATATAGGCCATAAATGGCTTATAGCGAAACGTTGGTGGCAATGCGGCCTCGGACAATTTACGACTGACGATTGAATTAAATAATTGACAATACAATGCTTGGAATACCGGACTACGACCCAAACTTTTTCGACAATTCAGACAGCTTCTTAAAGGTATTCAAAAAAGATATTTCAAAATTAATCGGATTGACCTTAGACGACTATTGGTTAATGTGGCATTTGGCAGATAACACTTGGTACAATGACGGACCCTTGATTCTAAGTATCAACAATAATCATTATGAGTTCACCGCATATGAACTTGATAAATTTAGTCTGACAGTCAATCAAATCGACATTGAAAAAAAACTTGACTGGTACGGAGCGGGAGATGAGATTCCATTGACCTGGAAAAACAAAGGGAACGAGGAAGTGAATAGGCTAATTGGCAGAAAAATTGAAGACATCAACATTATCACTTTCAATTTTATCAGCACGACAATTTCCGACCAAAATAGTCCAGAAAATGTGGGACAAAGACACGAGACAGGATTCATGCTTCATGGAATTGAGTTTCAATTTGAAAAAGCAGGACTTCACGACAAAAACAACTTCCTTCAAATATTTAACGCATTGGACGCAAATGGAATCACGACAGACCAACTAAGCGACAATAATCAGTTTAAAAAAATAAATGTATTAACATACTGATTAAAGAGTGAACAAAGGCCGCACAGCCACCAACAAAATGTTTATGCAATGTGGGGGTTTGGTGTTAAATTAAAGTTTATGTTTCAAAATGTAGTTTGGTCACGTGGGACATTTCGGAGCAGGTCGGGCTTAACATTCCGCTGCGCTTCATTTTTAAGCCCTCCTATTCCCCACACTGCATAAACACAAACGTTGGGCGCAATTGTTCGAGTGACATGAAAGAAGATAAGTTTAGGTACACAAAATTCGGTTTCATAAATACGTTACTTTCCCTTATTCCTATTTTCCCGATATTTACTTTGTTTCCAGGAGTATTATTCGCGGACTTGGTTGGCAAGGCATTTAACGACTGTGAACTAGGCTATTCAATAACGCTCTGGACTTGTTTTGCCGTGACGGCCTTTCTAGTATTTAGGTTCTTTAGGCAAATTGGAACTCGTGAGACAAGGACGTCTGACAGGCAATTGAGAGAAGACTTTAGAATATTTTCACTTGGAATTTACGCCTTAGTAAACACAGCTATCCTTATCATAATTTTAGGGACAGACTTAGCTTGTCATGGTGACGGGCAGTCAATACTGGTTTGCATTTATTCGGGACCACTTACAAGCATTGGACTTCTATTACTTGGCATCTCGGTTGACATAAGAGTAAGAACAACTGCGCCCAACAATGTGCATGTGCCATAGCGGGGGTTCGGTGCTGGGTTGTAGTTTTTGTTTCTTAATTTCGTTTCGGTGTGTGGGACATTACGCAGCAGGTCGGGTTTAACATTCCGCTGCGCTGCATTTTTAAACCCTCCTAATCCCGCAACTGCATAAACTCAAACGTTGTCGCCAAACACAGCAACTAACCTTCAGTCAACAGCGTATCTCACCCCTCCCTGCCTCCGTATCTCATTGTAAGCTCCCCAATTTTAGGACAGCATTAAATTAGACAAATTCGTTTCAATTGTCATCGCAATATTCTGTGGGTTTGTGGGAAACTCCTCAAGAGTTTTCCATAAATCCACGGGACTACGTCCGTTCAGTGCATCGTG
>JBGAKL010000031.1:0-2437 GCA_044224375.1 Cyclobacteriaceae bacterium
TCTATTTTTCTCCACGCTTCCATGTAGTCCCTCTCCCAGGCGAGGATTTCCTCGAGTAAGTCGATCACTTTTTCGAGCTCGAGACGACCAGCAAGTTCAATGGCTCCTTCATATATGAAGGATTTATGCATGGCCAGCCCCCGCAGGCATTTTGCCGCAAGCAAATCACGGACGGCAGAAGGTGCTGATACCTTTGATATCCTCTCCAAATCCAGGAAAAAACCTTCCGCAGAGCAGCTCACATTGTCAAAAGGGCCTGCCAGCAGATAACTGAAGATGCGCTTAAGTTTAGTACGCTTATCGGCTGAAATCTCCACGTATGCGGTGGTCGCCTTTGCCAAAGCGTTCGAGGCGATCATGTTCAACAGGGTCGGCAGTTCTGACTGGATTCTTTTCTCTGCATCATACATGGACTCCAGGCTGTAGGTCAGCGTAGCGTTCAGGTTTTTAAGTTTGGTTTTCATAGCAATTTTATTGTAACGAATCCCGTTAATCGGTAACCGTTTCTTTGGATACAGAGACCGGGAACTGTTCAAATATCTTTTCAATCGCTTGCCGGATCCTTAGCTCCGAAATCTCATCATTGTCCATGATCGATGTAGCCCAGCCGCGCCATATCAATTCACAATTCCGCGAGTCCATGAAGTCGATGATCAGTGTACCTTCCCGGTAGCGATACACATCCACGCGTTTCATCGACCAGTAATTGTTGTAGTAATAGCCCTGGGGGTCTGTATAAATTGCAGTTTTATTGTCGATCACGATGTGATAGTGAACAATCAGTTCGGATCCCTCGCCTTTAAAGCGATACCCTTTTTTCTCCAACTGCACATCGACAGCATTCTTTATGCGCTTGTCGTTGAGCTCGTTGTATACAAGGGGATTATTGCGCGCTTCGATATCTTTTTTGTCAAGCCATGCATAGGTTGTTCTCCGATGTATCTCTGTCGAACGATCAAAATCACGATGAACTTGTATTTCGTTGCTACAGGCGGTGATAAAAAAAATAAAAATAATCGTCGCGTATTTCATCATCAGAGTATTTCACGAATGGTATAGCTGATCCCACTTTGGGTAAACTTTTCGCCCGGACGCTTGCCTTGCATCGCATGATAAATCGGACTATGTACCGAGATGCCGGTTATGGTTTGACCATTGACCACGAAATCTTCGATGCCTGTGGAGACGAAAAACGTACGCTGGTCGGTCTTCACAATATTGCCAAAGCCAACGACATCACTTTCACCGGCATTTACATCGATCCTCTGAAGATCAGCCAGATCACGCTCGGCAATCTGTAGCTGCTCGGTAAGCAGGTTGACTTCGGAGAGTATCTGTGCCTCGAATGCCTTTTTCTGGTTATCGTACTCTTCTTCATTTACGTTACCGTCCGTAGCAGTAGCATCCTTGATTCGTTGGTTAAAGTCATCAACGACAGCACGTTTGCGGCTGATCGCGGTGCGGAGCACAGTTTCCTTGAGCGTATTCATCAGAATAATCTTGTTTAATTACACGAAGCTACCTTTGAACAACCGCGGACCTACCTGACAAACATCAGCCATCGGGGTGATTTTGATCAGAATTATCGGCGCTCAAAAAGCCATGCAAGGGGTCGCTCCGGCACCGCAGGCCGGAGGTCATACCTGGCGATACTCTGGTCGCGGATGAAATCAATAACCTCGTCGATGGAATCGGTGACAAGAATAAGTTTCAGGTCTTCCGCCGAAATAGTCTGCCTCTGCCGCATCAACTCAATGTGCGCGAGTAACTCTGTGTGAAATTCTTTACCCAGGACGATAATTGGGAACCGCTGAATTTTACGCGTTTGAGTCAGTGTCAAGGCTTCGAAAAATTCATCCAGGGTGCCGAAACCGCCGGGCATGACAATAAATGCGAAGGAATACTTGATGAGTAGCGTCTTGCGTATAAAAAAGTAACGGATGTTCACCCACTTGTCCAGGTACGCGTTCGGTTTCTGTTCATGGGGCAAAACGATATTGCACCCCACCGACCTGCCTCCTGCCTCGCGGGCACCCCGGTTGGCGGCTTCCATCAAACCAGCTCCTCCACCAGTCATTACCGTGAATCCGAGCTTCGCTATTTCCGCTGCGACTTTCCGTGTTAGCTCGTAGTAAGGATGATCCTGACCAAAGCGGGCCGAGCCGAAAAAAGTCACACAAGGACCCACAAAATGAAGTGCCCTGAAGCCCCGTATAAATTCTATTAATACTTTGATCGTGAAGCGCAACTCTTCCCAGCGTGACTGGGGGCCGCGCAGAAATCGAATCTCCGACTTATGATCTGACATAACAATGACTATCCCCTCTCACCTTACCCAAATACCGGCACAGCGATATCAATTTTATTGACCACCATCATCACGCCGGGGTAAGACCAGGCAATTTCCTCCGCCGCTCTTTTTTCGAGCAACGATTTG
>JBGAKL010000031.1:2476-5541 GCA_044224375.1 Cyclobacteriaceae bacterium
CCGTGCAACGTCACTGTATTGTCCTTTGCTTCGATTCGGATTGTGGAAGAGTCCACGGATGCGCTTCGGTGAAAAGCTGCACTGATTCGCTTGAGCATCTCGTGGGTATCCACGGGGCGGGGTTTGACGACTACGTTATTGACCACACCCATAATGAAGGGAAGGTTTTCAACACATTTTTGTGCCGCCAGTTTCTGGTAAGACCAATCGACCGTCCCTTCGAGAGCGACCCATTCGTTTTCAACCTTCACTTCTATTTGATCTTCGTTTACACAATCATCATCTCGCAACGCGTTGCGAACCGCTTCAGCAATTTGCACGTCATTCTTTTTACCGCGGTCGTTTACTTTAACCTTGAGGCCGGAGGCCACGACCTTTACACCCGCTACCCGTTGTGCGGCATGCTCCACCGCAAGCTTCAAAGGGTAGCTTTTGACGTTGCCGAAAAGTGAGATTACTCCATCACGGGCGGCCACAGCGATCTGACTTGAGATTTCTTTAAGCTTGGGGTCCCAATGAATCTCGTCTTCTACATCCTTACGCAGGACTTCATCAGTTTTCATAACTCAAGGGTTTATTAACTTATTGATTCTACCGACGACCGTTGACGCGAGACCGGGTGCCTCGTCCATTTTTGATGCGGCAGAGATGCCGTCAACGCCAGCAATCATTTGCTCGCCGCTACCTGAAGTCGTTATGACGATCGTCTTCTCGCGTGGAGCCCGGGTAACAAATGCCCTCGCATGTTCCTCAGGCTCACCGATCTCCCAGGTATGCATGACCACAATCGCAGTCCAGATTGCAGGGTCAATACCATCCAATTCGGTGACATCCGTGACGCGTATGTAAACGGGCTGACCTTTTATCTGATTGACAATATCCTCTGTGACTGACTTTTTAAAGCGGCTTTCCTGGGTTGCAATCAAAACTCGCTTCTCCAGCCCGGGATCATTCAGCTCGTAGGATGCAGCAATACCCATCGAATAAGTGGCTTTGTACCATATCGCAAACAGTGCGATCGCAATCAATACAAGAACCATCACATAGATTACCCGCTTAATGACTTTCATAGTCTTTTTGTTTTTGAAGCACGTCGTCGATCTGAAATGAATCTGTCACCCATACCGATTCTTCCACAGCAAACGGGAAAAAGATCAGGCGCGTGATGTCATCGGCGATGAACAGTCCGACGGACTGGTCACATTTTATCGGGTCAAAGGAAAGCGCAAACATCTGGAGTTCGCGAGTGATCTTGTCTTTCCGATCCGGCTCGCATGGATAACACTGCAATTGTAAACTCACCATCCTGAGAGACCGGTGCAGTAAATCGATATTTTGCCTCTTCGTTCCTTCACGGAACGGCAGCAGCATGGTAAGACAGGGGCCGTCCCTTTTTTCAATAAGAGATCAAATCCATCAAAGGTTGGCAGGGCTTCTTCCGTGTGTTTCATGAGTGAACGAAAGTAGAATCAACCCTTTCCGAACAACCTGATTTTAATTAGGTATTCAGTTGATTTTGATCAGGTACCTGCAGAAGAGCAAACAGCTTCTTTGCAGCAAAGACAATTGCTTTATGAAAAAAATCCTTTGCCCGGTAGACGGTTCGAGTGCCGCCGATAATGCAGTGATCTATTCCGCCAAACTGGCAAAAAAATTTGGCGCCCGTCTGGAGTTATTCAATGTGCAGGTCCTGGCTGATTTAACACCCGCCGACGCTGTACTCGGCAAGGACTACAACACCCAGGCTGCTGCGGCCCGGCTGGAACAACAGGCCCTTGAAGTGAAACAGGTGTTTAAGGTCGATTGCGAAGCAGGTTGCCACAGAGTTGTTCTCCTGAATAGCGCGATCAAGAGAGGAAGCATTGGATTTTGACCTCGTAGTGATGGGGACGCAAGGAAGACGATCTCAACAAGCGTCTCTTTGGAAGTCACACCTATAAATTTATCAGGTCCAGTTCAGTCCCTATCCTGCTGATTCCGAACGGATGCGGATACTCAGAAATTACACGCATCGCCTATGCGTTTGACTATTGGAATGAGCATGAAACTCCCATGACCCATGTTGTCCAGTTCGCCAAATCCCTTTCAGTGAACTTTGCATTCTGCAGGTGATCGAACAGCGTTTTACGCGCCACGCAGAATGCAACTGAGAGAACAACACAAGAGAAGATTCAAAAGCCTTTACGCTGACGAAGTGAAGATCACTCTTGACGCATTGTATTCTTACACACCTCTCTGAGGGCATTCTCCAGGTGTTTATGAATGCAGCCGCGCGGATGTTATGGCCTTGTGCTCCCGCCAGGGGAAGTTTTTTACTTCGGTCTTTGATCATTCACTAACCCGGTCGATCAGCAAGAATGCATCATACCCGGTTTACATATTTCATCGCTGGCAGCATTCCTGATGAAGATCAGATTGCGGGTTGAGCAGAATCAGGCTGCACATAATTTCACCTCGATAGTTTGGTACAAAAATAAACGCCATGAAAAAGATTCTAGTCCCCTGCGACTTTTCAGCGCTCAGCATTGAAGCCTTCAAAGTTGCCCTTGACATAGCCTCGCGTGTTCACGGTGAAATCACCGTGCTTTTCGCCATCGACCTTCCGGTGTTTGTCGGCGGCTTCGATTTACAGCCTTATGTGTACGACCCCACCCTTGCCTATGAAATGAAAGAATGGGCTGAAAAAAAATATCATGAACTGGCCTCGCTTAATTCCCATCACACACCGATGAAATTCTGTGTGGAACAGGCTTCCGTCGCGGAAGCCGTGAGACGCACCATCAGCAACCGGCAAATAGATTTGGTTGTGATCGGCACCCATGGAACCCATGGCGCCAATGAATATATGTTCGGATCCAATGCTGAAAAGATTGTCCGGTTTTCGACGGTACCGGTATTGTCAATTCGATCAGCCGTTCCGTTGTCATCAATTAAGAAAATACTCTTTCCAACAGACCTGTCCTCCAACCATCCATCGCTTATTCAAAGACTCAAAAAGCTGCAGGAGTTCTTTGGCGCTTCGCTGGATGTTCTTTGGGTTAATACCCCCGAAAACTTCAGAACAG
>JBGAKL010000008.1:0-238699 GCA_044224375.1 Cyclobacteriaceae bacterium
ATTCCCTACTGCTGCCTCCCGTAGGAGTCTGGCCCGTATCTCAGTGCCAGTGTGGGGGATCAACCTCTCAGTTCCCCTAATGATCATCGTCTTGGTGGGCCGTTACCCCGCCAACTAACTAATCATGCGCATGCTCATCCATAACCCTAATGTTTAATCACCCTCAGATGCCCTCGCGTGATCTTATGGAGTATTAATTCCCCTTTCGGGGAGCTATCCTCCGGTTACGGGCAGATTGCATACGTGTTACGCACCCTTACGCCACTCTAGGATCCTCATTGCTGAAAATCTTGCCGTTCGGCTTGCATGTATTAGGCCTGCCGCTAGCGTTCATCCTGAGCCAGGATCAAACTCTCCATAGTATTAATCCTTCTTCCATCTTTCGACAGAAGCGGTGGCTACCTTTCAAACCTTCCGGCTCTACTCAGGCTCCGCCACCAATTTTTGCTCTTGGTCTTTATCGAATTTCCCTAATTAAAATTCAAGAATCGACTTGTCGTAAACCTCTATCGATCTACAACAGGTCCGCTATCAATCTCCATCTATTCAAAGAACTTCTATACCTCTTCCCTTGATCTCAGATCCTCAAAGTGACCTCCGCCACTCTAAGCCCTAAAACCCTCGGTATTTCGTTGGCCCCAAAACCCCCGGTTTCAAAACCCGCCTCAAAAAAGCCCCTCCATTCATCCCTCCTCAAAGCCCCTTTTCAGCCCCATTTCAAGCCTCCTGCCCAAAACGGAACGCAAAGATAATGGGTGAGATTTGATACGCAAAACCCAAATCAGAAGAATTTCGCAAACTAGGCGCTATGCCTAAAGCGGTGGATGGTCTCAGTCCGATCAGGACCCGTGGAAATCAATGAGATAGGAACGCCTAACTGTGTCTCCAAAAATTTTACATATTCCTGCAATTCTGCCGGCAATTGCTGCTCTCCCAGTCCTTTTAAGCTACAATTCCACCCTTTCACCTCAACATACACCGGCGTGATGCCCTCATTGATCAACTCATAAGGAACCTGATCAGTCACCGTACCGTCGCTAAGCTTATACTGTGTACATATTTTTATCGCGGGGAAGATGCTCAGCACATCCGCTTTCATCATCAACAACTGTGTGACGCCATTGATCATGATAGAATACTTCAAAGATGGCAAATCAATCCAACCACAACGCCGCGGACGACCTGTTGTGGATCCAAATTCATTACCCTGCTTTCTCATCGCCTCGCCATCTGCATCCAGGAGCTCTGTCGGGAAAGGGCCGCTGCCAACCCGGGTGCTGTAAGCTTTAAAGATGCCGAAGACCTCGCCGATATGGCAAGGCGCAACACCCAATCCCGTACATGCTCCCGCTGTCACCGTACTTGAACTCGTTACGAAAGGATAGCTACCGAAGTCAATATCGAGCAACGATCCCTGCGCACCTTCGGCAAGGATGGTCGACCCAGACCTCAACTCCTTATTTAAAAAATATTCGCTGTCAATCAACTTGAACTGCTTAAGAAACTCAACTGCCTCCAGGAACTGAGCTTCAAGCTCGCTCCAATTAAACCCGATATCATGACGCCGGAGAATCTCGAGGTGAATATCTACAAGCTTCGCCAGCTTCGTTTTGAAATTTGGTGCCAGCGCATCACCTACACGCAAACCCTGCCTGCCGATCTTATCCTGATAGGAAGGCCCGATACCTTTTAGTGTTGATCCAATCTTATTTTCACCCTTCGACTTTTCCTGCGCCTGATCGAGCAGCCTGTGAGTGGGAATGATCAATGTTGCTTTCTTAGAAATAAAAAGGTTTTTCCTCACATCCAGGTTGTACTTCTGAAGCTTTTCGATCTCCGTACGAAAAACTATTGGATCGAGCACAACCCCGTTTCCGATCACGTTGCGTGCGCTCTGTCGGAAGATACCGGAAGGGATCTGGTGGAGAACATGTTTGATGCCATCGAATTCCAGCGTATGACCTGCATTTGGTCCGCCCTGAAAGCGGGCAACAACATCGTACTTGGGGGCGAGCACGTCAACGATCTTCCCTTTCCCTTCATCGCCCCATTGAAGGCCCAGCAATACATCTACTTTCATCTGAGTCTTGATAATTATTTTTTTGCAAGCTTGAAGGCTTCCTCTTCGGTCTGCACGACCTGGAAAATTGCATTGAGCTTGGTGATCACCAGCAGCTTCTTGACGCTCTCAGAAGGTTTCATCAGGTAAACTTCGCCTCCCTTGTTCCTGAATTTTGTTAGTATAGTAATGAGCACTCCTATGCCGCTGCTGTTGATATAACGAAGCTCCGAAATATCAATAATGCATGTAACCACTTTATGGCCAACAGCCTCATTTACAGCCTCGACCATTTGTGTGCCGTTGTCCTCTCCGATGAGATCACCGGAAATGCGAAGGATAAGGGTACCTGTTTTAATTTCCTGAACAAAATTCATGATTTTCTTTTTTCACAATTAGGTTTGGCGCAATTGGCATACAGAATTAGCGAGTGATGGACCACGTTGAACTGCAAGAGTTCCTCCACGGTGTTCTGAATCGTTTGAATTCGTGGATCACAAAATTCAACTACGCTGTGACAATCGGTGCAGATTAAGTGATCATGTTGACGAGAGCCGTAAGATTTTTCATACTGAGCCTGATTTTGTCCAAACTGGTGCTTTGTAACCAGGTCGCATTCGACGAGCAGATCAAGTGTATTATAGACTGTCGCACGGCTGACACGGTAATTCTTATTTTTCATGCTCAGGTACAGCGACTCGACGTCAAAGTGTCCCGCTAACGAATAGATCTCTTCCAGAATCGCATACCGTTCTGGTGTTTTGCGAAGCTCTTTCTTCTCGAGATAGGCGACGAATATCTTTTTTACCTCTTCGTAAAGTTTGGCGTTCAAAGGCATAACAAGCCGTAAATATAGTTTTTGCCTCCTTAATCCATGTAAGAAAATCAGCGATCAAAAATCTCCATTTTGAACCAATGGGACCGCTTTTCAGGACTCAGTGCCTGCTGATGGTTGCGGAATCAAATCTGGCCACTTTTACGACACCTTCAACCTTTTCCAGCTTGCTGATCAGCAAGTCAAGGTGACGGGTATCATTCACGTAAAGCATGATCTCTCCTTCGAAGATTCCCTGTTCTGTACGGAAAGCGATCGAACTCATATTTACTTTAAGCTCTTCCGAAATAATCTTCGAAACATCGTTGATAAGTCCTACGCGGTCAGTGCCGATAACTTTCAGTCCGGTAAGGAACGCAACTTCGTGCTGCGATGTCCACTTTGCCTTAATGACACGATTACCATGATTGGAAAGTAACTCTGGCGCATTCGGGCAATTCGTGCGATGTATCTTTATTCCTTCGCTTACAGTGACAAATCCAAACACTTCATCGCCCGGAATAGGCGTGCAGCACTTTGCCAGTTTGTACTCCACCACATCCATGTCCTCGCCGATCAAAAGGACATCATCATATTGACCTTTTGTCGCAGGAGGCTCATGCTCATGCGCTTTGACTTCTTCCGGCGCGCGGGGTCGCGGCAGGGGATCGGGCTTATGCTCCTTAAAACGTTTCAACTCATTGAGGCCGATCTTGCCAGAGCCTACTTCGTAGTGCAGTTCAAATTGTGAATTGATATTAAAGAACGTCCGGATGTTTTCATACAACTGAGGAGTCGCGTCAAGCTTCAACTGCTTCAGCTTGCGTTGCAATATTTCTTTGCCATCGTCAGCAATGTGCCGCTTATCTTCCCGCAGGAGATCCTTTATCTTGGATTTTGCTTTTTGTGTGACGACAAAACGCATCCAATCTTCAGTTGGCTTTTGCTTCGAAGAGGTCAATATCTCGATCTGGTCGCCGTTCTTTAAAGCATGGTTGATAGGCACGAGCTTTTGGTTGACCTTCGCTCCAATGCACTTTGCGCCGATGTCCGTGTGTATTTCAAAAGCAAAATCCAGCGCAGTCGCTCCCACGGGCATGGTTTTCAATTCACCTTTCGGGGTGAATACAAATACCTCTTCATTGAAAAGATTTCCCCTGAAATCATCTACGAACTCCAGCGCCGTCAGGTCCTGCCGCTCGAGCAATTCCCGAACGCGGATAAGCCATTTTTCAAGATTGGATTCGTGATTTCCCGCATTGTCCTTGTACTTCCAGTGCGCGGCATATCCTTTTTCGGCAATCTCATCCATGCGCTTTGTCCGGATCTGCACTTCCACCCATTGACCGTTTTTTGCCATAACCGTGGTATGCAAAGACTCATAGCCATTTGCTTTGGGTGTGCTGATCCAATCGCGGAGCCTGTCGGGATTGGGAGTATAATAATCAGTGACAATAGAATACACCTGCCAGCAGTACGACTTCTCCTGTTCAAGCGGAGTGTCGATGATAATCCTGACAGCAAACAGATCATAAACCTCTTCGAAAGGGATATTCTGCTTGCGCATTTTATTATAGATCGAAAAGATGGACTTGGGGCGACTCTTGATCTCGTATTCAACGCCGAGTCGATCCAACTCTTCTTTAACGGGCGTTACAAACTGCTTTATAAATTTATTCCGCGATGCGCGCGTCTCATCAATCTTGTTTGCAATATCGCGGTAAACAGCCTGATCTGTAAATCTCAGATAAAGATCCTCGAGCTCCGTTTTGATTGCGTTCAAGCCGAGCCGGTGTGCAAGAGGTGCGTAGAGATATATGGTTTCAGAGGCTACTTTGAGTTGCTTGTTGCGTGGCATGCTGTCCAGGGTGCGCATGTTGTGCAGCCTGTCTGCGAGCTTGATCAAGATAACCCGCACATCTTCCGATAAGGTGAACAGCATCTTGCGGAAGTTCTCGGCCTGCTGCGAGGTGCCATACTCGAATACACCGCGGATCTTGGTGAGACCATCGACGATTTTGGAAATTTTTTTTCCAAACATTCGCTCGATGTCGATCAATTCAATGTCAGTGTCTTCGACAACATCGTGGATGAGGGCAGCGATAATGGAGGTTGTTCCAAGGCCAATCTCCTCGACGCATATTTCAGCCACTGTGAGTGGGTGGAAAATAAACGGCTCGCCCGATTTCCTCCGCATGTCTTTATGGGCTTCCAGCGCGAGGGTGAAGGCGCGTTTAATGCGCTTTGCATCGTCGCCTTTCAGGACCGGTTTTGCCTTTCGCAGGAGCCTGCGGTAGCGGCTGATGATCTCCCTTTTCTCCTCTACGGAATCTATAACTGCGGCAGTTACCAACCTGATTTCTTTTTAGACTTCTATGCTAACGAATTATCTCTAAATTTGCACTCCCTTTTGAGAAAAACATTGTTTTTTGATATGGGAAGGAACATTTGGGATGTCAGATTCTTCTGCGGAAATGGAACAAAAGTTATTCCGAAGAGATTCCAGTAAGAAAATGTTTCTGCAGGGCGTCGCGAAAACGATTACGGCGCCTTAAAAGTTAGAAATGCGGATGTGGCCCGCCTGCGTTCTGAAACAGAACTTTGGCGGACAGTCCCAGGCGCATTCGTAAAAATAAATTGTCACACCCCGCCTTTGCGAAAGCTAATGGCGGGTAATAGCGGATGTGGCGTAATTGGCAGCCGCGCCAGACTTAGGATCTGGTGCCGTAAGGCGTGGGGGTTCGAGTCCCTTCATCCGCACAAGTGTCGTGATGGCGTGGGGTCCCGATCCCGATAGCTATCGGGATCGGGACGAGTCCCTTCATCCGCACAGAATACCTGCAGTTGTGGACTGCAGTGAGAAGGCCGGCCCCGATGAAGCGTAGCGAAGTCGAGGTCCCTTCGTCCGCACATTAGTTAGAGTCACCTGCTTCCGGTCGCCTGTCACCGGCAGCGGGCAACAGGCGACGGGCAACATGGAACAAAGCGCACTAAATGAACATCACACTAGACAAAGCCTCGACCACCGACGGATTAATCAAGATCACCCTCAGCGAAAGTGATTATCAGCCAAAGGTTGAAGAAAAAGTAAAAGAATATTCGCGGAAGATGAACATCAAGGGTTTCCGCCAGGGCAAAGTGCCTTCAGGCGTAGTCCGCAAGATGTTTGGACGATCGATCCTGGTTGAAGAAGTAAACCACTTGCTTTCGCACTCGGTGTCAGAATATATCAAGGAAAAGAAACTGAATATTCTCGGCGACCCTCTTCCCAATCAGGAGAAGGCCAGGCTGATCGACTGGGAGACACAGAAGGATTTTGAATTTGAATTCCAGGTTGGTCTTGTAGAAGATTTTGCGGTCGACTTTTCCAAAGTAAAGGTCAAGTCCCACCCGATCGAAGTAGACTCGAAAGTGATCGAAGAAACCCTGGACAACGTAAAGCGTCAATTTGGGAATATCACGTATCCGGAAACAAGCAGCGCCGAAGACAATTTGTTCGGTGAAGTGACTGCTCCTTCGGGCGAGAAGAAATCGTCATACATACAGGTAGCCAAACTCAATAAGAGTGAACAAAAGAAGTTCATCGGGTTGACCAAAGAACAAGAAGTAACATTCGACGCGGCTAAGTTAACAGAAGACAAAGCCATGCTGGCCCAGGCATTGAATATCACAGAAGACGAAACCAAAAATGTCTCCGGTACTTACACGCTGAAAGTCAATAACATTAGTCACGTAGAGCCGGCAGCAGTCAACCAGGAGCTTTTCGATAAAGTGTTTGGGAAGGATACTGTAAAAAGCGAGGACGAGTTCATGGCCAAGATCCGCGAAACTATCTCGGAGAACTACAAGCGGGAAACGGATCACCTGCTCGACCACGAGATTCAACATGCCCTGGTAGACCATACAAAAGTCAACATGCCGGAAAATTTCCTGAAAACTTGGCTTAAAGCCTCGGGCGACGGGAAAATTACCGATGACATTATCGGCAAGGAGTTCGACGACTACAAGACAGGACTTAAATGGGACCTGATCCGCAACAAAATTGCGGAAGATCAAAAGATCACAGTTGAGTCCGCTGAGGTCCGGGATCGCGCAAAGCAACTTATTGCTCAGCAGTTCGGCGGGCCCGCGATTGCCGAACAGCTCGGCGAGAAATTCGATTCCATCGCTGACAATTACCTTTCAGGACAGGACGGGAAAGGCGAGAATTTCATGAGGCTTTATAATCAGATCCGCAACGAAAAGATCATGAAGCTGATCCGTGAGAATATTTCGATAACGGAAAAGCCTGTGAGCCTGGAGGAGTTCAAGAAACTTGCCGAAGCACACGCGCATCACCACCATCACTAATCCGTGAAAATCTGAACCTTCGTACAACGAGGGGCGTTATTGCAAAGGCTCTTGAAAAAAGAGCCTTTTTGATTTCAACCGCGTGGCAGGGATTTTCGGAATTCTTAGTAACATTGAGTTCACTTTTTTTGCCATTTTGAGGGGTGAAATAAATTTGATCTAACAACGTCTTTAATAATCAAAAAGAAAATTTACAATCAACCGATTATGGATAACAGCAACGAATTCAGAAAGTACGCCGTCCAGCATTTGGGCATGAGCGGCAACACGATCGACAGCTACGCGCAGAAAATTGAAAATATGACCCAGTACGTGATCGAGGAGCGCCCGGGAAACTTCCGTGCAATCGACGTATTCACGCGACTGATATCCGACAGGATTCTTTTTTTGGGAATGGGCATCGATGACCAGGTTGCCAACTTGATCACCGCACAACTTCTATTTTTGGAGTCGGCTGATCCCAAGAAAGACATCATCATGTACATCAACAGTCCGGGCGGATCCGTTTACGCGGGGCTTGGAATCTACGACACGATGCAATATGTCAACCCGGACGTGGCCACCATTTGTACCGGCCTCGCCGCCTCGATGGGTGCTGTTCTTTTGACAGCCGGTGCCGACAAAAAGCGTTCAGCCCTTCCGCATTCCAGGATCATGATTCACCAACCCTCGTCTGGAATGCAAGGCCAAAGCTCCGACATGGAGATAGCGCTGAAGCAAACCCTCGAAGTGAAGAAAGACCTTTACAACATCCTCGCGAAGCACAGCAAACAGACCTACGAAAAGATCGAAAAAGACTCTGACCGAGACTACTGGATGCGTGCGGAGGAAGCTAAAACTTACGGGTTGATCGACGAAGTTCTCGAAAGGAAGAAATAGTTCAATCAAATCAACCGATTTCGGGGGACAAAAAAGAATGTCGTTTCGGCGATTTATTGACTATTTTTGTCTCTTCATCGGCGATCTGGCATCATCTTTAAAGGACAACTGACATGGCGGAAGTAACCTGCTCATTTTGCGGAAGGAATAAGAAAGATGTCGATCTGATGATCTCCGGCATCCACGCACACATTTGTGACAAATGTGTTACGCAGGCAACACAGATACTACAGGAGGAGAAGAAGAATAAAGTAGAGCTTGGAAACCTCCCGAACTTCAAGTTGATTAAGCCGAAGGAGATCAAGAAGTTCCTTGACGAATATGTAATCGGTCAAGACCAGGCCAAAAGGGTGCTTTCCGTGGCTGTCTACAACCATTATAAGCGCCTCATGCAGCGCAAGTCGGAAGTGACGGATGTTCAGATTGAGAAATCAAACATCATCATGGCCGGCGAAACCGGCACGGGCAAGACCTACCTCGCACGCACACTGGCTAAGATCCTCCAGGTGCCCTTTTGTATCGCAGACGCGACCGTGCTGACCGAAGCGGGATACGTTGGCGAGGATGTTGAGAGTATTCTGACGAGACTTCTGCAATCTGCAGACTATAATACCGAAGCAGCTGAACGTGGAATTGTCTATATAGATGAGATTGACAAGATCGCGCGTAAGTCAGACAACCCGTCGATCACACGTGATGTGAGCGGCGAAGGCGTGCAGCAGGCATTGCTGAAGTTGCTGGAGGGTACAGCTGTGAATGTTCCGCCGCAGGGTGGACGCAAACATCCTGATCAGAAGATGATCACGGTTAATACTGAAAATATCCTTTTCATCTGCGGTGGTGCTTTCGAAGGTCTCTCAAGACTCATCTCAAGGAGGCTGAATACTCGTCCGCTGGGTTTTGCGACCACAGATGCTCTCCATCCCAGTGATATCGATAATGACAACCTGCTCCAGTTTGTCTCTGCTCAGGATCTGAAAGCCTTTGGGTTGATTCCCGAATTGATCGGACGTCTCCCCGTGGTTTCATACCTGAATCCCCTGGATACTGCCGCCCTTAAGAAGATACTTGTCGAGCCGAAAAATGCTCTGGTGAAGCAATACAAAAAATTGTTTGAGATGGAGGGTATCGAGCTTGAATTCAAGGAGGGCGCACTTGACTTCATCGTCGAGAAGGCGATGACCTTTAAGCTCGGCGCACGCGGGCTTCGTTCCATCTGTGAGGCCGTGATCAATGACGCCATGTTCGAACTTCCCTCTGAGCGCACCAGCGACAGGCTGGTTATCACTCGCGCTTACGCCGAGGATAAGTTCAGCAAGAGCAGGTACAGTAAGCTGAAAGTAGCTTAAATGGCAGTTGGCCGTTGGCAGTAGCAGCGCTCCCCAAATAAAAAGTTTCTATCTCCGATTGAAGGATATCCAGATTCTGCAACCAAGAATCAACAAGTTGGTAAGCGCGTCTTCGGTGGCGTAGTCCTGCCAGCTGCTTACTGCCTACTTCCCCAAATACCCCAACATCAACTTCGCTGCATTCTCCGACGCAGACCCCGTATCCAACAGTTGGTAAATCTTCTCATACTCTTCGAGCATCGTCTTCCGATAAGGACTATTTGCAGTGAGCTTCACCAGCTCGTCTGACAGGTCCTTAATGTTCGCATCTTCCTGGATGAGTTCGCGGATCACTTCGCGTCCTGCGATGAGGTTGATAAGGGAAATGTACTTCACCATGACAACGGCCCTTGCGATCTTCATTTCCAGCCAACCCGACCGATAAACGCAAACCTGTGGCACGCGAAACAATCCCGTTTCCAACGTCGCCGTTCCGGAGGTCACGATGGCACTGCTGGCAACGTGAAGAAGATTGTAGGTGTCGTTGTGGATAAAGTGAACGCCGGAAATCTCCTTCAAAGGTTGGTACAGCGCGTTGTTGGGCCCGTCGATTGCGGCGACCGCGAACTGGAACTCGGGATGTCGTTTAACTACTTCAGCCATTAAAGGCACGATCCGCTTTAATTCCATATTGCGGCTGCCTGGAAGCAAGGCCACCAGTGGCTTGTCGTTGAAACCGTGCCTTTTTGAAAATCCCGGATTGGGGTCGAATGATTTGATTGCGTCCAGCACCGGGTTGCCGACATAGTCGACCTCCCAGTTGTACTTTTTATAGAAGTCTTTTTCGAATGGCAGGATCACGAACAGACGGTCGACGTTTGCCTTGATCTCCTTAGCGCGACTCTGATACCAGGCCCACACCTTCGGAGGAATGTAGTAGAATACTTTAATGCCACGAGGTTTTACAAACTTGGCAATCCGCCGGTTAAAACCGCCGTAGTCGATCAGGATCACAACGTCCGGTTTGAATTCCAGAATGTCATCCTTACAGAATTTCAGCATCCGCTGAATCTTGCTGTAGTTGGTGATCAGCGCAACAAAGCCCATGAATGCCATCTCATCGTAATGCACGGCAAGTTCCACGCCGGCATCACGCATGTAGTCGCCTCCAAAACCTCTGAGCACAGCTTCCTGATCAAGTGTCTTGAGGGCCTTTACAAGGTTGCTCCCGTGCAAGTCACCGGATCGCTCACCGGCAATGATGTAGTAGCGCATCAGATTTGTTCACCAAGGTATTCCACGAAATTTCGAGGCGTTTCATACAGCTTGATGCTGTGCAGGGTAGCACGGGGTGCCATCGCCGAGACCCTGGGGGCAAGGATCTTCCACATTTCAATCGCCAGATTTTCAGTGCTTGCCATTTTCCCTTTCATGAAGTCGACATCCAGGTTGAGATTTTTGTGATCAACTTTTTCCGTCACTTCGCTTCTTATCAAATCACTGAGTTTTTTAAGATCCACAACGAAACCAGTTTCCGGATCCGGCTTGCCTTTCACAGTAACAATAAGGTCGTAATTGTGCCCGTGCCAATTTTCATTTGCACAGGGGCCAAAGATCTCTTTGTTTTTCTCTTTGCTCCACGCCGGGTTAGAGAGTTTGTGTGCCGCGTTAAAGTGCTCTTTTCTGCTTACGTAAATCATAAATTCAAGCTGCCATCACCCGGTTGAGCAAGAGTTCGCAAGGCTACGACAGACAAAGGCAAATATACATTAACTTGCAGCAAACAGAACCGAGATGATCATTGTGACAGGCGCTGCCGGGTTCATAGGCAGCTATCTGATAAAGAAATTAAATCAGGAAAACTTCAATGCCATCATAGCCGTCGACCAATTCGACGATCCGATCAAGAACAAAAACCTTGATGGTCTTCGAATTCAGGAACGTGTGGACCTGGGGCATTTCATGCCGTGGCTTGACGCAAATCGTGAGCTGACAGAATTTATTTTTCACATCGGCGCAATCACAGACACTTCTGAGTTCGATACCTCCAAGCTGGACCGGTTCAACACACAATACACCAAGGACATTTGGATGCGATGTGTTAAATATCAAATTCCTCTCGTCTACGCGTCGTCAGCAGCAACTTATGGATTGGGAGAAACTGGTTATGATGACGACGAATCCCTGATCCCGACTTTAAAGCCGCTGAACCCCTACGGCCAGTCGAAGCAAGATTTCGACGTGTGGGCATTGCAACAACATAAGAAGCCATTCTTTTGGGCGGGGTTAAAGTTCTTCAACGTTTACGGGCCAAACGAGTATCACAAGGGCCGTATGGCGTCCGTGATATGGCATTCGTTTGCGCAAATTCAGAAGACTGGAAAAATGAGACTCTTCCG
This sequence comes from Cyclobacteriaceae bacterium, assembly GCA_044224375.1. Lineage (GTDB taxonomy): Bacteria > Bacteroidota > Bacteroidia > Cytophagales > Cyclobacteriaceae > ELB16-189. The sequence goes on from JBGAKL010000008.1 coordinate 11,830, forward strand.
TTCACACAATCCTGCGTACCGCGATGGCGAGCAAATGCGTGATTTTGTCTACGTCAAAGATGTCGTTGACGTTTGCTACTTCCTGATGCGGCACCGGAAAAACTCAGGCATTTACAACCTCGGCTCCGGCAAAGCGCGCACGTTTTTGGATCTGACAAGGGCCGTTTTCAAGGCGTTGAAGAAACCGGAAAATATCGAGTTCATTGACACGCCTGCTGACATCCGCGACAAGTACCAGTACTTCACAGAGGCAAAGATGGAAAAACTGAGGGCGGCAGGCTACGAAAAACCATTTGCCACTCTTGAGGAGGGCACCACAGACTACGTTCAGAATTATCTTATGAAGCTGGATTGAATTTGAATTCTGATTCTTGTATTTGAAAATACAAGTAGCTGGCTATTTCCGGATAATTACCTTTTGAAGATCTACCTTCCCATTCCTGGTTGCTACGCGTAGAATATAGAGCCCATTGGGAATCGTTGTAACATTGATACGGTAGCGCGCATTGTCTATCGGTTCTGGCTCCAGCCAACTCTCCCTCCCCACCGCATCAAGAATGCTAATGCCAACGACTTCGCTTGAACTCTCCACCTGCAGGAAATCAGACGTTGGGTTGGGATAAATTTTTACGCTGTGAATTGCGATAGCCGGAACCTCATCCACGCCTGTTATGACGAAAGGGTCAGATTTTTTATTACACGTTGAATTGAAGATTAACACACTGTACTCCCCAATCGTGGTCCCAAAGGGATACGAGCGCAGTGTAGCCCCGCTGATGATCTGACCTTCCTTAAGCCACTGGTAGCTATCAGCGAGCTGGGTGCTGATCAGCTTTCCGTTATTGAGCTGAATGCTGTTATCGGGAAGGCTGTTGCCGGCTAGTGTTACCGTCTTCGTAATTACTGAGGTGCCATTCAACGTCAAAGTCACCGTGAACGGACCGCCACCGGCATAATAGTGAAGCGGGCTGGTAAGACTGGACGTATTCTGTGCAGAACTGGCGTCGCCGAAATTCCATTGCCTGCCCGTAATAGGTCCCGAGCTCTTGTCAGTGAAGTATGTGGATGCCTTGGCGCAGGGATAGCTGATCGAAAAATCCGGGAACAGCACATCGGCACAAGCCGCCTTGATCCATTTCTGCGAGTTCACAATGTTGCTACCGGCTCCGGCGCTCACGATGGAGGCTCCGGCAACATCCACGTTTGTGATATCGGCATTATCAATACAGATCTTGTAGTAGTTATCAAAAGTGAGGGAAGCATTTGTACCCGAAGATTTTATAGCCACACGATTCGTCGGCGAAGTCGAGAATTGAAATTTGTCCGTGAAAGTCTGCGTCGTGCCTTGCTGAAGCACAAGCTGCGAACCGCCTGAAAGGCTAAGATTCGCAACAGTAAATCCTCCACCGAGCCTTACAATTCCATTGCCCTGAATACTTCGAACTGTTGACGATCCCGATATGGTAACGTCCCCGCCCTGCATGTTAATGAGACCAGGGAAACCAGAAGTTCCCACATTAATAATATTTGTCGCTGACGGCATGATGGTCAACGAAGAGAGTGCGTCCGATTCAACTCCAATCCCCGAAAAATCCACAGACATATTCTGCAATGCTTGTACTGATGAAGTCAAGAAGGCAACGGTCTTTGTTGCACTGCCAGACTGAGACAACTGGTTGAGGTGCATTGTGCTTCCGCTAAAGGTCATTTTACCCTGCGTCATAACAACCTTATCAATAGAACCTGTCCCTGTCAGCGTCCAGGAAGAATTCCCATTAAAATTAAATGTCCATTTGTTCAGGTTGTTGGCGCCGATATCGATAGAATTAGGGTTGACGTTTGTACTTGCAAACATCACAGTTCCAGCAGTCGAGGTGGTGATGTTGCTTGTCAACAGTGTCATGTCCTCACCGAGCGTGAGCGTGTTACCTGACATCGAGAAATCAACTGCCTCTTTGGCGAACCATCTCAAAGAGTAATTAGTAGTACTCGCGGGAAGCTTTACTGTGATCGTGTCAGTGTCGCCGGCAAATGAATTCTCATCGAAGACTACGCGGTCATCGGGTCCTGGAACGGCATTCGCGGCAGGACCTCCACTTGTGAGCGACCAGTGAGCCCCATCACTCCATTTACCTCCGCCGGAATGAACCGCAGACGGCAATGTGGAGTCAACCGGCCTCCAGTAGTATGCAGTTCTGGGATCAATTTGTGACGAATAAGTCAATATCAAAGAGAACGCTTGTTGGCCGCCGGACAATGTACCCTTGTTCGTAACGCGAAGCTTGTAATTACGCGCGAGGGGACTCGCCAGCTCTATCTTCTCCACGTTATCCCGAACGTTGTCTCCCGGTATGGCGGCTGCCGATGGACTTGCGGGGGTCAATGTCCACGGTAGCGTCTGCGTGCCGCCGTCGTCGACGAGTCTTAAGTCGAGGTCGTTTACGAGCATCAGCGTAGTGGGATTGACAGACGCAGATACAGGTGTGCCGGCGGGGTCAGTCCACACAATAGTAGCAGTAACTTTTGTTCCAGCTTTCGGCGTACCCAAATCCATCTCAAATGTTTGACCGTTGGTCAGCACCTGCTCGCGAATGAAAATATTTTGATTGTCTTTGTTAATGATAACTCGCGCGGCCGCTTCTGCATCGAGGAGACCCCAACCGAATGAATAGTCTGGTCCTGGATTAACGCCTGCTTCCCTCGCTGTATGTATCACCAACGCCTTGGCCGTTGCGCTTCGCATATACTGACCTGAGTTCAGGCTCTTATAAAGTTGCTGAAGCAAAGCCACGGTTCCTGTTACTGCAGGCGTTGACATGGAAGTACCGGAAAAAATTTGGTACTCTGTAGTTGATCCCGAAGTGCACGAAAGAACGTTGAGTCCCGGAGCGACGATATCCGGTTTGATCCTGCCATCGTCAGTCGGTCCCCAGCTGCTGAATGAGGTCATGATCACGCTGTTCGGCCCGCTATAGGCACTGGCCAGTTTGGCGACCGCACCCACGGTGAGAATATTTTTTGCGACGCCATAGGTTGGAATACAATCGAAACCTGAGGAACCTCCATCGGGAGGTGCGCCACCCGAGCCCGATTCACCCCGGTCATTCCCTGCGGCTTTTACAATCAAATATTTTGGCGCATTGAAGGCGATGCCATCCCATGACGCAGCGGTTGCATCATAAAATCCAAATTTGTAGTCAATGGTCGTGCTTATAGCCGGATCACCATGCCATGTACCGTCTGATTCCCAACCAGAAACTGTTCCATAGGAGTGATTTGACAAAATCAGGGAAGCTGCGTTCGCCGCCATTTCGCTAACATCATTCGAGAAATCAAACGCCTTGATAATCGCTTCAGGGGCCATTCCTTTTGCCAGTGAGTTGACTCCCGATGCGATCATGGTACCGCTGGTATGTGTCGCGTGGTCGTTAAGTGTGCTCGCGCCGTCCATCTGTGTTACTCTTCCTGCAAGCTCGACGTGATCACTTCTAACTTTGCCTCCGTCCCAATGTCCGATCGTGATGCCCGTACCCAATATGTTAATACCAAGGCTTCCACCGGTACGCAGTTGGGGCACATTGAGTGATGTGGCGACACCTGCATTGAATGTTTGGGTATACACCGGTATGCCGGAAGGCGTCACGTCGGTGAGTAATCTCACTTTGCCATTGTCGAAGACCATCAGTCTGGACTCAGAGCTTTTTTTAAGATACTCGATGATCCGGATCTCAGCATCGGCCTGCAAGCCCTGGTAGTCACGATCGATCTCACTTAATGTCCGTTGCTTTTGCTGCGCAACAGCGGGGCCTGCGATAAAAATGAACACTGTCATCAACCGCACGATCCTCCGAATAGTATTTTCCGATGTGTTCATGAATGCAAAGTCCCGATTGATACCTCAGGTACCCGTGCGGTAATCATTTGGGTGTAATAATATTTGTTCCTGTAACGGGCACGAAAGTCGCATCGCTCGGATTACTGAGCGTGAAATTCAACGTGATCGTTTTTGCAGTCTCGTCGTATGCACCCGATGCCTCGTATTGGTAGTCTTTTAATGACGATTCCGGCCCGAAGGCTGGAAACTTAATGACTGATGCCGTGCCTCTCGTCGGGCTTGAAGGGTTTTGTGTCATAAGAATCGTCATGGTGGTGCTTGGATTTTGATTTCCAAAAAGCTTCGCTTCAACAACGAGGCTTCCTCCGCAGATACCTCCCACTCCACCAGTTCCCGTTCCTGCAGCTGTCGAGCCCCCGGAAGAAACACTCAGGCTGCCCACCCAAAGGGAAACTTTCGGTACGGTCGGCGCACAATCGTCATCCAGCAAGCTGATCTTAACTTCTTTAACAACCTGAATTCCCAAATTGGGATTACTGACGCTCTTGATGCGAACGGTGATCGTGCGGGTTTCCGGTTGAATGAAGTTGTTGTCGACAGGTTGAATCGAAATACTTGATTCAAATTTTCCGCGGGTAATCTCAACGGGACTTGTCGTTTGGATCTTATAGTCGGAATTGAGCAACACGTTATCTCCTATCACTTCGAAGGTCACCTGAGTATTGTCTTGCTGAGCTGCGCTCACCTTCACCGGTATCTTGAGCGGTGTTTTTTGGTTTTCATACAACTGCACCTGCGTGTCGCTGTCAAGGAACACAAACGCCGGTCCATTGTAGAGAATCTTATCTGCCGTCTGATCACACTTAATGAGCGTGAGCAGTGCTGCGATTCCAAGAATGATTCTGGCGTGAATTCTCATTGTTTATTATTAATAGCCAGTATTCTGTTGTGACGCGATGGTTGGATTCGCCTTTATTTCGTCCTGTGGGATTGGCCATACAAAACGGAAGCTGGCGGCAGGCAGTGAGCAGGCGGTCGCAGGTGCCTTGCAGTCGCCACCTCTCGATATTCCGCCACCGGCTATTCGAAGGTCAAACCACCGGTGACCTTCAAGGAACAGTTCTCTTCTTCTTTCCAGAAGAATAGCAGCAAGTAGTTTTGCCGGATCAGACAAGTCCTCTGTATCCACGACTGAAATTCTTTGATCCCGCAAAGTTTTTAAGTCGGCGCGCGCCTGTGTATTCAGTCCTGTGCGAGCACGTGCTTCCGCCCGCACCAGATACATTTCTGCGATCCGCAAGGCTTTCCAGTTTACCAACCCGTCGACAGCGCCTCCCTTACCGAGATACTTGGCAACGATCAACTCGCCTGGCCTTAAGGATGTGCTGCTTGAAAAGTAGGTCTTATAACGTATGTCATTCGCTGCATTGGGTGAATAGCTTGTCAGGGAATAGCTGTTAAGCATTCCCTGGGAGGGCCTGAAAGACTCGCGGTTGTTGACCGCGAAAAAAACATCGCCCGCAACGTACCCCTCACCTGGGAGATATGGTACAGACCAGATCACTTCATTGGAAACGGCATCATCCGTCCATATGGCGGGGAAGTCTGCAAAGCTTGCCAGCCCAATGCCGCTGTTGATAGCACTTGATGAGCTCGTGATTGCCTGTGCGTAATCCTTGGCGTAGTAGGCAACGCGTGCAAAGATAGCGTCCATCCCAGCAGCGTCAATCCTGCTCTTGTCGGTGGAAGAGTTGATTGGCTCGTCAATGTTAGCCACAAGCGATTTCGCCAGGGTCAGATCGGCGTATATCTGATCGTAGACTTCTTTAACTGTATTGCGAGCTGGCTTGTCCAGGTTGGCGACGGTCTTAATCGGAATTCCAAGCGCTGTTGAATTGCGATCATAGCTCTGACCAAAATATCTCAGCAGGTCGAAATGGGTCAATGCACGAATGGCAAGTGCCTGTGACTTGAGTCGGTTTCTTTGCCCGGTCTTTGCCTCCTTGAAATTGTCGACGTTGCTCAGGAGAATATTGCAATTGTTTATGATGGCATATGGCGTAGCCCAAACGCCGGAGATTGTTCCGTCATTTGCAACATACTGCCAGTCGACCACTTGCCGGTAGCTTCCAAGCGATTCAACATTTTCAGCGAGATTATCGGACATCATGTCCGGCAAAACACCGTAAGCATTAGCAAAATACCCTGTGCCAAGGAAGAACGAGTAAGTTCCGTCCAGGTGTAACTCGATATCGCCCATGGTTTTGAACGCATTGTTTGGAGTAAGCTGGTGCGTGGGCTGAATGTCGGTGAAGCCCGAGCAGGACATGATCCACGCGGCGACGAATGTTACTATGTATTTGCTTCCTCTCATCTCAGTATTATAGTCCGATATTTACACCTGCTGCCACCATACGCAGGGCAGGATATTGTGCGCCAACCAGTGTTCCGGACGCAAGCTCCGGATCCCATCCCTGGAACTTAAATAATGTCCACAGGTTCTGTCCCTGTGCGAATACGCGAACGTTTCTCAGCTTTACGCGGGATGTCCACTTTGCCGGCAAGTTGTATGATAACATTACGTTTCTTAACCGCAAGAACGATCCATCTTCAACAAATCGTGTGGTTTGTGCCTGGAACGCCTTTGCTACCGGCGTGCCTGCCGTTTGCACTCTGGGAACATCCGTGATATCACCGGGTTGTTTCCATGCGCGCAACATGTTCCTGTCAAGATTATCTGCGTAGTAAGTTGGGTTCTCTACGTTCGTGCGATCATTGTTGTATACTTTGTTGCCCTGCACCCACGAGAAGAAGATCGACAGATCGATACCCTTATAACTAAAGGTATTCGTGAAACCCCCGAACCGTGGTGCGAAGCGCGTGCCATAAGGAACCAGGTCATCCGTTGAATACTGGTTGGTCAAGGTCCCATCTTTCTTATAGTAGAGCGGGTCGCCGTTGGCAGGGTTCACGCCAGCGTATGGCACCACATAGTTTGTTCCGTAAGGGTACCCGACCTTTAATATTGTATTCCCCTGAACAATCTCGTCGCCGCCTACAAGCTGCTTGATCTCATTCTTGTTGTAAGTGAAGTTCGCATTGGCAGTCCAGGAAAAGTCATTCATCTTCAAAACCGTACCTGTGATATCAATCTCTATACCCGTATTACTCATCCGCCCTACATTTTGTGTGCGGGAAGCAAATCCCGTAGTCCTCGACAATTGAGCATCCAGGAGCATATTGAGCGTGGTGTTGTTATAAAATTCAACTGATCCCGAAAGGCGGTTATTCAGCATCGCGTACTCGAAACCGATGTTCAAAGATCGGACGGTCTCCCAACTAAGGTCAGGGTTTTCAGGCTGTGACTGGTACAATCCGGTATTTCCGCCGTAGCTGGTGGTCGCGAACAATGAGAGCGACTCATAGGGGTCAATACCCGACTGATTGCCTGATGTTCCGAAGTTGGCGTAGACCTTCAGGAAGTCAACCGTTGATGCAAGCGGTTGAAAGAAACTTTCATCACTCAATCGCCAGTTACCTCCCACCGAATAAAAAATGGCATCCTGATAGTTCTTGCCGAATTTTGAAGATGCGTCTGTGCGAATGCCGCCTTTAAATGAGTATTTCTTTTTATACAGATACGTGCTTTCCATAAAAAACGATTGCAGCGCATATTCCGCATTGTTCCCACCAAGGTCCGGCAGGTATGTTCCACTTACGGTAAGGCCTCCATCGTTCTTCAGATTGCTATTGATGCCGTATCCCGTAAAGCTGAATGACTTATTTTGATTGTAGACAAGCTCATGGTACACGGAGGCGAATATCTCGTGATCGCCCATCGATTTTTGGTAGTTGACTGATGTTGTACCAACAAAATTCACATTGTATGAGCTGCCCCGCACTTGTGCACCAGCCTGTCCGGGTTGCTGCGTTCCCGTATAAGTGGTCTTGTCATAGTATGCATCCGTTTCACGCTGCGTGTAGTCCGTGCCCCAGGATGTTTTGACATTAAGACCTTCAATAGAAGGGATAAAGTATTGAACGTATGCGTTGATAATTCCCTTTACATCGTAAAAGCGCCGGTGGTTTTCAAGCAATTCCTGGAGGGCGTTGGGCTGACCTGAACGAATTTTGGTGTAGCCGCCTGTGTCATCGTAAGGCTTCTCGTAAGGGTTTGTCCAACGAACGGCATTCAAAGGTGATCCGATGTATGCATTTCCTTCGAACGTGTTCTGATTTTTTGAGTAACCCAATGAGCTATTGAATCCAATGCGGAGGTTAGTGGCCTCATGCTGCAGATTGAATTTTGCCGTGTACCTCTTCAACCCGGTATTTCTCACCGTGCCCTCCTGATTTGTATAATTACCTGAGATAAAGAATGTCGTTTTATCTGTTCCGCCCTGGATGCTGAGGTCATGCTGTTGGGTGGCAGCTTGCGTGAAGAGCACATCCTGCCAGTTTGTATCTATCTTCTTAAGGCGTGCAATCTCTTCGCTGGTCATCTGCTCGAGCGGTGTCCCACCGACCGCCAGCTCGTAGTCGATCTTTTGAGCTGAATTCATAACCTGCAACCTGTTTTGGGGCGCGTAGGAGATCCCATACTGAAAGCTGTAGTTGACTTGTGTTTCTCCGGCCTTGCCTTTTTTTGTCGTGATCACGATCACACCATTAGCGCCGCGTGAACCATACAATGCCGCAGCTGTTGCATCTTTAAGCACTGTGATACTTTCAAAGTCGTTAGGATTCAATGTATTGAACACACCGCTCGCAATAGGAACCCCATCAAGCACATACAACGGCGATGTCCCGCCGCTAATGGATTTAACACCTCGAATGATGACTTGGGCTGATGTTCCTGGCTGGCCTGAGCCGCTCGACACCAGCATACCGGGAACGCGGCCTTGCAAAGCCTGATCGAAAGACGCAATGGGGGCGTTCTGAAGCTTATCAGATTTCACCACGGCAACGGAGCCTGGCAACGATCTTCTGTTCTCCTCACGATATCCCGTCACAACCACTTCTTCCAGCTGTTTGGGATCTGGTTTCATCACAACGTCGACCACCGAACGCTGTGCTATTTTTATTTCTTGTGTTTCGAATCCAATGAATGAAAAGATCAATGATGCATCCTGGGAGGCGTTGACGCGATAGGCACCGTTGGTATCTGTCACGGTACCGCCGTTTGTACCTTTGACAACGATGTTTATGCCGGGCATTGCCTGTCCGTCCTCGGCGGATACGACTTTACCGGAAACAGAAATCTGCTGTGCACTGATGCTGGACCAACTCGCGGAAAACAAAAATAGCAAGGCGTAAAATCTAAATCTCATGCTGATCATTTCGCTCTTCCGCAAGTAACTTATATCCCAGATTTAATTTTAAAAGTAACAAAATATTGTCAACGAAACGGCCGTATCTGTAGATGAATACCCCAAAAAAAGGGGGCTTGACACGGGATAAAATAGGATTGCTTACGGGATAATACGGAACTCGATGCGTCGGTTGACTTGTCTGTTCTCCTCGGTATCGTTCGGCTTGAGTGGTTTGCTTTCTCCGTATCCTTTCTGCAACAATCGGGTGGCTTCCACGCCGTGATCAACAAGATAGGCAGCAACCGATTGTACACGTTTCTGTGACAGCTGCAGGTTATACGCGGGAGTCCCTGCATTGTCGGTATGCCCACCAATCTCGATACGCACGCGCGGATTCTCGCTAAGGAACCGGGTGACTTTATCGAGGTCTGTCATTGATTTTTGCTGGAGATCGAATTTATTCAGATCGAAGAAGATGTTGTTCAGTACCACGGAGGCCCCTGCTGCAACCGGATCCAGTGCCACATCAAGCGCAACCGGGATCAGATTTTCTTTGACCTCATAATTAAAATTAAGGCTCTTGAAGACGTAGCCGGGATGGCTGACGTAGAGTCCATAGTCAGCACCCTGCGTCAACACGATTAGATAGTCTCCTGTCACCGAATCAGAGTTTACGACAGAAGTGAGCTCGTTCTTGTTTATGTTGAATAACTCAACCCGCGCACCCAACGGTTGCTGGGTTTTTGCATCGCGGACAACTCCTTTTACATAATTGCTTTTGTAATGAAGTCTTAGCTCCTCCGGTACCGTGATCTCGATGATCTTCGATGAATTCGATTTTTCGTTGTCCTCGTGAGAGTAGAATGCATGTTCACCATTTGTTGTAATGAAGAGTGAAAACTGATCTTCATGCGTATTGACCGGGTAGCCGAAGTTGACAGGGTCGGTCCATGCTCCGCTCTCCCGCTCGCTTCGGTAAATATCAAACCCACCAAATCCCGGCCTTCCATTCGAAGAGAAAAAAAGTGTACGACCATTCACATGAATAAAGGGTGAGATTTCGTCGTAGGGAGAATTGATCTGTTCTCCCACGTTTTCCGCTTTTGTCCACTTGTCATTGTCCAGCTTGTAAGACACATATATATCCTTGTTTCCCTCGCCGCCCCGACGGTCGGAAACAAAGAAGAGCATTCTGCCGTCCGCGGAGATAGAAGGCTGTGATTCCCAGGCCGCCGAATTCACTTCAGGACCCAGGTTGACAGGAACTGTCCATTCGTCACCGACCTTCCTGCTTTCAAAGAGGTCACAGCTTCCGAAACCGCGCCGCCCCGCACAAGATGTAAAGATCAGGTGGCGACCATCCGCCGAAATGGTGCACGTGCCTTCATTGACACGAGAGTTGATATTTTTAGAGATGGATGCCGGTCTGGTCCACTTTCCATTTTTGTCCTTCAGGGAAACGACCAGGTCCTCGTCGTCTTCTTCCCTGCCACCAATGCGCCTCGTAAAAATCAGTTCGCTCTCGTCGCCGGTAAGCACAGGAAAATATTGCATCGCAAACATGTTGACTGTGTCGCTCAATGGGTGCGGCTGAAACTGAGACACATTCTTCTTATTCCTTATAGCGTACTGGGCATTACGTTTCCAGCGTGAGGCTTGCTCCAAACGTACTTTATTCAGGATCTCAGATTCCAGGTACCGGTCCAAAAACTGCAGTGACTGCTCATAGTCTCCTTCCAGCAAATAGTTCTCCCCCAATTCAAAAAAATAGCCCTTTTGTTTCTTCGGATCCGACGTGATGCTAAGTCCCTTTAAAAAAATCTCGTCAGCTTTCTGATAATTGCGTATCGATTTATAAATCAATGCCTGGCGAAAGTATGCCTCGGAGAAATTCTTGTCTTTTTCAAGGGCCTGCCTAAGAAGTTCAAGGGCCTCCGCATGCTGACCACGCACTCGATAGTTGTCCGCCGCAACATATAGCTCAATGGCCTTCTTGTTTTTAGTACTCAGGACCGTTTGACCGTAAGAGGATACGCAGCCAGCCATTACCATCAAAAGAAATATTCCTTGTTTCATCAGCGCGAAGTTAGTCATCAGCTTTTATAACGCAGCAACAGCTTTTCCCGTATTCAAAAAATTTCGAGCGCCGGCTCAAGGAAAGATCTGGTTTGTGGGAACAACAGGGGACTGATCCTGGATCATCGCGTTGATCAGTTTAAATGACTCGAATTTCGATACATCGCCAACACCTATCTCGCATTCATGAAGGCGACCTGTTAAGATCAAAGACTGACGCATAGTACCATTCAGCAGACAATTTTTGGGTGTGAACCACTTGGCACCCTGTATGAAAACGATGTTCGCATTGGAGGAATCTGTAACCTTCCCATCCTTGATGACAAGAATATCATCGCACGAGCCCCGGTTTTGGAAATGAGCATCCAGCCTTGATCTGTCGGCAAACTTGTGTTCATATCCGATAGAGTTGTCATGAATGATTTTCAAAGAGCTGACTGGACGTGGTTCATATGGAAGAAATGAAAATGAAACACTGTCCTCATCATACACAACGCGGCATTTGAAAAGACCCTTGGGAGGGATGGGGGTTTTCGTCAGCTGCATTCCCAGGTCCCATGGGACCTTCATTCCAAGAACTTCGCCGCATGCCTGACGCATCCGCGCTTCATGGAAAGCCAGATTGCTCATTGCTCCATTATAAACCCTTATCGTCTCAATCAACAGGGACATATATTTTAGAAAGAAGTTCCTGGTATTCGCTGAATGCATCACTTTGAGTGGTGATGCCACCCCCACTCCTATAATAAAACGTACCACCTTCCGTCCCGATGAAACGGATCATGACGCAGGTATCCAGGGATTGACCATCGAAATAACCTGCGACGCCAGTATAGTATCCACGTTTCTCCCCCTCCGCTTCGCGGATGATCTCCACTGTTTTTTCTTTTGGCGCGCCACTGATTGAGCCCGCCGGTAACAACACACTGATGAGGTCACCCAAGTTCTCGCGATAGTGATCATTCAAAATTCCCGCAATTTCGGAACTGACCTGAAGGAGTGTTTTATGAGTTGTTTTCAATTCATCAATATACCTGAATCTCTTGACGGTAACGTTCGTGGCCACCTGGCTGAGGTCATTGCGAATAAGGTCTACAATCGTAACATGCTCTGCCATTTCCTTTGCATCGTTCAATATGACAGACGCAGCATTGGGCACTGCTGCATCAATCGTACCCTTCATCGGATAGGAATAAATTCTCCCGTTGTTGACCTTTATGAATGCTTCGGGTGAAAAAGATACAAAACGATCCTCGATACATATCCTGTATTTTGCCCGTGCGACATGAAAGATTTCGCGGAGAGTCAGCTGCGATTCAATCTTCGTTTTGACTGTGAGGTTGGTGAGGAAGGAGTCACCGCGCTCCAGGTGGTGCAGCACTTTTTTGAAGCGAGTCTCGTAATACTCGAACGATATCGGGAATTTCTTAATATCGGGTCTTCGGTAGCTGCGGTGGTCTGCGTTAGTAAAGCCATTTAAATCAAAAAGAATCTTTTTGCTATCAATTTCATCGACCCGAAATGCCAATGGCATCTCCTCTTCAAAGTCAATGATAAAGACAAATGGAGTTTGGGATTTTCCCCAGGCGTTCAGTTTATCGATGAACTGCGGATTCATTTGGGAAGGTCTGGCCTTTGCCGCGAGGGCGCGAAGTTGCGCAAAGGCAAGTCATTCTCTTTTGTTTTCATTCAAACGATGCGGAATTGCCCCAGCGTGTATTATGGAATGTTCATGTACTTATGTACCTGCAACGATATCCTCCACTGTGGATGACACTTCACGTAGTCGATGATAAGGGGCAACATCTCCTTCTCGCGCGACCATTCAGGCTGAAGGAACAGCTTGCAGTCTTTCGACACTTTTGCCGCCTCTTGCTCAGCCCAAGCGAAATCACTTTTGTTAAAAACAATGATCTTCAGTTCGTGGGCATTCGAATAAACTGACGAATGGGGCGCTTTGAATTTCTTTGGGGATAGACAAACCCAGTCCCAATCTCCTGTCAACGGATACGCGCCCGATGTTTCAATGTGCGTGCGAATCTTTTTTTCTTTAAGAATTTCAGTCAAAAAAGAAAGATCATGCATCGCAGGTTCACCACCCGTGATCACTGCGATCGGCGAGCCAGCATTTTTAACTTTTTTTGCAAGATCATTGACGCTTTGTTTCGGATGTGCATCGATGGGCCACGATTCTTTGACATCGCACCAAACGCATCCCACATCACAACCACCCAGACGAATGAAATACGCCGCGTGACCCTGGTACGCACCTTCGCCCTGGAGGGTGTAAAAATCTTCCATCACAGGGAGAGACTGCGCGGGAATCTTTTGCTCGGGTAATTCTTGAGCCACGGATGACACGGATTTATACGGACAAAATGTTAAGGATGCCGCAATTCGGTAGCGCGCAATGTATTGAGCAAGAGTGAAGCAATTGTCATTGGGCCCACGCCGCCTGGAACCGGAGTAATGAACGATGCCTTGGGAGCAACCTTACTGAAATCAACGTCGCCTTTGATGCTGAACCCATTTGGCTTTGATGGGTCATCTACTTTCGTTGTTCCGATATCAATAACCACTGCTCCCTCCTTCACCATGTCAGCAGTGATAAGGCCGGGTTTACCAACAGCAGTGAGAAGTATGTCAGCATTCAGCGTGTAGTGCTTCAGGTCTTTGGTGTATTTATGACAGATTGTAACCGTAGCATGACCTTGCTCCACAAGCATCATGCTTAGCGGCGCACCAGCAATCCTGCTTGCTCCAACTACCACACAATTCTTTCCTTCAGTTTGAATATCGTAGCGTCTCAACAATTCCATCACACCGAAAGGTGTGGCAGGCATCAACAATGGCACTTTGGAGATGATACTCCCGAAGTTCCTGTTGGTAAAACCATCCACATCTTTGTCAGGACGGATCTTATCTGTGATCCGTTCGACAGAAATATGCGGTGGAAGCGGCAGCTGGACGATGAATCCATCGACGTCGTCATCATTGTTCACGTGCGTGATGTGCTTGCTTAGTTTCTCCTCGGAGATTGTGTCAGCAAAACGCATCATCGTATAATGGAAACCCACATTCTTGCAGGCCTTTACTTTGTTATCGATGTAAGTCTGACTTGCGCCATCGTCGCCGACAAGAATGAAAGCCAGGTGCGGAATCTTTTTTCCTGCCTGTTTTCTCTCAGCCACTTTCTGCGAAATTTCGTCCTTGATCTCGTTGGAGATCTTGCGGCCGTCGATGAGGGTGTAGGTTTTTGTCTCTGTCATTCGGGGATTACTTCAGACTTCGATTACTGGTTCAGTTTTAACACCGCCATGAACGCTTCCTGTGGAATTTCCACGTTCCCAACCTGCCTCATTCTCTTCTTACCCTTCTTTTGTTTCTCCAAAAGCTTGCGCTTACGTGAAATATCACCACCGTAACATTTCGCCAACACGTTCTTTCTCATTGCGCTCACCGTCTCGCGGGCAATGATCTTCTGTCCGATTGTTGCCTGGATTGCCACTTCGAACATATGACGGGGGATGAGCTCCTTCAATTTTTCGCACAACTTCTTGCCCCACTCATAGGCTTTGTCCCTGTGCACAATTGCTGAGAGCGCATCCACTTTGTCGCCATTCAGCTGCACATCAAGCTTCACCATATCCGCCTCACGGAAACCGATCAAATGATAATCGAGGGAAGCGTATCCACGTGAAATAGTCTTCAGCTTATCGAAGAAATCAAATACGATCTCTGCCAAAGGCATTTCAAAGCTTAGCTCCACGCGATCGCTGGTCAGGTAAACCTGGTTCTTGATAATACCGCGTTTGTCCATACACAGCCCGATGATCGGTCCGATGTAGTCAGACTTCGAAATGATCTGTGCTGTGATGTAGGGCTCTTCGATAAAATCCATGTGCGTGGGATCAGGCATCTCCGAAGGTGCATTGATTTCAATCACATTCCCGTTGGTCAGCAATGCCTTGAACTTCACAGACGGTACAGTCGTGATCACCGTCATGTTGAATTCGCGCTCGAGCCGCTCCTGGATGATCTCCATGTGAAGCATACCCAGGAAACCGCATCGAAAACCGAAACCAAGTGCTGCGGATGTCTCTGGCTCCCAAACCAATGAAGCGTCGTTCAACTGCAGTTTCTCCATGGAGGCACGGAGCTCCTCGAACTCACTTGTGTCCACAGGATAGATTCCGGCAAACACCATGGGTTTAACATCTTCAAATCCTTTTATGGATTCGCCAGGATTATCCACCAGTGTGATGGTATCCCCCACCTTAACTTCCTTAGCAACCTTAATTCCTGAAATAAGATATCCAACATTGCCTGCACTGATTTCCTTGCGAGGAAATTTTTCAAGCTTAAGAACGCCGATCTCATCAGCACCATATTCCTTGTTGGCGTTAACAAATTTGATCTTGTCGTTCGTCCTGATGGTTCCATTGAAGACACGGAAGTAAACTTCTATACCTCGGAAAGAGTTGAAAACCGAGTCAAAGATCATCGCCTGAAGGGCAGCCTTTGGATCACCTTTCGGTGCCGGCACCCTCGCAACAACAGCTTTTAGAATATCCTCGATCCCGATTCCCTCCTTTGCGCTCGCTTTGATAACCGCGCTTCTTTCACATCCGATCAGTTCAACGATCTGATCAGTGACTTCCTCGGGCATCGCTGCGGGCAAGTCTATCTTGTTAAGGACCGGGATGATTTCGAGATTATGATCGAGGGCCAGGTATAAATTCGAAATTGTTTGTGCCTGGATTCCCTGCGCTGCATCAACGATCAACAGCGCGCCCTCGCACGCAGCAATGGACCGGGACACTTCGTATGAAAAATCTACGTGACCGGGCGTGTCAATCAAATTGAGAGTATAGGTCTTGCCATCCAGTTTATACTCCATTTGAATAGCATGCGCTTTGATGGTGATGCCTTTTTCGCGTTCCAGGTCCATATTGTCCAGTACCTGAGCCTGCATTTGACGGCTAGTAAGCGTACCTGTAAACTCCAAAAGGCGGTCCGCCAGTGTACTTTTTCCATGATCGATATGCGCAATGATGCAAAAGTTGCGGATGTTCTCCTGTCCCGTCATTCAAAACCTGATTTTAAGGGGACAAAGGTAGCTATAAAATAGGGCTGGGGGAAATAAAAAACGGGTACTGGAGCCCAGGTTATATCCTTTCGTTGCCGGGATTGCAGGCAGCGTTTTCAATCGATTTATGTGAGGACAATTGTGGGGCCCACAGATTAATGCCGCTTAAACTCCTGACCCCAACGTTTCTGTAACAATCTGCACGTTGCGCGGAATATGTTTTATTTTTTGACCACTATGCAAATTGATTCGAAATCACCTGTATCCCTGGACCGGCGCCAGTTTATGAAATATGGTTTGTCGGCGGCAGCATTGAGCACAATACCATTTGCCGACGCTTTTTCTTTTAGTTCAGATCCTGCTGCCGTCTTCAAGAAAGCGATTGTCATCGATACGCTCATGCCTGAAGAAGGGCCTGTAGACGCTGCCGCGGGAGTTGCCGCAGGCTTCACCGCCGCGGTCCTTGATATTCAGGGCTATCCGCGTGACGCCGCATCGGCTGCGACTGCAATGGAACGCTGGAAGAATTATTTCTACGCTGATCCTAAACTTCTGAAGGTGCTCAATGGCGCAGACATTCGAAAAGCCAAAGCGGAGTCGAGATTTGGAATCATCTTATGCTCACAGGATGCGTCGATATTGGGAGTGCCTGCTTATTCTTCATCGGAAACAAATATTAAAGCACTCGAAACACTTTATCAACAAGGGCTGCGCGTCTTGCAAATCACGCATAGCGATCGCAACGGTCTCGGCGATTCTTACATGGAACCCACAAATGCCGGATTGAGCTTGCTTGGACGCGCAATTGTCGGCGAGATGAATCGGCACCGGATGGTGATTGACCTTTCTCATTGCGGTGAAGCCACCACCATGGAGTCTATCAAACTTTCCGCGCGGCCATGTGCAATTACCCACACCGGCTGTCGAGCGCTGTTCGACACCCCGCGCAATAAAAGTGACAAGATCCTAAAAGCAGCTGCCGACAAAGGAGGATACATTGGAATATTTAATATGTCGGTGTGGCTGACAAAAAAAGACGTCCCGACAATTTCAGATATGATCGATCATATTGATCATGCCGTGAAAGTCGCAGGAATCGATCACGTTGGTTTTGGCAGTGATAAAAATCTCGACCCAAAAGATCTTGATAAGTACCTGTCCGGCTTTCGCGAGTATTATGAACGCACGAAAGGTCGACCGGGCCTGGCCGAGTATCCGAAGCACGTGATGGTTCCTGAGCTGTATTCTATTAATAGAATGGAGCGGATCGCTTTTGAATTATCGAAACGTGGTCGCCCGGACGCAGAAATCGAAAAGATCCTCGGCGGAAACTTCGCCAGGATCTTTGAGGAAATCTGTGGATAATGATAATACTAATAATCGACAGTTGACAAAAAACAGTTGGCAACATTGACCCAAGCTTCACTTTTAATCAAGCTATTTCAGAGCACAGTCGAGTAATCGCCAGGGAGTATGTTGTCAACTGCCTGTTGTCAATTTACTTCACTCCCTTCTCCGGGTCCCACGCTCCCTGTAGCTTCCTAACGAAAATGATCTGCCCGGTGTGGTAGGCATTGTGCGTGCTTATGTTTGCGATTGTAGGTGCCCAGGTCTTAAGCTTTGCCTCATCAGCTGTTTGAACAATTTTCTCCAGCTCCGTCATGACCGTGTTTAGCTTGGCGACCGTTTGAGCCCAGCTGTTCTTGTCAAATGAGTTGAACGTCTCTTCATTGTTACCGCTGAAGGCGGCCTCTTTCTCGCCTTTGAAATTTGCAAGCTGCCGTTGATTCCAAAACCACAAGTGGTACGCAAGCTGACCAACAGAATGGTTGCCGCTGTTATCTTTCCACATCGCTTGTTCTGGAGTAAGTCCTTCCACTGCCACGTTGACCGGAACAAACCAATCCTTTTTATTGTGCGTGGTTTTTAATTGCTCGAGGAGCACTGACCTGAGGTCAGATGTTTGCGCGAGTGATGCGCCCGCTGCAATGACAAATGCAAGTGTTAATATTTTTTTCATAGTAATTGATTTTAGTCTGTTCTTACGAAAATTGCAGGAATATCACAACGTGAATCTCGATCAACGCGAAAGTTCGCTCTACAATTTCTTTATTTCCTCCCATACTTCCTTGCTCACCGGAATCCCATTTGCGGTATTTTCTGCACGAATGGCCAATACATTTTCACCAGGATAACGAACTTGTTTTTTCCCTGCCTCCGGGGCCGACTGTTTGAAATCAACAATAATGTTATCAATCGCCTGCTGTATGGTTTGATGGTTGGTGAGTTTGGCCAAATCAATTGCGATAAACACCTGGCTTGCATTCACTTCACTATTCTGCGCGGTTATCTCACGAACTGAAAGGCCTGCAGAAAGCGTGGTGGCCAGAAGATCCAACAACAGCGACAGGCCTGAACCTTTCCAATAGCCGATGGGCAGGGCACGCCATGATTTTTTTATTTCTACCGGGTCGTTCGTAAGATTTCCTTGCGTATCGTATCCACCCTGCATTCCCAATTTTTCCCCTTTCAGGATTGCGACTTCCACAGCACCATAGGAGTACTGCGTCATGGCAAAATCTACGACGATTGCTTCTCCTTG
The DNA here is from genome assembly GCA_044224375.1 of Cyclobacteriaceae bacterium. Lineage (GTDB taxonomy): Bacteria > Bacteroidota > Bacteroidia > Cytophagales > Cyclobacteriaceae > ELB16-189. Next base: position 30,744 of record JBGAKL010000008.1, read on the forward strand.
GTAAGGGATTGCGATCACCAGCGGATTGTTGCCGAGCCTCGCATCAACAGCACCCCACGCCGGCATATTTGCTATAGTGTTGCTCCACGCGATCAGCGCAAAGCCTCTCTTAGCCGCGCGCCACCCGTAGGTTCCACCTCGCAACCAATGATTGCTTCTCGCAATCGCTACACAGCCGATTCCGTTCTCTGCAGCCAATGACATTGCCCGATCTGTACACTTGATTGCATTTAATGGACCGGGGCCCGATTTTCCATCCCATTGCTCCATCCCACCCATCTTATTTTTCAGCACTGGTAGTGCATCTGGCTTGATACCTCCGCTGCGCACATAACCAATAAACCTGGAAAACCGGTTGATACCATGTGAGTAGACACCGTCAAGACTGTTCCCGATAAACACTGACGCGCAAGTCTTCGCACGGTCGGGTGTAAAGCCGTTGCCAATCATCACGCGAATCAACTCAGACTCGATCTCTGTGATGGCCATTCTTTGAAATTCCTTTTTTTCCTCCACGGGCATAAGAGAATGCCTGACGACACAGGCGCTATTTTTTTGTTTGAATAAGTTCGGAAAGATAACCAAAGGGTCTGAAAGACTTCCAAGTTCGGATGTGGTAGGTTTTTTCTGAAGCACATCGACGATGCGTTGCTTTCCGATCACTCCAGAGAGAGTCTACCTTTTTGTACCGCTAGAGCGGCCATTGAATAGACATACTTGAATCCAAGCGGATATGCACAATCATTCCAAGCGTTCATTGTTGCTGCAGGTTAATTTTTTAATGTCCATGTGTCGCAACAAAAATCCGGGAAATCAGTTTAGATGCGATTATGAAATATCTCATCATTTTGGCGGCTGTCACCCTATTTGCCGGATGCTCAAGCAATGATCCCCTTACAGGTCTTGATGCTGCCTTTGGTCCAAAATTGAAGACGGTCAATTACTACATTCAAACATCACAGGGTGACTTCCGTCCCGGAGAAAAAATAGAATATACCTATACCGCAGGGCGGCTCGTTTCCGAGACGCAATCAGAATATGACGTCACAACCAAGTCCTTTGATATTTTTTCGACAACGACTTACAGTTACCAAAATGACAAACCGGCAAGCGTACAGAAACAAATAATCGGCTCCGATACGAAAACGATCATCCGGTATGAATATCAAAATGATCGTATCAGCCGAATCTTAGTGGACGATGTTGTCGATACCGAGGTCACTGTCAAATACCTGGCTGGAGATACTGTGGAAGCTTTGTACAACCATTCCAATGGAAGATTTTTCGTATACCGCTTCAAGACGAAAGACGGCAATATCGTTTACGAGCAAACGCGCAATGAGAGTAGCCAGCTGAGCAGCGAAACGAAATACGAATACGATTCATTTAAAAATCCTTTCAAACTCCTGGGGTACACCGATTTTCTTTTCAGCAACTACTCTGCCAACAACAAGATCAAGATGTCAACTTTCTATTATTCCGATGCATTCCCAACGTCGGTACCAATCACTTACGACTATTCATACAACGATCTTAAATATCCAACCACGCTCACCACAACTTTCAAGTCGACTGGCAGCAGCGGCGCAACGGGGAAAACAAAAACGACGTTTGAATATTTCTAAGTAGTCGACAATAGCCGCAACTTAACATTGATTATCATTTCTCAGGCTATTTTTTTCTGGTACATCCTCCGTAATGCTTCGAGTATGTGATAAAATACTTTGCGCGATGAAAAAGTTAGTGGCAAAGAACGAGCCGGAGAATCATGAAGACAAAGTAAGCCTGAGTTGATGTACTGGTGTGCTAGTGTATTATTCGTCCCACTGGCCGAATTCTTTCCTGACGATCTCATTGTATTGCTTTTGCAGGCGTTCATATAACTTATCCTCTTTCGAGTAACCCTGCACTTTGACAGTTTCTTTACTGGAAGTTTTGTTTGTGACAGGAGGTGTCAGGCAGCTGACACTCATCCCCGCTTTTTGCATACCGTGGACAGCGTTTGTAAAATGGTTGGTGTTTGATTCCAGTCCACAGATCTCAAATGTCTTCTTCGCGTCGTCGCGAATGATTAACCAGCACTTGGTGTACATAAGTTTCAATCGTTGACTCCATTAAGCCAAGTTGGTGCAATTTATCGATATTCATAAATTGAAAGAACTTGATTTCCAAAGCGGCCATTGGCACCACGCCACATTCCATGCTAACCAGAACTATTATTCTCTTGACTTCCTCATTGCTGATGGCCCTACCTGTAAGCGCTCAGATGATTGAGAATTTCACGCACAGTAAACCAACCGAGGTGAGACCAGTCAATGTACTGTCATTTTCACTTCCGGAATCTCAAGTCACTCACCTTCACCGGGTCAAAGGGGAGAAACTTACTCTCAAGTCCTCAATATTGTCAATCAACGGCGACAGCGTCAAATCCAAGCGTATCAAGCTCCGGGGAACTTCCTCCTCCCAGCTAAAAAGAAAAAGTTTTAATATCCGGCTTGCCCGGAGAGCGACATTCGGTACACGACCTGATACTTTTTCCCTCACAAAGTTTTACGCCATCAGTATGAACATGGATAGGAACTACATCCGGAATCTAATATCCAACAAGGTCCTCAGTAATATGGGCATAGCAATTCCCGACAATTGTTATTCGAATGTTCTTATCAACAAAAATTCAGAAGGGCTTTATATGATCTTCAATCCACCCGAACAATTCGCAATCGCGCGAGGAGCCTCGGTAGTCTTAAGACGGGTCCACCAGGACGCGATCGATGACTTGGATTACGCGGGCATTTCGTCAAAGGAAGCTGCGGCCCTGAAAAAGAAATTTCAGTCCATCTATGTCGATATCCTTCGGAAATACCATGGTGAGCAGCTTTACCATCAACTCAACACCTTGATTGATTTGGATAGCTATTTTGTCTGGCTCGCGTTCAATCATCTCTTTCAAAATGGTGACTACTCGGACGAACTCTACTTCATGTGGAGAAAAAATCATTTCGAAATTATTCCATGGGACTTCGATGACCTGCTTCGACGCGAACCCCACGAAGGGCTTGATAAAAGAAATGCCATTCTCGGCGAGAAGCTTATTTACTCCTCAGAAGACGCCCTGGATGTTGCGATCGCCAACGATCAATTTCTTTACAATAAGTATCTAATCCAGTATAAGCGCCTCCTGGAAGAATTAAAACCCGAGAAGGTTTTCGCGATTCTAAATGAAGTTTATCAGTCTGTATACCCCTACTTTCTGCAGCCAGAAATTATCGTACAGTCGCAATACGACCGGACCGGGGCGACAGATCTTGGCAATCTGGAAAAGGACATCAATGACATCGCGGGCTATATCAGCGCCAGAATTGTCATACATCGCGATAAAATAAAAGTATTACTGGAAGAGTAGCATCAACTTATTCTTTTCCATACCAGTGTGCGGGTAACGGGTGTACCTTCAGTGGTGGTCGTCTCCAGTTTGATCGTCAGTGTATCTTTATCAACTTTCAATTCACGGTGCACTGTCATCCCGACATTCGCAGGCGTGATCGACCCGATCAGGGTGTGGGCAACTTTGCCTGTTTTTTTATCGACTTCATAGGTTCCGAAATAAGCATCATAGCCGCCGACGGCACTTGTATTGTTCTGGCCAGCCTGGAAAACCTCTTTCGCACTTTCTGCAGTTCGATTCCGCTTCATAAACTGCGCGGCAAAGCGATCCTTTGCGTAACATAATATTCCAATCGGATCTGCACCCAGCACCGGATCAATTTTCTTCTGTCCATCCTTTGTCCAGTCTTCGCGTGATTGCAGCCACCACACGCCCTGCATGTTGAGCGCAAGACTGTCGGAAGACGAGAAATCGCTTACCGTATTTTTTTCCGATTCTTGATTCATGATTCTGCAGGATAAAGCTGAAGCTGTGATTGAGGAAGCCAATAGAATTGTGATAGTTAAACGTGCCTTCATATGATTGCCAAATGAGTTTACAAATAGCGCTTACGAATGCCCGGCGCAGTACCGATGGAGGCCGCTTACACCAGCGCAATGCATTCAACTGAAATCAAAATGCCTGCGGGAAACGGCATCACCTGTGGCGCACTTCGTGCCGGCGGATCTTGCGGAAAGAAGTCGGTATAAACCTTATTGATGACCTTGAAATCAGGATCACACCCCGAAACCATAAAGACGGTAGTTTTTACAACCTTATTCAGTCCGCTCCCCGCGTCTTCAAGAATCGCTTTGATGTTCCGAAACGCCTGAACTGCCTGCTCCTCGAACTTATCAGATACAACCTTACCGGTTGTTGGATCAAAACCCGCAGTACCTGATACGAAAATCAAGTTATCAGTGATAACAGCGTGCGGAAATGCAAGGTTGGTCCGGAAGATTTTCGAAGTGTTGAAATTTATGGGCCGACTCATATTACCAAATCTAAAACCTTCGCCTACCGAATCCAATCTTACAATCCTATTATGAATAATATTAACTGCAAAGAGAGCCGAGTTTGCCGGAGACTTAGCAAATAGATCTTGCGATTTCTTGCTGCCTTTTTGGTTTAGCATCAAAAAAGCAGAGTCCACAGGGACCCCGCTTTGACATATTCGGCATTGCTATAGTTATGTATCTCCCGAATGGTACACCCCTATTCACTTCTCAGCGACTTCACGGGATTAGCCACCGATGCCTTCAACGCGTGATAGCTGATGGTTAGAGAAACAATGATCAGCACCGCGACAAAACTGATCGCGTAAGTGAGTAAGTCAATCGTGGTATGATAAGTGAAATTCGTCAGCCATTTGCTGATGAAATAATATGATGCAGGCACAGCGATAAGGAATCCAATTACCAGCAACCATACGAAATCAACATAAATCAGGCCGAGGATGTTTCCAATCGTCGCGCCAAGCACTTTCCGCACCCCGATTTCTTTTACTTTCCGTTGCACGACAAACAGTACCAAACCATAAACACCAAGGCAGGAAATCAGGATCGCAATGAAGGTGAAGCTTTCGATGATCTTTCCAAAATTCTGAAAGTTGGCATACTGTGAGTCGAGCTGCTGGTCAAGGAAATTGAACTGGAAGGATTTTTCCGGAAACAACAGATTCCATTCTTTCTTTATGTCCTCGATGGTGGCAGTCACATTCTCATTTTTAAAGCGGATATTCAGTGTGTTCCACTGATTGGGATCCACTTCCATAACCACGGATGCGATCGGAGTGGTCAGGGCTGCAATATTGAAGTCTTTAATCACCCCTACGACCTTACCGACCTTTCCTTCGCGGTTGAGCGTTTTTCCCAACGCCTGCTCTGGCGTTCCCCACTTCCATTCTGTAACGGCAGTCTCGTTCACAATGAAAGCCTGCTGCTCGTCCGTACCATAATCTTTGCCAAACGGCCGGCCCGCTACGATCTCCATCCCGAAGACATTAATAAAATCATAGTCCACGCCCATGTCCGCTATGAACAGATTGTCTTCCTGCGTAAAACCCTCCGGAATCGTACCGCGGTAGACCATCCCGATGCCGGGCGTTCCACCCGAAGCAGCAGTCTTCTCTACTGCAGCCAGGTTTTCAATACGATCCCTGAATGTCTGTATGCGTGTCCGGCGCGTGCTATCGGCCCGGGAAAAGATCGCATTCAAGTTGGCGCTGTTAAGAGGGACCGTGATAATATGCTCTTTTTGAAAACCAAGCGGCTGCTCCGTAAGGAATTTCAACTGCTTGACCAGCATCATCGATCCCGACAACAACATGCACGCAATCATCAACTGGAAGACAACTAACGACTTCCGCAGAAACTGGCCGCCTTCGAGGCTGGCTCCGCCCTGACCCTTGATCGACGCCACGGAATCGAAAGACGCAACGAAGTAAGCAGGGTAACCGCCGGCCAATGCTGTAATAAGCACTAACAATCCAAATGACAAAGCGACCAACGGCAAATCTATCACCCTGACAAACTCAAGCTCTTTATTCGTGTACTGATTCAGCAACGGCAATGCGAAATAGAAAACCACGTAAGAGAGTGCCGCAGCAACCAGACAGAAAAGAAAACTCTCGGCCAGAAACTGAACAATGAGCTGACCTTTAGCAGAACCCAGAATCTTCCTGATACCGATCTCTTTGATCCGCGTGAAGGACTGTGCTGTCGATAAATTGATATAGTTAATGGAAGCTATCAACAGCGTGAGCACGCCAATCGCGATGAAAATATAAATATTTGTCATTGTGTTGGTTCCTGAGGGTTCGGCGAGCATTGTCGACTTCAAATGAATGTCTTTGACAGGGAACAGTGTAAACACCTGACCCACCTGTCTGTTCGGCGGGCAATACTTCTTAAGGAACTCCCCCATGTTCCTGTCTACATTACCTGGATCCGCGCCCGGTTTCAGCAGCACATAGGTGTAGGAATGACTGATGACAAAATTTGTTTCGAGGTTTGTACGCATCCGCGCGGCGGCTTCATCGTTTTCCATATCATACATGTTGTCGTAGGGCACCAACATGTTGAATCGGATATGCGAGTTCTCAGGAAAGCGCTTTACAACACCTGCAACTTTGAATGCGTGTTTACCCCCGAACAGCAATGACTCACCCAATGCTTCCTTGTCACCAAAATATTTTTTTGCCATTTCCTCCGTGATGACAATGGTGAAAGGATCCAGCAATGCACGATCAGGATTACCTGAAATAAATTCGAAGGTGAACATCTTCATGATCGAAGAATCCGCGAAGAACACACCGTTCTCTTCAAATGAAGCTTCATCCGCGCCCCCACTGCGTGAGATACTCACATTTCTCCCATATAATCTGGCGGTCACTTCAACTTCCGGAAAGAATTCCGGCATCACCGGGGCAATGGGAGGCGGGCTGGACGCCAGTTGCAACCCGTTCGGTGCAACATATTTGATCCTGTACAGGAGATCCGCTTTCTCGTGGAATTTATCGAAGCTGAGCTCACTCCGCACGTAGGTGATGATCAACAGAGAAAGCGCCAGGCCAGATGTGAGTCCGACGAAGTTGATCAGTGAATAAGCTTTGTATTTAAGGATATTACGTGCAGCAGTCTTGAAGAAGTTCTTCAGCATACGAATTGGGTTAGATCGCTTCTACTCAAAAATACACGTTCAGGTTTCGAATTTTGATTGGCCGGCCATCGAAATACATCAGTGGCAAAAAAAAAGCTGGTACTTAATGGGGGACGGAAACGGCATTTATCGCACGGATGGTTTCTGTTGGGCAAGGTCTGCCTACGGTACCACGGTCCTCGTCCTCAAGTCAAATTTTTTTTCTTGCTCCAGCCAACAGTACCATCGTTCGCCGTGCTTTTTATTATCGTAGATCGCGACGCGGCCTGGGCCAACATTTTCAATCAAATTGTCTTCGACTACTAGTAACCCATAGTCGTCGATGCCAATCCCGAGCAAGTCTGGATACTCATGAACGACACTCATAAGCTCGTATTCCCTTTTCGCCGTTAGCAGGTGGGGATTAAAAGCAACACCTTGAATAAAGCCAAAACCTTTATCGTGACCTTTCGCCATGAGAATGGGTTTCTCAGTCCAGCCGCGAACGATGTATGAGCCAAGAATAATAGCCCCTGCTGAATTACCTCCAATGATTCCGCCGCGTTCGACCAGTCTTACAAGTGCTGCGTGCGTCTTCGTGTTAAGGTACACATCCGCAAGTCGGCCTGCATTTCCTCCGCTTAGCCATACGCCATCAGCTTCTTTTATTGCGTTAAAAAATTGCCGGGAATTGGCAGTTGCCTTGTCGCGGGTGTGAAGAAGTTTTACGTGTACAACTTTGAATAATTTTTCAAGTTGTGTTTCAAAGTCGCGCGTGTAGATCGCGGTTGTATCTGCTTTTGGTGGAATGTAGATAAAACCATTCGGGAGCTTGAGGCCAGATGAGGCGGTGGGAACAAATAAGATTGTACTGTTGCGCCCCTGCGGCAGCAAATTCACGAAAGTGGCAAGCGCAAGGGAGTCGTCATAACTTCCGGTTCCCGAGATAACAAATGTTCCATGCAATGAGAGGGCCTTTTGTGCGAATGCCGCGTTCGAGGCCAGCACACACACCCAGAATACCATTCGCTTTCTCATCACGCGATTTTTTCGGAGATGTAAAACGAAGTTAAATAGTTTTGCAAGATCACTATATTTCTTTCCCAACAAACCCTGGAACCATGATCACATCACTTCGCCTTTGTGCAGCTTTGCTCCTCGTCTTTTCTTTTTTCGTTGCGACCGGTCAACCTCCGCTTCTTGATGACGCCATTGTCGGTGCATTGGACGGCGAGATCTCCGGCGAATCTGCCAAAAGAAATCTCGAGTACATCACCCGCCTCCACCGTATGCGGGGATCTATCGAGTTCAAGAAAGCCGTAGACTTTATTGAATCCCGCCTGAAGGAATACGGTCTTGAAGGTGTTGAAGTATTTCAGATACCTGCCGATGGCAAGTCCATGTATGGCACACAGAAGTCGAGGATGGTTTGGGAGGCTGAGTTCGCCGAGCTGTGGGAGCTGGAAAATGACGGCACCGGCTGGAAACCAAAGTTTCGGATCGCGGACTGGGAATCGATGCCGATCACACTCGCTGAAGACAGCGAAAGCGGCGAAGCGACGGCCGAGCTGATCGATGTCGGCAACGGAACGTCCGAAAAAGATTACGAAGGAAAAGATGTTAAGGGGAAGATCGTGCTTGTATCAACATCCCCCTCCAGTGTAGTCAAGTTAGCCATTGGAAAAGGCGCTGTGGGAATCATTAGCTATACACAGAATCAACCTACTGCATGGTCGAAGGAAGATCAGAACCTTATCCGTTGGGGTCATTTCGAGAGCTTCGCCGCAGTGAAATCATTTTGTTTCATGATCTCGCTCAAGCAGGCACGCGACTTTCAAACAAGGCTCGGTCGGGGTGAGAAGATCATGTTACACGCAAAAGTGAAGGCCGGACAGCATCCCGGCTCATACAGTTTTGTCACCGCTGTTATCAAGGGGGCCGATCCCACTTTGCAATCAGAAGAAATTGCATTCACTTGTCACCTGGACCATCAGCGCCCGGGAGCAAACGACAATGCAAGTGGCAGCATGACCATACTTGAGATTGCGAGGACAATGAGTAAGCTTGTTGCTGAGGGGCGAATCCCCAGGCCGCAACGCACCCTGCGCTTCATCTGGTCGCCCGAGATTGAGGGAACCAGTGCCATCTTAAGTCAGCGTCCGGAGTATGCGAAGAAGATAAAGGCCGTCATTCACATGGATATGGTGGGTGGAGGTCAAATCACAAAGTCGATTTTTCACGTGGCCGGTGCTCCAAAGAGCCTTCCGAATTTCGTCGCCGACGTAGGACAGATGTTCGGCGCATATGTGAACGAGCAGAGCGACAACTATGCAAGCGGTTATTCACACCGCTATAAGTTTGTTTCAAATGAAGGCGGGAAGGAAGCACAGCAGGCAGTGCTGGGCCAATTCCATATGGGAAGTGATCACGATGTTTATAACGAGGGGTCGTTCAAGATTCCCTGCATCTATATGCACGACTGGCCCGATCGTTACATCCACACAAATTTCGATTTGCCGGCAAACATCGATCCGACAAAACTGAAGCGCGCTGCTTTCATTGGTGGTGCCAGCGGATACTTCCTTTCAAATCTGCAAGGGAAAGAAGTTGGGGTCACCTGGGCTATGATCAGGCAGCAATCAGTCGCCCGGACCGCCGACGTGATCCAGCGGATGAATCAAATCCCGAAAGAAGAAGTTGACAATCTGTTGAACAACCATTTCAGGTATGAGCGAGGGGTATTCAATTCATTGAAAACTTTTGCGCCGGTCTCCGCAGCCGTAACAAAGGAAGCAGATGTTTTTTATTCGAACCTCGAGTCCACAGCGGGGAAATCCAAAAGTCCGGAAGCAAAGAGTAAAGCAACCACAGTCGTTTACAAACGGAATCCCGCAGTGAAGGGACCATTGTCTGTGTTTAGTTACGATTACCTGTTCGATCATTACGGAGACAAGGCCGCCTCAATCCGGTTGTTGGATTACCAGGGGCTTTGGGGACACGAATACGCATACGAGACCTTGAATTTCGTTGATGGCGTGCGCACCGTACCTGAAATAAGGAACGCAGTTTCTGCGGAGTTCGGGCCTATTCCACTCGATTTGGTTGAAGAATATCTGAAGGCGCTGGAAAGCATAGGTGTGATTTTAAAATAGTTTTAACAGTTCAGAGTTCAAGGTTCAATGGGCGCACCCCGGAACCTTGAACCATTTTCCGCCTTTCGCCTTCAGATCGTTGCTTGTTTGGAGACGGTCACTCTCAACCTTGTTGCAAGCGAACTTTGACTATTCACTCTTGTAAACAACTCCGTCCTTCATAACGAAGGTGCACTTCAACATCGTCTTAATGTTCTTCAGCGGGTCTTCATCAACGGCAACAATGTCGGCAAGCTTTCCAGCTTCGATTGAGCCAAGTTTGTCTGCCATTCCGAGAATTGTTGCACTGGTCATTGTTGCAGTCTTGATAGTCTCCATTGCAGGCATGCCGGCTTCCATCATATAACCAAATTCACGCGCGTTTTCACCGTGAGGAAACACGCCCGCGTCTGTTCCAAATGCCATTTTCACGCCTCGCTTGTAGGCAAGTGCAAATGCCGCCTTATCCTGCGGACCTATGTTCAAAGCTTTTGGCGTGACCAACGGATGATAATAGCCGGGAATCTTTGCAAGATCCGAGATGGACTCCCCTGCCGTAATGGTTGCGATGTGATACGTTCCATGTTGCTTCATCAGGTCGGCGAGCTCCTCATTCATTAATGATCCATGCTCGATGGTGGTCACTCCTGCCCGCACTGCACGCTTTGCGCCCTCAACACCAATTGCGTGCACAGCAACGTGCATTCCGTAGTCTTTGGCGGTTTCAACAATCGCCTTTAGTTCATCGTCATTAAACTGAGGGCCGGATGCGTCGCGCGCGATACTGAGTACCCCTCCTGTCGCTGTAATCTTAATGAGATCCGATCCATCCTTGTACCGCTGACGTACAGCGTGCCGTGCATCTTCCGGACTATTAATAACACCGTCTGCGGGTGTTGGTTCTGGAAGCAATCCCTTCCTCGCGGCGTTCGTTGGGTCACCGTGGCCACCTGTTGTTGCGATGGTCCGGCCTGCGGTGAAAACGCGCGGCCCAACTACAAGTCCCTGGTTGATTGCATTGCGCAATGAAATATTTACTCCTGAGCCTCCGAGGTCGCGCACAGTCGTGAATCCCGCCATCAATGTCTTCTTCGCGTAGACAGTCGACATGAAGGCTATGTCGGCCTCATTCATGGTATAGCGACGCACCGCTGCATCTTTGCTGGTTTCTCCTTCGAGGTGAACGTGTAGATCGATCCATCCTGGCATCACCGTTTTCTTACTGAGATCGACCAATTTCTCGCCACTCTTTGCAGTAGTAAATCCCTTGTTGACGGCTGTGATAATGTTGCCTTCCACCACTATCGTCATTTGAGAAGCAGCATCGTGTTTTCCATCTATCAGCGATCCACAATGGATCAAGGTTCGCTGTGAGAACGCATGATTTGCAGTGATCACCAACGCGACCACTGCAATGAATCGAAGCTCTTTCATCGGTTTACTCGTTTTTATAGACGACACCTTCTTTCATCACGAAGGTGACTTTCTCCATTGTCTTGATGTTCGTCGTGGGATTTTCATTAACAGCCACGATATCAGCAATTTTACCGGCTTCGATAGATCCGATCTTATCGCCCATGCCCAAAATATTTGCATTCACCTGCATCGCAGCGAGCAACGCTTCGATAGCCGGCATACCACCTTCGACCATGTACCCAAATTCACGCGCGTTTTCTCCATGAGGAAACACGCCAGCGTCTGTTCCGAAAGCGATCTTCACACCTTTCTTATAGCTCTTTCCGAAGTTCTCCTGGATCTTCGAACCGATTGCAATCGCTTTGGGTACTACCAGCGGATGGTAGTAACCCGGGATTTTTGCATAGTCAGCAGCCGACCTCCCCGCGATAATGGTGGGAACATGATACGTTCCCATCTTGATCATAGCATCCATGACCTCGTCATTCATCAACGTACCATGCTCGATGGTTGTGATGCCCGCGAGCACCGCCCGCTTCATACCCTCCGCACCATGGGCGTGAGCGGCAGTGTGAAAGCCATAGTCTTTCGCTGCTTTGACAATGGCGTTGACTTCTTCTTGAGTGAATTGCGGACCGGAGCCATCTTTTGCCACGCTGAGCACGCCGCCTGTCGCAGTGATCTTGATAAAATCCGCACCATCTTTATAACGCTGACGAACGGCATGGTATGCGTCGTCAGGACTGTTGATAACTCCTTCTTTCGGACCCGGATCACCCATTAGGTCCTTACGATTTCCATTGGTTGGATCGCCGTGACCTCCTGTAGTAGCAACACCCTTGCCTGCCGCGAAAATTCTGGGACCGACAATGATGCCGGAGTTGATAGCATTCCGAAGGGAAATATTAACGCCGGATCCGCCGCAGTCACGGACTGTCGTGAAGCCTGCCATAAGCGTCTTCTTCGCGTAGACGGTTGATTGAAACGCAACATCGGCTTCATTTTGTGTAAACCGCTTTACCAAAGCGTCTTTGCTGGTTTCGCTCTCCATGTGGACGTGCATGTCGATCAGACCGGGCATTACCGTCTTCTTGCTGAGGTCGACGATTTTGTCGTCTTTTCCTGCTTTTGTAAAGCCTTTGTCAACGGAAACGATCTTGTTGGCCTCTACGACAATCGTCACCTGGGAAAGAATTTCCTTGTTCTTTCCGTCTATCAGGCTACCGCAGTGAATGAGTGTTTTTTGCGCAAAACTGAACGACGCAGCAATGCAGAAGAAAAAAAGTAAAAAGAGGTTTTTCATGGGTTAGGGATTTGTCCCCATGATACTGCAAAACCGTCAAACGATCAACTTTTGCGGAGATAAGTGGCAGTAAGCTTTTTCAGGTCTTCCAATTTCCCCTCATCCATATTCACATTCCTGACATTCAGGAGCAACTCAAGCACCAGGTCAGCGCGATAGCCCAATCCGGAAGCGATTTTTGCGCAATATTTTATCTCCTCCTGGTAGATCTTTTCATCGATCTTCATCAGCTGGAAAAGGTGAAACATGTAATCGAATTTTTCATCCTCGCTCAACCCGTCGAGATTCACTTGATGATTTTCTGTAAGTAGAGGAAGGATCTCAGCGACGAGAAGATGATTGGCCTGCCCGATATTGAGGATATATTTCTTCTCTTTCTCCGTCAACTCTCCATCGGCATAGGCGAGATTGACAAGGAGCTTTAGTTGATCAATAGAAGGCATGGGCAGGCAGGGTTTACTCAAAAATCACAAAAATAACCGGGCATAAAAATCAAAGTTGATCATTTAACTTACAAGATGAATTTTCTGGCTCACTTGTACCTTTCCGGCGACGATGCGGATGTGATGACCGGCAACTTCATCGGCGATTTCGTGAGGGGACGTAACCTGGTCGATCAGTTTGGGGAAAAAATAGCCCGGGGTATCGAACTCCATCGCGCCATCGATACGTTCACCGACCACCATACGGTGGTGAAACAGAGTAAGACACGACTGCGTCCAAAGTACGGGCACTATTCAGGTGTGATCGTGGATATCTTTTACGATCATTTCCTGGCCTTAAATTGGCGAGACTATTCAAGCGAGCCCCTGGATCAATATGCGCAAAAAACTTATCGGTATCTCCTTGACCGTGAAGCCATCCTTCCCGAACGCGTCAGGCAGATCATGCCTTATATGGTGGGTGGCAATTGGTTAGTGAATTATGCGCAGCTCGAAGGCATCAGGCGATCGCTGGCTGGAATGGCGCGTCGCGCAACATTCAATTCAAAAATGGATCAGGCCATCGAAGATCTGCAGGAATTCCACAATGACTTTCAAAATGACTTCGATCTTTTTTTTCCGGAGCTGGTAAGTTTTTCGAGAGATTTTTTGAAGAAGTGAAATTTGAACCGCTCATGCGCAAAGGCGCAAAGTTTAAGCCACGGATCACACGGGTGAACAAGGATTGTTGCTAAAGGCAACAAGTAGCGTTGGCGTGGCCAAAAAAAACTAATCAAGCTTTATAGAAGTCGATCTTCGTCTCCTTGGCACCCAACGAAGTCAGGTACGCTTCAACAGCTTTTGCCGCTTCGCCGCCTTTCCTGGCATGATGAAGCATCGTGAATCCGTGCGGACCTTTTGAGTTCAACAACCCCGGATTGAACGTCAGGATGTTTTTCACTGTATCAAGATGACCGAGCATGCAGGCGAGATAAACATTGTAGCGTGCACCTTTCCCCAGAAGGTAGTTAGCAATCTCAACATTGCCGACGTGACCTGCGGCCTCAATGCCAGATTCAAAATCGCCTCCACCCCAATCGTAAGAAACATGCAGGAGCTGTTTGTTGTTTTCCAGCATCTCCTTGCAGCGATCAAATTTGCCGTGTGAAACACCGACAAACTCCTTAACAATGTCTTGCGCGATCTGGGGCGGTTTTTCCGAGTCCTGTTGTGCGCGTATAACCAATGTCGGAACAAGTAAGGCCGTACCTGTCACTAACGTTTTTTGGATGAATTCTGAACGGTTCATATTCAATGGTTGGTTGGTTCGATAATAAGTACGCACAGCTGCTCTCCGGGTTTATACATTGGGAATGATGGATTCTCTTCATCACATGCGATTCTTTACACCAGAGACAACCAGCACATGAATTTCGCTCTTTAAAGCGAAACAAAACATTTATTTTAGCGGTCAAAATTGTATGGTCAACGATCCAGAGCTAAACGGGAAATACCTGGGTACGATTTCAAAGGACTTCGTTAAAGTATCGGATACGCTCAAAGAGGCTTCCTATCAGATCCGCAAAGCGGGCTTCGCCTACCCCATATTTCCCACGTCGCAAGAAGATCAGCCCATTGGACAGATGCTCCTCAATAAATCTGATCTCGGGTTGGATTGGAATTACTTTGCGTCATTCCTCGATGAGTTCATGCAACGAGAGCTGGTCGCAAAAGACCGGGAGGATGCCTTTAAAAACACCTATAAAGATCCCGATGAGTTTTGCTGCCTGTTTGTGATCGACAAGGATTTTACCCGGTTTGTCTTCATTCCATACCCTGAAGACTAGACTAACGGTAAAATGTAAAACTCTAAACTCTAAATGTAAAGGGTCGCAGTACCCGAAGCGCTTACATTGCTGCAACACTTTTACATTTTACACTCAGTGTTTTACATTTTACATTTCGCCACAGTCAAAAGTGTTCCCACCCTTGGGCCTTCAGCGGCACAACATTATTGTTCTTTGTGATCAAAACATTCTGCTTTGGGTCGGGGTGGACGTAACCAATGAAATGGATGTCCGGATGGTTTTTGATTTTCTCAAAATCGGCCTGCTTGATTGTAAAGAGGAGTTCGTAATCTTCCCCGCCGTTCAGCGCACAGGTAAAAGGATCTAGTTTGAATTCGACGGCAGTATTGAACGCATTTTCATCAATAGGAATTTTATCTTCAAAAATGCGCACACCGACTCCGGAGTTTTTTGAAATATGAAACAACTCCGATGCGAGTCCATCCGACACATCTATCATAGCAGTCGGCTTTATGCCCAGGTCAGTAAGCTCATGAACGATGTCCATTCTTGCCTCAGGCTTTAACTGCCGACCCACTGCATACTGGTGCGCGTCGAGATCGGGTTGCATTTCAGGATTAGAAAGAAAAACTGCTTTTTCCCTTTCCAGAATCTGTAATCCAATATAAGCACCGCCAAGGTCACCAGTCACGCAGATAATATCAGTGTCTTTCGCACCGCTGCGGTAAACTTCATTTCCTTTCTTTGTCCGTCCCAGCACCGTGATGTTGATGATCAGTCCTGAAGGCGAGGCGGTCGTGTCGCCTCCGATAAGGTCAACTTTGTAGTTTGCGCAAGCAGCGCGAATGCCTTTATATAACTCATCGATTGCCTCAACCGAAAACCTGTTGCTGACTCCAAGGCTGATGACAATTTGCTCAGGAGCTCCATTCATCGCAGCAATATCCGATACATTTACGGCAACAGCTTTGTACCCCAGGTGCTGCAATGGCACGTAAGAAAGATCAAAATGCGGTCCCTCCACGAGCATGTCGGTAGAAAGGAGTATTACATTGTCTCCATCGTCGATCACTGCGGCGTCATCGCCGATGCCCTTCAGGGAAGAAGGCTGAACTAAAGAAGTGTTGTTGCTAATACGGTTAATCAGCCCGAATTCGCCCAATTGTGATATTTCTGTCCTTTTTTGCTCCATCGAGGTAATGTTCATTCGCCGCCACCCGCGGTATTTTGTCGGCAAAAATACTGGGATAACGGCACATTAACGTGCACGGCGCACCGGAAGGTATTAAGGAGTGTATCCTAACCATTATGAAAAGCACCGTAATCCTTACTGTCCTGGCTTTGCTGGTTTTGTCAGCTTGTGGTCCCAAACCATATTCCGAAACATCGGTCGGTAAGGAGAAGTGGCGATACTATAACAAGACACAGTACGGCCTTCGTCCAAAGCATGCTCCCAAGTTCTAGTCACGATCCCGATGGCCATCGGGACTATCGGGGGTGCGATCCTGGCAGAGTTCGATCAGCACATTGTTCGTTGCCTTGGGGTGCATGAAAACAATTTTCTTGTTGTCTGCACCGGGCTTCGGTTTATCCGAAAGCAAGTGAAATCCTGCGTCCGAAAATTCTTTCATTTTATCTTCTATGGGTTCTACGGCAAACGCGAGATGGTGCACGCCCTCACCGCGGTTTTCGATGAACTTGGCAATGGGAGAATCGGCGCGGGTTGCTTCGAGCAATTCTATTTTTATGCCACCGACGTCAAAGAAGGAAGTACGAACTCCTTCAGCGGGAACGTCCTCCATCTTATATGGCTCCTTCCCCAACAACTTTGCGAAAAGCTGATTTGATTTGCCGAGATTCTTAACGGCGATCCCTATATGCTCAAGTTTGTCCATAAGATTTTATTCTGTGCTTTTGATGCAAATTCAAGGTTTCTAAAGAAAGATGAAAGGGCAATCTGCCACAGATTACACAAATGGCCATAGATCCCATTTTTCCCACCACCCCTGTGATGTGTGTCATCAACAGCAACTTCTTCCATTGCTATTTTTACCTATTTTTACACGTTAATTGATCTCCGGACATGCCAAAAGTGACTGAAACAGCGAGTGACGCCCACGTGGAAGTGGCACGTATTCAGCAACAGATCAAGGATTACCTCGGTGTGCGCACCTCTGATTTGATCTTCGAGTACGGCTCGATTGAAGGGCGCACAAAGCTCGACCTCATCACCATCAATCCCCGGCACAGCCAATCGTTCCTGTTTCATTCTGAACAGGGCGCAGACAAAGTTGATGCCCTCCGAAAGATGTTGACCTACGTCCAGAACTATAAGGAAAAAGAAAACTCGTACACAATCCAATGGGTGGCAAAAAGTGAGAACGAGCTCCATACATCTTATTTCCGTGCGGGTAATATCCTGGACGCTCTCGAGAAATTATATTATGGCCGTGACCGGAACACAATTACTGTTTTTAGTGTTGTATTGAATCCAATCAGCTAATACCTGGAAAACCATGATTACAGTAACCGAAAAGGCCAAGGAAAGGATAATTCAGCTTCGTAAGGAAGAAGGACGTGAGCCCAACAATAATATCCGTGTTTCTGTAAAAGGCGGCGGCTGTTCCGGTTTGATGTATGACCTCAATTTTGACGACCAGATCAAGCCGGTCGACCAGGTATTCGAAGACAAGGGAATTAAGATATTAGTCGACAAAAAAAGCCTGCTGTATCTACTGGGCACCACGCTCGACTTTTCAGATGGCCTCAACGGCAAGGGATTTCAGTTCGTGAATCCAAACGCTTCGAGAACGTGCGGATGCGGGGAGAGCTTTGCAGTTTAAAATTGTGTTGAGTTGTGAGTGCTAGGTGTTGAGTATCACACCTGCTGACTTCAGTGCGCAACAAGTCTACAAATCATCTTACTTAACACTCAACACCTATCACTCAACACATCTAAAGGGTTGCAACGCATTTCAACTCAATTGCAATCGGCGTTGGCAAGGCGATGACGGCAACAGTTGTTCGGCATGGTTGTGTCGCAGGGTCCGGAAAATAAGTTTTATAGATCTTATTGTAGACTGGGAAATCATCCATATTGGTGAGAAACACGGTTATATCAACAAGTTTCTCCCACCCGGAGCCGGATGCTTCCAGAATGAATTTTACATTTTGAAAAACGGAATGACACTGCTCTTCGATGTCGTAAGAAACGAGCTTACCATTAGTATCGAGGGTCACGCCCGGAATCTCTTTTGAGCCACGTTTACGCGGACCGACACCGGACAGGAACAACAAATTGCCTACCTTTCTTGCGTGGGGATAGGGCCCAACAGGCTCAGGAGCTTTTTCAGACGAGATAAAATTTTCCATCAGCGCATTTTAAATATTACGGGCAGGGTCAGGCGTTGTCTCACGGGCTTACCTCGTTTGAACGCCGGGTCCCATCTTGGTGCCGAAGTTACGGCGTTTAACGCTTCCCTGTCACATTCCTCATCGATTCCCCGGATAACTTTTACATGTGACAGCCGACCGTCAATCTCGATCACAAACTCGACAAATACTTTTCCCTGGATACTATTCCGCCGTGCAGCTTCGGGATAATGAACGACCTCTGCAACGTGCTGGTAAAACGATTTGATGCCCTCGCGTGGCATTGCGTCAGTTTCCAGGTCAGTGTATTCCCAAATATCCTTGCCGTCATTCTGATGACCCTGGATCAGAACACCTTTTCGATACAACTCTTCGTAGTCGGATCCACCGTTCTCGATCTTACCATCCCATTTCCCCTCTTTGAGTCCGTTGACAACAAGGCCATTCTCATATTCAATGAAATCGGAAAATGGCGTCAAGTCACAGTGGCATTCTCCATGGCCATCCGCGACGATCTGGTTACCGACGGAATCCCAGTAGTTCAATATTCCCACGGCCGGGTCTTTCTCATCCCATATTTTGTGATCCTCAAACACCAACTCAGCTTGTGGCGCTCCGCTCATATAATATGATTTCACCAATCCCTTCGGTCGCCTGTTTGTGAAACTGCCTTCCGCTTTAATTCTTCCATTAGGATAATAGTACATTCTTGCCTGATCTTCAGACAAGCCCTTCGTTCCGCCAGTGAACCGCACCGTGTTCGTAGCCGTGTAATAGGATATCACAGAGTTCTGAGCAGACTCGCGGTATGTCCAGTGCTCATAATAGAAGGAATGAACGCTGTCTGTTTCCATTCCTTTCTTGTCATAGAATTGCGTGTGATGTTCCTGGGCGAAGGAGGTATTGAACGCAAGCAAGCAACAGAGTAATGACCACCGAGGCATTTGCAGATTCAATTTGCGGTAAAAAGATCGCCTATTTTTGCCTGAACATCTGTAACAACTGTACCGTATCCATCATTCTCCTGCCCTAATATCAAAACCAACGAAACCAAAATAAGTAGAATTGGCAGTGTTGCTTTTAGAGGAGTTATTGCTCCACAGAAAACACTACGCTTGTCCAAAAGCTTTGATAGTCGGCTCCTTCCATCTCCGAAGGGATCATTTTTACAGCGCTGACCATCCAGGGTCCTTTGTTGCTTATTGGAAACTTTATTGTTCCGTCATCTTCCGTGTAGATGTCCTGCAGGAACGTGCGGTTGCCGATGTGGCTCCAGACCTTAACAAGTGAATGTGGTGCAGGCCTATTTTCCCATAGCACCCGGCACTCGAGGTAGTCGCCGGATTTAAGTGCATAGGGATTGGTGGAAGGAACGATCTCATACCGGAACTGCATTCGCTTCCTGTGTGTCTCGTCGACCTTCTTGCCGGATTGAATGAACAGCTTTGCAAAACGTTTGTAATACTCCTTTGCAGGCTTTCCCAATTCGTTCGCCTTCGTGCGTGCATCGAGAATATTGTCGATGCCATCTTCTTTCAGGTACGCATTGAATTTCTCGCCGTCCAATTCTATCGAAGCAGCATTGCTTTCAAGACCAAGCATGTGCGTGCCTTCGCGATCAAATTTGTACTTCAGGTTCTTTCCCGCTGTGAGCTTCACGTCTTTCAGGAGATTCTTTACCATAGCTGCCGAGCTGATCTCAAGCCTTTCGACTTTGTGACGGTTCATATCCCAAAATTCGCCGTCGAAATTCTCTCCAACCATAAAGTCAACCGTCATCTCCTCTCCCACTGCGTAGACAAACTTTTTTGGGAGCAGCCAGAACTCATGTGCCTGCACAAAAGAAACGATCAGGAATACGAATGCTACTGAAATTACCTTCTTCATATTAGTTTTTTCTATTCATCAACTCCTCGATCTCCTCCGCTTCAATGGGTATGTTTTTCATCAGGTCATCCACTCCCTTCTTTTTGATCACCACATTATTTTCCAGTCTGATCCCAAAGCCTTCTTCTTTTATATAGATACCCGGTTCCACGGTCCAAACCGATCCAACAGCCATCTTCCCATGCATGTTGCCGAGATCATGGACATCCAGACCGAGCATGTGACCCGTTCCATGATAGAAGTATTTCCTGAATTTTTCCTGCCCTGCCTGCTGGCCCTTAACATCGCTCTTGGTGATGAGCTTCAATCCGATAAGCTCACGCTCTACAATTTTTTCCACCTCCTTATGAAAATCGAAATAGATCATTCCATCACTCATCATCCCGATCGCTTCCCGCTGAATCCGCAGAACGGCGTTGTAAACGTCTTTTTGACGCTTGGTAAATTTACCACTTACAGGTATCGTCCGCGTAAGGTCAGCATTGTAGTTTGCGTACTCCGCACCAACGTCCAACAAGAGCAGGTCTCCCGCGTTGCACGGACGGCTATTCTCGATGTAATGGAGCACAATGCTGTTCTTACCTGACGCTACGATTGGAGTGTATGCATGTCCGCGCGATCCATTTCTCACAAACTCATGAATGTATTCAGCTTCGACTTCGTATTCCATTACCCCGGGTTTAACAAATCCAAGCACACGCCTGAATCCGTTTTCGGTAATGTCTGCCGCTTTCTGCAACAGCACTAACTCCTGCGGCTGTTTTATCATACGCAGCTTCGCCATGATGGGAGCGATGCGATCGTATTGATGCAGAGGATAAGTTGACTGACACCATTTAACAAATCTGGCTTCGCGTGTTTCGACGACGACGTCAGAGCGATAGTGCTCATTGGAATTGAGGTATACCCGCTCAACGCCACCCATGGCCATCATATGATGGAACCACTTATTAAAATCAGAAAGCCATAGCACGGTCCCAATACCGGAGACGGCGGTTGCCTCTGCCTTATTGAGCTTGTGTCCCTCCCACTTTTCCAGCAGCTCGTTGGGTTCGCGCACAAATAATATCTCACGGTACTTCTTATCAGGAAATGACGGGCACAGGACGAGAATCGTCTCTTCCTGGTCGACCCCGGTAAGGTAGAACAGATCACTGTTTTGCTTGAACGGCATTGTCCCATCGGCAGACGTGGGCATGATGTCATTGGAATTAAAAACCGCCAAAGAAGCGGGCTTCATTTCCCGGACAGCACGTTTGCGGTTGTTGATAAAAAGTTGCTTGTCAATAGGTGCGTATCTCATCTTAAATTATATCAGGCTTGAAAGTTAGCAGATTTATATATTTACTAAACTGTCCATTTACCTAAACGTATATGAAAAAACTACTGTGCTTCATCTTGATCCTGGCAGGTATTTCAGCGCAGGCTCAATCAACCTACCAACCGACTCCGGAAAACCTTAGATCGCGTGAATGGTTTGAAAATGCTCGTTTTGGATTATTTATTCACTGGGGCGTGTACAGTGTGCTGGGCGATGGCGAATGGGTGATGAACAACGAGCGCATTCCCATCAAGGCCTACGAAAAGCTCTCATCGTTTTTTAATCCGACGCAATTCAATCCTGCGGAGTGGGTGCAGATGGTCAAAGATGCAGGCATGAAATATATCACCATCACCAGCAAGCACCATGATGGTTTCGCAATGTTCGACTCAAAAGTTTCAGATTATAATGTCGTCAGGAGAACGCCATACGGAAAAGACATCCTGAAAATGCTTGCCGACGAATGTCATAAGCAAGGAATCAAATTGTTCTTTTATCATTCACAGCTCGACTGGCATCATCCGGATTACTTTCCACGGGGAGGAACCGGGGGCGTCTACACAGGTCGTGAAGAAGCCGGCGATATGAACAAGTACCTCGACTACATGGATGCGCAGCTTTCAGAGTTGCTCACAAATTATGGCGAAGTTGCCGGTATTTGGTTTGACGGCATGTGGGACAAAAAGGATGCTGAATGGCGATTAGGTAAAACATACAGCTTGATCCATCAACTGCAGCCTGCGGCGCTTGTCGGCAGCAACCATCACCGCCCTCCATATGCCGGCGAAGATTTCCAGATGTTTGAAAAAGATCTGCCGGGCCACAATACAACTGGCTTTTCTGACGAGCAAAAAATCGGTGACCTTCCGAAAGAAACCTGCGAGACCATCAATGATAGTTGGGGATTCAACATCAAGGACACCAAAAACAAAAGTATAAAGGCACTGATTCAATATCTTGTTAAGTCGGCAGGCTACGGCGCGAATTTCCTATTGAACGTTGGACCGATGCCCAACGGGAAGATACAGCCTGAACATGTCGAACTGTTGAAACAAATGGGTGAATGGATGAAGGTGAATGGTGAGACTATCTACAGCACAAAAGGCGGGCCTCTCAGCGCGCGCGAGTGGGGTGTGACCACTCAAAAAGGAAACAAGATCTATATTCACATTCTCAACTGGCAAGATGAAACACTTGCGCTTCCTTCACTCGGCAGGAAAATAGTAAGCGCGAAACTATTCGCGGACAAAAGTGCAGTCAAGTTCCAGGAGAGCGCCTTTGGGCTGAATATCCAGGTGCCAAAGTCAAAATGGAATGATGTGGATACAATCGTCGAATTGGAGGTGAAATAAAAAATGCGGGCTTTGCATGATTGAGTCCACGCAAAGCCCGCAAATATTTTTACTGAGTTACTTGCTTTCGCCCGCCGGATCGTTCACTTCGTCGGTCCCAACATAGTTCAGGAGCACAAAGGTCACCAGCAAAGCCGAGAACACACCCTCCAGGGCAACGATAAACGATGCGATATATGCATTGAGGTAATGACCCATAGGCTCATTGTCGATGATCGACTGCATGAGCGAGCTATTCAGTTTCATATAGACGAAAAGGAACGCCGCAAAAAGTACCGAAGCGATCGATCCTGTGGCAACTCCCGTGATCAGACCACGGAAATAGTTCATATGTTCTTCGTGGGTGGTCTTGAATTTCTTAAGGGCATAATATATCCCAATCGATATGATGACGAGGTTCAGCAGGCGCAGTTCAACATGGTGATGTTTATCGATCACCTGCATCAACAGAAAATAGGCAATCAGACCACCTGTGATTTTAAGTCCGTAGTTCTCAGGAATACGATTAGGATCATTGAATAAACCCATATGATTCGTTGGTTTGGTTATTCTAAATTTTGGATTTTTTCATTGAAATTCAAATACCGCCGGTGATAATTCTTATAACTTCGTAATACAACCTCAAATATGCATTTTATGAAAGCGCTCAGGGTCGGTGGAATCATCTTATCGGTAGTAGTCGTGGGGCTGGCAATAGGTGTCGTCATTCAACCCGTAAAGGCACATGTTGAACAATCCATTGTGATCGACGCTCCGGTGTCAAGAGTCTACAACACTCTCAATAGTTACAAAAATTTCAGCGCCTGGTCTCCATGGGCAAAGATGGATCCCCAGGCTAAATATGTTTTCGAGGGATCTGCGGCGGGCGTCGGCGCGAAAATGAGCTGGGATGGTGCAAGAACGGGAAGAGGTTCACAATGGATCGAAGAGTCGGTTCCGGATGAAAAAGTAAAATGCGCACTTGCATTTGACGGTATGGATAGCACCGCCTACTCAGAATTTACTATGCAGCCGAAAGAAGGCGGCACAACGCTCACGTGGACTTATGATGGGATTAACAAAGGTCTAAAGGGAAAAGCCATTTGGATGTTTATGGGAACGATGCTCAACGACCAATACACCCAGGGGTTGCTTGATTTGAAAGCATACACCGAGAAGCTTCACGCTGACAGCGTCTCTGTTTCAAAATAGTGAATCAAACCCAGTCTCGCCTTCACATGACCCCAACCGAGTTACGGGCATCTGCAACGCCGGGCGCGTCACCGCCGCAGGTATCGCCACTTCTTCAGGCAATGTGGCACGAAGCAAGAGGTGACTGGCAAAAAGCTCACGAGATTTGCCAGGAAATTGACAACACTGACGGCGCACGTGTCCACGCGTACCTGCATCGTAAAGAGGGCGACACTTCAAACGCCGCCTACTGGTACCGGCGAGCCGGAACAAAACTTCCTGCTGTCAGCCTGGAAGAAGAGTGGGATGTAATCGTGGGAGAATTGATCAGAAGGCCTTAGGATAATCCAAATCCTGTTCGAAGCTTCAGGAAGCCATTTTCAATTTCCCTGGTCAGGTGGATCATAGTATGTCGCGTCCTTCGCGATCAATCCATCTTTGATTGTCAATACAATTGCAATCGGAATCCTGAATTTCACACTGTCAGACATCGAGCCGGTTGCAATAAATTCAGCAATCACCTTGTCGCCGGATGCGTACATGCCGGTGACCTCATCATGCAGATCAGGAAAAAGCTGCGTCATCTCATTGTATTTGGATACGGTCTCCTGTCGGGTCTTTGATACATACTCCGTACCAAAAGCGGGATCCAAAAAGGAAGCTGTCTCCGTGTAGCAATTGGCCATTCCCTGCCAGTCATGCTTGTTGAACGCATCAAACATTTTGTTGGCCACAGCCATGTTGGCGGTGCCGGGATCCTGCTTCGCGCAAGATCCCAACACCACCACAAAAAGACTCAGGATTAGAACCTTATTCATGACTATTTTTTGGGGAAGCCTGCGCTCGCCATCACTTCCTCCATTTGCTTCACATGCCGCTCGGTGTGACCAGCCATAAACAAAATGGCCTGATAAGCATCAATTGTTCCAAACTTCAGCTGTGCGTAACGGTCACGTAAATCATCTTTTGTAGTCTTGACGTAATTAATGTGCGCGGCCCGCTTCTCTTTGAACTCCTTGATCGATCCATCGGCAGAAGCAAATTTATTTTTTGGCTCAAACATTTCCTGCGTCTTGATCTTGTTGCTACGATCAGTGATCATATTAAAAATTTGCTCGTCTTTCATTTTCACCTCGCCACGTTTTGATGGGTCGGCGGGGGACTTAAGCGCGCCGTCTACCATTCCCCAAATCAGTGATTCGGAGATTGCAATATGCTCGGCACATTCTGCCACAGACCAGGAAGTTGGATCTGCCTTATAATTCAATTGCGCCGGTGAAAGGCCTTTCAGCACCTTTAACATGTGGTCCTGCGTTTGCGTAAGTTTTTCAACGGCCATTTTCCGTTCGTCAGCCGTTAGCTGTGTGTCTGCAGGCGCAAAGGACAGCGTGACGACGGCAATCCCGATAGCTAGCGGGAGAAAGAGAGGCTTTTTCATAGTTTTATTGGTTTAGTTATTTTAATGATACAAAGTCACAAAGGAACCACAACGAACGCCACGAGAAGTTTTCGTAGTCTTTTGCTTGCAATTTGAACTACATCTTCATGACTTGCCGCACTTCCACAGTACCGCCGTAATTGAAGTCCGGGCAATCCTTGGCCATTTCCACAGCTTCGTCGTAAGATTTTGCGTTGACGATAAAGAACCCGCCAATCACTTCCTTTCCTTCAGTGAACGGGCCGTCTGTAACGGATTTTTTCGCGCCCTTGACAGTCTTACCACCTGGATTCAAAGGCTCCCCCGAAAGGTACTGGCCTTTTTTCTTCAGCTCTTCGACCCATGCAAGCCATTTCTGCATATGCTTTTGCATTTCATCGGGGGATTCGGATTGGAGGCCGCCTCGGAACAGGAACATAAATCTTTCCATAAATTTTGAGTTTTGGTGTTTGAATAATTTTTGGGAATGACGAGCGGAAATTCCCAATCCGGACAATGAAGTTGGGATTTTTTTAAGAAAACTTACCCAAGGGGAGCGTTAATTCAATGTTATTCCGCTTTGCCTGCCGGCAATCCCTCTCAGAATCAAAAATTTCGTTCTCTTCAATGAAATGCTCCAGCGACTGCTGAACTGTCATCCTCGTGTTCCCTGGTCATAAAATTCTTCTCCTTCCATTTTTTCAGCTCATCGCGGCGCGCCGCCAGCTCGGCCTCAGAAGGGTGATATGACATCAGGTGCTTCAAATCAGGCTGGCCAGCGTCAACCCATGCGGTAAACCAGAGGTCGCCTACCATTTTAATGCTGGACCGCAATCTTCGCTCGACCATTCCATCCAATCGCATATGATAAGCCTTGGAAAAAGAAACTGAATAGACTTTTATGGTTTGTTTGCCCTTGGTCTCATAATTGAATTTTACCGGCGAAGCATCCGCCAGCAGCTTCTCCTCTGTCAGCACCGAATCCACCAGAGCAGCAGATTGGTGTATGGCAGCCCAGGCTGCTGCCTGTGGATCTGAGATGTATTCGGCTTTGCCAACGAAGAAATCGTACTGCTCAAAAAACAACTCGGGGAGCCGCGACTCCCACAGCGCATGGATCCCGTTCTGTCCCGTTAATTGTCCGTTGTAGTTGTGAGTGGCATGAAGAGGAACATTCGCATCTGCAACATAATGTCCCAGTTCGGCTGAGCACCGCAGTATTGCCGTTGCGTCATTGATCATAAAAGCATCTTTGAGCTGATTGAACATGCGGACGATATGCCACGGGACAATGCCATGTTTCTTCAGTGAATCCTCGCCGTATTTTTCTACGGCTTGCTTCCAGTATTTCGGCAACTTGAATTTTGCGCTGTCGCCATACACGTCCATATCGATGAAATGGCGTGGCGCTTCGTCTGGAACTGCGTACCGACGATTGTCTGGGTGCGTTGCTGCCTCAATCAGATACGCAATGTTTTTCTTGTAAAACGGCGACATTGCAGGCGGCAACGTGAACACGGCGAGGCGGTTGATCTTCTGGTGCCCATAAAATCCCCATCCTGACAAAGAGATCACAAAAAGACAGAGTAATAATACTTTCAGTGTTGCCTTCACGGATTTATCTTTCGCTGATTGAATTTATGATTATGAAACCTGTCTTCGTGGTATTTCTGCTGTTGATCCTGAAAACAGTACATGCGACTGATCCGTATCCCAGGAATGATGCAGTAGACGTCCGGCACTATGTATTCAGGCTCTCACTGAATGACTCGACGAACGTGCTGAGTGGAAACACGACCGTAGAAATAAGTTTTAAGAAATCCGTGAGTTCCTTTGATCTCGACCTTGCCAGCGTGAATGGGTCTGGACAAGGTATGAAAGTCCTTTCGGTAAAGACCGGTGATCAAACGGTGAATTTCTCGCATGAGAATAACAGGCTTAAGATATCGGCCATCGCATCGGCCGGACAGGAGAAAATATTTGTGATCAGCTACGCAGGCGTTCCTCAGGATGGATTGATCATCAGCAAGAACAAATTCGGAGACCGTACATTCTTCGGCGACAATTGGCCGAACCGCGCACACCATTGGCTGCCGACGATCGACCATCCCTATGACAAGGCGACTTGCGAATTTATTGTTACTGCACCAGAACACTACTCTGTTGTCGCTACGGGTGAAAAGATTGAAGAAAGTGCGGTTGGCAGAAACCAAAAACTTACGCATTGGAAGACTACCGTTATTGTGCCGACAAAAGTGATGGTGATCGGTGTTGCGCGTTTTGCTGTGAAATATGAAGGACGGATTGACAATGTGCCCCTCGAATCGTGGGTTTATCCACAAAACCGCGATGCAGGATTTTCAGACTACTCCATCGCCGCCGGACCACTGGCTTATTTCAGCTCGCTGATCGGTCGATACCCTTTCGAAAAGCTCGCCAATGTTCAATCGACAACGCGTTACGGGGGTATGGAGAACGCTGGAAATATCTTCTACTACGAAAATTCTGTCGGTGGAAAAGGAAACATCGAAGGACTTGTCGCACATGAGATCGCCCACCAGTGGTTTGGCGACTCCGCATCGGAAGCGGATTGGTTCCATGTGTGGCTTAGCGAAGGATTCTCCACCTACCTTGCTCATGCGTGGTCGGAAAAAAAATACGGCGCGCAACGGCTGGCAGAAGAAATGAAGACCGATCGGGCGCAGGTCATCAGCTATTTCGCCAAAAGTCCGTCACCTGTGGTCAACACTGCATTAACCGACATCAACAAAGTGCTGAATACGAACTCATATCAGAAGGGATCGTGGGTGCTCCACATGCTGCGGCAGGAAGTTGGCGATCAGAAATTCTGGGAGGGCGTCCGGGAATATTACCGCCGCTATCAGCTGGGCAACGCCTTGACCGACGATTTCCGGGCTACAATGGAGGCCGTTTCGGGAAAGGACCTCAAGACGTTTTTTGAGCAATGGATTTACCGCGCCGGCCACCCACAGTTGGCAGTGACCTGGACGTATAATGGCACCGGCAAACAGGTAAGGCTGGTGGTGGAACAAAAGCAGGAGAAATTGTTTGATTTCCCACTTGAGATCAGTCTCGGGGCGGGTTCGGCACAAAAAATAAGGATTGCAGCCAGGAGACAGGAATTCCTGTTTCCTAGCCCTGAAAAGCCCGAAAAAATAGTCCTGGACCCCAGTATTTTGCTGCTCTTTGATGGTGCCGTAATGGCTGGGAAATGAGTCGATTCTTTGCATTTTCCCCCATATATTTTACCTTTGCAATCCTTTTGAAAAAGAACCATGGCAAACCATAAATCAGCAGAGAAACGCATTCGGGCAAACGAGACGAAAAGAGTACGCAACCGCTACCAGAGCAAGACGACCCGGACTCAGATCAAAAAACTCCTCACCACTACAAAGAAGGATGAGGCGCAGGCACTTTTGAAAGAGGTGTCCTCAATGATCGACAAGCTCGCAAAGAAGAACATCATTCATTGGAAGAAGGCTGCGAACCAGAAGTCAAAGTTGTCGAAAAAGGTCAACGCGTTGTCTTAAGGGCATCTCGGAACAGCATTTTAAAACATTTATTTTTCCCTCCTTTATCGTTCTGCGGTGAGGAGGGTTTTTTTTGAGGTCAGGGTTTGCGGCTTCATGTCCCGGTACTTGAATACCAAGTGCAGCCAGATCGAAGAGCGTGTAAGACTTCTATTATGCTTTTTGCATAAATCATCCCGTTTTCCGGCAAGTTTAGTTTCGCGCTCCGACCATGCATGGCTTTACTTTGCGTGCATGGAAATAGAAGAAACCAGGCCGCTTTCGATCAAGGATTGGTCGCTGGATGACAGGCCGAGAGAAAAGTTGATCCAAAAAGGTACGTCATCGTTGTCGGATGCAGAGCTTATCGCGATCATGATTGGCTCGGGTACTGCGAATATGAATGCCGTGGAGGTTTCTAAAAAATTAATGCAACATGTGGACAACAGCCTGGCAGAGCTGTCGCGCCTTTCGGTTAAAGACCTGATGCGTGTGAGAGGCATTGGTGAGGTGCGCGCCGTAACAATCACTGCGGCACTGGAGCTTGGCCGCAGACGGAAAGACCTTGATATCATTGAGAAAGCAAAGATCAGTTCCTCGAGGGATGCCTTTGATCAACTGGAAGGGGAACTGATGGATCTTCCACACGAAGAGTTTTGGGTGCTCCTCGTCAACAGGGCCCACCGCGTGATCCGCAAGAAAAAGATAAGTGAAGGGGGAGTCAGCGGCACCGTCGCGGATCCGAAAATCATTTTCAAGATGGCATTGGAGGAGCTGGCGAGCGGTGTTATTGTAGCACACAATCATCCGTCAGGCAATATGACAGCGAGCCAAAGCGACATTGACCTTACCCGAAAGTTAAAAGAGGCAGGAAAGTTCCTCGAAATACAATTGCTCGATCACATCATTTTTTGCGGTCGGAAATATTTTAGTTTTGCAGATCAGGGCATGTTGTAAAAAGCCCGTGCCGGAAGATGAAGTTTACGAAGATTATTGTTGTTCTGATCGTCATTGTCGTTGCCGCAATCGTGATCTATTCTTTTTTCTCTACTGAAGTATCTGATGTCGCTTATATAGATGAAATCAAAGCTGAGCGCAAGGACAAGGACGCGTTCATGAAAAATTCAGACAATTCACCCTTTGGGGAGTACCGTGACACCTTCACAGGACTGAATTACTTCCCGATCACTACCGGCTACCGGGTTACGGCAACGATCGAAGAGATTGAAGAAAAGAAAGTGATAACGGTGCCCACGAGCACTAACGAAACGAAAAATTACCTCCAGTATGCATGGGCTCACTTCGAGCTGGAAGGTGTTAAGTGCAGGCTTTTGTTGTTGGAGGTGATGGACATGGGTCCGGAACGAGGAAAATTATTCGTAGCGTTCGCGGACAAGACGAGTGCGGTCGATACCTATGGTGCGGGCAGGTACCTGGACATCAAAAAGCAACCCGGAGCGGGAACGTTGATCCTCGATTTCAACAAGGCATATAATCCGTACTGCGCTTATGTTGACGGGTATTCTTGCCCGCTTCCGGTAAAAGAAAATATCCTGGATGTGAAAGTGCTGGCGGGGGAAAAAAATTACCACGATTAAGGTTCAAGGTTAGCAGTGTCGGAAAAAACAACTTCGATTTCTGTGGGGACTGTTAACGGCCATTTCTTAAGTACCCTGATCTGGGTTCCACAGTTTGGAGCGGCCGACCTTTTCGGAGCTTGTCACCCTGAGCGGAGTCGAAGGGCTCTCTCAACGTTCCACCGCGCGCTGCCAAATGCCTCTCGCCAAAATGTTGAAACTGATTCTTCGATTCAACTTTCATCTTTATTCGTCGCTGAGCGCTTCGATTAACGGCACTTTTACATTTTATATTCGGTGTTTTACATGTTGCGGTTTCACCTAAAGGTCAGAGTTTAACATATATCCTCTTCCTATCCATCCAGTATCCCACCGCCCAGCACAACAGCATAAAGCTTACTGCGAACGCGAGGGACCCAAAATAACCTCCTGCCCACGGATAAAATAAATTCAGGAAGGTCCACCTGTAGACACTGACATCTTCCGCCCGAAACTCATACATCAGGATGGCGAGCACTTCAGAAACCAAGTACAAGGTAAGCGTATTGCGACCGAACACCTCAAAAAAATATGTCCACCCTTTTGATTGACGGAGGTCGATGATATAAATGAGAATCCCTAACACCATCAGATCTATGCCACAGGTGTACAATACAAATGAGCCGGTCCAGAGTTTCTTGTTGATAGGGAATGCAAGATCCCAGGCAAGTCCAACAAAAGCCAGCACTGCTCCGGCCATGAGAAACCTTGCGATCGTTTCATATGATGCGCCCTTCTCACGGAAATAATAACCCGCCAGGTATCCAATAATAACGTTCACGGTCGCCGGCAGCGTGCTTAATAATCCTTCCGGATCGAAGGCGAGGCCCTCACCATGATACATGTGGGACTCTCCGATCATCCACTTGTCGAGCGAGAGCACCGCATTTCCTGTGAGTGTTAAGTCGCCGAAAACGAGCAGAAGTACCCAATAGGCAATCAAGGACACGACACTAAAAATCACAGCACCGCGGATCTTCAGGAAGTGAATAATCACTGCTGCGAGTCCATAACATAAAGCGATGCGCTGAAGCACGCCAAAAATCCGTGTATTGGAGATGGGTGCGAGTATCAGTTCTCCGGACTGATTTTCAGCGATGAATGGAAACCAATACATAAGGTATCCCAACAGGAAAATCACAGCTGTGCGCCTTAGTATCTTCCATAAAATCGCCGACGAGCCCAAGGCCTGGTAGCTATTGAGCGAAAAACTCATTGATATCCCCACCACAAAAAGAAATGTGGGAAACACCAGGTCGGTGACGGTGAAGCCGTGCCATTTTGCATGATGCAGCGGGCTGAACGTCGTGGATGAGTCACCTGCTGTGTTGACAATTATCATCAACGCGACATCCATGCCGCGAAAAACGTCAAGTGAGAGGTATCTGTTTCTTAATTCCATCCCAAAGTTGAGCGCACGCTCTTTTTCAGACCTAAGATAGAAACGTTAGCCACAGATTCATCCTCCTCCGGCAGATTCATGAGATCTCGCAGTTTAAATCGATTCTCTACCCAAAAAAAATCCGCGCGATCGGCGATCATGATAACTATCGGGACTGCAGAGAAAATTGTCTTTTATCCCTTCGGGAGTTCCTCCACCACGTCTCTCCACTTCTGCAGCTCCGGGATACCTGGCTTTCTCAGTCCAAAGAATTGAACAATCATCTCTTTATGCTTATCGAACACCTCAATGCCCGTCACAATGCCATCAGTTGTGGGTTTCTTCACCACCCACACACTGGCAACCTGATCTTCACGTAAATGCATGTTGAAATCGGGATCGAGAATGTTCAGCCACGTGTCCATGACGCGCACCGTCTGTATCTTCCCCTGGTGGATTTGCAGATTGCCGCGGTTTCCGGCAAATACCATGATGGGAAGATGTTCCCTGGCAGCTTTTTCAAGCATGGGTTGGAGCGCCGAATTTTGCAGTTTGTAGCTAAATTTTCCTTCCGAGAGTAGAATTGCATCCAGGCGGTTTACCTGGTGCTTTCGCAGAAGTCCAAAAAAGTCGTGCGTGTCCGCCATCTTCTCCCAATCCGAAAGCAGTGCATCCTTGTTCACTTCATTAATTGGCTTTGTTGGTATAGAGCGCGGGGTAATGGCCTCAAAGCTTTTAGATTGATCACTGGAAGTAAAGTCTCTGACAATGTTGTCAAAAGCTTCCTGGTTGCTGCCGGGTTTGTTGTCGGCGGTTCCGGCAGTAATTAGAAATATTTTTGTGATGGCCGTCCCGGCTTCGTCGAAGATCTGAAGGCTTTGCTGGAGCCCGTGTGGCGTTTGCTGACGGACAGCAAATCCATACTTCCAGGCAGCAAAGAACACGCGCGATTCAATGGGGCCAATTACAGTTGCCATCATGTGGGGGCCTGCCGGGATCAGGTCGATTTTCTGGAACGGACCTTTATGCTCAAGAACACAACTATCGTTGCGCGTAAGTGACATCACTCTTCCCAAATCAGGAAGTCGTGTAAGGAATTTAGTCCAGTCACCGCTGAGACGTGTGGTGTATTCACCTACTGTTGTGGCAAGCAATGCCGCTTCGCTGACACCGAGCTCCTCGGCACAATCGCGGATGCGAAGCGATGGCTTGTTTTTTTTCAATTCGTCCCAGGCTGTGCGTAGCGTTGCAGCTTTATCACTTTCGAAAGTTGTAGTCATAGATGTGAAGATTTAATGGTTGGTGGATATGATGTTTTAATTGCGTCTGCCTTTTCGGGCACAACGTATGGACAGTCCGAGCACGAGTCATGGTAAACATTGACCTTGCAGCAAAATGTTTTTTCGATGTTATTCTTCGTAAAGACCTCCCGGGTTGCTCCCTGGGCGACAACGTTACCGTCACGGAGAAAGTAGAGTTTATCAGCGAATTGCGCTACCTGGTTCAGGTCGTGCACGATCGCGAACACTCCGATGTTACGCTCGCAGGCATGCTTTACCAGGCTGAAGATCATTTGCTGTTGTGCGATATCAAGGTTCGACGTCGGTTCATCCAGCAACACATAACGGGGATAGGTTTTAATTTCCCACACTTGCGCAAGTACCCGTGCAAGATTTACACGCTGTTGCTCGCCACCAGACAGCGTGAGGTAGTTTTGCTCAGCCCACGACGATATCCCTGTGAGCTCCATCACCTCATTACTTATCTTTCTCTTTTGCTGGTTGGAATTATTGTGATACTGCGTTCCCAGCTCCACGATCTGCTGCACCGAAAAAGGAAATTGGAGGTACGTGTGTTGTGGCAGCACGGCCCGAACCTTAGCCAGTGAGGCAATGTCATATTGCCGGATTGGAGTTCCATTCACTTCAACTTTTCCATCATATCCAGTGATCTCGTTTGAGATGATCTTTAACAGGGTGCTTTTGCCCGCGCCGTTGGGACCCGCGATAGCTGCAAATACGCCCGCTGAGATCATGATATTGACGTCGGTCAGGATGGCGCGCCCGTTTCTCTTCAACGATATGTTTTGCGCCGAGATCATTGGATGACGATCTCCTGTTTAGTCTTGGCGCGGACAAGCAGGAAAATAAAAAAGGGGGCCCCGACTAGTGCAGTAACAATTCCTATCGGAAGTTCTGCGGGAGAAACCAGCACACGAGCGGCGAGATCAGCAAGTATCAGCAGCAAAGGACCACCCAATAAGGAAGCAGGAAGCACAAGTCTGTTGTCGGATTGGAAAGCGACGCGGATAAGGTGCGGAATGACCAGACCGACGAAACCGATGATGCCCGCCAGGGAAACGCTAACACCCACGGCGAGGGCACTAAAGAAGATCATTGATCGCTTCACTCTCTCAACGTCAACGCCAATGTGAAACGCTTCTGATTCACCAAGTGCGATCGCGTTGAGTGCATTTTTATGTGCTATCAGACGGAGCGTCGAAACAGTCAGCAAGGGTGCCGCAAAAATCAGTTTTCCCCATGATACGCCCCCGAGATCACCCAATGTCCAAAATGTGAACATACGGAGTTGATTCTCATCTGCATGGTATATCACCAGACCCATAAGCGCGCCACACAGGGCATTGACAGCAACGCCTGCAAGAATCAACACAGCAATGTTTGTCTTGCCGACTTGTTCGCTGATTTTTATTACGAGCAGTGTAGAAAGAAGCCCGCCGCCAAACGCGCATGCCGGCATCAACATATTCATTCCCATTTCAGCGCTAGCCACCCCCGATCCAAAAACAATGAAAGTCACTACTGCCAGCGCAGCGCCGCTCGATACCCCGATCAAGCCGGGTTCGACCAATGGGTTTCTGAATAGCCCTTGCAACGATGCCCCACTTACTGCGAGGGCTGCGCCAATCAAAACGGTCATGATCACACGAGGAAGGCGAATGTTAAGCAACACAGTTTCATATACCGTGCCCGGTGTATAGGAAGTCAAGCCGATTTTACTTAGGAAGATCAAGAGCATGTCTTTCAGTGGAATCATTACCTGACCCGTGCCCAGGGCCAGCAAGAACACCGCGATCAACATCACGGCGAGGAACGTGAATACCACACTATGCTTTGTGTGTTTCAGGGCAAATGCGGAGATCATTATTTACCCTGCTTGAGTTCCGGGTGCAGCAATGAAGCAAGCTGTTTAACAGCCTCACCAAAACGAGGACCAAAATTGGAAAGCTTGATTCCATCCATGGCAATGATCTTCCTTTCTTTTCCTGCTTTTGTTTGCGAGACGCCTGGAATACTCAACGCGCCTTCTATACCGCCAAGACTCTTGAGACCCGATTCGAAAAGCAGTAGATAATCTGGATTGGCCGCGATCAGGGCTTCAGCGTTGAGCGGTTTATAACCGTTTACACCATCGATCGCCGTTCTGGCGCCGACATAAGGAAGAATCTCGGAAAAGGTTTTTGCTCCTGCGGCATCGAACGACGAAGTACCTCTGTTGTAAACACAAAGAACCCGGGGCACCGTGCCTGATATCCTTACTATAGACTCCGCCTCGGCGAGATCAGCCTCTATCCTGGATATGATTGACTCTCCCTCAGCTTTTTTATTGAGCTGCACTGCAATTGCCCGTATCAGATTTTTTGTTCCATCGAGAGAATATGCCCGGTCGACGATAATTGTCTTTATTCCTGTCGACTTTACCTGCGCAAGCACGGACTCATCGACGTAATCTTTCTCTACAATAAAAAGCGTCGGTTGAAGGCTGATAATTCCTTCGGCACTGATCCCCGACCGGTATCCGATGGAAGGCAGCGCCTGAATTTCAGGTGGATACAGGCTCGTTTTGTCGGAGGCGACGATCTTGTTGCAATCACCCAGCGCACAGACCGTTTCTGTCATCGCGCTGCCCGCGGTTATGATGCGCTGGCCATAGCCGCATGTCGATGTGGCAGCTAATATTAAGTAAAGTATTGACCTGATCATTGTTTAGACTTTTTCTAAATAAAGCTCAAATAAATGCCTTATTTAGAATTAATCCAAACAAAGAAACTCTGGGCCGGGAGTTTAGCGCTTGGAAAAAACCAAAAAGCTCGATTTCCAGCTTCGAATCAACGATTATGAGGGCGGCAAAGCAGCCAGCTCTTTTTCACGAGCGCGCCAGGATTTGTCGAGCAGGAAGGTCCCGAACGGAAGTAGCGAAGCTCCGATCGCGAGACAAAAATCCCAAAAATTCCATTTCATCGCTTTGATCGCCGCGAACACAGCAGCGATGTAGGCGATAAATAAAACACCGTGGAGCCATCCAACGATTTTGACGGCCATGGGAAATCCGGCGTAGTACTTAAGCGGCATAGCGATGAGCAACAACACCAGGAATGAGATACCCTCGGTGATACCGGTGATTCTTAAAAATCTTATTTGGGCCATTTGATTATACGTTCAAGATTCAAAGTGTGCACATTAATAGCAGAGTCAGCCTCGAAGTAGAACGCTCGCCCAACTGCACTTAAAAAGCAAAAGCCCGACGATTCGCCGGACCTTTGCAATGACCGTATCCTATACATCAAAATTTAATTCAGCTTTGTGCTTCCGTCAGCCTGGTACACATAGCGGAAAGTGTAGTAACGATCTTTAGTTGACGACGTGGGTGCTGTCGGAGCATCCTGGTAGTAACTAAGAATTTCAACTTTGGCGTACTTACCATCAGCTGTTTTTATTATCAAGAATTTACCCGCAGTTGGCGTAATTATATTGGTTGAGCTGTTGTAAGTATACCATCCGGCACCGGAGCCCGTCGGTATGGCATACTTGACAGTCGCATTTTTATTGTCCTGCGCGTATCCAGTCGTGGGCGCTACCGTGAGGTCACTAAAGATTCCGGTCTGAACGATTGCACCCCCAACGCCCGGACCGCTGGTTCCACCATTCACGATGATAGTTGTCGCGCGGAATCCAAGATCCCACTTGGTTGACGCGCTGTCGGCGTTGGCTACGACCTTGCCAGTCGAAAAACTGAAAAACGTGAATTTGTTCGTGGCTGTCGGATAGGTGGGCGGTCCGGTAATGCCGCCTACAGCCGGCGCATAGTCCGCGTTGAGATTGGAAAATGTCGCAGCAGACAATGTTGCCGGAGCCGGATCATCTTTCTTGCAGGAAGAGAATGACGCAGCAAGTGCGGCGACCATGAAGATTGATAGTGAAGATTTGAATGTTTTCATATTGAGTTTATCGAGGTAATTATTGGTTGACTAATTAATTTGTTTTAGAAAAAGTGTATCGAATGCTGGCATACAAGAGGCGTCCTGGTACGTTGGGGATATAGACTGGATCAGTGTAGTTGAAAAGGTTGTCGATTCCCACCTGGAAACGGACGCCCTGCTTTATAGTCTTTGCCGCCGAGATGTTGACCAGTGCATAACCGTTGACAAACCGATCGTGCGTATCGAGTATTGAATTGCCATTTATATCCGAACTGGGAATGTCACTGCCGCGAATGTCACCGATGCCGAATTTGCCGCGATAGATCACCCGGATGCTTGCATCAAGACCCTTTGCCGCATCACTGTAAAAAAGTTTTGCGTTACCCATGTGGCGGGAGCGATTGTATAAACCAAAATATTCGCTGGGCTGAAGTCTCCTTGTTTCCAAGGTTACCGGATCGCGGTAATAGGCCTTCGGTCCGCCGTCTTTGATTTCCTGTACGACATCCTTATCCTTTGCATAAAGCAGTTGATACCCAAGGGAAAAATTCAGTTTAGGCGAGATTGGATATGAAAAGTTTGACTCCAGTCCTGCGGTATACGTGCGTGCTATGTTTATATAGGAAAAGATCGTGCGATTTGCGGTGGTAATAGCGATCGCCCTGGTGTCAATCATGTTGTCAACAGAATTGTAAAACAGATTGACTTCGGCTGTCAATTTCTTTCCAATCATGGCGCGTGCACCCACGTTCACCGACTTCGATCGCTCGGGATTCAGCGCTTGCACCTTGGTGGGATCATACAAGTAAGCCTGGATCTGACCCTGCGACTCGAGTTGGGCCAGCCGCTCGCCAATGACTTCCGTGCCAAGCACGCTATAGCCTCCTCCTGCAGAGTTTGTGAAGTTGTAATACTGTTGGCGGAAATCAGGGGCTTTGAAGCCAACACCAAAAGATGCTTTCAGCGCAACTTTACTATTTATCTCCCAGCGTGTAGAAAGCTTGGGGCTCAATTGCGACCCATAAACGGTGTTGTTGTCATACCTCAATCCTGCGATGACACTTAGTTTCTTTACAGGTGTTATCTCATCCTGAAAAAAGAAATAACGCGTTTGCTGTTGCCTGAGCACCTCGTCACCATACCGTGACGTTTGCACAGTCTCGATAGCGTCACCTGCACCCAGCGTCAGGATATTCTTGTCGTTGAAGTAATACTCCGCATTGAGTTCCGGGCGCATGAACGACTGCTTGAAATCGTCTTTATAATAGACTGTGTCTGCGGTCACGTCATTTGTGCGCGTAGCAGTTTGATATGATGTATTGTAGAAACGTGCCGTCATTTTCAGTCGATCAGAAAACCGATGGACCAAAACGGGATTGAAATTCCACTCATTCACTTTGCCGGTGCCTGCAGTCAGGAATTTTTGATCCCCGGATCCGGTTAAGACATAATTGCTGAACTGCTGGTGCTCTTCGAAATAGCGGCCGGACAGCGTCAAGTCGGTCTTCGCCCCGAACCGATATGTAAATTTCAGTGTACCCGTGTAGTTCTGAAACGGCGAGACAGTGCTCCCCAGGTCGCTGTTGGACAGGTTGTACCCATCGGTGCTGTAACGATTTCCAAAAACATAGAGCCCGGCTTTCTCGCTCTTAAATCCATAGTCCCCCGTCATATCGAGGGTGTTGTTGGTTCCATAACGTGCGTACAAACTTCCCTGCGTTCCCTGAGGTCTGTTGGTAATGATATTCACAACTCCTGCAAGCGCGTCAGACCCATAAAGACTCGAAGAAGGACCTTTGACGATCTCGATCTGCTTGATGTTGCCCACCGCGATGCGGCTTAACTCCAGCGATCCGGTGAACCGTCCTATGAGCGGCTCACCATCAACCAATATCAGTGTATAGTCGGGATTGAATCCTTGCAGCTGAAGACCATTACCTGCGCCGTTGACTTGAGGAACAACCGTAAGCCCTGTCTGCTCGGTGAGTACGTCATTAAGCCGCATCGAGCCCATCGTTCGGATTTGCGTTTGCGGTACCAACGTTACAGGCATAGGCAATGATCCCATGGTACGTTCGTTTCGGGTTGCCGTTACGACAAGCTCATCGAGCTGCTTCGACTGCAGTGAATCCTGCGCATTCAACGCAAAGCTGCAGCTGAGGAAAGCAACGATAATAAGCCTGCTATAAAACACGGCGCAAATGTTAGAACGATTCCATGTAAAAAATACCCACAGAAGAACAATTAATAACAGCCGGTTGATTTAGTATGTTATAGGGGTATTTTCATCAAAACATGACATAAATCAGGTTCCATTTACGATTTTTGGCGTTATTTTTACCTCATGGAAAATGCAATTAGCATGGATCAGGTTTCCAAAAATACCCAAGAAAGTCTTAAGAAAACCTTGTTCGCGCAGAATGACCAATCGCTGTCAATTGCCGAAAACCGAGAAGATGACGCCGTTCAATCGCCCAGCGTAATCGAAAAGTCAATCATTCATTTTTACTTCTGCCTGGAAGGAAGTGCCGTTTTCGAATTTAGCCCGCAGTATAGCCGGGAAATACAAAGACAGCGCAATTACTTTTTTTTCAATCCAGACAAGGATTTGCCCTTCAACCTTAAGTTGGCACCTGGTTCAAGGATGGTATTCCTCACCATTTCATTAAAAAGCCTCCACGACCTTTTTGTACACGAGCCGATTCCATTTCTCAAACCGGAGAACATCAACCAGAAATTCTACGACGAACGTGAAATTCCTTCATATCTGCTCGTCGAGCTGAACCAATTGTTCAATGTCCAATTGAGCGAAAGTTCCAATCGTCTTTTCTACCAGGGCAAAGTGCTTGAGCTGCTGGCGTTATATTTTTCAGAGAAGAAACCCAACACGGAGAGCTGCCCGTTCCTTAACGATCAAGACACGGTAAGGAAGATCAAGAATGCGAAGGAGCATTTGCTTAAGCACGTCGAGAAACCGCCGACGTTGAAAGATCTTGCCCGCATCGCTGGCTTAAATGAATATCAATTGAAGGCCGGATTCAAAGAGATCTATGGCAATACCGTGTTTGGCTACCTTCTGGATCACAAACTTGACAATGCGCGTGTACTCCTCGACACAAAAAAATATCAGGTAGCGGAAGTGGCTTACCAGATCGGGTACACAAATCCCAGCCATTTCATTTCAGCTTTTAGAAAGAAGTTTGGAGTTACGCCGAAGAAGTACTTGATGGCGAGGGCCTAGTGCATGGTTCAGAGTTCCAGGTTCAGGGTGGCGGCAACAAGGTTAGTGCGTTGTCGCTTGAAATCGGTTTAAGGTTCAAGGAACTCAGCGTTGAACTTGCACTTCCGCCGGAGCTGCGAAGGTGATGCATTCCGTCCTTTTACAGCTGCCTGCAGGCAGGTTTGCGGTTTTACCACATCACCACCCGCTCCTCCTGGACCTTCTCGGTGCAGAACCAAACAGCATCCCGAACACCCCTCTCACCAATTCCTTACCGACCTGCTTTGCCACAGGCGATGTCATCACTTGTTCAAACGTGCTCTTTTCTGCCTTCGCCGCACGACCGGAAGGTTTGCTGGCATTCGAAGGCGCATTTGATTGCTGAACAGCCTGCACACGCTCGTTCAATATCTCAAACGCACTCTTGGGATCTATGGCATCCTTGTATTTCTTAAACATGTCGGACCCATCCAACTGAGACTGATACTCCTGCTGAGTCAATGGACCCATGAAAGACGCAGGAGGCGCGAGGTGTGTGACCACCGTTTCGGTTGGGATACCTTTTTCGTTCAGTACTGTTATAAAAGCCTGGCCAATTCCCAACAGCGTAAACTGTTTTTCAATATCGTAAAAAGTCGACTTGGGAAAAGTTTTCACGGTTTCTTTCAAGTCCTTGACATCATTGGGTGTGAACGCCCTTATCACGTGGTGCACACGATTTCCCAACTGCGAAAGGACAGATGGCGGCACGTCTTGCGTCATTTGTGTACAGAAAAAAATTCCGACACCCTTTGATCGGACAAGCCGGATAACCTGTTCAATCTGGTCCATGAATGCCTTTGGCGCATCTTTGAAGAGAAGGTGTGCTTCATCAAGGAAGAAAACTAGTTTTGGCTTGTCAAGATCACCTGCCTCCGGCAAAGATTGATACAGTTCAGCCAGCAATGCGAGCATGAAGGTCGAGAAGATGGCAGGCTGCTGCTGCGCATCAGAAACATTCAGCAAGCTGATCACGCCGCGACCATCGATCTTCTCCATAAGATCATCTATGTCAAAGGATTTTTCTCCAAATATCTTATCTACACCTTGCTGCTCGAGCGCGGCAATTTTACGGAGAATGGTGCCTGAGGTGGCACCGGATATTTTTCCATAGTTGTCCTTTATTTCCTTCGCACCCTCCCCTTCCGACAAATAGCTCAAAACCTTCTTAAGGTCTTTCAAGTCAACCATTGGCAGTTGCTTGTCATCAGCATATTTGAACAGGATCATCAAAACACTGCTTTGCACCTCATTTAGCTCGAGCACTTTTGATAGCAGTACAGGGCCAAATTCCGTTATCGTTGCCCGCATTTGCGCCCCAACTTTCCCGCTCAGCGAATATAGTTCGACAGGAAAGCCGGATGGCGTATATTGTATGCCGAGCGCACTCACCCGTTCCTTGATTTTATCATTAACAGCACCCTCTTTTGCCATCCCGGAAATGTCACCTTTCATGTCCGGCATGAATACAGAGACACCTGCTGCCGACAACTGCTCTGCCATAAGCTGAAGGGTCCTTGTTTTTCCGGATCCGGTGGCTCCGGTCACGAGGCCATGGCGGTTCATCATCCGTAGTGGCACGTTTATTTTAGCCTCCGCAATGATCTGTCCCTCCAGCACGCCGGCGCCCAGGTAAATAGTTGCCCCGGGACTCGAATAGGAAGCATTCATGGATGCGATAAATGATTCTCTTGACATGGTCAATAGTTTGAAAGGTCGGCATAAGTTAACAAGTCGGAATTTTAAAACGCTGAACAATGAAAAGAAATATTCTTAATGTCATTCTCGTCACTACCGCGCTGCAGCTGCAAGCCCAAATCAACGTGAACAAGCCAGCACCGGTTGTCGGCTTCGAGCCAAGTGTGATCGGCAGAGATATCATGGATCGTTTGACGCCCGA
Source organism: Cyclobacteriaceae bacterium (assembly GCA_044224375.1). Classification (GTDB taxonomy): domain Bacteria; phylum Bacteroidota; class Bacteroidia; order Cytophagales; family Cyclobacteriaceae; genus ELB16-189. The sequence goes on from JBGAKL010000008.1 coordinate 73,313, forward strand.
TCTCAATCTTACCAATGATCAAAATGCCAAAGTCACCATCTTGGTCGGACAATTCCTCACCAAGAAAGGAGAATTCATAGAACAGATGCAGTCAGAGCCCAACGGGTATCGCGAAAAATTCGGGACGCTGCAGAAGACATTTTTGGGTGGCATGAAAAAGACACTGACGCCCGTACAATTCAGCCAGTTTATGCTTCTTAAACCGGCAGCACCCGACATCAACAAACCTATCAGCCAGTTATTTTACTAACTTCGACTATGAAAAATATATTCCTTGCAGTCATTTTCATGTTTGGATCAGCATCGACGTTGTCTGCGCAAAACAATTCGGGCACTTTACGACACGTAGTCCTTTTTAAATTCAAGGATGACGCAAAAGCGGCGGATGTAAAGAAAGTTGAGGATGCGTTCCGCGCATTATCCAGTAAGATAAAGCTCATCAAAGATTTTGAGTGGGGAACCAACGTAAGTCCCGAAAATCTCAACCAGGGACTCACGCACTGTTTCTTCGTAACGTTCAAAAGTGACAAAGACCGCGACGACTATTTGGTGCATCCCGCTCACAAGGAGTTTGTGGAGATCCTCAAACCCGTGCTCGATAAAGCAACCGTTGTGGATTATTGGGCGAAGAAGTAGCGACCTCACGGAGGTTGCCCGCGGCACGAGTCTGAATTTAGATACCTTTAGCCGCGGATAACACGGATTGACACCGGCTTTTACAGACTAATCTTTGGCAAAAAATTGACACAGATGGCAGCAAAGCTGCCTCGGTGTAAATGTTTTCTTGCTACCATTCTGTTTTTCATCTGTGTTAATCGGTGCCATCTGTGGCAAAAAAATCCACCAATATCCTTTCGGTTTTCCCCATTGCTAATTTTCATTAGCTTACCAATCAAACTTTACCCGTCATGAAGAAAATTATGTTGCTGCTGATACTGCTTTCGGTTCGGGTGCTTGCCCAGGAACCGATGAAGAAGGCACCTGAAGTAAAGGAAGGTGAAGGACCCTTCACGCAGCTGATATTGCGCGGCGCTATGCTGATCGATGGAACAGGCGCACCGCCCGTCGGACCAGTGGATATTGTTGTCAAGCAAAACCGGATAACAAACATTGTAAGTCTTGGCCTCCCTACACCCGGGATGACGAGTGAATCTTCCAGAACAAAACTGGAAGCTGGAGGTAGAGAAATCAATTGCACAGGCATGTATGTGATGCCGGGCTTCATCGACGTACATGGTCACATCGGCGGCGGCCAGGCCCCGGTTGCCGAGTACATCTTCAAACTGTGGATGGCACATGGGATCACGACCGTGCGGGATCCGGGATCGGGAAACGGACTCGATTGGGTGCTGGATCAGAAAAATAAGAGTGCACAAAATCTGATAACGGCGCCAAGGATCAAGGCTTACACTGCTTTCGGTCAGGGGAGCCAGTCACCTATACGAAACGCGGAACAGGCGCGGGCGTGGGTGAACGAAAATAAAAACAAGGGCGCGGATGGGATAAAATTCTTCGGCGCTGCGCCCGAGATCATGGATGCGGCATTGCGCGAAAACAAACGACTCGGTCTACGTTCAGCGTGCCACCATGCACAGCTCGGCGTAGCGCGTTGGAATGTTGTACAGTCTGCCGGCGCAGGACTTACTTCGATGGAGCACTGGTATGGTTTGCCCGAGGCGATGCTGGACGGATCGACAATCCAGGACTACCCACTTGATTATAATTACACCAACGAGCAGCACCGCTTTGAAGAGGCGGGCCGGTTATGGAAGCAGGCCGCGCCCCCCTATTCAAAGAAGTGGAATGCAGTGATGGACACACTTTTAAAGTTGAATTTCACGTTGGATCCGACGTTCAATATTTATGAAGCAACGCGCGACCTCCACAAAGCACGCCGGCAGGAGTGGCACGAACAGTATACGCTGCCGAAGCTGTGGGCTTTTTACCAGCCAAATCTTTCTGCGCACGGATCGTTTTGGTTTAGTTGGGGCACTGAACAGGAGGTTGCATGGCGAGAGAACTACCGTCTTTGGATGACATTCGTCAACGAGTATAAGAATCGGGGTGGCCGTGTCACGGCTGGTTCCGACAGTGGCTTCATCTTCCAGCTATACGGGTTTGGTTATATCCGCGAACTGGAACTGCTGCGTGAAGCAGGCTTCCACCCCCTGGAAGTGATACGATCAGCCACGCTGAACGGCGCGCAACTATTAGGTATGGAAAAAGAAGTTGGCTCGATCGAGATTGGCAAGCTGGCGGATTTCGCTATCGTAGATCAGAATCCATTGCAAAACCTTCAAGTGCTTTACGGGACAGGTGCTATCAAGTTGATGGATGACAATACCGTCAGGCGCGTTGGCGGAATCAAATACACAATAAAAGACGGCATCCTCTATGACTCCAAAAAATTACTTGCAGATGTGAAAAAGATCGTCGAGGAAGAAAAGGCAAAATCAGGCTTTACTGTAAAACAACCCGGAATAGAATAATGAAACTGACCTCTGTAATACTTGTCGCTATGGCAGCAGCTGCCGCCTGCACGGCACGAAAAGAAACCGTATCAACGGAAAAGAACCCCGTTGTAATTTCTTTATTGGGAAAGGAATACTTCGAGCCGGAGCGTTCTGCAAAAGCTCAAGCGAAACTTGACAGCAATCTTGCAGTAGCAAAGGCGAACTGGGAAAAAGATCCGAGTGAAGATCACTATATATGGTATGGCCGGAGATTGGGCTACTTATCACGATTCCAGCAGGCAATCGATGTCTTCACAGAGGGCATTGAAAAATTCCCGAGCTCCGCAAAACTTTACAGGCATCGGGGCCACCGCTATATTTCTATGCGCTTGTTTGATGCTGCAATTGTCGATTTCAACAAAGCAAATGCACTTATCGGAGGAATGCCTCTTGAGCTGGAACCCGACGGCTCACCAAATAAGCTCAACGTTCCATTATCGACTACTCAATTTAATATTCGCTATCACCTCGCCCTGGCATACTATCTCAAAGGAAATTTCGATGCCGCATGGGAGGCCTGCACTACCACCCTCACAGTCTGCAACAATGACGATTTATTGGTCGCAACGGTTGACTGGATGTATATGACGGATATGCGTGGCGGTCATCCGGAAAGAGCAAAATCGATTTTAGGAAACATCCATGAAGGGATGAACATCATTGAGAACGACTCTTATTACAAGCGGTGCCTCATGTATCAGGGAAAGTTGACTCCGGAGTCTCTGCTGGAAGTTGGTGACAACGAAGAAGACAAGGACCTTAGCCTGGCAACGCAGGGGTATGGCGTCGGGAACTGGTACTACTACAATGGCAACAAGGAAAAGGCGAAGGAAATCTTCGAAAAGGTAGTCGCCGGAAAGCACTTCTCATCGTTTGGGTTCATTGCTGCCGAAGCCGAACTTGCTCGCTGGAAAGAGTAAGTAACGTATCAGGCGCCGCCATAAACTTTCACTACCGGATCACGGAGCGGCACTCCCTGATTGGAAACCAGGAAAGCCATCACATCTGCTATTGCTTCAGGTTTCACCCATGAATTGAAGTCCGCTTTCGGAATCGCGGAGCGATTGGCTGGCGTGTCGATCGTGCTGGGAACCACGACTGAAGCAACAACATTCTTAGAGGCTCCTTCAGCATTGAGATACTCCGCCAGCTTGAACACGAGCGATTTAGAGAGTCCGTATCCCAGCGACGCTTTTCCATCTTTTGCTTGAAGAGCCGGCCTGGCCCCAACGAAGACGATCCTTCCACCTTCCTGTTGCTGAACCATTTGCTTGAATACCGGACGCGCCACAAAGTATGCAGTCTCAAAATTGAGTGAATACATCTTTTTAAGACCCACGCCATCAGTGTCAAAGATTGTTCCTCCTGCCCAGCCTCCCACCAAAAGCAAAGCCGCGTCGATGGTCTGATAACGAGACACGATGTCGCCCACCATGATATTAACCGCAGCTTCATTGGAAAGGTCCGCGCTGAAAGTTACAAGCTCGCCGTTTACCTTGAATGGGAGTTCCTTTCCCGGCGTAACTATTGCAATCACCCGGTGGCCTTCTGATAAGAATTTCTGAACGGTAGGCTTACCGAGATTTCCTGAAGCACCTGTTATGAGAATGTTTTTCATTTGCTCGAGATTAAAGTAGCTGCCAGCGCAAGTCCCTTCCACCGCTGAAGTTTTGGCGACACACAAACGGCCGCGTGACTATAGCTTCAGGTTCAGAACACGAAGGCAGTCTATGGCATTAATTTCGCAAAGAAAATTGGCATTTTGTCTTAGACATAGCCTCCCGTTGCATTATGCGAGCTACCTTTTTTTAGAATGACTTTACTCCGGGTAAAAAAACGGCCCACTGATTTTCTGTCATTCTGATACGTGATAGAAATTTAATGCCAGGGAGCACCTTCACCGATTAAACCTTTTGGGCAAAATTCAGGATTTGCTTTGACAGGCTATGTCTGTCAATCATGCCTGCGTGTCTCCAAACCAACTGCCCATTTTTAAAGATGATGAAAGTTGGAACCGCACGAACGTCATATTTGGCCGCGGCCTCCGGATTCTTGTCAATATCTACTTTGATAATCCGTGCCTTCCCGTCTACATCCTGCGCAATTTCCCTGATGACAGGTGCCATCATCTTACAAGGACCACACCACTCCGCATGGAAATCAACCAGCACCGGCGTTGAAGACTGAATTATTTGTTGGAAAGTGTCCATATTTATGAATTCCGGCGACCTGGCAGTTAGTGGTTGTGTCGTTTACGTTAGTGATCGAAGTTGTTCAAATAATTCCCGCTGTTTGTCAGTGAGCTTCTCCGGAAGCAAGACGTTCAACTGAATGATCAAATCTCCCGCCATACCAGGTTGATCGTGTACTGGCATTCCCTTACCCTTTAAGCGAATAGATTTTCCTGCTTGGGTTCCCGGGGCAATCTTCACTTTCACCTGCCCTGTCAGCGTGTTGATGATGGTCTCGCCGCCAAGCACCGCAGTGTATAAATCGATGTTGTGCGTAGTGGCAAGATCGTCACCGTGCTGAGTAAATCGCGGATGACCCTTCACGTGAATTCGGACAAAAAGATCGCCGCGGTTTGATTGCCCTGCCCCTCCTTTGCCTTTGATGCGAAGAAGCTGCCCGTCATAAGCACCCGGCTTTGTTGTAATTCTTAATTTTTCATTTTCAAGTTCGATGATGCGCGTAGCCCCCTGAAAAGCCTCCTCAAGGGTGATCTCCATATCTGCCTGAATGTCCCGGCCTTTTGTGTTCCTTGCCCTGCTTGCACCCGAAGCGCCACCTCCGAAAAACTGTTCAAAAAAATCAGAGAAATCTGATCCTCGGCCTCCTCCGCCAAAAAATTCCCCGCCATCGCTTCCGTAGGTGTATGTCTGACGACGGTTTCCGCCGGGAGGCGTCCCTGCATTCTCATATTGCCGCCAGTTCTCTCCAAGGTCATCATATTTTTTTCGCTTAGCCGGATCTCCGAGCACTTCATTGGCTTCGTTGATCTGCTTAAATTTTTCCTCGGCCTTTTTGTCCCCAGGGTTCTTATCGGGGTGATATTTCACCGCGAGCTTGCGAAATGCTTTCTTTACTTCCTCTTGAGATGCCTTCTTGTCGATGCCCAGAATTTTATAATAGTCTTTATAGTCCATTTTTTCGTGGGTATTTCAAAAAAATATGTCTGATGGTCAATAAACTAAACACCGGTATAACAATTTTCCACAATATAAAATTCAATCGTCATATGGCGCACGCTATTTTTTAGTTTGAAGACAGGGATAACCAGGTGGCTAATCTTAGCCAGCGATCTTCTTGAACCATCCGGTAGACATCCGGAAAAGGATATTTACAAGACACTGCAAGGGTGCCCCGGGCCTGCAGAATCTGATGACTACGTTGCGGCAGCGCATGGGTTCGTGGACTCGCAAAATCAGATGCCATGGGAATATGCAAATCAAGGAATTCGAGTGAATGCGATGGCAGCCGGTTTCATTGAACACACCTTTGCTGACAAAAAGGAGGCTTAAATGATAACGAAAAGATAAAGCAACACGTCCTTGCATCGTACCCCTTCAAACGATTGGGAAAAGTAGAGCAGGTTACCTGCGCACTTCTCTTTCTTGCATTACCGGACAGCGCATTCATCACCGGAATGACATTGGAAATCGACGGTGGGTATTTAGCGCAATAAATAATATCTTAATCCCCGTTGAAATGAATCGGTGAAAAAAAGGGAGGGGAAATCCAGTCTATTCAGGGTTTTGAAAGAAAGTGCAGCGATGCTGCTTCTTGTTCTTTGCGCCGACTTCTATCATGCCGCGGCGCAGGACAAAGGCGACACGACCCATCACCGCCTGAAAGACAGCAAGGCAGTTCAGAAGATCATGGGGGTCATCACAAAGGATCCCGGCGCAGATCACCCTACTATCAATGAAAAGAGTGAAAAGCCCTATTTGCCTTATGCAGGAAAAATTATCCGGAAAATCATAGTCCGGCGCATAGGATTTAATAATACCGTTCAGGATACCAGCAGTAATATCCAGACTGTACTGTCGCGGACCGCTAATTCGTTGCACGCCGACACGCGCGAGTTCGTTGTGCGCGACAACTTATTCATACGCGAGGGCCAGCCACTGAATCCCTACCGCGTTGCGGACAATGAACGCATTCTTCGCAACCTGAATTTTGTAAAGGATGCCCGTATTCTTGTCAAGCCGGTAAAAAATTCTAATCAGGTGGACCTTATCGTGATTACACGCGACGTGTTCAGTCTTGGCGCCTCGTTCACGCCGGATGCAGCAACAAAATATCGTTTCAGCGTTCAGGAGGCAAACCTTCTCGGAATGGGACAAAGTATCCAGGTCGGTGGCCAATACGACATCGACCGGACTCCAAAATTCGGATCGGAGATCATATACCAAAAGATCAATGCATTAGGAACTTTTGTGAATGGAACGATCGGGTACTCGCAGATAAACGGAGGCACGAGTCTGGGGACTGAAAATGAATCAGCAGTTTTCCTGCGCCTTAGCAGACCTCTGTTTCATCCTTTCACGCGTTGGGCAGGCGGCATCGAGATCAGCAACAACTTCTCAACCAACGTTTTCGTCCGTCCCGATAGTTTGTATGAAAACTATCGCTACACCATTCAGGACTATTGGGCCGGTTACTCATTTGGGTTCAAGACTATGCCCGACAATCTGAAGGAGAACAGAAACAGGCGGTTCGTGGCCTTGCGTTCCTATCAGCAAAATTTCTCCGAAGTTCCCAATGGATTCATACGTGAAATCGACCGCTTTGCCTTGCGCACGCGGCAGGCGATTTTAGGACAAGTGTCTTTCTTCAGACAAGATTTTTATAAAACCCAATATGTGATCGGCTTTGGACGTACAGAAGATATTCCATATGGTTACCGCGCTTCATTCACAGGCGGCGTAGAAAAAGAACTCGGAAACCAAAGAACATATGGAGGAACTGAAGTCTACTACAGTCACATCACCCCCAACGGCGCGATACATACCTACTACTTAGGTCTTGGAGGCTACTACAATCCAAAAACCGCCAAAGGCGAAGACGGAATATTCATTGCCAATTTCCAACACTTCAGTCAACTCCACAGGACGGGAACAAAGAGGGTTCGCTTGCAATCGACGATAGGCTACGCACGAATCTATAACCAGACATTGAAACGCGGGATAGATATTCGTGACGTGAACGGAATTCTCGGATTCACTCCCGACAGCCTGGTTGGCTCACACCGCTTAACTCTAAGTGAAGAAGCAGTGATGTACACGCCATGGAGAATACTTGGATTCAAGCTCGCCCCTATTGCACGGATCGATGTGGCCATGTTGTCGAAAAATCTTCGAATATTCCAGCGAGACAATTTCTTCTCCGGAATTTCTGCAGGCATAAGAACCCGAAACGAAAACCTGATCTTCAACACGATCGAGGCGCGCATATTCTATTATCCGCGTGTTGTTGAAAATGTGAGCCACGTCGGGTTTCGAATACAAACAAACCTCAGAATACGATATCCAACGGCGCTCGTCAACGCGCCGTCAACGCTCTATAATCCAAGCGCACCGCCATTTTAGCATTGGCAATACTAACGCCGCGACCAGACTCAACAGAGAATTTTCTCCTCAGTAGGAACGCCAGTCCAGGCTATCACTTTCATCCCTTCGGGCTCGGGAAAATCCGTTCTTATCAAATGCATGGTTGGTCTTATCACTCCGGATGGTGAGGCGAATGTTCCTGGTTACAATGTCCCAAGTCTTTCATCTGAAAAGCTTAATGGACTCTGTCAGCAAGTCGGATTCTCATTACAGATGAGTGCACTGTATGGTTCAATGACTGTACGCCGTCCGTCAAACTTGATAAAAATATTGATGCATTAAAGCATAACTTTCTGACGCGGGTACTACTTTAAGAAAAAAAGGAGCAAAAAAGAGCAATAGAGCAGGGCAAATGATAAACATGATAAAGAATATCATCTTACAGACCCCTTTCCAACGGGGCTTTGAGTATGCGCTTGTGCTCACGATCAAAGCAGTTGCACTGACGGGTGTCGTGGGAATCGCTATGGTTTACGTCGCATGGCGGCACGTGGAGAAGTTGGCTGTTTCCTTTCAACGTACTTTGCGATTGAGATAAGTTGCAGGAATTCCTTGTAACAAAATCCTGGAAATTGCTTTATTTCCGGGATGGCGCCAGAACACGAACCGCTAAAAAACCTTATCGATTCTATTCACTCGCTTCCGCCGGCGGATTGGCTTGCCTTCGCCGGCCTATTCACTTCCTTTAAGGCGAAACGAAAAGAGCAGCTGACGATGTCGGGCGATGTCGAGGATTACCTCTATTTCGTATGTGATGGTGTCCAGCGGGTTTATTACCTGGATGATCATGAGCGTGAAGCAACGATTGTGTTCACCTATGCCCCATCTTTCGGAGGCGTAATCGACTCGATGGTGCTACGTTTGCCTTCACGGTACTATTATGAGACGTTAACCGCATCAGTTTTTCTCCGGGCCAGGTTCGCAGATATTCGCACGCTGATGGCTACCAATCCAGCGATTGACCGACTGATCAACAATGGTCTGACAATGGCATTCTCGGGAGTGATGGAACGCCTGGTTGAGCTCCAGTGCTTTTCATCCGAAGAGAAATTCAAAAAATTGCTTCAACGAAGTCCTCATATCCTTCAGTTGGTTCCTCATAAATATCTCGCCAACTACCTGGGTATCGATCCGACCAACTTCAGCAAGCTCATCAATCATGTCAGAATTTGAAAATGTTGGTATTTACCAATGTTTCGTAGCGCGGGCCTGCGCTGTTTTGCATCATAAACAAAAAACAAGATGAAAACAGAAAGAATGGTACGAATCGCATCCCGCGTCTTTATCCTCACATCAGCATTCACATTTATTTATGTGAGCGCGCTCGCTTTTTTTGATCCCCAAGGCGTCATGGATCTTGTCAAAGTAAAGCTTGAAAATACCGATGCATTCAGCTCGATCCGCGGCGTGTACGGCGGCGTTGGACTGGCTCTGGCAATCGGCCTCGGCTACCTGCTCACCACGGACATCCGGAAAGGCCTGCAATTTCTATGTCTGCTCTGGGGATCCTACGCGATATCACGCGTGATTACAATTTTTGCCGAGGGTCCATTGGGCGCATTCGGAATGCAATGGATGATTATCGAGTCCATATTTTTTATGCTTGCCGTTATCTTGCTTGTCGCTGAAAAAGGTGTGTCAGCAAATAATTCCCGCTGAAATGAGGGCTATGGACAAAATGACGTTTCTGGCGGACCTGCATGAAAAGGTAGATCTCCAGTTGCAGGAAGCCACAAAAGTTTTTCAGAATCTTTCGGAAGGCGTGTTGCTAAAGCAGCCGCCATCCGGGGGCTGGAGCGCGGCGCAATGTTTCGAGCATTTGAATCGATACGGTAACTACTACTTGCCGCAAATTCGAAAAGCGACACAACAATCCCGGGCTTCAGATCCCGATAAGACATTTACAAACGGTTGGCTTGGATCATATTTCTCAAGGATGATGGATCCTGACACGGGAAAAACAAAGATCAAAACATTCAAAGAATACGTTCCTTCTCCGCAGCTTGATGCACATACCGTGGTGGCCGAATTCATTCACCAGCAGGAGACTATGTTAAAATACCTGGATCATGCCCGAAGGGCAGATCTGAATCGCCGGATCCCGATTTCACTAACCTCGCTGGTCCGACTCAGGTTGGGAGATGTATTTCAATTTGTGATCGCACACAACGCCAGGCATTTAGAACAAGCAAAGAGAGCGATCACTTGATCATCGCGTCGAATCCTCACCAGAAGTCAAATCTCTTTTTCGGGCGGACTTGATTCCGGTATACCCCATGACCGCCCGCAGCTGCCCATAGCTGTAAGCTCCCTTTAACCTCGCATACAGTTCCGATGAAATAAACCCTTCAGGCATTTCGCGGAGAGCAGACGCTATCTTTTCAACATCGTGTTCAGCCATGAATCTCGATATTTCAATGCGACGATCTTCGACTCCTTTCGCAAGGTGACCTTCGATTGTACTTTTCACCAACTCACGTTCCTTCGCAATGTCCTCAACGGTCATGCCCTGCTCAGCCATTGCAATTGAAATGTCGTACGTGCTGGGCTCGCCCGCTCCTTTCTTTTTTTTCTTCCCTTTCTTTGGGGTCAGCTTTTCCGCCCTGACGATTGATTGAAGCATGACCGACCTGGCTTCTATTCTTGCTCTCTTAATTTCTCCAAAATCAAAATGCTTCCTGCCTTCAACAATTCCTTCCGCGAGGTGATAAATCTTGTCGACTTCCTCGAGCTTTTTTGAAATGAGCTGGTCCAGGTCGCCAAGATCATTGAGATATCCCTTGACACGTTTCTCAACGCTCATGTCCTCGATGTGCTGTGCAAGCAATTTAACCTGGTCCCATAAAAGTGTTTTATAGTATTCGCTGCCCTTGCGGATGCGTTCAAGTATTTCCGGGTACCTGCCCGCGTCAAGTAAAGAGTTCAGTTGAGCACGGAAGCGCCAAAGGTTATCCGATTCCGCTGACAGGGAATTCTTCAACTGGGTGAGCACCGGCTTCATAGTTTTTTCTTGAAAGCCGGCACCTGTGTCTTCACCTTTAATAATATGTGCAATCTCCTTCAGCAGGACTTCAAAATCGAAAGTGCGGGCGAGCTGGATATTAAGGAAATCCTTTTGCCGCGATTTCATCTCATCATTCAATGTTTCCGGACGGTTATGTGCCTGGTCGAATGACACTATTTGCTTGTCGGTGCTGACGATGCCGGGTTGAACTTTCGTGCGAAGGATGAGTCCGTCTATGGATCGCAGCCGCGAGAGCGCCACGTAGACCTGGCCATCGGCGAAGGCCTGGCCCACATCGATGATAGCCCTGTCGAATGTCAGGCCCTGACTTTTATGGACAGTGATCGCCCATGCGAGCTTGATCGGATATTGCTCAAATGCGCCGACTACCTCCTCCTCCAATTCTTTTGTAGAATGATGAATCGTGTATTTTTTATTTTCCCAGACAGACCTTTTTAAAATATAGAAATTACCTGATCCAGCCATTTGCACTGTGATCTCCGTTCCCGAAATCGACGTTACTGTTGCAAGCTTTCCATTATAGTAAGCGTTGCCCTCCGAGTCATTCCTTGTAAACATGATTTGCGCACCTTCCTTCAACTCGATACGGGAGAGCACTGGGTACATGCTCTCAGGAAAATCATCGTCCACTTTAGCGGCGAAGAAATGCGATGGCCCGGGAAGCTCACGCAATGCTTTTGCATTCATCTCATCCGCTTTATTATTGTGAGTGGTGAGTGTGATTACGTCACGCATACTACCGATCTCTTCGGGTGGATGATAATACTTGTTCAGCAAGAGCAGATCTTCCGGCGTCGCCGTGTTGACCCGGAGATTGTTCAGCACTCCGATGAACTCCTGATCGGCTTGCCTGAATATTTTGTCGAGCTCGATATACACGAAGCCGTCGCGCTGCAATGCGTGCGACTCAAAAAACCATGGACTCTTGTAGTATTGATTCAACCGCCTTTCTTCTTCCCGCTTAACAACGGGCGGCAGTTGATATAAGTCGCCGATAAGCAATAGCTGAGCGCCTCCAAAACCTTGTCTGAAATTACCACGCGCCGAACGCATACGGTAGTCGATCGCATCCAAAAGATCCGCCCGCAACATACTTACCTCATCGATGATCAGCAGATCGATCGCCCGAAGAACCTGTCTTCGAACGTTGTTCAATGGGTGTCTGCGAGCCAGAACGCTCTCCGTGTACCAATTAGCTCCTTCCACAGGAGTCTCGGCGTATGACTTATCAGGAATAAACATCCCGAAAGGAAAAAGGAACTGCGAATGGATCGTGGACCCCCCTGCATTCAACGCCGCAATTCCTGTAGGCGCAACAATGGCGGCCTGCTTATGGGTTCGCATTAACAGGTTTTTCAGAAAAGTCGTCTTTCCGGTACCTGCCTTTCCCGTAAGGAAAATATGTCTGCCGGTGCTGTTGATGAACTGCAGTGCGACGTTCATCATCGGCGTAAATTGAAATTCAGGTTCTTCGGGCCGCGTCATGAGCCGTGAAATTAGGAAAGAGATTTAAGATGATCTTTACGGAAAACCTGATTACTTCAAACCTCGCCTGGTGTATCGACGCTGAAAAATTCCATTTGCCATAGAAGCAGTAAATGATGTCATGAAATTTTCAAATCGATTTAATTTCATTCGGGAGGCAATCCTAATTAGAATTGCGAATCGCATAAAGTCGAACAACCGATGAAAAATGTCCCTGAGGAAATCACTACCTACCTGACTGCAAATGGAGTAGCTTTTGAAAGGATCACGCACCCGGCCGCAGACAGCGCAGAGTCTTACCAGAAAACATTAGGCACACGTCTAGAGCAACAGGCGAAAGCTCTTTTTGTGCGCTTTAAGAAAACAGGGGCAAAGGGCTTCGTAATCGTTGCGATCCAGGCACAAAAAAAGGCCGACCTCGAACTTATCCGCCGCCTTATTCATGCCAATGAAGTTCGCCTCGGCACTAAGGAACAACTTGCGGAAATTACAGGATGTGGATATGGTGAGCTGCCTCCCTTCGGCAAGATATTCTCGGTTCAGCTTGTAATGGACAAAGACCTTCTCAACGAAGAAAAAGTATATTTCAACGCCGGTTCACTCACTTCCTCCATCGTACTGAATCCAAATGAAATTGTCAGGCTGGAAGACCCGATTCTATTCTAGCATGTAAGGCCTTCATTCAATTCCGACCTTCACTAAACCAGAAGCTCATGCAACCTCTTGAAAGTGACCGGCAGAACATGGACATCATCCTTGAAGATGTTAAAAAATATTGTTCAGAGTTCCTGGCGCAGGTTGACATCAAGAATCTATGGGGTGAATTGCCGCAGGAACGAGTTGAGAGCCTGCCTGAAAGTGGTATGGGTGCGCGTGAGGCGTTTAAACTGTTTCTCAAAACTTACGAGTCTATTCTTACCGGACGATCCGGACCCAGGTTCCTTGGCTATGTCAATGGTGGGGTCACGCCAGCCGCGATTGCCGGCGATTGGCTCACCACAGCTTTCGACTTCTGCCCACAGATGGGAATCGCTGACAAAGGTGACCTGACACCTTGGATCGAGCTTGAAACCCTTCAACTGATCAAGCAATTGCTCGCGATTCCAACGGAATTCACTGGAGGTTTTGTGTCCGGCGCGACCATGTCGAATTTTACCGGACTCGCTGTTGCACGTCAATGGATCGGAAAAGAGCTGGGTAAAGACTTCGCCGAAGATGGCATCCAGCACACATCCACGTTTCGCGTACTATCATGTCAGCCTCACGCCAGTTCGATCAAAGCATTGTCGATGCTGGGAATCGGAAGAAAGGCGCACAGAAGGGTCCCATCACTTGCTCATCGCGAGTGCATCGATGTGATGGCCTTGGAGTCACAGCTCGAGGAGTTCGGCGACAAGCCCGTCATTGTGATTGCCAATGCCGGGACTGTCAACACGGGTGATTTCGATGACATTGCTGCTATCGTCGCGCTGAAAAAGAAATTCAAAATGTGGGTTCACGTTGACGGCGCCTTCGGCGGAATGGTCAGTTGCTCACCAAAGTATGCCCATCTGGTCAACGGCTGGGATCAGGCCGACTCGATCACCGTAGACACGCATAAATGGATGAACCTTCCTTACGATAGTGGATTGACATTTATTCATCCAGATCACAAAGTATTACAACACGATGTGTTTAAGCTTGTCAATGCGCGCTACCTTGGCGACGACCTGAATTTTAGATTCAATAATAATACACCTGAAAGTTCCCGAAGGATGCGTTCGTTACCTGCATGGATAAGTCTTTTTGCGTACGGCAAAGAAGGTTTCCGGCAGATTGTCGATACCTGCGTCGCGCACGCTCACACCCTTGGAAGTCTGATCTCGACATCAGGTGATTACGAGCTTTTAGCACCCGTTAGATTAAATGTCGTCTGCTTCACGGTCAAGGCGATAACTTTGAAAAAATTAGATGCAGACGTTCCGCAAATCATGGAAAAAATCAATGCGCGTGGCGTAGTTTATTTCTCCCCTACGAACTACGATCAGCGTGACGGTATGCGCGCATGCTTCGTTAACTGGCGAACGACAAATAAAGATGTCGACCTCATTTGGAAGGAACTTTCGCTGGCCGTTTCAGTTTAAATCAAAAAGTGCACACCTTCGTTTTGGAATGTAGTGCATAAATAAAGCAAATCATGAGAATTGCGATCAACGGAGCCGGCAGAATCGGCAGGCTCGTGTGCAAGCTACTGTTGGAAAAAGGCCATGATGTTGTCGCTGTCAACGACACCATGCCTCCCGATAATCTTGTCTATTTGTTTAAGTATGACTCGATCTATGGCCGCCACGATAACATCACACCGGTTGGTAATGATACCATGCTTGTGGGGACCGCTACGGTCAAGCTACTTTGCCTGGCCGATCCCGAAGCACTGCCCTGGAAAGCACTCGACGTTGACCTGGTCATTGAGTGTTCGGGGAGATTTATTACGCGTACCGCCGCTTCGAAGCATCTACGCGCCGGTGCGAAGCGCGTGTTGCTTTCTACCACAGGTTCGTCCGACATTCCTCTGGTGATCCGTGGATTCAATGATGAGATCATAAGCAAGGGCAGTGATATTTTATCACCGGGTGGTTGTATGACAAACTGCACCTCACTCGTGATAAATCCTATCCAGGATTCATTTGGAATTGATTCTCTTCATATCAATGTGCTCCATTCATTCACATCCCGTCAATCGCTCGTAGACGGCCCGCATTCAGAGTTGCGCCGTGGCAGGGCAGCCACTTTGTCGATCATACCGGCGGAGATTGATCTGGCGCAAACTCTTGAACGGCTGTTCCCGGCTTTGCTGGGCAGGATTGCCGCCACGTCAACGCGGGTGCCAATCGAATGTGGCGCGCTGGCGGACCTTCATTTCGTACTCAAGCGTCCCGCGTCAAAAGACGAGGTAAACAAATTATTTGAACGCAATTCAGAAGGGGCACTTTCAGGAATGCTTGCAGTCAATAAGGAACCAGTTGTTTCGCGGGATATTGTTGGCAATTCACATTCCTGCGTTGTCGACGCAACCTTGACAAGCACCATCGGATCTCATTTGAAAGTCAGCGCGTGGTTTGACGATGTATATGGGTTCACTAGCCGGCTCGTCGAAATTGTGCGTATCATGAAACAAAAAGGTCTTTGAACAAGTCAAGCTTCTGACGATTGCCCAAATCGTGTTGGTTTACTTTCCATCGCATGAAGGTTAGAAGCTCATGATGCTTTTTTCAGATAACCATGAGTCATTCTAATCGAAATAAATTTTAGTTGTCTCATTATTTCGTGATTATCGGGCGTGCGATCCTTACAACTATTGGACGATCGCTTACTTAGTATGACACCTGACGGGAAATATGATAAGAAAGCGTTGCAAGCCGTAACAGTTGTAATAGCTCATCCTGAACAAAAATCATTCACTTATGCAATGGCGAAAGAAAGTTTAAGGGTTGTTGAATCCCGGAACATCCGCTTTTATGTCTCTGATCTGTACGCGCAGAAATTCAACGCCGTCGTGAGCGGAGAGGAATTCAGCGATCGATATAATAGAGACTACTTCAATGTCATGGATGAGCAAGAGCATGCCTCTAAAATAAATGCGCTCCCATCTGATGTCCAGGCCGAGCACGACAAGCTCAATCAATCCAATCTCGTGATCTTCCATTTTCCGTTTTGGTGGTGGTCGGTGCCGGCGATCATGAAAGGCTGGTTCGACCGGGTTCTTTCACGCGGATACGCCTACGGCGATAGTGGAATGCTCTGCGACAAGAAAGCGTTATTGGTGATCACGGCCGAAACAAAACGAGCGCGGTTCAGCGAAGTTGCACGCAGAAGTCATGATGTGCTCTACAGCATAGAAGAAGGCGTCCTCCGTTACGTTGGCTTCAAAGTGGTGCCGGCCTTCGTAGCTGCGGAGATTTACACCATTTCCGATGAAGAGCGAAATGCCTATAAAAATGATTATAGGAATTATCTTCAAACCGTTCTGGATCAGATATGACGCCCGCGGCGTTGCCCGAAGGATTCATCGGATTAGAATAACCGGATGACCAAATCTTACCCCCATTATATAGAATTCCCGAGCGGATTCGAACCGCTGTAAGAGCTGTTGCGGAGCTCTGCCTAACCTCTCGGCCACGGGACTTGACTAACCAATCAACTCGACTAACCAACCTTTATGGCTTGCTGGCCACAAGCCTCACTTTTTCCGGATCCGGTTCGCTGACCAAGGCATTCACTTCGTCGTTGAATTCGCGGATGTACTCCTGGTAATATTTTCCTGTTGCTGGGCCGGAATAACCGGTATGTACCTTCCTCACTTTACCTCGCTTGTCGATGAACAAGGTTGTGGGAAAAGAAAGCAAGTATGTCTGCGCCATAAAATTTATAATTCCCCGTTAAGTGGCGGGCAGGTATTAGCACTAGCGCATTCGCACCTTTGCTAAGGGGTCTCCGAGCCTGATCTCTCACCCTTTCGATATAAATCTGAGCCGAAGGTAATAGAAAAAGTCATTAAAAATATAATTCCTATCGGATTTATAGAATAAATGTGCAAATCGACTGATAGTCAAATGTTTATTTTTATTACAAGGTTATTGTTTTAGCTCCGGGAAGCAATTTCATGGTCAGGAACCGACACCAACTCGTACTTAAATCCCCATTCCTTCAGGGCATTGAAAACTGGGGCAAGATCCTCACCTTTTTCAGTAAGAGAGTATTCTACTCGTGGCGGAATTTCTGGGTATATCACCCGCTTGATAATACCATCACGCTCCAGGTCGCGAAGCTGTGTAGTGAGCATTTGCTTGCTGATGTCCTTCAGCATCATATTTAATTTCCCGAAACGGTTCACATCGTTCCTGATCAGGTACAAGATCAGAATCTTCCACTTTCCGCCAATCACGTCCATGGTTGCTGTCACAGGACAGTTCACCAAATCTGTCATTTTTACGCTCATTTATTCTTTATAACTATTTAATTATCAGCTATAGTCTGAAATTAATGACTATATCAGATTAATGTACCTACCATCAAAAATAAGACTTTAGCGTTAGTCTTGCAACGCAATCGCCACTGCGGGCATACACGGTGGCGGCTCCAACGAAAAACAAAAAACAATATGAAAAATTACGTCATCACAGGGTCAATCGGACACATCAGCAAACCCGTAGTCGTGGCCCTCGTCAAAGCAGGTAAGCATGTATCTGTAATTACCAGCAATCCGGAGAAAGCAAAGGAGATCGAACAGCTCGGTGCAAGAGCGTTGATCGGTTCGGTATTGGATCCATCCTTCGTGAAAAAATCATTTGCCGGCGCGGATGTTGTGTACACCATGATTCCTCCGATTTGGCAGACAGACAATTGGCAAGCCTCGCAAAAGAAAGTCGCAGACCATTACATCGACGCGATCAAGAGCAATAACATTAAATACATAGTGAACCTGAGCAGTATCGGTGCCCATCTTAAGGAAGGTACGGGGCCAGTGGTCGCGTTGAACTATTTTGAAACGGCGCTTAACGGAATTCCAGGCTTGAATGTCAGGCATCTTCGCCCCGCTTCTTTCTACTATAATTTCCTGAGCCAAATTGGATTGATCAAACATGCCGGCATTATGGGAGCAAACTATGGTGCAGGTAGTCAAAAACTTGCCCTCGTCCATACGCGCGACATTGCGGCGATCGTACAAGACGAACTACTCAATCTAAAATTTATTGGGAATTCGGTCAGGCACATCGTTAGTGATGAGCGCACAGGCACAGACGTCGCAAACGTTCTCGGCAAGGCAATTGGAAAAGACTTAGCCTGGGTAGCATTCAGTGACGACGAACAATTGAAGGGTCTTCTTGATGCCGGCGTTCCGGCCACGCACGCCATTCCATTCGTTGAAATGGGCATAGCCTTGAGAAACGGAAAAATGCAAGACCAGCTCTCGACAGAAAAAATCGTTGGGCCTACAAAGCTTGAGGAATTTGCACAAGAGTTTAGTGTCGCATACAATCAATAAACTGTTACCTGATAATTTTCTTGCGATTCCCAGCACAGAATCGCTTCCAAGGTCTGGCCGGATATCGTCATCCGGCCTTTTTCTGCTTCTAGTCATTGCGACGTTCAAGGGTAATGCACCTGCCAGTCATAAATTCACAAGCACAACGCTCAACCAGCATTTCATTTTGTATTTTCATCCTTTAACAAGATCAAGAATGCAACGTTCCGGCGCTTTCCGGGTTGTTTTGATAATTGGGGCGCTGCAATAAAAACGCCTTATGATACCAATATCCATACATAAAAATAAAACGTGAGTCAGACCACAGAACTTAGTCCAGAAATACACGCACAAGGCATCGACATAAAAGCCGCCTACTTCTCGCGACTGGACAGTTTCAGGGCAATCGCAGTAATCATGGTGATGCTTTTCCATGCCGGTTTCTATTCATTCCAAACCGGATGGCTTGGAGTTCCAATGTTTTTCGTACTGTCAGGTTTCCTGATTACCCGGATTTTAATCAACAATAAAAAAAGTGATCAATATTTCCGTGCCTTCTATTCACGACGCGTGCTGAGAATATTTCCGATTTATTACCTCGTGTTGTTTTTTTGCCTTGCATGGGGACTGGCGACAAAAGCGAGCGTATCACAATTTGGGTACTACTTTTTTTACCTCCAGAGTTTTTCAATCTCATCTAACCTGCAACCCTACTTTTGTAATACACTCATGGGCCACACCTGGTCCCTGTCGGTCGAGGAACTATTTTATCTTTTTTGGCCGGCGGTTATTTTCCTGATCAGCGAAAAGAACCTCGCAAGACTGTGCGTACTACTAAGTGTTTTCTCTCTTGGCTATAAGCTGATGCAAGTATACGCGGGGACGGAAGAGCTCGCGTTCTTTTCCCTCTTTGGAAACCTTGATGCCCTGATGGTCGGGTCTCTATTATGTCTCTATGTTGGCAGCATGAGTCATCTTGAGTTTAACAGGATGCACAGAACTCTGTTATTGTTGTTGTTAATTGCCACATCAGCATTGTTGGCACTGCAATATTTCCCGATTGACAGAACCTCCCTTTTCCTCGGGCGAGTCTTTCTTTCGGTGTCGGCTATCTGGCTATCATTTTTTGTGATACTATTCCTGATAGCACCCAAGAGTCATGATCACAATGGCAATAGTATTTTCGACAGCAGCATCATGAAATACATTGGCAAGATTAGCTACGGCCTTTATTTATATCATTTCATAATATACATATTCATCGCATCTTTTTTTTACCATTACAATATCGTCCTGGATCCAATAGTGTTCTTTCTGATCAAGATTTCTGCGACGTTCCTGGTAGCGTCGGTTTCCTGGCATTTCATCGAGAAACCACTCCTCAGTTTGAAGAGTGCAATCAGATATTAGATTTCGCCTGTTTTTTCCTGCGTCGGGCGGAACACTTGTTAGGATTCCACTCTTCACAAAAAATCAAAAACAATATCCGGCAAGCATTTCATTTCGTATTTTGATCTTTCTAACTGGTCAATAATGAAATGTTTTCTCTCTTATCTCCTCGTCATCCTGATCGCTGTAGCTGGATGCGATCAATCACCGATCTCCTATCAGCACAAAACCTGGAAACAGTATGGCGGCGGTGCCGATCAGTCTAAATATTTTGTCGCCAATTCCATTACGAAAGAAAATGTAAGTGCGATGAAAGTCGCGTGGGTGTATCCGTCGACGGATAGCCTGAGCTACCTGTTCTGCCCGATCGTAATGGATACCATGATGTACGTATTCGCCAAAAATAATTCGCTCGTTTGCCTGAGTGCGGTGACGGGTAAGGAGCTGTGGATCCACGCAAACCTCCAAGGCCTTAATCGCAGAGGTGTTACTTCGTGGGAAAGTAAAGACGGAAAGGACAAACGCCTTCTGTTTACCATTGGCAATTCATTACAGGCGATCGACGCTCTTACAGGAAAATCAATAATGGATTTTGGCACAAAAGGCTATGTCGACCTGCGCGAAGGTCTCGACCGCGCGCCGACATCGATTCGTCGTGTGCAGTCGATGATGCCAGGCTTTGTGTTCGAAGACCTTATTATTATGGGGTCCGCTCCGGGTGAAAATTACTTCTCAGCGCCAGGGTATGTCAGGGCATACAATGTCTTAAGCGGCAAACTCGTATGGACATTCCATACCATTCCGCAGCCTGGAGAATTTGGGTACGATACGTGGCCGAAAGATGCTTACAAATATGTCGGAGCGGTGAATGTTTGGAGTGAGATCACCATCGACGAAAAAAAAGGAATCGCGTTTTTACCTGTTGGATCTCCTACTTATGACTATTATGGCGCGGATCGCGAAGGAAGTAACTTGTTTGGTAACAGCATCGTGGCCCTGGATGCGCGAACGGGCAAGCGAATTTGGCACTATCAAACTGTCCACCATGACTTATGGGATTATGATCTCGCGTCAGCGCCACAGCTAATCACCGTAAACAAAGACGGAAAAAATATCGATGCTGTCGCCGTCGCTACCAAGCATGGATTCATGTTCGTGCTTGATCGTGAGACAGGCGAGCCGGTGTGGCCCATCGAAGAGAAACCCTTCCCTGCCAGCACCATGCCTGGTGAAAAATCATGGCCTACACAACCGATCCCTAGTCTTCCGACTTTCACACGTCACGAGGTAACGAAGGAAACATTGAATCCATATTTTAAGGACGACATTAGGCAGCTATGGATGAAGCGGCTGGATTCAGCGAAGTCCGGACTTTACGTCCCACCTTCTGACCAATATTCAACCGTCATGATGCCCGGAGCGCTCGGCGGCGCCAACTTCGGAAATACCGCGTCGGATCCAGCAAAGGGAATGGTTTATATATTAACCGAAGAATATGCGTCTATCTACAAGCTCAAGAAAGTTAGTCCGCCCGGAGCAACGCTTTCAAAAGATGAGATCAAGCAAGTGGAGGCGCTTTATGCCAGCACGTGCAAGGCATGTCATGGTGCGGATATGAAAGGCGGCGCCGGCCCTTCCCTTGTGAACGCCGGACAACGTATGTTCTTTTTTGAGTTCAAGGATGTCATTGCGAATGGGAAAGGTCAGATGCCGGGATTTGTTCACATCGATGAGCAGACCGTCGCATCGCTATTCCGATACCTTGGTGGTACTCCTTCGCGGTTCATGCCGAGGAGAACTGATCCAAACAAAAAACCTGCGGGCCCGGTGGTAGCGTCGGGTGGCGTTCCTATCACGCCGGATGAAAAGAAAGAATCTCCTTTGATCGATTACCCTGAGGGGGTATCACATCCTGCCGATCGGTACACCACTGATTATGGTCTCGAATGGCCCAATCTATCATTGCCGCCATGGTCGTCAATCGTCGCCTATGATCTGAATGCCGGGACCATCAAATGGAGGAAGCCTGTGGGCGAAGATGCAGTTGCGCTGGCGGCGGGCGACAAAAATTCCGGAGCCGGTAGTGGCACGTTGAGAAAAGGAATGATTGTGACTTCATCCGGAATCGTGTTCGCGACAGCCAAGGGTGGCAAACTGTACGCCTTTGATTCCGAAAACGGAGAATTGTTGTGGGAGACCACGCTGAGCTTCGAGACCAACGGCCAGCCGGCGATGTTTGAAATTGACGGAAAGCAATACTTGTTGATCAATGCGACCGGCGATTTCAGTGACGATTCGATCAATCACTCCAAAGAAGCCAGTGCGATGCCGCGCGGATATGTAGTATTTTCAATTGATGGGAAATCTGCGATCGCAAATCGTTGAACAGAACCTGATTTTTACAAATTCTTAAGACTTGCTCATATATGAATTCACGATCCACACAATGGTGTCTGCTGTTCTTCTTCGCAGTCACCACTATTTCAACAAGGGCGCAAACAACCCGCGAACGCGTCGTTCACAATGATCCATCCACATACCGCATGCTCTCTGCTGTTCACGCAGGCGCGGGACAAATGGGCTTCACTCAATTGATCGGTCGTGATGAATTGGCGACGAACTTCCTTTATCTGCATGCGGGTACGATCAATGCGAAGGGTGGAATCGGGCATCATTTCCATCACAGCATCGAGGAGATGTATGTTCTCTTGAATGGTGAGGCGCAATTCACCGTCAATGGACGGACCTCTGTTTTGAAAGCACCGGTTGTGGTTCCCTGCAAGCAGGGCGATGCGCACGCAATCTACAATCATACCGGTGAGCCTCTTAAATGGCTGAACTTCGCGGTATCGCGCAACAAAGAACAGGGAGACGCATTTGATCTTGGAGATAGTCGCGTGGGTGCAACGCTCGACAAGATCCCGGTCTTTGTCTCCAGCGAGCTAAAAAAGGAAAAGTTGACAGCTGAGAAGCATGCATATGCGACAACCGGAGTTTTGTATCGACGGGCTTTGGGCCCTGAAGTATTTAGCACCAACTGGAATTACGTCGATCACATGATCATTCCAGCAGGGAAAACGACTGGTCCACACGTGATGGCTGGCGCCGAGGAAGTTTATTATATCATTAAAGGTTCAGGAAACTTTGTAGCAAATGGGGCATCAAAGGCAATTGTGAAAGACGATTCATTTGCAGGTCTTTTAGGAGAGACGATCGAGCTGGCGAACACGGGCACAGAGGATCTCGAAGTGCTGGTGATCGGAATTGCATCCAATAAATATCAATTCAAGTCTGGCAAGGCCATGATCCTCCAAATGGATTTTGTGGTGGCACCGGAAAATGCCGACGCCTTTGAGAAAATGTATAATTCGATATACGTCCCTGCGATGATCGTTCAGCAAGGTTATCTCGGCTCCACATTACTTCGACGCTTTCCTGAAGAGATTGCCAAGTCCATCCAGGCAGAGGCCACACCTTTTAATTATTCTATCCAGATCTCATTTGACACCGAGGAAAACCGGCGCAAGTGGGTGGCGAGTGATCAGCATCAGATCGCCTGGCCGGCGGCTTCGAAACTGGCAAAAGAGTTTAAGTGGAGGGGGTATGATGTCGCGGGGAGTGATGGGAAGTTGGGGGTAAGCAGTAAGCCGTAGGCAGCCCGCCCCGATGTAGCTGTTTCAGTGTAATCGGCGTAGGCAGCCTGCACCCACACGAGATTGAGTAAATACTAATCAACATAGCAATGAATCCTACCAACAGAAGATCGTGGTTGAAGAAAATGACGGCGGGGATGGCCGGGCTGCTTGCAGCAGAGGGGACTGTGATGGCCAAAAGCAACAAAAACACGCCATTCAACGAAAGCCTCGCAATGGTAGGGCCCAACGATCCCATCAAGATTACGAAGCTTGAACTCATTCCTGTTCACTCTTGTCGCACAATCTTTCTGAAGATGTACACCGACGCGGGCATTGTCGGGGTCGGCGAAGGTACGGTCGAAGGCAGAATCGCTACGACGATGGCAGCGATCCAGGAACTTGAAAAATATTTGATCGGAAAAGATCCGCGGCTTGTCGCTCACCACTGGCAGGCGATGTATCGTCACGCATTTTACCGTGGAGGCATTATTCTTACCAGCGCATTGTCGGCGGTGGATATTGCCATGTGGGATATCAAAGGAAAGGCGCTCGGCGTTCCCGTATATGAACTGCTGGGAGGATTGACACGCAACCGGATCCGATGCTATGGCCAGGCAGGAACACCAGAGGGTGCTAAGCAAGTGCTGGCAGAAGGATATCAGTCGATGAAAGTTGGCGTGACCTCTGCCCGGGGCCGCAATTCCCGCTATGTTGAGAATCCGGATTTTATCCAGGCGGTTGTCGAAAACATAAAGGCGATCCGCGAAACAATCGGCCCAAAGGTGGACATGGGCATTGAACTGCACGGCGATCACCAGCCGCAGACTTCGATGTTGCTTATCAAAGCGCTTGAACCTTTCCAACCCTGGTTCTTCGAAGAGCCGATTCAATTTCAAAATCTCCCTTTGATGGCCGACATGGCAAAGAAGACTCATATTCCCTTTGCCACCGGCGAACGAATGGTAACCAAGTGGCAATTCCGGGACCTGTTGTCACTGGGCGCGGCGTCACTGCTGCAGCCTGACGTCACGCATTGCGGTGGCATCACAGAATTAAAAGCCATTGCGACGCTGGCCGAAGCCTACTATGCCGGCATGCTTCCTCATGCTAAAGAAGGAATTGTCGGAGCAGTTGCATCCATGCACGTAGCCGCGTCAATACCGAATTTTGTTGCACATGAACTGCCGAGCTTGCAGGCGGTGCCTAAAGAAAACAAAGTGGAACGAAGCTATCTGGGCAAGAGCTACATCACGAAGCCACTGGTGATGACACAAGGAGACATTTATGTTAAAGATAATTTCAGTGGTCCCGGGCTAGGCATCCAACTCGACGAGCATTTAGTGGACAACGAACGCGGCATACCGGAGTGGGAGTTCCCGGAGATGTGGGATGAGGATGGAGCGGTTCATGATCATTAATTAATTTAGTTCAGAGTTCAGAGTTTAGTGTTTAGATTTGGCTTCGTCGAGTTCGTGCGCAGTAGCGTTCGAAGTTCAAGGTTCAAAGTTCAAGCGTGTACCCAAAATTTATCCAACACAGCATGACGAAGGGCAAGTGTAGATTCCACCGCACTTTTACATTTTACATTTAGTGTTTTAAATTTTGCTGTTTCACTTATCCGCCGAATCTCGCCCTCGCCGCTTTCTCCAGCTCTTCTCTCGCTGCCGGATTTGCGATACTGATAAGTAGCTTCGCACGCTGCTCCATGTTCTTGCCGTACAAGTTGACAACACCAAATTCTGTGGCAACCCAGTGAACATGGCCGCGGGTTGTCACGACTCCTGCACCTTCCTTCAGGACTGGCACAATCCTCGACAAGCCCTTCTTGGTCATGGACGGCAACGCAATGATCGGCTTACCTCCTTTCGAAAGCGCCGATCCCCGCATGAAGTCCATCTGGCCACCGATTCCTGAATATTGAAACGTGCCGATGGAATCTGCGCACACTTGCCCGGTAAGGTCAATCTCGATTGCACTGTTGATGGAGACAGCCTTCGGGTTACGCCGAATTACCGACGTGTCATTCACCCAACTGATTGAGCGACAGCTTACGAATGGATTGTTGTCGACAAAATCATAAAGCTTACGCGTTCCCAGCACAAAGCCGGCTATGATCTTGCCGCGCCCGATAACTTTATTCTCGTTAGTAATGACACCCTTCTCAACGAGCGGAACAACGCCGTCGGAAAACATTTCGGAGTGAACGCCGAGTCCTTTGAGGTGGCCGAGTTTCTTCAGCACCGCATCGGGCACACCGCCAATGCCCATTTGCAACGTAGATCCGTCTTCAATCAACGAAGCGACGTTAGCGGCAATCTTGTCTGTATCCGCATCAGACTTGTCGGAATAATTAACCTCCGGCAGTTGATGCGCTTCGTGCACCATGGCCGTAAACTTTGAAACGTGTACAATGCCATCGCCAAGCACACGCGGCATGTGAGGATTCACTTGCGCGATGACCACCGGTGCCGTCCGGACAGCAGACAGGGCAGCATCGACGGAAGTGCCCAGCGTACAGTAGCCATGCTGATCGGGTGGCGACACCTGCACGATGGCGACATTTAATGGAAGAATTCCTTCTTCAAACAACGTCGGGATCTCGCTAAGAAATATGGGCACATAGTCACCATGGTCACCATTCACCCACGTTCGCACGTTCGCAGAAACAAAAAGCGAATTCAAATAGAAACTCTTCAGGACGGCGGGCTCATTCCAGTTGATTTCGCCGAGCGTAGAAATTGCCACCAGCTCAACATTGCTGATCGTGCCCGCCCGCTTCAGCAATGTGTTCAGAAGGTTTATTGGCGTGGCCGCACTTCCATGGATAAACACGCGGTCACCACTCTTAACTAATCTGACCGCTTCCTCAGCTGTTTGATAGGTTGGGTTCATGAGATTGAAGATACGCGATTGTCGGTAGTTGCTCAAAATCAATTGCCGTTGCTGTTTGCGCAAAGCGACAAAAAGGATTTTCCTGTCTCTGCGCGAACAAGAATGCGGTCGTGACAAGGTTTGTAGCGTTCATAGACTTTTGCCTCCGAACACTGCTCCAACCAGCAAGCTTACAAATCCGGTCACGTTGGCAATCTGGCGGTATTGAAAAACGATGAACCACTGATTGCGTATTTCCTTCCAATTGGCTGGGAAATTCGCCGGAGCCCAGCTATTGATGATTTCGTTGAGCGGCACATTTCCTTTCAGGGTCAGTATCGCATCCAAGACCAGTGCAGTAAAGGCGATGACGGCGGTGACGAACTGCAGACTCTTCGGCGACCTCGCATTTATTACTGCAAGGATAAGACTGAAGAGCAATGCAGCATACATCACATACTTGAACACAGTCATCATATTTGCATCAATCAATTGCCGCACCTCGGTGTAACTGCCGCCACCAAGCGCCATTTGCGTATTCTTGAGTGAAAGCATGTACATAAAGGACTGACTTACTACGACGGAATAAATTAGAATGGTAATAATGAGAATGATCTTGTTCATGGGAAGTTCTGTTTAATTGAGATTTTCACTTGTGATACTCAGCCTGACGAAGCGGAAACCTACGATGATCATCCAGATCAACCAAAGCGTGCTTCCGATAAAGCCCGCCATCTCCCATACCGGGAAGCCAGGCATCACTGTCGCAAATAATTCCGCCTGTGCAAGAAAATAGATCACTGCACTGATTAATCCAAGAACATTCACCCATGTTGAAACTATCTTAAGTCTCATGAATGCTATCGTAATCATTACAGTCCATGCAACAGTAAACAATTGCCCCAGATGCTCTCCCAGGATCACGCCGCCAAATTGATGAATGACTTTAAAAGTTACCACGGCCGCAGTTTTTGTTGCTTCATCATTTGCACTGACAAATATGTCGGCGAGCACGGGAACGACAAACGTCCAGCGAAGAAGTCCCACCATCTGCACAATAAGGCTGATGACCCCGATTGTAGTCGCAACCCGCGCGATTTGGACTCTGCTCTCCAGTTGCTGACCCAACAGCACAAATGCGGGAATCAGGGGAATACCTGTAATCGCAAATGCAAACCAGGTCCAGATTAGGGAATTACCACCTTCGTGAAACCGTGTCAGGATTGTTCCGGTGTCATAACGCAGGATATCCGGGTAGTCAAAAATGATGGTCAATATTGTATAAGGAATGAGTAAGGCAACTGCGCCAATGATAAGCAGCCATCCTATTGTTTTGAAAGATTGATTTGTTGTCATGGTAATATGAATTTGAAATGACTGGCTATTTGAAAAAGAATGAGTAGCTGATGCCAGGTGCCGGATTAATTTTAAGGCTTTCACCACCACCCGCCACTGCGATCACGCCGATGCGAAAATTCAAGCCTTTCCAGATCATCCAGCGAAAGCCAGCCTCGAGCCCGAGCGCATTTTTGCCATCATAATCCCGGCTGAAGCCACGCAAATAGTCGGCGCCGGCATAGAATGAAGAGGGATTTTCCTTTTTTCCCACAGGCAGGAACCAAACGGTGGCACCGGCTTTAAAGAAGTCAGTGTTTTCTCCAGCCTTAAATGCGGTCGGATAGTAGCCGGCGTGTACTGAAACCTGCTTCAGTCTGAATTCCGCCCCTACTGAGGGATTCCGGAATCCGTTGATGCTGAATTCCTTGTTGGAAAAACGGCTTTGTGCGTAGGCGCTGCCAGCGAAAGCAATAATGAAAACGGTTGCGATGAGTTTTTGCATGTCTTTTTTGTTTTTGTTTGACAATGCAAAGCTGGCTCAGGCAGGAGTGGATCTACCGGACAAATGTCCAAAAGCGTCTTAGTGTCAGATCGCCGCGCGTATGCGGCTCAGGTGGCGCGGTGTGACGCCAAGTATTGAAGCGAGATGTTGAAGCGGAATCATCTGAAGGAGATGCGGCTCTTTTCTTAGCAGTTTAGCATAGCGCTGGTCGGCCGTAAGCACGATCAGATCATGCCTGCTTTCGTCAATTCCCACGAGAGATTGCTCGAGCAATGCCACATAAAAATTCTTAAAGGCAGGAATTTCGTTGACCAGCATTCTAAGGTTTGGCTTGTTGATCATGAAAATAGCGCCGTCAGTGAGCGCGCGGACATTCTCGAGCGACGGCTTCTCTCCAACAAAGCTCATCACGGAAGCGAACCAGGTATTTGGCACGTTGACGTAGTGCGTAATTTCGTTCCCATCCTTATTGACGAAGTATTGGAACATACCACTCTCCACGAAGCCGATGTAACGGCTGATCTTACCTTCTGTGACCACGAGATCGTTTTTCGTAAACCGCTGAAATTCAAATGCGCCGACTACCTTTTCGAGATCTTCACCTTGAAATCCCATCTGAGCGAAATATTGACGTAGCCGTTCCATGGCTATAAATACCATCTTTCAACGCGGATTTCCAATACCATATAGAAAATTTGAAACGACTTCGGGCGACAGAGATCCAGCAACCTGTGCGTTAAGTATGCTGGATGACACAACGGTGTCTCCGGAAGCTTCGCGGCTGTTGGCAGGAAGGTATTCAGCGGTGAAACAGTTCCCTACTCGCTCTTCAGGTTGTCCACCGGCTTGACGAGCGTCGCGCGCAGGGTCTGTGATCCAACGGTGATCGCACCAAACAACATCAGCAACAGCACGCTGAAACCGATAACACCAGGGCTGACCGTCGTGTGATAGGCAATCAGCTCTAACCAAAGGTTGTTCACGAACCAGACCAACGGCACACCTATGGCGACACTGACCGCGAGCATGCCAAAGAATCCCTTTGACAACAAGATCACCAGGGCGCGGCCGCTGGAGCCTAGGACCTTACGGATAGATATCTCCTTAATTCTCGTCTCTGTTGCATACGTTGCCATTCCCAGTAAGCCAAGGCAGGAGATCGTGATGGCCAGAAAAGAAACGAAAGCAAGCACTTTGGTCAGGTCGCCGAAGACGATGTTGTAGAACTGGTTGATCTCAGATTCGACTCCCGTAAAATCGACTTTCATACCCGGGTTGACCGCAGCCCAGGCTTTCTCGATCGATTGACTTGCGTTTTGGAACGATCCCACGTAAGCAACCTGCATGACGCTACATTCTGCAGGCTTATAGATCAGCAACACGGGTGAGATTGCACGCGTGAGGTCGCGGTGATTGTAATCGCTCACAACACCAAGGATGATTCTTGTTGTGGTGTCGCGTGGGAAAACGATCGTCTCCCCCACTGCCTCATAAGGTGTTTTGAAATTCAACTGCTTGGTTGTCGCTTCATTTACGACAACAAAATTCTCATTGGAGCCACCTTTCTCCATCTTGAAAAACTCTCCGGCCAGCAGCTTCAATTGCATATTGGCGGCATAGTCCTCATCCACATAAAAGAACCCGCCATTGATCGGCGCAGGATCATCTATTTTCTTTTTAAAAGATGTGCCCCAGGACGTCCCTGCTGCCGGAACATGCGATGCAGCGGAAACCGCGGTAATATTATTGTACTTCTGAAGCTCAGTTTTCAGATTTTGATACGAGGTATTATTCAATTTCACCACGACATTGTTCTTCATGTTGAAGCCGTGTTCATGATGCGTAAATAAGTTCAGTTGATTATAAATAATAATCACAGTGGCGATAAAAAACAATGACAAGCTGAATTGGGAAACGAGCAGCGCCTTTCGCATTCCCATTCGCGAGAATAGTTTGACGTTACTGAGACTCTTGAGCACTTTCACTGGTTGAAATCCCGACAGCACCACGGCGGGGAAAAATCCTGCCATGATCCCAACGACAAGGGTGAAGACTGCAAAGATGGCATAAACCGTAGTGCCGTTGTAAAGATCCCAACGAAACAATTGCGCGAGGTTTAACTGAAGGATCATTGGTTTCAAAACTGTAAGCATGACCATCGCCATGATCAGGGCCATGCCAGCCACCAGCACCGACTCCGTGATGAACTGCGCAAAAATCTGCCAGCGTCCGGCTCCCGCCACTTTCCTGACGCCGATCTCACGGGCACGCGTCAACGAGCGCGCGATAGACAGGTTCGTGAAGTTGAAACATGAAGTTAGCAGGATGACCAATGAAAGCCCACCAAGGAAGTAAACAAATTCCCAAGGCAACTGTGGACCGATAGAATTATTCATGATGTTCCCGGGAGTAATGCGCAGCAGGGGCTGCAGCCCGAACTTCATTTTGTTTTCACCGGGCTTTGCATTGGTGATATACTGCTGATAAATCTTGTCGAGCCGGGATTGTATGTCAACTTCAGTCTTGCCTTCTTCCAGGCGAATGTAAGTCCAGCTGTCCCAGAACACATGCCAATCATCTGAACTTTTGCCGAGTTTCCCCGATTGCTCAAGGATTTGAGCTGATGCCATACTTGCCAGCCCTTCGAAGACTATGTGGGATTTGTTATGGGTTTCCTTCAGGACGCCCGATACTGTATAAATGCCTTGCTCGCCAATTTTCAACGTCTTGCCTACCGGATTCTCATCATCAAAAATTTTATCCGCCGCCTTCCGCGTGAGCACCACCGTAAATGGTTGTTTTAAAGCTGTCTTGACATCGCCGTACTGCAATTCATATTGAAAAAACTCAAGCGCATGTGGATCTGCAAAGAACCCTGCCAATGGAATATTGACATCCTGATTCTCAATCTGCATCCATCCGTTGCCAAATCCTCTTCGAAGCCTTACTGCATCCTCCACACCGGTATGGTTTGTCATCAGCTCAGAAGCGAGAGGCAAGCAGCCAGCAGCATTCCACTGCCTGTCGGTTGTGTTTCCTTTGTCATCTACGTCTATCGTTGTAACACGGTATATCCTGTCCGCGTCAGAGTTGTGGCGATCATAACTCACCTGGTCTGCCACCAGCATGATCATTGCCATACAGATCGACATGGCCATGGCGAGTCCGAAAACGTTGATGAAAGAAAAGAAACGATGACGCTTGAGACTGCGGATTGCGGTGAGAATGTAGTTTTTCAGCATAGGTAATTTCTTCGGTTAGACGCAGGATTCGCGGCGCATGTTGCAGTTGACAAAAATCAATCCACACACAATTTGCTGCGAATTTTGCGTGGAAGCGGGAGCGTTTTCAAAGAAGGTGAACAGAAACGAACAGCACCGGCGACAGAAGTGAACACAGCACAAGGTGAAGTTCAATAGTGCTGGCTTCTCCAAACTTATTGCTTATCCAGTTCAGCAAGAAAATCTGAAATAACCTTTACTTCACTGACGGGGTTGTCATGCATTGTCGTATGCCCTGCATTTTCAATTATCATCACGCGAGAATTCGGCGTCAAGCTTTGGTAATATTTTGCTGTCTTTGGTGAGATTTCATCGAACTCTCCAATGACATAAAGAGTTGGCACATCTACATTCTTAAGATCATTTGTTCGGTCATAGTCTTTAAGTGCGCCTGTTATAATAAACTCACTTCTACCCCACAAGTACCGACGAACATTCGAACCACTCCGCGAAAATGCCGAATCCAGGTCGGGTGATAAGGGACGCTTTCTGACACCAAATTTCTCGAAATAAGAACCTAAAGATGAATTCAAGGCTACAGAGTCCTGTTCAATATTTTTTACATCATTCCTTAAAACAACCGAGATCGTGTCGGGGAGCGTAGAAATTAGTGAGTCCGCATCTGTCGACCATATCTTTGAACTCAAAATAGGGCTTGCGAGGATCAAACCTTTAACTCCATCTCGATATTTTAAAAAGTATTCTGTCCCAAGAATTGAACCCCAGGAGTGACCGTACAAATAAAATTGTTCTACCCCTAAGTGATTCAATAGTTTTTTTGTTTGCTCAACATATGAATCAACTGTCATTAGTGTTGTGTCCGTAATCCTGTCCGATCGGCCGCAGCCCAATTGGTCAAATGTTATAAACGGTCTGTCTTTTCCTAAGCCCTTAAGTGGGTTAAGGTAATAACTGGTGCCGGCTGGTCCACCGTGGAGCATTAAGATCGGAGTTTTATTTCCTTGTCCAGTAACGCTATACCAAATCTTTCCACCAGCCACGTCAACAAAACCCTCTCCATTCTTAATTTCGTTCCTTTTCTCACAACTAAGTAGAACAATCAAAATGATCGTCAGGGGAAGTGCAAGCGTGACTTTTCTTTTATTCATGTCGTGATGAAAAAGTTCTGTTACATTGTCCACCAGCATTACTTCCGACGTTTATGCCTGGTGCAATCAACCATCCCTAAAGTTTAATCCACCTTAGTCTTAATTTGAGTCCCGCAATATTTTCCCGGGCTGTCAGTATTGAGACTTCCGTCTAATCTCAAGCTGTCCCATTTCCGGGGGAAACTTACAGGAACTTTGGGCACGGATGCAAAGGATTTGGATTGTGTGTTGGCAAGTGCGGCCTTTGAATCTGTGCGGCCTCGCAGGCTATCTATTTCTTTACCTTGTCCTCAATTATTTTCTTAATAAAGTCGGGCAGCTCGACTTTATTTTGGTCGGCAACTACTTTTATCGCATCGTAATACTTCACATCGCTTCCCGACCATTGAATATCAAGTCTCCTAATCTGCTGCAATGCAATGTGATTGTAGTTTTCAGGACTACCCCAATAGCATTCCATACATATCTCTGGTCGCTGGGTCTCGTTCCAATTTACACAGTGTTCACACGACCATGATTTAGCTCGATTACATGAGCCACACAGCAGCATATAGTCTTCCAATTTCCTGTCAGAATTTACATCACCTGAAACTTGATATGGAACTCTATGGTCGACCTGTAAATACCTCTCTTCAAACTCACCATGACAGATAAAACACCTGCCTTTACTTAATTCATAAAGTGCTTTCTTAAATTCCTTAGGAACCATTGCCCGACCTCCAGCTCTGATTAGTTGAAGCTTAGACAAATCACCGAATTTGTAAGCGGCAATAGATTTATTTCCTTGCGATTTTACCTTGAATGTTTCAAGAGGTATTCCAGTTTCACGAACATCTCTTGCTGCACGCGGTGGGTGGCTATAGCCATAGGCCTTCTCCAAATCTTCCGTTGTAATAAAGCCATGCTTCATTATATGGTCGATTACGATTCGTGCTCTTTTGTTTGAAATAGAATTGACGTGGTCTATGAATTCCTTTGGGTATTTTTCTTTCTTACTCATTAGCGAATAACTCTGTTTGTTGGAGTCCGTTGCTCGTCACTTTTGATAAGTCAATTTTTGATACCAAGGAAGGAGATAGATAGATTACCTCATAAGTAATCTCTGAGCGGCTAAGTAAAGTTGCTTGAGACGAACGTCCCGCATTGATTTCAATTTTCATCAGATTCAATTCTCCAGGTAAAGGCCTGCCAAATGTTTTCTCTCCAGTCCTCCCGTCGTAGCTTAAAATAAAAGGAATATCTCTATTATTTAGATCAAAGAGTGATACCAAGAAATCATCTAAGTCAATGTTTCCGGCATAGTTGAAACCACCATTTAGCCCAGTACCTTGGTATGGTGGATCCATATAAACCAGGTCGTTCGGATTGGCATTGTCAAGAATTGCAGAATAGTCAGTTGAGAACAATTCGATCTTGTCCTTCAATAATTGCGAGACTCTCATAATGTCTTCTCTCATCATTTGAGGGTTTCTTCCGAGTCGTCTCTTATCGGGGCTTTGATTAAAATTTCCTTGTGCGTTATATCGAACAGCAGCCTTCACACATTTAGCTAAAAGAAAAAGCAGGTATTCCGGTCTTTTTGTGTCGTTGAACTTGTTGCGAATCTCATAATAGTACGCGTCCATATCATCATGCTGTCCATTCCAGATGTCATAATATGCCTTTATAATTGACTTTGGGTCATCAATTATTTCTCTCCAAAGCTCTATAAGAGGTTCATTAATGTCGTTGAGGACAAATTTTGATGCTTTAAAATAATAAGCTGAGGCAATTGTTATTGCCGCAGACCCAGCGAATGGTTCAATTAACCTGTCAAAATTGTCCGGAAAATACCTTAGAATTTGGTCTGCCAGATTCCGTTTACTTCCTTGATATGGTATTGGGTGAGGTAACTTCATATCATTAATAACTTAGTCCAAATATATCAAAATTGTCAATGGATTCGGGCTGAATTTCTCCGTTCGATTTGTTGTCACAGGTGTCGCGTATGCGGCAATGCTGAAGTGCCTGACTGCATAAATTGAAACCGTAGACTCTCGGGCGGCAATTATACCACAACGTTCGGAGGCGTGGCGGCACACCGAAATAATCAATTAAATATCAACCGTGCCGCCATGACTTATTGCTTGTGTCGTGCGTAGTTACTTTCATCTGGAGCTATTCTCATTTTAAAATCTCCTACAAACAATACCTCGGTGTCGAAATCTAATTTGTTAGTGCCTCCCCAATATTTCCTTGCCGCATCAACTTTATCCGAATGAGTTAGTGTGTTGCAATCAAGCAACTTTATGTCAGCATGATGAACTTTTGAATTATTTAACACGTCAACTTGAATTATATGTTTGGCAGTCATGTCGTAGTTAAGAAGTCTACCAAACTCGAAAGGGTCAATTTCGACGGGCATTAAGAACATGCACGATTTTCTTGAAGGTTTGTCTGGAAATTCGTTTCTCCTAACGTCCTCGAATATATATTCCTTTAATAATTCCGCATAGTACTTTGACTTCTGCAGCTCATTCGAAAAAGTCGATAAATCAACCGTCCGTCCCATCACTGTCAATACTTGATGGAGGGTTGCTATCAGAGAGTCAGTTATATGGGCTACTTCATTTGTCGCAACCTGCTTATGTCTCCAATAATTTGATTCAGTCCAATTCGTTGAATATGTCGATTCAAGATTAATCGACTTTATATCCCAGCCAGTGATGTGATTGTATGTCATGGTCCAAATTGTTCCGAAAAATTACCCACGCTTGTGGCTATGATTATTGTATGTGCACCCGATATCCAAATTGCACATATCATCGAAGACGACCACTTTGCACACTTCTATAAGTCCAGGTTGTCAAGCAGACTTCGGATCTGATCAAATCCTTTCCACGTAACATGTGTGTAGATCTACGTGGTTTTGCTTGAATTGTGACCAAGCAATGCCTGAATATACCGCAAATCGGTCCCGCGTTCAAGCAAATTCATTGCAAGATGGTAAGCTCGGACAGTATCTTGGATTGAGTTTCCGCCTATCAATACAATCAACGATCTTTATAACACGCACTTTTGTTTATAACTGCTCTGAACACTATGAAACGCCCCTCATTTCTTCTGCTCTTTTTCATTGTCTCTCTCAGCACTCTCGCTCAAAAAACCGAAAATGTCGTGCTCATCACACTCGACGGCATGCGGTGGCAGGAAATCTTCGGTGGCATGGACGCACGCGTGAACTCGAAACAATTCGGAGACTCCGCAGCGATTATGCGCGACTTCGGAGCTGAAACTCCTGAAGCACGCCGGCAAAAGCTGATGCCATTCATGTGGACTACCGTGGCCAAACAGGGACAGGTTTACGGAAACCGTAACAAGAATAGTTTCGCCAATGTTACGAACAAGCAATGGTTTTCGTATCCCGGATATAGCGAACTGCTCTGCGGTTTCGCCGACGACGAGCGGATCACCTCAAACGACAAGTTTGAAAACCCAAACGTAAACGTGCTCGAAGTCATCAATAGTCTGCCGATGTTCGCCGGCAAAGTTGCGGCTTATTCATCCTGGGATGTCTTTCCGTATATTATTAATACCCAGCGCAGCAAAGTGCTTGTGAATTCAGGGATCATCCCTGCACAAGGCAACCCAAACGAAAAAGAAAAAATCCTCAACGAGCTGATGTATGAGGTACCGAACCCACTCGGAGATGTGCGGCTCGATGCGTTCACTTTCCATTACGCATTCGAATACATGAAAAGAAAAAAGCCTCGCGTGATGTTCATCTCATTCGATGAAACAGACGACTTCGCTCACGGCGGGAAATACGAACTCTACCTTCGGTCAGCGCATTATACCGACACGTTTATCAAAACGTTGTGGGATTGGTGCCAGTCCGACGCTCAATATAAGAACAAGACTACCTTCATCATCACTTGTGATCATGGCCGCGGTGATTCCACCAGGGAAGACTGGAGAAGCCACGGGATCAAAGTGCCACACGCAGATCAGATATGGATGGCAATCATTGGGCCGGACACTCCGCCTTCCGGTGAACAACAGAACAGTCAGATCTATCAAAATCAAATCGCCAAAACGCTCTCGACTTTATTGAAGGTTGACTACAAGCAGGAAAAAGCTGGAAAGCCGATTGCGACTGCGATCAGGTAGGGTGCAGTCAGCCCGGGCGGAGTCGAGGGCTATTTCAAGAATACCTTCAGGCCAGACTTCAACTCCGCTCGTGACAATCTCTTCCCGGCTTGGATTACTCTGTTTTCAACGCTTTTACCGGATTTGCCGTTGCAGCACGCAACGCCTGGTAACTAATCGTGAGCAACGCGATTACTAACGCCACGATTCCAGCGAGCAAAAAAACCCACGCTTGTATATCGATATGATAAGCAAATCCCGAGAGCCAACCGTTCATGGCATACCACGCGATCGGGGTGGCAATGAGCATTGCTATTCCGATGAGCACCATAAAGTCTTTGGACATCAGCGTAACGATGCTGGATACATTCGCGCCAAGCACTTTTCGTATGCCGATTTCTTTCGCACGAAGTTCAGCCGTGTAGGTTGCCAATCCCAGTAAACCAAGGCAGGCAATAAAAATCGCGAGGCCGGAAAACACGGTGAACAACTCCCGGAATTTGAAATCCTTCTGATACTGTTTTGAAAAATCGTCATCGAGAAAACTGTAGAGGAACGGACGATGCGGTGCAAGGCGCTCCCAGACTTGCCGGACGCGTTCGATGGTAGCCGGCATATCGCCGGTTTTCACTTTTAAAGAAAGATAACGGCACGCAAACGGTTCGAATGGCATCGTCAAGGCCTCGATATTCTGATGGAGAGAAGTGAAATTGAAGTTTTTTACGACGCCAATGATCTCTCCCTCCCTGCCCCACTGTTTGTACCGTTTACCGATGATGTCTGCAGGGTTGAGGTAGCCAAATTGTTTCGCAGCCTCTTCGTTGATCACCAGTCCGCCTACGGTATCGGAAGGATAATCGCGCGAGTATGACCTGCCCGCCACCAGCTTCAATCCGAAATGATTGACAAAGTCGATCCCCACCTGGAAGATTGGCTGTGCATTTGCCGTCAACTTCTGTCCATCCGGAGCTTCGATCTCGGTGTGTGCATTGGGGAAATATCCACCTGGGAGACTTCTTGAATAAGCGCTCGATGTGATTTCAGGTATCGCCTCCATTTCTGTCTTCAGCGTTTCTCTTTTCTTATTGACAGTTTCATCATAGTTATAATCGAGGATCAGCATCTGCTCTTTGTCAAAACCGAGGTCCTTGTTCAGGATGTGATTCATTTGAAAATACACAACGATCGTTCCTGCAATGAGCGCAATCGAAAGACTGAATTGAAATATGACAAGCGCCCGCCTAAGGTTGACACCGCTCTTTCCCGATTTACTAATCCCCTTCAGCACCGTCACGGGATTGAAAGCCGAAAGGACGAACGATGGATATGAGCCTGCAATAATACCAATGACGAATCCGCCTGCGATGAGCAACAATATATTTTTCACGGTGATGAATCCAACAAGACTGAGAGGTCTTCCCGTGATGTCGATCATTCCCGGCAGCACGAGCAAGACCAGCAACAACGCCACCGCCAATGCGATGAAGACGATCACCAGTGATTCACCAAGAAACTGTGAGATCAGACTTTGCCTTGCCGCCCCGACAGATTTTCGGATGCCGACTTCTTTGCTGCGCTCCATCGATCGTGCGGTTGAAAGATTCATAAAATTGATCACCGCGATCGCCAGAATAAATACCCCGATTACAGAAAAGATATAAAGACTTGAGAGGTTGCCGGTTTCGCCTGGTTGACGCTGCGCCGGCGTTCTTAGGTAAACGTCTTTCAGTGGCTCTATCGCAACCGCATATGTCTCTTTCGGATCCTTCATATAGCGCGCGATAAACGAAGGAAGCTTTTCCTCAAATCTTGCGCGGTCGAATTTATCATTCACGAGGAAATAGGTGTAGAAATCAACATAACCCCACATCGTAAAAAGTTCCGGTAACGATTTTCTGAAAGTGCTCAGCGAAAGCAAAGCGTTGAATTTAAAGTGAGAATTGGGTGGCACGTCCTCCATGACACCCGTTACCAGATAATCGCCGGGATTAGCACGGCCTGGTGACTCAGTTCCTTTGAGCGTCTTGCCCAACGGATCCTCATCGCCGAAATATTTTTTTGCCGTTGATTCGGTAAGCACGATACTATAAGGAGCTGCCAGCGCCGTCCTGGGATTTCCCTTTAGAAGCTTCCAATCGAAAACATCGAACACAACGGAATCCATGAAGAACACACCGTCTTCCTGGTAGTGTTTATCGCCATTGGACAACAAAATGTCAGAGCGGCCGGAAAACTGCAGCACCTTTTCTATTTCTGGAAAATTTTCGGCGAGCGCAGGACCAATTGGCGCATTGTTCCACACCCAATAGGTTGAATGATCATTATCGCGTGAACCATGTATCACGCGGTAGATACGGTCCTTTTTTGAATGATAGTCGTCAAAAGAAAATTCGTACCGCACATACATTAGTATCAGCAGGCAACAAGCGATACCCAGTCCAAGTCCGAAAATGTTGATCGTCGAGTAAGCTTTTTTCTTCAGCAGATTGCGAATCGCTACGAGAAGATAATTTTTGATCATGGCTGAATGGTTTGGCGTTGGTGCAGAATTGGTAACTCGTCGGGTAAGGAATGGTTACACTGTCACCAGCCGAAATTAAGCGGCATCAGGTCAAATGCAAGCGCATTGATCTGGATAAGTTTTCAAAACTCAATCTGAGAACAACAACGGCAAACGGCATTTCCTTATGCGCGCTCATATCGCGTGAATTCTCCCGCAGAAAATCTCAGGTCTGAGTAGCTGGAGCCAGGACCAACGCTAAAGCCAAAGGTCCTCATCCGTCAACGCCCATGCAATCCACCAGAAACTCAGGATCAGCTTCACCACCAATGGAGCCCGGCTTATGAACAGGAACCGCAATCCGACACCATATATAATGAGAAACACAATTTAAACGAACGGCCATCCGCCGCCATAATAGAAATAGTGGGTTACCGGGTTATATCCAAAAACAGCGAGGTTGATGAAGAAAACCCCGAGGAGAAAGTTTCTTGACACGTAGGGATTCGACGACATAAGTTGAGCACAAGCAATTTACTTAAATATATAGCGGCGCTCTTCCCATTGTTGCATTCGTCCTCTTAGCGCTGTTCATGTTAAATCGATATCTTAGGCTATGCCGGCCAAGTATCAGAGACCAATTATCGTGGATGAGTTCATCGTCAGCCCGCACAGGCGCTTGATCAGGATACTCGGAATCACCCTCTCCGCTTTCCTGATCCTGGTGGCAGCAACGCTGCTGGGATATCGCGGCCGAAGGCATCACGTCGCGCCAATTCCACGAACACTTTCAGAATCAGAGTTTGGTATCCCGATCGTTGTCACTATTTTGATAATTTCAGTCGCCTTGCTGGTTGCATTGTGGTGGTTAAACGATGAATATCCCGAGCGGCGGATCTTCATAGAAGATGGTAACCTGACCAGCATTTGGAAGGGGCAACACGAAGAGGTCAATCTTGTAGAATGCACCGGAGTTTCCTTCCTGATAGTTCCTTTTGGACATGTGCTTTTCGGCAATAAATTCCACCGGCTGGGGCGGCTTAAAGTGAGCTGGGACAAGGGGACTCGGATCTTTTATTTCCCAATCCGAAACGACGGGCTTGCAACTTACATTCGGCAGTTCGCAAGACCGTAATATTCTGCCGACGTCGTTGAAGAAACTTGATGCCATCCTACTTCAGTAACCATCCAATCACGTCCTGCATGAAAGGTGCGCACTGATAGTCTTTCACATCCTGCCATTGGGTCATATACAGCGACACCATCCCCTCACCCATCGCCACGATCCTGCCGCCTCCCTTCAGTTCTGTAAAAACGCCAAACGGATCTTTCCCAGGAGACGCATTGCTGAACGCAAAACCTGTCCCGCCTTCAACTTGCCGCAGGCCGTGTGATGGAATGGAGTATTTCGTTTTCGTGACTTTACCAACAACCGAATGACCACCGGTTGATTTATCCTGGCTATCCCCTCTAAATGTTATCCCGAACGGTTTGACAATGTCATTCACGTTCACCTGGTCCAACGTAGACCAGTAGTCCTCCTCCATGGCAATAAACAGTGATCCGCCTTTTTCAAGATACTGTTTGATGGCCACAAGCTCTTCAGCGGAATACTTGGTCGCCGGACTATGAATAAACAGCAAATTACATTTTGACAGTGCTTCCTTGTTGAGCTCCTTCACATACGCGATGGTTGCCTTATTGGCATTAGCGTTTTTCGTAAGCTCACCTGTCATATAGTTGAGGCGGTCGGTGGGCACCAATTCGCTCGAGATCTTATCAGCGGGGTCGCTATAAAACTTTTGCCCATGCCCCACGTCGACGAGAATAGTTTTCTGGGCGAGGAGACTTGTGGTATGCAAGATCAGAGCCACAAACAAGACAATAAGGGGCAGTTTTTTCATGGTGAAGGATTTAAGTGGAATTTAGGAAGGTTTCCAGAAACACCTTAATGGATACCGCCAGCGCCATGGGCAAAAACATCCTAAAATTCCAGCCGGCGTACTCATTTTTATTACCTTTGCCGCTCTGAAATTCCCCGATCGTTGACGTCGGGGCCATTGGTCCCGTAGTTCAATGGATAGAATAGAAGTTTCCTAAACTTTTGATACAGGTTCGATTCCTGTCGGGACTACCAAAGCGGACAAATCAGGAATTCTTTCGGTTTGTCCGTTTTTATTTTCAGTCAATGCAGTTGAGATAGAGCGAGTTACTACAGCTACCTGACCGTGTTTAACGATACCACGTTTAATTTCAAGGCGACAGAGCTTGCTTTCCAGGAACCTTCGACTGCAAACGGAGTTGCGGGACAGGTGACGGGGAGCGTTACAAGAGTGCTCGGTCAAAATAAATATTTGCGAACGGCAATCTATTACGATGAGAAATACAGAGTGATCCAGCAAATAAGCGAGAACAATATCGGCGGAGCAGATCGTACCACCAATCGTTATGACTTTGTGGGTAAAGTGCTTGCAACTACCACAAGGCACAGATCTCAATACACAAAAGTGACGCGGCCTGGCGGCTCAATAGTTACGCGCAATTTCGAGTACGACCACGCTGGACGATTAACAAACACATTTTATCAGGCCGATGCCCGTGCTGCGATGGGAAGCGGAGGAGCGAGCTGTGATTGGACAGACATAGTGGGGGTCGAAATTTCAGGAAATACGATTACCGCAACTGGAGGAACTGGCTGGGGCCATGGAGCGGCTTCGCCAAACTCTTTACCGGCAAATACGGATGGCTGGGTCGAGACCACAGTTTCCCAGATTGATACGTACAGGATGATTGGCTTCTCTTCGTCGAACATCGATGCGGGCTATGTTTCCATAGATTTTGCTGTTTATCTGACAGGTCAGGCCGCTTACGTGTTTGAAAATGGCAATAATCACTATGGACCGATTTCTATCACATTAGGGGATGTTCTGCGAGTGGAACGAAGTGGTACCGCGATCATTTATAGACTGAACGGAAATGCTTTCTATTCGTCCGTGACAAGTTCAACGGGTTCGTTGGTAGTAGATATGTCCCTTTATCAGACCGGCTCTGCGCTTAGTAACATCCGCACCTCGTTCCCGTCGGGATCGTGTGAAAGTGATCCCGCCAAGGCCTCTCCGAAAGTACTCCTCGTAAGAAACATCTACAATGAACTTGGTCAGCTGGTCGACAAACAGCTTCATTCTTCCGATAACGGTTCGACCTTCAAGCAGAGCGTAGATTACCGATACAATATTCGGGGCTGGCTTACCAGTATCAACAATGCGGCACTTTCGAACAATGGCACGGACAATGACGATGTCAACGATCTTTTCGGTATGAACCTCGCTTACAATAACACGGACCTTGGTACCGGCAACGAGGCGATGTTCAATGGAAATATCAGCGCCATGACGTGGAGCTCGAATCTTGGGCGCGGCAGTGTCAAGCAACGCGCCTATAATTATGCCTATGATACAATGAATAGGATAAAAACGGCGTCGCATAAGACAAAGCCCACGAATGGCTTGACGATGGATTGGACCGGTTCCACTGCGTTCAGCGAGAATGGCTACAAGTATGACCTTAACGGAAATATTCGTTCACTCACACGCAATGGAGCGAGCGGATCCGCCATGGACAGACTTAGTTATGACTACGGAGCCGGAACACTTGCATCAAACAGGCTCAGAGCCGTGAATGATACAGGCGACCCGCTGGCTGGATTCAAGGATGGAAACACGGCAGCAAACGACTATAC
This sequence comes from Cyclobacteriaceae bacterium, assembly GCA_044224375.1. Taxonomy (GTDB): domain Bacteria; phylum Bacteroidota; class Bacteroidia; order Cytophagales; family Cyclobacteriaceae; genus ELB16-189. The sequence continues at coordinate 116,444 of JBGAKL010000008.1, forward strand.
ATACGATGCGAATGGGAACATGCAGGCTGACTTGAACAAAGACGTCACATATATCGCCTACAATCACCTGAATCTACCCGACACGGTGAAGAAGTCGAGCGGTGAGTGGATGAAATACGTTTACGATGCCACCGGTCGCAAATTGCAGCAGTTGGTCTTCAATCAAAATGGAGGGCTGGTGAAGAAAAGCGTCTACGAGGGTGAATATTTTTATGAGAATGACTCATTGAAATTCCTGAATACGGAAGAAGGCCGCGTGGTGCTGACTGACTCGATACCTGAATTCCAGTATCATCTTAAGGACCACCTTGGCAATGTGCGGATGACGTTCACAACCAAAGATGAGACCGACTCGAAGAAAGCAACACTGGAAGAAGAGAGTTCATCGCAGGAAAGTCCCGAGTTCATCAACTATGACCGCGTTCGAATTATCCACGCGAAGATATTTGACAATACCCATCGTGGCGGATCCTCCACCGCAAATAATTCGATCCGCTTATCCGGGTCGGAAAATGAGAAAATAGGACTTGCGAAATCCCTAAGTGTGATGCCGGGAGACACCATCACCGCAGAGGTTTACGGCAAATACTTTGCTGGTTCCAGTGGGAATGACCCGGCGCTCGTAAGCGCGATTGCAACGATCGGTACACCGGGAGGCAGTAGCGTATTTATTGACGGTGCAGGCTACAGCTCAGCCGGAACTGCGACCTATCCGTTCTCAGGGCTGCTCGATCATGACGATGACGATGATGGTCCCAGGGCATACCTGAATTATATGGTTTTTGATCGTAACTTCAATCCGTTGAACAGTGGGTTTAAACGTTTGAGTACCGGTGCCCGTGAACATGGCGATGTGAATGGTCACACCGGCCTTGACTACAGTGGTACAATGCCAGAACGAATCGCTTTCGAAAACAACGATGCACTAATCATCACTGAGCCGGGATATGTTTATATTTGGTTGTCCAACGAGGAGGAGACTCCGGTGGAAGTATTCTTTGATGATTTTAAGGTGACGCAGATTAAGTCGCCTGTGATACAGACGGACGATTATTATCCATTTGGTCTAACGTTTAATGAATATCAGCGCGAGAGTTCACTCGTGAACAATTATCAATACAACGGCAAGGAGAAGCAGGATGAGCTTGGAATAAATTGGTTGGATTACGGGGCGAGAATGTATATGCCGGACATTGGTAGGTGGGGTGTTGTAGATTCTAAGTCTATGAAGTACAAATCATTTAGTCCCTACAATTTTGCACTCAATAACCCTGTTTTTTTCTTAGACCCAGATGGTAATGATGTAGACCTAGGGAACCTCTACAGTAAGAACGACAAAGGCGAGTACATCAATAAAAGACAAATTCAGGCATTTGAATTGTTTGCTTCAACTAAAGTGGGAAAAGCCTTTTTGACGGATCGTGCACAGAAGGGTTTTAAACTTCAAGGTGTGTTTGTCGAAGGTTTAAATATAGATACAAAAACAGGGGGTAAACTCGCTGGCAAGATTGATGCAAATTTCAAAGTTACAAACTTAGATTCCTACAAAGGAGGTAAAGCTAAGTTTGCCGGAGGGTTAACCGAAGCGACAAAAACAGCGGATGGAAGGCTTGCTGTGACCTACCATATGGGAATTGAAAACTCAGATGCTACTACCAATGGATTCCGAACATTGGCTGGAGTAGATACATGGGCGCATGAAACCTTGTTACATGGAGAAGCTAAAGAGAATAATTTTAATGATGGCAAATACGATGGTATTGTTGGCGACGTTCCGCCTCAGGGAACGAAAGAACATGACCCGAGTTTTATACAAAAATCCACCTACGGCCAGACTATAGTTCCGATGCTGCGTGACTTAAATAGAAGATTAAGTCTTGGGGTTAAGGATAATGACATTACCAATAATATGATAAGCACAGGAGCGGTTATTCCAAAACAAAATTGAGTATGAATAGATTTTTTGTTTTCTTGTTTTTAATCGGATGTAGTCCAGCGCCTCAGAAAAAGTTAGCTATTAAGTATTATCATTTGATAGGAGATGGGGGTGATACGCTCAAAATTCAGTATGACGGCAATCAGGAAAATAAGTCGAAGTATGAGTTAGTAGCAATGGCTAACAGTATTGATTCTGTTATCTCCAGACTTGATTCAACTGCCTTTAAAATAGGAAATTCAACCTTCAAATTGCAAGTAAAGGAAAATTTTAATATCGTCAGCGATAGTACCATTAATGTAAAAGCTTACTATGTCTCAATCAGCGATGGGAAAATTGAAAACGATTATTTTGGAATTTATACTTCTCCTATTGGCACCATTAGTCTTAAAGCGTATGAAAGACATTTGATATTAAGACTTTATAAAATTGATGGGAGGAATTTAAATGATTTGCAAGAATTGTCGGATTCTGTTGTCCTTAGGCATACCTGGTAAAGTAGTGTTCTGAATTATCTGTTTTCACAAATTTCTTTTGTGATCGCTTGGGTAATGTATCAGAATAGCAGGTTCGGTCAAGTGCTTCTCGCAAGTCATTGAGGATCAGCATTACAATGGGAAGAGGGCCTTCCGGATGACGGGTAATAATACACAGGTCAGTTAGAGAAAGTTATTCCATGGCCTTAGAAGTGCTTGCTTTTGATCTTTGTGCTACAAAATAGCAGATGACAAAATGTATGCATTGTGAAGGCCTTTGCATTAAAGCCGGTTTGCAGAAAAATGGTTCTCAGAGATTGCGCTGCAAATCTTGCCATCGATATCAACTTCAGCAGTACAAAAGTCAGGCCTGGAAGCCCGAAGTCGTTGAGCTTATCAAGACGTTACTTGTCGAGGGAGTCGGCATTCGTGGAACAGCACGTGTGCTGAAGATATCGGTAACAACCGTAATCAAGAGAATTAAGAAATTTGCTGCGTGCATAGATAAGCCTTTCATTAATCTTTGTGGCAGAGTGATTGAACTTGATGAGATGTGGACTTATATGAGGAATAAGTCAACCGAGCTGTGGATCACCTACGCCATCGACCGAAAAAGCAAGGAGGTGATCGATTTCATCGTTGGATCGAGAAGGAGTGAGGAGATTGGAAAAGTTGTTATTCCATTGATCGTTCAGAAAGTCAAAAAGATTTGAACAGATAAGCTGAACGTTTACAAAGGCCTTGTCCCGGACCAGGTTCACCGATCCGGATCATTTCATACTCAACACATCGAACGGTTCAACTTAAACCTTCGGACACATTTGAAACGGCTTAGCCGCAAGACAATCTGCTTCTCGAAGAGCAAGGAAATGCTGGAAGCCTGTTTGAAGATTTACTTTTGGGGCGAACTTGGATATGCTTGAATTTATCGAACCATCAATTGTTGGAATTTCGCTAAATCCATTGCGAAAAAGTTCGATATTCGTCCGCTCGGGACTACGAATCCCAAGTTGTTGACAACTTGGGATTTTTTTATTGACGGAAATCAATCCAGTATTTTTTTAATTTTTTCTGACATCTCGCCTTTTTTGCACACCAAAATTGCGGAAGATTTTTTTCCGAACGCGATCGTTGCCTTTTTGAAGGAAATAATTCACAATTCCCAGATATTAATTCCCCTTGTTCCACAACTTCTTATTCACCACACGATCAATCACCTCTTGGCGGTAGCTGCCACCGATATTGATCCGCCATGATTGAATCAGAATGTCGTTGTTCTCAATGGCATCGATTTTGGCGATTGATTTCACTAAATTTATTCCAATGCTTCTAAGGTAAATGCGTTTAGATATAACATCCTTACCAGGAAACTTATATGCCTTTTTTACCGCGAAACATCGCATAGCCATAATCCATGGCTTTTTTGTGCTGTCACTCCAGGCCTACGGCCAAAGTATCAGTGACAAACAAATCGGATTCAGTGTAGGCGTATACAATAAAGGGTTTAAAGATGAATCCATCAGCGCCTCAAGAAATTCCGGCACGTCCATGTCATTCCTGTTGTTCTTCAGATCCAATGACGCCGGCAAAAGGCTTCACCTACAGCTGTTGTTGTCCGCTCCAACCCTGACATCCACCAATCTACTCACGCGAGATAAGAGTGGCTACCTGCACTATTCTCAACACAGACGTATCAAGAATCTCAAAAACAACGTCAATCTTTTTCTGGGCGGAGTGGCTGAAATAAACGGGGCTTACCTGAAGTACAGTGAAAGAGGTAATTCGTACTCATACTCAAATCCTTTTGCCACACTGGAATCGAATGTCTCGCTAAGTCCTTCTGCTTTGCTTGAAATGCCTTTCGGAACCAGCGCAATTACCGTACAGGCATGGACGGCTTTGGTTGGTTATAGCTTTGGAGGGTTTAAAAATGCAAGAGGCTGGGTATGGATCAAGGATTTCTCAAACACAGGTGTCCGGGCGTCATACACTAAATTTTTCGGACCACTGGGAGTATCGCTTTGACTATCAATTTCAGTATTATGCATTGACGAAATTTGAAACAACTTCATCGATCGTTCACCAATTGAATCTTTTTTTAGTGTATAAGTTTCACTGACTATGAAAAGGAGGATCAGAATTTTCTTATGGATATCTCTCCTTATTTCTTCTTGCCACGATGGGCAAAATGGAAGTTTACCAGCATTCTTTTCATGCAATGATCTCCTGAACTCATGTTCGAATGTGGCCTATGTCCCCTATTGTACGTTTGGATTCAAATGGGGAAACGGAAATCCCTTTGCTCCCAATGGCCCGGGAATATCAGGACCACATTCGGGGATAAACTCCCTCTCGTATAAGTTTCTGAACGGTAACGTGGCATTTAAATCAAGCTTCCAAGATCAGGGTCTGAGTATGCAGTTCACCGAAGATGATAAGTCAAAAATAAGGGATGCTATATTACAATGGTCATCCGTCGCAAATGTGAACTTTGATGAGAGGGGCAGTAACGAGAAAGCGGACATAACAATCATCTCTGCTTTCTTGCCCATTAGTACTGCGAGCGGCGGATCGACCTGTGGACTTGGCTATCCGGTCCTTGACGGTCCGCCGTGCAACCAGTTGGCTGGCATGTTGATTATTAATCCAAAGTGTAATCAAACGCAGGCCATCGCACTTCATGAGATGGGGCATGTTCTGGGCTTGGGGCACGTGGCTAGTGAAAATGTGATGAATCCCGACCGGCTCAATGTTTTTTCAACTTTGCAAAGTGGAGATGTCTTGGGCATCCAAAGTATCTACGGTATTAAGTGAAGTCGAGGTGAGGTTGCAATACTCAGATCGGTCGCCATCAAAAAGAATTAGCGGACGACCCGTTCGTAAAAACGCGCAGCTATGGCGCCGACTTACCATCAGGCTGAAAATGGCCGGTATGCAACTTCAATCTTATTGCAGATTCAGGGGTTCGAAAATTTGCATTTCGACGGAACTAGATATGAACAGGTTTTATCGAACCATCAATTGTTGGAATTTCACTAAATCCACCGCGAAAAAGTTCGATATTCGTCCGCTCGGGGCTACCAATAAAGCAAAACAAGCCTGAGAAGTTCCTGTTGATTTGAAGATATTTTTCTTGGGCTTGTTTGCCTTATTGCATCCTGAAGTGATCGGCGAAGGCGATCTACTTCGGGACATAATCTGGAAAACCAGATTTCAAATCAGTAACAATGTGGTGAGCATTAGGCTATGAAAATACCTCTGCCTTTGGGCAAAAGTGCTTGAGGGCAATTTGCTGCAACTAGCAGGCACATTCTCAGACAGCAATTAATCCAACACGACGGAAATAAATTTCGAGTCATACAATTTGCCGTTTGCAATAACCGCTTCAATTGACGACGTGTTTGAAATGTCGTCAAGCGGGTTCGCTTTAAGCAAGACAAAATCCGCCAGTTTTCCTTGCGAAATGGAGCCCAGAGAATCGGCGGCGCTCATGAATCTTGCGGGAACGATCGTCGCAGAACGCAAGGCATCCAGTGGTGTCATTCCAAGGTCCACGAACAGGGATAACTCATCGTGCAAGCCGAAGCCGGGAAACGCGTATGGATTATCGCAATCGGTGCCCGCCATTATCGGAACCCCCTCGCTGATGAGTATCCGCATGATGTTTTGCTCTACTTCCCATCGCTTCCTTTTGTTTGACCAATCCTGGACGCTATTCGACTTCAGGTCCTCAACCTCCGAATCTTTCCAATATGTCAGCGTTTCCTCCGAGAGGTGCCGCTTGCGGGAGTCATTCGTAAACGTCGTGTCGTTTATAAAATACGATCCTCTTAGCGTTACAAGTGTCGGGACGACATGCGTGTTATTTTGTTTGAGAGTCATGCATATCTGTCGCATCGACTGGCCGCTGAAATTCTGGAGAACAAGTGAATGATACTGCCGGCTGAGGCGAATCCTCTCCGCCTTTTGACCAGAAGTGAATGCTGCTGCATAACGTTGAATCAATGCAAATGCCGAATCAGATTCCGAGCACGCCTCTGTCAAAAAACCGTACAAATGCTCCATGGATGCCAATCCGGTGGCGGACGCCTCGGTGAGTTGCACCGAGTAAGGCACGTGCCCGGAAAAAGGAATTGAAAGCTCTTTGCTTCTTGCTGCAATGGCATTGAAGACCCCGAGATCAAGAAAACTGTAGACTTTTATGAAATCGGAGCCTGCGCCTTTCAACGAATCGACCAAACGACGTGCGTCATTTTCCGTTGCGACAAAACTCGAACGCGGCCAATACGGTCCCCTTCCGTCCAAGATGTGACCCGATGCAATGAATCGAAAATAAGGCAGGCTATCCTGCTGTATTTTTCGCCTCACATTCCCGGCAACGTTGAGGTCACCCCACATTTCGCGGAAGCCGGTAATCCCGTTTGCTCTCATCAGCGGCATCTGCGACTCGTACCACTTATTACGCAACAGGTGTGCATGCATGTCCCAAAGTCCTGGAATGAGAAACTTCCCTGTGCCATCGATCTTCAAGGGTGAAGAGAAGGTTTTGCTTCCATGCGACACAATATTAGCAATCCTGTTGCCCACGATGACCAAGTCCTGGCGCTCAAGAACACTTCCAGTTACCACATCGATGATATTGACGTTTTCGACCACCAGGTCTCCGGCAATGCGTGAATCGCAGGATGAGATAAGAAGGATAAGTCCTCCTACCAGGACGTGCAGTCTCATAATAAATGAAGGGGTTGCGCTACGTTAATATATATAATTGTTTTGATTAGGACTATGCAATACGATGATCGAAAAAGTGGGTATCCAAAAATTATTTGGACTTTGTGGACGGGAAATGGTGCGCGAATCGCTTACTCTTTTTTGGTTCGTAACGAATCTCTTTATGAATAGTGATCAGTTTTCCGGATGGATTCTTTGAATTGAAATTCCGTGAGTTGATCCTCTTTGGTAATAGATTGCTATAATTAAAAATCAACGTGTCTATCGATACTTTTTATAGGTTTTGCTTTATTAATGAAATTTGACGCATAGCTTCAGATCACTTTAACAGCCTCGGTAACGGATCGATGGAATCAAAACCCTTCAATGCCTTTCAAGCCTTCCATTAAAATGATATATTATCACAGAAAAATAAACTGACAGACCATGGCCTGGATTTTTGACAAAATAGTGACGACAGAAAAAGAACTGCGTGACATCATGGGGCATCCTACCGAAATCGTAACACGAAAAACGATTAATCACATTGACGAGCACTGCAGGAGTTTCATCGAGAAATCGCCATTTATCACGATCGCGACATCTGACGCACGGGGAAATTTCGATGTATCTCCAAAAGGAGACCCCGCCGGATTTGTGAAAATCCTGAGCGATAAAATACTTGCAATTCCAGACAGGCCGGGTAACCGGAAAGCGGACACTTTGAGCAATATCCTTCAAAACTCAAACGTGGGGATAATTTTCTTGATCCCCGGAATAAAAGAAACTTTAAGAGTGAATGGAGAAGCAAAAATAGTGACAGACGAGCGAGTGTTGGAACTGTTATCGTGTCAGGGCAAGCAACCAGCTTTCGCAATAATCGTGAATGTCAAAGAGGCTTTTATGCACTGTGCCAAATGCATCATCAGATCGAACCTATGGACGAAGACAGATGACACTCAGGAGCGGTCTGTTCCTTCATTGGCCAAAGCCCTGGTCGATCATGGAAAACTCGATATTACAATCGAAGAATTGGACGGCATGATTAAGGATGATGAAAAAACGAATTTATACTGAGGTAGTTAATGATCTGTTACAGACTCTTAATGGATGACTCGAACCCATCCAAATCCGTGGTTAAAAAAGTTTCATATCACAACATTCTCCATGCACTTCGTTGATTTCAATTAAGCCGGGCCCCGATTAGTTTTTTTCCACCGGAAAAAGTTCAAAAGGGAAGGTTAGTAGAATCAAATCGTCGCCTCATCGTTCGCCGTCCACCCGGTTCCTCATGGGGGCACGCCGCGTTGAAGGGCGTGGACCATAGTTGCAAACATGCGCCATATTGGACATTTGATTTATCCGTCGAATCCTTTACATTAGGTAATTATCCACCGCCTTTCTCGCGCGAGGCCTGTGGGCCTCTTAAGGATATCGTTGCCCAAACGGCTAATACCAACTCGCGTTTTGACAAAGAAATCATGGACGTAAAAATTACGACCGGTAAAAAGCTCATCGGAGGATTCGCGGCGACGTTGATCCTTATTATTTCGATAAGTCTTTTGTCAACCTACTATAGCCGCCAGAAGGTGTCGATCAATCGCGAGATCCGAACAACAAATACCATTCTGAAAGAGGCGGCGCTGATCGCTTCTCTGGCGAAAGATATTGAAAATGGTGGGCGAGGTTACTTAATCACGGGCGATTCAAGCTATCTGGAGCATTATCAAACTGCAGTGGATAGCGTGTTCATACATACAACGAGGTTGCGAAGGTTAAATGAAGAGTCACCGCTTCAACAAGCGAAAGTCGATTCGCTTGAGTCCCTGCTGCAGAAACGCATAGATTTTTCCGCACAATGCATTTCGTTGCGAAACGAAAATAAACCGGATGAAGCTGCGGGCCTTATGATGACCCGAAAGGGGAAACTGTACACTGACAGAATACGAAGCATTGACGGCGAATTCAAGCGATTGGAAGCCAACAAGTTGGTTGAATTAGAGGCAGCCATTAAAGGATTCGATTCAGCATTCGATGTTGCCTTCGGCTTCTTTTTTCTTTGTGTTTTCGTTTTGCTGGGTGTCATGTTCTTTGGCATTACAAATGAAATAACCGTGCGGAAAAAGGCAGAGCGTTCGCTCGCAAATCTGAACACAGACCTGGAAGGCGAAGTCAGGGAACGGACCGAAAAACTCTTAAAAAGTCAAACACTTTACAAGAGCCTCTTTGAAAACATGATGCATGGCTTTCTATACTGCCAAGTGCTTTTTGACAAAAATGGGGAAGCCGTGGACTATATCTATCTGGCTATCAACAACCGGTATTCAGAGTACACTGGGCTGCGGGATGTGATCGGTAAGAAAGTGACGGAGGTCCTTCCGGGTCTGCGGGAATCAGATCCCGAGCTGTTCAAAACCTTCGGACGTGTCGCGTCTCTCGGGAAGCCTGAAATGTTTGAAACGTTTGTGCAGCCACTGGATAAGTGGTATGCCGTGTCGATGTATTGTCCCCACGAGGGACATCTTGTCGCTTTGGTTGATAACATCACTGATCGCAAGCGGGCAGACATCAGGTTGGCAGAAAGTGAATTAAGATTCAGAGCACTCCTTGAAAATAGTTCCGATGCAATTTTGCTTCAGGATAATGAGCTGAACGTTTTATACCAAAGCCCGGCAACCGAGAGAATCACCGGGATTACCCTCGAGTACAGAAAAAATAACCCGAATCTACGATTCACGCATCCAATGGATGAGCCGGGCGTCCAGGAAACAGTGGAGATGGCGCGACGAAATCCAGGGAAGCCTTTTTCATTCCAATCGCGACTGCTGCACAAGGATAACCATTACATATGGATCGAGGGGACCATCACAAACTTACTGGGAGAACCAGCGGTAAACGCGATCGTATCGAATTACCGCGACATCACCGAAAGAAAGCAGTTAGAAGAGCAACAGCAATTATTCTCATCTATCATTAACAATTCTGATGATGCTATTGTCAGCAAAACGATAGACGGTTCCTTTACCAGCTGGAACCCGGGAGCGGAAAAGCTTTTCGGATATTCAGCAGAAGAAATTGTGGGAAAAAACGAGTCCATCATAATGCCTCCCGATCGGCCCGATGAATACAAAGAAATCTGGGAGAAGATTAAGCGCGGTGAGCGAGTTGAACATTATGAAACTGTTCGGAAAAGAAAGGACGGCACAATCGTCCCTATTTCGATGACAGTGTCGGCATTAAGGGATCAGAACGGCAATATTATCGGTTCCTCGAAAATTGGCCGCGACATTTCCGAGCGCCTTGCACATGCCGAGAAACTGGCAGCAAGCGAAAAACGGTTCCGCGCGTTGATCGAACACAGTGCCGAGGGTATCACACTGTATGACGGAACCTTGAGTATTTTCTACCAGAGTCCCGCAGCAGAGCGAATGCTTGGGTACCTGTTGGAAGAAAGAAAAGGCAACCCGATATCGCATTACATTAATCCAGACCACCTGCCCGAATACCGGGCGTTGGCAGAAAATGTGAAAAAGAATCCTGGGACACCCTTTCCATTTCTGCTGCAATTCAAACATAAAGAGGGCCATTACATATGGATGGAAGGTGTGCTCAATAATCTTCTGAAGGAGCCCAGCGTTGGAGCTATCGTTGCAAATTTCCGCGACGTAACCGCCAGGAAGGAGATAGAAGCGTGGAAGGAAAAGCAGACGGAGGCCCTCGAAGAAGAAGTCTTGAAAAGAACTCAGGAATTGTCGGTGGCAAAATACGCTGCCGAAGAGGCAAACCGCACAAAAAGCCAATTCCTCGCCAATATGTCCCATGAGATCCGCACACCACTGAACGCGGTTATCGGCCTGAGTTATCTGACCCTCAAGACGGATTTATCCGCCAAGCAGGAAGACTACCTTCAAAAGATTCATTCTTCCAGTGAGTCACTCCTAGGTATCATCAATGACATCCTGGACTTTTCAAAAATCGAAGCTGGTAAGCTAACACTGGAATCCATTGAATTTGATCTGGAAGATGTGCTGCAGCGGTTAGCAGATGTTATCTCATATAAAGCTCACGCCAAAGGTCTTGAAATTGCATTCGAAATAAAAAACAGCAGCCATACGCGATTGATTGGAGACCATGTCCGGCTCCAGCAAATATTGAACAATCTATGCAGCAATGCTGTAAAGTTTACGCCTGAGGGCGAGGTGCTTGTGATTGCCGATGTCGCCGAAGAAGCCGAAGACAGTGTACAACTGCAGTTTGCAATCAGGGATACCGGAATCGGTATGACGAAAGATCAGATAGACAAGTTGTTTACGCCCTTTACGCAAGCCGACAATTCAGTCTCAAGGAGATTTGGTGGGACTGGCTTAGGACTCTCAATTGTCAAACACCTGGCGGAAATGATGGGTGGTACGGTGTGGGTGGAGAGTGAGCCGGGCGCGGGTAGTACATTTTACTTTACCTCCTGGTTCAAAAAACAACCAGGCCACCATGACACAAAAAAGCCTTCCATCGACTTGCAAAACTTGCCGGTGTTGGTGGTGGAGGATAACAGCTCGGCGGCAAGAATCTTAAAGCGTGCGCTTGAATCGTTCAGATTCAAAGTGACGGTCGTCTCATCCGGGTCCGAAGCCCTGGAGCATCTAAAAAACAGTCGCAGCTCACCGGTTAAACTCATCCTCATGGATTGGAAAATGCCGCATATGGATGGTCTGAAGGCTACTGAAATTATACGCAAGGACAGGGATTTTAAAGACGTCAGGATTATTCTTCTTTGTTCTGGTTACGCGAACGAAGAGGTCTTCCAGCGGCAGGATGATCTGGACTTGTCCGGAATCTTGATCAAACCCATACGCTATTCTGTACTGTTTGATACCATTATCACTGCTTTTGGAGGTTTTTCCGACAAAAAAAAGACAGCACTCACAAAAAAATGGGCGCAGGTCAGCGAAGAAAAAAGGGCTCATCTCCTGCTCGCCGAGGACAACGAGATCAATCAGCAGGTTGCAAGAGAATTATTGGAAGGATTTGGTTATTCAGTTGACATCGTCTTCAACGGACAGGAGGCTGTCAATACTTTAAAAAATTTGGCAGAAAACAATCCTTACGATCTGGTTCTAATGGATTTGCAAATGCCGATCATGGGAGGATATGAAGCTACAAAGCACATCCGGGAGGTGCCGTCGTTGAAGAATCTCCCAATCGTCGCGATGACCGCGGATGCTATGGAGGGAGTCAAAGAAAAGTGTCTCCAGGTGGGGATGACAGATTTTATCACCAAGCCCATCAGTCCGAATCAATTAATTGAAACACTAACAAAATGGGTGAAGGGCGATAAGGCAAAACCTCAGCATCGTGCAGTGCTCACATCGCATGTATCGGCTTTGCCGGAGTTGGCTGGAATTGACGTATCTGAGGGAATAAGCCGAGTAAATGGGAACGCGAAACTTTACCGCGAGCTGCTGCTGCAATTTTATGATGACCACCAGGAGTTCGTAAAGGATATTTACGCCGATCTCAATAATGGTGATCAGGTGACGAGTCTCAGAAAGGTTCACACCCTGAAAGGAACCTCGGCGAATCTTGGCATGTCGCGTTTGCATAAGACCGCCGCAGAAACAGAAAAAGCACTAAAAGACAATCAGGCACATCGGGCTTTCGAGCACATCCTTTCACCACTTAAGATCGAATTAGGCGCGATGCTCAGGGAAATTTCTAAAATTCAAGAGGCAACTGCCGAAGATTCTGTTTCAATTTCACTTGAAGAGTGTCAGCCCATGCTGAATCAATTGAGAACCCTTCTTGAGAAACAAGATCTTGAAGCCCTTAACCTGCTAAAGACAATTGGTACCATCAAGGGCCATGAGGCGTCATTCAATCGTGTCAAACAAGCGATTCATAGCTTTGAATTCGACAAGGCAGGGGAACTCTTGAGGGGCCTTGAGCACAAATCCAACTAACAAAAAAACTCGATGGATATTAAAACCATTTTGATTGTAGACGATACACCTACGAACATTACGATCCTGAATGAATTGCTTGGAGCGTTCCGAAAGCTCGTAGCCACCAATGGCGAAAAAGCGCTCGAACTGGCGGCACGAGAAATCCCTGATCTTATTCTTCTGGATATCGAGATGCCTGGCATGGACGGATTTGAAGTTTGCAGACGACTCAAGGCGGCGCCGGGCACGAGTCAAATTCCGGTGATCTTTCTTACTGCCAGAACGGACAAGGAAACCACGCTTGCTGGGTTCAAAGCCGGCGCGCGGGATTTCATGACGAAGCCTTTCAATTCTGACGAACTGCTCGTCAGGGTCGGGACACAACTGGATTTGGCCGAAGCTCGTCAGAAACTCGAAACAACGATTCAGCAGATGGAAATCAGTTCTTCTCTTCTTAAGCAGCAAGGCGAGGACCTGGCAAAGAAAAACGTGATCGCAGATAACTTGTTACTGAATATCCTGCCGGAATATGTCGCGCGTGAACTAAAGGAAGTGGGGCGCGTAGTCCCGCGACACTTTCCGATCGCGACTGTATTGTTCGCAGATTTTGTCGGCTTCTCAAGAATAAGTAAAGGACTGACGCCACAGGAAATGGTTGATGAACTGAATGACTTATTCGTCGGGTACGACCTCATCCTGGAAAGAAACAATCTTGAGAAGATCAAAACGATTGGCGATGGGTACATGGCCGTAGGTGGTGTTCCGGTTCCCAACAGCACGAATCCTAAGGATGCGTTAAAGGCCGGATTGGAGATGGTCAGGTTTGTGCGGGAAAGAAGGAACGCGAATCCAACAAAACCACAATGGGAAGTCCGGATCGGCATCCATACCGGGGAACTCATCGCGGGAGTAATCGGCAAGAGCAAGTTTGCATATGATGTTTGGGGGGACACGGTCAACGTTGCCAGCCGTGTAGAGTCCGGAGGGGAAAAGGGAATGGTAAATCTTTCAGGAATAACTTATCAATTAGTCAAAGATCATTTTACATGCACGCACAAGGGAAAAATTGAGGCAAAAAACATGGGTAAGATGGATATTTATACATGCAGCATTGATTCTGATCACAATTAGTCCGTACCCCTTTCTGGCTATTCTTCCTGGCCCGCATTCCCCTACTCCACCTTCATACTCGCCACCGGACTTGTATGCGCCGCCTTCACCGCATGAAATCCTACCGTGATCGATGCAATCAGGAATGTGACGATTCCAGCCAACAGGAAAAAGCTCAGAGACATTTCGGTATGGAACGCAAAGTTTTCGAGCCAGCCATTCATTACATACCAGGCCACAGGCCATGCAATGATATTGGAAATCAGAACCCAGCCTGCAAACTCCCTTGAGAGCAACAACACGACTTGTTTCGATGAGGCTCCCAGCACTTTTCTTATGCCGATTTCTTTTGTTCGTTGCTCCGCTACAAAGGCAGCCAGACCGAAAAGGCCAATGCAAGCAATGAAAATAGCGATGGAAGAAAAAATAATAGAGGCTACGTTTGTCTTTTGCTCGTTAACGTAAAGGCGGGCTAGTGTGGCGTCAATAAAATTGTAACTCATCGCTTCGTCAGGCGCTATCTCACTCCATTTATCAGAAATATATTGAATAGTATTCTTCATGTCGTCTGAAGCAATACGCATAGTGAAAATATTGGCGGGATGCTCTGCCTTATAAAGATGAAGGACGAGCGGCCTCACTTTCGTGTGGAGTGATTCATAGTTAAAGTCGCTGACAACGCCGATGATCTTGTACACATGACCATTATCACGCGCGTCCAGGGAAACGAATTCTTTTCCGATCACGTCATCCGTGGGAAAGCTTGCAACTGCCGCCTCATTCACAACAACGGCGTCCATGTCGTCAGGAAACTCCTTTGAGAAAAAACGACCCTGCTTCAAAGCCACCTGAAACGTTTTAAGAAAATCGTAGTCCACGACGAGAAATTGAGTGAGAATGGGATCAGTGCCGGTCTTCTTATCGAACAAATAGGCAGTTCCCGGGATCCCGGTCTCAAACATCCGCGATGAATTTGTAGCTGAGACTATGTTGGGATTCTTTAACAACTCTTCTCTGAATGCTTCCTGATGAACGCCCAGCGGTCTTGTATTGTTGATGGAGATGAGATGTTCCTTATTAAAACCGAGGTTTTTATTCTGAATAAAATCGAGTTGTGTCTTGATGACAAAGGTCCCGATCAGCAGGCAAATGGAGATACCAAACTGAAAGATCACAAGTCCATTGCGCAGCAGGCTCTTTCGAGATTCATGAATGTCCCCTTTCAGCACCTTGGCAGGAACAAATGCGGAGAGATAAAAGGCTGGGTAGCTGCCCGCAAGAACACCGACCAGTATCGAAAAGCCGATCAATATCGGGGCCGTCCAATACCTATCTATTATCTCGAGGCTGAGATCTTTCTCCAGAAGATTATTAAACGAAGGTAACAGCAATGTCAGAAAGACGACAGCCAGCACCATGGCGATAGCGCTTGTAACGATAGCCTCACCGATAAATTGAAGTATAAGCAGCGATCGCGCCGAACCAAATGTCTTTCTGACACCGACTTCCCGGGCCCTTCGGGCAGATTTTGCTGTTGATAGATTCATAAAGTTGATCACAGCCAGTATCAGGATGAATACGGCAATGGCGGAAAACATATATGTGTATGTAATGTCACTTGTGCGTATGTCGCTCCATTCGGTATTAAGATCTATTCCGTAGTCGCTTTGGGAACGCAGGTAAATGGATGAAAACGGCTGCAGGTGAAAAGAATATTTAGCTCCACTCGCAAGAAATTGATCGATCGGTACGCCCAGCAATTTTTGAATTTCGGGCCCAATGTTGTCCGCAACGACCTTCTTTAATTTTTCCTCAAAGGCAGCGACATCGGTTCCAGGCTGAAGCACCAAATACGTCGTGAACCATAAATCCATCCAGTTTTCATGGACTTTATAGGTTGACAGAGACTCGAGGTAATCACAACGGAAATGAGACTTCCGGGGAAAATCCTTGATCAATGCTGTGACTTTGAAATTTTGTCCCGATTCCGTCGGCAACAATTTACCCACGGAACTTTCGTCTCCGAATATTTTTTTGGCTGCTGTTTCGGTGAGAACGATCGAGTTGGGTTCAACAAGTGCGGTCGCAGGATCACCGTCTATAAATTGCACCGGGAAAATTTTGAAAAAAGTCGAGTCGACAGCGTAGATTCTGCCACTGCTAAATAGTTTACCATTGTGTTTAAACGCCCGTGGTCCAAAATATCCGATCCTGGTATAACTCTTGACCTCCTGATAATTTTGTTGAAGTATTGGACCAAGAACCTGGGCAGTCTTCGAATTGGTATCTTCCCAACCATTCACTGCGATCTTGACATAAACACGGTGTATCTGATTGGAGTCAAAAGCCGAGCCTAGCCTGTCGAAAGTCAATTCATCCTGAACGAAAAGGAATAATGCGAGAAAACAAGTGATCCCTATGGCAAGGCCAACAATGTTTATAGCAGAGAATACTTTATCGCGGATGATATTCCGCATCGCGATGAGAAAATAGTTTCGGATCATAGTTAGGACAAATTTGATTAGCCAAAATGAATCTATTGCAGTCCTGGGTAATGACTTTTGTCAGTAAAAAATACAATTCAAAAGTCGCATCGTCAGCTTGGCAAAGATTGAGCCATCAAAAAAATGTTGAATCTGATTCGTTTGCCGGAATATCTTGTACAACAGCGAAAAAAACCGTCCGGCAACGATCACCGCAACTCAACGCGTGGTCTTGGCCGGAATGAGAGCGATCTATGTTTTTGGTGCGAAGTAAACATTGGTTGCGATGTACAACATGTAGGAATTAATTTACCAGGGCCTCTGCAATGGAGGATTGTTGTGTTTACCCCCTGGCGGTCCGACAACCTTTTTTATTTCATTCCGTGCAACGGTCACATCGATGTATCATCTTTCTCATCAAACCACAAAATCATGAAGAGAATTTATTTTGCAGCGGCGGTGCTTGCAGTATCTGGTTGCGATCCTGTTATCCAAAACAAAGACCCGATGAAAATCGAGCTCGTGACTTCGGACATATCCAATTTTTGGACGGCATTTCAAGCCGCGAAACCACAGTTTGATCCAGCAGTATTTCAGGAACAATACATCGACAAAGGAACAAAAGGTCTGCATGGCTTCATGGATGGAAGAATTAAAAACTCCGAACACCTTGCCAACGTGGTCAAGTCAAAATCTGAATACTACGCCTCGATCAGGGAAAGCACTGAACGTATACCCGAGATGAAACCTGCCATCGTGGCAAGCATGGTAAAGCTGAAACAACTTTATCCACCTGCTATTTTTCCTCCCGTGTACTTTGTGATCGGAACTATGAACTCAGGAGGGACCACCGGTGGTGGTGGGTTGATCATCGGAACGGAGATGTACGGACTTACTGCCCAAACGCCACGAGCTGGTTTAAGTGAATGGCTACTGACTGTGCTCAAACCGGTTGACGAAATTCCTCACATCGTTACCCACGAGCTAGTCCACTTCCAGCAAAAATACGATGGAGGAAATCTTCTTGAGGCTTGCATTAAGGAAGGAGCAGCAGATTTTGTAGCGGAATTGGTTTCAGGGAAACATATCAATCAGCACGTGCATGATTTCGCAAACCCAAAAGAAAAAGAGCTATGGATTGAGTTTAAAGAGCGCATGCACGAAAAAAAGTATGAAGGATGGCTGTATAGCGCCAGTCCCGGAAGACCAAATGATCTTGGCTATTGGATGGGCTATCAGATAACCAAAGCCTACTACGATGCCCATTCGAGCAAACAACAAGCTATCGATGACATCATGAACATATCTGACTTCGATAAATTTTTGGCCGAAAGTAAATACGCAGAAAAATTTCAATAAGAGCACTTCGCAGACGACTCCAATAACGGCACTTGACTGAATCAACACAGAAGCGGGATTTTATTGACAAGCAATCCATCTACTTTGCCTGCTTTTTAACATGAAACTTTTAAAGAATTATTATCGATACGGATGTTTCCTCGTCGCTGCGTTGCTGACACAATCACGCGAGGGAATTGCGCAACTTGTTCCATTGGACTTTGGGCACCTGGAGATCGGCAAAGCAAACGCTGCCACTACCTCCTATCATGGTAAGAAGGCGATTCGCATCTGGAGCAAACTGGTCGGCGATGATGAAACAGTGATCGCCAGAAACGTAAAATTCCTCAACGGCACGATCGAAGTCGAACTGGCCGGCGGTATACTGAAAGATGCAGCGCCTGACGCCCGGGGTTTTATTGGAATAGCTTTTCGGGTGAACCCGAAGGACCCGGGACAGTTCGAATCCTTTTTTATCAGGCCCACAAACGGGCGGGCGGAAGATCAATTACGAAGGAACCACTGCACGCAATACGTTTCGATTCCTGAATATCCGTGGAACAGGCTCAGAAGAGAGAACCCTGGGGTCTACGAATCCTACGTGGACCTCGAAGCCGCGGAATGGACTAAGATGAAAATTGTTGTCAAAGACAGATACGCGCGTTTGTATATTAATGACAGCCCGGAGCCTTGTCTGATCGTAAAAGAGATGAAGCACGAGCCGCTCGAAGGTGGCGTCGCGTTGTGGACAGGTGATGGAACTGATGGGTATTTCAGAAATCTGAAGATCACTGAAAGCAAATAATTCCGGGATGTATAATTGACTATTTTGGTGCCGTCAGCACAGAAGGCATCCACACAAATGGAGGATATTTCCCTTTGTTCCGCCGCACAGGCAACCCTTAAGCATGTGTTGACGATTAAGATCGGATACATAAACTAATCCTGAATATGATCAAGTTCTGTTCGTTCGTCCTGGCCATTTTTACAATCTCCGTCGCGTTCGCACAACAGCGACCTTTCGAATACACCCTTGATCTCACAAGAATTAAAGATGACAGGGCGCCGGTAGAAATTTCCAACTTGAAAGTTTCCACTCCCGAGGCAATATTCCACATGCCTGCCATGATCCCGGGCACTTATGTCATCGCAGACTACGGTCGTTATGTTTCCTCGTTCAAGGCTTTCGACAAAAAAGGACGCGAACTGCCGGTGGTTAAATCAGACAGCAATACCTGGAAAATAAGCCAGGCGCAAAAGCTTTCCAGGATCACCTATTGGGTGGATGACATTCTCGACACACCCAAAACGGGCCCCACTATTTATCCGATGGCCGCCACCAATATCGAAGAAGGAAAAAATTTTGTGGTCAATACGCCCGGGTTCTTCGGCTATCTCGAAGGTTTTAAAGATACTCCTGTTAATGCCAGCATCACGCGACCGGGAAGTTTCTACGGAGCTACGGGCCTTATCCCTGAGCAGACCGGCTTGCCACGACCAAAGGTTAAAAAGGAACTTGAGCCCGCCAACGATGATGGGGTGATCGATCGCTATCGTGTTGAAAACTATGATCGCCTGATCGACTCTCCATTGATGTACACGAAGGCGGACACGGCTGTGATAAAAATAGGCGGAAGTGAAGTACTTATCGCCTGCTATTCACCAAATGCAAAAGTAAGCGCTAAAGAAATTGCTACTACCGTAGATGAAGTGCTCACGGCGCAGGCGAAATACCTGGGCGGAAAGTTGCCCGTAGAGAAGTATGCGTTTATCTTTTATTTTGAAACAAAACCACTTGTTTCGTTTGGCGCCCTTGAGCATTCCTATTCCTCGTTCTATTACATGCCCGAAGCGCCGGTCGGTCAAATGACACAGACCCTACGGAATTTCGCCGCCCACGAATTCTTTCACATCGTCACGCCGCTCAACATCCACTCGGAAGAAATCCAACACTTTGGATTCAACGATCCCAAAATGTCAAAACACCTTTGGATGTATGAGGGTGTCACCGAATATTTTGCCGGCAACGTACAGGTGAAATATAACCTGATCACCCAGGACGAGTACTTGACGCTGCTCGCCGGAAAAATGAACGCAGCCGACAATTTTATCGATGACGTTGCATTCACAGATATCAGTCTGCATATGTTGGATACGTATGCCGAGCAATTTGGGAACGTATATCAGAAAGGGGCGCTCATTGCTATGTGTCTCGACATTAAACTGCGCGCGTTATCAGGCGGGAAATACGGCATGCAAAATCTTATGGCAGATCTTTCGAAAAAGTATGGCAAGGACAAGCCATTCATGGACGACAAACTCTTCCCGGAGATCGGCGCTATGACTTACCCGGAAATCCAGGATTTCCTGAATAAATACGTCGGTGGATCAGATCACCTGCCGTTCAATGAAGTGCTGAACCTGGTGGGCGTTTTGCATACCGGGGGCGGGCTGGCCGATGAGTTGAGCCTCGGATTTACAGGTCAGGCCTTTGGGTTTGTCGACTATGAGGGAGCAAAAAAAATCTCCATCGCAAACATGGCCGGCGTTAATGAGCAGG
This sequence comes from Cyclobacteriaceae bacterium, assembly GCA_044224375.1. GTDB lineage: Bacteria > Bacteroidota > Bacteroidia > Cytophagales > Cyclobacteriaceae > ELB16-189. The sequence continues at coordinate 136,996 of JBGAKL010000008.1, forward strand.
GAATAAAACAGGGTTTTAAGCAAGGTGATGTGTTGCTCGCCATCAATTCAGAAACGATACCACCGTTGGGACCGGAGACCGGCGCCTTCCTCGCAAAGCACAAGGCCAGCCTTCATGCCGGGGGCACATTATCTTATACCGTTGTACGCAACGTCGAAGGCGGACAACAAAAAATAATGGAACTCTCCGCGCCGGTCGAACCGGTGAAGACAAAACAAAAACACGAGCTAAAGTTCAGGGACGATGCATCACCAGAGCAGTTGCTTGTTCGGAAGTCCTGGTTATCGGCGAACTAACTGCGGAATCAGATAAAATGCTCTTTGGTAGCTCGTGCGATTGCGTCCGCACGGCAATTCACACCTAGCTTCCGGTAGATGTTGCGTATGTGAGTTTTGCTGGTCTCGCGGGCGATGAAAAGCTGCTCAGAGACCTGGCTGAAAGTTTTTCCTTCGGCAACCAGCGTGAGAATCTCCGACTCTCTTTTTGATAAGGGCGAAGCGGGGTTCTTGTGAAAACTTTCAATCACCATCCTGGCGATTTTGCTGCTCATCGGAGATCCACCTTCCACAATCTGGGACAAGCTGTTCAGCAACTGTAGATAATCCGAACTTTTTGTAATGTACCCCAGGGCGCCTGCCTTCAATGAATTAAACACCAGCTCGGTGTCTTCGTACACAGTAACCATGACGATCAGCAGTCCCGGACATTTTGAAATAAGAGCCGACGTACATTCAACACCGCTTTTTCCGGGCAACTCAATATCCATCAGAACAAGGTCGGGCTGACTGCTCTTAATCTCCATCACCGCCTCCTCCCCTGACCGGAATGAACGCGTGACAACAAAGTCCGTAGACGAGTTGATAATTTGCGTGTAGCTTTCTCTCAGGTAGGCGTCATCTTCGACAATCCATACCGATTTGGGTTTAGTATTTTCACTCATATTATAATAGTGTCAATCATTTTTCCAGGGAATACAAATGAGAAGTGATACCCGCACACCTGCTCCATTTGATGTAATCTGAATTTCAGACTCGATCTTGCGCGCGCGTGACCGCATGTTTTCCATGCCTCGCTTCGAAGCAAGTATTTTGTCGTCCGACATCCCCGTGCCATCGTCATGAAGTTGCAGAACGAATTGCTTACCAGGTCGTGCAGTCACTCCAAAATCGATGGACTTTGCACCCGAATGCCTGAACGCATTCGTCATGGCCTCCTTAAAAATCAAATTAATCTGGCGCCCATAGCCCATGGGTAGCCTGATTTTTTGAAATTCTCCGTAAAAAGAAAATTTGATTCCCTTTTCGGAGAACATCTGCTCGCCAAAATCACGAAGGTGAACCAGGACCGATTCCAAGTCATCATTCGTTGGATCAAGCGCCCACACAAAATCCTTTGTGCCCGTTATTATCGCGTGCGCATGACCATGAAGCGAGCTGTACGTGTCCTTCTCCATTTTCTCAGATATCCGAAGCAGCCCGACGTAATTCAACATCCTGGCCACCTGGTTTCCTAGCTCATCGTGGAAATCACGGGCAATATCTCTGCGAAGTCTTGCCTGTTCCTGGTCTCTCAGGAGCTGAAGGGCGAGAATTCGTCGAGCCTTCGCCCGGTAGATCCAGTACGCAACGGCAGCCATGGTCATGGCCGCAAGCACAACGCTAAGTATTTTGAACAAACCGGTCTGGTAGAACGCCGGGTGAATCGTGAATTTCACCTCTATTTGGTCAAATGTGAATACGCCGACTTGATCAGTCGCGCGCAATTGAAAAGTATAAGCGCCCGGCGGCAGGTTCCCATATGTGACAACCTTCGCTCGTGACGGCTTTGACCAAATCTGATCAAAATTGACGAGCCGGTAAGTATAAAAATGATTCTCGGGATTTCTTTTGTTTACTTCGTTGAAGGCGAACGTAAGGTGGTTCTGATCGTGATTAAAAGAGTAGCCGTTATTCGCGGCGGCGCGTTGAGAAAGTTTGCTGTTGTCAAGAGGTTTGTAAAAAAGACTCAGACTCTTCAGATGAAGTCGACCGTTGCCAGCGTTATTTCTCAACGGCTTGTATTCATACAATCCTTTTACCAGACCAAATAACAAGCGACCATTCATCCGGTATACGGCGTTTAGATTGGTTTCGCGACCGAGCAGACCATTGGCGTCAGTGAAGTGATCAACCATCACAACCTCTTTCTTCGCACGGTTGTAGGATATCTTATCAATACCTTTCTCACTCCCCGCCCAAATATTGTCGCCCTCGCAGTAGAGAAGGAATATTGCATCGGATCCAAGCCCTCGCTCAACATCGATCCTTTCCATCGAGTGAGAAGCAAACGAATAAATGAAAATTCCTCCTTCCAACGTTCCCATCACCAGGGTCTCGCCATCGAGCCAGTCCAATGCCGCCACTTCCAACGTTTGCAACAGCGGAGCATTGATTGACGTTACTGCGCCATCTTTGAAAATCTTCACACCTGCAGTGGTCCCTATCGCAAAAAGATCACCGGGCTCGTTATACTTAATGCACCAGACCCGGGCTGATTCGAACCCCTTTATGGTTGAAAGCTTCCCATTTTTTATCTGATAGAGTCCACGCCGCGCGCCACCAATCAGCGCATCATTATTTTTATCGAATTCAAGCGCCATCACACTTGTTATGACATCGGGAAATTGCCAAACGAAATTCCCGTCTTGCAAAATCGCCACACCTCCCATTGATGCCAGCCACAACCTGTTGGCCTTGTCAGTTTTGATTGCGATGACATAATTTTTTCCAGTTCTTTTAAAATCGTAACGCCGGACCAGCTTGTTATCTGAGTAGACCTTAACACCGCTATAGTTTGTGCCAATCCACAGTTTGTCATCGTAGTGGCAGATCGCCTGTGCTGCATCGAGTCGATCTTCTCCCTGCAATGGATTCTGGAATTCAGGTTTATCTATTTTGAAAAGACCCTGGTCGGTACCCACCCAAAACGTGTCGTCGCGATCTTTCAAGGTGGTCAGCACCAGGTAGTGAATCGACTCAACCTGTTTTTCAACATGACCCAGCGTGTCTACCAACAAAATTCTTGTATCGTTGATCCCAATAAAATTGTGATCATCTTCATTGTAGCAGTAAAGTGGAAATTTATAAGATAGCAAAAGCTCCAGCTTTCCATTAGAGAAACTGAACAGTCCTCCGTTTGTTGATAACACATCGCCATCACCTTTCCTGAACGCTGCATAAATTCTTGTGAATGCTCCTGAAACAGCGACGGTTGACGAGGCATTCCGGCCAAAACGAGTGAGCATCAGGGATCCTTCGTCGCCATGCAATAGGTATGTTGCCCCTGATACAGATTTTGTTACCGATCTGGCACCCAGCAGCGTCGATTCCTTTTTGTAATGAAGTGTTGAATCGTACCAAATTTTCACCAGGTCGTTATTGGCGAGAAGGCAATTGATCTCATTGCCATTAATAAAAATATTATCAACATATAGTCCTTCCTGATCCGTCGCTTTCAGATTTTGGAATTTGATTCCGTCAAACATTGATATGCCCTTGTTGGTGGCAATCCAGACGTGCGACTGAGAATCGATAAGCAAGTCTTGTACGAAATTGTTAATCAGCCCATCCTTGGAGGTGAACGTTTCGAACGTCTGGCCGTCAAATCGTGTAAGTCCGCCGCCCAGTGTGCCAAGCCACAAATAACCCAGACTGTCCTCAACGATTACGGGTACTTGTGATTGAGGAAGACCTTGCGCAATGCCAAAGTTTTGAATACGAGGTTGACCAACTGAAGGACAATATCCAACCAGTGATGTAATGACTTGAGCAGAGAATATCCACCCCAAAGCAAATGGTTTGAAAAAAGATGCTGGACTCTTCCTCATACAAAGAGGTTATTTGAATCCATTTGCGGTAGGCGTCGGTTGCATGGGCGATTCATAAAACGAAAACATCAGTGACAAGTTCCGCAGAATCATTTCAACGGCTCCCGCACCATTAAAATCAACACAAAAGGGTGATCAGCGCGTATTCCCTCAATTTTGCACAACATACAAAATCCACACGTTGGGATGATTCCAGTCATAACAGGTGCCTCTAGTTTTGCACGCATCGATATCTAAAACCCAACATGCATGAAATACCGGATGATTGCCTTGGCTCTTCTCGTTTTCTCCGCCTCCTTTGCACAAAAGAAAGAGGCAATCAACCTCGTCAAGCTTGCGAGGAGCGGGGGTTTGAAAGTTTCAAATCGTGAGTTGACTATCGTTCAGGAAGGTACTCGCTCCGGAGTGAGACTGAGCAAAGATGAAGGCGAGGGAATCGTGTGGATAAGCGGCCTTGAGTTCTCAGACGGCACCGTTGAATTTGATGTGCGTGGTGAAAATGTCGCAAACCATAGTTTTGTAGGATTGGCCTTTCACGGTAAGGACAATGCGACATTCGACGCAATTTATCTTCGACCTTTCCGGTTCCTCGATCAAACAAAAGAGCTTCGCGATCATGGGATCCAATACATTTCGTTACCCGAATTTCCCTGGCGTGTCCTTCGCGAAAAATTTCCCGGCAAATTCGAACATGCTGTGGAACCGGCGCCGGATCCTAATGCCTGGATCAGGATGCGCGTGGTGATCAACGACTCCACCGTAACAACATATATTAATGACAATCCTGAACCCGCCCTGGTGATCGAAAAGGTTACACCTCTTAAGACAGGTTCCTTGGGATTTTATGTCGCCGATACGTCGGGGGGTGATTTTGCAAACGTAACCATCACGCGAACAAACTAAGACTGAGTTACAGCCTATTCCCCGTCCTTATCCCCTTTTGCCTGGTGCCATGCCCTTTCGACAGCAGCGGCTACAAAAAAGCTGTCGAATGCTTGTTGCCTGGCAGGATCGTCACCTGCAAATTTTTTCTTCCAATCAGCCAATGTGATTTTGCTTTTAGTCTCTTCCAGGGAAAGGCCGTCCTTGACTGCCTTCTCCACTTCGACTACCAGTCCTGTGAGCATCTCCTTTATCTGTTGGACATAACCTTTGCCGTACAGAAGATGTCCATGGCCAGGCATGTATATGCTTGCATCAAGAGCCTCCAGCTTATCTAAAACTTGGGCCCACTCTTTATAATAAGAACCAAATCCAAAAGGAATCGGGGACACGACGAGGTCTCCAGTGGCAACAATTTTTTCATTCGGCAGATACACAACCAAATCGCCCTTCGTGTTTCCCTTACCGAGCCATAAGATCTTGATGATTCGCTGCCCTTTATATAGTATGAGGGAGTCTGAGATTAAATGATCAGGTAATACAAATTTTACTTTCAGGAATTCGGCCATCGTCTCTGCGTAAAAATCCACGACCTCCTGAACCCTCTTTCTCCTTTCCGGATCCAGCGGCTTGCCTGAAGAGTCCTTGCCTTCCTTCAACCATTTTACATACTCGGCCGGTTCATCCTTATACCGCTGCAATATGGACTCTGCCTTGTTTATAATCTGCTCTTCATAATCTATCCTGGTGTTATAGTGAGCAATAAATTCAACTTCAGGCCAGTATTTCTTATAGACAAAATTTCCACTCAGGTGATCATTATGCCAATGAGTGTTTACCACATATCGCACCGGCTTATTAGTAAGCTTTTTTAGTTCTCTAATCATTAACTCCGCCACAGATGGCCACCAACAGGCATCAACTACCACGACGTCCGTATCATTGATGATAAATAGCGAATTGTTTTCTATTGGATTTTGAAGGGGTTCTTTCCAGGTAAAACTATAAACGCCTTCAGCCAATTTTTTCAGGTCATACTCCCTTTTTGATGACTGCCCTGACGCTTGCATGCTGCACAGGCAAATTGCAAAAATAAGGTAGTGGAGGATTCTGGCTCTGCACCTTTTTATCCCGTTGATAAAAATATTCATGCTTGTATAATTGAGGGTTGAAATTTCTCGTTAGACAGTTCTGCAAAAAGGAACGGTGCGGCATTTGAAATGGTTGTAGCCCGGCACAAGTAATATTCGTCTGCAATGAAATATCAACACAAAGTAGGTAGGGATTTGTCAGCTGATAGGATGTCCTCATCCGCATCGGGTGTTCTGGATTCAATCAGCCCGGCACGTGGGCGAAAGAACTCTATCCAATCATCGGTGAGCTGACTTTCCAGTTATGGCTACGTGACAACATCCGTTAAAAAAGAAAGAGCTCCTTGCAGAGCTCCCTCAAACCAGCACCAAACATCAATTTGGCTGGTTTCTTTTCCGGAATACAAGACTTAAAATACTTCACCCAGAACGATGCACGACAGCAATCAATTTCAGGTTCAGTGATCTAATACTGGTAACCCCCGACAATTCCCTGCGCAGTCTTTTGCATCTGAGTCTTTTCTTTCTTGGTGGCGAACATCCAGTCAGCATTTGCGGCACTGAATCGCGGCGCATAGTACAGGAAACCCACGGCATCGTCGATTACAAATTCAGGCTCATCAGAATCAGCGGCAAGCGGGATATCAAATATCACCGTGCCGTCATCCTTTGAGACATAGCTCAGGTAATTTGCCTTGGCGTCCTTATCTCTCCTGACGAAAAATGATCCAATGCTGGTAGGGTCCTTTTTCATTTTCTTCAAACTTAGATAGTACTTCGCAGCACGCTCGTTCCTGGCAAGATCGTGCGCCGCCAATTCTGGCGCCATCAGCTCGTAGGTCGTCTGTGCCGCAGCGGCCTGTGTGCCGGTCATTTCACCAATGCCAAGTACTGCTGCACTCGCAGCGATGCTTGTGACCATAAAAACAGTGTTAGTGACTTTGTCCACTACAGCGAGCGCGTTGTCGAACTTGGCGTTCCCTTTTCCGGTGAAGTCAAACGCTACGTTTTTTAACTGGACACCGGTAGGCGAATACACTTGCATGTGGTGCGCAGACGCCAGAAATATATTCCCATTCGGCAGCACGTCATATTTCAACAAAGGCTCGTTTGCGTCGAACTTAAAATTCTTAACGATCTCCATGCTGCCGCCTTTTGTCAGGTCCGTAACATACACTTTCCGGTTCTTCGCGTCGATGTTGTACGCCATAGTGCCACGATATACGTTCATAATATCCGCATCGCTGTCGAATTTTGTCATACCCGGCAACAGGTCCTTGCCGCTGGCTGCATCGAAAATGTCAAGACCTTTGGAGGTTGCAAACACGATCTTCTGCGATCCGGGAATAAAATCAATCACTCTCCCCTTCAATTCAATTTCATTCGGATACCGGAATTTTCCTTGTGCGAGGTCGATGATCTGAAAACGGGAGTTAGTCTGGTTGAAAGTCACAATCGCGAGTGTATGATCGTCGAGCATGCGATACTGATCAATGTATCCTTTCAGCTCCAGCTCTGCAGGCCAAACAGCTTTTCCGGTTGCCGCATCCACGAGATTGATCTTCGATTTATTGAACATGCCGCCGCCCTGGCCTGGCGCCGTTTCGGTATAACGCATAATGGGCAGCAATCCATTGCCGGTATCAATAATCTCATTGCCTTTTATCTCATAGAAATCCGACCACGCCGGCGAGCCATCACTGATCTTCACCGCCATCATATTCTTGCTCTTTTGGATATAAAAAACATCGCTATTCTCGTCGGTCAGCATTTCGGTCTGGTTGTCAACGGACTTGATCATACCTCCCTTCTTTTTCTTTGGTTGATCGACTTGCCAGATCACCCTGCCCGCAGGATCTACATTAGTAAGCTTCCCTGCGCCCGCAAAAATAAGTCCACCGGCGCGGTTGGAGATCGGTGGACATTCCATCAAAACAGTGACATCGTTACTGGGAACAGACAATCCAAACTTGGAGAGTTTTGCAGCTGCGCCACCGGCCTTCTCGGAGAAAGTCGCAGGCTGGTTGTAGCGAATAATAAAATTGAATAGATCCACAACCAGGAATGCATCCGGTCCTTTCGAATAAAACACAAGGTCGTAGGTCTCAGGTATCAGGTACCAGGAGTCCAGCTTTCCCTGGATTTGTTTTGAGATGTCGATCGTCTTCCCGTCGTTAATGTTCAAGAGCAAGAGTCCTTCTCGATTTTTTACGAGCGAGAACGGGGTACCCTCGATAGGTGTCACTTCACTCAGGAATCTCAGGTCCGACTTCCACAAAACATTGCCGGTGGTCGGATCGAGCGCAACGACATTACCGGACCGGAGCTCGATCAGGGGAATGTTCAGCTGCGTTGTGCGCACATTGCTTACAGTTTCACCAAGTGTGGCGAGCCATGTCGCCTCCTTCACATTCTGTGCCTGCACCATAGTGAAAAGCAACAAGGCGAAGACTGTTACTAGACTTTTCCTTTTCATAAGATTGATGTTTGAGGTTTTGTTACTGGTTGCGTTGATTGACGCGGATCAAAAATCAACCACATTTAAAAAAAGGTAATTAAGAGATGTAACAAAGACGTTAACTGTTGTAACATCCGGTTTAGTGATCTTATTATCAATTGGTTACGATATTTTTTTGCTGTTCCGAGCAGAGTCTCGCGTAAGCGGACTCTGCCGCAACAACAATTAGGTTTCATTTGCAGAGTCCCTGAGACAGGAAACCCTGCTTCGACTCAGGAATTTTTATGCCGTGGCCGGAAGCAAATCACTCGGGGGAAATCCGTATTGCTCAGAGAAGCAAGTGGAAAACCATGTGGGGGAATTGAAGCCCACACGATAGGCAACCTCCGACACATTATATATACCTTCTCCCAAAAGACGTTTCGCGTGTTCAAGCCTGACCGAACGGATGTAAATGGCAGTGGAAATATCGGTGAGCGCCTTTACTTTTCTGTGGAGCTGCATACGACTCATTGCAAGTTCGCGACTAAGCTCCTCGACGCCGAACTCCTCCTCCGCCAAATGCAACTCAACAGTGGCCCTCAGCTTCGCCATGAAAATCTTTTCCTTCGCCGGGAGCTCGCGATCAGACTCCTCTTTCACCACTCCGCTCCGGAATTTCTCCTGCAGACTTTTCCGGATAGCAATCTGATTCGCTATCCGCGCCATCAATTCCTTGGTGTGAAAAGGCTTAGCGAGGTAGTCGTCTGCGCCGGATTCAAGGCCCTCGATCTTGCTCTCAAGGTCCGCCTTAGCCGTGAGCATGATGACAGGAATGTGACTGGTACGCTCATCCTTCTTTATCGTACGACATACAGTGATACCATCAGCCGTCGGCATCATCAGGTCGGTGATGACCAGATCCGGAATTGTATCAATAGCTTGCTGAACGCCGCTGTCTCCGTCATTCGCAGCAACCACATGATAGTCCGACTGTAAAGAACTCATTATATAATGGCGGACGTCGGCATTATCCTCGATGACAAGAATAGTATCCTTTCCCTCTGGATTCGTGCTTACCTGCGGCATGTCTGGTGTCTCGTGTGCGTCATCCAGCACCATGCGCGTGTATTCGCCAGCGTACGGTTGAGTGGCTGGCGCGACAATACCTATCTCCGACACGGGCAGGGTAAAAAAGAATTGTGCTCCTCCTTCCACGGCATTCGACACGCCGATCTCACCTCCACAGATATTCACTAACTCCTTCGTCAGTTCCAGACCGATGCCACTCCCTACACTACTGCGCGACACGGTACCCGATTGATAAAAGCGATTGAATACAAACGGAAGGTCTGCCGCTGGCACACCGTGACCGGAATCTTTGACAGTCACCCGCAACGACCCATGTTCGATGTCAGCGCTAACGACGATCCTCCCTCCCGCCTCCGTAAACTTAAACGCATTTGAAAGCAGGTTTGAAAAGATCTTCTCCAGTTTGTCGCGATCGAATTTCATCTCAAAGAGTGCTGTATTTGCCTGAAATTGGAGATCAATGTTTTTCTGATCCGCCAACGACTGAAATGCCATTGTGCTCGCGCGAAGGAAGCCGATAACATCTTCGTGCACGAATTCAAATCTAACTGCGCCCGCCTCGAGCTTGCTGAGATCGAGGAGCTGGTTCACCAGTTTCACAAGCCGGGATGCGCTGCCTTTGATGGTTTGCAGCCGGTTTTTGTCTTGTCCTTTGGACTCACTGAGCATATTCTCAACCGGGCCGAGGATCAGCGTGAGGGGCGTTCTGAATTCATGTGCAACGTTCGCGAAGAATCGGGACTTGAGGTGATCAAGCTCTTTTAGACGCTCGGCTTCTTTGTGTTCATTGGTCAGCTTCACAGACAGCAATTGCCGTTTCACATCCTGTCTGGATTGGTTTATTCGAAACAAGACCAGTCCCACGACGGCCAAAACAAAAAATCCTCCGATCAATGAATATTGCATGATCGTTTTTCTCTGCAGCGTCAGACCCTGAATTTCCCGTTCCTGGATGAGTGTCGCGATCTGCTGCTCCTTGCGTTCTGATTCAAACTTTGCCTGCAGATCGCGGACCTGCCGCACTCTTTCGCGGCTAAAAAGACTGTCCCTGTACGTCGTGTACTTTTCGTAATAGACCAACGCCTGCTCGTAATTTCCCTGCGCCCGATAAATATCAGAAATAAGCTTCGCGGTCTTGCGTTGACCGTCCAGCAATTCCAGCTCCAACACAAGTGTCATCGCTTGATTTGCGTAGGCAAGCGCGCGGGGATACTGTTTCATCTTGAGCAATGTTTCCGCCAGTCCCTGATAATTTGCCTGAAAGACACTCTTGAAATCAGCATCTGAAACTTCGATCGACTGATTGTAGTAAGAAATGGCCCCGGCATAGTTTTCCATAGCGTAGGCCAACGCCCCCAGATTATGTAGCACACCAGCGATGCCCCTGGCATACTTCTGGTTCTTGTAGATGACATATGCTTCGTTCAGCATTTTCTGGGATTCGCGAAATTTCCCGTGATTCTTCAGAAGGATACCATAGTTGACTTTTGCGATAGCCTTATTCGTATCATCCGTGGGTAAGTCAATAGCTTTCTGATAGTATCCGACTGCCTTGTCGAATTCCCCCATCTTTCCATGGATATTGGCGATCACGTTATAGTCACTGGAGATGCCATCGATATACTTTAACTCTTCGTCGACAGCCAGGCATCGGTAATAGTATTGGATTGCCCGCGGGTAATCACCGAGCTTTTCGTAGCAAAGGCCCAGGTTGGTAAGAGCGTCAGCCATTTGCTGCTTTCTTCCAAGCACTGAGTCGAGTGCACAGGACTTCTTGCTAAACTCTATTGACATCGAATACTTTTCGTTCGTATAGAAAAGTGCACCCATCTCCTGGTAAGTCTTTGCGAGCTGGAGCCTTCGATTAAGGGCGAGGTTGATCGCCAGGGCTGAATCGAAATAGTGTTCGGCAATCCTGCGATCATGTCGTTGGTAGTACCGGGCAAGTGTGCGGTATGCATCCGCAATGCCTGCTTCGAATTTCAAACCCTTCGCGCGATGGAGTATCGTGTCCACGATTGCAACGGTACGCGGATCGTTCTTCAGCATCAACTTCCAAACAGTGTCTAGCCTCGCCCTTACCCACAGGGTATCCTGCGGCGCCGCATCACATCGTGAAATGAGGCCACAAATACCGGTCAGGATGACGGCACTAAAAATTGAAATCGCTGTAAAACGTGAAACCCGGGCAGTCAAATATTCGGGAATTGGTTATCGAAAGATAATCTATATCGATGTGTTTGAAAAGGAAATAGAATCGTAGAGGTGCAATCGATTTACAAACCCGGATGAACGGTTATCTTCAAAAATATTCCAGAGTAAAACTCAAGGTGCATTTGCTAAAACGTTTTCAATGCGTTGTCATGGTTCGACAAAACGCCCATCGAGAGGTCGATCATGAATTCATGGCGTGTGAAGTTGAGACCCGAAGCAGGACTATTCGAACACTGTACCGATTTTGACACTTCTTATCATCGCCTGGGCAAGTAAACCATGTGTTCCGAAGTTACAGTGAAAATACCGACCGTGTAGAACTCATGATTATTGAAACTTGCGTTAGGCAAGGCTACTTCCCGAAATATCCAATACCATGAGCCATCAATCCCGCCAGCAACGGAATGATGAACAGGATGAGCAACTCGATACGCAGCGTCATAATCACCATTTTCGGCACTGAAACAGTCTCGGTCGCGTCACCTTTGCGATTGCGAAGAAAGAAAACTGTGGGATAGATCGAGAGCAATCCAACCACAGCAAAAAGCGTGATCTTCAGGTGGAACACCCAATTCTTGGAATAAAACCACGCCGGTTTTCCCACGCTTCCCAGCCAGAGAGTCAACCCGGCTGTCAACAATATCAACGCCGCGATCCCATACACTGCATCAATGCGAGCCAGACGCGCAAGTTCACCGCGTGTCATCGTTTTTTTCAAAAGCAGATGCTCTGAAACCAACGAACTCACAATGGTGAAGATGCTAATGAAATGAATGTAGCGAAGTATGATTTCTAGCGTCATGGATATTCAAAAATAACAGGGTTCACGTGATTCAAGGGCGCGGTGTTCTTTGAAAACCTTCATGCCCAGTGCCTCTGCCTGCCGGAAAGTTAGCAAGATTCGCCCATTGTTTCCATTCTTTGAACAGCTGTGATGCATTTTGAACAACCACGGCATAACAGGCGTTCTTTAATTTTGCCGCCACACTTAATTATCGAACCTATGAAATTGATTTTCATTTTCATTTTTGCATGTGTTAGTCCTTGCTGCGTTGCACAGGATCTACCGTACCGCGAAATCCCGGCGGCACCGGAGAACTACACAGCCGGGGGCATTGCCTCACGCATGGTCGACGGACTTGGATTTCGTTTTTATTGGGCTACTGAAAGTTTAAAAGCAGACGACCTGACATTCAAACCCGGGCCGGACACACGTACATCTGAACAAACAATCGCGCACATTTACGCCATGTCGTTTATGATCCTCAATGCCACCAAAAAAACACCAAATGTCTCGGGGCAGGATGTAAAGCTTCCCTTCGCTGACATGAGAAAGAAAACGCTTGAGAACTTCAAGGACGCCAGCGATCGCCTCCGCAAAAGTTCTGACAAAGAGTTATTGGAATTCGAGGCAGTGTTCACAAGGAGTAATGACACGGTAAAATACCCTTTTTGGAATATGATCAATGGGCCCATCGCAGATTGCCTGTGGCACGTAGGGCAAATCGTGACTTTCCGTCGGTCATCCGGCAATCCCTTTTCCGAAAAAGTGAGTGTCTTTACAGGAACAGTCAGGCAGTAATTCGCATTTTCTTCATTCGTGTTTCAATGCATTGATGGGATTGGCCCTTGATGCCTTAAGGACCTCATAACCCACTGTGAGCATCATGAGTAAGAAAATCAGCGCCGTGCCCACCAGGAAGACTTCGGGCGTAAGGCCGATACGGAAAATAAAAGTGTTCAGCCATTCACTGCTGAAATACCACGCCGCCGGCAGCGCCACAAGCAGCGAGACAAGGAACATTCTTATGAATGTCATCATGAAAAGGTACACGATCTGCCCGGAGGACGCCCCGAGCGCCTTGCGGATACCTACTTCTTTGGTTCTCTGTTCGGCCATGTAAGACGAAAGTCCATACAAGCCCAGGATGGTAATACTCAAAGACAGCAGCGCAAACCATTTTGCCAAACCGGAAATCTGGTTTTCCTTCTTATACAACTTTCTGAATTCATCGTCGATAAACCAATAGTCAAAGCCGACGCCCGGCATAACCCGCTTCCATGTTTCCTCGATGGACTTGATTTTCTCCGCTCTGTTTTCCTCCGGCAGGCGCACATACAGTATCCGGTCCTGCTCACGCAACTTCGGCGAAATAATCAACGGGTTGATCGCATGATACGCGGACTGAAACGGGAAATCTTTGACCACACCTACAACTGTGCTTTTCTTTTTGGTTGAGATATCCTCCACTTGCACGCCAATGATATCGCCTACACTTTTATTCAGCACCTTAGCTGCGCGTTCATTTATCAATACGGTGTTGGAATCTGACGGAATGCTTGTATTGAAACTGCGTCCGGCGATCACCTGGATCTCAAACGTCGGGCAAAAATCGAAGTCAGCACCGATTCTGGCCCATTGGTATTCTTTGTCATCTATCTCAGCAAACTTGAATATGTTATCCATCCCACCGAAATAGTCGTGGCGCGGCAGGTGGTTGCCCATGGTAACAAATGTCAAATCCTTATCCTGTAAAAGCTCATTTTTCAAAACCGGGTACTTCTCGTTGGGCGCAACCGTGCCATATCGTACCGACAAAATACGTTTGCCACTTTCATTCAGCTTGGATTGCTGTATGAGATTCATCTGGTCGAGAATTACCATTGATGAAATCGTCAGGATTACGGCAGAGGCGAATTGAAATGTCACCAGCCCCTTACGCAAAGCCTCCGATCCACGCCCTGCGCTCCTTCCTTTCAACACCTCTGAAGGCTTGAACGACGAGAGATAAAATGCCGGATAGCTTCCGCCCAGCAAGGTGACGATCATGACGATGCCCACAACAGTCAACAGAAATCGAAGCTGGACTAGGCTTGATAAGTCAAAGTGCTTATCGGCAAGCTGGTTGAAATACGGCAATACAAGGAAAACAATTACAGCTCCCAGCATCAGGGCAGCAATTGTATTCATCCCCGATTCCTGGATAAACTGAAAAGCGATATCCCGGCGGCGACTGCCGAGTGTCTTTCTCAACCCCACCTCTTTGCCGCGCGTGCCTGAACGGGCAGTTGCGAGATTCATGTAGTTAATAGACGCAATCACAAGGATCAGCAATCCGATCCCGGCCAGCACGTACACAGTCTGCCGGTTACCTGACTGCTCGAATACAGCCCAGTTGAACTGAGTATCGAAGTGCATGTCGTCGAATGGTTTTATGGCAGCTTCAACATGCGACCCACTCGCGCGAAAAGAGGAATCTGAAGCGGTCGTAAAAGCGGCCAACTTATCCATCTCATTTTTTATAATAGACAAATCGGCATTTTGCGGGATCAGAAGAAATGTGAAAAAAAATCCGCCGTTCAGCGAATTTCCGTTCATAAAATTTGAAAAGTTAGTGCCATTGGATTCATACAATGTTTTGAGTCCATTAACATTCAAAAGATATTTAGGCCGAAAGAAAGTGTTTGCGGGATAGTCCTTGAATACGCCTGTTATCTGGTATTCGACCTCCTTTCCAAACGTCGTGAATGGATGCTTGATGGTAATCATGCGACCGACAGCGTTTTCCCTTCCAAACAAAGCTTTCGCAGCAGAAGCAGAAACGATCATGCTATTGATATGCTCGAGCGATTTGGTTCCATCACCACCCTCCATCATCTCCAGTTGCAAAATATTGTG
The DNA here is from genome assembly GCA_044224375.1 of Cyclobacteriaceae bacterium. Classification (GTDB taxonomy): domain Bacteria; phylum Bacteroidota; class Bacteroidia; order Cytophagales; family Cyclobacteriaceae; genus ELB16-189. The sequence goes on from JBGAKL010000008.1 coordinate 152,256, forward strand.
AATAGTACTTTCGACCCAGTAAAGCTCTCCATCCTGATTGAGAATAATCCTGTCAGCCTGCTTGTCATGAAGGCTGTGAGGAAAGCCAGTAACCATGAGGCGGGTGAACCCCTGAATGTTTTGGAATTTTTCTTGTAGTGAGATGGGCCAACCACCCGGGACCACACCAAAGGATTCTTTATTGCCGTTCTTATCAATCACCGAAACTCCGATCGAGTATAAGTCATCATGGCGGGCGTGGACTGAATCATAACTTAACTCATCAAAAACATATAGGAAGATCAACGCTGAAGTGGCCATACCCACCGCAAGGCCGATTATGTTGATTGATGTGAAAACTTTGTTTCGCTGAAACGTGCGAAGTGCAATCAGGAGGTAGTTTTTAATCATGGCATTGCGTTATCGGAATATCGTCAACAAGCATTTGCGTTGGAGTCGCCCCGTGCCAGATGATTTGCTCGACGATATTCGAACTCGCTCCTGTTAGCCATAAATGGCCGGGACAGAAGCCAAGATAGTGAATTATGCTTTTAACTTACTCGCGTAAAATATTCAATGGACTAAAAATTTCACTTCACCGTGGCACGGGACTCAGGCACTAGAGTACGGTCCACTCCTTTTTCATCGGTCTGATCAGCAATGCGTTAGCCTCATCGTCTTTCCTGAATTGCTCCTTTTTCGGATCCCACCGCAGTGGCCGGTTTAGCTGGTAAGCGATATTGCCAATGACGCACATCGAATTCGTCCGGTGACCTGTCTCCGCGTCGCAGATCGGCTTGGTGCGATTCCTTACGGCGTTTAGAAAATCGGTATAGTGGTTATCACTGAAGTAAACATGCTTTTCGTTGGAGCCAATGACTTTATCTTTTAGAGTCGCGTCCGGAGAAGTTGTAAGGTTGCCTCGCTTGATATCGATTTGACCTTTGGTTCCCACAAACCTTGCAGCGTTATTCCATTCAAGGTCTTCCTTTGTAACGGTTATGCCATTATCATACTTATAGGTTAGCCACTTCACTTCTTTTCCATCTGGTGGCGTGACGCTCACAGGTCCGGTATCATCTTTATCCAGTGCCCATTGGACTATATCGAACATGTGTGCGCCCCAGTCCGTCATCTGCCCTCCACCGAATTCGCGGTACTTGCGCCACTGAGCCCAGAAATCGGTTATCGTCAGAGGAGCCAACTCAACATTGAAGTTCACCGGCGCCGTATTCGGTCCAACCCACAAATCCCAATTCATATCAGCAGGGATAGTTTCAGCCGGAAGTGCGTAAGGAATGGGTGGTCCGCCAACATTGACCTTTATAGCCGTGAGGTCGCCGATGTATCCGTTGCGAATGAGCTCTACAGTCTGCCGAAACTCCTTCCACGAGCGCTGCATGCTTCCGGTTTGAACGACCTTCTTGTACTTCTTCGCCGCGTTCACCAATGCGCGCCCTTCGGCGATCGTCAGCGTCAGTGGCTTTTCACAATACACGTCTTTCCCCGCTTCCATCGACTTGATCGCGGCGGCCGCGTGCCAATGGTCGGGCGTTATCACGACAGTTGCATCAACATCCTTCATAGCCAGAAGTTCGCGGAAGTCCACAACCATCTTCACTCCGTCATAAGTCTCCTTGCCAGACTGCGTTGCATACAAAGCATTGGTACGCTCCTGAAAAAGTTTCGCCTTATAGCCCCATACTTCTGCGGCGGCAACAATTCGTGATCCGCCAGCCTTGTTGAAGTAATCTCTGAGTGTATGCGATTGTCTACCCGTGCCGATGAAGCCTAGATTGATCAGATCACTGGGCGCCGTGAATCCCTTGCCTCCGATGACGAATCGCGGCACAATCATAAATGCGGATAATGCTGCGGATTTTTTCAGGAACTCTCTTCGGCTCACATTTCTCCGTTGTGTGTCCGTTCTTTTGGCGCTCATAGCATTCAGGTATAGTCGGAGAAGTTACCTCAAACAAATTAGCAAAGCGAATCTGTTTTACAGCCGGTCGAATTCTTTATGCAACAAGGGAAATGTTCCAATGCAATCATTAGACAATATAACATTGAATATATAAGGTGCCCCGTCGGTGGTGAGCAAACGTAGCCAGAACCTTAATGTCCTGGCTACACAGCATAAATCTTCGCGGGGCTTAACCAGCACCGAGGGCCCCAGTTCAGTATGATGAAATATAATTGGGATAGAATGTCAGGTGTTTCTTCTTCACTTCTTCGAAAAGCACCTTTTTCAGCTCGTCGATATTTTGTTTCGTCGTTGCCGAAATAAAAACTACTTTCTGAAATCCCTGGTCGCGGTAGCGACCGCGAATGGCATCAAGGTCCGGGTTGCTGTCCTTATCCAGTCTGTCGATCTTATTCAATGCCAAGATGATGGGAATATTGCCGGCACCGATCTCAGCCAGCGTCTTGCTGACGACCTCGATCTGGTTGTCGTGAAAAGGATGAGACATGTCGACAACGTGCACAAGCAAGTCTGCTTCTCTTACCTCATCGAGCGTCGATTTGAAAGATTCTATCAGGTGATGCGGCAATTTTCGGATAAAACCGACGGTATCAGATAATAGAAATGGAAGGTCGTTGATCACAACTTTGCGCACGGTGGCATCCACTGTAGCAAACAACTTGTTCTCTGCTTTGACGTCGGATTTAGACAGGAGGTTCATCAACGTGGACTTCCCAACATTGGTGTAACCAACGAGCGCTACACGCACGATGTTAGTGCGCGACTTTCTTTGGGTTGCCTTCTGTTTCTCGATCTTTTCGAGTTCATCCTTCAGCAGCGTGATACGATAACGAATGTTGCGCCGGTCCGTCTCAATTTCTCTTTCTCCGGCTCCTCCACGCGTCCCGGTTCCGCCTCGCTGCCGCTCAAGGTGCGTCCACATTCTCGTGAGCCTCGGCAGCAAATACTGGTTCATGGCAAGCTCAACCTGGGTTCGGGCTTGTGCTGATTGGGCGCGCATGAGAAAAATATCGAGGATCAGTAAGCTTCTGTCATAGATTCGGACACGCTCATCCTTTCCCGAGTTAAACTCCTTTTCAAGGTTGCGTAGTTGGCTCGGAGACAAATCATCATCAAAGATCACGTTCGCGATATTCCCGTTGTTGACAAATCCTTTTATCTCGTCAAGCTTGCCCTTGCCCACAAATGTCCGATTGTCCGGGTGTGGGAGGTTTTGCACAAAACGTTTAACAGTCGTCAAACCGGCAGTCTCGGCCAAAAAAGCCAACTCGTCCAGGTGTTCCTCCACAAGTTCAGGTAATTCTCGGTTCGCAGGAACCGATATGAGCACGGCATCACCCCCGCCGGGTTTTCCATTCACTGTCATTCTGGGTCAAACTTATTACTCTTATTAATAAGGAGTTTTAATGACGGTTACTTTTATTTAATTTTGAGGGATTTAACAACAAAAAAAGGCCCACGGCACGTGCTTTAGGCCAATTTTAAAGGTCTATACTGGCTCAATGAAGGTCGCGATCGTTCTCAATACGTCCTGGAACATCTACAATTTCAGGATGAATTTTGTCAAAGCTCTTTTGGCAAAAGGATACGAAGTACATACAATAGCTCCCGAAGACGACTTCACTCATTATTTGACGGAGGCAGGCTGCACCCACCACTCTCTGAAGATGGATAGTCGTGGTATCAATCCTATAAAAGACACCGCGCTTATCGTCGAGCTTTGGTCCATTTACCGCAAGGTCAGGCCCGATGTCGTGTTGCATTATACTATCAAGCCGAATGTGTACGGTTCTCTTGCAGCGTCGTTCCTCAGAATTCCCGCTATTAATAATGTCTGTGGGCTCGGCACTGTGTTTCTGAAAAAGAACCTGTGGTCGATGGTCGCGATATTCTTATATCGCTGGACCTTCCGGTTCCCAAAGAAAGTTTTTTTCCAAAACCCCGACGATCGGGACCTTTTTGTATCGCGCAAGCTGGTTCCTGAAAGTTCTGTTGACCTGCTGCCCGGGTCCGGTATCGACTTGCGCCGCTTTGGCCCCGCGCCGTTCGCCCGGAACAAGAACTTTACATTCCTCCTGATCTCGAGACTGATCACCGATAAAGGTATTATGGAGTATGTGGATGCTGTGAAAATGTTGAAGGCTCGTGGCTTTGACGCACGCTTCCAGATTCTGGGTGCCAAAGATCCACAACACCAACGCGGGATCCCTGTTGCTGTGATCGACTCGTGGATTGCAAACAATACCGTAGAATATCTCGGCACCACCACAGACGTGCAGCCCTTCATAAAGGCCGCCGATTGCGTTGTGCTACCCTCCTATAGAGAGGGCGCGCCTCATACCTTGTTGGAAGCGGCGAGCTGCGCAAAACCCATTGTGGCGACCAACGTGCCAGGTTGTCATTCGGTGGTGGAAGATAATTATAATGGATTCCTGTGCCGTATGAAGGATGCTGAAGACCTCGCCAGCAAGATGCAGCGCATGGCCGGATTGGATGACGATACGCTGAAACAATTCGGGGAAAATGGAAGGAAGAAAATGGAGCAGGAATTCGATGAGAAACTGGTAATCGACAAATACATGGAGGCACTCGCTTCGATGCGGGTGGCTTCCTGATCACAAATTCCCCCCAACGCCGGTTTCGCCCGGAAATAAGTATTTTTACTTAGTCTTACTGTATTTATACGTGAAGCAGGTTCCCTATAAGCTTTATTTTATTGTCCTCATGGCTGCCTTGTCGGCGTGCAAGAGCTACAAGCAGAATATCATGATGAAAACGCCAGAGGATTTCAAGTCGGCGCCCATCACGAGTGAAATTTTGCAAGCGGAGCGCAACTATGTCATCCAGAAGAATGACAAGCTGCACCTTGAGGTTTACTCAAACAAGGGAGAAAAGATCATCGATCCCAACCCTGAAATTTCCAATCCGACAAATGGCAGCACGTCATCAAGCCAGACACAGGATGAAATAAGCTATCTCGTGGATCTGAGAGGTGTCGTTAAGTTCCCGGTGGTTGGCGAGATGAAGCTGGAAGGCCTCACCCTCCGCCAGGCCGAGGAAATGGCAGAAAAGGAGTATGGAAAATTTTTCGAAGAATCTTTCGTTGTGCTCACATTCCAAAACAAACGGGTGATTCTTTTAGGAGCTGTGGGTGGACAAGTCCTACCGTTGAATAATCAAAACGTGACACTCGCCGAGATCCTTGCTATGGCCAAGGGAATGCCCAACGATTCAAAAGCTCAAAACATTCGCATCGTGCGCAATGAGAAAGTTTTCCAGGTTGACTTGAGCACTTTGGAGGGATTCAAGGCCGGCAATATGATCATTGAGCCTGGCGACATTATATATGTTGAGCCTATCCGTCGTCCTTTTGTGGAGGGATTTCGTGATGTGGCCGGACTCATCAGTCTAGCAATAAGTCTTATTTCACTTATCGTAGTTCTTCGATCAATCAACTAACATGGAACAGCGATCTGCAAATTTCGATCACGGCAGCTTCGAAACCATTGATTTCGACAAGCTAAAAGTGCTCGTCCGCAAGAATCTGTGGATCATGATTGTTATCTTCTTTTCCACCAACCTCCTCGCCTATCTTAAAATACGGTGGACAAAAGACATCTATGAATCACATTCGGAACTTAAAGTCGAGGTAAAGCAGGACGCCAGCGCATTGGGATTGAAAAATGCGGTGATTGAGGACCAGATGACGAACATCGTTGCAGGAGAGATCGAACAAATGCAGTCCAAGCTATTCTTCAGCCGCGTGCTGGACTCACTCGACCTATGGGTAAGCTATTACAGCATCGGCAATGTCCTGGAGTTCGAGATGTACCGATCATCTCCCTTTGTTGTGAACTACGCGTTCGATGACAAACGCTACTTTGATACGCCTATCTATTTTGACTTCGTTGAAGGAGGCCACTATCGTGTCAAAATTGGTGAGGGCGGCCAGGAAAAGGAAGCCGTGCTGGGCGAAGAAGTAGATGTGGATGGAGGCAAAGTGAAGGTCGAGCTTGCTCCGGGAGGAGAACCTGACTACAATGGACATTACTTTTTTGTGATCAACAGCCGCGAGAGCCTGCTGAATTTCTTTGAGCAAAATCTCAAAATAGAGCCGATCAACTTCGATGCCAACACGATCCAGGTCTCCTTCCGTGACTTTAATCCCATCAAAGTATATGCGATCGTCAATAAGATCGATTCGATCTACCTGATGTACAGCAACGAACAGAAAAACATGGCGAACAGCCAGAAGATAACCTGGCTAAACAAGGAACTGGCGCAAGTAGAGGTGAAGATGGAGAACTTCGAAAATTACTTCGAGGATTTCACATTAAAGAACAAAAGCAGCGACTTGTCGTCGGACCTGCGGGCAACCATCATTCTTATCAACAGGCTCGATTCCCAACGGTTCGAGCTTGCAAAAAAAATTGAAGACATCGACGCGCTTACAAAAGATCTGCTGGGCGGTAAGTTGTCGGCAACACTGATGCCTCGCGTATACTTGCCTCAATTCGTAAACGCGAACATCGAACAATATCAAAAAATCCTCCAGGATCAGGACAGGTTGACTCTTTCCTATAAGGATAATACGCTTGCATATAAGCGGAAAGATCAGGAAGTCAGCGCACTGAAAACAAAATTGTTCGATCAGGTGACGGAGCTGAAGAAAAACTGGGTGTCATCACTTTCTGAACTGAATCAAAAGAAAGACAAACTCGAGCAAAAATTCGCGACGATGCCAGACAAGAACACGCAGTATTCCAAGAATCAGCGGTTCTATAAACTATATGAGGAATTTTACCTCAGCATGATGCAGGCAAAAGCTGAATTTGAAATTGCCCAGGCCGGCAGTACGCCCGACCTCAAAATACTTTCCTCGGCCATTCTGCCTTACGCACCCATTGCTCCGAACCGCCTGATGATACTTGGAATTGGATTCGTGGCGGGTATCCTTCTCAACCTCCTTTTCATCGGATTCATTTATGTAATCAACGATAAGATAACGAGCCTGCAGGAGATCGAAAAGTTTACGCGGGTCCCGGTGCTTGGCGTGGTACCTCAAATGAAAAACAGTATCCGCACGCCATTTTATATTGTCGAACATCCGCGTTCGGTTGTGAGCGAAGCTATCAGAACCTTGAGGACGAACCTGGATTTTTTCACCTCGATAGACAAAAAGAAAGTGATCGCCATTTCATCCACGGTTTCAGGCGAAGGAAAGTCGTTCCTCGCGTCGAACCTCGGCGGCGTTCTTGCTCTTTCGAAAAAAAGAGTCATCCTGCTGGACCTTGACATGAGAAAATCCAAGGACGAAGCAGAATCACTTTCCGTTGATCGCCAAGTCGGCATGAGTACCATTCTCATCAACCGGAATACCATTCAGGATTGCATCATTCACACATCGGTGGAAGGATTGGATATGATACCTTCAGGGCCTCACCCACCGAATCCTTCGGAGCTCTTACTCAATGGCGAGTTCGAAAGCGTACTGGCAGAATTACGTCAAACATATGATTATGTGGTGATCGATACCCCGCCTGTCGGTCTGGTCACCGATGGAATCATGGCGATGCGGAGAGCTGACCTGTCTATTTACGTTGTCCGTGCGAATTATTCGGACAAAGAATTCCTGAAAAACATGGAGCGCGTGACAACCATTAACAAACTTTCCAACATGGCAATCGTATTGAATGCCTTGCCTGCCTCCGGAAAGACGTATGGGTACGGCTACTACCAGGACGACCGGAAAAACGGAACCTGGTTAAAAAAACTCTTGAACAAGTAACGTGTTTTCACTCTTTCGATCCAGTCAGCCACTGCGCCCACTTTTGGCGGACATGCACTCTCATTTGATCCCCGGCATTGACGACGGCGTGAAAACAAAAGAGGAAGCCTTTGCGGTGATCAGTCAATTCCAGGAGCTTGGCTACAAGAAGCTCATTACTACTCCGCACATAATGACCGATTACTACGGCAATACAGCCGCGTCGGTGACAAAAGCATATTCGGATTTTATCGGCTCCTTCCGCGAGCAGAATTTTTCCATCGATTTGCAGTTTGCTGCTGAATACTACCTGGATGAAACTGTGTTTACGCTGATAGCGGAAAAAGGAGAAGTGCTGACTTTCGGAGACAGATATTTTCTTTTCGAGACCAATGCGGTGAGTGAACCGCTTCAAATCAAAGAATTTATTTTCAGCCTTACATCACAAGGGTTCCGCCCCATACTCGCTCATCCGGAACGTTATCAATACATGACGATGGCGAAAGCGGAGGATCTTGTCAACCGAGGCGTGCTGCTGCAGATCAATATGCTTTCATTAATAGGTTATTACGGACCACCTATTCAAAAGCTTGCAGAAAAAATTATTGACAAAAAATGGGTAAGCCTGCTAGGCAGTGATTGTCACAATATGGATCACATCTCCCTTTTGAAAAAAGTGCAAAAGTCAAAAGCCTATCAAAAGGCACTCGAACTACCATTGTTGAATTTTACACTCTGAACATGGTAGCAGTTACAGGCGCAACCGGACTGCTGGGCGGACACATTCTCGATCGGTTCAAGATCGCGAATGTACCCATTACGGCACTCTGCCGCGCCGGCCAGCAAGAAATGTTACCGCAAGGGATGTCAAAAAAAGAAGCGGATATCCTGGACCCTACTTCACTGATAGACGCGTTCGAAGGTGCAACGACGGTGGTGCACGCCGCTGCGTTTGTCTCATTCAATCCACGAAGGAAAAAGAAAGTATTCGCAGTGAATGTAGATGGAACACGAAATGTGGTGAACACCTGCCTGCAGCTAGGCATCCAAAATCTTATTCATGTCAGCTCGGTGTCGGCATTAGGGCGCAAGAGTGGCAACCTGACAACGGAGGAAACGAAGTGGGATAAAACCCAGCGCTCTGCATACGGCGAATCGAAACATCTTGCGGAACTGGAGGTGTTTCGCGGTGCCGAAGAAGGGCTGAAAGTCAGCATTGTTAATCCTTCCATTGTCCTTTCGGGATCAAAGCCGGAGCGCAGCAGCGCCACTTTGTTTGACTATGTGTGGAATGAAAAATCATTTTACACAAAGGGAATGATGAACTATGTCGATGCGCGTGACGTTGCCGAGGCGATCTTCAAACTGTACCTACAACCCAAGCCGGGAGAAAAATTTATTTTGTCCGCGGGAAGTATTTCGTTTCAGGATTTTTTCAAAGCAGTTGCAAAAAAGTTCAATAAAAAAGCACCCGGATTTTTAGTAGCTCCCTCGACGGCACAACTCGCCGGGTGGGCGGAGGAGTTACTTGCCATCTTGATGAACAGGGAGCCTGTCGTGACACGCGAGTCTGCAAGGATGGCCGTGCAATCCTTCCAGTATCAAAATAAAAAAGTGATCGAGATGCTGGACGTTCAATTTCAAACGCTTGAAACAACCCTTGAATGGTGTTGCGCCGAATATCTGCGAAATGTTAACCCTAACAAATAAAATTTACAAGTTGCTTAGCCTCAATTATTAGTACACTTTTGACCCTTAAATGGGGCCAAATTTTATTTTGAAGTCGCATTTTTTTAATATTCACGGGTAGTTTCGTATTTTGGTCTAACCCTTAGAGAATGGCGCAAGAATTCAGGAAACGAGAAGAGGAAGAGGAGTTGATCAGAAGTTTTGAAGATAATCTCAAAAAGAAAACAAGCAGTTTTTTTGATCTCGAGGCCTACGAAACAATCATCTATTATTACATTGATCGCAGCAAGCACAAGAAGGCTTTGGTTGCCGTTAGCCTTGCAATGGATCAGTACCCTTATTCAACCGAACTTATTTCCGTAAAGGCGCAGATCCTTTCCAATCTGCAGCAGTACGATGAAGCGATCGATCTGCTCGAGCAGGCACTTAACCTTCATCCTACTGATCTCGATATTTTGCTGTCGATGGGTTCGATTTTTTCCCTTCAGGGAAAGCACGAAAAAGCCATCGAGCTTTATGAGCAGGCGTTGCTGAATTCAGAGGATGACAAAGATGAAATTTATTATAGCCTGGGATTAGCATACCAGAGCAAGGAAGACTACGATCAGGCAATAGAGTGTTACAAAAAATCCGTTGAAGAGAATCTCAATCACGAAGGCTCGCTGTACGAACTGGCTTATTGCCTTGATGTCGTTGGGCAGCTGGAGAACAGTCTTTCCTATTACCGGAAGTTCATAGACGAAGACCCGTTTTCAGGGCCGGCATGGTATAACCTGGGCATTGTGTGTAACAAGCTGGAGCGCTATGACGAAGCGATAGAAGCTTATGAATATGCCCTGGCCTTGGATGAAAGTTTTGCGTCGGCTTGGTTCAACATGGGCAATTCGTTCATGAACAAACAGGATTTTACCAAAGCGTTGGATGCGTTCCGCAAAACAATAGACATAGAAGGTCCGAGTCCCGAAGTCTATTGCTGCATGGGGGCGGCGTACGAAGGTCTGGAGCAGTACGACCTGGGACTGAAATATTTTCAGAAGTCAACGAAGCTCGACTCCATGTACGACGAAGCGTGGTTTGGTGCTGGCAATTGCCTGGAGAAACAGGAGAAATGGTATCAGGCATTACACTTCTTCAACAAGGCAGTGAAGCTTAATGCGCAAAATGCAGACTATTGGAAGGCCGCGGCTCACGCTGAATTCAAAATCGGAAACACTATCTCCAGCATCAGTGCCTACGAAGAGGCAAGTCACCTCGGACCGGAAGACAAAGAGATCTGGTTGAATTGGTCATTCATCTATTACGACCGCGGTGAATATGAAAAGGCGGTCGACGTCATGCTGCAGGGTATGGCTGAAATCCCGGACGAACCTGAATTCTTTTATCGCATAGCAGTCTATCTCATCGAAGCTGGTAAGTTCAAGGAAGCATTCAGCTACCTTGAAAATGGCCTTATACTGAATTTTGAAGGACACACCGTACTCTTTGATTTCTTTCAGAAGCCTGAAACACAAAAGGCTCTTTACAAGATCATTGATCAATTTAGAAAAGATAATCCCCCCTCATGAATTACACGTTAAAGAATCTTCCTGAGCGCACTACCAAGCCCAGGCAAATTGGTTATACCATGGCCATGGACAAGGGGTTGAGCTTGCGTCAAACGGAAGATTTTGTCGCTACATGCGCTAACCACGTTGACATTGTTAAACTGGGCTGGGCCACATCGTACGTCACTCCAAACCTGAAAGAAAAAATCAAGGTGTATAAGGACGCGGGCATTCCCTGCTATTTCGGCGGAACACTTTTCGAAGCCTTCATCATTCGCGACCAGTTTGACGACTACAGGAAGCTGCTGGACAAATATGACGTACAGTTTGCCGAAGTATCGGATGGTTCGATCGACCTGGACCACGATAAGAAGTGTGATTATATAAAGAAACTCACGGGGCAGGTTACCGTCCTTTCCGAAGTTGGGTCCAAAGACGCTGATAAGATCATCCCTCCCTATCAATGGATAGAATTGATGCAAAAAGAGCTTGAAGCGGGCGCGTGGAAGGTAATAGGAGAAGCACGCGAAGGAGGAAATGTCGGCCTCTTCAGATCATCAGGTGAGGTCCGCTCGGGATTGGTACAGGAAATCCTTACCAAGATCCCTTTCGAAAAGATCATTTGGGAAGCTCCGCAAAAAGCGCAGCAGGTATGGTTTATCAAGCTGCTTGGATCGAACGTAAACCTTGGCAACATTGCTCCCGAAGAGGTAATACCCCTTGAAACCATACGCCTCGGACTCCGTGGTGATACATTCCTTCATTTCCTGGGATTGGAAAGGAAGCGGGACAACAGCGCACCGCCGTTCCATATTGATTAAGACAGCACAATCTTGAGAGGGCTCAAAGACTATCTTCTGTTGTATTTAAAGGGTTTAAGCATGGGTGCCGCCGACGTTATCCCCGGCGTATCAGGCGGAACCGTGGCATTCATTACCGGCATCTATGAGGAACTCATCTACTTGATTCGGGCGATAGACATTAGCGCCTTAAGGCTAATGGGATCATTCCAGTTCAATGCGTTTTGGAAAAAAATCAACGGCAATTTTCTTTTGGTGGTGCTTGCAGGTATTATCACAAGCCTGCTGACGATTTCCCGGTGGATGGTCTCCCTTCTCGAGCGCAATCCGATATCGATCTGGTCATTTTTTTTTGGACTGATTCTTGTCTCCTCTCCGCTCATCCTGCGCGATATTAAGCAATGGAATTTCTTCACCATCACCTGCTTTGCCGTCGGTGCCGTGGTTGCATACATCATCACAATACTTTCACCTGTTGAGACGCCTAACAATCTTTTTTTTGTTTTTGCTGCGGGAGCTGTCGCCGTGTGCGCCATCATTCTGCCGGGCATTTCGATGGCACTCGTGCTGCTGCTGATTGGCAAGTACGAGTTCGTTATCAACGGCATTATTAATCTGGACGTTCCGGTGATCGCTGTGTTCATAATCGGATGCCTCGCGGGCCTGTCTGTGTTTTCCAATTTTCTGGGCTGGCTGCTGGATAAATTCCGATTCCCGACGTTGGCGCTACTAGCGGGTTTCATGATCGGATCATTGAATAAAGTTTGGCCATGGAAGGAGGTTATTGCCTTTCGCATCGACCCCAATGGCATACAAGTTCCAGCGTTCGACAAGAATATCTGGCCCGGAAAATACTTTGAGATCACGGGGCACGATCCTCAACTGTTCTACGCTATCCTCTTTGCAGCCGTCGGTGTATTTTTGGTGGTGGCGATCGCAAAAACAGCTGCTTTTCTCAGATCAAAAAACTAATCACATGGAAAAAAAATTTGGCTTAATCGGCGCAGCTGTCACTCACTCTTTTTCGAAAGCCTATTTCGACGAGAAGTTCTTTCACGATGGCCTGCGCGACTACCACTACGACTTGTATCCTCTCCAAAACGTGGATGACCTCAAGACCTTACTGAAGGAAAATCCCGAGCTCGTCGGCCTCAACGTCACCATTCCGTATAAAGAACAAGTGATCAAGTTTCTCTCGGAGATAGATCCATTTGCCAAAACAATCGGTGCTGTGAACGTGATCAAAATCCAGAATGGAACACTGAAGGGCTTCAACACAGACAGCGACGCGTTCCTCGAAAGCATTCAAAAGTGGTTTCCCCACGCTGATGGAAAGTCTGCACTCATCCTTGGATCCGGCGGCTCATCCAAAGCCGTGCAGGTCGCTTTGAAAAAAATGGGAGTCAACTATAAAATCGTATCCCGTGATAAGCAGCTCGGCGACTATTCATATGAGGACCTTGAAAAAGATCCATCAATTATTTCCTCCACAAAGCTGATCGTCAACACAACACCGCTCGGCATGAGCCCAAATACCAATGCCATGCCTCCGATCGATTACGAGCTCATCGGAGCCGGTCATTTTGTTTTCGACCTCATTTATAATCCGGCCCGCACCAAGTTTTTACAAAAAGCGGAGATGCGCGGTGCAACGATCAAAAATGGCCTGGAGATGTTGCACATCCAGGCGGAGAAGTCGTGGGCGATCTGGAACAATTAATCGTTAGTTCAGAGTTCGGTGTTTCGAGTTTAGAGTGCACCCTTTGGTGAAGTGCACGGTGTTGTCTTGACAGCGCTCGTTTGCGGAGCCGACCCTGAACTCTTGAACCCTAAACTCAGAACTCTTAAATTGGCTACTTTTGCATCCTAGCTTCAATCAAGGATGGATTTCAAAATCTCAAGCGAATACGTGCCGACTGGTGATCAGCCTGTTGCTATCAATAAGCTTGTAACGGGGATAAAAGAAGGAGAAGCACATCAAACCCTATTGGGCGTCACTGGCTCCGGCAAGACTTTTACGATGGCGAACGTGATCAATGAGGTCAATCGTCCCACACTTGTCCTGAGTCACAACAAAACGCTTGCCGCACAACTCTACGGCGAATTCAAACAGTTCTTCCCTGAAAATGCAGTGGAGTTCTTCATTTCCTATTACGACTATTATCAACCCGAGGCCTACATCCCGACATCAAACCTGTACATAGAAAAAGATCTCTCCATCAACGAAGAGATAGAAAAACTGCGGCTGAGTGCTACATCCTCCCTCCTCACAGGCCGCCGGGATGTGATCGTGGTTGCATCGGTATCCTGCATTTATGGCATCGGCAATCCAGAGGATTTCGGAAAGAATCGCATCAAGCTGACTGTGGGAGAAATGATACCACGAAACCGCCTGCTCTTTGCGCTGGTGGATATTCTTTACAGCAGGACGGAAGTGGATTTCAAACGAAGCACATTTCGCGTAAAGGGCGACACCGTGGATGTCTTCCTCGCGTACGCCGATTACGCAGTGAGAATATATTTCATGGGCGACGAGATCGAGTCAATCCAACGAATCGATCCGAAGACAGGAAGACGTATCTCCGACGAAAAGGTGATCACCATCTTCCCGGCCAACTTGTTTGTGACGGGCAAGGAATCATTGCACCAGGCCATCCGGGAGATCCAGGACGACATGATGCTGCAAGTGCAGATGTTTGAGAACGAGAAGCGGCATCTGGAAGCGAAGCGCCTCAAAGAACGAACTGAGTTTGATCTTGAAATGATGCGCGAGCTCGGCTACTGCAATGGTATCGAAAACTACTCCAGGTACTTCGACAGGAGAAGACCCGGCGACCGCCCATTTTGCCTGATCGACTATTTCCCTGATGACTTCCTGATAGTGATCGACGAAAGTCACGTGACCGTTCCGCAGGTGCGCGCGATGTGGGGCGGCGACCGCAGCCGCAAAGCCAACCTCGTCGACTATGGCTTCAGGCTCCCCTCAGCGCTTGACAACAGGCCTTTGACGTTCAATGAGTTCGAAGCACTTTTGAATCAAGTTGTCTATGTAAGCGCAACACCCAGCGAATACGAACTCAGGAAATCTGAAGGTGTCGTGGTCGAACAGATCATTCGTCCGACGGGACTACTCGATCCTGAGATCGACGTGAGACCAAGCAAAACGCAAATTGATGATCTGCTGGAAGAGATCGACGAACGCGTGAAGAAAAAAGAGCGCGTGCTGGTGACGACACTTACAAAAAGGATGGCTGAAGAGCTGACCAAGTTTCTTGAGCGGGCATCGGTAAAGTGCCGATATATCCATTCCGAAGTTGCCACGTTGGATCGTGTAGAGATTCTTCGTGAGTTAAGGTTGGGTGTGTTCGATGTCCTGGTAGGTGTTAACCTGCTGCGCGAAGGGCTCGACCTTCCCGAGGTTTCCCTGGTTGCAATTCTTGATGCCGACAAAGAAGGATTCTTGAGGAATGAAAGATCACTTGTGCAGACAATCGGGCGGGCAGCGAGGAATGCTAACGGACGTGTTATCATGTACGCGGATACAATTACCGAATCGATGCAGCAGGCAATCGATGAAACAAATCGTCGTCGGAAGATTCAACAAGATTATAACCTCGCCAACGGAATCACACCGAAGACGATATTAAGATCCAAAGACTCGATCCTGAGTCAGACGAAAGTTGCCGACTCCAAGAAAATGGTAAAAAAATACTATGTGGAGGACGAGGAGAAGTCGCTGGCAGCCGACCCGGTGGTTGCATATCTTTCTCTGGAAGAAATGACCAAGCTGGCCGATCAAACCCGACGCGAAATGGAGAAAGCTGCCAAGGAACTTGAGTTCATGGAAGCTGCCAGGCTCCGCGATGAGTACCTTGCCCTTCAGAAAATGATCGAATCGAAAAGCAAATAACTTATGAAAACATGTTTTCTGTTTGTCTTTGCGTTGTTCATGTGCAGCTTCGTTTCCGCGCAAAGCACGAATGATTTCCTGATAAGTGGTGGCTTCGATTTCATTAAGACTGACATCAATAAAGCTTTTGATAAAGCTCAGATTGGACTCGAGGTTAATTATTTTTTACAACGCAAGTTTGCCGTTGGTGCGGGTGGTGAGTTCTGGGCAAGAGGAGCGAATTCATTTGTCCTGGGTGCGCGTTATTATCCAACAGAAAATATTTTTGTCAGGATGCGGGGTTTGATCGGCGCTAATAATCTGGCGATCGGAGCAGGGTATTCAAAACCGATACACAAGTACTGGAGATTAGAGGCTATGGGTGACATCTACCTGGCGCATCCGGATATTGCATTGCGGGGCGGCGTTTCTTATATCATAAATTACGTTACCCGGTAGTTTACCAAGACCGGCATCGGGCATCAAGTTTTTTGCTGTTGTGATATTGCTTTGGTTGAGTGTTGCGTATCTTTATAAGCAATCACTCGCAAGAATAATTCTTGTCTCCTTGATGACCGTGTGTTAACATTACGGGCTTCGTGACCTCATCTGTGGAGTACGCGAAAATTGGCAAATTACCTTACCATGAAATTTAATTTGATACGCAGCCGGTCAAAATGCAATTGTCTTGTACTTATTCTTTTGGGGATACCAATTTTTTTGCCGGCACAAACACAAATCAGACATCTTTGGGGCACAACAGCCGCCGGTGGTGAAAATGGACTTGGCACCATATATCGGGTGAACCCCGATGGCACCGGCCTCGCAGTTCAAAAAAGTTTTCAGTTCACTACTTCGGTTAAGGATGCGAATCCTTTCTTTATCGGCTTGACGCTTGCATCTAATGGCAAACTGTATGGCACGACTTCGGCTGGAAACCGGGGCATGGGCGGACTGTTTGAATTCGACCCGTCGACTCTCAGCTACACCAGTGTTTTTTCATTTAACGGCGTTGATGGCCAGAATCCGGGAATGGCAATGACACAGGCATCCAATGGAAAACTTTATGGAACCACCACGGCAGGTGGCACTAACTTCACCGGCGTAATTTTCGAATTTGATTTGGTAACGAAAACGCAAACTGTCCGCCACAATTTTCCCGCCGGCACGGTGTCGACCGGAACGAAGCTTACCGAGCTGAATGGCAAACTATACGGAACCATGGGAGGACAAAATGGATATATTTTTGAGTTCGATCCTTCCAACCATTCTGTCGTCACCAAGTATACATTCAATGCAAGTTCAAATGCACAAAACTCCCGTAGGGGCGTAATGGCAGGCCCTGATGGAAAGCTTTATGGACTTGCAACTGGTGGCTCAACCGGTGTCGGCACGCTTTTTCAACTCGATCCTGTTACATCCGCATATGTCATTAAGAAAACATTCAACATTGCAAGTGGCGGAACTCCAACGGGGTTGCTGGTCGATGGAGGAAATGGAAAATTGTATGGCACCACGCAAGAGCTCGGGGCAAATGGTTTCGGAACAATTTTCGAATTTGATCCTGTCACTGATGCGTTTGCGACCAAATTCGATTTTGGAGGAACCTCCAATGGAAGCAGCTCAGTGTGTACGTTGAATCTCGCAAGCAACGGAAAGTTGTATGGCCTCAGCAGATCAGGTGGTGCAACGGGCAGTGGTACGTTGTTTGAATTCGATCCAACGACAGGAACTTTGGTGAAAAAAGTTGATTTGCCTTCTTCACCTACTTCCTCCTTTATTTCCACTATCGGTTCCGGGGAAGGTGCTATGAATCAGGTGTCCAATGGAAAACTTTACGGAATGCTCGCGCTAGGCAACGCGGCAAATAGTGGATATATTTTCGAATATGATCCCATCAGCGGAATCTTTACCAATCGATTCGATTTTGGAAGCGCTGCCAACGGTGCTAATCCACCTGGGGAATTGACACTCGGGCCAAACAATAAATTTTATGGTGTCACGCAAGGAGGCGGCCTTACCAACCAAGGCGTGATCTACGAGTATGACCCCGCAAGCCAAGCGTTTTCTAGTAAAGCCAACTTTTCTGGCTCGGCGAATGGGGCCGCTCCAATCGGGAGAATGATCATAGCATCGAATGGAAAGATGTATGGCACGACTTCACTGGGTGGAACGGCAGGGCGAGGTACACTGTTTGAATTTGACTACACATCAGGGCTATTGACGAAAAAAGTGGACTTCAATTCGACGACAGGTTCCTTGATGAATTCAGGGTTGACTGAGGCCCCTAACGGTAAACTTTATGGCGTCAACCGAGCCTCCGGCGCATTTGGCGGCGGTACCTTGTTTGAATTCAATTCAGCGACCGGTGGGTTCATAAAGTTGCTCGACTTCAATCCATCAACCACGGGGTTAAACTCTCAGGGTCAGCCAAACCTTGTGGTTGCCCCAAACGGCAAACTTTATGGTACCACCGCATTTGGTGGGGCAAATCTTAGTTCTCCAGGTTCAGGCGGAACGATCTATGAAATTGATCCCACAACATCCACCTACACGAAGAAGGTCGACATGGGAAATGTCTTAGCGGAGTTTGCCGCTCCGAAGAGCGGTCTTGTGCTCGCCGACGATGGAAAACTTTACGGCATCGCCTACTTCGGCGGAGCGAACGGCAACGGAGGCATTTACGAATATGTTCCTGGCTCTACGACTGTTACAAAAAGATACGATTTTCCAATCGGGATCAGCGCAGCCCAAGTCAACGCATCCACCGGCAACTACATTCAAGGCAGCGCAATGAGAAAATCGCCCAACGGCAAATTGTACGGTACACTCAATGTAACTGGCATTTCTAATCAAGGCATACTGTTTGAGTTCGATCCGGCCAATGGGTTTTTTACAACAAAATTTGATTTCGACATAGTAAACGGCGCAAATCCAAACTGGGGAGCATTGACCCTTGGCCCGCTTGTGACGCTGCCGCAACAAACAATTAATTTCAATGTGACCAATAAAGTTTTTGGGAGCGGTCCTTTTGACCTGGACGCAACTACGAACTCAAATCTTCCAATCACATACTCGTCGACTTCCGATAAGGTCACCATTAGTGCAAACCACGTTACAATATTGAAGCCTGGCTCCGCGACAATTACTGCCAGTCAATCCGGGAACTACAATTTCTCACCGGCAACTTCATCTCAAACGTTTTGTATTAACCCGGCAAAACCGACTATCACAGTGAGCGGCACAGGTCCATTTACGCTTACCGCAAGCAGCACCAACGGCAATCAATGGTTCCTGAACGGAAACGCAATCGACGGTGCCACCAATGCAACGCTAACCGCTTCAAAATCGGGATCCTACAAAGTGAGGTCGACTGCCGACGATTGTATCAGTGAATTTTCTGCCGAACAGGTTGTTGTGATCACGGGTGACATTTCTGACGGAACTATGATGGAGGGTATTGCTATTTTTCCGAACCCAGCCTCTAGTCATCTTATTGTTTTGTTGCCGATGACGCTAGGAAAAAAGATTATATCTTTCTATCAATCAGATGGAAGGCAATCTGATGTTGTTGAGACCTTTGAACACCAAATATCCTTGCCAGTTTCAGATTACCCGCAAGGGCTTTATCTCGTTAAAGTAACAACAGACAAATCGTTTTACACTGCCCGATTCGTTAAAGATTAGCTCCAATAAAAAAAGGCCGCTCCACAGAGCGACCTTTTATGTTTTATGAAGCTAAGCCTTAAGCAAATCGCTTCGCTACCTCTTTCCAATTCACTACGTTCCACCAGGCAGCACAATAATCCGGGCGGCGGTTCTGGTAGTTGAGGTAATAAGCATGCTCCCAAACGTCCAATCCCAGGATTGGCGTGCCTTTCACTTCAGCAAGGTCCATCAAGGGATTGTCCTGATTGGGTGTCGAAGTGATCGCAAGCTTTCCTGAAGCATCTTTGATCAGCCACGCCCAGCCGGATCCGAAACGGCCCGTTGCAGCGGCATTGAATTTGGTTTTGAACTCATCAAAGGTTCCGAAAGCTGCGTTGATCGCATCGGCAACAGCGCCCGTAGGAGCTCCCCCCGCACTCGGCGCCATGATCGTCCAGAACAAGCTGTGGTTATAGTGACCACCGCCATTGTTCCTTACCGGAGCCGGATACTTTGAAATATTCTTGCAAATATCTTCGATACTCATGTTCTCTTCGGGCTTTCCAGCCACAGCATTGTTGAGATTCGTAACATATGCGTTATGATGTTTGCCGTGATGGATCTCCATGGTACGGCCGTCGATGTGCGGTTCCAGTGCATTGGCTGCGTAAGGAAGAGCGGGAAGTGTAAATGCCATAATTTTTTATTTGTTGGTTTTTGACTCTTTACTTGATCAAACAAATATAATCACCACTTGCGACGGTAAAAAGATATTATTTGATGAGGTTGGAACCCGCTGGCGACACAAAATGACGCCAGCGGTCACGCATATAAGTGAAGTTTTAATATTTCTTCACGAGCTCACCCAATGTTCTGATTGCCTGTTCAATGCGGTCACTCCATGGTTGCGTGAAGCAGATACGGAAGCAGTTCCCGAATTGCCCGGTCGATGAAAAAATCTGGCCTGGCGTGATTCCAATTCCGTGTTTCAATGCCCGCTTGTGAAGCTTGTAGGAATCAATTTTCTTATCAACCTCCAACCATAACGCGAAACCACCCTGGGGCCGGGTAATCCGCGTTCCTTCCGGAAAATACTCGGTGATCGCCTGTGCATAGCGCAACCCCAACGTGTGAAGGGCCTTTCTTAAATGTCGCAAGTGCAACTCAAAACGACCATTAGCCAAAAATTCTGCAATGGCAGACTGCGCCAAGGTGTTGGTCGAAACGTTATTCATCCGCTTGATGCGAATTACCTGCTCTTTAAATTTTCCGGGAATGACCCACCCGATGCGATAGCCGGGCGCAAGGCATTTCGAAAAAGATCCGCATTGAATAACCATTCCTTTCTTATCGAACGACTTGCATGTCCTTGGTCGCGTCTTGCCGAAATAAAGTTCCCCATAAATGTCGTCTTCAATTAACGGTATGTTATTGCGCGAGAGCAATTCCACCAGTTTCTTCTTCTTTTCGTCGGAAAGACAACTGCCCATTGGGTTGTTAAAATTGCAGACAAACAAGCAAGTTTTGATGTTGAACTTCTTGATTGATTTCTCCAATTGTGTAAGGTCAATGCCTGTTGCAGGATCGGTAGGTATCTCCACGACTTTCAATCCGAGGCTCTCCATCACCTGAAAGATTCCAAAATAGGTAGGACTCTCGATGGCCACCGCATCTCCTGGTTTCGTGATCGCTTTCAAAGTCATCGACAACGCTTCCATGCACCCGGCGGTCACGACGATATCGTCCTCACTGAGTGTCCCACCCCAGTTGAACGAAAGTCTTGCGATTTGCTTGCGAAGCATAGGATTGCCTTGTATGTGTTCGTAATTCAAACAACTGTCAGACGAGCTGCGGAGAGCCTGAACAACTGCCTTGTTCAGTTTTGCTGCAGGCAAAAGTTTCGGTGAAGGTGAACCAAGCGCGAAGTTTATCAGCTTGTCCGACCGCAGGTCATTATATACGCTGCTGATCATTTCGTCGATCGTTACAGGAACAGCTTCAGCCTGTGCAACACTGCACGCAGGCATTTCCAGCGTATGCTTGGGGGAAAATTTCACATAATAGCCGGACTGCGGTCTGGCCTCAACAAGTCCTTTGCTCTCGAGGTGATAATATGCCTGGAATGCTGTACTGAGGCTGATGCCCTGCTCTTTGCTGAGCGATCGCACGGAAAGGAGCTTATCCCCCACTTTCAATGCTTTCCTTTCTATCAATTGCTCAATGCGATCCGCAACCTCCTGGTAGAGGTGGTCTAGTTGTTGAATATCAGCTTGAATTTCCATAGGATTTGATACAATTTGTAAGTGATCAGTTAATAGTTATTAGGGCGACAGGCATAAATCAACCCCATTCTCCATCAACCATTAACTATTAACAATTAACTATTAACTATTTCCACTCTTATAGAATGCGCAGACCCCTTTCATCACACACTCCTCATGCTTGGGATTACTAGGCCTGCATATCTCCCGTCCCAAAAAAGAAATAGCCATCCCGATTTCACCCCAGTCTTTTGGCTTGACCACTTCCATGATCTGTTTCTCGATCTTCTTGGGATCGGTGCCGGTGGCAATCCCGATCCGCGGTGCTACGCGTACCACATGCAAGTCGACAATCACACCTTCCGCAGGTTTACCCAATTCACGCAGAATCACATTGGCTGACTTCCTGCCAATGCCTGGCAATGCCGTGAGCTCCTCAAGCGTGGTGGGAATGTTCTTGTCCTCTTTGATCTGGGAAGCAAGCTCCAGTAACCACTTCGTCTTGTTGGCAAAGTTCCGAACCTTGCCGATGATCGGAAAAAGCAACTCCTTGTTTGCCTTTGACAACGCTTTCATATCGGGCACAGCAGCAAAAACTTCCGGCGCGATCTTATTTATATGCCGATCTGAATCCTGAGCAGAAAGAACGACCATTACCAGCAGCTCGTAGGGAGAGCGATATTCCAGCGGGTGTTTTTTCGCCTTGTACTTTTTTATAAGAGGTTGCACGGCTTCTTGCCAATCTACAGTTGCCATAAAGTGATGTCTTGTGTGGGAATTATTCAAAGTAAACTGATATGGTCAAAATATCCAAAACTGAAACTGTTTTCCAACCGTACAATATCAAAAATTTGTACCCGCCTGACCGGCAGGCAGGGAAATATCTTTTAGAGCAATGTCCGCAAGAAGCAGGTTGAGCGATACAGCCTGAAAGCGAACTTTTGTGTCAACATAATCGCCATGAAAAAAGATAAACTCAATGTCGTGTTTCTTGCCGCCCTGCTTCTGGGCGCACCCAGTGTTGTAAAAGCTACAGGTCCGTTGGATTCAATCCAGCAGGTCAAAACAGAAAAGTCATACAACATGCGACTCGTGACACGCATCAGCTCACAAGGCCAATTCAACTATGGAGGCAGGATAGTATCACCAAATCCCACTTTCGACTTTAATTTCAATTACGATCGCAAAGGTTGGGGATTTCAGATTTTCAAGGCCATGGACCTGAAGGATCGGACTACCGATATAAATTTTATGCTTGCAGTCGTAAACAAGAGCTTTCATTTCGGAAAACGATTTACGGTCACGCCAAGCGTGGGATTCATCCTGGAGCAAAATCGTACCGCTGCCGACAAAGGATCAGATGCTGCCATCATTCTCACATCAAGCTACAAGCTTTCAAAAACGCTGACCCTCGAACACAGCAGCCTGATGGGAAATGTTCTCCTTGAAACAAGCGAATGTGACTGGGTAAATCGCTTCCGCCTCCTTTATTCAAAAAAACACATCGACGTCGGCGCAATGGTGTGGCACAACAACCGCGTATTCGATAACACAGAATATGTCACCTGCGGTATCAACGCGTTCTACAGCCGGGTAAAGGTCTCCTCGGCGGTCGCACTCAGCGCCGGCTTCACCGTGCTTGGAATGCCTTACAACAGCAACCCGGAGATCATACCGCAAAAAAGCGGTGTCGTCTTCACCGTCGCGGCTGCGTTCGACTGAATTTTCCCCGACACAGGCGTATCTCTTCATTCTGGACAATAATTTCCAGCCATCCAGGAAAAAAATTTCCTAAATCACTTCGCGACAATTAGAATTTTCTTTGGGCAATCGTGTCTGCAAAATACAGGCATTGGGTGATGTCAATTGATACAAGTATGAAATTTGGAATTCAACGATTAGACGAATCGGAATTCCGATAAATTTACAGAAACTGATATGGTTAAAATACTTAAAACTGAAACTGTTTCCTCTCCGTTTTTAAGAGAAAATTTGAATGATTAAAATGATGATGAGAACAAGAAGAAAACTGATCCTGGTACTCGGATTAATCCTTGCGTTGGTAATGCTTGCATGGCAGCAGGCGTGGCTGTGAGGCACATTTTTTAACATTCACTTTTTTCAAGACACAACGCTATGAAAAACAACAAGAATCTGATCGCCTACCTCGCACTGGGTGCAGTGTGCATTATCTGGGGAACGACTTACCTGGGCCTTCGCATCGGCGTGACGCAATTTCCTCCGTTTCTGTTTTCGATGATCCGGTTCCTGAGCGCCGGTGTCATTCTTGTCGGCTTTATGCTCACCTTCGGGAAGGCTGCGTGGCCCGACAGGCAAACGCTCATAAACCAGGCAATTTGTGGATTGCTCATGGTCACGATGGGGATTAGCGTGGTGGGCTACGCTGAAGTCCACGTGTCCAGCAGTGTTGCTGCGGTGATCTGTTCGGTCATGCCGATCTGGACAATCCTGATCAACCTTGTTGTAAACAAAGATGAGAGACCAAACTGGTTGATCCTGCTAGGTGCTGCGACCGGTTTGAGTGGCATCGTCATGATCTTCGGTGAGCATCTGGGCGAATTCTCGGATCCGAATTATACCAAGGGGATCATTTTGATATTCGGTGCGAATTTCTGCTGGGCAATGGGAAGTGTGTTTATCAAAAAGAAAAATCAGAACTCAAACCCTTTCCTGAATGCGGGATTGCAAATGCTCTTCGGCGGGCTCTTGTTGATTCCCTTTAGCCTTGCGCTGGACGATTATACCAACTTATATGCGTCACCGGCGGTGATTTACTCACTTATCTACATGAGCCTTATTGGGTCTGTCGCAGCTTACGCCTGTTATTCATATGCCATAAAAAAACTACCAATGACGATTGTTTCGCTTTACGCATACATCAACCCCATCGTGGCGGTGATTCTTGGATGGCTTATCCTGAGTGAAAAGCTCAACCTTCGGATTGCGATTGCGATACTCGTAACAGTGGCAGGAATCTATCTGGTCAACCGCGGGTACCAGCTGAAAACACAACCACTTAGACCTCTTCAAGGCATACGGACGCTCATTAAAAATCTAAAAGCGATTTCATTATTTTAAAATAGTAAACCGCATGGAAATAAAATTATACCAGGTTGACGCATTTACCGACAAGCTTTTCGCCGGGAACCCCGCAGCCGTGTGCCCGCTCAATAGCTGGCTTCCGGACTTATTGATGCAGAGTATCGCCATCGAAAATAATCTCGCGGAGACCGCATTTTATGTTCAGGAGAAAGATGGCCTCCGCATCAGGTGGTTTACGCCGGGCGCAGAAGTAGACCTTTGCGGCCACGCAACCCTGGCAAGTGCTTTCGTGCTGTTCAAAGAAGGATACAAAGGTGATGTCGTCACATTCAATTCCCGCAGTGGTCCGTTGACTGTGACGAAGCACGGAACTTTACTGACGCTGAACTTCCCAACCGATACCATTAAAGAAGTCGCACTGACGCCGGAGCTGACAGCAGGATTCAATGCCATCCCGGTCAAAGCTTTGAAGGGAAAGAGCGACTACATGCTGGTATTCGAAAATGAGGAGCAAGTTCGGAGTCTCAAACCCGACTTTAGAATTGTCGCCAAGGTTAAAGCTCGCGGTGTAATCGCTACTGCGAAGGGAGACAAAGTTGATTTCGTGTCTCGCTTCTTCGGGCCGCAGGTTGCGATTGATGAAGACCCGGTCACAGGGTCCGCGCACACCACGTTGATTCCATATTGGGCGGGAGAACTCAAAAAGAATAAGTTGGATGCCGTGCAGTGCTCGCAACGCGGGGGTAGATTATTTTGTGAGCTGAAGGGCGACCGCGTGAATATCAGCGGGAACGGAAAGTTGTTCATGGAAGGTATCATTTACCTGGACTGATCATGCCCAAAGAACACTCGTACCATGCAATCATAACCTGGACCGGCAATAAAGGTACGGGCACATCGAACTATCGTGCGTACGAACGGGATCATGTGATTTCGGTGGAGGGAAAGCCCGACATACCGGGATCATCCGATCCTGCATTCAGGGGAAACAAAACACGATACAATCCCGAAGATTCGCTGGTTGCGTCGGCCTCCGCATGTCACATGCTTTGGTATCTCCACCTTTGTTCCGAAAATAATGTAGTCGTGGAAAAATATGTTGATCACGCCGGTGGCACTATGATAGAAAACCCAAATGGCAGCGGTCAATTCAGAGACATCGTCCTGCGACCCGTAGTGACTGTACAAAAAGCGGAGATGAAACAAATGGCGCTATCGCTGCATCATCAAGCTAATCAGATGTGTTTCATTGCACGCTCAGTGAACTTTCCAATCCGCCACGAGCCGGAAGTGCTCGTGAGCGAGAAAAACCAACTGCTTTAAAGCTTGTAAAATGAAACAGCTTCCCTGGTTTGAACGCAATCTGAAATTCGGACTCCCCGCCGTGATGCTTCCCTACTATCTGGAAAGACTAGGCGGAACTTATGTCCGAATGCGCGAAAAAATCAATGGCATTCCCGATAGTACTCTGTCTAACCGCCTTGATAATAAGTGGTCGGTAAAACAGAACATAGGACACCTCGCCGAAGTGGATCAGATCGCAAGCAAACGCATTGACGAGATGGTCGCCGGTAAGGACGTGTTGTCGCCAGCTGTTTTCGAACCACAGGATTACAATCCATGGCCCGTGGAAAAGGTGCTTGATTTCTTTCTTAAGAACAGGAGCGAAAATATCAGGAAATACAGATCACTTTCTGAAGGTGATCTCAAAAAATCCTCCTTGCACCCCCGGCTTAAGTTGCAGATGACTCCTGTTGATCTGGCATGGTTCGATGCCGAACACGACGATCATCATATGGTACGGATGCATGAAATTATCGAGAGGCTGAATAAGTAATTTATGTACGCTCCAAAATATGCCCGCGAAGAGAATCCAGAGGAGCTGAAACGCTTTATCCGTGATAACGGGTTCGGCATACTTTTCAGCAATGTCGAGGGGAAACCCTGGGCAACACATATTCCACTTTTTCTGAGTGATGATGGGACGAAACTCACAGGTCACGTGTCGCGTGCGAACCGCCAGTGGAAAGATCTTGAGAATGGTGCAGAAGTCCTGGCTGTATTTTCCGGGCCACACGCGTACATCTCGTCGTCGTGGTATGACCACGAGAACGTACCCACGTGGAATTACATAGCCGTGCATGTCAGTGGGATTATTCGGACTATTGAAGGTGAGTCTCTACTCACTCACCTGAAGGACCTCGTTGATCAATACGAAAAGCATTCGTCCAATCCCGTTTCCGTTGAAAAAATGACCCCAAAGTTCCTTGCAGACGAAATGAGAGGCCTGGTAGCCTTCGAAATCCAGATCACGAAAATGGAAGGTGCTTACAAGTTATCGCAGAACCGCGATGATAATAATCACAGCAAAATAATAACGGAGTTGGAAAAAAGAGAGGATGAAGGGTCGCAGAAGGTGGCCAACGCAATGAAAGATAACCGAACAAAATAGTCCATTATGAGCTGTGTATTTTAGACACACGCTGGCGCAAGACCTCTAACTTTTAAATATCTTTACAATAACTCAAACGCTTCAATATGATACTCGCCGATTCGATCTCTGTACAGAAAACAACAAAGTCCCGTCTGCCCGAAACAGATTTCAATAATCTTGAATTCGGAAAATACATTTCGGATCACATGCTCGTCGCAGACTGGAAAAACGGACAGTGGAGCGAGCCTACTATCGTTCCGTTCGGCGAGATGAAAATGACGCCAGCCATCCTCGCATTGCACTATGGCCAGTCCATCTTCGAAGGGATGAAAGCGTTTAAAATGGCAAACGGCGACATCAATATCTTCCGGATCAGGAAGCACCATGATCGTATCAATAAGTCGCTGGCGAGAATGTGCATGCCGCAGATCACGTTGGAGATGTTCACGCAGTGCCTTCATGCTATTGTGGAAGTAGATAAAGATTGGATTCCGACTACCGATGGATCTTCGCTGTATTTAAGGCCGCTGGTATTTGCATCTGAATCGAGACTGGGCGTGAAAGTGGCTGACCAATATAAGTTCATTATCCTGACGAGCCCTGTCGGACCTTATTACAGCAAGCCATTCAGGCTCAAAGTTGAAGACCATTATGTAAGGACCGCAGAGGGCGGTACGGGGTTTGCAAAATGTGCCGGTAATTATGGGGGTGCTTTTTATCCCACCCAGGTTGCTAAAAACGAAGGCTTCGACCAGATACTGTGGACAGATCATAAAGAGCATAAGTACATCGACGAAGTAGGGATGATGAATGTGATGTTCGTCATGAACGGTAAACTTGTAACACCCAAGCTCAGCACGGCAATCCTCGATGGTGTCACGCGTGATTCAATCCTCACACTTGCGAGAGAAGCCGGGATTCCCGTTGAAGAAAGAAGGGTTTCGCTCGATGAGTTGGAGGAGGGGTTTAAGAAGAAAACGCTTACCGAAGCTTTTGGTGCAGGTACCGCAGCAGTCGTTGCGCCGATTGCCGTTATCAACATTCATGGCGTAGATTATCAGTTCCCTCCGGTGGATCCGCAAAGCATTCAGCAAAAGATGAAAAAGAAACTTTTGGATATCCGCACCGGCGCCGCTCCTGACACGCACGGCTGGAACTACATCTTCAAAGCATAAAGTATCGTATAACCGCTGATGAAAGCTGCTCTCTTTAAAGAGAAAAATTCCCCATTGCTCATTGACGATGTCAACAAGCCCGTTCCGATCAAAGGGCAGGTTTTAGTGAAGCTGCGCGCTGCCGCCCTCAACCACCGGGAGCTTTGGATCCAGCAGGAACAATCCACACTTTCTTCGGGAATCGTATTGGGTTCCGACGGTGCCGGCGTTGTAGAAGCGGTAGGCGAAGAAGTGGAAGACACACTGATCGGGCAGGAAGTCGTGATCAACCCATGCATTGGTTGGGGAAAAAATCCTGCCGTACAGTCGGACGGCTTTAAGTTCCTGGGTTTTCCCGATCACGGGACGTTCAGCGAATATATCGTTGTTCCAAAAAAGCAAGTTTATGAAAAGCCTGCTGGGCTTTCATTCGAAGAGGCAGCATCGATCCCACTTTCCGGCGTTACCGCGTATCGCGCGTTGTTTACCAAAGCAAGGTTACGGCCGGGGGAAAAAGTGCTTATCACCGGAATCGGCGGTGGCGCCGCGCTGTGGGCTTTGAAATTCGCCATCGGATTTCAGGCGAAAGTGTTTGTGACGTCTGGCTCTGATGAAAAGATAATCAACAGCTTGGCGCTTGGCGCGCTGGCCGGATTCAACTACAAGCAGGGTGACTGGATCAATAAGATAAAAAAGGAAGCCGGCAACTTTGATGTGATCATTGACAGTGCCGGTGGTGCTCAGTTTCCAGAGCTGCTGGACCTCGCTTTGCCCGGTGGAAGAATCGCCATCTTCGGCAGGACCGCCGGGAATATTCCATCGATTTCTCCGCGCACATTGTTCTGGAAACAGCTGTCGATCTTCGGAACCAGTGGTGGTACGGAGGACGAATTTCTTTCCATGCTGGATTTTATTTACAAGCATAAGATCAAGCCGTCGGTAGACAAAACGTTTCCGCTGACGCGAGTTAACGACGCATTCGCAAGGATGCAGGAAGCAAACCAGTTCGGTAAGATTGTTTTGACAATTCCATAATGGAATCAATCGTTTACAAACGGGATCGACAAATATCAGCAGAGCAGTTTATCGACGTGCTGAAGCGATCAACCCTGTCGGAGCGCAGGCCAGTAAACGAGCCAGCCCGCGTTCAGAAGATGCTGGATCACGGTAATATTCTGGTTACCGCATGGTCAGGTGAATTGCTTATCGGTGTGTCCAGGGCGCTGAGCGATTTTGCGTTTTGTTGTTACCTCTCGGACTTGGCGGTGGATCAGGCGTTCCAGAAAAAAGGTATCGGAAAAAAATTAATTGAAGAGACCCACCTGGTTGCAGGCAAGCAGACGACCCTTATCCTGCTGGCGGCGCCGGCGGCTGTGGATTACTACCCGAAAGTTGGAATGGATAGAATGACCGATTGTTTTGTGATTCGAAGGAGTTCTTAAAAATCTCTGGCAGGAGTATAATGTATTCATATGGCAGAAAAATTTCCCATCACCGAAAAGACCGAGATCTCACGCCTCCCCAAGCGTGGCGTTTACGATAAAGATGTTGTCTACTCCATACTCGACGAAGCGTTGTTCTGCACTGTGGCTTTCGCCCGGGAAGGGCAGCCCTTTCAGATACCCACCGGCTTCTGCCGGATTGAGGACACACTTTATATTCACGGCAGCGTCGGAAGCTTTTATATGCGCGAGCTGGCGACGAAAAAGTTTCCGGTTTGCATCAGTGCGACATTGATCGACGGCCTTGTTCTTGCCCGTTCCGCTTTTCATCATTCCGTTAACTATCGCTCTGTAGTCATTTTTGGCGAGCCTAACAAAGTCACCGACGAAAACGAACTGTACAAAGCGCTCGAGGTATTCACCAATAAGATTTGCCCGGGACGGTGGGATGATGTCAGAAAGCCGACGAAGAATGAGTGGAAGGAGACCATGGTACTTTCATTCAAGATCACCGAGGCGTCCGCTAAAGTCAGGGTTGGACCACCGAAGGACGACGATGAAGACTATGCACTGGATGTTTGGGCCGGTGTGCAGCCGCTCAAGCTCATGCATCTGACCCCGGAGCCCGACCCCGCACTAAAACCCGGCGTCGCACTGCCTCCGTACCTGAAATAGCCCGCATACCACTTACTGCGGGTGAGGACCGAAAAAAACCCTATCTTTGCGGCTCGAAACCTAAGAATTCGGCCAAATTGCTGGATTTCGTGAACCGTGGGGGCCTAATTGTGGTTTTGATGGTATTGGAAGGAAATTAGAATTATCACTAATCACATAAATTCATGGGCAGACCTCCCGTATTACCGAAGAAGAAAAAAGACGGATACTACATTGAAATCCGCAACAAAGGCGCCAAGACCGGCACCATCATCATCAGAGACAGCGAGCAAGCCATGATGCAGGCCGCAAAACAGTACGAAACGACAAAAGACGTTATCATTTTAGGTAAGCACGAAAATGGGAAGCGCGTTGTCGAGGAAACAAAGAAGAAGGTAAAAGCTTAAGATTTTTCAGTTCAACAAGACAGTTGATGATCGCCTGAAAGGCGGGTTGTCAACTGTTTTCTTTTTGGGAGAATCCGAGAGAATTTCGAATGGCGAATGACGAAAACTGAATTCTGAAACGTCATGACCCGTCCTGAAAGAAGTTGACACAAAAAGTCAACTATGAAAACATCAAAAAGAGTAACACTCCGTTACAGTGAGGCATTCAAGCAAGAGGTAGTAAAGAGCATAGAAGAGGGAAAATACACCAGGGCTGAGGCTAGGAAAGTGTATGGAATTCTGGGTGTAAGCACAATCAGGTTTTGGATGATAGGAATGGGTAAATTGAACCTATTATCAAAAGTTATTCGTGTGGAGAAGCCAGATGAAAAAGACAGGATCAAGGAGCTCGAGCGTCAAATTCGGGAACTGAAGGAATCCCTTGCGGATACCCAGGTTTTGTATCTGATGGAGAAGACCCGTTTTGAGGTGGTCTGTGAGGAACAGGGTTTGGATCCGGAAGAGGTCAAAAAAAAACTCAAAGCAAAACCATCATCGGCACAGTAGGGCGGGGTGCCTCAGTTAGTGTGGTTTGCAGGTTAGCCAGACGTAGCAGGCAGAGCTACTATAAAGCATTACATGTTGAGCAAAGGAGCAAGGTTAATGACGACAAGCTGATGAAGATAGTAAGGCCAATACGTCAGATAATGCCTCGGATCGGTGGTAAGAAGCTCCACTTTCTAATAAAGGACTCTTTGCAGGGACAGGCTTTAAAAATAGGCAGGGATCGGTTTTTTCGATGGTTAAAAGACCATGATCTACTTGTCAGGCATAAACGAAGCTACGTGGTGACAACTCAAAGCAAGCATCGTTTTTGGATTTATAAGAATCTCACAGAAGATGTCACGCCCAGCAGGGCAAATGAACTTTGGGTCAGTGATATCACCTACTTAAGGACCTTGCAAGGCTTCTGCTATCTTGCTTTGATAACTGACGCTTACAGCAGAAAGATTGTTGGCTATGACATCAGTGATAGCCTGGAGCTGGACGGCTGCCTGCGAGCCTTAAGAGCAGCCATTCAAACAGCCAGCAATCTTTCCAAGCTGATACATCATTCGGATCGAGGTATTCAATACTGCTCAAACCAGTACACAGAATTACTTCAACAAAAAGGCATTAAAATTAGTATGGCAGCTAAAGGTGATTGTTATGAAAATGCCTTGGCCGAAAGAGTGAACGGCATTCTAAAAGATGAATTCAACCTCGATATTACTTTTAAAAATAAAGCCCAAGCAATCAAAGCAGTCCACCAATCAATTTATATTTACAACCAGCATCGACCACATTGGTCAATTAACCTGAAAACACCAAACGTGAAGCATGCAGCTTAAAATCAATTTCTAAACTGTCAACCTATTTCAGGACAAGACATCATGTCTTCGATATTCGCTTATCATCATTCACTATTCACAATTCAAATTGCATCTTAACTTAGGGAATGGAAACATCATCCTCAGCTCGTCCAATTTTCTCGCACGTTGAGCCGATCCTCGCCGTCAAGAATGTAAACGAAACAATTGAGTACTGGCACACCGTTCTCGGATTTCCGAACAAGTGGTATTGGGATGATCCTCCCACCTTCGGAGCAATTTCATGGCAATCAATTCACGTTCAGTTTTTCAAGAATGCGGAGCAGGCTGAAAGATCCAGGGGAGCATCGCTGTGGGTTAAAATGGAGCGACTCGACAGCCTGTTCGAACTCCACAAGAAAAATAACGCAGACATCATTACTGAGCCAAATATTCAGCCATGGGGAATGCGCGACTATACTGTCCGGGACATAAACAACTATCGCATTACATTCGCCGAACAGGCGTCTGATCGCGCACCTTCGACAAATACTTTTCCCGAAAATATTCAGATCGTGCAGCGTAAACCAACGCCTGCTGAATACCGGCGATTGGTCGCTGTTGTGAACTGGACATCTTACGTGAATGACGTCAAAGTTCCGGAAGTGCTGGAAGCAGCGGCGGCGGGAGTCATAGCGATGGATGTTGACAAAAATGAAGTTGTTGCTTGCGCGCTGGTCTTGAGTGATGATGTCAGTATTTATTACATAAAAGATGTCATGGTGCACCCTGACTGGCAGAGCAGGAAAGTTGGAACAGCCGTGATGGAATCTCTGAATCGATGGATCGACGCGAACGGCTCACCGAACGCATTGGTGGGCTTGCTTACTGGCGAGAACCTGGATAAGTTTTACAGGCAGTTTGGTTTTGATAAGATGTACGGAATGCATCGGAGAGTGCCTAAACGGTAGTCAGTAATCGGTGATCGGTAGCTCACCGCAAGGGACGACTCACAATTCACTATTTAGCATTCAACATTGGATTTGAACGCGTCTGTGTACAATCTAAGTGGTTAAAACGGCAGATCATCCGTCGACGATGCGCTCCCCTGCTGGAAC
Organism: Cyclobacteriaceae bacterium; assembly: GCA_044224375.1. GTDB lineage: Bacteria > Bacteroidota > Bacteroidia > Cytophagales > Cyclobacteriaceae > ELB16-189. Next base: position 185,417 of record JBGAKL010000008.1, read on the forward strand.
GGCTCGTCTCCGAAATCAGAGGGGCCCTGATTTTTTCCGCCGCCGCTGTTCATCGAACCACCGGCCTTCTCCACTTTCCACGCGCGCGCTTCGGTGTACCAACGGCCATTATATTCACGGCTTTCCAACTCGACCGAAACATTCACCTGGTCGCCTTCAGTGATCCGAAACTGATCTATTTTATCACCCCAAACAGAAAGGCAAACTTTCTTCGGGTATTGCGATTGCGTTTCAACAATGAATTCCTGCTTCTTCCATTGTCCTTTCTTTCCCATCCCTGTCTGCATCTGCAGCAGTTGGATAACTTTTCCTTTTAATTCCATAGCCATGGCGCAATGATACTATTTTTCTCTGAGCCTTTTAAAGAAACGATCGATCAACTCTTTGCTTTCTGCCCCACTGACACCCTTCACCACTTCCGTCCGCGGATGAAGCAGCGGTGAGCCGACGAGGGAATATCCCCTTTGTAAATCCGACGCCCCGTAGACTAATTTCTGCAGCTGGGCCCAGTGGAGCGCTCCGGCACACATCACACATGGCTCCAACGTCACATACAACGTACACTCATCAAGGTATTTTGATCCCAGGTAATTTGCCGCAGCAGTCACTGCCAACATTTCGGCATGTGCCGTGGAGTCCGTCAGCCGTTCCGTTTGGTTATGAGTTCTCGCAATAATCTTGTTCTGGCAACGCACTACTGCCCCGACGGGAATTTCGCCATCTTCAAATGCCTTGTTGGCTTCTTTTAAAGCCTCGCGCATGAAGTATTCGTCAGTATATAAATCCATGATTTCGTTCTTAGAATAATTGCTATTCCACGGAGTTACACAGAGGCAATTACTTAGTAACGCGGAGAATGCAACTTGTATTTCTCCATGAAACTCAGCAGTACTTCTCAGCGAACCTCCGCGGAACAAAGAGGAAAGGTAGAGGGAAGGGACGGGATATGAAATATGAAGGAGTGAATTGTTAGGAAAACCGAATTAGGCAGGATTCTGGTTACTGGTTACTGATTGCTAGTCACCGGGTTCTGGTAGGCCGCGGTTACGATGCTGTTTGAGTAGTTGAATGTAAAGTGTGCTTCAAAGACTGTCAGACCGAACGTTCGATTCCAACCGCACGCCGTTATCCAAAGGGCCCTCCGTGCATCGCCCACACGACGGCTTACGGCTAACGGCTCACGACTTACAATTTAAAAGAGTGAACGTCATTAACAGCACCGATTACAGAATACCGATTACCCCGACTCCGCTTCACTCCGTCGGGGCAGGCCACCTAACGCACTCGAATCATCGCCATCATATCGTGAACAGTAGCACTCCAATCATCTTTCATAGACTTTGGGCAACTGAATGTGAATACAAGGGTGCGTTTTTTATCAACGTAATACTGTGTGTACGTGTAGCTGAGGATAGGATCTTTCAATCCTTGTTTAAATTTATCTCCATTAATCCTCGACTCGAATTCATAAAAGGCAAATTTCTTTTTATGGATCTCAGTGATGCCTTCGTCGATCATATCAACGCGATCATAAAGATTCACCAGCGCCGATTTGAAAAAAGTCTTCGCCATTTCGATGTTGCCGTCCGGCCAGCGCGTGGCCGAGATGTTGACGCTGAATTCCGCCGCACGATCCATATCTGTAAATGCAGCCAGCGGAGCGCGAACTGAAGGAAATCGCTGGGCAAGATCCTCGGGCGTCATTGGAATCATCAATTGCGGCACATAGACGGTGATATTGTCCTCAATCTTGGTCTTGACAAGTTTTTGCTGTGCGAACACGGTTGCGGACAAAAAAAGCAGCAGAAGGGGTAAACAAGGCGGGGTTCTTTTCATCAATTCAGGGGCTGAAATAGTAACGATAAGAGGGCAAGGTTTATTAAATTGCGCGCCCAAAATTAATGTAAAATCAAATGCTAAGGACACATACATGCGGCGAGTTGAGACTCGAGCACGTCAACAAGTCGGTTACACTCGCTGGCTGGGTGCAGCGCACCCGTGACAAGGGGAGCCTTCTTTGGATCGACCTGCGCGACCGTTACGGTATCACCCAGTTGTTCCTGGAAGAGGGCAAATCCAGCCCGGAGCTCCTTGCGACCGCCCGTCAGCTCGGAAGGGAATTCGTTGTTAAAGTAACCGGAACGGTGGCCGAGCGTATGTCTAAGAATGATAAGATCCCGACGGGAGCGATCGAGATACGGCTTGAAAAGATCGAGGTGCTCAACGAATCCAAGCTACCTCCATTTACAATAGAAGACAATACCGACGGCGGCGACGACCTGAGGATGAAGTACCGTTACCTTGATTTAAGAAGGACTCCTGTTCGCGAAAGCCTGCAGCTACGTCACAAGATGGCACAACAGACGCGTGCCTATCTGGACGGACAGAATTTTATCGAAGTAGAAACACCCGTGCTTATCAAGTCGACTCCTGAAGGCGCTCGTGACTTCGTTGTACCGTCGCGCGTCAACAACGGCGAGTTCTACGCGTTGCCGCAATCTCCGCAAACGTTCAAGCAGCTGCTGATGGTTTCGGGCTTCGACAGGTATTACCAGATTGTAAAATGTTTCCGCGACGAGGACCTGCGTGCAGATCGCCAGCCGGAATTCACGCAGATCGACTGTGAGATGGCGTTTGTGACGCAAGATGATGTACTCAGCACGTTTGAAGGACTGGTACGTCACCTCTTCAAGCATGTGATCAATATCGACATGCCTTCCGTGCCGCACATGACCTATGCTGATGCGATGAAATACTATGGCTCGGACAAGCCTGACACGAGATTTGAAATGAAATTTGTTGAGCTGACAGAAATCGTCAAAGGCAAGGGCTTCCAGGTTTTTGATTCTGCGGGACTGGTCGTCGGGTTCTGTGCAAAAGGTTGTGCTTCGTACACGAGAAAGCAGCTTGACGGGCTTACGGAGTTTGTAAAGCGCCCGCAGATCGGGGCGAAAGGCCTGATCTATGCCCGATATGAAGCGGGCGGATCGTTAAAGTCGTCAGTTGATAAATTCTATTCAGAAGACGAATTGAAGAAGTGGGCCGCAGCATGCAATGCTGAACCTGGCGATCTGATCCTCGTCATGTCTGGCGAAGGAGATAAAGTCCGTAAAATGTTAGGTGAGCTCAGGCTGCACGTCGCAGCTCAGCTTGGCCTCCGCGACAAGAACAAATTCTCAGCACTTTGGGTAAAGGATTTTCCTCTACTCGAATGGAACGAAGAGACTAACCGCTACCACGCGATGCACCATCCCTTCACATCGCCGAAGCGAGAAGATATCGCTTTACTCGACACCGATCCTGGAAAAGTGAGAGCGAACGCTTATGATATGGTCATCAATGGAACTGAAGTTGGGGGCGGTTCAATACGCATCCACGACCGCGCAACCCAACAGCTTATGTTTAACCACCTTGGTTTCACAGAAGAAGAAGCAAAAAAACAATTTGGGTTCCTGCTCGACGCATTTGAATTTGGGGCACCACCCCACGGAGGTATTGCGTTCGGATTCGATCGCCTTTGTTCTTTGTTCGGCGGCGCTGATTCAATCCGCGACTTCATTGCGTTCCCGAAAAACAACGCCGGCAGAGACACTATGATCGATACGCCGTCGACGATTTCGGAGGAGCAGTTGAATGAGTTGGGGTTGATTGTGAAGAAGAAGTAGATGGTAAGTCGCCCTTCGACTCCGCTCAGGGTGACATGCTCGATTGAGTGACAGGGACTTCGAAGGAGGTGTCGGGAGCGGAGTCGAAGCCTTGACAAAGCCGCGAATTACTGATTACTGATCACCGATTGCTGACTCACCGCCAATCGCCTAATAGAATCGCTCCTGCCCAATAATAAGGGTAAGCAAACTTTGGGTTCGCAGACAGGTTCACCTGCGCGAGGCGCAATGCGTCAACAGCGTCCATGGTCTTAATGTTTTTGTAGAAGTCGCTAATCAACAAGGAGGTGGCTTCGTCATCCACTTTCCATAAAGTCGCGACAACGCTCTTAACACCGTTTTGCAAAAAACCACTTGCTGGACTTACAGGCGAGCTCTCGTTCGATCCTTTGGTTACCGCCGTTTGGCAAGCCGACAACACTACGATGTTCAAATGATTCATGACTTCCATTCCCCATAGCTCCTCAAGCGTAAGGCGCCCGTCTTCATTTTTGGCAGGATTGCCCGCCATCGTCAGATAGGACTTGCTGAAATCCTCGTAGTCCAGATTGCCGTGCGTGGCGAAATGCATGACATTGAATTTCTCTTCGGCAAACTTTGCCTTGTCTTCCGTTGCGTCGTCGCGTGTGTAAACGGAAGCCGAAGGATAAAGCTTCTTTATGTCTTGAACTTCTTTCTCCGTTGACGGCAACGTCTTGTCAGGATTGCCAAACGCAAGGATATTGTAATTCTTCGCTTCCGCTTCGAGCGTGCGTAGCAACATGTCTGTCGAGTTGGCATAGAATATCGCAAACTGGCTTGCCATGAAACTGAACTTACCATTGGAAAGTGTTTTGCCGAGTAACTGGAAAGGGACGTAGCTCAAGGAGCCATTTGGAATAACGCAAAGCTTCTTCTTCGTGGCGATTTCGGCGCTGACGGGCGCCACCAGGTAATGATAAAGTTCTTCGAATGGGCGCATTGCCTTATCGGTTTGCTTGACCTCCGTTACAATCTCTGCCCGCTCCGCGCTTTCCTGCGACAGGTCGATACGGGTGAATGTCCCCTGCTGTGTTTTGACAACATTCAATACGCCATTTACTTCCTTGCCTAACTGCGCGCGCGTGATATTTACCACTTTGGCGATAACGGTATCTGTCGTCGCCATGAAAATGTATAGCTGATTTTCACCGGGCAGGTATGACAACAACGCCATATCTTTCGGAATTTGTTTTTTCCGTTTTCTGAACTCCGAGGGCTGAACACTGTTGTTGAAAAACTTAGACAGCTCCGGCTGCACATTCACCTGCTGGTTGACGAACTTTAAATAATCACTTTCAGCGATTGATTGGATGCCCTCCAGGCTCTTCAGCTTTGCAAGGTTTTGCTTGTCTTGAGGAAGAGCTTTTTCTTTCGATATCTGCTGCTCAATGCCATCCAGTTTCGCCTTCATATCGCGCTCCTGCCCGATCACTTTATTTTTATTTTCATCCTGAAATTTGATATCCAGCCCGCGGAACTTGGCCTTGAGATTATCCTCGTTGTTCTTCTGCAGGTAACTCATGGCGAGGTCTGTTTCACCCAGCTGGAGAAGAACGTCAACAAGAACTTCATAGACCTTCAAAATATTCTTATCCGACGAAAAAAGTTTTCTGGCTTCTTCGCCTCCGGAAACCTTGTTGCGGATTTTCTCGATCACCTCCACCGACTCTTTCAGGTAGTCGCGGCTTTGGGTCATCTGTTTTCCTTCCTTGGCAATTACTCCCTGCAGGTAAAGCGACTCCCACAGTGTGTTGAGCTTCGACATCTCCTTTGACGTGCGGGTACACTCTTCGAGGTAAGGCTTGGCTGCAGCATAGTTCTTTGTTTCCACCTCCAGCTTACCCATGACCACGAGGTTGTTGATATAGGCAAGCCTCATGGATTTTTCCTTCCCGATCTTTAAACCTTCCGTGAGATAAGTCCGGGCCTCATCGTATTTTTTCTCTTCAACCTTCAGGCGTGCCATAATGCCCAGGTTGTCAGCTTTTGGACGCAGTGCTCCCACCCTGTCGCATGTTTCCAGTGACTGCTTGAGCCATTTATTCGCTTCCACATAGTTGTTCAGGTAAAAATTTGCCTCGCCCATCAGAGCCTGGATGATGGCAAGATTCTCGTTGAGGTCATTCGCCTTTTGCATGATAGCCAGCGATTGCTGATAGTATTCCATCGCCTTGAGGTAGTCTCCTTGTGCAGCATAGTTCTCTCCAATGTTGGCCAGGGGCGCCAGCCGGGAATATTCTGCGTTTATTTTTTTATAAAGACTGTCGGCAGTTTTTTGACTGATGATTGCCTCATCGTAGTCACTAAGTGCTTTCAAAATATTTCCCCGATCGATATACGTTCCGGCAATACCCCACTCATTGTCGATCTCAACATAAAGTTTTTTGCTCTTGTCCGCGAAGTCAAGCGCCTGCTGAAACTCTCCCATCTCACGAAGAACCGTTCCCCGTTGGCCGTAGACGTAAGCCATAATAGACAGGTCCTTCAGCGTGTCAGCCATCCCTTGTGCTTCGTCAAGAATTTTCATAGCACGAACCTGATCGCCTTGCACGTAGCTCACATCGTACGCCTGACTCACCAGCGTATTGGCAACCTCCTTCCAGTACTTGTTCTTCCTGTAGAGATCCAACGCTTTCTTTACACTGGCTTCCGCGAGCGCCGACTTCCCCTCCGAACGATACAGCCATTTCATCTGCGCGTAGATGAATGCCTGTATGTATTCGTTCTTCGTCTCTTTGGCAAGTTTTTCCGCAAGGAGAAAATATTCTTCTGCTTTCTTATAATTATTGGCTACGTTCTCTTCCAGGTTACCCAATCCGACTAAAGCGTAGACCTGGCCATCCTTGTCTTTGATCTTCTTCCTCAACGAAGATGATTCGAGGTACAGCCGTTCAGCATTCTTCATGTCATTGCGGGTATGATAAACACCCGCGAGGTCATATGATGAGGAAGCCCAATTTATAGTATCGCGTTTCTTTTTACGGATTGCAATCGACTTCTCGAGGTAGTCAATTGCCTTAGGATATTCTTTGGATTTTGCATAACTGTTTCCAAGGTCTTGATAAGTGGAGCTGAGCAGCGTCGAGTCGTTTATTTGCAGGAGTGCAGTCGCTGCATTGCTGAGGGCTGCGGTCGCTGCAATGGGGTTATTCGATTCCTTATAAAGTGTTGCAAGGCGTGACCACGAGCTTGCAACCTGCTCATTGTTCCGGCACTTCTTTGCCAGTGCTATTGCCGCTTTATGGGATTCAATAGCCTTGTCATAGTCGAGCTTGCTCCAATAATTCTGGCCGATGTTTGAAAGCATGACTGATGCGTTCACGGAATCTTTCACCTCCATGTAGAGATCGTATGCGATCTTATAGTTGGCAATGGCCGCATCGAAGTTCTTGAGGTTCCAACCGGTTTGATACGCCCAGTTCCAGTAAGCCTCTGCCTCTTTTCCCTTGTCCCCAGCCTGTCGATAGAGTTCTTCGACCCTTTTGAATGTATCGGCCGATTTCTGATACATTCTGATATCGGCATACCGGTTTCCGGCGTTGCTCAGGTTGCTCGCTGCCTTGGAAACATTTCCGGCAATAAAATATAGTCTTGACGCCTCCTCATACGCTTCAGCCGACTTTCTCATGTTGCCAAATGACTTGTAAGAGTCCGCAAGGTGATCGTATGAATTTGCAAGCCGGGACTTATCACCCGAAAGGCGATCAAGGGCAAGTGCCCTCTCGTGGTATTTATAAGAAGTGACGGAGTCTTTGCTATCGCGATAGGTATAACCCAGGTTATTCAGGATGGTCGACAGATTGGCGCTGTCTTTCAACTGGACGTAGATACCCTCAGCCTGTTTATAATAATTAGCCTCATTCTTTCTATCCTTCATGTGCCCATAGGTGTATGCCAAATCCCAATACACATCGGCTAAATCACTTAGATTTTCCTTCGGTATGAGCGGCAGTCTCTCCTTGAATTTACCGATGGCCTCGGCGTTCATATTGGCATCACGCATCGACTTCGATAGCTTCTTCAGGGTATTTTCAAGCTTTTTGCCATCGTTCATCTTCCGGTAGATCTGCTCCACCTCAGCATAGTATTTCACCGACTTCTCATACTCGGAGTGCTCAAAGAACATCAAACCGCCGTATTCCAGAACATAAGCCAGGGTGCCCGGCTTTCCCCAACTTCTTGCCAGAGAAATGCCTTCCTGCAGCTGGGATTCGGCTGTCTTATAATCCTCCATATTCTTATAGCAAATGGTGAGATTTCTTTTGATCGTCACCGCGTCTGCTGTGTCTTTGATCTCCAGGTGAATTGCATAAGCCTTGTTGTAAGCCTCGACCGCCTTTTGATGTTCCTTCATGCCATCCTCGTAAGTATAGCCGATATTCCACAGCATGCTGCCCACATTATTTTTGTTATCGTGCTTTTGAGAGAGCGTCAGAGCCGACTCATAGAAATCAAGCGTGCTTTTATAATCTTTTAATGCGAATGTCAGCGTCGCGGCATTGTCAATACTGGAATACAGATTCGAATAGTTCGCTATGCTGGGGTCTTCTTTATAGATCTTCGACCGAAGGACAACAGCCTTGGAGATATAGTCGCCAGCTTTCTCTAAAGAATTGACCTTGTAGTAAGCCCACCCCGCACTGTGATAGGCAAATGCCTGTGCTTTCTCGTTCTTGATCTCCAGAAAACACCTCAACGCTTGCTCATAAGCAACCGAACTCTCGAGGTACAATTGCTGGGTGTCATACAATTCACCCTTCATAAATGAATAAACACCCGCATCAGAAATGTTTTTATTCCTGGTCGCGAGCGCGATGCAGATGTCGTAGAGCTTTTGTGCTTCCTCGTAAGACCCACCTTTACCCAATTTTTCAGCTTCTTCTTTCCATGAATCAAGCTGTTCTTTCGTAAGCTTCCGTTTGTATTGCTTGTACTTTTCGTCGAGCTGAACTTCAGATAGACCGGCGAAGGAAGACTTCAACAAACCAGGCGAAATGGCATCACCTTCCTCCGCATACGTACGGTAGCCTTCGTTCAACTTAATGGTAGTACCTCTGTACACCGATTCCATTTGGTTCAGATAATAGACATAGTACCAAACCGCCATCGTGTCGGACTGAGCCATTACATCGGCAAGGAGCAGTCCCTCATTCGGCCCGGCCTGAACACGTGTTTTGTCGCCAGAGGTTTTTAATCGTTCACCCTCTGCGCGGATATCTCGTTCCATAGCCTTGAATTTCTCGGTGCGAAGACGAGCCCCATCACGTTGCATAATCTCATCGTAGGTGTAATATGAATTTCCGCTCTCGTCTACAATGTATATCGCATCCGTGATAAGCCAGAAGTAAGGCGATCTATCGGCCTTTTTGGGAAGAGGCATGTACACATAAAGCAAGTCGCCGGCAAGAACAGTCTGACCGTCATAAAGGGTTATCTCCGCAAAAGACTTTTGCTGTGTGACTTCAGTGAGTTTGGCGGTTCCTAGCCTCACATTATGGTCCTGCAGGCTCTGGCGAAAAATACCATAAGGCCTGACCTCATAGCTTAGTTTGATACCAGCTTCGAGTCCGTGGTCGACGCTCACCCGAACGGTGTTTCCCCTTTTTTCGATCGATCCAATTTTGAATCCTATGGCATAGGTATCGGTGCCGGTTTGAGCATAAAGACATGTTGAAATGAAGTAGGCGGCTAGAAGAAGAAGAGAGCGTCTCATATGGGGTTAAGGCACCCAAAAGATAAAAATAAATTGACGGCGATGGTCGGAAAAATACCTTTATCAAGACGAAATACGCACTAGTACGTAGTGTCTTCCGCGGGTTTCGGGTATTGAAATTGTCACCTGCTTCCAGGTAGCGGTCGCTGTCGAAAAGTGACAGGTGGCAGGCGACGATTGCCCAAGGAGGTTAATTCATCAACCTTGTTGTGTCGTCAACATCGATCTCAATATCATCTTCTCCCACCTGGTCAAAAGGATTCTCAAGGTGGTCCTGGATGTTGTCGAGACTCACAAAAATAAAACTGTAGAGGACGGGCATCACATACTCCAGTTGCCAGGAAAAGTCGTGAAAGGTGCTGGCAAAGTACGGTCCGAAGATTATCGGAAAGACGTATATAAAAACCTTGCTATAGGCACGAAGCGTCACCGGGGTGCGATAGATAAAAATGATCTTAAGATTATCGAATGCGATGATCATCTTGCTGACATACTGACTGACCCTGGAAATCTCGCCACTTTGAACGCCGTACTTTCGCATCTCCATTGTGATGCCGGACAACTTCGAAAACATTTGGAACACCTCGGCTTCGCGGGCCGGCCATTCAGAACGGTCGCCATGCAGAGTCTTCCTCACAACGTCTACAAGGTCTTTGGTAATTTGTTTCGTTCTGGTGGCAAGGTCATTTTCTTTTTCAGAGGGCCAATCGCGTGTCGCATAATAGATGGCAATCGCGTGACCGCGAAAATCGGCCCAGCGCTGAAGAGCCGTCTCGCGACGGTTGTAGGCAGAACCAATGGAGAACACCACAGGAAAAACAATGGCAACACCAACAAGCATGTCCGGAAACCTTGCTATCAATCCGTAATTGAAACACAGGTACGTTGAAACCACCGCCAGCGTCGTAACGATGATCGTCTTGTAATTTATTATAAGGTAAAGGCTGCGAAGGGTGCGCTTCATCAGGAAGGGGTTAGCACACCAAGTTAAGGGGCATTACCTGAATGTTGCAAATATGTTAAGTCTTCGAGACTAATTGCCCCTATTGACCACCGTGACGCTGGCCTGCGCCACAGGGAAAACCACCATATCAGCAATCACCACATGGGAGCGACGGGTCAGGGTGAACAGTACAAGGTCGGCGATGTCGTCCGCAACGAGCGGGGTAATTCCTTTGTAAACATTTTTAGCCTTCGATTCGTCGCCTTTGAATCGCACTTTGGCAAACTCAGTTTCGACAAGGCCGGGATTGATGGCGGTGACTTTGATTCCTGCGGTATTGAGATCCACACGCATTCCTCTCGTGAGGGCATCAACAGCAAACTTGGCGGCAGAGTAGACGTTTCCATTCGGATAGATTTCTCTTCCCGCGATCGAGCCGATATTAATTACGTGCCCTGATTTGCGTTCTACCATTCCTGGTAGTACTTCGCGTGACACATAAAGCAAGCCCTTCACATTGCTGTCGATCATCGCATCCCAATCGTCGACGTTGCCCGATTGAATGGGATCCAGCCCATGCGCACCGCCCGCATTATTAATGAGCACGTCAATATCTTTCCATTGCGCGGGTAGCGACCTGATGGCAGCTTCTGTTTGTTTCCTGTCACGCACGTCGAAAGTGAGTGTGGTGACTTCAGTCACGACACCAAGCTCTTTTTTTAGCTTGTCAAGTCTGTCCTGTCTTCTGCCCGCCAGGATGAGCTTGAAATTATTCTGAGCGAGCAAGCGGGCACAAGCCTCGCCGATACCAGCCGTTGCGCCTGTGATGAATGTAATTCTTTTCGCTGTCATGAACAAAGAGATGAAGTTTTTAAAATTCTCAGGCAAAGATTACTGAAAAATAAAATATACCGAAACGGTATTTGTTGTAAGCTGCTTGAGCGGTGCACCATAGGGCCCAGAGCTCGAGTTAAGCATATTCAGCATCCCGTGTTGGAAGCGGATCTCCTGGGAAAATTTGAAGAGTGGAAAGTAAAAGTCGAATCCAAATCCTGCATCGACGGTGAGATTTGAGTTCCTGATACTGAGACTCGCTGTAGTAGACTCGACGTCGTTCTTGCCTGATGCCTCGATCGAGGGTGTAAATCCACCCACCATATACATACGAACGTTGCCGCGACGCATCGACTTATATTTTAACAGGATCGGCATTTCCACCATGGTTGTTTCAATCAGCTGTGTCTTGCTTGTATTGTCGGTGAAATAGTAGATAAGCTTGTGATTGTAGAATCCTGCCTTCGGTAAGATGCGTAGGTCGAGTACCTCATGCAAGCGGAGGTTAACAAGGAAACCCAGGGAAAACCCACCTGAGAACGGAGCCTGCACCGAATGAACGGTGTCAAATTTTTGAGTCACAAACTGATCGGAGTACTTCAATTGATACCCGGAGGTATGGATACCGATCATGAATCCATAAGATATTTTTCGTTTATCGAATTCAGGATTATTCCTTTTGGCCCACTTAAAAGTCTGGCCTGACACAGAAGCGGTCGACACCAAAAGCAGAAAAGCTATTTGGATCCCCAGTAGAGAGTACTTATTCCGAATGTTAATGGATTGCATTGCGGATTTTTATATCCTGTGTCGGCGAGAATTTTAACGAGTCGATCTCCATCCGGAAACGCCTGGACCGATTCGGGAAGATAGCTATAGGCTGCCTGATCCCGTGAAATCCAACGACCAATTACCGGCAAGATGGCCGTAAAATATACCTTGTACAACTGCTTCATCGGGAATTTCGACGGTTTGGACATTTCCAGTATCACAATGCGCCCACCGGGTCTCACAACCCGCAACATTTCCCCCAAGCCGCGTTCCAGGTTCTCAAAATTTCTCACCCCAAATGCAACGATCGCAGCATCGAAATAATTATCCGCAAAGGGGAGATTTTCAGAATCACCCAAGGTCAGCTGAATAATATGATCCAACTTCTTCTCTTGCATTTTACGCCGGCCTACTTCCAGCATGCCTTCTGAGATATCTACTCCAACCACCTTCTCAGGCTTGAGTGAAAGTGCTTCGATAGCCAGATCGCCGGTACCTGTAGCGATATCCAGTATCGTTTTCGGCTTAAGTTCTTTGAGAAGTTTTATCGCTTTTCTGCGCCAAAGAATGTCGATCCCCAGGCTGAGAAAGTGATTGAGAAAGTCGTAACGATTGCTGATGCTGTTGAACATCCTTGCAACCTGTTGCTTCTTGGCTGAAGTGTCTTCCTTGTATGGAACTACCATGGGGGAACAAAGATAGGGGCCAGATGCCACTTTTACACCTGCCTGCCGGCAGGCAGATTTTACATTCAGTGTTTACATTTTGCGGTTTCACCATTTCTAGAGTTTAGCGTTCAGCATTCAGAGTGGGTCACAGCAAGCAAGGGAGGCTTGCGATGGATTAATATTACCTTTGCCGCAATGATCATTCGCTCAGCAGAATTTACGGTAAGCAATACCGATCCCGCAAAAGCGCCCACAGGCAGGCGGCGCGAGTTTGCTTTTATTGGACGGTCGAACGTCGGCAAGTCGTCGCTGATCAATATGCTCGTGGCCCGCAAAGGATTGGCAAAAACGTCTTCCACTCCTGGAAAAACTCAAACCATCAACCATTTTCTTGTGAACGATGAATGGTACCTCGTGGATCTGCCGGGGTATGGCTACGCCAGCGTCGCCAAGAGCAAGCATCGAAGCTGGGGCCCGATGATCGAAACCTATTTGAGAAAAAGGGAAACACTTACCACCACATTAATACTATTAGACGCGCGGCTTGACCCGCAGAAGATCGATGTCGAATTCATACAATGGATGGGTGAAGAAGGATTGCCTTTTGCCCTGGTGTTTACCAAAGCCGACAAGATCTCCAAGAATGAGATGATGGTGACTAGAAAAAAATGGGAAAAGAAACTGAGCGAGGCGTGGGAAGAGTTTCCACCTATGTTTGTAACATCCGCGGAAGAACGAAAGGGAAGGGATGAGCTGCTGGGTTATATCAAATCCTTGCTGATGGCTGAATAAGAGGATTATTCCACGGAGTCACGCGGAGAAATTTCACCGAGATTCGCGGAGGAAAATTGACTCGCGAAATTAAGCTGACGAGATCTCCGTGTAACTCAGTGATTCCTCCGCCTCGCTCCGTAGAATAACTAACCCAAAAACATTACTTTTGTCCGCGATAAATCAGAACTCATGGAATTAAGAGATCTTGCAAGCGTCTCGGGTAAGGGAGGATTGTTCAAAGTAGTAACGGCAGGAAAAACAGGTGTTGTGCTTGAATCCCTCGACGAAGCAAAAACCAAGCTCGTAGCCAGCGCCAGCAGCAAGATCTCTCTCCTCGACGAGATCTCGATCTATACCACAACAAAAGAAGGCACGATCCCACTCCGCGACGTACTGAAAAAAATCAAAAAAGATTTCGGCAATGACACCGGCGTCGACGCCGACTCTGACGGGACGGAGCTCAAAGCATTTTTGAAATCCGTGCTTCCTGAGTTCGATGAGAACCGTGTTTATGCTTCGGACATTAAAAAACTCGTGAAGTGGTACGGGATCATTGGGAAGTACGCGCCGGAAATACTTGATTAGTTCAGAGTTCAGGGTTTAGAGCGGTGCACCAATTGTGTAAGGACACAGCGTAGGAATTCAAGGTTCAAAGTTCAAGGTTCAAGGTTGGTCCACCCAAGATTTACATCGTGTTGCCACGGTGACTGTTTTCCAATCTGTATTATTCACAACTTCCCTTATCTCGATCATTTTCGTAATTTTGATGACTTACCTGTATCGTACAGCCTCGATTTCTCTGGAGAGGTTCTCATTTTTGACAAGAACGGCGACTTATTAAAGCTTGAACTCAAAGCGACCTTTAAGGTGGCCTTTTGGTGTGAAAATGATGGCGGGATGCAATTCAGACCCACTTGGAAAACCTCGATTGAGAAACCCAGATTCAAGAGGAAGATCAAGGCCATTGGCGAACTCCAAAACATCGCATGTTTTGCTTTAATTAACCCAACAACTGCCAAGATTGACCGGCCTGATTACAAAGTCTCAAAAGACATCGTACTGGAAGGTGACTACGATAATGATGGAGCAATCGACTGTTTCCTGTGGACTTATCTTGATGACTCGGAGAATTGCAGCGGACAACCGGTGAATCACCTCGCGATAAATCTTCAGCGAGGAAAGAGAAGTATTCCCCTTAGATGCTGCGGTCCGTAAGAATTGTTTGGGAGCGGAACGCTTCTAAAAACCGACTCCTTTTACATTTTACATTTAGCGTTTTACATTTTGCGGTTTCACCTCAGAAACTCTCCGCCTTCTCCACCATCTTCTTCGAACCTACAAAGAATGGCGAACGCTGATGCAGCGAACCTGGCTGGATATCCAGAATACGACCACCTTTTCCGTCGGTTGCCTTCCCTCCTGCCTGCTCGGCAATGTAAGCGAGCGCATTGCACTCATACATCAATCGAAGCTTCCCGCCGGGAGCTTTTGTGTTCGCGGGATAAATATAAATCCCACCCTTCAGCATATTGCGATGAAAATCGGCTACAAGCGATCCGATGTAGCGCGCTGTCAATTGTTTCTCCTTGCAATAGCTCAGGTAATCCAACACGCCTTTCGGAAAAGTTTTGGCCGGACCCTCGTTCACAGAAAATATCTTTCCATCCTCCGGCATTTTTTGGTCGGGATGAGAAAGAAAATATTCACCAAGGGTCGGTTCATAAGTAAAGCCATTCACGCCATGACCTGTTGTATAAACAAGCATTGTCGAAGACCCATAAAGCACGTATCCAGCAGCAACTTGTTCCTTCCCTTTTTGGAGAACGTCCATCTCCTCAATGGGAGTTCCCTCCTTGCTCTTCCTTCGATAGATCGAGAAAATAGTTCCAATGGAAACATTCACGTCGATATTCGACGAACCATCAAGTGGGTCAATAGCTACAATGTATTTGCCGCTGTTGTTGAGATCAACCCATGATTCTGTTTCTTCAGAAATAATAGCACAAACCTCGCCTCCCTTCGTCAAGGCGCGCGTGAACCTGATATTTGCGAGGACATCCAGCTTCTGCTGATCGTCGCCGGCGGAGTTCTGCGATCCCAGGGCACCCATGATGTCGATGAGACCGGCCTTGTTTACCTCCCTGTTTACCACTTTTGAAGCAAGGGCGATATCTCTCAGCAACTGCGACAGTTCACCACTTGCGTACTGAAATTGACCTTGATTATTCTTGATAAACCGGTCCAGGGCAATGCCAATGGAATGGGCTATTCGGGACTGTTCCATAAAATGTTTAATTCGCAGATAAGTTTACCCCGATTTTGGTCGTGGCTTGCCCCAATGCACCGGGACAGGTCCTCAAAGTTAGAGCGCAAACGATTTAGTACAATCAAAATACGGGAAATATGGTGTGATCTATAAAAGGCATACCAGGAGAAACAAGGTTAGAAATGAAGGTATTTAAGTTCGGGGGAGCATCGGTAAGGCACGCTGCCGCCATTAGAAAGGTGGCGGGCATCATCCGGCTGTTCCAGCACGAAAAGATCCTGGTGGTAGTCTCGGCAATAGGAAAAACAACGAACGCGCTTGAACGTGTGGTCGCGAACTTCAGGCAAGGGACTGACTACCTGCAAGAGCTTACCGAAATCCGCGCTCATCATGTGACGGTTATGATTGATCTGTTTGCCCCGAGCCATCCTGTGTGGGAAAAAGTCGTCGCCGAATTCAAAGCAATTGAGAAAAAACTCGATTCATCACTGGCACCCGATCAGTTATATGATCAGATCGTCTCTATCGGTGAAGTACTGTCTTCTATAATTGTTTCAGAGTTTCTGCTGACTGAAGGTATTCAAGCTCATTGGCTCGACTCACGTGAATACATTGTCACCGACAATACATACCGGGAAGGAAAAGTGGACTGGAAAGCGTCGGAGAAGAGAATAACATCGATTAAATCCATCCTTGAAGGAAATGTGATTGTAACCCAGGGCTTCATCGGAAGGGATGGGGCGGGATTTACCACGACGTTGGGTCGCGAAGGATCCGATTACACTGCAGCAATTTACGGCGCCTGCCTGGGTGCATCATCCGTTACAATCTGGAAAGATGTTCCGGGAGTAATGAACGCCGACCCCAAACGATTTTCGGAGGCGTCGGTATTTGAAGAGCTGCCCTTCCGGGAGGCTGCCGAAATGACCTACTATGGGGCGTCCGTGATACATCCTAAAACGATCAAGCCGCTAGCCAACAAGAACATACCACTGTTGGTTAAGAATTTCGACGACCCATCACTCCCTGGAACAGTCATCCATGAAACGAAGCTCGACAACATAGCGCCGCTCATTGTGGTGAAAGACAATCAATGTCTTGTCTCTTGCCGGGTTACCGACTACACGTTCATTGATGAGCAACAGCTTGGATTCATTTTCCATGCATTGGCGCAACTCAACATTAAGATCAATGTGATGCAAAATTCAGCGATCTCATTTTCGTTCTGCATCGACTTCCGTGAAGACAAAGTTTTGAGACTCATTGAAAAGCTTGCGACTCAATTCGAGGTATATTACAACACGGGCCTAACGCTGGTTACCGTAAAAAACTACAATGCCGCGCTGTCGGAAAAATATCGCAAGCAGCCCGGCGTGCTGCTGGAGCAGTCGTCGCGAAGCACGCTCCAGGTGCTGATCAGAGGTTAATTCAACGCGACGACTTTTGGATTCACTTCACTCAGAGGCAGAGTCTTGTCTGCCCGCCCGCAGCCTGAAAGCCGGACTCTTGCGATAATTCTCGGAGCAAGCAAGTATCATCCTTGCCTACTTCTCTGAAAGGCCTGATTCCAGCTCCGTGATTAGCTGTTTCATCGAGCGATTCAGTATATCGAATACTTCCTGAAAATCCTTTTCGCTTCCGTAGTACGGATCCGGTACGTCGCCATCTTTCAAATGAGGATCGTACCAGCGCATCATTCTGACTTTGCTTTTGTACTTGGACGCACCCGGAACTCTCATGATATTGGAGTGGTTGCTTGCATCCATCGCGAGAATAAGGTCGTAATGTTCAAAATCCTCTTCACAGAATTGCCTTCCCAAATGGTCTATTAAGACCCCGTTTTTCAATGCATTTCTTACAGTGCGTGGATCGGGCGTGTCACCAACATGATAATTCGCTGTGCCGCAGGATGCCCCAGTAAAATGCATCTGCAAACGACGCTCACGGAGTTGGTGATTAAAGATTGCTTCAGCAAGCGGCGATCTGCAAATATTTCCCAAACACACAAAAAGGACTTTCATCTAAAAAAATTTCCTCAAAAATAGTCGCAGCGAGGTTACAAAACAGCTATGGGTGTGCATATGCTCATGCATAGCACTTTTTACCACCTTGGTTGGAACCCTGAAGGCGTGAGCCCATCAGGGTTCTTTTTATAAACCATAGTATATTCGCGACTGCCGGCCAGCCAAAGCAAATCTCACTTGATCGGCAATATCTTATGGAGCTTATCAAAGTCAATGACCAGGTCGCGCCTTTCATAGCGCTCATAGAATTGAATCGACCGAAAGAACTTAACGCACTCAATCCTCAACTAATGCAGGAGGTACGGGATTCGTTACAACGACTTGACAAGGATGATAACGTACGCGTCGTGATCATCACTGGCAGCGAACAAGCCTTCGCTGCAGGTGCGGATATCAAACAGATGGCGGACAAGAGCGCCATAGACATGCTTATCCTCGATCAGTTCTCTACGTGGGACCAAATTCGCAGAACCAAAAAGCCCATCATCGCGGCCGTGTCAGGTTTTGCGCTCGGGGGTGGCTGTGAATTTGCCATGACCTGCGATATGATTATTGCTTCTGAGACGGCAAAATTCGGGCAACCGGAAATAAAACTTGGAACTATACCTGGTGCAGGTGGCACGCAACGCCTCACCAAAGCCCTGGGCAAGGCAAAAGCGATGGAACTTATTCTAACCGGAAGATTTCTTTCTGCAGAAGAGGCCCATTTCTATGGATTGGTGATCAAAGTGGTGCCGGTTGAATTCTACCTGCAAGAGGCAATCAACCTGGCCAAAGAGATCGCAGCGATGTCACCCATCGCAGTCCAACTTGCAAAAGAGTCAGTGAACAGGTCTTTTGAAACTTTGCTGGATGAAGGACTGATGTTCGAACGAAAGAATTTCTACATGACTTTCGCAAGCGAAGATCAGAAAGAAGGTATGAAGGCGTTTGTCGAAAAACGCAAGCCAACTTTTAAAGGTAAATAGTAATCGGAGCAAGATTTTCGAAAATAAAAAACCTCCGGCTGAACACCGGAGGCCTGATTTTTCTAGTTAGTTCGATTAACGGACGGTCACTCCAAATCCAAGGCTCATGATACCCGTGCCGTTAGCCAACGTATAATCACCATTCAAGGCAATGGGCCCGAACTTCAATCGGAGGCCACCTGTTCCACGGAAACCACCAACTGAATAATCTTGCTTGAAGGGATTGGTGAGCGTAACCGGGCTTAACAATGGTACCGTTGTGCCACCTCCAACATCACGCTTGTCAACATTGTAGGTACCATTGATCGAGTAAGTAGTGGTAGCGCTGTTGAATCCAACGCCAACATACAACGTGAGCACCGCGAAGCTTTTGCTGGCAAGCACCTGGGTAGTGAACCCTGTTGTTTTTCCCTCACCTTGCTGTCCTGACCCTGTATAAAAGCCACTTAAGTCTGTTGTGGCAGTCATCTCGGAGTAAGCGAGGAACAAAGAAAGAGAGAACGGTGCCATTTTTATTCCGGGAATGTGTTGTTTAAGATCATGCTTAAGACCAACTCCCCAGTTCTTGAGTTCGGTACCACCGAATGTAACAGCGGGCGTATATCGGAATTTAAGATCAGTGTTCTTAAAGAGTCCGATACCCGCCTGAAGTGTGGGAACTACAATCGAACCAATAGGAACATCCTTCGTAACGTTGCCGCCACCCGGTCCAAGGAAAAAAGTGTTGGGTATAACGGCGTTCGGACCAGAGGTATATGTGAATTTCGGCAATACACTTTCTGCACCATAAGCCGTTGGCGCTTTATCACCGGGAGGAATGGTGCCATCATAGGAAAGTCCATTCAGCGCGCCGGGCGCAAACGTCTTCTGTTCGCTCTTGGCGAATACCGTATTCATCGTTACAGAAATATCGAACCCGAATTTCTGATGCGTGTCCGCAGTGGAATACCATCCAGTGTTTCCCAGCTTGCCAAAATCTTCCCCAATGGGAGTAATATACCCACTGACGAGACTTTGAACGTTCGCTGCACCATTTGCGGTATTGCCAACGGCGGCGGCTGGGAAAAACTTTGTAATGCCGTTCACCTGCGCAAACGCAAAATGACCCGCTAAGAGCATCAGGAGAGTCAATTTCTTTGTCATATGTGAATAGTTTATTAAAGGAAAGATACGAAACAAAATCAACTTAATAACGCGACGAAACCGTCAGCCACAGAGAAATCACTAAGACGCAAAGGAACACTACGATTTTCTTTGTGGAAACTTCGTGCCTCAGTCTTCGTGGTAAAAACTGCGGCATTCCATTGAAATTGAATCCAAATTCTATATTTGGTATTCCAATCATTATGGTTTTTTTCTACACGCTGGGCATCTCGTTAATCAAATTCATCTATTGGCTGGCGGCTGCGGTCAATCCCAAGGCAAAGGCATTCGTGAACGGTCGTCGCGATCAAAGAAAGAAACTACTTGCAACTTTTCCCCTTTCGACCTCAGGGCCATTGATTTGGTTTCATTGCGCCTCATTGGGGGAATTTGAACAAGGGCGACCAGTCATGGAAGCGCTTAAGAGTTGGAATCCGTCAATAAAAATTCTGCTAACTTTTTTTTCGCCATCCGGATTTGAAGTGAGAAAGAATTATGACGGCGCTGACTTTGTTTTCTATCTCCCCTGGGACACTCACAGCAACGCGAAGTGGTTTGCGGAAAATATCCAGCCTGCATTCGTTGTCTTTGTGAAATATGAATTCTGGTATCATTACGCGACCGAACTCCACCAGAAGAATATTCCCCTCATTTCCATCTCCAGCATTTTCAGGCCGGATCAACCCTTCTTTCGACCCTGGGGGGCGCTGTTTCGAACGTTGCTAAAAAGCTTCGATTATTTTTTTGTCCAAAATCAAATGTCACTTGATTTGTTGCGCTCTATCGGCATCAATCGTGTGACTATTGCCGGCGACACGCGTTTTGATCGGGTGAACCAAATTATCCAACAGGCCGGGGAAATTCCCATGGCCGCAAGGTTCAAGAACGGTCAAAAATTAATGGTTGTAGGAAGTGCATGGCCTGATGATATGGAAGTATTGCTTCCATTTATCAATGAAAATAAGGGCCGGATGAAATTCATCATTGCACCGCACGAGATCAAAGAAGACTTCATCAATGAAATCGAAAAGGGTATCGATGCACGCTGTGTGAGATATTCGAGGGGCCATGATGCTTCCCTGGAGGAGTCCGCCGTGCTTATCATAGACAATGTCGGGCACCTGTCACGGCTTTACCGCTATGGTGAATTTGCATTCGTCGGCGGTGCTTATGGGGACGGACTCCATAACATCCTGGAAGCCGCATGCTACGGCATTCCCATTTTCTTTGGAAATAAAGCCTATCATAAATTCCAGGAAGCCGTAGACCTTGTTCTTCGCGGTGGGGCATTTGATGTCGGGAACTTCGTGGAGCTGAAGGCCAAATACGAGATGATGATGATGCATCCTGAACAGTTTCTGTTAGCATGCGAAGTGACGAGCCAATATGTCAAGGAGAACCTCGGCGCCACCGAAAAGATTACAGATTACTGTAAAAAATTCCTGCCGTGATGGAAGGCCGAGTTATGAAATCTACAGGTTCGTGGCATGAAGTGCTTGCCGCCGATGGGAATCGTTATGTTTGCCGCCTGCAGGGAAAATTGCGACTCGAAGGAATCAAAGAATCGAATCCTATAACAATTGGCGACAATGTTGAGTTGCTGCTCGACAAAGGCGACGCCTCTATCACCGACATCAAACCACGGATCAATCACATTCTCCGGCAATCAGTAAAACGGACAGCTCACAGCAATGTCTTGGCAGCAAATATCGACCAGGTGCTGCTGATCGCAACTTTGACACATCCACGAACGTCGCCGGGGTTTATCGACCGCTTTTTTGTCAGCGCCGAATCATTTCGAATACCTCAAATTCTCCTCTTCAATAAAAAGGACTTACTCGACGACGAAGCTATTCAGGAAGTCATGGCGCTGGAAAAAATCTATGAGGATGTGGGGGTTTCAACTTTGCTGATCTCCGCGCCAGATGCGGACTTGTCTCCCCTGTCCACATTACTCTCTGGAAAAACAACACTTGTGGCCGGCCACTCCGGCGTGGGTAAATCAACCTTACTCAACAGGCTCGCTCCGGAGATCGGCCAAACGGTGAATGAAATATCTGATTTCAATGAGAAGGGTAAGCATACGACCACTTTTGCTGAAATGTTCAGCATTGGCAACCAAACTTTTATTATTGACACGCCGGGTGTGAAGGAATGGGGCCTTGTCGAAATGACTCAACAGGAGATCTCCGACTATTTTCCTGAGATGCGTGAACTTCGGTCAACGTGTAAGTTCGGGTCGAAATGCCTCCACCTGACGGAACCGAAATGCTCAGTTCGCCTCGCCGTAGAAGAAGGAAAAATTGCGTTGAGCAGATACAACAGTTATGTGAGAATGGTAATGGGAGAAGATAACAGGAAGTGAACATTTCCACCCAAAGGGGTTACTACAAATTCAGATCGTGAGATCAAAATTTGAGGGGTTTTCGGTGTCGGACACCTAATATATCGGACATCTAAGTTGCCAAACGAAGTAATAATCCACAATCCGGATTACCAGATGGTATTCGCGCAGGCCTGGTGTACGGATTTCCAGACAATTCTAGAGTCGCCGATAAAGACTCCAGTAACGCAAGGCTAACCGGAACTCGCCCAAGGTAAGAACCCTTCTTATTTCATAACGGAGCCGGATCTTCAATGCATTATTCTCCTCTATTGTCCGGTTGAGGGCCGCAGCTTTTTCACATACTTTCAGTGTGGAATGAAGTTGAGCGCTTCCATGTTTGTACTGGAGGCTGCCCAAGGAATTTTTAACAACCCTCCTTTTCACCAGCGGTTCAGGTATATAAGAAAACCTAAAATCCCGCGCAGATCTGATCAACAGATCGAAATCCTCATAGGCGAGCGTCTCGTCAAACCCACCCAGCTTCTCAAGTACAGTGCGGCGGATCATCATCGTCGGGCTGTTAATAAAGTAGCGAGACAATACATCAAGATAAATGTCTCCCTCTGGAATTGTAGTGTGTGGAAACCGGTCTGAGTGAAAGCCCAACCCATTGCCACTTTCATCAATAAGCTCGGCGTCCGTGAAGTTCACTCCCGTGAGACTATCATGCCGCTGAAAATTAGCTATACCCTTCTCTATACGTTGTGGCGATAAAACGTCATCGGCGGACAAGTCAATAATAAAATCACCGACGGTCTTTTTAAACCCCTCATTGAAAGCTTTGCAGTTTCCCTGATTGGAATTCGATATAATAACCTTCGTATCAACCGAACTCGTAAGAGCGCTTCGTATCTTAGTTACACTTCCATCGGTACTGCTGTTATCCACCACAACCAGCTCCACATTGGGATATGTTTGGATCAACACTGAGTTGATCGCCTCGCCAACGAACCGCTCATGATTGTAGCATACACAGACAACTGAAACGAGTGGCTTCACAATTGTTTTTCAAATGTTAGCTTCATTGAAGGCGTACCACCCATCCGCAATTTGAAATCCAGCAATCCGAAATTTGGCTGTCCATTTGACGCGGACGTGCCCAGATCCAGCAAGTGAATTCGTCGTGTCTCACAGACTTTGTACATTCCTCCGGTAAGAAACACCACGGGACTAATTGCGTCATACTTTTTCTCATGGCCCAGGTAAAACATATAGAGAATATTCGGATGAACCTGTATCGCCACCGAAGCTGCAACCAGCTCCTTCTCAAGCATGGCACCAAATAGAAAGAATCGGTCCTTAAAGACGTCTACTGTCTTTTGCAGATTTTCCAAAGTCATGCTGAGTGCGTGTCCCCGTGCCGTGCCACATCTGTCGATAAATCTGTATACTAGCTCCAGGTCCGAAGAGGGAATTGTTTTGAATCTCAGCCCCTTGTCGCGCGCCTCGCGAAACCTGCGCTTAAGAGACGACGAAAGTTTCTCTTCAAAGTTCAATGAATCCACTTTTAAACCACAGCTCAAGTCGGCATTGGTTACTCTGTAGCCACGATTATAAAACAGCGTATGGAGGAGTTCACCCGACTCCCGATAGTACAGCGGCGGCTCAACAAGCCTGATTGCTCTCACGCCTTTCCGTCGAAGTCGTTCTTCGCATTCACCAATAAACTCATAGAGGCCCTCTGGCGAAATATCGTTTGAATATTGAATGGAACCGAACGGCGCCTTGACAGGACTTATTGCTGCGCCATCCTCAACGTGTACCGATAGTTGCGCTTTGACCTTTTTATTTGACTTCCCGGCCAGAAAAAAATGTTCCCAACTTTCTGACTGCAGTTTCAGGTGGGCAGATAAATGGAATAAAAAAGCAACAAAGTCGGGTGTGTATCCCGGCGGAAGTTCACTGATGACACTATAGCCGCTCTCCAATCAGTAAGGAATTCCTATTTTCTTATAAATGAAATGCATGAGCCACGCAGGGCCGATCATGAGGAATTGCACATCTTTGAGAAAAGATGGCTTCTTCCCTTCCACTTTGTGCCCGTAGAACTGTCCGATCCAGGCCAGGACAAAAATAACAAGGCTTGCAGCCCACAAAGGAATTCCAGCTTCAGCTATGAGGCGGGCAACGAAAAGGCAAACTACCGCAAACAACATCATGCCTATCGTGAGAGGTATTGAAAGCGTGACGTAGTAAGCGATCGCTACAACAAGCATAACAGTGGCCCAGTTGGCATACGGATTGCCTTCGCCGAGAATTTTTTGAACAGGTCCTGGGGGAATCGAAGCGATAAGTCCAACAACGCTAAAGAATATCAGCGGCACGCAAATCCAATGTATCGCCTTGTTTGTTTCGTTTTGGTGACTCTCACCATACTCCGAAAGCAGTTGATCGATTTTTCTCATGGAATGAAGTGAAAATCCGAATTGGATTCTCATTTAAAATTAGCAAATAAGTTTCAATTATACGGTTAGGTCTTCGTCCGCACTTTCTGCCAGTCCTTGATCTGCCAAAAAACCTTTCCTGTTGTAATATGATTGCCTTTGACGTCGTGAATCTTGATTTCACAGGGAATCACCACGGCATCCTGAGTTTGCAGTGGAACAATTATTTTTTCCTGAAACCATTGATCAGAAGTTGTGAACTCAGCGTATGCGTCCATCTTTCCCTGATAGTGGTAATCCATTTCAATGCGCTGCATGATCAGTCTGTATTTCTTCGCGTCCAGTCGTGTCAGTAATAGGAATCCGGTTGCAAATTCCGAGATCGTCGCCAACGCGCAGGCATGAAGACCACGGATATGATTAAAATTACTTTTCCTGTAGGGAATCAGGGCTTTCAGGAAGTGATCGTTCAGTTCTACCACCTGGAAACGGTGCGGACGATTAAATGGCACCATCCTGTAAAGCGACTGATTCAACACCCACAGCCAAAAGGCTGAGTGCTTGGCTTTTTCGATTATCTTGGACACGCGTTTGTTGTTTTTGGTTTGGCTTGATCCCGCCGGGCAAGCTTTCCCGTTAATGACCCCCTACTACTCGTCGGACTCCACTCCGACCCGTCGCCGGTGGACGCAAAGCGTTTAAGTTAGAGAATATTTTTGGCAGTTATGAAAAGCAAAGTGATCGTCCTGGGAGCAGGACTCGTCGGCAAGGCGATGGCATATGACCTCGCAAAAAATTTCGACGTTACTTCCGTCGACATCAATGATGATGCGCTTAAAGAAGTCGCAGGTAATGGAATAAAGACTCAGCGCGTGGACTTTTCAGACCTTCGGACACTCGCGACCATCATATCAGGATTTGACCTGGTGATCGGCGCGGTTCCGGGATTCATGGGTTACAAAACGGCACAGACCGTCATCGAAGCCGGAAAGAACATGGTCGATATATCCTTCTTCCCCGAAGATCCCTTCGGGCTTGACGCATTGGCCAAGCAAAAGAACGTAACGGTTGTTTCTGATTGCGGCGTGGCGCCAGGCATGGGTAACATTATTATCGGGTATCATAATCAATCCATGAAAATCCATTCGACGGAATGTCTCGTGGGTGGGTTGCCTGTGGTGCGCGAATGGCCGTACGAGTACAAAGCCGTCTTTTCCCCGATCGATGTGATCGAAGAATATCTGCGTCCGGCACGCTATGTTCAAAACAGCGAGTTGGTTGTAAAAGCAGCGCTGTCTGACCCGGAGCTTGTGCATTTTGCCGGCGTCGGAACACTGGAATCCTGGAACTCCGACGGCTTGCGTTCGCTGATCAAGACGATGCCGCATATTCCTAATATGATCGAGAAAACGTTACGTTATCCGGGATGCATCGAATACCTGCGAGTGTTGCGGGAGACTGGCTTTTTTTCTTACGATGAGATCGATGTAAAAGGCGCGAGAATCCGTCCGATCGATCTGACTGCAAAAATTTTGTTTCCAAAATGGAAGCTGAAACCCGGAGAGGAGGAATTCACTGTGATGCGTGTGCGAATTAACGGCAAAGAAAATAATCAGCAGAAAACCTATGAGTACAGTCTGCTTGACCGCACGGAAAAGTCGACTGGAACTCTATCCATGGCAAGAACAACGGGCTATACGTGCACGGCGGTAGCACAACTCGTTGCCAGCGGCAGCTACACCCGGCGGGGGATTTCTCCTCCTGAGTTTGTCGGCGAGGATGAAAAAAATTTCAGGTTTGTGATGAAATACCTCGAAGAGAGAAATGTCAGGTATGATCTGAAAATATCCTGAATGAGCAAAAAGCCTACTTTTGAAAAGACCTCCATTAGCGACGAAGAGATGCATGCTCTTCCACTTAAGGCATTCGAAGGACAGGTCGTGGTGATTTCAGATCCGGCAGTTGTGGCAGGAGCATTCAAAGAGATCAGCTCCCATCGATGGGTGGGCTTCGATACTGAGACCAAGCCGGTTTTTGTCAGAGGGCACCACAACAAAGTTGCCATTCTGCAGCTTGCGCTGCCGGATAAAGTTTTCATAATCCGGCTGCGGGCTACCGGCCTCACCGACGAAATCGTACATTTTCTTCAGGATGAAAATATTTTAAAGGCTGGTGTCGCCATCCGCGATGACATCAAAGCTCTTCAGCACCTGAGAAAATTCAAACCGGGAGGCTTCGTGGAACTCGCCACCCTCTCAAAAGATGCAGGGCTTGAAGTGGAGAGCGTGAAGAAGCTCACAGCATTGCTCCTTGGATTCCGCATCTCGAAAAGTGCACAAACAAGCAATTGGGAATCTGACCAGCTCAACGAAAAGCAGATCAGCTACGCTGCCACCGACGCTTGGGTGTGCCTTAAAATTTATGACATCCTGAAGCCTCGCTAGGCGGGCTGTGCCGCGGGCGCGGGCTGCTGCGGGAGATTTTTCTTCAACGTGCTTCTGGCCAAAATTGCGCTGATGATCATAAAGACTGCTCCCAGCAACATTGCCGCACCTGGAAAATAAGTGTCTCCTTCAGGCCGTGTGAAAAATGCGAACAGGTTGTTCATTAACGGCGGCCCCACAATGGAAGTAACGCTCATCAAGCTTGTGAAGCCTCCCTGCAATTCACCTTGTGCATTCGGTGGCACGATACCCGACATAATCCCTTGCAATGCAGGGCCGGCTATTCCTCCCAGGCAATAAATAACAGTGAAGGCATACATCATCCAGCCTTGTGTAGCAAACGCGTACAGCAACAATCCAACCGCATAAAGGGCAAGACCAAGGTAAACGCTTCGTTGTTGTCCAAGCTTCGGAATAATTTTTCTGATCAGTACACCCTGCACCAGGGCGAAAGTAAAGCCAACGACTGCCAGTGAAAGACCAATAGCCCCAGGCGTCCATTTGAATTTTTCAATCGTATAGTAGGACCAGTTGCTTTGCACTGCATGAGCTGCGAGGTACACGAAAGTCAATGATAATAGCAATCCAGCAATCACAGGATACTTCCAAAGTGTGGATAGCGTTCCAATAGGGTTAGCGCGCTTCCATTCGAATTCCCTCCGATTCTCTGGTTTAAGTGATTCCGGCAAGATAAAAAATCCATACAGCCAGTTGAGCAGTGTTAGCAGACCCGCAGCGATAAATGGTACGCGTGGCCCGAAATCTCCCAGCAGTCCTCCTATCACAGGACCAATGATGAATCCCAATCCAAACGCCGCACCAATGATCCCAAAATTCTGCGCTCTGTTCTCGTTCGTGCTGATATCGGCGATATATGCGCCCGCTGTCGTGAAACTCGCGCCCATTACACCGGCAATGATTCGTCCGAGAAAAAGCCAGCCTATTGAAGGGGCCCATGCAACAACAAAGTAGTCGATCCCAAATCCAAACAAGGAGGCCAGAAGGACAGGACGCCGTCCGAAGCGATCACTCAAGCCACCCATAATTGGCGCACAGAAAAACTGCGTGATGGCATACGCTGCGACGAGCCACCCTCCATATGTCGCCGCAAGGCTCACCGATGCATCACCTCCGATAAGCTCTTGCAAAAGCTTTGGGATAACGGGAATGATCACACCGAATCCGGTCACATCAATAAGGAGCGTAACGAAAATAAATCCAAGCGCCGGTTTAGCTTTTGACATACGTGAATTAGGTCAGATTCAAAATTAATTATTTCCCAGATGTGAATACCGGGAGCTGAATATGAGATGCTCCCAAGACAGAACGAAATATCTTCTGAGTCGCGGGCTGGAAGTCCGTCTCTTTCGCCTCGAATATGTTTGGAACAAATTTCTGGGGATTGCGGTCGATGATGGGGAACCACGTGCTCTGCACCTGCACCATTATCTTGTGACCTTTCTTGAACACATGATTGACCGCATGAAGGTCGATGGGAAATTTATTCATCTCGTCCGCCTTCAGCGCTTCAGGTTTCTCAAAACTCTTGTAGAATCTTCCCCGGAAAACATCATTCGCGATCATGAGCTGGTACCCGCTCATCTTAAGGTCTTCCTTATAAATCTCGGGATAAACGTCGATCAGTTTCACAATCCAGTCGCTGTCCGTTCCTGAAGTAGATGCAAACAGATTCGCAAGCAAGTTTCCCGTGACGGCAATATCCTCTGTAAGTACATCGGTTTCCCAGCTCAACACATCCGGACGGTTATGAACGAAGCGTTGATCCTCCGTGAGCCAGGTGAACCACCGGGAATTAGTACCATATGTCGCTTCGATGGGTCGTTGCCGGTAGGGCACAGGACGCGCGGGGTCCGAAACGTAGGAGTCAAACGCATCCGTCTCGCCGGGGGCCACAAAAGATAGCTTGCCGTTTGCCCGTAGATAGAGATTCTTAAGAGTCGTCTGATTTACAGGTGGCCATGCTGTATACGATTGCCAACTGTTGCTACCTGTCTGAAAGGTCAGCGCCTCCTGGAATTTTCCATCCACTATTCCCTTCACTTGCAATGAAGCTCCTTCGGGAGCAGGGGGCTCAGTTCGTCCCTTCAAATGAAAAGCAAACCACGGTGCCTGAATTTGTCTTCTGAATTGTTCTCCCGTCGGGGCATCGAACTTAATGTTGCCAAGTTTGTCACCTTTTGCACGTCCCCACCCGCCGTGGTTCCAGGGTCCGATCACGATATAATTCTGATTTCGTGTGTCTTTCTTCTCGAGTACTTCATACGCCTTCAACGGTCCGTAAAAATCTTCCTGATCCCAGTACCCCGCAACGTGCAGGTTTGGCACCGTTGGTGCACCAAGCCTTGCAGGCATCGACTGCTTCTGCCAGAACTCATCATAGTTGGGATGCTTTGCGAAATCATTCCAGGTCGGGATCTTGCCGTGAAAATATTTTTCATTTGCATTCGATAAGGGGCCCAGCTTCAGATACCAATCATAAGTATCATATTGATCGAATGGGAACATCGCGTCTTCTTTGGTTGCCTCCTCCATGTACGCGTACTCGAATCCATAACTGAGCCTGAATGCGCCGTTGTGATGAAAGTCATCCCCCATCCACATGTCGGAAGGTGAGGCCTGTTCTGAAACTGCCTTAAGCGCCGGATGCGGATCGATCGTGCCCATCATCGTTGTCCATCCGCTATAAGAAATACCATACATTCCGACCTTGCCGTTATTGCCGGGCAGGTTTTTGATCATCCAGTCTATTGCATCGTAGGTATCTGTACTTTCGTCGATTGACTTAGCGTTCTTCTTGTCGCGGGTGAAGCGCTGCATCTCGAAAGCCCCTTCGGATTTATACCTTCCGCGGATGTCCTGAAACACAAAAATGTATCCTTCCTTCGCCATGTCAGCGATATATTCATTTTTGTTCGGCGACGGCAAGTCGTCTACACCGTATGGCGTTCGCAAAAACATGATGGGCAGTGTCGCCGACATTTTTTGAGGAGTGTACACTACAGTGTTGAGTTTCACGCCGTCGCGCATCTGTATCATGACAACACGCCGCGAATAGGTAAGTGTGTCAGACTGGGCGAATGCATTTGAAACAAGGATCAGAAATGAGAAAAAAAAGGTCAGGCGTTTCATGTATTTTGGGTTGAACCCTGAAATTAAGGCTTTTCAAGACTGATTTTTCAACCGTTCCGGGAAAGACTCCCTACAAATCCACGTCAATTCGTAACCAAAATCCGTGACTTGACGTCAAAGACACCTCAGCCGGATGCAACCCGTGCGACCGTATCCAGTCTATGTCTTAAATTCGTCAACTATGAAAAAGCTATCGATACTCATCGTCTTCCTCGCGGCAGGAACATTGGTTCTGGCCCAAAATCGACAAACCAGGGATGTCGGAACGTTCACAAGAATCGCGTTCCGTGTGCCCGGTAAACTGTACCTGAAGCAGGGTTCGCCGCAAAAAGTGGAACTAGAGGGACCTAGCGATGTGCTAAAAGAAATTGAAACCGAGCTCGAAGGCGACAGGCTCGTCATCGGCAAAGAAAATCATTGGAGGAACTGGAATTGGAAAGACAGCGAGAAAATCGTCGCTTACGTGACCGTTAAAGACATTTCGGGTATTGCTGTGAGTGGTTCCGGCGACCTGATCGGGCAAGGCCAGTTCAAAACCGGCGACATCAAGCTGAGCGTGAGTGGTTCCGGTTCTTTGGACGCTGATGTGGCTGCCAGCGGAAACATGGAAGCAGATGTTTCTGGCTCTGGCGACATCAACCTCAGGGGATCATGTAATAATTATGACAGTGACGTAAGCGGCTCGGGAAAAATAGTCCTGAATGTGACGGTACGTGACCAAGCGGACTTTGGCGTGTCTGGTTCCGGTGAAATCCGCGCTGAAGGAAGTGCGCATGAGGTCAAAACATCGATCAGTGGATCCGGTAAAGTGTTGGCAGGAAATCTGGTCACTGATAAATGTGAGATCCGTATATCCGGCTCGGGTGACTGCGAAGTCAATGTGAAATCCGACCTGGATGCCCAGATCAGCGGCAGCGGTTCAGTTACTTATAAAGGAGATCCTCAACACGTCAATAGCCATTCTTCTGGAAGTGGGAAGGTTAGGAAGATGTAAAAAACCGTGTTGAGTGGTTGGGCGTTGAGTAAGTGTACTCAACACTTACAACCCAACACTTCGATTGTGATTGATCGCACCCTTTACGATCAAGAATTGAGCGGTGATGTAGGTCAGCATGATCCACATGCCGGCAAACGGAACGGGCGAATAAAACTTATTCATGGCGAGTGTCGAATCCGAGGCCATAAACAATATCGCGCCAAGCAACATCGGCCAATAGCTCTTCGGCGTGGTTCGTCCAAAACGGAATATCGCCGTCATTACCATCAGCATCAAGGCGACTGCATACAGCAACACGGGTAGTCTTAAACCTCCAAGCGTGGGGTAAAGGATCACAACCAATCCCGTGCCTGCCAACACAACCGGAAGGGAGAACCTGATCTTCTGAGGGATCGTCAGCTCGCTTCCATGGCCGCCGTCCTGCATTCCCCTGAAAGAAACAATGTATAAGATTTGTCCCACCAGGAACGCGCCAAGTCCGGCCATAAAAAAAATGGGAGCTTTCGATTGGAAGAGCAACAGCGCGTCACCCATCCAGCAGAAAAAGAGCGCTCGCTCGAACATCTTCGTTCGGGTTATTTCGGACGAGAGATAATAGCCGATCAGCGAAAGCATAATCAACGGCTTCGATATCAGCTCAGGCAAAGACCAACCCATCACGACACTGATAAGGTCCACCAGGCTTGCAGCAATGAAGAGGAAAAGAAAAATGTCAGATCGTTTCATTTGTTCCAGCGTAGCGCCATGAACGTGGCATCCATAAATATAAGAATGCGAGGGCACTCAAACAGGCACTAATCCCGAACGGCAAAAGAAATCCGGAGGTGTCGTTGGCAAGCATCCACCCCGAACAGAACGCGCCAAGCCCAATGCCCAGTTCCATGAAGATATAAAGTGATGCGATACCCCTTCCTTTGTGCTCGTCACTGCTGAGGTCTGTTGCCCACGCCAGCAAGGTCGGAGAACTTGATCCTTGCGCAACACCATAAATGCACACACCGACGATGAGCATCGTCTTGCTATCCGCAAACCCGATGACAAGCATCCCAAGAGTTACCAGCAAAGTTGAAACCTTGAGCACGGCAACGCGGCCATAGATATCGGAGGATTTACCGGCAACCAACCGAACAAGAAGTGATGCCACAGTAAAATAGGTAAACAAGAGTCCGGAGTTGCTAATGCGGTGATACGCGCCAAAATCCGGGATAAGCGTGAAGAGGGTCCCGTAGGCATAGACACTTAGTACCATCAGAATACACGGTGCCAGCACTCGCGGCTCGAACAAATCCCTTCGTGATACTTTCAAGAGGCGCAACGACACTTCGTGCTTTGTCTTCACAGTTTCTTTTAGATTGAGCAAGATCAGGCATGAAAGGATTGCACATGCAGACGAGCAATAAAACATCGCGTTGAGAGAGAAAACGTACGCGACCCAACCACCCAGTGCTGGACCTGCCGCCATTCCTAGCGTGCCCGCTGTACCCAGTAGCCCCATCGCTTCACCACGACGGTCAACTGGAATGACATCAGACAAATAAGCACTTTGACCGGTGGGAGTAAAGCCTGTAGAGAAACCATGAAAAAGTCTGAGCAGAAGGAACCCGAACACGGTCGTCATGAACGGATAGATCATACTGCAAATAAAACATACAGCTGCTCCAAAAATTATCACAGGCTTCCTTCCAATTCGGTCCGCCAGCTTTCCGCTAAACGGTCGTGAAATCATTGCCGTGAGTGTAAACAGCGAAATGATCAGTCCTTTATAATCGGCTCCGCCCAGTGATGTGAGAAAGAACGGGAGTTGCGGAATGATCATGTTGAAGCTCGCAAAAAACAACAGCGAGCTGGTACAAAGAAGCCAGAATTGTGTGGAGTATACTTTCGAGCGCACCTTATTTCTGAACGGCATTCTCCTGGGCTCCCAGCAGAAATGCTTTTATGAAATCGTCAAGATCTCCATCAAGTACGTTCTGAGCATCCGTACGCTCAACACCTGTACGTGCGTCTTTGACAAGCTTGTATGGATGAAGCACGTAGTTGCGGATCTGAGACCCGAAGTCGATTTTCATTTTGCCAGCCTCCACTTTGTCGCGGGCGGCGTTGCGCTTGTCCATCTCCAGCTGGTAGAGTTTTGACTTCAGCATTTGCATTGCCTTTTCCCGGTTCGCATGCTGCGATCGCTCAACCTGGCACACAATCACGATGCCGGTCGGCTTATGCGTGAGCTGGACTTTTGTTTCCACCTTGTTGACATTCTGACCACCCGCACCACCAGAGCGCGAAGTTTGCATCTCGATATCAGCAGGATTTATTTCAATGTTGATAGTTTCATCGACTTCCGGATAGACGAACACCGAAGCAAAAGATGTATGGCGGCGAGCATTCGAATCGAACGGAGAAATTCTTACGAGGCGATGGACACCTACCTCAGATTTGAGCTTGCCGTAGGCAAACGGGCCCTCTACTTCTATTGTCGCTGATTTTATGCCGGCTACATCGCCAGCCTGGTAATCAACTTCACGGACTGTGTATCCATTTTTCTCGCCCCACATGATATACATACGATGGAGCATATCCGCCCAATCCTGACTTTCAGTCCCGCCGGCACCGGGGTTGATCTCGATCATCGCGCTCAGCTGATCTTCCTCTTTGCTGAGCATCTTCTTGAATTCAAGATCTTCTACCGACTTCGCGGCGCGCTTGTATTCCTGGTCGAGCTCTTCATCGGACGTGTCGCCCGCCTGGTTGAATTCTGAGAGCACTTCCAGGTCGTCTAGCTGTCTGCTGACGGCGTCGTAAGCATCGGTCCACACCTTCTTGGCGCGGATGTTTTTCAGGATGGATTCTGCCTGTCTGGAATTATTCCAAAAATCGGCCTGCTGGGTTATCCGTTCTTCGTCTTCGATCTCAGTTCTCTTGCGATCGTAGTCAAAGATACCTCCTCAAGGCAGCCACGCGGGCCTTCAAGTCTTTCAACTGTTCTGTGGTCATAGAAAAAAATTCTGCGCAAAGATAACAATTGAAATGAGATACGGCTCATTTGCTGAAAATGATACTCTGGTGTTTGAAGCGTTCCTGGTAATAGGGTGAACGGGGCCCGATCACCCGCAAAACCATTCCGTTTCTTACACGACGATATTTGGGTTTGATGTTGAGCATGGCTGCTCCGACTCCGGCTATGAACACCGCATTCCAGTCATTTCGATCGAAAGTGGCGCCACCGTTCGCCGCTTCGTTGATCTGATCTACAACTACATACCCAATGCCTCCATACATGAAGATGTATCCTACGTCGCGCATGATGTTGGTCCGCCAATACCCGCGACTGTCGACGGCGGCGATAGTATGGAGTTGCAAAGTATCGTCACTTGTGACTATGTAATATTCTGCCATGTCATGAATCCTGCCGTCAAGCCGCTTGCCGTTCTTCAATTTGCATCTGAAATCGTCTCCTTCGAAGTACCGCGCGACCACATTACCTTTGCGTATCATGACAAGCTGCTGTTGCGCGGTGGACGTCAAAGCAGCAAGGACCAGCAGAAAAATGACGATGGTTCGTGAGGTCACTGAACTAGATTTTTCCGTTTTCTTAATCAGAAGTCACTGCTGCCGATAAAACGGTGACTTGTAGTCGATTGCCCGAATGATCGTTCCGGGTTTTAATTTTTTATACTTCGGTCGAATGAAAAGGATCGCCGCTCCCACTCCGGTTGCAATCACTGCGTTCCAGTCAGATTGGTCGAATCCTGACTTTGAATATCCAAGCGCCGCATTGATCTGATCGATGCTGAGGTACACTATTCCGCCCAGAAACAGTAATCCTCCAACTCCCTTTCTGACGTCGACAGGATTGTGTTTGCGCGTATCAATTTTGCTGATTGATAGAAAGTTAATGGTGTCATTGGAAGTAATCATGCGGAAGTCCTCGAGCTCCACGATAAATCCTTTTGTCCGTTTTTTATTCTTCAACACACACTTGATCTCCTCTCCCTGCGAGTAGCGCGCGACTACTTCACCGCGCCGCATAAACACAAGCTGCTTTTGTGCGTGCGACATTAGCGAAACCGTAAACGAAAGGATGAGTGCAAGGACGATCCTAATGAGCATGGTGGTGGAACAAGATGCTAAAAATACGGATTACGTTGTAGCGACAGGAACATTTCTACCTTGTTCTACAAAATTTCACACAAAAAAAAATGCGGTCACCGACCGCATTAGAACCTTTTACTGTCAGTTATTAAAACGAATACATCCAGCCGAAAGGATCCTGCTTCAATCCGCGCTTGATGCCATCCAGCTCAAGGAGTATTTTGTTTGAGAACCTTCTGGTCTCAACCGGAGGCAGGTAATGATTCTTGCCTTCGTAGCCGATCAACTCGATATGTGCTATTGTCGCCGCTGTTCCTGCACCAAACGCTTCTTTCACACGTCCACTCTCAAGGCCATCGACAAGCTCTTTCACGGAAATCTTTCGCTCCTCCACTTTCATCCCCCAATGCTTTGCCAAAGCGATGACGCTATCGCGGGTGATACCTCGCAAAATTGAATCACCTAATGCAGGTGTAACCAACGTGTCGTCAAAAACAAACATGACGTTCATAGTACCCGACTCTTCAATATACTTGTGCTCGCGGCCATCGGTCCAGATCAGCTGATGATAGCCTTGTTCCTGCGCAAGCTTGGCGGGGTACAACGACCCACCATAATTGCCGCCTGCCTTTGAGAAACCTGTACCGCCTTCGACGGCACGGGTATAATGCGTTTCAATTTTTACTTTCACCGGAGTGGAGTAGTACGGTCCCACCGGAGAATTGATGATCATAAATGTGAAGTTGTCCGATGGGCGGATGCCGATATATTCGTCGGCCGAAAACATGAAGGGGCGGATATAAAACGAGCTTCCTTCCGTGGTCGGGATCCAATCTCTGTCTATGTCTAGAAGCGTTCGGATGCCCTCCATAAAAACATCCTCGGGCAGATATGGCATGCACATACGCTCCGCAGATACATTCATCCGTTTCCAGTTGTCAAGCGGCCTGAACACCAACGCTTCGCTATTGTCACTCTTGTATGCTTTGAGGCCTTCGAAGATTGACTGGCCATAGTGGATTGCCGGGGTTGCCGGGCTGACCTGGATAAGTCCGTAAGGGACTACCCGCAAGTTTGACCAGTCGTTTTTCTTGAAATCTGCGAGGAACATGTGGTCCGCGAAGACCTTGCCGAACGGGATATTATTGAAATCAACTGCACTTAATCTTGGTTTTGCGGTCTTTTGAACCTCTATTTTCAATGCCTCTACCATGGAATTATGAATTTTGAGGTCGCAATTTAAGTGATATTTCAAAGGGTGGCTAACGGATGTTAGGAAAGTTTGAAAAAATACGAAAACACTCAATATGAGACCCTGGAATACAGCGCCCACGGAGGCAGATGCGCGGGATGATCTAGCGAACCCGGAAAGTAAACCTCAAGCCATTGCTGAACGCGCGGGGAAAAATAGTGTTGTGATTCTCACTGTCTGATGTCTCGATTCTATAGGTAAAGTCAGGAGTCTTTGATGGTGACAGCACACTCTTCAATTGATTCACGTCGTCCACCATTCCACCTTCTGACCCGCCCACGGTGAAATAAGCCCGACCTTTGATCTGCGTGATCTCATTGGGATGCGATTGAATCCATTTCAACAATTTGCTTTCATCAAACCACAATGACGGGCTCACTATAATAAACCGTTCAAAAATGCCAGGCCTTTGAAACAAGATCCAGCAGGCAAACAATCCACCGTATGAATGTCCGCATAGGGTTCGGGTTTTTGGTTTACCAAAAGTCTTTTCAACATACGGAAAAAGCTCGGTCGCTATGAAATTCAAGAAATTCTCTCCACCCCCTGAGTGCCTTTGGGTTTCTGCGTTGTACCCACCCACCAATGAATGCGTGGGCGTATAGTCTCTTGTTCGATTTATCCGATAATTGTCAACAGCGTAGCCGATACCAATAACGACGACTTCAGGAAGGTCATTTCTTTGCACCAGGTGATCAGTTATGTTTGATGCGATCGCAAAAGAATATTCCGGGTCAAGCATGAAAATGAAGTCGTAGGACTTCTTTGAATCGAAGTTCACTGGCAGCTTTACGTAGAGCTTGTAGGTCAGGCCCACAACGTTGGAAAAAAGCTCGTGGATCTGGGAGCTTGGAATGGTGACCGCAGGAATGCTCGTGTGGGACTGCGCAAAACAGCTATGCGAAATGATCGCGCAAAATACGATGAGCTTGAACTGGCGTGTCATCAAACACAACATTGCTGGAACTTGTTGGATTTAAGGTTGTATTCAATAAATGACATTCGCAGGTCTACAAGTGGAAAGTTCAAACTACCGTGGAATAAATTTCGTGACGTTATTTCCCTTGGTCACATAAACTTGTCCCTTCGAGTCTACGGCAACGTCGTGCCCGCCCGTATCCAATTCAGCTTTAATCCTCATGTCTGGAGAAAGGATCAGCGTTCCTCCACCTTCTTCTTTCATGCCAGAGAGGTAAATATTTCCTTTGTTGTCCACCGTTACTGCGAAGAGCCGTCCAATCTTTTCACCTACATCATATTTTGAGAGGAATTTTCCTTTCGCATCGAACACCTGGAGCCTTGAATTTTCTCTGTCAGCGACGTAGACTTTCCCCTTGTAGTATTTCACGCTGTGAGGAATATTGAACTCACCATCGCCTCTACCCTTTGTACCCCACTCGAACTGGTACTTTCTTTCTTGTGAGAATTTGATTATCCGAGAATTACGGTAGCCGTCGGAAACGTAAAACGATCCATCCTTCAAAACACTGACATCAGTAGGCAGGTTGAAGTGCAGGGAATCATTTCCCGGAATAAAACTTCTTCCGAGTGACGCTGGCGGTGAGTTCATCAGGAATAATTGCTGTTGCGACACATCGACCAACCAGATACGGCCATTATCATCGACATCGATCATATGAGGCAAGACCACGGGGCTTTCAATTCCTGAAATATATCTCCCGGTCCTGTCAAACTTCAAAACTACCTTCGATGGCAGAGCTGCCCTGATCTCAAGGTCCCAAACCCTG
The DNA here is from genome assembly GCA_044224375.1 of Cyclobacteriaceae bacterium. GTDB lineage: Bacteria > Bacteroidota > Bacteroidia > Cytophagales > Cyclobacteriaceae > ELB16-189. The sequence goes on from JBGAKL010000008.1 coordinate 223,657, forward strand.
CCAGCACGGTGAAATACATAAAGATTGTCGCCCTTATCTACGGCCAATCCAGAAACCTGACCCAACACTACTCCTGCCGTTACGGGGAGCTGAAGATAATTCTCAATGGTCTCGTATTGAAATTGCGCTGACGTCTCCCGGAAGAACGGGATCAGTGCTACCAGTATGAGCCATCTAGCCATAATGGTAAAGATAGACGATCAACGCAACCGCCCAAATGAAAATATTGATTCGTGAAACCGGTAAAACCTACTTGACCTTTTCGGCGTAGCGTTTCTTGACGAACGTATCGATGAATGTATTGAGGCCCTTGCCACTTTCTGCAAGCCGCTTCATGGTCTCGATGCTGGGCCATCCAGCGCTGTGGCTATTGTACAAATACACGCCGTCATCATTGAATTGAACCTTGACGAAGTCCTCGCCAATCTCGTAAGCGGCAATCCTCGAGTTGCCACTCAGGTTTTTATATCGGGGCATAAAGCGTTCCATCGAAGTAGGTGATCTAAAATACCGCATCCGGAAAACCAGATTCCTGAGGAAAGACGCCTTAACACCAGGGTAATACTCAAAGGGCTCAATCTGTCTGGAAACGATGTTTATGATCCCAAATGGCTAAAGGAAGTTTTAGAAAACTAAAGGATTATTTAGATAGCAGTCAGGCGACTTTTAGGGAGGCTGAGGCGCTATCTTTGGATAAATGAAGATCTACACTAAAACGGGAGACAAGGGAACGACCGCGTTGTTCGGCGGTAAACGCGTTTCAAAGGCAGATCTCCGGATTGACACTTACGGGACTGTGGACGAGTTGAACTCATGGATAGGAGTTCTTCGCGACCAGGAGGTAAACGCGGGGCGGCATGAGGAGCTTGTCGAAATTCAGGACAGACTTTTTACAATCGGATCAATATTGGCCACCGAACCGGGCAACACGAAGGTGAAGATTCCGGCACTTGCCGAAGCGGACATAACATTTCTTGAAAAGAAGATAGACGCAATGGAGGCTCAGCTCGAGCCGATGAAAGTTTTTGTGTTGCCAGGCGGGCATCAAGCTGTATCATTCGGACATGTTGCCCGCACGGTGTGCCGGAGAACCGAAAGGCTTGTCATCGCGCTCGATGCGCAGGAGCCTGTGAATACACTGGTAATACAATACCTCAACAGACTTTCAGATTATCTTTTTGTGCTTTGCCGTAAGATGACAAGCGAGCTCAACGCGAAGGAGACGCCGTGGAGACCCAGGATGTAGTTTGGAGTTCGGGGGTTTAGAGTCTAGAGTGAGCTTCGAAGAAGTAAGCTGATTGCGGGCGCGTGCAGGCCCGATTAAAGTTCAAGGTTCAAAGTTCAAACCCGCCTCGATTGAAGTTGACGTATTGTGGAAAATTTCCTCGTCAGCGGGGACTGTGCTGACTATTGTCCCGCCATTGCAACTGCATCTTCGGGACGGCGGCTGACAGAGTCATTCTTGCGATCCCATTCCACGAGTCCGTCTTTCAAGCGAATGATACGGTGTGCGTAATGTGCGATGTCGTCTTCGTGCGTCACCATAATAATAGTGTTGCCCTTGTCATGCAGATCCTGGAACAACCCCATGATATCGAGTGATGTCTTGGAATCGAGGTTACCAGTTGGTTCGTCTGCCAGGATGATCGAAGGATTGTTGACGAGCGCGCGCGCGATCGCTACACGCTGGCGCTGACCACCGGACAATTCATTTGGTTTGTGGTGCCATCGGTCTGCCAGACTTACACCTTCGAGTGCCCCCATTGCCATTTCATTTCTTTCTGATTTACTATAGCCAGCATAGATCAAGGGAAGTGCGACATTCTCCAGAGCCGATGCACGGGGAAGCAGGTTAAAGGTTTGAAACACAAAACCGATCTCCTTGTTTCGCACGTGGGCAAGCTCGTTTTCAGTCATGTCGCTCACCATGTTGTTGTTCAGCATATAGCTGCCTGACGTCGGCGTATCCAGGCATCCTACAATGTTCATCAGTGTCGATTTTCCTGATCCTGAAGGGCCCATGAACGCCACATACTCTCCTTTATCGATCGCGATGGACACAGACTGCAGGGCGTTTACGATGTTATTGCCCATTTTGTAGACCTTCTTTATTTCCTTCGTTTCGATGATTTTGCTCATGTATGTGGTGGTTTTTACTGCCTTATCCTTCAACTCAATTGGGGGATTTCTGTTTCAAATTTCCTCAAAATTATTGATCTGGCGGGATAATCTGTCCAAAATTCGAAGGATAAACCTGCGCTGCGTAGACGCTCAAAAGATGCCATTTGTTACAATGACCCGCTCAAGAACGTCCAGCGTTTTCGCCGATGAAGGCGATACACTTCCTGATAACGTTATCATCCTTAAGAATACGGGTGTGACCAAGTCCAGATGTCTTCATAATGTCTGCGGCAGGATAAACCTCTAGCAGCGCATCTGCATGAAGGGCATAGACGTCGGAATCGTCGGCATCCTGAACTATGAGGAGCTTGATCGATCGAGGCAGATGCCTGATTGTGTGAATTGCAGTGAATTCCTCAAACTCCCGTCCACTTACTTTCTTGACAAATGGCTTGAAGCGCTCCGCTGATTTCCATGAACCGTTTATAGCACGCAAATATGTTTTCAATATCTCGTCGCCAACTGAAGGCGTTGCAATATTGATCAATACTTTGACCGGAAGTCCATTCATCATCGCGAATAGTGTGGCTGCGCCGCCAAATGAATGCGTAATGACCGCAGCCGGAACACCCCGCTCCGCAAATATCTGATTCAAGACTCCTTCAAATTCAAGAATGGACGTTTTTGTGCCGTCGGATTGGCCATGAGCTGGACCATCGAATCCAAGCATGAAATACCCGGCATCATTCATAGGCGAAATAAACTTTCTGAATTGTGTTGCGCGGCCTGCCCAACCATGCACAAACAAAACGTAGGGTCGCGAGCTGTCGCCCCACCCATAGAGCTGAATTTTTTTGTTGCCAAATCGCAGGATGGTCTTGACGGCCGTGGCCTCTGCTTCTTTCTCCTTCTCAGGAACAGGATAACTAAGCGGAACATAGAATACCAACCTGAAGATTCTTTCGGCTAACGGAGGTGCCCACCGCTCCAGGCGCGGATAGAGCCAACGCACGGCGCGCAGAAGGAAGGGTATGTTGTTTTTCTTTCTCTTCACTTTGCCGATTTTCCAATTTCAAACTCAAAAGTCCGGAGAGAAAAAGCAAAAGTCTGCAAGTCATATACGCGTTCCGCGAAAAGCACGTGGCCGGCTCTGCTTGCCAGCAGGACAGTGGAACAGCGCGATCCATATCCTGGACTTTTTATGAACATGGAAGAGAGAGCGCGTTCCCGTTCAAGCCCTATTCCCGTCTCGGGAAGATCTTTATCCGCCGCGCGTTGATCGTCAAAAAGAAAATCAAACAAGGTGTCCGCTGAAATAGTCTTAGCCTTCAGCAAGGTGTTCAACTTTTCCTTGCCTCGCTGCACCTTGGGCCACGGCGTATCCAACAAGTGGTTGCTAAGCCCGTGAAGCCCAGGTTCCAATCGCTCGATCCCGTCTCTGTAATTGGAAAAATAAAACAGCTCCTCAAACGTACCCACAAGCAAATTGAATCCATTGTACTGGCTCCCAACTTTCTCCACTGACTGCATGTAGCTTGCAGCCGACGTATTGCTCTCAAGATAATCTGAGACCAGGTGCCCGCGCGACGGAGCGTTTGGGTTGATGTTTTTTGGGTCGCGACAATTGGTGAGAAAGCTGACTTTGCCGGAAGTTGTAATTCCCATCCACGTTCCGTTTGCCTCAAGATCACGACCGCCGAGGATATTGGGGTGATCTTTCCAATAATCGGCCGCAGCGGTTCTACGATTATAGAATTCATCGCGGTTGGCAGCGACGATAAGCTTGTAGGTAGGATGATCGTTGAGGGAAATGAAAATCAGGCACATTACGGGCGGAATTCCTGGTTCTTAGTGTCTTCGTGATTTCTTTGCGGCAAAATTCCCGACCCGAGTAAGTATGATGGATTTCATAACGAAGTATCAGTCCCTTACCACAAAGGCACAAGGACACAAAGTAACACAAAGAATGTGAGAGAATCTCCTCAATCCATGTCCGCCATCTCTTCTCCAAACAATTCCAGTTGCGAAGGCAGCAATTGAAATGTTTTGCGATGGATCGGAGTAATTCCAAGTGTCTTAATTCCCTCACGATGTTCGGGTGTGGGGTATCCCACATTAGTCTCCCAACCGTACCCGGGAAATTCAATAGCACGGCGTTGCATCAATTCATCGCGATAGGTTTTTGCGAGGACGGAAGCCGCAGCAATGGAAAGATATCGTCCGTCGCCTTTGACGATGCATTCAAACGGCAACTCTTTATAAGGCTTGAAGCGATTGCCATCGATCAGTAAGAACTGCGGCACCGTGGAAAGTTGATCGAGGGCGAGGTGCATCGCCTTGAAAGACGCATTGAGAATATTGATCTCGTCGATTTCCTGGTGACTCACTTCCGCCACCGCCCAAGCCATGGCGTCGCGCAAAATAATCGCGCGCAATTCCAGCCGTTCATCTTTTGTCAGCTGTTTAGAATCGTTGAGCTTGCGTTGCCTGTATTTCTTGGGAAGTATTACCGCAGCAGCCACCACGGGTCCGGCGAGGCATCCACGTCCGACCTCATCGCAGCCGGCTTCAACCAGGTCTTTTGTATAAGAGGATTTGAGTCCCAAAGAATTTTAAGAATTGATACCACGACAACTGACGCCAAAGTTCAGCGATTATGTCGATTTTTGAAATCAAACCTTCAATTTTGAAAACATTAATTTCGCCTTCGTGAAAACGGAAAGCAACAAACGCTGGACGACTCTTTCTTCTCAGGAGAAGTACGACAACGCATGGATTAACGTGACTGAGTTTCAAGTGATCAATCCCGGGGGGAAACCAGGTATCTACGGTAAAGTTCATTTTAAGAACAAAGCCATCGGTATTGTCGCCGTTGACAGCGAGATGAACACTTGGCTTGTCGGGCAACACAGGTACACCTTGAACGAATGGTCATGGGAAATACCGGAAGGGGGCGGACCACTTGCTATCCCCGTAGTTGAATCTGCCAAGCGTGAGTTGAAAGAAGAGACGGGCCTTGAGGCAAAAAAATGGACGCCGTTACTCAGGACACATTTATCAAATTCCGTGTCTGATGAGGAAGGGTTTTTGTTTCTCGCCGAGGACCTCACGCTGGGCAGCGCAGCATTAGAAGAGACCGAAGCAGACATGAAAGTGTGGAAGCTGCCGTTACACGATGCAGTAGAGATGGTAATGGAAGGAAAAATTACTGACAGTTTGAGCGTGATGGGACTGCTAGTGACGGCAAGAGAGTTCGAGAGGAGGCTTAAGGGATGGTGAATTCTGATTGTGCGATGAAACAGTTACTGGTTGCTGGGTTCTGGCTGCTTGTTGTTCACCCCACTTGCAAAATTCCACCCAACTAAATTCAGTTACATTTCTTAAAATGAGACAAGACTGATAACATTGCACGCATTTTTTGATAAGCAGAAGTCCCCAGTAGACAGAACCCAGTTCCCCTTGCTCCCGCCCATTCGCTCAGAAATCCGCACATCTTTCCTCCTCGCCTACCCGGTCATGCTAAGCCAGCTTGGACATGTTATGATGGGTGTTGCAGATAACATGATGGTGGGTCACCTCGGTGCGAAGGAGTTGGCGGCCGCCGGCCTCGCGAACGTAGCTTTTAACATGTTATTGCTATTCGGGATCGGCGTATCATATGCGATCACCCCCCTCGTAGCCCAGGCGGACGGTGAGAAAAATATCAACAGCATTAACGAGACCCTCCGTCACGGATTCGTCATTAACATGATAACCAGCTTTGTGCTTGTAACGATCGTATTCTTCGGCAAGAATATTCTCTATCATATCGATCAGCCCGAGGAGGTGGTAGCACTGTCAATTCCCTATCTCGAGATCATTACCTTCTCGATAATTCCTGTACTGATCTTTCAAACATACCGACAGTTCTCCGAAGGGTTATCGAACACATGGATACCAATGATAATTGTTATCGCCTGCAATTTCATAAACATTGGATTCAACTATCTCCTGATCTACGGACATGCGGGCTTTCCGAAGCTCGGACTGAACGGCGCGGGCTGGGCAACATTGCTTTCGCGTATTGTGATGGGCTTGTCGCTGGCGCTATTCATCTATCTGGCACCCAGATTCAGAAAGTATAGGCCGGGCTTCAGAATTGGAAATTATTCACGAGAGCTCTTCAGCAAGATGTTACATATCGGTCTGCCCGCAGGTTTACAGTTCATCTTTGAAGTGGCGGCGTTTGACTTCTCACTTGTGATGATGGGATGGTTGGGCACGACCATGCTTGCGGCACATCAGATCGCCATCAACCTGGCAACCATCAGCTACATGACGACGTCCGGACTCGCGGCGGCGGCTGCCATTCGCGTAAGTAATGAGCTCGGAAAGCGCAATCTCCCGGCGCTGAGGCAGGCGGGATTTGTGTTGATAGGAATGGCCCTCTCATTTATGTCGGTGTGGGCTATTGTTTTTATTCTTGGAAAGGACTTCCTGCCGCTGTTGTATGTTGATGACATCAACGTAATCAATGTCGCCGGCCCACTCATTGTGATAGCTGGACTATTTCAATTATCCGACGGGCTGCAGGTAGTTTGCATTGGTGCGCTCCGCGGGCTGCAAGATGTGAAAGTGCCCTCGGTCTTTATTTTCATAGCATACTGGATCATTGGTTTACCCCTCGGATACTGGCTTGGATTTAAAGCGGGGCTGGGCGGCACGGGGATCTGGACAGGTTTGTTGATAGGCCTTACACTCACAGCTTCTGCCATGCTGATCCGATTTAATTACCAATCAAAAAAGATCATTCGGACGGCTCCGAATTAAATCCATACTGACAATAGTTATTCGGAGCCTATCTCTTAACTTTCATGTTCTACCTGTACCTATGAAGGACTCAGCGCGTCCGGTAAGTCATTCGTGCACCACGATCACAGAACTGATGGTGCCTGCCTACGCCAATTTTGGCGGCAAGATCCATGGTGGTATACTCCTAGGTCTGATGGACAAAGTGGCTTATGCTGCGGCGGCAAAGCATGCCGGCACTTACTGCGTCACCGTATCAGTCGACAAAGTTGAATTTTTGCAACCCGTGGAAGTGGGTGAGCTTGTTTCCTTACACGCCTCTGTCAATTATGTGGGCCGCAGCTCTCTCATTGTCGGTATCCGGGTGGAAGCACTCAATGTAAAAACGAGCGTAGTCAAGCACACGAATTCTTCATACTTCACGATGGTGGCCAAGGGCGCGGATGAAAAACCTACAACTGTGCCGAAACTCATCCTTGAAACAAAAGAAGATGTCAAGCGGTTTATCGAAGCGATGCGCGTGCGCGAAATAAAGGCCGCAATGAAAGAACAGATGGATGACGCAAAATCCAACATAGAAGTTGAAAGGGCCTCCGACATTCTTAAAGACGAGCGTTGCATCATTGCCCTACCCAAATGATATTCAGTCTCAAACAAACCAAAACCATGAAATACCTAGTATCGTTGCTCTTCCTGATTTCATTAACGACGGCCTTTGCCCAATATCCGACTGTGCTCTCCCAACGCGAGCAGGCGCGCGTTATCGACGAGCTTCTCGACGACCGGCTTCGTACCGTGCTTCCTGGCTTGATGAAGCGTGAAGGGATCGACATGTGGTTGGTCATGTCGAGGGAATACAACGAAGATCCCGTCATCAAAACGTTGTTGCCCGCCACGTGGATGGCTGCTCGCCGAACGACTATGCTTATCGCATTCGACAAAGGAACTGAAATGGAATACCTCGCAGTGGCGCGCTACGACGTCGGAAAAGTTTTCAAACGCGCATGGGATCCGGATGCAAATGCGGACCAGTGGGCCCAGCTCGGAAAGCTGATCGCGGAGCGCAACCCCCAAAAGATCGCCGTCAACAAGGCTCCTCAATGGGGTCATGCCGATGGTCTTACCTCCAATGACTACGATAATCTTATGCGCGTGCTGCCAAAAAATCTTCAACCTAAAGTTGTGTCTGCTGAGAAGCTCGCGGTAGCCTGGCTGGAGACGCGCTCCGAAAAAGAAATGGCCATCTATCAGCAAATCTGTCGCATCGCTCACAACATCATTGCCGAAGGGTTTTCAGATAAAGTAATTCAACCAGGCGTGACCACGACAGAAGATGTTGTCTGGTGGTACCGCGAAAAAATAAAAGAATTGAAACTGGACACCTGGTTCCATCCTTCCGTCTCGATCCAGAGAAATGAATCCGACGCCATCACAGCGAAGCGCCCTGCGCCACTCGTCATCTTGCCAGGTGATTTTCTGCACGTGGACTTTGGAATTACCTACTTAAGACTTAACACCGATACACAGGAACATGCCTATGTTTTGAAAGCCGGAGAAACTGAAGCACCCGCGTATTTGAAAAATGCTTTCGCCAAAGGCAACCGGCTGCAGGATATTTTCACAAACAACTTCAAAGAAGGCAAGACGGGAAATAACATCGTTGCTGACTCGCGAAAGGCTGCGATCGCGGAGGGAATCACCCCCTCCATCTACACCCATCCGATTGGCTATCATGGGCATGCCGCAGGAACAACACTTGGGCAATGGGACTCAAAGGAGAATCAAGTGCCAGGATCAGGAGATTATCCAATGCATCTCAAGACCGCCTATTCGATCGAGCTTAACTGTACCGTGAATATTCCAGAGTGGAAAAAAGACGTCCGCATTCAATTGGAAGAAGATGGTTATTTCGATGAGACAGGCTTTCGTTATATCGACGGGCGGCAGACAGAGATAATCCTGATCCCGAAGCCAATGCCCAACGTGAAATGAGTTGAAGAATAACAGATTCCCTTTGACAACTTCATGAAGCTCCTGCGAAGAATTCACACAGCCTACGGTTCGTTTGTATTCTTTGTATTGACCATCATTTTCTTCTTTCCGCTGCTGGTGCCTATTATCTTTCCGGCAAAGCACAATTGGGTTGGCATCTTTAACCGCGCATGGGCGAAGCTCCTTTTTATTTTCGTCGCGCTGCCTTACCGAGTTGAATGCAGGAAGCCACTTGACCGCAAGGCGCAGTACATCTTTTGTCCAAATCATTTTTCTTACCTGGATATTCCCACGATGGGCCTGAACCCTGTCAACACCGTTTTTGTAGGCAAGAACGATATGGAAAAGGTTCCCTTCTTCGGGTTCATGTACAGGAGACTTCATATTACAGTTGACCGCGCCCGTCTAAAAAGTAAATATGATTCCATGGTCAAATCGCGACAGGCAATTGACGACGGCAAAAGTCTGGTGGTTTACCCTGAGGGAGGCATTTTCACAGAACACCCACCCGAGATGGTGCGCTTCAAGCGCGGAGCATTTCGACTGGCAATAGAAAAACAAATCCCAATTGTACCAGTCACGATACCCAACAATTGGATAATTTTGCCTCCCGACCAGTTTTTGCTGAGACAGGGTAATATCAAAGTCATCTTTCACGAGCCGATAGCTACTACCGGTTTGACGTTGGATGACGTAGACGGACTGAAGCAACAGGTGTTCAAAATAATTGACGACGAACTGAAAAAATATGCAAATCGACAGGGCGCTGCTTGATAAGATCGCACATCTCTCCCGGCTGGAGTTTGACGAGAAAGATGCAGAGAAGATGATGAAGGATATGTCTGCCATCATCACCTGGGTCGAGCAGCTGAATGAAGTCGATACCGAGGGCGTCGAACCACTGACTACCATGAGTCATGAAATCAATTCGCTGCGCGAAGACACTGTGCAGCCTCACCTTCCCCACGAGAAGGCGTTGATCAATGCGCCAAAGAAGGACGCCGATTATTTCCGTGTGCCGAAAGTCCTGGAATAATGCAGTCCATTCAGTTTTGGAAAAGTTGGCCTCCCGTTTATCAGAGATTTTGGTGGCTGTTCGTCATCGCGTTTGTTGCGGCATTAATTCTGACGATTGTTTCCCTGATACAATACCCGGGTCCCGTCTTCACCTGGCAGCAGTTGCAAACGCTTAAAGTTCACGACCTGCCGACGCATACATTTTCGCTCGGTGGATTTGAGCTCACGATCTTTTCAGAGAACCATATCATCTTCGAGCGTTGGCTCGGCAATCGTTTGTCGATCAGCGTGGCGCCACTGGATATCTACCTCATACTATTTGCGCTTGGATTCACGTCGTTGCTTGCAATCGTCACTGTACTTCCAAGATTTTGGTTTCTGGCCGGCTCCGGTGTTATCGTGTTCATGATATCCAGTCTGCAGATTGAATCGCTCGGCGTTTTCGGACTGTATAATAAACTCCCGACGATAGCGGTAATGATCCTGTTTACAGGGGTGCTTCTATACTTTCAGTTCCTCAACAAGCTAGCCTCGTTCTTTGTAAGGTTTGCGGTAGTTCTGACCGCTTCGATCATCGCAGGATTCATCATTCATCAGTTTTCCGTGGAGACGAATCCAATTCGTTACCTGGCAGTAAACACGCTACCGGTTTCCATTCTGCTTCTCGTTTGCTTCATCCTTTTTGTATCCCATGAGATCCTGGCGTCTTTTATCACATTGGTGGGCCAAAGCAACCGGAATTCAAAAAGCCTCCAGCATTATTTGATCATCAGCTCCGTATTCCTCATTAATCTATGGCTGACTTATTGGAACCGCATCGGGTGGATCGATTGGGAGTATACTTTAAATCCGTTTCTCCTCCTTTGCATATCCGGTATCCTTGCAATTTGGGGCGTGCGGCAGCGTCAGCCGTTATATGAAAATATACTCGATGTAGAACCCTTCGGCGTCTACTTTGTGCTTTCCGTCGGTACCATCGCGCTGGGCGTGACAGGATATTTTCTTGCCAGCGCCAATGATATCGCTCTGATGTCGGTCGAGGATATCATTATCTATGCGCATATCGGCTTTGGAATGATGTTCATCATGTACCTCGCCTCGAATTTCATGGGAATGATGCAAAGGAATTTTCCGGTCCGTAAAGTACTGTACAAGCCGACAGCCATGCCTTATCTATCTTACCAGCTTGGCGGATTGGTCTTTGGTATTGCATTACTCGCATACAATGGCTGGGTCGTCCCGGTGAATCATTTTATTTCAGGATACTACACGGCGGCCGGTGATCATTTTATGAATGAAGACCCGACACTTGCCGTCGGATACTATGCGAGGGCCCATTTCTATGCGCCATACAATCAGCATGCCTCGACCGCGCTGGCAGAATTGGAAGCCTTGCGCAACAATGCGCGAAAAGAAAGGACCTATTACGCAGACGCCAACAAATTCAGACCTACTGCTTTCACGTTGTTAAATGAGGCAAATACCTTGTCGACGAGACCGGTGGAAGAAATTGGCGCCCTGGAAGACGCTCATCGCGTGCTGCCGAACAACGGCATGATCAACAATAATCTTGGGCTTGCTTATGTAAAGATCGGGTTGCGCGATTCCGGCTATATGTACTTCTCCAGGTCGAGAAAAGACGGCCTTACCAGGGAATCTGCAACGATGAACATGATCGGTCTGATCGCCGAAACCAAACTGGTCATCGATGGCGATTCTGTATACCGTGCATCAGGATCAACCTCGCATATGACCGGAAATGCACTTGCGCTTGCCAATGCGCGCCGTGAACTCATTGATGATGCGCTTGTGCTGCCAACAGACTCCGCATTGGATTTATTCCAGGCCACGCGGATCGGGAATTATCTTTTGAACCACCTTTCACAGATCGATACAGCGCTCCTTTCTCAATGTGTTGTGCTGGGACTCAAACAAGTTAATCGTCCCTATGCCGACATAGTTCTCAGTGCCGCCGCCCATGCCTGCTACGCGTCGGGGCAGGTAAACAAGGCATTTGAATTAATGCAGGGTCTGGCCCTCGCTAACTTAGATCCCGGAAAACGCAACACGACACTTGCTCTCTGGGCCCTCGATCAGGGCAAACCTGAAGTCGCCGCGGTGTACCTGAAATTTGCAATGGAACAACATTTTCAGGAGGCCTCTTTGCCGAATGCAATCACATTAGCAGAAATCGGAAACGTTGATGCTTCGATCGTTGCGTGGGACACTGTAGCGATCAAAAAAGATTCTTCTGTCCAGGCAATGTCTGAAAGTATGAAGCGGGTGCTTGGGGGACCTGTCTCATGGTATGAAGGGTTTACTGATAAAGAAAAATATCGGTACACGCGATACCGTATCGGCCTGGAAGACAGCGTCGGCTTTGAGCGGCTGGTCGCACACATCAAGGACGAGAACCTTCATGCGCGTGCAATTCTCGACCGTGCGAAAAAACTTTTCATGCAGGACGAAATTTCATCGGCGGCAAGAATGTACAGGAAACTGCAAGGGTTGCACCTCGATGACCTGTTGCTCTTCTCAGAAATAAAATATTTCGAGATGCAACTGTTCGCTTCACAAGGAAACATGTCATTGGTTGATGAAACCATTCAAAAAGGAATCGCTTTCGGACCCTATCATGAGACTGAACGAATTTTTTACGATGCCCTAACGCAACGTGCAAAAGGAGATACGCTTCATGCCGACAGAAACTTCAATTGGCTCGCGCGTAACAATTATTACTTCGACGAGGGAGTTCTTGCCGCAGCTGCGTTCTTCAGCAAGAAAGACCTTTCCAAAACTTATTCAATTCTTTCCGAGGCAATGCAGGTAAATGGAAGTTCGGTCAAGATCCTGAAAGCGTACATTCCAGTCGCACTTGCCCGCGGATATGACAACTATGCGTCCGGGGCACTGCAAACACTGCGGACGAAGTTATCCCGGGCGGCGTTCACTAAATACGTAACAGAAAATCAACTTTCGGGATTGCTTCCTGAATGAGTCGTATTCTTTACCTTTGCGCACCTTATCGAAAAAAGTATGGAGCTAAAGCAGGTACCTCTTCAATCCGTTCACGAAAAACTGGGAGCCAAAATGGTTACATTTGCAGGATTCAATATGCCCGTCCGGTATTCTTCAGACCTCGACGAACATATGACGGTCCGCAATGGCGTGGGTGTTTTTGACGTTTCCCACATGGGTGAATTCACTGTCAAGGGACCACAGGCGTTGGATCTTATCCAGCGTGTAACCAGCAATGACGCTTCCAAACTCATCGATGGACAAGCTCAATACTCCTGCCTCCCTAATGAGACAGGCGGCATCGTCGATGATTTGATCGTGTACAAGATCAAGGACAACGACTATATGTTGGTTGTCAACGCGTCCAACATTGAAAAAGACTGGAACTGGATTTCAAAGTTCAACACCAAAGGTGCAGAGATGAAAAACATCTCAGACGATATTTGCCTGTTTGCCGTTCAAGGACCCAAAGCTTCAGGAGTAGTTCAATCTTTGACCAAGACAGACCTTTCAAAAGTTCCGTACTATCATTTTGCCATCGGCACATTTGCAGGATGCGACAACGTAGTGATGAGCAATACTGGTTATACCGGCGCAGGCGGCTTTGAGATCTATTGCAACAAGGCAGTAGGGGAGAAAATCTGGAACGCGATATTTGAAGCAGGCAAAAGTGTGGATATAAAACCGATCGGCCTGGGCGCCCGCGACACGCTCAGGTTGGAAAAGGGTTTTTGTCTTTACGGCAATGACATCGACGATACAACCTCTCCGCTCGAAGCCGGACTCGGATGGATCACCAAGTTCACTAAGGATTTCACCAACTCAGAGGCGCTGAAGAAACAGAAAGACGAAGGCGTGAAGCGAAAGCTTGTCGGATTCAAGATGATCGACAAGGGCATTCCACGTCACGACTATCCGATAAAGGATGTTGCAGGAAACGTAATTGGAAAGGTGACCTCTGGGACGATATCACCCGTACTCGGTGTGGGCATTGGATTGGGATATGTTACCGTTGCGAATTCAAAACCCGGATCTGCTATCGCAATCGACGTCCGGGGCAAAGCGCTGAAAGCAGAAGTTCAAAAACTTCCTTTAATCTGATACTGCTTGAGGCCGCCCGAAAAATCAGCAAACCAAAAGAGCCAGCAGGACAACGCTTCGGAAACGAAAGCAAAAACCATTGACGTCTGCCTGAGCCCTGAACTGATGCACCTCTACGATGTGAGCGACCGGACTGTCGTCGTTGTTGATATCCTCAGGGCTACATCATGTATGGTCACCGCGTTTGCCCATGGCGTGGGGAGCATCACACCGTTTGCCGACCTGAGCGAATGCAAGGACATGAAGAGCAAAGGCTACATCACCTCTGGCGAGCGTGATGGAAAAAAGGTGCCAGGATTTGATATGGGCAACTCGCCATTCGAATACATGAGTGAGAATATTGCCGGGAAGAAGATCGCTTTCACAACGACGAATGGCACACAAGCCATCGAGAAAGCAAAGGGTGCCAAGAAAATTGTAATCGGCTCGTTCCTGAATTTGTCGTCTGTGGTGAAGTATCTGCTTTTCGGAAACAGCAGCATTTTGGTCGTGTGCGCTGGGTGGAAAGGAAAAGTAAACCTGGAAGACACACTATTTGCAGGTGCCATTGTCGAGAAAATGAAGAACCAGCTGGAGCCAGATTGCGACGCTCCCCTTGCCGCCCAGCATCTTTACAACCAGGCGAAAGGCGACATGGTGAAATTCCTCAGCAATTCTTCGCACGTTAAACGCCTTCATCGACTCAACATCAACAAGGACATCGAGTTTTGTCTCACGCCCGATCAATATTCGATCGTACCCGTATTGAGGGGAGATTCGTTGACGGTTAAGTAGCGCCCTCGAATAGCCTTCGACTTCGCTCAGGCTGACACGCACGGTTTGTGAAGCATTCCAGTGCCAACGGTTGGCACTGCCAATTGCTAACGGCTAGTAGTGTCCGGGGAAAAATAAGCAAGGTCATTTCTGACCCTGCTTTTTCATGGTAGATTTAGTTTACGACAACAAAAATTACCATGAACAAAAGTATTCATTTTACCGGACAGCCGACGTTTGTTCAGCTGTTAAA
>JBGAKL010000009.1:0-220175 GCA_044224375.1 Cyclobacteriaceae bacterium
ATTTTTCTTTTTTCTCTTTCATTGTTTAACTGTTTAAAGGTAAGTAATTGAATATCATCGATTGACCTGACGCCTGCAGCTTTTCATCTACAGTTCATCAGGGGTCAATCGTACCTTTACACAGTTACTTAGACGCTACCCTTATGAAATGTCGTTCATACCTGCGCTTGCCCCAAGCCTCGGCGAGTTGTGCGCCTATTGATCTTGACGATCTGCGCACTTGATCAGTTAGCGAATATTTTTCTTCGATTGGAAATGATTGACTTAGCTCATGCACTGATCTTTGAAGACGACGTGCAAGTTTGTAAGTATCCAAATCCCTGAAATTTTTAGCAAAATTCATTTTGCTTGAATGCAGATCATTCATTGTTGACGATCTACAGCTGAGACAAAGAACACAATCTCGCGTCTTAAATTCAGCATGTTGCCAAACCGGAAAACCTGATCATTTCAATACAAGCCATTGATTGCCCCTGCAGAGCATCTTGGGTGCACTACGGCTTACGACTCACGACTTACATTGAGGTCATTAAAACAACCTCAATCAGCAAATCCCAATTTCTTTCGAACCCTATCCAGCGTGACGCCAGCCATCTCCCTGGCTCTTGACTCACCTTCTTCGAGCAGTGCATTGAGCTCGCCTGGATTGGACATGAGGTGTTGAAAAACCTCCCGTTCCTTTTTGAAGGTGTCGATGAGTAATCCCAGCAGCTCCTGTTTTGCGTGGCCGTAGCCAAAATTACCGGCCAGATATTTTTGACGGAGTGCTAATGTTTGATCTGCCGAAGCGATGAGCTTATAGATCGCAAATACATTGTCCTTGTCAGGGTCTTTCGGAGACTCAAGGGGCGTGCTGTCCGTAACAATAGACATCACCTGTTTCTTTAGTTCTTTTTCCGGAAGGAATATGTCGATGATATTGCCGTACGACTTGCTCATCTTCTGACCATCTGTGCCGGGAATGGTCATCACAGCTTCACTTATCTGCGCCTCCGGAACGACGAAAGTTTCACCAAACTGATTGTTGAATGCCGTTGCTATATCCCGCGCGATCTCCAGGTGCTGTCGCTGATCCTTGCCCACGGGCACAATGTTTGCATCGTAGAGAATGATGTCGGCGGTCATCAGCACGGGATAGTTGAAGAGGCCGGCATTCACTTCTGACAGACGGTCGGATTTGTCTTTGAAAGAATGGGCATTCTGGAGCATGGGAATGGGTGTGATGCAGCTCAGGTACCAGGTGAGTTCACATACTTCGGGGATGCGGCTTTGACGGTAAAGCAGGTTCTTTTTCGTGTCAAATCCGAACGCGAGCCAGGCCGCTGCCACTGCAAGCGTGTTGCGCTTCCGCACCTCTCCATCCTTGATGGTGGTCATCGAATGAAGGTCTGCGATAAAGAACAGAGAGTCATTCCCAGGCTTCCGGGAAAGCTCAATGCCGGGAACGATTGCCCCCAGAAGGTTCCCCAAGTGTGGTAGTCCGCTGCTTTGTATGCCTGTTAGAATTCGTGCCATCGTGGGTGCAAATAAAAGATGGTTAGTTCAATTCCCCTTATTTTTACAAATAATTTGTCTATGAAGAAGTTGATTGCTTTGATTTTGATTGTGGCTGGCGCGGGCATGGTGGTGGATGTCGGTGCCCAGCAGGCCGATCAGTTGATCTTTCGTGAAAAAATTTATGATTTCGGAAATATCGAGGAAGCAAAAGGTGCTGCCGATCATGAATTTATTTTTACGAACAATAGTGGCAGACCGGTGAAGATACTTTCGGTGCACGCGTCGTGCGGGTGCACTACGCCGGGGTGGTCACAGAGTCCCGTTCCGCAAGGCAAGGTAGGATTTATCAAGGCAAGCTTCGACCCAAAAGGAAGACCTGGTTACTTCAATAAATCTCTCACCATAACTACTGACCTGGATGCAAACCCAATTATCCTGGAGATAAAAGGCCATGTAGTGGACAAAGTAAATACGGTGGCAGCAGACTTCCCGATCGCAAATGGAAGCCTTTACTTCAAAACTAAGGCGATTAACATGGGAACAATATTTATTAATAAGCCTCCTGCGCAAAAGCAGTTCGAGGTGATGAATAAGGGAGACGTATCTGTGAGATTTCTTGAGGTCGTGAATCCACTCTATATAAAAGTAGAATTGCCTGCCGTGCTTCAACCGAAGGAGGCTGGCGTCATTAGGGTGACGTATGACACCCGGCAAAAAAATCGCTTTGGCTTTGCTTCCGACAACATACAGATCACAACCGACGATGCGGGTAATGAGCTAAAGCAATTCTCTGTCTTTGCAACACTTGAAGAATTTTACACAACTCCGGTAGGTGAGGAGGCGACAAAGGTGCCGGTGCTGTTGATCCGTGAGCCAAGCATCGACCTGGGGAGAACTCGCCAAAACACCGCGATTGAAAGGAACGTGGTTTTGAAGAATGTCGGGAGAAGTAATCTGCAGTTGAAGGCATTCCAGGGAAACTGCTCATGCATTGCCGCGACCCCTGAAAAGGATTCGATCGCCCCGGGCGACTCGATCAATGTAAAAGTTTCTTTTACGCCTCAGGCGCGGGAGGGTACTCAGCAAAAAGCGATAACCTTATATTCCAATGATCCCCGGAATCCTGTACAACGAATTATGGTGCAGGTTTACGTGGAGTAATACCCTGATGTGTTAATACGCAGCAATTAACTCCTTGACGATTTTTTTTGCTGCGTCGCCGTTTCCGTATAGCGCTTTCGTATTGACCTCTTTATTCATGTTCGATTTGAAGGCGTCGACGATTTTTTGTTGGTCCGCCCCGACAATCACATTCGCCCCCGCCTCAACCAGTTCAACCCATTCAGTCTGGTCACGCAGGGTAAGACAGAATTTTCCAAAAAAGTAAGCTTCTTTCTGGAGGCCGCCGCTGTCAGTCATTACCATCTTGCAATTGGTTAGGAGCGTCAGCATGTCGAAATATCCGACTGGCTCTATTATCCTGGCCGAAAGACCAATGTTGTTGGCGAGGAGGTAGCTTTTTGTCCGTGGATGAAGGGGAAGAACCACGGGAACACTTTCATTGATCTCGTTCAATGCCGCGCAAATGCTTTTCAACCGGGCGACATTGTTTGTGTTCTCTGCTCTGTGGAGTGTGGCTAGCACAAATTCATCGGGCTTGAGTTTCTGTGTCGGAAGAATTTTGGAGGTCATCTTTGCTTTGTCCTTATAGTAGAGGATTGCGTCGTACATGACATCGCCTGACCTGGAGATCGTACAATCAAAAAGATCAAAGCCTTCTTTCCTTAAGTTGTTCACCGCGGTTTCGGTAGGGCAGAAGAGAAACTTGCTTATGCGGTCTGTGAGGATGCGGTTGATCTCTTCGGGCATTTTCATATCGAAGCTGCGCAGCCCTGCTTCAACATGTGCAACAGGAATGTGCAATTTTGATGCTGCCAGAGCACCGGCTAACGTAGAGTTGGTGTCGCCGTAGACAAGCACTACGTCAGGCTTCTCTTTCAGCAGAACTTCTTCAATTTTTTCCAGCATCCTTCCTGTCATCGCGCCATGGCCGAGATTGTTGATTTCAAGATGATAGTCGGGGGCAGGAATATCCATTTCCTTAAAGAAGACTTCCGACATATTCTCGTCGAAGTGCTGGCCGGTATGAACAATGATTTCCTTCGTACCAGACTTCTTTAGCTCGCGTGAAACCGTCGCGGCTTTGATGAATTGGGGACGAGCGCCGAGTATGGTGGTGAGTTTCACTGACCGGATGGTTTAATAGAATGCGATCTTTTGGAATTCCTTTGGCGTGGATGCGGGGCTTACACCGTTAACGTTACTTCCGAGGTAACTTTCATAGGTGGATCCATCCAGGTAGACATAGAAGGAACTGGATGCGTAAGGCATAGACGCGAAATCGTAGGACGAATATTTTGATTTTATTTCTTGCGGAATATCGAGATTTTTTTGCTCTGCAGTGGAAGGTGAAGTTACCATCCATCTTATGTAACCGTTCGTTATTCCTTTGCCCCAGTAACTTTGTCGGACGTGATAATTTCCTGAAACGGTAAATTTGAAATTCTTTACATCCGTGCTGGACGTTGACAGTGTATAGTTCAGCAACGGAATCGACGAAGGTGCTGAGCCCAGCTTGTAATATGTCTTATCTCCGTTAGTCATAAAGGTTGCTGCAAGCGTTTCATAATTGGTATATCCATTCATATATCCAACCGTCGCCGTGGTGCCTGGATTGTTTATCAGGCCATTATTCAATAGGAATTCTCGCGCAGACGACGAGTTGGACGCCCATATTATAGATTGGAAAGATGATGCGCCGGTGGTCGAAACCTGGATCGTATTGTCCATTGCCTTAGACTGCTGGAAGTCGAATATGAAAAAGCCACCAGGCGTGAGGTTTGTCAATTCTAAGATTCTTGGCTGCCCGAATGAATAATATGAAACAATCGCTTTTGGCGTAGGATTCGCAAAGAGGGACGCCTGTGTACTCAGTAATCCGCTTGCGGTTGACAGGCTTTGTTGGAGGACCTGTCCATTCGCGGTTAAACTGAAGTTCTCCAGGTTGGAAGGCGTGTTGAGTATACTCACCGCTGCAGTTCCAACTTTGGAAGGTCCTGATTGGGTGGCTGCCTGTTTGCCATAAATCCACGACTGACCAACGGGAACGGCCAGATATGTAAAGATGTCGAAGTTAATGAAGCCGGAAGAAGAGACGCTATAGGCAAAGGTATTCACGACGATCTTCGAAGGTACTGATTTGGTAGTTGTCAGTGTGAAAGTTTCACCATTAGTATATTGCCGGGTAGCAAGCTCATTTCCGGACTCATCCGTTACAAAAATCCAGAATTCGGACGTGCCTGGTCGCAGGCCGGATTCTTGTTTGAAGGTCAGCAACGTAGTAGGCGTAGTCGAAGTAGTTGGGGCTGGATCGTCATTCTTTTTGCATGTCATTAAAATGATGCAAAGCATGGCAGCGAGGATTATTTTCTTCATGAACGACGCGTAGTTTATTTCTTCTTTGCTCTTGTTCCTTGGCTTTCTTGAGCTCACGCGAAACGGTGGCAGCTTTTATGAATTGAAGGGCGAACAGGGGGCATGGTGATGTGTTTTAATTGACGATTGTTATTGTTTGGTATTCAGTGGAATATGGCTTCTTTGACGTACTAATGTTCATCTGACCATTTAAGAGATCCAAATAGGTGAAGCCATCGAGATACACATTAAAAGTGTTGTCTTTCAGTGTAAGGGTGGTCATATCAAGCTCCGGATGAGCATTCTTGATCTCGTCGGGAATTTTAAGGAATTTTTGTGATGAGCCGGGAGCAGAGTAGACGCTCCAGGAAAGTACCGCGTTCATCCCTGCAATCGGACCGAGCCACCTGCTATTACGAACCTGATAGTCGCCTGAAAGAGAAAATGTGTAGCCGTTCAGCGAAGCGTTGGTGGCGGTGAAAGTATGGTTCGCAAATGAAAATGTAGAAACAGGAGTTCCTAATTTATGATATTCCCTTGTCACCTTGCCTGCGTACCTTCCGGCAAAGGTATTATATACATCATAACCATTATTATAGCCCCACTGAATGCTGCCAGCGCCTGCATTTATGCTCATCGAGCAATTCAAGTATCCAATAGAGGAGGTGGGGGTGACATACCCAGGATCAACTCCGCTTTGGTTCATGATACCGTAGATAATGACTTTGCATCCTTCGCTTGCGGGGATGGAAAACGTGAAATTGTTTTGCAATGCTATGAAACTGGTAGGGTAGTCTGCTGTGCGAGTAGCTCCGTCAACAACATTTGTCCACTCAAGGTATTTGGGGACGTCTCCTATGTTAGCAATTGCAAGTAATTTCTCGGGTATCTTGTATAGACCTGCTGTAACCGAGTTCGGTTTTGTGGGTCGAGTGGAATTAAACGTCAGGTTGTTGGTGACGGTGATGCCAGGATTGAGTGGGCTCGCGGGCGTATTGGTAAAATTGAGGGTCGCACTTCCAAGCTGGGTAGGGAAGGATGGAAGTCTCTTATTGTAGAGCCAGGTTTGAGTCGGTGTGATTCCCAGGTAACTGATGAAATCAACTGACTCGCCTGCTGGGTTGAAGTAGCGGAATATAGTGATGTTGATCTTATCTGAGGCTTTCACTTTATCACTTTTCAGCACGACGGTTTGATCGCCTTCATAATGTTGGATGTCTAGAATGTTTCCATTTTCGTCGGTGGCAAATATCCAGTTGTCCGCGTTTGCCGTAGAAGCTGGATCGTCTTGCTTGAACGTTAGAAGGGTCGTTGTAGATGTCGCTCCGGGCGCGGGATCTTCATTCTTCTTGCAGGCGAACAGGCATACGAAAGGGATGATCATCAGAAGAAATTTCTTCATAACAATTCGGTATGAATTTTACCGCTATTCTTCGCGGTGGATAATCAAATGGTTAAGAGAACGCCGGTATCCCCGTGATCTCATTTCCCAGTATCAGCAAGTGAATATCATGCGTTCCTTCATAAGTAACCACTGACTCAAGGTTCATCATATGTCGCATCAAAGGATATTCGCCTGTGATTCCCATGGCTCCATGAACCTGTCTTGCTTCGCGTGCAATCTCCAACGCAAGCGCAACATTGTTTCTTTTTGCAAGTGATATCTGAGGCGTTGTTCCTTTTCCTTCATTCATTAATGTGCCCAGTCTCCAGTTGAGAAGCTGAGCTTTGGTGATCTCTGTCAACATCTCGGAAAGTTTCTTTTGCACCAGCTGATATGATGCGATGGGCTTTCCAAACTGAATTCGCTCAGCAGCATATCGCCGCGCCGATTCATAACAATCCATTGCCGCCCCAAGTGCTCCCCATGCAATACCATACCGTGCCGAATCAAGGCACATCAACGGTGCTCCAAGTCCGCTCTTGTTAGGCAGAAGATTTTCTTTCGGAACTTTTACATTGTCGAATACAAGCTCTCCCGTTGCGCTCGCGCGCAGCGACCATTTGCCGTGTGTCTCCGGTGTTGAAAATCCCTGCATCCCTCGCTCGACGATCAGGCCATGAATGCGTCCTTGCTCATTCTTCGCCCACACTACCGCAACGTCTGCTTTTGGCGAATTGGAAATCCACATCTTGGCACCATTCAAAAGGTAATGATCACCCATGTCTTTGAAATTCGTCACCATGCCGCCTGGGTTTGACCCGTGGTCCGGCTCTGTCAATCCAAAACATCCGAGCCATTCGCCTGATGCGAGCTTCGGCAGATATTTTTTCCGCTGTGCTTCACTTCCGAACTTATAAATCGGATACATAACCAACGACCCCTGTACCGACGCCGTAGATCTCATACCGGAGTCTCCACGCTCTATTTCCTGCATGATGATACCATAAGAGATGTAGTCGAGTCCGCCACCGCCGTATTCTTGCGGAATAGTGGGGCCGAAGGCACCGATGTCTCCGAATTTCTTTACGATCTCATATGGGAAGTGCGCCTGTTGTGCCCAATCTTCAATAAAGGGAGATATCTCGCGCTTCACGAAGTCGCGGATAGAACTCCTGATAAGTTTGTGTTCTTCGGTAAGCAAACTGTCGACCTGATAAAAATCAGGATGGTCGTAAACGTCTTGCTTGAGGGACTTTTTTGCTTTGGGCGTGGAGGTCGTAACGGATGACATACTATTTCTTAATTTGCTGCAAATTTAGCGAATTGAATGGATTCTTCTCTTGATCCCAGACTGCAGGACCAGCTGCAAAAACTTCAACAGAAATATGCAGTGATGGGGCAGGATCTTTCGTCCTATCTCGACGGACTCCTTTACGCAGATTATCTCACCTATTGGGATTATATTCATCTCGATACGCTCCTGAGTCTCCAAAATCCAAAGACACAATTTCCCGACGAGAGGATATTCATAACGTATCACCAGATCACCGAGCTTTATTTCAACCTCGTTCTATGGGAGATGGAGCAGATAGCGATAAAGGAATCGTTGGATAAAATATTTTTTGTCGCGCGACTGAAGCGGATCATCCGCTACTTTCAAAATCTCTGCGATTCATTCGATATGATGACCGATGGGATGGAGCGCGATCAATTCTTAAAGTTTCGAATGTCCCTTTTGCCTGCCAGCGGATTTCAGTCGGCGCAGTATCGGCTCATCGAGATCTGTTCCACTGATTTGATAAACCTGGTCGATGCACAGTTCCGGGAAGAGATGCGGGAATACAGCGATATCGGTCAGCAAGTCGACAAGCTCTATTGGAGAAGTGGCGCGACGGAGTTGGCTTCTGGAAAAAAAACGCTTACACTGCAACAGTTTGAGGACAAATACATGAAGCAGTTCCGCGATACAGCGATGGCGCACCGCGAAAAGAACTTGCGGAAACTCTACATCAAAAATTTCAGCACCGATGCCGAGGTCATTGATTGCCTACGCAAATATGATGAGCTGGCAAACGTGCTTTGGCCGCTGGCACACATGAGGTCGGCAGCACGTTATCTGCAAAAAGATCCTGAAGACATCAAAGCCACCGGCGGCACCAATTGGCAGAAATACCTACCACCGAGGTTTCAGCGCATTTTTTTCTTTCCCGAATTATGGAGTGAAAGGGAAAAGGCCGAATGGGGAAAGGCTGGGGTTGAGCGGGCTCTTCAATCTTCGTAACACTGGTTGTGTTACCTGTTTGCTGTTAATCGCATTCACGCGTTAACTGTGAACTATTTATTAACTTTATAGGATATAAATCACTGTCTGTGAAGCGGTTTGTCTGGTTGGCACTAAGTCCGGTGCTCCTTGGGTTTGGGATGGGGTTTTCTACGCAATCCACTTGTGCTCAGAGTGTGACACGCTATGTCTATTACGACGCTGCGAAAAAGAACATCAAGGAAATTTATCAGGTAAAGGACACGATTCAGAATATCCTGCAGGGGAGATACATCTCTTATTTCCTGAACGGCAGCATGGAGTCGAAAGGCCAATTTGTCAATAATGAAACCACGGGGGTTTGGGAATTTTACTACGAAACAGGAAACGTGCGTATGCGCGGGATCCTTCGTCAAAGTTCCAACTACGGCGCGTGGGAATACTTCTTCGAAAACGGTGTTAAGAGCATGGAGGGCACGGTCAATGGTCAGAACAGGGAGGGGGAGTGGAAGATCTATTATGAAAGTGGGGAGCTTAAAGAAAAAGGCGACTATGTCGCGAATAAAAGATCGGGATTATGGAACACCTACTTTGAAGATGGCACGCGTCGGGGTGAAATTGAGTACACCGATGACCACGGCGTCTTTACTGAATACTTCCATTCCGGGAAAGTTTATGCGGAAGGGCCGAAAGCAGGAGCGAAGAACGTAGGGCACTGGAGATATTTCGCCGAAGATGGGATCCTGGAGAGTGAAGGCGAGTATGTGAATGGCAAGAAAACGGGAGACTGGAAGCACTATTACGCATCAGGCAAAGTTTCATCTTCCGGGACTTACGACAATGACAAGGCCACGGGTCCGTGGACTTTTTATTTCGAAGATGGGAAGGTGAGCTCTCAGGGTGAGTTTGTCGGCGGCACAAAAAACGGCTACTGGAGCACGTTCAATGCCGACGGGTCTCTGAAGAGTGAAGTTACCTATAGCAACGGCTCTGGTGAATTCAGGGCATACTACTCCGATAAAAAACTAAAGACAAAAGGTAAGATTGTTGACAGCAAGAACGAAGGTAAATGGGAGTATTACTCTGTCGATGGGAAACTCGAAGGCGAATGCGACTATAAAAATGGGAAAGGGATATACAAGGGATATTATCCCAGTGGGACGTTGCAGACAAAAGGTCAGATGGATGATGATCTTCGCGTCGGTACCTGGGAACTGTATGAGCCCGACGGAACTCTGTCGGGATACTACAAACCGTTTTACGAAAACAATCAGCTGGCAGGTGAGATCAATTCGCTGCTCAATAAAAACAAGTCTTCCACGGTCGCAGTGTCCAGGAACGCGAGGAGACAGGGCTTTTATTATTTCCAGCCGCGTTTCCCCGAATACCGAAGCGTCATTATCGCAGGTAACCCAATGATGTCGTTCATCGGCAGGATGCCGCTCGCGATTGAGTTTTACAACCAGCAGCGTTTGGGTCACGAATTTGAATTCGAGGGAATCAGGTCGCCGTTTTTTACTGCAGATTCTGAAGTGCCGTCGGGAAAGGTCTACCAGCGAGGCTATTCCATTGCATTAAAACAGAAATTCTATAATAATCTCAAGATGGGAATGTGGTACTTCGGGCACGAAGTTAGATTTACGAACATCGGCTACTTTAATAACATGAGCTTCGCGCAATCGCCGAATAATGTGATCACGGCAAGCGCATCCGAACAGCGTGCCGAGTACGGATTGATGTTAGGAACACGCCTGATGCAGCGCAATGATGGCGATGGGTTTACCATCGATGCCGCTGTCGGGTATAACATCGGCTATAGGGCATTTGATGTCGAGCCGCTATTCAAGGATGTGTTCGTTAACCAGATGCAAAGCGGCCTTTCCCATGGGTTCCGGTTCACCTTGAACTTTGGCTATTCGTTTTCCTTTGACGGAAGACACTGAGAAAACGACCCGACGCAAAAACGAAAAAGACAATCTTCGAAAGACGGCCACATTGGTCCGAGATTTCTTTGTGATCTTTGCATATTAGTTGCGTCCTTTGTGCATTGGCCGAAAGTTTAATTTAAAGGTTAACTGCCTTTCATGAACAAGCAGGTAGAATTGTCACTCACGCCGCAGCAGGCGTTCGATCCGGAATTGTTTCAACAGGTTGTTATCGACAAGCTGCATGTTTCTTCCGCTGGTGACCAGGCCTTTCGCATGCTGAAAAGGTCGATTGATGCCCGAAGTCGGAATATCACTGTCAAAATTGTAGGCGAGGTCGTTCCAAAGCAATCACTTATTCAGGAAGGCAATCGTGAGGGAGCTTATCCGGACGTCTCCAAATCTGAGACTGTATTGGTAATTGGTGCCGGCCCGGCAGGGCTCTTTGCTGCGCTGAAGCTGATCCAATTCGGCGTGAAACCCATCGTACTCGAACGCGGAAGTGATGTGCAGTCGCGTCGCCGGGACCTGGCCGCGATTAATAAAGAACATATTGTAAACCCTGAGTCTAACTATTGTTTCGGTGAAGGTGGAGCAGGCACATATTCTGACGGAAAGCTCTATACCCGGTCGACAAAACGCGGTGATGTGCGGGAGGTACTTTCTATCCTGGTAGAGCACGGTGCTCCCACGGATATAATGGTAGACGCACACCCGCACATCGGCACTAACAAACTTCCAAAGCTCGTTCAGGGGCTCCGCGAGACTATTATTCGGTCAGGCGGAGAAGTACGCTTCAATACAAAGGTTACCGACTTCATTCTTGATGATGGTGAAATGTCGGGTGTTATAACCGCTGCCGGAGAATCTATCCGAGGCGAAGGCGTGATACTGGCAACCGGGCATTCAGCGCGCGATGTGTTTGAGTTACTTCACCGCCGGAAGGTAGCAATCGAAGCCAAGCCTTTTGCTATCGGCGTCAGGGTGGAACATGCCCAGCAGCTCATCGACAAAATTCAATACCACTGTGCAGACCGGGGTCCTTGGCTCCCTGCCTCATCATACTCCGTCGTCCACCAGGCTAAGGTCGGTAGGGATCAGCGTGGCGTGTTTTCATTTTGCATGTGCCCTGGCGGATTCATCGTTCCGGCAGCGACTGCTCCGGGCGAGGTGGTTGTGAACGGGATGAGCCCGTCACGCCGCGATTCGAGGTTTGCCAACTCAGGTATTGTTGTCGCCGTCGACGTACCGGACTTTAAGAAATTCAGTGAGCACGGTCCATTAGCGGGAATGTACTTTCAACGGGCGATAGAGCAGAAGGCGTGCGAGGTGGCGGGGGGACGA
The DNA here is from genome assembly GCA_044224375.1 of Cyclobacteriaceae bacterium. Classification (GTDB taxonomy): domain Bacteria; phylum Bacteroidota; class Bacteroidia; order Cytophagales; family Cyclobacteriaceae; genus ELB16-189. The sequence continues at coordinate 11,885 of JBGAKL010000009.1, forward strand.
CAAACGGCACCCGGCCAGTTGCTCAATGACTTTGTTGAGAAAAAGCATTCATCTCATTTACTTGAGACCTCCTATCAACCTGGCCTTGCATCCGTCGACGTCGCGGAGGTCTTTCCATCATTTATTTCGGATTGCTTACGGCAGGGGTTCAGGAACTTTGGAACCCGTATGAAGGGTTATCTGACAAACGACGCCCAGGTGGTGGGGGTTGAGAGCCGGACGTCATCGCCGGTGAGGATTCCCAGAGACAAGGAAACGTTGGAGCACCCGCATGTAAGGGGTTTGTATCCATGTGGTGAGGGTGCCGGATACGCCGGCGGAATTGTGTCGGCGGCGCTGGACGGCATGAGATGCGCGGAAGCAGTGACTAAAAAGATTAAAAGATGAGTAAGAAAACGGTTGTCGTAGGAGCATCACCTAACCCATCGCGCTACGCATACCTGGCCGCGAACATGCTTTCGAGCTATGGTCATGAAATGGTGCCCGTCGGGATCAGAAAAGGTGAAGTCTCCGGCCAGCCAATCCTTGACTTAAGACAAAAGCCCCCCGTTAAAGACGTCGATACTGTTACCTTGTACATCGGACCGCGAAATCAGCCGGAGTGGTACGACTATATACTCAGCCTCCATCCTAAGCGTGTGATTTTTAATCCCGGCACGGAAAACGATGAGCTGATAAAAAAGTTGAATGATGCCGGCACTGAGACACTGGAAGCGTGCACCCTTGTGATGCTGCGCACGGGTCAGTATTAGGTCTTAATTTAGGTCTTACTCTTTGGAGCGTACTTGGCGTTAGCCGTCAGACAGATGATCTTCCATCTTCCGTCCTTATCTTTTTCCAGTACACGTGTTTCAGATGTGGTGTCGATATCGATACCATCCACTGCTTTCTGAATAAACCGAACATAGGCACCTTTTCCATACACACGGATCTCCAGCCACTCACGTGTAATCTTTGACTTCGAGGGCTTTGCTGTCTGGAAATACTCTTCAAAATTTTCTTTAATGTTTGCGGTCCCCTCGACAAAAGATCCACCGGTTGAATCGGCATATGACCAGATTGCATAGGGTGCGTCGAGCCAGTTCATTTCCCAGCTCTGACGATCGACGTTGAAGAACGCAGTGGTTTCCTTCTCTATCACTGATTTGATCGAGGATTTTTCTGCTTTGTCATCCTGCGCCATTGTTAAGGTGGGTGCGATCAAAAAAAGTCCGAGTATGACAAAAATCAGTTTCATTGCTGGAACCCTTGGTAGGGTACGAAAAATAGCAAATACACCGTTCATTTCCACTTTTTTGAGGAGGTTAATGTCAGAAATATGAGGCAACCCATACGCGCCCTCCGGTTATTACCATTACATTAGATGATAAATAAACAACTATGGCAAAAGGCAAAGAGTTAATCGACATAAAAGACTTCCGTGTTAAACCAGAATCGAAGGTTAAGTTAAAAAACTATTCAACCGGCTATAAGGGTAAAGGTCTCGATAAGAAGCAGGCAAGCGAGTTACTTGACGAAAGCAGAATGCAGCTGGCAAAGATCCAGGATACTTTGTACGCACACAATCGTTACTCTGTGCTGATCATCTTTCAGGCAATGGATGCTGCGGGGAAAGATGGTGCGGTGAAACACATCATGTCCGGATTCAATCCTTTGGGTGTTAAAGTCTACAGTTTTAAAGCTCCCTCAGCACACGAGCTGGATCATTATTACTTCTGGCGCCACGGACTCGCGCTGCCTGCCCGTGGTGAAATTGCAATCCACAACCGATCTCACTATGAGAACGTACTTGTAACCCGTGTTCATCCGGAGTTTGTCTTGAGTGAAAATCTTCCTGACGTGGAGTCTGTCAAAGACATTGGAAAAAAATTCTGGGAGGAGCGCCTGAAGCAGATTCGACGCTTTGAAAAAAATCTCACGGACAACGGAACGATTATTCTTAAGTTCTTTCTCCACCTTTCAAAAAAAGAACAGAAGAAACGATTCCTCGAACGAATCGATGACCCAAGCAAGAACTGGAAATTTTCCCTTTCCGATCTTAAAGAGCGTGGATATTGGGACCGTTACCAGGAAGTATATGAAGATGCCATAGGCGCCACATCGACGGAAGATTCCCCATGGTTTATCATTCCCGCCGACGACAAATGGTATGCACGACTTGCTATCGCCTCTGTTATCCACGATCAGTTCAGGAAGCTGGATCTCAGTTATCCCAAGGTGAGCGCTGCGCAGAAAGACGAGCTCCAAAAGGCCAAGGAAAAGCTTCTCGCTGAAGGTACCGAAAGTGGCTCCAAAAAGGGTTCAAAAAAGGCTAAAAAGACGGGTTCAAAATGAACGTACCGATCGCCTGAAATTACCCCAATTTTTAGAGGCAATTAAGCCCAAATTATCTTTGATTTCTGTGGCGAAAAATGCAGTTTTTACCGCCAAAAAGGTTATTTTTGACCCCTTTTGGTAGGAATAAAAAATTGCACGACTAAGAGTAAAAGATGAACGCAGAAAAGTCTAAGAAGGCCGCTGAATATTCGGCGAGTAATATCCAGGTTTTAGAAGGTTTGGAAGCGGTCCGGAAACGGCCTGCAATGTATATCGGTGACGTCAGCGTAAGGGGTCTTCACCACCTCGTTTGGGAGGTTGTCGATAACTCCATCGACGAGGCGCTTGCCGGCTTCTGCGACGAGATCAGGGTCACTGTGAATCCCGACAACTCAGTGATGGTTGAAGACAACGGTCGTGGTATTCCTACAGACATGCACGAGAAAGAGAAACGCTCGGCGCTCGAAGTTGTTATGACTGTGCTACATGCCGGCGGTAAGTTCGACAAGGACACTTACAAAGTCTCAGGCGGATTGCATGGTGTGGGAGTTTCATGCGTGAATGCATTGTCTGATGATCTGAAGGCCACCGTTTACCGTGATGGAAAAGTTTTTGTTCAGGAATATAAGCGCGGCATTCCCCAATATCCTGTTAAAGTTATCGGTGAATCCACGCGAAGGGGCACTACCATAGAATTCAAGCCGGATGGCGAGATATTCACTGTGCTGGAATACAATTACGAAACAATTGCGTCACGTCTGCGTGAGTTATCGTTCCTCAATCCGGGGATCAAGATTCTCCTGTTCGACCTGCGCGAGAAAGACGAGAACGGTGCCGCAAGGACTGACGCTTTCTTTTCCGAAGGCGGTTTGCGTGAGTTCGTGCAGTACATGGATTCGAACCGTGAAAAGCTGATCCCTGCACCAATCTATGTTGAGAACGACAAGGGCGTGAGTCCTGTGCAGGTGGCCATGAGCTACAATACTTCCTTTAGCGAGAATCTTGTATCATACGTCAATAACATCAATACACATGAGGGGGGAACTCACGTAGCCGGATTCCGCAGGGCTTTGACAAGAACGCTGAAGGCATACGCTGAAAAATCTGGTTTGCTTGAGAAAGCCAAGATCGAGATCTCGGGTGATGACTTCAGGGAAGGGCTTACCGCAGTAATCTCTGTTAAAGTTGCCGAGCCTCAGTTCGAGGGTCAGACAAAAACCAAGCTCGGAAACTCTGAGGTGATGGGCGCAGTTGACCAGGCGATGGGAGAGGTTCTTCAGAACTACCTGGAGGAAAATCCAAAGGATGCCAAACTGATCGTCAACAAGGTTATTCTTGCCGCACAAGCGCGGCACGCAGCTCGCAAGGCACGCGAAATGGTGCAACGCAAGAACGTCCTCACAGGCACCGGACTCCCCGGAAAGCTGGCTGACTGTGCAAGCACAGACCCAGGCGTTTCAGAACTCTACCTCGTGGAGGGAGATTCTGCCGGTGGCTCCGCCAAGCAGGGACGCAATCGTCATTTCCAGGCGATACTTCCGCTGCGTGGAAAGATCCTTAACGTTGAGAAGGCACAGGAGCACAAGATCTATGAGAACGAGGAGATCAAGAACATGATCACCGCCCTTGGTATCAGTTTCGGCACAGCAGAGGATGCAAAGGCTATCAATCTCACCAAACTTCGTTATCACAAGATCATTATCATGACCGATGCAGATGTCGACGGTAGCCACATTCGGACATTGATACTTACTTTCTTCTTCCGCTACATGCGTGATCTCATCGAGCAGGGGTATGTCTACATCGCCTTGCCTCCATTGTATTTGCTGAAGAAAGGAAAAGAAGAGCGCTATTGCTGGACTGAAGAAGAGCGTGATGCGATCATCAAAGAACTTGCTAAAGATGGAAAGACAGAAAATGTTGGCATCCAGCGTTACAAAGGTCTCGGAGAGATGAATCCGGAACAACTTTGGTCTACAACAATGGATCCTGCTAAAAGGACATTAAAGGTTGTAAATATTGAGTCGGCAGCAGAAGCCGACCATTTGTTCTCAATGCTTATGGGTGATGAGGTGGCGCCGCGCCGCGACTTTATCGAGCGGAATGCCAAGTACGCTAGAATAGATATTTGACAGTAGTATGGAGCGGGGCGAGGAAGAATTGATCGTTATACCGGCGAATGCCAATCAGCAAATAGCCGAAAGCAATTACATCAGCAGGGACCTGAGCTGGCTGCAGTTCAACTACAGAGTGCTGGATCAGGCGCGTCACACCGACAGAAGTCTGTTTGACCGGCTTAAGTTCTTTGCGATCACTGCATCCAATCTTGATGAGTTTTGTACCATCAGGCTGGGCAGCCTCTATAATTATCTCGACTTCGGTAAGGAGCGATTCGACTACAGCGGTTTGCGTGAGACACCCTTTCGGTATCTTCTTTTGCAGGAACTGCAGACATTCATCCGCAATCAGAATAACTTTTTCCTGGAGCACCTGAAGCCGGAATTTGAAAAGAATGGGTTTAAAATTAGCGACTACGCTTCGCTTTCGGATCAGGATAAAAATCGAGTAGACCAGTACTTCCAGAAGACGATCTATCCGATGCTTACGCCAATGATGTTTGATACGTATCACACGTTTCCGACATTGAAGAATAACAGGCTTTTGATAGGCGTTGTAACGAAGAATCCCGCGGACGCAAATCACCACCAGAAAGCGTCTTTCATACAGATTCCGAGCAACATCGGTCGCTTCTTCGAGATTCTTCAGATGGATGGAACGATTGCATTCGTTCCGATCGAGAGCATCATTACACACAATGTTCATCACCTCTTCAGGAACGTTGAAGTGATAAGCGTGACACTTTTCCGGATTAACCGCAATGGCGATTTCACCCTTGAGGAGAGTGAGGATATAGAATCAAACTTCCTCGAAGAACTTAAGAGAAAACTCCAGACGCGTCGGACCGGTCGCGTGGTGCGAATGGACATCATGGAAGGCGCCGACCCGTGGATGTTGCGCCTTCTTAAGATCCAGTGGGACCTTGACGATCTCAATATTTTCACGGTGCCGAAAGACACACTTCTTGATTTGGCAGGACTCAATCAGATAATCGGACACAAAGAATTCAAGGATAAGAAAGCGCAGCCGAGGCCGCCGATCAAGCCCGTGACATTTCCTGAGCAGGGTGTGCGGGATCTGTTCGAGGTGCTGAAGGAGCGAGATATTGTTTTGCACCATCCCTACAATTCGATGGATCCGGTTCTTGAGCTTCTTGAGAAAGCTGCCGAGGATCCGCTGGTGCTGTCGATCAAGATCACGATTTACCGGCTCGCAAAGGAATCGCGAGTGAGTGCTGCCCTGCTGAAAGCTGCTGAGAACGGCAAGCACGTGTCTGTTTTATTCGAAGTGAAAGCGCGTTTTGATGAAGAGAACAATCTCCGGGAAGCGCAACGTTTGCAGAAATCGGGCTGCTTTGTGATCTATGGATTCGGCACGCTGAAGACACACACAAAATTGCTGCTCATTGTGCTGCGCGAGCCGGACGACCGCGTCTACCGCTATGTGCATATTTCGAGCGGTAACTACAATGAAGCAACTTCCAGACACTATACAGACATCGGGTTGCTGAGCACGAAGGAAAGCTATGCAAGTGACGTGTCGGAATTCTTTAATGTTATTACGGGCCATTCGCAGCCATCTTCCTATCGTAACCTGATCACGTCGCCGCGCGACATGCGCATTCAGCTCATCGCGCTCGTGCGGAAGGAGGCAGAGAATGCACGCGCTGGTTTGCCTTCAGGGATTGTTATCAAGTTAAATTCGATACAAGACAAAGAGTTCATCGATTCGCTTTACGAAGCGAGCCAGGCCGGTGTAAAGATCAAGTTGATTGTGAGGGGTATGTGCTGCCTTCGTCCTGGCAGAAAGGGATTAAGTGAAAATATCGAGGTGATTTCGATTGTCGGAGAGTACCTGGAACATTCACGCGTTTATTACTTCCATAACAATAGTACTCCGAAAGTTTATATCGGCAGCGCAGATGCGATGGTACGTAGCTTCGATCGCCGCATCGAGTCACTGGTGCTGCTTGAGCAGGAGAACGTGCGTAAGCAAGTGATGAACATATTGAGATACAACCTGTGGGATAATGTGAATTCCTATATCATGCAGGAAGACGGGAGCTATGTGAAGAAAGAGTTGAACGGAGAGAAGCCTTTCAATATCCACAAGGAGTTTTACAATATCACGAAGCAGATTATCGAGGGAGTGACGTTGTTTTGATTTGGAAATTTGACGATTTGAAAATTTGGAGATTGGGCGGCGTGACGTTTCTCGCGCTCTTGCATTAGAAACGTTAATGGGTTCAATAATCAAAAAAAAGCAATGCATCCGTAATCTGCCTATTGATTTTTGCGGCAATCGCCTGCTCGAATCAGAATTCGGCACCCGCTGCCGAAATAGTCTTAGTTGAAGGAGCATTGGCCGATGTATTACGGCAATACTACGCTATAGAAAATGATCGAAGTTTATTGATGACTATTGAGTCAGAATTAGGCCAAGACACCTCGACTTTCATTGTTAGCATCACTTATTATTTTGATGGTGCTCTTCAATATATGCATCCACGAGGCTATGTCGAGATCGACAGTATTCCGGTGTTGTTGGTATCCCCGACGGAACCTGAATTAAAACTTGATTCGGCTAGTCTGAAATCGATAAGTGAGCGGCTTGCGTGGCTGAGTCAACCTCCACCAAATTACAATCCAATAGTTTGGCGAGTAAAAATGCGATCTGGTAAAATCGTTCGACGCGAAGTATTGAACTAAGTGCGCTTCACTGTAACGTTGACTGCCTACTGCCCACTGCCGCCTGCTTACTTCTTTCTCTTCCTCCGGACAGGGCTCACCACCGACACCTTCCTTCCCTTCGACTGATCCTCCATGTTCACAAATTCAATCTTCTTCTGTGATTTATTCTTTTCGAAAAGCTGTAATAGAATACCGTCTTTCAAGCCAACTTCAGGTACGAGAATGCTTTTTGCTTGCGCCCATTCCATCACTTTGATGTAGATATCACTTGCTGGAACGATGACGTCGGCACGGTCTGGGTTCATCTGCAGTTCATAGATGCGTTCTTCCATCGTGCGCTTTTCGATCATCTTTTTGATCTCGCGGATCTTTTGAAGTGACATGGTCTTGCCTGGCTTCATCTGTGCGAGCTCGAAGATCTTGCTGATGTTTCCACCTGTTCCTACCGCCGTAACCGGCCCGTAGGCTTTCTTGACGTTGTCCTTAACCCACTTCTCCATGTCGACCCACATAAGGGGGGAATCATGATGCTCGAGCACACGGACGGATCCGATCTTGAAGGACCGTGTTTTGATTTTGCTACCGCCAGTGAAAAGGTTGAGTTCCGTACTTCCGCCTCCCACATCAATGTGAAGGTAAGTCTTGTCGGCGAGGTAGGAAGAGATAGCCTTGTTGATAAGGTCGGCTTCGAGTTGCCCGTCGATGATGTTGATTTGTATGCCATACTCATCCTTGACCTCCCTTGCAAGCTCTTCACCGTTTTCCGATTCTCGCATCGCGGAGGTGGCGCAAAACATATAATCATCGACTTCGTAAAGCTCGAGTAAGAGCTTATATGCCTTCATCAGCTTTTTGAATTTTTCGATGCTTGCTTTACTGATCTTGTTGGTACTGAAAACGTCATGCCCCAGTCGGAGTGGGAAGCGGACGTATTCGAGCTTCTTGAACATGATCTTGCTGTTGTGATCAAGCACACTCGACACCTGGAAGCGAATGGCGTTGGAACCAATGTCGATGGCAGCGAGTTTCATTTCGAGTCGGTTGAGATATTCTCCCGCAGATTCCGCGAATTGCGCTGATGGATCTGCGTGATCAGCGAGATCTGCGGGAACGCTTTTTATTATTAATCAAAACGCAAAAGTAAGCTGTTGGTCGGCCCTAACCATTATGAATCGTGTTATAAAATCCTTATCGATTTCATTTTTAGCCGGTTATTGGTTTTCTTTGCATTGCTTATCCAGAAAGACCGAGGGACAGGGCCCGATGAAGTCTTAGCAACCTTGCCAATAACTTGGTGCTAATTCCCTTTCCCGACTCATTCGTCGGGATCAAGATAAGCGGCCACTCAGCAGGCTCTTTCTGGAAAAGCGTGATTTAAACCTCAGAAAGAGTGAAAATAGAAGACATTTTGAAGGAACGCATCATGGTGCTGGACGGCGCTATGGGTACTATGATCCAGCGACACAAGTTGGAGGAAGCAGACTTCAGGGGAGAGAGGTTCAAGGACCATAAGTATCCTCTCAAGGGGAACAATGATCTGTTGTCCATAACCAGGCCAGACATCATCAAGGATATCCATAGATTATACTTTGAGGCTGGGGCCGACATTGCCGAAACGAATACCTTCAGCGGCACGTCCATAGCGCAGGCCGACTATCACCTAGAGGACGCCGTCTATGACCTCAATTTTCAGTCGGCGAAAATAGCCAGGGAAGTGGCGGATGAATTCACCCGGCGCGAGCCGAACAAGCCGAGGTTTGTTGCGGGCGCAATGGGTCCTACCAATAAAACCGCATCGCTCTCGCCTGATGTTAACAATCCTGGTTTTCGAGCAATTAACTTCGACCAGTTAAAGCAGGCGTTTAAGGAACAAGCGAAAGGGCTGATTGACGGCGGTGTCGATGTTCTGCTCTTTGAAACGATCATCGATACCCTGAATGCGAAAGCAGCGTTGTTTGCGGCGACAGAGCTATTTGAAGAGATCGGAAAGGAGCTGCCCATCATGGTGTCGGGCACAATTACCGATGCAAGCGGCCGGACGCTGTCGGGTCAAACAACGGATGCATTTTTGATTTCAGTTTCTCATGTTCCCTTGCTGAGCATTGGATTGAACTGCGCGCTGGGTGCCAAGGCACTTCGGCCATACCTGCAGGTTTTGAATGAGCAGGCTCCCTTCTTCGTAAGCGCATACCCCAACGCAGGGCTGCCAAATGAATTTGGTCAATACGATCAGGGACCCGAAGAGATGGGAGAACAGATCGAGGAGTTTTTAAAAGAGGGATTGGTCAATATTGTAGGCGGTTGCTGCGGCACAACGCCGGACCATATTAAAGTAATTGCGAAGCTCGCAGCCAAGTACAAGCCAAGGGAGGTAGCTGTGAATGCCTGATTTCTATCTAAGACTCAGCGGCCTCGAAGCAGTCACGGTGACACCCGCTTCGAACTTCATCAACATCGGTGAGCGGACCAACGTTACCGGCTCGGCCAAATTTCTGAAACTTATCAAGGAAGATAACTTCGATGAGGCACTCACGATTGCACTGGACCAGGTTAGGGGTGGTGCGCAAGTGATCGATGTTAATATGGATGAAGGTATGCTTGATTCGAAAGCTGCCATGGTGAAGTTCCTCAATCTGATGGCGTCGGAACCTGAGATCGCCCGTATCCCCGTCATGGTTGATTCGTCTAAATGGGAAGTCATTGAGGCGGGACTAAAGTGCCTGCAGGGGAAAAGCATCGTGAACTCGATCAGCATGAAGGGTGGCGAAGAGGAATTTATTCGCCAGGCCCAGCTTGTGAAGCGGTACGGCGCCGCCGCAGTCGTTATGGCCTTCGATGAGCAAGGACAGGCTGACACCTACCAAAGAAGAATAGACATTTGTAAGCGTGCCTATGAAGTCCTGACCCGTGTTGTCAAGTTTCCTCCGCAGGATATCATTTTCGATCCTAATATTTTTCCCGTTGCGACAGGTATAGAAGAACACAGGAACTATGCGCTGGACTTTTTTGCGGCTGCCAGGTGGATTCGCGAAAATCTGCCGCACGCGCACGTCAGCGGGGGAGTAAGCAACGTCTCCTTCAGTTTCCGTGGCAACCAGGTCGTGCGCGAGGCAATGCACTCAGCGTTCCTGTATCATGCCATCCGGAACGGTATGGATATGGGCATTGTAAATCCCACGATGCTTGCCGTTTACGACGACATCCCGAAAGACCTGCTTGAGCGCGTGGAAGATGTGCTGCTAAATCGCCGCGACGATTCAACTGAACGCCTTTTGGAATTTGCAGAAACGGTGAAGGGTGCTGTAAAGAAGAAAGACCAGGACGACGAATGGAGGAAGGGTACTGTCGAAGAGCGGATAACGCATTCGCTGGTCAAGGGTATTATTGACTTTATCGATACTGACATCGAAGAAGTCAGGCATAAGTTTGAAAAGCCATTGCACGTCATCGAGGGTCCTTTGATGGATGGAATGAATGTGGTGGGGGATCTCTTCGGTGCTGGTAAAATGTTTCTTCCCCAAGTAGTCAAGAGCGCGCGTGTGATGAAGAAAGCTGTTGCCGTGCTCACACCTTACCTTGAAGAAGAGAAAAAGAGGAGCGGGCAGGTGGGCAAGCCTGCAGCGCGCATCTTGATGGCCACAGTGAAGGGCGACGTGCACGACATTGGAAAAAATATCGTTGGCGTTGTACTGTCATGCAACAATTATGAAGTTGTTGACCTGGGGGTAATGGTACCCTCTGAAAAGATTATTGAGGCAGCGAGACGTGAAAAAGTAGATATTATCGGGCTAAGCGGCCTCATCACACCGTCGCTTGACGAGATGGTACACGTGGCGAAGGAAATGCAGCACGAGAAAATGACCTTACCACTTCTCATTGGGGGCGCAACTACATCCAGGATACATACTGCCGTTAAAATTGATCCGGTTTATGATGGACCTGTTGTCCATGTGCTGGACGCATCGCGTTCCGTGCCGGTTGCGAGTGAGTTCATCAATGAGCAGACCCGTGGCAGCTTCAAAATGAGGGTTAAGCAGGAGTATGTCCAGCTTAGAAAAGACCATGAAAGCCGTCAGCAGGAGAAGAACTACATCACTCTTGTCGAGGCGAGGAAGAATAAAGTGGCGATCGATTGGCAGCAGTTCCAGCCGGTAAAGCCGGAGTTTTTAGGCCGGAAGTCTTTTCTCAACTATCCCCTCGAGGAGATAAGAAAGTATATTGATTGGACTCCATTCTTTCAAACTTGGATGTTGTTTGGTCGCTATCCGGACATTTTTAAAGATGATAAAGTCGGCGCGGAGGCAAAGAAGCTATATGACGATGCGCAGGTGATGCTCGACCAGATCATCGCTGGTCGCAAGCTGACGGCAAATGGCGTGATCGCTTTCTATCCAGCCCAAGCAACAGCCGCCGACGATGTTACGCTGTACAGGGATAAAGATTTCAAAGAAAAGCTTACAGACCTGCATTTCTTACGCCAGCAGAACAAGAAGGCCCAGGGCTTGCCAAACTTCTGCCTGGCTGACTTGATCGCGCCCGCAGCGAGTGGAAAGAAGGACTATATCGGGATGTTTGCGGTAAGTGCCGGTGGGGGCATTGAAAAGCTCATTGAAAAATACAAGGCGCAGCAGGACGATTATGCGGAGATCATGGCGAAGGCTCTTGCCGATCGCATGGCCGAAGCGTTTGCGGAATTGATGCATGAAAAGGTGCGGAAGGAATTCTGGGGTTACGCAAAAGCTGAGAATCTTCCGATGGAGGATGTGATCAAGGAGAAATACCAGGGGATCCGTCCCGCGCCGGGCTATCCGGCATGCCCGGATCACACCGAGAAGGCAACAATCTTTGGATTGTTGGATGCCGAAAAAGAAGCGGGGATCAGCCTTACGGAATCTTATGCTATGTTTCCTGCATCGTCTGTCAGTGGTTACTATTTCTCTAACGCCGAGTCAAAGTATTTCGGCCTTGGTAAGATTGACAGGGACCAGGTTAAAGAATATGCTGGAAGGAAGGGGATGAGTGTCGAACTGATAGAGAAGTGGCTGTCACCAAACCTGGCGTATTAAGTTCTGTGTGTTAAAGTATTAAGGTTCCGAAGTTGATGAAGTTGTCATGAAAATAGGATTGCCAGCTGAATGGTTTAGTTCTAGGCAGTGCTTAAGTTTATCAATGGCAAAAATTGAGAGATTTGAAGACATTCGGGCTTGGCAAGAAGCAAGGAAATTAGTTAAGATGGTTTACATCGCGTCAAGTGAGGGGATGATGGCACGGGACTTCGATTTCCGAAGTCAAATCAGAAGGGCATCGATTTCATGTATGAACAACATAGCTGAAGGATTCGGACGATTTAGTAATAAGGAATTTATCAGATTTCTTGAGATCTCATCGGCGTCGGCAAATGAAGTTAAAAGTCTGGGATACGCAGCGATCGATCTAACTTACTGGTCTGAAATCAAGGCTCAAGAAGTTATGGGTAAAGCGGAGCATGTTAAATCCCTTGACCTGAAGTTTATCAAATATTTAAAGGAAATCCCGAAGGCAGGGCCAGCCTAGAACGTCAATACGTTAACACTCAGAACAACTCAGAATGAAAGTCACCGACCATATTAAGAACGCTAACGGAAAAACACTTTTCTCGATCGAGATCCTTCCGCCTCTAAAAGGAGAGAACATCAAATCGCTGTATGATAACCTCGATCCCCTGATGGAGTTCAAACCTCCGTTTGTTGATGTAACCTACCATCGCGAGGAGTATGTCTACAAGAAAAAAGAGAACGGCTTGCTCGAAAAAATATCGACTCGAAAACGTCCGGGTACCGTGGGTATTTGTGCCGCTCTTCAAAACCACTATAAGGTCGATACCGTGCCGCATATCATTTGTGGGGGTTTCACCAAGGAAGAAACAGAAAATGCGCTTATTGACTTACACTTTTTAGGCATCGACAACGTGTTGGCATTGCAGGGCGACGCGATCAAGACCGAAGCCCGGTTTGTTCCCGAACCTGGTGGTCATAAATATGCTTCTGAGCTACTCGAGCAGATCGTGTGCATGAATGCGGGAAAGTTTTTGGACGAAGATCTCCCCACCGCCTCCCCGACGGATTTCTGTATAGGTGTTGCCGGGTATCCTGAAAAACACTTCTCGGCACCCAACCTGAAGGCTGACCTCAAGTATCTCAAGCAAAAGGTGGATTTGGGTGCGCAGTACATCGTCACCCAGATGTTCTTCGACAACAAGAAGTACTTCGCATTCGTACAGCAATGCCGCGATGCAGGAATTAATGTTCCTATCATTCCAGGCATTAAGCCCGTCACGGCGAAGGCGCAGGCCAATGTGCTGCCAACAATTTTCCACATTGATTTCCCCGAAGAGCTGTCAGACGCGGTGGAGAAGTGCAAGGACAACGCTGCCGTCAGGCAGGTAGGGGTGGAGTGGACGATCGCTCAATCGAAAGAACTAATGAAGTTTGGTGTGCCGACGCTGCATTTCTATTCAATGGGTAAATCCGACCCTATTTATAAAATCGCGAAAGAATTGTTTTAAGAATTGAATCGCAAAAAAGAAAGGTCACTCGCTTGAGTGACCTTTCTTTTTTTAGCTGCCGATTACGTTCTATGGATTGACTGGCAGGCCTGTGGCGCTATAGTTTGCCAGGCTTGCGTGTGGGATCGTAGATGAAAACTTCGCATTGATCGCATCTATGAAAATATTTGCTGTAAAGGCATAGCCTCGGCTGTTAGGATGAATTCCATCCTCAGAGAAGGCCCCTGCAGGAGGAGACAAGCTCGGCGTCAGACTAATTCCGTCAGAAACGATAAGTTTCGCGGTTACAAAATCTGCATAAGCTTTGTTAACGTCCGCTAGCGCAAGACGATTATTGCTTGCGGCAACTGCAGTTGCGATCGTTGTATTGAAGTCAGCTGTCCTTCCAAGAATCGTAGCGATCTCAGTGGGGGTTAAAACCAGGTTGTCAGTGAGTGGGTAGCTAACGCCCCAGATAGCATTCGCATTATTGCTGTTGCAAGTTCCCAGAATCGAACCAGCAGTCAGTACAACCAAATCGGATGATGTCGCCTGGCGCGCCCGTGCGTATGGAACCAACGCCGCTGTGGTGGGCGAAGCCGACATGTATGGTGAAAGATCCGTTAATTCTTCATCGGTAAGTAACACAGGATTGCTTCCTGCTTTGTAAGTCAGCTTCCGCTTATCGCGCTCGGCTGCAGTTATCTTACCTGCCAGGACCATTCCGTCGAGAAAAGCATTGTAGCCTGTGGCGAGGTTTGTTGTAAGCGCTGTTGCTTTATCTGCATCCAACGTCACCGCATTCCAGGTCACAGTATAAAAGAATGGCAGGCTTGTAAAGTTGGGAATGTTACCAACCACGCCTTTTGCTGATGAGAGGGTGGGTGCTGTCAAGAAGGTATTTATCAATGCATTGTATTGCCCGGCGAATGTTGCTGAAGCGGTCATTGGGTATGTTCCTGGTGAGGCCCCGTCCGCGCCAGTGGCAGCATACAACAACACATCATCGAAGCCTGCCCATAGCAGATAAAAACTTCCTGCAGCGGCTCCTGCATCGCTAATCATCGTCGAGCCTGATCCCAAAGCGCCGGTCGAACTAGGGGCTGACGCAAATCTTCCATAAAAAGGGCTATAAGCGGGGTTGGCTGATATGGCGGGTCCGCCAGTTGCAGGTGTTAGCAACTGAGCAAGGTACACCAAGGGCACGCCAAAATTGTTCAAGGCACTTTTGTTCCCCGTAAACGCAGTCGGAAAATCAGCTGTGTTATACGGAGCAGGGACGGCGGGTGTCGCTTGCGCGGCAGGGCAGGTAACCGATGTAGCCGGCATCTTTGCGGGTGCCGGAGCTGCCGAGCGAGGCCCGGCGGCGCCATCTGGATCAAACAACACTAGCCGGCCAAGGATCAGTCCAATGCTCAAATTTGATTGAATCGGATTGAATCCATTTTTTGAATTGATGTCAGGCTGGTTGAATGTGGTTGGGCCGCCAACTTTTTCAAATTGCCTTGCTAAAATACGTGGAAGAGAGTTGCTCTGACTTTCATCATACAGGGCGTTTGACTGCATCCCTGCAACGAATGAATTACCCAGGGCGACAAATTTCGTGAAATCCGCTGTACCCTTCACAGGCGTAGCTGGTGTGGGTGGCGCAGCCGGATCAGTCACGACGATTGTTTCCTGTTTACACGATCCCATGAAGATGATCGTGATCAGGATTATATGGAAGTAGTTATTCTTTTTCATGTCTTTGTCTTTTAATTCGTTCAACGATTAGTTCAGGAATTCATCAAACGTAAGAGAGATATAATATTGCTGGCCAACAAAAGGTGAACCCAGGTTGGTACGGTAATCAGAGCCGCCAATGTTGGTGCCTCCGATTTTAACCATGGTCTTGATAGAAGAAACTTTGTAATTGACCTGTGCATCCACAACGCCGAAGCTTGGCACATTCCATACGCCGTACGATGATGACCACACAAATCCGTCTTGATAACGGAAGTTCACATTAAATCCGAGGTTCTTGGCAAGTTTCCTGTTACCGACGCCGATGCTATACTTGTTTCTTGGTGTATTGAACCCAGATCTGAAGTCAACACTTTCATTGGCTGTATAATCCGCCCAGTTGTAGCTTCCCATCAAAGTGAAGTTACGCGGCAGGTTGTAGGTTAATCCTACGCCAACGCCTTGTGATTGCACGTCCTCGGTGGAATTAACATACGGTGAGAACAACGAACCAGCGGGAAAATAATTTGCAACGCCTTGATGAGGGGCCGGATTCTTGGAGGCGATGATTTGCCCCCCGATAAATCCGCTGTAATTGGTATAATAGTAGTTTAGGTCCACGAGGAGATCCGTTCCTATAACCCCCTTATAACCGAACTCGTATGCCTGAAGTTGCTCGGGTTTTACATAACTGATGTTGGCAGTTTGCAAGAGTGCCGGATTGCCACCAATCGTTGCGCCAGTAGTGGGGTTAAGTGATCCGCCCGATGCGAGGTACGCGTTATATGATGTTTGTGTATAAGCCCCGCCGTTGTGAACGCCATATTGAGCGGCATTCGCTTCAACACTTCCCAGCAGTGTGCCACTCGACGAAGGGAAGATAATATATTGAGCTTGGGTGTCCGGAATCCGGAAACCCGTCTGGAACGAAGCGCGGAAGCTATTTTTTTCATCAACCGAGTAAACGGCCGAGATTCTTGGTGTTGGATGCCCATCGAAGTTGTCGCTCTTGTCGTAGCGGACAGATCCGGTCAATTTCAGTTTCTCTGCAATTGTCTTTGAAATCTGTCCGTAGATACCGTACTGGTTGATCTTGATACGCTGGAAGTTCACGCCATCAGTGGGTGCTTCATTGAAGATGGTTCCGTTTGAGAATAGGTCGTACTGGCGATAGTTACCTCCGACAACGACTTCTGCCCAAGTGATTTTCTTGAAGTTATAATAGAATTCCGAGTGCCATAGGCGCGAGTTGTCATAGAATGAAGCACCCCCATAACCTGGATTCGCTGGTAAGGTTACACCATTCAACCCGGTATAGGATCCTGTTGGTTTCTTTTGAAAGTAGTTGGAAAGAACCAGGTTCATCAAGTTTTCAAATTGTGGTGTGCCGGGTTGGGGCCGGTACCTGTCTGCATATGCCCTGGCAGAAACTGGATCTCCCGCGATAACAGTTCCGGTGTAATTCGGGTCTTCCTTATAGCCCTGCATAGCCTTAATGAAATCGGGAACCCAGACTGTTTTTGAGTCTGCATAGTTTTCGTTCATATAAGCACCCAGCGCAGACATGTTATAGGATTTCCCTGCGTCCGTGGCTGACAAATATCCTCTCACGAAGAAATTGTCTCCTTTCAATTCAAGTTTGTGAAACTGTTGATTGAAATCTCGCAAAGCATATTTTTCAGTTCCCTGATAGACTGAGTTACCGCCGCCGTAGCGGTAGTTGTAAATTAACTCCATCCTATCGTTGAGACGATAGTGCAATGCGACATCTCCCTTAATAGTGCTTGCTGGCCTATCGCCCACGAGATCCTGCTCCCTGAAACCCGTCCTGGTGATCGTGCCGACGCTCGGTAGTGGAGTAGCGATCTGCGCCTCATCGCCGTAAAGGTTCAATCCGTCAAAATTGCGATTCTTGCTCAGGTTAACGGTTGATTCCGGATTTGTGCGATCCGTTGTATAGTCATTACTCAACCAATCCGTCGCTTTCATGTATGAGAAATTGACCTTGAACGCAAACTTGTTGTTAAACGCCTTGGCGTAACGTACGCTGTATTGTGTCAATGGATTAGAGCCAGCAGCTTGAGAATTGGTAATCCCGGCTTTGATTTGTGCGCTAAGTCCCTGGTACTCGAAAGGGCTCTTGCTCTTCATGATCATGATCCCGTTGAAGGCATTCGGACCATAGAGTGCGGAGGCAGCTCCTGGAATCAATTCAATGCTCTCTGCATCCAACTCGCCCAAACCCATAATGGTACCTGTAGGAAAGTTTAGGAGGGGGGCTTGTGTATCCATTCCGTCGACCCACTGTACAAAGCGCGTGTTTGCGATCGTTGCGAAACCCCGGGTGTTGACGGCTGTGAAGTTCAAGCTCCCATTGTTCACGGACACTCCTTTCATATTCGCAAGCGCATCGAAATAATCCGGAGCGGCGGATTGTTTGATCGCCAGCACATCCATTTTCTCAATGGTGACCGGCGACTTCAGGATGTTTTCTTCGATACGTGATGCCGACACAACTACTTCCTGGCCGAGCAATGTCTGTTCAGCCATGGCTATGTCGAGGCCGGTTGTGCTGGCATCTTTGATTTCTATCTCCTGCGTTTGGAATCCGACAAAGGAAAATACGAGTGTAAGGGGAGGAGCTTCATTTACTTTGAGATTGTATTCCCCTTTAGAGTCGCTGATCGTACCGATCACCCTTCCTTTAACAACAATATTCACACCCGCGAGTGTTTCCCCGGCGGCATCTTTGACCGTCCCGGAGATGGTTGTCTGCGCTAACAGACAAGTCGCGCCTGACAACAGGAAGAGCACCGGCAGGAGCGACCGTACGTAGAGTTTATTCATAAGGGTTCAGATAGTTTATTTCTTTAAATCTACAAGAATTTGCCCAAAAACAAACGATTGTGGGGGCTTTTTTGCCCTCACTTCCGACCAGAGTTTCTGAACAAAAAACGAGAAGAATTACCGGTTACCCGACGCCATCACGTGCTTGGCAAGCCGGTCGCAAAGTGCGTTCATTTCATTCGCGATGAACTCATCTCCGGTTGAGTTTAACACACTTTGGCTGAGACCACCCACGCAGTCGATATAGAAGCGCTTCATCTCATCGACAGGCATGTCTTTCGCCCACAGGTCGATGCGCATTGTGTTTTTTTGCTGATGATCCCAAAGATTGATACTGATCGCCTTTGATTCCGACGGTCCTGATTCAGGTTTTTCTGTAGCATCCCATTCAATTTTTTCGGGAACATTGTTGTCGTCAAGGTGTATGGTAAACTGAATCGTTGATTTTTTCATTTTGGTGTGTGCAATAACTGACTATTAATAATTGTCTAATAATTTTATAATGCCATTTCCGGGATTTCGCCTTGTGCGACAAGCTTTCCTTCTGTCGCATTCTTTATCTCCTCGACACTGACGCCCGGCGCACGCTGCAACAGTTTGAATCCTCCACCAGGAAGTACATCAAGGACTCCCATATCGGAAACAATGCGCTTGACGCAATGCAGGCCGGTAATGGGTAAGGTACATTTTTTCAGAAGTTTGGAAGTGCCCTCTTTGCTGCAATGCTGCATCGCAACGATGATATGTTTCGCCGACGCAACGAGATCCATGGCACCACCCATTCCCTTCACCATTTTTCCAGGCACTTTCCAGTTGGCGATGTCGCCATCTTCGGAGACTTCCATTGCACCGAGTATCGTCAAGTCGACTTTGCCGCTCCGGATCATTCCGAAACTTTCAGCTGAACTGAATAATGCAGAGCCTGCCATCATGGTGATTGTTTGCTTGCCTGCATTGATCAGATCAGCGTCTATGTTCTCTTCTTTGGGGAACGGCCCGATCCCAAGCAATCCGTTTTCAGACTGCAGCACGACATTCACATTCTTCGGAATGTAATTCGCAACCAGCGTCGGAATGCCAATGCCGAGATTGATATACATGCCATCGCGAACTTCCTGAGCGATGCGTTTTGCGATTCCGATTTTATCTAACATGGTCTTTAATTCATTAATTTGATGATTTGCTCATTCGTTAATGCGGCAATTGACTGGGTTGCTTATCCCGACGCAATTTTGATGTCGCGATTATTTTAGAAAGTACCTTCTTGATATGAAGAATTTCTGCCAGGAGTTCAGGCCAATCTGGATAGTTTTCCGACCCCTGGCAAAGTTCCAGCCAATACTCAGTTTCATCAGCTTCTTTTGCTGCAATTTTCATTTTGTGAATGAAGTCATTTTTCGATTCAGCATTCTGAGCCTCCCGGACGTTAGCGCCTATCGAAGTCGCAGACCGAATTAGTTGGCGTGAAATGGAATATTTTCTAAGATGCTCCAGCTGATCAATGAATCTGATAGAGTCTAATGAAAACTTGAACGTCAAGTTCACAATCAAATTCCTTTTTAAGTCAGGGTTGTACTCCGACATGCAGTTTCTTACAATTTTACAACGGCTAGTTGTGAAATTGCTTGTTGAAAAAAAATCACATTTCCCGGACAAACTAATCAGCATACCAGAACTCATTAAACGCATTAACTAACTATTGAATCAACCAATTATCGAATCAACTAATTATCGAATCAACTAATTATTTACTGATCGTCCTCTGTTCAATCCGCTTCTCATAACTCACTCCTTTAAAAATTCGAGTTACATATATTCCTGGCGTATGGATTGCGTTCGGATCAAGCTCTCCGGCCGGAACGAGCTCTTCGACTTCGGCAATTGTTATTCGCCCAGCAGCCGCCATCATCGGATTAAAATTGCGTGCTGTTCCTCGATAGATAAGGTTGCCGGCAGTGTCACCTTTCCACGCTTTTACCAACGAAAAATCAGACCGCAGCCAGCTTTCCATAAGATATACTTTACCATCAAACTCACGCGTCTCCTTGCCAGCGGCGACTTCTGTTCCGACGCCAGCCGGGGTGAAGAAGGCCGGGATCCCTGCGCCACCCGCGCGTATCCGTTCTGCAAGTGTCCCCTGCGGAATGAGATCAACCTCCAACTCGCCCGACAACAACTGTCGTTCAAATTCTGCATTCTCGCCGACATAAGAAGAAATCATTTTTTGCACTTGTCGCGTCTTTAACATGAGGCCAATCCCGAAGTCGTCGACTCCCGCGTTGTTGGAAATGCATGTCAGACGCTTTATTCCCTTTCTTAAGATCGCCGTAATTGAATTTTCCGGTATGCCGCAAAGCCCGAAGCCTCCCAACATCAGTACGGCACCATCAGGAATGTCCTTGATCGCCTCGTCCGCATTCGCTACAACTTTGTTGATCATTGTCTCCTTCTTTTATTCTTACTTCTTACTTCTTACTTCTTACTTCTTACTTCTTACTTCTTACTTCTTACTTCTTATCCTCCCCCAAGCGCCCTCATCGCTGCCTCCTTATCTTTAAACAGCTGATTCTTAAGTTCTTCCAGGTCCTTGAACTTTGAGTCAGTCCGGAGCAGCTTTTCAAAGTGTACGGTGATCTCCTCTCCATAAATGTCCTTATCAAAGTCAAAGATATTAACCTCGATCGATGGACCCGCACCTTCCACTGTGGGGCGGGTTCCAATATAGAGCATTCCTTTGTATCGTCTGGTTGCATGGCTCACTGTCACTGCATAGATCCCCGCAGACGGGATAAGCTTGTAATATGAATCTACGTCGATGTTGGCGGTCGGAAATCCCAGCACACGTCCCAGTCGATTGCCTTTTATAACGCGGCCAGTAATCGAATAGGGCTGGCCCAAAAGTTGTTTTGCGATCGCTACGTCGCCGTCGTTGAGGGCCTTCCTTATCTTCGAGGAGCTCACCGCAAGATGATCGATGTCCTGTCTTGGGATCTCTTCGACTTCGAAGCCGTGCCTGGGTCCGTTTGCTCTCAGCTCTTCAAAACTTCCTTCACGATTTTTACCGAACCGGTGATCATAGCCGATCACAAGCTTTTTTGTTCCGATACGGTCAACTAGAATTTTCCTGATGAAATACTCGGAAGTTAACTGTGAAAACTCTTTCGTAAAAGGTATACGCAACAGGTGTTGTATTCCCTGTTCTTTCAGAAGTAAGGCTTTTTCTTCGAACGTGTTCAACAGCTTAAGCGACTGATCATCCGGTTTCAATACCAGTCTCGGATGCGGCCAGAAGGTAATAACGACTGTCTCTCCGGCATTCTTTTCCGCGATCTCTTTCAGGCGCGAAAGAATTTTCTGATGCCCAAGGTGTACACCATCGAAAGTTCCGCTGGTGACCACGGCATAGTCAAGTCGAAGGAAATCATCGAGTGTGTGGTAGATCTTCATTGATCTTTGAATCGGTCGCGTATCTGTTCCATTGTCTCTGCATCCGCCAGGCGGTAGGGTCCGATCCTGGTGCGGCAAAGTTCTGAAAGATGCCCGCCGACAGCGAGGGCAGCACCCAGATCATTTGCCAAACTTCGGATGTATGCTCCTTTTGAGCAAACAATTCGGAACTGTACATCGGGCTTTCGTATCTGCGTGATCTCAAATTCTTTTATTTCCACCTCGCGCGCCTTCAGGAGGGGGTCTTTACCCTTTCTGGCAAGTGAGTATGCGCGTTTGCCATCGACCTTTATGGAAGAGTGCGCGGGGGGAACTTGCTGGATCAATCCAATAAAACCATTTGCGGCTTTGTAGATCATATCGTCGTTGACATGGTCGATCGACACTGGGTCGGAGGGAGTGGTTTCCAGGTCATACGATGGTGTTGTTTGACCAAGCGTGATTGTTCCGGTGTATTCCTTTTCAAGGCCCTGAAACTCTTCGATGCGCTTCGTCATTTTACCGGCACAGATGATGAGCAGTCCGGTGGCCAGGGGATCCAACGTACCCGCATGACCTATTTTTTTTGTTTTGAGTGTATACCGGAGCTTGTTAACCACATCGAATGAAGTCCATTCGAGCGGTTTGTTAACGAGAAAAAATGCGCCCTCCTCAGGATTAATCACAGTACTTCCATTTCTGCTCCAAAGTAATACAGGAGTAGCAGGATTATTCCGACGGTAATGCGATAATATCCGAATAATTTGAAGCCATGCCTTGTGATAAAACCGATGAAGTATTTTATCGCGAGCATGGCAACGATGAAGGCCACTGCGTTTCCAATGCCAAGGAGGGCCAGCTCACTGCCCCCAAAAGAGTTTCCGGACAAATAGAACTTGAGAAGCTTATAGCCTGTGGCAGCGAGCATGGTTGGCACAGCCAGAAAAAAAGAAAATTCAGCTGCGGTCTTTTTATTTAACCCCTGCGTCAATCCTCCCACGATGGTTGCTGCGGAGCGCGACACGCCAGGGATCATTGCGATGCATTGGAACAGACCAATCTTGAATGCCTGTGAATAGTTCACATTGCTTTCGTCAACTGCAGTTGCCTCGGGAAAGAGCTTGTCGATGAACAGAAGCACCATCCCACCCAGCACAAGCATCCAGCCGACCACGTCAACCCGCTCGAGCAATGCGTCTATGGTATCGTTTAGGAGTAATCCTGCAACGGCGGCAGGAAGGAAGCCAACGAACAAGACGAAATAGAACCTGAATGTCTGGAAAAACTTTTTCCAGTAGAGAACGACGACGGAAAGTATGGCGCCGAGCTGGATAGCAACTGTAAATGTTTTGACAAACGGATTGGCCGCAATTCCCATGAAATAGGAACCGATGATCATATGTCCGGTAGAGGAAACGGGGAGGAACTCCGTCAGCCCCTCAATAATTGCCAGAATGATTGCCTGGAACGCAGACATGACGATGAATCGATCAGCGATCGGAAGGACGATGAAGAATGGCAAAGATCTCGACTATGAAACCAGCCATTGCGATGATCGGGCCCAGCGTAAGACCAAGGAAGCCGAACCCAT
The DNA here is from genome assembly GCA_044224375.1 of Cyclobacteriaceae bacterium. Lineage (GTDB taxonomy): Bacteria > Bacteroidota > Bacteroidia > Cytophagales > Cyclobacteriaceae > ELB16-189. The sequence goes on from JBGAKL010000009.1 coordinate 35,118, forward strand.
GCGGCTCGGAGTCCAGTGTCATCACAGTAAAACCAACTACGAGCACCACGAGCCCGATGATCATCAATTGATAATTTTTCTTGCCAAAAGGGAGTTTGCTCATGTTAGTATAGTTCGTCGAGTGACAGTTTTAAATATTTCTGCACCGCGCGCCAGGTGCTGATAACGGCCACAAAAATACCCATTGCGAGGAGACTGCCAAGTAAGGTTAAAAGTCTGTCCTGATTTTCCAGGAGATGCAATTCTTCTACCCGTTTGTGCCCATATTGAATAACACCCCACAGGAGGCCTGCAGCAACAAGACCAGCGAGCCCACCGTGAAGAGCAGCTCGGTATATGAACGGCCACTGAATGAATGCCTTTGTAGCTCCAACAAGCTGCATGCTTCGTATCAGAAACCGCTGTGAAAAAAGTGCGAGCCTCAGGGTACTATTGATCAGCAGCACTACAACAAACAGTAGGATAAAAGCAATGCCGAACAATACCAGTCCAATCTGCGCTATGTTGCTGTTTACTTTTTCAATCACCTGGGCCTCATAGTGCACCTGGAAGACACCGTCGATTTTTTCTACGCGCGCTTTGATGTCGCTTAGCTTCTTCTTGCTCTGAAACGCGGTGTCGATATTAACCAGGAACGAGCTTCGAAGTGGGTTTTCCCCGAGGAAGTTGAAATCTTCCCCGGTATCTTTTATGAACTGTTTTGCTGCGGCATCTTTGGATATGAACACAACGGTCTTTTGGTTGGGACTTTTCAGGGTAAAATCCGCGTTCAGCAGTTTCGTCTCAACCGCCTTGATCTCGTTTTCTTCAAGCTGATTTTTCAGATACACCTGTATCTTGACATTCTCCCGCACAATGCGCGCGAGCTCGTTGGAATAGATTATGAGAACTCCGAAGAGTCCGATCACGAACAATGCCAAAGTGATACTAAATACAACGCTGAAGAATGGATAGCTTCCCAGCTTCTTTTTTTTGACTTTGAATTCTCCGGCCATTGACATCAAAGATACTAATTTGCCCAATCAGCACCTGCTTCGGGCTGTCAGATTTGAAAATATGAAATGGAATCTCGGTGATGGACCGCAGTTCAGGCGCTAAGGTTTGAAAACAAAGAAGCCGACCTGGGGCCGGCTTCTGATGATATTGCTTGTGGTTCGACTATCTCCCGCGGTACTCGCGAAGCTTCTTCAGGAGGTCGCTGTCCTGAATAGCGCGGAGCTGTGTGATCTTTGACTGAGCTTCGTCAAGCAGGTAGTAGTTCTCTTTATAATAGAGGAACACCGCATGTCCGTCACCGTGTATTTCGAGGATCTCGTAAAGACTCTTGTCGAAGGGACCATATAACATCAACTTACCCTCAGCGAATTGATAATGAAAATTATGCTTCTTGTCGTCAATGCCCGTAATGACGTCCATGCTGGAAGGGGAGATCGCAGAGCGTCCAGAGCCGGAAACTTCGGCATCTGCTTTCTTTTCATCCGCAGATAGTTCGCTCGAAGGATCTACAACATTGATGTCTGGTTTGTGAACTGGTGAAGCCACTTTTGTTTCTTCTTTGGCCTTCTTAGCCGGTTCTTTGCTTGTAGTTGGCTCTGCGGACTCGGCAATTACTTCTTTCTTGCCTTCTTCTGCCACAGCAGTCTTCTCTGAGGTATTGTTGTCAGTTTCTTTCGTGGTCGCAATTTCCGTCACTGGTTCTTTGGTAGTAGCAGTGACCGTCTTCGTTTCTTCGCTGGTATTCAGGTAAATTATAGTGGAGATAATTCCTGCCGAGATAACAGCTGCGGCGATTTTAGCTCCGCCCCACGTGCTTCCGCCGGAAACAGGAACATTATTCAGCATTAATTTTATTTCAGCCATGCGCGCACGACGTACACCCTCAATCACCCGGCGTTGAAATTCGACTTCTTCTCTCAGAGAAGGATCACCCTCGAATTGCTGTTCGAAAGCTTTCTTATCCTGCTCCTGAAGCCGGTTGGAGAGATAATCGTCTATTTGCTCAAAGTTAACCATGTTATTAGTCCAAAAAGTCCCGCTCGGAGTATTGTGTTTTCACAAGCTCATCGAGCTTTTGTTTGCATTTGTATTTCTTCGTCTTTGCGGTGTCGGTGTTGGCGAATCCGAGCTTGTCGGCTATCTCCTGCATCGACATATCGTCAAAGTAATAAAACATCAAAACCTTGCGGCAGGTTTCACCCAACTGCTCCAGGCACCGCGCGATGATTTTTTCGCGTTCGGGTCCGTCCAGGTCCATAGACTCCGCTGAGTCCTTCTCTTCATTGGACAACCTCTTCTTCCGGTCCAGTTCCTTTCTCCACAGGTTTTGACAAATACTGTAGATATAAGTGCTCATCTTTGACGTGAGCACCAGGTTTCCAGACCGTGCCTTTTGCCAGAATACCACCAGGGCATCCTGGTATACGTCACGCGCCTCTTCTTCAGTACCGCTATTGGTGATAACCAACTTGGTCATCATCCGGTAATACTTCTTATAAATGAGTTCCAGGGCCTTTTCGTCTCCTTTTTGGATCCTCTCGAAGAGGTCCTTCTCATTTGTCTCAAGGCCCGTTTTGAATACGCGGAATGCCACGGTGGTAACCTTAAATTAAGTTAAGCTGATGGTAGAACAGATAAGCTCCCATATTTGGCGATAATCGGTCTATTCGGTCCTGAGCCATGTCTGAGTACGGTAGAATGGGCCCCAGTAACCCCTTACTTTGAGGTCTTTTCCCTCAAGCCATATCTTGGAGCGGTAGACTTTCCCGTTCTCGGGGTCCAAAATGTCGCCTCCCGAGTATTCCTGGCCATTTTTTGACAGTCCGCGGATGATTTCCATCCCGATAATTTTCTTCTTGAAGCGTGGATCGGAGGGGTCACATTTGTCGCATACGGGGTCGGGATCCTCGTTCGGCTGCGGAAACAGGCGGACGACCTTTCCATACACCTTACCGCCAGACTCCGTGATCTCTACAATAGAACGCGGCTGCCCGCTGTTGTCATCGACGGATTTCCATTTGCCCAATATACCCTGCCCATTTGCGGTTAATGCAAACGTCGCCAGGAGTAAAAAACTGATTGATTTTATCATGGGATATCATTCGAAAGTAACAAAAAAGAGCCACGAAACTTCCGTGGCTCTTCATTCATGCAAGTTCTGTGACGGTTATTTGCCTTGCGGCTGATCTGCGGAGATCGTGCTTACAACGTCCGTGGATGTTTTTACCTTTTCTTTGTTTGCAGAAGTTGTCTCCGGACGGGCGAGCAAGGGCGCGATCACAAGGGCAACGATCGACATCAGTTTGATGAGAATGTTAAGGGAAGGACCAGAGGTATCCTTGAAAGGATCACCGACGGTGTCACCCGTTACGGCCGCTTTGTGAGGATCAGACTTCTTGTAGTACATCTTGCCATTAATGTCCACTCCCTCTTCGAAGCTCTTCTTTGCATTGTCCCATGCGCCACCGGCATTGGATTGGAAGATCGCCATCAAGACTCCACTGACCGTCACACCGGCCAACATTCCTCCGAGTGCTTCCACACCAAACCCGGGCAGGAACGCTATCATGACAGGTACGACCACGGCCATGAGACCCGGAACAATCATTTGTTTCAATGCAGCTTGAGTTGAAATCTCTACGCATTTTCCATATTCAGCTTTTCCATCTGCGTCATGAAAGACTTTTTGTTCGTCCGCTGACCATTCCTCAACAGGCTTGTCGCCGTTCTTCTTCATCAACGCAAGTGCAGCCTTGAGAGCAGGAATCTCATTGAATTGCCGTCTCACTTCCTCAATCATCCTCATCGCCGCGCGTCCAACTGCGCCCATCGCCATGGCTGAAAATACAAATGGAAGCATACCTCCAATGAACAAGCCGGCCATAACGTTGGCTTTTGATACATCGATTGTGCTTACGTGCGCGGTGGTCATGAAAGCGCCAAAGAGTGCCAGCGCAGTGAGGGCAGCCGACGCAATAGCAAAACCTTTTCCAATTGCGGCGGTGGTATTACCCACAGCATCCAACTTATCGGTTCTTGAGCGCACTTCTTTCGGAAGCTCCGACATTTCGGCGACACCACCTGCATTGTCAGATATCGGGCCATAGGCGTCCACTGCCAACTGGATGCCAAGGTTAGACAGCATGCCTACTGCGGCAATCGCTATACCATAAAGCCCGCCAAACTGGAACGCACCGATGATCGCCAGAGCGATTATGATAGTGGGCCACATAGTCGACATCATACCAACTCCGAGACCGGCAATGATATTGGTCGCGGCACCTGTTGAAGATTGTCTGACAATTGAATTTACAGGCCCCTTACCCATACCAGTATAATGTTCGGTGATCAAACCGATCACTACGCCTGCAACGAGACCGATTACAGTTGCATAAAATATTCCGGTTGAAGTATAGAGCGTTCCTTTCACCGGATCATCCCATGTATAGAGCGGATCTTGAAACCACCATTCGGCAGGCAACATCCATTTGATGATGAACCAAGACGCCGCAATCATAATCACTGACGAAACTATTTCACCGGTATTCAATGCTTTTTGAGGGTCGCCACCTTCTTTTACCTTCACGAAGAAAGTACCCAGGAATGACATCACGATACCGACGCCGGCCAGCAAAAGTGGCAGGAGCACAGCCGACAAGCCGTTGAACTGCACATCGAGCCCCATAAATTCTGAAGTCATGAAAGCAGCTCCCAGCACCATGGTACCCACAATCGAACCGACATAAGATTCGAAAAGGTCTGCGCCCATTCCTGCTACATCGCCAACGTTGTCGCCTACGTTATCCGCAATAGTGGCCGGGTTGAGCGGGTGATCTTCGGGAATTCCAGCTTCGACTTTTCCCACGAGGTCTGCGCCAACGTCAGCAGCCTTTGTATATATCCCCCCGCCGACACGTGCAAAGAGGGCAATCGATGAGGCTCCAAATGAAAATCCTGTGATGATAGTGATGACGCGCGTAACGTTTTCCTGCGTGTCTGTTCCGAATATGTTTGAGTACACAATGAGAAGAACGCTAAGTCCAAGCACGCCGATTCCCACAACTCCCATGCCCATAACGGATCCACCCGTAAAAGCTACTTCAAGCGCCTTGCCGAGGCTGGTGCGAGCCGCATTTGTTGTTCTTACATTCGCCTTTGTCGCCACGCGCATCCCGATAAACCCGGCTAGGGCAGAACTGAATGCTCCAAGTGCAAAGGATAATCCCACCAGCGGAGATGACGTCTCCGAATCAGCGGTAACTCCGAGTAGTATGGCAACACACAAAACGAAAATTGCTAGTACTTTATACTCAGCTTTCAGAAAAGCCATCGCACCTTCGGCAATATGACTCGCGATCTTTTTCATCTTATCAGTGCCAGCATCCTGGTTGGCCACCCAGTTACTCTTCCACACAACGTAGAGGAGGCCCAGTAAACCAAATACGGGCAGAGAATACATTAAATTTTGCATACGGTGTTTTTAAACAAGTTTGTGATACAAATGCCTGCATTCTGAGCAAGGCATTAAAAAGCCCCGCAAAGATAGAAGAAGCCCATTTATAACCAAAAAGCGGCTTTCTAGGATTGAAACAGGGCTTTGAGGGTGCCCCAAAGTTTGCGCTTGGCAGCGTCGTCCGTGTGCAGAATTTCCAGAGGGTCGGAGAAGACTACAACGCCGTCAGCAGACCTGACGATCTCATAACTTGTCACTCCCTTCGGAGGCTTGATGAAGGCGATCGTTCGCGTTGGTTTATCTGCCCAGCCTGAGATATCGAAAGAATCCTGATATGCTATCCGTACGGATTCCAGCGACTGCCCGACAGCAAGTAGAATTTTGGATAAGAACTGAACATGCTCTGCCGGGAGTTTGTCCCAGGATGTCCCAATAATAACGGTTACCGGCGCGCTTACTGAATAGATGTCCTCACCATAAGTGGCCTTGAATAGAGAATTGTCTTCCATTTACTAGGTTTTCATTTAGTTCGTCCAAAATCGCAGACCAATGTTGAATTGTGCTCCAGGTCCAATTGAGTCGCTCTCTTCATTCGAAGGCGTTTTGTTCGAGTAGGTACCCTGTATGGTATAAATCCTGTGAGTTCTCACGTAATATATTCCAACGGAATACAGAAATGAAATTGATAAATTGCTACCAAGCCTGGCAGTTGGAGATATGTGAGAAAATTTGAAGCCCAATTTGTCGTATGACTCGGTGAATTCTGAATACGCACTGTTGTGCGACCCTGAAGCCTTCCCTGGATCTTCAATCCATTGATTAGATTGCAAGTTTTGATATTCAAGGTAAACACAATTCTGGGCGCGCACCTGCTCATCCTGTGAAAGTCGCATGCCCACTCTCAACCGTATACCGCTTGCATTGTTTGTTCGAAAAGGATTCGGGAGATTGACCAAACCAAACGTGTAGTAACCTTGCTGCTGCAAGGCAAATTGGTAGCCCAACTCGATGGTTGGCTTTGTTGCCGACGCTCCCCCCAACTGAATGCCGGCATACACCTCATTGAATGTGTTGTAACCAAAGTAGGGTCTGGCTTTGTCCCTTACTGTTGGTTCAATGATTTGTGCGTTTAGATAGGAGGATATGGAAAGAAGGGTAAGGATGAGGGCCGGAATGTTTGCCATTCACCAATGAAGTTACTCCTTTTTCATGTCAAATAGAGATTTCAACTCGACGGCTTCGTGTGGTTTCATTCTTCCTGAAAGAACTAGCCTCAACTGTCGTCGACGGAGGGCTCCGTCGTACAATAATTTCTCTTCTTCAGTCTCAGGAACCACTTCCGGCACTTCAACGGGGTTGCCGCTTTTATCAACTGCCACAAAAGTAAAATAGGCCGAGTTGCTCGCTACTTTTTTTCCTTCGGGGATGTTCTCAGCATCCACATCAATGCGCACTTCGACGGATGTGGCGAATGCCCGAGTCACTTTTGCTTTCAGTGTAACAACATTTCCGAGTTGAATGGGGGAGCGAAATGAGATATTGTCTACTGATGCAGTGACGACGATGCTGTTACAATGCTTTTGTCCCGCGATTGCCGACACGACGTCCATCCAGTGCATGAGCCTGCCGCCCATGAGATTGTTAAGGGTATTGGTGTCGTTGGGGAGTACAAGCTCCGTCATGCTGACATAAGATTCGCGGGGGTGTTTTTGTTTACGGGACATCCTAGTAATCGTTTGCAGGCGTTGTTTCCCGCAAAAATCATGAAAATAATTTGCAATCCACACCCGGCTGTCTTTATTTGCCTGTGTTAATGGTTATGCAATCCTTCATCGGAAATATTCTTACGATTACCACAACAACCATTACGGGGTAGCTCCCGCCATATTCCCTTACCCCCAATCTATTCTATTTATTTTTTACCAACTGACTCCGCTCAGCGGTGCCAGTATCATTCAAACTCCATGAAAGTATTAAAATTCGGAGGCTCATCGGTCGCCTCCCCAGACAGAATAAAATCCGTCATCGACATAGTCCGATCTTACACGAATGAATCTGAAATTGTGCTCGTGTTCTCGGCATTCGGCGGCGTGACGGATACTTTGATTCAGCTCAGTAACCAGGCGTTCACTGCGGATGCAAACTACCGTGTCACAATAAAATCTTTGGAAGACCGTCACCTCGACGCCGTCCGTTCACTAATCGGCATTCAACGTCAAAGCAGCATTCTTGCTACGGTTAAGACGATGGTTAACGAGCTCGAGGATGTGATCCATGGGATTTTTCTCGTCAAGGAACGAACACCCCGCATGCTCGACTTTGTAATGAGCTTCGGCGAACGTCTTTCGGCATACATCATCAGTGAGGCATTATCCGACCACAATATAAAATGTGAGTTCCTTGACGCAAGGAACGTCATTCGCACCGACAATCATTTCGGTCATGCGAGGGTGGACTTTGAAAAAACCAACAAACAAATTCAGGATCATTTTGCATCGCACCCGATGATGCAAGTTGTAACGGGATTTATCGCGACTTCCGAGACGGGCGAGACAACAACGCTGGGAAGAAGCGGTTCAGACTATACTGCAGCTATTTTTGCTGGTGCATTGCGCGCGTCATCGCTTGAGATCTGGACTGATGTAGATGGAATGATGACGGCTGATCCGCGGAAAGTTAAGAAGGCTTTCACGGTGAAGGAGATGACTTACCTGGAGGCCATGGAACTTTCGCATTTCGGGGCAAAGGTGATCTTTCCTTCTACGATGCAGCCAGCCATGATTAACAACATTCCGATCTGGGTTAAAAATACCTTCAACCCGTCATTTGCTGGCACCATCATCAGTGCGGATGGCAATGGAAAGGATCTGATCATCAAGGGTATCTCGTCAATGAACGGCATGAGCCTTTTGAGCGTGCAAGGGTCGGGGCTTCAGGGTGTTGTTGGAGCGTCTATGCGGTTGTTTGCGGCGCTTGCCAGGGTAAATGTGAACGTCATCCTGATCAGCCAGGCTTCGTCAGAACATTCAATTTGTTTGGCCGTGGAAAATAGTTCAGCGCAACGTGCTAAGGATGCTATTGACAAAGAGTTCATATACGAGATCAAGGGCAATGAGATGGATCCCGTAGAAGTGACTTCGGGCCTTGCCGTCGTCGCCATCGTAGGTGAGAACATGCGCCACAATCCGGGTACCAGTGGAAGGATGTTTCATTGCCTGGGGAACAGTGGTGTGAATATCTATGCGATTGCACAAGGCTCCTCGGAGCTGAACATCTCGGCGGTAATAAGCGAGGCGGACGTAAGCAAGGCACTTAATGTGTTGCACGAAGCATTCTTTCTTTCTGACAAGCGTGTGGTGAATGTGTTTCTTGCGGGAACGGGTCTCATTGGGAAGGAGCTGCTAAAAATGATCCAGGCACAGTATGCACCGCTTGCGAGACAAAACAGATTGGAAGTGAACACCGTGGGTGTTGCAAACAGTCGCAAAATGTACTTTGACGAGAATGGTCTTGATATTTCAACCTGCGTCGACAACATGCAGGCTCACGGTCAGCAGATGGATATTCCTTCTTTTGTGAATACGATGAAAGGGCTCAATCTCTCCAACAGCATCTTTGTCGATTGTACTTCGAGTGAAGAGCTCACAGATCAATATCGTGCTATACTCGAATCGAATATCTCCATTGTAACGCCGAATAAGCGAGCAAACTCTGGTTCCCTTGCCAAGTACCAAGCGTTAAAGCATGCATCGTTCCGTCGCGGAGTGAGATTTCTCTACGAGACCAACGTAGGTGCGGGGCTTCCGGTCATTAACACGTTGAACGACCTGATCTTAAGCGGAGATAAGGTCATCCGGATCGAAGCCGTGCTCAGTGGGACGTTGAACTACATCTTCAGTTCATTTGCAAAGGATAAACCCTTCAGCGATATCGTGCGCGAAGCGAAGGAAAAAGGATATACGGAACCTGATCCGCGCGATGACCTCAACGGCATGGACGTGGCGCGCAAAGTGCTCATTCTCGCACGTGAGGCCGGTGTAGAAATAGAACTCTCGGATGTGGAGGTGAAGGGACTCGTCCCTGGCGATTGTCTTGACGCCAGATCAATCGACGAATTTTTTGAGAAGCTCCGGACGCACGATGCTACCTACGAGGGCATGCGTCAGGCCGCTGAAAAGAAGAATGAGCGACTTAGATACATGGCCCTGCTGGAAAATGGTAAAGCCAAAGTTTCATTGGCGCAGGTGGGTATCGACCACCCTTTTTATACATTGAAGGGAAGTGATAACATTATACTGTTAACTACGGAACGATACCACGAGCGGCCCATGGTGATCAGGGGACCTGGTGCAGGCGCAGGCGTCACCGCCGCCGGGGTGTTTGCTGACATCATTAGGATTGGAAACTACTCAGTGCGATGAAAAGTATTAAAGCCTTTGCTCCGGCTACTGTTGCGAATGTCTGTTGCGGATTCGATGTCCTTGGCTTCGCAGTCGAGGCGCCGGCTGATGAAGTTATCCTGACACTTCGGTCCCAAACGGGTATTGTTATTTCGAAAATTCAGGGCGATGGCGGGCAATTGCCTTTGGATCCCCAGAAGAATACCGTGTCTGTTGCCGTCCAGTCTTACCTGAATGCTCTTAAGAGCGACCAAGGGGTGGCGATTGAGCTTACAAAAAATCTGCCATTGGGAAGTGGCATGGGGTCAAGTGCGGCAAGCGCGGTAGCAGCGCTCGTTGCAATCAATCATCTTCACAATGAACCCTTGTCGCGTCGTGAACTAGTGAGACATGCCATGGAGGCGGAGCGCGTCGCATGCGGATCTGCACACGCAGACAATGTTGCGCCATCGCTACTCGGTGGCTTCGTGCTGGTAAGGTCATATAATCCGTTGGATATTGTGGCAGTACCCGCTACCGCCACGCTGATATGCACATTGATCCATCCGCACATAGAACTGAAAACACGTGACTCGCGGAAGGTGTTGCGACGTTCAATTACGCTCGGTGAATCAATTGTGCAATCCGGGAATCTGGGCGCGCTGATGATCGGACTAATACAAAGCGATTACGGTTTGATCTCGCGATCTCTTGTGGATGTTATTGCCGAACCCACCCGTTCGGTCTTTATTCCGGGATTTGATGAGCTAAAAGAAGAAGTAAAAAAAACGGGCGCACTGGGTTTTGGAATATCGGGATCCGGGCCCACCGTCTTTGTGTTAAGTAGAGATCGACAAGAAGCTGAGCGAGCAGGCGACATCGGGTCGAAGCATTTTGCCGAACATGGATTGCCTTCGGAAGTATACATATCAGGAGTTAATATGAAAGGAGCCTGGGTAGAATGAAATTTTATAGCACAAATGACAAGTCTCTTCGTGTAGGCTTTGAGTATGCCGTGAAGACCGGGCTTGCCGCCGATGGTGGTCTTTTTATGCCGGAAGAAATTCGAGTACTGCCAGTTTCATTTTGGAAAGACCTGGAGTCGAAGAGTTTTACTGAATTATCTTTTGACGTTGCCTCGACATTCCTGGGAGACACTTTGCCGCCTGCAGCTTTGAAGAGCATCGTCGAGCACGCGATCACATTTGACGCGCCGATGATCTCCGTGGAGAAAGGCGTATATGCTTTGGAGTTATTTCATGGTCCGACACTGGCCTTTAAAGACTTTGGCGCTCGCTTCCTTGCGGCTGTCTTGGGGCATTATTCCGCCAGGGAAAACGGAGAAGTGACAATACTTGTGGCAACTTCGGGTGATACCGGAAGTGCAGTTGCTCACGGCTTCTTCAATGTAAGTGGTACCAAGGTCGTGGTGCTGTATCCGTCGGGGAAAGTCAGTGAATTGCAGGAGAAGCAATTTGCGACACTCGGAGGTAACATTGAAGTCCTTGAGATTGCTGGAACATTCGATGATTGTCAACGATTGGTAAAGGAGGTTTTTGCAGATAAAGATATTGCACGTGTCCGGACCCTTACGTCTGCAAACTCTATAAATCTTGCGAGGCTCATACCGCAGATGTTTTACTACTTCCGGGCATTTCAACAAATTCCGGTGAAGGAGAGAGGTAATGTAGTAGTATCGGTTCCAAGTGGCAATTTCGGAAACCTTACTGCTGGTCTTCTTGCAAAGAAGATGGGATTGCCTATTGGTCGTTTTGTAGCCGCAACAAATGTCAACGACATTGTTCCAAAGTATTTACGCACGGGGAAGTTTGCGCCAATGCCGTCCGTCTCGACCATCAGTAACGCCATGGACGTGGGAAACCCCAGCAACTTTTTTCGAATGCTTGACCTGCTCGGTGACGGAAATCTTTCATCTGTTGTTTCTGGATTTTCATTTTCGGATGAACAGACGGCACAGACCATAAAAGATGTTTACGCGAATTTGGGTTACGTCCTCGATCCACACGGCGCTGTTGCATATCTGGGATTGAAAACATATCGTGAATCAAATCCGGGATGCACCGGTATTTTTCTTGAGACTGCACACCCGGCGAAATTCAATGAAGTTGTAGAAAAAGCTATTGGAAAGAAGCTTGCTTTGCCAGAACGGCTTTCGGTTTTAACAGGCAAGAAAAAACAGACAACGAAGATGACTAACAAATTTTCTGATCTGAAAAACTACCTTATGCAATAACTGCCCACGGCCAACTTCCTCAACGTTTCCATCCCTTTTCACCAAGCAGCGGGACGAACGAAAAGAAGTCGAACTCTTCCTTAATGACTTTGTCTCTCCTTTTAGTCAGTTTAAGCATCATTTGTTTATCCCGGTCGCCAACTGGCACAATCAGGATGCCATTGTCGGACAATTGCTTGATTAATGCTTCAGGAACCGTCGGTGCGCCGGCCGTGACAATGATACGGTCGTAAGGCGCACGCACCGGGAGCCCTTTCGAGCCGTCACCGTAGAAGAAAAAAGGGTTGTACCCGAGTTGGGGAAGAAAATCACGAGTGCCCTCATACAGATTCTTGTTGTATTCAATCGTGTATACTTTGGCGCCCATCTCTATTAATACACACGCCTGATAGCCTGAGCCTGTACCTATCTCGAGTACCTTGTCGCCATTTTTCACGTCGAGTTTCTCCGTTTGAAATGCGACGGTATAGGGCTGCGAAATCGTCTGTCCTTCGCCGATGGGAAAGGCCTTATCCTCATAGGCGTGGGAAAGCAGGGCATCGTCGAAAAAGGCGTGTCTGGGCACCTTTCCGATGGCCGCCAGGACGCGCTCGTCCCGAATGCCTTTTTTGCGCAATTTCTGCACCAGCTTGCTTCGCAGTCCGCGCTGCCTGTAGTTGTCCTCAATCATGAATTCTGGCCCTAAAAAGGCCATTTTTTGCGCCAAAACAAAGTTTTTTAATATTCCTAGGAAATCTGAAACCTATGGACCTACTTTGGAGTTCTCTAAGACACTGTGCGAAACTATTTTGCCATAGCGTTCACATTGGTGTACCTGACCCTCGCAGTAGGAGTGGCTAAAACCACCCACTACTGCATGGGCCGGGAAAAACACTCCTCCCTGTTTTCGTTCACCACCAAACAATGCCCTTGCGCCCTTTTTGCTAATGAAAAGATGTCTTGTTGCGGTGACGAGCATGAAATTCTCAAGATTGAAGATGATCATTCCGGGGGACAGGTTATTCATTCTCCGGTACCTGAGTTCACGCTTATCGGCGAACTGTTCTCCTTGAATCTGCCGACAATTGTTGTCGAAGATTCCTTTTACACCGTTGCAGAGATCAACATTCCACCCCCCAAGGTGCCACGGTATCAATCGCTCTGCAGTCTCGTTTTCTACGATCCCTCAGTTTAAGGTTGCCCTGATCAGGCCTTTGATTGGCGTCTGATCAGCATGTCGTTTCTATTACCTTAAATTTTTTAATTTTTTATGAAAACGAAATTAATTGTCTCATCAATAGTTCTCTTTCTTGCTTTTGCAACCGCTGGATTTTCACAATCCAAGGTGATCACTTCGACCTTTAAAGTATATGGCAACTGTGGTATGTGCAAAAAACGTATTGAAACCGCACTCGATCACAAAGGTGTGAAACTTGCCAAGTGGGATCCAAAAACAAAACAACTCGAAGTTGTTTACAACAGTGACAAGGTTAGTGAAATGCAGATCCACGAGATCGTCGCCTCTGTAGGTCACGATACCGACAAAGTGAAGGCTAAGGACGATGTCTATGCGGCGCTGCCATTTTGTTGCCTTTACCGCGACCACGGCCATGACGGAGTAGACCACAAGTAAGCTGCTGCCCTATGAAACAGATTTTTATCGGCTGGGCGGCCGTTATTTTGCTGTTGCCGTTAAGTGCAGCATCGCAAAAATTGATGGGTGTTGTCGTTGAGAAAGACCCTCAGGGCAAAGATCAGCCTCTTCCTGGCGCGAATGTTTTTTGGCTGGGGACGACGAAGGGAACTACCACCCGGGACAATGGTGTGTTCCTGATCGACAAGGTTCCGGGCAGCGAAAAGCTTGTTATCAGCTTTGTCGGATATCGTGCCGACACGGTGACCATCACAGACCAATCCAACATCAAAGTGGAAATGAAGAGTGATCAGGAACTTCAGGCGGTTACGGTTCAGGGGTGGAAACCTTCGACGTCTTTTGATCACTCAACTGCGGCCAACGTGATTGTGATGAACGAAAAAGAGCTGTTCAAAGCTGCGTGTTGCAATCTTTCTGAGAGTTTTGAAACAAATCCGTCCGTCGACGTTGCGTTTACAGACGCGATTACCGGCACACGCCAGATTCAGATGCTTGGGCTTTCAGGTCCGAATACGATGATCTCAGTGGAGAATATGCCCGGTGTACGAGGCCTTGCTTCAAGCCAGGGAATTCAATTCATTCCGGGTACGTGGATCAATTCCATCCAGGTGACGAAAGGAGTTGGTTCTGTGATCAACGGCTATGAAAGTATTGCAGGTCAGATAAACGTCGAGTTGAAGAAGCCGCAGGAAAGTGATAAGGTCTACGTGAATGGATACGTGAACAGTTCCGGAAGAACGGAAACTAATCTTATCTACACCGCGCAGACCGGCAAGAAATGGGGAACCACATTCCTTATTCATGGCAGTGTGCGTCCCTATGAGATGGACCAAAATGGAGATGGCTTCCTCGACTTTCCCACCGGCAAGCAAGTCAATTTTGTAAACCGTTGGGTCTACAATTCAGGCAACGGCTGGTTGGGACAAATGTCGGTAAAGTATCTGAAGGACGATAAACAGGGAGGGCAAACCGGCTTCACGGCTGAAGATAAATTCACTACGAATCGCTACGGTCTCGAGATCAACACTGAGCGGGCAGAATTTGTCGGTAAGCTTGGCTACCAGTTCGCGGACAAGTCATACAAGAGTTTTGGTTTTCAGCTGAATGGCGTGAATCATGTGCAGGATAGCTACTTTGGATTTAATCGCTATGATGCGAAGGAGCAGTCTGTCTATGCCAACCTGATCTATCAATCTATCATTGGAAGCACGTTCCATAAATTCAAGACTGGTGTGAGCTTCCTGTTGGATGATTATCGCGAAACGTTGGGGCAGGCAAGTGCGCCTGGTGGAATCAACTTCGATCGCTTCGAGAGGGTGCCGGGTGCTTTCTTTGAATACTCATATGATGACACTAAGAAGTTCTCCGTCATTGCAGGCGTTCGCGTAGATCAGCACAATTTGTTCGGGACGCTTTTTGTACCACGCCTGCATGCGAAGTATGATGTGACTCCCACGACGAAGGTGCGGGCGTCAGCGGGTCGCGGTATAAGACTTGCAAACATCATATCTGAGAATACTGGTTTTCTTGCGTCGTCACGCGCCCTCATGTTTCAGAATCGACAGACGTCGAACGCCTACGGTTTTGTTCCCGACAAGGCTTGGAACTATGGGCTGAATTTCCTCCAGGAGTTTACGCTTGACTACAGGCCGGGATCTGTCAGCGTCGACTATTTCTTCACTGACTTTCAGAATCAGGTGGTTATGGACCTCGACAACAATCCCAGGCAGGTTACTTTCTTCGCTTTGCAGGGAAAATCTTTTTCGCACAGCGTCCAGATCCAGGCGGATTATCAATTGGCGAGGAGATTTGACCTGAGACTTGCCTATCGCTGGCTTGATGTTGAGACAGATTATTTGAATGGCAGATTGCAGCGTCCCCTGGTTCCTAAGGACCGGGCCTTTGCAAATCTTTCATACAAAACCAAAAACAATTGGGTGTTCGACTACACGCTGCAGCGCATCGGTAAGCAACGGATTCCTAATACGTCTGCCAATCCGGTTGAGTATCAACTGGCTCAGTTTTCTGATCCATATATCATGATGAACGCGCAGGTCACAAAGGATCTTGGAGCAAAATGGAGTGTCTACCTCGGTGTTGAGAATTTAACGGACTTCAAGCTGAGCAATCCAATTGTGGCTGCCAATGATCCATTCGGTCCTTACTTCGACAGCTCGATGGTGTGGGGGCCGGTTTTTGGAAGGATGTACTACGCGGGGTTCAGGTACAGGGTGAAGTAAATTGTGTTGAGTGATAAGTGTTGAGTGTTGAAGGCTAGACACATCCATCAATCACCTATCAACACAAACGGTGCCCAATAATATGGTGCACCATACTTCCCCGCAGTAATCATTTTCAGCTTGGCTTTTTGCAAGGCTTCAGAGAAATTAACCTTTGGTTGCGCCAAAAGGTTGCTGTAGAAATCCGTCATCAGCTCAGCCGTGGATTCGTCGGCAACGCTCCAGTATGATACCATGATACTTTTTGCTCCGGCATAAACAAGTGCCCGGGACAGGCCGATGACTCCTTCTCCTTTGGAAAATTTCCCAAGGCCTGTTTGGCACGCCGAGAGAACGGCCAGATCGGCGTTTAGCCTTAAGTTGAATATCTCACCGGAAAAAACATTCCCATCTTCAGAGGAAGAAGATTGCAAGAAGATCCGTGACAATTCGGGCGATTTTTCATCGACGACGCCATGCGTCGCGAAGTGGAGGTACCTGTAGTCGGAGAGGGCACCGGATTTAATGAGCGTTTCGTTGGCATCGTTGCGTTTAGCGATGAGCTTGTTTGCGACAAACAGCTTACTGATATTTTCCACTTCGAGGTCGGTGGCAGGGAGATCGTCTAGATTGTCCTTTTCCGGAAATGAGATCGGGGCGCAAAGGAAAATCGACTGCGACCGATCTTGATTACCGGTCTTTGATTTTTGAAGCAAAATACCTGCAGAGAATTCATAGCTCACTGCAAATCTTTTGATTAGAAAATTTGTCTCTGAGACGTTAAACTCTTCCGGAATTTGTTTCAACGCCAGGGCTTCGAATGGAAGCGTACTTAAACGTCCGGCCGGGATGATAATAAGGTCTATATAGCCGGAAGGTATTCCGCGCAGCAGCACTTTGGACAACGAATTAGACGAAGTTCTATACGATTCGGGTACCCTGTAGTACAAGCTGTTGTTAAACCCTTTTATTAATCTGTCAAAGTCTGTGGGTAACGCAGAATTGTAGATCTTGAAACTGCGTTTGGTGATAATAAACGAATAAAGGCGTTGTGTTTTTTCCTCGATAAAATAACTCACAATCGCAGTTTTCTCGTCAAGGTTCTTTTGGAGGTCAACAGTGGAAGGGTTTGAGTGGTTGAACTTGAGATTGTAATACTCAGGGAAGTCTTTTTCGAGGCGCTTGATGAATTGATCGTATTGTTGGGTAGTATTGAACAGGTCGGTCCTCAATTTCTTTTCCTCTTCGGGCATTGGCTTGTCTGACAATTTTTGAGACAGCAAAGCGATACTGGCTTTCAATCGGTTCTCGTCGTCGAGGAGGGCGGGAGGAATGCCGGCGAATGACTTGGCTTCCGCGTCCGCAATGGATTCTTGAAGAACTGCCGACTTACTCTTTTCTGCAAAGTAAAATGCTTCTTCACGGTACTTCTTGAAATCGATCGACATCTGACTCATGGCAAAGGCCAGACGCACGCCGATCGCATAGACTTCCCCGGCGGAATTTCCTAACTCAAGCTTGTCATTTTCATCGGAGCTGTGGTACCGAATGTCGTCAATCAGTGTATCGCACGAATGAAGAGTAGACAATGCCAGTTTCAGTTCGTCAAACTTCAACGTTTTCCCAAAATGCTTCGATTCCAACGCTTGCGCCTTTAATCGAAGTGAGTATAAAAGGACCTTTCCGTTGTAATATTCATTTACCTTCGGATTTTTTTGAATGTTCTTGTCGCTGAAGGTTGGTGTATTCGAGCATATCGCATTTTGAATGTCGGTCAGCGCTGCATCGTACTTATTTTCACCAAGATCGATGACTGCTACCTGGTTGTAGACATAGGCTAGAGAAGGATGTTTCTCGCCATACGATTTTTTGTAAATGTCGATTGCGCGATCAAAGTAGCCAATGGCTGCTTTCACATTACCCATCTCTTTATACGTCAATCCAAGATTGACTAATGCGAGCGCCTGATTTGGATGACCATTGGGGTAGATCTTCTTCCATGTTGCTTCTGCACTTTCGAAGTTATTCACCGCATCGCCATACAATTGCAGCTGTCGATACAGGAATCCGATGTTCGTATTGGCTATTGCAATTTTGGGATGATCAGCGTTGTGAAGCTTTTGGTACACGGCCAATGCTTTTTCATAATAGTCAAGTGCCTTATCGGGGTCAGATTGGCTGTAAACAAGTCCCAGATCGTTGTAGGACGCAGCGACCTCTTCGCTGGCGTCGCCTTTGATACTTTGTCTGATTTGTAGCGCTTGAAGTCCATTGTCTTCGGCCTGGTTGAGCTTGCCGGTAGAGAGATAAAGTGAAGTTAAATAGGTGAGACACTTGGCTGCCTCCAAGGAATTACCCCGGCCCGATGACTGAAATCCCATGAGGGCATCCTGAAGATTTTGCAAGGCAAGGTCATTTCGGCCTTTGTTCAGGTAAAGGAATCCAAGATTTGTTTTCGTAACCGCACTCAGGTAGACATCCTTACTGGCGCCTTCGAGTGCCTGGAGGGTCGACGACGCTTCGTCCAGCTTCCCTTCCGTGGTCTGGATTTCCGCCAGCCGGTTTTGCAAGAGGTACTTTGTTGCGGGGTCATTTGTCACCGTCCCCGTGATGATTTTCTCTGCAGCTGAATATTCAGGAATGGCAATGAGAGAATCTATTTTTTTAAAGACATCCTGAGCGTTACCATACACGCAAGCCATCAGCAGAACGATCGTCGATAAGGCCCTGGTCATGTCAGAATCTGTAGATGTATGTGAACGATGCCACCAGTTCGCGCGTGAGCCCGTCCGGACTGAATTCACGTTGTTCAATTTTATGCCCTACAAGCAACTTGATTCCGGAGCGGGCATTGAAACTGTAGCCAGCGGTGGCAATCCATGACAATGCGAGTCCTTTGGCTTCGTTGCCTTTCGCATCGAAAGAGGATCGCTGACCGAGGAAATTGGTGTACACGTCTGGTACAATCCTGTAGATGGGCAATAAGCCGGCTGAAAAATTAAATCGACTGAGCCTGAAATTCCGCTCCACGCGGAGCATGACATCAACACCTCTTCTGAGGTCTGTTGCGTTGGCGTATTGTTGCACGTATGCGAACTCATCCGCATCATCTTGTGGCCAGCGGTGCCAGTCGAATTGATTCTTATTTTGGTTCAATGGAACCTGGATACCCGTTGCGAAAAGCCACTTGCGATTGATTAGAGAAATGCCTGCAATCAAATCATACGTGCCGAGGCTTGTTTGATAATACATCGGGAGAGGGTTGCCTTCACCGTCTTTAAAATTCGAGTTGTTAGTCGGGACCTTTGCTCCAAATGAAAAATTAAGGTCGAACGCGTCGGAGGAAATGAGATTACGTGTGATGCAAAGGGAGATATCACTTAACGATTGTGTCTGAGCTAACCTTCCGGTAACATATTGAAACGGAAGTTTTACCTGGAAAGTAGTTCGTCGGCTAAGACTGAAATTCAAGTCTGCGGTGGCGACGTAAACGATCGGAGTGAGGGTAGTGGTCCCCCGGTAGAAACTCATCTCCATTGAATTGAGCTTGAACTCAATTTTTTTGTTGTACGGCTGATCTGGCTTCATAGCCCCCATCGTGCAGAAGCCTGCGTCACTGCAGCCTTGTGCGAAGGCGCGGGTTGCTACAAGTCCGAAGACGATGATGAGGGCGTATTTCATTTGTCCTTCCTGCAATTTAGGATTATGGGAGCAAATGCGCAGCCCGGAAAGGAGCCTATTGTTAAACTTAGCGTTAGATTTCTATCAGTCGATGGAGGACGTCACCATTGCCCGACGAGGGAGTTCCTTCGCAACGGATTACATGCCTAAAGCCTGGTTTTCAATAGAGGCTAGCTCAATGATCTTGGCGTATTCCGCAGGATTGAGATCGTTGAAGAAATAGTGTACCGGATTCACCTGGGTTCCGTTTATGAAAACTTCGTAGTGAAGGTGCGGTGCGGTGGATAATCCTGTATCGCCGACGAAGCCGATGAGTTCCCCGCGTTTTACGTGCTGACCATTGCGGACGGCAAAAGCATGCATGTGTGCGTAGCGTGTGCGGTATCCGAAGCCGTGATTGATCTCGACTTTCTTTCCATAGCCAGTGAAGCTAACGTCAATGTTATCGACAACGCCATCGGCAGAAGCATAGATCGGCGTGCCGATCGGTGCCGCGAAATCCATACCGAAATGCATCTTGCGCACCTTGTAAATAGGGTGAATACGGATCCCGAACCCTGACGCAAGAACTACAGTTTCCTTCTTGGGCACCGGCTGAATTGCAGGAATCGCGGCGTAGAGCTTTTCTTTGTTCTCCGCAAGCTCGATGATCTCATCGTGCGATTTCGATTCTATATAAATCTGGCGGCTAAGCTTGTCAAGCGACTCGTTCAATTGCACGATCACCTCTTCGTGCTCGATATTCTTATTCTTAATGTCCTCATAGCGGTCCAAACCACCCACGCCGGCCTCGCGAATCGACTTGTCTATAGGTTCGGCGCCAAGCACCACGCGGTAGATGTTATCATCGCGCTCGGTCATATCCTTGAGGATATTACTGAGGGTAT
The DNA here is from genome assembly GCA_044224375.1 of Cyclobacteriaceae bacterium. GTDB lineage: Bacteria > Bacteroidota > Bacteroidia > Cytophagales > Cyclobacteriaceae > ELB16-189. Next base: position 55,620 of record JBGAKL010000009.1, read on the forward strand.
TGACTTTTTTGATTGCGTCCTCGTAATAGAACTCCAGGTTCTTGATTTCATTCATTCGCATCACGTCTTTGGGTGATTCGAAGTAGTTGGAGTACAGGAAGATCAAGCCGACGGCCATGGAGAGTGTCAACGAGATGATGCCAAGTGCATTCAAGACGATGTCACCTGTGGATGTTTTCACCCGGATGTACTTGCAGGATTCTGTATCGTAATAGTACTTAATCTTTGCCATGCGAATGATTTATTGAACTGCCGGCCGGAACGCTTTTATTACCAATTCATTGCATTCCAAATAGGGGCCTTCCAGCAAATCTAAGCAATAAGGAATTGCTGGAAAAACGGCATCCAAACATTGCCTGATGGCCTTCGGTTTTCCGGGGAGGTTGACAATTAGCGTTTTGTTGCGAATTCCGGCTGTTTGTCGGGAAAGTATGGCCGTAGGCACGAATTTGAGGCTTTCCTGGCGCATCAGTTCCCCGAACCCGGGCATCATTTTGTCGCACACGGCCTCCGTGGCTTCAGGCGTGACATCCCGCCTGGCGGGGCCTGTTCCGCCACAAGTGACGATCAGGCAACACCCTTTCAGATCCGCCATGTCGATCAGGGTCTGCTCGATCTGATCTTGCTCGTCCGGGATAACGGCGTATTCTTTTTCCCATGGAGTCGTGAGATATTCGTTCAATGTGGAGACAATCGCTTTTCCCGGGATGTCTTCGTAGATACCCTTGCTGGCGCGATCCGAAATATTAATGATGCCAATCCTTACCATGTGACGTTTTGTCCTTAGGGTTCAAAGTTCAATAATGCGCCCATGTGAATTGACTTCGGCTTGAACAAGTCTAGTTCTTCAACTTGAACTTGATATTCTCTGACCTGCCCTTTTTGTAGACCATGCGTCCCTGCGCCTTTCCTCTGCGGATATCACGTTGTTGTTCTACTGGCAGCGCCACGACCTCAGCACATGCGGTTGAGCAGCATCCATTGAATTTTTCTTTGCACTCATCGCATTGGATGAACAAAAGATGACACGCTTCATTGCGGCAATTTGTATGCGTGTCACAAGGTTTTCCGCACTGATGGCAAACACTGATTATTTCATGGGAAATTCTTTCCCCGAGGCGTTCATCAAAAACGAAATTTTTTCCGGTGAACTTATTCGTGAGACCTTGTTCCTTGACCTGACGCGCATACTCGATGATGCCGCCGTCCAATTGAAACACATTTTTGAATCCGCGGTGCTTCATCCAGGCGCTCGCTTTTTCGCAGCGGATGCCTCCTGTGCAATACATTACAACCGCCTGGTCTTTTTTATCCGCCAGCATCTTCTCGACAATTGGCAATGATTGTTTGAATGTGTCGACATCTGGACAAATCGCGTTTTGAAAGTGACCGACCTCACTCTCGTAATGATTTCTCATGTCCACAACGACAGTGTCTTTTCGGTCGGTAAGCTCGTTGAATTCAGCGGCACTCAGGTGTTTGCCGGAATCTGTTACGTCGAAATCGGCATCGCGAAGCCCGTCGGCTACGATTTTCTTTTTTTGCTGAACCTTCAAAACGAAAAAGGACTTTCCGTTATCCTCGATCGCGATGTTAAGGCGCACATTTTTCAGGAAATCGATTGAATGCAGCGAAACCTGGAATGCATCAAACTTATCCTTGTCTACACTGATCTGTGCGTTGATGCCTTCCTCAGCCACGTAAATCCGTCCCAACACGCCTATTGCCGACCATTCACGGTAAAGAAGATCGCGAAACGCTTTGGGATCCGCGATGTGGTGATACTTATAAAAGGAAAGCGTAAGCCGGTTTTGTGGATTGGCGTGTAATTGTTCTTTGAGAACCTTTTTGTCGACTTTATTGAAGAGCGCGCTCATGATTAAAGCGCAAAAATAGTGCTTATGTGGAAACTGAACAATTTAGGTTCCCTCGTTGTGTTATTTAGCTTCTTTATGCCTTCGTCGTCACGACCGAAACATCAACGGCACGTGTGGTTTTTACTACTTCTGTAAGTTTTACCACAAAGCATTAAGTCACAATGGCTACTTCCGATTGGAGGCCTTCAGTTGTCCTCTGATAAGCTGATTGTATTCGTCGCATGTGAGCTGGCCGTGCTTGTCACAGTATGGGCATGTGGCATATGTTTCTCCCATGTATCCTTTCTTTATGATGACGGTGGAGCCATTGCATACGGGGCAAGTGACCTTTCCAAGGGGGCCGCAGTCGATCACATAGTCTTTTGAAAGCGTTTCAACGGCTTTCACGGTTTCTCCTTTGTGCAATTCGACGAGTCCCGCTTCGGCTTTCTTTTTCCAATCCATGGCTTCAGCCGAATAGCTTCCTGTTGTACCCTTGAGTTGGATGTATTTTGTAAGCCAGTCCACACTTTGTTTGTATTTGCCGAGGAAGTAAGAGTTCTTACCGAAGAAGAAAGTCAGATCCGAAGGAATACTTCGCATGTTGTTAAGTGCATACTTGAATTTCGCGTCCGCAAGCTCGAACTCTTCATGGTCCATATAATAGACGCCTGAATCCATTTGCTGGCGGATGATACGGGTGCGCTCAAATTCGCGCTGCTGTTCGATCTGCCGAAGCTTTTCCTTCTCGGCATCCTGGGCAAAGCTGCCGGCAGTCACAAAAAGCATCATTGCAACAAGGACATGTCTCATTGAAATCTGCTTTTTGAAAGGTTGAGCCATTCGAGTGTCGAATTGGCAAAAATATCCTCTTTTACTTTTTTGGAGAACGGTGCGTCCTCAATAAATTTTCCGATCTCGAGGTCGCCGAGCGGGAAAGGGTAGTCTGACCCGAGGGTCACGCGTTTAGATCCCACCAATTTGATGACATACTCAAGCATTAACGGATCGTGTGTGATACTGTCCACCCAGAATTTTCCCAGGTATTTCTTCGGTTCCACTGGATTGTCGATTGCCACAAGATCAGGCCTGCAATCAAATCCCTGCTGTATCCGGCCAATCGTTGGAAGAAATGAACCGCCGGCGTGAGCAAAGTTGACGCGTAGGCGTGGGAGTCTTTCAAAAATCCCGCCAAAGATCATCGAGCAAATCGCGCGCGAAGTTTCTGCGGGCATTCCAACGAGCCAGGGCAGCCAGTAACGTGACATTTTTTTTTCTCCCATCATATTCCATGGATGAACCAGAACAGCCATGCCTGACTTTTCGCACGCCTCGAATATTGGGAAGAAGCGCCCTTCATTGAGGTTTTCGTCGTTGATATTCGATCCTATCTGGATTCCGTGCAAGCCGATCTTCTTGCACCTTGCGAGCTCTTCTACTGCAAGTTCGGTGTCCTGCATTGGGATGGTCCCGAGGCCTACATAATTGCGGGGATATTTGCCTACAAGCTTTGCGATATGGTCGTTAAGGAACATAGAAATGTCGAGACCGTCATTGGGCTTGGCCCAATAAGAGAACATCACGGGAATTGTGCAGACGACCTGGATCTGTGTGTTGAACTCTTCATATTCCTTGATGCGCAGATCTGCGTTCCAGCAGTTCTCTTTGATCTCCCGGAAAAACTGGTTACCACGCATCATCTTGGCAAATCCCTTCTTGTGGTGCTGCAGGTAAATGAAATCACCGTACCCGAACTTATCAGTCCAGTTAGGCATCTTCTTGGGAAGTATGTGAGTATGGCTGTCGATCTTCAGCATTCGATCTTACACTGCTTAATATAGTTCTGCCAATATCGACTTTTTGTGGTACTTAGATAGCAATTTGGAGATTTGTCACGACAATTATCGGGATGAAATTTGAAGATTGGGTGTCTGCATGTTAAATGGGTATTCTTTTAGAAACCGCTGACGATAGCTTCAACCGCAAAGTGGTCGGAGAGGTCCTGATGTTCGGGACTCCATCTTTGACGGATGATCTGAACTTTTCTTTTAATGAAAGGAGCCTGCGCACTGTCGGATCGCACCAGTATATAGTCGAGAAGCAGCCTGTATTCTTTTCGTTTAACGCAAAGGTCATTATAAGGTCTGTCCATTGTGAATTGCTGTTCACCAGACAGATCTCCATCCGTCACGTTCAAGGTTTGAAGGAGTACCTGGTACCGCGCAAGCCTGTCCACGAATGTTTGTGAGATATTTTCCGGCAGTTTAGGTGGCAACGACTTGAGGGTATTGAAGTCCCCACAGATGAATTGCGGCACACCGGGCTTCTGGTTTGGAACCAGTAGTTCGCTGCTGATTTGGTTGTATTGGCTGTACATGATTTCCTGCTCACCGAACGCCTGAAGATGGGTGCCCGCCACCTGAATTGTCTTGTTGTTGAATGAGATGTCAGCCAATATCGCGCCTTTTCTCGACATGCGATCAAAGCCAGTACGGGATTTAAATCTTATTTGATGATGAGCAACGACTTCGTGCCTACTCAAGATCATCACGCCACCATTTGTCTTGAGAGCGATTGTCTTTTTGTTCAAAACCGGTGTGCGGTATGGATATTTATCCTTCAGCCCATCCACGACGATTTTCCGTGCACGCCTGTGAAACACCTCCTGAAGCACGACAACATCATAGTCCCGGGCATTTAATTCTTCGACAATGGCTTTTGCTCGTGTCGCGCGACTGTTGCCTTTGGTGACATTGGGAAGCATCTGAATGTTCCAGGTGAGGATCTTCAATGTGTCCTGGGCCAAAGATGGAATGCTCAAAAGGATCAAGCACGATAGTGCCGGCCATTTTATTCGGACGCGGAAGATGTTTTCCAAGGATCGCACGGATTGAATTTTACAGACCATCACTGATTGATGCATTAACCTGTGAGAATCCGTGTGCATTTTAATCCGTGAAGATCCGTGAGAAGATGTATTAAAGTAGCTTATGAACCTGTGCGTGGTACAACAACATGATCGTCTTCGCATCCTTGATCTCACCAGAAACGATCATTGCCATTGCTTTGTCAAAGGAAAGCTCGATGACTTCGATGTCTTCATCCTCCAGTCCACCGCCCGCGTTTACTTTTTCCTTATCGGAATATGCGGCCGTGAAGAAATAAAGTACTTCTGTCACAGATCCCGGTGACATGTAGGCTTCAAAGATCTTTTGAACTTCCTTGACTTTATAACCCGTTTCTTCTTCGGTCTCTCTCCGGATGGCGGCTTCCGGCTGGTCCTCATCCAATAGGCCGGCACAGGCTTCGATCATGAACCCGGTTGCATTCCCATTGATAAAGGTTGGCAGTCTGAACTGACGCGTGAGGATCACCGTCTTTTTCTCCTTGTTGTAAAGGAGGATCACCGCTCCATTTCCACGATCGTATGCCTCCCGGGTTTGTGTTTCCCATGCCCCGTTTCTTTTACGAAGGTCGAACGTGATCTTTTTGAGCGTATACCAATTGTCGGAAAGAATTTCCTCTCTTAGGATCTTGACTTCTCCGGCCATGGTCATCAGTTAATCGTTATCAGTTAATCGTTAATGGGAAATGTGCAACACAAGAAGCGGGTTTCGATTGGAGAATTTACTATTAACAAATAACCAGTAACTACCCTGGGTTTCTCACAACGAATAAGGTGCTCTGTACTCGCGCTTCACAAATGCATTGGCGGCTTCGAAGTTCGTCACTTTCATATTTGCACCATCCCAGAGCAACTTAATGTTCCTTCCGGGATAGTCGAACTGGTCAGGCTTGTCTGCCTTTGGTGTGCGTATGTCGTGGCTGCGGATTGCAAGGTTGCCCATCAAAATGGTTTCGGTAAGTGGACCCGCGGTTTCAAAGGGTGAGCTGACTTCCATCTTGCCATAACCAGCGATACATGCCTCCACCCATTGTGCGTAGTGACCTTCTGCACTTCCTGGGACGCGCTTTATTGTTTGCGGCGTCTTCACTTCACCATTGCGCGATGTAGGAATGAGACTGGGAACGGCTCCATATGTCCCGCACATCATCTTGCCTTTTGTTCCGATGAACAAACAGCCATTCGCGCCATTCGCGTCACCCATTTTTTCATTGGGACCAAGTTCTTCTGGACGTTGCGGTTGTATGCCACCATCCATCCAATGTAGTTTCAATTCAGGCCTTCCATTCATGGCGGGGAAAGTATAAATGACATACGAGGAGGGGGGGCCGGATTCGGGAAAATATCCTCGTTTGAATTCATCTACATAAACAGAGCCTACGCTCGCCGTTACATCCGTCGGATACTTGAGGCCAAGCACTTGGAATGGTGGTGCAATCATGTGGCAGCCCATGTCACCCAGTGCTCCGGTTCCATAGTCCCACCATCCTCTCCAGTTGAAGGGGACGAGTCCGCCGACATATTCTTTATATGGCGCAGTGCCGAGCCAGAGGTCCCAATCCAATTCTGAGGGCACAGCAGCTTTTTCTTTCGGCCATTGAATTCCCTGTGGCCATACTGGCCGATCGGTCCAACAATAAACGGTGTGAACGTCACCGAGCAGGCCCGCATTGTACCATTCCATCAGCTGGCGGACGCCGTCCCCCGATGCGCCCTGGTTGCCCATCTGCGTTACAACCTTATACTTCGTTGCAGCTTCAGTCAGCATCCGTGCTTCGTAGACATCGTGTGTGAGGGGCTTCTGAACATAAACATGTTTCCCAAGCTTCATCGCGGCCATCGCTTGCACGGCATGACTATGGTCAGGTGTCGACACGGAAACAGCATCGATGTGCTTGTGCTGCTCATCCAGCATTTTTCTGTAGTCCTTATAATATTTAGCTTTTGGAAACTTTGCGACTGACTTGGCCGCTCGTCTGTCATCAACGTCACAGAGGAAAGCTATCTCTGCCTTCCCGCTTTTAGCAAAGTTAGCTACATCACTTTCACCTTTGCCGCCGACACCAATTCCGGCAACGTATAACATGTCACTTGGAGCTGTGAAGCCCACACCGCCGATCACGTGGCGCGGAACAATCGTGAACGCCGCTGAAGCGAGCCCGAGTGTTTTGAGAAAATTCCTTCTTGATTGCGTTGTCATACTATTAATTCTTAATTCTGGATTCTTGATTCTAAATTCTTACTTCTCTATCCTACGACTCGAACTTTACCGATTCTGCAAGGGTCCGTTCATCGTACTTCAGGCCATATTGGTCCAGAACTTCCTGCGGTACACCATCCCATTGATTGGGACGATTGCCTGCATAGCCAAGGTCTTTGATTCCCATCTGCGTGGTGAAGAATCCCGTGGCAGTCAAGTCACGCATAAGATTGAAGAAGGCTACCCCTTGTTGCATCTCAGGCTTTGCTTTCTCAGGCCACGCAATCTCGTCCACCATCTCAATCTGCTGTTGTGCTGTACAATCTGAAAATGCTTTTTCGTAACGCTTGAGGCATTGCGTGTCGAGCCATTTTATTCCACCCCGTATTGGCAGCTGATGTGCTGGTTTATCTTTGGCGATGAACTCAATAAAATCGGGAACACCAGCTTCGGTCGCGCTTCCCGAAACTTCATCTTTCGGTATAATGATGTCAACGAGGATCTCTACGGTGCGGCGCTCGTGATCGTCGAGGAATTTCTCGGCGGAAATTTTCTTAAATCGTGCAATTTCCTCCGGCTGGCGATCAGGCCCGCCATTCTCTTTGGAAGGATCTGACACGCCAGTCTCTTTTTTTTCAGGCGCACATGATTCGAGGAGTACGCCCGTCGAAAGGGTTCCTACTGCAAGTGTCTTCAAATATTTCCTTCTATCCATAGTGCTAGATATTCTGTTTTTTCAACTCATCAATAATATATTCCGATGCTCGCATTGAGAGCGCGAGGATGGTCCAGGTTGGATTTTTATCAGCCTGAGAAACGAATGGTCCGCCATCAACCACAAAAAGATTTTTGCAGTCGTGGGCTTGGTTGAATTTATTCAAGGCCGATTTTTTCGGATCGTCCCCCATACGCACTGTGCCGACTTCGTGGATAATTCGTCCCGGGGCCTCAAGACCATAGTCCTCATCTTTCCCCTTCAATGATGACGTGATCACGGCGCCCATGTTATGCATGATCTCCTGGAACGTGTCTTGCATATGCTTGGCCTGCTTGACTTCGTAGTCGCTCCATTTATAGTGAAATCGCAGGACAGGGATACCATATTTATCGACTGTGTTGGGATCGATCTCACAATAGTTTTCTGCACGGGCAACGGCTTCACCGCGTCCCGCCATGTGTATGCCCGCTCCATAGAAGAATCGGTAGTCATCTTTTAAAGAAGCGCCATATCCGCCTGCTTCCTTCTTCACGCCATTGCGGGCCGGATATTTTCCGTTCACGTTTTGTATACCGAATCCGAATCCGTAGCTGGGCATTCCCATGCCGCCGCCATACTCTATGTGGTACCCGCGCGGGAAGTCCAATTTTTTGTTGTCGAGCCACCAGGGTGTATAAACATGCAGTCCGCCCACACCATCTTCGTTGTAGCGCTTGCGGTCAAAAAGCTTCGGCAGTACACCACTGACACCAAGTCCGGTAGAATCGTGCAAATATTTGCCGATCACATTGCTAGCGTTGGCAAGCCCGTTGGGATGTTTCGATGACTTTGAATTCAGGAGCAACCTGGCCGACTCCCCAGCGCTGGCAGCAAGCACGATGACCTTTGCATTAACCTGGTACTCCTGCATGTCGGTCTTGTCAACATATGATATTCCGGTTGCTTTACCTTCGGAGTCGGTAGTAACCTCGCGCGCCATTGCGTTGGCAATTACATCCACATTGCCCGTTTTCAGCGCAGGCTTTACCAGTACTGAGGAAGATGAAAAATCGCCGTACACCGTACATCCACGATTACATTGGTGGCAATAGAAACAAGCCTTCCTGTCATTATTATCTGGCAGAGCTTTGGTAAGGATCGAGAGTCGTGATGAGATAACCGGTATTTTTAGTGCATCGCCGCTCTGCTTAATAATGAGTTCGTGCAATCTCGGCTTTGGGGGAGGGAGGAAGATTCCATCCGGTTCATTGGGGATATTTTCTTTCGTGCCGAAAATTCCTATGAGTTTGTCCACCCGGTCATAATAAGGTGCGACGTCGTCGTAGCCTATTGGCCAATCGTCACCCAGCCCGTCGATGCTGTGCCGTTTAAAATCCTTTGGACCAAAACGAAGTGAGATGCGTCCCCAGTGATTCGTGCGGCCTCCGATCATCCTCGACCGAAACCAGTCGAACTTGGTGCCGTCTTTTCGGGTGTACGGCTCGCCTTCTATCTCCCAGCCGCCATACGCTGCGTCGAAATCGCCGAACGGTCTCAAATCGTGACCTGCGCCCCTGCGAGGGGATTCCCAAGGCCATTTTAACTGAGTAGTATTTTTTGCCGGATCGTAGAGAGGGCCTGCTTCCAGAAGCACAACTTTGATACCCGCATTGGCTAGCATATATGCGGCCATTCCGCCACCAGCGCCCGAACCCACGATGCAGACATCATAGGTTTTTGGATTTTTCTTTATACCGATTTCTTTCATAGAAGGGTTAACCTCTTAAATGTAAGAGAAATGATTGGTCCCGATAACTATCGGCATGGAAATTTGAAGATTTGAAAATCGAATGCTCGCCAATTTCTGAAATCGGACCCACTTTTTAGCGCTATGAATGTGATGAGCGGAAAAATATTCGATGAACAGTCACCATCTAGTACTATCTGCCTATCATGGGCTGACCGACGATGAGTGTTTTCATTTCTGGGGGTCAATGGGGCTTGTTTGGCATAATTGATCTTACCTCCCGGTACCACAAGAATGGAGTAAGGGAGTGCGCCCTGCCATTTAGGATCTACGGCTTCGATCAGCTTGTATTTGTCGTCGACGCTAAAAAGGTGGTTCGTGACTCACGATCAATCCCTTTGTTGAATCCAAATGAATTTTTTCCCATTAAAGTATATGAGTCCGCCGGATCCTTCTTCTTCGGTCATCCTGATTGCCGGTCTCTCTAGAGTCATTTCTCTTTTGCCATCGACTTCGCCATTCGGCTTGAAAGTAATTTCATAAGTTACTTTGTCGTTGATAATGCTCCACGTAGTAGCCCATTTGAAATCGTCGCCGGCATTTTCAAATGCAAATCCTGCTCCGATTACAAATACATGATTACTTCCGGCAAAGAGGATGAGGAGTCCTTTCTTCTGATCGGTTTTTCGTTCTATTGGAATTGCGAGATCATTTTTCTTGTCGCCGGAAAAATCTGCTTCCAGGAATTGCGGTGTCACGTATTTTGCTAAGTCATACTTCCCGGCGAACTTATTAAATTGGTCTTGACCCCACCTTGGCAACTGCGTTTGTGCGAGGAGCAGTTTACTGCTAAGTAAGAATGCGATGAGTATTGAAGTTTTCAATCCGGTATCATTTGGATTTTTTCGGCACCGGATCATACCCGTGCGTTCCCCACGGATGACAGCGGCCGATTCTTTTTGCACCAAGCAAGATGCCTTTGAGTACGCCCCATTCCTGGATTGCCTCAATGGTATACTGCGAACATGTAGGCAGGTGCCGGCAACCTGCTCCGAGGTACGGTGATAGCGTCAGCTGGTAGAGCCGGATGGGAAAGATGAAGAGTTTTTTGAGAAGATTGTTCACACTCAGTTGACAGTTGACAAAACGCAATTGGCAAAAGTTCCTGCCTGTCGTGAAATTCTATCCACCGGTGCCAGCTTGTGGAAGCGGCTAACTTTCGATTGAATACGTGATCTCACCATCTTTCCCATCTTTAAGTTGCACGCCAATGGCTTTCAAATCATCCCGGATCTTATCAGACAACGCATAGTTTCGATCAACGCGCGCTTTCTTCCGGAGCTCAATCAACACTTTAACGGTTCCATCCAGCAGCTTGTCGTCTTGCGTGGATTCTTCTTTGAGTCCGAGTACATCTTCCATGAATCCGACGAACGCGTTCTTAAATTCATTGAACACGTCGCCGTTGACTTTGCTGAGCTCGACATTGCCAGACTTGAAGTCATTTATTCTTGAAGACATTTCAAACAGGACTGCAAGCGTCTTTGCTGTATTGAAATCGTCACTCATGAATTCGTAACACTGTGCGACCAGCGCCTTGAGGTTATCATTAAGGGCCTGGTCCGGATTCGTCTTTTCTGGAGCATTGAGCGACTTAATGGTTCCCAACGCTGTATTCAGTTTCTTATATCCCTTCTCCGCGGCACCCAAGGCCTCATTTGAAAAGTCAAGTGTGCTTGAGTAATGCGATTGCAGCATGAAGAACCTGACGGTCATCGGCGTGTAACCTTTGTCAAGCAATTTGTGACTGCCCGTGAACAATTCAGAAGGTAAAAAGGAGTTACCAAGCGATTTGCTCATCTTCTGACCGTTCACAGTAAGCATGTTTGAATGCAACCAGTAACGAACAGGTGATTTTCCATTCGCTCCGGTAGCCTGTGCAATTTCACATTCATGGTGAGGAAACTTGAGATCCATTCCACCGCCATGTATATCGAATGTTTCGCCGAGGTATTTCGTGCTCATCACGGTACATTCAATATGCCAGCCCGGAAATCCTTCGCCCCAGGGAGACGGCCACCGCATAATGTGCGCAGGTGAAGCTTTCTTCCACAATGCAAAGTCTATCTTTTCACGTTTCTCATCCTGGCTGTCAAGGTCGCGGCCGCTTTCCATCAGCTCCTCGATATTTCTTCCTGACAAAATCCCGTAGTGGTGGGACTTGTTGTACTTTTTTACATCGAAATAGACAGAGCCATTGGTTTCATAGGCAAGGCCAAGACTGATAAGTTTTTCAGTGATCTTGATTTGCTCGACAATATGCCCCGTAGCGGCCGGCTCAATACTGGGAGGGAGGATGTTGAACTGTCGCATGACCGAATGAAAGTCTTCGGTGTAGCGTTTCACAATCTCCATGGGTTCCAGCTGTTCGAGCCTCGCCTTTTTTCCAATCTTGTCTTCACCTTCGTCGGCATCATTTTCAAGGTGACCTACGTCCGTAATGTTCCTTACATAGCGGACTTTGTATCCCAGGAAGCGGAGGTAGCGCGAGATAGTATCAAATGACATAAAAGTGCGTGCGTTCCCCAGGTGTACATAATTATACACTGTCGGGCCACAGACATACATCCCGACAAAACCTTTGTTAATCGGCTGGAACACTTCCTTTTTTCCGGTAAGGGAGTTCGTAAGTGAAAGGGGGTATTTTTCGTACAGATTCATGAAGCAATATGAACGGCGAAACTAATAAAAAGGTCCTTTTTATTTCTTTGTGATCTTGAATTCAACACGCCGGTTCATACGACGATGTTCTTCAGTGTCATTTTTAACTACCGGATTTTCAGGACCATAACCTTTGCCGGTGATCCGTTTCCCTGAGATTCCTTTGCTTATCATATAGTTCCTGACTGTACCCACACGGTCCATCGACAAGGCGACAAGGCTGACTGGTCTCCCGACGTTATCGGTATATCCGTTGAGCGCGATTTCCATCGTCGGATTGGCATTCATTATCTCCACCAACCTGTCCAGCTCTGGGAATGATGAGGGCTTGAGGATTGCCTTTGCCTGCTCGAAGAATACATTGTTGAGCTGGATGGATTCACCGACCTGGATCGGTACCAGCAAGAGATCTTTCTCTAACTCAGTGTATGCACTGATCGTCACCAGGTCCATGTTCTCGTTCACCGACAAATAGCCGGGCGTTGCGCCGTGAAATCCGTAGAGATACCCATAAGGCAAAACGATTTTGTAATCGCCGGTCTGCGGATCTGAAATTGCTTCGCCCACTTCCTTGTTTTGGACGAGATTGTCGATGTGGATCTCGGCGCTTACAGGTTTTCTTGTCTTTGCGTCGAGCGTCTTGCCGTGAATGAGAACCACCGGGTCGGGCTTAATTTCCTTTGGCAATTTGACCTGAACGATGTCGGCTTTTCCGAAACCGCCGATATCGGAGACCATGTAAGCAAACGCGCCGGATGCCGGTATGACGTAATAAGCATCGAAGCCGGTGGAGTTGATTTCCGGTCCAAGGTTTACAGGCTCCGTCCATTGTGTCCAACCGCTGCCAGTTCTCTTCGACATGAACACATCCGTACCGCCATAACCGGGTTTGCCGTTTGTTGAATAATAAAGTGTTCTCCCGTCAGCAGCCAGAAAAGGTGACACTTCATCGCCGTAGGTGTTGATCGTCTTGCCAAGATTTAAGGGAGGCATCCAATGACCATCCGCTTGCTGTACGGAGACATAAATATCCCGCTCGTCATCGGTTTTGCTATAAAACAAATTCGAGCTGTTTCGTGCAGAGAACAGGACAGCCTTCCCATCGGATGACAGCATTCCTTCGAAGTGATTGGCTTCATTGGTGAACGAGACTCCCAGGTCCTGCGGCTCGCCCCAGCTTGATTCATTCCTCTGGCGAACTATGAATTTGTTGACGTCAGCGTAGACGACAGTATTGTTATCGGTGCTGATGGATGAAACATTATTGACATTCTGAGAATTGATCGGTGATCCCATGTTTTGGGCGACACTCCATGAAGTGCCGTCAAAGTTGGAGAAATAAAAATCCTCTCCGTCGGCGGCTCCTCCCAGGTTTCCTTCATAATACTCCCTGCCAAAATAGATAGTCTTCCTGTCGGCTGAAATGATAGGTGTAAGGTCATCGGCTGCCGTGTTGATATTGGGGCCAAGATTCTCCTTGATCAATCCTTTGGTAAGGTTGGGCGGGAGGTTGATCGCGATTCCCTTTTGAGTAAAAGACATATCATCGAATTCGGTGCTCATTTTTGAAAATGAGATCACACCAAATTCAGACCCGCTCCATTTAAATGCCGCTGTTGAAAAGACGGTGGTTCCGTTAATGCTAAAATTCAAGGTTCCGTTTTTTTGCTCCACTGCAAGCACGTTGGCTTGAGGCATGAGTTTGATAACGGGTGACTTCACCCATTCTTTGATTCCTTTTTTTGAATTGCCCTCGGCTTCGGTATTTGAAATGTAGTAGTAGCCGGTAGAGCTGACGAGAAACTCATTCTGCTGGTTCGCTTTGCGGCCATAGCCCCAGGTCAAACCGGTGCCATTGGTAGGTCCGTTCAATTGAGAAACGGTAGCCTGAAAAATAAAATCTTTCTCAAATGCCACGTAAGGGGAAATTGTCACGACCCATCCACCGTCAGGGAAGTCGATCTTCAACTTGCCATCTCGAATGTGTTGCGAACCGCCGTTCAGGTCGCCTTCCCACCAGCTGTTTACGTTGCTGTCGAAACTGTCTTTTATTGTCAGGTCCTGGCCGTAAGCTGAAAACGCCGCAATAGAAATAGCGATGAAAAAGTATAGCCGTACGCTAAACGTGCGTGGAGAGATGCCTATTCCCATTCCCACGCGTCGTCATTGATCAGTTCGGCAACGACTGCAGTCCAACCTGTTTGGTGTGTAGCACCAACGCCGCGACCGGTATCGCCATGGAAGTACTCATAGAAAAGTACGAGATCTTTGTTTTCCGGTCTCCTGTAGAATTCCGCATGATCAAGATGAACGGGTCTGTTGCCGTCGCGGCCTTCCTCAAAAATAGTCACCACACGTTTTGCGAGCGCATCCGATATCCTTTCGAGATTGAGATAGTTGCCCGATCCCGTCGGATACTCCAGCTTGAGCGTTTCGCCGTAGTACTGGTAGTATTTTTTTAATGCTTTGATAAGCAAATAATTTGTCGGAAGCCAGACGGGCCCGCGCCAGTTCGAGTTCCCTCCGAACATACCTGAAGTAGACTCGCCCGGATCGTATCCAATGCAGTAGGTTCCTCCAGCGACATAGATACAGTAGGGGGCTTGCTCATGGAATTTTGAAACAGCGCGAATACCACCCGGAGACAGAAACTCATTTTCATCGAGCAATCTTTGCAGGATGCGAACCAGCTTTTCCTTTTTCACCATCGAGATGAGGATGTTTTCACCTTCTTTCACCTGTTCGTTGGGCAGATACTTACCAGTTTTTAATCGGTAGTTTTTGAAATACTCGATTCGCTTCTTGAAGTCCTTCAGTTTCTCGATTTTTTTAAAGTCGATAATACTCACTGCAAACAATACACTTAATCCCACCGTCGAGTGCACTTTCAGTGGAATGCCTTCGCCGTTTGGCATCGTGAGGAGATCGTAGAAAAAACCGTCTTCTTCATCCCAAAGCTTCGCTTCATTCACAGACTCAGCAATCAATACATAATGCTCATAAAATTTTGTCGCGACGTCTTCGAATGAGATATCAACCACGGCGATCTCGAGTGCTATATCCATCATGTTCAACGCGTACATCGCCATCCAACTCGTGCCATCGACTTGCTCGAGGAGTGCGCCTTTCGGAATTTCATTTCTGTTAAACACCCCGATGTTGTCCAGGCCCAGAAACCCACCTTCGAAAATGTTGTTGTCATTTTCATCCTTGCGGTTCACCCACCAGGTGAAATTGATGAGAAGCTTTTGGAATACGCGTTTCAGAAAGTCAACGTCGCCTTTTCCTTTGATTGTCTTTTCGATCCTGTAAACACAAAGCGCAGCCCACGCGTGAACCGGTGGATTGACATCGGAGAAGTTCCATTCATAAGCCGGGATCTGACCTGCCGGGTTCATGTACCACTCACGCATCACGAGCAGCAGCTGGTTCTTTGCGAACACCGGGTCGATCAATGACATCGGGATGCAATGAAACGCAAGGTCCCATGCGGCGTACCATGGATACTCCCAGGTATCCGGCATCGAAATGATGTCTTCGTTCTTCAAGTACTTCCAGTTCGCGTTGCGACCGCGCTTGCGGCTTTCCGGCGGCGGCGGTAGACCTGGGTCGCCGTTGAGCCAACGCTCCACATCATAATGAAAGTACTGCTTGCTCCACAGCAAGCTCGCAAAAACCTGTCGCTGCACATTTTTGGTGTCCACCGATGCATTCTTCGGCGCAAATGAATTGAAGAACTTGTCAGCTTCAGCGAGTCTTTGTGCAAACACATCGTCTTTGTCGGCGAAAGGGTCGGCGTTTTCGTTTTTGCTCAGCCGCAGCAGCACTTTTTGTGAAGCCTTCCCTTTGATTTGCAATTCGTACACCGGCGCAAACTTTGTTCCATGATGTTTTTCATCGAGGATATGTTTGTGTCCGTTTACAATGACTTTGTGAAATGCGTCCTTGACATAAGAGGTATTATCCGGTACGCCGAAAAGTCTCTCCTTATTGGTATCATTCTCAGTGAACAGGACGCGATCAGGTTTTTGAAAGTAGAGGTGATACTTGCCGAGCTTTTCGTGATTGGTGACTGCAGCGCCATTCTTGCCTTTCATTAACTTGATGGACGGCCTCGATTGGTCACCGCATTCCCATTTATTGGCGAACCACAACGTTGGCAAAAGTGTCAGCTCGGCCGGTTTCTTTCCCCGGTTGATCACCTCTATCTCAATGAGTATGTCCTCATCTGTTTTTTTTGCGTAGGTCACGAATACATCAAAGTATTCGTCATTGTCAAAAATACCTGTGTCCAGAATCTCATACTCGCGTTCTTCCTTACCACGGGCGGCGTTGACTCTTACGAGCTCTTCATAGGGATATGCTGACTGAGGATATTTGTACAGCATCTTCATGTAGGAATGAGTCGGCGTATTGTCGAGGAAGTAGTACAGTTCCTTGCAATCTTCGCCGTGATTTCCTTCGCTGTTTGTAAGTCCGAAAAAACGCTCTTTCAGAATCGGATCCTTCCCATTCCACAAGGCGATAGCAAAGCATAAATTCTGATTGGTATCAGAAATTCCTGCAATGCCGTCTTCACCCCACCGGTAAGCCCGCGAGCGTGCAGCGTCGTGCGTGATGTAGTTCCACGCATCACCATTAGCGCTATAGTCTTCCCGCACTGTGCCCCATTGCCGCTCCGACAAATAGGGGCCCCATTTGACAAGTGGAACGACCTTCTTCGCATTTTCATCGAGTCGCTGCTGCTCGGGATTGATGACTGCCATGGGATTCGAATAAGGAGTAGTTGGAATTAAAGGCGTTAATATAAGTTAGCCGCCGGTTGCGAAGCCTTCGAACACGGTCATACCACCGTCGATGAAAATGCTTGCGCCGGTGATGTAGTCGCTGTCGTCGGATGAAAGGAAGACGGCAAGCTTTCCTATGTCGGAGGGCTGGCCAATTCGGTTATACGGGATCAGGGACATCAAGCTGTTTAGCGCTTCGGGCGTACTCCATGCCGGGGTGTTGATCGGAGTTTGGATAGCGCCGGGGCAAATGCTGTTCACACGAATTTTTCTGTCTCCATATTCCTGGGCAAGACTTTGCATGAACATCCGGATGGCACCCTTAGAGGATGCATAGTTGACATGTCCCGCCCAGGGGATAAGTTCATGCACTGAGCTGATGCAGATGATCTTTCCTGCACACGGTGATTTAGACTCGACAACACCACGCCTCAAGAACTCACGTATCGCTTCCCGCGCGCACAGGAACTGTCCGGTTAGGTTTACATTCATGACCGTATTCCATTGATCGAGCGTCATTTCATCGAATTTTGCGTCGCGCTGAAGTCCGGCGTTGTTGATAAGGATGTCGATCGTCCCGTATTCCTTGATTGCAGACTTGAACATTGCAGTGACCTGTGCTTCGTTGCTTACATCGGCCTGCAGAGCCGTTGCTTTGCTGCCGAAGGACTTGATCTTGTCTACCACGGCCTGTGCGGTTTCCGGTTTTGCGACGTAGTTGACTATCACAGAAGCGCCGGCCTCGCCGAGGGCTATTGCGATACCTTCGCCGATTCCAGAGTTGGCACCAGTAACGAGTGCCACTTGCCCGGCTAATTTCTTCTCTGCCATGATGTTAGGATTGGGTGGAAAAATGAGAAATAAGGTTAAGGATTCTTGGGGTGCGAAGCAAGGGTTTTTTAAAGCGTTAGGCCAAAAATGCTGTCGGGTGAGTGAAAAATAGTCTCTTAACAGACACAAAAATTTAAGCCACGGATTACACGGAAAGACACGGATTGCAATGCATTCTTGTCCGTGTAAATCCGTGTCATCCGTGGCTCAAAAAATACGAGCCGGTCCTTGCCTAGATCTTCGGGTTGGTCAGAAACTCATTCACGTTGTTGAAGAACCACTCCGGATCATCATACATCAGGAAGTGTTTTCCGATATCGCTCAGGATGATCTTCTTGTTCTCCATCTTCGTGTATTGCAATTCAAATATTTTTGTTGTGCTCTCTTTGGTCGCTCCGTATTGTTTATAGGCGACCCATGCACCCAGGATAAGTGTTGGGCATTTCACTTTCGCCACATTTTCGCGGAGGTCGGTTGTTTGCAGCTCGTACATCGCCTGGGCCACGGTCTTTGAATCCGATGTTACTCCCCAGTTCGAGATAACTTCGCGCTTTTCTTTGTTATCCACCATTCCCGGAAGAAAATATTTCTGACTTTCCTTCACTTGCTCAGGAGTGGCATTGGCCATTTGATCGCGCATCTTTTGTGCCATGGGCCGGACAGATTCTTCAGTTGCTGCAGGGTTTTGAATTGCACCCATGAATGGCAGCGAATCGACAATAATCAAAGAGGAGACGAGGTTAGGTTCTGTGGATGCGATTGATAATCCGAGAAAACCTCCAAGGCTGTGACCGACGATGATTACATCCTTCAAGCGATTGGTGTGAATGTAAGAGATGAGTTCGTCGCGCATTGATACAAGATATTTATCACGCGTTACTGCCGGCTGGCCGGCGAAGCCAGGGAGGGAAACCACATGGCAAGTGAATTTTCCTTTCAATTGGGAAAGTGTTTCGTCCCAAACAGCGCCCGGGCAGGTGAGACCGGGAATGAAAATGACGGATTGTTTTCCTTTTCCGGAGATGTTCACTTTAAAAGGTAGGCTGGACTGCGCTGATGCGATGGGTGTAAAGCCCGCAAGGACAGCCAGCATGCAGAAGACGAAGAAGAAGTGGATAACTGACTTTTTCATTTGATTGGATTTATAGTTTTAATGAATCGTTGAAGTTGTGCCGCCGTGGTGTCGACGCTCTTTTGAATGGAGCGGCTTATCAAAGTCTCGTCGCCCACAGATTCGGTCTCGAGATCATTGTTCTTTACAAACAAGTATGCTATCACCAGCGCCATCACAATGCCTGTGAGCAGCTTGGAAGGGCGCCCGATTCTGTTCACAAACAAGTTTATTTTATAAACCAAATCCATAAAAAAATTATTTATTGATGTACTGCTTCAGTGCGTTAACGTATTCTTCGAATGCCTTGAGTCCTTGCTTTGTAATTCTGCATGTTGTCAGCGGCTTTTTTCCTTTGAATGATTTTATCACTTCGATGTATCCTGCTTCAGAAAGTTTTTCAAGTTGTACGCTCAGGTTGCCGGCAGTTGAATTCGTTTTCTCTTTGAGGAAAGTAAACTCAGCGGACTCGACGCTCATGAGTATTGAGATGATGCCGAGGCGAAGCTGGGAGTGGAGCAGGGGATCGAGATCTTTCAGCATGACTCAGTCTTTGCGATTCTTCAGTGCGTATCCAGGTACGAGATAGCCGAGTATAATACCGACCGCCGCGATCAGTAGTTGATTCTCATTGCGCACCAGGAATGTAAGTATGCCTGTCAGCCAGAACGCGATGCCACCATATCGAAGTGGGTTGAATCGAAGAATAACGCCTGAAACAAAAGTGGGAACCGCGGCCATCGTCAGTATCACAGGGTTGATCTGCCAATTGATTTGCTTACCAAAGAAGACGATGATGAACGTTGTAATTCCAAAGCCCATCCAAATCCATTTCGTGATCATATCGAGGTGGGTGATGGCTCCTGAATTCTTTTCGAGCCGCGACCCGTACACTGCTGAAATGACTGCCGAGGGTATCGCGATGCCCCAGAATAGAAACGGGTTTGGATAGTCCGTGAATTTGATCAGTGTGTAAACCCCAAGGTTTGCAATCGCGATGGTCCAGCCCCAAAGCAGGAAGAAGAAACTGTTCTTCTGCATGTTCCCCTTTGCCTGCGAGATCATCGAGGTGATCACGTCCAGGCTTTGCTGAGGTGAAAGGTTGTCGTTTTCAGAATTCATACCGGTTTGTTTTAGAATGACCTTCCGCGGTCATGTCCTCTTCAACGGAACAAACATAAAATAGTTTACATTATAAACCAAATTATTATAAAGTATCCTTTTTGACATAATTTGGACACTTTTTTTGTCGGAATCGCGCCGCCCTGAGCACTTTCCCACGCGCCGGTTCACTCAAAAAGAAGTTTCTCAGAAAGCGTATCGCCCGGAGGACAAAAAATCCCGATTCGTATCGCGGTCGTCTTGCGGAGTCCGCTCATAAAACACTTTGTGGTTTAGGGAGGAGAATTATTACCTTCTCGCACCAAACCTAAACCCATGAAAAAACGATACCATTGTTTCCTTTTGCTGGTCTTGTTGGCTGCAACACATTTCGGGTTCTCCCAAGCGCCAGACGACAAGATCAAAAAACTGAAAGCCGAGGCACTCACCGAGATCGACAAGCAGTATACACTTGGTCAGCAGATCAATGATATGCTCTTCAGCTTTTCAGAACTTGGCTTCC
The DNA here is from genome assembly GCA_044224375.1 of Cyclobacteriaceae bacterium. Taxonomy (GTDB): domain Bacteria; phylum Bacteroidota; class Bacteroidia; order Cytophagales; family Cyclobacteriaceae; genus ELB16-189. The sequence continues at coordinate 76,099 of JBGAKL010000009.1, forward strand.
AGGAAGTGGAAACCCAAAATTATCTGACTGGTATCCTCGAGAAGAACGGTTTCAGGATCCAGCGCGGAGTCGCCGGCATCCCGACAGCATGGACTGCTACGTGGGGTTCAGGCAAGCCATTCATCGCACTGGGATCAGACGTTGATTGCATACCCAAAGCTTCACAAAAGCCTGGTGTTGCTTACCACGATCCGATCGTTGAGGGAGCGCCGGGCCATGGCGAGGGCCATAACTCCGGTCAGGCACTGAACATCATCACCGCGATCACCATCAAGAAAATAATGGAGCGCGAGAAGATTTCCGGCACTCTTATGCTGTGGCCCGGGATTGCAGAGGAGTTGCTCGCAACGAAAGCTTATTATATAAGAGCGGGGATATTCAAAGACGTGGATGCTTGCATTTTCACTCATGTGGCAAGCAATCTCGGTGTCGGATATGGTGATGGCGGTTATAATGGTATGATCTCTGCCCGCTTTACATTTGAAGGAGCTGCTGCTCATGCAGCCGGCGCACCGTGGCGTGGACGAAGCGCGCTCGATGCCGTTGAGCTCATGAACGTAGGTTGGAACTTCCGTCGCGAGCACCTTGAACTCACGCAACGCACCCACTATGTCATTTCCGATGGCGGAGATCAGCCCAACGTTGTTCCTTCGAAGGCATCCGTATGGTATTACTTCAGGGAAAGAACGTATCCTGCTATCAAAGCTTTGTATGATAAAGGTGTGAAGACGGCTGAAGGCGCTGCTTTGATGACGGATACAAAATTTACGGTCGAAATTCTTGGCTCTGCATGGCCCGGCCATTTCAACCGCCCGATGGCAGCTGCGATGTATGAGAACATAAAAACAGTCGGCCTGCCAAAGTGGTCTGAGCAGGACAATCAGCTCGCGCTGGCCACACAGATCGAACTAAAGGCGAAGACAGTTGAAGGTCTTGCGACGAAGCTTGACACAATGCAGATGCCCAATGACGTAAAGCCTGTGATGATGGGAGGGAGACAATTGTATTCAATGGGTGGAGGCTCAGATGACATCTCGGACATCTCGTGGTCATTGCCGACGATCGTGCTGACGTATCCATCCAATATTCCAAATCTTCAGGGTCACCATTGGGGCGATGCCATCGCAATGGCCACACCGATTGCTCATAAGGGGATCAATGCGGGCGCTAAAGCTGAAGCGCTGACGTTGATCGATCTGCTCTTGAAGCCACAAATCATCAAGGATGCCTGGGATTATTATAACAACGAACAGACAAAAGAACAAAAGTATATTCCGTTGATAGGTGAAAAAGACCAGCCCGCGATCTTCCTCAACAAAAAGATCATGGACGAATTCAAGCCCAAGCTTAAGCCATTTTATTACGACCCCTCGAAGTATAAGACTTACCTGGAGCAATTGGGTATACAGTATCCTACCATGAGGCCAGATCAGAAAGAGGCCATTTCTAAAATAAAGTTGAAGTAGTGATTTAATCGCATAGACTAACATGAAAAAAATATTCTCACTCATCATCGCCATAATTGTTGCCGGCAACCTTTGGGCACAGAAGGAAGTACAGCAAGTTGAAAAGCTCAAAGCTGAAGCTGTTAAAGAGGTGGAGAAAAATGCCGTGCTGGGACAGCAAATCAATGATATGCTGTTCAGTTTCTCCGAGCTAGGATTCCAGGAATATGAAACCTTTGCGTATCTCACCAGCCTTCTCGAGAAAAATGGATTTAAAGTCCAGAAAGGTGTGGCTGGAATTCCCACTGCGTGGATTGCAACCTGGGGCAGCGGCAAGCCGGTGATCGCGCTTGGCTCAGATGTCGACTGTATCCCGAAGGCTTCACAAAAGCCAGGCGTCGCGTACCACGATCCAATCGTTGATGGCGCGCCAGGACATGGTGAAGGCCATAATTCAGGGCAAGCCTTGAATATCATTTCGGCGCTGGCACTGAAAAAGATCATGGAACGCGAAAAGATTCCGGGAACGATCATGCTTTGGCCAGGCGTTGCGGAAGAGCTGGTAGGAACAAAAGCGTTTTATGTGAGGGCAGGATATTTCAAAGATGTCGATGCGTGCATTTTTACTCACGTGGCAAGTAATCTCGGGGTGTCGTACGGCGACGCAGGCAACAACGGCCTCGTGTCAGTGCGCTTCAATTTCGAGGGCGCAGCAGCCCATGCTGCCGGAGCTCCGTGGCGAGGACGAAGCGCGCTTGATGCAGTCGAGCTTATGAACATTGGCTGGAATTTCCGGCGCGAGCACCTGGAACTTACGCAACGTTCGCACTATGTCATTCCCGACGGTGGTGACCAGCCGAACGTAGTTCCGTCCAAGGCTTCGGTCTGGTATTATTTCAGGGAGCGCACATATCCTAATATAAAGGCCTTGTTCGACAAGGGTGTGAAAACAGCGGAAGGTGCGGCGTTAATGACCGACACGAAATTCACGTATGAAGTTTTGGGTTCTGCATGGCCCGGTCATTTTAATCGCCCCATTGCAGAGGCGATGTATGACAATATTAAAAAAGTGGGGTTGCCTGCATGGTCAGAGGAAGATCAACTTCTTGCAAAAGCTACCCAGATCGAATTGAAGGCACCCAAGATCGAAGGGCTGGCCGTAAAACTCGATACCCTCGGATTGCCGACGCCTACGGGACCTGTAAAAGTGATGGGACGCGAGCTCATGGCAATGGGAGGAGGTTCTGATGACATCGCAGACATCAGCTGGTCGCTTCCGACTGTGGTGTTGCGTTATCCTTCGAACATCCCCGGGTTGCCTGGACATCATTGGTCAAATGCAATTTCTATGGCGACACCAATTGCTCATAAGGGAATTGTCTACGGTGCTAAAGCCGAAGTCATGACTTTGTTGGATATGTTCACGAAACCCGAACTCCTCGCCAACGCATGGAGCTACTATAAAACCGAGCAGACAAAGGACATTCAGTACACGCCTCTCATTGGCGATAAAGACCTGCCAGCCGTGTATCTGAATCAAAAAATCATGACTGAATATGCGCCGAAGCTTAAGGCTACTTATTACAACCCAACGAAGTACAAGAGCTACCTCGAGCAACTGGGCATTCAATATCCAACGCTGCGTCCCGACCAAAAGGAAGCAGTATCGAAACTTCCTGCACCGAAAAAATAACCTCATGATGGCATCACTTATCGGACCGTGCCGGGCTTCAGTAAGCCTGGTAACGGTCGTTTTGTCTTTTTTCCTGGCTCCATTTCTATTTGCACAAGAGGTGAAAGTTACCGTTCACGAAGGAACGAACATGGCCGCCGCTCTTTCTCCCGATGGGACAACGCTAGCGATTGATTTACAGGGTACGATCTATGCCCTTCCGGTAACAGGTGGACCTGCGACCGCCTTGACTGATGGAATGGGGGACGAGCGACAGCCTTCGTGGTCGCCTGACGGAGACAAAATCGTATTTCAATCCTACAGAGATGGTAACTATCACTTATGGACAATCAACAAAGATGGATCGGGTCTAAAGCAAATCACTTTTGGAATGTTCGACGACCGCGAGCCCCATTGGTCTCCCGATGGTACCCGGATCGTCTTCGCTTCGGATCGAAGCGGTAACTACGACATATGGTCCTTGTCACTGCCGGGAGGAGAGCTCACCCAAATCACCAATGATCCCGCTAATGATTTCAATCCCGCAGTATCCTCCGACGGAAGAAATATTGCTTTTATATCTGCAAGACCACAGGGTGGTTTGTTTATCATCAATAACGAAAGTGTCGAACGCCTTTTGGTGGCGGCGAAAGGAACTTTTAACGGACCGGCGTGGAGTCCTGCCGGCGGACATCTTTCATTCACAGCGTCCAATCAGGGAAAGAGTACATTCAACGTCGCGACGATTGGTACTGGCGAAGTGAAGGTGCTAAGTAATCCGGATGAAGATGTATTTCCTTTCAGAGCAGCATGGATCACCTTTCAGGAATTGATCTACACGTCGAACGGGAAATTGCTTCGAAAGACCCTCGATAAAAAACCAGCGCGGGAAATTGCGTTCAACGCCACGCTTACCCTCATGCATCCGGTATACAACAAAAGGGTCAGGAATTTTGACGGAGCGACTTCAAAAGTGAAAGGCATTTTCGGACCTGTCGCTTCTCCCGACGGGAAATCTGTGGCATTCACGGCGTTGGGAGATCTATACCTGGCAAACGTCGATGGCGGTAAGCCAACAAAACTAACCGACGACAAAGCGTTGGATATCGATCCTGCATGGTCTTACGATGGCAAGCAGCTTGCATTTTGCTCGGACCGCGCAGGGAGCAATATGAACATCTGGATCCGCGACATACAGACCTCCACTGACAGGCAAATCACAAAATATTCCGTCAATGCACTTCAACCTGCTTTCTCTCCTGACGGCAAGAAACTTGCTTTTCTGCTTGATGGAGGTCCATTGAACTATAGTCCTGTCACCCTGCATGTTTTAGACATCGCAACCGGTGAGGCAAAGCCGTTGCACAAACCGATGTTTACGCCTGGCAAGCCAACTTGGTCTGCCGACGGAAAGACAATTGTGCTCGCAGCACTGGAAACTTATTCATCGCGCTTTCGCGAAGGCGTGTCGAAGATGTTGTTCGTTCCGGTGAACGGCGATCCCGTAAGATTCTATTCTCCTGTCACAGCAAGATCGATTGGGCAGCGTGGAAAAAATGGCCCAATATGGTCGCCGGATGGCAGTAAGATTGCGTACATCCAGGATGGCGTACTATGGACAATGAACGTTGATGGTAAAGGACAACCGATTCATGCTCCGGTTCGGGTCACTGGTGAGATGTCTGAAGCACCCAGCTGGTCTGGAGATTCGAAGTCGATCGTGTACTTGTCGAATGACAAACTTAAGAAAGCGGTGTTGACTGATGGAACCATCACTGAGATCCCGGTTGACTTGTCATGGACTGATAAAGTGCCCCAGGGGCAAACACTGATCCATGCTAGTAATGTGTTTGATGGGAAATCCGCAACTTATCTCAAGGACATGGATGTGATTGTTGAAGGCAATCGAATAAAGGAGATCGTTCCGCACCGCACACACACTATTGCCAACGTCATTGATGCCACTGGAAAAACACTGATGCCGGGCTTGATTGAAATGCACACACATCAAAATGGTGGTGGCGGGGAAATGCTCGGGAGGAACTGGCTGGCGTATGGAATTACTTCTGTGCGGGAGACTGGCGGGGATCCGTACGATGCACTTGAAAGAAAGGAATCATGGGGATCAGGCGTCAGGTCCGGGCCAAGATTGTTTTTCACTGGGCCATTGCTTGAGGGTTCGCGGGTTTACTATGAGTTGGCGAGCAGCGTTTCGACCCCCGCACATCTTGACATGGAATTGGAGCGAGCAAAGGTGTTGGGTTATGATTTCATGAAGACGTATGTCCGCATGCCGGATTATTTCCAGCGGAAGACCACCGAATTTGCCCATGCCAACGGAATTCCGGTCTCATCGCACGAGATCTATCCGGCAACGGCATATGGTGTCGATGCAGTCGAGCACATGAGCGCCACGAGCCGGAGGGGCTATTCACCAAAGCTAACAGCATTGAATCGCGACTACGATGATGTGGTGGGGATACTCGCTAAGTCTGGAATGAGCATGACGCCGACCGTTGCGCTGTACGGTGGATTTTATACTGCATGGCAAACGGATCCTTCCGTTCCTGCCAATCGCCAGGTAAACGCGCTGTATTCGAAAGCGTATCTGGAGGCCATGGGTAAGTACACAAAGACGATTGTCGACGAAGGCAACAGAGCCGGCGAGAAATTTTCTGAAATGTTGAAGACCTTAAAGAAAATGTACACAGCCGGAGTGAAGATCACTGCCGGTACTGATTCGCCATTCATGACTTACGGATTAAGTTTCCATGTTGAACTACAAAATTTTGTGCAAGCTGGCTTGTCACCCTACCAGTCTTTGCAAACGGCTACTATCGCAGCAGCGCAATCTATTGGCGTCGACAAGGATCTTGGTTCTGTCGAGGCCGGAAAGCTTGCTGACCTGGTGATCGTTAATGGTGACCCTCTGAAGAACATCAAGGATGCATGGAACACTGAGATCGTATTTAAGAACGGTATCATGCATCGAATTGATGACCTACTGAAGACCAAATAGAATTGACTTTTTTGAATTGCATGAGTGCGGAGGTGAACAGCGCCTCTGCGCCTTTGCAGTTTTGTTTACCTTTATCCCATGTTTACAGGTATTATCGAAGCGCTCGGCACGGTTGAAGAAATCCGGCAGGAGGGTACCAATAAGAATTTCCTAGTTGCAAGCAGCATCAGCAACGAATTGAAAGTAGATCAGAGTATTTCTCACGATGGTGTGTGTCTGACTGTTGTCCGGCGGGAAACAGGAAAGCACTGGGTCACGGCCGTCAAAGAGACCCTTCAGGCGTCGAACCTTGATACCATTAAAGTCGGCAATAGGTTGAACCTGGAACGGTGCATGCTTAACAATGGCCGGTTTGATGGCCACATAGTGCAGGGTCACGTTGACCAGACCGGGAAAGTCAAGTCTATCCGGGACGAGGCCGGCAGCTGGATATTTCAGTTTGAATACACAGCAGGAAAAAAGAATGTTACCGTTGAGAAAGGTTCGATCTCAGTGAATGGTGTGAGTCTAACGTGCTTTGATTCGCGGCCAGGTTCTTTTTCTGTGGCTATTATTCCTTACACTTTTGAGCACACAACATTCCACGATTTGATAGTGGGGTCTACCGTTAATCTCGAATTCGACATTATCGGAAAGTACGTTGCTCGCCTGCTGGCTACGCCCTAAGCTCCCTGTTTGGCTCAAATTCCGCGAAGGGTAAAGTTGCGAAACCCTTATTATCTTTACTCCGTTGTATTTCGTTTGATGTAAGAAAACCGGCAGATTTGCAGAAAACAGGTCGCACTTTTTCGGTTATTTAGATTGTAAATTTTTTCAACATGCTGGAGCCACTCTTTAAAATCGTCGAGCAAAACGCCCAAAAGTCAATTGTCCAGAATAGTTCTGTCCCTGACCAGCTGAATAATGCAGCCATCAAGGAGGTGACAACCCAGATTTTTACCAATCTGAAGGGTCAGGTGTCTCAAGGCAACATGCAGCAGGTGATCTCGATGTTTCAGACCAGCAGCAAGGGAATGCCCGCCCATCCGGTTGTTGGTTCAATTGTGGCAGCGGTGACTGAGGGTCTCGTGTCTAAATTCGGAATTCAATCAGCTGTTGCGCAGTCCATCGCTACAAGCATGGTTCCAGCTGTTATGAATGAGGTCATCCGTAAAGCAAACGACCCTCGCGACATCGAGTTTGACTTACAGCAAATGATGCGCGGAATGACGGGCAACAGCTCGCTGGATATATCTGCCCTGGTGCCGCAGCAGCAGCGGAGCACCATCGGTAAGATGGGAGATGCGCTGGGAAAATTGTTCGGCAAATAGTAGCCTGTACTTAAGCTGGTACTTTCTTATCCTGAAATTTTGATTTCAGGTATCGGTAAAATCTATACCCGCAATACCCACTGAGCAATCCGACAACGATTCCTGCCAATATATCTCCAGGGTAGTGCACACCAAGATAGATTCTTGTGTAGCACATGATAAATACCCACCCAAAAATCAAAACTATCAGCTTGTAGCGGTTTCTCAAAACCAGAAAGACCATGAGGGCTACACCGCATGTATTCGCTGCATGGCTTGACGCAAATCCGTAAAGTCCGCCATAGTAATCGTTCACGATGTGCACCAAACCGCGCAGTGACGGTTCATTTGATGGCCTGAGTCGGTGAAAAAACGGCTTCATAATACTGGACGTGATTTGATCTGCCAGCAAAACAGTTAAGGCTACACCAGCCATGATCATCCAGCCTTCTTTCTTGTAAGTACGAAAGATCATGAAGATGAGTACAAGGTACAGGGGGATCCAGAAGTCCGTACGGGTGATCAGCAACATTACCGGGTCAAGCGCATCCGTATGAAAGGCGTTCAGGAAGAGGAATGCGGCTTCGTCCCATGCTTTCAATTGTTCTATCATCGCGGTAAAGATAGATTTTTGCGAGGTTCTTGCCTTTGCGTGAGATCCCTTCTTTTTTGACTGAATTATCAGGTTAACGTTAGGGCTTGTTGTTGGAATCCAAATCAAATTCCTTGGAAAAGTTGGGAGTGTAATTAATTTAGTGGCCCTAAACTCTGGCTTTTATCTATGGAACGGTTTGATCTTATTGTCATTGGCGCAGGCCCAGCCGGATTTGCGGCAGCAATGCGCTCTCTTGATTTTAAAAAGAAGACTTTGCTGGTGGAAAAGAACCGAATCGGTGGGGCCGGGGTGACAAACGGGGCGTTGTCGTCTAAGACATGGTGGGAGCTTTCTCGTGAAGCAAATGCTTTCCGCAAGAGCCTGAAGCGATATAACATTCAGTCTCCAACGCTGAGTTACCAGGAAATTTCAAAGGAAGTGCAGAAAGCAGTCCATGAAAGAAAAAGTCTGTTGGAGGAGCAGATGGACTTTCTGCGAAGTCAGACCGATGATCATCTGTTCACTTTTAAGAAGGGTGAAGCACGCCTGATAAGTCAGCATGAGATTGAGATTACAACGGGGGCGCAAAAGGAAGTGGTGTGGGCGGACTTTGTTGTGCTGGCCACTGGAAGCCGGCCCCGTAATCTCCCCGAACTACCTATTGATGAAAAGATTGTGATGACCAGCGAGGGCATCGAGGACATGACCGACTTTCCTGAAAGCATGGTGATTGTCGGTGCGGGGGTGATCGGATGTGAGTACGCTACGATCTTCAGTGGTTTCGGTAAAACAAAAGTTCACCTCATCGACAAAGGGGACAGGATTCTTCCTTTTGAAGATGAGGATGCCGTTCGGATCATCGAACGCAACATGGAAAACAACGGCGTCCTGATCCATCGCAATTCACGATTGATACGTATGACCATCGTGAATGGAAGGGTCGAATATGAGCTCGAGTACACTGACAACACGAAACAAATATTTAATGTTGAGAAAGCGTTGGTTTCAGTGGGGCGGGTACCCAATCTGGAAGATCTGTGGGATGACAAAGTCGGGATCAATACTTCAAAGCGGGGTATTGAAAATAACGACACGCAAACGAATGTATCGAATATATATGCCATAGGTGACCTGACTGCAGATATATCGCTGGTCAATGTAGGCGAGCTCGAAGGACGTTACGCTGTGGAGCGGATCTTTGGAAGGCCTGAACGGAAGCTTGTCTATGAGAATATCAGCACCATCATGTTTCTGAATCCGGAAGTTGCGGGTGTGGGATTGAACGAAACGCAGGCGAGAGAAAAAGGGATGGAGTATAAAGTGGTTACCCTGGAGTACAGCACTATTTCGCGCGCCATTGCGAAACGGAATACACAGGGATTCATTAAGTTATTGGTCACGAACGACGATGAGATGAAAATACTGGGCATGAAGGTCGTGGGTAATCACGCGTCAAGTGCGATCCAGGCGGTGGCGGTTTTGATCTCTATGAACAAGGGTATTGAAGAACTGGCTGAGTGTGTCCATCCCCATCCTTCCATCACTGAGGGAATCCAGGAATGCGTGAGGATGCTGATGGGAAAATCCCTTTTAAAACCCCTGGCGCTTGCCGGAAGGCTCTCCTGCAGGCGGTACGTCGGCGGTCAGTACAAGGACATTATCTTTTGAAGAAGTCCAGTCATTCTTCTGCGATCTCGATTACGCGCTGGTTCGTAAAGAAAGATGAAAGAGCGGAACCCGGCCATTGACAGCCGGGTTCGTTGTTTATTTTTCGTTGTGGCGCGAACGAAGCACTTGCTCGACATCCGATAGCGCAACGTTTTTTGCTGACAGCAGCACGAGAACATGATACATCAGATCCGCTGCTTCACCGAGAAATTTTTCGCGGTCATTGTCTTTTGATTCGATGACAAGCTCAACGGCCTCTTCACCTACTTTTTGTGCGATTTTGTTGATCCCACTGTCGAACAGCCGGTTTGTATACGACCCGGGTTTGGGATTTTTCTTGCGCTGGCTGATGACATCCTCAAGAAAACATAAACCTGGCGTTGAGTTTTTTTCCTGGAAGCACGTGTCGGCGCCCGTGTGACAGGTGGGACCATGAGGTTTAGCCTTGATGAGCAGAGTGTCGTTATCACAATCCTGGAGTATGTCGACGACATCCAGGTAATTCCCTGATGTTTCGCCCTTCGTCCACAGCCGTTGTCTCGACCGACTGTAAAAAGTTATTTTTTTGTCAGAACGTGTTTTGCGAAGGGCTTCTTCATTCATGAACCCAAGCATGAGCACTTTCCCGGTGTGCGAATCCTGTACAATCGCAGGAAGCAAACCGTTCATCTTGTTGAAATTTAGTTCAGTATTCATTAGAGGGGGTGTTATCTGACGGAAACGGAGTTGTCTTTCAAAAATCTCTTCAGGTCGGGAATCGGAATTTCATTAAAATGAAAGATGCTTGCGGCCAGGGCTGCATCTGCGTGACCCACAACAAAAACTTCGAGAAAGTCTTCTTTTTTTCCGGCGCCACCGGAGGCGATTACCGGGATAGTCAATAGCTGATTAAGCTTCGAGAGGGGGTCGATCGCAAATCCCTGACGGGTTCCGTCATGATCCATGCTCGTAAACAATATCTCTCCGGCTCCACGCTGTTGGCCTTCCCGCGCCCAGGAAAACAGTTTTTTATCGGTAGGGCGAGATCCCCCGTGTGTGTGTACTGTCCATTGGTTGCCAACTTTCCTCGCATCGACAGCAAGTACAATGAATTGCGATCCAAATTCTTTTGAGAGTTCATCGATCAATTCCGGTCGTTTCACGGCTGCGGAGTTGATGCTCACTTTGTCTGCGCCCGCATCGAGAAGCGGGGCAACGTCTCTCACTGAACCAATGCCGCCGCCAACAGTAAATGGAATATTGATGTGCTTCGAGATTTCTCTTACGAGCGTTGCGAATGTCTTTCGTTCCTCCTGTGTCGCACTGATATCAAGAAAGACGAGTTCGTCAGCACCTTCGTGGGCATATCGTTCCCCTAACTCCACGGGATCGCCAGCATCACGGAGATTTATGAAGTTTGTGCCTTTCACGGTGCGACCATTCTTGATGTCGAGGCAGGGGATGATTCTTTTGGTGAGCACTGAACTATATTTTTTTCAAGTCAGGCAATTTTATCCGCTGCTCATAGATCGCTTTCCCGACAATAGCGGCGTGCAATTTCTGATACTTAAGCTCAGTGAGGTCGTCCAGTGAGCTGATGCCTCCGCTGGCGGTGATCTTCAGCACCGGAAACCTTTTCTTCAATTTCTTGTAGAGACCGAAGTTCGGCCCCTTTAGCATTCCGTCTGTACTGATGTCGGTGCAGGTAATATATTTAAGTCCTGCTTTTTCGAGACCCGCGATCAGATCATAGATTGATACTCCTGATGCCTGCGTCCAGCCGGCGAGTTGCACTTGCTCGTTCAGAACATCCGCACTGAGTATGAAATTTTCTGCTCCGTATTTTTTTATAAAACCACTGAACGTCTCAGGTTCTTTGACGGCCAGACTTCCGATATTTATCTGCTCGATGCCGAGATCCAAAAGTTCTTCCACTTCGGCTTCGGTTTTCACACCACCTCCAAAGTCGACTTTAAGGGCGGTTTCTGCCTGGATAGCTTCGATAATCTTCCAGTTGACGACCTTTCCCTTCTTCGCACCATCGAGATCAACGAGGTGCAAATATTCCAGGTCTGCATCTTCAAATTCTTTGGCAACCTCAACGGGATCTTCACGGTAAACCTTCATTTTACCGTAGTCTCCCTGGGTAAGCCTGACGCACTTTCCATTAATGATATCGATGGCGGGTACGACTCTCATGAGGGTTGACGAAAAAAGCTTTCCAAAACAGTAAACCCGGACTCAGCTGATTTCTCCGGATGAAACTGAACCGCAAAGAAATTCTTTTTGCGCATGGCTGCGCTGAACGGCAGGCCGTAGCATGTTTCCGATGTGGTGTAGGGGTTCAGGGGTATGTAATAACTATGAACGAAGTAAACGTAACTTTTTTCGAGGGAAGGGTCTAACCAATCCTTCACTTTTTCCAATGCGTTCCACCCCATGTGCGGTACTTTCAGCTGGTGATCTCGGAAAAGTTTCACAGCTTCATCAAATATGCCCATGCAGTCCGTATCATTTTCCTCTGAATGCCGGCACATCAGTTGCATTCCGAGACATATACCGAGCGTTGGTTGCTTCAACGATTTTATCAATTGATCCAGTTTGCGATCGCGGAGATAACGCATGGTTGTGCTCGCCTCGCCAACACCGGGAAAAATCACTTTGTCTGCATTAAGTATCTCTTCCGGAGATTCCGTCAACGTGAAATCAATACCCATCCGCTCCAGCGCAAAAGACACCGAACGAATATTACCTGCATTGTACTTGATCACTGCAACTTTCATGCGACTGATCCTTAAAGGGTTCCTTTTGTTGACGGCAGCTGGTCGGTACCATCCTTCCGAACAGCCATCTTTATCGCTCTTGCAAACGCCTTAAAAATTGCCTCGATCTTATGATGCTCATTTTCTCCCGACGCCTGAATGTTGAGGTTGCAGCGCGCTGCGTCCGAGAACGACTTGAAAAAATGAAAGAACATTTCAGTGGGCATGTCACCGATCTTTTCCCGCGTGAATTTTGCGTCCCAAACGAGCCAGGGGCGACCTCCGAAATCTAAAGCAACCTGTGCAAGACAGTCGTCCATAGGAAGGCAAAATCCATATCGCTCTATTCCGCGCTTGTCACCGAGGGCTTTTGTAAATGCCTCGCCCAGTGCAATGGCCGTGTCTTCTATCGTATGGTGCTCATCGATATGAAGATCTCCTTTTGTTTCTATTGCAATGTCAAGCTGACCGTGACGAGCCAGCTGTTCAAGCATATGATCGAAGAATCCCAGTCCTGTAGTTATGGACGACATTCCGGTTCCATTTAAGTTAAGCTGGATGGCAACTGAAGTTTCATTCGTTTTACGCTGGTGGCCAACCGCGCGCTCGTTGCCTAGAATGAACCGGGCAATCTGATTCCAGGAGTCGGTTAGCAAGGTGCAATGCTCTCCAAGATTTGCCTTTTCAATGGCAGCCATTTTTTCCGGCGGGCCGATCAGGATGCCCCGTGTACCAAGGTTCCTGGCAAGCTCAATATCCGTTATGCGATCTCCAATGACATATGAATTAGAAAGGTCATAACCGCCCGCAAGAAATTCACCCAAAAGGCCGGTGCCGGGCTTACGAGTTACTTTGCCTTCATGCTGAAATGACTTATCAATGAAAACCTTGCTGAATGCAATGCCTTCGTTTTCAAATGTCCGGATCATTTTTTCGTGCGCAGGAATGAAATTCGCTTCAGGAAATGATTTGGTACCGAGGCCGTCCTGATTGGTTACGATAACCAGTTCAAAAGCCCCGGAACGAACTATTTGTGAAATCGCAGAGAAGACTCCGGGGTAGAATTCCAGTTTTTCGAGACTGTCGATCTGCTCGTCGGGTGGCTCGATGATCAGGGTGCCGTCGCGATCGATAAACAAGACTTTTTTCATAACTTTTTCAATACTTTAATTAACCGCTGATTTTCAGTTGCAGTCCCCACTGTTATTCTAAGGGCATTGTCGCACAGCACGACGTTCGAACGGTTGCGTACGATGATGCCATTTTTCACGAGTTCATGATACGCCTTTTTTGCATTTGCTACTTGAACAAGAAGGAAATTAGCATCGGAAGGAAATACTTTTGAGACGACATTTAATCCCTGAAGTGATTCGGCGAGGATTTCTTTCTGGCGCAGTATTTTGGCAACCATATCTTTCATTTTGCCGGGCCCCTTGCTGAGGTGGGTGATCACCGTTTTTTGAGTAAGGCCGCTTATGTTGTAAGGAGGCTTAACTTTGTCAAGTAGTGAAATGATGGATTCACTTGCAAATGCCATTCCGAGACGAAGGCTCGCAAGGCCCCACGCCTTAGAGAGTGTTTGGAGCACAACCAGATTTGGAAATTCCTGAAGCCGCATTGTCCAGCTGGCTTCATCACAAAAATCAATGTATGCCTCATCAATCACTGTGATGCCGTCAAATGTGTTCAGTACATTCTCGATCTCCCTGCGATCAAAAAGGTTGCCTGAAGGGTTATTGGGACTGCAAAGAAAGATGATCCTTGTATCTGACTTGACTGCGGCGAGCAGGTCCGAGGATTTGAGTTCAAAATTACTGGTTAACAAGGCGGTATCAAACGCAATGTCATTTATACCGGCGCTGACCTGGTACATTCCGTAAGTAGGTTGCGGACTCAGGGCACGATGTTTACCGGGAGCACAGAAGATGCGATACAGAAGATCAATGGCTTCATCACTGCCATTTCCAATGAATATATTTTCAGTGCGGACGTTTTTTATTTTTCCAATCGCATTTTTCAATTCCAACTGGTGAGGATCCGGATATCTGTTGAAGTTGGTAGGGAAAGGATTTTCATTGGCGTCGAGAAACGTTGAAGCATTTCCCTTGAATTCATCCCGTGCAGAAGAGTACGGTATGAGTCGCTTCACGTTTTCTCGAACGAGCTTGTAAATATCTTCTTGTCTCATTGTATTTTTTTTAATCGCACCGTGATGGCTGCCTTATGGCCTTCAAGCATTTCTGCTTGTGCGAGCACTTCAACAACAGGGCCGAGATTCTTCAGACCGCCGGGTGTAAGTTTCTGATAAGTGACCGTCTTCATGAAGCTGTCCAACGAAACTCCGCTATAAGCCCGGGCAAACCCATTGGTAGGCAGTGTGTGATTGGTCCCCGATGCATAGTCGCCTACGGCTTCGGGTGACCAGGCACCCAGGAATACTGAACCAGCATTGAATACCGATTCACTCAATTGGTCGCTATCCACGGTATTGATGATCAGGTGTTCCGGTGCGTATGCGTTTGCAAACGCCATACATTGATCTTGGTTTTCAAAGAAAATACCCAGACTGTTTTCAAGCGCCTGCAACGCGATTTCCTTTCTTGGAAGTAATTCCACTTGAGCGGATATCTCGTTAAGTACTTCGCCTACTTTCGAATCGCTCAATGACAAGAGCACTACCTGGCTGTCGGCACCGTGCTCCGCCTGTGACAATAGATCTGCTGCTACATACGCGGGATCAGCTGCCTCATCGACGATCACCATCACCTCTGACGGTCCCGCAGGAAGGTCAATAGCGATTCCCTCCTGGTTTACCATCTGTTTTGCTTTCGTAACGTACTGATTTCCGGGCCCAAATATTTTATAAACTGCCGGGATGGATTCGGTCCCATAAGCCATTGCTGCGATGGCTTGCGCTCCGCCTGCTTTGAATACCCGATTAATGCCGGCGAGAGAAGCTGCGAAAAGGATCGCTTCGTTGACAGTTCCATCTTCGCGCGGAGGCGTGCATATAATTACTTCCTGACACCCGGCAATCTGTGCCGGTAGGGCGAGCATCAAAACTGTAGAAAAAAGTGGCGCAGAACCGCCCGGTATGTACAGTCCGATCTTTTGAATGGGAATTGATTTCTTCCAGCAGGCGACACCGGGAACAGTTTCTATTTTGATGACGTCGCCTTTTTGCGCCGCGTGAAATTTCCGGATGTTATCTGCAGCAGTTTTGATGGCATCTCTTACGTCGGCAGACAACTTCTTGCCAGCTGCTGCGATTTCGTCATCGGTGACCTGGAGCTGCCCTAGCCGGGCTTTATCAAATCGCAGTGCGAAGTCTTTCAAAGCGTGGTCCCCCGAGGTACGCACGCGATTGAGAATATTGCGAACAGAGCTCTCGAGGAATTCCAGTTCGAGCTGGGGGCGCCGGATAAGGGTGGCCCACGTTTCTCGTTCGGGATTTTTGTACAATTTCATATTTACGCGATCATTTTTTCTATTGGTATCACCAGAATTCCTTCAGCGCCGAACGATTTTAGCTGACCGATTTTTTCCCAGAAATCATTTTCGTTGACGACTGAATGCAACGACGACCAACCTGGGCGGGTTAGCGGCATGATTGTAGGACTCTTCATGCCGGGGATTACCGATGTGATGCTGGCGATCGATTCGTTGGGGCAGTTGAGCAGTATGTATTTGTTGTTCTTGGCGGAATTCACCGCATCCACACGAAAGAGCAGTTGATCAAGGATGGCTTGCTTGCCGGCGGAAAGATCAGGCGCAGCAATGAGAACAGCTTCGGACTGCATCACAATTTCAACTTCCCGCAAGCCGTTGCTCAGCAGTGTGCTACCAGTGCTGACGACGTCGCAGATGGCATCCGCCAGTCCGATGCCGGGAGCTATTTCGACCGAACCGCTGATCTCGTGAATGCCCGCCTCGATACCCTTTGCCTTTAAAAATTGCCTGACGATAACCGGGTAGGAGGTGGCGATATTTTTTCGCTCCAGCCACTGAACGCCGTTGTAGTTTTCAGAACGTGGGACGGCGATCGAAAGACGGCATTTTGCAAAGTCGAGGCGCTTGACGAGGCGGTTTTTCTTCTCTTTTTCGATGAATACATTCTCACCAACTATACCGACGTCGGCTACATGGTCTTCGATGTATTGCGGAATATCATCATCTCTGAGAAAGAGCACTTCGACGGGAAAATTTCTCGCCTGTGTTTTAAGTTGATCTCTTCCGTTGCTGATCGACAACCCAGTTTCTTTGAGCAACTCAAGCGAGCCTTCCTGAAGGCGTCCGGATTTCTGAATGGCAATTCTTAAAAGTTCTTTCATATGTTGAATGTTAGCCAAAAAAAAAGGCCTGCCGCGTGGCAAGCCTTTCGATGTTTTTATCTATGTGTTATCAAAACATGAATCTGCCAATCGCGCATGCGCTTGCATGACGATGGTGCAGATGAATGTTTTGGGTGTTTCTCATGACGGGTGCAAAGAAAGCGGCCTTTCCGGAATAAACAAACTCATTTGCCAAAAAAGTGCTTTTCCGGTGGCCCTCCGCAGGTTAAAGGCCCTCAATCCTCATGAAAATATGTGTGCTTAGAATTTATAAGTGACCGTAGCTCCGAGCGATGCGGACCCGGAACCAGGCGATACGATCAGCTGGTTGTACCTGTCAATCCCCTTGTTAAGGTGAATCTTGGCAGCAATTTCGAGGCCCAGTATGGCGGCGAAGGAGGCACCGTATACGGTCCAGATGGTGGACGTGTTTACTTTGTGGCGGCGGGAATCAGGCACCAGGGAGAAGGCATAGACCACTGGAACGATTATGATGAAGGACTCGATCTTTCGCAACGTCCTGAATGTCTTGTAGCGCCGGTTGATCTCCCCATCATTAAGGCTCTGAAGCGGGATCTGAAGTCCATATGCCCCGCCATCAACTTTTTTTAGGTTGTAGTAATAATTGAATCCCTGCTGATAGATGCCCTTCAGCTCCATAGTTTTCATCTGTTGTGCAGTAGAAAAGGACGCGGCAAGCGTCAAAAGGGAAAGGAGTGCTAATTTAGTCCTCATCGATTTGGAGATTTAATAAAACAGATGAAGATTACGAAGATATCGTGTATCCGAAATTGCAGGGTTTAACGATTCCACTGGCATGAAGTTAATTTATTTTTTTGTCATTCTACTTTTGCTCACCGGTTGCGGCGACGGCGACAAAGCGCGGATGCAAAAGTTCTTACTCAAAGGTAACATCGCATTAAAGGAACAGAACCAGGATCAGGCGGTCAATTATTTTAAGGAGGCGCTGAAGATCGATCCGTGCTTTGCAGATGCGTTGAATAATCTGGGAACCATTAGTTTCCAGCAACAACACTGGAGCGAAGCGACGTCCTACTACGGAAAAGCAATTGCCTGCCGTCCCGACTACATTGATTCTTATATCAATAGGGCAAACACCTACTACGAGATGAAGGAATATTTCAATGCCCAGAAGGATATCAAGTTCATTATATCTAAAAGACCCGATACTGCTGTTGTGTACTTCTTACAAGGACTTGTAGCTACGAAAATGCGCGATTTCAAATTTGCCATTCAGTCTTTTGATCGCGCTATTGAACTGGATCCCTCCAATGTTGACTACTATGTGAACCGCGGCACGGTCCGCTATTACATGCATGAGCTCGACGACGCAGACAAGGATCTCAAGGCTGCCATTAAGCTAAATCCCGACGAGCCCAATATTTACAACGCCAGATCGATGGTCTCGCTTAGCAGGGGTGACCTTGATGCCGCATTTGTCGATGTGCAACGGGCAATTCAACTTTCACCCAACCATCCCTATTTTCTGAATAATCGCGGCTTTATTTATTTGCAACAAAATAAATTGCCAGAGGCGTTGAAAGATATAGACCAAAGTATTCTCCTCGATCCCGACAACGGCTGGGCATACAGGAATAAAGGCATATATCGTTTGATGGATGGAGACTATCCCAACGCGATTCGGCTTTTGAATCAGGCCCAGCGGATGGATTCATTTATTGATAAAATTCATTTCTATCTCGGCATGGCCTACGCGAAGGATGGTCAGAAGAAGATGGCATGTGACGAGTTCACAAAATCGGAGAGAATGGGAGATAAGATGGTGCCGGCAGATTGGCTCAAAGCATGTCGATAGATTTCAACTCGTTTGTTTCAGGACTGAAAGGTAGATTGGAGATGGCGTTGCCAGGCGCAGCCGCTCACGAACCAATGCGTGCGACCCCGTCCGGCAAGCTGAAGCCTGATTTTCAACACAAACTGCCTCCCAGACCCGGCAGCGTCCTTATCCTACTTTACCCGGACGGAGGCACCATAAAGTTTCCACTCACGAAACGGGCAGAATATAATGGTGCACACAGCGGCCAGGTGAGCTTTCCAGGAGGTAAGTCCGAGGGAAACGAGACCCGCACGGAGACGGCGTTACGTGAAGGCGAGGAAGAGATCGGGGTCAGGCCCGGTGACATTACAGTTATTGGGAAGTTGACAGATTTTTTTGTGATCCCGAGTAATTTCATCATCACGCCGGTTGTCGCATACCAGTCGGTAAGGCCAGCATTTCGTCCCGACCCTTACGAAGTGGTAAGAATCCTTGAATGCAACGTTGAAGATATTCTGTCGGAGACAGCGATTCAAACAAAGGAGATAATTGCTGCAAAGGTGTATCAACTAATGGCGCCGCATTTCATTGTTGAAAATGAAATCGTATGGGGTGCGACGGCCATGATGCTCAATGAATTCCGTTTGGTGGTGAAGGATGTCCTTTCAGGATAAGCACCTGATCACGAATTGGATGACCATCGTGGTTCAAGGTTCAATTGCGTAGCCACAACAATTAATCTGCTGATTTCGAATCGAATGCAATAAAAAAGACAACCCCGCAACAATAAAGCTACGGGGTTGTCTTCATTATTTTCAATAGTTGCTTACTTCTTCTTTTTTGCTGCTTTCTTTTTCGCGGGCTTCTTCTTTGAAGCTTTCACGACCTTTTTCTTTGCAGCTTTGCGAACAACTTTCTTCGCTGCTTTTTTTACAGCTTTCTTTTTGGCGACAGGCTTCTTCTTAGCGGTTTTCTTAGCCGCTGCGGGTGCGGCGCTTTTCGCGCGCTCCGCAATTTGCTTCGCCATGAGATTGAGGGCTGAACCAGCCTTGAACCATCCAATCTGGCCTGCATTGTACGTATGATTCACTTTGATCGTATCCTTAGATCCGTTCTTATGATTCAATACGATCGTCAGCTGTTTGTCAGGTGCGAAAGACGTTAAGTCAGTGAAGTCGAATGTATCGTCCTCCTGGATCTTGTCGTAATCGGCTTCGTTCGAGAACGTGATCGCCAACATACCCTGCTTCTTCAGGTTTGTTTCGTGAATACGTGCAAACGATTTTACCAGGATAGCTTTGATTCCAAGGTGCCGCGGTTGCATTGCGGCATGTTCGCGTGATGACCCCTCGCCGTAGTTTTGATCACCCACGACGATTGAACTTATCCCTGCAGCCTTGTAAGCGCGTTGCGTTGCTGGCACGGGTCCATATTGTCCGGTAAGCTCGTTCTTTACACTGTCTGTTTTGTCATTGAAAAAATTCGTTGCACCAGTGAGGGTGTTATCTGAGATATTGTCGAGGTGACCTCTGAATCGCAGCCACGGTCCTGCCATCGAAATATGATCCGTTGTGCACTTTCCTTTTGCCTTGATCAGCAGCTTCAGTCCTGTCCAGTTCTTTCCGTCCCATGGAGCGAACGGGCTCAGAGCCTGCAGACGCTTCGATTTGGGATCGATCTTCACCTGCACCTTGCTGCCGTCTTTCGCCGGGGCGATGAAGCCCGGGTCTTTCACATCAAATCCTTTTGGAGGAAATTCTACGCCTTTCGGCTCATCGAGGCGTACCGCCACACCATCTTCATTCAGGAGTGTATCTTTCAGGGGATTGAAAGTGAGGTCTCCGGCGATCGCAAAGGCGGTTGTAATCTCAGGTGAAGCCACGAATGCATGAGTATTCGGATTTCCATCATTCCTTTTGGCAAAATTGCGGTTGAAGGAAGTGATGATAGAATTTTTTCTGTTCGGATCATTCGTGTGACGCGACCATTGGCCAATACATGGGCCGCACGCGTTGGCAAGCACAACCCCACCCATCTTACCGAAGATTTCCAGATATCCATCGCGATCGACGGTGTACCTTACTTTCTCTGATCCGGGAGTGATCGTAAATTCTGCCTTTGCCTTGAGTTTTTTGTCAACGGCTTGCTTTGCAAGCGACGCTGAGCGCGTGATGTCCTCATACGATGAGTTAGTGCAAGATCCGATGAGTCCAACTTCGAGCCTTTGAGGCCAGCCGTTCGTTTTCACTTCGTTTGCAAATTGTGAGATCGGAATCGCGCGGTCCGGCGTGAATGGACCATTGACGTGAGGCTCGAGAGTCGAAAGGTCTATTTCAATTACTTCGTCAAAATATTTTTTTGGATCAGCATAGACTTCCGGGTCTCCCGTAAGATGTTCTTTCACTTTGTCAGCAAGTTTGGCAACCTCCGCACGGTCAGTGCCGCGCAGATATTGCGCCATCTTCTCATCGTACCCAAAAGTTGAGGTTGTCGCGCCAATCTCCGCGCCCATATTACAAATCGTTCCCTTGCCAGTGCATGATAATGTCAGGGCGCCAGGACCAAAGTATTCTACGATGGCGCCTGTGCCACCTTTCACGGTGAGGATGCCGGCGACTTTCAGGATAACGTCTTTCGAAGATGTCCAGCCGCTGAGCTTTCCGGTAAGCTTGACGCCGATAAGTTTCGGCCACTTTAATTCCCACGGCATTCCGGACATAACATCCACTGCATCAGCGCCACCGACGCCGATAGCTACCATACCGAGACCTCCTGCGTTCACCGTGTGGGAGTCTGTTCCGATCATCATTCCACCTGGGAATGCATAATTCTCGATTACGACCTGGTGTATGATTCCGGCACCGGGTTTCCAGAAACCAATTCCATATTTGTTTGAAACAGACTCGAGGAAGTTAAATACTTCGCCGCTCGCAGTGATGGATTCTGCGAGGTCCTGCTTTGCGCCGTTCTTGGCCAGGATCAGGTGGTCGCAATGCACTGTGGAAGGGACCATAACCTTCGGTATTCCGCCAGACATGAATTGTAGCAATGCCATTTGCGCTGTCGCGTCTTGCATCGCTACGCGGTCAGGTGCAAAGTCGACGTATGATTTCCCTCGCCCAAAAGCCTGGATCCCCTGGCTTGCATGGAGGTGGGAATAGAGAATTTTTTCTGACAGCGTAAGAGGTTTACCAACAACTTTTCGCGCGGCGGCGATACGGCCCGGCATTGCTGCGTAAAAGGCCCGTATCATGTCTAAGTCAAATACCATATGTAATAAGGTTTCAAGGTTAGTTGAAGTGCTAAATCTACGACATCAATTAGGAGCTTTACAAACCAAAAAAGGCCACTAGGGCCTGTTTTTTAATGAATTCCCAGTTTTTTGCGGCCAGTAAGCCGCAGTGTTTCCGTCCGGCGACCTTTAGTTATTTAGTGGTTGACATACCTTAGATGCCTCTCTTTTCCGTCGGAAGCCGGATTCAATACTTATAGGGTGACTGCGCGCTGTTAATAAAGTTCAGAAACTCTCGTTTTACGTTTTGGTCTTTGAACTTGCCCGAAAAGTAAGCGCTGCCCGTTTTGCTGTTCGTGTCACCGACACCGCGCATGGCAACACACATATGATTTGCGTCGATTACTACCCCGACGTTTTCAGTTTGCAGAATTCTTTCAAGTTCTTTTCCGATCTGTACGGTCAGTCTTTCCTGAACCTGAGGCCGGCGCGCGAAGTACTGCACGATCCTGTTGATCTTGGATAATCCAATTACTTTTCCCGAGGAGAAGTAGGCAACGTGCGCTCGACCATAGATGGGAACGAGGTGATGCTCGCAGTGGGAATAAAAAGTGATTTCTTTCTCCACCAACATCTGATCGTAATTGTATTTGTTTTCAAAGAGCCTGGTCTGGGGCCGGTTCTTTGGATTCAGTCCGCTGAAAACCTCTTTCACATACATCTTTGCGACCCGCTTAGGAGTTCCGCTTAAGCTGTCGTCATTCAGGTCGAGCCCCAGAGTCTGCATGATCTCCCGTACATGACCTTCAATCCTGTCGATCTTTTCCTCATCGCTGAGCGCGAACGCATCTTCACGCATAGGTGTATTGTAGTTGACCGGCTCGCGCGCTTCTGACGGTTCGTTATACGGCGGGATATTCAACAAAATTTCTTTCTGTCTCATACAGTTTAATTTTCAATTCAAGCTTTGGATCTATCAACTGCCGCAAGATTCTCCAGATGACAATCGCGATGTTTTCCGCAGTTGGATTCAGGGTCTTGAAGTAGGGGGTGTCTAAATTAAGGTTTTTATGATCAAAATGCTCCAGAATGTTCTCTCTGATGATGTCACTGAGTTGTTTCAGATCGAAAACATAACCAGTGGTTGGATCGGGCTCACCCGTGATGGTTACAATTAATTCATAATTATGGCCATGAAAGTTCGGGTTGTTGCATTTGCCAAATACAGCATCGTTCTTTTCATTACTCCACTCTGGATTGAACAGCCTGTGGGCCGCATTGAAATGTTCGAGTCGTGAGACCGAGATTCGCATAGAAGTTAAACAGCACAGCCGCGTTTTGGTTCCAAAAATAAGACGCCTGGCGTTCGCTTTTCGGGACACGATACAGGATATTTCTTTCGAAGAGGCTGACTTTCAGTAAGGTGACAGTAAATAGTATTAAATAGTCTTTTACGAGAATTAAGGGTTGTGAGACCCGTTTTGAATGTCGAGCAACAAAAAAAGGGCCGAAGCCCTTTGTGTTTTCCTAACCGTGGATTGTCAGCAGTACTCGTCGAACACTTCGATAAGGTGCTCGCCGATCATTTGCGCATTTCGTCCTTCAATGTGATGGCGCTCCACAAAGTGAAGCAACTCGCCGTCCTTGAAAAGTGCAATTGACGGAGATGAGGGCGGATAAGGCATTGTCAGTTGTCTTGCCTTGGATACTGCCTCTGTGTCAACTCCAGCAAAAACCGTTGCAAGGTGATTGGGTTTCTTTGCGCTGTTTTGCAATGCCCATTTGACCCCGGGACGTGCGGCGCCCGCTGCGCAGCCACATACCGAATTGATGACCAACAAGGTTGTTCCTTTCCCGTCCTTTATTGATTGCTCCACCTCGGCAGGTGTTTTTAGTTCTTTAAATCCAGCGCTGGTCAGATCCGTTCTCATCGGTGCCACCAGCTGTTCAGGATACATGCTCATAATTGTAGATTTTAGAGATTTAAGCCTCAGGTTAGTATAACAAAATTAAAGAAATCCAAGTTCAAGTTTGGCCGCTTCACTCATCATATCCTGGGAATAGGGCGGGTCCCAGGTGATTTCAACTTTCACATCGTTCACACCGCTGATTGCCTTTACTTTTTGTTCAACCTCTGCAGGAATGGCCTCGGCCGAAGGGCAGGAGGGAGAAGTCAAGGTCATCAGGATGTGAACATTGTTGATCGGGTATACGCTGATCTCATAGATAAGGCCGAGCTCATAAATGTCCACTGGAATTTCCGGGTCATACACCGTCTTCAGCGCCGACATGATCTTCTCCCTAAGCTCGGGAACTTCAAGTGTAGGTTTTGCTTCAGTATTTTCTGTGATTTCGCTCATGCCGAAATTTTTGATTTTGTCTGGAAGGCCAGCGCATAGATCTTCATTTGCTTGATCATGGCAGCGAAACCATTTGATCGCTGTGTTCCGATGAACCTATCCATGCCGATCTTCTGCATAAAGTAAAGCTCTGCCGTGAGTGCTTCTTCGGGTGTTTGTCCATTGAATATTCGAATCAGCAGGCTGACAAGTCCTTTGGTAATGGCCGTGTTGCTGTCGGCTGTGAAAAAGAGGCGGTCGTGCTTCAGTTCGGCTGTGAGCCACACTTTCGACTGACATCCCTTGACGACATTGGCCTCAACTTTGTCAACCTCGGGCATCGCCGGAAGTTTTTGTCCCAATTCCATCAGATACATGACAGACATCTCGAGGTCGCCCTCCAAAAGGGAGAATTCGTTGATAATTTCGTCCTGTGTTTCCTGGATTGTCATTTCAAAAACCTGATTATCCGATCGACACCTTCCAGTAACTTGTCGATTTCTGCTTTTGTATTGTAAACAGCAAACGATGCCCTGACAGTTCCTTCAATTCCGAAGCTGTCCATCAATGGCTGACAGCAGTGGTGGCCCGTTCTTACGGCGATTCCCCGTGCATCCAGCATTTGACCAATGTCGAAAGGATGAATGCCGTCGACAATAAAGGACTGAACGCTCACCTTTTCTTTTGCGGTTCCAATTAATCTTACTCCCTTCAATTTCGATAATCCGTCGGCAGCATATTCGAGCATTGCTTGTTCATGGGTAGCGATGGCAGGCTTGCCAACGTTGTTGATGAAACTGAATGCGGCCTGGTATGCGACCACGTCGCCGATGTTCGGCGTTCCAGCCTCGAACTTGTAAGGAAGATCGTTGTATGTTGTTTTATCGAACGAGACATTCTTGATCATTTCACCGCCACCCATATACGGTGGCATTTTTTCCAGGAGCGCCTGTTTGCCATAAAGAAATCCCACGCCAGTCGGTCCATACATTTTGTGTCCGGAAACACAATAGAAATCGCAGTCAAGCGCTTGCACGTCGATAGGGAGGTGGGCTGCAGCCTGAGCGCCATCGATCAAGACAACTGCACCCACGGCGTGAGCTTTGGTAATAATATGTGATATGGGATTGATTGTTCCTAAACTATTCGAAGCATGATTGATCGACACGATGGCTGTCTTTGACGAAACAAGCTTATCGAACTTATCTATATCGAGCTCGCCATTAGGGAGTATTGGAACGGCCTTAATAACACATTTCTTCTCTTCGCAGAGCATCTGCCAGGGAACAATGTTCGAATGATGCTCCAGCCCTGACAAAATTATTTCATCTCCAGCTTTCAAAAATGCGCGCCCGTAGGAGGCTGCGACAAGATTGATTGCTTCCGTTACGCCTCTAAGGAAAATAATTTCAGAGGGATCAGCTGCGTTGATAAACTGTTGAGCTGCAATTCTGGTATCCTCAAACGCGCGCGTTGCTTTTTCGGCAAGGGTATGAATGCCACGGTGAATGTTGGAATTGAATCCGCTGTAGTAATCTACGAGCGCCTGTATGACTACCTTGGGCTTTTGAGAAGTTGCAGCGTTATCGAAGTATACCAGATCATGCCCGTTTACTTTTTGATGAAGTATTGGAAAGTGCGCGCGGATGGCTTCCACATCCAATTGCTTCCGGATGGTCGCAGACAATTCCATGGTCAAGCCTCATGCTGGAGCTTACCAGCAATAATTTCAGAAACAAAATTTTTGATCACCGGATTCTTCATGGATGACAGTGTCTCATTCGCGAATGCCGAAAGCATCATCCCTTTCGCAAGTTCTTTCGGGATACCGCGTGACCGCAGGTAAAACAACGCTTCTTCATCCAGCTGACCGGTGGTACAGCCGTGGGAACATTTCACATCATCCGCCCAGATCTCAAGCTGGGGCTTGGTGTTCACAGTGGCGCCCGCGCTCAGCAGCAGGTTTCTGTTGGACTGGAACGCATTTGTCTTCTGGGCATCGGGGCGTACGTAGATCTTTCCATTAAAAATCCCTTTGGAATTT
Source organism: Cyclobacteriaceae bacterium (assembly GCA_044224375.1). Classification (GTDB taxonomy): domain Bacteria; phylum Bacteroidota; class Bacteroidia; order Cytophagales; family Cyclobacteriaceae; genus ELB16-189. The sequence goes on from JBGAKL010000009.1 coordinate 102,272, forward strand.
CCCTCCATCACCCCTTTATACAGTTCGTTACTTGATGAATTGGGCTTGCGGTGGTCAACTACGGTATGATTATCTGCAATAGTGTTCTTAGATAGTAAATACAACCCGTACAGATGTGCGTCTACGCCTTGCCCATCGATGCTCATTGTCAGGTTGTTCCTCACCAGTTGTCCATCAAACGTGAAAGTGTAGCATGAAGCCCGTGACGAAGCAGCCAGTTGCACAGTAGCATTGTTCATCAGGATATCATCCGCGGCATTTTGAATAGCTGAATATTCAAACGAAGCATTTCTTCCAACTGAGATGAATGAATGCTTGTTGTTGAAATAGGAAATACCCGCGTCTGCGCTTGTGTATTCAACCAAAGACACCTGGCTGCTATCGCCGGTCATCAATCGCCAGCGTGGATTGGCAAAGACGAACGATGGTGAGTCAAAATGATAGACGATTGAGATGGGATTTGTAACAACCTTCCCGGCGCCAACAGAAATCTCAATTTCTTCCTTTGCAAAGGCTCCGTTCAACAAACTGAATCTATCGCCATCTGTAACGGCGTTTACAGCTATCTTTTTAATTACCACCTCTTTGTCAATGATGGAAGAGCGCTCATCGGAATAAGCACCGTTAACAAATACGATGCAGTTGCAATTCAGTGCTGGTATCGTTTTCACCGTCGCTACTGGTCCGGTCGGCAAAGTCAGGGCAGTGGGGAATGCTTTTTCAAGAATCCTCGTAACCGGAGTAAACTTGTATTCCTCTGTCTTCGCACCAGGAAGTCCATGGGCGAGAAATGCATCCATGAATTGTTTGCGTACGGTCGAGCTTGCCAGACCTTGGGCGTTAAACGCCTCTTCGATCTCCACGGTTAGATTCCTTTTCTCTGTTGCGGTAGTGATGGCCACGTTATGCGAGGGCTAATTCATCCTTAATCCAATCGTACCCTTTAGCTTCGAGCTCAAGCGCCAGTTCTTTGGTTCCAGATTTTACAATCTTTCCTTTGTAAAGAACATGCACAAAATCAGGAATAATGTGTTCGAGTAATCTTTGATAGTGCGTCACCACGATGGTGGCGTTGTTCCTCGAACGAAGCTTGTTTACTCCATTGGCTACAATGCGCAAAGCATCGATATCGAGACCTGAGTCGGTTTCATCGAGTATCGCAAGGCGCGGCTCCAACATTGCCATTTGAAATATTTCATTGCGCTTCTTCTCTCCACCGGAAAACCCTTCATTCAATGCGCGATTCAGTAACGCCTGATCGATCTCCACCAGTTTCATTTTTTCTTTCATGAGCTGCAGGAAAGAAACAGCGTCGAGGGCTGGCTGTCCGCGGTGCTCACGGATTTTGTTGAGCGCTGTCTTCATAAAATTGATGGTGCTCACGCCCGGTATCTCCACAGGGTATTGGAATGCCAGGAACACGCCCTCCTGAGCTCTTTCCTCGGGCTCCATCTCCAGCAAGTTTTTCCCTAAATAATCAACTTCACCGTCTGTTACGACGTATTCTTCTCGACCCGACAAGACTGAAGCAAGCGTGCTCTTGCCGGAACCATTGGGTCCCATAATGGCGTGCACTTCTCCAGCCTTCACCTCAAGGTTGATGCCATTGAGGATCTGTTTGTCATCAATGCGGGCCTTTAGATTTTTTATTTTAAGCATACTATAGATTCAAATATCAACCGACACTTCCTTCGAGTGTCAGCGCCAAAAGCTTTTGTGCTTCCACAGCAAATTCCATTGGAAGCTGGCTCAATACTTCCTTTGCATAGCCATTTACGATGAGCGCGACTGCAGCCTCTTCATCGATACCGCGTTGGCGGCAGTAAAAAATCTGATCTTCGCCAATCTTGGACGTCGTCGCTTCGTGCTCAACTTTTGCTGAACTGTTTTCTACATCGATATAGGGGAATGTGTGGGCTCCGCATTTGTCTCCCATCAACAGTGAATCGCATTGTGAAAAGTTGCGCGAGTTCTCTGCACGCTTCAGCACATGCACCTGTCCACGATAGCTGTTCTGCGATTTGCCTGCAGAGATTCCCTTCGAAACGATCCGTGACCTCGTGTTTTTGCCGATGTGGATCATCTTGGTTCCCGTGTCCGCCTGCTGGTAATTGTTTGTGACAGCAACAGAGTAAAATTCACCAATAGAGTGATCACCCTTCAATACGCACGATGGATATTTCCATGTGATCGCCGAACCTGTTTCAACCTGTGTCCAGCTGATCTTCGAGTGGTCGCCGGAGCAAAGCCCGCGTTTAGTGACAAAATTGTAAATGCCACCGACTCCTTCTTTATTGCCGGGGTACCAGTTCTGCACCGTTGAATATTTGATCTCTGCGTTCTTCATCGCGTAGAGCTCGACCACCGCAGCGTGAAGCTGGTTCTCGTCACGCATGGGAGCAGTACAGCCTTCGAGGTAACTAACATAACTTCCTTCGTCGGCGACTATGAGCGTTCTTTCAAACTGCCCGGTGTTCGCAGCATTGATCCTGAAATAAGTTGAAAGCTCCATGGGACAACGCACACCCTTCGGGATGTAGCAAAAAGACCCATCTGAGAATACGGCAGAGTTGAGCGCCGCAAAATAGTTGTCATTGGCAGGCACTACCGAGCCCAGGTACTTCTTCACGAGTTCGGGGTGTTCTCTTACTGCTTCACTGAAAGAGCAAAAGATGATCCCCAGTTCCCCAAGCTTGTCCTTAAATGTCGTCGCCACCGATACGCTGTCGAAAACTGCATCAACAGCAATGCCGGTCAGGCGCTTCTGTTCGGTGAGGGAGATGCCGAGCTTTTCAAAAGTTTTGAGCAGCTCCGGATCGACGTCCTCAAGGTTCTTGGGCGTCACTTTTTGCTTTGGGGCCGAGTAATAGATAATGTCCTGGTAGTTGATCTCCGGATAAGTGACGTTGGGCCATTTTGGCTCCTTCATTTTTGTCCAGTTGCGATAGGCGTTCAGCCTCCACTCAAGGAGCCACTCCGGCTCGTTCTTTTTGGCCGAAATGAAACGCACAATATCCTCACTTAGCCCTTTCGGAGCCGAGTCAGTCTCCATATTCACGGCCCAGCCGTGCTCGTATTCTTTGGAGGTGATCTCTTCGAGGAACTGATTGTCCTTACCCATTGGCCGTATTTAGACTTAATTTAAATAAACCTCAAAACTATTAACAAATATCGGCTTTTAAGGTTCTCCAGGGTAATAATTATTGAGTGAGGATCACGCTTCTATCCAGACTTTCTTCGAGCGAGATCATTGTTTCAGTGCGTTCGATTCCTTCGACCTGCTGCATCTTATCATGAAGCACCTCCTTCAGGTGATTAGTATCGCGACAGTGAATCTTTACAAACATTGAGTAGTTGCCTGTGGTGTAATGAATATTGGTGATTTCGGGTATCTGCTTAAGTTTTTCCAGAACCTGTTCGTATAAAGCACTCTTTTCCAGATAGATACCGATGAAGGCGGTTATATCGAAGCCGAGTTTCGCGTAATTGATCCGGAGCGTGGTTTTTTCAACGACCCCTGCATCCTGCATCTTGTTCATGCGCACGTGGACTGTTCCCTGTGAAACAAACACCTTTTTTGCCACGTCCGTATAGGGTTTTTTGGCATCCTGCATTAAGATCTCCAGGATTTTGAGATCCGTGTTATCAATCTCGTAATTATCTGGCTTTGCCATAGCTGTTTTTTTGAAAATCCTCACTAAAATCTAATATTATTAAAAAATATACAAATAAATATACACTGTATTGAATGAAATGCCAGCATTACGTTACTTTGTTACACCAAACACAATGGAAATGCCTCGATCTGGTAGACGATCGGATTGAGAGCACTAAGATTGATTTTGAATATTGTAGGGTGTTGAATCCCGATAGCTATCGGGAGGCGGCAAACCCAAGGAAATTTAAAATTGTAGGGTGTTGAAATTGGCAGACAAGCCCTCCTGTCTCGAGGGTGGGGAAAAAGGGACAAACGCAGGATAATGCCAGCCTTCATCGGCGGGCAGGGGTTGACCACCAAAAGTTAACTGTCCTGTAGCTAACCTCCCCGTGAAGGTTCGAACCCTTCCTCTACAGCGCATCAGTAAAGTGGCCCTTCCCGATCCTTATCGGGAGGGGTTTTTCTTTTAGAAGCACCACTTTTATTACCAGCGATTGTTAGCCATCTTCGTGATCTATGACGAATGACTTTCCCTGGTTCAAACATTACCCTGCAGGTACTCCACATGAAATCGGTCCGCTCGAGTACAGTTCACTTGTAGAGCTATTTGAAGTGGCAAGCAAGAAATTCTCGAACCAGGTGGCGTATGACAATCTTGGAGCGACGCTCACATATCACCAGGTGGACACGCTTTCGACCGCCTTCGGTGCGTATCTCCAAAAAGAACTCGGACTGAAAAAGGGAGACCGCATCGCCATACAAATGCCCAATCTCTTGCAGTTTCCGATAGCGTTCCTTGGCGCGCTCAAAGCAGGCTTGATTGTCGTGGCTACCAATCCGCTCTACACGCCACGTGAAATGGAACATCAGTTTAAGGATGCCGGAATCTCCGCGGTTCTGATCCTGGACAACTTCGCTTCAAATCTTCAGGCAATCGTTGGTAAGATCCCTGCGAAGCACATTATCGTCACGCGCATGGGGGATATGATGGGAACATTGAAAGGCGCCCTTGTGAATTTTGTGGTCAAGACTGTCAAGAAGATGGTGCCTGCGTATCAGATTCCGAATGCGATTTCATTTAAAGAAGTAATCCGCAAGGGGTCGAGCCTCACTCTTGATAAGCCGAAAATCGATCTTGACGATCTTGTGTTGCTTCAATATACGGGGGGTACCACCGGTGTGGCAAAAGGTGCGCAGCTGTCGCATCGCAATATCGTTGCACACAACATGATGATCACGCATTGGTTTAAGCCCTATTTGAATGTGGGGAAAGACAACATCATGATCACGGCGCTCCCGATGTATCATATTTTTGGCCTGACTGTCAATGGTGCACTGATGTATTCAACTGGTGTGAAGAATGTTTTGATCACGAACCCGCGGGACATACCCGGATTTGTAAAAGAGTTAAAGAAACATAAATTCACGATACTCACGGGCGTCAACACATTGTTCAATGGTTTGATGAACAACGCGGATTTTAAGGATGTAGACTTCAGCCACCTCCACGGTGCAGTCGCAGGGGCAATGGCTGTTCAGGATGCTGTCGCTGACCGTTGGGAGAAAATCACTAAGACCTCAATCGCGGAAGGGTATGGATTGAGTGAAACATCTCCCGTATTGTGCTGCAATCCACTGGATGGAAACCACAAGAGAGGTACCATCGGATTACCGATGCCCAGCACCGAAGTTGGGATCTTCGATGATGACGGGAATCAGCTCCCACAAGGACAAACAGGGGAGATCTGTGCGCGCGGACCGCAAGTCATGCGGGGATATTGGCAAAACACCAATGAAGGGGTCTTTTTCCATAATGAGTGGTTCAGGACCGGAGATATTGGTATTATGGATACCGACGGTTTTTTCAAGATCGTGGACCGCAAGAAAGACATGATTAAAGTGTCGGGTTTCAACGTGTATCCGAACGAGATAGAAAACGTGCTTGCTTCCAATCCGAAGGTTCTGGAAGTGGCAGCCATCGGAGTACCAGATCCAAAATCCGGAGAGGTTATTAAGGTGTTTATTGTGAAGCGCGACCAGAGTTTATCGGAAGAGGAGCTGAGGACCTTTTCGCACGCTAACCTGACGAATTACAAAGTGCCGAAGTACTTTGAGTTTCGCACCGAGCTTCCCAAAACCAATGTTGGTAAAATTTTACGCAGAGCTTTGAAGGAGCAGGAGAGTGCAAAGGCTACCCAGGCGGCATAATATATACTGCGAGGGGCATTTATGTGATTCATTCGAGTATAGTTTTGCAACCAAATCAAATACAGAATGCACTTAGTCACAGATTGTACGTGTGGCCACAGATCAGTGAACGGAATTTTTTTCAATGGAAAGGGAGTCGATTGCACCGATGGCAGCAAAGCTGCCTCTGTGTAATTTCTTTCTGTTCCTTTATTTGTTTTTATCTGTGGCAAAAAAAATCATCAACTTAATATTCCATCTCCAAACATCTAATCATGAAGTTCATTTCAATCTTCTTACTGTTGTGCGGCTTTGCGCTGTTGTCGTTCAAAACGAATAAATACGATTTCGAAAAATCGGCAGCTGATTCTTTGCGTTACCCAGAGGAAAAGCACCTTGCCAACCTGAGGCAGCTCACCTTCGGCGCCGACAATGCAGAAGCATATTGGAGCTTTGACGGAAAGAATGTCAGCTTTCAATCCAACAACAAGAAATGGGGGTTAAACTGTGACCAGATTTTTTACATTCCCATCGAAGGTTTGTCCTTGAAAGATGGAAATATGCCGCAGCTTATCAGCACAGGACAAGGCCGGACCACATGCTCGTTTTTCATGCCGAATGGAAAAAGCATTCTATATGCATCAACTCACCTCGGAGGAAAGGATTGCCCACCTGAACCGGAGCGCAAGCCAGGCGGTAAGTATCTGTGGCCAATCTATGACACGTACGACATTTTCGTTGCCGATCTGAACGGGAAGATTGTAAAGCAACTGACGAACACTCCGGGATATGATGCAGAGGCGACGATTTCGCCGAAGAAAGACAAGATCGTATTTACTTCCACACGGAACGGTGACCTCGATCTTTATGTCATGGACATCGATGGTAAAAATGTAAAGCAGATAACGAACGAGTTAGGTTATGATGGAGGTGCTTTCTTCTCGCCTGATGGTAAAAAGATCGTTTTCCGGGCCTCAAGGTTCAAGACGGAAGAACAAAAAAGGGAATATCAGGATTACCTGAAACAAGGTCTCGTTGCGCCAACTGCAATGGAGATCTTTGTTTGCAATGTGGACGGAACTGGTCTGAAGCAGATCACCAATCTCGGCAAAGCTAATTGGGCGCCATTCTATCATCCTAGCGGAAAAAAGATCATTTTCAGCTCCAACCATAAGGGAACGCGAGGATTTGAATTCAATCTCTTCATGATCAACGAAGATGGCTCAGGGCTCGAGCAGATCACCTACGACAAAGTCTTCGATTCCTTCCCGATGTTCTCTCCAGATGGTAAGAAGATCATATTCTCATCCAACAGAAACAACGGAGGAACCCGCGACACTAATTTGTTTGTGGCCGATTGGGTGGAATAAATTGTGATGAGTGTTAAATGTTGGGTGTTAAGTAGGTGTACCCAATACTTAACACTTACAACTTAGCACTTAACACCAATTTACCCGAACAGCCAACTCAATCCGAAGTACTTGTCGATGATCACAAGTATCGACATAATCGTCAGCACAATCGGGCAAAACCAGGAGATTGAGAAATTGAGAAATGACTGGGTAAACGATCCAACGTAGCCAGGATTTCCTATCATCAGCTCTTCATTCATGTTGTTCAGCTTCCACTTATGCCGTATAAAGAAGCACATGATGCAGCCGCCGGTAACCAGCATGATGTCACAAAGGTCGGCAACGAACGAGAGAAAGTCCGGTGAATTGTGGAGGGGGAGTTTGTTGAGGAAAGGCACGATGCCCTGGCTGAACATACTCGGCAGGCCAAGCACAAAAATAAGTCCAGCCATTCCCCACACTACAGCCTTTCTTGGCCATTTTTTCTGATCCACGAAGTATGCTACGGGGACTTCCAGCAATGAAATTGTCGACGTCAGTGCGGCGAAGCAGATCAGCAGAAAGAACGATCCGCCTACCACACGTCCAGCAATCGGCCCCATGCTTTGGAAGGCCTGTGTGAGTACGATGAAGATGAGTGGAGGACCTTCTGTAGGTTTTGCGCCAAGCGAGAATACGAGTGGGAAGACCATTAATCCGGCAAGGAATGCTACAGAAGTGTCCGCCATTGAAATGATTGCCGCCGACTTTACAATGTTCTGATCTTTGGTTACGTAGGACCCATAAGTAATAAGGCATCCCATTCCGAGTGAAAGTGAGAAGAATGCCTGGCGTAAAGCGTCGAAGATTGTTCGCGACGTTATTTCATCGAGGTTTGGTACAAGATAAAATTTGACGCCATCTATCGCATTCGGCAACGTCAGGCTGTAAACGATCAAGCCTATCAGGATAAGGTACAGCCCTGGCATCATTATCTTATTCGCTGCTTCAATACCTTTCGATACGCCCTGTGCAACGATGTATGCTGTGATCACCATGAATGACAGTGAGAAAATGAAAAGCCTTCCGGTTGAGTTCACATATTCCCCGAAGAATGTGCCCAGGTCCGGATGGGTTAGCAAGGTGCCGAACGACAATTCAGTGAAATAACCGAATGCCCATCCCGCCACTACATTGTAATATGATAAGATCAGCACGCCCGCAAGGATGCCGTACAGACCGAGATAACCCCACAGGCCGCCACCAAGTTTTTGATAGGATCCGTAAGCGTCACTTCCCACTTTGCGTCCGATTGCAATCTCACCCATCATCACCGGAAAGCATAAGCCGATTATGCACAGCAGGTAAATGAACAGGAAGCCCGCACCTCCATTTGTTCCCGCGAGATAGGGGAAGCGCCAAATGTTTCCCAGCCCGACAGCGGAACCAGCTGCAGCAAGAATGAAACCTATACGACTTGAAAAGTTACCTCTGTTGGACATTGTTGGGTTGGGTTTTGCGGCAAAATAGACCTTAAACTAAAATTATCAAAAAACCGTCTGAGGAGTGACCTGAATTTAGTTCGGCGCTCTCCATGTTGGTTCTTGGAAGAATCTTAAATTTGAGTGCCCCATTTTTTTAACTCTATGGATGAGATCAAGAAAATCACGACGCAAGAGAAGGCGCTTCAAATCAACCTGAGTAAGTCCATTTATGGTTCCTTCGCTGAGATCGGAGCCGGCCAGGAGGTTGCGGCTAATTTTTTTAAAGTCGGAGGCGCATCGGGCACCATCGCCAAGACAATTTCAGCATATGATATGAAGTTTTCTGATGCGATCTACGGTCAGGGGGAACGATACGTTTGCGAGGATAGGCTTATCAAAATGCTGGAAAAGGAATACCACCTTTTACAGGAACGACTGCCGCATCGCGCTGAACAGGTGAAGTTTTTTGCGTTCGCGGACACAGTAGAGGTGCTTAATTACGAGCGTACCAACCAGGGGCATGGATGGGTGGGCCTGAGATTTCAAACACGTCCAAAAGGGGAGTATAATGATTGCGTCATCCACGTAAAGATGCACGACAACGACCCCTTGCAACAGCAGGTGGCCATCGGCGTTATTGGGGTGAACCTCCTGTTCGCGTGTATGTTTCTTCATGATCCGGAGGAGATCTTGCTCTCTTTAATTGACGGGTTGACAACGCGACGGATAGAGGTAGACACATTTCGTCTGACTGGGCCCGACTTCAAACATATTGATAATCGCCTGATGGCGCTGAAACTGGTGAAGAATGGCTTGACCAAAGCCGCAATGTTTGGTCCTGATGGAAAGGTGATGCTGCCAACGGAGGTTTTGTATAAAAAGAACGTGCTCGTTTTGCGAGGAAGGTTCCGTCCGGTGACACATGTGAACGTTGACATGCTGCTCGCATCGCGCAGACATTTCAAAGCGGAGCCCGACGTTGATAAGTCGAAGATCGTCATGCTGAGCGAGCTCACCCTCACAGATCTCGGCGCAGATGGAAAGATCGATGAGAAGGATTTTCTTTATCGTGCGGACATCATTTGCTCGTTGGGGCAAACCGTTCTCGTATCGAACTACTTTGAATACTATCGCCTTGTTGAGTATTTGTCGCGGGCAACGAAGGGTAATAAGATCGGCATCATTATGGGGATTTACGCTCTTCAAAAAGTATTCGAAGAAAAGACTTATGAAAACTTGCGGGGCGGATTGCTGGAAAGCTTCGCGTCGTTGTTTGGCACTAATGTAAAGCTTTACATATATCCCGCCTGGAAGAAGAACTCACACGAACTGTTCACTTTGAAAGATTTTGAGGCACAGCTTCCCGACAATACGAAGAATCTTTTCAAGTATTTGATGGACAACAACAAGCTCGAGGATATCCAGGATGCCAACGTGGGGAATCTTCACATCATTTCAGACAACGTGCTTGCGATGATCAGAAAAGGTGAGATTGGCTGGGAGAAATTCGTTCCCCACAAGGTGGAGTCGGCCATCAAAGAGCACGGGTTGTTTGACTATCCTTATCAGAAGGATTCACAAGGTGTTGTGGCTGCCGTGGCTAAGTAGAAGAGCCATTAGCTGACGACCTCATGCAAATCATTGCTTACTTTTTTTCTTCAGCTTCCTCAATCTTTAATCTTTCGAAGTAGGCTTTCGCCTCGGTCATCACTTTCGGCGCCAGCATGAAGCCCGATAACATCGTTGGCACCGCCATCAAAGCATATGCAATATCGATGATGTTCATGACGTCCGTCATGGATGCAACCGCGCCGATGACGATTGTTGAAAGATAAAACCAGTCATAAACACGTGCGGCTTTTACGCCGACGAGAAACGAAATCGCTTTGCCTCCATAATAAGAGTAAGAGAATAGCGAAGTGATGGCAAAGAAGAATGCACACAGCAACAAGAGATATTTCCCGATGTCACCGAGCGAACTCTGAAATGCGGAAGCCGTCAGCGAAACTCCATTGGCTTCGGAAGTCTGCCAAACACCTGTTACCAAAATTGCCAATGCGGTGAGCGAACACACCAGCAGTGTGTCGATGGCCGGACTAAGCATTGAAACCAAGCCCTCGCGAATTGGTTGCGTGCTTTGCGATGCGCCTAATGCCATGGGTGCTGTTCCTATCCCGGCCTCATTCGAAAAAGATGCCCGGCGCACGCCCGCCACAATCAAACCACCCACAAGGCCGCCCAGCGCAGGCTCACCCCGAAAGTTATTCGCAGCGAATGCATCTGTGATGATCATCCATAGATAATGAGGCACTTCGGTGATGTTCACAAGGAGGATGCTAAGGACCGACCCGAAATAGATGATGATCATAAGCGGGACCATTTTGCCTGCCCAGCTTCCAATGCGTTGTATGCCACCAATAATAACAATCGCCGAGATCACGGTAAGGATGATGCCGATGATGAACTTCAGGGTATTGATTTCGAATCCTAGAAATGGAAAAGACCAGCCCCTTGCTTCCGGCGAATTGATACCTATGTCTATGATCGCTTGCGTAAGCTGGTTTGCCTGGAATATCGGGAGGCATCCAATCATGCAGCATACACAAAACAATACCGCCAATGGCATCCATGCTTTACCGAGCGCTTCGCGGATAACATACATGGGGCCGCCTTGAATCACGCCGGCTGAATCTTTTCCACGGTACATCACCGAAAGGGTGGAGGTGAAGAAATTCGTGGACATTCCGACGAATGCAGTCACCCACATCCAGAACAAAGCACCGGGACCTCCAATGCTGATTGCGGCGGCGACACCGGCGATGTTACCCATTCCTACCGTCGATGCGAGCGCAGTCGATAAAGCTTCGTATGGACTTATCTGGCCCGGATCGTTCGGGTTGTGGTATTTGCCCCGCAAGATCGCGATGCAGTGGTAGAAGTATTTGTAATGAATGAATCTGGAGTAGAAGAAGAAAAAGAGTCCGCCTAATATCAATAGGAAGAGAACCGGAGTCCAGACTCCGGTTGCGATTGCGCTTATCAGTTCACTCATGGCGGAAAAATAGGGAAAGTAATCGGTAGTGCCAGCACGTGTAAAAGTGCGCCTTACCGAATACAGGCTATTGATTACCGATTGCTAACGGCTGTCCAGCACGCAAGATGCCACAGAATACGCGAGCCGACATTTGCGTCCCAATCTCCATCTGGCCCTGGCGCAACCTCGCAGAGATCGAACCCAATGATCTTCCTCTTACTCTTTACGATAGCACGGATAAGCGCTGTCGCGAAATGGAAGTCTAGGCCGCCGGGAACGGGTGTGCCTGTGTGAGGACAAAGTTTTGGATCGAGGCCGTCGATGTCGAAACTTATATAAACTTTGTCCGGAAGTTCGCGGATCATTTGTTCGCAAAGTGCGTCGCGACTGATACTGTTGGCGGAAGCGTGAATGTCTTCGTCAAAAAAAGTTTTGATCCGTGTTTTGCTTTGTGCGATCAGACGAAATTCCTCGTCGCACAGATCACGGATGCCGACTTGTACCAGCTTATGCATCGCAGGAATTTTCAACGCGTTCTGCATAATTGATCCGTGCGAATAAATAAATCCTTCGTAAGCTTTGCGAAGATCGGCATGTGCGTCGACCTGGAGAATTCCAAACCGGTCGTGGCGTTCACCAAGTGCCCGCATAAGCCCGAGTGGTGTGCTATGATCTCCGCCCAGGATCCCAACGACTTTTCCGGCATTCAGCAACTGTTCGACCGACTTTTTGATGAAAATGTTCAGGCTCTCTGAAGCCTCGTTGATCTTGGAGGCGATAACAGTTGGATCCGAGTCAGGGCCACGCCGTGCCCGAAAGTGCTCCGCCAGGTTGCGCACCCGATCGCTCTCGACCTTCAATTTTACCGGTACGTCTTGCATCGCTACACCGAGTTCCCAGGCGTCAGGGATATCGCGCATAAAAAAATCCACCTGACGAGATGCTTTGAGGATCGCGCCGGGACCATTTGCTGTACCAGCGCCATAGGTCACGGTTGCTTCCCAGGGCACGGGCACAATCACCACCTTTGCATTTTCCGTATCGAAGGGGAGGCCGAAAAGTTTTCCCTCTAGTCCTGGCCCATTGATATCGAATGACGACGTGACGCTGTTGCTCATGAATTCCCCATACGAACTATTTCCTTTCCCGAATAGGAAACTTCCTTCCAGGTGTCTGACGGGCACTCAAAGCCGATCAGTTCACACGGTTCAAGCTCCAGCATGTTTCCGGCGAAGTTACTCGCGAGCATCGAAAGCCATGGATTATGCCCTACGAGCAGCACCGATTTGGCGTCCTCGGCGATCATGTGTATGTGATCCATCCAGTGTGTCATCAATCCTTCGTACAAGTCTTTTTCCAGAAGGATTTTTTGCTCTGAAATCCTTAGACTTTCGTTGACAAGCGCCGTGGTTTGACGGCAGCGCATGGCAGCACTGGCCAGTATTAAATCAGGACTAAAATTCCCTTCGGATAATTTTTTTCCAAGCATCCTTGCCGCAGCTTCGCCGAAGGGTGTAAGCACACGGTCATAATCCGGCTGGCCGCCCTGTTTACCAGCACTTTGCGCGTGACGTAGCACGAAAATAATTTTGCTCATTCAGATGAAAAAAATTGGCGAGGGAGCGAGCAAAATTATTCATTAATAAGGTGAGCGAAAATTGATTTTTTAAAAAATTCTGATATTTGAGGCCTTTGTCTGTCTTCAGACTGGCAAACAACTAACATTTTTTGATGGCAAAGAACCTCGTGATTGTTGAGTCTCCCGCGAAAGCCAAGACCATTGAAGGTTATCTCGGAAAAGATTATAAAGTTGCCTCAAGCATGGGACACATCCGTGACTTGCGTAAGGGAAATGGTGCGATCGATATTGAAAACGATTTCGAACCGACGTACGAAGTCAGCGAAGAAAAGAAGGATGTCATCTCTAACCTGAAGAAACTCTCCAAGGACGCTGAATTGGTTTACCTGGCTTCCGATGAGGATCGTGAGGGTGAGGCTATTTCCTGGCACCTCAAGGAAGTCCTCGACCTGAAAGATGCGAAGACGCGAAGGATCGTATTCACCGAGATCACCAAGAAGGCCATACTCAACGCCATTGAGAATCCAAGAGGCATAGACATCGACCTCGTTAACGCGCAGCAAGCACGGCGAGTGCTCGATCGGTTGGTGGGATTCGAGTTGTCCCCAATACTTTGGAAAAAAATCAAGACGGGTCTTTCCGCAGGACGTGTTCAATCAGTAGCGGTGAGGCTGGTCGTTGAGCGCGAACGCGAGATTGACAAGTTCGAGGCGAAGTCGTCTTTTAAAGTCTCTGCCATCTTTGACCTTGGAAAAGGTAAGTCACTTGTTGCCGATCTCGCCGAAAAGTTTGAAAGTGAAAAAGAGGCCGTAGAGTTTCTTGAATCGTGCAAGGGAGCAGTATTTACTATTGGTGACCTACAGAAAAAACCTGCCAAAAAATCACCGGCACCTCCGTTTACCACCTCTACTTTGCAGCAGGAGGCAGGCCGCAAGCTGGGCTTCTCTGTGTTACAGACGATGGTCGTGGCGCAGAAGCTGTATGAAGCCGGTAAGATCTCCTACATGAGAACAGACTCTGTGAATCTTTCCGATGAAGCAGTGGCTGGGGCAACGAAACAGATCGAATCAGCTTACGGTAAGGAATTTATCCAGACGAGGCGTTATAAAACAAAGTCTTCTGGGGCTCAGGAGGCTCACGAAGCTATCCGACCCACAGATTTTTCATTGACTGAAGCAGGCGCCGACCGAAATGGTCAGCGTTTGTATGAGTTGATCTGGAAGCGTGCCATCGCATCACAAATGGCGGATGCGGAGCTGGAACGGACAACAGCGATTATTAGGATATCGACCAACCCACGCACCCTCACTGCTTCGGGCGAAGTGATCAAGTTCGAAGGATTCCTGAAAGTGTACATGGAATCAAAAGACGAGGACGAGCAGGAGAGCGAAGCCGGCGAAGATGGAAGCAAGGTGTTGCCTCCTTTAAACGTAGGACAGGAACTGCAGCTCAATGAGATGTCTGCGACCGAAACGTTCTCGCGACATCCGGCACGATACACCGAGCCAACCTTGGTGAAGAAGCTTGAAGAGTTGGGCATCGGGCGGCCTTCCACTTACGCGCCGACGATTTCTACCATTCAAAAGCGCGGTTACGTTGTGAAGGAGGCCAGGGAAGGCAAGGAGCGCAAGTACAAAATCTATGTCCTCGCGAACGACAACGTGCAGGGAAATGTTGCTTCCGAAATTACCGGAGCCGAAAAGAATAAACTGTTTCCCACCAATATTGCCATGGTGGTGAACGACTTCCTCGTAGAGCACTTTCCGGATATCACAGACTATTCGTTTACTGCAACGATTGAACAGGAGTTTGATGAGATCGCCAACGGCAAGATCGGATGGCAGAAGATGATAAAGCAGTTTTATACGCCATTCCATAAGACTGTTTCGAAGACAGAGTTGGTGGAGCGCTCGTCGGTTCAAAACAAGAGCCGCGAGTTGGGTGTTGATCCAAAGTCCGGAAAGAATGTATATGTCAAGCTGGGTCGCTTTGGTGCATATGTGCAGATCGGGGAGAATCCCGAAGAAGGAAGCAAAGAGAAACCTAAGTTCGCCGGATTGCGGCCGGGACAATTTATTGAAAACATCACGCTGGAGGATGCTCTTGAGCTGATGAAAATGCCACGCGACCTTGGATTGTTCGAAGAGAAACCGGTCGTGGCCAATATCGGAAGGTTTGGTCCGTATGTTTTGCACGACAAGAAATTCGTCTCCATTCCCAAGGAGGAAGATCCATATACGATAACACCTGCGCGTGCCGTGGAGTTGATCGAAGCGAAAAGGATCGCTGACGCGAACAAGCTGATCAAGGCGTTCCCTGAAAACCCTGAGATTACAATTCTCAATGGCCGTTTCGGCCCTTATATCAAAGCGGGAAAGAAGAATGTGAAAATTCCTAAGGGAAAAATTCCCGCCGACCTTACACTCGAGGAGTGTGTCACGCTTGCTGCGAATGCGCCGGAACGAAAGGGGAGATTCGGATTCAGGAGGAGTACGACGCCTGACGAAAATGCGCCGCAGCCGGAGAAGAAGAAGACCAGATCGACCAGGAAAAAGAAGGCGGAGGAGTAACCGAGTTTGGGGTTTAGGGTTTAGAGCATTTTTTTTCCTCCCACAGATCGCGCAGATCTCACAGATCAATCAATCTTTTTTTGTTAATGACCTTTTTCCTGAAAAAAGATCTGTGCGATCTGTGAGAT
This sequence comes from Cyclobacteriaceae bacterium, assembly GCA_044224375.1. Lineage (GTDB taxonomy): Bacteria > Bacteroidota > Bacteroidia > Cytophagales > Cyclobacteriaceae > ELB16-189. The sequence goes on from JBGAKL010000009.1 coordinate 118,243, forward strand.
CTGTGGGAGCAAGAATCCTTCTATTGGGTGGGTGGTTGTCCTCAAAATAGATCGAGCAAGCCTTACAAGGAAGAAAGATCATCATCAAGTAAGAAAAACATGATTACTTAGTCTATCAAGAGTGGACTAGCCACGTGTTTGATCATATTCGTTGAATGATCGAGAATGAGATATCCTATAAAATCAGGGGCACAATTTTCAAAGTGTATAACAACCTCGGCCCCGGACTTCTTGAGTCAATATATGAGGAGGCGCTCTGCTACGAATTAAGAAAAGCAGGGTTGAAAGTTGAGGTTCAAATGCCCTTAGAAGTTGTTTATGACGGAGTGCTCCTAAGGCAGAAATTCAGAATGGACATTGTTGTCGAAGACTTGGTCGTGATAGAAATCAAATCCGTCGAGGAGATTTGTGAGATACATCATAAGCAACTGCTCAGCTATTTGAGGTTGGCCAGAAAGAGGCTCGGAATTCTTGTGAACTTTAATTCCGTGGAGATTGATAAGGTAATTTTCAGGAAGGTGAACGGGTACTAAGCCGGTCAGCTGGAAATTTACCTCCCACAGATCGCGCAGATCTCACAGGTCAATCAATCTTTTTCTATTGATGACCTTTTTGCCTGAAGAAAAAATCAGTGCGACCTGAGAAATCTATGGGAGCAAAAACCCTTCAGCTTTTTCATATCTTTCACTCCTAAAGCTCTCCACCATGCTCAGACTCATTGCCATCCTGCTATGCGTTTCAATCAACGCGTTTCCCCAGGCCCTCCTCGAAAAATTCATCAGCCACCCGATCGAGTCGTCATTCGCATCAACTGCTGATGGTAAAACGATTGCATGGGTTGTCAACGACCACGGCAAGCGAAACATCATGATTAAATCAGGATCCGAGCTGCCGCGCCAGCTTACAGACTACCAGCTCGATGACGGACAAGAAATTTCCCAACTCACTTTTTCACCCAATGGATTGCGGCTGCTTTATGTCAGGGGTGGCGAGCCAAACCGCGTTGGACAAAATCCGAACCCCGCGAGCCTTGCCGAGGGTGCAGAGATGGCGATCTACATGAAAGAAATATCTTCGAAAAGTGCTTCTGCAAAAATCACCGCTGGAAACAACCCGCAATTCAATAAGACTAACGCAATCAAATTTCTTTTTACAAAAGGTGGCCAGATTTATGAGTCCTCGATGGATATTAACGCTGCGCCGAAGCTGTTGTTCAATGCGCGTGGCACAAACACCGATCCGAAGATATCTCCTGATGGCAGGGAAGTGCTGTTCACCAGTAGTCGTGGCGATCACGGATTCATCGGGATATTCAACATCGACAAGAATTCTATTCGTTGGATTGCTCCCGAGGTGAGCAACGATCAGGAGCCTGTTTGGTCACCTGACGGCACCAGGGTGGCGTTTATAAGGACGCCGGGAACAAAGGTTGGTGAATTAACGAACCTGACTGGGGGAACGAAGTTTTCAGTGTGGGTGGCCGACGCTGCTACCGGAAAAGCATCGAAGGTCTGGACATCACCCGCCGACGATGGCGGATTTGCTCAATATTATACAAGCACACCACTTGCATGGACAAAATCCAACAGGATACTTTTCTTCTCCGAGCACACCGGGTGGAATCACGTGTTCTCGATCAATCCAGACGGCACTGACATCAGGGACATTACGCCCGGCGACGGTGAAGTTGAAAACTATGTGCAGGATCCGCTTGGACAATCGATATACTTTGATGGAAACCGGGAAGATATCAATCGACGTCATATCTGGATGTCGGATGCTGTAAAAGGCAATCCCGTGGCGATCACTTCTGGTGAAGGGATTGAAATGAACCCCGCATTTGCAGGCAATGATCTTTACTGCTTCAGATCAACTTACAACACATCTAAATCCTTGGTGAAGGTTGATCTTGCGAAGAAGGCCGTCGTTCCGGTCTCAGTTCAAAAGCTTCCGGCATTTACGCCAGGTGACTTCGTGAAACCTGAAGCGATCACCTTTAAGGCTGCCGATGGTTTGACGATCCACGGACAGTTATTTATCAATCGTGCCGTAACAGGAAAGCGCGCGGGCGTTGTGTTCATGCACGGCGGACCGATCCGGCAGATGCTGCTCGGATTTCATTATAGTGATTACTATATCAACACGTACGCGTTCAACCAGTACCTGGCGAATCAGGGCTACGCAGTAGTGTCTGTAAACTTTAGGGCAGGTACGGGCTATGGAAGAGACTTCAGGCGCGCAAAAAATCAGGGTCCGCGGGGAGCGAGTGAATATCAGGATGTCGTTGCGGCGGCAAAGTACCTGCAGTCATTACCGGAAGTTGACGGAAATAAGATTGGTTTGTGGGGAGGTTCGTATGGTGGGTACCTCACAGCGATGGGATTGGCGCGCAATCCCGATATCTTCAAAGCCGGTGTAGACATACATGGCGTTCACGACTGGGCATTTCGTGCGCGCGAGTTTTCACCGGGTGGTGGATGGGGAATCGGACCGGCGGATATGGACCTGGCGTTTAAGAGCTCACCGTCATCAGACCTAAGCAAGTGGACCGCGCCGGTGCTTATGATCCACGGCGACGACGACAGAAACGTTCAGTTCCAGGAAACGACGGATCTGGCGGAGAAGCTTCGGGACAAGAATGTTCCTGTAGAGATATTGGTCTTGCCCGATGAAGTTCACGGCTTCCTGCGTTACGACAGTTGGGTGAAAGTTTTCAGCGCAGCAAACGACTTCTTTGGCAGGAAGTTGAAATAGTTTGACGTGCGAAAAAGATTGGTGGCGTTGACGGGCGCTGGCATCAGCGCAGAAAGTGGCATCCCGACGTTCAGAGATTCCGGTGGGTTGTGGGAGGGCTATCCGGTTGAGGATGTAGCCACGCCGGAGGGTTGGAGGAGAAACAGAGCCCTTGTTCTGGACTTCTATAATCAACGACGAAAAAAGGCATTAGAAGTTTTTCCAAATCGCGGTCATGAGATTCTGGCTGAACTGGAAAAAGACTTCGATGTAACGATTGTTACACAAAATGTAGACAACCTTCATGAGCGTGCCGGATCTACAAAAGTTATTCACTTACATGGCAGCCTGTTCGAATCGCGGAGCACGGAGGATGAATCGTTGGTGTATCCTATTGAAGGGTGGGAGTTGAAAATTGGTGATAGGTGTGAAAAAGGATCTCAGCTTCGGCCAAACATCGTGTGGTTTGGAGAGATGGTGCCGATGATGGAAGTCGCTGCAAGTATTGCACAGCAATCAGACATTTTTTTAGTGGTGGGAACATCGATGGTAGTGTATCCCGCCGCGGGACTTATAGATTATGTTTTACCGGAAGTTCCAAAATATATAGTTGACCCCAACGTGCCTAATGTTCGGTCCGTTCCGAATCTGCATTTTATTTCCGAGAAAGCGAGCACGGGGATGGAGAAATTGCAACTGGAATTGATAACTTGAGCGAAGTGCTGAAATCCTAGTCTTTATTTAATATCGGGACTCTGATTACCTGAAGTGGCTCCCTTATTCCTTTCCGAAGGAAATAGTTAAAAAAATCGTTTGTTAGATTTTTATTTTGATAGTTAAGTGTCACCGTCACCGGAACTTGTAGCATCGAATCTCTACTTCCAAGGGACGGGTATCCCCGTATGTTTCGCTATATCCTCCAGGTCGGCAATCACAGGCGGCAGGAGAGGAATACCTTTCTCCTTTCGAATCGCTTCTTCCTCATGCTCCGGATCGCCAGGAATCAGCACTCCGGTAGTGCCTTTGGCGGGCTTGGTGTTCCTGAACACTTCAATCCACTCGTCAATGCGCTTCTTGAATTCAGTTGGGTCCATGAAGCCCTCGATTTCCATCGCCCCAAAAAAATGTCCAATGCCTTTTCCAACGCTGCGTGATGGAATTTCCTGCCTTAATGCAAACGGTGGAGCGAACGGGCCCCAGTTGGCCCCGCTCAATACGGAGGTGAGAATGTCTACCATGGCAGACAAAGCATAACCCTTGTGACCGCCCAGCTCGCGTTCAGACCCAAGCGGCAGCAAGGCACCACCGTTTATCATATCGTCGGGTGCTGTCGACATCTTTCCTTCCTGGTCGATGATCCATCCTTTGGGAACTTGTTGATTTTTGCGCCGCGCTATTTCTATCTTGCCGTAGGCGACTGCACTGGTAGCGAGGTCGACGACAATCGGAGGGTTCTTCAATCCTGGAAAGGCAATCGAGATGGGATTGGTTCCGAGCATACGCTCAGCGCCCCATAGAGGGGCCACAAGCTTTGTCGTGTTTGTCATCGACCAGCCAAGCATGTCGCGTTCCAGTGCTTTGAGCGAGTAGTACGATGCGATCCCGTAGTGATTCGTGTTACAAACGCTTACCCAGCCTGAACCGAATTCTGACGCCTTTTCCATCGCGATTTCATTCGCCTTTGGACCCACCACGAGACCAAGCCCGTTGTCTCCGTCGACAGTGCAGACACTTTTATGCTCGCGCACAATCTTAATTTTTGGGTTCGCGTTGATGCGGCCGAGCGTCAGCATTTCAAAGTAAGTATGCAATCTCGCGACGCCATGGGAATCAATTCCCCGCAGATCAGAGAGGCCTAAAACCGCTGCCGCCGTCCCGGCATCTTTTGCAGGTATGCCGAAGTGGATAAATACTTGCCTTGAGAACTCTTGCAGACTTTCATTGGAGAAGCGTGTAAGCGTGGTGCTCATAGTTCGAATATTTTTTTCATCAACATCCACTTTTCGCCTTGCTCAGCGTGAGGTAGTGGTTGCTGATATTTCCACATAAGATTTTCCCACTCTTGGACTTTAGGATCAGCCGCGTCAACCCTGGATTTTTCCTCGAAGGAGAATTCAAAAGTCGTTTCGATAATCATAAAGAGTCTGTTGCCAGCCCTGTAGATATCCATGTGTGTAATCCCTGAATCTTTTATGCTCGCTTCAATTTCAGGCCAGACTTTTTTGTGATGAGCCTCGTATTCGGCGATGAGCCTTGGGTCGTCTTTTAAGTCAAGGGCGAGACAGTAGCGCATGGGGGATAATTTTAGAATTCTGAATTTTAGATTTTGGATTGTTAGCTGAAAGGGGCGAATGTTGAGTGTTAAGTGTTAAAGTGTTAAGTATTGAGTGTTGAGTGTTGAGTGTTGAGTAGGGTTTTCTTCAATTGGACGTCTTGCTCAATACTATGTTCTATATTACCACTAGCAGGGGCATCAGGCGGGTTTTACTTTGTATCCGCGCCAACCGAAGTAGAGGACAAAAAGAAATCCAATGAAGGGAACCAAAAGCGCATAACGCATGCCCCACAAGGACACAAGTCCTGTGAGCGGGGGCAGAATTCCACCGCCTATGATCGACATGATCACGAATGAACCGCCAAGATTGATTTGCTCTCCCAGGTTCTTGATCGACAGGGAAAAAATGGTCGGAAACATGATGGACATAAAGAAATAAGTAAGGGTGATTGCCATCACCGCAACCAACCCGTTTGAAACAAATGCGGTGGTTAACAAAATCATGCTGCACATTGCGTAGAAAGCAAGCAGACTGTTTGCTTTGAATTTGGTCAGTAGCCAGGTGCCAATGAAGCGCCCCAACATAAAGAGCATGAATCCGAATGACGCATGATAACCGGCAATTTGCGTAGGGGTCATTTCTGAAACCACGCCGATGATGTCCTGCATGAGACCTCCGTACTTCACGGCGAAGGTGAAGTGTTCGTCGCGGGCAAAAAATAACTTAAAGTCTACGAAGTACCCGAAGATCGCGGTCTGTGCTCCGACATAAAAGAATTGCGTAATGATTCCCCAAACAAGGTGTTTGTGCCTGAAAATGCCTTTCATCGAGACCATCTTTTTTGACAGTGGCTCGGGCATTTTGACGAGTGAAAACATAATCGCTACAAACAGGACTACCGCAGACAGAGCCAGGTAGGGTGTTTGAACTGAATGCGCCTCTTCGATTCGTATTTGCAATGCTTGTTCTGCAGGGAGGGCGTTGATCATTTCATTCGTATGCTCCGTGCTTGAAAAAATGAAAAGGCTCCCAATGACAGGAGCAACGATTGTAGAAAGGCCGTTAAACGACTGTGCAAAGTTGATACGTTTATCGGCACCCGACGGATTTCCGAGAATTGTCACGTACGGATTGGCTGCTGTTTCCAGAAAGCCCAGACCGCAGGCGATGATAAAGAGAGCAACGAGGAAGAAACCATAAACCCTTACTTCTGCCGCCGGATAAAAAAGAGCTGCACCAATTGAAAAAAGCAGCAAACCAATAATGATCCCTCTCTTGTATCCCAACCGGTTGATTAAAATTGCGGCGGGCAAAGCCATAACAAAGTATCCCACGTAGAAAGCAGAATCAATGATCCCTGCTTGAGCTCTGTTCAGATCAAGTGCCGTCTGAAAATGTTTAATGAGCGTCCCATTCAGGGTGTTCGCGATACCCCAAAGAAAAAAAAGACTCGTTACCAATGAGAACGCAACTACATATGACTTTCCTGATTTCTCTGTTGAAGAGATTACGGGTGCTTCGATGGGGGCGGATGGCATGGTTGTACTGGATTCTGGCGATTCTGGATTCTATTGATTCTGGATTCTATGAGTGAGCAAGGGCACGATCGAGGTGTACGTATCCTCCGTCAACGCTTATCCATTGCCCGGTAACGTGACTGGATCGGTCGGAGAGAAGCATCACCACCATATTCGCAATCTCTTCGGGCGTTGTCATGCGGTTTTCAAAAGGAATCGTGTGTTCAATTTGTTTTTTCTTGCCCGCGGGATCCTTAAATGAGCTGATCCACTTTTCATACAAGGGCGTCCATACTTCAGCCGGCAGGATCGCATTGACACGGATCGAATAAGGAAGCAGCTCTACCGCCCATTCGCGTGTTAGGGCCAGGATAGCGCCCTTCGCGGCGGCGTAACCAGACGTATTGCCCTGACCGGTGATGGCGACCTTCGAAGCAATATTCACAATGCTTCCTTTCGACTTCTTTAAGTATTGCAATGCATGATGCGCCAGATAGTAGAAATGACCCGCGTTATTCGTCAGCGATTGCAAGAACTTTTTTGGATCACCTTTTTCCAATCCGACACCGTCATTAAAACCGGCATTATTCACGATGCCGTCGATTTGCCCAAACCTTTTGTTGGTATCTTCTACTGCGCGTTGACACGCTATTGCATCTCCCAAATCTATGGCAATGAATTGTGAGCGCTTGAATTTCTGAGTGAACTCGGTTCCAGCTGCTTCGTCTTTATCGAACAGCACAGGCACGGCGCCCTCTTCCAGCAACTGCAGACAGATCGCTTTGCCGATCCCCTTCGCGCCGCCGGTCACAATGAAAACTTTGTCCTTAAGATGTAAATCCATGTGAGCTATTGACTAAGGTGATAAAATCTTACCGCATTTTCACCCATGATAGCTTTCTTTTCTGACGGAGACAATGGTTCTATAAATCTCTGCACAATACCAAGCTGCTTTTCATAATCGGCTGCAGCCAGGCAAACCGGCCAATCCGATCCGTACAACAGCCGCTTTGGACCGAATGCGTCCAGTATTGTTTCGAGGTAAGGTTGAAAATCGGAGGATTTCCAGTTGGTCAAGTCCGCCTCCGTGACCATTCCTGATATTTTGCAAGAAGCGTTTTCGTACTTACTGATGGACGTGATCAGCCGCTTCCACGGTTCAAGCTCTCGTTTTTTTATCAGCGGTTTGGCCAGATGATCAATTACAAATGATTGATCCGGAAATTTTTGGACAAACTCCAGCGTTGCCGGGAGGTGGTCCGGATAAATCAGAATGTCGTATGTAAAATTATACTGCTTGAGCATTGCGATGCCGCGGCAAAATTCAGCATTGAGCAGGAAGTCGTTTGCTTCTGCCTGGACGATGTGGCGAAAGCCTTTGATTTCCGGAAACTGATAGTAATACTCGAGGCGTGCCTGCACCGACGGTGATCGAAGATCGGTCCATCCAACGATGCCTTTTATGAATGTATTCTCACGTACAAGCTTGAGAAGGAACTCAGTTTCTTTTTCGGTTTGGTCCACCTGGACAGTGACGCAGCCTTCGATCTTATTCCTTTTCAAAACCGGTTCGAGATCCGCGGGCGTAAAATCCCTGCGGATTACTTTCATTTCGTCGCCGATCCAATCGTGCCTCCGCGGATCATAGCTCCAAAAATGCTGATGGGCATCGACTGTCATAAGGTGAACCGCAAACGCGCCCTGTGATAACGAAAGTGTGCTGAGGTTCCAGGGAAAAGTATTTTCATTGCACGCTTTGAGTTTTTACATCCTGTCAGTTCCGTATTGCTTAGATCACTTCCTGACGCTGTTCTCCCAGGCCTTCGATTCCAAGTTCGACAACATCTCCGCTCCTCAAGTACTGTGGTGGCTTCATTCCCATGCCAACGCCGGCAGGTGTGCCCGTGGAAATGACGTCGCCAGGAAGCAGCGTCATGAACTGACTGAGATAGCTGATAAGGAAGGGTATTTTAAATACCAGATGCTTCGAATTGCTGTCCTGCATCATTTTGCCGTTGACCTTCAGCCACATTCTTAGATTGTCCACATCCTGTATCTCGCCAGGTGTCATCATGAATGGGCCTAGCGGCGCAAAGGTGTCGCAACTCTTGCCCTTTACCCATTGTCCTCCACGTTCGAGTTGAAATTCCCGTTCACTGTAATCGTTGTGAAGGCAATATCCGGCGATTGCATTGAGTGCGTCTTGCTCACTGACATAGGAAGTCTTCTTGCCGATTACCACGGCGAGCTCAACTTCCCAATCAGTCTTTGCGCTGTTCTTAGGTATTTGCACCGGATCATTCGGGCCGTTGATTGCGCTGGTGGCCTTGAAGAAGATAACAGGCTCTTTTGGCAGTTCCATGTTTGCTTCACGCGCGTGATCGACGTAGTTCAGCCCGATGCAAATAATTTTGGAAGGACGTTGAAAGGGAGGTCCGAATCTTTGCTCCTCAAGTACAGGAAGGCTCTTAAGATTCTGCTCAACCCATTTCCTCAGCCGGGCGATCCCATCCGACTCAAAAAACTTCTCGTTGTAATCTTCCCCGAATCCAGAGACGTCAACGATCTTTCCTTTCAGCATAATTCCAGGTCGCTCTTTTCCCGCAGCGCCATATCGAAGAAGTTTCATTTGCTTCCTAAGTTTATATCAATCAATTAACCATTCAATTTTGTGAAGCCACCATCGATGGTGTAGTCGCACCCGGTGACAAATGCAGCCTCGTCCGAGCAGAGGTACAACGCGAGATGCGCCACTTCTTTCGGTGTGCCCATCCTGCCTATGGGCTGTACCTTGGAGAGTTTGTCGAACATTTCTTTTTCGTCGCCCGGATAGTTCGCTTTCAGGAATCCATCGACAAACGGCGTGTGTATCCGGGCAGGAGAGATGCTGTTGCAGCGAACGCCGGCGTTGATATAGTCCTTTGCGACTGATAATGTCATGCTGACTACGGCACCTTTGCTCATGCTGTAGGCAAACCGGTCTGCAATGCCCAGCGATGCAGCAATCGATGCTACGTTCAGGATTACGCCTTTGGTCTGTTTCTTCATGTAGGGTATTGTCGCGAACATAGCATTGTATGTGCCCTTCACATTGACCTGAAAGATTTTTTCAAAATCGGATTCCGATGTTGTATCCAACCGCGACACCTTCGCGATGCCAGCAGAATTGACAAGGATATCGATAGTCTTGAACTGATCGGCTATTTTCTTGATTACTTCGACAGTTCCTGCCTGGCTTGACACGTCGCACGCAAAATATGCAGCGTTTCCGCCTGATCCCTTGATCGCATCGGCTGTGGCCTTAGCCGACTCGGCATTTAGTTCAAGGATACAAACTGTGGCACCTTGCGACGCAAAGCATTCCGCTATAGCTTTTCCGATTCCACTGCCGCCACCGGTTACGACAGCAACTTTCGATTGCAGACTGAATATCATTTTATTCGCTTAACCCTTCGAGAAATTTTTGAAACTTCGGAGTGTCATAACGCATACTTCCCACCTCTTTTCGGATGACCTTTCCGTCTTTTGAAATAATGAACGTGGTCGGAATTTCCGGCACCTTCAATTGTTCAGGAAGGTACCCCGATGGCATGAATCCGGGAAAGCTGAACCCCTTGTTTTTCAGATACGATATCACCTTATTCTTATCGGAATCTTTGTCGAGCGAAAGCATTACGAAGGCAATTTGAGACTTGTCAATCTTTGAATACAGTTTTTCAATCCCGGGCATTTCCGCGCGGCATGGCCCGCACCATGTTGCCCAAAGATTCAGAAAAATGACTTTGCCACGAAATTGTTCGAAGGGAATTTTGTTGCCTTCGAGGTCCTGAATGGTGAAATCAAAATTGAACGCTTGCTCTGAAGCATCTTCCTTTTCAGATGTTCGAGTGGTACCCGCATCTCTAAGTCCCGTTTGGAGTATGATCCAATTGCTTGCGAAAGAAACAGAGCTGATCAGCCCGGTGATGTTCAAAAACACCAATATCACCGCGGCGACTATAAACGGTTTCAGGAACGAAAACAATTGCCTGGCCAATTTCTCAATTCTGTTAGCGGGATTCATCAAATGTCATTATTTGATTAATTTGCCTCAAGTTAAATTCAAAAATGAATATTAAATCACTGACGGCCTCCTTTATTCTGATTGGTGTTTTTTCGTCAGGCTTCGCCCAGAAAATTAAGTATAAAGATCTCTTTGTTCTGTTAAATGCGAAGCGATATGCCGAAGCGGAGCCCTTCTTAAAGAAATACCTCAAGGACAACACCGATAATCCCAACGCCTACCTTTTCATGGGGTTCATTTATCAGGATAAATCCGCTCACCTGGACATGCTGAAGGACACTCGGCAGTTGGTGTCGCAAATCGATTCGGCAGTCTTGTTCTACGATAAGGCATACAAGAGCATTACTGAAAAAGAGCTCAATAAGAACGAGGAATACTACCAGGTGTACAGCCGGCGGGATCTTCGCACAGGAAAGTTTGGAATTAAGTTGTCCGATGTTCAGCTCGATCTTGAGAACCGGATGAAGATAAAAGAACGGAGCACGCAAATACTGATGTTAAAAGCTCAATTCACGGCGGCTGAGAACTATTTCCAGAAAGCACAAAAGCTTTTTCTGGAGATACAGAAAGCTTATCCGGGTCAAAAAGAATTGTACCTGCGCGCGGACGATCAGACGATCGCAAACCTCACACAGCTCGCGAAATTGTATGATTCCTGTCACCTGAGCTTTAATGAATATAAGGCTACGTCGCAGGCGCTCGGCAAAACCGGATACAATCAGGATCTCGATCCGCAGGAAATAAAGGAATTCAAGGTGGACGGTGTTGCACCTGTGGATTTTTATCATGACGATTTGAAGATCTGGGACTATAAGAGATGGGCTTTAAAAGGAGAGGAGACCATCGAAAAAGAGATAAAACCCATTCGCGAGCAGCTTGTCGCTGTCGACGCAGAGATCAGTAAACTTCAGCAGAAAATAAAGAGTGATTCTTTGCCTGTTCCTCTGGAGATAGCTGCTCTGCGCAAAAAGGCCCAGTTTGCAACTTTGCGTGCGATCGATCCGTCACCTCTTCCTTTGGATGTCTTCGGTATGCGGATCGCGGAGCTCGATTATGGTTCTCAGGTTGCAGCCGATCGCCCACTCAGAGATTCGCTGAATGCGGCTCTGTATGTTAATGGCCTCCAGCGGGAGATTCCGTTGGCACACAAAACGGATAGCCTTGCTGGCGCCCTCGATGTTAAAGATATCGAAGCAGAGTCAGTCAACTATCGCAACTTTGTTACGGCGTCGTATGGCACAACGGAGGTCCTTAAGAACCTGATCAAGACCACCAAAGAGTTCAGCGCCAGAGAAGTCGTTAAAAAAGAGCAGGAGTTGAAGAAAAGAGACGCAGCTCTTAAATGGATAATAGACGGTCAGGATTCCGTTCCGCTATTCCTCGAAGTCAGCTCTGCCAGCAAGCTCAAGCCATTGATCCTCCAGGAGATGAAGTATACGGCTGGATTGAAATATGTTGACTCTTTGGCAAATGGTTATTTCTACCCGATCAATCCCGCACGACGTCCCGATGGCAAGGCGACATTCCAGGTGGACAATGCAGCGTTCCGCAAGCGAAACCTTCCCTTCACCAAGGCTCTTACAATTCAGGACGAAAAAGGATTGGTTTCATTCGTATTGTTCTATTCAGAGGTGAAGATCAAAGATAAATTTCCTGCCACACTTGCTAAGATTTACAAAGTGGAGGGCGTTGCGTGGAGTATCAACCATGGATTCGACCAACTGCCGGATGAAATCATTTTTCATCCGGACAGCTTTGAGCTTTCTGTGAAGACGAAGAGCTCGATTGGTGAAACATTCGTTGTTACTTTCGACAAGACGGGGAAGTTGGTTAAGTAAGATGGTTGATAGTTAAATAGTTAATAATTAATAGAGAATGGGAGGTAGGTTCAAATTGACGACACCACCCATTAACGATTAACTGTTCTCTATTAACTCTTAACAAATAGCCAAATCATCTCGTCGGGTCCTTATACTCCGAAGCCCGGTCACCAATAACCCATTTGTTGTTCTTGCGGTTAACATCTGCCATGCGCTGACTCGGATCAATTTCAATTTCAGCGATCATCGAAACCGGTTTTTGGATTTTGATCGGGTAGGTAGTGTTTACCCATGGCCAGGCTGTCAGCTCAGTGCGTTGCATGGACTTATCCTCTTGTGCTTTCGAGCCCAGCATTTCGTTCAATGGTGCATAGAACATCTGCTTTGTTCCGTCAGTATATGTCACTACAAGGTCGACTGGCATCGGAAACTCGCCGACACGCTCGACGTTAACAAAGGTTGCTCCATCTCTCTCTATCACGCTTCCAATCGCATAGTCAATCTTTTTAGTCGTATTGATCCAGTACCGCAGATACCAATGAAGTTGTATGCCTGACGTCTTCTCCATTACCCTAATAAAGTCGTTTGGCTCAGGGTGTTTCATTTTCCAGGTATTGTAATAGCGCATCATACCTTTATAAAAAGTTTCTTCTCCTATTACATATTTAAGCTGGTTCAGAAATATTGCACCCATGGAATATGCCATCGTCCCATAAGCCCGGTTGGTGTTAAAATGATCTGAAGCCTGGCTCGCTGGTTCCTGCAAACCACTGTTGACAAGCGAAAAATAAGCTGCATAGCTGTCGGCATGAGGATCACTTGTCGATCCCGAGATTGAACTGATTGCTTCGCTGCTGGCAAAATCGGTGAACCCTTCATCCATCCATGGGTACAATATTTCGTTGGATGCTAATGTCATCTGGTACCAACTATGGGCCACTTCATGAGCCATTGTCCCGGTAACACCGTTGAAGCTTCCCTCACCCAGGATCATCGTACACATCGGATATTCCATTCCTCCGTCGCCACCCTGGATCACGGAGTAAGTATCGAAGGGGTACTTACCGAAATGCTGATTAAGATATTCGAACGTCTTCACAGCAATGGGCTCCATCTTCGGCCAGATATTTGCCGTTTTATCGTTCTTCTGGTAAAAAAAATGAAGCTCAGGCCCGTTCGGCACCTGCGCTTTTTCATGGGTAAAATCCGGGTCAGCAGCCCATGCGAAGTCGATGACGTTCTTCGCAATAAAATGCCACGCAAGGTTGCCGGCAGGCCTTGATACCTTTTCACCTTCCTTTTCGTAGCCGAAGCCAACCTTATCCGCGTTTTGAAGCTTGCCTGTCCCGCAGACAACAAAGGTCGGATCGATGTTGATTGTCACATCGAAGTCACCCCACACGCCGTGGAATTCCCTCGCCACATACTGATTTGCATGCCAACCCTGAAAGTCATATTCAGCCATTTCAGGATACCATTGTGTCATGGTATATGCAATGCCTTCCCTGTTGTTTCGTCCGGAACGTCGTATTTGGACGGGCACCTGCGATTCGAATTTCATATCGAACACAGCTTTGGTCTTAGGCAATAAGGGTTTGTTCAGGGCGACTTCGAGCAGCGTACCGTTCACCTTACTTACCAACTCTTTTCCGTCCTGCAATAAAGATGAAATATGCTGATAGCCGATTTCTGTGTCTGAAAGTTTCGATATTCTGTCCATCACACGCCTGTCTGGATCTGGCAATGCTCGCGAACGAACATCCATCATGCTGCCTGGTTGGAAAGCATTGAAGTAAAGGTGGTAGTAGACTTTAGAAAGTGTGTCAGGGGAGTTGTTATAATACACGAGATGCTGTGTGCCGGTAACCCGGTGCGCCTTGACATCGAGCGCTACATTCATTGTGTATTCTACGCGCTGCTGCCAGCGATAATCCTGAGCATTGGCAGCGCCGCATACGGCCGTGAGCAAGAGCGCAACAGATATTATGTTTTTCATGAAAGTGATTTCAGTTTCGGAAAAGTATCAAAACCTCCGAAGGAAGCAAAGGATTCTTATTCAGGAGATTTGAAGGTGCTGATAGTAACTAGAAATCTATGTACCGCGTAATGGAGAAGGACACGTAGCCGGAATTTTCAAGGCTCGTATTTTCGTCCGTCAGTGATTTGGGAATGTTGTAGGTGTATCCCAGGAGGATGGACCAGTTTCCTTTTGTAACGGTGACGGGAATTGTGAATGCATAGTTCATGATGCCGAATACTGTGTAGCTAACCTCTTTTATTAACGGCAATCTGTTGTTTGGATTTAGCCTGTTGTAGACGATCCGTGCAACAAGGTTGGGGTACAACTCATACTTCGTCGCGTCGTCGGTGCCGAAGAGCACATTGAAGGTGGGGTACACGGAGATACGGTCGAGGCCGAGCCATTTTTTCTTTACAAGGTTGAGCCCGATGCTGGGCATGATCCGGTGGGCCGTTCTGTCACCAAAGTAGTAATAGTAGTCGAGTCGCAGCACCAGCGGCTTGAAATCGAAGTAGTTCGTTATTCCGAAGTTGTTCACATAAGGGATGTAAACGGTGCTATCGCTCGGTTGATTATAAAAGTAATGACTGTATTCGGCTAATAGAGAATAACGTTTCCCAAATGAATTGAGATAGCCGACGGATCCTACACTGAGATAGAAATGCGGATCGTATTCTTTGCTCCAATAGGCGGAAAAGTCCGCATACGCGCCGCTCTTGTGGTAATAAGAAACACCCGGAGCGAGTCCGAACTGATCGATGTTAAACGTTCTGTTGTCTGCCAATATATTGCTGTTATAGCCGAGTCTGGCTGCCATCATCGACTTGCTTTTCGGCACGTCCATCTTCAACAAGCTGTCGATGAGCACAAAGATTTCTAGCGAATCCTGGTGGGTGAAGAAAGTGTCAAGTTCTTTCAAAGCCACAGAATCTTTTTTGCTTGCTGCCAATGAATCAATTTGTTGTGCCATGGATGGGCGACACAACATCGTCAACACGAAAAACGCGAATGCTATTTTCAAGCAGATTCAGGTCATTTCCGGTTCAGCCGCAGTCGTTGATTTTTATCGCGGAAATTTTCTTTGCGTTGCTGGAGCGCTCGTCGGCGAGCTAGTTCATTGATGATATATTGCCTGAAATCCTGCTCGGCTTTCCTTAGGTTCAGCAGCTGTTGCGCTGTAATCACGTTCATTATCCGTCCGGAATAATCCTTTTCAAGATTTAGCTCCTTCTGCTTCAGCTGAAGTCCCAGCGCCACCAGGGCTTCCTGTTTCTTTGCGTCCGGATTGTTGGGGTCTACACCTTGTTGCGCCTGGCGGAACTCTTGCCGAATTTCCTGACGTTTCTGTACAAACTCGCGATATACGGGCCAGAATTTCTCGGCTTGCTCCGGCGTCAAGCCGAGGCGGTTGGTGATCAATGCGATCCTGGCTGCCTCCATTTTTGCGCGAACGTTCGGATCGACCTGCTGTGGATCGGGGAGTTCGTCCTGAGCCATCGAAGGGAGGTACATGGCGATCGCGAGTGCGATTATCGAGAAGTGTTTCATGGCTTTCATAGGAGGTTCAATAATCGTTTCCAAGTTCATCGTTCAGGTACTCGAAATCGTCGTCACTCAGGTTAATTTCCTCGATGGTTTGATGTTGTATCGCCTCTGCTTCATTATGATCCAACGGCACTGATTCCAACAGGTCGTCCGTACTCAGGTCACTTTCGTCAAGGAAGGCAGCCAGACTCGCGGAGTCAACAGAAGCGATCAGATCCTCAGTTGAGATCGGCTCGGTGCGCTTCACGTAAAAGAGTACCGCAACAACAATTATGACTACAGGCAACGCGTAACGCAGCCCGACACGGAAAATGGGAGCCCATGAAAAGGATTCCTTATCGTCGGCCACGCGCGACTGGATAATACCCGGCAGACGGTCAAAATACCCATCAGGGGCTTCAAAAACGTTCTTTTTCGGTATGTAGTCGAGCTTTTTCATCTGCAATGCTTTGACACTTAAAGTTCTGTAAAGTTTAATTGTCCTTTAGAAATTCCTCTATTTTCTTGACTGCGTGGTGGTAGCTTGCTTTCAGGGCTCCTTCCGAAGTTCCGGTAACGGCTGCCATTTCCTCATAGGGCATTTCCTCGTAATATTTCAGGTTGAAGACCAGGCGTTGTTTGTCAGGCAACATCAGCAACGCCTTTTGAAGTTTCTTCTGGATTTCATCGCCGTCCAGCGAAGGCAACGAATCTATTTTTGTTGAGAGCTCCTTTCCGATATCTTCAATCGGGAGAAAGAACCGCTTTCTTTTTTTGTTGAGGAAGGTTAGCGACTCATTGGTAGCGATCCGGTAAATCCAGGTGTAAAGTTGGGAGTCCTCCCGGAACGTCTCGATGGATTTATGGACCTTGATAAAGACTTCCTGCGTCAGGTCATCAGCGTCGTCGTGATCAATAACCATCTTCCGCACCAGTCCATAGACACGCTGCTGATAGGCGCGCACGAGCATATTGAACCCATAGTTCCGCGTCTCCGGGTTCCGGATCTTAGCTAACAGTTCCTGGTCGGTCAAAGGAATAGGCTATTCAATCGCTTGGACAATAATACGAACGTGGGGTTTAACGTGACCTACTGAAAACTCGTAATTGCATCGGTGAGGAGCTCAAATTGCTCCTTTGAGTGTGCGGGAAAATTTGCAAAACGAAGGTGACTGTTGCGGAATTCGCCATATCCTTCGCCCGCCTGGAGATTGTATTTTTTCAAGTGTTCCGTCAACAGGTGCGTCTGTTCACCACAGTCGGCCACGATCACCGTTTTGGAGCGATTGAATTTGTCTGAAACAAATGGCTTGAGAGTAGCGTGTTTTTCCAGCGCCTGGTAGAGAATAGAGCCTTTGTATTGTGTCTCCGATCGAAGTGCCACAATGCCGCGGTTAAGGAAATCCTGGACGACCTTTCCCAGGAGGTAAATTCCCAGCACATTCGGAGTTTCCGGCGTTTGGTTCTTGCGCGCGTGCGAGATCAGTGATGGCAAGGAATGAAAACTGCCAATTGATTTTCCCGCGGCCGCCATGCTTTCTGCTTTTTCAATACATTTCCCATTCACTATCCATACACCCAATCCTGCAGGAAGGCCGAACCCTTTCTGCACTGAGAAGAATACGGAATCAACTTTTGAATAATCCAGTTCCGGGTAGGGAAGGGAGCTGACTGCGTCCACAGCGATCAGTGGCTTTGGGTTCGCTGCACGCATGGCGTTTATGAAAGGCATGGTTAGTGAAACTCCGGTACTTGTTTCATTATGAGTAAGGGCAATGAGTTCGGTGTCAAGTGCAGGAGTATCTGAAAACGAATGACCTGCCGCGACTTCCGATTTGGTTGCGCCCTTTCCCAATTGAAGGGCGATTTCATAAAAGCGTTTTGAGAATGCACCATTGACAAGATGGTGACTGCGCTCATCCACGAGGTTTTGAAGAATGCGTTCCCATATTTCTGTGGCAGACCCTGTAAAGACAATTGAGTACTCAGCAGGAATATTCAGCAATGTGCGAATGCCTTGCGTTGTTTCTGCGAAGATTGACTCAAACTGTTTACTTCTATGTGAGAGTGAGGGGATGCCGTCGCGAAATGCTTTCTTAACATGATCCGCCACTGTAAAGTAAAGTTGAGAAGGGCCGGGCGTGAAATTGATCATAGCGCCCGCCAAGTTATTTAAAAATTTACTCTCGCGCTGGCAATAATAATGCCATGGAATGAAGGGTTATTGATTATAGTCATTGAAAAAAAATTATAAGAAAATCAAGCGTTGGTGGCCTGAAGTTTTTTGTACGTTTGAATCAAGAAATTCACTTGGACTTGGGACACGTTTGCTGAACCTAACATAGAAAACAATACCGAGCGAAAGTTGTCAAACAAAATCAGGCTTCATCCTATAGTCTTGTACTATAGGGCCTCGCCCAAAAAGCAGGTTAACAGAAGAAGGTTGCGGTTGCCGACAGCTCAAAACTTGTCGTAATTGGGGTTCAGAAACTCCTCCTGGTCCGGGTGGATTTTTTGCTTTTTTGGAACTGTGATGTACCTTTTTGGGTCAATTTCCCCCTTTAATAGTAGCGTTTCTGCTTACTTTGCACCCAAAAAAGGTATCTAAGGGGCAATGAAACAATTCTATCCGGTCTTCCTCACTTTACTTCTTTTCGTTGGTACTTTAACCGTCTACGCCCAACCAGGAGGAATCGGGGGTACTAGAGTGTGGTTCAGGGGCAGTTCTGTGACTTTAGGAAGTGGTAGTGATGTTGCAACATGGCTTGATCAAAGTGGGAGCGCCCGTAACGTAAGTCAGGGCACAATTTCAAAGCGACCAACGCAACTTACCAGCAGCATTAACTTTAATCCTACGTTGCAATTCAATCCTGCAAATTTTCAGGAGTTGACCAAGGCGACGGGAATATTACCCACTTCAGCGCAAAACGATGTCAATGCCTTTGTTGTGGCAAAAACCGGCGCAATTGTGGCGAGTTCTATTTTCTATGAAACAACGGCGTCGGGCGGTCGTGTGAATACGCACATACCGTGGAGTGACGGAATTCTTTACTGGGATGCCGGCGATGCAACTGCGCCACAAAGACTCTCCACTGCATGGACCGGATCGCTGAACGTAGGTCAGCTGTGGACGCTGATGGCAAGTACGGGTACCACGCCATCGGGATTAAAGCAAGACATCTACCGGAACGGACTGCTGCTTGCCAGCGATAACGATATGGCAACGTACACTGGCGCCAACCAGGTGTTTTCGGTCGGATCCACTAATGGGGGCAACTACTTTAACGGAGAGATCGCAGAGATCATTCTCTATACCAGCAATCTCACATCAGCGCAAATGTTGCGCGTCAATTCTTACCTGGCCCTGAAGTATGGCATCACCATCGACCAATCAACACCGAAAAACTATGTGGCGTCAGATGGCACTACAGTGATCTGGAATGCGACTACAAACGCCTCTTACAAAAATGACATTGCGGGCATTGGACGTGATAATACATCGGGGCTTGATCAGCGCAAGTCTACAAGCAGCAATTCTCCGTCAGATGTTATCACGGTGGCAAATACGAGTATTTCTGCTCCAACGATCTTCGCTTCCAACCTGAATTTCTTATCGTGGGGACATAATGGCCAGTTGGCAGTTGCTAATCCCGCGGCAGCAAGCTTTTCGCACAACGGACCGGCCACAACAATTCAGGCATCGCTGAAAAGAATATGGAGCACGAACCTGACAGGCTCCCCGGCGGGAAACGCTATCGTTCAATTCAACATGGGTGCTGTCAGCGGACCTACTGGATTAGGTACAAATGCCAATGCTCAACTTGTACTCATAGTGGACGATGACGCAGTATTCAACAATGGTTCTGCCGGGGAGGCCACCATTTCGCCAACGGCCGGATTCGCAGCATCCGGCGGTACAGTTGAGTTTCCTGTTCCTTACGCAAGCCTTGCGGGGCAGAAGTTTTTTACGTTGGGATCAACAAACAAAACTACTTGTCCATTGTACACAGCTCCTCCCGGAGCAGCCACCGCTACTTTAAAACTTTGGTTGAGAGCAGACGCTGGGCTCACGGGTAGCCCCGTTTCCTCATGGGCAGATCAAAGCGGTTATGGATTTATTGCTTCGCAGTCAACGTCGGGCAATCAACCGGCAAATATGACCAATCGTGTGAACTTTAACCCTGCGGTGCAGTTCGATGGTGGACTGACGCAGTTGCTCATTCCCGGTGGAATTTCGGGAACGGCCACGTACAGTGACTTCAATGTCTTCGCGGTTGCCAGAACCAATTCGACTTCGAACAGCTCGATTTTTTATGAGACGCAGTCAGGAGGAAATCGGACCAACGTCCATCTTCCATGGGGTGACTTAGTTACCTATTGGGACGCAGGTTCGGCCGGAGGATCTCAACGGCTTTCCGTTGCATGGGGAGGCGTGGTAAATAAGAACTACTTATGGACGTTTAACGCAAGCACTGGTTCCACACCCTCTGGACAACGGCAGGATATCTATCGTGATGGCAAATCGTTGGCTAGTGACAACGACATGGCCTCATTCACCGGGAGCAATAGCACAATGTTCATCGGATCGAACGGCACCGGAGCTATTTATAATGGGGAAATTGCCGAGCTGCTTATGTATACCAGTAGTTTAACACTATCCCAAATGCAGAACATTAATTCCTACCTGGCTGTGAAGTATGGAATTACGCTTGATCAAACGACGCCTCAAAATTATACAGCCTCCGATTGGAATGGTGCAACGGGAACGAAAATCTGGGATGCAACGGTGGGGGGGATTTATAAGAATGACATCGCTGCGATCGCCCGTGATGACAACTCATCTCAAAACCAAAAGCAGTCAGGCAGCAGCAATAGCGGCAATGTTCTGTTCATAGCCAACACTTCGTTCGCTACAGACAATCCAACGAGCACCAACACGCTCAGTGCTGATAAATCTTTTTTCTCCTGGGGTCACAACGGTGGCGCCCTGGCTGCAGGCGGCGTGTCTGATTTTGCAGGTCCGACGATCAAGGGCAGGATTGCGCGGGTCTGGAAAGCACAAGAAACCGGAACCGTCGGCAGCCTGCGGCTCAGATTCGATCTCTCTTCGGTACCCGGTGTGGGCGGCGTGGCTGGCGCTAACGACCTCAACAACGTGAGGCTGCTTGTTGATGCCGATGGGGTATTTAATGCCGGTGCCACCATCATCGCGCCAACTTTGGTAAACAATGTTACGCACATAGTTGAATTCGTCCAGGATTTTGTAGCGGGCACTGGATTTTACTTTACGGTCGGGACCACTGACCTTTCAACAGCACCGCTTCCCGTTCAACTTTTGTCGTTCGAGGCTAAGGCTAACGAAAAGAATGTCGAGATTAATTGGGTTACAGAAAGTGAAATCGGAAGTGATTACTTTCTTGTAGAGTCTTCGAAGGATGGCGAGGCGTGGGGCGTTGTTCACCAAACGAAAGGCAAAGGCACGACTACCGCCAGGTCGATGTACTCGGTCACAGACGAGACACCCTTCACGGGAACGTCTTATTACAGACTCCGCCAGGTAGACCTGGATGGCTCATCCAATCTATCCAAAGTGGTCACCGTCAAATTCGAATCCAATGCCGTACTGATGTATCCGAATCCTGTCCAGGGGCAGGAGGTGACATTCGAGCTAAGTGGTAAATCAATCTCTACTGGTATCCGGATTGTAAACTTATCTGGCGTTGAAATGATGCGGACTCCGCTGGATGCGACGACGGGACAAAAGCAAAAGTTCACCGTTAACGTCGATGGATACGCACCCGGCGTCTACATAGTGACGCTCTACACCAAAGAAACGCTTCAACACGCAAAGCTGATCATCAGGTAGCACCGCGACCCGTCGGGTCAATACAGCACTCGGAATTTGATCGTGTTTTCGATCGCCCGTAATTCCTTGATCACCTCCTTGTTGTATTCTTTGTTGATATCTGTGATCACATACCCTATCTGCTCATTGGTCTTTAGATATTGACCGGCGATGTTGATCGAATGATCTGCAAGCACTTTATTGATCTTTGCGAGGATTCCTGGTACGTTATTGTGAATGTGTATAAGCCGATGCGCATTTTCCAGCGTAGGCAAGGTGAGATTTGGAAAATTTACACTGTTGCTCGTGCTGCCAGTGTTGATGTAATCCATCATCTTCCCGGGGACAAAGTTGCCGATGTTTTCCTGCGCTTCGGCGGTGCTTCCACCAATATGCGGTGAAAGAATCGTGTTAGGAAGACCACGCAGTTCAGATTTAAACTCTTCATTGTTATCGATCGGCTCATAGGGGAAGACATCGATTGCGCAACCCGCGATTGTTGAATTTAGTATGCTTTCGCGCAAAGCCTTGATGTCGACGACATGGCCACGGCTGAGGTTCAGGAAGATCACACCCTTCTTCATTTGGGAGAATTCTTCCTTGCCGATGATGTTGGTGTTGCTTTCACGTCCGTCGATATGAAGCGTGATAACGTCTGATATCGCCAGCAACTCCTTGAGGCTTTTGCATTTTGTGGCGTTGCCCATCGCGAGCTTTTCCTCCCGGTCAAAATAAAAGACCCGCATGCCCAGGTTTTCTGCCAAGACCGAAAGCTGCGCACCGATGTTACCGTAACCAATGATGCCCAATTTTTTACCCCGAACTTCGAAGCTGCCTTTAGCGGATTTGTCCCACTTTCCCTGGTGCATCTTGTTCGACTTCTCGACAATCCCTCTCATGAGGATGATCATTTCGGCAATTACCAACTCAACTACAGAACGGGTGTTGCTGAATGGTGCATTGAATACAGCAATGCCTTTGCGCGTCGCTTCCCTGAGATCGATCTGATTGGTGCCGATACAGAATGCGCCAATGGCCATTAGCCTGTTTGCATTTGCTAGCACTTTTGCGGTCACCTGTGTCTTCGAACGAATGCCAAGCACTGATACGTTCCTTATCTTTTCGCAGAGTTCATCTTCTTCGAGCCCTGCCGGGTAGCTCTCCACATTGAAGCCTTCACCTTTCATAAGCTCTATCGCCACGGGATGCACATTTTCCAGCAGCAACACATTGATCCGGTTTTTAGGGTAGGAGATGGCTGTATTGAGCTTGTTGAGATACAGGAACTCGTCGAGGCTCGGAGCTACGTGATCGGCTTTGCTGGAAACGCTCTCGCGCTCTATGTTTTCCGTAAAGGCATAGAACTTGTTCGCCAGCCCGGAATGTTTGATTTCATAGTCGGTATATCCGTCGCCGATCACATAAATATCACCCGGAAGGTTCAGGCGCTTGAGTTGCTCTGTTTTTCCCTGATTCATCGACAAGGGATTGTTTTTGTCAAAGCCCGTCACTTTGCCCTGAGCGTCGAAGGTGAACTCATTGGCTAATATATTCCCGGCCTTAATGCCGAACTCGGTCACAACCGGCTCGATGAATTCGCGGAAGCCATTGGAAATGATATAAATATTGTCTGCGTAGGTGCTGAAGAAATCCTTATTTCGCTTGAATGATTCAGAAACTTTTTGCTTCAGTAACTCGACTAGCGCCGGTAGGTGCCTTTTCTCTGCATGGAGCAGCGCCAATCGTTGCTCCAGCGATTCGCGGAAAGAGATGCTGCCCGCCATGCCTTGACTGGTGATCTCTTCGATTTGCTTCTTGATCTTCTCCTTGTCGGGATGACCGTTGAGCGAGATGTCGGCGAGGACGTCAAACGCCTCGACTTTGGTAAAAGTGCTATCGAAATCGATTACGAAGTACTTATTGATCTTCATGTTCACGTTAAGTAATATCAAATGTAACGGTGTGCGATGAAAGTTCAAGCGTACCGCTCTAATTGCGATGCCTTGCTATTCAATTCGAGCACCCTCCTCGAAAACGATCACTCAGTTTTCCGCATTCTGAATTCCTTCTTAAAGCAAAGCAGAGTCCCCCGGGTGAGAGACTCTGCTGCGAATCGTTAGAATATCGTTTGCTATTTCATCATCAGTATCTTAGAGGCTGCGTCGATTTGCTCGGAATAAGACGTTATTGTTTTCGAGGTGATTTCGATTTGTTCCTGCGCTTCGACCCAGTTTCTCTGCTCGATTGCTTCGCGAATTCCTGGCAACGTTTTCACACCATAGCCAGTATAAAATCCTGGCGCATAGATCGTGTGCTTATACCAACCCCTCCGAGGCAGACCATCGGCGGATAACAATTTCTGCTCAGCCTGATATAACAGCTGATTCAGTTTGTTGAGATTGGTATTTGGCTTCGGGTTAGCAGCATACAGATCGGCAAAAGTTGCCGCGCTTTTCTCAAGCTTGCTCACTGCGTTCTGGAGATTTGAGAAATTGATGTAAGGAACACGTTCTTTCGCGGTTGGTGCGATGTACTTTTGCTTGGGATCGGCGGCCTGTACGAATCGCTGCTCTTTGATCATTTGGTTCTCAACTTCTGTTGATTCGCGCAGATTGTCAATCAATGCTGTTACTTCTCCCAGGTAGCCCTTAACGGTGTTGTGAAAACTTTTGAAGTCAAAGGGAAGTACATCGGCGTCGGCCATCCGCAACGTAACCCTTCCTGCAGTCTTGGCAAGTGCAACGCCATACTGAAATTTTGGATCGCCGAATTTTGAATAGTGATCATATGAATCGTAGATCGAATGGTAAACGCCTGCTCCATCTTCACCACCGAATCCGATGTTAAGCGATGGAATGCCGATATGTTGTATAAATGGTGAATAATCGGACCCGGATCCGAGCGCATCAATTGGCATCGTCTTTTGGGCCAGAATGTTCTTCTTCTCGGTTGTAGATCCTGCATATGCCAGCCTTGCAGAGCGGTTTCGCTCCAGAACACTTACGCCCGTTTGCGGATCGACAACGTCGCGCGCAACTTCATTCATAAGTGTCTCCAGCGTGTGTGAGCCTTGTACTCCGAGGAATCCTCTGCCATTTCCATCTGAATTAATATATGCCACGGCCTTTTGCTGGAGCTCCTCAGCATGATGCTCGGCCCATTCAGTAGAACCCATCAGGCCTGGTTCTTCACCATCCCAGGCGCAGTAGATGATTGTGCGCTTCGGTTTCCAGCCTGACTTAACGAGTTCGCCTAAAGCCCGCGCTTCTTCCATTTCGGCAACAAGTCCGCTGAGGGGATCGTTTGCGCCGTTTACCCATCCATCATGGTGATTGCCCCGGATCACCCATTCGTCAGGGAGCTCGCTACCTTTAAGGCGTGCGATCACATTCAGACAGTCGACCATTTTCCAATCAAACTGAAGGTTCAAATGAACTTTTGCAGGACCGGGGCCAACGTGATAGGTGATCGGCAATCCGCCCCGCCAACTTTCAGGAGCGACAGGTCCGGCCAAAGCGGCAAGTAACGGTTGCGCATCCGCATAAGAAATCGGGAGGACAGGAATCTTGATGAGATTGGGAGCAGCACGTCTGTCGATGCGCTTCGCGTCTGCAGTGGCTCCGATGTTGGGAGTCAACGGGTCGCCAGGGTAAACCGGCATGTCCATTACCGAGCCGCGCTGCGCGCCATCCTTCGGACGATACGCGCCTTTGGGGTACACGTCTCCTTCGTGGTAGCCATCTTCTTTGGGGTCAGAATATATGAGACATCCAACAGCGCCATGTTCTTGCGCGACTTTCGGTTTAATGCCGCGCCACGAGCCGCCATATTTTGCGATCACGATCTTTCCCTTTACGTCTATGCCCAATCGTTCCAGTCGTTCGTAGTCAGCAGGCACGCCGTAATTCACAAAGACAAGGTCACCGGTGACGTCACCATCCGCTGACCATGCATTGTACACGGGCAGTTGCTCGGACGTTTGCCCGGAAGTGGCATCTTCTTTTATTCCGGGCTCGGCGATCTTCGCGACAAATTTGGTCGGCCCCGTCATCTCAAGTACCCGGACTTTTGGTGTCGGAAAAAGTACTTTATAGGATTCAATTTGGGCGTCATAACCCCAGCTCTTGAATTGATCGCGGATAAATTCGGCGTTTGCTTTTCCGTAAGGTGAGCCGATGTGATGTGGCCTTGCGGCCATCCTCTTGAGCCACGCGTCGAGGTTTTCAGCTTTCAGGTGGGAATCGTACTTTTCTTCGAGTTTGGATTCAGCGGCTGCAGTTTCCTGTGTGTACCCGATCATCGGCTTTTGCTGACCGAAGACCTGCCACGACAGCGCAGACACCGCTACTAGACAGAACAATCTTTTCATGGGAGTTGTATTTGGTTTTGAGTGGTTCGAGGTACAAGATAACCGGCATTGTAAAAAACACCATCACCGCTCGGAGAATACTTTCAGCCAAGCGACGCACTTTGAACCTTGAACTTTTGGACCTTAAACCTTTCTATTTCCTTCCCAAGTAATCAACGCCCTCCCAATTCAGGTAGATGGTACTGTACTTCCCGGCTGCGTCCTTGAAAAACGCAATGCGACCACGTTCGCCCAATGTAAAGGATGTGTCTGTTTGGCGGAGCAGTGGAATTTTACGCGGACCTTTTCCTTCGAACATAAGCTGATTGTCTTTAAGTGAGACGACTACTTTTTCGTCTTTCGATATGCTGAATGTGCCGGTGAACAGAAAGATGTTATGAACCGGCACCGGGCTCAGAAAACTTGACTTTCGCAAAGCGTTGATCTCCTTATTTATTCCCGCGACCATTGCTTCGACTACGATTTTACCTTTGTCTTTTGTTGCAAGCGTGGCGTCACCGTAAATGCCAGTGGGAGAGTAGCGGCCAAACGCGTTGGTTGAATCAAGCGTTAATGGGCCCGGTCCATCGTCCTTTGGAATGTCGCGAGCGGCGGCATGCATATCGACTATTTCAGGTGCAATGTAAAGCATCATCGATGTTTCGATTTCGTCGGCGTGTGTTCCGGCAGGTTGCTTTTTCACCTGCTGTTCGGCGTCACCAGCAACATGAAGAATATCGGTATACTCCATCCTGATGCCCTGCATCGCGAGCATGTCCTTTGCAACTTTCAGTGGCCCGAGCGTGGACACGCCCGTATTCAGAACATAAAATTTCCTGGGACCATGTGCCGAGATCACCCTGCAGATGTCGACTATCATCGAGTACGCTGTTTCAAATCGCAGTGATGTTGATCCGGCATACTCCAGAAATGCGGGGTAGAAATTGTAGTTGACGATGGGATACATCGCAACACGCTGATCAAGACCGATTCGATCCCGGAGATATTGGGCAATTCGCCAATCGTTATTCAGGGGCAGGTGCGGGCCGTGCTCTTTGGCTTCGGCCCCGAGAGGGATCACTACTATGGTCGTATCATTCAACACTTTCCGGATGTCCGTCCACCGGTTTAGTTCGACGTACACCGCCTTGCCGGGTTGAGCACAGAGTATTGAACAAAAGCAACTCGACAAGAAAATTAAGATCGTCATCACGCGAAGCATAGTCGATAAGTTTTATAGAATAATCAAGTCCACCAAAATGTGCTACACCAGCAAATGTTAATTATAAGTTAAAGTGTTTCTCGTTGAAACCATCGCTGTTACGACTCGTATGCTGATGTTGTATGAATACTTACCGCCCTGCCAAAAGCAAACTTTGGATCTGGATAGTAGTTACCTCTATCATCGCGATCATTCCCTGGGTCGCGATCGCGATGGGTTGGATCTAGTGCTGCCGTTCGGCAATCCACTTCTCAAATTACTTTTTCTTGCTACCGATTTTCTTCGCTGCTGGTTTAGCTTTAGTCTTAGCCTTAGCCTTTGTCTTGGCATTATCATTTGACGGTGCATCTTTCAATATCTGCGCCGCATGATTCTTTGTATCGACCTTTTCGATTACTTCATCAATGATGCCACTCTCATTGATAATATAAGTGATTCGCGCCGTGCCCATGTATTTCCTGCCGTACATCGATTTCTCAACCCACGCTCCGAATTTTGTGTGTACGGATTTGTCAGGGTCGGCGAGGAGACTGAAGGGAAGTTTCTCTCTTGCGATAAACTTCTGATGTGATTTTTCGCTATCGGTGCTGACACCGAAGACCTCGTATCCGGCCTTTTGAAGGGCCTTGTAGTTATCGCGCAGGCTGCACGCTTCTGCCGTGCATCCTGGGGTCATATCACGCGGGTAAAAATAAAGAACAACTTTCTTTCCCTTGAGGCCGGATAGGGAAACGTCATTACCATCCTGGTCTTTTGTCTTGAAGTCAGGAGCCTTTGTGCCAGCAGTAAGTGCCATTGGATCAGAGAATTTTTTGCCTGAAGATACGCTCATTCCCGGCGCGATCAACAACCTTCAGCTCGAAATCTCCCTTAAGTGGTTTTTTTGGATCCAGGCGGTCTGACTGCAGTATGCCTGATTTGAAATCGTATGACATCAGCAACCATTCGCCGTTGATGTTTGCTTCGTAGTAGGAGATGCCGGACATGCCGTCCCGTACCCTGAACCGCGCTGACATCCGGTCAAGTTTTATGCGGCTTATCGCCGGTGCCAATGTATCTGTGGCGAAAGTGAATTCACCCAGCTCACGGATCGCGAAGCGCACTTTACCATTGTTCCACTCGCCTCCCACGTAGGTTAGTCTGCTTCCCTCACGACGGTAAACTGCCAGATTTTTTGCGGGCGTTTGGGGCAACGTTGGCTTGAGTGTTACAAAAACATTGGTATGAAGGGGGATGGTGCGGTTGCCGATAATGAAAGATTCCTTTTTATTATCGACCACATAGTGATCCACGTTCAGGAACAACGTGTCGTAAAGTGAGTTTGCAGGAAAACGTATATCCGCCCAATCGCTATAGTATGTGTATTCCATTGCCGAGGGGACAACGTCTTTGAAATGAAATGTAAGCGAGCCGGCACATGACACTACGGAATCTGGTTGTCCCTTGCGCAAGTCGATTAGAAAAACACTTTGGTTGGCCCCCTTATAGTTGGGAGGGGCTTCTGTTGCTTTGCCGCCGTAGTATGCCTGCAGCATTCCGGCTGCGCCCGGACAAGTGGCGGACGTCACCATTAAAAAATTCTCGAGCACATCCGCTTCAAGCCGAATAGCACGCTTGGTCGCTAAAATCATTCCATCCGACAAGGGACTGTTCTTAAATCGAAACAATGCGTTGCTTTTATTTCCGGATTCGTCGCGAAGAGAAATCCTGACGCTCCGATCCGAACCGTCAACGCGAATTACGCCGGCATTTGTGGATGTGTAGAAGTCCAGCCTGTTTCCGTCGTCGATATAAAGTTTATTGTATCGCTTTCCTTTTGTTTCAAGAGTTTTGTAGTCCATTAAAGCCAGGATGCCGCGCGTTTCCTCGAGATCTACTTTCTCAATTGTTTGGGTAAAAACCTTTTGACTGTCGACGAACATTTC
The DNA here is from genome assembly GCA_044224375.1 of Cyclobacteriaceae bacterium. Taxonomy (GTDB): domain Bacteria; phylum Bacteroidota; class Bacteroidia; order Cytophagales; family Cyclobacteriaceae; genus ELB16-189. Next base: position 147,536 of record JBGAKL010000009.1, read on the forward strand.
GATGTAGTTGATGCCGCAGCGCGCGTGCGTTTCGTCCATCCGGTCGTCTGCCAGCAGCTCGACGCCGATACGTCCATGGGCCAGAATAGGGGCGGGCAGCACAAACTCATTAGCGGACTTTCGGATAAGTGAAAATTCGAAACGACCGAAACGGTCATTGATCCTGGAATTGTCATCCAGTGTTCTCAATGCGATCTTCTGTGCAGCGGGAGCGATGTTATCTTTTATTTCCGTGAATCCGAATTTGAGCGGATTAAGTACAAAGTTGCCTTCGCGAATCTCGAAATGAAGGTGCGGTCCGGACGATGAACCAGTATTTCCGGAGAATGCGATTGTATCTCCTTTGCGGACCGGAAATTCTCCTGGCTTGAAATTCAAATCGATCTCGAAGCTCTTGCGCTGATATTGTTGCTGTTTTACATAAGCTGAGATCTTTCCCTTGTACTTTTCAAGGTGTCCGTAGACAGAAGTTTTGCCATCAGTGTGAGCTACAAATAACGCCGTGCCGTAGCTGAATGCGCTGACGGTTGCGCGCGAAATGTAGCCATCCTGAGTTGCGAGAACAGGAACGCCGATGCGGTTGTTCGTGCGTATGTCGATGCCGCCATGGAAGTGTGTGTTGCGAAGTTCGCCCATGGTTCCTGCAAGTAAATTTGGTCTCCCTGGGTTGATCGGAAATAAATAGGCGTCCGGGGCAGCTCCCTTCGGTCCGGAGATGTCAGTATCGGCGAATTGGGCGAAGGCGCAGAGAGGGAAAAGTGCTAGTACGAACGCCTTACTTAACTTCAAATTCCAGCAGCTTTTCATCCTCGATAAAAGCGGACAATTTATTTCCATTAGTCACAGGGCCAACTCCTTTGGGAGTGCCGGTAAAAATCAGGTCACCAGTCTTTAAAGTAAAAAATTGTGCCAGATAGGCGATTATAGTATCAAACGGAAAAAGCATCAAGCTCGTATTCCCCGCTTGTTTTAATTTTCCATCTATCTCGAGCTTGAAGTTAATGTTCTTGATATCCTTGAATTCGGAAACGGGAATGAATTTGTCAGAGATAGGAGCGGAGCCATTAAAGCCCTTAGCGATGTCCCATGGCAAACCTTTTTCTTTTACTTTCTGCTGAAGATCCCGCGCGGTGAAATCGATCCCGATGCCAATTGCATCGTAATATTTGTTTGCGAATTTTTCTTCGATGTTTTTTCCTTCCTTGCATATCCTCAAAACCAACTCCACTTCGTGGTGAACGTCCTTGGAAAAGTTGGGATAATAGAAAGGTGCGTTGTTCCTTAAAATCGCCGTGTCGGGCTTGGTGAAGATGACCGGCTCCGTTGGCCTTTCATTGTTAAGTTCCTGTATGTGTTCAACATAATTCCGTCCGACGCAGAAAATCCTCATAGTGGTTTGGCATGATTATTTTAGCAAAGTTATCAACAAAATGGCTCAAAAGCATTTTTCTTGCATTATTTGAAGGATTTTTTGAACCGAAGATTAATTATTGTAGAACTTTAAAGACCTGCCGAACCCAATATTATGAAACACACAATCGCAGCCTCCGTAGCCCTGTTCTTTCTTTATGCTTGCGCCACAGTGCCGCTCACCGGACGTAGACAACTAAATCTTGTTTCTAATGCCGAGATCATCCCAATGTCCAGCCAGGAATATGATTCTGTGATCCGGAAGGGACCTCTTTCGAAGGACGCTCAGGCAACAGACATGATAAGACGCGTCGGCGTTCGAATCCAACATGCGGTCGAGCAATACATGGCTCAGCAGAATCTCTCTTCAGAGCTGGCGGGCTTCGACTGGAAGTTTAATCTCATTGATGACCCCAAGACCGTTAACGCATGGTGCATGCCCGGCGGCAAGGTGGCGTTTTATACAGGCATTCTTCCCATCTGCAAAGATGAGACAGGAGTGGCAATCGTCATGGGACACGAAGTGGCCCACGCGATAGCCAACCACGGACGCGAACGGATGAGCCAGGGAATGCTGGAACAACTTGGCATGAATACGCTGGGCGCGCTGATGGGTTCTAATCCAACGGCAGGAAAGCAATTGCTCTTCCAGGCTGTCGGCGCCGGCACGCAATTAGGCATGTTGAAGTTCAGCAGGCAGGACGAATCCGAAGCGGATCACCTCGGATTGATATTCATGTCGCTCGCGGGATACGATCCTAACCAGGCACCTATTTTCTGGCAGCGGATGGCTGAGCAGTCAGGCGGGCAGGCACCTCCTGAATTCCTTTCTACCCACCCGTCAGACCAGACTCGTATCAAAGACCTTCAAGGCTGGATCCCTGAAGCAATGCAGTATTATAAGAAACAGTGAGGACTCACCAAGAGCTGCACGATTCGCAGTAAAGGGATCGGTTTGCCTTAATGAAAGTTGACGGTTGACAAGAGGCAATTGACAACTTTACTCCAACGTCGATAAACGGGTCCTTAGCTCAGCAACTACCAAATGATTTAGCTGCGAACGTTGTCAACTGTTGATTGTCAACTTTCAACTTATTATCCTTATTTGCGTATCAAAACACTTCAATGCTAACCTAACCTGGTTGAAGATGGTAGAAGCGCACAACTTCGTCGGCTCCTGGCAACTTTTTCCCGAAAAAGGTACTTATGAATTTGCGGCACGGCCCAAGTCAGGAATCTATCGCGTCGATTATGGAGAAGGAAAGAAAGACCTGCGTATCTCCATCAATTGGGTCACGCTCGAGGACCACGCATTTCACTCTGACTATTATGTGGTTCCCGACGGGGACGAGTATCCATTCTCCAATCCGGATATCGCTGACACCATAAGGACCTTCTTTAAAGAAACTACGTCTTTCGAAAGTCATTTTTATAAGCAGGGGCGTGAGATTCTTCAAGTCTTTCATGAGATCACGCCGAAGGGCTACCTGCAGGTCACGCAGAAAAGCCTTGCGTCGGATGGGACCGTATCCACGAACACGGAGATTTATCATCGACAGCTGAGTGTCCTTCCGTATTCAGCCTCTGTTTCAGGTGCGTTAATTAAGCCGAACGAAGAGGGAATGATCCGACATCACGCACTCAATGCGATGGAAGAGCAAACCAACATGCAGTTGACACAGATACGCCAGCAAATTGAGCTACTGGCAATACAGGCGAAGGAGATACAGAAGCGAAAGGAACTGTCGATGATTATCTACGACGCCAGGCTGAGTTTCAGTCCCGTTATCGGTCAGATCTATTATCTCTATGAAAAAGATGACGGCTCCCACCTCGTATCAATGGTTGGTCCTAAAGAATGGGGACCGAAGATTCCGTTTAAGGCGTTTGTTGCTGCAGTGAAGTTGCTGGCAGATCACACATGGACGGAGGTTTAGCCGGTAACCAGTGATCAGTTATCGGTAGCTTGCACTTATTTGGTTCTGCGTCCTACCGGATACCGATTACTGAATACCGATCACTGTTATTTGTCATTCAAGATCAAAGGCGCTTTCCCATCCGTCACAATCACTTTCGAATTCGGCGAGGTCACCAGCTCTTTCAAGACCTGAATGCTGTTCCACTTCACCATTAGTTCATTAAGACTCTCGGAAATGGTCTTGTTATAGTTCTTGATTGCCTCAGCCTCAATTTGCATACGCTCTGCTTCTTTCTTTTGCTTGTTGATGACAAATTCCATTTGCAAAGCTTCTTGTTCTGCCTTCAGCTTGTTCTCAACAGCCTGGAATATTTGCGGGGGCATGGTGATACTCTTCAATAGCACCGCGTCAGTTACAAATCCCTTGTCCCAAATACTGGCAGCGATCTCGTCAAAGATCTCCTTTTCGATTTTCTTCCGATCAACTGCAAAGAGTTCCTTTGCATAGTACATCCCGCAGATGTGGCGCACCACCGCTCTGAAGTTCGCCTCTACGATCACTTCCTGGTAGTCCATGCCGTATTTTGTGTACACTTCACGAGCAGCTTCTGGCTTCACGTGATAGAGAAGGGAGATTTCAGATTTTACCGTGAGGCCCTCCCTTGTTGGGACGTCGAGAGTATTAAATGCTTCAACGGTTCTTACAGGGATCTTGATAATCCTGGTTGTAAATGGATTGAAGATGTAGGGGCCTTGAGCGAGATGATCACTTTTGATCTTCCCGAGTTTTTGTTTCATACCCACTTGCCCTGGTCGAATTGTTGCGCAACCAGAAAGCAATAAGGCAATGAACAAGCCGGAAAGGCATGTTGTTTTCATAGTCTGAAAAATTTAATGTGTATGCAGCGCTAGACGGATCGCTGACAGCGTAGACCGGTTCTCATTAATTGAGAGGTGGTTGCGGGTTAGGAGTCACTCCCCCAAACCAAATTATTTGAAAGCGTTAGCCAAGGAGTGGTAGCGGTGGGTGAGCGATGGCTTTAGCGCTGACGAGTTACAGTGTTCCAAATAAATGGTAATACTACTTGTTCTTAAGCTCGCTTAACTTAATCTCCGTAAGTCGCCTCTTGGTATCCAGGGAAAAATCCCCGTTCATCATCCAGTCATAGTAGGCAGGTTCTTCCTTGAGCACGGCCAGGACACCTTTGTTTTTATGCTTTCCGAAATTAAAGATCGCTTCACCTTTACTGTTAAGGACCATTCGGCCTGCGAGGTCGATCATATTGGAAGATGTAAGCTTATTCAATTCGTCCAGATCATTCTTCATAGTGCCAATCGTAGATCCCATTCCATCCGTCACAGGCTGATTCTCGTAGCGTTCGACTTGTGCAAGCAGGACCTCCAACGACGCCCTTGTATCGGCTTCCGCAGTATGTGAGTCTTCAAGCTTCTTGCTACAGTAGAATTCGTACGCTGCCGAAAGATTACGCTTTTCCATCAGATGATAGATCCGCTGGGAGTCAATGATGCGCTTTCTCGAATAGTCAAAGTCGACCCCAGCGCGCAGGAACTCTTCCACAAGGACAGGCACATCAAATTTGGTGATGCTGAAACCGCTCAGATCTGCGCCCTCGAAGAACTTGGCGTACTCCCTGGCGAGCTCTTTAAAAGTAGGCTTGTCGGCGACATCTTCGTTTTTTATCCCGTGTATAGCTGTCGATTCTGCTGGGATGGGGATAGTCGGATTGACCAGGTTAGCCTTCACGATGGTCTCACCGCTTGGCATGAGCTTGATCACCGCGATCTCAACTATCCGGTCCTGGGTGATGTTTGTCCCGGTGGTCTCAAGATCAAAAAAACAAAGGGGTATTTTGAGATTCAGTTTCATTTGGCCTTACAGACAATCAATGCGCACCAATTTCAAAGCTGGGGATGGCCCGATAGAACATTTCATTGGTTATCCCAATTCTTTTTAATGTCTCCTGTGCAGCACTGATATTCTGCATGTTATGCTTGCCTGTGACTTTCACCGGGACGCGGTCTTTTTCAGGCGTGACAAGATACTCGCGGCCGTTGTCGACCACGCTCGGATGAGTTTTGTAGGCGATAAAAAGCACGTCGGGTTTATTCATAATCGGAAGAGCCGTTACGACCGGATCCATTTCGAAGTAAACGAGCATTCCACCTTTGGGTGACGAAGCACCAAAAAGTTGGAATTGGCGAACATATTCGTCCCGGGTAGGGTAAAGGCTTGAAGCCTGCCACTCGATACCATTAATCACACCGATGTGATGATGGTACTTCAGAAAAGCAGGAGAAGGGTCCAGATTTGATGAGCTAACATCCTGACCCTCAATAATTATGATCGGCGCATCTGAAAGTTTTACTGCACTACTGAAGCCCGATGGTTTTCCAGCGGTATAGTAGTCGAACTTCCTTTTATTAAATAAAAGTACATGGATAATGAGCGCAGTGATGAAGGTCTTTCCGTGATTCCCAGTTACCACCAGGCGCTGTTTGTCGATTGAAGACTGGTAGATAAAGTCGGGCAGGGAATAGACTGGCAATCCACGTTCGAGCGCCAGCGTGACCTCCGGGTTGCTTGTTGTGGCGGCCGGGCCAATTACCACAACTTCTGAATCGACTATTTTCTCGGGTGCAATAATCTCACTGATTGCGTTGTCATTCAGTAGTTTATCGCGATCCGAACCGCTTAGACCAGCAAGCGTGGCGGTGATGTGATGCCCGGCTTTTTTCAGTTCGATGGCCAGATCCATTAACCCGAGGTCTGCCAGGCCTATGAAGTGAATTTTTTTCGAACGCTTCAACTTGATGGTGTTTGGTGCCTTGAAGTAAGTTAAAATGTTTGGCGTTTGAAAATGTTCATTGTTAGGAGATTACGTTTCGTAAATGCTGCCACTAGTTTTCTTGCTTGACCACGTTATATTTTATGTCGCCACGCTTGGTCGACTAAACTGAAATTTATTAACACATTTATGCGTTTTGTTTGTGGATTGTTCAGAAGTTGTGGAGACGAATAATCTGGAACCGGGTTTCAATTTTTAGGTTTGTCTCCCTTTTAAAAAGAAATACATACAACAACCACGAAGTATGGAGCAAAGATCGACGCCGGTGAGGTCAGGCAGCACCAAGATTGCCAAATTGGTTCCACGGGATATCTCCGAGAACCTTGGCAAGTTGCCTCCTCAGGCGGTTGATCTGGAAGAAGCGGTGTTGGGTGCTTTGATGCTGGAAAAGAACGCGTTAACTGCGGTCATCGAATACTTGCGGCCTGAACATTTTTACACTGAGCAGCACAAAGAGATTTACCAGGCCATCATCGATTTGTTCAAGGGATCTCAACCCGTCGATATGCGCACGGTCGTGGCGCAGCTCAGGAAAAACGGCAGGCTGGAGATTGTTGGGGGCGCCTATTACATTGCTGAGCTGACGTCCCGCGTAAGTTCGGCTGCAAATATCGAGTACCACGCCAGGATCATCATCGAGATGGCGATAAAGAGGGAGCTCATAACCATCTCCTCACAGATACAGCAAGACGCATACGAAGACACTACCGATGTATTCGACCTACTGGACAAGACGGAACAGGCAGTATTCTCAATCTCAGACACTAACCTTCGTAAGAATTACGATACGATGAAGTCGTTGATGTCGCGTGCGGTCCAGGAACTACAGGAGAGAAAAAATCACAAGGACGGTCTGACGGGTGTTCCCAGTGGCTTTACAAAATTGGATCGGATCCTCAGTGGCTGGCAGAAGTCGGACCTGGTCATTATTGCAGCTCGTCCCGGTATGGGTAAGACAGCTTTTGTTGTTTCGGCCTTGCGCAACGCGTCGGTGGATTTCAATTTTCCTGTCGCAATTTTTTCACTTGAGATGGCGTCCCTCCAGCTTGTCAACCGGCTTATTTCAGCTGAGGCCGAATTGGAATCCGAGAAGATCAAGCGTGGAAATCTCGCTGACTTTGAATGGGCTCAACTTGTCCATAAGACAAACCGTTTGTCAGCAGCGCCGATATTCATTGATGATACTCCCGCACTTTCAATCCTCGAGCTCCGGGCAAAGTGCAGACGCCTTAAAGCTGAGCATAACGTTCAACTGATCGTAATCGACTATCTGCAGCTGATGAAAGGGGATAGCCAGGGTAATCGTGAACAGGAGATCGCTTCTATTTCACGTGCGCTAAAAGGAATTGCAAAGGAATTGGAAGTGCCTGTCATCGCGCTGTCGCAATTAAGTCGCGGTGTGGAAACCAGGGGAGGCGATAAGCGTCCGCAACTTTCTGACTTGCGTGAATCCGGATCCATTGAACAGGACGCCGATATCGTTATGTTCCTGTATCGTCCCGAGTACTACAAGATCACTCAGGACGAGGAAGGACTTCCGACCCAGGGAATGGCAGAGGTAATCGTTGCCAAGCACAGAAACGGATCCCTCGATACCGTAAAACTGAAGTTCATAGGCAAGTACACGAAGTTTGCCGACTTTGATGGCCCTGCTGAAAGCGGATTTGGAAGTATTACCCGCGAAAGCCGCCTGAATACCTTCCGGGATGATGTTCCGCCGCCCGTCCGCGGCGACGACGAAATGCCATTCTAGTTAATAGTTATTAGTTTTGATGAGCTCGAAACTTCGCTCTCGTGAATATTTCACGCGAAGGCGCGAAGCGCGCAAAGGCTGATGCAAAATCGGATTACAAGGTTCGGAAAAAACAAAGCCCTTACCACCAAGACGTGGTTAACTTTTTGCCTGGTTGTGATCACGTTCCAGGTGACGGCACAGCGTTCAGCAACCTCTTATTCTGTCAAGTCAAAATCCTTCCTGGATCAGAAGAAATTCAAGGAAGCTCTTATATATGCTGACTCGGCTGTTGCTTATGCAAAGCAGCTTGGCAATTTGGATACACTTGCGCAGTCCTATCGCTGGCGGTTCGGCGTGCGAACGGCCATGCAGGACTACAAGAATGCGTTGGAGGACTATATGTTTTCCGAAGACTACGCATCAAGGTCCAAATCCGGCGAGGCAGCGAAGAAAGATCAGCAAGCGAAAGGACTATTGCTGGTGGAACAGGAGGCACATCGAAAAGACAACATTTTATTCAACGCCAGAGTAAATGAACTGCAACGATCAGCCGAACGCGAACAACGAAACTTGTTGATGACTGCAGCAAGCCTTTTGGCACTGGCGGCGTTGGCGCTGTACCTATTTTTCAGGAAAAGGAACGAGTTGACAAACTTTACTGAACAGGCTTCCGAAGAGGTTAAAGAATTAAGACTGTCCCGTGATAAAACACTAACGGCGCTGTCGTCGAGGTTGAGCGAATTGCGACTAATGGTTGAAGATCTGGAGCAAAGTTTTGCGCTGATGGGAAGTGAATCATCTATCGATCGGGTGTCTGCAATTGAAAATACAGCTGTGGTGAAGAAGAACATCGATGATATTAAAGAGTGGTTGACCGCTGGTCAGGCTACCTCGACGTTTCATCCAATGTTGTTCGACTGCAAGGAGCTGACAGAAGCGACACTTGCGAAATTTGATCGACAGATTGCCGACAAGAAGATCAGGAGCGAGGTGTTTATGTCTGAGGGGCAGCTTGTTTTTGCCGACAGGCAGATGATCGCATCGGTTTTGGACAATCTTATTTCAAATGCTATCAAGTTTACGCCTGCCGGTGGCAACATGTCGTGTTTTTCAGGAATAAGTCATGATATCGTCAGCATTGGAATCAAAGACTCCGGAGTTGGTATGACAGCCGAGGCACTCTCAGGAATATTTGAGCGGGATGACAACGCCAGCAAACGCCAGGGGCTTGGTCTCATTCTTTGTAAGGACCTCGTAGAGCGCAATGGTGGTCGTATCTACGCAGAAAGTGAAGAGGGAAAAGGGAGTACATTCTATTTTACCCTCCCGGCAGGATCAGCTGGAACGCGGTAGATGGCGAAATTTAAGATGGAAAGTAACGGGAATTTAATACCTGCCCACCGGTAGTTGTAAAATGAAATCATATCGGGTGCAGTTCTTCGTTATGAATTGTTGTTTGAGTGAAAGCCAGTTTCGCGGTTGAGGCTCAGCTCCGTCAGAGGCACTTTTTTACATCTTACATTATTTTACATTTAACCTTTTACATTTCACTATTCGCTAGTCGTACATAACCAAAAAATGAGATGAAGGCATTGGTGCTTACAGGTCCCGGTCAGATCGAATGGAAGGAAGTCAACAAACCAACGCTGTCACCGGGAAAGGTGATCGTCAGGATAAAGGCGATTGCTTTGAACAGGCGTGATGAATGGATCAAAGAGGGGCAGTATCCGAATATCCGATATGGAGGCATATTGGGTTCCGATGGTGCCGGTATTGTGGATTCCGCAGCTGACGAGAAAGATAGCTACCTCGTTGGAAAGGATGTAGTGATAAACCCGAACATCGAGTGGGGTTCAGACCCTGACGTGCAATCCAAGAACTATACAATTCTTGGTATGCCCGTTAACGGAACCTTTGCTGAGTACTGTCTTGTCGACGCGGATCGCGTGCAGGCCAAGCCAATGCACCTTGACTTCCTCCAGGCGGCGGCGCTTCCACTCGGTGGACTTACTGCCTTTCGGGCTTTGTTCAGAAAGGGCGGGCTGAAGGCTGGTCAGAATGTTTTGATTTCCGGATTTGGGGGTGGCGTCGCGCAATTCGCGTTTCTGTTCGCGACGGCCGCATCAGCAAACGTCTATATTACATCGGGTAGCGATGAAAAGATTGCACGTGCATTGAAAATGGGAGCCAAGGGTGCGTACAATTATAAAAAGGAATCCAACTACAGTGATCTGTGGAAGACCAAGGGTGGCTTCGATCTTATCATCGATAGTGCGGGTGGTGATCAGATCAATAGTTTTATTAAAATACTGAAACCGAAAGGAAAGATAGTTTTCTATGGAGCCACAAATGGTTTACCCGGTAAGATCGATCTGTACCGGATGTTCTGGAACCAGTTGTCTCTCGAAGGTACCACGATGGGTAATGATGCTGAGTTTAGCGAGATGTTGAATTTTGTGAGCAGCAACAAAATAAGACCGATTGTTGATTCCATTCGTCCGTTCTCAAAGCTCGCAGAATCTTTTGCTGATATTACGTTGCCTAACAAGGTGGGAAAGATTGTATTCCAGGTATAGGATTCCAGGCCTGTCTGCCCTTAAGATTATTGCCATCTAATTCTCGTATTTCCAATCTTCATACGCGGCCTGTAATTCGCGCATTGTCTTCAAGTCATTCAGGCGTTTTGCCATAGCAATGCCGGCTTCGAAGACTTTTTCGGCAGGCTGGGAATGCTTCATCTCCGCCAGCAATTGTGCGTAAGGGTAATAGGTGGGCAGGTAGTTTGCATGGTTTTCAAGCAGCGCTTTAAAGATTCTCAATGCTTCTTGTTGATCTGACTTGAGATATTCCAAAGCGAGGGCATAATGATTGAATGGATCTTCCGGATCTTCGTGCACAAATTGTTTCAACTGTTCCAGCCGGTTCATCGTATCGTTAGCCCTATCAACTTTTTGAAAGAAATTAAAAATTACTTAGCCACCAGGTGCACTAGGTACACAACGTGGCACAATAGTGCAACTTTACGGTCGTTGTGGTCCTCGCGGCAAGATTTTCGTGTCTTTCGTTGCAACGGAACCTGGCAGGTTTAATGCGAAGATTCGCAGCACTAGCATCGATAAACAAATCCTTCGTTTTACTATCTTGCAATCATTAAAATGGTGCTGTATTTAACCATCTGAATATGAAGATTTTAGTATGTATCACACATGTTCCAGATACGACTTCAAAGATCAATTTTATTGACAATAATACGCGCTTTGACACGGCGGGCGTGCAATTCATTATTGGGCCGTACGATGATTATGCGCTCGCACGAGCTGTGGAGCTAAAGGAATCCGCCGGCGCGTCAGTGACCGTGTTGAACGTTGGCACTGCAGATAGTGAGCCGACCATTCGCAAGGCACTGGCAATTGGTGCTGATGATGCTATCCGTGTAAACGCCGAACCCACCGATTCACTTTTTGTTGCTACGCAGATTGCGGAACATGCAAAAGGTTTTGACCTGATACTTATGGGCCGCGAGTCGATCGACTTCAACGGGGGTGTAGTGCATGCCATGGTCGGTGAAATGCTTGGCCTTCCCGCTGTTTCTCCGGTGATGAAGTTAGACATCGAGGGGAGCAAAGTAAAGATGGCTCGCGAGATCGAAGGTGGTAAGGAGTTGGTTGAAGCAACTCTGCCGTTGGTTGCCGGATGTCAGGAGCCTATCGCGGAATGGAAAATTCCTAACATGCGCGGGATCATGAGTGCGCGCACGAAGCCGTTGAAAGTAGTCGAGCCCAAAGCGGTAGACAAATCCGTGGTGGCCCAGAAATTTGTGCTCCCTCCGCCTAAAGGCGCGGTGAAGATGATTTCCGCCGACAACGTCGATGAATTAGTAACACGATTGAAGACGGAAGCGAAGGTATTGTAGAGAGGCATTAGCTTTAGCAATTGGCGTTGCTTAGTGAATAATTGCAACTAGTAAGTTGAAGCCGACCTTGAACTTTGAAACTTGAACCCTGAACTCTAAACTCTGAACAGAATTTTATGGTGTCGTTAGTATTTGTTGAAAGCGCCGAAGGGAAAGTGAGAAAGACTTCTCTCGAAGCAGTTGCCTTTGCGAAAGCAATGGGAGGAAACGTTGTTGCCGTGGTTCTGGGAACTGTTGAAAAGACGGAGCTGGATTTGATTGGTAAGTTTGGAGCCGCCAAGGTATTGCATGCCGCAGATGCTAAGCTTGATCACCCGGTGATTCAGGTTTTTTCGTCGGTGCTGACTCAAGCTATGCAGCAAGAGAACGCTGATAACCTTATTCTGGCAAATTCTGCTTTGGGAACTCCTGTTGCCGCGAAAGTCGCGGTGCGCGTTGGTGCTGCGTTTGCGTCCAACGTTGTCGAGCTTCCTGATACATCTGCGGGGTTTGTGGTAAAGCGAAGCATCTACACCGGCAAGGCATTTTCATTCGTGGAAATGAAATCAGCTAAAAAAGTCATAGCCATTAAAAAGAATGCTGCCGAGCTGAAGGAAACCGGAGGCCCGGTTGCGGCAACGCCTTTTTCTCCGACACTAAACGATGCGGATTTCAATACCAAAGTGATTTCGACAGAGAAAGCGAGCGGGGAAATATCCTTGCCGGAGGCAAACATTGTGGTGTCTGGTGGGCGAGGACTCAAAGGACCTGAACATTGGGGCATCCTGGAAGAACTCGCGAAAACTCTTCATGCAGCGACCGGTTGCAGCAAGCCTGTCTCTGATATGGGCTGGCGTCCGCACCACGAGCACGTTGGACAGACAGGAGTAAAAGTTGCGCCACAATTATATATAGCGATCGGCATCTCCGGAGCAATTCAGCACCTGGCGGGCGTCAATTCTTCAAAATGTATCGTGGTGATCAACAAGGATGCAGACGCTCCTTTTTTCAAGGCTGCTGACTACGGGATTGTTGGGGACGCGTTTGATGTGGTTCCAAAGCTCACTGCAGCCTTAAAAGCGTCAAAATAATCGCTAAATTTGCAGCCCGGAAGTGTCAATTTTTTTAATATCGCAGTTCGTTTTTTAAGAATACTCATTGAAGAAAATTAAGCTTGAAATTTTAGGATTATCATCCAGCCAGTCACAAACTGGTTCATTCGCTCTGGTGCTGGGAGAAGCTGAGGGGAACAGAAGACTGCCGATCATAATCGGCATGTTTGAAGCTCAGGCTATTGCCATAGAGATCGAGAAGATCATTCCAAACAGGCCGATGACACACGACCTCTTCAAGTCCTTTGCCAACGCCTTTCATTTTCATGTTGATGAGATCGTGATTTCGGACCTCAAGGAAGGAGTATTTTTTGCGAAGATCATTTGTACTGACGGACTCAAGAAATCTGAAATCGACGCTCGCCCTTCTGATGCGATTGCTGTTGGGTTGCGATTCGATGCACCTATTTTCACATTTGAGAATATTCTCGCCGAAGCCGGCATCGTCTTGACCGACGAAGAGGAAGAGGAAGAAAAAGCCGAGCCGAAAGCAGAAAAGAAGGTCAAAGTGAAAAAGGAGACTTCTAAAAAAGGAGACGACTATAAAAGCTATTCTGTTGACAAGCTCAATGAGCTCCTCAAGGATGCGATCGACAAGGAAGACTACGAGCGGGCAGCCAAGATCCGCGACGAGCTCGGGAAGAGGAATTAATTTGCTAATGTGCTGATTTGCTAATGTGCCAATCCGGCGTTCTGTCGGGATTGGCTTTTTATTGTCCAATTTTGTTCGCGTTTTATTCCGCACTCGTGATTGTTTGGAAAAATTGTGATATTACCATGTGCTACATTAGCAGACAAGCACATTATCACATTAGCAGATGAACCTCAAACTCCGCCTCACCATCATGAACTTCCTCGAATTCTTCGTGTGGGGTTCATGGCTTATTTCACTTGGCGGTTATATGATCGTCACACTCAAGTTCAGCGGGAGCCAGGTGGGAAGTATTTATGCGACGATGGGAGTGGCGTCTCTATTCATGCCAGCGCTCCTGGGGATCGTGGCCGATCGTTGGATCAACGCGGAGCGCGTACTGGGGTTAGCCCATATTATCGGGGCCGGACTTCTGATTGCGGCGTCAAGGGTAACAGATTTCGCAACGATGTATGTACTCATGCTGCTCAACGCGATGTTTTACATGCCTACCATCGCGCTTAACAATGCGGTCTCTTATAAAGTCCTTGAAAAATTTGGGTTCGATTGTGTCAAAGTTTTTCCGCCGATCAGGGTATGGGGTACGGTGGGGTTTATTGCCGCGATGTGGGTGGTTGACCTCTTTCACTGGACGCTGAGTCCTATGCAATTGTATGTCAGTGCGGGCTCCGGATTGCTGTTGGGAATATATTCTTTCACGATGCCACAGAGCCCGCCTGAGAAGTCAAAACGTTCGGGCACGCTCATGTCGACTCTTGGGCTCGACGCGCTGGTGCTTTTCAAGCGCCGGAAAATGGTCATTTTTTTTGTGTTCGCGATGCTGTTGGGTGCAGCGCTCCAGATCACAAATACATTTGGTGAAGCCTTCCTTCATGATTTCGCATCCACATACCCCGATTCTTTTGCAGTCCAACATCCGGGTTTGCTGATGTCGGTGTCCCAGATGTCGGAGACCCTTTTTATTCTCACGATACCTTTTTTTCTCATCAAGTTTGGCATCAAACGCGTCATGTTGATGAGCATTTTTGCCTGGTTCTTCCGCTTCGCTCTCTTTGGTATCGGCAATCCGGGATCCGGTTTGCCGCTTCTTGTTCTGTCGATGATTATTTACGGCCTCGCATTCGACTTTTTCAATATTTCAGGCTCCCTGTTCGTCAAGACTGAAGCCGACAGTAACATGGTTGCCAGTGCGCAGGGCTTATTCATGCTGATGACAAACGGTATTGGCGCCTTTGTCGGCGGAACGATAAGTGGTATCGTCGTTGACTACTTCACTGCCGACGGGATCAAGGATTGGCAAAGCATATGGTTTACGTTTGCCGGATATTCTCTACTTCTGGGATTGACGTTTCCGTTTGTGTTCAAATACAAGCATGATCCGAAAGCTATAGGAGCGGTCTCCCATTGATACCGCTTCCCTTAAACGGCAGTAATTTGATATTACCAATCATGTTCTTCGCTTTGTTTGCCTAGCGAGCCCTTGAGAATGTCATGAAAATGTGATTGATGACATTCAGCTATTTGGGTAGGTTTAAGACACCAGCTGCTATGACTCTGACAGAAAAATTCCGGAGCTTAAACAGGATAAAGTTTTCTTTTGGAAAATCGACAGAATATGCTCCTTTATTTGCAACCGACTGTGGTGCACTTTCTATGTATAGCCCAGCCTTTGGTTTAGGCATTCCGGCAAACTTATCCAACGAGAATCAATTGAGGTCAGTTTTTAATCAGATAATGACGCTTAACGGTGTTTTCTTGTTTAATGTTAGTGGTGTTAATCTAAGGCAGGCGACAAAGGGATTTCGTAACTATGATGAAGCCGAAGAAAGTAATTTGATTACTGAATGGGAACTTAGCACTATTCTGGCCAATAACAACTTTAGAAAAAATTGTATCTTTCACAACGGAAAAGTGGAATTCAAAAAGCGAATATTATGGAGGGCAGTGAGGTAATAGGTTTGAAGCTGGATGAAATTCAGAAAAAGCCGGAACAAGTGAGGCTGATATTTGAAAACACAGCAAGCAAGGATCGGTATGTTATGGCTTTTGATGGAATGTTATTTGAAACGTCAGGATCCACGCTGAACCAAGTTGTAAAAGATGTCCGGTTTGAGCATGTGATTGGTTTCAGAGCGGCGTCGCAGCTTCGACACCTGAATCAAGATCCCAGACATTATAGGCAAATGTTGATTCAAATGCACGGTTCCACCGATGAGAACAAGCGCGAACTTTTGGGCGTGTACAAAAATAATAAAATCTCTTTCCGACGCAGATGACCGATTTGAGCAACTCAACTCTTAAATTGCAACAAGCAAATCCTCGGATTTGATGCCCGGGCCACGATTATAGCAAATACTCTTCACGCGAAGAAACAGCCGCTCGCACAGACGGAAACCCCCACCACCTATAACCAGTATCCGCAACCACCCCGCGATACCCGCCTGCCAGGTGTTAGCGGGTGTATTACCGGAGATGGAGCTTACCTTGCTATTAACAACCGTTTGCGGCACATAACCCCTGTCTGCGCTTTGTACAAGCCTGTTAAGACACCTATCTTGTACCCGATAAACTATGCGAAATGCTGCCGCGCTTTTATGTCTTGTTTCTGCCTTATTGTGGCAGTGCACTCCGCCCCAAACTAAAATTCCCCCCATCCCAGAAATGACGCCCTCCGGAAAAAAGATAGTGATCTATCAAATGATGACCCGCTTGTTTGGGAATGTGAAAACATTGAACAAACCTCATGGCACGCTGGAGGAAAATGGATGCGGAAAGTTTGAGGACATCTCAGAAAAGGCACTGACGGGCATCAAGGAATTGGGAGTCACGCACGTCTGGTACACTGGAGTGATCGAACATGCTTTGCTGACAGATTATTCCGGATTCGGAATTCCTCTCGACGACGCAGATGTGGTGAAGGGCAGGGCAGGTTCGCCTTACGCGATCAAAGATTACTACGATGTAAATCCCGATTTGGCGGTTGACGTCAAGAACAGGATGATGGAGTTTGAGCGGCTGGTGACAAGAACACACCAGCAGAATCTTAAAGTAATAATCGACTTCATTCCCAACCACGTCGCGCGTTCGTACCATTCAGATGCTATGCCGGGAGACCGCGCCGACCTGGGAGCCGCCGACGACAAGTCGAAAGCATTCCATCCTAATAATAACTTCTATTACCTTCCGGGTCAGTCGTTCCAGGTTCCAAAAGGCTATAATTCCCTTGGCAACAATTCCTTCCCAACCAAGGATGGGAAGTTTGACGAAAACCCGGCAAAGGCAACAGGGAATGATCAGTTCACCGCAACACCTTCGATTGACGACTGGTTTGAGACTGTCAAGTTAAATTATGGTGTAGATTATCTGAATGGCAGAGCGACCTATTTCAATCCTGTTCCCGACACCTGGAATAAGATGCGCGATATCCTGACATTCTGGGCATCGAAAAAGGTTGACGGCTTTCGATGTGACATGGCAGAGATGGTTCCTGTTGAGTTCTGGCATTGGGTGATTCCGCAAGTCAAGGCTGTTAATCCTGATATCATTTTCATCGCTGAGATTTACAATCCGCAGCAGTACAGAAATTATATCGACCACGGACGTTTCGATTTTCTCTATGACAAAGTGCAGCTTTACGATACTCTTCGATTATTGATAAACAGCAAGGCGAGTACTACCTGGATTCCCGGAATCCAGCGATCGATGGCTGGCATTAACCACAACATGGTTCACTTCCTGGAAAATCACGATGAGCAGCGAATTGCCTCACCTTTTTTTATTGGTGACCCGTGGAAGGCTGTTCCCGGGATGGTGGTGAGCGCCACTATAGACAAAGGTCCGATCATGATCTATTTTGGTCAGGAGGTGGGTGAGCCAGGTGCAGGTGCGGAAGGATTTGGGGGTGAGGATGGACGCACAACGTTATTCGACTATTGGGGTGTGCCCGAGCATCAAAAATGGGTGAATGGAAAAAAATATGACGGTGGCGCCCTGAGCGACGAGCAAAAGGCATTGCGTCAAACGTATGGCGATATTCTTACTTTAAGCTCCGTCAACCCGGCAATTGCCCAGGGCGACTACCTGGATCTAACGGAGATGAATGTGGGCATGAAAAATTGCTCGGACAGGATCGTGTCTTTCGCGAGGGTGAGTGGCGAGGAACGTCTTGTTGTTGTTGCGAGCTTCAATGCCAAAGCTGAGCATGTGCGTGTGGCACTCACACCGGAGGTGGTCAATGCTTTCAAGCTCAATCAGCAGACGCAATACCTCGGTAGAGACCTTTTGAGAAGCGGCGTCGACGTTGGGTTGGGTGCGGATTTTTCATTCGAGATGGACGTTCCTCCATTCAGCTCTTTTATCCTAAAGATCAAGTGACATGCGCAGACTTGGAATATATATAGCGCTCGTAGTCGTGATGTTCGCTTGCGGCGACACTTCAAGGTCAATTGTGAAATGGCCTTATGGTGTCAACTATGAAATCTTCGTAATGTCCTTTGCAGACGGCAACGGTGACGGTAAGGGCGACTTCAAGGGACTTACAGCCAAACTCGACTACTTGAAAGATCTGGGCATCGGTGGACTTTGGCTGATGCCGATTATGCCATCGGACACCTATCATAAGTATCATGTGATCGACTACAAGAGCATCGACCCGGATTACGGAACGATCGATGATTTCAAGGAGTTCGTGAAGCAAGCCCACAAGAGGGATATCAAGGTGATCACAGACTTTGTGATCAATCACACTGGCAACAATCATCCCTGGTTCCTGGAAGCAAGCAAGGGCAAAGACAATCCTTATCGCGACTACTATGTCTGGGCGAAGAAGGATTCGATAAAGGGAGAGATCTTTAAAAAATCGGTGACGGCGGATTCTTATAATCTCAGGAAGTGGCATCCCGTGAAAGGTGATACGATCAGCGAGCAATACTATGGCTACTTCAACGGCCTGTGTCCTGACCTGAACCTAGATAATCAGAAGGTGAAGGACGAGATCGTTGACATCTCCAAATTCTGGCTGAATGAAATGGGCGTGGATGGATTCCGCCTCGATGCCGCGCGGCACATTTTTCCAAATGACCGGAATCCTGATAACTACGCTTTTTGGGAATGGTTCCGCAGCGAGATGCTTAAGATCAAACCGGACGTTTACCTTGTAGGTGAGGTGTGGCAAGAAGCTAAGGAAGTAGCTCCTTATTTGAAAGGATTGCCGTCGCTGTTCAATTTCGATCTGGGCTATGCTATCATGAATGATGTGCAGGCGACAAGAGACACCCTTCACCTCGTGAAAAAGTATAAGGACATCAATGACTACTATCGAACTTTCACAAAAGATTTCCTGGATGCGACGTTTATACGCAACCATGACCAAATGAGGATGCTCACTGAGCTCAAAGGTGATGTTTCGAAGAACAAGATGGCCACTGCAATATTGATGACCTTCCCGGGCACACCTTATGTGTATTATGGAGAAGAGATCGGAATGCTGGGTGATAAAATGATGAACTATGAAACCATCCTCGGTCCAGACATTTATATACGCGAGCCGTTCGTTTGGGATGAAGGTAAAAATGACAAGCTTCAGACTTCATGGATGGAGGCGAAGCTTAGCACCGACAAGACGGTAGTGCCCCTTCGTCAGCAGGAAGGTGACCCAAAATCGCTTTACTCATTTTACAAGCGATTGATTCACTATAGGAACAGCCGGAAGGCCCTTACTTTTGGTGGTATCGATTACTCGCCTTTAGAAAGACAGGAAGTGATAAGCTTTAAAAGGACTTTTCAGAGTGAGACCCTCTTGGTACTGCACAACATTTCAGATGTCGAAGTGACTGTGCCCCTTGATGAAGTTTCTGGTTTTATAGAAATTGATTTCTCCAGCCAGGACGGTGTGCAGATAACAGAAAATAAAATTCCGCTGCCGGCATTTTCGACAGTGGTGCTCAGGCAATAACATGGTTAACGGACAGCAGCGCGTTGTAATTGAAAATGTTCAACCCCAGGTCGACGGGGGCGTGTACCCCGCGAAGCGCACCCAAGGGGAGCGTGTCGATGTTACAGCAGATATTTTTGCTGATGGACACGATCATTTGAGAGCGGAAGTGCGCTATCGAAAAGGCAAGACCGGTGAGTGGAATTTCCTTCCAATGAGGGATATCGGAAATGATGCATGGCGTGCGTCGTTTTATGCGAATGAAAAAGGCAGCTATTATTTTACCGTGTGCGCCTGGGTCGACCACTTTGACACCTGGTATGACGGATTTAAGAAGAAAGTCGCGGCAGGGGTAGATGTATCGGTAGAGTTGCTGGAAGGAGCCGATTATCTGAAGGCGGTTGGAAAAGGTGAATCGAAATTCATCGCACTGGCGAAAACGCTGCAAGATAAGACCAACCAAAAGGCAGCCATCGAGGCGGTCATGGATGCGTCTTTTTCGAAGCTCGTTCACGATTATCCATGGAGACTTCATGAGACTGAGGTACGGCAAGAGTACGAAGTAAGAGTTGAGCACAAGAAAGCGCTGTACAGTACGTGGTACGAGTTGTTTCCAAGATCAAGTGCGTTGGATGCAGGCCGTCACGGAACGTTCAAAGACACGATCAAGCTCCTTCCCCGGATCGCGGCGATGAATTTTGACGTGTTGTATTTGCCACCAATTCATCCTATTGGAAAGATAAACCGCAAGGGGAAGAACAATAGTGTTACGGCTCTTCCGGGTGAACCCGGCTCCCCCTGGGCGATTGGAAGTGACGAAGGTGGTCATAAGGCAGTTCATAAAGAACTTGGTACTCTTGATGACTATAAGAAGCTTATCACGGAGGCTAAGAAATATGGAATTGATATAGCACTGGACCTTGCGTTTCAGTGTGCACCCGACCATCCGTATGTGAAAGAACACCCGAACTGGTTTCGCCAGCGCCCCGACGGATCGATACAGTACGCAGAAAACCCACCGAAGAAATATCAGGACATATACCCTTTCTATTTTGAAACGCCCGATTGGGAGAATCTGTGGAATGAACTGCGCGACGTGATATTCTTTTGGATCGATGCGGGTGTGACGATATTCCGGGTAGACAACCCCCACACAAAACCGATACCGTTTTGGGAGTGGGTCATTGCTCAGGTGAACGCCAAGTATCAGGACATCATTTTCCTTGCAGAAGCATTCACGCGGCCGAAGATTATGGCGTCGCTTGCGAAAGTGGGGTTCACACAGTCATACACGTACTTTACCTGGAGAGTTAGCAAGCAGGAAATAGTTGAGTATATGACCGAGTTGGTGAATGGCCCTTCACGGAATTATTTCCGTCCCAATTTCTGGCCAAATACCCCGGATATTCTTCCATGGCATCTGCAGCATCAGGGTGAAAATATTTTTATCCTGCGGCTCGCGCTTGCAGCAACGTTGTCATCCAACTTCGGAATGTACGGTCCGCCCTATGAGTTTTGCGAAAATCTTCCGGTGGAAGGAAAGGAAGAGTACTTTAATTCCGAAAAGTATGAGGTGAAATCATACGAATGGAAGAAGACCAGCCGCATGACGGACATTGTGACGTTGCTGAACAAGGCCAGGAAGGACAACGCCGCGCTTCAATCGACATGGAACTTGCAATTTTGTGCAGTCGAAAATCCCGGCCTTATTGCTTACCTGAAAGCGACGGATGATCTTTCGAATATCATACTCGTTGTTGTGAATCTTGACGCTCATGCGAAGCAGCAGGGCTACGTGCAGATACCAAAGGACGCCTTGAAACTGGACGGCAAGATCAATCTTAAGCTGACAGATTTAATAACGGAAGAGCATTATACATGGACTCAGGAATGGAACTATATCGAGCTCGATCCTAATAAAATGCCGTTTCACCTTTTTAAAATAGACATACACGTATCCCAGATGTAGGCATGGCAAGTCAAAGTAAAACCGATCCATTGTGGTTTAAAGATGCTGTCATCTACGAGCTCAGCGTTCGTTCTTTTTTTGACAGCAATGCAGACGGTATTGGCGACTTTCCAGGCTTGCTGCAGAAGCTGGACTATCTTGAAGATCTGGGGATCAATGCTATCTGGCTCTTGCCGTTTTACCCGTCTCCTTTGAAAGATGATGGATATGACATCACGGAGCATTGTGATATTCATCCTGACTATGGAACACTCGCGGACTTTAAGACCTTCCTGAAGGAAGCCCATCGGCGTGGCATCCGTGTGATAACGGAGCTGGTGCTCAACCACACGTCAGATCAGCATCCGTGGTTTCAAAAATCACGGAAGGGGAGAGCGGGCTCGCGCTACAAAGAATACTATGTGTGGAGCAACACGGATGAAAAGTACAAGGAGGCGCGTGTGCTGTTTTCCGATCAGTCTTCAAACTGGTCCTGGGACCAGGAGGTTCAGGCATACTACTGGCACCGGTTCTACAAATATCAGCCTGAGTTGAATTTCGATAATCCGGAGGTACAACTTGAGATGATCAAGGTCGCTGACTTCTGGCTGAAGCTGGGTGTAGACGGATTCCGTCTTCCATCAGTTCCGTTTTTGTTCGAAGAGGAAGGGACGAGCTCGGAAAACCTGCCTAAGACACATGAGTTCCTGAAGAGGCTGCGCTCGCACATCGACAAAGAATACAAGGATAGAGTGTTGATCGCGGAAGCAAACCTTTGGCCGGAAGATGCGGCTGCATATTTTGGAGATGGTAAGGAGTGCCACATGAATTTCAACTATCCGCTGATGCCCCGCCTTTTTCTGGCGCTCCGAACTGAGGACAGCTATCCGATTATTGACATCATGGAGCAAACCCCGGTAACGCCACCGAACAGTCAGTGGGCGTTGTTCCTGAGGAACCATGATGAGATCGGCCTCGACATGGTCACCGAGGAGGAGAAAGACTATCTGTTTAAGGCTTACGCTAATGATCCGCAGACGAAGCATCGTTTAGGCATACGACGCCGGCTTGCACCGTTGATGAACAACGACCGGCGAAAGATTGAACTACTTCACACGATCCTGCTCTCCCTGCCGGGCACACCGGTTCTTTATTATGGAGATGAGATCGGCATGGGCGACAACGTGTACCTGGGAGATCGTCATGGGATACGCACGCCGATGCAGTGGAACATGAACATCAACGCTGGCTTCTCAACGGCTAATCCGCAGAAACTGTTTTTACCAGTCATCTCCGATCCCATGTACCGGCATGAGTCGGTGAACGTGGCGACGCAGGAGGAGAATTTTTCGTCCCTCGTGTGGTGGGTTAAGAACGTTGTGGCGATGCGGAAGCGCCTCCATGTTTTTGGAAAGGGTGATCTCAAGTTTATTGAAAGTTCCAATGCGAAAGTACTGTCGTTCGCGAGAAGCTATGAGAAGCAGCGGATCATCGTCGTCGTCAATCTGTCACAGTTCTCTCAGGCAACTACTTTGAACTTATCCGATTTCAAAGACTGTGACATTACCGAGGCTTTCAGTCAGAATCGCTTCATGAGTGTTTCTGATGGCGAGTACCCGATCAC
Organism: Cyclobacteriaceae bacterium; assembly: GCA_044224375.1. Classification (GTDB taxonomy): domain Bacteria; phylum Bacteroidota; class Bacteroidia; order Cytophagales; family Cyclobacteriaceae; genus ELB16-189. The sequence continues at coordinate 170,626 of JBGAKL010000009.1, forward strand.
CATCGGGCCCTATGGATATTTCTGGTTCCAGGTCGATGACCAGGAGAAAAAAGAAGCAGGTGGGTCTAACGGGGAGCTACAGCTTTTCAAGACAGATGCTTCGTGGGAGAAAGTCTTTAACCACTACGACGACATCCGGACCCTCGAGCGGAAAATACTGCAGCCATTTATGAAGAAATGCCGATGGTTTGGAGGGAAAGCCAAGATCATCAGCAAAATGAGCATTCACAAAGTGATTCCGCTCAAGGTTGATGGCACCACACATTTTTTGACTATCATCGAAGTGCACTATGTGCAACGCCTTCCGGAATTGTATTTTTTGCCGTTGACGTTCGTGCCGTCCGAAGTTTTGTTGGAACGAATCGAGTACACAGCACAAAGTGTTGTGTGTCGCGCTGAAATTCAAAATAAGACCGGTTTCATACTCGACAGCAGCTACGATCGTGTTTTCCGTGATTACCTTTTTGCGGCAATGAGTAAAGATGTGCGCGTTAAAGAGGCCGATGGCGTGCTTGAGTTCAATGCAAGCGTATTCGCGAAATTCAAAGCGGACAAGATCGATTCCAAAGTATTGAAAGCCGACTCCAGCAACACCGCGATGGTGTATAATGAAAACTATTTCTTCAAGTTCTATCGCAAGCTGGAGAAAGAAATAAACCCTGACCTCGAGATCGTGCGGTTCCTTTCGGAGAACACGAATTTCAGGAATAGTCCGAAGTATTCAGGAAGTGTGGAGTTCCAGGAGGGCGACGGCAAGACGATTGTCTTTGGATTGCTGCAGGAAAAAGTCGACAACCAGGGAGATGCGTGGCACATGACCATCGACTCGGTAGGTCGTTTCTATGAACGTGTGATGGCGAATGCCAAGAAAGAAAAGTTGCCGAAGCTGTTGAATAAGCCCGCCATTCAATTTGAGGAAGCGCCGGAACTTCTGCAGGAGTTTATCGGCAGGGGATTCTATGAGCGCGTGGTGCGGCTTGGACAGCGAACAGCAGAGATGCACCTTGCCCTGGCGTCTGACACGTCGAATCCGGCGTTCGCTCCTGAATATTTCACGGCTAACTACCAGCGTTCACTGTACTCGTCTTTGCGCAAACTTCTGAAAGATAGATTCAAGATGCTGCGCCAATCCATGGGTAAGTTGAATAACGAAACAAGAGAGCTCGCGGAACGGGTACTGAAGCTGGAAGACGGCATCCTTGAATGTTTCAGCGAAATTTACAAGACGAGGATCAATGGCATCAAGACGCGCATCCATGGCGACTACCACCTTGGACAAGTTCTTTTTACGGGCAAGGATTTTATTATAATCGATTTTGAAGGCGAACCGGGATTTAGCTTCAGCGAGCGGCGGCTGAAGAAGAGTCCTTACAAAGATGTTGCGGGAATGATGCGGTCATTCCACTACGCTGCGTTTGGTAAGATATTATTAAATGAAAACTACAGGGATCAGGATATTCAATTCCTGGAATCGTGGGCGGAGCAATGGCAGCATTATGTAGGAAGATTTTACCTCGGTGCTTACATGGATAAAATGGGATTGGGTGCCGAGCTTCCCTATGAGGATGATATCCTTATCCGCACCTATCTGATTGAGAAGGCCGTCTATGAGCTGGGGTATGAATTGAATGGACGCCCTGATTGGACAGTGATTCCGTTGCGGGGGATAGAGTACCAGGTCAATAGGTATTTCATGGAGAAGGAGAGTAGAAAAAAGGTAAGCGGTAAGCAGTAAGCGGTAAGCAGTTGTGCTCCCACGATTTACGGCTCACGGCTAACGACTTACAATTACATGTGACGTTGATTTGATCGTTAGAAAAAAATCAAGAATTATGGCAAAAAAGCCTACAAAGAAAGACAACGCCGCAGTGCCTGAGAGCTTCAGCCTCTTCACTGACTTTGATATTCATCTTTTCAAGTCGGGCAAGCATTTCAAGCTTTATGAAAAGCTCGGTGCGCATTTCGCCGAATGGAATGGGGAGAAGGGAACTTACTTTGCCGTGTGGGCGCCGAATGCCAGCGCTGTTTCTGTAATTGGAAATTTCAACCAATGGAACAACAGTGTTCATAAGCTGAATGCACGGTGGGATCAGTCAGGAATCTGGGAAGGATTCTTCGCCGGACTTCACAAAGGTGAAGCGTACAAGTTTGCCATTCAGTCGAATTCGGGCGAATACCTGGAGAAGGCAGACCCCTTTGCATTCTATGCGGAGACTGCACCAAAGACAGCTTCGATATCATGGTCCACCGACTACTCCTGGAAGGATGCAGGCTGGATGGACAAAAGACAAAAGATGGCCGGCAAAGCGCGACCATATTCTGTGTATGAAGTTCATATCGGAAGCTGGCGAAGAAAACTGGAAGATGGCAACCGTTCGCTTTCCTTTGGGGAACTGGCCACCGAGCTGGTCGCATACGTGAAGGAAATGGGATTTACGCATGTAGAGTTCCTCCCGATAATGGAACATCCTTTCTTCGGTTCCTGGGGTTATCAGCTAACCGGATATTTTGCTCCTACGAGTCGCTTCGGCGCGCCGGAAGATTTTATGTACCTGGTCGACAAGTTTCATGAGGCAGGTATCGCTGTAATTCTCGATTGGGTGCCGTCGCACTTTCCAGGTGATGCACATGGACTCTTTAATTTTGACGGCACGCATCTATATGAGCACGCCGACCCGCGCAAAGGCTTTCACCCTGACTGGAGCAGCTACATATATAATTACGGCCGGCCCGAAGTGCGATCTTTCCTTATCAGCAACGCAATATTCTGGCTGGAGAGATTTCACATCGACGGTCTCCGTGTCGATGCTGTGGCGTCCATGTTATACCTCGACTACTCGCGGAAGCAAGGTGAGTGGATACCCAATGAGTATGGTGGAAACGAGAACATCGAGGCAATATCGTTCTTAAAAGAATTCAATGAGACTGTCTATGGTCAGTTCCCGGATGTCATCACCGTTGCCGAGGAATCGACGGCGTGGCCAGGGGTGTCGAAGCCGACCTACCTTGGTGGCCTGGGCTTCGGACAAAAATGGATGATGGGATGGATGCATGATACGCTGCGCTATTTCAAGAATGATCCTATTCATCGCAAGTATCATCAAAACGACATCACATTCAGTATCATGTATGCGTTCACGGAGAACTTCATGCTGCCGCTGTCGCATGATGAGGTTGTGCATGGTAAAGGGTCATTGATTGGAAGGATGCCCGGAGACGAATGGTCGCGGTTTGCAAACCTGAGATTGATGTTCGGATACATGTTCACGCATCCCGGTACGAAATTGCTGTTCATGGGAGGTGAGTTCGGGCAGACCGCAGAGTGGAACCACGACAGGAGCCTCGACTGGCATTTGACAGAATATAATTTTCACAAAGGTGTCATGACGCTGATCCGCGACCTGAATCACCTCTACAAAACGGAACCTTCTCTCTATCAATTTCCTTTTGATGCTAAGGGATTCGAGTGGATTGACTATGGTGACAGGGAAAACAGTGTTGTGGTTTTTATGAGAAAAGGGGAAAAAGCTGAAGACAACCTCGTGATTGCGTGCAATTTTACGCCGCAGCCCCGGCACCTTTACAGGGTGGGTGTGCCTACCCGCGGGTCATGGAAGGAAATCTTTAATTCTGATGACCAAAAGTATGCAGGCAGTGGGCTGGTGAACCAGGCGTTGATGAACACGTCACCTGTTAAATATCACGGTAAGGATTTCTCAGTAAGCTTTACGCTTTCACCGCTTGCGATCTCTGTGCTGAAACTGCATGAAGAGGTAAAGGAATTTGAGATCGGAAGCTGAAATATTTTCCCGCAGATCTCACAGATTCCGCAGATAAGTAACGACTAAAATTATTCTTGTTGATCATGCGATGATAAAGTAGTAGCCCAGATTTTTAGAAGTTAGAAGAACAAAAAAAATCTGCGAGATCGGCGCGATCTGTGGGAGGAAAAATTAATATCTCGTTATATTGACAAATTATCCAGAGCTAAAGTTGACGAAGAATAAATACATCTGCATCCACGGACATTTTTATCAGCCGCCGCGGGAGAATGCATGGCTTGAAGTGATTGAAGTCCAGGACAGCGCACATCCTTATCACGACTGGAACGAGCGGATCAGCGCCGAATGTTATGCGCCAAATACCGCGTCGCGTATCCTTGATAAAGTCGGTGGTGTCATCAAGAACATCAGCAACAACTACGGGCGCATCAGCTACAATTTCGGACCGACTTTACTATCGTGGATGGAGCTTTATGACCGAGAAACTTATAAAGCTGTGCTCGAAGCGGACAAGGAAAGCATTCAACGTTTCGACGGGCACGGTTCTGCGATAGCCCAGGTTTTCAACCATATGATCCTTCCGCTTGCAAACAGGAGGGACAAAGAAACGCAGGTGATCTGGGGCGTTCGGGATTTTGAGAAAAGGTTCAAGCGGCAGCCAGAGGGCATGTGGCTAGCCGAAACCGCAGTGGACACGGAGTCACTGGAAATACTGGCAGAGCAGGGGATCAAGTTCACAATATTGGCGCCGAGACAGGCAAAGGCAGTGCGCAAAGTAGGAGCGACCGCCTGGACGGAGGTCAACGACCAGACCATTGATACTAAGAAGGCATATAAATGCAATCTGCCTTCGGGTAAAAGCATTAATCTGTTTTTTTACGACGGAAATATTTCCCAGGGCGTGGCGTTCAATGGATTGTTGTATGACGGCAAGCAATTTGCTGAAAGGCTGATCAACTCATTCGACGCATCCGGAGATTCACCGCAGCTTGTACATATCGCAACTGACGGAGAGACATATGGCCATCACCATAAGCATGGAGACATGGCCCTTGCATTTTGTCTCGATCATATTGAAAAGCACGAAGGTGCAGACCTGATCAACTACGCAGCGTTCAGCGCGAAGTTCGAACCTGAATATGAAGCGCAGATTATAGAAAACAGTTCGTGGAGCTGTGTTCATGGAGTAGAGCGATGGCGGTCCAATTGTGGATGCAATTCTGGCAAAGCCGGCTATACGCAGGCGTGGCGTCAGCCGTTGAGAGAAGCGCTGGATTGGCTGCGCGATACGCTTGGGGAAATTTTTGACAGGGAAGCAAGGAAATTGTTTCGTGACCCGTGGGAGGCTCGCAATGAGTATATCAAAGTGATCCTTCATCGCACCGACGAGAGTGTGAAGCGCTTCATCAAAGGTAACGCCGTTGCCGATGTCGATATCAACCAGGCGCTGCGGCTCATGGAGATGCAACGCCATGCCATGCTCATGTACACCAGCTGCGGATGGTTCTTCGATGAGATTTCCGGGATAGAAACGGTTCAGGTGATGCAGTACGCATGTCGGGCGATACAGCTTTCCCGCCAGCTTACGCAACAGGATGTTGAAGCACAGTTTCTTTCTATGCTGGAATCCGCGCCAAGTAATGTTTCTCAGTATGGCAACGGTGCAAATGTTTATCGCCGGCTCGTCTTGCCTTCGAAGACGAACTTGTCCCGTGTGGGTATGCACTACGCAGTGTCCTCCATTTTCGAGGAAGAACCTGAAAACCTTCCCTTGTTCAACTACCAGGCAACGAACGAATTGTTCGTGAAGAAGGAGGCAGGCGAGCAGAAGCTGGTGCTGGGCATCACGAAAGTGCGCTCGCTGGTGACAAGATCTGAGAAACGGTTTCAATTTGCAGTGATCTACCTGGGCAAGCATGACCTCATCGGTAACCTTTCCCTTGACATTGAGCTGGACAAGTTTTCGAGCATGCAGGTCCGGATGGTTGAAGCGTTTGAAGATGGGCGGCTTGGCGATGTGATCAGTATCATGCAAACATATTTTGGTCCTGAAAAGTATTCCATCTGGTCTTTGTTTAAGGAAGAGAAGCGAAAGATCCTCGATACAATTGCGCGGCAGGGGATGGAAGACATTGAAAGCTCATTGAGGCGAGCTTACAACCGGGATTATCCGTTGGTAAACGCTTTGTCAAACAATGACATTCCCATCCCAAAAGCTTACAGCACCACGTTCGAGTATATCCTCAATGCAGACGTCCTGAAATGTTTTCAACCCGATCGCATCAACGTGAAGACGCTGGAGCGGATCGTGGGTGAGCTGGAGCGCTGGAGTCTGAAGATCGAAGATCCAGGCAGAGTGGAGCGCATTGCAGGCGAGAGCATTTATGCTGAGTTGCAGCGCGTACGTTCGGAGCAGACCAATCTGAAACGGATTCAACGACTGAATAGGCTTTTTCCGATACTTAAGAAATTCAGTCTCGAACCCAATTTATATCTCACGCAAAACCTCTATTTCGAAATGTCCCTTGAGTTCAAGCGTCGACAGGCGGACGATGGGCACAAAGAGTGGATGGAGCAGTTTTTATTGCTGGGGGATAATTTGGGGGTAAAAGTTGAGTAGCCGTACGTGGACTACCGAGCAATTGTCGCTGCCAGTGATGGTGAATCGTGAGCCGTAAGCAGTAAGCCGTGGGTGCACGACTGCTTTCGAGTTACGGCTTACCTTTTTTAACAGCATCTTTGATTTAACTGCGAACGACGGATCACCGAATACCGATCACTCATTTACCAATCCCGCCGCACGCCCTTTCCCTAAAGGGCCCCCGCGCAGTAACCGCGAGCAACGAGTGTGGGTGCGCGACCGCTTGCTGCCTACTGCTTACTGCCAACTTTTTTTCTCAAGTTAAAACTCACCCCCACGCGCAGCATCAACCTCTCCGGGAATCCGTCTTTCAAATTTTTATCAAAGTTGTAAAGCATCTGCATGTTTCCGGTCACGGACCTGCTGATCTTGAAATTGTTTTGAATACCCATGATCAGCTGCCAGCGCCAATCCCGCTCAACGGGTGCGTCTGCGCTTTGCTTCGGAACCGGACTGTTGACTGCATCTGTTTCGAGGCGGAAAAATGTTGACTTGAACATCTTGAACGTTGTAAAAGCCATTAGACCCCAAACAGGCGCAGACTGATCCATCGTTACGCTTTTCGTGTTGATGTGTACACGATACAATGCGCCGGCTCCGAAGTCGAAACGACCGGATACTTGATAGGAAACACTGGGAAAGAAATCGAGGTTAAGCGTATCGGCCCTTGAGTTATAGCCCAGGTTAACGCCAGGATGAAACCTTTCTATGAGGGGCTTGCCTTTGAGCCCGTTTATCGGCTGCCACCATTTCATTTTTTTTGCATCGGCGAGGCTGTTGAGTGAATGGTATTTCTTTTTATACTTAGCCATTTCGTCCATCGACTTTTTCAGGACATCTTCCTTGCCAGCGAAGTGGTTGACTGCCTGCTTCTTGATTTCTGATTGCATCGATTCGGAATCTTTCATCTGGCCGGCAATCTGCATGGCTTCGTTGTTGTTTTTCAATTTGTCGGCAGACGCTATCTCCTTATTCAACTTTTGGACATCACCGATCTGTGACACAGCACTCTCCGCCGACTTCGAAGGATCTTTCAGCATCGCACTTGCCCCGGCAATTTTGTTATTAGCATCAGTAAGTGGATTATTGCTCAGGCCTGGAATGCTCTTTTCCCATTGACCAAGCTGAGTTGTGGATGGGATTGACAGGTTGCCGCCTATACCTGAAAGTTCTTTTGAAAGGCCGAGACTTTTAAAGTCTCCGGTGTTAAGCGATGGCATTGAGGGCATGCCCGGAATATTTTGGCTCAATCCAGGTGTTTTTATTGCTGGCATATTGGGCGTTGTGGCTCCGGTGTTCAATTGTTTCATGCCTGACAAACCGGTTGTGCCTTTGATACCAAAAGAGTCCAGCTTCAGCTTGGAGTGGATCGAGCTTTCCCATTTCGTATAGCGGCGAGCGACCTTTCCCTGCAGCTCGCTTTGTTTTGCGCTGACTTCGCCTAGCATTTTCTGTTGTTTTTGGGCAGCTTTCTCTGCTTTGCGCACATATTTCGCGGATGGCAGTTTTATTTTCTTCAGGCTATCCTGTCGGCTTTTTAAGGACTGAAAGAGTTTGGACGATGGATCTGTCACTTTCAGCAGGCTGTCTGTTTTATGTTTTTGGCGATTGATTTTCGAAGTGACTTTCTCGAGGCTGTCGGGCGAGTATGCGACACCCTTGAGCTTTGCGAAATGACTGTTGACTTTCATCCGCATGCTGTCGCCCCAGGTGAGGATTTTAAGGGAGTCGGAGTGACGGGAGAGGTTGCCTGCGTTGAAAGGATTCTCACGCTCGATATCAGAGTTTTGAAATCCATGCACGGAATCACCATAAGATAAAATTTCCAAAGAAGATCTTTTGATATCCTTCTGGGCGACGGATGCAGTTGCGATGATCATTCCCCCTATTAGGGATAGCTGAGATATTGTTCGACTTGGTCTCACTTACCCAATGTATGAGGAATTTGACGCGATTATTTCGAGCTAGGTTGGATCATCATGTTATCGCTCAGCTAAGCTGTCATGTTTTTCTGGCGCATGTAGTTAATGCACCTAACGGAGCGTTGGTCGGTGTGTGTAACGCCGACCTGCTATTGCATCGGCTATCTTCGAAGCCTGGATGCCTGCCTGCCCGGCAGATTGGCTGGTGAATATTTGTTATATTGGATGAATGGTTTCCAATTGCCGACCGCAGATTTTAGTGTCCGGGCAGCAATGGATTAGAAATCCGTAACGCCGAAAACTACTTGGTGATGAAAGAGGTCGGGATTACAAATCAGTAGTGTCCGGGGAAAATTAAGGGGAGAGCCTATTAAATAGCCTCTCCCCGCTAACTTTGTTATTACCACACAACAAAGATTAGCATGAGCAAAAGTACTTTTTTTACCGGACAGCCGATCTTCTCCCAAATCATTGATTTACTATCAATAAGTCGAATTAATAAGGAAAAATTGATTTTTTGAATGCCGCGCATTGCCCGCGTGAAGTATGGATTGGATTTCAAATCCCGATGAGCGACGTTGGAGTTCATTAAGAGCCGGATTGCAAATCCGGCCCAACGCCTCCACACGAAAAACATTTTGTTAACTTATACATATCCGGACTAACTTGGTACAATGTACTCGGCAAGGTTACACGCGTGAAATTCACAGACGGTCGATTCACTACCTATTTGTATGATGCAGCCGGGGCGAAGCTCACGGTGAAGAATTATAGCACCACTGGTTCGCTCACAACGACTACGGATTATGTGGGTGGGTTTATTTACGTGAATAGTACGTTAAACTTCTTCAGTTCACCGGAAGGCAGAGTAGTCAAAAATGGTAGCAAATATGAGTACCAATATGCCATTGGCGATCACCAGGGGAATACGAGAATATTATTTATCTCCGTGACACCGGCCCCTGTTTCTACGAAAGCGACATTCGAAGCTGATGGCGCGGACCAGGTTGATCAGTTCACGAATGTAAATCCAAGTTTGGTTTTTGAAGTTCCGGAGGCGAACAACACGCCCAGTGGTAAACGCGTAATCGCTTTGAGTCAGGGCTACCCCCGTGGGGCCATCTAAGAGTCTTCAAGTATATCCGGGAGACAAGATAGACTTGGACGTATGGGCCTACTATGCTGCGGTAAGTGGTTACGGCACAAGCACGGCTGCGATGGTGACCTCTATCGCCACAGCATTTGGTGGCTCCGCTGCGGGTAGTGGAGAAAGCTTGAAGATTTACAATGGCGTCAATTCGGCAGTTGGGGGATTTGGGCTGGGCGCAAATCCTGGTGACTCGAAGCCGGCGGCGTTCCTAAACTTTATCCTTTTCGATGCGAACTATAACGTGATGGATATGGATTGGCGGGGTATCACCGCGTCTGCAAACACGAAAGAGCATCTTGTTATGCCGACGATCACAGTGAAGCAGGCTGGTTATCTTTTTGCGTATCTTAGCTATGAGGATCAAAGCAACAACGTCGCATATTTTGACGATTTCACGATGAAGCACACGAAAACTAACGTGATCCAGAGCAATGAGTATTATTCACATGGTATGCCCACCGCCAATAGTTGGACACGCGAGAATGTAATAGCCAATAACTTTTTAGGGAATGGAGGGACGGAATTGAATAGCACTTCACTGTTGTATGATCTGGACTACCGCAACTTCGATCCTGCGCTGGCAAGACTCAATCAGGTTGATCCGCTGGCGGACAAGTTCTCGTCTTTGAGCCCGTATCATTTTGCCTATAATAATCCTACCGGCTTTACTGATCCAAGCGGAGCGAAGCCCTGGTCGCAGGATTTTGCAGAGAGCTACGTGGGAGATGACTACGGCGCCCGGAATGCCTTTGCAAAAATGGTAGCGCATAATCAGCTAGCAGGCTGGGTAGGAGGAGCAGGTGAGGGGTGGACGGGAGTGATTGACATTTACGGGGATGGGTATTATTCGCCGATGACAGGAGGGGAGGCAATTGGTCTACAAACTGCGCAAATAGCGGCCGACAAGCATGATTCCGAAGGAATTCACGAGTATGCGTCCAGCCATGGTTCCGAGTCTGTGCGTCAATGGTGGTTGGTGTATTCAAGTGCGGGAAGTGGAACCGCAATTTATCTTGATAAAAGTTTCCATAAAGATTATGACGATCAAACAATCTGGTACGCTGCATACTATCACGCGAATGGTGCGGCGCAATTTCAGGGTGGCGAGGACATAGTTAGTGATTACAAAAATTTAATGGGATTTATTATTGACGAGTTTAATTCGCAATTAGACACGAATCGGCCATTGACTATCAGTATTGACTACGCCGAAACCGAGACTGGTGGTTCAACTAAAGGCCGGACTCGCGGAAGTTACAATCCGATAAATATGCACATTAATCATTCTGCGTTGGCAGACTCTAAGATCTTGTACCTCGTTCTTGGTCACGAATTTTACCACGTTAACGATTTTGACAATGGATTTTTCAATAGCTTAGGCACTAAGCACTATGGATTTAGTGATAGAATGAACATCTTAGAATATCGAGCTTGGGATTGGACTGTAATCGCGTCAAAGCAGTTTAATGACCCAAGTTTAACGAAGATGATGCAACAGGAATTAGATAGGGCGAGGATTCTTCTACCCCCACGTTATCCAAAGTAGTTTAATATGTTAAGGGGTTGTTTAATCCTTTTATTAATGTCAGGCTTGATAAGCTGCGCCCAAAAGCAAGAGGATTTAGTTCTCACTATTGCAAACCAGGAGATTCATATCAATCATGTAAAAGGCAGGCGATCTATGCCTTGCGTGACAACTTGCGGAGAAATTAGTTTCACGTTGACTAATCGGTCTGAATTTAATTGGCTGTTATATAATTTCAATAGCAATTTCAATTTTGGGGTAGATCTCGATAGCTCCTATTGTACTGATGGAGGAGTTGCAGATAGGGTCATATTTGTCTATAATATGCGCAATGAGCAAATACGAGCGGCATTTGTACTACCCGATTCTGTCCATGGAGTACAAATGTCAATGGAAGAAGTTTTGCGTCGCCATGAGCGCGGAAAAACTGACATGCGAAAATACATGCAGGTCGTCAATATTGGATCATCAAGTGAGTTCAAGCGTGTTATTGATTTCCGCGAGTTCGACCTCATGCCTGGAGTCTACTTTGCAAGAATTCTGTTTTTTCAACATGACTTGTCAAAGTACTTGACGGAGCAGCAACTAAGGAGCGACCGTATTGAAAATGATGCACGAGTATTTAAAGGATGCTTGTGGTCCAATACGGTAAGATTGATTGTTGATTGAATGGGTAATGCATCCAAGTTATTCCAGATACGTAGTAGGCCTGGTCGGGGTGTGTAACCCCAGGTTGGTCCGGATGTTCTTTCCAAGCTAGCCCCCAAGTTAGTCCAGATATGCGGTTGGTCACCCAGTTAGTCCAGATATGTGGTTGGTCGGGGTGTGTAACCCCGACCTGAGATTGGGTGTGATATCCACGAAGCCCGGATCTTTGATCCGCCTCACCGTTGCCACCTCGAGGCCCGGCCTACTTTGCGTCAATCGTCATGAAAACCTGATTTCCCAGCAAATTCAATAAGGCTATTTTTAATGCATGGGATTCAAGTACAAGATCCGCAGCGATAAGCCCTATTTTCTAACACACACCATTGTCGACTGGGTCGATGTCTTTACCCGCCGTGAATTGGCTAATGTAATTGTTGATTCATTAAACTATTGTGTTGAGAAAAAGGGCCTTGAAGTTTATGCGTGGTGCCTGATGCCGAGCCATCTTCACATGATCGGTCGGGCAGCAGAGAAATCAGAAAGTGATTTATCGGCAATCATGAGGGATTTTAAGAAGTTCACGTCTAAGACTGTAATGGACGTGATGGGGGAGATTGGAGAGAGCAGGCGAGAATGGATGATGAAACATTTTCATGTGGGCGTGAATGCTTATCAACTATGGCAAGAGGGAATGCATCCCATTGAATTGAGCAAAAGAAGATTTACCAATCAGAAACTAGATTACATCCACAACAATCCTGTTGTTGCTGGAATCGTGAGAGAGCCATGGGATTATATGCTAAGTTCGGCTATGGATTATGCCCTCCCAAACCGAAAGGGGCTGGTGAAGATTTGTTATCTTGAATGAATGGTTCCAATTGCCGAACGCGGTTAGGCTCATGAAAAAATTGCACCCATGAGTTATACGCCAGAGGTGACTGAATCATCCGAGGTTTTGCAGGCGAATGGCCGGTCAAATTTCAAGCATCTGTGGAAGTAAGTCTAAATGATTATTTAGAAATCTAAATATGTATTCAGACGTTTTGGAATCCGACGGGCAATCATACACGCGTATGTGTGTGTGTATGATTGTAATTATCTCATGGGAAATTAGTTGCACTTTTATGTCAGTGCACAAATAAATCTGCAGGGCGCTCCTTTTCCTTTCTCGCTGGCAGGGCTCTTTGTCTTGCCTGGTTTTGTCAAACCTTCAAACTTAAAACAAACACAATGAAGAAGCTGGTAGTATTCATGCTGCTTTTCGCGGTATTGTCGTGCCGGGAAGAGTTCAAAAAAAGCGCAACGCCGAAAAACCAGGGACTTAATCAATTCCTCACAAAATTCGACGCGCTTTCATTCAAATCGTTCATTGAATTTCAACGGGCAGCCAACGATCCAAAGTTGACGAACCTCGATGAATTCAAAATTTCCAGAAATTCAGATTTCACTTCGCTATCTGACGTCTACGCGACGGCGAATCAAATGCGCAGGGAATTTATCAAGTCAAGGCCCACGGACAAATCGCAACTGGGGAATCTCGAGGCGAAATTGCTGAAGATGTCACCGATGATCGGAGTTTCAACTGACAAAGGTCTCTACTTGAAGCTCTTCAATCCCGGCTTCGCGCGGCTGCTCAACGGACGAGGTGAGGTGATCATCGGGGGAGATCTATATTCATTCGGCGAAGATTCGTATGCGAGGATCGCGGCCAAAGATGTGCTCGCGTTGAATTCATTTTCAGTAGACGAGGTTTGGAATCGGGCGCCCAAGTCGGTCAACTATGTGCGTACAACTTCCGACAGGAAGAACGCTGATGAAACTCATATCGTCTGCAACAGCCTTTCCATGGGCCAGCCGCAGGATTGCGAAACCATCGAAATTTTTGGTGTGGAAGTAGGATATTGCTGGGGAAGTCAGCGTGTCGACGGATGTTTTTACATCTATAAATATCTGACACCGCACTACGACTGGATATATACTTGTGATTATCAGCCGCCGTACCCGACAACTGATGAAAACGGAAATCCATTACCATGTGTCGACGGTGATTGCTCCTGGCCCTGTGATTACTATCCGATCATCACAAGTTATGTCACAACCTATGATGTAGTGGCGTACTATGAAGGCAAGCAAAACTTTTATGCCGCGTTGGTTGATTGGGGTATTTACGACTATGATGTCACCGTCATGACTTTGAAGATGTATCACAATGGCACTCTTTTCGCCCAGAGTGCTGTAACCGACGCATCACGTGTTGAGTGGAGTCACTCGGGCTACACAAATATCAGCGGAAATATCCGCGCCGATCTGTACGTGCAGGATACGAATACGATAACATACTTCCCTGTTCCGAGCGCGCCGGCCGTTGCAAATACACTTGGGTTCTGGTAGACTCTTTTCGGCATACCGCATTCAAAGTAAGAACCGTTTCTGCTATCGGCAGGAACGGTTTCTTTTTACCCTGGATCCCAACCTGGTTGAGATGTTGTCCTTGGTGGATGCCTGAATAGGATCTCTCGCTTGCATGAGGTACCCGACAACGTTCGGGTAGCTGTGACACCAAGCTAGTCCGGGTTTCCGTTGGTCGGGTTGTGTAACAATTGCAAATCCCGACTAACCTCTCCGCATGACATGCCTGCAAATTGGACAAATAGCATATCCGGACTAACTTGGATTTGTTATATTGAATGAATGGTTTCCAATTGCCGAACGCAGATTTTATTCCCGGGCGTGAATGGATTAGAAATCCGTAACGCCGAAAATGCTTGGTGATGATAGAAGTCGGGATTGCAAATCCCGACCAACCTCTCCGCACAACATGCCTGCAAATTGGACAGCATATCCGGACTAACTTGGAGGAGATGACGGCGAGTTCGTCAATATCCCGACGCCTGTTTCGTTCACTGCAGCAAATCACACTAGCGGTGGAAGCAAAGTGGTGAGGATGAACCAAACCAATCCCGTGGGCCCGGCAAAGAGCCTGAAAGTATATGCTGGCGACAAGGTGGATATGGAAGTGTATGGCTATTATGAGAACACCAGCGGATATGGCAGCAGCAACAATACGACGGCGGTGATGATCACTGCGATCGCGGGTGCTTTTGGCGGTGTGAATGGCGGAGCGGGCGAAAGCGGGAGCATCTACAATGGCGTAAATGCTGCGATAGGAGGTTTCGGTTTGGGTTCGAATCCGGGGGATGCGTCACCGGCAGCGTTTATTAACTATATCTTATACGACCTGAATTATAAGGTGCTGGATATGGGCTGGACGAGGATCCCATCAGGGGCGATGACAAAGAGCCTGATGACGATCCCACAGGTGACGGCGAAGGAAACGGGTTACATTTTTGTTTATCTTACGTATGAGGATCAAAGCAATAACTATGTGTATTTTGATGATTTCACGGTGACGCACACGAAGACGAACGTGATCCAGAGCAATGAGTACTACGCCCACGGCATGCCTACGGCGAATAGCTGGACACGGGATAATGTGATGGCGAATAGCTTTTTGGGGAATGGAGGGACGGAATTGAATAGTACTTCACAGTTGTACGATCTTGATTATCGCAATTTCGATCCGGCATTGGCGAGACTTAATCAGGTTGATCCCCTGGCGGACAAGTTCTCGTCTTTGAGCCCCTATCATTTTGCGTATAACAATCCCACGGTCTTTACGGACCCGAGCGGAGCGAAGCCCTGGTCGCAGGACTTCGCGGAGAGCTACGTAGGCGACGACTACGGTGCGCGGAATGCCTTTGCAAAAATGGTAGCGCATAATCAGTTAGCCGGTTGGGTAGGAGGAGCAGGTGAAGGCTGGAATTATGTGGGGCATTATGATTTGGATGCGGCGGGGTATGGGTTTGGGGCGATGTATGCGAATCCTAACAGCATTGCTGACTCTTGGGATCGCGCTAATAAAATTGTGGATGGGATAAATGCAGCATTAGATAGTAAAAAAGGTGGCTCTATTGATGTAAGCAAGGGAATTGTGAGCTTCTACGATAAAGAGGGTCAATCTTGGGCAGCTGGTTATACTTATAATGAACTTCATAACTCGTGGAACCAAACCGAGGTCTCAAGGGAGATATATTCGGTTGGAATGGATTTGAACTTGCAAGACATGAAATACATGATTGCGTATCAGGGGCCGGGCGATGGGATAACTATTTTTTCGAATTATAACATTGAATTCACCATTGGGCTGCAAGTCGGCTTGGGCGCAAAACTACCTTTTGGCGTTGGTGATGTCGGAATTGATGTTAATGTTGCCAATGTTGTCTTATATTCGGATACACCGGCGAACAATAAGCCTGGTTTATATACAGTTTCCAATTCAGCCGGCATCAACTTTACGAATCTATTTGGCTACTCAATTGGCCAAACTCAAGATATAAACAGTCGATATTCATCAAGAAATTATCGAACAAACGAGACCTTCACGGTTGCGGGATCTGAAACTTCAATTCAAAAGCAAGGGAGCCAAATCACGGTCAATGATTCTCAGACGATATTTTCTTTGAGCGCACTTTTAGGTATAACCATTACAAAAAAGAAACCATAAAATTTATGAAGATGTTATTGCGTTTAAAAGCTTGGCAGCTGTTCGTTTTGATCTATGGAGCCTCTATCGTGATTTCATTGTTACAGTCCGCGTTCGACTTAAATTCTTCATCCCACGCGTTGTTAGTGAAGTTGCAGATGTTTTTCACCGCTGTCGGAGCCATTGTAATGCTTGCCTGGATTTGGACTGTGTCCACCATTAAGATGGCTGAGCCAGATAGCGGCATGTCGGGTGTTGGGGCTTTTAAAATAGTGTTTTCGTATGCAACGCTCTATTTTCTGATAGTTGTTAGTTACTTATTGATTTCAAGTGTCAAGCTAGATTTCAGAAAAATATTCATTCCACATATTCTTGCTTGTATTTCAATGATTTATTGCATTTTGTTTGTTGCACGACGGATTTCTACCGCAGAAAATAAAAGGACTGTAACGTTTTCTGAGTATTCCGGACTTGCATTTCTCGTATTGTTTTTTCCTTTTGGCCTGTGGGTGCTTCAGAGGAAAGTCAACAATCTAATGGGTAATACACCAAATAGGGGGTAGTCCCATATCGTTTTTAAGCATAAGCCTTCCTCTTTAGCGGGCAATGCACCAAAATATCTGTTTCTCCAAAGAGCACCTGTAAGTTGTTGATCTTCAGAGGTGCTGCAAGGTCCGAGTTTTCCAAACCAATATGCGATCGCCGATCATCAGGGAAATACAAGGATACTATTCACTTCAGCTGCTCAGACCCCGGTGGCCAAGACAGCGACTTTTGAAACATCAGGAGGAGATGACAGCGAGTTTGTCAATATCCCGACGCCTGTTTCGTTCACTGCAGCAAATCATACTAACGGTGGAAGCAAAGTGGTGAGGATGAACCAAACCAATCCCGTGGGCCCGGCAAAGAGCCTGAAAGTGTATGCCGGCGACAAGGTGGATATGGAAGTGTATGGCTATTATGAGAACACCCAAGTTAGTCCAGATATGCGGTTCTCCCAGTTAGTCCAGATATGCGGTTGGTCGGGGTGTGTAACCCCGACCTGAGATTGGGTGTGATATCCACGAAGCACGGATCTGTGATCCGCCTCACCGTTGCCACCTCGAGGCCCGGCATACTTTGCGTCAATCGTCATGAAAACCTGATTTCCCCGCATACTCAATAAGGCTATTTTTAATGCATGGGATTCAAGTATAAGATCCGCAGCGATAAGCCCTATTTTCTAACACACACCATTGTCGACTGGGTCGATGTCTTTACCCGCCGTGAATTGGCTAATGTAATTGTTGATTCATTAAACTATTGTGTTGAGAAAAAGGGCCTTGAAGTTTATGCGTGGTGCCTGATGCCGAGCCATCTTCACATGATCGGTCGGGCAGCAGAGAAATCAGAAAGTGATTTATCGGCAATCATTAGGGATTTTAAGAAGTTCACGTCTAAGACTGTGATGGACGTGATGGGGGAGATTGGAGAGAGCAGGCGAGAATGGATGATGAAACATTTTCATGTCGGACTGAATGCTTATCAACTATGGCAAGAGGGAATGCATCCCATTGAATTGAGCAAAAGAAGATTTACGAATCAGAAACTGGATTACATCCACAACAATCCTGTTGTTGCTGGAATGGTGAGAGCGCCATGGGATTATATGCTAAGTTCGGCTATGGATTATGCCTTCCCAAACCGAAAGGGGCTGGTGAAGATTTGTTATATTGAATGAATGGTTTCCAATTGCCGAACGCAGATTTTATTCCCGGGCGTGAATGGATTAGAAATCCGTAACGCCGAAAATGCTTGGTGATGATAGAAGTCGGGATTGCAAATCCCGACCAGCGCCTCAATTCATCGGCACGAACAGTTTAGAAAGGGAGCACTCGCGGCAGGGATGGAAGCGGAAAGCCCGCAGCGCAGAGAGGACTTGCAGCGTACAGCCCGGCGCCATGCCTCATGGCGGCCGCCCATTAACTATTAACAATTAACTATTAATATCGGACTTCAACACGCGTACCTGAAGCCGTCAAATTCCCTTTACAAATCGCCCTCACTGTATCCAGCAACTGAAGTGACGCATCTATCTCTGCCTGCCTCGCGGAGACGCTTTCCACGTTGAATCCAAATGGGATCGAATGCTTTACACAATAAGCAGCAAGCTCTTTGGCTACGCGCGTAGCAATCTCTACCGACAACGCCAGCGGATCCGCCGATGCTTTGAGTTCCGCTTTAATATCGTCCGGGATGTCAATGCCAAGCCACTCAAGGAAAGCCAGGGTCTTTATGCTCCCACATAGCGTCAGCGTGAAGATCACAACCGGGAGTTTGCACTTTTCCCGCCCGCACGCCGCAGCAAGATCTTCGAGCACACGTATCGTGTAGTCTACATTAAAGATGCACTGCGAGATAAAGTACTCGACGCCGCAATTCATCTTGTCGAGCATGCGCGTGTCTTCGTCTTTCAAGATCGTATGACGTTCGGGGATAGTAACCGCTCCGATTACTGAGTGATGCTGATGGTTATCGCGCCAGATCTTATAAGCGTCGGTCAATGACGTTTTCGGAATGGAATCCGGTGCAGGCAGTCCCACAAAGATGGGATAGAGCTGTTGTAGCTTCAGGTTATGAAGCCATTGTGTCAGTTCTTCCTTCGTGAATTTTCCCGCAGGGCGGTAGATGATCTTCGGTAAATCGAGTCCGTGTAAATACTGACTGGCAAAGACATACGGATCGATGCAGCTCACAAAGGGAAACGGCCGCTCTTCGTTTGTCCTTTCAACTTCATCCTGCAGGTCATACACCACCAGCGCGTCGATCTCGAGTTTGCGAAGAATGGTCAGCCCTTTGTCGGCGATCTGTTGGATCTTTTCGGGTGTGCTGATTGTCTTCGGTGGGGTGATGCCGTACAGGAGTATGCCCGACTCCCTGTTTCTTACTTTGTCTAAGAACATTAGGTCTTGGTGGGTGGTAGGTGGGCCAAAAATAGGGATTTGTTGGATGCTTTCCTGATCAGGTGCCTAAAAACGCCATGGTTATACGAAGTTAGTCCACATGTTCCCGCGGCCTCGTGAGCCAAGAAGATAACGGTTGATCACGATCTTCCGGCCTGCAGGTCCGCCCCTCGACCAAGATCTAAATTTGTTGCCTACCTGGATTTCAAAATCCTTTTAGCCATTCATTAGGTAATCAGACTTCCAGTGAATGCCTGGCAACCGTACTATTCACTTTTTCTTTGCCGGCGGCAGCAACACGGCATCGATCACATAAACGATGCCATTGGAAGCGGGCACCGTTCCAATAATATTTGCACCATTTACTGTGTACTTGCCATCTTTTACACCAATCTCGACATTGTCGAGGTTCACTTCATTGATGTTTTGCTTGTCGCGCAACTGGTCTAACTTATAGACGCCTACCGCTACATGATATTCGAGGATGTTCCTGAGGTCATTCTTCTTCTCAGGTTTCAGAAGGTCGTCAACTGTTCCCGCCGGCAGCTTCTCAAAGGCTGCATTGGTAGGGGCAAATACGGTGAATGGGCCTGCATTTGAAAGCACGTCTACATAGGCCGCAGCCTTCAGAGCAGTTACGAGCGTGGTGTGCTCAGCAGAAGATACAGCCACCTTCACTACATCTTTCTGGGACTCATTGTCATTGACTGCGGATTGCCCGGCACCGGGCTCCTCCGTCACTACCTGCTGTTGCTTTGTTTCCTGCTTGCAGGAGAAAATAAAGACGGATGTGACAATTACAGCAACCGTCATTGAAAAGTGATGCTTCATAGGTTGGATTTTTTTGGTGAACGAACTGTCTTCTAATTGAAGGAGCAGCCATTCAAAAGTCGCGTTCCTGGCTTCATTCACTTCTGACTAAAATCAGAACGCGAGCAGATTTGCGTCCAAATGCGCATTGATTTTTATCAGAACTAGAAAGGGGTGCTATCGCGCTTTAATAAATATATCTTCTTAGCGCATCTGTGCTAAAATATCTGATTGTTCAGCTGTTAGCGCCTTCCCCGATTTCTTCAGCACTTTGCAATTCCCGTTGAAGGTTGCAAGCGCTGAAATGAATTCCGTTTTACCGTTGACGTTAATATAATATTCCGTGCCGCCGACTTCAGTAACTTCATACATTTCAGTTGGTGATGATGCGTCAAACTGATACTCCAGTTGCGCGATCGAGTTCCTTACTGCGGCAGGAGCCTGGCTAAGTTCTACCCTGTGCGCAGTCAAGAGGAGTGTGCCCTTCTGATTGAAGTAGGCAATGAACTGTTGGTCACCTAGCTCGAAGCGGCTTTGATAGATTTCATGGGATGCCGACCACTGAACATTTCTGGCGGCACCGAATTCCTTCCTGAACGCGTCCGAAACAGACGGTGGAGTGATTACGGTCTGTGCATTCACCATGATCAAGGCGAGGAGCACAAGCACGGCGGTGAATTGGAGAAGGGTTTTCATGCTGGGAGTCTTAGTTGAATATTTCCTTGTTTTTGATGGATCAAATGTCCTTTGTGTGATCACAGCGGGAAATACTTCTTTGTAGGTAATCTGTAGTTGGGGTTGGTCTGACTACGCCAATTTGTGTCACAAGAAAGTGCCGAAAAGCCTCTAAACGCATCCATTTTGGACGTTTTTAGAGGAATACTTAACTTTAGTGCGCCGACCGGACCCTTTGGAGATCAAACCCCATCTCTACGAACAAGTTATGAACCTCACGCGCAGCGATGAGGATCAGGTGTTGCTGGAGCAAGCCCTTACTCACTATCTCGACAACCCGTTTCTAAATAAGCTTCAGGTCTTTGCAAAGCAGTCGGTGAGGATACTCGACAACGCAAAGCTGCGATACTTGTATGTAAGTGATAGCAACTTTGAGCTCACAGGCTACACAAAAGAGGAGATAATGAATGGCGGACTGTGGTTTACGTACCGTCGCGTTCATCCGGTGGACATGCTGAAATTCGCGCGTGTTGTGATAAAGGTTAAAAACACGTATCGAAAGCTGTCTGATGAGGAGAGGTTGAGCGCACGGTTCGCGTTCGATTGCCGGTTTAAATGCAAAGACGGGAGCTACAAGCAGATACTTCAGAATGTGCATGCACTCTCGATCAGTGCGAAAGGTGATCCTTATATTTTGCTGTTCACTTCTACTGATGTCACTCCTTACAAGAAAACGGAGGGAATGAACTATTGCTATGAAGTTATGCGGGATGGCCGCTTCGTAACCTTGCTGGAGGGCACGATGCACCCCGAGGACATGCCATTATCTGTGCGGGAGCTCGAGGTACTGCGCCTGACTGCACAAGGTCATTCGGAGAAAGCCATTGGAGACATGCTTTTTCTCAGTGTGGAGACGGTGAAAACGCACAGAAGAAATATGCTGCAGAAATCCGATGTGAAGAACAGTATTGAGCTCGTGAAGACAGCTATTGCAAATGGTTGGATCTGATGCGTGAATGGCAGGTTTGATGTGTTGCTGATACAATAAATGGCTTTGTTCGTGGCAACCCGACGCCATACCAAATGGCAGGCCACCATAAATTTAGAATTCCCTCCCAGGTGGGGGACGCAGCGCTTCGCTTTTATCTACTGTTTTACGGCAAATCAACCTTATGAAAAAACTTATCCACATACTGCTACCGCTTCTGTTCGCAACCGGAGTCTCCGTTGCTCAAAACGACGATGAGGCAATAAAGAATGTTATCAACACCGCATATATCGGTGGTATCCATAACGGTGGGCCAATTGATGATATCCGCAACGGCTTCCATCCATCTTTTGTCATGTTTGTTCTGAGCAATAACGAAGTGAAGACGACACCGATTGAAGAGTGGATCACCGGGATCGAAAAATCGCGCGCAGCCAACAAGCCTGCAGCGGAAAAGGCCGTTGCAAAATTTGATGTGGTCAATGTTGCAGGCACTTCCGCAAGTGTCGTCCTTGATCTCTATCGGGGAAACAAAAAGGTCTTCACCGATAACTTGCTGTTGTATAAGTTCAATGAAGGTTGGAGGATCGTGAGCAAGAATTTTTACCGGCACCCGTGACGTCAAACGCCTTCGACACCGATGACAAGCTTCGAATTGGGCTCGTAACAGTCCTCAACACTTAACACTTAACACTTAACACTCATCACTCATCACTCATCACTCATCACTTAACACTCAGCACTTAACACTCCGATCAACGACACGCGCCATCGGGGTAGGCCCTTGAACCTCCGCGCGTTACCTATTAACTATTAACAATTCTCTATTAACTTTTAGCAGTTCTACAACACCATCACCGATTACTCCCGGCACCCACAGCCTCTTTGGCTTTCTCAAGATAATCCCAGACAAGACTGCTCGCTCCAAGGATTGGTGCGGCCTGGTTCTGCATGGCAGAGGGGAGAATCTTTACTTTGCCGCGGAACAACGGCATAAGGTTTTGTTCCATATGATGCAAAGTCGGTTCGAAGATGAGGTTGCCTGCCTGAGCAAGTCCACCGAATAAAAACACAGCCTGGGGATCAGTGTGAACGACGGTGTCAGCCAGCTTCATGCCGAGAATTCTTCCTGTGTATTCGAATGCCTCTTTTGCCACGATGTCTCCACGGTTGGCTGCTTCCGAAATCATCTTTGTATTTAGATCTTCAAAGCTGATTCCTCTCAATTCACTTGGCTCCAAATGGTCCGCGAGCAGTTTATAAACCGTGCGCTTGATTCCCGTTGCCGACACATATGTCTCGAGGCATCCGCGCTTTCCGCAATTGCAGTATCTCCCGGCAGGGTTTACCGATGTGTGGCCCATTTCACCGGCGATGCCGTGATGGCCATTTAATAAAATACCGCCACACACGAATCCACTTCCGAGACCGGTTCCTAATGTGATCACGACAAAGTCTTTCATTCCCTTGGCGTTGCCATAGATCATTTCACCCACAGCTGCCGCATTCGCGTCGTTGGTAAGAATGCAGGGTACACTGAACTCTTCGCGGAACATCTTGGCGAGTGGGAGCACGCCTTTCCACTTCAAGTTCGTAGCCCGCTCGATAGTCCCTTTATAGTAATTCCCATTGGCAGCACCAATGCCGATTCCGACAATTCGGGTGTCGCCCGGCAGGAAGTGGATTGCTTCGCGGAGTGCGTCGGCCATCGCATCGAAGAAATCCTGGAACTCTTCGTAATCTGTAGTAACAATGTTACCCTGGTGGTAAACTTTCCCCTCGCGATCCACAACGCCGAACTTTGTGTTCGTGCCACCGATGTCGATACCTACCGTTAGCTCCTTCATTGTCAGATGGATAAAATTTTAGCCAGTCTCAGCGATTCCTGGTCGATCTCATGATGCTGGCCGTTCATGATGCTGTCAAACTTGTTGAAAACGATTTGATTGTTGAACACGCCGACCATCGAATCGGTTTCACCTTTCAGGATTAACCCTTCCACTGCTGCAACACCCATTCTGCTCGCAAGCACCCTGTCAAAATAAGTGGGTGCTCCTCCGCGCTGCAGGTGTCCAAGGATCGTAACCTTAATGTCAAAATAGCTGGAACGTTCAGCCACCATTCTTGCAAGATCATTGGCATCACCGATTTTCGAGCCTTCAGCGACGACAACCAGGCTCGACTTCTTACTGGTCTTGCCACTTTGTTCGAGCCGGCCATACAAGTCATCGAATGATGTCTCCTCTTCGGGAATGATGATCGCAACAGCACCTCCGGCAATACCGCTATTGAGAGCGATATATCCCGAGTGACGACCCATCACTTCAATAAAAAAAAGTCTGTTGTGTGAAAGAGCGGTGTCACGGATCTTATCGATGGCCTCGACCGCTGTGTTGGTCGCCGTATCATAGCCGATGGTATAATCAGTTCCCGCGATGTCGTTGTCAATAGTACCTGGAATACAAACGCATGGAACACCATACTCTTTGTGAAATATGTGGAGACCTGTAAACGTGCCATCACCGCCGATGGCAACGAGCGCGTCTATTCCATTTTTCTTCAGATTGTCGTAAGCTTTCTTTCTTCCTTCCGGAGAACGAAAGTTCTCGCTGCGCGCAGACTTTAAGATCGTACCGCCACGCTGGAGAATGTTGCCTACGGAACGAGCGCCAAGTTTAACGATCTCCTCTTCGATCATTCCTTCATAACCATGGATAATACCGGAGACTTCTTTCTGGTAGTATATACTCGCACGGACCACCGCACGGATGGCAGCGTTCATTCCGGGAGCATCGCCCCCCGACGTAAACACTCCGATCTTTGAAATTTTCGCGTTCATCAAAGCCAAAAGAGCCCCGCCAACCGACGGGCAAGCCTCAAAATTACGCGAGAATGAAGTTTTTTCAAGGTTTAACTTTTCAACCGTTTGAAATAGCCAATTAGGCCATTTGTCGATGAATCGTGTGTTGTGACTTCGGAATCGGTGCTTAATTCAGGCAGTATTTTTTTGGCCAGCACTTTTCCGAGCTCCACACCCCACTGGTCGAAGCTGAAGATGTTCCAGATCACTCCCTGAACAAATATCTTATGCTCGTACATGGCAATCAGGCTGCCCAAAGTTCGCGGCGTGAGCTTCTTAAATAGAAATGAATTGCTTGGCCTGTTCCCGGAGAAGACACGATAGGGGACGAGCGCATCAATCGCATCTTCAGACATGCCTTGCTTTTCCAATTCAGCGCGCACTTCATCTTCCGTCTTTCCCATCATGAGCGCTTCGGTCTGAGCAAAGAAGTTTGACAACAGGATTGCATGATGTTCGCCAATGGGATTTTGGCTTACCGCCGGCGCAATGAAATCACAAGGGATCACTTTCGTCCCCTGGTGGATCAGCTGATAAAATGCATGCTGCCCGTTTGTCCCTGGCTCTCCCCAGATCACAGGTCCAGTTTGATATAATGCAAGTTGCCCGTCGCGGTCTACTGACTTCCCATTGCTCTCCATGTTGCCTTGCTGAAAGTAGGCGGGAAAACGATGCATATATTGATCGTAAGGAAGTATCGCCTCACTTTGCGCATCGAAAAAGTTGTTGTACCACACACCGATGAGCGCCAGTATCACAGGAATATTTTTTTCAAGCGGCTCGTGCCGGAAATGGTTATCCATCGCATGGGCGCCTTCGAGGAGCTGAACAAAATTTTCAAATCCAATAGTGCAGATTATTGATAGGCCAATGGATGACCACAATGAATACCGACCCCCGACCCAATCCCAGAAGACAAACATGTTCTCAGGCGCGATCCCAAATTCTTTAACAGATTTTTCGTTCGTCGACACCGCCACGAAATGCCGCGACACGTCGCCCTGATTGCCGGATTTTTCAAGGAACCACTTCTTCGCCGTTTCCGCGTTGGTCATCGTCTCCTGCGTTGTGAAAGTTTTTGAGGCGATGATGAACAGGGTCGTCTCAGCATTGAGATGCTTCAGGGTTTCCGCGATGTGCGTTCCATCAATATTGGAAACAAAATGTGGCGTTATGTTTTTCTTATACGGCTTGAGGGCTTCTGTCACCATCAGTGGTCCTAGATCGGACCCACCGATACCGATGTTCACGATGTCTGTGATGGTCTTGCCGGAATATCCTTTCCATGCTCCCGATAAAAGGCGCTCCGAAAAAGATTTCATTTGGTCGAGCACGCGGTTTACTTCCGGCATCACATTTTCGCCCATGGCATTTATCGGCGTGTTGCTCCTGTTGCGCAGTGCTACATGCAACACGGGCCTTCCCTCTGTTTGATTGATTGCCTGTCCGCTGAACATGGCGTCGATCGCCTCTGAGAGACTGCATTCATGGGCAAGTTCCTGCAAAAGTTGCAGTGTATAATCTGATATAATGTTCTTAGAAAAGTCAACAAGAATGTCCTCGAATTTCAGGTGGAACTTATTGAATCTTTCAGGATCAGATTCAAACAGTTGACGCATGTGCGTTGCCTGCATTTCGAGGTAATGGGCTGTGAGCTTTTGCCAGGCGATCGTTTCTGCTGGATTGGTATTTGGAAGCATAGACTATGGATGTGAGCCCTAAAAATACGAGGATGAGAGGAAAGTGCATTACGCGATTGTTGGAATGTTGCGAGCCGCCGGTCGCTGTGGCGTCCCAAAATAATTGCCTTTAACTTTAGCTGCATAGGACTTCTCGCAGTCCCTAACGTAAACAGGCAACAGGCAACAGGTAACAGGTAACAGGTAACAGGTAACAGGTAACAGGTAACAGGTAACAGGTAACAGGTAACAGGTAACTGCAACACGCAACAGTTCACCCCCCGACAACCTTCTTCAGGTTTTCGATCAGGCCGTCCCACAGATCCTGCAGTTCTCCCATGTCGTCAAAGTCGGAGTAGTCGTAAACTTTAAGAAAGGTCATTTGCGTGAGCTCATTTACTTCGAGTCCGAGCTCAAAATAGGAGGGGTCTTTTTTGTCGTCGCTGGATTCGGGGAGATATTCAAAGCGAACAAAATGGTTGGTGCGATGGGAAATCATGATCGCCTTGTGCTGCTCATTGTCCCACGTGAAGGTGAATACCTTTTCGGGACTAATTCGTACATCGTCGGCGAACCATTCAGATAACCCACTGGCTGTCTGTATGTAAGGATAGAGCATTTTTACCGAAGCATGAAGCTCGTAGTCCGCAGTAAAAAGTTGCTTCTTAATCATCCTTGCTTCCATCCCCTGTGAATTGAATTGAAGGTAAGAAACGGAGGGGGTAAATGCTAAGGTGAGGGGGTAATAGTTAATGGTTAAAGGTTAATAGTTAATAGTTATCAGGTCGGTCCCAGACCCGGTTAACTATTAACTATCAACTTCTGACTACCCAGTAGCGAGGAGCAGACTTGAACTGCCGACCTTCGGGTTATGAATCCGATGCTCTAACCAGCTGAGCTACCTCGCCGTAATAAGTTGACAATTAGCAATTCCGGCTGCGCCGGACAGTTGACAAAATGCCACCACAAATCATCGCTTTTGGTCCTGCGACCGTTGACAACTGCTCCGAGCAAAGCGACGGATTGTCAATTGTCAACTGATTTGCGGGCTGCAAATTTATAAACTTTTACGAATTGCCGATCGGCAGACGATCAAAACCATAAAATGGCCCTATTTTTGACATCGTAGGCAGGAATGAAAAAAATCGACAAGCTTATTCTGGGATCTTTTATCGGCCCGTTCGTGCTGACCTTCCTGGTAGTCGTTTTCATACTGCTTCTGCAGCACATGCTGAAGTACTTTGACGATATAATCGGCAAAGATCTCGGTTGGGATGTCGTCGGCGCCTTGCTTTTCTACTTCGCGATTTTCATGACGCCGCTCGCCATGCCGCTGGCCGTGCTGCTGTCGTCGCTCATAACTTTTGGTAACCTGAGCGAGCATTTTGAGATCACCGCAATTAAAAGCCTTGGAATATCCCTCACACGGGCCCTGGTTCCAATATTTGTGTTCGTCATATTCCTGACAGGCATCGCGTTCTACGCCAACAATACACTCGTTCCGAACGCCGCGCTCGAAGCATACAGCCTTATGTATGATATAAAGCAGAAGAAGCCAGCGCTGGATCTCCAGGAAGGCGCGTTCTATTCAGGCATACCCGATATCAGCATCAAGGTGGGTAAAAAATATCCTGACGGGAAGACCTTAAAGGATGTCATTATATATGATCATCGCGGAGCGACTGGAAACAAGAAGGTGACGGTGGCCGATTCGGGGCGGATGTTCACGTTCCTGCACGATCAATACCTCAAGATGGAACTGTTCCGTGGTTATGATTACAGTGAAGGGAACGGAGAGCAATCAATATCAAATGCAAACAGCGGTCCTGCGCCCGAATCAATTTCGAAAACAAAGTTTGGAAAATCTGAGATCGTGCTGGACCTCTCTTCTTTCGGAATGGCACGAACCGACAAGAAATGGTTCCAGGGAAACCGTATCATGCGCAATGTACTTGAGCTCGACAAGGATATGGATTCGATGAGAAATGAGATCGACGGTTCGAGGTTGCAAGTGTACCAGACGAAGACCACACTGTTTACTTTCGCCGATAAAACCGATTCGGCAAAGCTGCCTCCGGAGGTCGCGCTGGTGAAGAAACGCAAGGATTCAGTTCGTGCAATCAAAGATCCCGGCGCAGCGTACATGAACGTGTTGCCATTCAAGATCACGCCGAGAGAGCAGATTGGGAAAAAGAACCGCCGGACCTCCGACAGCCTTTTCAAGTCGCGCAAGTGGAGCGTCGACGAAGTCAGCGCCGCCCTCAACCAGGCCCGGAGTGTAAAGGCGCAGCTGCTCAACATGAATGCCAGCCGTGCGAACTATGTTCAGGAATACATGGTATTTCAAATTCAGTGGCACAAGATATTCTCGAATTCAATTGCGTGCATTGTGATGTTCCTGATCGGGGCTCCGCTTGGGGCAATCATAAAGAAGGGTGGCCTGGGAGTGCCAGTCATCGCCTCGATCTTCTTTTTTATCTTATTCTATCTGATCACCAGCACCGGGGAGAAGTGGGCCGGCCAGCTGAAAATTAGTGTGCCCGTCGGAATCTGGGCCGCAGACGTACTGCTCACGATAGTTGGGCTACTGTTCCTTCGCCAAGCCCGCCTCGACGCCCGATTCTTTGAGTCAGATTTCTATAGTGTCCTGTGGGACAAGCTGAAGCGGCGTTTCGGAGCCAAGCAGATTTCCGCTGAAACTGCGGGTAGTTAATAGAGAATAGTTAACAGAGAATAGTTAGTGGAGAATAGGGCGCAAATCGCAATGCAGCCAGCCCTGACAGCTATTAACGATTGACTGTTAACCTTCCCGCCAAATTTGGCAGATTTGAACAATTCCCTTACTTTTGCGCGATTAAAAAAATAGGAAAAGACAAAAAGCAGCAAAATTTCAAGCGATGAACCTCACTTCAGCAAAAAAGCAGGAACTATTCAGCAAGCACGGGGCGAAAAAATCAAAAACAGACACAGGATCTCCGGAGTCACAGATTGCCCTTTTCACACACAGAATCAACTCTTTAACAGAGCATTTGAAGGGTCACAAAAAGGACTTCTCCACTCAGCAAGGTCTTCTCAACCTGGTGGGACAGCGTAAGAAACTACTCAGCTACCTCCAGAAGACCAACATTGACCGCTACAGGTCAATACTGGCTGAACTTGAGCTACGTAAATAAGAATCTTAACACGCGCATAGGGAACCTGTAACAGGGTTCCCTTTTCGCTTTTGTATCCAAAAATTTTATGAAACCAAATCCGATTACAAAATCGTGTTCGCTGCCCGATGGCCGCGTGATTACGATTGAGACAGGAAAGCTTGCGCGTCAGGCTGACGGCGCTGTCGTTCTGCGCATGGGAGACACCATGTTGCTTGCCACCGTTGTATCCAATAAGGAAGGCAAGGAGGGCGCAGATTTTCTGCCGCTGTCAGTAGACTATCAGGAAAAATTTGCAGCGATGGGTAAGATCCCAGGCGGATTCCTGAGAAGAGAAGGAAAACTCTCAGATTACGAAGTATTGATCAGCCGCTTGGTGGATCGTGCGATACGTCCTTTGTTCCCAGACGATTATCATGCTGAAACGCAAGTTGCAATCACACTGATTTCAGGTTCTGAAGATGCGCTTCCCGATGCACTCGCAGCATTCGCGGCGTCGGCTGCACTTTCAGTTTCGGATATACCTTTCCAGGGTCCGATATCCGAAGTGCGCGTAGCGCGCATTGATGGTCAGTATGTCGTAAATCCGACGCTGGCACAGAAAGAGAAAGCAGATCTTGACCTCATCGTTGCTGCATCGCTGGATAATATCCTGATGGTGGAAGGTGAAGCCAAGGAAGTAAGCGAAGATGTGATGCTCGAAGGTCTACGCGTGGCACATGAAGCCATCAAGCAGCAGTGTCACCTCCAGATCGAACTCACCAAAGAGACGAAAAAAACTGAAAAGAGGACTTATAGTCACGAAACGAATGACCTCGCTTTGAAGGAAGAACTTTTCGCTAAGTTCTACGACAAAGTTTACGGCATCGCAAAGCTTCAGACTGCTGATAAGCACAAACGCTCAGAATTATTCAGTCAGCCTCTGGAGGAATACCTGGAATCGCTTCCTGAAGACTCCACGATTGATCCGGGACTTGTAAAAAAATACTATCATGATATTCAGAAGAAAGCTTCCCGCGACCTCGTTCTCAATGAGAAAGTGAGGCTGGATGGAAGGAAGACAACTGAGATACGCAATATCTGGTCCGAAGTGGATTATCTTCCTTCGGCCCACGGATCAGCATTGTTCACCCGCGGTGAAACGCAATCGCTCAGCACAGTAACACTCGGCACAAAGCTCGACGAGCAAATGATTGATGGCGCGATGTTCTCCGGATCTAACAAGTTCATCCTTCATTATAACTTCCCCGCATTCTCAACAGGAGAGGTGAAGCCCAACAGGGGTCCAGGCAGACGTGAGATAGGCCATGGTAACCTCGCTTACCGCTCACTTAAGCAAGTGCTTCCCGCTGAAGACAGCAACCCATACACAATCAGGGTTGTATCTGATATTCTGGAATCCAATGGTTCATCTTCAATGGCAACCGTTTGTGCCGGTTCACTCGCGCTGATGGATGCAGGTGTTGCGATTAAAGGACCCGTATCGGGTATTGCGATGGGAATGATCTCTGACAAAGGACGTTACGCAATCCTTTCTGATATCCTCGGCGACGAAGATCATCTAGGCGACATGGACTTTAAAGTAACCGGTACTGAAAAAGGAATCACCGGTTGCCAGATGGACCTGAAAGTCGAGGGACTTACTTACGATGTTTTGAAAGAGGCGTTAATGCAGGCAAAAGACGGAAGGCTTCATATTCTCAATGAGATGAAGAAGACCATCCAGGCTTCACGTCCGGATCTTAAGCCGCATGCACCGCGTGCTCACACCATGTTCATTGAGAAAGAATTGATCGGAGCGGTAATCGGGCCTGGTGGGAAGATCATACAGGACATACAGAACACAACCGGCGCAACAGTTGTCATCGAAGAGAAAGACAAGCGTGGTATCGTTAGCATCTTTGCAACGAATCAGACCGCGATGGAAGGCGCACTTAAACGCATCAATGCGATCGTGGCACAGCCTGAAGTTGGCGCCGTTTACGATGGCATCGTGAAGTCTATCATGCCGTTCGGCGCGTTTGTCGAATTCATGCCAGGCAAAGATGGATTGCTGCACATCTCTGAAATCAAATGGGAGAGGCTCGAAACAATGGATGGCGTGATGGAAGTCGGCGAACAAGTAAAAGTAAAGCTTGTAGAGATTGACAAGAAAACTGGTAAATTCAGATTGTCAAGGAAAGTACTGTTGCCCAAACCTCCGATGAAGCAGGAACCGGCGAAAGCCTGATTTGCAGAAAGGTGATTTTGGAACAAATTTATTAGCTTTCCGTTTCTGATTTAGAGCTACCACAACCCAATGAGACAGCTAAAAATAAGCAAACAGATTACCAACCGCGAAAGCCAGTCGCTGGACAAGTACCTTCAGGAGATTGGTAAGGTTGATTTGCTTACTCCGGATGAAGAGGTGGAGTTGGCGAAGCGGATTAAGGAAGGAGATCAGATCGCGCTGGAGAAGTTGACTAAAGCGAACCTTCGTTTCGTGGTTTCTGTTGCTAAGCAGTACCAGAACCAGGGGCTTTCGTTAGGCGATTTGATCAACGAAGGCAATTTGGGCCTTATCAAAGCTGCTCAGCGTTTCGATGAGACGCGGGGATTCAAGTTCATCTCTTATGCCGTATGGTGGATCCGTCAATCGATCCTCCAGGCGTTGGCGGAACAGTCGAGGATTGTTCGCCTCCCATTGAACCGTGTAGGTTCGTTGAACAAAATATCGAAGACTTTTTCAGAGCTCGAGCAAAAATATGAGCGCGAGCCATCGCCGGAAGAGTTGGCCGAAGTGCTGGAAGTTACGACTGCAGAAGTAGTCGATACAATGAAGATCAGCGGGCGTCACGTTTCGATGGATGCGCCGTTCGTGCAGGGAGAAGAGAACAGCTTACTCGACGTGCTCGAGAATGACGGAGAGGATACACCGGATCAGGGATTGATGACTGATTCTCTTAGAAGAGAAGTGCAGAGAGCATTGTCGACGCTGACGCAAAGGGAATCAGATGTGATCACGTTATACTTCGGGCTGAATGGCGAGCATGCTATGACGCTTGAGGAGATTGGCGAGAAATTCAATCTCACCCGTGAGCGTGTCCGTCAGATCAAGGAGAAGGCGATTAGGAGACTCCGCCACACGTCCAGGAGCAAAGCATTGAAGCCTTACCTCGGGTAGCGATTTATTTACGAATAAAAAAATTAAGGGCTGTATCGAAAAGACAGCCCTTATTATTTGTATCATCTTGAATTTAAAATTCTATTCGGTTGTTTAGAAGTAGTCTTTTGATTCAGCCCTTTTTTGTAAATAGACAGCGATATGAACGCAGAGAAAGTAAAAGTTTTGATTATCGGATCAGGTCCGGCCGGATACACGGCAGCTATCTACGCTGCCCGCGCTGGCATGAAGCCAGTGCTCTATACAGGCGGACAACCAGGGGGTCAGCTAACGATCACCGGTGACGTTGAAAATTTTCCAGGCTATCCGAAAGGAATTGACGGGCCACAAATGATGATGGATCTGCAGGCGCAGGCTGAAAGATTTGAAACGAGCGTAAGGCACGGTCTCGTAACGAAGGTGAACTTGTCGGGGTGGCCGCTTAAGGCGACTGTCGATGATACCCATGAAATCGAAGCGGAAGCGATCATCGTTGCAACGGGAGCGACCGCGAAATACCTGGGTCTGCCGAGCGAACAGAAATTTACAAACAAAGGTGTGTCGGCGTGCGCGGTCTGCGATGGATTTTTCTATCGGGGAATGGATGTCGCCGTGGTGGGTGCCGGTGATTCGGCTGCAGAGGAAGCAACCTACCTCTCTAAGCTTTGTCCGAAGGTGTACCTTATCGTTCGTAAAGATGAGATGCGCGCTTCGCGTATTATGCAAAACCGCGTGCTGATGAATCCGAAGATTGAAATTCTCTATAACACTGAAACGGAAGAAATACTCGGTGATCACGAGGTGTCTGGAATTCGTGTGGTCAACAACAAGACGGGCGCAAAAAGAGAAATCGCCGTTAAAGGATTTTTTGTCGCAATCGGGCACAAACCCAACACCGATATCTTTAAAGGTCAGTTGGAAATGGATGACACGGGCTACATTAAAGTAAGGCCGGGATCTACGCACACAAATATTGAAGGAGTGTTTGCAGTTGGTGATGCTGCTGACAAGAACTATCGCCAGGCGGTAACGGCCGCAGGGACGGGATGTATGGGCGCGTTGGATGCGGAACGATTCCTCGCCGCGCGCGAATTGGAGGTCGCTCACTCATGAAACTTGATATTCTCGTACTCGCGGCTCATCCCGACGACGCAGAGCTCGGATGCGGCGGAACAATCATAAAGCACATTGCTGCCGGCCACAAGGTGGGCATCGTGGACTTTACACGTGGCGAGCTGGGTACGCGCGGCACACCGCAGACCCGGGAGCAGGAGGCGACCGCCTCGGCAAAAATACTTGGACTCTCTGCCCGCGAGAACCTCGGACTCGCAGATGGTTTTTTTAAGAACGACCAGTCACATCAATTGGAGGTGGTCAAGCGAATCAGGAAGTACAAGCCAGAGATTGTATTGGCAAACGCAGTGTATGATCGCCACCCTGACCACGGTCGTGCATCAGGGCTTGCCTTTGAGGCATGCTTCCTTGCGGGCCTTGCCAAGATCGAGACCTTGCACGAAGGAGTAAAACAGGACGCATGGCGCCCGAAGGCTGTATATCATTACATACAAAGTCTGTTCATAAGACCTGACTTTGTAGTTGATATTTCAAGTGAGTGGGAACAGAAGATGGAGGCAGTTCGCGCGTTCAAGACTCAATTCTATGATCCGTCGAGCAAAGAACCGGAGACATATATTTCCAACCCGCGATTCCTCAGCCTTCTCGAATCGCGTGCAACGGAAATGGGCCATGCCGTCGGTGCGAAGTACGCTGAAGGATTCACTTCACCACGCTGGATAGGGGTGAAGTCGTTGTTTGATTTGTTTTAGGTTAATTTGTTAAAGTTAATTGTTAGTAGTTATCAGTTAATGGGGGAGGCTCCCTGATAACTATTAACTGATAACTGTTAACTGATAACTATTAACTCCCTCAAGGCGCAAGCCGTCCAATCTTCCATCCACCATCACTTCGTGTATAGATAATCCTGTCATGTAACCTGCTCTTCCGTCCTTGCCAGAATTCTATGAGATAAGGTTCAACCTTATAGCCGCCCCATTGTTTTGGTTTGGGAAGCACGTTCAGGTTTTCGTATTTCTTTTCTATTTGCTTCGCCCGTTCTTCGAGAATCTCCCGGCTTGCAATGACGTGACTTTGTGGCGAGGCCCAGGCGCCCACCTGACTTTCCCTCGGACGACTTTGAAAGTAAGCAGTCGACTTGTCTTCAGATACGGGAAAAGCAACGCCTTCCACCCGCACTTGTCTTTCCAGCTCGGGCCAAAAAAAATTCAGCGCACATGCCGGATTCTCTGCAAGCTCTTTTCCTTTTTGACTTTGATAGTTGGTATAAAAAACGAATCCATCATTTTCCACGGATTTCAGCAAGACAATGCGCGACGAAGGTCTTCCGCTTTCGGAGACTGTCGCAAGATTCATAGCATTGGGCTCAGGCACATCAGACTTCCTGGCTTCAGCAAACCATTTTTCGAATTGCGCAATCGGATGTCCTGCCACCTGCGTTGCATCCAGGTCTGCCTTTGAGTACTCATTTCTTAAATCCTCGATTGATAACATGAGTTTTTCATTTTACCGCAAAGATGGTGACTTCTATCCACGGATTCTGTTAAAATTTACCATTTCATTTGGAGGACTAACGAATCGTTGGTTTATTGGAGATGTCAAAGAATGGAGTTTTTTAAGTACCGCAATAAATTGAAGCCAGAGAAGGGCAGACTCCTGATCTCGGAACCCTATTTGCCTGACCCAAATTTTGAAAGAACGATCATTCTCCTTTGTGAAAACAATGAGGAGGGTTCGTTTGGATTTGTGCTCAACAAGCCGTCACTGGCAAATGTAAGTGAAGTAATGGATGATATTAAAGATTACGACCTTCCGGCTATGGTGGGCGGTCCTGTACAGCAGGATACGCTGCATTATATCCACCGGCATCCCTCACTGGAAGATTCCGTGGAGATTCTGCCGGGAATTTATTGGGGCGGAAACTTCGAGAAAGTACTTTTCCTGTTGGATACGAAGCAACTTGCCCATAAGGACATCAAGTTTTTCCTGGGTTACAGCGGATGGACCGGCGGACAGCTCGAAGGTGAGCTTGAGCAGGATTCCTGGATCGTAAGTGACAAGGTGACCGAGGAACTTGTGTTTGACACTGCGCCTGATTCGATGTGGAAGAAGACACTCACGATCATGGGCGGCAGGTACTCGGTGTATTCGAATTACCCTAAAGATCCCCGCCTTAATTAAATATAAAAACTAATTTTGCCCCTTAATTATACCAGGAACACTTAAGCGAAAATGATGGAAATGGATGCGAAAGAAGATTTGGTGGAGTTGAAGCGTGTTCCGGAGAATGAAGTAAGCAGCCCCGCTGCAACCGCGACCGGTACTGACGATATCGACGACGCTATTCCCGATCAGGACTATTCAAATTTTTCAAAGAAAGATTTTGTCGATCTTCTGAAAGAGCTTGCCCACCAATCGGACTTTAAAAAAATTGATTCTGTTCTTAAAACGGCCAGGGCTCACTATGACGACAACCTGGACAAAGAGAAATCTGTTGCACTCAATAAGTTCATATCCGATGGCGGTTCACCTGATGACTTCGAATTCCGCCAGGACCCGCTTGATGTAGCGTTCGAGGCAAACTATAAACTCCTCCGTGACCGGAAGGCTGAGCATTTCAGAAACCAAGAGGAGCAGAAGAATGAGAATTTCAAGAAGAAGAATATCCTGCTTGAAGAGCTCCGCACACTCGTAGATGGCGAAGACAACAAGCACAGTTTTGATAAGTTCAAGGAGATCCAGCAGCAATGGAAACAAATTGGCGCGGTTCCTTCTGCACATGCACGCCCTCAGTGGGCGAGCTATCATGCCCTGCTCGATCGGTTTTATGACAACCGGAATATCTATTTTGAGCTAAAAGAGCTTGACCGCAAGAAAAACCTCGAAGCTAAGATCGAGCTTTGTGTGCGCGCTGAGAAGCTTGCGGCGGTTGATAAGATTGGTGATGCTGTTCGCGAGATGAACGAACTTCACGAAGAATACAAGCATATTGGGCCGGTCGCACGGGAAGAAAAGGAAGCGGTATGGGACAGATTCAAGGCTGCATCGGATGCGGTATATGCGCGCAGGGACCAGTTCATCTCGACGTTGCATGAGGAGCTTTCTAAAAATCTTCAGCTAAAAGAACAAATCATTTCGGATGTCACTGCGTTCGCCGGCTTCCAGTCGGACCGCATTAAGGAATGGAACCAGAAGACCTCCGAGATCATCGCCCTGCAGAAGAAATGGGAGTCCATTGGGGCGGTCCCGCGCAACAAAGCCAAGGATACAAACAAAAGGTTTTGGGCAGGATTCAAGACGTTCTTCAACAGCAAGGGTGTTTTTTTCAAGAAGCTTGACGAATCACGCGGACAGAATCTCGAATTGAAAAAACAGTTGGTGCAGCAGGCACTGTCATTGAAGGAAAGTTCTGAATGGGAGAAAGCGGCCAATGAGCTGAAGGCTTTGCAATTGAAATGGAAGGAAATAGGACCTGTTCCTGAGAAGATGCGAGAGAAGATCTTCCAGGAATTCAAGGCAGCATGCGATTTCTTCTTCGAGCACCGCCGCGTGAAATTCGAAGAAGCTGACAAAGTTCAGACAGACAACCTGGCAAAAAAACAAGCTATCTGCGAAGCGCTTGAAAAGATGGCTGCCGACAAGACGGCTACCGTGGGACAGATCAAGGAAATGCAGCGTAGCTTCCAGGGCCTTGGCTTCGTTCCAAGGAACTCAGTTAATGCGATCAAGAACAGGTTCAACGCCGCTATTGAAAGTGCGATGAGCTCATTGGGTGAAATGACCGCCGAGGAGAAAGACAAGGCGGTGTTGGAGATCCAGCTCGAAAGCATGAAATCGGATCCCGATGCCGGGCATAAGATATTTCAACGTGAGCAGGCTTTGAAGAAGAAGATCTCCAAAGCGGAGAATGACCTCGCCACACTTAAGAACAACCTTGAGTTTTTTGGACGTTCGAAGAACGCTGAGAAGATGAAGGCGGAATTTGGTGCACAAATTGAAGCGTCAACACAGGAAGTTGCAAAGCTGAGGGCTGAATTAAAGATGCTGAAGTCTGTAGGCAGTCAGAAGTAGCATTCTTTTAACCGAATTACATTTGATTCGGGCCTTGCAAAACCCCGGACTTCCCTTATTTTTGCACCTCGCAATCCCGACTGCATTCGCATTGGGAGCGAAAAAGCCTCCTTAGCTCAGCTGGTAGAGCAACTGACTTGTAATCAGTAGGTCATTGGTTCGATTCCGATAGGGGGCTCAAAAAAGCAGCCGAAGGTGCTGCTTTTTTGTTTCAAAGGCCATGGGCTAATCACGCTTCAGCTTTGCTTCAAATTCTTCCCGCGTTTGCTTGTCCGTGACTGATTCCAATGCGTCCAAAACCTGCGGTGTTGTATTCAGCTTTCCTTTGATTCGTTTCTGGAGAAACACGTCCATCTTCTTCGTGCCGATTTTTTCTTCAAGTTCCAGCAGGAGGTAGCAGCCTTTCGAATAGTACAAATCGTATCCGTTTGGATCAAACACACCCGCGGTTGACACTGATCCGGGGAGCTCACCTTTTTTCTTGAATAGGGCATACGATTTATCCGCTTGCGTGGCGTCGAATTTTCTCAACGCCCTCATCATGCTGAAGTTAGCGAAGGACTCGTTAAGCCATGGCTCACGCAGAAAACTGGCATCGCTCCACCAGAAATGACCAAATTCGTGGGCGAAGTTACCGTAGCTGTCATACTCGGTTCCGGTGATAACAAACCCGTCCCTGGTGGTTTGTGAATTCAAGAGTTTTCGCGGAAACGTTCTCAACGCAATCGCGAACTTGTTCACCGGCTTCTGCTTGCCGAAATTGGTGTTGTAAAAGGTTATAATGTCCACCATCTTTTTATTGATAGAGGTGAGGGTTGAGTCGGATGTATCAGATGACGTGAAGAAAGTTATTTCGACATTTCCGGTGGTCTTCTTCCTGAGGGCCATGTTTTTGCCGGCGAGGAAAGTGATTTCGGGGGTCGGCTTATGCCCTTCGATAACATAACTGTGATCGGGATTCTCACGATGACTTTGATATGAATAAAGCTGATAGTCAGCAGGTAGTCCTTTTACCGTGATGTGACTGACAAACTTGTTGTCAAGATCGGTTGCGTTTGGAAACCAGAATTGGTCCACCATCATTTCGATCCAATCATATTTGATTTGCGTTACCTTTTCAAGTTCTACGACATATTCGAAATCCACCTGACGTACCTTCCCATCCAATGGCTTGTCAAATTTCAGGATCATAAAGGGAAATGGCCGGCCCTTTTTTGTTGTCATTTTATGTGACAGCAGACCAGGCGACGTTATCTTAGTCACCTTAAAGGAGGGATTAAGCGTAAAATAGATTGAGTCTGTGTGGTTTAGCGCTTGATTGTAGAAATACCTTGCGTTTACGTTCAAGGTGCCGCTGTTATAAGCAACTTCCATTGCAAGCGAGTCAACCGTGGTCGTGGATTTCTTCCATGCAAAGCCTGAGTTGGCGGACCACAGGATCAAAAAAATCACTAGTGTCAGTTTTGAAAAGATTGTCATCATAGTTGTTGGTTAAGTGACCGTTAGACCTGAGTGGTTATTGTGCAGTTACATAAAGCACACATTTTTGAGCTCCATAATGTGAAATCTGACGTCAAAGACGTTACTTTTGCCACCTTTAAAAACTCATACTTCTTGGCGCCATTCAACCGTACCACTGTCATTCTGATACTTGGCGCACTTTCTACCATCGGCCCGTTTGCAATCGATATGTACCTCCCTGGGTTTCCGGCAATTGCCAATGACCTAAACACCACTGTTGATTCTGTTTCATATTCACTCTCCAGTTTCTTTTTCGGCGTTTGTTTTGGACAATTGATCTGCGGGCCACTTTTGGACCGGTTTGGCAGGAAACGTGTGCTATATGTGGGCCTTGCGATCTTCATTGTCGCGTCCGTTGGGTGTGCACTTGCTACTTCGATCGAAGCGCTCATCCTGTTCAGACTTTTCCAGGCACTCGGTGGTTGCGTGGGAATGGTCACGCCCAGGGCCATCGTGCGCGACATGTTTCCGGTCGAAGAGAATGCGAAGGTATTTTCGCTGCTGATCTTGATCCTTGGGGTTTCTCCAATCATGGCGCCGACAGTCGGCAGCTATGTCATTGCTGCCCTGGGATGGAACTACGTTTTTGTTGTATTGGCGGTGGTAACGGCATTGATTCTGGTGGCGGTAATATTGTGGCTTCCGGAAAGCAGAGAACCGGATCCTTCTTTTTCCTTAAAGCCAAAGCCGATCCTTTCCAGCTTTTTATTTGTGATGAAGGAACCTCAATTCTATACAAATGCACTAGCAGGTGGGGTAGCATCAGCTGGATTGTTTGCTTACCTGGCCGGCTCTCCATTCGTTTTTATGAAGCTATATGGTGTCAGTGAGCAGCAGTATGGCGGCATTTTCTCACTTATTGCAACGGGGCTAATTCTCAGCAGCCAGCTCAATACATTGCTGCTTAGGAAGTTTAGCAGTGCACAGTTGATGAAGGCCGTGCTTGGCTTCCAGGTCGCGATGGGTACTTTGCTTTTCGCAGGTACTGCTGCCGATGTTCTCGGCCTATACGGTACAATTTTCATTATCTTTTTATTCCTCGGTTGCCAGGGATTTACTTTTCCTAATTCTGCGGCGTTGTCTATGGCACCGTTCACAAAAGAAGCAGGCAGTGCATCGGCGCTCATGGGAGCGCTTCAAATGGGATTGGGCTCCCTTGCTTCGGCAGCCGTCGGATTCTTCAATGCAAAATCCGCCTTACCCATGACGACGATCATGGCCGCCTGCACCATAATTGGATTCGTCATCTTGCTCATCGGAAACCGACGGATGAAATATCGGGCCCGGAAAACCGACGTCGAAGAACAGACGGTCGATCTATTAGAGAAGTATTAATGTTAACGGCGGTTAAAAAACGTTAATTCTTTGAACGGATTTACTTAATCGTTGCAATTCTGTAACGAATTCTGTGGTACACAGTACTTATTTCATCACGTATTCTTATCACTTGTCTCGTTATTGAACAAGTTTGTCCGGATAAGGACAAACAAAAAAATAACCGGGCAACAAGTGAATGCGTTTACGTTGCAGGAATGCAGTTATTATTGCGTTGACCGGTCAAATAAAAAATTCGAACCAAGACAACTATTAGTCGTTTTTTAAACTCATTAGATAAACCCGCTAAACATGATCCCACTGAATAAGAATCGTGTCTTCATCGTGGATGATGACGAAATCATTCGTGAAAGTTTTGTATACATCGTAAATAGTTCAGAAAAATTCATCGTCGTAGGCTCATATGGTACCGCTGAGGAGGCAATTGCTGAGGCCGGCAAAAAGAAACCTGATATCGTCCTGATGGATATTAAACTTCCGGGAATCAGCGGGGTCGAGGGCACGCAAAAGATTAAGGACCAATTTCCTCATATCGAGATAGTTATTGTCTCAGTCCACGAAGACAGCGAACTGGTTTTTAATGCTTTGCGCGCAGGCGCATCCGGTTACATCACGAAGAGCTCGAATTACCTGGAGCTTATTTCTGCACTGGAAGAGATCAAGCGGGGTGGCGCACCGATCAGCAGCAAGATTGCCAAAATGGTTGTGCAGAGCTTTCATCTGAATCCGCACTCACCTTTGACCAAAAGAGAGAAGGAAGTGCTGATATTGATTTCGGAGGGAAAAACTTATACCCAAATCTCCGACCAGCTCTTCATTTCCAAAGAGACAGCGAAATCCCACATCAGGAATATTTACGGCAAACTACAGGTCAACCGGAAATCGGAGGCCATCGAGCACGCCCATTTGAATAAGCTGATCTAAAAAAGCGCGTGTCATTCGTTTTACCGGTCACCATGTTGAAACGTGGCCGGTAACGAGGGCAGTTGGAATTCAGTTCCCCAGTTCCTTTTTTATCTGCTGTACTACGCGCACGGCGGCGCGCCGGCCACAATGTCCTGCCTGCACGACAAACTCGTTGTCATTAAAACTTTTTAATCTGTACTCGGTACCGTCCTTGTTTTCTCCCTCAAGCATTTGCCCGACGCTTCGATTGCTTGTCAGCTCTTCATTCTTATCGCGTTCGGCTTCCCATTTCACTTCTGTGCCTCCGGGTTTCATAACTGTCCCGTTTGTCTTGAGGCCGCCAAGTGTAATTTCGCGAACCATCCCGTTGTCTTTCGACTTTGCGTCTTTAACAGTATCCATCTTCGTGCTTTCAGTTATTTCCAGCACGGCGATCTTCACTATAAACTCTGGATTCGTGTCGTCCAGCACAACGTGGTCCGCCCCGAATTCAGTCGTCATATCCTTGATATATGCCTTGCGGTATTCCTCTTCAGAATGCCTCGCAGAAAAATTCGAGTTGCCCACATTCTTGACTACCACCGGAAAGTCCTTGTTTATCGAAACGTGTACTTCCCGTTCGAGTGGCTTGGCAACATAACAGCTTTGGGCAACGATGACAATGGCGAGGAGGGTAGGAATGGTTCTTTTCATTCGTTGATAGTTTGGGTTGAGTACCTTTTTTGGGTTATACCTTCACATGGGTGAATCGGTCAAGTTAAAAATTATAAAACTCCGTCCAAACCGGTCGCAAGGGGCCTTGGATCGGGTGAGTAGAAAGCGAAGGGCATTCAAAATATTAGTAACTTTGACTAAATGGTTATTCTTATGAAATCGATTTGGATTTGCATGCTGTGCCTGGTGGTTGGACTTGTGGGATGCAGCAAAAGTGATTCTGGACCATCATCCGCTGAGGGGTCATGGACCTATACTACCGCGGACAAAAAACTAACCGTAACGTTCGAACTCGTCAAAAACTCTTCAGGATCTCTTACAATTCAAAATCAGACGTACAAACTCGATGGGACAGTGTACGAATCAGCTGC
This sequence comes from Cyclobacteriaceae bacterium, assembly GCA_044224375.1. GTDB lineage: Bacteria > Bacteroidota > Bacteroidia > Cytophagales > Cyclobacteriaceae > ELB16-189. Next base: position 213,077 of record JBGAKL010000009.1, read on the forward strand.
GACGATAACCGGTGTGGCGCTGCCGACTATAGGCGGCATTACGATAAATGCGAATGATGCAAAGCTTACTTATGCCTATTTCATCAATTTTCATAACAGTAAAGTAAGCTCCGATTTTAAGAGAATGGATGTTGCCGATGGTCAATACACCTCGCCGGCTGGAACGGTTAATTTCACGGCGATTTCCATTACACGTCCGTAAGATGTGAAAGCCTGTAACGGAAACAGATGATCCTATCAATCCTACTTTTTATTCTCGGCACGACGTCTCAAGAGCCGGATGTGCCATTGAAGCCCAATGAAGATTTTCAATTGACCGTCGATTATAAGTTCAAGTCGCGCGCTGCAACTTCAAACAACAGCAATCTCAATATTGATTACGCGAATGATCGCATCGTTAAAGAAGGTGGATCAGGACCTTTGCCTTACCTCATCATCAAGTTCAAAATGGTGAGACTCTCAAAAGAAGAGGTGCGTGTGAAAGTCGTGAACAATGTCCCGAAAGTAGAGTTGTCCAGGAAAGCGAAGGAAGGGGATGAGTTTGATCTCGATCTTGGATATACTGATGACATGAAGGACAGGGTTACACCCTTTGAATACAACATTTACTTTTTGTCAGACGACAAAAAGCCGTTGACCCGTGTTCACCTTTACATTATGGAGGATGGAACATTTCTTGTCAACGGGGAAAAGCGAGGCAAATTCTAGCCTGCGCGACTCAGGCACCAATCACACGCACGTGATGCCATTCACAATACTCTGCTAACTTGCCGCGCATTTGATTCGTAAATCAACCGAAGTATGCGAAAAGCCATTGTTTTCTTAGCCATAACTCTATCAGTTCACTATAGTTCAGCGCAATACAAGCAGCCGGATGCGGCGGCAATTCAGCTCAAACTGAAGAAACTGAATGTCCTCGCGTCTGTATTGTATGTGGCGGCCCACCCCGACGACGAGAACACACGCGCCATAACATTTATGGCAAACGACAAGCTTGCTGCAGCAGCCTACCTCTCGATGACGCGCGGCGATGGCGGACAGAACCTGATCGGCCCCGAGATACGCGATCAGCTTGGATTGATTCGCACACAAGAGTTGCTTTCGGCACGACGCATCGACGGCGGACAGCAATTCTTTACAAGGGCGAATGATTTCGGGTTTTCGAAAAACGCAACCGAGACCTTTTCGATCTGGGGCAAGGATGAGATTCTCTCTGATGTTGTGAGAGTTTTCAGACAATTCAAGCCCGACATCATCCTCACAAGGTTTCCTCCTGATGCACGTGCAGGCCACGGTCATCACACAGCTTCAGCGATCCTAGCGCAGGAGGCATTCGATCTTTCAGCTAGGCCGGAATACCTGCCCGAACAAGCTAAAGAGTTCGGCGTCTGGCAGGTCAAGAGATTGTATACCAACACGGGGCGCTGGTGGAACCAGGAAATAAATGAAAACACACCAGGTGTAGTGTCTGTGAACATGGGCACCTACAATATTTTGCTTGGCAAGTCGTACTCTGAGATTGCTGCTGAGAGCAGGTCACAGCACAAGAGCCAGGGCTTTGGATCGTCCGGTCGTCGTGGGGATTCTCCGGAGTTCTTTGAATTCGTGAAGGGAGATAAAGCCGACAAAGATCTTTTCGAGGGAGTTAATACAACATGGTCTAGAGTTGCGGGGGGTGACAAAGTTCAACCACTGGTTGACCGGGCGATCCGTGAATTTAATCCCGAAAGACCGGCTGCGTCCATTCCATTGTTGATCCAGATACGAAAGCAAATCGAAACACTTGCTCCGTCAGTGTGGAAAGAAAGGAAGAGAGAGGAAGCACGGCAGCTGATCCAGGACTGCGCAGGATTGTATTTCGAAGTCACCGCCGACCAACCCTGGATTGCTCCGGGAGAGGGGATGACCGCTTCGTTTGAAATCGTCAACCGTTCTTCGGCTCCGTTGAAGATGATGAGGATCACAAGCCGCACGCTGTCGTTCGATTCGACTTTGAACACAGATCTCCAAAACAACAAACTCTATACATTCAAATCGCGGAAACCGCTCATCGCCAGTGCAACATATTCGGACCCTTATTGGCTTCGCACAGAGCATTCACAGGGACTATTTAATGTTCCTGATCCTTCCTATATCGGCAAACCAGAGAACGGCCCGGCAGTGACAATTGATTACACAATCGAGGTGAATGGCGACCGCATTGACCTTTCCGCGCCATTGATCTACAAGTGGACGGATCCTGTAAGAGGAGAACTGATGCGACCATTTGAGATCGTCCCACCTGTGCTGATCAATCTATCTCAGAAGGTCTATGTATTTCATGATAGCAGCCCGAAGATGGTCGGCCTGCTTGCCAAGTCCGCTTCAGGTGGCAAACTTTCCGGAATCGTGAAGATGGATCTTCCTGCGGGATGGAGATCGGAACCCGCGTCCGCAAACCTTGAGCTTTCAAAGCGCGGTGAAGAGAAACGGTTTGATTTTCTTATTTATCCCTCAGCAGGCGAGGGTACTTTTTCGCTCCAGGCGCACGCTGAGCTGAACGGTAAGATTTATGGCAATTCCGTTCAGACGATTTCATATGAACATATTCCTTTCCAAACACTCCTGCCTCCGGCAAAAGCAAACGCTATACGCATCAACTTGAAAAAGGAGGGTCAGATTGTTGGCTATATAAAGGGTGCGGGTGACGAGATACCGAGTGCGCTCAGAAATATGGGCTACGAGGTGTGGGAAATGAAGGATGATGAGGTAACTGCCGCCAACCTGCGAAAATTGGATGCCGTAGTGCTTGGAGTCCGCGCCTTAAATACCAACGAGCGCATCCGGCACTACATGGACAATCTCTTGAACTACGTTAAGGAGGGAGGCACGATGATCGTTCAATACAATACCAACTTCGATCTCGAAGTCGACAAGTTTTCACCTTATCCCCTCAACATATCACGTGACCGGGTTACAGAGGAAAACAGCGAAGTACGTGTGCTCAAGCCCGATTACCAACTGATGAACTATCCGAACAAATTAACCAGCGACGACTTCAAAGGCTGGGTGCAGGAGAGAGGCTTATATTTTCCTGATAAATGGGATTCGAATTACGAGGCTATCCTATCCATGAACGATGCCGGCGAAACACCCAAGGATGGAGGATTGCTCGTGGCAAAATATGGCAACGGTCACTATGTCTACACCGGACTTTCATTCTTCCGCGAGCTGCCTGAAGGCGTCTCTGGGGCATACAAGCTCTTCGCAAACCTGGCTTCGATGGGGAAGACCCCGAAGCCGCAAAATCAGAAAGTAAAGACATCCAAGTAGATGGACGCTTCAGATCACTCAAAGCCACCCGTCTTCAGCCGTTGGAGTAGCTGGTATTGGCTTGTCATTGGCGTTATGGTTGCGCAGCTGGTTATTTACATGATAATCACTCTTTCATTTTCATGACCGCCGCGGACTGGATCGTTCTTTTCGGTACCATCCTGCTGATCGTGGCATACGGCGCATGGAAAACGCGTGGTACCAGCGCGCAAGGTTATTTATTGAACAAAAGCCTTCCATGGTGGACAGTTTGCATTTCAATCATGGCGACTCAGGCAAGCGCGATCACATTCTTGTCAACGACGGGGCAAGCGTACGAGGATGGGATGAGATTCCTTCAATTCTATTTTGGGTTGCCCGTTGCGATGATCATCCTGTCGGTCACCGCGGTGCCGTTGTATCACAGGCTGAAAGTGTCTACGGCCTATGAATACCTCGAAACAAGGTTTGATCTAAAGACCCGTTCTCTTGCTGCTTTCTATTTCCTGATGCTGCGCGGCTTATCTGTGGGGATAACACTCTATGCGCCTTCATTGATTTTGTCGACTATTCTTGGATGGAATATCAACTACACGACAATTCTGATTGGCGCGTTCGTATTGCTTTACACCGTTTCTGGCGGAACGAAAGCCGTTAGCGTGACGCAGAAATACCAGCTTGCCGTCATCATGTCAGGGATGATCGTGGCGGGTTGGATTGCCTTCCAAAGCTTGCCCGAAGGAATTTCCTTCGGCGACACATTCCAGTTTGCTGGTGAAATGGGGAAGATGAATCTGATCAATCTGAAATTCGATTTGTCGGATCGCTACAATATTTGGTCGGGATTGATCGGCGGCCTTTTTCTGTTCCTTTCATACTTCGGAGCGGACCAGTCGCAGGTTGGAAGATATCTTACCGGAAGCTCAGTGGCCGAAAGCCGGCTCGGCTTGATCTTCAATGGATTGCTGAAGATACCAATGCAGTTTATAATCCTTTACATAGGGATTTTGATCTTCGTTTTCTACCAGTTCAATCAGGCTCCCCTCATTCACAACCAGGCTCTCCTGAAGCAAGCGATGGAGACATCGGCATCCGGAAAGATTGAGCAGCTTGAAACATCATACAATGAATTGTTTGCTGAGAAAAAGGAAGTCGCGGGTGAGCTTGCGACGGCGATCAGGACAGAACAGCCGGGCTTGATTGCGTCTTCAAAAGCTTCGCTTAAGGAAATACAGGGGCAGGAGAACACGCTGAGAGCGGAGATGAAGAAGACTATCAAGGAAAGCCTGCCCGAGGCCAACACACTCGACAAGGACTATGTGTTCATCAATTTCGTAATGAGCTACCTGCCCCATGGATTGATCGGCCTTCTGCTCGCGGTCGTATTTTCGGCTGCAATGTCATCAATGGCGTCCGAGCTAATGGCGTTGGCGTCCACGACCTCTGTCGACATCTATAAGCGTTCTGTCCGCCCGGGCCAATCAGAAGCGCACTATTTCAAAGCATCACGCCTCATGATGGTAGGATGGACCGTGTTTGCCATAGGATTTGCATCGCTTGCCAATCTCGCGGAGAACCTCATACAGTTCGTGAACATCGTGGGATCCCTGTTTTATGGAACGATCCTCGGGATATTCCTCAGTGGATTTTACATTCCATATCTCAGATCAACAGCCGTGTTCATTGCTGCAATTTTTGCTGAGGCCATCATCCTCTACCTGTATTTTTATACGGACGTGGCGTTCCTTCTATACAACATCATCGGATGTGTGGCGGTAATCGGGCTGGCACTTATCTTCCAGTCTTTGTCGAAGTCTAAGAACTGATCGACTTCTCCTTCCTGAATGTCGCGGAAACGTTGAAGATCAGCGACAAGCTATACAGTTCTCCATTGATGGCTGATACCTGGTTCGGGTTGTAAGTCCCTGTAACATCTTCCGTTGAGTCGCCGACGTCGGTTGAGGTGCCGTTGTTATAGTGAAGCGCATCATGATGATGGCTCACTCATTGAATGTGGCTCTGGCTAAATGAGTTATTGCAGTTTGGTAAAAACAAAAATCGTCCCGCCAACATAGTCGACGGGACGATTTTATTTCCTAGATGAGGAGCCGTGAAGCGACGAAAGGTCTGCTTTACGGTTACTTCAGCCCCTTTATCAAGTCATCATTTAGTTTAACGTAGTCGGGGTTCGGTGCCTTTTCAGCAGCGGCCCTTGAAGCTGTAGCGGATTCCATTGCGCCTTTCTTGTCACCCATCGCTTTCTGAATTCTTGCTTTCTGGTAGGATATCCAATAAGCTTTGGGATCCGCGGCGCTCGCAGCGGATATCCACTCATATGCCTGCTTTATGTCTTTGCCGTTCTCAAAATAATAGACACCAGCCTGGAACAGATTGTTCGGACTCACTTTGGTGCTTGCTTCGATGCTCTTCATCACTTTTGCGTCGAAGTCAACTGCAATCGGAACTTTCACGGAAGTGTTTTCCCACATGATCTGCAGGTTAGCAGTCTTGCTGTTCTCAGCCAGATCTGAAATTTCGATCGTGAACGTCTCAACTTTTTCAGAGAGCTTTTCGGCCCTGGCAGTCACGCGTGCCTGGTCCTTAGACTTGTCATACACAGAAAGGTCGCCGCCCATAGCAACGTCCTTGTAAAGGATCACTGTCCACTCGGTTGCACCGGGAATCGTGAGCAGGAGGTACGTGCCCTTGGGTACATCAGTGCCGCCGAATTTTACGTCGTCGCCAAAGGTCACTTTGGAACCGTTATTCGCGGCCGTGCGCCACATTTGCCCGAAAGGAACAAGTTCTCCAAAAATCTTGCGGCCTTTTGCCTTCGGCCTGGAGTACTCGACCTTTACTTCAGAAAGCCCGACAACCGTCGAGACAGTCGCAGCAGGACTGGGCGATGGTGAAAGGACCTGGGCCTCTGCCACCAATCCAGCCAATACAAAGAGAACTACTAAAACGTTTTTCATAGTTGTAACTTTAGCGTTTGTTTAAAATTGAAGAGCGTCAAAAGTAATCTAGTTTGTATTACCCAAAAACCCACCAAGTCTGTAGAGTAAGATGAAGTTGGAGCCCTCTTTTTACCTTGGAAACAACGTTGTGAAGACTGCGAGGGACCTGCTGGGCAAAGTATTGTTCACACGCATTGGACGCAGAACGACAGCCGGACTTATCGTTGAAACTGAAGCCTACTCGCACCGGGAGCGAGGATGTCATGCCTATCAGTATCGACGCACATCGCGCAACGAGGTCATGTTCGGCGAAGGAGGTCGCGCCTATGTTTATCTTTGCTACGGCATCCACAATCTTTTCAACGTGGTAACGAATGAAGCAGAGGAGCCTGAGGCGGTGCTTATCAGGGCCTTAGAACCGGTCGAAGGGATGCGGTGGATGCAGGAGCGGATGCAGACGGCATCTGAGCGACGTATCACCTCTGGCCCCGGAAAGCTGACGAAAGCATTGGGCATTGACCGACGCATGAATGGTAAAGTCCTCTGGTCAGATCAACTTTGGCTCGAGGATGGTGGAATGAATTTGTCCCGGCAGGCAGTAATCGCCAGTCCAAGGATCGGAATTGACTACGCCGGAGAGGATGCTGCTTTACTATGGCGCTTTACGATCAAGGGAAATGAGTGGGTGAGTAAATCGACATGACATTAACAATGACCCGTCCTGAAAGAAGTTGACACAAAAAGTCAACTATGAAAACATCAAAAAGAGTAACACTCCGTTACAGTGAGGCATTCAAGCAAGAGGTAGTAAAGAGCATAGAAGAGGGAAAATACACCAGGGCTGAGGCTAG
>JBGAKL010000010.1:0-198977 GCA_044224375.1 Cyclobacteriaceae bacterium
GAATTGGTTACTTTCATGCCAACTTATTTATCTGAGTGGTATCATCTAAATAAGTGAAAAAAAATGAGCCGGAAAAGCCTGAATCCAATAAATTCAGGCCTATTTCGGCTCTTTTTATTTATCTATTTGCGGATTTAAGGTATAAAGTGATTTATATCTTTACACCGTAATCTCGGTCAAGAGCTTTAAATCCGCTAAAAAGTGGTTCGAGTTTTGTACCACAGGGTTCACGATGGTATGGTTCCGTGATTTCGGTTGGGTCGAGGCAGTCCTTCTGCTGGCCTTCATAATTTTTTACGCCCTCTACCTGATTCGCGTGATCCGCATCAGCAGGGTCCTCAACACGCCTTACTCGCTTGTCTTTGCCAAGCTCATCCTCAGGACTATTTTCTTCATCCTCATTATAATCGCTTTCATGGGTCCCTCCTTCGGAGATTCCAAACGCGAGATCAAGTCGGTGGGTAAGGATATTATGATCTGCGTGGACTTGTCCAAATCGATGGACGCATTTGATATCGCTCCCACCCGGCTTGAGAAAATCAAATTTGAACTAAAAAAGGTAATCGAAGCGTTTAACTCAGACAGAATCGGCGTTATCATTTTTTCGTCGGAGGCCTTTATGCAGTGCCCGCTCACATACGATCAGAATGCCCTCGAATTGTTTATCGAAACGATGAACACCAACCTCGTTCCTGCATCGGGCACTGATTTCGGGCCAGCCCTGAAAATGGCGCTGCAGAAACTCGATGACCAGGAAGGACCACGCACGAACCAGAAATCCAAGGTGATCATCATGATCAGCGACGGCGAAGATTTCGGAGAAGAAACCGAAGAGATAGCCAAAGAGGTCGAGAGCAAGGACATCAAGCTGTTTACGCTTGGCATCGGCACGGAACAAGGAAGCCAGATCAATACCGGACGTGGGTTTAAAACAGATCAGCGCGGCAATACTGTTGTTTCCAAACTTAATTCCAGTTCATTACAGAAGCTCGCCAACCAAACCGGTGGGCAATATTTCGAAATAAATGAATCAGGTAACGACGTGGCACGCCTCATAAGCACCATAAGCCGTATCGAGGGTGAAACACGGGATGCGCGGCTGGTCGATGTTTCAGCAAATCGCTATTTTTATTTCTTGCTGGCAGCATTATTGATACTTGCGGCCGACATCTTATTAAGTGTGAGGACCGTGGCCATATGAAGTATCTGGTAATAGCATTACTGTTGCTAATTGACCCGCCAGGCAAGATCGGAAAAGTGAATTCCGCCAAGTCCGAGGCAAAAGATCACTACGAGCGCGGTGAATACAAAGAAGCTGCGGCACAATACCGCACCCTTATTGATTCATTGGGCGTGAAGGAAGACGAAGTATCTATGAACCTCGCACATTCATACTTCCAGCTGAACGACACCACAAACGCTCAGAATAACTATCTGCCACTTACAAACAGCTCGAATCCAAAATTCAGGTCGCTGGCAAACCAGCAACTGGGTGTCATGGCCAACCGCACGGGGAAGATCGAAGAGGCATTGAACTACTTTAAGAATTCCCTCAAAGCCGATCCGACAAACGACGAAGCACGCTACAATTACGAGATTGTGAAGAAGAAGCTGGAGGAAAAGAAAAAGCAGGAAGAACAACAAAAGCAGCAAAACAAGGATCAAAAAAAGGACGACAAGAAGGACGACAAGAAAGAGGAGAAGGAAAACAAGGACAATAAAGACAAGAAGGGAAAAGGCGATCAGCAGGAAAAAGAAAAGAAAGACCAGGAACAGAAAGACAAGGAGCAGCAGGAGAAAGAACAGAAGGACAAAGAGGAGCAACAAAAGAAGAACCAGGAACAGCAAGAGAAGGAAAACAAGGATAAAAAAGACAGCAAGGAGATCCCTCCTTCCGTTTCAGAAAAACTTAAGGAAATGAAGATCAGCGAGGAAAAAGCTCGTATGGTCCTTGAAGCTATGAAGAACCAGGAGGTTCAATATTTACAGCAGAATAAACGAAAGGCAACCAAGCCGAAAGGTAAGGGCAAGCCGGATTGGTAGAGGAAGGTTCATGGTTTAGAGTTCAGGGCTTAGAGTTCAAAGTTTAAGGTTTAACGTTCATGAAAGAAGTATACATTGTTTCTGCCGTTCGCACTCCCATCGGAAGTTTTGGCGGCGCACTTGCAAGTGTAAGTGCTATTAAGCTTGGTTCGACTGCACTGAAGGGAGCGCTTCAAAAAATTAACCTCGACGCAAAACATGTCAACGAGGTATTTTTTGGCAATGTCGTGTCTGCCGGATTAGGTCAGGCACCAGCGACGCAGGTTGCTGCCGGTGCTGGACTGGGATTTGAAATCCCGTGCACCGCGGTCAATAAAGTATGCGCTTCGGGGATGAAAGCTATCATGCTGGGAGCACAGTCGATCATGCTCGGGCAAAATGACGTCGTCGCAACGGGCGGCACGGAGAGTATGAGCAATATCCCTTACTATTTGTTGAAAGCAAGGTACGGGTATAAATATGGCGAAGGCCAACTGATCGATGGACTTACATTCGACGGATTGACAGACGTATACAATCACTGCGCTATGGGCGTGTGCGCCGATAATACGGCTAAGGAAATGAAGATCAGCCGCCAGGATCAGGACAGCTACGCGATCAATTCATACAAGCGATCAGCTGCGGCATGGTCTGCAGGAAAATTCAAAGATGAGATCGTTCCTGTTGAGATCACAGGTAAAAAAGGCGATGTCACTCTTTTCGGAGAAGACGAAGAATACAAGAACGTGAACTTCGAAAAGATCCCCGGGTTGAAGCCCGCATTTACGAAAGAAGGAACAGTGACTGCCGCCAACGCTTCTACAATCAACGATGGTGCTGCGTCCGTGATACTCATGAGCAAGGAAAAAGCACAGGAACTCGGTGTGAAGCCGATTGCCAAGATCCTCGGTTTTGCCGACGCCGCCCAGGATCCCATGTGGTTTACAACAACCCCTTCGATCGCTATTCCGAAAGCGTTGAAGGCTGCGGGCGTGGATGCAAAGAATGTTGGCTACTATGAAATCAATGAGGCGTTTTCAGCCGTTGCAATTGCAAACAACATGAAGCTCGGTTTGAACCCCGAAAAAGTAAACGTAAACGGCGGCGCAGTTGCGTTAGGTCATCCGCTTGGCGCGTCTGGTGCGCGAATCACCATCACGCTCGCAAATGTTTTAAAACAAAACAATGCTTCGATTGGTGTGGCCGGAATTTGCAATGGCGGTGGCGGCGCGTCGGCACTCGTCATTGAGCGAATGAGCTGATCATTCTCTGATCAGGTTTGAATACCTCGCCAACACAACAACAAAAAGAGTATTTCGTTTACTTTTGAGTAATCGTCATATGATTCGGGTATTCTTTATCATCGTCATTAGCACACAGGCTTTATCAGCTCAAAAGCATGTCCAGCATTTCTTTGACGGGGCCAAAAAATACGTGCAGGAAGACTATTACGTCCTCAAAGACAATGAAGAAATTCTTCAGGGTCCATATAAAAGATATTATCCCAACGGAAAGCTCGAAATGGAAGGCGTCTATGAGGATGGCCGGCGTTCGGGTCCTTTTGTTGAATACTTTCCCGATGGAAAAGTCCAGAGAAAAATAAACTATCTCAACGGCATGCGGCACGGAACCGTCGAAGTATACGATGAGTCCGGCCAGCAGATCCAAAGAGCGTTTTATCAAAACAATCTCCTTGTAGACAGCCTGAAGTCATTCTATCAAACCGGGATGACGAAGCAGGAAACCAATTTCGTGAAAGGAAAGCCAGACGGCATGGTGCGTGAATATTATCCTTCAGGAAAGGTTAAAAAAGAAATCACCTATCAAAACAAAAAACCCAACGGTCCTACCAAACTATATTATGAGTCAGGTGTGCTGGCTGAAGAGGCGAACTTCAAGGATGGAGTAATTCATGGTTATTATAAAAAATATTATCCCAACGCCCAGTTGGAAACAGTTTCAACCATGAAGGACGGCGAAAAAACGGGCAGCTTCAAAAACTACGACAAGGAAGGGCATCTTCTGCTGGAGGGCTTCTTCGAAGCGGGCCGGCTCGTCGGCGACAACACAGCGTATTATCCTGATGGGACTGTGCGTCACCGTTTTCAGTACAAGGAAGGCGCGAAAACCGGAAGCAATCTTGAATATCATCCAAACGGCCAGGTCAAAACAAAAGAAACTGTCTCGCTTAACGGTGTCGACGTTGTCGAGGAAGGCTACGATGACAAAGGAAAGCAGACCTACGAAAAGCACTTCAAATTACTAAAGCAACAAGGGGTCTGGACTTATTTCTTCCCAGACGGAAAAACCCCATCAATCAAAGAGACTTACGACAAAGGGAAACTTCAAGGGCCGCGCACACAATACTATCCCAATGGCGAAAAGAAAATTGAAGAGACGTATCAGTTCAATCTTATCACGGGACCTGTGAAAACATATTATGACGATGGCAAGCCTGAATCAGTGGCGGAATACCGTGCAAACCGACCGCATGGGCTTTTCACTGCCTACTATCAAAACGGTAAGGTCAAGGAACAGGGAGAGTATGTTGCAGGGAAGAAGAATAAGGAGTGGAAAGAATATGATGAGTCGGGTAACCTTACAAAAACGTACGTGTTCAAAGCCGGAATACTTGCTGAGGAGAAGTGATGGGCGTAAGTGGTAAGTCGTTAGCCGTGGTTCGTGTTAACGCAAATTCCAATTGACAAAATTTCTATATGGATTATTACAACCGGCATCGGTGGCATACTCCTATTGTTCACCTGTTTTGGAAGTCAGTTGAGTGGTTGCTGGACTAGTCAGAAACCACGTCTCATCACTTTCGGTTCGCGACGGCTCACGGCTTACCGCTTACATTCAAAAAATTCGCTCCCAATTTGAAACACGGACTGGCGAATGAACCAGCACGATTTCGTACTTTGTCGCCCATGAGTGCGATCAAAGAAACCAACTTCAAATTCAAAGGTCAGACAGGATTTTATCGCGGCAAAGTGCGCGACGTGTATTACTTCGGCGACCGCATGGTAATGGTGGCCACTGACCGGATCTCAGCTTTTGACGTTGTGCTCCCAAAGGCAATCCCTGACAAGGGTCGCGTGCTGAACCAGATCGCGGCACTGAATCTGAGCCAGACCCGCGATCTTGTTCCGAACTGGGTTCAGGCGACTCCGGACCCCAACGTTACAGTAGGATTCAAGTGTGAAACGTTTCCTGTCGAGATGGTGGTGCGTGGCTATCTTGCAGGTCATGCCGGACGAGAATACAAGAGTGGTAAGAGAACGCTTTGCGGAGTTGGTCTGCCTGAGGGGCTGCGTGAAAATGATCCACTACCCCACCCTATCATTACTCCCACGACAAAAGCGCACGTGGGTCACGACGAAGATATTTCCCGCGAGGATATTCTGAAGAAAAAGATTGTTAGCGAAGCTGATTATTCGACCTTAGAGAAATATGCACTCACACTATTCAATAAAGGTACCGAACTTGCAGCACGTCGCGGACTGATTCTCGTCGATACGAAGTATGAATTCGGAAAGCACGATGGGAAGATCTTCCTGATTGATGAAGTCCACACGCCAGATTCTTCGCGATACTTTTATAAGTCTGGTTATGAACAACGGCAAGCGACAGGAGAACCTCAAAAACAGCTGTCCAAAGAGTTCGTCAGGCAGTGGCTCATCGAAAACGGGTTCCAGGGGAAAGAGGGACAGCGTGTACCGGAAATGACTGACGCAATTGTTACTTCGATTGCCGAGCGGTACCGCGAGCTTTATGAGCAAATGACGGGAGAAAAACTGGCCTCCCTTAGCTCCAAAAGTATTTCTGAACGAATTGAACAGGCCATCGTTAATTACCTAAATTGAATTAATTTTACGCCAGCTTATCAGCACCCCGATGAAATATACGATCGACAAACAGGAAAAATACAGTCTCCTCCGCCTGCACGAAGAGAAATTGGACTCGAACGTGGCCCCTGCGCTCAAGTCTGAACTGATCACACTGCATGCAGAAGGCATCAGGAATATTATCCTTGATCTTGCCGAAGTAAAATATACTGATAGCTCAGGACTAAGCGCGCTCCTCGTTGGGAATCGTATCCTGCAGGAAGACGGCGGCGTATTCGTGCTGGCGACGCTTTCCGACCACACCCTCAAGCTCATTAAGATCTCACAACTCGACAGCGTCCTCAGCATCGTTCCTTCTGTGGAAGAGGCTGTGGACAGCGTCTTCATGCATGAGATCGAAAAGGATATGAAAGACGAGACCAACTGATTGTCATTCAAGCTAACCATCCTTGGCTCCAGTGGAGCACTGCCCGCATACGGCAGGTTCCCATCCTCACAATATCTTACGATTCAAAACCGTCACTTCCTGATCGATAGTGGTGAGGGAACGCAGTTGCGACTCGTGCAATTCGGTCTGGGAATTCACAAGATCGACCACATATTCATCAGTCATCTTCACGGTGATCATTACCTCGGCCTGACAGGTCTGATCTTTTCAATGCACCTCCAGAAACGTGCATCAGATCTCCACCTTTATAGTTTCCGCGGACTCGAAGAAATCCTGCTCGCGCAGTTCAAACATTCGCGATCAACACTCAACTACAAGATCATTTTTCATCCGCTGACCGAAAATAAATCCGAAAGGATCTTCGAAGACGAAGTGGTCACGGTTGAAACGGTGCCGTTATCGCATAAGATCCCAACAACCGGCTTCCTTTTCCGCGAGAAGATCAAAAGCAGACGGATGGACAAAGCCAGGGTCGACGGGCTATTGCTTCAGCAAATTGTAAAACTCAAAAGCGGTGAGGATGTGCTTGACGATAAGGGAAATATCTTATTGCGCAGCAACGACTACACATTAGCGCCGCGCCGGTCTTTCTCTTACGCTTACTGCTCTGACACACAACCACAGGAAAGTATCACGCACATAATTCAAGGTGTTGATCTCCTGTATCATGAAGCCACCTTCCTCGACGACGAAAAAGAAAAGGCAAAGGAAACCAGGCATAGCACCGCTGCCGAAGCAGCGACGGTCGCGCGAGATGCCAAGGTAGGTAAACTCATCATCGGGCACTTTTCAGCCAGGTACAAAGATCTGACACCCGTGCTTGAAGAGGCCAGGCGCGTTTTTGACAACACGGCGCTTGCGATTGAGGGTGAGTCTTTTGAGTTGAAGGACTGAGGGAAATGGATTCCGGATTCTAATGATCTAATAGCGCAATTTTCGAAGTAGTATCTTATAATTATGTCGCGAACCAACAGCGCCTAGTAACCAGCAACCAGAAATGCTAGAACGTAAGAAGCACAATCTCTTCATGGTCCTTTCGGGGATATTTCTGACCAACGCATTGATGGCGGAGATGATCGGCGTGAAGATTTTTTCTGCTGAAGGAACTCTCGGTCTTGAACCAGCGAACCTGAATATCCTTGGCTTCACAATGGACTTCAACCTCACAGCCGGCGCTGTGATCTGGCCGGTGGTCTTCATCACTTCTGATCTTATTAATGAATATTTTGGACAACCTGGGGTAAAAAAGATCAGCTATCTCGCAGCAGTTCTTATCACCTATGGATTTGCAGTGGTGTTCATCACTATGCGGCTCCCTCCTGCGGGCTGGTGGCTCGAGGCGAACAACCTCGACAGTGCGGGGAACTATTTCAACATGGATTTCGCCTTCAACAAGATATTTGGTCAGGGCCAGCGTATTATTCTCGGATCATTGTCTGCGTTCCTGATCGGCCAGCTTGCCGATGTGTTTGTGTTTCAAAAACTTAGAAAAATAACGGGTTCTAAGATGCTATGGCTTCGGGCTACCGGGTCCACGATCGTGTCACAACTTATCGACAGCTTCGTCGTGCTGTTTATTGCTTTCTATGGCACGTTTTCAAACAAGCAGATAGTCGCCATCGGGATCACAAATTACATCTACAAGTTCACCATGGCTGTCATACTCACGCCTATGGTCTACCTGGGACATAAGCTGATTGACAACTACCTCGGGAAGGAAGCCGCTCACCAGATGTCGGAAGAGTCAGCGAGCCAGAGCCAAAAGTTTTTATGACCCGCGTCTGATGTTGTCGAGTATCACAGCCGTCGCCGTCGACGCATTCAACGATTCCGCGCCACCAAACCTTGGAACGGTGACACGATGGGTTACCAGCTTTTCAACCGCCGGCGAAATACCGTTCGACTCGTTGCCGATCACAAGTGCACCGATCTTTTCAAAGTTGAGTTTGTGAACGTTCTCTCCTTTCAATAACGCGCCGTAGACGGGCGAAGAAAGTTTCGCGAGAAATTCGGGCAGCGCCGTGTAGTAAACTTCGACACGCAGGAAGGACCCCATGCTGGCACTGATCACCTTCGGATTGTAAATATCCGTTGTCTCGGGTGAGGCAACGATATTCCTGATTCCATACCAATCAGCGGTACGAATAATGGTACCGAGATTGCCCGGATCCCGAATGTCGTCCAGCACGAGTATGAATTCACTTAAAGGTATCTGAGGCGAACGATTGGGTTTCATCGCCACAACAGCGAGGGCCGCATTGTTTGATTCAACTGATCCGATCGAAGTAAGATCTTTTTCCGACACCACGATCATCTCCCCCGCCTGGCTCGCAAGGTTCTTGTCCAATCCGTTCAGGAATTCATCGGTGCACAGCAATGTCTGAACTTTGAATCCCGAAGCAAGGGACTCTTTCACGGCCTTGCCTCCCTGTACGATAAAGCATTGTTCCGCTTGGCGGTATTTCTTTACTTGCAACTGTTTAATGAAGCGGACTTTGGCTTTAGAGACCATACAGGGCGTATTTCGGAAAGTTACCAAAATTTCATCTGGCCTTGCCGTCTGCATTTTTTTGTCAGGGTGCGGCGGCACGCGCTACCTCGGAAAGGATCAGAAGCTCTTATCCAAGCAATCCATCGAGGCTCCAAAAAATTTCGACAAGTCCGAGCTGAACGACTTTTACGTCCAAAAAGCAAACCGTAAGTTCCTCTGGGTATTCAACAGTCTGACGTGGATGTATTATTGGGGACTTCGTTCGTTCAACAAGGAAACATCCTGGCCGGTACACAGCAAAGCAGACTTCGTCAGGAAGAAGGAGCTCAAAGAAAAGAAGTTCGATCGTAAGATTGCCGCAACAACAAATCCGCGACGCATCGCCACACTGCAATTTCGCAAGCAGCAAAAGAGTGATGGCTTCAACTTCAAGATTGAGAATGGGAACTTGCCGATGCAATGGGGCGAAAAAGTTTCCGTGTACGATTCCGCCAACACCCAGGCTACTGTCGACAAGCTAAACAGCTACCTTTTTAACCACGGGTACTTTCAGGGGAAAACGGAGACCGAGATCCGCGAAAGCAACCGGAAGGTCTCAATAAAATATAAACTCATTCCAGGTCAACCGTTCTTATATGACACCATCTTCTACCGAGTGGCCGACAGCGCTGTCCTGCGGCTTGTACGGCAATATGAGGATGAAAGCAAGATCAAAGTCGGTGAACGCTATGACCAGAAGAAAGTAAGCGACGAACGCGACCGGCTGGACCTCATGCTTAAAGATCACGGTTACTACGATTTTAGTAAGCAGTACATCGACTTCCAGATCGACACAACCTATAAACATAACCACGCGATTGCGCTACAGATGTCGATCTCCGATCCTGTATATCATGACGCGCACAAAACATTCAGGATAGACTCTGTGAACTTCATAACAGACGCCAGCGTGAAATCGGCGCCCGGCGCCAAAAGACAGTCGATGATGTATAAAGATGTCCGGTTCCATCACTTTGTGGCGCAATACAGTAAAAAGATACTCCGCAACCGCGAATTCTTGCACCGCGACAGTCTCTATAGCCGGTCAAACACACTACAGACTCAACGACAGCTCGCGAACCTGGATATCTTCAAATTTGTGAACGTCAACTACGACACATCGGGCGGGAAATTCATTGCCAACATTTTTACGAGCCCACTTGACCGTTACGCATGGACAAATGAAGCAGGCGTAACGGTGACGCAGGGATTTCCCGGGCCCTATTACAGTCTGTCGTTCAAAAAACGAAACATATTCAAAGGGCTGGAGATCTTTGAACTAAATGGCCGGTTTGGATTTGAAGGTGTCGCGGCGGCAACCGAGATCGGCGGCGTATATAAGAGCACGGAGGCAGGTGTCAATACGTCAGTCACTTTTCCGCAGTTCTTGTTTCCCGTGGGTAAATACTTTGAGATACTTGGAAAATATAATCCAAAGACACGCCTGCTGGCGGGGTACACCTATACGGATCGCCCCGAGTATCAACGTTCCAACGTGACAGTATCCAATACGTACACATGGCAGAACAAACGGACAACGCAATATTCATTCACCCTCACCAACCTCCAGGTGATCCAATCGACACTCACCCAGGAATTCGATTCCCTCCTCACCGCATTGCAGGTGAACCAGGGAAACAACCTCAAGAATTCGTTCAAGCCCTCCCTCGTCAGCTCTATGATCTTCACGATGACATGGAACCCAAATGATTACGGGAACGCCGTCCGCAGTTCCTTCTTCATGCGTTTGACAGCGGAAAGTGGCGGAACACTTTTCAATATTTACACGCCGCAAATCGCCATCAACAACGGGTTGCAGATCTACAAATACATACGGCTTGGTCTTGACCTTCGTAAAAAGCAAGTGATCGACAGAAATACATCTATTGCATACCGCTTCAATACGGGTATAGCCTATTCTTACGGTGCCGATGGATCCCTTCCCTACGAGAAATACTTTTTCGCTGGAGGAAGTAACAGTGTTCGCGCTTGGCGACCGCGCCGTCTTGGAATTGGCTCCGCTCCTCCTCCGCTTGCGTCGGATCCGGTTTCCAATGGAACTTTCAATTATCAATATGAGAGGCCCGGAGAGATTCTTCTCGAGGGAAGCGTTGAATGGCGCAAGAAACTCTTTGGATTTGTGAATGGGGCAGTCTTTATCGACGCAGGCAACGTCTGGTCATTCAAACAGTCAAAGCCGCCGGATGCCTCGGGAGAAAACGTGGCTGCGTGGGCGCAACAGGGAAACACAAAATTTTACTTCGACAAATTTCTAAGCGAGATTGCGATCGGTACCGGCTTCGGTCTTCGTTTCGATTTCAACTTCCTCGTCCTGCGACTTGACATCGGTATCAAGGCATGGGATCCGGCGCGCGCTCCCGGAGACCGTTTCGTCCTCGACCGTCTCAGCTTCTTCAAGCCTTATGCAAAACTAAATCCCGATGGTACTTACTCCAACATCAAGGAGCCGGTGATATGGAACGTGGGGATTGGGTACCCTTTCTGAAGCTGAATGCCAAGGTGTGAAATTTAAAATGCAAGACGTTAAATGTTAAACGCAAAAGGACCGGTTGAGAAAACCGCTCGCGATGCTGCGAAGGAGGTTGGATTAGTAAAACATTCACTCAAAATTAGAAAGTAAGAAGTCACAGCAGCAAAAGCGCGAAGGTGTTGCGACACTTTACATTTTAGATTTAGTGTTTTACATGTTACATTTCACCTAATAATTCAATAGCTCTGCCAGCGCCAAAGCCACTTTCTCCGCATTCGGTAACATCATTTTCTCGAGCTCGGCGTTCAATGGCACCGCCGGAAGATCGGCCGCACCAAGCGTCCACACCGGCGCATCGAGGTAAACAAAGCATTCTTTTGAGATACGACCGGCAAGTGACTCCGCAAAAGAATTGAGAAGCGGCTCTTCAGTAAGCACGAATGCGCGTCCATGCTTCTTCGTAGATTCGACAATCTGATGCCAGTCAATGGGATTGAGCGTACGAAGGTCGATGATCTCGACCCGACCGGGAAATTGTTTCGCCGCCTCTTTCGCCCAATAGACACCCATGCCGTACGTTATGATGACGGCAGATGATCCATCGTCGATCCTTTCATCATCAGCGTTCAGCACTATGTTAGCTTTGCCCAAAGGAATAACATAGTCTTCGTCGGGCTCCACCGTTTTCGCCTCCTGCGTTCCAGGTACCTTGCTCCAATACAGACCCTTGTGCTCAAGCAACACAACAGGATTTGGATCGTAGAATGATGCCTTCAACAATCCTTTCATGTCAGCCGCATTGGAGGGATAGACGACCTTAATACCGCGTATGGTTAACAGTGTAGACTCGATGCTGCCACTGTGATAAGGGCCGCCGCCGCCATACGCGCCGATCGGTACGCGTATGAGCGATTGAACAGGAAACTTTCCTTTCGTTAAATAGCAACTCTTGGACAGCTCTTCCACAAGCTGATTCATCCCTGGCCAGATATAATCGGCAAACTGAATTTCAACAATTGGCTTGCATCCCACAGCAGACATTCCTGCAGTCGATCCAATGATATAAGCTTCCTGGATAGGCGTGTTGAACACGCGTTCATCTCCATATTTTTGCGCCAGCGTGGCGGCTTCGCGAAATACGCCACCCAAGCGTCGCCCTACGTCCTGACCGTAGAACAAAGCTTCGGGATGTTTGCGTAAGATCTCGTCGACGGCGTGCAATGCCGCGTCGACCATCACTGTTTTCTCACCTCTCTCCGGCACACGAACTCCACGCTCCTCTGTTATTTCTGTCGCCGCAAATTCATGCGAACTAAAATCATCATTATCCGGATCCGCCGATTTCACCGCCCGTTCAAAATTCTCTTTAACAAGTGCGCCTGCATCCTTGCGAGCGGATTCAACAGCTGCGTCGCTGATACCCGCCCCTTTCAACGTCAGCTCAAGTTTTCTAATCGGATCATCTTCCTGATGCTTTTCCAGGTCTTCTCCCCTGTACCATTCCTTCCGCACCCCTGAGGTATGATGCCCGAGCAGCGGACAAGTCGCGTGAACAAGCATGGGTAATCGCTTTTCACGAACAAATTCTATCGCCCTGCTCATGCCAGCATAACTGGCCTGGAAGTCGGAACCGTCCACGCGCATTCTCTCCATACCTTTAAATCCTGCTGCATATTCGTAGGCGTCCATCGTTCGCATCTCCGCTCCGGTGGCCGAGATGCCCCAGTTATTATCCTGCACGAGATAAAGTATAGGCAATTTCTTGAGTGTGGCCATTTGAAATGCCTCCGCAACTTCGCCCTCGGTCACGGATCCATCACCAAGGGAACATAATACGATGGATTTGTTCTTTGCTTTAAGCAACTTCTGTGATTCGAGATAAGCGATTCCGTGGGCCATCCCCGTTGCCGGAATTGCCTGCATTCCGGTCGCCGAACTTTGATGTGGCACGGTTGGAAATCCCTTTCGTCGAATCGACGGGTGACCGTAATAACTGCGGCCACCAGAAAACGGATCGTCGCGTTTTGCCATGAGCTGCAGCATCAGTTCGTAGGGCTCAATCCCCATACCCAGCAGCATTGACTCGTCACGGTAGT
This sequence comes from Cyclobacteriaceae bacterium, assembly GCA_044224375.1. Taxonomy (GTDB): domain Bacteria; phylum Bacteroidota; class Bacteroidia; order Cytophagales; family Cyclobacteriaceae; genus ELB16-189. The sequence goes on from JBGAKL010000010.1 coordinate 13,433, forward strand.
ATGGCGATGCATAGTCGTACGACTGAAGCTGCATGCCGGCAGCAAGCTGAATCGCTTCATGACCACGCGATGTACTATGAACATAACGCGCAGCAATTTCCTTTTGCTCATCATAGAGCTCCGCCATCCGCCGCGCGGTGCACATCAGCTCGTATGCCCGCAATAATATCTTAGAGTCGACCTGTGATTTTTGTTTATCCACCGTGCTTACAGACACCATGCTATCGATTGAAATGGTAAAGATAGGGACTTAGAATCCAGAATCCAGAGGAGGGGTCGAAGAGGTAAGGAGTTAAGAAGTTAACGAGGTAAGGAGGTAAAAATTTAAGAGAACGAGGTCAATTTTTCTTCATAAGGATCCACTGGTCGATCTTCTTCTCCAGCAAAATGAGGGGTAAGCTGCCAGAGTTGAGAACCTGGTTATGAAATTCCTTGACCGAAAACTTGTCACCAAGTGCCTTTTCGGCGCGGGTACGCAGCTCACGTATTTTGAGCTGCCCCACTTTGTAACACAGAGCAGCCCCAGGCGTCGCAATGTAACGCTCGACCTCAACGATAATCTTCTCTTCAGGCTCGGCTTCATGCGCGAGCGAGTATTGAATGGCCTGCTCGCGTGTCCATCCCATTGTATGAATTCCGGTCTCAAGAACAAGCCTGATGGCGCGGTGCATCTCCATGCTCAGCATACCAAAGTATTGATAAGGGTCCTCATACAATCCAAGTTCCTTTCCAAGGGATTCCGCATATAACCCCCAGCCTTCGACAAATACACTGATGCTCTCCGGATGCAGAAATTCAGGAAGCTCATCGTTCTCCTGCTGCAACGTGAGTTGGAAGTAGTGTCCAGGGATCGCTTCGTGAAGGAACAAGGCTTCATCGGCAAACTTGTTATACGCGCTCACATCGGGTATCGGCACATAAAAAATTCCTGGCCTTGAACCGTCCTTGTTTCCGGGAAGAAACTCCGCGCTGGCAGAAGCCTCCCGGAATGACTCCGTCCGCCGAACTTCAAAACCGCCTTTTGGTTTCACATCAAATACATCGCCAAGCTTAAGTTTTATCCTTTCGTGGATGGAATTAAAATTCGCGATTACCTCTTCAGGTTTTTTGAATGGCATTTGAGCCTTACTCGTGCGCACGTGATCAAAGAAGGCTTTCATATCACCCTTAAAGCCGATTTGTGATTTTACTTTTTCCATTTCGGCTGAGATCCTTTCCACTTCACGTTTGCCAAGCACATGGATCTCGTCAGCCGTCAACCCTGTAGTGGTGAAATACTTAATAAGGTGATCGAATGCCTTCCGTCCGTGCGGAACTGCGCTTATACCGTGGGTGTCTCTTCCGGCGGGTAAATATTTTTTTGTAAGATAATCGAGCAACTGTTGGTATTTCGGAACAAGCTTATCCGTGATCATGCTCTTGTATGCGGTTGTCAGCCTTTCTTTTTCATCAGCAGAAAAATCTGCGGGCATCATCGTGACGGGTGTGTAAAATAAATGACGCTCCGCTGGCAACTTTACGAAGTCCCTGATCTGGGGGATCATCTTTACTATGACAACTTTGGGGAGCACTACATTTCGGCGCACGCCCTCTTCCATCTTGGCCATCGCGGTATCCAGGAATGGCAGGAAATCGTCGATACGTTTCAGCCAATTGTCATAGTCCGCAACGGTGCGGAAAGGCTGTAGACTTTTTCCACCTGCCAATTGCGACATATAAAGATGCAGCGACTGGATCTGCATGATCGGTGTCAGTTCGAAAGATGGCATATCAAACATTGGTGAGGCAATCGTCACCAGCGAATCGTTCAATCCTTCAAGCTTGATGTTGCAATCCCATTTCATAACGCCCAGACTGATCCATTGAGATGGCGTCACCATGGAGGAATCGTATCGATCTATTGCTCTAAGAAAAGAATTGTAGTTCGTTATAAGGTCATTCTGATAGGGATCAGAAATATAATTCTCGACGCGGTCATTGTATTTGGACTCTCCCGCCTTTGTGGATTCAATCGGGTTGATCCGCATCTTGAAGGAGTAGTATTCTTTGAAAAGACTGTCTACGGAGCTTGAGGCGTTTGATTTTTGCGTCGACTTCTTATCGGCGCAGGCAATCAATATAAAAACGAAAAAAAGAATCTGGCTAAAGCGCATGGCTGTACTTTTTAAGCCAGGCAAGATGGACAAAAAACGATGACTATTTTTTGTTTTGCGAAATCTTGAATCCCACGGGCTCACGGTTTTTGATGGACGGTTCAAGCAGCTCGCGTATCAACTTGAAGATGTTTGAAATATCCTGGCTGTTGCTCATTTGTCCTTCTTCCAGTTTTTGGATCTTCTTCAACAGGTCTCCGTATTCGAGCGCCATCTGCCTCATCTTTACAAACAATCGCATGATCTGAATGTTGACAGCAATTGCCCGCGGGCTATTGAGGACGCTGGATAACATCGCAACTCCTTGCTCAGTGAATGCATATGGAAGGTACTTTGGGTGTTTTCCCCGTCCGTCGTCTAAGGTCACAAATTGTGACCTTAAAGAATCCCACTCTTTCCTTGTGAGCTGAAACATAAAGTCCTTGGGAAATCTCGCAAGATTTCGACTCACCGCCTGGTTAAGCACCTTTGCATCGACACCATATAGCAGGGCCAGGTCGCCACTCAGCATAATTCTATGTTTCCTCAAAACATAGATCCTCGAATAGATAGCTTTTTCAGACAACACAACTGGGGTCATAACTCCTGGACTTAGGGAATTTGGTTAAAGATGCATCATCCCTTTTCCAAGGAATTGCTGCTTTCCCCGACAAGATAATGTAGAAATATATTGTTTTACTAATATTTTTAGTAATTTGCCTTAAATATTAGCATGAGCCTTACGGAACGAAACATTATCCATTTTGACCTCGACGCATTTTATGTCGCAGTCGAATGCAAGAAGGAGCCAAAGCTTCGGGGAAGGCCCTTAATTGTGGGAGGTCAGAGCCGCCGGGGCGTGGTGGCGGCGTGCAGTTATGAGGCACGGCATTTCGGCGTTCATTCTGCGATGCCCATGTACCTGGCACTGCAGCTTTGCCCAGATGCAACGGTGATCTCCGGAGACATGGAATCTTATAGCCAGCATTCACATCTCGTCACCGACATCATCGCCAGCCACGCTCCTTCTTTCGAGAAAGCATCCATCGACGAGTTTTATGTAGACGCAAGTGGCATGGACAAATTCTTCGGCGCGTTCAAGTGGGCTGTCGAGCTGCAGCAAAGGATCAAACACGAAAGTGGATTGCCGATCTCCATGGGCATGTCCGTCAATAAGCTTGTGTCAAAAGTTATCACAGGGGAATTCAAGCCCAACGCAACCAGGCAGGTGATCGCAGGCGACGAGGAGAATTTTCTTGGACCGCTGGCTGTGGAGAAGATACCGATGATCGGCAAGCAAACGTCAGCGTTCCTCTATGATATGGGCGTCCGCACAGTTGCTACGTTGCGTGAGATGCCTGTAAAGTTTCTCGTCAGTGCTTTTGGAAAAAATGGTGTCGGATTGTGGAACAAAGCCCGTGGGATCGACGACTCGCCAGTGGTTTCCTATAGCGAACAAAAATCAATATCGACGGAGTCTACATTTGAAGAGGATACGATCGACGTCAAGCGGCTAAAGTCAATTCTGATCGCAATGGTCGAGAAAGTGACGTTCCAGCTTCGCGAACAGAAAAAACTGACTTCCTGCATCACCGTAAAGATCCGGTACTCAAACTTCGACACGGAGACAAAGCAAATACACGTTCCCTACACGTCATCGGACCATGTCATCCTGCGCGTCGTGCAGGAACTGTTCGACAAACTGTACAGCCGGAGAATGCTAATACGGCTGGTGGGTGTTCGGCTCAGCAACCTGGTGCAGGGCAATCACCAGATCAGCTTATTCGACGACACCGAAGAGGATATCAATTTATATGAAGCTATGGATTTCATTAAACACAAACACGGCGTGGAAAAACTCATCCGTGCGACCACGCTCGGGCTGAGCAACCGAATCAGGATGGAAGTCAACGTATTTAAGGGAACGCCCGGACGAATGTTGAACCGATAAGATTTGAATAGCTTATGAGAACTGACCCAAAGGATCCAACTGAACTGTTTTTCATCATCTCTCCTCCCGCCGACATTCTAAAACAGATATCAGGCATGAAGAAGCTTGTGAGAACTGCCATCGGACGACCCTTCGACGGCGAATGCTCCATCGGACACATCTCACTGCATAAATCCGGAGACACGTACGTCGACGCAGCACTGGACGAAATCCATACGCGACTATCTAAGCTTAGGCCGTTCGACATCCAAATCAACAATTTCAATGTCTTCAGGAATTCGAAGACTATTTTTCTCGACGTCATCAACAAAGGTCCCATTCACCGTGTCTTTGAAAATATTACCAGTCTCCAATACGATGGGGTTCCGCATGTCACAGTTGCAAAAAATCTTTGTAAGCCGGATTTCGAACGTGCATGGAAAGTATTGAATCAAAATCCTTACAGCACGGTTTTCAACTGCGATCGCGTCAAAGTCCTAAGGAGGTCAAAGAGGCGCTGGCTTCATCATACAGACATTTATTTCAAGAACGAAGGTGAAAGCACATCTGTCTCCGGATGGCACACGGCACCAAACTGATCCATGTATCTAAACTGTCATACCGGATTCAGTTTTAAATACGGTACCCTGCCGATCAAGACGCTGTTCAACGAAGCGCGCCGATGCGGCGTCCGTAAACTCATCCTGACGGAAATAAATAACACCGCGTCGTACCTGGAAATGCTCAGAATATGCGAAGAATATCGGGCAAACACCGATCCGGGCACTGCTTACGACCTTGAGATCGGTATTGGGGTGGAGTTTCGGGTCGGCAACGACCTGCTCTACATTGCTATTGCCCGCAACAACGCTGGCTTCGAATCTATCAACCGCTTTCTTTCCCGGCACAATGAGGAGAATCTCCACTTTCCTTTTCCCGCTCCCCAATTTCCCAACGATGTCATTATCATATATCCGTTCGGCAAAAGAAAGGCGGAGGACCTGAGGAGCGGAGAATACATCGGGATAAAAAAACAGGAACTCAACGAGTATTCAATGCTGGACTCAAGGAAGGCTTCGGAGGATAAATTTGTCGCGCTCCACCCGGTGACGTTCCTTCCGCCTGAGCAAGGGCGCAAGGGCCAGCTCATTTATCGTGATCACAACATTCATCGCCTCCTGCGTTGTATCGCAAACAACACGTTATTAAGCAAGCTCCCGCCCGATCAGCAGGCATCCCGCGATGAATTTATGATGCCGGGCCCGGAACTCGAAGCCGTTTTTGCAGCACATCCTAACCTCATAAAAAATACCCATCAATTGGCAGCCCAATGCGCCATCCAATGTGAGCCGCGTGTCGATAAGAATAAAAGATCCTTCACTGAGAGCAAAGCAGCGGACTTATTGCTTCTTCGGGAACAAACGAGAAAGGGCTATGAGAAAATATTTCCTTCCGATACCGGCGGAACCGTGTGGAAGCGGATCGAGAACGAGCTGAGGATTATTGAACAAAAACAGTTTACAGCCTATTACCTGATTACCTATGACCTTATCAACTTTGCGAAAAAGAAGAATTTCGATTTTGTGGGCAGAGGCAGCGGTGCGAACAGCACTGTGGCGTTTTGCCTGGGAATCACGAACGTCAACCCCATTGACCTAAACCTGTATTTCGAACGGTTCCTCAACGAAGAGCGGACAAGCCCACCTGACTTTGATATTGATTTCTCTTGGGACAACCGCGATGAGATCTATGAATACCTTTTCAAGACGCATGGCCGCGATCATGTCTGCCTCCTGGGTACGCACGTAACCTATCAGGGTCGTTCCGTCCTGCGAGAATTGGGAAAAGTCTTCGGGTTGCCGAGGGGTGAGATAGATGAGCTGGTCGATAACAGGCATACAAGCAATGGGCGGGATAATATCGGTGAAATGGTCCATGCATATGCTAACCTCATTATTGAAAAGGAACTTCCATCTAATTTTTCGATTCACGCGGGAGGTGTGTTGATAACCGAAAAACCCATCTATGCGTACACCGCCACTGAGTTTCCAGCTAAGGGGTACCCGGTCTCCCATTTTGAGATGCACAGTGCCGAGGACTTCGGGCTTTTTAAGTTCGACATTCTCAGTCAGCGCGGACTCGGACACATCAAGGAAGCGGTAAAGCACGTAAAGCGAAACCGGGCCCAGGATGTCGACGTCCACCGATTTGAAGAATTTAAGTCCGATGAAAAAATAAAAGACCTGATGCGCCATAGCAAGGCCATGGGTTGTTTCTATGTGGAGTCGCCTGCGATGCGCATGTTGCTGAGCAAGCTACACTGTGACGATTACCTGACGCTTGTCGCCGCCAGCTCGATCATTCGTCCGGGTGTTGCGCGGTCCGGAATGATGCGTGCCTATATCGAGAGATTTCACGCGGTGCGTCGCGGCGAACGCTACGAATCCATTCATCCAAAAATGGACGAGCTTATGGCAGACACGTTTGGTGTGATGGTCTACCAGGAGGATGTGATCAAAGTCGCGCACGAGTTCGCAGGCCTCACGCTCACCGAGGCGGACGTGTTACGAAGGGGGATGTCTGGAAAGTACCGGTCACGCGCGGAGTTCCAGCGTGTGCGCGAAAAGTTTTTTCAGAATTGCGCCGCGTTCGGCTATGATCAAAAGATCACCAACCGCGTTTGGTTTGAGATCGAGAGTTTCTCAGGCTACTCTTTTGCAAAGGGTCATTCCGCCAGCTATGCCGTAGAGAGTTATCAAAGCCTGTTTCTTAAGGCGCATTTCCCCCTGGAATTCATGGTAGGCGTCATCAATAACTTCGGGGGATTTTATAAAACCGAATTCTATTTTCACGAAGCACGAATGAATGGTGCAAAAATCTGGGCGCCATGCATTAATAAAAGCGAACGCCTGACAACCATATATGGGGATGACATCTATATGGGATTTATTCATGTGAAGAGCCTGGAAGCGAAAATCGCGGTCTCCGTCCCTGAGGAGCGCGAGCGCAACGGAGAATACCGAAGCCTGGATAATTTTTTAAGGCGATCCCCTGGAATCGGCCTCGAGCAGCTACGCATTCTTATCCGGATCGGGGCATTCCGGTTCACCGGAAAAACCAAGCAACGGCTACTATGGGAGGCGATGCTTTATTTCAACGGCACCAAATCAAAGGCGCCGGCGGCTACCGACTTATTTGATACCGAGCCAAATGAATTTCCACTACCCCGGCTGCAGCGCGATCTGACAGAAGACGCCTTTGACGAAATAGAATTGCTTGGATTTCCCTTGCAGGACCCGTTCACGTTACTGCCTTCAACCGATTATGGAGATGTCCTTGCCGGGGACCTGATCAATCAGACCGGTAAGCGGGTGGAGATTGTAGGGTACGTGGTCACGACAAAAGACACCCGCACGATGAAAAGTGAGATCATGCACTTCGGAACATTTTACGATGCCAGAGGAGAATTCTTTGACACCGTACATTTCCCGGACGTCGCACGCAAGTATCCTTTCCGGGGCCGCGGCTTCTACCGAATCAAAGGAAAAGTCACCGAGGAGTTCGGTGTATACCAGATCGAGGTAAGTGAAATGATTAAAGTCCCGATGATCCATAAACGGCCCGAAAAGGCGATGCAAGAAAGTGAGCTGACGAAACCGGGTGAACAAATAGCCCGCCGTTACTAAATACGGCTGCAATCGTCTGATTTGATACAGCTACTTGAATTTCTTGTTGTATTCGGCTTCATCGAAACCAAGCAAGATGACCTTGCCATCGACTTCAATCAATGGTCGCTTGATCACGCTGGTTTTTTCCTGCATCAGCGAAATCGCATCGCGCTCACTTTTAACCTTTTCCTGACGTGCTTCGCCCAATTGCCGCCATGTCAATCCCCGCTTATTCACGAGCGCTTCCCATCCAACTTGTCTGCTCCATTCTTTCAGTTTTGCATCGGTAATTCCCTGCGACTTATAGTCATGGAATTGAAAGTCGATTTCGTTGTGCCTAAGCCAGTCCACTGCGGCTTTGACCGTATTGCAGTTCTTTATTCCGTAAACCGTCATAATTTGATTTTAAGAAACCACCAGCAAAGTAAGATGAAAGTCTTGTTACCGACCTTGAAGTTGTCTAACAAATTGCGGGATGTCGCCAGCGATATTGCGGGATGATTTCAACAACGAGATGAACGCACTTCCTACAATTGCACCGGACCCAAACTCGCAAGCCATCGAAAATGTGTCACGCGATGAGATACCAAAGCCGATCAAGAATGGATTTTTAAGATTCATTGCTCTGAGTTTTTTGAAATAGGTTTGTTGTTCAGGCGCAAAATTCTTCCTCGCGCCGGTCGTGCTGGAAGACGAAACGGCATAAATGAATCCCGTTGAAGCCTGGTCTATGCTCCGTATCCGCTCCTCCGACGTTGTAGGCGATACCAGGAAAACATTCCTGAGTCCATGCTTCTCGAAGATCGATTTGTATTCCCTCGCATATACCGGGACTGGCATGTCGGGCAAAATGACACCATCGATTCCTGCCGTAGAAAAATCCGCGCAGAATTTATCGACGCCATATTGAATTACCGGATTGACGTATCCCATGAGCAAGATCGGGATACTCACCTTTGCACGAATCTGCACGACCTGACTCAAGAGCTTCTTCACCGTCATTCCATTCTCCAACGCTACGGTATTGCTTTCCTGAATTACAGGGCCGTCCGCTACGGGGTCAGAAAATGGGATTCCAATCTCGATCATATCTGCACCGGAGGTCTCCAATAGCTCTGCGATGCGTGTGGTGTCTTCGATCGCGGGATATCCGGCCGTAAAGAAGACTGAAAGAATGTCCTTTTTCTTTGCTTCAAAAAGCGCATCAATCCTGTTCATAAGCACGTCAGTGGTGAGTTCCATAATTCTTTTCGCCGGCCGTGATCGCGACGGAAAGAATATTCTGCTTAGGTGGCAATGGGCAGGTTGCAAATGCCGTGAATGCACAAGGAGGGTTATAGGCTTTGTTAAAGTCAACGATAGTTTTCCCCTCTGCATCGGGACGCGCAACATAGAGGTAACGACCCGCCCCGTACGTCGTACGCGTATTGGTCTCGTCGCCGACGATGATGAAATACTCATCACCTCCTTCGTCAAGTGCGTCCAACCGATATGTCGTGCCATTGACTTGAAAAACCAGGGTGCCAGGTGAAGGTTGCGGCGTGGTTTGGCCAAGCACATTTGTGATTGGAATCGTCTTCAATGTATCTGCTTTTTCAAAGGTTGCTTCTATCCTCCATGCAGTGTCCACGGGGAACCGTTCAATACCCGAAAATTTCTCCAGCTCCGGGTTCTTGAAATCGCGCAACCGTACGCCGAATTTATCATCGCGTTTTATGACAAACCACTCCAGTGAGCCATAATTCATGGCCGGTGCACTCCGGGCCGAATCCGGATTAAATGCAATGAGCTGCTTAACGGACTTTCCCCTGCTGGTGATCTCCACGTCCTTCGCAGTTTCCAGTGAAACCTTATTTTGCTTCAGCATAAAGAATCCGGCTCGTGCAGGTATCGTACCCTCCGGAAACACGATGCTATTACCAGGATCGCTACCGAACGTATTGATTCCTTCCTTAAGCCAGTATAGCCCCGCAATATTAAGCCAGCCTTTGGGTCCCTTCAGTTCCGTCACACGCTTCTCATGCCATGTATCGATCTCGGTTTTATAAGCCACAGGATCAATCACGGAGGTTCCGTTTTCCTTTTTGCTGCCACATCCAGTGATAAGAAGAATGCAGATAGCTGCGTAAACAAATTTCATAGTGGTATTGATTTTGTTAATTAATATTTTCCCCATTTGATATAAGTCTCAAGGTCTTTGTCACCCCTACCCGAGAGATTGACAACGACGACATCGTCCTTTTCAAATTTAATTTTTCTCAAAATACTGATCGCATGCGCAGATTCAATTGCGGGAATAATCCCCTCCATTCTACTCAGCTCAACGCCTGCATCCATTGCCTCATCGTCCGTTGCGCTCATGAATTGCACACGTCCGACTTCAAAAAGATGGGCGTGCTGTGGACCGATCCCAGGGTAATCCAAACCAGCTGATATGGAATACGGCTCGACAACTTGTCCATCGTCGGTTTGCATCAGCAATGTCTTACTGCCGTGAAGAACACCCGGCTTGCCCAGCACCGTGGTCGCCGCAGACTCTCCTGAATCAATGCCCTTGCCCGCAGCCTCAACACCAATTAGATTAACCTGGGCGTCATTCAAATAATGAAAAAAAGCCCCCGCTGCGTTGCTTCCACCGCCCACGCAGGCTAATACATAGTCCGGATATGGATTCCCCTGGAGCTCGTTTAGTTGCTTCCGTATCTCTTCGGAGATCACAGACTGAAATCGCGCAACCATATCGGGATAAGGATGCGGCCCGACAACAGATCCGATGATATAGTGCGTGTCAGTTGGGTTGTTGATCCAGTGACGCATCGCCTCGTTCGTCGCGTCTTTGAGTGTCATGCTGCCGCTCATCGCCGGCGTCACGGTAGCCCCCAGTATTCTCATGCGCTCTACATTAGGGCGTTGCCGTTCCATGTCCACCTTGCCCATGTATACCACGCACTCCATTCCCATGAGGGCGCAAACTGTCGCTGTAGCGACACCATGCTGGCCGGCTCCGGTCTCGGCAATGATCCTGGTTTTACCGAGGCGCCGCGCCACAAGGATCTGACCGATTGTGTTATTTATTTTGTGCGCGCCTGTGTGGCAAAGATCTTCGCGCTTTAGATAGACCTGAGCATCGTATTTCGCAGACAGTCGCGATGCGTAGTATAGTGGCGTTGGTCGGCCAACATAGTGCTCAAGGAGATTTCTGAATTCTGCTTGAAATCCGGTGTCCGAAAGGATGGCGACATAATGTCTGCGCAGCTCCTCGACATTCGGATAAAGCATCTCAGGGATAAATGCGCCCCCAAACTGCCCGTAATATCCGTGTTCGTCTACACTATATTGCATATGCCTTCATTTTATTAGTCAACTCAATCAACAGCGTTATGTCTTTTAATGCCGGCGACCTTTCCACACCACTGTTAACATCGACGGCATGTATGTTCATTCCTTTTAAGCTTTCAATGCTTTGTATGTTATCCGCCGAAATACCACCTGAGAGAAAAAAGGGAACCTCCTGATTATAACTTTTCAAATAACTCCAATCAAACGAACTTCCGTTTCCTCCCGGCAACGACCCCTTCGTATCAAACAAAAAGAAATCAGTCACGCCAACATATTTCGACGTTACTGCAAAATCAAACATACTGTCTACATTAAAAGTTTTGATGACGGCAAGGCCTTCGCCACTCACCCGTGCGCACTGATCTACCGACTCCTGGCCATGTAGCTGCAAATAGTCAAGGCGGTTGTTTCTTGCTACACGTAACATAACATCAGTGTCTTCGTTCACAAAAACACCGACCCGCTTTATCGCAGTTGACAGCTCATCCGGCACGAGAAAATCCTCTCCCACGAAACGCTTCGAGCCACGATAAAAAATAAAGCCCATATAGTCAGGGTCCAAGGCTCCGACCTCGGCTATATTAAGGGGATCCCTCATTCCACAAACCTTCAAATGAATATTATTGACCGGCACTTGTTTCAAGTTCTTTTAGTTCATTAATAAACTCCGCTGCCGCTATACCGGGCTTGGCACTTTGCATAAAAGTTTGGCCGATCAAAAATCCGCGAAACCCATATTCTTTCAAGTCCAGGATCACCGCTGGGTTCTCGATACCGCTCTCGGAGACTTTAATTATTGCCTGTGGGATCTTGTTTGCCAACACTCTGCTGACATTCACATCTAATTGAAAGTTCTTAAGATTTCGGTTATTCACCCCAACCATGTCGGCCCCTGCACCGATTGTGGCATTCAATTCGATCTCATTATGAACTTCCAGAAGCACCTCCAAACCTAGCGAGTGTGCAAATGAACATAGCTCCTTGAGCCTTCGCGGTTCCAACGCGGCCGCAATCAGCAGGATCGCGTCCGCGCCTATCGATTTCCCTTCGACAATCTGATACTCATCAAGTACAAAATCTTTCCTCAGTATAGGACACGAATGGAGCTTCCTTACGGCCATGAGATCGTCGTTTGTTCCACCAAAAAACTTGTTATCAGTAAGAACAGATATAGCCGATGCCCCCGCCTGAACATAGCCCGTCGTAACCTCCTCGACGGATGCACGATCATTGATAACACCCTTTGACGGCGATTTTCTCTTGAACTCGGCAATGATTCCAGACTTGTCCTTCGACAGCAATTGTTCCTTCATTGACACGCACCGAGCATGAAAGTAAGCACTTCGCTCCAACTCCTTCACGGAATGTGCCTGCTTAAGGAAGGAGACCTCTTTCAACTTGTGCGATAATATCTCGTCAAGAATACTCATGTCCGCATTTCAATTATTAACTCTAGACGCGCGTTCAAGCAGCAAATTAAAAGCCCTCAAAGCCTTGCCCGATTCGAGCGACTCGCGTGCTCTGCCGACGGAATCAATTAACGGTTCCGTCCGATTACTGCAATGGAGCGCCATTCCGGCGTTTGCCGCCACAACGCTGTTCTGCGCAGGCGTGCCACGTCCTTCCAATATGTTCAGAAAAATCTTCGCCGACTCTTCCACCGTGGCTCCTCCCTTTATCTCAGCTGCAGTTACTTCCTGCAGTCCCAGATCTTCAGCCTCGAGCACCTTTTCACCGTCATTGGTAAATAGTTTGAAAGGACCCGTCAACGAAATCTCATCATAGCCCTGAATATCATGAACAATACCAAATGAACGGTCGGTTTGCTGATACAAGTATCCATACTGACGTGCAAGCTCAAGGCTAAAAACACCCACAAGCTGTCTGGGTGGGAAGGCAGGATTTACCATAGGCCCCAACATATTGAAAAAAGTTTTCACGCCAAGCTCTTTCCTGATGGGCGCAACGTTCTTCATCGCGGGATGGAATAATGGTGCATGCATAAAGAAGATATTAGCGCGCTCCAGACAACGCTGCAGTTCCTCGCGTGATTGAGTGAATTTATATCCAAAATACTCAAGGACGTTGGATGAGCCACTTACAGAAGAGACGCCATAGTTGCCATGTTTCGCCACGGGCTGGCCCGAGGCAGCCACAACAAATGCAGACAACGTCGATATATTAAAAGTATTCTTGCCGTCGCCACCGGTACCGCACACGTCGATCAATGGAGCATCGAAACGCACCGGCACACAAAGCTCCAACATGGCATCCCTGAACCCCTGCAGTTCCTGGATGGTAATAGCGCGCATCATATAGACGGTCATAAAAGCGCTCACCTGGCTCGCATTGTATTTCCCAGATGCAAGGTCAATCAGCACCTGACGGGACGCCTGCTGACTCAGCGAGCGATGTTCAATAAGCTCGTTCAGAATTTCTTTCATGGTTTCCAACTTAAATCTTCAGCCAGTTTTCTAAGATCGTCTTCCCATGCTGGGTCATTATAGATTCGGGATGAAATTGAACACCACGCACATCGAGTCTTTTGTGCGCAATAGCCATTATCAATCCCTCGCTATTCGTTGCGGTCACTTCAATTTCTTCCGGTATGCTTGAAGGAACGATGGCCCAGGAATGGTAATGTGTGCCTTCAAAGTGGGTTGGAACATTCCGGAATATTTTTTCTGATTTCTCCTTTACTTCAATGGTGGACGTGATGCCATGGAGGACCGAGGGCAGATTGAAAAGTTTTGCCCCGTATACCTCGCCGATCCCCTGATGACCAAGGCAAACGCCGAGAATGCTTCGGGAAGGGCCATAAGTCCGCACCACATCTTTCATGACACCTGCTTCGTCAGGAATTCCAGGCCCGGGCGATAACAGAATCTTGTCATAGTTGCCCACGTCCTTGAGCGATATCTTATCATTCCTGAAGATATCAACAGGATATTCCAGTTCTCTGATGATATGCACCAGATTGTATGTGAATGAATCGTAGTTGTCTAAAACGAGCACTTTCATCTTGATTCTCTCTTTTTTAAATCAGATTTTTTCTGCCATCCGGATAGCCTTTCTCAAGGCCTCGAGCTTGTTATTAACCTCTTGCAATTCGGTTGCGGGCACTGATTTCGCCACAATGCCAGCACCGGCCTGATAGATCAAGTTGTTATCCTTGCTTAAAAATGTTCTGATCATAATGGCGTGATTAAAATCTCCATTGAAGCCAATAAATCCGATTGCCCCACCGTAGAAGCTACGGTTGACATTCTCACATTCGTTGATCAGGTACATGGCCTTGTGCTTTGGCGCGCCGGAAAGAGTACCCGCAGGAAAAGTGTGAGCGGCAAGCTTTAGTGGTGACGATGAAGGTTGTAATCGGCCCGTCACCTTTGAGACAAGGTGAATGACATGAGAATAGTATTGCACCTCCTTGAAAACCTCTACCCTGACGTCGACCGAATCACGGCTCAAATCATTTCTGGCAAGGTCAACAAGCATCACATGCTCCGCGTTCTCCTTTTCATCTTGTGCTAAACGGTTGGCGATCTCCGAGTCTTCCTGATCGTTCCCGGACCGGCGAAAGGTACCCGCGATCGGATAAATACTCGCTGCTCCCTTGCTAATCTGTATCTGAGCCTCCGGCGATGAACCGAAAATCTTAAAACTTCCGTAGTCAAAATAGAAAAGATACGGAGACGGATTGATCGACCGCAATGATCTGTAGACGTTGAACTCGTCACCCTTGAATCCACTGGTGAACCGCCGGGACAGGACAATCTGAAACACATCACCCCTGAAGCAATGCTGCATCCCGCGCTCCACCATGCTGATATATTCTTCGTCTGTATTATTTGATCGTTCTTCCCCGGTGGACTGAAATGGAAACGTCGAGAAGCGATTGCTGTAGATTATCTTTTCAAGCCTCTCAAGGCCATTACCTGCGGTCTCTCCGACTGGCGAATTCTCCGTAAGAGTCAGCTCATTTGAGAAATGGTCGACAATAACAACGTAGCGATAAACCTTATAGAGAATATCGGGGACCAATCGATCCCGAACGGAGAGGTCAACGTCCTCAAAGTAACGCACGGAGTCGTACGTCATGTAGCCAAACAATCCCGCGGGGGCATTCTTGCTGCTGGGAGTCTCGCAGCCGAATGACAGTCTGAATTCATCGAGCTCCTTTAGTACCAGGTCCTTCCTGCCAATTTTCTGCACGTGTTTCCCTCCATCCGGAAATCTCTTCTCTATATCGTCATTCTTAACCTGAAACGATGCGATGGGATCGCAGCAGATGAACGACAGGCTGTTCTCGTGGCCATGATAATCGGAACTCTCAAGCAATATACTTCCTGCATAAACGTCCCGCACCTTGAGATAGATATTCACTGGTGTGAGCGTATCCGCCAATAACTTTTTTTCCGTTGTAGTCAATTTAAACTTCATGAATAACTCTTTTCATTCAATTTTGGACAAAAAAAAACCCGCCCCGATAGATCGGAGCGGGCTTCATTAAGGTTCTTTTAATTAAGAATTATACAATAGCCATGCGCCGATCGAAATTCGAACGGTGCCACCACCAAGCTGTTGTATTGAATTTATTCATATCTATTCAGCTGCAGCCTCCTTTTTGCGTGGAGCGCGTTTAGCTTTCGGTTTTTCCTCTGTGACGACGGCTGTTGCAGGCTTAGCTGACGCTACTCTTTTCAACCTTGCTTTGATGGCCTTCTTATTCCTCGACACACCGTAAGATCCTAGCCAGATTTTGCCTTTTTTCGATTTTTTGTCTCCTCTTCCCATGTAGTAATCTGAAATATTTTTGGCAAGTATAGCATGGAAGAAGAAATTAACAAAATGCTCGCATGAGAATCGGGATCTCTTATTTTCTCAGCACGTCTCGGATGACAGTTTTTGGCAGGAAACTACCTTTTTTTCATCATGCCTGCTTTAGATGGAATCCTGGCAACCTTCTTCATTTCAAGCTCAAGCGCCGAAATGGCGGCGGAGTTTGGGTATTCCCTTTTGAACTCTTCATATAAGGTCATCAGCTCGCGACGGTAAAAGCGGGCGCCCGGCATAGCATTGGACGCCAGGAACCTGGATATGTAAACTTCTTTCGCGGTAATAGACAGATGCTGTTCAGTAATGCGCATTCGATCTGCCAGCTCAAGGCTATCGCCTTGTTCTCCTTTGTTTCCTTTTTCAGCAGCGAGATAATCGATATATCGAACCAGGTAATTGCTATACGAATAGGATGTCACCGCCCCGCAGTTTATCAGACTGTCGACGAACAAACTCGCCCGCATGTTTTTCCATTTGAGATAAATATCGTCCCGCACTGTTCCACGCAGGCTGTCAAGTTTTTCCGCTACCACACTGTCGGCCTTGCACAGAATTGCCAACATGCGATTTATCGACGCAAACTCTACAAGTTGTCGCGACAATCGCTTCCCGGTGCCGGCTGAAGTTTTTATCAGTTCCAAATCATTAGACATTGCATTCGTGAGTCGACTTCTGAACAAGGCTGCTTCCATTTTTATCGATCGCGCCGGTGATAAAACCTGGTCAATTATACTGTCGAGCGACGGCAGATTATTGACAAAATTGTTCTCTCTGCGCAAATCTCCGCCAAACAGCACAGCTTTCGTTAAATGCACGGTCACATTCTTCCCAGGCGCAACATAGACGCTCAGCGGTTGCTTCAATCCAGAAGTATAAACGTAACCCGGTTTGCTGAGCTTTATCTTCAGACGTACAAATCCATCGAGGTCAGGTGCAACGGTAAATTTCTTAGCAAGGCAAAAGCTTCCATCTTCCGCCGGCGTAATAAAGTAGCGCAAGTCCTCTGAATTCGCATCTGAATAGTAGAGCGTAATGAATGCCTCCTGACCAAGAGCGCAGCCCGAACCCATGATGCTCATGCATAAAAAGAATGTTCGAAGCGCCGGGCGTCTCATGCTAGTTCTTTGGAAGAAAAATAGAGAAATCTGAACCCTCCCCTGGCGCAGAGGTCGCTATAATTTCACCGTTAAGCTTTTCAACAGCCTTTCTGGAAAAAACAAAACGCCACGTCATTTCACGGTCAATGAACAAAATGCCGATCAGAGCATTTTCAGCCATCCTTCTGAAATTTTCCTCGGAAAAAACAGAACCAGAAAGTGCCATAGGTGGTTTATCCTATAACCAATATGACAAAATGTTAGTCCGAAACCATAAATAAGTATTCTTTATATTCCCAAGGCACTATGGCACTTGCGTCACCTCAAATAATCTGCACATTGCGTGCATCGGCACACCACCTCCAAGACAGCGTAACTTATCAATGGGGTCACATGGGCCTTTGCAATTGTGGGTTTCTGGCCCAGGAAGTCACGCATCTCACCAAGGAAGAAATCCACAAGCGGGCAATGCAGCGTCACGGTGACTGGAGTGAGCAGCTCAACGATTACTGTCCTACAAGTGGGCTACCAATGGATGACATGATCTCCGAGCTTATCAACTTTGGTTTTGACGCCCAGGACCTCCGTCATCTTGAATACCTTTCAGACAACGACGTGCTCTTGAGATTACCGCCAACGGAGCGGAACCTACGGCACAACATAAAAGCAGATGTGGTGAAATATTTGTTGACGTGGGCCGAGTTACTTGAAGAAAAGCTCCTTGATCAAATCACACTTCCGCCATTTGCAGGCAACGTTGACAATGTGGCATCAAAAAAGAAATCCCAGGCGAAGGTAGAAGAGCGTTCCTTCCTCTGAATGGCCTACCTCCGTTACGATGGTGGTGAGGTCATAAGGTCTGAACCAAGCTCCCCCACCAAAGCCACGATGCCATTTGTCAGAAGTGCCGCCGGGAGCCGAAGGGTCAATTCCATTTTCATCTCTATACCACACACGACCGACATCATAAAATGCATGGACACCTATTGCAGCCGGGAATAAGTAGGTCTTGAGCGTAGCGAGCTTCACCCTGACCTCATTATTGAAATACACCTTGGTGTCGCCATAAAACCTTGTCTTGCGGAATCCACGGATCTCCGTCTTTCCATCCAATGCCTGGGCCTGATAAAGTTGATATGAACCGGTATTGTGTCCTGCCCCGGCGTTGAAAACATATGTCACTCTCGCGGGAAGTCGGAAAGATTGAAACAAAGTGAATTGTGCTGTGCTGTAAGTGAATCCAGGACCACCAAACTCCGTCATCACACGCGTCGATTGGCGGAAGACAATTCCGCGGGTCGTAAACCCCTGATTATCCCTTTTGTCGATACCCCACGAATAGTGCAAACCACCAAAGTTCTTCGCGATGCCAAGAATAGGTTCAGGGAGCGAGTTGCTGTAATCGACAATAAAACGATCGGCATTCGGATCGACAATTTGTCCCCGTTGAAATACCGGTCCAATTTTGAAATATCCCCATTGCCCTATTCTTCTGTGAATCTTAACCTCACCCCTGATATCCCTGAAACGTAGCCGGTAGTAATCGATAGGACTGGCAACATCCACGCCACCGCTTTGATTGATAGTCTCGTCAAACACTGATTGGTTGCCCCACCCGAAAAAGTTGTTTACGTAATTCGGTGATTTCACGTCGGCATCGAGTTCCAGATCCCATTTGCCAATCAACTTTGGAAAGCGGCCCTCATACCTGATGTTGAAAGATTGTGTTTTGATTGCGTAGCTGCCTTGCAAAAAGTGATGAGATTGGTAAGGTTTTTTACGGAAGCCATGGACAATAGTGGAAAAACCAGTTCCGACAAAGAGACCATCATCAATGTTGTAAGTGACAGTGTGCTTGGGATAAATCCTGTTGTACTCATACTGCTTCCTGTCATAGTCATTCACATGAGGATCTGAGGACATCCTGTTGCGTACGTGATTCCCTTCAATGGTTGCGCCACCCTTATTGTCATAGAGCAGTATCTTCGATGTTCCCGTCCCTTCGTTGTTCAAGTCATCATTTCCCTCTCCCCCGACAATCCGCACTTTCATGTTCTTATTAGCCGGGCCCGAAAAATGAAAAACATCATCACCTCCCTGCCCATAAAAACGCAGTTCCTTCGTCTCACCATTAATGAACTTTCGTTGATACAGAAGCCTGCCCTTGTTTCCATCTTTGTCACGCTTGAACATCTGCACATCGAGGTTGCCCCCCGGCAGCCAGGTGGCCTCGAATAATTCTCGCTTGTCGGAACCAGTGATATCAACTTGTCTTGCCAGGAATTTGTAATAATCCTGAGCATCCTGAACAAGATTAGAGCGACGTGATTTAAGTTTCGCCGAGATAATGTCGCCATGATACTGGTAGATTTCTTTGGGCCACATGTGCATGGCCGAGTCAATAGCCACGTCCGACATTCGGGCCATCAAATTCTTTGCTGACGAAATGAAATCTGACTCAGTCATTTCATTGAGAAAACTCCGGTCGAAATACCGCCCGACGTACATAAGGCCCGGCGCCCACCGGACGGTGTAGTCAAAGCCTTCCAGGTTAGGAAAAATATGACGCCTCCGCCATCGCCGCGGAGCAAATCCCTCGTTTACAAAAAATGCGCGATCGCGGTCCCGGGGGATCGGCTTGAATACCTTTAACTTCTTTTGATCAAATTCTCCCCAACGCCATTGATCGTCATGCCTGTCCCAGTCGCCGATCCACATGTCGAAGATTCGCGCGGATAATACCATTTGCTGGTCGGGATGCACATCATTATCATGCTTCATACGCTCAAGGAGGCGCCGTGTGCTGATCATCCTTTCGGGATTTCCAAAGAATGGCATTCCTTTTCCGTTTCCGTCGGGCCTCTCTTCAAACAACATGGACTCTCCTGCAAAATCCTTCCGATAGATTCCCCAGCGAGGGTCGCTCGGGGCATAAGTGACTTTCGGATTCGTATGATAAATCCCGGCGCGTTGTTCGAGTGGGGCAACAACGAGTGCGGCGTAAGGATGCGACGCAGAAACTTGATCCTGCTTCACCGCCTGAATGAACGTGTCACGAAAGGCCGGCGGCAGAGCCTTGGCTGGATATTTATCGATCGACCTTAAGTTATATTCGCGGCCCAGCGAATCACGCAAACGCAGCGCCATCGTCTCCATTCCACCTCCTTTGCGAAGTATTTTTAGTCCTCCTTTCTCTTTTCCAATATCGAATGCGCTCAGCTCCAATTTTTGTGACCACTCTGCGCGATAGTTCTCTCCCAGTAAGTTTCGTTTAAATTTTCCAGCCTCATAGCGGTAGCTTGCATTCGCCAGCACCCAAAGCGTATCGTTCGACTGGGCCGGCAATATCTCAACCTTCGGAGTCTTTACCTCTGGAATGACAGCTGAAAACAATTTTCCCCCCGACGAATAGTAGTCGACCAACGCGGTACCGTTCTTCAAAATCGAGAGCGTTGCAAAGCCATGCTCCGATGATGCAAATTCTGAATACCCCTTCTTTTTTACCGCGCTTGACTTGGCGCCTGTACCCGTGCCGACATATGAGATGCTGTCTTTCACAATATATTGTTGTGCGTGCTCATGACCACTGACATAGATTGTTCCGGGATACTCAACCATAACATCTTCGAGACCACGTCTTAAGGCCTTGTTTAGTGGATGTGCTATATCCTGAACGTTTCCAAAGATGGAGCGGTATAGGGGTACCAATGATCCCACAACCGGAAGGGGCACGTAAAGACTTTTGTTCGCCTCAGTAAGCGGAAACAGATGATCCTTCCATGTAAATACGCCACCATGAGGACCGTAAGTAAATACAGGATGGTGGCCAGCAACGATTACGCGCTTCCCGAGATTTCTATTCAGGATATCGTCCAGCTCAATGGTGGCATCAACCGGGCTCTTGGATTCACATGGACTTCCTTCGCCTTCAGGTTTTTCCCAGGGATATAGAAACCATTCCGTGTCTATGATCACAAGCACTACTCCCGTTGCGAGATGAATTTCTTCGGGGCCAGGGCATCCGTCGCGGGGGAGAAAATGAATAGCATGATTTTTCAGCGAATCAATAAACGCCTGTTCGTTATTACGGTAGCGCAAGCCGTCATGATGCCCATTCTTCCAGTCATGGTTTCCGGGAACAAAGAATACACTCTTCGCATTTTCCGTCAGTGCAATCTGATCAAGCAATATTTGTTCACTTTCCTTGCGATTATGTTCTTTGGCGTCAGGCATCCCACGCGGGTATAAATTGTCGCCGAGGAAAATGAATGATGTCGGAGCTTTTGGTGAATCAGCATACTGCCGGATCAGCGGCGAAAGCTCGCGCGACTTCTCGGTGCCCGCGTCGCCAACCAGAACAATCCGATAAGCAACAGAATCCTGTTGAGCAAAGCATTGAGCGATGCTCGCCAATAAGATTAAGCCAGACAACAGACGCCACATCTACCAAATATATACTTTGAAAGTTCAAGGTTCAAGGTTCAAAATTCAGGTTCAAAGTTCAAAGTTCGACAGGGAACGTTCAACGTCCCAGATCCAAAGATCCAAGCGCGGGAGGTAGCACGTCACACCATGTTGTACCGAAGAATGAATTCAGGCTGGCGCATCATTGCATCACAATGGAAGCCTGAAAAGCCAACAGTCTTTTGGCTGGTTATCCTGGTTTACGAACTTGAACCATTTTTCAAGCCTCGCCTCTTCGACCAGGCCAGATTTCATCAAGACACGAGCGGAAGCCACATTCTCCACATCCACAAAAGTGCTCACCCTGTAAACATCATGCTGGGTTCGCACAATCTCCATCAGCTTTCGACAAACCTCCGTGGCATATCCGCGACCCCAATGCGTTGGGCTGAGCACATACCCGAACTGTATTTTTCCATCGTCATGGAGTAGTCCGCAGCTTCCGATCAGGCGGTTAGAGTCTTTCAGCCTTATCCCAAATGAATAATCTGTTCCGGCCTTCCAGCCACCAACCGCATGTTTAAGAAAGTTCCGCGTGTCATCCATTGTACGATGAGTAGGCCAAGCCATGTACTTGGTGGCCTCAGGCTTGCTCGCATAGGTGTAGAATATTTCTTCCGCTTCTTCGTACTTTAAGCGGATCAAACGGAGGCGCTCCGTTTCATAGTACTCGGAGATGGTAAGACTCATTTTAAAAAATAATGCGAAGCAATAGCTCAAATATCGTCCATCAATACTTCAAAAAAGAAATTGAAGGTTTAAAAATCATCGTGAAGGTGAATCCGATTCAGTGGAAGGGAACGGAAATTACTATTATGCCGGACGGTAAGGTCGAAAGCCGGGATCTCGAATTTGACGAAGCCATATTCGAAGATCTCAAGGAAGATGGATTTGAAGTTGCCAGCCCGCTGGAATTCAATTTGTACCAGACCGGTCTCGCTTGAGATTTCTGAGGATTTTTCAAATTCAAAAGGCCACGCTATTTTTACGACCTATTTCACCTGATTATCACTATGGGGAGGATTTTCGAAAAACGTAAGCACAAAATGTTCGCCCGCTTTGACCGCATGGCCAAAGGGTTCACACGCGTAGGCAAGGACATCGCAATCGCCGTCAAACAAGGCGGCCCCAACCCCGATAACAATCCAAGGTTGAGAATGGCGATTCAAAACGCGAAGGGTATGAACATGCCCAAAGATCGCGTTGAAGCCGCAATTAAAAGAGCATCTTCCAAGGAAGAAAAGGATTTTCAGGAAGTGATCTACGAAGGGTACGCACCACACGGCGTTCCCGTGTTGGTGGAATGCGCCACAGACAATCCAACACGTACGGTGGCGAACATTCGCCTTAAGTTCTCCAAGAATGGCGGAACGATGGGCAACTCGGGCTCAGTCTCCTTCATGTTCGAGAGGAAAGGCGTTTTTAAATTCGACCCGTCAAAATTAAACCTTGACGAACACGAGCTCGATCTTATCGACGCTGGTGCTGAAGATATTCAGAGAGACGAAGAGGAGATCATTGTTTACACGAAGTTCACCGAGTTCGGTCACATGCAGAAATTCCTGGAATCCAAAAACCTCGCTGCAAAGAGCTCTGAACTTCAATACATCCCTTCGTCAACTAAAGAGCTTAGCGAAGCGCAACAAGACGAAGTCATGGAATGTGTTACGGCACTTGAAGAGGACGACGACGTACAGAACGTCTTTCATAATCTGGCGTAAAGGCATTTGCCAATTTGCGTTAGCTATACCTTCAGTTATCCGAGGCCACTGTGCTTGCTCCGCTTACGGAGGACGTGACCGATGGGCTTCCTTTGTAATAGATAATACTCGCGCCGCTAGCCGTTGCCTTCAAAGTCTGCGAAGCAAGAACGCTAACTTTACTCGCTCCCGACGCGTCGGCATCCACGGCGCCTGCCGCGAAATTATAAGCGTACAATTCCGAGGCACCCGAGATCTTTGCGTTTAAGGCCTCCCCTTTTCCAGTTACCGTCAGACGCGATGCACCGGAAAGGTTAATGTCTGCGCGCTTTGACTCGATGCTGAGCTGGCATATGGACGCGCCGGTGAGCACAAGATCGACAGCATCACCCTTAAAGCCGCTGATGGTAGAGCTGGAAGCTGCGGAGAACGAAACACCGCGCAATGCCGGCATGCCGATAGTAATGAACGTTGTATGATCACGTTCCGCATTTGTGGGGTAAAAAATCCGCAGTGTGGTTCCAAGCTTCGAAATGTTCAGGTCATCGAGGTTCCTGCGGTCGCCCCGTACTGTAACAGAATACACAGGATTCTGAACCACGGCGACAACGAATGCGTCACCCATCTCGAGCCTGTCGAAATCCTGCACGTTATAATTCCTCTCATCCCGCTGAAGAGGACCGGGGTCTTGCTCGCGCAAGCACGAGGAAACCAAAAGTGAAGTAAGGGCTGCAAATACCGAAAACCGCAAGATTTTCATGACTGTTGGGGTTTGTTATCCCATGACAATGTCATGAGTTGTTCCCCCTAGTGGAATGGTAGATTTATTTTCTTACGCCAGGCGCCAACGGACCTTCGGTCGTCAGATTATCATCGACCATACGATCATTGTATTGCTGAATAAAAGCTTTGAGCTGGTTTTCCATCACCTGGGCTGTATCCGGCAACTGCGACATCAAGTTCGTAGCCAGTCGTTTGTCATTCTTAAAATCATAGAGACCGACTGTCCGCACTCCGTCAAACTGTAACAAATAATTGCCACGAAAAGACTGGTAGGTATTGTCGAGGTAGTTAAATGCAAATGGTCGCGTTTTGTCATGAAATATATCTCTGCCAAAAGCGACAAACGGCCGGTCATAGTGCAACTCACCGAGCACAGTCGGCATGATATCAATCTGCTGGACGATCTCACTGTTGAACGACTGCCAGTCGGCACCGGGCTTATAGAAAAAGATCGGTATCGAGAAGTAACCCCATGCAGTATTGTATTCTGGTATGCGAATTTGCGCGGATGCATGGTCCGCACTGATTACAAACAGAGTATTCTTATACCACGGCATCTTTTTCGCAGTGCTGAAAAATTCTTTCAAGGCGTAATCAGTATATTCTATACACTTGTAAATCGACATCTCCCCCTCTTGAAATTTATTCTTAAACTCGTCGGGAAGGTTGTACGGGTGGTGAGATGAAACAGAAAAGAAATTCGTGTAGAATGGTTCTCTGAACTCACTCATTTTTGATGCGTAGAATTTTAAAAATTTGTGATCCCAGATTCCCCAAATGCCATCGTAGTCGGCGTCATTATTATACTCGTCCTTCCCATAGTAATCCTTGAAGTCACAGAGATTCGCAAACGCCTGGAAGCCCATGGAGCCATTGGGCGCGCCATGAAAAAAGGCCGTGTAGTAACCTTTGTCTTTTAAAAGGCTGGAGAGGCTGTTCACCTTATTTCCTGAATAGTGCGAGAGTACGTATGGAACCTCGATCGATGGAATGCTGCAGATAATGGAAGGCATTGCATCAATCGACTTACGGCCATTGGCGAACGAGTATTGGAAAGCTTTCGAGTGGCCGATAAGAGAATCAAGAAACGGTGTGTATCCCTTGTATGTCCCGTTTTGTATATCGCGATTATACACACCAAAGAACTCTTTCGAAAAGCTCTCAAGGATGATCACAACCACATTCATGGGACGAAATGCCGCTGTATCAGTCGGGATGTGCACCGGTGAAAATACTTTTTCCGCGTCACCCGGTGTCGGAAAGTAGTTGACTCGCTGAATCACCGGTGTCTTGGCAGTGCGAAGCAGTGCAAACGGAGTATTCAGTACCAAATTAATATCCTTCGGCGTAGCAGCGTACTGTGCGGCGTTACTTAATGTGATCGGCCTTGTGCTCTCTCCGAATCCACCACGCATTCCGGCAACTACTAATCCCACAATAAAAATCATTGCAATCGTCCCAGCAACATACGAGACACCACCGCGCAATTGAGGGCCTTCAATTTTAATCTTTCTGAACAGCCAAGTCATTAGTGCAATCAATGCGATCCAAAAGACCAATGCATACCAGTAGTCAAGAACGAAAGTGAACACCAAGCCTGCGATGTTTTTCTCATTTTCAAACTGGCGAAAAACACTGAGCGTGGTCCTTCTTAATGTGTACTCATAGTAGATCGTATCACAAACATTGGCTGCGAGCCCTATGCTGTTGATAATGATAAACAGCCACGCAAGAAATTTAAGGTACCCTGGTCTGAATCTCCATTGAAAAGGAATGATTATCAGCAGTATGAAAAGAGAGTTCAGATATAGAACCGCGGAGAGATCGAATCGGAGGCCACCAGCCATGATCAGTGCAAACCGGCTGAACGTCATGTCCGGAAAAAATGCCTGGTTGTAGTAATAAAATACCACCCTGCAGAGCATGTACAGCGCCATCATCAGTACAAGTGACTGAATCAATGCGAAATAGATATTTCCGCGCCACTTAACTGACGTTAATAGCCGCTTAAGCCGGTCCTTCATGCGCCGAAATAATAGACATTTTAGCGCGCAAAAATACGGTAATATGGCTTAATACAGGGCTGGAAATAGCGATTTTGTCTTAGTTTTGTAGTTAGCGATTGCCCGAAATGAAGGCTGCACATTGTTTTTTGGCCCGTCGACCTAACCCTGATTCATGAGGAGATCCGCTCTTTGCGTGTTACTGTTGGCTTCTTATCTAAATCTCTATTCTCAGAACATTGAGTCGTTCGGCGTGTTTGGGGGATTCAATATTCCTATCACAATTGACAAAGGCCTTGACAAAGACACCCGTTATCAGTCGATATTTCTGATACGTGGCACTCCGGTTGGCTTTCATTATGGCTACGATCGACCGGGCTTGGGCTGGGTAATTTCACCGAGCTACCTCTCCATCGGGCAGAAATATACAATCAAGAACTCCACAGGGGGTGACGTGGGTACGCGCGACATTTCGATGAACTACTTCAGCTTACCGGTGGCCCTCAAGTTTCACATCAACGATCTCTCATTTTTTCGATTCAGTATGGTGGCAGCCGTAGATTTTTGTTTCCTGCTGGATGGTAAAGAGACAGAAACAAATGTTGCGGCCAAGCTGAGATATCCCCCTGGAGTATCTGTTCCGACTGACCCCGGATACACCATCGCCTATGACGGTGTTTTTGTTCCCGCACTAAATAACAAGATCCAGGTGTCTAAAGACAAGTTCAATGTGTTTCAGCTCTTCGGCGGCATAGGAGTGCGGGCAGATCTTGACCTCAGCGATAAATGGAGTGTAATGGCCGACGGTCGCGCAAACTTTGCATTGTTCGATTCAAGGACAAGCGCCTATGTAGATCAGCTCAAGAATCCTAACGGTCCCAATGATATCAATGGCAACCCGGGTGCGCCCGACCTTTACGGTCAACGACGCGATGTGTTCCTGTCAGCCACCTTTGGCATCTCGAGAATCATCACGACAAAAGCAAAATTCAAGGAGCGACACTCGAAGCCGATTCCCAAAATGAAAATTACGCCGGCGCCGAAGAAAAAATAGACTTATACAACTCCGTCCAAACGCATTACTAGGAAACTCGAGGACAAGCCATTCGGTTCATCTATTCAACAGGTATCTGACGCAGAAGCCAGAGTCGCACCTATTAGAATCCAAAATATCTTTTTGCGTTACGATAACAGATATCAGTTACCATCTCTCCCGCCAGTGAAATGTCATCAGGAAGTTCGCCGCTGTCAATATCACGGCCGACTAGGTTGCATAGTATCCGTCTGAAATACTCATGGCGCGGAAACGACAGAAAACTTCTTGAATCGGTCACCATCCCGACGAATCTCGACAGCAAAGCCATGTTGGAGAGTGTGTTCATTTGCTTTTCCATTCCATCCTTTTGGTCGAGGAACCACCAGCCACTGCCCCATTGCATCTTACCGGGAATCGATCCATCGTTGAAGTTCCCCGTCATTGTAGCGAACAGCTCATTGTCAGCGGGATTCAGATTATAAATAATTGTTTTTGCGAGCTGATCGTCAAGGTCAAGGCGATCGAAAAATTTCGCCATCGAACGGCTTTGTGGAAAATCTCCGATTGAATCAAATCCCGTATCCACACCCAAACGCTTCTTCATTCTTGAATTGTTGTTACGAAGTGCTCCTAGGTGAAACTGCTGTACCCAACCCTTCGCATGATAAAGACGGCAAAGCTGCGTCAATATGATCGAGCGCAAGCCGGTGATCTCGTCGGGAGTCAAAATCTTTCCTTTCAATACAGTTGAAAACAGTTTATCAGCTTCACCAGCAGATAACTCCTGATAAGGCAATACTTCCAGCCCGTGATCAGCTGCACGACATCCATGTGCATGGAAAAACTCCACGCGTTTCTCCATGGCGCGAAGCAAGGACGCCAACGAGCCAATCTCAATGTCAGATGCCCTGGATAATTGGGTAACGTACTTAATATATGCTGCGGGATCTTCGAACGCGTATGATTTGTCCGGACGAAATGTCGGGTACATTTTCAATTTAGAAGTACCCGATTTTGAAAATGCGGCGTGATACGAAAGGTCATCGCACGGATCGTCTGTTGTGCACACGACTTCGGCTTTCATCTTCGTCAGCAGCGACTGCACTTTGAATTCAGGCGTTTGAAGAAGGGCCGTACATTCCTCATAAATTGCTCCCGCGCTCCTTGCATTGAGCAACCTATCTACACCAAAATAGCCCTTCAACTCCATGTGCGTCCAGTGGTACAGCGGATTGCGCATAGTGGCAGGGACCGTCTCGGCCCATTTCTGAAATTTCTCCTGCGGGCTGGCATTGCCAGTGCAGTATTTTTCATCTACGCCATTGCTTCTCATCGCGCGCCACTTGTAATGGTCGCCTTCCAGCCAGATTTCAGTCAGGTTTTTGAATTGCCTGTTATCAGCAATATCCTTTGGAGACAAATGGTTGTGGAAGTCGATGATCGGTGCACCTTCAGCGTAGTTATGATAAAGCTGTTCCGCCGCCTCCGACTGAAGAAGAAAGTCTTCTCCCAAAAACTTTGATTTCACTTCCACACGATTCATAAGTCTTGCGATTACTACTTGTTAAAATCCTTGAATTGCTGATTCATTGCATTGTCATCGAGGAAAGTGCCTGAGTTGATGAGTATCCGGTGTTTGAATACAAGCGACTTTCCGGGCTCAAGGGTATACATTGTTTCCTCATCTGTCGGAACGTAGACCTTCGATCCAATATTGTTAACAGCAAACAAACCATACGTGCGAGCATGCCAGTGTGCAGGATAGCCAACATTGTTTTTGTTGTCGATCATTGCCACGGTGATTGGTTCGCTGTTCTTGGTTGCTGACAGCGAAACCCAGTCAGCACGCTTGCCCCACACATCACCCTTTTCAAGTCCGCCACTGTTTTTATAAACTCCGTTGACGCCCTCATTGTTTAGAACCGGCACTGCTGTGGGATTGCCACTTGCATCTGTGAACACTTCGGCCTTTGTCGTCGGCTCCTCGAAGCTGCGATCTAAGCGCATACCCATCATACCTTCTTTGTTATCCTTAAATACAACTTTAGACTGCTGTGCCGTCAGCTTGGTGGTTCGATCAATCGTGCGCAAGTCATTGCTGCCACTGAACACGAACGTTGTCTCTTCCACCAGGAGGACATTACCATTCGAGTCCACCCAATGCGCAACAACGGATAATTTTCCCTGATCCTTACCATTCTCGGCCTTCACAACCTTTTGGTGGCGAATGCTACCGAACTGGCTTTTCTTATCGACCGGAATAGCATAGGAATTATTCCAAAAGTCGAGTCCGTTTACATCGCCGTAGTTGAACCATATCCCGACATGGTGAGGATGGTCAACGCGTTCGCCGGGGCGGGGATCACGCGGAAAGCCACGAGTAATCACAGTCCCCTTCGAAGTATAAACCGGATAGAGCACCGGCTTGTCGAGATCATCCGGATAAATATAAGATGTGAACAGCTTGCCGCCGATCACGACATCGACCTTCTTTCCCTTCTCATCCGAAATAAATTTGACTTCCTTTTTCTGGGCCGTGACTGCCACTGCACTTATAAGAAAGCCAGCTAGCATTAACACCCGCGCCAAAGCGTGGGACATTCGTTCCTTCATCTCCATTAATATTTGAATGGTTTTCCTCCCACCATCACTTCCTGTGTTTTCTCATCAAATGTTGCCTTCAATCCGGTGTGAGATGCCGCGGTGGTCATGATGCAGGCGATCGCATGCATGTAGCCAGCCTCGACCGGCGCATTCGGCTCTTTTCTGTCACGCACACTTTCCATCCAGTTGCGCATGTGATTCGAGGTGAGGATGTCACCGCCGGTGTTTGCAGAAGCAACTACCTTTTCGTCGCTGACATTGAGATCAAGCTCGGGCAACAGATTTGCCTGAAGACCCATCGGCTTTGCAAAGCGCTCAGTAAGTCCACCCACGGGAGACACCTTGTTCGTTGACAGGTTCATTTCACCGCCGTTGGAGTAGTATATCTCTTTTGGATTTTCATCTCCATTGTGCATGCGTGAAGCAAACGTAACCTGAAAACCAGTTGAAGGGTCATTCTCGGGACCATACTCGAATACTGCTGTGATGGTATCCCAATTTTTGCGCCCGTCCTTCCACATGTAAATGCCACCGTTGGCGGTTACGCTGCGCGGATGCTTTAAGCCAGAGAACCAATGCACGGTATCGATCTGATGACTCATCCACTGCCCAGGCAAACCGGAAGAATATGGCCAGAAAAGTCTGAATTCCAGGTGTTTACGCGGGTCGAAGGCTTCAACCGGGCGATTCATCAGGAAGCGTTTCCAGTCCGTGTCTTCCTCTTTCATTTTCTCCACAAGGTCAGTTCTTCTCCAACGTCCCGGCTGGTTCACATTCCATGTAAGCTCCACCATCGTGATGGGTCCGAACTTTCCCTTTTGCACGAAATCAGCTGCAGCGTGGTAGTTGGCACCGCTTCTCCGTTGCGATCCGATCTGCACAATTTTCTTTGTTTCTTTAACTGCCTTCAGCGCAACACGCGCATCTTCCATCGTTTCAGCAAATGGCTTTTCACAATACACATCACAACCTGCTCTGACAGCTTCAGCACAGTGAAGTGCATGTTGAAAGTCCGCAGTGCTGATGATCACAGCGTCAATATCCTTGCCGCCATAAAGCTCATCATTGTTTCTGCAGGCTTTGATGTCGTGACCCATTTTCTCTTTAAGGTGCGCCTGACCAGCCTCACGCTTGTACTTCCATATGTCGGACACCGCCACCATATCGAAGTTCATCTCCTTGTAATGGTTAACAAACGAAGGAACGAGACTGCTTTTGAATCTATCGGAAAATCCAACTATCCCTACGCGTACCCGATCGTTGGCGCCAAGGATATTACCATAGCTCTTCGGACTGAATGCCAAGGCACCGAGATAGGTGCCCGCCGTTGCCATCGCTGACTTTTTGATGAAGTCCCTTCTTGAATTTTTCATGGATATGATGATGTTATTGGTGAACAATTATTTTTTTAACTCTCTGACTTTTATACTTCTGAATGACACATTGTCACCATGGTCCTGCAGAAGGATATGACCTTTATCGGCCATGCCGAAATTTTCCCATTGGGCATACTTGCTGCGAGCTACAAGTGCTGAATAGGTTGGCGACCCGCGCGTGTACTCAACGACCTTATAGCCATTGAGCCAATGCTCAACACGGTTGTCGGGATAAACGATCACGCGGCCGTTGTTCCACTCTCCGATCTTGTGCAGTCCTCTCCTTATTTTGACGGAAGGAATAAGATCATACAGAGAAGCGAGGGTCCGGTTTCCCACAACACCCTGCTTGGCATCAGGATGCTTTTCGTCGTCAAGTATCTGATACTCCAGCCCTATGGCAGATCCCTTGTTACCTTCTTTTTCCGTGACAAAATACTTCACGCCGCTGTTGGCGCCTTCAGTCAGTTTGAATTCAAATTGCAGATCCATTGGTCCGTACTCACCGATTGAGATCACATCTCCACCATTTTGAGATTCAGCGCCTGACGACTTCACGACGCTAAGCACGCCTTCTCTTATCTCCCATCCCTTCTCAGGAAACTTATCTTTGTATGCACCGCGCCAACCCGCCGTTGTTGATCCATCCCACAAGAGAACTACGCCGTTCTTCTGCTCCTGCGCAGAAACGTTGTTTGGAACAAAATTCATTACAAATACATCATCTGAAGGCGTCGGCTTTAAGTTTTTTGTTTGGATACGAATGTTACGCCACTGGATTTGCTTTCCTGGCATTTCATCTTTCTGCAGAGAATGTACCTGCAAAGCAATAAAGCCCCGCGGCCGCACGTCATCTACGACGTTCGCTGCGGCGGCGCCATTGATAAACGTCCTCAATGAAGCACCCAGACATTCGACACGAACCTTGTTCCATTCATTTTGCCTGAATGCCTTCTTTGCGTCCGGGTTATACTCAAGAGTATACAACCATTCTCTACCCGTTGCCTCATCATAGATCCCACCTGTCCAGGCTCTTGGAGATGGATCAATCTCGAACTGGTAACCGTGGACGCGTCCATTTTGGTAGTCGGGCTTACTTTCGCTGCGGAACTGAATCCCTGAGTTCATACCCTCCGGTACCTTGAACTCCAGCTCAAGAATAAAATCACCGTAATCCTTCTCGGTAACAAGGAAGGAGTTGGGCTCGTTGGCAACCGTAGTGCCCACTATCTGATTATCTTTTATTTCATATTTCGCAGCTCCGTTCAGCTGTTTCCAGCCTTTCAGGTCCTTGCCATTAAACAGGGTTTCCCATTCACCTTTGTCCTGGGCAAAGGCGGCGCTGCAGACGACAAGGGGAACAAATAGAAAAAAGGCTCTTTTCATTCGGAAAGATGGCTGGTTTAGGTTCCCGTCCACACTTCAAGGACGACGAAATTGGCCTAAATCCTTACAAATTCCCTGTATTTATTTGATGACCGGCTGTTTTGAGCTACCAAGTCGGTAAGGGCCGCCGGATAGCAAAAACGTCTTTAGATTTGGAATCAAAAACCACTTGTTGCATAAACAACCACTATTTGTTGCATAACCTATGACTGTTAAATCCAACCGCAGAGAATTTGTCAAGAACCTTGCCCTTTTAACAGGTGCAACCTTATTGCCATCCGCAGCCTGGGCGGAGGCCAAAGGCTCGAAAATGAAACTTGGCCTGGTAACTTATCAATGGGGGAA
Organism: Cyclobacteriaceae bacterium; assembly: GCA_044224375.1. Taxonomy (GTDB): domain Bacteria; phylum Bacteroidota; class Bacteroidia; order Cytophagales; family Cyclobacteriaceae; genus ELB16-189. Next base: position 46,135 of record JBGAKL010000010.1, read on the forward strand.
AGATTGGGATATACCGACGATCATTCAAAATTGTACCAAAGCAAAGATCTATGGCGTAGAACTCCGGACAGAACATGCGCACGGAGTTGAGCCTACCCTTTCCGCAGCACGGCGAAAGGAAGTTAAAAAAATGTTTGCTGACAGCCCGGTGAAAATTGTTGGTCTCGGAACCAACCAGCAGTATGACTTTATTGAACCTGATAAACTCAAGGAATCGATCGAGCGAACGAAGGAGTTTATCAAGCTTGGCGCTGACATCGGTGGCAGCGGCGTAAAAGTCAAGCCCAATGCCTTTCACAAGGAAGTGCCGCATGGCAAAACAATTGAGCAAATCGGAAAGGCGTTGAACGAGGTCGGGAAATTCGGAGCCGACTACGGGCAAAAGATCCGACTGGAGGTTCATGGCGAAGAAACACAGGAACTTCCCAACATAAAAGCAATCATGGATGTTGCCAACAATCCGAACGTGTACGTCTGCTGGAATTGCAATGAACAGGACTTGATCGGCGAAGGGCTTGTCAAGAATTTCAATCTTGTGAAGAACAGACAAGGAGACACGGTGCACGTGCGCGAGCTCAATATCGGAAGCTACCCCTACCAGGAGCTGATGAATTTATTCCTGGCCATGGATTATTCCGGTTGGATACTGCTTGAGTGTCGTACCGAACCTGCGGACAGGGTTAAGGCCCTGATCGAGCAGCGTGAAATTTTTGAAAAGATGGCAAAAAAGGCTTGATCAGTTAAACACCATTCATTATGAAGAAATCCAAAAAATTCAGCCGTCGCGATTTCATAAAAAAAACCTCCGAGGCTGCCCTTGTATTGTCAATCCCGACATTCATTCCGTCAAGCGCATTCGGCGCCAACGACAAAGTTCAGATGGCTGTCCTCGGTGTGAATGGACGAGGAGCTGATCACATCAAGGGTTTTCAAAAACAGGAAAATGCACAGGTGGTTTGTCTTTGCGATCCTGACAAAGTGATTCTGCAAACGCGAGCGGATGAATTCGAGACCACGTATGGCAAAAAGGTGAAGATGGAACAAGACCTGCGCCGTGTCTTTGAAGACAAAAGTGTTGATGCGGTAAGCATTGCCACGCCGAATCACTGGCATACGTTGGCAGCGATATGGGCGATGCAGGCTGGTAAAGATGTGTATGTAGAAAAACCCGGCACGCATAATCTGTATGAAGGAAAGAAGCTGATCGAAGCGGCGAAGAAGTACAAGCGCGTCGTGCAGCACGGTGTCCAGCTGCGCAGCTCGGTTGCCATGCAAGAGGCGATCAAGCACCTGCGTGAAGGATTGATCGGCAATGTATACATGGCCAGAGGTCTGGTCTTCAAATGGCGACCGGATATCGGCGATAAAGGTACGGAAGCCGTGCCGGCCGGCTTAAACTATGACATCTGGACAGGGCCCGCAGAGATGCGGGAATTTTCCCGCAACTATGTTCACTACAACTGGCATTGGTCGTGGAATTACGGCAATGGCGATGTTGGAAACCAGGGCATCCATGAAACGGACCTTTGTATGTGGGGATTGAATGTCGGACTGCCGGAAAAAATTACCTCAATGGGTGGGAAATTTCTGTGGAATGATTGTAAAGAAACTCCGGAAGTGCTCACGTCGGTGTATCATTACCCAAAAGAAAAAAGAATCATTCAATTTGAGGTAAGGCCCTGGATGACCAATACCGAAGATGGCGTCGGGATAGGAAATATATTTTATGGCAGCGAGGGATATATGGTCGTCACGGGCTATGATAAGTACGAAACCTTCCTTGGAAAGGACAAGAAGCCGGGACCGACCCGCAAGGAAGGCGGGGATCACTATAAAAATTTTGTTGAGGCGGTGATCGCGAAAAATCCCGCGTTGTGCAATGCACCTGTCGAGACTGCGCACCTTTCTTCGGGTTTGGCACATCTCGGCAACATCGCATTCAGAACGGGACGCGCGTTGACATTTGATCCTAAGTCTGAAAAGTTTGTCAATGACTCCGAAGCCAACACCATGTTGGGACGAAAATACCGCGCACCGTTTGTCGTGCCGGAGATTGTTTAATAGTCGAAATTGAGAAGGATTTTAAAACTTGCATTGGTTATCGCAACGACGGTTTCTACGTTCGCGCAACAACAAAAAGAGATTCTCTACATCGGTACCTTCTCAGTTCGCGGAAGTGAGGGGATTTATGTCCTTGAATTTGATCCCGATGCACCCGCTTTGAAGATCATTCAGACAATCCCCACGAAGGAAAGTCCAAGCTATGTTGAAGTTCATCCGTCAGGAAAATTTCTTTATTCCGCCAATCGCGGCAGCTTAGACGGAATAGCCAAAGACTGCGGGTCGGTAAGCTCATTTGCCATTGAAGGCAATACCGGAAAATTGAATGCGCTCAATAGTCAGCCAGGGTTTGGGCTCGGACCTTGCCACATCGGAATAAACCCTGCGGGAACTTTCGCTCTCGTTTCGCACTTTCATGCCGGCACAATGGCGGTCTACCCCCTCCTTGCCGACGGAACCCTGGGTACCATGACGGATTCTATCAGGTATACTGGTAAGGGCCTTGATCCTCAGCGACAGAATCAACCGCATATACACTCAGCGACTTTTGCGCCCGGCAATGAAGCGATTATCATAGCGGATCTGGGTACGGACAAAGTGTACTCTTATCGCACAGCGCTCGCCAATGGCAAGCTCGTGCCTTCCGACAAACCTTATCTGAGCATGAAACCGGGAACAGGCCCGCGTCATATTGCCTTTCATCCCAATGGGAAATTCTTCTATCTCGTGGAAGAGATATCCTCTACTGTTGCCGTTCTTGGGTACAGCACGAAGACAGGTGAAATGGAAATTGTCGAGGACGAAATTCGATCGCTTCCTGAAAAATTCGAGGCTAAAAATTCTGCTGCGGACATCCAGATTAGTCCTGATGGAAATTTTGTCTACATGTCGAACCGCGGTCATAATGCCCTTGCAATCTTCAGTGTGCTGAAGAATGGGAGACTTCGACTGATCGGTCACCAGGATGTCATGGGGAAAGTCCCTCGCTATCATTTTTTCGACAAAACGGGAAAATTCCTTCTCGTTGCAAACCAGGACAGCGATAATATTGTCGTTTTCAAGAGAGATCTGAAAACCGGCATGCTCACGTTTACGGGAATTGATTTCAAGATTCCTTCGCCTGTGTGCATCAAGGCATTTCGAGGGAGATAATTGCAGCCAAATCGGCCAAACGCATCAAAAAGTCGCCTTCGACTCCCTGCCTTCGCCGAAGCGGCTACGCGCGGACAGGCGTTCAGGCTGACATACTTCGAATTAGTGGTATCTACGGATCACGGCCTACGATTTACAATCAATACAACACTACCGATCTTACGGGTTCGCAATCATTACTTGATCACACCCGCTAACCGGTAAACCCTCCCATCCGGTTTTGTTGTGATGTAGAGTTCACCCTTGGCATCTCTTCCAAAGCGTTCATCAACTTTGTCGGCGCCGCAAAGCTCTCTTAAAGTCTTTACCGATCCATTGACAGAAATCCTCCATTCCTTGATCGCCGCGTGCCCACCGGGTTTCAGTCCATTCATTTCAATGTAAAACAGTCGACCGCGGACGATATCACCAAAGAAAAATTTTCCATTCAACTCCGGAATCTTCGTTCCCCAGTACTCCATTCCGCCGGCGATCGCGTCGCCTTCATCATGATCATATTCGGCAACAGGATACGTGATGTTGTTCTTCGAATCATCTCCGGGGATTGGATAGATGTTGTGCATGTTTTGAGACGGATCAATCACAAAGCTGCCTTCGCGCATCGGCCATCCACAGTCACTGCCAGGCCTGATGATGTATAAAGACTCAACGTTGTGATGACCAACATTGGGCACGATCATCTCTCCTTTCTTGCTCCAGGTGATGCGGTGTGGATTCCGGAAACCATAGGCGTAGATCTCCTGATTAATATTCGGATCATTCGTTTTTACGAAGGGATTGTCTTGCGGAATACCATAGTGACCGTTCGGGGCGTTTGTGCCGCCTGGATCAATGCGAAGTACAGTTCCCCAAATTTTCTCAAGACTATGGCAGAGAAATCCAAAACCATTCTCAGCGCTGCCTCCATCACCGATGCCTATGTAAAGCATCCCAAAATCCTTGTCGCCGGGTTTTGAAAGAGGATTGAATGTTATCTCCTGGATGCCATGTATTTGACTTGGCATATTTATCCTGAACAACTCGCGGCTATCGCCTTCAAAGGGAAAAGCACCAGGTGTCTTTGCCTTCCATTCCGTCACTACGCCCTGCGTGACCACCTTGATTGAATCCGGAAAAGAAAAATCAGGAACACCCGACCCGGGTATCTCGGTATGCACCGTATACAGCAATCCATTTTTCATGAACTCAGGATGAAAAGCAAAACTTCCGAAGCCGGAAGCATGTCCCGGCTTGTAGAGTGTCTTCGGACGGAGCTTTGTAAGGTCGAGATATACCTCGGACTTGCTTCCATCGAGGCGGTAAAGTTTTCCACGCAAATCAACAACGAACAATCTCCCTGTCTGAGGCTGCGGTGCAAGCTTCGTTATCCTTGTAAAAGGACTGGCGTTGTCAGAAGGTGGTATCTGCGCAACCACCTCGAGCTCCACTACGAGATCCGACATTGGAATTGGATCAGGAATTGGATTCTTCAGGGCATTCGGGTCAAGCAGTTCTTTCTTCGGATTCGGTGCTTTTTTAGTCGCGAGAAACGCCACGATATTTCCGAGTTCCTTGTCCGACAACGCTGGAAATGATGGCATGATGGTATGATACATTTCTGCAAGCTGCTTACCACGCGGGTCTCCGGATTCCATTACAGTCTTCGGATCCTTGATGAAGTTTTCGATCCAGTCGGCGCCTACTTTTTCAGTCAATCCGCCGAGCTGGGGCCCAATCCCGTTTTCTTTGAAGTTATGGCACGCTGAACAGTTTTGTGAGAATACCAGCTGGCCGCTCGCTATCGAAAGAGAGTCTTTCGCAATCGTGGTATCTCCCCCGCTCCCCCTTGGTTTGCAACTATCTAGAAGAAATACAAGAGCTAACGAATAAATGATGGCTTGCTTCATGATCGTGAATTTCGTGTTACGTTTTCATTGGATTGCGTCCGCTTGTGTCCTGTCTCCTAGTTGCTGAAGGGCGACTTCAACATCTTTTGTGGGTAGCTTACAGACCTTGTCGCGGCACACGTAAATAATAGTCTGCCCCGCAACAAGCTTTCCTTCTAGCAATGGCAGGTTCTCTGAACCGCCACCCATCAGAACTGTAGTAGGCAGATAACGGCTATAGATCTCACTACTTATTGAAATGGCCTCCGGGCCCGTCACGGCTAACTCAAAAGGTTTGAACGCAACGAATCCCCGCACCTTTGCCCAGTTGGCATAGCTTGGACTTTCACTAATTTTTTTTGGAGGTACCTGAGAAACAAGTGTGGCAGCAATTTCATTATAGTACTCCTGCCCCAGATATTCGCCGAGTCGGAATAATGTTGAAGCAAAAGTAGAATTAGAAGAGGGTACCACATTATCAGTCGTCTCTACAGTTCTCGCAACAAGATTCTCGGAGATATCGGAAGAATAAAAAAACAAACCTGTTGCGTCGTCGCGAAAATGTTTGATCGCATAATCAGTGATAATTTTTGCCTTTTCAAGCCACTTAGCGTCGAACGTAGCCTCATATAGGTGAACATACGCTGATGCCAGAAAAGCATAATCATCAAGAAAGGCATCGATAGCCGGTTTTCTCTGAGCGTAGCTTCGTTCAAGGCGACCATTATCTCGCACCATTTTCGACGCAAGGAATTCCGCGTTCCTGATCGCTATGTCCAGGTATGATTTATCACCAAGGGCAAAATAGGCATCAACATAGCCATTCAGCATTAAGGCATTCCAGCCAGTTAGCACCTTATCGTCTGTCGATGGACGTACTCGCTTGTTTCGAGCGTCAAGCATTTTCTGATCGGCGCTGGTGATGGCAGCTGCCAATTGACCAACCGTCAATCCATGTCCCGTTGCAAACTGTTTATCACTCGTAGTCCTGTGGAGGATATTTTTTCCATCTGCCCAATTCCCGCCCTCTGCAACATTGTAATATTGCATGAACAAGGAAGCTGTTTTTTCATCCAGCACTGTTTCAATTTCCTTTTTAGTCCATACATAAAATTTTCCCTCCTCCCCCTCGCTGTCTGCGTTAAGTGAGGAATAAAATCCACCTCCGGGACTTGTCATCTCGGTGGCGACGAAAGTCAAGGTCTTGCGGATGACGCGTTCATAGGTGGGATCACGTGTAACCTGAAAACAATGCGCGTAAAGACTCACAAGTTGGGCATTGTCATAAAGCATTTTCTCGAAATGCGGAACCTTCCACTCATCGTCCGTTGAATAGCGGGCGAAGCCGCCTCCAATTTGATCGAATATTCCACCCTTCGCCATCGCATCCAATGTGATCACTGTCGCGACCAGTGCTTTTTTGTTTCCCGTGAGGTAGTAATGCTGGAGCACAGCTTCCCATATTACCGGCATTGGAAACTTCGGTGCACCCCTGAGTCCGCCAGCGTCCATATCGAGGTATGGTTGCCACGCATCAAAAATTTCCACGTATGATTTCTGATCCATGCTCTCCGAAGAAGCGACCGGGGATGTGACTCCAAGATTTGATTTGATGCCGTCCGTCACCAGTCGTGCTTGTTTGGCGATTGCTCCGGCATCTTCCTTGTATGCCGCTGCAACCTGCAGAAGTAAAGTCTTCCATTGCTCCTTCGGAGCGTAAGTTGCCATATAGAATGGTTGCCCGTCGGGCAGCGCAAAGGCGTTCAGCGGCCATCCCGCATTTCCCATAATCAACTGCGCGGCACCAACGTAAATCTGATCAAGGTCAGGTCGCTCCTCGCGATCAATCTTAATCGACACAAAATGCTGATTCATGATTCTGGCGACGGCAGTATCCATGAATGACTCTTCTTCCATCACGTGACACCAGTGACAGGAGGAATATCCGATACTGATGAGTAGTGGCTTGTTTTCAGTCTTTGCCTTTTCAAGCGCTTCGGGCGACCATTCATACCAGTCGACCGGGTTGTCTCCATGTTCCTTCAAGTAAGGACTGCTCGCGCCGGCAAGTCGATTCGTGTATGACTCTCCTTTCGGCTGACACGCCAGAAAAGAAATCGATGTAGTTGCGAGCAGGCCGCAAATCGAAATGAGAGTAAGAAGCCTACGAAATCCATCCATAGCGGGGTACGCCGACTGCACTGCCGACCTCATTTAGAAAATCATTTTAACGACGCAAGCGGGCCGCTCTTCGCCGGCGTACTGAACACGCGCAACTTCTCGTTGTTAACGGTCGCAATTATTGCCAGCCTGTCTTTCAGCTTGATCAGTGCGAGGTCTTTTACGTTGTAGGGAACAAAGAAGCCACTCTCAAAGGATTTCTGACAGCTAAACTTCATTTCCCCGAGACCTTTCATGAAAACGCCCGGGGAAGCATCGGCCGGAGTTGTCTCTACCTCCGTATCAAACTTGTTACCGGCAATTAGAATATCCTTCTTGCCGTCGCCATCGAAATCCTGAACTATGATCCCCGTGACAGCGGATAGCTGAGCTTCTGTGGGGAGTCTCCTAATTTCCAGTTTTCCATTTTCATTGATAAGTATGGCGCTCGAAAACATTTTCGCCTGATGGTGAACGGCCGTCTCAATGTCCTTACCGAGGATAGTTGGCAGATTGGAAGTTGCGAATGAAAGATAGGTTGGGAACTTCTCAGAGATCACCGGCATTTGCTGTGACGTACATTCTTTGCCGCGGATCGGTACCAACAATGTATCGCGGTAATAGCGAGCCAGAAAAACATCATTCGTTCCATTGTTATCGAAGTCCTTAGCAAACACCTGAAACGGCCGCTCTTTGCTAGCCTTAAACTTATAGTTCTCGCCGATATTTCCAACGATCAAATCCATATCTCCGTCACCATCAAGATCATCGGCAACGACTTTGTTCCACCATCCTTCCGTGTCCTCAAGGCCATAAGCCGGCGACACATCATTCAGCCTACCATCTTTGAATTCAAGAACCTTAACCGGCATCCACTCACCCACTACAACAAGCTCCGGCTTCTTGTCTCCGTTGAGGTCAACAGCAGCTGCACTGTTTACCATTCCCATCAACGAAACCAATGGCGCTATCTCTCCGGTCTTATCCGCATACTTCCCTGATTCATTCACAAACAAATAGCTCTCCGCCGGTTTGGGATAATTTCCAGCTACTACCTGACCTCCTCTGAACAAGTCGAGATCCCCATCTCCGTCCGCATCGAATGGCACAATGCACGACCCGCTGCTTTTGGTTTTAGGAAGTTCACCCCTTGCAAAGCCTCCCTTACCGTCGTTCAGGTAGAGGCGGTCCTGGTATAAATTGGACCCGGTCGCAAATTCACTGCCGCCACTGACAACATACAGATCAATATCGCCATCGCCATCAGCATCGAACATGGCCGATGACATATCTTCAAATGCTTTGTCCTTTTCAAATACCGCAACGGATTGACGCATGAATTTTCCACCTTTTTGGAGATATAGCCCGCCAGCCTGATTAGCCGCACCTCCAACATAAAAATCCATTTCACCATCCTTGTTCACATCGCCAGACGAAATGAACGGCCCGCTTCTTGAGAACATGTGGGGAAGCAACACCTGGTCCTTGTATTCATTAACCGTATTTTCATGATGTGTGAATTCCGGGCTCACGAGGCTTGATGTTTCGGTAAATAACATGCGCTCCCTCGCCGTGCTCCGTTTTCCTTTTGAAGCTTTGTCATGCCTCACTTCAATGGTTTGATTTGCGTCGGTAGCTTTCAGGTTACTTTCCATCCCATCATTCCAAGCAACGCGGATGCTGTCGACCTTCGTCGATTTCCCAAGCCCAAAGTGAACGATCGGGTCTGTTGACGACAGATAACCGCGCACAACCTTGTTTTCAAAATACTGCACATTGCCGCTTTGGTAAATCGTGACCTTTGTCCCAATGCCGTCCGGGTTTCCCTTTGGGCCAGCCAGTTTGATCTTTAAGAAATTATTGCGCGAAGACGAGGTGTTCTCATACAGAAATGCTTCATCGTCAAGATTGTTGATGACCAGATCGAGGTCTCCGTCATTATCAAGGTCACCCGATGCGGCTCCGTTTGAAAAGCTGGTCTCGTAGAATCCCCAATCATATGCAGCATTCTCAAATTGCAGATCTCCTTTATTTCTGAAGATGTAATTCTTGATCTTGACAGGATTGTATACATTGATAAAATCCTTAAATCCGTTTTCCAACATATCCTCTGGCGAGGAAAACTTATGCTTATTCGCGGCGACGAACTCAGCCAGTTTCTTCTTGGCATCACCGTCAAATACGTCCCGCTTGTATCCATTTGCAATGAAAATATCCCTGTTGCCGTCGTTGTCGAAATCATCGAGCAGACATGACCAGCTCCAATCCGTTTTAGCAACTCCTGACATCTGAGAAATTTCACTGAAGAAAAGGTTTCCCTGGTTGAGGTGGAGGGCGTTGTGCATGTACTGTTTATGCATGCCGGCGTCTACGATAGCATTGAATCCCTCCACATCCATCGAAGGCATAGAAACCTTTGATCGCTGATAGTCATCAGGCAGCATTTCGCTAACCATAATGTCTTCCAGACCGTCATTGTTAATGTCGGCGACATCGGTACCCATCGAGTACATCGATATGTGATTCGTCGCTTTTTTAATCTGCTCTTTGAATGTACCGTTCTTCTGGTTGATATACATGTAGTCTCCTTCGGCAAAATCGTTCGCCACAAAAATGTCAGTGTACCCATCATTGTTAAGGTCGGATGTGACAATGCTGAGCGCATATCCGAAATTGTTGACAATGCCAGCCTTCTGTCCGATATCACGGAATTTTCCATTTTCGTTAATAAACAGCCTGTCCCTGCTTGCCGTTGGTGAAAGTTTCTTTTGCCTGACCATTTCCGTCAGTGGAAGGTCGAATGAGTCCGGGCGGTTGGTGACGTAGACATCGAGGTCATTATCATTGTCCAGATCGAAGAAAGATGCATGGATTGAATACCCGGGCTCATCGAGTCCGAATTCTTTTGCCTTTTCGGCAAATGTCAGATTTCCCTGGTTGATAAAGAGCAGGTTTCGACGTTGTTCCTTGGTTTCCTGCCATCCTCCCTTGCAAACGTAAATGTCGAGTAATCCATCGGCGTTCACGTCAGCCATGGTGACTCCATTGTTCCAGCGGCCATTGCCCCCGACACCCGCCGACTCCGTAATGTCTTTGAATTTCAGTCCGCCCAGGTTGAGATAAAGTCTGTTGAGCACTTCATTACCTGTGAAATAAAGATCAGGGAGTCCATCATTGTTAATATCTCCGATGCCGACGCCGCCACCATTATATACATAGGCGAAGTTGTCGAAGAAGTTATCGTAGGTTTCTTCAACCTTGTTCTTGAACAGGATGCCACTCACTTCGCCCGATACCCTCTTGAATACCGGGATAACGGCAGGTGTTGTTGCCTGGACAGTGGCTGCTTCGCGTTTTTGACTGCATCCCGTCAAAAGCAAAAAACCAGCGAACATCAAAACCGACTGTCGACTGATTATGGAGCCAATCATTATGGCAAGGATTCGATTCGTTTTCATTCTCACTACTTCATTAGACGATGTCACCTGTTTGATGCCTTCACAGTTCCGGCGCCACCCGTGTGTTCAAGAAACATTTTCCATACTTCGCCCGCCACCGTTCTTCCTAATTTCAGGCCCTCAACGTTGTCAGACTGGATATGATAGCCACCAAGCACGCGCGACATACCGGCTGCGTCTGCCGTGGCCGTAAATGTCGGGAATCTTAGCGTCACAGTATCCCCCACGCTTTCAGGCTCAGTGGCAGCGCCCGGCACCAGCCTGACTTCCAGACCAAAATCATCACTGCCGGTAAAAAGGCGCAGGATCTCAGCACAAGCTCCACTCACGCAGCTGTGGCCTGACACATAGCTCGGGAATGGCGGACATAAAAAAGTATCAGGAGAATAAGGGCGCCATTCATTGCCATTTATCTTAGCCATGCCCTTTTTAGGTCCAGCCCACGCAGTGATCATTCTGTTTTTGTAGTAATCGTGGACGAGCGTGTAGGGACGGGCAAAATCGTAAAACATTTTTGTATCCCATGCGGTGATGAAGGCATCCATCGCCGCCGTCTCGACAGCAAAGTACATCTTCACATCCTCGTCGAGGGAATGCTTGTCACGCTGTGAAACATTCTGTGCGAAAATCAGCCAGTGTCCCGCCTGCTGAACAGATCGTGGCCCGTCACGCATGAACTCGACAAGCGCTTTCTGTTCGCCGGTCAGGTGTTCCTGCATTGAAACAACTTCATCAACTTCCATCTCCAACTGCCGCGACCCGATAGCCGGCGGAGGCGCAGATCTGAATTGAGAACCAGAATCGAGTGCAATAGGCTTCACCCTTCCCCAGTGTGGCGTGAGACATGCAGGTGCAAATTTTCCTCCCTTGCCGTCGGAAAAATATTTCGGCTGCCAGCGCTTGAGATCGGTGAGCTCATCGGCGGAATTCACGGGCGCATAGCCTGTATAATCCGAATAAAGATTTCCGTTGGATTTAGGCATCGTTCCTCTTTGATTGGAACCGTCGTTGAGTCTGGCCTCAATCACAGTTTTAGCTGCGAGATTTCCGATTCCAGCCGGAGTCGAAGAATCGAGTGATCGGTCATCCGGGTCGAAACCCAGCTCCAGCATCCTTTTTTTCAGTAGCAACGAATCCGTAAAAAAATACTCTCGTAATGCCGAATAAGCTGCATAGCTCACTGCGGTCTCTTTATTTCGAAGTGTACACTCATCCTTTGGTCTACGCTCCACAGAGGTAAGGAAGAGCGGCGTTGCTGTTTCATCGTAACGACTCCAGGCATCGAAGACCGAGATCCAAACCAGCGCCAGCATCCGGGAAGTTACCGTTGGTCTGGGCCTGAAAGTCTCCGTGTCATTCGCAGTACACTCCAATGAGATCTTTCCCCACTTGTAAGCAATATTGTTTTCACCGGTTGGCTCAGCCATGGCACTTCCATCCGTCAAGGAGTTGCTCCCGGAACAAGAGCAAATCATCCATGTGATCAAGAGTATGGATCGGAAAGAAGTCATTGGTTCAAATATAATCTACCAAAAAAATGCGTAAGTCAATGAGTAAAATTTGATATCCCCTAAAACAAGGAGGCCGGAAAAATTCCGGCCTGCCTTGCTTTTAAAAACACGTTACCCAATTAATTACATGGAATGGCAGGATCATACCCGCAGTTCTGCTTGAAGCTTCCAGCTGGTAATGTTCTGTCAAGTTGTGTCTGAGGATAAGGCCTGCGAACATGGAAGTCCTTGATATTTCCTGCCGCAAGAGGGTTGTATAATTTTACCCTTTGTACCAAGGTTTGAGTTCTCACAAGATCAAACCACCTGTTCTGCTCGCCATCGAGCTCTTTTGCTCGTTCATCGAGTATAGTATTGAGCGGGTTCGCTCCGAGGTCTGGAAGCGTCATTGCTGCCGCCTGCCCTGCTTTCGCAGCGCGTACCCTGACTACGTTCACGTCGGCGGTTGCGCCGGCCAAGTTCGTATTGCCAGGCCTTGTTCTGGCTTCGGCGCGGAGCAGGTAGGTGTCTGCCAGACGTGCAACGAACCAATCGCGTGATCCTTCCTGCCACTGGATTGTGGGCCTTCTCGGATCAGCAAACTTGTTTGTGTGCGCGTAGTTGAAGTCATCGTAGTTCGTCGAAGTGCTTCCGTTAGTGCCGTTGACAGAATTCGGTGTCCTGGTGAACACTTTATATCTTGTTTTCTTGATACGATCGAGTGTCCATTTTGCTTCATTACCTGGGCCTGGAATATAGATTGCAGTATCTCCCAGGAAGAATCTTTGTTTGCCTTTGTCGGCGGCTGTGATCTGAACGAGCTTGTTCGGACCAGGGACACTTGTATCCCACTTATATGCACCGTCTGCAATGTTTTGATCAGTCCAAACGGGATAGTTGTTAACATCCGGAGGAGCATTGTTAGCCAGCCACAGGTGCCTGTAGGTGACATCATAGCGGCTGTCTTTATCACGATCGGCAGCCCAAAGGTTCAGCAAATAATTCGTAGGACGGAAGCGCTTAAACGGCCTTCCGTTCGCGATATTTCTTGTCATACCTGGCTGGATATCGTACTGCATCAGGAAGTAAAGGTGTCCACGGTTTCCTTCTCCGGGAAGTACGCCATCACCACCACTGTTCAGCAATACGTTTGTCGAATTCTGAACCGCCCAAATGATTTCTGAATTCCGCTGCTGATCCTGATCATACACTGTTGCAACATTCGGAGGGAGCGAAAACGGTCCACCTATAACGGCCGTAAAGTTTGCTTCAGCTTTTTGAGCATCGTCGGATTTTGCGAATGGCAGGTATGAACGGGTAAGCAGTGCCAGGCCCAGCATATGTTGAGCCGCATACTTAGTGGCCCGACCATAGTCAGTCGGAACAGGTTTCAAATTTGCCACTGCGAACTCAAGGTCAGGAATGATGCCTTTTTCATAGACATCGGCTACCGTGACTTTGGGCGCCTCAACAGTAACACCTACCGTTTCCGTCAATGGCATAGGTATATCACCCCACTGACGAGTTAAGTAGAAGAGGTAATAAGCGCGTAGGAATCTTGCTTCGGCAATCTTCTGCGTCTTGTCAGCCGCAGCAAGGTCGGTCACCAGATCTGCGCGACCAATCACTGCATTTGCCTGGTTAATACCTTGATAACAATATCCCCAGGTCTGCTGAAGAATGTCCACATCAGAGCGCAGAGTGGCATCATAAAAATTGAAGCCTTTGTAGCCTCCATCCGCGCCATTGGTGTAGGTATCGGTACCGAATACAGTCAGTGAATACGCCCGTTCGTTACTGTGTACGAATTTCAGATAGTAATAGGTAGCATCCAGGGCATCGTCATAGCCGGAGGTAGTTAAGTAGTAAGTCGACGAAGCGACATCAGACACAAGCTTCTCTTCAAGGTATTTGTCGCAGGACTGAATATTAAAGGCCATCAGGGCCACTAATACGAGTATTGATTTTGTTTTCATATTCGTTGGCCTGTTAAAAAGTTAAGTTAATGCCGCCCAGGAACAACTTGTTCGAGGGTATGTTACCCGCACCGATTTGTGCTCCTCCAGGTGATGATGGCGGTGCGGCTTCAGGATCGAACAATGTATAAGTCGACCAGGCAAACAGGTTTTGTCCGGACACATACACTCTGAAGCTGCTGATACCGTATCTGCTGAGGAACGAGGAAGGCAATGAGTAACCGAGCGTGATTGTTCTCAGTTTCACGAAGCCTGCGTCCTGGTAGCGAAGTGTAGAACCGTTTGTAGGACTTTCCTGCACCCTGTTCGGTCTTGGATAAGAGTCGGTCGGATTGTTGGGAGTCCAATAGTCAACAGCGAGGTTATTGTACCTACCCTGCATGGTAGCCTGATCTGCACTGAACCGGCTGTCAATCATATATCCAAGACGATAGTAGAGGAAGAATGAAAAATCAAATCCTTTATATGAAAATCTGTTGTTCAATCCACCATATGCGTTCGGAATATCATTTCCTAATACCATTCTGTCAGCTGGGGTGATCGTGCCACTTTTATCCGTGTCGGCAACCCTGATCTCACCAGGAACAGCGCCCATTGTTATCTTGGCAAGATCTACTTCGTTTTTCTGCCAGATACCAACCTTTCTGTAATCATAGAATACCCGGATCGGCTCACCAATGAACCATGCGTTACCAGTATCGTCGGTCTTATTTCCGTTCGCATCGCGTTGTGCAAGGTCTACGATCTCCTCTTTGTAATGCGCGATGTTGAAATCAGCATCCCACTTGAAGCCACTTGGGGTGGTTAGGATGTTAGAGCTTAACGTCAACTCTACGCCCGTAGTCCGTGTTGCACCGATGTTGGAAAGCACCGAGCTATAACCAGTGGATGAAGGAATATTTCTTCTCAACAAAAGGTCTGTCGTGTTGGTCTGATAAGCATCGAACGTACCGCTCAAGCGACCGTTGAACAATCCAAAGTCAAGACCCAGGTCAAGAGTAGCTGATTTTTCCCAACCGAGATTGGAGTTCGCCAATTCATTGAGGGCAAATCCAGCGGCGTTCGCTTCGTCCCATGAATACACAGACTTTGTAAGGATACCCTGAGTCTTGTAAGGGTCGATTGAAGTGTTACCCACAACACCGTAAGACGCGCGCAGTTTCAAATCACTGATAACCTCTACGTTCGACATGAAGCCCTCATCCTTGATTCTCCATCCCGCAGACAAGCCAGGGAATGTTGTCCATTTGTGCCCTGGCGCAAGGCGTGATGAGCCGTCTGTACGAAGGGTTGCCTGGAACATATACTTGCCCTTGTAGGTATAGTTAATACGACCCATGAAAGAAGCAAGGCTCCATGATTCGAAGCGGCTTCTTACTGAGCTGATAGTCGCTGCCGTGTTCAGGTTGTACCACTTCTGCGCTTCGTAAGGAAGACCCGTTACTGAAGTGTAGTGGTTAGTGTAATTGTTTCCCTGAATACTCTGTAAGAAGGTTGCTCCGAAGTCGTGATCTCCACCAAACTTCTTGTTGTACGTTACAAGGTTCTCCAAAGTATAACCCTGGTTCGACTGATTCTGATAAGTTGCTGCAGGGTCTCCGTTCTTTTGCGAGTTTGTAAAGCGTCCGCTGAAAAGACCGCGATCACTGTAACGCAAGTCTGTACCGAGGAGCAGTTTATACTTCAATCCATCGATGATACCAACTTCGAGGTATGCAGAGGAAAATAACCTGTTGATAGTTTCCTGGTCAATCTTTTTACCGTCAACCAATTCACTCAAAGGGTTAGAACGGATAGCGTCACCAATCGGAGTAAAAATGATATTACCCTGTGCATCATAAGGCAATCCAAGAGGCGTCTGGTTAACAGCCTCGGACATAACAGCATCAGATCCGTTGTTCTGAATTGAATGTGTCAGCTGATTTGACATCCCTACTTTGAAGCGCTTGCTGATCTGATGGTCGATGTTGATACGAGCCGTCATTTTCTCAAAGTCCATTCCGGGGATAGTACCATCTTGTTTGAAATAGCCGAGTGACAAGTTGAACTGCGTCTTTTCGGAACCACCGTTCACACTCACCTGGTGGTTTACCTGGCTACCATTCTTGAAAATCAGCTTCTGCCAATCGGTGCTTGAGCCATTCTGAACCTGCTTGAGTTCATCCGTGAAAATTTGGTTGTCCGGGGGAATCGTTCCCTCATATGCCGTGCGGCCTTGCACACCAGCGGGGCTGACGCGGTAGGCTTCACGCTTCATATCCGCAAACTGCTGGCCATTCATCATCGGGAATGTGCTGAAGGGCTGAGTCACACCATAATAACCTGAATATGATACGGTAGTCTTTCCTTGCTTACCGCGCTTTGTTGTGATGAGGACGACACCGTTAGCACCCCTTGATCCGTAGATCGCGGTTGCTGCCGCGTCTTTCAACACTTCGATCGAGGCGATATCAGCAGGGTTAAAATCGTTAAGCGGGTTTGTACCTGAAGTCTGTGCAGTACCTCCAGGAAGAGAGGGCGACCTTCCGGCAAGTTCACTATCCGTTCCTGTGGAGGTTCCGGACATTACTGGTACACCGTCGATTACAAACAATGGATCGTTTGACGCGTTGATGGATCTACGGCCGCGCACCGTGATCGAGGGGTTTGCACCGGGACGGCCACCAGATTGAAGTACGTCCACACCCGCGATCTGTCCTTTCATACCTTCCAAAGTGTTCGGGTTGGCGATCTTTTGAAGAGCCTCACCATTTACAGACGAAATCGCAGCCGTAACATCTCTTTTTTCCTGCGTTCCATATCCTACGACAATGACTTCAGAAAGTGTCTGAACATCGAGCGCGAGCACGATGTCTATGTTGGCGCGTGAGCCCACGCTGACTTCCTGAGTTGCAAATCCAATCGCGCTGAAAACGAGGACTGATTCTGCTGAAGGCGCACTAATTGAATAACGGCCATCCGCATCGGACACCGTTCCTTGTGTCGTACCTTTCAGGATAACGTTCACTCCCGGCACAGGACCGTTGTCTTCCGTCGAAGTGATCCTACCCGTCACGACTACATCCTGATCCAGGTTCGGGTCATCAGCCATGGCCCAGAGCGGGCCGCAGCAAAACAGCGTGAACAGAAACCCGGTGATGAGAAGGAGCCGGAATTTCCTTGATTCAGATAGAGTTTTTTGCATAAGCTTTGGTTTAGGTACTCTTGTTTGGGTTTTATCTTATTATGGTGTTTGTGTTCTTTTAAGGAAATACCTGCTTTTTCAATCGATTTCACTACCCCTATTCAAGGAAGACGAATAAATTCCCGGTTTCCACTACACCGGTCACGCGGTTTTTTTAATCAATTTTTAAGGTCATCCTCAATGATTTCAGTGCCCTTCCCATCTGAGTCTCTATCGTTTTCACGCTCAATTGCAATTCCTCGGCGATCTCGTTGTACTTCATTCCATGGTCACGGCTCATTCTAAATACCAGCTTGCATTGCCGCGGAAGCCTGTCAACCGCCCGCTCAATCCTACCTTGCAATTCTTCGTACTCCGAGCACCGATGCGGATCCGACGATTCACACGGAATCATCGCCGCTTCTTCAAGGCCCGCGAGGATCGAATGTTTTTCCCTACGCAGGTGGTCAAATGATATGTTCCGAACTGCGGTATACAGGTATGACTTGGGTGAGCTTGAAATATTAATGTGCTTGCGATTGCTCCAGATCTTAAGGAACACCTCACTGACCAGTTCCTCTGCGACCTCATTTACGCGGACGATCTTTTTGCAAAAATTGCGAAGCGGGTTGTAGTTGAAAATGAAAAGCTTTTCAAACGCGAGGTAATCGTCGTGCTCCAGGACCCTGGTTAACAAGACGTCAATGTCTGCGCTCTTTTTTAACTCATGATATCCTGCCCTGCGGTTGCTCTTTTTGATATCCAGTGTGTTGTCTATACGCATTTTATGCAACCGATTGTGGTAAGTGGTACGAGGATACCCCTTGTTTCATCAAAAAAACAGCGTTTATCGGAGTTTTTTAGCGGTATCCGTCCCGGGAACGGTCCCGGAATCTTCGTATATTGGGCAAATTCAGCGGTAGAAACTCATGTCAAAAAGCGCGGCGACAATCCGGGATATTGCCCTGATTCTTGGGATCTCAAAGTCGACTGTGTCGCGGGCGTTGAACGATCATTATGACGTGAATCCTGAAACGGCGAGGAAAGTCCGGGAGCTCGCGATACAAATAGATTACCATCCCAACCTGCTGGCACAGCACCTTAAGCAGCAACGCACGAATACAATAGGTGTTGTGATTCCTGATACAGTCAACAGGTTTTTCGCGAAAGCAATCGGGGGAATTCAGCAAGTGGCGAATCAGGCTGGGTTTAACGTGATCATTTGTCAATCAAACGAAACCGTTTCGCTTGAGCGTAACAATTTGAAGACGCTAATGGCGAGCAAAGTTGATGGACTGCTGATCTCAGTATCACGCGAAACAGATCGGCACGACCATCTCCAGTACGCCATCGATAAAGAGGTACCGATTGTACTCTTCGACCGCATCATCGAAGAATTGCATGCATCCCAGGTATATTCGGACAACTATGAAATCAGCTTCCAGGGAACAGAACACCTGCTTGCACAGGGATGTAAAAGGATTGCCTTCATAGCGGGTCCGCGACACCTTTATAATAGTCGGAACAGGCTAAATGGATACCTGGCCGCACTTAAGAAGCACAATATCAGCGTTGCCGAATCATTGATTGTTGATTCCAACTATGGTACCAATGATGCCGAGGAGTATATGCGCCATCTATTGAACCTCCGACAAAAGCCGGATGGTATCTTTGCCATTAATGACATGGCAGCGATGGAGATCATTCACATACTTAAGAAGAGAGGGCTCAATGTTCCAAAAGATGTCGCAGTGCTCGGATTCAATAATGAGACGATCTGCAGGCTTGTCGAGCCATCACTGAGCAGCATCGATCATCCCGCATTTGATATGGGGGCCGCCGCGGCCGAAATTCTACTGCGGCAAATTTCAAAAAATGAAATCTTCCAGGAAAAACGATTGATCAAGAGCAGGCTCGTTGTGCGGGAGTCGACAAACCGGGTCCTCTGAGAAGCCGAACGCAGACCAAGGATCTTGCGGATAGACGAATTCAACTAGTGAGGCCAGGACTATTTCTTCAGGCTTTCAACAATGCCGGTCTTCGAAATTGAATAAA
The DNA here is from genome assembly GCA_044224375.1 of Cyclobacteriaceae bacterium. Classification (GTDB taxonomy): domain Bacteria; phylum Bacteroidota; class Bacteroidia; order Cytophagales; family Cyclobacteriaceae; genus ELB16-189. The sequence continues at coordinate 65,515 of JBGAKL010000010.1, forward strand.
GACACTGACCCATCTGATCGGGAAGGTTGGGAACATTTCGAAGACTTCCCTCCCACCAGTTGCTGAGCACCTTCCTGCTTTTCTCAGTCATGGCAGCCACGGTGTCGACGCCACCGTCCCAAACCGTTGTCAGGAAATCCGCGAATTCTCCGCCGTTCGCATTGGAGGGAGAGGGACGGAATAAAAAAATCAACATTGCAAGCGAGTATCCAAGGCGCGGACTAACAGCGCCATTCTTTTCCACCTGTGCCACTAACGTGGGCAGCACCGATGAGTTGAATTCCGACAAAATATCACCACGAAGAACGCTGAGCCGATGATCCATTGCGGGATTGCGCAGACGATCTATTACTTGTTCGGCGTACCGCTCCAATGCCTGAATCTCTCCCGGAATAACCGGAAGGATGTCGTCATAAATAAGGCGCTTGATGTATCTGCCGATCACACGGTGTTCTATGGTATCCCGGACTGTTTCCAACCCGGCCAGGCAGCCGGCACAAACCAGGATCGTTTGGGCAGCGTTCAGGATACGCAATTTTCTGAAATGATAAGGAGCAAGATTGTCGGTGTAGATCACATTCAATCCCGCCTTTTTCAATGGCAACATTTCCTCGATCCACCTTGGGCCTTCGATCACCCATTGATGAAACCACTCCCCCTCCACCACCAACCCACCGTTGGATAAGGGTTCGGCAAACACCATTTCTTTTTGTTCGTTGGAAGACCCCGATATCATGCGATCAACGAGTGTATTGCAAAATGTTATATACTTGTTCAGCCACGCTGCAAAATCATCCGGAAGCCTCCAGTGCTTACAGTATTGCAGAACTTCCAACTTGAGCCGGGTTCCGTTTTCCTCCCGAGGTTCCGTCGGCAGGACGAGAATACTGTTATCAAATTTATTGTTAAAGCGATTGAACAATAGCTGAGTCAGTTTGCCGGGGAAGGTTGACGCTGGCTCGGACACAGACTTATCCTTCGTTGAAAAAAGATTCTCACTTTCCTGAACGTTTGAAATTATGAACTGAAGGTCGACGTTGATCCCTTCATCCAGGAACGATGTAAAATCCTGATAAGGATCAACAGCCCTTCTTACAATATCGACTTTGTAATGCTGGTTGATAAATTCCTCCTCTCGAAGGCCTTTAAGAACAACCGTATATGCGCTATCAGCGTGAGGCAAAGCGCTTGAGCCAGCGCTACTGTTCACAACAGAAATGCTCGCGTTGAAGCCAGCCTTTTCGTTGGCTACGTGGATCATCCAATCGGCAAATCCCCGAAGGAAATTTCCATTGCCAAACTGCAAGACTTTGACTGGATGCCGGTTTTGTGAAAGCTTTGGAATGGATCTATTAAGCGACTGCACGAAGTAACTGGCGGATTTACAGACTTATGACTGTTCCGCTGCTCATAAACCCCTACAAGGACTAAGGGCCGGGTTGCTAATTTTCGTCGTATGCTGTATATAAGGACAATTATTTATCTCAATGGTCAAGATTGACGCGCTTATCAAACCAGCCGACCTGACGCCAAAACTTGCAAGGTTCTGGAAGCTCTCTGGCGAAAAAATTAGGCTTATCGAAAAGCATTACGATTCCAGCAAAGGATCGCCCGTTATTACGCGTGCAGGAGCCTACTCAACACGCGGATGGACGGAATGGACGCAAGGGTTCCAATATGGTTCTGCGATCTTACAATATGATGCTACCGGTGACGTCTCCTTTCTGGAATCGGGACGCAATCACACCGTGCGCAACATGGCACCTCACGTGAGCCACATTGGAGTACATGACCATGGTTTCAACAATATCAGCACATACGGCAACCTGCTGCGCCTCATGCGTGAAAACAAGGTATCTGCGAACGCCTGGGAAAAAAACTTTTATGAACTGGCACTAAAGATATCAGGTGCTGTTCAGGCAAGCAGGTGGACTGCAATTAAGAATGGTGGTTTCATACACTCATTCAACGGCGCGCACTCACTGTTTGTCGACACGATACGGTCTTGTCGCGCGCTGGTAGTGAGCCACCAGCTGGGACATATGTTCCAGGCGGAAGGTGACGTGAAGATCGATCTCCTCGAACGGACAGTACAACATTTGCGTGCTACCGCAGAGTATTCGGTGTTCTATGGCGAAGGTCGCGACATCTATGATGTCAGGGGAAGGACCGCGCATGAAGCTGTATTCAATGTGAAGGATGGAAATTTCCGCTGCCCGAATTCTCAACAAGGATACACGGGTTTCTCCACCTGGACGCGCGGGCTGGCGTGGGCAATGTGCGGTTTTGCAGAGCAACTCGAATGGGTTGATTCTGTTCCTGAATCCGCTTTCATGCATGTGGGCGGAAAAGATGCTTTGATCACCATGATGGTCAAAGCCGCTGCTGCCACATGTGATTTTTATATTGAGCATACGCCGACAGATGGCATCCCCTATTGGGATACCGGCGCACCCGACCTTTATAAAGTGAAGGATTATCTGAACAAACCCGCCGATCCATTCAATGAATATGAGCCTGTCGACAGTTCAGCAGCAGCAATCGGAGCACAGGGCTTACTGCGACTTGGAAGATACCTTCAAAACAAGAAGGACACTGAAGGTCAACGTTACTGGCAAGCGGGCCTCACCGTGCTGAACACGCTACTCGATGAGCCTTACCTCAGCACGAACCCCGCACACCAGGGAATGATTCTTCATTCTATCTACCACCGTCCTAACGGATGGGACTACGTACCTGCTGGAAGCAAGATCCCTCATGGTGAATCAAGCATGTGGGGCGACTACCACGCGCGCGAGGTATGCCTTTACATTCAGAAAATAATCCAGGGCCAGCCATACTACACTTTCTTCAATTGCGTGCAGTGATGGCAAAAGATTTGAAAGACCTTTCTCAACTGTGCATTCACACGATCACGACCAAACCGTGGAGTGTTGAAGAAGCGGCAATAAATTTTTCAAGGGCCGGCGTGAAAGGAATAACCGTTTGGCGTGATGCCTTGCAAGGCAGGAACATTCAACAGACGGGAACGATGTTGAGGAATGCGGGGTTGAGTGTTGTGTCTCTTTGCCGCGGTGGATTTTTTCCATCGAAAGATCCAGCAAAAAGAAAGGCTGCTATCGATGACAACAAAAGAGCTATTGCAGAAGCTGACGCCTTGGGCACTCCATTGATTGTGCTTGTTTGCGGCGCTGACCCGGAACAACCACTGGAGGATTCAAGGAAACAGATCCGCGATGGGATCGCTGCGGTGATACCCGACGCAAAAGCTGCCGGAGTCAGGCTCGCTATAGAACCGCTGCACCCGATGTATGCGGACACGCGTTCCGCGATCAACACACTTGCTCAGGCAAACGATATGGCCGTTGACCTGAATTCGCCCACCGTAGGTGTTGCAGTCGATGTATATCACCTGTGGTGGGATCCAATGCTGGAGCAAGAGATCACTCGCTGCGGGAAAAATTCCCACCTCTTCGCGTTTCACATATGCGACTGGAATGTGCCAACGACAGATTTCCTAAACGACCGCGGTCTTATGGGTGAAGGATGCATACCCGTGAGAAAGATCAGGTCATGGGTGGAGGCAACCGGGTACAAAGGTTTTTATGAAGTGGAAATATTCTCCACTAAATTTTGGAAGGAGGACCAATCACAATTTCTCGATAAGATCATTACTGCTTACAAAGAAAAATCCTAACCATGAAGGAACATAAAGTCGGAATCATTATGAACGGTGTGACGGGCCGGATGGGAACCAACCAACATCTGCTTCGTTCCATTGCCGAGATCATTAAACAAGGGGGCGTGAAAGCGGGAAGCGATACGATTATGCCCGACCCGATACTTGTTGGGCGTGACGAAGCCAAGCTTAAAAAGTTGAGTGCTCAGTCCGGAGTGAAGAAATTCACCACGAACCTGAACGACGCATTCGCGGACCCGATGAACGTCATTTACTTTGACGCACAGACTACAGGGCGCCGGGCCGACGCCGTTCGACAGGCTGTCAAAGCTGGCAAGCATATCTACTGTGAGAAACCCATTGCTGTTGACACGAAGACTGCACTGGAACTTTACAAGCTATGCACTGATGCGAAGCTCAAGAACGGAGTAGTTCAAGACAAGCTTTGGCTTCCGGGAATCTTGAAAATAAAACGCCTGATCCAGCAAGGCTTCTTTGGAAAGATTCTTTCGGTCAGAGGTGAATTCGGATATTGGGTGTTCGAAGGCGATACCATACCAGCACAGCGACCCTCGTGGAATTATCGAAAAGAAGACGATGGTGGGATCATAGTCGACATGCTGTGCCACTGGCGTTACGTGCTCGACAATGTGTTTGGAAAAGTAAAATCGGTTTCATGTCTTGGCGCAACGCATATTCCGCAGCGCATTGATGAACAGGGTAAGCCATATAAGTGTACTGCGGATGACGCTGCCTATGCTACATTCCAGCTTGAGAACGGCGTAATCGCACATTTCAATTCTTCATGGACAGTGCGTGTACGGCGCGACGATCTGCTTACGCTTCAGGTGGACGGCACGAAAGGATCTGCAGTCGCGGGATTGCGCGAGTGTTACACGCAAGCGTACGGCAACACACCCAAGCCTGTCTGGAACCCGGACATTCCTCAGCCCATCAATTTCTTCGAAGGTTGGTCGAAGGTGCCCGAACAAGAAACGTTCGACAACGCATTCAAAGTGCAATGGGAATTATTCCTGAAGCATGTCGTAAAAGACGAGCCTTTTCCATGGGATCTTCGCGATGGGGCACGAGGAGTTCAATTGGCGGAGAAAGGAATTGAAAGTTGGCAAAAGAGATGTTGGGTTGATGTGCCTGAAATATAAGTTAGGGCTTAGAGTATGAAACGAGTCGCATTAGTAACGGGAGGAAGTCGCGGAATTGGATTGGGTATCGCCATACATCTCGCGAAAGCCGGGTTTGATGTCGCTATCAATGGCGTTCGCACCGAGAATGCAGTAACGGAAGCGGTCCAGATGCTAAAAAGCCTGGGGTCAAATGCTATTTACTGCCAGGGAAACATTGCGGTCACAGTCGACAGAAAAAGGATGATCCAGCAGGTGAAAGACCATTACGGCAAACTTGATGTGCTGGTAAACAATGCTGGAATTGCTCCCCGCGAGCGGCGCGACATCCTCGAAGCAACGGAAGAAATCTTCGACGAAGTTTTATCTACAAACTTAAAAGGTAACTATTTTCTCACGCAGGAAACCGCTAACTGGATGATCGCCCAAAAGAAAGCAGATCCAAAATTCGCAGGATGCATTATTAATGTGTCGTCGATTTCAGCGACGGTTGCCTCCATTAACCGCGGGGAATATTGCATATCAAAGGCAGGGATCAGTATGGCGACTCAACTTTTCGCTGTGCGTCTGGGCGAATTCAATATTCCCGTTTATGAAGTGAGGCCCGGCATCATTGACACAGACATGACGTCGGGCGCCAAAGAAAAATATGACAAGCTCATCGCCAATGGTCTCACGGTCCAGAATCGTTGGGGCTACCCCGACGACGTAGGGCAGGCCGTCGCTGCACTCGCCTCCGGCGCGTTCATGTTCTCGACCGGCCAGGTGGTGATGGTCGACGGAGGGCTCACCATTCCGCGTTTATAGTATTCAAACATTTATCATGTCCGAGATCATCGCCGAAAACAAAAAAGTTACCAGCCAGGTCTTCAGTCTGCCCGTGCTTGTTGCCGCGCTCGGCTATCTGGTGGACATGTACGACCTCTTCCTATTCAGTATTGTTCGTGTACCGAGTTTAAAGTCGCTCGGCCTTGAGGGCGATGCATTGCTCACCGACGGAATTTTTTTACTCAACCTGCAAATGGCAGGATTGCTCATCGGCGGCATCGTTTGGGGAATTATAGGTGACAAGAGAGGCCGGTTATCTGTGCTGTTCGGGTCGATACTGATTTATTCTCTTGCAAACATTGGAAATGGATTCGTCACCACGGTTGATCAATATGCAGTATTACGACTCATTGCCGGCTTCGGGCTGGCGGGGGAACTCGGTGCAGGCATCACGCTGGTGACGGAGATTCTACCTAAAACTATTCGCGGGTATGGTACAACACTCGTGGCAACCATGGGGGTACTCGGTGCAATACTTGCGTACCTTGTTACTTATCTCTTCGATTGGCGGATCTCGTATTTTATCGGCGGCGGACTCGGGCTTGTTCTTCTGATCTTACGAATCAGCGTATTCGAATCCGGTATGTTTGAGAAGCTGAAAGTTCGAAATATTTCACGCGGCAACCTCGCCATGCTCTTTGGCAATAAGGCGCGCGTTATCAAGTATTTGAATTGCATCCTGATGGGATTGCCTATTTGGTTTGTAACCGGAATACTGATCACGTTTTCTCCGGAATTCGGAAAAGCGCTAGGTCTAGCTGAGCCGGTAAATGCTGGCAAAGCTGTTATGATCTTCTTCTTTGGTCAGGTGGTCGGCGATATAATGAGTGGTTTGCTAAGTCAATATTTAAAAAGCCGGAAGAAGGTCATCATGCTATTCATTTGTATGTCGTTCTTTTTTGTGCTGGTATATCTCCTCTATCCTACCAAAGATCTGACCATGCTTTACCTGTTTTGTTCGTTCCTCGGGGTTTGCAATGGATACTGGACCTTGTTTGTCACTGTTGGAGCAGAACTCTTTGGCACCAATCTTCGCGCCACGGTAGCCACCAGCGCGCCCAACTTTGTGCGGGGTGCCACCATTCCACTCACCACTTTATTCATTTTGGGAAAAGGGTACTTTGGAGTTGCATACGGGGCGCTCGCTGTAGCTTTGCTTGCCTATGGCATAGCGTTGCTTGCACTGAACTTCCTGGAGGAGACTTATTCGAAGGATTTGGATTATCTGGAGGAATAAGAATGCGCAATAACCCGCATCCACGAAGACGCAGATGATTTTTTGCCATCGCCGCTGAAATGCAGTCTTACGGGGCTTCAAAACTAAGACATCTGTAAGGTCTAGCTTACTTCACTCAGCAATGTGGCTGAAGTCTTTTCAATCTTGCGCCGGCAATAAACTGTGATAAGAATAAATTGTGCCGCAAATAAGACCGCCAAGGTCCCTCCAATCAACGGTAAGTCTTGACGCGGGGGAAAGCCGGTCCCCAGCAGACCTTTTCCATAGACCGCACATAGTTGATCCGTGAGAATAAGTCCGAAGACCAATCCCAGCACGCAAGCGATCAGGTTCAAAATCAAGAATTCCTTTCTAATGAGACGGATGATGTCAGCGCGGTCACATCCTATGGATTTCAAGATGCCTACCTCCGCCATTCGTTCCTGTATACTTAGATTAAGAACGATCAGTATTCCCAACAGCCCGACGACGATGGTGAAAATCCCGGTGTATTGAACTACCACATAAGTCGGTGCCAAATGATTTTCAAGGCCAGTCATTGCATCTGCCGCTTTTGACACCATCACTACGCCCAGGCCTGCCGCTTTCATCATCGCGGTCAAACTGTCCATTGAACGGGTCGAACCCTGGGCGTCTGAAAAATCTATTGCTAATACGTTGAACGCGGGCAATGGATCAACACTGAATTTATACATCCCCCCTCCGGTCTGATCCTTAATCACACCGCTGAACTGATAGGTCGTCTCTGAACCATCCCTTCGAAAGAACTCAACTGGTGTGCCAATCTCAACTTCTTCAAAATCTTCAGTCAGGCGTTGATTGACGTAAAAACATGCGTCGCAATCTCGACGTAACCTACCTCGCATCAGCAGCTTTTCACTTAACTGATAGTCCGGTCCGAATGTCTGCATAACCGAGCTCTCGCGGTATCCCTTTTTTTGAGATTCATACTCAAATAATTCTGCAAGAACCGGAGCACACTTTTTTACATCATCAAATGATTTGATTCCGGCGGGAAATTTCGTTTCACGTTTATCCAGGCTGACCCTTATATCATAGGCCAGATTTGCGGCGGTACCCTGGAAATCACCTTTGATGGAGTATTCAAGATTTTTGCCCGTTAAGAAGAGCGTTGTTCCGGCCGCGAGCAGCGCAATTGCCAGCAAGGTTCGTTGCTGGCTTCTCCAAAGATTATTGACAGCGTACTTTAACCTCCTGTTCTGGATTGCATATTGCGTCAGCTTGAACCATCTGTTGGACGCTTGACTGAACGTGCGATTCATTGCCGTGTAGACTGTTACGCGACCCACGCGAACCAGGATTGAAATGAAAAACAGAAATGGAACAAGTGTACAAATTCCAACAACAAAAAGATGATCTGAAACAGGTAGCGGATCCTTGATGGGCTCAAAGTTCTGCAGCATGGCAACGAACTTATTATAAACACCTCCTGCACGATATCCAAGAGGCAATCCAATGAGCAGCCCGGGTATGAGTATAACAAGGAAGACGACAACATATGCTCCGACAATCGAGCGTGTTGAAGCACCTACCGCCTTCATTATACCAACCTGTGGAAGCATTGGAAACACCCACGTAAGAAGAATAAGCGAAAGGAGTATGATGCCGACCGTAGAGAACACTGCACCAAAGCACCTTTGCAAATAAGCGATACCATCTACAACACCCTGATGAGGATGTTTCCCCCACTCAGGAATAGTGATGCTTCGAACGCGACCACCCGCCCCCACTAATCTTTTTGAAATACTGTCACCCACGGCAATAAGTTGTCGCTGGAGCGGATTATCGAGTCGCGTTTTTATCAACACGCGGCGCGCAGTGGAATCCTGAAATCGTTTTAAATTTCTAATGTCGGTGTAAGCATACACCACCTGCTCCATTTGCGCCGGAGCAAGACCAGGATCATGAACAACTCCTGACCGCTTTAATACGAGGGAATCGTTATCGGTGAACTTCACAACCAGGTCATCCGAGTTCATGTCAATGAACCGCAAGGCCTGTCGTTCAATGTACACCCCGTCGAATGAGCCTGAAGTGTTGTCGACAATTTGAAATGTATTGTACTGCAGTCGTGAAAAATCTTTAACCCCGAAAAGGAGGACCGGCAATGAGCGTCCATAAAACTTGATCCTGCCCGTTAATGCTTCACGGCGCTCAACTCCCGCAATAAAAGGCCAAGCTTTCATAGAAGCAATGACAGAGTCCGATACGTTGACCACGCTGATGCTCAAATCTGATGGAACCGTAGATTTGAAATTGACTTCGAAGTCACGATTTGCAAAAAAGTAACCGTAAAGGAATCCACCCGTACCGGCCGCTGTGAGTGCAACAGCGATAACACAAAGGACGAACTTGGTTTTATTGAGCCAAAAGTCGTGGAGAAGTTTTATGATGATCGCCTTCATCTTCGCTTTTCGATGTCTGCGATCATACCATCTCTTACATGAATTACCTTGTCCGCAACCCGTTCGCTGACATTTTCGTGCGTTACCGTGACCACGGTGATCCCCTCCGCATTCAATTTCAGAAACAATTCATCGATCTGCCCGGAAGTCACGCTGTCGAGGTTGCCTGTGGGTTCGTCGGCCACGATAACGGGTGGCTTGTTTGCCATCGCCCTCGCAATCGCGATCCGTTGCTTTTCACCACCCGAGAGCTCGTTAATAAATTTCTTACGCTTGTCGATAAGCATCACCTTTGACAGCAGCTGTTCAGCGAAGGGAACCCTCTCTTTCACCGGCACTTTATTCACTATGTCCATGGCGAATAAAATGTTATCGATCGCTGATAGCGTCGGGATAAGCTGATAGAACTGAAAAACAATGCCTACATTTTTTCCTCTCCAACGCGCAAGGTCATTCTCTGACATGCTGCGAAGGGACTGCTGGTTCACACTTATCTCACCCCGGTCCGCACGGTCAATTCCGGAAATAAGGTTAAGCAGAGTAGATTTACCGCTTCCGGACTTCCCGACAACGAGAACATTTTCCCCGGAATCTATTTTTAATGAAACGTCTCTCAGTGCCGTTACATTACCGGCGTGGGTGACATATGTTTTTGAAACAGCATTTAACTCAATCATGTAACAATCGTTTTATTCTAGTGAGAGCTGCGAACTACCTTTGCTCTCGCCAGGACCGCGTCAAAGAATTCAATGGTGAGAAATTTGTTCGAGGCCGTGAGCATGCAACGTGAAGTCGACTTGTCTGTGCCAATAGGATGACCCTCAACCTCATATTCGATCTCAACAATCGTTTTGTCGGCCGTCACCTCTTTCTTCCTGATCGTAAAATTGACCAGGCCAGGGTTTTGCGCAAGTATCTGCGGCAGAACCTTGTCCGCGCCAGGCCGTGGGTAGTCACCAACTTTATATGACGGATCCAGGAATGGCTCAAGTATTGCAAAGTTCCTTTTCTCAAGGCTCTCTTTTAGTGCCCGCAACGCTTCATCCGCATCGGATTTACCACTTTGCGCTATGCTGCTTGTTAAAACCGATGACACGGCTATGACAATTAAAATGATCTTACGCTTCATAGAGGTTTTTGGATTGTTTGCTCCAAGAAACGTGTTCGCCTCGTCAGTGAAGAATCATTTATGTTAATTAAGGTTAATGGGTGGGAATTTCACCCCTTTGTCGTTATGACAACTGAGTGAAGTCAAGCCCAAGTACGAAAGCGATAGGGACTCTTACCGTGACTTATTCATTTTTCAGCACCGTTGCAGGATTGGTACGCGTGATTTTAAATGTCTGAATGGTCACCAATAGCAGGGCAATTGCAATAACAATCAGCGCACCAACTGTCATATCTGAAAAAAAGATGGGTGCATGATTGGCCAGCATTGGAAGCATGATCTGATCAAAAAACAAGTAGGTTACCGGCAGTGAAATAAGGGAGGCGATCACTAGCAGTAAAAGGAAACCCTTGCCGAGAAGAAAAAGCAAGGCTCCGTCCCCTGCACCCATCACCTTTCGAATGCCTACTTCCTTTACGCGGGTCTCCGTTGTGAATACCACCATACCCAGCAGGCCAAGCGACGCAATGATAATGGCCAGCACTGCAATGAAGCCAGCTAACTTCATAGATGCATCGAGTCCACGAAATCCTTCTTTTATCTGGTCTTCGTAAAGCCGACCGTCGTATGGGTGAACAGGGTCAAATTTCTTCCACGTCGATTCCAGTTGCTGCTGTAATCCATTGACATCCGCTGTCTCAATTTTCACAAGCAGGAAGTCTGGGTTCTCTCGGATGTACCTGAAGACAACCTCTTCCCCCGACCTGTTGTTGGCGCGTCCATATTGGAAGTCCTTTACAACACCAATGATGGACATCTCCTGGTTGCCCATGCGCACAACCTGCCCAATCGCCTGTGACGGTATCTGATCTGCGATATCGAAGCGTTTCAATAGCTGCTCGTTCACAATTGCCTCGTTCACAAAGGCGGAGTCATGCGCGAACTTGAAATTGCGGCCGGCAAGTAGTTGATGCTCCAGTAGCGGGAGGTAGTTTTCATCAATATAATTTGTGCGCACTGCCGCTGAATCGGCAGGATCGTTTGGATTTTTCATCATCTCACCCCAGAGAGTGCCGACGCTGGTGACTATCGCTGCCCGCGCGATGTTCTTCACTGCCGGAATCTCACGCAATTCTTTCATCAACACTCCGGGCTTGTTCCCCTGCATCCTTATATTGACAATATTCCGCGTATTAAAACCAAGGTCGAAATTCAGAAAATGTTTATACTGCCTCGACATGATCATGGTTGCGGTGATCAACATCAGCGAGATGGAATACTGAACCACGATGAGTGCCTTGCGTCCTGTGAGCCGCCCTACAGCATTACTTGCCTGACCCTTCAGGATCGACGTCGTGTTGACACGTGAAAAATATAACCCTGGAAAAAAACCTGCGGCGATCCCGATAAATCCTGCAAACAGGACGAAGTACGCCAACAGGGAAGGCGACACATCGAGCCTCAGTAGCTCGGAAAGGTCAGGATTTAATCCCAGGAAATAAGGTTTCAGCAATTCAAACAAAAGCACAGCGGCAGCAAGTGACAAAACAGAAATAATAACTGCTTCAATTATGAATTGAGCTCTCACCTGCCCTCTTGCCGCGCCAATGACTTTTCGGATCCCCACTTCGCGCGACCGCCTTGACGACCGCGCAACCGAAAGATTGGTATAATTGAAACAGGCCGAGAGTAAGACAACGGCAGTCAGACCGAAGAAAACCAGTACCAAGGATCTTCCGAGTGTTCGACCAATCTGATTGCTGAGATCGTCACCAGTCATGATTTCACGCAATGGCTGGAGGTCCAGTTCAATGTGCGTATTCTTAACCGTCTGATCTTCGCGCGTACTGAGTCTGGCCAGGTTTTCTCTGAATTCAGGCAAATCCTCGCGATTAGGTATAGTGACATAAATCCATGAATTCCACACGTTATCCCACGCCATTTCGCGCTTGTTTGATTTTTCCGTCACTTCGCGTGTCGACAAGGATGCGAGCACTTCAAAATGCATGTGTGAGAAGCCAGGAAGGTCTTTAATGATCCCGGTGACCGTATAATCGTTATTGTTGAAGCGGACGACGCTACCGAGGGCATCACTCGTTCCAAACAACTTCCTTGAAGCCGCTTCGGTCAATACGAGTGTGAATGGATCTCTAAGAGCGACAGACGGATTACCATGAACGAAAGGAAATGTGAAAACTTCGAAAACTCCTTCGTTTGCAAAAAAGCCCTTCAATGGCACGGTTGTTTGCTGATAGGTGACATCGCCGGAAAAGCCTCTGCGAATTACTGCTATCGATTCATAACCACGAAACGTTTCGCGAATAGCTTTAGCAGTTACGAGCGAACTGGTCGCATTGAAATTGTTATCCTTATTGCCGAGATATTGATACCTGCTGATAACACGATAAATGATGTCGTAATTTGAGTGGAAGCGATCGTACGATCTCACATCCGAAATAACCGCGATGAGGAACAGCGCAACAGCCATGCTCACAGAAAGGCCCACGACGTTGATCAGGGAAAACGTCGAATTTCGTACCAGGCTTCGCCAGCCTATCTTCAGGTAACTATTAAACATCGCTGAACTTCCAAAGCGAAGGTTCCCGAATGACTTCATGAATTCGGGACGGAAATACCTCAAAACACTAAAAGCAAATTTCCAACGGGCCTTTCGTGGGGACGTTTTGCTTTGATGGGCAAATATTTCCATGAGGTCACCTTCTACCTCGTCCAGGCAATCCTCCCGGCAAAACCACCGAAGGAAGGCCCGCATTCTTTTTGGTGGCTGTATCATCCGAAAGAAATCTTAGGAATACGCTTGTAGATATTATTTCGAAGCTCGCGTTGATTGTCGAGCATCCTTTTACCGATTGCTGTAATCACATAGTACCGCTTTCGCCTTCCCCCACGATCTTCAGTGATGCCTCCGAAGTGCGATTTCACAAAGCCTTTGCTTTCCATCCTTCTCAGCGCGACGTGAACGGCACTTATGTTCAACTCTTTCTTAAGTTCCTTTTCAAGGCTTTGCAGGATCGCTACACCATATGCCTCACCGTGAAGGGCCGCTACCATCAGCAAAACCAGTTCCTTGAATTCACCCAGACTGCTCTGTGTCATGTTATTTCTTTAGCAAACGTAAAAGTAATATATTAGTTTCACTTTTGCTAACTAAATAGTGTCCGTTTCGGATTGTAATAACCGTGTACGATCAACACGGTGCCGAAAGAGTTGATCCCGGAGCCGATGAAGTTTAAGCAGAGAATCTGAAATAGCTACGTTGGAGCAGTTACCTGTGCCGATCAGCGATCAGCTCTTTTACATAGTCCATCTCGACATCTTTACCAGCAAGGATGTCTTTGATAGATGGCTTGACTTCAAAATCAGGCTTCACCCCCCTACCTGCATTCTCAAACCTAACGTTCAACTCCACATAGACAGTTGGAATTACAGCTGTAACAAGTGTATTCGGAAGCTGCACGTGAACGCTCTGACCGCCAGTAAATGACACCGGATTGCCGCCGGTCTCTTCACCAACGAAGACGGCGCGCCCGGTATTTTTCAGATGGCCCGCAAATTCCCCGCCCGCCGAAACGGTGAATGCATTTATTAATACAAAAACATTTCCTCCAAAGAACGGTCTCGCCGGCGCAACTTCCCCCGTCCACGGGCCTCGACCTACAATCTTGTAAAATCCTCCGCTCTTAATTGTTTTCCCCTTTACCCTGACAAGAGATCGCCTGTCTTTATAGTAATTGAATGAATCTGTGCGGAGATGAGACATAATTTCCATCGCCACGATATCATGTCCTCCATGGTTATTACGCAAATCTATAACAACGTCGGTTGCATTCGATGATTCAATTTGTTTGAATGCGTCATCGAAGAATTTCTGATAGTCCTGACCGCCGGCAGTGATCAGCCAGGTCGAGAAGGTTCGAATCGTCAAAAGTGCGACGCCGTTCGTGATCTCAAGGTGCAAGGCCGGTTCTTTCGGAGCCAGTTCCCAGTCTTCTCCAAACTGATTGAACTTCCGCTGGTACCTGGAGAGTCTCGCCTGCCGGATTTCGGTGGCTGTCAATCCTTGTAAGTCAAATTTTTGGACCATCCCCTGAGGGGCTTCTATCTCAACCTGAAAGGTCTTGGGGCTGCCAATCAGCTCCGAATAGTAATAAGAAAACATTTTGCTTGACCTGGCAATCGGATACGTCTCGTTAAATCCGTCGCGGGTCACGTTTTCAACAATGAAGTTAAAGATGTGCGCGGCATTCTCGCCGTTGATGGTTTGTATTATTGATCCTTCAACTATTTCTTTAGACAGAGAATTATTGCGAAGAACATACATCTTACCATCCGACCAATGAACATCCAGCGGAAACCTCGGCAAACCCGTCTCTAAATCCTTTTCATAGGCATCGGACGCCCAGATCAAATTGTGTACGTTTCTTATGTGCTTATTTAGCGGGGAAACCTTTGCAAAAAACTCGCGTGAAGTCATCGGCGCATCCAGTGATCGGTCGATGTTGTCAAAGATCATGTCAAAAGAATCCTTACGCGTGTACTGATAGAGGCCAGCCTGAGACGTCTCAAGTTTTTCGCGCAGCAAACGGAAGTCGTCCTTGAGAAGCTTGACAGGAATTCTATCTTGAGGCTGCGCAACTACCGCGAAACCGAAAAGCAGGGAGATGTAGATCAAAGCCAGACTGCATCCCGGGCTCTTTATCATGTTGTACTTTTCTGAAGATAATCATTTCGAATCAGATCCGGCGACAATTATTGGCTGATGAATTTTTGCACTTCACCAAAGGACAACATATTCACCACGTCGCGGGCAAGCGCCTTCGGGCTTATAAACTCATCTACGTGCCGGCTCAAGAGAATAGAAGTTCTTCCAGAATAACGCGGAATCGTATCTTCCCCCAAGTGCTGAATCTTATGGGCAGGTAAGATTTCAATGAAACCAGCCGATAATGCGGTTGGGATCA
Source organism: Cyclobacteriaceae bacterium (assembly GCA_044224375.1). GTDB lineage: Bacteria > Bacteroidota > Bacteroidia > Cytophagales > Cyclobacteriaceae > ELB16-189. The sequence continues at coordinate 80,917 of JBGAKL010000010.1, forward strand.
ACATATGAGATCCATGAACGCCTATGCTTACGTGACTTGCCGAGTACAGCCCACACCATTCTAATTCAATCGCTTCGCTTATTGTATCTACCCTCTTGTCGTTAATACCCTCCTTAACCAAACTTTTTTTACCAAAGCCGGTAATGTTGAATTTTACATTCGAATTCTGTTTCCTGATGAAGTTGATGGCAGACTTGACGCGGGCGTTCTGCCTGGAAATAAAATATCCGGCAAAATATTTTTTCAACTTAAACTTTATAAAGACTCTGTTGAGGAATTCTTCTACCCGACCGGAATGCCAATACCGATCTTCGCGAAGAACAAAGGTTACGCAGGGGCTGATTGTTGCGAAACTTGAAAGATCAAACTTCCTTGTTCTCAGGAGCTGCTCAAAATCGATAGTACCCGTGTCATGAAACATCTTCGCCGCGCTCAGGTGGAATTTAGAGAATCTTGAAATGGCCACCTTGACAAATGCGTCCAGGTTTGAAATGCGCCTGCTCATCTCGCTTAGCTTTCCCCGAACTAACCACGCCTCGCAAATATTCTCAGGCAACAGCCACTCGAAGTTTTCAGGAATGAGCACGATGACTGATAACCCTCGACAAAATTCCAAAAGGGATTGGACGTTCCACAGTTTCACAAACACATGGCCGAAACAATCATCGAGGCAATTCAACAGCACAGCGTCCTCAGCGTTTTTTCTAAAGGTCTTTCTTTCAATGACGCACTCCATTTTGAAATCCTCTGTCATGCTCCTTATTAAAGGAGTTGCAAGCCAGCCTTCTGCGATATTATCGTACTTCCTATAAGAGCCGTCGATCGTGAATGTGATTGGCCAAAGCGCATCGTGCCCCACCGGCAACGTGTTCAAAAAATCAGCACCGCAGTCCTTACAGGTGCATCGTTGCAAAACATGTATCCCTTGAAAGATCAGGCCGTGACGCGTGGCCTGACCCGACTGACACCTGGGACAGGCGACAGGGCTATCCACGACAGGATAAATTTCAATCAGTGCAGGTTTCACCATTTTCTGATTCCCCAACGATCAAGGTTATATGCCAGCAATGTCTTTAATCTCCGAATGGAGGTTCTGGGCCGTTCCATTAACCGAAATTTAAGCTCGGGGTTGAAAAGTAGCGCCGCATAAGAAAGATTCGATTGCGTAAGGATGACTTGTCGGCACAAGGAGAGTGAATAACAATCAACCAAAGCATCAAGGCCAAGCCTGAACTTGTCTATGAACTCGGGATTGGAATGTGTTGACACTTTTCCACTCGACCTCAAAACGTTATTAACCAAAAGCATGTCGCCGTACTTCTTGGCAAAGATGTCAAGTACGTGTTTGTCATCAGTAGCAAGGAACAACCGCTCTCCCTTTACAAGCTTCCTTTCTACCTCACTCATGTAGCTCTCAATTTTTACAGCTGGAATTTCTTCGTGGTGGTCGGTGCGGCGGATGTGCACACCTAATACCGGTCCGGTCTTAAAGTTGGCCGCCACGTCTTCGAGTACCGCAGTGACCTCATCGGTGAATTGAAGGTGTTTCACCACCGAATCGTGAATCTGCCGTATAAAAGAACGATTCCAAATCCTTAGTGGATAAATTTCTATAAAATCATTAATAACAGAATGATGTATACCGTCCGCGTCCTTTAATGGTTGCCTAAAATAGTAGTTCCAGAAATTAGGATCTGCTGGATGATCAGGCTTCGAATAAGGATAAATGCAACTCCCGAAGTTGATATAGTAAGGTATTTCGATTCGCCTGGCAAATTCGATTCCGTATACAGCTTGTATAAATAGAGAAAAGAACCCTCTCCCGCAGTACGCGCCCGGATTGTCGCAGGGACAACCTGAAATACCACACCTTACTTCATACGCGGCACCCCGTTCCTTGAGTTGCGCAAGTCTCGCCGCCGGAATGATACTCCGCTTCCTGTTTTCTGAGGTCATTGTTTGCCCACCATATTACAATATGCCACTAAATCTCTCTTCCCGGCAATTTGTGGATGTATAAATAATGTTCACGACCCGCTGATTTCCAAACAGGTCACTTTCAGGTTCAAGCCCAATGATAGATCCATTCTATAAAGTCATAAACATAATCAATTTGATTTATTTCGTTTACGGAGCTAACGTTGAAACTGGACTTATTCAACCTACAAGATCATGCAAGACGAAAAGACAAAAATTGGTGACGTGAACAGCCAGGGCGCTTCATGTCCATTTCTCCACGGGGAAGTCAAAAAGAGCGCTGGCGGCGGAACGAGAAACCGCGACTGGTGGCCCAATCAATTGAAGCTGAACATCCTGCGGCAACATTCGTCGCTGTCCAACCCGATGGACGACAAATTCAATTACGCCGAGGAGTTTGGAAAACTTGATCTAAGCGCGGTGAAGAAAGAAATTGTCCAGCTGATGACGACCTCGCAATCCTGGTGGCCGGCAGATTACGGTCATTATGGACCTTTGTTTATAAGAATGGCATGGCACTCAGCGGGAACGTACCGTGTATCCGATGGACGCGGTGGCGGGGGTGCCGGAACGCAGCGTTTCGCTCCGCTTAACAGTTGGCCTGACAACGCCAATCTCGACAAAGCGCGCCTGTTGCTTTGGCCTATCAAACAGAAATATGGAAAGAGACTTTCATGGGCCGACCTGATGATCCTCGCGGGGAACTGCGCGCTCGAATCAATGGGTTTCAAGACATTTGGCTTTGGCGGAGGTCGTGAAGACGTATGGGAGCCACAAGAAGATGTGTATTGGGGATCCGAAGCGAAGTGGCTCGAAGACAAGCGGTATACTGATAAGCGCGAGCTTGAAAATCCACTGGCTGCTGTTCAGATGGGTTTGATCTATGTGAATCCGGAGGGGCCCAATGGTAAGCCGGACCCGGCAGCATCGGCTCGCGACATCCGCGAAACGTTCGGGCGCATGGCCATGAATGATGAGGAAACGGTTGCCTTGATCGCGGGTGGCCATACATTTGGAAAAACACACGGCGCAGCGAGTCCCGCACAATATGTGTCTGCGGAACCTGCCGCTGCCACAATCGAAGAACAAGGTCTTGGATGGAAGAACTCGTTCGGAGATGGTCATGGTGTTCACACAATTACCAGCGGCCTTGAAGGCGCCTGGACGACCACTCCTACCAAGTGGAGCAACAATTTTTTCGAGAACCTTTTTGGATTCGAGTGGGAACTATCGAAGAGTCCCGCCGGAGCACATCAATGGAAACCCAAAGGAGGTGCTGCTTCGAACGCAGTACCGGACGCACATGACCCTTCAAAACGTCATGCGCCCACGATGCTCACGACCGACCTTGCTTTGAGGGTTGATCCGATTTATGAAAAGATCTCCAGAAATTTCCTTGCGCATCCTGATCAGTTTGCCGACGCTTTTGCGCGCGCGTGGTACAAATTGACACACCGTGACATGGGACCGGTATCGCGGTATCTCGGACCGGAAGTGCCGAAAGAAGTGCTGTTGTGGCAGGATCCACTTCCGGCGGCCAGCGGTAAGCCGATTGGAGAAAGTGAGATCACTGCGTTGAAAGGTAAGATACTCTCGTCAGGTCTTTCTGTATCTCAACTTGTATCGACGGCGTGGGCATCCGCTTCGTCGTTTCGCGGATCAGATAAACGAGGTGGTGCAAATGGCGCGCGTATTCGTCTTGCTCCGCAAAAAGACTGGGAGGTAAATAACCCCAAGCAGCTGGCGACCGTATTGAAAACGCTCGAGGCGATTCAAAAAGATTTCAATGCCGGTGGCAAGCATGTATCGCTCGCCGATTTGATTGTGCTGGCCGGTTGTGCGGCGGTAGAAAAAGCGGCAAAAGACGGAGGCGTGGAAATCAAAGTTCCGTTCAAACCTGGTCGCGTAGATGCAACTCAAGCTCAAACCGACGTTGAATCATTTGGCGTACTGGAGCCAAGAGCAGACGGGTTCCGGAATTACCATAATGCAAAGCATTCTGCAAGCCAGGAGGAAATGCTCGTGGATAAAGCACAGCTATTAAATCTTACGGCACCAGAGATGACAGTACTCGTCGGCGGGATGCGCGTACTCAACGCCAACTGGAACAGATCGCTTCACGGAGTACTGACAAAACGGGAGGAGCAGCTTACGAATGACTTTTTTGTAAACCTCCTCGATCTCGGCACCACCTGGAAAGCTACCACGGATGCTCAAAACATATTTGAAGGGTCTGATCGCAGATCGGGAGAATTGAAGTGGACTGCAACACGCGCAGATCTTATCTTCGGATCTAACTCCGAACTTCGCGCGATAGCCGAAGTGTACGGCAGCAGTGATTCAAAAGAAAAATTTGTAAGGGATTTTGTGTCCGCATGGGACAAAGTGATGAATCTTGACAGGTTTGACTTGAAGTAATAGAAGTAAAACAACTCACAAGCCCGGAAAATTCCTGATATCAATCGGGAGCTCCGGGCTTGTTGTTTTTACGGTTTTCCAGTTTCTTAGGAATTGCGTTTCATGATGTTTATCTCGAACTCGGAATCAAATAACGCAGCACATCGATATACACTGGTCCTGCCAGTCTACTACTACTCTTCCCTGCTTGCCGGCCTGCCGAAGTGCAGGTACGCGGCGGGCAGACAGAACAGATTCAAAAGTGTGGAAGTAATAATTCCAGCTGTAATCACCGCTGCCATAGGGAATTCAATCTCTTGTCCGGGCTGGTTTCCGGAAACAACGATCGGAATGAGCGCGAGTATCGCCGCAGATGCTGTCATTAGTATAGGTGTCATGCGCTCAAGCGCCCCCCGGATGATCATATTTCTTCCAAACACCTCTCCCTCCTGTGTTTCAAGGTGACGGTAGTGGCTGATCAACATGATCGCGTTCCTTGTGGCAACTCCGAGCACTGTAACAAAGCCAACAAGCGCACCCAATGACAATGTCCCGCCTGCAAGCCATGCGCTGATAATGCAGCCCGAAAGTGCAAATGGGAGACTCAGTATAATAATGAGTGATGTCCTGTACGAGCCGAAATCCGCATAAAGAATTAAAAATATTCCAACTAATGACAGCAACACCAGCATATTCAAGCGTGTTTGGGATGCCTGGCGCTCCGCATACTCTCCCAGCACCTCGGGATGATATCCTTTGTCGAAAGAAATGTTCTTCAATTTCGATTCAATCGCCTTAGCCACCGTCCCCAACGCCGCCCCTTTTGTATTACATGTTACATCGATCCTTCTTGAAGACGACTCGCGCGTGATCTCATTCGGGGTTGGGGCGATATAAACATCAGCGACGTCTTTCAATGGCACGCGACCACCGGTTGGGATGTCAATGAGCATGTTGCGTACCGTTTCGATGTTGGTCCTCTGCTCCTGCGTTCCCCACACCACTACATCGAATATTTTCTGATCCTCGTAGATCTCACCGGCTTTTGTTCCATTGATCACTGTATTAATTGTTCGGCGTACGTCGCCGGCCGTAAGTCCAAACTGTGCCGCTGACTCCGGACGAAATTTCACTTCGATCTGTGGCACGAGAATCATTGGCTGCACCTTGAGATCGGAAACTCCATTAACATGCGCGAGCGAGTCACCCACCTCTTTTGCTTTCGTTTGAAGCACACCGAGATCAGATCCATAAATGCGCACTACGATGCTCGCACTTGTGCCTGTGAGCACCTCCTTCACGCGCTCGCGCAGGTAAGTGAGCAGATCACGGTATAACCCTGGATAACCATCCACTACCTCCTGAATCTTGGCGACTGTTTCATCATAGTTCACAGATGGATCGATACTGATCCACAGTTCGGTGAAATTTGGACCTACAACTTCATCAGCCACTTCCGCCCGACCAATATGCGATCCGAAGTTCCTGACTCCAGGCACGGCACGAAGCTCATTGCTGGCCCTGATTGTGATCCGATCCATCGCTTCAAGCGACGTCCCGGGCTTCTCGACCCAGTGCATGAGAAAGTCGTATTCTTTAAAATGCGGGAGGAACTCTTCTCCCAGAAATGGAAAGGTTGCAAGGACGACAATCGTAAAAATCACCGCTGGCCTCAGCGGGTGTTTTTGATCGATGATCCGAAGTAGGATTTTTTCATATCGCACTTTCAGCCAATGCACGAGCGGCGGATCGTGCGCGACACTGACCTCCCGAGCTGCATTCGAATAGCGTCCGGGAAGCAGCATCAATGAAAGGGCCGGCGTGAATGTAAGCGCAACAAACAGCGAAGCAACGATTGCCAGCATGTACGACAGCGCCAGAGGTTGAAAGAATGACCCGGAGAGGCCCGGGAGGAAAAACACTGGCATCAGCACCAGGGCAACGATTACGCTTCCATACACCACTGCACTGCGTACTTCCATCGATGCTTTGAGAACAACTTTAAACGCCTTGTCCGGCTTGGGCAACAAAGCATTGAGGCGAAGGCGACGGACAATATTCTCGACGTCAATGATTGCATCATCAACAACTTCTCCCAAAGCCAATACGAGCCCGGCGAGAACCATCGTATCCAGCGTGCCCCCGCGATAATGCAGCACCAGCGCCGCGACAATGAGTGAAATCGGGATGGCGAGCACGCTGATCAACGCCGTGCGCCAGTCTTTAAGGAAAAAGAAGAGAATCAGGATCACCAATACACAACCAAGCAGTAATGCCCTGTTGAGGTTTTGAATCGACATCTCAATAAATGTGGCTGGCCTGAATATCGTCGAATCGAAATCAAGTTCTTTCATTCCGGGCTTCAACTCTTCGATGACTTTCTCGACGTTGCGCGTGACTTCCAGCGTATTGGCTTGCGGCTGCTTTTCAACGATCAACAGCAGACCGGGTCCATCGTTAATGATTGCGTCGCCGATCGGGGCAGGAAATCCTTCCGTCACCTCCGCAAGATCTCCTAAGCGTATCGGTGCACCATTGGATATTCTGATCGCTATGTTAGCAAGATCCTGAGCCGTATAAATGTCGGGAACGTTGGACACAGCCATCCTTTGGTTGGGCATATCGATAAACCCTCCTCCAAGCAATGCCGTTGCGTCGCGCACAGCCGTGATGACCTGATTAAGTTTGATATTGTTGGCAAACAATCTCTCGGGATTGACTCTCACCTGCAGCTGACGATCGCGCTGGCCCCAGATGGCCACGTTCGCAACACCGGGAACGGCCATCATCCTCGGGCGAGCTGTCCAGCGGACAAGTGTAGTCATGTCCATTTGTGAAAGTGTTTTCGAGGTCACACCGATCTTCATGACACGGCTAGTAGAAGAGAGTGGCGTGAGCATGACTGGCGCCCTGGCTACCGCAGGAAGCTGAGGCGTCACGCGTGCTATTCGCTCTTGCACTAGTTGCCGTGCTTTGATCACGTCTGTGCCGGATTGGAAATGAACAACTACCGAGGCCAGACCAAGCACAGATTTGGATCGAAGACGTGTGGAGAATGGAGTCCCGTTCAATGAACTTTCGATCGGCACCGCGATAAGGGCTTCCACTTCAGAAGTTGAAAGTCCCGGTGCTTCGACCTGAATTTCGACGTATGGTGGTGCGAATTCGGGAAAAACGTCGAACGCACTGTTCCGCAATACCTGGGAACCGGCAATCATCAGGATCCCCATCAGGACAACGATGACCAGCCTTAGGCGAAGTGAAGTTGAAACAATCCAGCGCATCACTTAGCCCCTCCGAATTCAGTTCCAAAAAGTTCCGCCACACCTTCAGTAACGACTTTCGTTCCCACCGCAGGACCACGCCGAAGAATGGCCATACCGTTCTCTACGCTTGCCACCTCTACACGTTTGCGAATGAAGATTTCGTCAGACGACATCTCATACACCCAGGTCCCACCATAAATGTCATAGGCAACTGCCGAGAAGGGAATTACGAGTGCTTTTTGCTGTGACTTAATTGGCAATGAAACACTTACGCGTTGACCGGGCCGGAAGAGTCCGTCGTTGTTGGGCAGCTCATAAAAAAAGTCAGCTGAGCTGCTCAATGGATCAGCCGTTTGCGGTCCGTTGACCGGTTTCGCTTCGCGATCGCCCGGTGACCCGGTGAAGTCGGAAAGGTTGCGCACGTGTGCTGCACCCTTGGCATCCACAAGTGTCAGATCGCCAGCGTAGACCGGTACGCGTATCCAAAGAGGTGTCACTGATGATACGTCCATCACCGGCGCATTAGCCGAAATGACTTGAGAGGGTGACGCATATACTCGCTGAATGAATCCTGTGACAGCAGATTCGATATTGAGTGTCGAAAGTTTATCTGAAACGCTGTTTCCCGAATTGCCTTTCATAAGCTCAACACGCGCTTCCGCTACACGCAGACCCGCGGTAATGTTCGCAAGTTCGGCTTCGGCATCCTGCTTGGCGCGAACGCTTCCGGCCTTGTCTTTAAGAAGTTGATCCGCCCGACGAAGTTTCTCGGTAGCAACTTCGAACTGAACCTGACGCAGTTTCACATCCTCCTGTGCACTGATGAGATCTTTTTCGGAGGGAAGTATCAGAAGACGATAAAGTATCTGACCTTTTTTTACCGCGGAGCCAGCTGCAGGCAGGAGCCCATCTTTCAGACCCAGAATCGTTCCGGATACCGGTGCCGTCATTGTCATCGATTGACCGGGGACGGCAGTGACTTCGCCGCTGTAAGTCCGGGTTTGGTTTGCCTGCTTCTCATCTATTGTTTGAGTTTTGATACCCAATCTTTCGACCGCCTTGGCCGTGAGTTTAAGTGTAGTGAGCTCTGATTCTTTAACAGGATTTTCAATCGACGAAGGTGTGACTTTCCTGGAATCAGTTTTTTTTGAGCAACCCGTAACGATCAGGAGCGAGCAAAAAACTATGTAGAGGATGATGATCTTCATTTCTGCTGAATTATTGTTGTTTTACCAAGCGAAAAATTCAATTGACTCACCGCACGGCGGAGTTCCGCCGATGCTTCCGCTTGCCGGAGCTTTGCGTCGAATAACTGACGGTTAGCTTCAAGGACGGGCAAGTACGATACATCACCCGTACCATAGGAATTGGTCGAAAGTGTTACGGCTTGCTCCAGCGACGGAATAACCTTGGAGTTCCACAATTGATATGACTTCATTGCCAGCTCGTAGCGGGCGTATGCTTCTGAGACGTTAAGGGCAACACGCTGGCGAATGGCTACATAGTTGTGCGATGCTTGCTCTATCTCTGCTTTGGCACGTGAGATTCTTCCCTGATTCCAGTTGAAGATCGGAACTTCGGTGCGGATTCCGAGATTGTATGTTTCAGGAAAACCTTTTTCTGCCGACGGTGTACCGGCAAAATTCTGGCCGTTGAGCACAGCTGTAAGGACTGCAATGCGGGACCGCTCCCACCCCAGCCGGTGGCCTGCGGCTTCAATAGTGGTGCGTGCTGCGACAAGTTCAGGCTGGTTCGCATAAGCGATCTCCATCAATTCAGCTTTGTCCGTTGCTTGGGTGACGACCCCTGCGGCTGACATATATATAGTAGTGTCGGTTGGCAGCCCAAGCAAGGTGTTGAACCGGTATTTCAAGATGCTGGTGTCTTGCTGCGCTCTCATTAACAGATCCGCAGCATTGATCGAGTCGATTCGTGCCGTTACCGCTTCGAGCTCACTAATGTCCCCGTTCCTCAACCGCGACAGGGCCAGTTCGCTCATTTGTTTGCGAACGTCGGCACTCTGTGAAAGTATCACTGCCCGCGACCGCGCGAGTGAAAGATCAGCATAAGCAACCTGAACGTCGCGGATTAATGTCAGGCTTCGTTGTACCATATTCTCGGCGACCGCAGCGGCATCACGTTTGGCGGCAGCCACCCGATGAGGTCGTTGCCAGATCTGATCCAGGTAAAAGTAGATATAGCCCTGTGCGACAATACCTCCGTTTGGAGACAGGTACTGCAGCAACGGGTTGGGGATAATCCCGGCTTCTTTGACACTGGCTTGCGCATATGATATCGCAGCGAGGTCCGTCTGAAATTGTTCATTGTTCCATAGCGCGATCGTGACGGCCTCATCCTCGGAAATTCCGTCGGCGCTGTTTACAGACGCGGGTATGATCACTTTACCAGCTGGCTTTTCAGGTGTCACGTCAAACTGAGTTTGGCGTTTCACGCGCTCAGACAGATACGATCTTGTATAGGGGTTTCTTGGATTGCATCCGAGCAACATGCCGAACAAAATCACAACAATTGCTTTTCTGATCATCTGAGGCAAATGTGCGCTCCGATTCTGTAGAAAGATTGAAGAATTAAGATTCTTCGGGGTTGAACTGAGTAGAAAAAACGCCGCCTGGGTAAAAAACGGCGACATAGCAAGCTGCGTAACTCGGCGAATTGTAATACCGCGTCATGCCTTGTTATGGTTATTCAATCTTGAGGTTGTCAACCGGCCTTATCCTGATTGCCTTTAGAGTTTGTGAAAAAATTGTGCCCCCTGCGAGAATGGCAAGCATTGCAATCGATAGACCTAGGATCTTAAGTCCCAAATTGATGTGATTACTCAAGTGCTCCAGCCAAAACTGATTAATCACGAAAGCAATCGGTAATCCAATAAGAACTGCAATTACGAATAACCGCACGTAACTGCCCGAAAGCAGTGTCATTAGAGATGCGGCGGACGCTCCGCAGATCTTTCTGATCGAAATCTCTTTTGTGCGGGTTTCCATTGAATAATACACGATACCCAAAAGGCCCAGGCAGCAAATCATAATTGAAAAAAACGAAACAGTGCCGAGGATCTTCAAAAGGTCTTTGAAGATGAGATTGTAAAACTTGAATACTTCATCGGCGAACGGAGCGTAGGCGGGCTTCCTTCCAGGATTTATTTTCTTCCATGCGGCCTCGATGGCAGCTACTGCCTCCTGGCTGGCGCCGGTATGTTTAACCTGAAGGATATTAAATTCCTCAGGTATATAAGCCAGTATAGTCGGTTGTATCGGGCTGGTGACAAGCGTACTGTGGTAATTCTTTACTACACCGATAACCTGAAGATTGCTTGAGTCGCGTTGATCAACGATCATTTGGCCGACGGCGCCCATTGGAGATGCGTAGCCAAACAACCTCGCAGCCTCCTCATTTAACACAACGAATTTCCTGCTTGATGCTCCACCTTCCTGCGTGAAGAATCGACCGGCCACTATTGATAGTCCAAGGTTCTTTGCGTAGTCCTCGTCGACGGCAAAATATCGTATCTCCGCCCACTCGGATCCATTGCCTGCATTTTTGTAATTGCCCCATGATTGAAAAAAACCAGCAGGAACAAATGACGCCGCCGAAACATTTTCAACAACCGGGCTTCGTAACAGTTCAGCCTTCAGCTGCTCCGCAGATGTCTTGTTCAGTTCCACAACAATGTTATTGTGCATGTCGAACAGGTGATCCACATTGAGGAATCTGTTAAACTGTTCTCTTACGGTGATCGTAGACACGATGAATACGAGTGCGATCACGAATTGAATTATAATAAGCCCTCGTCGCATTCCTTGCCGGGAGAGCACTTTCATATTGGAAAGATTTCTCAGCACACTTACCGGGCGCAAGGCTGATAGGACAACGGCTGGGAAAAAACCTGCCACCATTCCAACCAATATCGCGAAGGCGAAGAAGAGCAAGTATATCGCGAGACTTCCGGTCAGATGAATCTGGCCAAATTTGACCAGGTTGAGCGCAAGAAAATATGGCTTAAGAATGAACATGGCAAAGAGCGCAGTCAATAATGACAAGCACGAAAGAAAAACTGCCTCGACACTGAACTGCGTAAATATTTGAATGCGCAAGGCGCCTGACACTTTGCGCACGCCGATTTCTTTTGCACGCGAAAGCGACCTGGCAACAGACAAAGTCGTAAAGTTGAAACACGACGTAGCCAGGATCGCGAGCGCTATCGCCGAAAGAAAGTATATAAACTCCCAGGGCATAACGGGGCCAATTTCGTTGGGTCGCATGCGACCGGGACTGATTTCTGACAACGCCGTCAGGTTAAATTCCCATTTTAAAGGCACCGGGCCATTAAAATAATGTCGCTTCGAGATCTCATTTAAATATTTCTGAATATCAGCCGTCGATTTACCCTCCTCCAATAAGATATAAACCCATGCGTGTCCAGACTCCCAGTTTTCAAGTTCATTCTTGGCCTCCAGTCCCGCGGGGTCAAGACTTTTTCCTTTTGCCTCAAGGCTGATCAGGGTTGAATAACTTGCCAGCGCTTCAAAATCGATATGAGATTGATTTGCAGTTTCTTTCAGAACACCGGTGACTTTATAATCACCGATTTCGCCGACCTGCAAAATTTCTCCAACCGGGTTTTCCTGCTTGAATAGTTTCCGGGCGGTACTCTTTTTGAGCACAACACTATAAGGCGCAACAAGAGCAGTGTTTGGATCACCGTGTTCAAGCTCGTATTCAAAGACATTCAGCACATCGCCGTCAGCAAACAGCCCGGATATCGGAATATCGGCCCGTTCGAACAGCGGGTTTGCCATCATATTCCCAAAACCCCGGTTGAAACGAACGACCCTCTCGATTCCCGGGTACTGATCAATGAGTTCGCTTCCAATTGGAAGAGGCGCGGTCGCCCAAAATCCCGTGTTTGGTCCGGTATTATGGCCGACACGGTAGATGCGATCGTATTTCGAGTTGAAGCGATCAAACGACAAATGATTCGCAACAAGCATTATCAGCATCAGGCAGACCAACATCCCGAAGGCAAGACCGATCATATTGATGAGCGTAAATATCTTGTTGCGGGCGAGGTTGCGAGCTGCCACCCTGAGGTAGTGGACAAGAGTGACCATAACCAAGATTTTATCTTATAAATATAACTTATCGTCAGGTGATTCTCATAGGCGTTTCCCTGCCGATAACAGTCGAAACGGATGTTCACCAATTACTTCTCCACGGCACTCTGCGATGTAATTTTAAAAGTCAACGGCAGCGAAATCTTCGCCGGCACCGGATCTCCGTTCAGCCTTGCAGGTTTCCACTCTGGCATTTCAGAAATGAGGCGAAGGCATTCCTCGTCGAAAAGCGGACCGAGAGAATTTTCAAACATAACTTTGGCCACTCTGCCCCGCTCGTTGATTGTAAATGATATCACGGCAGTACCCTGTACAGAATCTTTAATCGCGTCCTTCGGATATTTCAGCGCGCTGCTGAAGTAGTTGTACAAATTATCGTAGCCGGCCTTTGGCTCTGCACCTGTGTACGTTGGCCCAACCTTTGACTTTGAAATTGGCTTATTCCCAATCCTAAAAGTTAATGGCAAAGATATTCTCGCCAAGGTGGGCGTGCCGTTAAGCATTGCAGGATTCCAGTCAGGCATATGCGTAATTATACGGAGACATTCTTCGTCAAAAAGAGAGCCCAGGGAATGCTCAACAGTTACTCTCGCAGGATTGCCTTCTTCATCAATGATAAAAGACATCACAACGGTCCCCTGCACCGAGTCCTTGACGGCCTTTCCCGGATATTTAAGTTCTCTGTTGAAGTATGCATACAGATATTCATACCCTGCCTTCGGTTCGGCGCGCGTATAGGTTTGCTGGAGCTGAACCGGTGGAGTTGTCCCACTTTTCCTCTTCTTGTTTGTCGTGACAGATCCTTTCTGATTCTCAAGTGGCGGCACCTCGGTGGGTTCTGACGCCACAGGTGTTTTCCCGATCGGCGAAATGTTTTCCGGTTGAAGTAAATTTTCTGGTTCCTCTTCCTGATTTAGGAGCAAATAGGCCGCACCCGCAATTATGGACACAGTCATAAGACTCTTCAATCCTCGCAGCCAATTCTGGCGGTGCTCCATGTGCACGCGATGCTGCTGCAGCACTGCGTCGAAGTTCATGTAACTTCTTATTTGATCATCCGTCACGGATGGCATCGCTTTCATGATTCGCAGTTTGTTTTTCATCTCGACTCCAGGAATAGCTTTTTCATTTTCTCAAGAATACGGTAGGTGCGGACTTTGGCATATGTTTCGGATATCCCAAGCATGGCACCTATTTCCTTAAATGCCATAACCTCGAAGAATCGAAGCTCAATGATATACAGGTCGTCGGCATCCAGTTTTTCCAGTATCGCCGGCAACCTCTCCCCCCATTGTTGTAGCGTTTGGTCAGACGTGACCTCGTCGTAAACTTTCTCAACCGACTCTTCGGTAAGAACTACAGTTCTGGCAGTCCTGGATTTTCTGAAGTACTCGTTGCATTGATTGATGGCGATCCTGAACAGCCAAACGGAAAGCGGAAATCCCCTGTCCTCATATTTTCGGATAGCGGACAACGCTTTCAGGAAGACCTGTTGTGCAAGGTCCCCCGCAACGTCGTTGTCGCCTACACGTCGCAGAATGAAGAGAAAGATCTTTTTGAAATACCTTTCATACAATGGCTTGAATGCAGCCGCATCAACCTTGGCCTGCGCTATCCATTCAGCCTCCTGGCGGTCGATGGTCGGCTGACTTGCAGTGTTTTGAACCATTTTCTCGATCTCAGCCATAGAAATGCGAAGGCCTCAAAAAGATACATTATCGAACACTGATTTTTTGGGAAGGAACGGTAAAGACTATGATCAATCTTTCCTGCTGGAAACAAAATTCACGTAGCACTCGGTAGTCGCGCTAAACGGCTTGCCGCTCCTGGTCAACCCTTGTACCAAAATCCGCATTGGACCCACGTTGTCAGGTGCCTGGAAGCTGAAAACTGTCTTTCCGGTTGAGGAGGTGGAAATCGAGGGTGCCCAAAAAATTGTTGACTTGAAGTTCGGTCGTCTTGATATGGTGTCAGCGGCAGAGCTGGACGCATTGAAATTCGTTGGCTTGTTAAAACCCTCCACAGGTAAAACTGTTGCCGATTTCAATTTCGTCAGGTCCGTGTTTTTAGTGTGGACAAATACAACTCCATTTTTACCGAGATCGCCAAGCGCCCGCAGGTTGTCATAGTCGCTCACAACTTTCACAGTGAGCACATCGTCAGGAACGAGGCTAAGGAAAAACTCCGTATCTCTCGTGATCACACCATCGATAATATAAAGAGGATCGCCAGACGGTACATAGTTGTCCCTGTCGACGAAGGCACGTACAGTGGACTTGCCATTTACAACACGGTGCTTGAGCAAAGGGATAACTTCCCTTATCGTCTCTGCCATCGTAGGAAAGAGGATATAATCATGGATTGTGACACTCTTGCTAACACTGGTCAACTCGTCTTCGAGAATCGCATTCGGATCCTCAGGTATGGCTTCGGGGCGTTGCGGGCGCGTGTAAAACTCATATGACCTGTCGATCAACTTCTTTTTGATCGAAAAGTTACCATACGCATCAGGTCGTTCGGTTTCAATTGCACACAACGAAGGGGCATGATGATTTTCGTCGATCCATTTTATTCTGACATTCTGCTGCCACGCACCATTTCGTTCCGCTGTGTAAAACATCTCATCACTTCCCCAAAGGTCGAAGAGAAATACAAAACTAAATTCACCCTTCGTGTTTGTGTATGCCTGATAACCCGCTGTATTCTTTAGAAAGAAACCGGATATTCTGATTGAATCAGTGACTGGTTTTCCGGTAGTTGCATCGAACGCAACGCCACGTTTACGAAGAAATTTGCTCATTGAGTGCGACGGCGTAGGCTGAGCAGCCGCCAGAATATTTGACCAGTCAGTAGTTGGCAACGGCTGTGTGATCAGCCATCGGTCCCATTCGGGGAAAGGTGACTGATTTCCGGATATAATGTCCATAGTACGTGTACCATCCGTCGTTTTCCTTGCTCCCGAATCCCCTTCTGCGAAGAGCGCTTGGCTTACCGCAGAAACGGAGAAGTCACCTTCAATGATATTACCCGACGCGTCTCTCAAAGTGAGTTCGGCAGTAACCGTGGCCCGCATGTTCACTCCTTCCGGAGTAACTTTCAATACTGCCCTTACCGAGGTGGTATCAAGGACCGGAAATAGTCTCGAAGCCAATGTCTTCCGTGCAGCATTGAGCACCCAGACCTGTACGGCACCTCCCGGCAAATTATTTTGCGGCACATTGAATTGAACGGACTCGCGCTCTTCGAATTTCACAGGAACGGAGGCGTACAACTGATCCCGCGCGACGATCAATAGCGACAAGTCTTCATTTCGGAATGCCGCGTTGGGTGATGCACCCAGTATGATCTTCAAGGGTGTGTGGTCGGCTTTTGGCGTGAGAAAAACAGACACCTTGTCCGTAACAGGCTCAGGCAGGCTGAACAATCTTCCATTAATGTGTGCAGCGTAAGTTTTGCCTGACTCCGGCTTGAACACAACGACACCCATTCCAGATTTCTCTATCGCAAATGATGTGACCAATCCTCCGCTGGAGTTCACCAGATCAGCGTTCACGGAGGCAATGCCCTGTGCCTTGACGACTACCCTGTTCGTCACACCCGCCACCAGGCTTCCTCCCTCCGGAAAAAAAGAAAGCGCTTCATCCAATGGTCCGGTGGTAGGAACAACCTGGTTTTTCCCGACCACCAGGATTCGCTGATGAAACAGAAATGAAGCATCGAAGTTCTTCATCCAATCGCTGTAAATGTCGACTTCGTAGAGCCCGGGCCTTAGTGAATCAGGCAAGGCAATCTGGTTGAATCCCATGCCGTCGCGCACAAAAAAATTAATATGACTGATCTGCCTTCCGGAGCAATCATATAAGGACAGCTGAAGTATCTGCCGGCCCTCTACGCGGCGTCCTCCTTCAGCAAAGTAATAGGCCGTGAAGTAAGCTGTGTCTCCAGGCGAATACTTCGTTTGATTAAAGAAGGCATGGACCCGATATTTCGGATAAGACTGCTGCCACTTTTCAAACCGCTGACGGAGCATTGACGGATCATCCTGGGCGAGGATATGCTGAAAGCACGCTGTGAGAAGGGATAATATGACAATGCAATGCTTCACTTCCAAAAAGGAGGTTGAATGTTTGTTGTGTTCAAGTCACGCTGACAACTGTAGGTGATCGTATCAATTGGCGGAAGGTATAACGGGACATTGTCCTTTGACAGGTAAATAGATTTTCGAGTCACGCCCGCAGCTCCGAAGTATCCCTGAACCACTTCACTTGCATCACCTGTATTGCGAACGTTCCCTTTTACCTGCGCCAGCGGCGGCTGAAAGAGACTGCTGGCGCCCTCGCGTTGGGCTTCGACCAGTTTCCAGAAGTCATAAGCCTGCTGTGTGAGACTCATCATTTCAACCTCCACACGATACTTATCGAAAAAAGTCCTGCGGTTAACGGTTACAGTTCCTACCCTGATATTGTTAAGCGCACCTCCGCTTACCAGTCGTGTATCATTCACCGTCGGTGTACCAAACTCACTCACCCAGCAATAACAACATGTACATGGCGCCACATAATTCAGAAATCCATTCCTGTTTACGAAGCCACTGCAGGGTTCAGGATCCGGAATCCTTTCTTCCCCGTTATACTTTACTTTTTCAGCGGGAAAGTTCTGGACCTTATAGGTTCCATTCACACGCCAACGCACATAACTTTCGCCGGCAGCGCTCACTTTTCCATCGCTAAAGATTTTAAAGATCCCTCCTATCGTCCGAACACCTCCAATAACGGGGTTCTGTTGCTGGAATTCATATTTTATTCTTTCTACACTTCCAGCTGCCGATAATTTTTCGGGAGTTGATTCATATTCACGACCATCAGATCTTTTAATTGTGATTGAATATGATCGACCGACCACTCCCTGAATAGATGTCGTCGTATAGACACCGGGCTGATCTGGGACTGGTAGCAGGTTTTCAGTTTCACCTGCGTCGCTTCGAATTCTGACCGTCGCGTCGTCGATGGGCAATGCAGTAATAGAGTATTGGTTGATCGACCTGCTCATCGTCAGTGTTACCGTGTAAGGCCCCGCCTCATCTGTAATCATTCCATCCACCACCAATTGCGGCTGGAGTGCAGGCGCGTTGAATGAAATAGGATCCACACACGCGGAGAGCAGCAGATAAGCGACGAGTGAAGCGACTTTTCTCATATCAGATCTTAAAACTGTATGAAATCGAAGGCAGAGCCGTGCCGATTATAGATAATGCATATGGCTGCAAAACGCCAATCGATGTGCTTTCAAAAAAGACCGTGTACGGATTCTTGCGACCATATAAGTTGTATATAGAAATTGTCCAGGTGCCGTCCCAGAATTTCTTGCGTTTGTGATTGCCCTCTATCACAAGTGCTACGTCCAGGCGATGGTAGTCTGGAATCCGATACTGATTACGCCCGGAAAATGTGGCAATCGGAACATTATCGATTGTAAACGCCGATTCCGGCACTGTCACCGGGCGACCGGTGTGATATGTGAAGTTGCCAGTGAAGAAATGTCTTCTCGATATTGCATACTTCCATCCAAGGTTGACAATGTTAGGCTGATCGAAATTGGAGGGATATTCTTTTCCGTGGTTGATCGACTCCCTTTCAGTAGGACCGGCGATCGTTCGCAACGAGCGCGAGTAGGTGTAGTTCACGGAACCAGTGAGGCGGCCAGTAACTTTCGTAAATGAGAACTCGACGCCATAAGCCCTTGCGCGACCCTGAAGCAGATCGGTTTCCAGGTGAGGATTCAAAATCAGAGTTGCTCCGTCCTTGAAATCCAAAATATTCTCAATGTCCTTATAGAAGCCCTCGACAAAGACCTCATATTTTTTCTCTTTAAAATCATGGAACAATCCTGCCGATATCTGGTCGGCATGCTGGGGCTTAAAATAATATCCACTCGGCTGCCAGATATCGATTGGCATGATGGCTGTGGTATTCGTCACCAGGTGCAGATACTGATAAGTGCGGTTGTAACCCGCCTTGACCGACAAAGTCGGCGTGAGTGAGTAACGCATTGAAAAACGCGGCTCGACTCCGTAGTAGGTTTTTATTGGCTGTCCCGCCGGGATTCGAACTGTGTCGATCTTGTTGTAAGTCTCGATCGGCTTGCCCGGCTCGTAAAGGTTAATCGTTGCCGGCCCATAAGCGGTAAATGTAGAGAGTCGGGCGCCAGCCTCGACGAAGAAACGTTCAGTTAACGAGATTCCGTCCCCAAAGAAAATGGCGCTCTCGAGGGAGTT
This sequence comes from Cyclobacteriaceae bacterium, assembly GCA_044224375.1. Taxonomy (GTDB): domain Bacteria; phylum Bacteroidota; class Bacteroidia; order Cytophagales; family Cyclobacteriaceae; genus ELB16-189. The sequence continues at coordinate 99,966 of JBGAKL010000010.1, forward strand.
TTGTCTTTCCATCGTCACCGGCTTGACAGCCGACTCCGGCGTCGTCGGGTGCAACGTACCGGGATCAAACGCGTAATAGGTGGCTTCACCACCGAACGTGAGTTTATGAATTCCCTTTTGCAGGTGGAACCCTGCTTTGGCAGTGGGGTAAGTGATCCGGTATGAAAGATCAAATCCATTGAACTGACTTCTGTCCAGCAGCTTGTAACTATACGTACCTGCGCCGATTGTAAAGTCGAAACTCATTCCAGGATTAAACTGATGATCCAGACGCACAGAGCCAAGTAAATTGTTCCATTGATAGGCAGAATCTCCTTTCAGCCTAAACTCATCACGACTCGCATATCCGGAGAATGTGATTTTTGTTTTTGGATTAAATCGATGGGTGAGTTTGAACGTACCATCGTAAAACAAGACCGTACTCTGCCGCAAATCGACGTAGTTCGTTTGAATTGTATTAATAAGCCAGTTTGAATAGGTGGTTCTAAACGAAGCTGCAATTGAGGTCTTGTCTTTTTTGATTGGACCTCCCACCATAAGATTGCTGGAGATCAAGCCAATGCCGCCATTAGCTCCCCACTTTTCGTAATCTCCTTCGCGCGATCTTATGTTGAGCACGGACGATATCCTTCCTCCATACTCCGCAGGTATTCCGCCTCGATAAAAATCAACATCCCTCACCGCATAGGAATTAAAAGAGGAGAAAAATCCGAATGCATGGGCGCTGTTGAACACGGGCATACCATCATATAATACCAAATTCTGGTCGACACCTCCCCCTCGAACGTTAAATCCCGATGCTGCTTCTCCCGCCGTTGTCACACCCGGCAACACTTGAATTTGCCTGATCAAATCCACTTCACCCATGATCGAAGGTGCACGCTTGATATCACGCATATTTAGCTGCGTCTGTCCAAGGTTACTTGTTGAAATCTTGCGGTCACTTAGGCCCGACACAATGATCTCATCCAATATCATTGCCTTCTCTTTCAGACCCGACTGATATTCTCCATCCGAATAGATCTCAAGATCTATGATTTCCTCGTCGAAGTTCAGGAAGCTGATGCTCAACACGTGTTCACCGGCGGGTAGCTTGATTTCGAAATTTCCGTTACCATCGGTTACGACGCCGGTCTTGAGATCGCTCACTCCAACGGCGGCACCACTGAGCGGCTCTTTCGATTCTGCATTGACAACCTTGCCTTTCAAAACCACCCGCTTACCTTTTCGATTGTCGCTGGCGTTTCCGATTCTGACTTTCTCTATTGTTTTCCTTTCGCGCGCCGCCGCCTTGATAAAGGCATTTCGTTCGATGGAATGGGTTGGATTCTTCACGATGACAACATCATGATCCCCAATGGATACAAAACTGAGATCAGTGTCAAGAAATATCGCCCGTAAGACCTCGCCGACTGTGAGACCTTTATAGTCTTCTTCAACCACGATGGTGGCTAGCCAATCGGGAAGGTAGTAGAATCGAACCGGCTCCACCTTTTCCAGATCGTCCAGGAACTCAATCAGAGTTTTGCCGCGTTCAACTCCGGTCAATTTCCTTTCCAAGACAGTCTGCCCATCGCAATATGTTGTGCAACACATAATAATGACGACGGGCAGAATGCAATGAAATTGAAGGAGTCGTCCGCCCACGCTATTTTAATAGAGAGTTATAATATTGAAATATCACTCGCATGTGCGCTTCTTCCCCGAGAAAGAGAGAATTACTCTTCATATACGCTCTCATTTGCTCAGCCCGATCGCCGAAAAAAGCCATGATAGCTTTTTTGCCTTTTGCTTTAATGACTTCCTCACCCCTGGCACAATATAGGTCGGAATATTTGACAATCCTTGTATCCCGACTGCCTGCACTCAAAGCAGGATTATAATCCGGATCCCTTACCTGCGCATAATATTTTTTAAGCAAAGGTGCCGGGCCCTCAACAAGTACCTGAAAGAACCCCACCAATGGAGTGCCCCCCAGTTTATAATCTTTCGCATTCACGTACCGCAAAGCAAGCGAATCAGTATACGAAAAGGACTTTACCCGGGAGCCACCAACAACCCTGCTACCATCCGGTGTCCGGTATTCGAGCTCGTCAAAAAATAAATTGTACCTCGTATAATAACCTTCAATCATATCTTCAACGTCATAAAGTTGGATTGAAGTAGAATGCCACTTGCTTATCAGGAATGGATCTCCAAGAATACGACTTGGTGGACGTGAGATCGGAAGCCCGTTCATAAGGTCCGTGAACGAGGGCATTCTTCTTGAAGCTTCAGAAAGGTTCTGTGCCGAAAGAATCAGGGGCAACAGCAAAAGGATACCGGAAAAAATAGTTTTCAGGCATTGGCGAAGTAAAGCTTTAGTCATGCAATCATTTGTTTGAGTCGTAGCGTTGACCCGCGGTTGCGGAGTCACGCGATCGGGTATTAAATGCTGGAGGAAGAAAAAGATACAGGCGGCGGCGGTAATATTTTACCGGATGCTGTTCTATTCTCCTGCCCGGGCAGTCAGTTTGATACAGTTCTCCACGTCCCAGGAATTTTCTCTTATGATTGAACACCAGTGCTGGGAGCCTCGAAGATTTGTTGTTTATTGATTCATAAGTGTTAAATTGACACTAATAGTAAACCGACTTAGAAACATTTTGGATCGATATGAAAAACAAAATTTCATTGTTCCTTTTCGCTTGTTCTGTATCGTGCGTGTTCGCACAGGACGCTGCAACCATCAAAGAAGACTTTGTTCCCTCCTCTCTTAACCAACCCGGCCAGGAATACCCACAGGTGAACTCGCAGGGATATGCAAGATTTAGAATTACTGCTCCTGCAGCAGACAGCGTCCGTGTGAGTTTGGGCCTCGGAGGAAAAGGAGGTACGAAGCTATCGCGAACTGAAGATGGTTATTGGGTTGGCACAACTGCGGGACCGTTGGATGAAGGGTTTCACTATTATAACGTAAGGATCGACGGTGGCAAGTTCAATGATCCAGGGACGTTGAATTTTTATGGGTCAGTCCGTTGGGAAAGTGGGATTGAGATACCGGCACACGACGCGGATTTCTATGCGCTCAAAGATGTCCCACATGGCAGAGTTCAGCAGGTCTTGTTCCCCTCGAAAAGCACAAACACATCTCGCCGCGCATTTGTCTATACACCACCGGACTATGAGACAAACAAAAAAGGAAAATATCCGGTGCTCTATCTGCAGCACGGGTGGGGTGAAGACGAAACCGCATGGTCCAATCAGGGACGCGCAAACCTGATCATGGATAATCTGATCGCGGCGAAAAAAATCAAGCCGTTTATAATAGTAATGACCTATGGGATGACAAACGAAATCAAATTCGGGGGCATACGCGATTTCAAGATAGATGCGTTTCAAACTGTGCTGGTGGATGAGTTGATCCCCTACATCGATGCCAATTTTAACACCATCGCTGATCAATCTCGCCGTGCCATGGCGGGGTTGTCAATGGGAGGAATGGAAACCAGGATGATCACAATGAATAAACCTGGGACTTTCTCCTACTATGGCCTGCTCAGCGGCGGGACATATAAACCAGAAGACATAAAAGATAAAGCGAACGTAAAACTGATCTTCTTAAGCTGTGGCAGCAAAGAGCGACCTGAGGCAGTCAAGACTGCTACCACGGCTCTGAAGGAAGCCGGCTTCAATGCAGTTGCCTTTATTTCCGAAGGGACGGCCCACGAGTTTCAAACGTGGCGCCGCAGTCTCCTCGAAATGGCACCATTACTCTTCATCAAATAAATCAAAGTGTGTCTAGGGCCGGAATTATTTTCAATACAATGAAAGGGTTACACGACTAACATCTCTTCGGGGAATGAAATCACACTTGTCTCATAATTCAATACGACGGAACATGCGAGAACTTTGTCATTTGCGAGTCCTGCGGCACCCGGCTGACAAGTTATGTCGTCAAGAAGAAAAACTTGCACTACTATAAGTGCAACAAGATTGGATGCCACTGCAACAGGAGCGCTAGGGTTATGAACAAACTATTTGAGGATTTCCTTCGTGGCTATGAGATAGAAAAGGGATTCCTTGAACCTATCAAGGATCAACTGATGTACACGATTCATACCCTGACAGCATCCAAAAAAGAGTTAGCCCGGGCGGCAAAGCAGGAGCTTGCTGACATCATGAAAAAACTTGGTAAAGCGGAAGAGAGATTCGCAGTAGGTGAAATTGATAGAACTCTTTTTGAAAAAGTATCAGAAAAACTGAATGACGAACGAGCAAAAATCGAGGACAACCTCAGATCGTCTCAAAACAATTTATCGAACCCTGAAAAAGCCATTGAACAAGCACTGAAATTATGCACTGGCTTATCAAATTTCTGGGTTTCCGGAGATTATGATCGTAAGAGATTATTACAAGAAATCGTCTTCCCCTATGGCATTTTTTTCGATAAAGAAACCAACCAATATCGAACCGGAAGAGCAAACGTTTTTATTGAGTCAACCCGCTTGTTTTCAGACGATTGCAAGAATAAAAAAAGCGGAACTATCAAAAAAATTTCTGATTATTCCGCTTCAGTAGTCCGTACGGGAATCGAACCCGTGTTACCAGAATGAAAATCTGGTGTCCTAACCCCTAGACGAACGGACCGTCTGGTTTAAAGAGCCGCAAAGATAAAAGCCTCCCGGTATTTGGCAAAAGCCACCCCCGTTATTTTGTGCCCTGAGGGACATAATGTTCCCTGAAGATCACTTTGTTCCTTCGGGGAGGAACATATTCGGTTGGTTTTGCCTTAATAGTGATATATTTTTACGCCTCCGAAAAAATTTAACCCGGATAAGAACATGACAAAGATTGGCATCAACGGATTTGGCCGCATCGGCCGCCTGGCTTTCAGGGCAGCTGTGGACCGAAAAGACATCGAAATAGTGGGTTTGAACGACATCGTGGAGCCCGAGTACATGGCCTACATGCTTAAGTACGACTCTACTCACGGCAAATTTAAAGGGACGGTCGAGGTCAAGGATAAACACCTGGTTGTCAATGGAAAGACCATCCGCGTTACTGCCGAGAAAGACCCTGCCAACCTTAAATGGGGCGATGTGGGTGCTGAGATCGTCATCGAATCAACAGGACTTTTCCTGACAAAGGCTGACGCGCAAAAGCACATCACCGCCGGCGCGAAGAAAGTTGTCATGTCCGCTCCCGCGAAAGATGATACGCCAACGTTTGTAATGGGTGTAAATCACAAAAGCCTGAAGCCTGAGCATACGATCGTTTCAAATGCTTCTTGCACAACTAATTGCCTCGCTCCGCTTGCCAAAGTGCTGAACGACAAGTTCGGAATCGCGGAAGGCCTTATGAGCACGGTGCATGCCGTGACCGCAACACAAAAGACCGTCGACGGTCCGTCTGCTAAAGACTGGAGAGGCGGTCGTGGAGCATATCAAAACATAATCCCCTCTTCTACCGGCGCAGCAAAAGCCGTCGCGCTGGTGATCCCTGAGCTGAAGGGCAAGCTAACCGGCATGTCGTTCCGCGTTCCTGTTGCCGACGTTTCGGTGGTCGACCTGACAGCACGGTTGAGCAAGCCCGCTACTTATGACCAGATCAAGGCAGCAATGAAAGAAGCTGCGGACGGCGAACTGAAAGGCATTCTCGGATATACAGAAGATGAAGTTGTTTCATCTGATTTCATCGGCGATCCACGCACTTCTATCTTCGACGCCAAAGCAGGCATCGCACTCAACGACAATTTTGTCAAAGTCGTGTCATGGTATGACAATGAGTGGGGTTATTCCAATAAGATCATCGACCTCGTTCAGGAATTGGCGAAATTGAAATAAGAAATAAACTGCGGAGGCAAAGGTGGGTCGCTTCGCTCCGAAAATACAGGATCACAAAGAACACCAGGGAGGGCACGAAGAGCACGACGTCAGGTCGTATATCTCGTGCCCTTCGTGTTTTTTACATTGTGCGAATTGTGATCCTGCATTTATGATGCGCCATTGAGCAATTCTTTTCTAGAAAGTCGGTGTTTGTACCAGATATTAAGAACTACACCGAGCACTACAACCAGCATACCTACGTACGCTTCGGTGCTGTAGACTTCTCCAAAAAGAAAATAGCCAAACAGGAGTGCATAGATCACCCCGAGGTATTTCATGCTCGCCACTTTTGACAGCTCGTCTGACTGATACGATCGGGTCATAAAGTATTGTGCCGTCTGTGCCGTGATGCCAATAAAAACAAGCACGATCCAATCATATCCCTCTGGCATAACCAGCGTTACTCCAGGCAACAAGACCATTGTCACGGGCAATGATATCAAGGGAAAATAAAATGTAATAACGAGCGGATGCTCCGTTTCCTTTAACTGGCGGATAGTGTTATAGGCGAGCCCTGCGAAAAAAGCTGAGCCGACACCGGCGATCAGGTATGTCAATTCTATGCGGCCGTCGAAGCCCTGAACCATCAGCACCCCAAGGAATGATATTGCAAAGAAAAGCCACTGCATAGGTTTCACATTTTCTTTCACCATTGTTATTCCCATGATGGCGGTAAATATGGGCGCCAGGTATTGAACAGTCACCGCGCTTGCCAAGGGCATATGCTGAAGGGTTATGAAGTAAAGAATCAGCGAGCTCGAGCCGAAAAGGCCGCGGAGGACAAGCGCGCTCTTGTTGTTGCCGGGAAGGGAAATGCCGTTGTAACGAATAATCCCATAGGCCAGCGTGAGTGACACCACGGAGCGAAGAAATGCAATTTCAATAGCGGGAATGTGGCCCAGCAGCTTTACCGCTGCATTCATCATGGCGAAAAAGAACGTTGCCAAAAGCATGAAACGAACGCCGGGGGAGAACATGTCCGCAAGTAATGGTTTTCACTGTAATCCTTCGCCGGAATTGCAAAATGTTTGATGCAGCAAGCCGTCTCCCAACCGACTCCGGTAACCTCATTTTTGGTGATTTCTTTTCGTGTAAGGTTCGGGTCTGTTTCGGCCATCAGAGCCGGCGTAAATTGCCGCTGAGGGCTGTCGAAAGTGGGATCGGGGCAATTACCTGCCCGGTGGCACATTCTCCGGACCATATTGATAATCATATGGTTAGATGTCCTGGAATGCATTTAGAATGTGTCTCTGACCAGAGTTCAGCGGTAGTCAAACGGATGTAGGATTTGGCCCGTTTTTCGACAATTTCCCGACGACGGCTGCCGCACCTTTGTTCTGTACAAGAAAACGAAAAGAGGCGCATATGGCACACAAGATTACGTCAATCAATGTCAGGTACAGGGTGATCCGTTTCATTGTATTCATGATACTGCTTCTCGGAGTAGTGTTCTTTTCACAGACTTCCCGCGCTCAAGGCGTGAACCAGAATTATAACAAGGCCAAGTACAGAATAGCCGTTCACAAGAACGCTAACAAGACATGCTACATTCTTCATAAGAAAAGAACTTCAAAGCCGAAACACAACACTTTGCTTGCGAGCTCAAAACGTTCCCGTAAAGGTTCGACCGCCCTCGCAGAGACTGATTCGGCAAATTAAAGACAGGGGTGTTTAGTGATAAGCCTCCGCAGTTCGCTGCGGGGGTTTTTTTTATTCTTAGCCGCAAAGACTCGACGGCACGAAGGAACACTTAGAATGCAGAAGAAACCAGCGGGCTGCGCGAACGTACATCGGTATTGCGTAAGATTTCATTCAAAAAATCAGTTGTGGTGCCCGTCGATGATAAGAATTCCAAGATGGTATTACTCATTTCAGGTTAGTGTACCGATGTAGGGTTTGCCATGTTTTTTGAAGATTTATTTAGTGATGTCGGTGCACCTTTGATTCAACAGAGACAGAAAATAAGGTCAACCAGCAACCACTAAAAATACAGTTATGGCACATTATGTATCACCCATCAGTTTAAAGCAACGCATTGCTCAGATCATGGTTCTCGTGCTATTCATTGTCGCAGGAGTAATGTTTACGCGACCCGCTGAAGCTGCCAACGGCCCAAGGCCACATGGAAGGAGCGCAAAGAATGCGTCAGTGGTTCACAGGAATGGAAATCATGTTTGTTATAAGCTGCACAGAAAGAAAATGGGATCGGCACCCAAACACGTGCTTCTTGCCAGCCGTCGCACCAAAGCAAAACCTATGGCTGAAACGGAAGCACCACGAAGGATCGCATCCTCAAACTAGTAACCTATAATAAACCCAAATAGCGAAACCCCGCGACGAAAGTTGTGGGGTTTCCTGTTTTGAAGGGCGCCGAAAGTATCCTTACCCGAAGCTTTACGATTTGGCGTGGAGCACACCAACGGGATTCTGACTAGTTTTACCAGATGAACTTCGACGAAACGGTCTTCCTCAACAACCTCGCACAGACCTCACCCTACCCTTTTGGCATTGCTGTGGAACGGGCAGAAGGGACCTATATATATGGACCGGATGGACGACGTTACACGGATATGATCTCAGGCATTGGCGTGACCAACATTGGCCACCGACATCCTCGCGTGGTAAGAGCAATCAAAGACCAGGTCGACAGACACCTGCACGTCATGGTCTATGGTGAATATATCCAGTCGGCGCCGAATCTACTGGCGGCAAAACTCGCTTCGCTGCTACCGGATCCGCTCGACTGTACCTATTTTGTCAACTCAGGAACCGAGGCGAACGAGGGCGCACTCAAACTGGCAAAGCGTTGTACTGGCCGGACAGAGATCGTCTCTTTTAAAAAATCCTACCATGGAAGCACGCACGGATCTCTTAGCGTTTCTGGCAATGAGGTGAAAAAGAATGCCTTCAGGCCGCTGCTTCCGGACGTAACGTTTATCGATTTCAACGTTCCCGAACAACTTGACGTCATCAGCGAACGAACCGCCGCCGTGATCGTGGAAACAATTCAGGGCGACGCTGGCGTGAGAATACCATCACTGGCCTACATGCAGCGGCTCCGAAAAAAATGTACCGAAACAGGTGCGATGCTCATTCTCGATGAGATTCAATGCGGGATGGGTCGTACCGGAAAACTGTTTGCATTCGAGCATTTTGATATCAAGCCTGATATCCTCACGATCGGAAAGGCGTTCGGCGGGGGACTGCCGATCGGAGCATTCATTTCCTCAAGGGACAGCATGAAAATGCTGACCCATGATCCCATGTTGGGTCACATCACAACATTCGGCGGCAATCCGGTGTGCTGCGCATCAGCGCTGGCAACCATCGAAGTCATCGAAAGTGAGCACTTGATCGACGGCGTAGAGGAGAAGGGCAAAATGATTGAGAAATTACTGACGCATCCCAAGGTCAAGGAGATCAGGAGAAAGGGTTTATTGTTCGCAATCGACTTTGAATCTGAAGACAGAGTGAACCGGATTGTAAACTTTGCAAAAGAAAAAGGTGTGATATGCTACTGGTTTCTCAGTCACCCGGCAAGTTTCCGAATCGCCCCACCGCTCACGATTAATACATCCGAAATTGAAGGGGCTTGTAAGGTTATTCGGGAAGCAATAGAGAGGAGTTGATGAAATGATGATCGTTATTCGAAGCCTGTCACACTGAGCGGAGTCGACTTCAGTCAGCCTGACAACACCCAATCAGAGCTTCTCTACAATCAGATTATGATTCGTATAGATGCAAATGTCTGCCGCAATGTGCAGGCTCTCCCGCACGATCTCCTCTGCAGACATCTGTGGCGCAAATTTTTTCATTGCAAGTGCCGCAGATTGTGCATACATGGCGCCTGATCCGATCGCAGCTACCTGATGGTCAGGTTCGATGACATCGCCGGTTCCTGACAGAATAAGCAGATCATCCTTGTTAACGGTGATCAGCATAGCTTCAAGTCTTCTAAGAAATCGGTCGGTACGCCAGTCTTTGGCGAGCTCGATAGCAGCGCGCTTCATGTTTCCTCCGAATGCATTCAGCTTTTCATCGAAGCGGTCGAGAAGTGTGAAAGCATCAGCGGTAGAACCGGCGAAACCGACGATCACTTTTCCCTCTTGAAGTTTGCGTATCTTTTTGACGTTACTCTTCGCAATGGTATTTCCAAGCGTAGCCTGACCATCGCCGCCGATTGCAACCTGTCCATTGTGCTGAACAGCCAAAATAGTTGTAGCGTGAATTTCCTGCATTAAAGGATAGCCTGCACGAGGCAGAAAAGGATCAGTACCGCGTAAGAAATCACCTCGACCAGGGGTCCAAACATGCCCACCATCGAAATCTTCCCTTTGAAGATATAAAAAACAGCAGCGAAATCTATTCCGGCAAGGCCAATAAAGAGCATCAGGCCCCACGATGAACTACCCGGCAAAAGCGGACTCAACATCGCCCAGAGAATGACAGATCCACTGAGTATCAATGACAGAATGAGTGCAGATCGGAAATTCATAGTTGGATGGGCTTTAAAGTTAAATCAATATTCTGACAGGATCTTCCAGAAGTCCTTTTAGCGTTTTGAGGAACGCAGAGCCAACTGCGCCGTCGACCGCTCTGTGATCGCAAGACATTGTCACTTTCATTACATTACCAGGAACAAGCTGACCATTCTTAACGATGGCTGTCTCCTTGATGCCCCCGACTGCTAGAATGCAAGCATCCGGCGGATTGATGATTGCCGTGAATTCCTCGATACCAAACATACCCAGGTTGGAAATAGTAAACGTGCTTCCCTCCCAGTCTGCAGGCTGAAGTTTTTTGTCATGTGCCTTCTGTGCCAGAGCTTTTACCTCTGTTGCGATATGCGACAGGGACTTGTTGTCAGCGAAGCGTACAACAGGAACAAGCAACCCGTCCTGAACAGCAACGGCAACTCCAATATGGATGTGATGATTCTTGCGCATCTTATCACCAAGCCAGCTTACGTTCACGTCGGGATGTTGGCGGAGTGCCGCCGCCACGGCTTTGATGACCATGTCGTTAAAGGAGATCTTGACAGGCGCAATTTCATTAATGCTCTTTCGTGCCTCAACAGCCTTGTCCATGTTGATCTCCATGGTCAGGTAAAAATGCGGCGCACTGAACTTACTTTCTGCCAGACGTCTCGCGATGGTTTTACGCATCTGCGACACGGGGATCTCTTCGAAGCTTTCCTTCCCGACAATCTGAGGAAGTACGATTGCGGGCGCTGCGCCAGCCTTGCCACTGTCCTTAACCGGGGCAGGCGACGGCTTGAAGTTCTCTATATCCTTCTTGGTTACGCGACCAGCTTCACCAGAGCCGGGCACCTTTGAAATATCATAACCCAGATCCTTTGCCATTTTCTTGGCAAGAGGCGATGCCTTAACGCGGCCATTTGAATGCGCGGCCTCTGCGGCTGGTTGAGACGCCGAAGACTGCGACACTGGAGTGGGTGTGCCCGCGCCCGGAGCCTGAGCAGTCTGCGAGCCAGAGCCTTTCGCCTGATGCGCCTTCAGCAACGTTTGCCAGTCTGCATTTTTATCACCTATGATTGCCAACACACCGTTTATTGCTACCGGTTCTTTCTCTTTTGCACCGACATAAAGCAACGTGCCAGTATTGTAGGACTCATACTCCATCGTCGCCTTGTCAGTTTCGATTTCTGCAAGCAACTCTCCCGACTTTACTACATCGCCCACTTTTTTATGCCAGGCCGCGATAACACCTTCAGTCATCGTGTCGCTCATTTTGGGCATCAATACGATCTCTGCCTTGATACCTGACGTGTCGATTTTGGGCGCCTCCGCAACAGCTGTAGCAGTCTGAACTTTAGGAGCTTCCGCACTTTTGCCACCGGCTGCCGCCGCTGTCTGAGCACCAGCCAGAAGCGAAGAATAGTCCTCTCCTTGTTTTCCTACGATTGCCAGCACACCGTTGATCTGAACGGGCTGACCTTCCTTCGCGCCCAGGTACAGGACAACACCCGTGTTAAACGATTCATAGTCCATCGTTGCTTTGTCAGTTTCAATTTCTGCCATCAGCTCGCCTGACTTAACCGTATCACCAACTTTCTTGTGCCACTTAGCGATCACCCCTTCGGTCATGGTATCGCTCATTTTTGGCATCCGGACTATTTCTGCCATGCTTTGATCTTAATTAGATAAGGGATCAAAAATAGACGTATTGGAGGGAATTTCAAGGGCCGGAAGGGGACTTTCAGGGAGTAAATAAAGAACCGCGAACGGCGCTGAGAACGCAGAGTTACCGGGCTATTCGCGAATTAACCGATGAATGCAAATAAATTCGAACAAGGCTCTGGCGCAGTAGCCGAAGCTCGCGTTTTTTTTTGAAAAACACTCTCTACGCCCTCCGCGGTTAATATTTTCAATCAGAAATTAAACGCTCCGATCAGCACCTCGAACCGGGTCACGGTTGGCGTGATTCCATAGCTGTAGCGAATGCCCACATTGAACTGTGGAAGAAAGCGCATCACATTCAAGTCTACTTTCAGCTCTCCTCCTACTGTCGTATACGCCTGGCTATACAAATTGCCACTGAAAATACTTCTGCCATAGCCATAGTCAGTGAAAAGATTGGCGCGCAATCTTTGAAGATTCAGCAATGGTCCGATGGCAATGTCAGGATACCACAATGGCAGTGTGTAATTCAATGACATCGAATAAAAATCCTGGTAGCGCCCGACAGACTGCCCGCGAGGTAACGGCAACTGGTTCCTGAAGTAATAATCATTTGTATAGATCAGCGTCTTGCCGCCGGAAGCAACGGTTATCTGATTAAGCTGTGTCTTTTGATATCCCCAATATCCCCAGATCGAATGATGCTTTGCAACGCCCGGAAAGTACATGGTGGTATATGCTGTAAATTGATTGCCTGAGTAATCGCCACCGTAAGGCGTATTAAATGCATCGATATTAAGAGTCTGCCCCCACTTGCTATAAATATCCCGGCGACTTTGTTTTAAAAGCCGCGCAGCAGTGAGAGAGAAGTGATTGTATACAAGGTTGCCATTTCCAACATAATCCTGCAGAGAATAGACTCCCTTGATCGAATCGTTCCTCGTGGCAGTGACAACAAGTCTGTTGCTGCTGTTCTCGAATGTGTTGACGAAGTTTGTTACGTGGGTCACTCCGACAGCATTACCGACCTCTATGTTGCCATAGTACTTCGAAGTTGTCGTAAGAAGCGGAACACGAAGTCCTCCCTCAACCGTCTGTTCATCCCAGTTTACTGTAAGATTCCTGACGGTACTATTGACGCTGGCACCCTGCACTACGGTCTTCGTTATATCTCCCTCATTGACCGACCGGTGACCCATGGTTGCCGACACGTCCAGGATAGGAAAAAGTCCCTGGTAACTAACAGCAGCGCGCCACATTCCTGTACGTTCATTCAGATCGTAGCTGTAACCTCCGTCGATCGACGTAGTACTGAGAATATCCTGAGATGTGATCCCCACATTCACCCGGGTAAGAGAATTGACAACATAGGGTCCCCAGCTATGTGGGTTTATCATGCCGCTGACACGACGATAGCGCTTGGAGGTGAAAGTGGTGTTACTGATTCCCTGCAGTAGGTCAGGATTGTTTTCTTGTTCTACCAATGGCTGATACAACGGCTTTGAGGGAGACGGCGCTTCAGTTTGTTTCGTCCATTGCAATGGCTCAAAAGGTATTGACACCACATCCATCCCGTCGCGGGTCTGCTCATTGTAATAAAGCGTTTTACCGTCCGGAGACACAGCAGGATTATAGGCGCCATACTTGCTTGTGGTGATCTGAAAGCGCTCCCCGGTTAAAACATTCACCGCATAAATGTTGTCGAGACCGCTGGCAGGTGAATTAAACAGCACGAAATCACCTGCCGGAACAGGGTAACCTTTGTTCTCATTGGAGAATGGCAAAAGGTCGCGGGAAGTCCCGGTGGCAATATCAAACTGTGTAAGTGTTTTTTCCTGTCCCCTTGTTCTCAACGCGACAACACTCTTGCTGTCCTGGGTCCAGCGTGGCATGGAGATAAAATCATTGTTTGGATTGGGCAACGTGGCCACCACACCACCCGTTGCATAGTTCAGCACCACCAGCTGAATCTTATATTCCTCGGTGGTCTCGATCGTAGCAATGAGATCTCCGTCCGGAGAAATCGCAGCAGCTGAGTATCTGCTATTGTGAGAAATAACTTTGGCGATTCTGGATTCAAAATCGTAGCTCTTGATGACCGAATAGTTGCGAACAAGCCACCGTGGATCATAACGATATTCATTCCATACTACACGGCCATGACTGGTCGCGGACAGCATACCGGCGTCGTTGATAAAACCCTGCACATATTTTTTATCCTCATCGCCTTGAGGAGAAAGCACCACGAGTGTCTCAATGTCACCGATACCAGACTTTGTGACCACCACGCGTCCATCACTAAGGGGCTGCGGATAAAGATAATCGGTATAGGCGGATGATTGCCGCTGTGTGAGCCTTGTAAAGTTGGTGAACCGCAAGTCCCTTGTTGCGGCTTCATAATCCTGTATCCGTTCACGGGCCATCTCATTATAAAGATCCGTAAGATGAAGACCGGTCTCTTTCTTCAACGCATTCGAAAAGGCAAACGGGATAAAGGGCACATTCCACGATCTGCCCGCCACCTTTTCCCAAATCATCGGATCATTGGTCTTTCTTCTCAGGTAGGATACCATATTGTAGCCGAGCACATAATGATTGGGAATGTTATGCTTGAATGAACGCAGGTACTGTTTGTGATAATTGAATACCCTTCCCTCCTGTAGATTCGTTCGGAAGACCAGGTCAAAATTCGGGATCCGGCCCCGACCTCCATGCGTGAACGCAGTTTCGGTTGCGACCGCATCACCTTCCCAAAACCATTGGGGCGCCGCCGCGAACGCGAAACCCGCCAGGGCCTGTTGTCCAAATAACGTGTAGATTAACTTATTGAACCCCGTGATGCTGCGCTGAAACTGCGCCATGTGGCGATACTCATGCGACGACAAAAGCGTGAGCCAGTCATTGTTCCCGACAAAATTGTAGTTCTGCGCGGGCATCGCGTAGAACTCCGACCGTCTCGGCGCCAACGTCACAAAACCGTTCGACTGGGATGAATTGCTTTGAAGGATTATCGGAATTTTTTTTGGGACCGCGCCCATCGATTTTCCTTCGGGCTCGCGAATCGTCTCGAGGGTATTCGCAACGCGCTGCGCCTGTACCTCGAAACCTTTCGGGTACAATACCTTGAAGTTCGGCGTATTCAACTGATACCATTTTACACTTGGTGCGTTGGTCTGCTGCGTGACAGACTCCTGTGCAAGCGCCGCAGAAACAGAAAACAGGAGCAGCAAAAAGATCACTGCGTCGCGTAGCAATGGCATGTTATGGCTTTAGGCTTGAAACTACGCCGGGAAAATAAAAATAAAAACTGCGGTCGGCAAAAATCACCGACCCTGGGTAATCATTTGTCTACGGATTACTTCCCTTTATAGCGTTTGCCGGCAGATGTTACAGCGGCAACATTAAAGAATCCCAACACTTGCGATCCGTCAGCCTTCGTATTCGTGATATTGGTAGACACATTTGCCAATGGTCTTGCAAACAGTTCCTGAAAGCCACCCGGACGATTCGTTTGAATGGACACCTGGTTAAGGTAGGTGAACGCTGCTACGGATATTGAATGGATCTGCACATTCATCGAATCCCCTTTAGTGATCGGAGACAATAATGTCCCTTTATCATCTTCGTCTCTGGAATTAATACCACGCCTGATTGGCGTAATGAACATCACACCATCCGTTTGTCCGCCAGCTGAAAACCCGGCATCATAGGCAATGTTGATCTCACTAGGCTTGTCCAGCAGCACTCCATTCTTATACGACCTGATAAAATAGGCATCACCGGCACCAACAGGGTCTGTCGCCCAAAATTCAGCGCGCACGATAGAATCCTTGGATGCTGTCCGTTTTGTCTTGTCAAAACTAATGCTGTCCACCGGGGGCACTCTGCCCATACTGGTTTCAGAAACAAACGTCTCTCCGTTGACCACAACATTTAGTTTATACTTATAGCCGACCTTACCAAATACAGCACTCCCCGGCTTCCAATTGTAGTAGCCTGCCTTTTTATCGTCCTCAATGAAGCTGAATGAATTCCCATGGTCATCGGTGATCGTCACATTCGCGCCCTTCACACCCGGAGGAAGCGTATTGTCGAAATACGCCTGCGATCGGGTAAGGATCACCACCTGTGTTTCGGGCCTGTTGTTGATCCACGCGTCAACCACCAGAATGGGCGGAGCGCTCTCCAACTGCGGATGGATGACATCCTCGCACGAAGTAAGCGCACCAGCAATCAAGACTGAAGCGATGAGGGTACGAATGGTATGTGTAATAGTTCTCATTTGCATCAGAATTTGAAATTGTAAGAAATAGAAGGAACTATTGTGCCTATGATCGAAAGCTGTGTCGCCTGCGACTGCAACGCCTGCCCCTGGGGAACACGTTGGTCAGTCTGCGAGAAGTAGATTGAAAACGGATTCCTCCTTGCATACACATTGTACAAAGAAAACACCCAATAATCACTGTTCTTCCGCGGCTTACCTCTCTTGATCTTGCTTCCCTCCAACCTGAAAGAAATATCAAGTCTGTGATAGGCACTAAGATGAACGTTGTTCCTGGAATCGTTCACGTTGTACGGCACCAATATCCCTTGTTGGATATATCGCGAGGTCGGAAACGTAGTAGGTGTGCCGGAAGTATAAACAAAGTTCGCGGATGCGGACCACCTTGAATTAATATCATAGAACCCGGCTACCTTAAGGTTATGCGTTTGATTATATCGGGTTTCGTACCATTCGTTCCGATTGATACCGTTGACTTTGAGCTCGCTTCGTCCCAACGTGTAGCTGACCCATCCTGTGAGTCTTCCGGTCTTCTTCTGAAAGTAGGTTTCTATTCCATAAGCCCGACCAAGGCCGCTGAGCAGATCACCTTCAAGGTACCTGTTGATAAGCAAGTCGGCGCCATCGATATAGTCAATTTGGTTTTGGGTCATCCGCAGGTATCCTTCAAACGAAACCTCGTATCGCTTTTCCTCTCCGATATCACGGAAGTACCCAAGGGTAAACTGGTCTGCAATTTCCGGCTTGATATTGTTGGAACTTGGATTCCAAACGTCGAGCGGATTGGAGGCTGTGGTGTTGGAAATCAGGTGTAAATACTGGGCCATTCTGTTGTAGCTGCCCTTGACTGAACTCACTGGGCTCGTCTGCATTCTAAATGATAACCTCGGCTCAAGGTTACTGTAATCTGCAATCTTCTCACCGCTATTGAATTTTTTTGCACCTATAACCGGCCTTCGGACGCCTGCCGTTGTATCGCCATAGTAATAGGCAGTACCGGGACCGAGGTATTGGAAATAAGAAAGCCGAAGTCCGTATTCTATCGAGAACGCGTCGGAGATCTTCTGGCTATTTCCGGCATAGAGTGCGGTTTCAAGATTATACTTCTTATCAAGACTGATGTCGACTGCCTTGCCATTGGTGACACCAACTGCGTTCGCCGGTTCAAACGTGTAGTATGTGGCATCTCCTCCAAAGTTCAGCTCGTTGTTGCTGTCGATAAAGTAGGTAAACTGAGGTTTGAAAATAAAATTCGAGATCGACGAGTTCCATGTGAAGTTATTCCTGTCATCCTTACCAAAAGCCAGGGCATAATCATATTTACTATATACTAAAGTCAGGTTTGAAAACAGGCGCTCGTTGAACAAGTGATTCCATCGCAACGTCGACGTAGCATTTCCCCAATTGAAACCCTGTGTCGCGTCGAACTTAAAATTGTCGCGACCAAAATAACCTGAAAGGTAAATGCGGTTTTTCCGGTTGATGTTGTAGTTGGTCTTGAGCGTAATGTCATAAAAATTCAATGCGCCTCCATCCTTGAGCAACTGGACAAACGGCCTCGCCAACACATCGATGTAGGATCTGCGTAAAGCGATGATATAAGACGCTTTGTTTTTCAAAATCGGGCCCTCGAGTGCCAGACGACTGAAGACCGAACCGATACCGCCACTGGCTTCGAATTTTTTACTGTTACCTTCCTTCATGCGAACGTCGAGGATCGACGCAAGCCTTCCTCCGTATCGAGCGGACACAGCCCCCTTGTACAACTTCACATCTTTAACGGCATCGGGATTGAAGACGGAAAAGAATCCAAAGAGGTGCGAGGAATTGTAAACCGGCGCTTCATCCAGAAGAACAAGGTTCTGGCCAACACTACCACCACGAACATTGAAACCGGAAGCGCCCTCTCCGACCGTACTCACTCCGGGGAGCAATAGCAGGCTCCTTAAGACATCGGTTTCACCGAACAAAGTCGGCACACGCAGAATGGTCTTCATCTCAAGCTTGTTAGTGCTCATTTCGACGTTCTCAACATTGGCTTGTTCGAGCTCACCTTTGACCACTACCTCCTCGAGCTGGGCACTCTCAGGAACAAGCTCGATGTTGATTTGCGCGTTCTTATCCAGGGTAACGGACTGCGAAGTAGTCACAAAGCCGACATACGAGAAAGTAATAGAGTAAGGTCCGGGAGGAAGCGTGATGGAGTAAAAGCCATACTCGTTGGTGGTGGCACCGTTTTTTATTTCCCGGATATAAACTGTCGCTCCGATCAATGCCTCACCATTCGAAGAGTCCTTTATATAGCCGTTTATGGTGAACTTTTCCTGGGCAAAAACTGGCAGTGCAAAGAGAAGGATAATAGAAATACGTACCAGTCTGATCATAAAGTGTTCAAAAAAGTCAAAATAATCTTAGCGAAGACGATTGTCATTTCAATATAGTTACGTTCAAAATGAATTAATTGACGGCTGCAGGCTCCTTGACCGATTGTAAACGGTTGCAACCCAGTATAATTTCAATCATTGCATGGTAAATCTTTTTCTAAAAACCATAACCGGAGCTGTTCAACGAGGTAAGGACAATTTTAACGACGGTAACCCCTAGTCGGCCTTACACAAATCAAGAAAAATACTAGTTCAACGAATATCAGGATTTAGCTTGTAGTCAAATGGCGCACAAAAAAAGTCTTTAAATACTTACCTTCAAACAAAATTCAGCCAAGTATGTTCAGGAAGTTGAAAGATTTGTATACGCAATACAAAGAATATGTGCGGGTGGATCTCGTGATGTACGCCGTTATGATCCTATTAATAATCCTTTACGGAATCTATACCCTGGCCGCAGGCTGACCAAGCAATATTTCGTTTACGTTATCGCGGATCTTGGCGGTAAGTTCGTCGGTTGGGAGGTCATTAATATCCCTGCCGAAAGGGTCTTCAATTTCCTCGGCAATCAATTCCACGCTGAGTATAACAAAGGATATCAGCACCACGATCAAGACTGTCATATATTCAGTCATTGTCACAAAGCCTATGGGCAGGGTGATAATGAATATGAAAATAAATTTCTTGATATACATCGAATAGGAATAAGGTATGGGGGTATTCCGAATGCGTTCGCAACCACCGAGGATGTCAGAAAATTCCTTCAACTCCTTATCAACAATGAACAGTTGATCGCCGGTGATTTTTTTATCGGTGTAAAGCGTGTTGATACGCTCATACATCATCGACGATATTTTATTGGGGATATGCTTGATACCGGCGAAGTGCTTTTGAAAATCCGCGCTCACGGATTCAAGCAGTGATACATCCACGCCTTTTCGCAGACTTTCGCGCGTTGAGAAGGCAAAGTTGTAAATCATTTTTGCGAAGAACGTTCTGTTCTCGATATCATCCTTTGGCAGAAATGAATTGATCTTAAATGAGAAATTGCGTGTATTGTTGACCATCAGACCCCACAGCTTACGTCCCTCCCACCAGCGGTCATAGGCTGAATTGGTTCTGAACACCAGGAACAAGCCAAGCACGATACCCAGCAGAGAATGCATCGCCGTCGTGCTGTGAAAGTCCTTTTCATGAAGCTTGAAAACGTCGAGTACGAGGTAACAAGTAAGGAACGAATAGACGGCCATGAAGATCATGACCGGCATCAGGGTGCGCATCACATGGCGGCTGTAGGTATGAGTAATCAGCGAAAACCATGCTTTGGGGTTATAGTCTACCATGGGTGTAAGTCGGTTCGGATTTCAATTACGGGGTTTCTTAAAAAAAAACCAATAAACTGAAATTTATTAGCATTAAACTTGTAGCGGCATTAAAGCGAAATTAGAACACAAAACTCCATTTCCAATATGTTTAAGAATGTCATTCCCGCGATCATGTTTTTTTCCTCGCTGACAGCCCTTGCAGATGACTACATAGTCAATCTGAAAAATGACACGTTACGCGGCAAGGTCAGCATTCTCACCTATGGAACCATGGATCGCGCTCAAGTTATCGGCGCCGATAAGAAGAAAACGACCCTAACGGCAATACAACTGTTGGCTGTCTCGTTCAACAATGAGATCTACAATCCCGTCCGGACAAACTTCGGTTATCGGATGATGAAATTGGTGCGACCCGGATTTGTTGCCCTCTATCTTGGCAGGAGAACAACTGGGCCAAGCGACACTGGTTTCTATTATGATGTTCAGTTCCTGGTGAAACGAGATGGCAATTCGATCGAGGTCCCCAATCTGTCTTTCAAAAAGACAATGACAAATTTCCTGGACGAATGCGCTGACATCAAGACAAAAATCGAAAAGGAAGATCTTCGACGGGCGGACCTTGACAAAATTCTCTCTGAGTATAATAACTGTATCGAAGAGCAGACGCGGCAATCGAAATCAAAAACTGCGTTGGAAACAGACAACCCAAAAATTGCACAGCTGAATGATTTCAAGGCAAAAGTGGAAGCTTCGTCCTTGAGCGGTAAGAAAGATGCGCTTGAAATTTTGAACGATGTTGTTAGCAAAGTTCAGCAACGTCAAAGTGTTCCGAACTATTTGGTGGATGGATTGAAGAACATCCTGAAAGAATCACCTGAACTGGCCGGAGAGTTTGATAAGATCGCGTCGTCGCTGAATCAGCCTTAAGCTGATCATCTACTCAATCGGGCAAGCAATTTTGCCCTATCGCACCACAGGACATACATTGAACAGACGGCAACGATCACTGCATAAAGAAATAGTTGACCGCGGTCGTTCATCACTTCCACCCCGAGTAAAGTAAGGTGCATGCCAATGGCTCCCGCCATTAATCCAAGACTAAGCAGAGCCCCAAGCCACGCTGTCGCGCTCGCCATTAATAACAGAGAAGCAATCAATTCCAGAACGCCCGTCCCGATCCGGCCCCAGGGCTCCATGCCCACTTTCGTGAAAATATAAACTGACTCGGCCGACGCGGAGAATTTAAAGTACAGCGTCTGCAGCATAATAATCGCCGCGACAATCCTTACAATCCAATAGGAAATCCTCTTCGTTTTCATCTTCGATTCGAAACCCGAGCGATCTTCAAATCCCAAAACCGCCTGCGACAATCCGGGTGATTTCATAAATTTATAAAATTTCATTCCGTCATGCCGCTCTTTGTAGATCCCGACATAGCTGTCGCTCAAACACTTCCGGTTGAGTTTTATCTCACCGACGAATATTTCAGACAATCCAGGGAAAAAATATTTGCGCGCACCTGGCAATTCCTGGGCGACACCGATCAGGTGAAAGATCCCGGCTGGGTGACTCCGGTCAATATGCTGGAGCAATTCATTGATGAGCGATTAATTCTTGCAAAAGACAAACAAGGTGATATTCATTGTTTATCCAACGTCTGCACACACCGCGGAAATCTTGTTGTCGAAAAGCCCTGCCAGGTCAACGACCTGCGCTGCAAATATCATGGACGGAGATTTGGATTGAACGGAAAATATCTGTCGATGCCAGAGTTCAAAGAGGTGAAGAATTTTCCTACCGACGCGGATAATCTACATGTACTGCCGCTGTTCCGTTTCGGCAAGTGGCTTTTTTCCTCACTGAATCCTGCTCAACCGGCGGAAGTTTTCTTCAGGGACATGATGGACCGCGTGTCCTGGATGCCGTTCGAACAGTTTACTTTCAGGCCCGACCTATCCAAAGAGTACGTTGTCGAAGCTAACTGGGCATTGTACTGCGAGAATTACCTTGAGGGGTTTCATATACCTTTCGTACACGCAGGTCTGAATTCGGTCATAGATTACAGCAGCTATACAGTGGAGCCTTACCGCTTTTCGAGCCTGCAGATTGGTATCGGAAAAGAAGGCGAACTCGTGTTCGATCTGCCAGCCAGCTCGCGCGACTTTGGCAAACGGGTGGCGAGCTATTACTTCTGGATATTCCCAAACATGATGTTCAACTTTTATCCCTGGGGATTGTCTCTGAACGTCATCAGCCCGGTAAGTCCCTCGAAAACCAAAGTAAAATTCCTTTCCTATGTATGGGATGAAAGTAAGTTACGCCAGGGCGCCGGCGCAGACTTGCACAAGGTTGAACTCGAAGACGAGGAGATCGTCCAGAATGTTCAAAAAGGAATTCGTTCGCGTTTCTATAAATTCGGAAGGTATTCAGTCACACGCGAAGTTGGCACACATCATTTTCACAGGCTTATAGCAGACTTCATGAAATAACGTTAAAGTTCAAGGGTTAAGGTTCAAAGTTCGCGCGGAAGTATCTCGCGAGGTGGCGTTCAAAAGTCGAGATTATGATTAAGAAGATCGCATTCATCGGAATCACAGGAATGCTGGGAAAACCGGTAGCCATTGAATTACTGAAAGCAGGCTGCTCCGTGCGGGCGTTGGTGCGTGATCCTGAAAAAGCAAAAGGCAGTATACCTGCTGGTGTTGAAATCATGAAAGGCGACCTGAAGAATCCTCCGGACGTCGACGCGCTGATGAAAGACCAGGACGCAGTATACGTCAACCTCTCCGTAACACAATTCGAAAAGAAAAACGACTGGCATCCCGAGACGGACGGAATGGAAATCGTCCTTGCGGCAGCAAAGAACAACAAGATTGCACGCATACTTACAATTTCATCATTGGTACAGCGCTACCAGGGCATGAACAATTTCAGTTGGTGGATATTCGAAATCAAAGAGCAGTCCATCGCACTTATCAAAAAGTCCGGAATTCCTTATACCATCTTTTATCCTTCAACTTTCATGGAGAGTTTCGTCGGCAAGTACAAGCAGGGTAAGCGTATACTATTGGCTGGAAAATCAAAATATCCCATGTATTACATCGCCGGTGAGGACTACGGCCGGCAGGTGGCAACGTCGCTGGGTGTGACAGGCAACAAGGAGTATGTGATCCAGGGGCCGGCTGCAATGACGCAGGAAGAAGCCGCGGAGATATTTGTGAAAAATTATCAGAAAGAGAAGCTCACGATCAGCAAGGCACCTCTTGCACTGTTGCGCTTCCTGGGAATGTTTTTTACGCCAATCAATTATGGCGCTCACATCGTTGAGGCAATGAACAACTATCCTGAGAAATTCGAATCGGGTGAAGTTTGGACCGAACTCGGCAAGCCCACCATCACTTTACAACAGTATTCGGAGAACGCCTAACGGTTGTTGGATGGTCGCAACATCTCAAACGTTGCCGGGCTTATTTTCTGTACCAGCACAATAAACACCACGCCCAGCAAGATCAGGACTGCCATGAAGATCAACTGCGCGACAAAGTAGAGGAACACACCCTTAAGAAAAGCCCGCGCCCTGGATTGGTAAGTCATCATTGTGCAATACCCAAAACCAACGTACAACACACCGATGATTGTATTGGTAACCAAAGAAGCATGACTTGTCCACTTATAAATAACTCCATCAATCATCGTCACCCAAAACATGTGTCCTGCCATATAAAGTGGCAACACGGCATGTTCAAGGAAATTATATCCACTCTTTCTAAAAAATAAATACTTCGCGGAAAAAGCCTGAAATGGAATGATTAGAAACGCAAAGA
The DNA here is from genome assembly GCA_044224375.1 of Cyclobacteriaceae bacterium. Classification (GTDB taxonomy): domain Bacteria; phylum Bacteroidota; class Bacteroidia; order Cytophagales; family Cyclobacteriaceae; genus ELB16-189. Next base: position 123,788 of record JBGAKL010000010.1, read on the forward strand.
CTTTGATGTTGTCTGAAACAAAGCGCTGAATCCGGTCTAAAAGCTTCGGTGCTTCACTGCCTTCGGAGAACCCTTTTTGCATACCCTTCATGAACTCGAAAAAGTCCACTTCGATAATGCTGAAAAATAAAAGACAAACCGTGATCATCAGGAAGAAGTATCCAACCGGTCCGTAGTACATCACCCGGTTTCCCTCGATAAACCTCTTTGCCGCAATGCCCGGTCTAAGAGTAAGGTCTGTCAGGGTTCGTGGTGCCATGCCGTCGAATCCATACACACGTGACCAGAAGTCGAGCCAGCTTTCTTTGATCGACATGCGCTTGACGTACGCACGCTGCCCACAATTGGCACAAAAATTTCCGGTGATCTCGGCTTTACAGTTAACGCAGGTCATGACCGTTTGAATAAAGTCGAAGATAATTATTGCGTGATTCCAGCACAATCACTTTGCGCAAAGTCGCCAGTCTCCTGTTCGCCCGTCACCTGTCCAGCCAGTCCTTGAATTCCTGCACGCGTTCCCGTGCCACGATTATGTCGTCGTCGCTGCTTTTTAAAACTAGCTTCAGCCGGCTGTTTGTGTAGCTGATCATGTCCTGGATTGCGTCCGAAGCGACGATATACTTCCTGTTGATTCGAAAGAACCTGTCGGGGCTCAACAGTCCTTCAAGCTGATCCAAAGTAAAATCCAGGATGTGCTTGCGACCGTCAATGGTGTGAGCGAATGTCGCTTTATCAAGGCTATAGAAAAAAAGAATGTCTTTCACTTCGACTGACTTCAGATGTTCGCCGACCTTCAGAATGAAACGTTCTTTATATTTTTTGGTCAACATCTGCATCGCGTACTCGATGCTTTCCATTACTTTGTTTCCGGGTGTCGATTGATTTACCAATGAATCGAACTTCCTGAAGGCCGCCAACAACTCATCTTTGTCCACTGGTTTCAACAGGTAATCGATACTGTTCACCTTAAATGCTTTCAGCGCATATTCATTGTATGCTGTGGTGAAGATAACCGGCGACGTCACTGTTGCCTGCCCAAATATTTCGAAGCTCAGCCCGTCGGCCAGCTGGATGTCCATAAAGATGATATCAGGAGCAGGGTTCGCTTTGAGCCAGGCAACCGCCCGCCGGACGGAATCCAGTTTCGCCGCAACAGTGCAGCCGGGCCTTGCGGCATGGATCAGACTTTCAATTCGCTCCGCTGCCTGCGGTTCGTCCTCGATGATAAGAATAGTCATACCAAATTCAAGTGAGGTAATTTCACAACAAACCTCCCTCCGTCCGACCTTACTTCAACCTGTAGAGAAGAAAGGAAAGCATATCTTTTCTTTATGTTTTCCAGACCTGTTCCAGATGACGGCTCGGGAAGTGTGATTTTCCTTGTAATCAGGTTCTCAACAATGAGGAAATCACCTTCGGAGAATACACGTATGATCAGCGGGTTGTCAAGCGATATCTCATTATGCTTGATGGCGTTTTCCACCAGCATTTGCAACGCCATGGGTGCAATGGAATACGATCGGTTACTAATGTCGACTTCGACATTGAGCTTTTCTCCGAACCGGATGCGTTGCAAAAAGAGATATGACTCCAGGAACTTCAACTCGTCATCCAGCGGCACAATCTCCTTGTCTCTTGAATCCAGCACATACCTATACACCTCTGACAACTGTTTAATGAACTTAGCAGCCTTGTCCTGATCCTCATACACAAGATTTGTAAGGGCGTTCAGACTGTTGAAAAGGAAATGCGGATTGACCTGATTCTTAAGGCTGTCGTACTGAGCGTGCACACGCTCCTTTTCGAGCATCTGCGCATTGATCTCCGATTGTTTCCAGTTCAGGAGAAATTGACGTCCGTGCAGAAAGAATGAAATCAGCAGCGTCATGAACAACGCCGGAACAACCACTTCAAGGTAGCCGTCAAACTTGAATGCGATGTAGCGATCCCACAAGGTGACGAGCGCCACGACGACAAAGACCGTGTATCCTATCGTAGCAAGGAAGCTTACAACGAAACGTTTGACAGGAAACTTTACCCAGGAGATCTTTCTCGAAAGGTAACTCACGAGCGTCTCGTTGCCGATCCACAGCGCAATCCAAAGCACAAATGAGAAAGAAGTGACAAGCGCGTAATTAACCGGATTGAAACGGCAGCCAACACAGGTAAAATAGGTGATCGACACCGAGCCAGCCAGAGAGATCAGCAGCACCCTCACGTAGTGCCGCCAGTTCTTCAACAAACTTTTCTGATTGACCGTCTCCACGTGTTGATGCTTGTCGATGTGTTGTGAGGGTAAGTTAAGATTTACCTGCTGATATCGCCATTCCTATTTGCATTGCGCCAGCAATCCTTCGGTCACGCCTTTTCCCCACGCGGGCGCAAAAGCATTCGAAGACCGGTAAGATGAAAATTTTTCGAGCGCTTTGTGCGTTGTCGCACATGCTTCATCGACAGGCGAATTGAAGAACTTCGCGGTCCCGAATTGCATTTGAGCCAATAATCCAAGCGCACGCGGATTTTCAGGGTTCAGTGTAAGGGCTTTCTTAAATGACTGCCCTGCGAGACTTGTGTACTGTTGACCACGGGCAGCGGGGTTCACGGTAACACGAATCAAGCTCACAAATCCTTCAAGCGTTACAATCTCAGACTCATCCTGTTTGATAGCAGACGCTTGTTCCAGTTCGGCTTTTGCCTGATCTAGGTAACTGTCCTTTTTAACAGCATCTGTCGATTGGTTGGCCATCATGATGTATCCAAAAGCTGCGTAATAGAAAGGCTCCCATTTAGTTTTTTCAGCTCGACCTACCCTGTCAAACTGGTTGACAGCTTGTTGGAGTTCTTCTATAGTCCTCGAATTGTAAACAACTTCGATGTTCCTTGCCATGGTTTCCTCGTACCGATTGTTGGCTGATGCGAATCCTACTGAAAGGAGAATGAATAAAATCGTGAGCTGTGTTTTCATAGTGGTGTAATTTGATTTGTATTTGTTGTAGTTGGTTTCATAGCGTATTAAAGATTTGGCAACTGGTTGATCGACTTGTTCTTCGAGATCGTGATTAACACGCCAAGAAATATGAAGTGCGCGGCCGGCTGCCTGACCGCCTGGCTTACGTACACGCCCTGTGCGTCCGGAACGGTGGAGTAGGAATAGCCGAAAATATTATCGCGACTCAACAGGTTGGTGCATGATAAATGAAATATCAACCAGCTCTTCGGCAGGTACGAAAGATTCATGCTCAGGTCCTCATAGTAAGGCGTTACGTCTGCGTTGAATGCGGGATTGTTAGGATTGAAATAGGTGCGAGGACTGCTGTAGGAATAGGTGAACCCTACCTGCGACTTAACCGACGGTATGAAATGCTTGTAAACGAATGAGAAGTTGTGCGTCGATGCGAAGGTGGGCACTGCCAGGTAAGGAAAATTCAGGTAGTCGCGTTTTGTATCCAGGAAGGAATATGATACCCAATAATCAACGCGTTTGAAAGTTTTATTGTCGCGCCAAAAGAGCTCCACCCCTTTTGCATAACCGCTGCCACCGTTGTTCAATTGTGAGCCATCGGCATTCACGAATTTCACGAGGTCATAGTACTTTTTATAGTAAGCCTCCACGCGAAAGGTCCGGTCATTCGATACAATCTGATAATTGAGTATGACGTGCTCTGCTTTTTCATTGCCCAACGTATTATCAACCCGGAGGTATAGGTTCTTGGCAGATTGTCTGAATGTTCCGTAGGCGAATGAGAATTGTCCCAAAGCGCCAGGCTTGTATGCGATCGATATTCTTGGGTCCACTGCCGCAAATCGCAGCAATGAATTGTATTCACCTCGGATTCCGCCTTTGGCCACGAAGTGCTTGCTGGCAAAGGCTTCAACCTCGGCAAACGATCCGACAATTGTTTCAGTAAACGACTGACTGAGTGTCCTGAATGTTTCATCGTCGCGTTTGGATGCCGAATAACTTCGTGTGATTCCCTCCATCCCCACCCTGACTTCAATTTTATCTGATGCCGTGTTCTCAAGGACGAGCTTCGAATGAATCCCCTTCTCTATCTCATTGGCCGGACTCCCATCATACTTTACTGCATTCTCATTATAGTTGTATGCCAATCCCCCGCGCACCGACCAGGTGCCACTTAACGGCTGCTGATACGCTGCGTTCCCATAGCCATAAGTATTCGTCAGGTCAACCAGCTGCTTGTTTGCCGGCTGCGCCACGTCGTGATTGTACAGGGAAAAGTTCGACCTGTTGAAGTTGCCATACACTTTGAGCATTCCATCTTTCGCAATCTGCATGCGATAGGCTGAGCTTGCCTGGACGGAAACAGGAGGGCTATTCCAGTCAACACGCTGATCCACAAGTCCAAAATAAGGCCGGATGTCAGTGTATTGCACTTTAGCGGAGAAAGACGACCGGTCCCAAACCTGCGTATGTGCTACATCCGCGCCTACAGAAAGAATGCCGATATCCGTTTGGTTTATTTCCGCCTTGTCTTTAGAACTTAGCACGAGTGCTGACGACAATGCTTGTCCATATTCAGCTGAATAGCCTCCCGTGCTAAAGCTCGTTCCCTTGAACATGAAAGGAAGAAATCGGCCCCGTGACGGTGTATTGGGAGCAGATGGATTGTAAGCATCGAACACCGCCATTCCGTCTATGAACGTGCGCGTCTCGTTGCTGTCGCCGCCACGAACAAACAGACGGCCAGTCTCTCCCACTTTTGTCGTGCCCGGCAGCGTATTCAATACACCCGCGATATCGACAGTAGCGCCGGCAGTTGTCGCAATGTCAATCGCTTTTAATATTGTTCTGCGCTTTTCGTCGCCCGCAGTGAATGCACCAGCCGATATGGTTACCGCTTCGAGCTGGTTGATCTCTTCTTTGAGGATCAATGCTACATTTATGCTTTTACCCTCAAGCAGAACGGGTTGCTCCAAGTACTTGTATCCAACAAAGGTTGCAACGAGCAAATGATTTCCTTTTTCCGCTGTGCTGAAATTGAAGGTGCCATCGACCCCGGAGCTTGTACCGTCGTAAGAATCCTTGATCGAGATATTGGCACCGGGTATGGGTTCGCCTTTCTCATCGAGAATTTTGCCGGTGATGACGGATTGTGAAAACCCATGAGCGGCAACGAATAAAAGAAATGGTAAAAGTGATTTCATCCTTGCATTTTTGCTCCCTACACGACAAAAATGGGCCTGGCGACCAGAAAAAATGAATTTGAGTTACTGAGGTGTAGTTTCGAGATGATGAACTGTACGACTGGAAGATAACTGTGATCGTGGAGCGAGACCTCAGCTTTTACCGACGTAATCAAATCCTATTTTTCTCATTGGCTCGCTCTTTTGAATGAGCAATTCCCTCAAGCAGTCGAAGATCAGCCTAATATCTCCATCCTGCTTCAAAAGACTCCCCTCCACTTGCTCCAATTTTCTTAAGATCTCAGCATGCGACAACATTGTCTCCCGGAGCTTAATAAAGATCTCGATAATTCGAATGCTGGTTCTTATTGCACGGTCGCTTCGAAGAACATTTGCGAGCATTAGAACCCCATGTTCGGTGAATGCATAAGGAAAATGTCCCCCCAACGCCCTTTTTGAAGGTATCGCATTCTGCGATACCACAATTTCAGACTCTCTTTCGCTCAGCTGGAACATGAAATTCTCAGGAAATCTGGTCTGATTTCGCTTCACCTGTTCTCTTAATCGTATGGGTTTTACTCCGTACAGTTCCGCGATATCCTTGTCCAGCATGACCTTCTGGTTTCTAATCAAAAAGATCTTTTTCATTACCACTTCGTCGGGAATAATTGCGCCGTCCATCCTGCGAAGAAGGTGAACACATTTTTCCTATGAAATCCTGAAAACCTGATTAATTATTAAAAGCGTTGGAAACAACTCCACACTCTTCGAATCAATTTCAAGGGGAATAAACTGGCAAAACCGCCGCGTCTCCTCCTTTTCCACTATTTTTACTTTTTAGTCTAAGCACAAAGAGCAGTTATGGCCGAATATTCGCGCGAAGAGATCAGGAAAATAGAAGACAAATGGCGGGCACGCTGGATCGAAAAGCAGGTTTACAAGACCTCAAATGATCCTTCGAAGCCCAAAGCGTATGTCCTGGATATGTTCCCCTATCCGTCCGGCGCCGGGCTCCACGTAGGCCACCCCCTCGGCTACATAGCATCCGATATCTACGCTCGCTACAAGCGCATAAAAGGCTTCAATGTTCTGCACCCCATGGGGTTCGACGCGTTCGGTTTGCCCGCCGAGCAATATGCCATCGAACATGGCGTACATCCCGCGATATCCACGCAGGAAAACATTGCCAACTTCAAGAGACAGATGGCGCGCATTGGCTTCTGCTACGACTGGGATCGCGAAGTCCAAACATGCGATCCAAAGTATTATAAATGGACACAATGGATCTTCCTGCAGATCTTTGACAGCTGGTTCAACCGCAAGACCGAAAAGGCAGAGCGCATTTCCGCGCTTATCAAAATATTTGAGAAAGAAGGAAATGCTAACCATCAATTTCCGAATAACAAGTTCAAGCTTGCTTCCGGAAAGGATTCGTTTGGCGCTGCCGACTGGAAATCGTTTGACGAAAGGGCGCAGCAGGAAATATTGATGCAATATCGCCTCGCTTACCTTGCTTACACCGACGTGAACTGGTGCGAAGCGCTTGGTACGGTATTGGCCAACGATGAGGTGATCAACGGTGTGAGCTATCGCGGCGGATTTCCGGTGGTGAAGCGCCAGATGCGCCAGTGGAGCCTGCGCATCACAGAATATGCTGAGCGATTGCTGAAGGGATTGGATGAGATCGATTTCAGCGAATCAATGAAAGAGATCCAACGCAACTGGATTGGAAAGAGTGTCGGCGCGCGAATCAATTTCAAAGTGAAGAGTGAGAAGTCGAGCATCTCTTCGATGACCGTATTCACCACGCGTCCCGACACAATCTTCGGCGTCGATTTTATGGTGGTGGCTCCCGAGCATGAGATGGTGAAAGACATTACCTCAGCGGCGCAGCAAGGCGAAGTAGACAAGTATTTGAAATACGTGGAGAGCCGGTCGGAAGTGGACCGGATGGCGGAAGTAAAAAAGATCACGGGCGCGTTCACCGGCGCTTATGCAATCAATCCTTTCAGCAACAAAGAAATTCCTATCTGGATCAGCGAATATGTGCTGGCCGGCTATGGTACAGGCGCTATTATGGGCGTACCCTGCGGCGACGAACGCGACCATAAGTTTGCGAAGCATTTCAAGCTGCCGATCACAAATATCATTGGCAGATTCTACGACGGCACCGATGCAAATCCAACCTACGATGCAACGCTTGAAAACTCGGACTTCCTGAATGGCTTGAACATGCGCGCCGCCATCGACGTGGTGGTGAAGAAACTTGAGGAGATGGGCATCGGAACCCGCCAGGTGAATTATAAAATGCGCGACGCGGGTTGGAGCCGCCAGAGATATTGGGGTGAGCCCTTTCCTGTCGTCTATAAGGATGAAATGCCTTACGCGATGAAGGACAGTGAGCTTCCGCTGGAGCTGCCACCGTTGAATAATTTCAAGTCCTCCGGAACAGGAGAAGGCCCGCTCGCGAATCTTCCCGATTGGATCAATTTTGAAAAAGGAAAGAAGCACGATTCGAATACGATGCCGACGCATGCAGGAGCCGCATGGTATTTTTTACGATACATGGATCCGCAAAATGATAAGGAGTTTGCAGGTAAGAAGAGTCTTGATTACTGGGGACAGGTTGATGTTTACATTGGCGGTTCGGAGCATGCTGTCGCGCACTTGTTGTATGCGCGCTTGTGGGTGAAAGTTCTTGCGGACCTTGGCTATTTGAATTTCGATGAGCCGTTTAAGAAGTTGATCAACCAGGGAAAGATTACGGGCGACTCGCGGTTTGTTTATAGGTTACGTGGCACCAATAAGTACATATCTGCAACGTTGTTAAACAAGTACCCTGATCAAACCGATCAACTCCATGTCGACGTCAGTCTCGTCAATGGTCTTGTTCTTGACATAGAGAAGTTCAAGAACTGGAAGCCTGATTTCTCAAACGCCGAATTCGAGCTTGACAACGGGGAATATACCTGCGGCTCAGCCATCGAAAAGATGTCAAAGTCGAAATACAATGTTGTCAATCCGGACGACATTATAGAAGGCTACGGTGCCGACACACTTCGCATGTATGAAATGTTCCTTGGGCCGATCGAACAATCAAAGCCCTGGAATACCAACGGCATCGATGGTGTTTTCAAATTCCTGAGAAGATTTTGGAACCTGCTCCACGATGCGCAGGGCAATTTCAGCGTAAGCGATGCAGAACCCACGCGCGAAGAAATGAAGGTATTGCACAAGACGTTGAAAAAGATCGAGTCGGACATCAACAACTTCTCATTCAACACCTCAGTTAGCGAGTTCATGATCTGCGCCAATGAGCTGACATCACTTAAATGCAATAAGCGTTCAGTACTCGAACCCCTTGTGATCGCCCTTTCCCCCTTCGCACCGCACATCGCAGAAGAGCTTTGGGAGAAACTGGGACATAAGGACACCGTTCTAAATGCAACTTTCCCTGAAGTCAAGGAAGAGTACCTGAAGGAAAATGCATTCAACTACCCAATCTCCATCAACGGGAAAGTTCGTGCGCAAATGAACTTCGCTCTTGACATGCCGAAAGATGACATCGAGAAGCTTGTGTTGGCGTCAGAGATCGTTACCAAATGGACCGAAGGCAAGCCACCTAAGAAGGTAATCGTGGTGCCGGGAAAGATTGTGAATGTCGTCGTGTAAAGAGTTATCTGTTATCAGTTAAAAGTTAATAGGGGGCGTAGACGCTTCACCGCACCTCCGGATAACTATTAACTATTCTCTATTAACTAACGAACCCAGGGAAGGGATACGCAGCTTCTGCGGGGGTGCCATCAGCAAAAACATCGGCACAGGTTCAACACCAGGACGGTAGACGGGGGCCGGCATATAAATCTTTTCCGCAACTTCCGAGTATGAATAGTGGATCCTTGGATTTCGTACTGCATTAACATCAATCACCAGGGTTCGTCCTCCCCTTCCGTTGATAAGCTGATTGAGGTTCTGATGGCGGTCGAGATTGATCGTGATAAATGACAAGCCTTTGTTTTTTATTTTCCCGTGCTTGCCGATTACGAAGTCGTTGCGGAACATCACCTGCGCCTCAGCGGACAGGAAGGCGGCGCAAATGAAAGCAGCAAGCAGGCAGCCCTTGATCATGCAATGAAAGTAGCTAAAAAAACGCGTCCGTAACAGACCCGTTAATGCTTGTTTTACATTTTATTAACTTCGCGGTCACGCTAAAAAAATCATGCCTTATTCAAAAATAGTAGCCCTTGGCCACCATGTTCCCGAAACGGTGATCACAAATCAGTATCTCTCCACCGTCATGGACACGTCCGACGCGTGGATAACAGAACGCACTGGTATAAAGGAACGCCGCTGGATGAATCCCGAAAAAGACACGGTCGCCAACATGGCGGCAAAGGCAACGCGTATGGCGTTGGAACGTGCAAAGCTGACAGAGAAAGACATTGAATTCATTGTATTCGCAACCATCACTCCAGACTATTTCTTTCCAGGGTCCGGTGTGCTCTTGCAACGCGAGCTCGGCCTTGAAGGCATTGGCGCTTTGGACATTCGCAACGCCTGCTCAGGATTTATCTACGCACTGAGCACCGCAGATCAATTCATAAAATCAGGGATGTATAAAACCATTCTCGTGGTGGGCGCCGAGATTCAATCCACAGCACTCGATGTTACGGACCGTGGTCGCAACGTTTCAGTCATCTTTGGTGATGGCGCCGGTGCCGCGATCTTGCGCGCGTCAGAAAAGCCTGGAGTATTGTCCACGCACCTTCACTCTGACGGGAGGTTTGCTGAAGAACTTTACGTTAAAGATCCAGGCAGTAGCAGGCCGCGCTCTGAGCGTCAGCCGGAACAGATACTTGATACGACAGGATTCAAAGTTGTAATGAATGGCAACCAGGTTTTTAAACACGCGGTTGTGAGATTCATGGAAGTTATAAATGAAGCTTTGACAGCCAACAAGCTCAAAAAAGAGGATATCAACCTACTCGTCCCGCACCAGGCCAATCTCCGGATCAGTCAATACATACAGGAGAAAATGGCGTTGCGCGATGATCAGGTTTATAACAACATCATGCGGTATGGCAACACCACAGCCGCTTCTATACCAATCGCGTTGAGCGAAGCCTGGGCCGAAGGAAGAGTCCGGGAAAATGACGTAATTTGTTTAGCGGCTTTTGGCAGTGGCTTTACATGGGCTTCTGCTCTGATCCGTTGGTAACTGCGCAAGAAAAACGCTATGAAGACTGCCGCCTACAACCCCAGTCCGCTTGAAGTGGACTTCGCAAATGCCCTGTTCATACTTCAAAAAGACATCGAAAAACATCTGCAGGACAACAAGATCGTCAACGTCGAAAGCAACATTAAGCGCGACAACCCCATGGTAAAATTCAGCCTCCTCGACAAGGACGGCGACCCACATGAAATCGTCGTGCGAATCGTACAGATTCCCGATAAGTTTTAATTCGACAAATGATTTAATTCGTTGATTCGGTAATGTGGGCGGTTCAATTGACCAGGAAATCACCGAATTAGTTCCTAACTGAATTAACAAATTGGCTAACTTGCATATCAAACCCGGTTGAATTTCGTTCACTGGTATAATATCAAGTCTATGAAGAAGCGGTTCATGTTTGCGGGTGCGGTGTGCATCGGACTCGTAGTATTTGCCTTCACCCCTCCCGCCGACAGATACTTCGAGATCGCCAAAAACCTCGACATCTTCGCCACGCTTTTCAAAGAAGTGAATGCCCTTTACGTCGACGACGTCAATCCTAACAAGCTCGTCAGAACTGGGATCGATGCAATGCTCAATTCCCTCGATCCTTACACCAACTATATACCAGAAGACGAAGTTGAAGACTTTCGCACACTTAATACAGGACAATATGGCGGCATTGGCGCCGTGACGCGCGAGGTCGGCAAGCGAACACTGGTGACAATGATGTATGAAGGCTACCCTGCTTACAAAGGCGGCCTCAAGATCGGAGACGAAGTCATCAAGATGGACGAAGTGGAGCTTTCAAAGATCACCACCGAAGAGGCGAATCATCTCATGCGCGGACAAGTAGGCACGTCTGTCTCTCTTACCGTAAAACGATACGGCGTCAAGGATCCGATCAGGCTCGAGTTCAAACGCGAACGAATCAAAGTCAGCAACGTGCCTTACTTTGGGATGATTTCCGATAATGTTGGCTACGTCCAGCTTTCAGATTTCACGCCCGACGCAGGAAAAGAGGTGAAGAATGCTGTCGTATCATTAAAAGAAAAGGGTGCCAAGTCGATCGTGCTGGACCTGCGTGGAAATCCGGGAGGTCTTCTTTTCGAAGCGGTAAACATATGCAATATCTTTATCCCGAAAGGAAAGCCGGTAGTTAGCACCAAGGGCAAGATCCCCGACAATAACATCAACTACGAGACACTCAATGCGCCTGTCGATCTTGAAATTCCTGTAGCGGTGCTGATAAATCGTGGAAGCGCCTCGGCCGCCGAGATCGTTGCTGGCACCTTGCAAGATTATGATCGGGCCGTAATCATCGGCGAGAAATCGTATGGAAAAGGTCTCGTGCAGCTGAGCAGACCCTTATCCTACAATGCGCAAATAAAGATCACGACAGCAAAATATTACACACCAACGGGCAGGTGTATCCAGGTGCTCGACTATACTCACCGTCGCGATGATGGAAGCGTCGCTTCGATCCCTGACTCATTAAAGAAAGCTTTCAAAACTACGCGTGGAAGAACTGTTTATGACGGAGGTGGTATAGACCCCGACATCAACGTTGCCACGGAGGACGCCAGCACCGTTACGCAGGTTCTTTACACCGCAGGATACATCTTCGATTTCGGAACGATCTATGCATCGAAGCATCCGACCATCGGGGAAGCAAGGAACTTTAGTCTTACTGACGCCGAATATGCCGAATTTGTAAGTTGGATGAAAACAAAAGAATACAACTACCGGTCACCGATGGAGCTTCGGCTAAGTCAACTCTCCGAGGAGGCGAAAGCGGAGCGCTTCTACACCGACTTGAAACCTCAGATCGATCAGATCCAGACCAGGCTCAGTGACAACCGAAAGAATGATCTCGTCACTTATAAAGATCAGATCAAACTTTTATTGGAAGAAGACATCGTAGCGCGCTACTACATGGAGCGCGGACAAGCCGAAGTTTCCTTCAGGCAGGACAGTGAGATTAAAACCTGCATCGATCTCCTCAACAACGCTGCGCAGTACAAGAAAGTACTGAATCTCTGATCGATGCGATTTGTCTGGAAAAAGTGGATCGCATTCGTATTGCCGATTTTACTTTTTTCGGGTCTTATGTTTTTTCTGGATGGCTGCATGCAGTTCCGGATGAGCAAATCGGAGATTGACGCATACTTTGCCAACAAAGAGAAGAAAGGAGTCCTGTATCACTACCCTGCCGGGAAACGGACCATGTCGTACCTGGAAGTCGGAGACAACGCTCTGCCACTCGTTGTGTTCGTGCACGGTTCGCCCGGTTCACTTAGCGCGTTTATCGATTTCATGAGTGACACCGCTCTTCTTGCCCGGGCTCAGCTCATCACCCTCGACCGACCTGGCTTTGGTGCTTCGAACTTCGGCTATGCGGAACCATCGCTTCAAAAACAGGCGGCCCTTCTTAAACCCATACTTGAAAAGCATAAAGTGCAACGGCCAATTATTTTGGTTGGGCATTCATTGGGTGGACCATTGATTGCCCGCATGGCAATGGACTATCCGGACCTGGTTGACGGCCTGGTGATGGTCGCGCCAAGCATTGATCCGGAGCTGGAACCGCATGAGTGGTTTCGGGCTCCACTCGCAACGCCTTTCCTGAAATGGATGTTGCCGCGTTCGATTCGTGCATCAAATGATGAGATATACAAGCTCAAACCGGAGTTGCAGGGGATGCTTCCAATGTGGCCGCAAATCAAAGCGCGAACTATCGTGATCCAGGGGAACAAGGATTCCTTGGTTCCTCCCGCGAACGCCGACTTTGCAAAAAAAATGATGACTGGTACCGAAGTCAGGGTTGTCATGGTCGATGACATGGATCATTTTGTACCATGGAATCATCCGTATCTTATACGGGATGCGATTTTGGAAATGCTTGCGAAGGTGGGGCATTCAGGTGAATGAGTTAGTTGACAGTTGACAAATTCACTCGCTCTGCTCGTGAGCAGTTGACAACCTCCTCCTAAGCGAATCGTCACGAGCACCAAGCTTGGTAACAACAAGCGAATAAAGTTCGAGTGTTGTCAACTGTCAATTCCTTGCCAACTCTCTCCCTAATCAGTACCTTGAATTAAATCCAAACTCCCCCACGCATGTCTCCTGAAAAAATCTTCTCGCTTTGCAACACAGCCGCTCCCATCGGCTGGTTGCTCATGGTTATCGCACCCCGATGGATCGTCACCAGGAAGCTGGTGCTTTCGGGAATTTACCCATTGCTCCTGGGACTTGTTTACCTTACGCTCATCGTTCTATACTTTGGGGAAGCCGAAGGGAATTTCGGATCATTACAAGGCGTGGCACAGCTATTCGCGAATCCATTCGCACTGACTGCAGGATGGATACACTATCTCGCTTTTGATATGTTCATCGGAGCGTGGGAAGTGAATGACAGCCAAAAGCACGCGATCAGTCATTTCCTCATTATCCCTTGTCTCTTTCTTACTTTCATGTTCGGCCCGATCGGTCTGCTCCTGTATTTTACGATTCGATCCGTGAAAACAAAAAAGATGATACATGACACTCTTTGAAGAGCTCAAGAATTCCTCTCTCAGGGAGCGAAATGCATTGCTTTATTGGTTTGGGTGGTTCAATGTCGGGCTGCTCATCCTTGGTATTGTAATGTATGGGATCGACGACACCATGATCACAGGTATCAATGCCTGGGTCAAACCGATAAAATTCTCCATCTCCATTGTCATCTACACCTGGACATTCGCCTGGCTGCTGGCCTATATTCCAGAAAAGAAGAAAGCGCATGTCGTCGCGTGGCTCGTTGTGATATGCATGCTTGCTGAAAACGTGCTGATCTACATGCAGGCGTTTCGTGGCGTGCGTTCGCACTTCAACGTCACCACACCCTTTGACGCGGTTGTGTTCAGTACCATGGGATGGTTTATCATGCTTAACTCGTTTGCGATACTATACACCATTGTCTTGTTCTTCTCACGAAACGTGCGTCTGGAACCGGTAATGTTGTGGGCCTGGCGCGCAGGACTGATATTTTTCTTTCTGGGCGGAATCTCGGGCGGTATCATGGCAGCTCGTCTTGCACACACAGTTGGCGCAGCTGATGGTGGCGCGGGAATTCCATTTTTCAACTGGAGCTCCGTGGCGGGTGACATACGCATGGCGCACTTTTTTACATTACACGGCCTTCAATTATTCCCGCTCATAGCCGCGCTAATACTCTCGATTACCCGAGAGAACGCCGCCAAATTGTTGGGCGTCTTTATCATCGGCTATGCCGCTATTTGCCTGTGGATGCATTGGCTGGCGTTGCATGGGTTGACGTTGATCTCGATGAATTAAAATCAAAGACAGGAACATCCCGATTGAGTTGCCCTCCATCGCGACAAACGAAGGGTACGAAGAAACTCACAAAGGGAAGAGGAACAACATCGTGATCTTTGTACCCTCTTTTGTGCTCTTTGTGCTCCTGCATTTCCTATCTTTATCGCATGACCGAGCAGCTGATAATTTTTGTATTTCTCCTTTTTTGCGTTTCTCTATTGTCCGTCGTCGCGGATAAAATCAAAATATCGTATCCGATCCTTCTCGTCCTGGCAGGACTCGTGATCTGGGTAATACCCGGGATGCCCAGAATGGAAATGAGTCCCGATATTGTCTTTTTCATTTTTCTTCCGCCACTGCTTTACAGCGCAGCATGGCAAACCTCGTGGAATGATTTTTGGAAATGGCGACGTGCCATTCTCCTCCTCGCATTCGGGCTCGTGATCTTTACTTCCACTGTCGTGGCGTATGTATCCGTGTATTTCATTCCTGGATTTACGCTGGCATTGGGATTTTTATTGGGCGGCATCATATCTCCGCCGGATGCGGTTGCAGCGACCTCAGTTATGCAGGGGCTCACGGTTCCAAAGCGACTCACGACCATCCTGGAGGGAGAAAGTCTTATCAATGATGCGTCCAGCTTGATTATTTACAGGTTCGCTCTTGCTGCTGTTCTCACAGGCCTGTTCTCGATAGGCCATGCTACAGGTCAGTTCATGCTCGTATCGCTTATGGGTGTGGTGATCGGACTTGTAATAGCCAACATTCTCTACCTGGTCCATCGCTTCCTTCCAACGACCCCGAGCGTGGACACGGCCATCACACTGATATCGCCGTATTTCTGCTACCTCGCCGCAGAATACTATCACTTCTCCGGGGTGCTCTCGGTCGTGAGCGCTGGATTATTCCTATCCTGGCGAGCCGACGAAATTTTCAATTATGAGACGCGCATCCAGGCCTACGGAGTCTGGGATACGATCATCTTTATCCTGAATGGCGTCGTGTTCGTCTTGATTGGCTTACAGCTCCCGGTCATCATCGAGGATCTGGACGGTTTCACACTCTCACAAGCGATCTTCTTCGGTTTGGGGATAAGTTTGCTGGTGATTTTTGTAAGGATGCTGTGGATCTTTCCCGCCACGTACATACCACGCTGGCTCTCAAGTTCAGCACGCAGGGAGCGCAAACCCAGCTGGAAGGCTGTTCTGATTGTCGGCTGGGCGGGCATGCGCGGCGTGGTATCACTTGCCGCAGCGCTCGCTTTGCCTTTGTTCGATTCGATGGAGCACCCGTTCCCCTTTCGCAACCTTATTCTGTTCATCACTTTTTGCGTGATCCTCATGACGCTCGTGGTCCAGGGACTCAGCCTGCCGTTGCTGATAAGATTTTTGGGACTTCCACCAGATGCCCCCGGTGATGAAGAGAAAAATCTACGTCTGCATCTCTCCTATGCAGCCATCGAATTCATTGAAGGTAACTATGCCCAGGAAGATGCTACGCGCGACGCTCTCCATCACATCAAAACGAAATACGAACGACAGATCGACAAGATCAACCACCGCATGCTCACTGCTGATCTGTCACGACATTCAGAAGACGTTTTCCGCGAATACAACAAGCTCCAGATCCATATGATCAACTTTGAACGCAGGGAGCTCAAGTCTCTGAGGAGAAGAAATCAGTATGCAGATGAAGTCCTGCGTAAGGTGGAGTATGAGTTGGATTTGGAAGAGGCGGCATTGAGGAATTCGGGGGAGTGATGTGGTGATATGCTAATGTGCATCTGTCAGCGAGTTAAAGAACATCAGCAAATCAACGAATCAGCACATCGCCTCATCCTTTCATCATTTTCTATACAACGCCTTCCCCACCGGCTCAAACTTATCCCCTGACGTCCACTTCGGCGCCTGGGGTGAGTTCGCGATCAGGTAATTAGCGTAAACAAATGCGCGGTAGAATTTAACAAGGTAATTGTAATTCAAGCTACCCGCCTCATCCGCCGGTTGATGATAATATTTTGCAATCTCGGCATCGAAAGCGGTGACACCAGGTGCAAAGTCCACGGCGGGAATTCCTTTCTTGGCAAAGTTATAGTTGTCTGAACGCTCATACAGGTTTTCCTGGGGAACGGGATCTTTGATTGCCTTCAGACCGAACGTCGTAGCCGCCTTCGATATGTCAACCTCTGCAGAAGTACGCTCCAGGCCGATCACGGTCGTCACGGTGGTGTCATTGTATCCTGCCCCGTCGCAATCCAGATCGAAAATTGTCTTCTCGAGCGGGACGAGCGGATGCTCAGCATACCATGCGCTTCCAAGCAATCCTTTTTCTTCGGCAGTCAAGGCCATGAACAGCACCGACCTTTTTGGAGGAAACTTTGTAAAGAACTTTGCAGCAGTCATCATACCTACCGTACCAAGCGCATTGTCCCTCGCCCCATTGTAAATGGAATCCTGGTTTTTCTTCGCCCCTACTCCCACGTGATCGTAGTGCGCCGAGATGACGAGATATTCTTCCTTAAGTTTTGCGTCCGTCCCTTCGACCTTGCCAATGACATTTTTTGAGTGAATTAATGTGCGCTTCCCAGCCTGGACTTTTAGTGAGCCATTTCCTGCCTTCGTCTCTTTCAAGGACTTCATGCCCGCAAGCTCCGAGTCTTTCATCCACAAATGTGGCACACCGGCACCGCTATCCATTCCAACTTTAGGTGTTGTTCCAAAATAGTTGACCACTGCAGGCCACGGAAAAGGGACGACAACAAAATATTCAATAAGTCCCGCAGCGCCCGCCGCTTTCACCCGCTCATACTTTTCCATCGAAGCGATAAAAATGGCGTTGATTCCCTGCGCACCCTGCGCGCCGGCTATTGACACCACCATTTTACCTTTCACATCTTTCGGGATCTCGCCCTCGGCGCCATAACCCACGTGAACGAACTCTCCCGTCCATTCAGTAGTCGATCCATCAAGAACAACGAAATGCTCCTTGAGATTGAAAACATCTGGTCCCATCCTGACCTCCCCACTTGTAAATGGCTCGGTCTTTACAAGATTGACGGGTTGTAAATACTTGTCAGCCCCCGGTAACGTCTTCAAACCCAGTGCCTGAAAATTTGAAGCGATATAATTCGCAGCAATATCCAGCTCACGTGATCCCGTGTCCCTTCCACGCATCTCGTCGGCTGCCAAGAATGTGAGCGGCGCTTCGACCTGATCACGGGTTACAAGACTTTCAATCTCTTGAACAGGTTTCTTCTGCGCGAAGGAGCTCGCTGAGATATTTGCGATAATTAAAAGGGCGAAGACTCTTTTCATTTTTTACTGAGGTTTGTTAGCAAGCTAATGCATTTCACTCAAAAGGCGCAGAGGCCGCAAACAGAAATGTATTTTTAGCCACGGAGGACACGGATGAACACGGAACAAATGCATTCTTCTGTCCGTGTAAATCAGTGTCCTCCGTGGCCCAAAAAAAACTTTAGACCTTAAAAGAAAGGGCGACATCTCTCGACATCGCCCCGTTCTGGTTTAGGTATAAAACTAACTTGGCAATTATTTCAAAAATAATAGTTCGCGATACTTCACCAGCGGCCAATCCTGATCATCAACTAGCAACTCGAGCTTGTCGACGGCGTCGCGGATTGTCTCAAAGTACTTCTCCTTTACATCATCACAGTAGGCGAAGGCACGCTTGTGGGTATCAGCAATCTTGTTGATACGCTTGCGCTCCTCCACCATGTCACGACAGCCATTCTTGATGGTGTCGATGTGACCCGAAATCTCCTTGATCGTGGCAAGCACCGGCTTGTTGTCGATACCCAACCCCTTCAGGCCGTTCGCGTTCGTGATCAGCTTGTTCTGGTACGCAATCGCCGTCGGGATGATATGGTTCATCGCAAGGTCTCCCATTACACGTGATTCGATCTGCACTTTCTTGATATAGCTTTCAAGCTTAATCTCGTTCCGCGCCTCCACTTCTTTGTGGCTAAGCACACCATGTTTCTCGAAGAGAGCCAGTGATTCCTTGTTGAGGTAAGCTTCGATAGCGCGCGGCATCGTCTTGATGTTATTCAAGCCACGTTTTGCAGCTTCCTTCACCCACTCGTCAGAGTAGCCGTCACCTTCAAAGCGCACAGACTTGGACTCCTTAATGTACTTGCGAAGGATATTGACGATGGCAAGCCGCTTCTCTGTACCCTTGTCGGTTTCCTTGGTAACTGCATCAAAAAACTGGCTCAACTGCTCTGCTACGATCAGGTTGAGTGCCGTCATCGGTGTGCCGCAATTATCACTGCCACCCACTGCACGGAATTCAAACTTGTTTCCGGTGAATGCAAAAGGAGACGTTCTGTTTCGATCTGTGGCGTCGAGGATAATCTCCGGGATCTGATCGATACCCAATTTCATGTACATGTTATCACCCTTCTCGATCTTAACATTTCCTTTCTTCTCGAGTTCATCCAGCACGGCTGTCATTTGTGAACCAATGAACACCGACATGATCGCAGGCGGTGCTTCGTTCGCTCCGAGTCGGAAGTCGTTGGCAGCTGTCGCAATACTTGCACGAAGAAGGTCGGCATACTGGTGGACGGCCTTGATCGTCGTGATAAAGAATGTAAGAAAGAGGAGGTTATCACGGGCAGAGCTGGACGGCGCATAGAGATTGACTCCAGTATCCGTTATAAGCGACCAGTTGTTATGCTTACCGCTTCCATTCAATCCCGCAAATGGCTTTTCATGGAAAAGGATCTTCAAGCCATGCTTCTCTCCCACGCGACTCATCACATCCATCATCAGCTGGTTGTGGTCGTTCGCAACGTTCACTTCCTCGAACAAAGGAGCTACTTCGAACTGACTTGGAGCCACTTCATTGTGACGGGTGCGAACAGGAATACCCAGCTTCCATGATTCGATCTCAAAATCTTTCATGAAATCATAAACACGACCAGGGATCGATCCGAAGTAGTGGTCTTCAAGCTGCTGACCACGTGCGGGTGAATGACCGAACACCGTTCTGCCGGCCATCACGAGGTCGGGACGTGCGTTGAACAGTCCCAGATCCACCGCAAAATATTCTTGTTCAGGTCCGAGAGACGCCACAACGCGCTGGATGTCTTTATCGAAAAGCTGACATACTTTGGTCGCTTCGATATCAACTGCCTTCAGCGCCTTGAGCAAGGGAGACTTGGTATCCAGTGTCTCTCCTGTATAAGAAACAAATATCGTGGGTATACTCAGCGTCTTGCCGTACAAGAACATGGGAGAAGTCGGATCCCAGGCTGTATAGCCGCGCGCTTCGAACGTGCTGCGAATGCCGCCACTGGGGAAAGAAGAAGCATCCGGCTCCTGCTGAACGAGCTCGCTTCCTTTGAAGCGCTCGATTCCCGCAAGAGCGTCGAAGAATGAATCGTGCTTTTCCGCAGTACCGCCGGTCATTGGTTGAAACCAGTGTGTAAAGTGCGTGGCACCTTTAGCGATCGCCCAGGACTTTGCGGCAGAAGCGACTGCATCGGCAGTTGCCTCATCAATTTTTTCATGATTCTTAATGGCAGCACTAACCTTTTTGAATACGGCAGGCGCCAACGTCGCACGCATCTGATCCATCCCGAACACATTTTGTCCAAAGAACTCCGAGATGTGTGGGTTTGCGGAATCAGCAGTGACTTTGGGCCTTGAAGTAAGCTTCTTCAGGGCCTCAAATCGTAATTGTGACATAGGTGGTGGTTGTTTTAGTCAATTAAGCGCCAAAAATAGACCAATTTTTGTATTGTGAGGTATTTTTTAACCCTTGGTTAAAAAAAATCTATGCTTTTTTACCGGAATCGGTTTCGAAATGGGGCACCGATTTAAAGTGATAGTTTAGGTTAACCAAGGGCAGTTGTTTCAATCGCCACGAAAGAAAATGGAAATGCATTTTTTGCCACGGATGACACAGATTATGACGGTAGCCCGACTTGCCGGGCCATCGTGATAGTTTTGCCTTCTCAATTTCTGCAAGGGATCTGCAGTAATCTGTGCAATCTATGGGAAGGTAATTACCGCATTTGAAGGCAACCTCACTCCACCTAGCAAGTGGGAACTAAGGGTCTGTTTCTCTATTTTTGGCGTTCTGATGAAACTGAAATTCTGGCCCCTCCTCGCTTTACTGGTCGTTGCACTAGTGGGTCTTCTGTTCTTGCGACTTTCTTCTGTTAAACTGACCGAACAGAATATCATAGCTCAAATGCAGACCTGGCAGACAGCCTCTTCCGTTGCCTTTTTCCAGCTTATATCAGATTATGGAAAGTATGTGAATCTCGGCATTCCTGCGATCTTCCTTGTTTTGGGTCTGTCGAACGGCAAGAAGTTATTCATTCGAAATGCATTGATCATACTGCTAGGAATGGGACTTGCCGGAATCATTGCCCAGACGATCAAACGCACAGTCAAAGAACCAAGGCCTTATGAGGTTGATACGAGAATCACGCAGTGGAGTGTGGGTGGCAGCAATTCATTTCCTTCGGGTCACACCGCTGAGGTCACCGTTGCTACCCTGGGGTTTGCGCTGATCTTGTTCAAAACACCTCTAAGCGTAATTATCTCGATTGGATGGGCTTTGATCATGATGCTTTCGCGAATTGTGTTGGGCGTTCATAACTTCACGGATATTGCTGGCGGGATTGTGACGGGGTGTATTGGATTACTGGTGATAGATCAGGTATTTGAGAGATTTTGGAAGGTGAACGAGTCGCATACGGCATCAGGTTAGTGAACGTTGGTAACTAGACTTACGCTAATGAGCCAGTTGATCACATACGTTACGAGTCATAAAATCGCGCTAGCGCTGGCATTTCTCTATGTGGGCTATGGGACCCTTGCAGTCTGTTCGGTCTATCCATCAGATTTGTTCCATGGGGAGTGGGCAGGTTGGTCCGTTATCCCAACATTTCCGGTGACCATCATAAGCTTTGGCCTCAGGTTCGCAGACGGACACACCCTTTACCCCGTTTTCATAGTCCAATCAATTATGTTCGTTGCATGGTTCTACATTTTGAGTTCATTTATTCGAGATAAGAAAAGGAATTTCAACCCAGAGAAATAATAATGAATTTCCCACGGATCACACTGATAGAATACACACGGATGCTCACAGATATCCGTGTAATCCGTGGCAAAAAAAAATATCTTAGCACAAACATATTCCAGCCTATGAAATCAAAACTGATCCTGACACTCATAGTCATCGCAACCTTGTCGAGCTGCCAGCAAAACAAACCAGCTGAAGTAGCCACATCGGAAGTAGCCACTCCGAAAGATGTCACCACATCCAAAAAAGGAATGATCTGCGTGACGATTCTTTACGCCAACGGCGAAGGCAAAACATTCGACATGGATTACTATGTTAACACGCACATGCCATTGGTCAAGTCAAAGTGCGGAGACGCTTTAAAACTTATTGAAATTGACAAGGGTGTGGCAGGTGGAGCGCCTGATGCACCCATACCTTATTTAGGAATCGGGTACTTGTATTTTGAAAGTTTGGATGCGTATAGAACTGCCATGGCACCACATCGGGACGAGATCAGGGCGGATATTCCAAAGTTTACCAACATTGTGCCGGTGATCCAGGTCAGCGAAGTGGTGCAGTAGAGAGTCTTCACGTTTCTTGCGTCTTCGCGCCGTCGCGGCTAAGGTCACAACAGTCGTATGAAAATTACTTTAAGTAAGAGTGTTGCGGCATTTTGCCGCGAAGACTCAAAGGTGCGAATGTTCGCGAAGAATACTACGGCTTTTGACTGCGTCGAACCTCTCGTCATAATCCTCCCGCAGTGTTCCCATCCATCGATCCCACCAAAGGAAATAAAGGCCGTAGTTGCCGATGAAATGCTCGTGGTGCTGATTATGATTCACAGACGTATTGATCCACTTGCCAACCATGCTTGTCGAAAATCCCTTCGGATATAATTCATATCCAAGATGGCCATACACATTGTACACCATCATGATCAGCAGAAAAATAAATATCGCAAGCGGGTGTACCGGAAACAGGAACGGAACAATTGAAATAATTCCAAATTCCACAACCGCCTCTAAAGGATGAAAGGCCATCGCTGCCCATGGTGATGGATTGGTCGACAAGTGGTGGACTTTGTGAAAGTAAGGGAACAACGCGCGGGTGTGCATCAGTCTGTGTGTCCAGTAAAAGTAGGCGTCATGGACAACCAGCGTAAGAAGGATCGTGAATACAAAATATCCAGCACTGTGGTCATTGATGTTTTTGTACAACAAAGTGTACTTCGCTAATGGGCCAAAGAAAAACAGGTAGCCAAGAGCAGCAAAAATGAATGCGGTACTCACCGAATACAGGAACTCACGACGGTAATCGTTCCACATAGGAAATCGAGCCTGTATTTTTTTAAACGACCAAACATTCTTTTTAAAATAATAGAAAATGACGAACGCGATGGACGCAAAGATCAGGTACCGGAGAAAGATGACCAGCAGGACTGATATGAACCGGTTGCTGCTGAAATTGAAGACCTCGACCATGCCTTAAAGATCGGGAAAAATTGTAAGCGGTAAACCGTGAGCCGTGAGCCGGGGGGCACCCAAGGGGCGGAGTGCGTTGCAAAGGGGTGATCGGTAATCAATATTCGGTAGAGCTCCCTAAATATTTTGGGTGGCTACCGATTACCCCTCGGCGCGCAGCGACGAGACCGATTACCGATTATTGACTTAACAGCAAGCTTTCGTTGAAAGAAATAACTGCAATTTTAGCCGAGCTACGGCTTACAAATCCGTGGGAGAAAAAAGATCAGATAACTGAAGGAAGTCGTCAGTTAGAGCGCTTCACCGAACCCCCACTGCTAGAATTCGTGTTCGTCTTCATTGGATTTCCACGATAGCGAATCCCACCACCGCTGCTGGCTTTGGCGTCCAGCGCTTTAGAGACGTTCAGCTTGATATCTCCGGCACTGCTTGCGCTTGCCGTTGCCGATTCGGCAGCCAGTGAATACGCATCAATTTCACCAGCGCTGCTGGCCTCGGCGTCAACAGTTACCGCCTTCCCTTCGACGTTGACGTCTGCAGCACTGGATACAGATATCTGAATGTCGTTTGCATCAACACTCACCTCCACGGTTGCTGCACTTGACGCGTGGATTTCCATCGAGTTGGATTTGATCGCACCGTCAGAAAAAACATTCGATGCTGATGTAGCTACGATCTTGTCAAGCTCGACATAGGTGACATATACTTTTACACTCTTTACGTTGCGATGATTACCCGGTCCCATGTGGATTTTCAGGTAGCTACCTGAGATCTCTGTGACGATCTCTTCCGGATCAAGCCCTGTAGACTCTATTTTCACACTCTCCTTGTCGCCTTTTTTCAAGTAGACATCGATCGCCTGGCCAGCCTTTACACCCTTAAAACTGCCCACGTTCCGCACCTCGCTTTTCTGGCCCATCGCAAGCACCGATACAAGGCAGCCCACCAGAATTAAGACTTTCATTTTCATCGCTTTAGAGATTTTAGTTGATTGACCGGGGGCTTTTCGCAAGGTTGCATAGCAATATTGGCATTTCTGGTAATTTTTTGCTTAGATGTAAGAATTCCCCGATTTTTCTATAAATTTCGATGGTTCCAGCCAATATCTTGACGCAAAAATAAGGCTAGACGCAAAAATAAAATTTATGATCAAAGAGCAACTAAATGTTTTGATTAACCTCGCGGCCAGCGACAGGAATGTCGGAGAAAAGGAGGCGAAGACCATCCACATGATCGGCAAGGCCAACGGACTTTCTAAAGATGAGGTCGACGGTATGATGAAGTCCCCTAAACCTATTGGCGATCTGCACGGCCTTTCTGAAGATCAAAAATTCGAGAACCTATACCATCTCATTCAACTGATGAAGAGCGACGGGCATGTTTTTAAGAGTGAGATCCACTTTTGCGAAGAAATTGCCGAAAAACTCGGCTATAAGAAGCAGGTTGTAGCGGAATTGTCGAGCAAGATCTACAGCGATCCTACAATCACCGCCGACCGCAAATCCCTCATGGCAAGGGCTCACAAGTTCCTGAAGTAACTCAAGGCTATTTCTAAACCTAACCTCAACCCTACAGTATAATCAGCTGTAGGGTTTTTTATACCCTTACGGCAAACGCGTCAGGGTTTATTTTTTCTCGTAGATCTTCTCTCCGCCCAGCACAGTCATGACGATGTCGGTAGCCAACAACTCATTATCGGGCACCTTCATAATATCTTTCGAGAAAACTGTGAAGTCGGCGAGCTTACCAGGCTCGATCGAACCTTTCAACTTCTCTTCAAAGGCACCAAAGGCAGCATCAAGCGTATAGGATCTCAACGCCTGCTCGCGTGTCATTTTCTCTTCCGGCTCAAAACCTCCCTCAGGCTCTCCCTTTAAAGTTTTGCGTGTAACTGAAGCATAAAAGCTTGCAATGGGATTAATCGGCTCAACAGGAACATCGGTACCATTGATCACCTTGGCTCCTGCCTTCAACAGTGATTGCCACATGTAAGCGCCTTCTTTAATTCTTTTCTCACCCAGTCTTTCAATTGCCCACGGCCTGTCGGATGATAAGTGGATAGCCTGCATCGCCGCGATCACTCCAAGCTTTCCGAATCGTGGTATGTCATCGGGGTGAAGGTGCTGAGCATGCTCGATCCTGAACCTTGCATCCTTTCCGGGATTCTCCTTGAAAGCTGTTTCATAGCGATCCAATATCTCATGGTTCGCGCGGTCGCCGATGGCATGCGAGCAAACCTGGAATCCATACTTCAGTCCATCGCGTGACGTCTTCAAAACAGAATCCATTGGAAAAGTTGCCATGCCTGAAAAATCCGGACGATCGGTATACGGCTCAAGCAGCCACGCTCCCCGCGAACCGAGCGCGCCATCGCAGTTAAGTTTGATGGCACGAATGGTTACTCCGCGCGGGTCGATCTCTGGTCCTTTCTTATAATATTCATAAATCAGCGGGCGATCCCAGCCGGTAATCATCTCGTAAAGCCGCGTCTTGAGCTTTCCCTCCCGACGAAACTTCTTAAAAAGCTCCAGGTTTTCTCGTGAAGCGCCAGCGTCGTGAAAGCTTGTAATGCCATTGCGTGCGCACGCGGTCATCGCGAGGTCCAGCGCTTGCCCATCAGTCTCTTCAGTATTGTCAGGAATGTATTTGGTGATAAGACTTTGTGCCCTCTCATTAAATATGCCAGTCGGGTTGCCAAACTTATCGCGAATGATCTCGCCTCCTTCACCTAATCCCGATTCCAGCTTCTCGATCGACAACTGATTAACGCCTGCAATCTGCATGGCCTTCGCATTTGCAAAACCAGCGTGACCGCTGGCATGTCCGAGATACACCGGATTGTTCGGCGAAATCTGACTCAGCAGTTCATGTGTCTGGAATCCTTTGACCATATTCGCCGGTTTCTTGTCCCACTTATCCTGGTGCCAACCGCGGCCAAGTATCCATTGGCCCGGCTGCG
Organism: Cyclobacteriaceae bacterium; assembly: GCA_044224375.1. Classification (GTDB taxonomy): domain Bacteria; phylum Bacteroidota; class Bacteroidia; order Cytophagales; family Cyclobacteriaceae; genus ELB16-189. Next base: position 149,946 of record JBGAKL010000010.1, read on the forward strand.
CCTTCGCGACAGCTTCTTTCACCATCGCCACGAGCTCGTCATAACTCTTGATATTCATCAAATCGAGGCGCAGCTCGTTGTATCCAAGCCCCATGATGTGACCGTGTGATTCAATAAACCCGGGTGTCATCGTCGCCCCTTTCAGATCGATGGACTTGGTGTTCTCGTTCTTGTAGGCTTCAGCGTCACTTAAAGAGCCAGCAAAAAGGATAGTGTCAGCTTTCACGGCAACTGCCTCTACCATTGGATTCTTTTCATCCATCGTATAGATGGAACCACCGCTTATAATAAGATCGGCAGGCGTCTTTTTCGATGTACACGCTGTGATAATAACAAACAGTAAAAGGAAATACTTCTTCATAGCTGGCGTTTTGAAATCGCAATGTGATGAAAAGTGTCAAAAACTAAAAGCGTTCGTGTTGAGATGGCGTCGTTAAGGGAACGACGGACAATAGGTCCCACCAGCCGGAGCAGTTCGTCATGTGCTACAGGGGGACTATCTTCGCAAAGAATAAATAAGCAAGCATGAAAAGGCTTTTCACAGTAATTCTTGTGTTGACGGGTTTTTACGCGACAGCACAAAATGTAGGTCTCTCCTTCTCTTACTTCATCCCGCGAAACGGGGAGTTCTCCACACCGATCAGTCCTTTTTCGCTAAGAGGTATTGGCGTTGACCTGAATAGATTTATCGCTCTCGAAACAGGTATTTCTTTATATAGAATGTCGGGACTAAATATCACCGGCCTTCCTTATGAAAGCAGGTCTGCACTCACGGGACCGAATTTCACAGTGTACGTGCCGGGCGAACTGGTTTTTCAATTGAAGGGAAAGGCGGTCGAATTCGATATCAAAGCCGGGGGCTTTTTCTTTTACGCATTCGACCAACAGCTGAACTATGGCAACTTCGACAAGGCTATCCGCAAGTACGAAGGCTGGGATGTTGCCAGTTCGCAATTCTCATTCGACAACAAGCCGGGCTTCGGCTGGCAGGCAGGTTTTGAGCTCACGTTCAATGTTACCCGGCAGTGGGGCATTTCGCTCGAAACTAACTATCTCGCCGGGCAATCATCCATCCCTATCACGGGAAAGTATGCAGGCGGAACATTGGGGGGCACGAACGCAGAGAAACCAGTGGACTATAAAGATGCCAAAGTTGACTTTACGGGGTTGGAGTTTTCGATCGGAATCATCTTCAATACTGGTAAGCGAAGATAGACTTCGTGCAACTTTGTTATTTCTTCGTGGCATAGTGGCAGAAGTTTCGATCCTCACCACAAATACGAGGCCACCAGATAACACGAAGAGTTCAGCGGTCCTTCAAGGTCGAAATTCTTTCAGGAACATTAATATTGTACTTCCCAAATAAAAGTCTTGAATCATCCCTGAACTGGATGATCATATCGTGCCGGACTTTTCCCTCCACGAATGTCGTGTCGTTTTCAAATTTCTCAACGGGTAGAATATGATACGTCTTGCGGGCATTCGGCGCACGATATACCGCATCGAGAGAATATGATACGTCGACTATGCTGAATGACGAAGTGCCGTCGGGATGCTTCACCTTTCTGACGTCGACGTGCAACATCGCCCCTCCATTGCGGTACCGTTCACGCTGGCCGGAGACAAAATTTCCAAGGGAATACGCAACCAATGTACCGTTGTCCTTTCGCCATTCTATAGGTTGCAACACATGTGGATGAGAACCTATCACAAAGTTGACCCCAAGCCCGAAACAGAAATCAGTCAGGTCCTTCTGCCATTTATTCGGAAGGCCTTGATATTCCTGACCCCAGTGAAAAAATATAATGATTGCATCTGTTGTCTGGTTTCTCGCTTTCAACACATCCCGTCGGATGGAAGCAGTGTCAATCCTGTTAACAATGTTAGGCGAAACTACCGGTAAGCCATTTGTGCCATACGTGTAGTTGAGCAATGAGAACTTAAAACCCTGTGCCTCGACGATCAACGGATATTCATTGAGCCATGCGAGGGTGTCTTTGAACGTACCTGTGTGTTGAATACCTGAGCTGTCGAGGATGTCAATGGTCCTTTCAAGGCCATTAACCCCACGATCAACGCAGTGATTATTTGCTGTAACCAATACGTCATAGCCGGCATCCTTCAGCGCGGTAAGTAGTTCATCAGGAGCGCTGAATTGTGGATAGCCTTTATAAGGTGGACCTGCAAGGGTAAGTTCGAGATTGCCAATTGTGAGATCGGGGGCAGACAGCACAGGTTTGATACGCTGAAAGCACGAAGTATAATCGTAACGGTCTGTTGCCGGATCGAATGCTGCGTATATCTGGGATTCATGCTGCATGATGTCGCCCGTAAACAGCATGGACAATTTAAGTGTATCCTGAGGAAAACAAGTCAAGGGCAACAGTAGTAAAATAAAGATTGAACTGATCTTCATGACCTGATCTTTAACCTTCCTTTAGAAGGCTCCTTATTCACTTCCATAATTTTGTTTTCAAAAACCACGAACACCTGGTCTGCCTCGGAGGGCATAATTGCCGCCAGGCCAGTGAATGATCCGAAAGCAGGGAGGATCATTTGATTCGGCGAAAACCAAAAACAAGGTAACGTGAACGATTGACGGCCCTTTCCCCGGAGATGGGCACCGGGATGAATATGTCCCGCGACGTTTACAATACCGTTAGGTATGTCAGCCACGGGCATCGGCTCATGGGTAAACAGGTAAGGACCCACCCGTTCACACTCTAGAACCCTGATACCTTTTCGATGATATTGCCTTTCGCTCATGATGTCATGATTGCCACGGATGAGTTCGAAGGCGCATGCCGGAAAATGCTTTACAATCTGACCTACTACTTCCCATTCCTCATTGTAATGGCTGTGAAAAAGGTCGCCCAAAAAGATTACCCGCCCGGGCTTGTGGAGCGTCACGAGGTCTATCAGCGCCTCAGTATTTCTATGATTGGCAGCCGAAGGTACTGGAAGCCCAGCGCGGCGAAAGTGGTTCACCTTTCCAAAATGAAGGTCGGCGACGACAAGTATACCTTCGTCTTTCAGGAAAATTGCCTTTTCCGGAAGGAGCAAAAGGCCAGCAGGAAGCTTGTCTGATTTCAACACGTCAAAAGTAGCGATTGGCAGGACGGGTAAAGTCTAAAAAGCCTCAATAATAATACGTTTTTGACTCAAAAAGCAGGGTCTTACGCGGCATTTTCGCCACCTCTCACCGCTAAAATTTATTAACACTATGATAACACAGGGCATAGCGAGGCGCACTACCTTAGGCGCGCAGTGTGGATTTTTACCCATTGTATAACCTGACACCCAACCGACTTGATCTCATGTTTGATCTGGAACTGTCCTACTCCGTCCTGCTGATAATTTGCCTAGTGGCGGCGTGTACCTTCGAATTTGTAAATGGATTTCACGATACGGCGAACGCGGTCGCCACCGTAATCTATACTAATTCTCTTAAGCCCTGGGTCGCTGTGATCTGGTCAGGGTTCATGAACTCGATGGGAGTGTTCTATGGAGGCATCGCCGTTGCAATGGGTATCGTAAATCTCCTGCCCGTCGAAACCCTGATCGATCAAAATCTCGCCCATAGTATTTCGATGGTCGCGGCGTTGCTGCTTAGCGCAATCTTTTGGAACCTGCTAACCTGGTATTTCGGAATCCCGTGCTCGAGCTCGCACACCCTCGTGGGATCAATTCTCGGCGTTGGCATTGCGTATTCATTTCTGCCCGGCGTCGAAACTGCCGCAGTAAATTGGGTGAAGGCTCAGGAAATCGGGTGGGCGCTGCTTATTTCTCCACTGATTGGATTTTCGCTCACGATCATATTGATGTACCTCCTGCGTGTAACTACAAAGGGAAAATCATATGGTGATGATCTTTTCAAAGAGCCGAAGAAAAATACCCCACCACCTGTTTGGATCCGTGGCACGTTGTTGCTGACTTGTACGTTTGTCAGTTTCTTCCATGGCCAGAACGATGGACAAAAAGGCGTTGGATTGATAATGCTGATACTCATCGGTATCGTGCCGGGATATTTTGCACTCAATGCAAGCTATGATCCATCGAAGCTTGTCGATCCCCTTAGCAAGATTGAAAGTGTCATCAAGACGATTGATCCAGCACCTCTTTCAGAGCCGGATCGGAAGGCACTTGCTGAAGCGAATGAGACAAATGCGCGAATCAGGTCTTCAATTGGAGCGGTCGGCAATATCGATGAGATTCCCCGTGGGGAACGCTTCGCAGTCCGGAAGGATATTATCATCATGGATCGCGATTTGAATGCGCTTGTGAAAAAAGAAGAGGCAAGGGTAAGCCAGGCTGACAAAAAGGTTTTGAAAGACAATCTATCAGCTGTTCGAAAAGTGATCGACTATTCGCCTGGTGGAGTGATCGTAATGATTTCGTTGTCCCTGGGATTAGGTACGATGATAGGTTGGAAGCGCATCGTTAAAACAATTGGTGAAAAAATCGGAAAGGAGCACCTCTCCTATGCCCAGGGAGCCAGTGCAGAACTGGTGGCCGCAACGACAATCGGCCTTGCAAGCAGCTATGGACTTCCTGTAAGCACGACACACGTGCTTTCGTCGGGTATTGCAGGAAGTATGGTTGCCAGCAAAGGAGTAAAAAATCTCCAGCCAGATACTGTACGCAACATCATCATTGCATGGTGTATCACATTGCCGGTGGTGGTGCTGATGTCGGGTACGTTGTTCCTGATATTTAGAAGTATCTTTTAGTGAGTCATTTCTTCCCTTCAGATCGTCAAAAAAAACCTAACTTCTCGGCATGGATACCGATCGGGAACATCTCCTTGTAAGAATTGGGCGGCTCACGCCACCCGCTGAAAAAATCGCACTCGCTGGGCTCACCATCGGCCTCCTAATGCAGTATGCCAATCTCAACGGTTTGCCTGTAGTGCAGTATTCATTGGTGGCTCTCGCGATCATTTTTTTTCTTGGTGCGTACGTACCGATCGAGCTGCCCGAACAGAATGAGCCAGGCGACTTTTCCCATTTGCTTGTTCTAACAATCATGCCGAAGATCGTGATGATAACGGCAGCAGTTTCAACGTTTGGTATCTTTCTTTTCTTATTGAATACGGGCAACAAGGGCTACTTACAACTCTTACTGATTGGTTCGTCAACCAGCTTTATTGCTTTCGTAATTTACCTGTATGGAGTGCTTAAGTCGATGGAGGGTGTGACTTTACTGCTACCACTCTTCTACCGGGCGATGCCCTTTGCCATCGCGGCTGCCTACATATTTATTCAAAATCGGGTCTAGCCTTCGACTCCAGTCACCCTGAGCTATACTCCGAATGGGACGCATCCGCTCAACCTCCAGCTTTCACAATCATTTTCTTCACGCGATCCTCCAGCGTCTCTGAAGTGAGCTTGTCGCGAGATAACCTATCCACCATGATTGGAAACGCAAAAGGTGTAGGTGTGTCTGGTTCTGTAATGACGATCTTTTGCTGTGCAATGCGTTCGAGCGCACGCCTCATCCGCACTTCTTCCAACTGGAAATCCATGACCTCCTCGTACGATTGATGCAAAAGGAGGTTCATGGAATCGTAATCGTTGAAAACGTTGAAGAATAGTTGTGATGACGATTGAATGTGCCTGTCGCGGATCCGCTGTCCGGGATATCCTTTGAATACCAATCCAGCTATAGAAGCAATGTCACGAAACTTCCGACGTGCCATCTCCACCGAATTAATGCTCGCCTGAATATCGGTCAGCAGGTTACCGATACCCAGCAAGTCCTCCTCGATCGCTTCGTAGATCGGTATCTCCTGGTCCGATAGCAACTCAAAACCATAGTCATTCATTGCAATCGAAAATGTGATTGGCTTGATGCGCGAAATGCGATACGCGACCAGCGATGCCAGCCCCTCATGCACAAGCCTTCCTTCGAAAGGAAACATGACCACATGAAATCCTTCATTGGATTCCATGTACTCAATCAAGAATTCATTTTTCCGGGGAAGCTTCGAGCGCTTGCTCTGAAGTTCCAGCAGCGGCTTCATAAATTTCATCTCCTGGTCATGATATCTTCCTTCTGCTGCTTCGTTTATCTTGAACCGGATCATCTCACTCATCTGCGACGACAACGGCATACGACCACCTTCCCACGAAGGCACTCGCCCGGATTTCCTTTTCGATTTCCGCACCTGCGCCTCCATGTCTTTGACTCTGATCAGCTCCAGCGTCTGGCCGGCAAACCAAAATGTGTCACCGGGATTGAGTGAAGAAATAAATCCCTCTTCGATCGTACCGAGGTTCTTGCCTGAGAGAAATCTCACATTCAATGAGACATCACCAACGATGGTTCCTATCGATAGCCGGTGCTTTTGGGCAATGCGACGATTTTCAACTTTAAACACGCCGTTCTCAACCTCGACCTTCCGGTATTCATCGTATGCGGTCAACGACTCACCGCCTGTGGTAATAAATCTCAGTGCCCAATCCCACTCCTCTTTCGAGATGGACAGATAGCTGAAAGTAGTTTTCACTTCGTCAAATATTTCTTCGGACCGGAACCCATTTGACACCGCCAGGGTGACTAAGTATTGCACCAGCACATCAAAGGAACGGACGTACGGATAGCGATCTTCGACGATTTTTCTTTGCATCGCTTCGCGTACCGCGGAAGCTTCAATCAGCTCGAGTGAATGTGTCGGCAGAAAATAAATCTTGCTGATGGCGCCTGGCTGGTGTCCGCTGCGTCCGGCGCGCTGAAGAAACCGTGCCACTCCTTTGGGGCTACCAACCTGGATAATGGTCTCAACTGGCCGGAAGTCCACGCCGAGATCGAGACTCGATGTGCAGATCACCGCCTTGAGCCTTCCTTCGTGAAGGCGTTCCTCCACCCAATGACGCAGCTCGAAACTGATCGACCCGTGGTGCATGGCGATGAGTCCCGATAACTCCGGTGCAGCATCAAGCATTTTTTGATACCATATTTCAGCGAACGACCTGGTATTCATAAAAATTAACGTGGTCGAACTTTTCTTAACGATCTCGATGGCCTTGTTCAGAAGGTGTATCCCAACGTGCCCGGTCCACGGAAGCATATCGAGCTGATCGGGAAAGACGGAAACGATCTCTACTTTCTTTTCTATGTCGGCTTTGATCACTACGTGTTCCTTTTGGTGGTAGCGCGAGCCTAGCAAGACTTCCAGTGATTGCTCCATGTTCCCAATCGTCGCAGAGATACCCCAAATCTTAAGTCCGGGCGAGATCGTCTTAAGCCGCGACAACGCGAGCTCCATTTGAACTCCACGCTTTGAACCCATCAGCTCATGCCATTCGTCAACGACGATCGTTTTCAACTCTGAAAAATATTCCGGGTATCCTTTCTGTGAAAAAAGCAGGTGAAGGCTTTCAGGGGTCGTGATGAGGAATTGAGGCGGCTTTTCCTTTTGGCGTGTTTTCTCTGAAAAGCTTGTATCTCCGGAACGAATGGCAACCTTCCATCGCGAACCTAGCCCCTCTCCTGCGCGTGATGATGCCAGGTAAATCTCCTTTGCCAGGGCGCGTATTGGCGCTATCCATATCGCCTGCACCTTTTTCCCTTTGGGGATCGACAGCTTCTCCCCGGGTTCCATTCCTTCGAGGAAAATTGGAACAGCAAGAGAGAACGTTTTCCCGCTCCCTGTGGGTGCATTGACAAGGCCACTGCGACCGCTCAGCATTGCCTCCCAAGCCTCCGTCTGAAATGGAAAAGGCTTCCACCCCATGCTCTCGAACCATGCAATTCCCTTCTCGATCCGCGGGTCTTTTTTTTTCACAATGAACTGAACAAATGATGGATTTTGTGGTTATTCCAATATTACGCTTCCATGGGTCAATACTCGATTAAAGAATTGGAAAAACTCACTGGCATCAAGGCCCATACCATTAGGATTTGGGAAAAGCGTCATCGTATTGTCTCTCCTCAACGAACCAGCACCAACATCCGGTATTACTCCGACGAGGACCTGAAAAAGATCATCAATGTCTCGGTGTTGAACAATAATGGGGTAAAAATATCCAAAATCGCCGACCTCTCGCCCGTCGAGCTTGCCAAAAAGGTGGGCGCGCTAAGTCAGACGATGGCAAACACCGGAGTGCATATCGACAGGCTCATTTTGGCGATGGTCGATCTGGATGAGCATTATTTCGAGGAAGTACTCGCAGAAATTGTCAGTCGAAATGGTTTCGAACGCACCATCACGCAGGTCGTTTACCCTTTCCTCGAAAAGATCGGAGTGCTTTGGCAAACTGGAAATATCTCCCCAGCCCAAGAACACTTCATCTCAAACCTTATCAGGCAGAAGATCATCGTAGCCGTCGATACTCTTCCCATTCCCTCCAATAACAGACCAGGCGCGTTGCTTTTCCTTCCAGAGGGCGAGCTCCACGAACTTGCCTTGTTGTTCTATCACTACATCGCGAAGAAGGAGAATTTCAGAACGTTCTATTTAGGCCAAACAGCGCCACTGCGGGACATCCTGTCTGTGTGTGAGAGGTTTCAGCCCAGGGTTCTTATCACATCTATTACCAGTTCACCGGCACCGCAGTTTGTTCAAGCCTACCTTAACCGGCTGTGCGAAGAAACTCCTGCAGTTACTGTACTCGCTACCGGATCGGCATTGCGGAAAACAGCCTTAAAAATGCCAAAAAACCTACATTTCTTCTCAAATATCGGCGAATTCAAGTCGCTCCTTAAGAGCGCGTAGCCGGCCACGGGCCTTTTTTGGCGTTAAACAAAATACCATCCACCAAGCCATAGTTCCTAAATTTGTTTAATTATTTAAACCAAAGATTAAACAAATAGGTATGGGTGCAAGTGAGTTTGAAACGGCAGTGGCGGAACTCCGACCCACCCTGGCAAGTTTCACGCACCGCTTCACGTCGAACCGTGAAGATTCCTTCGACCTCGTCCAGGACACCATTCTAAAAGCCCTCAAGTACCGCGAAAAATTCAGAAAGGACACAAATCTCAAGGGCTGGCTATTCACAATCATGAGGAACACTTACATCAACGACTACCATAAGCGTCAGCAGAAGAAAATCTCACATGACTATTCAAAGGAATTGTACATGTTGAACGTCGAAGATGAGCATACTTTTAACCGACCCATTGAGAGCCTGGAGTTCAAAGAAGTATGGCGAAACATGAACACAATAAAAGAGGATTTATTGCTGCCGTTCAAGATGTTCATGACAGGATACAAATACCATGAGATAGCGAAGCATTTGAAACTGCCGATAGGAACAGTAAAGAACCGGATCTTCCAGGCGCGGAAGGAAATCCAGAAAAAATTGGTAGGTTATTACTGAAACCTGTAATTGAGTAATGCCTGCTGTTGCTGTCATTGGCGCTGGATTTTCTGGATTGTCGACTGCGGCCTGCCTTGCAAAGGCCGGATACGATGTCACCGTTTTTGAGAAGTTAAACCAACCGGGTGGGCGGGCTCGTCAGCTGAGCGAAAACGGATTTGCCTTCGACATGGGCCCGAGCTGGTACTGGATGCCCGATGTATTTGAAAAGTTCTTTCAGCTGTTTGGAAAGAAAACGGCCGACTTCTATGACTTGAAGAGATTGGACCCATCCTACCGGATTTTTTTTTCAGAAGACGACGTGCTCGACGTGCCGGCCGGGGAAAAACAGCTCTTCGAATTATTTGAACGGCGTGAGGCCGGAAGTGCAGTGCACCTGAAAGAGTATCTCGAAGACGCAAAATATAAGTACCACGTCGGGATGGATAAGTTGGTCTACAAGCCCGGCCTTTCAATTGCTGAACTTGTTGACGCGGACCTCATAAGGGGTCTCTTCAGACTCGACGTCTTCACTTCTCTTTCCACGTCGATTCGCAGGAGGTTTCACAACGAGGGACTGATACAGCTACTGGAGTTTCCAGCGCTGTTCCTGGGAGCGACTGCATCAAGCACACCTGCATTGTATAGTCTTATGAATTATGCCGACATGTGTCTGGGCACATGGTATCCGATGGGTGGCATGTACAAAGTCGTTGAGGCAATGTATCAAATTGCAGTCGAGCAGGGTGTTCATTTCGCCTTCAACAGCGAAGTCAAGGCGTTTGACTTCGGGATGAAGAAGATCAAGGCACTCCGGGTTAATGACGACTTGGTGGACAGTGATTTTTTTGTAGCCTCGGCTGACTACCATCATATAGAACAACATCTCTTACCAGCATGGGCGAGGCAGTACTCCGAAAAATATTGGGATCAACGTGCAATGGCCCCATCAGCCTTGATATTTTACCTTGGCATAAACAAGAAGTTAAAGAATCTACTCCATCACAACCTTCTATTCGACAGAAATTTTGAACAGCATGCTAATGAGATCTACGGAACACCGAAATGGCCTTCAGATCCATTACTCTATGTGAGCTGTCCATCAAAAACAGATCCCACAGTTGCACCTGAGGGCTTTGAAAACATTTTCGTTTTGATGCCAGCAGCGTCAGGATTGGCGGACAGTGAGTCTGTGCGCGACAAATATTTCAATCAAATTGTCGAACGACTGGAATCTGTAACGGGCGAATCCATTCGCGGGAACATCGTATTCAAGAAGAGTTATGCACACAGCGATTTCATGAGCGACTATCATGCCTTCAAAGGAAACGCCTATGGTCTGGCCAACACACTATCCCAAACGGCGAATTTGAAGCCGTCCATCGTTAACAAAAAGCTGACAAACCTGTTCTATACAGGACAGCTGACTGTTCCGGGCCCGGGCGTACCTCCGGCAATAATTTCAGGACAAGTTGTTGCTCAAGCCCTCGCGGCGGTCGACAGGCGGCAAAAAAGGAAGTGAAATTAATTGTAAATTTTGAAGTGTTAAGATGCGTGAAATGAACCAGAAATCCCTTTTCGACAAGGTCTGTATCAAAACCAGTCGTGTGACGGCTGTGTCTTACAGCACCTCATTCTCATTGGGAATATGGTGCCTCGAAAAGGACCTACGAAATCCTGTCTACTCCATCTATGGCTTCGTGCGTTTCGCAGACGAGATCGTCGACACGTTTCACGATTACAACAAAGCGGCCTTGCTGGAGAGATTCAGCAATGACACCTGGATGGCCATCTCGGAAAAAATCAGCCTCAACCCCATCTTAAACAGCTTCCAGGCCACAGTTCATCAGTTTGGCATAGAACGGGAGCTGATAGAACAGTTTTTAGCAAGCATGAAAATGGATCTGGTTGAGAAAAACTACGATCAACAGGAATTTGAAAAATACATTCTGGGTTCGGCACAGGTCGTAGGGCTCATGTGCTTACGGGTCTTTTGCCGTGGCGACGAGGCAGCCTATAGAAATCTTGCTCCGGCCGCCATGAAACTTGGAGCAGCATTTCAAAAAGTGAATTTTCTACGCGACTTGCGTGCAGATTACCTTGGCATGGGCAGAAGTTATTTTCCCGGAATCGAAATAAGCACGTTTGACAACCTGAGCAAGAAGAAGATTGAAGAATCCATTGCAATGGACTTCCACGACGCATATCAAGGGCTAAAGCAATTGCCGCGTGGCGCACGACTCGGTGTTTATGTCGCCTACCTTTACTATCAGGCTTTGTTCCGAAAGATCCGGAATCTTCCATCTGAACATGTCATGAAAAGGCGTGTGCGCGTGCCCAACCGTCACAAGCTCGCGATCCTCGGCTATTCTTTCCTTAAACATCAGTTGAACCTGATATGAGCGTGGAGCAAGTGATCTTGGTGGACGAAGCCGACCGTGAGATCGGTGCGATGGAAAAAATCGAGGCGCACCGAAAAGGCAAACTTCATCGCGCATTTTCCATCCTGCTTTTCAACTCAAAAGGCGAGATCCTTATACAGAAGCGCGCAAACATTAAATATCACAGTGCAGGGCTGTGGACGAACACCTGCTGCAGCCATCCAGCTCCCGGCGAGCTTCTGAAAGATGCGACCCGAAGAAAGCTTATCCAGGAAATGGGGATCGATGTCCCTTGCGAATATGCTTTTAAATTTACTTATCGGGTGGAACTGGAAAACCACCTCGTCGAACATGAGCTAGACCACGTCTTCATTGGAAAATTCGATGGGGTTGCTGCCATCAATCTCAAGGAAGTGGAAGCGTGCCGGTGGATTACCATCGATCAGTTAAAAAAGGAAATTCAATCAGAACCCGAAAAATTTACTTATTGGTTCAAGCTCATCATGAACCGTCCAGAGATACTGGAAAATGTTTTCGCTTGAGTTCTATTTTTGGCTCAGGTCAATGTTGTGGGTAAGGCTGACCTGGAAGCCGTAATTATTCTCCTGTTTTGTTCCAGTGAATTTGATAAGCATCTGATAAAGGAACCCTGCCTGGAATGAAAATGCCTTATTCACGTTATAGCCCGCCCCGAGGAAGAACCGATTCTGGTCAGGGTCGGTATAGATAGTGTCTCCTCCAAAATCGAGAAAGATTTCATTGTAAAAAGATGCAAACACGGTTTTTGGATCCATGTTTTTGTGATTGATCGGAACTTGCGCAGCTACGCGGGTACGCAACCGGTTCATGTATAGTGTATAACCTTTGCTAACCACCTCTCCATTGCTGGTCTCATGTACCTGAAGAAATCGTTGTTCCAGTCTTACCCGATAATCAAGGTGAAAGATACCCACCTTATGTTTATAGTGCGCTTGTTGAAATAGACGATGCTCATTGTTTGAATACGTGGCGGGCTGCACGCCATAGATAGGGTTCCAGGTGTACACATAGCCCAAAGGCATGAAAGAAAAGTGATCGTTCACTTTAACATTCAATCCCGTCCGTGCCTGGAATTGCATCGGTTGAAAAGCACCCGCAAACCGAAATTGCCCCTCCGCCAGGATGGTAAACCGATCGCTGACTTTGATGTTGTTGACTAACGAAAACCATTCTATCGACTGCTCGGCTTTCTCGCGCTGAGCATGGCATTGGTAAATCCCCCAAAACAAAGCAAAAACGAGGGTTAGTGATCTTATCATTACCGTTCTACGATGTTTTTGTTACGCATCGTAAAAGTAATGGGTGTGGTATTACCCTAATTTTAAGCTTTTAACACTCAGTTAACATTGACTTAACATGATGTGGACAAGATCATTTTCCAACGGCGTTCATGCCGTCTCTGATCTCTTCGGATGCGTGCGCGACGACTCTGGCTCCTTCATCGAGCGGGCCGAAGATTTCAACCAGTCCCGCTGACTGGACGCCCGTCTTAACATCGATCCATTTCGCTTGCCCGTCGGTAATTCGGATCACAAAAACCCTTTCTGTGGAATTGACAACTGAAGATGCCGGTACAAAAAGAGTGGGAAGACTCCGCTCAACGGCTAATGTTACCTCTGCATACATTCCCGATTTCAACGTGTGACTTTTGTTAGGGACGTCTGCTTCAATTGTCATCGACCGCAGACTATAGTCAAGGCTTTGAGAACTTCGGGACAGACTTGCCTCAAAAACCCTTTCCGGAATTGCAGTAACTTTAAACCTAATAGGCTCAGAAGATCTTATCTGCCCGGAATAGATCTCGGGGATGCCGATAGTCAGCCGAAGTGTTTCATTGTTCTCCAGCATGAACATCGGCTTTGTTCTTTCGGGCCCAACAAGCTCGCCAGGAGAAATATTTCTTTCGGTGATAACTCCATCGAACGGCGCCGTAATGTTGAGATAATTAATCATCTCTCTTATCGCTTCCAAAGAGGCTACAGCAGACAATACTTGCATGCTATCGACTACCTTTCTGGACCTTGCAATATCAAGCTCGTTTGCTGCAACGGCACCCTGCGTTTTGCTCGTCTGCAACAAGCGGGAGTATGTCTGACTACTGGCGAATTCTTTGGACTTAAAATCTTCAACTTTAGCCAGGGCCTCTGCCTTTTGCGCCTGGAGCTCCGGCGCCTCGAGGGTCGCAAGCAAAGATCCTTTCCTCACGTACGTTCCCCGGTCGGCACTAACCGTGCGAACGTATCCCTTTACTTTGGCCTGAACGTGCACAACTTCCCACGGTCGGAGATCGCCTGGCAGCACGATCACACGTTGCGGCTGCATTTTTTTTATCACAACCGTCTCCACTGTGTCAACCGTTGATTGTTCTGCTTCTAATATTCTCTGCTTTGACGAACATGAAGAAAGAAGAACGATGACTATCGGAACAAATAGCTTTTTCATAGAATGATAAGGTGAGTTAGCTGTTGGATTCAAAATATTTACTGTCGGGATCGCTCGGATCCAACGATACCGATTGAAGGGAGGAATTGCGTTGGAGTAAAATAAACATTGCCGGAAGAATGAGCAGCGAAGCAATAGTGGACGCAATCAACCCCCCGATCACCGCCTGCCCCAGGGGCGCAACCTGGTCTCCGCCCTCGCCCATACCGGAGCCCATGGGAATCATCCCTGCCACCATAGCTATACTGGTCATAAGTATTGGCCTGATGCGACTCCTAGCGGCTACCATCGCGGCCTCGCGCACATCACCAATCGTAAGCCGCAGATTTTCAGCGTTGGTAATCATCAGGATAGCATTCGCAACCGAAACACCCACCGACATGATCATTCCCATATATGATTGCAGGTTCAAAGTAGAACCCGCGATCAGTAGAAGCAGGAGGCTACCGGCGATAACGGCAGGTATCGAAGAGAGTACAGCCACGGAGACTTTAAACGATTGATAATTCGCACTCAACAGAAGAAAGATTACTACAATTGCAACGAGAAGGCCTCCCTGCAAACTGTCAAGTGTCTCGGTTAAGAGCTTCACCTGGCCTTTGATATTCACCACTACGCCGCGCGGCGGGGTTCCAGCTCTCTCCACAGCAGCAGCCACTTGATCTGTGGCCGCACCAAGGTCCGCATCGTGCAAATTAGCAGTCACTGAAACCAACCGGTTCGGCCCTTCACGATCATATTCCCCTGGTGCAGTAGTCTGGTACACCGATGCTACGTCCGCCAGGATTGGACGTCCATTGTTTGATCCAAGAGGAAGATTGCTCACATCATCAATACTTTTGATTTGATTCTCTGGCAATTGCACCTGAACCTGATAGCCGAGTCCTGACTTTGGATCCATCCACAGGTTCTTCTCCGTGAATCGGCTGGATGAAGTGGACGTCACCATCGACCGCACAACCTGGTTAGCTGTGATCCCCATCTGCCCGGCACGCTCGCGGTCAAGGTCGATTTTAACGGTAGGATAGTTCAAAGGCTGAGGTATCTGAACGTCACGCAGGAACGTCACTTTTTGCATTTCGTGCCTGATCTTTAACGCATGCTGATATGCCTCCTGGATGTTCTTAGCTGCGACAGAAACTTCTATAGGCGTGGACGCGCCCTGACTCATAATCTTTTCCACAAGCTCGATCGGCTCAAAGGACACTTCTACTGCTGGAAGCTGTTGTTTCCATTTTGCCCTTAGTCTTTCACGGAGGTCGCCCATGTCTGTATGATATCCTTCGCGCAAAGCAACTTGCAACACAGCTTCATGAGGGCCGCTTGTGAAGAGAAAGATGCTACTGGTGCCATAACTCGAAGGATTGGTACCAACGTAACATGATGTGGTACCCATATTCCCGGCTCCAACGTCCTCTTTGATGATATCAAGAGCCTTGAGCACGTACTGCTCTGTGCGTTCGAACCGCGATCCTTCGGGCGCTCTCAGTCTAAGTTGAAATTGTGTGGCATTTGATTTTGGGAGGATGTCGGTGCCGATGAGCGCGAACCCGCCGGTAATCAATAACGCTGTGATAAGCAGGTAGCCGAACGCCACACTTCTGCCACCATTGACAATTCGTAACAGTAAGCGTTCATACTTAAGCTTGAATCGATCGAATGCCGTTTGCTTTCCTGCCCCATGAAGGCGATTGTCGTCCTTAAGTGTCTGATGCAGCTCGTTTTGGTCAAGCGCGAGGGAGGCACTCGGGTTGACATGATCACTTTTCAAAAGCCAGTTGGAAAGCACAGGCACAAGCGTCTGCGCAAGCAAGTAAGACGATATCATGGCGAAGCCCACTGAAAGCGCCAGCGGCAAAAACATCGACTTCGGAATTCCTTCCATCATAAAAGAAGGAGCAAACACAGCCAGGATGCAAAGCAGGATCAGCAACTCAGGGAAGGCGATCTCGAGGCAGGCGTCAAAAATTGCTTTAGCTTTCGATTTCCTCATCTCCATATGCTGATGAATATTTTCAATTGAAACGGTTGCCTGATCCACAAGCACGCCGATCGCAAGGGCCAGGCCGCTCAGCGTCATGATGTTGATGGTCTGTCCAAACAGGTTCAATAAAATCACTGCCGACAGAAGAGAGATAGGAATCGTGACTACGACGATGACTACACTGCGCCAATCGCGCAGGAAGAGAAAAACCATAAGCCCGGTAAGCAGCGCTCCCAGGACCCCTTCACTAATCAGGTTCTTCAGCTGGTCCGTAACATATACCGACTGATCGAATTCATATTTAAGAGTGACGTCTTCAGGAATGGCTTCACGCATTCTTGGCAAGGCCGCCTTGAGGTTGTTCACTACGTCGAGGGTCGAAGCATCCGCTTTCTTTACAATAGGAATGTACACCGCACGCTTGCCGTTGACGAGAGCATAGCCCACTGTAATATCTGCGGCATCATGAACCGTAGCGATGTCTTTGAGGAAAACTGTAGGACCGCTGCCCAACTTCAACGGCACTTCCAGGAATTCCTGCGGATTTCTGATGAGCGAATTTGTTGGTGTCATCATCGTGAAATCGCCGATTCGGACGTTGCCGGCTGCCGAAGGTTGGTTGGTGTTAGCAATCGCCCTCACAACTTCCTCCGGTGAGAGCTTGTAGCTCCTGAGCAATCCCGGATCGACTTTAATCACAATGGTTCGCTGGTTGCCGCCAAACGGCGGCGGAGAAGAAACTCCGGGAATTGTCGAGAACATTGGTCGCACCCGCGAGGCTGCGAAATCCTGGAGCTCGTTCAAGGACCTGCCTTTTGCTTCGAATACCAATTGCCCGACAGGAACTGAACTCGCATCAAAGCGAACTACCTGTGGAGGAACTGTACCTTCCGGCATATAGGCTTTCGCCCGGGATATGTTGTTGGCGATCTCAGCGGCAGCTTGTGCCATGTCAGTACCGGGATAGAACGTGAGCTTCATTAACGAAAGGCCCTGAACACTTTTGATCTCAATGCCCTTGATGCCTTGCACATAAAGGAAGTGATCCTGGTAGCGCGTAGCCATAAGCCCATCCATTTGGTCAGGTGCCATGCCGCCATACGGTTGCACAACGTAGATTGTTGGAACGTCTAGGGCGGGAAAAATATCAACCGCGATCTTTCGGATAGACAGGAATGCAAAAAATGCTATCGCAATTGTTCCTACCATCACGGTGATCGGTTTTCGGAGCGATGACTGTATAAGATTCATATTTTTCCTGTCTATTTGACTTGATCGATGAAATACCCAAGGTTTCCGGTGGCAGCCGACTCAAGGAGCAAAGCCCGCCACACGTTGTTGATCGCGACTGACTTATCCACTTCCGCCCGGTTGAGGATATAGAAGTTCTGCGCCAACTCGGCGAGGGATGCGAGACCTGATTGGTACCTTGCGTTCGATTGCGCATAAGCGGCACGCGCTGCGTTCAGTTGAACTGGAGCCTCAGATGCTTGCTGTATAGCTAGACGCGTTTGCATGTCCGCAAGCTCAAGTTGCTTGCCGGCGCGTAAGGCAGCCTCGTCATAGAGATGCCTGGTTCTCTCAAACTCAAATTTCTCAGCTTTGAAATCATGGTGGACTTTTGAATAGTTCAGGATGTTGAACCGGAAGCTGACAACCGCAAGAAAATTCAACGCCTGAAATCCTACGCCGCTCGAGAAATCCGTTTTGAATGAATCATCCACGCGGGAGATTCCGGAGCCGCGCCCAAAGCCAATGCCAGAAAATAAAACAGAAGGCGCATAGGATCGCTTGATTGCAACGGATCTTGATCGCCTGAACTCCATTTGAGAACGATACAACTTCAACGTGGGCGAAGCTGCGATACTCGCCGTGTCCGGCATTACAGCAAACGGTATCGCATTCAGGAAATATGTAGTGTCGAGCTCAATGTTGCTATTCTTTTCACCGATCAGCTCGGACAACCGAATCCTTTGCGCACGTTCGTTCCGCTCACCCTCTAAAAAGAGAATCTTTGCCTTTGAAACTTCTGCCGCAGCGAATGAGCTGTCAGCTCCGGCCTTGAGTCCCGAAATGGCCTCAGCCCTGGTGATGGCATGAATCTGTTTTGCCCTTTCATAATTAGACTTTTGAACCCTGGTTATTTTTTCTGCAACAAGCGCTAGAAGATATGCGTCTATGGTTCGGATCTGGTGTTGGAATACTTCGTTTGCGAAATCGGCTTGCGCGGTCTGTGCGGCGGCTCTTGCCGTCGCTACGTTAGCCGTTACCTTACCGAAATTAAAAATTCGCCAATCGACTTCTAACGTTCCAAAGCTTCCGTACACGGCTGTGCTGATATTGTCTGGTCGTATGCCGCCTGAGATGCCGGTGGAGAGACCTTCGTTCGGGTAGTAAGCACCAGGTATCGAGTTACTGGTTCCATAGTTGATCTGTCCACCGATCAAAAAAGCCGGAAGATATTCGGTCTTGCTCGACCGGAGACGCTCCTCCTCGGCAAGGACCTGCGCGTGTTTTGATTTTATAAATGGATAGCTCGTCTTTGCCCTTTCAAGACATTCCAACATGGATACACTTGTCTGCGCCCGCAAATCCAAATTCAAGGTCATGAAGACCCCTAGGGAAAGGAAACAAAAGACCTTAATTTTCTCCGTCGGCACCATAGAAAGCATTTTGCTATCTAAAGTACCGGCCAATTCTAAAGCAATTCTTTAGCTGTGAGGTCCAATGTTATTTTGTGGTGGTTTCCGTCAAATGAATAAGTAATTCGATACCCATAGGTGTCGCAAATGGCCTTCACAATTGATAATCCAAGCCCAAGGGAATGTGATTTTGAGTTCGATTTCACAAATCGATGGAACAGATCCATCGGGTCTCTTTGAGGTGGCTCACCTGTATTAGCGATCACAAATAAGTTTCTTCTTATTTCGAGGACGATCCTGCCTGACGGTCGATTATGTCGAATTGAATTAACGATCAGATTTTCCAAAAGAATATCTGCAAGATATGGGTTCATTTTAAAGCGGAGAACGTCGTGAAACTGCCGATCTACCTCGATTCCTTTGATCTTAATAAGTTCTTCCAGATCTGCGACCTGCCTATCAAGTCGATCGTTCAACACAATATCTTCGACGTTGTGAAACTGTCTGTTCTCAATCCGCGATAATATCAGTAACGCCTCGTTGAGTTTTGACAGGCGTGTTGCTGCGATTGAAGCGGCGTTGATCAGGCCCATTTGTTCCTCGCTGAGGGACGGCGACTGCAATAGTATTTCCAGTTTATTCTTCATGATCGCAAGGGGGGTCTGAATTTCATGCGATGCATTCTCGGTGAATTCCTTTAAAACATAGAACTCACGGTTGATTCGCGCCGTCATTGTTTCTATTACCCGCGAAAGTTCATTGAATTCGGTGATCGCACTGTTTTCAAATCTCAGTGCGTCGGCGCGATCTGGCTTGTAGTTGCTGATTTTATCCAGCACAGCATAGAATGGCTTCCACAGGGATTTTGAAAGCTGGTTGTTAAGCATTGATAGGATGACGACAAATGCAACAAATATCAACGACTCAAGGATAACGACGCCCTGGATGATGTCGCGACGCTCCACCAGCGCCCGTCTCACCTGGATCAGATAATTTTGATTTCTGATCCTCATGTTCAAAGAAACCTGCCGATATCGATTGAACTTATTCTCGATCCTGTCGAAGATCACAGTATCAGATATAACTTCATCACCAGAGGTCAATACACCGATCGGTTTGATACCGATGCTGTTGGCTGAAAAACGCTGGTAATGCAACAAGCTGTCGGATTCAGAAAGCGCGCGAATGTAGTACTCCTTCCGCTCGTGCAGGCGTTTATTGAAGTCGTTGTCAATGATTGCCTGAAATAAGAAATAGAAAAGCAAACCGCCCACACAGAACACCATGAGTGACACACCAAGAAAATAGCGATTAGTTTTATCGTTGAGCTTCAAGCGTCAGTGAACTTATATCCTACACCATAAACCGTTTTTACATAGTCGCGCGCACCCAACTCAATGAGCTTTCTTCTGAGATTGCTCACGTGGGTGTAAATAAAATCATACGAATCAGCCGAATCGATGTAGTCACCCCAAAGGTGTTCAACAATATATTCCTTCGTGAGCACTTTATCTTTATTGGATATAAAGTAGATCAAAAGGTCAAATTCCTTTTTTGTCAAAGTCATCGGCACGTCACGCACGGTTGCCTGGAGCGTATCAGGAACAATGTGTATTTCATGAAAATCGATCTCCTTGCTGCCATGGAACTTACGACGTCTCAATATTGATTTGATGCGCGCATTCAGCTCTGAAAGGTGAAACGGCTTCGTCAGGTAATCGTCTGCACCAATATCTAGTCCACTGATTTTATCATCCAAGGAATTACGGGCCGAAATGATCATTACCCCGGTATCTGGGAGCTTGTTTTTTAACTCACTCACGAGCTTGAGCCCGCTCCCATCGGGAAGCCCGATGTCAGCGATCACGCAGTCATATGTATAAAGGTTGATCTTCGCGATACCATCTTTCAGGTTCGAGGCCTCTTCACATATATATCCCTCAGAACGAAGATAGGATACCGTAGAATCCAACAACTCCTGCTCGTCTTCGATTATAAGAATCTTCATTTTAATAAAAATATGAAATGATTCTTAAGGAAACCTGAAGAGACGCAACCCACGGGAGGCCCTTTGAAATGTCCCGCCACACTAACTCATCAAATGATTTGAATGTAAGCTTCGAACAAAATACCTTTCTTCCTGTTCTTGTTACACGAATGGCACCATCCCGATCAAATACATCTGTCTTAGACGAGCAGACGACGGTTTTTTGGTTCAGGCGTGACCTCCGCCTTTCAGACAATACCGGCTTATTCCATGCCCTGAACGAGAACCACAATGTGGTCGGCATTTTCATTTTCGACACTGTTATTCTCGATCGACTCAATGATCGAACAGACAAGCGTGTCGAATTCATCCATCAATCACTGGCGGTGCTGAAAAGTGAGCTTGAAAGGGTAGGCAGCTCGCTGCTGGTTCTTCATGGAGATCCAGTCGAAATATTCCAGAGACTCAATCCCCGAAAGGTGTATGCTAACACGGACTACGAGCCATACGCGACTCAGCGTGATGAATCCGTGAGTAAGCAGCTTGCAGCAAGAAAAATTCCGTTTCAGCAATACAAAGACCAGGTGATCTTCGAAAAGGACGAGATCATCAAAGACGATGGAAGCCCATATACAGTATACACTCCTTATAAAAATAAATGGAGATCTAAGCTAAGCGCCAGTCAGATCAAAGCCTTTCCGTCGGAAAATCATCTCGACAGCCTGAAAAAAGTATCGCCCCTGCCCTTCCCATCACTTACAGATATAGGGTTCAGGGCATCAAACGGTATTTTTCCTGAGCGTTCGATAAAACAGTCTTTGATCACATCCTATCACAAGCACCGCGACTTTCCGGCGCTTGCGGCAACCACACAGCTAAGTGTTCATCTCCGTTTCGGGACGGTGAGCATTCGTCAGTTGGTGCGGATCGCCATGAAGAAAAACGACGTATGGCTCAGCGAACTAATCTGGCGGGAATTTTTTCAGATGATCCTCTGGCATTTTCCTCGTGTGGAACGGGCGTTTAAATCTCAATATGACAGGATCGAATGGAGAAATGATCCGAAAGAATTTAAAGCTTGGTGCGAAGGCAGAACCGGATACCCGATCGTCGACGCCGGCATGCGCGAGCTCAACACCACGGGCTTCATGCACAACCGCGTACGCATGATCACGGCAAGCTTTCTTGTAAAGCACTTGCTGATCGACTGGCGCTGGGGCGAAGCCTATTTCGCAGAGAAGCTTCTCGACTTCGACCTTGGTGCCAACAATGGTAACTGGCAGTGGGCTGCGGGATCGGGCTGCGATGCTGCTCCTTATTTTCGTGTCTTCAATCCGGAACTTCAGACCGAAAAATTCGACCCCGAAAAAAAGTACATCAGAAAATGGGTACCTGAATTTGAATCACCAGCCTATCCTAAGCCCATTGTGGATCATAAAGTGGCAAGGGAGAGGGTTCTCAAAACTTATAAGGAGGCACTGGGATAGCTGCCTGCATGCGCTAATTGATTGAGACGCCCGTTAATTAAACAGCACTTCATCCACCATCAACCACCCCTTCTTTCCTTTTGAGCTATGCCATGAAGGAAGTTTTGCAACCGGTTTTGCAATGATCTTAATGTAACTGTAGCGCGCAGGCGTCAATGAAATATTCAATGCCTCCACCTGTTGATTCCGGACCTTGGTCGGCATCTGGGGCTTTATTGACTTTATCAGTTTAATGTCTTGTGGGCTTTTACCTGCCCACACTTCCACGCTCTCAGGCGGAAACTGTGTGGATCCTGGATTGTCAGCGTAGCTTAACACAATCGACCCTATTTCAGGTGGCTCCTTTCCAAAATCAAATCCAGCAACAAAAGGCTTGTCCCTGAAACCTAACCATGGCGGCGCGTTCAATACTTCAATAAATCCGATCTCTTTGTCAGTGAGACTCTTCGCTCCTTCTCCCCTGTAGTATGAATCAGTTTCGCTTAACAATTCTGTCTTCGCCGGTTTATATCCATCCAAAAAGCAAGTAATCTCAAACATTTCGCTGCAAAACCAACCATCTTTGCAGGCAATCGCTTTGATCTTCGTAGTCGACTTCAAACGCAGTGGCTCCTTATAAACATTCGATGTAATAGTGTCGGGGTCCGTCCCATCGGTTGTGAATAAAATTTTTGCGCCTGGCATTGAATGCTTAAGCCAAACGAGTTCATCACTTTTTACCACACCTTCATTCGCCAGCCCTGGTTTCCCCAAGCGAAGTATTTTATCGTTCTTAAACTGCGTCGTAACGATCAAAAGTTTTGGAAACTGCTGGATAAAAGCCAGGCGTTCGGTCTCAGTAACTTTCGTGTTCCACAGGTAAACTTCCTTCAATTCGGGCAAGCCAAGAATCGGTTGAAGACTTCGCGCGTCTACACTTGTGCCAGCAAGAGAGATCATCTGCAGATTACGTAAGGTGTTCAATGCCGGCAGGCCGGATCCCGTGACATCGGAAAAGTTTAAATTTAGTTTCTCGAGATTCGTGAACTTTGAAATGATAGGCAGCTCTTTGTCTGTGACAGGCATTTTCGAGAGATTCAAAACTACCAGCTGCTCTTTCACCTGTTCGAGCTCCTCCAAAGATTTTAGTGTGAACATCGCACTTACAAAAAAGTCAGCCTGAAGGGCTGGACTCCCCTGGTAAAGTGGAAAGACTATCCGCGCTGGCGTATTTAGTTTTTCAACAACTGAACCAGGCGCTGCGGCAAATTCATAGGTCGGCAGATCATCGTTTTGCACTTCTATCATTGACGCACCAATGATCTTCATGGAATCGGTATCGGGGAGCTCGTCGTATGCTGTTTTAAAATCAGCACCACTCTTTACCCAATTCTCCAAAAGCTTTATCTCTTGTTGCGTAAGTTGCGGCTTACCGTCTGGAGGCATGTGGTCATCGTCAGCAAGGGGCAGGTGAATATATTTGATCAGACGGCTCTCTCCTGGCTTGCCAGGAATCCACTCCTTCCCGTTTTTCCCACCCTTTTCAAATTCGGCAGTAGACGTCATGATAAGCTTCCCTTTTGCTTTGCTCGGGTTATGACAAGAGGTGCATTTCTTGTCAAGAACCGGGAAGATAATTGCTTCATAAACCGACGATCCCGCCTTCGTAGATGCTTTCGCGTTTTCGACCAACGGGCCGAAGACAAAATTTTCTCCATGTGTAATGGTGCCCCCACTGTGCCCGGTTACAAACATGAAACCAACAGCCAGCACATTCAACACATAAAACAACGGCGTCATCGCTTCATTTTTCTCAAAAACCACCAGGATCGAATAGCACAAAAAGCTCACCAAAACGCCGCATATTTTGTGTTGAAGAATAATATCGGCATCATAGTCACCTTGGATCGACAGAAAAAAACCTGATAATGCTGTAAGGCTTGCAGTCACGGAGACAAGCGTCAACAACATAAGCATGATTCTCCGGTAAGGCTTTGCCTTGATTTCACTCCTTGCAAGGACCATGACAAACGCGAACAATGACAATCCGATTGGCAAATGGAGCAGCGCAGGGTGGAGACGGCCCGCCACCTGAATCCATGGTGGTACTGATATCCTGCTTTCAAAAAACAGGAGGAAGAGCAGCAAGGCCTGAAAAAAGAAAATAAGATTTAGAAAGAAGGCGTTGGCTCGCTGCATGAACATCAGGCGATTATGCCATTGACGACTTTTCCCGCTACGTCGGTCAGCCGATATCTTCTACCGAGGTGCTTGTAGGTAAGCTGCTCATGATTTAAGCCCATCAGGTGCAGAACAGTTGCATGAAAGTCGTTCACATGAACAGGATCACGCACGATATTGTATCCAAACTCATCTGTCTCACCATACGTCAATCCCCGCTTGACGCCGCCACCCGCCATCCATATCGTATAGCAACGCGGATGATGATCACGTCCATAGTTATCTTTTGAGAGATCTCCCTGGCAATAATTTGTCCTGCCGAACTCGCCACCCCAAATGACTAAAGTTTCGTCCAGCAGACCGCGCTGCTTAAGATCCATGATCAGTCCAGCCGTTGCGCGGTCTACGTCCTGCGCCTGAAGAGGCATCTCTCCCACCATATTTCCATGCTGATCCCAACCCTGGTGATAGAGTTGCACAAATCTTACCCCGGCTTCTGATAATTTTCGCGCAAGCAGGCAGTTAGAAGCATAGGTGCCGGGCGAAAGGCAGTCCGCCCCATACATCTTAACAATGTTATCGGGTTCTTTTGAAAGATCTGTAAGCTCGGGCATTGCCATCTGCATCCGGTAAGCCATCTCATACTGTTGGACACGGGTTTGTATTTCCGGATCCCCAAACTCTTTATAGCTAATGTCATTAAGCGCGGCCAGATTGTCGAGCATCCTCCGGCTATCGGCACGGTCGCGACCCTTTGGATCCTTTAAATACAAAACGCGCTCCTCGCTGCTGCTGAATTGTACACCTTGATGAATGCTGTCAAGAAATCCGTTTGTCCAAAGCTTGGAATAAACGCCTTGTCCATTTCCTCTTCCCCTTGAAAGCAGGACGCAATACGCTGGCAGATTCTTGTTCTCGCTTCCTAATCCGTAGCTCAACCAGGCGCCCATGCTTGGTCGATTGCCCTGCTGCGCGCCAGTCTGCATAAATGTCAAAGCTGGATCGTGATTAATCGCCTCTGTATGCATCGAGCGGATAATGCAGATATCATCTACCACGCCGGCAATGTTTGGGAACATTTCGCTCACCCAAGCGCCTGATTCTCCATGCTGATCGAATTTAAAGTGCGATCCTATCAGCGGGAATTTCTTCTGTCCCGACGTCATGCCGGTGAGGCGCTGCCCGCCGCGGACCGATTCAGGAAGCTCTTCACCAGTCATCTTATTAAGCAGTGGCTTGTAGTCAAAACTTTCGAGCTGCGAAGGAGCACCATTTTGAAAAAGGTAAATGACTCTCTTTGCTTTCGGAGCAAAATGCGCGACACCTACCGGTAAAGAAACCTGATCCTGACTGCTGAACAAATCAGGAATCAGCAAAGAGCCGAGCGCAGCCGATCCCAATCCCAGTCCGAGCTTTCCGAGGAAGTGCTTTCGCGTGATGTGCAATCTGTTTTCCAAAAACTCGTTCATGTAATCACGTTTTTGTAATTGCCTCTTCCAAATTATACATCGTATGAACAACCTGCATCAACGCGGCCAATGAGACAATGTCTGTTATGTCTGCATGTGGGTACTCTCCAGCCGCAATTAACTCCCTCGCCTGGCCTGGAGACGAGCGAAACTTTTCCTTTTCATCAGCGAAATATCCTTCGAGAATCCGCAACTCGTCCTGGGTGGCGTTTCTGCAGACAATCGTTCTGAAAGCTGCTTCTATCCTTTGCCTGTCATCAAGTTTTGATAAGATAAGCTTTTCAGCAAACACCCGCGACGACTCGAGGATCGAAGGGTCGTTCATCATGATCAGTGCCTGAAGAGGTGTATTGGTCCGCAAACGCTTCACTTCACATTGGTCGCGGTTACTGGCGTCGAATACCAGCAAGCCCGGCGGCGGGACAGTTCGTTTGATGAAGCTATACAGTCCGCGCCGGTACAATTTATCGCCGTGATCCTGCACATAATGAGCGAGAATCCCCCGACCCGAGGTTGATTGCTCCCAGATACCCTTTGGTTGATAAACTTTAACGCTGGGACCACCAATCTCCGCGACCAGCAACCCGCTTGTTGACAGGGCAAGGTCCCGGACTCCCTCGGCTGTCATCCGTACCCTTGAACCTCTCGACAAAAGGATATTCTCCGGATCCATCGCCAGTTTCTCCGGCGTGACCACCGAAGATTGTCTGTATGCAGATGACATCACCATCTGTTTGATCAATCGTTTTACATCCCAGCCGTTATTCATGAAATCGATTGCCAGCCAGTCGAGTAGCTCAGGATGCGAGGGCATTTCCCCTTGCATCCCAAAATCACCTGAAGTTTTCACCAGGCCGCGTCCAAAGAATTCCTGCCACATCCTGTTGACAAATACGCGTGCGGTCAGGGGGTTCTTTTCATCAAAAAGCCACTTCGCAAGACCAAGTCTGTTCGCGCCATATTTTGATGAATCAAAAGGCAGGATCGCTTCCGGCAAATTCATGGTTACAGTTTCTCCGTGGGCATCGTATGCACCCCGCTTCAGCACATAAGTAGGTCGTCGCCACGAAGAGTCTTTCATGATCATGACGCTCACAGGCGCTGTGTCTTGCTTATTGATAAACGTGAGAATTTCCCGGATCTCTTTCGACGTGATTTCAATTTTAGGTGGGTCAGCAAGCGAAGCCAGCTGGATATCACCTACGAGACCTTTTTCAGGAACCTGATTGAAGAAAGCAAAGGTGCTGTAGTAGGCCCTTTGTGAGATCGGATCGTATTTGTGGTCATGACAATGAGCACATTCAAATGTCAACGCTAAAAATGCTTTTCCAAAAGTATTTGTCCGGTCTGTTACATATTCAACCCGATATTCCTCCTGAATTACCCCGCCCTCCTGAGTGATCTTATGATTTCTATTGAACCCCGTCGCCAACAGTTGCTCTTTGGTGGGATTGGGAAGAAGATCACCGGCAAGCTGCCATGTCACAAACTTATCGTAAGAGTAATTCTCATTGAAAGCATGAATTACCCAATCGCGCCACGGCCACATCGTTCTGTAGCCATCATCCTGGTAGCCATGCGAATCTGCATAACGCGCTACATCCATCCAGTACACCGCCATTCGTTCGCCGAATTGCGGCTGCGCCAGCAGATCATCAACAACACCTTCGTATGCCTTCTCTGAATCATCTTTCAAAAACCTGTCTTGCAGCAAGAGCGTCGGTGGCAAACCGGTGATATCGAGTGACACGCGTTTCAATAATCTTTCTTTATCAGCCTCTTCGTTTGGAGGCAGGCCACTTTGCTCAAGCTTGGCTAGAATAAAATTGTCAATTTCGTTCGTTGGCCAATCAACATCCGCCACCTCCGGCACATTGCCTTTGCGAGGAGGAATAAAAGCCCAGTGACGCTTATAAGTTGCTCCCTGATCAATCCATTTTGCAATCAACCTGATCTCTTCATTGTTCAACTTGAGGTTTGAGTTGGCGGGCGGCATTATTTGAGACGTGTCGTTGGATGAAATACGACGATATACTTCCGATTCACTGGCATTTCCGGGAACAATCACATGAACATTGGGATTATCCTTGAGGGCCGCCAGCGCGTTCTCACGAATGTCCAGCCTTAGGTTGGCTTTACGCTGGTTAGCATCGGGGCCGTGACACTTGAAGCACCGGTCGGAGAGAATTGGCCGGATGTGAATATTGAAATCAACGGAATCACTTACCTGGGTCACCGACTTCGGCCGACCACACGACGCAAGCATCACGATCACCAAAACCGATAAAAATGCGATTCTCATGCTAGCTCAAGTTGACGATTTAATAGAACTTTTGAAACCCTTTTTACTTCCGGCTGTTCTTTAGAAGGGTTAACGGTAGCCTGCAAAGGGTTCTCTTCAGGGCTTACTGTGTGGCCACCAGGTTTGAATTTCAAAAAAATGAAAATCTACAGACTGAAGCGAGTGCAAACTTTGCCGATTTCCATTACGGAAGCATGGAACTTCTTCTCGTCGCCGGCAAACTTATCGAAGATAACGCCGACAAAAATGAATTTTTCGATCACCTCCATCTCAGGTGGCGACCGGATGTATCCGGGACAAATTATCAGTTATAAAGTCACGGTCCTGCCTTTAATCAGGGTGCGGTGGGTCACTGAAATCACCCACGTCCACGAACCATTCTATTTCGCGGATGAACAACGATTCGGACCCTACGCTCTCTGGCACCACAAGCATCACTTTGAAGACAGTCCGCGTGGTGTAGTGATGACAGATGAGGTCGACTACGCATTGCCGCTTGGACTCCTGGGAAGGATTGCTCACGCGGCGTTTGTTGGCGCTGAGGTAAATGCTATTTTTGATCACCGTTACAGTACGCTGGAGAAACATTTTAGCTCGGTTACGCAATGAACTGGATGACCTATTTCCTATGCGCTGTTATCGTGGTGGCCACGTTCCTCTTCTGGGAATTTGTGGCGTGGTTCACACATAAGTATGTGATGCATGGGTTTCTCTGGACCTGGCACAAATCTCATCACACAAAACATGATCATACGTTAGAGAAGAACGATTGGTTCGGCGTGGTCTTCAGCCTTCCTTCTATTGCTCTGATCTACTTTGGAACCATCGAAGATTATAACCCTTATCTGACGGCGGCCGGACTGGGCATTTTTTGCTACGGTCTGTTCTATTTCCTGTTTCACGATATAATTGTTCATCAACGCATTAGGTGGAGACCGCAAAAGCGCAGCCGCTACCTGCAACGGATGATTCAGGCGCATTATGTGCATCACAGTAGACACACCAAAGAAGGGTGCGAAGCATTTTCGTTTTTAATAGCTTTGAAAAAATACGAGCCAGAAAATTTTTCATTGAAAAAAGACAGGCAGGAAACACAATAGACGTGGAAAAATATTACTACCTGGGTCTGGATCTGGCCTGCATCCTCATTCCTTTGATCTTCAGCTTCAATTCAAAGGCAAATTTCTCCACCAAGTGGAAATCTCTCTGGCCTTCAATCATAATCACTGCGCTGCTGTTTGTCCTTTGGGACTCATGGTTCACACAAATGGGTATCTGGGGTTTTAATCCTCGTTACCTCAGTGGCATTTACGCCGGAAACCTGCCCATCGAAGAAGTTTTATTCTTCATTTGCATTCCCTATGCTTGCGTATTCACTTATGAAGCTGTCAATTATTTCCAGGAGACCGAACCTCTGCCCGATGGTGGTCGGCGCGTGACTTGGGTATTGATGGTCGGGTTATTACTGGTCGGCTTGAAAAATTATGACAGGCTCTACACTTCTGTCACCTGTATTGCGTTAGTGTCGGTCCTGGCCTTTCTACAACTGATAGTGAAACCAGATTACATGGGACGGTTTTACTTCGCTTACATTTTTATTCTGATACCTTTTTTCATCGTGAATGGCGTACTCACGGGCACGGGTCTTCCAGAGCCGGTCGTCTGGTACAATGACCGGGAAAATCTCGGCATACGCATGCTAACTATACCGCTTGAGGATACGTTCTATGGGATGCTATTGATCTTAATGAACATCAGTATTTTTGAATATCTCAAAAGAAGGTACATTCCAAAAAATTCGCGTGAAATATGAAATCCCTCCTCCTGCAATTGCTCTTGCTCGCACACTTTGCTTCCGGAGCCGTTACGATTAACGGTACAGTTTTCGCCGACACCAACGGCAATGGCGTCAAAGACAAAAATGAATCTGGACTGAAAGGTGTGGTCGTGTCAGACCAGGTCAACGTCGTCTTAACCGACGCAAATGGTGCTTACCAATTGCCAGACTCAAAAGGATTTGGAGTAGTTTTTATAAGCATGCCGCAGGGGTTTAAGGCAGTGAAATCCTTCTATCAAAAAATTGACAACTCATTGAACACCGTCCAGGCGGATTTTGCGTTGACTAAAGTTGCCTCACCGACGCAATTTAAATTTATACATGCTTCTGATACCCACATAAGCGACAAAAGTCTTGACCGCTTCACAAAGTTCAGGGCGGCCGTGGATTCGGTCAAACCTGACTTCGTTGTTGTGACCGGCGACCTCGTACGGGATGCTCTTCGCGTTTCAGAAAAGGAAGCGACATCATTGTATGAAATGTATAAGAATGAAAGCCAGAAGATCTCTCAATCCGTTTGGAGCGCTCCGGGCAATCACGAAATATTTGGAATCGAACGACACCTTTCTCTTGTCAGTCAGCAGCATCCGTTGTATGGGCGAAAGATGTTCCGTCACTATCTAGGTCCGGATTATTATTCATTCAATTATGGAGGATTTCATTTTGTCGCCCTCAACTCTCTTGAGTTTGAAGACCTGTGGTATTATGGGTCGATCGACTCGGTTCAACGCGAGTGGCTCAAGAAGGACCTTGCTGCTATTCCTGGGTCGATGCCGGTTATCACCTTCCAACACGTGCCATTTATTTCAGGTGAGCTCAGCATTTCCGGATTCACTGCAAATGGTCCGGGCAGGACACTAGAACTCGAGCGAGGCGAATTGAAGTTCCGTCACGTTGTGTCCAATGCGCATGATATCATTCTTCTGTTAAGAACGCATCCATTCCCACTGGCTCTTGGCGGGCATCATCATACAAGGCAATTGTTTTTCCTTGAAACAGACGGACAGCAAACGCGATTTGAACAGGCTGCTGCGATTGTTGGTCCTGTTGAGGGTGATGGCTTTAAGATGCCCTCCGGGATCACAGTCTACAATGTTAAGGATGGGAAGATCGACGACGGGACGTTTGTGAAGATAAAATAGTTCAGGGTATCCAGATTAGATCATGACCATCAAGCTCATCCTGGTCTTTGCTTTAATCCCGTGCTGGTCACTGGCAAAGTCCAGCCCCGACTTTTCCAGCGTCGATGCTTTCTGGGAGATCAGTGGCCGCATCAAAAATGAATCGGTAACCGAACGGGATTGGAACGAACTCTTCGCGACTCCATACTATCATTTTTACGAAGAATGGCGCCAGAAAAAATATATCCAAAAAATGATGACACTGGCGCTTTCACCGTCGAAAAAAAATGGCCGGGACAGCGCATTGAAAATAAATAACTGGCCATCAGCGATCATCCGCCACTTGCTCGCCGCAGATTCTGCAAAATCGAAATTGCAGGCTTTTCAGCAACAACTGATGAAACGTGATCTGATGGCAGAGGTCCTTCAGCGTGTCCAACCCTTTCTACCGCCGACTGCAACCTATGGCAAGCCCACGCCTGTCGTTGCTTTTGGAATATTCCAGCCCGACGGAAATGCTGATAAAATAATTGCAGTAGACCTACACTACGCAATGAACACCGATATCATTGGTTTTATCGCCCACGAAGCTCATCACATCTACACATACGATCTCAGAAAAAAATTCAAAGAAGATAAGAGGGATAGCACATATGAGATACTGCACGCGGTCGGTCAATTGCAGCTGGAGGGACTAGCAGACATGGTAGACAAGCAGGAATATATCATGCGTAATGGTAATGGGGTCAATTCGCAGCAATTTGGAATGTATAAATGGAATTTCGAAAACCCCGCCGTCAATCTCCAAAAGGTCGATTCTTTGCTCGTCGTTATCAGTCGTGATCCCGGAAGTTCTAAGAAAAATGGCCTGTTGATCAGAGGCCTGCTCCCGATGGGAGGCCATCCGCATGGCTTCTTCATGGCGAAAACCATTGGCGAAAAGGACCTGATGAAAACGCTTTCTAATCCCTTTGATTTTATAAGGGCTTATAACGAAGCGGCGGGCAAGAGCGGAAAATTTGTTTTTTCCAATGATAGCATGAACCTGTTAGGCAGGATCGAGTCCACACACCTCGTAAGATAGGCTAGACACGTTGTACACGCTCGCCGGATAAAACAAAAAAAAGGGCGGCGATCTCCTTGCGAAGTTCACCACCCCCAGCTTTTAAAAGCTATGGCTTATTTTTTATCCTGTCAGGCAGCCTCAGCCGCAGGTGATTGTTTCTTGGATTGCTTTGGATTGCTTCTCTTAAACTCTTTCTTCAAAAGGTGAGAAAATTCAACCGCCATCTTCTTCGTCGTCCGGTTGATGATCTTCTTCACTTTTTTGTTGGGTTTAGGCAACTCCAGGTGACCGATCGTCTGTTGTAATGAATCTTTCAACAGGCTGCGCAGTGCTTTCTTGGATACTTTCTTAGTCTCCATAAGTGGGATTTTTGGTTATCAAATCTACCCACAGGTTTCCTTATTATTAACTCTGGATTACCCAAGAAATACACATGTTTTCCACACCATCAAAGCATTGTAGATCAATGAATTGCCAAACAAATGTGGATAAATAGAAAACTCACTTCTCCTATTCGTACCGCAGCGAGCTGACGGGATTGGTGGATGCTGCTTTGACAGACTGGTACGAAACCGTCAACCAGGCTATCACAATGGCCGCCAAGCCGCTTCCAAGAAAGAGGAAGGGATCCAGCTCAATTCTATACGTGAAGTCGTTCAACCACCAGCTTGCCACGAACCAGCCTCCGGCCATGGCCGGTACAATGGCGATCAGGACGAGGCGTGTGAATTCTTTGGAAAGCAACAAAGTGAGGCTGAAAACCGATGCACCCAGTGCTTTCCTGACGCCGATCTCCTTGGTCCGCTGCTCGGTAGTGAATGCTGCGAGCGCAAACAGCCCCATGCAGGCAATAAAAATTGCCAACGTAGAGAACACCGTAAAGATATCGCGCAGGCGCATCTCTGTCCTGAAGAGCGAATCGAAATCCTGATCAAGGAAAGTGTAGTCGAATGCTTCACCCGGAGCTAATGCTTTCCATTGCTGCTCAATGGCCGCTACAGCCTTTTGCGGATTCCCCTCGTACCGGATAGCAAGGGCCCTTCCCTCTTTACTGAGCTGGATCACCACCGGCCGAACTTCCGATTTCAGTGTCTCGAAATTAAAATTCTTTAAAACACCAATTATCTTAAGCATCTGCGGCTGTTGACTATTGAAAGTCACCAGTTCTTCTGACAGAGGGTCTGTGAGACCGAATTCTTTGATAGCTGCTTCGTTGATCAAACATGCTGCCGTGTCACTTTTGAATTCTCTCGAAAAGTACCGGCCCTGGGTCAATTTCATTCCCATCACGTCCACATGCTCCCAGTCAGCGGAATAGAGACCGACAAGGTGATCTACATCACTCCCTTTCCGGCGTATAACGGTTGTGTTGTTCATCCCTGGAAAAGTATTGTCAGTATAGCTCGCTTTCACGATTCCGCCTTGTGACTCCACAGCCGTCTTGAACGCCTGTTGGTTGGATCCTAATCGCTTTATTCCAGTAACATTGATCACGCTATTTTTATCGAGCCCGAGATTTTTATTCTGCATGTAACTCAACTGCTGGTATACGACAACGGTTGCTATGATGAGGAAAGTTGAAACCGCGAATTGAATGACTACTAGCGAGCTGCGGACACCCTTGCTCTTTCCGCCCGTTTGAAATTTCCCCTTGAGCACCTCCACCACATTGAAAGAAGTAAGGTAAAAGGCAGGATAGCTGCCGGCGACAAAGCCAACCACCACGATCAGCACAAAGATGGCCAGCAAGAACGTGGGATTCATCAACGCAGCCAGCGTAAGCTGCTTCCCAGCAAGGAGATTGAAATAAGGCAGTACTAGAAAGCTTGCGGTAGCTGCGAATATCACCGCAACAAGGCCATAGATAAATGACTCAGACAGAAACTGCCAAATCATCTGGGTGCGCAGTGAACCGAGGGTTTTTCTGAGTCCCACTTCCTTGGCCCTGCCTGCCGATTGCGCAGTCGACAGGTTCATAAAGTTGATGCAGGCTATAAGTAGAATAAACACACCAACACCTGAAAAAATATAAACGTATTGGATGTCATTTGAAGGCTCAAGATCATCATTCGCTCTGGGATAAAGATGCGATTCAGCAATCGGATAAATATAGTAGCTATAAATACCTCCCTGCTTTCTGAATTCCTGGAAGTCAACGCCAAGCCCTTTCTTTATCTCGTCACCGACATACTTTTCGACAAGGTCTTCGAGTTTCTTGTTTATATCCTCGGGCCGTGCAGCCGGCGTCTTACGAATATATGTTTGGAAAGAATTGCCGGTCCATCCGCCGTAGAGGTTTTTACCAACCGTTTCAAAGGAAATCAATGCATTAAATCGCAAGTGGGAATTTGAAGGTGCTTCCTCAGTAATTCCGGTCACTTTACACGCGACCTTATTATTACCCACAATCAGGATCTTTCCTATCGGATCTTCTTTCCCAAAATACTTGACTGCCGTCGCTTCAGTAATGACGATTGAATTGGGATCTTTCAATGCCGTTTTTGGATTCCCTTTCTTTAGCGTGAAACTGAAGAAATCATAAAAATTAGAGTCAGCGTAGTATATCCTCTCCTCCAGAAACGATTTGTCCTCGTAGCGCATTGATCCGCCATACATAGGGATAATTCTCAGTACGGCTTCAATCCCCGGAATCTCTTCGTTCATCGCGTGGGCCAAGGGCAAAGACGAAGTGGTGGTGTGAATTTCCTGCCCTGAAATCCTTCCATGCAAGGCTACACGAAAGAGATTTTCGTGATCATAGTGAAATTTGTCATAGCTGACCTCGTCTAGCACATAAACGAAAATGAACAGGCAGCATGACATGCCTATCACAAGCCCGAGTATGTTGATTGCTGAAAAGAACTTGTGCTTCAGGATATTCCTGACGGCGATTTTGAAATTATTCTTAAGCATGGTATTTGGGTAGGATTATCAAATGAAATTACTTCACTCGTATCTCAGAGATTCCACAGGATTTGCGGAAGCCGCCTTGATCGACTGATAGCTTACGGTAAGCCATGATATTATGATGGCCGAGATGCCACTTACCAGAAATACAATTGGGCTTATTTCGACCCGATAAGCAAAGCCCTGCAGCCATGTATAGGAAACGTACCAGGCAAGCAATGCCGCCGGCACGAATGCAAAAAGGACCAGCCGCGTGAATTCCTTAGAAAGCAGCACTGTTAAACCAAAAACAGTTGCCCCCATCGATTTCCGGATACCAATCTCTTTCGTTCTTTGCTCGGATGTAAAAGCTGCCAGGGCGAACAGACCAAGGCATGCGATCATGATGGCGATCGAAGTGAAAATCGTAAAGACCTTACCCATTCGTTGCTCAGCCCGAAATAGTTGATCGAATTCCTGGTCGAGGAAATGATACTCAAATGGTTCGCTGCTTCCATACTGCTTCCAGAGTGCTTCGGTCTTCTCTATGAGCGCCTGCGAATCGCCGGTATAGCGAATGAGCAGGTTGGAGGGCCAGCTGGTCGAAAGTATGATAGAGATCGGGCGAACCTTGTCTTTCAAAGATTCAAAGTTGAAATCCTTTACCACACCGATGATCCTGAGCCGCAAGTGACTGTCGCCATCGTTGAAGATGATCTCCTCTCCTATTGCATTCTTAAATCCAAACTCGCTTGCCGCAGCCTCATTTATAACAATTGCAGACGTGTCAGAAGGAAACTCCCTTGAAAAATAGCGACCCTCTTTCATTTCGAACTTCATCACCTGTTGATGTTCATAGTCGGCGTAGTATTGACCCATAATGTGATCCTGCTCGGATCCAGCTGCCTTGAAGACGGTTGTGTTGTTTACGCCGGGGAAATAATTGTTGGTGAAGCTCGCCTTCACAACATTTGATTCCTGTGTTAATGCGTTTCTGAAAGGCTCTTTGTTGGCCCCGAGCCGTTGTGTGCTAGGTATGATCAGCACATTATTCTTGTCGATTCCAAGGTTACGCGCCTGCATAAACTGAATCTGCTGATATACTTCGGCGGTGAAAATGATTAGGAAGATTGAGAGGAAAAACTGGAAAACCACGAGGAAACTCCGGATGCCTTTGCTTTTCATACCGGACCGCATCTTCCCTTTTAACACCTCGACAGAGCTGAATGACGTGAGGTAAAATGCAGGGTAGCTTCCTGAAACAAACCCAACGAGCACGACAAGGATAACTATTGAACCGATAAAAACAGGCTCTATGAACACGTCCATGCCGAGTTCCTTACCTGAAATGAGATTGAAAGAGGGCAACAAGAAATAGCAAGCTGCAATGGCGAGCACAATGGCAACAAGGCTATATAGCATCGACTCCGCCAGGAATTGATTTACCATCTGCGAACGAAGCGAACCCAGCGCTTTTCTAAGCCCCACTTCTTTCGCACGCCCCGCCGACCGGGCCGTTGACAAATTCATGAAGTTAATACAGGCAATGATCATGATGAAAACACCTATTCCCGCGAAGAAATAAACATACATTATATTGCCTGCGGGTTCGATCGCATCCTGTGAGATTGGACGCAGATGGATGTCTTCAATGTTTATAGCATTATATCCAAAATCACCGCCTGATTCTTTCAGCTGCTGCAAGGTAGTCCCCGTGAACTTCACAATTTCCGGTCCCACATATTTTTCTGTCATCTGAGCAAACTTGTCAGTGACTTGATCAACGGTTGTGTTGGGCTTTAGCTTAAAATAGGTGTACATGAAATTATTGAGCCAGACTATTTGCTTCATTCTGTCGGATGATTCCGAGGAAAGGAGAATGTTGAACGTAAAGTGCGAATTCGTTGGTGGATCAGCCGCAATCCCGGTGACTTTATATGTCGTTTTCTTCGTTCCTATCGTAACCAGTCCACCCACAGGATTCTGGTCACCAAAATATTTTTTTGCCATGCTTTCCGTGAGGACAAGCATGTTGGGTTCAGCAAGAACAGTTTTAGGATCCCCCTCGACCAGTTTGAAACTGAAAAAATCGAAGAAATTTGAATCTGCATAGAAGACCTTGGTTTCTCTAAAAGCATTTTCCCCATGGCGGATCACCGTAGGTCCGTCATTGTTGAGTCGCGTCGAAGATTCAATAGCGGGGAAATCTGAGATCAGCGCCGATGCCATGGGAGGACACGTGTTGGAAGTGTGTACATCCTGGCCACCCATCCTGCCTTGCAAGCCAACCTGGAAGATGCGGTCAGCGTCGGCATGAAACTTGTCATAGCTCAACTCGTGGGAAATGTAGAGAATGATGAGCAGGCAGGACGAGATCCCCACCGTCATTCCAAAAATATTGATAAATGAGAAGAACTTGTACTTTAGAATGTTGCGAACGGCAACCTTAAAATAGTTCTGTAGCATGGCTTCTGACAGGTTTCGGATAATGACAATCTAACGGTCTCACACCCCCACTCACTCCAAATAAAATTTTTAGTGGATGCAGATGTTAGACGCCCTTAATTGGTCAGAAGTTTCAGGACGCAAAAAAGATTTTTTTACTCGTCGCGCAGAGTCTTTGTAGGGTTCAGCGATGCGGTCGTTACGGTCTTATAGCCTACAGAAACGAACGCAATCACAATCATAACAACAATAGAAAGTGCTAGACCGATTGCACCGAACTTGAGATAATATTCCCAGATCGAATCCATCAACCAATTCGTACCCAGATAGCCGAGTGCACCTCCTAAGATCGAAGCGATTCCAAAATTGACAACGAATTCAAAATTGATAACGCCAGCAATGTTCGCGATCGAAGCACCCAATACCTTCCGGACGCCGATCTCCTTCATACGCTTCACTATATTGAGCGACACCAATGTGTACAGCCCGATCCCGGTCATTAGCGCTCCAAAAAATCCAAGGAAGCCGAACATAGTGACAACGTTTTTGTTGATATCATTCGTTTCCTGCAGCTCCTGCTCAATCATTTGACCCGTGTACTGCGCGTTGGGGAAAACCTCTTTCCATTTTTTCTCCATAAATTCATTTACTGATCCAATTTTCGACGGATCCATCTTTACAACGAGCTGCCGGTATTTGTCGGGGCCAGCATAGCGGATCATCAACGGTTGTACCGGCATCCATAGCGCCCGGGCATACACGTTTCTCACGACGCCAATCACATACAGTTGCACAGTGTCGGACCAGACGAGTCGCTTGCCAATTGCATCGCCTGTCCATCCAAACTGCTTTACCAGTTCTTCAGACACAATCACAGATTCTTTTTTATCCGTCTCCGAATCTTTCTCAAATTTTCTTCCGGCCACAAGGGTCATACTCATGGCCTCCATGTAGTTGTCACCAACATCCATTATATCGATCTCCTTAACGGTAGACTCATATTTCACAGGATCATTATAGAAAGATGTTGCGATATGATCTTTTGTCCCGGCAATGATTTCGATGTCCTTGTTGGATATGAGAGCATCACGATAGGTATTGTAAGCTCCCTCATTGTTGACCCACGTCGAGATGACTCCGTGGGTTGCAAAGCCGAGGTCGTACTCTTGCTGATACTTTCCATTCTGATAGAACGCGAAGCCGAAAATGATCAGGGTAAGAGAAATCACAAACTGACCGCCCAAAAGGAACCTCGTAAACCAGTTCGTTCCACCAAACTTGGCTTTTCCCTTCAAAATACTTACCGGCTCAAATGATGTAACATATAAGGATGGGTACGAGCCGGCGATGATGGCAGTCAGCGCCAGCAAACCGACAATGAACAAAAGGAACCCCGCATTTTCCGTGTAGCTTAAGTGCAGCTCAAGCCACGGCCACAAAGAATCGTAAGCCGGCACAAGTATCTCAGCCATAAGCAAACCTGCTATCAATCCGAAAAAGCACAATACCAGATTTTCACCCAAAAACTGCGCAATCAGCTGAACGCGCATCCCACCCATTACTTTCCTGATGCCGATCTCTTTTAGGCGCTGACTCGAAATAGCAATGGATGTATTGGTGAAATTGAAACACGCGAGCAGGAGAAGCATTCCTGCAAGGATACCTGGCACGGTGACCGCTTCATCGGGAATGCCGCCGCCGAGGTAATCACTGTCAACACGTGGTTGCGAGCGATTTGCCTTCATCATACCCTGGAATTGCCGCAGGTAGTAGCTCGTCACCTTAAAATCTTCACGCGCCTTGTTTTGAGGCTCGATATATTGCTGAAGTTGTTGCGTTACACCCGCAACGGCACCTGGGTCGTCGATTTGAATAAACAAAACATTTGCCCATTTTTTCCAATCGGTCTCTGAGAAATCAGCTTGTGGATTAATGCCCCAATAGTTGTCGAGCAACGTAATCACTTCGAACCGGAAGCTGGAGTTCATAGGAGGCTTCTTGAAAACACCACCGATCTCGAACTCCTTGGGGTGTCTCAGACCATCCTTTCCGAGTACGATCTGGGTAATGGGTTTTCCCACCACATCCTCGCTGTTGTAATATTTCCTGGCAACCTCGTCACTGATGAATACATTTCCTTTGTTGTGAAAATTCGCAAACGATCCGTACTTCAACTCGAATGTGAACAGGTCGAAAAAGGCTGAATCAGCAAAT
The DNA here is from genome assembly GCA_044224375.1 of Cyclobacteriaceae bacterium. Taxonomy (GTDB): domain Bacteria; phylum Bacteroidota; class Bacteroidia; order Cytophagales; family Cyclobacteriaceae; genus ELB16-189. The sequence continues at coordinate 189,707 of JBGAKL010000010.1, forward strand.
GCCATTCCGGTCCCGAATACTTCTTCACCAATGCGAATGTCACAGTAGGCTGACTGATATCGGACAACTTTCTTAACATCCTTGAAATTCTGGCGGATGTATGCAGCCAAGGGCATCGGTGCCATTCCATAGCGCTCATGCTTATCCTGGAAGTCTCGGGTAAACTGTACACGATAGACCTTATCGGCATTTTTCTGCCCAATATCCCATTTGTCCGAATAGTCCCAGTTAAGGTACGCCGTGATGCAACACGCAATAGCAATACCCATCCCGAAAACATTGATAAAAATGAACAACTTGTTCTTTAGCAAATTCCGGAACGTGATCAGCAGGTAGTTTTTGATCATAGGTGCGGGGATTGATTATTTCGGATTATTGACCTAAGACGACATTCTCCACCAGTTTGTTACATCACTCGTCCCGCAACACCAACGCCGGGTTCAATTTTGTGGTTGTATAGACTTTATACCCGATAGATAAAATTGATACCACAAACATGATCATAGCGGAAATAATCAATGTCAACGGGGTCGCCACCTGATAGTACTTCCAAATGCTTTGCATCAGTAATTCCGACAAAAAGTAGCCAGCAGCACCGCCAAAGACCGATGCAATAACCAACACGACAGCAAACTGCGTATTGATCACCCGCGAAATGTTAGCCATGGATGCGCCAAGCACCTTACGGACACCTATTTCTTTCATCTTCTTAATGATATTCAAAGAGACCAGTGTAAAGAGTCCTGTTGCGGAAAGGAACAGCGCAACGATGCCAAGGAATACGAACATTTTCACAATGTTATTATTTACGGTGTTTGCTTCGACCATTTCTTCGTCCATGAACCTGCCGTTGTAAAGCCTGTTGGGAAACAGTTCCTTCCATTTGCCCTCCATAAACTTATTCACAGACATGAGTTTGTCCGCCGACGTGCTTACAAGGATATGACTCACATTGTCCTTTGATCCGTAGCGAAGCATCACCGGCTCCATTGGCTCCCACAAGCCGCGGTTGTAAATGTCTTTAACAACCCCGACAATGTAATACTTGACCGTATCCATCCAGATTATCTCTTTACCAATAGGATCAGTCATTCCCAGCTTTGCTGCAAGGCCTTCCGTAACGATGACCGATTCCTTGCGATCAGTTTCCGAGTCCTTCTCGAAATCTCTGCCGGCCTTTAGGGTCAGCCCGACAGTTTTAATGTAGCCGTCTCCAACGTCAAGTATATCTGCTTCGATCTCACGCGAATCGTGCTTGATGGGATCACTGATGGCGGAAGAATAAACATGATGCAGCGATCCCGCAATAGATACTATATCCGAATTTTCCAGCAGGGCGTTCCGGTATGTTTCATACTCAGAACGATTGTTGACGTAAGTGAAGACAAGGCCCTTCTGGTCGAACCCGAGGTCGACTGATTTTTGAAATTTAGCGTTTTCAGTAAAAGCAATACTGCAGACAATTCCGCTCAGCGATATAACAAACTGAAGCAGCAACAACACGAGCATGAAAAGGTTGGCACCCCCAAATTTTTGAGTGCCTTTCAAAATGGTTGTCGGTTGAAACTTACTTATGTAAAATGAAGGATAGCCGCCCGCCAGAAGGCTCGTGAACAACAAGGTTCCGATCAGGAAAATCAAGAAATCAGGACTATCGAAATAGTGGGAGATGATTTTAATGTTAGCCCACATCGCATTGAAGGCAGGCAGAAGCGCAAATTCCGCAAGCAATACTCCTAGTGCCAGAGCAAAGGCGCAAATAAGCGTCGTCTCACCGATGAATTGAAAGATAAGATGTTTTCGGGTGCTTCCCATCACCTTACGAATTCCAATTTCTTTAAGCCGCCGGGAAGAAATTGCCAATGCAGTGTTGGTAAGATTAAAGCACGCAATCAACAGAACCAGTATGCCCATCATACCAATGCCAATGACAGCTGCCAATGGTGAGCCGTCGTTGGTCCAGGTGCCCGGCTTGTCGACATAACCATCCCGAACCGCCATGCCAACAAATGACTCCAGCGTGAACGACTTGATTATGAAATCCTCGCGGATCTTGTTGTTGTTCTCGGTATAGGGTTTGATTTGTGACTCAATCGTACTGATCCTGGATGGATCCATTACCTGAACGAATAGCGTCTGCCGGAATCGCCACGCATTCTCATTATACTCAGGATCAGTGCTTTTGCTAAAGGCGTTGTCAAAATGGGAAAAGGCATCCGTGGTGAAACTTGAATTGCGAGGCTGACTTCTGAAAACACCCGCGACTACATATTCCTTTCGCTTGCCGCTGTCAAGCATTTCTGTGAATGGTTTTCCAAGCGCCTTTGCATCACCGAAATATTTCTTCGCCATTTCATCACTAATGCATATCTGGCTCCGGTCACTTAAGCTGCCGTTGCCTTCGAGGAACTCGTAGGTAAATAGCTGAAAGAATGTGGGGTCAACGTAATTGATGTTGGTTCGAAACAATTCGTCTCCAACACGGAAATTTGAATTTCCCGGCAGATACCTCACAACCGTGGCAACATCACTTACATTCTGCTTGATCACATTCCCCAGGGCCATCGGGACGTAACCATATGAGGTTATCTGATTCTGAAATTCGCGGTTTGAATTGATCCTGTAGATCGTGCTTGCATTAGCATGTGTGGAATCAAAAGTTGCATTGAAATCGTAGTTAAAATACCCTACGATACAGCAAGCGATAGCGATGCTAAGCCCCGAGATATTGATGAGAATAAACAGTTTATTCTTCATCAGGCTACGCAATGTTATGAGCAGGTAATTTTTAACCATAGATTTTCAGGTTGGGTTATCGGATCTAGCAAAAGACGACGACGCAGCGGATTAGTTGCACGGTCGCCAAATGATAGATTGATGGCAGGGAATGGCCAAGAATAGTGCCATCCCTTATTGGGCGCTGATTTTGAGGGATTGTCTGAAAATATGTTCGAATGTGCACAGGGACATGTGCGGAAATATGGGTGCGTTTGTCTGGGCGAAGCCGATGTTGAGTTGCTTCGACTTTCAATTTCTCCAAAAAAACGAAACCCAGGCGATCGATCTTCCGAGGAAGCGCGACAATCTGGGTTTCATTCTAACCTAAACCTAAACTATGAAGAACGAATCAAGGCGTTGCACCTTGAAGTCTTAATCCCCTGAAGCAGACTTGCGTCACTTCAGGATGGAATCCCTATACGTGGAAATGTTCTTTAATATTCTCAGTGACCACTTTACCGTCGAACAGGTTGACGATGCGGTGGGCGTAATTTGCGTCGTAAGGTGAGTGCGTTACCATCACGATGGTCGTTCCCTCCTCATTCAACTGGGAAAGAAGTTTCATTACCTCCTCACCATTTGCTGAATCAAGGTTACCAGTAGGTTCGTCAGCGAGTATCACTTTCGGTTTTGCAACAATGGCGCGGGAAATTGCGACGCGCTGCTGCTGACCACCGGATAACTGCTGAGGGAAATGGTTTCTGCGGTGCATGATGTTCATGCGCTCGAGCACTTCTTCCACGCGCTGCTTTCTTTCGCTGGAAGGAACTTTCATGTAAAGCAATGGAAGCTCGACGTTCTCGAAAACTGTCAATTCATCGATAAGGTTGAAGCTCTGGAATACGAAGCCGATAGAGCCCTTACGAAGCTGGGCGCGCTGGCGCTCGCTATACTTGGCTACTTCATGCTCACCAAAATGGTATTCGCCATTGGTGGGGTTGTCAAGCAATCCAAGGATGTTCAGCAAAGTGGATTTACCACATCCTGAAGGTCCCATGATGGCTACGAACTCACCATCCTTGATTTCCAGGTTGATGCTGTTCAGCGCCGTCGTTTCCACTTCTTCAGTGGTATAGACTTTTTCCAGATTTTTAAGTGTTATCATAAGGTTAAAGCAGTTTAGAGTTAGATGTCTTTGTTAGATGACGATTGTTTTATAAAAGTTTTACTGAATACCTGCGTTCTTTTAAATAGTTACAGTCCATTAGACGCTCACTTGATCAAATAGTTGCATTAATCCAGAATTAAAACTTCATTGGTTCCGAAGTTCTCGTATGACGAAGTGATCACTTTATCGCCCGGTTTCAGACCGTCCAGCACTTCAAAATACTCACTTCCCATCTTCCGTCCAAGCTTGATATCACGGCGTACGGCGCGGTTGTCGCCATCCAGGATAAATACCCAGTTACCACCGGTATCCTTATAGAAACCGCCCATAGGCAACAACAATTCTTCTGAAGACTGGCCCAGTTCGATCCTTAACCGTAGAGATAATCCGCGACGTAGTCCCTGAGGTGTTTCACCATCAAAATCCATGTCCACTTCGAAACGACCGTTGGTGATGTTGGGATAAACATAGGTGATCTTCAGGTTGTAAGTCTTACCTGCGAAGTCGGTAGTTGCATGAAGTCCGGGCGCGATCCTTGGGAGGTACAATTCATCAATAGGAACGCGTACTTTGTATTGACCGACTATGTCCACCTGGCCGAGTCGCTGGCCTTGAGTAATTGCCTGACCTATTTCCCAGTGAGCCATTGAAAGTTGCCCGTCAATCGGAGCGCGAACAATCATGTTGTCCATGATCGTGCTCACCCCCTCAAGGCTTTTCATCATGCGGCGCTCCGATTGAGTTGTTGCCTCAAGTGAACGAACACGGTCAGCAGAATCTGCCTTATAAAGTTCATATGTAAACTTCTTACGTTCAAGATTGTACCTGTAGTTCGCTTCTGTTTGCTCAAACTCCTGCTTTGAAATGAGTTTTTTCTCAAAGAGTTGTTTCTGCCTCTTGAACTGGGGCTCAAGAATAGCAATCTGATTATCTATTTGTGCCAAAGCCGACTTTTGATCCAGGTCATTCCGCATAATCTGAACACGCGTCTCCCTCGCACGGTTAATACTCTCGTTAAACTGCGCTTCCTGCTGAAGGACCTGCAATTCACGATTAAGATTCGTCAGAACAAGGATCTCATCACCTTTCTTCAACATCGCGCCGCTTTCCCTTGATATCTTCTTGATGTTTCCTCCTTCTATTGCATCCAGGAACACCTGGCGACTGGGTTCAACAATACCTGTTTGAGGAATATACTCTTTGAACTCGCCACGCTTCACATCTGAAATGGTAATCTTGTCCTTTTCAATCTTGAGCTTAGAGCGACGGTCAGCAAAAATAAATTGGTATGAGACAAAAATGATGAAAATGCCTATGCCTCCATAGGTGCCAATCCGCTTAAGCGTCCATGTCTTTTTTGCAATCTTCTTATCCATTCTTCTAAGTTTAAAAATTCAATTCCGATTAGTTGCGGAGTTGACGTCATCCCTTTGCCAACTACCGTGCCAACCGCCCGAACCCATAGGTTCACGGTCAAATACGATAGAAAGCCATCTTTTGTTCGATTTCTTCGTTCAATGCTGAACGCCGCTGTCCGTTACCGGACGACCGGATGACGCTAAATCGAGCACAAATGTCCGAAAATGAAGCCTGAACGCGGTTTATAATAACGGTACCAACTTTGCCCGGAGACCAATAAAATTCACAAATCACGAAATAAGAATGTCGGACCAGAAACATGGAAAGATCCTGATCGTTGACGATAACGAAGACCTATTGAAGGCGGCTAAGATGCATCTCAAGCGCCACTTCGCCCAAGTCGACATCGAAAAAAATCCAGAAGCGATTCCCGCGCTGATGCACAACGAGGACTATGACGTCATTCTCCTCGACATGAACTTCACAAAAGATGTGAGCAGCGGTTCAGAAGGCTATTACTGGCTTGAGAAGATACTCGGCATCGATCCGTCCGCCGTCGTGGTTCTTATTACCGCGTATGGCGATATCCAGATGGCCGTGAAGGCGATCAAAGCCGGCGCAACCGACTTCGTACTTAAACCGTGGGAAAACGAAAAGCTTCTTGCAACATTATATTCCTCGATGAGGCTTCGCGAAACACGCGATGAGGTGAATACACTTAAAATCAAGAACCAGGAGATCAACCAGGCCATCAACGACCGATACGTCGAGATCATCGGGCAAAGTGGCGCCATGCAACGGATATTTCAAACGATAGATCGCGTTGCCCACACGGATGCGAATGTGTTGATCCTTGGCGAAAACGGGACAGGAAAGGAACTCATCGCTCGCGCAATCCATCGTCACTCTTCCCGTGGAAAAGAATCGTTCGTCAATGTCGACCTGGGATCGATCACGGAAACACTTTTTGAAAGTGAGCTCTTCGGTCACAAGAAGGGTTCGTTCACTGATGCAAAGGAAGACCGTCCCGGCCGGTTTGAAGTCGCCAACAACGGAACGCTTTTCCTTGATGAAATTGGAAATCTTTCGATGCCATTGCAGGCGAAACTGCTGACCGCGATTCAGAACCGGAAAGTAAGTCGCGTGGGTTCCAATAAGGAGACGCCCATTAACATCCGGTTGATCTGCGCAACCAACCTGCCACTCTACGACATGGTAAAGGAAAATCGGTTCAGGCAGGATCTGCTGTACCGCATCAACACCATCGAGATCGAAATACCTTCATTGCGTGACAGGATGGAAGACATACCATTGCTATCCAACCATTTTCTGAGGCATTACGCAGAAAAATATCATAAGAATGTTACCAAGATCAGCGACGGTGCAATGACCCGGATGAACAAACATCCCTGGCCAGGAAATATCAGGGAGCTGCAGCATTCTATAGAGCGTGCCGTGATATTGTCTAACAGCTCAGTGCTGCAACCAGAGGACTTCAATTTCAATACGAGTTCCGGGAAAGAGAACGAACAACCACTGAACCTCGATCAGTATAATCTCGATGAAGTGGAGAAGTTATTGATCCGCAAAGTGTTGAAGAAATATAATGGCAACATAACGCAGGCTGCTGCCGAGTTGGGGTTGACGCGATCGTCCTTATATCGCAGATTGGAAAAACACGGATTGTAAATTCGAGGGGACTAAATCCCCGCCTACCATTCACCCTTGTAGCCTGCAGCTTAAGCTGAGGGCTATCAAAGACCAGCCCGCGCCACTGGGAGCTTTGACCCCCAGGCTCATCAACCCACCGCGTTTAATGTTAACTTTCGACGCCGAACGTTATCCATCCTAGGACGTTAGCACATTCATGAAGGTATTCAGGGATTTCAGGTTTCGCATCGCGTTTCGCGTCATTCTCATCGGCGTGACGATGTCCCTGTTCGTTTACATGATCAACCATCCGAATATGATCTTCGCTGCTATCCTTACGGGAATGATCATCATCGGAGAAATGAGTGAACTTTACCGGTTTACTTCGCAGACGAACCGGAAGCTGACCCGATTCCTGGAATCTGTGAAGTATTCGGATTTCATTTCAGGTTTTACCGCGGACAACAAGCTCGGCGCCAGTTTCCGCGATCTCAATGCTGAGTTCAACGAAGTACTCGAGGCGTTCCGCAAGGCACGATCCGAAAAAGAGGAACACTGGCAATATCTCAACACGGTCGTTCAGCAGGTGCGCACAGGCATTCTCTCATATGACAGCGAGGGACAGATACAGTTGATCAACGCGAACGCAAAGCGGTTCCTGGGAATTCAAAACATTGAGAATATAGAGGAACTCAATACAAAAAGATCCAAGCTGCTCAAGGCAATTAAAGAAGTTGAGCCCGGGCGAAGCACACTATACAAGGGAGAAGATTTCCTCCTAACGATTCAGTCAACTGAAATGCGGATCAGGGGCAATCCGATGAAGTTGCTTACTCTTCAAAATATCCAGACTGAATTACAGCAGCAGGAGATCGAAGCCTGGCAAAAGCTTACGCGCGTGCTCCGCCACGAGATCATGAATTCGATCACACCAATTTCGTCGTTGACTTCCACGTTGCGCGAGATCCTCGATCACGATATGGTGCAACGCAATAGTCACTATGAGCTTAAAAGCGAAGGAGCTGAAGATCTTCGTGAGGGATTGAGCACGATCGAGAATAGAAGCAAAGGTCTGATCAAATTCATCGACGCGTACAGGGAATACACTTCGCTGCCGCAGCCAAAACTAAAAACGGTGCGCATCAAAGAGCTCATCGATAAGGTCGCACACCTGATGATGCCCGAGATAAGGAAAACTCCCATCGAGCTACGCACCTCTTGTGAATCAGAGTTTCTAACGATCCAGGCGGACGAAGAGATGATCGAACAAGTGTTAATTAATCTCATCAAGAATTCCGTTGAAGCCCTCAGTGATTTTGAAACAGGAGTAATCCAAGTTATTGGTGATTACAATGGCAATTCGGTTGTCATTCAGGTCGTCGATAACGGTGCAGGGATTATCAAGGAAGCGATGGCTCGCGTGTTTGTCCCATTCTTTACAACGAAGAAAACCGGCTCCGGGATCGGACTGAGCCTTTCAAGACAGATCATGCAGATGCATAACGGGTCGCTGTCGGTGGAGTCAGAGCCGGGGGTGAGGACTGTGTTTACGATGAAGTTCTAAACAAGTCGGCAGTAGGCAGTGGCGCACCCACGGCTCACGATTCACGGCTCACGTCTTACGGTCATTACGAGAACAGGAGTCGAAATGGATGGAAAGAAGAATAAACAAAAAACTACGCCAAAAACTCATCCCACTCCTCCTGCTTCATGCCACTGATGTCGCGAAGGAAAAGTGTGTAGGAAGGCTTGAAGGGGCGAACGCGGAGAGACATTTCAGCTTCTTCAGGAGTGTAGTCGCCTTTTTTTGTGTTACACCTTTTACACGCTGTTACCAGGTTAAGCCACGAATGAGGGCCTCCCCTCGAACTTGGCATCACATGATCCAGCGTGAGTTCTCTTTTGGTTCCACAATACTGACACTCGAAGTTGTCGCGCTTGAAAATATTCTGGCGCGTTAAATTTACCCCTTTGTACGGGGCATTGACATAGCGATTGAGACGAATCACCGAGGGCATCGGAAAAGTGCGGGTGATGCTATGGATCTTATGACCATTGGCAGAACGGATCATCTCACTTTTATTCAGGTAAACCAAAACGAATGCCCGCTCCACTGAACAAACCATCAGCGGGCTAAAATCCTGATTCAACACCAAAACCCTGCTATCCATACTGAAAAGATAAACCCAAAGTTCGGGTTGTGCAAACAGAGCGTGCAAAGCGTCAATTGGGTTTCACGCAAAGACCTTTAGACTTGTCCCTGTGATCAGAATAAACTCTGTAATCATAGGGATTTTCTTTTTTTGGTTCTTTTTTCTTTTGTGAGATTGTGGATAACGTTAACACTGACTGAGGTGAATTAAGCAAAGACACGGG
>JBGAKL010000011.1:0-196415 GCA_044224375.1 Cyclobacteriaceae bacterium
TAAAAAGTGGACCTTTCCCGTGAGAAACTGGAGCTTGATTGTAAATCAGTTTATTAACATCTTCGGAGAGCGGTGCAAATTATAAAGCCCTTTACGCAGTTACTTAGACGCGACACTTACACACTTAAATGGGCAGTGTCAAAAAAGTTGGCGACCAGCGTCTCCAGGCTTACTACTCAACACCTAACACCTAACACCTAACACCTAACACTCAACACCTAACACTCAACACCTAACACTCAACACCTAACACTCAACACTTAACACTCAACACTCAACCCTTATCACTCAACACTTAACACTTAACACCTAACACTTAACACCTAACACTCAACACCTAACACTCAACACCTAACACTCAACACTCAACCCTTATCACTCAACACTTTAATGCTCGATTCGCTCTACATCTTTTTATTCAAATTATTCGGTTGGAAGACGAACGGACAAATTCCCGATTTCAAAAAATATATAATCGCAGTTGGCCCTCACACGAGCAACTGGGATTTTCTTGTGGGCGTCGGTGCCAGAGCTGAATTAAAAATTAACAAAGCACAGTTCTTGGGTAAGAGCCAATTGTTCAAGCCTCCCTTCGGCTGGATTTTTCGCGCACTGGGTGGTCATCCCGTAGACAGGTCCAGCAAGCAGGACATGGTGGAGCAAGTGGTTAACATCTTCGACAGGCACAATGAGTTTATTCTCGCTGTTGCGCCGGAAGGAACGCGGAAGAAGGTCCAGAAGCTAAGGACAGGTTTTTATTACATTGCAAAAGGTGCACATGTACCGATTGTTCCGGTCGGTTTCGATTTTCTTAAAAAAGAAGTAATAGTCGGGCCAACACTCTATCCCTCAGAGGATTTTGAAAATGACATGCAGCGAATACTCTCTTTTTATCGCACAATTAACGCTAGAAATCCGGAACTGGCGTTGTCCTGATTTCGCCGACTGATTTTGAGGCATTAACTTTGCTCTTAGCTGAAAAACAAACAAAAGCTTATGAAAAAAGTTAAACTTTTACTTGTTACGATTTGTGCGATGGCTGGGATTCAGGCTGCTTACAGCCAGGCTGAAATGGCAATCGGAATTAAGGGAGGACTGAACTTCGCGACACTGAACGTGAGTCAGTCTGCCGGCGCGAATTACAATAACCGTACTGGCTATCATGCTGGTGCGTTTGCACTCTTTAAATTCGGAAAGATTGGACTCCAACCTGAAATTTTGTTCTCCAAGCAAGGCACAAAATACACGTTCAATTCTCAGGATGTAGACGCTAACTTTGATTACATCAACATCCCGATCATCCTGAAGTTGTATACCGTTGCAGGAATTAACCTCCAACTCGGTCCGCAAATCGGATTCCTTTCAACCGCACAAGCCAAGAGTACAGTAAGCGGTGTTAGCACCACAACCGACCTGAAGAGTTTTTACAATAGCAACGACATCAGTCTCGCTATGGGCCTGGGATGGGATCTTCCATTCGGATTGTCGATCGAGGGTCGCTATAACCTGGGCTTGAAAGAAATCAATGACGGATCTAACACCAATTCTACCAAGAACCAGGTGATCATGATCTCCGCTGGTTATAAACTGTTTAAGTTCGGAAAGTAATCCAGCATGTCCACAACGTAAAAGAGCTGCCGCAATCCGGCGGCTCTTTTCGTTTTTAGTCCTAACTTGTAGCATTGTTTTGGATTAAAGACTACCAATGAATTATCTCAGATTTTTACTGATCATCTTTTTCGTGTCGACCGTTGTTGTCGCTCATGGTCAATCTGTGAGCATCGGGGCAAAAGGCGGCTTAAGCCTTACGAGGGTATCCAACGCGGGCATCAGCGGCTCACCTTCGTCCGGCTTCTGGCCGCGCTATCACCTTGGCATCTTCGGCAATATTAAATTCGCAAAATTCACCCTTCAGCCCGAGGTCTTATACTCGCGGCAGGGCACCAAAGATTCTGATGCCACAGGTCAGCCCAGAATGAATCTGGAATACGTTTCAATACCAGTTGTGTTTAAATGGGCGTTGGCTCCGGGTTTTAATATCCAGGCCGGTCCTCAATTTTCCGTCCTCGCGCGCGGTGCGCTCGAAGTTGAATCAAATGGTTCCGTGGCGTCTACCGACCTGGAGGCTATGTTGCACAAGTACGATTGGGCCTTGTGTACAGGCTTTGGTTGGGAATCGCCATTCGGCCTGATAGTTGATGCACGCTACAACATTCCGATCACGAACCTGAGCAAATTGAGCGGCGTGGAAATGCACAACCAGGTCATTCAACTTTCAGCCGGCTACAAGCTTTTCAAGTTTGGAAAGTAGCCGGTTGTCCTTTTTGCCACTGGCCCTCAACGCCCATTCTCTTGATTGAAATTGAAGACTTACAAAGAAACGCTTGATTACCTCTACCGTGCGCTCCCCATATTTCAGCGTATCGGCGCCGCAGCGTATAAGGCCGACCTTTCAAATACGATCGCACTTTGCACGGCGTTAGGCAATCCACAGAACAACTTTAAATCGATACATATCGCCGGCACGAACGGCAAGGGGAGTACATCGCACATGCTGGCGGCGATTCTGCAAAGTTCCGGCTACAAAACTGGTCTATATACTTCGCCTCATCTTAAAGAGTTCACCGAACGTATCAGGATCAATGGTATTGAAGTAAGTCAGGACTTCGTTGTGGATTTTACGAATCGACTGCAGCCGGTAATCGAGAAGGTTCAACCGTCGTTTTTCGAGCTCACCGTAGCAATGGCGTTTGAGTACTTTTCACGTGAAGCAGTAGATATTGCAGTCATCGAAGTGGGACTAGGGGGCAGGCTCGATTCAACCAACGTAATTACGCCGGAGCTATCGGTGATCACCAACATAAGTTATGATCATAAAGACCTCTTGGGCGACACGCTGGAGAAAATTGCGGCTGAAAAAGCTGGGATCATAAAACCCGGAGTTCCGGTGGTGGTGAGTCAACGCCAACCGGAGGTGGAGCAGGTTTTCATTGCAACAGCGAAAGCGAAGCGGGCGGAAATACTATTTGCATCCGACTACATTGCACTTCGACCCGTAGGAAAGATTTTTTCAGTGCTCATCGACGGTACACCTATATTCAACATTGATCCTGAGCTGAAAGGAAATTATCAGCAATGGAATATTCCGGGTGTTATTGCATCCATTAATGAATTGCGAAAGATTGGATATGCTGTTCCGGACGTGGCGATGCAGGAAGGAATTGCCCGCGCGGCAACGTTGACTGGCCTTAAAGGCAGGTGGCAAACAATCAGCACTTCGCCCTTAACAATTTGCGACACTGGCCATAATCAGGCAGGCATCGCCGCAGTCCTTCAACAGATCCATGACACGCCGCATCGCCATTTACATTTTGTTTTTGGCGTCGTCAAAGACAAAGACATCACCGATATCCTGAAAATGCTGCCGAAGGATGCGACGTATTATTTTTGTCAGGCTAAAATTCCACGGGCAATGGAGGCTGGCTCTTTGAAAGAAATGGCCATTCGCGAAGGGTTGCGTGGTGAAGTTATTTCTGATGTGAACCTTGCTGTGATAGCTGCAACCCGCGCAGCCGCATCAGACGATCTTGTTTTTATCGGCGGCAGCACCTTTGTTGTAGCAGAGGTTGACGGTCTTTAAATTTGCCGCCGTTTTGAAAAACAAACTTTTTCGTTTCAAGGTTGTCTCTGAGAGAGATAATGTCATTCAGCCCGGCAAGGAGCTTTTCCAGACTGTAAAAGGTGCGTGGAACACATCATACTTTAAGAATCAGCAGCCGATTACCGTTGAGCTGGCTTGCGGCCGGGGGGAGTATTCAGTTGCACTTGCCGCCCTTTTTCCAGACAGAAATCATATCGGGGTGGATATCAAGGGAGACCGTATCTGGAAGGGTAGCACGCTCGCGGTGGAGCAAGAGTTGAGCAATATCGGGTTTTTGAGAACCAATATTCTTAACATAGAAAGCTTCTTCGAAGCGGGCGAAGTTGATGAGATATGGATCACTTTTCCGGACCCTCGTCCTAAAAAGCGAGACGTAAAAAGGCGCCTCACTAATTCTCGCTTTCTTGATTTGTATAAAAAGATCCTTCGACCCGGCGGATACGTGCGCTTCAAAACTGACAACACCCCGCTGTTTCAGTTCAGCCTCGATGAGCTTGAACAACGAAATGATATTGATGACCTTGCCTTTACCGACGATGTTTATCAATCACATCTTCGTCCGGAGTGCTTCGACATAAAGACCCGCTATGAGGAAATGTTTGCTTCGCAAGGGGAGAAGATCAAATACTTGCGGTATCGGTTTAAGTGAGTGCATTTAGGCTTTTGGCTGTTAGTCGTTGGGTTTTGACAGTTCGCACTGAAATCGAACACCGCGTGCCCATGTGCTGCGGCCCGTCTTGAACCTTGAACTTTGAGCCTTGAACCCTGAACTTATACAGGTAACATTTTCGTAATCTGATAGTTCCGGCAAAAACGAAGGAATAACCGTACTTTTGGGTCTAAATCTCCCGCCGGTGGGCAAGCGAAAAAAGCGCGAACTGGATCTGGTTATACTATCGGATATTCACCTCGGTACTTACGGCTGTCACGCAGAAGAACTCCTTCGCTACCTCAAGACTATTAAAGCAAAAACAATCATCCTCAACGGTGATATAATCGACATGTGGCAGTTCAGCAAACGCTACTGGCCCAAGTCGCACATGCAGATCATCAAGCACATTACGGGGCAACTGGCGAAGGGATCGAAGATTGTTTATCTCACTGGCAATCACGACGAGATGCTCAGGAAGTTCGCCGGATTCAGGTTGGGTTCATTTCAAATCGACAACAAGAAAGTTGTCACCCTCGATGGCAAAAAAGCCTGGATCTTCCATGGCGATGTATTCGACGTCACGATGCAATATTCCAAGTGGCTCGCGAAGCTGGGAGCGGTAGGGTACGACATGCTGATCCTGTTGAATACCTTCGTCAATGCTATTTTGACTTTTTTCGGAAAAGGAAAAATCTCTCTTTCCAAACGTGTAAAGGACAGCGTGAAATCCGCTGTGAAATTCATCAACGATTTTGAAAAGACTGCCGCTGATATCGCCATTACAAAGGGGTACGACTACGTTATTTGCGGACACATACATCATCCGGAGATGAAGCGGATTGTGACGGATAAAGGGGAGGTTATGTATTTGAACTCCGGAGACTGGGTCGAAAACCTGACCGCGCTTGAATTTAGCCGGGGTGCATGGAAGATTTACTACTATGCAGACGATGTCTACGCGCAGTCCATTAAGATTCCCAAACGGTTTAAGAACAATTTGGACAATGAGGAGATCTTTAAAGATCTTGTCAATGAATTCCTCAGCGTAAAAAAACCGTCGGCAAACCCGAAAGAACCCCAATGAAGATACTGTATGCAATCCAGGGCACTGGCAACGGACATCTTAGCCGCGCCGTGGACATCATCCCGGAATTGCAGCAATATGGCCAGCTTGATCTGTTTGTCAGCGGCGCGCAGGCTGAGGTAACGCTCCCATATCCGGTCAAATACCGGTCGAAGGGATTGAGTTTTTATTTTGGAAAGAGCGGCGGTATCAATTTCTATAAGACGTTTCAGAAGAACAGCTCGAAACAAGTCATCAAAGAGATCAATGACTTTCCTGTCGAGAAATATGATCTTGTCGTTAATGATTTTGAGCCGATCTCGGCGTGGGCTGCGCGAAAGAAGGAAGTGAAGATCATTGGGCTTAGCCACCAGTCGGCGTTGCTTTCCAAGAAATGTCCCAAGCCCAAGGTGATGGATCCCTTCGGTGAATGGCTCTTGCGGAACTATGCACCTGTTGACAAATATGTGGGATTCCATTTCGAGGAATACGATAAGAACATTTTCACACCTGTGGTGCGTAATGCGATCATGGAGGCGAAAAAGAAAGACAAGGGGCATTATACTGTCTATCTTCCAGCTTACGACGATAAGAAGCTGGTTGCCTTACTTATGAAATTTAAATCCGTTCGCTGGCACATTTTCTCCAAGCACACGAAGCAGGCATATCATGTAGGCAAGGTCTCAGTCTACCCGGTAAGCGGTGAGGACTTCATTGAGAGCGTGGTCACGAGCACAGGCGTGTTATGTGGTGCTGGCTTTGAAACCCCGGCGGAGGTCATTCAACTCGGAAAGAAACTTCTTGTCGTGCCGATGAAGAGTCAGTATGAGCAGAAATGCAATGCGGTGGCATTAAAGAAAATGGACGTGCCTGTCCTGAAAAAGGTCAAAAAAAGCAACCTGAGGAAGATTGAGAAATGGCTCGACGATGGGAAAGCCATTGATGTTTCCTTTCCGAAGGTTGCAGGGAAAGCTGTAGAGAAGTTGATGAAAAAATATGCGTCCGACTAGAATACCAGGCCAGAGGATGCGGAGATAAAGGGCTTTGTATTTCGCTTTGCGCTCTCTGCGTTCTCCGCAGTTAAATACATTTTTACAGGAGCGTAGGGACCCGTATTGGTAATCGCTCCATAAACTCCCCTTAAACCCCCGGTAACAGCAACTTCCCATCTTTTGGCCGAATGGGTAAGCATCGGATACTGGTTGTCGACGATGATCGCGACATACTTGAACTGTTAGAGTACAATCTCGCGCGGGAAGGATTCAAGGTACGGACCGAAGAGAATGGTCAGCTCGCTCTCGACGCTTGCCGTGAATTCGAGCCTGACCTGATCATCCTTGACATTATGATGCCTGAAATGAACGGCATAGAAGTATGCAAGCGGATACGATCAATAGACAGGTTCAAAGACACGTTCATATTTTTTCTGACAGCGAAGTCGGAAAGCTACTACCAGGAAGCGGCACTGGATACCGGTGGCGATGATTTCATAGAGAAGATACTGGGCTTGCGTGCACTTACCGGAAAGATCAAGGCCGTGCTGCAAAGGAAACTGGTGATACGAAAACGGATCACCGAGATACACGTGGGCGATCTCCATATCAATCGCCGCGCCGGTTCCGCAAGGATTGGCAACAAGACAATTCCGCTGTCCAGGCCAGAATTTGAATTGCTGTTTTTCTTTGCTCAGAATCCACGCAAAACCATTTCCACCGATAGTCTCCTTGCCGACATCTGGAGTTCCGAAACGTTTTCACTTGGGAGTTCAGTCAATGCTTACCTTGACTTGCTCATCCAGAAGCTTGGCGGCGCCTGGTTGCTGCGGATCGAGGAAGGTAAGTACAGGCTTTTGCCGAACTAGTCACAAGCGATCGATGTCTTCGAGCACCTGGGCAAGGTGATCATAGTCCTTGAGACCCGGAGCTTGTTCGTGGGACCCCGCCAGTGCAAGACCGTCGGCGTGATATTGCTTAAGCAATTCCATTCCGGATGCCATGCCAGCCAGGTCGATAAGCATTGGATGAAAATCCGTGCTGAAGGCCTGGCCACTTAATCCCGTAATCAGGAGGTATTCTGTTCGCAATCCCAGCACGCTGACTTTTCGTAGAGCACTTTCACAGCTGGCAAAATCACACTCAAGGATCAAAGGAAGGACGGGAATATTCTCTGAGTCTATGAGCGTGAAATGTATGTGAAGCAATTCAGGGCTGTACTCCATAAGGTGTGGAAGATCTGTTGCGGGCGCCACCAGCTCAATCACTCTTCGTGGTCCTGCAACCCACCCGCTCATCTCCTGATAAAGCTTTGGACTTACATAATCGGCATGATCTGGATCAATGACGTATCCGAGCATATCAACACCCATGCCTGCACAATAGCGCGCATCGCTGAGGTTGGTGACTCGCTTCACATATGTGATGGGTTTGGACGGCATGGCCAAATATCAAAAAGAAAAAATAACTTTGTAAATGAGTTTGCTGCATTGAGGCCGAAACAGACATTTTTTTTGCTTCTCTTGTTAACTGGCTGCTATTCCAGGGACATTGGCCCACAAACTTCCGGTAGTGAATACTATCCAATGAAGGTGGGACTCTATTGGGTCTACGACATTACTGAAACAAAGATCACGCAGCTTGGAGGTCAGACCGCGAGTACCTATCAATTGAAAGTGCAAGTGGCGGATTCCGTTGTCTCGTCTGGACAGGTCACCTATGTCCTTCATCGATTCACACGTGCGGATGCAACTTCCGCGTGGTCCGGCACTACTACATGGTCGGCGCGAAAAGATAAGTTTCAGGCCGTGCAGCAGGAGGGAAACACTCCCTTTGTGATTTTGTCATTTCCTTTGTCCGAAGGAAAATCATGGAATGGGAATGCACTCAACAACCTCGGAGGCAAGGAGAAATGTGCTGACGGAACCGTCAATTGCGATAACTATACAGCAGTCGACATCGGTAAGAGATTCGAATTCTTGTCGCTTTTCTATGACAACACAGTGACCATCTCAGAGAGTAATGATGCCGATCCAATCGTTGGCAAGGATATCAGGAAAGATGTTTATGGTATTGGAACCGGCCTGGTGTATCGTGAAGTGACCCAATTGCAATACTGTACCGTGGGTGATTGCATTGGTAAGCAAATTGTTGAAAATGGCACTATCATTAAACAATCTCTGAATGACCATGGTGCGTTATAGTGCATTCATTTTGTTTCTGTTTGCAGGCCTCTACGCTACGGCTCAGTCGAACCGTTATATTGTTTCATTCAAAGACAAGAATAATACGCCGTTCTCGTTGAGCGAGCCCGAAAAATATTTATCGGATCGTGCGATTGCCCGCCGGATCAGGACCAATACGCCGGTTGTATTGGAAGACATTCCCGTGAATGCAACCTACGTGGCGCAGGTGAGGGCGACCGGCGCTTTTACATTTTTCACCAGCCGCTGGCTGAATGCTTTGCTCGTGGAAGCCACTCCGGCGCAAATCGGATCTATCATGATACTGCCGTTTGTTTCGAAAGCGGAAATGGTTGCTCCTGGAAAAAAGCTGATCGGGGGGCGACTAAAGAATGTCAAACAAAAGAATACCACCCCGGCATCTACTGCCAGCACGGCCCAGCTTCAAATGCTTGGATTGGATCAGATGCACACCGATGGCTATTTCGGTGCTGGAGTACTGGTTAGTTTTTTTGATGGAGGATTTCCCGGCGTAAACGCTGCTGCTCCGTTTCAACCGATCTTTACAGATAACCGCATTAAGCTCACACAGGATTTTGTTGCCAACTCCGGCAATGTTTATCAATATGACAAACATGGGACCGAGGTGTTTTCCATAGTCGCGGGGTTGAAGGCGGCGGCGTTTGAAGGAGGCGCGTACAAGGCAAGCTATATGCTGTTCGTGACCGAGGATCCAAAGTCGGAGTATCGCGTCGAAGAGTATAACTGGCTTTTTGCTGCGGAGAAGTCCGATAGTGCGGGCACGGATGTCATTCATTCATCTCTTGGCTATAACACTTTCGACGATCCTGCTATGGATTATAAGACCTCTGACCTGAATGGAAAAACTGCAATTGTTTCCAAAGCTGCCTCCATGGCGCTAGCACGTGGAATTATTGTGGTTGTCAGTGCTGGAAATGAGGGCAATAACAGTTGGCACCTTGTTACTCCTCCCGCGGACGTCAACGGTGTTCTTGCCGTTGGTGCTGTTACCTATGGCGGCGCAAGGGTAAATTTTAGTTCCACGGGACCTACAGCAGATGGCAGAATCAAGCCGGACGTGGTTGCAGTTGGCTCATCGACCTCCGTGATTGAGCCTGACGGAACCATCGGCACTGCCAGCGGAACTTCGGTTGCTGCTCCACTTGTCACCAGCCTTGTTAGCGGCTTGATGGAAAAGTATCCATCCCTTTTGCCGGGCGAGATCATCAAAGCAGTGGCGATGTCCGCAAGCAAATCAACTTCACCCGACAACTTCCTCGGTTATGGGATCCCGAACTATATCGCCGTGAAAAATTACCTTGAAAGTATTTCTGCTACGGAAGATATTTTTCTGTATCCCAATCCAGCCGACTCATCGTTGTCCCTGTCATTTAAGACGCTTCCTCAGGGAGATGTGGATCTTACTTTTTATGATGCGCAGGGAAAGCTGATCGCAAATCCGGTCCAGCCGATCGACTGGCTGAACAATCCCGTCCTCATATCACTAGAGAATTTCGCCTCGGGTATCTATTTGCTAAAGGTCAAAACGTCCACGCTGAGCCGTACTTTTCGCTTCGTGAAGCATTAAAATGCTATTTTTGGGTTCTGCAGATATGAAACCCATAGTAGCTCCATCTATTCTCACAGCCGACTTCTCCAACCTCCAGCAGGCAATCACCATGCTCAATGAAAGTGAGGCCGATTGGATTCACGTTGACATCATGGACGGGGTTTTCGTTCCCAACTTATCAATGGGCCTTCCTGTGGTGGAGTCCATACATCGTCACGCAAAAAAGCCGCTGGATGTTCACCTGATGATCGTGGAGCCTGGAAACTTCGTGGAAGCTTTTCATAAAGCGGGGGCTGCAAGCATCTCAGTTCACGTTGAAGCTTGCCCACATCTTCATCGGAATATTCAGCAAATCAAGAACCTCGGCGTGAAGGCAGGAGTTGCTATAAACCCGCATACGCCGGTCGTTGATCTCGAGAACGTGATTGCGGATGTTGATTTTGTCAATGTCATGTCAGTCAATCCAGGGTTTGGAGCGCAAAAGTTTATCGAGAACACATATCAAAAGGTACGTGACTTGAAGACGTTGATCCGTGCGAAAAAATCACCGGCACTTATCGAAATAGACGGCGGTGTCAACCTCGACAACGCTCGTCCGTTAATTGAGGCTGGGGCCGATGTTTTGGTTGCGGGAAACCTCGTTTTTTCATCGCCCAACCCAAAAGTTGTGATCCAGCAGCTCAAGCGGCTTTGACCGTGTGACTATTGGCAGACATTTTGATCTAATGAGAAGAATCCCTATGAAACCCTATCTGTCGGTATTCCTGCTGATGCTCATCATGGGTTGCGCGCGATCAGTGACGCGTATGAATCCTTCGGAGGCTAAAGATCTCAGCGGACGCTGGAATGACACCGATTCCCGACAGGTTGCTGATTCAATGGTGGCCGATCTTCTCGGCAGCGAGAAGTTCAAAGACTATGCAAAAGCACTGGGAAAGAAGCCAACGATCATCGTTGGCCTTGTGCGAAATAAGACCAGCGAGCACATTGACGCCGACACATACATCAAAAAGCTCGAGCTGGCAATCTTCAATTCAGGCGTGGCAGATCTCGTGGAGTCCGACACCTTTCGCGATAAGTTAAGAGAGGAGCGCGCCCAGCAACAAGACTTTGCCGACCCGGCTACCGTGGCGCAATGGGGCAAGGAGGCGGGCGCCAACCTCATTCTCTTTGGCGACATGACTTCAGAGACTGACGTGTATCAAAATAAGCGCATTGTAAACTACACGACAACGCTTTTCCTCACGGATATGGAATCCAACCGCCGGGTCTGGTACGGTCAGAACGAGATTAAAAAGTACGTACGCAACTAGTGCCACACGCGGCGACTGAAGTGGTATGAAAAAAGGCTTCATAATCTTGGCCGCACTTTTCCTGGCCAGCTCATGCGCCAGCTATTACCAGGCGAACTTCACTTTCAATGACGAGTTTGAAAAAGGTGATCTTGAGAAAGCGCTCTCCACATTGCGGTCGCATCCATCGGAAGCGGCAGGGAAAAGGCAGTTTCTTTTTGATGTCAACAACGGACTGATCTTGTCCCTGATGGGGAAGTATCAGGAAAGCAATGATTACTTTGAAAAGGCCTACATCTACGGAGAAGACTACCGGATCAACTACCTGAACGAAGCCGCCACGTACCTCACCAACCCCAATTTCGCATCCTACAAGGGTGAAGACCACGAACACCTGATGTTATTGTATTTCAAGGCGTTGAACTACCTCAAAATGAACAAGACGGACGATGCGCTTGTCGAATGTCGCCGGCTCAACATCCGCCTTCAGCAGTTGACGGACCGTTACAGCTCCGATACTAAATACCGGCGCGATGCGTTCATCAATACACTGATGGGGATCATTTACGATTCCGATAAGGATTACAACAATGCATTCATTGCTTACAGAAACGCATTGGAAATTTATGAAGATGATTTTCACAGAATGTTCCAGGTAGAGGCTCCTGAGCAGTTAAGATATGATTTGCTCCGCACAGCAACGCTTGCCGGATTGACAGACGAGCTGCAGAATTTCAAGACGAAGTTGGGAATGGAAGATTATCAGTATAAACCGTCGGACGGGGGTGAGTTGGTGTTCTTCTGGCACAATGGTCTCAGCCCGGTGAAGGCGGAGTGGGGAATCAACTTTACCGTCCTTCGCCGCGACAATTATATTGTGTTCACCAATCCCGATCTGGGGCTCACATTCCCTTTCAACCTCAGTGGCTATGATGAAAGAGACAGGCGTGGACTCGCGAGCCTTGAAGTTTTCCGTGTTGCCTTTCCAAAATATATCGAGCGCCCATTATACTATCGAAGCGCTACGCTAGAAACGGAGAGCGATATCTTCCTTTTGCAGCAGCTTGAAGACGTGAATAAGTTGGCCTTCAAATGCCTGGATGAGCGGATGAACCTGGAACTCAGCAAAGCCCTGCTTCGCGTGGCAATGAAGAAGGTGGCGGAGTATGAAGTGAGGCGTTCCGACAAAACACTTGGTTCAATAGTGGGCCTCGTAAATGCAATCACAGAAAAGGCAGATACCCGGAATTGGCAGACCCTGCCTCATAGCATTTATTACTCCAGGGTACCACTTGCGGTGGGCTCGAATAAAGTCAAGTTTACCCTCACCGACGGCCAGGGCAAAAAGCAGGCGCATGAGTACACTTACGAAGTGAAAAGTGGTCAGACCCTTTTTCATACCTTTAGCAGCCTTGAAAGTGGCTATCCGACCTACGGATATTATTAACACGAGTACATTTAAATCTCTGGCGTGGCTTTAAACTACTTTTTAACCCCTGAAGTCTGAACCGGTCCAGGCACATAGCAATCCTGGCTTTATGCGGGTTACTGCTCGGTTCCGCCGATGTCCTTGCACAGGATGATGAGGCCACCACATTCCCGTTGGAGCACTTTTATGCCAAGATCAAGAAACGGCCGAGATCGATATTGAAGAACGTGAAATTCGGATTAAGCACTGGTTTTGGAAATACGTTCATGAACAACAAACTGGATGGATTTGCGATCTACCAGGCCCCGGGAAAAGTTGCCCCCCAAATCTTTGCTTCTCCCGGAGCGCCGATTATCCGTTACACGAATTGGATCAACAATGTCGGCTTTGATATCAACGCGATTGAGCCGGGCAATTATATTGTTAGATCAGACACGGCTAAGCTTGGATTCAAAGGAAATGCGTTCAATATTCCACTAAAGGCAACGATCCATTATGAGTTCCTGAATAAATACCGGATCGGTGGGGGATTTTCATACGAGTACATGAGTATCGGGAGCTTGCACCCGATTTCTTATTCAGATAAGATCAGCAACTTTCAACCTTCAGGCAGCTCGGGGTGGATGAGTAAGTATTTCGGATTGGTTGGTGTGTCATTCTATCGGCTGGGTGATTACCTGTTCACGGGTGACGCGCAAATCGGCGGATATAATCCAGGCTCGAATTTCAATTCTTCGATTGTGAAAGCTGGAGTGTTTGTAAACGTAGGCGTTACCGCCGAGCGGGAACTGTCGGAGTACCTTCGTGTTTTTGCCCGACCGTCTTTCGAGATAAAAAGCATTTCGACCACCATGCCGTCAGGCCCGGCGATCCAGACCAACATGAACGCATTCTATGTGAACATCGGATTGTCTTACAGCATCCCGGAATTGCCAAAGTGTTTTATTCCAGACTGCAAGATCCAAATGAACCACGCCCACGGCGACAGGGAGTACCGAAGCAGGGTACATCCGATCTTCAAAAAGCAGAACCCACAGTACGGTGAAAATCACCCCCGGCTGATCAAATACAAGGGCAAAAACAAGAAGAAGCTGAACCCTTATTAAATCGCCTCGAAAAGCCAATTTTCAGGGTCAAATTCCTCGATTTTTAACCCCTCGCAAAGCGGTGAATTAGGGTGTTTTCCCTTATCTTCGCCCGTTAAATTATTGTTAAGTAATCGACCTCCAAGACTGTGGCAGAAGATACAAGTGGCTTACCCGCCAGACAGAACATAATCCCCATCAATATTGAAGACGAAATGCGTGGCGCATACATCGATTATTCGATGTCCGTCATCGTTTCGCGTGCACTCCCCGACGTACGGGATGGCCTTAAGCCTGTGCACCGCCGGGTGCTTTACGGTATGCTGGAGCTTGGCGTAAACTATAACAAGCCCTACAAGAAGTCGGCAAGGATCGTGGGAGAGGTGCTGGGTAAATATCACCCCCATGGCGATTTGTCGGTATACTATACCATGGTGCGTATGGCCCAGGATTGGTCGTTGCGTTACACCTTGGTTGATGGCCAGGGAAACTTCGGCTCAATCGATGGAGATTTTCCAGCGGCGATGCGCTATACAGAAGCACGGCTTCGCAGGATCGCTGAGGAGATGTTGGCCGATATCAACAAAGAAACGGTCGACTTCCAGCCAAACTTTGATGACTCGCTGACGGAGCCAACCGTGCTTCCAGCAAAGATCCCCAACCTGCTGGTGAATGGCTCTTCGGGTATTGCGGTAGGCATGGCCACGAATATGGCCCCGCACAATCTTACCGAAGTGATCGATGGAATTGTGGCGTATATCGACAATCGGGAGATCACTATTCCCGAACTGATGAAGTATGTCACCGCCCCTGATTTTCCTACTGGTGGAATCATTTACGGAATGTCCGGGGTGCAGGAGGCATATTTAACCGGAAGGGGTCGCGTGGTGGTGCGCGCCAAAGCGGAGATTGTTACGAATGCCAAAGGAAAGGACCAGATTGTTGTTACCGAGATTCCTTACCAGGTGAACAAGGCGATGATGATCGAGAAGACTGCTGCTTTGGTCAACGAGAAAAAAATTGAAGGGATTACTGATATACGCGATGAATCGGATCGTGATGGATACAGGGTTGTGTACGATCTGAAAAAAGATGCAATTCCAAACATCGTTCTTAACAACCTCTTTAAATACACTCAGCTACAATCCTCATTTGGCGTCAATAACGTTGCCCTTGTAAAAGGTCGCCCGCAGACGCTTAATCTGAAAGACCTGATTGTTCACTTTGTGGACCACAGGCATGAAGTTGTTGTCCGCCGAACTCAATTCGAACTTGCTGAAGCAGAAAAGAGAGCTCATATTCTCGAAGGATATCTCATCGCTCTTGATCACCTCGACGAAGTGATTGCACTGATCAGGAACTCTAAGGATCCGGAAGTTGCCAAGGTTGGCTTGATGGAAAATTTTGCGCTGTCGGAAATTCAGGCAAAGGCTATTCTGGAGATGAGGCTGCAACGTCTCACGGGACTTGAGCGCGAAAAGATCCAGAACGAATACAAGGAAGTGATGGCGTTAATCGCTGAGTACAAGGAGATACTTGGCAGTGAGGCGAAGCGCATGGGAATCATTAAAGCCGAGCTTGCGGAAATGAAAGAGCGGTATGGTGATGCCCGTCGCACCCTGGTCGTGGCAAGCGATGACGATATTACGGTTGAGGACATGATCCCGAATGAGGAGATGGTGATTACCATTTCCAACCAGGGTTATGTAAAAAGAACGCTGCTTTCCGAATACAGAACCCAGGGACGAGGCGGCGTTGGGTCGAAGGGAGTCTCTACAAAAGAAGATGACTTTACTGAGCATCTTTTCGTTGCGCACGCACATCATTATATTCTGATTTTCACAGCATTGGGAAAAGTGTTCTGGAAAAAAGTCTATGAGATTCCGGAAGGGACGAAGACTTCCAAAGGACGGGCGATCCAGAACCTGCTGAACATTGAACCCGGCGATTCTGTGGCGGCAGTTCTCAACGTAAAGAACATCGAGGATCCGGCGTACAACGCCAAGAACTTCGTCATCCTCTGCACGGAGCAGGGTACCATCAAGAAGACATCGCTGGAAGCCTATTCACGGCCACGCGCGAATGGAATTACAGCGATCACGGTTCATGAAGGTGACCGACTGCTTGAGGCGGCGCTCACCAATGGCAAGAACCACATCATTATCGCGAAGAGCGAGGGCAAGGCTGTACACTTTGATGAATCAGACGTGCGGCCAATGGGACGTACTGCGGCAGGTGTGCGCGGCGTGACACTGGAAGGTTCATCTGACAAAGTGGTGGGCATGGTGTGTATAACTCGCGAAGATGCTAACTTGCTGGTCGTTTCCGAGAAAGGCTATGGAAAGCGCTCCTCGATCGATGATTATCGAATCACGCGAAGGGGCGGAAAAGGCGTAAAAACGATTAATATCACGGAAAAAACTGGCAAGCTTGTTGCCATTAAGGAAGTGGGCGATAATGATGACCTGATGATCATTAACCGCTCTGGTATAAGCATCAGGATCAAGGTCGAGGAACTGAGAGTGATGGGACGCGCAACCCAGGGGGTGCGGGTGATCCGCCTCAATGAAGACGACTCAATCTCATCTGTAGAGAAAATACAGAACATAGATGAAGTAGCAAATGAAAATCCAAATCAAACTGAATAACTAAAATGAAAAAAATCGTCGTCGCTCTCGTTATAATCCTTCCGGCTCTGGCGTTTGGTCAGGAGAAGGCAATCAAGCCGAGTATTCCAAAGGCTGAAGCTGCTTTCCGCGCCAACAAGCTCGATGAAGCAAAAGCTATTATCGATGCAACAACTTCCAGCCAGGAGTTCATGCTTGACAAGAAAGGCAACCCGAGCAAAAACGCTGCGAAAGCATGGTATATGAAGGGATTGATCTACGCTGCGATGGATACTACCAAAAAGGTTGAATTCCAGACGCTCGTACCTAGTCCCTTTGCAGTGGCAAAAGAGTCATTCGATAAGGCCAAGCAACTTGACCCTGGCGCGCTGAGCTACGTCAATGGACCCAACGGATTTCCGTTGATGATCAACGATGTGAACATCTACCTGGCGCAGAAATACTATGATCGCGCTGTCACCGCTTTCCAGGAAAAGAAAGACTACAAGAAAGGATTCGAGCTTGCCGAGCAGACTTTGTACTTCATTCCTGAAGATACTTCTGTGCTCATGAATACCGGTGTTTATTTCGCTACGGCCGCAGAAGAATTCGACAAGTCCATAGAAATGATTAACAGATATTTGTCAAAGGGCGGCAAAAACTCCGACGCGTACCTGCAGCTGATTTCAATCTATCGCGATAAGAAGAAAGATTTTGAAAAAGCGCTTACAATCACACAGGAGGGAATGAAGAAACTTCCCAAGAACAGTGACCTTCCCAAGTACGAACTTGACTTGCTTGTGAAGCTCAACCGCCTTCCCGACGCAAAGGCAAACATGGAGCGTCAGGTGGCATCGGAGCCGACTAATCCGCAGCACAGATACTATCTGGCAGTCATCAACGCAGAATTGAAAGACAAGCCTTCGGCAAAGGCTGCCTATGAAGAAGCCTTGAAGCTGGACCCTAAGTATTTTGAGGCGCAACTGGGTCTCGCTGAAGTGGTTTATTCAGATGCGACAGATGTAAAAAAACAAATGAACCAGTTGGGCATCACAGCCGAAGACAAGAAGAAACGGTTTGAGCTTGACAAAGTTTATGTAGAGAAGCTCAAAATAGCACAGCCTTATTGGGAGGCAGCTGAAAAGCTGAGCCCGGATGATGCAAAGGTCCTCGACAACTTGCTTGCTATTTATACCGACCTTGATAATCAGCCACAGGTTGCCAGGGTAACCAAGAGGATGAAAGCTCTCGGATTGCTGGACTAACAAAAAGTCATTGCGATGAACGTACAAACCGCCCTGCTCACACCGGGGCGGTTTTTATTTGTTGCATGACCTGGTTTCTTACTTAGTTGTTTTACCGATCACTGCACCCCAATACAACATTGTCGTCGCCCACTGAACTCAAACGTATTCTTTCACCCACGATGGTGTGGGGACTTGGCGTGGGATATGTAATCTCCGGGAACTATTTCGGATGGAACCTCGGTCTCGAGCAAGGCGGGACGTTAGGCCTTGCGCTTGCAACGGTAGTTGTCATTTTGATGTACGTGACATTCACGTACAGCTATGCCGAACTTGCCTGCGCGATTCCTAAAGCAGGCGGCGCCTTTGATTATGCTGCCAGGGCATTGGGAAAAGAAGCAGGCTTTCTCGCCGGGATGGCCCAAAACATCGAGTTCATTTTTGCACCGCCGGCGATTGCCTTTGCGGTCGGGTCCTACATGACCTTGTTCTTTCCTGCAATTCCAGCATTGGCGTTTTCAATCGGAGCATACGTCGTGTTTACATGCTTGAATGTTTATGGAATCCAGGCCGCAGCAATTTTTGAGTTGCTCGTAACCGTTATTGCGGTTTCCGGACTCTTTTTCTTTACTGGAATGATGTTGCCGCATGTTGAAATTGCGAACCTTTCGCGAAATGTATTGCCAAAAGGGATTACCGGGATTTTTGCCGCCGTTCCTTTTGCCATATGGTTTTTCCTGGGAATTGAAGGCGTAGCCAACCTTGCGGAAGAAACCAAAGATCCGCACAAAGCAATGTCGCGCGGCTTTCTTTCTGCTTTGTTCACGCTCGTGGTATTGTGTGTGCTCACATTTTCAACTGCGGTTGGAACAGGTGGATGGAAAAACGTTGTTTATCAGTCGAATGGGGCCGCATCCGATTCGCCGCTGCCGCTGGCAATGGGTCAGAAGTTTTCGGTTGATGACTGGCGCTACAACGCGATTGTTGTCGCAGGAATATTTGGATTGGTTGCCTCGCTCAACGGACTAATGCTTGCCGCGGGACGGTCGAGCTTCGAATTCGTGAAGAACCAATTTGGCTCTTCCGCTCTTGGTAAGCTGCACCCTGGATTTAAAACTCCGGCCAACGCCTTGATCGCAAACATGGTTATTGGCATACTGGCCCTGATGACAGGTCGTACAGGTGAGGTCATAACGATTTCTGTATTTGGCGCCTTGACGCTGTACTGTATTTCTATGGTTTCTGTCCTGGCCTTGCGCCGAAAAGAGCCAGAGCTCTCACGCCCGTTCAAAGTCCCTTTCTATCCATACTTTCCGGTAATTGCACTCGTTATCGCTATGGGTGCACTTTTGGCGGTTGGCATTTACAACCCTATGTTATCAATCTTTTACCTGCTGATAATAGCCGTGTGCTATGGTATATTTAGAATATCAAAAAAGATATGACCAAAAAAGCAGTGCTGGACTACGTTGCCAGCCATCCCTCGGGAAGAGTTAAGATCGCTTACTCGGATATCGATGGCATTCTTAGGGGGAAATATATTTCATCTGAAAAATTTCTTTCGGCCGTCGAAGGCGGCACGACTTTTTGCCAGGTGATCTTCGGCTGGGATTCAGGTGATGTGGCCTACGACAACGTTGGCTACTCAGGGTGGCATACCGGCTATCCCGACGTTCCGACACGCATCGATCTTGGCACCTTCAGAAAAATTCCGTGGGAAAACGATGTACCCTTCTTTTTGGGAGAACTTATTGAAACGGATGGTGCCCCGTCTTCAGTTTGTCCCAGGCAGTTGCTAAAGAAAATTATTGGCGATGCTAATGCTATCGCATTTAACCCGGTCTTCTCGCAGGAATTTGAATGGTTCAATTTTATAGAAACGCCGGCATCGGTGCGTGATAAGAATTACAGATCATTGACGCCACTTTCGCCGGGAATGTTTGGGTATTCGATCCTTCGAAGCACGCTTCAAAATCCATTTTTCACCGACCTGTTTGGACTGCTTAAAAAGTTTGACGTGCCTCTCGAAGGTCTGCACACAGAGACAGGTCCCGGTGTCCTTGAAGCTGCGATCGTTTATGCTGATGCTTTGTTAGCTGCGGATCGTGCAACGCTTTTCAAAACGGCTGTCAAGGAAATTGCTTACCGGCACGGCATCATGGCTACCTTCATGGCAAAGATCAGTGAAGAGCTACCAGGATGTGGTGGTCACGTTCATCAAAGCCTTTGGGACAAAGGCAACAAGAAGAATGTCTTCTTCGACGAAAAGAGCAAGGACCGTATCAGTGAAACATGCCGTCAATACATTGCGGGGCAGTTGTTTTGTCTGCCCCATATACTGCCGATGTTCGCGCCAACGGTCAACAGCTACAAGCGCCTGGTGGAAGGAGCGTGGGCTCCCACAACACTTACCTGGGGCATCGATAATCGCACTGTTGCCCTTCGTATACTGAATGGGAGCAGCAAGTCCTGCAGGCTTGAAACCCGTGTTATTGGAGCAGATGCGAATCCATACCTGGCGATGGCTGCGGCCCTTGCGGCGGGCCTTTATGGAATCAGGAAAAAACTCAAGCTTCGGGCGGACGCTTCCACCGGAAACGGATACCTGGACTTTTCAAATGGCACCCTTCCGCGCACGTTGGAGGAAGCCACCCGAAATATGAAGCAGTCCGCTGTCGCCGGGGAGTTGCTTGGTAAGGAATTTGTCCAGCACTTTGTGGAAACCCGTGAATGGGAATGGAAGCAACACCTTAAGGCAGTTACTGATTGGGAAATGAAGCGTTATTTTGAAATTATTTAGCAAATGGCGCTGTTCTATTTTTCTCAGCCCCGATGCGTCGGGGGCAACTGACTCACTGGATGCCGTTCACGTTTTCACACCCTGCGATTGTCATACCGCTGGCAAAGCTTTCGAAAAACTGGCTTTCGCTTAGCGGCCTCATAGCAGGAAGTATAGCGCCTGATTTTGAGTACTTTTTCCGTATGAGAATGTATAGTGGCGTTAGCCACAAACCTGAGGGGCTCATACTGTTCGATCTCCCAACAGGCCTCGTGCTCACATTTCTTTTTCATAACATCATTCGAAATAGTCTTTATGATAATTCGCCCGTGTTTGTGCGAAGACGGGTCGAAGTATTCAAAGATTTCAATTGGAACAGGTATTTTATGAGCCACTGGTTTGCAGTGATTATATCAGTGCTGATCGGTGCGACGTCACATCTTTTTTGGGACAGCTTTACTCACTCGCATACATTCTTCGTCGAACGGTATGAAATACTCAGATGGGAACTTACAGTTGTTGGCATTCACACGACTGTTCATAGAATCATCCAGCACGTCAGCACGGTTTTGGGTGGGGCAGCGATTGCATATTTCTTTTGGAAACTTCCATCACATCCCGTGCAGCCAGGTCAGGTAAGCAGAGGCTACTGGCAGCTGATCCTCCTCTTCACAATTATTATTTCAACAATTCGGCTCTTCCTGACTGACCTTGTGAGGCAGCCCGCGCTTTTCGTCGTAACTTTCATCTCCGCAGCAACGATCGCGGTGTGCATTGTACCGATTCTCCTTAGACCTAAAAGATTAGGACCATGACGTTTGATAAAATATATCAATACAATTTTCCCACCACGATCCGGTTCGGCGCTGGCTCCAGCAAAGAGCTTGGCGACTATTTGTTGAAGCACGGCCTCAAACGCCCGCTGATTGCAACAGATCCAACCGTCGCGCAGCTGGGATTTTTCAGTGAAATCGTGGATTTGCTGAAGGCAAAGGGGATTTCGGTAGAAGTTTTTAGCGACATCCATAAGAATCCCGTCAAGTCAGACGTCTATAAAGGGTCCGACGCTTTTGATGAAAACGATCGCGACAGCATCATTGGCATCGGTGGCGGCGCGGCGTTGGACGTGGCGCGTGCAATCGTCCTCCGCATCCACCACAGGGAGGATCTCTTCAAATACGATGATCTTGTCGGGGGTGATGTCTTTGTGACAAACGACGTCCCGCATTTCATTACTATTCCGACGACAGCAGGGACGGGAAGTGAAGTGGGGAGAAGCGCCATCATCGCTGATGACGTCACACATCAAAAGAAGATACTGTTCTCCCCGAAGCTGCTGGCGAAGATAATTTTTGCCGACCCGATGCTCACGATGGAACTTCCACCATTCATCACAGCTGCTACAGGAATGGATGCGCTTACCCACAATATGGAGGCGTTCCTGGCAAAGACACCGCATCCCATCTGCGAAGGAATTGCGCTAGAGGGAATTTCATTGATACACAAATCCATCGACAAAGCGGTCAACAAACCCGACCTTGAATCACGTAGTAATATGCTGATTGCATCGATGATGGGTGCAATTGCTTTTCAAAAAGGATTAGGCGTTGTGCATTCGCTTGCACATCCGCTGTCCGCGCTGCTTGATACCCACCATGGTCTCGCCAACGCAGTGAATATTCCATACGGCATGGAGTTTAATATTGACGGATTTGAAGGCAAGTTCAGAAGGATCGCAAGGACGCTCGACCTGAAGGAAGAAACCGGCGCGGCGGTGGTGAAGTACCTTTTTGACCTCAACACTCGAATTCAGGTCCCGCATAAGCTTTCTGCTATCGGTGTCAGGCGTGAACACATCGAAACACTCTCGGATCTGGCGTTTTCAGATTTTGCCCATCCTAATAATCCAAAACCAGTAAGCAGAGAGGATTTTAAACAGCTTTATCTGAAAGCGCTGTAATGGAAACTGTTGTTGGAATATCGGCGGGAAGAAAGTACGAGAACTATCTGCGGTGGATCACCGCGCCCGGTAACGTCAGGGTTATCCGCCTCGGCTATGATGAGAATAACTTCGAGAGAATCAGCGAATGTCATGCTATCGTTTTATCGGGAGGAGAGGATGTGCATCCAAAGTATTACAATAAGTCGGAGCTGGTAAAAGAATATGGCCTTGATGACCTCGATGAATCACGAGACGAGTTTGAGTGGAAGATTTTGGATTACATTCAGAAGAATGAACTGCCGTTGCTGGGCATTTGCAGGGGATTACAATTAGCAAACGTTTACTTCGGCGGAACGCTCGTCCCGGATATTGTAGCGTCGGGAAAGCCGGATCACACCAAATTTCCAACCGCGGTCGACCGCTACCACAGTATTAGGATTTCGGATTACAGTTTCCTCAAGGAAATCGTCGGAGTCGATACAGGTGAAGTAAACAGTGCACATCATCAGTGTGTCGATGCTGTTGGGAACGGACTTATGGTCAATGCTCTTTCTAAAGACGGGGTCATTGAAGGGCTAGAATTAAAAGATGGTAAAAACAAACCCTTTTTCCTGTTGGTTCAATGGCACCCTGAAAGGATGACAGATCCTGAAAGTCCCCTTACGAAGAACATTAGAGAAAAATTTTTGGCAAGTATAAAAGTGGTATGACCATGCAGATAATTAATCCGGCGACCGAAGAAGTGATAAGGGAGATCGATGAGGACACGGCGATAACACTCCAGGGAAAATTTGAAAAACTAAAATCAGCACAAACGGCCTGGAACGCTGTGGCACTTGCAGACCGCATTAGTGTAATCAGAAGATATTCAACACTGCTCGAAAATAGTGTGGATGCACTGGCTGTGGTGTTGACTTCAGAAGTTGGCAAGCCCGTTCAGCAGTCCAGAAATGAGATTAATGGGTCTCGTGCGCGAATTCAATGGCTAGTTGATAATGCGGACAAATATCTCTCAGACGAGACAATGACAGTTGCCGATGGACTTGCCGAGCGCATTTCTTATGAGCCACTTGGAGTGATTGCAAATATTTCTGCCTGGAATTATCCCTACCTGGTCGGGACAAACGTGTTCATTCCGGCATTGCTTGCGGGAAACGCTGTGATGTACAAGCCTTCAGAGTATGCAATGTTAACAGGTCTCGAAATTCAGAAGCTGTTGTATGAAGCTGGCGTTCCAAAAGATGTTTTTCATGTTGCCGTGGGGGGTAAGAAAGTTGGTGACCTACTTCTGGATATGCCGATGGACGGATATTTCTTTACAGGTTCTTACAGAACAGGAAAATACATTTACGAAAAAGTGGCTCCGAAGATGGTGCCTTGTCAATGTGAACTGGGCGGCAAAGATCCTTTGTATGTTGCTGATGACGTGACGGATATTAAGTCTGTTGCAGTGGCTACTGCCGACGGAGCATTTTACAACAATGGCCAAAGCTGCTGTGCTGTTGAGAGGATCTATGTCAATGAAAAAGTCTACGATCAATACGTTGACGAGTTTGTGAAAGAAGTGAAATCCTACAAGTCCGGCTTGCCGACAGCAGAAGGGGTGTACATTGGCCCATTGACCAGGAAGGAACAAATAGAAGTGCTGGAGGAGCAAGTAGAAGAAGCCGTAAACAACGGAGCAACACTCAAAGCGGGTGGAAATCGAAGGGAAGGAAAGGGGTTTTTCTTTGAACCCACAGTACTCACCAATGTGAATCACCACATGGGTGTCATGCAGGACGAATCGTTCGGGCCGATCATCGGTATTATGAAAGTCAAAGACGATCAGGAAGCGATTAAGCTCATGGGTGATACAGAATATGGCCTGACAGCGTCTGTCTACAGTGCGAGCCAGGATCGTGCACAAAGCATCCTTCGTCAACTAAATGTTGGAACAGGATATTGGAATTGCTGCGATCGTGTGAGTCCGGCTGTTCCGTGGAGCGGACGGAAGCACTCAGGCTTCGGTGCGACGTTGAGTCATGCGGGGTTGAGGGCGTTTACGAAGCCGAAGGCGTTTCACCTTAAAGGGTAATTGTCAGGAAGTAATTGTCGGATCCTTACTTCGCATGACGTTAATGAGCCGCCAGCGCCCAGCAACCAGAATCCAGAATCGAGAGTCCAGAATCCAGAATCCAGAATCCAGAATCCAGAATCATAACAAGTCCACCAACCTCAAAAAGTGATACCCGTGCTCCCATAAATTTGTACCATGAACAACATAGCACTAGTAACCGGCGGAAGCCGCGGATTAGGAAAAGACATGGCGCTTCGGCTGGCAGATGCCGGGCACGATGTGATCATCACGTATAATTCAAAAAAGGCAGAAGCTGATGACGTTGTTAGAGCGATCGAAGTAAAATCTAAGAAGGCGGCCGTAATTCAATTTGATGCCAACGATATCAAGGGATTGGATGCTTTTCTTGATCGGGTCAGAGAAGTTCTTAAGAATAAGTGGAGTGCAAACAAATTTGATTTTCTGATCAACAACGC
Source organism: Cyclobacteriaceae bacterium (assembly GCA_044224375.1). GTDB lineage: Bacteria > Bacteroidota > Bacteroidia > Cytophagales > Cyclobacteriaceae > ELB16-189. The sequence continues at coordinate 25,055 of JBGAKL010000011.1, forward strand.
CGGGATGGGAGCGACCCTTCCGTTCTCAACAGTAACCGAAGCCGACTTCGACTCATTCCTGAACGTGCATTTCAAAGTTGTATATTTTCTTTGTCAGAAATCACTTCCCATCCTGAATGACGGTGGAAGGATCATCAATATTTCGACAGGAACCACACGCATTGTTGTGCCAGGATATTCTGTGTATGCATCGATGAAAGGTGCGATCGAAACTTTCACAAAATACCTAGCGAAGGAAACAGGTCAACGTGGAATAACAGTTAACGTAGTCGCTCCGGGTGCCATCGAAACCGATTTCAACAACGGAGCGCTTCGAAGCAATCCTGAACGCAAAGCCATGATGATTGCCATGACCGCCATGGGCCGCACGGGGCAACCTGAAGATATCGGCGGGGTGATCGCATTTCTCTGTTCGAAGGACGCAGGTTGGATTACCGGCCAGCGCTTAGAAGTGTCAGGGGGACAAGCATTATAAGGCGATCGCCGATTGCCTACTGATTTCCCTTTCTTAAATACATCGCCTTGAATTCCCCGGGCGTCTGTTCGTAATATCTTCTGAAAAGCCGTCCGAATGATACTGGATCCGCAAATCCTACGAGGTTACAGACTTCGGCGATGTTTAGATTCTTCTGGCGAAGCAAGACTGCTGCCTGGGCCATTCTCTTTTGCTGCAAATAGTGATATGGCGTGACGCCATGCATTCGCTTGAACTGACGAAGAAAGTAAAAGGAATTCATGCATGCTACATCGGCAAGATCCTCAAGTGAAATGCTGCCGTGATAATTTGCTTCCAGGTATTCCGTTGCAAGCGATAACCTTTTTAACAACTCGGAACGAGTTGAAGCCTTCGTTGCATGGACAACTTCACCGGTCGCCTTTGCATGTTCCCGGCAGATCAAAGCCTCAAGCAACAAAAGCAGATTCTCCTGGATGAGATCGTTGTTTTTATCCCAATCTCCTGAAAGCACGCGCAGTGTGTCAACCAACGGACTTACCAAGCTGTCCTGAGGAGCGAGTCTTTCTTTTAGACGGCATTTTGTCGTTGAAACTTTATCTGGGCTATCCAACAATTGATCGGCGGGCGACGTCAGCGAATGCCAAGCCATCTTTTCAAGCTCGGGCGTGAAATTGATTGTAAACGATTCAACCATTGTCTTCGAATCGATAAAGCTGGAATAGTTTTTACCCTCGTTGAAGACAAGGTAATTGGACGCATTCACGGCGAAGAATTCGTTACCAGACTCGTAGTATTCGTATCCGTTAGATGCACACTTGACCGAAAGTCCGCCCCAATGTTCGGGGAAGCCGACGCGGCAGGACTTTGCCTTGATAAGAATATTTGAATTATGGAATCGTTGATTGTAACTGACGATGTCAAATCCGGGAGCGCTGAAATCCGGGAACTCACCCATTAGGGCAATCCTGACGTTGCCGGCGTTCAATGTGGTCATTATTAAAAGGACTTAATTTGTTTAGGGAATGCTTTTGATGCAATACCATGCTTTGGGGGGATTACTGTCGCCGTGTTTTAGCTTGACACTATTCTTATAATGTTGTTACATTGGTCCAAACCCAGACCGATGAAAAAGATTGCATTTATTTCCTGCTGCCTTGTTGCCGTACTTTCTGTCGCGCAAGCACAATCCGGGCAAAAGCCCCGGATACTCATTTACCACGACATGGAAGGGCTCGCGGGGGAAGACGATTTCAGGCAATTCAATTTTTCGCACCCCGAGCAGTACGCGAAGGGTCGTGAGCTGCTTACAGCCGACGTCAATGCAGTTATCGACGGTTTGTTTCAGGGCGGCGCGGGACTCGTCAACGTTGTGGACGCGCATGGAAGTGGCAATCCTGATCCGGATATATTGCTTGACAAGCTCGACGCACGGGCGAAAATGCTGTCCCGTGATCAGCCATTCAGGCAATACGTTGACATAGTTGAGCCAAATACATTCGATGCCATTGTCTGCGTGGGAATGCACGCGAAGACGGGCAGCGGTGGTTTTGCATCCCACACCTATACCCTGGGAATAGATTTACTTATGAATGACAAGTCAATTACAGAAACGGAACTCGTAGGTTATTCCTGGGGAAGGGTAGGTGTCCCCGTTATTATGGTTACGGGCGATGATAAGCTTGCGGGTGATTTGAAGGTTATGCCTTGGATAGAATACGTTCAGGTTAAGAAGGCAACAAGCGCCTCCACTGTAGAGCTGCGGCCCGTCGCCGATGTGCATACAGAGATGAAAGCGAAGGCCGCAAAGGCCATGAAATCGATTTCCTCGGCAACTGTGATGAAGATCAAGGAACCAATTAAGGCCGCGTTGCACGTTGTACCCCCGGCAGGTTTGGATAGGCTTAAGAATCTTCCCGGAATAGATTACAAGGACAATGTAGCAACTTTTACGGCCGAGAATTTTGCTAAAGCTTACGATGGACTTATAGCGTTGATCGGAATTGCTACCACGAACTACAATACCGTCAATGATGAAGTTATCAGAAGCCTGCCTAACGGAAAAGATATCCAGCTTCAGATTGGTGACGCCCGCATGATGCGCTGGCTCGACTATGAATCCGGTCGATGGAAACCGGAGCCAGCAGCTACGCCGGCTCCCCGTAAGTACTATGGCGCGAGGTAAGACTTGGCCAACTTTTGTTTTGTTGTCCGGATCCCCTCAGCAGGCTCATGTCAGACCATTTTTTCGTTTTGTTGATTAATGTACCGGGCGGATATCGCCGACGCGATGGCAAACCTCATCAGAAATTGATTATGCAATGAAATCTGATGGTGAAGACATTCCAGAAAACCCTGATTCTTACTAAATTACATCTGAGCAACGCCCAGTTTTTTTTGGGGAAGCCGTGCAAATCTGAGGGAACTTCGGTAATCAAATGAGAAGACGAAGCCTGTTATTTATCTTCATCTTAACCGTTGCTGGTGCGGGAGAGATAAACGCTCAGCAAAACAGCAGCATTCCCGAGACTAAGGAGGGAAATTCGATTTACGACAAGCTCACCGCGGACATCAACAAAAAGGTTCCTGAAACACGGAATATGGACATGATTTGGCGCTCGACGCGCCTGGGTTACTTCACTCGATATATTGTCGACAACATCGAGTACATGTCACTATACGACAAGCAAGGTAGCTACAAGGCAACACTGGAAAAGAAGCCATGGGATGACCGGGTTCCTGAAAACATTCGAATGGAGTTTTACAATAGTCCCTACAACACGTGCTCAGTCCTCACTTTTTGGGAGGCCATTCAAACTTACAACAAGGACTTTTACCTCGAGCTCATGGATAAGCAGGGAAAATCAGTGTCTGCATGGTTCGACGAAAACGGAAAATTCTCCGATCAGCCAAGCTTCTACCGGTAGCGGGCCGCTCATCATTTTTATTTGCCTGGACATGGATAAAGCTCGTTCTTTATCTTTTCGTCAATTCTAACCGACCCTATGAAAAAGATTACTCTGCACTTCGTCGCATTGGTGTTCACGCTAGCCGCCGCGCAGTCCTTCGCGCAGATCAAAGATCCGATCGTTGATGCCATCGTGAAAGAGGCCAACGAGAATTCTCAGCTTGAGAAGCTGGGACGTGAGCTTATAGATGGCATCGGCCCGCGCCTTGTCGGAAGTCCACAGATGAAGCAGGCACATGAATGGGCGATAAAAAAATATTCTGACTGGGGAATAACTTCCCGAAATGAAAAATGGGGTGAGTGGCGCGGATGGGAACGAGGCGTATCTCACATCGACATGATCTATCCGCGAGTCCGGTCTCTCGAGGGCACGCAGCTTGCCTGGTGCCCCAGCACTAATGGAAAAACAATTACTGCGGAAGTGCTGATCCTGCCTGACGTTGCCGACTCGATTGCATTTCAAAAATGGCTTCCAGCAGTGAAAGGAAAATTTGTGCTCGTCTCGATGCCACAACCGACGGGCCGGCCGGATTACAACTGGGAAGAATTCGGGACAAAAGAGTCAGTAGAAAAGATGAAAGCAGCAAGGACGGCTCAGACCGATGCATGGGCTGAGCGTATTCGCAAGACGGGGAAGACACCACGCAACTTACCCGTTGCGCTGGAAAATGCCGGTGCTGCAGGCGTGCTGTCATCCCTGTGGTCAAGGGGTTTTGGCGTAAATAAAGTTTTCAGCGCGAATACAAAGAAGATCCCGGTCGTAGACATTTCTCTTGAAGACTACGGATTGTTATATCGTTTGGCTGAATCGGGCACAGTGCCAAAAATCAGCGTGCGTACGGATTCAAAAGAGCTCGGCGTAGTCCCCACCTTCAACACGATCGCTGAGATCAAAGGGTCGGAGAAATCAGATGAATATGTGATGCTTTCTGCACATTTTGACTCATGGGATGCTGCCTCTGGTGCCACCGACAATGGCACCGGCACGCTTGTGATGATGGAGGCGATGCGAATCCTCAAAAAAGTTTATCCCAATCCGAAACGGACGATCCTTGTTGGACATTGGGGTAGCGAAGAGCAAGGCTTGAATGGGTCGCGTGCGTTCGTCGAGGATCACCCTGAAGTTGTTCAAAACCTCCAGGCACTTTTTAACCAGGACAATGGAACAGGGAGAGTGATCAATGTTTCCGGGCAGGGTTTTCTCCACGCGTATGATTTCATAGGGCGGTGGATGTCGAAAGTACCGGAGTCAATTCGGGCAAGCATCACGGACAGCAAGTTTCCCGGGACGCCTGGTGGCGGCGGTTCTGACTTTGCATCGTTTGTAGCTGTTGGCGCTCCCGGATTCTCTTTGAGTTCGCTGAACTGGTCATATGGAACTTATACGTGGCATACCAATCGCGACACGTATGACAAGATTGTCTTCGATGACGTTCGCAATAACGCTATTCTCGCAGCGATCCTAGCATACCAGGCGAGTGAAGATCCACAAAAAACACCGCGTGATAAAAGTGTCATGCCTGTCGACGTAAAGACCGGAAAGTCTACTGCGTGGCCGGAGCAACGGAAAGCGACAAGGCGCGGAGGATTGGACTAGTTGACAGTTGCCAACCCCTCGTTTCCCTCGGTCAGTTGACAACGTTTGCAACTAAATCACTGTATAGATTTCAATTGCTTGGGGTGCTGACTAGCAGGGCGCATATTGTCAATTGCCTTTTTGTCAAGCGGATTTAACTATTGATTCAGGAACCGATTAACAGCTGCGTTCACAATCTCGGGCTGATCCTGCCATACCAATAATCGTGCATTCGGTACCGTTTCGAATCGGAAATTTGCATTTGCCCTGGCTTTATCCCATCCATTCCACAGATACTGTTTGTCCATAAAGCGTGAGTTCTCAGCGAGATATTTCTCATCGAATCCCGGAAGCAGCACCAAAACAGGTACAGTTACCTTTTGATAGTCCACCGCCACATCGGTCGTATAGAACTCGCATAAATAGCGCGTCATGATCGGGATCGATGCCTCTGTTGCTTTTTTGAAATACAAGGCCCCACGTGCTGAGTCTCTTGAGAATTGTATGGCCTGGTAAAGATTTTTATTCCATGTTTCCCGTGTCATGGTCTTGTACATTCTAGGGGCCGTGTAGTTGTCGATCGCATTTGCACGTTCTTCGGGTAAGACTTGACCTTTTTCCGAAGGCCACGTGGCGCGCGGCATACCACCAAACACAATAACTTTTCCCACCTTGTCGGGATACCGTATTGCAAGGTTAAGGGCGATTGACGTAGCAATGATTAAGTTCCCACCGACGACAGGGCTGACCAATTTCTCTTTTTCGATCAGGGCAAGAATAGCGTGCTGTGCATTGTGCAGCCAGGTTTGCTTCGAATAACTTGTTCCCGCTGGCGGCACCGCGGGAGGGTTGGTATTGTCGCTGCCCGGCAACGTGACCGCATAGAACGTATAGCGTTTCCGATTTTGTTGCATTAGATCGCTGTAGATATCGCCGCCAAATCCAGCGTCGGCAATAAGGATAACTTTTGTTGGACCGGATCCAACTTTTTCAACGCGCCCGGGTTCTCCGTCTTTGGCCAGAGGTGTTCCTGCCGGCAGGATTAGATTGTTGACATCCTGTGCCGTGGCCGGAATGCAACTGATGAAATATCCCAGGATCAGGATAGTGCTTCTCATGTTCATAGTGCAAATCTTCAAGCGTTGGAGATCATTTCGAAGGGACAGAGTGAATTCCAATCCTGTTGCCTTCCGTGTCGATGAACACGCCAATGTGGCCTTGCTCAGGAGATACTTCCGTTTTGGGTACCAACACCTTTCCACCCGCCGCAACAACTTTGTTCAATACCTTTTGAACATCAGGGTTTGCGTTGAGGTAGAGGAGCGGCCCGTCGGTTTGAGACGGCTTGTGGAACCCGCCGCTGTCGACAAGTGCGCCGCGGACATCCGCAGGGTTTTCAACAGTGCTAAACATCCGCATTTTCATCATGGGAGTGTCCAATGCTGATAGACGGATGCCGAACACTGTCTCATAGAATTTCTGTGCCCTGGAAATGTCGGTCGTGGGAATTTCAAACCAGCTTATAACGGTTGTTGACATAGATACGTTTGTTTTTATCGCAAACGTAGCCACGCGTATATGCACGTACGACCTGTTTTATAAAACCGGACGTCCTGAATCGGTAATCAGGCCTCCTTTCTGTATGCTGAAGGTGTCTTACCAGTCATTTTTTTGAATGTGCTGTTGAAGGACGACTTACTGTTGAATCCCACTTCCATAGCTACACCGAGCACCGAGTAGGCCTGGTATTGAGGGCTGTTGATCCGCGCAATGAATTCGTTGACGCGATATTCGTTGATCAGGTCGTTAAATGACTTCCCGAATTTCTCATTGATAAGTTTTGAAACCTGGTGGGAGGGAAGACCCATGCTCTCAGCCAATCGAAGCAGTGTCAGATCCGGATCGACGAATACTTTCTTTTCTGAAAGCAGTGCCTTCAGCTTGTTCAGATACTTTTCGCCATCATCACCCATGAACTGCATGTACGCTTTATACTTCTGTACAAAATCCGGTGCGATGACCTCCGGCTTAATAACGGTTTTATATGCAATGACATATATGATTACGGATGACACGATGGTGTACGCGTAGTTCGAAACCGGAATGTATTTCTCTCCGACGATTATAATTATTCCCAATCCTAAGACGCACATCAGAAAAAAGGAAAAGCACCATGTTAAGTGGTTTAGCCATTTTAATCGCTCGGCAAATGGTACAATATATTGAGATAGGTTTTCTTTTTTTCTTGCCCTTATCAGACGGAAAGTCAGGAAGAGATAGATCAAAAGGTGTAAGTCCTGGGCCAGCAGCAGTCCTTTTTCGAGTTCCCTGACAGGAAGTTCTCCGGAAAGGAACATAGCTATAAACTGGATCCATACAGTTTTTCCGATCAGAAGAAAGGGGAGATTGATCGCGAGCTGAATGAAATAGGGTATGAAGTGAAGCAGGAAAGGCGCTTTCCACCTGAACATAGGATCAGTAACGGACTGGCAATAAAAGTAAAAAAGCGGGCCAAGCAGGAGGATCATCCCAAATGGAACGCCAAACATCTGCGGAATGTAATTCACTAACTCTGTGCGTGCCACCAGGTAACCAAGGTTAGTGACGATCATAATGGCAACCATCACCGAGATCAAAACAGAGGCGAGTGTGTTCTTAGGTTGCTTTAGAGCAATGACCGAGATAAGAAAAATCCCCTGTGCTATACTGAGTGAGAATAGGATCGTCCAGATCATTTGGTTTTGTTTCGCCCGAAGGTCGGAAGAAATTGCGTCTGTGAAAACGACCCGCTGATGAATTAGCAGACGGTTGGCAATAGGGCTGTTGACAATATGCGCCCCCGCGAATCACTACCCGCAAGCAATTTGAAATCCGTGCATGATTCAGCTGAAAACGTTGTCAACTGCTCCCGAGTGAAACGCGTGATTGTCAACTGTCAATTCATCATCAAATCAGCCACCATATAAGTTACCCAACATGCTTCCAGTCAAGCATACACACTTGCCCGAATACGGACTGCATAGTTCAATTTCGCCCGCTAGATGATCAACTTAAGCTGTTTTCAGGCGGTGGATGTGGATATTAGGTGGCACCGTTCTTGGAATAGACTGATCCGCTGACAATATTGACTTTATGCTCAAGAACTACTTCAAAGTCGCCCTCAGGCACGTGATGAGGCGAAAACTGTTCTCGTTGTTGAATGTCTTCTGTCTCGCAACCGGCATCACGCTTACCATGTTGATTGCTGCGTATGTGGTGGGTGAGAAAAATGTGAACACCACACTCAGAAATATTGATGGGCAATATCACATCAAAAGCAAGTGGAGGGTGGAGAACATGGGCATGGAAATCACTTCTTTCAGTCCCCTTGCGAAAGCGCTACAGGAAGAGTATCCACACTTAATCAAAAACTATTATCGTTTCGATCCAGCCAGAGCGCTGGTCACGGTCGACGATAAGCATTTTCGCGTTGGCGCAGCAATCGGCGATACCACCTTTATTTCAATGTACGGCTTCAAGGTATTGCATGGGAATCCTGAAGCTCCGTTCGTTAACAATCAGTCTGCTGTGGTCACCGAATCATTTGCTATTCAGTTCTTTGGTAAGAAAGACGTTATCAACCAACTCATTTCCATTCAGACTCCTGCGGGAGGAAAAGTTGTTGACTTTACGATCTCAGCTGTGCTAAAAGATCTACCCTATAATAACACCGTTACCAATTTTACGGGCCGACCTTATCAAGTGTTCCTGCCGATAGACAATAACCAATATTTTCAACTGGACGGTGACAAGGGAGACCTGTGGAGTAACCAGAACATGGTAAACATGATCGAACTAAGAGATGGTGTGTCACCATCTGACTTGACAAAACCACTGGAGCAGGTCCTTGCAAAATATCAGCCGGAGCATTCCCGGGGGAACATTACGCTGGAGCTCGAGGGCGTTAAAGGTTACTATTTAAAGAAGAACAATGAGGCAATCTGGAAGATGATCGTCACGCTGCTGTTGATTGCAGGATTCATTCTGGCGATGAGCATTATCAATTTTGTCAACATCCACGTCGGCACGTCGACATACCGGTTAAAGGAAATCGGTTTGCGCAAGATATTTGGCGGGGCAAGGGTTCAATTGATCGCTCAGCACTTCGTAGAGGCGTTCCTCATGACTTGCCTGGGACTTACGCTTTCCTTTGTCATGTATGAATTGTTAAGTCCATTCTTCGGGCAGCTGCTTGGTATTAGGATGGACCCGGTTTGGCTTTTTGCATTCAATAATTGGGTGGTGATACTGATATTGGTGCTGACGGTCTCTGTTTTGTCGGGCGCCTATCCTGCATTCGCGCTGAGTGCTTTGAACGTAGTCCAATCCGCAAAGGGAAAAACGAGCACCATCGGTGGCGGAAGCAATTTGCGACGTGTGTTGCTGGTGACACAATTTTCCCTGGCGAGCGTGACGTTTATCTGCGCACTTACTGTGTGGCAGCAAGTCACTTATTTTTTCAACAAGGACCTTGGTTACTCGAAAGATCAGGTACTGATCGTTTCATCTCTTCCCCGGCAATGGGATTCAACGGGTGTTGTGAAGATGGAAGGAATAAAGACGGAGTTGCAGCGCACGCCCAATGTCAATTCGGTGTCGCTTTCATATGACATCCCGGACGGAGCGTATTTGGGCTATGCAAACATTTTTCCGGAAGGTAGCAACAATGCCATCAGCATGCTTACCATGAGTGGCGATGAGGATTTTGGAAATGTTTATGGGCTCACGATGCTCGAGGGCACTTTTCTCAAGCACGATAACAGCAGTAATGTGAGTGGGCACGTGGTCCTGAACGAGTCGGCCATGAAAGCGCTGGGTTGGTCGTCCGCTGCGGGCAAGAAGATACGTTTCCAGGCCGGTGACAGCGACTATTCACTGACCGTTGCTGGTGTCGTGAAGGATTTTCACTACGCGTCCATGCAAGCTGCTGTCCAGCCACTGGTGTTTGCATACGTAAACGAGCCATACACCAGGGTCTATCGCTATTTCTCGTTCAATGTTAATACCAACGACATCAGTGGCACCATCGATGCGATCAAGCAGAAATGCAATGCTATGCTTCCCGAAGCAGGATTTGAGTACATGTTTATGAATGAGCGCTTCCAGTCCATGTACGCCTCTGAGCTTCAATTGAAGGAGGCGAGTGGGGGTGCAGCCGTCCTCATGCTGGTCGTTATGCTGATGGGAATATTTGGTATTGTTTCCTTCTCGTTGTCGAGCCGGACGAAGGAGATTGCTGTACGCAAGGTTCTAGGCGCCAGGGCAAAAAACATCATCGCGTTATTCACAAAAGATTATGTGTCGCAAATAATACTGGCGAACTTGATAGCCTGTCCGCTGGCTTACCTTATATCGAGTTATTGGCTGAGTGGCTATGCGTATCGCATCGAGCAAGGCATCTTTCCATTTGTGTTTGCCGCCGGCACCATGCTGATTGCTGCATTCACTTTAATTGCGGTCCAATGCTTCCGTGCGGCAATCGCCAATCCGGTAAAAGATTTGAAGAGCGAATAATTCAAAACTCTACTAAGAAGCGCACCGGCGCGCAGGGTTGAGCATCTAACCCCTGAACTGTTCGAGGTACGCTTTCTTGTATTGCAGCGGAGTCTTGCCTGTGATCTCCTTGAATTGTTTGTTGAAGTTTGACAACGTGGGAAATCCGCTGGCGTCGCCGACATAGCTGATGGATGCATTTTCTTCGTGAAGCATCTTGCAAGCATGACCGATCCTTATCTCAGAAAGGAAATTAGAAAAAGATTTATTAGCCCGCGATTTGAAGTATCTGCTGAACGAGCTTACGGACATATTGGTTAATGAAGCGACTTCTTCCAGAGGCAAACGCTGCTTAAAGTTTTTCATAACATGCTCGTACACAAGTGTCATTCGGCCGGTTTCAGATTCCTTGTTCAGGTTAACGTAGCCGGCGTGAGCAATTGGAGAGCACTCATTTGATTTCGCAAGTGTATCGAGAATCTTGAGGAGCTGTATGATACTGGGCACCCCTTTCATTTCGACAAGCTCGATCATCCATTTCGCTACCTGCCGGTTCGTTTCGCCCTTAACTTCAAGCCCTCGCTCTGATTTTTGAAGAAGATGGTGGATTGAATTCATTTCTTCCTTGTCCTGAAAGCTCCCAAGCAGGTCGGGCTGGAAGTATATCACTACGCCTCGAGTTTGCCGTGGTCCGTTTTTTTTGAAGTACCAGTCATCATTGCGCCACAGGTGAGGAAGGTTTGGTCCGGTAAAGACCATATCGTTTTCCCTGAAGTGCTTGATGTTGTCGCCGACGAAACGAGTACCCTTTCCTTTTAGCACCAGGAACAACTGGTACTCAGGATGAAAATGCCAGTTCGGATCAAAATGCGCAGCCACGAGATCCTTGATCACGAATGTTTTCGACTCAGGAATAGCTGACTTGCGTACAAAATGCTTCATGCCAGGAAATGCTGACTTATTGCCTGAATTTAGGATTAATTCTGGTTCGAATGACAAAAAACAGTCAGAAATGGGCAGGAAACTGTAGGAACGGATTCAGGGATATCGAGATATTGGAGTACGTTTCACCCATCGCATCAAAACCATTACTATGAACTTCAAAACCTCTGCACTTCGGATCATCTTAGTTCTGATGGTATGCGCGCTTGCACCGTTCGGCTGTGACAATAAACAAGTTGCTGACGACGACAGCCTGTACAGTGGCGAGAAATTTTCGGAGAACATCCGGTCAACAGACGCTCGCACCCCGGAACAGGAGCTTGCAGGATTAAAAGTGCCCCCAGGATTTGAGGTGACGCTCTTTGCATCCGAACCTAACATAGATAAACCGATCAACCTCGCATTCGATGCCAAAGGCAGACTATGGGTAACGTCGTCTTTTGAATATCCTTTCCCATCCACCCAGACCCCAAAGGGCACAGACCGAATCACGATCCTCGAAGATACCGACCATGACGGGCGAGCCGATAAATTCACAGATGTTAGCGACACGGTCAACATTCCCATTGGCATCCTGCCTTTGAACGATCAGGCGCTGACGTTCAGCATACCAAGCGTGTATAAGTACACTGATTCAAACAATGATGGAAAGCTGGATAACCAGCGTGTGCTCTACGGTCGATTTGGTTATCAAGACACGCATGGTATGGTCAGTAACTTTATGCGCGGCTACGACGGATGGGTTCATGCTTGCCATGGCTTCACGAACAGGTCGACGGTGGCGGGAACCGACGGAGACTCTATAAGAATGGTGTCCGGAAATACATTTCGTTTCAGACTCGACGGCAGCCGCGTCGAGCAACTCACGTTTGGTCAGGTGAACCCATTCGGGCTTGTGTTCGACTCATTGGGTTACGTCTACTCGACGGATAGCCATAGCTCTCCGCTTTACCAACTCATACGCGGCGCTGATTATCCCCACTTTGGGAAAGTGGAGATCATGGCATTCGCTCCGGATATGAAGCCGCTTGAAAATGAAGCGACTGCGTTGTGTGGTATCACACAATATGCGGATGTGAAATGGCCAAAGGAATTCCAGGGAAATTTCTTCATCGGAGACGTTGTCAACTGCCGTGTTCACCGCTATTCATCGATATGGAATGGATCTTCACCGGTTGGAAAATCTGAGGTCGATTTCATTAAGAGCGAAGATCCATGGTTCCGCCCCGTGAACATTAAGATCGGTCCTGACGGCGCTATGTATGTAGCTGACTTCTATAATGCGATCATTGGTCACTACGAGGTGCCCCTCGGACACCCAAAGCGCGATAAGCAGAGGGGAAGGATCTGGCGCATTACTTATAAAGGGAATGTAAATCCGGTGAAAGATTTGAGCACCGCACCTGTTGATGAATTGCTCGCATCACTCGATGCCGCAAACCTTCCTGTGCGCATGACGGCAGCTGACCAGATTGCTGACCGGATTGGACCGGATGCCGTGCCGGCGTTAAAATCAATAATCGACGATAAGTCAACGAGCGCGAAGAAGTACATGCATGCACAATGGTTGCTTTACCGCCTGAATGCGCTGACAGACGATGTTCTTAAAAAATCCATGTCTCACGCAAGCCCGCTTGTTCGCGTGCACACACTCCGGGTGCTTGTAGAGAAGAAGCCTGTGGAAATAGCGGATTTTTATCCGTTGGTAACGTCAGCATTGAAAGACACCGATCCGCACGTCCAGCGGGTTGCCACAGAACTGATGATGAAATATCCCACAATGGCTTCGGTTGAATCGGTGTTAGCGATTCAACATGCGTTGCCTGAGACGGATACGCACCTTAAGTACACGACAAGGTTGGCATTAAGAAATCTTTTGAGGAACGAAGCGCTTTTAAAGGAGGCTGTAGCAAAAAAATGGAGCCAGGAAGACGCAGCATCTATCGCGTTTGTAATGATAGACGTGCCATCACCTACAGCGGCAGTGTTCCTTGCCAAATACCTCACCGATTATGATCTCGCTCCAGAGAAGATCCCGACTGCTTATAAGCACATAACAAGGTTCATCCCGGAAACGCAGCTAAAGAGTGTCATGGACAACGCAATGGTAAAAACGAAGGATGTCGAGCTTAAAGCATTGGTGTTCCAGGGGATTCAAACGGGTATCGAAGAGCGGGGCGGAAAGAAGGACGCGAAACAGTTCGCACAGTGGGCTGGTGAAGTGTCTGAAGGTCTGATGAAAAAATATCCTCCCGGGGTGCTGGTCGCTTATACCGGTCCAATCAATGAAAAAAGTAAAGAAGTCGCAGACGATGTAAGGAGGGAAAAAACTGCCGCGCTCGTGGCTCAGCAGCGGTATGCCGTGCAACTGGCGGGTGACTATAAGATTGTGTCCAGCGAAGCCGCGTTGAAGCAATATGCCAAGGCTGCCACATCTGCTGTGGATGTAAAAACTGCTGCCGTCACATCTCTGCTCAAGCTGAATTCAACTCAGAATATGGACGTTGTCGCAGGCATCCTCCATGACGACTCGGCCTCACTTGATCTCAAGAAAAAGGTTGTAACAGCGGCGGGAGCGTTCCAGGGCACCGCGCTCAACAAGGTCCTTTCTGATGTCAAGCATGCGCCATCAGATCTGCAAATCGCTGTGGTGACTGCTCTCGTCAGTTCGCCTGCAGGAATTGATGTCGCATTTCAACAGGTACGCAAAGGTGAGCTGGCATCGCGCACACTGGTGGATCCGAAAGTAGAGGAGAGAATATTGTTGAACATCAGTCCAAAACAAAAGAAAGAGTACGAGAGCCTCACCTCCAACCTCGATCCAATCGATGGCGAGCGTCAGGCTTTGATAGAAAAACGCTTAAAGGACTTCAAAGCAGTACCGGTTGCAAACATATCGCTTGATTCAGGAGCCGCAGTGTTTGCCCGTAACTGCGCAATCTGCCATCGGCGTGTGAGTGCCTCAGGGACAGGCATCGGCCCGCAGTTGCATGGCATCGGTAGTCGTGGCGCGGAGTCACTGGCGGAAAAAATCCTCGACCCAAATAGGAATATCTCTGAGGCGTTCAGAAGCTACACGATCAAGACCAAAGACGGAAAAGTGCTCACAGGTTTGTTCCGCCGCGAGGAAGGCGCGGTGATGATCTTCGCTGACTTCGCAGGTAAAGAGTTCACAGTACCAAAGAAAGATATCCTGGAGCAAAAAGCCTCTCGCTTCAGCGTCATGCCTGATAATTTTGGTACGACCATGAGTCAGGACGAATTCAATGCACTGCTCGCTTATCTTTTGAATTCATAAGTTGAACACTAGCCGGATAGAAACATGGAAAATACATCCACTATGAAACCATCGAAAATACCCTTTCAAGCCATGAAATTTTGCGTTGTTGCCGTCTGCTCGGTGCTATGTTTCACCGCAGCGGCGCAAACTGCAGGTAACGAAGTAAAGTTCAAGAAATATCATTTATGGGATGAGTTCTACACGGAGGGCGCCACGGTCGGTGATGTGAACAAGGATGGTAAGATGGACATCATCGCAGGCGCACGATGGTTTGAGGCACCCGAATGGAAAGCACACGATATCTGGAAACATAAGAAATTCGACTACACAAAAGGGTACAGTGACTCGTTCCTGAACTTTGCCACCGACGTCAACGACGACGGATGGATCGATCTGATTTCCTTCGATTTCCCCGGCAAGGAGGTTTATTGGTTTGAAAACCCTGCAGGCAAGGATGCACTTTGGACGCGTAATCTTATCGACTCGGTGGCGTCGAATGAATCACCATTGATGGCGGACGTAAACGGCGATGGGCGGCAAGACCTGATCTTTGGAAATGAAAAGTTGGGACAGATGGCATGGTGGAGCTCGTCTGTCAAAAACAAAAAAGTATCCTGGAAGAAAAATCCTATCAGCGAACAAAACTCGAAAGGAGTGGGATTGTTTTCGCATGGATTAGGCTGGGGTGACATCAATGGTGACGGCATCAAGGATGTGATGATACGCGGTGGCTGGTGGGAGGCACCAAAAGACATGAAAGCAGCCTCCTGGAAATGGCACGAGGCCGATCTCGGCGAGGCATGCGCACAAATGTTGACTTACGATTTTGACAACGACGGCGATAACGATGTCGTCTCTTCTTCGGCACATCAGTATGGTATGTGGTGGTACGAGCAGGTTCTTGACAAAGACAGGAACAGTTCGTTCACCACTCATACTATCGACAGCACTTTCTCTGAAACGCATAGTCTTGTGCTCGACGATGTAAACAACGACGGCTTGCCGGATCTTATCACCGGCAAACGGTTTTATTCCCACCAGGGTCGTGGCCCGGGTGGACTCGAGCCAGCAGTACTCTACTGGTTCGAACTCTTAAAAGATGGAAGAAACAGGCCGGTATGGGTGAGGCACCTCATCGATGATACCTCTGGCGTCGGGATCCAGTTTGTGGCACAGGACATGAATAAAGATGGGCGGCTTGATATTGTGATTGCAAACAAGAACGGCGTATTCTATTTCGAACAGCTTGCGCCGGGAAAACCAAAAGCCAATGAGCAGCACTAGCAATCATGACGCACCGGCAGACAGGAAACTTTTTCTTGCCTGCTTTGTCGCCCTAAGCACAACTTCATTCGGCTTTATCCTCAGGGCGCTGACGTTGCCACAGTGGGGCAGCGAGTTTAACCTTACGAACACTCAAATCGGGGAAATCGCCGGTGTGGGATTATGGCCATTCGCAATCAGCATCGTTTTATTCAGTCTTATCATCGATCGCGTGGGATATAAAAATGCGATGATCTTCGCATTTGTTTGCCATTTCACGTCGGCCGCGCTTACACTTTTCGCCGGCGGTTATTGGTCGCTATACATTGCGACGTTCATCATGGCTTTGGGTAACGGTACAGTAGAAGCTGTTGTAAATCCTGTGGTGACAACCTTATTTCCAAAAGAGAAAACAAAGTGGCTCAACATCCTCCATGCGGCTTGGCCGGTGGGCCTTGTCCTTGCCGGCATCATGGCGTTGATGCTGGGAGCAGAGACGAGCTGGAAGATCAAAATGATCTTGATCCTGATTCCAACCATTCTTTACGGCGTCATGATGTTTGCAAGAAATTTCCCTGTGAACGAGCGTGTGAAAGCAGGAGTGTCCTACCTGGAAATGTTAAAAGAAGTGGGGGTTGGTGGAATTTCTGTAGTGACAGCCCTCGTGGTATTTCAAATAGGTTCCATCTTCGAATGGTCCACCATGGTGAACCTGATAATCACACTCCTCATTGTCGCGGGGTTTGGATTTTATGTCAGGAGTTTCGGGCAGCCGATATTTATTCTGCTCATCTTGCTCATGATACCACTCGCGACAACGGAGCTCGGCACCGACAGCTGGATCTCTGACCTGATGGCGCCCGAGATGAAGTCGATAGGATTGCAAGCGGGATGGATATTGGTTTATACGTCCGCGATCATGGCGTTACTCCGTATGTTCGCGGGACCGATCATTCATAAGATCTCGGCGCTAGGACTTCTTGCGACGTGCTCTGCGATTGCTTGTGTAGGCCTTTTGCTGTTGTCTGTATCGAGTGGAGCGATGATCCTGGTAGCAGCCACGCTATTCGCGCTCGGGAAAACATTTTTTTGGCCCACGATGCTCGGCGTTGTCGCTGAGCGCTTTCCAAAAGGTGGCGCACTGACATTGAATATCACGGGCGGCGTTGGAATGATTGCCGCTGGCGTAATCGGAGCCGTCATCCTCGGGTTCGTGCAGGATAAACAGATCGATTCAAATCTTACCAAGTATGATACCGAGCACAGTGCATCCCTTCACGGCACCTATGCTACCGATCAGAAGTATAGTATTTTCGGAAATTACCAGTCCGTGAATACCGCGCGCCTTGCCGAAGGTCCCGCAGAAGACCAGCAGGTGGTCAGGGGAATTCAGGAGGCCGCAAAAAAGGAGGCCCTCAAGACAGTCGCGATCTTTCCCGTCATTATGCTGGCGACGTACATTTTCCTTTTGGTCTATTTCAGATCCAAAGGAGGTTATAAAGCGATCGTACTGGAGGAAAAACAACCTGAGAGGGCAATGCCATCATGAGTCTTCACGTAAAGTTTGGCGTCAGTACCTGGCTTTGGACGTCGCCATTTAACCGCGAGACTGAAAAGCTGTTTCCGAAAATAAAAGAAATGGGATTCGACGCCGTTGAAATTCCAGTTGAGGATCCGGCACTCATTGACGTAAAATCTCTTAGGCATGCGCTGAGATCCAACGGACTGGACGGAATTGTGTGCGGCGCATTTGGCCCCACACGCGACCTCACAAACGATGATCCGATGTTTCATCAAACTTGCTTTGCGTATCTGCTTTCATGTTTTCAAATCGCGGAAGACATCGGGGCAGAATTCGTTGCGGGGCCTATGTATTCTGCGGTGGGCAAGGCGCGGCTGATTTCACCTGAGCAAAAAAAAATCGAGTGGGACCGGGCGGTAAAAAATCTTTATAAAGTATGCATCATGGCCGCCGATCATGGACAACAGATCGCGCTTGAACCCCTGAACAGGTTCGAATCGGATCTGGTCAACACAGCTGAGGATGTAATGCGTTTGGTCAATGATATCAACCATCCGGCAGCAAATGTGATGCTGGACGGTTTTCACATGAATATTGAAGAGCAGGACACGGAAGCCGCCGTGAAGCTCGCTGGTGAAAGGCTCATTCACGTTCAGGTGTCCGAAAGTCATCGCGGCACACCCGGAACAGGACAGATGCGTTGGGACAAGCTGAAGCGTGGCCTGGAGTCGATAGGATATAACCGAGCCATTTCGATCGAAAGCTTCACGCCAGACATTAAAGAGTTGGCTGGAGCGGTATGCATTTGGAAACCCTTTGCCGAGTCTCAGGACAGTTTCGCTTCAGATGGATTAAGTTTCCTTAAATCCTGGGCAAATACCCATCAGGGTGTTCTTTTATAAAACGTGAACCAATAATTCATGAAGAAAATAAATATTGCCATTGTAGGCCTCGGTTTTGGCGCCGAGTTTATTCCGATCTATCAAAAACATCCAAATGCAAACATGTACGCTATTTGCCAGCGTACAAAGAGCAAGTTAGATGCAATCGGAGACACTTTCGGAATAGCAAAGAGATATACGAGCTATGAGGAGCTATTGAAAGACCCGGGCGTGGATGCAGTGCACATCAATTCTCCGATTCACAATCATGCCGAGCAGTCGATTGCTGCATTGCTTGCCGGTAAACACGTGGCTTGCACTGTGCCGATGGCGACCACTGTCGATGACTGCCGTAAGATCGTTGACGCGGTGAAGACGACCGGCCTTACTTACATGATGATGGAAACGGTGTTGTATAGCCGTGAATTTCTGTTCGTTAAAGATATGTTTGACAAGGGAGAGCTGGGGAAGATCCAGTTCCTGCGCGCATCGCACCAGCAGGAGATGGGAGCGTGGCCTGGATATTGGGAGGGACTTCCGCCCATGCATTACGCTACGCATTGCGTTGGACCCGTTCTGGGGCTCACGCGTGATGAAGCAGAATACGTTTCTTGTTTTGGATCAGGTACAATCGATAAAAAGCTTATCGCAAAATATAATTCTCCGTTTGCGATCGAATCTTGTCACATAAAGTTCAGGAATTCTGATTTATCCGCTGAAGTGACGCGATCGCTATTCAACACTGCGCGCCAATACCGGGAAAGCTTTGACGTATATGGCTCGAAAAAATCCTTCGAATGGACTCAGATCGAACACGAAGAAAATGTAATCCATACAGGCGAAGTGCCAACGCGCGTAAAAACTCCTGACTTTGCACACCTGCTGCCAAAAGAAATAGCGCCGTTTACTACCGGAGGTGTCTATGATGCCGACAGCCATCAGCATTTGTCGTTCATTCAGGGTGCTGGCCATGGTGGTTCGCATCCGCACCTTGCTCATGAATTTCTCATGTCGCTGGTTGATAATCGTCAGCCTTACCCCAATGCACAGCAATCTGCAAACATTACTTGCGTGGGAATCCTCGCACATGAGTCTGCGATGAAGGGTGGTGAGGTTGTGAAATTGCCTGAGTTTACCTGGAGTAGGTAGATAGTTGGCCTTGCCGTTTGTTTCCAATCGTATGTTTTCGGGATTTCTCTGATTCCTTTACTTTGCAAAAATGGAACAGCCGGCTAAAGGTGGTACGCGTGCCAGCAGGGTAAGAAACAATCTCAAAAAAGGAATGGGGCTTGCCTGGGCAGCCTCTCCAAAATCTTTGGTTCGGTATTCCATCCTCGGCATGATCAACGCAGCAATGCTGCCTATGTCTGTTTACCTCGGGGCGGAGCTGGTCAACCGCATCGCCGAAGCACGACTTCACACAATTCAGTTTAATGACATATTGCCCATCGTCATCGCCTTATGGGTTATTGTAAGTGTGCAGCGTGCCATTGGCGCATATATGGGCTACGGTAGAAATCTTTTTGTCAGGCGCGTGGAGCTGGAAGCTGAAAGGCGCCTGTTGGCAAAGGCTTCAAAGATTGATCTGGGAAACTTTGACAACTCCAATTGGCACGATCGCCTTGCCCGCGCCAAGCGCGACGTAAACTGGCGTCCTGGCGATCTTACCTGGTCAGTGCTCGGTCTGTCGGGCAACATCGTAACGATCATCTTGATGGCATCCCTGCTTGCAAGTCTCCACTATGCGCTGGTGATCCTTGCCCTGGGTGCTGCGGCGCTTTCGCTCGCCCTGGAAAGCCGTGTAACGTCGAAGCTATATGCATTCTTTTACAAGGAGACACCCGAAGAGCGCGAGCGTGGATATCTAAGTGACCTGCTGGTGCAGCCGCGAACTACCAAAGAAATCAGGGCGTATGTGCTTTCGGATTATCTGTTGGGAAGGCACCGAAATTTATCAGAGGCATTATTTAAACAGCGTGAGTTTATGTACCGGTCTGGCACCCGCGTTTCTTTGCTCACAGGCTTGGTGACGGGTACTACACTTGCTCTTGCCTACCTTTTCGTTTCTATCAAAGGCGTTGAAGGTTCGATTGACCCGGGCGGCGTTGTGCTTGTCATCGGTGCGTTCACATCCGTGTCGAGCACCCTCGCCCAGATATCAAGCACCTTTGTCGCAGTTGATCAGCATACCACGTTCCTCGACGATTATTTTTCATTCCTGTCTATTCCACCACAGATCAAGGTGCCGGACAAGCCCACACCGCTGCCCGTGCGACTTGATCAAGGTATTGAATTCGACAACGTCACATTCCAGTATCCTGGCGGGACAGAGCCCGCCGTGGACGGTTTTAATCTTAAGATCAACAGCGGCGAGCTCATGGCGATCGTAGGAGAGAACGGCGCTGGAAAAAGCACGATCATTAAGTTGTTGCTTCGATTCTATGATGCAGACAAAGGTTCGATAAGAATCGGCGGCGTGGATTTAAAGGAAACAAATCCCGATGATCTCAGGAACCGAATAGGTGTACTCTTTCAGGATTATGCAAACTACGAGTTGACCGTGCGTGAAAATGTGACGATGGGAAGACCAGATGCACCTCCTTCTGACGATCATGTCCTTGAGGCGCTGCGGAATGCAAGAAGTGAATGGCTTTTGAAAAAAATGCCACATGGATTGGATTCAAAAGTCGGGCGGTTGTTTGAAGGTGGACATGACCTTTCGGGAGGCGAGTGGCAGAGACTTGCGCTTGCTCGGATCATGTACCGCGATGCCGACATGTGGATCCTGGATGAACCCACTTCGTCGCTGGATCCCGAAGCGGAAGCAGCCATCTTCGCGGAATTGAAAGAGAATCTTAAAGGCAGGATCGGTATTGTGATCTCTCACCGGTTTTCTACAGTTCGCATCGCCGATCGCATCGCCGTGATTGCAGGTGGAAAGATCTCCGAGATCGGCTCGCACGATGAATTGATGAAGAGTAAAGGAAGGTATTCTGAGCTGTTCGAGTTGCAAGCGGCCGGCTACAGATAACCGCAATGAGAACTACACCGGCAGACTACTGATTACTTATTTCCTATCATCCTTTCTCCAAACTTCACCCCAAACTCCGTCCGTTCCAGTTCTACGACATCCGATACATCACCCAACACATCATCGATTAGTCCGTATTGCTGTGCCTGGGGAGCATTCATGAACTTGTCGCGCAGGAAGAAGTGTTCGACCTCTTTCCATGAATGACCGGAATGCTTTCCCATCAGGTGGAACAATTGCGTCTGCAGCCTTTCTTGTTCGTACGATGCGATGCGAACATCTTCTGTATATCCCTGGGCGCCGCCGCCGGTAGGGTGCATGTGTATCGTGGCATGGGGCAACGCATATCTTTTACCTTTCGCGCCGGAAGCAAGCAAAGCGGTGCCCATGCTCGCCGAGACTCCCACGGCGAGCGTGGATACGGGTGCCTTGATCATCTGGATCGTATCGTAGATCGCCAACCCCGCGTACACGCTCCCACCCGGACTATTAATGTACAGGCTTATGGGTTGCTTTTGATCAAGGCTGTTGAGATAGAGGAGCTGGGCGACAACGACGTTCGCAACCTGGTCGTTGATTCCAGAGCCCAGAATCACGATCCGTTCCTTCAGCAGGAGACTGAAAATATCATAGGCTCGCTCTCCCCGGGCGTCAAGCACCATGGGAATTGTAGAGGACTGTATCATTTCGCTATTGATTGAAAATAATCCGGATCCGGTCATTTAATGATCCGCTGCCCTCGTCCATGAAAAGCCTTGAATGAATCATCTCAACTTCTCTTTTGACTTTTTTCCGTTGATAGATGGCCAGCAGCAGGTACAGTTTTTTTTGAAGTCCAATGTTAAGCCGAAGCCGGGATGCGGTGAGCCGGCGTGCCTCGAAAACCAAAGCTTCGTCGGGCGGGAGCCTGTCATATAAGTACGCTTCGATATCCCGGATTTCAGTCAGTGAAGTCCTCATATGACATTGCTTTCTGGTGGATAATAACTCTTAGTTTTTCGATACACTTATACTTTTGAACCGTTGCAGATCTTTCTCCGGCGTATCCCATTTTTTGCGCAAGTTCAATTGCCGGGAGTTTGTCGTAATAAGCGCGACGCAGGAGTTCCAAACAATTCCTTCCGGCCAGCTCGAGAAACTTGAGCAACCTAAGGCTACTCAAGGGTGCGTAAAAATCATCGGGAATCACTATGCTCCGTTCCATTTCATCAAGAGACACAGTGTTTCTTGCGAGCTTGAACTTGCGCAACCAAAGGTGTTTGGCAATTCCGAGAATGTACGCTTCAGGTGATGTCTCAATAGTAACACCTTGATTGATCTTTTCCTGGTACAAGACAAGCGCATCGTGAAAAACATCTTTTGCGTCCTCCAATGATCCATTCATTTTCCTGACCCACGAAGCAACCACCGGAAACGCTGATTGATACAGCTCTTCCGAGATCGCCGGAGCATTATTAATTGTGGCTGCAATCATGTTGGCACGCTTAAACCTTAGACCTTGAACCTTACTAGTGTGTGCCCCGAAATTAGGACATATCACCCTGCGCAGTAAAAAATATTTTCTTACTTATAGAATATAACGTTGCAGTCTGGCTTTTTCTTTTTAAAGCTTTCCACCTCTCGGGCTGAAACCTTCGTGTTATAGCATTTCAGTGACTTGACAGGCAAGGGCAACAGCGGATCAAGGTTGCCCACACGGGTGTTAGAGCAGTCCAGGGATTCAAGATTGGACATTTTCTCAACCGCATCCAGGCGCTTGATCTGGGTACCGCCGCAATTGAGGCTTTTAAGGTTTTCCAGGTTTTCAATAAGCCTCAGGTCGTCAATGGGGGTATTCGAAATATCGAGATCTTCAAGCAGGGTTAACTGGCTAATTGACGCGAGGTTTTGCAGGGGGCTGTTAGTCGCGTGCAGTGACTTGAGCCCCTTGAAGTTCTCCAGCGAGGGGATTGCTGTGATTGAAGTGCCGGAAAAATCTAATTCTTTAAGAAGAACAAACTCACTCAAGGCCGACAAATCGCTGACTCCTGCATCTTTGAACCTCAGGGATGTCCGCTCAACGAGCCGGTGAAGGTTTTCACGGGATGCAATTGTGTCCGGCAACATCTGTGAGCGCATTACTTCCCGCCACTCACCGGAAAGGTTTTTCCACCACCGGTTAAGATGCAATGTCTTGTACACCAGCAGCACTTTTGGATTCTTTTCAAGATATTCGGCGGCGATGAAGTCCTGAACTCCAGTTTGGTCCACGAATATTTTTTCCAGTCCTGCAAGCTTATTCAAGGGACTTATATTTTCAACTTTGCTTTTGTCGGCGCGTAAAACTTTAAGCTTCGTTAGCTGACGGAGAACTGAAATATCAGCGACATTGGTTTCGCTGATATCGATGTAGGCAATATCGCGCAGGGATTCGAGAGGAGTGAGGTCGCTGATACCGGTATTATTGGCCTTGACGACGATTAGGTTCGGCAGCTTCCGCAAGGGTTCGAGATCCTTGATGCGGGCGTTCCCACCAAGGTTGATAGAATCTCCCGACGTAACTTTTGCAAGCTCTTCTTTTGATGGTGACTGGCTGATTTTCAAATTCTTAGCGAGGATTTCCTGCCATGCGGGCGTAAGCCCATCCCACCAAACTCTCATGTCTTTGGAATCATAGATCACAAGCACTTTCGGATTGGCAGCCATGAACGCGTTGGCAGCTTGCTGCCTGATTGGAGTTTGATCGCAATACACACGCTCGAGGTTCTTCAACTTTAGCAAGGCTTGCAAGCTGGCAATTGAGGTCGCGTTGGCGTGAAGGACTTTGAGATTGTCCAGGCCACTCAGCGGGGCCAAATTAGACACCTGTGTACTGTCGATATCAAGCATCGAGAGGTCTTTCAGATGTGCGGCAGAGTTTAAATCCACGATATGAGTTCTTGATAGATTGAGCTGCCTGAGTTTTGATAAAGGTTCAATAGATGACATACTTGAAACTTGCGAACCCTCAGCATTTAGTACTTCCAAAGCAGCAAGTCCGGAAACCGGCGACAGATCCGAAACCGGTGTATTGCCGACGTTTAATTCCTGCAGGGCGGGCATCTTTTCCACCACAGAGATGTCGCTAACGTTTGTATGATCTATGCTAAGGTTGGTAAGGCTGCTGGAATACTTAAGGACGCTGATGTCCTGGATCTTGGTATGAGACAGGTTCAGTTCCGTGAGGTCAGTCAGGTTGCGAATGGCGATTAGGTCTGTGGTATTCGTGTGTGACAAGTTTAGCTTCTTCAGCCTGCTGAGAAATGAAACCGGCTCTGTACCGGTGACGTATTCATTGTTGCTGATATCCAAATCCTCGATGGACGCGATATTGCGGAGGTCATTCACAGACACACTGTCGATGATATTCAGCTTCTTCTTGAATATCCCTTGCCATTCGAACGATAATTGCCCCCACCAGTTTGTAAGGGCATCTTTGCCGCTGAATGCGGTAGTATAAATACTTACAATCTTGAGATCCTGCGCATCAAGATCGTAGTTGATCTCGATGAACCTCGCCAGTGTGTTGTTCACCTGAAGGCCATCTGTTGTAGTGCCTTTCAGATTCCTTGTAAGCGCGACCTTATAAAAATGCTTGTTATCCGAGTTGACATTTCCCTGGATCCCATCGATGGTAAATTCAAACTTCGCATCATCGAAAAAGAAGTCGACATCCTTCAGGTAGGGGACGATGTCTTTATTGGTGATCACCAGTCGATCCGAAACAAGATCATCTTCAACCTGGACTTTCGCATCGCGGAAGATCTTCGAATATCCACTCGTGATGAGCACTTCCTTGTCACGAGTGGATGTCTCACGACTGGCTAGCGCGTTAAGCATGAATTCCAGCACCGACACAATGTCGCGGACTTTCTTTTCATCCGCGACTGCGTCCGGTGCCGGCTCTGAAGCCGCCGGCTTCTTTTCTACGACTTTCTTGTCAGATGACGGCGTGGATGAAGGCTGCTTTTTCGATGGCGTTGTCTTCTTCGAAGGAGCCTTCGTCTCTGTCTTCTTAACCGGTTTTTTGGTTGCGGATTTCTGGGCGTCTACGCGAGATGCTATCAGGATCAACCCCGCGACAACAATCAGTAGGTTAGCGATTCTCATAAAAGAGATATTTTCGCATAACGTCTTTGTCTGAGTCATTCGTCAACTTCACCAGATTGGAGATCAGCCACCCCGTGTTGAATCCGGGTCTGTTAAAGTCCGCCACTTCAAAATACCATCCATCTATCTGGAAGAAGTGAAATTTCACCTGCGTCACAGACTTGAAGAAAAGGTTTCCTTTCTTCAACTCATAAAGAAAGACGGAGAGGTGATCGGGCATAAAGCGCTTTACGGTGAATTGACTCACGCTGTCGCTGTTGGCAAACGCTTTGCGCAAGTTCATGAAATCCAGTTCATGGCTCATGGGATGGAGAAACCGGCCAATCTTTGTGGTGTCACGCAGAAAATATGGTTTCAGCGATGGCGCATACACCTTACTAATCACCCACTTATAGCCAAGGTGGTCCTTTTCAATTTCCATGAAGAGGGTAAACGGCTGCTCCTTACCATTAAAGATAAATGTGGCTTGCACTTCAGAAAACCAGTTTCCCCCATGGAAATCCAGCACTGCGCTTTCTGATTTGTCGAGCACGTTCTTTGTGAATTCTGCCTTAAGTGGCTCAGTCATGCCCGCATTGCCGCCGTCAAACAGGATGGTAAGATACTTCTTGCGCAGTTTCGCATTGCGGTATTGCTTGTCGCCGGGATAGAACCGCTTACCTTTCTCGTCTTCTTCACCGTTGAATCTTCTTAAGAACTGGTTCAACTGCTTCGACTCGGCATACAGCTTCGTCTCGTCCACGTCGCCGACAATCTGGGCATTCATTGCCGGAGAAAGCAGTAATGCAAACCCTAAAAGGGTCAGTAGCCTTAAACCCGTCATATGGCAGCGAAGGTAGCTGAGGTTCTTGAATTCCTGCTGCAAATTATGCGCTTGTTTCGGTGACTTTGATATCCCCAAGTAACACATCCCAGAATTCGATAGTACGTCCTGCGATCTGCGTCTTTTTACGCTCGACGTAAATGGTGATATCCTTCTTTGTGGTGTCTTTGTATTTCAGCTTGTCACCTGTGGTGCCCTCAAAGCGCTGATAAATCGTAACAACTCCCACATAACGTCCATCCGGTTGACGTTCGAGATCGCTGATATAGTGTATGTCGTACCATTCGATGGTTACCTTGTCGTAGCTGAGTGCCATCAGGCGTTCGAAATACTTACGGACCTTATAATAGTTTACTTCCTTCCTGTTCAATGCTGACACACCCATCTCAGCACCAGGTGCGAACAATTCTTCGGCACGATCCATCACCCGGCTTGCTTCAGAAAATGGCGTCTTCTTATTTCCGATGATACTGATATACTTGCTCAGGTCCCTGACTTTTTCAAGCGCGAGCGAGTCAATCGCCTGCTTGCGCTGTGGACTGATCTCGCCATCCTTTTGCTGTGCGAGCAAATCACCTGATGCGAAGAAGGTGAGGAGCAGAATGATGATGTATTTTGATTTGATATTGGTCATGGCTTTTGATTTAATAATTTGTAAGGACTATTTGCGGAGTTCCACTTCTGTGATTTTACCCGATCCGTCGATCTGCAAGTTTTCGATTTTGTTGATATTCTTCTTTTGGTCCTTGAGATAGTTCAAATAAGCTTTTATCGTCGTCGGCCGATCGTAATCTTTTTGGTCACCGCTGCCGCTGATGATGATCAGGACTGGTGTTTCCGGTGAGGAAAACATCGCCAAAGCTTCATTGATGCTGCTGTTTGCCGACGCCACAGATGACGAATTGGCTATAGCATCAAAGTACTGACCCAACTTTGTTTTCGGAGTGCTTGCCTTGGCTTCCGCTTCTCGGCGAGCGGCTTCTTCCTGCTGTCTGCGGGCATTCTCCTGCTCTTCAGCTTCGCGTTTCGCCTTGTCTTCGGCTTCTTTTTTCGCTCGGGCCTCTTGCTCCACGCGGGCTTTTTCGGCTGCCGCAGCTTCCATAGCTTTCTTTTTGCTCTTACAAGCAGTAAAACAAAGCAGGAGAGCAAGCATCCATACGGACAGCCTCGGTGAGTTTCTGATAAATTTCATCGTTGTTGTTTTTGGTTTAAATAACGAACATCCACTCAGTTATTATAATTATGCCACCTTTTTGAGGGGTTGAAACGACATTATCTTCTTCAAAATAAAGGAACTGTTGAATTATTTACCCGAATGCAATTTTTATACCAGTGGTGTTTTATGAACCTTTTCAAATCGCTTTAGGCGCTTATCCCGGGATTGTAATCAAATTAAGTTTCCAGGTTTTTCTGTCACGTTAAATTGACCTTAAAGTTTCTGAATATGAATCTATTACAGCATTCATATGAAGTGAACTGAAATATGCGAAATGACGAACCGGGATTATCTCAAAACAGTTAATTGTGATGTCTATATCTCTTTCACGTTGGTTTGATATCATCGTTCAAAGGCAAGTGCCCCGAAAAAACGCCTCTAAGACGTGTAAATGACTCTGTTCGCGTAGAAAATCCTCCACGTCAATTTGTTGGACTGCCGCAAAAATCACCAATCCGGGCGGCGCGTTTCCCTCGTATATCCTGTAACTTTGTGCTATTAAATATCAATCCTGTGAAAGCTGCTCTGATCCTTATCGTCGTACTCTGCACTGCCAGCGCCTTTGCGCAAAATCTCAAGTCATCCGCCGGACATGAGAACAACCCTTATTATTCAAATACTGACACCAAGCACCTGAACGTCAAGAACGCGGAGTGGAAAACGATCCTTTCACCGGCCCTTTATGCGGTCGCCCGAGAAGCGGATACCGAACCCGCCTTCACGGGAACGATGTGGAAATCAACCACACGCGGTAGTTACTATTGTGCGGTATGTGGCAACGCCTTGTTCAGATCAGAGGCGAAGTTTGTAAGCGAGTGTGGATGGCCCAGCTTTTTCGAAGCAATCAGGAAGAACAGCGTCAATTATAAAGACGACAACAGTTACGGCATGAGCCGGATAGAGGTCACATGTGCGCGCTGCGATTCACATCTCGGCCACATTTTTGATGATGGTCCGCCACCAACTGGAAAACGATTCTGTATCAACGCCATCTCCGTCGATTTCACGCCGGAGCTCGGCGCAAGGAAGTAGCACCGCGGCAAGTCATATCGTAGCCATAACCGGTGCCAGGGCCCCGTTTGTAATTTCGAGTTTGCTTTAGACCTATAATCCACTGAGATTATGATTGGATCGGCGCCACAGAGCCGACGAAAAAAGCTATGGGCAAACTCATCCTACTTATTTGCATTTCCAGCGCCGCGATTGCGCAAAAAGCCGGTAGCCTGGCGAACCCACACGTCCTAAATCCTTCGCCGACAACAGTCGCCTGGGGATATTACTGGTCGGAGGCACCGCCTGTAATTAAAATCCAGTCCGGCGATCACGTCAAAGTGCACACGCTGATCACATCGAATCCTGAGCGCCTGGAAGGAGCAGGGCTGCCGGCCGGAGAAGTCGAACAAGCTTTGCGCGATGTTCAAGCCATTAAAGAAAGAGGACCAGGCGGTCATCTTTTAACTGGTCCGATCTATGTGGAAGGTGCAGAACCCGGAGACATATTGGAAGTGAAGATTCTTTCAATCGACCTTCCGATCGCATACGGCTACAACGCCATCGGGCAAAGCGGATTCTTATCGGATGAAATTTTTGACCGTAAGATGTCGATTATCAGGTTGGATCGTGAGAAGATGGTTGGTCACTTTTCGGAATCGATCGACGTACCCTTGCGGCCCTTTTTCGGAAGCATGGGAGTGGCTCCGCCTAAGGAAGCCGGGAGATGGAACAGCGCTCCACCCTGGATACATGCCGGCAACCTTGACAATAAAGAACTCGTCGCCGGTTCAATATTGTATATTCCAGTACACATCAAAGGTGCGTTGTTCGAAATAGGCGATGGCCACGCAGCACAAGGCAACGGCGAGGTCGACATCACCGCGATTGAAACATCGTTGAAAGGACTATTGCAGTTCACGGTTCTCAAAGGCAAAACCCTGAAGTGGCCGAGGGCAGAGACCTCCACGCATTTCATTACGATGGGCTGCGATCGTGATCTCACCATCGCAACGCGCGTAGCAGTAAATGAGATGATTTCATTTCTGATGGATGAAAAAAAACTGTCGAAGGCTGATGCTTACATGCTTTCTAGTATCGCTGCGGACGTCAATATCACCCAGCTTGTGGACGGGAATGTTGGGGTCCACGCCATGATACCGAAGAACATTTTCAAAAAGTAGGATAGATTGATGTAGGGTAGATTGATAAGATATCGCTGACACGATCAAATCAAAGTCCGGCTAGTCGCAACTTACCCGATAATTGTCGCAAACGAGCCCTATTAAAAAAAAGTGGTCCACCTAAGTTTGCGATTGGCATAAATTAACAAGCAATATGAAACCAGGAATGAAAGCTGCAGGATCCATTGATGAATACATCGCAGGATATCCTGAGGATGTACAAGCGCAACTTAAGAAAATGCGGGAAGCGATCCACAAGGCGGCACCAGGCGCTGGTGAAGCAATCAAGTATGGCCTGGCGACATTCACACTCAACGGCAATCTTGTGCATTTTGGCGCATTCAAAACCCACATTGGATTTTACCCTGCTCCGGGCGGCATTAAAGAATTTCAAAAGGAGTTAGCCAGATATGATGGATCCAAAGGCACTATCCGATTTCCCCTTGACAAACCGCTGCCATTGGCGCTGATCACCAAGATTGTAAAGTTCAGGGTGAAACAGAGTATTGAAAAAGAGAAAATGAGGGCGCTGATGAAGGGGAAGAAGGTTGGAGGGAGAAAGAAGTAAGAAGTAAGAAGTCAGAAGTAAGAAGGGGCTGATCTCGTCGCGATGTTAGATTGTTGCGACATGTATTGTGCATCAGGAACTGCTGGGTACCCACACATCCGCGCCTTTTCGACAGAATCAATGCCAACTCTTAACACAACCCCAGTAAAAAAAAATCGCATCCGGTGACGGCTTTGGCTTTTGGCTGTGGCATTAGCAAGCGCTGACTAAATCCAAACTGTCAATCTTGCTGCGAACCACCTTGAACTTTGAACCCTGAACCCTATCTAATATTCCAACCCTTAACGGGCCCGCCATTGAAGAACTTCTCCGGCGTCATGATCCCGTCGCGTTTGAATACCTCGCCGTCTTTCATTACAAACTTGACAGTTCGAAGGGCATCAATATTTTCGATCGGATTGCCTGGAATTGCAATGAAGTCCGCCGCTAGTCCGGCTTTGATCGGGCCGCGTGTGGTTTCAGTCTCGCTGCACTTATAGCCGTTGATCGTCATCGCCCGGAGAATATCGATATTAGGGATCTTGGCCGCTTTCCACGTTTCAATAAATTCGATTGCCACTTCGCCACGTGTTTTCCCAGGCACATAGTAGTCGGCATCGGTTGAAAAAGTTAGCGGCACTTTATTATCGTAGGCGTTCTTTAAAAGAGATACCGTTTTCGCATAACGCTCTGGTGTTGTGTGCTCATCAAGCGTGATGGGGGTCTCGGTACCCGCTCTCCAGATTCCTTTCTTGGCCATGAGCTTATGCAATTCGTCATTCATACCACTGTCGTGAGCTATCGACCAGATGCCGGCTTCGATTGCGCGGCGAGCGCCGTCAACTGTTTGGCAATGACCTTCAACTTTGAATCCCGCTCTTGCTGATTCGTTGATTACCAGCTTGATGTCATCAACACTATAACCCCATGGTTTACAGTCAACACATATCTTGATCACCTTCGCGCCAAAGAGCGCATTTTGTCGTATTGCCTTTACTATTTCATCCGGTGTGTCCGCCTCGATGTATTCAGGGTAAACTATATTTTTTCCTGGCGCGCCCATCTCCGGTGTCGGCCAGAACTGCCCACCGACGCTTCCAATGATAATACCAGAGTTGATGATCTTCGGCCCGGGGATCCATCCTTGCTCGATAGCCTGCCGAAGGGCGGTATCAGCATAGTTGCCATTGTTTCCCATATCCCGAACAATGGTAAACCCCGATGACAGCATCTGCATTCCGTTCGAGGCAGCCTGGATTGCCCGCAGGGCGGTACTTTCCGTGACATAGGTGTAGTAATAAATGTTCCGCTCAGGCGTCACCTTGTAGGTCAAAGCCAGATGATTGTGTGCATCCACCAGTCCTGGGAGGATTGTTAAGTTCGACAGATCAATTATCTCACTACCAGCGGGTATGGTGATGTTTGCGCCAATTTCCTTGAACTTACCGTTTTCAATAAGGATAATTTGATTCGTTGCGACAGTCCCTGTTACGGGATCGACGAGACGTCCGGCTTTCACCGCCGTGATGCGCGAAGGGGTGGTTTCCTGGGCAAGTGCAAGATTCAAACTCAGCAACAGGGTTATGCAGGCACATGCTGCACACAGGCGTGTAGAGATTTTCATAGTCAGGTTGTTAGGAACCTGAACGTAGCGAAAAAAGAGAACAAAACGGTGAACATTACCCACGGATCGCACTGATTTAATGCACACGGATTTGTAATTGTGTGCCTCAGGTATCTCTGCTAATTCGTGACACTCAACTGTGATATATGTGCCTTCGCACCGAAGTACTTCGGCACGCGGGGGTGACACGGACAAATTCATCTGATTCCGTGAATGACTATTCACTCTCTAATTTCTAAGTCCGTGAACATCCGTGTAATCCGTGGCAAAAAAAGAGATCAATGAATAATCAGTTTTTTATGCTCATCTCCATGATCCTTCCAAGTGATGAGTACAAAGTACAACCTCTTCGCGATTTTCGAGATTATAATCCTTCCTGAACGAGCCAGTCGCTGATATGTATGTTTTCAGCCTAATTTTAGCTATAAACTAAATTTATTAGTAATAATACTAATTATTTTAGTTATATAAATTACCTTTGGCTCTCCTACAAAAAGAAGAGTAGTGGCAGCTCAAAGCAGAGTCGATATTATCGCATCATTGCAATCAGAGATCCTTCGCCTTGAAGGATTCAAATCAGTTGCAAGCAATACACTTGACCTGGGCCTGGGACCGATCTTATCTGCCTTTCCGAATGGCATTTTTCCTTTAGGCGCCGTGCATGAATTTTTAGCTGCAAAGCCTGAGGATTCAGCAGCTGCCACGGGGTTTTTATCCGGATTACTGTCATCATTAATGGGAACGCGTGGAACGTCGCTGTGGATCAGCACTTCAAGAACACTTTTCCCACCTGCGCTGAAAGCTTTTGGGATAAATCCCGACAGGTTCATCTTCATCGACTTGCAAAAAGAAAACGATGTGATCTGGGCACTGGATGAAGCATTGAAATGTGCGGCACTGACAGCAGTGGTAGGCGAGGTGCGGGATATCAGTTTCACAGCTTCGCGACGTCTTCAATTAGCTGTTGAGCAGAGCCAGGTTACTGGATTTATTCTTAGAAAGAATTATGGCCGCGATGCAAAAACGGTAAACACCACTGCATGCGTTTCGCGGTGGCGCATCACTTCATTGCCTGGTGAAATTAT
The DNA here is from genome assembly GCA_044224375.1 of Cyclobacteriaceae bacterium. Taxonomy (GTDB): domain Bacteria; phylum Bacteroidota; class Bacteroidia; order Cytophagales; family Cyclobacteriaceae; genus ELB16-189. The sequence goes on from JBGAKL010000011.1 coordinate 58,101, forward strand.
GGAAGGCCTTCCCGGTGTTGGCTTCCCTAAATGGCGTGTGGAGCTTTCACGAATCCGGAATGGAAGACCAGGCGCCTGGGATATTATGTGGATGAACGGAAAGTTTGTTCACCAGCCTAAACCCCAGCTTTCACAGACAATAATTTCTACAAGCGAAGAAAGAAAAGCAGGGTGACATGTCGAGGCGTATTGTATCTGTTTGGTTCCGTCATCTGAAAACGGACTGGTTCTCTCTCCGGTTCAATCACGAAAAAAGTAATGGCGAAGCGGACGTCAATCCACTGAAGAAATTTCCCTTTGTTCTTCGTACATCTTCACATGGAAGAATGGTGATCACAGGATCTAATGAAGTTGCGGAAAAATTAGGCATCATTACCGGGATGGCGCTCGCCGATGCGAGAGCTGTTGTGCCCGACCTGCAAATATTAGATGATAAACCCGGGCTTCCTGAAAGGCTGCTGAAACGACTCGCTGAATGGTGCATCAGGTTTACACCTTTCGTGACCGTTGATCTTCCGGATGGACTTTTTCTGGACGCAACTGGCTGCACTCATCTCTGGGGTGGCGACGACGCTTATCTATCCGATATTATTAAGCGTTTACACCAGCGAGGCTATGATGTCTGTGGTTCGATAGCGGACACACCCGGTGCTGCGTGGGCCGTTGCTCGTTTTGGAAAAGGGCCGTTTGTTGTACCGGCAGGTTTGCACATTGAAGCACTGCTTCCATTGCCGCCTGAAGCGTTGCGGCTCGAATCTGAAACTGTAGAACGCATGCATAAGCTGGGACTTCATCAGGTTCGTCAGTTTATCCGCCTGAAACGCCAATCACTGCGAAGGCGTTTCGGTGCACATTTCATCATGCGGTTGGATATGGCCGTTGGTCAGGAAATGGAAGTCCTGGAAACTGTTAATCCCATCACACCTTATAGTGAAAGATTGCCATGCATGGATCCCATTGTCACCGCAGCGGGAATTGAGATAGCATTGCAACAGCTCCTGGAAGCATTGTGCTTCAGACTTCAGCAGGAACAAAAGGGACTTCGTACAGCAGAATTTAAATGTTATCGGGTCGATGGAAAGATTGAATCTATTGGTATTGAGACCAACCGGCCTTCACATGATGTAAGGCATCTTTTTAAACTATTTGAAATACAAATCCCAACAATCGAACCGGCACTGGGTATCGAGCTATTTGTTCTGGAAGCCCCAAAAGTTGAAGATCATTTTGCAAGACAAGAGAAAATGTGGTCCGAGTCCGGAAGCCTTGACGATATGCGGCTGTCGGAATTGATCGATCATCTCGCTGCAAGGGCGGGTGCGGATATGATTCATAGGTATGTTCCGGATGAACACTATTGGCCTGAGCGTTCGTACCGTGTTGCCAAATCCTTACAGGAAAAATCAACCACGGAATGGAGAACAGACAAGCTTCGTCCTGTCCTCGTGCTCCGGAGGCCCGAAGTCATTGAAGTCATGGCACCTATACCTGACTATCCGCCAATGCTATTTCGGCATAATGGCAAAGTACATACCATCGTGAAGGCGGATGGGCCGGAACGAATCGAACAGGAATGGTGGCTGCAGCAAGGACAGCACCGGGATTACTATCGTGTTGAAGATGAAAATGGAAACAGGTACTGGCTTTTCAGGTTAGGACACTATGAGGAAAGATTTACGTGGTATTTGCATGGCTTTTTTGCTTGAAGTGAAACCGCAAAATGTAAAACACTAAATGTAAAATGTAAAGGTGCAACCAACTCGAAGCCTCAACTTCTAATCATGCTGCGAACCACCCTGAACCCTGAACCCTAAACTCATACTAAGTGCACACACTTAAGCCTTGAACCTTGAACTATACGGAACTCCATGTCACTACAAACTTCTCTTTTTTAAGAGGTGCCTCGCATCCCGAAGAGCTGGTAGAGCAAGCCAAAGTGTATGGCTACGATGCGATTGGGATTACGGACCGCAACACTTTTGCCGGCATCGTGCGTGCTTATGTCGCAGCAAAGAAATTTGGAATAAAGCTCATTCCTGCTTGCCGTCTTGACCTGCTTGATGGTCCAAGCCTGCTAGCACTTCCTACAGATGCCGAAGCATACGCAAGATTATCGGCCTTGCTTACCAGGGGAAACCTCCGTGCAGAGAAAGGTGAATGTCATTTATACAAAACAGATGTCTATGAACATTCGGCAGGATCCAAATTCATTCTCATTCCACCGCCTTCATTAAATGCAATGTTCAATTTCGATGCAGCTTTTGTCAAAGAGATGGAGGAGTATAGAGCTTCATTCGGTGATCATCTTTATATCGCAGCAACGCGAACATATGGTGGCGACGATATAAAGCACCTTGACAGGATATTCAGATTGGGGCTGCCTATGGTGGCAACGAATGATGTTCATTACCACCATCCGGACCGGCGAGAGCTTCAGGATATCGTCACTTGTGTAAGGGAAAAATGTACGATCCATAATGCCGGATTCAGACTCCATCCCAACGCGGAGCGGTTTTTAAAACCAGGAGAGGAGATGGAAAGACTTTTTCGTCAGTACCCTGATGCCATTCGCAATACTCAGGCCATCGCAGATGCGTGCCGGTTTTCGTTGAGCGAATTGAAATACCAATATCCTAAAGAGATCACCACCTGCGGTCGGACGCCACAGGAGGAGTTGAAATTCCTTACATGGAAAGGCGCTAAGCAAGCTTTTGATAATGCGATACCAGATAAAATAAAAGACACTATCAATTATGAGTTGAATTTCATCGCACAAATGAACTATGCGGAATATTTCCTCACAGTCTATGACATTGTTCGTTTTGCAAGGGAGAAAAATATTCTCTGCCAGGGAAGGGGCTCTGCTGCGAATTCCGTGGTGTGCTATTGCCTGGGCATTACTTCAGTGAATCCTTCAAAGTTCAGCTTGCTGTTTGAGAGATTTATCTCTTCCGCGAGGAATGAACCGCCCGATATCGATGTCGACTTTGAGCATGAGCGACGGGAGGAAGTGATGCAATACATCTATAATAAATATGGACGCGATCATGCCGCCGTTGTTGCCACTGTCACTCAAATGCATCACAAGGGCGCCATACGGGATGTGGGAAAAGCAATGGGACTTTCTGTAGACACCATCAGCCGGTTATCTGGCTTGATTTGGGATTTTGCAGATGAAGGTTTCGATCGCAAGAGGATAAGCGAGCAAGGGTTGAATCCTGATGATAAAACACTCAGCAAAGTCCTTCAGCTCACAGCAGAATACATTGGCTTTCCACGCCAACTGGGTCAGCATACCGGTGGATTTGTTATTACGCAGGGGAAACTCTCGGATCTGTGCCCGATCCTGAATGCGCGCATGGAAGACCGCACAAACATAGAATGGAATAAGGATGACATCGACGCGCTTGGTTTTTTGAAAATAGATGTGCTGGCACTCGGAATGCTTACCTGCATACGCAAATCATTCGACCTGGCAAAAAAACATTACGGATTGGATCTCACGCTTGCCAACATTCCTCAGGATGATCCGGGCGTGTATGAGATGATCAGTCACGCGGATACGATCGGCGTCTTCCAGATTGAGAGCCGTGCACAACAATCCATGTTGCCACGTCTGAGGCCAAATTGTTTTTATGATCTCGTTATTGAGGTCGCAATCGTTCGGCCTGGACCGATACAAGGGGATATGGTTCATCCTTACCTGAGGCGACGCAACGGTGAAGAGAAGGTTGAATATCCGTCTCCGGAGCTTGAGGAAATATTAAAACGCACGCTGGGTGTGCCCTTATTTCAGGAGCAAGCCATGAAAATTGCAATTGTAGCAGCAAGCTTTACGCCGGCTGAAGCAGATGACTTACGCAGGAGCATGGCAACCTTTAAAGCTCAGGGCAAAGTTGCAGCCTTGAGAGAAAAGCTTATTAATGGAATGATCAGGAATGGCTATACCCTTGATTATGCTACCCGTGTCTTCCGGCAGTTGGAAGGGTTCGGCAGCTATGGATTCCCTGAGAGTCATGCCGTCAGTTTCGCCTTGCTTGTCTATGTGTCGTCGTGGATCAAATGCTATTACCCGGATGTGTTTGCGTGCGCGTTGCTCAACAGCTTGCCGATGGGATTCTATCAGCCTGCGCAGATCGTCATTGATGCCCGCAAACATGATGTTGAAGTATTGCCTATAGATATTAATTACTCGGATTGGGATAATAGACTTGAAGATCGGACTGAATCAGAAGGGAAAAAAGGCTGGACGCTCCGCCTTGGATTCCGACAGGTTAGCGGATTGCGCCAGGAAGATGTTGAGCGGCTAGTTAGTGTACGGGATAGGTCATCATTTAATTCTGTCCTTGATCTCCGCATCGCGAAAATTTCTGAGTCCACACTCGAAAAATTAGCCGATGCCGATGCGTTCAGGTCTATAGGGCTTGACAGGCGCCAGGCACTTTGGGAAGTGTCGACGAAAGATCAGCTTACCGCAATTCAACCATGTAACAATCCTGATGAAGAAGCGGTAACACTTCCAACGATGGCATTGTCTGAACACGTTGCTCAGGATTATGCTGCAACTTCACTTTCTATCAAAGCACATCCCGTAAGTTTTGTAAGGGAGCAACTCGATCAACTGCGGATCATTTCCACTTCGGGTCTTGCTGTGGCAAAGGATGGCGATTCTGTAAAAGTTGCTGGCCTCGTGCTTGTCCGGCAGCGCCCGGGAACGGCAAACGGCATATGTTTTATAACAATCGAAGATGAAAGTGGGACCGCCAACCTGGTGGTCTTTCAGAAGCTTTTCGATCAATACCGTAAAGAGATCATCCAATCAAAACTGCTGATGGTGGAAGGAAAAGTTCAGCGTGAAGGGGAAGTGATTCACGTCATTGTGAAGCGATGTTATAATTACTCAAAGCTCTTGCGAAACCTTATACCAAATAGTGTTGAAGAGCCGGCAGTGGGAACACTATCAAGGGCGGATGAGAAAACAAGCACACCCGATCCAAGGAGAAAGCAACGAAATAATTTGTTACAGGGGAATATATTTCCAGATGGAAGGAACTTTAGATGATAAGTGAAATGTAAAACACTAAATGTAAAATATTAAAGTGCGACTATATCGAAGGGAATCCCACTAAGTATATTGCCAATTACTCTAAACCCCTAAACTCTAAGCTAATCCCTCACACACCTGAACCCCACCGTCGCATTCCTTTCAAATCCTTGCGAAACGCGTAACAAATACTGCCGGTAATGAAGCTCCCTTGGACCACCCTGAACATACCACCAGCTTGACGATGGCTTAAAATAACTGCCACCCTTCATCATGATATAGCGATAGCTTCCACTTTCATAAATATCACTTGTCAACTGCCAGACACAGCCTACAAGGTCTTGCAGCCCGTGTGGGTTGGCACCAGCCTTATACTTGCCGACCGGGTAAAGCTTGCCGTCGCCAAGATTACAATGCTTCTTATCGATGCCCTCTAATGAAAAGACGGTTAGCGTCTCGGTGATTTTTTCTTCTTTTCTTTTCACCGGCTTCAATTGCTTCCACGGCCACTCATTCAATTCGGAAGTCTGAGCCGCATATTGCCATTCCAGTTCAGTTGGCAAACGCTTGCCAGCCCATCGGGCATATTGTTGTGCATCCTCATATGATATATAAACAACAGGAAACCTCTCCATTCCGGCAGGGATCTTTCCAGCCTTCCAGTGCCTGAGAAAATTCGTTGTGTCCGCTGGCTTGTAGCCACTTGCTTGCAAGAAGATTTTGAAATCTGCATTGGTAACAGGAAAGCGATCCATCCACAAGGCCTGCATATTAAAAGATTCATTCACAAACTGGACGGGATAGGGAATGAAGTCATCCCCATGGGTGGCATTAAATAAAAACTTACCGGCAGGTATTTTCACCATCCCGTCAGGTATTGTTGGGGAGGGTGGCGTTTTCTGTATTTGACTTACTAATCGCGCAGTGCCAGGCCGAACAAAGTAGATACGTTCGTCGATGAGCTCTTTATTGTCAAACAACTGCACAACAACTTTTCCTTCAAAGCGGCCAATAGCGTCAACGAGAGAAACATCTTTTGTCTTTGCCGGAAGCTCAAAAGGCATCAATTCGTAGCTGGGATCACCTTTCCATATTTTAATTGAAGTGCCGCGGTCGGCAGAGAAGTGGAGAGCAATTCCATCAAAACTGCTGCGTAAGAGGTCGGGGAACCCGGCAATAGCCGATACCTGGCCTTCATTATTGGTGCCCAGGTCAGCCGCATCAAACGGATCAAGCTTTACCGCTGCATAGCCGTCTTGCAGCGCCAACTCCTGGTGGGACCAAAGATCAACCCAATGCAGGTTCTTCGCAGTGGGCCTGAATAATTTTCCCCGATAACCATCCGGCTTCAGGCTGAAAATTGTGAATACTTGTTTGGTTTGTGAATTCCATTCATTCACCCAGATGCTGTCACGAAGCGTGGGGATCAGAACTTTCATGTTGCTGGATGAAAACACTCCCTGTGATTCGCGCAGTATTCTTGTTGTGCGACCCAGATACAGGTATTGCTCATCTTCCCACTCTGGATGGCCCGGAGGAAACTGATTGATCTCTGTTCCATAGCCATTGAAAAATGAAACAGCGTATTCCCGCCTGATCGGTTCCTTGTAAACTTCAGCGACGCGAAAAATTGAAAAGTCTGGTCTGATTAGTTTGTTGAGATTTAGCATGGGAGGGTAGTATAGGGCATTGTGAACTCTGCCGGCAACAATGCCCGGCATGTCACGGGGAACGGCCATGCCTTCGCTATACATTACAACGCCTTGCCTGATCATATCAGCAGCGTGCTGCAGTTCCCATGATGATTCACCCTTGGTATCAAGCACCACTCCGTCGGCGGTTGTTTCCCTGATGAGATCAGACAGACCCTTAAGATGCCCTTCCTTGCGCGTACTTTCATCCCAGGGATTGTAGGCGATAAACAATTTTGTGCCGCGTGCGCGAAGTGAGTCAGCAAGTTTTCGCAGTGCAGGCAAACCGCCAGGCTGATCGCGATAAAGATCAAACTGATTGCGTTGATCAAGACCTAATGTGGGCCAGGTCGGCCAGATGCAAATGACATCATCGCCGCCATATAATTTTTTTCCGTGGGACAGAAACCGGTCGAGCTGAAAAGTCTTCTTCACAGGATCGTAGTAATCTTTGTCCCATGCCATCATCAGGTGCATCACAAATGCCTCTCTGATCCATTTGAGGTCCTCACGCTTGTAAAGCGTTTCATCGAACCTGTTCAGGTCGTATAAATGTCTTTGCTGAAAACATTTTTGCAATCCTGCCTGCCAGTCACCTGAAAACGCATCGACGTGCATATCGTAAGCAATGCTTCCTCCGGGGGCGAGGATCGTTTCAAAACGCTTGATTGTCCCATGCTTCAAGGATTCAGATTTTCTCCGCACGAGCGCATAGATGGACAACGTGTCATTGACTTTGAATGAGCTGTATCCAAGTTCCCAGGCATTGTCGGGAACGATAACGTTCACCGGGATTTTTCCTGGAATGAAAATATGTGTTCTTGAAAGGCGATGCCTGCCGACGCCGGTAATCGTGACATCTTCTGATCGCCGTCCGAAGGCGACCACGTTGTGCAATCGGACCGTGTCTCTTCCATTGTTGACAAAAGTTAATATGTAGGGCGAGGTTGATAAAGCAGGCGCCGCCGTTTGTACCGCAATCTGCGATGATTCCGACGAGGTTGACGATCTCTCATTTAATTCAAACGCGACAAGCGTTCGGTTTAATGAGAAGACACGGCCATCCACCGTCACGGCGTTCACTGCCCGGCCATCGGTTGCAATGCGAACAGTTTGCGCGGAAAGCGGTGCCGTAATGTTCGCCAGTAGAATGCAGCCAACAATTGACCTTTGGTTAAAAAACTTGAGGATTGAATGTGTTTTGATCATCGGTCAGACTCCCGGATAGAAACGACAAAGCTAAATTTAGATGAAATACGTGATGCTGGAAGTACGGAATTTCCAGTTTCTCATGTCTTCAGCAATATGAAACAAAAACAAGCTGTCGTTTCACTGGCACAAGCGTGCCGGCAAACGTTATTTGTCGCCGCTGCCGTCTTCTGCATCAGTTATTGCTATGGGCAACCAACCAAAGGTTGGAAACTGGATCGCATGCCCGTCGATCTCGAGACGGATTACGCTCTTAGTTCTTTGCCTGCTCATTTACGTGCTGAGAGCACCGTTTATTTGCTCGACCCGGACAAGGGATTTTACGTTGCCCGCAAAGGGTCAAACGGGTTTATTTGTTTTGTTCTAAGGACAGAGTGGGAAAGTGGTGAGTACCGTGATGATCTTGCTTCGCCGATCAGCTTAGATCCGGAAGGCGCTCGCACAATTTTTCCTGCCTGGGCGGACTCCGAAGCAATGAGGGCTTCGGGAAAATATACTGCGGCACAGCTAAAAGAAATCATGCAGGACCGGTTCAGCAAGGGTACATATAAGGCACCCGCTCGTCCAGGAGTCTCGTACATGCTCGCCCCAATGATGCGCACTTACGATGGTAATTCCTCCGTTGTACGGACTATGGAACTTCCTCACCACATGTTCTATGCACCTTATTTGACAAATGCCGATCTCGGAACAGCGCCCAACGCTGGCGCATTGATACTACTGGGCGATGGCAAAAGCCCGCATCAGTTCATGATCATTTCAGTGGGCGCAACTGAGAAGGCGAAGATCGAGGAAGAACATCAGGAGCTTAAGAGGCGGCTTGTCGCGTACCGGTCATATTTCGAGACCCAGGGCGGAATGCATCATTAAACTGTTTTAAAGACGATAGTCAAGGAGTAGCATTCTGCGCGGCGCGTTCATAGAACAGGTGTAGGAACAATTTTGGTTTTTCCTTTAATTGTCCCACCAATCTACTGATGCCCATGAAGAATTTAACTTTACTCATCATCGTGCTGGCGCTCGTGCCGGCGTATTCACAAGCTCAAAAACCCAAACAGACTACTCAGCCAGTCGCGAAATTTGACGCCGACCAGTTCAAAGGATTGAAGTGGCGAAATATCGGACCCTTTCGCGGAGGTCGAACCAATACGATCTCAGGCGTGATCGGCAATGACAATCTCTACTATGTCGGCTATACCGGAGGCGGGGTTGCGAAGACTGAAGATGCCGGCATTACATGGAAGAATATTTCGGATGGTTTTTTTAAAGTGGGGTCGATAGGAGACATCGCTGTCAGCGAATCTGATCCTAACGTTATCTACGTTGGAACGGGTGAACATGCGGTCCGGGGGGTGATGACGTCTTATGGCGACGGTGTTTATAAATCCACGGACGCTGGAAAAACCTGGAAAAACATCGGGCTGGAAAAAACACGCCACATAGCCGACGTTGTGATCCACCCTCAAAATCCTGACATCGTCTTCGTCGGTGCACAAGGGCCTGTTCATGGCCCTGCCTCTGACCGTGGTGTGTACAAGTCAGTAGACGGAGGCCTAACATGGAAAAAGACATTATATGTGGATGAGAATACGGGCGTGTCGTCGCTTGTGATGGATATGGTCAATCCGAGGATCATGTATGCTGCGACCTGGCAGCACCGCCGATATCCATGGACCGTTGAAAGTGGCGGCAAAGGGTGTTCGGTCTGGAAATCTACGGACGCCGGCGAAACATGGAACAAGATTAATGAAGGTCTTCCCAAAGAAATGGGAAAGATCGGTCTTTCAGTCTCGCGTGCGAATCCAAACCGGGTTTATGCCAATGTGGAAGCGGAGAAATCCAAAGCAGGGCTGTATCGTTCTGATGATGGTGGAAAGCAATGGACACTGGTGAGCAACGATGGATCATTGTCAGCACGCTCGTGGTATTACATGGAGGTATATGCCGATCCTGTAGACGAGAACCTCGTTTATGTTTTGAACGCACCCGTGTTGCGCTCCATCGATGGGGGAAAGACATTCGTCGAGCTTCCAATTCATCACGGGGACACACATGATTTCTGGATCAATCCAAAATACAACAAGAATGTAGCGTTAGCCGATGACGGTGGTGGCAGTATTTCTTTCAACTCCGGAAAATCATGGTCCACGATCGACAACCAGGCAACGGCGCAGTTCTATCGTGTGAACGTCGACAACCGGTTTCCTTTTTGGGTTTATGGTGGTCAGCAGGACAACAGCTCAGTCATGATACAAAGCCGGACCAGCGGACCGGGAATCACCGATAAGAATTGGGTTAATGGGCCGGGTTGCGAAAGCGCCTATATCATCTTCGACAATCCCGACGATCCCCGCTATTTCTATGGCGGCTGTTACCAGGGTATTATAAACGTATTGGATATTAAGACCGGCGAGGCGAAAGACCTGAGAGCGTATCCAACGACAGGAATGTCACTGCAAGCAAAGCAGATGAAATACCGGTTCAACTGGAATGCACCCTTGATAACCTCTCCACACGACGGCAAGGTCATGTACCACGCCGGAAACGTATTGTTGAAATCTACCAACGGAGGAATCAAATGGGACGTCATCAGCCCGGATCTCACGCGCAATGACACCACTAAACAGCGCAATGGTGGCGGACCCATCACCAATGAAGGAGCAGGCGGTGAAAATTATAACACGATCTACTATGTGATAGAATCACCTCACGAGAAAGGAGTAATTTATACCGGCAGCGACTGCGGCCTGGTTCACATCACTAAAGACGAGGGTAAAACATGGACGAATATTACGCCGAAAGACCTTCAGGAATGCTTGATCCATTCCATAGAAGTTTCCCCACACGACAAGGGCACAGTCTACATCTCAGCTTCACGATATAAGTTCAACGATTACTCCAACCTTGCATTTAAGTCCACCGATTACGGCAAGACCTGGACAAAGGTAGGTGCGGGTATCGATACAGATGATTTCATCAAAGTCATCCGCGAAGACAAGAAGGTGAAGGACCTCTTGTACGCCGGCTCGGAACGAGCATTTTATGTTTCGTTCAACGGCGGATCATCATGGAATAAGCTTCAATTAAATCTTCCAATAGTTCCAGTTACTGATTTGATAATCAAGGATAATGACCTTGTTGCCGCAACTGCAGGGAGGGCCTTTTGGATACTGGATGACCTGGGAGCAATTCAACAGTCCAAAGGTGATTTTGCGAACAGGAACGTCAAACTGTATCAACCGAAGCCGACATACCTGATGAGCGGCGCAGGGGGCGGCCCGGCTAGTCTGCTTATCGGACAGAACCCTGCTGAGGGCGTCGTGCTCGATTATTATTTGAAAGAGAAGGCAGATACGGCAAACAAGGTCACACTGGAAATCATGGACGCCGGAGGAAAATTGATTCGCAAATATTCAAGCAGAAAAGATGAGAAGTATAAGTCGTCTCCCGGCGGACCACCTGCCCCGGTAGTAATCCCGGCTGATGGAGGCGTGAACCGCTTTGCATGGGACTTCAGAACGGAGAACATGACAGGCGTCGACGGCATTTTCGTCACTGACGACTATCGCGGTCATCGTGTTGCTCCAGGCAAATATAAGGCGCGCTTAAACTATAAGGGGGAAACTTCAGAGGCTGACATTACAATCGTCGCTGATCCGAATTTGAATGCTTCCGCCTCCGACTGGGCTGCACAGCAGGAGATGCTGAACCAGGTCGAGCGTAGCGCTGAAGAGATTACACAGTCGATCAACAAAATGAACAAAGTCAAAAAACAAGTGGAATCGTATGGAGAAACATTCAGCGACAATCCTGAGCTGAGAGATCTTGTCAAGCAGGGAAAAGATCTTGTTAAAAAGATCGAGCAGTGGCAGTCGCAGATGATCCAGACCAAATTCAAAACAGGTCAGGATGTGGTGAATTATCCAAATAAACTGAACTCTGAGTTCATGATCCTGCGAAATTCATTGGGCGATCACGATCCGCGTGTCACACAGGGCGTCCGCGACAGGCTTTCCGATATTCAGGCGGACTGGCAGAAGCGCAAGCAGGAAGTTAATGACATCATTCAAAAAGATGTCGGCAACTACAACAAGATGTTCAGAGAAAAAAATGTTCCTGCACTGATGACAGCGCCGAAGGAAGTCGATGTGAATAATTGACAATTCATTCTCGTTCAAGGCAAAAAGGGAGGCAACTAGTCTCCCTTTTTGTATTTCAATTGATTTGCTTGACTGTTCGCTTGAATTGATCATTTATCGTCTAACTTCTTTCGATAGCCCGCCTCTAGATCATTTAGCGCAGCATCGTAGCCTTTTCTGTCCCTGAAAACTTCAGGATTATAAGTATCATCGTGTTTGTGCTTGCTGTGGAGATTAAATTGACCGGCATGGGAAGAAAGCCAGAGGTCGAATTCAACTTTTTTCATGACGTCGAAGGTGTGCGCATAATCTTTTGCTATGTCAGGATAGAGGGTGACGTTTGAAAGTTTTTCACTTGTAATAATTGTAGGCATGTTTGCGATGAACACCTTGTAGGTCTTACCGTTATCGTTAACATCAAAGAGGTAGCTGCAGGAGCCCTTCGTGTGGCCTGGATGATGCAGCATCGTGAGCTTTGTATCGCCCAACCTGATAACATCGCCATCCTTAAGGCGCTTGTCAATCTTAACCGGGCCGAAGCTCATTCCATTCTTGCCCCATTCATAGTCGGAGCTTCCTCCGTCGGCCAGAACGTCTGCGTCTTTATCATCAACCCACATTTCAGCACCGCTCAGTTTTTTTATCTCGGACATGGACCCAACATGGTCATAATGCGCTTGTGTCGTTAACAGGATTTTGACATCGGTCAGCTTGAATCCAAGTGCCTCGATGTTTGACTTGATCATAGAGCCGGAAGCAGCGAGGCCAGTGTTGATTAGGATGCTACCCTTGGTGGTGACGATCAGGTAGCATGCCAGGTCGTACGTGCCGACATAATAGACGTTACCGACGATTCTGAAGGGCTTATAGGGCTGAGACCATTCTTTGTTGGAGCTTTTCGGCTCGTTGACTTTTTGAGAGAATGCTGAATGATTGAACAATAGCTGGATGACCAGAGCTGCAAACGTAATTGACCTTCTTATCATGGACTGGTTGTTTTGTGAAGACAGGATTACGAAGAACAGGAACAAGATTCAAAGATCACAATGAAAATGCGAAAAGTTCCTTGTGAGCCTTTGCATCCTCGTTACTTTCTCCAGGATTGCAGTAACGGATTCTAAATTATTTCCTCCATTCGGCTAAATTGCTGTCCAACATCGTCAACACAATAACATGAGAAGAAGCAGTTACCTATTAATCGCCGTGATCGCCCTCTCTGCGTGCCAGCAGCAAAAAAAGGAACAAGCGCAGTCAGGAATTGTCACGGAGGCCGTCAAAGCCAGGATAGATTCCACACTCAAGGCCATGATAGACGCCGGAAAAATTGCAGGTGCATCGGCGCTGATCGTGGAGAATGACAAAGAGGTCTATTTCAATGCATTTGGGCTCGCCGACAGGGAGTTCAATGAACCTTTTGACAGGAATACCATCGTAAGAATCTTCTCAATGACCAAGCCAGTCACGGGTGTTGCCTTGATGCAGCTTTACGAAAAGGGAGCGTTCAAACTCGATGACCCCCTTTCCAAATATTTGCCCGAATATGCCGATATGAAGGTGGCGAAAGTAGATCCTACCGGAAAAAAGATAACGTTCGAACCCGCAAGACGCCCTATTACTGTCCGTGACATAACACGCCATACGGCGGGGTTTGCGCGAAGTGAGGATACAACCGCGCTAGGTGCGATGGTCAGGGAGGCAGACGTGATGAACAAAGAAAATACGCTTGCGCAGATGTCCGCGAAGCTCGCAAAGTTGCCACTTGCTTTTCATCCCGGTGACGAATGGGCTTATGGCGTATGCGTTGACGTTCAGGCTTACCTCGTCGAACGCCTTTCGGGTAAACCATTTGATCAATATGTAAGAGAGAATATTTTAGATCCGCTGAAAATGAATTCTACGCGATATGTTCCCGTAGACACTTCCCGTTTCGCAGCGGTGTATGTCAGAGGTCAGGACAATGCGCTGCACCGCCTTTCGAGCGCCATGGCGAACACGTTCAACAGTCAGGAGTGGCCACTGAAACCCGGAGGATTTGGTCTTACTTCCACAATAGACGATTACCAACGCTTCGCAAGAATGCTTGTTCATACAGGTAGCTTTGATGGTGCTACCATCCTGAAGCCGGAAACTGTGAAGCTGATGGCTACCAACCAGCTCTCAGACAGTGTGACGAGACGTATGTGGCTTCCCAGCAAAGGGCAGGTAGGATTCGGAATTGATTTCGCTGTCAGACTTCGCCCACCCGTAGATGCGAAAGAGAAGAATGGCACAGTAGGGGAGTTCTTTTGGGATGGTGCAGCAAGCACGTTGTTCTGGGTTGACCCCGTAAACAACCTCACCGCCGTTCTGTTTGTTCAGGTCTTCCCGTTCAGCAACGAGTTGCATAAAGTATTCAGGGACGCCGTGTATGGAAAGCCAGTGATCGTATCAAAAAATTAGAAGTCCGTCATAAATGAGAAGTTGAGGATTCTTTTAGCATCTGCTGAATTGAACTTTTGAATATTTGAGTCTCTTTGCGGCGTTGCATTTTCGTCAAGCTTCGCTGCCGCACTTTCCCCGCCGGAAAGATTCCCTTGGAACTCCGTGTAACCTTACGCCATCGGGCGCGTTCTATTAGTTACAATTTTGTATATGTTTGTTGCATGAAAGCAAAACCACTGGGCGAATTTGAAGAACTGGTGCTCTTAGCCGTCTGCATCCTGGACGGCGAGGCATATGGAGTCTCCGTCAAAAACGAAGTTGAAAAGCATTCGGGCAGGTCTGCTTTGTTGGGCGCCGTGCACATCACACTATATCGGCTCCAGGATAAAGGCATGTTAAAGTCCGTCCTTGGAGGCAGTTCGGGTAAACGAGGTGATCGCAGAAAGCGGTTGTTCAGCATCACGGATATCGGGATGCGTCAATTGAAAACTTCTCAGGAAGTGCGCGAAGGCATGTGGAAACTAATACCGCAACTTAAATTCAGCGCCCGTTGAGCAACCCCAATTCAAACCAGCCTCCTGGCCTTCCTCGCTGGATCATTTCACGATTTGTTCCAACAAACTACCAAGAGGAATTCTTCGGCGATTTGCAGGAAGTATACGATCAGCGAATTTCAGAGAAAGGAAAAATCCATGCAAAAGCAATGTATTGGATTGACGCGTTCCATCTCCTCGCCGGCTTTTCTTCATTCGGTCCTTCCAAATCAAAAAGCAATATGATGTTTGCAAGCATGTTTAAGATAGCCTGGCGCTCGGCCTTGCGCCAGAAACAGTTTACATTGTTGAATATCGCCGGACTGACCATCGGCATTGCCACGTGCATCATCATTGGATTGTATGTCTTTGATGAAATGACCTACGATACGTTTCATGCAAAGGGCGATCGGATTTATCGCATCAATCAACCTCTCATCTGGGCCGACTGGGACGCGCAGTTCGCCTCGACTGGTCCGAACGTTGCGATTGCGCTAAAAACCGACGCGCCGGAGTTTGAGCAATTGACTCGTATTCGCGAGCTTGATAAGGCGACGATAAATGTCCCCGCGCCGGGAAAAGAATTGAACGCCGTAATCCAAGATAAATTCTTTGCGGCGGATGCAAACTTCTTTGAAATATTTTCCTTCAAATTTTTGCGGGGAGATCCGCGAACCTGCCTGGAGCAACCCAACAGTATGGTGATCACCGAAGAAACTGCCATCCGTTATTTCGGCGAAACCAATGCGCTTGGAAAAAGCATGCATGTTAAGAATCAGGATGGCACGTGGACATCATACAATGTAACGGGCGTATTGGCAAACATCCCACATCGCTCACATCTCCAGTTTGATATCCTCATTTCAATGTCGTCGTTCGCTGAAGAGATGAAACATAACGAGTTCAAATGGATCTTCACAGCTTTCTCCACCTATGGATTGGTAAGAGAGGGAACTGATATTTCTGCCCTCACAAAAAAGATACAGGCTATTCCACCCAAGTGGGCAGCAATCACGACACAGCGAATTTTCAACCAAAGCTTTGAAGAATACACGCGTGGAAAGCCGTGGACGCTGTATATGCAGCCATTGCGGGAGGTTTATCTTTCAAGCGCACCGGGCTATCACCGGTTCGGGCCAACCGGAAATCCGCAGTTTGTAAAAATTTTCGGCGCGATCGGAGTCCTCGTACTGCTTCTGTGCAGCATCAATTTCATGAACCTGTCGACAGCACGTTCAGCGAATCGCTCGAAGGAGGTGGGGATCAGAAAAGTGATGGGTTCCGAAAGAACAGCGTTGGTCCGCCAATTTATCTTTGAATCAGTTCTTTTTGTTTTGGCAAGCACCCTGTGTGGAATGTTCCTCGTACAACTTTCACTTAACGGATTCAACACCATAGCTGAGAAGCAGCTTGTGCTGTTACCATACCTGGCAAATCCGTTGTTCGTTGGTGCCATAGTATTGTTCATTCTCTTTCTCGGGCTACTGGCGGGCAGCTATCCGGCGTTCTACCTTTCGTCGTTCCGGCCCATAGAAACGTTAAAGGGAAAGGCGAGTGCGGGTTTCAAAGGAAAAGGTGTAAGAAATGCGCTTGTGATATTTCAATTCACCATCTCGATTGCATTGATCATCTGCACAGCATTCGTTCAAAAGCAACTTTCATACTCTTCGTCGCTTGACACAGGTTTTGTAAGGGACAACCTGCTACAGATTCACAAGATCGAGCAGCTCGGGCAGAATGCCCAGGTGCTCAAGAACACGCTGCAATCGGATCCGGAGGTCACCGGTGTCGCGAAATCCTTTGGACTTCCGCCCAATGTTTGGGAAGGGGAGAGGTATAAGGCTTTTGGCCCCGAGACCCCTACTGCCGACATCAGCAACCTGCGTGTGGACGAGGATTACCTTCCTTTGCTGGGTGTGCAATTCCTCGCTGGGCGCAACTTCGATCCGAAACGCGTGACGGATAAACATGCTATCATCCTCAACGAGGAAGCTGTCAAAGTACTGGGCTGGGGAACGCGCGAAAGTTACGAAGCCGACTCGCCCATTGGAAAATTTGTTGTACAGGCGTTTGACCCCGAGCATAAGCTCGAGGTGATTGGCGTGGTGAAGGATTTCAATTTTAACAGTGTAAAACAGAAGATCGATCCATTGATGGTGTTGCATCATGAAAATGATTGGTTCTGGAACTATGGTCAGGGCGCATCGTTTCTTTCGATTCGTTTGAACCCTACGACGGTCACCAATGTTGCAAAACTTCAGTCTGTCATCACCGACGTGAAAGAGCAGCTTGCCAAGCTGGATGGATCTGTTCCGTTTGAGTACAGCTTTATGGATCAGGATTTTGAAGAGACGTTCCGTTCTGAAATGCGCATGGGAGCAGTGTTGAACATATTCACGATCATGGCGGTGATCATCGCTTGTGTCGGGTTGTTTGGCCTCGCTGCATTTTCTGCGGAGCAGAGAACAAAGGAACTGGGAATACGAAAAGTACTCGGTGCAAAAGTGTCCGAGTTGATGGTGACATTCTCTTACGAGTTTACCCGACTGATCCTTGTTGCCATGATCCTGGCCTCGGTGGTTTCGTATTTCCTTGTGAATGAATGGCTGAAGGACTTCGCATACCGGACACCGATCGATATCTGGGTATTCGTGGCTTCAACCTTCGGGGCGATGGTGCTCGCGGTGCTGACGATCAGTTACCAGTCGTACATGGCTGCCAGTGCAAATCCCGTGGACACGCTGCGGATTGACAGCTGAGGCCAGCCAAAGTCAAAATTTAAGGGTACAGCAAACACGAAGGACGACAAGACACCCACGACCTTCATTTCTTTCCCCTTATTATCTCGTCAAACAGTATAGCATTAAACTGCTGCGTCTGTTCCATTTGTGGTAGATGACCGGCTTTGGAAATTACAAATAATCTCAGCTTGGGAATTCTATCCATGATATTGCCGCGTACTTCTTCCAGCTTTACAACATTGTCGCTCTCACCCCAGATCGCGTACACGGGAATTCCCGACGATGCGATCTTGCGATGTTCAGCTTCGAGGCTTGTGCGGTTCTTGCCTGTTGAGATGAGCGCCCTTATAAATCCTTTATAGGGTAGCATCGTGGTATATTTCTTATCCCATCCTCTGAAGGGAATAGAATCATAAAAATCGCCCATCTGACCGCTGGCCATGGTGGCATACCTTTCTTTTTTGAATGCGATGATCTCTTCATCGGTGACGGTTGTCGAAGCGGGTGAATCGCCGTTCATCGAATCAAAGCCGGCCGCGTCGACATAAACGAGGTTCCTGATGCGTTCAGGGTACTGCGCTGCAAAGGCTGTGATCGTGCGACCTCCATCAGAAAGACCGAGAAGAGTAACCGGCGTTTTGATTCCCAGGGTGTCTAGTAGATCTTTCAGCTGGCGCGAGAAGAGATTGACATCGTAGCTAACATCGGGGTTATCTGAAAAACCACGTCCATAGGTGTCGTAGCGCAGCGCCTGGTAGCCGCGCTTGACTGCTGCATTGAAAGTAGAATCCCAGATGTAGGAGGGAACCGAAAACCCATGAACCATGACCACGACCGTGTCGGCGTTTGTAGCGGCTGAGTATTCGTAGTATGTGTAGCCATCGGTGAGCTTTACGAAGTCACCGGTTTTGATGGTGCTCCGAAATGCATTGTCTTTGGTGACGGTTTCAAGATCTACGAAGTCGGATTTCGTTTTTGGTGTGCAGTTGACAAGTAGCAGTGCGAGTGCAAGGAAATTCAATACAGTGAATCTGGTTGTCATGGTGTCCGTTCTTTTTTGGCCCACAAGGTAGGGCTATTAGGGACAATGGCCTCGGCAAAGGTGGAAGTTGGTAGAAATCCAGTTAACATAATATAAATTATATAACGTCGCGACATCCTTTTTGAAAACTATTCGCTCCGCAGCGATTCCACCGGATTTGCCACCGCAGCGCGGAAAGCCCGGAAGCCCGTGGTCATCAGCACAATAACCGTAGCAAGGACCGTTGCCAAAATGAACGGAACCGCGTTGATCGATATCCGGTAGATGAACCCATCAATCCAACTGTTCAGGAAATACCAGGTCAGCGGCCAAGCTACAACACTTGCAACCACCAACAGAACAACAAACTCGCGGACCAGCATAAACGAAACGCTTCCGACAGATGCTCCGAGCACTTTGCGGATGCCAATCTCCTTTGACTTCCGCTCGGCGGTAAAAGAAATCAAGCCGAATGTTCCTAGGCACGCCACAACGATCGCCAGCACGGTGAAAACGGAGAACACCTGGGTGAATTTCTCCTCAGCGACATACTGACGCTTCACGTCGTCACGCAAAAAGGTGAAGGCGAAATCGCGCTTTGGTTCGAACTTCGGATACACCCGCTGTATATGTGCCAGCGCTTCGGAAATATTGTCTTTGGCGAGCTTGATATAAGCATAGTTCACATTCATCGGTTGATACCAAAACATTGTCGGGGGTATCTTCCGATGCAGTGATTCAAAATGAAAATCCTTAACAACCCCGACCACCGTGTAATGCATGCGTCCAACGTCGATCCATTTGCCCACCGCGTCTTTCCAACCCAACTGCGCAACTGCAGATTGATTTATTATGATTGCCCCTGAATCCGCGGGCGAATGTCTTGAAAAATTCCTGCCTTCAATGATGTCTGCCTCGATCGCTTGAAAGAATACATCATCGATGCGGATCACCTTCATAGTCTTATTGACTTCCTCATCAACATTTACATCCTGTGCACGATAGTCCGTGCTATTCCTGATCCAACCGGGCATGCTCAAATTTGAATATCCAACTTTGGTCAGAGCGGCATTTCCCAACAGCTCGTTGGTCAAAGCATCCACTTTGCGTCTGTCCATGGTTTGCAGTGGTAAGGATATCACCAAATCATCGTTGATCCCCAACGATTTTGTCTTCATGAAAGTCCATTGATTGAATACGATGGCGGACGCGGCTATCAGGCTGATGGTAATAATGAACTGAACAATAACAAGCCCTTTTCTCATAAGAAACCCGTTCCCGCCAGCGTGTGAAGCTTTTTTCAGATTGCTCAGCGGGCTGAACGAAGAAAGCATAAACGCCGGGTACATTCCAGTGACAAGTCCTATCAGTACAAAAGATATGAGCAGGCCAAACGCTATGCGTGGGTCGAGCAGCACACTTCGCGCAATATCCTTTCCGGAAAATTGATTGAAGTCCGGTAAGAAGATTGCAAAAAGCACAAGGGCAATAACGACCGCCGCAGCCGTCATCAGAAAGGACTCTATCAGAAACTGGTTGAAGAGATCCGGCCGCTTCGCTCCCATGACCTTTCGCATACCTACTTCCTTAGCACGCCGCAGCGACTTTGCCGTTGTGAGATTCATATAGTTCACACACGCAATGATGAGAATGAATACGGCTATTATTGAGAATGTATAGATGCGTATCAGACTGCCGTTTGATTCCAGCTCAGAGCCAATGTTGGATTCAAGGTGAATAGACAACAAAGGCTGCAGAAAGAGTTTGAACGTATTGGATTTCAGGTAGTCGAGGTTCTTGTCTATGAAGGCAGGAAAAGTTGACTCCAACTGCGCGATGTCGGTCCCAGCGGCAAGCTTCGCATAAACCCTTTGTGAATCCCAGCCCACTTCGGTGTAGAGATCTTCCGGAACAATCTGCCGGAGTGTTTCTCCCGAGATAAGAAAGTCGAAATGAAAATGCGAATTCGAAGGCATGTCTGGCATCACACCACTCACCTGAAGCTCAAAATGATTGTCGTCTACTTTGAAAACTTTATCTATGGGATTTTCACTGCCAAAATATTTCTGTGCGATGGATTCTGAGATGATGACTTTATTCGGGCCGGTCAACGCTTTTTCCGGGTTGCCCTGCACGAGGGGAAAAGTGAAGATCTTTAAGAAGCTGTCATCCACCCATGCGATACGAGTTTCAAGGATTCGTTTGTCACTGTACTCGAACACTTGGCCGTCGTCTGCCGTGATACGGACCAATTGTTCAACTTCGGGATAATTTTTCTTAATAAGCTCGGCCGTCCGCCACGCATTCGATGCGTAGGGTTCCCACCTCCCCTGCCTCATGTAAGCGGAGGAAACCCTGTAAATGCGATCCGCATCGCGATGAAACCGGTCGTAGTCCAGCTCGTCACTCACAAACAGGTATATCAAAAGACAGCAGGTGAACCCGAGGGCCAGGCCACAAACATTGATGAGGCTGTACATCCGTTCTCTATCAAATACCCGGAATGCGATCTTCAAGTAATTTTTATACATGTCGTATGGGTTTAATATCTCAGAGCCTGGTCGCGGCCGGATAATGCCCGGGCGAAAAAGCATTAGTACATCAAGAATGAATTTGAGGTCAGCCTTGGCTTTTGATCCTTTTCGAAGTCTTTGCCGGTAGTTTTCAATCAAGTCGCCTTCAATGTTGTCGACCAGATACGGGTGACAGTACCAGCGGAAGAATTTCAGGAAAGCTCTTGGTGGCAGCCGGTCCATATTCACATTCCTCTCAGTTCCCAGATCACCTTAGGTATGGCGCTCCACATCTTTTCACGACTTTGCTTGGCGTACGCGATGGCTTTTTTGCCTTGCGCCGTTATTTCAAAATATTTCCGTGGGCGGCCCGCCCGCTCTTCAGTGGCATCACCATTCAATGCCCGCACATAGCCCTTGTCTTCGAGCCTTAGCAATGCCGTATGGAGCGCGCCCATGCTTACATCGCGTTTCAGACGGGATTCGATTTCGCTTTTTATGGCAAAGCCGTAAGCTTCTTTGTTAAGAATTGCGATTGCCAGAAGGACAATCTCTTCGAACTCCCCCAAGTAGAATTTTTTCATAGGAATGAAGTATTATCTAAATGTAGGAATATTTATCATTAAAATATCTAAATGTAGGAAAAGAATTGCAGAGTGGACTTTTGAAGCTAGTATACAGCAGCGGGCGCCACGGCGCTCCCTGTGCCTCCCTGGATCTTCAGTGGCTGCACAATCAAGGCAAATTCCTGAACGCCTTTGGCCATCAATTCGTCAAGCTCCATGTTTTCGAGCAGGTGGATTCCATTCACAACGAGCATGATCTTGCTTCTGTACGCTCATGTAAGTTCATGGATTAATCAACGCCTTATCAATCTTGAACTCTTTCCCGGCAAATGCCAGCTTGCTCGTCCAATCCATCGCTGCGCCCGACCAGAATTCATCATCCGGTGGCATACCCAGCGGAAGGAATGCAGTCGTGCATAAATACAGGCTCCCGGTAGAAATGTACTGCTCCCCTACCCGTGGCTGGTGTCCGGCAAGTCCGATCTGAAGCCAGCCCTTGTCGTCAAAAGTGTCAGGTACCAGCAATGTTTTTTTGATCACCGCTGTCAGCGCACTTCGCACTTGAGCAGGTTTGAGTGTTTCAGGAAGTTGCTTTTGATATGCCATTTGCGCGAGCAGCTGAAACGCGCCGCAACGGTATGCGATCGATCTGCCTACGGGAGGAAATGTTCCCTCAGGCGAAATCATGCGCTCCTGGATCTCTGCGTAACGTTTGCCCCTCTTGAGGAAAAGTAGTGAAAGGTCCTGCATCTTGCCGGTGATATCGAAAATCGTTCTCGAGATATCAATAATCATCGGCTGAATCACATAACTGTTATAGTAGTCGAAATGAAAATCGGGACCATCGCCGTATACGCTATCACCTTTGTACCATTCAAGGTGTTTATTGATGGCATAATCGATCCTCGATGAATCATGATCGCCGGAGAACTTAAGCAAGGCCGCTTCGATCATCGCGCTGAACAGCAGCCAGTTACTCTCATAAGGTTGAATCGAGCGTGTTGACCGAAGAGCATTTAGCAAATGTTGTTGTGTCTGTTTATCAAGGCCGCCCCAAAGAGCGCGCGGAGCCCGCAGTAAAGCATGAGATAGGAATGCCGCGTCAACAAGCGGTTGCTTCTCGTCGGTAAAGTTCATGTAGTCAGGCATGCCCGGAGTCACTGCATTTCTTATTGCCAGCTGAGACAACGTGATGAACTTCTTCCGGAGATCGACTTCTGCAGCGCTTCCGGCAGGAATCTCGAGCCATGGAGCCAGGCCGGCCATTGTCCTACCCAATGCTTCCAGGTATGTGACTTTGCGCCGGTTTTGGGACTCCGGTGAAGATTCTACGGGCATGAGTGCCTTAAGGCGATTCTCACTCAATGAAGTAATCACCGGGCCAGCTACCTTAATTAAAGTGTCGATCCACAACTGCCTGTCGGGCACCGGGTTTTGGTCGGGCTCCCCGATTGCTCCACTTGTTACGCCGACGCCAGCAAGCAGTGGAATACCCTTGAGAAAATCCCTTCTAAACATAGTTATATTAACACATTAAAGTATTGATTTATAATAATTTATGGCATTAATCTAAAGTAATGAATAATGCTATTTTGACTTTGCCTTTGGAGCCTCTTTCTTAAGGTAAATTCCTTCGCTTCCGTGGAAAGCTCCATTCTCAAACTTGAAATCAGAGATCAGCTCGGAACCTTCGCCCTCTCCCATATCGAATGAAAGATGAATGGTTCCTTCGCTCGCGCTCCAGGTACCGTTCTTGGACGTGGGTTTGACCTTTCCATCAGCACCTGAGGAACTGAAGGTCCATATCGCTTTTCCATCGGGCTTCAGCACGTATTTGTCTGTAGTCGCCGTCACTTTTTGGCCCGCAGAAAGCATGTGATATGTTCCCGCATACTTTTTTGTAAAGGCATCGCCTTGCGCATTTGCAAGTAATGGCAGAAACGTTACCAGAATGATTGCAGTGTATCTTGAGATTGTCATCGTGAGGTGGTTTAGGTTGATTAGACACGTTTTCTGAAGGTAGTATTTTACCGAGAGATCATCGCGATTTTTTAGATTGCGAAAGAAAATTGCCACCCGGAAACTATGGAACCATCTTCTCTATCACGCCGCTCGTTTATCAAAACATCCGCCGCCACGCTCGCACTTTCTACGTTGAACGCGAGCGTCATAAGTGCCCTGGATCAATCCAAAACTTATCGCGTTGGCGTCATAGGCACAGGGTGGTACGGCAAGAGTGACCTGTTCCGGTTGATACAGGTTGCTCCTGTAGAAGTCATAGCGCTTTGCGATGTCGACAAGAAGATGCTTGAAAATGCGGCCGTCATGACTAGCAAGCGGCAGAAGTCGGGCAAGAAGCCCGCGACTTACACGGACTACAGAAAGATGCTCGCCGAAAACAAGTTCGATATTGTCCTCATCGGAACCCCTGATCATTGGCACGCTCTCCAGATGATCGAAGCGGTGAAATCCGGTGCACATGTTTATGTACAAAAGCCGATCAGCGTAGACGTTGTCGAAGGGGAAGCGATGGTAACGGCAGCGCGCAAATACAATAAGGTTGTTCAAGTGGGAACGCAGCGCCGAAGCACGCCGCACCTTCTCGACGCGAAGAAAAACATCGTTGACGCGGGTCTTCTGGGCCGAATCGCTCACGTGGAGATGTGTTGCTATTTTCCGATGCGTGACCCGCTCAACAGGCCAACAGAGGCTGTTCCCGACTTTTTTGATTATGACATGTGGAGTGGTCCCGCGCCCCTCAGGCCGTTCGATGGTTTGCCCCACCGGCGTTGGCGGGCATTCATGGAATATGGCAATGGCATTCCTGGTGATATGTGTGTTCATATGCTCGATACTGTCCGTTGGATGTTGAACCTGGGCTGGCCGGAGAAGATCTATTCCGTCGGGGGCATCTATTCACAAAAAGAAGCGAAGTCAAACATTGCAGATACGCAGGTGGCCGTCTTTGAATACAAAGAGCTTGATTGTGTGTGGCAACACCGCACATGGGGAACGTCAGACAATCCCGATTACCCCTGGTCGTTCACTCTGTACGGTGACAAAGGGACATTGATTGGCAGCACGATGCGGTATGATTTCACGCCCGTCGATAAAGATGGAAGGAAGATCCACCAGGATGTGGTCTTTGAAAAAGAAAAGTATCCCGAGGATCTCACCGAACCGGATATCGAGCTCAATGCGGCTCCCGCAACCCGCGCACACATGCTTGATTTCCTGGCTGCTATCGAAAAGAACTCAAAGCCTGTTGCCGACATCGAGCAGGGACACATTTCGACCGCCAGTTGTATTCTCGCCAACATGTCTATGAAATTAGGACGGCCCTTGTCGTACGACCCTGTCACCAAGGAAGTGAAAGGAGACTCAGAGGCGACGAAATTGTTGGCGAGGGAATACCGGGAGCCGTGGGTGCATCCAAATTCCTAAATGCAGCGTCACGACGCGCATGAGACGTAACCCACAACGGGCACAACGTTTCATCGTGCCGAACTCGGTTGCATGTTTCGCTTCCCAACCTCAATTATTATCGGGATTGCAGCCTCACAACTCTGACTTTCTCCTATTTCCCCAACAAGTATACCGCTCCTATCCCAGCCTCCCACAGCTTCCTGGTAAAAGCGGGTACGTCGGTGTCTTTAAGTTTCTGTCCACGAGTCTTCAACGGTGCCCATTCTGTATTTAGTTCCGCAAGGCGATCACG
The DNA here is from genome assembly GCA_044224375.1 of Cyclobacteriaceae bacterium. Classification (GTDB taxonomy): domain Bacteria; phylum Bacteroidota; class Bacteroidia; order Cytophagales; family Cyclobacteriaceae; genus ELB16-189. The sequence goes on from JBGAKL010000011.1 coordinate 83,697, forward strand.
GTTTGGCTTATTGACGCGCGGAATATCACTCTCTGTTTGATTGATGAGAAACATGTAGTTCGCCGTGAATTTGTTTGGAAAATTATCTACATCATCGTAGGCTTTCGATTTTCGCTGCACCATCTCCTCATCCCACGTAGTCATTTGCTTTACCAACCCCTCACCTTCTTTTTTCAGGGCGGCATACTTCTCGTTCGTTCCCATTTCCTTAATGACTGCTGAAAGCTGAGTGCGGACTTTCATGAGGTCGTTCACCAGTTTGTGCATTTCATTGAATGACGTCTCCATTGAAACCATAAAAGTGTGGTACTCATCATAAGTCGCCTGAGGAATTTCGTACAACGGGTTCGGAAGTATCTTGAAAGTTGTTTTGCTCTCACCTGATCCATATTTCAACGTCAGCGAATAGGTGCCGGGCACTGCCTTATGTCCGCGATAACTTCCTTCGAGATAGACATTGGAGGCACCTGTCAGCGTCGGGTATCGCATATCCCACACAAAACGGTTCAGACCTTTTACTTTGGATAATGTGGGATTTGCCGATGGTCCACCATCATACACTTCGAAAGAAGGATCCTTCTTCGAGGTGAACGAGTTCACAAGATTTCCAGCCGCATCACGGATGTCGATGGCGACGTGAGAAGAAGAATCAAGCTTCGGCAATTGGTAATAAATAACAACACCGTTTGCCGGATTAACACCTTCAAATGGATGCGTTCCCTTAAAAGATTCTGTCGAGGAGTTTGTCAAGGGGCTACCCCAATTTCCGAGGCGCGCGTCTTCGGGTTGGTATACTTTCAGGTTGGCATCGGAAACATTAAACTGCCTGATCAGCCCGAGGTCATCCAGGATCCAAAACGACCGGCCGGCAGTAGCGACAATGAGGTCATCATGTTTGATCATCAGATCGGTCACCGGCACCACTGGAGAATTCAACTTGAATGGCTGCCAGCTGGCTCCGCCATTCCATGAAACAAACATTCCAGTTTCAGTACCTGCAAACAATAGGTCTTTGCGCATCACATCCTCTCGCACGACACGCGTGTACGACCCGTATGGAATGCCCTTGTTTATGCTTGTCCATGTCTTGCCATAATCCGTTGTTTTGTACAAACCCGGTGCAAAGTCATTGAACTTGAAGCGCGTAGTGGCAATGTAGGCAGTACCAGGATCATGGGGAGAAGCCTCAATGGCATGAACCAGGCATTCTGGTAAAGTCTTAAAGGCGTTTGCCCACGTCTTGCCTCCATCACGCGTCAGGGACACTACCCCGTCGTCACTTCCTGTCCATATCACACCTTTTTCATGTGGCGATTCAATCACGTAACTAAGTGTTCCATAGTTTTCAGCGCCAACTGCTTCGTTAGTGTACGGTCCACCACCCTTTCCTTGCTTTTCCTTCTCATTTCTCGTGAGATCGGGTGAAGCCACTTCCCAGGTCACGCCCTTGTCCCGCGTTCTCAGCAAATACTGGGCGCCATGATAGTATGTTCCAGGTTCGTGCTTCGACCAGATGATCGGTGCATTCCAATTAAAACGATACTTCATATCCTTTGTCTCCCTTGCCAGGTATTGTATAGGAGCGGCCATTACATTCGTTCCAGCATCTGCTTTGGAGTTCAGCACTTCAATCGTGCCGAGATAGCTTCCGCCAAGCACCTCATTCGGCTGGTCGGGATCAAAAGCAAGGAAGGCACTTTCACCTCCAGCCGAATAAGTCCAGTTTTGCTCGGTGATACCCCAGCGCCCGAGGGCCATGTTTGAGATGCGGACAGATGTATTGTCCTGCTGGCCAGCATATAACCGGTAGGGAAAATTGTTATCAACATTCACACGATAGAACTGAGCCGTCGGCATGTTTCGCTGCGACGACCAACTGGCGCCCGCGTTAAAACTGATGCCGACCCCGCCATCATCAGCGATGGCGAGATTCTTGTTATTGTTCGGATTGATCCAAAGGTCATGGTAATCACCGTGCGGACCCGACAGAGATTCCCATGTTTTCCCACCATCAATGGATCGAAGCGCCGGCGCGCTCATTACATAAACAGTATTTTCATTTTGTGGATCCGGGAAAACTTCGATGTAATACCACGCGCGCTGTACGAGGCGGTGGTCGCTGCTGACTTTAGTCCAGGTTTTTCCTGCATCGCCTGAAACGAACAGTCCACCTTGCTCCTTTTCGGAGTCACTCTCGATCAGAGCATATACTTTATCCGAATTGGCGCGGCTTACAGCGATCGCCATTTTTCCCAACTCCTTTGGAAGGCCGCTATGGATTTTTTCCCATGTCTCTCCGCCGTCAGAAGATTTATAAAGCCCGCTGCCCGGACCACCACTTATCACTTTCCATGGTAGTCGCTGGTGATGCCACATGGCGGCATAGATGACGAGCGGATTGTGAACATCCATCGAAAGCTCCGCGCAACCGGTAAGCTCGTTTACAAATAAGACACGCTTCCATGTTGTACCGCCATCTGTTGATTTATAAATGCCTCGCTCTTGCGTAGGTGCGTTGATCGCGCCTTGCGCCGCAACAAAAACGATGTCAGGATTTTTTGGATGAATGGCGATCCGGGATATCTGTTGTGTTTTTTCCAGCCCAACTTTTCGCCAGGTCTTGCCTCCGTTGTTAGATTTATAAACTCCATCACCGTAGGAAGTCATGACGCCTCGTGGAGCGTGCTCTCCCATTCCGCAATACACAACATTGGGATCGCTCTCGGAAACAGCTACAGCTCCGACAGAACCTGTCTTGAAATAGTCGTCTGAAATATTCTTCCATGTCACTCCCGCATCGTCCGTCTTCCAAAGGCCGCCGCCCGTCGTGCCCATATAGTACACAAGTGGGTCGCCAATAACGCCTGTCCCACACACCGACCTTCCGCCACGAAAAGGGCCGATGTTTCGGTACTTGACAGGTTTTAAGAGAGTATCCAGATTTTGCGAGAATGCCATTGATTGGCACGCCAAAAAGACAATGATTAAGAAGGGTTTCATATGGGTATGGTTGGCATCAATTTAGGAAGTTTCGGTATCAAGCAAGCGTTGTTTTTGACTGACGGAAAACCCAATGGTAGCAGTGCTGCACCTCAGATGTTAGCTGATTTTTCATTGTCCTGACCCGCGCAGTCTTTGGACTGGCCAAGCGATTTTGCAAGTGCAAAGCAGGCGGAGAAAGAAGATCAGCGTAGTACACGCTCCGCCGAGGCATCGACAAAAATGGCTTCACGCATGTGGTGCTGAAGCTTATGCGAAAGCATCAAGAGGTTTTGCGAAGGCGATGCAAGGAGGCGTGAACTTACTTTCCCTTCGTCAATCTTAAGCCATATCCCGCACGCACCGCTACTTGCCCGTAGTGAAAGTTATTGCCGGAATAGTCTTCATACCGTATTCCAAAATCCCATCGCTCGTTTGCGTATCCGACGCCTGGAGAAATAAGAGTTTTTGTGTGGCCACCTTCAAAGCCCGACTCCGTTACTTCAACACCAGCCCCTGCTTCGGCCGCCAGGTAGATATTTGAACTAACGAAATATTTTACACCACCTTTCAACGGCCCGACGCCGAAACTTTCGCGTGTAGCGCCCGGGATGTTCTGAATCGGAAAAAAATGGTATCCCCCTGTGGTAAATGTCAACGATAGGTTGTCGCGCAAACCATAATGCAACTTAAGATCACCGCCAAGAATAAAAGACGTTCCGCCAACTACCTGTCCGGTCGGCAGCCCGACTTGTGCGCCAAGAGACAGCACCAGTGCTTTTGCCGGTATTTTCTGCGCGATTGACTGAAAAGACAATAGCGCCATCATCGCAGTTGATGATACGATCAAAATTTTGGTTCTCCCTTTCATTGGGTGATAAAAAAAGTAGTTGCGATTTCAATATAACATTTTTGATATCTCGCCTCGCTCAATCAACTTGATTACCGTAAGCTATCACACTCTGAAAGCGGCCAGTATGAAGCCAGTCAACAGTCTCCGGTCGGAATAAATGCCTATGCTTCGAGGTCGTGATTGCCAGCATTTTATATTGGAATAGAATAATTCAACCAGCCATTTTTTAAGATCCGATAAGCGGATTAACATCGCATCAATATTTTAGATTAGCTTGATTGCTTATTTATGATCAAGGCTCGCGACTATCTTCTCCTGTTCTTCCTTGCCTGCCTCTGGGGTCCCTCGTTCCTGCTGATCAAGGTTGCCGTGGCACAGGCCTCGCCGCTGGCGGTGGCGACTTTCCGGATACTGATCGGCAGTTTCATTCTGCTCGCGGTGTTGAAAATCCGTGGCACAGCATTCAAGATGAACCGTGATCTTGCAAGGAAGTTTGCCATCAGTGGATTCGTCAATATGTCGCTGCCTTACATTCTGATCGCATCCGGTGAGCAATATATCGACAGTGCATTGGCCGGCATTCTTAATGGACTGACTCCTTTCTTCGCTCTCTTGTTTGTAGCGCTGGGCAACCGTGAAGGGAAACTTGGAACAAAGAAAATCATCGGAGTTGTGCTGGGGTTTGCCGGCCTTTGTGTTTTATTATTCCCGCATTTCCGTGACAACAACATCAAGTCGCTGACTGGTGTATTATTGGTTACTATGGCCGCAGCTTGCTACGGCTGGGCGACGGTATATACCAAAAAAAATCTTGTAGGCTTACCACCGTTGGTAGCGCCAGCATACCAGCTGTTCATGGGCGGCATCCTGCTTATACCTATGCTTTTAATATTCGGCGAACCTTCTCGCATACTGGATACGCAGTTGAATTTCTGGTTGGCAATTGGTTCGCTAAGCATTTTCGGGACAGCGCTGGCTTACTTCGTGTATTTCAAAATCATTGAGAACACGGAGGCATCTTTTGTAACATTCGTGACCTACATCGTCCCTATTATCTCGATTGCGCTGGGTGTGCTTGTACTCCGTGAAGAAATAACCTGGAGTTCGGCAATTGGGGCAATTATTATCTTGGGAAGTATCCGGTTTGCAAGCGGGAGGTGATATTAGTAGATGGTACAGTTAGCGTCAACGGAGTCGAAGGGTGCACAGTGGGTGTCTCCTATGTCGCCTTCGACTCCGCTGATATTCTCTGAACTGTCACCCTTTATTTTCCCCGCATCTTTCCCGATATTCATCGTCAAAACCTTCTTCAATGAAAGCTGTCAATATTATTTATTGGGTATCCACAGGCTTATTCGGAGCCGCTATGTTCTTTTCAGGCATAACAAATATCATGGTTGTTCCGGACGCAATAACGCTATTTAAACTGCTTGGGTATCCGATGTACCTCATTCCCTTCCTGGGTTGGGCAAAAGCGCTTGGAGCTATCGCCCTTTTCATCCCTGGTTTTCCCAGAGTTAAGGAGTGGGCGTATGCAGGGTTGTTTTTTGATTTGTTGGGGGCGTTATATTCCAATTATTCCGCCGTCGGATTCCATCCGGAACTTCTGGGCATGCTGGTGTTCTTCGCACTTTTTACAGTTTCATATGTTTATAACCAAAAGCGAATGGACGCGCAGGCGGCAGCTTGACCATCATCGCCACTAGAATTTTCCCATGTCCTGAAGTCTCTTACGGGCGTATTCCTTTGCCTTTCTGACTGTGTCGTCTGATTCAAGATATCGTTCATAGTATTTGAAAGCGACGTCCTTGTCCTTATAGTAAGCATCGTAGTTGCGGGCCAGATGGTAGAGAAGAATCCCTTTCTCCGAATGATTGTAAGCGTCCCGATATGCTTTGATGGCCTTCGGGTAGTCCCTCAGGCTTTCATAACCCTGACCGAGATGGGAGAAATAGATAGATGTATTTTCTGAGATAGAGGCTTCCGCAGCTTTGCGGAAAAACGCCACGGAACTCTGTATGTCTCCACGCTCCCGTGCTTCAACTCCGAGGTAGTAAAAGATTCTGTCATCTCCCTGCCCTGCGCGCAATAAAAAATTCATGCACGGCACCACCGCAGAATACTGTTTTGTCTGGAAATAGCTTGTTCCAAGAAGCCGGGCGTAAGTCTGCGTTGTATCGGAATTTTCAATAATGCTGTTGATCACTGAGATCACAAGTTCATAGTTATGTTGACCGTAAGCCGAACGCGCCTTCATCAATCGAAGGGGTCTCGATGCCTGGTCAAAGCGCAGAGACCTGGCTATGACGCTGTCGGTTTCCACAAATCGTTCATCCTGCAGAAGTAGTCCCGCCAGTCCTAGCGCAGCTTCCTGGTCAGCAGGATTCAAGTCCAGGGCCGTCTCATACCAGGCTTTTGCTCCCGGTTCATCCTCTATCATCAGGGACACGTTGCCAGCCTGTTTGTAATAAAAACTATTCGCCGAATCGAGCTTGATTAAACTGTAGTAGCAAATCATTGCCATCTTCGGGTTGTAGTCGCGGACATATAGTTGAGCCAAATGGCTTAGTGCGGTGACATTTTCCGAATTAATAAGCAGAGCCTTTTCATAGTGCTTGATTGCAGCGCGCGACGCACCGGCAGCCGAACTGCATTGGGCCAAACGCATGAGCACAGGCACTGACGATGAATCAGCGTTTTCGAGGATGACAAGAGCCTTTTGGTACTGCTGATTCGACATCAGAGAATCAGCGCGCCGAATCAGCTCAGTATCCTGAGCAAACATTGTAGAGCAAGCAAAACATGCCAAAGCCACAATCAGATTTTTCATAGGTAAATGGAATTAGGTTCAGGTCATAAGCCCCAAACATCGAAAAAGACACTATTTCTCCCTGAAAATTGCGTACGACATAATCTGAGCGCTACTCATGCTTCAGTGCATTCACGGGATTAGCGCGCGAAGCTTGCAACGCATGGAAAAGTATCGCTGCGAATGCAATAATAACTGCACCGATACCGGTCACAACAAACAACCAGGGCGACATGGTCGTGCGGTAGGCAAAGTTCTGCAACCAATTTTGCATCAAAAAGTAAGCGAACGGCCAGCCGATCGCATTTGAGATCAAAACAAGGATCAGAAAATCCCTGGACACCAAACCGATGAGTCGTGGAGTAGACGCACCAACAATCTTACGGATGCCGATCTCTTTCGTGCGACGCCGTGTCATGAATGCTGTGAGTCCAAACAATCCAAGGCATCCGATCATGATTGACAACGTCGAAAAGGTGATGAATAATTTTAGGAAGCGACGCTCCGCTTCATAACTCTCCGCAATGCTTTGGTCAAGAAATTCGAACTGGAAAGGCTTGTCCGGGGCGATCTTATGCCAAACATTTTCAAGATGAGCCATCGTCTCCGGTATGTCATCACGCTTGATACGAACTTCAATCCAGCTAAGCGGATCAGCGATCTTAGAGCCCAGATTAAAAACAATAGGTTGCGCCGGCCTGTGCAGCGTACCGAACTGAACGTCTTTCACCACCCCGATGACCGTCGCCTTTTTTGAAAACCATTCCTTGCCCGTGAAACTGGCTCCTTCAAGTCGTGATCCAACGGGATTCTCCATTCTTAGATATTGAGCGGCTGATTCATTTATTATATAGGCCTCCGTAGCGTCGGAAGGAAACTCGCGCGAAAAATTTCGCCCCGCGACGAAGGTGACGCCCATCGTTTCAAAGAAATCGTGAGAAACGTTTGTGGTCGGGACCGTGACATCGTCCTTTTGCCAGGGCACGGAATACGGTCGCCATCCGCCTACTTGGTTTGTAATCTTTACCGTCGACGCCGCCACACCGAGAACCGATCCACTGCGAAGAAACTCAGAGCGCGATGTCTCGAACCACGCAGCAACTTTTTCGGGTGCCTCGTTGTCGAATTGCATGGGAAGGATCACAACATTTTCCCGGACCATTCCCAGGTCTTTGTTTCGGATGAAATTCATCTGAGAAACAATGATCATCGTCGAAGTAATCAAAGCGATCGCGATGGAGAACTGAAATATGATCAACACGTTGCGAAGCGGTGGATTGGCACGCCTCAAGGAAACGGCGCCCGAGAGCATGGCCGAGGTTTTCATTCGCAACAGCATGATTGGCGGAAACAGCCCGGCAAAAATTCCAAGAAAGACTACTACACCCAGCACACCGATGCCGAGTTGCCAATCACTGACATTGAGGGCCAGGACTTTTCCGCTCACATTATTGAAAAATGGCATCGCCAACGCCGAGATGAGAATCGCAAAAACGGCGCCCGTAATCGTAATCATGAACGATTCAGTCTGAAACTGGGACACCTGGGCCCCGGTGGTGGATCCCAACACCCGCTTCATTCCTACCTCTTTGAAACGCTGCAGCGACCCGGCGATCGATAAATTAATGTAATTGATGCATGCTAACAGCAGGATGATCAGTGCAGTGCCCGCAAATACATAAACCGTAGTCTTCCTCCCATTCACGCCGACCTCACCTTTGAGATTCGATTCAAGGTGTATTGAAGTCAGTGGCTGCAGAAAGAACGTTGGCGGATCATTCTCCGGCCAGTGTTTTGCAAATATCTTATTGATCTCTGGCTCTGCTTTTACCGGATCAAAGTCCGGACCTCCCTTTATGTATGTATAAAAGTTGTAGCCGGATGGATTGGTTGTTACCCAAGGATCAAACCATTGCTTTACACCTGATATCGGAAAGACGATACTTGCTGTGAAATGTGTATTCACGGAAAGGTTTTCCATGACTCCGGAAACTTTGAAAAGTTTGTCCTGCAGTTGAATAAATTTGCCCATCGCATTCTCGGTTCCAAAATATTTGACCGCTGTCTGCTTGTCGATAACAACGCTGCTGGGATCGTCGAGTGATGTGGTCGGGTCGCCGACCAGGAATGGCACAGGGAACACGTCAAAGAAAGTGGAGTCGGCGTAGAGCACAGTTGACTCAGTGAACTGGTGATCTGCATCGAGTTGTATCGTCTCCCATCGTGGCCGGAAGCGCGCAATCAAATCCACACCGGCAACATTGCCTTCCAGCATGGGCAGCATCATGAAAGTGGTTGCTGCATTCTGATTTAGTTGGCCGCTTTGATAATAATTCCCGGCAACGCGGTAAACCCGGTCCCCACCCATAAAGTGTTTGTCATAGCTCAACTCATCCCTTACGAAGAGGGTAATCAGTATACACGCTGCAAGGCTCACAGAGAGGCCCGCTACGTTGATGAAGGAATACAGCTTGTTCTTGACCAGGTTCCTTCGCGCGATTTTCAGATTCGTTGTAAACATGTTGGCAGCAGGTTGGTAAGATTGTTTGACAATAAACTTGAAGGGAATGACGGTGATAATGTCACGTGCAAATCTCCAGTTGGCCTGTCGGCGGCCGAGCATGTTCAAGCGCTCTTCGTAAAGCTCAAGGAAATCGCCGGTAAGGTCTGGCCTGTTGGCAGGACTCAACATCTCGAGCAGCCACAATAAAAATTTCGGAGGTGTGTTCATCTCCCTGACGGAAATAGATTGAATACTCCTTCCGGAATGTCTTTCCAGAGGGCCTTCCGGTTATCCATCACATCTTTCAGAACCTTTTGCCCTCCAGCGGTAACCTGGAAATATCTCTTGGGTTTTCCGCCTCTCACATTGGTCGCTGCTCCCAGCCTTGACCTCAGATATCCTTTCTCTTCAAGCCGATACAGGCCCGTATGCAATGCACCCATGCTTACTACCCGCTTCATACGCTTTTCGATTTCAGTTTTGATGGCCAAACCGTATGCGTCGTCGCCCAGCACCCCTATCGTCAGCATCACCAATTCTTCAAATTCTCCCAGGTTCGGTTTTTGTCCCATTATTTTCTATTTGCAGGTAATATAATAAAATAAGTTCAGAGTTTAGAAGTTTAGAGTTCAGAGTCTGCCTGACGGCGCGCCTCGCTTACGAGTGGTCACCAACGAAAAAAAAGGCCCGCACTTTCGCGCAGGCCCAATTAAAAATTTAGAATCTAAACTTAGAATTCTCTAAAGACTACCAAATCTTAATCCGGTCCTCAGGCTTCTTATATAATTTATCCCCAGGTTGGATGTTGAAAGCTTTATACCATGCATCCATATTTACCGGCGCGCCAATGGTACGGTACTCAGCCGGTGAGTGCGGATCTGTGACAACGAGCTGCGCTTTAGTATCGGAAAGGGTATTGCTTCTCCAGATCTGCGCAAAAGCAAGGAAGAAACGCTGATCTGGTGTGAATCCGTCAATCTTCGTGTTGCCTTTCCCCTGCTTTGTCATCTTGAAAGCTTCATAGGCGGCGTTCAATCCTCCCAGGTCTCCGATATTTTCGCCAAGGGTCAGCTGGCCGTTTACATGAACAGAATCATTGACGACATACCCGTCATATTGCTCTTTCAGCCTCTTCGCCAGTGCCTTGAACTTTGTGAGGTCTTCAGCTGTCCACCAGTTGCGAAGTGTGCCATCCTTGTCATATTGACTTCCTGAATCGTCAAAGCCGTGTGATATCTCATGCCCGATCACCGCTCCGATTGCGCCGTAGTTGAACGCATCATCGGCTTCGGGATGGAAGAACGGGTACTGAAGAATTCCCGCCGGGAACGTGATCTCATTGTTTACGGGATTATAAGACGCATTAACCGTTGGCGGACTCATGTTAAAGCGCGTTCTGTCGACCGGCTTACCAAGCTGATTCACCATTTCATTATAGCTCCATTTTCCTGCGTTTCTCAAATTGTTCAGGAATGAAGTCCTTGTGATCTCAAGACCATCGTAGGTACGCCATTTTGTGGTGTAGCCGATTTTGGGAGTAAATGCCGCCAGCTTGTCGAGAGCTTTGACTTTCGTGGCATCGCTCATCCACTCCAGGTTCCTGATGCGAATTTCAAAAGCCTTGACCAGGTTCTTTATCATTTCATCCATCCTGGCTTTTGCCGCGGGCTTGAAATGTCTTTCGACATAGAGCTGTCCCAAAAGATCGGGAATGGTCTGGTCCGTCAATGTCGACATGCGCTGCCATCGTGGTGTCTGAACTTTTTGCCCGCTCATCACCGAGTTATAGGTGAAATTTGCCGCAACGAACGGGCTGCTGAGATACGGAGCAGCGTTGCGAACGAGGTTCCATTGCAAATAACTGGCCCATTCGGCAACAGGAGTCGCCTTCAGCAAACTGTCCGCAACGTGGAAAAATTTAGGTGAGTTTATAAGAATGCTATCCTGTCCCGTTACGCCGAGGCGCTGCAAAGTTGCCTGCCATTGGAAATCAGGATTTGCTTTTGCAAAATCGACCAGCGCAAACTTGTTGTATGTTTTGTACGGATCTCGCATTTCAACGCGACTCATCTGCGCGGCTGCGAGCTTCTTTTCAAGTGCATAGATAGTTTCAGCTTTCTTCTTAGCTGCTTCATCACTTTCACCAGCGAGTTTGAATAACGTCTCCATGTAGTTGTTGAATGCCGCCTGGATCTTCCTGGAGCGCGCATCATCCTTCAAATAAAAATCGCGGTCAGGCAATGTTGTTCCACCCTGGAATATCTGTGCAGCCATCACTTGCGGGTGCTTCCGATCCTGAGCGACAAAAAATCCAAATAGAGGATTTCCAAGGCCTGTGGTACGCATATAGGTAATCTGATTCAGGACATCATCTAACGTCTTTACTGAGCCCGCCTTGGTGTATTCCTCCTGTAGCGGAGTGAACCCAAGTTTCTCAACCGCAAGACTGTCCATACCCGATGCATAAAAATCACCTACACGTTTTTTAATGGAGCCTTGCGGAGCTTTCGTATCGGCGGCTGATTCTGTAAGAATGTCGCGAACAGCCTTCACGTTAAAGTCACGCAGGATTGTAAAACTTCCCCACCGCGTTTCTTTGGGAGGCACAGGATTGTTCTTGATCCAATGACCGCCGGCGTACATCATAAAATCATCGCCAGGCTTCGTCGTAGGATCCATATTCGATGGATCAATGACTTTGGGTTTCGGTGGTTCCTTCTGAGCAAGTGCTGCGAAAGTCAGACATAAAGCAAAAATGGATACGGCAATTCGTAACAACATAAATACGGTTTTATTGAGGTAGCAAACTTATTCAGTTCGCTCACATTAACAAATCCGATTTATACAGATGGGATCACCCAATATGCGATTCGCTAACGTTCAAGGTTTATTGGTCGCTCCACGTTGAGCCTTCTGCTCCTCAATAGATGCGAGCTGCCAACAGCCACGGCAAAATGCCTATGACGCTCCCGAAACCTACAGCTTAAAAAAAATCCCCTTGCGGTACAAAAACCAGCACATCCCCCACTCCAATCCAAATATCACGAGCGAACCGAGTATCAAACTAAACTGTGCTGGAATGTGCATGACACCAAACACACCGTTCGTGATGGCGCCAACATAATCGTTAAACCACCGACCAGCCACGATCTCGAAGAAGAGGTATATAAAGATTGAATTCATTCCCACTACAGTAAAGAAAGTAAGATGTCGCCTGTGTGCTTTTACGTCGATCCACCAGTAGCACATGGCGAGGCAAAACAGGCAGTACCCGCCCGACGTAACAGTAAACGAACTGGTTGCAATCCGCTTGATGATAGGCGTCACCGACCAGTCGAGCACATAACCGATGACAAGGCAGCATGCAGCAGCAATAATAAGATTCCTTACTTTTTCGCCGCTGAGTTTGTTTGAGAGCAATAATTTTCCAGCCAGAGCGCCCCATATTGTATGGGCAGCAGTGGGGATGCAATTGATAGCAACCCATCCTCCTGGATTAATCTTGTTCATCAGGATAAGATCGATGTAGTTACCGAAATTATGCTGATCGGTAAACGGCTGATCGAAACCGGGGATCTGGGTGAAACGATACAATCCTTCAGTTAACAACAAGAGCACAACACTGATCACAATCTGTGTTGTAAATGAGAGGCGGAAAATCAGGAAGGCAACAAGCGTGGTGAATGACAACTGCGTTAGCACATCCCACAGCTCAAATGATAAACCCCCTGGCCTAACAGCGTAATCAAGCACACCCCAAAAGAACAGCCAGCCACTTCGCTTCAAAGTCTTCACGAACGATTGCTTCCATGTCATCCCCTCTAAGCGTTGCTTATGAAGTGAGAACGCCAGGGCTGTGCCGGCAATAAACATGAATGCAGGCTGGATCAGATCCCAGAATCGCAGGCCATGCCACGGATGATGAAAGAATTGCAAGAGAATTGGTTGGACAGCAGTTCCAGCTGTAGCTCCATACAGATGATCATACAAGCGAGTGCTTTCCAGTGCAAGCAGCACCATGATCAACCCACGCATGAAATCGAGGGACAGAAGGCGGTTGTCGTTAGTATTGGAGATTGCTGCCACGCATACAAGATAATTAACCGCCGGCAATCGCCCGAGCCCTTCAGATCTGCGCCTTTATCCCATTGATAGTTTGGACCAGCTGTGCAAGTGAGTCGAAGATATAGTACTTCCCTTGAAAGCTGTGCCTGTCATAGGACTCTCCCGACATAAGCGCCGAAGGCGTGAACTGAATCTGATTCTCTTTTTTGAATGCTTCAAAAACTTCACCTGAAGAATAAAAAGTTGAACCGAATGCCTTGATCCCGGTAGATTCCCTGATAAGACCGAGCTCAATTATCATTCCTCCGATGAAGTCCAACTGCTTCAGAAGATCCACTCGCTTGTTGCCGTGGGCAGAGAGATAGGTCTGAGCGAGGAGCTGGTACATGTCCGAATATTCACGTTCAGCGAGAAAGGGAATGTGTCCCATCACATCATGCCATAGATCAGGTTCGTCGCAATAGTTCAGTTCCTCCGGAGTGCGCACAAAACTCGTGAGCGGCATCTTGTAGTCCGCGATCATTGAATACCAATCAATTTGCTCGAGAATCACATTGTCGTTTGTCTGCACAAAGGTATATGGCGTGTAGCGTTGCACAGCGGCAGTGAGTTCTTTTGCGTGCGGCCTTGCGCCGTTATCCAATCCAAGTTTCGAAAACCCGTTTATCCAAAGTGTGCAGATCGCGTTCAGGGACTGCATATTCTGAAAGTGAGTGTTAAAAAGTGCAGACCAGTTCTTGTCGTCATCGGGAGTAAACTTCCTGGAATCCTTCTTCATGGCATCGACAATAATTTTTTGAATAAATATTCGTAATATAACAGGATAACATCAATAGATTTCTCCACTGCACACGTTTGCTGGCATAGTTTTTAGACGGCAACGCGCAGCGTAACACCAACTAAGCCATGGCAACGAGTTCTCCAAAGCAAACCGTTCTCTCGTTTCTTAAGGCGATGAATACGGAAGACTATGAGTCCGCAAGAAAATGTACGGAAACAAAACTGTCATTTGTCGGCGTGTTGGGAGCTCGCGAGGGTGCCGATGCCTACTTCAAAGACATGGAAAAAATGAAACTGAAGTACGATGTGCAGCAGCTCTTCGTGGATGGCAATGATGTTTGCGTGATCTACAATATCACCATGGCCGGCGCGAAGGTTCTATCCTGTGGCTTATATCATGTGAATGTCGGTAAGATAACATCCATAAAAGTAATCTTCGATCCACGTCCAATTCTTGCATTATCAAAAAAGAAGCAATAGCCTCGACCCGCACTGTAGATTTTCACAATTACCTTTATAAGTAACTATGAAGTCGCTGTTGGTTTTCGGTCTTACAATGCTCGTCGCATCGGCCCTGGCTCAGGGACGCACTGAATTGTGCAGATCCGATAACGCCACCGTCTACGCACGTTATTTCAAGAGCGATGAAGCAGTTGCTGGCGATAATTATCAGATCATCATTGAGGTGGTGAATGATTCATTTGATAACCTGTATTATTCACGGAAGGTCCGCGTACGCACCACTGAAAAAGACCCATTGATTCCGCCGTACCTCACAGTTAATGTTTTGAATCCCGCAGAAGCCGGCAAGGATGATCAATTCTTTATTCACGGAGGACTCACCATGCACTTATCCTCCGACTCGACACAGATTTTTAAGATCACAATGAAGCGGAACGAACATGAGATCAAACCGAAAATAAGAAAGGGCGAACCGCCGTTACTTCGCTGTTACTTCAACGAGGACCTCCTTCCCTGGGAACAGATGCATGTGCTGAAGGCCATCAGGATTATAAAAAATTAGGCTTGTAGCCTTCTCGTCCAAATAACATATTCATGTTTGTGGAGCGGATTTAGCGAATTATCTTGCGGCCTATGGCCAAAAAGATCACCACTACCCCGGGGCCTGATGTTGTACTGATAGGCGCCGGCATTATGAGCGCCACCCTCGGAGTACTACTCAAGGAACTAAAACCCGACCTGACAATCGACATTTATGAACGACTGCCCATCGCAGGATCCGAAAGCTCGGACGGCTGGAATAACGCTGGAACAGGTCACACCGCCTTTTGTGAATTGAACTATACCCCGCAGGCCGCTAATGGCAGCATCGATATTCTGAAGGCGACACGCATAGCCGAATCATTCGAAGTCTCCAAGGAATTCTGGGCGTACCTGATGCGCAACAATCTCTTACCAAGCGCATCGCAGTTTATCACCCGCGTTCCACACTACAGTATGGTCTGGGGTGATGAGAATGTGAAATTCCTGAAAAAGCGCCATCAACTACTCTCTGCCACTCCCCTGTTCAAAGGAATGGAATATTCCGAAGATCCGGCAACGCTGACGGAATGGTTTCCGATTGTCATGCGCGGCAGGAAGAAGGGTCAACGTGTCGCAGCGACTAAAATGGATATCGGCACTGACGTGAACTTCGGCACTCTCACGCGCGCGATGGTCGCGTACTTGAAAAATAAACCAGGCGTTTCTGTGAACTTCGAACATGAGGTCACCGATCTCGACCAGGAAAAGGACAACACATGGAAAGTGAAGGTGCATGACCTGGCTGGAGGAAAGAAGAAGAAAGTTACGGGTAAATTTATCTTCATCGGTGCAGGTGGCGCTTCACTGCACTTGCTGGAGAAATCAAACATACGCGAAAGCAAGGGCTATGGTGGATTCCCTGTAGGCGGTCAATGGCTTAAGTGTCTGAATCCCGACTTGATAGAAAAGCATTTTGCAAAAGTGTATGGAAAGGCATCGGTAGGTTCACCTCCCATGTCGGTGCCGCACGTCGACTCACGCTGGATAGATGGAAAGAAAGAGTTGCTCTTCGGGCCTTTTGCAGGATTCTCAACAAAATTTCTCAAGAACGGATCATTTATGGATCTGCCAAAATCGATCCAGCTCGACAATGTTTTGCCGATGGTCTACGCCGGACTCAACAACGTGCAATTGACGAAATATCTCATTGAGCAGGTCCGCCAATCACCGGAAGATCGTCTTGCCGCCTTGCGCGAATATGTTCCCTATGCAAAGATGGAAGACTGGGAATTGCTCGATGCAGGTCAACGCGTTCAGGTGATCAGAAAAGATGCAGACCAGGGCGGTGTGCTCGAGTTCGGAACTGAAGTGATCGTGTCGGAAGACGGCACCATCGCAGCTTTGCTTGGAGCTTCGCCAGGTGCGTCGACGGCAACAGGCATTATGCTGGGTCTTGTACCTAAATGCTTCAAGGAACATTCACAGTTGCCTGAATGGAAGAACAAATTAAAGGAAATGGTTCCTTCTTATCGCAGGTTCCTACGCGACAGTGACGAGCTGGTAAAAGAATCTCGCGATCGCACACACGACATCCTGGGTATATCTGTAAAGGCACC
Source organism: Cyclobacteriaceae bacterium (assembly GCA_044224375.1). Taxonomy (GTDB): domain Bacteria; phylum Bacteroidota; class Bacteroidia; order Cytophagales; family Cyclobacteriaceae; genus ELB16-189. The sequence goes on from JBGAKL010000011.1 coordinate 100,286, forward strand.
AGCATAGAATCAAATACCTGAACCTTATTTCCATATCTCCAAACCTCCAAATTGAATGGCCTCACAATTCACACTGTACGATCTGAAAGTTGAAGTGATCGAAGGTGACAAGCCATTCGTGTGCAGCCACCAGGTTGGCGACGCATTTGAGGTGCGTGGTGAAAATCTCTATTTCATTAATGGCAGGCCTTTCTCGCTTTATGCACTTGCCGCACTATTGCCGCTCCTCCCGGCAAAGCAGCGCCCGCTTAGTCAATTCGACTGGATGGCGACGGACCATATCATTGCATGCCCGGACCCGAACTGTGGCGCTAAGTTCAGGATCAGTCGCATTGGAAAGCAGCTAATAGACAGGGATACAACGACGATCGTTCCCCTCCCCGACAAAAATGACTGGATCGAATAAGCTCGCAGACACAATCACCCTCGCACCCGGTTTTAATATCTCACGTATTATTAAGGGAGGATGGCAGCTTTCACAGGGGCACAGCAATCCCTCAGCGATCGAGGACCCGATAGAATCCATGTTCGCCTTCGCCGATCGCGGCATCACAACATTTGATTGTGCCGATATCTATACTGGCGTGGAAGAATTGATCGGAAGGTTCCTCCTTGAACGTAAAAGAAGAAAGGGGTACACCGATGATATCAAGGTGCTGACGAAGTTTGTCCCCGACTATGATGCGCTTGCAACAATCAATAAAGCGTACGTGGAGCGTATCATCGACAGGTCTTTGAAAAGGCTGAACCAGGACCGGCTTGATATGGTGCAATTCAGTTGGTGGAATTACGGTGTCCCTCGCTACGTGGAAACGGCTCACTGGCTGCAGGAACTGCAGAAAGCCGGAAAGGTAAACTTATTGTCGGGCACAAATTTCAACGCACAAGCAACCGAGGAAATCCTGGAAGCAGGAATCAAACTCTCGACGCTTCAGGTACAATACTCCTTGCTGGATTCTAGGCCGGAGCAAAACCTGTCAACTTTGTGCGCCAAACACAATATCAAGCTCCTTTGTTACGGCACAGTCGCCGGAGGGTTTCTTAGTGACGCCTGGCTTGAAAAACCTGAACCCTTTCCACCATTTGAGAACCGCTCGCTTGTCAAATATAAATTGATGATCGATGAATTCGGTGGTTGGATGTTGTTCCAGGAGCTCCTTAAAACGTTGAAAAAAATTGCGCATCGTACAGGTTGCAGCATATCCAATGTTGCGACACTTTTTATTCTTGACAAGCCGCAAGTCGGCGGAACTATTATCGGCGCCCGGACTTCTGCTCACCTTGACGAAAACCTTCGTGTCTTTAGCCTCAGCCTTTCTGATGATGATAGACGTGAAATCGGCACAGTGCTTGCAAAATCCAGCCGGCCTGACGGAGATGTCTTTGATGTTGAGCGCATAAAGGAAGGCCGTCATGGATCGATCATGCGATATAACCTCAACGGCTGATGTCGGACGGCTCTCAATCCAAATTCTGGTCGTCGAACTATCTGTTCCTTCTTGCTTCGATAGGAAGCACGGTCGGACTATCCAACATCTGGCGTTTCACCTATTTGGCGGGTGAAAACGGCGGCGGCGCTTTCGTGCTGGTGTACATCTTATCGCTGCTGGTGATGGGTATTCCTATCCTTACTGCGGAGTTGTTAATCGGAAGGCGTGGCGGCAAAAGTATGGTCGGAACCTTTCAGGTATTGTCTCAGAGAGAAGGGTTAGGTTCTTCCTGGAAATATTTTGGATGGGTCGCGATGATTGGCGTATTCCTGATCCTGAGTTTCTATTGTGTCATCGCTGGGCTCACGCTTGACTACACAATCACTTCACTTTTCGGTGTGTTAAACGATCTCGATTCCTCATCGGCGGTCAAGTATTATAATGATTTATTGTCCGATCCGATTCGCGTGATGCTGTCCCAATTCGTCTTCGTGGCTGCCAACGTCTGGATTGTCGCCAAGGGAGTTCAGGATGGCCTTGAGCGATCCATTAGTTGGATGACGCCAGCCTTGTTTATCATTCTCGTGGCACTGGTTATCTATGCGATGTTCGCAGGAGAATTTACTGTGGGCGTGGCCTTCCTCTTTTCGCCCGACTTCACCAAGATCACTCCCGGCGTTGTCCTGGCTGCATTCGGACAAGCGTTCTTCTCGCTGGGGATTGGTGTTGGAGTAATGCTGACGTACGGTGCTTACATGCCAAAATCATCATCCATACTCCGGTCGGCAACGATCATTTCGTTTTCGGACGGTCTGGCATCCATTCTTGCCGGCCTTGCGATATTCCCGGTCGTGTTTCGATATGGCTTATCACCTGCTGAAGGTCCGGGCTTAATCTTCATGACATTGCCCATCGCATTTGGAAAAATGCCCGGCGGCGGATTTATCGGCGCAATGTTTTTCCTGCTGCTTGTGTTTGCCGCCCTCACGTCATCCATCTCATTGCTGGAATCCATCATCTCCCACCTCGAAGAGACATCGAAATTGGGGCGGAAAAAACTGACGATCTATGCAGGCATTTTGTTGTGGCTCGTTGGGTTAGGAACCGTATTCTCCTTCAACATCTGGTCGGGCTTCACTCCGCTCGATTTCATCAGGCCGTTGGAAGGCAAGACGATCTTCGGCATTATAGATTATTTCGGATCGAACCTGCTCATGCCCATCGGAGGAATACTTATGGCGGTCATCGCTGGCTGGCTTCTACCCCTTCCTTCCGTACACCAGGAGTTGGCACTCAGGGACGAACGTCTGTTTGCCATCTGGAAATTCCTTGTGCGCTTCGTCGCCCCCGCTACCATCGCCGCGATTTTTATCTCAAACCTTCAATAATTTTTTCTCCCGCAGATCCCGCAAATCGCGATGATTATCATCGCCATCTAATCTCACTTCAAAGAAGCATGTAGTGATCTGAGAGGTCTGTGTGATCTGCAGAAAAAAAATAAAGTGTTTTTCATTGTGCAACCAAAAGGTTTCATTTATGTTTGTGAAACCAAAAGGTTGCATAATAACAATGAAAAGAGACGTATTCCAGGGAATTGCCGACCCGACACGCCGGGAGATATTGAATCTCCTTGCCTATAAAACACTGAACGTCAACGATGTATCCAGCAATTTCGATGTGAGCCGTACGGCGGTTTACAAACACGTGAAAATACTTGTCGAATGTGGGCTTGTGACGGTCACCCAACAAGGCAGAGAACGATTTTGCGAAGGTCACCTCGACAGGCTGAATGAAATCACCGATTGGGTCGAAGAGCACCGCAAGATTTGGAATGCCCGCTTCGATAACCTCGAAGTCTACCTGAAAGAGTTGCAAGCAAAGAATAAGAAAAAGGTGGTGAAGAGAAGAAAACAATAGACACATAAACAAAATATGGAAAAATCACTCAAAGGCCAGCAACTCGAAATTGAACGCCTTCTCGACGCACCCGTGGAACTTGTGTGGGAGGTTTGGACAAATCCTGAGCACATCAAGCATTGGTGGGGTCCGGATGGATTCACGAATACGATACAGAAAATGGAGGTGAAGGAAAAAGGTGCATTCAACCTAACCATGCACGGCCCAGATGGCAAGGACTACAGGAATGAAAGCCTGTTCACACACATCGAAAAGTATAAGCGAATAGAATATGATCACGTGTCGGGACCGAAATTCCATGCAGCAATAACATTTGAAAAGCAAGGAGAGAAAACGTTGATGACCTGGCGTATGACGTTTGAATCGGTCGCCACCAAAGAACAAGTCGTTAAGACTTTCGCTGCGGACGAAGGCCTGAAGCAGAACGCTGTCCGCCTTGCCGATTATTTGTCCAGGATGTAACAATGAATAGATTCAACAACCACTATAAATATGACAAAGCAAGTCTTCTCCCCTTCAACCACACAGGATCGTGAGCTCGTCGTGAGCCGCCTCGTCGATGCTCCGCGTGAGCTCGTGTTTCAGGTATTTACTGATCCCAAGCATGTGGTGCACTGGTGGGGTCCGCGGGATTTTAAAAATGTGGTCCACGAAATCGACATCCGTCCCGGCGGCGTATGGAGATTCGATATGCATGGCTGGGGCCAGGTTTTTCCAAACAAGATTGTCTATCAGGAAATTGTTGAGCCCGAACGGATCGTGCTGGTGCATGGTAATGATGTACCGAACATGGAGGATGATGAAGATACTTTTCAGAACATCATCACTTTTGAAGCCAAAGGAAAAAAGACCCTCGTGACTATGAAAGCGGTATTCAGAAGTGCCGAGTATCTACGAAAGGTTATCAAAGAAAACCACGCAGTCGAAGGTGGACAGCAGACAATGGACAAACTGGAGGAGTATCTATTAACTCTTGCATGAAATGGTGAAATGTAAAATGTAAGACACTAAAAGTAAAATGTAAAAGTATTCCTGGACACTGCCCATTTAAGTGTGTAAGTGTCGCGTCTAAGTAACTGCGTAAAGGGCTTTATAATTTGCACCGCTCTCCGAAGATGTTAATAAACTGATTTACAATCAAGCTCCAGTTTCTCACGGGAAAGGTCCACTTTTTAGTGATCTCACGTAATGCAAGAAAGACGGACTTCAGAACCGAGGCGTCGTCGGGGAATGACATCTTAGCTTTCGTGTATTTTCTGATCTTCCCATTTAAGTTTTCGATGATGTTGGTTGTGTAGATCATCGTTCTGATCTCAATGGGAAAATCGAAGAAATGGGATAGATCGGTCCAGTTGTTCTTCCAGGATTTGATTGCGTGCGGATATTTTTTGCCCCAGGTGGCTTCCAGGTTCTCGAGAGCCTGCCAACCGAGATCTTTGCTGGCGGCAGAGTAAACAGTTTTCAGATCAGCTGCGAACTGTTTCTTATCCTTCCAGACCACGTATCTGGAGGCATTCCGGATTTGATGAACCACGCAGATTTGTGTCACCGATTGAGGAAAAATGCTGACAATGGCTTCAGTAAAACCTTTCAGATTATCGGTACTGGTGATGAGAATATCCTCTACTCCACGGGTGCGCAGATCAGTCATAACACTCATCCAGAAGGAGGCGCTTTCGTTTTCACCGAGCCACATGCCGAGCATTTCTTTATGGCCCTCTGAGTTCAGTCCCACGGCCAGGTAGACGGTCTTGTTGATAACCTTTCCATTTTGCCTGACCTTGAAAACAATGCCATCCATCCAAACCACGTAGTACATTGAAGAGAGTGCCCGATTTTGCCACTCCGTTACAAGGCCTTGAACTTTTGCCGTTACATTGGAGATAGTAGAGTCTGAGATATTGTATCCGTATACTTCACGGATCTGTGCTTCGATATCCCGGACAGTCATTCCCCTGGCATACAGCGAGATAATGATGTCCTCGATCGCTTCCACTTTCCTGCTACGCTTGGGAATTAGCACAGGCTCGAAGCTACTGTTGCGATCGCGCGGGACCTCCAACTCTACTTCGCCCAGTGTGGTCTTTACCGTTTTGGTAGTCTTTCCATTGCGCGAATTTCCGCTGTTGATCCCATCAGGTGAGTGCTTTTCATAACCGAGATGACTGTCCATCTCTCCTTCGAGCATTTGTTCCATAGCTCGTGCATAGAGGTCCTCCATGAACGAATTCAGCTCACCGGAATCTTTAAACTGCTTAAGGAACTCAGGTGTGAGTACCTGGTTGAGAATCGGATGTGGTTCTGATTTTTCTTTTTTCTCTTTCATTGTTTAACTGTTTAAAGGTAAGTAATTGAATATCATCGATTGACCTGACGCCTGCAGCTTTTCATCTACAGTTCATCAGGGGTCAATCGTACCTTTACACAGTTACTTAGACGCTACCTATTCCTGGGTGGAAAAATGTTCAACGCACCGCACTTTTACATTTAGAGTTCAGAGTTTTACATTTTACATTTCATCTCGTCTCTCCCTACGCTGCTTCCTTATTATACTTATTCCTGTATTCAATCGGTGAAAGTCCGGTCGTCCTCTTAAACACTGTCCTGAATGCTTTTGTATCTGAATAACCCACATCGTCCATGATCTCATTGATGTTCTTACGGCTCGTTTCGATGCTCTTCTTTGCGGCTTCGATTTTTACGCGCTGGATGTATTCGGAGACAGTGTTCTGCGTGGCTTTCTTAAATCTGCGTTCGAGACTTCGCCTTCCGATGGCAAACATCGTGGACAACTGGTCGACGGTGATCTTGTCCTGGAAATTGTGTTCGATAAAGTCCTGGGCCTTTTTGATTGCCTCGTCGGTGTGCTCTTTTTGCCCGGAGAAAATGATGAACTGCGATTGGTTATGGCGGTCAATTTCAATCTCATAAATCTTGGCACACATGAGCGCAACATCCCGGCCCGCATACTTCTCGATAATATACAATATCAGGTTCCAGAATGAATTTGCACCCCCACTTGTATAAACTCCATGTTCATCGGTTATGATCTTCTCAGAAACAAGATCGATATGCGGATACATTTTCCTGAACTCGTTGCTCGCCATCCAATGCGTCGCGCACTTCTTGCCCTCGAGCAGCCCTGTTGCGGCAAGCAGGAACGTTCCGACGCAAAGACTGGCGACTTCCGCCCCGTTCTTGTATTGCCTGTTGATCCACGGAAAAAATGGTTCGTTCATCGCAACCACTTTCTTCATCTCGCCATTGACGGCTGGTATGATAACAAGATCTGTATTGAACGAGTCTGCAATTGTTGTCTCCGGCGTAACCGTAAAAAGCCTGTCATATATCTGCGGCTCACGGTTCATACCCACAAGCCGGACGTTAAACATGGCGCGCTTACCCATGCTCTCCAATACTTCATTCGCTCTTCTGAATCCGATGAAGGATCCTTCAATGCAGCCCAGTGCTACATCACCTTTGGGTACCAGAATTGAGATGTTTTTCATAGAGTTTGGATCAATCAGTGACTCAAATCTAGGATATGCTGCTGTCGCAATCAACCCCTCAGATTGCCGTTTTTACACCCACAGTTGTCCAATTCGTGATCTTAGGTTTGTATTAGAGACAACCTTCAAGAAAATGGCCCAGATCAATGCATACTTAACATTCGACGGCAACTGCCGCGAGGCAATGATGTTCTATAAGGATTGCTTCGGAGGGGAACTGAGTCTGCAGACAGTAGCTGGCTCACCAATGAAGAACCAATTTCCGAAAGAAGCGCATGGCAAGATCCTTCACGCCCACCTTTCAAACAATTCATTGACCCTGCAGGGTTCCGACTTGAACGGCCAGGAGCAACTGGTGCGTGGGAACACTATTTCACTTTCGCTCAGTTGCAGCTCCGAAAAAGAGATCAGGATCTTCTTCAAAAAGCTTTCGGCAGGTGGTCGCGTCGCGCATCCATTGCACGAATTCTTTGCGGGGATGATGGGAACGTTGACCGATAAGTTTGAAAAGGACTGGATCCTCTATTGCGAAAAAAAACCAACGCTATAAAATACTAACAAAACTTCAACCGCTATTTATGAAAATCACGATCATTGTAATTCGCTCTCTCATGGGACTGTTGTTCCTCGTGTCATCCGTCGGATTCTTTATGAATCTTTTTCCGCAGCCTGTATTACAAGGTAACCTACTCACCTTCAACAAGGGAGTCGAGGCCTCCGGTTACCTGATGACGCTGATCAAGGCCACAGAGTTAATCGTCGCGCTGGCGTTCCTCAGCGGGAGGTTTGTCAGACTCGCTGCAGTAGTAATCTTCCCGGTCGTCGTCAATATTTTCATGGTAAGCGTGATGCTCGCGCCTGAAGGCATACCCGTTGGTGCGTTCCTTTTGCTCGGAGATCTGCTCATCGCGTTCTATTATCGGAAAGACTATGCTGCTATAATGGCTGCACGGTAAACCGCTGAAGACTTAACCTCCAAACTCAGAACTCAAATGGTGGAAGTATTTAAGACCGACGTCATCACTCCCGGCGAGGCCCATAGAGTGCTCGAGGGGATTCGCGCATCTTTCCCGGACCACGACGGAAATTTCGACCTTCAGGACTGCGATCACATTTTGCGGGTGCTATCGAAATCGATACTGATTCACCCGCAACATGTTATCGACCTGCTGGCTGCGATGGGACATCATGCCGAGGTGCTCACCGACGAATATGAGAACATTGAAGAAGCCCTACAGATGCCGTAGCACTTCGCGAACTCTCACGTTGTCGGGATCCTTTTTCAACGCTTCTTCGAAATTATTCTTCGCATTCTTCATGTCTCCCTGGAGAAGAGAAATTTCGCCAAGCGAATACCACACTTCCCAGCTGTCCGGGAATGCATCCCGATTCGCTTCGTATATGGCACGTGCTTCTTTCAACTTGCCTTCGGCGCGGAGCACTCTGCCTGTCATTGAGAGCATATTTACGTCTGCAGAATTGTCATCCACAAACTTTTTAAACTCTGCAAGGCCCGCATCAACATTACTCTCCGAGATGGTTTTATATATTTTGGCCGCGCCTTTGGTGAATTTCACCATGTTCTGAAGGTTGGCTACCTGCAACTGCTTACCCAAAGCGCCCACTTCGATTGCAACATCGTTTGAGACGGCAGTGATTCCCTCTTTAACATTGCTCCAGTTTTTCCCTTCTATTCCAAATGCCGTGCGATCTATCCTGGTCGAAGCGTTGAAAAACACCTGGAGGTCACCACGCACGTCTTTGACCACGCCCGACGGTGGCAACACTTTCAGCACAACTTCCTTTGTAATACCTTTTATGGTAAGGTCACCCGTGAGATCAAAGCCATCGTTGGTGCTCACCGCCTTTTTCGAAGCAAAAATGATCACAGGATACTTAGCTACATCGAACCAGTTCTCTGATTTAAGATCTTTGTCCCGGAAATCATTATCCGTATCGATACTTTCGGTTTTGATAGCAATTGAGGCCGACGTTCGTGCCGGGTTCTTCTGGTCGTAACGAATGAGCCCTGTGAAGTCTGTAAACCTTCCCTTAAAACGCGCATACCCCATGTAGGTAACAGTGAATTCCATGTACGAATGGCTGGCTTCGATAGGAAAAAGTTGGCTCAGCTCCAGCTTGTCCTGGGCAAATACAGACACGCTAATCAAGATTAAAAACAGGGCTTTCTTCATAGAGTTTTTTAATCTCAAGAAGGTGGATGCACTCCGCCCCTGCGGCAACATTTATAATTATTTACGCTTTTTTCGGAATTTCTTTGATGTAACCGCTCGGGGTCAGCCCCTTTAGCTTCTTGAAGCGCCTGTTGAAAGAGACTTTATTGTTGAATCCCGACGCGAACGCAACCTCGAGTATGTTGATTTTCCTGTTTTCCCGAGCCAGGTTGTCCATGGTTTCAACGACGTGCTTGATCCGGAAATCATTGATAAAGTCAAAGAACGACTCACCTGCTTCGCGATTGATGACCTCAGAAAGTTGATGATAGCTGATGCCGCTCTCTTTCGCGAGGTCCGACAGTCGCAGCTCGGGATTGAGGAACAGCTTTTTCGTTATGATGATTTCATTGACCAGATCAAAGTACCGGCGTGACGCTTCTCTCCCGAGCCGGGATTGCTGATAAGGGATCGTCAGTTCTCCGGCACCTTGCGACCACCCAGGCTGCCTCAGTGCAAAGTAAGACAGGACATAGACACAAATGGTTAGCGGCACGATGTACAGATAGTCCATTTCGCGCACGTACCACTGATTTTTAAGTAATACAGTAATGAACAGAACCGAGCTGACCATGAAAAAGGCCGTTGAGGCGACGATTCCTTTCAACAGGCCGAGGGTCGATTGCCGGTTGTCGGACGAAAGAGCAGTAAGGTCTCTTTGAAAATTTGCAATGAGCCGGGTAGACAAAAAAAGATAAAACGTGGCGTGAATAAACTGTAATATGAAAACATAGCCATAAGCAGTATTTAGCCATGTGCCGGCAAGCATCGGAAATTTCAATACCGACAGCATACCATATCCGATCACCCGTTCGGGAATTGTGTTACTGATCAACAAAGGTATGATCAGTGTGAGAATGATAAATGGGAAGTAATGCACCCACGCACTAATACGCCATGAATGCATTTTCCCAAAACTCACTTGTAAATAGTGATAGATCAGTGGGCCGAGAAGCAGCCATGTGCCGTGACGGCTTCCAAAGAAGAAGCTTGCTGAAATGATGAACGACCTTCGGAGCACCAGGAATTCAAGTTGGAGCCAGACGATCCACACCAGCAGCGTGGCGATGAAAATATTCGGCTTGGTATGAGCATTCCGGTTAACAAAAAGATAGACCAGCAACAATACTGCCTGAAAAATTCCCGCAAGGCTGACTACCGACCAAAAGTCCCACGATGTCATGCCAGAAAAATAGATAATTAATATGGCCTATTGGATCTTCCACTGAGTTGGTTGATGACGCAAACCCATGTTACTTGCGAAATACCCCTGATCTGCGGGAGATCAATATCATTTCTCCACGTACTCCCGAAGCATTTTCGAAGTGATCTCCTTCCACCCAGCCTCGAAGTTTGTCTTTGCAAAATCAGGATTTGTTTCAGCGGGAAACGTCTCGAGGCCAGCGTGCGTCAACTTGAGACGCGTTCCGGAGCCTTCGGGGAACAGCTCGAATGTGAGGGTCGACATGCCCGGGTAACCCTTATAGCTCCACGTGTAGGAAAGTTTTTTCTCCCTGATCACCTCAGTGACTTTGCATAAGTGTACGTAAGATCTCTCAGGTGGGCCACCTTCAAATTGAAATTCGAAGCCAACTTCAGGTTTGAATCCCGAGACATCGAAATACCATTCCTTCATTTGCGCTTTATCGGTAAGAGCTCTCCAGACTTCTTGCACAGACGCGTTGTATACTTGTTCGATGACAAAAGGTATCGTCTTCATTTTGTTTTTGGTTTATGTGGTTTCCGTGTTGATCGAATCGCCTCCTTCGAAAGGAATGAGCCCAGGGCATTTAGTTTTCCAGTCCAGAAATTCCGGTAAGGCTCAATCCATTCCGAGACTTCCTGTAGTTGACGAAGATTTGCCTGACAATGCCGCTCCCGTCCCTGCGCGGTAACGGTAACCAGACCGCACTCTGCCAGGATTCGGATATGCCTTGAAATAGCAGGCCTGCTGATGGCGAATTTGCCTGCGACCGCGTTGAGCGTGAGTGGGTTTTTGGCAACGAGGTTGATGATTGCGCGCCGCGTTGGGTCAGCAATTCCTTGAAAAACATCACGTCTCATAAATATTAAATATGTAAACGAACGGTTACAAATATATATGTAACTAATCAGTTACGCAACGAAATCACAATAATTTATCGTGGAGATTAAGTCTACAGGGTTGCGTTCAGGACGGCAAAATATTTAAAAGGTGCACAGGACAAAGCGGAAAAGTTAATGCATAAACTAAAGAAGGAACACACAAGAGAACGCAGTGGAAAGATCGTGACAAGTCGCTGGCAGCAATTGCAATGGGCCTTTCAGAGGCACGAAAGGCTGGAAAGGAAGCTCCCAAAAGAAAGTCAGCGAATATGGGTTCGGGCCTTCAACCCCCATCGCTAGCACGATTACCCGCGGCGCATTATCTTTGCCGCCTTATTTCGATTCATGATTTCTGTAGACGCAGTGACAGTCGAGTTTAACGGCTCGGCACTTTTCAGTGACATTTCCTTCAACATCAATCCGGACGACCGGATTGCGCTCATGGGCAAAAACGGAGCGGGCAAATCCACGCTGCTGAAGATCATTGCAGGGATAAGCAAGCCAACCCGCGGGAAGGTCTCTATTCCAAAAGACGCGGTGGTCGCCTATTTACCTCAGCATTTGCTGACTGAAGACAATGCGACCGTATTCGAGGAAGCCTCCAAGGCGTTCAGTAAGATCCTGGGAATGAAGGCTCAGATGGATGCGCTTAACAAAGAGCTTGAAACCCGTACCGACTATGAGTCCGATGAATATTCGAAGATCATTGAACAGGTGTCGGAACTCAGCGAAAAATATTATTCTATCGAAGAGATCAATTTCGATGCAGAGGTCGAAAAGACGTTGATGGGTCTTGGCTTTCTGAGGACTGATTTCACCCGGCCCACCAGTGAATTCAGCGGTGGATGGCGGATGCGCATCGAATTGGCGAAGATACTGTTACAAAAGCCGGATTTGATCCTCCTGGATGAGCCTACAAACCACATGGACATTGAATCAATTCAATGGCTCGAGGAATTCCTTGTAAATAATGCAAAAGCGGTGATCGTCATATCTCACGATAAGACTTTCGTCGACAATATTACCAACCGGACAATTGAGGTCACCATGGGTAGGATCTACGACTACCGGACTAATTATACCCACTACCTTCAACTCAGGAAAGAACGTCGCGAACAACAACAAAAGCAATTCGACGATCAGGCAAAGCAAATTGCAGACATTCAGGAATTTATTGAGCGTTTTAAGGGAACCTACTCGAAGACGTTGCAAGTCCAGTCGCGGGTGAAAATGCTCGAAAAGATTGAGATCATCCAGGTAGACGAAGTGGACTCATCTGCGCTCAATCTCAAGTTTCCCCCTGCCCCACGCTCCGGCAATTATCCGGTGATCATTGACGGTTTTACCAAAAAATACGGGGATCATACGGTCCTGCGCGACGTCTCTTTGACGATCGCAAGGGGTGAAAGGATCGCATTTGTGGGGAAGAATGGAGAAGGAAAGTCGACATTGGTGAAGGCAATCATGAATGAGATCCCGTTCGAGGGCAAGGTGCAGATGGGTCACGGCAGCCTCATAGGTTACTTTGCCCAGAACCAGGCCTCACTCCTGGATGAGGGGCTTACGGTGTTTCAAACGATCGATCAGGTCGCTGTTGGTGAAATTCGCACCAAGATCAAGGACATCCTCGGCGCATTCATGTTCAGCGGCGATGCAATTGAGAAGAAAGTGAAAATGCTCTCAGGTGGCGAAAAGACCCGCCTTGCAATGATCAAACTACTCCTCCAGCCGGTCAACCTGCTGATCCTTGACGAACCGACCAATCACCTGGATATCAAGACCAAAGACATTCTGAAAGATGCGCTCAAGGCATTTGATGGAACTATGATCCTTGTATCGCACGATCGTGATTTTCTGGATGGACTCGCCACAAAAGTATTCGAGTTCGGGAACAAAAGGGTTAAGGAGCATTTTGAGGACATCACGGGATTCCTGCGAAATAAGAAACTTGAGAACCTCAGGGAAATTGAAAGGACAACAGTAACTGCGAAATAAACCTGTACAAATTCCTACTTAATAGTTCTTCAGACATTCAACGCCACCATAAGCGATCAGCGCCTTGTGATATTTCTGAATAGTGTCATTTCGCGCCATAGCTTGTCAAATTCCTTTCTGAATAATCCCACGAGCTCCGCGTCCGACGTAACAATTAGGTTTTCCTGATTGTATTTGGCCGCGCTCCGCGTCCAATTGTAGCTGCCATTCACCAGTATCTTGTCATCGACCAACATGAATTTGTGATGCATGTGGTTGGAAGTATTGTCAACTTTTATCTCTATACCCTCATCTGCAAGCCTGATGATGTCCGATCCAAGATCGAAAAGCTTATCGTTGTCCGAAAGGATCAGAATATTAAGCCCTCTCCTTTTTGCTTTGATTATCCCTTCGGTGATGACATCATCACTTATTGTGAAGACGCAGATCTTCACATTTGATGTCGCAGTATTGAGCTGGTGAATAATAGCATCGCGGCAGGAAGTGCCTGGACTAAAAAATGCCTGTGAGGAGAGCGAACTCATTTGAGAATCTGAACTGCAATCCCGATGGCTATCGGAAGTAAAACACTAGATGTAAAACTGCGGCGCGTCGACCCTTTAATCCCCTCAGAAATTTTTACATTTAGAGTTTGACCTTTGCATTCTACATTGCACCACATCTAATGTTTACAATTTTTCTCCCAGCCTTACACTCTTGAGACTTTCCTGGATCGTAAACGGCTGATTGTAGAGACGCTTGCCTGTGGCCTTCGCAATAGCATTGGCAACGGCGCCACCTGTTGGAGGTAAAGCAGGCTCGCCCAAACCGGTCGGATCAACACCGTTGTCCACGAAATGGACGTCCACCTCGGGTACTTCCTTGAAGCGGATCAGCCTGTATGAATTGAAGTTCTTTTGCTCGGCAGCCCCATCCTTGAAGCTTAAGTTGCCGAAAAGTGCATGCCCCAAACCGTCGACAACGCCGCCCCTCACCTGCTGGTTGGCCCCGATCGGATTCACAACAATTCCGCAGTCCGCTCCAACATGGATCTTCCTGATCACAGGCCGCCCTTTTATCATTTCCACTTCTGCGACCTGCGCAACGTACGAGCGGTGCGAGAAATAGACGCTGAAGCCCTGGGCGAGATTTTTCTTCGTCCCCCACTGTGCCTTGTCCTTAGCAAGATTGATAACTCCTTTCATCCGATCGATATCGTATTTGATCGCGCCGACAGGCGCCTTCTTTGCTTTGTCGAGCAGGTCCAGCCTGAACTGGATCGGATCTTTTCCTGCTGTTGCGGCAACTTCGTCGATAAAAGATTGTTCGGCGAAAGCCAGGAAGTTGGTGATAGGTGCACGCCACGCCCCGACAGTGATCGGCGACTTGTATTCAACCGAGTCAATGAGGAGATTATCCACGGCGCCTGAAGGGAAATTATCCTCGCGCGTTGAGTTCGCAGTATTGATTCCAACGCCTCGCAGCTTGTATCCTATCAAGTTGTTCGATGCGTCCAGTGCAGCTTCAAAACGATAACGCACAGCAGGGCGATAGCTTCCGCCGGTCATGTCATCTTCGCGGGTCCAGACAACTTTGACCGGCGCTTTGATGATACTTGAAAGCTCCGCCGCCTCAACAACGTAATCCGCTTTCAGTCTCCGTCCAAACCCGCCACCCAGTCGAGTGATGTCAACCGTGACAACATCGGCGGACACACCAAGGAGCTTGGCCGTCTCGTTTCTTGCAAGATCGGGAGTTTGTGTTGGTCCTATCAGCTCGACTCCGTCGGCGCGCACATGCGCAAAAAAGTTCATCGGCTCGAGCGGGCTATGCGACAGGAACGGGCATTGATATTCGCGGGTGATGACCTTAGCTGCACCTTTGAATGCCGCCTCAACATCACCGTCTTTGCGCCTGACAACCGCTTCCTTGCTATCGAGCAATTCCTTGAAATGACGGTCATGGTCGGCTGTGCCCTCGATTACATTAGCTCCATCCGGTTCGTATTCAATCTTGAGAAGTTTTCGTGCTTTCAGCACCTGCCACGTCGATTTACCCACTACCGCCACATTGTTTTTGAAAGTCACTACGTCGATGATGCCAGGCACTGCCTTCGCGGAAGCTGCGTCAACGGATTTTATTTTAGTCCCGAATGCCGCAGGTCGCTGGATCATTGCATGTACCATGCCTTCGCGATAAAAATCAATTCCAAACAGAGGTTTCCCCGTGTAAATCCCGTCGGCGTCAACGTTGCTAACCGGGGTGCCGATGATCTTAAAATCCTTTACATCCTTTACTTTGACATCTGTCGGAACCGGAATCGCTGAAGCTTCGGTTGCCAGCGCTCCATAGGATAATTTCTGGCCGTTTGGACCAATTACCATCCCATTTTCAGTCTTCAACGTATTGGCGGCAACGTTCCACCTTTTGGCTGCTGCTTCTGTCAGCATTTGCTTTGCTGTTGCGCCCGCTTTGCGAAGCCTTTCCCATGAGTGTGGGATGGCGCCACTACCACCGGTAAGCTGTCTTTCGAATTTCTTAACATCCAGTGGCGATTGAAGCACCTTAACTTTCGACCAATCCGCGTCGAGTTCCTCTGCCACGATCATCGGAAAGGAAGTCTTGATATTCTGCCCCAACTCGGGGTTGGGTGAAAAGATGGTAATCACATCCTCCGGCGAGATCGACAGGTAGGCGTTGAATGGAACGTCCGAACCAGTGGCATCTATCGCAGCGCCTGGAATAACATTTATCGACTTCGCTGCAGAGTCAATCATATTAAAGCCAAGCAATAGACCACCACCCGCAGTGATGCTCAATTTCAGGAAGTTACGCCTGTTCGATTTTAGTAAAGTTGACATGGCTATTTGATTTTAGAGGATGCTAGAAGTACAGCTTCGCGAATCTTGTGATATGTGCCACACCGGCAGATATTGCCATTCATGGCGGCATCAATCTGATCGGTGGTAGGGTTTGGTGTCTTTGCCAGTAGTGCGCTGGCCGCCATAATCTGCCCGGCCTGGCAATACCCACATTGTGCCACGTCCACTTCCTTCCAGGCTTGTTGGACAGGGTGATCGCCGTTTGCCGATAGGCCCTCAATTGTTGTTATACTTTTGTTCCCCACAGCAGAAACGGGTAAAGAACAGGCTTTAACCGGTGTGCCATTCAAGTGAACCGTGCACGCGCCGCATTGGGCAATGCCGCAACCGAATTTGGTTCCGACCATCCCAAGACTGTCTCTTAACACCCACAATAATGGTGTGTCGGCATCAACATCGGCTTCGTAGGCGCGACCGTTGATCTGCAAATTATAGTGAGCCATATAACTGAGCTTATTTTACTACCAATGTAGCAAAAATCGGCAGGCCCTCCGAGGCATTGGGGCTGGCCGGCACTTGGCATTTTTTGACGGGCAATTTTGGAAGAATCAAATGTTGCGCGCGTGCCATTATCCATTCTCAACGGTCCTAATACCTAACCGTGATCACGGCGTTGAGCGTCGACGGGATCTCTTTCCATTCGCCGAAACTGGTTTTCCTTTCAAATGTGCGGAGGGATTCGGTTTCCTTTTTCTTACCGGTTTCAATCATAAGTCCTGTGAAAGGCGGCAAATCCCTGAAGCCCGGCCAGTTCATCATATTGCCGTGATATTTGTATCTAATTGTCTCACCGGCATGTTCGTGCACGACGATACGCTCAACTTTTTGATTATGATTATTATACTGCTCCATTTTCCAACGCTCCCATGCACGCAATCCTTTAAGCATCCTTTCCCGCGAAAGGCGGTCATCGATCCACTCAAAACCAATGAGGACTTTTCTCTCAGTGATTCGTATGTCAAACTGCGATAAGTCACACCGCACCCAACCGAATTTCTTCGTGTCTTTTAGGAATATCTCCTTTGATAGCAGTTCTTCTCCCGGTACGTTGGTGATCGAGTCATACGCATAAATGTGAAATCGAAATTTCAGCGTGTCGCGGGAATTGTACATCAGTCGAAACTGTAACTTGTCAGCATACCAAGGTGTGCCGGGACTTTCGACAAGGAGAGCTACCGCTCCACCACCCTGGATGGTATCGAAAGGCAGCACGCCATCACGGCCGCCCATCCAGCCGAGTCTGGCGATCTTCGTCTTTTTAGCACGAATTGTGACAGCATTCAGGACGGTGTTCTCAGGCTGAAGCCTAACAGCTGAAGCCCGACTCTTTAGCAATGTCACAGCAACACTTTGCTTCTTGTATCCGATGGATGAGAAAAAAATAGAGTCATTCCGATGAGTCGGCGGCACACGAAGCTCAAAATATCCATCGGGATCTGAAAGTGTTCCAGTGTTGACCGACAGAAAGCCAATATTCACGAAAGGCACCGGCTGCCCTGTATCCCGGTCTGTGACCACGCCCGAAACGGTTGATACTTCCGCAGAGCATTGTGACCATGCGTGAGGATCTGCAGCTAATGAGTCCAAAGATATCATGCAATCACCAAGTTTAAAGGCGTCGTCGAGCACTATGTCAATTGAGTTGCTGAAATCCCTTTTGTTATATGTATGGATAGTCCGGTTTTTAAGATCGTAGATGTTGGAATAAACTGTCAGGGAATCCTGGCGTGTTCCTTCAAGAATGGTTTTCATATTATCCAACGATGCATCCGATCGAGTAAGAAGGTGCGTCTTGGTTTTTTCGGTTCGCCAGCAGACGGGCTCAGTGCTCAATTCCGGGTGCCATGGATTAAAGTTTGCCTGAATCAACTAAGGCGGGTGCTCTTCCTTCATAAACACTTTCCCATTCTTTACACCGATCCTGGCAACATTGCCGCCAGCGTCCGCAACGATAACGTTCAACTCAGTCAATTCAGGAAGTTTGTACGCGTTAAGAATTGTGATCGCCTCTTTGACTGTCGAGGCTTTATCCAACACGTGTTGCCAGATGTATCCGTTGAACTCCCTTGCTTGCGGGTCAAATATCACCGCCTGAAAGGGTGTATAAGCTCCGTCAAAGAACAATCCGCGTTCATTCATGCCGCCCTGCGCCCACCCTTCACTCATGAAAGTGAAAACCACTGATCCATACTTACCCTTGGCTGGAGGATTGATTTTTACGCCCGCATCGTTAGCAAACCAGTCTTCGTGATTACCTACAATGACTTGATGGCCGTCAGAGATGAAAAGTATGAAGCACGCATTGGCCCTTAGACCGAAAGTAACCAAGACGAGCAATGTGATGACGTTTTTCACACTGAAGAAGACGCTGAAAGCAATTGTGAAGTTGCACCGATGACTTATCGGAAGCTACGAGTTGACTGCCACCGTATTCTTACTTAACAAATATGGAGTATAGTAGGCGGGAATATTACTCAGTGGCAGTACTTCAGGTTTTAATTTAATCCCAATCTTATCGATCATGAAGTCGCGTCGCGCCATGATGCGCTTCCAGGATGCCGGAAATTTCTCAGCCCAAAGATTCCTGAGGTTCTCATCGGCGAGCGCGATGCCGTCTTCCATATTTGCACAGACAAACTCCCTTTTAGCAACTGGAATGATATCCATTTGCAATGCCATTCCTGAATAGAGCCTGACTTTCGATCCTTTCACAAACGGAGAGTTCACCCACTCATCAATGTGCAATGTGTGGCCAGTATTCACCGCAAAATCAAAAACACCTTTTGGTCTCGCATTTTCTACGGCATCGGTCACGTCACCCGCAGACTCGCCGATCCCGATATTCTCATACCACGCGACGACGGTTCGAAAATAACCTTGCCAGTATTTTTCAAAGAACTCCGCGGTTGTGGAACCTAACTCGGCACTTCCTGTCGCAACCATACCAGCTCTTGCTGTCAACGCTCCCCATATGCCGAGCGCAGAGGTAAACGGATCGCCCACGGCAATCCTGTTAGCCGACGGACTGCTCAGTCCCATTGCCGCCTTCTTACCGCTGGAAACCATTGGATGGCAGGAATAAGGCAGTCCATCGCTTTCATAAGCGCGGGCAAGGTTGTATTCCATTTCGCCAGGTTGTAGCAGCGCCAGCAGGCGCTTCATGCTTTCAGATGTCCGGGTGCCCGCCCATTCGAAACGTACCAGTTGTTCAAGACTGTTGTGGTGACGAAGGCCGGTCTCATTGTCCATAAATATGTCCCCGCAATTGAGGATGTCGACCTTCACCATGGATCGAAGCGTATCGGCGAGGTACGCCGGAATATCCAGCGCGCCTGGATCCTGGAAGTACTTGTGATAAGCGCAAGCGACTTTCGATCCCGATTTTATTCCAAAGCCTGTAAGTATCGCTGTTAATGCCCGGGACTTTGAACGTTCCTGGCCCATCAGACTGAATTCCTGGAACAGCTCGTACTCCATCGGTATGGGGCAAATCCCTGTGTAGCCCATGCATTCGTTGCCGAGCAACAGCTTTCGTTTGCCGGCTTTGTCAAGTAGAAGCATCGCTTCTTCGATGCGCGGATCAAGGTTCGTGAGAAATGCCAGGTTTGCACAGTGCTCGCGGTCCGCGAAGACAATTAAAAAATCAATGTCGCGTTGCCTCATGGCCTTGACGACAGAAGTTATTCTCGCTTCGAATTCAGACGGCGGTAATTCGGGAAGAGCACCTTCGGTTCCAAAATCTGGAAGAGGGATGGACTTAAGCTGGATATTCAAATGAGTAAGGAGTTTAATCTCCCCAAAATAGTATTTAAATCTTCGCCGGCGAAACTGCAAGAGCTTGTCGCGCTATGCCGGTATGTTTCTATGCACCTATTTGTTCAGGAGCGTAGCGACCCATGCACCTAGTCAACAAATAAATCAACGAACTTGAACTTTTGCGCATCAAAGAGTCCTTTGTCACTGAGCTTCAATGCCGGAATAACAAGCAGCGCCATAAATGACAGTGTCATAAACGGGGCCTCTAACCTGCTTCCCATCTCTTTCGTCATTGCATCAACTGCCTGGTAGGCTCTGCTTACTTCATATCCGTCTTTGTCTGACATGATTCCCGCCACCGGCAGCGGCAGTATTTTTTCGTTGCTACCGCTGACGGCAGCCACGCCGCCTTGTGCATGAATGATCAGATTAACAACCCGTGCGATAGATTGATCGTCGACGCCCACCGCGATTATGTTATGGGAATCGTGTGCCACTGAAGATGCGATAGCACCGTGCTTCAAGCCGAAGTTCTTTATGAATGCCACCGATGGCTGGCTCTCGCCATATCGATTCACGACTGTGATCTTAAGGATGTCGCGTGCTGTGTCGCTCAGAGCGAAGCCACTTTGCACCAATGCTGGTTCAACCACTTCATTAGTGATCAGCTGACCATCAAGCGCCTCCATTATACGAATTTTCTTTCCGGTTGCTCGAATGGCAAATTCTTCCGCCTGCCTCTCCGATCCAAAAAAGTTGTTGATAAGTTTTGTCGGAGTGCTGGAAATGTTTGTGATGCCATCCTGCGCAACCAACACTCCATTTATGTAAGTGCTTTTAACTTTAAAATCCAGCAGGTTATCGACGACGATGAAGTCCGCTGGATCGCCAGGGCGAAGAGTGCCCACATCAAGTTGATAATGATCGACGGGATTGATACACGCGGCAGCCAGAACTTTGAAAAGATCGATTTTTCTTGCCAGTGCCCGCTTTACGAGCACATCAATGTGACCCACCTCAAGACTGTCCGGGTGCTTGTCATCCGAACAAAACATCATATTCTCCCAATGATCATGCAGCAGATCTGCCAGCGCCTCAAAATTTTTTGCTGCACTTCCTTCACGAACCTGGATCTTCACGCCGAGGCGAAGTTTGTCAAGCGCTTCTGCTGCGGTGAAGCACTCATGATCGGTGCTGATGCCTGCGCTTGCATACCTCCTGGCCTCTTCGCCGCGCAATCCCGGCGCGTGACCGTCAACGACTTTTCCGTACGTCTTCGCAAACCCAATCCGGGCCATGACATCTGCATCGCCGCTCAGAACGCCTGGCCAATTCATCATCTCTGCCAGGTAGCGGACCTCCTTCATTTGTAAGAGCGTCCGCACATCCTGATTGTCGATGACACCACCTGCCGTTTCGTAACGAGTGGCGGGAACACAGCTGGGGGCGCCGAAAAAGAATTTGAACGGAACCTGCTTTCCGTTTTCAATCATGTACTCCACGCCCTTTATTCCCATGACGTTTCCGATTTCATGCGGATCGGACACCGTAGCAACCGTTCCATGCACAACCGCCATGCGCGCAAACTCCGATGGAACGACCATTGAACTTTCAACATGTACGTGTGCATCGATGAAGCCTGGAAGAATAAACTGGTCCTTGACGTTTGTAATCTCTCGAATTGAGTGAATGATCCCGTTCACAACTCCAATCTCGCCGTCATATATGCGCTTTTTGCGAATGTCTATTATGTGTCCGGAAATCTGCATCGTCACGTAGTCAGCAAGGTTTGGAACTGATTGAAATGATGCGCATTCGTGAATTGTGTGTTAATTTCGCACGGAGCTGTCAACCGTTTGATACGGGAATCATAATTTTACAAAATAACGATAACAAACAATAGCAGGCATGTCACTGGATGAGTTGAATGGACTTCCACCCGATGGCGCAGCAAACGAGCTTGGCAAGTGCTGTGGATCTCCGGCATGGGTGAATAAGATGGTAAACGCACGTCCCTTCTCCAACGAAGAAGCGATACTGAAACAAGGTCAGCAGGCGTGGTTCGCGGGATCGCGTTCTGAATGGATTGCTGCGTTCAACCAATACGCGGAGAATGGAGCAACCCGCGAGCGGGCCGAGCAGCTGGCCAAACTGGAAAAAGAGTACGAGGCGCGGTTCGGGTACGCTTTCGTCCTGCACGCTGTGGGAATTTCTCCGGACGAAGTCATTGGCATACTGAAGAGCCGACTGAAGAATAATCCATACGATGAGATCAAAATCGCAACTGCTGAACAGAATAAAATCATCCGTTTAGGCCTAAAAAGCATGTTGTCTTAAGTCTAAACGATGCGACCCCACGCGCAGCACGTTTTTCTACGTTTACACGAGATAACATTTTAACTTGAAACAATGCCGCCTTCCAAGCGACCATTTCTGGTTTTGTTATTAGTTGTGTGCCGTGTTGCAACGGCTTTCAGCCAGGATGACGCGACAATCCCCACTAGTTCGTTTGGCATCGGGACGGGATATGCCTATGCAGGCTTGAAGACTGTGAAGTTTTCACGGCTGACGCAGACCGGCTCAGGCTTACCTGTGCAAGTTTTCTTTCGTCGGTCCAAACCTCGCAACCAACTTCATTTTCAGCTTTACTATACTTCGCTGTCTCTTACCTCTGATCGTGCCGTGCTCGTCCAGCACGAGCGCAATGGTCAATTTCAGTTTGGGGATCATTTCAGACTGGGAACCAAAGAGCGAAAGATTACAACCTGGGCCGGGTTTGTCTTCGATGCTCAGGGGGCGTACCGGGATTTTTCAAGCGATCTAGGGAGTGGCACCGCAGTAAATAATTCCTCGGACGAGGGCTTTCTGTCACTCAATCCTTCCATCCTATTTGAGAACATCAGAGGAAACGACAAGCTCAGTCTACAGATATGGGCAGCGATCATTGCCTACGCGCTGCGCAGCGAGGACGGGACTGATGCTGTGAAGGGTGAGTTTGTGAGCGTCAATAAATTTTCCAAAACTGAAGCGAGACTTTCCTATACAAAGTTTTTCAGCCGTCACTGGGAAGGAAGGCTTGACGGCCAACTCCAGTTCTACGCGCTCTCTATCGATCAAACGGTTTATAAGATTAACAACCAGATTGTCGCATCTATCGCCTACAAATTATGAAGTCAAAGAAAATATTCTTTGGGCTGATCATCACAATGCTTGCGGGAAGCTGCACAAAGATTCTTGTGGGCGAAGATCCGAAAAACACACCCGTGGACACATTTGAATCTTTTTGGCATGGCGTTAACGATACCTGGCCCGAATTTGAATCCAAGCACGCGAACTGGGATTCGGTCTACAGAGTATACCGACCTCAGGTGACCGCTTCAACACCATCGACCGAGCTTCAGCGCATTTTCAGAGCCATGTTGACAGTACTCCGCGACGGGCATACGGACGTGTATCCAAGTTCATCATCCATGATTGGATATTACCCGCCATTCAAACGTAACTACTTTGGTTTTCCGTGGATCATATCCCACTACCCGCTGACGGTCAAAGGAAACAACTCCATTGCTTATGGGAAGCTCGGGGCCGATATTGGATTCATCTATGTCGCAACGTTTTCAGGGGCCACATCGCAGTACACCATTATCGATGACATACTTACGTCATTCTCAGGCGTTAAAGGTATAATCATTGATGTCCGAAGCAACGAGGGTGGTAATACCCTAAATAGCCAAACAATCGCTTCGAGATTTGCTGACCAAGAACGTCTGTACGAATACATCCGTGTCAGATTGAATACTGAATCCAAGGCGTTGGGTGATTTTATCGGCTACACGATCACACCTTCCGGTCGACAGCAATTCAAAGGCAAGGTCGCAGTGCTCTCAAACCGTTATTCTTACAGCGCGACCGAAGACTTTATTCTCATGATGAGATCATTACCCAACGTGACGATTATCGGCGACAACACGGGCGGTGGAAGTGGATCACGGCCTATTCTTAAAGAGTTGCCCAACGGTTGGGCATACCGCGTTTCATCAACGCTTGTGAGCGGCATTGATAAGGTACCTATCTCCAATGGCATTGTACCGGACATGAAGGTTCTGATCACCAAGAGTGACTCGATCAATGGTGTTGATCCTGTTATCGAAGCGGCGAAGGCGGCGGTGTTGAAATAACCAGTGAAAGGTAATCACTGGTCGGTTGCAACGGGGTTTTGGTTCGAAAATGTGAGTCGTAAGCCGTAGAGTTCCCAAATGGCTTGATGCGGACTTTCGAGGTCAGTACACTACTTTCTTTGAACTGGAGGTCCATTTTTGAAATGCCTCAAGGGCTTCCTTGCGAAGCATTTGTCTTGTAAACACCTTGCGTTTGCCAGGTGGAAGGGCGATTTCATCATAGATAAACTGATCGTCGAAATTGATCTTAGCTGCGTCCTCTTTCGAGTTTGCAAAGAAGATCTTGTCGGGACGGGCCCAATAAATAGCGCCCAGACACATAGGACATGGCTCGCAGCTGCAGTAGATCTCGCAGCCGGTGAGCTGGAAAGATTTCAGGAGTTCGCATGCTTTCCTGATTGCCACTACTTCGGCGTGCGCCGTAGGGTCATTGCTGGAGGTGACCTGGTTCGTTCCAGACGCGATTATACGTCCATCTTTAACAATCACGGCTCCGAAGGGACCACCCGTTCCCTTCTCCACGTTGTCAATTGAAAGCCGGATGGCCTCGCGCATAAAAGACTCTTGATCCATCTTTGTTAGTGCTTTGTGTTCCTTAGTGTTTTAGTGACCCGGCGGTAAGAAAATTTGGCATGAACCACAAAGGCACAAAGACACAAATTTATATGAAGATGAATTGAAAATTAACTTACTCCGCTATCTCCAACGCAATCCTCATCATATCCATATACTTAACCTCGCGGTCTTTGGAAGATGAGAATTGTTCTGTAACGATATTGTCACTGACAGTAAGCAATGAAAGTGCTTTGACGTTAGATCGGGCCGCGATCGTGTATAGAATACTCGTCTCCATCTCCACTCCTATGACGCCATGTTCTGCCCACACTTTCCATCTATTTTTGTCGTCGCTGTAGAACGTGTCGGTGCTGAACACTGCCCCAACAAGCGGATTCATCTTATTGGCTTCCGCGACTTTGTGGGCGTTCATCAGCAAACCAAAATCCGCCGTCGCAGCGTAGTCCATTCCATGGAAATGAATCTTGTTCGTGCTGGAGTCGGTGGACGCGCTGATTGCAATGATTACCCTGCCCAGCTCAATATCTTTCCTGATCGCACCACAGGTGCCTACCCGAATGATGCTTTTGACTTTATATTCAGAGATAAGCTCATTCACATAAATCGAAGTCGAAGGAATACCCATGCCAGTTCCCTGTATTGACACACGCTTTCCTTTATAGAACCCGGTGAATCCAAGCATACCACGGACTTCATTATAGCATGTCACCTTTTCAAGCAACGTGTCCGCCGCGTGCTTTGCTCTTAAAGGGTCTCCCGATATCAGAACAGTGTCGGCAATATCTCCGGGCTTCGCGCCTATGTGAACACTCATCGCTAATTCAATTTGAAATGACAGTCAAATTATAATAGATTTGGCTCTGTAGCAAGTGTATGAAAAACAATAGTATCCCGGAGTCGGAGCTTGTATTGAACAAAGATGGGAGCGTGTATCATCTTCATTTGAAAGATGAACACATTGCAGACAATGTGATAGTCGTTGGTGATCAGGGACGTGTGGATATCATCAGTAAGTATTTCGACAAGGTCGAATGCCGCATCAGCAACAGGGAATTCGTCACCCATACCGGAACATTTAAAGGGAAACGAATTACAGCATTGTCCACGGGCATCGGTACTGATAACATTGATATCGTCGTTAACGAGCTTGATGCCGCAGTGAACATTGACCCGGTGGCAAGAATTGTCAAGGACAATAAAAGAAAACTCAATATTGTGCGGATCGGCACTTCGGGCGCCTTGCAACCTGATATTCCTGTTGGAAGTAACGTGGTTTCTGAATTTGGGCTCGGCCTGGATGGGCTCGTTTTTTATTACAACTATGATTTCAATTCCGTCGAGCGTGAACTGATGGAGCGAGTCAATCATCACCTCGAATGGAATGAAGACCTGGCCACCCCGTACATCACAGAAGGTTCCAAAAAATTGCTTTCCACCATCGGGCAGGGAATGATCAGGGGCGTAACCGCCACAGCATCAGGATTTTATGGTCCACAGGGAAGGCGACTCTCACTGGTGCCAAGAGACATTGATATGAACAGCAGGCTGACCTCGTTTTCCTTTAAAGAACATCGCATCACAAATTGGGAAATGGAGACCTCAGCACTCTACGGATTGGGGAGAATGCTGGGCCACGACTGCATCACATGCTGCCTGATCATTGCCAACAGGATCCGAAAAGAGTTCAGCGACGGCCACGGCGACGGCATCAAAAAGCTGATCGAAACCGTGCTTGAGCGGATCTAATAAACCACATCGAGCTAACTACCAGCATTAGCAAATCAGCTGGTCAATTCATCGGCACAGCATCTATTCCCCGTACGGAATCCAGATATTCTTGATCTGCGTTGCGTGTCTCAGGAATTGCTCGCCTTCACCCTGCTCGGCATCCGACCAATCCCGGTGTTTTCCGAGGTTCACCCACGTCCGCTTCATATTCTCGGCCGAAGATTTTTCCACCTGGGCGCTGCCCTCTTTCGTGCCGAAGTACCAGATTGCATCGATATCGTCGTGATTTGCAAGCACCGCAGCAAGCTCATCCTTTTTGCCAGTGACGATGTTCACAGTTCCGCCCGGAACATCGGATGTATCCATGATCTGATAAAGATCCGTGGCAGATAATGGTGACACTTCCGAAGGAACAACCACTACCCTGTTGCCCATTGCAATCGCCGGAATTACTGTTGAGATAAATCCAAGCAAAGGCGCGTGATCCGGGCAAACGACTCCCATAACACCAAGTGCTTCGGGCATTGCAAGCGTGACATTCCTCAACGTAGTGTGATGCACGTTACCATCATACTTATCCGCCATCGCAGCGTAGCGGTAGATACGTTCGATGGATAGCGCGACTTCATTTTTCGCGGCACCTGCAGTAGCGCCGGTTTGAGCTACAATTCGATCGGCGAACTCATCTTGTCTTGCGGAAAGATTTTCAGCGAGGTAGTATAATACCTGTGCACGGGCATGCCCCGTCATTCCCGTCCAGGACTCCGCAGCGTGCGCGGCTTCCACTGCATTCCTGATGTCTTTGCGATTTCCTGCTCCGACTTCACCAACAAAATTGCCGGCGGGATCAGTGATCCGTGTACTGTACCCACTGTCTGGCCGGGCCTGCTTGCCGCCAATGTATAACTTGGCAGTTCTGTCAATTTCAGGCATTGCCGCGGCACCATTTTTCTTCTTCACCGGTTTCACGCCGTTAGGAGCCTTGTCGCTCAGCTTGTCGTCAGCTTTTAGCTTCAGGTATTCGATCAATCCTTCTTTACCGCCTTCGCGTCCAAAGCCTGATTCACGATAACCACCAAAGCCGGAGGCTGCGTCAAAAGTATTTGTGCAGTTGATCCAAACGGTTCCAGCCTTGATCTTGGGCGCGACATCTAATGCAAGGTTGATGTTCTCAGTCCAGATGCTGGAAGCAAGTCCGTAACGCGTATTGTTGGCAAGCTTGATAGCCTCCTGATGAGTCCTAAAGGTCATCGCTACCAGTACGGGACCGAATATCTCTACTTGCGCGATGGTTGCCGAAGGCGACACATCGGTGAACAATGTTGGAGGATAAAAATATCCGTCTTTTGGACACGACCAGCTTGGTTGCCACATCGTCCCTCCTTCCGCTACGCCTTGTTTCACCAGGGTATCGATTGTCGTCAGCTGGACTGGCGCAACAATAGCACCTATGTCCACACCTTTGTCGAGGGAATTGCCAACCACTAATTTTTCCATTCGTGCACGGATCTTCTTGTACAACTTCTCTGCTATGCTCTCTTGTACAAGCAGCCTTGATCCAGCGCAACAAACTTGTCCCTGGTTAAACCAGATCGCATCGACAACTCCTTCCACTACACTGTCAAGGTCAGCATCTTCAAAGACGATAAACGGCGATTTGCCGCCGAGCTCCAAAGACAGCTTCTTTCCTGTCCCTGCTGTCGCTCTTCTGATGATTCTACCCACGTCCGTCGATCCTGTGAAAGCGATCTTATCGACATCAGGATGATTGACGAGCGCCGCGCCCGTTTCGCCGGCACCAGTAATAATGTTGACGACTCCGGCAGGCAATCCTACCTGCTCACAAATCTCGGCGAAGAGCAGCGCCGTGAGTGAAGTGAATTCAGCAGGCTTGAGAACAACTGTATTGCCCATTGCTATTGCAGGAGCAATCTTCCATGCAAGCATTAACAAGGGAAAATTCCACGGAATGATCTGTCCTATAACCCCTACTTCTTTGTATTCCTTAAGATCTGTATCGCGCAGCTGGGCCCATCCGGCGTGATAGTAAAAATGCCGAGCCACGAGGGGAATATCAATGTCACGGGTTTCGCGAATAGGCTTTCCATTGTCCATCGACTCGAGCACAGCGAAAAGTCTTGAGTTCTTTTGGATCTGGCGAGCCAACGCGTACATGTAGCGTGCACGGACGTGCGCACCGGCTTTCACCCAAAGCGGCAATGCTTTCTTTGCTGCCGCCACAGCCTTATCAACGTCCTTCTTGTTCGCTTCCGCTAGTTTTGAGAGAAAGGACTTGTTCATCGGACTAACGCTGTCAAAATACTTTCCTGACAGCGGCAACTGCCACTTGCCGTCGATGAAGAGCTTGAATTTTTTATCGTGACTGGCGAGCCAATTATTTGCTTCTGCCGGGCTTTCAGGAGCCGGCCCATATTCCATTGTCGCGTAGATCTCTTTGATGTTCATCTGGTATTTCCTTTATGCCATCGGGTGGCGGTTCGCTGCGGAGTAACGTCCGGTTGTGAAATGTTCTAATTGTCTCTCGATATCTGCAAGGAGGCTGCTGGCCCCGAATCTGAACAAGTCGGGCGAAAGCCAGTCGTTACCCAACTCTTCTTTCATGAGCACCAGCCAGTCGAGGGCTTGCTTTGCCTTCTGAATTCCTCCAGCAGGTTTAAAACCCACTTTAAATCCAGTTGCTTCATGATATTCGCGGATCGTACGCACCATCACCAGGCTGACGGGGAGCGTGGCGTTCGATGTTGCTTTGCCAGTACTTGTCTTTATAAAATCCGAACCTGCCATCATGCAGACATGGCTGGCTTTCGCAATGTTTGACAAAGTAGAAAGCTCACCGGTTTCGATGATTGCTTTCATGTGCGCTTCGCCGCATGATTTGCGGAACAGGGATACCTCTTCATACAGCGCCTTCCAGTTGCTGGTCAGGACATTGGCTCTGCTGATGACGATATCAATTTCTTTCGCTCCGGCTTTAACAGATTTTTCAATCTCATGGAGCTTCTGATCCAACGTAATTTGCCCGGCGGGAAAACCCGTCGATACGGCGGCAACAGGGATGCCGGAATCGCCAAGAGCTTCCACAGCAGTGCTTATCAAATTATGATAGACACAAACTGCGCCCACATGAATGTTGGCATCGCTCATTCCCAACGCCTCGAGCAAATCCGCCCGTACAGGGTTTCTTGCCTTAGCGCAAAGGCGAATAACATTCCCCGGTGTGTCGTCACCGGCGAGTGTGGTGAGGTCCATGCATGAGATGGCGCGCAGCAACCACGCTGCCTGCCACTCCTTCTTAATAGAACGACGTTGTGTCATCGTCGCTGTACGCCGCTCGACAGCGCTTTTGTTGACACGAATGCCCTTCAGCATGTTGGCATCCAATGGAATACCCTCATTTCGCCTGAAGGAACCGTGCGCTTCTTTATTGATTTTAGCCATCCAATTTAAAGCTTCGTATGAAGTGCAATTTAAAGGATAAAAATTCAGGGTTCAATACAGGGTATTGGTGTTCAAGGTCTAAGGTTCAAGTGCATCGAACGTGGGTGCTCATTTAAACTTGCCCTTTAAACTTGAACCGTCTACTTTATTTTATCTTTTCCCGCTTGACGGCGTCATCATCGTAACGCCGCTTCATAATCAGCTTACCTGTTTCGTCGTACAGTTTCCACACGCCCTCACGCATATCGTTTTTGAAAGAACCTTTTAGCTTTACCCCTCCATTCTTATGAAATTGAATAAAGTCTCCGTTCTTGAAGCCATTCTTAAGTTCCACAGTGTACATCACCGTACTGTCGGGATAGTATCCGGAATACTCCTTCGCGTTCAGGTTCTGTACATAGATGTAGGGTAATGCCATCGGGTCCTTGTTGTCGGTTTCGTCGACTTCAGAGGGCGCCACCAACTCTACATCAACTGAATCTTCTTCGGGGTTGTCGATGTGGGCGGGCACTTGCGCCAGCACCGTCGTCGGCATTTGTGGCGTGTCAAACCTTTCCGCCATAAGAGTTTTAAACCTCCTGGATTCAGGCATGAGCTGAAAACCAATCTGCTTGAAGCAGACAATGAATGGCTTATTTTTCTCCATCGACTTCCGTGTGGGGACGTCGGCTAGTTTTTTTAATGAATTGAAAAGCACAGGCGTATTGAGGTAAATGAATACCGAGCTCTCGTCGTCAAATTCTTTCTTAAAACTCCTGAAGTCTTCTGAATATGCCAGGGTCTTTTTATCCAGATAGTCATCAATGATGCTTTCAAGTGTTTGAGGGTGATTGCTGAAGATCACAAAGTTGTTGAGGACTGTAAAATATGGCTTGTCGTAACGGTCGAAGAATTTTCCGAACAAAACGCGGAAAACGCCTTTCATGCTAAGGTAGTCTATCGAGTACCCGCGATGATCCACCTTCCTGAATTTCACGGGAGTTCTCTTTCTGACCATCTTTTCAATGTATGCGAGGTTTTTTCTGGCACTTTCAATATCGTGGGCTTTGAACACCAGCGCGACTTCGTTATCGAGCCCCTTTCCCGACGACTGGAGCTCAAACAACGCCACCTCATCCCCGATCCAGCTTATGAAATTCCTTTCAAGGTCTATGTTCAGGAAGTTTTCCACCTGCTTCATGTTCGCCTTATAGGAATTGTACTGCGCGACATCCTGTTGAATATTCTTTTCAAAATTCTTAAAGAATTCCTGGAACGAGGTGAACCCGAATCCCAGATAGGATGCCGTTCGTGTAGGCGCAACGGATGTAATGTCAGTGCCGCTTTTTCCGGAAACGGCGAGCGTTTTAATATAAGATTCGATCGAGTCGTTGATGTAGGTGTAACCTTTTGCAGAAACAAGGTTGTCGGTAATTGATAGGCTCAGGCTTGAGGTGTGAAGTGCCTGAGACAGTCTTGCAACATATTCGTTGTTTTCGTTCGAATAAATCTTCATGAATTTGGGGAGCATTGCATAGTTCACGTACAAACGAACAATGCCATTGTCTTCGATCGAGTGCTCAGCGGTGTTGAAGGTGGCGGTCGCAAGCGAATTATTTCCATCCCGTGAATCTATTGCCGCAGTGACGATTTTTTTGGTGTAGGACGCAAGGAGAAATGATCCGGGCATGCTCAGATGCAGGGTACTGCTGTCTGCGGGGTTGTACAGGGAAATGAGTGATTCATCCTTGTATTTTTCCCGATGGATCCGGTAGCCCGCCGCGGTAAACTCCGTGAGGTAATTATTCAGGAACTTTATACCCGATACTTCTTCAAGGTCGACGAGGAAGAGGAAATCGTAATCTTTTGGACCGGTCATGTGGGCCGAAGCGATCAGGGCATGTGAGCCGATGAGGTCAAAAAGCAGGTCGTTTTCGTGAATTAACGAGTCGAGACTGTTGGCAGAAGACGTGAGTGAGGCGAAGTAGGTGTTGCGTTGCATGTGACTCCATACCAGCGAACCGGAAATATCCTTCCAGCTTTTGATCGGGTCGCTTGTAGCAATACAATAGATTGCGTTGGAAGGGATAAGTCCAAATGCGTCCGAAGAGATCGCGGGCCCACGGTACCACTTCCATGCGTACCAACCGCCGACGGTGAGCACTCCAAGAATAAAAACCCATTTAAAAAATTTACCCATCTAATTTTTGCAGGCGACTAAATTAGACTTTAATGGTTGAAGGGCGGTATAGGCAGTCGGAAAATTCTTTTAAGCCACGCCTGCCTGCGCGTAGCCACTTCGGCGAAGGCAGGGAATAGACAGACCGACACCGATGCGCAGCTTGGTATTGAGTATATTTTAGGTCAGTTGAAAAGAGATTGAACTACTTGCCGACGTTAGCCAAAGCGGTCTCTGCAGCTTTCACCATTGCGTCGAATGCCGGGCGCGGAACATTTTCTACGCTGAAGGCCTTGTAAGGTACTGATGACAACTTCTGTTTTTGCACAATGCTTCCATAGACGACCATCGCAGCGAGCAGACTGCCGTTGTATGACGGATGAAAATTATCAACTCCATAGAGCGCAAGATCGGGTGAATGCCTCCACGCTTCCAGCCACGCCTGTCCCGCAGGGGAAAAAACACTTTGCGTTGTATCGGCTGCGAGCTTGTAGTGTCGATACACGGCGGGGAAGTCCTGCATCCGGCTTTTAGCAGGCCACACCATATAAAAGATTAGTTCGATCCCGTACCTCTTGCAGAGTGGGGATAGGATAAATCCCGCTTTCAGCAGCCACTCTTTTCCATCGACCTGAGACGAGGGCCCTTGTTGCACAACCAGAAAATCAAACTTCCCGGACTCAAGCTTTTTCTGAACCTTGCCTTCTGCAAGATGATCGAGTAAAGCATAATCGGGATAAGCAATCGACTCGACAGTCAGCTTTACACCATCCGCTGCCGCTACTTTCCTAACGATCTCCGGGAGGTTATTAAAATATGTCAGGCTGTTTCCAACGAAAAGAACGCTGGATTTCTTTTGGCTTAATGCGCCCGTCGGGCAGAATGCTGACAATAATACAATGAAAGTGAAACAGCGCATCAAAATACAAATCGGTTAATCGCTGATGGAAAAATAGTCAAGTTACTATCGAATTGTCTAACGCTCGATCAGGGATTTTGACTAAGACCGGCTTGACGGCTGGCAGATATTGCCTATTTCAACTCGTCTCATCACGGCAACAGGAAGTTAGGTTGCTATTTTACTACGAAGAATCACGAGGTTCACAAAGCGCACAATAGTGTCACATTGCACACTGAGTGCCCCTCGTGTTCAACTTGCCTCATTAATTCCGGCAAACACCTAACTCCCGTAAAAAAATTGTTCCCTGACGATCAGCCCGTCCTTCCAGTGCTGCACCGATGCCTGCGTGTACTTGCGCACGCCCCACTCCCTGTGTGTATAGTCATAACTCCAAATCACAGTCGTGACATTGTCGCCGACGGCAAGGGCTTTTACTTCGGCTCCACGGAAATCTGTGATGTTGTTGAAAAACTCTTTTTCACGCTGCAGATTTGCTTCCTTACCCAAAGTTGGAGTCGACTCGTTCTCCTGCATCACCACGTCATTATGGTAGAATTTTTCAAAAGCCTCCAACGCCTTTCCGGCCAGGACCAGGCTATTCAGCTCAGTAATTTTTTCCTGTAATGTGCTCATTTGTTTTACTGTTTTGTTTGCCACAAAAGTGCGACGGCACAGGGGCGTGGACATTGACATTTGGTAAGAAATGGCGTTGATTAAGGTCAAGGTGCTGCTTGCACGCAGCTGCCTCGGCGAAGGCAGAGAGTCGAAGACTGACTTACGAAGTTATTTTTAAGTCCACTTCGATTTCGCACAGGGTGACATGCTTCGGTAAAGTCGTGGTGTCAAGGAATGCGCTCCCAGTATTACCGGATCCCCCTCCGCACCCGACTTAAGGTTTCGGGTGTTATCCCCAAATAAGAAGCAATCTGTACTTGCGGGACTCTCTGCTGTAAGGCGGGATACTTCTGAATAAATGAAAGGTAGCGCTCTTCGGCACTCTGACTGATGGCGCCCAAAATCCGTCTTTGTTGCGAGACGAAGGCATTCTGAAATGCGATCCTCATAAACCGTTCGAATTTAGGAAGCTGGGCATACAACTTTTCCAGGTTGGGTTTTTCGATGCAAACGACTTCGATGTCCTCCAGCGCATCGATATGCAAGGTGGAAGGTGTCTCCGTGAGAAGGCTGTACAGATCTGATATCCACCAGTCTTCGGGCGCGAACATAATGATGCGCTCGGTTCCGTTCTCATCAGCATTGTAGGCACGGAGCAATCCACTGTTCACGAAAGTCTCCACGCGACACACATCGCCGGCCTGCAGCAGGTACTGATTTTTTCGCAATTTCCTGATTGCGAGCAACGCAGTAAAAACAGATTTCTCACCTTCTGTAAGTGTTATGTGCTTCGAAATGTTTGTGAGTATCTGCTCGTACATGGACTAGATCACAGCAAGCGCCTGATCGAGGTCTCTAATCAGGTCCTCGACGTTCTCGATTCCAACTGAATAGCGTATAAGGCTTTCCGGTATACCAAGTTGCTTGCGCTGTGCTTCGCTCAATTCAACATGGCTCGTAGTGCGCGGCGGGCCGGCAAGCGTGCTGACTGAACCGAGGCTCGCGGCGAGGTGAACTAACTTCAACGAGGGTAGAAATTTTCTCACAGCATTGTAATCTCCTTTGATGGCAAAGCTCATCATGCCGCCGAAGCCGGTCATCTGTGATTTCGCGATGGCATGTCCCTGGTGAGTTTCAAGCCCGGGATAATAGACGTCAATGACTTTTGGATGCGCCTTAAGGTGCCTTGCGATTTTTATCGCAGATGCATTCTGTCTTTCAATCCGAAGCTCGAGGGTCTTGATACCGCGCGCGATCATGTACGCAGGATCAGGCTGAAGGCTTGCACCATTTATTTCCCGAAATCGAAATACTTTCTCGACCAATTCCTTCTTTCCACAAAGGAGTCCGCCCATGGCATCGGAATGCCCGCAAAGAAATTTCGTGGCGCTATGAACGACGAGATCAGCTCCAAGCATCAAAGGATTTTGGTTAACAGGCGTTGCAAACGTATTATCGACCACAACAATTGCGTTGACTTTCTTGGCAGCTGCACTAAGTCTCTTAATGTCCACGACCTTCAGCGTTGGATTTGTCGGCGTCTCGAGATAAAGCAGGTCGCAACCTTTGGCAACTTCTGCTTCCAACTGCGCATGGTCTGTCGTTTCGCACAGCTTCACTTCTACATTATACGCCGGAAGGAATTCCAGGAATATTTTACTTGTGCCCCCATAAGAATCCTTGATCGATACCACACGTTTACCAGGAGCTAATAGCGCAAACAACGTGTTGCTGATAGCTCCCATACCGGTCGCAAAAGAAGTGGATGCCTCCGCTCCCTCCAGTACCCGGATCTTTTCCTCAAGCGCTCGCACTGTCGGATTCGTATTCCGGCTATAAATGAAACCCTGTTGCTTGCCTGTTGCTACCTCATACCATTTGTCCAGGTCATCATAGGCGTACGTCACACTATTAATGATGGGCGTGGTGGTGGCGCCGTGAGGGAATCTTTCCGTCTCCCCTGCCCAAACTGACTTAGTTCCTTTGTTCAATTTTTCAAAATCCATGTCTATGATGTCTATGAGTGGTTTTATCTTAATTGGATTCAGTAAAGTAACAAAAAGTAATTCGCTGCAAAATCAATTTAATGTTCGAGGATGTTTTTGCTTTGAAAAATTATGAGCCACAGATTGCACGGATGGACACGGATCTGCCTGACGGCAAATACTTATTTTTTTTAATCCGTGAAAATCCGTGTCATCCGTGGGTAAAAGAAATTGAATCAGAGATTAGCTGGTTGCCTGGTTGCATCTAAATTGTGATTAGATTATTTTCAAGTTCAAAAAAAATTCCAATCACAATGACCACCAGAAGAAGGTTTATCCAACAAGCCGCAGCCGGTGTTGCCGGTCTTAGTCTAAGCTCCGGCGCATTCGCGAATATTTTATTTCAAAATAAGAAACAGAAGCTTGGCATTGCGCTGATGGGTCTTGGCTATTACAGCACGGACTTGCTTGCTCCTGCTCTTCAGCTGACAAAATTTTGCAGCCTTACCGGGATCATTACAGGCACCCCTTCCAAGGCTGAGGCATGGCAAAAGAAGTACAACCTCCCCGACAAGAATATCTACAACTATCAGAACTTTGAATCCGCAGCCAATAACCCTGACATCGACGTCATTTATGTTGTACTTCCCCCGTCCATGCATGCTGAGTATTCGATCCGGGCTGCGAAGGCCGGGAAGCATGTGTGGTGCGAGAAGCCCATGGCAATTTCTGTCGCAGAATGCCAAAGCATGATCGATGCTTGCAACAGCAACAAAGTCAAACTAAGCATTGGATATCGCATGCACCATGAACCCAATACAAAGAAGCTCATCCAGATGCGAAAGGATATGAAGTACGGCAAAGTCACGAAAGTGGAAGTGAAAGCCGGCTATGTCGACAACCGCACGGATCATTGGAAGCAGAAAAAGAGCCTTGGAGGCGGCGTAATGGGTGACATGGGTGTATATCCGCTCAACGCAGCACGCTATAGCACTGGCCTCGAGCCGATAGCGATCACTGCAAAAGCATCTACTACACGCCCCCAGATCTATAAAGAGGTTGAAGAGACAATGGCTTATGAACTGGAATTTCCTGGCGGTGCCACCGCATCATGTCGCGCAAGCTTCGGAGAGAACATGAACGACCTGCTCGTCACGTGCTCGAAGGGCTGGATCAAATATGAGCCGTTTTCCGCCTACACGGGTGTGCATGGTGAAACCAGTGACGGAACGAAGATAGAAGTTGTGAACATGAACGAACAGGCATATCAGATGGATGACGATGCGCTCGCAATCATCAACCCAGAGATGAAGCCGATGGTTCCCGGAGAGGAAGGATTGAAAGACATACGCGTCGTTGAAGCCGCCTACCGGTCAGTCAAGGAAAATAGACGCGTAGTGATCTCGTAAGGCAGGGTTTTAATTGACTGCCTGTTTGACCATGCTAATATAGTTTACGTGTCGTTAATTGATGCTGGCTGCAGCCGCCTCATCAATGAACCAGATTAGTTCGCCATTCGAAGGCTGGATTAACTGCGCGGGGTATTCTTCGATGTCAATAGGGTCCTTCACGATATGTTTCACGGCTTCGGCTTTGCCTGCTCCGTATACCAGGAACGCGATTGCATAGGCATTGTTAATCAAAGGAGCGGTGAACGTAATGCGATCCATCTTGACTTCTTCTATGTATTCTGCTTTCACCAACGCAGCTTGCTCATGCAGCACTTTCGTGTGAGGAAAGAGTGACGCCGTGTGGGAATTATCTCCAAGTCCAAGGAGGATCAGGTCGAACCTGGCTTCGCTGCCAAGGTGGGAACGTACCGCCATCTCGTAATCAGCGGCGCTTTCTTCCGGCGTTAACTTCGTGTTGACAGGAAATACATTTCCGGATTTGATTCCAAGCGGGTCGATCAGCGCAGTTCGCACCATCCTGTAATTACTGTCCGGATGATCGGCCGGGACGTAGCGTTCGTCGCCCAAAAAGAAATAGACTTGCGGCCAATCCACTTTGCTACGATAATCGGAAGACGCGAGCAATTCATAGAGTTTCTTCGGTGAACTCCCACCGGAAAGAGCAATATTAAATTGTCCGGAACGCGCGATACTTTTCGAAGCCTCGCTGACGATGTAATCAGCCAGCGCGCGGAGCGTCTCTTCGGGTGTCTTAAAAACTCGGATCACAGCTACTTTTTTCCTTTAACTGGAAGCGTGAACCAATGGAATCCGTCGCGGGCAAGCAATGCCTCCGACGTTTCGGGGCCCCATGAGTCGGCCTTGTAGTTGGGGAAGTTGATGCTTTTCTTCGCTGACCATGTATGGAGAATCGGCATCAACAGATCCCATGCCGCTTCCACCTGATCACCCCGCATGAACAATGTCTGGTCACCGATCATAGTATCCAATAGCAAAGTTTCATATGCCTCGGGAGTTTCGCCTTTATAGGTGCCACTATAGTCGAAGACGAGGTCGACCGGGTTGAGCACCATATCCAGTCCGGGGCGCTTGGCCTGCACCTGGAGTCGGATACTCATCTCCGGCTGGATGCTGATAATAAGACGGTTTTGCTGCCATCCATCTACGGCTTCACTTGGAAAGATCAGGTGGGGCACATCCTTGAATTGAATGGTGATCACCGAAGAAGCCTGGGGCATGCGCTTGCCCGTTCTCAGGTAGAACGGCACGCCATGCCATCGCCAGTTGTCCACGAAGAACTTGATCGCAGCAAATGTTTCGGTGTTTGACTCGGGGTTAACGCCTTCTTCTTCGCGGTATCCCGGAACTTCTTTCCCTTCCACCCATCCCCGGCTGTACTGACCGCGCACCGCATTCTTTTGAATGTCTCCGGCATCGAATTTTCTCATCGCCCGCAGCACATCCACCTTGCGGTTCCGTACCTCATCGGCCTGAAAACTGACTGGTGGCTCCATGGCAATGAGGCACAGTACCTGGAGGATGTGATTCTGCACCATGTCACGCAATGCGCCGGCTTCGTCATAATATCCGCCTCTGTCGCCAACGCCCAGCATCTCTGAAACCGATATCTGCACGTGTTCAATATAGTTTCTGTTCCAAAGCGGCTCGAGAATGGAGTTGGCAAACCGGAACGCAAGAATGTTTTGAACAGTCTCTTTTCCAAGGTAGTGATCGATGCGGTAGATCTGCTTTTCCGAAAAAATGCCACAAAGCAAATTGTTGAGCGCCCTGCTCGACTCCAGATCATGCCCGAACGGTTTCTCGATCACGATCCGTGTCTTCTCCGGATCGGTGGCCAGCTTATGTTTGGCCAGGTTTTCGGCGATGGTTTTAAAAAATCGCGGCGCGACGGCGAGGTAATAGATGACACACGGATCTGTCTTCCATTCGCCAGCATATTTCTTAATCGTTTCAGCCTGCTCCTTATATGCTTTATCCTCACCTATATCGGAGACCTGGTAATGGACGCAATCGGAAAATGCTTTCCACTTTTTATCATCTGCCTTTCCGCTACGCGAAAATTTGTTGATATCCTCCAAAAGCAAGCCGCGAAATTGGTCATCTGTCTGCTGCGTTCTACCCATGCCCACGATGGCAAACTTGTCAGGCATCCACGCGTCAATGAACAGGTTATAGAGTGCTGGTATCAGCTTGCGCGATGTAAGATCACCCGTTCCACCAAAAATAAAGATGACGGTGGGTTGGGATTGGACCGGGCTTTTAGATGTACTCATAGTCTATTTTTTTTGAGCCACGCCTGCCTGTGCATAGCCAGCTCGGCAATGGATGACAAGGAATTTAGGACAATTCATTTTGGCGACCACTGTGAATGGAACACACCTTCTTTTCCGATCAGCTCATAGGTATGGGCTCCGAAGAAATCGCGCTGTGCCTGGATGATGTTCGATGGCATGCGTTCGCTTGCAAGCGCATCAAAATAACTCAATGCTGCGGTGTGTGCAGGAATAGCAAGTCCCGCGTTGATCGCAGCCGAGACTACGGACCGGGTACCTGGCAGCGTAGAAGCAATCTTTTGTTGAATTCCCGGATCCACCAGCAAATGGGGCAAAGAAGGGTCTTTTTTAAAGGCTTGATAGATGTCTTCAAGGAATACCGACCGTATGATACATCCGCCCCGCCAAATGCGCGCGATCATATCCAACTTAAGGTCGTACTTGAATTCCTTTGATGCCCTGTCGAGGAGATGCATGCCTTGCGCATAAGCGACGGCCGTTGCAAAGTACAATGCTGCTTCGATCGATTTAATGAATTCCTCTGAAGTATTTGAAATCCTGTTGCT
This sequence comes from Cyclobacteriaceae bacterium, assembly GCA_044224375.1. Classification (GTDB taxonomy): domain Bacteria; phylum Bacteroidota; class Bacteroidia; order Cytophagales; family Cyclobacteriaceae; genus ELB16-189. The sequence continues at coordinate 139,945 of JBGAKL010000011.1, forward strand.
CTTGTTGTTGTAAAGTGCTGCAGCCTTAACACGAAGTGATTTGTATTTTGAAAGATCCCTCATGGCCACGGCTGTATCGATGACGTTCAGTGGCGTCTGCAGATCCATCGCCACCTGAGAAGTCCATTTACCAGTGCCTTTCGACTTCGCTTCATCCTTAATATCATGGATCAGAAGATGATCCGAACCTTTCTCTTTGAATGCCATGATGTCACGGGAGATGTCCATCAGAAAGGATTGCAGTCTGCCTTTGCTCCACTCTGTGAATAGAGAATGAATCTTTTCGTCGGAAAGATTAAGACCTTTCTTCAGGATCTCATAGGTTTCAGCGATCAGCTGCATAATACCGTACTCTATCCCATTGTGAACCATTTTTACAAAATGGCCAGACGCGCCGGGGCCGATATAAGTCACGCAAGGCTCGCCATTGACTTTGGCCGCAACGGCTTCAAAAACATCTTTTACAACCTTATATGCCTCTGGATCACCACCGGGCATCATACTTGGACCTCTGCGCGCACCTTCTTCGCCGCCGGAAATGCCCATTCCGAAAAAATGAAGTTGTTTCTCCTTTAGGTATTCGACCCGCCGGTTTGTATCGGTGAAATGCGAATTGCCACCGTCGATGATCAGATCACCCTTGTCGAGCAACGGAACAAGTTCATTAATCACGTCATCCACGATCTTTCCGGCAGGAACGAGCATCATGATCGCACGCGGTTTTCGTAGGCTGTCAACAAAGTCATTCACAGATGTGAACCCGTTAACATTGGCACTGGCAAGCGCGGTGACCTTGGCTGCATCCTTGTCATGTCCAGTCACCTTAAAGCCATGGTCTGCCATATTGAGCAGCAAGTTGCGGCCCATCGTGCCCAGGCCGATCATCCCAAAAACGTAGTTATCGCCTTTCATATGTTGTTTAAAAGTATTCGTGCGTCTTGACCATGCGTCGGTACCTGTCGTTCGCCATTGGCATTTGGCTTTTGGCCGTTGGCAGTTCGCGGTGACAGGACTGTGTGGTCTACTCGTCACGCTCACTGCCACCTGCCTACTGCCTACTAACTCTCTCCTCACTCCAACTTCCTTATCTTCTCCAGTCTCCTCTTGTGTCGATCTCCACCGATAAACTTTGCCCCGATGAAAGCGTGTATGAGATCCTCAGCCAACTTGTTTCCGACAACTCTTCCACCGAGGCAGATCACGTTCATATCATCGTCTTCCACGCCCTGGTGCGCTGAAAATCCGTCGGTAATCAACGCCGCACGCACACCTTTCACTTTATTCGCCGCCACCGAGGCACCCACGCCGCTTCCGCAGACAGCGATACCTCTTTCAACTTCACCCGAGCTCACTCCTTTTGCAAGCGGCACTATATAATCTGGAAAATCGTCTGCCGGATCCAGTGAAAACGCACCATAATCTTTGACATCGTGCCCCTGTGACCGAAGCCAGGAAACAAGATCCTGCTTCAGTTCAAATCCGCCATGATCCGCTGCAATGCCGATCTTCATTCAATAATATTAACCTGCGAGTTCTTTGGCTTTCTTGACTACGTTGTCGACGGTGAAGCCGAAGAACTTCATTAGGTCGCCGATCGCACCGGATTCTCCGAAAGTCGTCATCCCGATAACTGCACCTTCGTCCGTCACATACTTCTCCCAACCAAATACAGAAGCTGTTTCCACGGCAAGACGTTTGCGGATTGTCGACGGGAGAACCGATTCACGGTACGCCTTGTCCTGTTTTTCAAACAATTCCCATGAGGGCATGCTTACAACACGAGCCGGAATGCCTTGCTCCTTCAGCTTCGTCTGCGCTTCCATGATAAGTGAGACCTCAGAACCGGTGGCAATAAGAATGACTTTCGGTTTCTCAGTTGAGTCAGAGACGATGTACGCACCTTTCTCCAACTGCGCCGCGCTTCCAAATTTGGTCTGATCGATGACAGGCAATCCCTGACGAGTGAGCACGATCAAAACGGGTCCCGTCGTGTGCTCGAGCGCGACTCGCCACGCATGTGCCGTTTCATTTGCATCTGCAGGGCGGATGACGACAATGTTCGGTATCGCTCTTAAGGATATCAGTTGCTCCACCGGCTGATGCGTGGTACCGTCTTCGCCCAGTCCAATGCTGTCATGGGTATAAACAAATATTGGTCTGATCTTCATGATCGCCGCAAGGCGAATCGGTGGTCTCATGTATTCTGAGAAGATGAGGAAGGTGGCGCCATACGGTATGATGCCTTTTGTCAGTGCCATTCCATTCAGAATCGATCCCATGCCATGCTCGCGAATACCAAAGTGGAAGTTGCGGCCGGCAAAATTCTTCGGACCGAATGGCTCATATTTCTTCAGCCATGTCTCGGTAGACGGCGCAAGGTCTGCCGCTCCGCCAATCAGTGTCGGCAATGAGTCTGCAATAGCGTTAAGAACTTTGCCCGACGCCTGACGTGTGGCGACCTTTCCTTCTTCGGCTTTAAATGCCGGAAGTTTTTCCTTCCATCCTTCAGGAAGTTTCCCGCTGCTCAGCAGTTCGTATTCCTTTGCCAGATCCGGAAATGCTTTTTTGTAATTGCTAAACAGCTCGTTCCAGCTTTTCTCCTTGTCAATGCCGCGCTCGCCGGCCTTTTTGTACAAGCTTGCAACCTCATCGGGAACAACGAAGGTCTTTTCAGGGTCGAAGCCCAGATTCTGCTTCGTCAATTTCAATTCGGGCTCCCCGAGTGGTGAACCGTGGGCTCCGGCAGTATCCACTTTATTCGGACTGCCGAATGCGATGTGCGTTCTGACTTTGATTATCGATGGCTTTTGCGTTTCTGCTTTCGCCTTCTTGATGGCCTCGGCAATTGCTTTGACGTCGTTACCATCTTCGACAACCTGTACATGCCAGTCATAGGCCTCAAATCTCTTCGCCACATCCTCGGTGAAGGTAACGGCAGTATCTCCTTCGATCGAGATGTGATTGTCGTCGTAGAGGTAAATAATGTTGCCGAGTTTGAGGTGCCCGGCCAGTGAGGCCGCTTCCGCGCTCACACCTTCATTGAGGTCACCATCACTGCAGATAGCGTAAATGTGGTAATTGAAAAGTTCGAAGCCGGGCTTATTGTAACGCGCAGCAAGAAACTTCTGTGCGATTGCAAATCCAACACCATTGGCAAAACCCTGACCCAGCGGACCGGTTGTAACTTCCACTCCCGGAAGGAGTCCATACTCGGGGTGACCGGCGGTTTTACTGTGAAGTTGTCTGAATTTCTTCAGGTCATCCAATGTACAGTCATAACCCGTAAGGAACAGGAAGCTATATTGAAACATACAGCCATGGCCCGCAGACAGAATAAATCTATCCCGGTTAGGCCACTGCGGATTTTGCGGATTGTAGTTCATCGCCTCAGACCAGAGCACGTGGCCCATCGGGGCGGCTCCCATTGGCATACCAGGGTGTCCTGAATTCGCTTTTTGTACGGCATCAGCCGATAGCAGCCGCACAGTATTGATGGCGGTTTGAACCAGGTCCTTTGTTGTTGTTTGCATGTTAAATGACTTTGAAAGATTTATATATTAAGAATGCTTATACACGGTAATAGTTTTCCTTTTGCCAAAGTTTGGCACCACCCTTGATGCCGTCGATGTTAGCCTTTAATGTGACGTTGTCGTCGGTCTTAAATGTGATTTTTTTCGAATTCCCGCCACTGATGTAAAGGTGATCGTAGTTCACGACAACCTTGATGATGTTCAGGCATTTTTTCAATCGCTTGTTCCAGCGCTCACTTCCAATCTCCTGGTATGCCTTATCCCCAACATACTCGTCATAGTCACGCTCTTTCGAAACAGGATGATGGGCGATCTCCAGGTGCGGCAACAAATGTCCGTCGATCAAGATTGCCGTTCCAAAGCCGGTGCCCAATGTGACAACCATTTCGAGACCTTTTCCTTCTGCGATGCCAAGCCCCTGCATGTCTGCGTCGTTCAATACGCGTACCGGCTTACCCAATTTTGTGGAGAGCTCCCGTGCAAGGTCAATACCTGCCCATTTCTCAGTACTTAAGTTCGGAGCCGTGTGAACGACCCCTTTCATAACATATCCTGGAAAGCCAACCGACACTTTACTATATGGTTCGAGCGACTTAGCCAATCCGCTGATGGCATCGATCACCCCCTGCGGATCACCGCCAGGAGGCGTCGTCACACGGGTATAGTCTTTAACAATATTTCCTTCGAGGTCGAGAACGGTTCCTTTTATGCGAGAACCTCCAATGTCTATCGTGAGAATTCTTTCAGCGGGATCACTCTGCATGTGTAGGTCTAGGCTTAGGTCGAAAATCAGCCCGTAAATTTAGCAGAAATAAGGGCCGGGCCTAGCGGGAAATTTCAAGTCCCAACGCGTTGCCGTTCGCCAAAATATTTAAAGTCATTATTTACTTTGAATTATTTAATTATTTAATCCATAGTTAGTTATAACTAAAACGTAAACTCCTGATTTTACCTACAATCTGTCGGGGATTGAAAAGGCGTGTAAAGGTGCAGCGGAGTTTTCGCGCTCCGACCAGTTGAATTTGCGCAGACAGGTTCTTCTGATGTTCCCTCCAGATACTTGCCGACTCCGTCACTTAATTCGCGCATATATAATGCGGAGCCTCGATGATCTTCTCTCGCAACATTTTGATACGATCTCGTCGCTGCGAACGTAGGAGATGATTGAGGATCGCATTAGAGGACTTCCCTCTCACATTTCCTGCATAAAAAGCACCCGAAAAGCATTTGGAACCGGCGTAACTTCTAATGACCGACTATTGCGGTCTGACCGCTCAGCAATTTCCAACCATCACTCCTTTTCGTCAGGATCCCTGTTTCAAGCATCGTGTACGTGCTAATTTGACCGCTGGTATCTCTCATTATCGATCGAAGGCGCCCGGTATAAGTAGCATAGCGTCTGCTGAGGGCAACGATGTGCAATGTATCAAATGAGTTATCCACCGACATGTACCTTGCGGCATTGCCCTTAATAGTCGAAACTACGCTGTCGTAAAAAATTGGCCCGGAATAGCCGGGCGGAACCCAGAAGAAATCGGTTGAATTGTCGAGGTACTTGAATTCGGCGTTCAGGCCAGACTTTTTGATGTCGTCATAATAGTTCTGAAGGGTTTGACGAACCTCGGCAATGACTTCGGCATTCTCGGCTTCGGTGATGCCCGGCTGCTTGCAAGAAGTCAGGATGAAGAACGCTATGAGCGACAATTTTACTTTCATTGCTGTATGAACTTGATGCCTTAGTGTCTTCGTAGTGAAAGGCCCGCAATTACTTTGGGACTTCAATCTTCTATCCGGTCAGCCAATTTACCACAAAAAAGCATACAACGTCGGGTAAGACTTCCGTCTAATCTTAAACCGTCCTATTTTCGGGGGAGCTTACACTTTTGCAAAGTCATACTTTGAATTTTGTCCATAGATCACGCTTGTGAATACAGTCAAAAGTAATAATGATGTCAAGAATGTCTTCATGGTAAAATTTGTCCCACCGCCTTGCCCATAACGCCTAGTGCATGTGACGTAGCGCGGTTGAGGAGCTAAAGCCAAATGAGGGACGAATGGCTTTAGCGACCAGCTGCGTTCTGTCCCACACACCGAAACTAAATTATGAAAACAAAACCACAACGCAACACCGCTCCAGCGCTATGGCACATGCACACTGTTGGTGGCAGTGCGTTCTCACCGCTCTTTAAACAATAACAGTGTCCCGGTTGAGTTCATTGTCGTCAAGTAGCAAATTCTCAACGAACAGTTTTCTAATTTTCTCGTGAATTTCCTTTTTATTCACTGTCCCTTGGTGTCGTCTTGATTTTACATAGTTTAGTTGTGTCGTTCGTTCAATCAGCTCTCCCAAAGTCTTGTCTTTAAATTCCGTAGCCGTTTTGTCGGCTATCCAAAAGGCAGCGATTGAAACACCTAGTCCAACTAGTCCATATCTCCAATTGAAAAAGAGTCCGATAAGTGAAATTAGTAGAAGTAGCAAAATTGAATATGTAACATAGTCTTTTGGTTCCAACGCTTTTAAGTCAAACCCCAATTGCTTTTCAATTTTCTTTATGTCTTTTCTTCGTGTTTCTCTTGGGAAGATGTCCGCAAGTTGTGCAGTTGGACTAACTACTGACTTGTCTACCGTTTTGATCTTTTCGATTGCGCTCCGCATTTTGTAAAAAGCTTGCTGATCAGTGCAGTCATCTTTGTCCAGTAATTTGATTTTGGAAATTATGTGATCTGTCAATTCTCCAAAAGTTCGAACGTGTCCCAGTTCATTTTTTTCAAATCTGATGTCGTAAGATTCTTCAATGACTTTTAACAAGTCCTCAATGTCCTCAACATCTCGTCCCAATTTATTTTCTTGTTTGTCCATGGTCATCTATTTGTCCGAACGCATTGCCACCAACGTGAGTGCATGAGCCGAAGCGGGGTTTAGGAGGACTTGGCAATGAAGCGAAGCGGAATGCCAAGGCCGATCTGCTGCGACTTGTCCCACGTGATAAATTTAAATAATGAAACCGAAACTACAACGCAACACCGAACCCCCGCTATGGCTCATGCACATTGTTGGTGGTAGTGCCATTTGGGAAATCTTTATTTGAAACCGAATCAGTCCACCACTTTGTCGACTTGACCAGAAGTAATGTCAATCCGATAGTTAAAAATGGTTGGAAGCTGTTCAGCTGCGACTTGTCCAAATTTGACTTTGTAATGGCTATCAATTTTTGTCGGATAGCTGTCAATGAAGGTGTATGTCTTAATGTTCAAATCTCTCAAACGTCTCGCTATTGAGTCAACTTCTGCTAAGTCCCATATTTTCTTGTGAATTGAAATTTCCAAGTCGGACAATGATTTTATAGAGTCGTTGTACAGCATAAGTTGAGTAATCCGTCCTGATTCTCCATGAACTGTGAAGCCTAAATTTTCAAACGGGTCGGTCTTTTCCAGTAAAGTGAATACATGGTCGCCTATCTTTTTTGATACATGCCAGATGTTTCTATTCGACTTAATCTTGGTAGTGTCGTCATTCTCAAGGATAATAAAGTTTATGTTTTGATAGGTCGCATCATTCAAATAAGTTTCAAAAATGTCGGTTGAGTCAGCTTTGTCAACAAGGCAAAACTCGTAACGATAGCTGTCGATGCCAGTCTGGTAAAGTTTGTAAGCAATTGTCCCACGAGTCGTTTTGCCCAACTCCTTTGCTTCAATGAAATCGTTCTGCTCCAAAGTCGAGCAGCCAAATGTCAGAAGGATTATTAGAAGTTGATATTTCATAATGGCATTACCACCAACGTCTGGATATAGGCCATTTATGGCCTATATATCCTTATTGGTATTAAAGGTAAGCTTGTCTGCGATCGCATCCAATGGGCTCACAAGCCGCTCAAATCCCCTTTTCGTAACATGCGTGTACCGCTCGGTGGTCTTTGAATTCTCATGGCCTAAAAGGTTCTGAATATAACGGAGATCTGTGCCCCGCTCAAGCAAATGCGTGGCAAAACTGTGCCGCAGGGTGTGGGCACTAATATTCTTGCTGAGCCCCGCCCTCTTTGCTGCCTCCTTAATGATGTTGTTCACACTTCGCGCACTGTATTGCTCTCCCCCCTGCCCTTCAAAAACCCAGGTCTTCGGATGCGTCACCCCGTAGTACGCCTGCAGTTGCTGATGTGCCGTTTTTGACAACAAGGTGATTCTGTCTTTTCTCCCTTTCCCATTCAGCACGTTAATCACGCCACGCTGCGAGTCGATGTCAGTGATCCGAAGCGACAAAAGCTCGCTCATTCTCAAACCAGCCGAATACAATAACAAAACGATGCACCGATGCTTGATGTTTTTTACCTGGGCCAGCAACGCAGCAATCTCTTCCTCGCTCATTACGGTCGGTAGCTTCCGCTCTTTCAAAGGTCTGTCTACATAGTAGGTCTGACGATCTCGCCTCTTTACATGTTCGAGGTGGAACTTGATGGAATTGATAGCCTGGTTTTGAGTTGAGATCGAAACTCTTTTTTTATTGATGAGATAAAGAAGATACTCGTGAATGTCTTGCTCATCAAAGCTTTCCGAATCTTTTGGGGAAATGAAACGCAGAAATGCTTTGAACTGCGCCTCGTAGTTCGCCAGCGTCGCGGCACTATAACGCATTTTTATTAATGTCTCGGTGTACAATTCCGGCACCAAAATCTCAGCCTCTTCTTTTTTGCTAAGCTGAATTTTGTCCCATCCCGCAAGCCGAACTTCTTCTACGTGATTGAGTGCTTGTTGAACTTCGGAAAGCGCCGTCTGTGAATATGGAATGTAGTAGCATTTATGGGTGGCGGAATACTTGCGTCCTGCAAATTTATTCACGATAGTGTGTGCTTCACCCCTCAAATAGCCCTTGAAGCAAATCCATAACGCATTGTGGTGCTGCAACGGTTCAATTGAAATCATCCGGCTATTTACCATCGGGCGCGAATTTTCAACTCAAACTAGCTTGACGGTTTTCCGGATGATTATCTGAACGTTGCCATCAAATTGTCCTAAGTCAAATGACCGCAGAGTCCGCTCACGTGAGACTCTTTTTAGAAACTAAGGATTGTCTGCAATCCATCCAACGGGATCACTGATTGCAATTTCAATACAAGTTTGTCTTTTCGTCTTTTTTTATCATGTCGTCCAATTCATCCACAGAGATATCGAGCTTCCCATGTCGCCTCCGAAAGGACGCGCGGCCAACCGTAATAAGTGGCACGCCAGAAAACCTTGACTAACCCTCTGATTACTTAGCGGGAATAAACGAACGTGGTACCATTAATTTTTCCAATTCTGCATTTTGGCAAATTAATCCTGATAACATTCTCAAACTTTTCACTATAAAAACCACCCGGGTATATCAATAGGTTTCTCTTATTTACCGATCTATAAGCTCTGAAACTGCATGGGACGAGGTTGTCGAACTCCTTTAAGTAAAGCTCGGGAACGAGTATCTCCTTCTTATTAACCATAATCGAAATCAACCTAATTTTTGGCTTGGAGCTCAAACTATCTCCCGCGTCACCGGGTTCGGTCATCTTAACTTTAATTTTGATTTTATACCTGGATGCTGCCTTGGTGCTGTCTCTAAATTCGGCGACCTCTTCATTGCACTTAACAAGCGAAAAAGGTTTTGCTGGAGTATCCTCAGCTCTTATGCTATCAGACAGAATTTTTGCCGTGGTGAATGCTGCTCCCATCAAATCCAACATCGCCCCGGTGAGAGAAACTGAATTCCTTCTTGCGGTATCTAACGGCTCCTTCTTCTCGTTGGAAACCTTCCTTCTCGTATCACATGACGCGACAACAAGCAGAGGAAGCAATAGGCAACAAATTTTTTTCATGCGTCCAGATTAGATCTTCGATCCGCCCGATTTTCACTCACCCAATCTAATTTGGGTGTCCCGGGCACAAGCCAGTATCCTATCCGTTCAAGCTTATCAAACGAGATAACTCATTAAATTTCCCCGTTACTGTATCTCCATTTTTGCTTCCCGTCACTGAATATTGGTTTTCAGTTAATGTGTATCCTTTCGCCGTCAAATAGTTCTTAAGCGCACTCTTATGGTTGATATCAAACTGTGAAATCAGCTGCGGAAAAACAGTCAAGACACTATGGTGATTTCCAGGTTTTGCATTATCTATTTTCCCGTCTTTAATGATTACGACCATTGCGCCCTGTCCATAGTCAGCAATGTAATACCCACTGGCACTAAACATTCCCGACGCAATCATTCCAATTACATGAAGTTTTTCTTTTGAAAAACCAAATGTGGCGATACTCAAAAGGTCAATTCCATTATCCACTCCGTATTTCTTGAGTTGAAGTGCGCGTTGAATTATACTTTCAGGGAGTCCTGACTTTGTATTGGCCCAAGCCCAAAGCCATGTTTGCGATGAGTAAGAAATTGTTCCAAGAATTTGCATTGGAAATGTCAGATCTCGCCCAAAACTAATTGTTCCCTGCTGCACATCGACATTCCAATTGTTACTGCCAATGACTTCCGCAAATTGAATCTGCCGATCAAATGCAATGCCTCCGTAGCGTTCAAGAAGTTCTTGTTCAGTTTTACAAGGCGCCAATTCCCCTGAATCTCTGTCAGTAGGAGTTGATTTCTTTGACTGCCCAAAAAGTTTGTTAAACAGACCCATTTACCAGATGTCTATCACTTCGGCTATAGTTTTGTCGCCTTTAACATTGATGATTAACTTGCTCGGAACAAAGCTACTTCCTTTGTATTCCGGGCTTGCCGAATAGCCAAGCTTAGCTCCTCCGTTTAGCATTTCATAAATTCCTGAATCAAACTTGCTTTTTCGGCTATTGGCAAATGTCGGGACCAGTAATGTATTTATTGGCGAATCATGCCCACCAAAATCCAATGGCATTAAATAAAGCTTTACAAGTTGTCCTTTTGCAAAAAGAGCTTGTGCTTTCTCATGACTATCAATACTTGAAAAATCCAGGTTGGGCTGCGCATCCGGGTTGTCTTGTTTCTTCTTAAAAACATCGAATAATCCCATATATTTTTCTTTTAAGGTTCCTGTTGATTTTGTTACAGACAGTTCCTAAGATGGCCGCAACCGTTTGGCTGTCGCTACGTGCCCCATGAGCCGATGTTAGTTTTAAAGGTAAGTCTGTGAGTGGTCACATCCAAAGGGTTCGACTGGAGGACATGACCAACCACACTAATTGCTGCACGGTCATTTGAAGCAGAGTCTCCTCTCTGGGACTCTGCGATCACACTCAAATACTGCAGCATCCGCTAACGCGAGACTCTGCTGGGACCCTTATAATGAAAAAAAGGGCTCAGTCTTTAACTGAACCCCATTTCTAATCTTCCCCTGTAACGCGTGCTACAAGGCAAATCTTCAAATCAACCCAAGTATGACTTCAGCACCTTGCTCCTCGAGTTATGGCGCAGTCTGCGTGTTGCTTTCTCCTTGATCTGACGAACGCGCTCACGTGTCAGGCTGAATTTCTCTCCGATTTCTTCCAGCGTCAAAGGGGTCTTTCCATTCAGACCAAAGTAATAAGTGATCACATCTGCCTCGCGGACCGTCAGCGTCGACAACGCGCGCTGCACTTCACGACGGAGTGAGTCCATCATCAGCGATGTATCCGGTGCTGCTTCTGTCTCGTCTTCGAGTACATCCAGCAATCCGTTTTCTTCACCTTGTGCAAACGGCGCATCCATGGACACGTGCCGGCCTCCTATCTTCAGCGTGTTAACCACTTCTTCCAAGGGAAGATCGAGCACTTCAGCTAATTCCTGAGGCGAAGGCTCACGCTGAAACTTCTGCTCCAGCTCTGAAAATGTCTTGTTGACTTTGTTAAGTGATCCTACCCTGTTCAAAGGCAGGCGCACGATCCTCGACTGCTCGGCGAGTGCCTGCATGATCGACTGACGGATCCACCATACAGCGTAAGAAATAAACTTGAATCCTCTCTTCTCGTCGAAACGCTTGGCCGCCTTGATGAGTCCCACGTTGCCTTCATTGATCAGGTCGCCGAGGGTCAAACCATTGTTTTGATATTGCTTCGCCACCGACACCACGAAGCGGAGGTTCGCCTTGGTGAGCTTTTCTAACGCAATCTGATCTCCTTCGCGAATCCGTTGAGCCAGCTGCACCTCGTCATCCGAGGTGATGAGGTCTACCTTTCCGATTTCCTGCAAATACTTGTCCAGGGACTGGCTTTCCCGGTTCGTAATCTGCTTAACTATCTTTAATTGTCTCATGGGTGAATGAACACGATTATTTAAAATAAGTTCAAAAAATGCATCTGCCCAGATTTGGGGTTTTTTGCTGCTATTCTCGCTTTTCTGACCTATTCAACGAGAAAAATGCTGAAACAGTATGCACTATAACCGCCTTGGTCTTAACCGGCAAAATGACCGTTCCAACGGCGAAATCAGGCCGCAAGTTACAAATTCGCCGCCGGTATACCTAAGTAAATCCGATGTATCAATGGGTGATATAATGCTCGAGGTGTTCGATTATAGCCTTTTGATCCTGAATGATTTGCTTCACGACATCGCCAATCGAGATTACACCCACGATCTTCTCCCCGCTGACAACGGGCAGGTGCCGGATGTGCTTTTCAGTCATGATGGCCATGCAGTCCTCAATGGTATTTTCGGGTGCAACGGTGAACGGGTTCTTCGTCATCAATTCGCTGATGGGTGTGTCTTTCGACGATTTCCCCTTCAGAATAAGCTTTCGGGCGTAATCCCGCTCCGTGAATATCCCGACAAGTTTCCCGTCCTCCGTAATTAACAATCCACCTATGTTGCGTTCGCACATCTGCTCGATTGCCTTATATACCATGATGGTTGGCTCCACTGAGAAAATTGCGTGGCCTTTGCTTTGAAGAATATCCCTGACTTTACCCATGTTCGATTAGATTCATTTCAATCGAATGAAGATAAAATCCGCCAACCTTAAAAACAAGACTTCAAGGTCTGATTTATGTCAGAATATTACGGGCGGCGAAAAATCAGTGGGCCAGAAGGGAGATGACTACGTCCGGGAACAGGCCGAGAACCAGAATCAATGCCGATAGCAAAGTCACCAGTAGAACAGTCCCCGTGGTCGGATTAAGTGGGCTCGCATTGCCCGGTAGAGGTTTGTACATGGCAATGATCACGCGGAAATAATAAAAGACACCAACCAGCGAAGTCACTACCGCGATGATGACCGATCCGGTAAACCCATTGCTCAACGCCAGCGAAAAGACCATGTACTTTCCAAAGAATCCCGCCAGCGGAGGAATGCCGGCCAGCGACAACATGCAAACGGTCATACAAACTGCCAGCAGCGGGCTTTGACGATAGAGGCCCTCAAATCCATTTGGTTGTCTACCCTTTTCTACCTCATGAAGGATCGTAAACGAAGCGATGGTTGTAAGTGAGTACGAAACCAGGTAATAGAATATTGTTCCTGCAGCTTGTTGTCCGTTAGCCACAAATGCAAGCAGGATGTATCCAATATGTCCGACGCTTGAGTACGCCAGCATCCGCTTGACGTTGGATTGGTAGACTGCAGTTATGTTCGGTATGACAAGCGTCATTATCATGATCACCTGCAACGTTGATCCCCACGAACTTTGAACCGTTGCGAAGCAGCTTGCGAATATTCTCCAGAATGCTGCTACCGCCGCGATCTTGACAATCGTCGCCATGAAAGCAGTAACGGTCACTGGCGATCCGTCATACACATCCGGCGCCCAGAAGTGAAATGGTACCGCTGATATCTTGAATGCCAGTCCAATCAACATCATGATCACGCCCGCATAAAAGAAGCCCGGAAGTTCCGTGCTATTTGTCGATAAGAACTCCTGGATCTTTGCAAGATGAAACGATCCCGTTGCGCCGTACACCAATGCCACTCCCATCAACAGGAACCCGGTCGCGAACGAGCCCATCAAGAAATATTTGAACGCAGCTTCGTTCGAGAAGAGACTCTCCTTATTGCTGCCTGCGAGTACGTACAGAGAAATAGACAAGATCTCAATACCCAAAAACAGCATGGCCATATTGCTGAATGATGTCATGATGACGGCACCCGTGAGCGCGAACAGCACCAGCGCCGACCTGTCCGTTTCGTGGGACTGTCCACGGAAATAATCTCTCGCCATCCAGAACCAGAAGATAGACACCACGATGATCAACGAAGTGAACGCAATCGCAAAATTGTCGAACACAACCATGTCATTGAAGTACCGGAGCTCGAGGTTCCAGCTCGTTGTCAGCCATCCAACTGAGACAGCAAGACCTATTCCAATAACCCAGGTCAGGCCTCGCTTTAGATTTGCTATCTCTGCAAGCAGCGAGAGGAAACCAAGTCCGCAAACAACGTAGAGTGCATTCATACTATTTGACGTGTGCGGTTAAGTCAGCGAATATGTTCACAATGTTATCGACTGCAGCTTCAGAAATTTCGAGCAAAGGAGCCGGATAAACACCGATCACTACAATGAGGATGACGATAGGATAAAGAACCATTTTTTCCTGGCCCGTCAAGTCTTTGAATCCCGCCGTTACGGTATTCGGCTCTCCCGACATCGCACGTTGAAAAGTGCGGAGCATGTAGACAGCTCCTAAAATGATTGTGAGCCCCGCAAGGAGCCCGATGATGAACTGATATCTTACCAACGAGCTTATCAAAAGAAACTCTCCAACGAACCCGCTTGTCATCGGCAAGGCAACGCTGCCCAGCATAACTACAAGGAATACGGACGATAAAATGGGCGCAAGATTTCGTATGCCACCAAGTTGCGCAAGGGACCGAGTACTGGTTCGTTCCGAAATGATGTCAACAATGTAGAACAAGGCAAATACAATGATGCCATGACTCAGCATCTGGATCATCGCGCCTTGAATTCCCGTTCTTGTTAGCGTAAGCAAACCCGCGGCGATAAGGCCGACGTGAGCGATCGAAGAATATGCAATAAGTCGCTTGAAATCATTTTGAACAATCGCGATCAGGGAAGCGTAAATGATTCCCACCACCGACAATATGATGGCAAGTTGACCCCACTGCTGAACACCCATCGGCACAATCGGGATCAACCAACGGATCAATCCATAGATACCCATCTTCAGCATGATACCTGACAACAGCATGGTTCCTTGCACCGGTGCGACAGTATAGGTATCAGGCTGCCAGGTATGGAAAGGAAAAATGGGCATTTTGATCGCGAATGCAGCAAACAGTCCCCAGAAGATCAGACTTTGTTCACCGGGTGAAAGACTTCTGCCTGCCTGGTAGAGAGCATCAATGTCAAAAGTGTGCGCGTCTGGTGTTTGAAAGTAGACGTAGAGAAGCGCAACAAGCATCAGCAAGCTGCCTGCAAGGGTATAGATGAAGAACTTCAGCGTGATGCGGCCACGCTCCTCTCCTCCCCACAGCAGACAAATAAAGTAGATTGGAATCAGTGCCACTTCCCAGAAGACATAAAACAAGAATCCGTCACGCGCAACGAACACCCCGACGAGCGCCATCTGCATCATCAGGATCAAACCGTAGAAACCAGAGGGCTTTGATTCGCTGCTCGCAAACGACGACAGTATAATAAAAGGTACAAGCACGGTAGTGAGCAACACCAGCAACAGGCTGATGCCATCGATACCCACGTTGAAATTAATTCCAAATGATGCTATCCACGGAACGTTGACGCCGAATTGAACGCCCGCGGCGTTGTCCCACATCGCAACAACCGCCAGCGATATTGCGAGCTCTACAAGTGATGCGGCGAAAGCAATTTCCTTGGCGGCCTTTGGTTTTGCCAACAGCAGTACTAGTGAAGCGATCAGCGGCCAGAATATGAGCAGAGTTATGATCATATCTGTCAGTTGAAATTAAAGATTGATGCCGCCAGCATAAGCACTATTCCGATCACCATCGCGAATATGTAGAAGCCGATACCTCCGTTTTGTAAGAACCGGAACACCTTGCTCCAGTCGATCACGGATTCGCCAGCCGCATTCACAAATCTGTCAATACCCATCTTCTCAATGATCCGGTCAAGAAACGCAGCCTTCCAATAAAGAGGCTTTACAATTATCGTATTATAGATCTCGTCGATATAATATTTGTGGTATAACAGCTTCTGGATGCCTTTCACCTCTCCTTCAGCGGCAGGAACCTGATTCTTACTTACATACATCGAGTACGCAACACCAATGATGACAAGCGTCAGCAAAACGACAGTCCCCATCAGAGCATACTCGGTAGAATGCGAAAGTTCCGGATGCTCCGTCAATGCAGCTGATTGCTCAAACACCGGGGCCAGGAACCCTTCGAGCCTGGAAGATCCAAAAAGGGCTGCCGGAACATTAAAGAAACCTCCAATGATTGACAATGCTGCGAGGACCATCAAAGGAATTGTTATGCTTTTTGGCGACTCATGAATGTGATGCAGCTTGTCTTCACTCATTCTCGGATTGCCGTGGAAAGTGAGGAAGAAGAGGCGGAACATATAAAATGAAGTGAGCAGAGACGCCGCCAACGCGACACCCCACGCAACTGGATTTTGCGCGAATGCGTTTGCAAGAATTTCGTCCTTCGAGAAAAAGCCGGCAAATGGTGGAATTCCGGAAATCGCGAGTACACCAATCAAAAAAGTAGCGTACGTCACCGGAAGGTATTTCTTCAAACCTCCCATTCGACGGATATCCTGTTCATGATGAAGAGCATGAATTACACTGCCCGCGCCGAGGAACAGCAATGCTTTGAAGAATGCATGCGTCATCATGTGAAAAATGCCGCTTCCATACGCGCCAACGCCCAGGGCAACGAACATCAATCCTAATTGACTGACAGTAGAGTACGCGAGGACCTTTTTTATATCGTTTTGTGTCAGTGCGATCGTTGCTGCGAACAATGCCGTTGCAAGCCCGATGATCAGCACCAGCTGCAACGATGCAGGCGAAAATGTGTATAGAATATTATTACGCGCCACCATATAAACACCTGCTGTCACCATAGTCGCCGCGTGGATCAAAGCTGACACGGGAGTCGGGCCCGCCATCGCGTCCGGGAGCCAGGTGTAAAGTGGAATCTGCGCACTCTTTCCCATTGCGCCGATAAAGAGAAGCATCGTTATGGCGGTTATTGTAGCTGCATCAGCTGATTGAGCGTTCGAAAAGACTTTCGCGTAATCAAGGCTTCCATAGTTCATGAAGATCAGGATCAAGCCCAATAACAGCCCGAGGTCTCCGATGCGATTCATGATAAAGGCCTTGTTTGCCGCATCGTTATAATCCTGGTTCTTGAACCAAAAACCAATCAGCAGATACGAGCATAACCCCACGCCCTCCCAACCCACAAACATCACGAGATAATTAGAGCCCATGACGAGCATGAGCATAAAGAACACGAACAGGTTGAGGTAGGAAAAAAATTTATTGAAGCCGGGATCATCGTGCATGTACCCGATGGAGTAGACATGAATGAGGAATCCTACTCCGGTAATGATCAAAAGCATGGTCGCTGACAACGGGTCGACCAGAAAGCTCATGTCTACTGAAAAATCACCAGCCGCGATCCAGGTAAACAAGTTGGTTTTGACAGAATGTACGTCCGTCCCTGCATTCAAAAGGAAAACAAATATCCACGTTGCCAGGAAGAAGGATATCAACACTGCTCCACACGCGATGAAGGATGCCGCTCCATGCGCGACTTGTTTTGAACCCAACGTAATGATCAGGAATCCCAACAAGGGAAGCAGCGGAATGAGTGTTATGATCAAGTCCGGGCTCACCATTTCAGTTTGTTCAAAACGTTAATATCTGTCGTGCGGGTGTTACGGTACATCATGATCAAAATAGCGAGGCCCACTGCTACCTCCGCCGCAGCTACAGCCATGATAAAGAATACGAATACTTGCCCGGAAGCATCATTCAGGTAGTTTGAGAATGCCACCATTACAAGGTTTACCGCATTCAGCATCAGCTCGATGCACATGAAAATGATGATCGCATTGCGGCGATACAATACTCCAAGCACACCAATTGTGAACAACGCCGCGCTAAGCCAGAGATAATAATCTATAGGGATCATGGCTGCGTTGTTCGCGGTTTGTCAATTGGCGCCTTCGTTTCAGATTTTCCGAGCATCACCGCTCCCACCATGGCGGCGAGCAATAAGACAGATGCAACTTCAAACGGAAGCAAAAAATCCTGAAACAGTACCTTACCCAAATTCTTCACAAGGCCAACGTCGGATGCAGGTCCCTGTTTTGGCAGCAATTCAGTTCCCTTCAGCGACCCGACAAGCACGATCATCAGCAACCCGGCACAAACTGTTGCTGCTACTTTTAGAAAATTACTTTTGTGCGGTTCAGTCTCCGTGTTGAGGTTCAAAAGCATAATCACGTAGAGGAAAAGAACCATGATGGCTCCCGCATATACGATCACGTGAACGGCAGCAAGGAACTGAGCATTGAGCAAAATATAGTGCCCTGCAATCGCGAAGAAGGTGATGATCAGGTAGAGCACGCTGTACACAGGGTTCTTTGAAAAAACCACCATCAGCGCAGACAGCACCGCAAGAAATGAAAGGAAATAGAAAAGGTTAAGGGTCATCTTACTTGTTGTGGCTGAATTCCTTGTGCTGCTTAAATTCGATCACCTGTTTGGTTTGTCGCTTTGTCACATCCACACGTTTATCAACCGGCTCCACGAGCTTGTCTTTCCCAAATACAAATCCCTGCCTCTGATAATCTGTCTCAACAATCCTGTCAGTCAGGAAGATCGCCTCCTTGGGACATGCCTCTTCGCACAAGCCGCAGAATATGCAGCGCAGCATGTTGATCTCGTAGACAGAAGCATACTTCTCCTCCCTGTAAAGATTCTCCTCTCCTTTCTTGCGCTCACCGGCGGTCATCGTAATGGCTTCCGCAGGACAGGCCACCGCACAAAGTCCACACGCCGTGCAGCGCTCCGCACCTTTCTCATCGCGCTTGAGCACGTGCTGACCTCTCCACACCGGGCTGATCTCCCTTACCTTTTCGGGATACTTTATTGTTGCGCTTTTGCGGAAGAGATGCCTGATCGTGATCATGATGCCTCCCAGCACGGCAGGCAGATAGAGCTTTTCGAAAAAGCTCATCTCCTTTTTTACAACAACCTTTGATCTGTTCGTTAACATCTTATCTCGTCCTTACCTGCTCAAAATTATAAATCCACCCGTAATGAAAATATTGATCACAGAAAGCGGAATCAAAATCTTCCAACCCAAATTCATCAGCTGATCATAACGGAAGCGTGGGACGGTCCAGCGGATCCACATGAAAAAGAAAATGAAGAATGCAATCTTCAGGAACAATCCCACTGTCCCGATAATGGTGATCGTATTGTGATCGAGCCCCAAATCATTCATGAAGGGGAAATTATATCCTCCAAAATAGAGCGTCGATATCACCGCCGACGAAACAAACATGTTGATGTATTCAGCAAAAAGATAAAATCCCAGCTTCATGCTGCTGTACTCGGTATGATATCCTCCAACCAACTCTGTCTCGCATTCAGGAAGATCGAATGGTGTCCGGTTGCATTCAGCGAAAGCGCAAACAAGAAATATTACAAAGCCTATTGGCTGATAAACCACATTCCAGAAATTCCAATGACCGTCCGTTCCCCCTGCCTGAAGGTTCGTGATCTCGCCAAGGCTCAGTGTTCCTGTCATGATTATCAATGCAATGATCGAAAAACCCATCGCGATCTCGTAGCTGATCATCTGCGCTGAAGCGCGAATCGCACCTAGCAGCGAAAACTTATTGTTTGATGACCACCCTCCAATCATGATTCCATACACACCGATTGACACGACGCCAAAAACGTAAAGTATTCCGATGTTGAGATCGGCGATCTGTAGCGAATACTTTGTCCCGTCGGCATACTCCAATGTGCCGCCCCAGGGAATAATCACCCCGGCCATGAGCGCCGTAAGCATCGCAATACACGGCCCGAGTACGAAAAGCATTTTGTTGGAGACATTGGGAATGATCTCCTCTTTCATAATGAACTTCAGTCCGTCGCAGAGCGGTTGGAAGATGCCCCATGGACCGGCACGATCTGGTCCCACCCGGTCCTGGAGAAATGCAGCGACTTTCCGCTCGGCGTAAGTGGAATAAGCCGCTACAAAGAGTGTGATCCCGAAGATCGTTCCGATGAGTGTGCCTTTATATATTAAGAACTCTATCATGCGCTCAATGAAGATTTAGTCTGACCCTCGACTCCCTGCTTGCCGGCAGGCACGGCGCTCGGGCTGACACTCGGAAGCGATCGACCTTTCTCAAATTCAATCTGTCTCTCAATCTCCTTCTTAAGTGTCAGCAGATTAGTTCTTTCATAATGTCCCTGCGAGATAACTGAATGATGATCGATGTGTCGCGGACCTTCCACTACCCAGTCTTTAATGTTCTTATGCTCAAAACGGCATTCATTGCAAATATATTCCTTGACTTCGCCGTACATGTCTTTGCGGGCAGATACCCTGAGCACGTCATCTCCTTTCATAAAGAGTATGACTTTACCAGAACACTTGGGGCATTCGCGGTGGGCATCCAGTGGGTTCGTAAACCAAACGCGACTTTTGAACCTGAAGGTTTTGTCTGTCAACGCACCAACAGGACACACGTCGATCATATTGCCGGAGAAATCATTGTCTATCGCTTTCTCGATGTATGTGCTGATCTCAGAACGATCACCGCGATTCAACACTCCATGAACACGATTCTTGGTCAGCTGGTCGGCGACGAAAGTGCAGCGGTAACAAAGGATGCACCGCGTCATGTGAAGCTTGATCTTGTCACCGATATCAATTTGTTCAAATGTTCTTCTGTCCTCTTCATACCGCGTGGCCGCAGCGCCATGCTCATACGCAAGGTTCTGGAGGTCACACTCGCCGGCCTGATCACAGATCGGGCAATCAAGCGGATGGTTGATCAGCAGAAATTCAACAACTGCTTTTCTGGCTTCGAGCACTTCCGGAGATGTAACACTCTGAACAACCATTCCATCAGCAACAGGCGTACGACAAGATGCCATCAGTTTGGGCATTGGCCTCGGATCCTTCGCAGAACCCGCAGCAACCTTCACCAGACATACCCTGCACTTTCCACCGGTGTCTTTTAGTGAGCTGTAGTAGCACATCGCCGGCGGCACCGACTTTCCACCCATCATGCGCGCAGCGTTGAGGATGGTTGTGCCATCGGGGACGTCGAGTTCGATACCGTCTATGGTGACTTTGGCCATTCCTGTTTAGTTGTCGGTTAATGGATAATAGTTAACAGGAGGAGAGAACCGGTATTCAACTTCTGGTTCATTAACATCAGTGCTGGCAGACTTTGCCTTACTTAAATAATTTATAAATCCATTTAGCATTGCCAGACATTCATTGACTTCCGTTCTTAATTGCTGATAGGCATCTTCAGAGACATAGTTTTCATCTCTAGCCACCGTCAAATGATCAATAATCTCAAACAAAGACCCTCTGCTCTGCCGACAAAACTGTATGTTTTCCTGGTAGTGGTAACGTCCATATCCCTCGGCTATGTTTGCTGTAACCGATCTCGAAGCCCCGACAATCTGATCTGATAGCCTGAATCTCTCATCCTTGGGAAAAGTCTTCACCAACGCCGAAATTTTTCGTCTCAGCGCCGCTGCTTTCTTCCAACACTCCAAGTCTTCAAAACTTCTCATCCCTATTAACCATTAACTATTCTCTATTAACTATTCTCTACTAACTACCAACCCCAGCAAGTTCGCGCTCCGAAACAAACGGCTCCTTCTCAAAATGCTTCGGGTCCTTCACCTTCTCCGGATATTTAACGTGGTATTCAAACTCCTCACGGAAATGACGAATAGCACTCGCCACTGGCCAGGCCGCTGCGTCACCGAGCGGACAGATCGTATTTCCTTCGATCTTCTTTGCAACACTCACGAGGAGATCAATGTCACGCATGTGCCCATGGCCATGCTCGATCCTGTGTAGTACTTTTTCCATCCAGCCAGTTCCCTCACGACAAGGACTACATTGGCCACAAGACTCATGATGATAAAACCTGGCAAACGTCCACAGGTTCCGCACGATACATGCCGTTTCATCCATCACGATAAATCCGCCCGAGCCCAGCATCGTTCCTGTCGCAAAACCTCCATCGGCCAGCGACTCATACGTCATCAGGCGCTTCTCGCCTTTCGCATTCTTCAGAATAAGTTCAGCGGGAAGTATCGGCACAGAGGAGCCTCCGGCAACAACTGCTTTCAGTTTCCTTCCCTTCCAGATGCCACCACAGTATTCGTCCGAATAAATGAATTCTTCCACCGGCAAACCGAGCTCGATTTCATACACACCCGGCTTATTAATGTGCCCACTGGCAGAGATCAGTTTTGTACCCGCACTCTTCCCAATACCTACATCGTTGTACTTGTCGGCTGTGATGTTAATGATAGTAGGAACCGAAGCGATCGATTCCACATTGTTAACCACGGTGGGACTTGCATATAAACCCGCGATTGCAGGGAACGGAGGCTTCAACCTGGGATTCCCACGCTTGCCTTCTAATGATTCGAGTAACGCCGTTTCTTCACCACAGATATATGCCCCTGCGCCTGGATGAACGTACAAGTCAAGGGAATAGCCTGTTCCTAAAATATTGCTTCCGAGAAAACCAGCCTTATATGCCTCATCGATAGCTTTCTCCAGAATACGAAGCACATACATGTATTCGCCGCGGATATAGATGTAAGCCGTCTTTACGCCAAGCGTATAGCTCGATACGATCATTCCTTCGATCAGCAAGTGTGGCAGCTTCTCCATCAGGTATCGATCCTTGAATGTTCCTGGCTCACTTTCGTCTGCATTGCAGACGAGGTAACGTGGTTTGTCAGATTTTTTATCGAGGAAACTCCACTTCAATCCGGTCGGAAAGCCCGCACCTCCGCGACCGCGCAGATCAGAGAACTTAACTTCTTCCAGGATTTGGTCAGTGGTCATCGTCTTCAGGGCTTTCTCAACTGAAGCGTAACCGCCCTTGCTGCGATAGACATCGATCGTCTCTATCCCAGGTACGTTTACATGCTCCAATAGGAATTTTTTGCCCATAGCTATTATCTCATATAAGAGCTTCGCTTATTCTCAGCCCTCAGCTTGTCCAATAAATTATCAACTTTCTCTTCTGTCAGATCTTCGTGGTATGCTGCGCCGCATTGCAGCATTGGCGCTGTCCCACAGGAACCTAAACATTCAACTGTCTTCAAGGTGAACATTCCGTCAGCAGTCGTCTCTCCCACCTGGATACCCAGCTTTTTCGAAATGTGAGCAACAATGTCGTCCGAGCCTCGCAACCAGCACGGTCCCGTCTGGCACACCTCGATCAGGCACCTGCCAACCGGATTGAGATTATACATTGAATAGAACGATGCGACCTCATATACTTCGATCGGTTTGATGCTCAGTATCGACGCAACGTAATCCATCACCGGCACGCTCAGCCATCCGTCAAACTCCGCCTGCGCCAGATGCAGCACCGGCAGCAAAGCAGACTTCTGTCTCCCTTCGGGATAGCGCTTGATGATCTTATTCACCACTTGCATTGTCTCGTCTGAAAACTTGATATCTGCCATTGCTAATTTTACGAATCGAGTTCGCCTGCTATTACATTCATACTGCTCAACGTGAGGATCGCATCCGACAACATCGAGCCCTTTATTATTTCCGGATAAGCCTGGTAATAAATAAAACAGGGCCTCCTGAAATGCAATCTGTAAGGTGTTCTGCCACCGTCGCTTATCAAATAAAATCCCAGCTCTCCGTTTCCTCCTTCGACGCTGTGATATACTTCACCTTTCGGAACATCGGTCTCGCCCATTACGATCTTGAAGTGATAAATAAGCGCCTCCATTCTGTCATACACTTCTTCTTTCGGAGGCAGATAGAATTCAGGAACGTCAGCGTGAAAAGGTCCGTCGGGCATCTTCTGAAGCGCTTGTTTGATGATGCTGATGCTTTGCCACATTTCTTCTTGTCGCACCATGAACCGATCGTATACGTCACCGTTCGTTCCAATGGGTATTATGAAATCAAAATCCTGGTAACCGGAATAAGGTTTTGCCACGCGCACATCATAGTCAATCCCAGCAGCGCGCAGGTTGGGTCCTGTGAATCCATAAGCCAATGCTCGGTCGCCAGCAATACCGCCGACGCCGATCGTGCGGTCCATGAATATCCGGTTGCGATTAAGGAGGTTTTCGAATTCTTTTAAAACAACTGGAAACTCCTTTAGAAACTTATCGATCTTATCCCAGGCAGCCTGGGGAAATTCTCTTTCAAAGCCTCCGATGCGCCCGATGTTTGAAGTAAGTCGTGCACCGCAGATCTGCTCGTAGATCTCGTACACCAGCTCACGCTGTTGGAACATGTACACAAATCCTGTCAACGCGCCTGTATCTACGCCAATCACCGCATTGCAAACGAGGTGGTCCGTTATGCGCGCGAGCTCCATGATGATCACACGCAGATATTGAACCCTCTTCGGTATTTCTACACCTAAAAGCTTCTCGACTGTCATGTGCCACCCGATATTGTTGATCGGTGCAGAGCAGTAATTCATCCGATCGGTAATAGGTGTGATCTGATTGAACGGCCTTCGTTCGGACAGTTTTTCAAATGCGCGGTGGATATATCCAATAGTTGGCGTGGCATCGACGATGATCTCTCCGTCCATCTTCAGCACGTTCTGGAAGATTCCATGCGTTGCCGGATGGGTAGGCCCGAGGTTCAGGTAAGAGTATTGCTTCTCTCCTGCGTCTTGAAACTGATCGGTGACTGAACTTGCCTGCATCTATTTCAATTGCGACCAAACATCGTATCGTTCTTATCCTGCCTGACCTGATCCTCAAGCGGAAATTCTTTTCGCATGGGGAACATGATCATTTCTTCAACATTCAATATCCTAATGAGATTCGGATGACCTTCGAAAGTCACTCCAAAAAAATCATATGTCTCACGCTCCATCCAGTTCGCCGCCGGGAACACGTTTGTCAGTGTCCCAACCGTCGGATTTTCTGCGGGTAGATATATCTTCAACCGCACCCTTTCATTACTGAGAAGGTTGTGGAGCTGATACATGATTGCGATTTGATTGATCTCCGGATAGTGAATACCGCACAACGTGGTGAGAAATTTAAAGCCGGTATCAGGATGCTCGTAAAGGTGCCGGATAATGTCGATGATTTTGTCTTTCTTGAGCGTGATCGTCAGAAAATCGTAGAGCATTTCCGTACGAAGGATCTCTCCTTCATATTTCTGCTTGATTGCTCCAATAATTCTTTCCTGGTCGACTACTTCCATTTATTCTATCCCGTAAGTGTTCAGCATCTTCTTATACTCGGGAGAGTCTCTTCTGCGAAGGGACTCTGTTTCAACCAAACGCTGAATCTTCATCACGCCATCTATAATCTGCTCCGGACGTGGCGGACAGCCGGGCACATAAACATCGACTGGAATGATCCGGTCGATCCCTTGCAGCACGCTATATGTGTCGAAAATCCCGCCGCTCGATGCGCACGCTCCCACCGACAACACCCATCGTGGCTCGGCCATCTGCTCGTAGACTTGTCGCAGAACGGGCCCCATTTTCTTTGCGATGGTACCCATCACCATTAGCAAGTCTGCTTGCCGTGGCGAAAAACTTAACCGTTCCGATCCGAACCTGGCGAGATCATAATGAGCTCCCATCGTCGCCATAAACTCAATTCCACAACATGACGTCGCGAAAGGCAGTGGCCAAATAGAGTTCTTCCTGGCTAAGCCCACAACCTTTTCCAGCCTGGTGGCGAAGAAGCCTGCTCCTTCGAGCCCTTCCGGCTTTTCCCCAAGCATAATATCTCTTTTTACAGCTTCCATTATCGTTTCTCCCTCATTCCCAGGTCAGTGCACCCTTCTTAATAATGTAAAAGAACCCGATCAGCATCGAGGCAATAAAAAGCACCATTTCTACAAATCCAGTAAAACCTAACTCACTGAAATTCACCGCCCAAGGGTACATGAATATAACCTCTACATCAAATAGGACGAACAGGATTGCTACCAGGAAGTACTTAATATTGAATGGAACCCGGGCATTGCCCCTGGCTTCAATTCCACATTCAAATGAGTCTAGCTTGATTTCGGTATTTCGCTTGGGCCCCAGAACGTGAGTCACCACCATTGTGGTGGCAACAAACCCGGCTGCCACCAAAAACATGAGCGCGATAGGCGCGTATTGCCACAGGCTTGATTCTTCCATAGTCAGGTACTTATAAAAGTATTGCTTTCTGACCATTCCGCAACAATCCGTTCGTGCAAAAAATCGGGAAAATCCCGTTTTTTAATAGCGCCAATGCGGAAACGATTGCACCGAAATCGCTGGCAGTCAGGTGGTATGCCGCGTTTGTTTCCACTCGTAAATGATCCATGACCCTGAAACACAAAAGCCACCGAAGAATCTCATCAAATAGGCTTTATGCAACCTCATTTCTGAATTGAGTAAATTTATACAATGAACTTTCAGAGCGTTGTTGGAGCCGTGGGCATTATGATCGCGTTCGCGATCCGGGCTTTTCCACAGGCGCCAACAATCATCTCTATATATCCGACAAGTGCGACTATTGGTGAAACTGTTACTATTACAGGCACTAATTTCACCAACGTCACAGCCGTAACTTTTGGAGGTTTTGCGGCCTATACTTACGGCGTCTCGCCTAATCAAATCACCGCAGTAGTTAATACGGGAGGCAGCGGATCCGTTTTTGTCCAAACCACTGCCGGCTCGGCCTCGCTGCCAGGTTTCACCTATGTCACTTCTTCGCCGCCATCTCCTTCTATTACTTCAATCTCCCCCACGTCCGGCGTACGAGGAACCATAGTGACAATAACCGGAGACGGCTTCATGCCCGGAGCAACGCAAGTTCGGTTCGGCTGGAACTGGGCCTCGACTTATGTAAACTCTTCGAACATGATCACTGCGACGGTGACAGGTGACAGTTCAGGATATGTGTTTGTACGGACCCCGATAGGACAGACTACCAGCACCGATTATTTTGCCAATGCTGCGTCGTCGCAACCAACAATTTCATCGTTTTCTCCAATGAGCGCAACCGTCGGGGAAACCGTAACGATTACAGGGACGAATTTCACGGGTGCCACAGGTGTTTTCTTCAGTGGAATATCGCCGGCCTCGTTCACGGTAGACTCCCCGACCCAAATTCGAGCTGTAGTAAAATGGGGTGCTACCGGCGACGTCAGCGTTCGGACCCCGGGAGGCACTGCTTACTTGCCTGGCTTCACGTTTATTCCATCATCAATACCTGCACCGAACATTACAGGATATTCTCCAAACACGGGAGGTCCCGGAACGATTGTCAACATCGCTGGAACAAACTTTACTGGCGCGACAATCGTCAGGTTTGGAGGAACCGATGCCTCGTCATTCACGGTAAATTCTCCTACAAGCATTACAGCCACTGTTGGAGCCGGAAGCTCAGGTATCATTTCAGTCGAAACACCATATGGCGCAGCTGGCAATGGATATTTCACGTACACATTGACACCGCCATCCCAACTTCCGACGATCACTTCGTTTTCACCGACAAGCGCAACCATCGGCCAAACGGTTACTATCACTGGAACGAATTTTACTGGAACTTCCCAAGTGACTTTCAGTGGAATTTCGGCTGCATCATTCATCGTCGACTCACCGACTACTATCCGGGCTGTGGTGAAGTTCGGCGCAACTGGCCCGGTAGGTATCCAGACACCCAACGGTTACGCGTCACTACCTGGATTTACATTCGTTCCTGCATCCACACCGGCGCCAGTGCTTACAGGAAGCTCGCCGGCATCAGGTGGCCCTGGAACAGTTGTGTCAATTACCGGAACCGATCTGACGGGAGCCACCATTGTAACTTTTGGTGGTACGAATGCTGCGTCATTCATTGTAAATTCTTCGACGAGTATTACCGCGACCGTTGGCAACGGAAGTACTGGAAATATCTTCATAGAAACTCCATTTGGCAGGACGTTTGGGCGTAGCTTCTCTTTCACTCCCCCGCCTGCTCCTGCTGATCCGTCGATAACATCCTTTGCTCCAACCAGCGGTCGGCCTGGTGACGTAGTGACCATCACAGGCGCAAATTTTCAGAACACATCGGACGTGACGTTCTCCGGGATATCGGCAGCAGCGCTAAGCATCGACTCACCAACTTCTATCCGGGCCATCGTCGCCAACGGAGGATCCGGATTCATTCATGTACTCACCAACCCATCTACAGGACCGTTTATTGACGGCTTCAAACACTTAGGGACACCTGGTCCCATTCCTACGGTAACTTCTTTCTCCCCGACTTCAGGACCTGAGGGAACAATTGTGACGATCAAGGGCACAGACTTTGACAACGCAACTGCGGTGCATTTCGGTGTGACGTCCGCCGATTGGTTCCTGGTAAACTCCCCGACTGTAATTACAGCCAGGGTTGCTAAAGGAATGTCAGGAAATGTTGTCGTGACAACCAAGGGTGGCGTAGGATATAAAAAAGTATTTGCGTTTGATCCGGGTCCTCCACTGCCACAATCACCAGCCCCGCAGATAAGATCGATCAGTCCGGCGCAAGCTCGTATCGGCGATAACGTTACAATCGCTGGAGAAAACTTCACAGGAACGCTGGGCGTCACTTTTGGAGGCGTCTCTGCCCAATCGTTCACCATTAACTCAGCCAATCAAATCACCGCCATCGTTGGCAATAAGACCGGAGATGTCGGGGTGTTTACACCCGGCGGCGTGGCGACATTCGCAGCTGGCACCGTCACGGCTGTAGAGCCTTCATCAACGGGTCTTAGTCTTTATCCCAATCCTTGTGAACGTTCAGGAAAGTTCAACCTTTCGATCAATTCTTTGGATGCCTCCTCTCGAACCACACTGGAAGTGATCAATATCCACGGACAACCCATCACCATGCGCAACGTAGTCGCTGGCACCAATTCCTGGGATGCGGCGGAAATATTTCCCGCTGTCGGAATTTATATTGTTGCCGTGCGCAATGGCGCGTCGAACGTCTACATGAAATACCTCGTTCGGGAATAGGTAAAATTCAACATCGCATTTTCCTAACTCAGGTTCCACAAAATCCGATGGCCCTTAATCGATTTATAATCAATTGATAATATGTCATCAACTGTAGTACTTATTCACTCATTTCCGCGGCACATTTTTTTATTCTTGCTGCCGGCGAATTCAAAACATAACTAAACTTGCTACATGAAATTAAAATTAAAGGCACAGGAGAAGGCGCTGGTTTTCAGCGAGGTCGACAAATACCTGAGTGAATGTGGATTACACATTGCAAATAAAGACTCAAGCCGTCCATGGGGTGGCTTTTTTGTGATCGATGAGGACCAAGCATTCGAATTCGCGAAGCTTTTCTTTCCAGATATTGAGCTGTCAACGCTGCGCATCACAGGAAAACTTAGCCCGAAAATCTTGCTGGTCGAGCCGGGGAAGCGCCTTTCATGGCAATACCACCACCGCCGGGCCGAGATTTGGCGAGTGATTTCGGGAAAAGCAGCGGTGGCTACCAGCCCCACAGACATCGAACGCGACAAGAAGGAGCTCTCCGAAGGTGACCTGGTTCGTCTCACTCAGGGGCAACGCCACCGGCTGATAGGCCTAAATCAATGGGGTGTGATCGCGGAAATCTGGCAGCATACCGATGCTAGTCATCCATCGGACGAGGAGGATATTGTGAGGGTTCAGGATGATTTTGGTAGATGAGAAAGTGGCCGTTGGCTTTTTGGCCATTGGCCGTCCGCACTAGGCGATATACGGTAGTTCCGAATCCAGTTCGCGCAACTGAACCCGTACTCGAGACTCTTTGATTTGCACTGCTCATTTTGCTGCGAACTACCTTGAACTTTGAACCCTGAACTTTAAATCTTGAACTTCGCGAGGTGGACTCAATCACACACGTAGCACTTGGCGCCGTCATCGGTGATGCTCTTTTTGGAAAGAAGCTGGGGAAGAAAGCCATGCTCCTTGGAGCCGTGGCGCAGAGCATTCCTGATGTGGATTTTGTAAATGGCATTTGGCTCAGACCCGTCGATGATCTCCTCGCCCACCGTGGCCTCACCCATTCAATTCTCTTTGTGATCCTGATGAGCGCGCTCATTGGATGGATCGCCTTCAGGTTCAATCGACAACGAACGATTCCAATATCCGGCTGGATTTTCTTTGTTGGACTTGAGATGTCGGTGCATCTCCTCCTCGATTGCTTCAATTGTTACGGGACAGGATTGCTCGAACCATTTTCCCATCAACGATTTTCCCTGAACGCAATATATGTGGCCGATCCTTTCTTTTCTGTGTGGCCCGGAGTTGCGTGCGTGGTGCTGCTGTTTATGAAAAACGATTCAAAGAACAGAGTACGGTGGGCCAGGCTGCCTCTGATTACGACGGTGGCTTATCTCGTACTTGTCTTGATTGCGAAAGCCATCGTTGTCAAAGAGGCCAGGGCAGAGTTGACAGTTGCGGGAATTTCCTATGATCGCATGCTGGCCACACCCGCTCCCCTCAGCAGTTTTCTTTGGTTCGTTGCCGCGGAGACAGACTCAGGTTATCACGTCAGCTATCGGTCTGTTTTTGACGGAAGCGATTCGATCGGATTCGCCTACTTTTTAAGAAATCCAGCGTTGGCCGATCAATTACAGGACAAAGAAGACTTGAAAAAGCTAATACGGTTTTCGCAGGGATTTTATACGATGGAGCGGTGGAACCAGGATTTGATCTTTAATGATTTGAGGTTTGGGCAGATCGCCGGCTGGGTAGATCCCCATGCTCGCTTTGCTTTCCATTATGATCTGCTGCATCCGGATGCAAACATGTTTGTGGTCCAACAAGGAAGATTCTCGAATTGGGACAGCGGTACAGTGCGTATACTGACCAGCAGGATGTTGGGTATCCGACCCATAGAAAAAGCGTCACTCTCTCCGGCGCGTGAACATGAATAACGCCACGCGAAGCAGATGGTAGGACAAGAACTGAAAGAATCGATGGAACACCCCCGTGTGCTTTTCATATTCTTCTTCTGTGATCAGCTTGCATTGGTTTTCCATAATCTCAAGTAACCGTTCTTCAGAAGCCTTGGCAAAAGATGCGTCGGTGATATCAAGATTAAGCTCAACGCTTACGTAGGCACTCAGGTTATTGAGGTTATACGAACCGATCGTCATCCACTTGCCGTCGCAGATGCCAACCTTTCCATGGAGTACCGTGTCCTGGTATTCGTAAATCTGAACTTTGTTCCTGAACATCCAACGATACAGATAGCGCTCGGCATGCTTGCTCATAGGTACATCAGAGATACCCGTGATAATAACTCTGACGACGACGCCCCTGCGAAGGGCCTGCTTCATCCGGGAACGCAGCACGCGCCCGGGGAGAAAGTAAGGCGACATGATCGTCAGGTGTGATTTCGCCGCCTTGAACATATCAAGATAAGTCCGGGTGATTTCGCGCCGTTGACCAAGCCAATCATTGATCCGGATGCGGACAGGAGATTCGTGAGAGCGGAGTGCGAGGTCGCCGGTCGGACGCTGGTGCTCATGCATGAGCTTTACGCGCATTTTATAGCGCCTGAAGCAAACTTTTGTGAGTTCCTCGGATATTTGCCCCTCGGCCAGTATTGCCCAATCGAGCCAGGCGCTTCCACTCTCAGTGTCGTTGTATCGGTCGCTGATATTCAATCCACCGACAAGGCTGTAAAATTCGTCCACGACGATCACCTTGTGGTGAAGTCGCCGGCCCACATAAAATTTTCTGCTCTTGAAGATTGGCTGAAACATCCGGAAATGAATGCCTGCATCGACCATCGAGGCGATGAAGGATTTTGAAAGGTTTTTGGAGGCGTATCCATCAACCATAAGGTAAACCTTAGCGCCGCGTAGCGCTGCTCGCCGAAGCGCGTCGGCAACACGCTTGCCCGTGCTGTCCTCATCAAAAATGTAAACCTGAAAATGGACAAGGTGGTTGGCTGCGTCTATCATCTGCTCCAACAGGTCAAAAAAATCTTTCCCTCCCCTGATCAACTTCAGCTTATTGTGAAGGGAATAGCCGGCGTTACCGGATTGCTTCCTTTTCCTGAACAATGATGAGCCAATCGATGCCATTCGCGTAAATGTGTACAAAAATAAAGACCACCTTTTGGGTGGCCTTTACTTCAAAGCAATTATATCGCTGTCTTAGTTGACTACTCTCACTTTCACTGCGTTCATGCCTTTCTTACCTCTTTCGACCTCGTATTCAACCTGATCGTTTTCACGGATCTTGTCGATGAGACCTGATGAGTGGACGAAAACGTCTTCGCCTGAATCTGACGGTTTAATGAAGCCAAAACCTTTAGCATCATTAAAGAATTTAACTGTTCCTTGCATTGTTTATTAGTTTGTTAAAAAAAGAAAATACTCATAAAATAATAATCCCCCTATAAACCAGGGACTCAACATCGTCAGAAGGTGGAAGCAACAAAAAAAGCCGGAATCGGCAGCCTGTTGGAACGCACTATCAATTAATGCTTGGCAAAGGTAGTGAATCAAATCAAAATAGCCTAATGTGGCACCTAAGCCACGTTACACGCATCTCAACTCAAAGGCCGCAAGGTATCCCAAGACTATTGGGCGCAGAACGCCTTACGGCCCACCACTTAGATTTTTGAACCGAAAGTATCGCCACAATCCGCGAAATTGACCACCGAATACGGATTTACCTCTACCTATAAGCGTCGATCGTTTGAATCGTTCCGTCCGGATTATGGGTTAATTCAGTAACCTTGATGCTTCGTAGGTGGGTTTGCCCTCCCGACAACACGCTGTCGTGATAGAACAAATACCACTTGCCTTTGATTTCCACGATTGAATGATGGTTCGTCCATCCGACAACGGGATTAAGTATCACCCCCTGGTAGGTGAACGGTCCCATAGGGTTATCGCCGATTGCGTAAGCGATGAAGTGTGTGTCACCGGTTGAGTACGAAAAGTAATACTTGCCATTATACTTGTGCATCCACGAAGCCTCAAAAAACCTACGGTCGTGATCCCCTCCCAAAAGTTCCTTCCCATCCTTGTCGACAATCTTCACTTCTTTCACGCCCCCATCAAAACTCATCATATCCTTCGACAGCTTGGCAACCTTAGGGCTTAACGCTGGTTCAGTATCCTTCTGCAAATCTGTCTTCGAGCCGTTTGCGTCATACTTGCCGGAAGCCCATCGCTGCAGCTGTCCACCCCAAATGCCACCAAAATACATGTAGAATTTTCCATCTGTATCCTGAAAAACCGCAGGATCTATGCTAAGGCTTCCCGTAATTGGCTTCGCAGCAGCTTTGAATGGACCTGTAGGCGATGTGCTCACAGCCGCGCCAATTCGGAACGTCCCTTCCTTATCCTTTGCAGGGAAATAGAGATAATATTTACCATTTGAAAACGCAGCATCCGGCGCCCACATTTGCTTACCAGCCCAGGGTACATCTTTGATATCCAGTGCGACGCCGTGGTCAGTCACTTTGCCGCCAATGCTATCCATTGACAGCACGTGATAGTCTTTCATATCGAAATGTGATCCAAGGTCGTCCTGAGGTACATTGGACTCAACATCATGCGATGGATAGATATAAATCCGTCCGTCGAAGACGTGAGCCGAAGGGTCAGCGGTATAAATCTCCTTGATAAGTGGTTCGGAGATCGGCTTAGGTTCCTGCTTTACCGTGTCTTGGACGGGCGCAGTCGCCGCTTCCTCACTGCTTGATTTCTTGGGCTGGCACGCCACGAGTAAAACGACGGCGGGCAGCAACACCATCAGGGATTTCAAATTTCGGATCATTTCATTTCGATGTTTAAGGTTTGGTATCAGGTGTCCGTGACGCAGCTCCCCTATTAAGTCGGGAAACATACACGAACTTTCATTTATTAAATATAAAAGGAATTTTATCGCGCACACCTGTTGCAAAAAGTTGCATTGCGTTGCGAAATGTTGCGTGGCGTTTTGTCGGTGTCCGCATAAATTTTCCCCGCCGAAAGGCACTCCATGTTGAGGGCCGATTCGGGATCATTTCTTGCGGTGGAAGGATAAAAAATCCCTGATTTTAGCAAATCAACGACGATTTACGCGCTTTATCCACAATTCCGGCACCCGTGACAAAACCGGCTCGATATTTTGTCATCATTGCTAAAACAATAGCTATGAAAAATTTGAGAAATGGAATTTTAGGACTGAGCATTGTTGCGGGCGCGTTGCTGACAGGCTGCGATTCGAAAGAAAAAGCCAGGCTTCAGAGTAAGGTGGATTCTCTTTCTGTTGAATTGCACGACAGCCGCAAGGTTGAGCAGGCAATGAATGACGTCGGTGCATTGATTGACTCTATTGATGCGAGCAGTCACATCCTCCGAACTAAAGTGGTTGAAGGTACTTCTTATGCCGATTATATCAGCAGACTGAAAGACATCAACAACCACATCAAGGAAACCCAAACCAAGCTCGACGAGGTACAGGGTTCCTTGAAAAAAGCGAATCGCAATTCGATCGCTACCATCAAGCGCCTCAAGGCAGATCTTGAGTTGAGATCTCAGGAAATCGTAGCGCTGCAGATGGAAGTAGTGAAGCTCCGTGAGGAAAACGCGGGCCTTAGCAAGAGCGTCGCCAGTCTTGACTCGCTGATCTCCAGCAAAGACGAGATCATCAAAGTGAAAGAGTCTGATGTGGCATCACTCGAAGGTCTGGTGACCGACATCAACGCTCAGAACAAGATCAAAGTAGCAAACCTTTACTTCCAGCAGGCCCAAGCATTGGAGACCGCTGCCAACCGGACCAAGTTTGCTCCCAAGAAGAAGAAGGAAACAAGAAAAGAGGCTCTTGAGCTGTACAAGCTGTCGCTTTCCATGGGCAACCTGGAAGCCCAAGCAAGGATCGATGCGCTTGAGAAAGAGCTTGGTTGATAAAGACAATAATCAGGTTAGGGTTAAAGGGGAAAACCATGGCTCAGACGGGGCCATGGTTTTTATTTTTGTGGGTGAAATGTAAAACAGGGAATGTAAAATGTAAAAGGGCGGTTGAAACAACGAGCACGGTTCTCAGGAGCACATTGGTTGGTGGCTTAATTTTGAATAGTGAATGGTGAATAGTGAATTGTGAAGTGCCCCTCCTTGAACCTTTTTGCCTTGAACAGGCTGTGGATGCATCAAAACAGCTTGATTAGTCCCCAAAATACAATTGCGATTCCCCCAAGAACATAATAAACTCTCCACGTTCGAAATTTCTCTTGCGCCTCAGCGTTCGCAGCCATCTTGAATGCACCAATTCCATACAGCAGGAGGATCACCCCAACAAACAAATTGAAGTACCCAGAAATGTTCTGCAACTTATCCACAAAGAATTGATCCTTTTAAAAATAAATAATATCCAATGCCGAATATCCAATATCAAACGGCGCACGCAAGTCGAAACCGCTCCTTTTACATTCGATATTTAGCGTTTTACTCCCGATAGCAATCGGGATTACATTTCACTAAAACCCATCCACCTCCCTGTACGCCCTTATCACTTCCATCTCTCCTGCCTTATCGGGCTTTGAGTTGCCGTGCTCCATACCCATCACACCGCGGTAACCTTTGTCGTAGATGTGTTTAAATACGTTTTTGTAGTTGATCTCGCCGGTGGTGGGTTCCTTTCTGCCAGGATTATCGCCAATCTGGAAATAGGCGATCTCTTCCCAGCACATGTCGATGTTGTTTATCAAATTTCCTTCGTTGCGCTGCATATGGTAGATGTCGAAAAGGATCTTGCATGAAGAGCTCTTCACCGCTTTGCAGATCATGTAGGTCTGATATGAATTTCTCAGGAAGAGCTCAGGCGTATCGCTTAATGGCTCGAGCACCATTGTCAGTCCTGCAGGCTCGAAGATACTGGCGCCGACGCGCAACGCTTCGATCACATGAGATGTTTGTATGTCCAAAGGGATTGTACGATCGAAAAAACCAGGAACTACCGTAGCCCATTTCGCATTCACACGCTTGGCCGTCTCAACGCAGGCGACGCAAGTCTTCCTGAACGTTTCAATAAACTCGGGCTTACCCGTGGTCAGCGACACTTTCCAGTTGTCGCCACCTTCCACAACGAAAACTCCCATCGTCATACCAAGCTGAGAAAGTGTTTTGCCGATCTTTTCCTGGTCGGCGACACTCCTCTTTAACAATCCATTATCCTCGATTGCCTTAAAACCCTGGTCGGCCATGAATTTGATCTGATCAATAAAATCTGCCCCGCCTGAGTTCTTGAACATCCCCTCGTGCGGAGCATAATTCATTTTGAATGGCTTCTCTGCTGGAGAATCATTCTTTGCAAAAGATGGAAATTGTGTGAGGGCGAGTGCGGAAGCAGCGAGGCTGCGCGAGAGGAAATTTCTACGTTTCATTTTACACTATATAAAAAGGCTGTGACTCCATTCTTTCTTGGTAAGATTTTCCCGCAGATCACGCAAATCGAATATCGCAAATCGCGCACATCAATGAGCGCTATTTGTGAAACAGATCAGCGAGATCTGCGTGCATTCCATCTGCGCAATTTGCTGGAAATGTATTTCACTCGTGAATATAGAAAGTTTGTTACATTATTTTTTACCTTGAAAACGAGGTTACAGAATTTACCGTGAAAGCATTTGCTTGCCTGTTATACTTTGCGTGTACTTTAGCACACAACCAGGATTTTAAAAACTACGATCAAAAAATCGGGAACACATCATTCAAAATGATTGCTGTTCCGGGCGGAAAATTTCAAATTGGAAGTCCCGCAAGCGAAAGCGGCCGGGATTCGGACGAGGGGCCGCAAAAGATGATCGAGATTTCTCCTTTCTGGATGCAGTCGCACGAAGTCACCTTTGGCGAATGGGATGTGTTCTTTAAAGACATGGATATTCCCCAATCCAAGAACATCGACGGGGTCACCCGCCCCACCCCTCAATACATTGATCTCACCTGGGGCATGGGTCGCGAGAACAACAAGCCGACGAACAGCATGAGCCAGCAGGCTGCGATGATGTATTGCAAGTGGCTGTATTCGAAGACGGGATTCTTTTATCGTCTCCCAACCGAAGCCGAATGGGAGTTCGCCTGCAAAAGCGGAAAGACGGATAACCCTTCACACATTCGTGAGCTCGGTTACTACCAGGACAACAGCGCTGGAAAATTCCAGGTGGTTGAAAAGCTTAAGCCTAACTCCCTTGGAATCTATGATATGCTCGGCAATCTGAGCGAGTGGACTGCCGACCAATACGATCCTGTCTTTTACGAAAAGATCAATCCCAAAGATCCGATCACTGTCGCAGGCTCAAGATATCCGCGAACTACCAAAGGCGGTTCTTACCTCGATGAAGCAACGGAGCTGCGCTGCGCAAACCGTATACCCAGCGACGCCAAATGGAATGTCCGCGATCCCCAAATTCCAAAGAGCCGATGGTGGCTAACAGATGGTATGTTTGTTGGATTCCGCGTGGTACGTCCCTTGATTCAACCTGCTGCAGCCGACATCGACCGATACTACGCCGCCTACCTGAAATGAAAATAGAATAACATAACTTAGTATTTATGAAAAATGACAAAACTTCACGCCGGGACTTTGTTAAAAAGTCTACCCTGATCGCGGGCAGCCTTGTGGCATTACCTGCTATTTCGAACGCAGGTTTTTTTAATTCATCTGCCGATGATACAATCAAGATAGCCCTTGTTGGCTGCGGTGGTCGTGGAACGGGCGCTGCACTGCAGGCATTGTTAACGAAGCAGAATGTAAAACTTGTCGCCATGGCCGACGCATTCCGCGACAGGCTCGATGAATGTTATAAGAATATCACATCGGATGACCTTTCCGATTACGGTGTTACAGGGAATGTGAAGAGTCGTGTCGACGTGAAGGAACAAAATAAGTTTGTCGGCTTCGAAGGCTATAAGAAAGCTATCGCCCTGGCCGATGTGGTGATTCTCACAACACCTCCGGGATTTCGACCGATCCATTTCGAAGAAGCCGTAAGTCAGGGTAAGCACATTTTCATGGAGAAACCCGTAGCTACCGACCCCGCAGGCATCCAAAGAGTGCTGGCGGCTGCTGAAACTGCGAAGGCAAAAAAACTAAATGTAGTCGTCGGTCTTCAACGGCACTATCAGAACTCGTACCGTGCGTTGTATGGAAAACTTAAAGAGGGAATGATAGGCGACATAACTTCGGCGCAGGCGTGGTGGAATAACGAAGGCGTCTGGGTCCATCCGCGCAAACCGGCGCAAACTGAAATGGAATATCAGATGAGGAACTGGTATTATTTTAACTGGCTTTGCGGCGACCATATCGTTGAACAGCATATTCACAATATCGACGTTATCAACTGGTTCAAAGGTTCCTACCCGGTTAAAGCACAAGGAATGGGTGGCCGTGAGATCCGTAAGGGCAAAGACTACGGTGAGATCTTTGATCATCACTATGTTGAATTTCAATATGCGGACGGAACAATACTTAACAGTCAATGTCGGCACATCAAAGGGACCTTTATCAAAGTGGACGAGCAAATTGTAGGTACGAAGGGAACGATTTACTGTGATGCCATGAAAATTGAGGACCGATCGGGCAACGTCATCTTTCAATTCGATAAGAAAGCCGAGAATAATCCGTACCAGACAGAGCATGATGAATTGTTTGCGGCCATTGCCAAGGGTGAGTACAAGTTTGCTGATGCCGAAAACGGCGCACGCACAACCATGACAGCGATCCTCGGGCGGCTCGCAACTTATTCGGGGGTTGTGGTTGAATTTGACAAAGCACTCAATTCGGGCATGTCGATCATGCCTACTACTTTCGATTGGCATGCATCACCGCCGGTTTTGCCCGATAAGGACGGCCTCTACCCTGCCGCCGTGCCCGGTGTGACAAAATACTTCTCGTGAGTTGAGCGCGATCAAGCAATCCTTGCGGGCACATTGCATTAAAAATACCCAGCAACGAATCCAGGAGGCGCGGAACGCCATTCGCCTCCTGCAGCTATCCGCAAATGAAGAAACAAAAAGTTCGGCTGGCGACAAATATGAAACTGGACGAGCCATGGCCCAGCTTGAGATCGAAAAGCTTAGTGGACAACTCCAAGACGCCACCGCCCAACTGGCATTGCTTGAATCGATCTCGTCGGATCAAATGTCGCGCAGTGTCCAGCTAGGAAGTCTTGCTGTAACCAGCCAGGGAGATTTCTACGTGGCAGCCGGCATAGGCCAAGTGGAGGTTGACGGCAGGAAGTATTTCGCTATCTCGGCGCATTCCCCTCTTGGAAAAAAATTGTCTGGAGTCACCGTAGGTCAGTCATTTGTACTCAACGGCAAGACATTCAATCTGCTGGAAATAATTTGAGAGTCCACCTCTGGATTCATGTGTGCCAAGTATGACAGGTAATGATGCCATGACCATCACCCACGGGCTATGCTGTGTACATTAACGTACAAGGTGGTGTATAAATGTGGATAATCAACCGCGTGCTGTTTGTGTAATCGACTGATTAATAACAAGTTGAAAAGGTGGCAAGGCTTTGGCAAAAACCTGCTTAAAAACCTCTATGCGAACATTTATTGCTTTGATCCTGTGGGCATTCCTATTCATCACCTGCTGGCCGATTGCACTTGTGATTCTTTTCCTGTTTCCGATTGTCTGGCTGATCTTGCTACCATTCCGAATTGTCGGGTTTTCGGTGGACTTAATATTTCGCCTGCTGAAGGCAATTTTATTGTTCCCCTTCAAAGTGATGCGAGCCCTCTAAGCTCAATAGCTAGAATTTCGTCTATATGCTCGCAATTAACCACAATGACAAATCCCAAGGAAGAACAGCATGAACGAGCCGTCTCCCAAATCTTGAGGTCTTCTTTCTTCCTGCAATTGGATAAAAAAAGGCTCGGTGACCATTCGACAAGCGTGCATGTTAACATTTTCACAAACTCACATTCATCAAACTTCCTTACTTTTGCGGCCCACAGTGGGAACAACGCATGGAATTTATAAAATCGATACTTGACTTTGTCTTACACATAGACCAGCATCTTGTGGATATCGTCAGGGATTATCAAACATGGACTTACCTGGTTCTCTTCATCATCATCTTCGCCGAAACCGGTCTTGTCGTCACACCGATTCTCCCGGGAGATTCCCTCCTGTTTGCTGCAGGCGCCATTGTTGCAAAACCTGATACCGGATTGAGCATTATTGTACTTTGGCTTTTGATCATGATAGCGGCAGTGTTGGGCGACCTCGTCAACTACCACATCGGAAAGTACATCGGCGTGAAGGCCTTCAGTGGTGAGTACAGGCTCTTGAAGAAGGAATACCTGGAGAGAACACATGCGTTCTACGAGAAATACGGCGGCAAAACGATCATTTACGCGAGGTTCATCCCAATCATCCGCACCTTCGCTCCTTTTGTTGCAGGCATTGGAACCATGAGCTACGGCCGGTTCGCGGTCTTCAATGTTACTGGCGGCGTTGCGTGGGTAACAAGCTTCCTTTTCCTTGGATACTTTTTCGGTGGCCTGCCGGTGATCAAAGAGAATTTCACCTACGTCATCGTTCTCATCATCATTCTATCTGTGATGCCTGCGATCATTCAGGTGATCAGGGAACGAAACAGGGCGCGCTCCTCGTCGTCAGCTCGTTGACTATTTTCCCATCCGCACAATTCTATCCTGTGCGCTCACTCGTACTCTTTGTTTCAGGGACGGATTGATTCCGCTGTCCTTGTCGAGCAATGAAAGACATGTTTGAGCATGTAGCAACGCTTGCTCCTTATTGCCGACAGATTCATAGGCCTCGGAGAGTCCGTCCTGTGCGTTGGCTGATGCGGGATATGTCTCTACCATTAGATTAAACAGGGTCAGCGCATCGGCCTTTCTGTTAGCGGCCAACAAGGTATACGCGTTAGCATTAATAACATCCTCGCGTACCACCGCGTTGTAAAATGGATGAAAAGTTGGATCATTCCTGTACCGGGTACGAGCTTTACGGAATTCGTTGACAGCCTCTTCTACCCTGTGATGGTTAACAAGCCACATAAAGTTTCTGTTAGTGAGAATGAATTCATGATTCGTTATCGGATTCGAAAGATTCTTTTTGAAAAACTCCACTGTTTGGAGGATGATACGACGCGATACATCATTGTCCTGAAGGACATCAAATGCATGCATGCCTTCGACGTAATTAATTACTTCCACAGGGATATCTTGCTCGAGTGCGTTTCCAATGAACCTGTCTATTCCGCGGTTAAGAAACTGAGCATCAAGGCCGGCGCGGACCACAAGCACTGGCATGTCCTGTCTTAGCTGGGAAAGGCTATCAGGTCCACCATAATACGCTGCCAGCGCTTTGATCTCCTGCCTGCGGGCTTCAAAGGCCAGCTTCATTCCAGTCCTTGCATTTGCAGAGCTGGTCCACATTCCAATTTTGGAAGCATCAATTTTATATTGCTTTGCATGCCTGACAAGAAAGTCGATCACAGCTTCTCCATCGGTTATGGTTCCTTTTCGCCTCGTCTGATAGTTTACGGCTATCATTCCATTTGCGGCGATGAGCCGTGCCCAATCCCGGTAAACCCTCCACCGCGGCAATTCCAGTATGCCTACGCCGTTGTTGAAGATCACCACGGGTAAATCGCCCGTGAAAGAACCCGGCGGTGGCGAATAAATGTCCAGCACAAGTGTCGTGTCGTGGACTGTTTTGAATCCGATATTTTCAACTACGACGACTTTCTCCATGGCCGGCACCTGCAACACGAGGGGCCGCTGGGTCATGTCCTGGG
Source organism: Cyclobacteriaceae bacterium (assembly GCA_044224375.1). GTDB lineage: Bacteria > Bacteroidota > Bacteroidia > Cytophagales > Cyclobacteriaceae > ELB16-189. The sequence goes on from JBGAKL010000011.1 coordinate 181,367, forward strand.
AAAAACATACTATCGCTTGAGTGATCAGGCAAAATAGGAATGCGATGCTCCTTAATTTCATGGCTCTCTTGATTGTTTGAGCCAAAGGATCACAGTTTTCAACTTGAAATCTCCCAAAACGATAGTTCTGGAAGCGTTTTCGCCAAATCCGGGACTTATTTTGTCAAACCTGCCTGCGGCGTTGCGGGGCAGCCTGCTTCCGATAATCGGATGGAGTCATTCCCATCGTCTTTTTAAAGACCTCGTTGAATGCCGACAATGAGTTGAATCCTGATGCAAATGCAATTGAAGCTATTTTTTGTCGCTGATCCGGATCCGCAAGTTGCTGCGATGCCTCTTCAATCCGGAACCGGTTTACATATTCGTAAAACGACAAACCTTCTTTTTCATTTATTACCTGCGAAAGGTGATGCCGGCTGCAACCAATTGTGTCGGCAAGGCCATCGAGTGAAATCTCCGGGTCGAGGTAGAGTTTTTCAGAGGTCATCAGTTTATGCAGAGATGACCTTATTGCGATACTGGTGTCTTCGTTAAGCCGCGAACTGGAATACCGCTGTTTTTCACGACCCACGGTCAGTTTCATATTGGCGTGCACCGGTGGTCCGCCAGCTGCGCCCCCGCGAATCACTGCAAACGTCTCAGGTTGGCTAATCGCTTTGTACGTGATCCAGTAGATGAAAACAGTTAGGATGGAGAATATCCATCTTAATTCAATTAGTCGTGGAAATGAAATGTACAGGAAGAATAGTCCCAACGCGATCGCCAGGCTGACGAATGCCGAGGCGAGAACGAATGTTCTTAGCCATAGAACAGCAGTTCTTGCCGGCATTGAACCTTCCAAAGACAATTTAACTTGTACACGATATGCAGCATAATGGTATCCTATAATGCTGACAAGGTGAAGCCACAATGCAACACGGACATCTGTAAGCCACGCCAATGGTAGCAGATAGTAGGAGAAACCCAAATTCAGGATTGTAGCCAATAAGCTTAAAGCAAACGGGATAAAGTGCCATGAATCATTGACGGAAAGTTTTCTGTCCGGGAATCGAAGGTGCAGTACCAGAAGGTAGACCAACGGTCCATACAAAAAGGGCAGCTGATAAGACGAAAAGTAAAGTACATCGACGTTTTCAATAAGCCATGATTTGCTTACCACCTTGGATAAAGTCTGCAGGATCAGTACCAGAATATAAGCAATCAGAAATCGATAAGCACTGAGATATGTCTTTTTCCGGATAAGCAGGATGGTCAACAACAGACCCTGAAGTCCCCCAAAAAGCAGCAGAAAGATATTCAATTGAACCGGTGTGTGCATGAAACATCATTAACGCAGCACTGGGCGTGTAAGTTACTGGACTTGCTGCCAATCATTCACTCGCTCACCCATAAGGGAGAATTGCAAGCATGGCGCAATATCCAGAAATGGGTATGTTACTCTTGATAGATACAATCCCTGTGGATAGGCAGGCTCGATCTCTCCAAGGGACTGCTTTGTGGCAAGATAACTTTCAAACATATCCAGTGTTAGTTCACCTCGTCCTATGCTGAGCAGTTTTCCCACGATAACACGGACCATTTTGCTTAGAAATCGATTGGCAGAAATACTGAATCGCAATCTATCTCCCGATGGATCGACGAAAAGGTTAGCGGCAGTAACATGGCAGATTGTGGTGCGATAGCTTGCCGGGGATTTGCAAAATGTTGCATAGTCATTGTAGCGCAGCAACAGTGATGCGGCAGTTCGCATTTTATCCAGGTCAAGGTTCTTTTCCGGATAGTAAGAACTCAGCGAATGAAGAAAAGGATCCTTGTATGTGTGAATAAAATAATCATACGTCCGCGATACAGCATCAAATCGCGCGTGCGGCTCACCCTCGAAGGGAAGAATTTCAAACACAGCGATATCATCGGGAAGCACTTTGTTAATTCTAAACAATAAATCAAAGTCCCACGATTTCATCAGGTCGACATGGAAGAAGAACTGGCTCGCGTGAACCCCTGCATCCGTACGACCACAGCCCGTGATCACAATTTCCTTCTTGAATATCTGACTCAATGCCGTCTCCACCACCTCTTGTGCGTTGACCGCTTTCGTTTGTCTTTGCCAGCCTCGATAGTTGGTTCCCAGGTATCCGATGTGAAAGAAGTAGCGCACGAGTCAAAGATAACCGTCGAAATCCACTTCATGAATTATCGGGGATTTGGTACCTTAGACTCCAATACATCTTGAAAGATGTTCGGAGATTGTCAGTCTGAGCGGAGTCGGAGGCTGATATTGCAGTTCTTCCAACGTCACCGTGCAACTCCCTGCCTTCGCCGAAGCGGCTAAGCACAGGCAGGCGCTCAGGGTGACAAGTAATCAAACCACCTAACAGTCGGTCAATGAGCAAACCCTTCTTCAAAATCCTGTCTAAATTGAACAAAGTGCTGCTTCCAAGTCTCGCGAAGCTGGACATGAACAAACTCTCCAAATTCGACAAGGCGCTGATAGCCTATAAGTATTGGGTGGTGATGCATGTCTTGGATTAAGCTCATTATCCGCAGTAAGCGAATATAAAAATCAAATGGCCGAGCGTTGGGGTGAACTCTGTTAAAGCCTAAACCGGTAGGTATACTTCATCAGGAAAGTATTGTGTGCTTGCTGATTGAAGTTGAATGAATAACGGTCCATGGAGGACGTTGCATTATCATAAAATGCGCCGTTCATCTCCTGTGTCCAGACAAGGAAGAATGTAGATCCAGGGATGTATTCCCAACGCAACACCATGTTGGATCGAAATTGGCCGATGTTGAAGTTCGGTTGTGTGAACGTGTAATCGGTAGTGCCCTTGTTTCCCTCATCGACTGAGTAGGTATCACCGTTCAGTGACAGCCAGGAAGATGGAAGTGGAGTCCATCGCTGATGATATTCACTTGCGCTGGCATTCGTCACATACTTGAAATTTGAATACACTCCTTGCGTACCGAATGGCTGACCCCAGTATTGCAATGACAGGTTCGGAGTGAGCATGTATGTCATCCTAACTGTAAGCCGGAAAGTAGATTGCTCTATACTGCCCATCATGTAGCGATCGGCCCCATTTGCCTGGCCGGTAGTTACATATTGTAACTCAGTGCTGTTATGGCTGAATGTCGGTGCTATCGAAAGGTTCACTGCATTAACCGGCCTGTACGTCAGTGAAATATCGATGTCGCTTGTATTCGAATAGTTGTTGTACCCGTTGAGCCACTGGGGATTCATTGACACCTGAAGTTTCTTCCGACGGTCGGTAGAAAGAAATATCCAATAGTTGTTGCTGCCGGGATACCGCATGGCCGGTCCTCCCCTGAGGTCGGCATTCGAAACGTTGCGGTTTGTAATCTGCATGCCAGCGGTGAAGAACCAGAAGTTCTTGAATTCAAGATCTATCTCACCCCAATAGTATTCCGAAGTAGTCTTCCAGTCAAAATCCCAGCCGACACCCTGACCGAGCCAGTAGTACTGCGACCGGAAAATGCCCACGGGATTGGGAATCTTGTATTGCATCCATGTCCACTGGCTTATCTTGTCCGTCTGCTGAAGAAATCCGATATCATTCAATTCCAATCCAGGCGAAAGCCAGCTAGCACCAAGGTCAAATGTGAGACGACCGCTCTTCTTGCCAAACTTAAACGTGCCGCCCGTTCCCGTCAATGATTTACGGGTCGAATCAACGTTTGCGTGGTCGTTATCTGGTCGCTGGAAGTAACGCTCAGCAGCGCGTTGCGTCAGGACCATCGACTCGGGACTGCCTTCGATATGACTCATAAACACTTTCCCGCTTACGTAATACTTCCGCGCTTTCCAGTTGTGAACCATATCCACCCCGCCGGAATAGGCTGCTGTGGGGAGAAAGGTCAGGTTCTGATCATTGATTGACCGGTTGACCGCGGTAAACATTCCTCCTATCAACGTATTACCCTTATTGATATCCTGTTGCACACGGCTCACAAAGTAATTTGTGAGGGGCTCGACCGCCTGTTGGCGCCTGAAGCCAAGACTATCAATAGTCGCAAACTCAGGGTTGGTCATTGTTTCGAGCACTCCCCAGGAAAATCCCTTGTGGTTTTTACCCGTGATCTTCGCCGCACCGAGTATCGTGGTGCGGGTCTTCTGCTTTACATATTCGTTCACACCGTCGTCGCCCGATTTGTCGGTATCGACGGTCCCCTGGGGCGGACGCCCGATACGTCGGGAATAGAATAGATTGTTGCTATTGAAGTCACTCAATGGAAAGTTCAACGTATTGTTCCCTTCAATAAAGAAAGGTCTTCTCTCCTGGAAGAACAGCTCGAACGCAGTGAGGTTCACCCGCGAGGGGTCTGCTTCGACCTGGCCGAAATCAGGATTGACCGTGAGGTCCAATGTAATGTCACTTGTGATCCCAATTTTTGCATCAACTCCGGCATCGACTGTTGAAGCCTGCCCGGTCGCAAATGGGTTTCCTTCTTCCTTTTGGAATGTTTCCGTTTTGGCGACGACATATGGTTGTATTTCAAGCTGCTTTTGCGGATGGATGCCACTTATCCCTTTGAGATCCGCGAAAAGGTGTACCCAGCCCGGAGAAGTCGGGGGAATGTATTGCCAGTTTGAGCGCTCCTGGTTCCTGAAGAAGTGTCTCATGAATTGAATACCCCATACGAGCTCCGGCTTGTTTGCGAAACGCAATTGACTCAACGGTATCCTCATTTCTGCCACCCACCCTTCCGCATCGATGCTGGTCTTCAGATACCAGATAGGATCCCAGCTCGCATCCCAAACGTCGCCGTTGTTGGAAACATATTCATCGCCTTTCACTCCTGACACGGATGCAGTGAATGAAAAGGCCGAGCGCTTGTCGTAATAGCTGTCGATGTTGACTTCAACAAAGTCGCCATCGAAACCATCCCTTCGCGACATTCGCCTCACGATCTTTGAAGGCTCGGGGTCATAGCACCTCGCGACGATGTACAGGTTGCGCGCATCGTACAGGATCTTGAACTTTGTTTGAACAGTTGGGGCGGCCCCGGCATCGGGAGACAGCTGTCGAAAATCGCCGCCACCCCATGGAACCTGCTCCCAGGCCGGATCATTAATCAATCCGTCGATCCGGGGCGGTTCGCCCTGCAAACGTGTCGTAGTATAGGATTTGGTTGGATCTATTCTCGCCTTTAGGGAATCTGACTTCGACCTGACTGCATCGCCCTGTCCAAAAAGGGCATGGCATGCACACAGCAGCAAGGCGAAGGGGGTGAATTTCATCGTCAGGGGTAACTAAACAGCAATTACTTGTGGGACAACCAACTCCGCGAAAACCCCCAGAATCACCACAAACAGTACTGAAGTAAACTGAATTTTAACGATGCTATTGCGATTGAGTTGTATGAATGCGGCAGCAAGCACTTTCTGCGGTATAACCGGCCCCTGTGGCCGACGAACGGCGGTTACTTTTTTGAATAAATCGCAGCACACACCCTACCTTACATGGGCCGAAAGCAGCCAGATCTCACTGCGCGCGACCTTGCGTGAGCCGGTGACAGTCGACCAGAATTTTGTAAGGTCAACTCCAGGATAAACCTTCTTTGCAATCGCACTGTAGTCGAGGCTCACAAATGTGCTGATGTCGTCGATAAAATCAATCGCGATGTAATTGTAGTCTGCGCGCTGGTCTACGGGCATCACGCGTTTGAGCAGCTGCCAGTCTTTATATGCTCCTGTTGCAACTATGTCCTTGTGAATGGGCGCCATCTGTTCTGTTTCCATCTTGAGATAGTCAGATTCCATTCCAGGTGAAGTCATGTTATAATCTACGCGTGCGTACTTCGATGGTGCGGCATTAGGGACCATCTGTGATGTCCTCACGAGAATCTCCCTCTTCACCGTGATTCGGCTGTCTTCGAATTGCTGCGCGATATCATCCAGCTCTTTATCGGTAATACCCGGGAACGCCTTCCTCATGATGTCAGCATAGGTTCCTGGCTCTTCAAAGAGGTACTTAAAGTCGTTGACAACGCTTACTGCGACGAAATCATATTCGTTTGCCGACCCTGCTGGCAACCTAAGCTCATAAAAGTACCATCCCTGAAACGCGCCGGTCTTGACTGCATAGTCGAGAATCTTGGTACTGTACTTTTTTACAAGCTCGGTGTAGGCTCCGCCTTTACCGGGTTTGGCTTTAATGTAGTTGAAGGCAACATAAACCTTCTTGTCTTGAGCCTGGGTGGAAACGCAGATGGTAATTGCTAGCGCTAAGAATAGTTTCCGCATTTGAAGGATTCTGGTTGCTGGATACTGGTTGCTGGGTATTCGCTTTTCTTGGAACCTGTAGGCGCCCATCACAGCGAGTCCCCTTGAACCTTGAACTAATTATGCCTTAGGTTTTCTTGTGCCCAGGCTCGCCTTAGGAACGGGAACAAGGATGTCTTGCCTTCTGAATGTCGGCGCTTTGACAGTGCGACGAACAGCATTGATAGCATTGTCCTTGTTTCCAACCACGATCTCACGGCAATTTTCTGCACCACATTGGCATGCAAACGGCTCGAGGTTTTCATCCAGGAAGGTTGCATAGTCAACGGTAAGTTCCTCGCCTTCGGCAATGTTTCGCGTAGCGATCACGTTCAGCCCGTCATAGGCTGTATTTGCATTACAGCTGTGATTTTGCGGTGACCAGTGAACGGGGTTCTCATCCCAGAGGATGTACACCTCACGGCTGACGGGATAGGCATAGTGACGGAAGTCCGATTTCTGGCGCTCGTTCCAATTGCCTTCTACGAACCTCTTCGATACGATGCGTTGTGCCATCTCTTCGCCTGCGAAAATGACCTCGTTCTTCTTGATTTTTTGAGTCGCAAAAATGCCGTAGCCGGCAACAGGACTTCCTTTAAGCTTGTACTTCTTCTGCTTTGCCTTGTGGCGGGAAATTCCTTCGGCGATGATATGCTTAAGAAAACCACTCTTTCCTGCAGGATCGTAGTTCAAAATATGATCAGCTGATCCTTGATAACTATCTTTATAAAACGCTGAGCACGTGAAGTTTATCTCAAGGAAGTAAATGTCATTGTTCTGATCCATCCTAAAGTCAAGGCGAGCATAGCCCACCCCGCCGAATGCGGTGAAGATTTGCTCCGTTGCGGACTTCAGCTTCTTTTCGATCTTAAAATTATGCACCGGCACATTGGACTCAGGGTGGAGTTCCGAAGTCTTGAGGGCATAAGTCTTATATGTGCGTCCCTGGGGGAAAATGTATTCAACGGGCTTGTATACCGTGCAAGACTTTCCATCCTTATTGGCTGCAACAAGGACTGTAAACTCACGGCCATCAACGTATTCCTCAACCAGGATCTCACTGTACTCTTTGAGAATGGATGTAACCTTCTCCTGCAGCTCGGCCTGGTTGTGCACTAATGAGTGTTCGTCTACGCCGAGGCTATCGCCTGCTTTCGCAGGCTTTACGAACATAGGGAACTCGAGCTTATCCAACACCTCGACAACTTCCGCCAATGAGCTTATCTCTACTGAAGCCGGAGTTTTGACTCCCGCGCAGTAGGCGACATACTTCATCAGCGGCTTTGGCGGGTCGTAAAGTATGGGGTTCGGTCCTGTGTACGGGAGGTTCAGTTGCTCTAAGCTATGAATGACGTCGATGGATGGCACCTCCCATTCCAGGTATCCTTCGCACAGGTTGACAAAGATGTCATAACCTTGATTGCTCAGATCTTTGAGCTGGCGGTAAGTGGTAAGTTTGTTTAAGAATACGTGGTCAACAACATCATCTTCAGCTAGTAAGCTGGCGAGTTCTCTTGGCGGATCGTAATTTTTGTAATCGACGTTTGTTGTTGAATAGTCGGGTTGAAGTACACAAACTTTCATTTGTAATGCTAGATGTATAATTTTCATCTTCACTCAAGCCACATTGAGCGTTGACTTCCAATACGTAAAGCTTGCCTGTCTCGCGTTTCATTCGAATATCAAGTCGGCCGTAACCCATACCACCAACAGACTTGAATGCTTCAAGACTGATTTGCTTAAGCCCTTTAATTAACTCATTATCAGGTTCATGATAATTATACAAAACACCTTTATCTGGCAATGGTGTTTCAACATCATATGTTTCCCAAAGGCGATCGAACGACAAGAACTGCTCTTTCTCAGGCAATGATGCATGAAACACACGCTCCACCGGGGGATAACATGTTACTTGCTGAGGATAGGTGGATGAGCCGACAACCAACGTAGTAAACTCCCTTCCATTGATGAATTCTTCGACAAAAATGCCGCCCGTATCCAACTTCCATCCACGATAGCCATTGAGCATGTCGTTTATTACCTGCTGCATCTCCTGCTCGTTCGAGACCACGTTCTTGATGCTAAGCCCCATACTCCCGGCAGAAATAGCAGGTTTAACGATCAAAACATCCCCTATTTCTTTGAATAGTCCCTTGATATCAACGTTTCTTGGATCTATTACCCGCCACGCTGGTGTTGATACACCCGCCTGGTCAAAAGCCTCCTTCATTGGGATCTTTGACGTGGTAATGCGATAAAAATGGTCGTCGGAGCCCGTGAAAATGAGGCCATACTTCTCCAATGTATGGATCACCGATATCCCCGGAATGGAATTGAGCTCATCGCCATCGCATAAATTGATTACAATGGGTGTCTTTGTGGTGGGATGTTCCTTGATCTTCCTTATCTCCTGCTCTATCCGCCCTATCGTAACATTGATCCAATGCCATTCACACCCAATTTCATTGAAGACTTTGGTGTATTCAGAGATGCTTTGGGTATAGTCGTAGTAATACTTAAGGTTGGGATCGTCGGTTTCAATAAAGGGAGCTATAACCCATACGATGTAATCATTCTTCTTATCGATAAAGCTCATAGTCCGTCAATGACTTTGAAAGATAAGTTTGTTAAATGGGAAGTCAAAGTTTCAGGAGTTTAGCTTCAACGCTCAAGGTGCAAGGTTCAAGCATGACTCAAGCTTACGTTCTTCATTGTCGGGCACGATGAAATGATAAACTGGGGGGCGCTGCCACGCCCAATGGCAAATAGCCACAAGCATTTTCAGAAAAGCGTCAACTGCGTCTGTTTCTGTGCGAAATCAATCGGCTTGTACACCCTTCCCGGCAGGTTTCGCACTTGATAAACCTTCGTTTCCTTATCACGGGATGCGATAACGATCTCCGTACGGCCTGCGATCTTTTGAAACATGTCCCTTACGATCTTGGGTGAGTTGTTGTTCCGGGACAGGTGCGACAAGAATAAATGACTCATGTAGGAAGGCCTGTGGTTCATAAAAAGCTGCAGCGCCTCCGCGTTCGACAAGTGGCCATAACCATCGCGGATCCTTTTTTTAAGGGACAACGGATAAGAACCATTCTCAAGCAACAACTCATCGTAGTTTGCCTCCAGAAACGCCGCATGACACCTTTCAAAGTGCTTCACCACATGTTCGCAAGATTGTCCTATGTCTGTAAATACTCCAATATTCACCTCGTTTCCGGAAACGATGAAGCTGTGCGGATCACTTGCGTCATGAAATTTGGGGAAAGGCGTGACTGTAAGGCCCCCGATTTGGACGGGTTCAAATGCTTTGAAAGACACTACTAACTCAGCGTTCAGGTGAAGACGGCCGTTCTTCATCGTGCTGTCGGTGATGTAAACCGGGAGACGGTGCTTGCGAGATAGTCGAGGGACGCCGTAAATATGATCTGAATGCTCGTGGGTGACAAAAATGGCCTTCACCTTTTTGATGGAAAGCTCCAGGCGCTTCATCCGCCTTTCAGTCTCCCTGCATGATATCCCACCGTCGATAAGAATGGCTTCGTCCTGGTTACCGATATAATAACAGTTCCCATTACTTCCCGAATTCAACGATGCGACAAACAACGCCATACCGCACAAAAATAGGAAAGCGTGCTGGAGAAAGGACGAAGTACTGTGGGAGAATCTGACTTGCCCGACGAAGCAGTTTCTGCGTAGTCGGGATTCTGGCATTGCCCGACGTAGCAGTCTCTGCGTAGTCGGGATTCTAGATTCTGGATTCTGGCTTGCCCCGACGAAGCAGTTTCTGCGTAGGCGGGGATTCTAGATACCGAGTTTACCCTTGATATAATCAGTGAAGCGATAGTTCGCAATTACCTTCTTATCAAGGTGTTTTGCTCCCCTAATCGTACCCAGACAATTGGGTTCGCCACAATGACATTTGAAAGGCTGGTCCATATCCCACTCCGAAGAAGGATAAAAGAAAAAGAACTCATCCCCTTCGTCAATCTGCTTCAGCGCTATGAATTGAAGCGTTGAAGTATCGAAGAAGCTATTGGGATCACAGCTGTGGTTTACACACTCTAAATAATCGGGAAACAGCTCAATATGGGCTGTATCGCTTATTTGAACTGTCAAATAGGTAGGCTTTGAGAATGTCTTTCTCGCACTGAACTCAGAAATTACTTCGCCTGGCTTAAAAGAACGTCTTGCATACAATGCCCTGTGATTCTTCACGAGGTCCATACGTTGTTCTACAACGTTTGCATCAGCTACTTTCCTGTTAAGTTTTGTTGCGCTCATCTGCAGTTACTTTTTTGTTTGGGATGATTATGAATCAAAAATGATTTAATCATCACATAAATAAAAGTTATTTCTGCTTTAATTGTTAATCAATCATTGATTCAATACGAGTACTTAACATGATGTGATATGATATGCATTCAATGTATTAATACATAAATGCAAGTGCCTTAGCATGTTAGTAGCAGTTATCTATTGTGATGTTAAAGGTTTACAGTTTAGAGATCAGAGTTCATCGCTCATTGTTCAGCGCTCAAGGTTTAAGGTTCAAGGTTTAACCAATTAGTCATAAATGAACAATGCCATGCGAATGATATCGCATGGCATTGATACAGCATGGATGATACCCTATTAGGAGGTATCAATTTACATCCTTGCCTTCCTCAAGCTTCTTTATCATTGCCTCAACACTGCTCCTTTGAAGGTCGTTCGGTGCCTTAGCAAGGGCGGCCTTCATGTAAGGAATGGCTTTCTTATACTCGCCAATACCGGAGTAGCCCCGGCCCATGCCGACATTCGTGGTAAACTCATTGGGATACTTGTCGTAATTCATTTTAAAGACTTTGAAGGCATCTTGCGGCTGCTTCGCCAAGCTTAGGCTCCTGGCATAAAAATGCACGTCCGTCACGGTTCCCATTGGAAGGGCCTCTTCCATGATCTTCTTTGCCTCATCGGCGCGTCCAAGCTTTGTAAGTACAGCAGCTTTCGTACTCAACGACCTGAAATTCTTCTCCCCCATGACCCGGAAGTAAATGGCCCTGTCCATCCATGCGTTCGCCTGCTCAAGCTCATAATCGTTCTCTAAACACCATTGAGCGGCGGTGATATAATCATAATATGGCCTTGTTGTCCTGAAATCTTCCTTGAACGCGGCAATCTGCAGCGCCTTTCTATCGACTTCCACTGTGAAAGGAATCATTCTTTTTTCCCAGGACATTGCCACGGTAACTGACTTATCACCCTGATCGATGAATTCATACTTCAGCCACTCGACACTCTTGTCCAGTGACTTATTCTTTACAGTTACCCGCAACGCATCTTGGGTGGGATCATAATAGAAACTTCCCCAGGAGTTAGACACCTTGGAAAAGATGAGGATACTCTCCTCTTCCCCCAGGGCAATGAAGAATCCATAAGTACCCGCCGGCAGATCCTTGCCCTCGATTTTCACGGGATGAGAGAATGAAATAGTCGTATTCTCATTGGCTCCCGCGCGCCAGGGAGCGGCATATGACGTGCCGTGCCCTTGATCAACAAAACCATAGAAGGCAACTGGTGTATTCCATATTTTTCCTTCCCGGCCCTTCACACCGGGACGATTATAGTTAATGGCGATCTTGACGATGCCAACTTGCTCCGAGACTGATGCTTTCCGGTTGCCGCCGGGTGGTTCCCACGTCAATGGTTGAACCTGTGCATACGTGGCAGCCACTGCGAGGAAAAAGACTGTTGCTAAAAATATTAAGCGTTTCATTGCGAAAGGGTTTTTTCTCCCGTACAACGAACTACGCAACGAAGGGATTTACGCCGTTTGGCCTTGTACATGATTGAATGGACTTGAACAAACAGGTGAATACCTGCTGCCATTAACGAGCTTTCTTTGGACCCCTTGCTTTGCCGCGCTTCATCCTTCCAGGCGTTCTTGCACTCTTTTTAAGCGACCTTTTTTTGGGAGATACGGATTTGGTTACTGTCAAGCCCTCGCGGAGGAGCCTCGGATCCTTCACTTTGGACATCGAGTTCTTATACGCGTCTTTGAGCAGCTTAATCATATACCTGCTGGGAAAAGCATCAATGTCATTGACGATGATGTAGCGATATTGGTTACCCTCGCCCAGCAGGATTCCCTTGGGATCTGCGATCTGTGATCCCCAATAAAATCCAAAGTGTAATTTATGGCTTGTGCGCCCCAGGGCTATTGAACAGAAAACGTGACCTACTTTTTCTGTCGGCGACCAACCAACAGCCAGCGCGTTATAATTGTCGTAAATAAGTTCGTTGGCAGTGGGGTAAAGCTCCCAAACGAATCTTCTAAGCCACAATGCGCGTTCCTGCACGTCTGAGGGAAACGCCTTCAGGAATTTCATCAGGTCCTTTACGTGGGAAATGCTCATGCAACGGGTTTGTTGAAACTGAATGCTCTTGCCAACTCACTCCACAATCTCGCGAAGTTCCGCAAGTTGGCGGATAATAAAATCCGGATTTTCATCCCGCAGTTGTTGTTCGGGTTGCGTTCCTGCAAGCATCGCAACCGTCTTCACTCCGGCATTCTTTCCTTCCTGAATGTCTGACACCGTATCCCCAACCTTCAGTGTTTCATTCGCAGCAACATCGACTTCCTTCATCATATCGAGGATCATGTCCGGATGAGGACGCCCGCGCCCAATTTCTTCTGCTATTCCTATGTAATCAAAACCAACTTCATCCCAATGTAAGTGATAAAAGACTCTATCAAAAACTGCGCGAGGCAGCCCCGAGCCGATGCCAATTTTTATTCCTTTACCCATCATGGCGCCAAAGATGTCGCGTGCACCTTCTGCTGCTGAAAAATTGCGAATGCCCTTTTCAACATTCCATTGAAACCGTTGCAAGATCGAAGTGGTTAGTTGAAGCGGGTAATTCAATTCACGCAGGATATCACCGATCATTTGATTTTTATCCCTTCCACGATGCTTTTGAATGGTCCCTGGGGTTACCGACATTTTATGTTCGCCGAACGCTTTTACAAAACAATTGCTGATGAACATCGGATCCTTCTCTGAAACCGTTGTACCAATCATATCAAAAAGGATCGCTTTAATTGCCATGTGAATTCAAAAGTTACGAATACACAAGCAACCAAAAAAGCGCTCAAGGCTGGCGCGAGCATTTCTCAACGATTTATTGAATCGACTCTTAAACCCTGCAAGGAACTCTCCTCAATTGCTTTTTTCTTGCTCAATATTTACTTCGATTGTAACCGGGCAATATTTTCCCAATCACTCGTGACGGATGGCGTCAACGGGATTCAGCCGCGAGGCGCGAATAGCGGGGTAAGTTCCGAACACGATTCCGACGAATAGTGCAACGACTCCAGTGATCACGATTGTATTAATGGTATAGTCAGCCTGAAACGGGACCTTGGTTAAGGCCTTTACAATCGGTATCGCTACCATGGTGAATCCAACGCCGAAAATAACGCCCATCATACTACCAAATGCTGATACCGTCACCGACTCCGTAAGAAAAAGAAAGACGATGTCACGTCGGTTTGCCCCCATTGCTTTGCGAATACCAATTTCTGTTGTTCGCTCGGTTACTGAGATCAACAAGACGTTCATAACACCAATGCCACCAACAATGACAGAAATTCCTACAATCATTCCCATGATAATACGGAACAAAAGAAATCCCTTTGCGAGTTGCTCAACCCTGTATTCGTTTGTGATAATTCTGAAATCATCTGCCCCATTTGCATACTGTGCTTTCAGCCAGGCATCAATTTCAGGTTTCAGCATCGCGATGTCTTCGGTATGTTCGACTTCAAACGCCACGTCCGCGGGGTTATTGGACAGTTCGGTCGCGTTGACACAGGTTGCAGGAAAATATAGATGCGGCGTATCTCCGCCCTTATCCTCAACCACTCCAATCAATTTAAACTGTTTGCTCTTAAATGAAACCACTTCTCCCATTACTTGTATTGAATCATACTTTGCCGCCACCACAAATGCCCTGTTCGCAATGACAACTTCTCTCCTTTCATTCAAGTCCGCTTCAGTGAACAATGTCCCGGTTAGCAAAGTGACACCCGGAACCATTGTGGTGTCAGTTGCAAAAGTAGCAACGCCAATAGCCGGCTCACGCCCGGAAATTGTAACCATCTCAGAGCCGGACACGCGATAAAAACGCGTTACCTTTTTTGACAACGCGCCGTGAAGCGATTTAAATGCTTCAAATGAAAGCGTCGCAACCGTATCCTTTCGAAGTCGAACATTATTTACAGTCTTGTAGAGCTCGGTCCTAACGACGATAGCGTTGAGCGACGTTGTCGTTGATACTTGCTCCCTAGCAAAACGTTCCATTCCATCGATCAGTGATAAGATCGAAACGAGGGCCCCCACCCCGATCACGATTCCAAGGACCGAGAGAATTGTATGAAAAATGTTTGACCGGATATTCTCCAGGGCCAACGAGAAAGAACTTAGAATTTTTCGCACCATAGTTGAATCGGATACATGACTTACCAGTGGCATTTTTGTTACACTGACTGAATGAAAACCTTAAAAAAAATGCATGCGAGCAATATTTGTTACAACGAATTCGCTCAATTGTTTGACCGAACAAGTGAATTCGCTCCCTTTACCGAATTCTAAGATAAAGTCAAGCTGCATATTGAAAAAGGGGGACAAATGGCGTTCCCCTTTTGACTGTAGCGAAAACGCGACTGATGATCTTGTTTTTGATGGCGGTTTGGACGACAAGTTTATGCTTTCCTTCAGC
>JBGAKL010000021.1:0-28885 GCA_044224375.1 Cyclobacteriaceae bacterium
TATTAGTCGTTTTTTAAACTCATTAGATAAACCAAACTAAACATGATCCCATTGAACAAGAACCGTGTCTTTATCGTCGATGATGATGAAATAATTCGCGAAAGCTTTGTATACATTGTTAATAGTTCTGAGAAATTTATCGTTGTCGGCTCATACGGCACTGCTGAAGAGGCAATTGCTGAGGTTGGCAAAAAGAAGCCTGATATTGTATTGATGGACATCAAGCTGCCCGGAATGAGTGGGGTGGAGGGCACGCAGAAGATAAAGGATCAATTTCCACACATCGAGATCATCATTGTGTCCGTTCATGAAGACAGCGAACTTGTGTTCAATGCTTTGCGTGCCGGCGCTTCCGGTTACATTACGAAGAGTTCCAACTACCTGGAGCTTATATCCGCCCTTGAGGAAATTAAGCGGGGAGGAGCACCTATCAGCAGCAAGATTGCAAAGATGGTGGTTCAGAGTTTTCACCTGAACCCGCATTCGCCACTTACCAAAAGAGAAAAGGAAGTTCTTGTGCTGATCTCCGAAGGCAAAACCTATACGCAGATTTCTGATCAACTCTTTATTTCAAAAGAAACAGCAAAGTCCCACATCAGAAATATTTACGGAAAGCTTCAGGTAAATAGAAAATCAGAAGCGATTGAACACGCGCATCTGAACAAACTGATTTGAAAGAAAAATAATTAGCCACAATGTCACGTCGGTCAATGGTGCAACATTGTGTACTTCGTGCACATTGTGGTTAACAAATCTCATCCTGCAGTTTGTTATAACTGGTGGAATCTGGTTCCAGGTTATCCCTTCGCCTGGGTGAATGCGTGTTCCAATTTCATCGAAGTCTTGGCATTCCGCATGACTGTTTTTAGTAAAGATTTTGAGGGGCCGTGCGATCCAAATTATTCGTAACTTTGGATAAATAGCCTTCACTATGAAATCAGTGTGGATTTGTGCGGCGTGGCTCATGTTGGGTTTACTGTCTTGCAGCAAGAGTGATTCAGGTCCGACTTCTGCCGAAGGCACATGGACCTACACAACGTCCGATGGAAAAGTGGCTGTTACCTTTCAACTTGTAAAGAATTCAGCTGGCTCGCTGGACATTCAGAACCAATCCTATAAACTGAATGGTACGAGCTATGAATCTGCCGCCGTGATATCCGGTGTTGCTCTGCCCGCGATTGCTTCAATAAAGATCAATGCGAATGATGCAAAACTTACTTACCCCTATTACATTCTATTTACGAACCTTAAAGTAAGTGCCGACTTCAAAAAGATGGATGTTTCTGATGGCGAGTATTCGACTCCCGGAAGCACAACGAGCCTGAAAGCTGTGACAATCACGCGGCCATAGTGAAGATGACGAAATAAACCACGGTTTAAATGCTGATATCTTTAGTCCTATTCTTTCTTTACGGTCCCTGGCAGGAAGTGAAAGTGCCGTTGAAGCCCAATGAGGAATTTCAACTCACAATTGATTATCAATTCAAGACCCGCTCTGCTGTCTCAGGCAACAGTAACCTCAACATTGACTATCAAAATGATAAGATTTTGAAAGATGGGGGCTCAGGACCGTTGCCTTACCTGAAAGTGAAATTTAAAATGCTGAAGCTGGGGCCCCAGGAGGTTCGCGTAAAAGTCTTGAGTAGCGCTCTGAAAACCGAACTTGCCAGAAAAGTCAAGGAAGGTGAGGAGTTCGAGTTGGATATGGGTTATACAGATGACATGAAGGACAGGGTTACGCCATTTGAATTCAATGTCTTGTTCTTATCTCCTGACAAAGAACCTCTCAGCCGCGTGAACCTGTTTATCGCAGAAGATGGGACGTTTCTCGTAAACGGGGAAAAGCGAGGTAAATTCTAACTCCCGTGCGGCACCATTCACATGTGCCCTGATGCCTTTTGCAATACTCTGCTAACTTGTCGCGCATTTGATTCGTAAATCGATCCACCTATGCGAAATCTCGTCGTATTCTTGTTTTTAAGTCTATCTGTTCACTATAGTTCAGCGCAATACAGACAGCCTGATGCGGCTGCGATACAACTAAAGCTGAAAAAGCTGAACGTCCTCGCATCTGTTTTATATGTCGCTGCGCACCCGGACGATGAGAACACACGCGCGATTACTTTTATGGCGAATGACAAGCTTGCTGCTGCAGCTTATCTTTCCATGACACGTGGCGATGGAGGGCAAAATCTGATTGGTCCTGAGATCCGCGACCAATTGGGGCTTATTCGCACACAGGAATTGCTTTCCGCAAGGCGTATTGACGGCGGCCAACAATTCTTTACCAGGGCAAACGACTTTGGATTCTCAAAAAACGCAACGGAGACTTTTGCAATCTGGGGTAAGGATGAAATCCTTTCTGATGTTGTCAGAATTTTTCGACAATTCAAGCCGGACGTCATACTCACGCGCTTTCCGCCGGACGCCCGCGCAGGCCATGGCCATCATACAGCGTCTGCGATACTTGCACAGGAGGCATTTGATCTTTCGGGGAAATCTGAATACCAGCCAGACCAGGTGAAAGAGTTTGGAACTTGGCAGGTAAAGAGATTATACACCAATACCGGGCGGTGGTGGAACCAGGAAATTAATGAGAATACGCCTGGTGTAGTTTCGGTGAATATGGGTACTTACAACATTCTGCTTGGCAAGTCTTACTCCGAGATCGCAGCAGAGAGTCGCTCACAACACAAGAGTCAGGGCTTTGGCTCTTCCGGGCGCCGGGGAGATTCGAATGAATTTTTTGAGTTTATCAAAGGGGAAAAGGCTGAAAAAGAGCTTTTCGAAGGTATTAATACAACGTGGTCGCGCGTTCCTGGAGGTGATAAAGTTCAGCCCCTGGTTGAGAAAGTGATCCGTGAATTCAGCCCGGAGAAGCCTTACGCTTCAATTCCATTGCTCATCCAAATACGCAAACAGATTGCAATGCTCGGTCCATCGGTTTGGAAGGACAGAAAGAGTGAAGAGACCCGACAGCTCATCCAAGATTGTGCGGGATTGTTTTTCGAAGTGACAGCAGATCAACCTTGGATCGCGCCAGGAGAGGGAGTTATCGCTTCGTTTGAAATTGTTAACAGGTCTACGGTGCCCGTAAAGATAGTGAAGATGACCAGCCGTATGTTGGCGCTGGACTCTGCACTGAATACGGACTTGCAATTCAATAAGCTGTACAATTTTAAGTCACGCAAATCGCTCGCTGCGAATGCTGGCTATTCAGATCC
Source organism: Cyclobacteriaceae bacterium (assembly GCA_044224375.1). Lineage (GTDB taxonomy): Bacteria > Bacteroidota > Bacteroidia > Cytophagales > Cyclobacteriaceae > ELB16-189. The sequence continues at coordinate 3,225 of JBGAKL010000021.1, forward strand.
ATACTGGCTTCGCGTAGATCATTCACAGGGCCTGTTTAAGGTTCCAGATCCATCCTACATAGGCAAACCAGAAAATGGCCCGGCCGTTGTCGTAGATTATTCTATTGAAGTAAACGGCGATCGTATAGAACTATCTGCGCCATTGATTTATAAGTGGACGGATCCTGTACGGGGAGAATTAATGCGACCGTTCGAGATTGTCCCGCCTGTGCTCGTCAACCTGTCGCAGAAGGTTTATGTGTTTCATGACACTAATCCAAAAGTTGTTGGGTTGCTGGTAAAATCGGCATCGGGTGGAAAGCTTTCAGGCAACGTAAAACTTGACCTGCCACAAGGCTGGAGGTCGGAGCCATCGTCAGCGGCAATTGAACTTTCGAAACGCGGAGAAGAGAAGAGAGTGGATTTCCTGGTATATCCATCCGGAAACGAAGGGACCTTTTCGCTTCAAGCGCACGCTGAACTAAATGGTAAAGCCTATGGAAATTCGGTTCAAACAATTTCTTATGAACATATTCCTTTTCAAACATTACTGCCTCCGGCAGAGGCCAATGTTGTGCGAATCAATTTGAAGAAGGAGGGCCAGGTCGTTGGATATATTCGAGGCGCTGGTGACGAGATCCCCAATGCGCTGAGGAATATGGGTTATGAAGTGTGGGAGATGAAAGATGATGAAGTTACGGCAGCTAACCTTAGAAAAGTGGACGCCGTAGTCTTGGGTGTCAGGGCGCTAAACACGAATGAAAGGATCCGCCATTATATGGATAACTTGTTAAACTACGTGAAGGAAGGTGGGACGATGATCGTTCAATACAATACCAACTTTGATCTTGAAGTTGACAAGTTTTCACCGTACCCGATCAACATTTCCCGTGACCGTGTGACAGAAGAAGACAGTGAAGTCCGGATACTTAAGTCAGACCATCAGTTGATGAATTATCCGAATAAGCTGACACCGGATGACTTTAATGGCTGGGTGCAGGAGCGAGGCTTGTACTTTCCGGACAAGTGGGACCCCAGTTATGAAGCGATCCTTTCGATGAACGATAAGGGCGAACCAGCAAGGGACGGTGGTCTGCTTGTGGCCAAATATGGAAACGGCCATTACGTTTATACCGGACTTTCTTTCTTCCGTGAACTTCCTGAAGGAGTTTCCGGCGCCTACAAACTTTTTGCCAACCTTGCGTCATTGGGTAAAACGCCAAAGCCGCAAAATCAAAAAGTAAAGACATCTAAATAATGGATGCGCACGAGTCAAAGCCGCCTGTGTTTAGACGTTGGAGCGCCTGGTATTGGCTGGTAACAGGCGTCATGATAGCCCAACTCATCATCTATCTTATAATCACGTTTTCATTTTCATGATCGCAGCCGATTGGATTGTTCTTTTTGGCACGATCCTGCTCATCGTAGCCTACGGCGCCTGGAAAACGCGTGGAACAGGCGCGCAAGGATATTTGCTAAACAGAAGTTTGCCGTGGTGGACGGTGTGCATCTCAATTATGGCGACACAGGCCAGCGCCATTACCTTCCTGTCGACGACCGGGCAAGCTTATGAGGACGGAATGAGATTCCTCCAATTCTATTTCGGCTTGCCGATTGCGATGATTATTCTATCGATCACTGCGGTGCCGCTGTATCACAAACTGAAAGTTTCAACAGCGTATGAATATCTGGAATCACGTTTTGATGTGAAGACTCGTTCGCTCGCAGCATTTTACTTTCTCATGCTCCGTGGGTTATCTGTCGGGATAACGCTGTATGCGCCGGCCCTCATCTTGTCAACGATCCTCGGATGGAATATAAACTACACTACAATCCTGATTGGCGTGTTTGTGCTCATTTACACTGTTTCTGGCGGGACAAAGGCTGTCAGTGTCACGCAGAAGTATCAGCTTGCAGTGATCATGTCTGGAATGATGGTTGCAGGCTGGATTGCATTCAGTAGCCTGCCTGACGGTATTTCATTTGGCGACACCTTTCGGTTCGCCGGTGAAATGGGGAAGATGAATCTGATCAACCTGGATTTCAATTTATCAGATCGATACAATATCTGGTCGGGTCTGATTGGAGGTCTTTTTCTTTTCCTTTCGTATTTCGGCGCTGATCAGTCTCAAGTGGGTCGGTACCTTACCGGAAGTTCAGTCGCGGAAAGCAGGCTGGGACTCATCTTTAATGGATTGTTGAAGATTCCTATGCAGTTTATTATTCTATACATTGGGATTTTGATTTTCGTCTTCTATCAATTCAATCAGGCTCCGCTTATCCACAATCGTTCACTGCAGGAGCAGGCCATGCAGACATCCGCGTCAGCTAAAGTACAGGAGTTGGAAACGTCTTATGACGCGATCTTTGCAGAAAAGAAAAGGGTGGCCGGTGAGCTTGCTAACGCGATCAGTGAAGACCAGCGAACTGCAATTGAGACGTCAAAGGCCTCACTGAAACAAATACAAACAGAAGAGAACAATCTTCGGGCAGACATGAAGAAAGTCATCAAGGAAAACTTGCCGAAAGCCAATACGCTCGATAAAGATTATGTGTTCATCAACTTCGTGATGACCTATTTGCCACATGGCTTGATCGGTCTTTTGATCGCTGTGGTATTTTCAGCGGCGATGTCTTCAATGGCATCCGAGCTCATGGCCCTTGCGTCAACAACCGCAGTAGATATCTACAAGCGTTCTGTCCGGCCCGGTCAATCCGAAGAACATTACTTCAAGGCATCGCGGGTAATGATGGTGGGATGGGCGGCGTTTGCCATTTTGTTTGCATCACTTGCGAACGTGGCGGAGAACCTTATCCAATTTGTGAATATCGTTGGGTCCTTGTTTTATGGAACGATTCTCGGAATTTTTCTGTCGGCGTTTTACATCCCGTACATCAAGTCAACGGCCGTATTTGTTGCGGCAATCGTGGCTGAATTGATCATCTTATATTTGTACTTCTACACGGACGTGGCCTTTCTGTTGTATAACATTATCGGATGCGTTGCGGTGATCGTACTGGCCCTTATCGTCCAGCCTTTGGTGAAATATAAGAGCTGATCGATTTTTCCTTTCTGAACGTCACCGATACATTGAAGATCAGTGAAGAGCTGTACAATTTGCCGCCAATCCCCGATGAAGAATTGACGTAATTGTTCAATTGTGTCAAACCTTGTCGATACCGCATTTCAACATTGAATGTCCTGCGCGGCGTAGCAAACTGTAGCCCCATTCCGCCAATCGCGGAGATCTGGTTTGGATTATAAATGCCTGATACATCCTCACGCGAGTAGCCAATATCAACGGTGCTGCCATTTGAATAGGTATATCGCTGAGTTTTCGTTTCGACAATGCTGATTGCCCGACTGTAGGAGCCGCCGACAAGCAATTTTGGTTGAATCGCGAGGCCGGCCATCTCAGGGAAACTGAACTCTGCGAGAAATGGTATTTCAATACTGTTAAAGGTGACGTATGGATTGAGGTTTGCAATACTGTTTACCGATGGATTAGGGTTGCTGGGATCGCCATCGGCATAGGTCTTGGTATAATCGTTCCTGGCCCCACCTTGCGTCGCGTAGAGAAGCTCCACCCGCGGTGAGAATACGTCTGATATCTTGTACTTAGCAAACACACCGACGTTGAATCCGATAAATGATCCGGGCTGCGAGAACTGATTGAAGCTGGGACCGAACTTGATCCCGTAACAATATTTTGAGTTAGTAAGATACCCATAGTTGCTTCGCTCTATCCATCGTTCCTGCGCGTTGGACACAAGGGGTATCACCACTACCATCCAGAAAGTAATCTGTAGAAATCTAGACTTATTCATAAAAAATTTAATTTGAATTTCCGCCCGGAAAAAAATATGACGTTGGTCATTATAGAAAGAGAGGGCCATTGAATTGCACGCGTATATTCAACTTCAGGCGGGACAATCGTGCAATTTCTTCCACGGACTTACTGCACGAACATGTGATTCAAATTATCGGACTTGCGATGTGCAGTTTTTCATGATGCACATCATTGATTTGCTCTAAATGAAATAGGTTATTGCGGTTTGGCAATAACAAAAATCCTGAAGTGACACGGGTCACTTCAGGATTCAGAAATTATCTAATGACTAGTTGAACTTTTTAGCAACCGGACGGTCGCTTTAGAATTTATTGGAATTGAGACCTTTGGTCGCTTCTCGATTTAACCATGAAGCGACCGAAGGTCTGCTTTACAATTACTTCAGGGACTTCATCAAATCATCATTCAATTTAACGTAGTCCATGTTCTTTTGCTTTTCAGCAGCGGCTCTTGAGGCGGTAGCTGACTCGTTAGCACCTTTCTTGTCGCCCATGGCCTTTTGGATTCTTGCTTTCTGGTATGACATCCAGTATGCATCAGGATTAGATGCGCTTGCAGTGCTCACCCACTCATATGCTTGTTTGATGTCCTTGCCTGATTCGAAATAATAAACCGCAGCCTGGAACAGGTTGTTGGGGTTCACTTTTGTGCTCGCTTCGATGCTCTTCATCACCTTGGCGTCAAAGTCTACTGTGATGGGAACTTTTACTGAAGTGTTTTCCCACATGATCTGGAGGTTAGCGGTTTTGCTGTTTTCGGCGAGGTCAGAAATTTCGAGTGTAAAAGTCTCAACTTTCTCAGTGAGTTTTTCAGCTTTTGCAGTAACGCGAGCCTGGTCTTTTGCCTTGTCGTACACCGACAAATCACCACCCATGTTTACATCCTTGTACAGGATCACTGTCCACTCGGATGCTCCGGGGATCGTCAGAAGGAGGTAAGTGCCTTTGGGAACATCTGAGCCTCCGAATTTCACATCGTCGCCGAAAGTCACCCGCGAACCGTTGTTTGCAGCCGTGCGCCACATTTGGTTGAAAGGAACAAGCTCTCCAAAGATCTTGCGGCCTTTCGCCTTGGGCCTGGAGTACTCGATCTTTACATCGGTGAGCCCTACGACCGTTGTCACCGTCGCAGCGGGACTAGGCGATGGTGAAAGGACCTGGGCTTCTGCCACCAGTCCAGCCACTACAAAGAGAACTACTAAAACGTTTTTCATAATTGTAACTTTAGCGTTTGTTTAAATTTAGAGCGTCAAAAGTAATCTAGTTTGGACTATCCAAAAACCCACCAACTTTGTAGAGTAATATGAAGTTGGAACCCTCGTTTTATCTTGGAAACAACGTTGTGAAGGCTGCTAAAGACCTTTTGGGTAAGGTTTTGTTCACGCGAATTGGCCGACGGACAACGGCTGGGATAATCGTTGAAACGGAGGCATATTCTAACAGGGAGCGTGGCTGCCACGCGTATGACTATCGTCGCACGTCCCGCAACGATGTCATGTTCGGAGAAGGGGGACATGCCTATGTCTATCTTTGTTATGGAATCCATGAACTTTTCAATGTGGTGACCAATGAAGCGGATGAACCGGAAGCGGTCTTAATCCGGGCGCTGGAGCCCGTAGAAGGAATACCCTTGATGAAAATGCGTACTAACGCGAAATCGGAAAAGCGGATTACCTCTGGACCTGGAAAATTGACGAAGGCGTTGGGCATTGATCGTAAGATGAATGGAAAAGAGCTGTGGTCCAATCAACTTTGGATTGAGGACACGGGAATTCAAGTGGCAAAGCAGTCAGTAGCAGCAAGTCCCAGGATCGGGATCGACTATGCAGGACACGACGCATTGCTGCCCTGGCGATTTACGATAAAAGGAAACAATTGGGTAAGCAAGTAGAAACATCCACTACTGATAACTAATAACTGATAACTAATAACTGATAACTAATAACTGAATTTCTATTACCGTTGAAATGAAATCTCCTTTCCGATCAATTTTCCTAACACTCATATCTACACTAATCTCATGCATCGCACAGGCGCAGATGTCGCAGAAGTCTTTCAGTCACGTAAACTCACCTTATGACGAGCAAGCGCCGATCATCAGTCCGGATGGTAAGATATTGTATTGGACTGTCGCCAATCACCCGGACAACATCGCTGGTAAGCGCGATCCAGGTGACATCTGGTACTCTATCTGGACGGGAGAGGAGTGGTCGCTGGCGATTCACGGTGGAAAAGCAATCAATGACGAAGGCTACAACTCAGTAGTTGGGTTCTCTCAGGATGGACAACGAATGTTTTTGTCGAGCCATTACCGGCAAGGAGATAAGCCCGTAACATCGCAAGGTATTTCTGTTTCAATGAAGTCGCCGGACGGCTGGTCATCGCCTGAGAATATTCATATCCCATATTTCTTAAACAAGTCACCTGCAACTCGCGGGTATCTTTCCACGACCCTTGAAGCGTTTGTTTACGCTGCAGACGCGTATGGATCGCTCGGTGTCGAAGACCTTTATGTATCACTACTGACTGAAGGCAAATGGTCGGAACCCAGAAACCTTGGGCCCAAAATTAATTCGGCACTTCAGGAAGCAAGTCCGAGCCTGAGTGCTGACGGCAAATATCTTTTCTTTGCCAGCAACGGAAGAAAAGGATATGGCGGTTATGATGTGTACTTCTCCGAGCGATTGGACGACTCCTGGGTGAATTGGAGTGATCCTATTAACATGGGCGCCAACGTAAACTCTGAAGGACGGGAATTGTTTTATATGACCTATCCTGAACAAAAGTTCGCTTTGTTCACCAGCACACTGAACAGTGACGGATATGGCGACATAAGGTATTACAAGCCTCCGGTAGGACTTCAGGACTCTCTCTTTCAGACGAGGGTCGATACAATTGTGAAGATCGTTGAGATAAAGAGGGACAAGCCAATCACTGGCGAGGAAAAGATCTTTAGAGCGTTTGGCAAAGTCACTGATGCCAAGACCGGGAAGCCCCTGACTGCAACAATCACTTTTCATTCGGATTCCCTCTACACCACGACGGCAGATCCAGGAGGTAAGTATTCTATCAAATTTCCATCCGTGAATGAATACACGATCCGGGTTGAAGCTGCGGGGTACGTCGGAAATTTTGAGAAGCTTGATGTGCGCACTTACGAGATGAAGGCACTGGAAATGAATTTCAAATTGCAACCTATCGAGATAGGAGCGACCATCAACTTAAAGAGTGTGCTTTTTCAGCAAAGCACCTATAACCTGCTTCCCGAATCCAATGATGAGCTCGATCTTGTTGTTTCATTTTTGAAGACAAATCCAAAAGTGGAAATATCCCTGAGCGGCCACACCGACAACCGCGGTAACCCGGAACATAACCAGAGACTCTCGCAGAAAAGGGTTGATCGTGTGAAGGCCTACCTTGTTTCGAAAGGGATTAATGGAAAGCGTATCACCGGAAAAGGCTTCGGCGGATCAAAGCCGATTGCCGATAATAAGACGGAAGAAACAAGGAGGTTGAATAGGAGGGTGGAGTTTACGATCGTTAAAGACTAGTTGACAAATCTTCAATTGACAATATGCTCCCAATAGTCAAGGTAAGGTCCGTTTGATTTAAGGAAGCACCTTGTCAACTGACCGAGCAGTGCTCGGGTTTTGTCAACTGTCAACTTACCGCTTTCACTGCCTACTGCCCACTGCCTCCTCTTAGTATCCCTTAGCAGTGTCGTCACCACGGAACCGATCCGCTCCTCCTTCAAGCTTACCATTTGACAAAACCAGAATAGCGTCGACCCGCCCAAAATTTCCCCGCGGCTTGATTACATGGCCCAATGCGGCGAGCGCAGCACTGTCTTCTTTTGAAAACCGCCCTTTCTCAGGCGTAACAATATCGGGCAACCATTGGCTGTGAAAACGCTTCGCATCTACGGCTTCCTGCATTCCCATACCATGCTCAACTACGTTGAGGATTACCTGAAACACGGAGGTGATAATTGTGCTGCCACCGGGTGTACCGACCACCATATATAACTTTCCACCTTTTTCAACAATAGTTGGTGACATAGCACTCAGCATTCTCTTATTGGGCTCGATCTTGTTCGCTTCGCCACCGGTAACTCCAAACATGTTGGGAACGCCCGGCTTTGCACTGAAGTCATCCATTTCATTGTTGAGGAAGAATCCGGAACCGGAGACCACCACATTTGAACCAAACCAACCGTTAAGTGTAGTAGTAACTGATACGGCATTGCCTTTGGAATCAATGATAGAGAAATGGGTTGTCTCAGTGGACTCGAACCCTGGAATAATCCCGGGCGAGAGTTCAGCGCTGGGGGTTGCCTTGTCGGGATTAAATGTCAGCATTCTGTTGGCGACATAATCACTGTTTATCAATGTTGACACTGGAACTTTGAAGAAGTCAGGGTCGCCCATGTATTTTGATCGGTCGGCAAACACGCGACGCTCAGCTTCGACCATCAAGTGGACGGTTTTCGGTGAGGTAAATCCCCAATCTTTGATGGGAAACGGCTCGACTGATTTGAGCAGTTGAACCACGCAAGCACCACCACTCGATGAAGGGGGCATCGAGATGATCTTGTAATCCTTATAGTTGGCGATGACAGGTTCACGCCATGCGGAGTGGTAATTTTTCAGGTCTTCTTTGGAGATCAGTCCCTTCCCGCGTTTCATTTCTGCAGCAATGTCGTCGGCGGTTTTACCTTCATAGAATCCGGCGCGCCCCTGGTCGCGGATGCGCTCGAGCGTGTGACCCAGGTCGGTCCAGCGTATCGAGTCGCCCATATTCCATTTCTCTTTGACGAGGAACTCAGGCTTAACAGTGTTATACTTGATGAGATCTTTTTGCAGATCATTCAACCAGTTGGCTTCCCGTTCAGAAATCGTAAATCCATTTAGTGCAAGATCGATAGCAGGTTGGACCAGGTCTTTCCATGGGAGCGTGCCGTATTTCGCGTGTGCTTCAACCATTCCATCGACAGAGCCTGGCACACCAGACGCCAGGTGGCCATCTGTACTCAGACCTTCAACAACGTTTCCGTCCTTGTCCAGGTACATGTTAGTGGTTGCCAGCGCGGGAGCTTTCTCGCGGAAATCCAATGTGTTGGTAGCTCCGTCTTTCGTTCGAATGACCATAAATCCACCGCCGCCAATATTGCCGGCTGCCGGGAATACAACTGATAATGCAAATTGCACTGCGATGGCTGCGTCCACTGCATTGCCTCCCTTTTTCATAATGTCAACACCAACTTGTGAAGCGAGTGGTTGTGCGGAGACAACCATGGCGGAGTCAGCAATGAGCCCAACGACTGGTTCTTTTTTTACCTCCTTTGTACAAGCCGCCAGTAAGGTGATAAAGCAAATGATCGCAATAGATTTATTCATATAAGTACAGTTTGTTTGAAAAGGTCAACCGTTGGCATGATTTTGTTGTAAAAATTGGTTGACCCATGAAGGTGCGAAATGAGTGCGTTTTTGATCTCTTAAAGATAGGAAAATCGTCTTCGTGGAATATTGCTAGGCTATTTGCCTTTAAATTTATTATTTCAGCGAGTAGAGAACTATCATGAGCCTTCGAAAAGAGAAAGCAGCACGTCTCAAACTTGCTGTACTGGAACAGACCTTAAAGTTAATCGGAAAGAAACCCTTTGATGATTTATATGTGGAAGATATATGCGAGAAGGTCCGCATATCCAAAGTGACGTTATTCAAGTATTTCCCAACCAAGGAAGATATTCTGTCCTACTATTTCAGGATATGGTGCCTCCGCAGGGTTGTTGAGTTGAAGGAGAAGCCCAGAGAGGGTCTCCAAGGAGTATATTATCTATTCGACAAGATCAGTGATGACATGGAAATGCATCCTGGTATCATCCTGGGTCTGATGACGTACCTGTCAAACCCCAAGAGAGGGCCGAAACCCTTTCCAGTGAAAGCGGAAGAAAAGAAACTGCTTTATCCGGCCACGCCAGATATTCAAGCAATTGAAATACAATCACTTGATCAGATGTTTGAGAAATTTTCCCTTGAGGCTATATTCAAGAAGGAGATAACAAAAGTGGCTTCAACGCGCGACCTGACAAACCTGCTTAACTCGATCTTCTATGGATCAATTGTTACAGCACACCTGAATCAGATTAGCCCATTGAAGCTTTTTATGAGAAGACATGCGGAGCTGGCATTAAAAGGATTAGTATAGGCGAGACTGCCCCCATAGCCATCGTCCCGATAGCCATCGTCCCGATAGCCATCGGGATGCTTCCTGCCCACTATCCCCGCATCCTTACCGTCTTCGCCCCCTGTTTCTCGAACCAGCGGATCCGGATGCGACCGACCTGAAGCTTCCTATGCCATTTGCTGTTCTTATAGTAGCCATGATGATAAACAGGCTTTTTCACTTTGACCGTATGGCCTCCTTTGCCAGTGATCGATTGGATCAGCTGGCAGGAGCTTATCGTGAAAGCCAGGCACAGGGCGAAAATGAGCTTCATTTGAACAAGAACGCTCTAAATTAGTTATTATTCTTTCGCTAATTTTCCTCAATGAAATCATACAGCACTTTAACCGAGGCCATGTTGTCCCTGAAGCAAAAGGGTTATAGCCAGGATTTCAACCTTCATCCGGAATGGATTGAATGTCCTGGCCTGGATCTTCGCCTTCGTCCTGAAGAGTTTCATGTTGACGAAGTGCATCGGTTCGAAGGCATGAGTGATCCTGAGGATAATGACGTCCTCTTCGCCATCACATCTACCAAAGGAGTGAGGGGGCTTCTGACAGATGCCTATGGAATGTACTCAGATTCAATTAGCCCTGAGATGAGGACAAAGCTGAAAGTGGACGGAGCCACCCGATATAGTTGAATTTTGAAAAATACTTCATTATCAATACTTTAGTGTTACCATGTTAATTTTTTAATCTAATTCGTATGAGAGCCATCTGGAAGGGACATATCAGGTTTTCGCTAGTGACAATTCCAATCAGAGTGTACAATGCGATTGACTCCGGTCAGACACTGAGTTTCAATCTGCTTTCCAAGGAAGGCCACAACCAGGTTGCTTATGAAAAGAAGGATAAAGTCACTGGGCAGACGCTGCGCACGGAGGATATTGTGAAGGGGTACCAATATGAGCCGGGCCAATTTGTTATTGTGAACGATGAAGACTTTTCGAAAGTGAAGTTGAAAAGCACCCGCGTGATTGACATAGAGGGATTTGTAAAAGAATCTGAGGTACACCCGACGTTATTCGACGCTCCGTATTTTATCGGTCCTGATGGAGACATCGCCGCGAAAACATACCAGCTCCTGGCCAAAACACTGAAGGAGTCTGGAAAGGTAGGAGTAGGCCGGGTAGTGCTCCGTGACCGTGAGACAGTGGTACTGCTTACACCCGAGCAAAACGGAATATTGTTGTATAAACTGCGCTATCCCAATGAAGTAAGGAGTATAAGTGAAGTGCCGCAACTAATTGAGGATGTCAAGGTTGACAAGGAACAAATCAAGATGGCTAAAATGCTTGTTGATTCGATGACCAAGCAGTTTGTTGACATTGAGATGAAGGATCATTACCAGGACGCATTGCGCGCGATGATTCAGGCCAAGATCGAAGGAAAAGAGATCGTCACTGTCCAGGAGGAAGAAACGCCAGTTGTGGATATCATGACCGCTTTGAAAGCCAGCATTGAGAAAGCGAAGAAGCCGATGGAGAAAGCCAAGGGTGCGGCCGTGAAGGAGACGAAGAAGTCAACAAAAGAAACGAAGACTGTCAAGCGTAAAGCGAGTTGATGGAGATTGTCGCTGGTCACATGTTACATATCGCCAGTGACCGGCAACAGGCAACCGGTAACAGGTAACATACAACCAACGCCACCGACCTTCAATTGAAACATTGTCCCATAATCCTCACATTCTCTTCACGTTCTTGATGCTTCCTTCGTGTTGATTTGTCACTCCATTCCTTTCTGGAAAACATCGATTTTACACTCTCTGACCCTTGTAAAGCTATTTTTAAGCTATCTTTGCTGAATGGCGAAGGTTGTAAAGTTTCCGATTCAGACTCCTGAGAAGTTCGGGTTTAAGCCCGTTCGGAAGAAACGCGCGACACCACCCCAAAAGCCCGGTCAACTTAATCTTTTCACTGGGGGTAAAGTTGTTAAGCTCAACCAGCTTACGACCTTCGAAGAGGCCCTGATGCTCGACGAACACGGTGATGAGAGGGCAAAGGACTTATACCTCAAGGCTATTATCGAATTCGACAGTGTGCCAGATGCGTATTGCAACCTGGGAATCATAGAGTCCCGCGCAAGGAACTATAGCAAGGCTATCGACTGCTTTACGCTGAGCCTGAAGGAGGACCCGCGGCATTTTGAATCGCATTACAACCTTGCTAACCTGTACGCAGAGCTTGGAAATCTGCCTTTGGCAAAAGTGCATTACCAGATGTCTATCAGCATCGAGCCCGAATTTCCGAATAGCTATTTTAACCTGGGGCTCACACAGGCGATGAACAAGGAAGTCGAAGATGCGGTGCAGTCACTGATCGCATACAAGCACCTTTCCACCCAGGATGATCACGCGCAAGTCGACGAACTGATCGACTATTTGCTCCGCGCCGTTCGCTAACTCTTCTTCGTACCCTTACTTCTTACTTCTTACTTCAACTTTTTACTTCGCCTGCCTACTGCCTACTGCTTACTGCCTACTGCCTACTGCTCACCAATCTCACATCGCCCACAGCGTCACATAGAACAAAATCGCCCTGTACACCTCAAGTGCCACCTTTAGAAAGCCAATCATCAAAATGGATTTTAGCACAAGCGCAATCCCTCTTTCGTCATAGAAGATCCTTCCCGAGCGGATGAGGAAGTACAGGTTTGTTGAAACAAAGATTATGGTTAGAACTGTTTCGTCGACGTAGGCTCCAAGGCGAAAAATGTTGACGACCAACGTGAGCAACAGGGCATTGATCAGCAAGTTAAGGCACACGAGCTCCATCGACAGCCCGACGTGGTCGGTGAAATAACGATTCTTCGATCGGTAGATCAGGTTCAGGGGGAGCGAGGCCACCACTACGAATACGATGACAAGCATCTTAGCAAGTCCTGCCGTTTTTTGATCGTACAGAATTGAAAAGGAGGTGATGTCAGTAAAACCAAGCTTTGACATTTTCGCCGCGGCAGCCTGAGCTGCAAACCTTCCCTGGAAGGAGTTGATTTGGGTCCTGAGTGATGCATTGAAAAGTTGGATCACCGGGAACAGGAAATAAACCAGGTTCAATAAAAAGAAAACGGAAATGGGTTTAATGTATTTTACTTTTCTCCCCTCAGCAAACTCTTTAGATAGAAATCCCGGCCGTGAGATCATGAGCCACAATCCTTTGACAAAGCGACTGTCAGCGAGTGTCAACGCAAGAAAAATGCTGTTGAGAAACGCCTTGAAAGAACGGTCGGAGGGCAGCAGCACTTTTTCGCCACAGATGTTGCAATAAAATCCCGTGAACACGTTGCCGCAGCTTTTACAGGTATGTTGGACAGGTGTTGGGTTGGGATCCATTATATCTCGCACCGCGAAAATAACTGAAAGGAGGGAGACTGGTTACTGGTTACTGGTTACTGGTTACTGGTTACTGGTTACTGGTTACTGGTTACTGGTTACTAAGATCTCCTCAGATGCAGTTTCTTTAAGACTTTACTGCCGCGACTCACAAACCCCGGCGTTCCATAAGGCATATGCTCCTGAATGATGGCTTCCAGCTCTCTGATCAGTCCAGGTTGCTGTACGGCAATATTCGAGAGAACCGTCATAGCAAATACTCTTATGGCAACAGCCTGCCGCTTGTCTGAAAGCAGACGAAAACATATGTCGGCGAGTTCGCCCTGGAATGATACCGGGATGTCCACGAACTGCAGCATTCGGAGCACGTTGCGTTTGATTGAGTCGGACTGTCCTTGCGCGCCAAGTGACTTGACAATAGCGCGCAGGTGAGGTTTGAGGAGTTCGGGATGAGACTCGGTACAGCTATTTAATGGCCCGGCTGCCCGCTGCGTGACTCGATAAGGTCCCTTCAAGAACACATCTACGAGTGATTTATACCTTTTTGGAGATCTTCCGATATAACGGACAATCCGCATGTGAACTGCCTTTGAATTTTCGCTGAGAAGCTCCGCTACCAGATTCATTATCAATACTTTAGTTAAATCTAAAACCCATAACTAACTGATAATTAGGATATATAGGGTGCTTGTATTAATTTAGTGGTATCATTAAACGATAAGTCTGCTATGCTACTTTTTGCTATCGTTGCGTTTCTGACATTCCAACTCGGCCACTCGCTGCTTTGTCTTTATTTGATTGATGAGAAGCGTTCAAGGCGTGTGGTGAATGAAGGAATAAGCTCAGTGTTTTAGACCAAAAGTCTTCGTAATCTCTTCTGTCACTTTTTTAGGCCTGCCTGTGGCTGCGTCCAATAAACACCACTCTGTGCACGCTGACGCAAGGGGCTTATTGTCATTTCTCCTTCGAATAGAAACATACCGCTTTTGCCTGGGGCCTTCAGGCTGGGCAATCCATGTATTTGCTATCAACTCATCACCTGAGAATGCAGGCGCGTGGTAATCAATCTCGTGCCGGAGTACGACCCACTTATTTCGTGCTTTTAATTCTTCAGAAGCTAATGCCTGCCAATGTCCAAATGCCACATCCTGCACCCATCGAAGGTAAACGACATTGTTGACGTGATTCTGTTCGTCGATGTCTCCCGGCTGGACGGTAATCGCGAGTTGAAATACGCCGCGATCGATTGGAATATCGAGTACTTTACTCATCTCACTTTCGCGGAAGCAGCATAAAACTTTTCTTTCACCACTTTACGAAACCAGGTGGGAGCGAGGCGTTTAAGCTTCCATTGTTTTCTTGCCTGTGCGGGCAGGATGACGTACAACTCACCTTCACCTGCGCGGTGTAGAATTTCCTGGGCGACTTCTTTCGCCTCCAGGCCTGAATGCTTGATGAAGAACTCGGTTGCTCTCTTTACAAACTCGCCGCCCCGGGCGCTTTGCGCAATGTTGGTCCGGAAGTAAGATGGCTGTATGCACGACACGCGTATGTTGTGGTCCATCAGTTCACCATATAAAGTCTCGCTGATCGCGACTACGGCAGCTTTTGTCATGTTGTAGGCACCCATTGTAGGTGCACAGCTTACCGCAGCGAGGCTGGCCGTGTTTAAGATATGCCCTGATTTTTGCTTTTTGAATGCCGGAATAAAAAAGTGACATCCATAGACGACACTTAATTGGTTCACGCGAATCATCCACTCCCAGTTTTCGAGTGAATATTCTTCGAAGTTTCCACCATCCCCAACGCCTGCATTATTGAACAGCAGGTCGATGCCGCCAGCTTTGCGTAAGAACTCATCAGCAACGAGTTTATACGCATTCTTGTCTGAAACATCCAGGTTGAATGGAATCACGGTGGCGCCAAGCGACTGAAATTCTTTGGATGCCTCTTCCAGAAGCGAGGTATTGATGTCGGCTATGCCCAATGTCCAACCGTCCTGTGCCAACTCAGCACAAAGCGCTTTACCTAACCCCGAGGCAGCGCCGGTAATGAATGCCCTCTTCGAGGGATAGGTACTAGTAAGTTTGTATTTCATTGTGCTCACGTTCTGATACAAAATAGAAGTTATTTCGCGGAGTTCCACACGCACGATCGGATGTTAACGGGAAGACGTAGGTGAGACTAAATCGAACCTTTTTCAATGGCGGCAACGCCTCTCTTGCCCAGGTTGTGAATCACATGGAACAATTGCCCAAAACGTGGATCTTTTGAGTGTCCTTGCTTCCATCGCGCGTAGATTTGTTGCGCGATAACGGCGTTCTTGTATAAACCGAAGGCATAGTAAAAGACCGGATTGGCGGTTCTTCCACTTTTGATCGTATAACGTTCGACAAACTCGCGACGTGTGAGATTGCCAGGCAACCAGGAAAGGTTGAAGACTTTCGCCAGCGGATCATCTCCCGCCTCTGCCCAGTAGGCAAGTGAAGCGCCAACGTCCATCCATGGATCGCCGACAGTGGCCATTTCCCAATCGAGAACACCTACAATCTTGCGCATGTCTGTTGGGTCCAGAACGAGGTTGTCGTATTTGTAATCGTTGTGCAGCAGAACGGGAGTTGTTTCAGCAGGCATATTCGATGAAAGCCATTGTATGATTGAGTCCAGCGACTCAATCTTGTCAGTCTGCGCGTTGAAATATCGTTTTCCCCAGCCTTCGACCTGGCGTTGAATATAGCCCTCAGGTTTTCCCAATTGACTCAATCCAGTGTTTAAAATGTCCAGGGAGTGAAGCAATACAAGATTATCGATCAATGCTTCCGAAATCTCCTTCATCCGCGTGGGCGCTATGTCAACTTCTTTCGCCATCGAAGGTCTGAGAATCACACCGGAAATTCTCTCCATGATATAGAACGGTGTACCCAATACATTCAGATCCTCGCATAGAACAATGGGTCGCGGGACTTTATCATAATGCGCTTGAACCAGGGAGAGAACTTTATACTCGCGCCCCATGTCGTGGGCTGATTTAATGGCGGCGCCAAATGGAGGTCTTCGCAGGATGTATTCTTTTTTTGCTGTGGTTAATAAGTACGTGAGATTGGAATAACCACCCGGGAATTGTTTTTGTGTAAGAAGAGGACCTATCGACGTTTTATCCAACAAGAAACTATTCAAAGCTTCCAAGTTTAGTTCTTCGCCTTTGCGAACGTCGACCGGTTGATCAAGGGTCATCACGCGTTCCTTTTCCTCTTTATGTCAAGTCCGTACCCTTTGAGAATACTTAAGGCCAGGCTTTGTTTGTGGACCTCATCAGCGCCGTCCCAGATCCGAGCACCTCGTTCGTGCTGGTAAATGGTTGCAAGCATTGTTCCATCTGTTAAGCCTAGTGCGCCATGGACCTGGATTGCACGATCCACAATCTTAAGCATCATATTGGCTGTGAAGAATTTGATGCCCGATATCTGATCTTTTGCCGCCGCCGCACCCAATGCGTCAATTGTCGCGGCCGTTCTCAAGACGAGCATGCGGGCGGCATCGATCTCAACCCGGCTTTCGGCGATGAATCCCTGAATGAATTGTCTTTCACCCAATACTGAAATTTCATCGATCTCACGTGTCGCCGCACGTTTACACATTGCATCGAATGCTTTTTCTGCGATACCAATCCAACGCATACAATGGTGAATTCTTCCGGGGCCGAGGCGTTGCTGTGCCAGACTAAAACCCGATCCTTCCTCACCAATAAGGTTCGAAACCGGCACTTCGCAGTTCTCAAATCGGATCTCTGAATGACTGGCCCAACCTGCGCCGGTTTCTCCAAAGACGGGGATTTTTCGAATATGATTGAAGCCTTTCGTGTCCGTCGGAACGATGATCATGCTGGCACGTTTGTGCGGTGCAGCTTCAGGATTTGTAACGACCATTGCGATGGCAAAGGCAGCCCCTTCAGCGCTGGATGTGAACCACTTATGACCATTAATCACATATTTGTCGCCCTTCCTGATAGCCGTTGTTGCGAGTCGGGTAGGATTCGATCCAGCAAACTCAGGCTCAGTCATTGCGAAGCAGCTCCTCGCTTTTCCTTCGAGCAACGGAGTCATGTACAACTTTTTTTGTTCTGCCGTTCCGAACTTGCCTAACAGTTCCATGTTACCAATGTCCGGCGCCTGGCAGTTGAATGTGTACTGACCATAAAAAGGAGTGCGCGCCAACGCTTCACTTATTTGTGCGAACTCACAAAGGGTAAGTCCCATGCCTCCTTCATTTTTGGGAAGATGAATGCCCCACAATCCCAATGCTTTCACTTTCTCGCGTTTGCCGTCGAGCAGTTTGTAAGTTTCTGCAACGGGCCGCGAATGATGACCTTCCTCCAGTGGGAGCAACTCATCATGAACAAACGCCTTGACCTTTGGAAGCAGTTGCTCAAGGGTCTCGGTCGCGAAAATCTTCTCCATGTTGTTAGATATTGACTTACCGTAAATCGAATTACTTAGATTGTTGTACCACCATCAGCAAAGAAAATTCCACCGGTGCAATACGACGATGCATCCGAGGCAAGAAAGAGTGCCAAGGCGGCAATCTCTTCGGCAGTACCCATGCGACCCATTGGCACGGCTTTCATAAACTTCTTCAGGATGTTTTCGTCTTGCCACAACGCTTGCGAAAATTTTGTTTTAATGAGTCCGGGGCAAATGGCATTTACCCTGATATTATCTGGCGCCCATTCTTTTGCCATCACACGTGTAAGCATATTCAGGGCTGCTTTGGAAACGGAGTAAATACCAAGCCCGGGGTCAGGAGTATCACCTGCGATAGAGCTCATGTTGATCACCGACCCGCCCCCACGTTGTTTCATGTATGGATAGACCAGCTTCGATAGCTCGAACGGCGCTTTGACATTGACATTCATGATCTTGTCGTATGCCCAGTCTTCGGTTTGGACCACAGGACCAAATGCAGGGTTGGCTGCTGCGTTGTTTACAAGGATATCGATACCGCCGTATGTTTCTACTGTTGATGCAATCAACGTTTTCAGACCAGCCGCATCGCCGGTGTTGGCTGCGACCCCAATCGCATCGCCACCTTTTGATTGAATCTCTTTTGTGACTTTATCAAGATCTTCTTGCTTGCGCGAATTGATGACTACGCGCGCTCCCCGTGTTGCATAAAGCAGCGCAATCGCTTCGCCGATTCCTTTGCTTGCGCCTGTGATCAACGCGACTTTGTTTCTTAGATCGAATTCCATTTTGGTTCAGGTTCAACTGTTCCCGGCAGCATATCAAAATGCTTTGGGCTTACAGGTTTGGTGATACAAACTAAAAGTATCCAGAAGGTTCTATAATTACTATACATTTTTTGGGAATGATTGTATCTTCGAATTCTAACCAACGCCCGCGATTGTGAAAAACCTTGCGCTCCTCTCTTTGATTTTTCTCACGCTGCTTATCTCATGCGAAAAAAGGCCTGCCGTTAAACAAGTTCCACTCAGGTCTTCGTCATTGAATCTTAAGGCACTTGCCGACAAAATTATCGAACAGTCAAAACCTCAGCCAGGAGAAAAAGTGTTTATGATTGGAAAGCCCAATGAATTCGATTCATTGATTGTCTTCCTCAAAGATGGCTTTGCTAAAGCGGGTGCTGTTTACCTGGGGACAATAAGCGTTGACACCGCGCAATGGCCGGCTGACTGGAATACGCCGCTTGTTCAAGCTGTAAAAGGGAAATCGAGAGGTGAAATTGCCAAGATTTTGGATTCGCTCGACCTGGGAATAATGTTGCCGGGGCCAACGCCTGATCAAGCACCATATGCTGCCTGGCAAGATGTGATGCGCGGAGGAAAAGGACGTGCGGTACACTTTCACTGGGCGGGTGCCAATGATATCAATGGGAAAGGAATTCCAATGGATGCAACCACCGGCAAAATATACGAGCGGGTTATTCTGGAAACAGACTATGAATCTCTATCACGGATGCAAAACGATTTTGAAACTGCGTTACGAAAAGACGTTGTGACTGTGACAGCACCAGGAACAAACCTGACTTTCAAAATTGGCGACCGGCCTGTGACAAAGCAGGATGGCGATGCTTCGAAAGATCGTTCGCAAACTGCGCGTAACCTGATCGACCGAGAGGTTGAACTGCCTGCGGGTGCAATTCGTGTTTCTCCCATCGAGGAGACAGTCGAGGGGGCAATTGCTGTTCCCGATGGTAAATGGGGTGATCAACAAGTAAAGGGACTTGTGTTGACTTTTAAAAAAGGAAAGATCTCGGCTATTAAAGCCGCCGATGGTGAAGATGCTGTTAAGAATGTGCTCGCACCCTATAAAGACAAATACCTGTTGCGTGAGTTGGGTGTGGGGTTCAATCCCATGCTGGCAGTCACAGAAGATAATCAACGGATTTTACATTACGGCTATGGTTCTGGTATCGTCAGACTTTCGTTGGGTAACAGCGCGGAGCTTGGTGGCGCCGTCGATGTCGACTTCGTAACGATTTGGCTTTTCCCCCATGCGACGGTATCGGTCGGGAAGGATGTTTGGGTGAAGGATGGGAAGGGTGTAAAGTAGTTCAGAGTTTAAAGTTCAGAGTGGCCATGACACAACGTTTATTGTTCCTCACCTTATTGATTGTTGCGAACGTCACGTTTGCACAAAAGCAAAAATCTAAAACGACGCCTGAGGTATATTATCCAGGTTCTGATGCGGATTGGAAAAAGAAGTCTCCTGCAGAAGCGGGAATGAATCAGGCCAAACTACAAGAGGCTATAGCGTTCTCAATTAGTCATGAGGTTAAGAATCCCCGTGACATGGAGCAGTCGCACTACCAGAGCTTTGGCAGGACGGAACCCTTTGGTGATGGGATCGGGCCGTTTAAAACACGAGGTGATGTAAGTGGCGTCGTACTAAAAGGCGGCTATATCGTGGCGGAGTGGGGCGAACCTTTCAGAGTGGACATGACGCACAGTGTCACGAAGAGTTTTCTCTCGACAGTCATCGGACTGGCTGTTGATAAGGGACTTATCAGAAGTGTAAATGACACCGTCTGGAGATATGTTCCGCCAATTCTTCCTTACGATCAAACACCGTCTTCAGATAAAGCGAGTCACCTTGGTCATTCAAAACTCATAACGCCGTTTGAGACGCCTCACAACCGAAAGATCACATGGGACCATTTGCTTCGCCAGGTCAGCGATTGGGAAGGGACACTTTGGGGAAAGCCGGAATGGGCCGATAGGCCGAGCGCGAAGCCCGAAGAATGGCAGACACGTGAGCGCGTGGAGCCAGGAAAAGTATATGAGTACAATGATGTAAGAGTGAATGTGCTTTCACTTGCCGGCCTTTCAGTTTGGAGAAAGCCATTGCCGGTGGTCCTTAAGGACAATATTATGGATCCAATCGGCGCAT
Organism: Cyclobacteriaceae bacterium; assembly: GCA_044224375.1. Classification (GTDB taxonomy): domain Bacteria; phylum Bacteroidota; class Bacteroidia; order Cytophagales; family Cyclobacteriaceae; genus ELB16-189. Next base: position 24,018 of record JBGAKL010000021.1, read on the forward strand.
CCAATACGTGGCGATGGTACGGTTATGAAAATTCATTTGTAGTCATCGATGGACAGATCATGCAGTCGGTAAGTGGAGGAGGTCATTGGGGCGGAGGAATGATTATCAACGCACGCGACATGGCGAGATTTGGATACCTCACGCTTAGAAAGGGTAAATGGCAGGATAGGCAGTTGCTTTCCGAGGCCTGGGTGAAAATGGCGACGACGCCGACGCCTGCACAGCCGACGTATGGTTTCATGAACTGGTTCCTGAATACCGAAAAAAGGTTGCTGCCCGCTGCACCCGCAAATTCATTTTACCACCTTGGCAACGGGACCAACGCGGTGTATGTAGACCCGGACAATGACCTTGTGGTTGTTGTGAGGTGGATAGACAATAGCTCGCTGCCGGAGTTTATTGCGAAAGTGCTGGCGTCGTTGGAGAAGTAAATCCTGAATTGACAGTTGACAAGCACTCGCTTCGCTCGTGTCAGTTGACAAAGTCCGCAGTCGCAGATCGCTAATTTGTTATCGAGCTCAGTTATAGTCATCGTCTGAATGGAGGCATTTTGTCAACTGCGCATTTGTCAATTGTCTCCCGATAGCTATCGGGATGTCTCTCAGTATTTCGCTGGCTGTCCCTTCTTCGGTGTGCTCTTCAAAATGAAATCACGAATATCATCATTCGAAGTAACGAGGTCTTCAGCGCGCAGGTACATCATGTGTCCACTGCGATATCCCTTAAAACTGAAGCGATCTTTCATCTTTCCACTGGGATCAATCTGCCACATAGTGTACTTGGCATTGAAGTAATCGCAAGCACCATCATAATAACCGGATTGCACCATCACATGCATGAAGGGATTTTCTGCCATAGCCTGACGAAGATTTTCACCTGTCTTGTCGTTCTCACGATTCCATGGATGGACAGGTCCAAACATATTGTATTTAATGTCGGTCTTGTATTTCAGAATGTCATGGAGATAGTAGTTGATCGCCGGGGTAAATGCATGAAGCCAGGAAGTGAGCTCTGAGTTAAAGTCAGGAGCTTCGCCGCCTTCCACCTTATCGATGCCCTTGTAGCGCGAATCAAGACGTCCGACAGTGAAGCCACCTTTCTCGCGCAATAGTTCTTTCCAGAAAAAGTCTGTAGGTACATCGAGGTTGTATTGTAGAATGACTTTATCTGAGAGGCCGGAGAAGCGCGCCATCTTCGTTGCCATTTCCTTTTTCTTTTGTTCGGGCAGAAATCCACCGCGTGTAATGGCGGGGATCAATTCGTTCACAGTGAATTCTTCGACTTCGGGAAGCATGTCCGTCAAATCTTTCTGCTGAAGATCGGCAGGCAACATTTTATGATACCAGGCGGTGGCTGCAAAATAGGGTAGACGCAAAGCCGCGTCGACTGGGCCGCCGCGTTCGATACCGAGATCGGTCGGTGATACGAGTACCACACCATTCAAATACATCCAATGAGAATTTTGCAACTCGAGGGCCAATCCAGACACGCGCGTCGTACCATAGCTCTCGCCGATCAAATATTTAGGTGATGTCCAGCGGCTTTTGCGTGTGACAAAGTTGTTAAGCCATTCCGCGAGGTATTTGATATCGGCGTTCACGCCAAAGAATTTGTCGCGCGGTGCATCTTTAATCAGTAGTCGTGAGTAGCCCGTGTTTACAGGATTTACATACACGATGTCGGCCACATCGAGAATCGAATAGGGATTTTCTTTGATTCCATAAGGCTGGACTGGGTAGCCTTCGCTGTCAATTTCAAGTATACGAGGTCCTGTGTACGCGATATGCATCCACACTGACGCCGATCCGGGACCGCCATTGAATGAGATCACCAAAGGACGTGTCGACTTATTCTGAATATCGGTCCTTTCATAATAGGTGTATTCCAAAGCAGCGACAGCTTTGCCTTCTTCATCCCATACGGGCTGAGTGCCTGTCGTCGCACTGTAAGGAAATTTCTTTCCTTTTACTGTTACGTCCCACGTGGTAGTTACGGTGGAGTCACTGTTAAGGCGGCGGGTTTTTTGAGCGCGGATTGAAGTCGCAGTGATGACAACGAGTACTGTTAGAAAAGTAGATTTCAGCATGTTCAATTTGAAATTTGAAGATTAGGGTCTTTGTAATTGTCGACTTGTCGTAAAACTAAGAGATTTTACATATCGATGAAGATCATATTTTGTGAATGGCAAGTCCAATAACACTTTCCACGCGATGAAGTAATGGATTTTTCAGCTACATTTTAGGAATAAATTCATCCTCGTATGATAAAGCCTATTTCATCTCTGTTAGTTCTTGCGGTCCAGTTTTGCTTTGCGCAGACCCTAACTTTAGAATCAATCAAGAGTTACCCATTTCCTTCTGAACTCAGTGCCGCTGCAACCGGATCCCGAATTGCCTGGGCGGTGGATGAACAAGGGAAAAGAAATGTTTACGTAGCCGAAGGTCCTGAATTTAAGGCAAGGAGGGTAACCAATTTTATGAAAGACGACGGACAGGAGATCACAAGTCTCAGTCTCTCCGATGATGGAAAGTGGGTGGTGTTTGTCCGGGGCGGCGACCATGGATCCAATTGGGATGATGAGCTTCCGGTTAATCCGACATTCGCTGCGACGCCTTTGAAAGTGAAAGTTATGAGTGTTTCGTTTGACGGCGGCGATGTGAAGACTTTATCAGAGGGCGACGCTCCAACCATTTCGCCAAAGGGAAATGTTGTAGCATTTATCAAAGGCGGTCAGGCATGGACTGTTGCGGTTGATGGGTCGGCAGAAGCAAAGAATCTTTTTACAACCCGCGGTACGGTAGGTTCCCTGCAATGGTCGCCTGATGGATCGAGTCTTGCATTTGTGTCTTCACGTGGTGATCATTCGCTGGTAGGAGTCTTCACAAATGCTGATTCGCCGATTCAATGGATCGCACCATCGTTTTCCCGTGACGGATTCCCTTCGTGGTCACCGGATGGTACTCACATCGCTTTCGCCAGAACTCCCGGAGGCGGCGGCGAGCCGGATTCGATTCTCATGCGCAAGCATCAGCCATGGTCAATCTGGAGCGGAGATGTAAAGACGGCAACTGCAATGCAATTGTGGAAGGCACCGAAAACACTTACAGGATCTTTTCCTACGACACATGGTCAGGTCAATCTGAACTGGGCAGCGGAAGGGCGAATTACGTTTCTGTCTTATCACGATGGTTGGCCGCACCTTTATTCAATCTCTGAGAAAGGCGGTGATCCGATACTGTTGACACCCGGAAAGTTCATGGTCGAATATGTTAAGCTGAGTCCGGACAAGAAAACATTAGTGTTTTGCGCCAACCATGGAGTTGATCCACTTGATATGGATAGAAGGCATGTCATCAGCGTGCCCGTTACAAAAGCTTCAATGGAATTGACAACTGCAGGAAGTGGATTGGAGTGGGCACCTGTCGTTACGGGAAACAATCAAGTGGTGTGCATCAGCGCTACTGCCCAGCGCCCGCCGCTTCCGGCCCTTAAAAGTTCTTCAGGTCTAAAACTCATTGGGGAGGACTTGATGCCAAAGGATTATCCTTCCAAATATCTCGTGACACCAAAGCAAGTGACATTCAAATCACCTGACGGATTTACGATTCACGGTCAGTTGTTTGAACCAGCTGGCGGCGCTGGTAAAAAGCCGGCGATCATTTACGTCCATGGTGGTCCTCCGCGTCAAATGCTACTAGGCTGGCATTATTCAGATTATTATTCAAACGCGTATGCATCGAATCAATATCTGACCAGTCTCGGGTTCGTTGTTCTGGTTGTGAACTATCGTTTAGGAATTGGCTATGGATATGAATTTCATCAACCTGATAAAGCAGGTACTGCCGGGGCATCGGAGTACTTTGATATCAAAGCGGCGGGAGAATGGTTGGCCTCACAACCTAACGTCGACGCAAGTCGGATAGGCATTTACGGCGGCTCTTATGGTGGCTATCTCGTTGCGATGGCGCTGGGTAAAGATTCAAAAATATTTGCAGCAGGAGTGGACATCCACGGCGTTCATGACAGGACCATTGAACGCACGCGCAGTATCGTTGCGCCTGATAAATATGAGCGTGCACCGGACGCGGATCAGGCGGCTAAAGTTGCGTGGGAATCTTCGCCCACGGCGTTCATGACAGGACCATTGAACGCACGCGCAGTATCGTTGCGCCTGATAAATATGAGCGTGCACCGGACGCGGATCAGGCGGCTAAAGTTGCGTGGGAATCTTCGCCTGTTGCCTATGTGTCAACCTGGACGTCGCCCGTGCTTATCATTCACGGTGATGATGACAGGAACGTAAGATTTAGTCAGAGTACCGACCTCGTACGCAGACTTGAGAAGAAGGGTGTTCCACTCGAAACCCTTGTGATCGTAGATGACACTCATCATTGGATGCGGTATTCGAATGCGATAAAAGTTTATGGAGCAACTGCCGAGTATTTCACGCGGAAGTTGATGAGAAAATAAACCAAAAATAAAGCCCGCGCGATGGCTCCTTTAGGGATAGGGAGTGCGACGGCAGCGGAGAGCGGTAACTTAATTTAATTGAAGAGTATGGCATCGAAGAAAATCTCTGTTCAGGTCTCCACAAGTATTGGCAAAGTCTCGGCTCGTATTGATGAGGCAAAAAAGCCGAAAGCAGTCATGGTGCTTGCCCATGGCGCAGGAGCCGGAATGGATCATACGTTTATGACTGAACTGGCACAAGGCCTTGCTGAAGGAGGAATCACCGTGATCCGCTATAATTTTCCTTTTAAAGAAAATGGCAAGGGTCGGCCTGATCCGCCCGCTGTGGCTGAGAAGACAGTGGAAACGCTATTGAACAAAGGACACGAGTTGTTTCCGAAGTTGCCCATTCTTGCTGC
>JBGAKL010000012.1:0-170416 GCA_044224375.1 Cyclobacteriaceae bacterium
TTTTTCTTTTTTCTCTTTCATTGTTTAACTGTTTAAAGGTAAGTAATTGAATATCATCGATTGACCTGACGCCTGCAGCTTTTCATCTACAGTTCATCAGGGGTCAATCGTACCTTTACACAGTTACTTAGACGCTACCACTTTTTTACGTTGTCAAGAAATCAATTTGTCCAGCAGCGAATCGTCTGCGATGTGAGGCATCGTGATCTGAACATTATAGCTGGATTCGTTCGCACGCTTTGCCGTGTCGATAGCACCTTCATTTCGCGCCCAGGCTCTTCTGGCTATCCCATTGTTCACATCGAAGAACAGCATTGTCTCAAGTCTGCGATCCGCTTCTGCAGATCCGTCCAGCAGCATGCCGAACCCGCCATTAATCACTTCACCCCATCCTACCCCACCGCCATTATGAAGAGACACCCACGTTGCACCTCTGAATGAGTCACCGATCACATTGTGCACAGCCATGTCAGCTGTGTAACGCGAACCGTCATAGATGTTGGATGTCTCGCGGTACGGACTGTCTGTTCCAGAAACGTCATGGTGATCGCGGCCAAGCACCACAGGTCCGATCTTTCCTTCGCGGATTGCTTCGTTGAACGCGGCGGCAATCTTCGTTCTCGCTTCCGCATCGGCGTACAATATTCTTGCTTTTGACCCGACAACCAGCTTATTCTCTTTAGCCGCACGGATCCACGCGATATTATCTTTCAACTGTGAGTGAATGTCTTTCGGTGCCGTTAAGATCATTTTTTCCAGAACCTCCCGGGCGATGTTATCTGTAATGTCAAGATCCGACTGCTCACCGGTTGTGCATACCCATCTGAAGGGGCCAAAACCATAGTCGAAGCACATAGGTCCCATTATATCCTGCACGTAAGAGGGATAGCGGAAGTTTTTTCCGTCGGGCGTCATCACATCTGCGCCCGCGCGCGACGCCTCAAGCAAGAAGGCGTTCCCGTAGTCGAAGAAGTAAGTCCCTCTTTGCACATGATGGTTGATCGCCGTCGCCTGCCGTCGAAGTGATTCCTGAACGCGCCCCCTGAACGCATCGGGATGAGTTGACATCATGTTGTTGGCTTCTTCAAACGTCAAGCCAACAGGATAATAACCCCCCGCCCACGGATTGTGCAATGATGTTTGGTCGGAACCCAGATCGACATGAATTTCCTCGAATGCGAAGCGCTCCCAGACGTCGACGATATTTCCAATGTATGCAAGTGATACCGCAGCTTTGTTCCTCTTCGCCTCGGCCACTTTCTTTACAAGTTCATCCAGGCTGTCGGTGAGCTCGTCCACCCAACCTTGTTCGTGTCGCTTCCTCGCGGCCTTCGCGTTAACTTCTGCAATGACGCAAATGCATCCTGCGATCTTCGCCGCCTTCGGTTGTGCGCCACTCATTCCGCCAAGGCCAGACGAGACGAATATTTTTCCTTCGAGACCCTCTCCTCGCTTCGCAATCCTTCGGCCTGCATTTAGCAACGTGATGTTCGTGCCGTGAACGATGCCTTGCGGACCAATGTACATGTACGACCCTGCCGTCATCTGTCCATATTGTGTGACGCCAAGCGCATTGAATCGTTCCCAGTCATCCGGTTTGGAATAATTCGGAATCATCATGCCGTTCGTGATAACGACACGCGGCGCCTCATGAGAAGATGGAAACAGCCCCATTGGATGCCCCGAATACATGTGCAGGGTCTGATTATCACGCATGGTCGCGAGGTACTTCATCGTCAATAAATACTGCGCCCAATTCTGAAAAACAGCGCCATTGCCGCCATACGTAATCAGCTCGTGCGGATGCTGTGCCACTGCGGGATCGAGGTTGTTTTGGATCATCAACATAATCGCTGCGGCTTGCAGGGAATTGCGAGGATAATCTACAATCGAACGTGCATGCATGTCATATGTGGGCCGGAACCGGTACATGTAGATCCGGCCGAACTTCTGGAGCTCGTCATAGAACTCGGCCGCGAGTGTGGCATGGTGGCGCGGATGAAAATACCTCAGCGCATTCCGGATGGCGAGCTTTTTTTCCTCAGATGACAGGATATCCTTCCGGCGAGGCGCGTGGCTGACTCCAGGGTCATATTCCCGGACTTCAGGCAGCTCATCGGGTATTCCCTGGAGTATTTCATCCTGAAAAGACAGTGTGGTGTTGATCATGCAACCATTTTTGCAAAAGAGCTTCTTGAAAAATTCTCTTTTGTGAATTTGTATCCAATATCAAAAATCTCTTTGGCTTTACCGATGTCAAAGGCACTAAACTTATCCAATCCCGGGGGCTCAATCACCACGTCACACATCTGCTTGCTGATAGATGTATTGGCACCAATAGCCATCAGCAAGCTTCGTTCTATCACAACTTTGAGGTTTGTGGCGTCAAATGATGTGCTTATTAGATTGCAATGTGAGCCTACGATATACTCACATTTATCCCTAATTGGTGTCACCGGGAAGTTATCCAAAAGGCCACCATCCACATACAAATGGTCTTTGATCTGAAGCGGGTGAAAGACAGCCGGTATGCTGCAAGACGCAAGCAGTGCCGGGATCAGCTCACCTTCATCGAAATAAGTGATCTCCCCTGTCCTGAGATCTGAAGCTGCGACCGTGAGTGGAATCTTTAGCTTGCCAAAATTATTATCAGGCAGATATTTGATAAGCAACTGGTGAAGGCCCTCTGTTTTTAGCAAGCCGACCCACGTCCATGCCGGGCGAAGAGACTTAAGGATATTCGACTGGAGGATTATTTCAAGAATTGAATTGGGTGAATAACCTTGTGCGTACAGCGCGCCGATAACGGCCCCTGCGCTGGTACCTGAAACGTGACAGAATTTTAATCCCATTTCTTCCAGGGCCTGAATTACGCCGATGTGAGCGACTCCCCTTGCTCCGCCGCCGGAAAGAACCAATCCGATTTCCCTCATATGCGCAACCTCTTAAGATCAGGTGCCAGCTTTTTAAAGCTCCGAAAGCTTAAATTTATTTTCAAGCCTTATTTTGCCCTCTGCGTTGGCGACTGTACAGCACTCCACGACCGGATCGTGCTCAAAAAAAAGCACGTAGTTCTTTTCAGCTGCTTCCCTGAGAAATTGATCTTTTTCTTCCATGGTGATAAGAGGTCGCGTATCGTATCCCATTACATATGGAATCGGAATGTGGGATGAACTCGGAATCAAATCAGCCATAAAGCAAATTGTCCGCCCCTTGTAACGGATCATGGGGATCATCATCTTATCAGTATGGCCCGATGCATAAAAGATATCTATTTGAGGAAACGGGGACGCTGCGTTGGGAATCAACATCTTGAGATGTCCACTTTGCTGCATCGGCATAATGTTCTCTTTCAGAAAGCTTGCCTTCTCTCGAGCGTTAGGCTGAGTAGCCCAGCGCCAGTGATCTTCATTGGACCAATATGCCGCGTTGGGAAAAGTTAATGCAAATTCATCTCCATTCTTTTTGACACCGCCGCCGCAATGGTCAAAGTGCAGGTGCGTGAGAAACATATCAGTGACATCTCCTTCTGAAAATCCAGCTCTTCGGATCGATTTTATCAGGCTGTCATCGCCATGCAAATAGTAGTAGCTTAGAAATTTTGCATCCTGTTTATCACCGATACCATTATCGATAAGGATGAGGCGATTGCCATCCTCAACCAGCAGGCAACGCATGGCCCAGGTGCACAGGTTATTATTGTCAGGCGGATTTGTTCTCTGCCAGATCGATTTAGGCACCACGCCGAACATGGCACCTCCGTCAAGTTTAAAAAAGCCGGTATCTATGACATGAAGCTTCATTGCTTCAAGTTGTTTGCCTGGCTTGATCCGGTCATCACAAACATTGCTAAGATTACTCTTTGACTACGCCCATCGAGCAGAATTTCTCGATACGCTGATCGATCATTTCCTCAACAGGAAGCTTGCTGAGCTCGGCATACGTTGCAAGTATATTCCGTTTCACTTCGTTGGCCATCCACTTGATGTCGGTATGAGCGCCTCCCAGTGGTTCCTTGATGATGCCATCGATGAGTTTCTGAGACTTCATGTCTTTCGCAGTCAGTTTCAGCACTTCCGCAGCTTGTTCTTTGTAGTCCCAGCTTCGCCAAAGGATAGATGAACACGATTCTGGCGAGATCACCGAGTACCATGTGTTCTCCAGCATGAAAACACGGTCGCCGATGGCGATCCCCAGCGCACCGCCAGACGCACCTTCGCCGATGACGATGCAAATGACGGGGACTTTCAGCATGAACATCTCTTTCAGGTTCCGTGCGATCGCTTCACCCTGGCCGCGTTCTTCAGCTTCAAGTCCGGGAAAAGCACCAGGGGTGTCGATGAATGTAACAATTGGCTTCTTGAATTTCTCCGCGATCTTCATCAGCCTTAATGCCTTGCGATAGCCTTCGGGGTTTGCCATACCGAAGTTCCGCATTTGGCGCTGCTTGGTGTTCCGCCCCTTCTGCTGACCGATAAGCATGAATGTCTGCCCTTCGATTGAACCGAGTCCACCCACCATTGCTTTATCATCACCGACATTTCTGTCGCCATGTATTTCTATGAAATCGGATGTGATTTCATAAATGTAATCCAGGGTATATGGGCGGTCCGGGTGACGCGACAACGCCACGCGCTGCCAGCCAGTCAGATTTTCGAAAGTTTCTTTCTTGAGGTCGAGGATTTTCTTTTCAAGCGCCTGGATCGCTTTCTTCACGGACTCATCGCTGTCGTCGGCGAGCTGCTTCATGTCCTGCAGCTTGGATTCTAATTCGGCAATCGGTTTCTCGAAATCCAATTGATTCATTTCACAATTTTACGTTCGGGGGCAAAAGTACTCAGTTTTTTGAATTGCTGCGAAAAACGCTGTTTTATGAGGTTCCGCCTTATTCAAAAATGGCCGCCTGCTGTTTATCCCCGCTCAACGCTGTTTATCGATAACGCCAATTTCATCGAAGAAATGAGGTCGGAAATCGCTAAATTTAAGAAGTGAAATTCCCGGTTGCCCAACCGACATCCGCGCATCCGCAACTTCTTCAAATCGGCAAATCCTATTGCTATTTCCACGAAACATCAACTATATCCATATGAAAAGGTACATCCTTACCCTGCTGTTTATTGCAATCTGCTCTTTCTCCATGGCTCAAGGAAAAGATGACGGCCAGGAGCTCATCGACACGTTTTTCGACTATTATAAGACCAAGGGATACAGTGCGGCGCTTAAGTACTCTCTCTCCACCAACAAATGGATAAAGTCTAACGGCACGGAGATGGATAACATTATCCTTTCACTTTCTAAACAAGTGGATGTAATGGGAGACTACCTTGGTTATGAGGAGATCAGATCGAGAACGCTGGGAAGTCGTTTCAGGATTGCCAGTTATCTGGTATACTATGTGCATGATCCGATACGCTTCACGTTTGAGTTGTATAAGACAAGCACTGGCTGGGAAATTTCCAATTTTGAGTTCGACACATCCTTCGACGAAGAGCTTGAAGAGTCGATCAAACTAACCAACCACAACCAGGGATTTCGGTGAGAAAATAAACGATGCAGCAATCATTCACTTGCGCAAGTCACCTACCCTTTTTCGAAGGTAGCTGTTCTCTCGCATAGCAAGTGCCTTGTCAAAATACTCTAAGGCCCTGATGGTATCGCCTTTTGCCAGGAAAAGTTCGCCCTGCGTCTGGGGCAGTCCCGGGCTCTCAGGGTAGTTCTTTTCATTAAGGGCAAGGAATTCGGATGCCTTGTCAAGCTTTTTTGCACCGATGTAAAAGTAAATGATGTTATCAACCTGCCCTTCCGGCGGGAGCATGGTATAGCCCAGTTTTTCCGAAACCTTACTGAAGTGTTCTGTCAATGAGGCTGGCGTAAAATCACGCCAGTTACCTTCCGGCTTGAAATAATCAAATATGAACCGGAAAGCGTCGTATTCTGCGATGAATGGCACAGAGCCATGATCATCCTGATCGTAGTATTTCCAGCGTGACACAAGTCCGTTCTTATTGCTTTTTGAGGTCAACTTCGCCAATTCGAGAATTGATCGGATATGTTTATTGGCAGACGAAGTATCCTGTGCCACTCGCAGCGTATCCATTCCTTTCGTCATTGTATTGGCTATCGACAGATGGAGAATCCGACCAGGATATTTTCCGTGCGTCAAAGCTGAATCCATCTTCTGAAGTAAATTTCTATTGTCCCACCACATGCTTGGATCAATTGCGACATATGCGTTAAACAATTGCGGACGGTAAACGAGCGTATTCATCGCAAATAGTCCTCCAAACGAATGTCCAATCAGCATTTTATAGGGAGCCACAGGATATTTGGATTCCACGTACGGCATTAACTCCTTTTCAATGAATCTCGTGAAGTCTTCTGCTCCACCAGTTGTTTTGAAGTCATCTCGGTCAGTGCCGTCGGTTTGTTTCATTGAGTGTGTAGGAGTGAGATCACGGGCACGATCCGTATTCAAAATCGCGATGACAATCATGTTAGGCACCAACGAGTTGTCGATGAGGTTGTCAATCATTCCGGTGACGGAATGAAAATGCCATCCACCGTCAAGGAGATAAACTACAGGGCACTTTTCACCGGGTAGCAAATTTGCCGGCTGATATATCCATATCTCGCGATTTTCATTCAGAATTTCGCTATGAAGACTGTCTTTGATGCCGATCGATATTCGGTTGTCCTGCAGGTTTTTCCTTTTTTCAGAGCATGCGAGTACCGCAAATAGAACGATGACAGTAAGGAGACCGACGACGCGCATAAAAATGTTGATTAGCCTAAAATAACCATTACATGCTAACCACGCCAGCGTTAAAGTAATCCACAAAAAAATGTCAAGTATAACCTGCGCGGAATTGCAGGTCTGACAATAGATCCTATCCTTTGATCTTCTTCAGGCCTTTTGCCCTTTCCTTCTGCTCTTTGTCTTTGTTTTTATCCTTGTCCTTGTCCTTGTTCTTTTCTTCTTCTTTTTCTTTGAGTTTGTTCTTCTCCTTGTCCCTACCCTGCCTAATCCTGTCATCTTGGTCGTCATTATCAATGTCTATATCCATGTCCTGATCCATATCCACATCAACATCTATGTCCATGTCTTCATCCATGTCAATATCCATATAGTGGTCGACATCCACGTCTACGTCCATTTCATCGAGATTAATATTGATCTTGGATAACTCGACGTGAACCTCCGACAATTCTTCCCGAAGACTTTCCATTTCCACCTGTATTTGGTTTTGGATCTCATTGACATTAATGTTCACCATTTCATCGATGTCGACATCATGATCGAAGTCGTAATCTTCAGCGTCCTCCCGGTCCTGATCATCGTCCTCGTCCGCATCATCCTCCTCATCCTCGTCGTCGACGCGGCTTCCCGCAATTTTTCTAAGGCCATCCTTACGGCCATCACCGGATTCGTCACTCTTTGCAGACTTACTTTTATCCTTGTCCTTATCAGACTTATCCTTCTCCCGATCGTTTTTCAGACTTTGCTTTTCGGTCTTTTCAGTCTTTGCTTTTGCCTTCTTCTCCTGACTGTATCCATCAATTGCGAAAGCAAATACAAGCATTAAAGTGAGCAGGGTGAGTCTCTTGATCAGATTCATAAGATGCAATTTTGAGGTAATACCGTGTTCTAACGAAGAAGTTACATGCCGGGATGGAATTCGAGCCAAAATCTGCTTTTTGAGGAATTCCCGCATGTTTTTCCTTTCGCTCCATTCAAACAGGACAACTTCATTCAAATTGAAAAACCCCCCTTTTGTCGGTTTATCTGACCGTGGCCATTATCCGTTCCTCCTGAGATAAGCCAGAAGGATTGAATCTAAGAACCTATTTCTTCAAAGACTTGAATATGAAACAGCATTTCTGCAAATCGACTCCTATTGTCGCAATCATCGCCGCATCACTCTTTTTGTTAGCAAGCATCTCTGCGAGGTCGCAATTGGTATCGACGCCGCGGCCGGCAAGTCCATCCGCAGCCGCCATTCAAACGATCGGCATATCAAAAGTGATTGTAAACTACTCAAGACCTGCGGTAAAGGGCAGGTCAATCTGGGGGAACGTTGTTCCTTATGGATGGAACGTACAGAATTTTGGTAATGGCAACCCTGCACCCTGGCGGGCAGGCGCCAATGAAAACACAACTATTACGCTCTCGCATAATGCCAAAGTCGGCGGCGTTATCGTGCCGGCCGGAACGTACGGATTGTTTTATGTCATCAATGACAATAACACTGGTGAAGCAATTCTCTCAAAAAACAACAAGGCATGGGGAAGCTTTTACTACGATCCCTCCGAGGATATGCTGCGGACCAGGATCGACGTAAGAGAAAATTCATTTACAGAACTTCTCACCTATGATTTCGTGAATCTGACGAAAACGTCTGGCGAGTTGGTATTGAACTGGGAAAAGAAACAGTTGCCTTTGAAGATCGAGTTCGCCGTCGATGAAATCGTGATGGCCCAGTTGAAACAGGAGTTGCAAGGTGACGCAGGGTTCGTTGCAGACGGATTCGTTACCGCTGCATTGTACGCATTCGAAAATAATACTGATCTCGTCCAGGCGATGAAGTGGATAGATCAGGCCCTTTCATTCGACCCGACAAATTTCGTGGCGATACGAGTGAAAACAAGGATGCTGTTCAGAGATGGCAAGGTAGCTGAGGCCAACAAAATCATCAGCGACGCCCTCGAGGTTGCTTCTGAAAGTGATATCTCTAACTACGGGTATGGGCTGCTCGGACTGGGGCTGACGGACAAGGCTATCAAGGTGTTGATCACCAACACCGAGCGTTTTCCGAAAAGCGCAAACGCCTGGGATACTCTCGGCGAAGCATATGTAAGAAAGGGAGATAAAGCCAACGCTATTAAAAGCTTTAAAAAGTCCCTCAGCCTCGATCCTCCCGCAAATGTTAAAAGCAATTCTGAAAAGTTTCTGAAGGAATTGGGAGCCCCATGATCCTTCTCAAAAACGTCCTTCACTTACAGCTCATTTCCCTCGCTCAAATTCAATGATAAGATGTTTGGCAAGAAGCGTATTCAACCCAGTGCTGATGCGAAAGATCTCATCATATGCCGCCTTCCCGGTGGGGTTTAGTTTTAATAGCTGTCGCCGTGCACGCCAGGCGAAATAGTAAATCCAGGGAAAAGTGAAAAGAAGCACAATCGATGTGGAACTCCACGGCGACGGATGGATAGTCTTAATCTTCAATCCATTCATTGCTGCCATTGTTCGCAGTCGAAGCAGGCCGCTCACAAACAGTTTGCCGAGGTATCGTTGCCCTTCGTTCCATTCGACGTACACCGTTGTCTCATTGGGAGGCGCAACGCCATAATGCTCACTTTCGATCATGAATTGCGAAAACCTGCTCCTCAGTGAAGAACTGTTCGGTGTAGTGATAATCAGCCGGCCGTCGGGCTTGAGGATCCGTGCCATTTCACCAAAAAGAAAAAGCTGATCCGGTATGTGTTCAATGGTCTCGGCGAGAATTACCAGATCGGCGGTCGCGGACTCAATCGGAAATTCCTGCTGCAGGTCGATCGGCTGACATGCCGCTGTCGCATATTTATTGTTCGCGGGAAAGAGATCAAAAGGGCGGATGAGGCAATTGATCTCTTCAAAAAAATGTGCTATGAACCCACTTCCTGCTGAGAGATCAACAACGACTTTACCATTCAGCGTAGCACGGTTTGCATTTGCATAGTCCTTAAAAAACTGAACAGCATTGTTGCGAGTGTGGGGTAAGTCGGGTGCCAAGTAAGTCTTAGTTCAGGTTCGGTTTGGAATCAAGGTATTCAAATTGCCGGAAATTTCAACTGTAACGGAATGCGATCTCCACGTCCTTAGATTTGGAAATTCTAATTCCGTTTTAAGACTTTTTTTGTTATATTCATTGTGTTGCGTTAACACAACCTAAACACCCCGGGTATGCAAAAAACACGCGTCATCCTCATCTGGGTCATTGGCATATCATTTATAGCAGTGGGTGCACTTAAGTACGCCTCCCTGGAACCCGAATTGCAGGAAGAATTTGAACGCGCCAATTATCCTACCTGGTTTTATTATGCGATCGGAGCCGTTGAGATGATTGGCGGAATCCTTTTGTTGATGACGGCGGCCACTTCCAAGCGCCTGGGAAGTACTTTGATAGGACTGGTGATGCTTGGCGCATTGGTAACGCGTTTCATGCTCGATGAACCCCCCACTCGCTTCGTTTTGCCGGGACTTATTCTTTTGATCTCAATCCTGATTTCCTTTGACTTCGGATTCAAGGGAAGGGCAGCTAAGTAATTCAGACAATGCCAATAGGCATTCCGGATGCAGGCAAACCGCTATTTCAGTTCGGCAAGCCATTGGGTTGCAACCGCCCGCGCCGCGTCAGTGGCTTCTTTGCCCGATCGATAAATATATTTCCAGTCGGAGTCTTTCGCCTCATACTCTGGGTTGACGAACACCATTTTGTTGTCAGGCCCTTTTTGAAGTTTCGCATTAAAATCCACGGTTGACGAGAGTTGCAGGAATCCGGTGAGCCTTTGTTTGATGAGGTCATGTGGAGACTCCGGATTCTCCTTCTGCCATTCAGCAACCTGGCGCTGGTAGTTCTTCATTTGTTCATCGTAACCATTCTTCATCGTAGCTTCCATTTCTGCACTGAACATGGGGTTCTTCGGATCATCAAATTCCTTGAGCTGCTGCTTCAACATCACAAGAGCCTGGTCCATAGCTTTTCGCGTGTCGCCCGTGAAGGTGTTAAGCTTACCTTCGATGTCTTTGATATTGGCTACCATGGCATCATGTTGCTTCTTTCGCAATTCAGCCATTGGCTGATAAGGCTGCGGAGGTTGCGGCTTATTTCCTTCACGACGTTCTGCATAACGTTTTTTGAAATCGTCGGACTGGCTGTAAGCTTTTGCAAACGCGCCGATCTCCTTGATCATGGCAACTTGAATTGGTTTCGTGAAGTTGTGGTAATCTTTGGACGTAGGTCCGGCATAGTTGCCGTATGAAAAGCTATCCCATATGGCCATATGCGCCTGCTCGGCAGTTATCTTAAGTGTTTCAAGAAGTCCGGCAGCAAAGGTGAAAGATAAAGCAGCTATTGCACAGAGTGGGATAAATTTTCTCATGGCCAAAGTTATTAGGTGAAAAGAGATCACTGTGAATTTACCGCTTTGCCAGCGCAACATCAATTAAGTATCATCTCAATTGTAATGGCACTTGCGTAATGGCATGTCAATACCCAAATAAGGGTACATGACAATAGCCCCTTCAATACCTGTTATGAGTTTACGTGGCTGGACCATTCCCGTTTACAACCAACCGGGATGACTTCTCCTCCATCCTCTTCTTGAATTGCGTTGGCGTGATGCCGTTCCGCTTCTTGAACGCCTGGTAAAAAACGGAGAGTGTATTGAATCCACTTTCGTAAGCGATCGCTTCGATGGTATAGATTTTTCCCAAAGATGATATCAGCAATTGTTCAGCTTTCCGGAGCCGGTATTCCAGGATCATTTCAGGAAAAGTCATGCTGAAACACGAGTTGATCGCCTTTGAAAGCAAGTAAGGCGGAACGTCCAGGCGCTTTGCCATCAGGCTAAGATTCAGGTCGGCATCCACATACACTTCTTCCTCCATTAGCTTCTTGACCTTTTCTCCAATCAGCGTATAGTTATCAGGATCACTGTCAAGACTTCTCCTGGGGCCTTCTGTAAACAATTTGTTTTGCCGGAACGCCCAGAATGAGAGAACGTAAAGGACGGCAACAGAGACACCAACGTTTGCCAGGTAAACCGTGGGATCATAAAAAATCATTTGAGCTGTGAATGAAATCGAAATGGTGAGCATCCCCGCCACGACGCCTTTGCTCCAGCGCCAACGGATGTTGTCAACTGCATAGAGCTCGGAATTTTTGGATAGCAATGATGCCGTGAACACAAGGTAACCGAGCAACTGGGCGGTGATGATCACATAGCCTACGTTAATAAGGGGCCAGGTCCATGCTCCGAGACAAAACAGCGCCGGAAGCAAATGCAGCCACTTGCGTTTCGAGTTTGAATAAAGTTGCTCCGTATAAAAAAGCGTCAGCGGGCCCAAAGCAGCCATTGCGGAAAGGCCGAACACATTGACAGGAAGAGCCCACTCCAACCATGCAAGAGAAACGATGGATTTGCTAACCCTCACTGTGATCAGAATGAGGATCACGGCCAGAAGCTTGTTTCCGGAGCCCCTGTGTCTCAGAAAAAGCATCAACGCAAGCAGAAGGCCTTGCCCCGCGAATATTCCGTAACCGAGTAAAATCAGCTCCTTCATGTCTTCGAGCACACAAAGGAATCACATTACGCGAATAAGATGTACTGATTCACAAAACAGGACAAGAAAAAGTGAATGGGCGCCTATCCTTGTCCCAAAAAACGACTCGCATGAAAACAGGCATTACACGTAAAGCTTTCCTCGCGGCAATGGGAGGAACGGCGACAGCGATACTATTCGACGGAAAAGCAATCGCTAAACCTTTTGTGACCAAGCAATCAAACCATCTGGATATGAATACTCAGTCTTATCATCCTTACTTCCCATCTCAGGATCCACAGTTGGTCCAGGAGATGGTTCTGGTGTCACACGGCCAAATTGAAAAAGTGAAAGAGCTGCTCGTAGCTCATCCTGAGCTTGCCAAGGCTGCCTGGGACTGGGGCTACGGCGATTGGGAGACCGCTATTGGGGCCGCCTCGCACACTGGCAGTAAAGAAATTGCCGAACTGCTTATGGCTCACGGTGCACGCCCCGACATTTTCACCTTTACTATGTTAGGCGATCTGCCCACGGTCAAGACGATCGTCGCTGGCAACCCCGGCGTTCAGGAGATCAAAGGGCCACATGGCATCACACTATTGATGCATGCCAAAATCCGGATGATGAGCAAATCCATCAGCGATACGGACAAGAAAAAGGGTCAGGCGATGATCGACTATCTCACATCGTTGGGCAACGCCGACAATAAGCAACCATATCTCGATGTGCCCGAGGCCGACAGGAAGCAATTTGCAGGACAGTTCCGATTCGGAGAGGAAGCTGAAGATTACTTCCAGGTTGAATTCAACGACAAGGGCGTGATGTCTATCAAAAAGCAAGGACAAAAATTCGAACGGCAATTATTCAGACTTGACGAAAACAGTTTTGCGCCGATTGGAGCACCCCACGTCAAGATTGTATTTGAAATCAAAGACAAATCGTCTATTGCATTGAGCGTCAATGACCCAACGCCGATTGTCAGGGCTGTAAGAATATGACACATGCAACCATTGAATCGTTGCAGGAGTCTAAGTTGCATGAAACTGATCCTGATCCTAGCCTGCGTTTCAATCACAACGTTTGCGCAGAAAAGTCCAGCCGTAGAAATCGGCAACAACCCTGCCGCCGGTGGATATTTTAAGAACGGGCCCGTAAAAGTCTATTACGAAGTATACGGAACCGGTAAACCGCTCGTGATCATCCACGGCAACGGTGGCTCAATAAGAGGCCGCGTGGAGTTCATCCAGGAGTTCTCAAAAAAGTATAAGGTGATCATGATGGATAACCGCTGTCATGGCAAAACAGACTGCCCCACTTCTCACCTCACCTATGAACAGATTGCGGGAGACCTTAATGCACTGTTGTCATATCTCAAAGTTGACTCAACATTGATGTGGGGTCATAGCGACGGTGCAATCATCGGGCTGATCATGGCGATGAAGTATCCTGACAAAGTAAAAAAGCTGCTTGCAAGCAGTGCCAACCTGAGGCCAGATACGACTGCGGTGGATCCCGCTATCTTCCCGTTGTTGGAGAAGATGCGTCCGCAGTATATGAAAGACAGCGTCCAAAGCAAACGATTTCAACTGCTCGTAACGGAGCCACACATTCCGGCAAAAGACCTTCGTGCTATTAAAGCCGATGTCCTGATCATGGCCGGCGATAGGGACATCATCCGCACTCAGCATACAATCGAAATCTACAACAACATCCCGGGCGCATTCCTCTGCATTCTTCCCGGCACTACGCACGGTGTCTATCAGGACCGAAACAAGTGGTTTAAAGAAATGCTTTATGATTTCTTTGATAATCCACAGCAAAGGCTCACGACAGTTGAGTTGATGAAGAAGAGTATGAAATAAGATGGAAAACCTCATTCATAAAAAAGCCTCGACTTGTATCGGGGCTTTCTTTTGGCATTGGGTCTACCCTATTTCTTTGGTGCAGTGGATTCCAGCATTTCCCACAGTTGAGACACAACCATAGTCCGGATGCTTCCTGTTTCATTGATCAGGCTGCTGACCTCGAGCTGCTCGCTGCCCTTCATCGAGGCCATCCCTTTCTTTAAAACATCTTCTCCATAGTTCATTTTCGCCATTTGCTCAATCGATGTGAATCCATTCACCGCAACGGCATCATACTTTGTGTTGTTCCAGAATGGCCTTGACCAGATACTCCAACCGTTGAGGTTACCCATATCGATGGCGGCCTGGTGAAGTGGCTTGAACGCTTTCTCTTCCATCTTGTAGTACTTGTCATTGTCTTTCACGCTCATGTAGCTGACGCGCAAAAACTTGTCAGCAGACTTGCTGTCCAGTCCAATCTCGCGGTTGAACATGTCCGAATAGACGAGATCGCGGTTCGCGGACGTCTTGTTAAGCACATCGGCATACTTTTCGCCGAAGGCTTTCTTCAGCTCGTCCGTGGTGAATTCTTTAAATGCCGCTTGCATGTTTTCAAAGATGTCGACTGTGACATAGTTGTAGGGGCTCTCAGTGCCCTGACCATGCACGTAAAAAACTTCCCAGGCGATCATCTTGCCGTCGTTAACGCGCTGTTGATGCAGCTTTTTCCAGACCCGTTCATTGGCAAGGAACGCTTCACCATTACCGGGCTTTACCTTCATGTAGTTGACTACCGCGAATTGGGCCTGTACTTGCAGCGCGCAAACAAGCGCCGCCAATACGAACATTGACTTCTTCATGGTTGAAATGGGTTTAGGGTGGAGTGAAATATTAACTTATGTAAGATAATATTTCTGCGTGGAAAAGGAAAGGGGTAGCTACGAGCAGCATCACATGCCAACGCGAACATATGTTCCAGGTTGATAACCATGGAGGTTGAATATATCGATGGCAACTAACTAAAGCTATTACACCATCCTTAAAAAAAGGCCGAATCTACCGGGACTTTCTGAGCGGGCTGGATGAGTCACCAAATCTTGTGCAATCTTAATATCGCTGAACCAGAACTTCCGTAGGAATCAATAATTCTTTGTGGAGCTTGCGCACCATATCGAGGGTAAGCTTCCGCTTCCGATTCAAAATTTCGCTAACCCTGCTTTTCAAACCCACAACTTTAGCGAGGTCACTCTGATCCATACCGAGCTGTTCCATCCTGAACTTGATTGCTTCGACCGGATCTGGAAAATCAATTGGATAATGCTGTTCTTCAAAGTTGTTGATCAAAATTGAAAGTATTTCCAGTTCATCTCCCTCCTTTGTGCCTGGCTTGGCATCAAAGACCGACTCAAGGCGTTGTAGTGCTTGCTGGTAGTCTTTTTTGGTTTTAATTGGCTTCAACTCCATAATCCTAGACCTTTTTTGCGTCCACTTTATCGTATTGGGCGTGTGTCCCTAAAAACCTGATCCAGACAATTCCGTAATCGTAGTTGATCCTAACAATCAAACGGTACGAATTGCCTTTTATATTAAACACCACGCGGTTTCCTGCAAGCACACTTGCACTTGGATACAACACCTTAATGTCGCCCGGGCCTTTCCATTTTGCCTTTTTTGCTTCCTGATACCAGGATTGCAATTGCCCCTTAGAGTCATTATGCTTGTCCCAGAAATCACGGAGTGTCTTTTTGGCGATCACTCTCATTAATCCGACAAAATTAATAAAAGTTCCCAAATTGGGAACACTAATAGACTAAAAAAGCCCCGACGTTCATCGAGGCTTTTCCGCGCGGTCTGGACGGAAGAGCGATCCATGCACGCCGATACACGAAGATGCTCTTAGATGCAAAAAACAACGTTTTATGAGAAAATCAACCTCTTCGAAACCCGAAAAACCGTTAAAATCCTACTAGATCTCTACTAATTCTCTACTAATTCCCGATTAAAGACCGCTAAATCAAGGATCATGGCAACTATAAATTTCTTCATTAAAACAGACTACATCGACAAATCTGGGCAAGCCCCAGTGATTTGCGAATTCTCGCACAAAGGCAAGCTGTGGCGTCACAATCCCGACATCAAAGTCAATCCAAAAGAGGTCGTTTGTATTTACGACAACGATCTTGACATATTTAAACTCTCCATAATAGGGAGTGGAACCTCAGCGATGAAGGAGCAACTCAAAGGCTACAGTTTTCAATTGATGGAAATCCATTCCAAGATCTCAAAGGCGTTAGACAGCTTGAAAACCAATAACATTGAGCCGACCATTGAAAACGTAAAGGCCGAATACAACAAGGACAAGCACCTTACAACTCCAAATATACCCTCCCAGCGCTTTGCCAGGCCCGTGATAGATTGGTACCAAGAATTTATCGAAACGAAGGAAAGCGAAATAGGTGTGGGTATACAATCGTATAAAGCCGCTTATGAACACTTCAGGAAATTCGTCGAGACAAAGGGTGTTATCCTTTTTCAGGATATAACACGCGAGTTCCTTATCGAATTTCGAAAATTCCTCAAACCTCTTGGATTTTCTGGGCCCACAATTTATAAGACATTCAAAAATCTTAGAGGATTTATAAATTGGGTTGTCGACCAAGATGAAAATGGAGAACTAAAACTTTCGGCCGCCTATAAAAAAGTATCACTGAAAACCCGTTATGGCGATCCGATTGGTCTTAGCTCGGACCAATTCATCGCGCTTTACAACCTTGATCTTTCCGATTCGATCGCGTTAGATAAAACGCGGGATATGTTTGTATTTGGAGTTTCCATAGGCGGTCCTCGCCACAAAGACCTGGAACAAATTGGAGAATCGTTGAGAAAAAATGGTTTTTCCGTGAATCAAAATGTCCTTACATACTTCGAAAGCAAAACTGGAAATGCTCATTCAGAGATTGTAATGAACAGGTTTGGTATGCAGGTTTTGAAAAAATACAAAGGAATGTTTCCCATAGTGCCGAATAATTACCGGATGAACAAACATTTGAAATGTATTGCCACTCGCCTAAACTGGGATGAGACGAAATCGATACCTCACTACGACGAATTCGGCAAACTCGTAAAAGTAGTTGAGATCCCTTTGAAAAAGATCTTTTCAACAAAGTTCATGAGGAAGACGGCGGCCACTTTGGATAACATGCTCGGTGTTCCAGTAAAAACGTCGATGAAGCGTACCGGACACAAGACTTTTGCAGCTTATAGCAGGTACGTGGATGTCAATAGGGAAACACTTCAAGACGCCAATAAACAATGGGATAATTTCATGTGCGAAATTGTTCCGGTGGTATCATTCAGCTTCTTCGACTGACCTGACAACTGGATTTATTCTTAGATAATTGTCCAGCTCCACAATCGAAACAAAAGTTTTTCCTCCCGAGCTTCGTAAGGTTATATGGCCACGGCTGTGATAATTGTATAACGTCCTTTTCGAAAGGTCGTAACGCCTCATCGTTTCCTTCAAGGAAATAAACTCCTGGCCGGCAAACAAGGGGTTTGTCTTGGAAACTGATTGAATCACTTCAGGAATTGCTCTCTCCAGAGCGCTTTGAAAGTATTTAATAAATACATCTCTGATGAATTTCTCATCGATCATAAACACAAGCTACCTTTCAGGGAAACGTCACTTTCACAAGTTGGCGGCAAGATGTGAAAAATGAAAGCTCAACCCCTCCTCTTTGCCCTTGTTGCTTCATCCCTCTGGCATTTTGTTTTTTTGCTCTCGGCCAACGCTTCAAGCAAATTTCGGCCTACACGATTCGCGCGCATTGTCCGCCGGTCAAGGAACTACGGCATAAATAGCCTGCCCTCCGTCCTTCTCCTTTTATTCCGTTCCTCCTTGACCGGCTAGCTCTCGGCCGGCCTAACACCCATCGTAGGCTTTGGTTCTCCATGGCAAAAAAACAAATGCCAGTGTGTATGAATCAACCAGTCAGAACTTACAATGCAAACAGAGTTTACTCGAATCTTCCACTATACATTCTTTCCAAAGGCATGAATGCCGGCAAGCCTATGCTCCAGCCCTGTCCCAATTGTTTCGTAATGGACTTCAAATCGGACGAAGAAAGAATGAATGTATATTGGATCTGCTATGGACTCTGGGAAACCAGGCACTTTAGGAAATTTCTGGTTGGGTCTGTTATTGAGTTTATCCGCATAAAAGAATTCTCTAGTGAGATTGTCCGAATCCTCGAATCACAATCTGCCCAGAGGATGAAGACTCATATTAAGACTCTTCATCAGATCCAAGCCAATTTGAGCAAGCAAAAGGTTCTGCTACATGCTGCCAAGATGTGTCTTTTGAAAAAAGTTCTGTCCTGCTGCTGAGCGTTAGTCTACATCCTCTCAAACCATTTCCACCGATCGCTTTCCGATGGCTAGTCCAAAACGAAATTGTCAGGTAGATCCCTGAGCGGGCGAAACAAACACAAGTGTATCGCGATCCACATCTTTGAGTAGTTCGTCATCGGCTTCAATATGTGGATCATACCAGTCCAGTTTTTTCTTTGCCCATTCAAGCCAAGACTCGGAGTTGGCGGTATCAACATTGCGATTCATCAACGGTGATTCAACGAGAAATTCCCGCAGCGCTTTTACTTTTCTCCACCGTTCTGCGCGACATAGTAAAGTCTTAAAATCGTGAAGCTCTTTTTCCTTTTCTTTCTGGCTTCTTCGATCACGCCACCCTGATGGAATGCAGGGCCCGCTGGATATGCGCTTTGACCGTCAGGCGCGAAAGACTGAGCTTCGACGCGATCGCCTCGTGGCTCAGACCTTCCATACGCGCGAGCAAAAACACTTGTTTCTGCTCAGGGGGGAGTTTTGCCACCGTGGTGGCCAGTAGTTCATTGTATTGTTTTTCGAGCACCATGATTTCAGTGGTGCTTTCCAGACCAGATTGATGCTATAACTCCTTTTGCCGCAGCCGGAGCATGACTTTGTGCCTTAAGGTGATTGAAGATCACGTTACGCGCCATTGAATACAGGTAGCCTCGGAAATTCTGAATCGAAATAACCGATTCCCTGCGGCGCCAGATTTCCATAAACACGTCTTGTAGCACTTCTTTTACCAGCTCGTTATCAGCAATAAGCTTATGAGCAACATTGTAAATAAACGGCCGGTAATAGTCATACATCTCCTCAAAGGCCCGCTGACTTCCCGGAGAGATCAAAAGAAGAACGGCCCTTTCGTCGTATGATTGTTTTCCGTTGCACAATGGTAAAGTGCCGAAAAAAAAATCGTATTTCCTAAAAATTAAGACTTGATTAACAAATGAGACAGGACAAAGCCTTAGATCGCCAGATTCCAGGGTAGAAATTTCGCGGGACTAGAAATCCGGGGTTGGCAACAACTTCAGGTTATCGCAATTGACAGCTCGTTATACTTTCAAGGCGGAAGATCTTGTTGCGATGGCGGGAACCTATGCCTGCACTAACAAAAAAAGCGGGCCTTACCCGGTTGGTAGCTAGATCTATGGTTACAGGAAATTCAATATCGCTTCCCGGATTTAAGAAAACGCAGTAACTTTTCTAGAACCAAGTTCCCTGCACTCGAAAAAATAATAGTATATTGACTCACCGGCTTAGGTCGCATTTACTCTCAGCTCAACGGAGCGCTTCATCATCCAAGTTTTGAATTAGATCACTGCTCCCGCTTTATGAGTATTGGCCGCAATCAGATTGGTATAAAAAAACCCACGTCGTCTCACGACTCGGTTTGATTGGACTAGTTCGACCTCACATACGGAAGGGCTTCTGTATCCGACTGGGTTCTTTCGTGTTCACAATTGCTTGTAGTTATCAAAAATGCTCGGTGTATGAAAATAACGTCACTCCTATCTAAGGCAAGTAGAGTAGATTTTAGACATTGCTGCACTGATCATCCGTCAATTAGGTCATCAGTAAGCAATATCAAAAAATTACTTACACTGATAGTCATTCTGCTGGGGTTAGGAACTCGCGGAGTTTCACAGGCGCCGGACCCCGTCACATTTGATATCGACACGCTTACAACTGCGGCGAGCTCTGCCCTTCCTTTTGACAGTCCATTTATTTTGAAGCTACGAGGTCCCGATGCGACATCTATTCACAGTGGAATTGTTTATCACTGGAAGGAGAGAAATGGAAAGAAATTCTTCGTCGAAAAAAAGAAGCTTTTGTTTGTAAATACAGGCGTCCTTGATGAGCTGTTTGATATCGACGCAACCAAAAATGTATTTTCAAGAAAAAAGGGAGTTGACCTTTACGTCGGGCCATTGCCACCCAATAAGAACATTGCAATCATGCTCGCTCATCGGTTCGACGGTGATTTGCTGAAATCAGTTCTGGACATTAACTACAAAATATGGAAAGGACCCGCGGGATCTGCAGATGCTTCAATTAGTCAACTGGTAAAGGACGCCGCCGATAAAATTCAAAGTACCTATAACTTTGATCCGAAGGTGTTAAAAGATCAAGTTTCCTTTAATTTTCCAACCTGGAAGACCGGCAACGTCCTGGACCCGGTAGGCGGATATAAAACTTTCTTCGCAAATCGCCTGGTTAAAATATATGATGTAGTGTTTGACCCAGCAGGTGCGTTGGAGCGTGCAAATGCCATCGCCGGACTAACCCTTGCTGATATATCAGCAGTTGGACCAATAGCGGTCGCCGCAAAAAAAGAAAGCAGCGAGCTCGCTATTCTTGGCAGCGTTGTGCAGCGAAATCTGTTAACAGATGTGCAGAAAGGTAAAATCCCATTGACGACTGACTTCTTCAAAGCGAAATCGGCCCCCGAAAGAATTGATGAACGCGTAGCCAACTTAAAGGCCTCAAAAAAATCTCTTGAGTTGCTTAGTCAATTTCTTGAGAATCTGATGATTTCCTGTACCGGCCCCCAACAAGCAGTGGTGCAACCAGTATTGGCAAGCGTTAACGCGCTCGGTGCCGATATCGACGCAAGAATTAATTTCGCTGAACCAAAATTGAACGATATCCTTGAAGAGGTGGCGCAGGAAAGTAACCTAACTTATACAACCTGGGCTTTTGGGAACAATCAAATTCTGGATCTCAAAACGAAAGGAACCCGGTACGTGATGCCTGTTATTGGACTTGCGGCAATCAAGGCTTATGGCAATACCAAAGATGAATTTTTTGTCAGGCCCTACATTGGCGCGAGCATATATCTACGCGCCATTAATAAGGATATTCCGTTTTCTGGATTGGATCACAAGTTTCTTCACCGGTTTTCAATTAACCTCGGCTTAACGACCAGCAAAATATCCACCGGTGAGTTTTCTGATCTGATAGAAAGCCTTTCCTTACTTGCCGGCGCAAATTACAAGCTTAGTCAAGGTATTCAATTATCTGCCGGTACAGTTGTAATGCAACGCGCAGATGTTAACCCGGCAATAAAAGACTCAAAAATAAGCTATCTGAATCCCTATCTCTCGATTGCCTTTGATCTGGATCTCGTTGGCGCAATAAAAGACATCACCGATAAACTTTAGGTTTATGAAACAAAATCTTCTCCTGGCTACTCTTACCATTTCCATATTGGCCTCATGTCGCGAATCAGTGACCACCGACGATCTTATTATAGACTTAAAAACTCCCGACACCCTTGAAGCCGATGGCGGGACGACGGTTAATTTTTCCGTGGATCTTAATAACGACCTGGATATACGGAACGTCCTTTTCAAAGTGGACAAGGGAAGTTTCCCTGACAATAAGGATTCCGACAGCATTGTTGTTGTTGCCGAAAAAATAGACAAGCAGCTAAAAGCCATCGCCCAATTTAAAGCCCCTGCCTCCGAAGGGACAATTAATGTTTCGGCTGAGGTAGTCATCCCCGATCGTAAAGGGGAATTTGTAAAATCCAGGTCAATTACAGCAACAAGATCGGTAGTGAAGACCATCGACCTGACCGCAAATTCATTCAGCGTCTACAATAATTTTGATGGAGAAATAACATTGACTGGAAAGCTCAGCAACTCAAATCACAAAGGAGTTTCAATTGGAAATAAAGTGAAACTTGAAGATGTCTCAAGTGGCTATCAGCCACTAAACGGATCCTTTCGCAACACCAATCTGAGCAGCGACGCATCCTCCCAAGTCTCCGCTATCTATTCACCTGGATGGATCAACCCCGATCAGTCTATTTTTATAATCATGACGGTCTTGGACAACAGCGGAATGAAAACATCAATAGCCGACACATTAAAGATTGCAGTAATACATAAAAACTAACCAGCCATGACAAAAAAATCTACCTCAGGAAAATCAAAAAAGGTGAAATCCAAAGCACAAAGCGCAGAGAAGACAACCCGGGAAACCGCGGCCGACAGGCACGAACGGTTTGTTTCCGACCTGGAAAAAGTGTTGAAAAAAAATGGTATTGAAGGAGCTTTCTCAAGTCTTACGCTCGTGCCCTTCGCTCCAAAGTGTGATCCGCCATGCCCGAAGGGAACACATTGCGTCGTACGGGTTGATAGGCAAACACATGAAAAATACTACGTCTGCGTTCCTGATTAACAAGCGATGAGGTTCGCATGCAAAATAATCGCTATCAATCTTCATTTTGCACCCTTTGCATTCGGGTGGATTGCGAGCTCTAAGGAACTGAAGTATTGAAACAGTTTTACCTCAGCTAGAATGCTTGTCTGGTCAATGAAAATGACTCGGCCAATAACAGGGGTGTTATGAAGTCGACTTGACCGCTGCCGATTCAAGATTCTCGAGTCACAATCATGGAATAAAAAAAGCTCGCCGAGCGAGCTTTTTATGAGTGACATGTGTCTATACTTTCATTCCCTTTTTTTTGGATTTCTTCTTCCCCGGTCCTTCCTCGTCATCGGGTTTCGGGCTCTCCTTCTTAAGATCCTCCTTTTTTGCTGAAGGTTCTTTCGCCTGGCCTGTCTCCGGAGCCTCTTTCTTTTCATTGCCCTGGAACACCTTTTTCATGTTGGCGTCATATAAGTTCAATGTTTTGAATTGAGGGTTTGCCTCTACGTGCATCCGTTCTTCCTTGCCTTCACGCACGAAGGTGACAGGCTGGAGATTGCCCCGCTCAAGAGCTGCCGTAAGCCTGACCAGACTCTCACTTTCTCCAAGCTCCTTGATCGGATATTTTTTCAGCGTGGCGAGCAAGTCATATCCATACCCTTGCGTGAACTGCTTGACCTCGAAATTTTCATGCTTGTCCTTTTTTGAAAAGTCAAGCTTGATCCATGCATTGTAAGGCTGATTCTCCTTGGTAGTGAGGTCTTTGTTTACCGACCGGCCACTTAACAAATTGAAGGCTTCTTTCACCGATA
Organism: Cyclobacteriaceae bacterium; assembly: GCA_044224375.1. Classification (GTDB taxonomy): domain Bacteria; phylum Bacteroidota; class Bacteroidia; order Cytophagales; family Cyclobacteriaceae; genus ELB16-189. Next base: position 23,499 of record JBGAKL010000012.1, read on the forward strand.
CGCCCGATCCTTTGTTGATGTAAAACGTCTGCGACTTCTCTTTAGTGGGATCAAGATCATTGATCAGTGTCGCCTTGTAGCGATTAAAGAAGTACATGTCATTGGTGTCGCTCTTCCGGAAATCGAGCTTGTAATCGACTTTTTCCGGTTCAGCGCCGTCCCGCTTGAATTCACCCCGCATGGACAACTGGAAGTCTTTGGGCTGCTCTTTGATCTTTGCCTCCAGATTCTCATTTAGCTTTTCACCGAAGCCCATAAAGAGCAGACCCCGCTTAAGAAATTCAAAGTTTTCAACATTCATAAAAAATAAGGTTTTGTTAAAAAATGACTTAAAAGATTCAGTTGTTAACGACGTCGCCTTGCTATAAAAGCTTCGCTTTCACAATGGCTTTGTTCTTAATTCTCAGCTGACAGTGCCTGCCACCCTTTTTCTCAAACAACTCGATAGCCAGGTGCTTTGAATCCGGTATAGTGAATTTTTCCAAGGCATATACAATTTCCGTTTCCGATCTTCCTGCAACTGTCGAAGCATTGCCATAACGAAACATAGGCTTTGCCTCTACCTCCTGACTTGCCGTGCGCTTGATTTGCGCATTGTCCCGAACAAAGAATTTTAGAAAATCAACGTCATAACCGATGTTGGATCCGTTGCGGATCCGCAGGCGATAAAAGATGACGTTTCCTTTTATATAAATTCCGAGCAGGCTAAACGCAATCTTGTGTTTCCCCTGCCTTTTGAAATAGGTAATACGTTTTGAGTTGACAATTCCTTCCGCATACTCTTCCATCAAGGTTTCTGTCATGTCAGAAGAAAAAATGAGCTTCGAAGGCATGCCGGCATTTTCCACCACGCTCATGTCGAAAGTCAAAGTCCCGGGCTCCTGCACATAATTGACGGTAAAATGGTGAAGCACACCGTCAGCAGTGATCACCGTGAGGTTGGTCTCCTCGAACTTTTCCTTTGCGGCCTTGATCTGAAGAACGTTCCCTACGTCCCTGGCTTTTTGAACAAGGATATCTTTAGAGCCTTTGTCCACACTCTTGATCAGAGCGGAAAAAATGATACTCGAAGTCTTGTTGTGGGTGATTTCCATCGGATGGGAAGTAGTGATGTCCTGTTCCGCCTGCGTTGCCTGCAGGTTCCATTGTGCCCGGCAGTCTGTGACGACGCTGGTCACTACCATCAATGCCGAAGCGAAAACCAAAACGACAGTTCCTTTAATATTCATGTGTTGATTGTTTATAGATTGCTTTCATTGTCATGTGAGTTCCTACTCGCTCCTATCGATTTACCTTGCCATCCCTGAGCAGGATTTTGTACCCCGCTTTGACCGTGACCCGGACGAGCTTCACCTTTTTTGAGAAAAGACCCTTGGCCGCCTGAATACCTGCAGCTCCTGCTTGCGCGCTAAGGCTCTGATCCATAGTCATAAACTGCATGCTTTGCATAGCTTGATCACTCGATTGCTTTGCTGCATCACGTGTGATGGCGCCAGGAACATAAATTCCTTCCTGTCCATCCAGATCGTATGCCGCCAGGGAAACCGGCAAAAGGGAATTTTCATTCCGAATTGAAGTGATCGCAACCGTAAGGCGCTCGCCATTGATGCCCGCCACGCCATATAAGAATTCGTCCTTTGGAATAAGTACACCGTTGACATACACATCATCGAGTAACCTCATCTTGACTGTCGAACCCGCCACCAGCTCCTGCGTGTTATGAACGACAGCCGCAAAAGCATTTCCCGCTGAATCCTTTTTTAAATCGAACTCTTCCAAAGCGTAGAATGCATTTTCGTCTGCCCTGCCCTCGTTTTGTGCTTGCGTTACGCCAAACACCTGGCCATGATCCTGATTACTTCTTTCCTTAAGCTTTTCACGTACACGCTCAGGATGCTGCACATCCAGGATCTTGTCGAGCATGGAATTGATCCGCTCTCCTTCCACGTCCGGGGAGGAAGCGCGCCTGCTGTGTATTGTTTCCATCATCTGTCCAAGTTGCTTGAGATCCGCCGACGGTTCCGCACTTACTTCGGCGCGAGACTCATGAGTTGCAATGCTAGGTACAGATTCATGTGATGTCATCTTTTGATGGCCTTCCCTGCGGCTGAGCTCGCGATACAGCTCATCAAGCTTGTTCCTTACCATGGTTTCATTAGGATCCGCTTTCCCAGTTTGACCTGCAAGAGGACTTTCCAGATTATCCAACTTGAAATAAGGATCATTGTCGCGTGCCTCCTGAAACTTCAGTGAGTCACGGCGGGCGGTCTCATAAAGCGAAAGCTTGTCGAGCTGCTCCTCGCTGAAATGGGCCGGGGGAAGGTCGAGGTTTAGCCCGGACAGTCCGGTTTCTATTGAGGCTGCCGGCGTACCGCTCCCTCCCCCCAAAGCCCAGAACATAATCGTGATGAAAGGCATCACCAGGACCGGCAACGCCATCACGAACTTTCTCTTTTCCAGAAATTTCTGCGTGTATTTCATATTTTATTGAGTTATAGATCTTATGATAATGGCCATACACACGGCTGCGAACGCGGAACCGATTAGCAGCGCGATGGTCTTACGCGTTCTGATCGGATAACCATTGAACCGATCATTGATGCTGTTTATGAAGTGTTGGATCATAGCTCGAATGTTTTTCATCGCTTCATTGCCCGCTTGCGACTGGGGATGAAATGCAAATACTTTTCGTATTCAGCGAGCTGCTTCCTTGAAATCGGTTTCCAGTCCTCCGATTTTTCATATGCCTTTTCGCCATACCGCAGATTGTGGTTCTTAAACAACTGCCCCTCCCCATCCACAGCCAGATAAAACATCTCGAACTCTCCATTGAGCTCGCCTTTCATTTTACCCACTGTCATGAGTTTGTCTGACTTTTGACTAACCTTTTCAATCGACATATATGCTACTCCTTTCTCTCAATCCGGATTCAACGATTTTCAGTTTTTATGTCTTTGTTTTCAATCGTGCGCCACCGCTCGACCAGAAACCCGTGCGGATTGTTATCACTCCTTGCGACATTTCGCAGGTAACCCTCCGTCACCAGACTCCGCGTCACAACAGACGTTGTTCTCATCAGTTTCTGTTTTGCATAGCACCGGAAATAAAAAGGGTATTCATTCACATCGATATGAACACTATCGCTGAAGAACTCCTGGCTGATGTTTCCTGAAATGATATTCGAGTAGTACCGTTTCTCCTTCAAGTTGTCATACTGATGTTTCGCAGAGGCATCCGCCAGATACAATGCCTTCGCGATGTTCGCCTCGATAACCCTGTCATCAGGATGCAGCGTGAAGAAGTAATAATGAAACATCTTCACATGATCGCGCGCCTCAACCGGTATATTGTCCTTTCGTTCCGCAGACCAGGCCTCCAGCGCCTTGCCATTTGCAAGAATGTAAATGCGTTGCTGTTCGGTAGTTACCAGCTCAAAACTTTTATAAATCGTGTACATGCAGATGGCGGCACATGCGCCGATGAGGACGAAGGAAAAAAGCTTGATGTGCTTGAAAGCAGTATCGATATTTTTCAGTTGTTGAAACATGAATTAGCCTGAGCTTTTAGTTGCCTGAAAGTTTGTTATACATATAATCCGAAGATCCCTGGGGCGCAGAACCAGAACCCTGTGATGCACCTGGTCCCTGACCGCCCCCAGAGGACCCGCTGCTGGAAACTGAACTTATCATTGCCGAAGAACCAGCAATGGCGGAGTTGACCGCGGTTGTCGTACCTCCAACCAATAAGGCGGACGTCTTATGAAGCAGCACGTTACCACCAGAAGCTTGCACGATGTAGTTGCAAACGCTCGGCACCGTGAAATACCCGACAATACCCATCACAAGAAATATGAGGTAAGCCGTGTCCGCTGAACTGAAAAAAGTGTCTCCGTAACGGGCAATCTGCTCAAGGTCAATCCTGAGCATGTTCTCCTGTATCTTGGAAATGATCGCGCCGAAAATATTGGCAACCGGAAGCCAAAGGAAAACATTGATGTACCTCGCAAGCCAGGAAGCAAGCGTGTGTTGAAACCCATCGAACACGGATATCCCGAATACAATCGGTCCAAGGATCGAAAGAACAACTAGGTAGAACGTCCGTATCGTTTTGATACAAAGCGCGGCCGCTTCGAAAAGAACGTGCAGGATCTCAGACATCCATTGCTTGACTGAATTGCGGAAACCATACGATGCCTTGGCCATTGCAAACTTGATGTCGTTGCCAAGCCCATCGAGCGTTCCTTCGTCCGCTCCATCGGGATGCGTATACCGGTACCACTTGTCGCGATCTCCGGCCCCATCGGGCCCGACATACATTTGCCAGGCTGGCGTTTTTTTGATTGCCTCTTCCTTCATCTGCAGCAGGTAAGCAATAGCATTATTGGATCCCGACACCATGGCTGCCGTGCCCGCCACTGTGGGTTGCATGATCCCATTGATGAGTGCCAGCACGAAAGGAAACAATACGATCGCAAGACCGATGGCGAACGGACGAAGCAGCGGGTAGAAATCGATAGGCTCCGCAGCGGCCAGGTGCCGCCACACCCTCGAAGAAATATACCACAGCGCTGCAAAGCCGGCCAGTCCCCGGCCAACGCCGGTCAATTGACTGCTCAAAGGCAGCATCTCATTGTATAGCTGGTCAAGAACACTTTGCAGGCTGCGGATCTCCCCCGCGAAGCCCTGAGCCAGCAAAAACTGAGGGCAAAAAATAGCAGGAAGAAATACGAGCGATATTTTTATTGCCTTTGATCTCATAGTCAGACTTTTAATACGGCTGGGTTACGCCATAAAGAGACTGCATCGTCCTTACGTCATTGGCAGACCGGGCGCGCTGAATGGCGAGCAGTTGCGTTGTATTATTAAAACTTCGAACAAACCGCAGCTTGCTCTCCATCTCGTAATAGATCCGGTCGATAGCGCGAAGCCGCTCGTCGTCGCTCATGCTCAATTGCGTTGATGTGATTACCATCAACAGATCGTCGATGTTGCTCACGCTCGCCCGAAACAGGTAACTATAGACATTACCCAGGTACTGAAGCTCGTCATACGTGAAGTGCGGATCCCGCTGGAAACGATCCCATGCTCGCCCATACTCAGCAAGCAGCAGCTTCTGGTAGTCGATGATATAAGGGATGCGTCTATAGTTGCGGATCGACGGATTCACCATCATCAGCCCGTCGATGAATGCCTCGTGAAGCGAATAGTTGCCCGAGGAAATCCGGGTAACGGTATTGTACCCGAATTCCAGCACCTTGTAGGTATTGTAAATCTGGTCGAGCGTCTGCTCCATGACCGTGAGCTTTTGCGTATTGATAAGCAGCTGGGCGATCTCTTCTTCCTGGGCGAACGCCTTATTGGTCAGAATCGACACCGAGATTATTAATTGTAAAACGATTATCCTGAGCATTGTCGTAAGGTTTGAAGTCAGTGAGCGGTATGTAATTGACGATTGTAGGCAAGTGAACTTTCTTCCTTCTGCCGCTCCCGCGAAAGAGTAAAAACATCGTCCCCGAATTCCTTCAGGAACCCCTGTTGATCGAGCTGGTTTTCATAAAGCCGGTCGATCTGGGCAAGCCTCTCAGCATCCGTCATCTTCACTTCGCCCGGCACGATGATGCGGACGAGTTCTGAAATATTCGCATCCGTCATGATGAGAAAATTGCTGTGCACTTTCTCGATGTAGCGCAGTTCCTGAGCAGTGAATTTTCCGGCCGCGCAGAAATTGTAGATGCGATTCATGTCGCGCGTCAGGTAATATTGGAACATGATAATGTCAGCCACCTTGGCGCTGTTGGCGATGTCAGGATTAACACCATCCAGGCGGCCAAAAAAGTCGCGACTCAGATTAAAATTCCCCTCTGCGATATTGTTGATCGTCTCCCACCCGTTGCCCACCGCGACCAGGGTATTCAGCGCCTTTGCCCAGTTTACACCCAGCACAATAAGCTGATCCATGTCATAGTCATGCTGCTTCTGGTCTTGGTGAAAGAACTCATCCCACGTCTGCGCCGAAGCTGGACGCGAGAAGATCATCACCGACACCACTATTATTGCAATGATTGCGAGCTTGCGCCCTATCTTATTGAATGCCATAAAGCTTTTTAAGAATGTCCACTTCATTTCGATCCTTGGCCCTGTTGATACTCAGCTGCACATTCTGCCTGTTGAACTGCTGCAGGTCGGAATAATTTTTTTCGATACCCTCGGCGGCATCGTTGATGATCTCTAGGCGCCTTGCGTCAGACATCTGTGTGCGGTAAGAGTTGATCACCATCAACACCTGGTCGATGTTATACACACTTTCTCTTAAAATGCCGGTGTAAACCCGGTACATGTAGTCGAGCTCCGAAGTTGAAAAATGATCGTCGCGGCTCACCATGCTCCAGGTGAACTGGTACTGTTCGACGATCTGCTGCTGGCGCTTTACAATAATAGATATCCGGTGATAAGTCGCCAGCGTAGAGCGGATCTTCCAAAGCTCATCGTAATATTTTTGATACAACGCCCGGTGTTTTTCTGTCCAATCCGCTATCTCCGTGAGCTTAAGTGCATGCAGCTTGTTTTCCACAAACTTGGCCGCATCTTGTAACCACAAGGTTTCGTTCTGCAGCCGCTGCATCATGAGGTTCACAGCCTTGATCACCCATATGACACCCTGACGGATGACTTCCGCGATTAGCGGCACCGCACGTGCTTCGCGCTGAGGTACAACAACAAGCAAGCAGGCTCCCAGCAGCGCAATCATGAATGTCCGTCTGAAATATTTCATACTCATTTAGTTTAAGCCTTCCCTGCTCTCATGTCTGCCGCCAGCTCGGCAATACCTTTTCGGATGTCCCCACCCCAGCGAGCAGCGTATTCGTTTACCTTCACTTTCTCGGATTGCTCCGTTGTATAAGCCAGGTATTCTTCCAGCGATACTTCTGTAGCATATACCTTCGACTGCATTCCGCCCAGACTGATGAATACTTCCTTGTAGCGGCGTGATGGATCGTTGCTTTTGTTGATTGAAAGCACAAGCGCTTTTTCTTTTTCTGTCAGCCCGAGAAGCTGCTGGATCAGGTCGAACTTGTTTTGGTACTTACTCTGATCCAGCAGGATCTTGCAGTCGGAATTGTTGATGATCGCTTGTTTCACGATGGGCGATGAAATGATGTCTTCCACTTCCTGGGTCACCACGATCGCCTCACCGTAAAACTTGCGTACGGTCTTAAATAGATATTTGATATACTCAGCCATCCCTTCCTTGGCAATGGCCTTCCAGGCTTCTTCGATAAGAATCATCTTGCGCACTCCCTTGAGCTTGCGCATCTTGGAGATGAACACCTCCATGATAATGATCGTTACCACCGGAAAAAGGATCGGATGATCCTTGATGTTATCCAGTTCGAACACGATGAAGCGTTCTCGTAAAAGCTCCAGGTTCTCCGTTGCGTTCAGGAGATAGTCAAACTCTCCACCCTTGTAATAAGGCCGCAGCACATAAAGAAAATTCTCGACATCGAAGTCCTTCTCTTTGACCTTGTCTTCTTTCAGCGTAACGACAAAAACATCTCGCAGGAACTCATAAAAACTGTCGAAACAGGGAAAGACCTCTTGGTTCTCATCGAGCCGCTTGTAATACATTTGAAGCGCGATCGAAAGGGCCACGTATTCACTGCGGTTGAACGTCTCATCGTCCTTTTTCCATAAGGCAAGCAAAAGTGTTTTGATGCTTTCCTTTTTTTCGGTGTCCAGCGAATCACCTTCACTGATATAGAAGGGATTGAATTTGATAGGATTAGCTTCATCATACGTGAAGTAATAGCCCCGCACCAGGTCGCAGAGGCCCTTGTAGGAATGGCCCACGTCTACCAGCACGATGTGTGTTCCCTGTTCGTAATAACTACGAACCATGTGATTAGTGAAAAAAGACTTGCCGCTGCCAGACGGGCCCAGTATGAACTTGTTCCGGTTCGTACAAATGCCGCGCTTCACAGGCTCATCGGAAATATCTACGTGAATTGGCCGGCCCGTCAGGCGGTCGCCCATCCTGATGCCCACCGGCGAGAGCGAAGACTGATAGTTTGTTTCAAGATTTAAGAAACAGGTAGCCTGTTCGGCGAACGTGTCGAAAGTATCGTTCATGGGAAAGTCCGCCTCATTGCCCGGCAGGCCGGCCCAGAAAATCTGAGGCGCCCCGTCCGTTTCCTGCCTTGCGACGGAATCCATTTGAGCCAGCGCCGAAGCGACACGCGTCTTCAATTCCTTCAGCTCGGCCTCTTCACCTGTCCATAGCATCACGTTGAAGTGTGCTTTCACCGGCAGGCGCTGCGAGGAGATTGCTTCGTTCAGGAAATCGTTTGTTGCATCACGGCTTATCGCGTTTTCTCTCGAATACGCTGCCAGCGATTGCAGCCGCAGCCGCTTGCTCTCCAGCTGCTTGATGGTCTTCTGAGAGTCTTCTATAAAGATGTACTGATTGAATATATGATTGCAACCAAGCAGCTGGCCCAGCGGAGATGCGAACCCAACACTGAACTTGGTCTTATCTGTGGAATACTTATCGTAATTGATTCTTGAACCGCACAGCGAAGGAAGGTCCTCAACGTCCGCCAGAGAATACAACTGGCAATGCTGATCTCCGATCCTGAAGCCTCCGCCGAAGTGAATGTCCTTGATAACAGGGCTGTCAGTTTCAGAAAGCAAAAAACAATACCGCTCCAGCAGCCCGGGCCTGGATTTATCTCCGGTCAAATCCTGGTCTTTCAACCTTCTCAGGCGCATGAAGCCTGAGTCCTGGAGAATTCTTTCAAACTGCCCTGCCGCGTCGAGAAACTCCTGAACCCGCTGAGGATTCAAAGTGTCTTCCGGCACAATGGTCCTGCGAATCAAATTTGAAAACACCGAGCTCGAGGGCTTGCGCCTGGCAGGCTTTCGTGTGAGCATGATGTAACTCCGGTGATCCAGGTACGCGCGCTCATTAAAAAACCTCTCACTGGCACGAGACAGGAATGACAGATCTTTGTTTTCAAAATCAGCCTCATGACTCCTAGAAAAAAACCAGTCCTGCTTGTGAAATACCGAATTACCGGGCAGTACTTTAACCGCCTTCACGAGCACCTGGTGAAAGGCCTCATACTCCTGATCTGAAAGCGTGAAAATTTCCGGCAGCATTGCCTCAAACGCGAGTGTAGTGTCTCCCTGCCTTGAAAGAATGCAGTCCTGCTCGACCTTATAGATCGGAAACACTTTGGAAAGAGCGATGGGTTGAGACATACGCGGCCTACTTGAGTTTCAAAAAGATCTTACGCGTATTGCCGATCACGGCACTGGGAATGTTCGGTCGGGCCAGCTTCTTAAGCAGACCATATTGACCATACTTGTCACTCATCCGGTAAACAGTCATGAAAAGTCCTGTTCCCGAAAACATGACAAGCCCAAGGCATAAGAACATGTTGACGCCGATCACATACATAACTGCGAATAGCACCAGCAGCGCAACAAGGCCTGCTGCCAGATATCCGATATACTGGGCTTTGAGTCCTTTGAACTCAATAGGCTTGTTGATGCCTTTGTTGATTTTATATACGCTGCTCATAATTCGTGATGCTGATTCAGTGAATGATCCCTCCTATCTTTTCCCAAAGCCATTCGAAGAGGTTTACACTCCAAAAAAAGATCTTAGCACGGTTGCCACAATTACAAGGAAAACACAGCTGCCAAACCACGAAGCGGCAACTTTGCCCGTATCGGGATCTCCGGAATTCCATTTCTGATAAACTTTCACTGCACCGACAAGGCCGAGAATGGAACCGATGGCATACATCAGGCTCGTGCCCGTCGTGAAATAGCTGCGAACGCGCATGGCCGCCTCGTTGATCCCCGCGTTGCCATCCTGCCCGTAGCTAGTCACGACACTAACAAGGACGGCTGCCAGAACAAGGCCCAGCGACTTTCCATTTTGCAGGCAAGAGACTGCCACGTTTCTTAAAGTGCTTTTCATAGAATTCATAGTGCTTTTCATGATATGGGTTGTGGGTTATGATATTTCTGCGTTCCACCAAGAATCGATCTCCTGCCTGCCGATCACATAAGGTGCGCGGTCTTTCAGTGTTTCTGCGATGAGGAGGTTTATTGTACCACGATAGGTGGTTGAAGCAAGATTCGAATAGCGTTTAAGTAAAAGCTTGAAGTGAACGATTACTGCCTCCTTTCCCAGACTGGGAATTTTTTCGGAAAGCTCTTTGATTTCTTGCGCGAGGTCGGAAACAGAACCTACAAGCCTTGTGTCACTGGCCGTAGTTGAAAATGATTCATCGCCGGCCTCAGAATTTCGAGAGGGGCCAAACTGCAATTCCTCCATTGCCCCTGCAGTGTCTTGCTCACCATTCCCATCCCGCATGGTTCCGGGGCGCGTGGACCCCATGACTCCGTTGCCACGGACATCACTTCCAGTTCCAAGGTCAGCCTTTCCCATCCCAGGCGCACTTTGAAGGCCCCGGTTGAAAAACACTTTGATTTCCTCGCCATACAGCAGCACGGATGCAACTGCGTAGTAGCACGCTATCAGCACGCAGGCGACGGTAAAAAATTCACTCCAGGAAATTGATTGAAACATAGCACGGGCAGTGGGCCGATAATGGTTGTGCCCGACTTGCGAAAGCAAAAGTGCGCTCCGCGCCAGATCAGAATTTACAAGTTGTTAGTAAGATGTGAATTATTCCTGACCGTCAGGGCCCGATTGTTTCCCGAAGGTGGCATCAGCTGGCGGCGGTTGTGCACCTGAGAATATGTCGATGTAAGTCTGCCGAAGTGAGCTTGGCATCAGGTTGTCAAACAAAAGCCGAATAAGAAATGAATCTCCAAGGGTTAACGTCAAATGCTCGTCCTTCATACTGATCACGCGCTCATCGAGAAAGAACGGACGATTCTTAGGATTGCCCTTCTTGAATTGAACTGATTCCTTCCGCGATAACAATTCTGTTTTCAGGCCGCCGGCATTGAAAAAGGCGATCAATTTTTCCACATCGATTGATATGATGACCTTGAGCCTTTCGAAAAGAAGATCGAATATATTCTCCTTTACCATTAGCTTTAAGAAAAGCGGATCCGTTATCGGCGAATAAATTTGTCTCTCGTAGTCCACCACGAAAATACTTCCAATTCGCAGGTGTGAGGAATTTTCAAAGTTGAACATTTTCGGAACATACTGAGGTTCTGTCACCAGTATATGAATCAAATCTTCTACCGAGCCAGTTCCGTCTTTGTTTTGGCGAGCATTGCTCATGAGTCGTTCGATCTCCCCAAAATAGTAACGCTGCTCGGACGGAGAGGTAAGCACAGTTCTTTTTTCATCCGAAAATGCATCCTTACCTTTTTCTGTGTTGATGAAGGAAGTAACTGCCGATCCTTTGACGATCTGCTTCGCCGTCCTCTCAGCCTGCTTATACATCGAAGGCGTTATCTGATCGAAGTCTTCCTTCGTGAACTGATGATTCACATCAATCATTTTGGCGACCAGGACATTTACCTTTCTCTGAACAGGTCCTGATTTCACTTCGACCACGTTGACCCTGTCGTACTGTATCCAAAGGATATCGCCCACATCAATGAAGGTGGTAAGGTCGCTGATAAGACAAAATGAATTCGGGTCGCGCAAATAAAGCTCATCCGCCGTGAGGAGAACTGCTTCCAGGTTTGTACTTAGCAAATCGGGCCTTTCCCTTTTGCCCGAATAAAATGTGCGCGTTCTGAAATGATGACCACCCATGGCCTGCCAAGCAATAAAGTCGGCAAAGTGCCTGAGTACATGAATTTTATGTTCATTCGCATTGAGGTCCCTTGCCGCCCGTTCCTTCTCTTCCTGATTTTTATTTTTTCTTACTTCCTTCAGACGCACTTCGAGCGTCCTTTTCTTGCGATAGAGTTCCAGAATTTCGATAATAAGCTTGCGCTGCCCGAGGCGAAAACCAAAATGCACAAGCGCTTTGAATTTTTGCTTTTGACTCTCCGTCAAAGGGCCCATCGTGTGAACGGGCATTCTTTTGATACCAAATTCGGCGATGTAATCGAAGATAACCCTAACCCGTGCCTCAAATGAACTCATAGACAGTTCCGACATGACGAATATCGAACTTTTTCGCGGTGGATTCGGTCAAATTCAGTGAATTGAAAGGCCAATAGATTCCTAGACGTGTCCGGGCATGAAGACGAAAGGGAAACCGTTTATGGCGTCAGCACAATTCCGGAAGAAGCCTACTTTTGCACAACGATCTTTTTTATCCTAAAGAGATGACCCAAATGAAACCGCCTAAAATTAACCTCGACAAGATCCGAAAGGAGTATCGCGCGATCAATCCAATTGGTCTAGCCGAACAGGCTCTTGATTTACTTCTTCAGTCCTACACAATCTTCTCAATCACGCATGAGAATCTCACAAAGGAATTGTCGAAAGAGGAACGGGAGAAACTCGACGTCCTTGCCAGGCATAACTGCATTGTAAATATTGTCACCGCGTTTGAAATCTTTTTCAAGAGCCAAGTCCTCCACAAAAATGACTGGAGCAAAGAAGGGTATGAGAAACTATTGAGCGAAGAAATTAAGCTTAGTACAGCGTACGAAATGCTTCAGGGTGAAAAGATAACAAGGGAGTATATTATTGCTCATTCACAGTCCTTTCAGAATTTTCATAACATCAATCGCGTGTTTTCGAGTTTAATTGATCGGGGTTTTTACAATGACATTGAGCTTGTGAAGGTGTCCGGATTGATCTCAGGTAACGCAACTTTTCTTGAGGAATTCCCGAATTGGCGCGAGAAGATCATCAGTATATTTGAAATTCGCCATAGATTCATCCACCATGGTGAAATGAATCTATTAAGTACCGATGATATTGATTCTCTTTTCAACTTGGCTTTGGTCTGGGTTACAACCATCGATGCCTACTTTTCTAAACGGGACAACGACGTGTATTCAAGAATTCTAATTGGGGTTATTGTCAACGCATTTGCCAAGGCGTTCGGTCAGCATAATCAACAAAGATCCCTTAAAGGAGAGGCGGATTCATGAAGTTTAAAGTTTAACTTCTCTCCAACAAGCTGGCAAGCAGCAGTGAAGGCATGACTGCGATGTTCCTAAAGGCTACAAAGGATCCGCATTCCAACAGTGCGACCGCAACGAAGCTCCCTAGTTCTTTTGCGATGTTCTCTTCACCCCTGCACGTAAATCGTCGGGCCGTGGTGATCCGGTCGGTAACTCGGAAAGCAAACTATGTACCCCGCCACCATGAGTTCGCTCAGGCATTTGAGGTAAACCCTCTTTTCACGTATTCCCGGAAGTAGCCATCAATTCTGAGTTTGACCAAAGTATTGGATTGAGTCCTGAACCATCCTTCCAGGCCTTGTGGAGTGCATCACAAAGTCCGACCTGAACCGGCGATAATGTTCGATCACGGGCTGCGGCCGTAATAGCCTTGAGAGTCAATCTGTGTTCCATAAACTCAAATGTAGAGCAATCACCTTAGCGCCAGTGAATACATATCTTGAAGTCGCTTGAGTTTCCGCTGAGACATCCAAAATAATCACAGGCCCGGCACAGAATCCCCAGTTGAGGAAATTAAGATATTACAGCATAAGGAAACCGCTTTCCAAATACCTTTGCCCACCGTTCCGCCGCAGTCGCCTCATTCCTTGATGAAAGGCTGACAAGGCCTTTATTGACCAAGCCCCTCAGTCGCTTCCGAAATTTTTCCCTTTGCACAGTATTCAGCTTCACAAGCAGATCATCCCCGGGCGACACCGGCATACAACATTCCCACGATGCAGGCCGAGTGCTTTCAAGGTAAGCCAGCATCCCCTGACAGGTTTTGACAAAAGCTACGTCTTCGCGGAGGTCAGCAACATAGAAGCGCTTCACCCAGACAGTTAAGGCCACTCCACTTACCATTCGTTGCCCGGAAATGTGGCGTACATTATCTGACCAGGCCTTCATGTAACGAACGATCCGTATCATTTGCTCTGTCGGTTTAACCTGGCTCTCGACCCAGAGAGAAAAGGATTTGGGATCCGATAACTCCCATGAGTCACCGACACCAAGATAGAGCTTGTCTCCGTCCCGGTAATACAACGGCAAATCAATGTGATACAGCCCTGCATACCCAAGACGAACACATTTTTTCTTAATCTCCGGGATGGAATTAGTATGGCCTACGACCGCATTGTACATATGCTCCTGCAATGCCCGTGGACTTATCGGCGGCCTATTTTGAAAACAGACACCAACGTCGATATCACACTGATCTTCCTGCGTGCGGATGCTTGTTCCGTGGGCATAAGATCCCTGAACAAAAAACGTTATCTCCTTACACCATTCTCCGCGGCCAGTTTCGCCATATTCATAAAGAAAATAATATTTCACTTTCTTTTGAATTGCCTCATTGGCGACGGCCAGTTGGACGCTCTTTGATTCAGGCAGCGTCAACTCCTCGCTAAACCTCATAAAAAAGGCGGAAGCGTCGGACTTTACTGATATTTTTCTCGGGCGTCTTTTCTTTACTGTCTTGCCAGCGGAACTACCCAGAAACAAAATCAGTCCGAAGACGAGCAGCATGATGCTGAAAACTAGCATGCCCTTTTTCGAGGAGTTTGTCGAGTCTGTCTGCTCTGGTTTCGTCAAGTTCAATGTTACAGGTTTCATCTAACGTTGTGTTTATGCGTAGGTAATGAAAATTGTCTTTTTCAGATTTAGAAATTCCGTTGTATCGCAGGCTGACAAGGTTCTCAACCTGTTGCGACTGCGCCTGAAGTCCAAGCTCGATGAGCCGTCGTCGACCGTCTTTCATCATCCAATAATGCACACCCCAACCCTTATGGGAGCCCGCTTCACAGAAAAGCCGCGTGCCCGTACCAATGGAGAGTATCTTGATGTCTTTTAACTCCACGCCCAGGGCCTTCTCTGCTTCAAACATCCCCACCAGCGTTGGATTATTCATCACGACTCCCCCATCGATCTTATTTGAGAAAATCTGTTCGTGCCCGTTAAGATCAACATACGAACTGCTATAAGGGTCAAAGAATACAGGCGCCGCTGCCGTTGCCATCGCCGCCTGGTAAGCAGGAATATGATAGTCCCGCACGTAGCTCGGGTGGTGCCGGGTCTTCAACACGGACGGAGTACCACCGACAAGATCATAGATTGGAACGCACACATTAGTCTTGCAATCTTTCAATCGCGGATCTTCTGTGCCTGCCCCCTTGAAAGCCGTGCGTACAACTTCTTCCAGTGGACCGGAATCATAAAGCGATCGCCCGAGGCTACCTAATTTCCCGCGTTTATTAGCAAAAATCCTGCTTGCGTTCTCCCGATACAGTTTAAGAATGTCCGCTGCCGGCATCCCGAGGGCTAGGCCTATCGCAATGATACCACCGGTCGAAGCGCCGCAGATCATATTAAACTGCTGATACATCTGCCACCCCTCGACACCATTACTTTTTAATTCAGCTTCAAGATCAGCAAGGATCTTGGCTGGATACAGACCGCGGATTCCACCGCCGTCGATCGATAATATCTTAAACTCCTTATTCATACCTCTGCCGCATTTTCGTGTTCGATTCCTCCCCCACACCACGTTCCGGTGGCTACCCACACTTCATAGTGCTGCAGCCATTCACTCGTCCAGGGAATAAGCGTATGAACAAATAATTTCCCGGGATGCCATTCCCGCCACAAAGGATAATATAGACACAGCTGCTGCGTTGACGTAGAATAAACATGGGGCAGTTTCGTTTTTCCCTTAGCCAGTTCAAGCGGTGCAGGCTCCACTACAAAAACTCTTGGGTGATCATTCCTGCAGTGTAACTTGATCCGGTACGATGCGCTCACTTCGCTGGGAACAATAGTGTATACCCACGTAAGTTCCCGTTCACGATAACGACGAACCACACTATCAGGAAAATAAGATAGAATGGTCTTTTCCTGTACAATCAGAGAAATGCGCTTATTCATCGGCTCCGAAGTTATTATGATGAGATACTGTCGTACGGCCAGCCTGGCCAAGTATGCCTGTAAGTCCTGCCATTTTAAGCACGCCTGATTCACGATCTTTCAGAAGCCCATGACCATAGCCTTCGAAGGCGCGGTTAACCATCGCGACTCCAAAAGGCTTCTCCATTGATTCTTTAATCTTATGAAATCCCTGACCAACCTGCCGGAAGATGTTCTCGATATCCTCGTCAAGCATGTGAATCCAGGCATTGAACTTTTCTTCCAGATGAGGATTCTCAACCCACTTGTCGGCGAAATTTTCCGCGGGATTCACCGGATTGGGCACCCACCGGACCCAGCGGCCGCGCGCAGAATCAAAGCGTGTTTCAATCATTGATGAAAGCTTTTCAGCAACGTTGACGAAAGCCGTGAGCACATCGCGTTCCTGCGCATAAGCGCGCGCCGCAAGCGTAGTAATGATAATAGAGATTGGCTTTTCCGGATCATCGGCGAACCGCTGATCCCGATGCCACTTCAACAGTTGAACCACACGCTGCAACGGCGTCTTTTCAGTTTGGTAGGTGGGAACGGGTTTGATAATCTCCTTTAATGAGTAAGCACTCAACACATTTCTGCGTGCCAGGTCATGAAACCAGATCGCATATCCGAACGGGTTGCTGCTGGGCCAATATTCAGGAGCGCGCTCTGTCCGATAATTTGGAAGTGTTTTGTCCGTAATGGAGATTCCCAGCTTGTCAGAACTTCTACCCGAAAAAGCCAACGCCCTTTCCAACACAAACTCGTAGTCATTGGCCACCAACGCGGGGAGCACGTCAAGATGAAAATTGGCGTCGTCTGCATAATGCAATGTCCAGCAACGGCGCCCCTCCGGTCCGAGCATTTTTATATAAGTCCCATGTGCCCTAAGACGGTCTCCGACTATCTTTTTTAAGTCGAATTGCGTCCAGGCTGGATCCTTGCCAAGCAGCTTACAAACCAGATCAATGTCGATCTCCACGCCGGGCCGGCTTGCCTGAATCATGGTGCCAAGCAGAAATGAGCCTTGTGGCGCAATTTCAGGTTTGTATCGCGCCAGCGGCGAGGCCGGCGATGCCAGCCAGTCAGCCACTGCTTTGTAGTTGGTAACGATTTCATTGTGTTGATACTCGGAAATATCCAGCGCGATTCCGAGTTTTTCGAAAATTTGAATGAGCTCCCGCGGAGCAGATGTCTTAATACTCATCGTATAAGGTGTTTAGAGATTAAAAATGAATACAAACCCTGGGGTAAGGGCAAGTGGCTGCAGACCAAATCCGGCAGCACGTTAAAAAATCATGGGACGCGCTAACGCGTTATGGCGCTGGAGAAATATTCGATTGAGTGAACACACCTGGAGAAACCCGCGACGTGCGCCAGGTGAGAGTCTAGTTCAGGGCTCGATGCCTGTTTTTTTGCTTTTGAAGGCCTTTTCTTATGTATCATTGCTTTGCCGGGACGGGATCAGATCAGATCAACACCCGTAGGCCGGTCTCCATTGGCGCTCTCAAACTCACCAGAACCGCTCTGGCAAAGAAGCGCCTTAACTATAATACAAAGGTTGTAAATGAAGAGTTCAATCTGAAAGTCTTTTACGATAATTATTTTTTTTGGGCTAACTGATTCAACAATCACTTTAACAGGTCCGCTATACCTCCAGTGATCTCTTCGTATAACACCCGCGAAGCCGCTTGAAAATGCGCATTGTATAGCGCACGATTATCGGAAAAGAAGTATCTTAAAGTCCCAAGGGGCGTCCATTCCTGGCCAATCCCGATTTTCCGTTTTTCATAAGCCACATTCTAAATCTAAGTGAGAGTAATAGCCAAATACTCTATTCTGTTTTGCCTTTGGTCTTTGCCACTGCTTTTTCACAAACCGGTGGAGAGCACACTGGACCTCACGTTGGTCAACCCCATTCTTTCAAAATTTCAGGAATCGAAATTTTCTGAATTCATATTTTTTCTTGTAGCGCTGATTGCAGTCGCCCACTTTATCTATTGGAAAGTGTCGCTGCGAATGCATGTAGACCTGGAAGCAATAATGTATACGGCATTCCTGGCAGGTTACGTCGCAATCTATCGCTTTCAATGGTTTGGCTTCGATCATTATCAATTCAATTCGTTAGCATCACTCCCTGCCTTTAAATATGTGGATTTGGTATTTCTTGTCCCCGTCCTTTTAATAATTCATCACGTAGTCCCATCAATTCCATTCAAGAAAAATGCCTTCGACAGCAAATATGCGCTCCAGGGCGACCCCTCGATAGACACCGTCAAGGGAGATAAGTTGGCACGCGGCGAATTTGCCGAACTGGTCACAAAATGCATTTTGAATACAAAGGAAGAAACGCTCTGCAATTCGTTCGCAATTGGGATCAATGCTAAATGGGGCGACGGCAAGACGTCTTTTCAGAAGATGATTGAGGAAAAACTACGGGCAGCCAACCAGGGCTGTATCATGCTGACGTTCAACGCGTGGAAAAGCCCTAATGAAAAAAGGATTATCGGTGATTTCTTTGAAACATACAGTTCTGAAATTGGAAAATATGATTTGCGGCTGGGTAAGCGTATCCTGAGGTATGGCATGAAATTGCTGAGCTCACAATCACGATGGAGTTTTCTTATTCCTGAATTCCTCTTGTTCAATTCGAATCAGGACGAAATCTTCACCGATATCAATAACTCCCTGGGACGGATAAAACGAAAAGTAATTGTATTCATCGATGACGCCGATCGCCTATCCACCAAAGAAATACTGGAAGTCGTGAAACTCATTCGCAACAGCGCGAATTTCAGAAATACATTTTTTGTTGTCGGATATGATCAGGAATACCTCGATACCGCCCTCAAGGATCACAACGAATACGGACAGGCTGACTTCCTTGAAAAAATATTCCAAATCCAATTTGATTTAAGCCAGATTCCACCAAATGTGATCATTCAACAGTTAAAGGATCTCCTCGAAGAAATGCTGCCCGAGTACACGGAGGACATCAGAACATTCATGGGTTATCAGCCGACAAATACCCAATCGCTTGAAGCCGTGCTCCTTGGCAAGCGTAATCAAGGAGATTTTATTCCAGGACTGCTCAAAAATCTCAGGGACGTAAAAAGATTTGCCAACTTCTTTTCGATGAACTTTCGACTTGTCGCTTCAGAGGTAATATTTGAAGAATTTCTGTTAATCTCCTTGGTAAGGTTTAAATATCCCTTACTCGTGCGCAAAATTCGCGAAAATGAAAAAGCTATTTAATCGTAACATAGGGCAAGGATCATTCAAGCTGAACCTCACAGAAGACGGGCTTGAGGATTATCTCAAAGATTTCCACTCTCCGGAAAAAGAAGTCGTCAAAAATATCCTTCAGCATCTGTTTCAATCTAGTAAGTCCGAAAACGACAGGCGCTCAATAATCCATTCAGACAGATTTGACATTTACTTCGACAATATTCTCAAAACCGAGGGTATTTTGTTCAGAGAGTTCACTCCCATGCTCGATCAGCCCTGGGACAAAGTGAAAATGAAATTTGATTCCTGGGTAGCAGAAAAACGCGAGGGGTATCTGGTGGATATCCTCAGAAGCCTCAACGCCTTCGAAAATCCGAGAAGATTTCAAACAATTACCCGCTTGTGGGTAATGCTTGCCAATTTGGACGTCAGGTCGGAGTTTGTCCTTTCTCACTGGATACAGCTCATCTCCGACAATAAGCCGGCAATCGAGAAATTTTTTGGTCTGGATAAGACTTTCTTCTTTTCCTTATTCAGACCTAATCAAACCTGTTTCTTCTACCACACTTACGTAATACGCCTCTTGCTGCGGAACTACATTGATAAAAAGGAAAACTTCTTTTTTCCATTAAGCCAGGAGGAACTTCAGGCCCTTTCAGTGGAAAGGCTCGACGAATTTATTCAATCACGCACCAAGTTTGACGTAAGGGCCTTCGGACTATTCTACTACAATTGCTGGAAGACAAAAACTTCAGAAAATAACGCTGTGATAATGGACGAAGCCAATGTTCGCATCAGAGGCTACATTGAAAAATACCCAACTGAATATTTAAGGTTCACCATTCGCAGTAAGCACACGCCCCACCTGGATGGACTATTTCTCTTTGAACCATTCACCAAACAGTATTTCAAGGGCTGGGAAGAATTTGAAACCTTTCTTTCAGCTATGGCGGCAAGAGAACCTGAGTTTCAGGATATGGTGAAGTACTTTGAAGAATTTAAGAAAAGCGGCTACGCTGAATTCTTTGCGGACCCAATGCCCAAGTGGCTCGAAGCAGATGAAAACGGCAATTCCACGATGAAATACTTCAAAGGCCAAACACTGCCAGCATTCACAGCAGAGATGACGGCGAAATATCCATAGTGGTCAATCATTCGGTTTCATCTCATCCCCTAGCATTCGAGTCATTTCTGAAGGCTCCTAATTTTTTTTCAACATCATTGATTTGAGATAATTATCTCCTCATTTTTTTACCGCGAAGTTCGGCCTTGCCACTGAGTGCGGCCAAGAGACTACGGCATAAAATTAAGAGCGCCTTCGGCTTGTTATTCCTGTCAATTTTATTCCGTTTCCTCTTGGCCTACCGCGCGCCGTCAACATCCTCTTTCGTCGCGCTCTCAGATGGAAAGACCGGTGGAGTGAGCATTAAAAAAAATGTTTCACTCTAAACAAACTTTATGGAAACAATGGAAAACATCCTCGTGGAAGCGCCACAGAGGAAATCTGCTACCATCTCTCTGGATGCAATCGAGGTGAGTACCACCAACAGGATCTTCAGAAGACCCAAGGAAATGAAGGCGCCTGCTCTGGAGGAACTAGTCAATTCAATCAGGCAATACGGCGTCCTGCAGCCGATCCTAGTAAGGCTACATCTTGAAAAGGAAAACGTCTATCAGCTCATTGCCGGAGAACGCCGCTACAGGGCCAGCCTTCTGGCAGGTAAAACTTCGATCCCAGCTCAGATAACCGAGGCAACCGATGAGGAAGCGCTGCAAATGCAGGCCATCGAAAACATCGAGCGCGAGGATGTTCACCCGCTCAATGAATGCAACGGCTATCGCGTACTGCTCGAGAAGACGCCTTCGTTGACGACAGCCGACCTTGCGCGTGATTTCGCAAAGTCAGAGACCTATATTCTGCAACGACTCAAACTGAATGACCTCGTACGTGAATTCAGGAAGGACTTTTATGATGACCGGATTATCCTCGGCCATGCACTGCTCCTTGCCCGGCTGACTCCGGCAGACCAAAGGGAAGCGCGCGAGCGCCTCATGAACCGGAACCAGGAAATTGGAACGGTCCGCGAACTTCAGGATTTCATTGATTCAAACATCATGAACAATCTGGCAACCGCGCCATTCGATAAAAAGGACGCTACGCTCCTTCCTAAGGCTGGCGCCTGCCTCACGTGCCCGAAACGATCAGGAGCATCGCCATTGCTTTTCGCTGACATCAAGGACAAAGACACCTGTGCAGACCGCGGCTGCTTCTTCGCCAAGTGCCGCAAGTTTCTTGCAAGAAAGACCCGGGAGATCATAGATACACAGCCCGAAGTTGTCTTCCTCACTGATTACAACCAGCCCGACGACGAAATTCTTGGGATGCTAGCCGAGCATAAGCTCAAACCTTTAAGAGAATACGATGATTTTCATAAAAGCGACAGCGGCGGCGCTAAAGTAAAGGGCCTCTGGATTTCTGGTGACAAAGCCGGCCATATCACAACCGTCCATTTACCGAAGGCTGCCAAGTTGCCACCGAAGAACGAAAAGGAAGCCAGGAAAGAGCAGATCGAGAAAATAAAATCCCGCATTGACCGCGGCAAAGAACTGGACAAAGAAAAAGTTTACGCGAAAATCCTCGAGGCTTTGCAGAAGCATCCCTCACAAAAGAAGGCGTTTGAAAAGAAGCTGATGCCTGACGAAGAGGTTCTTCTCTGGTACATCGTTTTCGACAAAGCGGGATTTAACGCATCCTCCGAGCTTTCGAAATTCCTGGGTATTCCCGACAAAAGAACCCCTCAGAAAGTTTATGAGGCGCTGAAGAATTTGAAACCGGAAGGCAAAGCGTTCCTGCTTCGGAAAATAATGATGGACCAATACGGTGGCAATTACCCCGAATCCACCTATGGACACATTATATATAAGATCGCAAAAGCCTACGGGGACATTGACATAGCCGGCTTCGAGAAGGAACAGGCAGAGATTTGCACAAAACGCGAAGAACGCGCGAAAGACCGGATCAAAGACCTCAAAAACTAACTGCCAATGTTATGAAAGATCACTTCTTCTTTATGTGCACGACTCCCCACGGGGAGGCGTGTGCACAGTTAGGTAGCGAACGGTATCACGAAAACGCTCGCATCGAGGCCGAAATCTTTATTGACCAGCTTCAGCGAACTTATGGCCTGGAACCCGATGGATCCTATTACAAGATCGCAGAATGTAACCACGATTTTGGAGTCTACCTCGATGTCAAATTCTGCTTTGACGACGCTGTTGAAAGTCATGTCGAACACATGATGCGGATCCAGGAAAGTGTAGAACACTGGGACGAAAGCGCCAAAAAGCTGCTATCAATGGAGGGCTATCACCTGGAGCTTACAAATTAAAAGTCTCCCACCGTGCAGCTTAGATAAGGGGCTTAACGCCCCTTTTTTATTCGGCTATTACCTGTAGTCCTTTTCTCGGCTTTTATTTTATGAAGTGGGATATTTTGTTCGGATCCTTGCCCCACTGGATTTTTATTACTTAATGCGGCCTTATTTTTTTCTTTAAGCAACATGCTCGCCATGACCCGCTCAATCTCGTTTTTTTGACGGATATTGGAATACACAATTGCCTTCACACCAGTTGAGCCAATAGATTCCCTCACTTTCTCGAGAATAGAACTTAACAAATCTTCCTTTTTCAAACCGAAATACCGACAAGCATTGTCGACCGCTCTGTAAGAAAGAACGTTTATCTCGTTCTTCAGAGCATTGACAACCTTTTCCCTGCCATAAAACTTCACCAGCCCTGCCCATTCCTGTTGGCCCTTTTGATCGAACGAGTATGCAATGACCTCCTTGTAGTCATTCGACCGATTTGTTTTTCTAATGCCACTCCGAGTCATACTCTAAGCTAACACGCTAGCCAGGTCAAAGTTCACATGTTGCCTCCAACTTGTGAAAAACGCGCCAAAGACAAGCTGAATTTTGAAGCTGACCGAACAAGCATTCAAAAAACATTGCCATGAACAACCTCATAGTCTACCTGGAAAGCAAAGACGCCATTTTCCACGGAGCCCTTCTCCTTATCATCCTCTACGTGCCCCATGCAGGCAACCTTTTCATGCAACTCGAGCACCTTGACATGACCTTCGCTGGTTTTTCCTTTCTCAACTGGCTCTACGGCGTCTCCTTGGCAGGTGCTATCGAGTTCCTTATCCTTGTTTTTATCATCAACGGCTATAGATCCACCGGAAAGTTCTACGCTGTCGTAAGCTTTTTCCTGAACGTATTCTACTACAACTATTGGTTCACCGCCTTAAGAGATCCTTCAGATGAAAACATTAAAACCACCATCATCAGCCTTTTTATCTGCCTGACTCACTCCCTGGCAGTGTGGCAACTAAGCGAACTCTTCCATAAACGTCTTCGCGAAGACAAAGAGAACCTCGTTGAGCATTGGTGCCCTGAATGTGATGCCGGTCCGTTTGCCTCCAAAAAATCACTGGACGGCCACCGGTCAAAAGCCCATAAAGGAAAGATCAAAACAGTTACCAACATCCCGGCAGCCGAAGCAGAGCCCTCAGCTGGGACCCCTGGCTAAAGGGGCTCTTAACCTTAACATTCTTTAAGAATATGAACGATCAGAGAAATAAAAACAATGCAGACATGCACACGATCTTGAAAGGAGCAAGCCATGTTTTCCCTACCGGAAAACGGCTTGCCCTGACGCGGTCAGGGATTGATCACTGCGTTCTATCCTCAATATTTTAGCCCGTGGGAAGACCAAAAAAAAGTGATGTTGATAAACGTGTCGCCCAGATGAATCTTCACCTCACGCGCGAGGAAGAAAAGAAGATCCTGGAACAGGCAGCCGCCAGCGGACTATTCCCACCCGAATGGGTGCGTCACAAGATCTTTACCGGCAAGTTCCCTCCTGTCAAACTCTCTCCCATCGAGACCGACGTCTATACCGAATTGCGCCGCATTGGAGTCAACCTCAACCAGGCTGCCCACAAACTGAATTCCGGAGAAACACCTTCCAACTACATGGGTTTGCAAATAGAACTGCTTGGCATGCTCAACAAGATATTCAAGCTCCTGCTCAATGAGCACCAGGCATGACTGGCAACCAGATAAAAGGTAAAGGCTTTCGCGGCGCCCTGAGGTATAATCTTGCCAAGGTCGCGAAAAATACTGCCGAGGTGCTGGACTCCTCCTTCGTAAGGTCAAGTGAGCAAGCGATTATGAAAGAGGTCCAGATGGTAAGGTGCATGCGACCTCGGCTTGAGAAGTATTTCTATCATACCTCAATCAATTTCCCGCCGCAAGAAAACATAAGCAGTGCGCTGATGAAACGCATCGGCAGAGACTACCTGGAAGCAAGAGGCTTTACACAGCATCAGTTTATCATGTTTCGTCATCTGGACGCGGCACACCCCCACCTGCACATTCTTGTCAACCGTATTGGATACGATGGAAGGGTTCTCAGCGACAGTAATGATTACAAAAGAAGTGAGCACACCCTTCGACGGCTGGAAACAAAATACAATCTCACACGGGTGGCACCCAGTCATCAGGCCAGGCAGCGTGCCGTTACAAAGGATGAAATGGAGATGATGAAACGTACCGGTAGGCCCAGCGCAAAAGTTAAACTTCAGCAATCGATCCGTCGGGCACTGACCTCGCGCCCGACAACAGAAAAGTTCATAAGATCACTCGAAGTGAACGGCATTAAAGTGTTCTTCAACCAGGCAACGACGGGCTACGTTAGTGGTATTTCTTATGAATTGGATGGATTTCAGATAACCGGGGCAAAACTTGGCAATGATTTCAAGTGGGCGTCGGTTGTCTCCAGGATTGACTACCAGCAGGAACGCGACCAGGTGCTCGTCGGCGACTCAAATACAACGAAGAGTCAAGCCTTTCCTTCCCTTCAGAAAGCCCAAAAAACAGGGTTGTCCACATCTACTCACTCCTTATACATGGAGCAACCTGAAAACGCGGATCTTAGTGATAAAACGGCTTCCAGGGCGCTTCACGACCTCATTGCACCAGAAGGCAGCGACGACTATTCAATTCAATCCCAGAAACAGAAGAAACGCAACCGAAGACGGCGGAAACGGTAATCAATCCAATCGTTACTGCGGTGCGGCCACAAGTGGTCTCACAAACCGCGCGCTCAACTACTTTTCTTCAACGGCACTTATCGCCGACTCCAAATAACCTCCAAGCTTTGTCGCCACCAGATACTCCCTAAGCGTTGTGAATTGGAAATTCGGGACGGTTCCGAACACTTCAATTTTCCCTTCACATCATTGATCATATCCGGCACATCCTTCCTGTCCTCGAATTGAATCCTTTCTACATGTTTCTGCATAGTGTCCAATGGCGCAACCTTCCTGGTATAAAATCCCTGTAAATAATAGAACGCTGGCGATCCTCAGTGTGCTGGCGGAAACAATTGTTATACTCATCAATGATTTTAGGCATCTCCGCAGCCGTATAGATATTATCTTCAATTTTAACGACCACGTCGGGACACTCCGCAAGGAACCTCCGCATCGCACTACGCAAATTCAGATTTGGTACTGGCAAGCGCGATCCGTCACGGGTCACAAGGATTTGCGCAATATTACAAGCTCCCGGGCGCCTGGTAACTATAGAGAGAAAGGAATCCCTCCTCCTGGAGTTTCATGAAAACAATGCCTTCCGGTCCGCTTACGGGATCGGTACGTTTCTCCTTCCAACACAAATCGCTTAGTTTCGGCAATAGCAAAAGTTGTACGCTTTTTGCCTTTGCTACTCGTCGCACCGGTATCCGCTTTCTGGGTATCCTGAACGCAACAAGGATTGAGATTACCCAATACATTGATCTCACCGTAGAGCGTGTCGGCCTTTGTCGTAACAAGTTAATCCTGCCCTAGCAACACGGTCCAGCCCATGCAGAAGATTAATCAAATCAATGATATCCTACCAAGCGCATTTAACCAAGGTACAAATTTGGCGTAAAAACCGTTCTCACCATCAGCACATCCTGAAAGCAATCGCTTGGTTTCCATCTCACCGGATTTCAATTCTGGTGAAATATCGCTTTGCATTTTCGCGCGATCAAAAGCATACGGGCTCTTTTTCGAAATTGAAAGAATAGCCATCCGCCTGCCAGCTGGTGGCTTATTCGTTCGAGCCGGGTTGCGCACGACGCGAACCTTGCCAGCGCGGCCTCACTCATTTCTCAATCAACTTCAAAGCCATTTTTGCCGCGCTGTATCCATTAGCGATACCTCCGCTTCCACAAAGCTCCGACATAAGTACCTTTTTTTTGTCCGGACTTTCAACGGGCATCGTTATTTTAGTCACAGAACATTCAATAATGTGTTTGATTTCCTTTGCCGATAACGTCGGAAAATATGACTTGAGCACCGCGGCCAATCCAGAGACCATCGGTGCAGCAATGCTTGTCCCGCTTGTCGGTCTTGGCACCAGACCCATTTCATTGCGTTCCGACGATTCTATTTTATAGCCAGGAGCAAAAACATCCACTGTATTCTTTCCATAGTTGCTGAATGATGCAACAAGATTTCCAAATGAAGGTCCGCTAGCACCGACGGTTATCATGTTTGAAATCCTTTTTCCGCTGCAATATCGTGACGAGGGAAAGAACGTGACCGAGTCTGTGTTATTTGCGTCATTCCCGGCGGCATGAACCAGTAGAACATCTTTTCTAGCCGCATACCTTATGGCATCCTCGACCCACCGGCGTTGGGGAGAATATTGTTTCCCAAAACTCATATTAATGACCTTCGCCCCATTGTCCACAGCGTATCGAATGGCAAGTGCGACATCCTTGTCATATTCATCTGAACGTGGCGGTACGGTCTTAAGTGTCATGATCTGCACATTGTCGGCGATCCCGTCGATACCAATTCCATTATCTCTGACCGCAGCCACAGCGAGAGACACTTGCGTCCCATGGTCGTCGCCACTGATCACATTTGCGTTGCCATAAAATCGGTCGCGAATATCGCAGTAAGTATCCCCTGTCGTTTCAAGCCTACGGCTTGAAATCCCGAGCGAAAATTCTTTGACCAGTCGACTCTTGCTTTTATCTATATCAGATAAAATTGTTTCGTTAGTTCTCGTTGAATCGGCCTTCAAAAACAGGGGAATCATCTCGTTATTTTTCGACTCGAAATGATTTTCAAAATTGACTAAATCCGCATAGGTATAAACCGCTTTGCCAATGCGTTGCCTCCATATGCTATCTTCTCTAATGATATTGTTCCAGTACGGATAAAATTGGGAAAACATTGAGATGGAATCCTCTTTAAAAGCCTTTCTGGTTGACAACCATGCCAGGCACTCCGAATTCTTCGAACGCCTAATTTCCGTCTCCGAGAACTTTGAGCACACATCTTTAAGAGTGAGGTAAACGCGTTGGTGCTCCATGCCTGGTTTTAGATTTTTGTTACCCGGCTTCAGTCCGAGGAAATTCCAGCCAAGTCCATCATTAATATATCCGTTCCGGTCCTCGTCTCTTCCCATTTCTTTGGCATTCCGCCATAGCACAGGTGCCAAATCTGGGTGAAGTAAGTCTATGCCCGAATCGATAATCGCAACGATAATCTTAGAATGGGGCCGCCCCTTAAGCACCTCTTTATAAGTCCTGTCCATACTCATACCATATACTGAGTCCTGCGCAAGGTCCAAATGCTGCCAGCGGCGCATCTTCTCTTTGGAGACAACCCCGGACTGTGCGCGTCCGCGATTTCCAAAAACCAATATCAAGATCGCCACTACAATTGCGATTCGTGTGATTTCCTGCATAAAGTCTCCAGATTTTTTGGGCGCGTAAATAGTGAGTGTTGATAGGAACTTAAAAACGTCCGTCAAAGACAAAATATTCCTGGATGCTTATCGCTCTCAACGATTTCTGCGGCGTAAACCATTATCTGACGAAGTATAGTGGCTCGGGCGGCAGTGCAAACAACATCTCGGAGGCACTATACATCAAATGGACATTTTATTTCTCGCCTCATAAAAAAATCGATTCTTTATCAAAGATCAATAGCCCGGATTCTGTGGGTTAAGATTTTTATTCTTCCTGATTTCACTAGCCGGAATTGGATAAAGTAACTTGTTGTTATTCCAACCGGGCTGTTTACTACTCAAGACAGCTTCCGCTCTGTTCAGGCGTTTTAAATCCAGCCACCTGTGTCCCCATTCCGCCAAAAATTCAATTCTCCGCTCCTTCTCAAATGCAAGCATTAAATTCGACAGACTGATTCCGGGGTTAGTACTCTGAATTGTCGGCAAACCTGCACGCACCCTGATCTTGTCAATATCAGCAATGGCAAGCGGCAGCTTATTCTGCCGTGCCCTGGCCTCTCCGCGAATCAAGTAAACCTCCGCAAGCCTGATCACCATCGAATATTCATTTAACACACCAGAGACTTGGTATTTTTTGTATTTGTTGGGAAGGTAAATGGTTACTCCCGACGAACTCTTGCTGGTTGTCCAACTTGTTTTCCGACCATCCCCTGACTCAAACGACTGCATCAATCCATCCGTCAAAACATTATACAACGCCCCCGCATCGAGGCCAAAAAAATAGCCTTCATTTGTATACGGCTGGCCATCATATGGCCTGATCTGCCAAATGGCTTCCTTACTGGTAGAAAGGAATGTCCCATTAAGAGTCTCCAAGTTGTACAAAGTACTCTCGATAACTTTGGTTGACTTGTCTTCCGCACGACCCCACTCGCCGGTATATAGGTAGACACGTGCCAACAAGGATGTTGCCGCAAACCGGTTGGGGCGAATTCTTTCAGTTCCGTCATAGCTGTCCGCCATTAAACTCTCGGCGGCCAGCAAATCGGCTTTTATTTGATCGTACACATCTGTCGAGGGACTCCGCGTGAGTGAATTGTTTAGATTATAGTCAGTTGTCACTGCAAGAGGAACATCTCCATAAAGGTTGACCAGATAGAAATAACAGAAAGCTCTTACAAAAAGGGCCTCACCTTTCAATTGCGATTTGAGGGTCCCACTCAGAACAGTTGATGCATCCAATCCTTCAATAGCTGAATTCGCCTGATAAATTGCCTGATACATTGTCGCCCACGGAGACCGGACATACGACCCTGAGGGATTGATTGCATTGCTCTGAAATTCCAGAAATGCGGGTTGCAATTTATTATTCTTTAGCTCATCAGCTGATAGCCCTGCCAGAGACACAACGCTTTGAGGATCACCACACGCAAAACTTGCGGACTGATAAAGATTTAAATAAATACCTACTAAAGCAGATGTGGCCATCGCCGCATCCTGAAAAACAACCTGTGCCGGTATCTTGGTACTCGGCGGATCAACCGCAAGAAACTTTTCACAAGAACTGAAAACGGACGCACAAAGCAAAAGAAGGCCCACTTTGCAGTTTTCAATTTTGAGAGGAGAGTACTCTTTCATTTTTAGTTAGCTCTTCGACGGTCGTTCAGGATAAGCGATAGCCACATAGCTGATATCAGATCAATCTTTGATGCAACGACAAGCTTGTCCCATGCCTCGGTTTGTATAGCTAGTATTAGTAACGTTTGCGGTGGTTGCGTCGATTTGCAGCATACGCGTGTACCCAGGAGTAGTAGTCGATGGACGAATCGTTGAAGTCCAATAAGCACCTGTGGTCCCCGTAAGGTGAAAATTACTAGTACTTACATCTCGCTGACCATTGTAGGTTAACTTCAATTTAGTAAAGGCGTCCGGCCCAGTCGTCAGCGTTTCCGCCGCCCATTCTGCCTGGGTTGGAATTCGCCATCCAGTAGGGCACGGGTTATTCACACCACTTACACCCTGCCATAAATTGTCATTTTGGGTTGCTCGCCAGTCTAGCTTTGTCGCCGCGTCAGCATTAATAATAAATTTATTTGTGGTAGGGACGTCAGTCGCAGACGTCTCAAAGGGGCTGATTGCCGAAGTGGCTCCCGTAACCCCGGTTGCATCCACATCGCCCATCCCTGTACGTGTAACAAGCTGATGCCCATCTGCTAGTCTACCCCACTGAAACATATCCCCAAACGCTTGATAGTCGTCAACAGCCTGTGCAGCACGGCTAGAACCTAAATTGCGATCAAGCCATTTCTTACCTGTAGCCGCGCTGGTGATAACACCGTATGTAACAGAAGCGCCGTTGTATGTAAAAGTTACCGCCTCCGCTACCGCTCCAACAAACGATGACTTGACTTCCAAACCTGGGGTCTTTCCTGTCGCCGCCTTCGGCGTTACCCCAACCCTGATAAACTTACCTATGTCACCCGCTTGAATGGTATAAGTCGATGCGGTCGCTCCATTTATTGATGCTTCTCCGGTACCTGACCCATCGCTAGCCGAATACCATTGGAACCCAGTGCCACTTTCAGCATCAGACTCTGCATCACTATATGTGTACGTTGCCGTAAGGGCAGTCCCAGAAAGTGCTGACCCGGTAATAGCGACGTTACTTGCAACCGGGGCAAGATTTCCTTCGACTACCGGCCCGACATAGCTAGATTTTACCTCTGTGCCGGTTGCTGTGCCTGCCCCCGCCTTCGGCGTAACGCCAAATCGTATATATTTTCCAATATCTCCGTTTTGAATCACATAAGTTAACGCTGTTGCGCCGGCGATCGCCGCTTCGCCTGCACCTTGCGCATCGTTAGCTATGTACCACTTAAACGTACTTCCACTTTGGGCATCGCTTTCAGGATCTGAGTACGAGTAGCTACCTGTCAGCGTTTTGCCAGTGCCAGCGGATCCGGAAATCGTAACCTCACTCGCAACGGGCGGTAAGTTAGTCGTAGAAACATCAACCACGGAGCCATATCCGGTACCAACACTATTGGTCGCGTATGCACGCACATGGTAGATCGTTCCTGAGGTCAGTCCATCCAGGACAGCGCTAAAATCATTGCCCGCAGATGTCAATTCTTTTTTGTTATCAGCCAGTGTGGGTTGAGCAACGTTCGCGCTGTACACAAAACCAACGACGGTTATGTTGGCGTTCCCGTTGCTGGTTACACTACCTGCCATCGTCAACGAATTTACCGTGACAGCCGAAGCAGCACCAGTCGTCACTGTGGGGATCAACTTAGGGGTCTCATCCTTCTTGCAAGCATTGAAACTGATGGCTGCCACCATCAAGATCAAATAGGTTAGTTTAGTTTTCATGTTTGGTTTAGTTATCCAGTTTTAGTTATCCGACTATTAAAATATTTTTCTAATGGCTTATCAAAATTTAAATTGAATACCTCCGGTAACCATCCTAAGAGGAGGCAACGCACTTCCAGTCTCGGGATCCAGTCCCGAATAGCCCGTAATGGTCAAAAGGTTCTGTCCTTGGATAAATACCCTTCCTTCCTGCAATGCTATCGCACTTAACCACCTCTGCGGGAAGCGATAGCTCACCGACAATGTCTTTAACCGAATGAAGGATCCGTCGACCGAATTGTAGGAACTTACGCCAAGCAGGTTATAATTTTTGGATGCCTGTGTCAGACCCGTTGGTGTATAGGGGATACTATATTTTTGCACATTTGTGATGTCCCCATCGTTTTGCCATCGATCCAATGCTGTTGTAGGCTGGTTAGACAAATCACCAGGCATGGTTGCAGGTATGTAAGGCGGCGTCTGGCGATGAGAAAATTGAAATAAGAATGAAATTTCAACGTTCTTAAACTGCACAGTATTATTGATTCCCCCATAGTAAACTGTGCCTGTTAGATTCTGTAATGTTTTATCAAGATCGTTTAGAATGCCATCACCATTTACGTCAACGAAACTGTGAATCCCCGTTTGAGGATTAACTCCCGTCCAGGTATACAAATATTGAATCGACAGTGGCTCACCTACTTTGTAAATGGTATTGTAAGGTGAATCCTCGATTCCATCAAACGTCACAAGTTTGTTAGAAGGAGCCGAAAAATTGATCGAAGCATTCCAGCGCCAGGAATTTGAATTCAATAAGTCAAAACGAAGAATGCCCTCCCATCCTGAGTTTTCAATAGTTGCATCAAAATTTTTCGACACGGATTGAAATCCCGTGACCTCTGACAAAGGATAACTTACAAGCTGATTCGATGACCTGTTGCGATACCAGTTGACTTCAAGCCCAATCTTTCCTTTTAGAAAGGATAGTTCAACGGCAGCTTCAAGTTTTTTTGTGACCTCCCAAGCATAATTGGGATTGTAAACTGCAAGCGGGCTTATCCCCGAAAGCCCTCCATATTTGGTACTCGAAATAGTGTATAGGTTATAATAGTTATAGTCGCCGATATTGTCGCTTCCGGTCAGCCCATAACTACCTCGAAGTTTTCCGAAGTAAATGAAAGGAACGGCTTGCGCAACCAGCCTTTCTTTGGAGAAAATCCAGGCTGCCCCAACAGATCCAAAATTACCGAATCTCTTGCCAGGACCGAACCGCGAGGATCCATCACGCCTGCCAGTTAAATTCAAAATATATTTCTCATCCCATTTATAACCCAGGCGAGCGTATAACGAACTGTATCGATAATCAATCTTGTCGTTTTGAACCACTTGAACAACGCCGGCGCCGATAAGGGATCCAAGGAGTGCGTCTGACGTGTATTGTTGCCCGGTAAAGGCGTCACGAGAGCTAAAAGTGCTTTGAACCGTGGCACCCGTAACAACGTCAATGCGATGGCGATCGATTTGCTTGCCAAACGATATTTTTGGCTCTGCAATCCAGGAACGTCGATGGTTGGTTCCAAAAGTTGCGGTCCCGCTAAATGTCGAAGTGGGTGAAAATGCTGCCTTGGGATTCTTTGATGTCTCACTATTGTCAAGGTCTGTTTGCCCTCCCTGCACCGAGACCGAAAGCCCGGGCAAAACCTCATAAGCCAGGTTGATATTCGAAATAATACTGCTTGTACGCACATCTTGAGTCATCTTGAATGTGCTAAATGGATTTGTCCAGGTGCTCGTGGGTATGCCTCCGATATTGTGTATCTCCCAATTCAAACTCCCGTCGTCATTGTAGGGGTTGGGTGCGTCTGGTGGCAGCGTCAGTGCTGCACCCATGACATCGCCGACAAAAAAATGGCTGTTATCAACTCCATACATGCTTGTAACAGACAGGTGGAATTTTTGATCACTTGAGACGTGATTAACACTGAGCTGGCCTGACAGGCGGTTGTAGCCAAAATCGCCTGGAAATATCAAAGTCTCTTTGTGATAACCACCATTAAAGCGGAATGAAGTATTCTTTGTTCCGGATGAAATTCCAGCTTGTACATCTGTAATCGTAGCACTTCCATCCAGCAGCGCCTTTTGCCAGTTAGTGGATCTTGTCGTATCCCATAAATAAAGGTCATAGGCATTCGCTTGCTGGGGCGTTGATCCGGCGTTTCTCAGCGCCTCCTTTCTCATCGACAAATAGTCTTTAAGGCCCAATAAATCCATTTGCTTAGAAACTTTGCCCACCCCGGTATAAGCCATTATGTCCACATTCGTACGCTCTATTGTCTTAGTGCTCCGCTTCGTCGTAATGATAATGACCCCATTAGCACCCCGTGAACCGTACATGGCGGTTGCATCGCCGTCCTTTAACACCTCTATACTCTCGATGTTAGCGGGATTTATAGTGCTCAAAGGGTCGAATCCTTGGTTGGTGAACGATGGCGTAAAACTCTCAAGGGGCGTCGCACTGATTGGAACACCGTCTACTATGTAAAGAGGAAAATTTCCATCCGTGCGCAGACTATTCGTTCCCCTGATGCGAATCTTTGGTGCAACACCTGGCGCACCTGTCGAAGGGGTAACTTCAAGGCCTGGGACTCTTCCCTGCAACGCCATCAGAGGATTCGTAACAGGCTGTTTTTCGATGTCCTTAGAAGTGACTTTAATTATACTTCCGGTTTTTAATTCATCGGTAGTCTCGTAGTAACCGCCGCTGATAACCACCTCCTTGAGCGATTCATTATCTTCTTCTAATGAAACGTCTATCACCGTTCTTTCTCCTGCTTCCGTTTCAAATCGTTTAAATCCAATGAACGAGAATAACAGAATATCACTTTCATTTACCTGGAGGGTATACTTACCCTGCGCGTCGGTAACGGTACCTTCAGCCGTGCCTCTAATGATAACATTTACCCCGGGAAGCCCCGCTCCGCTTTTATCAGATACTGTCCCTGACACATAGTGAAGATCTCCGCCTTGAACAGGGATCGGTTCAACTTGAAAAACAATAACACTGTTGTTCACAGCCCGATAACTGAGCAATGTTCCGGCAAAGGCCAGATCTAAAGTTTCCCTTACAGTTCTGTTGCCTTTTGGCATGGTGATGCGCAAATCGCCCACCTGACTCTGCTGGAATGCAAACAACAAGTTTGTCTGCCTTTGAATCTGACTAAACAAGTTGTTAACCGACTCACCGTGAAGTTCGACCGTAACATTTATCTTGTCAAGTTCTTGCCCACTGCCGGGTAACGCGAAAAGCACCTCAAGGGAGATCATCACTAAAGCGATGTAAACGAAACCAGCCCTCATAGCGAACAATACAATCAGCCTAAAATCTACCCGGCAACTTGACGGGATAAAGTTCAAATTCATACCTTTGAACGCTTTTGTTAATGGTTTCACGACTATTCTTAAGCCCCGACTCGTCGGGATGGCCACTCGCTTCCAACGGGTGGCCTATTTTTTCTAACGATTCAAGCTATTTGTTTTACATCATTTACATCCTTTTCCCATCAAGCGAACATTTCCATCGGTCTGCACTTCATACTGCGCGTTTATAACGCCACTAATAACAGTGATCACCTGATTCAGCGACTCTCCATTCAAGAACATTGCCGTAATGCGACAATTTTTAAGCATTGGATTGTCAAAGATCAACTTTGCGTTGTATCGCTCTTCAAAAATTGCAGCAGCGGTCTCCATGCTCACATCGTCGAGAATCATGTAACGTGATTTCCAAAAAGTCTCATCTTCCACTTCTTTAGCCTTCAATGTTGACCTGACGAAGGAGTCGTCTACCGCACTGACGGAAATTTGTTGATCAGGGCTGATCACAGCTAGGGTCTTATTGTTGCTCGCAACGCGCACTTTGCCCCGGGTCACTGTTACTCTAACTTTCCCACCTGGATATGCTCTAACGTTGAACGCAGTTCCAAGTACCGTTGTGGTAACTTTCCCTGTCCGGACAATGAACGGCTTGGATGCGTCATGCTGGATATCGAAGTAACCCTCACCCACCAGCTCTACTTCTCGAATTTCATTTCCAAACAATTCCCCATACCGCAACTCGCCACCTTCGTTCAATAAGACCGTACTGCCGTCAGGAAGATGAACATATTGCTTACCGGTAAAAACAGAAGAATGTGCAGGCTTCACATTTGCAATAGGTTCGACCGATACGGCGCGAGAATTCACATACCAGTATACGCCCAGAGAAGCTACAACCACTGCAGCAGCGGCCGAAATGTATCTCCAAAAGGTGCTTTGTTGAATTGGAAGAAGTCTGACCTTGTCCTCGGTTTCCACAATGCGACCTTCCCTCTTCAGGATGACTTCCAGAATTCCCTGCGCTCGCTCCAAGCTCATATCCTGATCCGGTACACCAGCCTGCAATGCAGCGTCAATGCGGTTGCGCAACAGCTCATCGTAAATACCGGCCTTGATGAGGTCCATCAGCTCTTCGCATTCACGATCAGAGCCTTCTGCGCTGAGATAGCGGTTTAGTAATCTATTGAAGTGATCATTGTCTTTTATGCGCATTGTCAATCAGCTAAACCAAATAGAATTTGTCGAATTAATTCCGTAACCCAACTTTCTTTCGAGTTTCTTCACATGACGGCAACGGCACGCGATGGGTGTAGTTGGAGTAGCAAAATTGTTTAAGAAATCGTTAAGAAATCCGAAAAAGGGGCCATTCTCACGCCCAGTCAAAAAGTCAGTTAACGAGCCCCACGCCAGACACGCGTATCAGGGGGTATCGCTTGATCGGGTTCGCAAAAACAAAATCCAATTATCATTTAGGAAGACAGGCAAAGCATCATTACGCTGCGATCTTGAGAGAAATTGCAATAGTTGCTCAGATCTTCTCTCCTTTTTTCATTTTGTTCAGTGTGACCTGGAAATCCATTTTCTTGTCCTCGGGGCAGGCCTCCGCAGCTTTTTCTTGCATAGTGATCGCTGCCTTTCTCCTTCCCAACTTATATAAAAGATTCGCGTTGGTTTCCATGAAATTATAGAATTCAGGATTGGATGCCCCATTCTCCAAAGACTTGTCACTCCAGCCAAGTGCTTTTTTCAATTTTGCCTTTGTGCTGCCAAAAATAAACACCTCCCACGCATAGCGGTTCAGCTGTTCAGCACTAGTTATCTTGCTCACTTCGACAAATTCAGTAATGGTTTGTACATAGCTAATTGAATCGTGAATACTTTTATAAACTTCGATTTTCGCGCGCCAAATTGCAGCATCTACTTTCCTCTTATAACCTTTCTCCATATTAGTCCAGACGGCTGCTTGCCTCTTCGAATCGACCAATACCGGTAAACTCTCAGGATAAATCCAAGTAGGGAGACCGGTTTGCATTTTGAAAAAATTTGACAGCAGGCTTGCATGCAAATGCTGGCCCCAAACAGCGGGAGTCTCCCATTCTATCGCTTCTTTTACTTTACCTGTCTTATACAAAATATTAGCGTAGGTATCATGGTAATAGTTATTGGCCGGCTCGGTCTCTATGGCATCAAATGCCCAACGCCCAGCCAAATTAAGATCTGCCGTGTCACTCGCGTATTGAAACACGCGCCATGCCGCCGCATTTTTTCTACCTGGGGTTCCTAACAAGTTATTCTTTTGAACGAATCGGATGTACTCCTTTACATACCTTGGATATTGCTTTATCTCCCAATAATAGTGGAGCCTCGCTGTCAGCAGTATGCTGTCACCTTTTTCCTCACCGAGGCGCGAAACCAATTCCCGATTTATTGTGTTCCAGTCAGGCTCGCCGCTAATTCCTTTGAGGATCAACTCAACTTCATTCTTTCCCGGCGAAAGCTGCCCCATCGCAATAGGACAATTTCCCAAGAAAAAAAACACTGCAAATATGATTCTCATAACGGAGCTTTTGCTCTAAAAATTTATTTGGTTATAATAATTTGAACAACTGGCACTCGTTTGTATTCAAGAAATCACGTGCTGCAGTAGTAATGTCGGTTGCCGTCAGTACGATCTCTTTTGGATTGAATAAAGGCGCGTCAAAATCTCTTTTACGCACGCAATCCAGCAAATGAGGCATCCACAGAGCGGGCACTGATGTCTGCTCCTGAACGGTACGAAGTGCATTTGCAAAAACTGCGTCGTCCAGGTGCCCGGTCGCCAGTTTGCCCATCTCGTCCTTCACTGCCTCAATTAGTCTATCAGCTGCTTCAGGGGCAGTTTGAAAATTGATATTGAGGAAAAACTCATTATGTCCTCCACCATATCGACGCGTGGCAGTCACACCATATACTCCTTGTTCGACCTCCCGAAGTCGGGTAAAAAGCAACAACTCGATTGTTTTGGAAAGAACATCCAATACAACCATATTTTTTGGCGTTCGTTCACATTCACCTCTGAACAACATTTCAACCACGACGTTACCGACTCCGTCTCCCTTTATGACTACCGGCTTATCGTTGATTACATTCCCAACCGAACCATGGGCTGAATCCTTTTGTTCTTTTGCACTTGATGCTGTGCCTCCGGGAAGTGCCCCAATATATTTTGCAACCAGGGGTAGCATTTCATCCACATCAAATGAGCCAACAATGACAAAAGTGAAATCGGCTGCATTCTTAAATTGCTTTCGGTACAGGTTGGTGGCCTGCACAAGCTTATCATAATGGCAAGAAGGCAAATACCTTTCAGGGCCGCGATGCGTGATTAAAGTCTGAATTGAATCAAAAAAAATTTTTTGCCCATCTTTCCTTATCATCGATCGTTGCCTCTCGCGCTTACACCACGCGCGATATGCTATCGAATCCGTAACAAGGTGCGTCATGTAAAGATTAATTAACGGCAGCACAGTTTCAGCAACTCCACCCCCCTGGATAGTTGCTTCATGCTCATCTATATGAGTATTCACCCATGTGACTGCATTGTCCGATTTCCCTTTCTCCTCCAATGAACGCTTTATGTCATCCACACCTAAAGCACCGATGCCTGAGAAGCTTTGCATGTCCGCCAGCAAGCGACTTATCTCTAGATCTCCTGAGAGCGTTATATCAACGTTCCTGTTTAATCCGCTAATATTGATTTTGTTCTTAATCCGGCTTCCTGTCATCGACTTTAGAATGACAACGGCGCCATTTGGCAGTTTCACCTTGGCGGCGTTCTGAATCGGAAGCTCAGCAATCACGCAATCTTTAACATCAACTCCGCCAGGGACTTGGGGAAACACCTTGGCCACTGGCGGGCTGTATGACTCGACCGAGCCGTTCATCACTTCTTGCATCCACGAAAATGCCTCCTTCTCACTAGGAAATTCAGACTGGTTCGCTTCAGGGGTTAGGATAACAATATCCGTATTGAGCTGATTCCCCAACCAGTTCCTAATCATCATATTGATTTCATTCATTGAGACTTCTGTAACTAACTTCTTTTTGGCCTCTACCTCATTTGACGCAAAAGGCCTACCGTCAGAAAATGAATCGGTTATGGCAGCAATGGGATCAAAATAGGTGACGTCCGCAAGTATTAATTCCTTTGCACGACCCAGTTCAGCTTCTGAGAAACCATATTGTTGGAGGCGCTTGATTTCCTTGGATGCCTCCTGAATGGCCAATCGAACGTCGGCGGGATCATTAATCATCATCGACGAAGTAATTCGCTCAAGCTTTGCATATTCAAAATATTCATACCGAAAATTCTTGCCACGCGGGATTGACTGATCAAATCTTGCATCTCTTTCAACCATCAGGCGAGTTAGGACATGCCTTATCACCCGCGCGCGGCCTCCTTCTTGTTTCGACGCCACATCCGACGCGGCCGTTCGGTTCTTGATTACAGCTATTGAAGTCGAACCGTCACCAGGATCAGCAACCAAGAACTTGTTTTTGCCTGTCAGTTCTACCTCAAGCGCCGTCATGAGGTGCTTCTTTTTTTTGCGCGCTCCAGCATTTGAGAGATCTGCAAATATTGCCTCGATCCGCTTCGACACTTTGCTTTCATTCACGTCCCCCGTAATCACGACCGCCTGGTACATCGGATGATACCAGTCATTATAGAAGCGTAGCAGTGCGGCAACAGGTGCGGATATTACGTTTTCCATGTCAGCATGCAGGCCGGGCTTATACTTCGGATTTCGGTTAAACAGCTCGTACATTAAATTGATTCGGGCCAAATTTCCTGGATCGTCAGAATTCGAGTATTCGCGACGCACCGCCGATCGCTCTTCTGCTATGCGCTCAGGGACAAAATTGATTCCTCCCGCGCAATCATGAAGCCACAACAAAGCCTTTTCGAATAGCGCGGAATCGTTTACCGGAACGCTTACGTCGTAGCGCGTATTTGTTTCGGCTGTAACGCCCTGAATGTCCGAGCCCGGCACGAGGCCCTTACCCACGAAAAAAGACCGTGCCCCGTCGGGAAAATTTTTAGTGCTTCTGAAAGCTAAATGCTCGACCAGATGAGCCATGTTGCCCTGATCAGCGTCCTGATCCACCCTTCCCGCATTTAAGATCAAACGCATCCTGATCCTAGCGTCCTTCCTCTCAGTTTTTACAATAAAAAATTTCAATTTGTTCGAAAGGGATCCTTGCTGAACAGCAACATTCGACCGGGGAGATTCCGTCAGATATTGAGATTGAGCGCAAGCAAAAACAGATAGGTAGAAAACACACGAGATGAGAAGGAAACCACTTTTCATAGTAAGTCTCTTTAGCTATTGAGAATATTTATCAGCCGTACCGTGCGACCTAACATTTGGAGTTCTTTGAAATTCGGATCGTCGGAGCGCCAGCAATCGGGTAACAAATTTGCCTGTCAGAAACCGAATAGCCGCAAAATTCAACGAATCCCAAGTCACAGGACCGCTTTGGTGACTGGTGGGTGTAGTTGCAACTGCGAAATTGTCAAGAAAGTATTAAGAAAATTAGGAGGAAGATCACACCGGGTCCGAGATGGTCCTTGAGATTATTGCGAATGGTCCTGAGCGCCGCAGCCATGTGTGTCTTGACGGTAAGTCGCGAAAGGCTTAGCCGATCTGCAATTTCTTCATGACTTAAATGCTCCCAACGGGCGAGCTTGAAAATCTGCTTTTGTTGAGGAGGGAGTTTTTCTACTATACTGGCAAGCATAATCTCGTATTCCGCTTCAATCAAAAGATTTTCGGTTTCATTCTCGAACGTACGCGGCGGAATAAACGCCTTTTTATTCGCCAATTCGTCTGATATCTTTTTGAGGGAATCAAAAACCAGGTTCCTGGCGATAATGAAAATGTAGCCGCTGAAATTTCGTACATGATGAATCCCTTCCCGACGCTGCCACACTTTCAGAAAGGTTTCCTGCACTATTTCTTCGGCTAGTTGCGAATCGCGTAAGAACTTGATTGCTACCCCATAAACTCTTGCGCGGTAATGATCAAATAGCTGAGTAAAGGCGTACTCACTGCCCTGCGCTAGCAGTTCAAGAATCTTTTCTTCATCATATGACTTGCCGTCAAGCATTTGCTTCAATGGGTCAAATGAAGCAAAATCCGGCGGATATTATTACAGGATTAATGAATTATTACGGCAGTGGTGCAACGTGGGCGAACTACGATCTTTAAAGACTGAGACTTTCCATGGAAGGTGTAGTCATGGAGTTCGTTTGTTAAACATTTTTCGTTGATCAAGCGAAGTGGCGATCTGCTGATAGTCGATTTCATCCCTGATTTTAAACCGATCATAATTTTTTCAGGGTCATCTCCTCCATGTTTCCTTCTCCCAATGCTCCAAGCCTGGCGGCTCAAGCTTAGTTTTATTCACACCTTTCATAAAAAGGGTCTTTCGCATAGGCTCCAGCAACAAGGCATAAACGTGATATTCAACCAGGCGTCCACGGGTCACGTAAGCGGCATTTCCTACGAGCTCAAGGGATTCAGGACGACTGGCGCGGCGCTAGGCGCGAATTTTAAGTGGGCGCCGGTAAGGGCGCGCATAGACTATGATCAGCAGCGTGACCGCTCCTCTGTTCAAGCCGCTAATGCTAGAAAACAAGAAGGACAGTTGCAGGTGCAGGAAAATCAATCAAGTATATCCCAGGTTTCAACAACATCCGATAACATTCCGTTGCTTGTCATAGATCTCCTGGAGCCTGAACGCGTACCTGAATATGAGATGAGCCTCGGCAACTTCCGTAAAAAGCACAAGCGCAAGCGCCGCAAAAAGTCAAATCGATAATCCGTCTTGAAAACGTGCGCGTCGCGGGGTCCGTTGACCCCTATTTCTCCTCCGTACTCTTAATTGCCGCCTCCAGATAGTTGCCAAGCTTGGTTGCCACCAAATAGTCTCTAAGCGTTGTAATTAAAAAATTAGGAACAGGCTCTGATCGCTTTATTTTACCCCTCACCTCGTTGATCATGTCCAGCACGTCTTTCCTGTCTTCAAATTGAATTCTTTCGACATGCTTTTGTAACGTGTCCCATGGGGCAAGCTTATTCGCATAGAAATCCCTGTAGGCAATAGCCCGCCTACGGTCCTCGGTGTGCTTACGAATACATTCATTGTATTCATCGATGATCTTGGGAAGATCGTCCGAAGTATAAATCTTATCCTCGATCTTGACCACCACATCCGGACACTGCGACAGAAAACTTCGCATGACATTCCGGAAATTCATATTCGGTACAGGCAGGCGTGAGCCGTCACGAGTCACAAGAATCTGCGCGTCGTAAAGCAAACTCCCTTCCGGCTGGTAGGCATATAAAGACAGATATCCCTCCTGCCTGAGCTGCATAAAGACAGTCCCCTCCGGTCCGGTCACTGGTTCATAGATCTCCCCTTCCATCACAAACCGCTTAGTCTGAGAAATTGAAAGGACTCGTTTTTTAATTTTGCTTCCGTTGGCCTTCTCTGCGACCTGAATCTTTTGGGGATTGAGATAACTGAGAAGTTTGACTTCACCATAGACAGTATCAAGCTCCGTTGTGATAGCATAATCCTGGCCACGCGCACTAATGGCACAAAGGGAAATAAAAAAAAATGCTAATGTTAAATATCTATGCATTGTCGAAACTGGCCCTCATGTCAGTTTATCTTTTTCTTTACCGGTGTAGTTAACATTACCCCTTATTAAAATCCTTTAAAGCAACTCTCCGCCATCAACCTTAAAATTCCTGCAATCTGAGATACCCGCTTCGCAGGCACCCCAAATTTAAGAAATTCAAAACTCCGGGTGGTCCGGCAATCTCACCCTGAAATCATCCAACTAGTCCATGGTTTCCACAATACGGATTTGAATTCTGGTGAAAGATCGCTTTGGCTTTTCGCGCGGGTCAAAAGCTTACGGCATAAACGGCAATGCTTCGCTCCACCCTGCTTTCTTTCAGCAGTTTGACCGCTTCGAAAGAAATGGCCCATTTATTCCGTTTCCTTTTGCCCGGCTCAAAGCCAAAGCAGCGCAACCACCATAATTAAATCCTATGATTATGGAAAACGTAAACGCTGTTGTTGATTACCAGGTCGCCGAGATTCAGTTGTACTACCGCCAAAAGGTCAAGCCGTCCCAAATGCCCAAGGTTACCGGTTCAAAGGATGCCTATGACATCTTGCTAAAGGGCTGGGATCAGGATAAGATCTCCCTGCAAGAGCAATTCAAAATGCTGGTGCTTAACCGCGCCCACAAAGTTTTAGGACAATTAGAAGTTTCCACCGGAGGCGTGAGCGGAACGATTGCAGATCCAAAGCTTATTTTTATCGCAGCTCTGAAAGCAAATGCCAGTGGAATAATAGTCGCCCATAACCATCCGTCCGGCAACCTCACCGCAAGTCAATCTGATATAGACCTAACCAGGAAACTGACTGCAGCAGGAAAATTGCTGGAAATCCAAATGCTCGACCACCTCATCATTACAACTGAAGGTTACTATTCTTTTGCTGACAACGGCATGATGTAACACCCCTGTGATAATGCGTTTCAATCAAGCTCCGGAATGCTCCGCCCAAACCCCCTTGATGATACGGGAGGAATCCTGGTGTAATGATAAGTTAGCCTCTATCGAATTAACCTTTCATTAACCGCTCCAACTAAAGTGCCTTTGCACGTTCCATTGAGCTTTCAACCACCAGATCAAGAACGTTCTTAGCCTCATTGGCAAAATTTCTCACCAGGGAAATGTCCTCGATGGTGAACGTCAACCCGTCCGGTTCCTCTGATATTTTCAGGTAGTCCTTAAACGCCCTGACAGCTTTAAATGTGTCGCTCTGGCCCTCCGGCGTTTTTTCAGCTATCCTCTTAACGAAGCCGTTTTCATGAACAATCGAATTCCTCAGCTCAACAAACTTTCTCAGTTGCTGCCATACGCCTGGATCCTCCAATTTCACTTCCGCCACCCTTGACAAAAACATTTGTGCCCGCAACATAAAAGAAGAACCTCGCAAGTGTTCGGGGCCAATTTTGTGCTGCTCGACGAAAACACTGCAGACCCGCTTGAGGCAAGTTTCGAAAATCGATGCAACAAACGTAAAAGCACTATGGGCAAAGACATTGCTGACATCGGTAAGTGCTGTCAACTCAAGCTCGTACATGTAGATATCAGTGTGGAATGTCTCCCACTTCTCAAAAGCTACCGGGTCAAGTGACAAATTGTCACCGGAGTCACGCTCGAGCAGACTCATAGACCTTTTGAGTTCGTCAATGTGACCTTTGACCTCTTTAACTTGTCCTCCGAATACGGAATTGGTCTCAGTCAGGTAATTATCAAACTTTCGAAATTCGTGATCAATGATCTGAGCAATGTCGCTTAACTCATCGGTTTTTTCTTTTGCCATAACCGCAACTAAATAGAAAAAGAAAAGCATTTCGGGCACACCGGAAATGCACTGGGACGAATATAATTCTAATACGGCTGCGAAGAAATTACCTCCGATCCACTCATCGAAAATCGTCAATCCTCATTTCGAGTTTATATTTCATTTCGTTGAGGAAAGTTGTTTTGTCCTTCTTACGGAGACGGATATCGATAAACTGCCGGTAGACGTTCCCGAGACTGACATTAAAAAGGCTCTCGAATCTCCGCGCGATCTCTTTGATGTCTACCGCTCCCTTGTTGATTACCCCCATCGTTTCCAATCCATAGATCAGTTCAATAAGATCCGCTTTACTCCCCGTCCATACAAGGGAGCTTTCTAGAAGATTCCCTACAGACCTCTGGCTTTCAATCATTGAGACGACAAATTCCTTCACAAGCCTGCAGCCCAGCATTTGCGCCATGCGTTCATCGTACAGGGTTGAAAACGTCCGGTCTGTTACGAAGTCCCACTCAGGCACAAAACCACGGACGAAATACTTGTCATCCATATGCGTGGATTCGCTGAGGCAATAGTGGATGAACTCAGCGTGGCGATGCATGAATTTTTGT
Organism: Cyclobacteriaceae bacterium; assembly: GCA_044224375.1. Lineage (GTDB taxonomy): Bacteria > Bacteroidota > Bacteroidia > Cytophagales > Cyclobacteriaceae > ELB16-189. The sequence goes on from JBGAKL010000012.1 coordinate 68,310, forward strand.
ATCCTCTCAAGTTCCTCGAGGTAGAATGGTTGAATGCCCTCACTCAGCGCAGAAGGTTCATCGGTTTTTAGTTCAACAATTCGCGCATAAAAGAAATATTGACTTAAGAACAATGGCTTAAGTCGCTTGAAGAAATGAATCTCCTCAGCCTGATCTTCAAACTGGTACTGTGATACGAATTCTTTAAGCTCCTGTAGCAAGGACGCCAGGACCACTAGTGCCTTGTGAGCCCGAGCGACCAAATCCATTTCCTCCAAAACAAGAACATCCAGCTTTTCCTTCATCCGTTCTTCCAGCTGGGCGCAATATGCTTTTATATCAGGTGCCTTCATATTGATCGGTAGTTAAAGCCTGCCTCTTACAATTCGTTGAATATCTTCCTTGATAGAATAGTAATTTTCCTGAATCTCAAAATGCGTAATCTTCCTTACCACAGGGATGGGCTGGTAGCTACTTTCCTCCCTGGCAATGGCCTGATGATCATTGATGATCTCAGCATGGAAAACTTTCAGATCGATCTTTTGCTGCGGATCATCGGACACCGTTCCGACAAATTCGCCGGAAGACAATCCGGCAATCTTCGACGCCGGCACTGCAGAATCCAGCTGTGTCGATCGGCTTACAGACGTGTCATTGGCGTTGATGGAAATACTCTCACGTTCCTGAACAATTTTTCCGAATCTTTCCGACAGCAACCCTGCCGTATCCCCTACCACCTGACCGCTGATCACATTGCCGACAATGTTCATAATGACCTCAGCTTGCTCCCGCCCATAATCCTTCTTGAGCTGGCTGTAATCTTGCACCGCCAGCGTGGTGGCAACCTTGTTCGCCCGCGCCGTTGCAATTAAACCATCGATGCCATTGAAATAAATAGTCGGAAATTCATCAAAGACAAGACTGCTCTTGAGCTGGTTCTTCTTATTGACACGCTTGATAACCCTTGAAATGTAAAGCGATAGGACTGCTCCATAGATCTGCTGCTTCTGGGGATTGTTTCCCATGCACACAACCTTTGGCTCCTCTGGATTGTTGATGTCAAGCGTGAAGTCATTACCCGATAACACGTAGTAAAGCTGTGGGGACGCCAGGCGCGCCATACCGATCTTGGCACTTGCGATCTGACCCTCGAGCTGCTCCATAGCCTCATTCCTGAAAGCGGATTCAAATGGATTGATCAGCACCTCAATTTCCGGCTCAGTACGCAGCAGTTTAAACAGCGTCGGATAGTCCAGCTGCATAAGTTCAATCACATGCGGCAAGGTGCAGTACCTGCCACTCTCATACTGCCTCAAGAACCAAATGATGGCCGTTACGAAGTTGATCGGTGACTCCACAAAAAAGTCACCCTGTTTCTTGATCCAGTCACGATTGAGGCCCAACATGATTGTCCGTGAAGACTCTGTGGCGTCGGTAATGTCCTCCATCGTCGAGGGATCGAGCGGATTGCAGCGATGCGACCTGGACAGATCTTCGAAGTTGATAACAAAAAACCTGGGCACAACTTTATACCTTCCGACGTTTCCAAGCAACGCATTGTAAGTGATTCGCGACAGGTCGTCGAACTTGAAATCATAAATGAACATCGAAAAACCCTTTCGGATATGTTGCGTGATAATATGACGGATAACAAAATAGGATTTACCGGCGCCAGGCGTCCCGATCACAAGCAATGAGCGGAACGGATTGATGATGTTGATCCAGCTCCGTTTGTACTTGCCCCTGTACCGATAACCTGCTGGAAGATTTATTGAATACTCATTTTCCAGAAAGCGCTCTTCCTGAGGGAATGATTCATTGACCTTGTTGAAAATATCTGCCTTGAAATCAATGTGCAGCATCCGTGATACGAGGGTGCCACCCGCAAGAACCATTAGGTAACCACCGCCGGCCAGTGACATATACAAGCCTGCCTCCCGCTGGCAGGAGAGCTTGGATAAAAAAACAAAATGACTAAAAAGAAAAATAAAGACACCCGTAACAACAACACCAAAGGCGAACCCGAAGGTCACTCGCGTATCCTTTTTTCCTTTCGCTCCTATCAACGAAATGACAAGTAACCCGAGCGTCAAGAGCTTAGCCGGAAATGCGCCTTCGAACACGCCAGTGCGCTGAAGCGCAAACGCAATCTTGTCAACCAACGGGTATGTCAATCCCCACGTTGCAACCGCAACATGACAGAAAATGTAAAAGTGAACGAGCAGAACAAAAATGCTCGCAAGCCTGACAAAGTCAATGATTTTACCTAAAGCAAGATCATTTTCGCCGTGTGCCATTTTTCCGCGTTTTTTCTGAGGATTAAAAAACTTGTTGGCAAAAGAAATTCTTACAGGAGTGCTAAAACAGTTACAAACAGTTCCGGAACCCCCGCCTTTTCGCTACCTTGACGGTTGTACAGAATTCGGCGGCAACATTTTCTAAATGATCCTTTAGAAATTTTCCAGCAATTTCTTTTTGATTTTTTAGCTGCCGGATTATTGATCTCTTGGCGAACGCCTGGTTTTCAACTTTATGAGCCAGGATGCTTCCTCAAACTTTATGACTTGCGCAAAAACCAGTCTTGTGAATGGCTGAGGCTATTGACAATGAACGATTCCGGAAACTGCTGATCTCCGCACCTGGAAAGGCTTTGGAATGGCTCCGCGATGCCTATTACGTGAGTCTTGTTGAAATATCAATGCAGTTGATCCAGGACCGGGGTGCTTCCGCAGACATCGTGCAGGAAACTTTCATCTATGTTTGGGAGAACCGACAGAAACTCAGCCGCTACCGCGAGCAATCTATTCAGCACTACCTAGTCCGAGTCGTTCGCAATAAGTCGATTTCGTTTTTTAAGGAACGCCTGCGCATGGACAAGTCCCTAAGATACCTCAAACTGGAAGCCGACCCTGCGGTAGAACCCTCACCCGAAGCACAGCTGATAGCCGCTGAAATAAGGTCAGAATTGAGAAATTTCATAGCCACATTTCCCAAGCGCGAACGGGAATGCCTGTTAATGCGAATCGATGAGGATATGAGCTATTCACAGATCGCCGCCCGACTTAACGTCACCGTCAAAGAGGTGGAGCGTGCCTTGACGAACGCCCACAAAAGGCTTCGAAAACGCTGGAGTGGACGATTTTGAAGACTCCCTGAAAATACTTTGGCTCTAACAGAAAAAAAGTCACGCCTGAACATAGGGTAACAATGCCATAAATCAGAGTTAAGAATAAAGGGACACAACCAAACGCAGAAATGCACCCGCTCAGCACCGATATCGAACGCCTTATCCAAAAGGTCCTTTCAGGATCTGCAACAATACCCGAACGCCAAAGGCTTGCCGAATGGGTTGCCGAAGACGACACACATCGCATGGAGTTTGAGAGTTTTGAGATTCTTTGGAAGAACAGGGAGCAAATGCCCAGAGACAAAGACATCCTTGACGAAGGTTGGCGCAAGATAACTGCCGGCATTCGGGCAAGTCAGCAGCGGAAGATCAGATCGAAAAAGCAAAGGAAGGTTTTTTGGATGATCTGCATTGCGTTTGTTTTCTTACTGTCTTTGGCACTTCTTCTCACCGAAGGAAAGTCTATGAAGCGTTCAATGCGTTTCAACAAGGCCACTCTTAGCGAGATTATCGAAGCACTGCGAGGCAATTACCAAGTGGAAATACAAGTTGAAAATTCGGCTACCCTTTTATGTCATTTGTCGATATCAGTATATGGAAAAAATAATGTGGAAACTGTGATGAAGGCTATCGCTGAGGATCTGAACCTTAAATACCGTCGGATTGGTCCGGAGTCCTATTTGATCGTAGGACAAGGTTGCGCAGAAGTTAACTAACCAGTTTTCTGGTTGGTTTGTTACGGACCGAATTCCGTCCTGAGCAAGAAACTTACCACCCCCTAGTGTTTCACCAGGCCAGATATGAGCTTGATGAGCTTGAACGGCTTATCGCATCACCAGACAAGACTGATCATTCAGTCGACCCATTGCTCATCGACTCTGAAGTGCAGCGCATCAAACGAGCTTTCAATACCGAAATCCTGACGTTTGGCGACGAAAAGCATCTCGAGCGCTACGTACAGCACCACCAACAGGCCCTGGTGCGCCTCATGGACAACCTGCCCGATCATTTGAAACCCGATCGCGCCGTTGCTCCTGAGCTTTTTGACACCGTCTACAATGCCCTCGATGACCTGTTACGATTCATTGAAAAGCATTTCACGCGCTATTTCGATCAGGATGCCAAGGCCCCTGAAGCATACATATCCATAGTTCGTCGGGATACCAAACGAGCACATGCAAAACTCAAAATCGCGCTTGGAAACCTCAACGCGGATCCATCTTTGGTCGATGCAGTGCTGTACATCTTAAGGAAAGTAAGTTCAACGCGTAACAAGCAACCCCTTACCTACAGACGTGTCATGTACTCTGCCGAAGTAAAGGAAGAAGTCATTAAAATAATCAAGTCAGGAACTGATTCACTGGAAGAGGATTTACGAATGCTTACTTTCTACCTGAACTACAATTCGATCAAGGTGTTTATTTATCACGCCAGGGCTTTTGATAAATTACTTTCAGGGAATACGGACCGCATGAGCAAAATAGAAAAACTGTCCTTCGCTCTGAAGAAAATAAATCAGGTGCAGGTCAAGCCCGGAATAAGTTATAGCAACCGGGCGTCTTCCCTGAAAGAACAGATATGCACATACCTTTCTGAAGAAATCGAATACCTGTCCCGCCTCCAGCAACTAGGCCTTCCTTCGCGCGCTGGTGAAGTGACTACGGACACTTTCAAATTGAAAATGAATTTATCCGTGTCCCAGCTTGCTTACCTTGTAAAACTACTTGTTGACAGCCACATCGTGCAAAACAAGAACCTCACCGAAGTACTAAGATTCATTGCCCGTACGACGATTACCAAAAAAGCTGAAACCATTTCTTTTGATTCGATACGCGCGAAATACTACAACGTAGAGAGTGGCACCCGGGACTCAGTAAGAAATCTTTTGTTTGAAATGATTCGTCACGTAGACACATCCTGATTGCACAGCGTTAACCCCCGCTCCACGAGATGCCGGTTTGCCCAACGTACGTCCTTTTGCCACCTAAGAAACGTTTCTTCATACGTGATGTTCATCTGACGAACAATTGTTGAGGCATCTCCCCTCCCATCCTCATACTGCTTCCAAAGGTATCTCAACTCCACCACACGCGTCATGTAGTAGAACTGGTCAACCTGACTGTGCAAACCAAGATTCTTCTTTTTGTCAAGACAGCCAACAAAGCTGTCTAACTTTGAAATCAACCTTAATATATTTTGTGCCCTGGTAACAGAGAGCATATCCTGATCGATTAAAAACGGCCGGACGCGCACTTCCATTTGTCTGAACCTATGAAGACTGGTCTCAGTGCTCTCATCCGGCCGAAATCTATGAGGGGTCTTTAATCTAAACCTCTGCCCTTATAGTCACATTTAACACATCAAACTCTGGTGACAGCTCCGTAAATATTTTTAGTATGGAAAACCTGTATGGATCTTGTAAGGAATTCCAGATCGGTTTTCCTTAAACGCTCACTAATAAGTGATTGAGTTGTAATATCACCTATGGATTCAACTGATGAAATCTGGGGCGTTGAATTGACCAGAACGGGCGGAATGTTCCAGGTTGGAACCTTTGAATATCATTGGAGCGCAATCCCCGACAGTAGTTCCGATCAGTTCTGCGTTTGGAAATGCAATACATGTAGCAAACCATGCGAATGCACATATAAGAACAATATTCTAACGAGAGTAATGTGTGCAGCTTGTAAAAGCACTATCGAACTCGGCTAAAAGTCGAAGAGCTCACTGGGTGTGACGCCAAGCGCTTTCGCGAGGTCAAAGCAAGTAGCAATCGTCGTATTAAGAGTTCCTGCTTCTAAGGTCACGATTGTGTTTTCCGAAATTCCAGCCAAGTCCGCCAGCCGTTCTTGCGACAAGTTTCTCTTTGTCCGCAATACTCGGATGTGGGCCCCGAACGCCCGGATTCTTTTTAAATTTCTGCTTTTTACGAGATGTCTTGGCACCTAACAAACATCTCGGTTTTTAAGCCTCAATATACTACTAACTTTAGTTGCTTACTAAAGTTAGTAGCTAAAAATTTAAATTGAAAAGTTCAGCCGGTGACATTTTCAATGCATAAGCAATGTCGAAGCAAGTTGCAATAGAAGTGTTCAATTGTCCTTTCTCGAGGGTAACGATTGTGTTCTCGGAAACACCGGCCAAAGTGGCTAACTGCTCCTGAGTGAACCCTGCACGCAGCCTCAATTGCCTTATGTGGGAACCAAACTTTTTGATTCTAGAGAGATTCCTGGCTTTGACAATATGTTTGCCCACAAGTCCAAAAATCCAGTCAAAATCATTTGAGTATCCTACTAACTTTAGTAGCTTCGGCGTAAATGATTGAAGAGAAAGCAGATTACTTCAATGGCTGCGAATTAGTCGCCCGATTAAACATGGGTGACCGCGACGCATTTCGAACTATTTTCCTAACCTATTCAAAGGAAATGTTGCGTCTTGCCAATAAGAATATTCAGAGCAAAGAAGATTGCGAAGAAATCATTCAAGATATTTTTGAGAGTTTGTGGAACAGGCGGGAAAGTCTGCATATAACTTCTCTGAAATATTATCTGCTAAGCGCCGTACGCCACAAGGTGATCAATTATTTTAAAAAGAGCGCTGTCAAAAGGAAGTATGAAGAGCATTATAGGTTTTTCGAAGCGGTTTATGACAGCATTCCGGCCGCCGAACGGGATCTGGAGATTATTAGACTTAAGATTGAAGAAGCGATAGCAAAGCTCCCTCCCAGTTGGCGGACCGCAATAACGTTGCGCTTATCTGAAGATCTTTCCAACCAGGAAATCGCCGAACGGATGAATATTACCAAGAAGACTGTTGAGTCATACATGTTTCAGGCATTTGCGCGCATCAGATCCACATCCGGTAGGCAAATTCTGGACGCCTAACCCCTGAATGATCGGGCATTTCTTTCGCCCGATGCTTAAATAAAACTTCCCAGAAATCGCAGAGTTTCCCTGCCAAAGGAGACTATAACAATGGGATGATTTTGTTAAATTTAGATTCCCACCGCTTTTAATCTTTTCACATGCAGAAATCGAATTTCGACCAGCTTTTGGACCGTTATCTTACTGGTAAAGTATCCGACCAGGAACAGGCACGGCTGGAAGCCTGGATGGAGATCAGGAAGACCAACAACGAAACCGAAGTGGACCTAAGCGCGGACGAACAGGAAAAATTATTTCAGAAAATAACTGGTAAGATCGAACCAGGCGATGAATTCGTAGTACGCGGAAAAGCAAGGAGATTTTCCTTTACAACCTTATTGGGAGTTGCCGCAACGCTTGCCATAATCTTGTTTTCAGTAGCCCTTCTCCGAACGCTTTCATCGCCTGATGTCAATAAGCGCATTCTCAATGATGGCACCTTAGTGTGGCTCAAAGGAGAAAGCTCCATTATATATGTCGAATCCGCCAACAGGAACAGCAGACAAGCCAACCTAACGGGAAGCGCCTTGTTTGAAGTAACCAAAGACCCCAGCCGCCCATTCATACTGACCTGTGGCGACTACAAGATCAAAGTCCTTGGCACAAGTTTCAACGTCACGCCACACAACAATGGCCTTGAAATCGAAGTATTGACGGGCCGCGTCAATCTCTCGTCCACCCGCGACAGTGTTGGCATCATCGTGGAATCAAATCAGAAAGTGGTTTATTCAGGAAACAGCGATGCCCAGGCTTCGCAGTTAACGACGGACGAAATCCAAACCGCCGTCTCGAGCACGGAGTATGATATGAGGTTTGAACATATTCAACTGAAAACTGTCTTTGAGCGGATTGAGAAGAAATTCGATGTCACGGTTGCCGTCTCCAACTCCGATATTCTTAATTGCGAAATACGCGCTGACTTCTCAGACCACTCCCTTGAAAGTACAATGCTCCTGATCTCAGAAGTAGTACCCATTAAATACAAAATTGACGCAGCAACGGTTTCCGTAACCGGTGAAGGCTGCAAGCAATAGATCCAACCACACCAACCCCCAAACCCTATGCTTATCACTTCTCTCCTCTTCTCAAATAGCTCCTAAATAAAAAAACAGGAGCGTTCTCAGCACTCCTGTTCGTATTGTCCTCTGGTTTATTCCAGCCTGGTTTCGAGGCTGGTCCAGCGGATGCTTTGTCTTTAATCAATCAAAAACAAAACAGTTAAAAGTATGAAAAAATGGTTTACCCCTGAACTTAAATTCTGGAAAGTTATGAAGCTCTGCGCGGTGCAATCCGTCCTTTCAATGATCCTCTTTGGGTCAACCATCGCCCACGATGGTAACGGTCAGATGCTGGAGACCAAGATCACTGCTCACATGACGGAAGTGACGCTCCAAACTGCACTCAAGCAAATCGAGAAGCAAACAGGCATTCAGTTCGTCTACAGTAAGTCACTGCTGGACGCGGATATAAAAATATCCCTCGATGCCGATGATGAGCCATTAAAAGATATTCTTGAAGAACTGCTCCTTCCCAGAAACATACGCTATGCACTTCATGAAAAAGAACAAGTCATCACCCTCCGGAAAGTTAATCCACAGGACAAAGAAACAAGTTCGCCAAAGGCGCAGCTCAATAATCCCCTGTTCACGGTCACCGGAAAAGTGACGGGAGGAAGCCCTGCCGAACCACTGGCTGGAGTCAATGTCATTATCAAGGGAACCACAAGCGGTACGACAACGGATGCAGAAGGACGATTCACAATTCAGGCAGACGAAAAGGATTTTATAATTTTTTCCTTTATCGGCTTTCGTTCATATGAAACTCAAGTGAATGGGAGAACGATCATCGACGTCTTGTTGGAGGTTGATACGCAAAAGCTCGAGGAAGTGGTTGTCAATGCGGGGTACTGGGAGGTTGAGGACAAGGCGCAAACCGGCAACATTTCAAGAGTCAAAGCCAGTCAGATCGAAACACAACCCGTAACAAATGTGCTCCAGGCGATGCAAGGAAGAATTGCTGGAGTCTTGGTCACGCCGCAAAGCGGTATCCCGGGCGACGGTATGGTTGTACAAATCCGGGGCATGAACAGCCTGCGTGGCATTAGCGCTAACGAACCGCTCTACATAGTAGACGGCGTACCCTTCTCTTCTCAGAGCTTATCGTTCGGATCTGCAGGCACGATTGTTCAGGGACCCAGCCCGCTTAACTCGTTAAACCCCTCTGACATCCAAAGCATGGAAGTGCTCAAGGACGCTGACGCAACAGCGATCTATGGTTCAAGAGGCGCAAACGGCGTGGTGCTGATCACAACAAAAAGAGGGAAAGCCGGCAAAACTCAATTTGATGTCAATGTGTACACCGGTTCTGGCACTGCCATTAATTCGATGAACCTGCTCAACACCAGTCAATATGTTCAAATGCGCAAAGAGGCATTCAAAAATGATGGTGTCATTCCCACCGCTGCAAATGCCCCTGACCTGGTGCTTTGGGATACGACACGCTATACAAACTGGAAAAAACTGCTGACCGGAAACACGGCAACTATTACAAATGCGCAAGGAACACTATCAGGCGGAAACGCACACACCCAATTCACTTTTGGCGGTGGTTACTTCAGACAAACGTCCGTCTTTGCCGGAGACTACAATTATCAAAAAGGCTCATCCCACCTCAGCATCAGACACGTAACACCTAACGATAAATTTTCGATGCAGGTCACTTCTACTTTTTCAGCGGAGAAGAATCAGCTTCCCACCAGCGACTATTCCGTACTTGCCCTTACGCTTGCCCCGAATTCCCCGGCAATCTATGACCAGAACGGCAACCTCAATTGGGAGAACGGAACCTGGTCGAACCCTTATGCTGAGCTTCGCAAAGTGTATGAGGTGAATACGAAAACACTCGTGAGCAATGCAACCCTTTCTTATGCAATTCTGCCCGGATTGAATGTCAAGTCCAGCATGGGATACAATCTGGTTTCGTTGAATGAAGCGATGCTCACCCCAATCGCGGCCCAGAATCCCGCTTCAAATCCCTTGGGGTCCGCCATGTTTTCAAGCGGTTCGATTAATACATGGATCCTGGAACCACAAGCCGATTACCAAAAGCAACTGGGCGAAGGTAAACTCACTGCGCTCATCGGTATGACTTTTCAGCAAACCGTGCGTGACCGGCAGGGCTTCAATGGCACTGGATACACAAGCGACGCTCAGCTCCGTAACATCGCTGCTGCGACTACCATTACTTCTACTGGAGTCGATTATTCCGAGTATAAATACAACGCCGCATTTGGAAGGCTCAACTACACATTGAAAGAAAAATACCTGGTCAACGTCACGGCCCGCCGGGATGGTTCGAGTCGCTTTGGTCCGGATCGTAGGTTCGCAAACTTCGGCGCCATTGGAGCCGCATGGATTTTTTCAAAAGAATCATTCTTTTCAGGAGGCCGCCTGCTGAGTTTCGGGAAACTGCGCGCGAGTTACGGAACGACAGGCAGTGATCAGATCGGCGACTATCAATACCTGGATACTTATTCATCCACATTCAATCCTTATCAGGGAGGTAAAGGAATCTTGCCAACCAGATTGTATAACCCGGAATTTGGATGGGAGTCCAACTCTAAAACAGAGATCGGCCTCGACCTTGGGTTGCTTGAAGACAGGATTTCTCTCTCTACAAGCTATTTTACAAACCGTTCCTCAAACCAGCTCATTGGACTTGCATTGCCCCTGACAACAGGATTTTCTTCTGTTCAAAGCAACTTGCCGGCTACAATACAAAATACCGGTCTCGAAGTTGTGATCAGTTCTTCTAACATCCGCACCACGAACCTGCGATGGACGACTGACTTCAACCTGTCTATCCTGCGAAACAAGCTGGTCGAGTATCCGAATATTGAATCATCAACCTATTCCAACATCTACAAAGTCGGCGAACCGCTGACGATCCAAAAGAAATATGTCAGCACGGGCGTTGATCCTCAGACGGGTTTGTACACGTTCGTTGATACCGATAACAACGGCATACTCAACAACGTAACGGATACACAGTTCAATAAATCCAAGTCTGTTGATTTCTTTGGTGGGATGCAGAACACAATTACCTATAAAGGATTCGAGTTGCAGTTCTTTTTCCAGTTCATCAAGCAGACGGGATACAGTTATATGATGACCGTGTTCCAGTCGCCCGGTGCAAGATCCAACCAACCGACGCTGGTGCTCGACCGCTGGCAAAAACCAGGGGACATCACCGACATCCAGCGATTTACGCAAACACCTCCTGCCCTCACGGCTTACTCGAATGCGCGAATCTTTGGCGACAACACGTTAACAGACGCATCTTTTGTCAGGCTGCAAAATGCTTCCCTTACCTGGACCATGCCTGAGAATTGGTCTGGTAAAATCAAGACGCAAAAAGTACGCCTCTTCCTCAGAGGTCAAAACTTGCTCACTTTCACCAATTACGTTGGCCCGGATCCGGAAACACAATCCATGCGTGTCTTAACACCACTTCGCATGTGGACCATCGGCGCTCAAATAATATTCTAAATACAAACGATCTTATGAAAACACTATACATCACTAAACGAATAATACAGGTAACTGCAATCCTCATCTGTTGCCTGCTCGTTTCCTGCGAAAGCTTCGTCGAGGTTGCTCCGCCCAGAACACAATACGTCAGCTCATCCGCTTACGCCGATGATCCCTCTGCAGTATCGGCGATACGAGGGATCTACAACGACATGGTATTTGGTGGCGGATTTGCCAGCGGACAGCCAACAGGCCTTACGATGCTAGCCTCCCTGTCTTCAGACGACATGAAGAGCTACGCTTCCACTCACGATGAGTTCTATACCAATACCATTATTCCAACCAATACAATGGTTCTCAACAACGTTTGGGGTGGATCTTACAAAACGATCTATTACTGCAACGCAGCGTTGGAGGGGCTTTCAACTGCAAGCTCGGTGTCGCCGGCGACGCGCCAGCAGCTTCAGGGTGAAGCCAAGTTTCTTCGCGCCTTCACTTATTTCTACCTTGTCAACCTCTTCGGCGACGTTCCGCTGATCATGACGACAGACTACAAAGCGAACGCCATCTGTGCCCGCCTCCCAAAAGCGCAGGTTCTCCAGCAAATAGTAGTTGATCTCTCCGACGCCCAAGGTCTGCTTGCAAAAGACTACCAATTCACAGCCGGAGAAAGAGTACGTGCTACTTCCTGGGCTGCCACATCAATGCTCGCCCGCGTGAGTGCCTATACAGCTGACTGGGCACAGGCTGAATCCTATTCAACGCAGGTGATTAACAACACCTCCCTCTACAAAATAGTTACGGACCTCAATAGCGTTTTTCTAAAGAACAGTACCGAGGCAATATGGCAATTAATGCCTGTCTCTCCCACGGCCAATACCTACGAGGGTGCAGCCTTTGTCCCGGCCTCTGCGACATCTTTGCCCACCTACGCGGCAATGACCGATCAGCTCGTTAATTCTTTTCAATCTGGAGACCGCCGTAAAACAAACTGGACGGGAACGCAAACTGTATCTGGAGTCACGTTCTCTTATCCGTTCAAGTATAAAGTCTTCAGGTCCGGCCAACCCGTGACAGAATACTCGATGGTGATTCGCCTTGCGGAAATGTACTTGATTCGCGCAGAAGCACGCGCCATGCAGAACCGGTTTGTCGAAGCCGCCGCAGACATCAACGTCATACGCTCCAGAGCCGGGCTCTCCAATCTTGCTGCTCCGTCTACACTTGCGTCTGCCATGTCAGCCATTGAACAAGAACGTCGAAGTGAGTTGTTTAGTGAATGGGGTCATCGCTGGCTCGATTTGAAACGATGGAATCGTGCCACCCAGGTGCTCGGCCCCGTGAAACCCTTATGGAATCCCAACGCGGCTTTATATCCGGTTCCTCAGCTTGAGCTCGCAACGAACACCAACCTGCAGCCGCAGAATCCAGGGTATTAAAAGCCCAAGCCGTTATGAGAAAGACAATCTACGTAATAGTAGCGGTGGCGCTTTTATTCTTTTGCGAAGCATCCGCCCAGGGACTTAAAGCCGGCGACAAAGTATCGGACGTCACCTTTAATGAAATACTGAACTACAGCAAGACGAGCGCTCGCCTTTCCGAATTCAGGGGAAAACCTCTGTTAATAGACGCCTGGGCAACCTGGTGTATGCCATGCATTGCCTCCATGCCTGAAATGCATGAACTTCAACGCAAGTTTGACGGACAAGTCCAGATCCTGTTGCTCAACGCCGGAGAAAAAAGAGAGCGCGTGCAGCGTTTCATTGACAAACGCAAGGGAATCAAAACCTCTGAGATAACCCTGCCGGTCATTGTCGACCATACGGGCGCGCTCAAAAAGGAAGTGTTCAATGCACAAGGCCTGCCTGCGATTTACTGGATAGATGCAAGCGGACGACTGATAGACATAACTGATAAATATGCGGTTACGGAAGAAAATATTAGAGCCCTGCTCTCCGGCACACCACTGACAACACGGGAAAGAATTAACAGCCTGCCAGCTGACACGTCCGCCCTGTCGTGGACCTCTCGCATGGAACGCACCAAAGTTCAGGAACCGCCGGCCATGAGGTTTTTCTTTTCAAAGGATAGCACGCAAAATCTCAGCTGTCGGTCTTGTACTGTCCTGGATCTCTTTCGCCTGGCCAACGGTGAACCGGTCACTAAATACAGAATACCCTACATCATACCCGTGAGCGTAAGCAGAACATCGATCGATGAGAGGTCGGGAAGCTCGCTTGGAAAGCACATGGGAAATTTCACTGGCAACGGAGATCGCTTTGATTATCTACTGACCTGTGCACGCGGTACGACATTAAAGAAAATGGCCGCCCGGATGAATGATGAAATCCGGAATTGGTTTAACCTCGATGCCACAAAGCGTGTTCATTCTACGAACTATCTGTCACTGCAATGCTTCGATACACTAAAGATCGCCTACCGATCAGGCGAACTGCGATATAATATTAAGGATGTTGTAATAGGGCTTAACAAAGTAACTGTCAAGTCTTTTCTAGCCAACCAAGAACAGGAAATTTCCAACGGGCGCTATTTCTTTCCTCCTTACCCGATAGTCGACGACACGGGCTTCCAAGGAATGCTGGGTGACATTAACCTTGAAGGTGACATGCGGGATTACAAAGTGGTGGACCATGCGCTGAGGCCCTACGGCATGCAGCTAAAAATGCTTCGTGGACCTTTGGAGGTGCTCTTCGTTTATCCGCGCGAATGAAAAAAGTCAGCAGAGGGGCATTTGCAGCCCCTCTGCTTTCCTCGCTCTGTCCTATTGGTTGATTGTCATCGGCACAGAACATATCGAGCGGTCATACGCGTCGGCACCATTGCTCGACAGGGTACATTGTGTCCCGTGGCCGCCAACCCAGCACGTTCCTTCCTGGAAAGTTGAAGGATGGTCGCAGTCATTCAGTGGGACTCCGATCGTATCACTTCCATCCGGCTTGGTGGCAAGTGATACAGTCAGACTCAGCGCGAACGCTACGATAACGGCAAGAAACTTGATTGTTTTCATACAATTGAATTGTTAGTTGTTTCGACCTACTCTGTTAAGGGTTTTCAGTCTTAGTCCCTCGCGTCCTCTTAAGCGAACGCCAGATCCGCACCAGAATGATCCGGACCTATTTTACTGGCCTGTAAAATCTCTTTGACCTTGCATCCCGGCAAGTGTCCTCTTTAAGTCGTATTTGCAAATATGCTGACCCGCCAAAACGTATAAGGATCCGTTCTTTGAGAGTATATCCCTCGGTTTCCCTCGTGTATTCGGAACTGTGAAAGAACCGCGGTAACGTCGTTCAATCAGATCGTAGATGTCTATCGTTGTTACGGCTGCAAAATTCTCTTTGGTTTGATTTCGGGCACGAATCCCCGAAACAATGAAGAGCAAGCGATCATCCGTGCAGCTCAGCTTGTTTACTATAAGAGGAATCGAAGCTACCGTATGATAACGCTCACCGACATCCTTAACTTCCAATTTGGCGTGACTGACTGAATCAATCGATTGGCCACGATACTTCAAGCCAAGCAACGTGTCCATGATCACGTACTGATTGCGATAGTAATAGACATATATGAGCATGTTCCTCTCGGGAAGCGCGTGCATCATGCCATCCACACAAAACAAACCGTCCACCTGCTTTTGAAGCAAATCATAATTTTTCACCGGAGGTTGATTAAAGGTCAGGCGCTCGAGCTCGTATTCACGGGTGGCGTTGTCGAGAACTCTGGAAAAGAAATTACGGGGAGTGAACGGAACAGCTTTGTTGATGTTGGCTGCGTTCGTCTTAATGAGAGATCCCTTCCATTGTCCGGTCTTACCGGAATATGTCGTGGCGGTAACTCCTTCGATCAAAAAGAAATCGGAATTGAAAATACTCACAGACGTCGAACCCAGATAGTCACTTTGCACCTCGATCTTATGAGGTGCAGCCACTTGGAGTGCAGTATCGACAGAGGCTATTAGCCTGGGAGCAGTAATATTTCCAAGGTAAATAGTGTCCTGATTTGAGCCTGCAAAATAGTACGAGTTCACCTCCAGATCCAGGCTACCGGTTTGCCGAGGTGTATCAAGAAACTTCCGATCGAAAGAGCTGTATTTGTTTTCGTCTTCGTATTTGATGAAAAAGAGTAAGCCCACGGCAACACCGCTACTAAGGCAAAATGCAAGTGACCGCCGAATTGCCCTGCACGTTCCATTGCCTGACAGGGCAATTGCACTTCCCGCAAGTCCTGTGAAAACAATATTACATGCCAGATGCTCTCCCCATCCGAGCTTACCAAGAACCCCACCACAACTGCAGGGAATGTAAGCACTGAAATTAAGAATCGCCACAATGTACCAGGTAAAAAGTGCCATCAGTATGAGCGAAAGATTCAAGCCGATAAGACGGGTTGACGAAAAGACCAACAGGCCCGCGATGCCAAGCTCTGTGATCGGCACGCTCCAGGCAATCAAGGGCACCATGTCGACAAGGAGCGGAGACTTGCTCAGCTGCATCATGAAGGCGGACATGTCAGTGAGTTTACTGACGCTTGCATAAATAAAAAGGAGAATAAAAAGAATCGATACCAATTCAATAAACCCCTCTTTTGTTGGCCGGCGAATCATATCATGAAGGTATTTTTAATCTTTCTCTCAATGCTCAATTTTATGTTCAGACTTTTTAGAACAAAGGTTCAGACTTATTGCAACATAGGTTCACCACCTTCCTTTGCTCTCTTGATCCGGCTAAGCGACTGCGGCGTAATTGCGAGGTACGAAGCAATGCTCTCCTGCGGAACATATTGCTCAATGTCCGGAAACGTGTGCTGCAGCTTTTCGAACCGCTCTGCAGCCGACCTTCGTTGTATTTCATAAATTCTCGCCCTGGACTGTTCATAGTGACGGTAAATGATCTTGTGATACAGATAATGAGTCTCCTGGTGAAGTTCGAACAGTTTTTGCAACGACTGGAAACTGAAACCTATCAGGTCTGAATCTGCCATCAGCTGAATATTTTCTTTTGATGGGACCTGCTCACAAAAGCTTGTAGTCGAAGTAACCAGCTGATCCTTCTTCCAAAATCCTTCCACGATCTTCTTTCGCTTTTCGAAACTATAGGACATCGCGAAACCGTTTTCCAGGAAGTAGACGTGACCCGCTACCCTTGGAATTTCCACGATCAGGTAGTTCTTCGGAAACGAAACCGGAATGAGTTCTTTGAGAAGAGATTTTTCAAATGCTTTCGACAGAGGATGCACTCCGGAAAGTACCTTCATCAAGGCATCGGCGTTCATAGGTTTCAGGGAGGTATGCTACATACATAACTCTCACTTTTGCCCTCCGAACCCTATGACAGTTTTGAAGTATTTTTTAAAAAATGTTTTTTCTTACCATCGGATAACTACATTATTATCATGTGGTAAAAAGACGCTTAACATTGCTTAAGCCATACATGGGCTTCCTGGAAGTCTGTAAAAATTCTGCCGTAACCATTGATTGACCCTCTCGCGTCTTCTGTCAATCGCGCAGCGACCTGAGCCGATACGACAAAAGCGGTTTGCCTGAGGCCCGCGCTGGACATCCTCTCAAACCAGGACTTGTCAATATTTTCAATTGACGATCCTTTGGCACGCGTGTAGTCAACCAGCAAGAACCTGGACCCCGACTCGACAAACAAGTTGTAAATGTCCTCGCAGGAGCACTTTTGAAAACCTTCTGTCTGCAAACCGATCCGCTCGATGAACATGATTCCGGTCCGGGAGTCGGACTTTATTCTCATGTTCACCCCCCAATAAAGTGACTTCATATTTTATTCTGCTGCCTCGCGGTGATCATCATGAGCATGAAATTCGTCGGTCACCTTCTCTGATCCGGAACCAGGGGGCGTGTTTCCATTAAGCCAGCGTGCATCACGTCGCCACCTGACGAAAAGATCACGATAGCCCGTATCAAATCTCTCCTTAAAAAAATTCAACCTCTTTTGAGCTTCCTCCATTTGATCGTATAGCACCTTGAGCTCCTCGCGCTTTTGCATGTAGTAGAACTCATTGATATGGTCCCTTACAAAGCGCGCTTCTCTGTAGTCGTCAATAAGCTTGTTGATCCGGCCAATGAACTTCTTCAACCTGGCCTCCCCAACCTTGGTAGCTTTTTCTGAATCCCCCTCCCCGTCCCCCGCTTTGCTTCCAGGCTGTTTCACTTGGTCGTGGTTTTTTGTTGACGGTCAGGAACCGGGCCCTAATTATAACCTAAACCTTGAAGAGAAGTTACTGATGCTTCTCGCCCGATCCCTGACCTTCAACTACATGCTGCTAGTTTATATTTACTCCACTTATGATTTACTTCTACCTTATACTCCACTGTCTGTGTCATTCCCAATCCAGTAATCAATGTTCTGCATTCAACATTGAAAGCGACCAGCCTCAATGGTGTCGCCATAAAGAACATGCTCGCAAGACCCGCCTGGTCTGAACGAGCATCTGCCATACTTATCCAGCTATATGGCAATGTTATGATATGCTTTTCGGTCAAGTGAGCGTTCAACTTCCGCGAGCCATCGATTTGCTTCGATGGATACTGACTACCCACCATCACTGCTACAATCAGCGAAATGCTGACCAGCTGCAGCACTGTTTGAAAATATTTTTTATCGACTCCTCGTATCATGGTCAATCTAATCGTGGCAAAGGCCTGTAATCGATAAACGAAATGTGACGCGAGAGATAGTTTTCTTTCATGGGCTCCGCGCGCATAAGGTCCGTAGTCAAATACTTTTGATGGCCATCCGGAAAAACTGTTGCTACCACCGCCTCGTCGCTGATCTCATTCTGTGCGCGGACCGCACCAAGGAAATTTGCACCCGACGAAATACCGACCCCAAGCCCAAGTTCAGAAGCGAGCCGTTGCGCCGCGATGATGGCATCAC
Source organism: Cyclobacteriaceae bacterium (assembly GCA_044224375.1). Taxonomy (GTDB): domain Bacteria; phylum Bacteroidota; class Bacteroidia; order Cytophagales; family Cyclobacteriaceae; genus ELB16-189. Next base: position 86,788 of record JBGAKL010000012.1, read on the forward strand.
CATCGTTAACCTGAATGATCTCATCCAGCTCATCGAGTTGAACAAGGCCGGGGACAAACTCATCAGATATACCCAGAATCCGATGGTAACCCTTCTTGTACCCGGCAGATAACGTTGGCGATTCGGCCGGCTCTATTGGATATACCCTGATGCTCTCATTCCTGGAACGCAGAAAGTTCCCCACACCCATGATCGTTCCACCAGTGCCAACACCGGCAACAAATGCATCTGCAACCAGATCGACTTGAGCCAGTTGCGTGTAAATCTCCTGACCAGTCAGCAGATGCGCATGAACGTTGTTGATATTTGAAAATTGTTCCGGCTGGAACACGTTCATGTGCTCTGATGCCATCTCGCCCGCCTTTCGGATACTGGCCAGAAATCCTCCTTGCTCCTTACTCATACCCACCACCTCTGCCCCCAGGCTTCGCAGAATATTCACACGTTCCACACTAAGCCAATCAGGCATGAAAATCTTGACCGGATGTCCTAACCTACGCCCAATAGCAGCAAACGATATCCCTGTATTACCCAGCGTAGCTTCAACGATAACATCGCCCGGTTTGAGCTTCCCATCCTTATAGGCCCTCTCAATGATATACAAGGCCATCCGGTCCTTGATGCTACCGGTAAGATTGAATTGCTCGCACTTGGCGAAGATCGATCTGTGCCTGCCTTTGAATGAGTATCTTATCTCAATCATTGGTGTCTTCCCCACCAACGACCAGAGCAAAGGATTCCACACACGCGTGTCAGCAGGCATGAGAGCTTCCGTTACCCGGTCATGTGGGGGTTGACGCATATAGGGGTGTTCAGGATAGGTCATGTTTCAACCCAGCCTATCATTATTAGTAAGACTGTTTTTAGCCGTTTAGGGAGCAGGCAAAAGCGAAATTATTTAATAAGTATTTACCAGTTACTTAACCTCGCGCCGCCGCCAATGCAGGTACCGCTTCGTCAACCCGCTGCAGCAACAGTTGGATTATCTCCCCGGAATGCTGATGTGTGATGACCTTACCAATATTTTCGTAGCGACGCATTACATCTCCCGCGTCGGGGCCGCCATTCTTAATGGTAACAAGTGTAAGTCCTACCTTATAAGTGACTTCATACATCTGCGAGAGCCTGGCTAACAGCTCATTGAATTCTGCAAATTCGAAGTCCAGCGTGAAGGTTACGCTAAACGCAGTGTGCTCGATCATCGAGGGCCTGGCGAAATGCTGATACAGAATCATGAAGATTTGCTGCAGGTGTTGCTCGGTGATAAACTCCAGGTTTGCAAGCCGGCAGGACACACGTGCTTGCTCCTCCTTAAAGACGATGATCGGGACGGTTGCCTCGGCACCGGCTCTATGATAATTATGGATCTTTGTTCCCTTGAGGGACGCATCAACAAAACTCCGTACAAACAAGGGAATACCCTTGGCCGCAAGCGGCTGAATGGTTTTAGTGTGTATCAGATTAGCTCCGTGAAACATCATCTCGGCGGCATCTGCATAAGAAATTTCTTCCAGGACCTCAGCGTCAGAGACTACTTTCGGATCAGCATTCATGAGCCCCGGCACGTCCTTCCAAAGCGTGAGTGACTCAGCATCAAAACAGTTGGCAAACACCGCAGCCGAGAAGTCCGACCCCTCTCTTCCCAGCGTAGTCGTGAGCCCCTGCTTGGTAATCCCAATGAAACCCTGGGTTACAGCAACATCAGCAGCAAGCCACATTTCGCGCAGCGATATTGCTGCCGCCGTCGCCTGTTCCCAAAGTATGCTCGCCCGCGTAAACTCATCATCCGTTTTTATGATTTCGCGGGCGTCGCGCTTCCTGGCGTTCACCCCTGCCTGGATCAGATATTCTGAAAGAATAGTCGAGGACAGTATTTCCCCAAAGGACAACAGCTCGTCATAAAACACATCGGCATCACGCGCAGGAAAATCAAGCGTTCGCTCCAGGTCCCTGAACAGTGCTGAGCACTTATCGAATATTGAGTGATTGGCACCAAAGAGCTCTTTGATAATTCCAATGTGATACGCCTGCAATGAAAACAGCAAATGACCATAGTCGCTTCGCTTCTGGTGGGCTTTGAATATCCCGATCAGACGGTCCGTAGTTGTACCCATCGCGGAGACGACAACGATCAACCCCTTACGCTCTTCCTTGTTCCCGGGGTGCATCTTTACGCCTGATCGAATGATATCAGCCACGTTCCTGATCCCTGCTGCGTCTTTGACAGAAGCACCACCAAACTTATATACTCTCATTACCTGTTAATATTCTTCGTTTGATTTGCTGAGCATTACCGGCTGCTATTTTCCGGCAGCAGGATGACTGTCGCCACGTTGTCATAATCAAAGTACTTTCTGGCTGCCGATTGAAGCTTCTCCTGAGTCAGCCCGTGCAACATAGGGCCATAGAGCTGTAATTTGTGCTCGCGCTGCTCGCCCTTGTATACGCCCTTCATAAACGCGAGCCAGAAATCATTTTGCCGGACCTTTAACTCAAGCTGCCGCTCCTCCTCTGCCTTGAACTTGACAAGATCTTCCGGCGTGACGCCCTTGGCCTTCAATCCATCTATCTCCTCATACACTGCCGCAATCAGCTTATCGACGTTGGCTGTTGAACAGGTGAACGAAACGCCGATCCGGTACTGCGGCACGGGGATTTTTTCCTCGCGGACGCTGACAGAAGGAGAATAAACACCACTCTCCTTTTCGCGAAGCCTTTCGGTGAGCTTGTTATTCAACACGGATTTCAAGCCGTCAAGCATGAGATTTTCTTCTTCGCTAAAGACATACATCCCATGGAAATTCATTGACACCATCACCTTGTCCTCCAAACCCCGATACACTTTCTGTGTGATCTTGCCCGAGGTCGGATGAAGTCCAAGATCCTTGACTACTTCCACTCCTGCCTTTGACGGCAGTGAAGCGAGGTATGTGCAAAGAAGCGGGTCGAGCTTTGCCCGGTCTATATTGCCGACAAAAACAAACGTGAAGTCTGCTGCATTGGCAAACCTGTGACTGTAAAAATCAAGTGCTTTGTTCAGATTCAACGTTTTGATCAATGTCTCCGACATTGGCTTTGACCTGAAATTGCGGTTGTTCAAAACAGAAGACACGGTATCCTGGTAGGCCGCAACTGGATTGTCGTAACGCGTGGCTACCACGGTTTGCAGTTGTTTTATAATTGTATTGAATGCTGTTGTGTCCTTGCGCGGCGAAGTAAAATACAGGTTCACCAGCTGCAGGGCCGTCTCCAAATCTTCCGGCGTGCTGAACCCGTTCACCCCTTCTTCATAGTTATTAATGTAAGGCCCAACAGATACACTTTTTCCTGCCAGCATTTTGTCGAGGACTACCCCCGAAAAACTTCCCAGCCCTGATTGTAACACAATTGCCGAACTGTACTGCGCCGACCGGTAGGTCGAAACCTCTGAAGCGTCTCCTGCGGCCAGGCCTCCCGGACTGAATGCGGTAAAGAGTATCTGATCAGCTTTGAAATCGGTAGGCTTGATAATTACCTTCAACCCGTTTGAAAGCGTTACTTCAGTGGCCTCCCAGGTGGGGATCTTTTTTTCCGACACGATGCTTCCAGCCTTTGGCAATTCTCCGATCAGTTTGGCATCCACCGCCTCATCCTTATAAGCCTGCAAGCTCCTGTCCCCGCTGACCCAGGCAAGCAGCGTTTTTTCATTTGGAAGAACGGCCTTGTCCTTTTCATTGGCCTCCAGAATGACGATCCGGTTTGAATCCGTCAATAACCCCGCTGCGATCTGGTTTACTTCCATCGTTGTGATCTGCGGAACAACATCTTGATAGAGCTTGTACTCCACCTCGATACCGGGGGCTATTTCTCCTTCAAGAAAGTGCCTGGTATATTCGTTCACGTATCCAATCGATGCGCGCTTGCTTCGTTCCTTATAGGAACGTTCGATCCCGCTCATCAAGCCTTTTTTGGCACGCTCCAGCTCTCCATCCGTAAATCCAAATTTTTTCATTCGAACAGTTTCCGCATAGACTGCAGCGACTGCACTTTCCAGATGTGCTGCGTCACTGGCTTGGACACTGACCTGAAAGGCATCCTTGTTTCCAAGAAACCCTCCGACCTGAGCATCCGCACCAAGAAACGCCGCGGTTCCACTCTGCCGGACTTCCTCGAGCCTTGCGTTGATCATCTGATTGATAAGGCTATTGACCAGGGTACGGCGGTAGCTCCCAACATCTTTAATTGTGTTCTTCGGGAGCTTATAAAACCACGAAGCAACCGTATTTGGATTTTCAGGGTCAGTAACCACTTTGACCAAAGGAGTTCTATTGTCAGGGATCCCATAGGACTCTAGTTTCGGCGCCCCTGCGGGATTCTTGAGCTGAGAAAATTTTTGCTTGATGCTTGCCTCTACTGCGTCCGCATCAAAGTCGCCGACGGCGATCACCGCCTGCATGTTGGGCCGATACCAGTTTGTATAATACTTTTGAATAACCGAGTACGGAAAGCTTTTCAGTATCTCTTCTTTGCCGATAGGCAACCTTTTTTCATAACGCGATCCCGCAGCCAGAACCGGGAACGTTTGCTTGTGCATCCGCTCTCCCATGTTCTTACCCCGCAGGCGTTCTTCTTCAAGAATGATCCCCCGCTCAGCATCGACCTCTTTTCCCTCCATTACAATGTGGCCCGCCCAATTCAGCAGTATGTCCAGCCCCTTGTCGAAGAGCGCAGGATCATCGGTCGGCAACGGCAGTTGATAAATGGTTTGATCAAAACTCGTCATTGCGTTAAGGTCAGCACCGAAGCGCACACCGGCCTTTTGAAGGAAATCCACCAACGTATTTTTCGGAAAGTCTTTCGTGCCATTAAAAGCCATGTGCTCCACAAAGTGCGCCAGCCCCTGCTGGTCGTCGGTCTCCTGCAGGGATCCGAAGCGGTTTACCAGGTAAAGCTCCGCACGGTTTTTAGGTTCCACGTTACTCCTTATATAATAGGTCAACCCGTTGGGCAGCTTTCCGTATCGTACAACGCTGTCCAGAGAAGGCAAAACGGCCTTTTGCTGTTTCTGGCTTTGTGCCAGTGCTCCGGATATTTGCACAAGGACAAGCGAGCACATGGCAAGCATCAGAAGGATCGAAATCCAGATTCGGTTATTCTTGGTGAGGGTCATCTTTATACTTTTATACTATCGTCGGATTATTTACTGGCATTTCTCGCTTCAATCGTTTTGTTCCCTTCAGCATCTCAGCGGTAACAAGAGAAATGTCGAACTTGTGCTTCCATCCCCAATCTTCACGCGCCAGCCGGTCATCAACCGACTTTGGCCAGCTGTCGGCGATCTTTTGACGTGCATCCGGCTTATAGCTTATTCGGAAATCAGGAATGTTATTCCTGATGGCTTCAAAAAGGATTTGAGGAGTAAAGCTCATGGCCGCAAGATTGTAGGAAGAGCGAATGCGGATATTTTCCTTAGGTGCGCTCATGATTTCCAAAGTGGCACGCACCGCGTCGTCCATGTAAATCATCGGAAGGCGAGTGTCTGCCTTGAGATAACATTCGTACTCTTTGCCTTCTACCGCACTTCGGAATATGCTCACCGCATAATCGGTTGTTCCACCACCCGGTGGATTTGTATAGCTGAGAATGCCCGGATACCGGAGACTTCTCACATCCAGCTCAAACTTGTTGTAATAGTATTCGCACCACCTTTCTCCAGCCAGCTTCGATATTCCGTACATGGTGATAGGATCCAGATGCGTGAACTGCGAAGTCATGAAGTTGCCGCTACTGGGTCCAAATACTGCTATGGAACTTGGCCAGAAGACTCTTGTGATCTTGCACTCCCTTGCGGCCTCCAGGACGTTCACAAGGCTTTGCATGTTCAACTCCCATGCACGGACCGGATTGGATTCACCGATTGCAGATAGAATTGCCGCCAAATGATAAATCTCAGTGATCCCATACTCCTCGATCGCGTACACGATCGCGCTATGGTTCATCACGTCCAGGCCGATGTGCTTGCCTTCTTTCAACAATCCTTCCGCCGGTCGTATATCGGAAGTGATCACATGCTTGTTTCCAAACTTCTGCCTCAGAGCAACAGCCAGCTCCGTACCCAACTGTCCGCATGCTCCCGTTAATAATATCATCTTAGAGTGGTTTGTCAGTTAGAGGTTAAGGGTTAGTCTTTATTTGATCTTTTTTGATAGTTAACTCCTTTCCTCCAATTCGTGCTTGAATGCCGGCCTTCCCAGGTTGAACTGAACTGCCTTCCTGCTAAGGGATTGCTCAATCTCACTCACCGCCATCAGCGTCCTTGCAACTGAATCCGGAGTGACGGAAATACTGTCTATCCCCTGCTCAACCAGAAACTGTGCAAAGTCTGGATAATCGCTTGGTCCTTGGCCACAGATGCCCACCTTGACATTATTTCGTTTGGCAGCCAGGATCAGCATCTTAATCATTCGCTTGACAGCCTCATTACGCTCATCGTAAATTTTTGCGACAAGCGCGGAGTCACGATCCAGCCCAAGCGTCAGTTGGGTCAGGTCGTTGGAGCCGATCGAAAATCCGTCGATGTGTAGCGCAAATTCATCCGCCATCAGAACGTTGGATGGAATCTCAGCCATCAGGTATAATTCAAGCCCATCCTGACCTTGCAATAATCCAAAGCCTGCCATCGTCGCTTTTACCTGAAGCAGCTCTTCGACTGTCCGGCAGAATGGTATCATCACCACGACGTTCTTGAGTCCCAATTCTTCGCGAACTTTCTTGATTGCACGACACTCAAGTCCGAATGCTTCTGAATACGCATCGCTGTAGTAACGGGCAGCGCCCCGCCAGCCGATCATAGGATTCTCTTCGTCAGGCTCGAAGTGATTACCGCCAAGAAGGTTACTGTATTCGTTGGACTTGAAATCACTGAAACGGACAATGACTTTACTGGGAAAAAATGCGGATGCGATCCGGGCGATCCCATAAGACAATTTCTTTACAAAGAAATCCTCGCCACTTTCGTATCCCGTCGTCAACTTCTCAATCTTTTCAGTGAGTTCCCGATCTCCAAGGGATCGATGTCTTAGGAGCGCAAGTGGATGCGCTTTGATGTAGTTATTGATAATAAACTCCTCCCTGGCAAGACCTACTCCCTGATTAGGATAGTGAGAAAAATGAAAAGCCTGTTCGGGCGAAGCCACATTCAGCATGATGGCCGTACGGGTTCCGGGAAGCTTCTTAAGATCAATTTCGCATTGACTAAACAGGACCAGTCCGTCATAAACAAATCCTGTTTCTCCTTCTGCGCAGGAAGCCGTTATCAACTGCCCCTCATTCAACACTTCCGTTGCATTTCCGCAGCCTACAATAGCGGGCACGCCAAGCTCGCGCGCGACAATAGCAGCATGGCACGTCCTGCCCCCTTTGTTGGTAATGATGGCCGATGCCTTCTTCATGATCGGCTCCCAATCAGGGTCCGTCATATCAGTAACCAGCACGTCACCAGCGCTGAATTCGTGCCCTTCAATGACCCGCTTGTCCAGGGAAAAGAGAATATTTGCCTTTCCCATTCCTATTTTGCTCCCTACAGCGATGCCGGAGAGCAATTTTATCCTCGGCTTTCCCAGCTCCTCTTCCGGCAAAATATATTCGTTGATTTTCCCTTGATCTCTCCTGGAATGAATAGTTTCCGGGCGGGCCTGCACAATGAAAAGCTTGTCACTTAAACCGTCAACTGCCCACTCTACATCCATAGGGCACCAGTGCCCCTTCAATGACGTGTAGTAATTTTCTATTTGCACCACCCAGTGTGATAGCTCAAGAACTTCCTTATCACTGATGCTGAAGCGGTGCTGCATTGCTTTTTCGACCGGTATGATCCTGGTCCGCTCATCCGGGTCGTCGCCATAAACCATCATCCTGTCTTTCACGCCTAGTTTCTTGTCGACGATGCTCGAGAAACCCTGCTTGAGCGTCGGCTTGAAAACAATAAACTCATCCGGAGACACCGTTCCCTGAACTACCGTCTCGCCCAATCCATAAGATCCGTTGATTACAACGACGTCTTTAAAACCGCTTTCCGTGTCCAGGGAAAACGCCACTCCCGAAGATGCCAGGTCTGAACGGACCATCTTTTGCACGCAAACAGAAAGGCCGACGTCAAAGTGATCAAAGTTGAAGTTGTGACGGTAACTGATAGCCCGATCAGTAAAAAGAGAAGCAAAACATTTCCTCACTGCTTCTTCTATCGACTGAGTGCCGCGAACGTTCAAATATGTTTCCTGCTGGCCGGCGAATGATGCGTCTGGCAAATCCTCAGCTGTTGCCGAAGAACGTACAGCTACATCCGTTGCTTCCTGATCGTAGTCACGCGACAAGTTTGCATAGGCAGCGCGAATTTCAACCTCCAGACCCACCGGCGTTGTTCCATTCTGAATGAGCTGGCGTATCTTCAGACCTGCCCGCCGCAAAGACTCAATGCTGTCAAAGTCAATTTCAGCAACGATTTTCCGGATCTTTTCATCGAGGTAATTCTTCTCGATAAAGTGCCGGTAGGCTTCTACCGTAATGACAAAGCCGCCTGGAATGTTTACCCCCAAAGGGCTCAGGTGCTGAATCATTTCGCCCAGTGAGGCATTCTTACCCCCGACTTTTGCAATGTCTCCAATGTTGACCTCTGCAAGGTCAAGGATGTATTTGCCCATGAAGCTCTTAGTTTGGCGCTGCCAGACGCCTGTTATCCAACTCGTTCTGGACCTAAGACTATTTATAAAAGCCGAGGGAGCAGACGCAACCACGGAATATTTTGACTCGCAGGTAAGAAGTCTTATTGGGGGAATAATATTCTGATATTGGTCCGATTTCCAGAAGAATCTACTTAATGAAAAACAGGGCTTATCACACCATTGACCAATAGGTAAATGCAAATAGAAAGGCGTCTAGTTCAAGGCTTCAGAGATCGTTGATTCCGTCTGGCAGTCTTTCAGAATCACTCTTTTCATTCTATCAAGTAAATAGACTGATGGTATTGCCCTGAGGTCATATACCCTCTCTTTCCAAAGACGTTCTTCATGGTCCCGTCCCATGATCCAGTTACCCGGCATTTCCCCAAGGTGCTTCCGCCACAGGACAGTATCCGAATCCGTATAGATGGCAAGCACCGCAAGCCTGCCTTCCATGATCCGGCCGTTTACAATTGGATCAGTATATAACGCAGCTTTCATCTGCTTACACGCCGGACATTCCGGGTTGTAAAAAAATAGCAACGTGTAGTCGGCATCTATATCATGCATCGTTTTGATTTCCCCGCTGGCAAGACTATAGGAGAAGTTGTTCGCCTCGGCACCAGGGCGATTTTGCTGGGTCAACCGCAGGTTAGCCTCAATAGCGTCCCGTTCCTGAGAAATATAAAAAGAGGTATTTAATCTGGCCTCCTGTAAATGAATGTAAAGATCATCATTTCGATATTCTGATTCCGGCCTTCCAAGAGCCGTTTCCATAACGGCGCTCACATAGCGAAAAGCCACACTGTCATCCACTTTGCGGAGCATAGAATCCATCGCTTCAACAGCGTTCTTGGTACTGATCGTTTTGGAATCCAGCATGAATTTGCGAACCGACTGACGCATTTCCTCCGGTGTCAACTCAGGCTTACACCCACCGAAGAAGGAAACAATAAGAAGAACGAACCAACGCGCTCGCATACCTGGCATTTGTTATCGTTGTGATCTATTGTAATCCAAGGTACTTCCTGATTAAACCATCCAGCCGTTCTCCCCTGGCATTCCTGTCAACAACATTTCCCTCCTTATCAAGCAGGAACACTGCTGGCAGACCTTTCAGATTGTGTTCTGCAGTAAAGGAATCTTTATAGAATCCTTTTCCTTCAAAACGTTGCGGCCAGGTGATCTGATGCCTGTTCAGGAAATCAGCAGCCGGTTTCTTTTTGCTCGCCTCATCAAGGCAAATACCAATCACTTCAAAGCCCTGTTTGTTGTATTGCTGGTAAAGCTCTTTGATCCGCGGCATCTCTTTCAAACACGGGACACACCAGCTGGCCCAGCAGTCGATAAGAACAACTTTTCCTTTCATGGAAGCGATATCGACTTTCCTTCCGTCCATGGCTGTGAATTTCAAGACAATCTTTTCCTTAGCATTGTTCTCTTTTTCTATTGCTTGTGCGAATGCCTCCCAGGAAAAAGCCATTAAGATTGCGACGATAAGCGTTCCGTTTTTCCACATGCTGTTGCCTTCTATGCATGGGTAGACTCCAAAAACAGCTTCAGGGAGCAGTTTCGCTCTTTATTACAAGCGATAAATGTGATAAACGGAAATTTTGAGGCGCCTATGGAACCTGCTTCGCCTGCTGTTCCTTCGCGAAGGATATGCGCGGAATCGACCTGGTAAACTGCTTACTTAAGCCGTTGCAATTCTTTCACTTTCAGTGAATGGCAGTTCCGGTATTTTTTCCCACTGTGACAAAAGCACTCAGAATCTTCATTTCCTCCCGCGTTGAGGAAAGCGACCAGCATGCCCCGAAAAAGTTCAACTTTTGTAACGTTCTGCCTTTGCTCTTTGGTAAGGCTGCTTAAGAAATCCTCGCCATACAGCGTGCTCCTCTTTCCCCGATTAAAGAGTCTGAACTTTGCCCTGCATACTTCTATCAGGTCATACACCGCGGTGCTGTTCGTCAGGTTAATCCTGACATTATCTATTTGCTTTCCCTTATAGCGAAGAGTTGCGTCCGGAACGAACACGATTTTTGAAACTCCATTTTTCTTTTTTGAAATGTCTTTAAGCTCCCCTGCCGGATTCTTCCAGACCGCATGAAATTCGGCTTCGATCAAATACGCACCCATCCAAAGCTGCCATCCGAGTACCCGCTCACCTCCAACACGCTCGACGTGCCGGTCTACTGTTGCTATGCAATCATTCACCTCTGCTCCAGCAACAGTCTCCACATCCACCACGACCGGGTCCGCCTTTGAATTCAACTTGCGTAAAATCGTTTTCACAGCTGGGTCGGCTGGATTCGGTGGCAGTGAGGTATCGAGCAGTTCAAAAGCCTCCGGGGCCTGCGTGCCTTCTAAATCTGGAAGTGGACGATAATACCGCTCTTCCTTGTCAAGTGGAATGTTGTACAGGCCCTGGTCAAAAGGCAGTATTTTATAATTGGCTTTTGCTTTAACCAATACCTCCAATGCAATTTTTTCAGCGAGTTCCTTGGATGCGATCGACAATTGCTCATCAGCGACCTCAGCCAAAGGACCCCATTTTGCCCTGACCTTGGGTCGCATATAAACAAGATATTCCTTCGAGATAGCAAAGAAGACTTCCGCATCCGGACCAATAAGCCAGGCATCTTCAGCTAACCCGTGAACGATCACCGGATTGTCTGACGTACTCCACGCTCTGTCATCAGGTGCCTTGATTAAAGTGTGCGTGAATCTCTGAAGTACCTGGTTGAAATGCTTCCATGCTTGCAAAATAACTGCACTGACCTTACTGTCGAGCGTATGCTCAGGGTCGATCGACATTTCTTCATACATGCCTCGGACCAGTTTCTGCTCTGAATCGTCTTCAAGTATGGCAATCTCATTGAGCAGTTTTTTGCGCAGATATTCGCGCGGAAGGATCCATTTCAGAAGATCATAAGTCGATTGCTGCCGGACGAACAGATTTGAGATAAACTCACACAAGAATATTCGTGTCTGGCCGTCATGGGAATTCTTGTTTAACGCTGCGATGATCTTTGGAAAATTTGTCTCGACGTACTGACATTTCTGGTCAAAAAAACGGCTGAACCCCTCATCATGAAGGGTTGTATCAAAGAGGTTCTTCTCAGCCGTGAAACGTTTAACTAATACGTGGTGGCTGACATCTTGACCTCTTTTCACGACGGAGAGCACTTCAGCGTTCTTGTGATTCCTAAAGGCCCATTGTCGCCAATAAACCTGAGGAATTCGGTGTTGCTCCTGATCTGCCATAACTTTATTCAACTCTGCGGCGTAAACAACGGTTCCCTGGATAAGCCAAATGAAAATGGATCGCCGAGCAAATCGCTAATCAGGTAATCACAATTGAAGCATTTGACCCACGACCGCATATGCTCACTCCCGGTCCATCCCGGATACGTCTTTTCGTAAATCACCGCCGTGGCTTCCGCACAGCAAGGGCAAGTCACGACCTTTGCAGGAAAAGGGCCTTCAATTTCATGGGCAGCCATTCTTTTAGCGCGCTCAACAATAGCGGGATGATCGCCCTCCACGAAGGGGCCAACGGGTAACACAAACGTAGTCCGGCCCATTTCCTTGAGGTGGCCTAGCTTCAATAGCCTTATCAACAAGGCCTCCGTTGGATTTTCAAATTCCGTATGCGAATATTTTATTTTGGAGATCTCATCAAACACCTCAACTTTCGAATTTGTCAACAGAAAAGGCAGGGATGAGACTTTCAATACCGAACTGTGCGCATTGATAACCTTTGCGACCAACGGAACGAGTTGTTGAGATACGATAAAATCCAGCGCAAAGTAGTTCGGCAATATCTTCCCTTCATGCACGATCTTGTTTCTCCACATGTTAATCGTGTCCAGGGCCTCCTCAGTTTCTTTCTCGCGCATGAACTCAAAATCTTTCAGCACACGTTGATAGTTTTCCGCACCGGAAAAGCGATCGAACGCCTTCGACAGGCGCCTTCTCCCGTCCCAGAAGCCCACCGTTCTGTCATTGAGGTTTACAGATCCCTCTTCTACGCTTGCAAAGATCTGTTCGTCATCACCTGGACGAATCAGATTCGGATGAAGCTGATGCAGCAGGTCCTTGATCAATAACTCAAAAAATCGATGAAACGATAGCAGCGTGAAAATGCTGTGCTCGTAGCCATTTGAATGCCATGCCTTGTCTTTTCTGTCAGCTTGGGGAAAGTGCATCAGAAAATGATACATCATCCTGTTGAAACGGAACGTTTCAAAGTAATGCAGGAACGCTTCGTTCAGTGACCAGTAGTAAGCAGGGGGGTGAGTTTGGAAATCATCTCCCAGCCTTACCTCCTGGTTGTCAAAAAAATCGCGAAGATTCATGGCTTTCCCTTGTGTTTAGCACTGCTCATCATACTTCTCATAAATTCCTCCGCTGAAAACAACTCTTCCTCGATCGGAATTCCCAGATCCAGCACTACCTTCTTTTGTCCGTCCGTCGCGTCATAAATCTTCCACGTCTCATCGCTATTACTCCAGTCAAACATCGTGGGGCCTAGAAAAGTAAAAGGTTGCCTGACGGATTTTAGAACATCCCACGAGTCCTCGGAGAGTTCAAGAATTGTCTGAACTGGTGTGTCATAGTACCTGCCTACTACACAAAGCGTAGCACGATCTTGCCGTTCTGAACTCACAATCAAAGGAAACACGCCGCTCGTTACTGAAATATCTTTACCGCCAACTCGCCCGAAAAATTCAAATACGAACTGGTAGTACCCCGGAGGCTGGTTTGCGGCGAGGCGAAAATCGATGTATTCCGTGGCACCAGCATCAAGAGTATAAACCGAGTCTTGAAATATCTCATACTCTCCGAGATCATAATCTTTCAATTCAAAACACAGTTTCAAAGGCGTTTCCTGCCCCTTGAACTTAAATTGCCTCAACACCCTAAAATCGCACGGCATGAACTTGACAGTGCGTACAATAATCTGATTAATAACAAAGCGTTCATTCGTCCGATTGGTGACATTCGCACAAGCTCGGAAGTATTTCTCTGTGTATGCCTTGCAAACGCCGGCCTCATCCAGGAAATAATCATATGCAAACGGTACGCGCCCATATGGATCATAGACATCGATAAATACCTTTCCCGCTGGATATCGTTCCGGCTCAGTAATCTTTACTGAAGCACCACCCCCCAGACCAAGCCTCTGCCGGGCGCGAGGGCTGTTGTATACAAGCTCTTCAAGGTAGTCCGCGCTCCAAACCTCAATATCGAAAGCGAATTTGTGGTCTTCAAGCAACTTCTGTAATTCATTGCTAATGCCGTACGGTGAGACAATAACAAAAGTATCGAGCGCATCACTGCCGGCATGCCAGACAAGCTTGGGAGAAATATCCACCACAGATGTCCCGCGCTTCAGATTCTTGCACTCAATTTTCCAACAGGTTTTCTTTCCGTCCTCCTTTCTGTATGCCTTCAGATCGAAGCCAAACTGAGACCCATTGCGCTGTTGTTGCACACCATAAAATGAGCCATCGTCTTTCAAGACGTCTTCCACGAGTGCCTGAAGTAACTCACCCTTGGTATCCGCTCCTGTCAGCTTTGTTAGAAATTCACTCATAGTTACAGATCTCAATTTTCATCTCCTTCGTCGGCAGCCACTGCGGCGCCGCAATATTCGTAGTACTTATCCTGCGACTCCTGATCCCAAAATACCAGGCGATCCTCCCTGAGCGCCTTGAGGATCACATGATACTTCGACAAGGTGTCCGGGAAAAGGGCTACAATCAGAACACCGGTCGTGCGGGTCATGGTCGTATGAACAAATTCTTCAACTTCATATTTATATTCAATGTCCATGCGTGTTGACCACAAAACGCAATCGCGCTCCATACCCTTGATTTTCAAAATCCGGTGCGTGTCATTGGCTACCCCTGCCGCACTTAAAGCAATATTCAATTCTGAGTCAGGCTCAAGGATATGTACCTTTTCCAAATCGTAGACTCTATAATTGTCAAATATGCCTTTGATCTTTGCTGCCATCCCTTCAAGAGAGGATGCATATACGACGACCGGCCGCGCACCCGGAGGCGCTCCTTTGTATGGAGCAATCACATCTCCATTCTCTATTGATGCCGATATGCCAGCTATGCACTCACTGATACGGAACGGCACCCTAAAAGACCCTTTCAAACGGTGAAAGACCCGGCGCTGCATTTCCTCGTCCGTGGACCTTGGAATGTTAGCCACAGATCCGAGCTGGATTGCCTGGGCAATATCCCCGGCTATCACCAGGTTATTAGGGTTATCCAGCAACCCATACAAAATACTGTAGTCAGCTTCGGTACAGTCCTGAAACTCATCGAGGAAAATGTGAGTGAATTTTTTCTTCACTTCACCCCTTTTGATTTGCTGCAAGAAGCGATCTCTCTTACTGGTAAACGACTGACGGGTAAGCTTCTTTTGATATTTTTCCACTATCACCTCCCAGAGTAAAATGCGTCGCTCCCCTGAAAGGGCAAGCTTCGGACGCCCGCGACGTTCGGCCCGCATATACTCTTCTTTGGACGAAATCTGCAAACCATAGAACACCCGATGATGTTCGTCCTGCACGTACTGAACATTGAGAACTTTGTCGAACTCCACGGTTGTGATGCTACGTTCCCGTTTCACTTCACGAATGCATTCTTCGATCAAAGACTCATGATAGTCCCTGAAACCAACATCCGAATGGTTCAATCCGTGCCCGATCCTGGGAGGAAGTGTATCGATGTGCTGACACGTAATATTAGGATGCTCTGAATCCTGAAAGTAAAACAGGTAATCGCTCTTTCGAAATTTCTTCGCATCCAGCGACGTCAGCAAGTCTTCAATCCACAGGACCAATTGTCCAAGAAGGTCTTTGTTAAAGGTTGTTACCAGGATATCGAGTTTGTCTGAGAACCCAGATTCTCTAACCAGGTTTCTGATCCTTTCAGTAAGAACCACACTTTTACCACACCCCGCCGGACCTTGTATTACTGTTGGTCGGTCAGAATGTTCCGATGCCTTGATCTGATCCGTAGTGAGTTTTACATCCTTGCGCACCTTGATCGGCCCATTGCCAAGACTTATCCCCAGCGTGTCCGTGCGGCGCGCGTCAAGAGGAAGGCCCGTCTGTTGACGTGAAAGAATATGGGCCATAAACTTTCCTTCCTCCCAGCTGGTCCCTTTCGCGAGTGAGTCCCGATGTCTTACTTCAAGGCTGGACATTTCACTGGCATACTTAACGGCGAGTTCCTTTCGCAATGCCGATACACGGGGAAGGTTGCCCGCAAAGACCAGTGACTCATCCTTAACCTCCTTCAACAAATAGCCTGCACGTCGGACATCTGCACTGATTTCACCCAACAGCTTCAACTTATTATCCTGAGAAGAAGTCAAAAGAAAAATGTGAGCTGGATTGAAATTCTGGATCAGTTCTGCAAAAGCAGATTTGACCGATTGCCGATATTCCGGAAATGTCTCCCCTCGATAGGTATCGCTCACATCGAACAGATAGCTTGCAATAATCCAGGGGTTAACAATCTCCATTTCCCTCCTATTGCTCCAGGAATTTATTTCGTATGCATCTACGATTCCTGAACACGCCGGGTATTTCTTAAGGAACTCTGCCCACAAATAATCACGCCCATAGTATAACATGAACGGGCTTGTGTCCACATTGATGATACGGACCCTGGGTACCTGCACTTTCGCTTCCTTCAGCTTGGCATATATCAAACCGATTCCCCACTGAACGGCACCTGTGCCGGCACCCAAATCAAAAATATCGATTACCTCCTGCTGCGTCTTAAGAATGCTCTCGGCGAAATGAACCAAAAAAGTGTTCACTCGCCTGCCATGATACCACAGCGAATAGGTCAAAGGTGTATTTGGCCTGTCATAGCAAAGGTCACATCCATCAAAAAGATTGTACGACTCGGCCTGGCACTGTGCCAGGTCATATCCAAAATTAACTTCACCCTTTCTGTCTTCCAGAAATTTTCTGGCAGCGATCTCGATGATTTCATCAAGGGTTCCCTGCTGACTTCTAAGCCATATTTGAAGTTCTGTCAACGTCATATCGGTGCAAAACCATCTTTGCCTATGCCCAGATTCGGAAGCTTTCTGGCCAGAATTTCCAACACCGTGTTGTACTTCTCGGCATCCCAGTCCATCTCCTTGAGTAGAAGAACTGCCTTTTCGCGGGTGCCGGCGATAAACTTTCCTTTTTCGCCGTGAAAAGGTTGAATGATGAACTTCCTGGCACCGGTTGCTAATAGCTGATCCGCGAAATTTTCCGCATTTTCAATTGGCAACAACGGCGCGAGCGTGATGCAAACTGAAATGCCCTCGCTGACAAGCTCCGTGACCGTTTTGAGTCTCAATGCGTTTGAAGGACAGTAAGGTTCGAAAACACGTCGCACTTTTTCGCTGTCAGTGGTCACAGTCATGTTCACCTGAACCTTCGATATGGTCTTAATCACATCGATGTCGCGGGAGACAAGGGGACTCCGTGTTTGGATGACTACTCTTGGCGTGTGATAGGCTGCCAACTCTTCCAGTAAACCCCGTGTTAGACGCAGCTCCCGCTCTATTGGTTGATATGGATCTGTAACACTACTTATGTAAATACTTTTTCCATCAAGACTTTTGTTCCTGTATTTGGTGAGCAACTCCAACGCATTTTCTTTGGCCCTGACCCAATTGCCCCATTCCGACCTGTCCTTGGCACACCTTGAGAAAAATGCCGCATAACAATAGGTGCAGCCAAAAGCGCACCCCGAGTACGGATTCATCGTATAGTCGAACTCGTCCATGAAGCCCTTACCTGGCGTGAGGATGCTGCTTGCTTGGGTGCGAACCACTTGGCTGGCACCTTTAGAAACAATCTGCTTACCTGGTAAACTCTTTCTCCAATCCTCAAAGGTGCCATATGAAATACGGTACTTTGGCAATACAATGGAGAGTCCTGCGATCTGAGCTTCCTCTATCACAGAATATTTTTCTTCCAGCGAGTAATCCTCAGGATCCTTATTCATCTCAAGTCAATGGATAGATTCTGCTTATCTTATTCCGGGTTAATGAAATCGCTGACATGGTCCTCGATCCGACACTCCCGACCACTGCGCTTCGTCAATCCCTGGACCTCAATGGCTGACGCGCCCTAATGGCTAATCTCTTTTGAAACTGGATAAGTCACTTTCCTCGTAAGTCTTAGCAGATAATTACCATCTGTTAAGAAAGGTAATTTTCAACAACAGCCCGAAAAGCAAAACCTGGAGGGAATGAAGAGACATGAATTCTCTTTGCGATAATAGCAAATATGTCCAACTGTTTGCCGCTGACCCTAAAAAATATTCGTAAAAATCGTGTTTGACCTAAAGGATCATTTAGAAAAATCTCGAGTCTTGGGTGTATGCGCGCCTAGATGGATTTCATCATGAGTGCTACCAGGCTCATGCATCTGACTCGTCTTGCAAATCGAATGGCCAGGTGATTGTAGCACTCAACCTTATTTGATTCTTGAACTCCGAAACAAATGGAACATACATTTCAGGAACATCGGAGAGTCTCTTAATTATATAAAGAACATCCATATCACCAAAGGATGGCTGGCGGGCAGAAAAATCCCAAACCATTGAGTCCCGCTCCATGGCCCTTACCCATTGCAAGCCGATGATATCCGCGAAGGAGCCCAGCAACACCGACATTCTGTCAAGTTGCAATCCTTCCACCCTGTCTACCTTTGGATAGCTAAGCAAGATGCCAAGAATTGAATTTGAAATCTGAAGTGCAAGTCCACTTCCTCTCCGCGAAGCATAGTAATGATTCTTTAATTCGTAGCACAAGTTTTTAAATTCCTTGGAAACGCGCTTCCATTGCTCTTCGCTTTCAATCAGGATCGACCAGTTGAGGTATGTAAACAGCATCGTAGTTTTAAGTTCGAAGGGGTCCTGTGGCCACATCGAATAGCGGTTCTTTGAATCACTGACATACTGCCTAATATCCGAAATTGTTGATCGAAACAGTTCGACAACGGCGTCGGACAAATCACTCACCCAAGCGCTTCCAAAATCACTATCACCACTCCGTTCCCTGGCTATCCAGCCGCCGAAGGCGATGAAGTCCTGCGGCCAATCGAAGGTTTTGATAAGGCTTTCAGCAGACCTTGTATTGTGCTTTAGTTCATCCAGCAAAAATTCATCAAGTGCTTCCTCTATACGTTTTGATATTTCAGAATTCATTTTTTTCCTGGCGCCCGCATAAGCGCTTCTGAATAAGAACCTGCCTGTCCGAAGCCAGTCAGTGGTAACCAATGCCTTTGCCGCATCAGTTCCTATCAAAGTGACCAGGCTGTTCTCTGGTCTTCCCTCCGATTGATCCAGCACGACAGCAGCGAAAAACCGAAGATCGTCCGGGTTCTTTTTCACATACCGAACAAGATCTTTCTCGCTGATCGCTGACCATGAGAAACCATGATTGACCACAGCAGTCCTCGGATCAGGCTTCATCTCAGACAGCACGTCCAGCACTTTAACATTTGGCGGGCTCGAGCTAATCAGAATTCTCATAACATCGATCGGATTATCGAACGGCTCCAGGTATTCAAATCTTAAAAACAGGTCTAGCCATTCTTTTACCGAAAGCACTTTTGGTTTCTTCGAGGAATCCAAATGATATTCCTTATTATACAGTTTAACGCCCTGATCAATAACAGCCTGATAAAGTTCCTCTGGTATCCGGGCGCAGACATTCCTGGACAAATCATATGTATCTGAATTGACGAAAGAGTCGATCCGGTCTACCAGCAAAAGGAAATTCAATATTCCGGCTGGAGTTGTTTGCTGTGTCTGAATTGCTTCATCAAAAAATGAAAGCAGCTGTTGAGCGACCTCCTCTGAAGTGGACTTCTCAAAGATCAAATAACCCTGCGGTTGCCTGATCGGTATCTTCCTTCCCGGCCGACCGTTCTTTAATTCGATTTTGCAGTGTAGTAAAACGGGTTTTATAGCCTCAAATTCACGCAGCAAGAATAGATCGGGCTGCCGGGCACCGATAATACCCGACAACCATTCCATGAAAATTGGATCATTTTGTATTATCCCTTTTTCCATGATTTGGTTTTTACACACTCAGTCCAGATTTGTTCAAAGCTCTTCATGGCCGCAGAGGCACTTTCATCGGTATAAGCCGTAATGGAAACATCCTTGTTCAAAATGTCGTCAAGACTTGGACCCAGGTGTAGTCCGGCAGCGGCAACTCCCTTCCTAACTCCTACGATATACCTGTCGTGAATAGAAAGGTCAGAGAATTTTGTATTGAGATATTTGCACACACTAACAGTTGCCCCATTGAGTTTCTGTGAGATCGGAATCGAGAATGGCGGATCATCCAGACCGCAAATTGCGTCAACGCTTTCCCCCGTGATAATCCTGAATTCCACCTTGGTATTTGCCAGCTCCGAAAGAAGAAAACTCCACATGCGGCTTTCAATCAGGTTGTCTTTGAATGGTTCATGAATTGACCGTTCCACTTCCAGATACGGGTCCATGATGTAGAAGCAGTCAGCGGGAACTGATTCAAAAAAATTTACCACGCAGAGAATCACGTCTAATTTCAACCTTTCATAACCGCCGGTCGAAAGGTATTCGATGTGGCTGAAAAAGTTCATTGACTGATCGCCAATTTATGTGACTCTCCATCGCCAATCCTCTTTGTAATCGTGGCAACCAATTTCATTAATGCCTGCTGATCCAATGGCGCAATGGTAAATTCTTTGCTTTCGAATGAACCATTCACACTATTTGATACATGATAACCAATCCCGTTCCCAAACCAGTAACGGTCATGGAAAGGCCCATTGCTCAGCACGATCTCAAACTTCTTTAAACCTTGAATATGAGTTGTTCCTTTGAATGTCTGATTGATAATGGCGCCTACCATCCTGTACCGGGTCAGAAATGTGTCCTTATCACCATCCATAAATTTCTTCGCCTTGGCCCAGTGTCCGACGATCTGCAATTCTTCCAAATTACCGGATGCTATCGTTGTCACCAGGGCATTTAGGAATACCCGCTGGCTCGTGTTCATCTCAAGCTGGCTATTGGACTCAACAAAATCCCCGAAAAAATAGGGGTCGCTTATGGTGATGCTCTTACCCATCGTTGAAAGCACTGAAACTAACTTGTCATTCAATTCTATTTGTGCCTGGATGGAGTCCGGGGCAGCGCTTGCCGTCCACACCACAGCTTTCGAGATTGGCACTGCGTTTTGCTTGGCACCGATATTAATCTTTCGACCGAACACATCAGTTATGACTGTATGAATGATATCTGATTTGATGCTAATGCTGCTGATGAGGTAATATTTCTCGCCACAGACAAATTCACCGGAGTCTTTCCGCCTTAGCAAGAACTGTCCCCTGCCAGCAGGTTCCGCCAGCTGCATAGACCACCGGCCGGTTATCTCATCAATTGCAGCTTCACCAAGGACCGTCGTTCCGTCAAGGTTTCGCACCAGTACATCATGTGACTTTTTGAATTCGCGATCAGCCTGGATGAAGCCTGAGTATATTTCTGGGCTTCCATCCTTGACACTTTCCCTGTCCCCCGACAGGTGCCAGTACATTCCCCTCCGTTCAAAAACTGCGCAAACTTTTCTTTCCAGGCACTTTGACAGCGTTCCCTCTCCCAGAAGACCAAAAGGATACATGGATTTGACGGTCTTATCTTCTTTATATCCCTCAAGAAAAGCGCAATTGGCTTTTTCACTTATCAAAAAGCTCACATCGGTACCCCATTCACTACACTGGTATTCTTCTTCCAGGTCCTGATTGCGGCCACATTGTCTCACACCTGCGATCCGATGAATGCTTTCGCTCTTCTCGCGACGAACAGCCGGCAGCTCAAAAACCCTGTCTCCAAAAAGTGAAATGCTGTGGTCATTGATCAATCCTTGCCAGAGGGTATCAATTTCCTCATCGGTTCCGATAGCAAGCCATTGTCTGACGCGTTTATCCTCCCATAAGTAATCGGCGCGACCTCCTTTTCCTCTTTTTGGAAACCAGTAGATCTCCTTTGGCGCAATGTCATCAACCTCTCTTCGAAGCATGAAAATTATGATCTCTTTCTTGCCAGACACGGTCAAAAAAGATAGGATCGAGGCGTTTATCTTTCCAGTAAAGGCCATGTACTGTTTATTTCTTGATCTCTGTCGATTTTGCCTTGCCCGGAGAAAGAACCGAGTTTAAACTATCGATAGTTCTCTGTTGCTGCTCATTTCGAAGGCGTTGAGATTCAGCGAGCTTTTCCAGTCTTTCAGACTTATCGCTCACCTGAACCGACCAATAAGCTATTACTCCCAAGGCAAGGCTATACAAAATCGTCACCACGAAACTCAGAACCCGGTAAGAGAATCTGATCCCCTCCATAAACTGTTGTCTCCGATACGGCCGTTTGTTAAAAATAAATAGTGAAAACTGCTTCAGGAGAAGCCGTCCCTGATACGTTATCAAAAAGTATTGATCATCCGTCTCTTTATCCTTGGCTCTCCCGGCTACAACGCCCAACACCTTGTCCTCCACCAGTTTGTCCAAAGCAATCTGCAAATCCTTATCCGATACCCGAAGTCTTTTGTACTTAAGTTTGTGCCTGATCTCCCGAAATCCCTCCCGGTCATCAAATTCATTAAAGATGTTCAAAATAGTGTCCAGTACATCCGCGGGATTATCAATCTTATCATAAGGCACCGGCTCGACTTTTTGCATTCCTTCTTCCACAGGTTTTCTGTTTAGCTTAATTAGTTATCCACTAAATTTTCTTCGGCACCTGAGTCCTTGGGCATGTTTTCCACCAGGCCCAGTTCCCTGACAATAACTTCAACGTAATCGTCATTAATTTTCGATCGTCTTGGAAATTTCGAATGCACAACCGACTCGAAAGGATCGTTCACGGCAAAAAGATTTTGAACGCTCCGTTGCTTTCTGTTTCGTTTTTGCATACTGGCAATCTTGTCATGGTAGAAATCCATCAGGTCTTTCAGCTTGAATTTTGGATCAGCCAGAAAATGAATGTGATCCAGGAGAAACGACAGGTTAATAAAAGTGAGACCCTCGATGCGCCCGAACTGTTCGCCGAGTTTCTGTTCAGTCACTTTTTTCCTGAACTCCTCGTCAAGGTACCGGTTGATGCCTGGCAACGAAAAATTATGATCAGTAAATACGATGATCGGATAGATGCGAAGGTTGCGCCTCTTGATCCCCAGTGTCTCGAAACTCTCCTTTTCATAGCCCATGTCCCGAAGCGTCTTCAAATGTTTAACTAGCTGTCCAACTCCTTTTCTATCATTGTTGTACTTGGTATCGATAGATTCCTTTATTGTCTGGTAGGATAAGGAGTTGATTGACTTCGATGAAAAATATGCGTCTTTTAGTTCAAACAAGAAAATCGAGTTACCGTCCCTGACGTAGGCATCCGGAACCCCTTCCTTTCCATGTTCATCAAGCAGCAAAACAACGTGCTTTTTGTTAAAGCACCTTCTCAGAATCCTCCTGAAGAGAAACTTTTCGGTGATTTCCGATCCAACGAATTGCTTGAAATCCGGAAATGTCTTGAACTTCTTCTCAGCGGCAATTCCGGATATCTGATAAAAATCAAACAACAAGCCATCATATATTTTTGCAGCCAGGAAGTTCCAGTTTAATACAGCGTACCGACCCTTCTCCATCAAAAACAACGGCTTATCTTTTAATCCTGCGTAGTTCATCTTTGCCTCTCCGTATTCATTTCTGTATTGCTCCACGGATACAGCAAAAGACGCAAGCACCAGCTCATACCCTTCCGTCTCCTCTATAATGAACGGCTTCAGTCTCTTTTTTCCATCATTGCCAGCAGCCCAATGAGCCTGAAAAAGATTGGCCAAATCCAAAACATAATTCCAGGATGTCTGCTTTCCACGCTTGTCAAGAAATGCGCGAACGAAGCGCTCATACCCGGAATGATATTGCAAATAGTTCAAAAAAGCGATCCCCCTTGACATCATCTTGACTGGATCTATCAAGTTATTGGTGACATCGAACTGATCAATCATGGCCGGCCAGGTGTTCTTTCTGAAGTATTCTTCATCAACTCCTTCACCCCTCGCCAGAGTTGATGAATACTGGTTGTTTAGCCGGTCGGCGATCACAAAATATGCTTTGAGAATTTTCAGCTCATCCTCCAGACTCGTATCCCGAAATTCAATATCCCGGAAGTGGCAGAGCTCATAATGGATGAACTCCATCGTGTAAATAACAGAAAACAATTGAATGGCCGGTTTTTCTTTACTCTCCGAGCGGACCTTCCTCAAAATCCTGGCGCCCAATGCTTCCGGCTGGCGCTGCATAAGCAACACAAGAATGCGTATTTGTGTCTCGAAATCATCCTTCAAATACAGCTGCGAGTTAATAATAGACATAACAGTGATAACCGTCTTTGAAGGTATTTTGTCAATCAATGTCTCAAGCGCCGGAGGTTGCTCATCGAATAAGTCAGCATACGTCGGAGACAGGACCAGCTTCATTCTGAAAAAAGGCGGAGAGCACGTATTAACATTCAGGATACATAACTAGCTAAGCCTGCTTTGACCTAAAGGGGTGAAATCATCCAATCTCTTTGACGTGTAGACGGTAATTTCCACCAGGTATCAAAACTGCCAGCTTTTGTAAGAGATATCAGAAACCTGATCAACACATCACTCTCATTGAGCATGGTATGAGTCAATTTTTCGTTTTCTGTGAAGTGCATTACGTTTGTATAGCTTCGGGGATTGTTTTTCATAGCAAAAACTAGATGATGCTTCTCCGATTTGAGATCGTCATTATTCATTTTCACACTACGCAGTTCCACAATTCCATCGTGCGGCCGCTCCAGTTTTATTGCCATTCCTGGAAATAACCCCAGCACCGTCTGAAAGAGTCCGAACATTTTCGTCGGGGCCACCGAGCCACTTGGCCAATCGTAGCGATCGTTATTGAAGTACGTGCCCGGAATTGTCACATATTCGACATTGTCAGCATTAGCGATGTTACCCCTCTCGTATACTTTAGCCATGATCGTTTCCACTTTCGTCAGGTCTCGAATGCCGGTTTGTCGTGTATACATTCCCCAGAGCTTCCCCGTCGACGCAAAGAGTGCCTGCCCCAGAATTGCCATTTGAGCCGAGCGCAGTGCACCAAAGTTGGGCGTTCCAAGCATGACAATTAGCTTTAAAAAAGGCAACCTTGTCCCTCCAAGCACAATGGCCATCCGCGCAATCAGGCCACCCATGCTGTGGCAAATAAGCGTGAGACGAAAATTTGGCTTGCCGGCGAATTGACGTTCCAGCAAATCAATCAATGCTGCCGCGTTGTCTTCCATCTTATAATAGAAGTCATATTCGAAGGTCCCAAGAGTCCAATTATTAAAATAGGGATCCTCACGAAAACTCGAGATCATCTTCTTGAAAGTGTCTGCACTGGAGAGGATCCCGTGAATGAAAATAATACCGTCATCACCAGTCGTCGGAACGTGTTGAATTTCAGCTATGGGCGTTTCTTCCATATCAATGCCACGTTAATCTGGTTGCGATCTTTTCTCTTTCCGTCAAAAAAACTACAGCGTCAACGGAACTGACTCCCTCGTCAGTAATCTGGCCAATCCGCTCCAAAATCCCACCGCAATTAACGCGAATTCCAATCCGCTTACTTGAATCCTCGCCCTGCGGAAGCAGCTCGCAAAACGAGGGCAATGCAAACACGTAACTGCTGCCCTTACACAACAGCACCAGAACGAGTCCAAGATTATGACAATCATTAGTAACCGCATCCGATGGATACTGAAAAATAAAATGCACAAACTCGTTGGGTACTCCCGCACCCTTTTTTGTCTCCAAACCCACCACGGCAAGCACTGGGTCCATTAGATTTACAAAAAAGACCGAAAGTATGCGCGATAACCTATCCACCATTATTTTGACTGAACCAGGATTGCCCGCGTCCTCACCCCTTTCTTTTAGGTGCGCCCCATCGTTGGGAACGATTTTGGAGCTGCCAAATCCTTCATAGCTGGAAGTGCTTACTCCTTCATTCAATGTCATCCTTGGCGACACATTTAGTAGCCGTTCTGATGAATAGTCTATCCCTGTGCGCCTTGCACCATTAGAATTCAGATACGAGAAATTTGAATTGTTCGCGATATTAGCAAAGACGATATTTGCTGTGGCCCCGCCGCCCCACCCTTGTACCCGATGGTTCAATCTGAATTTATCGGCCTTAATATGTGCTGACGAAATCCTACAGCCTCCCATTGTATCCTGAATTTCTGAATAGAAGCCATCTCCCTGAGCGACGCCAAGAAATGAATCAATCTTTTCCAGTAACTCCTTTAAACCGGATTCAGACACTATTTTTTCTGTTAAACTCATTGGGCCGGCTGCCCACAAGCTCTTCAGCAAATACCGCAGCCTCATGCGCAGATCAGGAAACTCTTTAATTCGTGTCATTATCGCATCTGAATGGCTTTCTGCGAATACCTCCTTTATAGTCTTCCAACCAGGCTGATCGAAGAATTGTATGGTCGGATTAGTCTCAACTAAAAGTTTGAGATAAAGTATCGCACCAAAAAACTCGAGATCTCTTTTCTTCCGCCAAAGCGGAGACCTGTGATACTCCTTGTTGCGACCACATGTGTACCGATCGTCAACAAGATCAAATATTCCGTTCAATGGGTCGATGAAGCCGCTGCGCGAGGAAAGCTCGATTCGGGTTGCCGGAATAATAAGATTGTAACGATTTGCCTTTGCGTAAAGCTGCCGTCGCTCTTGAGAAACAAATTGCCAGCGGAACATATCCGCGTATGGCACGTCCGCCAATATTTCCTGAAATATGCGCCTCGTATACCGATCCGGACCAGTATGACTCATGTCTATGTCGCTTAGCAAGGGGACCAGGTCAAAAAGACTTGCGCCTGATTTAAGATATTCTTTGGAAATAAGTCCTTTCAAATAACGACGCACGGTAGAACCGAAAAGGACAAACTCCACATCATATTTCTTCGCCACCTTCTCAAGGGGCTTAAGTTCCTCTATTTCATAAAGGCCTACTCGCATGGGTAATGGAATTACCTCGCCCGCCAGGCGGACATAGATTTAGTGCTAAAATTTACTTGGAGGATGAGAGCTCACGAAGATAAAAAATCGCATGAATATTGCAATTGTTTATGAATTACTTTCACGATAAATATGTTTCAGGGATGAGTTGAAGTCATAATATCATTCAGGTGTCAAAGAAAGAGAACCAACATTACGTTCCGAAATTTTATTTGAAAGAATTCTCCTTTCAGAATAATCACAAGCAAATAGGAATATTCAACATCGAGACTGGCTTTTTTCATGCCTCTGCAAAACTCAAATTTCAGGGATCCAAAAAACACTTCTATGGAAAAGACACCGGAGTGGAGGATCTTTTGGGGGATCTTGAGCAAATGCTGGCTCCCACCCTCAAAGAAGTAATTGACAAAGGAGAAGTACCTGCGCGCAACACCGAATCCCATTTTAGACTTCTTACTTTCACCGTCCTGTCGACTTTGAGAACGACAGTCCATGAAAATTCTACTAACACTGGAACGGACAAAATGATTAAAGCGATTTATGCGCACGATCCTGACTATAAAGATGAGCTTAATGATTCAACGTTTGGACTTACGAATTCGTCAAGTTTGGGCATTGCCAGTATGCCACAGGTTCTGCCGATAACCACCGATCTTGGATTCAAACTGCTCGTCAACAACACCAACGTCCCTTTCATTACAAGCGATAATCCGGTAGTTAAATACAACATCCTCCTGGAACAAAAGAAAGTTCATGGAGGCATTGTGGGCCTTGGGAACATCGGTTTGCTGATGTTCCTTCCTATCAGTCCCGATCATATGATCGTATTCTATGATGCGGGAACCTATGCGATCGGAACAATGGGCAACGACGTTTTTCAAGTGCAACAGGAATCTGTCATCAATGACCTGAACATGTTGCATTTCCTGAATTGCGATACGACTTTGTTTTTTGACGATCAGATTGACGAGACATACTTGAAGGAGCTTTTCAGCAAATCCAAACAATTCGAACGTGCCAACCAGTCAATAGTCACCGAACACGACGTTCACGATCAATTCGGAAAGGTTGACAACAGCTCAATTCTTCATTCCAGAACAACAGAATGCCGAACAAACCTGAACGTGCCTTTCATCAAGATCTTTCCCAAGGCGAAAAAGTACCAACCAACAACAATGGCTCACATAAGACCGGGCCTGGAGGAATTCATGCGAAGCGAATCTTTCAGACTATGACGTAGAGGAACGTTGATTTCCGGTTCGTAAATCTGAATTTGTAGCCCCTAGCTGTCTTTTATTGTGCATCTGCGGGGCGTCACAGGATACAGAAGTAAAGGATCATTTAGATACGCTAGCTTGTCCAAATTCCTTCCAGTCACTACCTTCGACCGCTTTTGGTTTAGTTATCCACTCATTCGAAAAGCACTTTTCCTTAACCGGAGAAGAATGGCCATTCGCCTGCCAGCGAGTGGCCTATTTTTTCTCTTCTCCAAAGAATGGGAGGCAATCGTTTGTAGACGGAATACTGCATAAGTTTTATATCCTTATCTCTAACAATTGGAATGGTGGTTACACATCAAAGGCTTTAGGGCTCGCATCGAAATGTGGAAAACTCGAGCGGAGTTTCCCACATCCCAACACGTTGATTGTAGTGGGCGCATATTCCTTTGATCAATTTGAAATAGGGCACTATAGTGCCCAAATCACAAAGAAAGTCCGCGCCCTAAAGGATTTAAGTTAAAAAGGGCATTATAATGCACTTTTAATTGCATGTAAACTTAAATCGTGGTAGTTTTGATCAAAAAGGGCACTATAATGCACCACAACGAACTAATCACTTCACTGAAAAACCGACGTGAGGCCTTAGGCGTGACGCAGGCCCACCTGGCCGAACTGGCCGGTGTTGGCATCCGAACCCTGAAAGAGATCGAAAGCGGCACCGGGAACCCCACGGTCGAAACATTGGTCAAACTGGCCGATGTGTTAGGCATGGAGATCCTGCTGCGCGTGAAGAATCCGACAATCTGATTCCATGCGCAAGGCAGCAGTTTATAGAAACAAAGAGCTGGTCGGATATCTTACCGAGCATACCAGAAAGCTCTACACCTTCAAATATGATCAGGCATGGTTTGACAATGCATCAAAACCAGCAGTGAGTCTGACACTCCCGAAAGCCAGGCAAGAGTATGAAAGCCCATTCTTATTCCCTTTCTTTTTTAACATGCTCAGCGAGGGAGTAAACAGACGCCTCCAAAGCCAACAATTGAGGATTGATGAAGAAGACAGCTTTGGCTTGTTGACAGCGATCGCACAGCATGACACGATTGGTGCTATTACTATAAAACCTCTCCCGAAGTAACACCATGGCTAACGACAAAAAAATAAAAGAAAACACTCCATTACTCCAAGTCTGCCCTTCTACCCTGGCAGATGGATTTAGTACTTATAGCCCACCAGCCCTTAAAGCATTATTTAGTGGAAAGAAAGTAAGTCATGTTCTGAGCTATGAAACTCCTCAAAAGGATGAGGCGGTAGCAGAACAATTCATAGAAAATCGTAAAAGGATTTCTATTTCCGGAGTGCAGGAAAAACTGAGTTTTTTACTTGAGGGCTCAAATTTGCGTTTAACGAAAGAGGGCGAGCAAGGCACTTATATCTTGAAACCAATTCCAAGAGATCTAAAAAAAGTTGACCAGGTACCTGCCAACGAACACCTCACCATGCAGATCGCAAAGCAGGTGTATGGTTTGTTGGTCGCTGACAACGCAATGATTTTTTTCAAAGATGGATCACCGTCATACATAACAAAGCGTTTCGATGTAAAGCCGGACGGAACAAAATGGGGCAAGGAAGACTTCGCAACGCTCGCCGGCAAGACCAAAGACAACGCAGGTCCCGACTTCAAATATGATTTCAGCTACGAAGAAATTGGATTGCTACTACAAAAGTTTGTACCCTCATGGAGAATAGAGGTCGAAAAGTACTTCACGCTTGTGCTATTCAACTACGCTTTCTCCAACGGCGACGCGCATCTCAAGAACTTCTCTATCCTGGAAACCCCCGCCGGTGATTACACTCTAAGTCCAGCGTATGACTTGGTCAATACAAGGATCCACGTAAACGACACGGATTTTGCATCAAATAAAAAACTCTTCGAAGATGACTTCAAATCAGCCATCTGGAAAAATACTGGCCACGCCGCCGCTCCTGACTTCATCGAATTGGGCAAGAGAATCGGCGTACTTGAAAAGCGAATACCAATACTAATGGCCCCTTATCTCAAAATACAAAATTCCGTGAAAGAGCTGGTAGATCGGTCATTCCTTGATGATGCTACCAAAAAGTCTTACGTTCGTCATTACGAGACTCGCAGAAATCTCCTTGCCAAAAAATAATTGTTACGAAGAAGCTCTTAGCTTTCATCGTCAAAACAACCCAGGCATACACTTAGTGTGGACATAGCTGCCATTCAGAAATTTATGAGGATAGCAATTTTAGTGTGGGGATCACTTTATTGGGATCCTCGCAATTTAGAATACACAGGCGAGTGGCACTTCGACGGACCGCTCCTACCAATAGAATTTGCCCGAATTTCGCGCGGCAACCGAATCACGTTGGTCATTAAACCCGGATACCCATTAGTGCCGACGTTGTATTGCATCTCTCAACACACTACCCTGCAAAATGCTCGAGAAAATTTGCGTCTTCGCGAAGACACAACAAACATCGATAACATCGGATTTCTGGATTTCATATCAAGGACTCATCGAATGCGTCCCAACAATTTCTTTATGCTCGATGTCATCACCCGATGGAACCATGAAAAAGGGTTCGACGCGATTATTTGGTCAGACTTCGCGCCTAACTTCCAGGATACGCTAAATGTTCCGTTGTCTTCGGAAAACGCAGCTGCTTTTGTTTCTAACCTCGCACCTGGTGATAGAGAACAAGCGAAGGACTATATAGAAAAAGCACCCGGACAGATCCAAACAAGACATAGACAAGAAATTGAGGCAATCTTGAATGCTGCGAGGTAAGACCCAACACGGGGCACACCCAGAGTGAGACATCTTGTCTAGCTGTCAACCATTCAATACCGACGCTTGGATTATCAACTTAAGTCTTTTCCTATGTCTCTGAAAAATCACTACATTATTCTATGATGGCCATCCAATAGCTATGAATATCCTTGGAAATCATTTCTTCTACGAGAAAAGGTATTCGACACCCGGATTCAAAGATAAATACGAACTGTTTTCTGAAAGAATAAAGTTCATACTGGCAAAGTTCGGCAGGTCGTCCAGAATATTTCGCCTCTTCTTCCCCAGAGACATCTTCTTATTAAAGTCAGATTCGGATGTAATCGGTTCAACCACAGATCCAACAAATACGGACATTCGACTTTCCGCGATAACTTTCCTATTGCCACTGGAAATTGACGACTTTGATCTTTATAAAGAGAAAATAGTCAAACATTTCGCCAAATCATCTTGGCACTTCGGCCCACACAATCGAGACCGCCTTCAGGAAACCTTGAATAGCGTAAAGTCCTCATTCAATACCACCTCCTATGGCGGTCAGCCATTTTATCTAAAATTTGACCGCAAGAAACATAACAACCTGCTTGACGCCGCTCTCATCGGTTATACTAAGACGCTCGAGTCCTATTTCATTTTGAATGTTGAAATCCGCCCCAGTACATTATTCCATGAAACGCTAAGGTCGATTGTAACCTCTCCTGACTTTACATTGGAAAATGTCGTCTTTAACCGATTTCTTGAAATCATCAAGCGGCGCCAATTTGTTAGTCACTCTAATATGAATCTTAGCGCAAATACAGAAAGCATTAACAATTTGATTTCGGATTTGGAATACCAGGTTAAGTCGAATGTGTTGGGCCCTTTTTTGAACAGTGATGATCATACGCGACATCTTCCAAGAGTTGAAATCTTCGAGACTACGAGTTTGGACACAGCGAATCTGGAATTCTCCATTCCACGCTGGATCGGCCGACATAAATCATCGTTTCGCTTTAACGATGGCAAGATTCATATTTTTAAACATGCTGGTGATTCAAATTGCATTATCAAAATCCTCAAAGAAAGCGGGCATGGCAAACGGGATGCAAATAAATCAGATCTGACGGACTACGACTGGGTAGAAAACTACAATCTATTTAAGGCACTGGCTCTGCCGACAGCACTCCATTCCATCTTAGTCAGACAGCAGAAATCGCTCGACAAGCTAAAGAGATTGGTATACGACTACATTCGTGATAGCGCCAAGAAAAATTTTCTGAACCGGATTTTTAGCTTCAACCGCACCTACATCAAGCTAAAACTAACATTTGCAAATCACATCCTTACCTTCAAGAGGTTTGAAGGCGAATTTAGCACTGATAACCTGCGCGAACTTTACTCCGATGACATGCACTTACGGGAATTCATACGCTCAAAAAATTCTGTGGTTCATCAAGACGAAAGCGAAAATTTGGAAAAAAATTTCCTTTCATCTTTCGAATATATGATTGGCAAATTGAATAAGGAAATCAATACGTTGACTGAAGTATTTGAACCCATTGAAGGAATAAATACCTACCGGATCAGCATTTGGCTGCAAATTGCCTCCCTAATTACCGCCGTATTGAGCCTTCTGCTGGCTGAACAGTTCATAAAATGGCTCAACGGATAGGATTAGGACCAAGCCACCCAACAGACCGATCGTCGTCTTCTATACAAGAGATTTCCGACGAGCTGAAGACAAGGCAACAAAGGTAATTGCCAATATGGCTCGAGGTCCTACCCTACCGAAAAAGCTCTAACACCATCCTTATCAGGTTTGAGACGATAAATTCGGGTTGGGATGCCATCGTTCTGTAATTTTCGAACAAAGAAATTTGCATGCACTGAATCATGCGTGGCCAATAACACCTGGAATCCCTGTTCAGCAACATAATCGCGAAGCAAATCAAATACCCCCGCAGCATGAACAAGGTCATGGTGTTGCGTGGGATCATCTAGTAACAATGCCTTCCATGGACACCATTGATAAGTTTGTGCCATCGATAGCAGAAACGTGAATTGCAAGTCCGTAATTTGCGCTTCGCTGGCAATCTGGGAAGCCAGAAACTTTTCATTGTGCAAGCCAACAGTCACTTCCGCTCGTTGCTTCTTATTTTTTATATGACTCTTAAGAGATGTTCCGGCAAATCGCGGGTCAAGAACAATTCGCTTAAGAAGCTTTGTCCACAAAGGATTAATTGAATTAATCTGTTCATTGATCTTATCAAGTTGGTCATCAACGTGAGAAAATAACGCTAGTAAGGCACTCTGCTTTTTTTCAATATCCTGGAGCCGTTTTGCCAACTTAATGACGTTTTCACTCAGCTGTTCTTGAAATACATCCTCTGGTATGTCACCTCGTAACGCTTTCAACTCTTTTTCGACAGCAAATTGCGTTTCGTAAGCTTGCCATTTCAAAAGCTCATTTTGGATGAGATCAAGCTCAGCCAGGTTCTTATCCAGGACACCAATAAACGTTTCTGTATCCACTCTTCTCTTTTCAAGTTGATCGCGATCAGGCTGGCCGGAAAATCCCTCGCTGCTCCACCGTGAATGAAGCTCTGAAATGCTAATTCTTACCCTATTCAGTGTTTTTTCATGATTAATTAAGATATCATTTGCTTGCCCGAGAATTCTTTGTTGATTTTCCTGAGACCTATTTAAGGACTCAAGTTTCGTTTTGACATCAGCTATGACAACCTCCAACCCCACAATCCTTCTATCAATATCATCGGTTGGATCATAAGATGAAATATTCTTCTCAACAGCTAACTTTTCAGTTTCTTTTTGCTTGAAGTCAGCTAGCGCTTCTGAAATGCGGCGACCAATAACCTGCAATTGTGCTTCGATGGTATCAATTGTCTTTTGCTGACCTTCTGCCGATGTTTCAGCCCCCGCATCGGCAGCATTCTGCGAAAGCACCAGCAGATTTTCTTCCATCTTTTTTATTTCCTCTGAAAGCAAATCTTGATTTTTCATAGCCTCCTCCGGCGTTGACGCACTAGAGATTTTATTTAAGAAATCCGAGCCTATTTGGCGACGCGTATTAAGGACGCTCCTTTCGTTTGATTCTGTTTTTTCCAGCGCTGCAGCAGATTCTGCGGCTGCATTTTGATGTATTTTTTCTAACCTCGCCACTTCAGTCTTCTTTGCATCGATCGCCACCACGCTTTGCGATATTAAAGGGTTCATTCGTTGCACGGCCCGCGAAATGTTTTCCCGTAGTATTTTATTTTCATTATATTGATGCAGGCACAACGGACATTCTGCAATGTCATGAGGTAAATTACTAGCGATGACACCCACTGCATTCTTGATTAAGTCAGAAGTTGCATTGAGTGAATCAAAATCATTTTGCAAGGCGGCAAGCTCAAGGCGCGCACCATTCAATTCTTGACTTGCTCTCAAGGCAACCCTTTCTGATTCGAGCTTTTGGCTATCAAAAGCCGCCTGTTGTTTCTCTAAGTCTTTCAATTCCTCAATGCGGGTACGCCAGGCCTGGATTAGTTCTTCATTCGACCTGTAAGTTGACTTCTTCTCCTCTAACTTGCCCCTGGCGTCACGCGCTGCGCTATAAAGCTTTGAAATATGGACCGACTTTGATAAATCTTCCTTTAACTTCAATAGTAAATCTCCATTCTCCTTCTGATGTCCCCTGTTCTCTTCGATCAACTTCTGTAGACGATCGATCTCCATGTCTATTTCTACAAGTTGCCTCCCTAAGTCTCGCAAGCCGACATAGCGAAGTAAGTCCTCCTGATATCTCAAAAGATCATTTGATGCATTCAAATAGTCCTCATTCATTTTAGCAATCGTGGCAGCAACTTCGGCCTTCGAGGCTCTACTCCTCTCGACATTGTCCATCGCGGTCTTTTGACCCACAATGCCTGTTTCATATCCATCAACAACCCCATTTAACTCAGCTAATACCGCAGCTTGACGTCGACTTCTTTCAATGGATCTCTCGTGAAGTTGTCTAACAACCTCATGATACGCTTTGAGATCCTCAAGATTTGCAGAGTTGAGGACCTCATGCCGCACAACCTCACCTAACACGTTTAGATTTTTGCGAATATCTCGGCGATCCACTAAATTCTGTTGCAGGTCAGAGGGACTGACGGATCGCTTTGATAAGAAACCCATCCAATGATCAAAGCTTTCTTGCGCTTTAGCAAGTTGGCCTGACGCATCTTCAACGGCTTTCGTAGCCGCGCGCTTGGCGCTAAGCACGAGATTGTTGATTTGATTCGCTTCGCGTCCAATTGCGAGGTGATCAAGCTCGCCCCCCGCATCGGCTTGATTCATTTGCACGAACCATTCGCTATTTCGTTGATTTAAAAGGTGCGTGAGACGCAATAGAAACGGCAAATCCTCAATTGGTATCGAACCAAATATTTCACTATGGCTTCCCTTAAGAACCGGGCTTCCATTCTTTTGAAAGTCAACCTCACAATACTTCCCTGAGTCGAAGCTGAGTTTGACATATGATTTCTCCGCGCTGTCACGAATTAATGCGTCTGGTGGCGGTGGCAATCGCCTGACTTTTCCAGTTAACGCTAATTCAATCGCTTCAAATAATGCGGTCTTTCCGGTGCCATTCGGTGCAATAAAGACAGTTGCTCCCTTTTCAATCTGGATGTCGACATTTTCGCTGAACCTCCGTACGTTGCTAATTGATATCTTGTTTAAAAACATTACTCCAGTTTGTTATTATTATCTTCGAATAGAAGTTCAATCAACTCAGGCCCAGACTTAACTGATAGTAGCTTTGCTCGCCAGTCGTTTTGGACTGGCTTATCAAACCAATCAACGTCCTTGCTAGTAAGCGTCAGCGCCACAGTCAATGGATCCTGAATGGATTGATTAGTGCTATTGTCTGCAACTGACAACAAAAACGTCCTGTCAATCATTTCTTCGTTCGACTCGCTCGGTCTTTGGATAAATTTCCGGCAAAATTTGTCGTTGGCCTCAATGTTAATGCACTGCTCAACTGTAATATCTTGCTCACGCAGCACAAGAAAAAGGTATAGATCAGCTGATTCTGGATCAAGCAAAAAATCTTTGCAGGCCGCGGACCACTCTAAGGCGTGATCAATCTCTTTCGAATTCGCCAATTCACAAACTAATAGCGTACGACTGCCTCTGGTTCCGCTCAGCTTCCTTTGCAACCGAAGCACAGTTTTATCCTCAATGCTGGTTGGACATAGCTCAATTAGTTCGGAAGTTTGAGGATCTTCCCGGTTCACAACAAATCGTTCAGTACCAATTCGCATTATTGCCTCGGTGAGACTCTCAGGATTCTTTTTGGACATACTTCAATTTATATCGCCGTGTTTGCAGGTGTCATTGCATTCTTCACTTCGTTTCTCAAATACGTCTTCAGGCCGGCCAGATCTCCTTTTTGAATCATTTTTCTCAATTGGACTGAATTTGTCACAATCATCTTTGGCTGATGGGGACTCGCCAGGCTATCCTCAGCCTTTTTCGTACTTGCTATCGAGCTTCCATTGACCTCGGAGGGCGAGTTTTTAACGTCAGATAAAATCAAAACCTTCGAAGGTTCCATTCCCAACAGACTCTCAATGCCATCATCGAGAATGGTTTGAACGCGTTTACTTCCAACGGGACCGCTCCAAACACTCAATGCACAGGCACCGACTGACAGTTGATCCCCAAATGTTTCCCAATCTTCATCCTGTTCGGTCAAGCATACAGAAACCACAAGCAATAGGAATATTCCATCCCTCAATAACTCAGTAGTTTTTGGGCCCAGACGTAGAGTTACCTCAATTTCCTTTCCTTCCGCATTTAAGCTCAGCATTGAAAGGAGCAATCTGTTCCGCTGTTCTTTTGATGCATCAAGTTTTAATTTCCACTTTGCCCACCGCGCGTGAACGGCGTCTCTCAAATCACTTGATTCCATAGCCAGGATTTTATCAAACACTTGTCGGGCCGTTTCTTTCCAAGCAACCCCATCCATTTCTTCGTTAAGTCGCGCGGCCTCTGAATCATGTTCACTTGGATTATCTAAATTTCTCGATTCACTGGTGCTGTATGAATCATCTTTCACAATCACCAAGGAATCCAACGAAACGTCGCCTTCCTTGCTACCAAGGGTATAACCAACCATTTTGCCGGCGATATTTACCCAATCACTCACGTCATTTAAGTGCGCTTTTGACAGGTTATGCAAATGGAAAACAAGTCTGATCAATGCTTTTGTCAAATCACTGGTATTAAGCCGCGAGTTCATCCTAAGCGTACTTTCCTGTCCCGGATCCCAATGAACTGGTACTGTTGCAGAGGGAGCCTCGATACCCGCACTCAATACATCCGCGGTTCCGGAAATCTTCCATGTACTTTCAGTCAGGTGGTATTGCGTCCATTTTCCTACGCCAGGAAGTATATAATTGTGGAGGCTTTTGAAGACAGCCGGAGCAGTTATTGAACTAGTATATGTTGAGTGTTCTTCTAAGAAACCGTCAATTAAAGCCAGAACAGTTGCCGGGTCAGAATAGCAATGTTGCAATTCATCTAAGGTTTGTTGCCTGATCGCCTCTTCATTGCCTTCAATGAAAATCTTCAAACTTTTAAGCGCCCTCAGCGCATGGGCTTCATCCGAAAAATCACAGAAACTTGAAAGCCATGTCCAAATATTCTTTGCTGCTTCCTCGTCATTTATAAGCTGCCTGAAAAGATCAACGGTTGATAGATCAGATATATCTTTATTGCAGAACTGTTCGAAACGGTTGACAGTAATCTCCTTCTTAATATTCACTGTCCCATCGGAACAAAACAACTTAAAATTCCTTTTCGGCACTGACGACTTAGGGTCTCTGGTCAAAGTCCAGTCTGCCAAGCTTTTGATTGCTTCATCTAACGTCGAAAGTTCTTTTAATCCGACCCCGCGCTTCTTTTTTCCTCTCAAGCATTCATCCAAGCTAAAAGGAGTTGTTTGATTTTTAACCTGATAGTGATGAAAAACTCCGTCCTCATCTTCAACCACGAAATCATCCCAATGCCTTATTCCACCTTGTTCACTACCAATGCTCCTGAGATGGGAACGCGCTTGAGCATATGCAACAACCATTTTGGCAATTGTCCGCTTAGCTATGGCTTTTTCGTACCGATTTTTCTGATCTAGGCGAAGTTTTTTTAACACAAACTCTTAATTGTTTCGTATTCCGAGCAAATTCAGCTCATTAACTTGACTCATTTCGACTAACCTGAAAGAAAGGGCAACACTTTTCAGAGTAGCACCTGTACAAAGTCGATCAATCAACACCAAACACCTGGGATCAATCAATCTTTTCTCTGAAAATCCCCTTTCACTGCCGGCAAACGCGATGAATGATTTTGGATCTCATTTCGCCTGAATTGCCTCGTAGACCAAGTAAAGACTGAGAACAGCACGCCAGCTGAACAAACCTCTCTCCTAATAACTTTCAAACTGAGAAGACCAGCCACTCATCGCGATCAATTGCCAACGATGCGCATCAGGAACTAATCCAAAAACGAGCTTCTAGCGGAAATCAAAAATGCACTAAACGCTTCTAAAATACAAACGTTAACAAAATGACTTTGCTTCATCAGAAGTTCGAAGTTTGATCAACGAAGCCGCCATCGTTATGTGGTGATGTTTAGCGTAGTGGTTTCTAAGGGTTTATTATGGATCGACGGTCCCGATAGTGCTTCGCTCATCCGCTGTGCTACCGGGGAACAAATCCGTGCTCCTGCGAACGGCCCAGCCGATGTCGGCTGCTTTATGAAGATTCTGGCCCGCGTTGACGTGTGTTGTAGAAGTACTTTGCACGTCGTTTTACTATATTGCTAAAGGATCTTCCCAAAAAGAAGAATCTCTACTAATTCTCTACTAATAAATAAAAAAACCTCGAAATCAGAACGATTACGAGGTTTGCGCGGTCTGGACGGGACTCGAACCCGCGACCTCCTGCGTGACAGGCAGGCATTCTAACCAGCTGAACTACCAGACCTTATTTTACCACCTATTTCAAGGTCGACCCCTAAAACAAGGCTGCAAAGATAGTTTTAGGGTGCACTAATCCAAAATTAGTTTCGAAAAAATGCATTTCACGCCCGCCTGCGCGCAGCCGCTTCGGCAATGGCAGGCAAAGGCGCAAAGATCGCAAAAGGAAATCATGGATTAAGACAGCATGGCTGGCGGGTTGGCGCAACTCTTTCTACATTGATCGCTGATATGTCGCCCGACCTCGAAAACCGGATTGCAAATTGGAAGAAGGAAACCTCCGACAAGAAAGAGCACCGGTCTGCATCCGTAAAAGCGCATCCTATCCACAAAGACGAATATGATATTTTACTCAAGATCGAACTCCGGGTTACCAATGGCGTCCAAACAGAAAAAGTTACCGTAAAAAACAGGATGATGACTCAGAACGGTGGCTCATCAAAAGACCTCGCAATGCTGGAGGAAGCGATAAGAAAATTAGAGGACGATTTCAGATTCCGCGGAGGCCAGGCGTTCATCCGCATGGAGCAAATGTCCCGTCCCGGCGAAGACGTCGAGAGAAATCCTTATAACTGAAAGTCTCAAGATTTCTCGGCCACTCACTTATTCTTGAGCTCAGCGAGTTCTGCCTTCACATGCTGCAACTCGGTAATAATCTGTTTCATACTGGTCGCCAGTTGACCGCTTTCTGCGGATTCTTCGACTTTCTTTTCAATGTCCTTCTCCATCCGGTCCTGTACTTGAGAAGTCATGACTGCAACAAAAACATTGAAGGCAATGATCGAAGTAAAGACTACGAAGCTTACGAAGTACATCTGCACCACAAAGGGCGGAAAATGTGGTGAATGCGTCTTGAGGTCATCCATGACATCGGACCAGTTGTCGAGGGTCATGATCTGGAAAAGTGTTACAAACGAGTCTGTCAGGCTGCTGAAGCTGCAGGTCGCAAATACCTGTGCTCCAAACATGTACATACCGAGGATGGAATAGATGTACATCAGTATCATCAGCAATACGGCAAAGGAAAACACCGTCGGGACAATGCTCACGATCCGTTGCTCAACTTCCTTTAAATGCTCGCTTACCTCCAGCAACCGGATAATCCGGAAAATGCGGAAGAGCCGCCCGATCTGTATGAATGCCGGATGGAAAAATATCTGCGCAACCAGGCCGACGACGCTGAAGGCGATGAGAATAAAATCGAAGTAATTCCAGAAACCATGCTCGGTGAAATGATACCGGGTGACGGTCCGTCCACCGACGTGGACTTTTTCCCGTGTGAAAAGCCTGAAGTATTCCAATGGATGATCCTCAGCTATGATCCTCAGCAAGATCTCCAAAGTGAAGAAAGTCAGGAAGAAATAGTCGGCAATCAGAAAGAATGAAATCCAGATCTCGTCTTTAACGATGTTCTCAACTCCGACGAGGATCGCGAAAGCGATAATGACATAGTTGACGGCATGACAGAATTCTTTGCTCTGCGCAAATGCCTTGAGGCGCTGGTGGGTCATAAGAAGAGGTTTGGTGAATCAATTTAGGAAGCAGCCGCAAGTAACGTCGCAAAAGCCCACAAAGAAACTTCAATTGGCTTCCCTCGCGAGCTTGTCTTGTGTGAGGCGTACTATTGCAGGCACTTGAATATCTCCCTGAAGAACGCCGGATGCGCTTGCCAGGTAGGTGCCGAAACCAATCTCCCATCCCGGACCGCGTCTTGTTCAACCCAGGTGCCTCCCGCACTTTCTACCTCGAACTTCACATGCTCGTAGCATGTCACTTTCTTCCCTTTTGTCAGGCCCGCAGCATTCAGCACCTGGATGCCATGGCAAATTGAAAACAGCCATTTTCCCTTGGCATCGAACTCCCGGACGATCCTTATAACAGATTGATTGTGACGAAGATATTCAGGCGCTCTTCCACCGATAATAAGGACGGCCTCATATTGATCAACGATGACTTCACCAAAGGAGATGTCGGCCTTCGCCTGATAACCCTGCCGCTCAACGTAGGTATCCCACCCAGGCTCGAAATCATGCATCACCAAATGCAGCCAGCGTGCTTCGTTTGCTGCGATGACCGGCTCATAGCCAGCCTCCTGGAAACGGTGGTAAGCGTACCAGACTTCATAACCCTCGCCGGCATCTCCGGTAATGAGCAATATCTTTTTCATAGTTCGCTTTATTTGATGATTGCAATTATCAAGATACTGGTTGCCAGGTGCAAACACAAAGGATTAAAGCCCGGACATAGCTTTTGACTTTCCGGATAACCTTCAAGTCGAAAAATAATGCCGTAAGGGAATTGCGTAATGAACTTATTGTGTTGAAAAAATCTCCAATCGTACGCGACGTTTATGCGCCCCAAACATCTTTCATCAGCCTCACTGAGTTCCCCCCGATGATCTTTTCAACCCTGGCCTCCTTGTGGCCACGATCCAAAAGCTTGTTTGCCAGCAGTTCCATGCGGCTCGGGTAGTTCAGTTCCGGAACGAACATGTAAACGGCAGGATCCTCTCCCGGCGCCGCCACATTGGCTTCCTGACGCCTCTTAACAAAATCTGAATGCGCCTTTTTGTAGGCGTCGGTGACGACGTGCGGTGTTATGGAAAGATCGCTTCCAACACCTACGTGATCTTCCCCACAAACATTGATGGCATGCTCGATATGTTTGATGACGTCGCCGTCACTGGGCTGAGTGCCCATCGTCAGGAATGGCATGAGGTAAATGCCGATCACTCCACCGCGGTCAGCCAACAACTTTAGCTCCTCATCGCGCTTATTCCGCGGCCGCTGCGCCACAGCTGTACATCCGGAGTGTGTTATGGCAACCGGAGCTTTCGACGCCGTGATGCCATCTGCCGTGGTTTGCTGACCACAATGCGAAAGATCGATGAGCACACGTTTGTCATTCAGTTCTGTAACGACGTCTCTTCCAAGCTTGCTCAAGCCCGCATTTGCCTGCTCCAGGCAACCATCCCCTATCAGGTTTCTCCGGTTGTAAGTGAGCTGGATAATTTGAACTCCAAAGCTTTTGAAAAGCTCGATTCTGGAGAGGTCGGCATCGAGCACGGATGCATCCTGAAATCCGAAAATAAGTCCGAGCCGCTTTGTCGCCTTGGCAGCCTTCAAGTCCTCGACCGTGCGAATTTTCATGAGCGATTCAGGGTGAGCGAGGAGCTCACGCTCCCACTTGGCCATATTCGCGAAGTTGTCCTCTACCGATCCGCTTCCGCCGACCGTAAGATTGATGCCGGTGATCCCTGATGCCACGGCATTTTTTACCATGTCCGGCGAAAGCTTTGAAAATACTTCCGACGTATTGAAAGGTCCGGGACTTGCCAGGAAGTCTATCACAAGCGCCTTAGAATATCCGGGCCATGCTGCGGGTCTGGCGCTAAGATCATCTAAACCGAAAAAAGGAGCTGCCGAAAGTGCGGCAACCAATTTAGTGAACTCTCTCCTGGTGATCATCACGCGACGATCTTGGGCAACTGGTACCCATTATTATACTTAGCGGCTATGTAAGCGTTTGCTTTCTCCTCGTTGAATTTTCCCTTGGCGGGATCCCACGTGACTTTCTGACCCGAACGATAAGAAATGTTTCCCATCTGGCAGACCGTAGCGACATGAGCGCCAGCCTGGATCGGGCAATGCAGATCCTCCATCTTCCTCGACTTAATCACTTCGACAAAATTCTTTGTATGGAGATCAAGGCCATTCCCTTTGTTTTTCTGCAACGGCATTGATTCCATGCGATCCTT
Source organism: Cyclobacteriaceae bacterium (assembly GCA_044224375.1). Taxonomy (GTDB): domain Bacteria; phylum Bacteroidota; class Bacteroidia; order Cytophagales; family Cyclobacteriaceae; genus ELB16-189. The sequence continues at coordinate 129,414 of JBGAKL010000012.1, forward strand.
TTCGGCGATCACCTCCCAGCCGCCTCGGTCAAGCACCAGCGTTCCATTGTTGCCGATGTACGCCATACCATGGTCGCGGCCATAATTTCCATTACTGATTCCCTGGGCCTGCTCCCACAGGATGTTAAACCCGTCGAACTCGTAAACTGTGGCAAGGGTATCGGGCGTCTCTTCTTGCCCATTAGGGTAAGCAAACTTCCCTCCCAGCGCTATGGCAGATTTCGGATACTTCGCATCCATTCCCATAAGCGCGTAGTCCATCAAGTGAACGCCCCAGTCCGTCATCAATCCTCCTGCATAATCCCAAAACCAACGGAAGTTAAAATGGAACCGGTTTGGATTGAATGGCCTCTTCGTGGCAGGACCGAGCCACATGTCATAGTGTACGCCTTCCGGTGTCGGGCCGTCGGGCTTCGGTTCCACATTCTTCATCCAGCCCTGGTACGCCCACGCCTTCGCGGTGCGGATCTGCCCCAGCTTGCCGGTCTTGATATAATTTAATGCATCTACCATGTGGGGCTGACTGCGCTGCCACTGCCCCACCTGAACCGCACGGTTGTATTTCTGCTGGGCAGCAACCATGGCATTGCACTCGGCGATCGAATTACCGCACGGCTTTTCTACATAAACGTCCTTTCCAGCCTGACATGCTTCGACCATCTGAAGGCAGTGCCAATGGTCGGGCGTGCCAATCACCACCACATCGATATCCTTATTCTCGAGAAGCTTTCTGTAGTCAGTATAAGTCGCGGGCGCCTTCATACCACCTTTGGCCAGCTCGTACTTACGGAAGTTCAATACGTTTTCATCCACGTCGCAAAGCGCGACCACCTGCGTATCGGCGATTTTGAGCAGCGACGTAAGGTCGGCCCAACCCATTCCATTGATTCCAATCGCGCCGATGTTGATCTTTCCGTTGGCACCAACGAGTTTCTTCGATGCTGCGATTGCGTCCCAATTGATGACGGTACTCAATCCCAGGCCTGCCATCGCGTAGGTCGAAGATCTCAAAAAGCTTCTGCGGTCTTTATTCATGATTCTGGTCATTTAAGATGGAACTAAGATCGCAGAATAATCGGGTAGTGCAAACGGGTTTTATTTGAGAAAGTAACCGGACTTTCTCCCCAAAGAAATCACAAGGGAGCACCAAGGTCTTTGGAAGCTTCCTGGCGTTGTGTATTCGTGGCGAAGCCCCAGACTATTTCCAGGAAGGGACGAATGAAGTCGTCTTGACTGTAGCGCCGAGTTCATTCAGGATACTGTACAGACCAAAATAGGTGCGATTGATATACAGCGCATGTTTAATACCCCGGACTTTCTTCGAATCACGCAGCTCTTTCATATTCGACAGTCTCTCTCCTGTCGAATACAGTGTGTCGAAATAACGCTGATCAGAAAAATCGAAGGTGGGGGTATGAAATGGGCGGCCCAGCAACTCAAGCAGTTCTATGAATATCTCCTTAAAGAACTTCTTTTCCGCGCTCGAATCGTCGGGATAGATGAAGCGCATGGCGTAGAATATTTGTGTCAATCGCTTTTCGTCGCTGAGAATGTCCTTGTCGTGCAATTGAAAATACAGTTTGTAGAAATCCGCAGGGATCTCCTTCACACAACCAAAGTCGATGATCCCGAGCTCTTGGTCCGGCGTGATAATAAAGTTGCCGGGATGAGGGTCCGCATGAACCGCTTTGAGGCGATGAAACTGGAAGTGATAAAAATCCCACATCGCCTGGCCAAGTTGATTACCAGCTTGCCGTGACGGCCTGCCCTTTTTGAGGAATTCACCGAGTGGCTGTCCCGGAAGCCAATCCATTGTCAATATCTTCTGCGCCGAAAGCGCGGGATAATAGTTTGGAAAAACAAGATTGGGAATGACCGTACATTTCCGGGAGATCTCCATCGATCGCTTCAACTCCAGCGAATAGTCGGTTTCCTCCATCATGCGCTGTTCGACTTCGCCAATGAATTCTTCATATTCTACCGGGTTGAGCTTGAACATGCGAAGGGCAATCGGCTTGACCATGGCGAGGTCGCTCTTTACGCTGTCAGATACCCCGGGGTACTGAATCTTCACGGCTAGCGTTTTGTCTTTTAAAGTCGCGCGATGCACTTGCCCCATAGAAGCAGCATTGACTGCTGACCGCGAGAACGTATCGAACATCTGCTCAGGCGATTTGCCAAAACAAGTTTGAAACGTTTTTACCACCAACGGATAAGACAAAGGTGGAGCACTGTATTGCGCAAGGGAGAATTGTTGCTGATACGCCTGTGGCAAGAGATTTTTATCCATGCTAAGCATCTGCGCAACCTTGAGCGCGCTTCCCTTCAGCTTGCTCAGCGAATCGTAAATATCGTTCGCGTTATCCTGATGAAGCTCCTCCTTCGACAAAGATGGATCAATGAGCTTCTTGCTGTAATGTTTGAGATAATTCCTGCCGATCTTCGCACCCGTCGCGATAAACTTTGACGCACGCTGGACTTTTGTGACTGGTATGGTCTTTTGCTCTTTCAATGTTGTAATTCAATTCTTTGAATGCTGGTACAAGAACTTTCCAAAATCAAGAGCACTATCCATGATGCCCTTCCCTACCAGGTCGAATGCCAGGTTAACGGACTTTTCGATTGCGGCGTCTGTCTGCTCAAAACCAGCGCTGTCATCATGGCTCCAGAAATGAAGCACAAACATCAGGTGAAGCCAGAACAACGCATCATAGCGCTCATCGACAAATGGGCGTTTAGCGATCTCGCCGTTCTGTTTACCTTCCGTAAGTACAGGGCCGAGCCAGGTTAAAAATTCATTCTTGAAAGATCTTAAAAAAGGTGGCATCAGCGCGGGATTACTATATGCTTTCAGTCCAGAAACAACAAAACTTCTATCTGCACGCATCACTTCAAATAAAGTGTAGTAGAACGCAAGAATCTTTTCCCGCACCGAGAAAGAAGCGAAGCTCTTATCAGAATGAAGACTGCTGACAACACGTTGAACATATCCCTTCCAGATTTCCTTTTCGATCGCATCGAACGAGGCAAAGTGCTCGTAAAACGCTTCTTCAGGAACGCCTATTGAATCGCAGAAAGCATAAACAGAGGCTGGCTGCTTTCCTTCCCTCAGTAGCGCGTGTCGATACGCTGTGATTATCTTGTCTTTGACAGGTGCTTTTGCTTTGCGCGAAGCCTTTTTTGTTGTTTCCATATATTTTTTAACAAAAGAATTGGAAAGAAGTTTCGAATTTAACGTGAATATTGCTCGTGCTGTATGAGAAATTCCGGTTTCGTAGTGGCGATTCTCATTTTGGTCCAGATTGGGTCTTTAGCACAAACGAAGGAAAAGCGCAATGCAGCCGACTATTTTGCACTAGGCGAAAACGCCCTCGACCGAAAGGAATATATTACAGCACAAGCTCATTTCACCGAATGCCTGCGGATTGATCCTGCCTATGCAGACGCATACCGGCTGCGAGCGATCACACGCGAACACCTGAACGATGTTTCACGCGCGCTAACCGATTACAACATCTACGTTGATTTGAAGCCAGATGATCCGGAGGCACTGTTTAACCGCGCGGTATTGAGGTTCGAAGCAGGGCAGATACTTCCTGCACGTCAGGACTTCATGCTGTTGCTGAAAATGCCGCGTCAGGAAACGAACATGGTGTACTTCAGTCAGGAGAAATACAGTGACGTCGGCGGAAAAGTCTTCACGTACGGCCACGGCGGCCAGGACTACATTTTCAATTACCTGGGACTTATAGAAACAAAAACGAAGCGCTACGACAAAGCAGTCATGTGGTTTGATTCAGCGTTAAGACTGTCGCCGGGAAATGCGAGCTATCTTATTAACCGCGGCATTGTTCGGTTGGAGAAAAAAGACGTGCCCGGTGCCAAAGCTGATTTTGATGAAGCCCTCAGACGTGATCCCGACAATGCATTGGCAATCCACAATCTCGCTGTACTTCAATCATTCGAAGGGCAGGCGGAATCCGAAAAGCTCCTCACCGAGGCGATCGAAAAGAATAAAAACCTTCCTTATCCCCGGGCCGAGCGTGCGTTTTATCGCCTTCAGAACAACGACCTCAGCGGTGCGCTGCAGGACTACAATGAGCTCGTGCGAATGGAACCGAATGTCGCTGAGGGATACTTGAACAGAGGGTTCGTAAAAGAAAGATTAAAAGATCTCGAAGGTGCTTTACAGGATTTTACCAAAGCGATTTCACTCGATGAAAAGAACCAGAAGGCGTGGCTCGGGCGCGGTAACGTCATGTCTAAGATTGGAAAATGGAAAGAGGCGGCTGAAGACTACACTGTAGCCATTGAACTTGATCCAGGATACAACCTCGCCTATTATAATCGCGCAATGGCTTTGAGCAACAGCAAGAAGCTTGGAGAAGCGTGTGTTGATCTGAAAGCAGCTGAAAAGCGCGGCATGGCAATCAGTCCTCAAGTAAAAGCAAAGATCTGCCGGTGACTTTATCCGAGTCGCAGCTTATTGAGAAACTTATTGAACGGAATGAACTTGCATTCCGTCAGCTTGTTCGCGATCAAAAAGATCGTGTCTACAACGTCGCACTTGGAATTGTTCAGGATGAAAGTGAAGCGGAGGACATTACGCAGGAAGTGTTTATCGAGATTCTCGAATCCATCCGGCACTTTAAAGGCGGATCGAGGCTTTCAACCTGGATCTATCGCATTGCGATCACGCGTTCGCTGGAGGCCGTGAGGAAACGTAAACGCAAAAAGAGATTTGGATTTATGATCCGGCTGTTCCAGAAAGAACCGATAAAACCCGAAGTCGACATCCCTGACTTCGTACATCCGGGTGTGCTGCTCGAGAACAAGGAGAAGGCTGCAGTACTCTTTAAAGCCATTGACTCCCTTCCCGAAAATCAAAAAATCGCTTTCACACTTCACAAGATCGAGGACTTGAGCTATGAAGAGATCGCTAAAGTTATGAATGTGACGCTGCCCTCTGTTGAATCGTTGATTCATAGGGCAAAAACGAATCTTCAGAAAAAATTGAAAGACATGCGCAAGTTTTAGAAATAAAAGGCATCAAAAGCTTATGAGCCGTGACGAAAAAGAAGAAATAGACGACATCCTGAACAGCCTCGACCATCTGCAGCGGGCTGTAGCTAATCCTTTTCTTTTTGAAAAGATCAAAAGCCGGCTCGAGTCGCGCAAAACGCCGGCTGGAAGCAAGTTGGTTGTGCGCTGGGCACTTGCCGCAGCATTCATAGTGGCGCTTAACGTCGTCACGTGGACGCAAGTACGCCATGACAAAGGCTCCTCCGACCCACTTAATGCCATCGCCGGGCAGCTTGGGTTTTCAAATTCGTCATACCAATACCCATGAACCACTTTGATAAAGCCCGTGTGCTGATGTTTATGGTCGCGTTGCTCGTGATCCTGAACCTGGGCATCGTGGCATTTCTTTGGAGTAGCCGACCGCCACATCCCGGCGGAAGGCGCGGTGAGGCCCCTGCGCAGTACCTTATCGAAAAGGTGGGGCTTACCCCCGATCAGCAAGTTGCCTACCGCGAATTAATTCAAGAACATCAGCAGAACATACGTTCAATTAATGATAGTATTAGATATCATAAGATTCAATTATTCAAGTATTTACATACCTCAGACTCAACCATAGCTAAGGCTGAATCATTTCGGATATCTCAGTTCCAGCAGCAGTTGGAAATGACAACCTTCAATCACTTTTTGAAAGTACGGACCCTATGCAGTCCTGTCCAGGCTGTGAAATTTGACAAAGTAATCGATGAAGTGCTGCGAATGATGGCGCCAGATGGCCCGCCGCCGCATTAGATTTTTGACATCAAAGCAAAAAAAAGACTTCGCGTGCCGCAAGTTTTCCTTAGGAAAGACATCCAATGAACATGAAGTCAGTACTCCCCCTTCTTTTACTCATGATTGTTTCGTGTTCAAAGACACCTGATTCTCTCCCGTTTTTTAATACCGCCGATTTCACGCCGGAGTGGCTGGAGCAAGGGACGCCTGAGTACAGGAGTATTCATAGGATCCCAGATTTCAATTTTGTCGATCAAAATGGCGACACCATTACACAAAAGTCAATTACAGGCAAGATCGTTGTGGCTGATTTCTTCTTTACAGCCTGTCCCGGAATTTGTCCCCGGCTCACAGCAAGCATGGGAAATGTTCAGGACGCATTCAAAGACGACGATAGCATTCTACTCCTCTCCCATTCTGTTACGCCCGACATGGATGATGTTGCACGGTTAAAAATATACGCAGAAGCTCATCACGTGAACGCTGGCAAGTGGCATCTTCTCACGGGGGATCGAAAGGCAATTTATCACATTGCCCGTCAGGGATACTTCGCTGATGAGGAAACAGGGCTTGCAAAAGGCGAGAATGAATTCCTTCACACAGAAAACTTCATTCTCATTGATGGCAGTCAAAGAATACGAGGGGTCTACAATGGCACCAATCCCGCCGAAGTAGAGCGACTCATTGAAGACATCAGGACATTAAAAAAAGAAACAACTGCATGAAAAGCATCACACTGATTATCGTGTTCGGTGTGCTCATCAACTGTTCCTGTTTGGAAGACACTAATCTTATTAATAGCATGGAAGCCAGTACACTTCAACAGGTTGGCAAGTATACGTTTATAGGAAACAAGCGTGCCCGGGGACTCGTCAACGATTATTATCCGTCAGGAGAACTTCATCGAACATCGCGCTATGAGAATGGCTTGCTTCAGGGAATCACCCGCAGCTGGTATCCCGACGGCACCAGGGAGTCAGAACGCTACTACAACCGTGGTGAGAAAGAAGGCATACATGCCGGCTGGTGGCCCAATGGCAAAAAGCAATTTGAGTACCAGTTCTCAGACGGCATGTATCACGGCACATTCAAGGAATGGTATGAAAGTGGGAAGTTGTTGCACGTATTTGAGTACGACAACGGCCAGGAAGTGAGTGCTATCGGTTGGCGTGAGAACGGACGGACTTACATCAACTTTGTGGTCCGCAACGGTAAGAAATATGGGTTAACGAATGCCCGATTGTGCTTTTCGCTGAAGGATGAAGCAGGGGTTTTTCAGTAGCCAGGAAACACGGCGCTTGGCGAGTAACCAGTAACCAGAATCCAGTAACCAACCAGAATCGTTTAAAAAATGAATTTCAAAACCCAATTATCAATCGCACTAGTTACAGTTGCTACCCTTTCATGCTCAAAGAGCGACCCTGCCCCTACGACCAGCAATTCATCTATTCCTTCCGTATTTTCAACAAAGTTCTCATCCACGGTAACGATCAGTGTTGATGGCGATAATATCGTGCTGAAGAGCAACGGTGTGCCAAATCACAAGAGTCCGTACTTCGCAAAGACTGACAGCCGTTACGAAGCTTACAACGGCACCAACACGAGCTTTGCTATCAATCCGAATTCAATCAAAGAACAATCCCTTGTCTTCAAGATTCCCTCAAGTCCAAAAGAGGCAAGCACCAAAACGTCCACGTCCTTAGGGCCGATCGGAATTTCTGTGAACGGCGTACCTCTCTACAATCAATATGCGGGGCCTAACCAACCTCTCGCCGGTGAAATCAACTCATTTGATCAATACAATGGTCACCCTCAGCAGTCTGGTCAATATCACTACCACGTAGAACCTCTGTACATTACTTCAACCACGAGCAAAAGCGGACTGGTAGGCTTCCTGTTAGATGGATTTCCGGTCTATGGACCAACTGAAAATGGCAAGACTGTCGCCAGCGCTGACCTCGACACGTATCACGGTCACAGTACAGCAACCACAGAGTATCCGTCAGGCATTTATCATTATCACACTACGAGCGATTCGCCTTACATCAATGGAGGGAAGTTTTTTGGAACACCGGGAACGGTGACTCAATAGCCGCGCAAGGGCGGGGAATCCAAGGTCACGACATACACAACGAATTGCACACAAAGGACACGACGGAATTCAAAATTTTAGCGTCGTGATCGTCGTGGCTTCCGTAGTGCCCGTGGTGTCCCTGTATTTGTATTTAAAGACTCAACTGTATATCCGGCCTCATTCTCACAAACACTGGCTCGCGAAACATCTTATCCGGTGTAAGTTTTGAATAAGTGATCTCGGCAACGAGGAATGGATCGATCCATTGCGTGATCTTATCATCCACGACTTTACCGCCTTTCATTTCCGGCTGCTTCTTCACCTGCTTTTGTTTTTTTAATGCCTGCAGGATCCCTTTCATCAACGCATCGTCAAAGCCTGTCCCAACCTTGCCGCGGTACCATAGTTCATTTCCAACTTTTTCCGCGATCTGCAATGACCCGAATGTCTGCGCCCTGTTCCCTTTGCCAGGCGTGTAGCCAATCACGCAACATTCAGCTGAGTTCTTCACTTTCAACTTTAACCAAAGATCCGAACGGCGACCCGTAATATATTTTCCGTCTTTTCGCTTGGCCATGATTCCTTCCAGCGAATGCTCCCGCGCAGCTTCGAAAAGAGATTCGCCGTCCTCGACAAATTCACTCACTCGATAAGGCGTATCAGGCTTGACTGAATCCTTGAGCCATTCCTTGCGCTTCAGCAACGGCTCATTAACCAGCGACCTTCCGTCCATGTAGAGGCAATCAAAAATGTAGCAATAAGCAGGATTCGACTTGCTGAGCTTCTGAATGTTTGTTTCACCTGTGCTCATCAGCCTGTTGATCACACTTTTGAACTGAGGTCTTCCCGTCTTATCCAGGCATACGATCTCGACGTCGAACAATGCACAGTTGGCGCGAAATGCTTTTTCCGGGACCAACAATTCAGGGAACTGAGCCGTGATATCATTCTGATTACGACTTCGTATTCTCACTTGACCTTCTTCCACGGAAATGAGCGCCCTAATGCCATCCCACTTCACCTCAAAGATGTAATCATCTCCCTTCGGCACGGAATCTCCAATATCGGAAAGCATCGGTTCGATGGTATCGTTGAGGTAGTTTATTTGTGGCGTATCGACGCGTTCAAGGAGCCATTCCTTTTGCTTGATCTTATGGATCCGGTACTCACCGGTAACTTCCTTGCTGTTCAGCCGGAAATAGAATCCGTCTTTCTTGTCTTTGGTGATCTGGTACTTGCCAAGTGCATATATCCACATGTCGCCGCCGCCATATTGACCCTTAGGAATTTTTCCGTTAAAAGTTAGATACTTCATCGGGTGGTCTTCCGTTTGCACAGCGAGCCGCTTGATGCCGGGATGGGGTGGCAGTCCCCGCGGCACTGCCCATGATTTTAACACACCATCTTGCTCAAGTCGGAGATCGTAGTGAAGATGGGAAGCATGATGCCTGTGGACCACAAAATTGCTCCCTCCTGCCTCCATAACTTTTGGCTCAGGTTCAGAGGTTTTCTTGAAGTCACGTTTCTTCTCGTAGGATTCAAGCTGCTCGGGGGTCTTGTGCCTCTTGTTGGGAGGAAGTTCTTTCGGTACCGACTTCTTCCTGTGAGTGTGCACTTCCACCGCGTATGCGCCGATACCGTCCCAGGCGTCACCATCACGCAACACTTTATCCAATGCATTCCTGATATTGTAATCGACCGGCGCCCTCATCGTCGTCAACTCATCCCACGTAAGTGGCATGGAAACGGGAGCACCTACCCTGCCGCGCAAGCTATAAGGTGAAACAATGCTTTGCCCTGAACGAATCCTGTAAATGTCTATCAGCACCCGACCTTTTCTCGCCTCCTTCTTGATATGAAGCGTCGTTTCCTTAGGATATGCATCGACAAATGGCTGCGCGATCGCCTGTGCCGCTTCGAACACAACGTGAAAATCCCATTTGGGCTCAAGCGGACAGCAGATATGAATTCCTTTTCCACCGGTAGTCTTTACAAAACATGTGTAGCCCAGGTTCTCGACTGATTCTTTCAAGGCAAGTGCTATCGGAATGACCCTTTTGAAATCATAACCTTCTGGTGGGTCCAGGTCGAAGACCATGTAATCTGGGTTATCGAAAGCGGGTTTGCGGCTGTGAAGTTGGTGAAGCTCGAGTGAAGCAAGGTTCGCAAGCCAAACAAAAGTCGCTGGCTCAGTTGCGATTATGTAGTCTTTTTTCTCTTTGCCGAGGGTAGCGAATTCGATCCACTCAGGTGCCCATTGAGGTCTGTTTTTCTGATAAAACATCTCGCCGTGAATGCCATCCGGAAAACGGATCAGCGTAAGAGCGCGGCCCTTCACGTGATTGAGCAGTGTCGGTGCAATCTTCAGGTAGTACTCAATAATCTCGGCTTTGAATACGCCGTCTTCGGGAAAAAGAACTTTGTCGAGGTTGGAAAGTTCAACCTTGCGTTTGCCGATAGTCACCCATTGCGATTGCTTCTTCGCCATTGCATCACTCCGCGGTCTGGGGCGCTTTGTTTTTCAAGAAGATCATGCCGATCACAAAGCACACAGCTGCCACGCCAATCGGGTACCATAGTCCGGCGAGCGGATCGCCGGCAGGGTTCGCAGAATTCTTACTGCCCTCAAACAGTGACGTTGCGATGAACGGGGTCAAGCCTCCAAAAATTCCGTTGCCAATATGGTAAGGCAAAGACATTGAAGTGTAACGAATGCGTGTTGGAAATAGCTCGACAAGGAATGCTGCGATCGGACCGTACGCCATCGTTACAAATATCACCTGAACCAACACGAGCAAGATCAATTTCCAAAAATCGTTCTGCGCGAGCTTCACTTCCTTCTTGCCAGGAACAACTTTCCCGTCCGCATCCTGCTTACTGGTTTCAAAAAGTTGAGTACCATCCGTGTAAACGTGCTGAGTAGTAATTGATATATCTCCCTTGCCGGGAGAAAATGATCGCGAAATGTTTTTGCCATCGGCAAACTCTGTCTTAAGATTAACGTCTGTTAATGTCAGTATCTGACGGTATATTGGTCTGTAAAAAAGTACGGCAAGCAGCAGACCGGCCATCATGATGTACTTCCTACCGATCGAATCAGAGAGGCGTCCGAAGAAGATAAACAATGGTGTACCGAGCACGAGCGCGATGGCGATCACCATGTACGATTGTACAAACTCCAGGCTGCAGGTGCGCTGTATGAATGTCAGCGCATAAAACTGTCCAGTGTACCACACCACACCCTGCCCGGCAGTCGCACCAAAAAGCGCAAGCAGCACCAGCTTCAGATTCTCCTTCTTCCCGAAACTTTCCTTCAAAGGGTTTTTAGAAACTTTGCCCTGCGCTTTGATCTCAGCAAAGAGCGGAGACTCCGACATCTTCAAACGAATGTAAATGGATATGCCGACGAGGATCGCTGAAAGTATAAATGGAATTCTCCATCCCCATTCTGCGAATGCATCCACTCCCAACCATTCACGCACGATGAGGATCACACCTAACGAAACGAAGAGGCCGAGCGTAGCAGTGGTTTGAATAAAACTTGTATAGAATCCGCGCTTCCCGACCGGGGCGTGTTCTGCAACGTAAGTAGCGGCACCACCATATTCGCCGCCCAGGGCAAGGCCCTGCACCACCCGCAGCAACAGGACGATTATCGGGGCTGCAATCCCTATCGCTTCATATCCCGGAACCAGACCGATGGCGAACGTAGATCCTCCCATCAGAACCAGCGTGACCAGGAACGTGTATTTGCGACCCACAAGATCACCCAGCCGCCCAAAAACAATGGCGCCGAAAGGTCTTACGACGAAACCAACTGCAAAGGTAGCCAGTGTGGAAAGGAAGGCAGCTGTAGGATTGTCTTTGGGAAAAAACTGCTCGGATAAAATTGTTGCGAGCGTTCCAAAAATGTAGAAGTCATACCACTCGATCAGTGTGCCAACTGAAGAGGCAGTAATGACAAACCAGAGATTCTTTTTTGCGTCAGAACTTTCGACTTGTTTCATGGGTCAGGTTAACCCAGGCAAGATAAGAGATTGCTGGGAATGCGGAAACCCTAAACTCTAAACCGTGAACCTCAGACTCTGAACTCTAAAACATTTAGTGCTTACCCCCACCATACCACATCTCCATTGCCTTATGGAAGGACTCATGAAGTGTCGTGAGGGAATTTCCGAGGTCTGAGTCACTCACGTTGGATTTTACCTGGTCTGCAAATGTGCGTGACTCCATCTTAATACGCTCAAGCTGTTCCTTCATGTCATCGTTGTTGACTTTTTTAGGAAGGGTGGCTTCCTGCCAGCGGACCGCCTCCCATGCCATTTCCTCGGCAAGCTTCTTTGCAGGTGCCAGATTGGCTGAATCTTTGAACGGATGATATGCATCTGCTATGATCATATGGAACGAATCCATTTCAGGCCACTCATCTGAGGATTCGTCAGTAGTAGACTCTTTCTTGCTGCATGCAAACATCAGTGCTGTTAACAGCACAACTGCCGCGACTTGAAAATGATGGGATTTCATAGCAATCAAATTTACTTCAAATATTTTTTTTCCGGTACTTCCATCTGATTTCAAAGCCGTGCACCATCCGTTTCAGCACGTCGAAATACAAGGCTATGTAAAGCAGCAATGTCATGGTCCAGATCACCGCAAGATTAAAATAAAACGTATCGAATGTCTTGCCCATAAAATATTTCGTTGGAACAAAGAAATTGGCCTGGAAGTCAAACCAATTTTTCGGCCGGTGATCGTTGAAATAAATGGGGTAGAACTTTTGCACAAGGCGCCCACGCCATTCAACAATGCGGGCCGCATCATTTGAATTCTCCACCATATTGGTTACGGCCTCATTAGTGTACATCAGCCTCATTGCTTCGAAGTTTTTTCTTTTTTCAGGCGTACCTGCGAGCTCTGCAATGCGCGCTTCCCGTGAAGATTTCGCCTTGTTTGAGCGAATTGCATAATACTTTTTAAGTACAGACAAGAATTCCTTCGTTTGGTTGTACACCGTGGAATCAAATTTGCCAACCTCCAGCCGGTCAACCGGCACGAAGTCCGTGCGCCCCACCTGGTCAAGCTCGTATCCGATCTCATTCTGAATTAGCCGGAGCGCATCACCCACGGCAGGAAAGCTCTTGTCCCTCCAATGCTGACGCTCGCTCAGGACATAAGCTAACTTGGATTCAAGCGCTGGAACAAGGTAGACGCGTTTATAATCGGCCTCCGCTTCCTGCTGATCATCGAGGTAGAACTGCTTTTCGAATGGATTGTCTTTGAACTGAGTGACCATAAATGCTTCAAATGCCCATCGCGAGGCCATCATCTCGCCAAACACAGGCACGCCGTTGGGCTTCCCAACATTGGGATTGAACTTGTCGAAGCTAATGACAACACCGCTCATCAGCAGCTGCGGTATCACGAGCACAGGTATCAATATATATATCGTAACGGCTGAATCGAACGCAGCGGAAATATTGAGGCCCAATAAATTGGCAAAGCAGGAGCATGAAAAAATTATCCACCAATAGCGCATCTCCGTAAAGGGAATTTCAAGAATGTAATTCCCGATCATGATGAAACTCAACGTCTGGATTGCTGAGATCGTGAAGAGTATTACTACCTTTGAAAAGAGATAGCTGCTGTGACTAAGATGCAGAAACCGTTCGCGTTTCAATATTTTTCTGTCCCGGAATATCTCTTCTGCGCTTACGATAAGCCCCACAAAAAGCGCGACGACCACGCTCATGAAGAAATAGACAGGAATATTAAAATTATTATAAAACGTATAGACAGGGTTGTCAACTCCGATCACGTCGTAATACTTCACAAAGTACCCCATGAACAACGCAAGGAGCGGCGACAGCAGCAGGTTCACGATCAGGTACTGTTTATTCGCAAGCTTCGAAAGCACATCTCTCACAATGAACACCGATAATTGCTGGAACCAGTTCGGAATCTTTTGCGTCACCGGCAACGGATCCTTGACTTCTTCGATCTTCGGTATCTTGATCTGCTTCTTAAAATATTGATACCATTGCCCTGGCGACACCTTTCGGGTGTGCGTAAACCGGCCAAACTCATTCACTACACGCGTCTCGACGATATTGAATACTTGTTCGGGATTGATGTTACCGCACTCCGGGCACTGACCCGGTGTCTTGATAGCCGCGTTGATGATCTCCTGGAAATAATTAACTGACTCAACTGGATTACCGTAATAGATTTGAAAGCCACCCACGTCCAGGATAATAAGCGTGTCGAACATTTTGAAAATGTCTGATGACGGCTGATGGATGACCACGAAGATCATTTTACCCCGCAGGGTAAGTTCCTTCAACAGGTCCATAATATTTTCCGAATCCCGCGATGAGAGGCCCGACGTCGGCTCATCCACGAACAGGATGGCAGGCTCGCGCAGCAACTCGAGGCCGATGTTGAGCCTTTTTCGTTGACCACCGCTGATCGTTTTCTCCAAAGGCGAGCCAACTTTCAGATTTCTGGTTTCAGACAATCCAAGGCTCGTAAGCAAACGCTCTACCCTTTCGGTAGTCTGGTCCACAGAATCTTTTCCGAAGCAAAGCCGCGCTGCATAAAAAAGATTCTCAAAGACGGTAAGGTCGTCCATCAGCAGGTCATCCTGCGGGATGAAACCTATGATACCCTCAACCTTTTTCGAATGTTCGTGTATATCAATACCATTGATTAGTACCCGGCCACTGGAGGGCTTCTCCGTTCCGTTCAAGACATTCAGCAAAGTGGACTTTCCGGATCCGCTGGCACCCATCAATCCTATCAGCTTTCCACCCCGCTCCGATACTGTGACATTTTGCAGACCTGCCCTTCCGCTCTTGAAATGATAAAAGATATGCTCCGCCACAAAGCTGATCGGTGTTTCTGACTCTTCCTGCAGGAACTTACCTACAATGTCACTGTAATAGATCGTATCGATCTTACTTCCCCGGATCGTCGAGCCGGTCGGGAACACGTCCACACGGCGGCTCTTCAGGGCCTGGCTATTAAGATACAGGGAAGTTATTCCCATGTACTTGATAAAATAAGTCTCAATGTCGTGCAGGCGAAGGACTGCGATCAAACCTGTAAGATTCTTCGAGATGATCCGCGGTCCGGCGTGATGCAGTTCACCGGAGCCTTCGTCGATAATCAGTATGTTCTTTAGATTGAGCTCTTCCGTGTCCTGACCCAGGACAAAAGTCCGCATTGCCTGCAGGTCTTTGAGTGGGATCTTCAATGCTTCTCCGATGTAGAAGATGAGGTTCCCCTGACGTTCGGAGATCTGGCCATCGGCAAACACCAGCTCGATGATCTTTATCACAAGCACGGCCTTTTGCTGAGTTGTAAGGGCCTGATTTACCTTCTTGGAAATCTGCATGATGCGCGCCCAGTCATCGACAAATTGTGCCGTTTCGTCGTCAACATTTCCAAGATCCGAGGACGCGACCGCAGCGCTGGCCTTAACGTATTCATCAAAAAGTTTGAGATGATGCCGTACGGCCTCCTGGCTAAGATGGAGGGACAAGAACTCCTTTATATTGGCACGCTCGTCGTCCGTGATTCGCTCCTTTGCAACAATAGCAAAGAGCTGAACGATAGCTTTCAATAATTCCTCACTCATGTACGGTCACAATTCTGGGGTAAAATAGATAAAAATGCCCTGCAGCAAAAACGTCAAAGCGTTTTGCTGCGGAGTTCGGCTCAAAGATGCTACAAAGAAAGGTCAGCGCTGTAGCAAACGCCCTAAAGGGTTTTGCTACAGGGTTCCATTTTTCGTCGAATTATTATTTCTTTGTCCTACCAACTAAACACCTATGACAAATAAGCTTTCCCTTGTTCTATTGTTGCTGTGCAGTCAAGTGGCTCTTTGCCAGAACTCCATTCTGTGGGAGATCAAAGGCAACGGCATACAGTCACCTTCTTACCTGATGGGAACACTAAAATTCATCGGGGAAAAAGAGTTTTATCTCCCCGCAGAGGCAGTGTCCAAACTCAAATCCGCGAAAACATTTGCGATTGAAGACCAGGTGGATCACAAGGCGCAGCTTGAACTGAACAAAGCCGTGCATTTTCCTCAGGGAAAATCACTCTCGACTGAATTGGCACCCGCTGACTATGAAAAGGTCCAAAAATTCTTCGAAAAGGAATTCCGGATACCAAAGGCAAAGTTCGATAAGGACTATGCACACCTGATACCGCTTGCTCTTTCAATCAACATGACGCGCATGGCGCTGGGCGAGAGTGTGAAATACTATGACATTGAGCTCCTCAAACTGGCAAAAAAGAACAAGCTGGAAACTTACAGTCTCGAACCGATCGAACGTGAATCGGCCGCAATACAGGCGTTTCCCATGCCGGACCAGGAAGCTGCGCTACTTCACAGCGTCAGCAATTTCGAAAAGCAGAAGTCAGAATATAAGAACCTCGAAGATGCATATGTTCGCGGGGACCTCGACAAAGTTTTTGAATATTCTCTTCACCCAACGGAGAACAATCCCATTTTCATTGAGGAATTTTACAACAAGCGCAACCTCGAATGGCTTCCCAAGATCGAAAAGATGATTAAGACCAAGTCTTCATTTGTTGCCGTGGGCGTATCACACCTGGAAGGAGAAAAAGGATTGTTGAACCTGTTGAAACAACAAGGCTTTACAGTGACGCCTATACAGGTTAGCCGATAGAGGCGTTCAGCTTAAATGCAAAATGTGATACACTAAATGTAAAAGTGTCCAGAGAACACAAAGGCGCAAGTAACCCCACTTCTACATTTAGTGTTTAGAGTTTTACATTTCACCTCATCAACCAATGTGCCTTGTAACAAGGTCTGCCAGAAGCAGCAGGCTCTCACGCAGGTACTCGTCCTTCATCTTTGCAAGATCGTCTGTTGTTAGACCTTCCTTGGAAGTAAGTTTCGTATCAAGGCTCTCGGACTGAGCCTTTTTCTTTTGCGCTTCATCCATTTCGGCCTTACGTTTTGCTTCGTTCAGCGATACTTTGGTGTCACTGAGGCTCTTGCGCAACTCTTCTGTATCCTGTTCATAGCGTTTCAGCGCAGGGTCGCTCTTAAGCCTTGCCTGGTAGTTCTTTTGAAGACCCGCAATTGTCTTGTCAGTGATGTCGGTGGTCTTCTGAAAGTCGCTTTTCTTGATCTCATCCCAGGGAAGAGCGCTCGGATTAGCGCTCTCGCCGTATTGCTCAGGGAGCAACGCTGAAGGCAACAGTATGTCAGGTGTGACGCCCTTGTGCTGCGTGCTGCTTCCCGTAACTCTATAAAATTTCTGGAAGGTGATTTTCAATTCACCCAGCTTGTCACCCGGGTCTTTGATCGCCTTTTCGAGGTCGATCACGTTCTGCACAGTGCCTTTTCCAAATGTGGATTCCCCTACGATAACGCCACGTCGATAGTCCTGTATGGCGCCAGCAAAAATCTCGGAAGCCGAAGCACTGAAGCGATTTGTTAACACGATCAGCGGTCCGCTGTAAAAGACCTGCTTGTCCTCATCCAGGCCTACCTCAACATTGCCGTTGAAATTGCGCACCTGAACCACGGGACCATCTTTAATAAATAGTCCTGTGAGATCGATGGCCTCGCTCAACGAACCACCACCGTTATTACGCAAGTCCATGACGATACCGTCAACATTTTCAGCTTGGAATTCCTTAATCAGTTTCTTCACATCACGCGTGGTGCTACGGAAGTCCGGGTCGCCTTTTTGGTACGCATCGAAGTCCATATAAAAGCCAGGAAGTGTAATTACACCGAGCTTCATGTTCTTCCCGCCGACGGAATAATTCACCGTCTTCTTTTTCGCCGCTTGATCCTCGAGTTTCACCTTGTCCCGTACAAAAGTCAAAACGACGGGAGGACCCGCAACGCCCGTCGCTGCAGGCAACACTTGAAGCCTTACCGTTGATCCCTTCGGCCCCTTGATCAGTTTTACAACCTCATCGATGCGCCAACCAACAACGTCAACCATTTCACCATCCTGCCCCTGGGCAACGCCGGTAATAAGATCGTTTGCGTGAAGCTTATTCGATTTTTCTGCGGGACCGCCTGGCAAAATCTCCGCGACCTTTGTATAGTCATTGTCCGTTTGAAGACGGGCGCCTATGCCTTCAAGCGAAAGCGACATGCTCTGCTTGAACAGATCGGTAGCCTTTGGGGAGAGGTAGTTGGTGTGTGGATCATAAGCTTCCGTTATGCAATTCATATAGAAGCTAAACACGTCCTCATCGTTGAGTTGGTCGTATGACTTCAGTAGTCGCTCGTATCTCTTTCTCAGCAGGTCGGTTATTTCCTCTTGCTTCTTACCTGTCAACTTCAGGCTTAACGCCTGGCTTTTTACAATCTTCCTCCAGGTGTCGTTCAGTTCTGCGGGTGTCTTTGCCCAGGTAGCCTTGTCGCGCTCAGTCTCATAGTATTCGTCGGCGGAATAGTCGAAGTTTTGGGCCACAAGGTTCGCAGCTACTTCTTTCAGGCGGGCACGATACCTTTCACGAAAAACCTTATATACTTCGAAAGCAGGATCGACGATCCCGGCTTTAGTCAGATCATCGAGCTTCGTTCTGTATTTTTCAAAAGACTGAATATCGGATGCAAGGAAATAAACTTTGCTGTTGTCCAGTTCCTCGAAATATTTATCGAACACCACAGACGACAACGAGTCGTTAAATGCCATTCTTCTATAGTGATAGCGGGGCAACAGTGCACAAATCGTTGCAGCCTCCTTGCCGAAGACCGGTCGCGCTTTCAGTTGCGTTGTATCGATTGGAGTTGCCTGGGACATCAACGTCGCCAGCAGGAAAAATATCACACCCACGTTCTTTTTCATCACCCTCAGTTTAGTTTCACAATTTTGATAATAACGAAAACGATGCAAAATAGGTGCCTAAGAAGACGGGCTGGCCTTGTCGACGTCGAATTCCTCGAGGAACTTCTGTGCCTGCTCGATGGTCTGAAATTCATAGAACCGTTTCCCCGATAAGATGGAGTGAATTTCCACCTTCACCAGGTCGATATTTTTCGTATTTCTGCGAACAGAAAAGCGGGCTTCCTTATAATCATCGGCCTCTTTGCGTGAGATAAGGAATGCTGTCGCCCGGACGTTTTTGCAATACGCGCACTTGTAGTGCTTGATCAATTCCTTGGGAGAGTCGTCTTCATAGCGCTGCGCGATTTCCTCTTTCACCACCTTCATGGTAAAAAATCCGCAGTTGTTACACTTCAGGGCGGTCAGGTGACCCATATATTTTTCAATCCTGATATCGTTGGATTTTTCATCGATCCACACGTCATAGTCGATGGAAAAAATACTTTCCTCTGCCTGCTTGCCCATGTCCAGGTGAACATCTTCCTCTTCTTCGCTGAGCAAGCGCATCTTGTTTCCTGTTGCCGGATTGACGCGAGGCATATAGCGCCACTTCTTCAGCTTCGAGTTGAGCTTGGTTGGATAGTAGTATTCAAGGACAAGGTTTGAGACATATCCGACGAGCGTAGCGCCCGCGATCCCGAAAAAGATCCTCACGAAAAACCAAACGCCAACAGTATTGAGGTTTGCTCCTGAACCATACAATTGGATAAAAAAACCGATTCCGACGCCAAAGCAAATGAATACCCACTTGTACAGTTTGACTTCGTTTAACGTGATGTAATCATACTTCGCTTTGTATTCCTTGATAGTGACCACCCTGAAGTTATGCACCAAATAGATGATGATGCCGATGGCAAAGAATATGATGCCGCCGACGATCATCGCACCGTACCATAACTCAAGAAAAGCCGATTGATCCTTCTGCATGTGTTACAATTTTTTGGAGGTAAAAATAACGATAAAAAGCGACTATTTGGAGGCAACCCTGGGGTTAGGGTTGCCCAAAATCGACGCCAGATCGGCAGGGGAATAATTCACAGACTTGATTGTTTTGTTGTCCGACTTTCGATAGACAAGCCACATTTCACCTTCCTGGTGGTAGTAGCATTCAGTGCCGTCCTTTTTCAAATAGTATTCGACAGTTTGTTTTGCTTCAGCTTCCGACTTGCAGGCCTTGCTCATGTTAGAACGCTGGACTTCCTCGAAAAGTGTCTTGAATTTTTCCCCCAGTCCAAACTCCAGAATGGCTCCTGAGAGCACATACTGTATGTCGCAAAAAGCGTCGGCCACGGCGACCAGGTCTTTCTCCTTGATGGCTTCTTCAAGCTCCTTCAGTTCCTCTGCAAGCAGGTCCACCCTCAGCTTCGCCCGCTTTGGATCCGGGATCGCCGGCGTATCCACTACCGGATGCTTGAAAGTGTGATGGAACTGTGCAACTAACTCTAAGGATTCAGGTTGTTTCATCATGATGTTACGATCAAGGAACAAGAAAGGGAATCGCCGAGACCATTCAAAATAACCTTCCATCAATACCCCAGGCACAACTATGGCTACAGGCAGCATTTCGCTACAGGGATTATATTTGCCCCGATTTACCCCCGAGGAATGAATAAGAATTTTGTTGAGGAACTAAAATGGCGAGGCATGATCCACGATGTCATGCCCGGCACGGAAGAGCAGCTGCTGAAAGAAATGACGTCAGGATATATAGGATTCGATCCAACGGCGGACTCCCTTCACATCGGCAACCTGGTGCAAATCATGACCCTCGTTCATTTCCAACGCTGTGGTCATAAGCCATTTGCGCTGGTCGGTGGCGCAACAGGCATGGTTGGCGATCCGTCGGGGAAATCATCGGAACGAAACCTACTTTCCGAAGAAGTTTTACGTCACAATGAATCTTGCGTCAAAAAACAACTCGAGCGCTTTCTGGACTTTTCCCCTCGTGCCAACTCGGCCGAGATGGTCAATAATTACAATTGGTTTAAGGATTACCATTTCCTTGATTTCATTCGTGACGTTGGTAAGCACATAACTGTCAACTATATGCTGGCTAAAGATTCCGTGCAAAAACGGTTGGAGTCAGGCCTGTCATTTACCGAATTCACCTACCAACTGGTGCAGGGTTATGATTTTTACTGGCTGCACCAAAATAAGAACTGCAAGCTGCAGATGGGAGGCTCAGACCAATGGGGAAATATCGTGACAGGTACAGAGCTTATCCGGCGGAAGGCTAACGGAGATGCGTTCGCGTTAACAACGCCGCTGATCAAGAAGGCCGACGGGACAAAATTCGGCAAGACAGAGCAAGGTAACGTATGGCTCGATCCGAAGAAGACATCGCCGTACCGATTCTATCAATATTGGCTTAATGTATCTGATCAGGATGCCGAGTCTTTCATAAAGATATTTACAGAGTTGTCGAAAGAGGAAATAGACTCCCTTGCGAGCGAACATTCGAAAGCACCGCACCTGCGCCTGCTTCAACAAGAATTGGGGAAGCAGATCATGACACGCGTGCATTCGAAGGATGAGTATGAGGCGTCGAGAAATGCGTCGCAGATATTGTTTGGAAATTCCGTTACTGATGACCTCGTGAAGCTGGATGAAGATACGCTCCTCGCCGTGTTTGAGGGAGTTCCCCAAGTCAGTATCGGAAAGTCGGCATACGAGTCGGTTGCTTCTGTCACTGACCTTCTCTCTGAAGCCACCGGGAGTGTCATCTTTCCCTCCAAAGGTGAAACGCGGAAGATGATCCAGGGCGGCGGCGTGAGTATTAACAAGATCAAACTCACTGATCCTCAGCAAAAACCAGACTTTACGCTGCTTCAAAACAGGTATTTGCTCGCGCAAAAAGGGAAAAAGAATTACTATCTGATCATCGTTAAGTAATTCCCAAGCACCCGTGCCTGACCCAACACCAAAAAACCAAAGGGCAACCATGACGTGGAGAGAGGCGATTGCTACCTCGCGTTACCGATGGGCGCTCGTGTTCTGCGCGGCGACTCTATTGTGGATGTTTCTTTTCGTGCCAACGTTCTACCGGGATATTCTTACTCCCAAGCCGGGCTATCTTCTTGATGACTACCTGCTGGGGCTTTTCACACCACGGGATTTGTCACTTTATATCTTCATTATTCTGTATGCCGCTGCCGTTCAGACCGTCATCAGCCATTGGAAAGATCCGGAAGTGATCGTCACCGCGTCGACGGTGTACGTCGCAATGAATATCGTCCGAACGGCCACCATGTACCTGGTCACACTCGAGCCACCGACAGGAATCATCTTACTTCAAGATCCAATATCGTCGTTGCTTTATCCGGACACAGGGTTCGCGAAAGACCTGTTCTTTTCGGGTCATATCAGCACCATCATGGTGACGGTGCTGGTAGAGAAAAACAAAGGGGCGCGTTGGGCAAAGATTCTCGGTACAATGGTCATGGCAGTGCTGCTTGCCTGGCAACATGTTCATTATTCGGTCGATCTGATTGCGGCTCCCCTGGCGACTTACGGGGTGTTTGTCGTGGCATCGCGACTGATAAAGTCTACTGATTTTGTAGGCAAAACCAACTAAAATGGGAAAAACCGTTGATTTGCGTGAAATCTCAGTATTTAACCAAGATTTAATGTTTAACAATTCAATAAAATTCGAGTAATTTGCGGATTCCCAGACTAATTAAACCAGGACACGGAACCATGTACGAGCAGGCAAAGAATGGCAAGACCCACAAAGTGAACGGAAGCTATCCTTTATTTTCATTCGAAGCTGGATTAACCCAGGAGCATAAAGACTTTTTTGAGGAATACGGATTTATCCATTTCAAGAACTTCGTCGGTAAGGACGTAGTAGAGAACATGCTCAGGGAGTCGGAACGGATTCAGGCGCAATGGATCAAAGAAGATCGTAAGCTGGTCAACGGTACGCCGATCAAATATGGAAAAGATGTGGACGGAAAGACGATCGTACAGCGCTTCGCTTTTCTGAACCAGTTTGGAGATATTTTTCAGGAGTTCCTGAGGGATCCCAGGTTGCAGACTTTGTTTGAGTTGAACGGTGATACCGAGTCACGTATCGGCGAAAACGAAAAGGATGGCCTGGTATTTAATCACTATGTCAACACACCTGACAGCAACTACACCCAGCTAGGGTGGCACACAGACGCTCTGCGGGACATTTTTTATGGTAACAAAGTGATGCCCATGCTGAATGTCGGTTTGCACCTGGATCATTCGACACCGGAAAACGGCGGCCTTCGTTTGCTTCCGGGTACTCATAATAAGGGCATTGCCACACTTTTGTTCAGAAAAGTGTACTACCTCAGCAACAAGGCCGACAAGAAAGAAATCGGTTTGTCTGTTGAGCCCGGAGACCTTACCATTCATGATGGCCGCCTTTGGCACCGCGTTGCTCAATCCCCGCATCTCGGCGAACGGAGCCGCAGACGTGTTATGTACGTCCCCATCATCACTGGAAAATTCCAGCCCAGAACAGCTGAGAGCAAGCCTCTCTTCTATCAGCGTTTCATGACGGTGACAGATAAGTAGCATGGCGTACGCGCTTATCACCGGCGCTAGCGGTGGCATCGGCTGGGCGCTTGCCAAAGAGCTTGCTTCAAGAAAGCATGACGTTCTCTTGCTTGCACGTTCCGGCGAGACACTCGCAAAGAATTGCGACGAGATACACCAGCGCTACGGCGTGAAAGCTGATTTTCTTGCGGCCGATTTGTCGCTTGCCGACGCAGCGCTCCGCGTAAGGAATTGGTTGACAGAACGGCAGTATTCTATCGATATTCTTATTAATAATGCCGGATTTGGTCTTTGGGGAACACTTAAAGACATTCCACGTGAAGGTTTGAACCAAATGATGCAGCTGAACATGAACTCATTGGCTGACATCTGCAAAGTTATGCTTCCAGATCTCGAACAGCATAAGCGATCTTATATTCTCAACGTTGCTAGCACGGCCTCCTACCAGGCGGTACCAACACTAACTACTTACGCAGCTACCAAAGCATTTGTGGTGCTTTTCTCGCGCGGCTTGCGTTGGGAACTAAAAGGCGGCCCAATTTCAGTATCCTGCGTTTGTCCAGGCACGACGACCACTGGATTCATCGAACGCGCAAACATGAAATTCATTGAGAAGAAGGCCGAGAAGTTCGCCATGACTGCAGAAGATGTTGCGCGCATCTCCATCAATGGAATGTTCGCGGGCAAAGCTGAAATTATTCCAGGCTTCCTCAACTGGACTACCGCTAAGCTTGTTGGACATCTACCTAAAATACTGACTGAGAAGATCGCCGGAGACCTTTACAAAAAATAGTTTAGAGTGTTTGATTCAATTTGACGTTTACCTTCGGCGTCCGCCGCCTCCCGCTCTGTTACCCCCACCGTAACTCCCTCCTACATTTCCGCCGCGATTCATTGAATTGAAATTTGAATTCTGTTGTGCGGAACGCTCCCGGTTCTGATAGTCCCGGTTCATCTGCTGTGATTGCTGTGTCTGATTCCATTGATTTCCGTTGCGCTGGTTCCAATTACCGTTGTCATTGCGCTGATAGACGTTACCATTTCGGTCGGAATATACGTTGTTGCGCGGCCCTGCATTCACTGGCTGCTGACTGATGCCGGGTTGTTGCCTGTTCTGTCCTCGTTGCAGATCTCGGGTCGAGACGGGTGGATTTTGTCCCCGCTTAATGTCGTTGGTGGAAACTCCGTTTCTTTTGTTGTAGATGTTGTTGGATCGATCTACGTTGATGTTGACATCACCATTGATGTAAGTTGGGCCGCGCCCACCATACATACCGCCACGGTAAGGAGGATAATAAGGGGGCCTGTGGTATGGAGGTCCCCAATAACCGCCGCCGCCATACATGTGAAAAGAAAAACATCCAGTGCTATAGTGAAAGCCCATGCTCCAACCCGTCCAGGGATTGTAATGCATGCTGAACCCATATGTTGCGGGGCGCGGGTAGTAATAAGGTCCATACCAGGGTGAATAGTAATAACCAGTGCCATACACCACCGTCGGGCCGTATACGTAGCAGCCCATGTAGGCTGGCGTGTATCCAACATAAACAACGTTTGGTGTGGCGTCGTAGATGTAAACATACTTCACGTTGTACGCAGTCGAGCTTGCGGGAATTTTCTCGACGTCGTTAGGGCGTTCATCACTTACTTTCCACGGTCCTTTGGCTACACTTGCAACAAACCATACTCCATTGTCCACACAAAAGTATTTACCCCCCGATTTAATTACGGTGCTCTGAGTGTTCATGGCGAGCTCCAATGCCGTACCTTCGATCTTTTCAAATTTGGGCTCACCGTCATAGGTTACTGTACAAGTTGCCGTGGCACGATCGACCTTCGCCGTTTGTGGCACCTGCGCATCATGAACAGCGTCTTTGCTGGCTTGCGTTCCCGCAACGCTGGCCAGGACATTATCTTTTTCCGAACCCTCCGGGATTTTCGCGAAGTCCGCAGGTAGTCGGTCGGACGCTACATACGCCCAAGGTCCCTCCAATTGCTGCGCCGCGTACCAGCGTCCGGAAAGTAAAACATAGTATTGCTGATCATTTACGAATCGAAAGATGTCATTGTCAGAATTTGTGACGTACAACAGGTTTGTGCCTGTGATGCTGGCAAAGTTCGCCGGCCCTTTGGTCTGAATTAGTTCAGCAGGCACAGTGCTTACGACAATAGCTGGGGGACCGCCTTCAACCACTTGTGGCTTTTCCGTTTGCTGCTTCTTGATCTGCTGATCAATTGCGCTAACCGCCTGTGGCAAGGAGTTGGTTGACTGAAATCCCTCCTTCGCATTCGTCGACGCGTACCAGGACTGGCCTCCGTAGAGATAAAATTTCTTGTCCCCGGGATTTTCCACAATCAGAAACGCCGAGTTGATCACGCGTTTCATTTTTAGATCCTTGTCATCCTGAAGCTTGGGCTCGCCATCTATTAAAACCAACGTAGTGGGCTGCCCGGTATAAAGCACGGCAGGAGGATCATTTTTAAGATTGTCGCTTGTGCTAGCCTGCTCATTTTCAATGGTCGCAATCAACTCATCAAGCGACGTGGAGAGGTTCCAAGTTGGAATTTCGGTTTCGAGCAGTTTTTTGAGCTTATTGATTTTGGCGGTGTCCGCGACACCCGGAAGCTTCACATCGGTCACCGCAATGCTTTCCAGAGCGACCAGGCGTTGATCCCGATCGGTGCTCATGCTCGCACGAAACCAGAATACACCAAAAAACAGGTCAGCGCTTGCATTCTCCTTTGCCGAAAACGCTGCACGTCCTTCAAGCTTGTTTCCATTCATAGATTCAGGCTGTGGCTGATAGACCGTGATGATCGTTTCATTTTTCGCCTTGATTTCCTTTGGCCATTGAGCAAAGACAGTCAGGCAAGAACAGGCAAGTATTAGAGCGAATACGTAGGTGCGCAGGTTCATAGGGGTAGTGAATTGGCTCAAAGTAATTAAAAACCTATGGCCAGTTTCAGACGGCGACGTCTATAACGGTTGGATAAAAATGCAGAAAGGCTGTGCCTGTAAAAGGTGGCATTTGGTATTGATGATAAACAAGTTAAATAATATTACTTCGTCTTAAGGATAAAGACGATTTTTCCCTTTGATCGCTCTGGTGCTTTGCCACCTGAGGTGCGAATGAGTGAATTTTTTCTGATCTCCGATTTGAGCAATTGTTCAGCTTTGGGGCTCAGGCTTCTTTCGATCGTGTTCACGCCTACGATCTCACCGTCTTCGTCACATTCAATTTCGAACACGACTTTGCCATTCTCGTTGTCCGGAAGGTCTGGGATCTTAGGCTGATCTGCCCACGCCCATCCTGTCATCTGCAGGTTCAAGCCGTCGCCACCACCACCGCCGCCGGGAGTTCCGTAGAGAGCTTTCGCATCCAATGTTCCTTCAGGACTCCCCTTGTCGCCATTGGCGTCCTTGTCGTCGCCCTGGTTTCCCGGTGTTCCCTTTTTCGACGCGTCCGTCTCCGCAACCTGCTTCTTCTCCTCTTTCTTAAACTCAGCCTTCAGTTTTTCTTCTGGTTTCGATTCAACCTTCTCGTCTTTCTTCGCTTCTTTCTTTATTTCCTTTTTTTCTTCTTTAATTGAAACAGGGCCTTCCTCTTTTGAAGCGGTCTGCTCAGTGATAGATTTCTCCGATGACGTCTCTTTGATGACGTCTTTCGCCTCGGGCTTCACCTCTTCAGGCTGAGTTTCCTCGGGAGTTGCTTGTGTCTCCTCTTCCGCTGTTCCCTCTTCTTCACCTACCGGGGTCTCGGGTTGAATATCACCCGCGCCTTCGGTGTCGAGACCAAAGTTCAGTTCGATTCCGAATTCGGGAAGGGGCGGATCAGGCGCGCGCCAAGCCATCATGAAGAAGAATATAACAAACAGCGCACCATGCACCGCCAAAGAAGTGATGATACCTATTCTGTTATTCTTTCTTTCTTCCGCGCTCATGCTACCTGGGCTTTGTGGCGATAGTAACTTTTGCCTTCAGCGATGTTGCAATGCCCGCAACCAGTACCAGTTCCTCCGTCGGCACGCTTTTGTCGATGTGCAACACCACAACACCGTTAGGACTCGCAAGGTTTCTCTTTAATTCCGATTCGATTGTATTGCGTGTCACCTTCTTGTCGTTCACGAAATACTGCAGGTCTTTAGTCACCGTCACCGACACTTTTTGCACTTCGATCGTACTCGCAATGCTTGATGGTAAGTTTACCGGCAAGCCGGAAGGCGTAACAAACGACGAGGTAAGCATGAAGAAAATCAGCAATAAGAATATCAAGTCCGTCATGGACGCCATGCTGAATGCAGGATCGATCTTGTTTCGTGTCTGAATGTTCATGGCTATCGGGGTTCCTGAAGTAAGTCAACGAACTCAATTGCCGAGTATTCCATCTTGTGCACCACTTTCGAGACGCGTGTGACGAGGTAGTTGTATGCCAGATAAGCCAGGATACCCACTATCAAACCTGCTACAGTTGTAATCATCGCGGTGTAAATACCGGACGACAGAAGCTTGGGGCTTACGGAGCCTTCCTCCTGTGCAATCGCAATAAAGGCCTGGACCATTCCGATCACCGTTCCCAGGAAGCCCATCATTGGAGCCGCTCCCGCGATGGTGGCGAGAATAGATAGGTTTTTTTCCAGTTTGAACAGCTCGAGCTTCGCGACGTTTTCAATAGAAGCTTCTATTGTCTTGAGTGGGCTACCGATACGCGACACACCCTTTTCGATCATGCGGGCGATCGGGCTGTTGAACTGACTGCAAAGCAGCTTCGCTGCGTTGATATCTCCGCGAAGAACCATTTCTTTGATTCGTCCCATAAACGCATCAGGGCTTTGATTGGCTTTGTTGATCGTGAGGACGCGTTCAACAAAAATATAGATGGCCACGAAAGAACTCAGGATGATCGGAATCATCATGAACCCTCCCTTGATAGCCAGGTCGATTATCGAAAGAGCCTGGTCGGCCTCAGCCGGAGCAGTCGCATTCGTTACGATTTGTGAAAACAGCATAGATTAAAAAATATTCGGGTCGAAAAAAATCGAAAATCAGACCGGACAACTGCCAAAGCTTAGTACTTCAACACCCACACGGTTCCTCCATAGTCTGCCTTCACGTCGTCAGCATTCTTTTGAGCCAACGCAAATGTTTCGTGATCAGCAATTGCGAGACGATAAAACTTCTTGTCACCATAGGGCGGGATGATCTTCGTGCTGATTCCTTTCACACTTAGTTTCCTCGCGAAGTCCATCAAAAGGTCGTCGTCGATATCACTGGTCACTACTACATAATAACGTTTGGTCCGCGCAGTTAGTGTCTCGATAGTTCCCACCGGAGGCGTTGCTTTCGCCAAAGCCTCCTGGCGAAGACGTTCTTCTTCTGCCAATCTTTGCTTCTCTTTAAGCTCAGCAGCTTCCTTCGCCTTCCGTGCCTGCTCAGCCTTCATCGCCAGCTCTTTCTTCGCAGCTTCTTCGTTTTTCGGCTTGATAACAAAGTTGTAGATCAGATAACCGGCGACCACCACTACGAGCGCAATAACGATTCCAAGAATGACAGGTGCTTTTGAACCCGACTCTTCCTGGACGTAACCACTGTCGTAAGAAGTGCTCCGGCTGGAGCTGTTGTCGGATGCGGTGCTGGAGTCAGAAGTTACTTCCTCACGCTGTGCGCTCTCACCCGGCTGGTCGAGCGGCTTATACTCAATGTTGGGCAATCCAAAGTCCTCTGAATTGTCCTGCTTGTTCGAATCATCGTCCTTACTTGCCATTGTTTCGGGGGTTAGTTTTATCTGCTATAGGCGAAATTAACTCAAATTCCTATAAAATACTATTCTAGAAGCTCCAACTCACCCCTGCCAACACCTGGAATCCCCTCGCCGGGTAATTGAGGTAAAGGGGATAATTGTTCCCCAATATATTGTTCAACATCACGAATGCTGAAACCTGTTTCGATATAAAGTATCGCGTCTTGATGTTGAGATCAAAGGCGGGATCAAGTGAGGCGCTGTTCGGTGTTGTATAGAATTTCATACCTCCTTGCGCAATGAAGCCTGCTTCAAGAGATATCTTGTCGAACATATTGTAGACTGACGTTGCACTGACGCGGTAAGTGGGACGCAGCGATGGTCCAGGCAAGTCTTGAGTTGAATAATTAAAATAGTCGCCGCGTAATGAGAGTTTGAATGTCTCAGCTTCAGCGTAGCTGATCTCTGCAAAAGGATTGACTCGTTTGGTGCTCCCGTCATATGCGGGGAAGAACGCGGTGATGTAAGCCGGGATCACCTGATGAGCCGGATTGTTGTTTCCAGTGAATACACCATAGAAGTAATAGTTCTTCAGCTCCGCTACGGATATTCCTGCTCCAACAGCCACCTTCTTCCCAAGTTTTCCATTGATGCCGCCTCTGAACTCAACAGCTCTGTTCGTATTTGTATAAAAGTTGCGGTTATCGTTGACATTAGAGAATATATGATTTGACGTTAGCCACATGTTCTCACTTGAGAGGCTATGCAGGTCAACTTTATCCATGTCACCAGTCACGATTCCGTAAGCTTCAAACGACGGGCTTAGTTCGTATTGGGCTTTCAAATGCGGGTAGAAGTGAAAGTCCTTCGAACCCGGATACTGGTCGCTGGAGTACGCAACATTCGCGCCTGCAGTGAGCAGGAGTTTATCGATTGGATTAAACTGGTATGCAGGTTTCACCCTGAACAAATGACGATCCTGACTGATCAATGAATCTTTGCGGTTGATAAGGAAATAGTCCGCGTCCAGAATGAACTTTGTCTTGTCACTGATTTTATACGCACTACTGAACTCAATCGATGCCTCTCCTTCTCGGGCATGGTAGAAGTCCTGCAAATAACTGTATCCTGCTT
The DNA here is from genome assembly GCA_044224375.1 of Cyclobacteriaceae bacterium. Classification (GTDB taxonomy): domain Bacteria; phylum Bacteroidota; class Bacteroidia; order Cytophagales; family Cyclobacteriaceae; genus ELB16-189. The sequence continues at coordinate 159,569 of JBGAKL010000012.1, forward strand.
TCAGCTTATAATTGAAGTCGCTGACTTTTGTATTCTCCAGTCCAATATTCAATCCGTATGTCGTATAAACCTGCCTGATCCGGTCGCGATTGACCTCAAGCCCACTTCCATCGGGAACATAGCCATAAAAATACCCGCTTCGCACATCGTAGTTCGCGTCACCGGTCAAAGTCACCGCCTTTCCAGTACTTTTTCCGAACACCTGAAAATTCGTAGCTGAACTCGCTGAGTTTTTTCCATCGACGGGCCCACTGGCGAAACTCCGTGTATACAAGTGCGCGCCCAGGAACTTATTCTTATCACGCTTGGTGGTCATGCTTCCCTCGAGATAAAATGACCCGTAGTTACCAAGTCCCCCGCTCACATAGTTTCCATAGATCTTCGACAACTCTTCCTGCTTGAGCTTCAATGGCCTTACCGATGGCCTGTACGGTGGCGTTGTAAACTGGAAATTCTTCAACTCATATGTGATCGCAGGCTTAATGGGCTCAAACGGACGTGGCGGAATTTTTTCGAAGTTCCTCACGGCCTTCGGCAACACGATCTTCCTGTCTTTGACAATTTCGATTTCTACGTCGGCAATTTCTCCTTCCCCTGTCTCTTTTTCCCATTGCTCCTTTTCCTGACCTAACGCAGCGACGGACGATGCAACAAAAATAATCGCCATCACCTGCCTTAGCCATTTCCACATGCCCCGATATGTATTGATACAATGCATTAGTTATTTCCTGTTGTGTCCGCCTTTTCCTGCGCTTTCTTTTTCAGTTCTGCCTCTTCGATCGCGCGTAGCTTTTGGCGGGCGAGATCTTTGACACCTTGCGCGGGAAAATTATCTATGAGTGACTTCAGTGTGCCTTTTGCCTGGAATACATCACCCGTTGCCAGGAAATTATCAGCGAGCAGCAAATATGATTTTCCTACCCAATCTTCATAGGATGCAAAGTCACTGTTGAGGGACAACAGTGTTTCATAGCACTGCTTATATTCCTTGTTGAGGTAAAATATCTCACCAAGCAAATATTTCGCTTCAGCGCCATTCTCATCCCGGGCCGAGTTCAGTGTAGTAAGAAATTCGTCCTTTGCCGTCTCATAGTCGCCACGTCCCATTGCGTTTTTACCCATGAAGAGTGCAGCTTTATTCTGTGAGCTCGCGTTGACACTTCCCTGTTCAAGGATTTTCTTGGCGAACACGTCACTTGAATCATATTTCGCAAGCAGGTAGTATGATTCCATCAGCCCATTCCATGCGGTGGACTCTTCTTTCTTGTTAGAAGCCTGCGCAGACAATTTCTGAAATGCAGGCACCGCATTTTCATAGTGTCCCTGCTTGAACTCCAACTCACCAACGCGTGCGATTGCCTTGTTGACCATCTCAAATGAATTGTCACCCGCGATCTGCTTGAATACATCAAGAGCCCTCGCGAAATCTTTCAACCTGTAGTAAGATTCACCTTCGTAGTATTTTGCTTCCGGAATTTTTGCGCTCTCAGGATAGCTAGCCACGTATCGCGAAAGGTTGTCAATCGCCTTCTGATAGTTCTGACTGAAGTAGAGGCTCTTGGCCGTTTCAAACTCGACCGCTTCTATACCTTTCGCGTCTGGATTAGCCTGTTTGAATTGCGTGAGATACTTATCAAATTCTCCCGACCTGTTAGCCAGCGTCAATGATTCCTGGAGCGGCACCAGCAAGTCCTGTGCAACCGGGTGAGCCGGATATTGCTCAAGGACAGTGATGTAGTCATTTGCCGTTTGGCCATACTTTTTCAGGTTGTAGTACGATGCAGCGCGTTTCGAATAAGCGTATGGAAGCAAGCGTGAAGATTTCGATGCGTTGATCACCGTGGTGTAATTGGCCACAGCCGCGGTATAATTGCTTTGCTCGAAGTCCATCTGAGCGTGCTGAAAGACTGCATCGTCGGCGTACCGCGAGACGCCGCCTTTGGAGACGCGCTCGAATTCGGAGCCAGCTTCAGCGTAGCGTTTTAGTATCGCCAAAATGATACCGCGCTGGAGATGCGCGTAATCAGCGTCGACCGAGTTCAACTGGACAACTTTGTTGTAAGATGTAAGTGCCTCCGGGTATCCCTTTGTTGCATAATATGAATCAGCCAGGCGCAGGATGCCATCAGCATAGTTGGCATCGGCGGCGGTAGCCTTCAGTGAATATTCTCTGAAGTTCTGGAGCGCTGCATCATAGCGCTGAAGATTGTATTGTGCATATCCCAATCCATATCTGATAGACCGGATCAAGTCAGGTTTGGGCGAAGAACCCAGCGCGCGCTCGTACAACGGGATCGCTTGTTCGTATTTTCTTCCAACAGAGTAGGTCTCGGCGCACCAATAACTGGCTTCTGCGACGTACTCGGCATCCACCGGGTACTGGAGTGACTTTTCAAAGAATGCTACTGCTTCGGCATACTCTTCCTTGTTAAAGAGCTCTGTCCCCTTGAGATAAGTCGCTTTTTGAAATGCTCGGTCAATTGCCGGCGTCCTCTTCGGAAGCGCTTCAATGTATTCTATTGCTTTGTTGAAATTGTTTGCGTTGACATAGGCTTGTGAAAGAAGCTCCTTCGTCTCACGGGCATGTTGGGAGTTAGGAAAATCTTTCAATAACATTTCAAATTCGTCGATAGCGGCGTCCGGTTGGCCAAGTTCGTAGCTGATCTTCGCTGACTGGAAAGTACTCTCCTCCTTCAACGAAGGATCTTTGCGGGATTTCTTTACTGCGTTGAAAGCTGTCAGCGCGAGTGGTTTCTCCTGGCGTCTGAGATAAGCGAGCCCGAGGACGTAAGATGAATAGACACCGATAGAATCGGCGTCTGAAGCGGCGCCTTTGAGATACTCCACAGCCAGATCATCCTTAGAAGTCGAGTACGCCGCCACACCAGCCCGATGCAGAACCCCGCGGTCAATATTCTTCTCATGGTTGTCGAAGTAGCTTTCGTACCCCGCAAGTGATTTTTTGTAATCACCTTTTCTGAAATATGTTTCCGCGAGCAAAAGGGATATTTCGTCTGGAGAAGCAACAGACTCCCGTTTAAGTGCAGCCTCAGCATAGGCAATCAACTCGTTATCGTTTTTCTGCTGGTAATACACATTCGCGATGAGAACAGGAACGACCGTGGCATACGAACTGTTAGCCTCGGCCCTCTTTAAATCGATCAACGCATTTTCGTAATCGCCAGCTTGCGACTCGATGAATCCTGCGTAATAACTAGCTGCGGGTCCGTACTGACCGCCGGCGGCTTTAATTGCATTAAACTGATCCAGAGATGCTTTCAGGTTTCTCTGACTGAAAAGGCTGTACCCCCAGCGAAACCTTCCGGTGTTTTGCTGGGCAGTGCTTAACGTCGGAAAGTCGACTTTAGCGAAATAAGCTGATGCCTTTGAGTAGTTCTTCTCCGTGTAGAAAAAATTCGCAAGATCATAATACGCGGTAATTGACTTGGGATAGGTTGGATTCGCAGCGATAAAGTCTTCCAGGCGCTTTTCTCCATCTGCATGATAGAGGTTGAGAGCACAAAAAGCCTGGTAATACTGCGCGTCAGCATACCGATAATGTGACGGTTGATTAAGCTTGAGAAAATCCGTGAACGCCTCGTATGCGGCGCCGTATTGCTGGTGGGCGAGCAAATCTTGCCCGCTCTGAAAGATTCGCTCAGGTTTCTGCTGCGACAATGTTTCCTGGCCATTCGAAATAAAATAGCCCAACAACAGAGCAACAAGTACAACCGTACTTCTCTTCATTCGCGATTTACACCCAGAACTGACGGATCTGGTTTTTATTGCCGAAAACAGTTTAAAAAATTTACTTCGTGCCCTCTCAAAAAATTCGCAATGCACGAACTCAAAAGTAAGCATTCTTATCGGATAATTCACTCACCCAATAAACGCAAGAATTATTCCAGGTTTGATGCTTTCCTATCGGATGAGCCTGACAACAAGTTCCCTCAGCACCTGAGAATCTTCTTCTGATCCCGAGTTAACACCCTTGAGCCGCAGGTCGATTTCTTTCAGCAGCGAAATATTTTCAATGATTTTGGGAAGTGTATAATGACGCAAAGCATTCATGTAATCTTTTGCTGCGAACGGGCTGATTTTTAACGCACTAACCATCTCGCGTTCAGATAAACCTGAGTTCGCTGCGGCCATAAGCAGCTTGCTATAGAAGCTATATAGAAATGCCACCATCATGATCAGCGGATTCTTTTTGGTGTTGCGCGCGAAGTAGTCAGCGATCTGGATCACCTTAAAAGTATCCTGCGAGATAAGGGCTTTCTGCAGCTCAAAAATATTGTATTCACGACTCATCCCCACCTGGCTCATGACGTGGTCTCCATTGATCTGTTCACCTGGCTTCCTTCCGATGAGCATCTTATCGATTTCGTTGGCCAAACGGCTGAGGTCATTGCCAACTGATTCGCAAAGGACCTGAGCGCCGCGATCGTCGATGACATATCCTTTCGCTGTAACGTACTCATCCACAAACTCCGGCAGCTGGTTATCGTATGGTTTTTTGAACGTTGCAGAAGTTGTTAACTGCTCTGCCTTCTTACCTAACTCCTTTCGCTTGTCCAGCGATTTGTACTTATGGCAGAGCACCAGCACCGTGCTGGGAACAGGACGTGTAAAATAGTCGAGCATCAGTTTTTGCCCCATCTCCTTTGCCAGGTCAGGTATGTCCTGCGCCTCCTTAACAATGACGACCTGCCGCTCCGCCATCATTGGGAAGCGTTTGGCATTGTTGAGAATAGTACTCACCGGAGATTCCTTGCCGTATAGAATAATCTGATTGAATGACTTCTCAGATTCACTTAAAACATTTTGCTCTATGTAATTGGAAATCAGATCAATATAATATGTCTCCTCACCTTGCAGTAGATATACCGGAGCAAACTTTTTACTCCTAATGTCAGCGATGATCTTGCGGGCCGTAGCGTCCATCAACTATACTTTTACTTTGTTGCGAAGATCGATAGCGGTTGCGACTCCCACAATGGCACCAGCCAAATGAGATTCCCATGAGACATGGCTTTCTGTTGGGAGGACTCCGTAAAAAATTCCGCCGTACATAATAAAGACTACCAGGGAGATCACCATCGACAAAAAGTCTTTCCTTATCAGGCCGAATAATATTAAAAAAGCGGATAGTCCGTAGATGAGACCGCTCGCGCCGATATGATACGACACACGGGGGCTAAACAGCCAAACCAGGATGTTCGTGATAATGTAGCACCGAAAGAAAACCACGCCTGCGATTCTGCCATAGAAAAAGAAGAGCGTTGAGCCGAGGAAGAGCAGTGGGATCGTATTTGATATCAGGTGGTTGAGGCTACCGTGAATCATTGGTGCCGTAAATATCCCGATCAAGCCCGTGAGCGTTCTGGGCCGTATACCCAGGTGTCCCAAATTTATGTTGGCGAAGACTTCAATGCTAAAGACCAGCCACATGATGAAGACGAGTCTGAAAGGAACGACGGAGCTACCGAAGAATGTTGCGCGACTGCCGGCCATCAGGGAATTGACGGATCCTTTATCATTGGGAGCGTGACGAACTCCATCTCCTCATCTCCCACCTTGTTCATTCCAAGCACACCACCAGAAGACTCAGCTATCTTTTTTGCTATGAAGGTCAAGCTCAAATAAAAATCGTGTGTGAAGCTCTTATTGATCTTGGGAAGGATTTTGTTCAGTGATGCGAGTTCCTTCACAATCAACGCATTTCTTTCCTTTGGATCATCGGGGAGATCCTGGAGCAGAATTTTCAGCTTATCCTCGAAATCCTCGGAGATGTGCTGGTAGTAAGGGCCCAGGACGGCTTTCGCCTTTCCTTTTTTAGAAAGGTCGATGGCCCCCTTTATCTCCTTGTCGTCGATCTGATTGTCTGCTCCCGCGATCAGTATACATACAAGCATCGGGGCTTTGAGCATCGTCTCAGCTTCAGTTGCTGAGAGCTTATCAAATTCCTTTACCATTAACCCTAATTTGAAAGTTTACGAATAATAAAATAAGGGTGTTCTGTGACTTTCAACTTCAATTTCTGTTCATCACCATAATTTTACGGTGCACTACTGATTTACCGGGGCCTGATAGCATCATGATATACAGTCCGTCAGCAAGTCCGCTCACATCAATCTGTTTCGCATTGTTGACAAGGTCATTAAAGTCTCCTGACCTCACAACGGCGCCACGCTCGTCAGCGAGTCTCCAGGTAAATCCTTCAGCACTGCGGTCTTCAGGCAAGCCAAGGTAAACGTATCCATTAGCCGGGTTAGGATAGATTGATATGCCATTAAGGGTAGTTGGAACTACCTGCTCTTCAAGTCCGACAGTCACAGTACCCTGATGGGAAGCAGCAGGAACAACAATGCTCTGATAAATTTCCTTGGTATTCTTGTCCTGGATATAAGCTACCAGCAGCAGCTGACCCGGGTTTGCGATCGGAACGTTTATAGCTACGTTGTCATATTGCTTCACGAGGGTGTTCCCGGCTGCAAATGAAAGTGTGATCGTTTCGCCGTCCGGGCCGACAAGTTGTTTTCGCATCACATTTCTAAATGATCCAACCTGCTTTTCAAGTAAGACAACCTGTATTATAAGGGGTGAGTTGAAATTCTGCCTCGCGGTCGCGGTGAGCTTCACGGATATCTTGTTCGGCGCAGAGGCTGCGAGCTCCTGCAACTGAAGGTCGAACAGAGGATCAACCAGTGAACGCCTGTCGATCTCAATTCCATTTTGATCCAGGTCGGTATACAAACCCTTGAACTTGCTATTGAGGATACCGTCCATGATAGTCGCCGGCGGCTGAGATGCTCCGAAATAAATTGCGCGTGCGGCAGGATCAGACGGGTTGTCGATGTTCAACGGATCGAGGTTAGGCGTGCTGATATGGTATTGGATGTTGTAGAAGTCAGAGACGCCGCGAGTGGCAATTGACTGATCATATAAGTTGTTGATCCATGTATCTCCGTTCACGCTCGCCGGCAAGGACGAGTTCGTGAAGTGTTCTACCAGTACGCTCCTTGTTTTCTCGCCCACGAAGAAGTTATCAAACGCAAAGCCATCGTATTTAATTTGAGGTGGATTGGTTCCGTTGCTTGCGAATGCAATTCTCAACCGTACCTGATCCCGTTCAATAACGGGAATCATGTCCATGTTGAAGCGAGCATTCTTCCAGGCGCCCGACTTATCGGTCCAGCCATAGTTACCCAGAGGCTGCAATCCGGGATTGGATGGAATTCCCTGGCCATTAAACCAATTGATACCCTGATCCCGGTTAGGAACACCTTCCGCCGGACCAATGATCCGCCAAGTGACTCCGCCATCCACGGAGTACTGAAGTACGGCGCCGTCAATGTTGCTTTCGCTATCACTCCAGTAGTCGAGTGCAACCATCGGACGCTGTAGCTGGCGCAAGTCAAAGCAAGGTCCGTTGACGACAGATTGCTCATTGGCATAATAAGTATTATTGTTTCGCCCAGTCCACCACGCTTTGGCGCCGCCTGCAGCCGTGTTAATGCTGGTTCCTCTTGGTGTTGTCCACAGCCAGCTGGTATCACTTGGTGCTTTCGCCTCGGCAATCCATCCGCCGCCGCTAGCCTCGAAGTTTTCCCGATAGGCATTCGAGCCAATGGGCGTAACCGTTGAATATGGAAGGATGAAGACTTTTTGTGTTAATGAATTTGTACAACCATCATCAGTATCAACGATAAGTTTGGAGTTGAAGGTACCAAAGGAAGTGTACTTGTGATCTGGTTTAGCAAATGTTCCAGAAGTTCTGCCGCCATTCGTGCCGGGAGGGATACTGGATCCTGCAGGGCCTGTCAATACGTCGCCGTCACCGAAAGTCCAGGTGTAAGTCTGAATGTGGCTCACAGTTCCTGGATTTGTTTTGTCTGCAAACTTAGTGCTGTCGTTGTTACAGATCGCCGACCATGAAAAGTCTACGACGGGAACGTCACCTACGCGGATACTCTGTGTCGCTGTCGACCTGCATCCCTGGGCCGTGCTGACGTCAAGAGATATGGTGTAGACCGACGCCGATCCGTAGAAATGACTAGGATTTTGCTGATTGCTGAACGAGCCATCATTGAAGTCCCATTTCCAGTTAGTGATTGCTGTCGGGAAGGGAGTGGGATTAATTGTCGAGTTATCGGTAAAATTAATCGCGCTTGCTATACACGAGTTTGCCACAGCAATGGTCGCAACCGGACTCGCAAATACCTTGACGTATCGCAATTTTTGCGAGATCGCGCCCACGTTGTTCTTGAACGTGTATGTCACCAGATAAGTATCCGATGCAAGGCCTGCTGTCCGGATATAATATTCCGAGCCGGTCTTATCTATCGTCATGATATGGGCACTGTTGTTGACGCCAGGGTCTGCGGTGAATTGTGTTTCAGGCGGGAAGCCCGAGGTGGGTCCCGGGAATCCAATCAAATGAAGCTGACCGACATCCGCGCAAATTTCAAACTCATTGGATGCATTGATGAACGAATTCTGCACTCCGAAATCGATAGTAGTTACAGGCTGCACAAGCACTTGTTGTTCCGTGAAATTTGTGCAAGAAAGAGAGCCACTGGGAATCGTGTGGGGTTGTACCCTTGTATACCGGATTGTATTCAGGCCGAGGGTCGCAGCTGAAGGATCAAAGATTGCAAGGTCTACATTATTGTCACCAGGGTTCGGACTTGCATGTGTTGGCCCGATGCTCGATGTCAGAGGAGACGTGATAGTAAATACCCCATCACCGAGGTTTGCAGAACCTTTGAGATCCACGGGCGCAAGGTTCTGTGCCATTTGTGTGGGTAGTCCAGTAAAGTTTACAAACGGCAAGCTGAAGATTGTCACCTTTACTTGATCTGATTCGGGACCGCAAGGACCGGTTGGGCCAACGCCGTCAGGGTCATTTGACGTAAGCGTCAAATTCAATGAACCGTTGTCGACGTCGCCTGAGGCCCAATTGTAGTTCGTGTTGAGTACAGTGTTATTTGCAAACGAGCCGGCTCCCCCACTCCAAAGTATTCCGGTTACGCCACTGTTCGGAGCCGTTCCGGCCATCACAACAGGCGTGCCCTCGCACACAAAGATGTCCGGTCCTGCATTTACGAATGCTCGTGGATTCACGGTAATACTAACTGTGAAAGGGCTGCCGAGACAACCTGTGCTTTGAGCAGTTGGCGTTACGGTGTAAGTAACGACCTGTGGTGTTTGCGGGAACGCCATTGTATTGCTGAGGATGTCGTCGATGTTGTTGCCACCCTTCAGGGTCAGGCTTTCACCGCCCACATTGGGATTTGATGCTGCAACCCAGAGGAAGTTTGATACGATGCCGTTCGATGCATCGACATTGAGTTGCAGGTTATAACCAACGGACTGGTCGCTGCATATTGTCTTCGAAGCCGCGGTACCTACAGGTTCAGGATTGATTGTGATCACAACATCTACAGGAACGCCCGCGCATCCATTCAAACTGGTCGGTGTAATGGTGTAGGTAGCTGTGATAGGCAGACTTGTTTTGTTGACCAGGTTGTCGATGATGGTAAGTGGGTTGGATTCGGGGACAGCCGAACCGGGGGTGCCTTGCGCGGCCCCTGCCGACATTGCCGGAGCGGGCCAGCTGAACTTTGTACCCGCGGGGAATCCGCCAGGCGTCAATGCTACGCGGTAATTAACCGGCGTGCTGCTACAGATCGTTTTGTTTTGGCCCGATGCAATAACGGGAGCGGGGTTCACGGTGACTACAACATTCGTCGGTGCACCCGGACATCCTGCTGTCGTAGGTGTGATCAGGTACGTCGCGGTAATTGGCGAACCAGTGGTATTTACCAATGTTCCAACAATTGTATACGTGTTTGATTCCGGCACCGCCGAACCAGGTGCGCCCTGGGAACTTGCATCAGACATTGTTGGTGCGAGCCAGCTGTAAGTGGTCCCGGTCGGCAGGCTGCCTGGTGTCAAAGTTACTTTGTAATTAATCGGTGCTCCGCTGCAGATGGTCGTCGTCTGGCCGGGGGTGATGGCGGGCGCTGGATTTATTGTCACCACCACAGGGACCGTTACGCCAAAGCAACCGGTACTGCTTCGTGGAGTTATATTATAAGTCGCAGTAAGAGAACCGCCGGTCGTGTTGAAGAGTACGTCTGTTATTGTAAAGGTCGATGACTCAGGCACGGAAGAGCCAGGAGTTCCCTGAGGACTTCCTGCTGACATTGTTGGTGCTGGCCAGCTATAGGTTGTTCCGGAAGGCGCGCCGGCAGGCGTGAGCGTCACTTTGTAGTTAACCGCATTACCACTGCAGATTCCGGCAGTTTGCAATGGTGTGATAACTGGCTTGGGCTGAACGGTCACCGTTATTGTGAATGGATCGCCAATGCATCCTGCGCTGCTGACGGGTACGACGTTATAGGTGATTGTCTTATTGCTGCCGGTTGTGTTAGTCCATGCGTCATCCGTGAGCTCGTTGGCAGGAAGACCTGTTCCCGGTGCAGGTGCGCCCGCGCTGAATGCGAGTCCCGATGGGTTGCCTATCGATGTAATGTTATACGTGGACGCACTCACGCTTCCTGAGGTGCTCAGCAGGGCTGCATTGCCCAACGCCACATCGCTGCACACCGTAGGTGTCTTCGATACGCCTACCGGCTCAGGGTTGATCGTCACCGTCACCGTGAAGGCATCCCCAAGGCAACCCGTCACCGAGGCTACCGGTACGATCGTGTAAACCACATCTACCGGAAGTGTACCGGTGTTGGTCCACGCATCGTTGGTGAGTACGTTGGCCGCCTGACCGTTCACTACTACCGGACCTCCCGCGCTCGCCGAGAGTCCTCCCGTTACTATGTTCGTTAT
>JBGAKL010000013.1:0-159325 GCA_044224375.1 Cyclobacteriaceae bacterium
CCTAGCCTCAGCCCTGGTGTATTTTCCCTCTTCTATGCTCTTTACTACCTCTTGCTTGAATGCCTCACTGTAACGGAGTGTTACTCTTTTTGATGTTTTCATAGTTGACTTTTTGTGTCAACTTCTTTCAGGACGGGTCACGAAGTAATACTTTAGCAGAATGAACATTGTTGTTTTTGATGAACCGGGGATCCGTGTTGATCTGATGCCATTCACACTGACTCGACCTGTGGCTGCGATCCGGGTGGGAATTCTGACGATCAGTGAAAAATGGGAGAAGCTATTTAGTCAGCCAGTATCTTTTCTCACCCAAGACTACCTCAGCGAAAAGTTTCCACTTGCACCGGGCGATGACAATTTATTTATCAACGGAGCTCTGTGTCCCGATGAAAATCTTTTCAACTCGATCCGAAATCTGAAGAACTGCGAGGTGCTGGGTAAAGATAATCGCGTGCTTGCAGTCCGGGCGGCTTCCTTTGATTTCAGCAAAGAGAAATTTTCATCAGCAGAATACGCAGGCAATCCAACACTCATCGATAAACCCTGGAAGATATTTCTGGAAAATGCAGCTCAGATCAAGCTGGACATTCTGCTGGTCACGCGCGGTAGAAAATCCAGCCCACTCAATGATCCTTACACCAGGGTTTACGCACCTGAAAACATTTTTATCGAGGAAGGCGCAACAATCCGGGCGGCGGTACTGAACGCAACCAATGGCCCGATCTACATTGGAAAAAATACAGAAGTACAGGAAGGGTGCTTGATACGCGGTTCTTTTGCACTAATGGAAGGATCAACCCTTAACATGGGTGCTAAAATAAAGGGAGACACAACCATTGGACCACATTGCAAGGTCGGTGGCGAGGTGAGCAATGCTGTCATCTTCGGCTACAGCAACAAGGCGCATGATGGATTCCTTGGTAGCTCTGTACTCGGAGAATGGTGCAATCTCGGTGCCGACACGAACACGTCGAATCTGAAAAATAATTACGATGCAGTAAAACTCTGGAACTACGGAAAGAAAGGATTCCAAAGCACGGGCCTCACCTTTTGCGGATTGATGATGGGCGATCATAGCAAGGCGGGCATCAATACCATGTTCAATACAGGGACAGTTGTAGGAGTTTGCGCGAATATTTTTGGCGATGGTTACCCCAGGAATTTCGTTCCTTCATTCGCGTGGGGTGGAGCAGCAGGCTTTGATACATTTCAACTGGAGAAATCCTTTGTGACGGCATCAAAAGCGATGGAACGGAGACAACAAATATTGAGTGAAGTTGACAAGCGAATTCTTAAGAATGTATTTGAAGGGTCGGCGGTCGAGCGGGTTTGGGAGAAGAAATAATTCTAAATTCGAAATTTAGATTTTAAGTAAAGTGTTGGGTGTTGAGTATCATGTAATAACTGGATGAGATTCTCCGATATTCCTGGTCTTTCAGAAATAAAGTCTCGACTTGCCAATTCTGTCAAGGACGGAAAGGTCGCACATGCCCAACTTTTCATCGGCAGGGACGGCGCGCTGAACCTACCCCTTGCATTGGCATACACAACGTATTTGCATTGCACCAACCGCGGCAAGGATGATGCCTGTGGCACCTGCCCGGCCTGCAGCAAGAACTTAAAATATATCCATCCCGATACGCATTTTGTTTTTCCATTGAGCAACGTCAAAGGGGATAAAGATGATGAACGTTTCCGCGCAGATATCATGAAGGCATGGCGTGCATTTCTCCTGGAGCAGCCTTTCGGAAACCTGGGCGATTGGACTACTTCATACGGTGGCGAGGATAAACAAGCGATCATATCGCGCGAAGAGAGTCGTGAAATAGTCAAGACACTTTCACTGAAGCCGTTCGAAAGTCCGTTCAAAGTAATGGTCATCTGGCAGCCTGAATACATGCATCCGTCCGCTGCCAACGGCATTCTAAAGATTGTCGAGGAACCGCCGCCAAATACTTTTTTTCTTCTCGTCTCAAATAACCCGGAACGATTGTTACCTACGATCCTTTCAAGAACGCAGCACGTGGTTGTGCCGCTCCTGGCGGACAAGGATCTCGAGGGCTTCCTTGCAAAACAGCCCGGTATCGATGAGAAAAAGCTTGCGAAAGTTACAGCTGAAGCAGAAGGCAACCTCCGCCTCGCTCAGGAATTACTGGTAAGTGATGTCGAAGATCACCATGCGCTGATGGCACAGTGGATGCGTATCTGTTTCAGGAAGGACTATACCTCGATGGTACCGCTCGCCGATCAGTTCCATGAATTCGACCGGCTCCAGCAGCAATCATTTTTGCATTACACACTCGCGATGATGCGTGAAACACTGCTCGCATTGTCCGGCGCACACGACATGTTGCGTACTCGCAACGGCGAACAGAAGTTTGTTCAGGATTTCAGTAAGGTGATGACTGTAGCAAGGATCGAACGGACCAATCAGCTAGTTACAGACGCGAGTTTTCATCTCGAACGAAACGGAAGTGCGAAGATGATTTTTTTAGACTTGTCCCTGCAAATAGCGAAGGCCCTCAACAGTTAAATGTGCTGCCACGTTACTAAGCCAGTGCTGTTCAGGGCTCAAAGTTCAATGCCAATGGTGCAGGCCCAAATTAACCCGGTACCCTACAGCTAGGTAATTGAAGCCTAATCGAAATTGGGTGAACCCAATCACGGTCTCATCCCTTCAAACCTTGAACTTTGAACGTCGAACTTAGACCTTGAACTTTAACCTAATAAGATTATTTTTGCGACTTCATTTTATTTTAAAGAATAATTTATGCCAAGATCATTGATCGTATTTTTTTGCTTCCTACTCCTTATTACAAGTTGCGCTCAGAATAAAAAGACCGACTATGTCGTGACTATCAAGACCGAGTTCGGAGACATGGTTGCAATCCTTTACGACGAAACACCCTTGCACAAAGCCAACTTCATCAAACTTGCAAAGGAACATTATTTCGACAGCCTGTTGTTTCACCGTGTGATCCCAGGCTTTATGATCCAGGGAGGAGATTCCGCATCACGTCACGCGGCGCCCGGAGTTCCGCTCGGCATGGGCGGTAAAAAATATACGATCCCCGCGGAATTCAATCCGAAATTCTTCCATGAGAAAGGTGCACTGTCGGCCGCACGTCAAAGCGATCAGGTCAACCCGACAAAAGCTTCGAGCGGAAGCCAGTTCTATATCGTGCAGGGAACTGTGTTCACACAGGCAGACGTAGAGGCGATGAAAACGGACATGAACAAACTGATGACGGGCCTGAGGAAAATGTTCGAAGAACCGCAATACAAGCCGTTGCTCGATTCACTGAATCAGCTATATTTTTCCGGCGACATGCAAGCCTACCAGAAGCGATTGATTGAACTTGTTCCGCGCGTCGAAAAGGCGACAGGCGTAAGCGTATCGAAAGAGATTTCACCGGAAAAAGTGAAAGCCTACACAACCCTTGGCGGTGCACCGCATCTGGACGGAGATTACACGGTGTTTGGCAAAGTGATCAAAGGACTTAATGTGATCGACAGCATTGCCAATGTTCAGCGTGATCCGGGAGACCGCCCGTTGAAAGACGTACGTATGTTTGTTACAGTGGAGGAATTACCCAAAAAGAAGATTACGAAGGAGTATGGAGTCGTATATCCAGAAAAAAAATAATTTGAAAATTGAGGTTGTGGGGAGTTGAAAATGGAGTACTCCTAAAGATTGCTCAACACTCTCATTAACACTCAAACCATTCACTTTTTGAAAATACTTGTCACCGGTTCGAATGGATTGCTCGGGCAGAAGCTCGTGATGCTGCTGGACAAGGATCCGGACGCAACTCCTGTCGTCACCGCACGAACTCCTATCAAATATCCGCTGACACACGGAAAGTTTCATTTGCTGGATGTCACCAATAAAATCGAGGTCGACAAAGTGATCTCTGAAACTCATCCTGACGTGGTGATACATACCGCAGCCATGACACAGGTGGACCAATGCGAAACAGAACGCGACACATGCTGGCTGCAAAACGTAACCGCAGTTGAGAATGTCGTAAGTGCATGCGAAAAGAATAGTTGCCGGCTTGTCCATATTTCGACGGACTTTATCTTCGACGGCACCCACGGACCCCTTGATGAATCAGCCACTCCAAATCCGGTAAGTCACTACGGTCGGAGCAAGCTCGCAGGTGAAGAAGCCGTAATGAAATCCAAAGCTCATTGGGCCATCTTAAGGACGGTGCTTGTGTACGGAGTCACCCGTGATATGAGCCGTTCGAACATTGTGCTTTGGGTGAAGAAAAGCCTCGAAGAAGGGAAATCGATCAACGTTGTTGACGATCAATGGCGAACACCGACACTCGCGGAAGATCTGGCAGTTGCCTGCATGCTTGCGGCAAAGAAGAAAGTGACGGGGATTTTTCACGTGTCTGGCGAAGAGATGATGACACCATACGACATTGCCGTCAGGACCGCAGAATTTTTTGGGTTGGATAGAAGTCTCATTAAGAAAACCGATTCAACAAAATTTACGCAGCCAGCGAAGCGCCCTCCCCGCACGGGGTTCATTATTGACAAAGCTAAGCGTGATCTTGGATACAAACCTCATACTTTCGAGGAAGGGCTTGAGGTGATAAAAAGTCAATTGTAGAATTCTTGGTGCCTTCGTGGCAAAAGGCGCGACGGTATTAGTTGAGCAAGTTTCGTTACGAAGTGCTGGACTTTGCCGCGAAGACTCAAAGACGCGAAGTAACGCGAAGACCGAGTAAGTAACATCACCGAACAAAATTCCTTTTGATTCTCGGATTATTTATCAATCTTCCCTGCCTGCCGGCAGGCAATTCTTAAACCGGCAGGCAATTCTTAAACTTAAATGATAAGGCATGTCAAACAACAGAGCTCAATGGGGGTCTAAATTTGGTTTCATCATGGCGGCAGCTGGATCCGCTGTTGGTTTGGGTAATGTGTGGCGCTTTCCCTACCTCACGGGGGAGAACGGTGGTGCCGCTTTCGTGTTTGTCTATATAATTTGTGTTGTTCTTGTAGGCGCGCCGCTGCTGATCAATGAGATTGCCATTGGAAGGCTCACAGGAAAAAGCCCGGTAGCCGCGCTGCGTGCAACGGGTGCCAATGGGTTCTGGACAGCTATGTGCGCCGTCCTTCCGCTGATCGTAACATTTGTGGTGTTGAGTTATTACAGCACTATAGCTGGATGGACAATCGGATACATTTACAACTCTTTGTTTTCGATCAAGACTTCATTCTCAGAATTCATTGCAAACCCCGCGTATGTAATTCCCCTTGGAGGCATTGTAATACTGCTGACGGCATGGATCGTGCTTGCTGGAGTTTCCGGCGGGATTGAAAAAGCGACAAAGATCATGATGCCCATGCTTTTTGTCATCCTCGCTCTCGTTATCATCCGAAGCATAACGCTCGAGGGTGCCGGCAAGGGAGTTGAATATTATCTCATTCCTGATTTCTCCAAGATCAATGGGATGGTTGTGCTGAAAGCATTGACACAAGCTTTCTTTTCACTTGGTGTCGGTTGGGGAATGATGATCACCTACGGGTCATACCTTCCCAAAGAACAAAACATTGCAACGTCGGCGCTTTGGGTGGCCGCAATGGATACAAGCGTTGCGCTGCTCGCGGGGCTTATGGTTTTTCCTGCGGTGTTTGCTTTTAATATGTCACCAACCGAGGGGCCTACCCTGGTCTTCAATGTACTCGCAAATATTTTCCAGGAGATGCCACTCGGTAATATTGCTGGCGCCTTGTTCTACCTGCTGCTTTTCCTCGCGGCAATCACGTCCACCATCTCGATGCTCGAGGCGCCTTCCGCCTACTTCATGGACGGAAAGAAATGGAGTCGCAAAAAGGCAGCATGGACCGTTGCTGTCGTTGCCTTCCTTTTTGGAATTCCCTCTGCACTCTCCAACGGCAGCTCAGAGTTCTTCACGTTCCTGCACATCAACATTCTCGGGGTTGAAAAGACGGGCTTTTTGGACATTATGGACTACGTCTTCGGCACACTGCTCATGATGGTCGTGGTCTTCTTCACGGCGATCTATGCCGGATGGTTCATGAACACAAACCTGATTGTGGACGAAATCGAAAAAGGCGCACCTGCGTTCAAAACGGCAAAATTATTCGGAGTCACTATCGCGAGGATATGGGTGTTCACTATAAAATTCGTCGCACCCGTCATCATCGGGATGGTGATACTGAATATGTTTGGGGTGTTTGGGTAAATGTTAAGTGTTAAATGTTGAATATCGGGTCACCCATAAGAAGCGTATCCACAGTACCGTTTTACTCACCGCGACATTCTAATTGCGACCAACGACAACGCCACCATCGGTACCGTGATTGCAAACGGATTGAAGGGTTGCGTATATACTTCGGGCTTTCCGGCTAAAGCACCTATCGCGAGACAAATTAATCCGATGATGCTGAGGATGTGAACGATCCTCCTTCGAACAACAAATATCACAAGGCCGAACAGTGTCTCGCCAATACCAATTAATAGAAGTGCAGGCCGTTCGAATCCGGAAAACATACCCGAGCCCCGCATCATTTCCATCTCTCCTGTCTGAGCGAAAATCAACTTGGGAACGATGCCCATATAGATCCACACAAGGCCAATCGCAACTGTGCAGATGAGGACTATCCGTTGTGACCCGGCTTTATCCGGTGAGTCCATCAATCAACGATCTCTACGATCGGTTGCCCTGTGCAGCCGCTCGGGAATTTGATCTTCAGCAAAACTGAAAGTGTCGGCGCAATGTCTGTGATCGTGTGTGGCTGTGAAGACTTCCCCTTCTTGATGCCCCATCCATAAAACAGAACAGGAACGTGGGTGTCGTACGTGTAGCCGGAACCATGTGTAGTGCCTGTGACGCCCGCCCAGCTGAGCCAGCCTGGCTGCAATGCATAAGAAATGTCTCCCGAACGCTTGTGGTTATAGCCCCTCGCCATGTTGCCTTTCAATCCCTTCTCTCCATAGTCCGCTGCTTTCAATGTACTGGATGAGTATACCACTGCGACCCCTTCCACCCCCATGAGGTATTGGGAAATAAGCTCCGTCGCTACAAGAAGGTCTACGCCGGAAGATTTGGGATCACCCGTGAAAGCTTCCTGATTGAGAAAAATCTGATCGTTGATTATCCTGTTGATGATCTTTTTATCGGGGAAGTACTTTTTCAAATGCTCATTGAGCCCGGCCTCAGTAACGGCCTGCTTGAAACTTCCAGCCTGCATCTTATTGTCCTTCAGAAATTGCGGATTGTCCGCTACAGCGTGATCGGCAGTTAGGAAAACCACGTACTGTCCTTTTCCGACTTTCTTGTCGAGGTCGGACAGCAACGTTTCGATATTTCTGTCAAGCCGCAGGTATACATCTTCGACTTCCACAGAATTGGGTCCCATGGCGTGGCCGACGATGTCAGGGCTCGAAAATGATACGGTCAGAAAGTCGGTGACATCATCTTTGCCAAGCTCTTCGCCGTCGATCGCCGCCTGGGTAGCCTCAAGCAGCATGTCGGCGCCGAAGCCTGTGGTGGAGATCAGGTCGCTGCTTGCATATTTGGGCCGCATCTCCTTTAACTTATATGGAAACACAGGAGGCGAGTCTTTTCTCAGCTTCGCCTCATAGGGTGAATCGTCAGGGCCGCTTTCAGTGTATTGGTCGATCGGGAGAAGCGTCGCCCAATCCTGGGTGAAGTACTTGTCAGCTGGCTTCGTTGCGTTGAATTTGTCAAGCCACACCGGAAGACCCGGTTTATAGAATGTACTGCTGATAAACTTGCCGCTGGGACCATCGAACCAATACGCACCGTCTGCCATGTGGCCCGCCGGCAATACAGCTCCGCGATCTTTAAGAGAGAGTCCAATTACCTTTGCGCGCTTTTGAGTCGCCAGTTTAAGCTCATCCGTTATAGTTGAAGACAACATTCTCCACGGTGAGACATCACCGTTACCCTTCTCGTCTCCTACAGGCATCTGGTTCTCATCACCAACGCAGTTGACGTCTGTTTTTGAGACCTTATCATACCAATCGTTACCGATTATTCCATGAACGGCCGGCGTGGTACCGGTATACACCGATGCGTGTCCCGGTCCGGTATAAGTAGGCATGTAGTTGTAATGCGCGTTCGTCAGCATGAACCCATCTCCCATGAGGCGCTTGAACCCTCCAGCGCTGAACTTCTTTTCAAAACGATACAAATACTCCTGGCGCATCTGATCCACAACGATTCCAACAACAAGCTTTGGTTTATCCTGCGCGTGTGCAACAACTGAGACAATTGCGAAAAGAAAGATTATCGTGCGTTTCATATTATTTCGTTGGTGCTAATATAAGGAATCAGGATTAATGGAATAAGATGATATTATTAGATCGGAATTAGTCACGAGACACCAAGGCTTTTAAAACAAAGAAAAAAATCTTCTTGATGAACCTTCGTGGCTTAGTGGCCAAGGATTTCAATTATCACAATAAATCTTCTCGAACTCTTCCGTTTCGAGCGCCTGACGCCGAACGATCTTTCCGTGCTGATCATAGTAAACGACAATCGAAATACCAGCCTCCTCGATGTGACGCTCGGTAAAATACAAAGGCGTTTCGCGGTTGCCGAGATTGACGATATCACTGTATTGCAATGGTATGATCGTCCCTTTGTGATTGCTGATCACTCCGAAGGCATTGTCTTGCCGTACACGATAAATCTTCTCCTCAGGGGTATCTTTAATAATGTCAAAATTGCGTACACGATCCAGTTTACGCGCTCCTGTACGAACATCGAAAAGTACCCATTGGAAGTTCTTCTTACCCCACGCAATGGAGTCATTCCAATATTGAATTTCTTCCCACTCGAAAGTACCGCCCGGCTTTCCGTCAGCGTTGATGAAACCGTATGCTCCATCTTTGAATGCCGCATGAAGCCGTCGATTATAGGGTTTAATATTCCTGTCGAAGGCTGGCTTGACCAGTACCTTTGACTGCGCGTCGTACCAGCCGAATTTCTTCTCCTTCAGGAGTGAGAACGAAGAATTCCCCAATGCAACAATTGCATCATATTCCATTGGGACAAGGATTTTGCCGTCTTCATCCACAAGCGCCTTTTTATTCGCGCGTCCAATAATAAACATGTTGTGAGCAACGGCCTCGATCTGATCGAATTCCATCGTAAAGAGCTTGATCCCCGAGGCCGCATCGATCACCAATTTTTTCTTTTTGTCGTCCAGTACCAGCCATGCAGACGAGTCTGTGAATTCAGTGATGCGAAAGGGCGCACCCTTTTGCATTGCAATTCGCTGACCCGATGGAAGGAATGCCCTCACCGAATCACCCGATGCCAGAAACGCCAGCCGCCTCTGGAACCAGGCGCTGTCGCCATCTTCCAGGCGATCAAGTACGCGGTCGTACAACACATGACGATTACTCATTGTTTGCAGCGCCACCCATCCACCTCGCTCGTTCACAGATTTATAAGGAATGTTTTCAATCTTCGGCAACCCCTTGATAAAGAACTTTCCTTCCTTGCCCCGGAGGAAACCAAATGACGACTTTCGCAGCGTTTGACGATCCAGTGGTATTACAAATTTCAGGCTTGCGTCGATCACGCCCTCCAAAGCGCCGTTGCGCACCCAGTATTGCTCGTCACCCCACCGACGTACATCGTCGAAGACGAAATCTTCGGCAAACGCCACCTGTCTTGCGGCAGCTGCGACCCGATACGGAGTCGATATTATCTTTTTACCATTCTTGGCTAGCAAGACGATTGAATCAATCGAGGCAACATCTTCGTACGCAAAAGGAAGGAGTTGCCGCCCGGAGAATGAGTGAATACTCCATTTCTTGTTTTTTTTCAGCGCAATGAATTGCCCTGCAACGATACGTGCATCCTCCACCGATCCATCGTTGATACCAAAACCTGACTCATGTACTACATGCTTTCCCGAGTCGGATGCAACAAAAATAAACCCAGTGCCAAGCGTCTCTGCTGAAATGACCTTGCCTTCGCGGATGACCTTACCGTTCCGCGCCACCAATCCCTCTGATGTTATCAGCACATTGTCCGTTATGTCGCCGCAACGATAATCTTCAGATACGGACGCATATTTGGGAGCTATCACTTCTTTTCCTTCACTGTCGATAAATCCAAAAAGTCCTGACTTGATCACAGGCACCCAATAGGATCCATATAGTTGTTCAATTTGGCGAAGTGAGTCGTTCATCCAAGCATGCTCGCCTTTGGCGGATTCGTCTGATTGAAGTTTGTAAAGGATGTTGCGCGCTCTTACTGCGAGCTTTCCCGATGGGTAGTACTTCAAAAACCACTGAAATGATGCTGCGGTCCCTGTCGCCGTGGCCATCTCGAAAATATTTCTCTCGGCATCATTGCGATAGCGACTTTCTGGAAATTGTTGATAAAACTTTATGAAGGTTGACAACCGGCCGTCTTTTGTCTTGTCCTCGTACAACAGACGTTCATATCGCTCCTTTGCTTCTAAAGTCCTTCTCGAATGCGGATAGCGCGAAATATATTGATCGTAGGCTTGCCAGGTATTTATTTTTAGTGCATCCAGAAATGCCACTTCATCGCGAAGCTCTGTCGCGGACTTTACCTGTCGCGCATCCGAATATCCAGCAATGAAAGATTGATATGCGAGCGGTGTATTGATTTGTTTTGCTTTTTCAAAAGCGGCGCTGTCAATTCCACGGGCCAACCCGACGAGGTGGGCACTATCCAGAGGCACACGCTTCAGGCGCTCGCGGTCCCGTGAGGTTGCTAGTCTGTATGTCCGCCACGCGCTGATAATATAGCGGTGTGCCGAATCAACATTGAATGCAGGATTACGCGTGGTGAAGAAATAAAGTGAAGTGAGATAATGTGTTTCGGCATTTATAGAGTCCTTCACGAGCGCCTTGCGCAGGCCCTGCTCAATCTTCAGCCACTTGCTCTTGTCCATCCGACCGGTCGCAAGCTTTTCCGGGCTCGTTTGCCCGAATACCGTCGCGGTGGTCAGCAATAATAAGATGATAAGTGGCCTGGCCATTCACAAATAAAACGAACGGCAAGTTTCAATTATTCGGGCAGATCAGGAAATGAACAAGCAGTATTTACGGGCCGATTCAATTGAAATCGTCCTGGTAGAAGACTTTGCCGTCCAGGCCCGTCAGCTCCACGTGATCAACCGTGGATAGGCCATTTGAAATAAACCCAAGTCCGGTTATAATGCCCGGCGAGACGTTGTACGTTGCTGAAAAACGGTCGCTGCCATTGATACGGATGGTGACATGCTTGTCGCGAACGGTAAATTCAATGTCCTGCCACTCGTGGACGTCCATGGCAAGTGACGACAGGTCGGTAGTCTGCCCGCGGAGGATCACGTCACCGAATCCCGCGAACATCTCGTTGGCACACCCTGACGAGGCGCCTTTGAAAAACATAAATCGATGTTGCGCAAAAACTTCACACATGAGGTAGGGACATGCATTGTTCCTCACGTCGGTTACTTTAACCCGGCATTTCAATTTGAAATTGTCGCTGCTACCTCCGTAGGTCGTTGGAAAATACACGTTGAGATAAGTTAGTTCTTTCTCCGGATCTATAAGACTGCTTACAACGTCTGATCTTTCAATCCCCAGGTAGCCGTTGTGTTTGCCTGTAGCTGAAATATATTGCGGCATCGGACTGTCTAATTTCTCTTTGGCATAGAATATCCACTTGTCAGTTGGAATTCCAACACCGAAAGTTTTGATAACGGAGTCGTTGGCGATCAGCTTCGCGAGGTGATACCCCGGCTCATAATAAATGTCAGTGAGGGTGTGATTGTTCTTGTCAACCTTGACTCTGCGATTCCGATCCCAGGACTGCTGAATAAAAAAACTGTCGGCGGTTACGGGCCTCACATCGTAATTGAAAACAACTGTGTTGGGAATATCATTCTTTGTTGTCTTCGTTGCTGAAAACTTGGCTCGTTCGTACCCTTTCGCGGACGATGAGCGGCGTGAAAAGCCCAGAAACACCACGATAGCAACGACGAAAAAAGATACCGCAATCCTGTTCCAGTTTATAAAAGAGCTGGAGTCAATAGTTCTGGTGGTCGGTGTTGGCACTTGGGTTGCTGGGGCAACGGGTTGTCGAATAGAATTCTTGTAATCCTGCCAGGTTTTATATCCCAGGTAGCCTGAGATTGTATTTAGTGTGACCTGCTGCGGGATCCGGCTAAACTCGCCGTTCATCAATCGCTTGAGTGTCGACACGCTGAGTAACACCTCCGTTTTGGAACGGATCTCATCGCTCAGCATTTCGAAGTTACGCTGAGTCATGCCCCCTGCCCCGCCAAATCCATTCATTGTGCAGATCTCCTCAAGGCAGCGCTTTACGTATTCCTGTTCCGTCATACCATCACTAGTCGAACTCAAAATTAGGAAATGGCCTCGCTAATTTTCTCAGCAGCAACATTGAATTACCCGGCAAAGCAAACTTGGTCGTGATTTGAACACTCACTTCGTTCAAAGTTCAATGTTCAAGGATGCACCCCAATTGGTCACAGCCCGGCCATGTTGAACGCCAATTCCAACCGAACCTTTACACATGCCTGCCCGGACGCAATAAGATCAGATAGGGTTTTACAGTTCCTTTATTCTACTTGTCGGCTCCAACTGTGTCGCCAACACAAACAAAATCCCACTCACGAAAGTCGCTTCGCATACCGCTGTCCACTCATTCAGGTTGTTGAAAGGTCCTACAGCGCGCGGGATGTGGAGCACCAGCAACCACACAAACACCATCC
The DNA here is from genome assembly GCA_044224375.1 of Cyclobacteriaceae bacterium. Lineage (GTDB taxonomy): Bacteria > Bacteroidota > Bacteroidia > Cytophagales > Cyclobacteriaceae > ELB16-189. The sequence continues at coordinate 12,781 of JBGAKL010000013.1, forward strand.
AGGCTGAAATGGCAGCGGCTAGCTGGGCTTTGATTCCTGTGAGAAGCCCGAGGCCTGCGAGGCACAAAGCCGCACCGGCAAAGTAAGTCCAGAACAATGCACCGGGTATCCAGCCCGGAACGAGACTTTTTACAAATTCACCAAAAAGAAAGTGCTGAACTCCCGATGCAAAAAAGAAGAAGCCGATGAACAATCGCTCGATAGTCACTGCGCGTTTTAGCAGTCCGTCAACAAAACTACTTGCCGTTTTTTGTGGCGACAAGACCGCAGCAACCAACAATGCACCTCCGCCAAGTGTCAAAGACTTGCCTGTGTTGGTGAGCATGAATCCGTAATCGAGATGCGATACGATAAAGAACAGGTTACGCGAAGCGGCATACAATAATATCCACAAGCCTGCAACCAAAGTCAGGACTGGTAATTTCTTCATTGGTGCTGAAACGCCGGCTGCGAACAGCATCAGGCCGGTGAGAACGGCCATTGCATTTTTACCTGGAATGTTTTCCGGCCACGCCATTGGGCGGCCTGCAAGGATCTCGCCGCTTGCAATCTGCAGTAATCCGAGGCCGGCAAGGGAGACGGCAAACAGAATCAGGCCGAGGTTGAAATTGTTTCTGGTCATAGACAATGATCAACTCAAATGTACGGTCCCACCCTGACGCCGGGCATTTCGGATAGATCTGACACCGTTTCAAAATACGCTCAAAGTGTAACGTGGAAGGGAGAATTTAACACCACAGCATAGCTATTGAGCAACCGGTATTTTTGAGTATAATTGCACCCTCGTTTCGGATTCGTGGCCGAAATATGGATTTCGGGGTGTAGCGCAGCCCGGTTAGCGCATCACGTTAGGGACGTGGAGGTCGGATGTTCGAATCATCTCACCCCGACATATAGGTAATCAACCTAAGTCAAAACCCTCTATACTTTATGTGTGGAGGGTTTTTCATTTTTCAAAATCTCCAAAAAATGCACATACACCCATACCTACGGTGAACCATTAGGTGACCTGTTTTATAATTGCTTCGAGGTCACCGAGGGGCATGCAAGTGAGTGGGTACCAGTAATTTGTATTGACCTGTTTTGGTGGTTTTCATGTGACGGATTCACAGTTCTTAAAAAAACAAAGTGAACCAAAAACTATGAAGCCATGCAAACAACATTCAGCACAACATTCATCCTGCGTACAGCGAAGACACGGGATGGAGTAACGCCAATCTACTGCCGTATAACGGTAGATGGCAATCGTTCAGAGTTTTCAATTAAGAGAAGCGTCGCCGAGAAGAATTGGGATGCTGGTAAGGTTAAGGGAAACAGCGAAGACGCACGTTCTCTTAATAGCTACCTGAAGCAAGTGGAGGCCAAGGTTTTCGAACATTACCGCGATCAACTTGCCGATGGGTAAGGACTTCGGATATTCTATTGAATCACCTTTCCTACAAATTCCTCGCTGACTTTGAATTTTTCCTCAGATCATACAAACCGGTAGATCATCATAGTCCGATGGGAAACAATACGGTGATGAAGCACATTGAGCGGCTTCGGAAAATGATCAATGTCGCCATTAAGAATGAATGGTTAGAACGTGATCCCTTTGCAAAGTTTCAAGCCAAGTTTATAAGAAATGATCGCGAATTTCTGAGCCAGGAAGACCTGGAGAAGATCGAACAAAGAGAATTTAAAGTGTTGCGATTACAATGGGCGAAGGACTTATTCGTCTTCAGTTGCTATACGGGGCTTGCCTATTGCGATTTGATGAGATTAACACCACAAAATCTCTCGTTAGGTATTGATGGCGATTACTGGATAATGACCTCACGAAAGAAAACAAATCAACCCGTTCGCGTTCCATTACTTCCCAAGGCTCATGAACTCGTGGAGAAATATAAGAACCATCCGAGAGCTTTAGCAACCGGGACAATGTTTCCCAGCCTGTCAAACCAAAAGGTTAACGCGTATCTAAAAGAGATTGCCGACTTCTGCGCCATCGATAAGAACTTGACCTTCCACTTAGCGAGGCACACATTTGCTACGACAGTCACACTTACTAATGGAGTGCCTATTGAAACAGTTTCTAAGATGCTTGGACACACAAGTATCAGGACAACTCAGATTTACGCTAAAGTTGTCGAACAGAAGGTGAGCGATGATATGAACTCGTTAAGAAAAGTCCTTCAAGACCGGAGCTCTAAGAAGATGAAGATTGTCAAGGGTGCATAGCCCTTGACATGTCCTTTTTTAATGAAGTTAAGTTTTTGAGAACAGGCAAAACTGGAACAGCTGCTGAGTATTAAATGGAGTTTGGTGTTCCTCTTCAAAACATTTCTCTTTCTGAAAATCGTGTCCAAAAGTTTCTATCATTTTGGATTCAGAATACTGCAGGACCGGAAGGCCGCTACATTTTGAAGGACCATTTATTGAAAATGCGCCAAGTATAAATTTCCCTTCGTGTCGTATAGCCGTGGCAACATTCTCCCTGTATTCAACAACGTTTGCCTCTTCCACCAAGAAATGAAAGGTAGCCCGGTCATGCCATACAGCAAATTTTTCTGCTGGCTTGAAGGCGAGAACGTCGCTGACAATCCATTTTATCTTTTGGGACAATTCCCCAAGTCTTTCCTTGGCTCTTTCAATAGCCCGTGCCGAGATGTCTAACACTGAAAGATTGGAGTAACCAAGCGCCAGCAAAGCATCTACCAAATGACTATCCCCACCACCAATATCGATGATGGGATCACTCAGGCAAACACGGGATTCTTGAATTAGCTTGACCGATGTTTCCGGGTAAGATTGATACCAGCTGAATTCCTGTTCGGTTTTTTCGTAAACCTTTTGCCAATGGGCGAATCGGTTGTTCATGACGGACAAAATATAGCGGAATTTATGGTTAAATTGAAGATCAGACAATTCCACTATGGCCTACACCGAGTACGCTATCACTGCTGAATTAAAGCCTTTTGTGAAGTCGATTTGGTCGATGGAAAATGAACCGGGCGAGGTGCCAACCTTCTCGATGCGAATCCTTCCCGATTCCTGTGTCGAAATGGTTATTCATTATAAGACTCCTCTCATCACGACATTTTCAAACGGTCTGCACAATGATCAGCCAAAGAGTTTTGTTGTTGCGCAGATGAAGAGTTTCATCGAATTAATGCCGCATGGTCCCTATGGCTTTATTTCCATTCGCTTTTCTGCCCAGGGTGCCTATCATTTTTTTGGAATCCCCCTAAAGGAAATCGTCAATGGTGTTGTCAGTTTAGAGCATGTCTGGAAAGATGTCGCGAAGGAAATAGAAAACAATATTGCCGAAGCCCGATCTGGAGCAGAAAGATCGAGCTTTGTGCAGAACTACCTTGCCCTGCAGTTGCGAAGAAATGGTGAGTATGACCAAGCAGTAGATTTTTCTTTAACTGAATTATACTTGTCAAAAGGTCAAATATCAATTGAAGAACTTGCATTTAGGACTGGCTTGAGCAATCGTCAACTTATTAGAAAGTTTGACCAGAAAGTAGGCATGTCGCCGAAAGAATTTTCGAGAATTGTTAGATTCATGAATGCGGCTCATTTGTTAAGAGACGGGAAGAATTCCATTTACGATATTTCTTATTTATGTGGTTACTATGACCATGCTCATTTCTTTCATGATTTTAAAAAATTCTCGGGCCTAACTCCTGGCCAATTTCAAGACAGGACCGACGTATTTGTCTGATGTCCGATTTTTACACAAACCTGAGATCTCAATCTTGTTAATTGGTCATATGAAAAAACACTGCCCACATTATTTTATCACCTTCATGAAATGCATCGCGCCGATTCTGTTATTAATACCGTTTCTGGCTCATGGTCAGATGACAAAGTCCGATAGTCTGTGGTTGCCGCTTAAACCCCTGATCGGAAAATGGACTGGGACAGGTGAAGGTCCCGAGGGGAAGGGCACCTATGAACGGTCATATCAGTTTGTTCTCAACAATAAGTTCATCGAATTGAGAAACAGGACAATCTATCCGGCAACAAAGGAAAAGCCAAAGGGCTATGTTCATGAGGACTACGGTTACATCAGTTACGACAAATCGAGGAAGAAATTTGTTTTTCGACAGTTTCATGCAGAAGGTTTTGTGAATCAATACGTCCTGGAGAGTATTTCAGCGGATGGGAAGACAATTGTATTCGTAACGGAATCAATCGAAAACATTCCTAGTGGTTGGAGAGGGAGGGAAACTTACACGTTCAACGGAAAGTCCTTAAGCGAGAAGTTCGATTTGGCCGAGCCGAACAAAGATTTTGAGCCATATACAACAGCATCATTCAACAGGTCCCGATAATTATTAAACTTCTTTGTTCCGAATAATCCTGTTTAACGGATGGCGAAGCAACGAGTAAAGAATGATCGGAACCCCTATGGCCGCCGGGAAGATCCAAAAGAATAATTGCGGGAATTGGCGCCAAAATGGCAAATGCTTTCCATTGTCAACATAGAAAGCCGTTAGAAGAAAAATATATGAACACCCCATACAAATTGTGTGTAGGCGTGGCCAAGCGTGTTTGTGATGACGAACAATCCAACGACCGTAAGATGCTGCTCCAAAAGAAAGAATGCCCAGAGCCAGGAGATGATTATTGGCCGGCCAACGCATGACGGATAAGGGAATTATCGTAACAAAAATCAGTAACAGAGTAGCGTAATATGCCCCAGCGCGAATGATTACCCCTTCCTTTCCTGCTCATCATTGCGATAAAACCGCTGATAACACAAATGATTCCAAGTAATATGTGAATTACCACAATCGTGATAAACAGCGGATCACTTGACGGAACCGGAATACCAAATATTATAGTTTGTTCTTCGGGCATTGACCTGGAATCTGGCTATTGTATCGACAAAGTGGACCAAAAGCTTCCTGAAATAATATCAACCTCGTCATTCATCCCTTAAATTTTCAACTGGATTTGTTCTCGAAGCCTTAAGCGTTTGAATACCCGTCGCCAACAACAATATCAAGATCATTATCAAAGCGGGCGCTACGAAATATAGACTCTTGAGCTCGGTCTTATATGCGAAGCCACTTAGCCATTGATTCATCCAATAGTAGCCCAGCACCCACGAGATCAGGGTGGCCGCAATAATGACCTTGATATAATCCGAGTAGATCAACCTCACCAATTGAATAGTCGAGCTTCCGAAGACCTTTCGAACGCTTATTTCTTTTAACCTTCGATTTAGCAAGTAGGTGGTAAGGCCGATCAACCCAATTCCCGCTATAACAATCGCAATAATGGAAAAAGAGGTGTATGCATTCGTCAGGCGGGACTCAGTTGCGTACAATTGCTGAATTTTGTTGTCGAGGAAATAGTATTCCAATGGATAACCCGGATACAATTCTTGCCATTTTTTGTCCAGCGCAGTCAGTTGTGATTGCCGATCGCCAACGCCAAGATTTACTGAAACAAAACGAAAATTCTGATGATAGGCGTACATTATAACAGGCTCGATGGCAGCATGGAGTGTTGAAAAATTGAAATCCTCAACCACGCCAACTATCCGCCCTTTGACTTGGCCCGTTACCATTTGACCAATAGGTTCTGATAATCGAAGTTGTTTCACAGCAGCTGCATTCAGGATCACGTCAGCAAGAGTGTCCTTACTCTGTAAGTTTGGTAATCGGCCGTCTTTCAACTTGACCTGGTAGAGGTTGAAAAAGTTTTCATCAATGAGAAAAACAGCCATTGTCTGTTCCCCTGCGTCTGATCCTGTGATGGAATACGTGTATGTGTATGCATTGTTGATCGCGGGTATACTGGATGAATAGCTTGCATCTAAAATACCTGGTAATTGCTTGATCTCATTTATAAACACCGAATGCTTGTCATTTTGCGATCTGTCCTTTACCGGGATGACAACTACATTTTCACTGACAAACCCAAGCCTCGAGGACTTCAGAAAAGAAAATTGATTCGAGACTACCCAGGTTGCCGCTATCAGGAGAATGGAAACGCAAAACTGGAAGGTAATAAGTGCTCTCCTGATGCCTGACTTGCTCGTGATTGTCTGTTGCGACCTGAATGTACTTGCGCCTTTTAACTTAATGGTCTGAATCGTAGGGATGATTCCCGACAGAAATCCGATAATAATTATAAGGATAACTGCAGGGGCAACCACCCATGGGCTTCCAAAAACTGCGATCTGCTTTCCCGTAGAGGAATTAAAATATGGCTCGACAAGAAATGCAAGGACAAAAGCGCCTATCAAGCCAACTGTGCAGGTCAAAATTGACTCGATCCAAAAATAGACTGATAGATGAAACCTACCTGCTCCAAGCATTTTCTGTATTGAGATTTCTTTGAAGCGGGTGGTTAACGTTGCCGTAGAAAGGTTGATGAAGTTTGCGCAGGCCATCAGTAAAATGAACAGAGCGATGGTCCCAAGAACATATGAGTAACTCTCTCTACTGTTTGGCAAGATCTCGTCTTTGCGGTCTGAATGCAGATGAATCGATTTCAGAGGTTGCATGAACAGAGTTTCCCTCTCCGGGACCCACTCCGGGGCATAAGTCTTGAGAAAATCAGGAAATCTTGCCTGCAGTTGATCAGTTGTTGATTCCGGAGACAACAAAACGTAAGTGTAGTGGTCCATCCAACCCCAATGGTTAAGTCTACGCTCACCAAGAGACTGATCGAGCGAAGAAAAAGTGACAAACGCATCGGCGACAAAGTGTGAATTAGTCGGCATTTCCTTCATAATGCCGGTGACCTTTAGATCTGTTGTGTTGTTCAGGCGAAGGGAGTTCCCGATTGGATCGGAGCCGTTGAAATACTTATCAGCAAGCGCCTGGGTGATAACGACCGAATTCTTGTCCATGAGTGCAGTCGTGGCACTACCCCGCAAAAGACTGATGTCAAAAACATCAAATAGTGTGCTGTCCGCAAAGAATATCCGTTCTTCATAGAACCTGACCTCTTCGTGGCTCAACAGGTCAGTTCCAGGATTCTTCCGCAAGCGAACCACTTGCTCAACTTCTGGATATGCTCCTCTCAGGTATTGGCCGATTGGGGCGCTCGTGCGTGCCCAATTTACTGTGTTGCCTTCTTCTGAAAAATCCAGGACAATACGATGAATCCGATCAGCTTTTGTATGATACGCATCAAAACTGTATTCATCATATATGAATAGCGCAATGAGGATAACACACGCTAATCCTATTGAAAGTCCACAGATGTTGATGAACGTAAAAAGTCTGTTCTTCCGGAACAGGTTGCGAATGCTTAGTTGGACGAAGGATCGAAACATCGGAAGCCCTGATTATTGGCAGCAGGACTGGCCGGCTTGGATCGGAGGACACTTCACTGTGCCATAGGAACAGAAAACGCAGCAGTCACCGCTCTTTGGTTTCAACAGTTCTTTACAATTTTCGCATTCGTAGAAATATGTGCATGCGTTGGTTGGCATGATTTCCTCTTTGCTGTGTCCGCAGCTTGGACAAGTGATTGTCGAAATTAAGATCTGTGTAGTGGTCGTCATTTTCCTTTTTCTGTGAATAACAATTTATTGCTGAATGGGTCTATCACCTCCATACACGGAGCATTCCAAGGTGCGATTTCCAGACCAGGGTGGTTGAATCGATAGTTTTTTGCCGTTAATTCTTTGTGATAACTTTTAACCTCTACTGTTTCGATGTATGCCTTTGATCCAGGCGATGCGTCGCCGTGATGCTCAGAAAGATGTAGCACGATTTCACCTTTCGACACTTGCATGTAGATCGGAGAGGTTTCATCAAACTTATGTTCCCAGTCCATTTTGAATCCGAGCCAATCGATATAAAATTCAATCGCTTTTTTATAGTCGAATATTCTGAATATGGGAATAACGCGAGTGTCAGTTGACATGATTCAGCTATAAGGATTTAGTAATCTCATCTAAACGCTGAGTCAGTTTTTCGCCACAAAAGTACTTGGTCCGATCAACCCAAGTGTAGTCAGGACCGAGCTGGTGCACGTATTCGAAAGGTCTTGGCAACTTTTCGTTCCATTGTGCCGTGCCGTCGAAGAATAAATAAATATCCCACGCTTTTTCGCCCTTTGAGTTGATTGTTCGAGCCACGACATCCCCGAAGAGATTCTTCACGTCGAAGAACTGAACCACGTTTTTCTTATCGTCAAACATTGATGCTGAATATTGCGCAGTTGTCGCGTCGTCAGACTTTAACATATTGGTCCAAACGACGATCACTCCAATATTCTTATCGTTCATCTTTTCGATAATAGATTTTTGAATGGATTGGGCCCCTTGGATACACCATTTGCATGTTGAAGAGAGAATTGCCACAAATTTTACTGACTTGCTTTGATCGTTAAAGGCTTTGCGAAGCTGGTCTAAGTCATTGAGAGTCGCGAGGTTCGCGCTTTTGTGCTTTGGCAGATCGGCGAGCGGAACTTCGCACGTCTCCTTCGTGCAGGACTCCTTATGGTCAAGTAATGTTGAACTGGCACCCACGCTGTATCCTGTTTCGTTGATGGCAGCTACAAGCTGATCGCGATTGACCTTTGCTGGATCATATTCTATTTTCGTGGTGCCTTGTGAGTAAGAAGCTTGCACGGCACGAACGCCGTTAATTTTCTTGAGACTCGATTCAATATGAACTTCACAACTTGTACAAGTCATGCCCTTGACAGGCAATTCTATTTTCGAATATTCCTGTTGATCCAAGGCAACCGCTGCTGAATCATCTTTCAAGAAGTAAGCTGAATACGATGGGAACGTTATCAGCAGTCCCGATACCAAAGTCACGATCGTTAGGAATGTCTTTGATTGAATGAATTTTGGCTTCTGTTCACAACCGCATTCGTCATTCGCACTTGACTTAAAAGCTCTTATCCATGCAAATCCCAGGACGAAAACGGAGATCCCAATAAAATAAGGACGCAAGGGTTCGGTCCAATGTAAAGAGGTGACCAGGCTCGTAGTGCCAGTTGTCATTGCTAACACCGGCGTAATACAACACATTGATGCGCTCAATGCGGTGAGTACACTGAGAAATGATTGCGTTTTCATACAAGTTCCAACACTTTATTGTTTGTAATAAGTTTGAATATTGGTCGAAGAACTTCGACATATTCCGATGTCACGGAATAGAAAATAGTCTGTCCAGTTTTTTTAGAATCGATAATTCGGCCGTCCTTAAGTTTGCGCAGGTGTTGGGAGACAGCTGAAATATTCATTCCGAGGATATCGCTCAGATCGCAGGGACACAATTGCCCCTCTTCCTGGAGAAGGAATAAGATTTTAAGCCGCACATCACTGCCGGCAAGGCTTAAGGCATTAGCCAGTAATTCTACCGATCCATTGACGGATTTTATTTTTTCGCGGCATTGCTTGATCTGGTTTGGATCCGCCAGGACTCGGATGCAGCTTTCAGGCATATTTCGTATTTAAGTATATGCTAAAATACTAAATAACCAGTGAGAATAAAATCCCAATGCAGTGTTAGAAACGTTGAGCAGTAAGGATAGAAACCTATGGAGGGTGAGAGCTAACTAATCATTTTTTTCACTCGTGTTTTCCTTACGTTTTTTACATCACCTCCCCCAATTTTAGTGATGTTACTTGTGGAATATTTTGGACAGGAACATTATGCTTTCGATTCATTACGCTAAAATTTCAGGGGTAGCAGTCCGATAACAAAGGCACCTTAATTGCGTTAAATATCTTTGTCTGGGTAAAGCTTTTTTCGGCAGGGTATGAAAAGGGCAGAAAGCAATCAGGAAGAATTGATAGTCGACATTCTCGCAGAGTCATTTGATTCAAACAAAAGTGTCAATTACGTTGTAAAGCAAGATTCGAAAAGAACGAGCCGCATTAGAGACCTTATGCGGTATTCTTATAACGTATGCAATGCTTTTGGAGAAGTTTGGATGTCGAACGATAATCAAGCGTGTGCTTTGATTCTCTTCCCGGACAAAAAGAAAACAACTCTTTCTGCAATTCTCTGGGACATTAACCTGGCCTTTTCAGTGATCGGAGTCGGAAGAGTTGGACCGGTGCTCAAGCGGGAAGCACAAATCAAATCTCATCATCCAAAAGAACCTTTTGCTTATCTATGGTTCATTGGTGTTAAGCCCTCATCTCAAAATAGGCAAATAGGGAGCAGTCTTTTAAAAGAACTCATTGATAGATACTCATCTCAAGGACGGCCAATATATCTGGAGACATCTGTGGATCGAAATACCCCTTGGTATAAAAAGCATGGGTTTGAGATTTTTAAAACACTTCAACTGACTTATACTCTTTATTTATTGAGAAGGCGTTGTTAGTGAGTGACCGCTAGAACACGAGAGAAATTGCTGCCCATCATTCAAAATAGTAGATCCAGGATTTATGTATTTCCTGAATACAGAGATGCATATGGTAACATTTGTGATAACCTCATTCGAGGTAATCATGCTTTTGTTCCAAATCATCTATTTTCTGGAAAGAAAAAGTGACAGGAAGCGATTACTATATTTAATCCTACTGATAGCAGTTATTCTTTATAACGTCTGCAGTGGTTTTCTTCCCGACAAGAATCTTCCAATTCCCATACCAATTCAAAATGATGTCGCCTATCTCGTGGCCTTTGGCACTTCGATGTACTTTGTATGGTATTTCTACAAGGCTTTCGACCTTAAGAGGTTGCGATTCTTCGCGACGTATGGTTCAGTGTTTTTCTTACTTCTGCCATTCGTCCTGTTTTTTGTTTTGCCTTATTACCTGACGGGCAATCTGAAGCTCAGTCGTCAATTGACGGTTGTGATACCTTTTCTTTACGGAGTAGCATTTATTGTCGCAACGACTCGCGCTTTCATTTTTAAGTTCAAGCAACGTGAGTATTCTGATTCAATCATGCGTCAGCTTGTTATCGCGGCTTACCTTGCCTTGCTCTGCTGGGTAACATTACCGGTGATTGTTTTCTTCGGAGATTTTCAGGTCCTCGAGCATTCTGTTACGAATGCAGGCTTCTTAGTGATGACTGTAGTTTATGTTCGAACAATGATACACCAGTCGCGGAGAGAGTATGAGATCCTCAAAACGTCGTCTCAATCCCGTGATGATCTCATGACGGAAAATTTCAAGACATATGGATTGACGATGAGGGAAATTGAGATTGTCAACCTGCTAAGAAAAGGACAGCCCTACAAGATAATTGGGGCGGAACTTAATATCTCCGAAAAGACAGTGGCGAAACATATTTCGAACATTTTTGCCAAAGTAGAAGTGACTAACAAGGTCGAATTAATCAATAAGCTTGAGTCCCGTCACTAGCTTAAACCTCAAAATCCGGTCAATTTTCACGTACATAATATTATGTACTAAGCATAAAACCCCATTGCACTTACTCAATTCTCAGTATTGAAACCAGCCAACGGCCCGACAATATTTGCAGTCTCATTGTCTGTGGCGGGCGAAATTGGAAAGGGGGGCAAGTTGGACTATGAGTTTAAGAACCTTGAAGATCTGATTCAAAAGGCGACTGGATCCGCTCGGGGCAATAGAGGCAAGAGCACATCGCCCAGAAATCTCACTTTAGCTATCTCAAAAGAAAGGGATCAGTTAGAGGAACGTTTTGACTTGAAATTTCTGGTCCAGGTCACTGAAAAGGAACGCACCCGTTTTATTCAATTTCATCAGTTTTCATTGACTAGACTGATCAACAGCTGTTCCGACCTATTCAAGCGCGTCAATATTAAAACATCACCTTGGGAAGGCGTAGTCGAGAGCATCACGTCATTGTTTCAGTTTCTTACGAGGCGCTATTTTAGGTATCTCGATTTATCATATAGCCCTCCGGTTAGATTCGTTGAAAGTATGTTGGCGCAACAGTCGGATAAGAAAGGAGAACTTGAAAGGTTATTAGACGAACTCGTTAATGATGACGAACTCCGAGAGGTATGCAAAAATCTAATAAACATACATCTGGAAGTGTCGCAAACGACTTTGGGTAAGGCTTTCTTTATTATCGAAGCTCGGCGACGACTTGCGAAGTTATTCAGCCGGCAACATTCATTCGGCACAGACCTAATTAATGAGATCAGGAATGAATTGTTAAGATTGAATTTCAACAGTGATGAATTCCTTGGCTATTACACGCGAAACATTAGCAATGATTTAACAAAGCTGGATTCAGATCGTGAACGATTTGAATCACTTGCCTGGCATTTTAAGAATATTAGCCAAATTCAAAATAATGGTTCAGCTCCTTTTGACAAGCAACGGCGACCAATTAAGCAATCAGTGTCTGAATGGATCATTGAAGAAATGAATTTTATTGAGGCGAAGTTTCGCCTGAATCCGATAGCTAACGCCAGGAGCTCCGAGCCTGCCTTGGGGGATTTTAAGTTGACCCTGGACCTCTCCGTTGCTCAACTTGCCCTTCTCATAAAGTCCTTTGTCGAAACCGGTGTCATCCAGAATAAAAACATTTCTGAATTAATCCGCTTTCTATCGAGGTTTGCGGTAACGAAGAAATCCGGTAGCGTTTCGCAGGAAAGCCTTCGCATTAAATACTATAACGTCGAGACTGGCACAAAAGATAGTATACGAAATATGCTACATACGGCAATTGGATACATAAACAACAATTGAGATATGAACAATAATTTCAAATCGGCATTAGTTGGCTTACTGTTAGTCGGATGTACGTCGGGGAATAAAAATAGTCAGGAGGGCATTTCTGGCGCATATGTTCGGGAATACTCCAATAAAGTGACAAACCCCGAAACAAATCAGGAAATTGGTATGAGAACGATTCGCGATACGATCTTTGTTCGATCTTTGAACGATGAGATTGAAGTATCGAATCACAAGTGGATGATGAATGACTATGACAATGAAGGTTGGAGAAGCATGGTGCATTCTGATGATCGACCCAAACCAACATACCGAGCGGTATTTGATAACGAGAGTGGATCACTTAGGTCTACAGATGGAACAGCGTTGTTCTTGGATAAAGAGAAAAGGACAGTGCATTGGTCTGAAGGCATGGATTACCAATTGGTAAAACCATAACTTCGTACATGGATAATGAATACCTCGATGACACGAAAGGATATTTGAACGAAGAAGAACGGCTTTCAGACGCATGGGAAATGCTCGTCTACGCCAACATGCTTTATCATCGTGTGTATGTTTTCAAAAACCTTGAAGCTTTCTCGAAGAGTTTTCATGTGCGGGATGAGAACGGCAATCCTCCTTCAGAATATTGGGAAGGACTATCCTACGAAAGTCTGATAGATCACATAAAGATTTGTGCTGCGTTTGAAAACTACAACAAGGCGGTATTACTCGCGCGGGGATATGTCGTACACTTAATAAACCAAAAGAAGAACCCAGCGCTCGCGAAGCAGCAAGAGAGGGAACCAGTGTTAATTTCCGATTTCAGAAAATCAAATGATTTCGTGAGAGACGAACAATCGGGTGAATTCTATCTCGAAGGATTTAGAGATTTTATGACGATCTCATTTGCCAAAACCCTTTCGCCCGAATATCAGAAGGTTATTGGCCTTAATGAACAGTTTCTCGATTATTTAAGAAACATGAACAAAGAACGAAACAGATTGCACTTCTATAAAAATTATCCTGGAGCCTTCGGGCTTGAAATCTTTCTGAAAGCACTTGCCTATGCTAAGACATACGGCACAAAGCTGTTAAAGGATGAGATTGATCGGATTGTGGAAATACAAAAAACGTTTGATAACACAAATGAGTGAGAACATAGCCCGTATCATTAGCGAAATTTCAATTGAGGCTGGCGGACGGCTAATGCGACACACGCCTCAACTGTATAGGAAGTACGGATCGACGCCGCCAGTAAGAATAGAGCCTTGGGCCTCGGGTGTCTTAATAGAAGTAGATAAAATTTTCTTTTTGGTCACCGCAGCCCATGTGCTCAGAGAAGGCAACGGAGACATCAACCCAGAGGACATCGGAATAATGACCGGGAATCAATTCAACATCCTTAACGGGAGTATCAAAATTGCACATCCTTCTCTGCATGTGAACAATGACAAGGTTGATTTGGCGATTTGGAGAATTGAAGACGGCCGGGTGATCGACGAATTGAAAACAAAGTATGATTTCTTATCAACAAATCAACTTGGAATCGACCACAGCCCAGTCGAATTTTCTAAGTATCTCGTCGTCGGATTTCCAATTACCAGAACAAAATTAAAGACGCAGACATCGAAGATTATTGCCAATCCATTCATTTTTTTAACGAAGAAGTCTAAGCAGAGCATCTACGATAAACTTGAATTTGAGAGTCATTCTAACCTTATTCTAAACTATCGAAAAAGAAAGATCAAAGATTCCAATGGAAATGTCATTCAGGGTCCCGATCCATATGGAATTAGCGGTTGCGGATTGTGGTATTTGCCTGAGTTGAAAATGGGCGTGACCCCAATATTAGTAGGGATCATGACAGAATGGAGGAGCTCCTTAGCCGCAATTGTCGCGACGCGAATTCACATTGTTACCGAGGTGTTGCGAACAGAATTTGGATTACCTCTTCAAAAATCTGCGATTACGAAAGTCAACTTGTATCCGAATTAGCGGAAAAGTTTCTCCATGACTATCAAGCGATTAGCGGGGGTACTAGTACCCCTGTTACTGTTTTAAAAACCCATCCCGTAATTCCTTTGAGCCATAATCAAAACGGTTATGGCAGCAAACATTGTAACACTCGAAGACCTGGAAAATTTCAAGCGTTCTCTGCTTGAAGAGATCCAAAAGATCATTTCGCAAAAGCAAGGTCCACCAACACACAAGTGGCTTAAGTCTCACGAGGTGCGGAGGCTATTAACGCTATCCCCCGGGACTCTCCAAAACCTCCGTGTCAACGGAACCCTCCCTTTCACCAAAATCGGTGGTGTCATTTTCTACGATTATGATGACATCCAAAGGATGATTGAGGAGCGCAAGCAGAATCCACATTTTGTCAGTCGGAAGCCTAACCCTTGAACAATGGCCAGAATCAATTTCACAAGGTCTGAGTTCAGGAATCTGCCAAGGTCAGAAACCCTCTTTCTGGTTTCGGCAAGATGTACGAATGCTGGCGCATTCGTACTGAAGCTTTCTCAAAGCTCGCAACGGAAAGCCTCGGAACTCGGCTCTTCCCAGGACATCAAAACTCACAAATCATGACACGGAGGAAGGTAGACAAGTCGGCCAGGTTGGCAAAGAAGGTAACAGTAGGCGTGTCGGAATCATTCTACAAGCGGATGGAGGAATGGCTAACCAATAGCAATTGCAGATCACTGGCGGAACTCGCCAGAAGCATTTTGTACCGGGAGGAAATTGTCTGGAAACATACGGATGCCTCCCTTGAATCCACGGTGATAGAATTGGCTGGGATCAAGAGAGAACTTAACGCCATCGGGAAGAACATCAATCAGATTACGCACCACTTCCATATCTCTGACAGCCCACGAGACAAGTTCTACGACGCCCAACGGATTGACAAAGAGTATAAGAAGGTCGGTGACAAGGTTGACCGGCTTCTAACCATCACCGCAGAGCTTTCAAAAAAATGGTTGCAAGGATAAACAGCGCGAAGCGTATGCTTACAATTCTCAACTACAATGAGAACAAGGTTAAAGAAGGTACGGCAAAATGTATCCTGGAAAATTCCTTTGGCCGACCGGTTGAGAAGATGACGTTCAATCAAAAGTTAAATGGTTTTGAGGCATTCATGAGAATGAATAAACGTGCTAAGGTCAAGGCGGTTCATATCTCCATCAACTTCCATCCCGATGAAAAATTGCACGAACAGAAACTAAGAGATATTGCCACTGATTACATGGACAAGATCGGTTTTGAAAATCAACCCTATCTGGTCTATCAACATTACGATGCCGGACATCCACACATTCACGTCGTCACTACGAATATTCAACTCGATGGCAGTAGGATACTCCTTTACAATATCGGACGAAATCAATCCTCCAAAGCGAGACTTGAACTGGAAAAGAAATACAACCTGGTGAAGGCAGAGGGTAGACGGCTTGAGGTAAATCCCGAAGAGATTCGAAAGACAACTTACGGGAAGACCGAAACGAGAAGAAGTATTTCAAATGTTGTGGGTAAAGTTGTGCAGTCTTACTACTTCACATCCCTTCCTGAGTTCAACGCAGTTCTCAGGCAATTCAATATAGTTGCAGACAGGGGAACAGAAGAGTCCAGGGTATTCAAGCACCGTGGTTTACAGTACCGGATTCTTGACAAGGACGGAGATAAGATAGGCGTACCGATCAAGGCCTCACACATACCCAACAAGCCAACAATTGCGCGGCTAGAAAAACTCTATGCCGGTAATGAGAGATTGCGACTTCCACATAAAGCAAGAATTACCGAATGCGTCGAGTCTGCTTTTGGAAGAAGCAGGACACTAACGAAAGCAGCGTTCATCGACATTTTGAAAAAGCAAGACATATATGTGCTCTTCAGGGAAAATGAAACAGGTAGGATCTATGGGATCACATTCGTCGACAATCAAACAAAGGCAGTGTTTAACGGAAGCGATCTTGGAAAGCCCTATGCGGCCAAAGCTCTCACGGAAAGACTGACGGGTCTTAACACAGGGATCACTCGTCAAATCGACGTTGTCAACACCGTAGTTACAAATTCAAATGACAATCAGGGTGCGAGTATAGATGCAAGACATCTGGTTGAAGACTTAATGGAAGCCAAGGCATTTGACGTTCAGTCGCCTGACGCTGCGATGAGAAGGAAAAGAAGGAGACCACTTTAACAAAACAATTATGGCACACACGGGAGAGAACGAGCAAGCCCTTCAGAAGATAATCGACTTTATACGATTACTCAGTTTAGTCGTTATGATGATTCATTTCTATTTCTACTGCCACCGCGCCTTTGAAGTTTGGGGTCTGACACATTCTATCGCGAACGATCTTCTTGGGAATATTTCACGGACGGGGCTTTTCAACAACTTCTATAATTCAAAGCTTTTGGCTCTTTGCTTCCTAGTCATTTCCCTAGTGGGTGCCAAGGGCAGAAAGGATGATACCATCAGTCTGCGTCTCGCAGCTTACCTAGGCATCGCCGGACTCGTCACATTTCTTTTCGCGCATTTCATTCTCTTCATTCATATTGGAGTTGTCCTGGCTTGTTGTATTTACATAGCCATTACAGCAATCGGATACGGCCTTATGTTGTCCGGCGGCACGCTCCTTTCACGCTTGATCAAGCTGAATCTTGGCAAAGACATTTTCAACAAAGCCAATGAGTCGTTTCCACAAGAAGAGCGACTTCTCGAAAATGAGTATTCTATAAACCTGCCAGCAGTCTACACACTCAAAGGCCAAAAGCGGAAGAGCTGGATCAATGTTATTAACCCATTCAGATCACTGCTTGTGATTGGAACGCCAGGAGCAGGTAAGTCTTATTTCGTAATCAGGCACATCATTACCCAGCACATCCGAAAGAGCTTTACCATGTTTCTTTATGATTTCAAGTACGACGACCTCACACGGATCGCATACAATGCTCTCTTAAAATATCAGAGTAGGTACAAAGTCAAGCCTGCGTTCTACGTGATCAACTTCGACGTGATATATCATCGCTGCAATCCACTCGACCCGGCAACGATGACGGATATTACCGACGCAACGGAATCTTCGAGAACAATTCTACTGGGATTGAACAGGGATTGGATAAAGAAGCAGGGTGATTTTTTCGTGGAATCGCCGATCAATTTCCTTACCGCGATGATCTGGTTTCTTAGGAAGTATGAGGATGGTAGGTATTGCACCCTTCCCCACGTCATTGAACTGATGCAACTGGATTATCCGCATCTTTTCAAATTGCTCAGAACGGAACCTGAAATAGAAGTCCTGATCAATCCGTTTGAGTCAGCCTTCAAGAATTCCGCAATGGAACAGCTCGAAGGCCAGGTAGCCAGTACCAAGATAGGTATGGCACGTTTGTCTTCACCTCAATTATACTATGTACTCTCCGGCAATGACTTTACGCTAGACATTAACAATCCCGAGGAGCCTAAGATCATTTGCATGGGGAACAATCCTCAGAAGCAGCAGATATACGGTGCTGTTCTCTCTCTGTATATATCCAGGGTCATCAAACTGGTCAACAAAAAACATCAACAGAAGAGCAGCCTCGTTTTCGATGAGTTTCCCACAATCTATTTCAATGGCATTGATACTCTGATGGCGACAGCGAGGGCAAACAAAGTGGCGACCACTCTGGCGGTACAGGATTACAGTCAGTTGAAAAAGGATTATGGACGTGATCAGGCTGAGGTCATTATGAATATTGTAGGTAACGTGATCAGTGGACAGGTCGTTGGCGAGACCTCCAAACTCCTTTCGGAACGCTTTGGAAAGATCGTGCAGGAGCGCGAAAGTGTGTCTGTAAATGCTTCGGATACTTCCGTTAGCCGGTCCACACAACTCGATTCAGCCATCCCGCCTTCAAAGATCGCCTCTCTCTCGTCAGGGGAATTTGTGGGAACAGTTTCCGACGACCCTGACCAAAAAATCGATCTGAAAGTTTTTCATGCAGAGATAATTAATGATCACGAAGCTATCCGGGCGGAGGAGAGTAGCTATAAACCTATCCCAGTAATTCGCAAGATCAAGGAATATGAAATCCAACAGAATTACTTCAAGATAAAAAATGACATCCAGGAAATCCTAAGTGCAAAACTGAAATAACAAGGCTATGAAGACTATAGACATAAACACATATTCAACGCAGCTTCAAGACAAGCTACGTTCAAGAATTGAGGCAATCGCCGGAGAAACCACGGAGTTTGTGCCGCGATCAAGCAAGTGCCTTGTCGCTATTCAGGAGGTGCTTACTGACCTGAAGCAATTTGTTTACAAATACGAATTTCAAAGCCGAATGGAAGAGGTCGAATTCTTCAAGGACACAAAGCCAACATTTCTGAGCCAGTATTACTACTATGACAGCCTTGTTACAATGAAGATTAGCGAGCCTGTTGACCAGGACCGAATCAGATTTCATTACATCGACGAACTTGGCAAGCAACAAGAATTTGTCAGGGCTAATCAAGATTTCTATATCTATTGTGTCTCCGGGGCGACGCATTTTGATGAACAGTACTTCACGCGAGGTAAATCATTGTTTAAAGCCCCAGACCTGGATACCAGATTTTCGACAGGCCACGACAACATCTTGGCCCGGATACTGGCGAATCACATGATCAGGGCTTACGTGGATAAATACATAAAACAGTCAACAACAGATCCTGGAATATCGTCGCTGAAATGGACGGCAAAGAAAGCCGACCTAGTAGAGCTGATCTACGCGCTTCACGAAGTGAAGGTCTTCAATGATGGGAAGGTGGATATTAAGCAAATCGCCAATCTCTTTGAAAATCTCTTCAACGTGAGTCTCGGCAATTTCTACAGGCACTTTCAGGAGATTGGTCTTCGAAAAGGTGGCCGGACTAATTTCATAGATCACTTGAAGAATAAATTGGAGCAACGGTTGGATGAAAACTTATAAAGAGCATGAGAACTGTTGGAGACATCAAGATTTACCACTGGAGCGAGATTCAGGACTCTTTTCGTGAAGCGGACATATTTTTAGGCAATGGGTTCTCAATCAACATTAACAATGCGTTGAACTACCGGTCGCTTTTTGACAGGTTTCTGACTTACCTGGACTCGGCGGATCAGCTCATGTTCAAAAGGTTCAATACGACCAACTTTGAAGGCATTCAAACCGAGCTTTCAAATGCAATCGAAGTCAACAGGATTTTCGGTCAAGACGTAAACAAGCAGGAAGCAGCAATCAAAAACCTGAAGCATGGGTTGATTGGCGCTGTACGAGACTTGCATCCTTCGTATTCTCAAATTGATCCAAATACCATCTTCCAGATTTCACAGAAGCTTGATTGGTTTGGAAATATTTACACTACAAATTATGATACTTTCCTGTATCACATTACCCTCGCGACTCTCGATCGAGCGAAGCGTAACAACTCAGTCAAAAAGAACCAGGACTTTTTTAGAAATGAATGCGGACGACTGACTTTCAAAGAAGGCGTGTTGTCCGGGCTTAGATGTATTTACTACTTACACGGTGCGCTTTTCATTCGGACGGAAGCCAACGAAATAATTAAAATTAGTCGAGGCTCAAGAACACAGGAGCTGCTTGAACTGATAAAGCTCCAGGTGCACCTTGGTTATCTTCCTGTTTTTGTTTCAGAGGGGACAACCGAACGAAAGACTGAGACAATATCTAAGAATAGATATTTGTCTTATTGCTTTGAGGCGCTAAAGGCATCTTTCAAAGACTTCGTTATTTACGGTTTTTCATTTTCAAAATGCGATGACCATATCAGTGAGCAATTCAATAATTGTAGGAGACGACTCGCGATTAGTATCTACACCAAAGGCCTTAATGAAAGTCAAATTCAGAAATATGTTAAGGGTGTTGAGGAACGACTGTATCGGAATAGATCTACGGATCTTAAGTTCTACGATTCTTCAACACTCTTCTAAAAGAAGAGAAATTTGACAAAAACTGCCAACGGGGCCTAATTTCTAGATATGGCCCATTTGGGACGCATTCAAAATCAAGCCACATTATGTAAATTGCTCTCAATCTAGCCGTTAATTGTAGTCGAATACTTCTGTGGTGTTGAAACCACTGTGCGGCATGAGTCGGATTCAAATCATAAGGGTCGGTAGAATAAGCCAAGCATTTTAAGACAGTTTTCTGCTTTTAGGCAACATTTCGGCGCACCAAATGATGCACTAGAAATATGAAACTATAGTTAAAAACGAACACTTGAACAGAGTATAGACCTCAACATGGCAAAAACTGTTTCAGAATCACATATTACTGGCGACAAAGGGGTAGCAGCATTTCATACTTATTGCGTTAAGCATACGCCATACATTATTTGGCGACCAGAAACTGTGAATGATTTTGGTATTGATGGAGAGGTTGAACTAACATCAAAGAATACTCAAGGAAAATTAGAAGCAACTGGTGAGATACTAAAAATCCAAATTAAGTCCACACTAAAGGGCAGTTACATTCATAAGGAAACCGCGGAGGCTTTTGAGTTCACACCACGCGAAGATGACATAGAATATTGGACGAAACACAAGCTTGATGTCGTACTCGTTATTTTCAATGATGCCACTGACGAATTATTCGCCAAAAAGATCACCAAGCTGGATGAGGGTTATTTTAAAAAGAACATCCCAATTACTATCAGTAAAACCGACAATATCCTATCAATAGGTGACAACAGATTTTTGGAGAAATACTCTCAAAACTTCAAACAACGAATCAATTACAACTTCAAAGAAACCCTAAGTACAAACATTTTTAGGTTCTCGAAGTTGCCAAAAAATATACTTGAATTTGATGCCAAGATTCTGACAGCGAAAGAAATCTTCGAACAGTTGCCGAGAAATGAAAGACCTATTTTTCTAATCCGCACAAAGAAAATTTATTCATTCTCAAATCCAAGCATATTTCCCAAGTTCAAGGACATAGCTATCGACTATTCTTCTAGGAAAGAATTGCTAGTTAAGAATCTTTTGAAGCAGCCTGAAAATAGTCGTTTGGTTGCCGAATTGATGAATCTAGAATTCAAGGAATTTTGCTACTCGGAGTATATAGCTTTTAATAAGCAGTATGGAAGGTATTTTTTTGTACTGAAAAGCAAAACATTTACAAGTAGAATTGAATACTACGACTCTAAGGCGAAGAAGAAGGACACCCACAGAACTGTTGTATCGTTTCACGAGTACAAACCCACAAACTTTTTCCGGCATTTTGCATTCGAAACGAAATTCCTGTATGACGAAACCGGTCTTTTTCTTGTAATTAACCCTCAGTATTTTTTTACAAGCGATGGAATGATGCCATTGGAGGACAAAGCGCAAATTACTAAGCTGACAAATTACCTTACATCAAAAGAGAGAAATCAGCACGTATTGAACCATGTCCATTTTGTTTTTTCATTCCTGGCGAAAGGACGTCCGAAGATGACCCTTAGTGTTTTAGAAGGATCGGAAATCGAATTAGCGTCATATGAGACCTTTAGTGTCGGCTTTGGAATACCGCTTGATAACAGACATTTTGGGAAAACCGAAACTCACTACGATAAGTCAAGCCAACAAGAAATGTTCTAACAATGAAATTTGAATTGCTACCCGAGCCAAAACTAGAGTTTGGCGATAATTTTATTTGCGATGATCCAAAGAAGGGAATTTCTATTGGAGGATTCTTTTCATCCACCAATCAGAACCATAGATCGGAAATTCGGGTGTCGGTTATAGGGACTAGGAATAATATCCAGGATTTCAAGGACTGGCTGGGGAAACTTTCCAACTACACAGAGGCTACTGCTAAGACCTTTAAACTTGACAATGAGGCTTCGATTGAGGACGGTGAGGTGGTCAACCTCGGAGAAGATTCCGATGAGATCGAAACCATGCAAGATCTCTTCCCAGAACTGGAATCTGCGACTGAAGTTAATGTAGAGTTTGCTATAAATAAAAAACTAAATCCGGATTTTATTGGCTTCAATAAGGATTCAAGTTTCAAATGCGAATTCTTGAATGACGAACTTAACAACGTTGAAATCAAAAGCGTACAGGTGGATGCCATCGTAGCTTCTGACAAAACCCTCCTCGAAAAAAGCAATGAAATTATAGCGATTTACAAAGCGGCGTTTCAGAGTCATATTGATAATCTCAATACGAAACCTGACGTCTGTATCATCATTATCCCATCAGCAGTGTTTAAAAAATTATCTTCCATTTCGGTCGGAAAGGGGAACATAAATTTTAGAAGGAAATTGAAGGCTGAAATTTTGTTATGCCAAAGCGAAATACCAGTTCAGTTAGTTCTAGAGGACACAATACTCGGCAAGAAGAAGACCCAGGATGATTCGATGATTGCTTGGAATTTCGTCGTGGCACAATATTATAAGTCCGATTCAATTCCTTGGGCATTAACAGACATCGATAAGAATTCTTGTTTTGTTGGAATAAGCTTTCATACCGTATTAGGTAATGAAGAGAACCTTAAGCGTTCCAGTATTGCGCAGGCATTTAACAGAGAAGGAAAAGGACTCGTTTATGTTGGTAAGCAATTTGAATGGGACGCAGCTAAGATGAAGGTTAGAGCACCCCATCTCACTCATGACTATGCAAAAGATTTAATCAAAAGTGTAATCGAAACCTACGTCACTCAAAATCGAAAACTGAAACCGAAAAGAGTGGTTATTCACAAGACGACTGATTTTTGGAATTCCTCTATTAATAAAGACTATGCCGAAGTAGAGGGCCTAAAAGCTGGCATCCGAGATGTGCTAGGTGATTCTGTTGAGATCGATTTAGTTACCATCAAAAACTCGGAGATCAAGATCTTTCGAACCACCGGTATATATCCTGTAATTCGAGGGACACTTTTTGAGATTGACAAAACTCAGGGCGTTCTTTATACAACTGGATATATACCGTATTACGAAACATTTCCAGGTATGCATATGCCATTAGGCAAGTCGGTAGAGATTTTTGAAGGTGAATCCACTTTGCGAAATGTATGTACTGAGATCATGGCATTGACAAAGGTAAATTTCAACAATTGTAATTATTATGATGGACTGCCCATTACCTTAAGATTTGCACAAAAAGTTGGCGAGATTATTCAATACCTTCCGGACGGCTTTGTTCCTCCAAGCAAGTACTACTTTTATATGTGAGTATCCTGATCCCAATAGGTAAGTCAGACTTTCTTTGCTACAACCAGTCGTACATCACGATAATCAAGTTGATAAATTGGTATGCTTTGACAGGTTGCTTTAATTGCTGGGAGATATTGATGGTTAAAATCCACTCCGAGATAGATGCTGCGAATTGACTTCGCAATACTGCAATATTCATTTTCTGTGGCGTCGCTGAAATAGAGTAACCTAACCTCCTGTTCTGACTCCCATTCTTTATTCTTGGTGAAGAAAAGATACTCCAAATTGTTAGGCCGAAAGTCTTCCCTGACATACTTTGCCAGACCGACTCTAGTCACTCTTTCGTAGTCTACTTCTCGATGAACTATCGGCTGTGTAACATCTAATCGATAGTATTTTATTTCTCGAAAATTAGCGACATCAATTTTGGAGGCATTTTCCTTCTTGAAAAGCTCAATGTCAAACTCGATGCAAATCCCCTTATGGTTATCTCCATAAAGCGCCCACATTCGAGACAGCTCATACCCAAAGAACGGACTATGATCCTTGCATAAACACAACAATTTGCAATCTCTTCTCAACTCACGAGTAATTAAGGCGTTTTGTTCATTCAAATTGAATGGTTCGTTAGCTGATATATTAAGCCCGGCAAATACGAAATCCTTGTTCTCTCGTGGATCATTTGTTTTCCCCAATTGGTTCAAAAGCAAACGCTTTGCTGGGAGTATGTATTCGATCGCTGTTGCCAGTTTGCAATAGTGATAGAGGCTGGTTGTTTCCATTTTATTTGATAGCTATGTGTCCAAATTATCCCAGTCATTTCCCATTACCCATCTCAACGCCGAGAGTTTACCATTTAGCATTCCCCATTCAAAATCATTCCATTGCAAATTCTCTTTACCGTATTTCTCTTCCACCTTTCGGGCTGATTCTTTGGCACCCTCCCAAATGTCCTTTAGTATGTACTTGGGAGAGTAAGGGTCTTTCACATCCTCCTTATCAATAATAGTAATTCTCCCGTCGTCAATCTTTTCGGCTCTTACTTGGTGTCGATTGTACCAAATCTTCAATTCAAGTTCAGCCTCAGCCTCCGTGATTTCAGAATAGCTGCGCTCTTCAAAAAAAAGAGCCCAATCCTCAAATTCGACCATCAACTCCTCAATTAATCTAGGTCCTATTTTGTAAAGGGCCTGCGGCAGGTTTATTGAATAAGTAGACTTTCCCTTAGTGAAAGCATCAGCGAGATCCGGATGAGGGGAATTTTCGTTACCGGCTGGCTGACTAAAATCCAATTTGTTGCGAGTGACGAATGCGAATTTTGTTTTTGCTCCATTGACATCTTTCATGCATTCAACATAACTTTCGAAAATTATTGCGTCATTGATACTATTCTTGTTCCTGTGGAAAGGAGCCTTTTTGTCAATTGCTCTTTGAATAGCCCTTAGCCTTATCGACTCAGAACTCTCAATAATTTCGGCTGCTTTAAGAATTGCTTCAATCCTGGGTAAAATTTCGGTGGACTTTTCACCGAGGAACGGAAGTTTAAAATTGACGTTGTTGATGTGGTCAATTGCTATCTGCTTGGTGGCCTCATCGCCGAACTTGTCAATTGTGTCTCTTACTCGTCCCATAACGGATTTAAGGCTTTGATTGCTTTCCTGCGCAACTCTCTCCCTGTTTCTTTCAAATTCATCAAGCACACATCTGGGAACTATCAACGACATTTTTTTGAGTTTTATTAGCTCTTCAATAACTGAGAGTATGGGATGCATAGAACTATCCTTTGCAACATCCAGCCAAACACACGTGTCAATTAGAAACTTGTACATAGTCAGCCTGTTTTATCTAAGTGAAGTTACCAAACTATTTTTGCCCGAACTACGCCCGAAGTTGTGAATACACGTTTTGACTAGCTTCCACTTTCGCCTTCGTAATCAAACACGAAGGCTATGCTACAATCAATTTCCTGGCAAGAATTCCTTACAGCGATCAGTCTGATCCTGGGAACCTACTACACAATCAGCACACTGTTACTCTACAGTGGTGAAATCAAATCCATCTTCAAACAAAAGAAACCAAACTCTATTGACGAGAGTAGCTCGACAGATCAAACTGATTCAAATGAACCCAACGATCTCATGGGAAAGGTCAAATACACGACCACAGTAAATGTTCCACATGAAAAAAGTGTCGACGCAGAAGATGTCAGTGTAATCAATTCTGATGAAGAGAATTTGAAAGCACATGATGAAGCGGAAGAATCAATTATCATTTCAATTCCAGATACACCGGAAACAACGCTAGCGAAAGCTGTTTCACAACTTCTTAATCAGGCCAAATCAATACTCGCTGAATTCCCACCACGCGACAAGGAAGAAGCTCTGCTTGCATTCAGTTCTCTGTTCGCCAAGTTCCCTCAGCTTGTCGGGACAAACTTCCAAGACGAGGTGAGCGAGTTAATTCATGATGCACTTGCTGTCAACACAGAGATTCAATTTGATTTAAATGACGTCAAATCTTGGTGGACTGATGAAAGCAAGAATGAAGAGATAAACTAATTCACATCAACTAAATACAAATTCTATGAAAAAGCGAATTCGATTCACAATCAGAAAAGGTAAAGCGTTAGGTCTTGCCATCATTGTTTATGCTCTCACATTTCTGTTGCCTGCCCAGGCACAAGATGGAAACGCAGGGATCAATGAAGCAACAATGAGGGTGCGCAGCTATTTCACCACAGGTACAAGCCTTATGTATGCAATTGGGGCTATTCTGGGTCTTGTCGGTGCGGTCAAGGTTTATCAAAAATGGAACAGTGGCGATCCTGATACCGGCAAGGTGGCGGCAGCCTGGTTTGGGAGCTGTGTATTCCTTGTAATTGTTGCGACGGTATTGAGATCTTTTTTCGGCATCTGATTAACACGGTTATGGCTTCAAGTGTCTATAAGATCAACAAAGGAATCAATAAGCCAATTGAGTTCAAGGGCCTCAAGGCTCAAT
Source organism: Cyclobacteriaceae bacterium (assembly GCA_044224375.1). GTDB lineage: Bacteria > Bacteroidota > Bacteroidia > Cytophagales > Cyclobacteriaceae > ELB16-189. The sequence goes on from JBGAKL010000013.1 coordinate 39,525, forward strand.
ACATAGCGTACCTCGCGATAGGTCTCATTGGATTATTGGTCCTGTTTGCGATTCTCTACATCGCAGGAGTCAATATGTTCTTCTGTCTTGCCCTAGTTGTTACACTAGGTTCGATTCACTTCATGACCGTCTATCGAATGAGTGATAAGTACGGACAGTATGGTCTCCTCAAGAAGCTTGCTGTCGGCAGTATCCCCGATGCCATTACAGGGCGAACACGCAAGATATTTCTGCACCTGTTAACGAAGCACTAAGCATGAGTCAGCCTATTCCGCTTTCAAAAGTGTTTCCAATCTACAAGGTTGAGAACGACTGCATTTTGTCGAAGCAGGGCGATGTCACTCTTGCTTATGAGGTGACTCTACCGGAGATATTCACTTTGTCCGATCAGGAGTATGAAGCATTCCACCAGGTACTTATCAAAGCAATCAAAGTGCTTCCGGCGTATTCAATCTTCCATAAACAGGATTGGTTTTTTTCAAAGGGGCACCACACAGATTTTGAAGGCAAAGACACCTCGTTTCTTTCACGGGCCAGTGAGAGATTTTTCAGTGAACGTCCGTACCTCGATCATCGATCCCAGATCTTCCTGACGAGAAAACCTGCCAATAGGAAACCTTCGAGCTCGGTCTTTTCAAACTTGATTCGTAAAACGATTGTACCTGAAGAAACTCTCAATCCGCAACGGATGCAAGAATTCCTTGACAGCGCAGGCCAGTTCGAACGGATACTTCAAGACAGCGGATTTGCAAAACTTGAGCGAATTAAAGATGAGCAACTTGCCGGAACAGAAGAAAAGCCCGGCCTTCTTGAAAGGTATTGTTTCCTTCTTTGTGAATCAGACAAACCGGTAATCAGCGACATTCATTTCAAGGATGAGCTTCGCATTGGCGACCAGCATTGCCAGTTGTATTCGCTGGCCGACGTTGAAGACCTTCCGTCCCTTTGTGGTTCACGAATCAATTACGATAAATATTCTACAGACAAGACAAAGTTCAGTGTTGGGTTTGCATCACCGTTAGGACAATTGCTTTCGTGTAATCATATCTTCAACCAGTACATATTCATCGAGGATTCTCATAAGACAATCAAGCAACTCGAAAGCAAGCGCCTACGGCTCCAATCCCTGTCAACCTATTCAAGGGAAAATGCAATCAGCCGCGACGCGACCAATGACTTCCTTAATGAAGCTATTTCCTCACAAAAGCTTCCTGTGAAAGCGCACTTCAATGTTATGATTTGGACAGAGGATAGGAATGAGTTGAAGGAGCTTAAGACTCAGGTATCATCGGCTCTTGCTCAAATGGATTCAGTAGCCCGGCAGGAAACTGACGGAGCCCCACAGATATTCTGGGCAGGTCTTCCGGGAAATGAAGCTGACTTTCCGATGAATGACACCTTTGACACGTTCGCCGAGCAAGCAACTTGTTTTCTAAACCTTGAAACAAACTATCAGTCATCGATTAGTCCCGTTGGAATCCGTCTCGGTGACCGACTAACAGGTCGTCCCATTCACGTTGACATCTCCGATGAGCCTGTTAAGAAAGGAATATGCACAAACCGGAACAAGTTCATACTCGGGCCATCGGGAAGCGGCAAGTCGTTCTTTACAAACCACATGGTCCGGTCGTACTACGAGCAGGGTACACACATCGTACTTGTGGACGTCGGCCATTCCTACAAAGGACTATGTGACCTGGTGAATGGGTACTACTTCACATACGATGAAGCCAATCCCATTCGATTTAATCCTTTCTATATCGGTCAGGGAGACACGCTTGACACAGAAAAGAAAGAGAGCATCAAGACACTTCTCCTTGCTCTTTGGAAAAAGGATGACGAGACATTCAATCGCTCGGAATACGTGGCACTGTCGATTTCTCTTCAGAAGTATTACAAGCAATTGGACGAGAATAAGAGCCTGTTCCCGTGCTTTGACACATTCTACGAATTCCTTCGGGATGTTTTTGTACTCACTCTGAAAGAGGACAAGGTTAAAGAGAAGGATTTCGATGTAGAAAATTTCCTTTACGTTCTCAGGCCATACTATAAAGGAGGCGAGTTTGACTATCTGCTGAATGCCAGGGAAAATCTTGACCTCTTAAAAGAACGGTTCATTGTCTTTGAACTGGACAACATCAAGGATCATCCAATCCTGTTCCCGGTAGTCACAATCATCATCATGGAAGTCTTCATCTCCAAGATGCGTAAGCTCAAAGGCATTCGTAAAATGATCCTTATCGAGGAAGCATGGAAAGCAATAGCGCGGGAAGGCATGGCGGAGTACATCAAATACCTGTTCAAGACGGTAAGGAAATTCTATGGGGAGGCGATAGTTGTGACGCAAGAGGTCGAGGATATTATCAGTTCTCCAATAGTCAAGCAGGCTATTATCAATAACTCCGACTGCAAGATCCTTCTGGATCAGAGTAAGTACCAGAATAAATTCGATCAGATACAAGAACTCCTCGGGCTGACGGAGAAAGAAAAAGCACTTGTGCTCTCTATCAATAAGAGCAACGATCCTTCCCGAAAGTACAAAGAGGTGTTTATCAGCCTTGGAGGAATGCTTTCAAAAGTCTATGCCACTGAAGTTTCCCTGGAGGAGTATCTGGCTTACACAACGGAGGAATCCGAAAAGATCAAGGTTCAATCCTACTCCAAAAAATGGGGTGGCGATGTCCGCAAAGGAATCAGTGAGTTGGCAAACGACATACGATCAGGAAAAGCTTAAAGGCAAACACTATGAATCAATTCAGAAAATCACTTTTTATCACGCTTTTGGGAACCATAACACTCGTGGCGACACCAGTGCGCGAAGCCAAAGCGATTGCAATTCTTGAAATAGTCAGACAGGCGGTGATCAAGGTTATCAAAGCCGTTGACCTCATGATCCAGCGAATCCAGAATAAGACAATCTGGCTTCAGAATGCCCAGAAGGTATTGGAAAACAAATTGTCGCAATTCAAACTTGACGAGATCGCACAATGGACTGAAAAGCAACGGCAACTGTACAAGAAGTATTACGATGAACTCTGGCAAATAAGGAGCACGCTAGCCAACTATCATCGGATCGCATTAGCGATACAACGCCAGAAACAACTGGTTGCCCAATACAAGTTCACCTGGCAAATGGTCAGCCAGGATAAACATTTCACACGATCCGAGATTGATTACATCTACGTGGTCTACACCGGCATCTTGAACGACAGTCTTTATAACCTCGATCAGATCCTTCTGGTCATCAATTCCTACAAGACTCAGATGTCTGATGCAAAACGGCTTGAGATCATCAATAAAGCGAGTGAAGGAATCGAAAAGAACTATAGCGATCTACAACAATTCAATAACCAGAACATACAAGTAAGCATCGATCGCGCGAAGGATCAGCAAGAAGTTGATGCTGTCAAAAAATTATATGGACTCCCAATCGAATAGAACGCTATGAAAACAATACTCTTAGTTATCGCTACCGTGCTGCTATTCCAGAGTGCAAACGCCCAGACCTGGGATGAGTGGTTCAAGCAGAAAAAGACCCAAAAGAAGTACCTCGTTCAACAGATCGCAGCCCTGCGGGTCTACCTCGATTATCTCAAGAAAGGCTATACGGTAGTACACAATGGCCTCAATACCATCATAACATCAAGAACGGAAGCTTCAATCTTGACCGCGACTTCTTTAGCTCGCTGAAAAATGTGAACCCTGCGATCAGGAATACCGCGAAGGTCGCTGACATCATTGCATTCCAGATTTTTATTAGTCGCGAATTAGAGAGGGTTTACGGGTTCTGTTCCAGTAATAAACACTTCACACCCGAAGAGATCAGGTACATCGCACAGGTTCACACCAATATGTTGGTCTACTGCGATGCCTCGATTTCTGAATTGTTGACCATCATTCAGCCAGGCAAGACAGAAATGACAGACGATGAAAGAATTCGTCGCATTGATAAAATCTATGATGAGATGAATGACAGATGTGCATTCGTTCGCGAATTCGGAAGTGATGCCCAGGTAATTTCAATGGAAAGAGAAAAGGAAGCAAGTGAGACTGAATTGCTCAAAAAGAATTACGACATCCTTTGACAGAGAATCATGAAAAGAATACTCATATCGATAACGATTTGTCTAAGCCTCTCGGGTTTGAACCGGTTGTTTGGCCAATCAGATGAAGCGCAGCAGTTGCTTTTGAATTGGGAGAAACTGCAGGAGCTCGAAAAGATACTCGACAATATGTATGTCGGGTATAAAATCCTTGACAAGGGATACACAACCATCAAGAACATTTCAGAAGGCAACTACACACTTCATCAACTATTCCTTGATGGACTCATGGCGGTTAGTCCTGCTGTCAGGAATTACAAACGAATTCCCTTCATTATTGACTACCAAAAATTATTGGTGAAGGAATATAAGAACGCCTACACCCGCTTTCGTAGCGACCCGCATTTCACTCCGCAAGAGATCGAGTATGTGGCTAATGTTTACAACTACCTGTTCACGGCCAGTCTCAGGAACATCGACGACCTGGTTATGATCACTACGGCAACAAAGCTGAGAATGAGTGATGATGAGCGCATGAGGGCTATTGACCGCATATTCTATGACATGGAAAGTAAGGTTGGATTCCTCAGAAGCTTTAATAGCAGCACTCAACTGTTGGCAATTCAAAGAGCGCGGGCTGCTAACGATGTGCGAACTCTTAATCATTTGTATGGTATCAATTAAACAACCGACATCATGAAACGAAAATATTATAAAGTAACAATGCTATTTCTCTCTGTGAGCTTTTTGCCTGGCGTTTTGAATGCTCAGAGTTTCACAGGAGAGATCCACAGCCTGCAAAGTGTCCTGGACCAGCTGTATTATGAAATGCTGCCTTTGTGCAGTCAACTCGTCGCCGTTGGGCGTGGGCTCGCCGGCTTTGCAGCGCTGTGGTATATTTCTTCAAGGGTATGGCGGCACCTTTCCAATGCCGAGCCTATTGATTTCTATCCTCTCCTGCGACCATTCGCCCTTGGTCTTTGTGTGATGATGTTCCCTTATGTTCTGGCGGTAATCAACGGAATTCTTCAACCAACTGTAACGGGCACGGCGGCGATGGTTAATGGATCAAACAATGCGATTGCCTATTTACTGAAACTGAAGGAAGAGGCAATTAAAAAGACTCCCGCTTGGCAAATGTATGTTGGTCAGGACGGAAGTGGTGATCGTGACAAATGGTACCGCTATACTCATCCTGACGGAACAGAAGAAGGAACCCTTGATGGCTTGGGCAATGACATTAAGTTCGCGATGGCGAAGGCATCGTACAATTTCCGTAATACGGTAAAGCAATGGATGTCAGAGATACTCCATATTCTTTATGAGGCCGCAGCTCTTTGTATCAACACGATCCGAACCTTCTACCTGATTGTACTGGCAATCCTTGGGCCGTTGATCTTTGGAATATCAGTGTTTGATGGACTACAGCATACATTGACCGTATGGATCGCTCGGTACATCAACGTCTTTCTTTGGCTTCCCGTGGCCAACATATTTGGAGCGATCATTTCAAAGGTACAGGAGAACATGTTGAGGATAGACATTCAGCAGGTAACGAAGTATGGAGATACTTTTTTTAGCGAAAATGACACCGCTTACCTGATTTTCCTGGTGATGGGGATAGTTGGATACTTCACAGTACCTAGTGTCGCCAACTATATCGTACACGCCGGAGGCGGCAACGCTCTGCTTTACAAAGCCTCAAATGTGTTTACCGGAGGGTCAATGGCCGCTGTCAGTACGGTTACCGCCGGGTCTAGCGCAATTCTCAATTCCTCATCCAGCCAAGCCAATGCAACTGGCTCAAGCCAATCAACAGGAAATGGAACTGACGGAAGCCGTTCCGCAACAGGTGATTACATGCACGATAAACTTTCAGGCAAATGAACGACAGGACAATTTTCCGCCAGTTGAGGAACATTGATTCAGCATTCAAGCACATCAGGCTATTCTCATTTGGGCTCGTTGCGGCTTGTGTCATGATCTGCGGCTACACTATATATAAGAGTTTCCAAATGATAAGGCACATCGAGGAACGTATTTACATTCTATCGAACGGAAAGGCTTTGGAGGCTTGGTCAGCCGAACGCCGGGACAATATGCCAGTGGAGGCTCGTGATCATGTAAGAATGTTCCATCACTACTTCTTTTCGCTCGACCCGGATGACAGAGTAATAGAAGCAAACGTCACCAAGGCTCTATACCTCGCAGACGTATCCGCGAAGCGACAATATGATAATCTAAAAGAAAGCAGGTTCTACTCGAATATCATTTCAGGCAATATCAGCCAGGAGATAGTGACTGACAGTATCCAGGTAGACATTAACCAATACCCATTCTACTTCAGAAGCTATGCCAAACAAAAGCTTATCAGGACAACATCTATCGTGACCCGAAGCTTGGTCACTGAAGGCTACCTGAGAAACGTATCCCGGTCGGACAATAATCCTCACGGCTTCCTGATCGAGAAATGGAGAACACTAGAAAACAAAGACATCAAAACCGAGAACAGATGACAGAATTGAAAAAGAAGGCGGAAGATCTATCGGAAAAGGTGAGAGCCGCAGCGAAAACCAGAGTCAATGTACTTAACAAGAATTTCAACGCATTGGAACCACGGACAAAAAAATGGAGCCTTATGCTTCTCGGTGTTTCAATGGCGTGCATGTGTACCGTCATAACTATGAACGGGTTTCAGTCTGGCAAGTCAGACTTTTTGGAAAGAGAAGATATATCACTACCAAAGGAAATCTATATGGACACAATAAAAGCAGAGCGATTAACTCCAGTCGGAAAGATGAAGGGCGAAATAGACGGAGAATTTGAATCCTTCTACATGGCCGTAGACAAGGAAGGTAATGTCTTTATCAACAGAAATATTGAGTACTCAGAAAACGCATACGATAAGTCCAACGGCTGGGAACAGATAAGCAGGCAGCAGCTCGAATTCTTCGAGAAAGAGCTCGACTTAATACCTCCGAGGCGAAAGGGCTTAGGTCGGTGAATGAGAAACGAATTTTTGAAACCAATATACCAATGAATATGAAACCGCATACACAGAGATTTTTGCAGAGAAGAAAGTTTGTGATGGTGATGCCTATGCTGGTGTTACCCTTCGTTACCGGGATATTCTTAGCGCTCGGCGGTGGGCAGGGCGTGGATGGCGCAACAACCTCTTCGTCGAGCACAGGATTGAATCTTCAACTCCCCGACGCCCATTTTGGAAACGAAGAATTGAACAAGCTGGCTCTTTACGACAAGGCTCAACGGGATTCCCTCAAGTCAAAGGAAGAAAGAGAAAACGATCCATACTTCGACCTCTCCACATTGGAAGATGAAGAAGTGCAAGAGGAACTGCAACAGCCAAAGGGGCAGGCTGATTTTGTAAAGGCAAAACAAAAGACATTCACGGACCCGAATGAAGCGAGGGTAAATCAAAAACTTGATGAGCTATACCGGGAGTTGAACAAAGCGAACGATCCGGTAGTCCATAATAGTTCCGGGGAAACGATTCCGAGCAGTACTCCTGATCCTCAGTTTTCTTCAGACGTACAGAAACTAGAGGAGATGATGCAGATGATGCAATCCGGTGATGGCGAAGACCCTGAAATGCAAAAACTCGGAGGCATGTTGGACAAGATCCTGGATATACAACATCCTGACAGGGTTCGTGATAAGATCAAAGCGCAAAGTGAACTGAAAAAGAGTAAGGTATTCCCGGTAGAAACATCAAGGGCGGAAGAAGACATTTCGGTTATCAAACACTTGACTGAACAGCAAGGGGTAGTCGCTGATTCTGCAGAACCGTTAGGCAGGATGATTTCACGAAATCAACAAAATCAATTTTATGGCCTCGATGATGAGCTCCCGGAACAGCAGAACGAAGGTAATGCCATTGAAGCCATAGTTCACGAAACGCAAGAGGTCGTAGCGGGTTCGACAGTAAAAATGCGACTGTTAAATGACGTCTACATAAATGGAAAACTTATTCCCAAAGATCAATTCGTTTATGGAACTACCGCGATCAATGGAGAACGGTTAACAATTACAATCAATTCCATTCGCAACGATAATTCATTGTTTGCGGTATCGATGTCGGCTTTTGATCTGGATGGCATGGAAGGAATTTACATCCCAGGTGCAATCACCCGCGATGCTGCCAAGCAATCTTCCGATCAGGCAATGCAAAGCCTTCAATTCCTGACGATGGATCAATCATTAAGTGCGCAAGCCGCAAGTGCCGGCATCCAAGCAGCAAAGGGACTGTTCAGCAAAAAAGTAAAGCAGATCAAGATAACAGTGAAGGCAGGGTATAAAGTGTTGCTTATGGATAAACAGTAAAGAAGAACCGCAGTTGTCTTGTGTTGACTGACAATGTAAATCACAAATTAAAATCGAAAGCCATGATGTACTTCATCAATAACCTCTACATAAGAATCATTCTATGCGGATTCTTGAGCTGGTTTGTAACGAAAGCAAACGCTCAATCGAAAGTCGAATCCGATACGCTGGAAATTGCATTCAACAAAACCTCGAGTATTGTTTTTCCCGCTGTTATCAAATCGGTGGACAAGGGCAGCCGTGATGTTCTGGCACAAAAAGCAAAAGGAGTTGGAAATGTACTTCAATTGAAGGCCGGAAGAGAAAGATTCGCACAGACCAACCTCACGGTAATTACTGCGGACGGCGTTCTTCACCACTTCACTGTCAACTACTCAGAGCAACCTTTGAACCTGACAGTGCTCACCGGTTCTACTGATGACGTTCACACCAATTCGCTTGTGTTTCAAACGGAACTTACGGAGACCGACATGGAGAACTATTCAACCGGAATAGTAAATGACAAGCGAAGAGTACGAAGTGTCCATGAAAGTGACAATAAAATGAGTCTGGCGCTACTCGGTATCTATATCAAGGGCGATGTCATGTTTTACCGATTCAGGATCGTTAATCACTCCAACATCGATTACGACGTTGATTTCCTGAAATTCTACATCCGCGATAAACGGAGAATAAAGAGAACGGCATCCCAGGAAGTCGAAGTCAGACCAATCTATGTCTACGGCAACGACAAAAAAGTAGATGGAAATTCATCGACTGAGATTGTCTATGCGGTGCAAAAACTAACCATTCCTGAAGCCAAGTATCTCCAAATAGAACTGTTCGAGAAGAACGGAGGTAGACACTTAAATATCGACATCAAGAACAAGACAATTGTAAACGCCAGGCTGCTTGAGTAGAGTATGCTTTCAGATTTAAATCATTATTACAAACTTTTAAACAGAACGTTTATGAACACAAAAAATTTTGAATTTTTAAGAGATGGTCTCAAATACATGGGCTTCGGCGAGAAGCTCAATACTGACCTTGAGACGAAGATCAAAGAACAACCTGGTGAATTCCAACTCGCGCTCCAGGGCGAGTTCAAAAGAGACGGAGTCACAGATAAAGTGGACTACAAGCTTGACTTTAAGAAATCCGATCAGACCGATATGTATTTCTTCAACCGGTATCAAGCTACGCTCAAGGGGGAAGATCCTTCGCAGGACAAGTCACAGACTTTCTATGTGACCAAGAACTCAGGAATGACCGCCAAGGAAGCGTACAATCTATTGAGTGGGCGATCGGTCAACAAAGATTTGACAAATAAAGAAGGTCAGCCTTTCAACGCCTGGCTTCAGCTCGACTTCAAAGAGAAGGACAAGAACGATAACTTCAAAGTGAAGCAGTATCATTCCGGATATGGTTACGACCTGGAGGCGGTACTAAATCGCTACCCAATCAAAGAACTCTCAAGCGATGACGACAGGCTTAAGATTATACGGTCACTCGAAAAAGGCAACGTGCATCAAGTGACTTTCTTGAAAGAAGGAAAGGAAGATAAGATGCACATCGAAGCGAACCCGCAGTTTAAGACCCTGAATCTTTATGATGTGAAAATGCAGAAGGTGTTTCAAGGAATTGAAAGAAAGGAAGTGAAAGAGCCTGAAAAGGGAATAGAGCAAGAGAAGTCGAAAGACAAAAAGGAAACTAAGAAGCAGGAATCTGATGATGAAAGTGAAGTGGGGCAACAAAAGCAAAGAACAAGAAAACGAGGTGCAAGGGTTTAAGTAGGGAATCAGCGCCTTTTTGACCTGCCGCAGCAACGGCAGGTCTTTTCTTTTGATTATAAAATCGAATATGAATATATTTAATTCGGGTTAATTTTATTTTCGCCTCATCCATTTCCAGGCCATTGACCCGTGAACTCAATTGACAATTATGGCAACTGCGGTCAGGACGGAGCCTATCTCATTAAACGAGAGCACCCTAGAAACTAATATTGTTGGTGAGATCGCCGCACTGTTCAATAATCCTTTCAACTTCGGTTATCCTGCGCGGTTAAGGTGGTTATTTGATTTCTCCAGAATAAATCTGAATGCATTCAACAGAAGGAAGACAAAAATTTACCGATTAACTCCCAATGAGGAGAACAAAGGTGGTGGCTGGGACAGCAAAGTCGTAATACCTACAGGGAAAAATGGCAGCCGGGCGATATTCATTCAATTCAAACGTGGCAAGCACAGCGAGGGCAATGATTTAGCTGATAGCATTTTTAATTTAAAGAAGAAGACGCCAAATAGACATGCAGAATTTGATTTCAACGATAATTCAAACAATAATCAGCACGCCACCTTAAAGTCCTTATCTGACCAACTACACGCCAATGGCGTTTCACCAAACAGCGTTATGTATGCGTTTCCGCGTATCACTTCCCTTGATGCATTTGATAAGTTACAAGAGGATCTGTTATTGCACACATCGTTTCTTACCCTACCAGAAATTGACGACGAGGCAAGCAATGCAGGTGTCGATCTTTATGATAATTCAACACACCATTTCCGCACCTGCTACTTGGACGAAAAACGACGCGAAATTTCATCTAAACCATTTCAACTACGCCAAGAGAATATTAATGAAGGCGTGATCACAGAAATAATACTTACCAAATTAACTTTTCTCCGCGATCAGTTCTTGAAACAAAGATCGCCGTTGAATATAGTCGATACTGATCTTCTGCTGATGTTGGCTGACTATTTGAAGATCAATCCGCTGGAATCTATTTCTCAAGATGAATTACTTCCGTACGGCACCTATAATGAGTTTAGGGACTATTTCGTTCAACTTAAAAAACAACGAAACAATAATTTTAGCGGGATATTTCAGGACTTTAATGACAACTCGAATACTTTCAATTGGAGAGACCGGGTATTTAAGCGAGTTGCAACTTTTCTTGCAGGGAGTCAAAGAGATTCCATCGATATGCAATCGCAGGTACCAACACAATTTTCATTTAACGTATCTGCTCTTCCCGAACAAATGAGGCTTGAACTTGATGGCCCAGTAACTATGCTAACTTTTTGACAGCTTACTTGGGCAACTCTAATGAAAGAAATACGGATAAGCCCTAAATACTCTTTGAACGATTGGACGGGACTCGACCTGGGACTGGTAGGTAGCCCTGATTGGAAAGTGGCGATCGACATTTTTCAAGATCGAATCGAGGGAAGGTTTCTAAGACAAGTTGATGAATTACTGGCAAACAAAAACAAAGGTATTAGGTCATTTGCCGGATTTGTTATTATTGCGATTGATTGTTTACTGATAGAAACATTGGAGCAATTTAACAGGGGAGCGAAACGGACTGGTAAGGACGAGGATGAAAAGATATTTCATGATTTTTTTCAAAGATCTACACCTCTTGCGTCCTTCTTCAATACAACTGACAAGACAAGAGTTTTCTATAATCAAATCAGGTGTGGCATCTTGCATCAAGCGCAAACCAAAAAGAAGTCGATTATTCACTATAGAATTGGAACACCGGTTTTGGCTTGGATTGATCCGAACGATATAAGTCAGGGTATTTCCTTGAACCGGACTAAATTCCACAGAGAGGTAAAGAATATCTTCGAGGACTATTTGTTGGAATTGCGCAAAGGCAGAGACTTGAATTTGAGGAGGAAAATGCAACGCAAAATGAATTTCATAGCAAAGCAATCTTAGATAGATATGGCTCTTACAATTACAACCCTTAAACTACTTAATGGGTATATCAATGGCGTGATGCAAAGAGCGGAGCACCATGCGGAAAGTGTCAATGAAATCGTTTTAACGTTGGCAGGAGCTGTGATTTGGAAAGCCACACAAGACGTTGAGGTAAGGACTTATGGCGATGAGACTGCCAATATCTTATGGCTAACGGTTGGCCAAAACAGGTATGCCTTGGGCTTTAATCATCATTCTGGCGAAATCGAACTCCATGAACGAACTCAAAATGGTATCGTATTAGCAAGTTTCAGCAATAAGTCCACAGCTGAACAGGTAAAACAGGTGTTTGACAGATTATAGAACCCGGAGTCCACTTTGGATTTAACGCTACCTTCTATCTATGTCTATGCCTTTCCAATTTGATTGCTAGCCGATCAGTTCGGAACAAGGAAATCCCGAACATCCCTTTTCAATATTTTCGATATCTCATATAGCGTTTCTATTGACGGCTGCCTGGTATTAGTGCACCAACGCGAGACGGTTTGTTCTGATACTTTGAGCGCCTCAGCCAGTTCTTTGCTGGATTGCCCGCTCTCCGCCAGGATCGCCTTAATTCTGTTATACACCTTTTTAGCCATCAGCCGTCGCTTTCAGACAAATATATCTAGCTAAAAATTGCCCAATTTGGCCGGTAAAACATCTATTTTGGAATATTAATAGTCCAAAATGGAATATTTATTATTATAATTGGATCATATTTGTTTGATTTTACCAGGAACCGACTTTTTAAATAAAAACTCAAAAATCCAATGCGCTACCCATTCATCAAACTGCCAAGGAAAGTGGAAATGGCTCTTTTTCTTATCGCGGAAGAACTGAAGAGCCGCAAATTTTTCAACGGCCTAAGAAATTTAGGCCTCGACGATTGCTCGTATGAACATCACTTCAATTCTCCTATTGCACATTACATGGGCCTGGAGGATCATTCCGACACGATGTATTCCCGTATCGACGACCTTCTCGAAAAACATTCATCGAAAGTCAATGCAGACGATGGCGAGTCAGTTATGAGACAGGTGTTGACAGTCTATGTTGATCTTGTAATCGAACGAAGAGCCCAACACCGAAATAAACTCCGAAACGATGTCAAACTAACTGGCTTCGAAACGATCCCAAGGTCAAAAGAGTCAAGACAGGATCTTCGTGACATTTCACCCTTTGAAAGCATTTCCATTGAGACTTTTGCTGACGTTGTTCTCAAACATGGAGATAAAGAAGAAATTGAAATTGTCTCAGGCTCCAATCCAGACAATTATATAGTTGCTTTCGTTGAGAACAAGCGCCTTTTCGTTTCCACCGGCAAGATTGACCCAAGGCCCACACAGGCGACCATCTATATTACCTACCAAAAGTTAAACGGATTGGTGGTCAATCATTGTGGTAAGCTCACCACAGATGGAACAATACGAACCGACAGGCTTGGTGTAATTCAGAATGGCCGCGGCTCGATAGAACTCGATGTTGATACATTAGTCATTGATCTTACTCTCACGAAGTCCGGCATACTTACCGTTACTGGTTCGTCAGACGAAACTATTGTCCTTAATACCGGAACTGCAAATATTGATGGTTCTGAATTCGAGACCACCTCGGCGAAAGTTACGATCAAGGATACCGGGAATGTCATCTTAGCCATTGAAGATGAACTGACAGCAAGACTTGATGGAGCCGGATGCCTGGAGTACAGTGGGTCCCCAAGATTGAAGGCATTGTCAGGCGAAGGAACAGGAACATTGAAACAAATTAAACCAAACGATCATGGCGACGAAAACGAAGAGAAAGGCGAAAAGCAAGAAGCCTAAATCGAAAACATCCGAACCGATTCTCAGTATCAAACTCCAAGAAAGTTTTGCACGTTTTCTTGAATTCGTTTCCCCGAAGCACTTCAGTCGAAGCTTGCGTGATGCAACATTAGAGATTTCAGAAAATTGCGAAGAAGGCGTGCCTCTTTACCACGGTGATTTAGTAAGAGGCCTCGAAATGTTTTTCCATGTTCTTGATTTAGCGGAAGACGAAGGGAAGTACAATAACAATGAATACTACGATTGAAGAAACCTTGAGTGGAAATCTTTGACGACGATCAGGAATTGTTATCCAGGATGCGGCTTGATGATCATGTCGCTTTCGAGATAATTTTTAATCGCTACGTCAGGCAATTGTACGCGTATGTGTCCAACAAGGTAATCTCACCAAACGCTCAGCAAAAAATCCTTGAACGGGTATTTGTTTCTCTTTGGAACGACAGAAGTTCCATTGGTGATCGAGTCCTCAAGGATCACCTGTATACCTTGACGAGGTACGAACTAATTCGGCATATCAGGCAGAGCGATGATTTCGATGAATATCTGAAATCATTTAAAGGCTTTAATCAAGACGAGTAAATGAAACTACTCCTATCATCGAATGAGATTCCGACAAAGCAATCTTTTAGTTGGAGTCTCACCTAGGAACGGCCTTCCCTCGAAAGCTAAAGATTGCTTTCATCCGTATTGTCTAAAGGCTCTCAGTTTGCCTACCGCCTGAGCGTTGTGAATTATAGTAATTGATCTCCTCTCTGAGACAATACATCATCAATGCATTAAATGTTGGGTGAGCATAGATGCGATTTAACTTCCTATTGATCAGGGGTTGAAGTTGTTCCTCACCCATTCCAGGAAAATAAGCCTTGGTTGCAGATATGGATCAGTCCTACGGCGACCCTGGTAATATCCATTGAAATTTGCAGTTAAGACTTCGGTATCGAGGCCTATTGTTTTCAAAATGGACCAAACCTTTTCGGCTTTTGGCATTTCAAAGACCAATTTGACCTCCTCGCTGACCATCGAGGCAAAGGAATCCAGTTGTGACTTATTTTGCTAACAATTTTAGTAATTCTGATGACAACCCTCTAATTTTGTGGAAACAAGAGAAAATTGGAATTCAGGTTTAGGTCATTCAAAGAGCCGGAGTTTGATTCGTTACTTCACAGCTTGCGGCACGCGCATAATCTAGGTGCTGGGCACGTCGTGACGTACAATAGAGACGGTGATTTAACAACCGCAATTATAGAAGACAATGTTATTGCCCAATTTTCAGAAGAGGAATTGGCAGAATTGACCACAGTGAGATAAGCTCTCGAAACTAATAAACAGTTAACGCATTATGAAAACTGAACAGAGAACAATCAAGATCCGGGCGATGATGAATACCAATCTGGAGTTTACAGACAGAGCTCGGGGTAAATTCAGTCAAAAGTTCGTTGATTTCCTTGTGGACACAGATGAGAGCTTTCGGAATGAATTGATGATCCCAATAAATAATGAGGTAGGCCTATTCAATTGGGCTATTGACTTCATTGAGAATCCAGCCGAAGGTTTCCTGGTTGACATCTTCTGTGATGGGCCTAATGCCTTTCATAAGATTCTCAACGTTGTAACCAACCACTTTCCACAGACAGAGTTCCGTTTTTATAACCAGGGACCCATCAATACACAGGCTGCTGCCTGACCATAAACTGAAGACGACAAACCCGTACACAGCAAGCCAAGGGAAGGCAGTCGCCGTCGCGGTATCTAACTTTGCAGCGAAACCTACCGTCATCCGCAATCTTTCGAATTTGAGATGGTTTCGGGCTTTTTTTCAAGGACTAACCTTCTATGGCTTTAATCGTTTACCTTTGCATCCGTGAGATTGATCCGTTTCATATTTGCGATTTATATATTGTTCATGACTGCCTATCCTTGCAGTGACGACAAAACCTGTTTGGATGAGCAAAGAAGCGGAATTGCCATCTTCGACCAAAGCAGTCATAACCACGAGCCAGGGGAGCAGGATTTATGTACCCCGTTTTGTATTTGTTCGTGTTGCACGGCTCACATTCAACTGGTTAACTCTTCGTATTCCAGTTCTCTTGACCTCCTTCACAACACTCAACTCCTTTCTCGCTACGTGGAACGGCCTGCGATTTCCAACAGCGCATCAATCTGGCAACCGCCTAAAGCATAAGCCCACTTTTGTGCTCTGAGATTTCATTCTAGAGCAAATAGATTTCCTGGGCGATCACGTCCAGCGAATGAATCTATTTCGGGCTTGCATGAAACCAAGCAAGACAAGACAGAATAACCGACAAATCGGTGTCAAGAGATTCATTAGGTATGTGCTGCATATCCTAATCGTCCTGCTCTTTCTGCTTTTGATGATTATTGGTTGGCTCATGTCCCATCTAAATCTTACAGATAAACATTACACTAAATGTTAGATACAATTATTCATTATTCGATCAAGAATAAACTTGTGATCGGGTTGTTGACTGTCGGACTGATCGTTTGGGGAGGCTTCTCGCTCACCCGGTTGCGGATCGATGCCGTGCCTGACATCACCAATAATCAGGCACAGATCATTACAACAGCCCCCTCCCAGTCCGCACTTGATATTGAACGCCTTGTTACCTTCCCAATCGAGCAAACGATGGCTACTATACCGAACATCGTGGAGATGCGAAGTTTCTCGCGCTTTGGATTGTCGGTTGTGACAATTGTCTTCAGCGATAACACCGATATATATTGGGCCAGGCAGCAGGTCAATGAACGACTATCTATTGCAGCTGGTCAGATACCAACAGGGATTGGTATGCCCGAACTTGCACCTGTAACCACCGGCCTCGGCGAAATATATCAATACATACTGCGTCCTGAAAAAGGATTTGAAGACAAGTATAATGCGATGGAGCTGCGCACTATTCAGGATTGGATTGTCCGGCGACAGCTGCTGGGAACTCCAGGCGTTGCAGACGTTGCCAGTTTTGGTGGCCTTCTGAAACAATACGAGATTTCCATAAACCCCGATAAGCTCAGGAGCTACAATCTTGGCATTGATGATGTATTTACTGCTCTACAGGATAACAATCAGAATACCGGCGGGGCATATATCGACAAGAAGCCCAACGCCTACTTCATTCGAAGCGTGGGACTGATAGGGTCCATTGAAGACATCGGGAAGATCGTTGTCGCAAATACAGCAGACGGTATCCCTATTCTCATCAGAAATATTGCAGAGGTTCAATTTGGAAATGCGATCCGTTACGGAGCCATGACTTACAATAATGACGGAGAAGTTGTCGGTGCGATCGTGCTTATGCTCAAAGGTGAAAACTCGAATGCCGTTGTCCGCGCGGTGAAAGTTAAAATGGAACAGATCAGGAAAACACTTCCTGAAGGAGTCACCCTCGACGCCTACCTTGATCGTAGCGATCTGGTAGGTCGCGCCATTGGAACTGTTGAGAAAAATTTGGTCGAAGGGGCGCTGATCGTAATCCTGGTGCTCGTGCTCTTTCTTGGAAATTTTCGGGCAGGGCTGATAGTCGCTTCCGTAATTCCACTCGCAATGCTGTTCGCTGTGTCCTTGATGTATGTGTTCGGTGTCTCCGGCAACCTGATGAGCCTTGGCGCGATTGACTTTGGTTTAATTGTAGACGGCGCGGTTATAATCGTAGAAGCAACAATGCATCACCTTGGCCTTCGCCAGACCACGCTGCGCCTGACTCAAACCGAGATGGATTCAGAGGTATATGAATCGGCTTCGAAGATAAGATCGTCAGCTGCGTTTGGAGAAATCATTATCCTGATCGTGTACCTGCCCATTCTTGCACTTGTTGGAGTTGAAGGGAAGATGTTCAAACCAATGGCTCAAACGGTGAGCTTTGCAATTCTCGGTGCATTCATTCTTTCACTCACATACGTTCCGATGATGTCCGCTCTTTTCCTGAGTAAGAACCCGGTCCATAAACGAAATATCTCTGACCAAATGATGGACTTTTTTCACCGACGATATAAGCCGCTGATCTCAGTGGCAATACGCCACAAGATTATTGTTGTAGCCTCATCAGTCGTGTTACTCGCGATCAGTTCAGTCCTTTTTCTTAGGATGGGTGGTGAATTTTTACCGACACTGGAGGAGGGTGACTTTGCAGTTGAGACTCGCGTTTTAACCGGAAGTAGCTTGTCCTACACGACTGATGCGGTGACACAGGCTGCAGGCGTCATTCTGAAAGAATTTCCCGATGAGGTCAGAGAAGTAGTAGGTAAAATCGGTTCATCAGAGATACCGACTGATCCGATGCCGATTGAAGCGGCCGACCTGATGATAATTCTGAAGCCAAAGGATCAATGGACAAAAGCGAGCGGACGCGAGGAACTCGCCGAAAAAATGGCCGAGGCCCTTGAGACAGTTCCTGGGGTAACTTTCGGTTTTCAACAGCCTATTCAAATGCGTTTCAATGAACTGATAAGCGGGGTGCGTCAGGATGTTGCTATCAAGATATTCGGTGAAGACCTTGACGTGCTTACTGGCTTAGCTCAACAGGTTGGCAAGATCGCAGCGTCAACAGATGGGGCCCGTGATGTATACGTTGAACAAGTAACTGGGCTACCACAAATAGTAATTAACATCGACCGCGACGAGATAGCCAAATACGGACTCAGCATTAAATCTGTGAATGAAGCCATCAATACCGCATTCGCTGGACAATCGGCAGGGCTGGTTTTTGAGGGAGAGCGAAGGTATAATCTGACAGTGAGACTTGCCTCTCAAAACAGGCAAAGCATTGAAGACGTCCGAAATCTGTTTGTCACGGCTCCCTCAGGTGAACAGGTTCCACTGAAACAGCTGGCTGATATTGAATTTAAGATCGGACCCAACCAGGTGCAGCGGGAGGATGCTAAACGAAGAATAGTTGTTGCCTTCAACGTGCGGGGACGAGACGTGGCGAGCATCGTCAGCGAGATTCAGGAGAAGATCGACAAAGTTGATTTTCCTGCTGGATATTTTGTCACGTATGGAGGACAATTTGAAAATCTTAAGGAAGCACAAGCAAGACTTTCTCTCGCTGTGCCCGCTGCTCTACTGTTGATCTTCGCGCTATTGTTCTTCACATTTCATTCCGTGAAGCAAGCCGTCTTGATCTTCACGGCGATCCCAATGGCTGCTATTGGCGGAGTCTTTGCATTACTCTTGCGTGGGATGCCATTCAGTATATCGGCGGGTGTAGGTTTCATTGCATTGTTCGGAGTCGCAGTACTTAACGGAATCGTGCTCATCGCGGAATTCAACAGGCTTAGAGCCCAGGGACTTCAGGA
Organism: Cyclobacteriaceae bacterium; assembly: GCA_044224375.1. Lineage (GTDB taxonomy): Bacteria > Bacteroidota > Bacteroidia > Cytophagales > Cyclobacteriaceae > ELB16-189. Next base: position 58,768 of record JBGAKL010000013.1, read on the forward strand.
TCTGAATGATATTATTTTAAAAGGAACCCAGACCCGTTTGCGGCCCGTGTTAATGACGGCAACAGTCGCCTCTCTCGGTTTTCTTCCAATGGCGTTAGCCACCAGTGCTGGCGCGGAAGTTCAGAAACCATTGGCCACCGTGGTAATCGGAGGATTGGTAAGCTCAACCATCTTGACTTTAATTGTTCTGCCCTGCCTGTACGTGGCGTTCGAAAGATTTGGAAGAAAACAAATTAATACTCAATCGGTATGAAAATATTCACGACGATAATATGCTTTCTTTTTATCCTGAAGGCTGGCGCGCAAAATACGCGCCTGACAATTCAGCAAGCCACTGACCAAGCGATAAAAAGCAATTTAAGAATCAGGTCCGCGTCCCTTGAAGTGGAGTCCCAAAAACAATTGAAGAAGACAGGTTTCGATCTGCCAAAAACAAACGTGTCGCTGCTATATGGGCAGTACAACAGCTATGCGCGACGGGATAATAATTTTACGATAACGCAGTCCATTCCGTTCACGACATTGGGCAGTCACGCAGCGCTAAACAGATCATTGATTGCTTCTTCCGAATTAAAGAAGACCGCAACGGAAAGTGAACTGATCTACCAGGTAAAGCAAGTATACTACTTGCTTGCATTTACCAAGGCGCGACAAATCTTGTTGCTTCAGCAAGACAGTATTTACGAAGGGTTCCTTAAATCGGCGAAGCTACGATACCAGACAGGTGAGGCAAATTTGCTGGAACAAACAACAGCAGAAACCCAGCGTAACGAAGTGAAAAACCTCCTTGTCCAAAACAACGCTGCAATAAATATACTTCGTACTCAACTCAAGACCCTTCTTAATAGCTCTGACTTGCCTGAGATTGCAGAGGCGACCTTGCCAGAACTTGTTTTTGATGATGTTGCCGATACTACCGCCTTGGCAGCAAATCCATTGCTTGCATATATGCGACAGCAAGTAGACGTTGCCAAAAGGCAAAAAAAAGTCGAGAATGCCAGGTTCGCCCCCGACTTATTGGTAGGCTACTTTAATCAAACGTTGATTGATGTTCCCAACCTTGAAAATGGAGCACTAGCAACGGCCGGAGACCGGTTCACAGGGTTTCAGGTTGGACTTTCACTTCCACTGTGGTTCGTGCCGCATCAAGGCCGCTCTCAAGCAGCCGAATATTCAAAGCAAGCAGCACAAGCCAACTATCAAAATGAAAAGTTGCTCCTTGAAGGTCAGTTGCAACAAGCAGCACAACAATATGCAAAATCAAAGAGTAGCTTGAATTATTACCGCGAGTCGGCATTGCCAAATGCCGACTTGATCCTAAAGCAGGTGCAGACTGCGCTTCGAAGCGGTAACATCGGATACGCCGAATATCTTCTTGGCGTGCGCAATGCGATAAGCATCAAAGAAGGTTTTTTACAGACACTCAATGACTACAATCAAAGCATTATTTATATCGAATTCTTAGCTGGAAACAGACAATGAAAATCATGAGCAAAAAATATTGGATCTCCCGCATGACGATAGGAATCGTATTCTCGATTCTCATTATATCGTGCACACATAAGCCAGACGAGCAAACACAGACGTCGGAACATCACCAGGAGGAAGAGAATACTGTGGAATTCACAGAGTCTCAATACAAGACCGCTGCAATCGAGCTAGGTAAAATCGAAAACAAGCAGATTAGCGGAACCATTAAGGTTAACGGACAACTGGATGTCCCTCCACAGCAAAAGGTTAGTGTATCGGCACCTCTTGGGGGATTCCTCAAGAATACCCCGCTCCTTCAAGGTACGCGCGTTAAGAAAGGCCAAGTTATTGCTACGATTGAGAACATCGAGTTTGTGCAGTTACAACAAGACTATCTTGAAGCGAGGAATCAGCTTGAGTTCGCAGAAAAAGATTACGAAAGGCAACAGGACCTGGCAAAAGAAAACGTTGCGGCACAGAAAGTTCTTCAACAGGCGAAAACGACTTTCGTTAGCTGGCAATCAAAAGTGATTGGATTGAAAGAAAAACTGAAAGTCCTGAACATCTCTGTAGATCGGTTGAGCCAAGGTGAGGTTTCCAGCGAGATAAACCTTTACTCACCAATCAATGGATATGTAACAGAAGTGAATGTCAACATCGGGAAGTTTGTCAATCCCGCTGACATCCTTTTCGAGATTGTAGATACTGAACATCTTCATGCTGAATTGACAGTCTTTGAAAAGGATGTCCCAAAGCTAAAGATCGGTCAAAAAGTAAGGTTCACTCTTGCCAACGAAACAAAGGAAAGACTAGCCACGGTCTATTTGTTGGGAAGAGAGATTGGCAAAGACCGAACGATCAGAATTCATTGTCATATTGATAATGAGGATACTAACCTGCTCCCCGGGATGTACCTCAAGGCAATTGTCGAAACGGGTGGGATCGAAGTTCCTGCTTTGCCGGATCGTGCAGTGATAGATTTTCAAGGAAAAAAGTACATTTTCTATCAACTGGCTGCCCAACCACATGCTGCATTAAAGGATGAGAGTCAGGTCGAACATGAAAACGAGTATCACTTTATCATGATGGAAGTGCAGACAGGCAACAGTGAAATGGGTTTCACAGAAGTGATTCTGCCGGAGAATTTTCCATCGGAGACCGCTCAAATTGCGGTTAAGAACGCCTACGCCATACTTTCTAAGATGAAGAACAGTGAGGAAGAGGAGTAATGAATCATGGATCATTCATGAAGAATAAATGATAACACTCGTCACAGGAAGCCTTTTGTTAAGCATGCTGCATGCGTTGATACCAAGTCATTGGCTTCCTGTATTGTCCATAGGGAAAAGTGAGAACTGGTCGCGGGCCGAAGCAATATCAGTCACCCTGGTTGCTGGATTGGCTCATGCAGCAAGTACGGCTATAATTGGCGTTGTCATTGGGTTGGTTGGCGTTACAATGGCCGGAAAAGTGGTGTATTTCACTCACTTCATTTCGCCAGCTATCTTGGTCGCACTTGGGTTATTCTATATTTATCAGCATCAGAATCATAAACATCATCATTTTCACATTCCGGCGAATCAAACCTCTATACCCAAGAACAGGATAATTCTAAGTTTAGCAATAGCTATGTTCTTTTCTCCCTGTCTGGAAATCGAGGCGTATTTCCTGATGGCCGGTACGATGGGATGGCCGATCATTCTTTTGACGGCTATGTTATACACGGTGGTAACGGTAACCGGCATGATGGCCTGGGTAGGGTTTACATATAACAGACTTGTACGATTTAATTGGCATTCTTTAGAGCACAATGCCGGGATAATTACCGGCCTGACTCTGGTAGTTACCGGAATAATTTCATTTTTCATTCATTAATATACTTGCTATGGAAATCAAACAAACAACTTCCCTAAATCAGAAAGAGGATTTGAAGATCCGGGCGGAAGGTCATTCTCACGACGATGAGGAAGGCGAAAAAGCAAGCTGGCAGGATCACTGGCAACTGTTGCTGTCGTTGACAATTCTGGCAGTTATGCTAACGATGGAGTTCGCCTTCAAGTACGCGCCGCCATTTCCGACTGACCTGATCATTTACCTGGCGGCATATCTGTTAGGGGGCTACAACGTACTGTTAATGGCTTTGCGGAAAGTAAAGCACTTCGACTTCTTCAATGAATTTTTCCTGATGAGTGTGGCAACGATTGGCGCCTTTGCTATCGGATCATACAGTGAAGGCGTGGCTGTTATGATTTTTTACTCTATTGGAGAATGGTTCCAGGACTCAGCTGTCAGCCGTGCAAAAAGAAGTATCAAGGCTCTGCTTGATATTCGGCCCAATCAGGTTACGGTTATTCGCAATGGAGAGACAGAAGATGTGGACCCTAAAACCGTGCAACTCAACGAAACGATTCAGGTGAAAGCGGGAGAAAAAGTTGCTCTCGACGGCGAGTTGTTGTCGGAGAGTGCTTCGTTTAACACAGCCGCGTTGACCGGAGAAAGCAAGCCTGACAGCAAGGTCAAAGGTGAAAAGGTCTTTGCGGGGATGATCAACTTGAATACAGTCTCGGATATAAAAGTTACGGCCCTGTTTAAAGACAGCAAGCTGAGCAAGATTCTGGAGATGGTGCAAGATGCTACGGCACGAAAGTCCCAGACTCAACTGTTCATCAGCAAGTTTGCAAAGGTGTATACACCGATTGTTTTTGCCCTGGCGATTGGAGTTTGCCTGGGTCCTTATTTCTTCGAAGCAGACTATGTTTTCAAAGAATGGTTTTATCGGGCCCTTGTCTTCCTTGTGATCAGTTGTCCGTGTGCCTTGGTGGTATCGATACCGCTTGGATACTTTGGCGGGATAGGCTTGGCCTCACGTAACGGAATACTGTTCAAAGGGGGAAACTATCTGGATGTCATGACTAAAGTCGATACGATTGTGATGGATAAGACAGGTACGCTTACGAAAGGCGTTTTCAAAGTTCAGAAAGTCGAACCAAAAAGTATCGGTAAAGATGAACTCCTAAGAATTGCGTCAGCGATTGAAAGAAAGTCAACTCATCCAGTCGGAAAGGCAATTGTGGAGTACGCTCGAAATACAACCACGGACTCAATCGCGCAAAGTGTTGAAGAGATTGCCGGACACGGTCTGAAGGGAACTGTCGATGGCAAACAGATTCTTGCCGGGAACCTGAAACTTTTGAAAAAATTCTCAGTCTCATATCCTGTTGAACTTGAAAACGAAGTCGACACGATTGTAGTTGTTGCTATTGACAACGAGTTCTCAGGTTACATCACCATTTCTGACGAGATCAAGGAGGATGCAAAGCAAGCTATTCAAAGTATGCACCGGTTGAATCTTAAAACGGTGATGTTATCGGGTGACAAGCAATCGGTTGTGGATAAGGTAGCCGCACAGTTAGGTATTGACCAGGCATTTGGTAGTCTGTTGCCGGAGGGCAAGGTTGATAAAGTCAAAACTCTCAAGGAAGAAGGTAGACATATTGCTTTCGTGGGGGATGGAGTAAACGACGCGCCGGTTGTAGCATTGGCCGATGCAGGCATTGCAATGGGTGGACTTGGTAGTGATGCAACAATAGAAACTGCCGATGTGGTTATTCAAAATGACGAACCATCGCGTATTGTCTCAGCGATTAAAGCAGGGCAGATAACGCGACGGATTGTATGGCAAAACATATTCCTGGCAATGACCGTCAAGGTAATCGTTCTTGCGCTCGGCGCTGGAGGTGTCGCTAATTTATGGGAGGCGGTGATTGCCGATGTCGGGGTGGCTTTGCTAGCGATCCTGAACGCAGTTCGAATTCAAAGAATGAAACTGTAATTAGGAAATGAAGACATAATTTTAGCCCGCGTGAAAATCTATATAAAAAATATGGTCTGTGACCGCTGCAAAACCGCAGTGCGAAATGAGCTTGAGAAAGCTGCCATGACGTATAAATCACTGGAACTGGGAGAGATTGAGTTGGATGGCAATGTTTCTGAAGACTCTCTCCGGAGCTTCAAAGACGGGATAGAGGCACTTGGATTTGAGCTTATTGAAGACAAGCCCGCCCGTGAGGTAAACCAGATTAAGAAAATCATCATTGAATGGGTTCGGGAACAGGAGAAGAAAAACAGAAGGCTCAAGTTTTCAGCCTATTTGTCGGAAGTTGTGCATAAAGACTATGCTTCTCTCAGCAATCTTTTTTCAGGTATTGAAGGAACAACTATCGAACAGTATCTGATCAATCAGAAGATCGAACTCGTCAAGGAGCTTTTAGTGTATAATGAGTATACGCTGGCTCAAATTGCCGATCAACTTAATTACAGCAGCGTGCAGCACCTGTCGAGTCAATTCAAGAAGATCACGGGCCTGACACCGACTCATTTCAAGAAGATCGGAGCCCTTAAAAGGCGGCCTATTGACGAAGTATAACTTTTACCCAAAATTATATAACTACCTTTTTCCTCGTGTTTCGTTATTTCCGTTAACGAAAACCATGATCGCATGACCCTTAGTCCCGTTGCCTCAAAACTCAATCTTACTGCTCATATTACATTTTCTGCTGGGTGGATAGGAGCCATTGTCGCGTTCCTGAGTCTGGCAATAGGTGGTCTGCTCGGAGAAAACCCGGAAGGCGTGCGGTCCATGTATATCGGGATGGAAGTCATTGCATGGTTCGTCATCATTCCTTTCTGCATCAGTGCTTTTCTTACGGGCATTGTTCAGTCGCTTACAACTCAGTGGGGTCTTTTTCGACACTATTGGATATTGATCAAGCTCGTCTTAACGACCGTAGCAACGATTGTATTGATGATGCACATGCAGCCGATCACCCACATGGCCTCAATTGCTACTCAACGAAGCCTTAATGTAGGCGAATTGCAGGGGCTTAGGATTCAGCTTATTGCTGATGCAAGTGTTGCCATATTTGTGCTACTTGTTGCAATGGCCCTGTCCGTATATAAACCGTTCGGGAGGATTCAGGCTTCAATCTCTAATCCAACTGATTCAAGCCGGCGAAAGCAATCCCTGGGCTTTTATTTAATACTCGGATTGATTCTGCTATTTATAACCGTAGTGATACTGCATCTCTTTGGAATAAGCCTCGGCCACCATTGATCCATGAATTATAACTCTTTGCCAAAATTGTATAACTACCCTTTCTCAGTCTGTCCGTTACTTTGTGCAGAATTCAAAACTATCAGAATTTATGACGCACACATATGTAGTGAAAGGCGTGACCTGCGAGGGCTGTGTTGCTAAAGTAAAGAGCAAGCTGCTGATGCATCCCGACGTATCATCAGCAGACGTCAAGCTGCAAAATCAGAAGACAACAATTACAATGCAAAGACATTTGACTGTTGACGAACTGCAGGAGGCAATCGGAAGGGGCACAAAGTATCAGATAAGCGCCGACGCAACAGATCACTCGCATGCGGAACTCAAAGATTCCCACAAGTCGTGGCTCGCAACATATAAACCATTGCTGATCATTGCAGCCTTCATCGGGAGTGTTTCCATCCTGACTTCAAGTGCGCATGTAGGTATAGCGATGAACAATTTTATGGCAGGATTCTTCCTGGTATTCTCTTTCTTCAAGTTCCTTGATCTGAAGGCATTTGCTTCAAGCTACGCGATGTACGATGTCCTTACCAAGAAACTTCCGGTCTATGGATACGTCTACCCCTTCATTGAATTAGCTTTGGGATTGGCCTTTCTTACTGGATTCAACCCGATTGTGACGAACTGGACAACGCTGATTGTTATGGGATTCAGCAGCATTGGAGTAATTCAAAGTGTGGTGAGTAAACAAAAGATTCGTTGTGCCTGTCTTGGTGCGGTATTTAACTTGCCCATGAGCACTGTCACAATTGTCGAGGATGCGCTCATGGTTGCAATGTCCGGGTTATTGTTAATTGGTGTACATTGATTCAATGATGGTGCGACTAGCTCTGATATTTGTGCTCGGAATTTTCTCCTTCGCTGTGGACGTCCAGCCATACAAAGTCTTTGTCGCCGGCGAGATGCGAAGGATCATGCAAAGAGGCGAGTTGTCGCCTGTCATCAAACTGGATACAATCAAAGGTAAGCACACGTTCGGACTTGGCCCAGCGGCTTGGCTGAAGGGTGAAATAATCTTGCTTGACGGAGTATCTCATGTATCGTACCTCGACAATGACAAGATCGTAACGATGCAAACACCGGATGCAGAGGCGTCAATGTTCGTTTATGTATCGATTGCTAATTGGCAGATAATCCAAATGGATGAGCCGGTTAATAATATGGAATCTTTAGAATTGATTGTAGAAAAGATCGCGCAACAAAAGGGACTTGACCTTACCCAACCAGTACCGTTCAAGATCATCGTGTCGAAGGAAACTTTGTCCTATCATGTGATTGACTGGAAAGAAGGAACGCCTCACACCACGGCAACTCATAAAAGGTTTGCAAAAATCGGGAGGCTGAACAACGAACCCGTTACCATTGTAGGTTTTTATTCCTCAAGTCATCAGGGCATAATTACTCCGCACACATCGAAAATTCATGCACACTTTCTTGGCGGCAGTGAACAAGTTGTGGGCCATGTCGATGATATTAAAATTGAAAATGGATACAAACTTAGCTTTCCAAAGATCAAATGAAGACTATGCTTTCAACGCGAAAACCTGCCATTTTGAACTGGTTTTTAGATATTTACAGACGGGTATCAACTTATAACGCCGAAAATGCGTTAGATTTGAATTGTCAATGAGCCTTTTGCGACCGACTATATCGATGATCTTTGCTTTCCTGGTGATATTCTCCAGCAGCAACTTCATGGTCGGCCTGCACATCTGTGCAGGGCAAATTCAAAATATTGCATTGTTTGGAAAAGCCGACGGCTGCGAGAAGGAGAAGAAACTTCCAGCTTGTCATAGACACGAATCGATGCCTTGCTGCCAGGATGAAACGATCATCCATGATGCAGATGATTTTCAGGCAAACCCGGTTCAACTGGATTTTACATCTCATGCAACGTTCGAAGTAATTGAGCCCGCAGTTATTCTATCTGAGGTTATATCCTCTACGGCTGTTTCCTCACCACGATATTACAACTACGATCCACCTTTGCGATCTTGCGACCTGACGGTCGCGTTCCAATCCTTTCTTATTTGATTTTATAGCTGTCGAAAGTAACGGCCAGTTATTTCATTAACTGATCGACGCTTTCACTTTTTGTTTGTGGGCATTTCATGCTCGTCATTCAACTCATTTTCAGCTATGATTCAGAACTTAATATCTATATCACTACGCAATAAATTTTTCGTGCTGTTGATCGCGGCAGGTCTGTTTGCATGGGGGATTTATTCCGTGCAAACCAATAAGATCGACGCCATCCCGGACTTGTCGGAGAACCAGGTCATTGTATTCACAGAGTGGATGGGCCGCAGTCCTCAGATCATCGAGGACCAGATCACGTATCCGCTCCTCACCAATCTACAGGGTTTACCGAAGGTGAAGTACGTCCGTGGCGCATCGATGTTCGGAATGAGCTTTATCTATGTCATTTTCAATGACGATGTGGATGTCTATTGGGCGAGACAACGAGTACTGGAAAGACTCAATTCTGCGAACCAAATGCTTCCGTCAGGTGTGACGCCAACGCTGGGTCCTGATGGCACCGGTGTTGGTCACATACTCTGGTATACGCTCGATGCACCTGAGATGGATTTAGGTGAACAACGTGCCGTACAAGATTGGTACGTGAAGTTTGCTTTGCAAAATGTTCCTGGCGTTAGCGAAGTAGCGTCCTTCGGCGGATTTGAAAAAGAGTACCAGGTTACGGTCGATCCCAACAAGCTTACCTATTTCAACCTGTCCATACCGGAGGTCATTCAGGCGGTCCGTAACAACAACAATGAGGCTGGCGGGCGAAAGTTCGAATTGAGCGACATCGGGTATATCATTAAAACCACAGGCTATCTCCAGTCAATACAGGACATCGAATCCATTCCACTAAAAAGCGAGAACGCTACGCCAATCCGGATTAAGGATATCGGTACCGTTCAAATGACCGGAGAAACAAGACTTGGAATATTTGATCTCAATGGAGAGGGAGAAACAGTTGGAGGCATCGTCGTCATGCGGTACGGTGAAAATGCCGATGAGGTAATTAATACGGTGAAAGCAAAGATGGGCGAAGTTGCCAAGGGTCTTCCCGATGGAATGAAATTCAACATCGTCTACGACAGAAGCGGACTGATAGAAGAATCAGTATCATCTATCAAAAGGACATTGATCGAAGAAATGATTGTTGTGTCGTTGGTGGTCATCCTGTTCCTGTTTCATTGGCGGAGCGCGATCAGCATCATCATCCAGATACCGATCACCATTGCCACGAGTTTTATCCTTCTGAATGCATTCGGAATATCATCCAACATCATGTCGTTGACTGGTATTGCACTCGCGATTGGCGTGATCGTCGACAATGGAATTATCATGGCTGAGAACTCGTATCGAAATCTGGCAATAAGACAGGAAGAACTGAATAAACAATTAAAGGACTAGTTATGATACTCAAAAGAAGGAAGGACTATGTCGAAATACCGCGCGAAGAGCGGGAGGCTATTATTGAAAAGTCAAGCAAGCAGGTCTCACGAGGTGTATTTTATTCGACGGTGATCATCATTACTTCGTTCCTGCCAGTGTTCATGCTTACCGGGCAGGAGGGCAAGTTGTTCCACCCGCTAGCGTACACAAAAACGTTTATCCTCATCGTCGACGCGATACTGGTGATCACGCTTGCTCCCGTGATGATCTCGCTTTTTATGCGTGGGAAGTTCAAGAATGAAAAGGCCAACCCGCTTACAAGAGTGCTTGAGAATATTTACGAGCCTGTGATCCGGGCGTGTTTGAATTGGAGAAAGACCACCATTGGTATCAACATTCTCGCGCTTGCTATTAGCGTTCCGTTGCTTATCAGCCTTGGAAGCGAGTTCATGCCTCCGTTGGACGAGCAATCAATCCTGTTCATGCCGGTAACACTGCCTGACGTTTCTAATTCTGAGATCAAACGCATTCTCCAGGTTCAGGACAAGATCATAAAATCCGTTCCAGAAGTTGAGCAGGTATTGGGCAAGGCTGGCCGCGCCAGCACTGCCACAGACAATTCCCCGATCAGCATGATTGAGACGATCATCATGCTCAAGCCCAAGTCGGAATGGAGACAAGGAAAGACCAAAGCTGACATCGTGAATGAATTAGATGCCAAGCTTCAGATTCCCGGAGTAGTGAATGGGTGGACGCAGCCGATCATTAACCGCATTAACATGCTCGCGACCGGCATCCGGACCGATGTCGGTGTTAAGATTCATGGTCAGAATCTCGATTCGATCTATACCGTTTCGCAGCGCGTAAAAAAATTATTGGAAGATGTACCGGGAGTTAAAGACTTGTATGTCGAACCAATTACGGGTGGAAAGTACCTGGTGATTGATATAGACAAGGATAAGCTTGGTCGATACGGACTTGGTGTTGAGGATGTGAATATGATCGTTGAAACGGCGATCGGCGGAACATCGCTGGCCAACACGATCGAGGGTCGGCAAAGATTTTCGATAAACCTCCGATTACCGCAGGACTATCGCAACAGCATAGAACGTCTTAAAAGGATTCCGATAAAAACGCCGGGCCTTGGCACGATCCCGCTTTCATCCGTGGCCGAGTTCAGATTCGAAGATGGACCCCCGATGATCCAGTCTGATAATGCGATGTTACGGGGAGCGGTTCTTTTCAACGTTCGCGAAAGAGATTTGGGAAGCACAGTTCAACAAGCAATTGAAAAAGTCAATTCACAGCTTGGCGAGTTGCCCAATGGATACTTCATCGAATGGAGCGGTCAGTATGAAAACCTGATCCGTGGAAAACGTACGCTCGCATTCATCGCACCTGTCGTGCTGCTGATCATTTTTCTATCGCTTTACCTGGCTTTCAAATCTATACGCGAAGCATTCCTGAGTCTTATCACTATTCCTTTTGCCCTTATCGGCGGCGCTTATATCATTTACTTCTATGGAGTCCATTTGTCTGTTGCCGTAGCCGTGGGATTCATCGCCCTTTTCGGCATTGCAGTAGAGACAGGTGTTGTAATGGTAATCTATCTCAATGACGCGATGCAGCAACTTGTTGCATTAAAAGGAAATTCAAGCGATACAATTACGAAGGAAGATTTAAGGGAATACGTCATCCATGGTGCCGCGAAAAGACTGCGCCCCAAGCTGATGACCGTGTGTGTCGCGTTGTTCGGACTTATTCCCGTGTTGTGGTCTACGGGCGTTGGCAGTGATGTAATGAAGCCGATAGTCCTGCCAATGATTGGAGGAGTGCTGACCTCATCGACACACATCCTTTTGGTAACTCCACTGATCTTTCTGTTAACAAAGGAATATGAATTGAGAAAATTCGGAAAACTAGAGATCCATGATGTCAAGCACTAGAACATTACTCGCAATAGTATCGGTGTTGGTCACTTTTAGTGTCCACGCACAGCGTCCATTTTCTCTCGACAGCGTGCTTTCAGTTGTGAAGAACAACAACCCGATGTTACAGGTCTATAAATCCCGGGCGGAAGCGATGGGGTCGTATGCAAAGGGTGCAAGAAGCCTGATGGCACCGGAAGCCGGGGGAGGTTTATGGATGTTGCCTTACAGCAAAGTCGATGATCCCCGTGATCGCGGGCAGATCATGCTGTCAGTTCAACAAAAATTCACCAATCCATCGAAGCTCCGGGCTAACCAGGGCTACCTGGAGTCGAAGGCCGGTATCGAGCGGGCTGGCGAAGCATTTACTTTCAATGAGTTGAGAGCCGTGGCAAAATCTGCGTATTACCGCTGGATCGTGCTCGAAAAGAAAAAAGTTGTTCTAAAGCAAAACGAGGAGATCATTACCCTGATGTTAAAGATTGCCCAGCTCAGGTATCCTTACAATCAAAGCAAGCTTGGAAATATCTACAAGGCAGAAGGGCGCCTTCAGGAAACGAGGAACATGATATTGATGAATGAAAATCAGATCACTCAACAAAATATCATGCTGGATCAGCTTATGAATATCCCGAAAGACATTCGCTTCTCGATTGATACGACCTATACGCCTCAGTTTGTTCCAGAGCCTGTCGACACTACGTCAATCGCCGAACGAAGGAGTGACGTCCGACGGATCGAAAGGAGCATCCAGTCCATGAGGTTGAACCAGGCGCTGGAAAAATACCAATCAAGACCTGACTTCAATCTGAGCTTCAATCACATGTTCGCGAGAAGCAAGGAAATGCCCAATCAATTTATGTTGCTTGGGATGGTTTCAATACCTATCGCTCCATGGTCATCAAAAATGTACAAAGCAAACATTGAAGGAATGGGCAAGGAAATCGAAGCTATGAAGATTGAGCGGAGCGCAATCATCAATGAAACGCAAGGAATGACGGCTGCAATGGCTGTTGAGATTGCTTCCCTGAAAAAGCAAATAGAGAACTATGAGCAAAGAATTATTCCGGCACTGCGGAAGAACTACGAAACACTTATGCTTTCATACGAAGAGAACAAGGAGGAACTGCCTATTGTGATCGATGCATGGGAGACGCTGAGCATGACACAAATTCAGTACTTGGACACCGTAGAAAAATACTATGAGGGAATTGTCAATTATGAGAAACAGGTTGAAAAATAAACACGCGTTCATCGCTCTCGCGATATTCATAATCGTAATGATGGTGATGGTATCGTGCAACAAAAAAGATAGCCATGCCGCGCATGACGAGTATACTTGTCCGATGCACCCAACTGTTGTACAAGATAAACCCGGGACGTGTCCGATTTGCGGAATGGACCTGGTGAAGAAGAGTCGACAGGGAGACGAAGTTAAGATCACGGCTGAGCTTGGCTATTTACTTAAGCCCACAAATGCTATAGTTACCTCTTCCATCAAAACAATTACTCCAACCCGGAAGGATATGGAGGTTAAAGCGGAAGTCAAAGGAGTTGTTGTTCACGATACACGAAAACTTGCCACCATATCTGCGCGTTATGGCGGCCGTATTGAAAAACTGTTCATCAGGTATAACCAGCAAGCGATAAGCAAGGGGCAGAAGATTTTTGAAATCTATAGCCCTGAATTGATTACAGCCCAACGCGAGTTGTTGTATCTACTTAAATCGGATAGCACCAACACTCGACTGATTGACGCATCCAAACAGAAGCTTGGTTTACTCGGAATGTCCGAAGCGCAGGTTAACAAATTGATCTCATCAAAAGAAGAATCGTATTCATTTCCGGTTTATAGCCCGGTTAATGGATACATCATGGAGCATCCAAGGTCTGACAAAGATGAAATGTCGGGTCGTTCAGAGATAACATCTGAGTTAAAGGTTCGAGAGGGGATGTATGTAACGCCAGGCGAATCCATATTCACAGTCGTGAGTCATTCTGATTTATGGGCTGAGTTTGACGTTCATCAACGTGACGTTCCTGCTGTGAAGCTCAGTGACCCATTAACGATAACAGTTGATAATTCTTCAGAAGGGATGCAAGCGAAAGTAGATTTGATTCAGCCATTTATTAAAGATGGTGAAAGCCTGACTAAAGTTCGTTCATATCTGCAAAATCCACATCAACACTATCACGCGGGCGAATTGGTGACAGCAACTTTTACTTCTTCGGCAAATAGATTGTGGATTCCCATTTCTTCCAAACTAGACCTGGGGACACAGGAAATTGTATTCATTAAGCGACGTGGAACTTTTCGTCCTCAAGTAATATCCTCTGGCCGTCAATCCGATAATTGGATAGAAGTCCTCAAAGGCGTTGAGCCCGGTGACAGCCTTGCCTATAATTCACAGTTTATGGTGGACAGTGAAAGTTTCATTAAAGTCAGAAATTAATTATGAGAGCGGATATAAAAATCATCTTCATATTCATTGCAGTGCTTGTAATGACTAAATGTGGAACGAAAGATGAACATGCCCAGCATGAGGCTTCTGGCATAAAATACACCTGCTCGATGCATCCGCAAGTTATTCAGGATAAGCCGGGCACTTGCCCGATCTGTGGAATGGAACTGGTCAAAATGAATCCTGGTAGTTCTGATGGATCATTGATGTTAAGTGAAAGTCAAATCAAATTAGCCAACATCACGACCACGCTTACGCGCTTTGAGAACATTGGTGAAAGCACCATCCTCACTGGCCGATTAATGACTAGTGAAGAACAAACCGAGGTGGTGAGTAGCCGGGTGCAGGGTCGCATCGAAAAACTTTACTTCAAAGAAGTTGGTCAAAAAGTCGTTCAGGGTCAGGCGCTATATGAAATCTACAGTGAACCACTGCTGACACTTCAGCAAGAATACCTACTAGCCCTTCGTCAGTTTGAGGAATTGAAGGATAACCGTTACAAATCCTTTCTCAAGTCATCCGAGAAAAAACTGATTCTATTCGGAATGACCAAAAAACAAGTAGATCAACTTACTCAAAATAGAAAGACCGATTCACGAATTACTTTTCTCGCACCTGCATCTGGAATCATTGCCACCGTCGATGCAACCGAGGGGCAGTATGTTTCGGAAGGCAGTGCGTTATATCGCATTGAAAAGCTCGATCAAGTTTGGGTGGAGGCCGAATTGTATCCGGGCGAATCCCAGCTGGTTAAAACTGGTGATGTTGTGAAAGTACAGATCGGCGGATTCGAAGGTTTGACAGTTGAGGGGAAGGTTACGTTCCTAAGCCCTGAATATCGGCAGGGAAGCCAGATCATTACCCTGCGAGCTGTCATTGCTAATCCGAAACAGGAGTTCATCCCGGGCATGCAGGCAACCATCATTCTTTCGCACTCAGAAAAGAAGGCTATTGCCCTTCCTGTAGATGCAGTGATTCGCGATGCAAAAGGAAGCCATGTATGGGTACTAGCAAACGATGGAGCGTTCAGGCCGCGAATGGTTAAAACCGGGTTGGAAAATTCTGACAGGGTTGAGATCACGGAAGGCGTTTCTGAAAAGGAAAATGTCGTGATCACGGGGGCTTATTTACTCTACAGTGAGCTGGTGCTCAAAAAAGGTGGCGATCCGATGGCGGGACATCATGATATGAACTAAAAACAAAACCATAAACTCTAATTTAAATCTGTATGAAACCACACTCAGGAATTAGTATCACAATTCTTTTTTCGGCAGTCATGCTGGCAGCATGTTCAGGGGAGAAAAAGGAGTCTGCTGAAAGTCATGAAGCAGAAACAGCCACGGCATCGGCCGAATCCGCAAAAATGGAAGTTAAGGTATTCGAGAATGTCGATGCGTCAGTGAAATCACAGATCAACGGCTTTCTGACTGATTACTTCGCTCTAAATCAAACGCTGATCGAAGACAACCAGGATGGAGCCAAAGCTGCGGCCAAAAAGCTTTCGGAGACGGTGAGAAAATTCGATATGTCGAAGCTTGAGGGGGAGCAAATGGATTTCTACCACATGCAACTTTCGAAGATCAACGCAGCGTTGGGTAACATCGAAAAGAGCGCCGACATCGAAGAGACCCGGCTTGAGCTAGCATCTTTAAGCGAAGCCATGTATTCATTGGCGAAGGCTTATCACCCCAATGATGTTGAGCTCTACTACCAGTTTTGTCCAATGGCTAGGAACAATGAAGGTGCGAACTGGTTGAGTCTAACGAAGGAGATCATTAATCCTTATATGGGACAAAGAATGCTCAAATGCGGTCGCACGCAAGAAACACTTTAATCAAACTAAACAAACAAAAAAGATCATGAAAAATACATTAGCTACCCTTGCACTTTGCGCGTGCTGTTCAACTGGTTTGATGGCACAACACGACCATAACAAGCCGGTGGCGTCAAATGAGATGAATCACATAATGTTCCAGGATGAAAAGATGAGCAATGCTTACGGGGCGTATGTTCTATTGAAGGACGCGTTTGTGGCGTCGGACAATGCAAAAGCAAAGGACGCCGCAGGGGAACTACAAAAATCACTAACGGGCGTTGCCAATTCATCGAAGGCGTCTGAAATCGCTGCTTCAATTAATAAAAGTAGTTCACTTGAAGAACAGCGTAAATCTTTTAGTTCACTCAGTGACGAGATGGCTAAACTCGTAAAGGCTGGAAAGCTGTCAATGGGTTCTATATACCTGGAATATTGCCCGATGGCCAATAACAATGCTGGCGCGTTTTGGCTATCCAATGAGAAGGAGATTAAAAATCCATACTTCGGGGATATGATGCTGAAGTGTGGCTCGGTGAAAGAGACAATTCATTAACTGCCATTGTTATGGCCTCCCCTAAGAGGCCATTTTTATCAGGTTAGAAAAATGTGAAGTAACTATGGATAAGGTTCAGAAATATACATGTCCCATGCATCCCGAGGTAATCAAGGATGCACCTGGAAAATGTCCTAAATGTGGGATGAATTTGGTGCCCGTTAAGGAAAAAGGACATGAAAATCATGAGCACACGCCTCAACATCATCACGAAGAGCATAATCACCGCGCGATTACGCAAACAACGGAAGAAGGGCAGTACTATTGCCCGATGCTTTGTGAGGGCGACAAAAAGTATTCAAAGCCGGGCAACTGTCCTGTTTGTGGAATGCATCTTGTCAAGGAGGTAAAGCTACAGCCAACGGTAAAAGAATATACGTGTCCGATGCACCCGGAGATTATCCGTAGTGAACCGGGGAGTTGCCCGATATGTGGGATGGACCTTGTACCGAGGCTCGCACAAAAAGACAATGAGGAGGAAGAAGCCGCATACAAAGCCATGCTTAAGAGGTTTTGGATTGCATCGGCGTTGACTGTTCCAATCCTGATTATTGCAATGGGCGACATGGTTGGACTGCATCTTCACGATATCGTGTCCGCACAGGTATTGGGTTGGATACAGTTTGTTCTTGCAACTCCCGTAATCCTGTATTCAAGCGGAGACTTTTTTACGCGAGGCTATCAATCTATTGTAAGGTGGTCGCCCAATATGTGGACGCTTATCTCATTAGGTGCAGGAGCAGCCTACCTGTTCAGCATCGTTGCGCTGGTATTTCCAGGAATATTCCCGGACCAGTTCAAGATGGATGGTTCAGTGCATTTATATTTCGAGGCAGCGGCAGTTATTCTATCTCTAATCCTGCTGGGGCAGGTGTTGGAGCTTAAAGCGAGGTCGCGGACAAACAGTGCTATCCGCGCATTGTTGAATCTTGTGCCACCGGAAGTGACAGTGATACGAGACGGTCACGAACAAACTATACCTCTTGAGCAGGTCGTTCTGAACGATATAATCAAAGTACGGCCCGGTGAAAAAGTGGCGGTCGATGGGCAAGTAACAAAAGGCAACAGTTCGGTGAATGAATCAATGATCACCGGTGAACCTATGCCTGTAGAAAAAGCCGAGGGTGATACCGTGACAGGAGGAACAGTTAATGGTACCGGAAGCTTTGAAATGAAGGCACTCAAAGTCGGTTCCGATACACTGCTCGCACAGATCATCGACATGGTCAACAAGGCGAGTCGTTCGAAAGCACCGATTCAAAACCTGGCCGACAGGATCTCAAGATATTTTGTCCCGATCGTTGTTGTCATCGCGATATTGAGTTTCACAGTGTGGGCTATCTGGGGTCCTGATCCAGCGTATGTTTTCGCATTCGCCAACGCAGTCACTGTGCTTATCATAGCGTGTCCATGTGCGCTTGGTCTGGCAACACCGATGTCGATTATGGTTGGAACAGGTAAGGGCGCTTCGTCAGGAGTCCTCATTAAAGAAGCCAAGGTTATCGAGAGCATGGAGAAAGTCAACGTGCTGGTTATAGACAAGACCGGAACGATAACAGTGGGCAAGCCGTCGTTTCAACACATCCAAGTACTTGACAACTCACTTACTGAAAATGAACTACTGACTTTGACAGCCTCAATAGAATCAAATAGCGAGCATCCTCTTGCCAGTGCGATTGTTCAGGCGGCAAAGTCGAAAGGAATTCAACTGCAAACAGTAAAGAATTTCGAATCAATCACGGGCCAGGGAATAAGAGGTATTGTTGGGGACAAGAACGTTTCTGTTGGTAATACAAAACTGATCCAATCTCTTCAATTAAAACCGGAACAAACGATCGTTGCCGACATTGAGACAAGGCAATCAAACGGAGAAACCGTTATGCACATTGTAGTCAATAATAGACTGGCTGGATATGTTTCGGCAGCCGATCCGATAAAAGACAATTCAAAAAGTGCCATCACACAATTACAGAAGCAAGGTTTAAAAGTGATCATGCTTACAGGCGACAACAAGAATACGGCTAGACGGGTGGCGGAAGAATTGGGTTTGGATGGTTATGAAGCTGACTACTTGCCCGCCGACAAGCTCAACAAAGTAAAAGAACTTCAAGGCCAAAATATGATCGTTGCAATGGCGGGTGATGGGATCAACGACGCTCCGGCTCTCGCTCAGGCAAACGTGGGGATTGCAATGGGAACAGGTACGGATGCCGCTATTCAAAGCGCGGGAATTACTCTTGTGAAAGGCGATTTGAAAGGTATCATCCGGGCACGCAAGCTCAGCGTAAAAGTGATGAGCAATATCCGGCAGAATCTCTTTTTCGCATTCATCTACAACGTCATCGGTATTCCGGTGGCCGCCGGAGTATTATATCCTTTCTCTGGTTTGCTTCTAAGTCCAATGCTCGCCGCGTTAGCGATGAGCCTCAGTTCGGTTTCAGTAATCGTCAATAGCCTTCGGCTAAGAGCCTCAAATATCGAAGCAGCATGAGATCCACTCTATATATATGTGTAATCGTGGCTGCCCTTTCGGGGTGTAAGCAGGCCGATATTGAAAAGGTCAAACTGACCGAACTGAACGGTGATCAGATCGACCTCACCGACTACAAAGGTCAGACTGTCTTCATAAACTTCTGGGCGACTTGGTGTGGTCCGTGCATCAAAGAAATGCCGACCATCGACAAGGCTCAGATCGCCTTAAAAGACAAGGGCGTGGTTTTCCTGATTGCATCCGATGAAGAACCCGCCGAGATAAAAGAGTTTATGGAAAATCGACCTTTCAATTTCCACTACGTGCAACTTACCAATATGGAAGAGTTGAAGATCCCCGCATTGCCCACAACCTACATTTTCGACGAAGCAGGCAAGCTCAAGTTCTCTGAAACGGGGACAAGGGACTGGAGTGAACCAAACAACCTAAACCTGATAACAAAATGAAATGGACTTACATAGGCATCGTGACCTTGCTCCTTGGTACTACATCCTGTTCACGTTCAAAGCAGCAAATATCCAGCAATTTTAAAGTTGAAGAACTCGTCGTTCCTTCTGGAAATTCAAGTGCCGAGCCATTCCTGTTCTCCGATAGCAACACGGTCTACCTGTCATGGATTGAGAAAAATGATTCAGGAACCGCCTTCAAAATGTCACGTCTTGAAAATTCGAAGTGGTCTGAGCCCGCAACAATCGCGACGGGCAACACATGGTTTGTGAATTGGGCTGATTATCCAATGCTCGCATCAAAGGGGCAAAACATGATCGCACATTTTTTAGACAAGAGCAGCAAGGGCAAGTATGCGTATGACGTCAAGCTTACGTTCTCTGACAATGGAGGTGAAAGCTGGCGAACTCCGGGTGTACTCAATGACGATGGAAAGGAAGCCGAGCATGGATTTGTAACCTTACTGCCGTATAAGGAAAATTTCTTTGTGACGTGGCTTGATGGACGCAATACAGCAATGGAAGGCATTGAGGGAATGGATCATCATGAGGGACATCATGGAGCAATGAGCTTGCGCGCAGCGATCATCGACTATTCAGGAAAGAACATCAAAGAATGGGAATTGGATAACAAGACGTGTGATTGCTGCCAAACGAGTGCGGCCATTACGCCCGAAGGTCCGGTAGTGGTTTACCGCGACAGATCGGATGACGAAATTCGAGACATGTCCATTGTGCGACTGGTCAACGGCGAGTGGACAACTCCAAAAGCGATACACAATGACAATTGGAAGATTGCCGGGTGTCCTGTTAATGGTCCGCGAGCTACAAGCAAAGGCAATACATTGGCGATAGCGTGGTTCTCGGCAGCAACAGATACAGCGCGTGTGGATGTGATTTTTTCAAATGATGGCGGAGAATCATTTGGACAACCGATAAGGATCGATGAAGGAAACGCAATCGGTAGAGTAGACATTGATGTGATCGATGAGAATACAGCTTTAGTGACCTGGATGGAAGGAGGAGAAATTAAGTTGGCTAAAGTAACATCCGCCGGATTAAAAGAACCATCCGTTACCTTGGCAAATTCATCTGACGCGCGAACCAGCGGATTTCCACAATTGACCATCGCCGGTGGCCGTGCGATAGCAGCGTGGACCGATGATAAAGAAAAGACAATTAAGACAGTATCCATTAACCTCTAAAGACTATGAAGCCACTCATCATTCTACTCACCATTCTTTCGTTCGCTGCGTGCACGGGGAATAAAGATCAAACCGCAGATACTTCGACCTCGCAAGTTGTCGCAAAGGAACAGGCTGATTTTAAAGTAATCGCTGATCAAGAGGAGCCTGACACTGTAAAAGGTAGCATCAAAGCGAAGGCGATGGGTACGATAGGCGATGCACCGATAACTATAAACTACTACTCACCGGCTGTTCGGGGACGTATCATCTGGGGCGGACTGGTTCCTTACGATCAGGTGTGGGTGACAGGTGCGCACCGGGCCACAAATATTGAGTTCGATAAAGATTTGAAGATTGGTGAGAAAATCGTTCCGCCGGGCAAGTATAGTTTGTTCACTATTCCCGGCAAAGATCAGTGGACCCTCATCCTCAATAAAAATTGGGATCAACACCTTGCCGATGACTACGACATGAGCCAGGATGTCGTCAGGGTGAATATAAAGCCAGCCGCTAATGATCTGCCTCAGGAACGTCTACAATTCACTATTAAATCTGAATCGTCTGACGCCGGTGCCATTTCAATCAGGTGGGAAAAAGTATTAATTGAGCTGCCGGTTAGCATCCAATGATTTCGATGTATCAGTTCAAACCGACAAACGCTCAAAACAAAAAGAACGCAAAGATTCTTATTCCTTTTCATTAATCATCGTACGAATTTAGGCTTATGCCGGAATATGCTTGCAAGGAATTTCCGGCATAAACGGTTTCCCCCTTACAGCTATCGCTTTCAGGAACTCCCATTTATTCCGTTCCTCCTTGCGCAAATTCCTTCATAAGCCGGCCTGCGCACCATAATTAATTCAAACGATTATGGAAAACACAAAAAAATTTGAAGTACTAGTAACACAATTGAACAGATTCAGTAGAAAATTTGTGGTTGAGGCCACGTCACCACTTGTGGCAAGGGCGGCAGTAAAAGAAATGATCACGACACAGCCAGTAGATGCAAGAAAGGGAACGTTTGACGGTGGTGAGTTAATCATGAGAGTAAGGGAAGAATCTCAAGCCGAGGACGCTCCAAAGTCTTGGTTTGCGCCCGCAGTGGTGGAGATTGACCTTCAGGACAATGAAAGGCTCAATGTAACACCAACTGAGGTTGCAGTTCAGAAAGCATTCGGAACTGTAATGAGACGATTGAGAGAGCGTCTGAAACTCAGCCAAAGACAGTTCAGCCATTTGGTATACCTTAGACAACCGACAATCGGTGTCCTTGAAAGAGGTGAAACTGGTGTCAGGCTTTTCAACTTCATTAAGATCGCGGTGGCGCTGGATAAGGCACCCGATGACCTTCTGCGGATCGTCGCTAACGAATACGAAAAAATGAATCAAGTGAATCAGGGTTCATCGTAATGAACCCCCGTTCTCCATAAAAATCTTTTCCGCCAAGGACATTAACTCGTAGGCGCTAATATCTAGGCCTTGCGCTAGTTCCTTAATTGTAGTCAAGGGTGGATCAGCAGTTTCATTTTCAACCTCATTTATTAGGTGCTCCGAAAGATTGGATTTAGTAATAACAGATGCGTTAGAAACCCCCTTTTCAGACTTGATCTGTTTGAATGCTTTGCAAAATGCTTGATTGAATTCCATTGCCGCAATTTGTAAGGTCATCAACGTCAAAAAGTAAAAAGGACGCAAAAGTAGGTGCTCATCCGAAAACGAAAAGGCCGTGGTGAATGGGTAATCTGTTGTTGTTATCTGTATGGGATTACCCAGCCTTGTCATTTTCTTTTTCGCACCTTAGCAATTGGCTTTCTTTTTATTTTTTTCTGTTTTTTCATTTTCTTTTGAAAACGTTCCCACTGTCAAAGTCTCGTTAACTCACGTCTTGACTCAGATAATCAGAATCAATATGAAGAATTTCTCCAATGCCTTTCCCTTGGATAAGTTTTCTGGTTGGAAAGAGTTGATCAGTGTCGTTAAATATGTATTGGTCAACATTGAGCAGTGTCGTCTTTATCGGGTTCTCAGCCCAGGGATTGTGCCAGAGAACGGGACGCGCGCTATCGAGGCTCCATCGACCTAGATCTTTAAAAAGCAGGATACCTGATACAGTTTTATTCTGTGGACGACCATTGCATTTCCAGTAGCCATCCTCGTAGAACAACGTCTGCATAATATCTATTTCATCTAAGTACATATCGAAACTATTCAGACAAATCAAATACGGGAGATGAAGAGTTCCGTATTTGCTTGCGCGTTTTCGATTCAATGAATTCCGAAGCGGGCTGATAGAATCAATGATTTCAGCGCCACCACTTCCATTTATTCCGAGCGTTCGTGGACGCCCTTTTGGTTTAGGAATCAACGAGAAAATAATTTTCCACTCACCCTCTTCCATGATCCATTTGTTAAGATCAATTAGAGAAGTTATGGGCTGCTGTCCTGCGCCTATTACCTTCTTGACAAAGGTGATAATCTTGTTCTTCGCGATGGATGCCGTACCGGCTCGTTCAAACTCCACATTGACGTAATATTGGGGTGAAGGGATTGACTCTATTATTTCCTTGATTTCATTCTCCAGTCTTTCTGTACCTGGATTATGATTTGGAAGACCAGATAACGTGCATTCGGCGATTAGAATTTCCTGCTTTCTTTTATAGGCCGTGAAGTCGGGACGTCGACTTGAATCTGCTACTGAATGGGTTTGAAAACTAACTTTATATCCGTGGTGGCGTAGCAATTGAAAAGTGATCAATTCAAAAAATGCCCCCGCATGTTCTTTATCGTCACGAGATGTAAACCTGGCAACAAAGTCTTTGTCGATCGGAAAATCGCAAGCCCATTCCGTCACTTTGTCTCTCACATAGGAGGCTGCCTTCCAAGCAGACTTGTTCAAGAAGTCATACGCAGAGCTCGTGTGGCTCGCCCTAGCACCATCCGTTCTTTTAAAATCATCAAACAAGGAAATGTTATTCTTTTTCATTTGTCTTCTTCCGCATACTCGCCTAAAGTGAGAAACTAGCCGACGATAAATTCTAGCTGCGACACTTGTCATTTTAGGCCTCTTGATTGCTGTTATAGAAATCAACTATTGATCGAATCGTCCCAAACATGTGCACCTTCTGACCATTCGCTCGTGTAAAGGATGCAAAACTCGTAGGCTCTACTGTATTCCTAAAACTGATCCCGCTCACCCGGTAAAACAAGTCTATCCGGACGAGCTCTTCGAACGATCCCCAAAAGACCGGAATAAGCTGAAAATTTGGATTTTTCCGAATGCCCGTGATATTAAGTTTGTGCTGAATTTTCTGATGAAGAAGATTATTTACTCGCTCATCCGACCAGTTGGCAATATCGGTTAAGTGAACGTTCACAACCTCTACCAAAAGGGTGGATGATTTATTGACGTCAAGGAATTGAAAATCAATTCGAGGTCCGTTGGGAACAGAACTCACCACAGGGACTTCAGCATTCTGTAGCTTGAATTGGGTGTTACGTTTCATGTTATTTAACACAAGAAGCTCGCCGAGGAAATTTCTGAACTTTCTATCAATGTTGGTCAGTAAACCATATAGAGCAGGAACGATTAGTCTTCGTTCGTCTCGATCAAGCCTTTGGATCAACTCTTCGAAAACCTTTTTAATAAAGTCAAGATGGGTGGCAGCCTGTTGATTGCCTTCAATCGCCGCAGTAATAATATTATAAAATGATGCTTCAACCCGAATGGTGCCACCATTTGCTTTAGCCTTCCATTGATTAACCTTTCTTGTCAGGGCTTTTGCTGCTGTTGTCCAGTCCAATTTGTTGTCCCCAAGTAATTCAAAAAATACCGGGAAGTATACTCGAAGACGGCCCTCGACATCGAGCCTTGATTTCTCTACGGGGGGGTTATTCTTTTCATTAATCATTACTCAAATTTACGCTTATGCCGGAATGAGCTAGCAAGGAATTTCCGGCATAAACGGTTTCCCCCTGGCAGTCGTGCCTCCTTTCAGGAACCCCCATTTATTCCGTTCCTCCTTGCGCAAATTCCTTCATAAGCCTGCCGGTGCTCCATAATTAACTCAAACGATTATGGAAACATTAAATGAAAAACAAATGCAACAGGTGGCCGAAATTCAGCTCACCTACAAGTCCAATGTGAAGCCCTCAATGAGGCCCAAGATTTCAGGATCAAGGGACGCTTATGAGGTTCTGAAAAGTAACTGGGATCCGTCTAGGATTGAGTTCCTTGAGCAATTCAAGGTAATGCTTTTGAATCGTGCCAACAAAGTGTTGGGAATTCTGGAAGTGTCAACGGGAGGAGTTACCGGAACAGTTGCCGATCCAAAAGTAATTTTCGCTGCTGCTCTTAAAGCGTGCGCGTGTGGGCTTATAGTGGCTCACAATCATCCTTCGGGAAATTTGACAGCGAGCCAGTCAGATATTGACCTCACTAAGAAGCTAAAGCAAGCAGGGCAATTTCTCGAACTGCCTCTTCTTGATCATGTAATCGTCACAAGTGAAGGCTACTTTTCATTTGCCGATGAAGGGCTTATATAGGCTCTGGAGAGGAAGTGATTCAATAAAATTCAATGTCATTTTGAATCATTTTCTTTCCATCAAATCTCTCTAAATCGTATCTTTATAAATGAGTTCGTCACATACGAATTGATTCACTTTGACTTAAACGCTTGGTGAACTATTCGGTGACCTCCAAAAAAGTGTTCTTATAAGTTACTGTAAAATAGGGGGTTGTGAGAAAGGTTATCATCATCTCACCCCGACTTCGCCCGCCAAGGTTGTCTTTGATAGACATTTTGGTGGGCGTTTCTTTTTTCTCTACTTCAGTGGCTCCGGATCAGGGAACTTCCACACGACGTGAACTTCCTAATTATTTTCTAAACGCCGCATCCGAAGTAATCGTCACCCTCAACGCATGATTCAATCTCGACTTCTCATTGGTCTCTGGTGATCCGGTAAATGATGGTTGATTCATATATCCGATCTCAAGGTGCCACTCCTTCTTTTCATCCAGATGAATGCCGAGTCCGGCAAAAGCCCGGTTCTGGTCAAGCATTCGCTCCGGTGTATTGAATAAAAGCCATACCTCATCGTACAGGATCGCATACCATTTTTCATTTAGCCAAAATGTTTTCTTAATCATGACGATCGCAGAAGTTTCATACTTATAGCTGTCGAATCCACTCATTACCGGGTCAGACTTTCTGCCAAGCCAACGCTCCTCCACACGAAAACGAAACTGCCACAATCCTTTTGGCTTCTGAAGCCTGATAAGGTACTGCTGAAATATCCGGTAGTCGGGCCAGTTGTAAGGCAACGAAGCTTCGTCATAAGGATAGTTGTATTGATACGCGAACCCAGCGGTAATCCTGTTACCATTCTTGAGGTAATGATTGAGGCCCACCCGCGCAAACAACGCATTCTGTTTTGTAATCACATCCTGTCGGATCCAGTAGGATTCAATCCACAGGCCCCAGGGTTTATCTTCTTTGAACCGATGATAGGCATCGTAGCCATACCAACCTGTGAAATTGACAGGATACGACTGTGCAAAGAGCCGACCGGAACTCATCAATGCGCCGCAGGCGACCAATAAAATAAAAAGTTCACGCAACTTTTTGGTTGTTCCCACCACTATTGCTTCATCATCGCACGCTTTGCTTCAGCTTCTAGATCGAGGTATTGCTCCTTTTCAACCGTGACCGCAACAAATTGGATCACACCTCCCTTGAATGCTCCCGGAGTCCGGTATAGTTCGCTGACGGCATCACCACTGTCAAACCCAACACAGAGTCCGTCACCGGAAAGCGTAAACTTACCCGACTGTGTTCGCATGGGACCTTGTGCCACCATCTTGTCGTTGACGTAGAGGTTCATTTCGCCTGTTGATTCACCATTCTTACCTTTTTCCTTACGGATGAACTCCATACCGAACGTGTATTTTCCGGGCTTGAGCGGTTGCGAATAAAATACTTGTTCAGGTTTTATTCCAAGGAAGTTATAAACGTAATACAGCTTGTGATCCTTGATGAACAAAGAATGACCACCGAACCGTGAGCCGTGAGCGAAGATCACGCCAGATGCATTTGCGTCAGTGAGGTCTACGTTCGCAAGGATCTTGTACGATCTGCCCCGCACGTTCACTGCCACCCCTTCGGGCACAGGATTGGTGCCGGGATAGTATATATAACGTTCCCGTGCTGCCTCTTCAGATGGACGTTCAACCCCCAATTGCTCAATGGCGGTGCGGTCGTCCAGCGGCAAGACGTTGTTCTTCTTTGCCTCCTCCATCCAAAGTGCAACGAGCTCTTTGACTTTCTCGGGATTTTCGCTGGCAAGATCCTTAGACTCCGACCGGTCTTCGGCGACATTATAAAGCTGCCACTCATCTTTATCAAAATTCCCTTTGCCCGTAAGAGCCGCGTGCAGCGCAGAAACTTTCCATCCGTCTTTCCATAATCCCCGGGTGCCAAGCATTGCATAATATTGCACATGCTTTTGTGTCGGATCGTCCGGCTTCGCATCAAAAGTGTAACGCATGGATACGCCAGACAAAGGATATTGCTTTACACCGCGATAAACATCCGGCATCTTAAGACCGCAGATATCCAATATGGTCGGTACGATATCCACCGAGTGGTGATATTGGTTCCTGATTTCTCCACGTGCTTTGATTCCTTTTGGCCACGAAATTACCAATGGACAATTAGTGCCGCCAGCATACTGTGAGTATCGCTTAAACATCTGAAACGGTGTAGAGAAGGCTACCGCCCAACCCGTTGGAAAGTGGCCATATGTACTGGGACTTCCGAGCTCTTCCAGATATTTCATATTCTCATTGATGTCGTCCGGATAGCCATTGAAGAATTTATTTTCATTCACGGAACCGCTTGGACCACCTTCGCCCGATGTCCCATTATCCGCAGCATACATGACAACGGTGTTTTCAAGCTGTCCCGATTGTTCGAGGTATTCGATGATCCTGCCAATCTGAACGTCGGTATATTCTGAAAAGCCTGCCCACACCTCAGCCATGTGAGAGAAAAGTCTCTTCTCGTCGGCACTCAAGGAGTTCCACGGACGCACCATATCTCCTTTGTTGGCAATGTCGAGTGACAACGGATTAAGCGGCGTGAGCTGTGTTCCTTTTGGCAGAATACCTTTTTCAATCATACGCGCGAGCACCCATTCACGATAGGCCTCATAGCCATCGTCAAATTTCCCTTTATATTTTTCTATGTATTCCTTCGGCGCCTGATGCGGTGCATGATTGGCACCCGGACAATACCACATGAACCATGGCTTCGACGGATTGCTGGACTTTTGATCGCGGACCATTTTGATCGCCTGATCAGCAAGATCTTTCGACAGGTGATAACCTTGATCAGGTCCATAGGGCTGCTCAATGAATTTATTATCCTCAGTCAAATCCGGAAACCACTGATTGGTCTCGCCACCAAGAAATCCATAGTAGCGATCAAAGCCTTCTTGCAACGGCCATTGTGAGCGACCAGCGCCCGATGACACATCTTGTTCAGGCACGTTGTGATTTTTCCCAAGCCAAAATGTGCTCCATCCATTATCGCGAAGGATATCTGCCATCGTCGCGCATTGTTCAGGGATACGGCCGCTGGCACCTGGAAATCCGTTGGCAGCTTCTGTGATCGCCGCCATCCCATTGAGATGATGGTTTCTTCCCGTGAGGAATGTAGATCGTGTCGGCGAACACAGTGCACAAGTGTGCCATTGGGAATAGGTCAAGCCGTTCGCCGCAAGCTTGTCGAGTGTCGGCATGTTAACGCGTCCGCCATAAGGAGACCATGCTGCGAGCCCTGTGTCATCATAAAGAATTATCAACACATTGGGAGAACCTTCCGGAGCTTTTTTCGGGACGTACGGAGTCCAGTCAGCTTTTGAAGTTCTGACATCCAACTCCATCGTACCCTTGAATTCAGGCGCACCACTTAGTCCATTTTCCTGGTTGTTATCAGCGGGCCTGCTACATTGTGTCAATCCAATGGCAAGGGTCATGCAGGCGATCAATGATCTAAGCACGATGGGTCCGATAATTTTTTCGGTTTTCACTGTATTGATGGTTAAGTAATTACTAAAGATTATTTTGCCCCTTGCGAGAATTTGGGGCAACTGCTCAAATTACTCAACTCTCCAGAAAGAACAAAGATCATTAGGATAGTTGACGGTATTGCAATGGCAACGTTATCTAACAAATAAGTCATTGCAGAATGCTGTATTTTCGCAACATGATCAACTCGGGAATTGCGTTTGTTATCGGTTTTGCTGTAATCATTATTGCGTGCTCACCACCAAAAAAAGAATCACAAGCCGTTCCGACAATCGAAAGCCAAAAGGGTATGGTGTGGATCCCCGGCGGTGAATTTGAAATGGGCGCCGCTGAGCAATGCAACACAAACGACGCACAACCTTATCACCATGTATCGGTGAAAGGTTTCTGGATGGACGAGACTGAAGTGACCAACAATCAGTTCGCTGCTTTTGTAAATGCCACGGGCTACCTCACGCTTGCAGAGCGACCTGTCGATTGGGAAGAGCTGAAAAAAATCGTTGAGCCAGACACACCGAAACCGCCGGATGAGATGCTGCAGCCCGGATCATTGTTATTTACGCCGCCTACACAACCTGTAATATTGAACGACTACACTCAGTGGTGGTCGTGGGTCACAGGAGTCAATTGGAAACATCCTGCCGGTCCCAACAGTACTATCGAGGGAAAGGGAAACCATCCTGTCGTTCATATCGCCTATCAGGATGCCGAAGCTTACGCGAAATGGGCAGGCAAACGCTTACCTACAGAGGCTGAGTTTGAATTTGCTGCACGCGGCGGAATCAACGCAAAGGAATTTGCGTGGGGCGATCAGCTCAATCCGAACGGAAAATACCTTGCCAACTATTTTCAAGGATCGTTTCCTAACCACAACACAAGCGAAGATGGCTTTGAAGGAACAGCCCCTGTAAAATCTTTTCCGCCGAACGGGTATGGTTTGTTCGATATGGTGGGCAACGTATGGGAGCTGTGTTCGGACTGGTATGCCGTTGACGACTTTCAAAATGCCGGCTATCCCGCACTTCTGAAGGATCCGAAAGGTCCATCAAAAACTTTTGACCCAAACGATCCCTACGCGATGAAACATGTTTCAAAAGGCGGTTCTTTCCTGTGCAGCGCCAACTACTGCAGCAATTACAAGCCAAGCGGCAGACAGGGTTCGAGCTATGATACAGGAATGAGTCACACCGGTTTCAGGTGCGTAAAGGATTAAGCAGAATGATCAACTTCTGTCAACTAGAATTTCGTGCCTACTGTGACCAGTACAAACGGATTATCAAATCCAACATTATAAACGTAGGTAGTCAACTCCCAATTTTTTAACGCTCCTCCTATCAGAAAACCGCGCTGGAGGTCCAGGTCGGTTTTATAAAGCCTGGTGCGTTGTCCGCTGATCCCCACCCATAACCAGTCTTTTGGCGAATAACTGAAATCACTCCAATTATAAAAAAATTGATTGTCCGGCAGATTTGAATCGATAAGCAATTCAGAATTTGTAGTGACTTCAAACCGGCCGAAACTGAATGCCATTTCGAGACCGGGAGCAACTCCATTGGTAAGACCAACGACTCCGCCAAGCATCGGCGTGACTACATATTCGAACTTACTACCTCCGGAAAAGTTATAGCCAACCCACGCTGAAAATGTCTGCAAGTCCTCATAATTATACCTCCCTTCGAGGTGCAACTTATTCTTATCTGCTTTGAACACCGGAACGGCGATAAAGTCGTCCTTAAAAAAATATAAATTCATTTCGGCATTCGATTCCCAAACAGGCTTTTCAATTACCGGCACATCTTGCGCGAACGCTTTGAAGGCGCTTGTGACCAGAATCAATATCGTCACGTTCAGCTTCATCCACCCAACGCCATCGTGATTGCCACAAGTGAAACTCCTATAAGGCCATACGCAAGTGCCGTCACGAAACGGCGAAAGCCGGCGTACCGCGCAAGTAGATATCCTCCCAGGAACAGCAAGCCGAGGGCAACCCCGTTTGATGCACGCATCGCCAGATTGACATCCTTAACAAGGAGGAATGGAAGCGCGACAGGAAGCGTACACAAGAATACAAGGAGGAAAATTTGCAGTCCTGCGAAAAGGTCCGACGCCGTAAGCAAGTGCTGTTTTGTCGGCACTGGCAACTTCTTCATTCTTACAACCAGTCGGTCCACCTCTTCGTCCTCGAGTAGCGCCACCATGATCGGCTGAATTTCATCCCGGAAAATTTCACGTGACACTTCTGGGCTTTCTGCACGACTAAGTTTTGAAAACACTTTGATCTGATACCCACGTTCAACCACCACATTCATCAGGTACATAATGGCGTCGACGAAGCCCCAGGCAACGTTGCAACCCAGTGCTGCCCAAAGCAATTCCGCGACATCGTCTCTGCCAGCCGTTGCTGCGCTGATCGCGCCGGTAAAAGTTAATACCATGATCACGCCGAACAAGACTTCGGCAATCCGGTCTACAGGAGTAAGGACAGCACCCTGCCTGACGGCACCTTTCCAGAAATTCTGATTCTGCATCATACGACCGGAATAAAATAAAGTAACATAGCAAGTATCGTGTAGACCATTATAAGCTGGACACCTTTGTACCAATTTGATTTTCCATCGCCTGCCACCATAGCAGCAAGGATAACCGAAAGCAAAAGCGCAATCATCATCGCTTTTGGAAACGCAAGGTGCAATTGACCGGGGCCAACAAATACACTTAATATCACCAGCAACGGCGCTACAAATAATGCTATCTGGATAGAACTTCCCAAGGCAATGCCAATGCTCAAATCCATTTTGTTCCTGGCCGCCATGCTTACTGCGGAAATGCTCTCTGCTGCCCCACCTACGACCGCTAAGAATATGATACCGATAAAAACACTGGACATACCCAGTACTTTGCCCGTTTCTTCCGCCGCACCCACAAGGACCTCACTCATCACTGCGGCGAAAACTGAAGCGCCCAGCAGTGTTATTAAAGCTCGCGCCAAAGACCATCTCTTTTCATGTACCTTCTCATGTGCCGGGCGTTTATCGCTCCGAAAAAAATCCGGGTGTGTCTTGATCATGAAAAATAAGTATAAAACGTAAGCCGTCAACAGGACAACAGCCAACAGCAAGTTCAATGTGCTTTCACTCTCGTTTGAAGCCTGCTCTATTGTAAACATATGATAGCTGCTAGGAATCGTGAGGCTAATCACCGCAATCATCATCATCGAGCTGTAAACCCGGATACTGGCCGGGTTATAATCCTGGTTATGAAATCTTATTCCTCCTACAAGGAAAGACACACCCATTGCAAGCAGAAGGTTAGCAAGGATGGCGCCGACGAGAGACGCAAGAACGATTTCGTGCAGGCCCGCAGCCAACGCGATCACCGCGATTACCAGTTCCGGAAAATTACCGAACGTCGCATTTAACAATCCACCTACCGCATCGCCGGTGTACGTTGCCAGTTCCTCTGTCGAATGACTTATCAGTTTTGCAACGGGTATGATCGACAATGCGGCAGAGAAAAAAATCCATGGAGCAGAGGCGTGCGAATATTCCAGGAAGAAAGCAATCGGAATGAATACAAACAGCCAGTCAAGACTCGGTTTGAGCAGTATCTTCATGGAGACAGGTTTTTTGTTCGTCACATTAATTGCTAAAGTAACACGCGTTGTCATTTTCAACACCTGACAAAAATCAGGTTAGCCGGAAAGTCACTTTACAATTCAACGGATGATTAAATGTGGATTATTTTTCGAAAATATGAAACAGCCTTTTCGGATGCGTCGGGCTTGATTTATCTTTAGAGGTAGCAGCGTCGTCGCCCTGGTAAGGGCGGTGCAAAATTCAAAATACATTACCTATGCTCTTGCTTCAGCTTGCAATACTACTAGTCTGCATTTTCCTCGGCGCCCGAATGTCCGGTATTGGTCTGGGTGTAATGGGAATGCTCGGTTTACTCGTCCTTTTGTTTGGCTTTCAGTTACAGCCATCTGATCCGCCACTCGAAGTGATGCTTATTATTCTCAGCGTAGTCACGGCTGCGGCGGCACTCCAGGCGGCTGGCGGTATGGATTATCTTGTTGGAATAGCGGGAAAAATTCTGAGACAGCATCCGGCGCAGATAACTTTTCTCGGGCCCCTGGTAACGTACGCATTTGTTCTCTTTGCGGGAACCGCGCACATTTCCTATTCGATCATGCCGATCATCGCAGAGGTGGCGATAAAGAATAAGATCAGGCCGGAACGTGCTATGAGCATGAGCGTTACCGCCTCGCACATGGCAATCACTGCAAGCCCGGTTTCCGCGGCAGCCGCAGCATTGCTTACGGTGCTGGGCACAACCGGCACGACTCTCGCTCAAATTATTATCGTCGCAATTCCCGCCACTTTCATTGGTGTTGTAGTGGGAATTCTTTTTGTATGGAAGCGCGGAAAAGAACTCGATGAAGACCCCGAGTTCCAGGAAAGAATGAAAGATCCTGCTTTTGCCAGGAATCTCCTAGGCGATGGAAAGGATCAAGTAAAAGAAGTTGCTTCCGGCGCTACCACTTCAGTGGGAATTTTTGCGTTTGCAGTGATCGCGGTGGTGGTGCTGGGATCATTCCCCGAATTGCTGCCTCAATTTGCAGGAAAAGAAGGATTCACTCCGGGATTTGCCGTGAGCGGATCAGGTCGCATACAAATGCCTTCGATGATCATGATGATCATGCTCGGAGCAACAGCGCTGATTATTCTGTTTGCAAAAACAACTGCTGCGGCGGTGACCAAAGCAAGCTTATTTACCTCAGGCGCCCAAGCGACAATCGCCGTCTTCGGCGTGGTGTGGATGAGCAGCACTTTTATGGATAATAATTTTGCGGCGATCAAAGACACGCTCGGTGAACTTGTTGCGTCCTATCCTTGGCTCTTTGCAGTCGCTCTTTTTGTGCTTAGTATGTTGCTTTACAGCCAGGCATCCACGGTGAAGGCCTTGATGCCACTGGGACTTTCACTCGGCTTACCTCCAGCCTATCTGATCGGAATCTTTCCTGCCTGCAACGGCCATTTCTTTATTCCAGGGTATCCCACGCTATTGACAGCCATCCAGTTTGACCGCACAGGCACAACGCGTATAGGCAAGTATGTTTTAAATCACAGCTTCATGCTTCCCGGACTTGTGACTACGGCAGCGTCGGTAATAGCCGGGCTGATTCTGCAGTCCTTACTCCTTTGAAAAGGCGACAACACCGCCTGCCGTTTGACCAAAATTCCATGAATATTTTAGCCATTCCTGACTCCAGCAATCGGCGTGTACACCACGCTATATAGTTGGGACTTACAGAGATAGTCTTCGAATCAAGGAGTTCCGGCAGCCGCGCGATGTACAAATTCATCGAAATCGCCGCTTTTCGCCCCATCCAGGTACTTTATTCTTCATAACTTAGGGGATTCCCACCCCTACCGGGAACGCGCATGGACAGCTTTTATCTTGCTGTGGCTCTTGTCACGGCTGGCATTTCTTTATCTATGGGATTTGTTTCTCTCCGGATCGGTCTGAGCGTTCCTGGAAAGAAGTCAGACCTGACACTCAGCGTGCTCGCGATCTTGTTGGCGGCTTTCATTTTGTTTCCCCCCATAGGGTTCATCACTTCGGACACAGCCGCAAATTTTGCCATCGTTCACTTGAAGAGAGTTTTCATTTTCGCCTATTACAGTGTTCTGCCCTGGTTCTTTTTTAACTACAGCAAACGCCCCGGCAAGTCGTGGCCTATTGCCATCTCACTTTTTTCGGGTGGTTCGTACTTTGTTATGTTGTTTACCGAAGCCCCCGTGCTTCGGCCCTTATGGACTTACTTTGCTTTTGTTCTGTTCGCCATCACACTGATCTATGGTGTTTTAGCGATCTCATGGACGTTAAAAAGCGGTGAACGAAAAGCAGCGCGGTGGCTGATACTCGCCATGTCGTTCTACGGCTTGCTGTTCTTGGCCACCACAATGTATTTCGTGCTGAGCCTTTTTGAAATAAGGATTTTTGGTCTGTCGCGATTTTTTCCGATGCACTTGCATACCCTGGCCTTTATGCCCATCATGGGCGCAAGCGTGATCGACAGCGTGCTTGAAAAATTTCAGCTCGAGAAAAAACTCGAAATGAAAGAGCGGGAATGGCAATCGCTGATAAACACCTCTCCTCTCATAATTGTCGAGTTCGATATCCATGGCCGTATTGCTTTTATCAACAACTTTGGCATCAAGTTGCTTGGGTATTCGAGCGAATCGCAACTATTGAACTTGAATTGGTTTGAGACTTTCGTATCGTCTTCCGAATCATCAAAACTTAAGGCCCTCTATGATCAATTTGCCAAGGGCGAGAAGCAAAGACCCTTTGTCAACTACCACATAAAATCTAAATCAGGAAACTATGTGTCTGTTAGTTGGATGATTACTGCGATTTATTCTGAGGACGGATCGCTGAGGGGTATTATGAGTTCGGGACGGGACGTAACTGCCGAAGAAGCGTCAAGCAAGACGATCCGCCAACTGCGTGACGAACTTGAAATGGAAAAAGTCACAGGTCCTCAGGTCCGCGTTAGCTCGCCGGGTGAGATCATCGGGACGAGTGAAAGCTTGTCGTATGTCCTGCAAAAGGCGCAACAGGTGGCGGCGACACACGCTCCCGTCCTTCTCGAAGGTGAAACCGGCGTTGGCAAGGATATCCTGGCGGACCACATCCACAGGTTAAGCGCGCGCAGCCATCTGCCGATGATTAAGGTAAACTGCGGCGCCCTGCCGAAGGACCTGATCGAAGACGAATTGTTCGGCCACGAGAAAGGTGCGTTCACTTCAGCTATTCAGGCGCGAAAAGGAAAATTTGAACTCGCTGATGGTGGGACAATCTTCCTCGACGAGATCGGTGAGCTTCCGCTTGAAATGCAGCCCAAGCTGCTTCGTGTGCTGCAGAGCGGCGAGTTCGATCGAATCGGTGGACAGAAGACGATAAAAGTTGACGTAAGGATCATCTCGGCGACGAACAAATCCCTCGATGCTGAAATAAAGAAGGGTCGATTTCGCGACGACCTGTTTTATCGTCTTAATGTGTTCCCAATTACAATACCACCCCTGCGGTCGAGAAAAGAAGACCTGTCTGCATTGATCAATCATTTCGTAGTACAGGAAGCTAAGAAGTATCAGAAAAAGTTAATGCAGATATCCAGGGCGGACTTGCAGAGGCTAATGAGCTACCAATGGCCTGGCAACATCCGCGAACTGAAAAATGTTATTGAAAGGTCGGTTATCACAAGTGAAACCGAAACCCTCAGGCTTGAGTGGTTTTTCAACAACACAAACGTGACCTCCGTATCCAAGGCCGATACGCTCGAACAGGTTGAAAAAGACCACATCATCAAGACAATGGAGCAGTGTCATTGGAAAATCAACGGTGAAAAAGGAGCCGCAGCTATCCTCGACATGCACCCCAACACACTGCGCTCCAAAATGAAAAAACTCGGCGTCTTCCGGCCGGGAACGGATAAGGACGATTACCTGGCTGAAGAACCCGCATACAGCAGCCGGGACACCCTGGAGTATCCATCCCAGGATAATTCCCGACGCATCCATGACGAAATATCGTGAGTCTCACGAAAGTTAGGCCATTTTCCATGATGAACCGGTAACGGCTCTGTCGAGAGAACTTATTGTAACATCGGTGTTAATCAACGTGTTGCACGCGACCACCTTCGTTTGGCACGCCTTTAGATAAGCGGGCGGAAATACTACGCACCGTTATGCACCATGATATTTTCTGTTTCCTGAAGGTTTCCGGAACTATCGATGCTCGCAAGGAACGCGAGTTCCTGCAGACCGCAAAATTCATCTTCAATCACCTGCCTCCTGATTGTATCAGCAAGAACCTGAGCAAGGATGTTGATCTTTCTGACACGTATTATTTCTACTCGCTATGGTCCTCGAAAGCAGCCCTCGACGACTATATGGCCAGCACAGAATTCGATTTGCTAACGGGTGCGTTCACCACCCTTGGCTTCCAGCACGATATGGTCTGTGGTACAGGGCAACTGATAGCCAGAAAGCAAGGAGCGCAAAACAAGTATCAGGACGAACAAAAATTGTACAATTGAATGCCTTACCCAAGAAGTGAAAAAATGGCGCCTGAAAAGCTAACGATAATCATATTTCCCTGCTGATTTATGTCAATCTGCCCCTACTACACAAACTTGATTTTTACCTCGGCTTAAAACGAAAAAATAAGAATCCCATCAAAACAAAAATCCATACCTACAAAAACTAAATCCTTATGAAGAGACTATTATCAATTCTGGCAATCCTGATCCTCGCAACTCAGATCCAGGCACAACAATTACCTCGCGTAATCATCCTTGCTACGGGCGGAACGATTGCAGGCGCCGGAGCTTCAGCCGACAGGGCTGGCTACACAGCAGGAAAAATTCCCATTGATGATTTGATTGGAACAATTCCTTCTGTTAAGAAGATTGCAAACATCAGCGGCGAGCAAGTAGCATCCGTCGGCAGTCAGGATATGACAATCGATATCTGGAAAAAACTAGCTATTCGTGCGAATGAAATTTTTGCAAAGAACGAAGCCGATGCTATTGTGATCACACACGGCACCGACACGCAGGAAGAAACCGCTTACTTCCTTGATCTGGTCATTCCATCCGACAAACCGGTTGTGCTGACAGGCTCAATGCGCCCCGCAACTGCGATCAGCGCCGATGGTCCTAAAAATCTCTATGATGCGATTACTGTTGCTATTAACCCGGCAACAAAAGGCAAAGGTGTGCTCGTAAGTTTTAATGAAGGCATTTATGACGCCCGTGAGGTAATGAAGCTGAGCACCACTAAGACGAATGCTTTCGGTTCTCCTAACACCGGCCCTGTCGGGCAGGCTTATGACGGCAGGGTTGAATATTATCTGACTTCGACCAGGGAAGTGAATCCGAAGAGTCCGATCCTGCTTACTGCGGATACAAAGTTACCACGGGTGGACATCGTGTACATGTATGCGGATGCGCCGGGTGATCAAATCGATATGCTGGTCGGTAAAAAAGTAGATGGCATTGTGATTGCAGGCGTGGGAAACGGCAACTTCAACAAAGCCTTCATGGAGGCCGTGAAGCGCGCTGTAAAAGCCGGTGTTATTGTTTGCCGTGCAAGCCGCACTCCGTCGGGCAGAGTAGTGCTGCATGATGAGATTAACGATGATGAACTGGGTACCATCGTTTCAGATGACCTGACGCCTCAGAAAGCAAGAATTCTACTGATGCTTGGTTTGACAAAGTCGAAAGACAAAAAGGCGCTTCAGCAACTTTTCTTCACCTACTGACAGAATCATTTTGATTCCGGTTGCACCCGACGCTCACGGATGCAACCGGTACTGCGCTTTGAGCTGATAGTTGATAAAAAACCAAAAACATGAAAAAGCTTATATCGATAACAACATTGTGGTTGTTGATCCTTGGCACCACTCAGCAAATGCAAGCCCAGCAAACGCGCACCGAGAAAGACCTGCTGGGTGAGAAACAGATCCCGGCAGATGCCTACTACGGCGTCCAGACACTCAGGGCATTGGAAAACTTTCAGATCAGCGGAGTGAAAACAAACTTCTACCCTGACTATGTAAAGGCTTATGCCATTGTAAAACTGGCCGCCGCACGCGCCAACACAGAAGTCGGTCGCATGAAGAAAGAGAGGATGGATGCGATTGAAAAAGCATGCCAGGCAGTGATTGATGGTAAATACCACGATCAGTTCTTGACAGACATGTACCAGGGAGGGGCCGGAACATCGGCGAATATGAATGCCAACGAGGTGCTGGCAAACATTGCGCTTGAAATGGGTGGTCATAAAAAAGGCGAATACCAGTTCATCGAGCCTCATGACGACCTCAACATGGGCCAGTCAACAAATGACGTCTACCCTACCGCGATTCACATCGCACTGATATTGCACAATGACAAAGTAATTAAGGAAGCGGAACTGCTTTCACAGGCGTTCCACAAGAAAGGGGAAGAATTCAAAAGCCTCCTGAAGATGGGTCGCACAGAAGGCCAGGACGCCGTGCCGATGACCTTGGGACAGGAATTTCACGCCTTCGGCTCACAACTGGATGCAGCAATCGACGCTCTTAAGAAAAGCGAGACTTACTTATACGAGGTGAACATGGGCGCTACTGCCATAGGCACCGGCTTGACGGCAAGTCCTGGCTACGCAGAAAAATGTGTTGCGCAGTTGGCAAAGCTCACTGGCAAGCCAATCGTCGGGCCGAAAGATCTGATCGCGGCAACAAGCAGCATGCAAGCTTTCGTCATGTTTTCATCAGCATATAAGAATCTCGCAATCACACTTTCAAAGATCAGCAGTGACCTGATCTTCCTCGCATCAGGTCCGCGCAACGGAATTTTCGAGATCAACCTGCCCGCTCTTCAGCCCGGCTCGTCGATCATGCCGGGAAAAGTAAATCCTGTAATGCCGGAGGTGATGAATCAGGTGTGTTACAAAGTGATGGGTAATGACGCTACGGTAGGCATCGCCTCGCGCGATGGACTGCTTCAATTGAATGCCTACGAACCAGTCGTGGCAACTTCGATCATGGAATCGCAAGGGCTCTTCTTCAAGCTGATGCCGTTGTTCCGCAAACAATGCATCGACGGCATCACGGCAAATGAAAAAATCCTAAACCATTACCTGGAAACAACCGTGGGGATCGTAACTGCACTTAACCCGGTCCTTGGATACGAGAAAACCACCGAGCTGGCTAAGGAAGCGCTTCAAAGCGGCAAGGGCATTCTTCAGTTGATCCGCGAAAAGAAATTACTGACGGAAGATCAGATCAAGAAATTGATGGATCCCGCAACGATGACGGGCCAGAAAAATTAGACCCATTTAAAAGCACTACCCTTAAACCCTAAGTCAATGAATGCACGCATGACAATCAAATGGATCTTGCTGTTGTTTTTGTCACCTGCGATCCTTTTTGCCCAAAAGAAAACCGAGCGACAGATAGGTGACACGACTTATTACAAATCGCTGATCCCGGAAACGAAGCAGACGCTTCTCCGAAACATGAGCATGATCGCAAACATGAACTTTGCCTTTCGAAATGAGTTTCAGGACGGGAAGTACACCGGATCGCGCTTCAAGAATGAACAGTTTCGTTTGGAATTCCGTGGGCAGATAACCGACAAGGTCTACTTCCGCTTCCGGGATCGCTACACCCGTGCCCAGACGTCTGAGTCCGTCGACAACTTAAGCCGCTCGGTGGATCTTGCCTTTGTACGGTTCGATGTGAGCGATAAGTTCAGCATCTCCGGTGGTAAGATGTGTGCCGACTGGGGTGCATGGGAATTCGACTGGAACCCTATCAACATCTATGAATATTCGGACATCGTCGAGTATGCCGATAACTTTCTCACTGGCGTCGGCTTTACTTACACAGCCAGCAAGAAAAACCAGTGGACGTTCCAAGTCCTGGATTCAAGAACCAAGACATTTACAGAACTCTATGGATCACAGCCAAATTTCACTGAATCCAAAGCCCCGCTGGCATTTGTATCGAACTGGCGGGGTGTGTTGGCGGATGGAAAGATCAACACCATCTGGTCATACTCACTATTTAATGAAGCGCAAAAGACCGGAGGTGGAAGTGCAAATATGAATTACATCGCGTTGGGTACGGAATTCATCATCTCGAAAAAATTCACTTTCATATATGACTTTAAGTGGAGCGACGAGGACCTCGACAGAACAACGGTGGTGAGCAACACCATTCCGGATAATATCTATCCCTATTCAGTTGCCAACACGCAGTATATAGGTCACTGGACGCACTTCAAGTATTCGGTGAGTGACAAGGTCAATCTGACGCTCATCGCTATGCTGGACATCGCGCGGTGGAAAAACGCCGGCCAGGATGCTGCGAATACAACTGGTGAAACCCACATCCGAAATGCCTGGGGATTTATTCCCGCCGTCGAGTACTATCCATGGAAAGATCTCAACATGAAGTTCTTTGTGAACTACGTTGGCAGGGTGTATGACTATTCGGATTACGCCAAGCAACGTTTCGGAGCTGTCGATACGAGCACGGGACGTTTCACGATAGGATTTATTTCGCCACTGCAAATTTTCTAAGAGTCTTCTCAACGGATTTTGTGAAGAAGGATGAAGGAAACTTTTCTTGTGGATCGGCGCTGTTGGGTTACTGGTTAGCCTTCGCGATCGTTTTGACTGGGTTCGTGGGAAAAGCTCAACAATCCGATAATAAGATCCCCGATGGAACGATGGGCGAAGAACTCGAGGTGGTAACAACAGACACAATTCCACAGCGGTGGAGGGACAAGCGCTGGAGATTATTCAATGGCAGATATTCCACCTCAAAATTTGGCGGTGGATTTCTGTATGAATATGCCGGATACCAACAAGACGCTGCGGGTAAGGCACAGCTGGCCCAACTGGGCGTGTCATTGAATCCAGCGTTCGCAGTGCGTGATTTCCGTCTTGTCGGAAGTGGGCAACTCAAAACGAAAAGAACCATCAGTTGGAAGGTCGGCTTGATGTATGACGGAGTCAGTGACTCATGGCTAGTACGTGAGACAGGTGTAATGGTCGCGGTACCTGAATTGTGGGGTAGTTTTTTCGTCGGTCGTACTAAAGAAGGGTTTTCCATGAACAAGGTTATGAATGGCTATGCAGGATGGACGATGGAACGGCAGATGGCTCTTGACGTAATCCCGATCCTTGCGGATGGAATAAAATGGCTTGGCTACTTGCCGAAGCAGCGAGTGTTCTGGAACCTGGGTGCATTTGGTGACTGGATGTCCGAAGGTCAATCGTTCTCGACTTTCAGCTGGCAATATGTTGCCAGGGTTGGATGGCTGCCTATCCTAACAGATGATAAAGAAAAAGTTCTTCATATCGGTACCAGCTATCGGTATGCCGAACCGCTGAAAGGCTCCATGCGTCTCAAGTCGAAGCCGGAAGCTAATCCGGCACCACAATTCATTGACACAGGAACGTTCCTTTCGGACCGATCAAATTCGATCGGTGGAGAAGCATATTATAAATCGGGTTCATGGATGTTTGGATCGGAAGTCTATGCACATCAATTCAATTCATCGACCGCAACTAACCACACGTTTGTTGGTGGCGATATCGTTGCGAGCTACATTATCACCGGCGAATCCAGACCTTATCATACAGCCACTGCGATTTTTGGTTTTGTGCCGGTAACAAGATCAGTATTTAAAGGGGGGCCCGGTGCATGGGAAGTTTTATTGAGATACTCGTCCCTCGATCTTAACGATGGCTCAATACAAGGAGGGAAATTCACCAGGATCACCCCGATGGTAAACTGGTACATGTCGAAGGATCTGAGACTTGAGCTCGCTTATGGATATGGTGTACTTGACCGCCTTGGAATGAAAGGCGTAACTCAATTCTTTCAGACGAGAATACAGTTCACGATTCTATGATGAGACAACAAAGGCCAAATCAAAGATGGGTCAAACAAAGATATTATTCAGCGTCAGTGTAATATGTGCCTCAATCCAAACATAATTTTCACAATTATACCCAACATGAAACGGACAATACAATTCCTGTTGTTGATCATCTTGATGGATGTCACAGTCGTTTCCGGGCAAGTGTATTCCGACAAAGTGGTCGGAAAAAAACGCACTGCAGAAATCGACAGCATCAAAGCTTCGGAATATCCTTATGTTCTTCCCATCTGGGGAAAGAAAGCAACGCAACGAGGATTCAAGCTTCCGTACTCAGCCGGATTAGGGATTAACTATCTGTGGCAGAAATCCGACCTGATCATCGAAAATCTTGCGCTTGGATTCAACCACGGACCCATGCACAGCCTCAATGAAGTTGTCCGATTCAATTCCGCTACTTCCGAAGCGGTCGGTATCAATTTCCGTCCCGACGTGTGGGTGCTCCCGTTCCTCAACGTGTACGGAATCTTCG
Organism: Cyclobacteriaceae bacterium; assembly: GCA_044224375.1. Classification (GTDB taxonomy): domain Bacteria; phylum Bacteroidota; class Bacteroidia; order Cytophagales; family Cyclobacteriaceae; genus ELB16-189. Next base: position 101,707 of record JBGAKL010000013.1, read on the forward strand.
CAAGGTCACAACCCTCTACCACGGTGAACTTTGGCATCTATGCTCCCGATGGAAGTGGAAATTGGAACAACATCATCACCATGAACTCCAAGGCGAACTTCAATGCAACCACTGCCGGTTTCGGAGTAACTCCCACTATAGGTGTTGGCGGCGGCTGGATGGCGCTGGACATGAACTTCACCTGGAACGACATTGCTGAACTCAACAAACCAGCGTTCGCATTTGTGTTCGGTCCGCGTTTTGGCAAAACATTTCAACTGAAGGCTCGTGACAGAAATTTTGCTTTGTGGGCTGGCGCATTCCGGTTAAAGCTTAATACGGGCACCGAAGGATCACTTAACCTCAATGAAATCATCGACACGAGTGGACTGCAAGGTCGTGTAGATGCAGGTATTCAAAAGATCGCAACCTCACAAGCCAGCGTGGACAACTGGTGGGCAGGACTTACACCGCTGGAGCAAAAGAATCCTGTGAACACGGCAAAGTATGAAACAGCAAACCGCGCCCTTGCCACAGCGGGTGAATTTCTTTCCAGCGTCGATGGTGCGCTTAAAGACGAAAAACACGCCACTGTGCAATACTCCCTCGATAAAAGACCGGCGGACATGTGGAATTTCATAGTGGGTACACAATATCAACACAACAGGCATTGGATGGTCAGGATGGAATATGGATTTCTTGGCTCAAGACAGCAGATCATTACCGGACTTCAATACAGATTTGGCTTGTAACGCCTGAAACCCTATGACCGCACGTTCAGTTACAAGAAAAAAAACAACAACTGAAACTTCGAACAGAAAACTCATTTTGTTCATCATTTCATTTGTAGTTGCAGTGGTTGGCACCTATTTCCTCAAAGACAGCTCGTTGGATGAAACCCAAACAGAAGTCTTTTTTCTGCTTTTGTTTTCAATATCGCTCTGGTTAACCGAAGCGGTCCCGGCCTTTGCAGTTGGCTTGTTTATCATAGTCTTTCTGGCATTCACGCAGGGTTACGGAATGCTGGCGTCCACACCACGAAATATCGACGTCTATTTAAACACGTTCTCGAGCAGCGTGATATGGCTCATGCTTGGGGGCTTTTTTCTTGCGGCCGCAATGACCAAGACAAAGCTCGACATCGAGCTCATTCAAATGACGCTGCGTATCTCGGGAAAGAATCCAAAATGGATACTATTCGCAATGATGTTTGTCACAATGACAATATCGATGCTGATCTCAAATACCGCTGCAACGTCCATGGTTATTGCCGCCCTGATTCCGCTTGCTGCGCAAATAGGAAACCAGACACCGATCAGCAAAGGATTGATCCTGGGTATTCCTATAGCAGCGACAACAGGTGGGATGGGTACTATCATTGGCAGTCCACCCAACGCCATCGCCGCAGGAGTATTATCAACATCCCGTCACCCTGTCAGCTTCATTGAATGGGGTATTTATGGACTTCCCGTCGCACTTGTGTTGACGCTGCTCGCATGGTTACTTCTTGTGAATCTGTTCATGCGAAAAGTCAAACCCATCACCGCCGTGCCTTCAGCGACGGTCGACAATGGCCCTCACCCAAATGCACGCTTGCAACGAATCGTGGTAGTTGTTGTACTGACCGTAACGCTCGTGCTATGGCTCACCAATCCGATTCACGGTCTCAGCGCAGCAGCAGTGTCAGCTGTGCCGCTTGTCGGCCTCACGTTAACGGGTATCTTGAAAAACGCGGATGTTCGCAGCGTCGGTTGGGACACACTTTTGCTTGTCGCGGGAGGTCTCGCGTTGGGGGCTGGTCTCGAGGAATCTGGGTTGCTGCAAATCTATTCACGAAAAATCGCTGCTTTGCCGGTGCCGCAGACAGCTTTTTACTTTATTCTCGCGTACACAACAATGTTTTTTTCCAATATCATGAGCAACACCGCGACCAGCACGGTGCTCATTCCGCTTGGAATGTCAATTCTGCCGCAAAATATCACTGAGGTCTGTTTGATCATCAGCTTAAGCGCATCCACTGCTTTGTTTCTCCCCGTGTCCACGCCTCCTAATGCCATCGCTTTCAGCACGGGCCTTATTGAACAAAAAGATCTGCGCATTGGTGGAATGCTTGTAGGTTTGCTCGGCCCGGCTATTGCAGTTTTCTGGGTTCTTACGATATCGTCATATTTATGAAAGCAACATTATTATGCAATAGTACTGAACACCTCTACCACAATGACTTTGGTGATAAAATTAATTTCAGACTCAAGCAAGTAGTAATTAACCCTTAATCTCTAAAACCATATGAAAAGAAAAATCCTGTCCATTTCAGCGTTCGCCCTGCTGACTCTCCTCTACGGCTGCTACCCGGCAGGGCCGGAATACGTGGAGGAAGTAGACATCGCGTATTCGAATTATGACAACAAGTTTGATTTTGTCAGCAGGGGAACGTACTCCATTCCTGACAAGATCACCAAGATCACCGGTGATCCAAACAAGCCGCCGCAATACGTGAAGGATATTTACGGCACACCCATGTTGGCAACAATCAATGCCAATATGCAGGCGCTCGGCTGGACGAAAGTTGATGTAAACAGCAACCCCGATGTTCAGCTGTTGCCTGCCGCGTGGGAAAGCACAACCATTATCTATGGCGGATACTGGGGCAGCTACTGGTGCTGGTACTATCCCTACTATTGCGGTGGCGGCTGGTACTATCCTTACGTGCCTGTCACAAGTTATTCAACCGGAACGCTTGTGATGACATTGGTCGATCCCAAAGCAGAAAGTACGGATGACAGCCGCCGTGTTGTGTGGACCGGCGCCATTAACGGCTTGCTCAGTGGCGCTTATGATGCAGCAAGGGTGTCGAATGGCATCAACAAAGTGTTTGCCCAATCACCCTACCTGAAGACCAATTAACACATTTACGATTACAGCATATGAAGAATTTAATGAAACTCCTGATTATAGCCGCAGTCGCAATCTCGGCACCGGCATTCGCTCAAAGCTCCTTCTCGATTCAATACTCGATGGGCTTTGGCACTGGCGACAGCAAAACATACATAGGCACGTCAAGCTTTCGTGGCGCAACAATGGAATACCGGAAGATGGTAACCGACGACCTCGCCGTGGGCGCAGATGTGAGTTGGAATGTTTTCTATGAGCGGAAAGCTAGCGACACCTACACGAGCGGAACAGTATCCCTCTCCGGCGTTCAATACCGGTATGCGAACATCGTTCCAATCTTTGTCACCGTTGACAAGTTTTTCAAACCCGGTGAAAAAATCAATCCGTATGTCGGTCTTGGCGTTGGAACAATGTACTGGCGTCGCAATACGGAGATGAACCTGTATACACTTAAGACTGACAGTTGGATGTTCGCCCTGCGGCCCGAGGTTGGCGTGCGTTACGATACCAGCCCGGGCATGGATCTCATCCTGGCATTGAGGTACAACTACGGGTTAAGCACCACCGATCTTGCCGCACAGGGATTCCTCGCAGTGAATGTCGGCTTCGTTTTCAAGAAGCACTAAGAAATAAGTTAATCGGTATTAGTTATTAGTATGTCCGCCAGGGTTGGTCTAACCGATCCTGGCGGTTTTTTTTGTCCTCATCTTATAGGGACCGGGACGAATCACCTTGACCGCTAGTTTGCAACGCAGCTACCGAATGAAAAGCTTCGATCCTGTGAATTTCCATTCGAGTAGGTGACTGCGGCCTTCACCTGGATATTACAGGAGCCGCCTGAGATTGAAAAGTCGAGCCGCGTCAGGCCGGAAGGGTCTTTTTGCGTTGCGCCGATCGTTCGTGAACCAAGCCTTGTTCCATCGACGTCGTAGCTGACGATGATGAAATTCGAAAGGTCAGTGGATTCCGTTCGGTTGCGCACCATCAGCAGGTACGAAGCCTTATCCGAACACGAGCATATCCTTCCCATACCGAAGACTTCAGAGCCGCTTCTCATCGTCATGTCACCGCTGAAGAACGGATCGTTCAAAGCAAATCCCTGAGCCGAACCGTAGTTCATTGTAAAAGGCAAAGTGAGATTAGTGAACTTGGCGTCGAATTCCTTGAAGCCCGGTCTTGCATTTGCGATACGGGCTTGGCGGGCTGCATCGCCTGCAGCTTTTTTCTCATCGGCAATCCGTTTTTCCTCCGCCTGAATCGCTTTCGCATCCTCGATCGAGCCATTGAGTGCAATCTTTTTCAACACTTCACCATTATTGAGATCATACACCACGAGGTAATTGCGATACACGTAGGCTTGCAAGGTTGCGTCGTAAATATCTTGGTTTTCGAGAATGCCAACTTCACCCTTCGCTTCATTCTGATATACCTTTCGCGCAAAGTCGGTACCTGGCGACCCACCACCAACGGCAAACTGCCTGGTAACTCCACCAACCGTAATGGTTCCTTTGGCGGGCTGCAGGCCGACGTAACTTTCGGTCGGCCTCTCTAATTCTTTTTCAGTTGTGAATTTCCCGGTAATGAAATTGTAGATCTTGTCTTTCTTTCCTTTTCCCGGGCAACGCATGGTGTTGCCATCGGGCGATATGTCCGGATCGTAATAACCGTCGAGCTCCTTAAGGTGCGTTCTTGCGCCCGTCTGGAGATCCACGAGGAACGTTTGTGCTGCAGGCGACCATGACACGCCAATATTGTTCGAAGAAATCAGATCAACGGAGTATCCTACTTTAAAGAAGGTCCACTTGTCGATGTCAACAAGGGCACCTTCCTGCAAACTGAATCCTTTCAGCCACAGTGTTTTCATCGCCGGATCTGTTACAAAATGATAGTCATCAGAGATGAGCAGCCCAATCCGTTTGAAGTCAAGTGTGCGTATTACGGAAAAGTCCTCCGTATTCCAGATCGCCGCCTCGAGATATGACGCCGTCAACATGCGCTTACCGTCTGATGAGAACTGGACGCTCTTGATTTTTGACCGGGCCGAATGAGGGCCAGATTGCTCCTGACCAGAACAAATTGTCTGCCCTATGAAAAGAATAAATGCGAGTAGCAGCCTGCTCATAATGCGAAAAGTTATGTTATGCGAGCGGCTATAGCCGCTGGAATATTGCTCCAATTTAGGTTGTTGCGCGAATGTGAGAATACGACACAATGCGTATTTAACGTGAGTATCGCATTGCCCAATTTTCATAGGTTAAAAAATTATTTGCCTATGAAGACTCTTGTCGTATTGATGTTGCTGACTACGGGAACCTATGCACAAAGCGGCCTGGAAGCAAAGCTCCAACAGGCAAAAAATCTCTTCGACGCGCGCAACTTTAACGAGGCGCTGAATTCCTACCGCGAGGCGACTGCAATGTTCAATGACGGTGCAGCAGCCATATCAGGACAGGGGGCTTGTCTGATTGAGTTGGGAAGTTACGCAGATGCGCGAAAGGCATTGATTGTAGGGTCGTGGTATGATCCCATCAACCCAACGCCGCTCAAATCACTTGCTTACCTGGAGCTCATCGAAAAAAAAGATCTGGAGGCTGCAAAAAAATGGATCACACGCGCAGTAAGGCTTTTCGACCGCGAAGAAGACTTCACCCAACTCGCAGGAGAATTGGATGCGCGAGCAAGCAGTTCTTCATTGATCGGACCACTTAAAACTTTTGCAGAGGCTGAGTTCAACAGGATGCAGCGAGGAAAGGAAATGAACGGAGTCTTTGCAAACTTCACCGACGCAGAAAAACTGACCGCTGAGGGAAAGACTAAGGAAGCTGTCGCATCGCTCGACAGGTTTTTCAGCGGCGTGAAAAACATTTACGCGGCGCCGCAGGGAATGATCATGCAGGTCTACGTCGCGGCTGCTGGCATGGCTCATGGTGGCGGCGACTATGACAACGCTTTCCGGTACATGCGTGATGCCTATAACTACTACTCTTCAAGCAGCGTTGATAGTCCGTTTTTCTTCGGTCGCCTGGTAATCATGTTGTGTGACTACTACAACGCCTACGGTCAATATGAAAATATGATTGGTGCCGCAGAAAAAGCACTGCAAGTCTCATCGAAAGTACCTTCAAAAACACTGCGCGGGGAGCTTCTGGTTCAATACTGCAAAGGAAAGGGATTCGATCCCGAGACACGACCCTTAGCCGCAAGGCAGGAACAGGTTGACGGGAACAAAGAGCTCTTATCCATTGCGCCTTATGTGCCGGAAAGGAAAACCTACTACGAGGCTTTTGCTTACAACAATCTCGGTGCTATCTACATTCTGACTGAGGGTGAGCAATACCGAGCGCTCGCGAAGGAAAACCTGGAAAAATCTCTGCGCATTGCAAGGGAAAATGACATCGAGGGGATGGTCAACAGCACACTGAGTAATCTTGCATTGGTTTACTTCCGCGAACGAAATTATTCAAAAGCGAATAGCACCTATCGCGAGCTCGCTGAAAAAGAAAGGAAAGCGGGGAACTACAATGGCGCCATTCTCGATTTGAGCAACCTTGGTTCTCTTTATTGGTTTAATGGCCAGTTTGCCGAAGCCGCACTTGTCTTTGAGGAAAGTGTGAGTCTTGCGGAAGAGAGCCGGGCAAACATACCTGCTGAAGCAAGGGCATCATTTATCCGCTCCCAGATCAGTGCATACCAGTTCTTGAATATCTGCTATGCGCGCCTTGGGCAGGTTGAAAAGTTGTTTAATTCCATTGAACGGTCGCGCAGCAGGGTGCTGGCTGAAAATATAGCCATGGGTCAGGGCTTGCCCAGGCCGACGCTTCAGGAGGTGCAGAATTCACTGGCGCCGAATGAAGCAGTGATCATGTTTGCGATGGCTGAGCAAAGCGAGTTCGTCATGCTTGTAGTCACCGCCACCCAGACGCTGCCATTGTACCGGAAAGATCCAGACTTCATTCCGCGCATCCAAAACAAATTCGCACAGGGGTATGGTGTGGCGATGAAGTTGCGCGCTGCGGAAAGCGCTTCCGTGGATCCTTTCGGGCTGGAGACGGCGGACAAGACCGGCGAGGTCGTATCGGTTCTGCGGTTTATGATGACGAAAGCGCCAGGCACCGAGATCTACAACAACCTCAGCGGCGAGCTGCAAAAGGAATTTTACCGACTCCTCATCGCGCCAGCTGAATCACTGTTGAGTGGAAAAGAAAAAATCTATTTGTCACCTGACAGCTACCTGAGCTTTATCCCTTTTGACGCGCTGCGGGACGCACAGGGAAAATACCTTGCGGAAAAATTTGACATTCACTATGCACCATCAATGACCGTCATGAAGCTGCTGAAGGGACGCACGTATCCAACCTCTCGTAAACCGATGATCGCATTCGGTGGTGCAACGTTCGCACCATACACCGCTGAAGGTATGCTCGTCGACTCAGAGCAGGAATTTCGGCAGCTCCAGATGAAGGTGGTTGAAAATGCACGAGCACATCGAAGCCAACGGCAAACCCTTGCATCAATTGGCGTCCAGGGAGCAAGCTGGAAATACCTGCCCGGAACAATGACCGAAGTAAGTGAAGTTGCCAGGCGAGTATCCGGCGTGGACGTGATCACAGGCGTTGCATTTGATGAAGCTAACATCAAAGCAATGTCGGCGCGCGGTGATCTCGCGAGGTACCGGGCGGTGCATTTTGCAACACACGGCATGGTGGTGCCTACGATACCGGAGCTTTCGACCGTCGTGACAACGCTGGCCATGACGGAAAAGGGAGGTGAAGATGGTTTTCTCACAGTGCCTGAAGCCAAAGACCTCAAACTTCAGGCAGATTTTGTGGCCCTTTCAGCCTGCGAGACAGGACTCGGCAAGCTTTACGCTGGCGAAGGCGTTGTTGGGTTAACTCAAAGTTTTCTCCAGGCAGGCGCGAACGCGATGTCAGTTTCTTTATGGGCGATTTCCGACGATGCAACCATGCGTTTCATGATCGGCCTTTACGACCTGGTCTACAACCAGAACAAATCCTTTTCGACCGCAATGGCGGAGATGAAGCGGAAATTCATACGCGGAGATTTTGGAGCGCAATATCAGGATCCTTACTTCTGGGCACCCTTCGCCTACTACGGGGAATAATCGATAGGTCGTACCGCGATCGCATAACGTGAATAGAGACAGACGCCCCCATTTTGTAGACAAAAAGGAAGAATCTGCATTCCCGCACGGAAAATCCATATTTTGCATAGTGGCTGGCGTCGGTTGACCTGTCTTCATAGTGCGCGCTGACGACGGCATAGCCCCGGATAGATTTGAAATATTTCTACTGAAATCGTGCTTCCGCCAGACGAACAAAAACTCATCAAAGGACTCCGCGATGGCGACGAGGAAATCTATCAGTCGGTCTTTAACCTGCATTTTGAAAATCTATGCAAATATGCATTCACCATTGTCAGAGATGCAGATGACGCTAAGGATGTCGTCCAGGCGCTATTTATGAAAATGTGGGAAAAGAAAGACGAATTGGTGATCGCAAGCACACTCAAATCCTATTTGTACAAGGCAGTGCATAACCTGTGTCTCAATAAACTTGAGCATCGCGAAGTGAGGCTGAAATTCCAAACACGGGATGGATCCAAAACAGGTGATGTTCAGCATCCGGAAGTTTTTCCGGACGAGCTGGAGGTAAGAATAAAGACAATCATCCAAAATCTGCCCCCACAATGTCGGACCATCTTCATGATGAGCCGTTATGAAGAAATGAAATATGCCGAAATTGCAGCCGCGCTCGGTATATCGGTAAACACAATCGAGAACCAAGTCAGCAAGGCGCTGAGAATACTGCGAGATAACCTTCGTGAACAAGTTTGAAAGATCCTGAAACGATATCGATCAACGACGAACTCATCTCCCGCTACCTCGCAGGCGAAGCTTCTCCTGACGAAGCGATTGCTTTACATGTCTGGCTTGAAAATGCTGAAAACAGGCTCTATTTCGAAGGTTTTGAATCAGCGTGGCAGCAATCCCAACCGGCGCAAAAACATGTCGTCGTCGACATCGAAAATGACTGGAAAACTGTACATGATACCTTCAAATCACCCCTGAAAGGAAGCGTGCGCACCTTAAGCGCGTCGTCATTTGTTTTGCGGATAGCCGCCGTACTTGTCGTTGGACTAGGGGTCGCTTACTTTTTTTATACAAGAAACGATGATGCTACCATTCAGACCATTGCCAAAGCCAGTATAGAAAGAGTGATACTTGCCGACAGCACCGTCGCCGTACTTAACAAGGAGGCAGTTGTATCGTATCCAAAGAAATTTGGGAAGACCCGCGAAGTTGTCTTGTCGAAAGGCGAGGCGTTTTTTAAGGTAACACACAATGGCAAGCCTTTCATTGTACACACAGCCGTCGCAGATATTCACGTGATCGGAACAGCCTTTAACGTTACGCTTACGGACGGCAAACTGAATGTCACGGTGGAAGAAGGGAAAGTGCTGGTCACAACATCTAACGACAGCACATTCCTCGACCGCGGGTACAGCGGATCAGTGGTTTCGGATACAACTCCCATCAAGGTGACACCTGCCGGCGACAAGAATATAGCGAGTTATGCTACCCGCAAATTCGTATTCGAAGACACCCCGCTCGAGCAGGTTTTCCAGGTTATGCAAAAGGCCTATCCCTACTCTTTTACCATGGAAAATGCGGGTATTGGCGGCTGCAGGCTTACCGCATCTTTTGACGATGTAACAGCAGAATATATGCTACATTTGATCGCGGAATCATTGAATCTCTCGATCAAAAAGAATGACCAGGGGTTTGTCATCGAAGGTAAGGGTTGTCCTTAGTCTGCTGGCGGCGCTGCTGCCACTTACCTTCGCGTGCGCGCAGCAAAATATTCTCGACCGGAAAGTCTCGGTTCATTTTCTTGACGTGCGTTTTTCAGAAGCGCTCCTTCAGATTGAAAAACAGGCCAACATTCATTTCATCTATAGTTCGAATGTGATCGAGCCGGGAAGAAAAGTGACCTACACCGGCACGAACACGTCACTTGCCAATGTCTTTAACCACCTTGGCCGTGAAATGAATCTTGAGTTTAAGACTCAAAATCTTTACGTCATTATTAAGAAGGGTGCGCTTATTCCAGCCCCTCCTACGCTGACGATATCAGCCCCGATGATTGAGTCGATCGCCAAAGAAGACGTTGTGAGAACTGAGCCACTTGCACCCACAAGAACTTTTGCTAAGAATAATTCTGTGGACCTGTCAGCAAGGATCCACCGCGAGTATCTCCGGAAGCTGGATTCGCTGAATCTTGGAAATACACTTTTGAGTGTCAACGCACGTGCGCCTAAACCACACACAAAATTCTATGCAGCTGCTGGACTTTACCTGAGCGATTTTTCGGGCGGTGTCGAGCTTCAAGCCGGTATCAAGTCGATCTATGGTGTCCTCAACGCCGGGCTTTCTGAAGGTAAATATCTGCGCATGGGGTTCGGAGTCGGGACGAATATCCATCTCGTCGGTAAGTTCAGTGTTAGCCCCGTGTACACCTTTGCGTCGCTCAAGCAAATCACCAGGGCGGGTATCACAACGATCAGCGAAGACGGGTATGCTGTCAGCGCACAACAGCACCAGTTGAAGTTGATGCTCCAATATCCAGTTGCCCGGAATTTTTCCGTGAAGGCAGGGCCCTCATTCAATCTAATGAATCTTAAGTTCCGCGAGCAGCCCGATCAGCACGCCAAGTACACGTCAAGGGGACAATCCAGGTCTTACGGCGGGCCACAAAGCTCGCCCGACAATGATTTTTCGTTCGTAACCAATACCCAATTCAATAATACGCCATCCCCCACCATCGGTTACGACGCCATCAAGTCGTGGGTAGGATTCGAGGCAGGTATATATTATTCCTTAAATTTTTCAAAAGTCCGATAGTGGCAAGGCGAATCACGCCTGTCTTTTAGGGGAAGAGCAGTCTAAACCCTTTTGTATGCCACCAAAGCAAAAAACCGTTATTAAAGAAGCATTTGACTCGATCGTGTTTTTAGGATTTGTTGCGCTGATAAGCCTGGCGGCGACTGGCGCAAGCGCATGGGAACAAAGAATATGTGGGTCGAATCCCTCGACGCAGAAAACAGTAATAAAGAAGGACGCTCTTCAATCGAAGATCGTGTTGACTTCGAGAGAAGCGGGATTCTAAACTCAAAATTTGAATTCCAGATTCTGGTGAGTTGGACTCAGGCGGCTGGTAGTTCAGAGGCAAAATTCACTTGCTGGTTGCGGGTAATGCTTACGGCTCACAACATGTCATGACCTCTGTCAATTGTTTAACCTGCCAGCCTATTTCAGGACAAGACACTACTCCTTCACAGGCACAACATACTTTTCCTTCCGTTCGGTGGTATCGGATTCAAACGTTGGCACCTGAAAATTCCCGAGTATCAACTCGGCGTTCGGAAATTGTTGCTTCAATCCCTGGACATCACCTGGGGTGATCGCTGTCTTGAATAGATAAAGGTGCTTTAGCCCCGGAAGCGAAATTTTTGAAAGGCCACTCGCAGTTACGGCAGTCCCAACAAGATTCAGATACTCCAATTGCATCAAGTCCTGCAGGACACCAACGTCGTCGTCGGATAAATTTGAATTCTCTGCGCTTAGTTTCCTGAGATTCGTCAGCAATCCCATCTTCTTCCAGTCCTCATGGCGAAGTCGTTGGTTGGGGAGTTTTATTTCCACCACCTGAGCTTTTAGGGAAGGAAAAGTTTCAAGCAACGTCACCATGCTATCTTCTTTTGCATTGATGAATTGTAATGCAATCCGCCCGTCATCCTTTGATAAGAAGGAAATAGCTACTCCGTTTTTCCTAAGCGTGTTTAGGATATCTTCATTCGGTAAGGGGACGGCAGCGTCTTCTGATTTTTCAACTGGTCGTGCTTTCGTCAGCACGGCGATAATAGAATCTGATTTTGGAAAAGATCCCAGCGTTGAATTAAAATCAGCGCCGTTCTCAAGCCAAAAGGTGATCAGGCCGATCTCCGTTGCTGACAACTGTGGCTTTTCGATAGGTGGCATGTGATCGTCATTGGATGATTCAAGTGTGATCCTCCTCCACAGCTCGCCTTCTTCGGGTAAGGACATATTGACAATTTCACCATCCTCGCCTCCCAGCCTGATATACTCAGGCGCGTCGAGACGCAACTTGCCTTTTTGTCGTGATGGACCATGACAACCAACACACTTATTGTCGAACGTTGGCTTCACAAGCCCGGCATAAAGAAGTGTTTCCTTTGAGATGTCAGAATACTGATCACCACTGACAGCATTCATATTCGACGGATACAGGTATTCGGCACCGTACGTGATAGACGCACCTGTATGCCCCGCGAGAACTGTCATCAGACCCAGCACAGCGAGTGAGGCATAGTATCCATTACGCATCTTCTCACCTGACCCGCCATTGAGTATGATCGCAACGAATGAAACAACGGCAACGCCTATTCCAAGCACGAGGTGCAAATTGACGGCCGCCTCATCGAAGCTTTCGGCACGTGAGTGCAAATATCCGGCTAGGGCTGCAACACTCGCCGATACAAATCCCAGCATCAACAAAACCCTTGTCGCTGGCAGGAGGTTCTTAAATTTCGGTTTTAGCGCAAGGCATTCCAGGAGGATGATGCCAAGAAATACGCCAATAGGAATATGGACGAGCGCAGGATGAAACCTGCCGAAATAGTCAGCTAAACTCATCCCTTGTTATAGCGCTTCCTCAGCAACTGCATCATATACACATTGATGTCCCATTGGTTCGCAACGGGTTGTCGCGTATAAGGGATTGTCGGCAAATAATCGGGTGGACCGAACTCGGTGAGAAAAGTAATATTCGATGCGCCGTTCTTTATTTTGTTTTCCACAACCTTATCCCACCAGCCCAGGTGTGTCTCAACGGCTTTCGCCCATTCCGGGGCACGCGGGTCGTTTACCTGTGGACCTTCGGGATGACCCACCCTCGCATGAATATGCTCAGTGCGCTTCAGTGCCAGGTCGACTGTCGCCGATTGGTCACCCAGCAATGATTCGTGTACTGCACACCAATGTGAAATATCGAGAGTCAGCTTTAGGTCCGGAAGCTTGTCGATGTAAGATTTTGTCACCGGAGCCGAGTAAAGAATTCTTCCACGATGCGTTTCGTGATAGATCGGCACTTTTGCTTCAGCCTGCACTTTAGCAGTCAGAGAGATAAAAGCGAGATTCTGATCGTATGAAAAATGATCTTTGCCTGCATGGCAGTTAATATATAATGGTTGCGCGGCAGCTGCCTCTCTCAATTTCTTTTCAAAGCTCTTGAAGTGCGTAGCGTAGTCGTCAGTATCCCAAACGCCGATGAGAAAAGCATGATTGAGCTGGTTCCCTTTTGCCGCGTTCAGTAAATCTTTTTGCTCGGCAGCCTCGGCAGGCCACCCCAGCTCAACGCCATCATAACCGACTTCTTTCGCACGCGCGCAGAATTGCTCAATAGTGGAATCAATGCCCCAGTTGGTAGCCATGATTTTCAATGAGGTCGCCGCCGGAATATCAATCTTTTTGCTCATGTTAAAGTCAAGTTTAGGGAGGGCCAGCGCCATGCCTGAGCCAACCGAGGATTTGATAAAATTTCTCCTGTTGAGTGCCATAATTCAAACTAGTATAGAATTGACAACTTTTCCTTCCACGTCAGTGAGCCTAAATGGCCGCCCCTGGAATTCGTAGGTAAGCTTCTCGTGGTCGAATCCCAGCTGATGCAGAATGGTTGCCTGCAGATCAAATGTGCTCATCCTGTCTTTTACTCCGTGGTATCCGATCTCGTCGGTTTCTCCATACGAAAATCCCTTCTTGATACCACCGCCTGCGAGCACGATACTAAATGCATCGGTATGATGGTCTCGACCTTTAAATATGTTTTGTTTCCCTTCTCGATTTTCTTGCATCGGCGTACGCCCGAATTCCCCGCCCCACACGATCAGAGTTTCATCAAGGAGGCCGCGCTGCTTCAAGTCAAGGATCAGCGCTGTCGTCGCTTTGTCAACTGACCGGCATTTATTGATCAGCCCAATATCCAGCGATGCTTCAGCGTCGGTTCCGTGCGAGTCCCATCCCCAATCAAAAAGCTGGACAAAGCGCACACCGTTCTCCACCATCTTTCTCGCAAGCAAGGCGTTATTCGCAAAGCAGGTTTTTCCAGGCTGCGTGCCATACATCTGATGAATATATTCCGGCTCAGTTGAAATGTCCATCACACCCGGCACAGCAGTCTGCATCCGGTAGGCCAATTCATATTGAGATATTCTTGTCAGCGTTTCCGGATCTTTGAATTCCTCGTATAACAGCTTGTTGACTTCGTTGATCGCCTCAATTGAAGCCTTTCGCATATCACGGGTCACGCCGTCAGGATCTTTTATGAACAACACGGGGTCGCCTTCAGATCGGCATTGCACGCCCTGGTAGACAGTAGGAAGAAAGCCGCTGCCAAATACGCTCTTGCCTGCATCTGGTGCTCGTCCGCCGGAAGTCAGCACGACAAATCCCGGGAGATCGCTGTTCTCAGTTCCAAGGCCATACGTCACCCAAGAACCCATGCTTGGTCTTCCCAGCCTCGGACTTCCGGTGTGCAGTAGCAATTGCGCAGGTGCATGATTGAACTGATCTGTGTGCAGTGTTTTAATCACGGTAAGCTCATCTGCGATATCCGCCATATGAGGAAGATGATCCGAAATCCAAACTCCGCTTTGACCTCTTTGTCTGAAAACTGCCTGCGGTCCGAGCATCTGGGGGACACCGCGAATGAATGCAAACCTCTTCCCTTCCAGCAGCGACGGTGGACATAACTGGCCATCAAGCTTTTGGAGTTCAGGCTTAAAATCAAAGAGTTCCAGTTGCGACGGAGAGCCTGCCATATGCAAGTAGATCACCGAGCGCGCTTTCGCGGGAAAGTGAGGCGCCCTGGGAGCCAATGGATCCAGGCCCACAGAAGACCGGCTCTGACCAGGCGCCGAACATGACCCAAGCATGCTGCCCAGGTACATGGATCCAAGACCGATAGAACATTGCTTGAAAAAGTGCCGCCGCGTTGTCAACTCCACCGACTGCTGCTGCGCTTCTCTTATAAGGTTCTCAAAATTCATAATCAGTCCTTGGTTATAAATTCATCGAGATTTAAAATAGCGCTTGCAACCAATTCCATTGCAACATCACCCGTCGGTTGCTTCTTGTCACCTGTCTTTGAAACTGTCACTGAAGTTTTTTCATAAAGGCGCTGCAGTACAGCAAGTTTGGCTTCTGTGATGGGTTTACCGACTGCAATCGAATAGCCATTGGCGATCTGGTCCCGCACGGTTGTGCCCGAACCAATCATTCGCTGCGCGAAATTTTTCGCTGCGTTTACATAGACTGAGTCGTTAAGTGTGACCAGTGCTTGTAGCGGCGTGTTTGTCCTGATGCGTCGCGCCGAGCAAACTTCGCGCGCAATTCCATCAAACAACATCATCGAAGGATAGGGTGCCGTACGCTTCCAGTACGTGTAAATTGCGCGACGGTACTCATCTTCTCCTTTACTCCGAACCCATTTCAATCCATTGTAAGGTGATTGCCATATACCAGCGGGTTGATAAGGCTTCACCCCGGGTCCATACATCTTTGGGCTAAGCAATCCCGCAACAGACAGTGTAAGATCCCTGACTTGCTCAGCTGAAAGCCTGACCCGTGGACCACGGGCGTAAAATTTATTCGAAGGATCCTTTTCAAGACTTGCTTCATTGAATTTAGAGTCTTGTCTGTAGGTGGACGACATTACAATCTTTTTCAACAGCGTCTTTATGCTCCACTTATATTCGTGCATGAATTGCCAAGACAGGTAATCGAGCAATTCGGGGTGCGTGGGTTGGATGCCCTGGGTACCCAGATCTTCAAGTGTTTCTGCAAGACCCACTCCAAAGAGCTGCTCCCACACTCTGTTAACGAGCGTTCGCGATGTAAGCGGGTTTTGATCGCTGGTCATCCACTGCGCGAGGCCCAGTCGATTTCGTGGCGCTCCTTCCGGGAATGGGTTCAGCGACGCCGGCGTTCCCGACTGAACTTCCTTTCCCTTAGTAAGCCAGCTGCCTCTTTCAAACACGTACGACTTGCGTGTGTTCGAAGGCAGGTTTTCAATCATGATTGGCGTTGTATTGACATCTGCGGTCAACAATTTCCAATAACTTTTCCGCGCTTCATCGTAGCCGGGCTTTCCCTTACCAGGAAACTCGTTGGTGAAATAGAAATAATCAAACATTATCCCATCACCAAGCGGGTCTTTTAGCACGGGGCTGTCATAGGTCAGGTAGATATCGTGCTTTCCATCGGCTCCGCGGAACGGCGTTTCACCAAGAATCCATTTCCCTTTTGTGTTGGATGGGGAGAAGCGGCCAATCTCGGGCCCTTGCTCACTATCAAGACGAAATACCAGCGTTCCCTTGTCCACCCAGGTCATGAATCGCATGATCAGGTGATCTTTACCTGTAATATCGACTTGGTTCAACTTTGCCAGGCCGTGGTTACGGAAAATAAGCCACTTGTTGTCGCTGATTGAACTGTTCTTAATGAATGTGCCGAGCAATGAGTATGTCACAGGCTGCGCGGTCCTGGCAAAATGATAAAGCTCTTCGGCGCGCGGACCGTTCACCCACTTGACGATCTTTGCGAGCGAAACGCTGTCCTCTTTGTTCTTAAATTCCCGAAGCAGTGGGTACTCTTCATAGGTATCTTCATCGCGGGTGTTGTTGAAAAAGGCAACGAACTTGTAGTACTCTTCATTAACGAACGGATCGTAGGGGTGGCTGTGGCATTGCGTGCAGGCAAACGTTGTACCCATCAATGATTCCCAGGTAGTATTCACACGATCGAGGACCGCTGCCGTTCGAAATTCCTCGTTGTCCGTTCCACCTTCGTCGTTGGTCATTGTGTTTCGATGGAATGCCGTTGCCAGGAGCTGATCGTCCGATGGATTGTGTAAGAGATCGCCTGCAAGTTGCTCTGTAATAAACTGATCGTAAGGTTTGTCGTCGTTGAACGCCTTTATCAACCAGTCCCTATAACGCCAAATGTTGCGAATGTAGTCGCGTTCATAACCTTTTGTATCGGCATAGCGCGCAAGATCGAGCCAGGGCGCCGTCCAACGTTCGCCATAATGCGGTGAGTTCAGCAGTCCATCGACAAGATTTTCATAAGCTTCGGCACTGTCGTCTTCCAGAAATTTTTTCGCAAGATTCTCGGGTGCAGGCAATCCTATGAGGTCCAGACTCAACCTACGAAGTAAGGTTTTCTTGTCGGCTTCGGGCGAAGGGTCAAGTCCTTCAGCTTGAAGCTTTTTGTAAATGAGCAGATCGATCGCATTACGCGGTCCGTCCTCAGTCGCCTCCAAACCTTGCTGCGGCAACAGTATGTTCTTTACCGGAACATACGCCCAATGGTCGCCCCACTTCGCTCCTTCTTTAATCCACTGGCGAAGCGTGGCAATCTCAGACTCATTCAGGGGCTCATGCTTGTACGGCATTCTTTCTTCCGGATCGGCGGTCGTGATGCGTTTCATGAGCTCACTCTCGTCGGGCTTGCCGGGAATGATCGCAGGTTTCCCGGATTCAGTTGGGGCGAGTGCTTCTTTTCTAAACAATACGCTGAAGCCTGCTTTCTGTCTTACTCCACCGTGACAAGAAATGCATTTCTTATTGAATATCGGCTTGACTTCTGTGCTGAAGTCTATTTCATGGGAAGGATAAAATATCCATGCGAGAATGACCGACGCAACCGCGATTCCGATGATGAGTAGCCGCTTCATTGTGGGAATTTAGGAAAATGTTCCCTGTCTCCGTCACTAGTTTCCGGGAACGGATAACAGGCAACGAGGGACCGGATGCCGTCATCATTCCATTTCGAAGGCGCTTCGTCGCCATTTTCAAAAAAAATAATCTGAAATTTTGCGTAAGCAAATCCTTACATTATATTTGTAAGCACATACTTACATATACAAATGGAAACCAGACGGGACGTTTTTCAGGCTATTGCAGACCCTACACGGCGGGAGATAATCAACCTTATCGCTCATAAATCACTTAACCTGAATGCAATCGCAGAGAACTTCGATGTAAGCAGACCGGCGATATCGCAACACATCAAAATTCTCATGGAGTGCGGGCTTATCGTGATGAAAAAACAAGGTCGCGAACGTTATTGTGAGCCAAAGCTCGCGAAGCTAAACGAAGTGTCGGATTGGGTTGAGCAGTACAGGAAATTCTGGTCAGACAAATTTGACACACTCGACACGCTGTTGATCAAAATGCAGGCAAAAGGAAAATCAAAAAGGAAATCGGGAAAACAAGACATATAATTCGGTATGAATATTCTAAAAAGCATTGGCGCAGTCCTGGCTGGAATTCTGGCCAACGCCATCCTCGCAGTAGGAACGGACGCAATTCTGATCCAATCGGGTTTGGCGCCCGCGTACAGCGAGAGCCAACCCTGGCCCACGACCTCGCTGGCAATCGCAACGATCTACAGAATTCTCTATGGGATCGCCGGAGGCTACATCACCGCGATGGCAGCTCCGCAGCATCCGATGAAGCACGTCATCATACTTGGAATTCTTGGAACCGTCGCAACGCTGGTTGGCCTCCTGTCGCACCTCAATCAGCCTGACACGTGGTACCCGGCAATATTGGCTATAACCGCCTTCCCCACATGCTGGGTCGGGGGAAAGGTTTTCCACAAACAGAGACCGAATCCAGCCATCTAAAATCCAGCAATGGAGACAACGCAGAAGCTGCTTCGTCGGGCAAGTCAGAATCCAGCAACCAGAATCCAGAAATCTCGTCGTATGAAAAAGTCCTCCTCAAAAGCCAGCCCTCGTTCAGCTGAAGCGACAACGGCAGCCGAGTTCATCGACAAAATAAAGGCACACCAATCCGACGACGAACTGAAAAAGATCAAGAAATATTTCAAACTGGAAAGAGGACAGTACGGCGAAGGAGACAAATTCATAGGAATCCGCATGGGGACTCTTTTCAAGATTGCCAAGAAATCAATGGACATGGTTCCATCTGAAATAGAGAAGTTGTTGGCAAGCAATATCCATGAGGTACGTGCCGGGGCGGTCAGCATCATGAACAACCAGGCACGAAACAAAAGAACGACAGAAACCCGCAGGAAAGAATTGTTCGACTTGTATTTGAAACATCACGATCGGATCAATAGTTGGGATCTCGTCGACCTCGGCGCCGTGTATGTGATCGGCCTTTACCTCTTCGACAAACCGCGGAAAGTTCTATACAAACTGGCAACGTCCAAAAATATTTGGGAGCGACGCACAGCGATTGTCAGCACAGGATATTTTATCAAGCACGACGACGTCGGGGATACTTTTAGCATTGGTGAGTTGATGGTGAACGACAAAGAAGACCTTATCAACAAAGCCGTTGGGGGATGGATTCGTCACGCAGGTCGTGGAAAACATCGCGAAAGGCTCCTCTCCTTTCTGGACAAGCACGCTGCCACCATGCCCAGGACGGCATTAAGATATGCTATAGAACACCTCAATAGGAAGCAAAAAGATTATTACATGGGTCTCGCGGGAAACCAGCAACCAGAATCCAGAATCCTAGAAGCAAGGATCCAGAATCCCAGAATCCAGAATCCTAGAAGCAGGAAGTAAGAAGTAAGAAGCAAGAAGTAAGAAGTAAGAAATAGGAAGTTAGAGGCAAGAAGTAAGAATATAGAAGCCAATTAAACTCATACTCTCATGGAAATCAAATCTCAAAAAATCGTCCCATTCCTTTGGTTCGACAAGGAAGCTGAACAGGCGATGAATTTTTATTGCTCAGTCTTCAAAGATGCGAAACGCGGTGAAGTGTCTCGCATGCCGAATAATGGACCTGTGCTGCTGGTTACTTTCGAGCTGTCGGGTTTGAAATTTATGGCGTTAAACGGCGGACCGCATTACAAGCTAAATGAGTCGTTCTCCCTTTACGTAAATGTCGACAGTCAAAGTGAGCTGGATGAGCTATGGAACAAGCTGATTGCCGATGGTGGCGAGGAATCAAGATGCGGATGGCTCAAAGACAAGTTCGGTTTGTCATGGCAGATCATTCCAACTGATCTCGGTAAATGGATGGGCGCCAAAGATCCCAAAAAGTCAAAGCGGGTAATGGATGCATTGATGAAGATGGGGAAGATTGACATGAATACGCTGAAGGATGCCTACGACGGAAAGTAGCACGCATTTGTCGCCCGTTGCCAGCTACCGGTCGCCTGCGACAGGCTACCGGCAACTGAGAGTGCGACTAACAATCAACGTTACCCCCAAATCAAAATGCAAAGAACGGACCTCAAGATGACTCACAACCCAACCACCATCAAAGCCGAACCCGGCAAGCAAGAACTTTTTATAACGCGCGAATTTAATGCGCCGCGAAAAGTCGTATTCAAAGCTTTCACAGACCCAAAACTCGTTATCAAATGGCTAGGGCCGCGCGACATGAAAATGAGGATCGAGAAATTTGATTCCAGGAATGGCGGGAGCTACCACTACTTTCACTCGGACTCCAAGGGTAACGAATACGGATTTCGTGGTGTATGCCACGAAGTGTCGCCCGACATCATCATTCAGACATTCGAGTTTGAGGGCCTTCCTGAAAAAGGTCATGTCACACTGGACACAACTCGCTTTGAGGAACTCCCCGGAGACCGCACCTTAATTACTATTCACTCAGTATTTCAGTCCGTAGAGGATCGCGATGCCATGGTCAGATCCGGGATGGAGCGCGGGGTGAAAGATTCGTATGAACGCGTGGACGAACTAATTGAAAGTGGGGCAGTCAAATAGCTGTCCTCAGTTCGACCTCCGAAAAAAATCATTTTTTTATGCACCTGTTTTTCATGCTGACATAGGGCTGTCACCGTCGGTGTCGTACTTGGTATCACTAAACCATGACACCGTGAAAACACCAGAAAAAATGATGAAAATGAGCCTTGCAACACTTACGTCAGATTTTGCCATCTACAACCTTTGGGCGAATCAACGGATGGTTGACTGGCTGCGGCCTAAGCCGACGGACCTGATGGACAAAATCGTGCCCTCGAGCTTCCCCAGCCTAAAAGAGACACTTGTGCATATTTGGGACACACAACGATTCTGGCTTTCGGTTTTGAAGCAAGTCCCTCCTCCGCAATCGTTCCGTATGGGATTCGAGGGAACGCTTGATGATGTTTTCGAGGGAATTGTTGATCAATCCCGGGAACTGGCTGTGTACATCAAATTTCTAGGAGAAGATGCGCTGGTTGACGAAGTCGAATTGCGGACACCCTGGGCGAGCGGCACAAAGTCGCGGGCAGAGTGGATCCAACATTGCCTTTCACACAGTTGCTATCATCGGGGCCAGCTCGTAACCATCGCACGCAACGTCGGCATCACCTCCGGTATTCCAATGACGGACTACAGCTCTTATATGTTAAATGCATGAGACTATAGCCGTTGGTGATACGGTATTTATACAATAATATCTGTTAGTTTCCTGAGATCGAAGAATATTGATCTCAGCCCAGCCGAAGGCTACTTTTTATTCGCCTTCAGATCTCTGAAGAATCTTGCCCAGTTGAATGGGTTGGTGAATGGGTTTGTGCGGACTGCTGACTTGTCGTACAGGGATTGGTTGTATTGCTCCATGTAGTATTTGTAGTTCAGGTTGCCATCCATCGGCGTACTTCGCATCATAAGCGCCATGAGTTCCGCGTTCAGATTGCGCTTGTCGATACCATTTTCATTGGTGGGTATATTGAGGGCGAGTACGGCCTGTTTAAACACTTCCTCGGTCGGAAACGGAAGAATAGTTACTTCCTTCAGGAAAGTGTTGTCCGTTGCCAATTCAATAACAATCGTCATGAATTCGTCTTGATAATTGGGTACGATCATAGAATGCCGGATGTACCCTACCGCACTGATGACAACACTGTCGCCAACCAGCACTGGCATCGAAAAGAAACCGACATTGTTAGTGGTCGTGCCTCGCCCGGCCTTTGGGACGTAGACGTGCACACCGGGAATACCACTCACGCTATCTTCTCCAAGGATAATTCCGGACAGTTGAATTACTTTTCTCCTGTTTTGTGCCTGAGTTTCGGAGGTCATTGCAATCCCCAGCACGGTCATCAGCGCCGCCAACAAATAGACTCTGCTCAACTTCATGAATTTCAAAGATAGTGAGAAGGGTACTATTCGCCTAACAGGTTTACAGCAAAGGTTTTTTGCTACTTTCGTGCGGGTCACGCAAAATATACCGCAAAACGTGAGGCTAAAACACTTCAACATTGACCTGGGTGCCCAGATCTTTCTGGCGTGTTCGGACACGTCCCGCCTGCGTATCCTGACGCTGATCATGGTCAACGGTGAAATGTGCATCAGCGACCTCGAACGTATCCTCGACTTCACGCAGGCAAAAACGTCGAGGCACCTTATTTATCTAAAGAACTCCGGCATCCTGACTTCACGCAAGCTGAATCAATGGGTATTTTACCAGATAAAGGAAGAAGTTCAGGACATTCTCAAGCAGATGCTTGAATTCATTCGTCGCGATGCCGCGCTGCAAAAAGATCAACAGATCTTTCAAAACCTGTTCACCAACCGTGAGCTGGCATTGAACAAGCTACACATACGGCCGCTCGGTCATCACATTTCAACAAAATAAATCGGGACGTGCTCATTCATGAAAGCATATAAATGTATCCTCTTTGATCTCGATCACACACTTTGGGATTACGAAACGAATTCAGAGTTAACTCTTACTACACTCTTCTCACAGTTCCAGCTTCAAAAAAGAGGCATCACAAGCTTCAAATTCTTTTTCGAAACGTTCACCCGCATTAATACAGGA
Organism: Cyclobacteriaceae bacterium; assembly: GCA_044224375.1. Taxonomy (GTDB): domain Bacteria; phylum Bacteroidota; class Bacteroidia; order Cytophagales; family Cyclobacteriaceae; genus ELB16-189. Next base: position 124,492 of record JBGAKL010000013.1, read on the forward strand.
CTTTGGGACCTTCATGATCGCGGCTTGATCGGGCAGGACGTGATCAGGTTGCAGCGCTTTCACAAAGTCTTCACTGAAGCCGGGCTGGAAGATTATAAGCTGTCGCTGGAGTTTTCAACCGAATACCTTAGTGAGCTTCCCAAGAAAGAAACCCTGATGCCTTTTGCCAAAGAAACACTCGAATACCTTGCATCGAAATATCCAATGGTGATCGTCACGAATGGATTTGATGAGATCCAGGGAACAAAGCTAAACTCAGGCAGTATTCGACATCATTTTAAGAACATCGTGACATCACAACGCGCGGGAAAGAAAAAACCATCACGGGAAATATTTGAATTTGCGTTGAATGAAATAGGTCACGTTTGCGCAGATGCGATCATGATAGGTGACAATCTTAACACCGACATCCTCGGCGCCCGTGGTGCCGGTATAGATACGGTATATTTCAATCCAATCGGGAAACCACATGATGAATCGGTGACCCACGAGATTAAGACACTCGATGAGCTGAAAAAGATCTTATAAACTGCAGTCAAACTTTAACTCATTTTTATTGCGCCTGCCCGCACCCGACCAATTCGGTAACCGCAGGCATGTCACGCATGCAAAAGGATTTCCGATAACAAGGAATTGTACGTGTTAATCAGTGTCCTCCGTGGCCCAAAAAGTTTCGCTACTTTTGACGTCCAAATAAACTATATCATGCCAAAAGGTTTTTACAATATCCCCCATCCCAAGAATGAAACTGTTCTGTCGTATGCACCGGGTTCGAAAGAGCGGGCAGCATTGAAGAAAGCCCTGGATGAAGCAAGGGCAACTACGCTTGATATTCCAATGTATATCGGTGGAGAGGAAGTGAGATCGGGAAACAAAAAACCTATCAATCCCCCACACGACCACAAACATCTCCTCGGACATTTCCATGCAGGAGATCAGGGACATGTTGAGCAGGCGATCAACGCAGCATTGGGTGCAAAAGAACAGTGGGCGGCGCTGGGCTGGGAACAGCGTGCAAGTATTTTTCTGAAAGCGGCCGAGCTCCTTGCAGGTCCATATCGGTATAAGATGAACGCCGCGACCATGCTGGGACAATCTAAAAATGCCTTTCAGGCAGAGATCGATTCAGCGTGCGAGCTAATCGACTTCTTACGATTCAACGTCTATTTCATGGGCGAGATCTACCGCGATCAGCCGGAATCGTCGCCCGGGATCTGGAACCGGATTGAGTACCGCCCGCTGGAAGGATTTACGTTTGCACTTACGCCGTTCAACTTTACGGCTATCGGCGGCAACCTTCCCACGAGCATGGCGATGATGGGAAATACAGTAGTATGGAAACCCGCCAACACGCAAATATATTCTGCGAATGTCTTCATGCAGATTCTTCGCGAAGCGGGACTTCCCGATGGCGTTATTAATCTCGTATATGTGAGCGGACCGCAAGCAGGTGAAGTAATATTTAAACATCGCGATTTCGCAGGGATACAGTTTACAGGTAGCACGGGCGTTTTCCAGGGAATGTGGAAAACCATTGGCGAGAATATTCATAAATACAAATCATATCCACGCATCGTCGGTGAGACGGGTGGTAAGGATTTCATCGTGGCTCACAAGAGCGCAAATCCAAAAGAGGTCGCGACAGCTATCGCACGCGGCGCATTCGAATTTCAGGGACAAAAATGCTCGGCAGCTTCGCGATGCTATATACCGTCCAACCTGTGGAACGATGTAAAAAAATATCTTCTCGACGATGTGAAGAGTTTTAAAATGGGTGGTGTGGAGGATTTTGGAAATTTCGTGAACGCCGTCATCGATGAAAAGGCATTCGACTCAATTGCCGGATACATCGAGAAAGCGAAAGCAAATCCGATGAATGAGATACTGGCGGGAGGCAAATGTGACAAATCGAAAGGATATTTCATCGAACCGACCGTGATTCTCACCAAAGACCCCTCCTCTATTACAATGTGTGAGGAAATCTTCGGACCTGTAATCACTATCTATGTCTATCATGAAGAGAATTTTGAACAGACGCTAGAGCTGGTAGACCAAACATCTCCTTATGCCCTCACGGGTTCGATCATCGCAAAAGACCGGTACGCAATTGAGATGGCTACCAAAAAGCTTGTCAACTCAGCCGGTAACTTTTACATCAACGACAAACCAACCGGAGCCGTTGTTGGACAGCAACCCTTTGGTGGTGCGAGGGGATCCGGAACAAACGACAAGGCCGGTGCAAAAGTCAACCTTCTGCGGTGGGTTTCATTGCGAACAATCAAAGAGACATTTGTGCCACCCGTTGATTACCGGTACCCTTTCTTAGACAAGGATTAACTGGATTCGAAGGAATTTAGCTTCCAAAAACATAACCCAATCAAATGTTAAGAGAAGAGCTCGCGTTCTAACTCGAAATAGATCAATTAGAGAAACCCTGACGGCTATTGTCAGGGTTTCTTCATTCTTCATTATCAGGGCGCAGGTTGCCTGTACCATTCAATCTTCCTGGAGAAAAACATTAGTGCACCAACGACCAGGAACAAGCCAACACTTCCGAGCAACAATGAGAAGTCCTGCTGCAGTATGATGATGAAAATAAACGTGTAAAAGACCACGAGCAGGGAAGCGAAAAGCGCGACCATCTGCCGAGATCTCAGAAACGACATTGAATAAAATGTGATCAATGCGACGGTCGAAGCCGCTGCAACCCAATAGGCAAGATTGTAACCAATCTGCTCTGAGAGACTAAGCAGCAAAGTATAATAAATGATAAGAGCCGTGCCGATAAGAATGTATTGAAACGGATGTATCCGCACTTTACGCGTAACCTCGACCATAAACAGGGCAACAAACGTGAGTATGATTATTAACTGACTGTACTTGGACGTCCTGATACTCTTCTGATACTGATCGGCTGGCACGAGCAGGTTGACACCAAATTCAGAGCCGTTCAAAGGTGAAGGTTCTGCGGTCCATTGTTGCGAAAATGACCTGTTAAAATGCAGCACTTTCCAGTCGGCCGTGAAGCCCTTGTCGGTTACTTCCCGGTTCTCAGGAAGAAATCTGCCATCGAAACTGGGAGTCGACCACGGGCTTGATATTTTTACCGTAGTGGTTTTTCCTGCAGGAATAAAATTCAATCGCTCACTGCCTTTCAGTTCGAGGCGCACCTTCGTACTTCCAGAAAAGTCTGCGATCGACTGCCATCCCAACCGCACGACGATGCCATTTTTTTGATCCCCGACCTGGTTTTCCGCGACCGTATAATATCCTGAGCCTTTGAAGAGATTTCCCGACGGCTCAGTCATTATGGATTTTCCTCCGACAACAAAGGAAGGAGTGTCACTTATTCCACGCAGATCATCTATCGAAAAAGCCATCGTTGCATCCTTCCACAAAACCAAATCTGCTGCGATTCCCAGTGCGGAGAAGTCCGGCACTTGAAAATCGGCCCGGAAGTCGAGAGAAGCCTGATAAACTGCCACATCGAATATCCCCCGGTGAAGTACGCGTGGCTTAACATCGCCTTGTATGTCCAATATTTCAGGTAGGAAGAAATACCGCTCGGTGTATTCGATTACCTGGATCCCGTCTTTCCCACGATCGATCGTTTTGTGTGTCTTATACGGAATTACAAGTACAGGTCCTGACAGCGTTTGCTGACCGGCCCATTTGGATGAGACTTCACGCATGGCGTCTTCGGCGCGTTGCTCCCGCTCCTGCATGAGACCTTGAATCCAGGAGGATGGGATGAGCAGTACCAGGACGAGAAATCCGATTGACATGAGCTTGATGGTGATCGACTCCTGTATCCACATATGCAGGCGTTCGAAGATGTTGAGGTTTTCCATTGGATTGATTTAGATATTTAAAAGTACTTTTATTTTCAAAGTTGATTTGTAAAAAAAATCACCGCTTTTGTTGCTTCACGAGAGCTTCAAGGGCATCGAGGTGTTTTTTAAAAATGGCGCGGCCTCGATCGGTCGCCTTGTACCGTGTATTTGGTTTGCGGTCGATAAAGGACTTCGTGACGCTCACATACTTTTCCCGCTCGAGCGCCTTGATATGAGATGCAAGGCTTCCGTCCGTAATACCCACAAGTTCTTTTAATGAATTGAAGTCGTAAGAGGGTTGAGCCACCAGGGCGGACATGATCTGCAGCCGGACGCTGTGCTCCAGGGTTTTATCCAGATTTTCAAAAGGATTCTTCACCGATCGTATTTGTTGTAAAGGATGGCTCCATAGACAACATGTAATACACCGAAGCCCAGGGACCAGAAAATAAGCTCATATCCGGGAAGCAAAGCAGAAATTAATCCTAGCGCAATCTCGCAAAAACCAAGATAACGAACCTCGTCGAAGGTGTTGGGACTTCCCTGTATCAGCGCAAGACCGTAAAAGAGCAGACTCGATGCAGCAGCCATCACGACAAGGCCGTTATGCAAAAGAATGAGGATAAAAATTCCGCCCGCAATAAGTGGAATGGAAGTGTTCATCAAGAGGTGCCTGCTGGTAGCATTCCACAAGGTCGCTTTGGTTCTTCGAGCCTTCTTTTGGCTAAGCAGCAATACTGTGGAAATCGATGCGACAAGCACGCTGACCCCAATCACAAGGATTTTCGAAATAAGTTCACGACTGTCGATGGCGAACAGCCGGTGATCACCAGGAGATATCGGGTAATAGGCAATCGCATACGCTGCCACCGCTCCGGTCAGCGCATAACAACCCGCCAGTATACCCGACAGCCCACTCAGTGACAAAAATTTTCCTGAACGATCCATCGTCGAACGGATAGACGCCAGGTCCTTTTCGTATTCATGAATCTCCTTCATAAAAGTACTTTGAGTTACAAAGTACGTGAACGATTGAAGCTCTTCAAAGGTTTTGCGCGGAAAAATCAGTGCTTTTGGGGTTTGAGGCCGAGGTGGGCCAGCCACTTAACGCTCAACTGCGGCCAGCTATGGACCACTGGAAGGTCTGGGGCCATGCCGTAGCCGTGACCTCCATGGTCGAAAACCTGAAACGTTACCGGTATCTTCTGTTTGCGCAGGGCCTCGTACATCAGTATCCCGTTTTCAACCGGCACCACATCATCGTCGTTGGAAAATACAATGAAGGTGGGGGGCGTCTGAGGCGTCACCCGGTTATTCGTGGAAAGAGCTTCCAGTATTTTCGGGTCAGGTGTTTTCCCCAATAGCATTTCAGCACTCCCCTTATGCGTGAATTTCGAGTTGAGCACAATCACAGGATAAATAAGCATCATAAATGCGGGCCTCGTGGAGTATTGTTCAAGCGCATTCTTTGAACCTTTCTCACCGATCATGATCATCGTGCCGAGGGTGGATGTAAGGTGTCCTCCAGCTGAAAATCCAATCACGCCAACCTTGTCGGGATCGAGTTTCCATTCTTTTGCACGCGACTTGATCAGTCGCATTGCTGTCGTTATGTCGTTATACTGATCCGGGTAGCGGTGTCCTTTTTGTTCCTTGTTGTTGAGTCGGTAGTGGAGCACGAACGCGCCGAAACCGAATTGATTGTAAAACTTCGCGACGTCCGAGCCTTCATGTGTTGCGGCAAGATGGGAATAGCTTCCTCCCGGAACTACCAGAATAGCAGCGCCATTTGCTGAATCAGGGTTCGCCTTAAAGTATTCAATAAAAGGAGGCTCCGCATCAACACCTTCTATCGTTGTATTCTGTGTGGAGGGATAGATGTATATTTTTTCCTGCGCGAATGTCGTCACAGCATTCATCAGAAAAAGTACGATAATTATTTTTTTCATGATCTTTAGTCCCGTAATTAAGTCAAAAGTAAACAATGAATTTTTGTGGTGTCTCAATTTGAAGAAATTGGCCAGAGATTACACCGATTGCAGCGATGGCAGCAAAGCTGCCTCTGTGTAATTTTTATTATCACTTTATTTGCAGTTATCTGTGTTAATCGGTGACGTCTGTGCCTGCGCACCGAAGTGCTTCGGCACCCAGTGCGGCAAAAAAACTACAGCTCTTCAAATTTTGACTCAATGAGAAATTTTTATTCGAGTTTGATCAGATTTTCGCCTGCGACCAACTCTACACTTTTCTCCCCCCATTCAAGTCTCCCATTGATACCCGGCGGCAACTTAACAGAACCAGAAAGGCTTTTTCCTTTCTTCTCAAAAACAACACGGATCTCCCCTGCCCAATGTGGCACTTGTGCTTCAACGCTCGTCAGCTTTTCTAATTGTGGACGCACAATCACTCTTTTAAATCCTGGCGCCTGCGGTTCAACGCCGGCCAACGTCGCTGCCATCTCGAAGTCAGGACTGGCGCTCCACGCATGGCAGTCACTGCGCGACACACCTTCAGGAAATGTCGTCAGTCCCTGGTTGAGCAGGTCCTTCCACTTAGAGAGCATGTCATAATACAAGCCCCCCGCGCCCGCCTGGCTCATAGCGCGAGCCAGATAGAAATCGAAATACAACGTCGTCTGGGTAATGCCTCTATTGGATACGATGCGTCTAAGCAATTTTTCCTGATCATCCTTCGCCATCATTCCACAAAGAACGGCCATAATGTTACTATGCATGCTGAACGAATTTTTATCTGGCGTGTCCGCATACATTTCCGAACTCGCGTCCCAGCATTGTTTTTTTACGCTTTCTTTTATTCGCTGACTCAAAATGGCGTACTCCCGGGCCTCTCCGTTTTCATTGAAGTATCCGAAAATGTCTGCTGCGCGGCTCAATGTGTATGAATAAAAAAGTGAGTTGGTGGTCAGCTTCTTGAAGTGACTCGCTTCAACAACTTTTTTCGTGTTGTAGGTGTGATCAATGAAATCCCAGTAGGGCTGCATCTGCATCATATTGTCCTGTGTGAGGTATTGTTTGAAATGCCCGAGCACGCGTTTGATCCCCGGCAAAAATGATTTGACAAACTCCGGATCATTGCGATACATCATGTAATCATGGATCATCAGCACCCAAACCAGCGAATAGTTTGGAATATACTGCGGCAACGCGGAAGGATACCGGCTACCGGTAAGCCCATCATATGTCATCGACCACTCGAATTGTGATATCGCGTTACGGGCAAGCCGATCATCGCCAGAAACATAGTAAGAAACGAGCGCCTGAATGCGGGTGTCACCAATGTACTGCAGGCGCTCCCAATACGGGCAATCCATATACGTTTCGTATGAACACAGGCGCTCGGTATGCCACCCGATATCAAATACTTTCTTCAGATCAGGATCACTGGCGTTGAACGTACCTTTTTTGACAAATGGATACCCGGTAAACCAGCTGCCGAGCTTGTTAATCGTCAGCGGCTCACTTCCGGTTGTGATATCGAGCTGAACGTACCGGAAGGCGCGATATGATAGTGTCGTGAATTTTCTTTCGCCTCCGCCATCGGGATAGAACAAGTCATAGACGCCATGTACTTTTGAATTGACTGAATCGCGGTGCCCTTTATTCTTTGGATCATCATAAACGGATTCAGCATAGGTGACTTTGATTTCACCGCCTTTACCTTTCGAAGCAATTATCTCGGGGAAGGCCGTTGTCATTTCGCGTTGATCGAGCAGCACGCTTATCTTTTGATTTATGCCCACGCTAAACGAGCCTGATTCAGTGATCTTTATACCAGGATTCGATGACTTTCGCACGGCGGCAAACCGCTGGTAAGTCCTTTCCATCAAAGGAATACTTCTTGGAATTAGCTCCCATTGGGCGTCGCCATATTCTGATTTGAGGAATGGCGTGCCGCGTTGAAGCTGCGACGCATTTTTCCATGCCACTTCATTATAATCAGGCTTTTCCCAATCCCATAGCACTCCTGCTGCAACTTTATCCATCGGACCCGCCGCATAGTAATGATAGTAGAGATCTGGGTTCCCGGGACCGAAATGGATCGGCGTAATACTCGGTTCCAGTTGATACTTCCAGGATTTGTCTGAATTAACAACGGAGCTAAGCGAATCATTTCCCTGAACAATCAATGCGAGCCTTTTGCCCATCTGGTACACGGGCGCTTCCTCACCAAAATTCCACACTTCCGTCGCGATTGTATTTTTTCCCGCGATGAGCAGTTCAGAAATATCCAGTGACTCGAATCGATAGTGCCGCAAGTCGCTGATCTGGGGACCCTCCCCCGCATATTGGCCATTTATAAAAAGTCGGTAGCGACTGTCAGCAGAAATGTGAATGATAAACCGATGTGGTTTTTCGGTAAGCGTAAATGTTTTTCTAAAGTAAACTACTGGTGTGCTGGTCCCCTGGGGCGCAATCCAGTTCGCATCCCAGATTTTCGAAATCCAACGGGAGTCAGGAGCGACAAGCGTTTGAGAAAAAACTGCTGATGCTATAAGGACGAGAACAAAGGCAAGAAGACCACGCATACGATCCTTTAAAGTAATAAAAAATGGCCGGAGAAATCAGGGGCGCTCGGTATAGAATCTATTTGACCGATGCAAATTCGCTCAACAATTTCATGCGCTGAAAGTTGATCAACTTAAACCAGCTGTCGCGTGGTGGCTGTTCAAACTTCTCATCCAACACCAGGACATTTTTTATTCCAAGGAGAATCGGCCATGCAATGTACCCGGTGTTAGGATCTGAATAGTGGTGTTCGAGGAGTCCGATATATTCTATTCCGTTGATCAGGTCATTCAGGACTGCATAAGGCCAAAAAAGAATGTATTTATCGTCCGGGGTGTCCACCATCTGAAGGCGGACTTTCAAGCTGTTCCTGATGGCGTGGTCGAATTTCTTTTCAATGTCGGTCATGCGTGTTCATCTGAAAAGAGTCCAATGAAAACCGAGTAAAAAAATAGTGGTAACCATTCTAAGTGATTGATTACCACTAATTTATGCTCTCCCTCTTGGACTTGAACCAAGGACCCTCTGATTAACAGTCAGATGCTCTAACCAGCTGAGCTAAGGGAGAGTGTACCCGAAATGGGAGTGCAATATTAATGGATTGTCGCTGAAAACTCAAAAATTGAGAGGTGGCTCGATCAGGATTTTTGAAATGCCCTTGCCTTCATTGAAATCGGGTCGATTTTTTGAAATAATCTTACCTGACCCTGTATTTCTGGCGTCAAGCAGTGCCCTAAGCGCACGAACCAAGTCGCTGAACTTAGATGGCGCTGTCAGGCCTAGGTCTCCACTGTACCCGCAACAGACGTGGGTGTGATCTTCCTTGCAACCCATTCAGTGGAGATCATTCCCACAATCGAAGAAGCGACCATTAATACAAGGATGCTGTTCAAAACCGGGGCATCAATTAGCCGGTCGCCCTGTGAATTAAGGCTCTCATATGCGACCAGTGCAACGGCCAGTGTGGAAGATACTTGCGGCAAGGTGAGCGATCCGATAAGAAAGCGATCATTCCTTGAATACCCTTCCTGCTTCCCTGCGATCCAGGCAGACAACAACTTCGTTAACAGCATACCCCCTACGATTGCCGCGACCAGCGCAAAGTGGTCTCGCAGCGTGTCACGGACTACAGCGGGATCGATAAGCATTCCGAGAGAAATGAAGAACGAAGGAATGAAGAGCGTGTTCCCCAGCACGTCCAGCTGATTTCGCACCTTCGCCTCCGGCAAAGTCGTTCCAACGGCCAATCCGGCGAGAAACGCGCCCACCACCGGTTCTATTCCCACCAGGTTGGCCACCTCGGCCGAAATTCCCACCACGAACAGAAGAAAAATCATTTGCTCTGCAGGATCAACGCCAAGGTGCTTAAACGCAACTTTTCCAAGCCATTGAAAACCGAAGATGACGGCCGGAATAAAACCGACAATGTAAGCGATCTGCAAAAGGAACGGGCCGATCATAAAGCCTGTGGTGTGAATGGGCAGGCATATTGCAAGGAGAATCAGTGATGCAATATCGGTGATTGCCGTCGCTCCTATCGTGACTGAAACTGGTTCATATTTGTGCAACCCGAGCTTGGCTAGTATCGGATATGCAATAATCGAGTGCGATGAGAACAGCACCGCGATCATCAAGGACGTAAGCGCGCTGTATTGGAAGAAAAATCCAATCGCAAATCCTGCTATTGCGGGCAAAGTGAAGCTCCATGCTGCGAGTCTGAGTGACTTACCAAAATTCTTTTTAAGTACCCCCCATTCTATATCAAGACCTGAAAAAAACAACAGCAGCAACTTTCCCATTACAGCGAGGTTGATCAAAGTCTGGCTTCCTTCCGTGAAGAGGCGCGCGCCTTTCGGCCCGAAAAAGACGCCCATCAAAATAAGCGCAAGGATACCCGGAAGTTTCAGCCGCTCAAATAATCGTGGAGCAAGCAGCACAAGGCCAAGAGTCACAATGAATCGCGCCATTAGTGAGGCATGCTCAAAAAAATCACGAAGGGCATCCATCATAGGAAGGAAATCTAGTAAAAAAAATTCTACGGATGTTTCAAAAAAAGAAGGTCACACAACAAGTATGACCTCCCGAAATCATTTTTGTCGGACTTTTATTTAATCGCCACGACGACCTTGTTAATCTTACCGGTAAACTTGTTGTCTCTTTCCTTATAGTCGTTCGAGACATTGGTTTCATTGTCAATTCCAACGTCCACACCTTCATCAGCTGAATACATAAAGGGTTGTGTTTTTGGAATCCGACCTTCAGCTACTTGCTGCCCATCAATATACAAGACACATTTTCCACCAGTGGCAGGCGTGTTTGCATCGGCTAAGAATTCGTACTTAATCTCATGCTTGCCCGGACCGAGTGTCTTTGGTGCGCTAATGTTTGTTTTTTCAATACCAAAGAAGTTGTATTCATGGTGCACTTTACCACCTTTCATATAAAGCGTCCAACCTCCAAAGCGGCTGGCTTGCGCAATGATCACACCATTTGTACCTCCATCCTTTAATTCAACCTGCGCATTAATAGTATAATTTTTGTTCTTGATATTGAGGAACGCATTCTCCGTAATGCCTGTCATTCCCTCGTAAAGTGTCAGCGAAGTCCTGTTGCCAATGAGGTCGGGACGGCCGGCAATTTCTGAATTGAGTCGTTCGGCGCGCCGGTCATCAATCGGAAGCACATGATTCTTAATGGCTTCTCGCCGAAATACCTCCTGCAGCTCTTTCAGCTTAGCGGGATTGGATTCCGCGAGGTTGTTGGCTTCGCTAAAATCTTCGTTAACGTTATATAACTCCCATACATCTTTTTCGAGAGGTCCGGACGAGGCGACCAGCCAGGGAATTGAATGTCTTGTGCACGCAACCCAGCCATTGTCATAGATGCCTCGATTGCCAAACATTTCAAAATATTGTGTTGTATGACGGTCCTTCGCGCCGGCGTCGTCGAAGGAAAACGCAAAGGATGTTCCGCTGAACGGAATTTGTTCTGTTCCATTGACGGTCTTTGGGAACGGCAGCCCGGCTGCTTCGAGTACAGTCGGTGCAATGTCAGTTGCATGGGTGAATTGCGAACGCACTTCTCCTTTAGCCTTGATGCCGGCAGGCCAGTGCACGACCATCCCGTTTCTGGTACCTCCGAAGTGTGATGCTACCTGCTTCGTCCATTGGAACGGTGTGTTGCCGGCCAACGCCCAACCAATCGCAAAATGTGGAAACGTGTTAGGACTGCCCCAGTCGTCGATGTGATTCATCATTTGCGATGCTTCACTGAGGATGCCATTCAATGCCATCATCTCGTTGTACGAGCCTTGCGGCCCGCCTTCAGCGCTGGCACCGTTGTCGCCGACGACATACAAGAACAACGTATTTTCCATCTCGCCCATTTCTTCAAGCGATTGCACAAGGCGACCAACCTCGTGATCCGTATGTTCGGCAAAGCCCGCAAAAACCTCCATCTGCCGGGCGAATAGCTTCTTTTGTTCAGGTGATTGTTCGTCCCATCCGGGAATCTCTTTTGGTCGTGGAGTGAGCTGGGCATTTTGCGGAATTACTCCCAATGCTTTTTGCCTCGCGAACGTTTCCTCTCTCAGCTTATCCCATCCCTGGTCGAATTTCCCTTTATACTTGGTAATGTATTCTTTAGGTGCGTGATGCGGGGCGTGCGTAGCGCCGGTGGCGAAATAAAGATAGAAAGGCTTCTCAGGTGTCAATGCCTGCTGTGCACCTATCCACTGAATCGCCTTGTCCGTCATATCGGTGGTGAAATGGTAGTTGGGATCGTGCGGCACTTCCACGCGCGAAGTACCGTCGTAAATAGCCGGTGCCCACTGGTTCGTCTCACCGCCGATGAAACCATAAAATTTATCGAAGCCCGATCGGGTTGGCCAACGATCGAACGGTCCTGAAACGGAAACTTCCCAGGGAGGTGTTTCATGATACTTTCCGAAGGCAGCGGTGCTGTACCCGTTGAGCCTCAGCATCTCAGCCAATGGCGCAATGCCGTTCGGACGAATCCCGGTGTTGCCCGGAAAAGCCGTGGCCAGTTCCATGATTGCTCCCGCGTTGTTTAAGTGGTGATTGCGACCTGTGAGCAATGCCACGCGCGTAGGCGAGCAAAGTGCGGTGGTATGGAAGCGGTTATATTTTAATCCGTTCGCCGCGAGTTTGTCCAAGGTCGGCTCGCTGACAGGTCCGCCAAATGCACTTGAATGCCCGAATCCCTGGTCATCGATAAGCACAATTACAACATTCGGAGCCTTTGCCGGAGCCTTAACTTCAAAACGGACCGGTGCTTTGTCATTACGGGCGTCGAAGATGGTGTCCTCACGAACAGCCGGTTCGCGGATCGGCAAGGTTGTGCGATCAAGATCCTGCGAGGCAGCTGCCGTTTCCGCATTTTTTGTCGGCTGTTGGCAACTTGCTGCAAGCAGCGCACCGACGCCAATAATGTAAAAGAGTTTCATAGATAGGGTAAGTCCGTCAAATTTATTGCGGTGAAAAGTCAGTATTTAGACGGAAACGTCCAATATTAATTTTGTCCGTTATCTGACTTTAATCTCCTCAACAAATTTCTTCTTGCGAACATCGTAGATAGAAATGCCATCGATGTACTGGTAATCAGAATAAGTGTAATCGGTGTTGATGATCACGCCAGTGATAATCACTACAAATTTCACATGATGGAGATCGACGTCCAGCACATGGGCGCGGATTTGATTTTCAGCGACTTTTGATGTCACCCGGGTCAGCTCGATTATCGGATTTGGAGAAGCAAGGATCGATTCCTTATGCTCAAGCGCAAATTCCGCGATCTTGCCACCCTGATAATCTTCTTCCGAAATGTCTGCCTTTAAATTTCCCCCTGTAAGCTTTGCAAGCGTTCCCATCAGTGCACCGCAACAAGAGCTAGGCTCATGCTGATCGTGACGCAGAACATAACCCCATCCCTTGTGCTCCGAATAGCCGATGTGCGGTTCAACCAACAAGATCATCGCGCCACTATCGGGAATGTGATGTGCAAACGCATCGAGCCCTGAAATGCCTGTGAAAGGCAATCCGGCAAGCCCGCCCAGGTGAAACGGGCCCTTTATCTCAGGATGTCGATGAAAATTTTTAGTATAAATAATATCATCCACACATGTCGACACACCGAGCAGCATCTTATCGGAGGCAATACCATATTTAGTATTCAGGTAACTGATAAGCGAGTCGCTCAGATCATGCGCCGTCCGTGCGCCGGGAAAAAACTGTTCTATAACCTGCTCCGTTTTCTTCGGTGCATCCGGTAATACTACAGGAAGAGCAACGCTGCTTTTTTCATTTCGCGTTGAGCAAGCAAACTGCGTGAGGGCTATTGCCAGGAAGACGAAAGCACTTTTTCTCATCTGTATTTGACCTATTAACTTAAAAGAAATTCGAAGCTAACTTATTTCACGCTGTACCCGTGGACGGGCTCGTTCAGCGAGTGAGCGGCTCATTTGCTTTCCTTTTCTGCCGCACGTTTCTCCGCTTTTCCTTTCCCGATCGGAATTCCGACCGTGAAATATAGCGAACGGTTGTATTGTGCCTGACCCGTATTACTCTTCAATACATCCACCATGCCCAGGTAGTAGCGAATGCTGAGGTTCATGCCGTGGCCACCCATCAGTCTGTACCCTACCCCACCCATCACTCCAGCATCGAATGTGTGATAAAGATCGCGCACGTCATGGGTATAAGTAAGATCATCCTTGTTGACTACTTTCTTTGTGAACACATCATTGGCATTGTTCATGAGACCAAGCATAGGCCCTGCTTCTACGAAAAAGTTATTTCGAAATTGATGCTTTATCATGACAGGCACATTGAAATAGCTTAACCTCCTGTCAATTGAACCACCGGCGAACGACGCGTCCAGTGATGGGTCGCCGAGACTGTAAACAGACACATCTTTGATTCCCATCGTGGATTTTACAATGACACCGGTATGAAACATCCACGAAGGGTTTTTCATTTTAAAGTCGAAATAAAAGCCAATGTTAAACCGGCTGGCCATGTTGCCGTCGGCGTTGCCGACAGTAGACAAATTCAAGCCGCCATCCAGTCCAAATTCAAGCTTATTGGAATTGATTTTATCTCCCAACAGCAACGACATCAGCACCTGTGACTGCGCCTGCAGCGACGCCAGCACTAGAATGGTCATGATCATCCGCCGTTTCATGATGGAAAATTACAAACCGAAGTGCTAATTGGCTACCGGTTCAAACTAACTCGCACGGGGTCCCTCGCTGAATGAACGATTAACAACAAAAAAGCCGGCAAATGAAGTCATGATCATTTGCCGGCCTTTCCCATTGCGGGATTCTCTAGTGTTTTTTGAAAACAAATCCGACGTTCAGCGCGAAATAGGACTGCGGAGGCATTCCCTGCGCCCCTAAACCATAGTTGTATTTGCCGGCAAGAATGAGATCCAGTCCCGCGTTCGCATTGAACATGATCCCAAACTCTGGCCGGAGCGCAAACGCCCAGACATTATCCTGGATCGTATAAAGATTCATGTCGGTATTGCGCCTTGTAAAAAGTGTTCCAACCCCCAGGCCGACAAAGGGATTGATTTTTTCCCCAGGTTTGAATTGGTAGTCCAACGCCACGAAGATCGGCACGGCATTGACGTACCGGTATTGAACCCCTGACAGGGAAACGGTTCCACTTGTATACGTATCTGACGGCTTTCGTTCATAAAAAACATTCCAGCTGACATCGCCTCCGACGCTGATATTTGAAGTCACAAGGTTGCGGTACTCAATCGTCGCGCCACGAAAGCTCGACGTGGAAATAAATGATTGCATATCACCTGTGCTAAAGCCCATCGAATATTGCACAGAGAAAGTGCTTTGGGCAAGCGCCGGGGTAAATGCCAAAAGGCTGGCCGCCAGTACTAAGGTTATATTGAATATTCTTTTCATATGAATCGTTGCTTGATATCTTAGTTTGTCTTCAGATAAGATGATTGCTTGAAAACTTTGTCGATGCCATTCTTCACACGAGCGGCGTCGTATGTTCCTGTGAGCAGTCCATTGATGGCTCCTGTCCACGTCACGCGCTTGCTATCATCTGTGCTTTCGCGGTTCGGGTCCACCAGTGTCATGACAAGGGTGCCCGTTGAATAAGATGAAACGGGGACATATGGATAGTACCAGCCTCCGCCACAATAGTAGGGATAGTACCAGCACCAATAGTTACCCCAGTAACCACCGTAAATTACTGTTGTTGATTCCCATGCAGCCGGCAGAAGCTGAAGGTCAGGATTGCTGTTGACGCCGACCTTGGTCCAGCCCAGGGCTTGCATATTTGCATCGATTACCTGCAGAATCGGCGTTGCGTAAACATCCTTAATGTATTGGGGATTGCCATTTACGTTCCCGGTGATCTTAACGATCTTATCCGGCAGAGAATAAGTACCCCTCGAGACAAAATCATAGCTCGCATCATAATTGGAGTAGGCAATGTCGATTTCCTCGACGTATTCTGGCCCGGCAGGATAGCAACCGTACAGCACAGCCAGAATCATCATGGCAATAACAGAGTAAATTTTTCGGTTCATATATGATAATTATTGATTTTTCAGCGCAAAAAGAACACAATACCGGGTATACAATGCCTGCCGCAAAGAACTAATGTTAGGCGATGAATACCTAAACGTTATCGTCCAGCACCCACTCGGTATTCTTCGATAGAAATTTTTGGTAAGCTCTGCGAATAACCCCTACTTTGGGTTGCGAAATATTGCCGGTGCAATGGCTGGCGTGATAAAACCCTAACCCTCAGATCATGAAACCCATCTTCAATTTCGTCGTCCTTGCTGCGATTGTCATCTCGTGCTCCGGCAACCGGGAGGCGCTCGATAAACAAAACATTGCCGTCGTTGAGAAATATATCAAGGCTGTGGAAAACAAAGACGCGCAGACGATGACAGACCTTCTCGCAGACAACTACATAGGATACGGGCCTTCGGTGGCGGACACCGTTAATAAAGCCCAGGCA
The DNA here is from genome assembly GCA_044224375.1 of Cyclobacteriaceae bacterium. Taxonomy (GTDB): domain Bacteria; phylum Bacteroidota; class Bacteroidia; order Cytophagales; family Cyclobacteriaceae; genus ELB16-189. Next base: position 140,875 of record JBGAKL010000013.1, read on the forward strand.
ATGGAGAACTTTAAGTATGTCGTTGAAAATCTTTATGATAAGATTGAATACCAACGCACGATCAACATCGCTGCAAAGATTACAGAGGGACCCAATCCCGGAGACTTTGTTTCAGACTGGGCCCGGCTGAAAATAACGTACAAAGATGGGTCAGGTCCTGTTTTCCTCCACATGAATGCAGTCTACCGCATCGAAGACGGCAAGATCACCACGAGCCGGACATTCTACAACGAAGCTGATGTATTGCGTCAACTAGGTTATGATTTCGTACCGTTCAATTAGACCTTACAACTTAACGCCATGAAAAAAATAACATTCATACTCATCCTTTCTTCGTTCGTTGGATACAGCCAGACAACAACCACACAAACCACTTCTTTCGCCAAAAGTATGGGGTTGTATGTTTTTCCAGCCAAGAACCAAACAAAAGAGATGCAGGCCGCCGACGATACCGAATGCTACAAATGGGCTGTTGAACAGTCAGGCGTCGATCCGCTGAACCCAACAAAGGTGGAAGCAAAACAGGCTGATACCGCACCCGATGGCACTGCTGTACGGGGCGCGGCCAGAGGTGCTGCAGCAGGTGTCGCTATCGGTGCCATTGCGGGTGATGCAGGTAAGGGCGCAGCCATCGGCGCTGTAGCTGGTGGACTTGCCGGAAGGCGCGCCAAACGCTATGGCGACGCGGTGGAGCAACAAAAAAATGATCAGGACGCTGCGAAGGCAGAAGCCGCCATGAAAGAAAGTTTCAAGAAAGCTTTTTCGGCTTGCCTTGAGGGCAAAGGTTATACAATAAAATAATCGTAGTTAAGGACTTCGCGGGCGCCGGTATCCGTCATCCGATCTTCAAGATCATGTTTCTGATGACCTCAACCTTTTCACTGAGCTGATCGGTCATGTCCCGTGTGATTGGTGCATCGACCTTCGAATAAACATCGATCAACTCAAGCAATGCGTTGGCATAGTAGGGGTAGTTCGGGTTTCTGTTTGCGTCGAGTGGATCACTGTAAGCTTTAATAAAATTGTAGGTGGTCTCGACATTACGCCGCTGATTCATGATCATGCTGGCAACGGGCGCGGGTATCTCCCCGTGAAGGTTGGTTTGCAACTGCAACAAAGCCAGCGCGAGGTGAAGATTTTCAATCTGGTATGCTGCCATCGCAATGCCCGCCTGTCTTTCACGTTGAGTGCCCTGAAAACCACGGGTGGATCTTGCCAGCAAATCATCGACCACTGCTTTCACAGAATCATTTTTGGACAGATTTGCTTCATAACGTGTTTTGAGGAATTCAAGCATACTTTTTTCCATTCCAGCCGCCCTACTCAATTCGTATGAAGCCTCAAAATATTCTTTCACCAGAGCGGACTGTGAGTAGGCAATAGCGTAATTAAGATCAGCGATATAAATCCCAAGATTGGCCGCGGCCTTCACTTCATTGGAGGCATAATGTGAAAACATTTTTGGGTCCGATAACAGATCGGGACGGAACTGCGGCGCGACCGTCTGGAGCTGGCGGGCAACTTCAGAAGGATTGACGAGGCCGTTAAAGAAGTTACTGCGTGCAGCTTCGAAATTGAGGGTTTGCCGAGTGTCACTTTGCTGTTTGCCTTGCTGACACGCAAGAAGAGTTGACGCGAGCAGCAGGATAGGAATAGAATTTTTCAATTTCGACCGGTTTGAGTTTCCCGGCGCCCAAAGATAAACACAGTCGGGTATTCGGGTTCCGTCAAAAAAAAAAGAGAAATGAATCAGATTTGATGACGTCTTTGCGTTTGCACGTCACTGACGTTGGTCAAGGTGCCGCCGTTTTCTGTGCCCATTTTTGCTACGACATCCCTTACTTCTTCCATGAGGATTCGCAAATACTCAACGGTAAACTTCTCCCAGGTAATACGAGTATAAAATATGTCACGCAAGAGTCCGTGAAATTGGCCCGCTAGTTCGAGCTTGTCTTTGAGGTTAAGGTACTCGGCCCAAATCCGGCGAGTCTGAGCGACCACACGCTCATCGCCTTCTTTGTGCGCACCCAGGAACATTGGATTGTCCTTATTGCGCGCAAGCTGCATCTGTCCCATAGCCATCACCCGATGGTTATAAATCACTTGAATATATTCCGGGTCGACACTATTGCAACGCTCCACATCATACATGAAATGATCGAACTCGCGGTAATGGTATTTGATCAGGCGACTGGTATAGTTTTCCATGTCGCCGAAGTAATGATAGAAACCTGATTTGTTCAGTCCCAGTATCCTGGCAAGACGCTCCACCTGGAGCCCGTCAGGGCCTTCTTTCACAAACAGGTTGTAACCTGCCTCTACCCACCGTTCGGACGCATTGATATCGCTCATCTAGTTCACCGATTGTTCAACAATATATACAATTTACTAAACGGTTCCGTTTAGTGAACGCCGATTTTGAAGCAATTTGACGGGTTTCCTCTATGCGGTCTGCCAAAGGGCAAAAAAATACGGGTTAAGCGCCAGCGTTGTAGGGCTGCAAGCCGGATGCGCAGGGTCACCTGCCACATGAAGACAGTTCTGATGTTGATGACAAATAAACGATAGCGTTTAAGGAGAACGGCCCCTGAAATCTTATTTTTCACGCCCAAAGCGCGAAATGAGGGTTTACCGTTTCCAATGAGGAGTTCAACACTTCGGAGAACAACACGATCCATCTGCAAGGCAACTATTGTTCTATCCTTGATGGTACTTCTCCTGCCTGACAAGGCAGAAGCACAGACGAACCAGCAGGCGTGGTATGAATACATGCTCAACTATCCCTTCGCAAATTCATGGAACCTGGAAAACGCTTTTTCCTATTCTACTACATCGACGGCACCAAAGTGGCGGGCATATGACTATTCGGCAACTCTTGAACGGGATATCACGCCCAATTTTCAACTCATAGCACAGACGGTTGTCTCCTACACAAACCAGACCGACACATACAATACTTTAGAAGTCCGGCCAGTACTGGGAACTCGTCTATATCTGACACCCAGCCATCGGATCCAAACCAGGCTGTTGTTTCGTCTTGAGCAACGGAACATCCAGGACCTTGACACAAAAATATGGAACCAAACGTTTCGCCCGCGGGCAAGGGCTGAGGTAATTGTGCCGCTGAACCAGGACTCGTATTACAAAGACAATCTTTGGTATGCATTGATGGATGCGGAATGGCTTTTTTCCAGCGCCGCCACGGACCTGAAGGAGCGCTTTGCCAACCGATTCCGCTTGCGCACCGGCGTCGGCTATCGTCTCAGCTATTCGCTGCGGTTCGAGTTCGTCTACATGTACCAGGCTTCGCGCAATGGCATCGATGAAGATTTCAGCTCTTCCGACAATGTCTTCAGGTTTCGGCTCAAACACTACCTCCGCAAAACAAAACCGACAACATCCGGTGGAACGAACTAACTTGAATTAGAATTTATAGAAATGAATACAAAGGCTCTTCAAATATTCATGGTCGTGCTGGGTGGATGCATGGTTGCATGCTCCTCGATCAAGGTTTCAACAGACTATGATCGTGAAGCCGACTTTAGCAAGTATAAAACTTACACCCTGACGGACGATGCGAAAAATCTTCTCGTCAGCGACCTCGATAGGCGGAGGCTTGTCGACGCAGTTGAATCCGGACTGACCGCGAAGGGCTTTACTGCATCTGCCAACGGGGACATCCTGGTGGACCTGAAGGTTACGACGGAGCAGAAAGAAACCACAACGGCGACTACCAATGGACCCTATGGTTCGGCATATCGTTATCGCTGGGGAAGCGGATTTTCGACCACGGATATAGATGTAGAAACATATGTCGAGGGTACGTTATTCATCGACTTTATCGACGCATCCAAAAAGCAACTCGTGTGGCAAGGAAGAGGCGTAAAGACCCTGGATCCCTACGCTACGCCGCAAGAGAGGGAACAAAGGATCAAGTCGGCTGTGAACTCCATTCTTGCCAAGTACCCTCCTCCGGTCGGAAAAAAATAGCATTCTTTTATTCTACACCCGCGTCTCCACGGTAGAATATTTTCCGCATGGATTCGTTTTTAAGACAGTTTAGCGGGGCAGCTCTGTATAAACCACCCGGCATACGATTTTTCTCCCTTTCGCAAAAAAGGAAATGAAACGATTGACTGCCATCTTGTTCACTTTTGCGTTTGTAATCATGTTGATTGCGCTTGCGAAGGTGGGCCTTAGACATTTTTTTGATCGGGGGTCCGGCATCAATTCATATCGTACCTTCCGCTCGAGGCCAATCCCGATAAAGTGAAATCTGCAAATCAAACCTCATTTTAACAATACCATGAAAATCCTCGTCGTATTTCTTTTCTTGACACTTGGAAGTCTTGCTGGCTTCTCCCAAAGCACCGAACGACTGCAAGCAAATGACTCGGCTCGTATTGAACTCGAGCGAACGGCCCTACTCAAAGAGCTTACTGGCCTTCGCGACTCAATTAACCAATCACTCAACATCTTCAGCAGATCGATTCGTAAGACAACACCGAAAAAGGAAAAGCAGATGAAAAACGCAAGTCAGGACCTGGCTCATTACCGCGATCGACTGAAACTTGATATTCAACAAGTTCAACTGACGGCCAAGAATGGATGGAACGTGAACAACATCAAACAAATAAAGAACGACGCCGCCGACATACGCAAGGAGCACAAGCGGCTGCTGGCCTTTTATGAGAATCCTTAGGTGAACTAAACGACAACCATACCCTGTAGCACGTGCGCCATGCATTGTTACAGGGTTATTTTTTTATTGCCTCCTCCGGGATTAACTTTCTTTGTCAATCCTAAGATCATGCAAGCACTTGTCTGCACACAGCACGGCGCACCGGAATCACTACACGTCCGGGAAATGCCGGCTCTTAGGCCCGAGCCGTCAGACGTGATCATTTCGGTAAAGGCATGCGGTGTGAATTTTCCCGATGTACTGATGATCCAGAACAAATACCAGATAAAGCCACCCCTGCCATTTTCTCCCGGTGGTGAAGTCGCTGGAGAAGTACTTGGCGTGGGCGACCAGGTGAAGCATCTAAAAATTGGGCAGCGGGTGATCGCTTTATGCGGCTGGGGAGGATTTGCCGAACAAGTCGCTGTCAATGCGAAGCGTGTGTTCCCGATGCCGGCTCAGATGAATTTCATAGACGCGTCTTGCACACTCTACACATACGGCACTTCGTATCATGCCTTAAAAGATCGCGCCCAGCTTAAGAGTGGAGAGACGTTGCTTGTGCTTGGGGCAGGCGGCGGCGTGGGACTTGCCGCAGTGGAGTTGGGCAAAGTCATGGGGGCGATCGTTATCGCCGCAGCGTCGTCGGCGGAGAAGCTGGTGGCCTGCAAGGAGAAAGGAGCTGATCACTTGATTAATTATTCAAGCGAGGATCTGAGGCAACGTATCAAAGAGATCACTGGTGAAAAAGGTGTTGATGTAGTGTATGATCCTGTTGGCGGCGCACTTGCTGAGCCGGCATTGCGATCCACTGCATGGAGAGGGCGATATCTCGTAGTTGGCTTTGCATCTGGCACCATACCGCAATTTCCTGCTAATCTTCCGCTTTTAAAGGGCTGTTCAATAGTTGGAGTTATATGGGGAAACTTCGCAGAAAAAGAGCCGCAGAAAAATCTGGAAAATTTTAGTGAGTTGCTGAAGATGATGCAGGCAGGAAAGATCCGGCAGCACATACACAAAATTTATTCGCTGACGGAAAGTGCAAAGGCTCTTCGTGAACTTATGGACCGGACCATCACAGGTAAAGCAGTTGTCAAAGTCGGAAGCTGGGTTGAAAAGGAATTACCGAAAGTTGAACCCCAGGCAGAGATCGTTGCCTCGGGAAAACCGAAAATTATTCCACTGAAAAAACTCAAGGAATATGCGGGGCAGCCACTTGGCGTGAGTGCCTGGCTGACGGTTTCGCAGGAGATGATCAATGATTTCGCAAAAGCGACCCACGACTTTCAATGGCTTCACGTTGACGTGGAGAAGGCAAAACGTGAAATGCCAGACGGAAAGACAATAGCACACGGCTACCTGACGCTGTCACTTGCTGCCAAGTTCTTTTTTGAATTGATTGCCATCGAAGGCGCAACGAGCTCCATCAACTACGGACTAAATAAAGCGCGATTTCCCGTGGCTGTAAAATCGGGTAGCAGGATAAGAATGCACGGAAAGCTTGCACAAGTTGAAGACATGCCCGGTGGAGTCAAGCTGTTCCTTGAATGTAAGATCGAGCTTGAAGGAGAAGATAAGCCCGCATGTGTTGCGGAATTGATCACCGCGGTATTTTGACCTCCCAATCATTAAACAAAACAAACAATGAGATTAAAAAATAAAATCGCGATTGTCACCGGTGGAGCCGCCGGCATCGGACTCGCCACCGTTCAGGCCTTCGTTCGCGAGGGAGCGACCGTAATTATCTGGGATATGTCCGACAAAGGCACTGTTGTGGCGGCGGACCTGTCTAAAGCTGGTCACAAAGTGTCGTTTGTCAGGATCTCCACAGCAGACAAAGCCGCTGTGTTGAAAGCTACTGACGATGTGAAGAGGCAATTCGGGAGGATCGATATTCTTATCAACAACGCCGGCATTACAAAAGACCGGACTCTATTAAAAATGTCACAGGAGGAATGGGACGGAGTCATTGCCGTCAATCTCACTGGCGTCTTTAATTGCACGCAAGCAGTTGCGCCGATCATGAAAGAACAGATGTATGGAAGAATCGTGTCTGCGTCTTCCAATGTTGCAATCCGCGGCAACTACGGCCAGACAAACTATGTCGCCGCCAAGGCAGCCATCATCGGAATGGTTAAAGTATGGGCCCTGGAGTTGGGTAAATTTGGGATCACTGCCAATTGCATCGCACCGGGATTTATTAAGACAGCCATGACCGATGCCATACCCGAAGACGTTCGCAAACAAATGATCTCACACATTCCCGCGGGTCGCTGGGGAGAACCGGAAGACATAGCCAACGGTTATGTTTTTCTGGCTTCAGATGAAGCGTCGTTTATCAATGGAATTTGCCTGACGATTGATGGAGGAGCTGCGAGATAATTTGAAGACACTGCCCATTTAAGTGTGTAAGTGTCGCGTCTAAGTAACTGCGTAAAGGGCTTTATAATTTGCACCGCTCTCCGAAGATGTTAATAAACTGATTTACAATCAAGCTCCAGTTTCTCACGGGAAAGGTCCACTTTTTAGTGATCTCACGTAATGCAAGAAAGACGGACTTCAGAACCGAGGCGTCGTCGGGGAATGACATCTTAGCTTTCGTGTATTTTCTGATCTTCCCATTTAAGTTTTCGATGATGTTGGTTGTGTAGATCATCGTTCTGATCTCAATGGGAAAATCGAAGAAATGGGATAGATCGGTCCAGTTGTTCTTCCAGGATTTGATTGCGTGCGGATATTTTTTGCCCCAGGTGGCTTCCAGGTTCTCGAGAGCCTGCCAACCGAGATCTTTGCTGGCGGCAGAGTAAACAGTTTTCAGATCAGCTGCGAACTGTTTCTTATCCTTCCAGACCACGTATCTGGAGGCATTCCGGATTTGATGAACCACGCAGATTTGTGTCACCGATTGAGGAAAAATGCTGACAATGGCTTCAGTAAAACCTTTCAGATTATCGGTACTGGTGATGAGAATATCCTCTACTCCACGGGTGCGCAGATCAGTCATAACACTCATCCAGAAGGAGGCGCTTTCGTTTTCACCGAGCCACATGCCGAGCATTTCTTTATGGCCCTCTGAGTTCAGTCCCACGGCCAGGTAGACGGTCTTGTTGATAACCTTTCCATTTTGCCTGACCTTGAAAACAATGCCATCCATCCAAACCACGTAGTACATTGAAGAGAGTGCCCGATTTTGCCACTCCGTTACAAGGCCTTGAACTTTTGCCGTTACATTGGAGATAGTAGAGTCTGAGATATTGTATCCGTATACTTCACGGATCTGTGCTTCGATATCCCGGACAGTCATTCCCCTGGCATACAGCGAGATAATGATGTCCTCGATCGCTTCCACTTTCCTGCTACGCTTGGGAATTAGCACAGGCTCGAAGCTACTGTTGCGATCGCGCGGGACCTCCAACTCTACTTCGCCCAGTGTGGTCTTTACCGTTTTGGTAGTCTTTCCATTGCGCGAATTTCCGCTGTTGATCCCATCAGGTGAGTGCTTTTCATAACCGAGATGACTGTCCATCTCTCCTTCGAGCATTTGTTCCATAGCTCGTGCATAGAGGTCCTCCATGAACGAATTCAGCTCACCGGAATCTTTAAACTGCTTAAGGAACTCAGGTGTGAGTACCTGGTTGAGAATCGGATGTGGTTCTGATTTTTCTTTTTTCTCTTTCATTGTTTAACTGTTTAAAGGTAAGTAATTGAATATCATCGATTGACCTGACGCCTGCAGCTTTTCATCTACAGTTCATCAGGGGTCAATCGTACCTTTACACAGTTACTTAGACGCTACCAATTTGAAGATTTGGTGATTTGAAAATTTGAAGATTGCCGTCCGCTTATTTCACTTCAAGATTGTCACGATGAATTTGCTACCATTCTCGAGGTAATAATCGGCAGCATCCGTTTCTCTAAACACGTCCTGATTATTCACACGGATAACCTTTATCATCTTGCCTGAGCTCGCGTTTTTCCAGGGGAGGACTATCTTCCAATCACTTTTGGTTTGTTGAATTGTATAAGTCTCTTCATTTCCATTGACGGTGACGGAAATCGAAATGCGGTTATCTCCAACTTTCAGGTTTTCTACACTTCCTTGCTTCCATTGAGATGGAAAATCAGGCTGCAGCGTGATTTGCTTATTGCCCGCATCCGGCTCAATCCCGAACAAATGTGAAATCACCGGCTTCTCCACGGCATAAATATTCCACGCCTGCGCCATCATTCCGAAATCGGGAGACACTTCATACATAGAGCCTGGCAAGGCGTAGCTGAATGTGTGGCTGAGACGCTTTAAATATTCCAGGGCTTCGTCACTGTTGCCATAACGTGCCTCCGCGATCGCCAATACACCGGTAGGTAATGTCATAACGGCCCCCGTATAATTGAATGTCTTTTTTCTTGCCTTTGCGACCACAGAGTCAACATCATCTGACCTATCGATGCCAGTGACGTAGGCGCCAAAATAATTGCGGTATTGACGTGCGGTCGCCAGCGCGAGCTTTGCCTTTTCAGGGTCTGCAATTCCAACCTCCATAGGAGAATTCACAACTGCATTGTGAAAAACAACGTAACCCTTAGATGATTTGTCGTTTGAAGATTCCACTCTTTTAAGACGAGCCTTCAATTCATTGACTGCAGCAATCTTTTTCAATGTATCAGCCCGGATGATCGCAGCCTTCACCAAACCGATCGCCTTATCGCGGGTGGAAATGAAATCGGCAAATGAATTGTCCTCCGCTACCCACCATTGCTCATTGATCTTCTTTTTCAGTTGGCTGGCCTTATCCTCAAATTCTTTTTGATTATGAGTTTCACCTAACGCTGCAGAAATTTTTGCTGCTGCTTCCAGCGCCTGCTGCGCATAGGTAGCCACATCGATCATTTCTGAATCAAGGCCCTGTATCTCTGTCATGCCGGAGCCATTCGGAAACAGATTGCCGTCAGGATCTTTTTCTTTCAGCAACCAATCGAGTCCTTTTATGACATCCGGGTACAATTGCTTAATGAACGCCTTGTCTCCCGTCCATTGATAGTAAGTCCAGAGCAGCATAATGAATTGCGCCGTCTCGTTGGTGTTTCCTGGATTGTAAACGGATCCATTCGTTGATGCTTCATGAATTATGCGTCCGTTTCCGTTGGTCTTATCAGAAATTTTTTTCAACAAAAGTATGGTCGACTTTGCGAGGTCATGCCGGCCTGTTGCGAGCAATCCTTGTAATGAATATTCGTTGTCACAACCAAACCACCAGGGGTAATCCGGAGTGCCTGCCGAAAGTCCTCTCCCCTGCTCCGGCACATCACGAACAAGCCAGTCGGTGGTGTACTTTGTCCACTCAAGCATTTGTTGAATCTGCGGGTCCGGCACGTGGATCTTCGCAGTATTCCGCATCGAATCATAGCGTGCAATTTTATTTCTGAGCAACTCAAATGAATTGTCTTTCAGGCGGGAAAAAGTTTTCATCGCATCTTCCTCTGAAGTATAGGACCCCGCAATGAAAACTGTCAGGGTGGAAGTTGATTTTGCATGGACCTCAATTTCGTAACGCATCGCTCTAGCAGTACTTTCCCTGCCAACGTTGCCGACACAGCCGTTGAATTCCAACGAGCTCCCCTTTGCAGAAGCGCTCGATCCAACAACGGCAAACCATGAATTGCTCTTGTCCCTGGCCAGCAGCACTTGCTCTTTGTCAAGAAAGCGAACCTCGTCGATATCATTCTTCATGCCGGTTCGATCGCCAAGCCATGTCGGGCGCAAATCGAAATTGCAGCGAAGGGCGAACGAAATCGTTTTTTTTGCCTCGCTCTTATTGACTATGTTGAATTCAACAACGAGCCCCTCCTCTCCATCAGGTACAAACTGAAATCGTTCAATCTCCAATTGCTGTTCACGCCATTCAAAGCGATGTTTGTTCGCAAAAGGGTAGTTAACAAAACTGTCCGCTTTCTGAAGGCAATAAATTGCTCCATCGGTTGACAGAGCCTCATCGAATCCATCCATCAGCTTGATCGGATGATTCCAGATCCCACCCATCTCGCCCCCGATGTGCCATCCCAGGTCCGGGAAACTGCCGTCCTGATGACCCACCATATAGACTCTGTCGCCGGCAGTAACGAACGGGGAACTGAGGTATTCTTTCTTACCAGAGATGTGAGGTTGACCCCACAGAAGTTTTTGAAGACTCTCCGATTCAGGATTTTCATGCGGGCCTCCACAGCTACACAACAACACGACAATGAGGACGGAAAGGAGTGATTTCTCTAACAGGCGGACCATGGACCGGGGGTTCAATCCATAAATCTATTCTGATCGCACTTCTTAGTCAATTTTAAGCCATTTTGGCCGGTTTGACTGCAGAAATCTCCTGTTTCAAGACATAATGGCTTGAAATTCTAGCAAAAACCCGGTCGGCACGGAATTGACTATAGGGTATGCGTGTTTAAAAAAACCAATTGTTCAACCAAAACTTTTAAAAATATGAGCATCATCAGATACAGGGCCAATGATTTTGTCCCGACCTCTTTCAGCAGCCTCTTAGATGGCTTCTTCAATGACGCAGTTACTCGTTCAGGTGGTAGCACGTTCGTTCCCAAAGTGGATATTCTTGAAAACGAGAATTCCTACGAATTGCACGTTGCAGCGCCGGGCCTGAGCAAAGAAGACTTCAACGTAGAGGTTAAAGACAACTACCTCACGGTAAGTGGCGATCGCAAATTCTCGAACGAGAAAAGCGAAAAAAATTATCACACGATCGAAACGCAATACGGTTCTTTCGTAAGGTCTTTTTCACTTCCGGAAAATGTTGACAGTTCTAAAATCGCTGCCAAATACAACAATGGCATCCTGGAACTGAGCATTCCGAAAGACGAAAAGAAAGCTTTGAAGACCACTATTAAGGTCAACTAAGTTTGGGTTGGGGTTAGGTTAGGGCGTTCCGGAAACGGGCGCCCTTTTTTTTGATCCGGGGCGTTCTCTTCCGTCAAATTCGCCTTGTTTACACCAGAAACCAGCTACCATAAAACCACCAGAAACCAGCCACCAGAATCCCAGTACACCCCAAGCGTCCAGTCCCGATAGCTATCGGGACCAGCAACCAGCCGCCCTTTATATCTTTTTGACGTGCTTTGACGTTCAGTCGGGGGAATAGACTAATTTTATCATCCAACTTTTTAACACGACATGAGGCGGTTCCTGATAATCCTGGTGGTAGTTGTGGCTTCTTTTATTGGCGCAGTTACCGGTGCCGTTTTCACCCTCCGATATCTGGAGGGAATTCCAAACTACAGTTCAATCGAGGCACGCCAGAATCTCACATTTGCGAAGATGGCGCCCGATTCATCGCGCAAACTTTCGACGTTACCCAATTTTGAGTATGCCGCGAAGATGATCACACCCGCTGTGGTGCACATCAGCACGATCTACGGGCCTGGAGATTTCAGCCTCAATCCGCTTGAACTTTATTATGGAAAACAATCTCACTCCTCCGGATCCGGTGCTATCATTTCGGATGATGGATATATAGCGACAAATTTCCACGTCATTGAATCTGCCACAAATATTGAAGTGACCATGAGCGACAACCAGCGCTTCTACGCGAAGGTTATTGGTCGTGACCCAAGCACCGACCTCGCACTGCTGAAAATCAAAGCCAAAAATCTTCCGTTCATTGCCTATGGAAATTCTGATACGGTGGTTCCTGGTCAATGGGTTCTTGCCATTGGCAATCCATTCGATCTTAATTCCACCGTCACGGCTGGTATTGTCAGCGCAAAAGCGCGCAACATCGGCATTCTCCTCGACAAGAATAACCTTCAGGTAGAGTCCTTCATTCAAACCGATGCAGCGGTAAATCCTGGAAACAGTGGCGGCGCGTTGGTAAACCTGAAGGGTGAGCTCGTTGGAATCAATTCTGCGATTGCAACATCCACTGGCACTTATGCCGGCTATTCGTTCGCTATCCCAGTGAATCTCGTGAAGAAAGTGATGGACGATCTTCTTGAATTCGGGCAGGTACAACGGGGGCTGTTGGGTGTAAAGATCATCGATGTCGCCAAGGTGGCATCGGAGGAGAACCTCGATGTGATGCAAGGCGTCTTTGTAAGCCAGGTAAATGAAGGCAGCGCGGCAGAGCAGGCAGGAATTGTGCAAAACGACATCATCACTGCAATAGACGGGCATCCCGTTACAAGCGTTTCTGAACTTCAGGAGCTCGTTGCGCGTCACCGGCCCGGTCATACCGTGAATGTGACGTATCGCAGGCAGGGGAAAGAAAAGTCAGTGGATACTATCCTTAAGAATTACGAAGGGCGTGAATCTGTTTCAAAGCCGGAAGTGAATTACCTGATCGACGGGGCAACTTTCGAAGACATGACTTATTCCGAGCTGACGAAAAGAGATCTAGATGGCGGTGTTTGGGTCAGGATCATGGAAGCAGGCAAGTGGAAGAAATCGGGCATGAAAGAAGATTTCATTATCACGCATATTGATAAAGTGCCTGTTGACAACGTCGCAGACCTTAATCGCATTTTAGCTTACAAATCCGGAGGCATCCTGATAGAAGGCGTTTACAAATCCGGTGAAAAAGGCGTTTACGCCGTTGAGTGGTAGCCATTCGCAAACCTAAGTCTTCAAGCGGACCTTAATCTTAGCCTTATTTCCTATGAGGCACTTTGCTGCATTTAACTAGATTTGCCATCTAATTTTTACAGGACTCAAAGAATATACAGCAAAGCATAAAGGCACTGTTATGGAAAAATCTGATTTGAAAGCAGTTTTGAATTCCCTTGGCATCAAGCCAGTCAACGCCGGTGTGTCCACGGGCACAAAATGGATCAAAACGACTGGTCCGGTACTTTCGTCATATTCCCCGGTGGACGGCGCCCTGATTGGGAAAGTGCAAACGGCAAATCAGAAGTCATTCGACAAGGTAGTTGAGACATCACGCAAGGCTTTTCAGGAGTGGCGGCTCGTTCCTGCACCACGCCGCGGTGAAGTTGTTCGTCAAATTGGTGAAGCCCTTCGCAGATCCAAAGAACCGCTGGGCAAACTTGTCTCTTACGAGATGGGTAAGTCCTATCAGGAAGGTCTTGGCGAAGTCCAGGAAATGATTGACATCTGTGATTTTGCAGTTGGGCTTTCACGCCAGCTTTACGGACTCACGATGCCATCGGAAAGGGCGTCCCACCGGATGTATGAACAATACCATCCGCTCGGCATAGTAGGTGTCATCTCAGCATTTAATTTCCCTGTCGCCGTGTGGTCCTGGAATTCCATGCTGGCCTGGGTTTGTGGCGACACGTGCATCTGGAAGCCGTCGGAGAAAACTCCACTCTGCAGCGTCGCGTGTCAGCAGATCGTGGCACGCGTGTTTGCCGAGAACAAAGTGCCCGAAGGTGTATCGTGTATTGTTAACGGAGACTACAGGGTTGGTCAATGGATGGCCGGCTCAGAATACATACCGCTGGTATCCGCAACTGGATCTACGCGAATGGGTAAGGCCGTTGCCAAGACTGTGAGCGAAAGATTGGGGCGGCCCTTGCTTGAATTGGGCGGCAACAACGCGATCATCATCTCGGAACATGCAGACCTCGACATTGCAATCCGGGGTGCCGTATTTGGCGCGGTCGGCACAGCGGGACAACGGTGCACAACCACACGCAGGCTTATTGTTCACGAAAAAATCTACGACAAAATAAAGAGCAAGTTGAAGAAAGCCTATGCGCAGCTGAGCATCGGCAATCCGCTGGACGCAAAAAATCACGTAGGACCTCTCATCGATAACCTGGCAGTGAAGTCGTACCTGAAAGCACTCAAAGAAATCGAGAAAGAGGGAGGAAAGTTTGTGGTGGAAGGTGGTGTACTAAAAGGCGCTGGGTATGAATCGGGGTGTTATGTGAAGCCGGCGATTGCCGAAGTGAAGAATACGTATTCAATTGTTCAGCAGGAGACGTTTGCACCGATTCTGTATCTCATCAAATACAAGAAAATTGAAGAAGCGATTGCGTTGCAGAACGGTGTTAAGCAAGGTCTTTCATCTTCCATCATGACGACACACATGCAGGAAATGGAGCGCTTTCTTTCGCAAGGCGGAAGCGACTGCGGTATTGCAAACGTTAACATCGGGACCTCCGGCGCCGAGATCGGTGGTGCCTTCGGCGGCGAAAAAGAAACCGGCGGCGGCAGAGAATCAGGATCCGACTCGTGGAAAGTTTATATGCGCCGTCAGACAAATACCATTAACTACGGTAACACTCTGCCTTTGGCGCAAGGTATCAAGTTCGATATTTGAAAAAGCAATTTTTCACCACGACCACAAGTGTCCGCAAATAGTATATTTCGCTGTTTGTAATTCGCGACCAAGAACTTACTTTAGAGCACCTAAAAAAGGCTTATGCAAGCAAAAAAATACCGGTCTGTCATGTTGATTGATGATAACGAGATCGATAATCTCATCAATCAAAAAATGATAGAATCGGCATCGATGACCGAGCATATTTACGTCCACACGGGCGCCAAGAGCGCAATTGAATTCCTTCGCAACATGGAGAAGCTGGACCTGGCCGACAAGGTGTTACCCGATGTCATCTTTCTGGACATAGATATGCCGCTCATGGACGGGTTCCAATTCCTTGATGAATTTGAAAAGCTTTCAGTTTCCACAAAAAAGAAATGCAAGATCGTGATGCTCACGTCTTCGATCAATCCGCAGGATTTTAACCGCTCAAAGAAATACCTGAACGTGAAGCTGTACCTCAACAAGCCGCTCACACACGAAAGTTTGTTGAGTCTGTCTATTTGAGCTTTGGCTATTGGCAATGGCCTTGGCAGCATACAGTAATTGACCAGAGTAGCTCCCAGCGATGATGACTTCAACATTCGCTATTCATCATTCACTATTCGAACTTCCTTTCAAAAAAAACGTAGCTGCTGGCAGTGCACGACGCTTGATACGCAACAAGCTTTAAAGTGAAGAGGTCTTCAAAATTTAGAAGATGGACATTGGGAATTGAATATTTAATATCCAATACTGAATGTCCAATTCTCAATTCGATTTATTCATCCGCGTCAGGGTTCCCGCCCTGTATCTCCAACGCGATAAGACGCTCGACGAACTTATCATCCATGCGGATAAAATAAGTCGGCGCAAAATAATTCACGGACATCGATTTGAACTTCGGGATCAGCGCAGATATCTTTTTATGCTTCTCCTTCTTTGCTTCGCTGACGGCAATCTTCAGGATCTTCAGAAATGTGAGCACATTTTCGCACGCATCCTTGCCGATCATCCTGATGTTTCGCTGCACACTATTGGAAAGCTGGTTATACAGTTCGATGTCTTTCAACAAACAGTACTGCAGGCACAGTAACGCCTTGATCTCCATCTGCGCCTGCGGATATTTCTTCAGGCTCACGTCGTTTATCAGTGAGTTGAGAAGCTTGGCAGTTTCGTCATAGCGGCCTGTGTAGTAGCTGCACATCGCCCGGTACACGGTATAGATTACGTGCTGCGGCACGTTGTTGGGATCAGGCTCGAAGTCGGCAAACAATTCCTCTTGCTCAGCATACAGTTCACCCTCCGTACCCAAACGCAGTGCACGTTCAAATTTCGAGATGAGAAACTGGACCGCGAACGTATAATAGGGATAATTGATAAGCAGGTTGGCGGCAGCATCATTCACTTCTTCGAAATAGCGCTCGGCCTGCTTGTACACTTTGTAGTGATTGTAATACTCAAGCTTCAGGAACTCGAAAAGTAGATTAAGGTGATAATAAACGGGGTCGAGGGTGTAGGTATCGAATATATCTTGAACCCGCTTGAAAATATCCTCAATAGATTCCTCATCCTGCTGCAGGTTCTCTTCCTTGTCTACAAACAACCGATGAAAAATCACCGCGCAACACTTGTACACGTAAAGGCGGTGAGATTCATAAAGATTGGCAATGTTGTACATCTCCTTTGTCAGCAGGTCAAGACTGAGCTTTTCAGTTTCGTCACCCGTGAGAAAATAATTTCCATATTTTTTGAAGTAGTCGGCCAGCACATCCTCCGCCTTGTCCACCGCCAGCATGTACGCAACATGGCGGTTATACTGTTGTGAGAACTGGAAAAAATCCGGCGAGTTGATGTGGAGTTTCTTGAGAAGCTTGTAGATCGTAGGAAGCTCGCCGACCAAGTCTGCTTCGATGAGCTCTTTCTCCAACTTCCGGAGCATTGCAATAGCAATGGTTTTCTTTTTGGTAAAAAAGACTTCGTTGATGTTGGCCACCTTGCGCAGTAAGTCGGTACGGGGGCTTTCCATTTGCTGTACCAGGTACTCTTCAATCTTTTGACTGAGCCTGGACCGCATGGTATAGTAAGCGTTCGCGTTGATCTCCAGTTCAACCATCACTTTGTTTTCGGAGAGCTGCCGCTCGCGCATAGCTTTCAGCAGGTATGCTGACTTTTCGGCATTGCCGTTGATTAACGAGTCATAAATGGCATTATAATCCTTCTCAGAAAGCTGTTTGATTATATTCTTCAGTTTCGCCATGCGCAGCCCAATTAATCGCGTGAAAAATTACAAAAATTAAGACTTTAAACAACCTGAACGGAAGCGATTGCCGTCGAAATCAAGCCAATTTTTCAGGTTCAGGTTTCTGGAAAGAATTTTGACGCCCATCGGGTAAATATTACAAATGGATGCTTTTTCACAAATGATCATCTCGGCGGTGAGTTCAGTTAAGAATGCCGTGGTTAAGATCGATGTCTATAAAACCGACAAAGGCAAACTAAAGCCGGCGGGCTCCGGCTCGGGATTTATCTTCTCCTCCGACGGCCTCATCTTTACAAACAATCACGTGGTGCAAGGGGCGGAGAAGATCATGGTTTCCCTGCTGAACGAAAATGAGATCGAAGCTTCACTCGTAGGCAGAGATCCTGACACTGACCTAGCCATTTTAAAAATATATGCCGACGGATATTCCGTAGCACGACTGGGTGACAGCACCGCGTTGCAGATCGGGCAGCTCGTGATCGCCATTGGAAATCCACTGGGTTACCAACATACCGTAACAACCGGCGTCGTCAGCGCACTGGGGCGTACCATGCGCACGCAGTCCGGGATGATCGTCGATAATGTAATTCAGTCCGACGCAGCCTTAAATCCTGGTAACTCCGGCGGCCCGATGATCACAACCGACGGCGAAGTGGTTGGCGTGAACACTGCCATCATCAGCGGCGCACAGGCTATAAGCTTTTCGGTCGACATCAATACCGCAAAGGAAATTGCCAGTCAATTGATAAACACGGGAAAGGTATTCAAGGCATGGTTAGGATTTATGCTGCAAGAAGTTGCCGTGAATCCGAAAATCATACGCCATTATCACTTACCCAACCAAAAAGGGTTGTTCGTTACACACATTGAGCCCGATTCTCCGGCAGGCAGATCGCAGATAAAGGAAGGCGACATCATCGTGTCATTCAATAACAAACCGATTAACAGTCTCCATGAACTTTTTAAGGAGCTGACTAAGAAAGATGTTCTCACGATGGTTGACATCGACGTCATCCGGCACACGGAAATGCTGAGCTTTGGGATCTTTCCGTTAGAGAGGAATCAAAAAGTTAATGGTTAATGGTTATCTGTTAAGACACTGCCCATTTAAGTGTGTAAGTGTCGCGTCTAAGTAACTGCGTAAAGGGCTTTATAATTTGCACCGCTCTCCGAAGATGTTAATAAACTGATTTACAATCAAGCTCCAGTTTCTCACGGGAAAGGTCCACTTTT
>JBGAKL010000022.1:0-21921 GCA_044224375.1 Cyclobacteriaceae bacterium
TCACCGAACGCCGTGATCATGATGACCACCGCCTGCGGATCTTTCTCTTTTATTTTCCCCAGCCACTCGAAGCCCTCCTTACCACTCGTAGTATCCTTGCTGAAATTCATATCCAGCAGGATCACATCGTAGGTGTCGTTGTTCAATAAGAACGGGATCTTGTTCGGGTTCTTTTCGATGATGACCTGGTAGTTGTATTTCTTCAGAAGCATCTTCGCGGCGAGGAGAACATCCTCGTCGTCATCGATCATTAGTATCTTTCCTTCGTTCACGTTGGTTCAGGTTATTAGGTGGTGGTTAGTGATCAATTGGGTGCGTTGCCAACAGCCAATGGCCAATAGCCAAGGGCTGTTTCAAGGAAATTTCATGCCAGCAGGAAAGGAGACGAAATTCGGCATTTTTCATGCAAAAGACTGAGCGTCAGTGTGCAAATATGTTCATTTTTGAACAGTACTTCAAATTGAAATTGGATTGAAGATTTGCTGCATTGATGGACGTCCGAATTGAAATTGACCGGTGAGCCCTGTCCTGGGTAACGCAGTCTGCGATTCCTGATGTTGGAGAAGAGGGGGAACCGGCAATGGATAAAGGAAACCCTGGTGTGTTGATCGCGGACATGAGCCGATTTCAGGTCAGACACTTGTTGATGAAAGTTCTCTTGATGCGATTGGACGAGACACCACCAGTCTAAAGATCGAAATCTTAAACACTGTTCATAAGCCAGTCGAAGAACTTTCTGACCAAGTCGCAAAGCTTACTCGAAAGCGAATGCTTGCCAGAACTTCGGCAGCTCGCGCATCAGTTCAAGCCGTAAGGACCTTATATCGGAATAAATGTGCTCAGGAAGAAAGTGGGGGTGATTGAAGAGTCGTGTGGGTGGATTTCGGATTCACCCTTTATAATAGCAACACGCGAAAAAGTCGCCGACTTGATTCGGAAAATGCATGTTGAGATGGAAGAAAAATTGAGTGGCTGCTGGAGTGTGAGATATTCTAAGAATCATCGCTTCAAATAAATAAGTAGTGGTTTGTAATGATAAGTACCTACCATAGCCAATAGCCGCAGGTGCAATGATGTCCTAAATCCCCTACCATGCAAAGCATCCTGAATGCAGCATTTCTTTGACTTCTTACATCGCGTTTTTCGAAAATTACAACAACTATCTTCTCATTTCGGATTTTGACCAAACGTCGAAGGAGATTGATAGGTGAAAAATTTCACCATTATCTCACGTAAACTACCACACGTCTTAAGCGATCATTCGCGGGAAACTAAATGATTATTTAGATGTCTATTAATACCTTCTACCGACAATTTGATTACATTTTGGTCAAATCCTAACTCTTATGACATCCATAAAGTTGTGCTCGCTTTGCATTTGTTTCGCAATTTTTTCCATCATGCGCATAGAGGTTCATGCTCAAACTAAGTTGTGGGGCTTAAGCGAAACAGGTGGTTCAACAGGAGGAGGATTTATTTACTCCACCAACAATGATGGAACGGGACTTACCATCCAAAAAGAATTCATAATTGACTATCCCGGAGCGACGTTGGCAGGCCAGCCGACGCTTGCACCTAACGGAAAGCTTTACTTCACAACAACCAAAGGTGGGATTAACAACACTGGAGTCTTGGCAGAGTTTGACCCCTCCACCGGTGTTTATACAAAAAAACTTGACTTTACAGGTCCAAATGGTCAATCACCAACTTCAGGATTGCTCCTCGCATCGAATGGAAAAATGTATGGCGTTACACCTTACGGTGGCGCCTTTGGGCAAGGACTGATATATGAATTTGATCCGACTACCGGCACTCAAACTTTGAAAGCCCATTTTATACACGACAACAACGTCAACATCGGAGGGCTTGCAAATCCAAATGGTAAACTTATGGAGGCTTCTGATGGATACTTATACGGTATGACTGCTTACGGTGGTACAAGTAACTACGGAGGGATATACAGGTGTCATTTGAACGGCTCGTTCCAATACACATATTATACAAATACGGTCAACTTATATACAGGGACTTTTGGAAATACACCAGGGGGACTTGTGCAAGCATTGAATGGAAAATTGTATGGCATATTGCGGGCTGGCGGTGTATCCCAGAATCCAGTCCTATTCGAATTCAATCCTATTTCGGCGGCTTATACTGTCAAATACACTTTCTCAGCGGCCTCACAAGGTCAAGCTGCAATGGCAACGATGATGCTCGGAACTGATGGAAAGTTATACGGCACTACCCAGCTCGGCGGTGCGAATGGCAACGGAGTGATTTTCCAATATGACCCTGCGACTTCAATCTACACTAAAAAAGCAGACTTCAATTTTGGCTGGTCACCTTCGGGTGATTTGGTGCAAGCCTCTAATGGTAAGGTCTACGGGATGTGCGACCGAGCACTCTTTCAATTTGACCTTGCAACGTCTTCCCTCACTCAAATTGCAGACTTATCTCAATTTGGCTATCAGGCCAGAGGTGGAGTCGTACAGGCTTCCAACGGGAAGCTTTACGGGGCGACCACGTCTGGTCCGGGCACCTTCTTTGAGTTCGACCTCTCGACGAGTACGACGTTAAAGAAATTTGATTTCGGTGCTTCACCCATGGGAAGCACTCCTTCAGGTAAGCTCACTCGAGCGACCAATGGAAAATTCTATGTAACGACGACCTTAGGAGGGTTAAATAACGTTGGGACACTTTTCGAATTCGACCCTTCAACGGTGACGCTGACTAAAAAAATTGACTTCTCTTCCGCGACTAGCGGAGCGACCCCAATCGGGAGTTTATCCTTGGGCTTCAACGGAAAACTGTATGGAACAACGCTTAGTGGAGGTGCCAATGGTGGGGGTACCCTGTTCGAATTCGATCCATCCACTGGGACGCTGATCACTAAAGTAAACTTGGTCTGCGCCAATGGCTGTGCCCCATTAGGCGGACTTGTTCAAACTACGAACGGGAAAATGTATGGAACCACCAATAACGGAGGTGCCAATAGCGCAGGAGTGATATTTGAGTTCGACCCGGTGGCAGGCACGTACAACAAAAAGAAGGATTTGGGTTTTTATCCTAGCGGTTTCGGCGGGATGCCCAAAGGAGATTTGATTGTCGCAACCAATGGTTTGATTTACGGCACAGGCGGTTCCGGCACTACCTCCTCGGCAACCGGCGTAATTTTCGAATACAATCCTTCCACGGCAGGATTAGCAGTAAGGTATCAGTTTTCATCAACAGTCGGATATGGTATGGCGGGCAGCGTGATTCAGGCTGCAAATGGCAAATTATATGGCTTAGCCATTTCGGGCGGCTTGGGTGCAGGCGCGTTATTTGAGTTCGATCCAGCAACAAGTGCATTCTATTCATATCCCTTTCCGAACACACCGGTAGACGGAATCACTCCCTCGGGATCACTCGTCCAATCTGATAATGGAAAATTTTATGGAGTTACTTCAAAGGGCGGCACAGGTGGTGTTGGTGTGCTATTTGAATTTGACAGAACGACAAGTACCTATACAAAAAAAATCGATTTCAACAGCGCCGCATCCTCTGGTTACTATGACCTCCAATTGCTATTGGACATTCCGAAGTTGAATCAAACCATTTCATTCGGTGCCCTGCCGAGTAAAACTTATGGCGACGCCTCGTTCAATCCAGCAACAGCATCGTCGTCTCTTCCGGTCACGTACAATTCCTCCAACCCTGCCGTCGCGGTAGGCGGAACATCAATTACTGTCGTCGGCGCAGGAACAACCACGATCACGGCAACTCAAGGAGGGAACGCGTATTATTATCCTGCCCCACCCATTCAGCAGACTCTGACTGTCAACAAAGCTACCTTATTGGCCACCTCGAACGCGAGTAAAGTCTATGGATCTGTGAATCCGGCCCTGGCCATTTCCTACAATGGATTTGTGGGGTCTGATAACGCGAGCATAATCGATACCCCTCCAATTGCTACCACTTCGGCTGGTCAATACGCCAATGCCGGATCTTACGCGATCACCGTAACTGGCGGAGCAGACAATAACTACTTGGTAACACCGGTCAATGGCACGCTCACAATCAGTCAGGCGGGCATTATAGTAACGGCTAATAATCAATCGAAAACTTATGGCGCACCTATTCCCTCTCTTACACTAACTTATTCTGGATTTTTGGGAACTGATAACTCGTCAGTCATAGACACACCGCCTTCTGCTTCCTGTTCCGTATCTACGTGCAGCAACGTCGGCACCTATGCAATCACGCTATCTGGGGGTATCGATAACAATTATTCTATGTCGTATGTAAATGGCAATCTTTCTGTAACGCCGGCCGTCCTGACTGCCACAGCTGGTAGCCTAAGTAGGACCTTTGGTAGCGCGACTTTGCCGACTGTTACATACACAGGATTTGTTTGCTCGGACACCCCGGCGGTTCTCGATCTCCCGCCGGTCGTGTCAACCTCTAATTGCCTTGATACAGGAACTTATGCCGTTACTCCGACAGGAGGAAATGACAATAATTACTCCTTTTCTTATGTCGGTGGGACTTTGACCGTTACAAAAGCAACGTTGACAGTTGCTGTCAATAATTCATCGAGGAATTATGGATCCGCCAATCCTTCTTTCTCATTTTCGTACTCTGGATTTCAATGCTCGGATAATGCATCGGTTATCAACACCACATTACCGGCGTCCACCGTTGCCGATTCGTCCAGCCCGCCTGGCGACTACCCGGTGTCTGTTTCCGGATGGTCCGATAACAACTATAACTTCTCATATGTTAACGGGATCATGAGCATTTTAAAGCTGAATCAAACTATTTCATTCACCGCTCCCGGCAATATCTGCAATGGAAGTTCTTTTGGCCTAACCGGTTCTTCAACGTCAGGTCTTTCAATATCGTACGCGAGTTCTAACGGGAACATCATTAGTATTTTTGGGGGAACTGCGTCTGGTACCAGCGCCGGAAGCGCTACCATCACCGCGTCCCAACCGGGTAATACTTACTATAATTCGGCACCAGACGTAATACAGACAATAAATGTGCTTTCGAATGGTGGATCGATAACCACGGACAAGGGGACTAACATATGCAAGACAGGTAGCACGACCCTTTTTGCCGGTGCAGGAAGCTCGTATCTATGGAGTCCGGGCGGAGCCACTTCGTCTTACATTATCGCTACAGACGTTGGAACCTACAGTGTAAATTATGTTAATAGTAATGGGTGCGGGGCTTCGGCTTCAATTACGATAATAAGAAGTGGCACGAATTGTACAAACTTCAGAGTAGCCTCCGACGATATCGATACGACAGTTGTCGATCCAAATCCAAATGCGCTTTTCGGCGTCTCGCCAAATCCGGCATCAAAAGAAATTCTTGTCAGGCTTTCTGCAGTCGCGACTAGTGACAGTCCCGTTTCTTTTACAGACATGTTAGGTCATCAGCGCAAGCTCGTAGTGGTTGAAAAAGGACAACAAGAAAAGAAAATTCCTATCTCCGACCTCGAGCCAGGGTCATATGTTGTGAATATTCGCGACGGTAAGCGATATCGACAGAGGATATTAGTCATAACTAACTAGATGTCAACTATGAGTAAAATCATTGCGCTGTCATCGAGTCTCATTGCCACGAGGTTTTGAAAATATGGTTAATTGAGAGTTAAATATTGAAGTGAGTCCGTTGGGAAAAGTCTACGCATTATTCGTTGAACACTGGCAATTACGACCTTCACTAACGGTGTCTCCGCCCGCAATCTTAACCTCTTCGCAAAACTGAGTCCGCGGTTATAAAGACTACGGTTAATGATATGAATCCCCAATTGGTTCGATTGATTTTTCCGGTCAGTGAGAATTCTGCTGACTTATGTTGGCACCGTTTTTTGCAATGCCACCGTACTCAACATCAAGGGTGACAAAATTTTTCCTTGTCAACTTCTTGGTGTTATCCGTGGTAATTCGTGCCATCTGTGGCAAAAAAACTTCATCATCTTCTTCAGTTTGAAACGTCTTAACATACGCATCATCTCTCTCGCGTTGTCTCTTCGTATCTTTATTCACCCTCTGGAGCAGATCTCTCACGAAGTACATCTCCTTCGTCGATGACTTCGCGATCAATCGCTTTCTGGGCGGAATTGACCCTTTAGATATTTGAATTATGAGAATCCTTCTTTCTTTCTTCGCATGCACCTTTATGTGCATCACCGCCTTCTCCCAACCCCTCCCTCAACCCGTCCAGCTTCCCAACGGCTGGAAGCTTAGTCCTGCAGGAACGGGCTTTGTGCTCGGAGATCTGCCACTGAATATCGAGGTGAGTCCGTCGGGGAAATATGTGGCAGTGACGAATAATGGTCAGGGTACGCAGACGCTGCAGATCATTGAGACTGCTAGCAGGAAGAAGACAGATTCTTTGGTGGTGAATAAGCTGTGGTATGGTCTGGCGTTCTCAGCGGATGAGAAGTTTCTCTATGCTGCCGCGGGTCATAATAATATGATATTGAAATATGGGTTCGCGGGAGGTAAGCTTAAGCTCGTGGATAGTCTGGTGCTGGGAAAAAAATGGCCGGAACGTGTCGGCCCTGCGGGCATCGTGATCGATGAAAAACGAAATCGCTTGTACGCGGTCACGCGTGAAGACAAAAAGCTTTATATCGTCGATCTCAAAACCCAACAGGTTGTCAATGCGCTGCCGCTCGATGCGGAAGGGTATGCATGCAAGCTCAGCAAAGACAATTCGGAACTGTTCATCACCTGCTGGGGTTGCGATAAGCTGCTGACGTATGATTTGGTAAAGAATGCATGGAAGGATCCGATTGCTGTCGGTGATAATCCCAACGAAATATTGTTGACACCGAATGGCAAATACATGTATGTCTGCAATGCCAATGACAACACGGTGTCTGTCATCGACGTCAAGTCTCGGCAGGTGATTGAAACGCTGGATGCAGCGCTGTTCCCGCAGTCGCCAAGCGGATCTACGCCGAACAGCCTGGCGCTGGATGCGAAGAAAAATATGCTCTACATCGCTAACGCCGATAACAACTGCATCGCGGTGTTCGATGTTTCCAAACCTGGCGCGAGCATGCCGAAGGGATTTATTCCCACTGGCTGGTACCCGACGTGTGTGCGGATGATCAATGGAAAGATCTGGGTCTCCAATGGAAAAGGATTCACATCCAAACCAAATCCATTCGGTCCTGCGCCCACACGCAAGCGCGAAGATGTCATCCATCACGGCTTCGAGACACGCAAGGGGAGTCAGGTGGAATACATTGCCGCGCTGTTTACAGGGACGATGAGTGTTATTGATGTGCCGTCGGAACAGACGCTGAGGGAATACAGTGTTGCAGTGTATAAGAATTCGCCGTATTCCGACTACAGAAATCGCACCAGCAGTGAAGCGGCGAAGCCTGCTTCACTGACAATTAAGCATGTGTTCTATATTATAAAGGAGAACCGCACATACGATCAGGTGCTATCCGACGTGAAGGGCGGCAATGGTGACACGACGTTGCTATTGTTCGGAAGGAAGATCACGCCCAACCAGCACAAGCTGGTGGAATCGTTCGTGCTGTTGGACAATTTCTTCGTCGATGCCGAGGTCAGCGCCGACGGACACAATTGGAGCATGGGCGGCTATGCGAATGACTACCTCGAAAAAACGTGGCCCACGAGCTATGGCGGTCGCGGCGGCACGTATGGCGGCGAAGGTGAACGCGAGATCGCCAACAACAAGATGTTTATCTGGGACAATTGTAAACGTTCTGGTGTATCGTATCGCACCTATGGCGAGTTCGCCGATGAAGGCAAAGCGACGATCAAAGTGCTCGATGGTCACGTGTGTCCGGATTATCCTGGCTACGATCTCTCCATCCGCGACACGGTGAGGTTCCACGCGTGGAAGAGAGAGTTTGACAAAATGCTCAAGACGAATTCCGTTCCGCAGTTCAATACCATGCGGTTCGGTAATGATCATACAGAAGGCATGAGGTTAGGAAGGACGTCGCCGTACGCGCACGTTGCGGATAATGATTACGCCGTCGGACTTTTTATAGAACATCTGGCAGCGAGCCCGATCTGGAACGAGTCAGTGGTTTTCATCCTTGAAGACGACGCACAGAATGGTGCCGATCACGTTGATGCGCATCGCAGCACGGCCTACATCGCGGGGGGGATGATCAAAAGAAATTTTGTTGACCACACACCGTATACTACGTCGTCGATGTTGCGCACGATGGAGTTGCTGCTGGGCATGGAACCGATGACGCAGTACGATGCGGCTGCACGGCCGATGTGGAATTGTTTTATGTCGGGTCCTATGCCGTCGGACTTTAAAGCCACTGCGCCGAAGGTCAACCTGGAAGAGAAGAACGTGGCGATGAACATCTGGCAACGAAAGTCGGAGCAGTTCAATTTCAAGAAAGAGGATGCGAACAATGATGTGGAGTTTAATCGGGTGCTATGGCATGGGTTGAAGGGAGATGTGCCTTTTCCGGGACCGACGAGAGCGGCGTTTGTGGTGCCGAATGTTGGGGATGACGATGATTGATGAAATAAATTTTTTGGGCCACGCCTGCCTGCGCGTAGCCGCTTCGGCGAAGGCAGGGAGGAAACGGAAAGCACGGATGAGACGGCATGCAATTCTCCGTGTGCATCCGTGTCATCCGTGGCTTCAAACTTTTTTTACAGAACTTAAAACACAAGCCTTCGATATTCAAGCTTTGTGCGTCCAAAATTGACCAACAATCCAACATTGCATCTAGAAACCTTAAGGTAATTTATTATTTGCGGGACTTGGGCGTCTGCGAGGCCACCTTCCTGAGCTTTGACTTCAAGTATGATTTGATTGTTGATCACGAAGTCCGCATAAAACCTGTGAGGTAATATTATTCCCTTATAGTTTATTTTAAATTCCATTTCTCTTTGGTAGGGAATTCCTCTTTGCTGAAGTTCAAGTTCAATGGCATCCTTGTACACAATTTCCGAAAAACCGTGACCCAAGGTCTTATGAACGGAAATGCAGATGCCAATTATCTCAAATGTCTCAGACTCCAGAAAGAGTTTTGACGTCGGCGTTGAGTTTGATTCCATATCCGACAAAATAAAACGTCAAATAGAAACCGACCTATGGAATGCATCACCGGAATTCCTGATCATTTTTAATTTCCGGAGCTAACTCACCAAATCTTTTCTCCTGCACTTGCCCAGCCTCCGTGTCCATCCGTGTCCTCCGTGGCTAAGGATTTGTCGAACGAATATTCCCTTTTTGCCTTTGCGTCTTTGTGACGAACCCTTTCAGTTTTCATTTCTTAACACCTCAACAGGATTCACCCTCGTCACTTTCACGAAATGATACACAATGGTTGCCGTCACGATTGTCACCATGACGCCAAACGACGTCACGAAAAGCAAGGGTGAGAAATAGATCCTGAACGGATACTGCTCCAGCCACTTCGTTCCGAAATAGAGTGCCGGCGCAATACCTGCAAGGCTGGCGATGGCCACCAACAAAAACAAAGGCCGCGCGAGCAAAACAAAAAGGTCCAGCCGCTGTGAGCCCAACATTTTTCGTATCCCCACTTCCTTTGTCCTTCGCCGCACGACGAAAAGTGTTGTCCCGAAAATGCCAAGGGCGGCCAGACCGATCGCCAGCACGGCGAAGCCGGCGACGATGCTTTTCTGCCGTTGTTCTGCATCATAAAATCTTGCATAGCGCTGATCGAGGAAGTCGTAGTCCAACGGCAGTGTCGGTAGATATTCGCTCCAGGCCTGCTGCACGTTGCGTATTACGTCCGCCGCTCCATCACCCTTAAATCGCACCAAGTAAAACCGGCATTGACGCGGGTTGTACTCCAACATGAGCGGATCTATCGCCTGGTGAAAAGAAGCGAAGCTGAAATTTTCTATTACGCCAACTACACTTTTTTTCGATTTGTCGCCGACCAGTCCAGGAATGTCAACCTTGGCGCTCAAAACGGCTGGGCCCATGGCGTCAACCATCGCCCGGTTTATTACCAGGTATTGTGTGGAGTCCGCTGCGTTTGCCGGATCGAACATCCTACCACTGTCGAGCGGAACTCCCAGTGCTTTGAGATAATTCGCGTCGACATAGGATTGATAGACCAGCACCCTTTTGTCCTCATCACCCTGGTGTTCAGGAAGTGTAAGGCCGTAGCTGAATAGCGACTCGCCGGGAGGCACAGAACACATGGCCACTTCTTCAATCCCATTGAGCGTTGACAACTTTTCTTTGAATGAAAGTCTTTGTTCGGCATTGACCGCTACCGCGTTGATCGCAATCACCTGATCGGAATCAAACCCCGGATCCTTGTGGAGCAACAGGTCGAGTTGCAGATATACTAACAGCGACACCGTTACCAGGCAGAATGATACCAGCAGTTGAAAGAATACCAGGACGTTCCTCATCACCAGGGACGAACCGGAGACGTGTAAGGTCCCACGGAATGCTTCCAGACCGCGCGCCCGCGCGATGACAAACGATGGGTATAGGCCGGTGAGCAGTACGGTGACAATGAATATTGCGCCGAGGACCGACCAACCCGTAATGTCGAGAAAAGAAATATGTCGGTTGACTACGGTGTTAAATACCGGCGAAACAATGATGACAAGTCCTGCGCCGGCACCAAGGCTTAACAATGTGATGACGGCCGTCTCTCCAAGATGGTTAACGATCAGCGAAGCGCGCGTGACACCCAGTATCTTTTTGAGGCCGATTCCTTTCGCACGGTTCAGTAGTTCGGCTGTAGAGATGTTCACGTAGTTGATGCACGCGACGATAAGCACCAGTGCGCCTACAAAAAAATAAACATACACCAGCGACGTTGAGCCATTCTGGTCGACCTCATAGAGCAGGTGTGAATCAAGGTGGATCGATCGCAGTGTTTGCAACGTGGGCTTCAGTCGCTCTGATCTTCCCTTTCCACGAAAGTCTTCGATGAAGGCAGGGAATTTTGCTTCGAGCGCTTCGGCACTACCGGGCGCGAGCTTCAGATAGGTATAAAAGGCATTGAAACCTTTTTTGTCAAGATTTTGCGATGCAGGAACCTGGTTGGCTGTGCGGGGATTGTTTCGAAACACTTCCAGCGAGGAGAAAGATGCAACGAAGTCGAAGTTGAGATGACTTCTTCTGAAATCATTTTGGAAAACACCTGTGACGATGAATTCGAGCTCACCGGCAACGACTAACGTCCGGCCAACCGGGTCTTCGTCTCCGAAATATTTTTTTGCCATCGCCGGAGTCAGCACAACGGAGAGAGGCTCAGTAAATGCTTTGTGATTGCCTTTTGCAAGGGGAAAGTGAAACAGGCTGAGGAAGTTGCTGTCGGCAAAGGCGAAATGACGTTCATTGAATGCGATGTCCGTGCGTGGATTTCTCACGCTCAGCGGTGGCACCACCATGCGGCAGAAGTCACGCACTTCCGGATAACGTTCTTTAAGTGCAGAGCCCGTTAACGCATTGGTCATTGCGAATTGCTGCATGCCTTCATCAGTCTTGACGCGGTGAACGTATCGATAGATCAGGTCTGCGTCGGGATGGAAATCATCGTACTGAATTTCATTGAGGCAAAAATGTGTGGTTAAAAGGAATACAGCTGCCCCTACTGCAAGGGCGGTGATCTTTAACAGGGATATACCCTTATTGCGGGATAAAAGGCGCAGCGTCGACTTGATTAATAAGCGTAGCATAGAGCGGGCATTTTTCCGAAGGTACACCCACAGTAGATATTAGGAAAATGAATTATATTTATCATTACCATAGAAATAAGTTATGATCGAGATCAGGCATTTGAATCTAATCAGTGAGATTGTGAGCACCGGCAACATCACTCGCGCGGCCAGGAAGCTTCACCTCACGCAACCGTCACTGAGTCATCAATTGAAGGAGATCGAATCGAGACTGGGTGTACTGTTATTCCTGCGCATCAACAAGACGATGACGCTTACACCCGCGGGCAAGCGGCTCCTGCAGGCAGCGGAGTTTATACTCCCTGAAATTGAACGCGCGGAAAAGGAGATCCGCACGATAGACAGGAACGGTCGGGAACTAAGGCTCAGCACACATTGCTATACCAACTACCATTGGCTGCCAGCGTTCATGAAGACCTTTCGCGTGATGCATCCGGAAGTAAGCATCGAGATCGTGACCGCGGCGATGAGCGCGCCCGTGGAATTTCTTTTGAATGGAAAGATCGACCTGGCGCTGACGAGTCAGAAGACTAAAGATCATGGCGTACATTTTGAAAAACTGTTCGACGATGAATATGTGCTGCTGGTACCGAAAGATCACAAGCTTGCGCGAAAACCATTCGTGGTACCGGGCGATTTTGCCGAGGACAACCTGATCACCTACACCGAGGATTTCAACCGGAGTTATTTCGGGCAGCATGTGCTGGTACCCGCTGGCGTTGTTCCGCCGAAAATTACACAAATGCAACTCACCGAAAATCGAGTGGAGTTGGTGCGCGCCGGAATGGGCATCACGGTATTATCGCGGTGGTTGGGTCGTCCGCTTGTTGGAAATGGCAATGACATCGCAATGGTGCGTATAACCAAATCAGGATTTTACCGGCCCTGGTTTATCGTGACGCTGAAACAGAAAACCAAAGATCCGTTGTTGCAAAGTTTCCGCGAGCACCTGGAGAAACAACAACTGGGGAGCAGGAAGAAAAGCCAGGGGTAGATTTCAAATTCAGGGAATGCAATAAACCCTGCCTTTGCCAGCAGGCGGGCGCATTGATTTTCTTTTTACGTCCTTCGCGATTCTCTGCGGTCTTTGCGGTTTCTGTATTTCACCTCCCAATCCTCACCACATCCTCCGCCACCTTCGGAAACTTACTGAACACCATCGGATCATGGCCCGGGATCACCTTGTACGCATCATTCACCATGCCCTTCATCTTCTTCAGATTAGCCGTGTATCCCTTCGCATCGAGTGTCATCGGTATCGGCAGATCATTCAACACATTGTAATAAAACCAGCTCGCATCCGAAGCGATCACGACAACATCGGTTTTTGTTGTTATCTGTACAAACTGGGATTCATACGTGTGCTTTGATCCTGTGAAGACCCGTATCCCCGGAATGATCTCAATGTTGTCACCATTCACCAGCGTCAATTTCTTTTCGAGATTGCGTTGCACCAGCTGCGTGACATCTTTCTTTTTGAATCCAATCGTCGAGCCGCCTTTCTGCCAGGCCGCACCGACGAAATAATTATAGTCCTCGCGTTGCATCCAGATCATTGCATCCGGAAATAGTTCGATGCCATTGAGGTGATCTCTATGCGGATGTGTGATGATGATGTCGGATACATCTTTAGGTTGAATGTTAATTCTTGCGAGCGTAACATCCGGGCGCGTATAGCTAAAGAGATTCAAGGCCGTGGTGTCCGTAAAGCCAGCGTCGACAAGAATTGTTTTTCCATTGGTCGCTTTCAATGCCCAGAACATGTAGCACGTAGAAACGCTGTCTTTTGAGTTGGCCCCGACTGCAACAGCAGCGATCGGGACTTTTCCTTTGGTCGCGATCTTCAACGCGTACACGTCTTCAATTTGTGTTTGCGCGAACGTGTATGTTGGGACAATAACAGCGCACGTGAACGCAGTAAGAATGCTGAATAATTTCATGGTGTTGTGAATTACAACAATAAGATGCGGGTGCGAATGCGTGTGGTGGAATTTTCTTCAAAATCATACCGATTGGCGGAGGGGGGAGTGGTCCAATTTGTGGGGACGGGTTATAATAGTTGATCGTTAATAGTTAATGGTTAATAGATAAGTGGTTTTTCTTTGCGGCCCTGTGCGACCTTTGCGGTTTAAGCAGTTAATAGCTAATGGTTAATAGCTAAGTGATTTTTCTTTGCGGCTCTTTGCGACCTTTGCGGTTTAAGCATTTATCGTCCAGTTCGCGCCCATGTATCGCCAATGCACCCCACCTCTCTCCACCTCCGCTTATATAAATAAGATGTGTTCCTGACAAAAATCAGGGTAAATTATTTGACTTGTATTTCTTTCCCGGTAAGTGAGCGGCGGCGACTTTGACATTCCTGTGTCAATCCGAAGTTCAAAAAAGTCCTTCCGCGATAGTAAAAAAGCAGATTTGCATGGCCGACTTGGCCCCGCGAAGCCTTTGAAATGATATGTACGGTAGGTACATTTGGCTACACCCCACCGGACCGCCATTGTTCTTAAGCGCAAATGACGTGTTCGCATCAAAAATTGGAGGCTTCCCTGATCATCGGCTGATGCCTTTATAAATAAGCGGTATTGCTCATTCATGGCCCCTTGTGCACCGGGCTAAAGGATGAAGAACGATTGCAACGGTGCAATTTTTCATTTCATGTTGATCAGTAATTCAAATGAAAGGGAGTTTGAACGAGTTGGCGGAACTATGGGTCCGTCGGGTACAGGATTGGGTCAAAAAATGAATGTGTCCAACCTCTCCAGAGATATTCTGTCTTTCCTGAAAACCCTCACGATCTGGATGGAGGGCGCGATCATTTTTCTCGCACTCTTCGGTTTTGTGAATTGGCAGTTTCAGCCGGGGATCCTTCCTCCGTTGGTTTCAAGATTTGCATCAATAGATCCGTTGACGGCGGTGACTTTCTTTTTGGCGGCGTGCGCATTGCTGGCACTGGGAGGCGAAGGCAGCCACGATCACCGTCGCGCGAACATCTTCGCGGTTGTGATAATAGTGGTTGCGGTATTTGATTTTATACAACCCTTTCTGAATATCGATCTGCTCGAGTCAATTTTTAAGCACGCAGAAGGGACTTCCATAGAAAACTTCAATCAAACTTCATTTGGTACTGCGATGTGTTTTATGCTTACTGGTTCGGCGATGTTGATGATCGATCAGCGATCCGCACGCGACAAGTACCCATCGCAATACATGGCGCTGATAATTGGGTTGATCGGTTTGGTCGCGGCGATGACCTATATATATGTTGTGAGAAAGGACGGCATCTTTCAATTCTTTCAGATGTCGGGAAGCAGTGCCATTTGTTTTATTCTCCTGGCAATGGGAATTCTCTTTGCGCGCCCCGCGACTGGGTTTATGCAGGAATTTACCGGCGTGTACATTGGAAGCAGAACGGCAAGGGTACTTATTCCACTTGCGATCTTGCTGCCTGTCGTCCTCGGATTACTTCGGCTGTGGAGTCATTGGAACGGCCTTTTTTCTGTCGAGGAAGGGATTCTCTTACTGGTTATGTCGAACATCATTGTCTTTATATTGATAATTGCTTTCAACACGCGTCTCCTTAACCAGCATGATGAAGATGAACATAAGGCAGCGCGCAAGCTGGCGGAGGTGAATGAAATACTTGAGAAAAGAGTGTTTGAGCGCACGTCCGACCTGGTACGAAGTGAACGCCAATTCAGAAGCCTCATTGAAAACAGCTCTGATATCCTGAGTCTTGTAGACAAGGATATGCAGATTATCTACAGAAGTCCGTCCGCAGAACGCGCCCTGGGCTGGACGATGAGTGACAGGATAGAGTCGAAGGGCAGCATGGGTAGTACTCATCCTGATGATGCAGAATATGTCAATCGTGTGATTGCCGAGATCTTGAAACAACCAGGCCGGTCCATGCCGGTGACCTTCCGGACCCGTCATAAGCTTGGACATTATTTATGGGTAGAAGGATGGATAACCAACATGCTTCATGATGAATCGGTTGGTGCCATCGTGACCAATTTTAAAGACGTCACGAGTGAGAAAATTGCAAACGATCGGTTTCGGTTGGTCGTAGAGGGTTCGCCTTTCGGAAAAATATTGGTCAATGCCGACGGCGAGGTAACATTGGTGAATTCAAAGACAGAATCCCTTTTTGGATACAGTCGACGCGATCTTGTTGGTAAAGATATCTCCACACTAATTCCAAAGGAAGATTGGCGCAAGTTCGTCTCGCGTGCTGCGGAGCGTGAGATTAATGGCGCGAAAGAACCTGTCTTGGGACTGGAATTCCTGGCCACAAGGAAGGATGGATCGCAGTTTCCGGTTGAGCTCGGGCTTAGTCCCATCGAAGCCGGCGAAGGTCTTATGTTCCTTGTTTCATTGCTGGATATCACTACACTGAAACACACTGAGTCCACGTTGGCGCAGCGCAGTACGGAGTTAAAGGAGACATCGGCTGATTTACAGTTGACAGTCAACCGATTCAAAAGAGCAGAAGAGATTGCCAGCATTGGGCACTGGTTTTATGACATCGTCACCGAGGAAACGGTGTGGTCAGATGAAACATACCGCCTGTTTGGTTTCCGGCCAGAGGAATGCACACCGACCATTGAACTTTTCTTTAGTCACGTGCACCCCGAAGATGTTGAGATGGTGCGAAAAGTGTTGGCTGACTCGGCGAAACAATTTACATCATTATCTGTGCTGCACAGGATAATAACGAATGACGGGATTGAGAGAAACCTGTATTCAGTCGCCAACTATGAGTTTGACAATGATGGCAACGCCGCCCGGCTTTATGGCGTGTCAATGGATGTGACCGCACTCAGGCAAACTGAAATGAAATTGACGGAGTATCACCAGCGCCATGAGCTCTTGTCAAAAGCGACCAACGAGGCGATCTGGGATTGGGATGTGAAGAGAGGGTCCGTAATTTGGAATCATGGCATTGAGACAATTTTCGGATACAAGAATAGGAGTCTTGAATCAAGCGATGCGTGGTGGCAGGAAAGGATCCATCCTGACGATGTTGACCGCATCGTTTCGCAGATTCAGAAATTGTTCGAGACGCAGCAAAGCACCCTGACGCTTGAATATCGTTATGAATGTGCCGACAAGTCTTATAAGTATGTGCTTGATAAGGCGTATGTCGTGTACAGCGAAGGACAGCCTGTGCGTGTGATCGGCGCCATGCAGGACATAACGGAAGTCGTGGAATACAGGCGCGGTCTTGAAAAGATGGTCGAAGCCCGCACCCGCGAATTGAATGCCGCCCTGGAAAAAGAAAAGGAATTGGTGGAAGTGAAAAGTAAATTTGTGTCCATCGCGTCGCATGAATTCCGCACACCGCTTTCAACGATTGCATTGGCAGCTGGCTTTGTGAAGCGTCATAAGAGCAAACTCACCAATGCTGAAATAGACCGAAAGCTTGAAAACATCGATAAGCAGGTAAATCAAATGACCTACCTGCTGGACGACATCCTGACAATTGGAAAAGCCGATGCTGGTAAACTGCAGGTGAAGATGGGAGAGATGGATGTGAACCATTTCAAGAAACTGGCACAGGAAGCCATCCAAAGCACTGCAAAAAAACACAAACTGATTTTCAGCAATGATTTTCAGCGCCAGTCGATCGTTACCGACGAAAAGCTTGTTCGCAATATTATCATTAACCTGATTACCAACGCAGTCAAGTTCTCGCCTGAGGCAGATCGCGTCATGATGGAACTTGGGGGTGACAATAGCGCGTTGACGATGGTGGTCCGCGACTTTGGCGTCGGTATTCCTGAGCAAGATCTACCCAATCTTTTTAATACGTTTTCCCGGGGAAGCAATGTGTCGGAGATAGAAGGCACCGGCCTCGGCTTATCGATCGTAAAAAAAGCTGTCGATATGCTGGGTGGCAAGATTGACGTAAATAGTAAACTCGGGGCCGGCACAGAATTCAAGATCTCGATTCCTATTTGACCCCTATTATGAAAAAGAAGACCATCCTCATCGCCGACGATACCTCCGACTCACTCTGGAACATGAGTGAATCACTGGAGCTGGAAGGCTACAACATCATTCAAACAAAGGACGGTGCGGCGGCGCTCGAAGAGCTCGAAAAGAAAATTCCTGACCTTATCATCACAGACCTTCGCATGATCAAAGTTGACGGCTTTGAGCTGATCAGGCTCGTGCGGCAGGATGAACGATGGAGGCGCACACCGATCCTTGTCCACTCAGCCATGGCTGAACCTGACGTCATTGAAAAAACTTTAAAACTCGGCGCGACGGCATATGTTATCAAGCCTTGTTCCATCGAAATATTTTTGAAGGCTGTAACAGATGCATTTAAACAGAAGAAATCATGAATGGATTTATTAAGGTGGCAATCGCAGATGACCATGCGCTGCTCCGGCAGGGTATCATAGCGCTGCTCAACAATATGGAAGACATTGAGCTCGTGGGAGAGATGTCGAGCGGCGAGGAGGCTGTGAATTTTGCCCGAAACCAGCCACCAGAAGTTTTTCTGCTTGACATTGTAATGCGTGGAATGACTGGCATTGAAGCGACGCGCTGGATCAAAGAGCAATCACCCAAAGTAAAAATCATCCTGATCTCAAGTGAAATCAATAAGGATTTTATCTCTGCAGGTATCAAAACTGGCATTGACGGGTATCTCAACAAAGACATTGATGGAGAAACCCTTCATAAAGCCATTGAGACGGTGATGAAAGGAGAGAAGTATTTCAGTCCGGAGGTTACTGCGCTGGTGTTCCAGGATTTTTATCTCAAAGAAAAAGGCGGCAAAGGTCTGCCTACGAAAAAGTCCTCTGTTCTGAGCAAACGTGAAGAAGAAGTGCTGGTGCTCATTGCCCAGGGAAAAAGTTTGAAAGAAGTGGCCGAAGAATTATTCATCAGCAACAAAACTGTTGAAACACATAAGATGCACATCCAGGATAAGCTAGGCCTTTCCAATACTGCACAACTGGTGAAATGGGCCATCGAGAATAACCTGATTTCGCTCGACCGGAAGTAATCATCCCTTAGATTTTTCATATCTCTTCGGTGATCATCAGGAGATTCCTGATGCATGGGACCTTTCCTGACTTTTGTAAAACAGCGTCAGCCTGACAAAAAGGGGACTATTGGGGGCCAATTTTGTGTAACAATTAAGACAAAAACGCACAGCCCCTTATGAATAATTACAGTGTAAATCACAGCCAGTTGGCGCCAACACAAGACCAAAGAAGCCTGGAAGAGCTGAAAAAGGCCAATGAGATCATCGGTCAGTTCATTACCAGTTGTTCCCACAGCCTTCGCGGGCCCATCAAGTCAATTGAGGGTCTTGTTAATCTCATTCGCACAACGCCCAATGACGACCCCAATGCCTCCCTTTTTCTGGATATGATTGCGAAAGTCGCCGATAAGATGGAACACCAGCTTGACGAAATGGAGCACTTCCTGGAAAACACAAACCGCAAGGTTGTTATCGCAAAAGTCGATTTTCGTTCGATTTTGGAGGGAATTATCAGGCAAAACAGGAAGGAAATCGAAGCCAATAACATCAATGTGAGCATCGAAATCTGCGAGAACGCCGCCTTTCATGCTGATCGTCACCGGATCGCTTTAGTGCTGAAGAATCTTCTCCTCAATGCAATACAATTCCGGGATGACCAGAAAACACTGAAACAGGTTCGTGTGCACGTCACCATAAATCCTGCGATCTGCGATATTGAAGTCATTGACAACGGCATTGGTATTCCTGCAGACTGCATAAAAAAGATCTTCGATTTGTTCTTCCGCGGAAGCGAAAAATCGACCGGAACAGGTATTGGCTTATACGTTGTAAACGAAGTGCTCACCAAGATGGGAGGCAGCATTGACGTCACCTCAGAACCAGGCAAAGGATCGGCCTTCACGTTGACCCTTCCGAATTCTACACTTTAGAGAAAAATCTTACATCATTTTTTTCTCCCTCTTTAACACCGAATGCGCGTCAGGAACACTGGCGCGCATTTTTTCATTTTACTTTTTTGTTTTGATCTCATCCATTCCCGGAGCTCTCAGGTTTTCCCTGATTCTGCACATTCAGGTTGTTGCCGAAGGATAGCGGTGGCCATCCTTGCACCTTTGACTCATTGAAACGGCAAGAAAAAATTAAAACAAAAAACAATCGGTTATGAAAACGCTGACAACAATCAAAGGACTCGTGAAGCGCTGCTTAAGAATACGCAGCAATCAGCAGGAAGTAAAGCAAGGTCAACTGTTGAGCATCCTTACAACAGACATGTTCAAGAAGATGAGTGTCCAGGATAAACTCACATCATTGGCAAAACTTTCGGCACTCTTCCAGGCAGACTTTGATACAGTGCCGACAAAATTCACCGACATGATGGTGACGCTTACACATAAATTAAATAAGTCAGTACTCGACAGTTTGAAATAGAGATCGACTCAGGCAAATCCTGATTCTTATAAATCAAGATTGTCCTGACAGAAAGAAGAGAGAGCAATACGAATTTTGAATCATCAAAGACAAAGAGAAATGAAAACGAAGAGCACAACAATCAGAAGAATGGCGATCGGCGCGAGAGCGTTCCTGGCACCATTGATCCTGATATGTTATCCTACTGCGGTAGTGTGTATGTTCCTTATCGTCGGCGTGCTGACAAGAGATACTCACAAATCCCTGCAAAAGGATGCTCATAAGAAGAGTAGAAGTCATGTTGAAAAAAATACAGTCAGCAAATAACAGATCCTATGAAACTCACCTTCCTTCAGAAATTCAATGCGATCATGCTTTCGTTGTTCATCGTAGGCGCTTTAGCAGCGAGCTACTTCTCCAGCAAAGCAGGTCATACAAACGCAGCGGCATTTGTTAACCCGATCGGTACGCCAGACAGCACATTTGCTGTAATCACTCCGGAACCTTAATAGTTAAACTAAATAAATATCAATTAACAATTACTACAACTTTTAAAATTCAGAATGTTATGCAAACCAATAGCAAATTCTTCAGAAAAATCATCGACGCCTTGTTCATGACACTTTTCATGTTTCTGACTTCGATGTACGCATGTTTCGCACAAGCTTCCTTTGATGAAAATGCATCAATGGACTCGGATTCTTCGGCACGCACTACTGACAGCAAGAAAGCTGCCGGCATACGCCTGGCGAAAAATCTTAACCTCAGCGCAGTCGCAATGCCGATTGAAACTGTAAACAGCCCTTTCGCCGAATATAAGCCTGCGATCGCGCTGCACGGAGACCGCCTGTACTTCAGCCGTTCAATGCATCCTTTGAACACAGGTGGTGCGGAAGACAAAGAGGACATCTGGTATTCTGAAATCGACAAAAACAAT
Organism: Cyclobacteriaceae bacterium; assembly: GCA_044224375.1. Lineage (GTDB taxonomy): Bacteria > Bacteroidota > Bacteroidia > Cytophagales > Cyclobacteriaceae > ELB16-189. The sequence continues at coordinate 21,026 of JBGAKL010000022.1, forward strand.
GAAAATAAAATGTCAGAGCCCAAGCGCCTGGAAGGCCAATTGAACAACAGCGGACCGAATTATGTGAGTGGAGTGAGTGTTACTGGTGATACGATTATCCTTGGCAATACTTACCAGAAGAACGGCAAGATGAGAGCAGGAATTTCCCTCAGCACGAAAGTGAATGGCAAATTCGGTGGTCCGAAGGCGATCTCTATCAAGAACGACTACAACCTTTCTGAGCACGGTAACTCGTATGTGTCCCTTCGTGCCAATGTGATCATCTCTGCTGTTGAGCGTTATGAGACTTACGGAAAGAGAGACTTGTATGTGAGCTTCTGGGTTGGTGGCGAAGCGACAGAACCGATCAACATGGGGCCGGTTATCAACTCAAACCTGGATGAATCATCACCTTACCTCGCTTGCGACAAGAAGACATTGTATTTCGCTTCGAAAGGTCATAACGGTTACGGTGGTTACGATGTATATATGTCACGCCGCCTTGACGAGACCTGGACAAACTGGAGTGAGCCTGAAAACCTGGGCCCGGTTGTAAATGGCCCGATGGACGAAGAGTTCTTTTGTATCACACACTGCAAGCAGTTTGCATACTTCTCAAAGCAGGTAGCTGAAAAGAACGTAGACATCTACAGAATACCCATGAAGGAATTGTTTGGCGGAGCGAACGCAATCTTCCGCTAAGCGAAGACAAAATCTTACAGGCCAGGGCTTGTAAGATTTTGCCTTTTTGGACCAAACTTCAAATCTCAACCCAGTCAACATGAAAACATTACTTTTGATAACCTTAAACTTTCTCTGCATCCTGGTAGGCGATCCTGAGGCGAACGACACTGAGCTAAGTCAAAAGTTGTCGGAATATTTTTTCGGACTTTCGCTCGAAGCAGATATCAAAAACC
>JBGAKL010000032.1:0-3286 GCA_044224375.1 Cyclobacteriaceae bacterium
GTTCATCGAGGCTGAGTTTGCCGGTCATATCGGTGACATGCGGAAGATTAAAGAGTTCAGGCTTTTCATCATGCATGACCTGCCCTTCTTCCTTTAAGCCTGTGATGAATATTTTATATCGTTCGGGTGGCAGTGCCTTGGCCAGCTCATAGTAATTCTGGAGATCCCATTCCCGCGCGCTTCCCTTCGACTTGGGATGAAGGATGATGTTGAAGTGATTGGTTGATATGTGGCCGTTGTGGTTCTGCAGTGGCGGCACCAATCCATAAAAATGAGTTACTTCTTTCACGTCGAAGTCCCAATACATTTTGAAAGGAGCGAGCAATTTGAAGTTAAGCTGACTTTCATGAAGCTTCGAGCGAAGCCGGCTGAAGTCGACGCGATAGTTACAATACAGCCAGTTGAACCACCGATGCGCTGTAGCAACGCGACGTTTGATACCCAGTTTTTTTGACAGGCGCGCCAGTTCACGGTCCGGATAAATGAACAGGATAGAATCGGCGTGAATGCTGCGGAGTATTTCAGGATCTTTCAACAACTCTTCGCGGTCGAGCAGCTTATCCACGTGAATGCACTTATCAATTACCGGATGTGTGTATTTCTTTCCGACGAAATAGATCCTTATCTCGGGCATGGTAGCCTTGAGGTAGCCCAGCAAAGGCAGTGTGAGGATCACGTCACCCAGATTGTCGGTACGGCTTACCACCACCCGCTTACCCAGCGCTGCCCGCTTGTTGACCTCATACAACTTCGCATACTTATAAAATACGTGGTTCGCTTCAGCCTTGGCGACCATGAGGCCCGCATAGCCGTCCATAAAACCCCGCTTGATCAGGTAACTCTTTATAAAAGCAAAACTCGTATGACCGAGGATTTTGAGGATTGAGCTATTTTTCTTTCCTACGTTTTCAAAGGCAAAAATCTCAGAGTAGCGCTGAATCTTTTCGAGCGTTTCGCGCGAATCCTTGTACGCCCTGTGAAGAATGTCGCCGTCGAGGTGCACCACCCTGGTACCGCGCTTGAGCACCACCCTGTCGTGTGGGTTTTCGCCACCCCAAAGGCCAACGTCCCGGTTCCACAATCTTATTTTTCTGTCGGGATACCATGAGCCGTGCTTGATCCATTTATTTCCGTAACTGGACAACCGGTTCATGCGGTAGGCCTCTGCCTCCCAGTTTTCTTTAACCTTCAGGATAGATTGTATGAGTTCCAGCGAAAGGTATTCATCCGCATCCAAAGAAAGGATGTGCGGATGCGTGGCCTGTGTCACCGCGAAGTTTTTCTGATCGATGTGACTTCGGAACGTGTGCTCAATAAAAGTCACACCTTTGGCGAGGCAGATTTCCTTGGTCCGGTCTTTTGAATAAGAGTCAATGACGACAATTTCATCTGCAACCTGGCGAGCCGAATCTATGCAACGAGTGATGTTCTTCTCCTCGTTGTAAGTAATAATGACTGCACTGATCTTAACCATCGTACAAAATTAAGTATAAACAAGGACAATTATTTTCTGTATGGTCCGGGCACAAGAAAGGGAACCCCGACGGTTTTGTCAGGGTTCCCTTTCGCGCAAAAATTACGCAGGTCAGCGGCTGGCCACGAGGCCCATCGACTTAACCAGATTGATAAATTCAGCCCGGTATCCTTCCTTGTCGTTGCCGCGCGCATTCTGAGCAAGAACCATAACCTTATCATACGTATATCCCTTAACGTATTCTGAGTTACGTAACAGCATTCCAAATGCTGCCACAGCTGCTGACCAGCGGAAGTCATCTGAAGTTTGTGAGAGTGTGACATTGCCATCCAATAACGTATGAACGATCAGTTTACTTGTGTCTTCGTCAGGTTTTTTATACCTGAGTTTAATGGTCATCAGTTCCTTTGAATTGGAGGCGATGGTTGTGGTCTTTACCTTTTGATACTTCAGCTCATCGATTTTATAGAAGTCACTGTTGACTCCTGAAGGAATGATCTCATACAAGGCGGTCACGGTGTGGCCGGAGCCCAGTTCGCCTGCATCCTTTTTATCGTTGTTGAAATCTTCACTGCGAAGCACCCGGTTTTCATAACCAATCAGGCGATATGCCTGGACTTTTTCAGGATTGAACTCCACCTGGATTTTTACATCTTTTGCGATCGTGAACATGGTGCCACCGAATTCATTCACCAGTACTTTCTGAGCTTCCAGAATGTTGTCGATGTAGGCGTAGTTGCCATTTCCTTTGTCGGCAAGGATCTCCATTTTGGAATCCTTGTAGTTTCCCATGCCAAAACCGAGTACCGTAAGAAACACACCGTTCTCCCTCTTCTTTTCTATTAAACGTTCCATGCCTCCATTGCTGGATTCACCCACGTTGAAATCGCCGTCTGTGGCAAGGACAACTCGGTTGTTGCCCCCCTTCCGGAAATTCTGTTGCGCGACTGCGTATGCGAGTTCGATGCCTGCACCGCCTGCAGTGGATCCGCCCGCCTGAAGATTGTCCAGCGCTTCGATGATCGTTTTCTTTTCATTGCCCGGGGTGGATGGCAACACCAGACCCGCCGCGCCCGCATACACGACGATGGCCACACGATCCTGTTCACGAAGTTGTTCGACCAGCATCTTGAAGGATGCTTTGAGCAAGGGAAGTTTATTAGGCGCTTCCATCGAGCCGGATACGTCGATCAGGAATACGATGTTCGCAGCGGGAAGATTTTCCGTAGGGATCTTTTTTCCCTGGAGACCGATGTGTACGAGTTTGTGTTTTTCATTCCAGGGTGCGTTGGAGATCTCCGTGTAGATTGAAAACGGATCTTCGTTCGCAGGTTGTTTGTAGTCATAGTCGAAGTAGTTGACCATTTCTTCGATGCGGACCGCGTCGACAGGAGGGCGTTGACCGTTTTGAATAAATCGGCGCATGTTGCTGTAGGATGCTGCATCTACGTCGATCGAGAAAGTTGAAAGAGGATTGAGCAATGCTCCGTGGAAAATATTTTCATTGATGCCATCGTATTCTTCGGTATTGGAGACGGGTTGCTGTTCGTGTTCAGCGTATGTCGCCGGACTATATGCGATGGCTCCCTTCGCCTCCTTCCGGGATTTTTTATTAGTCACAGCACTGGCTGTTCTGTCATGTCTTGTTTGTTCCCCCACCGCAGTCACGATTACTTCGCTGAGCTGTTGGACGTCGGCTGTCATCGCGACGTCTACGACTGTTCGCTTGCCAATCCGTTCTTCTTTCGTTTCCATTCCAATAAAGGAAAACACGAGTACGTCATAAGGCGCAGGTACTGTGATCGAATAAAC
>JBGAKL010000014.1:0-143638 GCA_044224375.1 Cyclobacteriaceae bacterium
CAAACGTGGAGCTGGTTAAATCGCTCGGAGCTGACCATGTGATCGACTATACGAAAGATGACTTTGGCGATGACCTTAAGTCCTATGATGTAATTTTTGACACCGTGAATAAAGTTCCTTTTGCGACAGGCATAAAACGACTAAACAAAAACGGCTCCCTCATTTTAAGCGCTGCCGGGCCAGTCGAGATGATGCGCGGCGCGTGGGCTTCAATGACGAGTGACAAAAAAGTTATTACGGGCGTCGTAAGCCATACGCCGGAAGACATCATCTTATTTAAGAAAATGATTGAAGAAGGCAGGTTGAAGCCAGTGGTTGATAAGACGTATTCATTGGATAAGATTGCAGAGGCACATGCTTATGTCGAGGGGGGACACAAAAAAGGAAATGTGGCGGTGATGGTTGATTGATCGAAGATGAACCAAGTTATGTTTTGCTCATTGCGTTCAATCATTAGTTCTTTGTCTCTTCGCGCAATTCTTTCTGGACATTGAAATAAAAAGCCTTTCCACGTGCGGGAAAGGCTTTGATGATGACAAGTCGGGGTGAGAGGATTCGAACCTCCCCGATTCCGCGAGACGCTTCATCGGGGCGGGCCCACCTCGTCACGAAGAAAATATTCAGCGTACTTCTTTCGGATATAAGCCTTGTTCCTCAGCTTCTTCAATTCAACTTCGAAACTCCGCGCAAGTTGCCAACTCGGAAACTCACTCCTAAAAATCAACTTCCACGGTCCTCGATTTTTTGTTGAGCGATTCCAGCCGCGACTATGCTGTTCCAGCCGAGAATTCAGATCGGCGCTCGCTCCCACGTACCAGGAACCTGTTACGCGCGATTCGATTATATATACATACCAGACCTTCATCTCATCAATATCGGGGCCTGCCCCGACGAGACCACGTTCAACACGAAAATGAAATCCTGATAAAAAATAAAGGTCGATGAAAACTTAAGCTCCATCGACCTCGTCGGGGTGAGAGGATGATAACCCTCTCTATAACTCTCTATATTTCAGCAATTTGCAAGAACGATCTTCAGCGGTTCACCTGGGAGTTCACCAGACTATCTGATTCCTCCCATTTTGAAGCATCACATACTAAAAATACTGCATTGATGTGATTTGATAAAGCGAATCATAAAATGAATATTTAATTCGATTCAAAGATCTGTGTTCATCCTGTGGGCTTTACTTAAAATCTTCCCTCGCCTTTGAGCTCCATTCTTTTTTCACTTCCTGGAAATCTTTCATAAACTTCTCGTTCTTGAACAGCATGTTCACGAACTGCCGGGCAAAAATCCGCGCCGACTCTGAATCACTTGGATAATGAACTCCGATTATCTCACGTGAATGCGCCATGTCGTAAGCATCCTTGATGAACACGTCCGTGAACTCGGGCGCTAGTTCCTGGTAGATGTAAGCATTGATATAGGAATTCGATGCGTGCCCACTTGGATAAGCAGCCCAGTCGGTCTCCTGTTGATTCTTTACAGCCGGATCAATTACAACGGGACGAATCCTTGCATACTTGAACTTCAACGACCAGATGAAATAACTCGCATCCTGCCAGACCCGCGCCATGAAGTCAGCGGTGACCGGCATCGTCTCCGGGTTGAACCATGAGCCTATAGACCGGCCGATATGAAAAAGGTTTCTCCTGTAACGAGGATAGTCGGAGTCACCGGGCTTTATTCTGAGATTATAATATATGTCAGCCATGTAAAGACATTCCTTAATCTCCTCTTCATTCCGGTATTTTTGTAAAGCGAGCAGATAATTGATTTCCGCCCTTGTCATTGCCGAACTGTTTGCCGGGACATCCGGGATCTTAAAATCATCAACGCTTACGTTTTGAAGATAGATCGGCTTGAGGCTCAGCCTTCTTTCCACCTCTTCCTTCGGAGTGATAAACTTCAGCTTGTCTATTTGCTCGTTTGACCCTTTTGGCTTAGGATCAAATGACTCAAGCTGTTTATAGTGTCCTCTAGCCGGAGTCAGGGTTCTTTGAGTTTGTGCGTAAGATGCAACCGCAATGAGGACGGTGGATGCAAAGGTCAATAACAGTTTGTTTTTCATATCGGAGATTGTTTTCACTGCTAAGACGGATCGTGGACTAAAAAGACGCAAGAAAAGAAGCTTTGAGTCTTTCTCGCCTTGCGCCCGTCATTACAGTAAGGCGAGAAAAAAACGCTGATTAGTTATTTATCAATCACTTTAAAAATATACAATCATGAAAGATCAAAGAGATCCCGGATGTTGCGACGGCGATTGCTGTGGTGGCATCACAACCGGCTGTTGCTAGTCGGTTAACAAATGTGAGGTTCAGAGGCGGACAACTGCGCCGCCCTGTTCTTTGCAATTATTGATCACGATTGGATTGTCCGCAATTGCATGGGACGCGGTTCTCGCAAATCAGAACGTTCCCATAGTTATCCATTTTGATTAGATACGCTTCGTCCATTTTTTCCTTCAGCATTTGCCGGGCCCTTTGTACGCGAGACTTGGCGCCGGAATAAGAAATGTTAAGGCGCTCTGCAAACTCAGTTTGCGACAAGTTTTGAAATTCGGTCATCTCGAGTGCCTCTCTATATTTATCTGGAAGCGTCGCGAGCATGTCTCCCAGGCACGAGGCAACACAGTCATTGAGTGGTTTTTTATCGCCCTCCCAGTCAATATCGGATGCCTGAATATTTTTAGCCCTGGAGCGGAAGTGATCCGTAATTGCGTTGCGGGTGATCTGAAATATCCATCCTGAGAGCTTTTCAGATTCTTTGAGTTGCCCAACTTTCGTATGCACTTTAACCAGCACATCTTGAACGATGTCCTCGGTCATCGCCTTGTCACGGACGCGGGCGTACACGAAAGACTTTAATTGTTCGTTCGTTTTATTCCAGAATGTTTGTTGTGCTAGTTCCATGCGAACCTTGTTTAAGAATTTGACAATTTCTTTCCGCTACACACCGACCACGGCGCTACGGCGCTCGAGTAAAACCGTGTCACGCCATTTTCCATTCATCTGTCCGATGCGTTCCCGATATCCGATCTTTCTGAAACCGTGCGTCTCGTGAATCTTGAGACTCACAACATTTTCTGGAAAAATACCAGCCTGTAAAGTCCAGATATTATTCTTCTCACTGTCTGCTATCAGATTTTTTAAGAGAAGTTTACCGATACCCTTTCCCTTTAAAGAATCGGCGACATAGACGCTAACCTCTGCGACTCCTGCATAAACGCACCGTCCTGAGACCGGCGTGAGCGCCGCCCATCCAAGTATTCTATTGTTTTGCACGGCTACTATGCGGCTGTGTTCCAGATGACTTTTCGTCCATTCTTCCCAGGGTGGCGCATCAGACTGGAATGTCGCGTTGCCTGTCAGGATACCTTGCCGATAAATTTCCGCCACTTCTGGGTAGTCTTTTTGAGAAAGTTTTCGGATTTCCATAAATCATTCCGGATGAGTTTGTGTTTCTTCTTTCAAGAGTCGCCAGACTCCAATGCTCAATATCGCTCCGCCTGTCGGCGCGAGCATATAGATCCACACGTGCTCCAGGTGGCCAGAAATAACAGCCGGTGCCAGGGAACGTGCTGGATTCATTGACGCTCCCGATACCGGTCCGGCGAACATCGCTTCAAGCAGCACGGTGCTTCCAATGGCAAGCCCTGCGAACATCCCTTGCTCTTTAGAGCCTGTTGCCACCTGCATGATCACGAGCATTAAAAAGAACGTCAACAGAAACTCAAGAATGAATGATTGCCAATCCGGACCGGCTGGCAATGTTGTTCCCAGTAATTCATTTGCAGGGAAAAGAAAGTGGAGTGTAAGTGAGGCTACAAATGCACCGGCAACCTGACTGCTTATGTACGGGAATACTTCTTTGAATTGCAATCTTCCCGCAATTGCAAACCCTATCGTGACAGATGGATTCAGGTGCGCTCCGGAAACCGGCCCGAGCGCATAGATCATGACCATCACGATCAGGCCAAACGTGAAAGCTATGCCAGGATGGGTGACAGTACCGCCGGTTTCCTGGTTAATAATGATAGCAGCGGTGCCGCAAAAAACCAGAGCGAACGTTCCGATAAATTCAGCCAGATACTTTTTCATCCTAATGAGCTTGACGTAGTGCGTCTGCATAAGCGTTCGGCAACGGACTATCTTCGACGGCCCTGGCCGCTTTTTCTATGTCGTAGACGAAGCGGATGAATTCGATTTTAATAGAGTCAGGCGAGGCCAATGAAAATCCTGCGTCCAGAGTCATCATCACGTAACCTCCACGATTGTCTCCGTCTTTGGGTTTGCCGACGGAACCGATATTGATTGCGTGCCGGTAGTGACCGCCTTCGTCCTGCAGAATCCGATGATAAGGCTTATGCGTGTGTCCGAAGAACATCAGGTGAGCATCGGCCTGAGTCATTATTCTAAGCAAGCTCTTTTCATCGCGGTCGATGAAAAGATACTCGTTGATCTTGCGCGGGCTGCCGTGAACCATGAGCACGTTGAATTTTTCTTCGTTGAGTTCATATTCAAGACGTATGTGAGAAGGCAATGAGCGCAGATACTGGCGCTCATCCTGTTTGACAGTCTGATTTGTGTATGCAATTGACACTGCGCCGTTCGCTTTTTCATCTTCAGTTTTGTAGGCACAGCCACAGTCGTCACTGGACCTCCCGATTCCATAATCATAGTTACCAGCGATGGTTGGAATGCCCCGGCTGCGGATCTCATTGACGACTTCATTGGGCCAGATGTTGTATCCCACCAGGTCGCCCAGACAATAAATGGCATCCGGTTTTTTTTCCTTTATGTCGTCAAGACATGACTGCAACGCCGGCAAGTTCGCGTGGATGTCACTGAATAAGGCTATTTTCATTGGTGTTCAGTTGTTCAGTTACAGCAACCGGGTGCGCAGCAGGCGTCCTGTTTCTCGGCATAAACCGTTGTACTAAAGATGCCGCTTTCCGCAAGTCGGGAATCGTTCATTTCCATTTGACTCGCGTACTTTCTGAGAATCTCATCGGGCACGATAATGCGTTTGGTTTTTTGAACCTTGATGTTTGAAAAACCGGCCTCCCTGATCAGTTCAAGATATTCATCCATTTGAATCGCCCCGGCCACGCAACCGGCATACATCTCTGCGCTTTGCTTGAGGCCATCCGGTAATTCACCGACAAGTACAATATCCGATACGCTGAAGTGTCCCCCTTTTTTAAGGACTCTGAATATTTCCGCGAATGCCTGCTTCTTGTCGGGAACAAGGTTCAGCACACAGTTGCTTACGACCACGTCTGCGATGTTACCGGCAAGCGGCATGTTTTCGATGTCACCCTGGCGAAACTCGACATTTTTGTAGTTGAGCTTTGCTGCATTGACACGCGCTTTTTCAATCATCTTCTCGGTAAAATCAATTCCGATCACCTTCCCTGATTCTCCGGCAATTGAGCGGGCTACAAAGCAATCATTTCCTGCCCCAGACCCAAGATCTACCACTGTATCGCCTTCCTTGATCAAAGCGAACTCTGTCGGCAATCCACATCCAAGACCGAGGTCAGCATCAGGCGCATACCCTTTTAAGTTGGAATAGTCATCGGCCATGATCGAATAGTCGATCGTAGCGCACCCGGTCGCACCGCAACAACTCGTTTCATTCTGATCCTTGCTTTGCTCGGCGATCTGGCTGTATTTCTCTTTTACCAACTCCTTGAGTTGAGTGGCCGATTGAGATGACGTGGTGTTCATATTTTTTATTTTAAATCGTAATATTGCGATACTATTGAGTAAAAAAATAGCTAGCAGCAATCCGCACCGGAATAACTTTCAAACAAGTGACCGATTACTTTCTTCGCTCTGGTCCATGCTTTTTCATCAATACAATAGCAAACACTCGGCCCTTCGATATCACCTTTGATGAGGCCTGCATTCTTGAGTTCCTTCAAATGTTGAGAGACCGTCGATTGAGACAGGGGCAACTCGTCAACGATGTCCCCGCAAACGCATGACTTTGCCTTGATCAAAAACTGAATAATTGCAATGCGGGCGGGATGACCCAAAGCCTTGGTGAGCACGGCCAGGTCATTTTGCGCCTTTGTGAATTCTTCCGTTTTAGTCAGCCCCATAATTGCATTGAATCGTAATATTACGATAAATGTTTCGTGAATGACAAGTATTTTCTGAAAATCAGTTTTTGCGGCTCGTGCCTTCCGCATCCAATACCAACGAGAGCATTTCACGAACGAAGGCCCAGAAACTTGCCTATTTTAGATACTTCCTAGGATTCCGGATCACTTGCCCATTCTTGCAATCGTGCTGCATGGATTTTAGTTTACCTTTGTATTGTGAAAGCACTCTGCTTCCTTATTGCGTTGTGTGTTCTGGTCATGGCGGTCTATCCGTGCAGTGACGGCAAGACCTGTTTGGATGAACAGAAGTCCGGAATTTCCCCCTTGAATCAAACAAATCATGATCATGGTCCGACGGAACAAGATTTTTGCTCTCCTTTCTGCATTTGCGCATGTTGCGCCGCGCACGCCCAAATTAAATACACAACTTTTGCAGGCAGTGTGACCCTCATCCACCGGACCCAACTAAGCACTCCTTACCAGGAAAAACCACATCTCGCCAGTGTCAATTCCATCTGGCAACCCCCCAGGAGCTAAGCCCCTCCCTTCTACCATACTTCTTATAATGTAATAGTCTGTCCTTGACACTCAAGTGTCTTGGATAATTCTATTTGGGCTTGCATGAAAAATAAAAAAACAAAACAAGTAAAGCAGAAAAGTGTGTTCAGGCTAATCGCACGATACCTCATTATCACGCTATTGTGTCTTCTCCTGATTGCTCTTGTAATTATAAGTGCGGTGATGCCTCACTTAAATATAAATGATAAACCGTAATAGCGATGTTAGACAAGATTATTCACTATTCTATAAAAAATAAACTGATCATGGGCCTGCTTACTTTGGCCTTGATCATTTGGGGGAGTTATTCAATCACTCAACTTCCTATTGACGCAGTGCCTGATATCACTAACAATCAGGTTCAGATAATCACGATAGCACCATCTCAATCCGCTTTGGATATCGAACGCCTTGTCACTTTTCCGGTGGAGCAAACGATGGCTACGATACCAAGCATCGAAGAGATAAGGAGTTTTTCGAGGTTTGGGCTTTCCGTTGTTACGATAGTTTTCCTCGACGAGGTCGACGTGTATTGGGCCCGTCAGCAAGTGAGCGAACGACTAACAATGGCAACAAAGCAAATTCCATCCGGAGTAGGTTCTCCTGAGTTGGCCCCTGTGACAACGGGGCTTGGAGAAATCTTTCAATACATCCTTCGTCCCAAAAAAGGATATGAAGATAAGTTCAATGCGATGGAGCTGCGGAGCATTCAGGATTGGATCGTACGCAGACAGCTACTTGGAACGCAAGGGGTGGCTGATGTGGCCAGTTTCGGTGGTTACCTGAAGCAGTACGAGATCTCCCTTGATCCTGATAAACTTCGAAGCTATGAACTAAGCATTGCGGACGTCTTTTCCGCACTTCAGAAAAATAACCAGAACACAGGCGGCGCCTACATTGACAGGAAGCCCAATGCCTGGTTCATACGCAGTGAGGGACTTGTCGGCTCGTTGGAAGACATCGGTAAAATTGTTGTCAAAAATACAGACGCCGGAATTCCGGTCTTGATTCGCGACGTAGCCACCGTGGGTTTTGGTCACGCCAACCGCTTTGGTGCCATGACCTATAACAATAAAGGAGAGGTGGTGGGTGCGGTCACCATGATGCTGAAAGGTGAAAATTCAAGTGCGGTCGTCAACCGGGTAAAGGAACGGATGAAGCAAATTGAAAAGACGCTACCCGAGGGCCTTGAAATAGATGCTTTTCTGGATAGAAGCCGCCTGGTAGCTCGAGCCATCGGTACGGTAGAGAAAAATTTGATCGAAGGAGCTCTCATAGTAATTGCTGTCCTCGTCCTGTTCCTGGGTAACCTAAGAGCAGGTTTAATAGTTGCTTCTGTTATTCCTCTGGCGATGTTATTTGCGGTTTCGCTCATGCACGTCTTTGGAGTATCGGGTAACTTAATGAGTTTAGGAGCAATCGACTTCGGGTTGATTGTCGATGGTGCAGTAATCATAGTTGAGGCAACGATGCATCACCTTGGTCTGCGTCAAAACGTCCGTTTGGATCAACAACAAATGGATATGGAGGTCTATGAATCTGCATCCAAGATAAGGACCTCGGCAGCGTTCGGAGAGATTATTATTTTGATCGTTTACCTCCCGATCCTGGCCTTGGTTGGGGTTGAGGGCAAAATGTTCAAGCCGATGGCGCAGACGGTGAGTTTCGCAATTCTTGGGGCATTCCTTCTCTCTCTCACCTACGTTCCAATGATGTCAGCACTCTTCTTGAGCAAGAACCCGCAGCACAAAAGAAATCTGTCGGATCGAATGATGGAATTCTTTCATCGCCTGTATCTGCCCGTCATCACCAAAGCGCTTAAAAACAAGATCACTGTAATAACATTGGCCGTGGCCTTGTTCGTTGCAGGCATCGTCACGTTCGTGAATTTAGGTGGTGAGTTTTTACCCACACTCGAAGAAGGTGATTTTGCGGTTGAAACGAGGGTGCTCACCGGCAGCAGCTTGTCTTATACAATTGAAGCTGCTCAAAAGGGAGCCGAAATAATTCTTCGTGAATTTCCCGATGAAGTAAGAGAAGTAGTGGCAAAGGTAGGTACTTCTGAAATCCCTACTGATCCCATGCCGATCGAGGCCTGTGATCTCATGATCATTTTACGCGATAAGAGTGAATGGACGAAGGCCAGGGGTCGCGAGGAGTTAATGGATAAGATGAGCGAGGCCCTTGAAGATGTTCCCGGCGTCACCTTTGGCTTTCAGCAGCCAATTCAAATGAGATTTAATGAATTGATGACAGGTGTGCGTCAGGACGTGGCCATAAAAATTTTCGGAGAAGATTTGGATGTTCTCACGGATCTTTCCCAGCAGATCGGAAAAATTGTAGGCGGTGTAAAGGGTTCCCGTGATTTATACATCGAAGAGGTTACCGGGCTGCCGCAGATCGTCATAGGTATTAACCGCGATGAGGTGGCCAAATACGGAGTAGCAATTGAAACCATCAACCAGGCTATCACGACGGCGTTTGCCGGACAATCAGCCGGAATGGTTTACGAGGGAGAAAGACGTTATGATCTCACCGTGAGACTCGCGACGCAAAACAGGCAAGGCATTGAGGATGTTCGCAATCTCTTTATCACTTCCCCAAAGGGAGATCAAATTCCGCTGAAACAATTAGCCGATGTTGAATTTAAAGTCGGCCCCAATCAGATTCAGCGCGAAGACGCCAAGCGAAGGATTATCGTTGGATTCAACGTTTCCGGAAGAGACATTGCCAGTGTTGTCAAGGAAATTCAGCAGGCAGTTGAAAAGCAAGTCAAGTTTCCCGTAGGATACTATCCAACATACGGAGGGCAGTTTGAGAATCTTGAGAAGGCACAAGCCCGCTTGTCGATAGCGGTCCCGGTGGCATTGTTGCTGATATTCCTGCTACTGTTTTTTACTTTCCACTCCGTCAAACAATCTCTACTGATTTTCTCGGCAATCCCCATGTCGGCCATCGGCGGTGTATTCGCGCTCATGTTACGCGGTATGCCATTCAGTATTTCAGCCGGAGTTGGATTCATTGCGCTATTTGGCGTAGCAGTCTTGAATGGCATTGTTCTCATCGCGGAGTTTAACCGGCTGAAGAAAGAAGGGATGAACGTGTTAAACGATATCGTGCTTAAAGCCACTTCCGTGCGACTTCGACCAGTCTTAATGACGGCGTCTGTTGCTTCATTGGGCTTCTTACCAATGGCACTCGCAACAAGTGCCGGGGCGGAGGTGCAAAAACCGCTGGCTACAGTGGTGATCGGCGGGCTGATCAGTTCAACATTACTTACACTGATTGTGCTCCCTTGTCTTTATATCTATTTCGAACAAATCGGTTCTAAGAAAAATATCAGCCTATGAGAACTCTAATAATATCACTATTAATCATTTATCCGTTCTGCGGATTTGCTCAATCAGATGCATTGGCGATTCAGCAGGCTATTGAGATCGCTTTGAAAAATAACGCTGCAATTAAAGCATCTCAATTCGAGGTTGATGCCAGCCGGGCGTTAAGGAAGACTGGGGCGGACCTGGGTAAGACCAGCGTGCTCGGCACATTCGGTCAATACAATAGTTATGCGAACGATAACAATTTCACCATTCAGCAGACCATCCCATTCACTGCATTTGGCAGCCAGGCTTCGCTTAATCGTTCCCTGTTAGCCGCGACAGAGTTAAAGAAGTCGGTGACCGAAAACGAGCTGGTCTACCAGGTGAAGCAAACCTTTTATCAACTGACGTTTGTTCAGGCGCGTCATGACTTGTTGGTCCAGCAGGATAGCATTTATCAGGGATTCCTAAAATCTGCCTCGCTTCGCTACAAAACCGGTGAGGCTAATTTATTGGAGCAAACGACTGCGGAAACTCAGAGCAATGAAATAAAAAATCAGCTTCGCCAGAACGAAGCTAGCGCAATAGTGCTGCGAACACAGTTAAAAACGTTGCTGAATAGCGAATCACTTCCTGAGATTGAAAAGACCAGCCCGGGTGAAATTAAGTTTGATGAACTTCCAGATACGGCTTTGATCACTGCAAATCCGTCCCTGGCTTACATGCGTCAGCAAATGGAGGTAACGCAGAGTCAGAAAAAAGTGGAATCCGCAAAGCTGGCCCCTGACATTATCATCGGGTACTTCAATCAGACGCTGATCAGGACTCCAGATCCGGAAACCGGCATTTTCTCAACAGCGAGCACCCGTTTTACAGGCTTTCAGTTAGGCGTGTCAATTCCATTGTGGTTCGTGCCACAAAACGCAAGGATAAAGTCAGCTGAATACAATAAGCAGGCTGCACGGAGTAACTACCGATACTATCACATAGCATTGCAAGGTCAGGCAGAACAGGCGATCCAGCAATTTGACAAAGCGAGAAACAGCCTGACCTACTACCGCACGTCGGCTTTACCCAATGCGGAGCTTATCCTTAAGCAATCGCAGGCAGCCTTTCGTGGTGGCAACATCGGGTATGCCGAATACTTGCTGGGTGTCCGAAATGCAATCACCATTAAAGAGGGCTACCTGCAGACCTTAAATGAATACAATCAGAGTATTATCTATATCGAATTCTTATCGGGCAATAAATAGATTAATCATGAACACAGTCAAAACACGTTCCATATCCATTATTTTTCTCGCATCAGCAATCGCACTATCGTGTGGAAACAAGAATCCAACAGAAGTTATAACTGAAAGCCACCATAACGAAGAGGAGAACACGATTGAATTTACCGCGGCTCAATACAAAACCGCGGACATTGAGCTGGGTAAAATTGAGAACAAGCAAATCAGTGGTACAATAAAAGTTAATGGCAAGCTCGATGTACCTCCCCAGCAAATGGTAAGTATTTCGGTTCCCCTTGGCGGGTTCTTAAAAACAACAACACTGTTACAAGGATCAAAAGTAAAACGTGGGCAGATAATTGCGACCATGGAAAATCTTGAATTCATACAAATGCAGGAAGATTACCTTGAAGCGAAGAATCAATTTGAGTTTGCCAAAACAGACTACGAAAGGCAAGTTGACCTGGCGAAGGAAAATGTCAATGCACAGAAAACCCTGCAACAGGCAAAGACGACTTATTCCACCTGGCAGACAAAAGCTAACGGGCTGCGGGAGAAACTGAAGATGATCAATATTGACCTTGCCTCCCTGGAGTCAGGTAAAATCTCAAGTACCATCAATCTCTATTCACCCATCAACGGATATGTCACGCAAGTGAATGTCAACATCGGCAAATTTGTCAATCCAAGTGACATTCTTTTTGAGATCGTAGACACTGAACATTTGCACGCCGAACTTACAGTGTTTGAAAAAGATGTTCCGAAATTAAAAATCGGACAGAAAGTTCGATTCACGCTGGCCAATGAAACCAAAGAGAGAAAGGCAACAGTGTATTTGCTTGGCCGGGAGATCAGTGTCGACCGAACCATTCGTATACACTGCCATATTGATAAGGAGGATACCGATCTGTTGCCAGGGATGTATCTGAAAGCTGTCGTTGAAACGGGAGGCGTAGAAGTTCCCGCATTACCGGATCGGTCCATCATTGACTATCAAGGAAGGAAATACATTTTTTATCAATTGGCCGATCAGCCTCACGGTGCGATGAAAGATGAAAGTGAGGAACGACACGCGGCGGAGTACCATTTCACAATGATCGAGGTTCAGATTGGAAACAGCGAAATGGGCTATACCGAAGTTACACTCCCGGCCGATTTCCCGACAGAAACGGCCAGGATAGTGATCAAGAACGCCTATGCAATTCTTTCAAAAATGAAAAACACCGAAGAGGAAGAGTAGTATCAGAATCATTGAGATATGTTGAATCTGATTATCGGTACCATGCTGCTGAGCGTCGTCCACGCTGCGATACCTAACCACTGGCTTCCTTTGGTTGTGATAGCTCGCGCAGAAAAGTGGCAACGCAGCGTGACTCTTTCCTATGCTTTGATATTGTCCCTCGCCCACACAGCAAGTACAGTACTGGTTGGATTTATTATCGGCTGGATTGGGGTAAGTATTGCCAGCAGGGTGGAAATGTTTTCATCTGTCGTTGCTCCCCTCATCCTGATACTGATGGGCTTGATCTACTTTACACTGAATATTCACCAACACAATCATGGTGAAGTAAGCATTCAGTCAAGAAAATCAAAAACAGCCATTTTAGCCTTCCTTTTAACGGGCATGTTCTTTTCTCCATGCCTTGAAATCGAAACTGTTTACCTGGCGGGCGGTGTCTACGGTTTCCCCTTCCTCCTGGCAATCTCCATTCTCTATCTGGTATTGAGTGTGGCGGGCATGGTCATTATGACATGGCTTAGTTTAAGGGGTTTTGAAAAGTTGAATTTGTATTGGATCGAACACAATGAAAAGAGGATCACCGGGATTGTACTGATAGCTCTTGGAGTAATTTCTTATTTATTAAACTTACTATAACCGAAAAGTATGGAACCAAACGAGTTTGAAACTCCAGCCTCCGAACTTCATAACAAGGATGACGGACATAACCACGACCAACCAGTCAATAGTTCAAATCCCGAAAGCTCTTCAGTTCTGAAAAGTCATTGGCGGTTGTTGCTGGCCCTCTTTATACTCGTAGCAATGTTGATGTTGGAATTTGGTTTTAAGTACAAGCCACCCTTTCCAATTGATTTGATTATTTACCTGGCTGCCTTTTTCCTTGGAGGTTACAATGTCCTTTTCATGGCCTTTACCAAGGCAAAACATCTCGATTTCTTTAATGAGTTCTTTCTGATGAGTGTTGCAACCATAGGCGCTTTTGCTATAGGTTCTTACAGTGAGGGTGTGGCTGTTATGATATTCTATTCCATAGGCGAATGGTTCCAGGACTCCGCCGTAAACAAAGCAAAGCGAAGCATCAAAGCCCTGCTGGACATTCGACCTGATGAAGTCACAGTGATGCGAAACGGTACTACCCGAGTGACTAATCCAAAGGAAATAGCCTTGGACGAAATTATCCGGATTAAGCCTGGTGAAAAAGTGGCACTGGACGGAGAATTGATTTCAGAGAAGGCTTCCTTCAACACAGCTGCATTGACGGGAGAAAGCAAACCAGATACGAAATTGAAAGGTGAAAAGGTATTTGCGGGAATGATTAACCTAAATACGGTGTCAGAGGTAAGAGTAAAGGCATTGTTCAAGGACAGCAAGCTGAGCAAAATACTGGAAATGGTGCAGGATGCAACTGCCAGAAAATCGCAAACGCAATTGTTTATCAGCCGGTTCGCGAAGATATATACTCCTATAGTTTTTGCGCTGGCGATTGGAGTTTGTTTCGTTCCATATTTTTTCGTCGATCATTATGATTTCAATGATTGGTTCTACCGGGCGCTGGTATTTCTGGTTATCAGTTGTCCTTGTGCCCTGGTAGTTTCAATTCCATTAGGATATTTTGGAGGAATTGGTCTCGCGTCCAGGAATGGAATATTATTCAAGGGCTCCAACTACCTGGATGTAGTTACCAAAGTTGATACCGTTGTAATGGACAAGACCGGCACACTTACAAAAGGTGTATTCAAAGTTCAGCAGGTAATTTCCAGTAATATTGACGAAAGGGAACTAACCCGGCTCACGTCTGCTCTGGAAATGAACTCCACACATCCTATCGCAAAGGCCATTACTGAATATGCAGGCAAGGATGTAAAGGGGAAAGCAGAGAAAGTAGAAGAAGTGTCGGGGCTTGGTCTGAAAGGACTGGTGGATGGAAAAAGCATAATGGCTGGAAATGCTAAACTTCTAAAGAAATCGAACATTGCTTATCCGGTCGAAATCGATTCAATAGTTGAAACGATAGTGCTGGTCGCAATAAATGAAAAGTATGCTGGATACTTCACCATAGCAGATGAGATCAAAGAGGACGCGAAGCAAGCCATTGAAGAAATGCATAAGCTGAAGATCAGAACTGTCATGCTATCGGGTGACAAACAGGCGGTTGTAGACAAGGTGGCCAAGACACTTGGAATCGATAACGCCTTTGGTGATTTGTTGCCTGAAGGAAAGGTCGAGAAGGTCCAGACTTTAAAAAATGATAAAAGAGTAATCGCCTTTGTTGGCGATGGTGTAAACGACGCACCCGTAGTGGCCCTGGCTGATGTGGGAATTGCGATGGGAGGACTGGGTAGCGATGCAACAATTGAAACCGCCGATGTCGTCATTCAAGACGATCAGCCTTCGAGAATAGTTTCGGCTATTAAAGCGGGTAAAATTACAAGGAGCATTGTGTGGCAGAATATTACGCTCGCAATGGTTGTAAAAGTTATTGTCTTGATCCTTGGCGCCGGCGGCGTAGCTACTTTGTGGGAGGCCGTTATTGCTGATGTCGGAGTGGCTTTGCTGGCGATCCTCAATGCTGTTCGACTACAGCGTATGAAGATCTAATTTAAATGAGACAGAAGAGAAAAACTTGCGCTTTCATAAAGGATAAACACTCCGAGTAAAAAGAGCACAACCGGCATTATAATATGCCCATACGTGTTTAGGGCCTTTGCCATAAGGGGATGACGTGCAAGGGATCTCGCGATCTGGCACCAGATAAAAACCATCACCAGGAACACTATTGCAAATCCAATCTTTTCAACCATGGTATAGGTTGCCAACAGAGGGACATATACTCCAATATTGTCCGCCCCGTTGGCGATGGTAACGAATGCGATGGAAATAACTCCGTTGTCCGTTTTGATTTCACGCTCGTCAGCTTGATCATCTTTATGATTAACCAGTTGATAGACTTGCTTTATTGCCAGGTAGACTGGAAACAGACCAAGAAGGCCCACGTACCTCTGATCAACAAAATTGCCAATAAAAGATCCTAGCAGTGAAAGCAATACCAATACAGCGATCCCAAGGTATTGTCCGCCGATGATCTGTGAAGACTTAAATTTTCCCGTGCCATAGAATAGCATGAGAATAAAAATGTCGTCAATATTTGTTGAGATGAATGCGAGCGTGGAGGCGATTAGGGTTTCGATCATTTGCAGAGTCACCGAATGTACATACCCAAATTAGCTATCCCTGTACAAATGATATAACGATCTTAAAATCCTATCTCTTCCCTAATAAAGTCTTTAACGCCTTCTGGCCCCGACAGTTCCAGCCAAAGGAATTGTGAATCCGATTCCACCTTGAGGTCAAACTCAAAAAAGTCGCAGCACAATCTTTCAGTTTTAATGAAACTGGAAATCAAATCGATGTTGCTGTCAGTGCTCTCGAACTTGTACCGAATCGAATTTGATTCTTCCTTTCGTTCCTTCAACAACGATTTGAGTTCTGCTACAACAGTTTTCTTCCTTTCCTGCAACTCAGGTGTGGTGAGTTTGCAAGTCAATTTTGCGCGTTCCATTAAAGTCTTCATCGCAGTTTCTTTTTTCTGAGCCAGCAGGTCCGACCCTAATATGAGGATCGCGGTTGTAAGCAATAATATTTTTAGCATAACTCATTGGTTGATTCAATCTTTTGTACTTCAGCAACCTTGCATTCGCAATCTATATCGCATGCCGGGGCTTGCGTTCGCTTATATAGCCATATTGCAAATAACGCACTTGAAGTGATCAACAATACGATGGCAAGTTTCTCAGCATGCATCGCAATTCCTGTCAGTATCCCTGCTCCGCCAATGAGAACAAGGACGGGCAATGCGCAGCACAGAGCGCATAAGCCTATTCCGATAAATCCAAGAATTTTAGCGAGTCGTCCAGATCCTCGAGATGTCGTTTTCATGAGCTTTTTCTTTGTAATTTTCGTTCAATACTCAATGATACGACATGGAGTATAGTCCATGGTCAAGAGAAATCTCTAAAAAATTACAGATATGTTGATCGGAGAACTTTCAAAGCGGACAGGCTTTTCGCACGACACCATTCGGTTTTACGAGAAAAAAGGATTGATTCAGATCGAAAGAAAATCCCGCCGGGAAAATAATTATAAAGAATATCCTGAAGCGGTGTGTGAAAAGCTCCTTCTTATCAGAACGGTCAAGGAATTGGGGTTTACCCTAAATGAGATTGACGAGTTTATTAATAGCTGGGCCGAAGAAGACGCCTCATGTGCAGGACTGATTCACCACATCACCGATAAGATCGATCGCGTGGATCAACAAATTGCATTGCTGCGGCTCGTGCGGCAAAAACTGACGCAATCATTAAATAGGTGCCAGGGACAAAATTGCGAATTCGAAAAAATGATACCGAATTGCATCGGTAAGTAGGATTTGCCTTTTCCTTGATATTTAGTATTTTAGCATATACTTAAATACTAAAACATGGCCGATACTTGTATCAGAGTTCTTGCAGACCCAAACCAGATCAAACAATGCCGGGAGAAGATAAAATCCGTTAACGGATCGGTCGAAATACTTGCCAGTGCTTTAAGCCTTGCCGGCAGCGATGTCCGTCTTAAGATTCTCTTCCTCCTCCAGGAAGAAGGTCAGTTATGTCCATGCGATCTGAGCGATATTCTTGGAATGAATGTTTCAGCAATCTCTCAGCATTTGCGCAAACTTAAAGACGGTCGGATCATTGACTTCAAAAAGACCGGGCAGACTATTTTCTATTCTGTGAGATCTGAATATCTCGATCTTCTTCGACCCATATTCAAACTTATTACAAACAATAAAATGTTGGACCTTGTATGAAAACGCACTCTTTTCTCGGTGTACTTACCGCGCTAAGCGCCTCAATGTGTTGCATCACACCGGTGCTAGCAATGACGTCTGGAACGACAAGCCTGGCTACATCCATGCATTGGGCTGAGCCATTGCGCCCTTACTTTATAGGGCTTTCGATCTTTGTTTTAGGATTTGCATGGATCAATGCATTCAGGTCAAAAGCGGCAGACGAGTGTGGCTGCGAAGAGAAGCCGCGATTTCTTCAATCAAAAACCTTTCTCATAATAGTTACCGTAGTTTCGGGACTGCTGATCACTTTTCCATCCTATTCAGCTTATCTCTTAAATGAGAACCCGGAGACGAGCGATTCAGACCAGCAAGAATACTCGAAAATAGAATTGCCAGTGAAAGGCATGACGTGCGCGAGTTGTGAAATGCACATTGAGTCGAGTCTCAAGAAAATTTCCGGTGTGCATTCGGTGAAAGCCTCGTATTCGGAAGGCAATGCAAAAATCGAATATGATCCGGCAAAGGTCAACCGCGATCGGCTTGTGACTGCGATCAACGAGACGGGGTATAGTGTCGGCACGACGTCTACTTTGATTGAGCATAAAGAATCCTGCACGAAGGAGACCTGCGAAGTGCCACTTGCCGACCTGCCCAAACAGAAGAGCACGAATCTTGTAACCCTGAATGATATGACCCAATTACGCAAAGCCTTTAATGATCAAAACAAGGCAATCAAGTTCGTCGCAATTCTTTCGTCGACATGCAAGTGGTGCATCCAGGGAGCTCAATCCATTCAAAAATCAGTAATTGACAAAATGAAGGAAAAGAATATCGGGGTGATTGTTGTATGGACCAATATGCTGAAGTCTGACGATGCAACGACCGCGCAATACTCAGCATCCATGTTCGACGATTATAAGAACGTGACACAGTTCTTCGATGGCAAGAATCAGTTTGGTGATATTGTTGCCCGTACCATCAACCCGAAAGGTGAAAAAGCGTGGGACATCTATCTGTTCTTTGACGGCGATGCACAGTGGAGTCAGAAATTACCAAGACCGTTTGAATACGTTCATCAGTTGGGACCTTCCAGCGATTGGGTGGACCAGACCAAGTATTTTTGTGGGGAAAAGCTGACGAGTCGCTTAAAACAAATTACTGAGTCACTATAAGATTCAGATTAAAGATTATTCACGGAGAAGGAAAATGACAACAACTACACTGATTTTAGTTTCGACAATCACATGTCCAAGCTGTGGCCATAGCAAGGAGGAAACTATGCCCACCAACGCTTGCCAGTACTTTTATGAGTGCGAGAACTGCAAGGAGCTTTTGCGCCCAAAAGCAGGAGACTGTTGCGTTTTCTGTTCCTATGGTACGGTTGCTTGTCCGCCCGTGCAAAGTGACAAGCCCTGCTGTTAGGATTGGCTCAGCAAATGCTGATCGGAGAACTTTCAAGCGAATCGATTTTAATATATGAGCGAGAAAGAGACAGTTCTATTCGGCATACCTATACCCTCTGACAATAACATCTTCTTGGTTATCGTGACAATTCACATTTGCCTTGGGATTGTTTGCGTGCTCAGTGGCCTCCTGGCGATGGTGAGCAAGAAAGGAAGTCGTACGCATATTGCATCAGGTAGAACATACTATTGGGCCCTGATGCTGATCTTCATTACCGTCGTACCCTTGTCGATCATGAGGTGGCCACTTAACAATCATCTTTTCATTTTGGGGACGTTGTCTTTCGGAACAGCATGCTATGGCCGTCATGTTATTCTTCAACGCAAGCTTGCGTCGTCACGCCTGCACACGATTTGTATGGGGCTTTCATACATATTTCTTCTGACAGCATTCTATGTCGACAACGGAAAGCATCTTCCATTTTGGAAACAGTTCTCGCAGCTATTTTTTTGGATCTTTCCCGCAGCCCTCGGTATTCCGATCATAATATACTCCTTGCTTCGCCACCCATTAAATAAGAGTGTGCTGAAAGAACCGAAACAAATTTGATTGTAGCAGATCTTTTTAATTGACTTTCTTAAACGACGCCTTTGTGTATGGCTCAAATTCCTTTTCAGGTTCTGCCAACTCAAAATCTTCGGTTAGTCCTCCATCACTGATCGTGTAAGTCTCCCGGCCTCGCCAGCCTCTCGGAATGTTTTCAATGGACTCCGTCACAAAAACAATCGTCTTTCCGTCGGGAGAGATCCGGTCCAGCACATATTGATTCACAAACCCCTCGCTATGAAATTGTCTCAAAACGAATTTCTTTCTCGATTTGTCATAGCTGATATAGCCATAGTCTTCGTGAACATATCCTTTGGGCTTCTCCTTCGTTGCAGGATATACAGACTTGTTTCTCAATTCAAGGAACTTATTGTTGAGGACGAATTGATAACTTCTTTCATAGCTTCCTTTTCCCTCAGGAGCTTCCCCAGTGCCGACCCATTTGCCGATCAATGGCTTTAGGGGCAACCAAAGACTGTCTGACTTCGTCATCTGGGCGGAAGTCAATTGAGGAATTAACAAGAAGGCAACTATGAGATATTTCATAAGACGAAATTGTGAAGGTGTTACAAGTTTACTTTCCCCACTTTGCGGTGATGAATCCGGAAAGCAGACCTACAATCGTTCCGGGAACAATGATTTCCACGTATGCCCCGGACGGAATTGCGGATAGAACCGAAAGGATCACGCCAACCAGCGCACTTAATAACGTAACGTTTAATACGGAACCCGACTTCCTTGCTATCGCGCCTGCAATCAATCCGTTAACAAGTCCTTTCACCGTGCTTCCGATGATTATC
This sequence comes from Cyclobacteriaceae bacterium, assembly GCA_044224375.1. Classification (GTDB taxonomy): domain Bacteria; phylum Bacteroidota; class Bacteroidia; order Cytophagales; family Cyclobacteriaceae; genus ELB16-189. Next base: position 20,104 of record JBGAKL010000014.1, read on the forward strand.
TGTGTCATCATCGCCGCTGCTTCGGGAATCATGAATGCTGAAAGCCCATCCAGGAGACCAAGAATTGAGCCTGAGAGAATTCCGAGAGGTATCTTTTTCATATCTGGTAGTTATTCGAAAATAGTGGATCAGAATATTCGGCCTGTGTAAAAATCGGACATCAAAGGAAAACATCGCGTTTTTCCTGGAATTGACCTGGCGTCAGCCCCGAAAACTCCTTGAATTCATGGAAAAAGTGAGCGTGATCAAAGTAGCCGCACGAAAAGGAAATATCGTAGATCGACTCAGTCTTATTCCTCAGCCGATTGGTTGCATGAATGAACCGGATGATCCGCGAAAATTCCTTTGGCGACATTCCCACTTTTTGATCGAACCTTCGTACCAGTTGCCTGTTGCTGAGGCCAGTCTTGAAGGCCAGTTGCTCGATGGAAATTTGCCCGCCTGAATTGTAAAGTTCATCAAGAGAATAATCTACAGCTCTATCAGTATGTCCGTTCTTGCTCAGTTGAAGCAAAAGATAGTGCTGAATGATGTCGGATCTTTTATTACCCGCAGGAGCATCTGCAATCCTGGCCTCAATATCCCTGGCAAGATTTCCCCAAACATTTTCGAGGCCAACCACGCGGTCGGCAACTTCTTTCATTGGTAATCCGAAGAAATGATATGCTCCTTTCGCCGTGAATCTTATTGAGATAAATCCATACTCGCCTGCCGGAGCAATTTCGATGAATCTCTTCATCTGCGAGACAACAAAACTCTTCGGTTGTTGTTTCGAGCTACAATCTTTAAAAGTTGTTAAAAAGGGAACGCGGTAATGGATCACCATTTCGACGCAACTATCTGGCAAGATCCGCATTGAAAAATCGGCAGGTTCACCCGGATCGTTTTCCATCGACCAGATTACCTTTACAAAAGGTTTTAATTCGGAACAGATCGGATACTCTGCGTAGGGCATTGGCAGATTGTCGAATCCTCAATTTAACCATAAATTCGATTGAAATTTGCAGCCATGAATACACAATTCTCTCACTGGCAAAAGGTTTATGAGAAACCCGAGCGGGAATTCAGCTGGTATCAATCCTACCCTGAAACATCCGTTAGATTAATACGTGAATCAAACACTCGTCTTGACGATCCAATCATCGACATTGGTGGCGGCGACAGTCATCTGGTGGACGCTCTCCTGCAACTCGGATATTCAAATCTTTCTGTTCTTGACATTTCAGCTCTCGCCATCGAGCGGGCCAAAGTGAGGCTGGGAGATCTGGCCGAAAAGATCAAATGGATTGTTAGCGACATTATCAACTTCCAGCCTTCCGAGAAGTTTGCAGTTTGGCATGACCGCGCAACTTTCCATTTCCTCGTGGAGGAATCCAATATCAATGATTACAGGAAAAATGCTTCAGCCGCGATTCAGCATGAAGGAAAATTCATACTCGGGACTTTTTCCGTAAATGGTCCTTCTAAATGCAGCGGACTGCCTGTGATGCAATACTCCGAATCCAAAATGATAGAAACCTTCGAAGGAGATTTTCAAAAAGAGAAATGCTTCGAGGAATTGCATCATACTCCGTTCAATACGGAGCAACTCTTTCAATTTTGCCTGTTTTCAAGACGTTAGTTTTTCAAATCCGGAGGATGTTCAGTTATGAAAATCTATGTGAAAAATATGGTCTGTGACCGCTGCAAAACCGCTGTGAGAAATGAACTTGAAAAAGCAGGCATTCAATATAGATCATTGGAATTGGGAGAAATTGAGCTTGACGGCAACCCTTTGGAAAAGGCACTTCGGAAATTTAAAGAAGGCATCGAGCCTCTTGGCTTCGAACTAATTGAAGACAAGCCTGCCCGTGATGTGAACCAGATCAAGAAAATCATCATTGAATGGGTCAGGGAACTTGAAAAGAAAAATAGAAGACTTAAGTTTTCCGCGTATCTGTCGGAAATGGTTCATAAAGACTATGCCTCCCTCAGCAATCTTTTTTCAAGCGTTGAAGGGACTACCATCGAACAATATCTGATCAGCCAAAAGATCGAACTTGTAAAAGAGCTGCTGGTATATAATGAGTATACATTGGCCCAGATCGCTGATCAAGTTAATTACAGTAGTGTGCAGCACCTTTCAAGTCAATTCAAGAAGATCACGGGCTTAACGCCAAGCCGCTTCAAAAAGATAGGAGCCCTGAAAAGGCGGCCTCTTGACGAAGTATAACATTTTCCCAAAATTATATAACTACCTTTTTTGCAGGCTTTCGTTATTTCCATCAACGAAAACCATGACTGCATGACCCTTAGTCCTGTTGCCTCGAAAGTAAACCTTACTGCTCACATTACATTTTCTGCCGGATGGATTGGAGCTATTGTGGCCTTCCTCGGCCTTGCAATTGGTGGTCTGATCGGAGATAATCCCGAAAGGGTGCGGTCCATGTATATCGGCATGGAGGTCGTTGCCTGGTTTGTTATCATTCCTTTCTGCATCAGTGCCTTTCTTACAGGAATAGTTCAATCGCTCACAACCCAGTGGGGTCTTTTTCGACATTATTGGATATTGATCAAGCTCATCCTCACGACCGTGGCGACGGTTGTGTTGATGATGCACATGCAGCCGATCACCTATATGGCGTCAATCACCTCTCAACGAAGTGTTGACGTTGCAGAATTGCAGGGACTCAGGATTCAGCTTATTGCCGATGCCAGCGTTGCCATATTCGTCTTACTTGTTGCGATGGCCCTTTCAGTATACAAGCCATTCGGGAGGATTCAGCTTGCAGTCCTGAGCCCAAAAGATTCAACCACGCGAAAACAATCCGCGGGTTTCTATTTAATACTTGGATTGATTCTATTTTTCATAGCCGTAGTGATAATGCACCTCTTTGGGATAAGCCTCGGTCATCATTGATCGATAGGTTATAACTCTTTGCCAAAATTATATGAACACCCTTTCTCTGCGCCTCCGTTACTTTGCATAGGATTTAAAACTAACGGATTTTATGACACACACCTACATAGTGAAAGGGGTAACCTGCGAGGGTTGCGTGGCTAAAGTAAAGAGTAAGCTCCTGATGCACCCGGATGTTCTCTCGGCGGACGTCAAGCTGCAAAATCAGAAGACAACAATTACAATGCAAAGGCATTTGACGGTCGACGAACTTCAGGAGGCAATTGGAAAGGATACAAAATATCAGATAAGTGCAGACGCCACAGATCGCTCGCACTCTGACGTTAAGGACTCCCAGAAGTCGGGGATAGCAACCTATAAACCATTGCTGATAATTGCGGCCTTCATTGGAAGTGTTTCCATTCTGACTTCAGGAGGACATTCAAGTATGGCGATGAATAATTTCATGGCCGGATTCTTCCTGGTGTTTTCGTTCTTCAAATTCCTCGATCTGAAAGCGTTCGCTTCAAGCTATGCGATGTACGACGTCCTTGCCAGAAACCTGCCAGTCTATGGCTACATCTATCCATTTATTGAACTTACCTTGGGGTTGGCATTCCTTACAGCATTCAACCCTGTGGTAACGAACTGGGCAACGCTGATTATTATGGGATTCAGCAGTATCGGGGTAATTCAAAGTGTGGTCAATAAACAAAAAATTCGCTGTGCCTGCCTGGGTGCAGTATTCAATTTACCCATGAGCACTGTAACCATTGTCGAGGATATGCTCATGGTTGCAATGTCTGGACTTCTATTGGTTGGAATGCATTGATTTGGAATTAATGAAAAGGATAACGCTCACATTGGTGCTCGGGATTTCCTTTGGGGTAATGCACGCACAGACGTACAAAGTCTTTGTGGCTGGTGAGATGCGGGCGATCATGCAAAGAGGTGAACTGTCACCGGTTATCAAATTGGACACAATTCAAGGCAAAAACATATTCGGCCTGGGTCCGGCAGCATGGCTGAAGGGTGAGATAATCTTACTCGACGGTGTAACTTATGTGTCACTCCTCGACAATGAAAAGATTGTTACGACGAAACCATCGGAGGCTGAGGCTTCGATGTTTGTTTATACATCCATAACCGATTGGCAAACAGTATCCATGACGCAACCTATTAACATCATGGAAGATCTGGAACGGGCGGTTGAAAAGATCGCTCAGCAAAAAGGACTTGACCTTAACCAGCCTCTGCCATTCAAGGTCACAACCTCGACGGAAGCGCTATCTTATCATGTGATTGATTGGAAAGCAGGAACGCCACATACTTCTGCAACACACAAACAGTTTGCTAAAACTGGCACTATGAACAATGAACCAATTACTATTCTTGGTTTTTATTCGTCGCGCCATCAAGGTATCATTACGCCGCACACATCGAAAATTCATGCACACGTCCTCGGAGGCAATGAACAGGTTGTTGGGCACGTCGACGACATCAAGCTTGACAAAGGATACCTGCTCAGCTTTCCGAAGATCAGATAAGACCATGCTCACAATACAGAAACATGCGATTTTGACCGGAATCTTGGCTATTTGCAAGCCCAAACCAACCGATCTGAAAAAATTGCGTTAAATTTGAATTATCAATGAGCCGCCTGCGACCAGCCATGTCAATGATCTTTGCTTTCCTGGTGATCTTCTCCAGCAGCAATTTCATGGTCGGCCTGCACATTTGCTCCGGCGAGATTCGGAATATCGCACTCTTTGGTAAAGCCGACGGCTGCAAGAACGAAAAGAAGCTTCCGCCTTGCCACAGACAAGAAAGTATGCCTTGCTGCCAGGATGAAACTATCATTCATGATTCGGATGATTTTCAGGCAAACCCGGTTCAGCTTGATCTCGCATCTCACGCGACGCTGGATTTAATCCAGCCTGCGGTTATTCTATCTGAGGTTATATCGTCTACGACTGTCACCTCACCACGCTACTACAACTACGATCCACCTTTGCGATCTTGCGACCTGACGGTCACCTTCCAATCCTTTCTTATTTGATTTCATAGCTGTCGAAAGTAACGGCCAGTTGTCTCATTGACTGATCGATGCTTTCACCTTTTGCATGTGAGCAATTCATGCTCATCACTCAATTACGTTCAGCTATGATTCAAAATCTAATATCCATATCGCTACGCAATAAATTTTTCGTGCTGTTGATCGCGGTAGGTCTCTTTGCGTGGGGAATATATTCGGTACAAACCAACAAGATCGACGCCATTCCCGACCTGTCGGAAAATCAGGTCATTGTTTTCACTGAGTGGATGGGTCGAAGCCCGCAGATCATCGAGGACCAGATTACTTACCCTCTGCTTACTAATCTTCAGGGACTACCGAAGGTGAAATATGTGCGCGGTGCATCGATGTTCGGCATGAGTTTCATCTACGTCATCTTCAACGACGACGTGGATGTGTATTGGGCAAGACAACGGGTGCTCGAAAGACTTAACTCATCCAACGGACTGCTTCCCCCAGGCATCACGCCGACGCTTGGTCCTGATGGTACCGGTGTGGGTCATATCCTCTGGTACACACTCGACGCACCGGAAATGGATCTTGGTGAACAGCGTGCCGTGCAGGATTGGTACGTGAAGTTCGCCCTTCAAAATGTTTCGGGGGTAAGCGAGGTGGCTTCCTTCGGCGGGTTTGAAAAACAATACCAGGTAACTGTAGATCCTAACAAGCTCACCTATTTCAATTTATCGATTCCGGAAGTCATCCAGGCTGTCCGCAATAACAACAATGAAGCCGGAGGACGAAAGTTCGAGATGAGCGACATCGGGTACATTATTAAAACAACCGGCTATCTCCAGTCGATACAGGACATTGAATCCATTCCTGTGAAAAGCGAGAACGCGACTCCGATCCGCATCAAGGACATCGGTACGGTTCAGATGACAGGAGAAACAAGGCTTGGAATATTTGATCTCAATGGAGAAGGAGAAACAGTTGGAGGCATAATCGTTATGCGGTACGGACAGAATGCCGACGAGGTGATCAATGCAGTGAAGGCAAAGATGAGCGAAGTAGCCAAAGGTCTTCCTGATAGAATGAAATTCAATATTGTCTACGACAGAAGCGGACTGATAGAAGAATCTGTATCATCCATCAAGCGGACGCTGATCGAGGAAATGATCGTGGTGTCGCTCGTGGTCATCCTCTTCCTTTTCCATTGGCGGAGCGCGATCAGTATCATCATCCAGATACCGATCACTATTGCCACGAGCTTCATTCTTTTGAATGCATTCGGTATCTCATCCAACATCATGTCTCTTACAGGGATTGCATTAGCCATCGGTGTGATCGTCGACAATGGAATTATTATGGCTGAGAACTCTTACAGGAATCTTTCGATAAGGCAGGAAGAGCTGAACAAACAATTAAACGGCTAGTCTATGGTATTCAAAAGAAAAAAGGATTATGTCGAAATACCGCGAGAGGAACGCGAAGCCATAATTGAAAAGTCCAGCAAGCAGGTGTCGCGCGGTGTGTTCTATTCGACGATCATCATCATTACCTCGTTCCTGCCGGTCTTCATGCTCACAGGACAGGAGGGCAAGTTGTTTCATCCACTTGCCTACACGAAGACGTTCATCCTCGTCGTCGATGCGATACTGGTAATTACCCTCGCCCCGGTAATGATCTCCCTTTTCATGCGGGGAAAATTCAAGAACGAGAAGGCCAATCCCCTGACAAGAGTGCTGGAGAATATTTATGAGCCAATTATCCGGGCCTGTTTGAAATGGAGAAAAACCACGATAGGTGTCAACATCCTCGCACTCGCCATCAGTGTACCACTCGTTATCAGCTTGGGAAGTGAATTCATGCCACCCCTCGATGAGCAATCGATCCTGTTCATGCCCGTGACATTGCCCGATGTTTCGAACTCGGAGATCAAGCGCATTCTTCAGGTTCAGGATAAGATCATAAAATCGGTTCCTGAAGTTGAACAGGTTTTGGGAAAGGCAGGTCGTGCAAGTACACCGACTGATAATTCGCCGATCAGCATGATTGAGACCATTATCATGCTCAAACCGAAATCAGAATGGAGACCTGGAAAAACAAAAGCCGATATCGTCAATGAGCTTGATGGAAAGCTCCAGATTCCCGGTGTGGTAAATGGGTGGACGCAGCCGATCATCAACCGCATCAACATGCTTGCCACCGGAATACGGACCGACGTGGGTGTTAAAGTTCATGGTCAGGATCTCGATTCAATCTATGCAGTCTCACAGCGCGTAAAGAAATTGTTGGAAGATGTGCCGGGTATTAAAGACCTGTATGTTGAGCCAATTACGGGCGGGAAATACCTTGTGATTGATATAGACAGAGACAAGATTGGCAGGTATGGGCTTGGAGTCCAGGATGTGAACATGATCGTTGAAACGGCGATAGGCGGAACACCGCTGGCCAATACGATCGAGGGCCGTCAAAGGTTTTCAATAAATGTTAGGCTTCCACAGGACTATCGTAACAGCATCGAGCGCATCAAAAGGATTCCGATCAAGACTCCAGATTTCGGCGTAGTTCCCCTTTCATCTGTAGCGGAAATAAAATTTGAAGATGGCCCGCCGATGATACAGTCCGACAATGCAATGCTTCGGGGAGCTGTTTTGTTCAACGTACGGGAAAGAGATTTGGGCAGTACCGTTCAGGAAGCAATTGAAAAAGTCAATTCACAGCTCGGCCCGTTACCCAACGGATATTTTGTCGAATGGAGCGGACAGTATGAGAACCTTATCCGCGGCAAGCGGACGTTGGCGATCATTGCGCCGGTGGTGCTGCTGATCATTTTTCTATCGCTTTACCTGGCGTTCAAATCCATACGCGAAGCATTTCTGAGCCTGGTCACCGTGCCTTTCGCACTTATCGGTGGCGCGTACATAATTTATTTCTATGGGGTACATCTGTCAGTTGCTGTCGCGGTCGGGTTTATCGCGCTCTTTGGTATTGCAGTAGAGACCGGCGTTGTGATGGTAATCTATCTCAACGACGCCATGCAGCAACTGGTCGCACTGAAAGGAAATTCGAGGGAGACGATCACAAATGAAGACTTAAGAGAGTATGTCGTTCACGGCGCTGCGAAAAGACTTCGTCCCAAGCTGATGACAGTCTGCGTTGCATTGTTCGGCCTTATCCCGGTATTGTGGTCAACCGGTGTAGGCAGCGATGTAATGAAACCGATAGTACTGCCAATGATTGGCGGCGTGTTAACATCGTCAACACACATCCTGCTCGTAACGCCACTGATCTTTTTACTGACAAAGGAATATGAACTGAGAAAATTCGGAAAACTGGAGATCCATGATGTCAAGCATTAAAATATTACCCACGATAGTCGCGCTTGGACTGGCTTTCGGAGCGAGCGCGCAAGACCAGGTATCGCTCGACAGCATACTGGCGATAGTGAAGCGCAATAACCCGATGCTGCTCACCTACAGGTCGCGATCCGAGGCAATGAACCTGTATGCCAAAGGCGCGAAAAGTCAGATGGCCCCAGAGGCAGGCGGTGGATTATGGATGTTGCCATACAGTAAAGTCGACGATCCGCGTGACCGGGGGCAAATCATGCTATCCGTACAGCAGAAGTTTACCAACCCGGCCAAGCTCCGTGCAAATCAGGGCTATCTCGAATCGAAATCCAGCATCGAGCAGGCGAATGAATCATACACCTTCAACGAGTTAAGAGCGCTCGCCAGGTCTGCATACTTTCGGTGGGTTGTGCTCGAGAAGAAGAAGGGTGTCCTGAAGCAGAACGAAAAGATCATCACATTGATGCTAAAGATCGCGCAGCTGAGATACCCTTACAACCAGGGCAAGCTTGGAAATATCTACAAGGCGGAGGGTCGCCTTCAGGAAGTTAAAAACATGATGCTGATGAACGAGAACGAGATCACGCAACAGAACATCATGCTTGACCAGCTCATGAACATACAGAAAGATGTTCGATTTGCCATCGATACGACCTTCGTACCGGTTTTTGAACCCGAACTGATCGACACCGCATCTATTGCGGAGCGGCGAAGCGATGTGCAGCGGATCGAAAGAAGCATTCAATCCATGCGATTGAACCAGGCACTGGAAAAATATCAATCCAAACCTGACTTCAACTTGAGCTTCAATCACATGTTTGCAAGAAGCAAGGAAATGCCCAACCAGTTCATGCTATTGGGAATGGTTTCAATACCAATCGCTCCCTGGTCATCAAAAATGTACAAAGCAAATATAGAGGGGATGGGAAAGGAAATTGAAGCTATGAAAATCGAACGCAGCGCAATCATCAATGAAGCGCAGGGCATGACGGCTTCGATGGCGGTAGAACTAAGCTCCCTGAAAAAACAGATCGATAACTACGAGCAAAGGATTATTCCGGCACTTAGAAAAAACCATGAAACGCTCATGCTTGCCTATGAAGAGAATAAGGAAGAACTCCCGATTGTGATCGACGCATGGGAGACGTTAAGCATGACTCAAATTCAATACCTGGATGTCGTTCAAAAGTATTACGAGGGAATTGTCAATTATGAAAAGCAAGTTGAACGATAAGGCCAGGCCTGTAACCGCTGCTGCCTTAATCATCGTATTGATGATGTTAACAGTAACGTGCAATAGAAAAGATGAGCACGCGGCTCATGATGAATACACTTGCCCGATGCATCCAACAGTTGTACAGGATCATCCCGGAAGCTGTCCCGTTTGCGGGATGGAACTGGTGCGCAAGGGACAACCAGGGGAAGAAGTGAAAATAACCGCCGAGCTGAATTACCTGCTTAAGCCAACGAACGCGATTGTCACCAGCTCGATAAAAACTGTACAGCCGCAGCAACGGACGATGGACGCGGCAGTTACGGCAAATGGCATCGTGACATATGATACCCGGCGCCTGACAGCAATACCTGTTCGTACTGCCGGACGAATAGAAAGGCTTTTTATAAAGTACAATTTCCAGCCAGTTAGACAGGGTCAAAAGATACTGGAGATATACAGTCCGGAACTGGAGACAGCACGGAGAGAACTTGATTACCTGCTTGAATCCGACAAGGACAATGCCACGGTGATCGAGGCTGCAAAGGAGAAGCTGAGACTGCTTGGAGTTGGTGACGCGCAGATTAGTACAGTTCAAAAGCAAACCGTAAACACGGTCGCCGTTTACAGTCCGGTCGATGGATACATTGTCGAGGAACGTGCCGCCAATACACAAACCGGTCAGGCAAAACAACAGGCAGCGTCTGGTGGTGGGATGGACGCGATGTCGTCCCAAAACGCAGCAAGAACTTCGGCTGGTTTAGTCTCCAACAATGATCGCGAGCTGTCAACCAGAGAAGGAATGTATGTTTCCGCTGGCCAGTCTGTATTTCGCGTATTCAATTCCGATGTTGTCTGGGCGGAATTCGATCTGTATCAAACTGACGGCAGCCTGATAAAGATCAACACGCCGCTGGAATTCACGTCACCTGAATTTGCAGAACCTGTTAAAGCAAGGGTCGATTTCGTTCAACCGTTTTTCAGGGACGGTCAGAGTTTCGCAAAAGTCCGTGTCTATTTAACCAACACCGACAAACGTTACCACATAGGACAATTGTTAAGTGCAAAGTTCCAGGTTTCAGGCAAGGACGGTATGTGGATACCCGCAACTGCAAAGCTCGACCTGGGGACAAGGACGATCGCATTTGTAAAGCGTCGTGGTGTGTTTCGCCCGACGGCAATAACAACGACGGAACGGGCCGGCGATTGGATAGCTGTCGCGTCGGGATTGCAAGCAACGGACAGCATTGCGACCAATGCTCAATTTCTTGTGGACAGTGAAAGTTTTATTAAAGTCAGGAACTAAGCCATGAAGATCGGAACCATCATAATGATTTTGTCGGTGCTGTTGAGCGCTTGCGGGCAGCAAAAGGAGGAAACAAAAGTGACAGAAAAGTACACTTGTCCGATGCATCCTCAAATTGTCCAGGACAAACCCGGGACCTGTCCAATATGTGGAATGGATTTGGTGAAAGTAAGCGGCTCGTTAACCAACGATCAGGCTATCATGTTGAACGAAAGCCAGATCAAACTCGCGAACATCACCACCACATTGACACGTCGCGAATCGCTCGGTGAAAGCACAATTCTCACCGGAAGGCTTGCCGTTAACGAAGATGAGACGGAAGTCATCAGCAGCAGGATACAGGGCAGGATCGATAAACTGTATATCCGTGATCTCGGGCAAATGGTCAGCAAGGGGCAAAAGCTATATGATATCTACAGTGAGCAACTGCTGACTTTGCAAAAGGAATACATTCTTGCCCTTCGACAACTCGAAGAACTCAAAGAAGAACGATACAGGTCTTTTCTATCGTCGGCTAAGCGAAAGCTGCTGCTGCTCGGTATGACCGAAGAGCAGGTAGCCCAGCTCGCCAGGTCGAAACAGACAAATGCAACCATATCATTTCTCAGCCGTGCCTCAGGAGTCGTCGATAAGATCGACGTCACTGAAGGCCAGTATGTGAATGAGGGAAGTTCTCTTTACAGGATCGAACGGCTGGAAAATCTCTGGGCTGAGGTCGATCTATATCCCGGCGAGACCTCCCTGGTGAAAACGGGCGACAGGATAAAGGTCATAATAACCGGCTTTGAAAATTCCCCGGTTCAAGGGACTGTCAGCTTCCTGAATCCTGAATACCGCAGTGGAAGCCAGATCGTAAGCCTGAGGGCCATCATCACAAATCCATCGGGACAATTTCGTCCTGGAATGCTGATCACAGTTGTCCTTTCGCATTCGGAGAAGGAAACACTGGCGCTGCCTGTCGATGCTGTAATTCGCGATGGTCGCGGTGCGCATGTCTGGGTACTCGGAAACGACGGCGCGTTCAGGCCAAGAATGGTGAAGACCGGCATCGAGAACTTTGAAAAAATTGAAGTCACGGAAGGCATAAATGAAAAAGAGAACGTGGTAATAACGGGAGCGTACCTGCTGTACGGTGAGTTAGTACTCAAGAAAGGCATCGATCCCATGGCTGGACATCATCATATGAATTAAATCAAACACTATAAACTTTAATTGAAACCTGTATGAAAACACACTCGAGAATCAGTATCGTAGTTCTTTTTTCGGCAGCGATGCTGGCTGCATGTTCAGGACAGAAAAATGAATCTGCCGAAAGTCATGAAGAACACAAAGCAGAAACAGCCACGGCTCCGGCTGAAGCAACAACCACGGAGATCAAGGTATTCGAGAACGTCGATGCGTCAGTGAAATCACAGATCAATGGTTTTCTGACCGACTATTTTGCTTTAAATCAGACGCTGATCGAAGACAACCAGGAAGGGGCCAAAGCCGCGGCCAAAAAGCTCTCGGCGACGGTAAGCAAATTCGACATGTCCAGGCTGGAAGGAGCGCAAATGGATTTCTATCACGCGCAGCTTTCGAAAATCAATGGAGCGCTGAGCGGCATCGAGAAAAGCGCAGATATCGAGGAAACCCGTCTCGAACTGTCGCCACTGAGTGAGGCTATGTATGCACTGACTAAAGCATATCACCCAAACGACTCGGAGCTCTACTATCAGTTTTGCCCGATGGCCAAAAACAACGAAGGTGCGAACTGGCTCAGTCAGACAAAAGAGATCATTAATCCTTATATGGGACAACGAATGCTCAAATGTGGCAAGACGCAGGAAACACTGTAACCATTGTTTTGAAGTGTGGCTCGGTGAAAGAGACTATTCCCCGCGCTGCGTTGGCATGCCCACAGCCCGGGCCAACTCATTGGTAGTATGCTCAGAATAATGTGAAGTTGTTATGGAAAAGAATCAGAAATATACATGCCCCATGCATCCCGAAGTTGTTAAGGATGCGCCTGGAAAGTGTCCCAAGTGCGGAATGAATTTAGTGCCGCTGAAGGAGAAGGGCGGTGACCATCATGAGCACGCGCCTCAGCATCATCACGACGAGCAACGCGGTAGCACCCAGCAAGCATCGGAACAAGGACAATACTATTGTCCTATGTTGTGTGAGGGTGACAAGAAATATCCGGAACCGGGCAATTGTCCAGTTTGTGGGATGCATCTTGTCAAAGAGGTCAAGCTGCAACAAGCTGCAAAGGAGTACACCTGTCCTATGCATCCCGAGATCATCCGCAAGGAGCCTGGAAGTTGCCCTATTTGCGGAATGGACCTTGTCCCGAGGCTCGCGCAAAAGAACAACGAGGAAGAGGATGCCGCTTACAAAGCCATGCTGAAAAGATTTTGGATTGCAACCGCACTTACGCTTCCCATCCTCCTTATGGCGATGGGTGACATGATTGGATTACACTTTCATAGCATCGTCTCCGCCAAGGCACTGGGCTGGGTACAGTTTGCCCTTGCTACACCGGTGATCATTTATTCAAGCGGAGACTTTTTTACGCGAGGTTATCAATCTGTTGTGAGATGGTCGCCAAACATGTGGACGCTTATTTCATTGGGTGCCGGGGCAGCCTACCTGTTCAGCATCGTTGCTTTGCTATTTCCTGGAATCTTCCCGGACCAGTTCAGGATGGATGGTTCCGTGCATTTATATTTCGAAGCAGCGACGGTTATTCTATCGCTGATCCTGCTGGGCCAGGTACTGGAGCTTAAAGCGAGGTCACGCACCAATAGTGCAATTCGTGCATTATTGAATCTTGTACCGCCGGAAGTTACCGTGATACGCAACAATCAAGAACAAACTATATCGCTTGAGCAGGTCGTTCTGAACGATATAATTAAAGTGCGGCCCGGTGAAAAAGTGGCGGTAGACGGGCAAGTGACCAAAGGCAGCAGTTCGGTGGATGAATCGATGATCACAGGCGAACCTGTGCCTGTGGAGAAAACAGAAGGCGACTCGGTAACGGGTGGAACTGTTAATGGTACGGGAAGCTTCGAAATGAAAGCCCTTAAAGTGGGTTCTGATACATTGCTCGCACAGATCATCGACATGGTCAACAAGGCCAGTCGTTCGAAAGCTCCGATTCAAAACCTCGCTGACAGGATCTCGAGATATTTTGTCCCTGCCGTAGTTCTCATCGCGTTGACTTCATTCGTTGTTTGGGCGATATGGGGTCCCGATCCAGCATATGTTTTCGCATTTGCCAATGCAGTCACGGTGCTTATCATCGCGTGTCCCTGTGCTCTGGGTCTTGCAACACCAATGTCGATTATGGTTGGCACGGGTAAGGGCGCTTCATCAGGTGTACTCATTAAAGAAGCCAAGGTGATCGAGAGCATGGAGAAAGTGAACGTGCTCGTTATCGACAAAACCGGAACGATAACGGTTGGCAAGCCGTCGTTTAAACACATCCAGGTATTCGGCAATTCAATTACTGAAAATGAGTTGCTGACTTTGACCGCGTCGCTGGAGTCCAGCAGTGAACATCCGCTTGCCAGTGCGATTGTTCAGGCAGCAAAAGAGAAAGGGATTCAGTTACAGCCAATAAGAGATTTTGAGTCGATCACCGGACACGGAATAAAAGGTATTATCGGAGACAAGAATGTATCGGTCGGCAATACAAAATTGATTCAATCTCTTCACCTGGCCCCTGATGTATCGGCAGCAAAGGATATTGAGGCAAGACAATCGAACGGGGAAACCGTTATGCATATCGTGGTCAATGGAAAGCTTGCCGGGTATGTTTCAGCCGCCGATCCAATAAAAGACAATTCGAAAAGTGCCATCACGCAATTACAGAAACAAGGATTAAAAGTGATCATGCTTACTGGCGACAACAAGAACACGGCCAGACGAGTTGCGGAAGAATTGGGTTTAGACGGTTATGAGGCTGACTGCTTGCCCGCCGACAAGCTCAATAAAGTAAAAGAACTACAAGGTCAAAATATGATCGTTGCAATGGCAGGTGATGGAATCAACGATGCCCCGGCCCTCGCCCAGGCAAACGTGGGGATTGCAATGGGGACTGGCACTGACGCCGCTATTCAAAGTGCAGGAATAACCCTGGTAAAAGGTGATTTGAAAGGTATCATCCGGGCACATAAACTGAGCGTGAAAGTGATGGGCAACATCCGGCAGAATCTCTTTTTCGCGTTTATCTACAACGTCATTGGTATTCCCATCGCAGCAGGGGTATTATATCCTTTTTCCGGCCTGCTCCTGAGCCCGATGCTCGCCGCGTTGGCGATGAGTCTAAGTTCAGTTTCGGTTATCGTCAACAGTCTTCGTTTAAGAGCGTCAAATATTGAAGCTGCATGAAATCCACTCTATATATATGTGTACTCGTGGCTGCCCTTTCCGGGTGCAAGGACACTGATATTGAAAAGGTGAAGCTGACCGAACTGAACGGAGATCCGATCGACCTCACGGACTACAAAGGCAAGACCGTGTTCATAAACTTTTGGGCCACCTGGTGTGGTCCCTGCATTCAGGAAATGCCGACTATCGACAAGGCCCAGATCGCCCTGAAAGACAAGGGAGTTGTATTTCTGATTGCATCCAACGAGGACCCCGCCGAGATAAAGGAGTTTATGGAAAAACGCCCATTCAACTTCCATTATGTTCGCCTTACTAACATGGAAGCGCTGAAGATACCTGCGTTACCCACGACGTACATTTTCGATAATGAGGGCAAGCTCAGGTTCTCTGAAACCGGAACCAGGGACTGGAACGAGCCAAATAACCTAAACCTGATAACAAAATGAAGTACACCTACATTGGCCTACTCGCCTTGTTCTTTGGAATTGCATCTTGCCGGCAACCAAAGCAGGAAATATCCGGCAAATTTAAAGTTGACGAGATCGACGTTCCTTCGGGAAATTCAAGTGCCGAGCCTTTCCTTTTCAATGACAGCAGCACGGTTTACCTGTCATGGGTCGAGAAAGCTGATTCAGGAACCATATTTAAGCTGTCGCGACTGAATGGTTCTTCATGGACAGAGCCCACTGTTATTGCCGAAGGCAAGACCTGGTTTGTGAATTGGGCTGATTATCCAATGCTGGCATCGAAGGGACAAAACCTGATCGCGCACTTTTTAGATAAGAGTGGTAAAGGGAAATATGCATATGACGTGAAACTCACTCTCTCCGTTGACGGTGGGAAAAATTGGCAAAGTCCTGTAGTACTCAATGATGACGGAAAGGAAGCCGAGCACGGGTTTGTGACTCTATTGCCGTATGAAGACAATTTCTTTGTTACGTGGCTCGACGGTCGCAATACTGCGATGGAAGGAATGGAGGGAATGGATCACGAGGGGCATCATGGAGCGATGAGCTTGCGGGCCGCAATCGTCGACCATTCGGGAAAGAAGATCAAAGAATGGGAGCTGGATAACAAGACGTGTGATTGCTGCCAGACGAGTGCGGCTATTACGCCGGAAGGCCCGGTAGTAGTTTATCGCGACAGATCGGATGAGGAGATACGGGACATGTCGATTGTGCGACTGGTCAACGGCAGGTGGACAGCTCCTAAAACGATACACAATGATAACTGGAAGATTGCCGGATGTCCTGTTAACGGTCCGCGAGCTACAAGCAAGGGAAATACATTGGCGATAGCGTGGTTCTCTGCGGCAACAGATACGGCCCGCGTGAATGTGATCTTCTCAAATGATCACGGAGAATCATTCGAACCCCCAATCAGGATCGATGATGGCAATGCGATCGGAAGAGTGGACATCGACTTGATCGATGAGAAGACAGCAGTCGTTACATGGATGGAGGGTAACGCGATCAAGATTGCCAAAGTGACGACCGATGGCCTGAAAGAACCCTCCATGACGTTAGCACAATCTTCCGACGCCAGATCCAGCGGATTTCCTCAACTGACCATTATAGGCGGTCGTGCTATCGTGGCATGGACCGATGACAAGGAAAAGACAATCAAGACTGCATCAATTGAACTCTAACATTATGAAACCAATCATCATTTTGCTTACAATTCTTTCGCTCGTTGCTTGCACGGCGAAAAAAGATCAAACTTCCGTCGCTTCGTCTTCGCAAATCGTTGCAAAAGAGCAGACCGATTTCAGGATCATTGCCGACCAAACAGAACCTGACACGCTAAAAGGAAGTATCAAGGCAAAGGCCATGGGCACTATAGGAGATGCCCCGATTACTATAAACTACTATTCGCCGGCCGTGCGGGGACGTATCGTATGGGGTGGACTGGTTCCATACGATCAGGTGTGGGTGACGGGAGCTCACCGGGCCACTCATATTGAATTCGACCGGGATCTACGAATTGGCGACAAGGTTATTCCTCCAGGCAAGTATGGGTTGTTCACCATTCCAGGTAAGGATCAGTGGACAATCATCCTTAATAAAAACTGGGATCAGCATCTTGCAGATGATTACGACGCTACCCAGGACATGGTCAGAGTGACAATAAAGCCAACTGTTAGCAAAGAGCCTCAGGAGCGCTTGCAGTATGCAGTCAACTCGACATCAGGCAATGCCGGCGCTATATCATTTCGATGGGAGAAGATGCTGCTTGAGCTCCCCGTCGTCATCCCATGATAAATTTTATCGGACAAAGGGCTTGCCAAAATCAGCTTAAAGGAGTCAAGTCCGACGGTGAAAATATCAAAGGCCTCAGCAAGTAAAAACGCAAGCCTTCAAATTCTCACCCAAAATAAAATGGCCAGTGTGCCCTTCGTCGACTTGATCAAAAGGAGAGTTTAAATCCACCGTTAAAAATGAATCCGTCGATCGGAGAGTATATTTCCATGAATTGTGGATTTTGAATTGTGCCAGTATAAATAGGCTCGAACCTTGTCTGCCTTGAGTCCAAAAAGTTCTCGCCGTTTGCAAAGAGACTGAAATGCTCAAACTTTCGTTCTACTGAGAGGCCCATGACCCAGTAATCCCGCGTCAGCTCTCCGTCAGACAAGTATTGTCTTCCGACGTAAAATGCTTCGTAAGCGATCCGAAGTTTGCCCTCAAGTTCATACATGACATTTGCATTAATCCGGTGTTTCGCCGTTAACGGATTAAATGAGTTGACGTTACTGAATTCTCTATTGGCATCTATGTAGGTATAGCCGACGTAAACTGAGAGATCCTCTACGCTAAGTTTTACATTTGTTTCGAATCCCTTCGAAGTAAGCTGGCCGCTGGCATTGTAAAATGCATAATTCCCATTGGCGAGGGGCGTTGCGCTCAAGACCAGGGGATCATTCAGGGTGGTGTAAAAGAATAGTTGATTTATCGAGAGGTCCATTTCGTCTGTAAGTGCAGTCTTGTAGTTGATGTCAAAGTTTCCCCCTACGGATCGCTCCGCCTTGACGGTACCAAGATCAAGAGGCTGAATGTTGCGGAAGCTCCTGGATTCCGCCTCTTCAGAGAATACAGTCGGAGCTTTGTAACCTAATCCACCGCCGATCCGCGAAGTAACTTTTTGAGTAAACCTGTACAGGAGTGACACGCGTGGAAGAACAAACAAATCATGCTGGCTGTTGTAATCCATCCTTACTCCGGTTTCCAGGATTGTCTTTTCGGAAGGCTTGAAATTGTTTTGGGCGAAGAGACCGCCGGTATTCAATTGATAATCCAGCGGAAAACTCAATGGTTGATTTTGGGTAAATCGATCGGTCCACAGATTCCCACCCATTACCCACTCGCTCGATTTGTCAGCAATCAGGTAGCTGACCTCGGAGTAGGTCGACAATTGATTTCCGGAAAAAGCATAGTCAGAGAGGCTGATATTTCTGGAGAAATAGCCTATGCTATTTTTTACCGTCAGTATGGAACTGTTTTCAAACTTACTCTCTAGCTTGAATTGAGTGGAATATCGATTTGACTTGTTATTTTCAAAATAGGTATGGATAGCATCTCCTTTTCCGGCAATTACGTCCATGTCCCCTCCGGTACGATCTTCAAAACTTGTATTTACGCCAAAACTTAGCGTTGTCTCCCCCGAGTAATAAAACAGGCGCGGGTTGAACGTGTATCGCGTGAATTCAGGAATATCCGAAAAACCATCGCCGTTCCTGTCGAAGGCCAGCTGGGAGTTTCGGGCCGCGAAAAGAGTCATTCCGAATTTCTTAAACTTTTCAGCGTAGTATCCGCTCACGTCAAGGGCTCCTGTCTGATTGGCATTCGCCAGGAACGAGATTTCTCTTCTTTCAGTTGGCACTTTGGTAACCAGATTGATGAGTCCTGCTATGGCACCGCCTCCATACAAGGTAGAAGCTGATCCTTTTATCAGTTCGACGCGCTTCAAATCCAGCGGTGGAATTTGGAGGATGCTTAAACCAGAGGAAAAACCTGAATATATCGGAAAGCCATCGCGCAGCATTTGAGTATATTTTCCGTCCAGGCCCTGAATACGTATGCTCGTGCTTGCCGATGTGGCGGAAGTCTGTTGTGTTTGAATGCCTGTACTTTCCGTAAGCAACATCTTGATATTGCCTGGCTGCATGCTGGCCTTTTCCTCAAGTTCTCCCGCTGAAATTGTTTCGATGCGCGTAGGAATATCGTCGATCGACCTGCTGCTGCGCGTGGCTGACACCAGCACTTCACCGAGATTTGTTTCATCAGGTATCAAGTCTATTTCAATTACTGAATTCGACCGTAAAGGGAAGACGAAGGATTTTTCCTTCCGCCTGTATCCTACAAAGCTGAATTCAATAGATTGGCTCCCATCCGGGACATTCCTGATTTCAAGAATTCCTTTCTCGTCTGAACTCGCCCCCAAGGCTGTCCCTTTAATCTGGCCGGTTGCCCCGAGCAATGGTTCCTTTGTCTCCTCGTCGATCAGCCTGGCTCTGAACGTACTTTGACCAAAAGCAGTGCCTGAGAAAAATAAGATTATTCCAATAAATAATTTCATGATTATAAATGATGTTGATGATGAAAAAATAGAAATAGGAACACTTAAGGGATTAAGCGTCCGGATAACTACATCATCAACAAATCAGATAAGCAGCGAGGACTTGACCAGAAATAGCTTTGGCCTGTAGAAATAATTAGAAGAATGTGGAATTGCTCGGAATGAGGCAATCTTGACAAAAGAAGAAGTGTATAGCGGCAGAACAAGTTCCGGCAAAGCAAGACGGTCAAATTCGAAATCAAGAATTTTATGCGCCAGCTTATGATCAAACTTCAAGCAGGAATCATATTCGTCAAAAAAAGTATTGTTATCTTCAAAGACATCGATCTCCAGCATCGCCACGGAAAAGAAAAGGCTCAGCACGGCTGAAAACAATATTTTGGACGTGTGGGACATTATCGAAACTAATATAGTCAATCCACACAAATAATGCCTGCGTCAGACGACCACCATGTCACGAACTCCAACAGGAAAATTCTGAAAGTCTCGGATGGCGGAGACGCAGATACGTCCGCAGAAAATTTGCAGCATCACCCGTGCATCAAATCGTCTCAGGCAATCCGGATGCGGCCCTGTAAATTGGAAAGATTCTGAAATTACACGCAAATGATTTTTCGTCAGAGACCGATCGGCTCGACCAAATTCTCAAGAAGCCTGGCCATCTTTTTGTTTTGTCTTGCTTTCCCGATTACGGCACTTCATGGGCAAAACACGGAGCAAATAGCAAAAGAGGAAACAGGCGAAGACAGAATCAGTCTGCTGGCCTACGTCCGCGTGATCCGCAATGACAATGGCACATTCAGGATCGACGAGAACATTGTGCCGAACTTCCGGCTCAACAAACTCCTCAGACTGGAACTTGGTTTGAGGCAGGGAGAGACTTCTAGCGGTTTAGGGGCTTATAACCACTATAAGGTCGAACTGCAGACTAAATTTCTGTGGTAGCCCCACCTTCTCTGGAGACGACATATCCTTTGTCTTCGAGACGGTACAGGGCAGAGTGCAGTGCACCGATGCTTGGATTTTTACCAAGTTTCTTCTGTAGTGTTTCCTTGATGGCGACGCCATAGGCCTCGTCCCCCAAGGTTCCGACTACGAGCAGCACTAGTTCTTCAAAAGCAGCTAATTTCACCTTAGTTCTTATTTCTTTCCTAAAAGCAACTCACATTAAGAAAATTTATCGTGATTTAGAATCAATCGGAAATCCCCTGTGATTAGGGTCATGAGTGTCAGGGCAAGCAGATTTTTGTAACGGCGAAGTCCTTGGCAGGTGAGAACTTGGTCACTACTCTTGCTTCAGTGAATTGATAGGGTTGGTGACCGCTGTCTTCGTTGTCTGTATGCTTACGGTAGCAAGCGCTACCGCAAAAATTGAAGCAATTGGCACTATGAATATCCAAGGTGTCAAATTTATTCGTATCGCGTATTCAGACAACCACGTTTGAAGGGCACAGTATGCAATAGGGACTGCAATCATTGTGGCAATGAAGAGCACCTTTAGAAAATCGAAAGACAACAAGTTGACGATTTGGAAAACAGATGCCCCAAGAACTTTGCGAATCCCAATCTCTTTGGTTCGTTGAAGAATTGTATAGGATGAAAGTCCAAAAAGCCCAAGGCATGCTATTAAGACGGCCAAGACCGAAAATGAACTGATAACCTTCGCAAATCGTGTGTCGGCAACGTATTGCTGATCGTATTTCTCATCCAAAAAGAAGTATTCAAATAGTGTTCCGGGGAAAACTTTGTTCCATCCGGAGGTGACATTGGCGACTGCCGCTTGAACGTCTCCCGGCTTCAGGCGAACGGTGATGTACCTTGCGTATTCGGAATACACTAAGAACAACGGCACAAGGGCTTCTTTCGGCGACCTAAGGTAGAAGTCCTTAACGATGCCAATTATTTTGTGTGGGGGACGATTATATCGAGTCGTCACAATCTCAGCACCAAGGGCCTCTTCATTTGATGCGAACCCGAATTGTCGGACGGCACGTTCGGTAACTATTATTTCATCGCCATTTGATTGCATGCCTTGTTCAAAATTGCGACCGTATAATAACTGTAAACCCATCAATGGAATGTAGTTTTCGTCAATTGCAAAGAACGTGTAATAATATTTTTTGCCTTTGTCGTCCTCTCCTTTCCTAGTGAAGTAAGTCGATGCCGTTTCATTCAGGCTTAGGCCAGGGACAAATTGAGAGCCGGCCACCTGTGCAACGGCCTGTTGCTGAAGCAACTCGTTTCTTAGTCTCTGGATGCCGATCCGGTAGGTGCTCTCAAAAAGGGAGTCGGGTACTTCAAACAACCGGGGGACGCGAATTACTAACGCCTGACTTGTATTTATGCCGAGTTCGTAGGATCGTAGATAACTTATTTGAGAAAAGGCTGCGAGGAGACAAATGGCCAAGGTAATGCTTGCGCCGAATTGAAAAACGACCAGGCCTTTTCTCAGACTTTGACCGTGGCCGGAAGATTGAAATTTTCCTTTTAGGACGGCGGCAGGTTTAAATGACGACAAGACAATTGCTGGATAAAATCCGGCGAGCAGAGTAACGACGCCAACCAGGGCGATGAGCAAATACCAAAACCAGATATCACTCGATAACCTCAGCGGTAGCGGTTGAGCAGTTAGGTGTCTTAAGAATGGCAGCGCGAAATAAAACAGCAGCAACGCCAGCATTCCGGAAAACAAATTCACGAGCATTGACTCAGAAAGGAACTGTGCGACGAGTTGCCCCCGCAAGGAGCCCATCACTTTCTTTATGCCCACTTCACGCGCCCGGTTGATTGCTCGCGCGGTTGCAAGGTTGACATAGTTCATGCACGCTATCAGAATAATGAATACACCAATGACCATGACAATATTCAGAACTTTGGCACTACCATTTATTTCAGGCTCAAAGGTTTTGTTGGAATAAAGGTGGATGTCTTTAATTGGTTGGGCCTGGTAGCAAGCGTTGTTAAGTTTTTCCTTGATGGATGCGCAAAAGGAACTGAGTTTTGAATTAAAGTCGTTGAGGTCGGCACCCGGTTTCATGAGAAGGTATGTGTATTCATTGTTTCCCATCCATTCCATCTGATTATAATTCGGTTGGCGATTCAGCGTCGTGTGTGAGACAAGTATTGAATATTTAAGGTGCGTGTTGGCCGGCACATCTCGAATGACTGCGCTTACATTGTACATTTCCCCCTCTATTAACATTGACGAACCCACTACATCGCGATTTCTGCCAAAGAACTTTTGAGCAATACTTTCAGTGATCACCGCATGCATCGGGTCTCGCAATGCTTTTCGAGGATCGCCCTCAAGAACTTTGATTGAGAAGACATTAAACACCGTAGAATCAGCGAAGTACAGGCCATCGTCCGTAAATTTTCTATCGCCGATATGGATCTCCTGTTGACCATCCATCTTAAACATCCTGACAAACTCATCTACTTCCGGCATCTTCTCTTTAACAGTCGGACCGAGCAGTGCGTGGGTCTCGCAGTCTGTTGACAAATACTGTGAACCATTGTACAAATCAAGCGTAACCCGCCACACGTTTGCTGCCTTCTCATTGAAGTCCTCGTAGCTTCGTTCATACCGAACATATTGAACGATTAACATAAACGCAGCCATACCTACTGCGAGGCCAATGATATTTATCAAAGAAAAAACCCTGTTTTTGGCCAGCGAGCGAAGTCCGACCCGGAAATGGCTGAGGATCATAAATTGATTGTTGAGGAGGTTGTTAAATATACGGAATTGAAACCTTCACTCGTCAGACGCTTTCTCGCGAGGGATGATGGCAAAACAGATAAAAAAAGTGGGCCTATTTTTTCACTTCAATTTCACATTCAACATGGAAAGTGTCCCCCGTGGAGTTCATTCCTTTTTGATCAAGTGCCGACCACTAAAAGTATCGAGAATAGTTTACATCCAGCAACCAGCCAATGACGATTGCGAGACGTGAACGAAAATGCTCGGAAAATGCCTACCGTGGGATTCGACTAATCATTGCGGAGAGAATTCACCGGATTAACGATCGAAACCTGAAAAATGCGTCCGATGATGGTCAGAAAAGATACAAGGATAACGCACAAAGCCGGAACCAATAATAACCAATAACTAAGGTCAATTCTGAATGCAAAAGTTTCGAGCCAACTTCTTACGACGAAGTATGTTACCGAGACTGAGATCAGCGTAGAGATACATATCAATTTCATAAAATCAAACGCGAGCCAATTCATGACCTGATATACACTAGCGCCCAATATTTTTCGTACCCCAATCTCTTTTGTCTTAGCCGCCACCGTAAAAGAAACCAGTCCGAAAAGCCCCAAACAGGCTATCACAATGGCAAATGTTGTCAGCACTCCAAAGACTTCTTCAAATTGTTCGTCACGACGGTATTGCTTGTCAAACTCCTCATCAAGAAAGAAATAATCGAATGGAGTGCCTGGGAATATCGACGTGTAAACTGTTTTTATTTGGGCTACGGTGGATTTCATGTCGGTGGAAACGGTACGGATACTTGCAAGGAAATTGTTGTCTTCGCGATGGAGGAAGATCATTGGAATAAAGGCATCCTTTGCGGTTGACTGATGAAAGTTTTTGATCACACCAATAATGGTGGGTTGCCTGCCCCAAAGATTTATTTTCTTTCCAATGGCCCGATTTGGATCATTTATTTTCCAAAGCTTCAGCGACTCTTCATTCACCAACACCTCGTCCTGGTCTTTCACGTCGGCTTTAAAGTTGTCTCCCGCTAACAGCTTCATTTTCATCGTCGGGATGAAATTGGCATCTACGAAGTACAGATAGAAATTGAATGATTGCTTTTCGTCCGTGCCTACCAGGTTAACGTTGGAATTGGTCGATCCCATTTGCCGCGTCAATTGGCCCGGAACGCAATTGGAAAGAGCAACTGATTGAAACTGGGACTGACCAAGAAGAGTATTTTTAAACAGCAAAAACTTGTTTGACCCTTCTTTATTGTTGTGGGCACGCACAACAACCGTCTGTTCAATATTTAATCCCAGATCTTTCTGCCTCATATATCGCAGCTGCTGATCAGCGGCGAAAGTCTGGATTAACAGGAAGATTGTTATAGCAAATTGCACGACCACCAGACTCTGTCGGAGCATGACACCACCGTTACTCTTTGAAAATTTCCCTTTTAGGACCTGAATAGGCTGAAATGAGGAAAGGACAATCGCCGGGAAACTTCCGGCGAGCAACCCACCGGCTATTACCGTTATTCCAAACATCCACCAGAATAACGGGTCATGGTAAAAGAAGAACGATGACGGCAAGCCCGACATGTTCTTGAAGGCGGGCTGTGCAAGTATCATCAAGGCAAGTGCAAATATTCCCGCAAATCCGTTGATCAGAATGGATTCAGTAAAAAATTGCAGCCTCAGTTGGCCTGCAGTCGACCCCGTTACTTTTCGAATTCCGACTTCTTTAGCTCTATCAAGTGATTTGGACGTCGCAAGATTGATATAGTTGAGCATTGCAATGACAATCACAAGCAAAGCGACCCCGAAAAGGAAGTACACCGGAGATGCATCGCCATTTTGATCCATTTCATATGACTTGTGTGAATTCAGGTGAATGTCCGCTATTCGTTGAGCGACAAGTTTTTCATTGGTCAGTCTATTCTCTGCATTGAGCTTTTTGTTCAAGACCTCAAGGCTGTTGGCAAAGGATGAGAATGAGACGCCGTCTTTTAGTTGTACGTAGGTATAGGTGTTGTTATCCCGCCAGCCCGACGCTTCGACGACTGATGCGATTGTCGAATAAGGTATCAGGATGTCAAATTTCAGGTGACTGTTGACAGGCGGATCCTCAACAATGCCAGTGACTTTAAGATACCTGTCAATGGTTGATATCCAGAATGATTCACCCATCGGATTCTCTTTACCGAATAAATTCATTGCCTGAGATCGCGTAAGGATAGCCTCGTCAGGCCCATGGAAAATAGTCCTTGGATTCCCATACAACAGCGGATACCGGAACATTGAGAAGAATGAAGAATCCACAATAAGCAATCCGGTTCCTCTTAAGAATTCGTCACCAACCCGCAATGTTGATTCCTTGACAGAATAGGCACGTGAGAAATTCCGCACCTCGGGAAACTCCGCTAGAAGTCGCGGTCCGACGGGATGGTACGTTTGCGCATCTTGGTCGACTACTGTCCCAGCATTCAAGAGATCAACGGTTACCCGCACGATGCGGTCGGCTGAAGGAATTTGATCCTCATAACTCAGTTCGAACCGAACGTACTGCAATGTCATTAAAGCAATCGCAAGCCCTAGACTTAATCCAAAGACGTTGATCAACGTATAAACTTTGTTTCTACTGAAAACTCGAAATGAGATCTTAAGGTTGTTTTTCAGCATATGGTTGCTTGGTGTCATTTTATTTACACTGAACGTTCTGAGCAGGACCGGCCTTACCAACTTTGCAATCTCCCAAATCAGCATTGCATTGAGTCTTGCGCCGGAATACTGCCGTTCATAGAGCCGATACACTTCTTCCAGATCGCCTTCCAGCTCCTCCAGGTACTGTCGCTTGACAAACAGCCTGAGGATTTTTGCGGGCCACTTTGGAAAAATGCCGTAATCATCATTCATAATTTTTCCTGCGCCAAGGGCGGAATAACATGGTAGGTCCAGAGCTCGGAACGAATGTTTTTAAGTTCGGCCAAAACCCTTAGGGCATGCGCCGTTGCGGAGTAGATTCTATTCCTTTTTCCACCCCTCTTTTTGGTTGCAGGGCCAAATTCGGACGTTAGAAATCCTTTCTCCTCCATCCGTTTCAGGGGCGACTGAATGGATCCTATGCTCAGGCGTTCTTCCAGCACTTTTTCCAGTTCAGCTTTTATCTCAACGCAACATGCCTGAGCCTGAAGTCGGACGACTGCTAACAAAACCAATTCTTCAAATTCGCCGAGGCGCGTAGTTTTCATTGAATATGCGCCAAAATGGGTGCGCCAAGCAATATACTGATTTTTAATAAGATTGCAGTTTTTATAGTGGGATGAAGATTTTATTACCCGGTTGTCCGAACAGGCGGATACACAGAACGTCAGACCAGTTAAAATTGATCGACTTCGATTATAGGCATCTTTGGCATTACGCATAAAACAGATCTTATGGAAATCATCTCTTTTACCCGGCGCGAACTGCATGACAAAGTATGGTCAGGGCGCTGGCAGGAAATCTGTGAACAGCTGGACGTAGAGCTCAACGGACTTCAGTCAATCTGCGATCGCTTGAATGTTCCCTTTCCAGATCGGGGATACTGGAAAAAACTTCTGGACGGCAAAAAGGTCGCGCAGGTTCCCCTGCCTGACAAATCAAAGGGCACGGAACGCGTTTCATTTTTTGAACGAAATGTCACAAAGGCTCACGCCGAACAGGTCGCTGCACTTCAGTCTCTGTTTGAGAAAATGAATTTGGATCGGACGTCCCTGAACGACCTTTCATTGGACAAACTCGTTCAGAGCACACAGGCTGGCCTCCAAAAAGACTGGCGATCACGAAGTGAATTCTGGGAGAAATCAAAGATGCTCGACATCCACGTCGCACATGAGACCCTTCCACGTGCTTTGCGGTTTATGGACTTGTTCATAAAGGTCCTTCGTGCCGCGGGGCACAATATCCGCATTGACGTCCACAGAATGTATGCTGTTGTTGAAGGGGAAGAAATTCAGATCAGCCTCCAGGAGAGAAACAGAAGAGTTGAGTATATCGATGAATTCAATCACCATACAAAAAGCAGCCATCCAACCGGTGCACTTTATTTAAAAAGAGAAGGTATACCATACGAATCGAAAGGATGGAGCGACGGACCCAAGAAGGGAAATGTCGAGGAGCAGATACCAGTCATCGTCACAGACCTTGTTACGATTGCTCGCGAAGAAAAAGATCGTAAGGAACGTTATCGCATTGCTGAAGAGGAGCGACAACAAAAGGCGAAAATGGAAAGGGAATTGCACGAGCGACAGGAGGATGAATTGCTAAAGTTCAAACGACTGCTTTTCGATACACACAGGTTTCAGACCGCACTTTCAATGAGAAATTATATCGATGCAATTGAATCAAAAGCGGGTACCGCGGAGAAGTTAACAGAAGAACTCACTCAATGGCTGGCCTGGGCGAAAAAAAGGGCCGACTGGTATGACCCGACTGTTCCCCGGGACGAAAACGATCTGCTCAAGAGTGTCGACATCCTTAACCTGCAGAGCCGAGATTCCTATTCAGGTTTTGGCTTCACTACCAACTATGGGGAAAAAGAAAAGAATTTCTGGAAACCGTGGTACCTGAAATGATCTTGAAGGCTCCGGCAGGTGCGGTTTCGTTTTTCAAAACAGTTCCATGACCTTTGCACCGGAGGAAATTAAAACACCTCCTTACTGAATATCAGTAAACGTAAGAAAAGGAAGACTGAAATAAGTCTTTCAGTTAGCCGTGGGATGTTTCGTTTCTCACTGGCCCTGGATTTAAAGTGGATCAAAAGGTTGTTCTTTTGGTCGTTGATCATGATCAACATACCCGGGGTGGCTAATTAGTACAAGATCAGTACCTGCCAACGAATCAGAAGGCTTTGGCCTGTCAAGGCGGTACGAGGATTAAAGAAGGGAGGCCAGCAACGGCCTCCTTTCGTTTATGCCCACACAATTTTATTTCCCCTTATTTGACCTCCTTGTAAAGGAAAATACTTTTACCATAAAATGCTATATTTGTAAAAAGTATTTACCATTATGGGTCGAAATGCAATGGTCCTGCTACCGCGGATCACAAAGCTCCTTAAAGAATTTGGCGAGGACATCCGTCTGGCGCGGTTGAGAAGGAAACTGAGCGCAGAAGCAGTGGCCGAACGCGCTGGAATCAGCCGCCCAACCCTGCGGGCAATCGAGGGCGGGTCGCCATCCGCAACGATGGGTGCTTACGTTCAGGTGCTCATGGTACTGGGCCTTGAGCAGGGACTCCGCACCATTGCTGAAAGTGACGAACTCGGCAGGCGACTCCAGGATGCAGATATGACCGTGCGCGAGCGCGCTCCGAGGAGAAAGGAATAATCATGGCCAAAAAAGAAACACAAAGAATTATTCATGTTTATGCTGATTGGCAGGAACTAGGCGGCCCAGTGCTCATGGGCCTTCTGAAGTCCACTCAACACCGTAAAGAGGTTTTTTCATTTGAGTATGATGAAGCCTGGCTGAAGTCTCACGCTCAAATGCTTGATCCCGACTTGCAACTGCTCAAGGGCGCACAATACCTAAATACCGACAAAACCAACTTCGGCATGTTCACCGACTCGTCCCCTGATCGCTGGGGCAGAGTCCTTATGGACAGACGTGAAGCCGTCTATGCGCGTATCGAAAAACGTCCACAAAGGACATTATGGGAAACTGATTATTTGCTCGGTGTCTTTGACGGACATCGCATGGGCGCGCTGAGGTTTAAGGAAAGTCCAGAAGGACCATTCCTCAACAACAACAAAGAGATGGCCTCACCTCCCTGGACCTCACTGCGGGAACTGGAACATGCCAGCATCGAACTGGAAAAAGATGGTGATGATGAAGACCGCCTCAAGTGGCTTAACATGCTTATTGCACCCGGATCTTCTTTGGGCGGCGCTCGACCAAAAGCAAGTGTCCTTGATCCTGATGGTGAGCTGTGGATTGCAAAGTTTCCGAGTCTGAAAGATGACATTGACGTCGGTGCCTGGGAAATGGTCGTTCACGATCTCGCCAGGCAAGCTGGTCTCAAGGTTCCCTCGTGCCAGACCGGAAAATTTTTCAGTACACAGCATACTTTCCTTACCAAACGATTTGACCGTGAAGGCACCAGTCGCATTCATTTTGCCTCCGCCATGACGCTGCTTGGCTACTCTGACGGATACAGTCACAAGAATGGCGTAAGCTATCTTGAACTTGCGGAATTCATCATTCGCAACGGTGCATCAGTTGGTGAAGATCTCGAAGAACTTTGGCGCCGGATCGTATTCTACATCTGCGTTAGCAACACCGACGATCACTTGCGCAATCATGGATTTCTGCTCACAGGCAAAGGATGGCGACTTTCACCGGCTTTCGATATCAATCCAGTACGCAAGGCAACAGGACTTCACCTGAATATATCCGAAAAGGACAACTCACTGGATCTAAACCTTGCACTCGAAGTGGCGCCCTACTTCCGACTTTCAAAAAAGCGTGCGGAGGAAATTATGATCGAGGCGACGGAATCCGTCAAAAACTGGAATGGCGTTGCAGAGAAATATAGAATTTCCAAAGGCGAACGTGAACTGATGACCGAATCATTCCGCTTTTGAAACCATATAGCAAACCATGCCTCCGCTAATTGAAAAAATCAACGCCAGCGATTCTAACCTTGAGCCAATTCGGCTGAATCCGCCTTCGCTCATTCGTGAGAAACTGGATTACTTCAGAAGTTATTTCAACAAAACACATGATCTTGATCCGGCTGAGTTTGAAAAACTGAAGAAAGAGATTGCGGTATTCTTCAATGGAAAACCGGTTAGTCTGCTGGAAAATTCACCTGAGGGCTTCGTTCGCATTTCAAACAACAACCGCATCCTCGCTGCACAGGGCAAGGAACCAAGCTACCTCACGGACATATCCCAACTTCTGGCTCCGCCGGTGAAATACTGTGATTTCAACAGGTGTAATATTCCCGGTCAGCAGGTCCTGTACTGTGCTACCACCGAGGCAGCCGCTTACTGGGAGATTAAACCCCGAAACGGTGATATTATCACAATCTCGCATTTCAGACTAAAACCCAATGCGACTCTCAAGTGCTCTGTCATCAAAACCGAAAAGACAAAAGACCCGCGGATTTCTCACGAAATGCATGAAGTATTTTACATGCTCGAGTCTTTCTTTATAGACGCCTATAGTCTGCCGGTATCACGTGAAAGAGTGCGTGACTACCTTTTCAGCGCCATACTTTCGTCGGAGCAACTGTTCTATCCCGTCACTTCCCCCCAGAACATCGAGGCGATTCTGTATCCGAGTGTTCAGAAAAAGAAGTTCGGCCAAAATATTGCCATAAGGAATGACATTGTCCTGGATCGCTATGAACTGGAAGGGATTGAAACAAGGTTTATCCTGAAAGAATACGACAATGTAGACCCGGCGACTGAAGATCTGACCACTGACGACCTCATAGGTTCTTTTGGAACCAAAACATTTGATTTTGAAAAAGGCAAAATACTATGGGATGCAAGAGTGGATGAAGTCTTCAACCTCTTCAGGAACATGCAGACCCAGGGATGGAAACAAACACGATATGAAACGCCTGAGAATATCAAAAGACTCGATTTTGACCTGTCGTTAAAAGACAGCCCGGCACGCTTAAAACCGCAGAAAGGTTATGAGCGAAACCAGAAGGTCAATGTCGTCTATCAAGACGGTCTGCGAAAGGATAAAATCAAATACAAATTTGTTGAGGATGATATCCGCAAAGGCCGGTGCCGCATCGTCTTTTGATAACTGCTAAACATGCTATTTGTCAAATGACCAGATAAGACTTTCCTGATTCATCTGTCGTACAAGTGTTTCTTTGTCCGCTATACCTTGCGTGTGTGCTTCATAAGTATCCACGATATGCTCGGGCTTGATCGTCAATATCCGCCTTCGGATGTAATTGTGCAAAGGATTGGTTTCTTCAACTACCTGGTCATCTCTTATATCACCAGATTTCAAATTATGCTGGCTGGGCTTGATTTCTATTATGGAAAAGCTGCTCTCATCACTATTATACAGCATCATCTCAACCAGAAAACGAATCACGAGCGGATGCCTGCTCCTGATAACACAAATCCCTAACGGATTTCCATTGCGCAATCCCTGCTCAAGTATTGATTGAATGTTGGATGTTTGAGTGACATGATAAAATGAATTGTCGCTATCCAAAAACTCTTGCAGCGTCATCCTGTTTTATTTATTGCAACCGCTATCGGCATAACAAAGGTATTTGTTTAACCGGCAATTGCATGTTCCTGTTTGCGTGATTCGCCACCGCTGTCTGTTCTCAGTTCATCGCCTGTCATTTTGATTTCGCGTCTCTTCTGCGAAAGTGAACCGCCGTCAGTTTCGATGTCAAGGAACTACGGCATAAACACGCATCCTCTGCACCTTCCATTTATTCCGTTCCTCCTTCACACCTCCCTGCCGGCGTTTCGCGCAAGGCAGTCGAATCGGCAAAATCAAAACGCCGAATCGTATGGACTTCCGAATTCAGACTCATGCTCCGAACCGACACTACGCAGGACATCATTTCTTTCTTTTGTCAAAAGGAAAACACGCTGGAAGACCCATGACTGCGCCATGTCCAAACTCTTTCGTTGTTCAATGCCTCGATGAAAACGATAAGACAGAGCTGTACTGGATCTGTTACTGCCTTTGGCAAAGCGGACAGTTCGAGCGCCTGCTGGTCGGTTCTGTAATTCCCTTTCTGAGAATTCATGAAGCAACTACAGTGATCATGAAAGGTATCGTGCATTCGGGCCAAAACCGTGAAGCGCGAATTGAGAGCATCAACGCCTTCGAGAAACTGCAGTCCGTTGAAAATAATCTGAAGCAGACTCTAAAGCTCATCGCACGGCAGCGGCAGGTCCTTGCGACGCAGTATCTGAAACCTTAGAAATTTCTCCAATAAAAAAGCCTCGCATCTCTGCGAAGCTCTCGAACAAACTGCGTCCTGTTCGATTATACACCTACTCCTCTATGCTTTTTTTTTGAAGATTTTTCGTCCGCACCTTCGTCTTCAACGGGGCCCGACTTTTTGACCTCCTTGTTTTCGCTTTTCGCATCAAGACCTACACCCGCGTTTTTTGATTCGGCCGGCTGCTCCGACTGAGAGGTTCTCAGCTCGTTTCCCTGAAAGATTTTCTTCATGTCGGCGTCATAGAGGTTCAGCGTCTTGAACTGGGGATTCGCTTCAATATGCATCTTCTCCTCCTTGCCTTCTCGCACGAATGTAACGGCCTGCACATTTCCTTTCTCCAGACTTGATGTCAGCTTCACCAGCATTTCACTCGAATCAAGCTCCCTGATCGGATACTTCTTCAGCGTTGCCAGCAGATCATATCCGTACCCTTGCGTAAACTTCTTTAACTCAAAGTTGCCGTGATTGTCTGCCTTGGAGAAATCCAGCTTCAGCCATGCATTGTAAGGCTGCTTTTCTTTTGTGAGAAGATCTTTGTTCACGGCCCTTCCGTCCAGCAGGTTGAAAGCTTCCTTCGCAGTGATTCCGCGGTTGTTGTCCACGTAGAACGTCTGGCTCTTTTCCTTGGTCGGATCCAGGTCATTGAGCAACGTCGCCTTGTAGCGGTTGAAGAAAAACATGTCGGTGGTGTCGCTCTTGCGGTAGTCGAGCTTGTAGTCCACTTTTTCCACCTCGCCGGTCGGACGTTTGTATTCTCCCTGAACCGATAATTGAAACTCCTTCGGAGCCTGCTTGATTTTTTCCTCAAGCTCTCCCTGAAGCTTTGTGCCGAAGCCCATGTACATGAGCCCATCCTTGAGAAATTTGAGATTGTCCTCGTTCATAAAATATTGGTTTGATTGTTTAATGTTTGATTGCTTCTGCCTGCATCTATAGCGGACGTGCCCTCACGATCGATTTGTTTTTGACGCGCAGCAGAAAATGACGGCCGCCGTTTTTTTCAAACAGTTCGATCGCCAGGTGCTTTGCGTCGGGAATCGTGAATTTTTGCAGAGCATACACGATCTCAGACTGTGACTTGCCCGAAACCTTCTGCGCCTCGCCCGCACGGTAGAGCACCGGGGACTCAACTTCCTGTGAGGCAGTTCGTTTTATCCTTGTATTGTCTCTGATAAAAAATTTCAGGAAGTCGACGTCGTAGTCGATGTTGGACTTGTTTCGTATCCTGACGCGGTAAAAGATCACGTCATTTTTGATATAAATGCCAAGCAGCGCGAGGGCAACCTTGTCATGCCCCTTGCGCTTCAGATGAAGAATGCGACCCGAGCCCGTGATCGCTTCGCAGTACTGCTGCATCTGCGATTCGGTAATCTCTGAAGAAAAGAGAAGACGTGATGCGGCGCGTGATGTGGCTGCACCCCCTGCGTCATTGCTTTCTGTTTCACCCATATCCAGCGTAAGCGAGGCAGGGTCCGCGACATAACGCACCGTGAAATGATGCAATGCACCGTCGGCAGTGATCACGGTCAGGTTAGTCTCTGCAAAATTCTCGAGCGCAGCCTTGACATGCAGCACGTTGGAAACGTCCCTGGCTTTCTGCACAAGCACGTCACGACTGCCCTTGTCAACGCTCTTGATAACCGCTGGGAAGATGAGGCTCGTCGTTTTGTTTGTCGTCACTTCCAGTGAATGCGTTCTGGTGACTTCTCCTTCAGCTTCCTGCGCCTGCAGTTGCCATTCCTGACTTTGTGCCGAAGTTGATATTTCTCCGACAACGAGAATCATAATAAGTAAAAAATGTTTTTTCATGTTTGTGTCTGTTAGTATTGCCTGGTGTTATCTTCTTTCATCTCTCAACAGAATTCTATAGCCCGCTTTCACAGTCACACGAACGAGCTTTACCTTCTTGGAGAAAAGACCCTTGGCCGCCTGGATGCCCGCCGCCCCTGCCTGCGCTCCCAGAGACTGGTCCATCGTCATGAACTGCATGCTCTGCATTGCCTGATCGCTGGACTGCTTGGCTGCGTCGCGCGTGATCGCTCCCGGCACATAGATTCCCTCAAGGCCGTCGAGGTCGAACGCATCGAGCTTGACCGGGTAGAGCGAGTTGTCATCGCGGATGGAAGCAACGGATATCATTAGTCGCTCCCCATTGATCGAAGCAGTCCCGTAGACGAACCGGTCCTTCTCTATCGCGTGACCGTCGATAAAAACGTCGCGCAGCAGCCGCATCTTCACCGTCGAACCAGCCACGAGTTCTTGAGTGCTGTGAACAATCGCCTCGATCGCATTGGCGGAATCAGCTGCCGACAGTTCCTCATCCAAACCGAAAAACGTGTTTGATGTCTGAGGTGCCGCCGTGACAACGGCAAACGCATTAGGAGAAGCGCGCTGATCCCCTTGTCTATCTTTCACACGCTCGGGATGCTGGATGTCCAGTATCTTGTCAAGCATCGAGTTGATGCGGGACTCCTCCGGATCGGGACTCGTACTTCGATGCGATTGCATCATCTCCATCATTGCGCCCAGCTGCTTGAGGTCTTCGGACTGTTCATTCTTACGTAACTCAGTTCCCTTACCCCCCAATGGATTGGCGGCATTTTTTTGTGACGCAAACGCATCTGCGGAAATATCTGTGGGCTTCTTGTTCAGCTCGCGGTACAATTCCTCGAGCTTGCTCGTCACCATGATCTCGTTCGGGTCGGTGGATACCTTCGCCGATCTGCCCGTAAGCGGTTTTAATCCTGCTTCCAGTTCATCCAGCTTGAAATAAGGATCATTGTCACGGGCTTCCTGAAACTTCATGGAGTCGCGCCGCGCTTTTTCATAAAGAGACATCTTGTCCAGATCCTCTTCGCTGAAATGAGCAAGCGGCAGCTCGAAGTTGAGTCCCGCAGGAGCGCTGGCAGTGATCTCGACCGCCAAACCTTGTCCTCCGCCAAGCGCCCAAAACAGTAGCGTCAGGAATGGAATAACCAGCACGGGCGCTGTCATAAGGAACTTGCGCTGCTGTAAAAACTTTTGTGAATGCTTCATAAAAAAATTGATTTGATGATGATTGCAAAACATGCGGCCGCGAAAGCAAACGCAGCCACCAGCACGATCTTGCGCCGGGCGACCAGGCTCAGGCCGTTAAATCTGTTATTGATATCGGTGATGTATTTTCTCATGGCTATCTGTTCTCTGTTCGGATATCCCGGTTTTCCAGTGTATTCCAGCGCTCGATGAGAAATCCGTGAGGATTGTTGTCCGATCGCGACACATTTCTCAGGTATCCTTCCGTCACAAGGTTCCGCGTCACGACGGAAGTTGTGCGCATCAGCTTTTCCTTGCCGTAATAGCGGAAGTAGAAAGGATACTCGTTAACGTCGATTGCAATACTGTCTGGAAAAATCTCCTGGCTGATGTTCCCTGAAATGATGTTGGAGTAATAGCGCTTTTCCTTCAGATTATCATACTGATGCTTTGCTGATGCGTCCGCCAGGTACAGCGCCTTAAGAATGTTGGATTCGATCACCCGGTCGTCTGGATGCAGCGTAAAAAAGAAGTAGTGGAACATCTTTACATGATCACGCGCCTCGACGGGAATGTTATCCTTGCGCTCCGCGCTCCATGCTTCCAGCGCCTTCCCGTTCGCAAGAATGTAGATCCGTTCCTGCTGCTGAGTGACAAGAGAAAAGCTCTTGAATATCGTATAGCCGCAAAGTCCGGTGCATGCCAGGATGAGCACAAGCGAAAAAAGCTTGATGTGCTTGAAAGCGGAGTCTATATTTTTCAGTTGCTGAAACATTGTTTGTGTAACTCTTAGTTGCCTGACAGTTTGTTTCTCATGTAATCATCCCCGCCGCTATGGTGGCCGCCCGAACTTTCAAGCCCTGGAAAAGGCCCGAGGTAATTATCGGCTGCTTTAATCGCGGTGGATGAGCCAGCAGCCGCGGTGCTGATCGCTGCCGATGCGCCACCTGCAAAGAAGGTCGTCGCCTTGTGGAGCATCACGTTTCCGCCCGCGGCCTGGACGATGTAGTTGCATACCCCGGGTACAGTGAAATAGCCGATGATTCCCATGATGAGAAATATCAGGTAGGCCGTGTCGGTGGAACTGAAAAAAGTATCACCGTACCGTGCGATCTGCTCCAGATCGATGCGCAACATGTTTTCCTGGATCTTTGAAATGATGGCGCCGAAAATGTTGGCCACCGGCAGCCAGAGAAAAACGTTGATATATCGGGCAAGCCACGCGGTAAGCGTGTGCTGGAAGCCGTCGAAAACCGAAATGCCGAATACGATCGGTCCGAGTATCGATAACACAACGAGATAGAAAGTGCGGATGGTTTTAATGCAGAGCGCCGCCGCTTCAAAAAGGACATGCAATATCTCCGACATCCACTGTTTGACCGAGTTGCGGAAACTGTAAGAGGCTTTTGCCATTGCAAATTTGATATCGTTGCCAAGCCCGTCCAGTGTTCCTTCATCACTTCCATCAGGATGCGTATACCGATACCACTTGTCACGGTCGCCTGCTCCGTCCGGGCCGACATACATCTGCCATGCCGGCGTCTTCTTGATCGCTTCCTCTTTCATCTGCATGAGATAGGCGATCGCGTTGTTCGAACCGGAGACCATCGCCGCCGTGCCGGCTACCGCCGGTGACATCACACCATTGATCACCGCCAGCACAAATGGAAAAAGTAAAATGGCCAGTCCTATCGCAAACGGCCTGAGCAGCGGATAAAAGTCGATGGACTCGGCGTTTGCCAGGTGACGCCACACGCGCGAAGAGATATACCACAGTGCTGCAAAGCCTGCCAGTCCCCGGCCTACACCGGTGAGCTGACTGCACAGCGGCATCATGTCGGAGTAGAGTTGGTCCAGCACACTTTGCAGACTGCGGATCTCTCCTGCAAAGCCCTGTGCCGGCAAAAGCATGGGCCAAAAAATTGCAGGAAGAAATACGATTGATATTTTACAAATGCGCGATTTCATAAAAATGTTTTCAATAAGGTTGGGTCACGCCGTAAAGGGACTGCATTGTTCTCACGTCATTGGCCGAGCGCGAACGCTGGATGGCAAGCAGCTGCGTCGTATTGTTAAAGCTTCTCACAAAACGGAGCTTGCTTTCCATGTCGTAGTAGATTCTGTCGATAGCCCTCAGGCGTTCTTCGTCATTCATCGCCAGCTGCGTAGCGGTAATAACCATCAGCAGGTCGTCGATGTTTTTCACGCTCGCACTCAGGAGATAGCTATACACATTGCCGAGGTACTGCAGCTCCTCATATGTGAAATGTGGATCGGCCCGGAAGCGGTTGTAGGCGCGTGAGTATTCTGCCAGGAGCAGTTTCTGGTAATCAATGATATAGGGAATGCGCCTATAGTTGCGGATCGAAGGATTCACCAGCATCAGGCCGTCTATAAAAGCTTCGTGCAGCGAGTAGTTGCCTTCCGAGATGCGCGTGATAGTGTTATAGCCGAACTCTAGGATTTTGTATGTATTGTAGATCTGATCGAGCGTCTCTTCCATCAGCTGCAGCTTCTCGGTGTTGAGAATCAGCTGACCGATCTCTTCCTCCTGTGCAAAGGCGGAGTAACCGCCAGCGAAGAATATGGCGAGCAGGAAGACCTTTATGTTGTTAGTCGACGATTTCATTAATGTTTCATTTGTGAAGTTCCCTGATGTATGCCAGCGTGCTTTCTTCCTTCTGTCGCTCGCGCGAAAGCGTAAAAACATCGTTGCCGAACTCGCGCACGAACGCCTGCTGGTCGAGCTGATCTTCATAGATCCTGTCGATGCGCTCCATCCGCTCATCGTCAGTCATCGTCGTGTTACCCGGCGCTATGATTTTTATCAGCTCTGAAATATTGGCGTCCGTGATCACGAGGAAATTCGAATGGACTTTCCCGATGTAGCGAATCTCCTGAGCGGTGAAATTGCGGTTGCTCGAGCAGAAGTTGTAAACCCGGCCCATGTCCCGCGTGAGGTAATACTGAAACATGATGATGTCCATTACCCTGGCACCCGCCGCGATGTCGGGATTCACGCCGTTGAGATGCCCGAAGAAATCGCGCGTGAGATTGAAGTTCCCGTCCAGTATGTTGCCGATTGCCTTCAGTCCCTCCCCGCAGGTGATCATCGTCGACACAACCTTCGTCCAGCCCCAGTTCAAAGCCATCAGCTGGTCTTTGTCGTACTCCTTCTGCTTGTCATCCTGATGAAAAAACTCGTCCCACGTCTGGCCGGCAGCGCCGGCGGGCAATAATGCTGACGCCAACGTAAAAAAAATGATGAGCAAAGATCTGCTGCTACTGTATCCCATAGAGTTTCCTGATTGCATCCACCTCATTTTTATCCTTGGCGCGGTTGATCGACAGCTGAATGTTCTGATTGTTGAACTGCTGCAGGTCCGAGTAATTCTTTTCTATTCCTTCGGCCGCGCTGTTGATGATCTCCAGCCGCTTCGCATCCGACATCTGCGTGCGGTAGGAGTTGATCACCATCAGCACCTGGTCGATGTTGTACACACTTTCGGTCAGAATTCCCGTATAGACCCTGTACATGTAGTCGATTTCCGATGAAGAGAAATGACCGTCCTGGCTCACCATGTTCCAGGTGAACTGGTACTGCTCGACAATCTGCTGCTGACGCTTGACGATAATGGAAATGCGGTGATAGGTCGCAAGCGTGGAGCGGATCTTCCACAGCTCGTCGTAATATTTCTGATACAAAGCGCGATGCTTGTCCGTCCACTCGGCGATCTCTGTGAGCTTGAGCTCGTGCAACTTGTTTTCCACATACTTCGCCGCGTTTTGCAGCCAAAGCGTTTCGTTCTGCAGCCGCTGCATCATCAGGTTCACTGCCTTGATCACCCACTTGACTCCCTGACGGATGACTTCGGCAATAGCAGGAATCGCTTTCGCTTCCCTGTAAGGCGGGGCCGCCACGAGCAGCACGGCAATGAGCGTCATGACTAAAATTTTCTTAATGTGTTTCATATCTATCGGTAATCGTTGTCAGTTCCCGGCCCTTCTCATTTCCTGCGCCAGCTCCGCAATACCCTTTCGTATGTCACCGCCCCAACGCGCGGCATATTCATTCACCTTCACCTTTTCCGACTGCTCGGTCGTATAGGCGAGGTATTCTTCCAATGAAACTTCAGTCGCATAAACTTTGGACTGCATACCCCCCAGGCTGATGAACACCTCTTTGTACCGCCGCGATGGATCGTTGCTCTTGTTGATAGAAAGGATCAGCGCCTTTTCCTTTTCAGTGAGACCGAGAAGCTGCTGGATCAGGTCGAACTTGTTCTGATACTTGCTCTGATCCAGCAGGATCTTGCAGTCGGAATTGTTAATGATGGCCTGCTTGACGATCGGCGAAGAAATAATATCCTCCACCTCCTGGGTCACTACGATCGCCTCGCCGTAAAACTTGCGCACTGTCTTGAAGAGGTACTTGATATATTCGGCCATGCCTTCGCGTGCAATTGCCTTCCATGCTTCTTCAATCAGGATCATCTTGCGCACCCCCTTAAGCTTGCGCATCTTGGAAATGAAGACCTCCATGATGATGATTGTCACCACCGGGAAAAGAATCGGATGGTCCTTGATATTGTCGAGCTCGAAAACAATGAACCGCTCCCGGAGCAGATCGAGATTCTCAGTCGCATTCAGCAGGTAGTCGAACTCTCCGCCTTTATAATAAGGCCTGAGCACGTAAAGGAAATTCTCGACGTCGAAATCTTTCTCTTTCACCTTGTCTGCCTTCAGCGTCTGGACAAACACGTCGCGCAGAAATTCGTAGAAAGTGTCGAAGCAGGGAAACACCGGCTGTGCGTTACCGCCTTTGCTTTCCTCTAGCACCTTGTAATACATCGAGAGCGCAATCGACAAGGCCACATACTCCGACCTGTTGAATGTTTCATCGTCTTTTTTCCAGAGGGCCAGCAGCAGCGTCTTGATGCTCTCCTTCTTTTCAGTATCCAGCGTGTCACCCTCGCTGATATAGAATGGATTAAACCTGATCGGACTTGCCTCATCATAAGTGAAGTAATACCCTTTCACCAGGTCGCATAGTCCCTTGTAGGAATGCCCGACGTCCACGAGCACGATATGTGTTCCCTGCTCATAATATGTCCTCACCATGTGATTGGTGAAGAAAGACTTGCCGCTTCCCGACGGGCCGAGTATGAATTTGTTCCTGTTCGTGCAGATTCCCCGCTTCACCGGCTCATCGGAAATATCGACATGGATGGGCCTGCCGGTGAGACGGTCGCCCATGCGAATACCGACCGGCGAGAGAGATGACTGATAGTTAGTTTCAAGATTGAGAAAGCAGGTCGCCTGCTCGGCGAACGTGTCGAAGGTGTCGTTCATCGGGAAGTCCGCCTCGTTTCCCGGCAGACCGGCCCAGAAAATCTGCGGCGCTCCGTCCGTTTCCTGCCTTGCGACTGCATCCATCTGCGCAAGAGCCGATGCAACCTGAGTCTTGAGTTCCTTGAGCTCTGCTTGATTATGCGTCCAGATCAGCACATTGAAATGTGTCTTCACCGGCAGGCGCTGCGCAGAGATCGCTTCATTGAGAAAATCATTGGTGGCGTCCCGGCTGATTGCGTTCTCGCGGGAATACGTCGCCAGTGACTGCAGCCGTAGCCGCTTGGACTCAAGCTGCTTGATCGTCTTGTGCGAATCCTCTATGAAAATGTATTGATTGTAAATATGGTTGCAGGGAAGCAGTTGCCCGAGCGGCGAAGCAAACCCGACACTGAATTTGGTCTTGTCGGTCGAATAGCGGTCGTAGTTGATACGCGATCCGCAGAGCGATGGAAGATCTTCCACATCGGAAAGCGAATACAATTGGCAGTGTGCATCGCCGATCTGGATGCCATCCCTGAAGTGCAGGTCTTTGATCACCGGCTTCTCGTCCTCGGAAGAAAGAAAGCAGTACCGCTCGAGCAGACCCGCCACTGTCCTGGTTCCGGTCAGGGCCTCGTCGCGCATTCTTTTAAGTTTCATGTAGCCGCTGTCCTGCATGATCCGCTCGAACTGGCCCGCCGCATCGAGAAACTCCTGCACGCGCTGCGGATTGAGTGTATCTTCCGGTACCAGCGTCGGACGGATCAGATTTGAAAACACCGAGCTGGACGGCTTTCTCTTCAGCGGCTTGCGCGTGAGAAAAACATAACAGCGGTGATCGAGGTATGGGCGCTCGTTGAAAAAACGCTCGCTTGCGCGAGACAGAAAAGACAGATCAGCGCTCTCGAAATCGGCCGCAGTCTTCTTTGCAAAGAACCAGTCCTGCTTGTGAAAGACCGCGCCTGCCGGCAGCACCTTGATGGCTTTGATCAGTATCTGGTGAAATCCCTCATACTCCTGATCGGAGAGTGTGAAAATTTCGGGAAGCGTGGCCTCGAATGCAAGCGTAATGTCGCCGTGCTTGGAGAGAATGCAGTCGTGCTCCACCTTATATATCGGAAATACTTTTGAAAGCTGGATCGGCTGTGCCATAATCTGGAGTTATCAGGATTGCTTTTGCTTTAGTTCCAGGAAAACTCTGCGCGTATTGCCGATAACAGCGTCAGGAATATTCGGACGCGCGAGCTTCTTGAGCAGCCCATACTGTCCGTACTTGTCACTCATCCTGTAGACAGTCATAAACAGCGCTGTGCCGGCGGCCATGATAAGGGCCAGGCAAACGAACATATTCACGCCGGTAACATAGAGAATGGCGAACAGTACCAGGAGCGACACAAGACCACCGGCCAGATAGCCGATGTACTGTGCCTTGAGTCCCTTGAACTCGATGGGCTTGTTGATGCCTTTATTGATTTTGTATACGCTGCTCATCTCGTTTATAGCTGGTCAATGGAGCGGGAGCGCGGCGTCCAGCGGTCATCCGCTTTCCTTCGCCTTTTCCATGCTCACCGCGTCGGCCGCAGCCCCCGGCATCCATTGTTGTAAAAATTTTATCTTCTGTGTCCTCTCTTTTTTCCCGCAGGTTTCTTCAACTCTTCGGTTTTTGACTCATTATCATTGCCCTTTAGATCTCGCTGCTTGCGGATATTGATCACGATCTCATCGGCAAGTCCCTGCGTGTCAAGATCGATTGCAGAGGGAAGCCTGACATCGACAACATCCTTGCGCGAAAACCGGTCTTCGAGCGAACCCCTGAACACATTCTTCGTTTTCGGATCGTAGGTGACTTCGGTGTGAGAGCCCAGATCACGGACATCACGGAAATGAATTTTGTTGGCATGGTCGTCGAACTGGATGAACTCAAGATTCTTTATGTCCACCAGAAATTCCGTGTCATGAATCGTGATCACGGGGAGTGTGCGAACGCCGCTATTTTGCTCCACAGCCATTCGAACAGCGTCACACCCCAAAAAAAGATCTCAGCACCGTGGCCACGATTACAAGGAACACGCAGCTCCCGAACCAGGAGGCCGCGACTTTGCCTGTGTCGGGATCACCTGAGTTCCACTTCTGGTATACCTTCACGGCGCCGACCAGTCCGAGTATGGATCCGATCGCGTACATGAGGCTCGTGCCCGTCGTGAAATAACTGCGCACACGCATAGTCGCCTCGTTGATTCCGGCGTTGCCGTCCTGTGCATGTGTGAATGCAACGGTGATCGCCACAAGCAATACGGTCAATGCAATTCTTTTGTCAAAACTTTTCATGTTGATATAGATTGTTGTGTATGGGATTTCAGTTGGAGTGCCACCAGGTGTCCACTTCCCTTGCGTCTATTCTGTGGGCAGTATGCTCCGAAATGGTTTCTGATATAAGAAGGTTGATCGTGGAGCGGTACGGAGTATTGGAAATCTTCAGGTATTTTTTGAGCAAGCCCCTGAAGCGCTCGGACACCTGACCTTTTGTTGATTCTTTCAAAGCAGATGAAAGCTCTTTGATTTCTTCGCCAAGATCCGAGACAGTGCCGACGAGATCGGAATCAGCTTTTACTTTGAAATTGCCTTCCTCTTCCGCCTGTCGCTTTTCTGTTGCCGCGAACCGCATCTCTTCATTG
This sequence comes from Cyclobacteriaceae bacterium, assembly GCA_044224375.1. GTDB lineage: Bacteria > Bacteroidota > Bacteroidia > Cytophagales > Cyclobacteriaceae > ELB16-189. Next base: position 63,522 of record JBGAKL010000014.1, read on the forward strand.
GACTCGTCGTCTTTGTTAGCGGGGCGCGCTGCGGGACCGATAAACAGATCTTCGGCAGTGCCAGCCTGAGGTTCGGATTTCGGGAGACTGCTCAGGCCATTGGTGAAGAAAGAGATTATTTCCTGACGGTAGAGCAGGAACCCCGCACCGAGGTAATAGATGCCGCACAGGATTGTGATTGTGGTGAAAAATTCAGCCCATGAAATTGTCTGGAGCATTGCTTTCGTTGTTGATTACGAAAGCGAAGGTGCACAGCCCAAGATCTGCGAGTTCACAAGTTGTTAACAAGGTGGTTCTTATTTCGTGAGCCATTGTTGCCCTCGATGCCACTTCGTCCGAAATGGAAGTATTTCCGTATTATAGCATTCGAATCGGCGGATATTTCATCCGCCAGAATATCTAAAGCGTCCCGCAGTCGATTTTCATTCTGCCTCAGCTAAATAGCATGGCTTAAGAAAGGATTGTCACTCGCTGTTTCTGTAATTCAAATTGCCGTATGATGCAATCAACTTCCATCGAACTCTATCCTTGGCAGCGTGTATGGGTACCATTCGGAACGACCGCCACGAAAGATGGCTACGGATTGGACACTTTCGAATCCTTCGACTTCAAGCGCGAAAAGTCAGTTTCTAAAACCAGGTCACTCTCCGATTTAGACAATGAACGGTGTCTAATCCTTGTTGGCGAGCCGGCGAAGGGCAAGTCAACAGCGATTGCTCAATACCGTGCCCCCGCTGGTACAAAGATCGTACTGATGCAGTTAAACGTTTATTCGGACCTCATTGAACTGATAAGTGCGCTTGACGGTGCGGTCGCCACCTCCAATCTTCAATCCGGCGACTTAAAGATTTATCTGTTCATGGACGGCGTCGATGAAGGACTGGCGAGCATCGTAAACATTCATAACTCAATTATCAACTGGCTCGATTCGAAGAAAGCATCAGAACATACCCGTGGCTTGTTTGACTCATTGTACGTTCGGATGACTTGCCGCTCGGCAGTTTGGAGTGAAATTGGCACTGTGACCGAACAAAGACTAAGATCGTTGTATGGAGAAACAAACGTCAAAATATTCGAGCTGGCTGCATTAACGATTAAGGAAATCCGCGAAGCACTTGCAATTGAAAGCATTGATGAATCGGCCTTCCTTGAAAAAGTTCGGACGCTGTCGCTTGCTTCATTTTGCGGCGATCCTCAATCGTTCAGAGGCGTCATCGGGGCCTTTCGCGAGGGCAAGCTTACGGCAACGATTTCACGCGGCGATCTTTTTTACGAAATGATTCTTAACAAATGCCGCGAATTCAACAGCGCCCACAAACGTCAAAAAAATCTTACGCCTGAACAAAGATTCAGGATTGCTTCCAGGATTGCATGTTACTATCTCCTGACGAAAAAGAACGCAGTGTCAACCTCAGAAACTGACGCGGCGTCCTTATCTGAACTTTCCATTGAAAGCATCATTGGAGATGAATTTTCTATTGGCCCGCACAAAGAATCCATTGACAGCCTGGCCGCCCTGCGCGAGGTTTTTGATTCCGGAGTTTTCGCGCTCGGCAAGACCAATCAGAAGTTCGTTTTTCAGCATCTGAGTGATTTTGAGTTTCTGGCTTCATGGCATTTGAGCAAGGTCCAAATCCCGCCTTCTCAGCTATTGCAGCTACTGACTTCTCCACACGATCAGAACCGGGCAATTCCTCAATTACAGGAAGTGATTACCTGGCTCGCAACCTTCAATTCGGATTTCTTCGAGGCGATGCAGCACACTGAACCGATGCTTTTGATTCAGTGCCACCGAGAACTCACGATCCCAGAACGAAAAAAAATAACACGTTCGCTGCTGGACAATGCTGACGATTACCGACTAGTTGATTCATACGATGATCAACGATTGTACTCGAGACTCAACTATTCGGGGATTGAGCGTGATTTGAAGCAGTTACTGAAATCACGGCTAAACGTCGTAAGTAGCAGGATCGCCATCAACATCGCAGGGACATGCAAAGTCACCTCGCTTGAAGACGATCTGTTTTTGATACTGGCCGATACGTCCATTTTGACCTATTTGCGGTGTAACGCAATGACCGCGCTCTTCTCGATTGGGTCAGGCAAACATAGAAATGAGCTTCTGAGCTATGCATTGGATGATCATTCTGATGACTTTGACGATGAGTTAAAAGGAATAGCCTTGTCCGCGATGTATCCTTCCGACATTTCCACAGTCGACCTGTTGCCTAAGCTTACTCCTGTTCGCAACAACCGACTGTACGGTGCGTACAAGGGATTTCTTGACACTTACCACGATTTAATTCCCGTAGCGGACCTAAAGCTGACGATTGACTTCGTCACCACGGCCGGTGAATTTGACCACGATGATGAGAAACCGCTGGAACGTCTGCGGTACCGAATTATCGAGCGCGCGTACGAACACCTGACTGAAAACCATATCCTGAGCTCCGTCGCAAGTATTCTAAAAAGGTCCATGCGTGGCATGGTGGGATACCCCATACCCGACGATACGTCAAAACGCCGACTGATTCTTCAACAGTTTATTGAGGATGGAGACGACAGGATCCGGATTCACGAATTCGTTTATAATGCACATTGGCTCAAAGTCGATGACTGGGAATGGCTGATCGATCGCTTTGAGAAATCCAGCGACAACGGTCAACGCATATTTATCCTGGAACTGCTGGCCACCCTGCTCGACAGATCGAACCGCACACGGGTTGAAAGGTTTTTGAGTTTGGCATGGGAAGCGGCAAATCCGGTTGCTCTGAAGTTTTTGATTGGCCCCATTGATCTGGACTCAGACGAGGCGATGTCATTAAAAAGATTTAACGCGCCGCGGCAGACACGCCAGCAACAACAAATCAAACCCACCAGCGACGAGGAAGCGCAACTCGCACAGCAGCGAGTTGACGAAGTTGTAAATTCTATCAAATCCGGCGAGTATGAAAAACTGTGGACGCTTTTTCATTTCCTTGGAATGGGTGCGGACTACGAGTTTGATATCAAGAAATTGAAATACTGGCAATCGCTTGGTGTACCTATCCATGATGACATCGAAGCATGGGCCCGAGATTTCCTTACCAAATACAACGTAAACTACGATTGGTTCGGCTCCAGGAATTATGACCGGCGCGAATTTGCACTTTATAAGGCACTGATTTTTTTGGTGTCACTCGATCGGGCTTACATTGAATCGGTCCCGCGAGAGAAACTTAAAACCTGGATCAAAATCACTGTTTATTGCTCATTGAACAACAGCCACAACGACCTTGACGAAAATCAGGCGTTCGTACTGGAATATATGGCTTCAAATTTTCAAGAGGCGACATTCGGCGAACTGATGGAACAATCACTGCCAGTCATTAAAAAAGATGCCGGCCCGTATGATCTCAATAAAATCAGGTTTCTGTTTCACGGAGGATTCGGCAATAAGATTTGGGATTACCTCCTTTCAGGTGGAGAAGTCAGCCACCCCGAATTTATTATCGATCTGCTGTTTAAAGAAGCACCTGATCTTTCGATCGCAATTGGGCAAAACTTCGCAGCACAATTTTTTCGCGGCGAAATCGACCTTGATCCACGGTCGATCGCGATAGTTACAATTTCAAAACTCTTTGAATACTTGCGCGGTCAACCTTGGACGGCGTTTTGGCAAACTCTAAGGCAGAACGAAAAACGGACAAAGACCGTGTTCTCGGTTGCTACCGGATCCATCGGCCTGAAAGGTCGAGAACATCTTGCAAAACTGAATGATGAGCAAAAGGCTGACGTCCTGGGATGGATCATCGATCAGGGTTTTAAGCGCAAGAATCGCGCCGGTGGGCGAACCGTGCCTGATGATTTCGACTATCCCAATCAGTATAAATCTGATATCGTCCAATCCTTGATTGAGGCCGGGACAATCTCCTCGGTGAACGCGTTGGAAAAGCTCTCTTCAGAACGCCCGGCCGATACCGACCTGAAATGGTGGCTCAACCGCGCCCGGGAATTCATGCGACGGAACACCTGGATGCCGCCGTCGCCTGATTTTCTGCGGACAATGCTCAATGACGGCAGCAAACGGCTAATCAGGAGTGATGCGGAACTCATGCAAGTTGTTATGGAGTCACTTACGCGATTTCAAGAAAAGCTCAGAGGTGATAATCCAGTCGCGCACTTTCTCTGGAACAAAACGAAACGAGGCTATACACCGAAGGAGGAAAACGCACTTTCCGACTTCGTTCAGATGCACCTTAAATATGACCTGCTTGAACGGGGAATTGTGATCAATCGTGAAGTTGAGATAAAAAGAAGCACGGGCAAAAAAGACGGCGAACGTACCGACCTTTTCATCCAGGCCATCCTGCCGAGCGGAGATATTGCAAGCCTTGTGGTAGAAACCAAGAGGTGCCTGCACAAGGAAGTATCGACATCGATGAAAACACAATTGAAAGACAGATATCTGAAGGAATACAAGAGCACTACCGGCATCTATCTGATCGGATGGTACTACTGTAAGCATCTGAAGACTCCACTCGCAATAAAAAGCTTTCGAAATTTCGCCGCTTCGTACCGGCGTCAGGCAACCCGGCTATCAACCAAAGGCATCATAATCTCGGAGGCAATACTGGATTGCAGCATTTAGTTTCAGGTGCGTTAACCACTCCGACCCTTTTGATACCCGTTGCGCAAAAGATATGGTTGACTAACGACTCATTTTTCCCTGCAAAGTTCGGGCTCTTCTCTGGCTGCGCCCTCGTGGTCAGCCGCAACGATCGTTACCAACGTGTGGCCAAGTTGTGTATTCCGTACTGAATTGATGCTCAAATTCGATTCATTAAAAAAACGGCGAAGCCGACCATATGAACAGCCTTATCTCTTACCTGGAAAGCAAAGACGCGATCTTTCATGGCGCACTTTTCCTTATCGTCCTTTATGTCCCTCATGCAGGCAACCTCTTCATGCAACTCGAGCACCTTGACATGACCTTCGCAGGCTTTTCCTTTCTCAACTGGCTGTATGGCGTGTCCTTGGCAGGTGCTATCGAGTTCCTTATCCTGGTCTTTATCATCAACGGCTACAGGTCGACAGGAAAGTTCTATGCTGTCGTCAGCTTTTTTCTCAACGTATTCTACTACAACTACTGGTTCACGGCCATGCGTAATCCGTCAGACGAGAACATCAAGACCACGATCATCAGTCTTTTCATCTGTCTTACCCATTCACTGGCAGTCTGGCAATTGAGCGAATTGTTTTTCAAGCGGCTTCAGGAGGACAAAGAGAGCATCGTTGAATACCGGTGCCCCGAATGCGGTGCTGGCCCGTTCCCCAACAAAAAGTCCCTGGCAGGACACAGGTCGAAAGCTCACGGTGCAAAAAGCAAACTTCCCGGTTCGGTTTCTCAGGAAGCATAAAACTTAAAACAGTCCTTCGACAGTTCATGGCCACTTCTCAGATACGCAAAATCTTTCCAAGCGCACCCGTGATGTTGAGAGGAGCAAGCAATGTTTTCCGTACCGGAAAACGGCTTGGTGAAGCCCCTGTTTATGTATGGATCACTTCGTTTCTTTTTCAAGGTTATGGGCAGGCCGCGGAAGAATGACTCCGATAGAAGAACGGCACAGCTCAATCTTCATCTCACGACCGAGGAAGAGAAAAAGATACTCACCTGGGCTGCCGCCAGCGGCATGTTCCCACCCGAATGGGTGCGTCATAAGATATTCACCGGCAAGTTTCCGCCCGTCAGGCAGTCGCCGATTGAAACCTCTGTTTACCAGGAGCTGCGGAAAATCGGTGTGAACCTTAATCAAGGAACACATAAGCTCAACTCCGGTGAGCTCCCTCCCAACTACCTGACTCTTCAAATGGAATTGCTCGCCATGCTCGGGAAACTCTATAAGGTGATCCTTGCAGACCGGCAAGCAAAACCGGACTCCGAATCATGACCGCCAACCTCATAAAAGGAAAAGGATTTCGCGGCGCGCTTCGCTACAATCTCGACAAGGTCGCAAAAAACGTCGCCCTGGTCCTGGACTCCACCTTTGCGAGGTCGGCCGAGCAGGGAATCATGAAGGAAGTACAGATGATAAGGTCATTGCGACCACGGCTTGAGAAATATTTCTACCACACCTCCATCAACTTTCCTCCCGATGAGAATATTTCAAACGAGCTCATGAAACAGCTGGGCCGGGAATATCTCGAAGCTGCCGGCTTTACGCACCACCAGTTCATCATGTTCCGCCACTTCGATGCAGCGCACCCTCATCTTCATATCCTGGTTAACCGGATCGGATACGATGGAAAGGTAATGAGCGACAGCCGCGACTATCAGGTTACTGAAAACATCCTGCGCTCTCTGGAAATCAAGTACCGTCTCAGGCAGGTTGCGCCGAGCCGCAGTGCAAAAACCCGGGCGGTGACAAAGAACGAAATCGAGATGATGAGGCGCACTGGTGCTCCCAGCCAGAAGCTGCGGCTCCAGCAGATCGTTTTTCAAGCTCAGAAGGGCAGGCCGGACCTCGACACCTTTATATATAGGCTCACGCAGCAAGGCGTTCGCCCGATATTCAACCAGGCCTCGACCGGCCATATCAGCGGGATTTCGTATGAGACCGGAGGATTCAGGACAACGGGTACCAAACTCGGGGCTGGTTTCAAATGGCCGGCCGTCAAGGCAAGCTTGAATCTTGACAACGTTGGGGAGATCGCAATCGAAACCGGCAAGTCGCAATACTCAGCGCAACCTCCCAGTGAGACACCGGAAGTGTTCCATCCTTTAAGCTTCCGACAAAAAGAAAACGATCTCGTGATTCCTAAAGTCATTTCCGACCTGTTTAAGCCAGAGCTGACCACGGTCCCCGATAGTGTAAAAAGGAAAAGGAAAAGGCGGCGCCGGAAACGGCGATAGGAGCGTCGAATTTCACATCCCTGAAATCACTTATTTTTTATCAACTTTCACCTTGAAATCCTGGACGGTTGCCTGACCGCCAGAATCGCCCACAATGAGTGCGACAATTGCTATTGCGCGGATACACCAAACCAGTAACCTGGTTCATATCGACAACGTCGACAAGGCCGTAAGAACCGGATTCGAATGCGTTGAATGCAGGAAGGAACTTACGCCCGTTCAGGGTCAAAAGAATGACTGGCATTTCAGACATAAAGTTGATTCAGTCTGCCTTGGCGGCAGAGACACAGCCTTGCATGATCTGGCGGTTCAATTACTTGAATCTCACAATGAGGTCGTCATCGCAAATAACCGGAAAGTCAAATACAGCGAACCTGTCAGGGAATTTGTTTTCCAAAGCATCCGTTCCGACCTGAAAGTTGATTCAGAAGAGGGACCGATCCATTTTGAAGTCTTCGTCACACACAACCTGAGCGATGCAAATGTTGCCGTTTACAGAAGTAACAAAATGAAGTGTATCAAGATCGATTTGTCCGACCCAGAGCTGCTTGAGGCCAGCCTCGAAAGAATCACTGAGGAGGTGATGGCAAGTCACAGCAATAAGACCATCATTTACTGGAACGATATACCGCAGCAGTCTCAGGAATTAAATTGCATAGAACAATTGATGGTAGTTTTGGGAATCGGCGCTCTGATCGCAGTAGTATGGAATGGAATTCGCGGACTATTTTTTAAGAAGCGCTAGCTTTCCCGATGAAATACCCGCGAATCGAAGGAGGGAGAAAACTGGGTTCGTTTATAGAACCCATGAAAGCACAGCTTTCAGACCGGCCTGCCTTTGACAGTCCCGACTGGCTGTTTGAAATCAAATGGGATGGCTATCGGGCGATCGCTGAAACCGGCAAAAGCCCCTGCAGACTATATTCAAGAAACGGGCTGTCTTTCGACAAGGCATATATAAAGGTGTTCGATGCCCTTTCCAAAATCAAACAGCCCAAGGTGCTTGACGGCGAAATCGTCGTCTTCGATTCATCAGGCAAACCCAGCTTTCAGAATCTGCAGAACTATCGCAACCAGGACAAGCATCTCATTCAATATATGGTCTTTGACCTGCTTGAAGTCGACGGCAATTCCGTTACGTCTCTTTCACTCATGGACCGGAAAACAGCCCTCAGCGACTTGTTGCCGGATTCCAAAATAATCAGGTATTGCGACCATGTCGAAGAGGAAGGCATTGCCTTCTTCCAGCAGATGAGAAAGCTGGATCTGGAAGGCATGATTGCCAAAAAGAAAAACAGCAAATATTATCCTGGCAAGCGCTCCGCAGACTGGCTCAAGATCAAGAACGTCAAGACACAGGACGCCATCATCGTCGGATTCACCGAGCCAAAAGGATCGCGCTCGCACTTCGGCTCATTGCTGCTGGCAGTCAATGACAGCAAAGGACGGCTTGTTTCCATCGGAGGTGTTGGCACCGGATTTGACGAGCAGAGTCTTAAGACTATACGCACAAAACTCCGTCTGATTGAACGCGACTCTTCACCACTTGAGATTCCCATAAAAGAAACACCCGACATGACCTGGGTGGAGCCCGTCCTTGTCTGCAGCCTTAACTACGCTGAGATCACCGGTGACGGCAGCATCAGACATCCCGTATTTATCGGGCTCCGCACGGACATCGATCCAGATGAGGTCCACCTGGAAAAAAAATAATTTCTCCTTTCCATTCTCGCCGGATTCAATTCTGGTGAAAGCACGCTTTGTCTTTTTCGCCGGTCAAAAGCTTACGGCATAAACGGCACAGCTTCGCCCATCCCTTGCGTTTCTTTTCAAGCATAACCGCTTCGAAAGAAACAGTCCATTTATTCCGTTTCCTTTTGTCCGGCTTCAAAGCCAAAGCGATCCAGCGCACCATAATTAAATCCTTCAATTATGGAAAACGCTAATGCAATTGTTGATTACCAGGTCGCCGAAATTCAGTTGTCCTACCGGCAGAAAGTTCGACCCTCACAAATGCCGAAGATCGCCGTTTCTCGCGATGCTTATGAAATACTGCTGAAAGGCTGGGACCAGGACAAGATCTCCCTGCAGGAACAGTTCAAGATGCTTGTCCTTAACCGGGCACACAAAGTTCTCGGACAATTGGAACTCTCTACCGGAGGAGTCAGTGGCACGATAGCGGATCCCAAGCTCATATTTGCCGCAGCACTCAAGGCCAATGCATGCGGCATCATCGTTGCTCACAACCATCCCAGCGGTAATCTTACCGCGAGCCAGTCGGATATTGACCTTACGAAAAAATTAACGGGCGCGGGAAAGTTTCTCGAAATTCAAGTGCTCGATCATCTAATAATTACAACGGAGGGATACTACTCATTTGCGGACCAAGGAATGTTATGACCCGCCATTAATCTCGCAAGAAATCAGAGTAATAATGCCCCAATAATACCTTACTAGGGCTGACTAAGGCGCTGTTGAAGAGCATCAAGTCTCACGGTAAGGTCTCGAATAGTTGAAAATCCCTCTTCTGGCGGCGAATCCCCGGCAAAAAGATTTAACGTGGTACCGACCGAAGTCCTCAAGTTCTCCAGTCTTTTTCGCATCTGATCCGGGAGGTGTTTTACAGTAATACCGGAGGTCGAAGCTTCAGCCAAATATGATGTGACATCCTCTCCATCGAAAATCGAACTCTCTCCATAAATACCTCCGCGCAATTCTTCGTTCGCCATTATTGTTTCCGGCAATGAGGCATATAGAATGCACTCGATTAATTTTTTTGCGCCCGTCAGGTTTTCAAGGGAAACTTTCAATGCAGAACCCTCGATCCGCGCCTCTTTCAAAACTTCGGACTGGAAAGCTTCACCTAATTCCATCAATGCAAGCTCCGCTTCTGCATCTAATTCTGCGTGCGTATAAAACGTGTATCGACCAGGCAGGAGGGGATTGAATATTTTGGTTTTAAGATTCAGGCCATTTTCCCAATTGCCAAGAATATTGGGGATAATCGCTGCGAGGGGAGTCGTGACCGGAGGAACAATTGTGGCTTTCTCATATAACATTAGTGCTGGTCGGTCGGGTTGATCAAATTCAAAAAAGACTTTCAGCATTATTTCGAGCTTTTGATCAGTCACTTTTGGTGAATAGCATACATTCACTTTGCCAAGCTTCAAGAGCTCAGAATTGATGGTTGTATTCGAAAGAATCCGAGGTAAATCCGGGGCTATGGGCAAATTTGGGTATGAACTTCCATTTTCAGTGGCACTTTTGTCGCACGGAGAAAATTTGTTAAGGCTCAATCCAAAGCGAGCACTTTGATCAATGCCTCCCCATAAGTCGATAAATTGGCCGTCAAGCTTACTCTGAAGGAAATTCCGTTTGATCTTTTCGATCTGATTTGTCACATTCTGAGATTTCGCCTCGTAGTTGCTAAGTATCGCGTCGAAAAACTCACGGTTCACGCTTCTGCCCGTTGCAGACAACCGAAAGAGAAAATCTCGATTGTAGTTGAGGTAGTTTACGCCGTCGGGGATGAGAGCTCGCTGCACAGTATTCGGTGAAACGCGCGATTCGTACTCAGTCCAGGTCTCTAGCATTTCCACGTACGAGGAAGCTCCCATATACCATATAATCGGATTTCCTATGTTTTGATATCGCGAAACTGAAGCTAGGCCGAACCTCTGACTCGAAACCAAAGCCAGATAGCCCAGATTGTTTTCAAAAGGATATTGCGTCAATCGTTTGTAAATGTCGTTATCCGACGTGGTGAAGCTCGCCGAGCCCACTGATAGTCCGTCCACGGCAAAACGATTCGCCCATGTCTTGAACCGGCCAATACAGCTGCTGAATTGGTTAAAAGCCATCGTTTCGTTCGGGAATTCGGCCTTGAAATCCAAACACTCAGATTTATCCGTCTCAAGCGTTCTGCCGGCGGCCACACTCAGGTAATAGTACAGATCTTGGTTTTGTCTTTCAAGACTGGCGCGCAAGGATGAGATTTCGGATCTGACTAGTGACACCTGAATTTCTAGTTCTCTGAAGGAAGCAGCGGAATTAAACGAAAATCCCTGAAGTAGTTGATTCAGCTGGTCGATGCTGTTTACCAGTGTACTGTAAATGAAATTCAGTTTCACATCAACATCCCGGAAATGGTCGTCCATGCGCTCCTGTAGATTATGAATATCTTCACGAATTTTTCGGGTTTCGTCCAGCATGATCTCGAGGTCGCTTGGTCTGTCCATCGCCAGCGACAACAGGCTGTTTATCGCCCCGAGCACATTGGCAGACATTACCAATGAGCTGATACCTTCGCCGGTGGAATAGGATGCAATTGATTCATAAATCTTCACGAAAGAATTCCCAGTCACGTTCAAATAATTCGCAAGGCGCGGATTGTAGTAGCTGATAAACGTTTGCGCGATGAAAACTGCGGCCCGGGCGTTCTCACAGTCTGATTTGATTTCCTCCTGCTTTGCCGCCAGCTCACGCTGGCGATTGGTGCCGTTGGAAATTCGTGCGACATCTTCCAAAAGTTCTTTCATTGGGCCAAGTTGCTCCTTAACGAAGGAATTCGTTTCCTTCAGCAGACCGATCAGTTCCTCATCGCTTACGTTTCCGTCCTGCGCGAGGGCAAGGATCTTTTGCAGCGTGACCGAATTCCTCAAAGTAGGATTGCCTTCTAAAATTTGTTGAGGAGATGAACTCACTAAGGCACCAAAAAAACTTCCCGAATAAAGCTCATTGATCATTTGAGCAAACTCAGGATTGCTCCGCGCATTCGCAAGCGCTTGGTTAAGCACGTCACGAGCGTATCCGTTAAAGTAGGTAACCTGACCACTTACAGTACCTTGTGCTTTTACCTGTTCACCTGGACCGAAATAATACTCAGCAGCTCGGCCACCCAAGTTCAAAAGCTCAGATGCAACGGCGGTGACTTTTTTTGCGGTTCCGCTTCCGGGAGCAAACGCTCCTGCAATGGCCAATAGGGATTTTGCCGTCTCCCGGGTACCTTTATAAAAACTGTAGTTCGATGCCGAGGCGGCAACGAGACTAACTTGTTTCACTTTGTCATTCTCGCTATTAGCATATTGCTGGAGCCTTTGCCGGTCATCGGCTGAAAAATTCGCACTTTGCTTGAAGCGGTCGTTCAATACCGAAAGCACAAATATTTTTCCGAAATCCTTGTTTTCACGCAAACCCATGATTGCGTTCTGAATGTAGATCGTGTTGGCGTATGAATTGCTTTGTCCGTGGAGCTCAGAACCGCAATTCATCAGTAGTAAAACAACGCACGTCGTGAGCGAATTTTTTCTCATATCCTGATTAATTCGTCTTGAGCTTAAAGATCACATAGCCGGCTCCGCCCCGAAGATCTTCGAATCGGGCGGGTGTCGCGCCTAACAAAGAACCAGCCTGGAGTGATGGAGACAGTTTTCCGCCAGTGCCGAAAAACGGGAGTTTAAAAACACCGTTCTGCCCGGAGGTGACATCTTCTTTTCCGGTTTTGGTAAAGACGTAAAGATCGTCCTCCGTTTTGGTAATTGCATTTACAATCGGCGCAATCTTGTCTGAAGCCTTCAAACTTCCGGGCTCTTTGTAGCACCACGCTTCGGCAACAATGCTGTCGTCGGTGTCAAAAGAAACCGAACTATAAAAATGCACAGGATGTACGCCATTGGCGGGCTGTGGCGGATTATAAAATCCATTCAACCCAAAATTCGGATCCGCCCTTCCGTCTTCCAGCAGTTTCACCAGAAACGGCTTGTTATTTCCAATCGTTTGCTCGTGCCGCTGGACCGCAATTCCCTGTGCAATGCCAGATATCAAGATTTGGTTGGTAGGGGAGATTTCAAAAAATGCAGGACCTGTGGTCGCGTTTTCAGTCGTAAGCCGGACATAACCACCATTCCCAAATTCCGGGTCTGGTTCGCCTTCAGTATTCAACCTTGACACCCATAGCTCAGTTCTTGTTGGCGCTAACGTATGACCCAGGCAACATGCAAGCATTGCTGTTCCCACACTGACCAGTCGACCGCGATTGTCAAATTTCCTTCTCAACATCATCGGCTTACCTCCAGCTTCTGGATCATATCTTTTAATACCACCGTTCCCGAATTCAGTTCGCAGAATTCCATTTTCGGAAAACTGTGCGATAAGTGTTGAATAGGACGGATCGAAACCATGACCAGCAATACCGATGGAATTATCAGGGTACACAAAAAGAGCATCTGCGAAGACCCTTCGTGTAGTGCCCGGCAGCCCCGCCAGCATATCTATCCTGACGAAGCCATTACCCTGCGAGCCAAAGCCCAAATCCAGGGCGCCGTTCGCATTGAAGCGTATAAGAATAGCATCAAAAGTACTGCCACGAAGAGTTGATTGGCCCACCACGACAATTTTCTCGCCTTGCAGCTTAAAAGCGTTCAGTTGCTCGAACTCGCCGATATCAAAAGTTATTAGTCCGCGATTTCCAAATGTGTCGTCGAAAGACCCGTCCGCATTCAATCTTATCAAAAATCCGTCTTGTGACTGAACCGCTGGAGGATTTACCGGCGCTTTGGCAAAGTATCCGCAGATTAGAATCTTTCCTCCCGCCACTTTCTGCATATCTGTGAGGAAGGTGTTTATTCCAAAATCAATACGAACATACCCGTTACCCTGCCCAAATGTCGGATCCAGGAAATTGCCAGCCTCATTAATGAATTTCATGCCACGGCCAACTGCGACGTCTTTCCCAAAGGGAAGTTTTGTCAACCCATTGAACGTCGCATTCTGAAGTATTGCACCTTGCAATGACGCCTTCGTCAGGTCGGCCCCACTAAGGCCCGCGTCCGTTAGATCCACGTTGGTGAGATCAGCAAACGTCAGCTTCGCCCCATCAAGCTTGGATTTGGAGAGGTCGCTGCCCTTAAGATACGCAGTGCTCATGTCCGCACCAGTGAAATTGACACCCGATACGTTGCAGGCTAGCATGATCACACCTTTCAAATTAAATCCCGATAGATCCTCCCCCGGAAGCTGACATCTGATGAACCTCGCTCCCGTCAAGTTCTTTGTTGCTGCCCCTGCGATTACATTTCGGAGATCAACATTTGAAAACTGACCGCACTCTCCGACAATATTTGAATTATATCCAGTGACGCCCATTGAATCTATTCTTACACATTGCCCGCGACAGCCCTGATCAGCTTGACAATCCCGGTTCTCAACGTACTTGAAATTAATCTGACCGTGGATTGAAGGCGCTGAGGAACAAACCAGCACAAGAACTAAGCTAAAAAATCGCATAGACGATAGAATGGATTCCTTAATTTAGGGGTTGAGGATGATATTAAGAAGCCGTTTACTTATAAAATAATCGCATCGAGCATTCATTTGCCACTAAAGCTCAGTTGAAGTCATCCATTTTCTTCTCGAGTTTCTCTTTCATTAGATTAATGAATACTGTCCTTTCTTTTTTTCTTAGTCTAATGTCGAGAAACTGTCTGTACAAATTTCCGAGCTTTATGTCGAAAACGAATTCAAATCGACTGGCGATTTCCTTGATGTCAACACGACCCTTGTTGACAGCCCCTGCTGCCACTAGTCCATAGATAAGCTCTATGAGATCTGCCTTGCTGCAGGTCCATGTAAGAGTATTTTCGCAGTTGTCCCCCGATGTTTTTTCCTTCTCCAGCAGTGAATAAATATGATCAGTCAAAAGGTGATCGGCAAGGGCCCTGCTCAATCGTTCATCGTAACCGGTAGAGAAAGTGCGATCCGTTGTAAAGTCGATGTCCGGAATAAAACCACGAACAAAGTATTTGTCATCGAATGTATCCACGCCACTGCGGCAATACTGCACGAATTCCCGATTACTATTGATTGCATCCCACAACTGTTCGAGCCGCTTTGTATAATATGATTCGAGTGCCCCGTTTATTCGGGCCGGCGCTTTCGCTGTGATCTCAAGCAGGCTCTGAAAGAAAAAGTATTGAGTCAGAAACACTGGCTTCCGGTTTTTGAAAAAATATATTTCTTCAGTTTTGTCAGCAAATCTGTACGAGGCGACGTAGGCCTTCAGTTCACTGAGGTGAGATGCAATTACGCTCAACCCTTTACTATACTGCCTTACCAAATCAGTTTCTCCTTTTTCAAGGGACGACAGCTTTTCTTTCATACTCGCTTCCTGCTCTGCACAAAATGCGTTGAACTCAATTCCATTCTTCATGGCAAATTACTTTAGACGTTCCATTACAATTTTTCTGATATCCTCTTTTATCGCGTAATAATTTTCTTGTACCTCGAAGTGTGTAACATTTCGTATGACGGGAATTTCCCTGTACGACTTTTCTTCGCGTGCTATGGCAGCATGGTCATTGATGATCTCGGCGTGAAACGTCTTCAGCTCGATCCTTTGTTGAGGATCGTCGGCAACGGTCCCCACAAATTCGCCGGAGGAAAGCCCCGCTATTTTCGAGGCAGGAATGGCTGAATCAAGTTGCGTGGACCGGCTGAGGGACGTGTCGTTTGCGTTGATCGAAATACTCTGCCGCTCCTGGACGATCTTGCCAAATCTTTCGGAAAGGAGTTTTGCAGTATCGCCACCGACTTGCCCACTTACCACGTTGCCGACTATGTTCATGATTACCTCTGCCTGATCGCGTCCGTAGTCTTTCTTCAATTGGCTATAGTCCTGAACTGCAAGCGTCGTTGAAACTTTGTTTGCGCGCGCCGTTGCAATAAGCCCGTCAATGCCGTTAAAATAGATTGTCGGAAACTCGTCGAACACTAAACTGCTTTTAAGTCGATTCTTTTTGTTAACGAGCTTGATCACACGCGAGATATAAAGTGAAAGGACGGCTCCGTATATCTGCTGTTTCTGAGGATTATTGCCGACGCAGACTACTTTCGGTTCTAAGGGATTGTTAATTTCGAGCGTGAAATCATTTCCCGAAAGCACATAGTATAGCTGGGGTGAGGCGAGGCGTGCCATTCCGATCTTTGCACTTGCAATTTGACCTTCGAGCTGTTCCATTGCCTCGTTGCGGAACGCTGACTCAAACGGGTTTATGAGGACTTCGATTTCCGGTTCGGTCCTCAGGAGCTTGAACAGGGTCGGGTAGTCCAATTGCATGAGTTCAATCACATGGGGAAGCGTGCAATATTTCCCGTCATCGTGTTTTCTCAGGAACCAGATAATTGCTGTAACAAAGTTGATTGGGGACTCGACAAAGAAATCTCCCTGCTTCTTGATCCAGTCGCGGTTAAGCCCCAGCATAATTGTTCGGCTGGATTCTGTGGCATCGGTAATATCCTCCATTGTTGCCGGATCGAGGGGATTGCACCGATGCGTGCGCGACAGGTCTTCGAAGTTGATCACAAAGAACTTTGGGAGGATTTTGTATTTGCTTCCGTGTTGAAGCAGTGCATTGAAGGCGATCCTGGAAAGATCATCGAATTTGAAATCATAAATGAACATCGAGAAGCCTTTCCTGATATGCTGCGTGATGATGTGACGTATGACAAAATAGGATTTACCGGCGCCGGGTGTGCCGATAACCAGTATCGAACGGAACGGGTTGATAATGTTAATCCAGCTTCGTTTCTTCTTTCCATTCATGGTATAGGCTGCCGGAAGATTGATTGAATATTCGTTTTCGAGCAGTCTTTCTTCCTGTGGAAAACTTTCATTCTGCTTGTTGAAGATATCCGACTTGAAATCAGCACGGAGTATGCGCGAAATTCGCGTGCCTCCGCCAAGCAGAAGGAGATAGCCGCCAGAGGCAAACGTGATATAGGCTTGAACAAGAATGAACACATCCATGTTGAGAAAAAAAATAAAATGGCTTAAGAGCAGAATGAAGACTCCTGTCACAGACAGGATGAATGCAGACTCAAAGCTTAGGTTTGAGTCTTTCCTGCCGCGCGCTCCGATAAGAGATACTAAAAGAAGAAATAGCGAACACAGCTTTGGCGGAAATGCTCCCTCGAAAAAGCCCGTGCTGCGAAGTGAAGAGGCGACTTTATCGACGGCGGGATAAGTAAAGCCCCACACTTCAAGTGCAGTGTGGCAGAAAATATAAAAATGCAGCAGCAGGACGAGAATGCTTAAAAGGCGGAGAAAATCGATGATCTTCTGCAGGGCCTGTTCGTTTTCACCGGTTCCCATTTCCGTCGAATTTTTTGCGGTTCGCCCGATCAAGGGCCGCTCGGTGATCAATTTTGTTTGACTCGAGCATCTTGCGGATATCGTCGTAGTCATAGAAGATCACGCTGCCAATCTTGGTGAAGGGAAGCATGCCGTTGATGCGCAGATTCTGAAGTGTCCCAGGCGAGACGAGAAGCATCCGTCTCACTTCATTTGACTTGAGCCATTTGCGCTGTGGCGTGCCCGCCTTGGCTGAAAGCATTTGCTGAATTTCCTTGATGAGTTCCTGCTTGAAATTCTCAAGGTCCTCGGGAGTAATAATTGAAGCGGCCATCTGGAAGCGTTTGGTAATGGCCGCAAGAGAATTGACGCTCGAGTGCGAAAACAGTTACAGGGGTTCTGGAACCCTCTGAAAACTCTGATCTTCAGCATAATAATTTTTTGGCTGCTAGATTACGGAAGCACGGGACTTTGCCCAATGCGGTTCACTTACCATTTGGTAAGTCTATGTCGAGGGAATAAAATATTTTTCCGATCTGAGGTAGGGAATAACACAATCGATCAGAGATAAGTGTATACCCGAATCCTGCCCATGAACCGTCACGACCTTTTTGAGGTGTTATCGGCAATACATCCACTATCGCGGGATTTCGAGCAGGCAATTAAAGCAGAGGTTATTCCAGCGACATTCGAGCGAAATCATATTCTCCTTGACATACCCCGAATTGCAGACTTTGTCTACTTCATCCGGAGTGGTGTGGCGATGTCATACAGTGTCGATAAAAACAAAAAGATTGTCGACTGCTTCTGGCAGGGCGGTCAGATCATGACGTCGGTCAGCAGTTTTTGCGGAGACACACCATCAACCGTGACCATTCAATTGATGAGCGACTCGGATTTGCTGTGCCTGAGCAAGGAAGCACTTAACCGGCTTCTCGACAAACATCAGGAAGCGCATTTGTTGTATCACAAAGTCGTAGCCAGGTATCACAAGAAATGCCAGAAACGAATACAGGACATACAGCGCAAGAGCGCCGCGGCAAGATTTGAATCCCTTGTAAAAGCATATCCGGAACTTGAACAGTTTGTGTCTCAGGAAAACATCGCTTCCTATTTGGGAATAACTCCACAGTCATTGAGCCGCATCAAACGACTGAAATCGGATAGTGAAGATGAGGTAAGTGAAGTCTGAACCAATGTTACATGAAGTCTGAACACTGATTTGCATGTCGCTATCAACTGCCGGCTTAATTTTATTATATGGTCTTAAACATGAAATGGCGCGAGAGGTTTATTGAAGTCATCTGCATTTCATTGATTCTTCTATTCGTCTATGCAAGCTCCATGAAGCTGATCGACTTCAACCAGTTCGTACTGCAGTTGAGCAAGTCACCGATGCTGATTGAGATTCGATACTATGTGGCATGGTTCATCCCAGCCATCGAGCTGATCACTGCTGTTCTGCTCATATTTCAGTCAACACGTGCGGCAGGCCTGCTTCTCTCGATTGCCCTGATGAGCCTGTTCACATTCTACATTATCGCCATCCTGGGTTTCAGCGAGTACATACCCTGTTCTTGTGGCGGGATACTGGAAAAAATGGGATGGGGAGGTCACCTCGTTTTTAACGTCATATTTTTGACTCTTGCCTGTCTTGCTGCCTGGCTGGATTCCGGACGACCCTCACTTCGATATTCGTCTGTGATAATCCTGACAGCAACAGTTTCGGTTGGCGGACTTTTCAAGCTAACCTATCAAGACAGTGACAAGTACAGCACTTTTCAGATCAGTCCGCTTGACGCAGGGCCGGAGCTTGCGGACTCAGTCGACCTGGCTTACAATTCATTCTACTTCGCCGGCGACGACAGTGACAATCTCTACTTCGGGAACCAGACGGCGCCCTTGATTCTTTGCAGCTACCAGAAATCTTCGGGCTCGGTACGGACACGGGAAATTTCAACCGAAGTGCCGATTACCGCAAACACAAAATTGTCCGTCGCCGGCCGCAGCTTTTTCCTGACTGACGGCCATGAGCCCTTGGTTCTTTCGGGGATGCTTGAGGATCTCGTCGCCAGTCCCGTCAAAGAAGAGTACGGGTACTTCAATGAATTTGTGCCCATCAATGATCAACAGTTCGCTTACAGGATGATGGACACGGTTGGGAACTACTGCCTGGCATTGACCCGGCCAGACTCGGGCTTCGTCCTTCGCCCCGGCGTTTTGAAAAAACAGGTTGACGGAAAATTCGATGTCGACGGTATGATGCACTATACCAGCGCCGGCCACCAGTTTGTTTATGTTTACTACTACCGGAATCAGTTTATTACGCTCGACTCCAATCTGAACAACCGCATTTACCGCAGAACAATCGACACGATCAGGAGGGCGAAAATTCGAGTGTCGGAAATATCCACTGGCCGTCAGAGGAAATCATCGGTGTACCCTGAGCTTACGGTAAACAGACAGAGCTGTATCACCGGTGAGTTCCTGTTCATTCAGGCTGGGATACGTGCAAAGAACGAGCTTCCTGAAAAATTCTCTTCCTCCTCGCGAATCGACATTTATGACCTTCTGAACGGTCGTTACATCGGAAGTTTTTATGCGCCATTGACATCAGGTCGATTGAGGGAGTTGTCTGCAGCTGACAATCGACTGTTCGTGCTTTCGGACAGATACCTGTTTCGATACGACATATCGCGCGTGCTGTCGGAAGCGAGAGCAGTCGCGCAGAAAAATATTACCGGCCGGTAAAATTAGCCCGCAAAGGCTAAGCTGTTCCTGCAGAATGGCAAAGGGACTAGATCGAAAACCCTGAAAAGAGTAGATCATGATTTAAATTCTATCAAAATGAAAAAGGTTAAGATTCTTGCCGTCGTATTCGCTCTCATGCTGAGCTTCGTCGGAATGGGCCTGTCAAAGGCGAAAGGCCCGACGAACATGGGCTATACCGATGTGCACTGCTTTACGCTGCAGTCGGTTCCGGATGACTGCCAGGTAAACAATCCCAACAGCCAGTGTGAGATTACCAACGAAGGTAACGCATGGGCGAACTCGGGATGTAGTGACGCCCTGAAGCGGCCGTAGCAGAAAAGAATGGAGGATGCAACAGCATCCTCCATTACTTTACAGTTTTAGATCCCTGACGACCAGCGTCGGTAGCCTCCGTTCCACCAGTTGCAGCCGGATGCCATATACCGCTAATGCTTTTTCAAGCGCAGCGGGATCACTGGTGTCTACATTCTCGATGTTGATGTTCCCTATCAGTCCCCGATACGCGGACTCATAGACAACGGGATACCTGTATAAGAAATGTCGGCCGCCAAGGATATTGTCCCTCAGGTTGCGAAGGACGTCTGCCACGGTCATGGCATGGATCTGGAATTCTACGTCCGTGATCTTGTAGTGCCTGGGCCCTGAAACATTTTTGAACACCGTGCTGTCGGGTATCGACAGAGCAAGACACTTGACATTTCTTGGTTCCATCACTGCCGTATAGCCGAACCAGTTGTTCAAATCACCCAGCATCACATTGGACATTTGCTCCCATGTACTGAAATCCGGTGCGCTCAGTCTGTATGAATATATCGTATCTGCTTGATTCGTATTCTGCGAATGTCTTCCCGGATTACGGGCCTTGCTCGACTCAAGAATCGTCCGGTTGAACGGCCATCTTTCCACCCAGCTATGAGACCGCGGAGAATGATCATGAAACGTACCGAATGCGAACTGATACAGATCCAATACCGACATCCGCGCGCAGGTAATTCCTGAGACCCCTTCGTTTTCATAGATCAAATGACTGTCTCCCTTACCATCACTAATTTCAAGCTCTGACTTCCACCTGAGCCTTGAAGGCGTCAGTGTTGACAATGGTTGAAAAGCAGGAGGATTTGAAAAGTAGTTGACACGCGACTGATCAAGGAACAACCTGATATTTCCCTCAGTCACTTCGTGCTTCGAGGTATAGAAAGCAAGCTTTCCAGTCTTGTCGATCCAGTAGTAACGCGGGACTTCTTCTCCTTTGAACAGCACCTTCGAAAGTATTGAATCGCCTGCGATCACTGGCAGCGTTATCCTGGCTGTAGGCTTCGTCTCCCGTTTCTGTATGAATTTCGAAACCTCGCTCTTGGAATCAGTTCCGTTAACGAGCAGAATCTGTACCTGCCCTTCGAACTTCCGCTGAAGCGCGTGCACTGTAGGCATGGAAGCTATGCAGGGAGCGCACCACGTCGCCCAAAAATCAAGGATCACAGCTTTGCCTTCGTATTCAGAAAAAACCGCACGCTTGCCGTCGTGAAAAGACAATTTCACATCCGGAACTCTGTCGCCGATTTGAAGTGGAACATATCTCTGCTGGGCATTGCCAGAAACTGAATACAATAGCAAAGCAGATAATGAAATTATCACGAACGCTTTCATATTCTTTCAATAACCTGGATTCTGATTCAAACTCGGGTCGTTCGCAAGCTCTGTTTGCGGCAAGGGGTACAGCTCTTTTGCGGGCACCCATTGCGGTTTGATAGAAGACAGAACAGCAGTAGTTCGTCCTGTCCTTTTGAGATCCAGCCAGCGATGCGCCCACTCGGAAAACAATTCGGACCTTCGTTCCTGCTCGATCGCGAGCAACAGGTCGGAGGCGGTCGGGTTGGCAATCTTGATCTGAATGTTTACCAGACCGGCGCGGCTTCTCAATAAATTGATATCGGTCATCGCTTCATTCAGTTTGCCCTGCTTGACACGTGCTTCTGCCCGTATCAGGTACTGCTCGGCAAGTCTGAGTACCATCGAGTACTCGGTGATCGGCTGGCCTACTTTACCGACCTTGTACTTCGTCGGGTAGCTCACCGCTGTTCCAGCTATCACCTGGCTGGCAGTCCAACTCGTTTTGCGTTTGTCTCCGGCCTCGAAAGAAGTCATCTGCGTATTGCTCAGACCGACAAAAGGAGGCAGCGAGGTTGCCGAAGGCGGAATCATTGCAAGACCTTCATTGGTATTCTGCGTCGGCACTACCGGCATCAACTGCAAAATGGCATCGCCGCTGTTTTTTAAAAACACGCTGTTCAAATCTGTATTCAGCTTAAACAGACTGCTCGCGATTACTGTGGAAGAATTTGCTTCCGCTTTTGCCCAGTCGCCTGTGTACAGCTGGACACGCGCGAGCATCGAGGTCGCGGCCCAGGATGTGGCGCGCACCCTTTCGCCAGATGAAAAAAGGAAATCCGCAGGCAGCAGCGCCTGCGCTTCGTTAAGATCCTGGCTGATAAGCGCCCACACTTCTTGCGTGCTTTTTCGTTCCGCCGTTGAATTGACACGGTAATCCGTTGTCACTATCAGGGGCACGGCGCCGTACAGGTTCACCAGATGAAAATAACAGAAGGCGCGGATAAACTTTACTTCGCCCATGAGCTGCGTTTTTGCGCCAGCGGATACTCCGCCACTGACCGGAAGCTTCTCAAGTACGTTGTTGCAATAGTATATCGCCTTGTACAGACTGCTCCAGATAGTCGCGTTGGTCGAGGAACCCGGCAGAACTGAATTGTTCGCAAACTCATCCATCGATGCATTGTAGCTGATGAATTCATCAGAGGATGCACCGGCGAGCAATGTAACGCTGACCTGCTGACCGCTTGCAAAACCTGACCGCACCAGCTCATGATAGATTCCCCTGACCGCAGAAGTCGCACCCAGGTCGTCGGCAAACACCGTCGAGCTGATTGACTCCGTTTTCGGCGCGCCGATTTCTACAAAATTCTGACACCCGTTGCAGACTCCGAGCGCCGCTATTATGGTTATGATGTATAATGGTTTCATTTTTTCAGAAGGTTAATTGTGCACCGATAGATACTACTCTTGGTTGCGAGAGCGCTTTGGGGTTTTGTGTTTCCGGGTCAGCACCCTTATAGTCTGTTATCACAAAAAGATTCTGGCCCTGCAGGTAAACTTTCATTTCGCGTGCTGAAATCTTGCCCGAAACACTGGCTGGCAAAGTCCACGACAGAGATGCGTTTTGCAGTCGCAGATAGGAGGCATCCGAAAGCACATTGTCACCAAGTGAGTTCATGTTGCCGTAAGCGGTGGTGCCTGCGCCGCCTTGTGTATAACGCTGCACATCGGTGATGTCGCCGGCCCGTTGCCAGCGAGCAAGCACGTAGGTCGGCTGATTGGATCGGGTTCCCGGAGCCGCCCCGACACTGTACAGGTAATTGTACCCAACCTGATTTGCGAACCGAAAGAAAAACTGCAGTTCAAAAGGTCCGAATTTGAGATTGTTTTGCAGGCCGCCATAAAAATCAGTGGTCCTTTCTTTGATAAACTGGGTGTCAGCCGTGGAACTTAACGTTCCGTTTTTGTCGACATCTTCGAAGGTGTAAAGACCTGATTGCGGATCTACACCTGTTGAATTGTATTTCTTCTGCACAAACAGCGACCGGCCCACAACATACGTGTTCGCGTAAGAAGACCCTTCGATGTTAGGATAGCTCACCAGCCGGTTACGCGGGAAAGTCGCGTTGAAGCTTGATGTCCATTCAAAGGATCCTCGCCTGATATTGACATTGGACAGCACTATTTCGATTCCGCTGTTTTGGATTTCGGCGGCGAGGTTACTTTGAACAGTGGAGAAGCCGGTGATGGCGGGAAGGCTGTAACCTACAAGCTGATTGGACGAGCGGCTGTTGTAGTAGCTTGCCGAGAGATAAAGCTTTTCCTGGAAAAAACTCAAGTCGATTCCGATTTCAGCCTTCCTGTTCTGCTCCCAGCTGTAGTCCGGATTGGCCAGCCTGCTCGGGATCAGGCCCTTTCCACCCTGATAGGTGTTTGCAGTCGACGCATATGTGTCAAGATACTGGTAGTCGCCAATCTGATCACTGCCCGCAACGCCATAGCTGGCCCGTATCTTGCCGAATGACAAAGCGGGCATTGTGTTTGCCATGAATGGCTCTTTTGAAAACACCCATGCCGTTCCGATCGCACCAAAATTTGCGAAACGATTGCCGGGACCGAAACGGCTTGATCCGTCTCTTCTGCCGGTCAGATTGAAAATGTATTTTTCACGAAGGTTGTAATTCACGCGTGCGAACAACGCGTTGTATTTGTACTCCGTGCTTTCAAGAGCATAAGGGAGTATCGTCGCTGCAGCGGCCAGGTTTTCGAGCTGTGTGTCATTTATATAGCCTGACGCATTGTATCCCTGGCGGTCACGCAGGGTTTGCTGGAATGTGACGCCAACGAGTGCAATAAGTTTACCGCTGCCGAGCTGACGCTGATACTCAGCCTGTGGTTCGAATATCCAGGTATTGATGGAACCCTTCGACGACAGGGCCGACCCTGTCGCATTGACCGCCGGGTTGAAAGCAGCAATCGGCGTTATGCTCTTCTCCTCCGTAGATAAAAAATTGTATCCCGTATTAGCTTTCAGCTTCAAACCTTTTGCAATCTCATATGACATAGCCAGATTGGATATCAGGTTCTTGCTTGAAGATGTGTAAGTCCTCTTGAGATCGCCGAAGGGGTTATTCCATGTTCCATTCTCCCAGTTCAGCGTTCCATCTGCCTTGTAGACCTGTGGTGCGTTGGGTGCGAGTGAGAATACCGCGATGGTCGGATCGTTTTGCGGCATGTAATTATTGTCCGCTACGAAATTGGTGGAAAAATTAAGATTGAACTTTGAGTCAGCCGTTGATTGCGACAGATTGATGTGAAACGAACCTTTCCTGTATCCGAAATCCCCGGGAAATACCGTTGTCTGTCTGAAGAATCCGCCACCCAGTTGAAAATGCGTTAATGCACTCCCGCCCGATAAGTTGATCTGCGCGTTCGTCAGGTGAGCAGTTCCGCCGATCAGCTTTTTCTTCCAGTCGGTGTAACGGGTCGTATCCCATAATAAAAGATCAGGCGCGTTGGCGATGGTCGGATTCACACCATCGTTTTTGAATGCCTCCTTCCGCATTCCAACATACTGTGATGTGTTCAGCATGTCGAGTTGCTTTGAAATGGATCCGACTCCTGTGTAAACGTTTGCTTCCACCTTAAGGCGTCCAGCGGCACCTTTCTTTGTCGTTACCAGTACCACTCCATTTGCTCCCCTTGAACCATAAATTGCAGTGGCATCTGCGTCTTTCAGCACTTCGATGCTTTCAATGTCCATCGGATTAATCGCGCTGAGCGGATTGGGAGCCCGGACGATGTTCCCGCCTGTGGCATATAAAGTAGCAGACGGAAATGGTACACCATCTATTACATAGAGTGGATCATTGGCAGTACCACCCCGAACACTGTTCAGTCCCCTGATCTGGATGCTGAATCCATCTCCCGGATTTCCCGAAACCTGCGTTATCTGCACACCGGGCATGCGTCCCTGCATTGCCTGCAGTGGATTGATAACGGGCTGTTGTTGAATTTCCCTGGCAGTTATCCTGGAGATATTTCCTGTCTGCTCCTTGCTGTCGACTTCCCAATAGCCTGCTTTGACCATCACCTCCTCGAGCTTCTTTGAATCTTCCGTCAGCACCACGTCGATCACAGTGCGTCCGTTTACCTGCGTCTCGTACGACAGGAAGCCGATGAATGAAAAGACAAGCGTGCTGTTGTCGTCGGCCTGGATCGAGTAGCGACCATCTGCGTCCGTGGTTGTTCCGACTGTGGTGCCTTTGATCAAAACGTTGACGCCAGCAAGTGCTTCTGATCCTGAACCTCCGGTTACACGTCCGGTGACTAGTGCTGCGACGTTGACTGTGTTCTCACTGTTTAGGGAGTGACCGGTTTCATTCTTGGCTCTTCTTAAAGTAATCGCCTGTTCCTTTTCATAAATCTGATATTCGATGCGACGCGACTCGAACAATTCCCTAAGCACATCTTTCAGCGGCGCCTCCTGGATAGAGATCGTTACCTTTTCCTCGAGATTGAAAAAAGATGGATTGTAGACAAACTTCACACCGACCTGACCTTCGATCTTTTCCAGGATCGACTCCAGTGTCGCGTCTTTCACCTCGAGTGTGAGTCGCTTGTCAAGAACTTGTCCTGCTCCGTCGTGTGCAATCGAAGCGCCGAAGAGTACCATCGCAAGAACAGCTTGCACTGCGCAGACCTTCATAACTTTCCAGAATTTAGGTTCCTTGGTAGACCATTTTTTCATACTTTTAATTGTTTTGTTTTTGGTTTAAGAGATTAGAGACAAAGCGATGCCTGACCAGTCGGGAAGGACTGATACGGTCAGGAGAAAAATAAACGGGGGTGTTAGCGCACTCCCGTTTTTTATTTAGGAGCTATTAGTGGTGACGTGATAGTGAGCGGGCATATAGTGGGTTGGTTAGTTAGGGTCAATATTTTTAATCGCAGCCGTTGCCCGTTATCTCAATCCTGTTGCCGACTACTTTATATTCAATAGGGACAGCACCTGCAAGAAGCATCAGCGTACTTTCAAGGGAGTGATCCGTGAAATTCGCCCGGATCTTGCAGTTGAAGATTTTGTCATTCGATACCTCTATCGTCACGGCGAACTTTGACTCGATTTTTTCAAATACTTCACGCAGCGGAGCGTTGTTGAAAGCCATATCATATTCCGTTCTGCTGATAGCGGACCGAATCTCTTCTTCCGACAAAGGCACCTGCACCTGATCCGGCTTGCCGTTGTAAAAAACTTTTTGATTCGACTCTACCATAATACCGACACTGTCTGTCGCGGATGAAATGTTCACTCGGCCCGTAAGCACATCGACTTCAATCCCCCCCCCCAGGGGCTTGACATTAAAGCTTGTGCCGAGTACTCTGATCCTGTAGTCACCAACTGAAAGTTCAAACGGCCGGCTGGCATCTTTTGCAACTTCGAAAAGAGCTTCGCCAGACAGCGCCGCTGATCGAACCTGTCCACCTTGCTTCTCGAAGAAGGCTAGAGAACTTTTTCCTTTGAGCCATACCAGCGTGCCATCACTCAGCACCTGCCTGTTTATGGCATGACTCCGTTCATAACGAAGCCAAAGAGTGAACGAAATGGAAATGATTGCCAGCGCTGCGGCTATTCCGACAAGCCATGAGGGCGAAATTCTTTTTTTCTTCTTGAAGACAGGGTCGTTTGCTGTAATTCCAACTCGGGATGTTAATTTCTGGAATATTCGTTCCTCATCCTGTTCGGTCAGATCATCATACACCTGGCCATTCGTTTTTCTGGCCTCCAGCCACAGCTCGATCTTTTCCTTCTCGTCGTTTGAGACCTGGCCGGCCACGTAACGCTCCATCAGATCGTCATAATTTGACTTGGACATAGGAATATGTTTGATTTGGCGGAACTAAATTTAACAAATTGACTCGTCGAAGTATATGGCGTGTGAATCACACGAATCCCTTAGTGTTCTTAACGAAATTTTTAATATCACTTAACAAATGGTAAGTCTGATTCCGTGTTTCCGCCCATTTCAAGCACATCCATGACTTGGCGCGTGATACTGTATTGCACTGGAGGACGCCCTTTCTCACCATGAAACCCCGACGAACCGACAAGAATGTGCCGCGTGTGAAACAGCTGTATAGTGGTGACGAGCGTGGCGTCTGAAATTGCGACCGATAAATTGGTGATATCGCCTTTTAGATCGCTTGCAGTAAACAAGGTGCCGCGGCGCTTCAGAATAAGCCGGAGTATTTCAACGCGTTGAGGTGTAGATGTCAATTTGAATGTGGTCAGTATTTTTTCCGCCTTCGATCTCATCTGATAAAATATTGAAGCAGAACCCAGGCAATCCACACAACAGCAACCGTCCCGATCCAGAACATCAGGCCGATGAGCCGGTACGTCCATGAATTGGTGCGCAGCAATACACATTGCCGAATGAATGATGCAAGCATCGTAAAATCGGTGCACCACCTGTCGGGCAGTGTTTTAAGTAGTTATTGAAAGAAAGCTGATCCGGTTTTGGTCATGCAGTGACGCTAACCGGAAATCCATGAAGAGAACACATCCCCGTGGAGACTCAATTTACAAAATTCCAGTTTCAGGAGTAGTAGTCCAGGCGTTCCCTGAACGAAGAACTTCGGATGTGTTCGAATGCCGTCAGCATGTACGTCTCAACAGTCTTTGTCGTGATATTCATCCGCTCTGCGATTTCCTTATGCGAGAGGTTTTCCGAGATGCGAAGCTTCATTGCCAACTGGCAGCGATTGGGTAAAGATGAGATGATGTCTTCAAGCACCTTTCTGATAGCATCCGGATTTCGGTCGGTGCCAGGCAATGATGAGTACGCGATTTCAAACATCTGATACTCTTCCTCGAAGTGCCTGCGTGTCTTTGCCTTTCGGAAATAGTCTACGACACGATGCTTCGTTGCTGTGAAGAGGTAGTGCTTCAGCGAAGTGATGAAAGTATCCTCCCTGCGTAACCAAAGAGTACTGAACACATCTTGAAGAATCTCTTCGCAATCTTCCTTCACCGTCACCTGATGACGTACATACTGGTAAAGAGATTTGTAGTAATGTCGGAATATCAGCTCAAAAGCATGCCTGTCTCCCTCACGGAGCTGCTGTACAATTTCGGAGTCATCTGGCATTTCGGTCAGACTCATGGGCATCCAGTTTAGTTCTGGCAAGCTGGAGTCCGACACAAAAAGATGGCGTGGAGCCCAACTTACCGTTTCGGAGGTACTGGTATACCCTGTTCACGAATAAGCGGGCCCACGCCAAAGACGTGGGCACCTGCCTTATTGCCTCGTGAACTTGAGAAAAGTACCAGTTTTCCGAAACGAGGGTCTAAGTGCGATGCCTTTAATTACTCAAAGACATAGCAATTTAATGCTTTGTGACTGCTTGTCACTTCAAAAGTCAAGGTAGTAAAAAAAAGGATTTGCGGTTACTTCTAACCGCACTTTTGTTCGGGCTTTGACTCAGATTGCTCGGAAAGGCAATCAGGTGAAATCGCGGGATAAAAAGCGCATGCAGGGTTTTCGAGCGATTCTTCGAAAGCTTCGGGCCGAAAAAGGGCTGAGCCAAAGGGATCTGTCATATCTGTGTGACGTGGATTACTCCCGAATTGGAAAACTTGAAATCGATGAGGAAACAAATCTTAACCTGACCACTCTCTTTGAGATTGCACGCGGACTTGGGGTACATCCCAAAGAATTGCTAGACTACGAGTTCGACTTCACACTCAGGAAAAAATAAGCCGAGTCAATCACGGCTCTTTCATCATTATCGTCTTGTTGGCCACCTTCCATTCGCTCCCGATCCTTTCCAACATGTAGAGCTCGA
Organism: Cyclobacteriaceae bacterium; assembly: GCA_044224375.1. Taxonomy (GTDB): domain Bacteria; phylum Bacteroidota; class Bacteroidia; order Cytophagales; family Cyclobacteriaceae; genus ELB16-189. Next base: position 92,774 of record JBGAKL010000014.1, read on the forward strand.
TTGCATTACCTTCTATAGGCTTGCCATTCACTTTGGCTTTGAGATTGACATCAAATGAGATTTGAGCAAGGCCATCTCCAAGTCGTGTTTTGATGTTGGTGAGCTGGCACTTAACTTCCGAATATCCTTTCGACATTTCGATCGTCTCTGCCTTCGAAAACCTCTTTCCGAATGCGATCAACTCAAAATCGTCGGTGAGTAATGATGCAAGAGCTTTCACAGCTCCGCGGTCGATACTTGAAAACCAGGCTTTGATCAGTTTGTCAAAAGGCTCCTCCAGTGAGTTCCGAGGATTCTGGCTGAAAATGCGGTCCTGGATGAAAAGCAGGAGTATCAGAAGGAGAGATAGGCGAATAAACGAAGTCATATTGAAAGGGAAGCTACAGAATCATAGACGAAACATCATAGCCCGGGCATATTTTTGTCAGGTTTTCCGGATGCATCAAACATTTTGGACCACAAGTAAACCGCTATCTTCCGGCATGGATGATCTCAATAACCTAAAAGGGCTTGAGCAGCAAATTCGAGAATCCCTTGAGCGCCTTGTGTTTCGATTGACTGTTCTTGTCTTGGTTGACCTTCACAAGAAAAGGAATCTCAATTAATATTTTTGCAAATACTCTAAGGGATTAACTCAACTCACACGCCTTAACAAGTGTGAATCTGTAAATACCCGCACTGATGACCGGCGCACATGTTCACCAGTTAGTTTCTTCATAGGTTCTAAGATTTCATGTGCCCGGTCACTTTGCACTCTTTTGTCATGGACTGTACCCCTGAAAAGTCGAGCAAAGTCCAAAAGCTGTTGGCAAGACTGAGGTCACTGATCTCACAGCTTGACAACCGCAAGGAGATCGGACTGCACAGTCAGGTCGATCAGTTTTACTATATGACCAAGGCGGAAGAAATAAAGATCCTCCTGGAGCAGGTCGAAGAAAACAGGAAACGGCAGGAACTCCTTTGCGCCAGGCTTGCTAACAAATACTCCGAAACATTTATGCAATGGCAGAAAGATGCGAGATGGACAAGTCTCTACATCAATCGCCGCCAAACTGTTTTTGACTAGTTCTTGTCAACATAACGAACAAGGGACGAAAGCGCATCTCTGACTGATTCCTTCGTTCCTGTTTCTACGTTGTAGAATTTGGCACGCAGGCTGTCAAAGGAAACGCTCTCTGCCTTCTTGGTTGTGACTACACGCGCCAGGAATTTAAGGAGCTCGGTCTGATTCTTTGTCTGGATAAGCTGATTTTCAATGAAGATCCGGAAAACGTACGCCACCTGCGCAACAGACAAATTTACCTTCAGTTTAAAATCCTGAATGAGTTTGTCGTGCTGGGGACTTGTTGCGATGGACACACTCACCCGTTCCAGATACGTTATTTCCTCATTCAGATAACTGGAGACCAGGTCTTTCAATGAGGTGCCGTGAACATTATAGCCTATTCCCGGCTTCACTTGAATCTGGTTTACTTTTTTCAGCGCCAAAGCGAGCTTGCTGATTCTCTCCGTATTCGTGTCGCCACCCAACTGCTTTTCGACAAGCTGCGTCTCATATAGAAAAACTTTGATGGAGTTACAGTTGAGATAGAACAGCATTGAATGCAGCTGCTCCTCGATATTCAGCTGACTATCGTTTACAAGGTTGTAGATCATCTGCTGAAGTTCCCCGGCAAACAGTATTCGCCGAAACGTCACCGAAAGTGTCGCGTACTCGTTCTCCAGTCGTGACAGACCGTGCAGTGATGCTTCGATCAAGGCGCGATCGACTTTTCTTTCCTCAAGGTATTCGGTCAGCTTTGAGAGATGCTTCTTTGCCCCACGACGTGCTGTTTTGATTTGGCTCTCCGGCGCCTTGGCATCAAAATCATAAACATCTTTAAAATCCGATGCAAGGAATTCCAGCAGTTCCTCGAGCTTGTGATATCCACTGGAATTTATCTTGCGAACAGGGGCTGAATGGATACGATCCATTAATCTTACAAGAGCATACTCATGAAATCGGACATAATGACGTACCTGAAGCTCGTCCACCATCTCAAAGATTGAGGCAGCGAGGCGATGCTTGATGCTGAGGACTTCCTGCTCCAGTTGCAGATCTGGAATTGCTTCGGTTGACAGCAAATGCTCCAAGTCTGCAAATTGATAACGAACTTGCGATTCCATGGGCTTATGGTAGGTGTAATCTTGCCGAAATTGAAGCCTAAAAAAAGTTTTCGCGCACTTTACTCAGCGCACATACCTGAGATTAAAAAATGGCTTGGCGATTCGATTATATAGGTCAATTTCATTGCATTCAATAAAGTTTTGGTGACTTCATCTCCATCACTATGGATGACTATATAGCCATCAAACTTGCAGTTGTCCAATTTGCCCGTCAGCGACAATGTCACGTCGTACTCATCCGCGAGAAATGCTGCAATTGAGGAGAATGAGGCGTCTTTGAATTGCTTTACCTGTGGAGATGCGCTCACCTCCCTTACAATATTCCACGTTGATACCAGAATAGTAAGGAGAAACAGTAAGACCGAAGCGATCATTCTCAATTTGGCGGTTGCGCGCCTTCGGGCCTCAAGCTGATGGATTATTCCCATCACCTTTTCTCGACTGCCTTCGAAATCCAATGGTGGCCCAGAATCATCTGTGAGGTCGTCCGCAAAAAGAATTTTGAAGCTCTGAAACTCCGCCTCGTTCTCGGCGCTCAACGTTCTCCACGCAGCAAGGGCCTGCTGCTCCGAAACGGTAGCGTCGTTCGCCAGTACCTTATTAATAATGGATTCAATGTTTCGGTCCATTGTTCTTCCTTTCTCTATTCTCTGACGAAAGCCCACTTACCCTACGGTAAGTGACAATTTTTTTTAGCGTCGATTCTTAAAGTGGGCTCTAAGGCGCTTATTTCCACTTGTGAGGTTCTTTTCGACGGTCTTCACGGAAATATTCAGCTGCAGCGCGATTTGGGGAGGAGTGAGCTCCTGGTCCATTTTCAGCAGCAGGCATTCTTGCTCTCTTTTTGAAAAAGTCGAAATGACTTGCCGCAGTTCCGTTCGTATTTCACCGCGAATAATGTCGATTTCTACAGAATGCCCGCTGCGCGGTGCTGAGCTCGCCAGTCGAAGCAGTTCCTCGTGACTCATCCGCTGTGTGTACTCAGTCATCGATTTCAGTTTTACAAGCCTCACCAGATATGCCTGGATAGATTGCTTGTGCGGTCCGCTTAACTCTTCGCGGTGCTCAAAAACATGGATAAACGCTTCTTGGACGATGTCGATCGAAGCCTGCCGGTGCTGGGTCAGGGTTTCGGAATATTGAACAAGCCGCCTGAACGACTTCTTGTAAAGTATGTCGATAGCTTCGCCGGGAGATACGCGTAGCAACGCTCTAAAATGCTCATTGTCGATGTTCGGTGGCATCGAAAAAAGTGGTAGAATAGAGGGGGAAAATTGACCGGTTTGCCTCAGAACAACCGGCATCCCAATATAAGTTATTTGACAGTGGTCCTAACAATGTCTGACATATGGGGAGAATTCTAATAAAATTCAAATCCGTTACGGACCCGTCAAAAACTCGTTATTCCAATTCTGGAAACGTGGCTTGCGTACCGGTTGCCGATCTGGTCGACGAGACTGCCCTTGATCATGAATAGCGCCTTATGATTGAAGTCATCCCGTTCGATAGGTCCGAACATATGATTGAAATTCAAACGTATCTGCCATGATTTGCTGTCGTAGAAAATTTCCGGAAGCGTGAAGACAGCCCCCGATGAATTCCTGCATTTTTCTTCTGCGATTGGGGGTGTCATCATCCCCCAAACATATTTCGGAATTCTTCTCTTCTCCTGTGCATAATCGCAACCAGCACTGATCTCCACTAATATAAAGCGGGATGTCCCACGCACAAAACTTTTCTCAGCATCACTAATGTTTTCTCGAAAAATCACAAACTGCTCGAAAAGATCATTCATTTTCACTTGAAGGTCTTGAAAATAGCTTGCGTGAGCACAGTTATATTCCGGATCAATCATAAAATCGGGTGGACAAGAAAGTACAGCCCCTCTGTCCGTTGGCTTAATGCCTTCCGATAGCTCAATATGAAAGAAATTATTCAGCATTCTGAAATTGAAGTTCCCGGGGTATGCGAGATCGGAAGACTTTTTTGCCGTTCGCAGCGCTGTCAATGCCGGCAGCCATTTGTCGGGAAGTCCCAATCCTCCGTTTACATGATGTGAAAGAACAGAAGATAATGCAGAGTAGACCGCTCGCGCCGGATGCCGCTTTGCGTGAGTGAGTCCAAAGCTGGTTTCAGCTATTCTCGAGAACACTAGATCAAAATTTGCCTTAAAGACTGCTGATTCACCCCACGCGTCATTCGCAGGAATGATTTTCCAGAGTTCGTCGACTGTCTTGCCTGCACTCTGGATGGCTATTTCCTCGAAACTGAAAAATAGCTGGATCAGGGAGTCTTGGAGAATTTCGTCCAGCTTTGCCTGGAGACTGTTACCCGTCTCCAGGAACTCGTGCTTGTCTATGTTGGCAACAAGGAAGGGCTGTGGAACAACTTCATGTCTTTCCTGTATATAAGTTTTGAACCCGCCGATGAGGCCGCCGTTCGACGTCCAGAAAATTAGAACGAACGGACCATTGTCAGCACTGATGTAAAGGCGAATGGCATCAACCAACGTCGCATAAATTTGAGGTGCATTCTGTTGTGGGTCTGCAAGGTCATTGAGATTTATGTCAAAGAAGGCTAAACGAACTCCCGTTAGGGGTGGTGTATAGGTTACATCATACTGGAGACTTCTGCAACCGATTCCCTGGTCGTGAAATGGCTTGCTCAGGGTATCAAGGTGGTCGCGCCGGTTGTCAACGATTATTATCTTATTTGATGGCTTCAACATTTTCGCCTGTTTTTGGAAAAACCAGCGCCAGAATTGCACCTTTATATGCTGGTGAAATATTTATGTCCTCATGAGCGGGAAATACGAGCTTGCCGCCAATCATTTCCATTACCAAGTTGACAAAATAAAGCCCAAGTCCCATTCCGCCCGGTCGTGTAGTCCTATAAGGCATTATAAGATCTTCGGGGTCAAGCGTAAAACCATTTCCGTTGTCGGCAACGATAATCGCTGGCCCAGAGAAATTCTCCACGTCGGATGACAGCAGAATTCCTGTCTTGTATTGCTGTCCTTCCAATTCTCTTTTGCTCGAAACCCAATAGATGGCGTTGTCCAGGATGTTCGATAACGCACTTATCAAAAGGTTTCCAGGCCCCGTTATCTCAAAATCCGGGCTCTCGCCTGTTATCAATGGCGAAGAAAAGATAATGTTATGATAGATAAATCTGCCTTGATTTATGTCGCGAGCCCTGATCGCCAACTGAGTTGCGCGGATCGAGACGTGCCTATTCTGCTTGAGAATCGGTGAAAAACTCTCCAATAATTGAATCAGGTTTTTAACCCTCTGTTTTATTCCATCCAAATCAACATTGCTCTTCAGGTCAGCATTGATAAACCTGACCTCTCGGTCAACTTCATGAAACACTATACCGAGGTTTATACCTGTCATGCCCGAGTTTAGCATTACATCCCTCATGTCATTGTAGTCCCGTTCGACCCTTTTTACGAGGGGTCCCAACTCAGCTTCCAAATCCTTTTCCCTGAGCTTGTTCGTAAGTTCCTCCAAAGTTTGGGGGAGTCCGATTGATTTGACGGGCTTCAATCCGTCCAGGTAGTTTCTCAGATTTTCCCGATCCTTTTGCGCCATGGTTTCGAACAATCTGAAGACCTGGCCACAGATATTTCTGAATTTGAGGAACGTGGGATTCTCGTCGAAACCTTCCCGATTGGTTTTTTCCTTGAGATTCTGAAAACTTCCCTCCTGAGTAATCTCTATTGCGCCAATCGTTACATTCTTGCTGAAATGACTCCCGAGCCTTTGAACCCGCGCAAGATCAAGACCCAACCAGTCATCGCCATATTCTCCGTAGTTATAAACCCGGATGCCATCTCTGAATATTTTTACCCCAGAGTTCTCCCGGACGAATGCCTTTATCAGATGGGTTTGCCCGAATGTTCTAAGTACCACTGACAAAAGATTGAAAACGTAAAACCGCCCAGTAACTTCACCAATTCCGTCGAGGTCATCGTTAAGCAAATGCTTCTGTTGATCTAGGTACATCGAGTCGTTCTTCTCGGAGCGGATATCAAATACACTCGATAATTCTGATGTTTCACCAGGATCAGGATGCGTCTCTTTCCGGCTTTCGATTGAAAAGCTCTTCGGTGGAGAGAATGAATAGTTCCAGGAAAGAGCCGCGAACCTGCTATTCGGATCCTTTTTCAGTCTGAACTCAAAGTGATAAATCGCATCATTCAGGATCGAATCGACATCCTTGATGTCTTCAATCCATGAGTTGTAATCGCCCGCGTCGATAGAGACTTGGAAGGAACCCTTGATGTTACTAAATGGACTCTTGATCGAGTTCACTTTTTTGGTGAGATCTCTCAATTCTCTCCGGTCCCAATATTGTTTCTTTAATTCCTTTATAGTAATCCGCGTTCCCCTTCCTTTCTGAAACAGATTTCCCTGGATCGTTTCGATGTTTATCTCTGTATCTTCGATGTACTCATGGGATTCCATCAAGCGCGGCCAATTAAGCTGGAGTCGGTAGTAAACACCGCTCCCCTCTGGTTGCGTTTCCAGTACAACCGTGCTGCCAAGTTTGTGAATGGCAAGCCTTCCAACACCCTTTTCGCCCAGCGATATTCTTCCAAACTTGCGGCTGGGAGTCCGTTTCGTGCCGCGTTTGAAGTCAGTGCCGATCTCGAGCCAGACATTTGCCAAGATGTCTATTGTCATCCCATCCCCGTCGTCCTCGACAATTATTGACTGCCCTTGCGTGTTCAGTCTGCTGAATGTGATCTTGACTTCCTGTGCGTCGGCATCATACGAATTCTTGACAAGCTCGAATATGGCGAGGCTGTCGCTACCAATCAGTTCGTCACCCAAGAGGCTGAGAATGTGGCTCTTCGCCCTGAATGCATAGGCTACTTTTATAGCAACTGTTAACAGTCGGTTGAGTCCACCCCGCCTGTAACTTGCAGTGATATGCTCCGTACCGTTGAAATCTCTTCTTGGTGTGTAAGTATAGACTTTGCCCCTGGTGACGAGGTCACCGTTAAGTGGTCCTGTTATCAAAGGTTCTGTGCCTTCATCGTAATCAATGCCGAAATCAACGCTCATTCCCGGAGTAGTCCTGAGGCTTAATTGTTCCGGGGTGAAATCACTTTCGCTCATTGCTGTTACAGAGTATTATTAAAGGGTGGAACTTTATTGAAAGGCGGGTCGCTAGCACCAAATTACGAACCCATCGATGATTTAAAAACTGGGGTTTGAACCTTCTCATAGCCTGGCAGCGTCACAAATCGGTAGTTTCCAGTGTTTTTACGTGACCACGATCGAACTGAATTATGGTTTCGTATCTGTAGTTCTCAAGGTCGTGATAGAAAAGTTTCACCTTGAAGGTCAGGTCGTTCGCCCTGACAGAACTATGGCCACCAATCTGTTCCGACCCGCCATTGCGTAGTGAAAATGGTTTCCGCGGAAGCAGGGTTAGCTGTTCCAGACTGGCACTCGCCTCTATGACGGAATAATTGTCGATACTGGCCTCCCCACCCTCGTTCCGCAAGTTTATGCCAAACTCAAAACCGCTCGTCTGCCCCAACGCCCGGATTCTTGGTTTGAATCGACTTCGAAATTCACGCTCGGCAATATTATTCGCTCTTGCCATTTCATGGCCTTGAGCATTGAGGAGATCGATGAGATCTCCCGGTTGTATCGGCGCAGATTTTCCTGAATAACGCCAGTATATCTGCCCTGTCACCAACATGTCCGAAAAATCTTTTACACAAACTGTTGGAGTAGATGTCCGCCTAGGAACGTGAATGACAAACACTTCTTTGCCATACACAATTATTGCTCTTGTGCTGAACCTGATCGCCGGCTGGAAATAGCTGTTTGCATCGTTACCGAGATCCGCATTGTCAGGTTTGATAAAATTGCTGAGCCCGACAAGCTTCAAATCATCATCGACGCCAAAAATCAGATAGCCACCATACGCATTATACATGGCCGCCATCGTCTTGAGATACTTTGTCTTCGCTTTTTTATTCGTGCCGTCAAAAATGCTTTTGTACTCCACCTGGTCATTTTCCCCAATTAGGACATGTCCTGACGCATCCAATGAGAGCATTGTTTCAAGGGTCGATTGTTCGAGAGGATCCATGCATCTATAAATAGCTTTGGCAATGTTTAACTAGCTTCGCCCGCCAGCATTTTTGCCATCCCCGATGTAAATTTTTTTTGAAACGTAGATAAAAACCCCTTGCATGCTAAATTGTTTGGCACCCGTTTGAAGGCAAATTATATGCTACTAATTTTTTTAGTAATACGCTTGGAAGTTCCTCAATTTATTCCCTATACTTGTGACGAAATGTCAAAAATCTACCCAGCGTGAAACAGTCTGAATTCGCCTCATTGAGAGAAAAAGCCGGCCTGACGTGTCAGGAGGCCGCCGAGAAATTTTCGGTAACACCCAGGACAATATACAGGTGGGAAAAGGGGGAAGCAAGGCCGCAGCCCCTTGCCATCAAGCAGCTGCGCGAGATGATAAACGCGAGCTCCACCAAAGTTGTGAAGCACACGACCTTCAGATACATCGATCTGTTTGCCGGCATCGGCGGATTCAGAAAAGCATTTGATTCGATCGGTGGCAAATGCGTATTCACAAGCGAGTGGGACAGTGCATGCCGCATGACCTATCAGGCAAATTATGAGTGCCAGCATCCCGTTGCCGGCGACATCAGAGAGTTTACGGTCGACGACGAAAGCCTTGCACGAATTCCGCAACATGATGTTCTCCTGGCGGGATTTCCTTGTCAGCCGTTTTCGATTGCCGGAGTATCGAAAAAGAATTCACTTGGTCGTGCTCATGGTTTTGAGTGCGACACGCAGGGAACACTTTTCTTTGACCTTGCCCAGATCATTGCATTTCACAAACCCCCGGTGATTCTTCTTGAAAACGTCAAGAACCTGGTGAGCCATGATGGAGGCAACACATTCAGAGTGATACGCAAGACTCTTGAGGAAGAACTCGGCTACGTTATAAAATATCGGGTAATTGACGCGAAGCCCTGGGTTCCGCAGCATCGAGAGCGGATTCTTATTGCAGGATTCCGCAAAGACACTGGTTTCTCTTTTGACAATCTCCCGATCCCGGCGAAAGACACATGGCCGGTTCTTGGTTCAATCCTGCATCAGGTTGACGGACTCGAAGAAGATGAGAGTCCTTATCTCGTAAATGGCAAAGTCGGCGAAAAGTATACGCTTTCGCCGCAGCTGTGGAAGTATCTTCAGGATTACAAGAAGAAGCACCAGGCTAAGGGAAATGGATTTGGGTTTTCGGCTTTTGGCCCAGAAGATGTATCGCGCACACTTTCCGCACGGTATTACAAAGACGGGTCCGAGGTTCTGATTCTCCAGAAGGGCAAACGGCCGCGTCGTCTGACTCCCCGCGAATGCTCGCGTCTGATGGGCTTTGATGCGCCAGGAGAATCAAGTTTCAAAATCAGGTGCGCCGACACACCAGCGTACAAGCAGTTTGGAAATTCAGTGGTTGTACCGCTGATCAAGACGGTTGCCGAACACATGAAGGCGCACATCTTCAGGTCCATAGAACTGGTGGCCGCGCAATACAGTATTGAGTTCGACGAAAATCCCCGGGCAAAATCCGCCTGATGGCAGATATTGTTTCGGCCGCCACACGGAGCCGGATGATGTCTGGAATCCGCTCTGTAAATACAAAACCTGAGCTGCAGATCAGAAAGGCACTGCACAGGGAGGGTTTCAGGTACCGCATTCATGTAAAGGGTCTTCCCGGAAATCCAGATATTGTGCTTCCATCATGGCGCGCTGTTATCTTCGTGCACGGGTGCTTCTGGCACCGTCACGAATGCGGAATTTTCAGGTGGCCGTCTGCCAGACAGGAATTCTGGAAGGCAAAGCTTGATCGCAATTTCGATAATGATGAATCAAGCATTAACAAACTCAGGGCCGACGGCTGGCGGGTTGCAGTTGTCTGGGAGTGCAGCCTTCGGGGAAAGAACAGGATCGCAAAGGAGAAAATCGTCAGCAGTCTGAAAAAATGGATCTGCTCAAAACGCCGGTATCTTGAAATAAAAGGTCGCGCATGAAGTCAGGTTATCTCTCCCAATACTTTGAAGGTGTCGCCGCAAAAAGGCTGAGCGCTGTGGAGGCTAATGTTGAGAAATCCAATCAGCACGAGTTCAATGGCACTCTTCCACTGCGCAGGATCTTTGGCGACTGCGACGCAGAGAAGCGCAAGTTTCCGACGAGATTCTTCTGGTTTGGCGCTGAAAATGAAGGCATCTCAAATGAAGGATTTGTTACATGGTATGACGCGCGCGCAAATCATGCCACCCGTTATGAATGCCGCCTCTATTTCCCAACCACGGAAGTTTCAGGACTTGCGCGGGAAGGTGACATGATGTTTGTTGCCAAACGAACCGACGGAACTGTTCTTGTTATTGTTACTGCAGCCAACTCCACAATAGAGAACCAGCTGTTCTGGCTGTTTGCACTCCAGCGACCAGAAGGCAATGCTTTTGAATTTTCTTCAATCGATGACAAGAGCGATCAGGAAGTTGATTTCGTTGTCCGATTTATATTCGACGAACTCGGAATTGATGTGGAGGAACCCGAAGCGGATGAACTTGATCTTTTGCTTGACAAATTCAAAGGCGAAATGCCTTCGACTCTCGAATTATCTATTTTCGCGCGGCAGACATTGAAAGGAGTCAATCCTCTGGATGATGCAGATGCAACCTTGGTTGCGTGGATGAATCAGGAAGAAAAACTTTTTCGAAGGCTCGAACGACATCTCATCGAGCAGCGCCTTCATGACGGTTTCGTGGAAAATGGAACTGCCGACTTTGACGGCTTCATGAAATTTTCCATCAGCGTTACCCAGCGGCGGAAGTCTCGTGCTGGATACGCCCTTGAGCGTCACATATCACAGCTCTTTGATATCTACAAAATAAGATATTCGCACGGACAGGTAACAGAAGGAAACAAGAAGCCGGATTTTGTTTTTCCCGGCATTGCAGAATACAGGGACATAAGCTTTCCGGTTGAATCCCTTACAGTCCTCGGAGTCAAGACAACTTCAAAGGATCGCTGGAGACAGGTTCTTTCGGAAGCTGACCGGGTTCCGCGAAAACATCTTCTGACGCTTGAGCCAAGTATCAGCCAGAATCAGACTGATGAAATGACTTCTTCGAATCTGCAGCTGGTTGTCCCCAAAGCAACGCATGAATCGTACAATGAGAAGCAGCGATCATGGCTTATGAATGTCTCCGAATTTATTCATCTGGTCGCCCAGAGACAGTAAAGGCGTCAATCTAACAGGAATTCAGCCTGGTATACTGATTACTCTTAACATTTAGCCGCGCGCGTCCCTGACTGGAATTGGAACATTAACATATCCAGTCAGAGGTGGCAGAGTGGCTGAATGCGATAGACTGCGGATCTATTGGCCGGAGTTCCGGTTCAGGGGTTCGAATCCCCTCCTCACCGCTTTTTTTTCATAGAGGCAAACACATCGCGTCCTTTTGGCAGAATTGTGCTTGCCTCTTATGGTTTTCATTGTCTCGCAAAAACATTTATGGCAAGCGAATCGGATCAGGAGGTCATCTGCAAGGCAATCCGAACGCATCGCGTCAGAAGAGCTCGTCAGCCTCAAGAAAGCATTTCCCGCAACCAATAACAACTACTCTTTTGCCCTGTTTCTCGAGATTCAGAGACTGATGGACAACAAGTGTATCAAAGAATCCGATCCAGAAACCGCCACTCCAGCGCAGACACAGATTCTTGACGTGATGAGAATGGGCTATCTCGAGGCAATCAAAAATTTCTACAGGACTGTACCTCAGCCAGGAATGCCATCTATACAGTCCAATGAAGAAAAACGGGTTCTTCTCACGAATCTTCTGTATCGACTTGGATGGTTGACCCTCCTGAGAAGGACAGCGCAAATGATTCGTGCAGGGATCGTTCGTGCGGTTCAATGCATACGATTGACAAGACATTTCTCTTTGGGTTGTCACGGCGCATGTCAAGGGTCGATGGTTATGGTACTGAACTGAAGAAACAAAACCTCGCCGTGTGCAACTGGGCACAATTTCAGCAATTGCGAACAAATATTGGTCCGGTGGACAGAGTCTTCGAGAAGCTTCACTCGCAAATTTTTAATCGTGTTGCTCCCGACCTCAAACTTGTACCAATGCCGATAAGTTACGTTGTGGGTGAAGGAAAAATGACCTTTGAGAATATGTGGAATAGGATGGAAGAGTAGTAGCAATTCAGCCGTCGTTTTGTTTATTAACTTGGGTTTGATTACTCTAAAGTAAATTCGTACCTTAACTAACGAACCCCGGAGTCTGGAGTTCAGTTATCCATCACATGATCGAGTACAACGGCAAGCTGCTGAACGAGGCATTATTGAGCCTTGGCGTGCAAGGAGAAGAGCGCGCTCGAATAATATCGAACGCAGGGAACATTCTCGAAAAGGTCGTTGCCTCCTATGAAGGCGGCGTTGGAACCGGCCATGTGGGAAGCGATGGAACAGGAGTGCCTGCAGGTTTTGCGAAATCGGATTTGGGTCCGATCGGATTGGTCTACGGTCGAATTCAAAGCGGGAAAACGAGGGCCATGATTGCAGCCACCGGGATGGCATTTGACAACGGGTTCAGAATTGCAGTCGTCCTCACAAGCAATATTAATGATCTGGTTAGTCAAACTCACAGAGACTTCGCTTCGGTCTTGCGAGGTGTAGCAGTGTACACCAAGGACGACGAACTGACGGGCGAAACTGAAGATGCGAAGCTCGAACTACAAAGTGCAGACGGAAGAATCCTGATCATTGCGTCAAAGGGCTCATTGAGCCTGAAGAACATCACTGCATTTCTGGTATCGATTGGCGCACAAAACTTTCCGATGCTGATTTTCGACGACGAAGGGGATCAGGCCTCGCTGGACACAAATACTTACAAGAGATCTTCGACCGGCAAATTGACGACCCCGGCGAGCCCCATCAATAGAATGCTTCGAAAGATCAGAACCGACTTCCCGGCATCGGTGTACGTGGCAGTGACAGGAACACCGCAGGCAGTCTTATTGCAGAGCTCTGTTTCCGACAACAAACCTTCCTTCGTTGTCATGTTGCCTCCTGGCAATGGGTACATCGGCGGCGACCAATTCTTCGATACCCAGGAACCGGAGGATTGTACAGATAAATTGATCCACACCGTACCCGTAAATGACAAACCGGATTTGTTAAGCAAGAAAACGACATCTCCCAGCGGATTGAGCGACGCAATTTTGTATTTCTTGCTTTCAGCGACGGCGGCGTCCAGGCACTCGGGTTTTCCAGACAAGGGATATCAGTTTTTGTGCCACCCGAGCATAATAAACGACGACCAGAAGCAAGCATCTAAGAAGATCAATTCTTTTCTTACCGAAGTAAAAAAAGTGTTGATGGATCAGCCGGACACCTTCGGCATCTTGGCCTCGACGAATCGCTTGTATACCTCCTTGACTGAACGACTCGGCGCGGACCGAACACCGCCACTAAACGAGTTGAAGTTGTTGATTCGTCAAGAACTGCGTCGAAAAAAGATTCTCGTCATAAACGCAAAGCAAAAACGGCAGGGTATCGAGTATGGCCCCGGATTGAATTTTCTGATCGGTGGCAACACGCTGGGACGCGGTATTGCCATCCCGAATCTTTTAGTCACCTATTACGTGCGAACGGCGAAGGTTTCGCAAATAGACACGATGCATCAACATGCAAGAATGTTCGGTTATCGAAATCACACGCTGCCCTACACTAAATTGTTCATCCCTAAAACTCTATATTATAGGTTCAGAGATATCCATTACTCCGATAAAGGTCTCCGGGATTTTATTTCCAGGCATGTCGACAGCTATCCCAACTCTTTTCCAGTCGAGATCTCTAGTTCGTTGAGAGCCACGAGGAAAGGTGTGTTGGATATTAATCACACCGATATCGTCTGGCCAGGGATGCAAATTTTCCCGAACTATTTGAGGTTGCCTCAAACTAAGGCTGCACTCAATACCGTCGTTTCGCTACTGGCAAAAGAGTTCGGTGTCCAGGAGTCCAGTGTATTGGCGGAAACTCTGAAATCGCTCGAGAGCAGAGGAAATACCGACGGCGTCGAAATATCGGTTGCTAAGGCGATCGAAATAGTGTCTCACATCAAGACTCAATCGAAGAATTCCTGGCACGATGGCACTATCGCTGCCGTTATCAACAAGTTATCACAACGACTGGGCCAAAAGGTCAGATTGAAATTCCGTCGCGCGTCTAGAACGGTAGAAGAAAATGGGGGATTATCGTCAGGTACACTGGAAGGAAGAGTTCAAGCAGCCGATCGTCTCAAAGACCATCCGACACTTTGGATAATGGCGGTGACCGCGAAAGCTGATAGTGAATCGGCGCCGGGCGAGACGTTTATGTTCCCCACGATCGTGGTGCCAAACAGGTTACCGCAAGTCTTTGTTTTTAGTAAAAAGTAGTACTTTTGCATGAAAAATCGCGTTCCCTCTTTTTTAACAGTTAACCCTATCGCTCGAAAGTGAAAACGAGTGCTATCGATTTATTTTGCGGGATCGGAGGCCTTTCTTACGGCTTGAAAAAGGCAGGCATCAGCGTCGTTGCCGGTGTTGATCTTGACAAAACTTGCAGATACGCTTACACCGAAAATGTCGAAGCGGATTTCATTTCTAAAGACATCAAAAAAGTTACCGGCGAGAGCCTGACGAAGAAGTACTGGACAGGAAAGGATCACGTAAAAATTCTCGTCGGTTGCGCGCCCTGCCAGCCCTTCTCGAGCTTTTCGAATAAGTACGGAAAAAAACCGAGAAGCAATCGGTGGAGATTGTTGAAAGAGTTTATCCGCATTATTGAGGAAACCGGTACGGACATCGTTTCGATGGAAAATGTCCCCAACCTTTCGAATCAGAAGATATTCAAGGACTTTGTCAAGTTTCTCAAGAAGAAAGGGTTTCAAGTGAAATACTCGAATGTCTATTGCCCGCAGTACGGTATTCCTCAACAGCGACGAAGGCTTGTACTTCTGGCTTCACGCTTCGGAGAATTGAAGTTGATTCCGCCGACACATCAAAGCGACAGTTACGTTACCGTCCGGGACGCCATCGGACATTTGCCTAGCGTCGAGTCCGGCGAAGTTCATAAGAAGGATTCGTTGCATAGGACTTCAAAACTCACGGAAATTAACCTCAAGAGAATAAAAGCCTCACGTCCAGGTGGGACATGGGAAGATTGGGACGAAGACCTGCGGCTCGCTTGCCACAAAAGGAAATCGGGAAGCAGTTTCAAATCCGTTTATGGAAGATTGTCGTGGAACAAGCCCTCGTCCACCATAACCACTCAGTTTTATAATTTCGGGACAGGCCGATTCGGGCACCCGAAACAAGACCGGGCTTTGACGGTCCGGGAAGCTGCGATACTCCAAACGTTTCCGAAAAAATACAAGTTTTTAAGAAGTGTCAAGGATTTCCACATTAAAGAATTAGGCATCCAAATTGGAAATGCGGTTCCCGTCGACTTGGGGTTGGTGATCGGCAAATCAATCAAAGAACACCTGGCCAATATCAATGGCAAAAAAAAGTAAGTTTTCTTTCGAGATCTCGTTGAGCGTATTGAATCACCTGGGGAGAAATCTCTATAGGAGTTTTGTTACCGTTTTGGGAGAGGCGATTTCGAACTCATGGGATGCAGACGCAAAGAATGTTTGGATCTATCTCGACAAGGTAAACAACAACATGATCGTCAAAGACGACGGCGTCGGAATGAGCGAATCCGATTTCAGCGGCAAGTTCCTCAAGATCGGCTATTCGAAGAGAAACGGCGGGAAAACAAAATCCAAGAAAAGGCGACCCTTTATCGGACGCAAGGGAATCGGAAAACTCGCATTGCTGTCCTGTGCGGCCAGAATATCGGTCATCTCGAAAACGACCAAGACCGAATACGTCGGCGGGACGATCGACAATAGCGGCCTTGACCGTGCTATCACAGACGACCTGGCACCGAAGCAGTATCCTCTCGAAGCCTTTGAAAAGGCCGACTTCGCGCCGTATCTCGCGGACCACGATTCAGGTACCATAATTTTCTTCAAAGGAATTCGCGGCGGGATCAAAAACAGTCTTGGCCATTTACGCAAGGTACTGGCTCTGTACTTTCGATTCGCGCTCGTAGACAAGTCGTTCAATATATTCGTCGACGGCAAGCGTATCGACTTTTCGGACCTGGCGGCACTGGCAGAACGGACAGAGTTCCTTTGGACTATCAACGATTTGAACGACCCTTTCCTGGCGGAACTGAAATCGTTGAAGAAAAAGAAAAAACACCTCACCACGAAATTGAAGGTTGACGGCTTTATAGCCTCTGTTTCTCTACCACGAGACCTCAATATCATGAACATGGAGGAACGCGTCAGCATAGATTTGTTCGTAAATGGCAGGCTTCGCGAAAAAAACATTCTGAAACACATTCCGACGGCCCGAATCGTCGAAGATTACCTATACGGGCAAATACATTTCAACAGTCTGGACGATGCGAAAGACCGATTCACCAGCGATAGGGAAGGAATCGTGGCCGACGACACCAAGTATCAAAAATTCCTGTTGGCGTTTCGCAAAGAGATCCTTACTAAAGTCATCGATCTGTGGGATCAATGGCGCATAGAAATACGAAAGCCTGGCGACAGCGAAAATCCGAGACTATCTAGCAGAGATCGAAAGTCCAGAGAACTTTTCGATATAGTGTCGGAGGACTTTTCAGGCAAAAAACAAAGCGACAAAATCGAGGAATGGGTCGAAGATCTCAGTGCCGATGCGCAATTCAATTTCAGCTCCTATGCAGAATGTTTTGTCTCAGAAAACTTGATTCGAAACTATATAAAAGAAAAAGGCCTTCCTCTTTCTCCAGAGGCGATCGAACAAATTAAGCAATGGAAGAAAGTCGAAACGGAGAGCAAGGACAAAGGCAATATCAGTATAGAAATTCGCGGAAGGAAAGAAGACACAAGCTATCTGTCTATGAACGATCTCGCTTACCTGGTTGATATGGACAAAACGCACAAGACTGCCGCCCTGTCGCGTGACGCAGACCAATACAAGCCAATTAGAGATGCACTCGCTCATACTTCTCTTTTGACCGATAAAGCGAAAAACAAACTATCCTCGGTCTATGACAACATTAGAGGCAGGCTGAAAACTTTATTGTCGACTATCAAATAGCTGATGGACGTTACTACGAAGGCTATTCGATCGAAAATCATGGCCAGCGTGAGGCAGAAGAATACGGGACCTGAACAGACGGTTGCACGATTCTTGAGATCCCACGGATTGAAATTTCGTCGCAACGTAAAATCTCTTCCAGGATCGCCCGATTTCGTGCTAAAAGCGCATGGAACTGCGATCTTCGTTCATGGATGTTTTTGGCACGGACACAAGAATTGTCGAGCGGGCCGATTGCCTTCCAGCAATTTGGAATATTGGGCAGGAAAGATAAAGGCGAATGTGAATCGCGATCGAAAAAAGACCAGACAATTGAGACGCCTAGGTTGGAAAGTCATAACGGTGTGGCAGTGCTCGCTAAAGAACGAGAAGCGATGGCAAGTGAAAATCGAAAAATACTGTGATTAGCATAAAGACAGCAAGTTCCGCGTGTCATCTCATCGGTATCCACACTCGTTAGTCACATCGGCACTCCGTCGAACCCCAACAGAGGTTCACGATCAAAATTCTCTATGAAAGGCGATGAAGATATCCTGACAAAAATATTAGAAGAGGAAACGACCCGAGTGCGTTCTGCGTATCCAGGCAAGGATGTAATTTTTCCCCTTGTCGAGGCTATTAGGACTCTCGACTACCATTCGCTGATCCTCAAGGTAAGGGGCAATTTAACTCCTCAAGACCACGCGCTCCTTTCGCAAAAATACCGCTTCGGTTGGGCACTTGTTTTTCTGTTGTATTATAAAGACTTGGAATCGAACGACGCGGTACCGCTCTTTTCGTACGAGAAGAGCGAGCGGGATTGGGTTGATCAAATCGTACAGCACGCTGGCGCCATACAACTTACGCATCAGTTGTTGTCGTTTTGTAAGGCCGATCTAATGACTGTTTGCAAAGAGGACGATACATTCATTTTTGGCCACACCAACGCGGGTTCGGCCGAATATTACGAGAAGCTCAGCACCGACTATTATTTCGAAATTATAGACAAGGTCTTGGAGGCGAAGAAGCGCGGCTACATTGAACGGCTGCCAAAAATGCGCTCGAAGTTAAAGGACATTGTAAATGTGATGCACGACAAGTTTATCACTTATCGTGCAACTGACGAATTCGACGAATTCTATTCGCGTCTTGGATATCTGTACCTGATGACGAATCAAATCGTCGACGACTTCGCAGAGAGCGATATTTTCAATGGCATTCCTTACAAGAAATACATGGATCAAGTGGAGTACGTGCATCGCGCTGCCCTGATGCATCAGGACTGTTGCCTTGCGCTAATGTATAAGACTTCGCATAAAATAAACCTTCGTGATATCCTGACCTACGGATTTTCTCTGAAGACCTTTTCAGAATCTCTGGGATCATACATGGGAGATCCTCCTGAACAAGTGCGGCAGGTGGTATCGTGCCTATCGATCACAAAAGAGAATTATGACCATCACTTGTCATATCCAGGTGTGACCGCACCACCGTATTTTCAACTCGGTAGTGACACGCTTATGCGGTCAGTGTATGGTTGCCTGGACAAACCCGTCCAGTTCCTAAATCGGGAATTAAAAAGGAAATTTCCAGACGATTTTTTCAGGGCAGTCAATAACAGAGAGGCTCGATTCAGGGGTGAGCTCTATGACCTCTTTCAAAAGGATCGAATCGTGCGCATCAATGAAAATGTCATGATCACCGGCGTGAAGGGGTCGACGGACATCGACGCCATTTTGTATGACGATGTACGAGGTACGCTGGGGTTATTTCAACTAAAATGGCAGGATTCATTTTCTACCTCAATGAAGGAGCGATTTAGCAGAATCTCGAATCTTGTTCCCAAGTCTGTCGAATGGATTGATAAGGTCTCGGCTTGGTTGCAGGCAACAGATGAACGTTCCGTACTTAAAACACTCAAGATCGAAACGTCGCTCGGGAAGATTGGCGATGTTCACCTATTTGTCATTGGCAGACATCACGTGCACTTCACGAATCAAAAGCTCGACGACAGAGCCATATGGGCATCCTGGTTTCAATTGTTGGAAGCAACGGCCAAAGTAAAAGATCCTCGCCAGACTAACCCGATCGCTGAACTTGCCGCAAAACTCAAATTTTTTTCTCCCGATTCGAGACGCGAAAGGGAAACGGAACGACGTCCTCTCGATCTAGAGATGAAATTCTCGAAATACAAAATTGTCGCGCGATCTATGTAGTCTATCTCTTGCGGACACGATGGCCTCAGCGTTTTTAGGCCCGGGTTTTTTTTATGGCCATGCGTCGATTTAGAATTCGTCTAAGCGATTGCATGTCCGAATTGACTTTTTGCTCTATAACCCGAGCATATACTTGAGTGGTTCTAATACTCGTGTGTGCAAGCATCTTAGAGACCGATTCAATAGGTACACCATTTAAAAGAGTTACCGTAGTGGCGAAAGTGTGTCTTGCAAGATGGAAAGTCAGTGTTTTTTTGACACTGCTCAAATCCGCGATCTCCTTCAGATATGCATTAAGCTTTTGATTTGAGATTTTTGGAAACGCCCGGCCCGCAGCAATTGCTCTAGGGTTTGATTTATAACTCTGAATGATCTTCAGTGGGATAGGAAGAAGTGGGATATGTACAGGTTGATTAGTTTTTTTTCTCGACATCCTGATCCAATGAACATTGCCCTTCAGCAATTCGATGTTGTCAGGGGCTAGCTGCATTACTTCCGAATATGGTAATCCGGTGTAGCAACTGAAGACGAACAAATCCCTTACCAGCTCCAGTCTTGGAAGTCCCAGCTTGAGGCTTTCAATACCTTTCAGTTCCTTGTCCGTAAGAAAGCCGCGATCTTTCCTGATGAATTTCTTCTGGAATTTCGCAAAAGGATCTTTTTCGAGCCATTCATTCTTGATCGCGATATTGATTATCTTCTTTAGTCTTTCAATATGCTTCATTACCGTGTTATTACCCATGGGAGAATGATGATCAACCGGCTTGAATGCGCGAAGGAAGATTTCGAAGTCCACTACAAACTTGTACGACAATTGGTCTAGAGAAATGTCATTCAGTCTTTTCGATCTGAGAAAGGCCTGTATGTATTTTTGCGTTGTCTCATAGTTTTTCATCGTGCCCCACTCCAGGGTGTCCTTTAGATCTGTATTGTGATACTTGATCAGAGAGATTAAGGAATGCTCGCCTTGTTTAATACCCATGTAGGTATTCTTTATATCTTCCGCACTGAATGGTTTCTTCGAAAGTGTGAGTTCGCGGTAATTCGCGAAAATCATTCCTTCAACCTCCTTGATGTAGCTGTTGAGGCTTCTCGCATCCTCACTGTTGCCTTTTACTTTACCCGTATCCCAAGACCTGACAGGAACGCTTTTCTTGATTGAGAATTCTGCGCGCGTACTGTTCACCGTAATGCGACAATAGATCGGTGCTTTTCCGTTCACTTCCTTGGCGGTGCGAAGAATGAATGTTGTGCTAAATGTATTTTGCATTGGTTTTTAGTTGTTTTGGTTCACCTCGTTCTTCAAAAAAAACTTGTGATCCTTTCACCTGAACCGCCAGATCGAATCAATGCAAATCGGCTGATATAGACATACAGAAGAACTTTCTGGTGACCTCTTCGCAATTTTAGCAGAGGTCACCTGAGAGGTCACCAGAGGTATGGTTTCCTGTGCATGTTTTGATGGCTTTGAAAAACAAAAAACCCTCAAATCATAGCAGATAGAGGGTTTTGACTTTGCTTGGTTATCAAGCTGTCGGGGTGAGAGGATTCGAACCTCCGACCTCTACGTCCCGAACGTAGCGCACTAGCCGGGCTGTGCTACACCCCGAGGTGGAGGGCAAAAATAAGGATTCACTCGAATTTCTTCGAACATTTCCAGGTCATTTATCCTTTGAGTTCTAATTGTCAAAATCTTAACTAACCAATTGCAACTCCAGGGGCGAGCAGGCGTCTTGCAAAATCACAATACAATAAATTCGGGATGCAGGTGCGTGGCGTGTGGCTTCTCTATGCTTGCTTCCGCTGGCATACCTTTTTGTGATTTGAATCGAGTACGATCGTGGTCGAACAATCCATATCTGTCAAGACATTCCAACGCAGACAAGCAACGAATGTCACCAACGGAACTGATATTAATCAACACGACACAAACCCAGGGCGCATAAATTTGATCTCGCATGAACTCTGAACAAAAGCCGACGACAATCAAATCCTCAAAGCAGGACGCGCGTTTCCACTTGGCAAACGAGCGCACACTGCTCGCGTGGATAAGGACAAGCATTGGAATTATGGCCTTCGGATTTGTCGTCGTTAAATTCTCATTGTTTCTAAAACAGCTTGCCTATCTGCTGGGAAAAGAACCAGCAAATTCACAGCGGGGTTATTCGGCCGTCATCGGAATTGTGCTCGTCGCGGTGGGTGCGATCGTGCTCGCACTCGCATATGTAAAATACAAGCAAACAGAAAGGAAACTTCTGGACGATTCATATCAGCCTTCTTCGAAGCTGGCGCTCACGCTGACGGTTACAATCCTTGTCACGAGTGTTTTACTGTTGTTATACCTCGTCGAAAATTCCTTTTAAGGTAAGTCTCCTTGTTGCAAAACGGATTCTCTATAGATTTGAATCACACGATACTCCTTGTTCCGTTCGTCAAAGTTTGGCAGGTCATCATTTTTTTGAAAAACGGAATCGAGTAGGGAGGCGAAGGCTTTATTTCTACGATAAGCCCACTTGAGGTATCTTTTATTCAATGGATAGATTCCAGAGGCAAGCGTTTTGCTGAAGAAGTAGGTAAATTCAGGACCAACGAAATCTGAACTTGCAGAAATATGCGCAAGGCGGTACAAAACAAAATATTGGCGATTGATAATTTCATAAGGGCTATCGATGAAGAACCTGTAGTCATGGTTGCGGCAGTCACGAAATCCAAAAAGTCCCGCCTTTCCATATTTATACTTTGCGCCCCTGTATCGCAGTGTTATATATTTTGAATTACTCCAGAATTCGTGTGGTTTGATTGAGGCTTTTTCCGAATTGCAATTGGTGGCCCTGGTCAGCTTGCGGTTGATGTAATCGAGCGTGGTGAGATATACGCCGCAACTGTCGATTTGAGCATGCAGGTTAAGAAAACTCTGAATGCATATTAGGAATATCACTATTTGTTTGAAAGAAAACATGCATTAATCTGCCCCCCTTAACGTCTCTTACCTTGTCGGTTCCGAATGTCAGCGGCCGCAAGGTTGACATGCAGATACCATGTATGAGAATTCAATCCCTTGCTTTTCAAAATTTTGAAGGGTGATTTTCGAATTATTGTTTTCACGCCTGGATGATTGATCAGCAACCCGGCGTCAAAAATTTCAAGATCCGTTACAAGAGTATAATGCAACTTTCCTCTTGTGCGCGTGCTCCTTATGATTTTGAAATTGGTCACAACCGCGGTTATTGTTTAACCTCAGCCACCAGTTTTACTTTCACAGTGTCTCCATTTCTGATTTCATCAGAAGCAACATCAATGATCTTGTCACCTTCGTCGAGACGTCCGAACACTTCAACTTCTGAAGCGTTTTCCACGCCTTTCTCTACCTCCACGTGTTCAGCCTGCATATTCTTGTTGACACGAATGACGAACTGCTTTTCCATATTGGTGATGATTGCGGTCTTGGGGACAACGAATGATAGCCCGGGACGTGCGATCGGAATCGTGGTGATTGCATACATACCTGGCAGAAGTTTACCACCATCGTTGCGGATTTCTATTTCGACGATTTCAGAACGAGTTTGTATGTTGAGATTCCTGGACAGACGCGTAATCTTGCCTTCGAACACTTCACCCGGATAGCTTTTCACATTGAAACTGACCGCCTCTCCTTTCTTCACTTCGGCTATATATTTTTCAGGAATAGAAATGTGGAGCCGGAGTTTCGATTGCGCTTTGAGCTTGTATAAAGGAATTCCGTGATTGTCTCCAGGACCTACAAAAGCGCCTGGCGCCAGCGGACGGTCTGTTATTACTCCTGCAAATGGCGCCGTGATCTGCAAATAATTTGTGAGCTGTTTTACTGCTTCGTAGCGGGATTGGGCTGCGAGGTACGCCAGACTGTCAGAGACCAATGTCGTGCGCGAGAGATCCATATCGTAAGGCGAGACCGCTCCTGGTGTTTTGTTGGTAAGAATGAGACGTTTGAATTTTCCCTTCGTATTGAAAAAGATTGCTTCCTTGGATTGATGCTCGGCGTATGCGGTGGTGAGCTGACTGACAAGCTCCGGTGCTTCAAGTTCTGCGATCAGTTGTCCCTCTTTAACAACATCACCGATGTCGACCTTCATTACTTTGATGTATCCATTGACTTTCGCCATAATACCGGTCTCATAGTATCCCTCCAGTTCTCCCGGCAAGTGCAATTCGGACGACATTACTTTCTTAGCCAGTGGGGATGTCTCATACATAACATCATCGGAAGCATTCGCATTGGTTTCTTTTGGATTACCGCATGCTGATAGTACGACTCCCATGATTACCGTGGCCAACACAAGGCGCCAATGATTCGTCAATTGTTGAAAGATTTCCATAAGCTTGATTTTTTTACGCAGGGTTGGATTCATAATTCCCGAGGTCATAGAATTCGCTTTTGCGATCATTTGGATCCAGTGAAACAGATTTAATTGAGGTTTTTGACTGAACAACCGAAAACATAATCGGCAGAATGAGAAGAGCGGCGAAAGTGGAAGCAATCAATCCACCAATTACTGCGCGGCCCAACGGCGCTGCCTGTTCGCCACTTTCACTCAGCCCGCTTGCCATCGGTAGCATCCCCACAACCATTGCTATTGATGTCATCAGGATTGGCCGAAGGCGCGCTGCGCCTGAAGCAAGGGCCGCTGCATGTGCATCGCCTAAATCCACTCTTGTCTTTTCTGCATAGGTTACCAGCAATACAGCATTCGCAATCGACACACCCACAGACATAATGATTCCCATATATGATTGAAGATTCAATGTGCCGCCGGTTAGCAGAAGCAGCAGCATCGAGCCCGCCAATACAGCAGGCACAGTGACAAGCACCACAAACGATACTTTGAAAGACTGGTAGTTGGCTGAGAGCAACAGGAAGATCACTACGATCGCGAGTAATAGCCCCGACTGAAGACTGGTGAGTGTTTCATCGAGGAGTTTCACCAGGCCGCGAACTTCCACCACCATCCCCTTTGGCTGTTCACCTGAATTTTCGATGGCTTCAGCCACGGCTGTCGCGGCACTGCCAAGATCCTTCCCGAAAACATTGGCCGACACGGTTACAATTCTTCGGGGGCCGATTCGGTCATACTGTGCTGGAATGTTTGCCGGCGTAATCGATGCAACGTCACCAAGTGTTGGACGAAGTTGGCCCTGCACCAATGGAATATTTTGCATGTCACTTATCGATGCCATTTCGTATTCAGGAACTTGCACCTGCACCTGGTATGCAAATCCCTTTTCTTTGTCTAACCATAAATTTTTTGCGGTGAATCGACTGCTGGAGGTAGCGGCCACGAGTGACTTGGCCACGTCGGCTGCTGCAAGCCCGAACTGCGCCGCCTTCTCACGATCCAATTCGATCGCGAGGGCAGGATAATTCAAGGGTT
This sequence comes from Cyclobacteriaceae bacterium, assembly GCA_044224375.1. GTDB lineage: Bacteria > Bacteroidota > Bacteroidia > Cytophagales > Cyclobacteriaceae > ELB16-189. Next base: position 117,791 of record JBGAKL010000014.1, read on the forward strand.
GGTTGATCCTGATGTCCCTGAGAAATTCAATTTTTTTCAGTTGGCTTTCAACATGAGTTGCAAACACCTTTGCATCTTCGAGGCTTTTGGAACCAACAAGTACCTCAATGGGTGTGTTCGCGCCCTGGCTCATGATCTTATCCGTGAGTTCGATTGGCTCAAACGACACGCTTATCCCCGGTAGATTGGATTTGATCTCACGGCGAATGCGGTCTTTCAATTCATCCAGCGAGGCAACTTTATAATGTTCGGACAAATTGACCTGAAGGATAGCTTCCTGAGGGCCGCTATTAAAAATATAAAGTGTGTTCGTTCCATAGCTTGACGGCGTCATACCAACAAAGGCAGAGGAAATGTCCACGTTTTCTTTGCCGACAACTTTTTCAATGAGTTTGATTGTCGACGAAACAGCTTCTTCGGTTCGTTCGATGCGGAGCCCTTCCGGACCTATCAGGCGTAGTTGGAATTGCCTTGAATGCTCGATCTTCGGCATAAGGTCTTTGCCTATGATTAGGAAACAGGCGGCGATCAGTCCAAAGCTTATCAATAAATACAGCGTGATGGTGATGCCTTTGTGACGCATTAGCGTTTGAAGGGAATTTGTATAACGAGACCTAAACTTCTCAAATCCTGATGGTGCACCGGCCTCATGTCCGTGGCTGATCGACTCTTTTAACCACCAATTGGAAACGACAGGCACAAATGTTTGAGACAACACGTAGGAAGCGATCATTGCAAAGCCAACGGAAAGCGACAAGGGAAGAAACATTCCCTTCGGAACTCCCGTCATCAGGAACGCTGGAGCGAACACAGCGAGAATACAAAACGTGATGAGAAGCAAAGGAAAAGAGACTTCCCGGGAAGCATCAAGTATAGCACGTGGTTTCGATTTACCCATCTCCAGGTGCTGGTGAATATTTTCAATTGCGACGGTTGCCTGATCCACAAGGATCCCGATCGCCAATGCCAATCCGGACAAAGTCATGATGTTGATCGTTTGGCCGAACATGTTTAGCAACATCACAGCAGCCATGATTGAAATCGGAATGGTGCATATAACAACAAGTGAACTCCTTAAATCGCGGAGAAAAAGAAATACCATAAGTCCGGTGAGTAATGCGCCAAGAATTCCCTCGACCGCAAGGCTTTTCACCGCTTCGACAACATACACCGACTGATCAAACTCATACCGCAATTCAATATAATCCGGCAACAGCGACTGCATTTCCGGGAGTTTTTTCTTGAGTTCATTCACGACATCCATGGTGCTGGCATCGGCAGTCTTGGTAACAGGTATGTAGACTGAGCGCTTTCCATTGACGAGTGCATAACCGACAGTAACATCTGCAGCATCCTCCACTGTGGCGACATCTCTCAGAAAGACGGTGGGCCCTGCACCTTTTCTCAAAGGGATGTTGAGGAAATCGTCTGCCCGTGCAACTACCGTATTGTTCGGAGTCATGATATTGAAATTGCCTATCCTCACGTTACCGGCTGGAGATATCTGGTTGTTATCTACCACCGCTTTGACAATGTCATCAGGAGTAAGCTGATAGCCCGCCATCAGATCGGGATTCACTTTGACGACGATTGTGCGTTCGTTTCCGCCGAACGGCGGCGGTGCCGATGCTCCGGGAATTTGTGAGAACATCGGCCGGATTCGGGTTGACGCGAGATCCTGCATTTCATTCAGGCTTGCCTGTTTGCTGCTAAATACCAGTTCACCAACCGGTAAACTTGACGCATCGAAACGGACAACGGTTGGAGGCACCGTACCCGGAGGCATATAACTCATTACGCGACTCACCTGGTTGGCGACTTCTCCAGACACCTGCGCCATATTCACATTTTCATAAAACGTGCATTTGACAAGGCATAAACCCTGAACATTTTTTACTTCGATATCTTTGATGCCTGTTACATAAAGCAGCTGGTTTTGATAGCGCGTCGCGATAAAGCCCTCCATCTGATCGGGGGCCATTCCACCATAAGGCTGTGCGATATAGATCGTCGGTAAGTTCAGTCTTGGAAAAATATCCACCGGTATCTTCATCAAAGCCAGTATCGAAAACACCACGATGCCAAGGATGACGACGATGATAGAAATTGGTTTGCGAAGCGCGGAAGAGATCATTCAAACTTTTATTAATGGACCATGCTAATCATTTGACTTGACGCCGTCGAAGAAGCGGCTTTCAGCATCGGCAGGATCCAGCGAAGCCGATTGCAGTGAAGTTCTGCCTTGGACAACCGCGAACACAACCGGAAGAATCAACAACGCTGCGAACGTGGATGCGATCAGTCCGCCGATTACAGCGCGACCGAGTGGCGATGCCTGTTCGCCGCTTTCACTAAGACCGCTTGCCATCGGCACCATTCCGGCAACCATTGCGATTGAAGTCATCAGGATGGGACGGAGACGGACTGCACCCGAGACGCGGGCAGCCTTCAATGCGTCACCGAACTTAATGCGCAGGTGTTCAGCATTTGTTACAAGCAGCACTGCGTTCGCCACTGACACCCCTACCGACATAATGATGCCCATGTAAGACTGAAGATTAAGGGTCCCTCCGGTCAGCAGCAGCATGGTAAGGGCTCCGGCCAAAACTGCCGGCACGGTGACTAATACAACGAAGGATACTTTGAACGATTGATAATTTGCAGACAACAACAAAAAAATGACGACGATTGCCAGGAGTAATCCAGACTGAAGACTGGTCATCGTGTCTTCCAGCAGTTTGGCAAGTCCGCGTAATTCGATGACGGTGCCCTTCGGAGGAGTGCCCGCCTTTTCTATGGCGGCGGCGACAGCGGTGTTCGCGGATTCCAGATCCTTCTTAAACAAATTGGCAGACACGGTAACTATTCGGCGCGGTCCAACACGATCATACTGTGCCGGAATTTTTGTGGAGTTTATATCAGCGATATCCCCCAGTGTAGGCCTCATCTGGCCATGCTTGAGCGGAATATTTTCAATGTCGTTCAGCGATGTCATTTGATACTCAGGTACCTGTACCTGTACCTGGTAGGCGAATCCCTTTCGCGTATCGAGCCACAAGTTTTTTGATGTAAAGCGGCTACTGGATGTGGCCGCCACAAGAGAGTTTGAAATTTCATTGGCAGTCAAAGAGAACTGGGCGGATTTTTCGCGATCAATGCTAATGATGGATGCCGGATATGACAGCGGCTGGTTGATGCGGACATCGCGAAGGAAGGGTATGCTCCGTAATTCCTGAGCAATCTTTCTGGCATGCTGATGCGCTTCTTCCAGGTTCTTTGATGCTACCATGATTTCGACTGGGGTGTTTGCGCCCTGGCTCATGATCTTGTCGGTGAGCTCGATCGGTTCAAATGAAATATTGAACGTAGGAATCTCTTTCTTTATCCTAGTTCTTATCTCGTCTTTCAGCCTGTCCAATGAACTTACTTCGTAATCGTCACCAAGGTTCACCTGAAGAATAGCCTCATGGGGTCCACTGTTGAAAACATACAATGTGTTTGTGCCGTAACTGCTTGGCGTCATTCCCGCAAAAGCAGACGTGATTGAGATATTTTTCTGCTCAACAATTTCCGCGATCACGCGAATAGTTTGTTGCACAGCCTCCTCTGTCCGTTCCAACCGTAGCCCTTCGGGGCCGATCAGGCGAAGTTGAAACTGTCTCGAGTGCTCGATCTTGGGCATGATGTCCTTTCCGATAAAGGAAAACCCAACTGCAATGATGATGATACAAACCGTCAAATAGACAATGATCGATGTCTTACGGTGCGAAAGCATTCCATCCAGGAGTTTGAGATACCGGAGTTTGAATCGCTCAAACCCAGTAACTTTTTCCTGATGTGCGAGCTCATAAGATTCGAATGCACCTTCAGCTTTAACGGAAAGATCTGGTAAAATCTCGAGTGCATGATGGCCGGCAGCATGATGCTTCATCCACCAGTTAGCCATTACAGGAACGAACGTTTGCGATTGGAGGAAGGAGGCGATCATTGAAAATCCGACTGCCAATGAAAGAGGCAAGAACATTCCTTTCGGCACACCGGTCATCAGGAAGGCTGGCGCAAAAACAGACAGGATACACACCAGAATCAGCAATTTTGCGAAGGAAATCTCCCGCGACGCATCGATCACAGCGCGGGCTTTTGATTTACCCATCTCGAGATGTTGGTGAATATTTTCGATCGATACTGTCGCCTCGTCTACCAGAATGCCGACCGCAAGGGCAAGGCCGCTCAGCGTCATTATATTAATAGTCTGGCCCGTCAGACTCAACAGTAATACTGCCGCCAGGATTGCAATCGGAATATTCAGCACAACAATGGCGGATCCCCTGATATCCTTTAGAAACAGAAAAATCATCAGGCCTGTCAGCAGCGCCCCGAGGATTCCTTCAACCGCGAGCGCTTTCACCGCTTCTACCACATATACAGATTGATCGAATTCATAGCGAAGCTGAACGTAATCGGGAAGTAATGCCTGCATTTGCGGCAATTTCTCCTTCAGCACGTTAACTACATCCATGGTGGATGCATCGGCAGTCTTTGTCACTGGAATGTATACCGAACGCTTTCCATTCACGAGGGCGAAACCCACGGTGACGTCTGCTGCGTCTTCCACAACGGCAACATCTCTGAGGAAGACCGTAGGGCCCGACTTCTTGAGCAAAGGAATGTCCAAAAAATCCGCCGGCTCCTTCACCACCGTATTGTTCGGGGTCATCACATTGAGGTTTCCGATACGAACGTTTCCGGCGGGACTAATTTGATTATTTTCGACGACCGCCTTAACAATGTCGTTGGGAGTAAGCTGGTAGCCCGCCATCAATTGTGGATCCACTTTGACAACGATCGTTCTCTCATTGCCACCGAAGGGCGGAGGCGCCGAAGCGCCAGGGATCTGAGAAAACATTGGACGAATTAATGTTGATGCCAGATCCTGCATTTCATTGAGACTTGCGCGCTGTGAACTGAAAACAAGCTGACCAACTGGCAGGCTTGAAGCATCAAAGCGGACTACCGTCGGTGGCACCGTACCGGGCGGCATATAACTCATTACGCGGTTGACTTGGTTGGCAACTTCCCCCGAGACTTGCGCCATATCAACATCCTCGTAAAAAGTGCATTTGACCAGGCACAAACCTTGAACATTCTTTACTTCTATGTCTTTGATACCAGTAACATACAGGAGTTGGTTTTGGTAACGTGTGGCGATGAAGCCCTCCATCTGTTCCGGAGCCATTCCGCCGTAAGGCTGAGCAATGTAAATGGTCGGCAGATTAAGACGCGGGAAGATATCCACAGGTATGGTCACCAGTGCGAGTATGGAAAAGATCACCACTCCAAGAATGATCACGATAACTGTGATAGGGCTGCGGAGTGCTGCAGAGATCATCTCGTGAGGTTATTGATTAATAAATCGAGCTTGCCCGTTGCAGCCGCGTAAGCGATCACTGCCCTCCATACATTTCCACGCGCGATACCAAAATCCACTTCGGCACGATTGAGAAGTGCGTAAGTTTGGGTTAGTTCAAGAATCGTTGTAAGGCCGGCATCGTAACGCGCCTTCGCCTGTTGATAGGCGTCCTGCGCCGCAGCAAGCTGAACCGGAGCCTGTCGAGCCGCCTCTAGCGCAGCGGCATAACGGAGCCTGGCCCGTTCCAATTCACTTTCAACTTTCAACGTTTCTTCATTGTACCGTTCCCTTGACATCAAGGCGGTCTGGCGCTGTGCTTTGGATTCGTTTCCAGTCTTGAAAAGAGAAGTCACGTTCCATATGGTGCTGACCCCCACCATCCAGTCCAGGTACGGTCTGAATGCGACGCCACCGGAAAACGATTTGTCATAGGAGAAATCGCCGTTGGGTAGAACTTGATCGCCAATGCCAGAGCCGCGTGCCCAGGTTCCGCCGATTATCGAAATGGATGGATACTCTCTGCGACGAATGGATTTAATTTTCGCCTCGTCCATAAGCACCACGTTTTGAAAGTATTGCAGCCTTGGATTCTGTGAATAGTCATTCGATATGACAAGGGCCGAAGGTTGGCTGCCATTGTAAATCAATGTATCAAGTGTAATCGGCGCTTCAGCGTTGATGCCCATTAGCTCTTTGAGATACACTTGCTGTTCACTTGCAATACGTTGCGCTTCCAGCAATTGCAATGTAGCTTTTGAAAACTCGGCTTTTACGAGCGACGAATCCACACCCGGCCTGAGTCCGGATTTGGTGTAGGCGGACGTGACGTCCCGGAGCGCTCGCACCCTTTCAAGATTTGCTCGCTGACTGCGAACCATATCGTCTGCCATCAGAGAAAGGAGAAATGAATCACCCACCCGAATTTGTTGCTGAAACATTTCGTTTTGAAAATCAGCATCCGCCGCACGTGCGCCTGCTCTCGCTGCTTCTACATCTGAACTGAACTTTCCGAAATTGAATAGTTTCCAATTAATGAAACCAGTTGCGTAGCTGGTCCAGGTGGAAGTACTTGTGTAACCATTCGGTTTTATTCCCCCGGAAACAGGAATGGCCATACCTTCATTGGGGAAGAATGGGCCTCTTACCTGATTCGATGTGCCATCGAGCACCTGCCCCTGTACGACGAGGTTTGGCAGGTAGTTGTTTCTCGATGCTTTAACTTCAAACAGCGCCGCTTCGCGCTCAGCCCGCTTCAGCCTGATTGAAGGATAGTTTTCTTTAGCAATAAGCAATGCCTGCTTCAGACTGAGATCACTCAGAGAATCCACCGCCTGACCGAATGAGGCGATGCTAAATGCACAGGCGATGAAAAGGGTGGCATGAAACTTAAAATTATCTCCGTTCATTGGATCAAATTCGAAGCCCAATACAACGAAGATGTCATTAGAACGGAATTAGAGACGGATTAAACCCCTCTAATGGATCATTGCAGGCAACACGATCTCGGCGGTTACACCTGCTTTCTCGTTTCGATAGAGGCGGATTTCTCCATGATGGATGGCTAGAATTTTTTGAGTAAGGGCCAGCCCGAGGCCAAAACCGGAAAAACCGCTGGCGTTCGAACCCCGGAAAAACACATCAAAAAGTAGACGATGGTCCGAATTGCTGATGCCGATTCCACTGTCCTTGATGCGGATCCTGATTTTCATCGGCTCCTCTTTATCAAGTTTTATGGAAATCGGTTGTTGCTGAGAATATTTCGAAGCATTGTCTATCACATTGATAATAGCCGTTCGCAGGAGTTGCGGGTAACCACACGCCTCTATATAGATGCCTTCCGAAATAACCGGAATGTCAAAATCAAATACCTGGTTAGGGCTCTTCAGCTTATAGAAACTGATCGCGTCCAGTATCAGATCGATAATATTTATTTGAATCCTTTCGTCGTGCTTGCTCGCAGATTCAATTTTCGCCAGCTGAAGCAGTCCATTTACCAGAATCGTCGCTCTTTTGATTTCTTTGTGAGCCGCCCTGAGGCTTTCCTTCATCTCCGCAGGACTCTTATCATAATTCAGCGACGTTTCCAGTATTCCATTGATTGCAGCAAGGGGTGTTCTGAGTTCATGTGATGCATAGGAAATAAAAGATTTTTGCGATTCAACCACGGACTGCATACGGTCAAGGACCCGGTTGAAGGAGGCTGCGACAATACCAATCTCATTGGTCTTGGTATTGTACGTCAATCGGAAATTCAGATCATGGCCTTCTATTGATTCGGCTTGCGCCACCAGGTAGTTGATTGGTTTAAACGACCATGTCGAAAAAATAAACGCCGTCAATCCTACTGCGGCCAGGAAAAAAATGTTTCCGATGATGAGTATATACTCCAGGCTTCTGAGCTGCTCAAACCCACCTTTGTCGTAGGCAGTGATTGCAACCGTTTTGACCAACCGATTTTTTTCGAATGTAAAAGCGTAACCTTCTTTAAAGTCTCGCATCCAACCTTCCTTATAGCGAAAGTAATACTCCGGAGTGGTCGCGACCGCTTTAAAAAAACTCGAATCAAATGCATAGTCACCGAGGTTGTTGATCGCGAATATGATTCGGCCGTTCTCGTCCAACACATATTCCGATTGTTCTGGAATGGTGGTGATTATCTTTTCAGCGACATTGTTGTGAAGCTCAAAGATTTCACGCGTATAAAGTGCTTTGGTTCTAAGTCGATCCTGAAAGATTTCTTTTCGTGAACGTGCCGAGGCAACATAAATGTAAATGGAAAAACAGGCCAGCAAAAGGCCGGAGAATACGATGAAGAACAATACTAGTTTATGTCGTATCAGCATTGCTAATCTTCATGCATGGTATATCCCATCCCCACGACTGTATGAAGCAACTTTACTTTATGGCCCTTATCGATCTTCTTGCGGAGATAATTAATATACACGTCAATTACATTTGTGGAGGTATCGAAATCCAGGTCCCAGACACGTTCAGCGATGTCAATGCGACTAACGACTCGACCCTTGTTGACCATTAGGTATTCCAGAAGGGCGAATTCCCGGGCAGTAAGATCTATGCGCTTACCTTCACGGGTCACCAGCTTTCCTTGTGTTTCCATCACCAGATCGCCGACAACGATTTTCTTCTCGGTCATCGGGGTGTGACCTGATCGTCGAACGAGCGCCTTCGTCCGCATGAGGAGTTCTTTAAACTCAAATGGTTTCACCAGGTAATCATCCGCTCCAGACTCAAAACCCATGATTTTGTCGTCGAGTGCATCGAGCGCTGTAAGGAAAATGATCGGCGTCAGGGGGCGCTCTTTCTTGAAGTCCGAACACAGTTGAAATCCGTTAATCAGTGGAAGGTTTATATCCAGGATAATGAGATCATAAACCTTTCGCTGGAAAAAAGTTTTCCCCAGTACTCCGTCATAGGCCACGTCGATCAAATAGCCTTCACTTTCAAATCCTTTGCGGATGAAATTCGATACGCTTAATTCATCCTCTAACAGCAAAAAATTCATATGTAACTACGTTGGCCTTAGTGAACGTGTATACCCTCCTATTTGACAATGTGCACCGTACGGTCGGTCAGAAATCGCGTGAGATGGTTTCTTTTTCTAAGGATCACCGGCATCGTACGACGTTCCTCATCGACTGTCAGATGGAGTTGTCCTATTATGCTATACGACCTCAGGCGAAATAACAAAGCACGCATTAAAACCGAATTAGAGTAGAATTAAAAGCAGGATAGAGCATTTTGTTAGTTCCCATATAAAAACTCAATCTAAGGGCACTCGATGCCTCATTCATTGTCAATGCATAAAAACGTTACATAGATCTTGTGTAGCCTTTCTTCATATAAATACCTGACAGGAAGCATGTATGTGTCACATATTGCCTTAACAATGGCTAGCCCCAAACCCAGAGAAGACGATTTTGGGTTCGATTTTGCGAACCTGTCGAAGAGTTTTTCCGTGGACTGAAGTGGTGCATCACCGGAGTTGGCAACCATGAGTTCGTCGCCTTTTACAGATATGAAAATTGTTCCGGTCGCATTGTTGTGCTTGATAGCGTTCGTGATAAGGTTCTCCAGCAGCATGTCGGCCAGGAAGGGATTCATTTTAGTATCAATCACGGAAGAATAATATTTCTTTACGGCGATCCCTTTCATTAAAATCAATTCATCAAAGTTGTCAAGATGACGGTCGATAAGCTTATTGATGCATATATCTTCAACGACATGGAATTGTCGGTTCTCTATGCGTGACAGAATCAAGAGGGCTTCATTGACTTTGGAAAGCCTGTTCGCCGCCAACGAAGCCGTTCCGATTGACTGCATCTGTTTTTCAGAAAGGCCGGGTCCCTGCAGTAAGACTTCCATCTCATTTTTTATTATGGCCAGCGGTGTTTGCGTTTCATGGGATGCATTTTCAATAAACTGCTTTTGAATAGTGAATTCGTGTGAGATCTTCGAAGACATCCGCTCAATGCTGTTTGCCAGTTCATTGAATTCAGACACTGAGTTACGCCTGAACGAAATACTTTCGGCACCGTCCAGCTTGTAATTGTTTACCTTGTCGAGTATCTCATAGAAAGGCTTCCACATGCGCTTTGAAAGTAAGTTGTTCAGGGCAGTCAGTGCGGCGACGAAGGCGAGGAATAATCCGGATTCAAGCAGCACAACACCCTTAATGAGATCAGTTTGCTCTACCAGCGCCCTTCGGATCTGTACCGTGTAAACCTGCCCCTGATTAGAGGCCGTGAACTGAAGTTGCCGGTATGTGATCGGACGATGTTCAATTTCATCGAATATGACGGTATCTGAAAGGATGTTTCCGGGCTGGGACGTGACGGCTCGTCTTATAGTAAGTGTATTCGCTGAGAATCGGTGATAGAGCACGAGGCTGTCCGAGCGTGAGATCTGTTTGATAACATAGTTTTTCCTTTCATGAAGTTTGCTTTCCAGATCTCGGTCCAGAATTACCTGAAAGAGCAGGTAAAAAAAGACTCCACCAAGTGAAAAAACTATCATAGAAACAACAAGGAAGTACTGATTCGTTTTGCTCTGTAGCTTCATGGCTCTGAAAATTTGTAGCCCACGCCGTACACCGTTTGGATGTAATCTTTTGCGCCGTACTCGAGCAACTTCTTGCGAAGGTTGCTGATGTGGTTATAAATAAAATCGTGGGAGTTTACTGAATCGATATAGTCGCCCCACAAATGTTCAGCAATCGACTCTTTGGTAAGAATTTTACTCTTGTTTGAAATAAAGTAGATCAACAGGTTGAACTCTTTGCGGGTCAGCGTTATCGGCCGCTTGTTAACAAAGGCCTCAAAAGATTCCGCGTCGACAAAAATTTCATTGAAAATAATTTCACGGCTACCCTGGAATTTGCGCCTCCGCATCAGGGATTTAAGCCGGGCATTCAGTTCAGACAAATGGAATGGCTTGGTAAGGTAGTCGTCCGCACCTAGTTCGAGACCGTTGACCTTATCTTCAAGCGCATTGCGCGCTGAAATAATGATCACACCTGCGTCAGACTTGGTGGCCTTAAGTTCATTGACGAGGCCAAGGCCTGTGCCGTCAGGCAGTCCGATGTCTGCAATGATGCAGTCATATTCGTGAAGATGGATTTTTTCAAGCCCTTCTTTGTAAGTGCCTGCTCCTTCGCAGATGTAGCCTTCGGAAGTTAAGTAAGCTGATGCGGTGTTCAAGAGATCAGATTCATCTTCGATGATAAGAATCTTCATAAGGCCAATATTAGGGTTCAATTCTCAGACAAATCTCATTAATAGCCGGGCGCGGGCGCCGATCACAACGAAAATAAATAGCCTTTTTCGTTAAAAAATCTGCGAGAAACACTTAAACATCACGTTGACACACGTTTCCTGAGAATTTCAGGAGAATCGCCTTATACATTTAGAGCGTTCATTTTCCGGTTCGGTCGGCCGATGAACTAACTTTTTTTACAGGAATTGAAAATGGAGCCAAACGCCCAGGAACTGACTCAAAAAAAGCGTTTTAGCAAGGCAATGATCTTGCAGATTCTGCGTGAGCACGAAACGGGACATGCCATCGAGGAAATTTGCAAACGGCATGCAATCAACGAGACACAGTTTTATCACTGGCGTGATTTATACAGGCCCGAACGCTATAATGTTCTTAAGAAACTTGAACGTCTTGAGAAAGAGCTAAAGCAATACGAGGTCGCCCTGCTGCTTCAGGCAGAGCAGATTCGCGTTCTGAATGAAATTGTGAATGATAAATTTAAAGAGTAGGCATGCTGTTTGAGTTTTACTGGCTGAATGAATTGCATGATGCAGTGGATAATTTTCTCGTATTTATCAAAACCACACGACCTGAGGATTTTTCTGCTGTTCGTGTTTGTGACGCTAATAGCGGCAACGCTATTTTTCTTTTTGCAGCCACCGAGAAAGGGCAAAGCACGGCGTTGAATTATTCCACACTTATGTTGAATAATTCAACAACATTTGGTGCGGTTGGCTCAGCGGCAAGTCTCATCGCGGTGCAAATCAGGCGTTTGAAATTTTGGCACGGCTATTCGAAAGACCTAGCTATGTTTTAAAAACTAAACTTAATAGCTATGAAAAAGACTCTGATTGTTGCCATGCTGTTCCTCGGCGTTTCTGGGACAGTTGTTTCAAATGCAGCTGCTTTCGCGCACGTACGCATTATGGATGAGAAAGTGAAAATTAAGCCTGAAGAGCTCCCCGAGAAAGTGAAGGCTACACTCGCTGGAGCAGATTTCAAAGGCTGGGAAGTCGTCAATGCTTTTAAGGAAACCGAAAAGGGTTCCTTCGAAGTGGAACTTAAGAAGGGCACTGAGACTAAAACTATGAAGTTTGATAAAGAGGGCAAGATTATCGCCTGATCTAGCCTGTGCCCGTTTTCGAGGAAAGGCCGGGGCAACCCGGCTTTTTTGTTTACAAATGATTGAGGTGAACTATGGCAAAATTACTTCTCATCGAAGATGACCTTGCATTTCTGCGGCTCCTGGAAAATTTCTTGTCGAAGCACGAACATTCAGTAGTTACCGGAAGCAGTGTGAGGGACGCAGTGAAAGCCCTTGGCAATGAAACATTCGAGGCGGCAATTCTCGACTATAGACTACCAGACGGAACGGGTCTGGACATTCTTGAGAAAATCAATCGATATACGCCAGGTCTTCCGGTGATCATCATGACCAGCTTCAATGACGTTCGAACGGCGATCAAAGCGATTCAGGCAGGAGCCAAGGACTATATTCTTAAGCCGATACATCACGAGGAACTTATGATTCAGCTTAGCAACATACTGAGCATCGATTCAAAGGCCAAACACGAAATCAAGCACAACTCGCAAAACACGCACATAGAAGGAAATTCGCCCAATGCGCAAACGCTCCATGAAGTCATCCGACTTGTTGCGCCCACAAACCTGTCGGTGATCATTCAAGGGGAAAGTGGAACCGGAAAGGAATTCGTTGCACGAATGATTCATCGCAACAGCAGCCGTTCTCAGGGGCCATTTGTCGCGGTTGACTGTGGAGTACTGAACGATGATCTTGGGGCAAGCATTTTATTCGGGCATGTAAAAGGGGCATTTACAGGAGCCATCGCTGACACCGTCGGTGTTTTTCAACAGGGTGCGGGTGGTACGTTATTCCTTGATGAAATTGGAAACTTACCATATCAAGTTCAAGTAAAATTACTGAGGGCGCTCCAGGAGCGATCGGTACAGCGGGTGGGATCCGGGCAAAGTACACCCGTCGATGTTAGAATCATCGTTGCTACTAATGAAGGCCTATCTCGCAAAGTCGAGGAGCACACGTTTCGTGAAGACCTTTTTCATCGGCTACATGAGTTCGACATAGTGGTTCCTCCTCTTCGCGAGCGGGGTGAAGACATCAAGATTTTTGCCGAACATTTCCGGCAACAGGCTAATGAGGAACTTGGTCGCAATACTGAGCAGTTTGATCACGACGTCATTGAGACGTTCCTACGCTATCGTTGGCCCGGAAACTTGAGAGAACTCAAAAACGTCGTCAGACGTGCCGTCCTTTCCACGAGTTCGAAAATCGTTTCGATGAATTCCATTCCGGCCGAAATGGCCAGGGGAATTGAAAATCATCCCAGTGGCGAGCCCCTAACCTTAAAGTCACTTCAGGAGATTCAGGAAAAGGAGTTCATAAACAAAATGTTGGTGCAGGCTGGCTTTAATAAATCTAAGGCGGCAAAACTTCTTCAGATTGACAGAAAAACGCTGTACATGAAAATGAAGAAGTACAATTTGGAGAACTAGTGATCGGAAAGGTACTTTTTAATATGCCCGATCTGTGCTTCTGCATGCTCACCTGCATCTTTAAGCGCATCGCTCAAATCTGAAATTTCTGTCCCCTCTTCAATACGAAGTTCGAGGTGACACAGTTCGCTCCCCACTCTATGGAAACCAAGTTGGCTCGCCCTTCCGGCAAGCCGGTGGATGGCTTTCCTGGCATCCTCCGGTTCACCCGTCATGATACTCTGTTTCAATGTTTTGAGATCATCCTGGGTTTCGTTTGCGAATTCGATCAGAATAGATTTCAGCAATTGTTCGTCCTCCATAGCAAGTTTCCTGATTGAAGTGAAGTCCCCGGCCCCATCGATGGCCCCGAAGTCATGTGTAGTCATTGATATTCCGAGAGATTCATAGAGCTGTTCTTCCTTGAATGGCTTGAAAAGGACTTGGTCAAAAACGTCTTTCAACTTAAGGTCTACTTGCCTGTTGGCAGTCATTGCAATCAGTTTGGCCTGTGGATTCAGCAGGCCTCTGAGTACACCTCCAAACGCATAACCATCAACAGATCCTATCCTGATATCGAGCAGGACATGGGTCAAATCCGGCGGAAGACTCGAAGGTTGAATTTCCTGAGGATTATTACACAAAATGAATTGAATGTTGGCTTTTGCCAGCATCATGCCACACAGTTTGAGAATAAGTGAATCGTCATCCACAATCAAGATACGGTGCACTAAAGATTGGGTGATACTATCGGAGGTAGTTGCATCATCAGCTAACGTGAACGCCAGTCGCACATGAAAAACGCTTCCCGCACCATGAGCGCTTTTTACATCAATTGTGCCACCAAATGCCTTAACCAACTCAGCCACAATTGTCAGCCCCAATCCGGTTCCCCCATAACGCCTGGCTATCTCAACATTCCCTTGTTCAAATCTGTCAAAAATCTTCTCGAGATGTTCACGTTCGATGCCAATGCCGGTGTCTGCAATCTCCATGTCCACATGAACCACCGTACCAGAAAGCTTTGTGGCGCATGTCACCCGGACGTTGCCGTTGTCGGTATACTTGACGGCGTTTCCGAGCAGGTTATACAGAATTTGTCGAAAGCGGAAGGCGTCTCCCAGGACTCTGTAGTTATGTGCGTCCTCAAAAGATTGATCGAGGCATAGACCCTTGGTTTGTGCCTGCACGCTGACAGCCAAAGCCACTTCTTCCACGATATCCAATAAATTGAAGGGATCAGATGCGAGAGATATTTTACCCGCTTCGATCCGGCTAAGGTCAAGTACTTCTTCAACCATATGAAGCAGATGTTCTGAGGAATGCACGATTGCGTTGACAATTTCTTCTGAATGGTGTTCTCCCTGAGAACGAATTTGTTGTGAGAAGCCGATAATGGATTGAAGTGGCGTTCTTAATTCATGGCTCATGTTGGCAAGGAACCTGTCCTTAACAGAACTAAGTTCATCCGCACGCTCCTTAGCGCGCAAGAGCTGCTCTCGGTAAAAACTGCCGCGGGCAAGATCCATGACAATAAAATAGAGCATGCACGCGGCGACAGCAATAACGATCGCAAGAATTATAAAAAACTTTCTGATACTATGATCCATAATGGCGGCCGCAATTTGATTATTGCGGGTCTGCCACGCCACCTCCTCCGCCTCCACCTCCTGAAGAAGTTTAACAACGTTGGTAAAGAGATTATCCGTGATGGTTAGGAGTGCTAGCTCTTGTGTAGCGAGATGGGTGCGACGCTGAAACTCGTCGTCACCGAGCGCTGCGATCATTTTCGCCGCCTCGCCCAAAGAGTTATTGCGTTTGCCAAGAACAAGAGTGTCCACTGTAACGGTTACCTCTACCTTGGTTTTGGGTTGCAAATTTGCCGGAGCGTAGGTAACGCGCCTCTTCTTAAATAATCGACTTAGGAAGGAGCGCTTCGGCGTGACTGCTTTCGGCAGGGATGAATCAGGAGAGAACTCAATCGTGGTGCTTCGCCGCGTGGTTCTCAAACTATCGACACTTAGGCTATCGTTTGTGAGAACCGTTGCGATGGTATCAAACTGACGCAAAAGGTACTTGTTCCTTGCAGCGTTACTCCTGTATTTAAGATATGTGATAAAGAGACTATCTCTTTTGTGTAGGATCGCCTGGATATCCTTTAGCTTTTCGCGTTGAGCGCGACCACTCCATTGCATCGCCTGAAGAGTATCGATACTCTTTATTAAAAAATCTGATTCACTTAGTAAGTGACGGTCAGGTTTCCATGGAGCCTGAAGTGCTTCGAGACGCTGACGCTGGTCAAAGTAGGTTATTTTTCGAAAGAGGCCATTGAGCATTTCCAGCTTGCAGTTCGGTTCCGTGAGTCGGTCGACAACACCAAGCATACTATTTAAACTGAAGTAGGAAATTGTTATGGCTGTCGCAATGGAAAATGCCCCAAGAACAAAGGCAAGCACTACCTTCTGTTTGACACTCCCTGCAAATGGCTTGTCTTTAGCCTCAACCATTTTTCATCAAGTGCTTATTCCTTACCTCAAACCCATGAATCCGGCGTAATACAATTAGTGGCTGCACGCTGTGTCCTGGGTCCGACAGAAGAGTATTTCTGGCGGACTGCGTACTCACCGCCAATATTAAATGGCAATTCTCAAGCAATTCTCAGGTGTTAGTAAAAGATTGGAAGGTCTTCTTCAGTAATGCCGGAAACATCAAATCAGGATGACCGGGCTGTCTCCATCAATTGAAAATTACATTAATGGACAATAAATGGAGGAAATAGGGAACAGAGCAATTCGCTTTCAACGACAAAATTGACATCCAAAAAACCCCGTATTTTTTCTCCAATTTCTCACGCTGCGGCAAATAGATTCAAAAGTATTTTTAGCAACTACGTCCAGGGTACACTAACTTGACAACGGCCTTTCTTGGCTGGTGGAAATACGGCAAGACAGGTTGTCAAAGTCGCATGATCACACTATGAAAAAACCACTCACCTTCTTGATGAGCTTATTAATGCTCGCAACATTATCCCTGCGGGCCCAACACGAGCACAAAACGGAAGCACCCGTCGACACAATAAAGAAAAGCATTCCAAAAGAAGTACACAGCCAGATCGGCGGGACGCACATGATGCTGCATTACTATGCCCCTGCCGTACGTGGTCGGGTAATTTGGGGAGGATTGGTTCCGATGGATGAAGTGTGGGTCACTGGCGCACACGCTGCCACTTCCTGGGAGTTTAACAATGATATTGTAGTTGGCGGCAAAACCATTCCAGCAGGAAAGTATGCCATCTTCACTATCCCGGGTAAGGACCGATGGATTTTCATTGTCAACAAAAATTGGGAACAGCACCTGACGGATGAATATGATCCGAAAGATGATGTCGCAAGAATAAATGTTAAACCACAGAAGGCCAAACACCAGGAACGATTGCTTTATGAGATCGGGACAAAAGGAACGAATGGAGAATTGCTGATTTCGTGGGAGAAGACTAAGGTTGTAATACCGTTCAAGGTCACTAAATAATATTACTGTTGAACCCAATCTAGATTGTGCAGGAGCCCCTATGGATCCGGATAAAAAAATACAATACACGTGCCCAATGCATCCTGAGATACTGAAGGATGCTCCGGGAAAATGTCCGACATGCGGGATGAACTTGGTGACAGTTTCACCGGAGGCACATGGTACATCTGTAAGTCATAATCATACATCGGTGTTGAAAGAAGCGGAAGGCACATCCGATGAATATTATTGTCCGATGTTATGTGAGGGCGATAAGAAATATTCAGCACCAGGAAATTGTCCGGTGTGCGGAATGCACCTGGTCAAAACTATCGCAGAAGGTGATCGATCTACACCCAGCCTTGCACCGCTACCCTCAATCAAAAAAAAGAAAGCACCAGCCAACAACACAGCCGTTGCCGACAACCAAGGAGATTACTATTGCCCCATGCTTTGCGAGGGTGACAAGAAATACGCGAAGCCAGGTAACTGTCCTGTCTGTGGAATGCACTTGGTGAAGGAGCAAAAGCTTTCGCCGACAACCGAATATACCTGTCCAATGCATCCGGAAGTTGTGCGAAATGCCCCGGGCAGTTGTCCGATCTGCGGGATGGACCTTGTTCCAAAAAGCGTTCAGAAAGACGATCATGAAGAAGATGCAGCATATCGTCATATGCTGAACAGATTTTGGATCGCAACGGCGCTCACGGCGCCCTTGTTCATGCTGGCAATGAGCGAAATGGTCGGATTGCATCTCTCCCATTATATGAATCCAACTGTGCTTGGGTGGATCCAATTTGCACTCGCAACGCCTGTGGTCGTTTATTCCTGCGGTGACTTCTTCACACGGGGGTTCAAGTCGATCGTGACCTGGTCGCCAAACATGTGGACGCTGATTTCACTTGGTGCGGGCGCCGCATACTTATTCAGTATTGTGGCGCTTGTCTCACCGGATATTTTTCCGGACCAGTTCAAGATGAATGGTAGTGTACATCTTTATTTCGAGGCGGCAACTGTGATATTGACGCTGATCCTTCTCGGTCAGGTATTGGAGCTAAAAGCACGCGGCCAAACAAACAGCGCTATACGCGAGTTATTGAATCTCGTTCCGCCGCAGGCAACGGTCATAAAAGACGGAATGGAGAAAGTGGTTTCGTTGGAGCACGTTCATTTGAACGACATCATTCGCATTAAGCCTGGTGAAAAAATTCCTGTTGACGGCGAAGTTGTTGCTGGTATGAGCTCAGTCGACGAATCAATGATCACGGGTGAACCAGTGCCAGTCGAAAAAATATTAGGCAGTAAGGTAACAGGCGGTACCGTCAACCGAACCGGAAGCTTTGACATGAAGGCATTAAAAATCGGCTCGGACACATTACTTGCTCAGATTATTGAAATGGTGAATAAAGCAAGTCGCTCGAAAGCGCCGATTCAATACTTTGCGGATAAGGTTTCAGGTTATTTTGTCCCGCTGGTAGTCACTGCCTCGGTGATAACATTTATTGTCTGGGCCTTCTGGGGACCCGAACCAGTATATGTTTTCGCGTTCGCCAATGCCGTTGCCGTTCTTATCATCGCCTGTCCTTGTGCACTCGGCCTTGCCACGCCTATGTCGATCATGGTTGGCACGGGGCGGGGCGCTAACGCCGGTGTTCTTATTAAGGAAGCAAAAGTCATCGAAGAATTGCAGAAGGTAAATGTCCTGGTGATCGATAAAACCGGAACCATCACAGAAGGAAAGCCGTCATTGAGGAGCGTAATATCCCTTGGAGCTTTCAGTGAAGACAAGATTCTGACACTCGCTGCTTCGCTTGAATCAAAAAGTGAACATCCCCTGGCCGAGGCAATCACGCGGGGCGCAGCAGAAAGGAAACTTGAATTAAAAAAAGTCTCAAACTTTCAATCGATAACAGGTCACGGGATTTCCGGAACGGTGGATGGCTTGAGTGTATTGGTCGGCAATGCAAAGCTTGTAAGTGATTCGAATCTGGAAATACCGCACGAGGCAAGGGAGCAAATCGCTTTGGTGCAGTCAAAAGGAGAAACAATAATGTTTGTGATTGCTGACAGCAAGCTGATCGGATATATCGCAGCAGCTGATCCAATCAAATCCACTTCACGTGATGCAATCAAGAGCCTTCAACGTGCCGGATTAAAAGTTATTATGATTACCGGTGACAACATGCGAACGGCGAAGGCTGTAGCCGAAGATCTTGGGTTGGACGGATACGAGGCAGAATGCTTGCCTGAAGACAAATTGGTTAAAGTTGAACAGCTTCAACAACGAGGTAACGTGGTTGCGATGGCGGGTGACGGAATCAACGATGCTCCCGCGCTTGCAATGGCAAACGTTGGAATCGCGATGGGCACCGGAACTGACGCAGCCATTCAAAGCGCAGGAATTACCCTCGTGAAAGGCGACCTGGCAGGAATACTTCGGGCACGCAACCTGAGTGTATCGGTTATGCGGAATATCCGGCAAAATCTTTTCTTCGCTTTTGTTTACAATGTGATCGGAATACCAATTGCGGCCGGTGTTTTCTACCCGTTGTTTGGATTGCTGCTAAGTCCTATGCTCGGGGCGCTGGCCATGAGCCTGAGTTCTGTATCCGTCATCGGGAATAGTCTCAGATTAAGATCCGTTGAAATTTGATGCGCAAAGCCCGAACAATACTTGCTGATTTCGCTTCCTATAAATGAAGCCATGTTTAATCTTTTCATTTTCACACCATTTTTTCAGTAGGATGTGAATGTGCTGGAAGTTGTCGCCTTACCTGAACAACAACGGCGCTAATTCATAAAGGCTTCGACGCCACGTGAGGAACTCATGTGCCGTTCCTTCTGAAATATAAGAGACTGCATTAAATCCTGATTCTTTCAGGGTTGCTGTTGCTGTCTTCACTGCCTCGGGGCGCTCTTTGCTTCCACAACTCAAAAACACCAGTTTGACCTTGGACTTGTCCTTGATATCCTCTGGCTTATAAACACCACCACTCAGCAGTGCGAAATGTGAAAATACTTCAGGCTTGTTAATTGTTATCAGCCTAGTCTCCATGCCACCCATAGAAAGACCGGCCATTGCCCGATGCGACTGGTCCGACATGGTACGGAAATTTGCATCCACATATGGAATCAGTTCTTCTACCATCACAGTCTGAAAAGGAGTTATGTCAAATTCGCGCAAACCTCCAAACTTGATGTGATTGGTCATGCCGTAGGTCATTACGATTATGAATGGTTTGATCTTACCTGCAGCGATCAGGTTGTCCATAATCAGGTTTGCATGCCCTTGATTTGTCCATGCAGTCTCATCTTCGCCCCAGCCATGTTGAAGGTATAAAACAGGGTATTTGGTCTTCTGATTTTTTTCGTATCCCGGCGGGGTGTACACAAAAGCCCTGCGCGAAGTGTTTGTGCTTTTTGAGGGAAACAGTATCTGCTGAACATTACCATGCGGGACATCTTTCAGCGCATAAAAATCACGATCATGCGCAGGGATTTCGATCCCACTCTCCCACCGCACCGATCCATAAAAATTCAGCGTGCCTGGATCGTTAAACTTTCCGCCATCCATCTTCACATTATAATAGTGAAATCCTTCGTCGAGGGGACCGGCTGTCGTTCCCACCCAATAACCATCTTCAGCCTTTGTCAGCTTTGTCCCTCCACGGCCGCCAAGTCCAAGACTTACCCTCACACTATCGGCAGCTGGCGCAAGAATTTTAAAGCGTGCATATCCTTGTGAATTTACCTGGGGATATTCCTGACCAGGCTGATTCAACTCAGAAGGCTGAAAATCGTCTTTGATTGAGGCAGCTTCTTGCGCAAAACACAATGGCCCGGTAAGAATAAAGGCAGCAGAAACAATCTGAATGAAGTTCATATGGTCATTGATTAATTGCTATTTAAAAAGACGTTCTAAAGACTAGCCAGAAAAAGTTTACCGTTCATCCAGGTGTGCCGGAATTTTTTGACACCCGGGTCACTACACAATCTCAATTTATATCATTTAGCTTAAAAGTGTTATAATTACACTTAAATATTTGCAGCATGAAAAATTTGATAGTTGCATTGGTGTGCATGCATGCGGCCCAGTGGGCAGCAGGACAGCAGATTGTTTCACAGGCTCCTCAGGGATTTGATTCCGAACGCGAGGGAATCGCGCACGGAAAAATTGACACGATAAAATATAATTCGAAGACTGTGGGCGTGACGCGGAAAGCCGTGATATATACGCCTCCGGCTTATTCGAAAAAGAAAAAATATCCGGTTCTCTACCTGCTCCACGGAATAGGGGGTGACGAGAAGGAATGGCTAAAGCATGGCCATCCGCAAACTATTCTAGACAATCTTCTGGCAGAGAAGAAAATTGAACCAATGATTGTCGTGATGCCAAATGGCCGTGCGATGAAAGACGATCGTGCGATCGGCAATGCGTTTGATAGTGCAAAGGTGAAAGCATTTACTACGTTTGAAAAAGATCTGCTGGGAGATCTCAAACCCTTTATTGAGAAAAACTATTCAGTATACAAAGATCGGGAGCACACTGCGATCGCGGGACTTTCAATGGGTGGAGGACAATCGCTTAATTTTGGGCTGCAAAATCTCGACAAGTTTGCATGGGTGGGAGGATTCTCTTCTGCACCGAATATAAAAGCACCGGAAGTGCTGGTGCCCGACCCGGCACGCGCGCGCGAACTACTGAAGTTGCTTTGGATATCCTGCGGAGACAAAGATGGCCTGATCGGTTTCAGCAAAAGGACGCACGATTATCTCAAGCAAAACAATGTACCACACATATACTATATAGAGCCAGGCGTTCATGATTTTAAGGTTTGGAAAAATGGGTTATACATGTTTTCACAATTGATTTTCAAACCTGTTGATGTTTCATCTTTTACGAAATACGGCCTTGTCGGGGAACCTGCATCGACGAATGTGCCCAACGCACAGTATCCTCAGATCTTACCAGACAACCGTGTAATCTTCCGCATCAAAGGGCCGGAAGCTCAAAAAGTACAGGTCGATCTTGGAAAGAAATATGATATGGTGCGGGATAGCGCCGGTTTTTGGACAACCACCACGGAGCCGATTGTAATCGGTTTCCACTACTATTCAATTCTCATCGATGGTGTCGCCGTTGTGGATCCAGCGAGTCAGGCTTTTTATGGAATGGGTAGGATGGCGAGCGGGATAGATATTCCTGAAGCTGGTGTTGATTTTTACTCTCCGAAGAATGTTCCGCACGGGGAAATCCGGAGCGTCAATTATTTTTCAAAGATTACGGGATTGTGGCGAAAAGCATTCGTCTACACGCCGCCTGGTTATGACAATGATATCACAATACGCTATCCAGTGATGTATCTGCAACACGGAGGTGGCGAGGATGAAACCGGATGGCCTACGCAAGGAAAGGCTGACCTGATTTTGGACAACTTGATCGCTGATAAGAAAGCCGTTCCGATGATCATCGTAATGGACAGGGGCTACGCGACCGATCCCACCCGCCGACCCAATACCCAAGAGACGGGTTTACGGGCCGCGATGGCAAATAATGCTTTCCCTGATGTGTTGATCAAAGAAATAATTCCAATGATTGATAGTCGTTTCAGGACTATCGCAGACCGCGATCATCGTGCAATGGCAGGATTATCGATGGGCGGCTTTCAAGCTTTTCAGACAGCCATGCTCAATCTTGATAAGTTCTCGTACGTGGGCGGTTTCAGCGGGGCCGCCTTCCTTGAGCCCAATACAGATCTAAAAACTGCATTCAACGGAGTTTGGGCAGATGCTGACTCGTTCAATAAGAAAATGAAAGTTGTCTATTTGAGTATCGGTACGGCTGAACCGGAACGCATGTACAAAAGCGTAAACGGGTTTCATGATGGTCTTGAGAAAATTGGCATCAAACATATTTATTATGAGTCACCGCTCACGTCGCACGAATGGCAGACATGGCGACGCTCATTGCATCAGTTTGCAGGATTGATATTTAAAGAGTGATCCATCGATCACTTCGAAGCAAGTTGCAACTTGTACACAAAGGCAATCTGGTTCGGCACTGAAGACGTTTTCTCGATGCGAAGATCGGTCGCTGATTGCTTCCACTTGATCTTCTCCTTTGCACCGAGGAGTTCAACGCTTGTCACCGTTCCAGAATTCATCGCCGCACCAAGACTCTTAATTACCAGACTTTCCTTTGGGACACCCAGCGATGTAACGTAGAGTATATTTCCTTTTTTATTAAAGCGGATGTCCTTGGCGGTGAATTTCACTTTGCCTTCATTGAATCCCTGTGCGTTGATCGGATTGGCTGATGCAGCAGCAGGCCCTTCGCCAAACACTGTCCAGGGCCTCGTATCATAGATGCTCTCCTTGTTCACGTCCATCCAGGCTGCTATGCCATTCAAAACGTTGATCTCTTTGTCGTCGATGCTGCCATCACCACGTACCGGAATATTCAAAAGCAGATTTCCGTTCTTGCTGACGATGTCCACCAGCAGGTGAATCACATCAGTTGCTGTTTTGTACTTGTCCTCCTCGTAAATCGAATTCTTATAATGCCATTCACCAATACAGGTATCGGTCTGCCAGGGCATATCCTGTGTCTTATCGGGTGCGCCGCGTTCAACATCCCAAACGAGGCTCTTCTTTTGCATTTCATTCAGCACTTTACCAAACAGTACACCGTTCAATTGACCATTATGCCGCGATGCGTTTTCATTATAAAAGTGAGCAGCAATTTTCAACCCGGCATCGCTTATCGGATATAATGGCAAACCTGTATCATCGAAATACAACAGATCAGGATGGAATTGATTAATCAGATCAACGGTACGGTTGTAAAATTTCTCGCAATATTCACGTGAAGGAACATTTGCGCCATTACCCCATTCCCATTGGCGATGTATTGACTTTAATTCGGCGCTGCCATCACTCAACGGATGAGCCTGTGCATACAGTTGCGCCGGATCCAACCCCTCCCACCACGTGCCCTTCCCGTCCGCCGCGGTCAATTTGCCGTCATAGGGAATACCTGCAAGGGGGCCGTTTTTGTCCGATTGCTGGGAGGTTTCAAACCAGGACCACGCGTGAGAGGCGTGAACGCTCAATCCGAACGGCAACTGATTTTTCTTCGCGGCAGCCGCCCACCCGGCAATCAAATCTTTTTTGGGGCCCACTTTAGTGGCATTCCAGGTTTGGTATTTACTATTCCACAAATCCAGGTTGTCGTGGTGACTTGCCATGGCGAAAAAATATTGCGCACCAGCTCTTTTATAAAGTGCAACGAGGGCTTCGGGATCCCAACGCTCCGCTTTCCAGCTATTGATGACTTCTTTAAATCCAGCTTTGGATGGATGTCCATAATTCTTCACATGCCAATTGTATTGATCTGTTCCCTGGCTGTACATCTGTCGGGCATACCAGTCGCCCTGGCCTGGCTGACACTGCGGACCCCAATGTGCCCATATTCCGAACTTCGCATTTCTGAACCATTCGGGAACTGTGAATTGCTGAAGCGACTTCCAGGTTGGCTCAAACTTTCCAGCAGCAATCGGTTCGTTGTCCGGTCCAACCGGAGATTGGAATGATTCCTGAGCCTCTGCGGCGACGCCTATGAATGCCAAGGAAATAATTAGAATTAGTGCTTTCATCTGGACTTTGTTTTGCCTTACTGTTTACGACACCCTGAATTCTTAATTGTGAAGATAAAGCGCGACGGCATACTGAACTTCACGCACAGCCAGCTTAAGGTGAACTTCTACTGTCCGCTCAGAGATTTCCATTAACCGGGCCACATCTTTATATCGCATCCCATCGTCTTTAATCAACCGGTAAACTTTTTGACGCTGCGCCGGAAGCTGCCCGACAGCATGATCGATCCGATGGGACAACTCCTGCTCCAGGAATTTTTCATGCGGGTCTTCACAATCATGCATAATTTCTTTTAAGGAAATCTTCGTGGACCGGACAATCGCGTTTCGTTCTGCTCTCAGTTTGTTGATCACCTCATTTTTTACAGACCGAAAGAGATAAGCCTCAAAGTTGTCAATCAGGAAAAGTTCATTCTTTTTTCTGAACAAGCGGATCAAAACTTCTGATACTGCATCTTCAGCGCAACATCGCGCTCCCAGGAATGGCGTCGCAAAGCGAACAAGTCTTTCATAATAGAGAATAAAGAAAAGGCTAAATGCTTTGGTGTAATCTCTGAAGGCTGTCGACTTCAGTAGTTCGATACGTTTGTTTACCTCCATCCGTATTACCTCGTGGGCGCTTCGAATGGAAATGTACTTTGAATTGTTAAGACATTGTGTGCAAACGGTTGCACATGCAAACCCGAATTGGTGCAGCTGCTTTAAACGGAATAGCGGTCGTTACAATTCCACCATTGCTTTGATCACGCCGGTTCGCGGATCAAGCCACTGATCGAAAACACTTTTTACATGATGAAAGCTGGCGCGGTGTGTGATATAAGAATTTGAATCGATCAAACCTTTATTCATACAAGTGATCACATGCTCGAAATCCTCACGCGTAGCATTTCGGCTACTCATCAAAGTACCCTCACGTTTGTGAAATTCCGGATGGCTAAAGCTGATGTCACCGCGTTGCAGTCCTATTAGCACATATCGCGCAGTGTGTGCCAT
>JBGAKL010000033.1:0-2991 GCA_044224375.1 Cyclobacteriaceae bacterium
CCCATCGTGTTCCGCGGGCCCACTGGAAATGCAGGACAACTGGGAGCCCAGCACTCGCAAAACTTCGAGAACTGGTATGCCAACACACCTGGTTTGAAAGTGGTTGTTCCCTCGAATCCTTATGATGCGAAGGGATTGCTGAAGACTGCCATCCGCGATGAGGATCCTGTTATTTTCATGGAGTCAGAGTTGATGTACGGAGACAAGGGAGAAGTGCCGGCTGAGGAGTACCTCATCCCACTCGGACTTGCAGATGTAAAGAAGCCTGGCACTGACGTGACGATCGTTTCCTTTGGAAAGATCATGAAGGTTGCCCTCGCTGCTGCCACCGAACTGGAGAAGGAAAATATTTCAGCAGAGGTAATTGATTTGAGGACCGTGCGTCCTATTGACTATGCTACCGTGGTGGAGTCAGTGAAGAAGACAAACCGTTTGGTAATCGTGGAAGAAGCATGGCCTCTATCGTCTATCGCCACCGAGATTACCTACCACATTCAGAAGCACGCATTTGACTATCTTGATGCTCCCGTGCATCGCATAAACAATTGGGATGCCCCCCTGCCCTACGCGCCAACGCTTATACAAGAGATACTACCAAACGTTGAGAAAACGGTGAAGGCGGTTAAGGCCGTTATGTACCGATAAGTCCGGAGTTCAGAGTTTAGAGTTCAGAGTTCGGTTTGAACTCTATTTTATCGTGATGAAGCTTACGCTTCTGACGGGTTCTCCCTGATCGTTAACGCCTTCAACAACGACGCGGTACGTTCCAGTTAAATCAGATGCATAGAAAGACACTGCTGCAGTCCCGGAAGATGCCGAGATTGTGACTTGCGGATTCCAGTACAGCGTGGACCTGTAGTCAGGCTCTGCACTGTTGGGGTTAGCTTGATAATTCGGATGTCTGAATTCACTGGCCACTGCATAGCCGTCGAGCTTCATAAAGTTTCCACTGTTAAAATCGGACCGGTCGATTTTCGCACCTCGCTTCGAGAAGACCGCGATGACGCCGTACGGCGCCAGCGAGCCCCTGATCGTGCTTTGGCTTTTGGTGACTTCAATGGATCCAACTGTGCTCGGATCAATAATACTCAAAGCCTCTCCCGCTGACCCAAGCAGTGGAACACCATCAAGTGTTACCATGGGGGAATATTTTGTGATTTCGTCTTCGATTTCACTCGGGGCGCCGGTTTGAACCATTTTTGGTTTGCTGTGTCTTGCAAAATAAACGGCACCCTCATTAGGGTTCACTAGCAAGCCGGAAATCTGAAGTGCCTGGAGCGTGTAAAGTAAATTCGGGAATTGCGTCTTGATCCGGTCTTCACCAAAAACATATTGTCCTACATCGCCATACGCGTGGTTGTTTGTCTCGATGGGTTTTTTTCTGAACCCGTCGTCAACCTCGCCTTTGATAACGACTTCTTCCAACATTTTGGAATCCAGCGGCTTATTATAGCCAGTAAGAACCCGTTGGGCTGCTTTCGCATCCGTCGTATTGATGCTATATGAAGTTTTTGGCGCAGAAAAGGATGGCACTTCGCGCGGCAAGAATTTCACTTTCCCTGCCAGCGGCCCCTTCACAGAATTCATAGATACCTCCGTTTCACCTTCAAATTGCAAATCCTGCAATGTGAAAAATCCATGCTTATCAGTTTCGACAACAAAAAATTCACTCGGATGAAACCGGATAAAGTTCAAATCAGTTTTTTCACCCTTTCCTTTTGGATTGAGAAACTGACCACGAATACTGAAGCCGGATTCAGCGCGATATTTTGCTGTTTCTGCTTTTATGTCATCCACCCTCTGGATAGGGAACTTCTCGAGAATGGATCCCCAATGTGGAGCTTTGACCACTTGTGAGGCGTCGGTGACTGATACAGATACGTCTCCATTCGCAGGATTGCCATATTCGTCCTTCAGCTCAAAAGTGAGCGTGATATTCTCCCGCGGCTTATACGATGTTTTAC
Source organism: Cyclobacteriaceae bacterium (assembly GCA_044224375.1). Classification (GTDB taxonomy): domain Bacteria; phylum Bacteroidota; class Bacteroidia; order Cytophagales; family Cyclobacteriaceae; genus ELB16-189. Next base: position 1,965 of record JBGAKL010000033.1, read on the forward strand.
CTGCAGTGACCTTTAGGAGCTTGCTTTCCTGTTCCTCCGACTCATTGGAGTAAATCGGCTTTGAAGTAAGCTTCAGGACCGGCAAAGGCCGGGCAAATAATTGTCCATCGCCGAAATTTCTTTGAATGTTGGTGTATGCGCGCAAAAAATGTGTTCCTGCAACAACCGAATCCGGCAGGATGAAATCTCCATTTGCATGGCCACTGTCAAGCCTTATGATTTTTTCTGTGATGATTTTTCCGGCAGGGTTCAACAGCTCGACATACAGTGTCTTGCTCGCGGATGCGATAGCTGGGCCGGCATACCGGTTGAGATATGCCTTGAACCAAATTCGCTCGCCCGGATAATAATATTCTTTGTCGGTGTGGACATAGATTTTTTCATATAGATTGTCGGCATCACGTGCCTTACGCATCCTTTGATTAATGGGCCTATAATCATTTGGCAATTGATCACCCACTCGCAGGGCGCTCATATATCCTGACGCTATCACGCGCTCAGGATCAGTCACGCGGCCAGAAACATCAACGCGTACGGTGTCCTTAAACTCAAGCCAGGAAACCTGGTGAATTATGTCATCATAGTTTCGGACCCTTGAAGCCACTTTTGTGTTATGGACTTCAATTCTGTTGGTCTTAAAAGAAATGCAAAAAGTTTGCTTTGAAGGTTCAGCAACGATGGTCAGCTTGCTTGTGTCGTACGACTCAATAGTCTTCCCAAGCTCTGCGCGAAAGACAGACGTCTTAGGACTATTTTCAAACCCTGTTTTGTCGTTATAAAGTTCAAAACCGCTTTCCCTCGTTTGTGATTTGAGTATTGATGAAAACAAATGCCTGATCGAGCCCTGGTAGGCTTCCCATCGGTTTTCCGCCCACTTCGATTCAACGTTCGGCTCATGAGTTTTCATTTCCTCGAATCTGGCGTTGCCGACGATTGTATAATCCTCTCCTTTTGTCGAATGGAATTTTTTTAGAAAATAAAAGACAGTATAACCCAGTTTATTGTTTTCTATCTGGATGGCATCCGA
>JBGAKL010000023.1:0-18049 GCA_044224375.1 Cyclobacteriaceae bacterium
GTTTAACAGCTGAACAAACGTCGGCTGTCCGGTAAAATGAATACTTTTGTTCATGGTAATTTTTGTTGTCGTAAACTAAATCTACCATGAAAAAGCAGGGTCAGAAATGACCTTGCTTATTTTTCCCCGGACACTACTAGGTATTGGCATTTGGCCTGGTCGCGCTTCAGTCAGCCGAGGACACCTTTATCTCGAGTGAATTAGGGAATTAGCCTCAGCTCTTTTGCCCGCTGGATTGCCTGGGTTCGGCGGTTGACGGAAAGCTTCTGAAACAGGTTGGAGGAATGTGTCTTGACGGTATTGAGCGACACAAATAACTTATCCGCGATCTCCTGGTTGGAAAGTCCGCTGGCAATCAGGTCAAGCACCTCTTTTTCTCTTTTACTGATACCCAAACGCTCAAGCGCTCCTTCGTCTAGTCTAAAGTCCCCAGACGAAAAAATGATCCTTTTGCGCGTGAGACGTAGGCCAGCCCACACGCCCAGCGCTGTAAAGAACAGGGCGACAATTCCAACATAAAATTCGAGCGAAAGGTCGCGAACGAACATCCGGTATTCAAAGTAACGGAGAACAATGATAAGGGTGGCCATCGCAAGGCCATACAAAAAAATTGTGCGCTTCACAGGCTCAAAATAAAAACAATTTTTTCGGAGGGGCACAAAGCATAAAATTCTGTCCCGTGAGTACGCCGGCAACGTTCAAATTCGGTTCGCGCACTATTCTCGTCAATTCCTTGCGGATTCAGAAATTCCATTAATCTTATTTCGAAATACCGACCCCACCCTCACGAAATGTTAATACAGCAGAACGGGTGAGTATATTTTTACACGTGCTTGATACTTTTATGATCATTCCAATTGATTACACAATTATCCATCACTAAGGTTAATTCACGATGAAAATCAAACTACTAATTTACGCATCAATATTCGCGTGCACTTTCGCAGCCAGGAATATTTACGCGACTAACCTTGAATTGACTCGACTTGAGTTGGTACTGAAAGACGGAGAGAACAAGCACCGTGATTTCTATGTTGACATTACCATTTCATGGCAAAATGCGTGGTACAACAAGAAGAACTATGATGCTGCATGGGTCTTTTTCAAATATTTAAGAACCACAGGCGGATATACTCATGCCAAAATTCGAATGGAAGGTCATTCTTTCCTTTCGGAAAAAAATCCCGGTAATTTGAAGATACTTCCTTCAAAAGATGGCACCGGCATTTTCCTCCAGCCAACTTCAGAGTATCGCGGCCCAATAGAAGCACGTGTTAGGATTCAATTAGACACGGCGGTATTGGCAAATAAAGCCTTTGTACTTGGAAATCATCTGTTGAACGGATACGGAATCGAAATGGTGTACATTCCCGACGGTCATTTCTTTCTTGGAGATAGTGACTCGCTTTCAATTCGCGCGTCGTCATTCTATAAATCAGGCGGGGACGGGCGACCTGATGGATCGTTGGAAATAAGAAATGAAACTGAGGCTATACCCGTAGGGAAAGAAAAAGGGGCAATCTACTATCATGTTGGCAACAAAGACTATCAGGGAGATCAGTCGGGGCCCGTGCCCGCCAGTTATCCAAAGGGCGTCAACGGTTTTTATATCATGAAATACGAACTACAGCAATCTCAGTACGCGAACTTTCTGAATTCACTTCAGGCGATGGCCACAAGTGCCAGAAGTAAGATTGCAAGCAAAGACTATCACAAGCTGCGAGGAGGAATTTCGTTGAACGAAAATATTTTTGTGGCGACCACAAAAAACCGGCCGGCGAATTTCGTGAGCTGGGATGACGGGTGCGCCTTTGCAGACTGGGCAGCTCTCCGTCCAATGACAGATTTCGAGTACGTCAAAGTCTGCCGGGGACCGACTAGTCCTGTACCGCGCGATTATCCCTGGGGAACAGCTTCGAAGGATAAATTGAAACGATTCGTCGATGCGGATAATGAACTAAAATGGGCAGATGGTTTAAACGAGAGCCAGTTAAATGACGCGAACCGCGAAACGTTTGGAGCTTCATATTATTGGGTCATGGATCTTGCAGGGAGTCTGTGGGAACGCGTTGTTTCCATTGGCGCTGAAAGAGGTCGGAGATTCGTAGGGAGCCATGGCGATGGGAACTTGAGTTATGGATATGCGACTAATACAGATTGGCCCTCTGGTGATCACAATTCCGGCGGTTATGGATTTGCCGGCGGCGGATTTTATCAACATGGTTTGTATACCGCCTTCCATGTTCCTCATAGTCCTGTAGCAGCCAGAAACTTCGGATCGTGGGCAGGAGGATATGCCAGCGAAGCGTATGGCCAGCGTTTTGTCAGAACCGCTGACAGATGAATCCAAAGATCATTTCAATCCAAGAATCTTGACTGCTGCTGGTGATAAACGGGCCAATGTTTCACTTTTAATGTATCGCGATTGATCCACTTGCTGAGGTTGATCTGACCTACAGAAATAGCTGTGAATAGATCGCCTGCTTTTGTCTGTAACATTTGTGGTGCCGCCATGCCAGGCATGAGAATTAAAGATAAAAACAGATCCGGCGGGAGCCTCGATCAGCAGTTCATCAGGATGCTGTGCCTCGGGATCAGCCAGTACAGTCTGCGGCATCACACCGGACAAGTGGCTTCCCGGTACGATACGTGTTGCGCCATTTTTCCTTGTGAAATCATCGAGGAGCCAAATTGAATTACATACCGTATAGCCTCCTGGCGCCACTGCTTCATGCCAGTCAACGTGAAGTTTTTGCAGTCCCATTCCCGGCTTTGCCGCACGATAGTTTAAAGATGAAAGCTTTATGGCTCGCCCGAGAACATGAGCAATTCCCGCAAGGACACGCGGATGCGTATAAAAAATATCGAACTCTTCGCCTTTGTTTACGAGGTCAGCCAGCCGATCGGCGCCCGCTTCCTTCGGATGACGGATGTAAGGTGAGTCCAGGAGCTCGGAACCTGCATTTGCACCTTCTGAGTCCATTAATGAAAGAATTTTTGCATTGACTTTCTGGACCTGTGTTTCCGATAACAGCCGGCCAAGATTTAAGTAGCCGTTCATGTCCAGAAAATTCCTTTCAGTCCGTGACAACGAGCTTTCAATAAAATTGAGTGCCGCAAGTGTATCCATTGCTGCTAAGGTAATAAGTGGTACGAAGCCGCCCAATATTAAGAGACGAAGCGCTAACGTTCTCAGCACCGAATGTGTGCCATAGTGGAAATTGAAAATTTTTAAGTCTTCAGGATTTTATTAAAATTTGGTCATGGCGATTCCAGAAAATATTCTGTTGGTCTTTTGCGCACTGGGGATCGCCCAAAGTGTATTTTTTGCTTGCTGCCTGCTCAGTTTCAAGGAGGGCAACAAGACTTCAAATCGGATTTTTTCGGCCTTGCTCATCACCCTTGCAATACGACTTGCAAAATCAGTAACCTATTACTTCTTCGTACTCGACCCGGTGTTCATGAATATCGGCTATGCCGCCCATATTGCGATTGGCCCACTTTTGTTCATGTACGTCACAGGTTTCAATTCAAGCTCACATAAGTTTTCTCCGCTAAACCTATTGCACCTCACTCCCACGCTTGGCATATTGATTTTATCTTTTCAACTGAAGGAAAACTTCTGGCTGCCCTGGGGGTACGCGGTTACTCTTTATTATTCGCTTATATACTTTTCGTTCACCTGGATGTATTTGCTTTCATCGCGATCTCACGAGCGACTGAATGCTATTGAGCGAAATTGGCTTTTGATCCTGGTGTCCACAGTTTCCGTGTTGGGTTTTGCTTATTTCTCAAATTTCATTCTCGGCCTCACGTCCTACATCACCGGTCCGCTCCTGTATTCTATAATGATCTACCTGGCGAGTTACGTTGGCTTCAGGTTCTATAATGACATTTTTGGCATGAAGGTGCCGCTCCGTAAACTAGCCGCTATTTCGGAGGAAGACGCGCGGCGATATATTGAAAAGCTGGATCAAATACTCGGGCAAACGCGACCATATCTTGATCCTGGATTGAATCTGGCTCGGCTCGCGAAAATTGCCGGCATGCAGCCATACCGCTTGTCGCAACTGATCAATGAACACTACCAAATGACTTTCTCTGATTTTATCAACACCCGCCGGGTGGAAGAGGCGAAGGCCAGACTGACCGATCCGCACGGGGCCAGGAAAAAGGTTGCGACGATTGCCTATGAAGTTGGCTTCAACACGCTGTCGGCTTTCAACAATTCGTTCAAGAAGCAAACCAGGCAAACTCCAAAAGAATACCGAAAGGCGAATGGCTTTCCCTCGTGAGCGGCCCCCTTTTCCCGACTCGAACGTCCTACGGTACGCCACAAAGCCTCGTTTTTTTACATAAAAAGATCTACTGATTCGCAAATCGCGTAGAAGTTCGACTGCGCGCCGCTGTATCTCTGCGTGAAAATCATGGAGTATGAATCGATTTCAACGCTGGAGTCTCTTAATAGTCACCTCTGCAATTTCTTGTGGGCCACCCCAGTGGTGGATCGAAGAAAGCGAGGAGGGGAAATTTGAAATAGAAGTTGTCGTTGACAAGATCGCTGTCCCCTTCGGTCTCGCCTTCCTTTCTAAAAATGAAATGATTATATCCGATAGGGCAACGGGAAAAATGATCAAATACGATATTGCAGGTGGCGTCCGTAGTACAATCCAAGGGCTTCCAACAATCTACTGCTCAGGGGATGGTGGAATGCTGGACGTATTGCCTCATCCTGATTACGCCACAAATCACTTACTGTACTACTCTTACGCGTCAATGAAAGCCGATTCCTCGAGCTCACTCGTTGTGGAAAGAGCTGTGTTGATTGGCGATAGTCTGAAGCACAGGGAAAAACTTTTCGAAGCGCTTCCTTACTATAAAGGATCCGGGCATTTTGGAAACCGCCTTTTGCTAAGTAAGAGCTATCTCTTCATCACGATGGGAGATCGGTACGACCTACGCGACTCCGCACAATCGCTGTCCAATCATCTCGGCAAGATCATGCGACTGAACGAAGATGGCACCATCCCAGAAGACAACCCGTTTCGAAAGACGTCAGGCGCACTTCCCGAGATCTGGAGCTATGGTCATCGCAATCCGCAGGGACTCGTTGTTGACCCCTCGACCGGCGAAATCCTGGAGCATGAACATGGTCCAAAAGGTGGTGACGAGCTTAACATTATTAAGCCTGGAATAAATTATGGATGGCCTATAATCTGTTGGGGCATTGGTTACGACAACAAGCCAATCGGTGAAGGGAAGACACATCAAGAGGGTTTGGAGCAACCCATTTATCATTATACACCTTCGATCGCACCAGGTGGAATGGATCGATACAGCGGGTCGGAATTTCCGAACTGGCGTGGCAACCTGTTCATCGGCGGGTTGGCGTTGAGGCACCTGAACAGGCTGGTGCTGGACAACAACAAGGTTATTAAAGAAGAAAGATTACTGTCGGAGCATAAATGGCGCGTCCGGAGCGTAAGGGAAGGCCCAGACGGATTTCTATACATTGGCGTCGATGGCGGAATGATATTGCGGATCAAGCCGCACTAGGCTTCAATTAGCACAGGTCTAGCTTGCCCAACTGGAAAGAAAGCGAAGTGTTCCTTGTAACTAAGCACACAAAACAAGGTTTCTCTGGAATCGGCTCCAAACCAACTTCTTTATGAACACGCTGAAGTACCTGATGTTCCTAATGGTCTTTGTTTCGCCACAACGAGTTTTCAGTCAGGACAAAGAACTGGCCGGCAAGCTTGAACGATACATTCGCCCTTATGTTGAAACCAATAATTTCAGTGGCAATATCCTGATCTCGCAGAAAGGGAAGATTCTGTTTAACAAAGCTTACGGATTTGCAAACCTGGAGTTCGGTGTGCCCAACGATCTTAATACCATTTTTCATATTGCATCCCTTTCAAAAACCTTTACAGCTGCAGCCATTTTAATTCTCGAGCAAAAAGGGCTGCTTGCGACAGATGATTTTGTCTCGAAGTACGTTCCTGATTATCCTTCCGGAAATAGGATTACCATCCATCACCTGTTGTCCCACACCTCAGGAATTGCGGATGTGGAGGATGGACCCGAATATGGTAGCGCCATGCTTAATCCGCAGACGCCTGAAACATTAGTTGCACTGTTCAAAGATAAACCGTTACAGTCTGCTCCTGGTGAGAAATACGAGTATCTGAGCTCTAACTACTACTTATTGGCGCTCATCATCGAAAAAGTTTCGAAAAAGAAGTTCGGTGATTTCTTAAAGGAGAATATTTTCCAGCCGCTCGGAATGAAACAGACATTTGATCACGGGAATATGGCGCTCGTGGTTAGAAATATGGCGGAAGGTTATTCATCTGATGGAAATTTTGGCACGCAAAAGCCGCCTTACCTCGATTGGTCATCCAAAACCGGAGGCGGGGCCATCGCTACAACAGTGAATGACCTCGCGATATGGAATACAGCGTTATCGGGTACCGCCATTTTAACGGAGAAAAGCAAATCCAAAATGTTCACAGAGTACGCCGACACAGGGTATGGCTGGTATATCGGTAAACAATTTGACAAGAACTATATTTTCATGAACGGCAGAGTTCCTGGTTTTTGCGCGCATATGGGACGGTATCCGGAAGAAGAGATTTTTATCATCGTTCTTTCCAACATGCAGGTGTTCATACCGAAGAAAATTGCAGTCGATCTTGCAGGAATTTTATTCAATCAGCCCGTGGAGATCCCAGCGCTAAACAGAAAACTAAGTTCGGAGGAGTCGACGCAAATAGTCGGGAAATATAAATTCGGAGAGGATTTTTACAAGTCAAATTTCACTATGGAGGTGAAGCTTAACGACGGGAAACTCTCGAGTAATTACGGCGAGCTGATCCCGAATAAATCCTTCGAATTCTTCCAGCGCTCATATTGGCTGAAGGTCGGTTTTAACAGAGATACAGCTGGCAAGGTAACTGAAATGATCATCGACGGATATCCGGGCAAAAAGATAGAGTAAGGAATCAGCAAAATTCACCCCGCCCATCCATCACGATCTAAACTCCTGTACTGAATTGCCTCCGCTAAATGCTCAACCTTGATGTCTTCCGTCCCGGCTAGATCAGCAATGGTACGCGACACCTTGAGTATGCGATCATAGGCGCGTGCCGACAACCCCAGTCGTTCCATCGCGGTCTTTAGGAGCTTGACCCCTGCATCCTGTATGATGCACACTTCTTTCACCTGGTTTGATGACATCATCGCGTTACAATGTACCTGCGACTTTTCAGCAAATCGCCGCGACTGAATTTCCCTGGCGAGAACGACACGCTCTCTGATCTCTTCGCTGGTATTACCTTTCCGCTGAGCCGTCATCTCATCAAACCCAACCGGCACGACCTCAACATGCAAATCGATGCGATCCAGCAGCGGCCCGCTCACTTTGCTTAGGTAGCGTTGAACGATTCCCGGACCGCACACACATTCCTTCTCCGGATGGTTATAAAATCCACACGGGCAGGGGTTCATACTGGCCACTAACATGAAGTTGGCAGGAAAGTCAATCGAAATTTTAGCCCGAGAGATTGTCACCCTCCTCTCCTCCATTGGCTGACGCATTACCTCCAGAACAGTGCGCTTAAATTCGGGAAGCTCATCAAGGAAGAGCACACCATTGTGTGAAAGAGAAATCTCGCCGGGTTGTGGATTGCCACCACCGCCAACGAGCGCCACATCCGAAATCGTATGGTGCGGACTTCTGAAAGGTCTGTTCGTTAGCAGCGAAGCATTTTTACCGATCTTACCCGCGATAGAGTGGATCTTGGTCGTTTCCAGCGCTTCATTTAAAGTTAATGGGGGCAAGATTGTCGGAAGCCGCTTGGCAAGCATGGTTTTACCCGCGCCCGGCGGTCCGATCATGATCACGTTGTGCCCACCCGCGGCGGCGATCTCCAAGGCGCGTTTGATGTTCTCCTGTCCTTGCACGTCTCTGAAATCAGAGTCATACGAATTGAGCTTGCTTTGAAACATAGCGCGCACATCCATCGTAAGCGGTTCGATTGTAAGCTTACCTTCAAAAAAATCAATTGCATCCTTTAATGTCTCCACACCGATCACGTCCAGACCATTTACAATCGCAGCCTCGCGCGCATTTGATTTGGGCAGGACTAACCCCTTAAAGTTCTCCTTCCTGGATTGAATGGCAATCGGTAGTACGCCCTTGATGGGCCGAAGTTTTCCGTCAAGGGAAAGCTCACCCATGATGACATACTTTTCCAGATTGGACGCTTTGATCTGCTCAGACGACTGAAGGATACTAAGCGCGATTGGCAAGTCGTAGGCCGATCCCTCCTTTCGCACATCGGCCGGCGCAAGATTTACCACGACTTTGTTCCTGGGCATAAAAAACTTTAATGTTTTCATTGCCGACTCAACACGATGCTCACTCTCCTTCACGGCGATGTCCGGCATACCACTGATATGGAGGTGAAGTCCTTGTGTGACATTCACTTCCACAGTGATTGTGCGCGCATCGACGCCGTGAACTGCGCTGCCAAAAGTTTTTGCTACCACATATTAAAGGTCATCTATTGAGTGGCATGCAGAATTTTGTTGAAGACAATTAAACCGGACGATTTTATGTCGGGAATACCGTACTAATTCTTTAGCAGCGGCTGGGGCGGCGTAAGCAGGCTTATCAGCTGCCGGGTTTTGTTATGAATCTCTCCGCATCCATACGCTAGCAATCGTTGATCGAATCGAAGAACTATAGACTGACCGAGGAGCTGGTGAGCGCGCTAATATGAAACAAACCGTGTTGGTATTTCGATTGGTCAGTTGCCCTTTGTCCGCCGGCTTTTTCCGCGTGCAATCTCGGCGTACAATATCATGTTCGGATTTCCCGAAATGGCAACAGCCTTTTCTATTTCTTTAACAGCGTCTTCGAACATGCCGGCTTGGCTGAAGACAAAAGCCCTGGCAAGGAGGGCCTGGTAGTCGGCGCTGTCAAGTAATTCAATTCGCTGGATGTCATCGAGTGCTTGTTTATACTCGCGCAACTGCAATAGCCTCTTAACTTTTTTATGGAGGGCGGCTTTCACCGAATCGCGGTTCGACTCCCCTTCGATCTTTTTGGACAACCTTTCAATTTCATTCCTGTTGAACGCACTTGTGTCCAGAGGGTACCCGGCATCGTACAAAGCGCTTACCTCGTCAAAATAAGTATCGCAGGAGCGAGTCAGCCCGACCATCAGTTCGAGCCCATACGCTTCAAGTTGTCCATGAAAAAATGCCTGATCGGAGGTCGCTGATTCGAGCTCTTTTTGTTTCTCCGTGATAACTCGTTGAAAGCATGGCGTCAACCGGTCTTCGACCGTGCCCACTGTCTTGGAACTATAGCAATTACAAAGTCTTGTTGCTGCCGCCTCTGTGGGAGACTGCCTTTTGGGGCCGCATGCAGCAAGCAAGAGCAGCAATGCGTAAAAACAATTCCTCATTGTAGAACCACTTTACGAATGGGGTCGAATAAATCGAAAATTTAGCAAACGTACTTGTTCGCACCAAGCGACTATTCACTTCGCAACGCATCCGATGGATTCGCCACCGACGCCTGTATCGTCTGGAATGAAATCGTGAACATTGCGAGGAATAGCAGGCCGGCAAAACATATTATGAAATACGACTGCGACAATGGCATCCGGTAAGAATATTCAGAAAGCCATTTTTCGGAAAGCAAGTATGCCGCCGGCGCCCCCACCGTAAAGCCAATGACAACGAGTTTTAAGAAATCGACGGTGAACAATCTTACGATCACCGTTTCCGAAGCGCCCAGTACTTTGCGAATCGCTACCTCCTTTCTCCGCTTTCGGAATGTGAAGAGACTGAGTCCATATAAACCCAGGCAGCCGATTACAATAGCAAATGCAGAAAACGCAGTGGCAATCTGATTCAACCTGTCCTCTTGCTTATAAACCGCATTAAGCTCTTCATCGAGGAAAAAATAATCGAAGGGACTTTCTGTTACGATCTTGCTCCATGTAGTTGCAAGAAACGCCAGCGTCTCCTTTGCTTTCTCAGGCCTGATCCGTACCATGACGAACCTGGTGAAAAAATCTTTGTGCTTCGCGAAATCACTCTGACACATGATCATTGGCCCTACTGTTTGCTTGAGGGGCGCGTAATGAAAATCTTCCGTGACACCCACCACGGTCATTTCGCCTTCAACAGTTCCATTGATCTTCTGTCCAACCGCTTCTTCCGGAGTCCATCCCCATGTCTTGCAAAGCGAATGGTTGATCATTGCATAGTAACCCGGCGCAGTGATCTCATCATTGAAATCGCGTCCCGCGAGCAGCTTCACTCCAACCGTCTTCGCAAAATCCATACGCACGAACAGGCATGGATAAAAAGACATTTCATCCTGACCGGCCTTTTTATAGTTGGACGACTGGTGTTCCTTTCCCAGTAAAGTATTCGTAGTGGTCACGCTCATGATCGCATCGTTGGCAAGCAGTTGATCCTTGAACAACTCATAGTTGGGAACAAGAGAAGAACGCTGTACGGGCAGAACGAGGATTTGTTCCTGATCAAAGCCAAGTGAAGCATCTTTCATAAAATTAACCTGGCTGTAGATCACCATCGTCACAACGATCAGTATGGTGGACGTCGCGAACTGGAACACTGTAAGGGCTTTTCGGGAGAAAGATTTGCCACCGGGACTCGCCCCTCCTGATTTCAGAACATGCACCGGATTCAAAGATGATAAATAAATGGCCGGATATATTCCCGAAATCACACCAGCAGCCAGCCCGATTCCCGTCATGATCAATAGTGTCTGAGTGTCGAACAGGTCATTAAGGGTAAAGGCCTTATCGGCCAATTTATTCAGCGGGCCGAGAAGACCGGATGCAAGCACACCTGCAAAGAGCAAGGCTATGAAGATCACAACAACCGATTCGGTAAGGAACTGAATCAACAATCGCCGTCTTCCAGCGCCCGACACCTTTCGTACACCAATCTCCTTGAATCGATCTGTCGCGCGGGCGGTGGAGAGGTTGATAAAGTTGATGATCGCTACAAGCAGGATGACGACTCCGATAATAGAGAACACTTTAATGTTGCGGGCACTGCCCATCACTCCAATTTCATAATCGGAGGTGGAGTAAAGGTAAATGTCCGTTATCGGCTGCAGCTCGAGAATCGCCTCATCCTTGATTGATGGATGGTAATACTTCTGGACAAATGCCGGTAGCTGGCGTTCGATCTCATCCTTGCGATATGTATCTGAAAGCAGCACGTACGTCCAAACCGGATTCCAATACCAATTCTTTTCCGGGATCGGAAAGTTGATCAACGGCAACGTCGTCATCGAAGCGATAAAATCGAACTTGAAATGAGAATTTAATGGAACGTCTTCGATTACACCTGTGATGGTAAGGTCATTCTTCCCTTCGAATTTGATGATACGTCCCACGACGTCGGTTGAACTGAAGTACCGCTTAGCCGTGGATTCGGTGAGCACCACGAAGCTGGGACCGGCAAGCGCCATCTCTGGGTTGCCTTGAATGAATTTATGGTCGAAGATTTTGAAGTAAGTGGAATCAGCAAAGAAGAAATGCGGTTCATTAAAAGGAACATCGACGCCATGGTCCTCGTGAACGATCGATAAGGTCGATGCCTGGAAATTAAAAAGCCTCACCTGCATTTCGACGTCACCCGGGAAATCATTGATCAACGTCGGCCCTGCCGGGAACGGCAAACTCGAAGATTGCTCTCCGCTTTCACTGCCGTGAATCACGCGGAAGATTCGCTGTTTTTTGCTCAGGTGCTGGTCATAAGACAACTCATCCCTAACGAAGAGGAGAATACAAATCACACACGCAAGACCCAACGCGAGACCGGCGAGGTTTACGAGTGAAAAAATTTTTTCGCGGAGCAGCTGCCTGACGGCCATCTTGACGTATTCGCGAATCATAGGTATCGGGTTTATCAAAGACAATCTAACGGATAAATTGCCGCCCGCTAAGAACTATTACATGAGCTGCGTTCAGCCTCCCGGTTGGTAACGAAATTTGGTTGAGAACAATATTTTAAAAACGGACTCTTGACCAACAAAAGCACGCGATGCCAGAAGCACTATTTTTTACGCCCCAAGAATCTGATTACAGAACCGACACCATCATGGAATGCGCCTTCTTTCAATTCGATCTCGCGTTCCACCAATTCAATAATTTCATAGTCATGAAAATCAGCTTTGATCTCCTCAATGGAGAACAGCTGAGCAAGTTCACCCGGGCCGCCAACTTTTTCGTTGCGGGCCTTGTATTCCAGATGCTTTTTACTGAACGCCTCAAAAATAACGGTGCCGCCCTTTCGCAAGAGCGTGTTGAGTTGCCTATGCGTTTTTGCTTTGATGTCGGCGGGAAAGTGAGCGTAAATCAATGCAATCACATCGAATTGACCTTCCTGATAGCTCAGTGACGTCAAATCCCCCACCTGATATTCAATTGTTACGTTGTTTCTTTCCGCAAGCAGAAGGGCTTTTTTTCTTCCTTCGATGCTGATATCAAACGCAAAAGCGCCCCATCCTTCCTTGGCGGCGAATACGGCGTTTCGCCCTTCGCCCTCAGCTGGTAAGAGGATGTTCCCGGGTTCCAATTTTCGGAGTTGATCGCGGAAATATTCATTGGGTTGCTCGCCAAAGGCAAATTCAGGCTTGCTGTACCTGTCGTTCCATCTCGCAAGCCAGGGGTCGGAGGAGTTATTCATCAAAGGAAAAACTATAAAAGAGACTTCGTGAGCGATGGTTACTTATGTCAACTGCTTCTCCACCAACAAAATCAAAATATGAATGATCTTAATGTGCACTTCCTGTATCCGGTCTGCATAACCGTTATGCGGGACACGAATCTCGATGTCGGCGAGCGGGCCAAGTTTGCCGCCGTCCTTTCCGGTCAGAGCAATGATCTTCATGCCCCTTGCTCTCGCGACGCGCGCAGCTTCAAGAATGTTCTTTGAGTTACCACTGGTGCTCAGACAAAAAAGCACATCGCCCGCATTACCCAATGCTTCGAGGTACCGCGAAAAAATAAAATCATATCCATAGTCGTTGCCGACGCACGAGATATGGCTGGCATCAGAAATACAAATCGCAGGAATCGCTTTTCGGTGATCTCGGTATTTACCGGTAAGCTCTTCGGCAAAATGCATCGCGTCGCAGTGCGATCCGCCATTGCCGCAGGAGATGATCTTCCCCCCTGCAGTGACAGATCCTGCCATCATAGCCGCAGCCTTCTCAATGCTTGCAATAGATGCCTTGTCCTTTAAGAACGAGGACAGTACGTCGGCGGCCTGAGCAAGTTCCTGCGTGATGACGTTCTCGTAGCTCATGCTTGTTTCGTAGGGTCTGATTTCTTTTCCGCCTCCTGGTAGTCGTAGATCTTTGCCTTCAGGATGTTATTCTCTTTTTCCTGTGACTCCGACTTCTGACGGTTTGCGCGATGATCAATCCAATACCAGGCAAAGTCAATCACGATAAGAATGACGCCGATCGCAGCGACGTATTTGAATGCGGGAATGTATTTAAGCAATCCAAGAAGATCGAGGTGACCATCCACCAGGACGGTAAAAATGAACGATATGATTTGATAACCTGCAAAAATGACGTACAGAAGGAGCCTTTTTCGATTCATCACGCGATATTCTTTTCAAACATACTGCAATTCCTTTAAAAGCGAACCATGAGCCACTGAAGAAAAACAGCTGCACTACCCATGTGACGTATTTTGAATGGTACTTAGTTTCCAATACAATCCCTTGCTTTGGATGAGCGTATCGTGTGTTCCCCTTTCTACGACCTGTCCCTCCTGAATCACGATGATCTCATCTGCATGTTGGATGGTGCTGAGACGATGTGCAATAACGAAAGAAGTTCTATTCTTCATCAGATTAAAAAGCGCCTCTTGAACAAGTTTTTCAGATTCAGAGTCGAGAGCCGAAGTTGCTTCATCAAGAATAAGGATGGGTGGATTCTTCAGCACTGCTCGTGCAATGCTCAGCCTTTGTCTTTGCCCGCCGGACAGTTTTGAACCGCGTTCACCGATGAATGTCCTGTAGCCATTTTCTGTTTGTAGAATGAACTCATGCGCGTTGGCGATCTTCGCTGCCTGAATAACGGCTGCTTCATCCACGTGCGGCATTCCAAATGCAATGTTGTTGAAGATCGAGTCATTGAATAGAATGGACTCCTGTGTTACAATTCCCATTTGCTTTCGCAGCGACTCGATGTCGTAATCGCGAAGAGAGATCCCGTCAATGCACACCTCTCCTTGAATGGGATCGTAAAAGCGTGGAACGAGGTCGGCGAGCGTCGATTTGCCGCCCCCTGAGGGTCCGATCAGCGCCACCGTCTTACCCTTTTCAACCTTAATGTTGATGTTCCTAAGAACAGGGTTAGCATCGTAGGCAAAGCTCACGTTCCTGAATTCAATGTCCTTTTCAAAACTCTTCAATGTGACCGCGTCGGGCTTGTTTTCAACAAGCGGGACTGTATCAATCACGCTGAAGATGCGTTTGGCAGACGCGACCCCTCGCTGGAGTGCGGTGATACCGTTAGAGAATTCTTTTGCAGGTTGGATGATCATCGCGAAAAGCGTGAGGAATCCGAGGAAGACAGCGGGCTTTAGTTCGGGCGGATCAGACAAGACCATGTTGCCACCAAAGAAGATCAGCCCGGCGATGATCGCGACTCCCAATATTTCCGACACAGGTGAAGCCATCTCATTCTTATAAGCCATGGACTTGCTCACCTTTCGGTAGCGTGTACTCTCCTCCTCCATTTTATCTATCACGTATTTTCGGGCGTTGAACGCTTTCACAACACGCATACCTCCGAACGTCTCATCGAGGATGTTCACGATTCTTCCGAGTGATTCCTGTGTCTGCACAGCCTGTTTTTTCAACCTTTTGATAATCTCTGCCAACACACCGCCGGTCAGCGGAAGCACCAGCAACGTAAACAAGGTCATCTTCACAGACATCGTGAACAGGATAAGAAAGTAAACGATGATGGTAATCGGCTCTTTCAGAACAGCCTTCAGGCTGCTCATGACTGCCTGTTCGACTTCCTGCACATCATTGGTGAACCGCGAGATAAGATCACCCTTCCGTTCATTGTTAAAATATCCGATATGCAGACGCGTGACATTTGTAAAAATGTCCATGCGCATATGTTTGACAAGGTCCGCTCGTATTTTCGTCGCCATCACGCGCTCGAGGTAGCGGAAAACATTGGCGAACAGTACACAGGCGACGATAAGTGCACATACGAAGAGCAAGGCATTAAGCTGTCCATAGTCGCGGATGATACCTAGGAAATAGTGGTCAAAAACGGTTACTACATATTTTGAGGAAAAGCTGAAATCAGGAATCGCGGGGACATCGGCAACCCCGTTGCTTTGTTCAAAAAGAACAGTAAGCATCGGGATCACCAGCACGATATTAAAGGCGCCGAAAATGATCCCCAGGATTGAGAACAAAAAAAACAGCGACAGCTTCTGGCCAATATTCCTCGCGTAAGATAGTATCCGGAAAAAAATCTTCATTGACACTTGTTAAAAGTCGTAGGCCCTCGCCGCGATGTTCCAGCGCAAAGCAAGTGATGTCATAACGGTGTTGTTGTTAAAGGCAGGATTGTCACTCTTGCTGTTCCTGACCGTTGCCTTCAAGTCAAGAAAGAAATTATGTCTTAGCATGTAAGAAGCGAGGAAATCGGCATACATGATCTTATTGTCGGTTCCCTGTGCCACTTTATTGTCGTATTCCTGCTGCCTCAAGTTGTAGCTTTTTAGGGGATCACCACCCCAGTCTGTCAACTTTGTTCCTGCGGCAATGGCAGCGGCGGTCTCATCGCGGCCTGTTTGTGCATAAAAAGTTTTTACCGTCATATTGAGCTTGGGCAGTGGCTGATAACGCACGATCGCCGCAAGCTCATAGAAATTTGCGCCTAGCGGATGAGCGATGGGCTGCATGTAATGGGTGTAGCTCGTAAACAGGTTCTTATGAGAATAGGTGTAGGGCCGGACCACATTTGCCTCAAGCTGTAGATCGAGATTGCTGATGCCCGCAACGTCAACGTACTTCATTCCTCCCTGTACGGCAAATTTGTTCGCCCACCAGCCGTTTCCTGCTTTAATATTTTGGAGCACGAATTCATCCAGCACAAATTGTCCGTAAAATGAAAGGCGCTTCACCGCAAGCCATTTCCAGTCCATACCGAGGATCACATTGTCGGCGCTGCCATTCTGTTGCTCAATCGCCCGGTAAAAAATAATTGGATTGAGGTAGCTGAGCTCGAACACTCCTCCATTGATTGAGTCGGCAGGTGCGAACACAACGGACTCAAAGACGCCGAGGTTGAACTTCTTTCCAATGTTGATGCTTAGTTCATGAAATGCGACGAACTTATCAGGATACCTGTAGTTAGCAGCTGTCGATCCGTTCGCCGTCGCAGGAGCCTGTGCCGTCATTCTGTTGAGTTGAAAAAGATAATTCAACTTCCAGATCTTAAGGTTTGTGCGAATGAATTGACTTGGTGGCGCAAAGTCTGACATGATCAACGAGCGGAAACCATTCCCAATGTTCGTGCGATCATGACCGAACTGAAACCAAATGTGTTTTGAGATATTGAAATCGATGTATCCCCGTGCCTCGAAGAAGTCGACACCACCGGTCTTATAACTTTTCCAGAAACCCTGATGAGGGACGGCATAGTAGCCGTAAAGGTTTGAATAGTCAGAAGCGTATGCCGGGAGCCGCATCTGGTTTTCGCTAATGAAGGTGTAGAAGCCGATCTTTTTGTCGATCATGCCGCGCACCTCTACACCACGTGTATTCATATATACCGGATCACTTAAGCGCGAATCTTTTCCCATTCCCAGGTACAGCACCGGGTTGACGTGCAGATCAAAGTCCGGCTTGTCCAAATACGCCAGATCGGATTTCTTTTTGTAAAGGTTTTTCAGAAATGGTTTCTCGCTGTCGCTGGTCGAAGCGCGCGACCACTCCCAGCTGTCATTCCGCAGGTACTCCAGGTTGAATTTGTCTGCCTGACTTACAATAATTCCTTCCCTGTTTTCGAGTGAATCCATTGCCGCCACAATTGCGGAACGCTTGTAGGGTTTTACAGATGTGAATACCTCCTCGATTACCTTTCCGGACTTCGTTTCATAGCGGTCGATGCGATGATAGTAGTCTTCGTTCAGGGGAGCATTTGTGCTTTGTGCGGTCGCTGATTGAACCGCGACGATGGCGATGATGACATAGGTCCAGACTCGATCCAATCGAAGACCCACTTTCGAGAAAAATTGGGTTTTTTGCGCCAATCCTTTAGCGTTGAAAAACAATGGGTTGGAGTTCGATGCTTGCACTGGCGATTTCGCTCAAAAATACAACCAAAATGCCTTTTCTTAACAATCTGCGGGTATTTGCCTTGTAAATCACCCGCTGCTATTTATCTTTGCAGTCCTTTAGCAAAAGAGTAGCGATTTATGAAGAAAAACATCCATCCTGAGTATAAAGACGTGGTTTTTTGGGACACTTCGAGCGATTTTAAGTTCCTGACACGTTCGACCCTGAAGTCGAAAGAGACTACGAAGTGGACCGACGGAAAAGAATATCCCGTGATCAAGGTTGAGGTTAGCTCTGCTTCCCATCCTTTTTTCACCGGAAAGAAAATGTTCCTGGATTCTGCAGGTCGTGTGGAGAAGTTCCAGAAGAAGTACACAAAGAAAGCTTAAGCGAAGGCCGTTGCCATGGCCGCGCTTTCGAGAAAGTATTGCCATCGTTAAATATAGTTTATGAGAAGGGTCCTGAAGGGGCCCTTTCTTATTTATAGATGAAGTATGAATGGTGAATGTTGAATGCTGAATAGCGATGTCTTGTCCTGAAATAGGTTGACAGTTTAGAAATTGATTTTAAGCTGCATGCTTCACGTTTGGTGTTTTCAGGTTAATTGACCAATGTGGTCGATGCTGGTTGTAAATATAAATTGATTGGTGGACTGCTTTGATTG
>JBGAKL010000034.1:0-5019 GCA_044224375.1 Cyclobacteriaceae bacterium
CCTTCTTACCGGTATAAAAAAGCTTGGTCGGGCATTCCAATGCGAGTTTAAATCGGGATTTGGTAAGGTATCGCGGAGAACTCATCTAATGATCATTCTATTCCCATTCATCAGGTTTTGACAGACTCGGGCAAAAACGCAGTCTTTGACACGACGGCGCCTGCAGTGTTGTACTTGATGGTTGTAGAGATCCCTCCATAACACGTCGACGAACTGGAGGCGGATGTATCGCAACGCAAAAACTGGGGGTCAGACTTGCGATAGTGCAATTCCCACTCGCTCGTCGGGAGGACAAAACTGATGTTATAAAGACGGTTTCTCGTTGACGCGGAGTAGAATCCTTGTTGACGACAAAAGAACTAGTTCTTTGACAGGAGAAACCGTTATGACATTTTACATCGGAGTTGATTTTCATCCACATCAGCAGACGCTTTGTTGGTGTGATCGCGAAACTGGGGAGATACGGACATTGGACATGGAGCACGATCTTGAGAAGGTGAGGGAGTTTTACGTGAAGCTTCCGGAGCCGGCGGTGATCGGGATCGAGGCTTCGGGAAGGGCCACATGGTTCGAGAACATGATCGCGGAAACAGGTCATAAGTTAGTTGTCGGGAATCCGGTTTTGATAAGAAAAAGTGCACCATCCAGGCACAAGAACGATCGACGCGATGCCGAACACATGCTGGATCTGCTATCGAAGGAAAGGTTTCCGGCGATCTGGCGGCGGCCGCGAGAGAGCCGAGAGGTACTCGATGTACTGCGACTGAGACATCGGCTGGTTGGGCAGCGAACGCAGGTTTATAATCGGCTGCAGGCCTTGGCCCACGATATCGGAATGCCAAAGGGCAATATGAGAAGTATTGCAGTTCAGCAAGTGCTCAAAAAGGCGGAGATGGGCGAATCCGGCTCCCTGTGCCGAGAACACCTGTTCGCAGTGCTGGCTCATTTCAACGAAAGGATCGGGGGAACTGGCAGATTGGTTAAAGCAAAAGGCCCTGGCCAATAACCAGGTCCAACTGCTGCTCACGCAGAAAGGTGTGGGTTATTTGACAGCCCTCACCTTTGTTCACACGGTTGGCGATGTCACCCGCTTTCAGAAGGGGCCAAAGGGGGTCACCCACTTTGCCGGATACGATTCGGTCGAAGATTCTAGTGCCGGAAGGAAACGCTTCGGGCCGATCAGCAAGGCAGGCTCTCCGCTGCTTCGTTTTCAACTCGGAGCTGCTGCTCAGATGGCCATTCGCTCGGACGCGAAGTTAAAAGCGTTCTACCGGCGATTGGCAAAGAAAAAGCCAAAGGCGTTGGCCAAAACCGCCACCGCCCGTCGGCTTTTGGTCAAGCTCACTATCATGCTGCGGGACTCGATCACCGCTCAGGAGTTTGACCTGCGTGGAAGCACAGTTGGCAATGCTCGGACTATTGCAAGGCCTGAAATGACCGCGACTTGATAGAGCCACGCCAACCTTCCGCGTCTCGCTCATCCCGGGTGAGATGCGGTTGTACGAAACCAACATCATGGTGCCATGAGAATGTGAGAAACACATCCTCCAGTTGCCCGGAAGAGATGAATGAGTGGACCACTTGAGGCCTACTCGACCGTGTTCAACTACGTTTGTACCAAAACACGAAACCATGATATTCTCTGGCACCCCTGCGCGCGGGGGCGGGGAGACGGCTATAAGAATGAAGAACAGATCCTTTGTCGATCAGCTTATTTACTTCGCAACCGCCATTATGCGCAGTGCGTTAGCTCTGCTTGAATAGAACCGTCTTTAGAGATGGCCCATCGCACGCCTGACCCACAATTTTAAGTTCGGAGAGTATGAACAAGTCGAAGCAACAAGACCGGCTAAAAACGATAGAGAGGTACAAGGAGAATAGATATGGGATGTGATTTTCAATGGGAAGGAACGGCAACCGATCGAGCAGCAACGGCTTTGTGGATGGTTTCTTGAATCGCTCTCGATGCCACCGAAAAGGGCATTTCATGGAGATTCCCAGAGACGGTAAAGTGTGAAACCTATTACGGAGAGTATTTCCGGCAATTTCTATGAGCTTAAAACATCCGAAGGACAATTACTTTCCCGCAAAATTCAAACTGGTCGGTAAATCGATTCATGGCTATCGTGAAGATCGCGAACCTGGATACAGGTTGCGGGCGACCGATCAGTTATCTTTGTGTTTATAAAACGGGTGAGGATTTAGGTGATCTGTGCAACGGCCGGAAAGCGAATATCAGATTCAGCCAGCCCAGATTTCAATGATTCTGGCGAGAAGGTCGAAGACGTAGACATAACCGGATCTGCCATTTTATGTTTTTCAAAGGCGAAGTCAGGTTAGATTGCTTTCGAACGAATACTGGTTAGGCAGTTTGCTCTATGCCATCAAAAAACAGTTCATGCCGATGCTTCATGTATCTGACGATTACCTTTACTTTGCTGGCGTCAGTGAAGCCGATCGCTTAGCCGAGGAATTCAACTGTTCGATACTTAAGCCAGAACTTGCGAGCAAAATGGGGATTTGATTTCATAGCATTGCACCCACACTTGCCAACATTGGTGGCTATTTTTTGAGAAGGACAGAATAGTAAATTTGAACTTGTCCGACGAAGCATAATAAACACTTACGCGAAGTGGAAGTACCTTCGATTTCCGATCTTACCTACATGGGTCGAGATTTGTTCCTGCGAATGAATAAACCCACTCCTTGGTTCCACGAGATCGAAGATGCAATGCGGCGTTCAGGATACGTCTGAAGCAGAAACGCCATTTAATGCAGATGAGGACTCTTTGACAAATTCGAAGAGTTCGATGACATCGCACTTACAGATGAAGAACTTAAATTTGCGTTTGATGAGAACTCGTTTCCCGAAGACGAATAAGTTTTTGAAAATAAACAGTAAACAATATCCAGCTCAGGGAAATCCCAATGGACGAGAACAGCAGTAGTCTAGATAAATTCGTAGTTGCTCAGCAAGGCGTATTCGATATCGCCAAGACTTTCTAAGAATCAGGGTCAAACTTGTGTCATGCGATTCTCATCAAACGCGCAGCTTAACACAAGAGGTAACGACGCCGATCGAGTACCAGGTATGGTCAACGGTTCTGGGCAGCGGTGATGACGCTCTACGCTTCCAAGTACAAGAAAGAGGTCAGCGTATGCGGGCGGGATGCAGATCGCAGTCCATACCAGCGGCGACACGGGCGGCTCGGACACGATAAATTTACTGCGTGTCTGATCCTGTAACCGGCACACACGTATATCTTGGCGGCATCTCGTCCGCCATCGACGAAGAACGCGAACCGATGTACTTCAACTCATCGCCCTGACCGACCCCTGGTGTCCCACCGCCGCCGCAACCGCCCCAGGCAAAAGGCAGCGCTGGCGATCCCGAATGGCAGTGCATCCTTGAACAAAGCCGGACAAATGGATTCAGCTACCCACCGCTCCCTTGTTTTGAGAAGTATGCAAGTCTGGAAGGCTCGCAGGGGAATATCCCGAAATCGTCGCCAGAAGAAATCACCAACCCGCATTATGGAACCGGAAAAGTGCTCGGTCACCACTCTGAAACACAGAAAGCTTTCTACTGGGGAACTGGAACGGCTGCGAGCACTTTGCCTCGACCGAAAGTGTTGACGAAGGCGGTATTCGCGGTCGGATGAACTCTGACATTGATCGAGTACTCTAACCAGGAAGCGTGAACAGCTTGTTTGAAGAGATCCAAAACCCTTTCGACATCGCAGGTCACTGATTGAGATGCCTGCACAGCAATTAACTTACATGGGATTTATCGAATGCGCAGTAGCGCTCTGACGATGGCACCAGAATCACCGCAAGAACAAATTGAGGAAAGGGCTAATAATAATGTCGAGGATTTCTGGTATCCATATACGACGCTCAGTGGCTTTTCGCCAAGGAGTACGCAAAATGAGCTGCGCACTTATCGAAACATGCATCCGGGAACTAAGATGTCACGCAAATTGGTCCCAGGCGGGACGCCGATACATGGTATTGACAGCAACGAGCGTTCACTAAAGCAGATGACACACTTTCGGTTACGCCAGTACACTCGTTATCCATTCGGGTGTGAATGAACATGGACGCCTTATGGACTGTACCGGTTAAGAATATTAGCGTTAAAACGGGTAAAGAACTTCCGGGGTTTCCCCCCGGCAAATTGGATGTTTTGCCACTACACGATCTCGAGTATTACGGCGAAGCTTATAACGAGATTATCAGGAATTGTACACCGGAAGGATCATCACGGAAGGGACCGGCTCGGACGAGAAAATAACGCTATGAGCGGCAAAACTTTACTTCAAACCACCGCAATTCTCCTCACATCGATTTCGATTGGAATTTGCACGTTTCTTTATGGTCAAATAAGTGGCTTTTATCAAGGGATGATGGCCGCCGTTCCCAGCGTGATCGATCCAGCAATCAAATTTGGCATTCACGGGCCAAATTTTTTTGACGAGGTCGCTACTAAATATTCAATTCTTGCACTCTCATTTTACATTTGTTTCATAGGCCGGCAAATTAAGACGGTAGAGGTATCGTATTGTTTATGCTTTTTATCGCTGGCGGTCGTTCTATTCGTTTACTGGCAACTATTTCGGATCAAATATGGTATCGATGATTCAGCGGCACTCGCGTATCGGGATTGGCTCAATACGTCGATTAGGCTCGATTGGTTAAGCTGTGGGTCTGCCGTGATTTTGCTAGTCATTCAGTCCTTTACTGTTGTTCTAGATCGAGAAATAAAAACGCAAGGCAAATAGGGTCATTTATGAAGCAACTGTGTTAAATGTCAAGCTTTGTGGTTAGTGGAAAGCCACAAAGTGTTGGTTCTAGTCATGGCATTTAAGATGACAATTAGTTTTCTGGCGCAGGCGATCAGTGCGACTTTTTTTAGTTTTCCGCGGTTGCAGAGCGATTTGTAATAGGCCTTTATAACAGGGTTGAACCTCGTCGCACTGATGGTCGCCTTATATAGGAAGAAAAGCGGTGTCAAACTTG
>JBGAKL010000003.1:0-486289 GCA_044224375.1 Cyclobacteriaceae bacterium
GCCTCTCACGTAACGATCAAACCCCAGCTCAAACTCAATTTAACGGGCTAACCTCTTGGTACAATCGCCAAAAAAATCAGCATTCTGAACCATATCCAAGCAAATCCTTAAAACTATATTTTTCCCCGGACAGCAAGGGCTAACGGCTAAGCGCCAAATGCTTTTCTACGTTTTCCGATTCACAATTTAGAATTTCAATTTCTTACATTTACCCTATACCCAACTCTCCTATGAAAATCTTATTGTCATTTATTGCTCTGGTATTGGTTTCACTTCCTCTCACAGGACTGAACACCACGGATACCCGCATGCTGTCGCAACCTGCCGTCAGCGCAAACAACATCGCTTTCATCTATGCTGAAGATTTGTGGGTTGCCAACCTCGATGGCAGCCAACCGCGGCGACTCACGATCGACGAAGGTGTTGAATCCAATCCGATGTTTTCGCCTGACGGAAAACTGATCGCCTTCAGCGGGCAATATGATGGCAACACCGATGTTTTCATTGTGCCGGTAGAAGGCGGAGTGCCTACGCGTTTAACCTGGCATCCTGGTGTCGACAATGCAAAAGGCTTTACACCCGATGGCAAAAATGTTTTGTTCACCTCACAGCGCGCTGTGTTCACCAACCGCTATTCTCAACTGTTCACGGTTCCGATCACGGGTGGTTTTCCTACCCAGCTTGAAATTCCGAATGCCGCACAAGCATCGTATTCAGGTGACGGAAAGTCGATCGCATACAATCCTATCAACGAGGCCTTCAGGCAATGGAAAAATTACCGGGGTGGAATGAACTCCACTATCTGGCTTTTCAATTTCCAGGATAAGTCGGCAGTAAAAGTCCCCCAGACAGATGGTCCCAATGACTCAGGCCCAATGTGGATGGGTGACAAAGTTTATTTCAGAAGCGACCGAAACGGTGAGTTCAATATCTTCTCTTACGATGTGAGCTCCAAAGAAGTGAAGCAGCTTACATCGTTCAAGGACTTTCCTGTGATCAACATGTCGACGGGTGGTGGCAAGATCATCTTTGAACAAGCGGGTTATTTACACCTCCTCGACCCCGCGACTGCCGCGACAAAAAAATTGACCGTTGGCATAGCCGCAGACCTCCAGGAGCTGCGCCCCCGTTTTGTGAAGGGCGGTAACTATGTACGCACCGGAGACATTTCTCCTTCTGGATCACGCGCCGTATTTGATTTCCGTGGTGAGATCGTGACCGTTCCCGCAGAAAAAGGCGATGCGCGCAATCTCACCATGACAACAGGTATCCATGAAAAATTCCCCGCCTGGTCCCCGGATGGAAAATCTATTGCCTATTTCTCAGACGCCTCCGGCGAATATGAGATGCTTGTCAAGCCACAGGACGGAAAAGGCGAGCCAAAGATTTTCAAACTGTCTGGAACCGGATTTTACGCACACATTCGTTGGTCACCGGACAGCAAAAAGATTTGTTACGTGGACAACGGAAGGAATATTTACATACTGGACACTGCCACTGGCGCTTCGAAGAAAATTGACGCTGATGACCTTTACATCCCCGGTGCGTTCCGCAACGAGTTCGGAGACTGGTCGTCCGATTCAAAATGGATCGTGTACAGCAAAGTGCTGGACACCAACTTCAAAAAGATATTATTGTATTCTGTCGACCAGGGCAAATCATTCCCTGTCACCGATGGGTTGAGTGACGCATCAGAACCAATATTCGATCCTGCAGGAAAGTATCTTTTCTTTTTCTCCTCAACGAATGCAGGGCCTGTTGTCAACTGGTTCGATCAGTCCAACAACGACATGAGATCTACAAAAACAATCTACCTCGTTACGTTGCAAAAAGAAACCATCTCCCCCTTCTTCAAAGAAAGCGATGAAGAAGAGGTCAAGGCAGAGAAGCCTGCGGCGGCAGCAGCCAAGACCGACGACGCAAAGAAGGATGCTACCACCGTTGAAAAGAAATCCGAGGCGATGCGGATCGATCTTGAAGACATGAATAACCGAATCGTCGACCTTCCGATCAAAGCTGGAAACTATTCATCGCTTGCGATGGGGAAAGACGGAGAGCTGTTGTACCTGTCGCATAACGACGACGGTGCGGGTACGCTCCATAAATATGATATCAAGAAACGCAAGGACAGTGATGTGATGGAGACCGATCAGTTCACCTTGTCAGCAGACGGCAAAAAAATGCTGACAATGAAAGCAGGTACCTGGACTATCAGCAACGCAGGTGAGAAACCTGAAGCAGGCAAAGGTGTGCTTGCCGTCGGAGATATTTCGGTTAAGATGGATCCGGCGGCGGAATGGCCAAATATTTTCAACGAGGCATGGCGCGTAAACAGGGACTATTTCTACGATCCCGCCATGCATGGCGCCGATTGGCCGGCGATGAAGAAAAAATATGCCGAGTTTCTTCCCGATCTATCCTGCCGAAGTGATCTGAACACTGTGATCCAATGGATGTGCAGCGAACTGGGTGTCGGGCATCACAGGCTCACCGCATTGGGTGACAAGCTCAACAATCCTCCTACGGTCGCAGGTGGCTTGCTCGGCGCGGATTATGCCATCGCCAATAACCGGTACCAGCTTAAAAAAATTTATGGCGGACTTAACTGGAACCCGAATCTAAGGTCACCGTTGACTGAGCCCGGCGTCAATGCAAAGGTTGGCGATTATATCCTCGCGGTGAATGGCAAAGATGTCACAGCCGCAGAAAACATATATAAATTCTTTGAGTCCACGGCAGGCAAGATCACAGAGCTTACCATTGGTCCGAATCCAAACTACACCGCATCACGCGTGGTGAAAGTTGTTCCCACAGAAACGGAAAACGCACTTCGTAACCGCGATTGGGTCGAGGGCAATCTCAAAAAAGTAACGGAGGCAACGAAAGGACAAGTTGCTTACGTCTACGTTCCCAATACTGCTGGCCTGGGACACGAATATTTCAAGCGCTATTTCTTTCCGCAGGCGAACCGGAAAGCCGTGATCATCGATGAACGTTTCAACGGTGGAGGTCAGGTTGCCGACTATTACATCGATATTTTACAAAGGCCCTACCAGGCACACTGGAACATGCGCTATGGAAAAGATCTGAAGACGCCAAGTGCATCTATCCAGGGACCGAAGGTGATGCTTATCGACGAGACAGCCGGCTCCGGTGGCGACATGCTGCCGTGGATGTTCCGTAAGTTCAATGTGGGACCGCTGGTGGGCAAGCGTACGTGGGGAGGTCTTGTAGGGATCCTTGGCTTTCCCGAATTCATTGACGGTGGCGGCGTCACTGCTCCAAACGTTGGCATCTGGACAAAAGATGGGTTCATTGTAGAAAATGTCGGTGTTGCACCTGATGTTGAAGTGGAACAAGTACCTTCTGAAGTAATTAAAGGCAATGACCCACAGCTTCAGAAAGCAATCGAGATGGCACTAAAAGAGCTGGAGAAAAATCCGCAGTTGGATCCGAAGCGACCTCCTTATCCGGTCAGGGTGAAAAAATAGTGATGAATGTTAGGTGTTGAGTGTTGGGTACCTACTCAACACTTAACACCCAACACTTAACACTATTTAAACTCGTATACAGTTTTTCCCGCAACCACCGTCACCAGTACCTTTACGTCCCTGATCTTTTCAGGCGCTATCTTCGTGATGTCCTGATCGAGAACAACAAAGTCAGCGAGCTTTCCTTTTTCAAGGGACCCCTTGATCTTCTCTTCAAATGATGCGTAAGCGGCGTTCATCGTATAAGCCTTCAGCGCTTCCTCAACAGAAACTTTCTGCTCTGCTACCCATCCATCGGGATTCTTATCATCGAGGGTTCTTCGGGTAACGGCAGCGTAGATTCCTTCGAGCGGCGTGGGCGGTGCCACGAACCAATCACTTCCAAATGAAACCGTCGCATTGGCTTTCATCAGGGAGCCAAACGCATAGGTCGTCTTAATACGTTCTGGACCGATGAGCCGCTCTGCAAAACGACCGTCATCAATTGCGTGATAAGGCTGCATGCTTGCAATCACTTTTAATTCAGCAAAGCGTTTGATATCATCTGGATAAATGTGCTGTGCATGCTCGATACGAAAGCGACGATCCTTGTCGCCGTTTTCCTTTTCAATCCGATCAAAAATATTCAACAGCGTGTTGATCGCTTTGTCGCCGATTGCATGTATCGTCACCTGAAGACCGGCCTGGTCAGCGGCCGATGCCCATTCGTACAAGTCCTTTTCAGGCGTGATGAAGAAACCTGAATCCTTTGGCGAATCGGTGAACGGTTTGAAAAACGCGGCAGTGTGTGATCCAAGTGATCCATCAACGAAACCTTTCAGCAAGCCAATGCGCAACCACTTATCTCCCTTGCCCTCCTTGTCCGATTTGTCTTTCAAAGCTTGCCATTGACTCAATGGCATTCCCGCATAAATGCGAGTCTTCATTCTTCCATTTGCTTTCGCACGTTCGAACGCAGTCATAAAACCACTCATGTTGTGTGCTGACGTCACCCCCTTCGAAGCAACATAGCTCATTGCAGTGTCGAGCGCCCTATCTTCCTGTTCTGGGGTTGGTGGTGGCATTTTTTCATAGATGTAGTCCTGGGCGTTGTCCTTGAAAACACCTGCGACTCTTCCCTTTTTATCCCTCACGATCACGCCTCCGGGAACGTCCTTCACCTTATCGTCAATACCCGCTGCTTTCAGGGCGGCAGTATTTGCCATGCTCATGTGACCATCAAGGCGTGTGACAAAAACTGGATTATTTTTTGTGACGGAGTCGATCCAGTCGCGCGCGGGAAGCTCACCCCCCCAATTCTCATGGTCCCAATCGCCACCGGTGATCCACGTACCGGCAGGAATAGTAGCCGCATAAGCCTTGATGCGCCTGATAAACTCCGCTGGAGTCTTCGCATCACGCAGCTGTACCGACGAAAGACGAAAACCACCATCGACGAAATGTGTATGCGTGTCAATAAATCCCGGCACGACGAGTTGGCCGTCGTTGGCGAGCATCTTCACCGTATTATCTCCTTCCCATTTCGAAATGTCGGAGGCGGCTCCCACGTCGACAATTGAATCACCTCTGACAGCCAGACCTTCGGCGTAAGGTTGTTGCGGATTCCCTGTCCAAATTTTTCCTGTGACTATTAAATCCGCTTTTTCATGTTTGGAGCATGCGACGGTTAACAAGGCGATTAGAAATAGAAATCTTGCTTTCATAGATGGATGGTTAGCCCCTTCGCGCAACTTAGCGTCTTTGCGCCTTCGCGGCAAGGAACCCAACAACAATAGAGATTTTGAATTTCAAATCGAAGGCCTGGCCTTTGCCGCGAAGTCGCGAAGACTCAAAGAAACGCGAAGAAAATTATGTTAAATTGGAAATCCCAACCCTGATCCACGATGATAAGATATTTCAAGCGCAGAATTCTCGTTTGCCTTATTCTGACAAGCAGCATTTTTTCACAATCTTTTTCTCAAAAAACCGCCATCCTGTGCAAAACGCTTATTGACGGTACCGGAAAAACAGTTCAGGATGCCGCCATCATCGTCGAGGGTGGCCGGATCGTCGCGATTGAAAAGAAAACGAACGTCCCGAAAGGTGCAACGGTCGTCGACCTGGGAACCTATACAGTATTGCCGGGCATGATCGACGCCCACGCACATCCACTGATTTCGGCGGATGACTATCAAAATGTTCACCTGCGTGGATCTTCAGCATCGAAAGCGCTCGCCGGATTAAAGCGCTGCCAGGACTTGCTTGCCAACGGATGGACCACCCTTCGAATTGCCGGTGACGCCGACGTTGGTTATGCGCATCTGGAAATCCGTAACGCCATCAACAAGGGTTTATTTACAGGTCCCCGCATTTACGGCGCAGGACACTACATTTCGGTTACCGGTGGTGGCGGTGACATCAATTTTCTGAGTTACGAGCAGCCCGTTATTGCCGATGGATTGGTCGTTGATGGTCCGGACGCAATTCGTAAAGCCATTCGTGAGGAAATTAAGTATGGAAGCGACTGGATCAAGCTGCTGGTGACTGGTGCATTCATGACGGTTGGAGACAATCCGCAGAATGTTCACTTCAGTCCTGAAGAGCTGAAGGCCGCCGTGGAAGAAGCGGCGCGAAGAGATACGCCAGTGATGGCACATGCTCACGCGACGGAAGGAATTAAAATGGCGGTGCGTGCGGGAGTACGATCCATCGAGCATGGTTCCTATCTGGACGAAGAGTGCATGGATCTGATGATCAAGCACGGAACTTATTTGATTCCCACTCTGACGATCGGTCTTTTTTTCCAGGAAAGTATTCCCGACAGCAAGTCGCTTTCCAAAGCAGTGGAGCTCAATCGTAAGTCGAAAGAAAATTCATACAAGAACCTGAGCCTTGCTATAAAAAAAGGAGTGAAAGTAGGCGTGGGAACCGACTACGTTGGATTTCCTCCAGATTTTTCAGCGCGTGAATTTGGTGAACTCGTGAAGCTTGGCATGACGCCCATGCAAGCCATACAAGCCGGCACAAAAGTCAACGCGGAGTTATTAAGGAAAGAAGCAGATCTAGGCACTATCGAGGTGGGAAAGCTTGCAGACATCATCGCCGTGAAAGGTGATCCACTGACAGATATCACAGAGCTCGCGCGGGTGAAGTTTGTAATGATCGGCGGGAAGGTTGTGAAGAAGGAGTAGCCTTCGACTCCTTGCCTTCGCCGAGGCGGCTACGCGCAGGCAGGCGCTCAGGCTGACACTCCGTAGCTCAACACTGCGGCACGGCTTACGGCTCACGACTTACAGTTTTATCTCTTCAGCTTCGGATTCTGATGATGCCTGTCTTTATCTCGCGCGGTCTTCTTCTCGAGATTTTTCTGAAAGGCATCAGTTAGATTCACTCCTGTCTGATTGGCAAGACACAATAAAACCCACAACACATCCGCCATTTCCTCTCCGAGATCTTTTCCTTTATCAGAATCTTTTTCGGATTGTTCTCCATACCTCCGCGCAATAATACGAGCCACCTCACCCACCTCTTCCGTAAGCAATGTCATGTTGGTTAGCTCGTTGAAGTATCGAACACCATGTACTTTGATCCATTGATCTACCTGTGATTGAGCCGCTGAGATTGTCATAGTTGTAAAATATTTAATGGAAGACTATGCGTAAAACTACTTATCAAATTGTGGGGAAATGCAAAGGGGTCACGAAGAGCACCAAGAAAGACACGAAGGGCACAACGCGGAGACGCCGCGAACCAATTTTCAAATTTTCAAATCTTCAAATTATTGAAGTTCCTCGAAATCAATATCCATCACCTCATACTTTCCCCATCCGACGAAATCAAAGTGCCACCATTCCGACGCGTTAACTTTGAAGCCATGCCG
Organism: Cyclobacteriaceae bacterium; assembly: GCA_044224375.1. Classification (GTDB taxonomy): domain Bacteria; phylum Bacteroidota; class Bacteroidia; order Cytophagales; family Cyclobacteriaceae; genus ELB16-189. The sequence continues at coordinate 7,351 of JBGAKL010000003.1, forward strand.
CTCCATCACATCGATGATCAGCGCGCGGTTCTTCCTGGCCTCCGGGTCTTTTATGGGAGTAGAAGGCCATGCGTCCTTGTCAAATGCATCATATAATGTCGGCATCTTCAGTTCCTTCTTAGTCTTCCAGTCTACAATTGTCATGTCCAGCGCGCATCCGCGGTTGTGACGTGATCCCTTGTAGGGTGAAGCGACGTAGGTGGTGTCGTGGTACTCTTCATAAAATTTTACTGTTGCAGAATAGGGTCTGTAGGCATCGTGCATCTTGATACCATAGCCAAGTTTTCGGAACTCAGCCTGTGCAGCCTTGGCTGCCTCAGCAACCGGCTTCCTGGCATAAGCCTTGGCCAGGGTGTAAATTTTTTTCCCGGTAAAATTATTGTCCGACGCATATCGGATGTCCATGATCATATCAGGAATAAATTTCTCAAGGTCGACAAGCTCGTTGTTGGGGTTTGCCTTAATACTGGCCTGATACTGCGTATAATTTGTCGGGCTCAAACCATATTTATACTTATGCTGAGCCGTCACGACGAGGGGAGCAAAAATCATGATGAAAAATAATCTTTTCATTTCCGTTTATTTAACTTGTTAGTCAGTCCTTCCATTCCAATCGATGAAAATACTGAAAAGAATTCTAATCGGCCTCGTAGCAATTGTTGTTGCCGTTGCAGTCGGCGGGTATGTCTATCTCCTCACCAGGGCGCCTATTTATTCCGGCGAGCAAAAATTAAATGGCCTCAAAGCCGAAGTTGAAGTCCAGTATGATGATTACGGCATCCCTCACATTAAAGCAGGCGGTTTGGAAGATGCGTATTACGCACTCGGCTACATTCATGCACAAGACCGTCTGTTTCAAATGGAAATGCTCAGGCGCGCTGCCGGCGGTCGCCTCGCAGAAGTACTGGGAACTGACCTGTTGCCAGTGGACAAGCTGTTCAGAACGTTGGGGATTAATCAGTTTGCCAGCCAGCAAGCTGCAAAATATTTGAGCGCTGACACTGCCGACTTCCAGCGCGCAGCATTGGCATACCAGAAAGGCGTGAACGAATTTGTTCGCAATGGAAAAACGCCGCTCGAATTCAGCATCGTCGGAATCCCCAAGACAGAATTCACATCGCAGGATATTTACCTGGCGATTGGGTTCATGTCATTCGGCTTCGCGGAAGGAATCCAGGCAGACCCCGTCCTTGAAAAAATCGGCAGGGAGTTGGGGCCTGAATATCTTAAGGACTTTGCCATCGCGACACCCGCCAACGCGGTGCGCATAAAAAACTATGCGGGTCAGGAAAAACAGAAAGTAATTGCTCTCGGTACTTCTCCACTCAGGGAGGCGATCGAAAAGATACCTGTGCCACTATGGGATGGCAGCAACGGTTGGGCCGTCGCGGGCAATCGCACCAAGTCCGGCTTTCCGATACTGGCCAACGACACACATATAGGATTTGGCCAGCCGGCCGTGTGGTACGAAGCTTACATGGAATATCCGGGATTCAGTTTTTATGGGCACTATCTCGCGGGTGTTCCGTTTGCGTTGCTTGGCAACAACGAATTCAGCGGATGGGGATTGACGATGTTTGAAAATGATGATACTGATTTTTTCAAAGAGACCGCGAACCCATCGAATCCCAATGAAATGAAATTCGGCGATGCGTGGGAGCCTTTGACTGTTCGTGACGAGATCATAAGAATAAAAGGTGAAAAAGATCTGACGTTGCGCGTCAGGTCCACCAGGCATGGACCGCTTGTAAACGACATCATGAAAGAGTTGATACCTGACACAACGCCCGTATCACTCTGGTGGATGTTGAATCACCAATCCAACGAATCGCTACAGGCAGCGTATCTATTAAATCACTCGAAAAGTTTCTCGGATGCGCAGCGCGCCGCTTCGTGGTTCAGCGCTCCGGGGCTGAACGTGATGTATGCTGATGTCGAGGGGAACATAGCGTGGTGGGCAGTGGCGAAACTTCCTGTGCGTCCGCCTCATGTCAATTCAAAACTTTTTCTGGATGGTGCATCCGGAAAAGATGAATACCTGGGGCACTATGATTTTTCCAAAAACCCTCATGCCATCAATCCTCCATGGGGTTTCGTGTACTCAGCCAACAATCAGCCCGACACAGTTGAAGGCGTACTGTACCCCGGTTATTACTATCCCCGCTCCCGCGCGGGACGGATTTTTGAGCTGCTGTCCGAGGAAAAGAAATGGACTTTGGACGACATGAAAAAGATTGATCTTGATGTCGTATCAAAGATGCATGTGGAAATTGCCGGCGAGATCGGTCGGATTTTAAAAGACTCACAAAAACCGGAATTCGAGAAGCTATCTGAAATTCTCATCGGATGGAACGGTGATCATAAGGCAACGGACATCGCACCGTCAGTCTATTACAATATGCTCTCTCAAATTATGAGCCTGGCGATGGAGGACGAGCTGGGAGCGCAGGCATACAAGACAATCATGGGCACATCTATCCCAAAGAACTCATACGACATGTTTATTAAGAATGGCAGTTCACCATGGTGGGACAATGTGAATACCACCGACAAGCGTGAAGATCGCATGGATATCGTTCAGGACGCCGCCGCTAAAACAATTGCGCTTTTACAAAAGACCTCGGGGACTGACTGGCAATGGGGAAAGATTCACACGTTAAAACACAAGCATCCCCTTGGAGTCGTAAAGCTTCTTGATAGATTCTTCAGTGTAGGTCCTTTTCAAGTCGACGGCGGCAGTGAAGTCATCAACAATTTGCATTTCCGGCTGGATACCACCGGATACTTTCCAGTGGACGGCGGCCCGGCGTTACGGAAGATCACAGACTTTTCTGACTTGAATGGTGGACAAACAGTTTCGCCCACAGGTCAATCCGGAAACGTAATGAGTGACTATTACCAGGATCAGGCGGAAATGTACGCAACCGGAAAGTGGCGCCCGATGTGGATGAAAATTCCGGCACAAAAAGAGAAAAAAATGCTCATGCTTAAGCCAGCGCCATAGTCCGTCAAGTTCGTACCTTCCGAAAACAATTTATCCTGAGGACGAACGAAATGATTGACATCGCAGCGCTGCGGGAAGACACACCCGGATGTAAAACAAAAATCCATTTCAACAATGCAGGAGCATCGCTGATGCCGGCCCCGGTGTTGGGTGCAATGACGTATTACCTAACGCTTGAAGCGGAACATGGCGGCTACGAAACAGCCGACCTTCAAGCAAAAGAGCTTGACCAATATTATGTGGCCATGGCATCGTTGTTGGGATCCGAGCCACGTAACATCGCGTTTACTTCCAGCGCCACAAGCTCGTTCGCGAGGGCGCTTTCGTCTGTGCCGTTTGAACAAGGTGACACGATCCTCATCGCACAGGAGGATTATATTTCCAATCAGCTCGCATTTCTGTCCGTACAAAAAAGGCTTGGCGTTCAGCTGGTTCGGGCGCGCAGCCTTGAAGAAGGTGGAGTAGACGTTGATGATGTTGCGCGATTGATTAAGAAGCATCGCCCCCGCCTGGTTTCGCTATCACACATCCCGACAAATACCGGGTTGATGCAGCCTATTGAAGAAGTGGGAAAGCTTTGTAAGGAACATGAGACACTTTATCTCCTCGATGCATGTCAAAGTGCCGGGCAGCTCCCACTTGACGTAAAAAAGATTCATTGCGATTTCCTCAGCGGCACGTTCAGAAAATTTCTGCGTGGACCCCGCGGCGCTGGTTTTTTGTTTGTCGCAGACTCAGTTTTGAAAAGTGGTTTGGAGCCTCTGTATATCGACATGCGTGGCGCCAACTGGACCGAAAAAGACAAGTACGCTATTCAGTCTGATGGAAAGAGATTCGAAGAGTGGGAAGTTCCCTATGCGCTCATGTCCGGTGCGCGTGTGGCGGTGGATTATGCGCTTGCTGTGGGTCTGGACAACATCGCTGAAAGAAATAAAGTCCTTTGCGATTATGTGAAGAAAAAAATCAACGGAATATGCCTGCAGATCCTCGACAAGGGAAAAAATCAGGGTAGCATAATCACCGTGAGCATACCAGGAAAAAAGCCAGGCGACGTTCTGCAATATCTTCGAACGAAGAACATCAATACATCCACGAGTGTGAGGGAGTTTGCTGTTATTGACTTTGGGGAAAAAGGAGTTGACTGGGCATTGAGGATTTCGCCGCATTATTATAATACGGAGGAAGAGGTGGATACACTGGCGGATGCGTTGTCGGAAATGGTGAAGCGGTAAAGGAGGTTGTTGGTAGTGAACAGCAAAGTTGGCGCTTCTGCTGTGGCTGGAATAGAAACGAATTTGTCTAATTTAATGCTGCCCTAAAATTGGGGAGCTTACAGGTTAGCTTGAATTAGTTTCATATTATTCTTCTTTTATGTTGCCGTTTTCCTCAACACGTAAAGTCACCCACTCGTAGTTTCCATATTCAATTGTTTTTCTGATGCTGTGCTGAAGTCGTTTATCTGTGTTCTCTTTTACTTTGTCCATCAGGATTAAATTCTTCATTGCACCGTTTTTCATTCCGTTGAAAACAACATAGTCAACGGGGTGAAATATTACTTTTGAGTCGTCTGGGTTCAGTTTCAACGGATGGAAAATTTTGTCAACCTTTTTAATAACCTTATTCGCTTCCTTTCTTCCTTCTGCTCTCGCCTTGTCCCGAATGCTGTATTCTTTTTCATCTAATCTTTCCTCCGCTTGGTAAATCCTTTCTTGGGCGGCTTCAATTTTTTGCATCCAGTCGGGCGTTGGTTTTTTCTTAACATATAATTGGCAGTCACTGAGTCTAAAAACTGTCCCGGAGTTGGGGCAAACTCCAAATATCTGTCGTTGAAGTTGAAAGAAGTGTAGTAGTTGGCTGTCCTTCATGGCTTGTATGTTAGGAAATCAACCTTTTTACGTTGGATTAAGGATTTGACTTCCTTTTGATTGTTTTTGAGTCTAGCCTTTCCAGTTTTGATGTCAGTGAAAATTATCTTGGTTACAACTCCTTTTGTCGTAAGTCCTTCAAAAATCACGTAGTCAATTGGCTCGTAGATTGAGCGGCAGTCATTGTGTTCAAATGGAAAGTGGTCAAACGCTGGTGCAATTCGCTCCAATATGAATCCAATGTTAACAGCTTTTGCCGTAATCTTTGGCCTTGTCGACATCTGCTTCATTCGTTCTTTTATGTCGAGTCGTTGTTGTTTTAAGTCGTCCAGTAATTCTCTGCGAGCCTCTTGTCCCCGTGGAGAAAAGTTGTCGAGGTAAAACAAGTCGGCATCTTTCAATTTTATCTCTCCGCAACCGCATGGGCATTCACAATAAAAGTTGCCCGTCTTTAGCGTTTGGATTATCTGTCCAGCGGCTTTATGATTTTTTGAACTCATTTATTATGTCGGTCTTAATTAGTTGTCCCGAATGTCGAAGGAGCATGACGCCCAACGTCTGTGTTTCTGCAGTGGCGGGCATAGGAGGACTTAGCAATGTAGCCAAGCGAAATGTTAAGGCCGACCAGTTGCGACCTGTCCCATGTGATAAATTTAAATAAAGAAACCGAAAGTAGTGAGGACACTGTACCCCGCCATTGCAGAAACATTTTCTTGTGCGCTGGGCGGTTCACACGGTCTAATATTTATTGAAAGTATAGGTCACACAAGGTGTCTTTGATTTAAAAACTCCTTTCTCAAATGCTTCTTGATGTCGGTCATTTAGTTTTTTGAATCTTTTATATCGCTTCCTGTTAACTTCATTTATTGTCATGAAGTCGTAAGTACTGTCCAGTATCATGACAATTTCCAGGTTGTCGCAATTGTCAGAAACTTGAACTGTTGTCCACTCGAAACCTATCATGGTGAATATCAACCGGTCGGTGCCAGCAGGGAGGTCTATTTTAAAATTTCCGTCCATGTCGGCAGTCCCAAGTTGTACAGTGTCGCGATTCAGAATTCTTACCATTGGAACCGTGGATATCTCGAATTCATCAATCACTTTTCCAATAATTGTCCGTGTCTGCCCTTCTGAAAGAAATGGAGTCAAATAAATTATCAGAATTATTAAAATTCTCATTCTTGTCTGTCGAAAATTATCCACCGCTTTGCGCACAACGGCCAGCTATGAGCCATTAATGGCATATACTTCTTTTATTCTCAATAAAGATAATCCTGCCGGCCACGGCATCCAAAAGGCTCAAAATCTCATCCAAGTCCTGCCATTGATCCCCCTAACAATACTAACTTGTGTGTAATGAAACCAAGAAACGCCATCGTCCTGGTAGTACTGGCCGAGCTCGCTGTCGCGGCGCTGGGAATCAACAACTATGGCTGGACCGTCGAGGGACTGCAGGCAACCACCCGTTTTTCGGGAAGATTGTCGCTCTTTATTTTCAGCTTCATCTTCCTCCTTTACCCAAATGATAAGCGCGCGCTGACATTCTATTTCTCAGAAAACTTCTACCTGGCATTCGCGATAGCGCATGGCATTCATCTCATTGAATTACTGAGCTACGTAAAGTTGTCTGGGACAATACTCGTGCCTTACCGGGTCGCGGGCGGATTTCTTGCTTATGTAATCATTTTCCTGATGCCTTTTTTCCAACACCGTGCGGAAACAGGAAAACTTAGCGCAGCCCGATATCAGTCGCTGGGAATGGTCTACCTCTTTTACGTCTGGCTGATATTTTTCATGACTTATGTTGGAAGACTCAGGGCCGAACTGCCCAACGCCGGCGGCACGCGGGAAGAGTACCTGACGCTCATCGGATGGGTTATACTCATGCTGGGAATGAAAATTGTGTTCATGTTCATCCAAAGATCAAAACCAACCATTGCATGAAATATGCGCTGACAGCTATTGTTGCGACCGTTGCGCTCCTTGGGTGCAACAGCAAGAAATCAGAACGACCCAATATCATCTACATCATGGTGGATGACATGGGCTACGCTGATCTCAGCATCTACGGCCAGCAGGATTATCAGACGCCTGTCATGGATTCACTGGCCCGCCAGGGAATGCGATTCATCCAGGCATATGCAGCGGCGCCCGTTTGCACACCGACACGCGTGGCTTTCATGACTGGCCGCTATCCACAACGCAACCCCATCGGCTTGCGCGAACCTTTGATCATGGATTCAACAGACATCGACATGGGTCTGTCTCCGGAAATTCCGACGGTGTCATCCCTGTTGAAAAATTCAGGTTATCAAACAGCCTTGTTCGGCAAATGGCACCTTGGATTCAAGCCGGAATTCTTTCCCTCGGCTCACGGATTCGATACTTTCTTTGGCATCACACCCGGCGGTGCGGATTATATCTCACATCGCTATGAAGGCAAAGAAGTTTTGTTCGAAAACTCAACGCCGGTAAAAGAGGAAGGCTATCTCACCGACCTGATCACAACGCACGCTATCGACTACATTTCAAAAACCAAAGGACCGTTTTTTGTCAGCCTCCAATACAACGCACCTCATTGGCCCTGGCAAAAGCCTGGTGATCCGGCGTATAACGATACAACCCGGATGTCGTCGGGTGGTGATGCAGCGACGTACGCAAAAATGATGGAGAACCTCGATCAAAACGTCGGCGAGATCCTGGAAGCGGTCGACAAAGCCGGCATAAGAAATAATACGATGATCATCTTCACCAGCGACAACGGCGGTGAACGATATTCAACGATGACACCCTTGGTTGGTCATAAGCTTCAACTGTATGAAGGTGGCATTCGCGTGCCCGCATTTGTCCGGTGGCCGGGAAAGATCAAAGCGGGAAGTATTTCAGATCATGTTGCGATCACGATGGACTGGACCGTCACGATTCTTGCAGCAGCACAAGCTGACACGGGAGGTCTGCAGTTTGACGGCATGAACTTACTTCCTGTGCTTGAAGGAAGCGGTGACAAGCTGGAGCGGATACTATATTGGCGCATCACGAACCGCGAACGATGGGATGCTTACCGCAGCGGCGACTGGAAGTACTTAAAGACGCCTGAAAAAGAGAGTCTTTTCAACCTGTCCAACGACATTTCAGAAACCTCCGACCTTAAGAATGCGCAGCCGCAGATCTTTCAACGATTGAGAGCGGAATTCGAGAAAATGGACAAGGAGATGCTTGCGCCGTATGTTTTTCCCACAAAAAAATAGGGCGCGACGCCAAACTTCCGCCCCTCATATTTTTAGTAACTTTGAAGTTCAAAATCCGCGGCTTATGAAAAACGCATCTTTGTCCGAAAAGGAAATCAATCCACTGCACAGCATTGAAGAATGGGAAGACGATGTATTGAAGCGCTACCCTGAGCCGAATAAGCCAGGTAAGGCAAAAGAGGAGTTTCGAAACTATGAGGACACCAAGCGGGAAACCGTCAAAGAGTTTTACCGGCTCAACCACCTCTATCAATCCTACGATTTTGTCCAGGAGAAGAAGAAGGAATTCTTAAAGTTCAACAGGAAAGAAATGCCGGTATGGAAGGCGATGGAGTTCCTCAACACCCTCGTTGACGATTCAGACCCGGATATCGAGCTCGACCAGCTCCAGCACTTGCTTCAGACAGGTGAAGCGATCCGCCAGGATGGTCACCCGGACTGGTTTGTACTCACAGGATTTATCCACGACATGGGCAAAGTGCTTTGCCTCTTCGGTGAACCACAGTGGGCAGTTGTGGGAGACACGTTTCCCGTCGGATGCAAGTTTTCTGACAAGATCGTTTATCCAGAATTCTTCGCCAGCAATCCCGACATCAACAACAAAGAATACAATACAAAGTATGGTGTTTATTCAGAAGGCTGCGGACTTCGAAACGTCAGCATGTCGTGGGGACATGACGAGTATTTATACCAGATCACAAAAGACTATCTGCCGGAGCCCGCGCTGTACATGATCCGTTATCACTCCTTCTATGCCCAGCACCGTGAGCACGCCTACGATCACCTCATGGACGATCACGATCGCGAAATGTTTGAGTGGGTGAAGAAGTTTAATCCGTACGACTTGTACTCCAAGGCTCCCGTGCCGCCGGATGTGAAGGCGCTTCGGCCCTACTACGAAGACTTGATTGCGAAGTACTTGCCTGCCACGGTTAAGCTTTAAGAAAATTGTAAGTCGTAAGCCGTGAGCCGTGGGTGCGCGACCGCTTACGGCTTACTGCTTACGATTTACGTTTCTCACTGCCCCATCATCACAAACGCTCCCCAATAGTACGGCTCTTTATACTTCGCCATCAGCTGAAGTTGTGCTTGCTTGAAGGCTTTGAGCTTGCCGCCGCCTTTGGTCCAATTCGTATAGAAGTTGGTCATCAGCATTTGAGTCGCCGCGTCGTCTACTTTCCAAAGACTCATGATCAGCGCGTTTGCGCCAGCTACCAGGAACGCGCGTTGTAATCCATAAACACCCTCACCAGCCTTCACTTCTCCAAGTCCGGTTTCACAGGCACTGAGAACGATCAGGTCAGTACCCTCGAGGTTTAAGTTCATTGCCTCATACGCGGTAAGAATTCCATTGTCATTACTTTGAAGATCGGTGGATTGTCCTTTCGAAGGATCAGGAGCACCCGCCAGGATAAGGCCGGAGCGAAGCAAGGGGTTGTTCTTTGCATTTTCTGCATCGATGCCCATCGCACTTCCACCACTGATGTTTGCATCAACGAGGAAATATCCGTGCGTTGCAATGTGCATCAGCGCCGGTCCTTTTACTGCTTTGATGTTTGCTTCCGTTGCCACTTTTTGCTCGCGCAGCGTGACGGCGTAGCCAGCGGTCTTCAGGATCTTCGACACACCCTCGATCTCGACTTTCGTTCCGGGAAGGGGTGTCGCTGCTCCTTCATAGTCCGGAAAACCAAGGATGAATGCATCTTTCTTGACAACCGGCTTTTTACTCTTCAGCGCAATCAGATCTTTCGAATTCCCGATGGTGACGACATCGAAACGATTTTCAATAAAATCTCCACCCGGCTTCTTCAGTGTGTTGATGTTGATCTGGTTGTACAAGCCATCGGGAGACAGGTACAATGTCTTCTTGTTTGTCACCAGCGGGTCGATCCGGCCCCAGAACTGATCATAGGAATATTCGTCAGGCAACCGCTGGATGATCGCGTTCTTGTAGTATTTAGCATACCGCGTTTCGAGCTGGGTTCCATTGTCGAGCACAACCATCTTGGGAACGTCGGCGCCTTTTGTCAATACCAACACAGCATATTTTGCTTCATCCGTGAAGTCCTTGTCGAAATCCCTGATCCTGATGATTTCTACGAGTGCTTCCGTGTCCGTGAGCAAAGCCGCGATCTGCTTGTAGTCGATCTTCTCTGATGAGTATCCTTTCGAGAAGTCCGTCGACTTCTGTGACAGCGCCCGCTCTGCCGCGTTGGCCTGCTGCTCCAGGGCTTTGATATCGATCTTTTGCTCTGCGAGATCGCTCTTGGAAAGTGCATAATATCGCGCAAGCATCTCCTTTTGACTGATCCAACTTAAGTACTCGTCAATCAGGGCCTGATCGCCGCTGGACAAAATCGCCTTCTTAATCTTATTGGTTGAGTTCAGCAGGAGAGCTTTGGTTGCAATTTGATAATCATATACGTCTTTCAGGATATCTGGCTGCGTGGCATTTGCCTGGAGCGCATAGCCATAGAAGCGCTGGAATCTCGGCAGCAGCACGTCCCAATATTTAGCTTTCTCCGCTTCACTCATGGGTGGAAAATATTGGTTGACGAACTTGAGGGACTTGGTCATCGCTTCATTGAAAAACGGATAGGCTTTGGTCAAGTCACCCATCTTCCAATAGTTGATGGCGAGGTTGTCCACGGACTTCACATAGTCCGGATGCTCTTCGCCAAGTGTTGTCTTTCTGATGGCGATAGCTTTGGTCAGCGCTGCTTCCGCTTCGGGATACCTTCCCTGTATCCTGTACAGCGTTCCCAGGTCGTTCTGCACTTTTGCGAAGGCTGGATTTTCTTCAGTGAATTTTTTCTTATAAACAGCCGCAGCCTTCTGCAGGAGTGGTTCGGCCTGCTCCGGCTTGTTCATCTGGATATACAACAGCGCAAGCTGATTAAGCAGAGATGCGTACTCGGGCGCGTTGGTCTGCAACTTGCTTTCAAAAACTTTTTTTATGGAAGTGAATGTCGCTTCGGCCTGTGCAAAATCTCCGGACAACTGATAGATCAATGCAAGATTTGATTGAAATCTCCTGTTGTCAAATGAATTCTTTGCCAGTTTCGCGCTTTCGGCACTTTTGATGGCGTCTTTCATAAGCTGAACCGCTTCCGGATAGCGACCGAGCGTCTGATACAACATGGCGATATTGTTTTGAACAATAGCGTTTTGAAGACTATTCTCACCAAACTTCTTCTTCACGATGGCTGCTGCACTTTGAAAGTTCTGTTCAGCCTCGTTGTATTTTCCCATCATCTGGTCCAGCTTGGCCCGGCTGTTGAGGTTGGCAGCATAGCCCGCGCTATTGGGGCCGAGAATAGATTCAGTGGTTTCCAGCGACTGAGTAATATACTTTTCCGCATCGTTGGTTCGCCCCTGCATAAGATAAACAACACCCAGGTTCGTCACACAACGGAGATAGCTAATGTCATTCCCCATTCCGTTCTTCTCCATGTAACTCTGCGCGTTGGTGAAAGCTTCCTGCGCCAGCCTAAACATCCTCAGGTTATAATATTGAATTGCCCAATCAAGAGTATCGCGCGCCAATTCGGAGGCTGTCTTATCTTTTTTCTCCCTGACAGCATACAATAGCTTCGCGCCACCTTCTCCTTTGTTTTGAACATCAAAAAATCCAGCATTCTCGTTCACGGACATCACCATCTGAAAGTCGATTGAGTCCAGCTGCCCGCGTTGTTTGCTGCCCGCTTCGCCAACTCCTTTGGCCAACTTATTTAACCAGTCCTGGGAAAATGCTTGTCCTGCTGCGCAGCTGAAGATCAAAATGATGAGGAATCTCATAAGAGTGGGTGTGATTTCGAACTCAATATTCGGAATTTGAACGCCATCATTCAAGTTGGAAGCCTGGCCTGTTGATTAGAAATTTTTGCGAGCCGCACCTTCTCCGAAAAAATTCATTCAGCCACAGATTGCATCGATTTAACAGATGAAATACAGATGGAACACTCGAGAAATGACACAAATGCCCGACAAGTAGGGCAATCAGTGACAATTCATCCATTGAATTCGATCATTTTATGTGTGTCAAAATTTGCGTTGGTACTAAAAACTGGTCTCCTCTGACTTGCATTATGTACCTCAATCGGGGTACACAGAAAAGCGCCTTGCCAGCCGAAAGGTTTAACTTTGCCGCCGAATTAAACTTTTCACGAACGCCCACGCATTTTTTGTCCGCAGCTAATGGCTTTAAAACTCTACCGAAACCTCACAGAAGCCGTCGTAGATGCGCTTCACGAGATATTTGTCGAAAACCGCTACGCCGACAAGGTCATTGAAAAAGTATTGAAACAAAATCCGAAGTGGGGTGCGCGCGACAGGCGTTTTATCGCGGAAACCACATACGACATCGTGCGGTGGCGTCGGCTCCTTGCCCATCTGATCCACGCCGAACCTGATGACTTCTGGAAACTGGTTGCTGCCTGGTGTGTCTGGAACAAAATCGACCTGCCTCCCTGGGATGAATTTGAAGGAATTGACAGACCAAAATTTTTCGAGCGTTGGGACAAAGCAAAAGCCGACACAAGGATCCGGGAATCCATTCCGGATTGGCTTGATGACCTTGGAAGAAAGGCGTTGAGCAAGAATTGGGAAAAGGAGATCGAGGCATTGAATGAGCAGGCGAAAGTTGTTCTGCGTGTAAACACATTAAAAGTATCGCGCACCGAACTTAAGAAGCAGCTCCTTGGCGAGGAGATCGTTGCTAATACGATCGACCGGTTTCCGGATGCGCTGATCCTCGAAGAACGTCAGAACATTTTCACCCGTCAGCAATTCAGGGACGGATTGTTCGAGGTTCAGGATGCAGGTTCACAGCTTATCGCTCCTTACCTGAAACCTGAGCCGGGCATGCGGGTGGTGGATGCCTGCGCAGGCGGGGGTGGAAAGACACTTCACCTTGCCGCACTCATGCAGAACAAAGGCCGCATCATTGCAATGGATATTGAAGAATGGAAGCTCGACGAACTAAAAAAACGCGCGCGTCGCGCCGGTGCCAGCAATAATATCGAGACGCGTGTGATCGATTCATCGAAGGTGATTAAGCGCCTGGAAAATTCAGCAGACCGACTGTTGATAGACGTGCCTTGCTCGGGGCTTGGTGTACTGCGCCGTAACCCGGATGCAAAATGGAAGCTGTCTCCTGAGTTCATCGAACAAGTGAAAAAAATCCAAAAGGAAATCTTAAACAATTACAGTACGATGGTGAAAGTGGGTGGGTTGATGGTCTATTCCACCTGCAGCATCTTACCGGAAGAGAACGAAGAGCAGGTGAAAAGATTTCTGGAGCAACATCCCGGAAAGTTTCAGCTGGAAGAACAGCAAATGATTTTGCCGAGCGAAGGATTTGACGGATTCTTTATGGCCAGGATGAAAAAGCTAGCGAAATGAATCCTTGCCAGTTACTATTCCTGCCTTAATGCTTCTACCGGTTTCGTCGCGGCTATTTTCAAACCGTGGAATGAAATCGCCGCGGCTGCAAGGAACAAGTTCAGCAGCCCTGCGATAAGGAATAACATGGGCTGAACGTCGGTTTTCAGCGCAAACCTGGAAAGCCACAGGTCCATAAAAAGATATCCAGCAGCGGCAGCAACAATGAATGACGCGAAAAGCAAAATCAAAAAATCTTTTCCGATAACCACCACTATTCCAGCAACGCGCGCACCCAGGACTTTGCGAAGACCTATCTCCTTTGTTCGTCGCTGCACTGCAAAAGAAGTCAATCCGAATATTCCAAGCACAGCTATGAAAAGTGCCAACAAAGAAAACATCATCAGCATACTACTGCTTTTCGCTTCGGTCTTGTATAATTTGTCGAATTCCTGGTCAAGAAATTCGTAGTCGAATGGAATACCGTCAGAAATCGCCTTCCACCTGGCGTCAATGAATTTGATCGTCTCATCAAGGTGTTTCGGATTTACTTTGACCAGCAAGTACTGGTATTCGTCAGGATTGAATTCGAGAACGAGCGGGCTAACCGTGTGGTGCAGTGACTGAAAATGAAAATCGCCGACGGCTCCGATAACAGGACCCGGTTTCATGTTCCCATGCCGGATGCTGATCTGTTTGTTCAGTACATCAGTTGCGCCCCATCCGATTGCTTCGATGGCACTGGTGTTCAAAACGAACCGGTTGAGTGAATCGCTTTCGTGCAAAGCACGGATCTCGGCATTTCCCTGTTTTACATCAATACCCATCACATCAAAGAAGTCACGGTCCACCGAAACATAATAAACCCCCAACGATTGAGACTTGGAGACATCGATATTCTCGGCACCTTGAATATCAGACGGAAGCTCGGAAACAGCAGTCGTGCCAATGATGGCAGCGTTCGTCATCAGGTCTGCCTTCAGCGTGTGCCATTTTGGACGGAGCTCCGGATAACTGATATTCAACACGATTATCTGATCACGATTATAGCCCAATTTAAAATCGCTGATAAAATGAACCTGTTTGTAAGTTATGAATGTGCAAATCGTGAGCGTCATCGATGCAGCGAACTGCAGCATGAGCAACCCCTTCCGTAATACCAATGTGCTACTGCGCTCGGAACTCGTCGGTTTGATCAGGAGTATGGGTTTATAATTTGAAAGAACGAACGCAGGAAACATCCCTGCTGAAAAAAGTGTGAACGCTCCGATGGCACATCCTGCGATAATCAATTGAGTCCAGGGCGTACCCCTTGTTCCGACAAGGAGCGACAGCTGCGGCTCGGCGATCTTCAGCAGAACACATCCGACAACCACAGCAAGAAACGTGATCAGCGCTGTCTCAGTCAGAAACTGCATCATTAGCTGTGATCGCGATGCCCCCAACGATTTTCGAACACCCACTTCCTTGAAGCGCTGAAGGTGGCGGGCCATTGCAAGGTTGATGTAATTGATGATTGCAAGTCCCAACACCAGGATCGCGATCCCGACAAAAAGATAAACATACATGATGTTGCCATTCGGCTCGATCTCGAACTTCAGGTTCGATTCAAGGTGTATCGTGCGCACTGGCTGAAGGCGAAGGGAAACAGTTTTTCCATATTCCTTCACGTCAGCCGGAAATGTGTCGAGATAACTCCGTATTTTTTGTTCAAGCTCCTTTGCCGAAGCGCCTTTCCTCAGCTTCAAATACGTGTGGAACACGACCCCGCTCCAAACATTGTCTTCTGCTCTTCTTATCCACGGATGAGATTGCATCGAGGCGAGCACATCAAAATGAAAATGCGTGTTCGCCGGAATGTCGCGGATAATACCGGTCACTCTGAAATCATTCTTGTCACCTACTGTCAATACTTTCCCCAGGGGATCATCGTTCCCAAAGAACTTCTTTGCGGTACTTTCATTGATGATAAGCGTCCCCGGATCATTGAGCGCAGTCGCCGGATCACCTTGAACCATCTGAAATGGAAATATCTTCAGGATATCCGCGTCACCATAATAAAAAACGTTATCAGTGAATACTCTTTCACCATAAGCGATTTTTGTTTTTGTACCCAGGAATCCATTGTCGAACAACCGGGCACTTTCTTCGACTTCAGGAAACTGGGGCAGCACCCTTGTGCGTACCATCGGGTAGGTTGATGCGATGCCTCCTCCTTCATCATCATTAGAATGTGTGACAACGCGATAGATCGATCCCGAGGAATCAAAATGTTCATCAAAGGTCGTTTCATAAGAAACCCATGAGAAGATGGCAAAGCACGTTGCAAGACCAACAGCGAGCCCGGCAATGTGGAGAATTGTGTACACCTTTTCCTTCAGAAGGATTCGCCTGGTTATTCGCAAGTAGTTGGATAGCATAATCAGGAATTTGATTAGAAGATGCCGAACACTTTGATCAGATTATTTACCTGCGTATTTTCAAAACGTTACAATACCCGGAATAGATTTTTTGTATCCAACCATTAAAACCGATGACACCAGCCGACGTGCGCGCACTTGCATTGTCTTTCGAAGGAACCGTCGAGCTGCCTCATTTCGACAGGACGTCCTTCAGGGTTCGAAAGAAAATATTCGCGACGATGGTTGAAGAGTCGGCGACCACGGTACTCATGCTTTCACCGGTGGAACAGTCTGTCTTCTGCAGCTATGATAAAACCGTTATGTATCCTGTGCCAAATAAATGGGGTAAGAAAGGTGCTACGGTAGTAAATCTTAAAAAAGTAAAGAAAGCAATGTTCAAGGATGCGCTCACAAAAGCTTACTGTCGTGTGGCTCCAAAAACTCTGGCCGACAAGCATCAGATCAGCTAACGACTACGTAGGTGTGATAAGGCTTCTTCAGATTTGTCTGAATTTTGATTAAAATTATGAATTGTACAGGTCGGCAGCCTGATGCCGGCATCAATCGTGGAAAATCCTTCTGATCAGTCTTTAGAGAAAAAATTCGCTGCGCGGTCATCTTACCTGATGGGATTGATGATTCTGATCGCCCTTTTGATCTTGTTTGGCTGGCAGTTCGATGTTGAGCCGTTCAAACGTCCGTTTCAGAATGGTGGCACGATGAATCCCGTGTCGGCAATCTGTTTCATTCTCACAGGGATCACTTTCCTTATAGCCCGCCACGCGCCCGAAAACCGTCAACTGACTTATGCGGGTTACGTGTTAGCCGGCCTTGTGTCATTGACGGGATTCATCAAACTACTATCGTTCGCCGGGGTTATCAATCTTCGCATCGACAGTTTCCTGTTCACCGACAAACTTCCCGACAGCGGACCATCACCATTGATGGCAGCGAATACGGCAATAAATTTTTTCCTGGTAGGCCTTGCTTTGATCTTCAGTCAACGGTCAAGCAAGTCTCTTCGCGAAGCAGCGAACGTAATCTCGGCATTGACCGTACTCATCGCTTTGATTTCGCTGCTGCGGTATTTCTACCATGCGCAGGATGCGCCAGGTCCCTTTATCTATATCCGGATGTCATTGGTCACAGCATTGGGTTTCAGCCTTACCGGTCTCGCCATGCTGCACGCCCGCACGCAATCCGGGTTCATGTCAATCGTTTCAAGCCGCTATTCGGGTGGTACAATCGCTAGGATATTTCTACCCGCCGCATTCCTCGTCCCAATTGTAATCGGCTACCTACGTCTTCAAGTTGCGAAGTGGTTGCCGATTTCCGACGAGATGGGTGTGGTTCTGCTTATCACAGGCATCGTGGTGCTCTTCATATTATTGATACTCTTTGTTGCCTCTGTCATCAATCGCACAGACAAGCAGCGAAGGGAGGCCGAAGAGCAGTTGTCAAATGCAAATAAATATCTCGAACAGAAAGTCATCGAACGTACGCATGAGGTCGCCGCCAGTGAAAAACGACTTCGCGCAATCCTGGAGAATAGTCCCGATGCGATCGTGATCACCGACAAGAATCTGGTGGCAAAGTATCAAAGCCCTTCTGCCGAACGGATGACCGGTCTGACTCTTGAATACCGGCAGGCACATCCCGATGAACGTTACACACATCCGGATGACGTTGACTTACTGGAGTCAAAGGTAAAGATGCTATTGGAGAAGCCGGAAACACCTCTGCCGTTCCAACTCCGGATGAGAACTCAGCGCGGAGATTATATCTGGATCGAGGGCGTAATGGCCAACCTCCTAAACGATAAGAACGTCGAAGGCATATCATTCAGTTATCGCGACATCACGGACAGGAAGAAGCTGGAGGAACAGCGGACGCTGATGGCCCTCGTCGTCGACTCATCTGATGATGCGATCATTTTCAAATCCCCTGAGGGACAGATTATGAGCTGGAATCGCGGGGCAGCAAACATTTTTGGATTCGCCGACGATGAAGCTATCGGAAAAAATATGGCACTCATTATTCCCGACGATTTGATGAGCGAAGAGAACGAAGTTCTCGCCAAAGTGCGGGATGGACAGTCTTTTGAACACCTTGAGACGCAACGTGTGCGTAAAGACGGTCGCAGAATAGATGTCTCGGTAAGCATCTCACCTGTGCACGATCAGCTAGGCAAGATCATCGGGGCTTCGACGATCGCGCGGGATATTTCAGATAAAAAGGAGGTGGAGAAAAAACTTGCAGCCGAGCGGACGTTGCTGCGAATCCTGATCGACAACATCCCCGACTATATCTATGTGAAGGATCTTCAGTCAAACCATATCATCAACAATGCTGCGATGGTTAGACTTTTGGGCGCCACTTCTGAAAAAGAAACGCTAGGAAAATCTTCGATCGATTTTTTCGGGAGTGAAGTGGCGAAGCAATATCTCGAAGAAGACAAGGAAATTCTGTCGTCCGGCGTTCCGAAAATCAACTTCGATGAGTCGACGATTACACCTTCGGGCGAATTGAAGCTTTTACAAACAACGAAGATTCCTCTGCGCGACAGCGAAGACAAGATCATTGGCCTGGTCGGAATCAGCCATGACGTTACCGAACAAAAGCAGGCAGAGTTCGATCTCAAAGTCAGCAAATACTTCCTTGAACTGGCTCAGGCAACGGGGCACACGGGGCACTGGGTGATGGAGATCAGCGGGGAAAGAAAAGTAACGTGGTCGCAGGAGGCGCTCCGGATCATGAATTTGCCTGGTTGGGAACTCACGGGCACAATCGATATGATGTACCAGTTCGTTCATCCCGATGATCTGAGTCAGTTGCGCACTTTGATTGAAACCACAGCGCAGGCCAGGTCTTCCTTCTCGATTGACCACCGACTTTTGCTCTCCAACGGAACGGTCCGATGGCTGCACCAGCAGGGTGAAACGTCTATCGACGGAGCGGTGCCAGTGCTTATCAGTATCGTGCAGGATATTACGGAGCGAAAAAAATCTGAAGATGAAATTCGTCAGCTCAACTCAGAACTCGAGGAGCGCGTTCGGATGAGGACCGGGCAACTCGAAGCGTCTAATAAAGAAATGGAGGCATTCAGCTATTCCGTATCACACGACTTGCGCGCGCCACTTCGCATTATTCACGGGTTCAGTAAGATACTAAGTGAAGACTACGGTCCCGCGCTTGATGCCGCCGGGCAGAAAACACTGGATGCCATCATGCGCAACGTAAAAAAAATGGGACAGCTAATCGACGACCTGCTTGACTTTTCACGATTAGGAAGGGCCGTGATCAGAAAATCCGCTGTAGATATGAATGCACTCGTCAAAGAGGTAATCGAGGATCTCAGGATCAGTGGCATGACGATCCCGGCAATGATCGTCGAGAACCTAACGCCTGCGAAAGCAGACGTTAACCTCATCAAACTAGTCTGGACAAACCTTCTCACCAATGCTATAAAGTATTCTTCCGGAAAGGAAGAACCGGTGGTCCACATTGGAATGAACTCAGACGGTGGGCGAACGATTTATTTCGTCAAAGACAATGGAGCAGGGTTCGATATGAACTATTACCATAAACTTTTTGGCGTGTTCCAGCGCCTGCATGGTGCAACCGAATTCCCGGGGACTGGCGTCGGACTTGCCATCGTGCATAGGATAGTGACGCGACATAACGGCACAGTGTGGGCCGAAGCAAAAGCGAATGAGGGGGCGACGTTTTACTTTGAGTTGCCTTGACGCTGGTACAAATTTGAATTTCGAGTAGTGAATGTTGAATAGTCAATTTAGAAGTAGTCACCAAGTGAATCTATTCATTGTTCAGGTTCTTGGTAGCGGTAACGACACTTTTAACAAAAATTGCTACTAACTCGTTGCATTCCTTACTAGCCAGATGCTCTGTTTTCAAATAGTTTGCCCGCGAAAGAATCTTCAAGCAAATCAAAGTTTCTCGCAGCTCCTTTAGGACGATTTTGATTTTATGCAGAAAATCTCTCTTTGACTCACCACCCAATGCCTCTCCATAATTAGGGGCCGGCGACGTTCCGGAGCGCAAGAGTTGGTTTCCTAAATGCGAGCACACCTTGTCATTCGGGAGGGCTTGCACAACCTGAATGGTAAGTACAACAAAGTCAATCAGTCGCTCCTCTAAGTCGAACTTTTGGCTCATTCTCAAATATTCGTCGTTTTTTCAAGAGATCCGAGTATAACCACGTACTGTTTTCCATACAAAAAATGCGAACCACTTCAAATTTCACTGGTCACTATTCATCATCCATCATTCAAAAACCCGACAACATTTCATTGTCCATTCATCCGATCCGGAAATTACTATCTTGACCATAACAATTCACCCCAATGTCAACGATCCTCTCCTCCATCGGCAATACTCCCCTCGTGAAACTTCAAAAGCTCGCCCCCTCCGGAGCAGCAGACGTTTACGTCAAGCTCGAATATTTCAATCCTACCGGATCTTATAAAGACAGGATGGCCCTTGCTATCATCGAGGCAGCGGAAAAACGTGGCGACCTGAAAAAAGGCATGAACGTGATCGAATGCACGGGCGGAAGCACGGGCACTTCAATGGCGTTTGTGTGTATGTTAAAGGGTTATCGGTTCAAGGCTATTTCTTCGGATGCATTTGCAAAGGAGAAACTGAAGGCGATACAAATGTTTGGCGGCGAACTGGAAATCGTTCCGAGTGAAGGAGGCAAGATCACCCCCAACCTCATCCCTTCATTGATCGCAAGAGCCGAAGCTCAGTCGAAGGAAGGTGCATATTGGACCGACCAGTTTAAAAACCGCGATGCGCTCGACGGCTATAAAATAATGGCACAAGAAATTTTAATGCAATTAAAAAAGCCGGTGGACGAATTTTGCGGCGCCGTGGGAACTGCCGGAATGGCCGCCGGCGTATCTATCGTTCTGAAAGAAGCTAATCCCAAGACAAAAATCACCTTCCTTGAACCCGCATCGGCTCCGCTGCTTTCCAGAGGTGAGAAGGGAACTCACAAAGTCGAAGGCATCGGCGTTGGATTGGTACCACCACTTTTGGCATTCGCAAAATTCGATGAGGTGCGGACGGTAGATGAGCAGGAAGCACGTAAAATGGCGAAGCTTCTCGCCGCTCAGGAAGGTATTCTGGCGGGTACGTCCAGTGCTCTCAATGTTGTGGCCGCGATCGAGTCGGCAAAACAACTTGGACAAGGTCACACGGTGGTGACTGTCGCTTGCGATTCCGGGATGAAGTACATGGCGGGCGGCCTCTTCGATTAATCATAGGATCACCCCTACCCTTATACCACCCCAGCGGTGCGAGATGCCCGAGTCCCATTCCGGCGATATCGCTGCCGAATAGTATTCCAGGTACATGGAATTGAATGTGACGACAACACCGTAGTTTATCTGGCCCGTGACGCGCGAAATATTTTCTGCCGCTATCACATATGGACTGCTGTGGTTAAGCATCCCGCCTTGCAAGGTTGCATCATATCCTACTATGTTAACCAGAGGCTGAGCGTAGGCATGGAACCTGAGCTTTTTTGTAGGTTGGAACGTGGAGCCTGTTCCCCCAAAGGTTGAAAGGATCTTCGGATTCAATCGACCGAGCATAATGACGGCCCCCGCTGTCGCTTTCGTGCTGAGTGTTCCGGCATGAAGCGTTCCAAGCATGTTGAACAAGAAAATATCACGGGCGTGAGCAACATTTTTTTCATAACCCATCTCGTAATTGAGCACAACATCATTGGCGATCTGATATTGCCAGCCCTGCGGCGCAGTTGCGTGAATCCGCTTGTGAATATCGCGTTGCATCTCCTGACCGCCGGCTGCCGGACCAATCACACCTAATGTCAAAGAAGAAGTTATGCGTTGCTTGCGCTCCGGCTGATCGGTCATCGCGAAAGTCTTCAGCATCAATGCAGCTGCAAAGGGGCGGTCGCCATACAAGATCTGATCTGAGGAAATATTTGTGGGCGTATATCCATTATGCTCGATGGCAATACCATACTGTCGTGCACCCTGTTTACCCGCATATAGTAACTTACCAAGAAAAAATCTTTTATAGGCCGGAGCAACGACTTCAAAGTTCACTCCTTGGGTATAGTAATAGTCTGTAGCGGTAAAATAGTCGTTGTCGTAGTTGAACCTAAAATATGATGTCGCCGGGACGATCCGGAAGCTCGACATATTGTCGATGGCTTGAGAAAAACCAGCAGAAATGGCAAAACACGCCAGCAGGGGCGTCAAAACTTTTCCACGCAGCATCTTAACATTATATACGAAGTCCGGAAGCGTTCAGGATTTTACCGGTCGGAAGTTGTGGCGGGAACGCGTGTATGTACCTCGTCGTTCATCTGGTAGTTCTTTAATAGGTAAACGTAGAAATACCGTGCCACCTCTCCGCCGCGCGTGTTTTCAAATGTGTGAAGCTGACTATATGATTCGAAGTTTGCGGCATAGCTTTCTTCATCCATCACCTGGTAATTGCTGGGAAGAATGCAAATCGCATCTTCTCCCTTCACAAGCGGCGGGCGCTTTCTGTTCAGCCAGAAGTATTGGTGAAGGTCCGTCAAATCGCCGACCCCGATTACAGGAATGTGCAATTCATCACCCACATAGTAATCAAGATGTGCAGCGGGGAACCATTTGTTTGAAACGATCTTGATATCTCTGGACAACACCCCCGCTGCTTGCTGCTCGTAGAGCCACGGTTGAAATTCTTTTTCAAATTGACGCCATCCATACATATCAAGGGTGAAATCGCCATCACCATAGCGCGCCTTGTCATGACTGCCCATTGTGCCGGGATAAAACTTTATCAACATCAGCGCGGCAGCGAGCGCTACCGTCACCAAAGAAGCGCTCGCCCTGAGCACCACTGGCATCCTTGTAACAGGCGGCTTTATAGTCACTTCATCAAGCCAGGCGGCCGCAAGAAACGCGAGGGTCATAAATCCGGGTCCGCTCCAATGAGGAAGCATGGGGTTGAACAATGCCATGCCACTTACTACCAACACGATCGGTAGTCCGTTAAGAACAATAAAACGAAGTGAAGTGGTGTCGAGATACTTGAGGGATATAAGTTTCCACAAAGCGATGATTATCAAAACTGAATTCACCGGGTTATTGTAAAGCAATTGACCTCCCAGTGTTTGGAAAAAATTATCCAGGTGTAACGCAGTTTCCGCCACCCGGCTGCTGTGAAACCGATAGGTAATAAAGTCGTTCTGCACATTCCACCAAAATATCGGGCTGATCATAGCAATTGTGACCAGCATGGACAGATAAAGTCCGTAGCTCCGCAGCAATCTATATTGAAAAAATAATATGTAAAGACCGAAGCCGAACCAGATAAAGATGCCATGAACTTTGCATAGGATACACAGGCCGGTGACGAATCCGAAGAGAAGCCATTCAGATAAATGCGTCTTAAGGCGAAGATCGGCATTGATAATAATGCGGTACATGATCCATAACGCACCAATCCACAGCACCACTTGTGGGCTATCGGGAATAATGAAGGTTCCTGCGATCAGGGAAGTATAAATACTCGTATTGTAGAGTATCGCTGCGTAGTACCCCGTGCGATCGTTCTTTAAGAGTTTCCCAAGTTGATAGGAGAAAATGGTTCCGAATATTGCACATACAATCGCCCCCAGTCTGACAAAAAGCTCGTGCGTAATCCATAGGTTCCCTGTCGACAGACGGATCAGGATCCCGACGCCCGGAGGGTGATCGAAATAATTCGGCTGAATATCCAGAGCATACAAATAATAGTAGACCTCATCGTTGCTTAGCTCCAGGACAGAAGCTATCACCACACGGATCGCGGTTGCAATAACAATTAGATAGAATAACCGTTTTGGCACAACTCAGGAATTCAAGTGCCGAAAGTAATGTTTTAGCGCCAAACAGTTAACAAGGGACCAAAGGTAAACCCTCCCCTGAGCAAAGTTTCGTACAACGATTTTTTTACCATCTTGCAAAAATTTCTTGAAATTTGAAATTCGTTCGCGCAGTTCTGGACAAGTTGTACATCGTTTGGGTGCTCTTCGTGTTCACTTTTTTTATGATACTGTACCTTCCCGGCATTCTGATCCCTTTCCTAATCGGTGAAAAATATGGCACGATAAGTTATCAGTTCCTCAAACTGTGGTCATGGACATTCAGCAAACTTAACTTTATTCCCTACGAAATAACCGGAAAAGAAAATATCAGGTACGGTCAGGCATATGTGTATGTCAGTAATCATGGGTCTTACCTCGACATTCCGGGCGTGTGCCTGACTGTTCCCACCCAAATTAGGCCGTTGGCAAAGAAGGAATTACGAAGGATACCGATTTTTGGATGGATCGCAAGCAACGCGTCAATCATAGTGGATCGCTCAAGTCATTCAAGCAGAACAAAAAGCATGGATCACCTCAAAGCTGTTTTGAAGCGCGGAATATCCATACTTATTTTTCCGGAGGGTACACAGAACAGATCACAGCAGATCCTGCAGCCGTTTTATGATGGTGCATTTCGTATCGCGATAGAAACCCAACAGCCGATTTTGCCCATGGTCATCGTGGGGGCGGGTGCCCTGATGCCGCCGAAAAAATTTACAATTAAGCCGGGCAAGATTAAAATCAGGGTGCTTCCGGAAATTCCGACGGAGGGATTGCAACTCACAGACGTCCCGCAACTGAAGCAGCGGGTTGAAGGGGTCATGAAAAATGCGATCATTGAATTGTCATAGTGAACAGAATGCAACCGATACTGATTGTTTTTCTTGGAGGTGGATTTGGGAGCGTGTTACGGTACTTGCTCTCGAAATGGATTTCAGCCCTGCACACGCAGAGCTTTCCCTGGGGAACGTTCACGGTAAACGTTATCGCGTGTCTCGTCCTCGGCGTCATCGTCGGTGTGGCAGATCAGAAACAAATCATCTCTCCTACCATGCGATTATTCTGGACCGTTGGCTTTTGCGGTGGGTTCAGCACATTCTCAACATTCAGTATTGAGACGTTACAGTTGATGCAAAATGGGCTTACCAGCTCGCTCCTGCTATACATAGCATTGAGCCTCCTGCTGTGTGTTGGCGCTACTTTCGTGGGGATTTACTTTGGAGAGAATGCTTTCTAAAGCCTCGCGCAAAGCCGCAATGCTCGCCAAGGCTTGTTAGTTTTGTCCCTGCTATTCTTTGCGACCTTGGCTCCTTTTGCGTGAGGCGTACTCACAAAAATGGGCAGGCTCCTTGCACAGAGCGCTGCCCATAAACACGTTGTCCGTTAGTAACCTGTATTAAACCTTAAAACCGAGCGTAACAACAATCGATCTTCCATCAGAAGACCATACACCGGGACCCGGGTAAAATTGCGGGCGCTTGGTGAAGTATTGTTGATTCATCACGTTATTCAGATTCAATTTCATTGTCACGTTCGATCCAAAGCGGAAAGTCGTGTTGATATCAAGCAGTCCATAGGCGGGCACCAATCCCACGGCACCCGTCGCTGACGGCGTGCTTGTATTTAATGCATCCGCGTAGGAAGCAGCTGTATAGCTATACAGCACCGAAATACTTGCCAGCCCATATCGCGTGGCAATTCCATTTCTTGTAATGACATCAGGAACACTTTCAATCTTATTGCCGCTGACGTTGATGTTCTCGTTACCGGACTTCACCGCCGCATCCTGATAGCGGGCATCGAACAAGGCAGTGGACGTAAATACCGATACATCAACCTTGCCGAGACCGAATCCCTGCTCGGCAAAGATCTCGGCCCCGCGCGTAACGGAGTTTCCAATGTTGGTTCGGAATAGAACATAATTTCCGCCGGCATCGGTTTGAGAAACGGATCCAAGCCGGTTGTTGTATTGCATCTGAAAGACTCCGATATCCCAGTGTAAATTCTTATGTCTGCCGCGGTATCCAGCTTCAACCGTATAGCCGTGGGCATCTTTCAAATTCTTATCCACTACTTCATAGGTGGAAGCCGGAATGATATCTTTAAAGATTACCGGTCTGTAGGATTGAGCTATGCCCGCATACAAATTCTGGGACGCGTTGAGCTGATACTGACTGTTTATGCCGAACAAGGGAAAATTATGAGAGATGGAATTCGGCAGCTGTGTCTGATCGTAGTAGGCAATCGTTCCAGTCATTTTCGATTCACCGATCTCTATGCGCACTCCTGGATTCACCGTTAGCTTCTCATTGACGCGGAAACTATTTTCCACAAACAGGGCAACATTTTTTGTTTTAAAATGCAGGTCGCGTTGAAATCCTTCAACAAGCGTAAGATCGAAATCAGATCCGGTCGTTCCCTTGCCCAGCTGCTGGCGGTGCAGGTCATTGTCAAATACCTGGAACCCGGCAGTCAGGACGTGATCCCTGTTGAAAAGACGATAGTGCTGCAGCAATTTAAATTCGGAAGTAAAGCTGTTAAAATGATCTATGTCCACCTGGCGGGGCGCATATTGAAGTGTAACCGGATCGATTGCGTCAACAATGTTTGCAGGTTTGTCGAACATGACGCTGTTTCTCGCTCCCAGCACAGCGGATGTAGTCCAGGATAGCTTTGTGTTTCTCCCGGCAATCCAATCAATTGTTATTGAAGGAATGTAGATATCGGGGTTGAAGTAATTTCTTGATCGGGTAGCCTGTCGTGGATCTGCATTGAACATGTCGTCAGTCAATGGACCGGGAATGCGGTACGTGTAAGTTGATCTTCCTACCTCCGCTGTAATCCTCAAGTCTCTTGTCGCCGCGTAAGAAACTATCGCGGAAGCAGCCTCTGATTGCGTGCTCGCGTTTGCTCTGTATCCGTTCGAGTTTCGCCTGTTGTAATAAACGTAATACTGAAATTTACCCACCTTACCGCCGATGGCATTGTAAGTTGACATGAGTCCGAAAGAGCCGACTGAGTTGATGCTCTCAAACCCAACAGCCTTAGTTGTGTCACCTCGCTTGGTGACATAATTCATCATACCCCCGAACTGCGCGCCGTATTGCAACGATCCTGTTCCTCGCACGACATTGATTCGTTCGATCGCTTCCATCGGCATCGAATAGTGACTAGCCGGATAGCCATACATATCGGAGTTCGTAATCACCCCGTTTTTTCTGATGTTGAATTCCCATCCACGGTGCGGGTCAAGACCGCGAGTTGAAACATTGACCTGGTTGCCAGAACCATCCATGTCATAGACAAAGACTCCTGGAATTTTTGCAAAAATCTGTCTTCCTGTTTTTTCTGTAATGTTAGCATCCATCGCAGCCACCTGGATCACTTCATTCTTTTTGCCAGACCAGATATTGGTTCCGTCGATTGCCGGAAGTCGCTCAATACCCGGCCGTATCCGGCTGGATCTGATAAAAATTTCGTTGAGGTGCTTTGTTTCCAGAGTGTCCGGGCGCTGCGCCCGGACATCCGAAAACGTTAAACACACACTACTTATTAATAAAAGAACACAAACTCTCATTTTCAATTCGCTCCGTCCGTGACGGCGAAATTCACTGTAAACGCTGCTATTTTCTGACCATGCTGAAGCCCAATATTGCAATCGCTTCTATAGTGAATAGCACCATAGAGCCTTGACAGAGACGCTTCCGCAGCCTGATCGCTGAAAAACTTTGCGTCAGATGGGAATATGTATCCCAGTACCGTAGCAGCCGCTCCCGAGAAAGTGGAGTGCCCTGATGTGTACGCGGGGAAGTTGGGTATCCCGGTTATCGTTTTGATGGAAGGATCCATCTGAGTAGGTCTCGGGTTGAAGTAGAAATACTTTGTATCCCAGCAGCCAATGGCGGCATCGTGGAGCGCAATGTTCAGATAAGCGAATGCACGAGCTGCACGCACTTCGCTGAAGTTTGCATTCTCGATATAATGCGATGCAATCTCATTCCAGTGACCGGGCGGTGTATAAGTTCCTGCACCGTCTGCCCACTTGTGCACGATGGCCAACCGCTCTCTTGTCATGCTGTTTGCAAAAGACTTCACTTCCTCGACTTCGTTCTTCATTTCCGCTGATGCGGTAGGCGGAGGTGGCCCGGGTCTGTTATTGACAATGTCGGTATTGGTCATCATCCATGCCTTCACACCGGTGGTTGCAGGTCCTAAAGATCGAAGTCCGAACAAGGGCAACATGGGAGGTCGTGGAGGAGTTTCAAGACTCTGCCATGGTATCTCTCCGCGCGATGTTGCACCGTCGGCAAGTGCTTGCCATTGAGTCTTCGTGCCACCTGCAGCTCCCATGCCGTCTGTTTTTGCGCGATCAGTAAACACCACGCTGACAGCTTTTCCAAGCGCAAGTCCCGCAGCGATGTCGCTCGAGGTCGCTTTTCCCGACCACAAAGCCGCGTTGCGTTGCTCGCCAGCTTTCTTGGTGATGAGCTCTACTGCAGCAGGAAACAGGAGTTTCAGAACTTCCGCGTTGACCCCTGACATAACTGCGTCCTCCGACGGATAAGAAGGCAACGTACTTTTTGTCATTAACGACTGAACGCCCGGATCTACATTATACGGAGCAGGACGCTTATACAGGTCCTTGTAATACCATGCAGCCTTAAGGGCATCGTACTGCGCAGCAGTAACATAGCTGTATGCTCTCGATGCGTAAGGAGGGTTTGCAAAAGGAAAGTTGGGGTCAGCAAAAGGATTTTCTGAATCAGGTGCCGGATAGGTCCAGTTTGCAAGCGGCGCCGGAGGTAAGTTGTATTGTGATACCAGGGCGCGGAAAATCTCGTTCCAGCGCAGCACGCCGCCCACACTCCAGTATGCGATCGCATCACGCTGCGCCGTCGTGAGGGTGCTTTGCAGGTCCTTGATCGCCTGTATCTCTGCGAGGTACGCGGCCGAAGTGGTGGACGTCGGAGCGGCGACAGCGATCTGGCTATTCGATGTCAGCAGGATGGGTTTCCACGTACCTGCATTTGCGTCTACGCTGGCAGGCTGAAATGTTTTTAAATTCTGAACCGGAGCAATGTCCTTGTTGCAGCTCACCACCGCTATCATTACAAGAAGGATGGAAGCGGTAAAAAATTTGTAGGGTTTCTTCATGGCCTTATTCGTTAGTAGACTGTGTGTCTTTGTTGAAATTGAATGTGTAGAGAAGTCCGAGCTGGTAAGAGAATGTTTGTCCCACGTTCCGTCCGGCCAGTGTTTCGCTCACTACGGCACGAAGCACTACGTTCTTGGGTTTCGACAAGTAGTACATTATAGTTGTTCCTATTTTCTGAGAATTCATTTTGTTGGAGACGAACGGCATATCCTGTCTGCGAATGTCGCCGCCGCCAAGTGTGTTCATTTGTGCATAGAAAAGTTCTGCCCTGAAAGCATTCTTGTTGTATCCGAAGCTCACCACATAGTCGATCGCGTTCGGCATTTGCACTTCATTGGTGCTGAAATACTGTCCGTCAGTAAAGTAAGCGGGACGGTCCAGCGTGACATTGCTGCGCCAGGTGTATCCGCCTGAAACATTACCGTACCATCCTTTTGTCATCAGGTAGTTTGTAGTCAATCGACCTGCGACTGTAGTCGAACCAAGCCCGATCGACAGCGGGAAGAAATCAACCGTGTAGTTGGTAAGAGGTGTTGAAAAAGATCCAACCGCAAAAACCTTCAGCTTGCCTGTGGCGCCCTCACTTTTCAAAAGAGCATACTTCGCGGCCACGGTAAGGTCCTGAACGCCTTGCTGACCAGCCAGTGTCCCCATGCTTGCCTTGGTCCAAACATAAGGAACGCTCGCAATGACATTCAAACGACTGTTCACGCCATACACGCCGTAATACATCAGGCTTTGCGTTGTAATCGTTCCGATGTTGAGGTTGTCTCTCTTTAAACTCCCTTCCCAGTATTCATGCCATTGGTCGTTCTGGTACATGAATCCCGTGCAAAAGCTCTTCGCCGGCATCATCAAACCGTCGGTCGGGGTCTGCGAAAACGCCGGCACCGCGAGGGTCACTAGTAATACTTGTAAAATTCTCTTCATACGATAGGGTCTATAAATTGGGTTTAAGAAAATACGGTTGTATTAGCGCTCTTTGAAGATCCACACCGGGCAAAAAGCCCATTGCGCGATCAGCAAAATCAAAAATTAGCTTGAGCAGCGGGTTAGTAACTACCGCTGAGTACGACGCGCATTGTTCATGGTACTCTTTTCAGAGTAACGACATGAAGCGGACGTGCGTGTGCATTATGCCCGTTCGGGCGGATGAATGATAGAAGCGAAATAAGAAGGCACCAGTACCTGGGCTTCTGAATTATAAGATGTCATGATCCAATAGCCAGGGCTGGAAGCCTTGACTGTGATCACCGCAGAAACGTATTCCTTGATGAATCCGGGAAAGGCCTTGGTGTTTTGTTTGCCACCTCGCTGCTGATCGGAAAATGTTTGTGCGAAGTCCTCAAGCTGTTGGTTGATGCGACTAGCCTCATTGTCTTTGACACAGGCGATGTAAACCGCGTCCAGCGTAAGCTTTTGTTTCGTAATTCTGTAGGTTTCTCCCTTGTATTCGAATTGGCCGTCAGCCTTTTCCCAATCTTTGGCTTGCGCCATGTAAGGCACATTCACCGGGATTTCAACGATCACCTCCTGTGCATTTGAAGCATTTTCGTCGAAAGACCATGCGATGGAATTATGCCATTTCCATCCCTCAAAAACGAGATAGTATCCCGCAGTATTCAGCAGGATAATGCCGAGGAAAAATATGGCAAGGGCTCTTCTCATCTTTACAACGTTATGAAATAGTTATGAAATATTTTTCAGGGAGGTTGCCCGAAACTCCGAAAAATGCCTCCGCAAACGATTACAATGGCATAAAAACTACCCTTTTTGTGGCAAAGAATTCTTCGCTAAAGTGATCGCTCAGGTTAAAAATGCTGTAGGGCTTCCTTAATGCACCCAGCTCGTCATCGAGATCTCCCCCTTTGAGATAGAGGATTCCGTTGTCGAGTGTGTGGACTGATTTCGGCTTCGTTTTGTTGTGCACC
The DNA here is from genome assembly GCA_044224375.1 of Cyclobacteriaceae bacterium. Lineage (GTDB taxonomy): Bacteria > Bacteroidota > Bacteroidia > Cytophagales > Cyclobacteriaceae > ELB16-189. The sequence continues at coordinate 38,232 of JBGAKL010000003.1, forward strand.
CAGTGATAAAATTCCTTCATGTCAGTCACCGCGCGGCTCACAATAAAGTCATATTTCTTTTTGACTTGCTCGACGCGCATCTGTTCGGCAACAACGTTGTTAAGTCTGATGGCACTGCTCACTTCTTTCACCACGGTGATCTTCTTCCCGATGGAGTCCACTAGGTGAAATTGAGTTTGGGGAAAAAGTATCGCGAGCGGGACGCCGGGAAAGCCGCCGCCTGTTCCCACATCAAGCACGTCAGCACCGGGCAGGAAAGAAATGACCTTTGCTATCCCAAGCGAATGAAGGATGTGGTGGACATAGAGATTGTCGATGTCTTTTCGGGAGATCACGTTGATCTTGGCATTCCATTCCTTATATAACTCTCCCAGGGCCTCAAATTGCTTGACCTGGTTTTGGGGAAGGTTAGGAAAATATCTGGATATGATTGAAACGTCCTGCACGGAGCAAAACTGGTGAGGGTTGGGGGAAATTCAAAGGGTGGTGAACAATATTACTTTGATTCGTAACTTGAAGTAAAGTACCCACGGGGTTGTAAACAGTAAGCCGTGAGCCGTAGGCAACCACTTGATTCAAGTCTTCTTATGAAATTTTTTGAACTGGACTCAGACGCGCAATTGACTCGAGAAATGATTCAAAGATTTCGGCGAAGAATATTCCGTAGCGGAAAGGATTAAGGCACAAAGTGTATGGAATTGGGAACTTGAGATTGGTGAATGCACATCCTTCACTGCTTAAATTTTATGACACACGCGATCATACAATAAAGACACATTTCGATTGGACGAAGTCCGGTGCGGTGTTAAGAATTCGGACGATGGAAAAAACTTATGCGTTAGGTCTTGAAAACGATGAGATATTAAACATAGAACTCTTAAAAGAGATAGACATTTTATATTTAACTCCTTTTTCACTGGGTCGACTGCTCTTGAATGTTGGAGTAAGTCACAGAATTGTAAGGTGGCTCCCATTCAATGGGCGCCGATTTCTGATGGGTCCTGTCATGGTAAGAATTTCAGTCTCCGATACTGATCCGTTTATCTTCGAACTAAAAGGCGATCTATGGAAAGATTCACTCTCAACATTCGCAATTTCAAGGATGAATGGGCGTATTCAAGTCATTGATAAGGGCTATAGAGTACTTTAAAGAGTTCATGAACATATCAGCACATTAGCACATTAACGAATCAACTATGAAACTCACCGCCACAATGATCTACTACTACGTCAGCGACATGGACAAAGCCGTCACCTTCTACAAGGACATACTGGGCTTTCCGGTCAAAGTCCGTTTTGAAAATCACTGGGCGGAGATGGATGCAGGTCCCATTACTATCGGTCTTCATCCCGCCGAGAAAGGATCAAAACCTAAGCAGGGCGGCGGAACGATTTCATGTAACGTCGCGAGCATCGAAAAATTTGTCGCGGAGATAAAATCAAAGGGCGCTAAAGTCGGAAAGATACATACGCCAGAACGTGGGAAGTTTGTGATGGTCTCCGATCCCGATGGGAACGAGCTGCACGTTGTTGAGTTCGATCCGAAGTGGGTGAAAGAAAAGAGGTACAAGAGCCGATAGTTCAGAGTTTAGAGTTCATAGTGTAGAGGTCAAAGTTCAAAGTTCAACGTTCAAGGTTGCACCCACTTGATGCCACTCAGGCATTTCATCTTAGGCTATACGTTTCGAATCAAGGATGAACCCATCTTCAAATTTTCATCCCGATAGCTATTGGGACAAATCTCCAAATCGCCCAGCCGCATTCGTATTAATAAATTCGGCCAAAATCGCCGAAAATCACCTCCGAAAGCTTTAAATTGCTCCTCCCCCGCACCCATAAATGGAGCCTATAATCTGTTTTCTCGTAGACGACGATGCAGACGACCAGGTCTTCTTTGACATCGCCTGGAAAAAGGTTGATAAATCCGTTCAGTGTCAGTTTGCCGACGACGGCATCAGCGCCCTGAAGCGTATCAACAACAATTTTTCCTTTATCCCCGATGTCATATTTATAGATACGAATATGCCGATCATGAATGGGGTCCGGCTACTGAAAGAAATCAAAAAAATCGACCGCCTGAGGAAGGTGCCGGTATATATGTATTCAACGGGGAACGCACAACGAACCGTGGATGAATGCATCCAATTCGGCGCGACGGGCTTCATTCAAAAGCAAGCTGATATCAAAGACTTACTTGCCTCATTTCGCAGCATCCTTGATGCCATCAAAAAAGACATCCGCTGAACATCGATGAGAGGCAGCTCTCAATCGAGGATCCCCGACTCCCCAGACATTGAACCTGTGCTCCGGCAAATGATGGAGAAGGACATTGGGCTCTATATCCAATCTCAGTCGCTGATCATGGACGAAGGGGCTATGGTGAAGAAACATATCATACCTTTTCGTTTACGCTAGTACGCTCCCATTCGTCATGCTGGGTTAAAACTTTAAATTTTCGTCACTACATTCACAACCTAATTTTGTGCTATGAAAAGCATTATCCTGATCCTCCTTGCATTCATGAGTGGCTCCGTTTTCGCTCAAACAACAATCCACCGCGACAAAGAAATAGAGCAAATGGTAAAAGAGGTTTCGTCCGATTCCCTCCGTGCCTATGTCAACAAGATGGTGAGCTTTGGCACGCGCAACACAATGAGCAGTTCCACGGATCCGAAGCGTGGGATCGGGGCAGCCCGCAACTGGGTACTCAGCAAATTCAAGGATTATGCAAAAAAATCGAATGGACGTCTAACCACTTTCATCGATACCACAACCCTAAAGCCCGACGGCAGAAGGATTGATACGCCAACACTATTAGGCAACGTCGTTGCTACGCTCAGGGGCACCGACCCAAATGACAAGCGTATTTTTTTGATCAGCGGTCACCTTGACAACATGCGCGGAAGTCCCACGGACCGCGTCGGTGATGCGCCGGGTGCAAATGATGACGCCAGCGGATGTGCTGCGGTCATCGAATGTGCACGAATTATGAGCAAGCATAGTTTTCCAGCAACGATAATTTTCGTCACTGTCAGCGGCGAAGAGCAGGGATTGCTGGGTGCCAGGTTCATGGCATCCAAGGCGAAAAATGAAAGCTGGAACATCGAAGCCGTGTTGAACAATGACATTATGGGCAGCAACAACACAAGCGAAACGAACATTATCGACAACACCCGCATTCGCGTGTTCAGCGAGGGTTTGCCATCATACGAAACCGAGAAGAGCGCGAAAGAAATTCGTCAGCTAGGTTTAGAAAACGACGGTAAGGCAAGGCAACTGGCCCGCTATGTGAAAGAGACCGGCGAACGTTACGTGGAAAATCTTGAAGTCGTGATGGTGTACCGCAACGATCGGTTCCTCCGCGGAGGCGACCACACTCCCTATGTTGACAATGGATATGCGGCAGTACGCATCACTGAGATGAACGAAAACTATCATCATCAGCACCAGGATGTGAGAAAGGAGAACAACATACAATACGGCGACCTCGCCGAGTTTATGGACTTTGAATATCTGAGAAAGAATTCCGCCATGAATCTTGCCAACCTCGCGAACCTTGCCAAAGCTCCTGCGATGCCGGAGGACGTAAAGGTGGATGTGAAGCGCTTGACCAACTACACGTACCTTTCCTGGAAAGCGCCCAAATCAGGAACCGTCAAAGGCTATTACGTGCTGATGCGCGAGACAACGAGTGCGTTCTGGCAAAAGAAGTTTTTTACAACCGAGCTCGAGATGCAACTGCCCTACTCAAAAGATAATTACTTCTTCGCGGTGCAGGCTGTGAATGAAGTCGGGAATGAAAGTCTCCCGGTGGTGCCAGGCATCGCCGGCAGATAAATAAAATATTCGGCTTGCCGGAATATTTCCTCAGGGTCGTTGTCTAATACCAACGAGTGCCTGTGACCTCGGCCTGATGTCTACTCTTAACGGGTATTAGTCGGCTTATTTAACATTTTCGTCCACAAAAAAGAGGAATTGGTCGCGTTGGCGGTATGCCCTCTGTAATGATATAGATGCATTGAAATTAAACCCACCACCTTTGCCATCGTCTAATCTGTTTTGAGTCTCCTTTGAACGTGTACCACCCTCCGGCCTCAACCATTCGCAGCGGCGCCCTGTGCCTGATTTTCATGGTGGGCTCCATCGGCGCGTCGGCGCAGATCACAGAGCGTGCGGTTGAAAAACCACCCGACAGCCTCGAGACAGCACTGGAACGGAAAAAATTGGCAGCGCAAAAGGATCTTATCGACATCATGGCCTATATGGTCAGGAGTCCGGGATTGGCGAAGCACAATGACCCAATCAAAAGGACCGGGCGACTGCACTTCTCAGTCGCGCCAGGTCTGGGATATACTCTATCGACCGGGTTCGCCGCAATCATCGCAAGCAACTCGGCGTTTTATACGTGGGACGACGATAACGCCAAACTCTCAAACATTTTCGCCGATGTGGTCTACACCCAGAAACAACAATTGATCACTCACATGCAGGGCAACCTCTGGACAAAAGGGAACAAGTTCAATATTGTTAACGACTGGCGATACCTGAAATATCCGCAACAAACTTATGGACTTGGAGGGCACACGGAACTCAACGACGCCATCGATCAGGACTATTCCTACTTGCGCCTTTACCAATCCGTTTTGAAAAATCTCGGAAGAAACTTTTATGCCGGCCTGGGTTATAGTCTCGACTATCATTGGAACATCGAAACGACTTACGACTCAACAGTAACGTCTAACACAGAGATTTATGGCCTCAGCGAGCGAACGGTTTCTTCCGGTGTCAATATAAACTTATTGTACGACGACCGGAACAACTCGATCAATCCAGAAGGAGGAACCTATATCAATGTGCTCTTCAGGCAGAACATGACGGCACTGGGCAGCGATCAGAACTGGCAGTCGTTGCGACTCGACATTAGAAAATATTATCGCTTTCCCCGCAACAGCGAAAACATCATCGGAATCTGGAGCTTCAATTGGCTTACGCTGAACGGGACACCTCCTTATCTTGACTTACCGAGCACAGGCTGGGATCCTTACAACAATACGGGGCGCGGATATATTCAGGGAAGGTTTCGAGGGAAGAATATGTTATATCTGGAGACGGAATATCGCTTTAAAATTACCAGGAACGGACTGTTTGGAGGTGTGTTGTTCGTAAATGCGCAGAGCTTCTCCGAAGTATCGAATAATAAGTTCGAAGTCGTCTGGCCGGCCGGAGGTGCCGGTCTACGCATCAAGTTCAACAAGCATTCAAAAACCAACATCGCTATCGATTATGGCGTTGGGGCGGGCGGATCGCAAGGTTTCTTTGTCAACCTGGGAGAGGTTTTTTAAGTCCGTTTTTTGGCCAGACTTGCGCGCCGAAACACCTTGGTGCGCAGGCACAGTTTGCATCAATACCACCACAGGCCATACAGGCGTAGTCAATTAACGGCGCAGGTGGCAGCTTTGCTGCCTTCCGCGATATTTAGGTCATTATTCCAAATCATACGATCTATGAATATCTGTGACAAAGCTTTTCCTAAAATTCAGCAAAGACCGCTTTAAGGGAATTCTAATTTGAATTACAATCAGACGACATTATAATAGTGTCCAATGACCTTGTCCGTTGAAAACATATTGCTGCTAGGCTCGGTGTTGCTATTCATCTCCGTGGTGGCTAGCAAAACATCGTTTAAGTTTGGAATCCCCACCCTTATCCTTTTCCTTATTGTCGGGATGCTCGCAGGATCGGATGGCCCGGGTGGAATATACTTCGATGATCCGAAGTCCGCGCAGTTTCTTGGCATCGTCGCGCTGACGTTCATTCTCTTTTCAGGTGGTCTCGATACAAAATGGGAAAGCGTAAAGCCGGTGCTCAAAAACGGCGTCATGCTTTCTACTCTCGGCGTATTGGTCACAGCCGTCGCCGTGGGGTTATTTACATCTTATTTGCTTGGATATTCGATTCCGGAAGGCTTGCTGCTCGGAGCGATCGTTTCATCGACGGATGCCGCCGCCGTTTTTTCAATTCTCCGATCCCGCAGCGTCGGATTGAAAGGAACCATTCGTCCGTTGCTGGAATTTGAGAGTGGCAGCAATGATGCGATGGCGTACTTTCTCACTATCAGCTTTGTGCACCTGGTTCAGAATCCTGAGGCTTCCATCTTTCTGCTGATACCCAAATTCCTGAGCGGCATGACGCTCGGCGCAGTGTGCGGTTACCTCTTTGGCAAGGCTATGATCATCGTGCTCAACAAGATCAAGCTGGATGTGGCGGGGCTATACCCGGTATTGATCCTGGCGCTGGTCTTTTTCACGTTTTCATTTACGGACACGATTGGCGGGAACGGATTCCTGGCCGTGTACATTTCCGCCATCGTTCTCGGCAACAGTAACTTCATCCACAAGAAAAGCCTGATGAAGTTTTACGACGGGCAGGCTTGGCTTATGCAGATCGTGATGTTCCTTACACTGGGTCTTCTTGTATTTCCAAGCCAGCTTCTCCCTGTCATTCCGCAAGGCATTCTCATTTCCGTTTTTCTGATACTTGTTGCACGACCCCTGTCAGTTTTTATCTCACTTGCTTTCGCCACGGACCTGAACGTGCGGAAGAAGTTATTTATTTCCTGGGTAGGATTGCGCGGTGCGGCTCCGATAGTGTTTGCAACTTACCCGCTATTGGCGAACGTCCACTATGCGAATACAATCTTCAATCTCGTCTTCTTCATTTCATTGTCCTCCGTCCTTTTGCAGGGAACCACGCTTCCTCTCTTCGCGAAATGGCTCCACGTGAGCGTGCCTTTCAAAATAAAAAGAAAATTCCCTCTGGACATCGAACTGATGGATGACTCGCGCTCGGAGCTACTTGAACTCGACATACAACAGAACTCACCCGCCGTAGGAAAAGCCATCTTCGAGCTTGGCCTCCCCAAGTCGGCCTTCATCGTCCTCATCCACCGCCATGGAAAATACCTGACACCAGATGGTAGTACCATCTTTGAGGCGGGCGATCACTTACTCATCATGGTTGACAAGGCGTCAACCGCCGAGTTCGTGTACGGGTGTTTCGGGTTGGTGGCACCTTCGGAACATTAAAAACCTCACACCGAGACGCAAAGCTCGTCAAGACAAATACAATATCCTTTTGCGGTCTCAGCGTCTTTGCGTGGGGCATTATTTTGAGCTTTATTAGTCTTAAATTCCCTCCTAGCGTGATCTTATGACCATCATCAACTCGACCCCGGAAGACCTACCTGCAATCTTCGACCTTTACGACAAAGCAATCGCTTATCAAAAGAAGGTCGGCAGCAGGCACTGGCTTGGATTCGAGAAAAAGCTCATCGAAACAGAAATAGCAGAAAAGCGCCAATGGAAACTGATCATCGAAGGAAAAATTGCCTGCATCTTCGTTATCACCTGGAATGATGCGATGATCTGGGGTGAAAAAGATGAGCAGCCATCGGTATACCTTCATCGCATTGTAACCAACCCGGAATTTCGGGGACACTCCTGCGTAAAAGAGATCGTGTCGTGGGCAAAAACATTTTGTAAACAACACAACCGGAAGTTCATTCGGCTGGATACATTCGGCGACAATGGGCCGTTGATCGAATACTATAAGAAATGCGGGTTCACTTATCTTGGACTTACCCAAATGGGCAAGCGTCCTGATCTGCCAAAGCATTACGAAGGCACGAGCCTTGCACTCCTTCAGATCGAAATTTGAAAACTGATGATGCTCGTTTTGCTCGCGCTTACCTTCCTGCAGCTTGCCAACACTGTCCTGGTGTTGACTTTCATTTTCCTTGCATTTCGCCTCGTTGAGTCACGCTGGTCGTATAAGATAAGCAAGCCATTCGCGTGGGAGGAGGCGGTACGGAAGGGATCGATATCGAAGCGACTGAAAAAGAAGGAACGCCTGTATCGAGATAAGGTAAGGTTCTACACATTGTGGCTGCTGATCGAAAAGTTGAAACAAGAAAACACCAAAGGCGCTTTCGCGGAGGTGGGAGTATATAAAGGAGAAACAGCCGCCTTGATCCATTTGATGGACAGCAGCAGGCCTTTTCATCTTTTCGACACATTCGAAGGATTTTCCGAAAAGGACCTGAAGGCGGAAAATAGCGCCAACGACTCAGTGGATTTTACCGACACCAGCCTCCAGCTTGTCAAGGATTTTATCGACGGGAACGAAAATATTCATCTCCACGCCGGATACTTCCCTGACACTACCGCGGGGTTGCCCGAACAGTCCTACGCCTTTGTAAACATCGATGCAGATCTTTACAAACCCACCATGGCGGCACTTCAGTACTTTTATCCCAGAATGGCAACAAGCGGTGTCATGCTGATTCACGACTATAATCATAACTGGGAAGGAGCGCGACGGGCAGTGAATGAATTTACCGCCACAATTCCCGAAAGCGCAGTGCCTGTCGCCGACTGGCAGGGAAGTATCATAATCACCAGGGGCAAAGATGGAAAGACTTCCGTATAAAGATTTCACGCTCAAAGCGCGCGCCCACGACCTCACTACTCTTGAAAAAATACTCCTTGCTTCCAACGCCTGGTTCATTGGATCCGACAATCAAAAAGACACTTATTTCAGAATAGGCAACGGTAAACTGAAACTGAGGCAGGGCACGGTTGAGAATCTGATCACGCATTATGAGCGGATCGATGAGGAAGGTATCGAAAGGACAATCGTATATCGTTATGACCTTAATCCGTCACCCAATGAGATCCAAAGTCTTTTTAAAGCCCACGAAGTAATCGGCACGATCGAGAAAGAAAGGAAAATTTATTATGCAGGAGACGTGAAAGTTCACCTGGACACACTTCCAGACAATAATTTGTTTGTTGAACTTGAAGCGATCGACAGGACAGATATTGTGGATCTCAATACACTCAGACAACGGTGCCTTGCCGTTAAGAAATTGCTGCGAATAAAAGATGAGGATCTTTTGAAGACGGGCTATCTGCCCCTTTGACGTGCATCCCTCCGTAGACCCGCAAATACCGCAGATTCTGAAGTTAAAAAAACTCAAAGATCCACGAGAACCGCCGGAAGGGTCGCTACCTTTACACCCGTGATCCCAGGACAGTCAAACATCAGGTCATTTCGGGGGGTGCTCATGGCGCTATCCATCGTGGCGAGCTTTCTTGCTTTCCATGATTTCGCAACGCCTGTCAACGAACGGAATGAACGTGTCAGAACGGAATGGGTCTCATCGCAAAAGATCACCAGGAAGGCAATTGGTTACGGCGCAGTCAGGTGTCCGTCCGCGAGTCGGGCCGCTGATGTCGACTACCGTTACTTCGAATCGAATTATTCAAGACAGCTAAAATCATTTTTTGCGTCCCTGACGCCGCCACGATGTGATCTCAAGCGGTTCGTGCCTGCAAAAACAATGGCAGGTCTCGCTGAACCGGGGCACTCTTTGCGGGGATAACCTTTCCCAACGGCCCGAGGGCCATCAATAATTCATCAATCAAAACTAATGATCGCGGTGCTACGGCACCGATGATCTCTATTCATTATATATGAAAACAATAAAACAGATTCTTAGGATCTGCGGATTGGCAATACTCATCTTGTTGGCCTGTGCTGGTGTTGGAATTGTCGGGGGTTTTGTTCCCGGAAATCGCGAACCCTATATGCACAAGCGGATAACGATCGAATTGGTCGAAAAGAAAGATGATGAATCAGAAGACGAAAGCGAACAGAAAAACTAGATGTGTTCCTTTTTGTTTTTGACAAGGTCGTACATCAGTTCGCGTGCACGGTGGAGCTGCGCCTTTACGGTACCCAGCGGCGCCTCCAGTTCGACTGCTATTTCTTCGTAAGAAAGTTCGTGGAAGTAGCGTAGTCTTACCAGCTTCTGATACTTGGCAGGAAGCATCGCCACAAAAACCTGGATCAGTTCCTCTTTTTGTGCTTTGATCGCCTCCTCTTGTGGGTCAGGATTGTGGTCCTTCACATCGAGGGACACGGACTGACCATCGTCATCTGTGTAAGTGTTTTCAATACTGAGGGTATTGATCTTCTTTTTACGGATAAAGTCGATTGTGTTGTTTGTCGCTATGCGGAAAAGCCACGTGCTGAATGTGAAATCTTTTTTGAAGCGGTGGAGGCTCCTGAAGGCTTTTGCAAAAGATTCGATCATCAGGTCCTCGGCGTCGTCCACATTACGAACCATTTTCAGGATCATGTGGTAAACAGGTCGCTTATAACGTTGAAGAAGTTTGGCAAATGCCTTATCGTCGCCGCCCACGGCGCGGTCGATCAGCTGAAAATCTTCCAGTGCCTTCGACGAGAACCTGTTTTCTATTTCGTCCATCTAACCCGTTTGGATACTAACGCCACGAGACCCGTTCCAAGATAGTAAATGGCATAATTAAAATCTAAAAGCGGGGTTTTCCACACCTTCAGGCTGTCGCCCAAAGTCCTGGCCCCCTGATGCATAACGATCATCAGGAGGATTTCACGCATAGCAAACCCAACCCACAAATGCAAGGCTACCGCCTCGGACGTGAGCGACATTGGCAACGCAAAAATCCAGCTCAGCACCCAGGTCATCGAAAAAACGCCGGATTTTAATTTGTCAGAGAATCGGTATCGCGTTCCGACTGACAAGTGTCTGATTTTTTGCCGAAAGAATTGCTGCCAAGTCTTCTTTGGAATCGACGGAGTCAACGAGTCCCGCCCGACGCAAACTCCGACATTCGATTTTGTTGCATGTTCATTGACGAAGAGATCGTCGTCGCCACCCGTCACACCGAGATGTTTATTGAATCCTTTATTGGAAAGGAAAAGCTCCTTCCGGTAACCAAGATTTCTTCCAACACCCATGTAAGGCTTTCCCAATAGGGCCCATCCGATAAACTGAATGCCTGTGACAAGAGACTCGAACCGGATAAAGCTGTTCAGGTACCCGCGATGCTTTTCGTAAGGAGAATAGCCAATGACGATCTGATTTTTATCCTGAAACAAGGCCCCCATCGAAGCGATCCACTTCGGCCCTGGTCTGCAGTCTGCATCTGTGAGCAGTACCCATTCAAAAGCAGCAGCTTTGATGCCTAATGTAAGTGCAAATTTTTTTCCATTGATGTGTTGCGGAAGATGCGTTACGCGTACCATCCGCAGGCGCGGGTCGTGCTTTACAGCCTCGAGAAGATAGTCGTAGGTTCCGTCATTACAGCGGTCCTCCACAACTATTACCTCGAACTCATGATACTCCTGAGAAAGCAGAATTGGAATCAGCTCCTTCAGATTATTCTCTTCGTCGTGCGCACAGACAATCACCGAAACCGGCGGCCCCTGAGTAAGAGTTCCTTCCCTTTTTTTGGAGAATGCAACCAGAAATATCAACCAGTAGATTATTTGAATTCCAAGTATGGACCAGGCTGCAATGGTGAGCAGAAAGAGCAAGCGGCAGTGACTTTAAAATTTTGGCCATCAAAGATAATCGAATTGGCGACGCCTGTTGGATTCGACATGCCATTTATCGGCATAAAAACTCTTTCAGCAGGAATAGATTTCACACACAGGGCGCCAAGACGGACGCAAATGGCGCAAAAACACTAACCTGACTTTGCGATTCTTTGCGCGACCTTCGCGGCATTTGCGTGAACCCGATCACCGGATGGCATCCTACTCTTATCTTTGCGCGATGCAATTCACGATTCACGCAAGAGACACCCAATCCAAGGCCAGAACGGGCACGATCGTCACTGCCCACGGCGAAATACCAACTCCGATATTCATGCCGGTTGGCACAGCAGGTTCTGTAAAGGCGGTGCATCAGCGCGAACTTGAAACTGATATAGATGCAAAAATTATTCTAGGCAACACCTATCATCTCTACCTGCGACCGGGACTTGAAACGCTCGAAAAGGCCGGAGGACTCCATCGCTTCAATGGTTGGTCGCGTCCGATTCTTACCGACAGCGGAGGGTACCAGGTTTATTCCCTTTCGGAGAATAGAAAGATCGCCGCGGACGGCGTCACCTTCAAATCGCACATAGACGGATCCACGCACATCTTCACACCTGAGCGGGTGATGGATATTCAGCGATCAATCGGTGCGGATATTGTCATGGCATTCGACGAATGTACCCCCTACCCATGCGAATATGACTATGCAAAGAAGTCCATGAAGATTACGCACGACTGGCTGGCGCGAGCAGTAAAACATTTTCATGACACGCCTCCAAAGTATGGATATGAACAAACTCTTTTTCCGATAGTCCAGGGAAGTACGTACGCTGACTTACGAAAACAGTCGGCAGAATTCATAGCGTCACAGGAACAGCCTGGCAATGCGATCGGCGGTTTGTCCGTTGGAGAGCCACATGAAGAGATGTATGCTATGACCGACCTCGTATGCGATATTCTTCCTGCCGGCAAGCCGCGGTACCTCATGGGTGTGGGTACACCGGAAAACATCCTTGAATGCATCGCCCTTGGTGTTGACATGTTCGATTGCGTGATGCCTACGCGCAATGCGCGCAATGGGATGCTCTTCACCACTCAGGGTATTATCAACATTCGCAATGAAAAATGGAAAAACGACCTGGAGCCGCTGGATGCGGCGTTGGGGGGTCATGTGAGCGCATTCTATTCAAAAGCCTACCTGCGGCACCTTATCATCAGCAAGGAAATTTTAGGCGCGCAAATTGCTTCGATCCATAACCTCACATTCTATCTTTGGCTTGTCAGGCAGGCCCGGGAAAAGATTGCCGAGAATAGTTTTATGGATTGGAAAAACAAGATGGTGAAAATCGTATCCCAACGACTGTAGCAAAGGGCGCATGAAGATCCTCGATCGCTATATTCTCAAAAAAATTCTATCCACATTCTTCTTCGTGGTGCTGATCCTCATGGCGATCATCACAGTGATCGACATCACCGAGAAGATGGATAAGTTCGCCAAGAATAACCTGAGCGGCGAGGCGATCCTTGGATATTATATTGACTTCATTCCGTGGGTGGCGGGACTGATCACTCCCATCACCGTTTTCATTGCGATTATTTATGTCACGTCGCGGATGGCGGGACATACCGAGATCATTGCCATCCTGAGCAGCGGGGTGAGCTACCGCAGGTTGTTGCTTCCTTACCTCATGGCATGTTTCGTGATCGGTGGAATAAGCTTTGCGCTGAACGGCTGGGTAATACCGAAGGCCACCAAGTCACGGCTTGCTTTTGAATTGCAATATTTCAACAACCGCTACTATTTCGAAGCCCGCAATATTCATCTGCAGATGGCGCCGAACGTGTACCTATTCATCCAGAATTACAACAATGTTTCGAACATCGGATATCAATTCAGCCTGGAACGATTCAATGAAAATCAATTGGTGGAGAAACTCACTGCCGACAATATCCAGTGGGACTCGACCAAACACAAATGGAAACTGAACTATTGGAAGCTGAAGAAAGTGAACGATATTTTCACCACAGCTTCACAGGCAGACATCGCAGCCCTTCAAAAATCCGGCGATAGTATGGACACCACACTGGCCATCACCCCGAAAGACTTCGAGGCACAGGAACGGAGCTATGATGGCATGACCATTTCCGAATTAAATGAGCACATAGCGAAATTGAAATTCCGCGGTGCAACAGGCGTGCAGATGTATGAGGTCGACAAACAGATTCGTTTCGCTTCTCCTTTTACAACATTCGTGTTGGTGTTCATGGGTGTGATCGTCTCTTCGCGAAAAAGCCGGGGTGGGACAGGTCTGCAGATAGCCCTCGGGTTTGTACTGGCATTCATTTTCATCTTGTTTTTTATGCTTTCGCGAACTTTTGCCGAGGCAGGTGAGATCCCGCCCGTTGTGGCCGCTTGGATTCCCAACGTAATCTTCTCCATTATCTCCGGGGTGATCTATTATTTCACACCCCGATGACACACACGCGCGGCGATTACTTCAAGCTTCATTTTCTGGTCTTCCTTTGGGGGTTCACTGCCATCCTCGGAAAGCTCTGCGCGCTTCCTGCAGTAGAAATGATTTTCTATAGAACATTGTTCGCAGCAGTGGGTATGGGCGTGCTTATACTCCTGGTGAAAGGTTCATTTAAAGTTTCAAAAAATGATTTTCTGAAGATCGTGCTGACAGGTTTCATCGTAGGAACGCATTGGCTAACATTTTTTATTTCAGGAAGAGTTGCCAACGTATCCGTAAGCCTTGTTGGCTTTGCGACCGCCAGCCTGTGGACGGCAATTCTCGAGCCGCTTGCGAAAGGCTACAGGATCAAAGCGATCGAACTGATTTTTGGAATGATCGTGCTGATCGGGTTATACATCATCTTCTCCTCGGATTTCAGTTATTCAACCGGCTTGATCCTGGGGGTGATCTCGGGACTGACGTGCGCAATTTTTTCTATTATCAATTCACAGATGGTAAAACGTGTAGATTCGTTTACGATCACTTTTTATGAGATGGTCGGTGCGTGGGTCGTCACTCTCCTGTTCTTTCCATTTTACATATACACCTGGGCTGAGGGCTACGAGTTGCGTATGGCACCATCACTGACGGACATAGTTTGCATCGCATTGCTGGCGTGGCTTTGTACTGTGTACGCATATTCCGCCGCGGTGGAGCTCATGAAAAAAATCAGCGCATTTTTCTTCCAGCTGACGCTGAACCTCGAACCAGTCTACGGCATTATCATGGCCGTGATCATCTTTGGTGATAGCGAAAAAATGAACGTCAACTTTTATATCGGAACGCTCATCATCCTGGTAGCCGTACTGTCGTATCCACTTGCAAAAAGGAAACTCACAACCAGCCCGACCAGCCCGACACCGCTTTGAAGTGTTTTTCATACGAGACTTCGGTGTCAAAAATTCCATAGACGGAGGATCCCGAACCGCTCATGCTCGCGTAAAGCGCTCCTATCGAATAAAGTTTCTCCTTGATCTCTTTCAGCGCAGGAAACTGTCTGAATACCGATAATTCGAAATCATTCTTCAACGAAGACTTCCAACTGGTGACAGGCTCTTCGAGTATCCGTACGAGGTCGGTGGCTGGTTCCTGCGGCGTGACGCCTGCATAAGCCTCAGCTGTGGAAACATGAATGCCGGGAGCGATGATCACAAGATACAGTCCCTTAAGGTTCAACGATATGGGTGTAAGTACATCGCCACGTTCGCGACCAACAGCAGGCGTATCACGAAGAAAGAAAGAACAATCACTACCGATCCGCATCGCCGATTTCTTCAACACCTCCTCTGACAGGTTGAGCTTAAAGAGACTGTTCAACGCCAAAAGCATGTGGGCCGCATCAGAGGAGCCGCCACCCAGACCAGATCCTGCGGGAAGAACTTTATGTAAATGGATCTTTACAGGCCGCAGCTTGAATTCCTCTTTAAGAAGGGTATACGCTTTCAGGCAAAAATTATCTTCCGGCAGCCCTGGAATCGCCAATCCTGTTTGAGTAAAAGTGAGTGCCCGCGATGGTATGACTTCCAGCACGTCGGTCCAGGGCACCGGATAAAAGCACGTAACAATGTTGTGATAATTATCAGGGCGCTTTGAGACGACCTGGAGTCCGAGGTTGATTTTGCAGAATGGGAAACTTACCATGGGAAAGCCTGTTGGCCGGGCACCGGACGTTGAAGATCATCCCTGGATCTTAATCTTTCCCTCATCTTCAAATTTCAAATCAAGCTTTCAATTTCTCGATGAGCTCCTCGGTAATCCCCGTTGTGGAGAAGCCACCGTCGTGCATGAGATTCTGCATCGTTACCATGCGACTGTAGTCGGAGAACATAAGGACAATATAATTGGCGCAATCCTCTGCGGAGGCGTTTCCGAGTGGCGACATCATACGGGCATAGTCAAAGAAAACGTCGAACCCTGAAATTCCCGCACCGGCGGTTGTAACAGTTGGCGACTGGGAGATTGTGTTGACGCGTACTTTCTTAAGCTTTCCGAAACGATGCCCATAGCTTCGCGCTATAGATTCAAGAACCGCTTTTGCCTGCGCCATGTCCGAGTAGTCAGGGAAAGAACGCTGACCTGCGATATAAGTAAGCGCCAAAATAGAACCCCATTCATTCATCGCGTCAGTTTTTTCGGCCGTTTGAAGAACCTTATGAAATGATATTCCGGAGATGTCCAATGTTTTCAAAAACCAATCATAGTTCAGGTCGCCGTAAGCCCTGTCTTTTCGGACGTTCGGACTCATGCCGATCGAATGCAACACGAAGTCAAGTTTGCCACCAAGTATTTCGGTCGACTTCGTGAATAGATTTTTTAAATCCTCTTCCAGCGTTGCATCGGCAGGTATGATCTCCGCATTGCACTGCGCTGCCAATTCTTTGATCTTTCCCATCCGCATTGCGATGGGGGCATTGGTAAGCGTGAACTGTCCACCCTCCTCTTTTACTTTGAGCGCCGTTTTCCAGGCTATCGAATTTTCATCCAGTGCACCGAAGATGATTCCACGTTTGCCGCGAAGGAGGTTGTATGCCATAATTTTAGAGATTAGTTTTGGTCACAATATTACGAAAATCAACCTAAGAAATTTTGGTCCGGGATCAGCGATGGCACGTGTAATAAAAGAACAGCCCGTGGGAATATTCGATAGCGGCATAGGCGGACTGACTGTCGCTCACGCGATCAAGCAAAGGATGCCCGCAGAAACGCTGATCTATTTCGGAGATACTGCACACCTGCCTTACGGCGACAAATCAGAAGCCGCCATTCAGGCATACTCGATCAGGATCGCAGACGTCCTGCTCAAAAAGCAATGCAAGGTGATTGTGATCGCGTGCAATTCGGCGAGCTCAGCTGCGTACGAATTACTGAAAGAATATGTACAACACTCCGTCGAAGTCATCAACGTGATAGATCCGATGGTCAGTCGCGTCGTTGATAATTTTTCCGGCGGCTCGGTTGGACTTATCGGCACCAAGCGCACTATTCAGTCAGGCATCTATGCCAGAAAGATTGAATCTTCCGGCAAGGGCATTACACTGCATTCGCTGGCTGCCCCCTTACTGGTGCCAATGATCGAAGAGGGATTCTTTAATAATAATATCAGTCACGACATTATAGAGAAGTACCTGAACGACCCCGTGCTGGGAAACATCGACGCCTTGATATTGGGATGCACACACTATCCTTTGATAAAAAAAGAGATCAACGATTTTTATAAAGGACGCGTCGCGGTGATGGATTCTTCAGAAGCTGTAGCTAACGCGCTATATGATCACCTTGAAAGAAATAATCTCCTTAATGCTCATCCGTCAGGCCGGGATCAATTCCTTGTAACCGATTACACAGATTCCTTCGAGGCCTCCACAAAATTGTTTTTTCAGCAAGAAGTTCACCTTGAAAAACACCCGCTGTGGAATTGAACAATCCCGCATCCATGTAGGATTTTAAGCCATTTTAAAGATTTTAGGTGCAACTATTGCCTCAATTTTGCGGGATGCCCTGATGCGTAGAAAAGAATGGAAGGACTTACCGTAAAGTCCGCATGCGATAGGATATGTTTTGTTATTGTTTAGTTTTACATACATCGATTTTCTTCGGGCGGCTGAAATATTACCGGACCGCTAATCATTTCGTAATGTCAAAAGCATTTATTTTTTTATTCCTGTTACTGGTTTCGGGACACTTGCTCAACGGGCAAAATAAGCTTGACAGTCTTACCACGCGACTGGCCGGTGAAAAGAACGACTCCATGCGGTTCGAGATCCTGCTGAAATTATCCCGCGAGTCCGAATATTACGATTACGCCAAGGCGCGGCGATTTGCAGAAGAAGCATCCGACATCGCCGGCGAAATCAGTGAGAGCTGGGCGAACGCTAAATTGTCAGCACGTCTGGCGTTCCTGGAAAAAATTGAAGGAGATTACGCGGAAGCGCAGAAATATAATTTTCAATGCATCAAGCTTTCAACCGAGATCGGCGACAGCGCTCAACTTGCCCGCGCCTTGAACAACGTGGGTACGGGTTTTCGTGACCTCGGCGAATATGGTGAAGCCTATTATTATCTGACGCAGAGCTATCGTGTTGCGAATAACAGTCACAAGATCCCCACCAAAGACGACTCTCTCGTTATGGCGATCAACCTTCACAACATTGGTACGGTGTTTACGCAGTTTGGGCAATACGACATTGCATTGAGTCACCTCCAGGCCTCCGCAAAGCTCAGCGAGGCGCTTGGCGATAAAGAAGGTCCCCCCTATACTTTCGACGAGCTGGGTGTTCTCTATACAAAACGGGATGATTATGATCTGGCCGAACAAAGTCTTTTGAAGGCTTTGCAGAAAGCGCGTGAACTTAAGATCCGTATTCTTGTACCGCGCGTACATGAACATTTGGCTGACCTTTACCTTAAGAAAAAAGACTTCAAAAGGTCCCTTTCTTATTATGATTCTGTAATCACCGAGCAAACAAAAATCAACAACCGGTTTGGCCTCGCGGAATGTGATCTTGGCAAAGGCATGGTGATGTCGCGCTCGGGCGACTTTGAAGAAGCGCTGAAATTGTACATGCGCAGCCTGGCCGCCTCTAAAACACTGAATGCGCGCAACCTCAGACTTGAGTGCTACATGGAACTCGCCTCACTGTATGAACAGAAAGACGATTTTCAGAAATCCCTCTATTACTTCAAGCTCCACGATGTGCTGCGCGACAGCGTGTTCAGCGAATCCAACATGGAGAAGTTGTTTCAGAACCAGGTCAGGTTCGCGACCGACAACAAGGACACCGAGATAGAAGCGCTCAGCGCAGTGAGACTTCAGCAGAGTTCCGAAATAAAGCGGCAGGAACTTATCAGCAATATCCTCGTCATTGTCGTGGCGCTCACTGTAATTCTGCTATTCACAGTATATCGCAGCGGTCGCCGCCGCAAACGCATCAACGTATTATTGCTGGAACACCAGGAGGAAATAAAGAAACGAAGTGTGGAGCTTGAACAACTGAACCAGGTGAAGGACAAGTTTTTCTCGATCATCTCACACGACCTGCGTTCCCCGATGAACGCACTCGCCGGAACGCTGGACCTCCTCGAACAAAAGAATATTTCCCACGATGAATTTGTCGGGTTGTCAAGGAATCTCCGCGTGCAGTTTAATCACACCCGCACACTCATCAACAACCTGCTCGACTGGACATTGCTCCAGATGGATAAGCTGAAGATCCAGCCTGAAAAAGTGATCATTCATCAAAAAGTGCATGACAGTTTCGTTGCATTAAGGACCCTGTATCCCAAGGACATAAACATGGAGAACAGGACAGACAGCAATCTCGCCGCGTTTGCAGACCCGAACATTGTAAACCTGGTATTGCGAAACCTCATCCTTAACGCGATAAAGTTCACCGAGAAAGGTGGAAGAATATGGGTGGCAACCGAAGACAAGGGCAACGAGATCGTCGTTTCAGTTTCAGACAACGGCATAGGCATTAAACCCGAAGTGAAAGAAATGCTTTTCGAAAAAACTTCCGGGTACAGCACACGGGGTACAGCAAACGAAAAAGGCACCGGTCTCGGGTTGATACTGTGCAAAGAGTTTGTTGAGAAAAATGGAGGCCGGATCTGGCTTGAAAGCGAAATGGGTGCCGGCACCACCTTCTATTTCACACTTCCAAAAAGTCGCAAGTGACTATTTTTTCGGCGCAAGCCGTAGCACGATCCCATCAATCTCTTCGGTGAGTCTGATCTGGCATCCGAGCCGGCTATTATCCTTGACGTGAAAGGCTTCCGCGAGCATTGCCAACTCTGATTCACCCTGCTCGGGCAATTCCGTTTTCGATTCAAGATAACATTGACAGGAAGCACATAGCGCCATGCCCCCACATGTTCCTTCCACGGGGAGCTCGTAGGCTTTACATAACTCCATCACATTCATGTTCATGTCCGTCGGCCCGTCAAGAACGTGCTCAACCCCTTCCCTATCGATGATCGTAACTTTGATTGTATCTTTCATTGGTATCCTACGGATTACTTACATTCCGTCAAGAACAATGCATACCTTCGGAACGCACTCATTTTCAAGTCTCCAAATTTTCAAATTGATTAAAATCCACTCACCCCATTAACAGTCGTGTACTTCAATACGTTCTTTTTGTTCGGGAAGATCTTTGCAAAGGCTGATTGTACCGCCAATGTTCCCTCGTGGAATCCACAAAGAATGAGTTTCAACTTTCCGGGATACGTATTGATATCACCCACCGCGAAGATGCCCTTCCGGTTTGTGGAATAGTCCATCGTATTCACTTTGATTGCATTCTTTTCGATCTCCAACCCCCAGTTTGCAATCGGCCCGAGACTTGGCGTAAGGCCAAAAAGAGGAATGAAATGATCGGTTTCGCGTATGTTTTCACCGAGGTCGGCGTGCTTGATGACAACAGCTTTCAGTTCACCTGAATTGTCGGCCTGGAGCGCTGTTACTTCCGCATCGGTAACAAGATTAATTTTTTTTGCGGCTGCCAGATCCATGACCTTTTGTACCGAATCGAGGTGACCTCTGAAAGAGGTGCGGCGGTGTACGAGTGATATCTCCTTGGCAATACCATTCTCAGAAAGGTATACGGTCCAGTCGAGGGCGGAATCGCCTCCGCCTGAAATAACAACCCTTTTCCCCCGATAGAACTCAGGGTCTTTGATTATGTACTCGACCCCATGGTCTTCAAATTTCTCCAGGTTCTCGATCGGAGGCTTTCTCGGTTCGAAGACACCTAGCCCTCCGGCGATGATCACCACTGGCGCCTGATGTTTTGTTCCCTTATTCGTAGTCACTATGAACTTGCCATCTGCGGTCTCGTCCAGTGTAACGACGGTTTCGCCGAGCGTGTAGCCAGGCTTAAACACGGAGATCTGCTCCATCAATCGATCGATTAGCTCGCCTGCGTTGATTATCGGGTATCCGGGGATATCATAAATCGGCTTTTTGGGATATATCTCGATCAATTGCCCACCGGGTTGTGGCAGTGAATCGATGAGATGACACCTGAGTTTCAGCAGTCCGGCTTCAAAAACCGTGAATAATCCGACCGGGCCTGTTCCTATTATTACGACGTCCGTCTCAATCATAAATCAAAATAATCGCGAAAATAATTATTTCTGCCCTGAAAGCACGTTGACGAAAGTCAGCCCACAGATGAAATAAATCGCCGCGCGTGGAATTTCATCGGGACGAGTGGTGTTTAAACAATGACTCTTTTGACCGGTTGGCCGAATAGAAGTAACTTTGACTTTTGAACCGATGAGCGATTCGATCCTGCACGAATGCGGCATAGCGCTGATAAGGCTTCGTAAGCCCCTTTCCCATTACATCGAGAAATATGGACCTGCCTATGGGATGAGCAAAATGTACATCCTGATGGAGAAACAGCACAACCGCGGCCAGGATGGAGCTGGAATTGCCAACATCAAGATCGACCAGGAACCGGGTTTCCGCTACATCAGTCGTTACCGGTCGATGAAAAGCCAACCCGTCGCGAGCCTTTTTAAGAAAATCGGAAAAAAATACAAGAAAGCCCAAAAAGAGGGGAAGGAGAAGTTTCGCGACGAGCGGTGGCTCAAGCGCAACCTGGCATTTTCAGGTGAGCTTTGGCTGGGACACCTGCGCTACGGAACGCATGGCATGAACAGCATTGAGAATGTTCATCCGTTTCTAAGACAGAATAATTGGCGCAGCCGGAACCTTGTCATGGCAGGTAACTTCAACATGACGAACGTGGATGAGTTGTTCAGCAACCTGGTTAATCTCGGACAGCATCCAAAAGACAAAGTCGACACGGTGACCGTCATGGAGAAGATCGGGCACTTTCTTGATGAAGAAGTGCAGATGCAGTTTGAAAAATATAAGGACCAGTTTTCAAACAAGGAGGTTTCTGAAATTATAGAAAACGAGCTCGATGTTGCCCGACTATTAAAACGCGCATGCAAAGACTTCGACGGCGGCTACACAATGGCCGGACTCACTGGGTCAGGGTCAGCGTTCGTCGTTAGGGATCCGAACGGAATACGTCCGGCTTACTATTACGCTGACGATGAAGTCGTCGTCGTCGCATCGGAGAAACCGGCGATCAAGACGGCTTTCAATATTGAATACAGCCAGATCGAAGAAGTCAAGCCAGGTCACGCGCTGGTGATCACCAAGAGTGGCGAATATGCACAGCACCAGATTCTCCCGGTAAAAGAGAAGACCTCCTGCAGCTTCGAGAGGATTTATTTCTCCCGGGGAAATGATCCTGACATTTACCGCGAGCGAAAGATGCTGGGCAAGCTCCTTGTTCCACAAGTGCTCAAGGCAATCAATTTCGACCTTCGGAATACGATCTTCTCTTACATTCCAAATACGGCGGAGACAGCGTTTTACGGAATGATGGCTGAGGTGGAGAACTATTTAATAAGAAAGCAAACAGATATCATCGTAGACGGGAAGCCATCCGTAGATTCTTTGGAAGATATCCTTTCATTCAGACCTCGCGTAGAAAAGATCGTAATCAAAGATGCGAAACTGCGAACATTCATCGCAGATGATGACCATCGCGATGACATGGTGGCCCATGTATACGATACCACCTATGAGGTTGTCAAACGCGACAAGGACACGCTCGTAGTGATAGATGATTCTATTGTCCGGGGCACGACGCTGGAAAAAAGCATTCTTAAATTATTGGACAGGCTGGGGCCAAAAAAGATAGTCGTTGTGTCGAGCGCGCCACAAATCCGCTTCCCCGACTGCTACGGTATCGATATGAGCCGCATGGGCGACTTCGTTGCTTTCCGTGCTATGATCCAGCTGTTGAAAGATCAAGGCAAAGACTACTTGCTCGGCGAGGTGTACGAACAATGCCAGCGCTCTGCGTTGGACGGGAAGCCCGTGAACCACGTGAAAAAGCTTTATGAGCAATTCACTTACGAAGAAATCTCCGATAAGATCGCAGACATCGTGAAGCCCGCCGACATGAAAGCCGAGTTAAAGGTTGTATTTCAAACAGTCGAAGGCTTACATCGCGCAATCCCCAATCATTCAGGTGACTGGTATTTTACCGGTGATTATCCCACACCTGGCGGCATGCTTGTCGCGAACAAGTCGTATGTAAATTTCATGGAGGGGAGACTCGTGAGGGCTTATTGATAGCTGCCAAAGCCATCGCCATAGCTTCGGCCCTTCACGCGATATAAAAATCAAAATCAATCTTCGTCATACACTTGAAATGACCGCGTGGACATTTGTGGAAGCCGATCTTCGAACAGGGGCGGCATGACAGGTGATTGTTTTCGAGAACGGTAAACCTCGTGCGATAAGGGTACATGCCGAATGAGGGAATCGTGTTCCCCCAGATACTGAACACTTCCTTTCTGAACGCCGCGGCAATGTGCATCAACCCAGTGTCATGGGTAAATACATAACGCGACTGTTTCACCAGGCTGGCAGACTGATTGATATTGAATTTTCCACAAGCGTTGTAAACAATTGTCTTCTTATTCAGCTCATCCAGGACTTTTTCCGTGTCCATGTGCTGGCCTTCGCGACTAAAGAATGCGGCAATCGTCTCGCCCGCTTCAAAGTCCTCCTTTCCTCCAAGGAGAAGAATTGGTTTGTTTATCTTATCACAAAGCTCAACCATCCTGGTTACCGGAAGCTTTTTTGTAGCGTGCTGCGCGCCGATGGCGTACACAACATACCCATTGCGATAGGCTTCAGGAAGCCATTCCAGCGGAACTTCGTCCTTTTCGGGAATAAAATAATCAAGTCCGAGGGCATCCATCTTCACGCCCAACGGCTTTGCCGCTTCCATGTAACGATCCACGATATGAATATTGGGAAGCTTGTTGATCTTCAAATTTACCATCAGCCATTTTTCAATGTTCAATTTGCGGTAGCTGGATGATCTGCGACTGAGTCCCCGCTTAATGCGCCATGTCCGGAGGTTGTGATGAAGATCGACTACGAAATCAAAATTCTCTGCCGCCAGCTCCTTTATCAGATCAGCGAGATTGTCATGCAGATAATGCATCTTATCCACGTAAGGATTAGCCTCGAACAATTCCTTGTATTGGCTCTTCGTGGCAAAGTGAACTTCAGCGTTATCAATTTGGGTTTTCAGTGCCCGGATCACTGGGGTGGTGAGGACGATATCACCAATGGAAGAAAAACGCAGGATAAGCAGCTTCATCTTTTCGGGCAAGGATCAAATTTACACTTTGGTGAAGAATACCCTTGCGCGGGGTATCGTTTGCCTCAATTTTTTGAGCCGCCTATTTTGTATTTTCGAAGTCCAATCACACCTTATTTATGAACTACTGGCTTTTAAAAACCGAACCCGAAACGTTCTCGTGGAATGATCTCCAAAAAGATAAAAAGGCCGTATGGGATGGCGTTAGAAATTTTCAGGCCCGCAAGAATCTGAAGGAAATGAAAAAGGGAGACATCGCCTTTATTTATCACACAGGTGACGAAAAAGCGGTCGTGGGTATTTCAGTGGTCACCCGCGAAGGCTACCCTGAACCTAAGGATGCCGCATGGACGGCAGTTGACCTGGCCCCGCAAAAAGCCCTCGCTAACCCGGTATCACTGGCGCGAATCAAGCAGGATAAGGCGTTGCAGAAAATGGTGCTTGTGAAGGCGGCCCGCCTCTCGGTGCAGCCCGTGTCAAAAGATGAGTTCGATCGTATTGTTGAGTTAAGTGCCAAGCCTTGAGTCGAAGTAGTTTCTTTTTCGTGTGCTTACTCGTTTTGTCCTTCACAACCGGTGTGACAGGGGTAGCACAGGTGCGGCAGCATGGCCGATACGAAAAAGAGGTAAAATATTCTGAAGAAGGTTTCACCGTGATACCACTCAAAAAGGAGGGTTTAGCGATGGTGCGGGAGATCAAGAAAGGTAAGTTCGGTAGCAAGGTCAATTTCTGGGAGCTTACGATCCTTGACACCACCATGACGGTATCCTGGTCTACCGAGATCGAAATGAAAGTGGGACTCACACTTGTGGGGTACGAATACGAGCCGGGATCAATTTATCTGCTCTTCCGTGAAGGTGAAAGCGATTACCACAATTTTCAGTTGGTCACGGTGCCGTTTCATGAGAAGCGATCGGAAACGGATAAGATAAAATTTGAAGTGGAATTCAAGATCACGCATTTCACCATGTCGGGAAACAACGGCGTTTTCGGTGGGTATGTGAACAATGAGCCGGCCGTGCTTCTGTACGACCGATCCAGCGACCACCCCAAGGTGCTTCCGGGGCTGTTTGTCAGCGATATCAGTCTACTCGACGTCCGCGCCAACCAGAATCAAAGTTTCAATGTTCTGTTGGCAGATAAGAAGAACAAGGACAAGAAAACGCTTATGGTCAGAACCTACGACCACGAAGGCAATCTACTGATCGACGATGTGATCGATTTCGATCCCAGGCTTTACGTTTCTTCCGCCATCACAAGCGCGCTTGAGCGCGATGAGATGATTATAGTAGGAACCTATTCAGAAGGACAAGGCAAACCTGCGATGGGTTTCTTTTCTCTCGTTGTAGATCCTTTTTCAAAACAGGATGTCAACTATACCGATTTTGCTACCCTTCCGCATTTTCTCCAATATCTTCCCCCCAAGCGGGCAGAAAAGGTGATTTCAAAGTCTACCAAGTCCAAGTCGCAGGGTAAGCTGCCGGACTATAACATCAATGTTTCCTTGTACCGGATAGACGAACGGGAAGACGGGTTCTATGTATTGGGAGAATTATATTACCGTAATACATCGGGATATTACGGCAACTATCCCTACGCGTCGTCATATTACACTCCGTATCCCGCGTATGGCTATTATCCCTACGGAGTAACTCCTTATTCAAATCGTTATTACAACTCTCCAGGCGCTTATCCATATGCCAGTTCACGGCAAAGCGATGCGCACATCGTCGAGACTACGGTGTTGAAATTTAATTCCAGAGGAAAAATTGAAAAAGACGCGAGCCTGAAACTCGACAATATGAAGCTGCCACAGCTCGAGCAGGTTGCAGATTTTACGGTGTCAAAAGACAGCATTGTCATCCTGTACAAAAAGGAAAGTCAGATCATCTATGAAAAGGAAAGGGGCGATGCAGACGAAGTTGCTGAAATCAAGCAAGTCAAAGTTGAGCTACAACGCAATGAGTCACTGAAAAAGGAAGACAAGGACGAGGGAACCTTGCGTTTTTGGTATGGAAAAAGTTTCTACGTGTGGGGTTATCAAACCGTAAGGGATGACACGCGGGAGGGAGATAAAACTCAATATGTTTTTTACGTCAACAAAGTCAGCGTGGATTAGCACACTATTCTTCGCTCTCCTTGCAGCAATACCGGTCAGTGTCAGCTCGGGGCAGGTTGTGCAAACAGCCAGGCTGGAATACGAGGTGACGAAAGACGACGCTGAGAAATTCAAGGTAGTCAGCCTGAGTGAAAAGGGGCTTTTTCTCTACCGCCGGCTTTACGGTCAAAAAGATGATCAGATTGAAATGGTCCGTGTCGACACGACACTCGCTGAAATGTGGCACAAATCTATCAACGTCGTCAAGCAATTAAACCTGGTGCTGGTAAGGCGCCACGAGGACAACGTTTTTATTTTATTGAAGGAAAAGAATACCCTGGGTGGCGGATTCATTATTGCCGCGATGCGTACATCGAACGGGACCTATTCGATATACCCCGTTCAAAACATGATACCTTTTACACCTACTGAGTTCGAAATCACCAGTCAGGCAGCGCTCGTCGGCGGATATTTCAACTCGCGGCCTCTGGTCTTGTATTTTAATTTCACCACCCAGCAGACCAAGATATTGCCAGGGTTTTTTAACGAGATCGGTGAGCTAAATCAAATGAAGACTTACCCCGACGGTACCTCCGATATCGTTGTATGCGCGAAAAACCCGGAAAAGAAGAAGTCTCTTTGGATCCGGAATTACGATGCGCAGGGCGACCTCATCAAGAGCACTGTGCTCGAACCGGAAGAGAACAAAAACCTGTTGTTCGGCAGGTCTGTAAAGCTCCCTAACGGCGATCAAGTTGTGGCTGGCGTTTACGGCAGATTTTCGGAATACTCCCGCGGTATTTTCGTTGCCGGCGTCAATCCCCAAGGCGAGTATGCAATTCGTTATTATAATTTTTCCGAGTTGAAAAATTTCTTCAGCTACATGAAGATCCGACGCCAGAAAAGGATCCACGATCGCATCGACCGACGGAACCTTAGTGGGAAAAAAGTCAAGTTCAACTACAGGTTCTTGATTCATGATATCATTCCGTACAAGAATCAGTACATCATGACGGGCGAAGCCTTTTATCCAAAGTATGTGTACCCGAACACCTACAACGCTGCCGTCAGATCACGGGTGTACTATCCGAATACGATGGCGCCGGGATCTTTCACATCTCCGTTTTATCGCGGCGATCTGATCTTCGACGGTTATCACTACACGCACGCCGTCGTGGTGGGCTTCGATACAAATGGGAAAATAAAGTGGGATAACAGCTTTGAAATAAACGATGTGAAATCCTTCCAGCTGGAACAATTTGTGAAAATAAAGCCGGAAGAGGACCGCATACTCATGATGTATCTTTTTGAGAATGCACTGCGGTCAAAAGTGATTCGCGATTCCCAGGTCATAGAGGTTAAAGCAAAAGACCAGATGAAGGGTCCTGAGGGAGAGATTGATACAAGGGGCATCGAGAACGCACAGCTCGATTATTGGTACGGGAAATATTTCTTTGCCGCCGGTATCCAAAAGCTGAAAAACAAAAATGAGATCGGCTCCGGAAAGAGGTTCTTCTTCATTAACAAGATCACTTACCATTAGCCAGTGATTTGAGATCGGCAAAAACTGTATATTTGCCCACTGGCATGCAGAAAAAGCTTATCCTTGATTCTGACCTTCTCACCATCACCCTTGATCGTCTTTGCCAGGAATTGATCGAAAATCACGCCGATTTTAGCAACACGGTCCTTCTAGGAATGCAGCCACGCGGCATTTTTTTGGCCGAATGGATACACGAAAAGCTTTCCGCCAGGACTACGAATATTCCCCTGGGTTATCTCGACGCCACTTTTCATCGCGACGATTTTCGCCGGAGAGAGATCCCCGCAAAGGCAAGCGAAACCAAAGTGCCGTTTCTCATTGAGGGGAAAAAAGTGGTGTTGATCGACGACGTCCTGTACACTGGACGTACCGTCCGGGCGGCCCTTGACGCGATGATCGCCTTTGGTCGACCTGAAAAGGTGGAGCTGCTGGTCCTTATCGATCGCAAGCATACACGGGAGCTTCCTATTTCGGCGGATTACGTTGGCAAATACGTCGATACGCTGGACAGCCAGCGCGTCCTCGTTGAACTCGATGCCGGACATAAGCACAATAAGATTTGGCTAATAAACAAAGATTGAAAATATGTCACAACTGAGTCAGCCGCACTTGCTGGGAATCAAGAACATCACGCGCGATGACATCGAACTCATATTCGAAACAGCAGACAATTTCAAAGAAGTCATCAACCGCCCGATCAAGAAAGTGCCGTCCCTGCGCGACGTGACTATTGCCAACGTCTTCTTCGAGAATTCAACCAGGACACGCCTTTCATTTGAACTCGCGCAGAAGCGACTCTCCGCAGATGTCGTTAACTTTTCAGCGTCTACCAGCTCCGTCAAAAAAGGTGAAACGCTCCTTGATACGGTCAATAATATTCTTGCGATGAAGGTGGACATGATCGTCATGCGGCATGCGAGCGTTGGCGCACCGCATTTCCTTTCAAAGCACATCAAGGCCAATATCATAAATGCAGGTGACGGCACACATGAGCATCCAACCCAGGCGCTCCTCGACGCTTACTCGATACGCGAGAAATTGAAGGCTGTGAAGGGTAAAAAAGTAGCGATCATCGGAGACATTCTCCACTCGCGCGTTGCCCTGTCTAATATCTTCGCACTCAAAAAACTCGGTGCAGAAGTACTCGTATGCGGACCTCCTACACTGCTGCCGAAATACATCGCTCAGCTGGGGGTGAAGGTCGAATGGGATCTTCAAAAAGCGCTCGCCTGGTGTGACGTTGCGAACGTGCTGCGCATCCAGCTCGAACGACAGCAAATAAAATATTTCCCTTCTCTGCGGGAATACACCCTTTATTATGGAATCTCGAAAAAGATCCTCGACAACCTCAGGAAAGAGATCGTGATTATGCACCCTGGGCCAATCAACCGGGGCGTAGAGCTCACCAGCGATGCCGCAGACTCAGGACATTCTATTATCCTCGACCAGGTTGAAAACGGTGTGGCTGTGCGCATGGCAGTCATGTACCTGCTCGCCGGGGCAACTGCATAAAAATCACCAGGCTAACACTTGTCAGGGCTTGATAGCCTTTTTGTAAATTGCGGCCCGAATCAATTTTCTTATGATCTATAACTCCATTGTGGACACCATTGGCAACACGCCTCTCGTAAGGCTCAACAAGGTGAATCAAGGCATTCCGGGCACTATGCTGGTGAAAGTCGAATATTTCAATCCAGGCAATTCCACAAAGGACAGGATGGCCTTGAAAATGATCGAGGACGCGGAAAAGGCCGGTATCCTGAAGCCCGGTGGAACCATCATCGAGGGAACGTCCGGCAACACAGGAATGGGGTTGGCTATAACCGCGATCGCCAAAGGCTACAAGTGCATATTTACGATGGCCGACAAGCAGTCGCAGGAAAAAATAAATATTCTGAAAGCGGTGGGAGCGGAAGTGATCGTGTGTCCGACCAATGTGGAACCCGACGACCCGCGGTCTTATTATTCAGTAGCTCGCAAACTCAACAAGGACATCGCCAATTCATATTA
Organism: Cyclobacteriaceae bacterium; assembly: GCA_044224375.1. Taxonomy (GTDB): domain Bacteria; phylum Bacteroidota; class Bacteroidia; order Cytophagales; family Cyclobacteriaceae; genus ELB16-189. The sequence goes on from JBGAKL010000003.1 coordinate 68,028, forward strand.
TCCAAACCAATACGACAACTTGTCGAACACCGCTGCACACTATGAGGCCACAGGGCCCGAAATATGGAAGCAGAGTGGCGGCAAGATCACGCACTATGTAGCTACAGTAGGCACTGGCGGATCCATGTGCGGGACTGCGAAGTTTTTGAAAGAACAAAAAAGCAACCTGGTGACCGTGGGCATAGACACCTATGGATCCGTGTTCAAAAAGTATAAGGAAACGGGGATCTTCGATCGCAACGAAATATATCCTTACCTGACGGAAGGCTTCGGCGAAGACATATTACCTAAGAATGTGAATTTCGACGTCATCGACCAATTCATCAAAGTAACTGACAAGGATGGTGCGATCATGGCGAGGCGCTTGTCACGTGAGGAGGGTTTGTTTGTGGGTTGGAGCAGCGGCTCGGCAATGCACGGCGCTCTTGAATACGCACGGGAACATATGAAGAAGGATGATGTCATGGTTGTGCTGCTCCCAGACCATGGCACCCGATACCTTAACAAGGTGTATAATGACAACTGGATGAAGGATCATGGATTTCTCGAAGAACGGAGTTTTGCTTCTGCGAGGGATATCATCTTCAATCGCAACGGCAAAGACGGGCTTTTCACAGTTCAAAAGGCATCACGCATAGGTGAAGCGATCAAGATCATGAATCAGCAGGGCATAGACCAGGTGCCTGTCGTAGACGAAACAGAGTTCGTGGGAAGCGTTGCATCTGCCAGCTTGCTCGAGAAGATCATAGAGAATCCGTCGGTGAAAGACAGTTCGGTGGGTGAGCTTATGGACAAACCCATGCAGTTTGTGGCGCTTGATACAACCCTGGACGTCCTTTCATCCATGCTGAACCGGAACAATAAGGCGCTCCTTGTTCGTGACGAAGCTATGAAAGTTCACATCATCACGCATCACGACATTTTGAAAGCCATGACGAATTAGCCATAGCTGTTGGACGTGGCTTTAGCTGCTCGATCGCAAAAAAAAGGGCCGGTTCAACCAGGACTTTTTTAATGAATTGAGGGAAGCTTAGTGTCGGACGACTTCGATCTCCACGCGGTCGTTGTAGTTAGCGTACACGCTGTTCTGCGGATACACCATTTCTTTACCGCCTTCGCCCTTGGTCATGATTCTCTCCACAGAGACTCCTTCAGATACGAGGTACCTCCTCACGGCTTCCGCCCGCAACTCGGTTAGCTCTTTCGCGGAACCAGTGACTTTTTCATTGGTAGGGTCGCTTTCGAAGTACTTCGTGCTCTTGCCAAGCGTAACTATATCGCGCGACTCATTTCCATTGCAGTGCGCGTGTATTCGAACTTTATAGTTCAGATTTTCTTTCATCAGCCCGGCCAGACCGTCGATCTCATCCTTGAATTGTGGCTGCATGATAACAGAGTTTCGGTAAAAACTGACGTTATTAAATTCTATATAATCTCCGCGTTTCGCTCTCTGCAGGGTAAGAGGGATAATGATCTCACCATCAGGTCCGGTGCCGGAGGACGATGGAAGAGGATCCTTAAAGTTTATGGTAGTCTCCAATGCTTTATAGCCTGGAGCGACCGTCGTGATGAACCACGAGCCTGCCTGGTTGCGGGGTGACGCCACATCGACAACCTCGTTCGCCTTGAATGCCTGGTATTGTGTGGCCCGATCTGATTCGGCGAGGTGAATCTCACCACGCACCTCGTTGCCGTTCTCTGCGTTGAGAAAACGGAAATTGAAGAATTTGCCCTTCGCAACTTTCTTAGCGACAGGCGCGACTATAACGGAGTCGGGTTTCTTTTTCTCCTCCGCTACAGGTTGCGTGACGACAGGTACTTCTTTTACAGGCTCCTCTTTCACGACCTCAGGAGTTTGCTGCACTACCGGGTTCTGGCTGGATTCTATGACCTCCAAAGTCATTCCGTCCTGTCCAAGATGGCCCGTAAACACCCAGGCGTCTTTGAATTCGGACTCGGCGCGGAGCTTTATCACAAAAGTAAATGCCTGACGTTTCGTAGTAGCCTGCAGCAGGTATACATAGTATAATTTCTTCGTAGGGTTGATGGCATAATGAGCGTTGAAACCCATTTTGTTCGCCTTTTCAGTCAGACGAAGTGCGTTTTTATGGACGCCGAACACGCCAATGGTGACGTAATACTCGCTGCCAGGGGCTTGTGCCAGGACTGGGGTACAGGTGACAGACAAGCCGACCACCCATAAAAAAATTGCCAGGAGCCTCATAGTGTATTGATTCAATTTCTCGAAGATAACAAATAATCGAAAATACTCTGTTTAAGGGCATTTTTGGAGGGTCCGCGAGGCGGGCCAAACGGCTACGGCGCGTTTAGGGACGGCGACACATTTCACTGCCACGAAATGGGCAGCACGGACTACAAAAAAATAGCTGGACCGGCTAGGCGCCGGTTATCACTTCTGATCCGACTTAACGACTTCGATCTCGACACGCACATTGGCCTCAGCTTTCTCGTCATCGACGGCGTACAGGGGTTTCTTACCACCCCACGCCTTAATACTCATTCTCTTTCGGTCGATACCCTTTGAAACAAGGTATTCCAAAATCTGGTTGGCACGCTGCTCAGAAAGGTCTTTCGCAGAGCCGTATTCCTCGACCGTGTTTTTCAAGGAGAAGAAATCGGTGCTGTTAGGTCCACGCTTGATAATCTTACCAGCGTCATTGCCGTTGGTATGACCGTGTATCCTGATCTTTTCCGACGGATGCGTTTCCATGAGCTTTACCAGCCTGTCCACTTCGAAGCGCGACTCAGGTCGCAGAACGGCTGCATCACGATAGAAGAAGATGTAATCTAATGTCTCCATCTCACCTTTCTTCATCACCATCGACTGTTGGTCGACTTTTTCTTTGATCTCCTCTTCGCGGATACGCGCCTTGTCAGCTTCGGTCAACACTACGGGTTTCACCACTTCAGGTACGACCTCAACTTTAGGTTCTTCTTTTTTTGGCTCCTCCACTACAGGCTGTTCTACTACCGGGGGCGTATAGGGCACTCGTGAGAAAACCCACGCATCTCTGAAAGGTCCGGACGACTGCAACTTTTTTGCCTCGGTGATGGCGGCATCATGGTCATTCGTCTGCATGATGCTGACATAATACAGGTTCTTATCGTTGTTCAGCTCGACGTTGGACTGAAATTTCTGCTTTTTTGCCTGACGGGCGAGGCGCGCGGCATTTTCAGGAACTTTGTATGCGCCGATCACGAGCACAAAATTCGCCTGTGCGTCGCGACGTGAGCTTTGTGCGCTCGAGGTCTGTAAGGTGACCAACACCAATGCCAGCGGCATTAAAAAAATAGCTTTCATAAAACCGATTTTAAGCCATAGAACCTGCAATTATAAACCCAGGTGGTAAATTAATTAATTGAATTTACGACAAAATATTACATCCTGCCAGCTTACCTGTCTGAAATCACCTCAAACGGCCGCCCTATTGACTCTCCTGACTCGTCGACCAACGTGAGGACATGCCTGCCTTTTTCAGGGGCAAACTCAAACCTGTGCGTAGCATGGGTAGTACCGATGAACTGCCCGTCCAGGTGCCAAAAAATCGTTGCTGCCGGCCGGCGGTGTGTGGCCTCGAATACTGTACTCCCTCTCCGACCGTCCAGCTCGACCGGAAGGTAAATTTTCGAATTGACCTTGGGATAGATCAGCTCCAGATACCCCACAGAAAGTGGATCAGCGCAGTCACTTCGATATGGAGGAAGCGACCGGTATGATAAGTTCCTGTTCTTGAAATAATATTCCTGTATCGGCGGCAACACAAACCAATTGACGGCCCGCATGTTTGCCATGGCCTCACACTCGCTGTGGACGCGATACCGGCCATCGTTGGTCAGGTGAATCAGCTTATGAAATTCGCAAGCGCGTGATTGTAACCCGGCCACGGGCACGGCAACCGTATCGAGTGAAGCGCAGCGGTCAGACGCGCGCTGGCCGCTCAGTGAACAGACCGCCACATCGACCAACTCTGAACTTGGTTTCTGGAACCATGTATTCCCCGGCAGAGAGGAAAAAATTTCAAAAAGCAATGGCGCCGCCGCTTCAGTTCCAGTCAAGCCAGGTCTTCCTTCTCCATCTGCATTACCCACCCAAACACCGACGGCATGAGTTGAATTCACGCCGACCGCCCAGGCGTCGCGCAAGCCGAAACTGGTTCCGGTCTTCCATGCAATTGTTTTCGAGCTCGAAAAGTGCTGCCATCCGGTCTCTTCGCCCGGACGATATAATTCTTTAAGCTTTTCAAATGTGATCCAAAGGGAAGCGGCACTCAGGGGAGAGTCTGATACGGGCTCGTGAAGTTTTGGTTCTGTGATGGTATACTTCGGTGAATGAAAGTCTCCTGTTGAATATCTGTTACTACCGGGATGCTCAAAGTAATTATTTAATGTCCGGGCACATGAAGCGTACATCCCCGTAATATCCCACAATGTTCCCTCCGCCCCGCCCAACGCCAATGCAAGGCCGTAGTGATCCGCCGGATTTTGCAATGTCGTCATGCCTATGTCTGTCAGGAGATTATAAAATTTCTCGTAGCGAAAATCTTTCAACTCGTACACCACGGGAATGTTTAATGAACGTATCATCGCTTTATCCGCGGGGACCGCGCCATCGTACTGTCGTGAAAAATTCTTCGGTGCAAATCCACCGATCAATGTGGGAACGTCAGGTATTAATGTAGTTGGGAGCATTTTTCCCTCATTGACCATTGCAGCGTAAAGAAACGGTTTGAGAATGCTGCCGGTGCTTCGGGGGGAGCGAATGACATCGACCTGCTCATGGTGTTCCACTCCCGCCTTCGTATTGCCGATGTAGGCAAGCGCTTCACCGGTTTTCACGTCAAGTACCAATGCTGCAGCGTTAAAAATCTGGTTGCCCTTCATGCGCTCAAAGTAATCGTCAACAAGTTGTTGGACGCGTTGCTGAAGTCCTGCGTCGATGCTTGAGCGAAGGATCTGCTCGGCATGGCCTTCCTGCTTACTTCGGTCCAGCAGGTGTGAGGCAAGTTGAGGAATGGGTTGGGGTTTAACTGGAATCGGCTCGGCGATCGCGAGACCGAAAGTGACTGTGTCCATCATTTTCTGATGGTAGAGTTTCAATAAAAGGTCATTGCGCTTGTCGCGAAGACGCTCACGGTTTCGCGCGAGGTGGATAAGCGACGGATTGTTCGGCAGTACTGCAAGCAAGGCCGCTTCTGCCCATGAGAGGTCATCCGAATTTCTACCAAAGTAGCGCCAGCACGCCGCTTCAACGCCCACAACGTTTCCGCCGAAAGGTGCGTGAGCAGCATAGAGGCCGAGAATCTCACCTTTTGAATAACGTATCTCTGCACGGGTGGCAAGAACAACTTCCATCCCCTTTTGGAATATTGTGCGCGGCGGGTTGCCACGCGAAAGCCTGATAAGCTGCATCGTTAGTGTGCTTCCACCACTCACGATCTTCCCATGACTTATGTTCAGTTTCAAAGCCCTGCCAAGTGCAAGTAAATCGACGCCCGGGTGAGCCAAAAACCTTTTGTCTTCATAGGCAATGAGGGCCTGTGCGAATTTCGGGTTCACCTTCCCAGACTCGGGAAATCTCCACTGGCCGTCGTCTGCGATAGAAGCAGCCAACAGTTGCCCTGACCTGTCTTCAAGTACAGTGCTGTAGGGATCCTGAAAGAGCACAGAAGGAAGTGAAAAAGCGTAGAGCAATACCAGCGTCAGCCCCAATGCGATTACCAGGATCAGGCGACCAGTAAAGAATGCTTTCATGGCATCCTGTTGGAGTGGCGCGTAGCCAGCTTCCAGCGGTTCCCTGACTTTATGTAAACTTCGGTGTAATGCAACAGGATCGTGAAGGGCTGACCGTGTATTCCTGTGAAAGTTCCTGTGCCTGTAACGATCACCGCGTCATTGTTGTAGGTGCGGGCATTCGCTTCCTTGATATCCACGCTTTGGTACACCATGTCGCCCGACTTTGTATCGTTAATGACGTCCGTTTTGCTTTGGACCCAGCCGTTCGAGTGAACGTATTCCAGCTTGTCGTCAAGCACGGCAGTGAGTGAATCGTATTGCTTATTGATGAGCCAATCGAATTTTCTTTTGGAAAGGTTGAGTACTGACTGTTCCAGTTTTGATTGTGCCAGACAATTGGTACCGGTCAACGCGGCGCAGAACAGGACGATGACTCTCATATCGATTTCATTTAAGAATCACCTGGAATTTTCCATTACAAGCTCCGCGTCCGGCTTCGACTCATCTGTGAGTGCAACTTTATTCCTTTCCTGGCGGAGGATGCGCATGTAAAGTGAAATGTTCTTATCGAACAAGAATCTAAAAAACAACTTAGTCCAGGAATTGTGCGCTTTCAGCGAATCGTAATATTCGGGAGCGGTGCTCTTTAGCTCAGGCAACCTGTTCCATGGAATGGACGGAAAATCATGGTGCTCGTTGTGATAGCCCACATTGAAGGCAACGTTGTTGAGCGGACCGTAATAGCTGTATGTTTCCTGTTTCTCGTCAAGCGTGAGATAATGCTCCTGGATCCAGCGTGCGCCGAGTGGGTGGAGGCCAACAGAGAAGAAGAAGCTGAACAACAGGAAGAAAAATGCCTTGGGTCCGAAAAGCATCCAGATCGCGACATCAAATGCTATCTGCACAATCCAGTTCGCTACGATCCAGCCATCCACCGGCTTGATCTCCTTGAGCCGCACAGTTCTGATGGCTTGAAAGATCGGAAAAAACAACAGCCACAATGCCTTTCCGATAAATGAGTGGTTGATAAGTTTTGCCTCCCAATAGTCAGGAAGGTCGCCGTCGAGCTCGTGCACGCCTTGAAAGGAATGATGCTTGATGTGGTATCTGACAAAAGAGATTGCGCTGGGAAGTGTATGCGGCAGATTGGCAAAAATTGCCGCGGCCAGGTTTAAAGGTTTCTTCTTGAACAGAAGGTTGTGCGTGCATTCGTGGATCATGACAAACAGTGCATGGTTCGCGAACGCACCGATGAGGTACGCGGCGCCAACGACGATCCACCACGAGGTATCGCTTACGAGGTACGAAAGACCAACCATCCCTCCCACCAGTCCTAATATTGCCAGCAGGGAAAGCGGATTTTTTCCCATTAAAGTCTTGACTTCCGGGTGCTTTTTCATGATTTCATGCGTGCGCCCGCGGTGAGGTTCAGGTCCAGTGGAAAAGCGGAAATCGTTCTTGGTGGTCATTGAAAGTGATAAGTAGGATGCAAATTTATGAAGAAATCGGGATTGGGAATGCTGTTTTTTATCAGGGATTCGGGAACCATTATCTCAACATCATAGCTTGGCTTTCGATTGGTTTGTAGGCAATCAGCAATGCAATCAGTCACTCAACTCAGTCATCAGACTATTTGGTCGTTCGCTGGAGGATTTTGCGTACTTGTATTAGCTTGCCTTAAACAAGCAATCGTTATGAGAGCAAATGCCACCATCGTTATTCTGTTCGTTCTGCTTACTTGCCATCAGACAATAGCACAGTCGAAAAGCAAATCATCCCTACCTCCCGGCCTCTTATCGATAACAATCGCTGAACTCAAAAAGGATCTTTACGAACATGCGGATCCTCATTTCAACGGTCGCTCGGCGGGGACAATCGACGAGTTGAAATCTGCTGCATGGTTAGCAAAAAAGATGCGCGATGCCGGACTGGAGCCAGCAGGAGATGATGGCACCTACTTTCAATTTTTCTCATTGTGGAGAAATCGCATTGCTGCGTCAAGCTCTGTTACGATCGGAGGAAGGAGCTTAAAAATTTGGAGCGACGTGCTGGTTGCTCAAACCGCTCCTGCCGCAGTGTCAGCACCTTTAGTTTTCATTGGTGATGCGAACGGAGCTACGGTCGAAAAAGCAGACGTAAAAGGAAAGATAGTCGCAGTGATTGCTGTGCCAGCCGACATCAGCCATAATGTATCATTGCCGGAATGGCGATACAGCCGCCAGGTCATGTTGAAATACGGCGATGCACTATTAACCCGTGGTGCTGTCGGAATAATTTTCATCGCCGACGAGTACATGGAACATAGCTGGGCATATGCAAAAGAAAATTTTGTAAGAGGTTCGTACGATATTGAAGGAGGCCCGAACGTCAGCATCACCGCGAAGCCACCCGTTATCTGGTTGCATAGGTCAGCGCTTGAATGGATCAAGAATGACGGACAGACCGCAAATATTTCCATACAATTGGAACGCTTCACTTATCCATCAGTGAATATCATCGCCAAGGCTCAGGGCACTGATCCAATTCTTTCCAATGAATATGTTGTTCTAAGCGGCCACCCCGATGCGCACGGCATTCGAAACGTTATCGGCAATGACTCTATTTGTCATGGAGCCGATGACAACGCGAGTGTCAACGTGGCTATGCTGGCGGTCGCTCGTGCCCTGAAAAAAAGTCCAGGAAAGCGTTCAGCACTGTTGGTCATTCACGGTGCTGAAGAGCGCGGATTGCTTGGATCCCGTTGGTTTACAGCTCATCCCACAGTCCCGCTTGCATCCATGGTTGCCGTATTAAATGGTGATATGATTGGCCGCAACACACCGGACAGTGCTGCGTTAGTTGGCGTGCAGCCACCGCATCGCAATTCATCCGACCTCGTCAATATGGCGCTCGCTGCCAACAATGAGGGTCCAAAATTCAAGCTGGACACACTATGGGACAAAACCACGCACAAGGAAGGTTGGTACTTCCGAAGCGATCACCTTCCGTATGCGCGCCTTGGAATTCCCGCCCTCATGTACAGCACGTTGTTGCATCCTGATTATCATACGCCCCAAGACAATGCGCAAAACATCGATTACGAAAAACTTCTGAAGATGACGCAGTGGATCTATCGCACTGCTAGGAAGGTAGTTGATGCGGACAAGCGGCCCGCGCCGGAGCCTGGGTTTAAGTTGGAAAGGTGAGTTGAGAGTTCAATAATACAAGTCCCGCCGATCCCACAGATTACGCAGATAATCTGCGAGATCAGCGAAATCCGCGGGAGAATTTTATTGCACCACGCGCTTCGTCACCTGTACCACCTGACCTTTCGTGCGCGCGTAAATCCCGTGATCGTACATCGCTTCACAGCTGATGGCCGGCAGGTAGTAGCTTCCGGCATAGGTTGCGGTCAGCATCACTTTAAATGTCTTACGTTGTCCGGTGCCGAGATCGAAATAAGTATAGACCCTGTCGTCGCGAATGTCCTGATAAGTGGCTTTGTCGCTACTTAACCGTTCTTCAGCTTCGTCGAGTCGCAGGTTGTTGATCTCCCAACCCGACGGGAAGATTTGACTGAGCGCAAGATTTTTGTACGCGCCTCTTCCACCACCGGGATTTGTGATCGCAACTGAAGCGATAAATTCCTTTCCCTGTTCCAGATTAGAAGGGTCAACTGCGTTGCCCTCGGTATCGGTATAGCTTACCGACAGCGTGAGATTGTTGCTGGCTTCCTCCTCCGCCCCGCGCGCAGGCACCCCTTCGGTGATCACGCGGGCAAACAAAGTGCCTTGTGACTGACTTTCAATCTTTAATGAGCCTGGCTTTGTACCGTCAAATGTCAATACAACTTGTGCCATCGTCAAGTCGGTGCTTGCTGTCACACTCTTTCCGTTGTAGGTGTAGACGAATTTCAACGGACCTTTCTTTTCATTCGCTGCGAACATTCCAACGGACTTGAGACACCATGATACCGTTTGTGTGCTGAGCCACGCATTCGAATTGCTTAACGTTGCTGAAATTTCTTTGACAAGCTCAAAGGCACGCGCTCTGTCATTAAGTAATAATAACGTCTCCAGAATAATTGCTTTATCACGGTCATCGGATCCATACGAATAGCCCATTTCCTGATAGGGCTTCACCTTCACAGGGAGGTTTGCGATCAACGCCTTTGCTGCTTCGGGTTGACCCGCCTTGGCATACGCTGATGCCAGCATCCACGCCGCTGTCACCGGGAGATTACCCAGTTCCCGCAGTCTATTCATAGACGCAAGGTCGGCATCACCGGCCAACGCAAGTGTGTATAATCTGTACGCCTGGATCAACTCGCTGCTCTGATATTCTTTGTTCTTTCTCCATTCAATGGATTTCGCGCGCTGATATTTCTTCCATCGCCGGATCATCTCATTCGGAACAAAATAACCTTTCGCTTCTGCTTCGAGCAGGAAATGACCTGCGTAAGTAGAGCCCCAACTTTCAGAATCCTGGTTGCCAGGCCAATACGCAAAACCTCCGTCGCCGGTGACAAACAGTTTCAAGCGATCTACGCCAGCGCGAACATTTCTTTGTATGAGTGTTTTTTCTTCATCGGTCAAGGCTTTCACCTGATCAAGATAAAGTTGTGGGAACACAGAAGAAGTTGTTTGTTCGATACATCCGTGAGGATATTGCATCAAATAACGAAGACGCTGGCCGAGGTTGATCGGCGGCAGCGATGACACTTCAAGCGTGCCGATGTTTGTGCCTGCAACACCGACGGGCACAACACTCCCGCTCCACGATTTTCCGGCTTCCAACAAGACGTCGCTGACTTTTGTAACAGGCGGATTCGGGTTCCGTATTTCAATTTCTATTACATCCGTAGCCTTATAATTTCCTGATGTTGCTGTTACCTCGATCTTTGCCACGCCGGTTTCACTTCTTACAGCCACATCGAAATCAGTTGTCAGATCTTCTTTCTCCATTGTCACTGTACGGGATGCATCGCCGGAAAGCGCCACGGGTCCTGAAACTTTGACATCTACTTTGACATTTTTTATACTCTTCTCCATTGAGAACAGTGTCACCGGAAGCTTCAACGTTTCCTCCGGTCCGAGCACGCGCGGCAAGGTTGCAAGGACCATGAGTGGCTTGCGAACAGGTGTCGCTTTGTCGGTCTTACCGTATGCGCCGTTGTAACCAGCTACTATCATGGTCTTCACAGATCCAACATACTGCGGCATGATAAATTTGTGAGTCTGACTTCCACCATCGAGGGTGAACGGCCCGAGAAATTTCACCACAGGTTTGAAGCGATTGGCTTTGGCATCGTCTTCCTTGCTCTTCGCCAGCTCCATGTCGCCGCCGATGGCAAGTAAGCGTTCTATCTTCCCGCCAAAAGCGCCCATCACGGCATCATATATATCCCATGTTTTCACGCCCAACGCCTCACGAGCATAGAAGCGTGACCAGGCATCAGGAGTCTTGAATCGCGTAAGATCGAGCAACCCTTCGTCAACCATCGCAACGGTGTAAGTCATCTTCCGCTTCGATTGCTCTGACACAGTGATCGCCACTTCCTCCCCGGGCTCGAGCACATCGGGCATAGACAAAACCGGCTGCAGATGTGTCTTCGGATCTTCTACCGATACGGGAACGACACCATACATGCGGATCGGCAGATCGTTGATTGTCTGCGAATGAGGTTGTAACAAAGTAATATTCACAAAGACATTCGGTGTCATCTCGGGCTTAATCTCAAAGGAGAATTTGTTATCGCCTTTTTGGGTATTCAGCCAATAGGAATCAATGACACGGCTGCCATTCTCTACCGTGATCAACGCACGACCATTGTCACTGCCGGGTATTGTGAGATTTGCTTTCTCACCGATGTTATAGGCGGGCTTATCGGTCGAGAAGGCCAGCATAGCGGCGCCCTGTGATTCGTTGCGGGCACGTCCTGCCCATCCCGGCCAGTCGATATAAACAACTTTTGCTGAACTATGGCCCGAAGTTAAATCCTTGGCACGGACCAGGTAGCGACCCCATTCAGGATACTTGATCTTGAAATTCCAAACACCTTTGCCATCGACGGTTTTGATCCTTCCGGAGGCAACCGGTGTGGCGTTGGATGCAGTCATGTAGTTGGCGTTATCTCCCGAATTATCCCACCACCAACGCCATTCAAGTTTTACAATACTCATTTCTACGTTGCCGCTCGAGACGCCATTGCCGTCGGCATCCACGGTAACCACATCGACACGATGCGTTGTGTCTGTGAGCAACATTCCCCTGGCCTTATCACCTTGCGGCAGACGGATTCCTGTGAACGAAGTGTACGGATAGAAAGGGAGCGCAAACCGGTCGACGCTAAAATTCCCACTCTCTTCAAACACCTTGCCGCGAAACACCGCGTTGAGCATACCTGATGGCTCGCCTTCCACGTCGACTGTGGCATTGATCCTTGCGTTTCCATCATCATTGGTGTAACCCTCGAAGATCGTTTTGGCCTCACTGCTGATGCTTCTTGCAGGATCATCGAAAGTGAATTCCGGATAGCGCACGAATTTTGTTTCCGCAGGTGTCAGCAGGACTTCAAACTCAGCTTTCAGGTTGCGCCCGGGTGATCCTGCAAGCCAATTCACCTGAAGAGTTCCAGAAACGTTGTTGTCTCCGGCAGAGATCTTTTCCTTTCCAAAGTCAAGGTTGATCTTCAAGCGGTTTGGCTTTACAGTCTCAATCTTGATGCCTTGCGTGAATTGAGCGCCACCAACTTTTACGCGCGCAGTCCAATTACCAGTTGGTGCATCTGTGGCAGTCGCGGTTGCAAATTTGTAAAAGCCATTCTCCGACGAAGATCTCACAAGCCGTTGTGTGATTTGTCCCTGGGGATTCTGCAATTCCATCACCACTGGATGCGTGGCTGGAAGTAACCGGAGTTTGTCTTCCAACAGAAATGTCAGATACAGCGAATCACCGGGTCGCCACACACCTCGCTCACCATAAATCAATCCCTTCAACCCATTGGCCACTTGCTCACCACCGACATCAAAATTGCTCAGTGAAAGTGACTCGCCATCCTGGAGCTTGAGGAAACCGCGTTGGGTTCCACTTTGCGCAACAACAACATATGGCGTTTGCTTCGCAGCAATGATCGCTTTCCCGTCGGCGCCGGTGCTTGCAGTGCCAATAATTTGTTGCTGGAAATTGTATAGATCCAATTGGACGCCACTCTTTGGTTCAGTGGTCTTCAGATCGTTTACAAAAATGACTGTGTTGCCGTCGCCTCCGCGTTTCGCAAGCAGTCCAAGGTCGGATGCAATCACATTGCGCGTTATGTTTCGGTTTCGGGTATAATAAGACTTGTTACAGGGATTGTCGCGCTGCTCCCAATCGTAATCTTCATAATAGTAATCCTCATAAGAATCCCAGGCCGACTGCTCGGCATCGGCATCGTTCCAATTTTCTTCCGGTGCCTGAGTTTCAGTCGAACTTTCACCTTCAGGACAGTTGTAAACAGAATATGACTTTTTAAAGGAGATGCCCACCTGGTAAATAGCACCCGGTTCTGTGGCAATGTATTGCGCAAGATCCACCGTATAGCGATTCCATTTGCCGAGGTCGCTCACGCCGGAATTTTCAAGCGACACCATTTTCTTAATAAGCGGCTTGCCAACGCGTCGAAGCTCTTCATTGCCATCAAGATTGTTGACCTGCAAAAACTGGAGCACGTTGTGTTCGAAAATCTTTATGATCTGGATGTCTACAGCCTTCAGGCTAACAGCTTCAAAAGGAAGGATCAGTCCGTCTGTCGAAGGAAGAATGTTTCCTTTACCGACAAAGCGCACAGAGGGGGCCACCTGTTCGAAGACGACATCAAACGCGCCACCTGAAGACATGCGGTAGTTGAGGATGTTCTTTATCCCCGCTTCCACCGTAAGTGTTTTCTGACCCGTCTGCCGCACCGGAGGGAATATTCGTATTTCGTTATCCTTTACTTCAAAATCCAATGATGGCACCTCTGAAATACTAATCAGTCCCTCCAGGTTTTGCTTTTCGCTGATCGGATCGGAGAATTGAATGACAACATGTTGATTTGAACTTTGTTCAACCTTCACGTTCATCACGCGAAAATCACCCAACGCAGGAATCTCAACGTCGAGATCTTCGTTCTGATCGACGCCAAGATTTTTGCCAGTGACAGCCAACTTGACAGCTGTTGCCTGATCTTTTCTCGCCACGTCTTCAATTGTAAATACATGGCGTTTTCCTTCCCCGGTGTGCGTCCAGCTCACCACGAGGTTTTTCCCATCTTGCTGTGCCGAAAGCATTTTCTCGACAATGTCACCTTCTGCAAAGTCTGCTGTCTGCAAAACACCCTCGATCTTCTGGCGTTTCAATTCGGTTTTAACATAGGGTTTTATGTTTTCTACCGCGAGTTCAAAATTCTGAGGAATGACCTGGAAGAAAAATGGAAACGTTCCAAGTTTTCCAGATGCGCTGACGAGCTTCGACAACGCGAATTCCACTTGGTAGGTTTGTCCGGACACGAGACGCGTTGCAGGACGAAACTCGACAGTACGCTTGTCCAACCACACGGTGGCACCCTTAACTGATGGACTGAAGTCGAAAAGCTTTACAGACGTTTCTCCAAGCCCCGTGGAGTCGACAGCGTCGTTGGTGAGCACTACCCTGACAGCTGATGAAGAGCTTACAACTCCCGCCGTGTACGAAGAAATGTATTCACCGAAAGCCGGATCGGCGGCTACGAACTCAGAAGCCGTGCTTTTTGCATTTTTGAAATAAAGTACGCCAACAACGACAACCACCACGCCAAGGATTCCCAGCGCAGTTTTCTTCCAGGGGAAATTGCTCATAATTATAGGGAGGATTAGGAATTGAAAGTTACCTAAAAAGTTTAAGGTTCAAAGTTCAACGTTCAACGGTGCACCCAACGTTAGCTGCGCACTCTTGAACTTTGAACCTTAAACCTTAAACCCAGAACCTTGAGCTTTGAATCTTGATCCCTTGCCTCCGAAGGCGGATTAAATCACACCTTTACTTCGGTCTTATTCATGATCTTAGTCTGGACTTGAATTGATTCATGGTGAACGAGGCGAAGCAGATCGCGTGTAAACCCTTCGTCGAGGCCCATTGCCTTGCCAAGTGAAACGCGGGTTTGAACGATCTCTTCCCAACGGTTGACCTGGAGAATCGTGACATTATTGTCTCGTTTATATTGACCAATCTTTTCTGAGACCTTCATGCGGTTAGCCATCTTTTGCATGATCTCATCGTCAATTTGATCTATCTGTTCACGCAACAAGCCCAGCGTGTCTTTGAAGTTCTTATTGTCTGAAGACACCGATCGCACAACAAGACCATCGATGATATTCCCGAGAACGGCAGGCGTCACTTGCTGCTTCGCATCGCTCCATGCAGCATCAGGATTCAGGTGACTCTCAATCATCACGCCGGCCATGTCGAGGTCAAGGGCTTTCTGCGCAACCATCGCGATGAGTTCCCGGTTGCCAGCTATATGACTTGGATCGCAGAACATTTCGAGGCCCGGCACACGCGTCTTCAACTCGATCGCGAGATTCCACATCGGAGCATTCCGGAATGGCCCCTTCTCGAACGAAGAGAAACCACGATGAATGGCGGCAAGTTTGTTTATGCCTGCACGGTTGAGACGCTCGAGTGCTCCGATCCAAAGCTCAATGTCTGGGTTGACAGGATTCTTCACCATCACCGGTATATCGACGCCCTTCAGCGCATCGGCAATTTCCTGAACGGAGAATGGATTCACTGTCGTACGCGCACCCACCCAAAGGATGTCCACGCCAGCTTTCAGGCATGCCTCCACATGCGCCGCCGTTGCGACCTCCGTTGTGATGGGAAGGCCAGTCTCTTGCTTTGCCATGACAAGCCACTTCAATCCCTCATCACCTGCGCCTTCGAACTGGCCAGGTCTTGTGCGTGGTTTCCATATGCCAGCGCGAAGTGCATGCACCTTTCCTGTGGCTGCAAGCTGTTTCGCCGTAGTTATCATCTGGCTTTCAGTTTCAGCGCTGCATGGCCCGCTGATGATGAAGGGCTTCTGGATTTTAAGCGCCCCGGTGATCGTCTCGAATTGCATATCGTTTTTCATTTTAGGATTCAGGGTATTTAGATTGTCGTTTGTTTATAATCGTTCAATTGCCTTGCGTCCCGATGGCTATCGGAATCATTCGTCGCTGGCCGCGAAATGCCTTCCAACACCTTTCGGATCTGGTTCGCTTCTTTCATAATACGGTATATTTCCTTTGTGTTCTTTTTCATCAGCTGATAGTGAAACCGCTGAAGGTGCATGATGTACTCCGCCAATGCCTGGCCGAGATATTCCGAATTCTGCTCAAAGATGGGTGCCCACATATCCGGAGAGCTTTTCGCGAGGCGAACCGTGGACGCGAGACCGCTGCCCGCCAGGTTGAAAATATTTTTTTCATCTTTTTCTATGTCGAGCACGGTAAGTCCGAGGAGGAACGAGCTGACGTGAGACAAATGGGACACGTAGGCAACGTGCTTGTCGTGCTCATCGGGCTCCATAAAAATGGTCTTCATCCCAAGCGTACTGAATATGGTATCTGCAACTTTGATCGCCTTTTCCGATGACTTGTCTCTCTCGCAAATAATGTTCGTGTTGTTGCGGAACAACCCGGCAAACGCCGCCGTTGGACCGGAGTTTTCCGTTCCTGCGATTGGATGTGCCGCTACAAACTGATCGCGCTTCGGATGATTGGCCACGGCACGGCAGATCATCGATTTGGTTGACCCGGTGTCAATGACTACCGCCTGAGGATTCACAGCATCGAGAACCTGCGGGAGCAATGCACTCATCGTATTAACAGGAATTGCCAGAACGACCACGTCGGCCGAGGCCAATGCTTTGTCTTCCGATTCAATCCTGTCTACAAGTCCGAGAGACACTGCCTGCCTGCCATGTTCTTCATTCAAGTCCACACCAGTAAGCGAAGTTGCCACACCTGCTTTTCGCAAATCTATGGCCATGCATCCGCCGATCAGACCCAACCCAACGATTGTTATTTTCATACAGCGTCCTTTATTTTTTGCTTGGCGGTTGAGTGGCCATTCGAAGTTTTCCAGTCGCGGATGCGCTGCAACGCCTGCTGCATCTTTTCAACGGGTGCGCATAAAGAAATTCTTATATGTTGTTTACCGGCTTCACCGAAAATAAAGCCGGGGGTTATGAAAACCTTAGTCGCGTAAAGGATCTCGTCAATCCATTTCTCAACGTCCTTAACATGATGAGGTGCCTTCGCCCACAAGAACAACCCCGATTGCTTTTCAGAATAGGTACATCCGAGTTCGTCGAGGATCATTTTGGCCACGAAACTGCGGCCCGTGTAAATAGTATTCAATTCATCGAACCATTTCTTGTCATTCTTAAGCGCTTCAACTGCCGCCTGCTGAAGACCCAGGAACATTCCTGAATCCATATTGCTCTTCACGCGCAGCACGGCATCAATAAAATCCCTCTTACCTGCCACCCACCCTATCCTCCAACCTGCCATGTTGTGTGATTTACTTAGTGAGTTCAACTCCAACGCGACTTCCTCTGC
This sequence comes from Cyclobacteriaceae bacterium, assembly GCA_044224375.1. Lineage (GTDB taxonomy): Bacteria > Bacteroidota > Bacteroidia > Cytophagales > Cyclobacteriaceae > ELB16-189. Next base: position 85,361 of record JBGAKL010000003.1, read on the forward strand.
ACCTTCGATCGAAAGGATACTCAGCGGCGCAGGGTTGAGGATCATGCTATATGGATTGTCATTCACGATCAGGAACTGATGTTTGCGCGCCAGGTCCACCAATCGCTTCATTTCATTGCGCGAAGCCACGTGGCCCGTTGGCATATGCGGAAAATTCACCCACATGATCTTTACTCTCGACAGATCTTGCTTCGACAGGGTATCGATATCGACCTGCCAGTCGAGCGATTCTTTCATTTCGTAGGTACGGATTTTCGCACCCGTCAATTTTGCCACCGATGCATAAGTGGGATAGCCCGGATCAGGTATGAGAACTTCGTCCCCTTCGTTAACAAACGCCATCGCGATGTGCATAATCCCCTCCTTCGAGCCCATCAGCGGGAGTATCATCGTCTCCGTATCGAGTGCCACACCATATGTGCGGCTGTAGTACCCCGCGATTGCCGTGCGCAGTGCAGGCGTGCCCTTGTAGTTCTGGTACCCATGGCTATCGGGGCTTTCCGCACTCTCGATCAAAGCTGTCACCGTGCTGGTGGACGGCGCAAGATCCGGACTTCCGATACCCAGGTTAATCACCCGCAACTCAGGAGAATCAAGCTTACGCACCTCAGCAAGCTTCCTGCTGAAGTAATACTCCTCGACGTTTGCGATCCGGTTGGCAGTTTTTATCATATTCACTAAAATCTTATTTCAGCTTTCTTGTATTCTCCCAGCACATTCAGGTTGCGGGTTTGTCGCAACACTTTATGTAATGCTGTGTCATAATTCTTTCTACGCTTCCATTCTACGTCAACGTGAATTGAATATTCGCGTGGCTTTCCAATGATCGGGATTGATTGGATCTTGGTAAGGTTGATGCTGTTCTCCTTAAATGACATCAGCACATCCGCAAGACTTCCAGCCTCATTGGCAACTTCGAAGGACAAGGAGGCCTTGTTGCTGTCGCTACCATTTTCAGTCTTCTTCGTCAGGATCAGGAATCGCGTAAAATTCTTCTTATGTGTTTCGATTCTCTTTTCGAGTATTTGAAGTCCAAACTTCGCGGCAGCATGCTCATTTGCAATGGCCGCCGTGTTCATAAGCTTGAGGTCGCGCAGTTTCCTGGCAGAAAGGGCGGTGTCTTCACTTTCTTTTATCTCCACCCCTTTGAGCCGGTTCAGGAATTCAGTGCATTGCCGGATAGCCATTGGGTGTGACTCGATGCTTTTGATGTCGGACATCTTTACTCCCGGCAGCGCAAGCAGATGCATGTGGATCGGCAGATAAAGCTCACCCACAATTGAGAAATGGTATTCCTGGAGGAGGAAATAGTTCGGAAGAATGCTGCCTGCAATTGAATTTTCGATCGCCATGACTGCAAAGTCCGACTGATCATTCTTCAGCGTCTCGCACAGCGTATGGAATGAAAGGCATTCAACCGTGTCGATCGGGCTTCCGAAATGCGTGAGCGCTGCCACTTCATGAAAACTTGTAGCAATACCCTGTATCGCGACGCGAAGTTTTTTCTTTTTCGTTTTCGATGTACCTGTCTTTACCATCATTTCATTCAAAAAAAAAGTCCCCCGATTGATCGGGGGACTTTCTGAGTTGCTGTTATCTTTTTTTGATCAACAATGTGCTACTCTTTCAGTCCCCGGGGATTGAAAATAATAGTAGCTAAAATAAAACCAGTTGTTGGTCATGACTTTGTTTCTGAAAGCGAAGAACGGGCAAATTTCTTATTTGCGCAATACCACGTTAAAAGAATATTGCAAAAATCCGACGCCACTAACTACTGTTAGTCGGGGCTACGAGGTTTTACTATTTAGAAATGGATTTTTCAGCAGATTCCAATCCGCTGCTGGGAAATGCAATATGTCTGACTTTAAATGTTGGATCGGAATAGGATAACTTGCCCTTCCGACAGATAGCATTTTTTTCTCCTACAAGATCGCACAGATTTTTTAGGACAATAGGAATAAATGCATCAGAATCTGAGATTTGTGAGGCCTGCCGGCAGGCAGGCAGGTCTGTGGGAAATGATTTTCTCCTCAAAAAGGTACCTTTGACCAAATTTAAAGCATATGAAATCCATTTTGATTGCTGCATCCTTCCTGTTGCTGGTTTCCTGCGGCAAGCCGCATGACCACGTTGATCACAATGACGAAAACAACGGTGACGATCCCAACAAGGCACTCTATGATCAGGTCATGACGATCCACGATGAGGTGATGCCGAAAATGGAGGACGTCTACAAGCTGAAGAAAGAGATGGCGGACAAGATTGCTGCCACTCCCGACATGGTCGAGGCCAAGAAAAAAGAACTCGAAGCCATGATGGCAAAACTTGATTCCACAAACAATGCAATGATGGATTGGATGCATGAATTCAACCCCCTCCCCGACTCAGTGGACCAGGAGAAAGCAAGGGAGTACCTCGAAAATGAAATGGAGAAGATCCGTAAAGTGCGTGATCTGACGGCAGAATCAATTCAGAAGGCGAAGGACATTATGAAGGAGAACCCGTAGATTAAGTTCAGGGTTCAGGGTTTAGAGTTCAGGGTTCGATTGAATCGAAGTGAACCCTTCTAAGGAGTTCAAGGTTCAAGGTCCAAAGTTCAAGGTTGCTGTCGAGCAACCTTCCGACTCGGCTTTTGAGTTTTCGGCTTTGTAGCATCGCGAAGATTCTCCCTGATCACTTGCCAGTATTCAGCCCCGTACCCCACAAATATTTCAGAACCCGCAGGTATATCGCGTGTCGCCTCGACGAAGCAGCGCTTTCCTTCCGTCACATATTCTGAATTATTGCGGATGCCTTCCTGCTTTACCAATCCCTTCGCATCATTGGCAAAGTGTGCGAAGCCTTTGTGTTTCCACGCATCGATCACGTAGTTCCTGTTGAAGTAAAAGACATACCCATTGCGATCGTCGGGCATCTTCTCAACCTGCTTCCAGGTAAACACCTTTCCTTTGTACTCAACTATGCGCGCACCTTTTGGGATAAGAACTTTTGTAAATAGACCTTTCCCCGCTCCGCGCAGCGTTGACTTTTTTATATACAGATGCTTTTCGAGGAGTGCCATGAAGTGTGTTTCAATAAAATGAACCGCGAATTAAATTGAAATATTTCAATGCACAAATATTGTTCCCAAAGGAGGAGTCGACAGTTGACAATGAAACAGTTGACAAATGTCGCAGTAAATTCGCAGCCAACGAATCTGATTTAAGCGGGTGTTTAAACTACGTTTGGGAGGATGCTGTCAACTATCCGAGCGCAGCGAGGGCTTGTCTCCCGATAGCTATCGGGTGTCAACTGGCTAAAACAATTCATTCCGGAGAGCCGGTGTTGCCACCGGCCTCCAGAAGAATTCTCGAAAACCTACTTATTGATTAGTACAGGAAGGTTCGCAACGAGTGTGAGCAGATCTCCATCGTTCACCATCTTCTTCTCATCCGCTACTATCAAAAAATTCTCATATAATGTATTCAGCTCTTCGCCCTCAAATCGGTACCCAAGCAATTCAACACGATGTTTAAGTGCTGCCCTTCCGCTGCGGGCCGTAAGCACAATCGAGGAGCTCGGAACTCCCACGTCGGCGGGATTCATGATCTCATAGTTCTCTGAGTGCTTGAGGAATCCGTCCTGATGAATACCGGAGGAATGAGCAAAAGCATTCTTACCTACGATCGCCTTGTTTGCCTGGACAGGCATCCGCATCATTTCACTCACCAGTTGGCTCAGCTCAAAAATGCGTTCCGACTTGATATTTGTATAAAGGCCAAGATCACTGTGTGTCTTGACAATCATCGCGACCTCTTCAAGTGACGTGTTACCGGCCCGCTCTCCGATTCCATTTATTGTAACCTCGGCTTGTCGTGCGCCATGAATAAGGCCCGAGATGGTGTTCGCTGTTGCAAGACCGAGGTCGTTATGACAATGCACCGATATCACCGCTTTGTCGATGTTCTTAACATTTTCAAAAAGATACTGAATGCGCTTGCCGTACAAGTGCGGGAGACAGTAACCTGTTGTATCCGGGATATTGACCACATCGGCACCAGCGGCGATCACAGCTTCTGTGAGCTTAGCGAGAAAGGCCAGATCTGCTCGGCCTGCATCCTCCGCATAGAACTCAACTTCATAACCTTTTGCCTTCGCGTAATCCACGGCCCAGACTGCCTGCTCGAGAATTTGCTCCCGCGTGCTCTTGAACTTGTGCTTGATGTGCACATCTGACGATCCAATTCCGGTGTGAATTCTTCCGTTCCTCGCGTACCGCAACGCCTCTGCAGCTACGTCGATATCTTCCTTCTTCGCGCGAGTAAGTCCACAGACGGTGGGTGCTTGAACAGCTTTCGATATCTCTACAACCGATAGGAAATCGCCGGGGCTTGAAATGGGGAACCCTGCCTCGATGACGTCAACACCAAGCGCTTCGAGCTCACGCGCAATAACAACTTTCTCTTCGGTTTTCAATTGACATCCGGGCACCTGCTCGCCATCGCGGAGTGTCGTGTCAAAGATTTGAATTTTGTTGCTCATAGTTTGTGTGTTAGCGGGCTACCGGAGCGTGCATCATGGAGAGTTGCTCCACGATGTATCCGCCCATGGCCTGTGTATTCAATATTTTATTCTTGTCTGTTTTTGAATCAGCTATGTCAGCGGTTCGCATGCCGGATTTCAATGCACGCACAACAGCAGAGATCACTGCTTCTGATTCCTCTTTTAAGCCAAATGAGATGTCCAGCATCAACGCCACCGACAAGATCGACGCAAGCGGATTGGCAACCCCTTTGCCAGTGATGTCGTGCGCGCTGCCATGGATTGGCTCGTACAGTCCCACTTTGTCCCCAACAGATGCAGAGGCCAGCATGCCCATTGACCCTGCGATCTGTGAAGCCTCATCCGTAAGAATATCTCCAAAAAGGTTGCCCGTGAGCACCACGTCGAAGCTGCGGGGATTTTGGATAAGCTTCATCGCCGCTGTGTCAACAAACATGTGTTCCAACTGCACGTCGGCATATTGTTTGCCGATCGCCTGGACTGTTTCTCTCCACAACCTGGAACTCTCAAGAACATTTGCCTTATCGACTGAAGTCACTTTCTTCTTACGGGTGCGGGCAGCCTGAAATGCTTTGTGTGCAATGCGTTCCACCTCATATCTCTGGTAAACCATTAAGTCCGAAGCGGTATTGCCATCGTCTTTTCTGCCCTTTTCTCCGAAATAAACATCGCCTGTGAGTTCACGGAAAAATAAAATGTCAGAGCCCTTCAGGATCTCCGGTTTGATACTCGAAGCTTCGAGCAGCTCATCAAAAAGCTTGATGGGCCGAAGATTCGCATATAAACCAAGTTCCTTCCGCATCTTGAGCAAGCCTTGCTCGGGTCTTACTTTTAATGTCGGGTCGTTGTCATACTTAGGATGTCCAACGGCGCCGAACAAGATCGCATCGGAGTTCTTAAGCTTTTGCAGCGTTTCGTCGGGAAGCGCCGTCCCTGTAGCTTCAATAGCATCGTGACCGATTGTGCCCTCACCAAATTCAAACGTGTGATCATATATCGCCGCAATTCTCTCCAGCACTTTCTTTCCCTCGGCTGTCACTTCTTTACCGATTCCATCTCCGGGCAGTATGATTATCTTTTTCTTCATTGTGAATGTGCGAGGTCAAATGCCCTTACGTCCTTGCTGAGACTCAACAGGTAGTCGATGTCGTCATAGCCGTTGAGCAGGCATGTTTTCTTATAGAGATTAATATCAAATTCTTCGTATTGGCCGTTCACCGCGACCATCTGTTCTTCAAGGTCAACGGTTATCATCGTTGCCGGATCTGAGCCAACAGCTTCAAAAACGGTCTTGAGGAATTCATCCGATACTACTACGGGTAATAAGCCGTTGTTCAATGCATTGTTCTTGAAGATGTCAGCAAAGAAGCTGGAGATCACCACGCGAAAACCGTAATCATGGATCGCCCAAGCCGCATGCTCCCGGCTGCTTCCGCAACCAAAGTTCTTTCCGGCGATCAGTATCTTTCCGGTATACCTGGAATCGTTGAGAACAAAATCGCTCACGGGCGTACCATCTGTATTGAATCTCCAGTCCCTGAAAAGGTTGTCCCCAAATCCCTCGCGCGTCGTTGCCTTGAGAAAGCGTGCCGGGATGATCTGGTCTGTGTCGATGTTTTCCATCGGCAAGGGCACAGCGCGCGAAACAAGTGTTGTGAATTTCTCTTTGCTCATTGTCTAAACCAATTCACGTACGTCGGTAACCTTTCCGGTGATCGCGGCAGCAGCAGCGCTTAACGGACTTGCCAAAAATGTTCTTGACTTAGGACCTTGTCTTCCTTCGAAATTTCTATTTGAGGTCGAGATACAATACTTACCCGCCGGAACTTTATCCTCATTCATCCCCAGGCAAGCAGAGCATCCCGGACTCCTTAGCTCAAATCCTGCCGCTTCGAAAATCTTATCTAACCCTTCTTTCTTCGCCTGCTCTTCAACCTGCTTCGATCCCGGAACAACCCAGACTTCCACGCCTTCAGCTTTTTTCTTTCCCTTCACCATGGACGCAACCATCCGCAAGTCTTCGATGCGGGCATTGGTACAACTGCCGATAAAAACATAGTCCACGGATTTACCCAACAGCTGCGAGCCAGGCTCAAGACCCATGTACTCAAGTGATTTTTTGAAAGATCCTTGTTCGCTGATCTCCTTTAGCTCCTGGATCGTAGGGATACGATCGGTGACGCGCATCCCCATTCCAGGGTTCGTGCCATAGGTGATCATCGGCGCGATATCTTCGGCTTTGAATTTTACTTCGAGGTCATACTTCGCTCCATCGTCGGATCGAAGTTTTTTCCATTCTTCAACCTTGCGATCAAAGTCAGCTCCTTGCGGAGCAAACTTTCGGCCTTTGATATAATTGAAAGTTGTTTCGTCCGGAGCGATCAATCCGCCACGCGCACCCATCTCAATGCTCATGTTGCATATCGTCATGCGGGCTTCCATTGAAAGGCCGCGAATGGCTTCGCCGGCATATTCCACGAAATAGCCAGTAGCTCCGCTCGCCGACAGCTGCGATATGATGTAAAGGATGATGTCTTTACTGACAATGCCCTTTCCCAACTTACCGTTGATCTCGATCTTCATCGTTTTGGGCTTGTGCTGCAGGATGCACTGCGTGGCAAGCACTTGCTCTACCTCGCTGGTGCCGATCCCAAAAGCAATGTTGCCGAACGCGCCGTGCGTGGACGTGTGACTGTCGCCACAAACGATCGTCATGCCAGGTAAAGTCAAGCCAAGCTCCGGACCGATGATATGGACGATGCCCTGAAACGGATGGCCCAGGTCATACAATTCAACGCCAAACTCCTTACAGTTCTTTCGCAGAGTTTCCACCTGATGCCTTGAAAGCGCTTCCTTGATAGGGAGGTGCTGATCTTTCGTCGGAACGTTGTGATCGGCAGTCGCCGTAGTTCTTTTGGTGTTGAATACACCGATGCCGCGATTTCTAAGGCCATCGAAAGCCTGGGGACTTGTGACCTCGTGGATGAAATGCCTGTCGATGAATAATGCGTCGGGATATCCTTCTGCACGCTTGACCACGTGACTATCCCATATTTTCTCAAAAATTGTCTTCGGTCCTGCTACGCCCACAACAATCGTTAGTTTGTGTTGCCCTGTTTAAAACGAAATCGCCCCGATAAAACCGTGGTTTTATCGGGGCGTTTTCCTTTGTTTTTTCCTGTTATAAAGATGATAAATTTTATGCTATCGGATCACATATATGTGAAATTTTTGAGTGCTGCTTACAAGTGTTAGTTATTCATCACGAAGGCACTAAGGCACAAAGGATCACGAAGGCTTAGGTTTATCAATGAGAATTTTTATTCCGTATAAAAACAGTCCGATGCCTAATAATAGCATGCTCGTGCTCAACGTCGGCCCAAGGCCGTGCAACGACCAAGCAAGGCCATCCAATAGCCATCCAATGACTATTGCAGACAATCCCAATACAATTCTCCTTGTCTTCGTCATCGGACGAAATAGCAAATGTTACCCAGCAGTTTTATCAAGACTAACTACTTCGCGTGACTTGGAGTCTTCGCGCCTTAGCGGCTAATTCGCAACATGATTAGGAAGTACAATTATGTTACGAAGTACCGTTTTCTGCCGCAAAGACTCAAAGACGCGAAGGATCGCAAAGTTATTTCACCAATGTGGCATCTGAAGTAATCGGAACACTTAACGCTTTTGAAATGATGCAATTCTTCTCAGCTCCCTTCACCACTTCAGCAAATTTTTCAGGTGTGATGTTGGCGACCTTCCCTTTGATAGAAAGATGAATTCCTTTGATATCGAGACCCTGAAGGTCGAGTGTTGCTGTCGTATCCAGTGATGTGGCCGGCGTGCCTGCCTGACCAAGCGCTGCGCCGATGGCCATGGTGAAACAACCTGCGTGTGCTGCTGCAAGCAGTTCTTCCGGGTTCGTCCCAACGCCATCTTCAAAGCGTGTCTTGAAAGAGAATTGTGTTTTGTTGAGGGTCGTGCTTTGTGTTGAGATATTTCCCTTACCTGTTTTCAGGTCGCCTTCCCAATGTGCTGATGCTGTACGATTCATATTGTTTTGCTTTTAGTTTAAAGTTCATTAGCCACAAAGAAATCACTAAGAAACGAAGGGGCACAAACCTGATAGTGGGTTGCTTCGCTATTCACTATTCTAAATTCACGATTCGAAATTCTGCACCACATTGTCGATAATTTCGGGCCCGCTATGAATGACGAATAATGAATGATGAATAGCGAATTTTGAATTTGCGCACTCTACTTTGCAAATGACGGTTACCACCATGGCAGTGGAAACTTCACCTCTGCCACAGAGTCCACGATCATGTCGGGCTTAAAAGCAAATTTACTCAGCTCTTCTTTTTTCGTGATGCCGCTCAACACAAGAATCGTCTTATATCCCATCTGAACGCCACCACGAATATCCGTGTCCATTGTGTCGCCAATAATCGTCGTTTCAGCCGCCTCCAGTCCAAGCGCTTTGCGGGCGTAGCGTACCATCACGGGACTTGGCTTGCCGATCACGAACGCCTTCACGCCAGTTGCCTCTTCGATCATTGCGGCGGTGGCAGCGATACCAAGGTTGTTCCATCCCTTCTTCTTCGGAGATGGATCTCTGTTGGTGGCAATAAACTTTGCGCCCGCAAGGATCATATCTACGGCACGTTGTACCATTTCCAAGGTAAAATTGCGGCCCTCTCCGAGGACGACAAAATCCGGATCGGTGTCTATTAAAGTGATATTATTTTCATGGAGACTGGTGAGCAGCCCACCCTCACCTAGTACATAAGCGGTTCCCTTTGGGATCTGGGTGGAAAGAAATTTCCCGGTCGCCATGGCACTGGTGTAAATGTGTTTCTCCGTTACTTCAATGCCCAACTTGTGCAACTTGCGCACGGCCTCAAGACGCGTGCGCTGACTGTTATTGGTCATGAAGCAAAATGGGATGTTCTGATCGACAAGGCCCTTGATAAATTTGTCCGCCCCGGGGATGAGGACATCTCCCCCGTAAATCACGCCATCCATGTCGATTAAAAGTCCGTGCGCCATACCTGTGCTTAGTCTTTAAAACCCGAATATAAATCAACCATGTTGCTGAATCATGAACTGACGTAAATAAAAGAAGTGTTGAAAAACATAGATACCGTTAAAACGATTGAAAACACCCATTTTGACATTAACTTTAAATAAGAAAGTCCTGACCGATTGAATTTTCAAAAAATCCGTGAGTTACTGCCTGTCATGCTCGTTGTCGCTATGACAATGACCTTCAATATTGCAGTTGCGCAGCGACAAAAAGTCGACAGCCTTAGAGGTCTGCTCGGCAACGCGCGGGATACCGCACGCATCAAAGTGCTAAATGATCTAAGCTGGTATTATAAAAATATCAGTGCCGATAGCGCTGTGACATACGCGCGTGAAGCACTAAAGCTTTCTAGCAAAGGTCGATATAAGAAGCTCATGGCGGACGCCTACAATAGTCTGGGAAGTGCCAAGCAGGCACTCGGTGAATATGACAGCGCCTTGTCGTTCCTCAACCTTGCCATCGGGATGAAGGCAGAAATCGGCGACTCTGTTAGCACCGCCGGCGTACTCAACAACGTTGGAATAATCTATGATGAAAAAGGAGATTATGATAAGGCATTGGCGGCTTACTTCAGGGGATTGCACATTGCCGAAATGGGGAAGAATGAAACGATGCAGGCGTATATCTTAAGCAACATTGGCATTGTATACAAAAAACAGAAACAGTACGACAAAGTGCTCGAGTATTACAACACAGCGCTTGACATTTATAAAAAACTGAATTCGGCATTTGGAATTACTGTGACATCGGGAAACATCGGATCAGTCCTTATTCAAACACATGACTATCAAAAGTCGATCACGTACTCTGAAACAGCGAAGAAAGGTTACGAAGACCTCGGATATGTAAGGTATGTTCCTTACACACTCGGCAACATTGCAATTGCTTATGACAGCCTCCATGAGAAAAAGTTAGCTGAGGAATATTACATCCACGCATTCAATGAGCACTCAAAATTTGGCAACAACTATGAAGCCACCTACAACGCAAAAAATCTTGTGTTCTTTTATCTCAAGAACGGCGAGATCTTAAAGGCAAATAACTACGCACCGAAAGCAATTTTACTGGCAAAAAAAATCGGAGCCAAGGAAATGCTACGCGACTCGTACCATGCCATGTCGGGAATTTATGCAAGGTTGGGGCAGTACAAAGACGCGTACAACTACCAGGCGAAATATGCGGCACTCAAGGACAGTCTGTTTGAAGAAGGTCGCACGAAAACCGTTCTTGAGCTACAGGTAAAATATGAAAGTGAAGTGAAGGAACGGAAGCTTTCTGAACAAAAAGCCCTGTTGGCAATAAACGAATTGCAACTTCAGGAAAGCAATAACCGTGTTCTGATCCTCGCCTCGTCGTCGATTTTTCTGGTCGTAGTCGGTATTCTGTTTTATCAAAATCAAAAAGCACGAAGGAGAAAAATAGAACAGGAGGCGATGTTTAAGCTGCAGCTTGCTGAAATCAAGCTTGAAAATGAAATCCAACAGGACCGCCTTCGGATATCGCGGGAGCTGCATGATAACATCGGGTCACGATTGCTATTTCTGTACACAGCGACAGACAATCTTGCTGAGGATCCCGCTACGGGATCGAGGGACAAGATTGAGCACCTGAGCTCCTTCGCCAAAAATACGCTGCATGAACTGCGCCGGACCGTTTGGTTCATCAACAAAAAAAGTGTCAGCCTCGACGAACTCCAGTCAAAACTGACGGAGTATTTTAATTTCCTCAATCAGTCGCCGCAATTGGCAATCCATTTTGACTTCGAGACCAATCCTTCATTAATTCTCAGGTCGGCCCGTGCCGAAGCCATTTTCAGGATCGCCCAGGAGGCTGTGAGCAACTCGATCAAACATTCCCAGGCCACCCGCATTGACATCAGGCTGAACTCACTCGAAGACGGATGCTTGCAACTTCAGATCGCAGACAATGGGAAGGGCTTTGACGCAACAAGGGACCATGATGGCAATGGCATGAAAAACATTCAGGTGCACGCAACCAACGCCGGCGGAACAGTTACAATAACGTCAGCAGAGCGCACCGGAACGGTAGTAAATTTTGTCTTGCCCTTTGAATAAATCCGAAGTTCTGCGTATGCGGAACCCGGTTTGTTTGGGATAATTTGGCGTGTAATTAAATTTCAATGTCCGCTGCAGAAAATATCCGGGTTGCCATCGCTGAGGACAATGCATTTGCCTTGAAAGTCATCCTGGAAAAGCTTACGCCGGACCCATCGATCACCGTGTGCGCAACTGCGAAAAACGGCGTCGAATTGATAGAGAAACTCCGCAGTTCAGGACGGGTGGACGTCATCCTGATGGACATCGAAATGCCACGTCAGGACGGAATCAAGACCACGGAACTGGTGAAGAAGGAATTTCCGCACATCAGGATCCTTATGCTCACGATCTTCGACGACGACGAACAGATCTTTCAGTCGATCATGGCAGGAGCGGACGGATATCTATTAAAGGAAGAGCGGGCAGGGAAGATTATCCAATGCATCCACGAAGTAATAGAGGGTGGAGCTGGAATGTCTGCCGCAATTGCAGGCCGGGTGCTGCGACTCGTACAACAGGGCGGACCTTCGAAAAAAGTAACTCCTACACAATCGTTTGACCTTACACCCCGTGAACTCGAAATCATTTCGCAGCTGAAGGCTGGTCTCAGCTACGAAAAAATTGGTGAGAATCTTTTTATCAGTTACGGCACGGTGCGCAAACACATTGAAAATGTCTATCGCAAGTTGCAGGTGCACAATAAGGTGGAAGCAGTGCAGAAAGCGATGCGGGAGAATTTGGTGTGAACTGGATTCTGGTTGCTGGTGAACCGTCGCTGGTTGTGCGAAAAACCAACATTTACTATTCAACTTTCACTATTCGCTATTCCTAACGATGGAGGAATGCTGAAACAAGTGCAGAATTTCGAATGATGAATTAAGGGTCCAACAAATGACACCCTTTTCTGGCTCGGTTTCTTCTACGAAAGGGCCACAATGTAATATCAAAGTGCACACCACGAGCGACCAGAATCCGGCAGCCAGAACCCAGCAACCATTGCCGGCTCCCCCGAATACGACACTCTGCGTATTGCCGCCACCGCACTAATCGGGGACTTTTATATAAACATTCAAACAACTATGAAAAAGTCCTTGCTCCTCTTCGCCTTGGTAGCACTCCTTGGCAACACTGTTCTGGGCCAGAAAAAGAAAGGCAAAGAGCAGGAAGAAAAACATGAATACGACAAATTCAGGATGGAAAAGTCGAACACCATTCCAGGCCTGAAACGACTCGCCATTGCACAATTGACCGTCGATTATAAGCTGACAACTACTGCCAAAGCCATCACACAGGAAGCGAGCAGCAGGAAAATCGCCGGAGCACGTGTATCCGCCTATCTTGAATTCACAGACGGCGACATGACCAAAGAAGAATACCAGGAGATCACAGATTATTTCTATTCTTATTTCCAAAAGAAATTAAAAGCTGCTGGCATTGACACAGTAGGCTGGGCCGCTGTCACCGCTACTGAATTCTATCAGAAATCCGCAGATGATGAAGCTTCCGGGGAAAAAGAAAGCAAGTCGAGCAATGTGTGGAAGACCTCTTCTGCTAACAATGGAAAAATATTACACCATGGGAACGTAGGATTTGCTGGTGGAAAAGGTAAACGCGCAGTTGAGTTTTGCAAAGACCTCGATGCCGTCATGGGAATTTTTGAATTGGCCGTTGACTTCGCCGACGTGGTTGTGAACATAGAGGTGAAGACAAGGGAACGCAAAGATCTGTATGGCGGATGGTATTTCCCGGAAGTCACCACAACAACCTACACTTGGGGGATAAATCCTGAAATGAGGATAGGCAACGTTGACAACGGTACCTTACCCATGCTTGCTCCCGCAAAAGGATGGGGCGATATGATCATGATGTGGAAGGACATAGAGTCTCACGCAACCTATGCTGATCTGATGACCGAAGACATGTCAAAGGCAAGAGGCACCGTGACTTCTCTTGTCGCATTCAGAAAAGAGCTCACACCCGTGGTTATTCAGACTACCCGCGAAAAATACAAGGCAGCCGCCAAAAAGACCGTCGAGGCTTACGCTGACAACTTCGTAGCAATGTGCCTGAAATACAGGAAGGATTAATATCTACTGAACACCCTTAAACGATTCGCCCCAGTAGCAAACGACGTGCTACTGGGGCGTTTCTATTTTCGATCGATTGCGCTCTAGACCAGATACTCAAACAAGTTCTCATTCTGATTGACCAGGGTGTAATTCAAATGATGGCTGTCCATTCTCTTGATCAACGACGCAAAATCGTCCTTTGATTTGACTTCAATGCCTATAAGTGCAGGTCCCGTTTCCTTATTGTGCTTTTGAATAAACTCAAACCGCACGATGTCATCGGAGGGACCGAGGATATGGTTAACAAACTCTTTTAACGCGCCGGGTCTTTGCGCAAAACGCACAATAAAATAGTGCTTCAAACCCTCATAAAGGAGTGAGCGCTCTTTGATCTCCTGCATTCTGTCGATGTCGTTGTTGCCGCCACTGACGACACAAACGACTTTCTTCCCCCTCAACCTGTCGCCGTATTGCTCAAGCGCCGCAATCGAAAGCGCACCTGCTGGCTCGGCTACAATTGCGTCCTCATTGTATAGCTGCAAAATAGTAGAGCTAACCTTTCCTTCCGGCACAAGCAACATGTCTGAAAGGACATCCTTGGCGACAGCAAAAGTTATCTCTCCAACTTTTTTTACCGATGCGCCGTCGACGAATCGCTGAATGCTCTCAAGCACGACTGGCTTGCCAGCTTTCAAAGCTTCCTTCATGGAAGGAGCACCTAAGGGCTCAACTCCTACCAGTTTGGTTTGGGGAGAGTAGGTTTGAAAATAACTTCCCATACCTGCACACAATCCGCCACCACCGATGGGTACGAAAACAAAATCAACGTTGGATTGCTCATCCAGTATCTCTTTCGCTACCGTCCCTTGTCCTTCAATCACCTTCACATGATCGAATGGCGGGATAAAAACCTTGTTCTGTGCGCGGGTGTACTCCAGCGCATGAGCCTGACATTCGTCAAAAGTATCTCCTATCAATACGATCTCAGTGTAATCGCCGCCAAACATTTTAACCTGGTTGATCTTTTGTTTGGGCGTAATTGCGGGCATGTAAATCACACCTTTTATTCCCAACAATTTGCAGGAGAATGCCACGCCCTGGGCATGATTTCCCGCGCTCGCACAAACCACACCGCGCTTTCTTTCGTCCTCGCTGAGGCTTTGAATCAGGTTATAGGCACCCCGGATTTTGTATGACCGGACGACCTGAAGATCTTCGCGCTTCAGGTAAAGCTCGCACCCATATTTTTCCGACAGCTTGCGATGAAACTGCAGTGGCGTTTTCAACACCACTGGTTTCAGCACATCATAGGCCCGATTGACGTCGATGTCTTTTGTTACTGTTGAGATCATCCCCTCTTAAGAGTTTATCATACTCGCTTCCACTTTTTCTTTTTCCGGTCGCAATGCACGTACTGCTGCGCCGGCTTGCCACAGCTCACTGTTGCGGACTTCCTTGAGCTCCTCGGCAAGCTTTTCACGATAATCCGGCTTGCTGCAGGTGTCTATCGTACGCTTTGCTTCGGCGCCGCTGGCAACACTCTCGTAAAGCTCCTTGAATACAGGGAGTGTGGCTGCTTTGAACTTCTTCTTCCAATCAAGCGCTCCTCGCTGTGCTGTCGTTGAACAGTTTGCATACATCCAATCCATGCCGTTCTCCGCAACGAGCGGCATAAGGCTTTGTGTCAGCTCTTCAACAGTTTCGTTGAAGGCTTCTGAAGGTGAATGTCCTTTTGACCTGAGCACTTCATACTGGGCTTCAAAAATACCGGCGATAGCGCCCATAAGTGTGCCGCGCTCGCCTGTGAGGTCGGAATAAACTTCTTTTTTAAAATCTGTTTCAAACAGGTACCCCGATCCTACACCGATACCCAACGCTATTGCCTTTTGCTTTGCCTTTCCGGTAGCATCCTGGAAAACGGCGAAGCTGGAGTTGATGCCCTTTCCCTGAAGAAACAATCTCCTGACGGAAGTTCCCGATCCTTTAGGAGCTGCAAGCACCACGTCAATATCGGCAGGTGGAACGATACCTGTTTGCTCTTTAAAAGTTATCCCGAAGCCGTGAGAGAAATAAAGTGTCTTTCCTTTAGTCAGGTGGGGTTTCACAACCGGCCACGTTGCAATCTGGCCGGCATCCGAAAGCAAATATTCGATGATGGTGCCGCGTTTTGCTGCTTCTTCAATTTCAAAAAGTGTCTCACCTGGTACCCAGCCATGTTCCACAGCCTTGTTCCAGGTTTTAGATCCTTTCCGCTGTCCGACAATGACATTGAATCCATTGTCGCGAAGGTTCAGTGCCTGGGCAGGTCCTTGCACACCATATCCGATTATAGCGATAGTTTCATTTTCAAGAATACTTACCGCTTTTTCCATGGGGAACTCTTCCCGTGTAACCACTTCTTCAAAGGTTCCTCCGAAATTGATCTTTGCCATATTTTGATTTAGTTAATAGTTGATAGTTAATTGTTAATAGTTACCCGGTTACCGCGTCACTCACGATTAACCGACAACTGATAACGCTTCAGTCTGCGTCAATAATTCTCTCACTAAGTTCCTGATAAACCTGGTTGCCCTCGTGGTAAGCTACTGCATCGACTTCGATCAGTTTCTCCAGTTGGACCTTCACTTTTTCAACCATGTCGACGGTGGTGTACAGCAGCATCACCACACCACCACGGCGTACATCTTCCTCGTTCTCATGCGCCATCAATTTTTTGATGCGCACACGTCGCCGGTTTAAAATATTGATGATCCTGTTTAAAACAGAAAAATTATTATCCGAGCTTAACTCCAGGGTGAACTCCTGCTTCATATCATTCTATTTTGGTTCCAACAGCACATCCGAAACTCCAGCTCCTGCAGGCACCATCGGAAAGACATTATCCTCTTTTCCTACGACAACTTCGAGGAAATAAGATGTATCTGCCGCGAGCATCTCTTTCAAAGCCGATTGCAAGTCCTCCCGCTTGGTAACCTTCCCTGCGGGAATATTATACGCACTGGCGATTTTAACAAAGTCCGGGTTTTGCATCTCGGTAAACGAATAGCGTTTGCCATGGAACAGCTGCTGCCATTGCCGCACCATACCCAGGAAGTTATTATTGAGTACTAGTATCTTGACCGGGATCTTGTATTGCATAATAGTTCCCAGTTCCTGCATCGTCATTTGATACCCGCCGTCGCCGATAACAGCTACCACTTGCTTTGCTGGCATTGCCATCTTTGCGCCCATCGCAGCTGGCAACGCAAATCCCATAGTGCCCGCACCGCCTGATGTGACGCTTGTCCTCGGATTCTTGAATTTATAGTATCGCGAAGTCACCATTTGATGCTGGCCTACATCCGTAACGATGACTGCCTCACCTTTAGTCATTTTTGAAAGATGATTGACCACTTCTGCCATCATGATATCGCCTTTTGGTGTCAACTCGTGTTGAATCACTTTCTCGTACTCAGTCTTATAGAAAGAACCGAAGGTCGCGAGCCAGTCGTTGTGTTGTGCCTTCGAGCATTGCGCCGTCAGTGCCTGGAGCGCTTCCTTCGCGTCTGCATGCACGGCAACATCTGTCTTCACGATCTTGTTGATCTCACAATTGTCGATGTCTATGTGAATGATCTTTGCTTGCTTCGCATACTTGGCTACGTTGCCCGTCACGCGATCATCGAAGCGCATCCCAACACCAATCAGCACATCACATTCGTTGGTGTTCAGGTTCGGACCATAGTTTCCATGCATTCCAAGGAATCCGACGTAATTCGGATGATCGGTTGGAAAGCTTCCCAGACCAAGAAGTGTGCATGCCACGGGAATGCCCGTTTTCTCTGAAAACGCTTTGAGTTCTGCGGAAGCACCGGATAACAGTACCCCCTGTCCTGCTAGCAGATATGGACGCTTCGCACCATTGATCAGCGCCGCCGCCGACTGGACTGCATCAAGATTCAAAACTGGTTTTGGCCGGTACGTGCGTATTGCCTTGCATTGCTCATAGTCAAAATCTTCAATGAGCTCGTTTTGCGCATTCTTTGTAATGTCTATCAACACAGGACCCGGGCGTCCGCTCTTCGCAATGTAAAAAGCCTTGGCAACCGCCGAAGCAATGTCTTTTGCCTCCGTCACCTGGACATTCCACTTGGTGACCGGCAGCGTTGTATTCACAACATCGGTCTCCTGAAAGGCATCGGTGCCAAGCAAGTGCGCAAACACCTGACCTGTGATGCACACTACGGGTGTTGAATCGATCAGTGCATCGGCCAATCCGGTAACGAGGTTGGTGGCACCAGGACCTGACGTTGCCAGGGCAACACCTACATTTCCTGAAACGCGTGCATAGCCCTGTGCTGCGTGCACAGCACCTTGCTCATGCCGAACGAGAATGTGATTCAGCTTATCAGCATATCCATACAGTGCATCGTATACAGGCATAATCGCGCCGCCTGGATACCCAAACAATACATCGACATTTTCTGCCACGAGGCACTTAAGCAGTGCCACCGATCCTGAAATTTTTTCCCTTGTATGATCGGCACGATCTCTCCTTAGATCATGCGCCGTTCCAACAACAGGTTTAGTTTTCGTCAGTAACGCATCCATCTGCAGCTGTTTTTACTTGTTTAGCATATTTCAACAACACTCCACTGGTAACCTTCAACCTTGGGGCCTTATAGTGCGACCGTCTGATTGCAAGCGTCCGCTCGTCAACAAGAAGATTGAGTTGCCTTTTCTTTACATCGATTTCGATCCAGTCATTGTCTTCAACCAAGGCGAGCAACCCGCCATCGAATGCCTCGGGGGTAATGTGACCGATCACAAAACCATGGGAACCTCCTGAGAATCGTCCATCGGTAATCAATGCAACCGACTTGCCGAGCCCTGCACCCATGATGAGACTTGTGGGCTTGAGCATTTCTGGCATACCTGGAGCACCACGCGGTCCGACGTAACGAATCACGATGACATCACCGGGCTGTATCCTTCCCGTCCTGACACCTTCCACCAATTCAAATTCACCGTTAAATACACGCGCGAGTCCCTTAAATTTCTCACCCTCTTTACCTGTGATCTTCGCCACCGATCCTTGTTCGGCAAGATTGCCGTAGAGAATCTGAAGGTGGCCTGTTTTTTTGATCGGTTTCTCCAACGGAAGGATAACATCCTGACTCGCAAAATCTATGTCTTTTACGTCCTTGAGATTTTCGGCGATCGTTTTTCCGGTGACCGTTATACAATCTCCATGAAGGAATCCTCTCTTTAATAAATATTTCATCACCATCGGAACGCCACCCACACGATGCAGCTCTTCCATCAGGTATTTTCCGCTTGGTTTCAAATCGGCTATCAGCGGCGTCTTGTCCGAGATGCGCTGGAAATCTTCCTGCGTGAGTTTCAGGTTCACAGATCTTGCCATCGCGATGAGGTGAAGCACGGCATTCGTCGATCCACCCAAGGCCATCACGATTGTCATCGCATTCTCAAATGCCTTCGCAGTCATGATATCGCGCGGTTTCAGGTCCTTCTCAAGCAACAAACGTATCGCCTTTCCTGCTTCGCGGCACTCCTCCGATTTCTCTTTGCTCAATGCCGGATTCGATGACGAGTACGGCAGCGACATACCAAGCGCCTCTATTGCTGAAGCCATTGTGTTCGCTGTATACATTCCGCCACATGCACCGGCTCCCGGACATGAATTCTGGATGATGCCTTTATAATCCTCGTCCGAGAGCTTGTTCGCAAGCTTCTCGCCCAAAGCCTCAAATGAAGAAATGATATTCAGCTCACGCCCCTTCCAGCGACCACCGGCGATGGTGCCGCCATACACCATGATCGCCGGACGATTCAATCTCCCCATTGCAATCAATGAACCCGGCATATTCTTGTCACAGCCGACCACAGCGATGAGTGCATCATAATATTGGGCGCCACAAACAGTTTCAATCGAATCAGCAATCACTTCACGGCTCACGAGTGAATACCGCATCCCTTCGGTACCATTGGATATCCCATCGCTTACACCGATCGTATTGAAGATCAAGCCGACAAGCTCATGATCCCATACAGCTTGCTTGACCTCTCCGGCCAGTGCGTTGAGGTGCATGTTACAAGTGTTGCCTTCGTATCCTGTGCTTACGATTCCTACTTGTGCTTTTTTAAGATCGAGCTCGGTAAGACCAATTCCGTACAACATCGCCTGCGAAGCAGGAAGAGTCATATCCTGGGTGATGGTCTTACTGTATTTATTGAGTTCCATTAAAGTTCAAGTTTCAAAGTTCTAAGTTCAATTCTGCCTGATCGTGGATCCCGGATTCAAGTTCGATTTTAAACGATCACATAGCTATGGCTCTTATCGAGGACAATCGCCTGGTATGCCTGCTGGATGACATGACCCTGTGATTTTCTCCAGGGCTTTTGAAAAGTCTGACCTTCGATGGAGTCAATGGGCGTGATCTCCGCTGCCGTCCCGCAGAAGAAAGCACTGTCCGCTTCATAAAGGTCTTCCGGTCTGAAGTATTTCTCCACAAGAGGGATGTCGAGCTGGTGACAAATATCGATAACGGTCTGACGCGTGATGCCGGGTAGAATATTACCCAGCGGCGGCGTGTACATCACACCGTCCTTCTCATAAAAAAAGTTTGCGCCCGGGCCTTCCGCGACATAACCATTCATATCGAGCATCAATGCTTCATCGAAGCCGCGCTCTTTAGCTTCGGTTGTTGCCAGTATGGAATTTACGTAGTGACCACATGTTTTTGCCGCCACCTTCAGAGATTTTGGATTGGGGCGCTGATAAGAAGAAATGCAGAGCTTCACTGTAGCGTTGTGAAAATACTTTCCCCAATCCCATGCAGCGATCATCATAGAGATCTCCCGTGGCGCTGTCAACGACATGTTTGCTCCGGCGAACACGAGGGGGCGCAGGTATGCATTCGAGAAATTGTTTCTATCCAGCAATTGATAAGATAATTGTGTAAGCTCCTCGACACTGTAATTGAACGGAATATTCATCATCTCACAGCTTCGTCTCAATCTCTCATAATGTTCATGACCCTTGAATATTTTGGTCCCGTGGATCGTCTGATAAGCACGAATCCCTTCGAAGACACCGTAGCCATAATGAAGCGTCTGACTGAACAAGCCAATCTTGGCGTCTTCTGCTTTCACAAACTTTCCATCCAGGAAGAGAATCGTGTTGGAGTTGTAATACATAATGCTTTTAAAACAATCGTTAGTTTGTTCCTATATCCAGAAAATAAAACCGCCCCGATTTTGTCGGGGCGGCTGAGAATTCTGCTTTAAATATCAGATCAACACCACCCCGCTGGCTGCAGAATAATGACGATAATAATCACGACGAGCACGTTGCAAATCACCGTTGCAGGCGAAGCCATCTTCACATTTACCTCTTGTTTGCCGTTCTGCGTCACAATTATGAATGCTGATACACTACAATGTTCAAAAAAAATGCGGATAGATTCAATCTTTTATCCAAAAAGTTTCGATTTCAGCGAAATAACGAATGTTAGGGAGCCAAATCAGTTGGGAGTGGGCAGTAGGCAGTTGACAAGGTTACTCCCAAGAATCGACGTGCAGACTGTCGATTTTCCGTCAACGTAGCGGGTTAATTGCAACGGGTCGAAGCGAAATTGTAAGCAGAGATCAACACGACAGTTTTCCGCTGAACTTCAAATTCAAAATTTAGTGCGAGTGTTTTCAATTGCATTTTGCCAACTGTAAACTTTTCAAATCAGAACTCTTAATTTTAGGTGCAGTTCGATTTCGTTCACGCATTCCTAATTCAACAAAAATGAAAACCTCGCGTCGCAGTTTCCTCACCACCCTTGCAGCAACGGCCGTCGTTCCTACCTTTGCCGGAATGGAACCAAAGCCAAAAACCACGGTCGCACATCACGTGTTCTTCTGGTTAAAAAATCCTGCCTCAACGGAAGACCGGGACAAGCTGATCGCAGGACTAAGAAGTCTTCAGGAGATCAAGCTGATACGACTGCTTCACATCGGGATTCCCGCAGACACAGAAAAACGACCTGTCGTTGACAACAGCTTCAGTGTTTCAGAGTTAATGATCTTCGACGACGTCGCCGCGCAAAAAGCATATCAGGATCATCCGATTCACCAGAAGTTCGTGGAAACCTGCTCACCATTGTGGGAAAAGGTTATTGTGTATGATGCGCTGTCAGTTTAAGTTCAAGGTCCAAAGTTCAAGGTTTAAGGGTGCTGCCACTTTAGCCCCGCTGTCTTGAACGTTAAGCCTCAAACTAATTTTTTTCAGCCCAGCCAATTCTTAAAAGCGACTGCTTTCTCCCGGCTAATCTCAAGTTCGGTATTGAAAGGCGCCCGTAGCTGCACATTCAACCCTTTGTGAGTCGACTTGACGCGGGCTACGCTTTGAATGTGGATTATATACTGGCGATTGACACGGAAAAATCTCGCAGGATCAAGTAAGCTCTCGATTTCGTCTAATGTTGGATGCTCGCCGATCATCTTCTCGTTTGAAAACGTGTGTATGAAGATCAATTCTTCCTTATGAAAAAAAGCGATCTCATCCACGGTGATCGGAACGAGCGTGTTCCGCTGCAAGGCCAGGAAACGCTCCTTGTATCTGCGGTGCTCTTTCCCCCACGAAGCCATCATCGACTTAAGTTGATCGGCTACGGTATTGCCTACCACTGTCGACTTGTATTTCTTTAATGCTGTATCCAGATCTTTGCCATCAATGGGCTTAAGTAAATAGTCTATGCTGTTTAGCTTAAATGCCCGGATCGCATACTCATCATAGGCTGTCGTAAAAATAATCGGACATGGCAGGTGCAAAGCCTCAAACACTTCGAAACTGATGCCGTCTGACAACTGGATGTCAGAAAGGATCAAGTCCGGCAACGGATTAGTCGCCAGCCAGGTCTTTGCCTGTACCACGCTCACAAGCGGCCCAAACACCTCGGCATCAGGCGACAACTGCCGGAGACGGCTCTCCAAATCCTTTGCCACCAATGGCTCGTCCTCAATAATCAAAACTTTCATCGTCAATAACTTTTCTTACTAAAGAAGAGGCACTTTTACCCTGAAGCTGCTTGCGTCCTGTTCAACTTGCACTGGTTTGTCAGTCAGGAAACGATACAGGGATTTCAGGTTTTCAAGACCTTGCTTGTTTGATGTTTCCACAATCTTCCGCGGTTGCAGATTATTCCTAACGACCAGGTAGTTATCATCAACTTCTATATTGATCACAAGCGGGCGTTCAACCTCGGCGATGTTGTGCTTCAACGCATTCTCAATTAATATCTGAAGCGTTACCGGAACGATAGCCTTTTCCTGCGCTCCTTCCGGAACATTAAATTCGATCTGCAGAGCTTTGCCAAACCGCGTTTCAGCGAGGAACACATAATTGCTGATAAAGTCTAATTCCGTTCTTAATCCGACAAAACTCTTCTCCTTGTTTTGAAGGACATACCGGTAGACGCGCGACATATGCTGCAGGAATTGAGAAGCCAGTGCCGGATTTTCCGAGATGAGGCTGTTCAAAGAGGTGAGCGTGTTAAACAAAAAATGTGGATTTAACTGATTCTTAAGATTATCGAACTGCACGTAAGACTTCTCCTTCTCGAGACGTTCAGCCTGCACGAGTGAATCTTTCCACCTGGCAATAAAGAACTCCGTGAAGAAAATCGAGTTGATGGCGGCAGACGCAAATACATAAAGCACCCACGTGGTTGCCAGAAACATCGTGTCGAGCTTAAAAGGAATGTATGGTTCCGCAAAGGTGTAAAGCATGAATCTTATGAACAAGCAGAACAGCCCGCCCGCAATAAGTTGTACCGCGATCCTTTTCGAAATTCCCCGCTCGAACGGCATGGTGCGGTTGAGGGTCCTGTTGATGAACCGGAGTGCCTCCCACGTGAAGGAAAGGAGCGCCATGAAAACGAATATCAGAGCGATATTGAGTTCCATCGAAAATTGTCCTGAAGCAAGGCGCACCAGGAACGCCACCAAAGAGGCGCTGAAAATGATCGAGTATGCTACAAGATAGCGGCGCATGTCAGTAATTGAATGATACGTCGTACAGCCTCTTAACTTGTTTGTCGATGACAGACTGTGGCACGGCTCGCAGCAATCCATTTCGAAGACGTATCAACAGCGGATTTTCCCATTGCGCGAGATTTCCAAGGCCCCATGACTGATTTACAATATCCGATGTTCGCTTTATCCGATGTTTTTCAAATCCGATAAATGCCTCTTCCGGTATATACTTTGTCAATCCGTTAGATAGGGAGGCGGCGTCTTCAATTGCCATGCATGCTCCCTGTCCCAGGTTCGGCGTTGTCGCGTGGGCCGCATCGCCCATCAGTAATACCCTTCCGAAGGCGAATTGTCTTATCGGCTCGATGTCGATGATGTCACTCCAAATTATCTGCTCGTCCCTGGTTCGTCGCAGGATATCCGGAATTGGAAAATGAAAGTCCTTAAAAATCGCTTGAAGCGCCTTCGATTTACTGCTTTGCATCAATGCGTCTTGTTGCTGCGCATTCAGCGTTGCAAACCAATAAACGCGTTTGTTGCTCAGCGGCACCACGCCGAACCGCCGACCACGGCCCCAGGTTTCAGTTGTTTCATTTTCATTGAATCCTTCTGGAAGATCATTGACAACAGCCCGCCAGCATGTGTAGCCCGCATAGCGAGGAAGGGATTTCGGCAGCAATTTTTTCCTAACAATGGAATGAATGCCGTCGCATGCAATTACATAGTCAACATCCGCTTTTGTCCCGTCGGCGAAAGATAGAGTGACACAGTTTTGACCTTGCTCAAAATCAATCAAAGCTTTTCCAAGCTGCACGGTACCTGGTGGCAACAGACTGTTCAGCACGTGGTGGAGATCAGCGCGGTGGATCGTGAAATTGTTGACGACCCCAAAACGCCGGGTAAGTTCCTCCGCGTCGGTAAAACTGATAACCCTTCCTGCCTCATCCTTGCCAAACATTTGCTTGATCAATTTCCCATAGGCTATGACTTCTTTGTCAATGCCTATGTCAGCGAGCGCCTTCATTGCATTTGTCGCCAGCGATAGCCCGGCACCAAGCGGCTTGAATACAGGAGCACTCTCAAAAACCTGAATGTTTAATCCTTTCCGAGAAAGGGCAATCGCGAGCGTAAGTCCGGCGATTCCTCCGCCGATGATTGCAAACCTGGTCATGGTGATGATGTCGTTGGCTCTAAAATACGGACCTCAGTTCGGATTGTTTGAATGATGCTGTGGGAGACGCAGGAAAATGAGTTTGAAGTGTTGAAAAACAAAACTGAGGTGGCTCAGTTTTTAGCGGTTGAAAAGCGTTTACTTTGCCAAAAATTTTTTAAACGCATCAAAAGACCTTCGCTAATTGCCTATCTCTGTCTGGCTGGCATATGCCTGATCTGGGGCACGACATTTCTGGTGATGAAGATGGGGATAAAAGGATTCCCTCCATTTCTTTTCGCTGCCTTAAGGCAATTTTCCGCGGGACTACTACTAACGGCGTATCTCCTCGGGGTGAAAAAATATCCGCTACCAGGTATCAGGGATTTGTTGACCCTGGCGCTCGGGGGATTTCTCATGATCACCTTGGGCAATGGATTGGTGTCGGCAGGACTTGTCTATGTGCCAAGCAGCGTAGCTGCAATCATCTGTTCTGCTATGCCGGTCTGCGTTGTATTATTGAACCTTACGATCAACAGGTCTGAGCGTCCAAATGCAACTATAATTATTGGGGTGGTTGCCGGCATGTTGGGAATTATGATGGTTTTCAGCGAGCACCTGTCAGATTTCTCGCAACGCGGCTATACCACCGGAATTGCGTTTATTTTTGTTGCGACTTTCTCCTGGGCTATGGCCAGTTTTCTAATGAAAAAAATAAATGAGACGGTTAGCCCTTTTGTTACGGCAGGATTTCAAATGCTTTTCGGTGGACTTTTTTGTCTTCCGTTCAGCCTCGCCTTTGACGACTACTCCCTCATTAGTTGGACCCCTACGTCGATCGGAGCCCTGACGTACCTCGCGTTGATCGGATCACTTACCGCGTATGCAATGTATTCTTATGCATTGGCCGTATTGCCGCTCACGATTGCCTCACTTTATTCTTATATCAATCCGCTCGTTGCTGTTGTGTTGGGGTGGTGGATACTGTCCGAGACATTGAATGCGAAGATCATCGTAGCAATTGCCGTTACCTTGGCAGGTATCTATCTTGTGAACAGGGGTTACCGGCAACTTACCCGCCCGAGGACATGATTCCGGATATAACATTCCACCCAAAAGACTTTGCCGATCAGAATTGGACATTCTCCATTATCATTCCGTCGTGGAACAACCTTCCGTTCTTGAAATGTTGTATTGACAGCATCATTCGCAATTCCACTTATAAACATCAGATCATTGTTCATGTAAATGAAGGCAGCGATGGCACGCTCGAATGGGTAAAGCAGCGGGGATTCGATTA
Organism: Cyclobacteriaceae bacterium; assembly: GCA_044224375.1. Lineage (GTDB taxonomy): Bacteria > Bacteroidota > Bacteroidia > Cytophagales > Cyclobacteriaceae > ELB16-189. Next base: position 111,591 of record JBGAKL010000003.1, read on the forward strand.
CTCTTACTCTCCTGCAAATGCCGGCGTTTGTTACGGATTCAATGCACCAGCAACGCTCGCAACAACAGAATTTATTTTGCTGTCGGACGATGACTTTTACTACGCGCCCGGCTGGGACACCGCGCTGCTCGAAGAGATTAAAAAAGTAAACAATACGAAGTACGCAATCTCAGGCACTATGATCGAACCGACGTCATCGCGCAACACGTGTGCCCTGGCTCCCTACGATTTCGGATCGTCTCCGGCGGAGTTTGATGAAATGGGTTTTTTAGAAAAGTATGAGAGCATTCCCTTCCGCGACTGGTCCGGCAGCAACTGGTATCCTTTGGCCTTGCACCGCGAAACCTGGAAGCAGATCGGCGGCTTGAGCATTGAATTTTCTCCCGGCATGGGGTCTGATCCCGACATGATGATGAAGCTGTGGCGTTTTGGAGTGCGGTATTATAAAGGGGTGTCGCGTTCACGCGTGTATCACTTCCGCTCGAAGACAACCGGCAGGATAATTCGCAACGATGGAAACCGCCAGTTCCTTAAAAAATGGAATATTTCCATCTCGACACTTTATAAGTTCTATCTGAAAATGGGAGAGCCCTTCAGCGGTGAATTGAGTGATCCCCCTGCGTCCCTCGCACTCGGGCTTCGCCTACTAAGGGATCGGGTGAAGAAAGTGATAGGATTGTCATAAGGGTTCAACGTTCAAGGTTCAATAGTGCGCACCCAATTTTAACTGCGCCCATTGAGCTTTAATCCTTGAACCTTGAATTGATTTCTCACCACCCACTCTTTATCGTTCTGCAGATGTAGTCCACGTCGGCTTCGTTCATGTGAAGATGCAGTGGCAGTACGATATAGTTATCCTCTATCGCATCCATGTTCGGAAGATCATCACGCCGTCCTCCCAAAACAGAATATCGATCGTTGCGGTAGTGAACCTGACCCGACTCAATTTTCCTGTCGCGAAGCTTGTTCATGAAATCCTGTCGCTTGTCGACAAGGGCTGTACAAAGCCATGAGGCGTGTGTCCTGTCGACGGTGTCCGCTCCGATCAACTTTATGCCCTCAGCGCCAGCGAGTCCGTTGCGGTAAGCGCCAAACAATTTTTGTCTGTATGCAAGTGTTGTGTCGAATTCATGCAGCGCTGCCAAACCCATTGCAGCGCCGATATCCGTCATCTGGTATTTATAGCCAACTTCATGGATATCATTCTCCCATGTTCCCTTCTGTTTGTTGGATCTGTCGATGCCAAACCATCGGACACGTTCTGCCTTGGGTATCAGTGATTCATCCTGGATGATCAGCATGCCACCGTCCCCTGTTGTGATCGTCTTGATTGCCTGGAAAGAAAACATCGTGAAGTGCGACATTTCTCCGACATTCTTTCCTTTATAAGTGGCCCCAAGCGCGTGTGCCGCGTCCTCTATGACTGGAATGTTGTATTCCGAGGCAAGATCAAGCAACTCATCCATGTCGCAAGGAAGACCTCCGTAATGGACACAAACGATTGCCTTCGTCTTTTCATTGATCAACTCGCGCACATGTCTTACGTCAATGTTGAGCGTAGCAGGATCAACGTCGGCGAATCGGAATTTCACGCCCATATAAAGAAAAGGGATCGTGGTGGCCGTGCAGGTGAACACCGGGGTGATCACCTCGTCGCCTTCTTTTAAGCCGGCAATGATGTATGCCAGGTGCAGTGCATCAGTGCCTGAGCCGACCGCGAGAGCTCTTCCCTTTCCAGCAAATTTCTGTTCAAACTCTTTTTCAAACTGAGCGACACGTGGACCTTGTCCGATCCAACGGCTTTTCAATACGTCGGTCACAGCTTCGATCGCTTTTTGAGGAACATGGGGATAAAACAGCATAATCCCCTCTCCTTCCTGCATCACAGGAAGCTCGTTCATGGGTTTTTCTTTCTGCACTTGCATAAAATGAAGCGCAAAGGTACTAAAATAGTAGGCAGTTGGCAGTATCCAGTCGGCAGTCGCGACCCACTGCTTACTGCCAAGTGCCTACTGCCGACTTTTTTGATATTAAATGTTTGGCTGGGGTGTGATCCGCAAATAAGGCTTTACCCGTGTATGTCCTTTCGGGAATTTTGCAGGTATGTCTTCATCTTTGACGGCCGCGGTGATGATGACATCTTCGCCGTGTTTCCAGTTAGCAGGCGTCGCTACGCTGTACTTCGCCGTGAGCTGCAAACTGTCTATCACGCGGAGTATCTCGTCGAAATTCCTTCCTGTTGCAGCAGGATAAGTGATCGTCAATTTCACTTTCTTATCGGGACCAATCACAAAGACAGACCTTACCGTGAATTTGTCGCTCACTTCAGGGTGAACCATGTCATAGAGTCTTGCTACCTCAAATTTTGGATCAGCTATGAGCGGAAAATTGACCTTTGTCTTTTGCGTTTCGTTGATGTCGCCGATCCACTTCTCGTGAGACTCAAGCGGGTCGACGCTCAGTGCCGCCACCTTTACGTTGCGTTTATCAAATTCCCCCCGAAGTTTCGCCACGGCACCGAGCTCAGTGGTACACACCGGCGTGAAGTCAGCTGGATGTGAGAACAATACGCCCCACCCGTCCCCCAGCCATTTGTGAAATTGAATTGTGCCTTCGCTTGTCTGTGCCTGGAAGTCAGGTGCGGTTTCTCCTAATCGTATCGCCATACAAATCTTTTTTGGTTTCCGACAAAGATATAATTAAAGTCTATTGAATTAATAGACTATAGTGGATTATTCCTTCTTCCGTTTTACGATCTGGGCGAGGGTACTTTTCGACAGCAATTGGAGGGTCTGGTCGCGAACGCCGATGAAAGCATCGCGGATGCCGCAGGTTTTTTCGTCCTTGCATTCTTCGCAAGGTTCGTAATAATTGAGCGAGACGCACGGCAAAAGGGAAATCGCTCCATCCATCAGGCGGATGATTTCCACCAGGTTAACATCTTCGGGCCTCTTATATAAATAGTATCCGCCCCCCTTTCCTTTTTTGCTGTGAAGGATTTTAGCGTTGCGCATTTCCAGCAGGATGGCCTCGAGGAATTTCTTTGGGATGCGCTCAGATTCAGCGATATCCTGGATATGGACTGGTCCCTGCTGATACCGTTCCGCGAGGTAGACCAGGGCATGAATCGCGTATTTACATTTCTTTGAGAGCATCGGGAAGCAATATAAATTTTTTGCGATTAATTTAGCTCCCTTGAAAGACCCTGAAAGGAGCAACCCGTCCTTTAGGGCTAAGCCGAGGTAGCTCAGGGGTAGAGCAGCTGATTCGTAATCAGCAGGTCGTGAGTTCAAATCTCATTCTCGGCTCTTTTGAGGAATTGAGTTTTCGGAGGCTCGTCAGGCCTGCTCCGACGAAGCGTCTCGCGCAGTCGGGGGGTTCAAATCCCCTTCTCGGCTCAAAGTTGAAAATGATGTTTGACATTAGTCGTACCTCTCTCGACGCAGTGTCTCACGAAACCGGAGAGTTCAAATCGAACGCTCGGCTCTTTAGGACTCCGGTCATCGTACTAAAGCTGCTTGGATGAGAACGCACTTGAAACGATTGATCAATGAAATCAACGATATTTTACTTTTTGTTCCTGGCGTTCATTTGCAGCGTACTGACATCAGCTTCGGTCATTGCGCTGATTCATTGGCCAAATAAGCAATTGATTGCGATTATGGCCGTTAGCGCCTTTGTCATATCCTTGATTCTCATCGTCGGTTGCCTTCCGGCATTCCTGAACATCAATAACGACTTTTCAGGAAACATTGTCCTGTCCTTTCTGAGCTTCTTTTTAATCCCGGGGGCCGTCGCTGCCGCGATGCTGCTTGAGACGGATAATTCACGCGAACTTGGTTTTTACAGGATTATTATTGGATGTTTCTTTCTGACCCTCACGGCATTCTTCTTCCTGTTTAGAAGGGGCCTGAAACGGAATTGATGATTGTGGCGATGTCCAAACAAAACGAGGTAACATCGCTGCACGGGCCTCGATGAAAATAAAAAAACCAACTCAATGATGAGCTGGTTCTTCCAGGTGCCGAAGGCGGGACCTGCCTGCCGGCAGGCAGGCTCGAACCTGATCACCACATTAAGGCCTTCAAATACTCCTTGCCAATTCCGGATTTTAGCCATCTCTCCCGAACCCTTGCCTCACCTCGCGTGGCAAATGACTCGAGGTATATCTTACGAAAAGGCAAATAGGGCTTTGTCGTAGCATTGTAACCGGAATTGTGTTCAAAAAGCCTTCGCTCAAAGTCATTTGTGAGACCAACGTAAATGTATTTGTGGGTTTCACTTTCAATTGCATAGGTGAAGAATTGCATCATCCTATCAATGGTGGAAATCACATGCTGTAATCTGTCACAGATGAAAGACCGGAAATCCGGACAAAAAAAACCCAACCATTGACGGTTAGGTTTTTTTCAGTGCCGAAGGCGGGACTTCCCTCGGAGGCCTCGGGACAGGCTTCTCGTCCGGCAAAATTTTACAACAAAAAAAACCCAACCGAATTAGTTGGGTTCCTCGTAGTGCCGAAGGCGGGACTCGAACCCGCATACCTTGCGGCACACGCCCCTGAAACGTGCGTGTCTACCAATTTCACCACTTCGGCATTGTGCCCGGGACTGGACTCGAACCAGCACAGCTTGCGCCATACGCCCCTCAAACGTACGTGTCTACCAATTTCACCACCCGGGCAGACTATCCATTTCCGATAGTCCCGATAGCTATCGGGATCGGAACAGGGGCAGCAAAAGTAACAAAGGCAGTGGAATCTGCCAATTCGTACGCCCACATAAAGATTTCTAATAAACCGGGGATTTTTATAGCCACGGATGACTCGGATTTTCACGGACAAAAAGCATTAATCCTTGTTCATCCGTGTAATCCGCGGCACAACTAGCGTGCCGCCCTGTTTGGCCTGCTCATCAAACATTCCTGGATAAAAAAATACCCAACTCTCAGCGTGTTGGGTATCCTTTCAACTTAGGTTAAGGTCTGGTAAAATATCCTGATTGTGGCTGCTATTAGTTTTGTGTAGTTAATTCTTTTCCATGCTTACGCAAATTGCGCTACTCCATGTTTGCCCTTAAGAATATGGAGCTTCTTGTGTGCAGACACAGCGAGATAAAAAAACATGCTGTAAAAAACCGCGATTGATAGTAGGCTCAGATGGATCATGTGGCTGTGGTTTATGAATGTAAAATTGCACTGCCAGCGCTACGCACGCCGTTCGTTCTGCGAACCCAGCCGTCAGGAGTAATATTTTCGGTACTTTTTAACAATTTCCCGTTAGTAAAGCGGTGGCTTGTAATTTGCCGACAGAAACGACCGTTCAACTTTATATATAGAGCATGACTATTCGTACCCCATTTTTGAGCAGCCTCTTTGTAGCTGCCTTATTTTCAGCCTCATCCGCTCAAAATTCCCCTTCTCCACCGAGGGATTGGTTCCTGCGCGACCCGGAAACCGATCATCTGCAAGGTGTAAGTGCAGAACGCGCTTATTCCGAACTTTTGAAAGACCGGCCATCGAAAATCGTCATTGTTGCAGTGATCGACTCCGGCGTGGATGCGGATCACGAAGATCTTAAAGATGTGATGTGGACCAACCCAAAAGAGATCGCCGGAAACGGTATTGATGACGATAAGAACGGATACATAGACGATATACACGGCTGGAACTTCATCGGCGGAAAAAATGGAAATGTAGATGAAGACACTTACGAACTCACGCGCGAGTACATTAGGCTGAACAACATATTCGGTAACGCCGACGCTGGCAAACTTCCAAAAAAACAAAAAGCCGAATATGAACGCTATCTCAAGGTCAAGGATAAGTTCGAAAAGCTCCGCGACACCAATCAAAAACAATACGAGCTGTACAGCGGCATGTATAATAATATCAAAATGAGCGTGGATACGCTCAAACATGTATTAAAAGTGGATACACTTACGCTCGCTGCTATCGATACATTTAAAACATCTGATCCTACACTCGCCTTCGCCAAGGGATTTACGAGAACAATCCTACGCCGCATGGAAGGTACTGACATCAACCAGGCGCTTGCCGAACTGAAAGAAGGCGTAGACTATTACGGGACGATCGTAAACTTTGGATACAATCCGGATTTCAATTCACGTCTGATCGTCGGGGACAACTACGAAAATGTCAATGAACGCTATTACGGAAACAACGACGTGAAGGGACCTGACGCTGAACATGGAACACACGTTGCCGGGATCATTGCGGGTAACCGGAAAAATGAAATTGGCATTAGGGGTATCGCCGACAACGTTCGCATCATGTCAGTGCGCGCGGTGCCAAATGGCGACGAACGCGACAAGGACATCGCCAATGCGATTCGGTATGCCGTCGACAACGGAGCCAGCATCATCAACATGAGCTTTGGGAAAAGCTATTCTCCCGAAAAAGCCGCCGTCGATGATGCCGTTCGCTACGCGGAAAAGAAGGGTGTGCTGCTCATTCACGCAGCCGGCAACGACGCGGAAGACAACGACACGGAAAAAAATTTCCCCTCTCGATACTACCTCGATGGAAAGGAAGCAAAGAATTGGCTGGAGATCGCCGCGTCATCCGCAGGCAATGACGATAAACTCGTAGCCGACTTTTCAAACTATGGAAAAAAATCTGTGGACCTGTTCGCACCGGGCGTGGACATTTATTCGACAACGCCCAATAACACTTACAAAAAAGAAAGCGGCACGAGCATGGCATCCCCTGCGGCCGCAGGTGTCGTTGCCGTACTCATGGAATACTTCCCGGACCTCACTCCCATGCAGATCCTGGACATCGCAAAAAAATCCACCCGTCATTTCGATGGACTTAAAGTGCAAAAGCCGGGTGGCGGCAAGGCAAGTTTCTCTGATCTGAGTAAATCAGGCGGGCTTATCAATGTGTACGAAGCCGTGAAGATGGCAATGACCATTCAGCCAAAAGTCGAAAAGTAACGGTTTGAAGGACAGTTGAATGCTACACTTTTTTCTTAAACCTCTTAAACGGTGTGTAAGCAATCACAATCTTACCATCCTTTTCGTAGGCCCTGAGGAAAATACTAGGCCCCACCTTTGAATCCACGCCGACGTTTTCAGGCTTATAATCTTTGTCCCGCTTTTTCAGGTTGCTGAGTGGAACTTGGATGGTGATATCGGTGCTGTCGGCAAGCGAATATCTACCTTCAAGGAAAAGCGTAAGGACAGTTGATTGAACTTCCATACGTCCGATGTCGAGTGAGGGGCCCTGAAGTTTAAACCCGCAATTTATCTCAGCGAAGTTTACGTTAGAGAAGTCGCGGTTTTTCATCAAGAAATTACTCATGTTTGCCAGCGGTTCGAAATCTTTCAGCTGTCCATCCTTTACCTTGAAATCCACCTCTCCATCCAGGGTGGGCATCAGGATGTTGAACTGGTCATCGACGGTTGCCTTTAGCCTGATATCGGCGGACACCTTTCCGCTTAGATTATCCGACTTTATAGACTTTAATGAAAAGTTATTGAAGGATTTAAAAAATTTCTTGACGTCGGCATTGGACACCGTAGCGTAAAGATGAAGAGGATTGTTTGGCTTGTCTAGCTCCGCGAGTTTAAGAGACACGCTAACAACTCCGTCCGCCACCTTCATTTTGATTGGCTTCGCCGTAAACTCTTCATCGTGCAAGGATAATTTTCCAACGAAACCGGTGCCCCTGAAGTTGCCGTTCACCAGTTCGTCGGCCTTAAGGTCTAGGTTGAACTCTATGTTCTTTGCAAGCTTGTCCATCATCGCCGATATCTTCTTTTTGCTCTTTCCTTTTGCCGATTTTTTGGCAGTCTTGGTATTTTTCTTTTTCGACAAAGACGCCAGATCAAGTCGCGGCGAGTAAACACTGAGGTTCACGTATCCTTTTTTCTGCGATTGAAAGAAAAATGGGACGAACCCGGTGACAGTACCCTTCATCTCACAGTCGTTGCCGTTCATTCGGAAGCTGATACTATCAAGATCCAGCTGCTTTTCATTGAAGCGAATGGCAGCATTTACTTTTTCAAATGTCTTTTGCTGATCCTCCATGGTCGCGGTCGCGTCGGAAACTGTTAGAGACCCGTTCAGCTTGCCCTGGTATTCAGTCCGTGTCGAATCCAAGTACTCCTTCAGCTTGCCGTCATAACTGAATGTGATCTGCGATGTACCCGAACTGAATTCAAGTTTGCTGTCGTCGCTCTCCGAGTTCAGCTCCGTGAGCCTCACGTTGCTCAGTAGATTGATGTGGAGATCGGGATCGGTGAGATTTACCAATGAGATTCTGGCATCAAAAGGCAATCGCTTCAATTTTCCCGTAACCGTATCCAAGATGATGGCAGAATTCGGGTCAGTATACGGCAGACTGTCCACTAAGTGATTTGAGAACGAGCCTTTGAATGCAAGATCGTCCAGAGCGATTTTCCCCACCCGGAATTGGTTTTTTTCCGTCGAGAAGTTTATGTCTACGCGCGGCTGATCACCGGGCGCCAATGTGCCGACAATGGCAACATCCAGCTTCAGTGGCGCCGCGAAATTGAAACGTGAAAGCTTCTCACCTAAAGCCCTGGTGACAACTTTCACACCTTCACCATAAAGAAGTTGTTCGGACTTGATGGAAAGATCATAGAGACCGGGCGAAGCAAATCCAAAATTGCCCAGCAAGTCCACCTTCCAGGCGCCAAAATTGAGTGACGATGGATGGATGACCAGCTTCCGGTGCTCAGGTCTGAATTCGAGGTTAAGCGAGGCGATCAGCGGTGTGTCGGACAGGTAGCCGCCTTTCTTCTGATTAAACGTCAGGCCCCCAAAGTACATTGGTCCGTTTAGCAATATCAGGTGCGACGTGTCGGACGCTGACATCGAGACCTGGGCATTCTGAAAAGTGACGTCGAAAGACTTTGCCTTTAATGAATCTATGAATGAGAACCGGGTGTTCTTCAATCGGATATTACTGAGATTCAATGATAACGGACTGACTTTTTTTACCGAATCCCCGTTGTCGACTGGTACGTCACCTTTGGCTTTGAACGCGTCAGTGTTGATATACCCATCGCTTGTCCTGAAAATATAAATGGTTCCCTCTTCTATTGCAATGGAATTCAAATCAAGGACACCGCGAATGAGGTGAAGGGGATTGGCGTGAATATAAATTTTGGCCGCGGTAAAAATAGACTTCTTGTGCTCATCATAGCGCGGGCCGCGCAGATAGATATCCGACAAAGTGAGGGAGAAATTTGGAAAGCGTTCGAAAATCGTGAAATCCAGCCCATCGACGTGAAACGTTCCGTTAATATTCGCCTGCACTTCGCGATTTATTACCTCCAGTATCCGCGGTTTGTACAGCTGCGCGACACCGTAGCCAATTGCCAGCAACAATAAAATGAATGCCAGGAAATAAGAAGACCACCGGATGACCTTAGCCATATTATAAATTATGAAGACTAATAAAGATAAGCAACATTACCGCCGTTCAATTAAAAGCCGGCACCCGGTAGCTGTGATCTTTATCATCGAATCAGGACACAGCCTGGATAAGCTTTTCGATGTCTGCCATATCATTATAGACTGAAGGTGAAATCCTGACTCTGTGCGGATAGACCGATATGTTGACGCGTGCTGCCTCCAGCTTTGGCTTTAGGATAGTTTCCGCGTCCTTGAACGCGAAGCTAATCACCGGCGACGTCGACTCGGGCGGTGTCAGCGCAATGAACCCTCGGGAGGGAAGTTCTGCCTGTAGCTTTTTTATCAAAGGGATCCGATGATTCTGAATATTAGAAACGCCGGTATCCAGCAAATAACCGAGTGAATCACGGAGCGCAACGATGGCAGCGCCGGCAAATGTTCCAACTTGAAAGTAGCCTCCAACATCATCACTGGATGTCCAGTCGTATGCAGCCTTTCCCGGTGGATCAAATGGAAGTGTGTGAGAAGTGAAACTTGCAATTTGCCTGAACCCATACATCGTGCGTTTCAGTTGGTCGAGTCTATCCTGACGCACGTACAGAAATCCAACACCGAAATCACCCATGAGCCACTTATAACTTGCGCACGCGCAGAAATCCACACCTGTGGCGCGAACGTCAATTGGAACTGCGCCGGCGGCCTGAATGATATCTGCGAAAACAAATGCCCCACGCGCATGGGCCAAATCACACACCGCTTTGAGATCGTGTTGAAAACCGTTTACCGTTGACACCAATGATAGAGCAACAAGCCTGGTGCCGGGCTTGATCGCCGCCTCCATATCCTTCAAATCGATCTTGTTGTCCTTAGGCCGGATGACTTCGACTTGCTGTCCCTTTTTTGCGAGCTGCCCGTATAAATAAAGAGAGCCATCGAAATGCAGGGCATCGGTAACAATACGGCTTTTGAGATCCGGGAGCCCCAAACCCGACACAATAAGATTCTCCCCCACCATGGTGCTAGGCACCAGCGCAATCTCCCCCGGTGAAGCATTGATTAGCCTGGCGAACATTTTTTTGATTTCTCCCCGGCTGACGTTCATATCTTCATCTGCCGCCCTGTTGCAGTCCAGCCTTCGCTTCACGTAGGCTTCTGCGGCTGCCGCCGTAGAGATGCTCATCGGGTGCGTGTATGCCCCGTTGATATAAGTATCTTTCACGGCAAACTTGTCCTTGGCAGGCAGACCGCGGGATTCAGGCCCCTTCGCAAAAAGACCATCTGATATCATTGTTGCGAGTGGCACCATTCCCATGCGGGCAATCCATTCTCTTCTTGAAAGATTTTCACCGGATGAGGTCGACGGTGGGTGCATGTTGTTTTCCGGTTTCATAAGACTGCCTGATATGTTGAGACCTTTAAATTAAAGGTAAAATTTGACTTCACTGGCATAATTGTTTAGATCGCTCACGCCGTGACGCGTTGGAAATATGTTCTTGCACTTGTCAGTACACCTTTGGCCGACGTCGTCCAGCTACCTCTGCCATCGACATTTAAGGAGATGATTGACAGTCGCCTGGAGGAAATTTATCAGGGCGAACGGTCTTCATTGCTTCATGGCGACTTGCTGAAATTTTCTCTCCATATCCCCACTTGCTGGTACACGCGGTCATTTTTTGGTGGGCGGTTATGTCAGCCCGGCCAGGGGCATCATGCGAAGGTTTTAAAAAAGAGTACTGACGTCGCAACGAACCTTCAGAGTTTTAACTTTGAAGCATGAGCATATTGCGTTCCTCAATACTTATAGTATTCTGCCTGTCAACGTCAGCCAGCCAGGCGCAAGACGGGAAGAAGAAAATTTGTGTCACGATGGATGACCTTCCCGCTGCAACAACAGATAATTCGCAGACGCATTGGCAGTCCATCACTTCAAGTGTGCTTCATGCCTTCAAAAGCCACAAAGTTCCGGCAATCGGGTTTGTTAACGAAGGAAAATTGATCATCAAAGGTGAAGAGGCGCTGGAAAGGGGTTTGTTGCTGAAGCAATGGTTTGACGCCGGTCTTGAGCTGGGCAATCACACGTGGTCGCACATTGATTACAACACGCATACTATTGAAGAATTTGAAAACGACCTTGTTAAAGGGGCCGAGTTCACTGAAAATCTGTACAAGGGCACCTCAAATCGAATCCGCTATTTCAGACATCCATTTTTGCATTGTGGAGATACGAAAGAGAAAAAAGATGCACTGGAGAAAGTGCTGGAAAAACGTTCTTATATAACTGCTCCGGTAACCATAGATAATTCCGACTGGATCTTTGCGCGAGCCCACGACATCGCACTGGAAAGAAAGGACACCGCCATGCAGCATAAACTGCGTAATGACTATGTGCCTTACATGATGAGCAAGGTGAAATATTTTGAAAGTCAAAGCGTTGATTTGCTTGGCAGGAACATGGCGCACATCCTCCTTATACATGCCAATACAATCAACTCCGTTTGCCTACCCGAACTGCTGGCATCACTTCACAAAGACGGGTTTGAGTTTGTTTCCCTTAGTGAAGCGTTAAAAGATCCTGCATACAAAACCACCGACAACTTTATCGGGCGTGCTGGCATATCCTGGATTCATCGGTGGGCGATCACTCAGCAAAGGCCAAAATCCTTTTTTGGGAAGGAGCCTTCAGTACCCCTTTATATCCAACAGTATTCGGGATTGGAGGAATAAGGCAAGCGTTTTGTAAACAAGTACCCAATGAACCGGGAGTTTGAGAAGAAGCAGTACGATGTCATAATCATCGGGGCAGGGATCGCCGGCTTGTCGGCGGCGCTGACACTGCGCAAACAATCAAAAACGGTCATGATCATCGAAGGTCGCGGCAGGACCGGTGGTCGCATCCATTCATCGCGTGAAGGAAATTTTTCCGAGAACGTTGAGACAGGTGCAGAATTCATTCATGGTAAAGCACCCTTCCTCACCAAATTGTTGAGTGAAGCAGGAATATCTGTTGCAAGAACAGAAAGCAATGCATGGGAAATTGAGCAGGGAAAATTAAAACCATCTGAGATTGTCACACCAGAGATTGAGATGCTGGGCGAAGCGTTTCGAAAGCTTACTCACGATATGACTATGTCGGCTTTTCTTAGCGAACATTTTCCAGGGCTGAAGTATGCGACGTTGCGGGAAAATGTGAAAGATATGGTTCAGGGATTTGATGCCGCAGAAGTGGATAAGATCAGCGCGCTTTCCTTACGGGACGAATGGTCTGACGATGAGTCGTTCTCAGGCAAAAGGCCGATGGAAGGCTACTCACAGCTGATTGAGTCCTTGACAAAAAAAGTACTGGACGCCGGCATTGGCATTGTTTTAAATTCTCCTGTGAAAGAAGTTCGCTGGAGGACCGGTAAGGCGGAAATTTTTTCACAGCTCGCTCAACTCGAAGCAAAAAAAATACTTGTCACCGTTCCGGCTGCCGTTCTGAAGGACGGCGCTATTAAATTTATTCCGGCACTGGGCAAACACGAGGAAGCGTTCCAACTGATCGAAACCGGAGGCGTGATCAAGTTCCTCTTTGAATTCAAAGGTTCGCTGTGGGAAAATCCAGATTCCGGCTTTCGGCATATGCGCAATCTGGGGTTCGTTTTTTCCGATGCACCCGTGCCAACATGGTGGACACAATTGCCCTCTCCGTTTCCTTTGATGACCGGTTGGCTTTCTGGCCCGGTTACTGCTCAACGCCGTGACGAAAAGGAACTGATGTCGTCAGCGATCGAATCACTTTCATACATTTTTGATTGCCCTCCTGAGATGATAAAGTCTAACCTCGTTGCAGCGCGGGTTGTAAACTGGGTGGAAGATGAATTTTCCCGGGGTGCCTACGCGTATAAAACTCCCCGTACTGCTGAAGCCCTGAGCGTAATCAACAACCCAATAGAGGACACGATCTTTTTTTCGGGCGAAGCTTTTGCCGATGGAAAAGAGATGGGGACCATCGAGGCTGCCCTCACCAGCGCAAAAGTAACGGTGAAAAAAATGCTTTGAAGGCAGGATAAGCTATTTGTGAAATCTTCGACGCGAAAAATTGTATGCGGCCCGTCTTTTTCGACCGACTTTTTTAATGTCTCTTTTTTTTCCTTTAAAGTTGATTTCTGATTCTTCGTCAAAAGAAAGGAAACTGTTGAGTTCGCAGATCAATTTTGGGTTCTGCATACAATTTTAAATTTAGAGTTCCAGCAACTATATTTTTACAAATCCTATTTGTGCTTTGCCAACATCTTTGAATTTGTTTCGGTCGGCATTTTTTTCACGGGGAAGCGGCTGAATATGATTGATACCGCTTTCATCGCCTTTTTGCTCAGGTTTGCTGGCTCGTCAATGACATCCGAAACAGATCCTCGCCATACAACTTGCTTAGTGGATGCGTCGATCGCATCAATAAGCAAAGTGCCCTCGGTGTAGGTTCTGTTATACCCGCTCCAATAGCCATACGGATAAGGATACATCGCCATCCCGTAGGGATAATATCTCCATCCCCAGCCACCGTACATCATCGGGTAATAATTGTTGGCAGAGCTTTGCTTTCTTTCTGTATACGTATGATACATCACAAGCATATCGGGATCTTTCTTCACCTCCTCAAACCCGCGCTTCTCAAGCTCGATTGCGATCTGGCTGTGGATCGAGTTGTCAATTAACGAGCTATGATACAAGGGATTTGGCCCTGCGTTGTCATCATCCTGATCGGTGAATTTATAAGTGTGATACTTGGAGAAATTCGCCGCCGGATCAGCATCTGTCACTACGCGTGACGTGATGCAGCTGCCCAGCCATACGCTAATGGCGAGCAGCGCCAAAATATCTGCTTTTCTCATCTGCTTCTGGATTTAACCGTTTCAGGCAATGGCCTGAAATCGTTCTCACTCAATATCCATAACACAAAATCCATTCCTTCCGGTTCTTGATTCCCCGGATTAATAAAACGCTATCCAAAACTACGCTGTGCTAATGGGTTCAGGCAACCAGGAAAACCAGACAAAAAAATATTTCGATTTCTTGCAATAAATCGCCCGGAATCGCCGCTTAGAAACTTTTCAAAAAAAGTATTTTATTACTCAAGTAAATATATGGTAAGTGCAAATTACTATCTCTGTACAAGAGGCCCCTTTACATGTGTCAATTTTTATTTTGAATCACGTAGCGCCTCATCGAGACTATAAAAAATTTTTAGCCCGCGCTCTTTCGCAATTCGAACATCCTGATCAGCGCCTTTGGACTCGCCCTCCAGCCTAAGGACAGCATCGCATAGGGTGAGCAGCCGTTCTGCAACAGGATACGCAAGCTCATTGTAAGCGGCATCGCCTATCTTTTTGGAGCCGGCGGCCCTCATGAGGGGAAGTGCGACCCACTCTCCTATCATCGGAATGTGGCCGGCGCGGAACAAAGGAAGTGCGACATCCTCCAGGCGACGCAGATTCTTTTCCATTAACTCCGGCTTATCGTTTGTGCCGCTGCGGTACGGCCCGGCAATCAGAATAAACATGTGCTTGTCGTTTTAACAATTGCAAATGAACGTCGCCTTTTTCAAAAAAAAATTAATGTAGATTAATTTATGACTTTACTTTTTCGGACCACGCTGAGGAACTGGGGCGTCACGCCGAGGTAGGAAGCGATCATTTTGAGCGGAATGCGTCTTATGAATTGCGGATACCGTGTGATGAAAGAATGGTATCGCGCCGCAGCGTCGAGTGTAAGACTCTGCGTAACCCTGAGTTGCTCACGCACATAGGCATTCTGCATCAAAATTCGAAAGAATCGCTCGAATGCCGGAATCTGCATGTAGAGTTTCTCGAGATCGGCCTTCTCCAATTGGATTATTTCGCTCTCCTCGATTGCTTCAATACTCACAATTGCAGGTTTCTCCAGGGCAAAGCCATGCATGTCTGTAATCCACCAATCGTCGACGGCGAACATTACGATGCGCTCTGTGCCCTTCGCGTCCGTGCAAAAAGAGCGAAATGCCCCCTTGTTAACGTAATAAATATGGCGGCATGGCTTGGTTTCGGTAAGAATGCGCTCGTGCCTGTTCACATGCTTGATCGTTAGCCGTGATGTGAAATATTCAGCCTGCTCTTTGTTAATGGCAATGTGCTTTCCAATATTCTTAAGCACCATTTTAAAGTCTGCTGTCCGCATCGTCACGCTTGATTGTTCAAATTTGCACCAAACTCCTGATATCTCTATCGAACGATGCAAGGGAATATTAACTTTAACCCTATGTGGACATGCCCGCTTTGCAATCAGAAATTTGTGAACAACAACCAGGTACACTCATGCAACGACAAGGTTTTGGCGGATTTCTTCAAAGGCAAGTCTGAAGAAACAATTGGATTGTTCTGGCATTTCACAAAATGTTATACAGAAATCGGAAGAGTGACCGTCCATCCCGCAAAATCAATGATCGGGTTTGCAGCACGGACGCGCATTGCCTACGTGATCCGTTTGGGAAAGAACTTCTTAGACGTGGTGTTCCCCTTTAAAAAGCCGTACCCGGACAATCTTTGTTTTCACAAGATCGCGCAGGTTCCAGGTGATCAGCAATACAATCACCACCTCCGGATTTTTAACAAAACAGATATTAACAAAGAAGTGAAGAAGTTTATGAAGCTGGCGTATGATCTGAGCACGAAAGAAGAAATTTCCTGAATCGGACCATGTTTATTTATCAATCCTTATCTGAAACTTCTCCTCCAGGCAGTTTCTAATACTCTCCTTGTCTTTCAGGGGCATTTCCGCTTTCTCATCATAAATCGTTTCGATGAACTTGTCATTGAATATTGTCATCCGCCCGGTATCCGTTGGCAGCGTACAAATGGTATTCTTGACAAAATAAGAATCCGGATTGGTCTGCTTGTCTTCACAGCTTGAAAGAAACTCGTCTAAGCTGCGCGATTGGGCATTGAACTTATAAACAGGACGGAATACAGCGCCGTCTTCGGACATGTTAAGATTGAACTCAGCCGGAGTTTGGTCCACGTCAATCTTAAAGAAATTCCTGCCGTCGAATTGAACCATGCCAGGTTTTAATGCCAGTGGCTGTACGAAGAGATCACCAAAGCCGACGTCGGCAAGATATTCCTTGTTGTTAATGATTGTGATAATCGCCATGTGATCAAATTCCGGCCCGACTATTCCATCATTGATTATCCTGCAGGAAATAATTTTGGTGTTGAAACCGATTTCGCGCAAAAGCACGTTGAAAATATAATTGAGCTCATAGCAGAAACCTCCCCGGTTATGTTCAACGACTTTCGAGTATATATCCCCTGTTTTCAGGGAGATTGGGCGTCTGAGTTGAACATCAATATTTTCGAAAGGGACTGAAAAAATATGGTGTTCATGAAGATTAATAAGTGTTCTCAACCCAGGGGACACCGTATCGTAAAAATTTATTCTTTTCAAATAAATGTTAATCCAGGAAATGTTGTCGGCGGGCAATTCTGAAAAAATTTATGTCGTTCTTTGGGATGCCAAGGTACCCCAAATGAATTCCCGTTTCAACCTGATTTGCCTGATGGTTTTTTGTTGCTCCGTGGCATACGGTCAACAAACTTCACATGCATTCCTGGGCGTCGAGGGGAGCAAGGGTCCAGACCTTCAGTATACCTTGGCGCTGTCATATAATTATATATGGCTTCTTGGCAAGCAGAAAAAGTTTGAGATCGGGACAGGGGCAAGGCTCACCTCCTATTCTGGCGGAACATCGCGGTATTTCTTTTCAGCGCCGGCTTCAATTGTATCCAGTGGCTCGGAATATATCGACACCGTAAGTGTTACATCGCCGACAGTTTATAGTCTCAATGTATTGCTCAATGTCGGCTACCGATTTACCGACCGGATTGCAATCGGTTTTAATATCGACGTGATTGGCGGATCATTCGGCAGCGAAAAGCTTGGGACCTATATGAGCGGTTCGACGAATACGACCGTGCCGGTGAAGCCGACCTCTTTTAACCTCCTGGGCGGGAACAACAACGACCACGGCAGTCTCAATTCCACATTATTCGTCCGTTACAAGATCAATGATAAGCTTGCAGTCAAAGCCGGTGCGCAACATCTTTTCACGGAGTATACTACTGCGACCAAAGTGCAGCAACAGCCCACTCCCAACGACAGATTCCGCTCCAAATCGACCATGTTCTCCGCCGGAATCCTCTTTTATTTTTAATCATCTGAATTACGATGATTGATCACGGCGTTGACTTGTCCGACGATCAGTTGGAAGTACTCCTCCACGATCTGTTCGACCTTTACGGTTACGATTTCACCGGTTATTCCAGAACATCTCTTAAGCGGCGCGTACAATGGATTCTCGCACACGACAAATTCGGGAGTTTCGCCGATTTTCGCCTTCAACTGAAAGGCAACGAGCGTTATCTCGAAAAATTTCTTGAACAAATTACGGTCAATGTAACGGAGATGTTCAGGGATCCGGGGTTTTACCAGGCACTGCGCGAAAAAGTTTTGCCACAGCTCAAGCTATTGCCAACAATCAGGATCTGGCACGCTGGATGTTCAACAGGTGAAGAAGTCTACTCCATGGCAATTATGTTGTACGAGGCTGGATTGCTCGACCGGTCGCAGATCTTTGCTACTGACATCAGTCCGGCAGTGCTGGAGAAATTCAAATTCGGCATATATCCTGCCTCGCGCATGAAAGTATATCGGGAAAACTACCTTCTTTCCGGTGGAGAAAAGGATTTCAGTTCTTACTACACCTTGCGCGACAACGCAGTTAAATTTGACGATAGATTCGGAAGGAAGATCATGCTGGCAACGCACAACCTCGTTTCAGACAAATCATTCAGCACCTTTCAGCTTATTCTTTGCCGCAATGTGATGATCTATTTCGATAAACGCATACAAGAAAAGGTCGTTCGACTGTTTTACGAAAGCCTGGATCCAGGTGGGTTTGTCGGGCTTGGCGCGAAGGAAACTTTAAGATTTACACCCCTCGATGGAAAGTTCATGCAACTCGACGGGAATGAAAAGATCTGGCGGAAGGTAAGTTGACCGATGTTGGCAATGGTGAATTTTATTCGCGTGGCCCTTCATTGATATCCATTCACCACCTATATTTGAAGCAGTTTTGGTTTCAACGCTGAAAACGTCAGCCTTGAATTAAAAGGGAATACCGGTGCATCTTAATTAAAAGATAATTCCGGAGCAGTACCCGCTACTGTAAGTGTTATAAGAAGTTGTCCCTCGTTTCTTGGTCACTATCCGACCCGATTGCTATCGGGGCGTTTGGGAAGACCGGCAACTTAACACGAGCCAGGAGACCTGCCAAAACAAAACTTGGTGTTCAACGCTTCGGGAAGAGAGCAACAACACAAGTAATGTTTAACAACTGGAAGGTTATTTATTGGCTGGTTTGAAAAAACTGAGAACTATAGTCCCGACAGCTATCGGGATCGTCGCCTGCATTTTGCTGGGCGTTGAAGCACATGCACAGTCTGCGAAAGATTCCGTTCGCATGCTGCAGGATGTCGTCATTGAACAAAGTCGGTTGGGTGACTACGCGACGAGCCGCTATACTTTGACCGCGGACAGCCTTGTGCGATCACAGGCTTCTTCCGGAAGCCTTGCAGACATGCTGAGAAAATTTGGCTTCGGGCACGTGCGCAGCTATGGGCCGGGCGGCGCTGCGTCTTTTGCTTCGTTTCGGGGAACAGGTAGCAGTCACACTGCTATCCTGTGGAATGGAATCAATCTTGTGAGTCCACTTAGCGGCGTTGCGGATCTATCTCTTGTTCCGGTGACATTTATTGACGACATCTCCGTAAAAACCGGAGGTGTAGCGAGCCTGTTTGGAAATGGCTCGATTGGAGGGACCATCCGTCTTAACAACAGAGCGTCATTCAATGAAGGACTAACGGTCAGGGCTTACTCGAATGTGGGATCCTACGGCAGTTATTTCCAGGACATCGGTGTGACAACAAGCGGAAAGAAATTCATTTCCTCAACGAAGTTCTTCACTACAAAAGCCGACAACAATTTTACTTACACGAATAACTACGTTTTTCCGGCAAGGACCGAAGAAAGGGCACACAACGCGTTCGATCAATACGGCTTTCTGCAGCAAAATTATCTTCAGCTCTCCCCTGCTCAGCTTCTGTCAGCAAAGTTTTGGTATCAGAACAACCGCTACGAAGTTCCTAATCCGATTTCTGCAGGCACGCCGTCCTCTCAAATGCAGTATGAGAAATTTTATAGGGCGATTGCTGGCTGGAACTACAACAAAAAAAACTTTGAGCTCAATTACCAGGGAGCCTTTGTACATCATACACTGGACTATCGAAATCCCACGATCAACGAGACATCACTCAATACCTTCAGCAACCTGATTCAAAGCCTGGAGGGAAATTTTAGCTTCGAATCAGGTTCGAAACTCACTGCTGGGGTAACATATAATTGGGAGGAGGCGAAAGTCGATCAGTTCGGAGGTCAAGAGCCGATCAGAAACAGGACGGCGTTCTTCGGCGCGTTCAAATGGCCGCTTTTGTCCACAATGGTAGTGGACGCGTCGGTACGGGAAGAAATTGTGAATGGCAATACCACCCCGGCTGCACCATCGCTTACGATGACCGCAGGCATCTCCAAGGCAATAAAGGTGTACATCAACGCAGCCAGAAATTACAGACTACCTGCATTGAACGATCTCTATTGGAGGAGTGCGGGCACTTTCGGAAATCCCAACCTCAAACCGGAGTTATCGGTAAGTGAGGAGATCGGAATGATGCTTCAGTCAAACTCCAATTCTAGCCTTCGGTACTCGTTAAAATTTGCTGCATTCAGCACGATGGTCGATGACTGGATCTTTTGGAATCCAGCTTCCGCGTCTACCTACACACCCACCAACATCAAAAAAGTTTGGTCGCGCGGCATCGAGACGCAGGGGTCTGCCGGCAGGACCTTCGGCGCAGCGCGGGTAGATCTCATGTTTCAATACAGCTACAGCGTGGCAACCAACGAGGCGATCTACGCAGGTGGAAATCCCAACGAGCTCAAAAAACAATTGATGTACACACCTCTGCACGAGGGTAGTATCACCCTGCGGGGGACGTGGCACGACTTCAACTTGAATGTTGTCGGCAATTATACTGGCAAGCAATACACTGACGGTGACAATACGGAAGCTTTTGCACTCAAAGGATATGCTGTCACCAATATATGGCTGGCATATCCGATCACAAAAAAGACCCTTAGTACCACCATCAATGGCGAGATCAATAATGTTCTTAATACAGAGTATCTGGTAAGGCCCGGTTATCCGATGCCGGGAAGAAATTTTAAAATAGGATTAACCATACAATTCAATAAACCATACAAACCATGAGATCAAATTTTTTACCGAAGTGGGCGGTGATGATTGCAGCAATTGCACTGCTTTTGATGCAATCCTGTGGAAGTGATCCGGCGCCTACAGTCAAGGCCGGCCAAAGTGGATTTTTCGTTGTGAACGAAGGATTATTCGGCAGCGGCAATGCCTCGGTTTCCTTTTATGACAGGAAGACAGATGCCGTGACCAACAATGTTTTTTCCATCAAGAATGGCAGACCACTCGGCGACCAGGCGCAATCCATGACAGTCTTTGAGAATAAGGGATATATAGTGGTTCAGAATTCCGCGAAGGTGGAAGTAATCAACACGGATGATTATTCTTCTATCGCCACCATATCAAGCGATCTGCCAAATCCAAGATACTTTATCGGGATTTCCTCAACCAAAGCGTATGTCTCAGATTGGGGTCTAGATGGTGTAACGGGCACGATAAAGGTGATCGATCTTACCACGTTTAAAGTGACGAAGGCGATCCCCATAGGTCATGGCCCAAACCAAATGTTAAAAGTCAGTGACCAGATATATGTAACAAACAACGGAGGTTACGGATATGATAACACTTTAAAAATCATCGATACCGGCACGGATGCTGTTACAGCGACGATCAACGTCGGAGACAATCCAAATAGCTTGCAGCGCGACAAAGATGGAAACATCTGGGTTGCCTCAACAGGAATCCCCAGCTACCAGAACGTACCTCCGTTCGACATCGATCCAGCGACCACAATCAAAGGCACACTAACTAAATTAAACGCCAACAACGTGGTGACCCTAAAGCTCACACTTGGCAAAGCCAGCTCAGGTACTATCAAGGATCTCAGTCTTTCACCCGATGGCGCAACCCTTTATTATAACTTCGACGATAATATCTATTCAATGTCGATTGCCGCAACGATCCTCCCGACGGCACCATTCAAAACTGCTGGCTATTACGGTCTTGCGATTGATCCATTCAATGGAAATGTTATCGGCTGTAGGGCACCAAGCTTCAGCGCTGCCGGCAGTATCGATGTTTTCGATCCGTCCGGCAACCTTATAAAGAACTACCAGGTGGGAATAGCACCTAACGGATGCGCGTTTAAATAAAAGAGAAAATATTACTTGACCAGCAATCGCCCGACGATCAGCACAATGAATATCTGACCCCACAGTGCCTCCACGGTGCCGGCGGCGTACATCAGCTCGGAAACATTCGGATAGGGAAAGCCCATGCCGCTAAGCACCATGAAGCTGAACCCTATCCGTTTCATAAGCGCTATCGTGCGAAGTGGAATATCGACGCCAAGGCAATCCATCTGACCGATGCAGAGTATCTCGTAAATGCTGCCAAAGGTCAGACCAATCATAAGATAGATGCAGGCTGCGCCCCAAAGCTTGATCGGAAGGCCGAGATCTTTTTTAAAGAACTCGAGGATCGTATAATATATAACAGACATCTCAACCGCCATGAGGCATACCTGCACCACCGCAAGGAAGATCCTGTATCCGGTTGTGGGCGCCATCGGATAGAAAGGGTTTACTCCAATGACGCCGAAGAAGAATACGCCCATGATGAAAGTAAAGTTGACGACGATAACTCTGCGACTGGAGGCGTAGTTGCGGAGCATGTCCCACAGCAAAAAGCAATAGACTCCCAGTGTGGCGAAGAAAATAGATTCGGCGATCTCAATGCGCCAGGGGAATTCCATAGTTTCAAAGACCGCCAGTATGAACAAAGAAAAAATGATGGCGGACTGCGCAAGCACGACGCGTTTGAAGTCACGTATTTTTTCATCCGTCAATTCTTTCCCGTCCACGTTGCGCGTGACAAAATAGTGTAGATATGAAGGCATAATTGAAGATACCGCTCTGCTTTGAGAGTTGTTATTTCAATATTGACGAACGGCGTGGGCCTTTCTGGACAAAATCCGGAAAAATTACTCCTTTAACCCGTAACAACATCTTTGGATTTCCAGGCTATTATCAGGACACCTGCAAGGATAAACACAGTTCCAACCATCTGGAGCGGCGAGACGTTTTCATTCAGAAAATAGTAAGCCTGCAATATGGTGGAGAGCGGTCCGAGACTGGCAAGGACAGCAATGTTGTTAGCGCCAATCCGGTTGATACCGGCAGAGACGAGATACGAAGGAATAATTGTTCCAATGGTTGCCATCAGGAAACTATAGACATAAACGATGGCAGGGAGCCCAAAAAGACTGGCTTCACTTACTACAAAGAAATGGACAAGCACGCCGATGCAGGCAAACGACATTGCATAGCTGTTAAATTTTGCCGCGCCAACAATCGGAATCAATCTGCCGCTGCCCACGATATACGAAGCATAAGTCACGGCGCAAAGTAAGATCATCACCGCTCCGAAATAGAATTCCTCGGTTTCCTGAATCCTCGCTTCTGAAACGAAGGCTATCAGGAGTCCGACGTATGTAAGTCCCACAGCACTCCATTGTCGACTTGAGGCCTTTTCCCTAAACCAGACCGCATTCATAATGAGTACGAACGTCGGGTAAGCAAACAGAATAAGCCTCTCGATACCCGCCGTGATAAACTTCAGACCCAAAAAATCCAGGGCACTGCTGACATAGTATCCAAGGCAGCCGACCACAGCAATACTGATCCATTGCCGTGGAGTGAATTTCACATTGGCCTTTTGTCCCGACGATATCATTGCAGTTACGACGAAAAAAGGAAAAGAGAAAAGCATCCGCAGTGCAAGCAACGCCAGCACGTCTACCTGCGAATCACGGTAGGCAAGTTTTACGAAGATGGCTTTAGTTGAAAAGCAAACCGCACCCAACGCGCCCATCGCAATTCCACCCAGCCAATACCCGCTTATTTTTTTCGTCAAAGAGAATTTAAATCAAGGAAGCAAGATAGCCTCCGATCAACCGGAAATCTCTTTGACATTAGAAATTATCACAAGGTGCAAACTGACGTAAGTAAGGAGTGATATGCTTAAAAATGCAAAGTTCAAATGGATTGCACTATCTGGTGAAGTACACGATGGACCATCGAAAGGGGTGTGCTCGATCACATGAAGGATTTCTTTTGTCATCGGCTGGAAAGGTAATTAGTCAACCAAGGGCCAAAGTATGGTCGACACCCTGGAAATTAAAAAAGAATAATTCCGTTTTGACCGGTTTTTGAACTTGCCGGCAGCTGGCAAATAGTGTCGCTCACCTGGATATTTGCATGACATCAAAATCTCAGCGTAATGACAATCAGTTCCAAGCAGTTTGTGCTCGCAGGATCGGCAGTAGCTGTAATTATTTTTGCAGCTTCATTCGCTCCTCATAATGGTAAGGTCGAGGTCCCCTATCCATCGGGATTTCGAAAGTGGGCACACGTAAAAAGTGCGGTGATACTAGAAGGCCATCCGACCTTTAAAAAGTACGGTGGCTACCATCATATATATGCAAATGAAAAAGCAATGACAGCCTTTAACACCGGAACATTTCCGGAAGGATCACAAATCGTTTTTGATGTGGTCGATATGAAAACCGAAAACAACACAATTGTGGAAGGCAATCGAAAGTTTATCGACGTGATGTACAAGGATTCACGATTTGCTGAAACTGGCGGGTGGGGTTATGATGAGTTCGACGGTGACGGCGAGGTGCGTGTGCAAATTAACGCCGCAGCCTGCTACAACTGTCACGTCAGCCGGCAAAAACAGGGGTACGTGTTCAGCGAATTGCGGAAATAGTTTTCATTTGCCCATAGAAAGCGCGGCCCGCAAATTCCAATATTGTCCCGAGGCAATTGCCTCCAAATTCCGCCGCTCCCGCGCCTGCCAGAAGTGTCCTGAATAAGTTGTTCATGATTGTGGTCCAAAAATGTTGAGCATAGCGCTTAGAAATTCATGCCATCCTAAAGGATAACAGTTTCCTCGAAGCATTCATCCGACTCATAGACGGATATATTCCGTGAAGGGCATTGGATATCCTGATTTTTCTTAAAACCTTTCACCTCGACAACGGCCTGCGGGTCATAGTCTAAGATCAGTACACCAAAACCCTACCGATGAAAAAAGTAATCACTATTCTTACTCTTTGCATACTTACACAGACGGCATTCTCCCAGGAATCCTTTCGTCGTTGGCGAAAGACCAACCAAATCCGTCTCGAAAAATATGATCTTATTCTGCCCCAGGTAATGCGTGAAAACAACATCGACATGTGGATCATCATGTGCCGGGAGGGAAATTTTGATCCTATGTATCAAGAGCTGGGCGAAGGATATGTCGGGCACAATGGCTATTACATTTTTACCGACACGGGAAAACCCAGGATCGAACGATCAGTTCTCGGCATCGAGGGTTATCTGCTCGAAGAGACCAAGGCCTATGATTATTTCGGGTCTGAATCAGAGTTAAAAGATTTTGTGACAAAACGGGATCCGAAGCGAATCGGTCTCAATATGTCAAAAGACATTGGGGGCGCGGACGGCCTCTCCTATACAGGCCGCCAGGAGCTCGCCACGATCCTCGGAAAAAAATATGAGGACCGATTTGTTTCCGCTGAAAAGCTCGTGTCCGATTTTCGTTCACGCCACACTTCGTCAGAGATCGCAGCCTTTGCCGAAGCCGGAGATTACTCCTATCAAATTGCTGAGCGTGCGCTTTCAAACGAAGTGATTACGCCCGGCGTGACGACGCTGGAAGACGTCGCCTGGTGGATGAAGGAGCAGCTTTTCAAAAACAATCTTCAGTCGTCGTTTGGGATGCCATCTGTTTATGTCACAGGTCCTAATGGGATTGAGGCAACCTCAACTGACCGGATCATCCAGCGTGGCGACATTCTTATGCTTGATTGGGGCGTGGGCTTCATGAATTTTTATACCGACATGAAACGAATGGCATATGTGTTGAAAGACGGGGAGAAAGACGTTCCGACCAGCATTCAGAACGCTTTCGATCAAGCCATCAAAGTCAGACAGGTGGTGACAAGTACCATCAAGTCCGGCATCACGGCGAAGCAGAACGAAGACAATATTTATAAGGCGCTGGTAGATGCCGGCTATGGAAAGATTGCGTTTAACAAGCCGAATGCCGACAACAAGACCGATGTTATCATTGGCTGCCATTCCGTTGGCGACTGGGGTCATGGCACAGGGCCGTCCATTGCTTTTTTTAATCCAGTACAGCTCACTTACGTTTTGAGACCGACAAATTTCCTTTCCATCGAATTGTTTGCATATACGGCCATGCCAGAATGGGGTGGGAAAAAGTTGAGAATACCCCTTGAAGACGATGCCGTAGTAACCGAGCGCGGCGTCGAGTGGGTATATCCGGTGAATCGGAGGGTGTTGTTGGTCAAGTAAAATCGATCAACGGCAGGGCGCTGAGAACGCGGAGGGAATTTAGATTCAAAGTTTCAGAACTGGACCCGTCGGGCATAAGCCCGGAAGATATATCGAAAGCTAATTAGCCCCGGACCTTAAGATCCGGGCTGGCATTGACGTCAATTCCGCGGTTCAAATACTAAAACGTAAACCCGAGATTCACGTATCCTTTGAATCCTTTCGCCTGTTCGCTGTACATGAGTGATATTTCTATCGGCCCGATGATCGAGCGATATCCGGCAGAAACTGCATAGCCCAACAGCAAGTTGTTTTTGTTCAAACTCGACAGGGGGACGTCGATGAAGTCATACACTCCTCCGTTGGCGCGCAGCGTTGTGATAAAATTCTGGATGGGCTCGTATTGAAGGCCAATCTGGAATGCAGAGATGCTGTGAGAATTTACCTGGTTCTCCGTAAGTCCGGGGAAAGTTATCTGGTTTCGAATAAAGTCGTTGATTCCTCCAACCGAATAGAAATTAATGAACGATTGCTTATAATTGAAATTGATGCCATTGTTAAACTGCGTGATGAGTGTTAGCCGGCTGCTTAAGGGAATATATTTCCCGGCTTTGAATTTAAGCTGCTGGTAAGATGTAAAATCCACCTTGAGCGAATCTGAAGACGTGACACCATTTGCATCATCAAAATAAAAATCATTGTGTTGTCCGAAAATGATTCCAGCCTGCAAGTCAATAAATGATCCCTTGCGGGGAAATACTTTGAGGTCAAGGGAATTTCGCTGGTAGAAATAATAAAAGTTCCAGTATTTATTGTGCCCTATGAACACGTCATCGGTGCTGATATCCGGCTTGAGAAAGAGCCACTCGTGCGCCAGGCCCAATCCCATCATCGACGAAGTCTTCAAAAGCTTATAGAATTTAAGATCAATCGACGAGTAAATGCTCCTGTACAAATGAGTCTGCACGAAATTGTCGTAGATAGGAAACTTGAATCGTTCGTGGTAAAAGGACAGCATGGCGCCCCACCTTCTGCCTGTGCCGAAGGACTGATCGTGACGTGCAAGCACCCGCGTGTTTGCACTCCAGTTGATCTTAACGAAACTTTTCGACCTGTGTAATATCTGGTTGCGCGTGGCCAACGTCGTAATCAATGCAATGTCAGAATAGGTGTTATAATGGATACCAGCTTTCAGATATGTTCGCGGATATTCAATGACTTCGCATTTCAGTGTGGCATGGCCAGGACTGGTCGGATTGACAAAAAAGGCAATACGCCGATAGTTGCCGTTGCTGTAAGCACGACGGACAGCATTGGTCAGTTCTTCACCGGAATATGATTTACCAATAACAAGACCGAGTGCTTCCTGGAATTCCAGGTGGCTGGTATATGAAAGCCCCTCCGCCTCGATAATGTCGACGATGGTGGGACCGGTCTTTGGCAGCCGGTTGCTTTCAAACCTGGCATCCGGATATAGCGCCTTCAGCGAGTCGGCCAAGTGTTTGAATTTCGGATAATATTGATCGCCGGTTGCATTGCCGATTGCGATAAGACTGTCGGACGCGCCGAAGTCGGCAGCAGAGAATCCAGTCACCGGTGGATTGATCAAAAGATCGCAGAGTCTCTTTTGCTTTTCAAAATCTTCGGCGTCTTTATAGAATCCCATTTGGTAAAGGATGTCGATCGGTGACGTGAGCTTGTCAGCTGACAGCAACCCCTGCGATAAGTTTACACCAATAACATAGTCAGCACCCATTTCACGAGCGTCACTTACCGGAAAATTTCTCACAAGACCACCGTCGACGAGCTTTGTGCCCTCGTAAGGGACCGATGAGAATACCGAAGGTATTGCCATGCTCGCCCTGATCGCTTTAACGAGTTCGCCATTTTGCAGAACAACTGGTTTTCCGGTCGCAGCGTCTGTGGCAATGCACCTGAATGGAATACTGAATTTTGAAAAATCTTTTACATCATAAACGGGATAAAGAAGCTCGCCGAACTTAAGCCAGATCCCTTCTGCCTCAATAAATCCTGAGTAGAGCTTGGCACGACCGCGTTCGAGCGGCACTTCGATCGCGTAATTCGAAAACTCTCTCTTCTCATTCATGTTGATCATATCCAGCGCAGGACGGTTGGAGAACATGGCTGGCCAATCGATATTTTTTGCAATCGCCTCTATCTCTTTTCCGGAATACCCCACTGCATACAATGCACCGATGATACTTCCCATCGAAGTGCCGGTCACAAAATCTACTTTGAGGCCGGCACTGTCTATCGCCTTCAATACTCCTATGTGTGCGAGTCCCTTGGCGCCGCCTCCGCTGAGTGTGAGGCCCACCTTTGGCCGCGACGGTTGTGCCACACTCAATGTAGCGCAGCAAAGAAGAAAATATAGGAAGTGGTGTTTCACGAGGTTGACAATACGGAAGATAACAGATTTGGTTAACCTAACAACCAGTAGGCGGAGCCCTCGCCTCATGAATTCATTTTAATGAAAGTATTCAAACACTTGATTTCCAGTAAGCCCGTCAAACTATTTTGTTTATCTTTTGCGATAATTCCCTACTCAAATCGCTGATGAAAGTCTTTACTGTCCTTGTGGCACTCGCTCTTCTACTGCCCTTTGCATGCACAACTTCCTCAAAGCCTGACACTTCCGAGACGTCAAAGTCGGAGCCGGCCGCGGTTGCTGCCGAATCGGCGACAAAATCAGACACGACCGCGCAGTCAGAGGCGGTCGCCGAAGTAGTAGAATACCCGAGTTACCTGCCGTGGGAGTATACCTTTTATGGCATCAGCGATACCTCGCCGGCGGTAGCTGCCTTCGAACAAAGTGGCCTCATCTATAATGACTCCCCGTCACATAAGGGCGAATTGGAGTTTTACGTCGTCGACGTCGAAAAGAATAACTACGTGACCCCGCCGTACTTCGATTTCTCCGAGGGCAAGCATTCGGAAGCTGCACGGCGCGATATCAAGGGAATACTCAAACAATACAACCTGCCCGACGATGATTTCAAAAAAACTTCCTTGTCCTCCATGGGTGATCACTCGTCCGTAATTATCAATGACCAGGAGCATTCATTGACCCTATTGCAATCCAGCGTCGACGGAAAGATGATCTTTGAACTTCAATTGGTAAATCTTAAATCCGGCCATGGATGGTTGTTGCAAAAAGACAAGATGTTGCCGTCATCACGAGGCGAGGTAACCAAGTATTCGCTGAAAGACGCTTATGTGCGGGGAGATAAGATCGCAGTAATTATTCACTATGACAGAATTGGCGGCGTGAAAGACGGAAAAGAGTTCAAGCTCGGTAAATTTCTCATCGTTACCGGTTCGGTTGCGATCGCACCCAATCTCTGACAACGCCAGATCACACTCAACAGGTAACTGAAAGCCTGAATGCTGTGCGTGCAGCCATGGCTTCCCTGTTATTGTCCCGCCACGATGATCGTTGCAATTCCGGCAATGAACAGGAGGAACATCAAAGCGAGCAAGCCACCAACACCTTTCGGAGCATTCTTAAATTCCTTCCAGATAAACACACCCCAAAATGCAGCCACAAGCGTAGCGCCTTGCCCGAGCCCATATGACACCGCTGCGCCCGCTTTGCCCGCAGCTATCAGGTTAAACGAATTGCCAATTCCCCAGATCAATCCACCCAGCACGCCGGTGAGGTGCGTTGAAAAGCTTCCGGAAAAATATGCCGAGTAACTTGTCGGCTCTCCACTGATAGGTCTGTTGAACAAGATTGTGTTGAAGATGAAGTTGCTGATGAAAATTCCGAGGGAAAAAATCACTACAGCCGTGTACGGCGTCATCAGACCTGGTGCTGGTTCTTTGAAGTTATCCAGGTCCATTGCCGACGCAACAAACCTGTAAAAAAATGACATCAGTACTCCAGCGAGAATCGAGACCACCAGGCCTTTGGTGGAGATCTTCCGCCCACCGGTTGATGCCTTCTTGAATGCAATGGAATTGATGATGATGGCCACTGCAATCATGGCTACACCCGCGAACAGCAAAATCGCGTCTCCCTTTTGGGATCCCGCATAGTTTACAATAACCCCGAGCACGAGCGCGATGCCAATTCCAACGGGAAATGCAACCGACATACCGGCAATAGCAATTGCGGTTGATAAAAGAATATTCGCCGCGTTGAAAATGATCCCGCCGACTAATGCACTTGTAATATTACTACCGTCAGCCTGCGCGAGATCGTTGAGAAATGTGCGCCCATAATCGCCGTTGCTTCCCAGCGTAAAAGCGAAGATCAGAGACAAAAGTAATATTCCTATAACGTAGTCCCAGTAGAACAACTCGTACCGCCAGGTTTTACTTGCAAGTTTTTGGGTGTTGCCCCATGAACCCCAGCATAACATTGTGATCACGCAGAAGATCACTGCAGTGGAATAGTTTTCTATGATGAACATTTGTTGAAGGATTTTCAGGTTTTAGGCGGCACACTTACTGAATTGCGGGCGAGGAAAATATTCACCTCGTCCGCAGTCGGAATTGATGGCTGTGCGCCTGCCCGCGTGACGCATATCGCTGCGGCGGCGGAAGCAAACTTAACTGCTTCAAGCAAGTCACCACCCGCGCCAATCTTCGCTACAAGTGCCCCACAGAAAGTATCTCCGGCCGCCGTTGTATCAACTGTTGTCACATGGAACGCTGGAAAAGTCGTGTACGTGTCACCGTCTCTCACGATACATCCCTGCGCACCCAGGGTGAGGATGACTGTGCTTGCTCCCATCGCTGTCACGATGTCGATAACTTTCTTCTCCCCTTCCCTTTCGATTGATCTTCCCGCAATCAATTCTATTTCGGTTTCGTTCACGACAAGTATATTCACGAGTTTTAAAAGACTTGCCTCCACTTTCTGAGCTGGGGCTGCATTTAACAAAACAGGTGTGTCGAACTTTGCTGCAAGCTCACATACTTTTCTCACCGTCTCAAGAGGTATTTCCATTTGCAAGACGATCATCGTCGCAGTGGATATTAATTCAGAAAGCTGTCCGACGTATGCCGCACTTACCTCTTGATTTGCACCTGGCGTTACAACGATGCAATTCTCACCGTCGTCATTTACGAGGATCATTGCAGTGCCCGTCGGTACGTTATCGATCATCCGGATAAATGAAACATCGACCCCTTCATTTCCGAAATATCTGAGGGCATTTTGGCCGTTTGCATCGTTGCCCAGGCAAGTCACAAATATGACTTCTGCGCCGGCCCTTCTTGCAGCAACAGCCTGATTAGCCCCCTTGCCGCCCATCGCCTGCATGAATGATTTTCCCAACACCGTCTCGCCTGCCGAAGGAAATCGCCGGACATTTGCGATGAGGTCCGTATTTGAACTTCCAATTACAAGTATTTTTCCCATAGCGCTTTCTACAAGTAACGAAATCTTTGTGAAGGGTGCCCCCTTTATTTTTCTTTGAATCATTTGTTCATACCACGTCGACTAGCCACCTTCGCTTTGAATTGTTGCCTGTATTCAATCTTCTAATAATGATGAAACCCATGAGAGTGTTGAACATAATCCTTGCTGTGATGTTCCTCGGATTTGCGCTCCTGCAAATCAACGATCCGGATCCCTTCGTTTGGATCCTCATCTACCTCACAATGACATTGGCGTGTATGATGGGTGCTTTCAACAAATACAATCGTCCATTGATGGCTATCCAGGCCGTCGTGTATATTATATACATCGCCTTGCTGTGGTCTGGCGTTGTTGATTGGATGCGTTCGCCGGATCGATCACTGCTTTTTGACGACCTTGCCAAGATGCAATACCCTTATATCGAGGAGACGAGAGAAGTAATGGGACTCATCATCTGTCTTGCGGTGCTCGGCATGCTTTGGGCGAGAAGCAGAAGGATAGCAGGTAGCGGTAAGTAGAAAGTGTGCAGTCACGTCAAATTCAACTATTATGTTCATTGTTGATCTCAATTACATCGTGTCTTTGGAAAAAATCGATGCGCAGATGGGCGACCACATGAAATTTCTGAGGAAATACTATAAAGAAAATGTGTTTGTCGCTTCCGGTCGAAAGGTGCCACGTACGGGTGGAATCATCCTGGTGCTCGCAAAGTCAAAAGGTGAAGTAGAAAAGATCATGAAGGAGGATCCATTCTGTAAGCTGAAGCTGGCAGAAATCACTATTACGGAATTCTTGACATCACAAGTCCATCCTTCTTTGAAGGGGTTGGTGGGATGAGGTAACCGGTGTTGAAACAGGCAGGATTACGGCGTAAATTGTAAGCGTGCCTGTAAGTCATCCGTTCACATTGAAACTTTTTAGGCTTTATTCCTTACTGGGATTGGTTCTCTTCGCGACTGCATCCTTCAGCCAGAAGTCGCACGCACGCCGCGATTCCTTATTCAGGGAAGTCGATGAACGGGACTTGATAGATTTCGCTGCAAAACTTTTGAACAAGGGCGATAGCGGCAAGATCAAACGGAGAACAGAAGTGGGTTCGCTGCTTTTTTCAGTCATACCGATCGCTCCCGCAGAATCAGGACAAGGAAAAGTGGCCGTATCGGCAATAAACGCTTCCTTTTATACAAGTGCGGAATCCAATTTAAGTTCGCTGTATTTTTATCCCTACACCAACTTCTCCGACAGCTACGGCGTGGTCCTCACGCCGAACATCTGGCTAGATCATAATCAATTCAACCTAACTGGTGATTTTCGGGCAATCAGGAATAGCATCAAAGACTACGGGCTCGGGACGTCCGCCCCAAAAACTGAGCTCGCACTGGTCCACTATGACCAGGTGCGCACTTACCTCGCTGCTCATACACTCATATCCAGTTACCTGTATGGTGGAGCCGGCTACTTCATGGATTCTTTTTACAACGTCGCGCAATCAAATGTGACTGGTGATCCACGAACAAACTATTCAAACTATCCACTGGGCACATCGAGTAATGTTGTTTCATCGGGGATCACCGCAAATATTCTTCGCGACAGCAGAAGGAACTCGCTCAATCCGAGGGGAGGATTTTACACCAGCATTGTTCTGCGCGTCAACGACGCTGCGTTCGGGAGCACCTATTCATGGAAATCGATTTATGTCGACAGTCGAAAGTATTTTTCTTTCTCCAGCAGGCGGCATAAGATCTTTGCAATTCGGGCCCTTTACTGGGGAACCTCAGGAGACGTTCCTTATCTCAATCTGCCAGCTACGCTGCAGGATTTGAACGGTAGGGCGGGACGCGGATACAACAATGGGCGTTATCGTGGAAAGCAAATGCTTTTTACAGAAGCCGAGTACAGGTTCGACCTTTCAGCTCACGGATTTTTCGGAGCAACTGTTTTTGCAAACGCGCAATCATTTACGGAGCCGTCCGGAAAATTCGAATCTATTGCTCCCGCCGCAGGCGTGGGACTCAGACTGAAGTTCAATCGTGCGTCGGACATCAACATAGCGTTGGATGTCGGCGTAGGTCGGGACGGCCTCAACTTCAATGTCAACCTGGGCGAATATTTTTAGTCGGACAACAATGAAGTTGAAATGATCAAGTGCTCGGCATCGGTGCCTGACATGGCTAAGGCTAAAAATTGCGCGCGGAACGAAGAACCCGTACCCTCTAAATCGGGTTATGTACCTTTGATCGGTGAACTACCTCCTTACCGGCCAGGAATCTGATCGCCTTTTGTTCCGCAAATTGGAGGAAACGGATTTCAACACCTGGCTGGAATTTTTCAAGAACCCTTGGTGGAACAAATACTGGCTCGTAGACCCCATCACGCCGGAAGAACATTGCAAGCGATGGTTTGACAAAAATTTCTACCGCTACGCAGAAGGTCTCGGTGGAATGAATGTGCTGATCGATAAAAAATCTGGAGCATTCATCGGCCAATGCGGCCTTCTGATCCAGACAGTTGACAATCGTGAAGAGCTGGAAGTTGCTTACTCAATCCTGATCCCTCAATGGAACAGGGGTTATGCAACCGAAGCCGCTAAAAAATGTATTAATGTTGCGTTCGATAACCGCTGGCGCGATTCACTAATCTCCATAATTCACATCAACAACATCGAATCTCAAAAAGTGGCACTAAAAAATGGCCTCTCCTGGGACGGGAGAACGAACTACGACAATAATCCGGTAAACATTTTCAGAATACGAAGACCCTGACCCAATAAAAGTCACCTTTACGCCGTCGCCTGAACAGTCTCCTGCTGGACTTTAGTTTTTGAATCCTTCTTCTTTGCTTTACTCTTTTTAGCCACCTGCCTGGTCTGCTTTTTTATACTTGCCTTTACCTCCGAACGAAGTTTCTTATTGACCTTCTTCAACAGTTTTTTTGTTTTTTTAGAAGGCTTTTTAACGTCGATTTTCTGGAGCGCCTGGTCCATTGCATCAGAAACTTTCTTTTTTATATCCTTCTTTGAAGTCCTGTCCATATCGGTTGCCATTTAAAAGTCAGGCTAAATGTATATCGCTGAGAACATATTGTTAAGTCACATAACAATTTGTTAATATGGCGACCAACAACTGACTGATAAATAAATAATTAGCTCAGAAATTTTTTTGGCTGGCAGGTCCAAATCACTATTTCACGCAGGTCTTCTGCCAATCTCCGAGTTCCCTTTCTACTGCCAGAGCCTCATTCTTAGCACCCCATAAACGCCGCGCATGGTATTTCCACTCGTCAGATACATCTCAAGAAAAAAACCGACGCTTCCTTGGCAGGTCAATGATCCAGTTATCCACAATGGGCGCCGTTTGGATTCTTGATTCAGAATTAGAAAGGTCAGTAAATCGGAGATAATGTCTCGCAGCCTCAGGCCAGATGTTGGTCCACCAAAACACGTATCTCCCCGATCAGCTTTGCCTGCGATTCATGAACCCATCGCTCCACCTCTTCAAGCGAGATCCATTTCCAGGAATCGACTTCGGGGATATTCTTACCCGGGACCAGCGTGCTTTTGTAAGTGTGCTTTAAAAAAGTCTCCTCAGTAACCACAAGAAATGAGTGCAACTCTTTGTTTTGCTTCTGGTACTTAGACGGCGGAAGCGGCAAGACCTTTCTATCGCGAACACTCCCGATATCAATACCTGTCTCTTCCAACAGCTCTCGGGCAGCAGCGGCAAATTCCTCTTCACCACGTTCGGGAATTCCTTTCGGAATGGACCATTGCGTCCAGCGGGCGTTGGTGGGATGACAAACGAGGATCTTTCGCGATTTCCGGCTAAAGAGAAATACTCCACAAGTTATGATCAAGTTTCCTACAGCCATTTCTCAAAGCATATGCTGTCCTTAATGTTCACATACTGACCATAATTCGGGATGGATTTGTATCCACTTTTCTGATATAATTTTACGGCTTCGGGTAATTTACTTCCTGTTTCCAGGATGCAGCGTTTATAATTCATTTCCCTGCTCCATTGCTCCAGTTCCTGAAGCACGATCGACGCGATACCAGTACCGCGTTTTTCGGTCAGCACAAACATGCGCTTAATCTCCATTGTATCGCCTGAATACTCCCGGATAGCACCCGTTCCTACAGCCGTGCTGTCATCGTAGGCTAGCAATGCATGCTTAATTGTATCAAGCTTATTGAATTGATTGAAAAATTCCTGTTGCTTGCCATATCGCGCATGAAGCTCACGATTGAGCGCATCGATTAGCTTACAGAAGAGGGCGTTATCCGAAGTAGTACGAACCGTTGTAACCATAGGAAAAGAAAGTTACCAGTTTAAAATTGCACGTTGAACGCCCGGCCAAAAAAAATACAGCCGATCCGTTCGGCTCACCACACGTTCGTCAGTTTTCGGGGTTGCGCTTTTTTCTCTAACTTCTCATCCTCAAACCAAAACCCTAACCTGTTTTATGGAAGCTATTCAAATCAATTTCGTGGCGATCCTTATCGCCGTTGTGGCCAACTTCATCGTCGGCTTCGTTTGGTACACCCCGCTGTTCGGGAAAGCTTGGGCGAAGGAGATGAAGATCGAAGTGACACGCAAGCCGACTGCGGCTGAGCTCGGCAAAGGCATGAGCATAATGATCATCGGAAACTTTCTGATGGCGTGGGTGTTCGCGAATAACATCGCTGCCTGGGGCTTTGTGCCTGGTACTGCCGAAGCGCCAATGGTTGGCAATCTAATCAGCTCATCTGTCTTTACTTGGCTCGGCTTTTATGTTCCCACCGATCTCAGCGTTGTGGCGTGGGAAGGAAAATCGTGGAAATTATTTTTCATCAATACTGGTTATCACCTTTTAACCCTCATTGTCGCCGCAGCCATTCTATTGAACATGTAGCAAAGCAGACGGCTCCGGTACTCGGGCGTTGCAACATCCGGGTTGATCCGGTCCGACCTCACTCAGCACTTGATTATTCCAATCCATCAAACAATCATGAATCGATTAACCATTCTACTTGTCATTTCTGCAGTCTTCACTCGTTGTTCTGCTCCCACTCCAACTGATCCCGAGGCCGCACAAAAAAGGCAAGTTGAGACAGGACTGAGGGAGCCAGTCCACTTTGCAGATGATTCCACCTGGACTATCGAAAGCAGAATGGCCCACTACGGGGTGCCCGGAGTGTCCATCGCTGTCGTCAAAGACAACAAGATTGCGTGGGTGAAAAGCTATGGCATTATGGACAAAGAGTCGAAAGAGCCAGTGACCACAACCACACTTTTTCAGGCAGGCTCAATCAGCAAGCCGGTTGCCGCATACGGTGCGTTGCACCTGGTAGATGAAGGAAAAGTCGATCTCAACGAGAATGTCAACACGTACCTAAAATCATGGAAGCTTCCGGAAAATGAATTCACGGCAAAAAAGAAAGTTGCCATGAAACACCTGCTCAGCCATACGGGTGGCGTGACCGTACACGGGTTCCTTGGCTATAGTCCTGACTTACCAGTGCCAACGCTAATACAAGTCCTCGATGGTGCTCCACCTGCGAACTCCCCTCCCATCCGCGTCGATAAAGTACCCGAAGAGGGTTTTCGCTATTCTGGTGGCGGGTACAGCATTATGCAGCAAATGGTCATCGACATCGAGGACAAACCGTTCACGCAGTTCATGAACGAGGTGGTATTGCAACCATTGAAAATGAACAACAGCACTTATGACCAGCCGCTGACAGGGACGCAACTCCAACAAGCCGCAACAGGGTATCTGCCAGATGGATCGATGACGAAGGGCAAGCGTCACACCTATCCGGAGATGGCCGCTGCAGGATTGTGGACCACAGCAGAAGACCTGGCGAAATTCACAATCGATGTTCAGAAAACTCTGAAAGGTGAGAGTCATGTTGTTGTTTCGAAGGCAATGGCCGAAAAGTTTACTACTCCATTTGTTTCTACCTTCAAGGGACTCGGGATGTCCGTATATGATAAGGGCGCCGAAATCTATTTTGGTCACGGTGGATGGGACGAAGGATTCTCCAGTGAATTGGTCGCCCATAGAGACAAAGGATATGGTGTTGTTGTACTTACCAACTCAAACCACCCGGAATTCATCAGCGAAGTGATCAACTCCGTTGCATCAGCTTATCAGTGGGCAGGCAATAGTACCTATACAAAACTTGCGATGGACACTTCACAGTTTGCATCAATCCGCGGCACCTACTTTAATGGAAATGACGGAACGATAGTGGTGTTCTCCGAGGGTAACAGACTCTTTATGAAGTACCTTCGCGGAAATGATCCCCGCGAGCTATTTAAAGTTTCTGACAGCACATACCTCGGCAAGGACGGGTCAGGTCCTGTTCAATTCAAGGTGAATCCGGCGGACGGGAAAATGAATTATGTATTCCTCGGAAATGGAAAGCCTCGTCCGATTGCTTTCGAACATCCCATTAAGAAAGCAGGAGAAAAAGTGCCTTACGAATTTCTCCTTGGAGGTGATTTCAATAAAGCCCTGGTTGGATATCAGAACCTTTTGAAATCCGACTCGAAGGACAAAGCGGTGGAAGAAGAAAACATAAACCAGCAGGGATATGACGCATTGGAGGGCGGCAAGCTTGATCTTGCAAAAAGGATATTCAAAATTAATATGATGCTTTATCCCTCGAACGCCAATACTTATGACAGTTACGCCGATGCTTGCCTGAAAAACGGAGACAAAGCAGAGGCTATTGAAAACCTTAAAAAAGCCCTAAAGCTCAATCCTGAATTGAAAAACACAAAGAAGAAACTGGATGAGTTAACGAAGTGACGCGAATTTCTGTCACGAAGCAATCAATAGCTTCGTGATCTTTGTACATCCTTTGGGTTCGTTGCGTCCGTGAATTTTTTCTGAAGCTTCGGATCTCAGAACATCGCTTCCAGGTTCTTATCTTTTGCAATTCCTGCAGCCAGTTCCTCCAGTCTCTTGTAAGTGGCCGAGAAAGCAAATGGACCAAGACTGATTCGCTTGACTCCTGCACTATGCAGAACACTGAAGGAGGGCAACCCCGGCATTGACATGACATTGATCGGAAGCCTCGTGGATTCGACTGCAGCTTTAATATCCGACGGGTCTTTGATGCAAGGCAGGAAAATCCCATCGACGCCCGCCGATGAGTAGGCCTTTATCCTTTTAATTGCTTCGCTCCTGGCATCGGGCAGGTTCAAAATAAAGGGATCACAGCGAAGATTGACGAACATGTCGATATCCATACTGCGCATTTTATGGATAATCATTTCAATTTTCCTTGCAAATTCTCCGGCATCATTTATCGTTCGCTTTCCATCGCGGATCGAAGAATCCTCAATGTTGAAGCCTGACACACCTTCGTCATAAAGTTGCTCGATGTTATCAACGATCCCTGCAACGGAGTCTGCGTACCCACCTTCGAGGTCCACAGAAAATGGTATGTCGACCGAGGCGCGGATCCGGCGCACGACAAACATATAATCATCGAATGGCATGTTCTCCCCGTCCTCGTACCCGATTGTTTCTGCAACCGCGGAGCTGGACGTAGCGATAGCCTTGAAGCCGGCAGCCTGCATCAATCTGGCGCTCTGTGCATTCCATGCATTGCCGATGATCAGCGGTTCATTCATCGCATGCAAGTCCCTGAATTGTTTTGTCAGTGCATTCATTTTATCCACCAAAATTAACAGTTAGGCCGCAACAGAAGATCTCTAAAGGGTTGTAAAAAGTCGTGATTTAAGACCAGTTGAACTAAAATTTCCCATGTAATGAAAATCCGGATAACGCAGAAAATGGAGTTGTCGGGGATGCAATCTTGCCTCGCAATCGATGGGTCAAAAGCGCGTAAAATGAAGTAAAACCTGCGATTTAAGAACTCCCGCAGGCTCATTTTTCCCCGATCTCGCCCGCTCCGACGCTCTTG
Organism: Cyclobacteriaceae bacterium; assembly: GCA_044224375.1. Taxonomy (GTDB): domain Bacteria; phylum Bacteroidota; class Bacteroidia; order Cytophagales; family Cyclobacteriaceae; genus ELB16-189. The sequence goes on from JBGAKL010000003.1 coordinate 151,001, forward strand.
CTGGCGAGAAACGCGTGAACTGAACTAGTAAAAACGGTAAAAACTTACGCACTTATGAAAAGCTGCACGACAAACAGACGGAAAAGGGTCCAGGGGGCAATTATGTCGCTGATCCTGATCGGCACGATCAACTCCGGTCTTGCGCAAGGCCCGGCGACCGACCATGAAAAAATGGCCAAAATTTATGAGAACTATATCATCAACCTTGCTCCCAACCTCAACCTCAGTGCGAGGGCCGTACCGATAGAAAACATCAACAGCAACTTCTCAGAGTACAAACCGGCGCTGACGCTTCACGGTAACAGGCTTTATTTCAGCCGCGCATTACATCCTGAGAACACCGGCGGACCCGGCGACAAAGAAGATATTTGGTACGCTGATATAGACAAGGCGAACGATAGCCCGTCGACGCCAAAAAGACTTGAAGGCCATCTCAATAATGCCGGTCCAAATTTCGTGAGTGGGGTGAGCGTGACGGGCGACACGATCATGCTCGGCAACACGTACGACAAGAAAGGCAGAATGAAAGCCGGCATCTCATACAGCGTGAACGAAAACGGCGTGTGGTCCACACCCAAAACGATACATATCAAGAACGACTATAATCTTTCAGAGCATGGCAATGCATACGTTTCGCTTAGTGGTGGCGTCATCATTTCTGCCGTTGAACGTACCGATACACACGGACAGCGGGATTTGTATGTAAGCTTTCTCGGATATAATCATGCCACCGAGCCCGTCAACATGGGCAGCACCATCAATTCAACGCTGGACGAGTCATCGCCCTTTCTTTCTGCGGACAAGAAAACATTGTACTTCGCATCAAAAGGGCACCATGGATACGGCGGGTATGACATCTACATGTCACATCGCCTTGATGATAGCTGGACAAAATGGAGCGAGCCCGAAAATCTTGGCCCCGGCGTCAATGGTCCCATGGACGAGGAATTCTTCAGCATCACGCATTGCAAGCAATGGGGTTACTTCTCGAAACAGGTAAGTGAAGACAACGTGGACATCTATAAGATCCCGATGGCAGATTTGTTCGGAGGGTCGAAAGCACTCTTCAGGTAAAACTCCAACTCCCTTACCTACATCGCGCAGCCAAGGCTACTTGTTGCGCATTGCCTGAACTTAAATGGAGTTTGCGTAAGAATTACTTCGTCGAAAATTTCGTGACCGTTGTTGTATGATATTCTTCGCCGGGTTTCAGCGTCGTAGACGGAAACTCAGGTCTGTTTGGAGAATCGGGATAGTGTTCCGTCTCCAAGCACAATGCGGCGCGAAAACCATAAGGCATATCTTTCTTTCCTATTTGTTCGCCATTGAGGAAGTTACCGGTATAAAACTGAATCGCAGGCTCGGTGGTATATACCTCCATCTTTCGTCCGCTGTTAGGCTCGTATAAAACCGCTGCCAGTCTGAGTGAATCCTTTCCTTCATCAAGTATCCAGCAGTGATCGAATCCACCGGCGCTTTCTATATCTTTTCCAACAAGCTTTGGCGTTCTGAAATCGAAAGGCGTCCCCTCCACATTTTCTATAGCGAGGGGTATGAGTGTGCTGTCGACCGGCAAGTAGCGTGAAGCGTTGATCGTCAATTCATGATTAAGAATATTTTCCTTCATACCACCGAGGTTATAGTAAGTATGATTGGTAAGGTTGACAATTGTCTTTTTGTCGGTGGTCGCCTTGTACTCGAACTTCATTGTATTGTCATTAAATAAAACATAATCAACGACTACATCGAGCTTTCCCGGATAACCCTCTTCCATGTCCGCCGAAGAGTACGTAAGCCGAACGCCGGCACCACCATCAACATTGATCGGCTCGCCTTTCCAAACAACCTTGTCGAATCCCTTTACGCCGCCGTGCAGGTGATTGGCACCGTTGTTGGTGGCCAACGTGTACTCTTTGTCGTCGAGCTTGAATTTTCCTTTTGCTATCCGGTTGCCATAGCGCCCGATGGTTGCACCGAAATACGGATGCCCCTTCAGATAGCCTTCGAGGTTGTCAAAGCCCAGCACCACATCTTCAATCTTTCCATCACGGTCCGGAACACTTAGCGAAGTGATGATTCCGCCATACGTTATCACCTTCATCTCTGCCTTGTTTTTGTTCACAACGGTGAATTGCTCGATCTCCGTACTATCGGGCATCTTGCCATAAGGTGCGCGGCTCACGGTGACTATTTCGGAATTGTCCGAGGGAGAGCAGGCGGCGACAATCATTGTAACAATGATGACAGCCAGTCCAGATGTTCGATGGTTGAAAAGCATAGTTATTTATTTATAGACCGAATGATTCTTCAAAAGGAAATACAAGATCCGTAAAGATCATGAAGAATAACACGAAGGATACAAAGAATTTACGTTATGGACTTTATGAATTCTTGGTTGTTAGAGAACCAGCATCCTCTAGTTATGCTTATCACAGTTGATTCTGGAACAATTGGTAATACACTTCATTCCACCGAAGCTCATTCTTGAAATCCCTTATCCTGGTATTCTTGTCGATCACTACCAACTCAATTCCGGCCATTTCCGCAAAGTCTTCGATGAATTCCGTTGTGATCGCCTTGCTGAACACGGTATGATGTGCGCCGCCAGCCAGTATCCACGCCTGAGCACCGGTAGCGAGGTCAGGCATAGGATTCCATAAAACACGCGCCACCGGAAGCTTTGGAAGCTCTTGCTCGGGTCGCACAGCGTCTACCTCATTTACAAGGAGTCTGAACCTGTTGCCCATGTCGATCAGGGATACATTGATTGCGGGACCGGCATCTACATTAAACACCAGTCGCGCCGGATCCTCTTTCCCACCGATGCTGAGCGGATGCACTTCGCAGCGCGGCCTTCCGGCAGCGATCGAAGGACAGATCTCCAACATGTGAGAGCCAAGCACATTCGATTTTCCAGTGTTGAAATCATAGGTGTAGTCTTCCATGAACGAACTGCCACCGGAAAGACCCCGATCCATTACTTTTATCGCCCGAAGCAGCGCCGCCGTCTTCCAGTCGCCCTCTGCGCCAAAACCGTAACCGTCCGCCATCAGGCGTTGCGCAGAGATACCTGGAAGCTGCTTTAAGCCATGAAGGTTTTCGAAGGTATCAGTGAAGGCCGACAGACCTTTGTCGTTCAAAAATGCTCTCAATCCGACTTCAATCTTCGCGGCTTCACGAAGCGAATTACTCTTTAAGACAGGTGCAGCAATCTCATAAGAATTTTGATACTCTGCTATAAGGTTATCAATGTCGCTATTGCTGGCTGCTTCTACATAACTTACCACATCTCCCACTCCATAACCATTGACGGAAAATCCAAATCGGATTTGGGCTTCAACTTTGTCGCCCTCGGTGACAGCCACCTCACGCATGTTGTCTCCTATCCTGCCCACTTTTGTTTGCCTGAAGGCATGCCATCCTGCTGCTGCACGGGCCCACACGTTCAATTTTTTTATCACACCGGCATCCTTCCAATGCCCCACAATCACTTTGCGGCTCTTGCGAAGACGCGTTGCGATAAAACCAAACTCACGGTCGCCGTGGGCTGACTGATTTTCATTCATGAAGTTCATGTCGATATCCTTCCAGGGAATACCGGCGTTGTATTGCGTGTGCAGGTGCACCAAGGGCTTTGACAGTATTTTCAATCCGCTGATCCACATCTTTGCCGGAGAAAATGTGTGCATCCACGCGATCACTCCTATGCAGTTCGCGTCGGCGTTTGCCTTGTGAGCAAGTTCTGTGAACTGATCCGGATTGGTCACCGTTGATTGATATTTCACTTTATATGGAAGATCGACCCCGTTGAAAGACGTCGCAATCTCCTGCGCGTGACTGGCAACATTCCTCAGGATCTCGTCACCATATAAATGTTGGCTTCCAGCGATAAACCATACTTCAGAATTCCCTTGCTTGATCATACATTAACTTTTTTACATATACATCGTGTAGTCACGATAATTTACTAACTGTTGCCAGATTCAACGAAACGTCCAAGGGCAGTGTACTGACGGTACAACTTGTCATAGATCTTGACCCTCGTTGCATCTGGGAAATACGTGTTTTCAAATCCATTACCCATCGCTTTCGCAGCGACTGAAACATTTCGATAAAGGCCCGCTGCGGTCGCCGCGTACATAGCGCTGCCCAGCGCCGGCGCCTGCTCCGACGAAGCGATGCGGATCGGCATGTTGAGAACATCGGCCAATCGCTGCATCACGAAAGTTGATTTCTTTGCAACGCCTCCGATTCCCACGACGGATTTGATTTCCACTCCTTCTTCAAGAAATCGTTCAACAATCTTTCGCGAGCCGAAGCAAATCGACTCCACTATGGCTTTGAATATTTCTGCGGATTTTGTTCCAAGGTTCAGGTTGATAATGGCAGCCTTCAGCGCTTGATTGGCATCTGGTGTGCGTCTGCCATTGATCCAATCCAAAGCAACGGGCGATGTATCGCTCATTGGAAGCCTTTCGGCTTCGGCAGACAATTTTATGATGATCTCTTCCTTAAGTTTCTCCTTTTGTTCATCGGACAAATTGATGCCACTTAAGTTGTCAATCGGCCATGCAAGCACATCCCTGAACCATGCGAGCGCGTCGCCAAAGGCGGATTGGCCCGCTTCCAAACCAATCATTCCCGGAATGACTGATCCATCCACCTGACCACATATGCCTTTCACAGTCTTTTCTCCAACCACATCTGATGCCGACACAACAATGTCGCATGTGGACGTCCCCATCACCCGGACGAGTGTGTATTCTTCAACCTCAGCACCAACGGCTCCCGCATGCGCGTCGAACGTGCCGACCGCCACGATTGTATTTTCTGTAAGTCCGAGTTTCTTTGCCCATGTTGCCGAAAGGCGGCCGGCAACCTGATCGGAGGTATACGTTTCGCGATAAAGATTCTTCTTGACGTTGACGAGGTCAGGATCAAGCTTTGCAAGAAAAGCGTCGTCCGGAAGGCCACCCCAACGCTCATGCCACATCGCTTTATGACCTGCAGCGCACCTGCTTCTTTTGAATGTCGCAAGGTCTGTGGCACCTACAAGAACGTAAGTCATCAGATCGCAATGCTCCATCCAGGACACGGCCGCCTTCCTCACATTGGCGTCTTCTCTTATTATATGGAGTATCTTGGCCCAAAACCATTCGGAAGAATAGATCCCTCCTTCAAACATCGTATAGTCCAGCCCACCCCAGGTTCTTGCGACGCGATTTATTTCGTCAGCTTCATTGATAGCAGTGTGGTCTTTCCACAACACCATCATGGCGTTAGGATTTGTTTCAAACCCGGGAAGCATACACAATGCCGTGCCCTTGCCGTCCACCGGCACCGGCGACGAACCTGTTGTGTCGATGCATATTCCTTTGACATTTGCGGGCTGTATTCCGGACTCTTTGACCACGGCGCGGATCGTCTCTTCCATTCCTGTCAAATGGTCGCTGATGTGCTGCCGGAACCGCGACGTGCCTGCATCACAATACAACTGCTGTTTCCACAGCTTGTACCAATGAACATGTGTCGCGATTGTTTTGCCGTTTGCGGCATCAACCAAAACGGCTCTTACGGAGTCTGTTCCGAAATCCAAGCCAATAACATAGTCAGCCATCGTGCCCTTCTATAAAATCAAATCTAACAAACTTCACAGTCTACTTTCGAGATGCAGAATCCACTATTTGATCTTGCCTTTGATCAGCGTCAGTGAATGCGGCGGGAAGCTGTAAGTTACCTTCTGCCCCTTTGCAGTCAATGCAGTTTTTTCCCTGATGGCGACCTTTTCACTTCCGAAGTCGTTTTCAGCTTTGATGTCCGGCCCGTTAACCTCAAACACTTTCAGGTTTCCTTCAAAAGCACCTTCCTGCAGCAGGATGTCGGTGGCGATTGCTTTGTCCTTATTTCGGTTTACGACCGCCACAACCAGGTCACCATTATTAATGGACGCCGAAACGTCCAGGTAGGGTACACCCTTCTGCTTCGTGGTTTGTTCACCAAGACCTATAAAGAATTCCTCCGTATCATATTTCTCGCAGTCGACAAATACGTCGAGGGATTTTCCAGTCATGTGCTGCGCAAACAATTGCAATGGATAATAAATGGTTTGCTTGAACATTCCTTTCTCATTTGTGAACATGGGGCCGATCACGTTGACGAGCTGCGCCATGTTTGCCATCTTCACGATATCCGCGTTACGAACAAATCCATTCAGGAACCCTGCAATAACAAGTGCGTCCTCCAGATTGTAATGCTCTTCGAGTGCTCTGGTCCCTTTCAATGACGCATCGGCGCGAGCACGGTACCACACATTATACTCATCCCAGGCGATGTAGACCGGCTCGCGTTTGCCTCGATCCACTCTCGCCATTTCACCGGCAATGATTCCTTTGATGAGTTTTGTTCTCTGCTCCATCACCAACGGAGTAGACATGAAATTGTAATAATTGTTGTCGGGGTTGCCAACATACATATGGATCGCCAGGTAGTCGACGACTTCTTTCAATCCCTTAACCACCGATGCGTTCCATGCATTCGCATCTACTCCCGGTCGATAATCGGAAGAGCCGGCGGCTACCAGCTTAATATTGGGATCAGTCAGACGCATCAGTTTCGCTGCTTCGCGTGCTTTCTTGACATAGTCCTCAGCATTGAGGTGACCCATCTGCCAGAAACCATCCATTTCGTTTCCAAGGCTCCAGTATTTTATGTTATATGGCTCAGGAAATCCATGCTTTTTACGGAGTTCAGCGTAGTATGGCCCCTCCTTCACATTGGCATACTCTACCCAACGTTGCGCCTCCTCAATGGTGCCTGTCCCCATGTTTACAGAGAAGTACGGCTCCGATCCAAGTTTGCGCGCAAACTTGACAAACTCGTTCGTACCAAACTGATTTGTCTCCAGTCTGTCCCATGCAAGTTCCATGCGTGGGATCCTGTTGGGCCCCACCCCGTCCTCCCAATGATAATTTGACACAAAATTTCCTCCTGGATAGCGGGTGATGGCAACCTTAAGATCCTGCGCACCCTTTAATACATCTTTCCGGAATCCGTCTTCATCAGACAATGGTGAACCGGGTTCATAAACGCCGCCGTACACACAGCGTCCCAGATGCTCAACGAAATTTCCATATAGCAGCGGACTGATATCGCCGATCACCCTGTCTTTATCAATCTTAATTCTTGCGTTCTGCGCATTAATCTGAAAGGAGATCATCAGTGAACACGCGACCAGTAGTTTCAATATTGTCCTCATCTTTAGGCTTAAAAGTATTGTTTTAAATGTACAGAATACATTTATCTTTCCCAACTGACGATTTATTTCAAAATATGTTCCGATAAACCGGGGTATGGCCGGAACATAATTTGGCACATGAGCAATTCTTTTGGTCCGGAGACTTATTTTTAGGAAATGTTGCATAAGCATATCGTCACCGCATGGCATTTTTAATAGCATGATTCACAAGTATAAAAATGAAGATAAGTTATTGGCGGCGGTGGACTGCATCATATTCGGATTCGACCCGAAAGCCGAAGAGCTTAAGCTGTTGCTGATCAAGCGAGACTTCGACCCCGAAAAAGGAAAGTGGTCCCTGATGGGTGGCTTCTTAAGAAATGACGAAAAAATAGAAGAAGCTGCGAGCCGCGTGTTGTATACGCTCACTGGTCTGAAGGACATCTACATGGAGCAGTTGAATGTTTTCAGTGAGGTGGACCGTGACCCGGTTGAAAGAACAATCTCCGTAGCCTATTACGCGCTCATCCGGATCGACAAGCATGACGAGGAGCTGACCCGGAAATATGCGGCATGCTGGTTTGAGCTGTCGAAGGTTCCTAAACTTATCTTTGATCACAACATCATGGTTGACCAGGCCATTGCGCGCCTTCGTCACCGTGCAACCGTTCAGCCGGTTGGATTCGAGTTGCTGCCGGAAAAATTCACGATGCGACAATTGCAGATTCTCTATGAGGAAATATTCAATCTGCGACTGGACAAACGGAATTTCATCAAGAAGATCAACGCGCTCGATATCCTCGAGAAGCTTTCTGAAAAGGACAAAAACTCTTCCCGCAAAGGCTCCTTCCTCTATCGGTTCAACGAAGACAAATACAGGAAGAAGAGTAAGAACGGGTTTGTATTCAAGGTCTAGGTCGCTACGCTCCGGAAAATGCAGCAACCACTAAGGCAGGAAGGCACTAAGGCGCACAAAAAAATTTATAAAAGTAGAGAACGCAAAGAGACCACAAAGATATAAAGTGCATTCTTCGCGCTTCTTCGAGTCTTCACCTTTGCGGCAAATTAACGGAAGGAAACGGAACGCAGGGCAAAATGTAAGCGCATTCTTCGTGAACCTTTGAGTCTTAGTGATTTGTGGCTAAGTTTAGAACATGGATCTCGGCCTAAAAAATAAAGTTGCATTCGTGTCCGCGTCCAGTCAGGGGCTGGGAAAGAGCGTTGCTTTGGAACTTGCGAAGGAAGGTGCAAAGATCATTATCTGTGGACGAAACCAAGCCCTTCTGAAACAGACGTCAGATGAAATCCGCGCACTCAAAGGAACGGTACTCAGTCTCGAAGGTGATCTTTCCAACGCCGAAGATTGCAACCGCTTCATCGCCATGTCGCTTAAGGAATTTGGCAATGTGGACATCCTCGTCACCAACACCGGCGGACCTCCCACGGGGAAATTCGAATCCTTTGACCAAGGTGATTGGGATAAAGCATTTCAACAGCTCCTGTCAAGCGTGGTAGCACTGATTAAAGGCTTCACTCCTGGCATGAAAGAGAAAAAATGGGGTCGTATCATTTCCATCACTTCACAGGCAGTAAAGCAGCCGGTGAACAATTTGGTGTTGTCCAATGCAGTCAGGTCGTCTATCGTGGGCTTGATGAAAACACTTTCAAACGAACTCGGTGAATACAATATCACGGTAAATAATGTCATGCCGGGATATACGCAGACCCAACGCCTCATCAACCTCATTGACAGCAATCCGGCCGTGGCGAAAGTCACTTCAGAAATTCCATTGGGAAGATTTGGCAAACCCGAGGAATTCGGTGCAGCAGTCGCTTTTCTTGCGAGTGAGAGGGCAAGTTATATTACCGGGGTCTCCCTTGCCGTGGATGGTGGGTGGATTCGTGGAGTCTAGAAATGATCGGTAATCAGTGCTCTGTGAGTCGAATTTGATGTAAGTGTGAACCATCGATTACTGATCACGTCGATTACAGCTTCACCGGTTTCAGCAAGAACTCCTTCACATACGCTTCTCTGTCCTTCCATTGAACGCGCAGCCATACATCCTTTTTTCCTTTGATCTCTAACTGATGACCTTCACCGATGATCGCGACAAGTGAGGAAGCAGCGGAGGGCCCGCTCATCAAGTAAGTTTGCGGCGATGCAACGATGCCCCTGTCCTGAGTTGGGTTGAAGTTGATATGGATGAAGAGCAGCACCACTATGAAAGCCAGTACTGTCGCAGAAAATGTGGGTCGTGTATTCCGCCTGGTCCGCACATAATATATAATGGCCAGCATCAACAGTGCTGCGGTCGTCAGGAAAAGGGTGATCGTCGTGAATTGTTCCTGAACGAACGCCTGCAATTTTTTAGAGTCGCTGTTTTGGTATCCTTCGAGCTTGTTCTTTTCCGCCAGTTCCTCCATTTTCTTCAGTGCCTGCGTATCGTTGCTGGCAAGAAAATACAGGTTGATATAGTATAATGATTCGCCGAGGTGGCCAAGACCTTCCTGGATGTAGGCCATTCGAAGCAGCATGGCGGGTGAATAATGTCCGCTGGAGAAAATCACCTCATAGCGTTCAAATGCCTGCGTGTATTGCTTGGCAGCATAAAGCGAATCGGCTTTTGTAAGAAGTGAAGGAGTATCGGCGGAGAAACCCGGAAAAGTGACTAAGAGAAAGAGGAGAATATTGTAAACCCGTTTTTGCATTTTTTTCCTATCCTGCTACCTTTGCGTTCCCAATTACGGAAAAGGCCTCAAAAAGGCCAAACTGAGTTAGCCAAACGGCGAAAGCAGTAAAAGAAACGGCAGCAAACGGCAGTCGAAAAGTGGTTGGAGGAACGGTTTCGTAGCTCAGTTGGTAGAGCAATACACTTTTAATGTATGGGTCCTGGGTTCGAGTCCCAGCGGAGCCACAGAATAGAAAAACGAGATGCCATGCCCGCAAAGCATGGCATCTCGTTTTTTAGGACCCCCTAGATCGATTCACTAGTCGTGGTAGAAGGCGAACGGTGAAAACGAAATATTTAAAATCACAAGTATTCTTGATTGATGCGTCCTCCGTAGCTGTCTCAGCGTGATTCGTTCGAGGTTTTGTTCTCAGCGTTCCCACTACAAGAAACTCAATGGTGTCATTTTTAAAAATCACCCTGAGAGCAACCGAAGGAATACAAGGCAGTATTCGGCCTTCAAAGGGAGTAAGCACCCGACACATTATTATATATAGTGTGTGCTTTTTTAATCCCACTTTCATTTCTTGGGGCTGGGAATCGCCTAATTTTAACGCGTGAACAGAATAACGGCTTTTTCCAAACTGATACGGCTGCTCCCCGTGCTGGGACTGTTCATGTTGCCATTTTCCACAAGGGCAACCCCGGCTGAGAACCGGGAAATAACACAGCACGTCCGACTGGTTTTCGCCGAAGGGGTTAACCTGCCTTTATCACTGCCGACCAAAGAAGATGAATGCTTTTTTCAGGTCGATGCCGACATTGACGCAGAGGTTTCAGACACAGGCGCTCTTGCCAACAGCGAACTTATCTGGTCGGAAAACCGCTGGCAGGACACAGTCGAGTTACTTAAGCCTCCCGTCACCCACCGACTCCGGTACTACGAGGTACTCTTCCATTCTTTGATCTCTTCCAACGCGCCTTAGGCGCAAAGCTTTCTTCAACGGTCACCGCGATCGGTAGCAACTTCGCATCAGTGATTGATTCATTGACCCATCGGCTATTGAAGCAAATTCAGTCTCTTATTCGCTGCAGCGCTTTCACCTGTCGCTAATGCGACTCAACATACTTATAACGAAATCCAAAATATGGAAGTAATTATCATAGTGGTATTCATCCTCGGATATACGTGCATAGCACTGGAGCATCCGATCAAAATAAATAAAACGGCAACAGCACTTATCACGGGTGCTGTCTGCTGGGCACTGTTTGCCCTGCATGTCCCGCCGGAAACCACGGGCAGTCAGATCAATCATTCTATCGTTACGGCAACCCAGGCAGGTAATGTAAACATTGCTGAAAGCCATGCACGCTTTATCTCCGAACAACTTTCGCACCACCTCGCCCAGATAGCGTCGATTCTCTTCTTCCTGCTCGGGGCGATGACGATCGTCGAGCTGATCGATGCACACAACGGATTTGAGTTCATCACGGACAGAATCCGAACGACCGACCCCAGGAAGCTGTTGTGGATCATCTGCTGGGTAGCATTTTTCTTGTCAGCGATACTGGACAACCTGACAACGGCCATCGTCATGGTCTCTCTGACGAGGAAGCTTGTCAGGGAGCAGGATAAAAAACTCTATTTCGCCGGCATGATCATCATCGCGGCCAATGCGGGTGGCGCATGGTCGCCGATCGGCGACGTAACGACCACGATGCTGTGGATCGGAGGGCAGATTACGTCGCTTGCCATCATTAAGTCAGTATTTCTGCCGAGCATTGTTTGTCTGCTTGTGCCACTGATCTATCTGAGCTTTAAACTTAAAGGACATGTAGAATCTCCCGCACAGATCGAAGAAGCAGCGCCCGGCAGCAAGGGCAACGGTAAGGTAATGCTCATGGCCGGTGTCGGCGCGCTAGTTTCGGTTCCGGTATTCAAGACGCTGACACACCTGCCACCCTACATGGGTATACTGCTTGGGCTGGGAGTTGTCTGGGTGATCTCCGAGCTTATCAATCCCGGTATCGACGAAGAAGAAAGAAAAAGGTATTCACCCACGGCGGCCCTTTCGCGAATTGATGTTCCCAGTGCGCTATTCTTCATGGGTATTCTGCTTGCAGTCGCGGCACTTGAGTCGATGCAAACGCTGCACCACTTCGCTGGAAGTCTCACGCATGTGATCGGCGACAACCGGATCATCATCAGCGTCATTGGCGTGGTGTCAGCCATTGTCGACAATGTTCCACTCGTCGCCGCCTGCATGGGCATGTACTCCCTCGAGGTTTATCCGGTAGACCACATGGTCTGGGAATATCTCGCCTACTGCGCGGGCACGGGTGGCAGTCTGCTTGTGATCGGGTCCGCTGCCGGCGTGGCGGTGATGGGCATGGAGAAACTTGATTTTGTCTGGTACTTGAGAAAAATAAGTTTCCTGGCGCTGATCGGATACACAGGAGGCGCGGTGGTCTACCTTTTCACAAACGTCTCATAGTTAGACGAATCGGCTTCGCACTGAATGGTGCCCCGCACTTATCAACAAAAGGTTTTTAAGGTGATTTTAATGGGGCATTAAGGGGGCGCTAATCGTGTGCTCGTATTTATGAATGATCAAATATTCTATGCCTCATATAACGGACAAGATGTCAAGCGCTCGCATCAGAAGGCTGTTAGCATCTGCAATGCTTGTCATGTGTTTCGCCGGGACGCGAGCACAAAACGTAATCGAATCAGACAGCCTGCGACTGACTATTCAGAAAGCGGACAGCATTTTTCTCAAAGAGAATCTGCTGCTGCTTTCGCGGATGTATTCAGTAAGTGCCGCCGATGCAATGGTGATCCAGGCGAAAGCCTATCCCAACCCCGTGATTTCAGCGGACCTCAATGCGATTGATCCGCAGAATGAAAAATTCTTCAACATCGGACCGACCGGGCAGAAAGAATTTGCCATTGAGCAATTGCTCATCATGGGTGGAAAAAGAAAAAGCTCGATATCGATCGCCCGCCAGAACAAAGAGATCGCGGAATCGGAACTAGCCGATCTGCTACGCAATCTCAGGTTCGAACTACACAGCAGCCTTTATCTCCTGAACAAACACAAAGTCATACTGGATAGCTACAAAGGCCAGCTGCTATTACTCGATGAACTGATCGCATCTTACGAAACACAGGCAGCACGGGGTAATCTTCCCATCAAGGACGTAATCAGGCTCAAGAGCGTGTATCTGCGTATCTCTAATAACCGCATCGAGGAGACTTCGGCCTACCTGGAAGAAGTCAGAAAAATCCAGATACTGCTCCACACGACTTCTCAACCGTTGACGATGATAGACGAGGCGGCATTTGTACGATTCTCCTCACAACGATCATTCAATGACCTTGTCGCGGTTGCCCTTGAGAATCGTCCCGATTACAAGCAGGCCCAGCAACAGAAAATACTTGCAGGCACGATGTTAAAACTCCAAAAGCAAATGGTCGTTCCGGACCTTCTTCTGAATTCAGGTTACGACCAGCAGGGAGGCGCTTTCAGAAACCAGGTGCAGGTGGGTGTCTCTGTGCCACTGCCGCTATGGAACCGCAACAAGGGAGCTATCAAGGCCGCAGGTTATGATCAGATCAACACAGAGATCATGCTCGTGCAGAAAAAAAATCAGGTGCAGGCCGAAGTCACCAACGCTGTCGATGAAATGCGTGCGGGGATCATTGAATACACGCGGGCACGAGCCCTGTACACCAATGACTTCAACGATGTATTCCGCGGCGTGAACGAGAACTTCAGTCGAAGAAATATTTCGATCCTCGAGTTTGTCGATTTCTTTGAAGCTTACAACGAGTCTCTTGCCGATTTTCAGCGGATAAAAACACAGCTCGCGCTCCTGGCCGAGCAGATCAATTTTGTCACTTCGTCAAACATCTACTAACATGACATCGCGCACATTTCTTCTATCCATTTTACTGATCTCATCCTGCAAAGAGCACAAACACGAACCAGACCAGGCATTCGAGCTCACCGACGAGATGTTTCGGCGGTCTACATTCGCGACCGCCAAGCCCGAAGATGTCAAAGACGAACTGAGGCTGTTTGGAAAAATTTCCGCCGATAACAACAAGCTCTCACAGGTGTATCCCATCGCGGGCGGAAACGTGATACGGATCAACGTTGAGTTGGGCGACTACGTAAAGCAAGGACAGATCCTGGCTACGGTGCGCAGCAGCGAGGTGGCGGACTTTCAGCGACAAATGCTGGACGCGCAGGCAGACGTTGCCCTATCAGAAAAAAATCTGCAAGTGGCAAGAGAGCTCTATGCTGGCAAACTCAACTCGGAACGCGACGTGATTGCCGTCGAAAAGGAACTCGACAAAGCGAAAGCCGAACTCAAAAGGATCACTGAGGTGTATTCAATCTACCAGCTCGGCAGTGAATCGACATACAACATCGTGGCGCCGATCAGCGGGTTTGTGGTCTTCAAAGACATCAATCAGAACGAGCAGCTGCGCAGTGACAAGTCGGATGTAGTTTTCACGATCGCCCAGATCGATGAGATCTGGGTGCTCGCAAACGTGAATGAATCAAATATCTCAAGGGTAGCCGTCGGATACGACGCCTTCGTGCAGACGATCAGCTACCCCGACAAGATTTTCAAGGGTAAGATCGACAGGATATTCAATGCGATCGACCCTGCGACGAAGGCAATGAAGGTGCTGATTAAAATTCCAAATCCTGATCTGTTGCTCAAGCCCGACATGAATGCTACGGTGAGCATTCGTTACTCTGAGAATCGAAGTCTCCTGTCCGTACCGTCGTCCTCGATCATTTTTGACAAAGGCCGCAACTGGGTCATGGTCTTCAAATCCAGGACAGACATTGAAACTCGTGAGGTGAATGTCTACAGCCAGCTCGGTGAGATTAGTTATCTGACAGGCGGACTTAAAGAAGGTGAGCAGGTGATTTCAGGAAATGCGCTCCTGGTGTATGATGCGCTGAACGATTAACGATTGAAGGGATGAACAAACTGATCAGAAATATTATCGGGTTTTCGCTGAAGAACAGGCTATTTACTTTTTTCTGGGTTGGACTTCTCATCGTCGGGGGCTGGATCAGCTATAGGAGCATTCCGATCGAAGCATTCCCTGATGTGACCAATACCCAGATCATAATAGTTACAGAATGGAAAGGGCGCAGCGCGGAGGAAGTGGAAAGGTTTGTGACCACGCCGATTGAGATCGCCATGAATCCCGTTCAGCGCAAAACACAGGTACGGAGCGTAACAATGTTCGGGCTGTCTGTGATAAAGATCATTTTCGACGATGATGTTGAGGATTTTTTCGCGCGCCAGCAAGTAAACAATCAGCTCAGGAATGTGTCGCTGCCCGAGAATGTGGACCCGGAAGTTCAGCCTCCGTATGGACCGACCGGAGAAATCTATCGATACATCCTTCGTGGAGAAGACTACAACACACGGGATTTGCTGACGATCCAGAACTGGACGATCGACCGCCAGATACGTGCCATTCCCGGAGTTGCTGACTTGGTTGCGTTCGGCGGTCAGGAGAAGATATATGAAATATCGATCGATCCAGTGAAGCTTCAAAAGCACGACCTCACTCCGCTTGAAGTCTACGAAGCCGTGACGAGGGCCAATCTCAATGTAGGCGGCGACGTGATCGAGAAGAACGGACAGGCATACGTTGTGCGCGGACTGGGCTTACTTAACTCCATCAAGGACATCGAAAACACCATCGTCGATAACTTCAACGGCAACCCGATCCTGGTCAAAAATATTGCTACCGTGAATGAAGCAAGTGTGCCGCGTGTTGGCCAGGTAGGCATCAATGAACATGATGATGCCGTCGAAGGCATTGTGGTGATGCGCAAGGGAGAGAATCCGCACGAAGTTCTTCAGCGATTGAAAGAAAAAGTCGCCGAACTAAACGAAACAGGCCTGCCGTCCGGTGTGAAAATGGAAGTCTTCTATGATCGCGACACGCTGATGGAATATTGCACACGAACGGTGATGCACAACTTGCTGGAGGGAATCGTGCTGGTGACTGCGATCGTACTGATCTTCATGGCCGACTGGCGGACTACATTGATCGTTTCGGTAATCATTCCGCTCTCGCTCCTGTTCGCATTCGTCTGCCTGAAGCTCAAGGGAATGAGTGCGAATCTGCTTTCTCTTGGCGCCGTTGATTTCGGAATTATAATAGACGGGGCAGTGGTGATGGTGGAAGGATTGTTCGTCGCCTTAGACAACATGGCGCAGGAAAAAGAGATGCACCGGTTCAACAAGCTCGCCAAGCTCGGTTTGATAAGACGGACCGGCGCCGAGATGGGCAAGGCTGTTTTCTTTTCCAAACTGATTATCATTTCAGCACTGCTGCCCATTTTCGCATTCCAGAAAGTGGAGGGAAAAATGTTTTCACCGCTTGCCTACACACTTGGATTCGCACTGCTGGGTGCGCTTATTCTTACGTTGACTCTCGTCCCGGTACTGGTCTCGATCCTGCTGAAGAAAAATGTGTACGAAAAGCATAACCCTGTGGTGGATTTCTTCAATCGAATGGTCGGCAAAGGATTCAGATTTACGTTCGCTCACCGGCGCCTGAGTTTCTTTGTCGCCATGGGAGTTCTGGCTGCATCGATGGTTTCCATGCGGTGGATGGGCACGGAGTTCCTTCCACAGCTTAATGAAGGTGCGCTCTGGGTGACGGCAGAACTTCCCATGAGCATGTCATTGAACGAGAGTGTGAAAGTGGCCCGTACAATCCGCAAGGACCTCAGGGAGTTTCCACAAGTGCGTGACGTGCTATCGCAGGTCGGACGCAGCAACGACGGGACGGACCCGAATGGTTTTTACTTCGCACAGTTCCAGGTAGACCTCTTGCCCAAAGAAGAATGGGAGGAGAAAATCAAGATGGATGAACTGATCGCCAGGATGGACAAAAAACTAACGCAGTTGCAGGGAATACTCTATAATTATTCTCAGCCCATCATCGACAACGTCGCCGAAGCTGCCGCGGGGATCAAGGCATCGAACGCAGTCAAGATCTACGGCAACGACCTGGGCAAGCTCGATGACCTGGCCAACCAGGTGCTGGAGAAAATGAAAGGGGTTCAGGGCGTAAAAGACCTCGGCATACTGCGCAACATCGGTCAGCCTGAGATCAGCGTCTCACTGGATGAAGAGAAAATGGCTGTCTATGGCGTACTGAAGTCGGACGCACAGAGCATCATCGAAATGGCCATCGGCGGCAAAACGGCGACGATCAAATACGAAGAAGAGAAGAAGTTCGATATCCGCATACGCTACCAGCGCGAGTACCGCAAGGATGAGAATGATATCATGCAACTGATGGTACCAACGATGCGCGGACAGAAAATTCCACTTAAGGAGATCGCTTCAGTACACATCATCACCGGACCCGCATTTATCTACCGTGATAACACGAAAAGGTTCATCGGAGTGAAGTTTTCCGTCAGGGAACGCGACCTGGGCAGTACAATCAGTGAAGCGCAGCGCAAAGTTGCCGCCAGCGTGTCGCTACCGAAAGGATATCGCATGGGGTGGACAGGCGAATTCGAGAACCAGGTACGCGCTACGAGCCGTCTTGCACAAGTCGTGCCTATTAGTCTTCTGCTGATCTTCATTTTACTCTTCATAACCTTCGGCAATGTGCGCGATGCATTCCTTGTACTGGCCAATGTTCCATTCGCGCTGATCGGTGGTATTGTTGCACTTCATGTCACAGGAATGAACTTTGGGATATCGGGAGGCGTAGGATTTATCGCGCTCTTCGGAATCTGTATTCAGAACGGAGTTATTTTACTAAGCCAGTTCTATAAAAACCTCAGAGATAAATTTTCGCTAGCCGAGGCGATACAGAAAGCCGTGCATACGCGCACACGCCCAGTGGTGATGACAGCGCTGATGGCGGCGATCGGCCTGTTGCCTGCTGCTATATCAACGGGTATCGGGTCGGAATCGCAAAAACCACTGGCCATCGTGATCATCGGCGGTCTGGTAACGGCGACCATCTTCACACTGCTTGTCTTCCCGATATTTTTTTACTGGACGGCGCGAAAAGAATTCTCCGACTTGACGAGCGGATAAGAAATTCAATTCTTGCATTTGCCGTCAAAGATCACTTTGAGCGGAGATAACGAAGAGTGCACGCCAAACCTAAGAATGGAAACATTTACGATATTCTTCTGATGAACTTTTCCAAGTCTTACCCTGATTACAACGGACGTTCTTTTGCTTGATTTAAAACTCCGCAATTTTATGGCCCGATATCTCAGCGGAAAACCATCATTCGTTTCTGAGCGCGTTGGCCGGATTTATCACGGCAGCTCTTAACGACTGGTAGCTGACCGTAAGCCATGCCGCGACGACAACGATAAGGACAGCGATAAGATATGGGGTGAGCCCAATTTCAATTTTGTAGGCAAAACCTTGAAGCCACCCTTGAAGTATATAACTGCAAGTTGGGATGGCGATGATAAACGATACAAGGAGCAGTCGCACATATCCCATCGTCAGCAACCGGATGATTTGGGTAATGGACGCACCCATCACTTTTCGGATACATATTTCCTTCGTTCGTTGTGATGATGTGAAAGAAGAGAGACCCAGTAATCCCAGACAGCCAACAAAAATTGCTACACCGGAAAAAACGGAGACGAGCAAACTTACTCGCTGTTCCGTCCGGTACATCGCATCGTATTCCGTGTCCAGGAACGAATAGTTGAATGGCCGCATGGGTGAATTTATTTTCCACTCTTTTTCAATCTGTGAAAGTGTCGCCGCAACGGCACCGGGTCCGATTTTGACGAGGAGGCAACTGTAAAACGTTGGCTCCTGAAATAACACAACAGGTGCCAGTTTGCTATGCAAAGATGAAAAATGGAAGTCTTTGATCACTCCGACGATGCGGCCGGTGCCTCGGGGAAGCATCCCAAGGGTCACTTCCATACCAAGTGCATCAGGGGTTGTTAACCCATTATCCGCAAGGAATGCCTCATTCACGACGTATTCTTGGGCAACGCTGTCGCCCGCCGTCTTTGCGGCTGAGAAATTTCTTCCTGCCAGCAATTCAATACCCAGTGTTGTAATGTAATGGTCATCTGCACTGATAGCCCCCACCATTAGGGGTTCATGGTTTTTATCTATTGCTTTGCCAATGGTAAGCCCATTCCCGGCAACGGTTTGAAAGGGTGATCTCCAGGTTTTTGCGACGTCTTGAACACCAGAAAGATTTCGAAGACGGTGGGCAAAGGATTCAATATTCTTGTTGATCTCGTTATTGCCGGTGATAACCAAAACATGATCTTTGTCAAGGCCGAGCTTCTTCGATTGCATGAATTGCAATTGAAACAAAATACCCAGCGTTGCAGCCACGAGTACTGTGGTGATTGTGAATTGAAATACGACGAGTCCTTTGCGAAGTATCAGACCGGAATTCGTCTGTGTGAACTTGCTTCGCAAAACTGAGATGGGTCTAAAACGGGATAACAACAAGGCGGGGTAAAAGCCCGCGGCGAGAGAAAGAACGATCCATCCGGTGATCACAATCAAAAGAAAATCGCTCCTGAAAATTTCAAACGGAATTTCCTTTCCGAATAGTGAGTTCATAAGGGGCAATAGAATTTTCACCAGGCCAACAGAGAGAATGATCGCAGGAAGGACCATCAGAAACGATTCCGCAAGAAACTGGAATGACAATTGGCCAAAGCTTGCCCCAATAGCTTTTCGCATACCAACTTCTTTCGCGCGAAGCGATGCACGTGCCGTCGACAGGTTCACGTAGTTTGCACAGGCGATCAATAGTACCGCTGCTGCAATAGCAACAAATATGATGAGGTACCTTGGGTCGGTAATCGAGAGCTGATTACCAAAATTTCCTGCCTTTATGTTGAAATGGACCTCCCGAAGCAATTCCAGCTCGAGGTGAAGTGAATTCTGATGTGCAGTTTGCTCTTTGATGCCGGGGGGATTTACCCAATCCTCAATTTTTGCCGACAGCCCTGTGAGACTTGATCCTTCTTTCAGTAAAATGAACGTGGTGTAGTTCGGATTATTCCAACTTATTGACTCGTCTAAGTTTTTTATACTGTACAACGACGTCAGGAAGTTAAATGTGAAATGTGAATTGGCTGGTATGTCTTCAATTACAGCGGCGACCTCATAGTCGCGGTTATTGTTGCTGTTAACGAGTTTTCCGATTGGATTCTCGTCTCCAAAATACTTTTTGGCCATCGACTCGGTAATGATCAGCAAACCGGGATGACTTAGTGCTTTGGTCACATCTCCGAGTTTTGTCTTAAAGTCGAAGAACCTGAAGAAGTTAGAGTCAGCCCAGCAGAACCCGCGCTCATCGATTATTTTGTCGTCGACCCGGATCGTGCGTGCAGTCCATTCCTTGTATAACCTGGTCGCATCTTCTACTTCGGGGAAACGTCTTTTTACCTCAGGTCCTACAAAAACGGGTACTGATGGAGACAATAATTGAGTCTCACCGGAAGTAAAATTGTAGTTCAAACGATATATTCTGGCTGCTTTGCTATGAAAATTATCATAACTGTACTCGTGATTGACAAATAACATGATGATCATACAACACGAGATGCCGATGGTCAATCCGGCCAGGTTTACAGCGAAGTAGAACGGATGACGCTGCAAAATTCTTAGGAAGAGGTACAGGTAATTACGGATCATAAGGCGCGGTTATTCTTGCCATATTACCAACGGCCTCGGAAAAGGTTACTACCACCTACGTGTGGATTCTGAATCGCGCAAGCGAGCTGCTGTCACCCAATTAGTTGTACAGCACTGCAATGAATTTCTCGAAAGTGAAAAAAAGACTTGCCGCTTGATGCATTCAAGTGCTCCAAGCTCAGCTAAAAGACATTGCCGGTACGGAGCTATGTTCAGTAGAATATACAATGGATCCCTGAAAAGTCTCAGGTAGAATAAAGGGTCAATGCGTGGCGGATACGATTCTCAGCTTTGTTCTTTACGCCAGACTTAGTTTTAAGTAATCGATGAGGGCCTGCCCTTAAATTTCGACGAGCCCATTCTCCTTAATGCGCATTATAAAAGATTGAATTGGCCTCATTGATTTGATCGACACTCATCAAATGCGCTAGCCCCCAGCCCTTGCTTCCAAATCTTTCATGTATGTTTTCAAGGAGGTATCATGGCCGAAAATATATTTGGACATAAACCTGAAAAAAGGATTATAGACTTCTCCGTTTTCTGTTATCGAAAGCACGCAACCGCCCGGGTCAGAGGAGAGTGTAAATTCCCAATACCCACCATAGGGTAAGTCTTTATTTAGGATCTGCGTTTTCATGCTTTGATTTTCGGCTATTATCTCCAAAGCATAGCTCACATTATCGCCATAGCTGTTGGTTTCGGTCCACTGCCTGTCGCCATCTACCCGCAATTCTTTAATTCCACTTCTCCAGCTCTTGTAGTCTTTAAAATCTGTTAAGATCAGCCAAATTTGATTAGCGCTGACTTTGAATTTCCTTTGCGCTGTGGCTTTGTGGGTGACCTCCATGAGCATCCCTATTACATAAACAAGGATGACAACAACGATCAAAGTTCCCAAAACAATAAGGATCCACTTCATATTTGAGAGTTTAGGTTTTTGTTTTACTTCTCTTAGTCCAGGCCTTTTCCAGACTGGTACTCTTCATTTGCATTTCAGATGCGGAGGCCAGTAAACCTAATCCCTTGATGGCAACCAGCCTTTCATCATCGGTTAATCTGGACAGCACTTCTTGTACGCGGTGAGCATCAAGAACAGATTTGCTTCTTTTTATTTTCAGGCCTTGACCCGTCAAAAGCAGCTTTACTCTGCGCGAGTCATTCTTGTCCTTATCACGAGAGACGTATCCAAGCTTAACCAAGCGCTCCACGGTAATCGACATTGTTGACGGTGTTACGCCCATGTGCAAAGCCAGCTCTTGCAAAGAGATCGAATCGGTGTCATTCAAATGATCCAAAATGCTGCCTTGATGAGCAGTGAGTCTTACTTTTTTTACCGGATCATTGACGTGCTTGGTATGGCAAGCAAAGTAGATTTTTGGATAAAACTCCATAAGCAGACTTGCGTCGTCTTTGATCATCTTATCAAACTTAGCAATTTATTTTGATTTGTCAAATCAATTTTCATAATAACAGTGAAAATAGCATCATTTTAGAGGGTTTTGACACCCATCTGCGAAAAGCGTGCTGCGAAAATGGCTGGCCAGTCATGCAATGAGAATAGGCCGAGGAAGATGGATCCCAATTCTCTCTTGTTATGATTATTCTCACTGTTGCATTAGGCGCCGTCAGCTTGCAAACTACCAAGGGCCGCGCCAGCGAATCCTGCTTCCCTTGCATACCGAATCATCAAGGGGCATCTGCCGGCGTCCACTTCGTTTTAAGCCTGATTTAATTCCGCCTTAAGGCTGGCTTTATTTGCGCGGCGTTCTTTGTAACAACAAACAACACAACATTTTTATGGCTGTCAATTCAAACCGCATTGTTACCTGGTCCCTGGCCACGCTCTTGATCGCTTCGGGCGTGTGGATTTACCTGGAGCACCAGACATCACGCATGTACAAGTCCGACGTCAACCGTGAAAAGCTGCGTTATGAAAGCCTGCTTTCCGAAAAACTTTCTATCGAGAAGGAACGCGACAAGTCCATCACCGCTGCGAGGGAGGCGACAAGAAAAAACGAGGAGCTCAGCGCGGAGATTTCAGCAGTACGCGGCAAGCTCGCTGAAAATGCGTCGTCGCTGGAGCGTTCAAGAAAAGAAAATTCCGCGTCGAAAAAGAAATACGATGAACTGCTTGCAGAACGTCGCTCGCTGGAGTTACAACTAACGGCGCTTCAGTCCGCCCAGGATGATCTCAAACACAAGAACGTAGACATGGACGCAGAGGTGCATATGCTTCGCGATGAAAATAATCGTCTCAAAGAGGAACTGCGCCTCACGCAGACCACAAGGTTTGACAAGCCACTTGTAACAGCTACACGGAAGAACACAAACAAACTTGTCATCAAGGCTTCTCGTACGCAAAAGCTCACCACGCTGCTCAACGTTTCCTCCGAAGCAGACGACCTTAAATTCACCATCGTCAATCCAAAGGGAGTTACGCTGACTGAAAAAGACGGCGCCGTTACGAGTCGTGTCGTCAGCTCGACCTCATCGGGCAAGCAGGTTGAAATGGTATTTGCACCAAAGAAAAAACTTCTACCGGGCCTTTATCAAATAGAAGTTGTAAGCGGGGCTTCACACGTTGGCAGTTTACAGGTAAGCCTTCGGTAGGGTATAGGGGTGTCCCCGCTGGGGTTGGCTCGGTTCGGGGCCAGCCTTTTCTTTTTCTCACTCCTACGCCGGTGTGCGGCATCCGATGTTCTATAAGACCGATGCTGACGCCTTTTGCGGAAAGTTTATCACAAGCATATGCCAGGGCGATGAACACCGGAACGGGCCGGGCAATAAGCAGGAACGATCCGATCAGCAGCAGCTCTTCAGAAGATACATCCAAATGGATTTGATCAGGACCACATCACGATAAGTGTAAAAGCGACAACCATCAACAGGATGATGACTACGAACCATGCTCTTTTTAAAAAATCAATAAACTCATTCATGACAAATGCTTTGTTTTTTGGAGAAAAAATAAAATAGAAGCTGCGGGCCGGCGTCGATGGACGTCAGTGCCCGGTCTGCGTGAGGCAGCAATTCTCCGGACTAAGGAGCATTAATGGATATCTCCGATTCGAATGTACAGCGTAGTGCAAGTCGTACCTGCCCACAACCCGGACAGGTTACATAGCAATCGCAAATGGAGACGGTGAAACCACCGGTCGAGGCGACATCGCTGGCTTTGGAATCAACTTTGCAAACACCCGATGGTGCAGAGTGAACGTATTCGACGTAACCCTTTGTGGTGCCGGATACTGCGCTCTCGTGGCCGGCATGGGTGTTGACGATGAAAGTGCAAAGCAGGAACACTGCCAGCACGATGGTTGGCAGAACGCGTTTGATCAGAAGATTATATATTCGCCGGCTCAATGGTTTGCTTTGCTGAAGGTCAAAGTAACCAAACCCGGCAGCGGTACGAGGTATGTTCCGGGCGTTTTAAGGTAAATTTAATGTCGGCCTGCACGTGTAGGGTCATCTTTATGTTAATCGTTGGGATGAAAGCTGAGGCAAAGCAAAGGCAGATGTAGTGATATGGACTGACAAGGAGAAGCATGAACAACATACTGTCATTTATTGAGTTTCTCGATCCCGGGTACCTGATTCAATATGGCGGACTCACGTTGCTGCTGCTGATCATCTTTGCAGAGAACGGAATAATTTTCGGGATATTCCTGCCGGGAGATTCACTCCTGTTCGTAAGCGGGCTACTTTCAGAGACGCCCTATTTGGATATCAACATCCGCCTGCTCGTTCCCATGCTCGTGCTTGCCGCAGTTTGCGGGTCGACAGCCGGTTATTTTACAGGCAAATGGTCGGGCGCATATATGGCGTCGCGGAAGGAAACCTTCTTTTATAAAAGAAGGTACGCGGACATGACGCGTGAATTCTATCAAAAACACGGGATGTGGGCCTTCGTTATAGGACGATTTTTACCTGTGGTTCGCACTTTCGTTCCCATCCTTGCGGGGATGGCCGGACTCAGATTCAGCAAGTTCATCTTTGTGAATTTTATCGGTGCAGCCGTATGGATAACTGTGATGGTTGTGGCCGGACATTCGGTGGGGAACGTATTTCCTTCTGTCATCGACTACCTCGACCTGATCGTTGGCGGAATGGTTGTGCTCACATCTATCCCGCTGGTGGTCATGTGGCGCCGGCAACAAGGAGAGTCGAATGCATGATTGAAGAAAGCCTTTAAGCATAAGTTAATCCCGTCATTTAGCAGCGCATTTTAACGTGGGTTTCATCTCGCACTTTCAGTAAACACGCTATCGACCTGACCACATCTGATCAATTCTTTGGAGCAACACCTTGCAATTCTAAAAAAATCGCAACGCTTTTGAAGTTGAATGAAACATTGAACGCACTAAACCGCGGGAGAGTCATGGCTCAACAAAATGGCAGATTGATTGATGCTAGAATAGCGGCGACGCAACAGCTGGTAGAAGCCAGAAAAGAGGAGCTGGAAAAAGATAGAGAAATAATTGACAAGTGGAAATAAATTAACACTAGTTAATCGCACGAATAGATCTGTTTGCGATGGGATTATATTTCGCGCAATAAAGTGCAGCGGTCTAAAGACTGACTCAACCCCGAATTAAATCAGGCTTAAACCTGAGTATAGGTTTGCACTGTTGTCGGCAGTACCACCGTGACCGTAGTCCCTACGTTGAGCCGGGAGTAAATTTCAATTTCTCCCCGATGGCTCTTAATCACACGATAGGCGAGTGAAAGTCCGATGCCGTTGCCTTTAAACGTTGCCGTGTTGCGTCCCCGGTAGAAAGGATCGAATAAGTTCGCAATCTCATCTTCATGTATCCCGATACCCGTGTCACTGAACTTGAGCATAACTTTACCGGGATAACTTTGAATGTTTATCGTGACCGAATGGTCAATAGAATATTTGCACGCATTGTCCATGATGTTGGAAATGGCCCCTTTGAGCAACTGCTCATCCCCGAGTATGTTGAGTTTGAGGTCGTCGTCGATCGAGGAGTCCATCACGATTGTGATCGAATAGGCGGGCCTCACCCGCTGCAGTTCCGCCTTGCAGTCCCAGAGCAGTTCATCTACGCGAATATCGGCGAACTTTGTTTCCGTGTCTTCGCCACTCGCCTGTGCGAGAAGGAGCAGACGATTGGAAGCAGCGTTGAGATTGGTAATATCTTCTCTAAGCGATAGCAAGACTTCACGGTACTCAGTCTTCGAGTGGTCGTTCATGAGGCTCACTTCGATCTGGCCCAACACGGCGGCTAGCGGATTTCGGATCTCATGCGATGCGTTTGCGATAAAAGTTTTCTGTGCACGGAACGCCTGATCAAGACGCCCGAGCATATTATTAAAGGTGCCGGCCAGCTTTGCGAACTCGTCTTTACCGTTGCCTTCGTCCAGGCGCCGGTGAAGGCTCGTTGCCGATATTTCATCAACCTCGCGGATAACTTCCGAAATCGGATCCAGGGCCTTACCCACATACAGGTAGCCCGCTAGCATAATGAGCAGTATCGCAACACCGAATACGATCAGAAGAATTGTCCTCAGGTTGGCAAGCTTCTGATTACCATTAATATCAACTGCGCCAACGATGACCACAAAGTGACCGTAGCGATCCGAATACAAAATACCGAGACATTCGTAGGGACCTCGCTTGAAGCGAACATCTTTTTCCAGCCTCACCTGGTCAAGCAACGTGGTATCAACCTTGACGAAGTTCTCCGCGTCGGAACTAAAGAGCACTTGGTTCTGGTAGTCATAGATCTTGAGTTCTTCATTCGGAAGATTCATCGGGTTATCTTTCTCGATCCGCTTGAGCACATCTACCGTTACCTCGTCTACCTCGATGAGCAGGCGCGCGTTGATGGTAGCCTTGTTGGCAAGTCTCTTATAGAATTCCTCCTTCCTGTTGGTCGCCGAGAAATAATAGACCGCGATCGAAGTGGCCAGCAGGATCAAGGCCACGATCGAGACAAACAATACGATCAACCGGTTGCGGATGCTCATACGGTGGGCGTCATGAGGTAGCCAAGCCCGATGCGCGTGTGCAGCAATTTCACGGGAAAATCTTTATCGATCTTTTTCCTGAGGATGTTGATGTAAACTTCCACCACGTTCGTACCCGTATCGAAGTTAATACCCCAAATCTTGTCTGATAGCTCTGCTTTCGAAATGACTCTCCCGGCATGCCGCATGAAATACTCCAGCAAATCGAATTCTTTTGCCGTGAGCGAAATGGTTTTGCCTCCGCGAAGGGCGACTTTTTTCTGAAGGTCGAGCACCAGGTCATCGACCTTCAGGGATTCGCCCCGATGCTGACTTGAGAAATCAAACCGTTTCGTCAAAGACCTGATGCGCGCAAGAAGTTCCTCGAACTCAAATGGCTTCACCAGGTAGTCGTCAGCGCCTGAGTCAAGGCCCGAAACTTTGTCCGTCGTCGTTCCCAATGCCGTGAGCATCATAATGGGCATACCGGGCTTAGCATTCTTTACGGTCTTGCATACTTCGATACCGTTCTTGCCGGGTATGATGATGTCAAGCAGCATCAGGTCAAAAGCGCGGGTGATGGCAAGCTTCTCCCCAAAGAAACCGTCGTAGGCCAGCTCGACTTCATAGCCGTTCTGCTCGAGGCCTTTCTTAATAAAAGCGGCAACTTTCTGCTCATCTTCAACAACGAGAATTCGCATTCGATTAATGGGTTATTGTGCTTGTATACGGGCGCAGGCCGAATACATATTCAGACCTCCAAAAGTAGGCCAATTCCTGCGCATGGTAGCTCACCGATGGTGCGGTCGCCATGTTTTTAAGCCCAAATTAATTCGGCATTAAGTGGCTCTTTATTCCCGCACTTTAGTTTGGGCACGATGAATATAAGAAGGATAGCGGTCATGAGCGTAATACTCGCTTCGTGCTGGGCTGCCTGCGGGGCTGCTGAACCGAAGTATCAGAACGGCATCTACATGACCGAAGCAGATTTCCTGAACGACATACTATCTTATCCATCTCTTTCGGATACCGACTCGCTCGTCGAGGCATCGGCCGGTGATATACACCTGATCAGGAGCGGACGCAAACTCGAATTCCGCTTCGCCGATTTTTATGGTTACCGTGACCGGGGCCACAAATTCTTTTCATTTGGCAGTAAGCGCATTTTCAAAATTTATGGTTACTACGAGATCCTCGATGATACCCCGCTGCTGGTTTATAACAAGCGCGTCCCTCATGTGCAGTATCATTATGTACAGGCGCCTTACTTCAGCTTATCGCTCGCGTCGGATAAATACCGACTCACCAAAAAAAATCTAAAAAAGTATGTGTCACTGACGGCCGGAGCCGAAGAGAAAATCAATGCAGTCAAAGACGTCCGGTCGCTTGTCGGGATGGTTCATGGCAAAGCCCTTGTAAATGAGATGATTCTTTCCGGCAAGGATTGATCCTTTACATTCCACCTGCATTCCGAAATACTCAAAAAAGACAATCATAAAGATGGAACCCCGAATTCCTGGAAAAGCAACCCAGGGAAAGCGGTAAGCCAGGAAATCCCCCGTCCGATACATCTGGTCTCCAAAGCTTGCGAGAATCGCCGGATGTTATTCTAACTTTGCAAAGTTGAATCGCCCTCGGATGAGATTGTTTGTTTCTTTTCTAGTTTTTTGCTCGGCCGCACTTTATGCGAAGCCATTCCCAGAGGACTCCCTCGCAAGCAAGCAGAGTAAGGTAAGCTTACTCATTTATTCAAGGACTATCCTTGAAGCGAACGGCGGCGTTCGATTTGATCAAAATATAGTCGCAAATATCAAACTGAATAAATGGCTTCGTTTTGAAGGTGGTGTACGACAGGGTGAACGTCCAGAAAATTTAGATTCCTACTTCCACTATAAAATTGAATTACAAACTAAATCGTTTTGGAACAGGGCGCGTTTCATCGCAAGGCTATCCGACAACATAATTCAATATCCATTGCCCCAATATTCAAAAAGCAATTACCTGTTAATTGCGGAAACCCGCTGGCCCGTTTCAGAAAAATTTGATCTCTTATTGGCAGGTGGTTATAATTTTACGTTTCAAAAAGATAACTCCACCGACGTACCGCCCAACATGGGTACCGGGGTCAGTCAAAATTTTCCGACTTATAAAATTGCGATCAGGTATTCATTGAAAAAAGGCTCCTTGGAAGCTGTGTACGGGGCCTACGATGTATTCAATCCATACTTGTTGTCAAGTCCGTTTCTCCAACTGACCTTTGAGCACGATATTACGCGCCGTTGTGAATTATATTCCTATCTGAGATATCAATACAATCAAACGATAGATAGCCGCCAGAACGATTTTTTAGGGTTAGGTGTAAGAATTCACTTATGAATTCACCTCAGAACACGACAACAACACGTCCTGAAAAATCGGCGTCCGGCTAAACGGGCTGGGCCGCAACTGATGCTTGATTGGTTGGCGTTGGACTCCCAACAAACTGAATTCTCACGATTGTTCCCTTTGGTTGAATCGCCTGAAATGAAATCTTTGCTGAAACGCGGTGTGCAAGCTCCACACAAAATCTCAGCCCAATGCCGGCGCCCTTGCCCGCCTCAATTGAGCTGTGATCTAGCCTACGGCCCTGAAGAACCCCTTCTACAACTTCGTCACTGATTCCTGGACCCTCATCCTGGATTTCCAGAATTCCAGCGTGAATACCTCCACGAAATGACAGCAGCACTTTCCCACCCGTGGGTGAAAATTTGACTGCATTGGAAAGGATGTTTCTTAGGATGATTAATAATATTTCAGGGTCGGTCATCAATTGAGCATCTTCGATACCCTCGGTTACGATTGTAACTCTTTTGTCTTCCACAATGTCCTCGACGGCATTGCATGCGATTGTTGCCACATCGCTTAAAGAAACAATCTCATTCCGGACTGTTATTTCTCCGAAATTCGATCGCGTCCATACCAATGTGGTTTCGAGAAACTGTAAGGTTTGCTCCGTACGGTGATTGATCTTACTCAAAACAGAGCTGAATTCATCACCGCTCAGGCGACCTTCCAATGCCAGACGCGACAGGCCCAGCAGGTTCGACAAAGGACCGCGCAGATCATGACTCAGTATTGCCAGCGTCTTATTCTTGTTCTCAATCCGTGCACGGAGCGCCTTGTCACTCCCCATCAGTTCATCTATATTAATAAAACCCACTGTGTGAACATGGGGAGTTATTGAGGCCTTGACTTCGTACCATCTTTGCCCGAACCTCTTTGTCGTAATGTGGGCGATCATGATTGCTTCCGCAGACCTTTGCTCAGTGGATTCTTTCGCAATCGCATACCAGGACGCGATAACCTGATTTCTGTAAGTCAAATCAGGGTAAGCCTTCTCAAACCAGTCATCAATTGTGGGTATCTCCGTTACAGGATATCCGATCTCATCGAGGAACTTCGAGTTCACGACTTTATTGTAGCATACCCCATCAACAACCTCTGCCATCAAAAAGGGATAGGGCAGATTATCAAAGGAGTAAACCGGATCCGGTATCTCGGTCACATCAACGGGCATGGCTAAGCTTATTAAGTGAGATGAAAAGGCACTTAATTTATGAATGAAATATTAATCATTATCGAACTTCCCGGATTATATTCTTGCCATCATATGATGCTCCGAAAAATGATCAAAGCTCTGGCATTGTCGCTTTATCAAATATCACACAACCTGCTGCCCAAAAATCGTATCTTTGGCCTGTTTGAATTTTGCAACCAGTGGGTGCCATCAGCGTAAGGGAGTTTTATAAGGAAATCTGCGGCGACAGCGGTTGTCAGCTTGATTATTTTTTGGACAGCGAGACTACCACCGATCTCGGCCATTTCAATGTCTTCGATATCGCCAAGTTCTATTATAGCGGGAGGAAGAAATGTGAAATGACCTACAACCGCAGGCTCTACTACAAAATAAGTCTTATAAAAGGAAAAAATCTTGTCGAGTACGCCGATAAGACCGTGATGATAGAAAAGCAGGGAATACTGTTCGCCACGCCAAAGATCCCCTATCGTTACACGCCTCAGTCCACAGAGCAGTCGGGATTTTTTTGTGTGTTTGCGAAAGAGTTTCTGTCGAAATCGAAAACGGGATTGATAATCGATGAATTGCCTATTTATCAACCCGACAGCGATTTTGTGTATCAGCTTACAGACAGACAATACCACGAAATTGAGCTCATTTTCAAGAAAATGGACGCTGAAATGGGTTCGGACTATGCGTTCAAGTATGATTTGTTGAGAAACTATGTGCTGGAATTGATTCATACCGGCCAAAAGCTCAAACCCATAGAAAGCGTTCCGGGTGCCTCAAATGCCGCCGGCAGAATTTCGTCGCTTTTCATTGAGTTGCTGGAACGGCAATTCCCTATTGAAAATGAAGCGCAAGTCATCCAATTGAAAACACCCGTGGAATTTGCCAGGGTACTGAGCATACACACCAATCACCTGAACAAGGTTCTCAAAGAAACCACCGGACGCAGCACAACCGAGATTATCAATGGGAGAATTGCGGAGGAAGCCAGGATTTTGCTTAAGCAAACCCACTGGAACGTGTCGGAGATAGCCTTTGCGTTGGGGTTCGATGAGGTCGCCCATTTTTCAAACTTTTTCAAAAAGCATGCAGGCGTCTCGCCTTTGAAATTCCGGCATTGATTGAATTTTACAAATAGTCGATTGCCGTTTGCAAGACTCAGGTTTACCCGCAGCTGACCTTTGAGCCCTCATCAAAGTAAATCATCATGACAAGCAATTCAGGCAAAGTGGCCTTGATCACAGGCGGAAGTCGGGGTCTGGGCAAAGACATGGCAGTTCAGCTAGCGGACAGAGGTTTTGATGTGATCATCACCTACAACACAAATTCAAGCGAAGCGGCAAAAGTAGTATCGGGAATAGTGAGCACCGGGAGAAAGGCCAGGGCGCTTCAGCTCGACGTTTCAAACTTAAAAGCATTTGACTCATTTGCAGGCGAGGTCAAAGCAGAATTGAAAGATTACTTCAAGACCGATCGGATATTTGCGTTGGTGAACAATGCCGGGACCGGCACATACACCAGCATCGCGGAAACGTCAGAGGAGATTTTCGACAACATGGTGAACATTCACCTTAAGGCGCCTTATTTCATTACTCAAAAATTATTGCCACTTATTTCCGATGGCGGATCTATTGTGAATATTTCATCCGGGCTCGCGCGATTCAGTTACCCAAACTATGCTCCCTATGCGATCATGAAGGCAGCGATCGAGAGTTTGTCAAGGTATCAGGCGCAAGAGTGGGGATCCAGAGGAATACGCGTGAACTCCGTGGCCCCAGGCGCCATAGCGACCGACTTCGGAGGTGGTGCTGTCCGTGACAATCCGGAACTCAATGCGATGATTGCAAAGACTACTGCCCTAGGCAGAGTGGGTATAGCGGACGACGTGGGCGGCGTTGTCGCGTTCCTCTGCAGCGACGATGCCAAATGGGTAAACGCACAACGGATCGAAGTTGCCGGTGGAGTACACATTTGATTCGTGCCCATTTGAACACCAGCCTGAAGTCCAAGACGAACGTGAAAAAAAAGCTTAAGGGATAAAATAATCGCCCCTTCGAAAAAAATATCCACGAAACGTCGGGGAATTCAGGCTGGCTTCAAAACTGTATTAAAAGAATCTATTATTTTTCCTGATACCAGGTAAGATCTCCCTTTCCGCCTGTAATCAAACTTCGTAGGCTGGTTTGCACAAAACCTGTCCAGGCCCAATCGCAGGCTTTGTAACAGTCATTTTCAGGGATCAACCCGATTTGAGAAAATACCAGCCTGGTTTTCTTTCCGTGTCTGGAGATTTCAAAGGTAATGCGGTTGCCGACCCATTCGGACTGGCTCTTCGCGTTCTTAAAATAATTTTCCATGACCAGCCAAACGATCCTCTCGTTCGGCACCAGTTCAACGACCTGAAGTTTGCTGCGATGATTGTCTCCAAAATGATAGTTCCACTCTGCATTTAGCTTGTCTGTCGTCCCTTCAATTCCATCACTCCACCATGCGCGGGGGTTATTGACGGCCTTGTAAACTTCGTCTGGAGAATTCTCCACCTCGATTGTCGTTGTAAAGTTTCGTGAGCTCATTTTGATTTTTGTTTTGATTTGTTGTCAAGGATCGCTTGTAGTTTACTGAGTTTGATTGTCCAGAACCTATCGAAGTAATCGATAAAGGCCTGTAGTTCCTGAAAGCCCTCCTGCTTTAGGACGCAATGCCTTTCCCTGCCAATGTCTTTAATCGTGATAAACCCACCGTAATTGAGAATCTTGACGTGCTTGGATACGGCAGGCCGGCTCATCTGGAAATTCTCGGCAATAGAGTTGATCGTCAGGCTTTGTTTTGAAAGCATCATCAACATCTGCCTGCGGCTGGGATCTGCTATTACCTGAAAAGAGTCGAGTGGTTGTGTTCTCATTTTGTCATCGTTCTGAAAAGTGCATCCATTTTACTCAGGCAGCTGTTCCATCCGTTTGAATGAGCGAGAATATCCTCGAGTACGGTGAACCCGTTGTGATTGAGTTGAAGCTCAGTGCCATCTTTCTTTGGAACTAATGTCCAAACGACGACAGAGGAATAGTTCCGGCCCCGGTCTTGCGTGCTGCCATTCCAGGAATAAGAAAGTTTCGAGAACGGGACTATTTCGAGAACCTCGCATTCCACAACCCCATGGTACGGCGCTTCGGGTTTCGCAATAAAAGTGAATTGAAATTTCTCGCCTTTGATTGGTTTAAAATTCGTCTTCATTAACCATTTTTCGATGAGTTCCGGCCTGGTCAGGTATTGCCAGACCTCCTTCGGGGATTGCTCGAAAAACCACGTCTGTTTTATTTCGTTTGTCATATTAGGTAACTTTAAAGTTACGCAAATATATGTAACTTTTGAGTTACTCAATAAGGCTTAACGATTTTTTTAAGGAGTGCCCAAATCCTGCGGGAAAAGGCGTTTTACAAATAGAGGGAACCCGTATCCTCAAAACCAGGCGCGTAGCCCACAACGTCGTAGTGGTTTACCACTGCAAATCAGGCCAGATGCCCGTACGATTACCGTAACACAATCTCGTCAGACGGAGTTTCGCGCTTGATGCGCACTTTGGCGGTCGGCCCCACATAAATGGGTACCTTTTCAACTTCAACATTGGCGGTCTCCAGGCCGTACTTCCCCTCCGTAGAAAGACTCCAGTGCTTGATTAATTCATACCCGGTCATTACGATACGGTCGAAATTTGAAACATCACTGTCAGTGGAGGCGAGTCCATGCAGTATCATAAATTTGAAATCAGCTGTCAGGTCATGCTTTCTCAAAGCTTCATAAGGACTGATAAGATCGATTTCTTCATTTTCGCTCATGTCCTTAACAATCTTGTTGAAGATTAGGTTAACGCGGTGAGGAGACTTGAATCCAAGTTTGATGGAAACGAAAAAGCACTTTCCCGGGATGACCGCATCAACGGAATATTTGCTCGTGTATGGGCTATCGACGGTGGCCACATGGACAAACCAGTACACGTCTGCGCGCTTCGGCCGTTTCCGGAATATTGAATAGATGATGTTCGAGTCGATGAACCGGCGCCCATCGGCAACTGCAAGGTAAACAAGGTGCGTTGCCTCCTTCTGGACAGACTCGTCGCGCTGAAGATCCATCAGCACACCTTCGTAATGCTTCAGGTCGACGAACTCCGTATGTAAATTTCTCAGCTCGCGTGCCTTGAGCAATATGAACATCATCACAAAAAATAAGATAGCAATCGAAAAGGTAAACCATCCACCGTGCTCGAATTTGCTCAGGTTAGAAGCGAGGAATACGCCTTCGAGCGTAAAGAAAACCAATCCGATGGATATGGATCCGATAGCAGAACGCTTGACAACATGGAAATAATAAATCAGCAATGATGTTGTCATTAACATATTTACCGTGATCGCCAGGCCGTACGCACCCTCCATCGCAGATGATTCTTTAAAAATTGCCACTACGAAAATGCTTCCTGCCATTAATATCCAATTCATCGCGGGGATATACATTTGCCCACTCGATTCGCTTGGGTAGCGCACCCTTGATGCCGGCCAGAATTTGAGCTTCATAGCTTCATTGACCAATGAGAAAGTTCCTGATATGAGCGCCTGACTGGCGATGACCGTGGCGAGCGTGGCGACGACAACGCCGACGAACAACAAGGATTGAGGTATTATTGAGTAAAACGGAATCTCTTCCCCCAACGTCCTCCCCTGCTGACCCAGCATCCACGCGCCCTGTCCGAAATAGTTGAGTAGCAAGCTTACCTTAACAAGCCCCCAGCTAACCCGCACGTTTATCTTACCACAATGCCCCAGATCTGAATAGAGTGCTTCTGCTCCTGTGGTGCACAAAAAAACTGCAGACAATAACCAAAAGCCTTCCGGATAATTGACGATGAGATCGAATGCGTACGCCGGATTCAATGCTTTTAATACCGAAGGGTTATCCGCCAGATTGATTATCCCCACAATGGCCAACATCAGGAACCATAAGGACATGATCGGGCCGAAAGTACGACCTACGACATGTGTTCCGAACTGCTGAAAAAGAAAAAGCAGGATCAGGATAACGATGACAATAGAAGTAGTGGGGATTGAAGGGTATAAAAGGCGCAACCCTTCGATAGCAGAGGAAACACTAATGGCAGGTGTAATAAATCCGTCAGCGATAAGCGTGCAACATCCGATAATTGCGGGGTACACCACCCAATGGGCTTTGTATTTTCTCACGAGCGCATACAAAGCGAATATCCCGCCTTCTCCCTTATTATCGGCGCTCAGCGCGAGGTAAATATATTTTATGGATGTGATCAGCGTAAGCGTCCAGAAAATACATGACACCCCACCAAGGATGAGTGCCTCCGTAATCTGGCGTTCTCCGACAATAAATTTGAAAGTGTAAATGGGCGAGGTTCCAATGTCACCGTAGATGATCCCGAGTGCCACAAGGACTCCCGCTGTCGAGAGCTGGTGATGCTTATTTGAAGACTCCATTTTCCGGCATTGCGTGACGAAAGTCGCTAGAAAATTCGCCGGGGCGCGCCCCGAAATTGAATCTTTATAAAATCTTTATACGCCTCATATCCATCTTAATATATTCCTTATATCCTGCAGCAGCAGTTGGGACAACATCAACCTAATTTTATAAGACAAAATTGTGGCTGCCATAAAACATAAAGTTTTGATCGTCGATGACGATGCGCACGTGCGTAAAGTGCTGAGGCTGACACTTTCTGCAAGCAATTACATTGTCTTCGAGGCCCCGACCGGAGGCGCTGCGATTTCCTCCGTCGACTCCCTCAATCCAGACCTTCTTTTGCTAGATCTTGATCTGCCGGATATGACAGGCCTTGACGTGCTGCGAAATATCCGCCGGAACTTCCACAAGAGTGTTATCATAATCTCCGTGCATAACCAGGTTGAGGATATTGTAGCAGCACTTCAATCCGGAGCGGATGATTTCATCACCAAGCCTTTTCGGGCTGAGCGGGTACTGTCTTCAATCTCCTCACTCATGACTGCAGGCGCTTTAAAAAGGAGATCAATCGTCGCCGCTGGCGCACTGAGCATCGATTTGAACGAACATATCGTTAAAAATGGGGACCTCACGATTGACCTGACACCAGACGAACAGAGAATTCTTGAGCTATTATCTGCGCACAATGGACGGATTTTCACCGAATCACATCTTTCCAGGTACATGGACGTGAAGCCGCCAGAAGACTCACTATTCATAAAAAAACTCATCAACAGCTTGCGAATCAAGATCGAGCCCAACGTCAACCGCCCCAAGTTCATTATATCCGAACCAGGAGTCGGGTACCGATTTGTGGCTTGAGTCAGGCGTTTTTTAACGTGAAGGAAAATTCACTTCCTTTTCCCCATTCACTTATTACAGTAATAGTTCCACCTTGTGCCTCGATGAATTCCTTACATATCGCCAGTCCCAGGCCACTGCCGGAAACAGAGCCAGGTATCTGGTAGTATTTGTCGAATAGTTTTCCCAGGTGCTTCGCCTCTATGCCCGGACCAAAATCCTGAACGGTGAAAACCGTAAATGAATCGTTTCGCCTTTTCTTCAGAACGACACGATCGTTCTCAAGACTATAGCGAATGGCATTTGTCAACAGGTTAACCAACACCCATGCAGTTTTATCTGCATCGGCCTGCACCCTGGTGGTATCATCATCTATATCAAAATCGATCCTGACGTGTTTCCGCTCAGCATGAAACCTGACAGCTTCCACCGCGTGATCAATAATGGTACGGGGATCAGAAGCCTGAATGGTTAATTTCAGGTTGCCCGTCTCTGCCTGTGAAAGGTCAAGAAGTTCGTGGGTAATGCGCCCCAGCCGCTCGATCTCAGTTGCCAGCGTGGCGAGAATATTTTCCTGTTCACCATTCATATCACCCACGCGACGGTCTTTCAAAAGTCTTATACACATTTGCATAGACGCGATAGGAGTCTTGAGCTCGTGGGAAACAGTGGCGATAAAATTGGTTTTAGCCAGGTCACGTTCCTTGAATGTTGTAATGTTCTTCAATAAGATCACCTGCCCGATCTGCTTTTCCTGGGGCTCCCCGATGGGGCGATACTTAATGACAATTTTCTCCTTAGAAAAATAATTCTCCCGACCAGTGATAGCGATTTTAATTACCCGCGAGCCGGAACCATTAACAAGCTCGTCGTTTTGAATAAGGGCGCGAAGCAAATCATTTTCCACGGCCACATCCGGCGCGTAATGGCCAACAATCTGACTGGGCTGAATATTCAGCAATGAAGCTGCCTGTTCGTTGATAAATATTACGCGTTGGGTTTCGTCAAGTCCGATCACAGGATCAGTCATGCGATTGATGATAGTCTCGATGCGCTCTTTTTCAAAGATGAGTTTTGCCAGGTTACTGTGCTCGTATTCATCGAGTTTTTCAGCCATCTGGTTAAATGCATCGGCAAGCTCACCAAACTCGTCCGTCCTGTCGAATTGCAAACGTTCTTCATATTTCCTGTCTGCAATTGATTTGATGCTACGCGTGAGCTGAGCAATCGGACCTGCGATATAGTTGGGAAAGTTAATTATGAATGTAAACGCAATCAGACCGAAGACGGAGACGATTATGATGAGGTATGTCGACGCGTTCCTGGATGTTTCCTGCGCGACCTCATTTTTCTGCACGATCGCCTTCATATTCAATTGTTGTATTTCCAACGCCTTCTGCCGCAACAGGGGTAGTATCTGATCGGATCCGGAAGCCCGCCACTCATTAAAAAGTAAGCGCAGGGAATCCGTTTTCTCGCGCTCACCAGGTTCTGTGACATTACGATCCTGTTGCCTCATGTTGCTCTCAACACTGTCCTTCGCGCCATCGCCCGGCCGATCGAGATAATGAAGGATATTCCTGGTATATTCCACTGACTCATAGTTCGCTTTGATAATATTATCAGCTGAGACAGAGAGTCGGTTAATATAATAAAGGCCCATCGCACTGATAAAAATTATCGTCACGAATAAATAGATGACGCCCCAGGTGATTTTGGCCTTTATTTTCATGATAATATGATCAGATCAATATCTGAATGTGACAATTTTGTCAATAGCTGTTTAAAAGTATTCGTTTTCAATATTAACTGCCACAGCCTTACGTGAGGCTTGCCGATGCAAACGGTAGTTATTCCACGCTCTCCCGCTACTTTTGCAATCGACGCCGGAATCTGACTGCTCCTGACCTGGATGACCTCGGCGCCCATCTCGGTAGCCATCTTGAAATTATTGATGAGATGCCGCTGTACTGCCAGGTTGATGCGGTCCGATCGTTCGGAGGGAATTTGTACATACAGCACAAACCATTTCGAATTATAATAACTCGCCAGTCGTGCAGTTTTTCTTATGATCTTTTTTGCATTCTCGGAATTACTGCTGATGCAGGCCAGGAAACGTTCATGCCGGAGGCGCGAGTCCACCGTCACTTCGGTGTCTACCTTCCGCTCAACCTGAGACGCAACTTCCTTTAGAGCAAGCTCGCGAAGCTGCAGTATTTTCTCGGGTTGAAAAAAATTTCGCAGCGAGGTCTCGATTTTCGACGAAGGATAGATCTTTCCCTCCCTGAGCCGAATGATCAACTCATCTGCCGTCAGATCGATGTTGACTACTTCATCGGCACGTTGAATAATGTGATCCGGGATGCGTTCGGTGACCACGATTCCAGTGATTCTTTCAATGTCGGCGTTCAGACTTTCGATGTGCTGGATGTTGACTGCACTTATGACATTGATCCCTGCTCCCAAAATATCAAGAACATCTTGCCAACGCTTCTCATTCTTACTACCCTCGACATTCGTGTGTGCCAATTCGTCTATCACAACCACCTCAGGTCGCTCATCCAAAATGGCTTGCAAATCCATCTCTTCAAGCTCCTTGCCCTTATAAAATATTTTCTTCCGTGGAACGATGGGAAGTCCGTCGAGAAGGGATCGTGTTTCGGCACGGTCGTGTGTTTCGATATAGCCGATCTTCAGATTCACACCGTTCGCCAAAAGTTTATGCGACTCCTGGAGCATACGATAGGTCTTTCCCACACCCGCACTCATGCCGATGTAAATTTTGAACTTGCCATTTTTTGCCTTTCGAATAAGCGAAAGGAAGTGCTGGACCGATTCTTCTTTACTTTGCATTGGATACCGGCTTACGCTCAAAACAAAATTTACATTCTGAACAATACTGCGGCTATAATTTTGCTTTCACTCTTAACAAGATCCGGCCGCCAAGTGGGATCAAGTGCACTTGTTGAGTACCCGGTCTGCGAAGTTACTCCTCCGGGACCGGCAAAATATGGAACACTTGCCTCGCGGTGAACGAACTCCAGCCTGAATGTCATGTTTTGCAACGGCATGAAATCGAAATTGGTGGAACAATCCCATGCTTCAAACTGGTCCCCCGGATTGGCGCTGAACGGAAAGGCACCAGCAGTTTGGGTCGGGTTGTAAGGATTGGGCAGTGGGCTTGCCTGACCAGTTGGATACAGCACAAGGTACCGACCGGGATTCTTCATCACGCCACCACCGATAGTCCACGCAAATTTTTCGCCGAACCATACGCGGTGGTATGCCATTCCGCTTGTAAAATATTGCGCGGGGTTAGCGGGATCGCTGTCATTAAAGCCATTGACACCACCGCCCTTCTCCCAACCTATGTCGGCCGTTACGGAAAACGCCATCCGGGTGATACCTTTTTTACCGGGTTTGTTGTAATAGCGAAGCAGGAAGCTGTTGTCGGAGTGAAAGCGCTTGCGCTGAGGAATTCCGGCAGCATCAGTGCCGTAGTAGTTGTTGGTGATGAACTTAATATTGCTGTTGTCGGACATCCACGTAAAGCTTCCTCCGAAGCCCGGCATACTATTGAATTTTCCGTAGCTCTGCCAGCCGTTGATGATCCAGGGTTCGATTTTGATATTCTTCGTAGGAAAAATCTGGATCCGGATACCATTGAAAAAGAACGGTGTATTGTCCGAAGTATATGACGGTTGATAGATCCAATTTTCAACCTGGTAATAAGAATTAAGACCGATGTAAGAAACAAACAGCCCCGCATCAACATTGATTCCATACCATTTATCAATGTGATAACCGGCATATGCTTCACTGATGTTGTGATACACCTCTGCAAGGTTGTATTGTCCGCGGTATGGACTATAGTCATTACGCGGAATGCTCTGCGCACGCGTGCCAAACTGGGTCATAAACCGGCCCCTCGCACCCTTAAAAGCAAAATCGCCTCCGATCACCACGTCATTGACCTGAATCTCATTGTGTCGAGCAAGAACAGTTGACCCTACAACCGTGTTGTCGATCGGATTATTAAATGAGTAGTTATAATTCAAATCGATCAATATCGATGGGGTAAAATATTTCATGCTCTTAAATACTGAAGAGTCGCGGCGGTCGGCACCGTTCTGCCACGTTTGGTCGATGCCTTCAAATGGTACTTTGTCCTGACCGAATCCGCAGAGGGCCAACGTTGTAAAAAAAATCACAAACAAAAGTCGAAGTTCTTTAATTGAGGGTTCCATAAGTAGCAATCATTTATTTAGCCAGAGATTTTAGAAATGGATGAGGGTGGATCTAATGAGTTGTCTGATCGAGCGCAAGGTTGAGTTCCAGGACGTTCAGGTGCGTTGGCCCAAAAAGCCCCATCAGCGGGCTTGCTGTGTGCGCGTCAATAAGTTGCGTTATCTGTTGCTCAGAAAGACCTCTTGCCTTCGCGATTCGCTTAACCTGAACTCTGGCTGCGCGGATAGAAATATGCGGATCAAGTCCGCCGCCCGAGGCAGTGATGAGGTCTACCGGCACTTCTGATTTATCAATACCTGGATTGCGCGCCAGAAAATCATACAGTCTGTGCTTGACCTCTTCAATATATTCAGGATTATTGTTCGACTTATTGGATCCACCAGCAGAAGCCGCATTGTAGTACACGGCTGATGGTCTGGAGTTGAAATATCTGTCAGACACGAACGACTGACCGATTACTTTGAATCCAACGACACGGCCGTCGATCTCCAATGTCTCTCCATTACCACCTCCTGGCGCGATGAGCCTGGCAAGTCCTGTAATAAATAGCGGGTATACAACCCCAAAGAGCACCATCGTGATGATAGTAAGCTTTAATCCGATTGAGAAATGTTTTTTCATAAGTTCAAAACAATGAAACAGCCAGGTCAATAAGCTTAATACCTACGAATGGCACGACAATGCCGCCCAATCCGTAAACCAGCAGGTTGCTGGCGAGCAATGCCGAGCCCCCGACGGGCTTATATTGAACACCTCGCAGTGCAAGCGGTATCAGCGCAGGAATGATGATGGCATTAAAGATCACGGCCGAAAGAATCGCAGACTCCGGACTGGTGAGTCGCATGATGTTCAGCGCCTGCAGGCCGGGAATTGAATTCAGGAACAATGCCGGAACAATCGCAAAATATTTTGCAACGTCGTTGGCAATCGAAAACGTAGTGAGTGTTCCGCGCGTGATGAGTAATTGCTTGCCGATCTCAACGACTTCGATCAGTTTGGTTGGATCATTATCAAGGTCAACCATATTCCCTGCTTCCTTGGCAGCCTGCGTGCCGCTATTCATAGCCACACCAACATCCGCTTGGGCCAGGGCGGGAGCATCGTTCGTTCCATCTCCCATCATGGCTACAAGCTTGCCGCTATTTTGTTCTTTACGAATGTATTCAAGCTTGTCTTCAGGCCTCGCCTCAGCGATATAATCGTCTACACCTGCCTTCTCAGCGATGTAGGCAGCCGTCAATACATTATCGCCGGTGACCATTACGGTCTTGACTCCCATCTTACGCAATCGCTCAAAGCGTTCGGTGATCCCGGGCTTGATAATATCTTGTAGCTCGATGACACCGAGCGGCCGCTCATTTTCACTGACTACGAGTGGCGTGCCTCCGTTCGCCGAGATTTGCGTCACTTTTTCATCAACAAAATTGGGAATCGTAAATCCTGCCTTCGCAGCAAGAGATTTGATCGCATCGTAAGCACCCTTCCTGATACGAACACCATCGTGGGTGTTAATACCCGAGGTGCGCGTTTCCGCCGAAAACCTTATCACGGTTGCGCCCGGCAAAATATTTTTAGTGTCGAGACGCGGCGCAAGTGTAGCGGGATGCCTGTATCCATTCGCCGCCGCCAACTCGACGATAGATTTTCCTTCAGGCGTCTCATCAGCAAGAGAGGACACGGTTGCGAGCTCAATGAATCTTTCAGGATCCACCGATGGATCGGGATAAAAGTTGGTGGCCTTCCGATTACCGATGGTGATTGTGCCTGTCTTAT
The DNA here is from genome assembly GCA_044224375.1 of Cyclobacteriaceae bacterium. Lineage (GTDB taxonomy): Bacteria > Bacteroidota > Bacteroidia > Cytophagales > Cyclobacteriaceae > ELB16-189. The sequence continues at coordinate 193,491 of JBGAKL010000003.1, forward strand.
CCAACAGCAAGACGTCTATGTCGCCGGCGGTTTCTACCGCGCGGCCGGACTTCGCAATGACGTTCGCGCGCAAAGCCCTGTCCATGCCGGCGATTCCAATAGCGGAGAGCAGCCCACCGATGGTGGTTGGTATGAGGCAAACGAAGAGCGATATCAATGCAGCGATCGTGATTGGAGTATTTGCGAAGTCACCGAGCGGTTTCAGTGTAACCGTGACCAATAAGAACACCAGTGTGAAACCAGACAGAAGGATCGTCAGCGCAACTTCGTTGGGAGTTTTCTGGCGGCTTGCCCCCTCCACTAAGGCGATCATCTTGTCAAGGAAGCTTTCACCGGGTTGCGTCGTCACCAGTACTTTGATCCTGTCAGAAAGAACTTTCGTTCCTCCTGTAACACTTGATTTATCGCCGCCCGCTTCACGCAACACGGGTGCTGACTCTCCCGTGATCGCACTTTCATCAACAATGGCGATCCCTTCAATGATCTCGCCGTCTGAGGGAATCGTGTCGCCTGCTTCGCATAAGAACACATCACCTTTTTTTAGTTGTGACGAGCTGCGCACCTCCACTCGATTTGCTAACAAAATCTTTGCGGGTGTGTCTTCCCGCGTTTTGCGAAGGGAGTCTGCCTGGGCCTTGCCACGTGCTTCAGCAAGCGCCTCAGCGAAGTTTGCAAATAGAAGTGTAATAAAAAGAATTACGAATACTGCTATGTTGTAGGCGGGCCTGCCCTGATCGGCATATAAGAAAGAGTAGGCGCACACGCCGAGCATGATGAATGTTCCGATCTCTACGCAAAACATCACCGGATTTTTAACCATCACCATCGGGTTGAGTTTCACAAAAGATTCCCACATCGCCGCACGCACAAGTGCGGGTTCAAACAGTTTTATTGGCTGATTCTTCATGATGTAATGCTTTACCGGTTCGAAAAATATTCGGCGAGTGGTCCCAGGCTCAACGCTGGAAAAAAGGACAACGCTGCAATGATTACGATAACACAGAGGAGGACAGCATTGAATGCAGCGCTCTCGATCTTCAACGTTCCCTGGCTTTCAGGAATGAATTTCTTGGCCGATAACGATCCGGCGATGGCCAGGGGACCAATGATGGGTATGAACCTTCCAAAAAGCATCACCATGCCACACATGATGTTCCAAAATGGTGTGGCATCACCAAGGCCTTCGAAGCCGGATCCATTGTTTGCCGCTGCTGATGTGAATTCATACAACATTTCTGAAAATCCATGATACGAGCCATTTGCTAACCACCCCGTAGCAGGATTCGAAACATGTATGTGCGCAGCGATTGCAGTGCCGACAAGTATAAAAAACGGATGCGCGATTGCGACAAGTGCGGCGATCTTAACTTCCTTCGATTCGATTTTTTTTCCCAGTAGTTCAGGCGTTCTCCCCACCATCAGCCCCGAGATAAACACAGCAATGACAACAAACACAAACAGGTTGATGAAACCGACACCTACGCCGCCATAGATCGCATTGATCATCATGTCAAGAATAAATACGCCTCCGGAGAGCGGTGTGTGGCTGTCGTGCATGGAATTGACAGATCCGTTTGATGTGGATGTCGTGGATACACCCCAAAATGAACTGGCAGCAGTGCCAAACCTTACTTCTTTGCCTTCCATGTTGCCAAGAGAATTGTCGATGCCCATCGCCGTGATGTGTGGATTGCCGTTGCCTTCGAAATAGACCGAGACGGCAACAAAGAGCAGGAACAAGACCGTCATCGATCCAAACAGTGCATAACCGACTCTCGGCTTTCCGATATGAAATCCGAATGCAAAAAGCAGCGAGATCGGGATAAACAGGATAGCAAAATTCTCAGCGAGGTTAGACAGGTAAGTTGGATTCTCGAATGGATGGGTTGAATTAGGTCCGAAATAACCGCCCCCGTTCGTACCAACTTGCTTGATAGCTACCATCGGCGCAACTGGGCCGCGCGCAACTTGCACCGTGTCGCCTTCTAACGTTGTGATAACCTCCGCACCATGAAAAGTTGAAGGCACCCCTTCGATCAGAAGAATGATTGCGATTACGATCGAGACGGGCAATAAAATGCGTGTACAGCTTTTAAGAAAGTAGTTATAAAAATTCCCGATGTCCGTTTTCTGCTTGCGGTGAAGAGCATTGAACAAAAGTGCCATAGCGGCAATGCCGGTCGCGGCGCTCACAAACTGCAGGAAGCAAAAGACAAGCAATTGCACCAGGTAGGAAGCACCTGTCTCGCCACTGTAGTGCTGGAGATTTGTGTTGGTCATGAAACTCACCGCTGTGTTAAAAGCGGTAGTGGGTTCCATCGAGGGAATATGATCAGGGTTCCAAAAGGATAGGCTGCCCTGGGTAAGCAGCAACAACATTGCCGTGAGAAAGAAAATAACATTGAGGATAAGCATTGCTTTTGCATTTTCACGCCAGCCCATGCTTTTCGAAGGCTCGACACCCGCGATGAAAAAGATCAACTTCTCCTGGGGCGCCATAAAATCAGACCAGGTTTTTTCTCCCCGAAATACGCGAGAGCAATACCTGCCGAAGGGAATTGCGGCGACAGTTGTCACAACAAAAAGAAAGATCACTCCAAGTATTTCAGATGTCATATTCTTGAAAATCAAAATTTTTCAGCCTTCAACAGCGAATAGAGCAGGTAGGCGAACACACATAAGCAGACAATCAATAGCAGAATCATAGCTCAAATGTTTTCGAAAAGATCAATACACCTGTACAGCAGCCAGAAGCCGACAAGACCTGCTGCAATCATTAAAACAATCATCATATGCGAACTTTATTTCAGGACAGCGTATATCAATCCGGGGACCAATCGAAAAGCAATTCGTAATTGGTTCATAATCCGCCAATTGCATTTCGCCAAATCATCCGCGGTATGCAGAAATGGAAATTGCCTTTCGGAATCCGAAGGGCAGCGAGTCTGCTAATATGGACGAGTAATCGTCACTGCAGATTGACGCAGATCAGATGGGAATCTGAAGTATATCATTCCTTATCGGAAGGATCACCAAGCTTATAGTCCTTGATCTTCTGGTAGAGAGTGGTGAGACCGATGCCAAGAAGTTTTGCGGTTTGCGTCTTGTTTCCGTGCGTTTGTGCGAGCACGCGACGAATGTGATGTATCTCGACAGTTGCAAGGTCAAGAGAGTCTTTCTGGTTCGCATTGTTGAAGTCTCCAGGCAACAGTGAGGGAACTAATTCATTGTCAGCAAGTATCACAGCGCGTTCAATCACATTCTTAAGTTCCCTGATATTTCCTGGCCATCGGTGCTGCTGCAGGGCACGAATAAAGTCATGACTCATTGCCGGCATTTTTCGATTCGTCTTCAATGAAAATTCGCGGACATAATGGTTCGCGATTGCAGGAATATCCTCCTTGCGATCACGCAGGGCGGGGAGTTTGATGGCAAAAACGTTTAGCCGATAATACAGGTCCTGCCTGAATGAACCTTTGTTCGATTCATTCTCTATATCACGATTTGTTGCGGCAATAAAGCGAACGTTGACTTTCTTCGGTTTGCTTTCACCAACCCGATAAAATTCGCCGGTTTCCAGCACCCGAAGCAGCTTGGCTTGCAAGTCCGTATTCATTTCGCCGATCTCGTCGAGAAACAATGTTCCCTCATGTGCCTCTTCAAGGTATCCCGACTTCGGGTGTAACGCACCTGTAAATGCGCCTGCGGCATGACCAAACAGCTCACTCTCCAACAAATCTTTGGCAAACGCGCTGCAATTCAACGCCACAAATGGTTTTGCCTTCCGCTTGCTTGAATAATGAATCGCCTGGGCGAAGACCTCCTTCCCGGTGCCCGTCTCGCCAAGCAACAACACAGTTGAATCCGTGGCGGCAACTTTCTGCGCAAGGTTGATACTCTCTTTTAGCAATTTTGCCTCGCCGATGATAGCGGTGAAGCCGAACCTGCTCTCAAGCTGCGATTCGAGTTGCAGGATTTTTTGCTGAAGCCTCGATTTTTCTGCTGCTTTAGCAACCAGCGGAATAATTTTTTCCTGGTGGTCTCCTTTCGTGAGATAGTCAAAGGCGCCGTTTTTGATCGCGTTCACGCCGTCCTGGATTGTTCCAAATGCGGTGATCACGATGACTTCGGTCGACGGGTAAAGTTGTTTTATCTTCTCAGTAAGTTGAACGCCATTTCCATCCGGCAATTTTACGTCCGTAACAACCACTTGCACCCGTTCCTTACTTAACAATGCCAGGCCGTCTTTAGCGTTGGCTGCCTGCAACACATGATATCCTTCAAGCTCTATGACGCGCGACAAAAGCTTGCGCAAATTCTCCTCGTCGTCGATGATGAGCACTGCATCCATGCAAACAAAGATAGCTTTAAGTTTTCTGACGCTCGCGTTTGTAACGACGATAAGCTATTAACCTAATGCTCACATTTTGGATCGCAGGTGCAGAATGGCGCCGCGACACTACAGGATCGTGGGTTTATTTGCCACTGCCGGGATAATTTCCGCCAACACCAAAAAGACACTCAATGGATTTTATCTGCCCGCCTTTGAAGGTGTATTATTCAACATTATGAACCAGCTTGTTCCTATTTCTTGATCTGATCATCCAACCACTTCATAAAAACCTGTGTTGCCGATATATCCAGCACGCGGTTCGTTCCATTGAATGCGTCCTGGAGGGAAGGATACCTGTCCAGGCTGTGACTCATTCCGTTCATGATCTCCAGAGTAACAAGCCCTGGCTTGTTCGCATTGACGATATCAGCAATTCGCGTGTGGTCACTCTTACTCATGATCCAATCAAGTTCACCGAAGACCACGAGCACGGGGACGTTCACTTTTTGCCAGGCCCCTTCAATATTCAGATCCTGAACTTCGTGATAAAATCTGGCAGGTCTTTGATATTGATGGGCGGGATCGTCATACCAGAGCCCTGCGAGATCGGGATTAGCTTTGGCCACTTCCGACGGCGTCATCTTTTCGATATAATAACGTTCATAAAACTTCGTGAATTTCTTTATCGCCGTATTCACCTCTGCCGGAGAAGATCCGGAGAGCTTTAATCGCCTCCGTTCGATATCCAGCATGTGTTCAAACCATGTCTGGGTGCAGGCACCACTCACCATGTAGCCAGCAATTTTTTGCTCAGCACCTACGATGGGCGCAAGCGATCCACCAAGGCTCAAACCGAGGATAAATATTTTATTCGGATCCACGTCGGGCCTGTTTCGCAGTGCAGTGAGCGCGCGACCATACGCATCCAGTTCTTCAGTCAATCCACAGTCTACGCACGGACTTCCCTCACTATCCCCGGTGCCAGGCCGGTCCACGCGCATAAAAATAACCGATGGTGAATTGGCAAATGAGCGCACCAGTGAATCAACACCGCTTGTTGCCCGCGATTGATATTCGACACTCTGGCACGAAAGCCATTGAACGAAGAGCACGGCAGGAAGCTTGCCATTTCCTACTCCCGGTGGAATAGTCGTGATGGTCCTGAGTCGGTAAGAGCCGGCGTCGACAACATGGTATTCAGTTTTATTCCTGTTGCTTTCAAGCGGAGCAGCGGCAATAACGAATGCGATGTCTCTCAGATCTCCTTTGCGACTAATTGACAGATTGAGTTTTCTGCCTCCTTTCACAACGGAGATCTTTCGTTCCCATGCGATCTCGTCTGTTATCGGTATGCCATCGACGGAGACAATTACATCCCCGGTTTTCAGGCCGGCTTTATCTGCGGGTGAGCCGGGCGTTATTCGAGCAACGCTCGCACCCTTTGGCTCGGACGACTGAAATTGAGCGCGAAAACCCGGGACGCCTTTTCGTGCAAGGTCCTGACAAAACAGTTTACAAGAGGAAAGGACCAGGAAGATGAAACAAACGAATTTGAAGAGCTGAGGAAAACGGCGCATAGCAGTGTTTTTCCCAAAATTGCCAGCGCGAATCGGCATAATCTGTCCAGAAAATTATTCTGGAGATAAAATTTCTGTGGAACTCATTCCTGAGGAACTGCGAGAGCTCTCGTACGATACTCAAGCGGTGTCATCCTGTACACCTTCTTAAAATTGGCATAAAAACTGGAAGGAGAAGGGAATCCCGCATCACGCGCGATTGCTTCAATCTTGTCGACATTTTCGCTCGTGCTGAGCCTGAGCGTCACATACTCCAGGCGCAGTTTGTTTATTGTCTCCGGAAAGGTGGCATTGAATTCTTTCTGGACGCAGATGGAAACACGTCCCGGAGTGACCCGAAGTGTGTTTGAAAGGCTCGTTACGGTAAGCTCTGGATTGAGGAAGCCCTGCTCTTCAACAATGATTTTTCTAAGGGCCGCGCCGATGCGTTCTGCTTCAGGAGAATCAGTTGTATCCGTTTGACGATGTATTTTCCTCAAAAGGTCGTATTTCAACAGGCAGAGATACGTAAGCACCATGAGTACTACGCTGGACACGGTTGTGGCAATCACGTACGCGAAATCCTGCAGCCCGGTCCATTGCAGAAAGTAAACCACTTCGATGAGCGCAAAAGCAGTCAGCAATGCAGACATCCAATTCTTCGTTTCAGATTGCGCCCATCCGTTTATCCTGATCAAGACATTGATCATGTATCCAGCGTTAGCAACGATGATCACCAGGTAGGCAATGCTCACATACAAATCATTCACGAAAACTAATGTTGTGGCGGCGTAGATCAACCACAACACATGGATCGCATTCCCGGAACTACGCTCCCGACTGAGCCTTCCGACGTAGAGTAGCAACAAAGGTCCGTTCAGACTCATGCTCATCAACCCGGTTGCCGGCAACCAGTCAGGAATAAAACCACATACGGCGTAAAAGGTCGATTTGAATATTCGAATTGCGAAAGATGCAAGAAGTACCGCAAGGAGCAGATTTGATATTCGATCACCACGACGAGAATTTGTCAGGAACAACGCAAACAGCAACGCGTGCATCAGGCCGATGCCCGAAGTGATCCCCAGAATGACATCCCATTTCATGAAATCAATTTCGTCTTTTTTGGGATGAATACGAAAATGCTGGGATTGCGAAGGAACAGGAGAAGGGAATTTTTCAGCATGGTGTCAGTATTTGTATTACAACCGTAGGTGCCAAGTCTAACCTCCCGCTGCATCAACGTCACCATGCACTCAATTTGGGCGGGAACGCTCACGTGTGTCCGGAATCGCACCAGTTTTAAAAATCAATTTCCACTCGGAGAGACATTCAAAAAAGCCAGTTCCGATTCGTACAATTTGCTGTTTGCACCGCCGAATACTTTGAGGTACCAAACAACAAAAAATAAAATCACATGAAACTACCACAGAGAGCAGAGGACGCGCACGCGACGCTTGCGGCCGCATTCAACACAGGAGACGTCGCTACAGTTATGAGTATGTATGACACGTCAGGTATCATGGTGCCCGAACCCGGAAAAACCGTGACTGGCAAGAACAAATGGGAAGAAGCCATCAAAGGAATCCTTTCAATCAAAGGAAAGATGACGATCAAAACTGTTTATTGCCTGCAAGCCGGGGATGTTGCGGTGGGAAGATCGGAATGGAACATCACCGATGGAAACGAAGTGAAGATTGCTGCCAAAGGTATTGAGCTCATGAAAAAGCAAGCCGATGGATCGTGGAAAATAGTAGTGGATCACGCGTTCGGAGCGGAAGATAATCTAAGGGCATAGTTGTAAATCTGGAATAGTCCGGATATCACGGACTATTCCAACTAAACTTATCGGAATATGAATAACAGATTTGAAGAATTTCTCCGTCTCCACCGTGGAGACGAACCGTTGCTGATTGCGAACGTGTGGAACAATCAAAGTGCCGGCGTCTTTCAGAGGCTTGGATTCAAGGCGCTGGCAACCTCGAGCGCGTCCGTTGCCGAATCTCTGGGCTTTGAAGACGGTGAGCAGATGAGTTTTGATGACTATCGTTCAGTCGTCAGGCACCTCACAAGAACAGTAAAAGTTCCCTTGTCGGTGGACCTGGAAGGTGGATATGGAATTTCTGCCGAAGTGATTGCAGATAACATCATGTCTCTGCTTGCACTGGGTGTATGTGGTGTGAATATCGAGGACTCCGTGATTATGGATGGCAAGAGGATTATTTCCAACTCACGTGAGTTCGCTGAAAAGATTCAGCGCATTACGAACTTGCTGCAGCAGCAGAATGCTAAAGTTTTCATCAACATCCGTTGCGATGCCTTTCTGCTCGGCCTTTCCGATGCTTCCAAAGAGGCCGCGGCACGCGCAAAGATATACCAGGAGACAGGGGTGCATGGATTATTCTTCCCGTGCATCACTGCGATCGAAGACATAAAGGCTATTTGTGGCAAATCAGCGCTTCCAGTTAATGTCATGTGCATGCCCGGCCTTCCCGGATTCGACCAACTGCATGAATCCGGTGTTAAGCGCATCAGTATGGGACCTTTTCTAAGCCAGTCGACATACAGAAACCTCGAGTCCACAACACAAAAAATTCTAAGTGACAGGAGTTTCGCAAGCCTTTTTCAAAATCCAACCAAATAGTGACTTGTATCACATTTTTCGGGTAATGAGGCTATGATATTTGGATATGGAGTTTGAACGAATTCAGCCCTCGGAAGTACTTATGCCTTATGTGGATTCCTACTATCTGTTTCACTCAGGGCAGCATTCGCAGTTTGACGACATCGTGTTTCCAAGCGGAAGAATGGAAGTAATATTCAATCTCGGCGGAGGCACATGGGAATTCGGTATTCAGGATAAATATTCACGTACGCCGCCGGTGGAACTTTGGGGCCAGGTGACAAAGCCGTTGCCCATACGTTCGTCGGGGAGGCATATGATGCTTGGAGTGAGGTTTCATCCTCATGCCGCCGGGTATTTCATACTTGGTGAACCATCGGATTTCAACGACAAAATTTTTGATTTGCGTGATGTGATGGGGCCTGATGTCAATAGACTGCACTTACAGTTGCTGGAAACCAACAACACAAACAGACGCGTTGTGTTGGTAGAAGCTTTTCTAAAACGACGGCTTGCGGCGACCAAAAGAAAAGTCTCAGAAGCAGAGAAAATTTCAGGAATGGTGATTTCGGTAAGAGGTGCATCAATCGATAATGGGATTTCCAGAATAGCTTCCCGTTATGGAATTACGACCAGGTACCTGCATAAGATTGTTTTTTCACACACCGGACTTTCACCAAAATCAATCAACAAAATTTCCCGTTTCCAGAATAGCCTGCGGCTCATGGCTGCGAGTGACTTGTCGCTCACCTCCGTTGCATTGGATTGTGGTTATTTCGACCAATCGCACTTCATCCGGGAGTTCAGGAGCTTCACCGGCATTACGCCATCTGCATACAAAGTAAGGTCGTTGCCCGTAAACGAGGCAACAATGCAATGATGCAAAGGGTAAGCATTGGATGTTACTTATCGGGAGCACCTTCCGTGATCCTGAAAAAATCAAAGTCGACGAACCCACCCGCTTCCTTTGTCGAATAGTTAAAGAGTGCGTAACGATAGCCCATAAAGTGAGGAAGGGTGTAATACATTTTCGTCTGCGGCCCGATCGACTCCCAGGAGTTGCCATCTATGCTGAAGAAAAACCGCGCCGTGTCACTAAGGTTCTCAAAATCGCAGTCGATCCTTAAGAACACCTTTTCTCCGGTTATTTTTTTTCTATAGGCTTCGCGAGGTGTGCCCGATTCCGCGTTGATCATAAGCAGGTACTTTCCGTCTTCCTCGGCTTTGACCGCAAGTAGTCCATACTTGCGCTGCAACAACGCCAGCCCTGCAATGTCACCAGGCTTCATATTAACAACATCGAGCGATGTAATACCCGAGCAACGCGGACCAATGGTGCGCTGCGTCAGCATATTTCGTGAACTGAGAAATGAAGTGTCAATCCGTCCCGTTGTCAGTCGCAAAAATCCTTTTCTCAAATCGACGGACCATAGACTATTTTCAGGATTATGGTTCCATTGCCAGACAAGGGGAATCTTCATTTCCCCACGCTTTCTGGTGAAGTCATCCGAAGCAACAATTCCGGGGCTGAGGCCTTTGTTCGCCGGTAAAGCCATCGTTTCCGGCGCCTTTCCATCGACACCCAGTAATGGCCAGCCATCATTCCATTGGACCGGAACGAGATAAGGAATTCGACCAACGGCGCCATAGTCGCGGAAAAGATATGCATACCATTTTCCATCCGGTGTATCAATCAATCCACCCTGCGCGATACCTCTGTCTTCGAGAACCACACGCCCTTCGTAAGGTCCGGATATCTTGTCGGCCCGGTGCACCAACACCGTCCTCATTCCCCCTTTTGGCCAGGTGATGTTGAACAAATAGTATTTCCCGTTCACTTTAAACAGCTGCGAGCCTTCCGCAGGCAACCCGACCTCTCCTTTCGCAGGAGCGCTGGCATTCTTAATAACTATTTGCTCGGCCCCGGGCTTGATACCTGTTGCCTCTGAGTTCAGCTCCACGAGCTTGAGTTCACCAGCCCCGTAGATCATGTACACTCGTCCGTCGTCATCAAAGAACAAAGAGTGATCGTGGTATGACGGTTTGAATGAAGATACGTTCCACGCACCCTTTTCCGGGTCCTTGGTTTTAAAGACATACGTCCGTCCGGTGGTCTGGGCGAAAGTAGTCACATAGAAATATCCATTATGATAACGGAAACTGCTAGCCCACGAGCCCCGTCCGTAGGTGCTCTTTCCATTCGCAAGATTCAACTCATCGATATTGGCAAGTGTATCGTAAGCATACGCGATCGTCGTCCAGTTCACCAGGTCTGTTGACCTCATGATCGGAAGTCCCGGACTCATGTGCATGGTTGTGCTGCTCATGTAGTAAACATTGCCGACGCGTATCATGGCCATGTCGGGCACGTCGGCAAAAATTATTGGGTTGTGCGCCTCTTTTTTTTGCGCCAGCGTCACCGTGGAAGACACCAAAAAGAAACCGCCCAGCAAGCTGACCACGCTCATTTTCATAACGATCGATATTGTTTTCAAATAGTGAATCACTTCGTGGATTTGATCCGAGTCATAAATCCCCCGATAGACCCACATTAAATTACTCCAATTTTTCAAGAAAAGTGTTTACATTACACTTAAATAAATAAGTCTATGAAACAGGTGGTCGTTGTTCTCGTATGCTGTTTGATGTCGGCTTTTGGAATGAGTCAACAAATCATTCCACACGCAGCGGCGGGATATGATGTTGTTCGGCAGGACATCGCTCATGGGAAGATTGATTCGGTCATGTATAAATCTACAACAGTCGGTGTCAATCGCAGGACGCTGGTCTATACACCGCCGGGTTACACGAAAAAAAAGAAGTACCCGGTCCTTTACCTTCTGCATGGCATTGGTGGTGACGAGAAAGAATGGTTAAGACACGGTCAGCCGCAAGTGATCCTCGACAATCTTTACGCGGACAAGAAAATTGAGCCGATGATCGTAGTGATGCCCAACGGCAGAGCAATGAAGGATGATCGGGCGATAGGTAATGCATTCGACAGCGCGAAAGTCAAAGCATTCACAACCTTTGAGAAGGACCTTCTCGTTGATCTCAAGCCATTCATTGAAAAGAACTATGCTGTACTGAAAGACAGGGAAAGCACTGCCATCGCAGGTCTATCGATGGGTGGTGGCCAGTCACTCAATTTCGGGCTACAGAATCTCGACAAGTTTGCGTGGGTTGGAGGATTTTCTTCGGCACCAAATACAAAAGCACCGGAAGTATTGGTCCCCGATCCCGGCAAAGCAAAATCCTTGCTAAAGCTTTTGTGGATTTCCTGCGGCGACAAGGACGGACTGATCGGGTTCAGCCGGCGTACGCATGACTATCTGAAACAGAATAACGTCCCGCACATTTATTATATAGAGCCGGGCGTTCATGACTTCAAAGTCTGGAAGAATGGATTGTTCATGTTTACCCAACTGCTTTTCAAACCCGTTGACGTAGCAACCTTTCCGAAATATGGCATCGTAGGTGAACCTGCCTCAACAAATGTTCCGAATGCGCAGTACCCTCAGATATTGCAGGACAATCGAGTGATCTTCCGTGTTAAGGCGCCCGAGGCCCAGAAAGTGCAAGTCGATCTTGGAAAAAAATATGACATGGCCAGGGATTCCGCCGGCTTTTGGACTGCAACGACTGATCCCATTGTCATTGGCTTCCATTACTATTCAATCCTGATCGATGGTGTTCCCGTGGTGGACCCGTCGAGCCAGGCATTTTATGGAATGGGTCGCATGGCAAGCGGCATCGACATCCCGGAAGCCGGCGTGGATTTCTATTCGCCAAAAAACGTTCCGCACGGAGAGATTCGGACTGTCAATTATTTTTCAAAGGTCACCGGATTATGGCGGCGGGCATTTGTTTACACGCCTCCCGGCTACGACGAGGACATGACCAGGCGTTACCCGGTGCTTTATCTGCAACACGGTGGTGGAGAGGACGAAACCGGATGGCCAACGCAGGGAAAAGCCGACTTCATCCTTGATAATCTTATTGCAAATCGTGCGGCTGTTCCAATGATCGTTGTGATGGACAGAGGTTATGCTGTTGATCCTACAAGGAGGCCAAACACACAAGAGACAGGATTTCGTGCGGCAATGGCCAATAACGCATTCCCCGACGTGCTTATTAAGGACATCATTCCAATGATTGATCAACGATTCAGAACACTACCCGACCGCGATCACCGCGCAATGGCAGGATTATCCATGGGAGGCTTTCAGACATTTCAAACAGCAATGCCAAACCTCGACAAATTTGCTTACGTGGGAGGTTTTAGTGGTGCCGCATTCCTTGAGCCAAACGCAGACCTAAAAGCTGCTTTCAACGGAGTATGGGCCGATGCCGATGCTTTCAACAAAAAAATGAAAGTGGTTTATTTAAGCATTGGAACAGCCGAGCCCGAACGCATGTACAACAGTGTCAACGGATTTCATCTAGGCCTCGACAAGATCGGCATCAAGCATACATACTATGAATCACCGCTCACGTCTCACGAATGGCAGACGTGGCGACGCTCGCTGAATCAATTCGCATCTCTTATTTTTAAATAACAGTCGGATTATTTTGTAGTAAGGCGTTTTGAGTCGATTTGGAAAAGTCATTAAGTGTCGTCTTAAACATACCTCAAGCGACATAAATTTCTCAGCCTTCTTCCGACGCCACTGCAGCCTGTGCTATTTGTTCGTTTTGGTGTCGGATCGTTGACACTGCAACACCAAAATGTGTCGGCAGAATAACATATCCGGCAACCTCTTTTAACCCAATCTTCATCATCGCAAGATGATGAACGACGTGATCAATGTTGTACGCCAGCTCCCGATAGAGTGTGGTCTGGATGGAAATAGATTGATTTGTCTCGAGGTCCATTTTCAGATCAAGACGCATCATCTTGTTCGTACCATTGACGTTGAGGAACCGATGAATCTGCTGAATTGCATTTATGGCAGAGGCCTTTTCAGTTTCCAATTTCCTATCGCGAGGGCGGTCATCATAGTCAATAATGCCCGAGGCATACCCTTTACTAAGACAGAGGAATAGTTCAAGGGAATGGCGGAGGTGCTGACCAATTGACGAGCCGCTGAGGGCAAGGCAGGGCTTCGAAAAATCCTGCGGTTCGATTTCAATAATAACTTGCTCGAGTTGGTCGAGGATTGACCTGCAGGCGGAAATGAGCTGATTCATTTTTTAATAAGTCTGCTTTTTAGTTCAACTAAGTCCTGGGCATGTATAAAAAGCAAAAGCACGCTTGCCACCATCACTATCATCGCATAAGTGAATAGCTGTCCGTGATCGCCCTGTACCTGGATACCGAGGACAAATAAGTGCGTCGCAACAGCGCCAAACATGATTCCAACTGACAACAGTGCGCCAAAGACCACGGTACCCGAATACAATAGCATAGCCGAGGCTACGAGTTCAGCAATTCCAGTGGCCACGCGGCCCCACGGCTCAATGCCTACCTGCGAGAAAATATAAACTGACTCAGGCTGCGCGGTGAATTTGAAATAAAGCGTTTGCAACATGATGACGGCCGCGATCAGGCGCAGACCGATTGACAGAATCTTTTTCATATTAGGGTTTATCAATTATAGTCTTCCAGTTCTTATCGGCTTTCGACCTTAAATCAGACTCCGCCTCGTTCCATTTGGGCAGCGTGTTATTGAAAAATCGGTTGTAAAACAGATAGAGCTTTCCGTTGGCAATCTTGAATGTCTCGGGATCAATAACGACTTTCTCGCCAGTAGCACCCATGGCATAGGCACACCATCCGCCATATTGCGGTTCATACATGGATGGGTTTCCTATGAACAACTTCTTACTCTCTGCCGAAGCAAAGTAATATGTCGCACCCTCATGGGTATATGAAAATGCTTTCTGTCCCTTCACTGCCTTGTGAAGAACAAAATATGCTGTGGGGTCGTAGCCCTGAATGGCGAGGCTGCTTTCAAGATTGTAGTGCTTTTCCGAATTCTGCGCCAAGACAACGACCGGGGCCACTATCAGCACGTAAAGAAATAACCTTATAGTTTTCATTTTTTATGTAATCTCTTTATTGATTTTGCTTTAGGAGTTCGGGCCAATACGTTTCTGCCTTCTTTATGTACTCCTTGGTGTCGCCGGACCATTTCTCTTTCACACTCATGTTGTAATTCAGGTAGAGCTTATCGTCAAGGATGGTGAACGCCATGGGATCGGTTGGAGACTTGTGATTTTGGCTTACACCGTACGCACAATAACCACCGAACTGAGGCACAAATCGTTGCGGGGTCTTCTTGAAAGCTTCCAGGTTTTCCTTGGTGCTAAACTTCCATTCAGCTCCCTCCCACGTCATTGTCAGCTGATCAACGCCTTTAACCGCCCTGTGCTGATTGAAATACGCAACAACGTCATAGCCATTTACGGCAACACCGTTTGTTTTGAAAATACCTTGAGCTTGAGCAAAATAACCACTCAAGATCAATACGATAGCTAAGAAGAAACGAGTCATAATTTTTCCGGTTTTTGGGTTAATAGACGGTGACCGGAACACAGCCTTACACGTCCCACAAAAATTATTTTTTGTCAGGGCCGGCTGTCACAATCCAGCCTTATCCAACGCTTGTTTGATCCGGGACCTTGACTCGGCAGAGAGCGTAAATGGGGGTAAAATCGAAGCATCTGGCGACGACTTCGTAATTCTCCGAAGTCGCGCGGACTGGGCCAGAAACCGCCTGCAGGGATTACAATACAGCAGATGATATGCCAGCTCAACTCTTTCGGCAACCGTGATTGCCGATTGCTCTTTTTTGAGTGACAGCAACGTGGCCCGCCGGCAATTAAACACTATGCGTTTGAACAAGTACATTATCCTATCCCTGCTTTAAGAACCAGTTCTTTTCCAGACAAGCCCTGATCAGCAACTTTGCCCGATGCAGGATGACCCAATAGTTAGACGATGAAATCCCATGAACCTTACAAATAGTTTGAGCATCTTCATCGTCCAGGTATTTCGCAACAAATATCGGAATCAGGCTTTCAGGCATCTTTGATATACACATTTGCAGTACTCTTGCAAATTCATTGCGGTTCACTTCGTCATCAGCGCCATCCCCCCATTCCCCTGGCACAGATTCCCTGAGCCAATGTCCATCCGAGACGCTGAAAAATCTACCATAAAGTCTTTCATCTGCGGTCTCCACATCGCTCAGACTTTCCGCCGCCGGCTTTCGTTTTCTGTAATGGTCGATGATCTTGTTTTTCAGGATCGAGACCAGCCAGGTTCGCTCGGAGCTTCCACCGCGAAACGTATCTTTCGCATTCCAGGCGGAAAGAAACACGTCCTGGATCAGGTCTTCAGCAACCTGCACGTTTTCTACTCTCAAAATGCAATACGAATACAGATAATCACCATGTGCACTGATCCACAGTTCGGGCTTTAGTGCTGCGTTATTGCCCTCGTAAGATGGTGACGTGGGAATCATGTTACTGGCTAACAGGGAATTTCTCAATAAGTTAATGCGTTTCCTGCAAGCCTTGTTAATTTAGACATCATGATGCTGAAAAAAGTTGTCACCCGTTTACTCGACTTCAATCTTTGGGCAAACGAGCGCCTTACCACCTGGTTGCTAACGCTTGATCACACCTTGCTTTACAGGCCCACGAAGTCAAGTTTCGGGACCATTGACCGCACCCTGCAACACATTGTTTCTGGTCAGGTCTTCTGGAATTTAATCCTCGCCGGCCAGCAAGTTGGCGAATTTAATCTGCCGGAACGGGCAAACGCAATCGAAGAAGTGGCCGCCGATGTCAGCAAATCTTCGCGACAATTGATCAGCACCTGCTCACAGTTCAATGAGCAACAATTGACCGGTCCAATTCACGCACCGGACAGCAAGCAGAGTCGTTATGAATATATTCTTCATGTTGTGAACCATGGCACCTACCACCGTGGCCAGATCGTTACATTGTGCCGTGCGCTGGAGATAAATGGAGAAATACCTGTTACCGACTATGACGGTTTTCTATGGTGGATCGAACAACATGGTACTTGATCCGGCAGTGAAGGTACGAGCACCACAATTCACTTTGCGGTAAATAATTTGGTATCTTCATTGTAATTACGAAAAAATTAAATGCCTTCGTCTTCGCATCAGGTCTGGGTCCGGATTTCCCATTGGCTGATCACCGTCAGTTTTCTCTTGCTCGCATTTACCGGATTTGAAATACTGATGGTACACCCAAGGCTTTATTGGGGTGAAGTGGGTAACGACCTTACCTCCGCGATCATGGAATTTCCCATCAGCAGAAACTATCAACACCATGGCTACGAAACCGCAATACCCTTTTTTGACAAAAGTGATTCGCGCGTGAGCGCAAGCCGCACGTTCGAAATCTTCAATCAAAATGGCTGGGGAAGAAGCTTGCATTTTCTTTCAGCATGGGTGCTCGTGATCGTTGGGTTGGTGTATCTATTTATGGGAGTACTCACAGGACATTTCAGGAAACGCATCTTCCCGGGGCAAAGTCAGAATACTATCCGTTCGCTTTGGAACGATCTGAAAGCACATCTGCGCAGGCAGGTGAAAGCAGACACTTTAGGTAATTACAATCTTCTTCAAAAATACACTTACATCTCGGTGATCTTTTTATTGCTGCCATTGGCCGTAGTGACCGGACTAGCAATGGCCCCCGCCGTGGTTGCGGCTTTCCCGTTCTTATTGGATCTATTTGGCGGAACACAATCCGCGCGCACAATTCATTTCTTTACTTCGTTTGCGCTCGAACTGTTTCTGATAGTTCACGTGACTATGTTAATTGTTACCGGATTCAAACAACAAATACGAGCCATGACTATTGGCAAATAATATGAAACCACGTCTGCTTAACCGGAGAAAAGCTATCATCACCGGCCTCACGTCGCTAAGTGCATTGTTGCTGCCGGGGTGCTCTCGTCCCACCCCGCCGAACTACAGCAATATTCTCCGGATGGGAGACAACCTCACGTACATTGCTCAGCGCACATTGCTTCCCGGCCAATCATTGGCGAGAGAATACAGTTTTGGCGACATTTCATCGATGCCCGCCACAGGAACGACCAATCCATCCAAAGTCAACGAACAGTACGATCGTCATTTAAAAGAATCATTTGCCGACTGGAAGCTGGAGATCGAAGGAGAAGTGGCGTTGCCCGGCACATATTCGCTTTCCGATCTTCAAAAATTTCCAGCACGAACCCAGATCACGAAGCATCACTGTGAAGAAGGTTGGACAGCCATCGCTCAATGGACCGGCGTTCCACTAAGTACAGTACTTCAGGCTGCGGGCATCAAACCCAATGCACGTTTCGTGAACTTTCAGACGTTTGATAACTATAGTGACAGCATCGACTTGCTCGACGCGTTTCACCCGCAGACAATACTAGCATATGGAATGAATGGGAAGAATCTCCCGATAGCGCACGGTGCACCCATCAGATTGCGTATTGAAAGGCAAATCGGCTATAAGAGTGTGAAGTATATCAACAAGATCTCGGTCACCGAGGAGTTTCAGGATATGGGCGACAATGGCTGGGCATGGTACAACGGGATCTAGTGACGTTGCGCTCTGAACCTCGCGATATAACTGACACGCTAGACCAAACCGCTGAGTATCTCTTTACTCTTTTTCCAAAGGTTGGCAGCATTAATTTCAGATATATCGCTGTTCCGGGTTGACGCAGGCCTTTGTTTAACGAAGTACATTCCGTTAAAAGAGCGAATCCGGTCGATCGGGACCGTTGCGAGGTAAACGGTCGTAGCTGCACCTTTCTCAGGTGTGATAAAGAAAATACTAAACAGCGTCATCAAGACCTTCATTGCGCCTGTCACGGTATTAGCGAAGTTTGTGTTCACGACTCCGGGGTGAAGGGAATAGGTCGTTACATTGGGCGGTAGCTCTTTCGAAAGCGCAATTGTGAACAACACGTTCGCCAGCTTGTCGTCGCCGTATGCCTTTGATGGATTATGATCGGCTGGATTTGTGAAAAACCTTGCCGCTCTTCCATTGCCATGCAGTGCGGATGAGATATTGATGACGCGCGCCTCGTGCGAATTTTTCAAGGACGGCATAAGCAAATCTGTCAACAGCATATGGCCCAGGTGCGAGGCCACGAAGCTCTTTTCAATTCCGTTGACATACTCGATGGTTAGAGGCCAGTAGCCTGCATTGTTGATAAGCCTGTCTATTACCGGGTACTTCTCACTGATTGCGATTGCTGTTCTTTTTACCGCGGGCAAATCGGACAAATCAACAGCAAAATTCTCCGCGGTAATCGACGGTTGCGCCGCCTGCAAATCAGCCACTACCCTTTCTCCTTCGGCTTTCCGCCGGCATAGAGCAACAATGTTAAATCCTTCTGCGGCCAATAGCCTGGCCGTGGCCAGACCGATCCCGGAATTGGCGCCGGTGATCACGGCGATCTTTGCGTTTTTCATAAGGTTGTAGGGTTGATGCTTTGTAAGACGAGACGGGCATCTATTTATTTTAAAAGAACGCTCCAATTATCACCGGTTGCCCCGAAACCCGAATGGAAGTAAAAAAAAGACAAACGGGCCTATTTTATAAACGCAACATCCTGAAATATGCTATTCGAAGAAAGTTACGATGTACGGAACGTAGAAGTTGCTGCCGATGATCAACCCTACCGATATCAGAAAAGTCAGTCTCATCGACCACGGAATTGGCTGTGCAATCAGTGCAGGGTCGGGCATTTTGAAAGCATTGCGCACCGGCCCGATGATGTACAAAATATTCACAAATGATCCAATCACGAGAAAGAACGCCGATGAATAGTAGTGAGCGTTCCATTCTTCAATAAGCATCATGTCTTTGCTGTAGAAGCCCGCGAGAAAAGGGAACCCGGTAATGGATAATCCACAGACTGCGATCACCACAGCAATAAACCGGGTGTGCGGCATGTACTTCCCTATTTCCCTCACGGAGGTCGAATGATAGACACTATTGTAGAAGCCTGCAACATAAAACAGGCAGGACTTCGCGATGGCGTGGGTGATAATATGAAGAACAGCAGCCAGGATACTCAATTTAGTCCCGACAAGGATTGCGAGGATTATATAAGAAAGCTGACCCACCGTAGAATATCCAAACCGCGTCTTCAGGTCGTCGCTTTTCAATGCACGATATGCGGTGTAGACCGCAGTAGCACCACACAGATAGGTTATCCAACCACCGGTAAGAAATTCGGAAGTCAGTCGATGAATGTAGTCGAGGCCAAAAATATAGGTCGCGATTTTTATCAGAGCGATTGATCCGGTTTTTACCGTTGCAACGCTGTGGATCAGGCCACTCACGGGAGCCGGTGCAGGGCTCGCCGACGGGAGCCACGTATGAAACGGAAACACTGAGTTCTTTGAGATGCCTATCACAAAAAGTGCAAGCACCATTCCACCCACCGGTAGGCTGATGTGATTGCTTTCGAAAGTTGAGCTTCCGGTGAATGAATCATTACCGATCAACGCCTGAGTTATGAATATTGCAGGCAGAAAAATCAAGAAACAGGGTAGCATCGTCTGTTTAAAGAACTTCTTCCCCGACGCGATAGCTTCGGCATTCTCCCGGATTGTCAATAGCGGATAAGTGAGCGGTATCCCAATAGCATAAAATATGAATAGCGTAGTCAGACTGCCGGCACAGGCGTTCAGACAGGCCACAGTAAGGAGCGTATTCAAATACAGAAAAAATTTAACGCGCTTCTCCTGAAAATGGTATTTGGTGAATTCGTAACTGTAAATAATTGAAATGAACCAGGTGCAGCAAATAAGCACGAGAAAAACCCGTGCATAGCTGTCCACCACAAGACTTAGTCCAAAAGCAGCTACCGAATATTCGACGTTAATCAGCCGGATAGCGCACCAAATAGAAAAAGCAGCAACCGTCAACGAAAGAATGTAAAAAAGGCGGCGATGCTTGAACTTGACTGGCAGGAATATCAGTGCCAGCACAGGTGAGAGAACTACGGCCCAAAAGTTCACTACGGTGACTTGTATTTTTGTTCGAACAATTTAAGAAATAACCGGGCAAGGGAATAGAATGAAGTTGGCTACTGTCTGATACCTGACAAAAATCATAAGAAATGAACAAGCGCCATTCCAATGGCAGTGCAGGGTCGAATGTTCAGTATTTCTACAGAATTGACCCCTAATTTTACCCCGCTATATCCCCAAGTAAACAATTCTCAACCTCTTTTCTAACGCCGGACCTGTGAAGCTGATTTTGGCTGTCATTGTAGTTATCCTTTCCGTAAGTAGCGCAACTTCACAAACCAGCCCGAAAGGCAATGGAAAGATCAGCGGGGTGGTAATGGATTCGACCCAAATGGTGCCGGTCGAATTTGCAAACGTTGCGCTTCTTGATCCTGCAACCAAAAAGCCAATTGACGGATCCGTTTGTGACGACAAGGGGAAGTTTTCGATCGTAAAGATCCAGAAAGGTCAGTTCATCCTGTCGATATCCTTCATTGGATTCGAGACCCGCGAAGTCAGCGTCACACTCTCTGACAGGAAGTCAAGCGTAGATCTCGGAACGATCTTCCTCTTATCCTCATCCAAGGAACTCGACGCAGTCGTGATCAAGGGTGAAAAGAATATTGTCGAAGAGAAAGTCGACAGGACGATTTACAACGCAGAACAGGACGCCACCACAAAAGGCGGCGACGCCACGGATGTATTGAAACGCGTCCCCATGCTGTCTGTCGACATGGACGGAAATGTTTCGCTTAAGGGAAGTTCCAGCGTGAGGGTGCTCATCAACAACAAACCATCGACGATCACAGCAACCAGCGTCGCAGATGCATTGAAGCAAATTCCGGCCGATATGATAAAAAGTGTGGAGGTAATTACGTCACCGTCTGCGGCATACGACGCCGAAGGATCCGCAGGCATCATCAATATCGTCCTTAAGAAAAACACGCTCGAAGGGGTATTCACAAGTGTTGAGGGCAGCGCGGGCACGCGGGGCTCAAATCTTGGTGGAAGCGTTAGCTATCGCAAAGGCAAAAACGGACTATCAGTGGCCGCCTTTCAGCGGTGGCAATACAATGTTGTTTCAGATTTTCACAATGACCAAATCACCCGGTCAGGCACCGATACGTTGCACAACGTTCAAACCAACCACAATAGAAGTGATGGTCCTAACAGCCAGATTACAATGGCCTGGGATCATGACTTCAATGCAAGAAACTCCATTAACGTCAGCGTTCGTTATGGAGAACGACTGCTTAACTCCTACCAGGACAATTTATTAACGAACACTTTCCGGCACGACAGTCTCCTAAAGTCAACGTTAAGAAACGTAAAGACCGTGACATCCGGAACCAATCTCGACGCCAGTATCGGCTACACCCGCGATTTTGCAAAGAAGGGACGGCAATTCAACACGCTCGCGATTTTTAGCCGCAACAACCAAAATCTTGAATATGTTTCGACACCGCTTCAGGCTACCAATGCTTCTGATTTGTATCGATATAAAAATGTAAACGATGGTTATAACCAGGAGAGCAGCATACAAGTCGATTACCAGGAACCTATCGGCAAAAATCAAATTATAGAAGTTGGTGGAAAGGGAACCGCACGAACGGTGAAAAGTGATTATACCTATTACACCGGACAAGGTGATACCGGGCCATTTATTCCGTCGACCGCCCCGGGATTGAATAACAATTTCAATTATCAGCAGAACATTGTGGCCGGCTATCTGAGTTATTCCCTTGAATCAAAAAGCGGATGGGCTGCAAAAGCAGGCGGCCGGTACGAGTACACCAGCATCGACGCGCATTTTGAAGGTCAACCGGATCTGAGTATCCCATCTTATGGTGTGCTGGTCCCTTCTGTGAATCTTACGCGCAAGCTTTCGCGGGGACGTCAGTTTAGAATCGCCTACAACAGAAGAATCGTACGTCCGTGGTTGCAGGCATTGAATCCCAACCTGCAGGCATCCAACCCACTTAATGCAACGCTCGGCAATCCAAATCTCAAGCCGGAGTTTGCTGACAATTATGAAATTGCCTACAAGACATCTATCCCAAAGGGCACTTTGAATTTATCACTTTGGTCCAGATACAACACCGACGACATCCAGCCGGCGCGTGTTGTAAAGAACGATACGATCATTTCCGTTTACCAAAATCTTGGAACGGAGGAGAATTATGGATTCACAGCATTTGCAAGCGTGAATTTTACAGAACGATTTACCATGAACGGTGGCGTTGACTTTATCTATCGCATTCTAAAGAACAATTCAAATGTTGCCATACTTAACACAACCAACAGTGGATTCACTCAGAACTATCGGCTCTCGGGTAATTACAATTTCAGCAAAGACTGGTCGGCGCAACTGTTTGTAGTCTTTCAGGGAAACTCATATAATCTGCAGGGATACAGGACTGGTGTCAACACACAGAGTTTTGCCGTCAGGAAAGAGATATGGAATAAATCCGGATCGATCGGCTTTGGCGTCGATAATTTTGCCACACCGGATTTCAAAGTCTATTCCGTTGTAGAGTCACCTTACGTAACTCAGAAAACGACAACTACCTTGCATAACTTCATATTCAAAGTAAATTTCAATTTCAGAATCGGCACAAAACTTCAGCAGAAAGAAAGAAAACTCAAGGCCGACGAGTCGGATAATTGACAATACAACAAGGGCCCACTCCTTGAACTAGAATCTCATACCCACGGTGACGTCGACCATCAGGTTCGTTGAAGTAAGAAATGTCGGATCAAGGAGTTCGTATCTACTATAACCAACCATCATGAGGCGCAGATAGTGTTTACTGCCGCAGTACCCTCCACTAAGCATAATGTTTCCGGCAGCCTCCAGATTGTTACGAGTGTCTGAACCCTTGTCTGCGCGATAGCGATTGAAGGCAATTCCTGCACCTGCCGATAGAAGCCCTGAAAGAAAATAAGTTCCCCCGCGCCACACCTTCGTATAGGCATAACCCGGCAACACAAGTATGCCCGGTGCTTGCAATGTTTTCAATCCGGCTTGATCGCCGTACCGCGTGGGCACATCGTACGTTGGATCAGTAAGTCCTCCGCTTGCAGAGAGGCTGCGGTAAAATATCTCAGCGCCCAACACAAATGAGCCCGCCGAGCGTCGCTGGACTTCGTTTTGGTACAGAGCTGAACGGTAAGAATACCTCGTGGCATTAAAAAAATAGAATGCCTGCAAGCCAACTCGTGATTCGTGAGCGGATGGAGGGGAAGAATATTGATCATTGGCAGATGAATATACGGTACCACTGGCGTCGGTGATGTAGCCGCGGAATGAAAGGCGTCGGGTGGTGACACGCGCTGAAAGGAAGAACTGCTCGAGCGTGGAGCGCTCCTCCTTCAAGTAGGTTGTTCCAGGCAATGCAAACGACAGATCAAAGTCTATCCATTTTTTCCAGGTAAGACCAAACCCCACATAGTCACCGATATTGTGATATAAACTCCCCTGGATATTGGGAGACGCACCCTTCAAGCTTTCATAGGTCAAACTGTTGCCACGCACGCCATAAAAGACGCGCACATCATTGTGCAGCCGATACTTCCCTATATATAAGGAGTCTGTTCCCTCGATTGGGGCAGGAATTTCTCTTAATTCCTGGGCACCGACAGTTTGGACTGCCACGACAATTAGAGCCAGAATCAGGCGCATACTACTTATTATAGTCTATTTTGGTGACACGCCATACAAACGTGCCTGCGCCGGTCTTCACTGTTGCTTCATCGCCAACTTTCTTATTCAAAAGTGCGATTGCCATCGGCGAATCCATGGAGATGTAATCCTTAGCGCCAATAATTTCTTCAGAACCAACGATACGGAAGCGTATTTTTTTTCCTTTGTCATTCGAGATTTCTACCCAGGCACCAAACATCACTTTTCCTTCCTGGAATGGTGAATAACTGACAACTTTCAAGTCATCGATGCATTTTCGCAAGTACAGGATGCGCCGGTCGATCTCCCGCAGCCGTTTCTTGTTGTAGTGATAGTCCGCGTTCTCGGAACGATCTCCCAGGCTCGCAGCCCAGGATACTTTTTGCGTGGTGTCCGGTCGTTCAACACGCCACAAGTGATCCAGCTCGGCTTTTAATTTTTCCAAACCTTCAGGAGTGATCAGGAGCGTCTTCATTACTTAATAGGGCGACAAAATTTCCTGGATTGTCGCGTGGTTTGGTGAAATGTATTTAAAAAAATGCAACTTTGCGGCGAAGGTATGTCAGCAGATGTGCCGACCTAAATATCGATAACTAAATTTTTAAATTATGTTCCGCTCTGTGGTGGTGAAATGTGTTACATCGTTTATCATTTTGGGTTTTTGCGCGGTTGCTTGCAGTGACAATAAGAACAACACTCCTGCCCCCGAACCGACCATTACCAGTTTCAGTCCGACGAGTGGTGCCCCTGGGGCATCGGTAGTGATTAAAGGCACAAATTTTAAAGCGTCGGGCAGCATTGTCACTTTTAACGGCACTACCGCATCGATTACCGCATCCTCTACAACAGAGATTACCGCGATCGTACCGGCTGCTGCCACAACGGGAAAAATCTCAGTTGATGTCGGAAGCGCAATTGTCACATCCTCAGGCGTGTTTACGGTACTATAATAGCCGATCTATCCCTTCATTTGATGCAAAAACAAGTTTTCGGGCCCGGTCCGATCAAAAACTAACCATTCGTTTCCTTTTATTTCTTAGGCTGCTAATTCAATCTTAAATTCATTGTGATGTGGTTTTGTTAACAAACCATGCAATGAAAGCCCCGGGATTTCTAAAATCTAATCTGAAATAAAATGCTGAGCAGCTATTTGAAAATTGCCATGCGTAATCTCTTGCGCAACCGGCTGTATTCATTGATTAATATTCTCGGCCTTGCGCTCGGGGTTGCTTGCTGTCAATTGCTTTCCCTTTACATCTGGGACGAAATGAGCTACGACAAGCATCATAAACGTGGAGGCGATGTGTATCGTATTGTCACGGATTTTCAGTCCGACTTGATTGTGGATAGAATCGGGTCCGCCTCGCCGCCAGTTGCGATGACCATCAAAGAAGAAGTACCTGAGGTGGAGAGCGCCACGCGCGTGTTAAGCCCGCCCGGAGCCAAAAATTATTTTACGACCGGAGAAAAAGAAAAGGCTCAAAGCCTGATCCGGTATAACGATAACATCTTTTATGAACCTGACGGGCTTCTGGCCGATTCCACACTTTTCGAGGTCCTGACTTATGATCTTATCGAAGGCAATCCCAGGAAGGCACTGGTCAATGCTAATTCCGTTGTTCTTTCTGAGAGTCTTGCGCATAAACTTTTCGGCAACGAACACGCGCTGGATAAAACGATCTCCATCAGTCTTGGCGGCGGAAAGCTGGATGAATACAAAGTGACGGGTGTCTTCAAAGAGGAATACAAAACACATCTCAAAGCAAATTTTTTTACTGCGATAACCAGTAATGGTTCCTGGCAATCCGTTCTGAGGGAAAACGAGTGGGCCGGGCAGAATTTTGTAGCATCTTATTTAAGGCTGGTGCCAGGTCACAACAAACTTGCGGTCGAGAAAAAAATGAATGAAGTGCTGCAGCGGCACGGTGCGGCAGCAATGCAGGCCGAAGGTATCCAGAAGACATTAAGCCTTGAACCTGTGGCGGATATCTATCTCAAATCCGACGTGGGGCAAAGCCCACGCATCAACTATCTATATGTTGTCGGTTCCATTGCCCTGGTCGTTCTGCTCATTGCGTGCATCAACTTCATGAACCTGTCAACTGCAAAGGCAGCAAGACGGGCAACCGAAATTGGTATCAGAAAAGTCATGGGTGCGATCCGCGCATCGCTCATTAAACAAATCCTGGGCGAAGTGATGCTCATCGTTGTTATCGCGATTGTCATCAGCTTCGTGCTGCTACAATTGGCTTTGCCTTTTTTCAACCAACTGACAAACAAGAGTATTTTCTTCAATGATGAAAATATCACATTTACAATCTTTTCAACGCTCGCAATTTCGGTTGTCACCGGCATACTCGCTGGCAGCTACCCGGCCTTTTACCTGACGGGGTTTCAACCAGCCCAGGTGCTGAAAGGTAAGCTCAAACAAGGAAGTGGTTCAGGTCGGCTGAGGCAAGCTCTGGTCGTATTTCAGTTCATAATTGCAATCGTGCTCATCTGCGGCGTATTTATCATCACTCGCCAACTGGATTTCGCGCTTGAAAAAAATCTCGGGTTTGATGCGAGTGCGAAAATAGCACTGCCTCTCCGGACAGATGAGGCCCATAAGCAATATGAATCGCTGAAGAAAGAGATCGCAAAGAATAGTGGTGTGAAAGAAGTATCCGGCTCATCTTATATCCCCGGCACACCGATTTTCAGGGACGCAAATTTCTATCCGGATGGTGGCAGCATGAACAAGACGATCGATATAAACCGGAATGTCGTAGACGCCGGCTACCTGGAGTTGTTCAAGATGAAGTTGATTGCCGGACGTTCCTTCACCGACAACCGCGATGCAGAAAGTGATCATAAGTTCATTTTGAATCGCACCGCTGTTACGATGCTTGGGAGCACTCCGGAGAAGATAATAGGTCAGGGTCTGCATTTCGACTGGCTGGGCACGAAATATGATTTTGTGGTGATCGGTGTGATGGAAGATTTTCACCAAAACTCACTGCACGAAGCAATCAAGCCAACTTCTTTTGAGATGGAGAAAAATATCAATCGGTACGATTATGTGATCGCTTCCCTTTCCTCCTCCAATTTTGAAGGAACGATAAAGACAATTGAGCAAACCTGGAAATCACTGGTGATTGATACGCCGTTTGAGTATTCCTTCCTTGATCAAACGATTCAGAACCAATATGACGAAGACCGGAGGGTATCAAAAATAATTTCGAGTTTCGGCATCATAGCAATGATCATCTGTTCATTAGGGCTTTATGGATTGTCTTCTTACATGGCCGAGCGACGATTCAAGGAGATTGGAATCCGCAAGGTCATGGGCGCAAACGTGCAACAGATCGTAAGGATGATGTCTGCGGAATTTATGAAGCTCGTTTTGATCGCTTTTATCATCGCCGTTCCATTGGCGTATTATGGCATGAATCAATGGCTGGAAGGATTTGCGTACAGGGTCTCCGTGGGCTGGCTGGTGTTCGCATTTGCAGGGTTTGTTGCGTTGGGCATTGCCCTGATCACGGTCAGCTTCGAGTCAATCAGGGCAGCCATGGGTAATCCCATTGACAGCTTGCGCAGCGAATGAGAACCTTACGTCAATAGCCAGCTAATTCTGCCAGCCCGGTCTATTCAGCCTTCATCCATATTTGGAAGATTTCACATTGTTGGAATTAACAGCTACTTTTCCTACATTTAGGAAACAAGTATTGACTGTGAAAAAATATCAACTGGGTGAATTTGAGGAAATCGTGATGCTGACCATCGGCATACTGTTCAGGAACGCCTACGGTGTATCCATCCGCGAAGAAATACAAACGAGGCTTTCGCGAACCGTCAGCATGGGCGCATTGCATACGGCGCTGGTCCGGCTTGAAGACAAGGGCTATATAAAATCCGTGGACGGAGAAGCAACGGAGGAACGTATGGGGCGCCCTAAAAAATACTATCAGATCACCGCCCTCGGAACAAAAGCGATGCAGCATTCAAAAGATACGCGTAATGAATTGTGGAAAGCCATTCCTAAAATGGCGTTAAATCAATAGCGGTCTATGACTGAAAACTCCCTGCCACCGAAGTACTTTCTTAAATTCTTCAGATGGTACTGCCATCCGAAGCTCAGCAGTCACATTGAAGGTGATTTAGTGGAAGAGTATAACAAGGCATTAAGAAAGAAGGGAAGGTTCAGGGCCGACGTAAAATTCGTCGTGGATGTCATGCTGCTGTGCAGGCCAGGAATCATTCGGCCTGCTGCGGGTGTCAGCAGGGTCAATCGCCTTGGTATGGTCGTCAGCTATTTCACAATCGGATGGAGAACGCTGCTCCGTGGCAGAGGATATACAGTTATCAACATCAGCGGGCTCGCCATCGGTATGGCGGCAGCCGTCGCGATAGGTCTTTGGCTTTTCGACGAACTGAACTACGACAAGAATTTTAGAAACTATCCCCGGATTGCCAAAGTCTATCATCACCTGACGTTCGACGACCAGGTCTACACACACGAAGGAGTTCCTTATCCGATGGGCGCCGAATTGCAAAGTAAGTTCGGCGAGATTGAAAGCACCACCATGGCAACTGATCAAGCCGAGCACCTTTTGAACTTTGAAGAGACCAACGTGTCAAAAATGGGGTTGTTTGTTGGGCCAGATTTCGCCGATATGTTTTCTCTTCAGATGCTGCACGGAACAACCACTGGTTTAAACGAAACACGATCAATCATCCTGGCAAAAACGCTGGCTGATGATCTGATTGGCGAGAATCCGCTAGGAAAAATGATACGACTGGACAGCAAAGAAGATTTGATCATCTCCGGCGTCTTCGAAGATTTTCCCTCTAACTGTGCATTTGCGGATGTCAAAATCCTACTTCCGATGGAATTGTATTTTATAAACAACGAATCTGCCGCGCGTCAACGAGAAAGATGGGAATCGTATGATTTCCAATGTTTCGTTTTATTAAATGAAAAAGCTTCATTTCAAACCGTCGGAATAAAAATGGCGAAGCTGGGATATGATAAAGGCGGACAAGCTATGAAAGCTATTAAGCCCGAAGGATTTCTTTTCCCCATGGAGAAATGGCATCTCTATCCTGAATTCAAAGATGGCAAAAGTACAGGCACAAAAGTCCAGTATATCTGGATGTTCGGCATTATCGGAATATTCATCCTCGCGCTCGCCTGCATAAATTTCATGAACCTGAGCACCGCAAAAAGTGAGAAACGGTCGAAGGAGGTCGGCATCAGAAAAGTGCTGGGCTCTGCGAGAGATCAGCTTATCCACCAGTTTCTCACCGAATCCGCCATAGTAGCCATCATCGCCTTCATTACGGGCGTCGTCCTCGTTGCCCTCACCTTACCGTTCTTCAATGACCTGGCCGGCAAGAAGATCGTCATTCCGTGGAATGATGGAATATTTGCCCTTTCGTCCGCTGGATTTGTTGTGGTTGCGATTCTGTTGGCGGGCAGCTATCCAGCACTTTATCTCTCTTCATTCAACCCGATCAAAGTCTTGAAAGGTACTTTCAAGACGAATCGCGCAGCGCTGATCCCGAGAAAAGTGCTTGTCATTTTTCAGTTTGTAATTTCTGCAGCCCTGGTGATAGGCACCGTTGTGGTCTTCCAACAAATCCAATACGGAAAGAATCGTCCGGCCGGATTTGACAGGGACGGCATTATATATTTAGGAGTGCGGACACCTGGACTGGCGAAAGCGAACTACAATACGTTGCGCGCTGAGTTGTTGGCAACTGGTGTGGTTGAGAACATGGCCAAGTCCGATTTTCCGATCACAGGCGGCGCCAGCGCGGACCCAACTTTAACCTGGGAAGGGAAAGATCCGGCATTTCGGCCCCTGGTAGCCTTCAACAGCTGCAGTCACGACTTTCCAAAAACCTCAGGATTTCAATTCGTCGAGGGTCGGGATTTTTCGCGTGAACTCGCCGGCGACTCATCGGCGGTTATCGTCAATGAAATGGCCGCACGCCTCCTCTCGGATAAAAGTCCTGTCGGAAAAAAAATAATTATCGGCAATGGGAAAGAAAAGCTAGTCATCGGCGTCGTAAAAGATCAAATGAGAAATACACCGTTTGCAGCCCAGTGGCCACACATTTACCACATCAAGTATATCGATGCCGGGTACATCACTATCAGGATAAATGCGAGCGCGGACCTGCCTGATGCTCTCAGCAGGATTGAAGCTGTCGTAAAAAAATTTGATTCAGGTGCGCCGTTCGACTATAAATTCCTGGACGACGACTATGCCAAACTGTTTAAGGACGAAGAACGCATTGGAAAACTTGCCAGCGTTTTCACAGGATTAGCAATATTTATAAGTTGTCTGGGCATCTTCGGGCTAGCCTCCTTTGCTGCAAGTCAACGGGTAAAGGAAATCGGAATTAGAAAGGTACTGGGAGCGAGTGTGTTCACGATCTGGAAGCTCTTGTCACGTGAATATTTACAGCTTGTCATAGCCTCCGCGTTGGTCGCCGGGCCCATAGCATACCACTTTGCAAATCGCTGGCTGGAGAAATATGAATATCGCATCGTGATAAGTTGGTGGATCTTTGCCGCAACAGCCCTGTCTTTACTTGTCATTACGCTTGCCACCATAAGCTATCAAGGTGTGAAGGCCGCCCTCGCCAACCCCGTCAATAGTTTGCGAAACGAATAGACTATATGAAGCAAGCTCAACCTCCCCGACTTCTCTTAAGCTTCTTCAGGTGGTTTGTCCACCCAAAGCTGCGAGACCACATCGAAGGAGACCTTATCGAAAGCTACCAGGCTAAAGTCAAGGCAAGCGGCAAATTCGCGGCTGACTTCCGGCTATTGCTTGAAGTGGCGCTGTTAATACGTCCGGCAATCATCAGGCGTATTGGCCAGAATAATTCTTTCCAGGCGTACCCGATGATCAGGAACAATATTCTCAGCTGGTCCCGCAATCTGCTGAAAGAAAAGACCTATTCCACCATCAACATTCTTGGTCTCTCCACCGGGATGACAATCGCTGTATTGATTGCAGTCTATGTCGCAGATGAACTCAGCTATGATCGTTTCTTCCACAATGCAGACAAGATCTATCGTATAGGCGAGCACGAGCGCCATGAAGGCACCGAAGTCCGGTACGTGGAAACCGGCGCTCCGATGGCAGCAGCGCTTCGCAACGACCTGCCACAGGTTATCTCAGCAGTCAGAACGGCCTACGCAAAGGACATGAGCGTCCGAATCGGCGATAAGGCCTTTCTTGAAAACCGAATGTTGCTTGCCGACTCCACTTTCTTCGATGTCTTCAGCTATAAACTCACTTCGGGAAATATTAAAGAGTGTCTCAGGGGTCCAAACAAGATCGTCCTTACGCAAAGCGCAGCCAGGAAATATTTCGGCGATGAATCTGCAATTGGAAAAACACTGGCTTTCGCGCAATTCACATTTTCACCCGCGGTCGTCACAGGCATTATGCCAGACCCTCCACACAATACGCATATGAAGTTTGACATGATCCTTTCGATGGATTCGTGGGACTTTGCCGTTGAGAGTACCCAATGGGAACGATACGATCTCCATACCTATCTCAGGATCGATAGTCCCTCATCAATTCCCATCTTAGAAAAACAACTGGAGCACTACATGCAATATAATTTGCTGTCGGCCCTCGAAAAACACCTCGGCACGTCTTTAAGAAAAGACGGAAGTGAAGTCCACTACTTTGTGCAGCCTCTCACATCGATCCATCTTGAATCGCGGTTCAATGGCGAGTTCGAGGCAAACGGCGATATCCGCTATTTATACATTTTCAGCGGTGCCGCGTTATTCATTCTACTCATTGCTTGCATTAATTTCATGAATTTGTCGATCGCACGCGCCACGCAACGCGCAAAAGAAGTCGGCATCCGTAAGGCGATCGGCGCCGGCAAACGCACCCTGATGGTCCAATTCATGACAGAGTCGTTCCTGTTCGTGCTCATATCCAGTGCTGTGGCAATGGTGATGTTGTTGTTTGCCTTGGAACCATTCAATCTGTTTTCGGGCAAGAATATTTCACTGGCTTCATTGATGAACGGGAATTTTGTCACAGGGATGATCGCCCTGGCGGTTTTCGTGGGCGTTCTTGCAGGAAGCTATCCTGCTTTCTACCTCACCTCCTTTAATCCAGTCGTTGTGCTGAAGGGAAAAATTACCTCAGGACATAAACAATTTGGACTTATTCGCGGGCTCGTTGTTTTCCAATTTGCAATTTCGACAGCATTGATCATCTCCACGCTCGTAATAGCAGGACAACTCGAATTTATCCGCAGTCAGAATGTCGGGTTCGACAGGAAAAACCTGATGATGATCTATCGCACGAACGATCTTGGTTTAAATCGGGAGGCATATAAGAACGAACTATTGAAGCATAGCGAATTCATTTCTGCCAGTCTAATTCATCAGGCTCCTCCCGGTCTTTCCGAAACTACAATGATGGGCAGCGGCGAAAAGAAATTCATCAATACATTCTGGGCCACAGTAGACGAGAACTATGCGAAAACGATGGGGCTTAAAATGACGAGCGGAAGATTCTACACACACGTGAAAGCGGACTCTGATGCGGTGGTCATCAACGAAACGGCGGCGAAGCTGTTGGGCAATCCGCAACCGGGAGACGGCATTTACATCGATAACTGGAAAGGGCGCCTCGCCGGCGTGATAGAGGATTTCAATTTTGAAAGTCTCCACGGGCACATTGCTCCTCTGGTCATGATTCAAAATGGGTTTTATCACTCCATGGTCGTGCGCCTCACCCCGGGCGGTGAAGGGCGCGCCGCTGCTCTGGCCGATGAAACATGGACTCGTTTTGGATCAGGCCTCCCATTTATCTATTCCTTCGTTGACGACGACTTCAATTCGCAATTCCAGGCCGAGGAGAAAATGGGCGTCTTGTTTCGAGTGTTTACTGTCCTGGCAATTTTCATTGCCTGCCTTGGTCTTTTCGGCCTGATCACACTAACATCTGCGCAGCGCGCCAAGGAGGTCAGCATTCGAAAAGTTCTCGGGGCTTCTGTCGTGCAGATTACAGCGATGCTTTCAGGTCAGCTTATTCGCCTTGTGATAATCTCGCTTTTCATCGCGGTGCCCCTCACATGGTACGGAATGGAGCGCTGGCTCGAAAACTATGCGTACCGGACGAGCTTTGATTTTCAGGTGGTATTATGTTCAGGGATTGGCGCCATCATCATCGCAACAGTTACCGTCAGCTACAAATCATTTAAGACTGCGTCGGCGAATCCAGTCGATGCATTAAAGGGTGAGTGAGTTTGTTCGTTAATTCTTACACGGCGCTTCTTGACCGGAAAACATCGATGCGAGGGCCGTCGATTTCTCTTTGCAAGTATCGTTTAGTGTACCCTTCAGTCCATTAGCAAATCTTATGAACTGGGCCAACGCCCAGTTGTGCAAAAAGAAAATACATATCCCGTCGCGCATCAAGTGACTGATGACAGCGACAATTTGGATTCCATTTTCAACCAATGCCTTGATCGCAGGCGTTAATTCATTTTCCAGGATTGCGAAATCATCCGCGGCGGTAGCGCATTGGGTGGTCCGACAAAAGTCATTTAACACGATATCCAAAGCTTAGATGGGAAAAGCACCTGCGGCAAACCGGAAAGTGTTGAAGAAATCGTGGCGTTGTATGTTATAGTTACGTCAGGGGGATGTTATCCGGGCGTTAACAAAAGGCAAAAGGAAGGTCCACTTGAACCAGCAATGTAATGTTTGATTGATTTTTCAAGAAAACCAGAATGGCTTTCAGGAAAATGAATTCATTTTCGCCTAAATGAAAAATTTACTCATGTAATAAATTTTCATTTAGATGTCTGAATTTTCGACACGATTATAAATCCCGGGTCGCAGGAATACATACATTGCGTCAGTTCTCTCCGGTATTCGTTTCCTCCACTCCTTAATCCTAAAGTTTATGCCAATCCAAACATTGGCCGTGGGACTAGTCCAGTATGGGAATTGTCACGCGGTAATCAAAAACAAAACGATGTTCGTTGTCCAGTATTCCGGGATCGTTCAACTTCGCGTACGACGAACGCCATAAATTTTTTACTCATGGAGTTGCACCTGCCAGACATTTCTGCGTTCTGCAGTAATCGATGATTGATCTTACGGTGCAATTTGTCCGAAAAAGTCAGTCTATCGTTTCTTTAATCATTCTCTAGCCTTCGCAGAAAAACGACAACGTCACCTCGGCGGGTGTCGGCAAAATTCGCGAGTACGTCACACTGACTTTGTTTCCTGGTCATCAATTGACCCAAGCATTTCAAACTTCGACTGGCTAGATCCGTGCCATGGCCGGTCGTAAATATTTTGACCACGGTTGGATTCCCTCAACTCTAAAAAATGAAACTATGACCGAAATCGATTCGATCGAACTCTCCGGCAATGACGGAAAAAAACGGCTCTATCACATTTATGAAAGAATGCAGAGGGGCCTTATCTACCCCTCGCCCTATGCAATTTTTGCAACATTTTGGCTTACCGATGTATCGCGACTCCGGCGACCGACACTGTCTGCTTTGGCTAAGGCAGTCTCAAGTCATATTCAACAACACTACCCAGTCGCAAATACCAGCGCCATTGTTGGAATAAATCCAAATCTTTGGATCAGCATTTCCGAAAAAGAAGGTCTCAGCATTCCTCTTGGACTTACTTTTTCCGAGCCCAAAAAAACTGAGAAAGGACGCATCACCTCGACCGTTTTTGGGCGATCGAATGGATCATGGTCGGATAACCAGGGCGACCTGTGGTTTCATATCAAGTCTGATGAAGAAACCAATTGTCAAAATGTGTTAAGCTTTATTCAGCGTTGGCTGCAAGAGACGTTACCGTTCAAAGATGTTTTTACTCAGCACGGATCGTCCAGGACGCAGGAACAGAACAAGAAGAAAGGCAAAGTACTTGGCCGCAGGTTTTCTGAAAACATTAACAATCCAACCGATCCAATTACGGTCGCGAACCAGTGCCTTGTTGGTTATGAAGATTCCGCTCACATCGGAGCGTCCTATGTGCTAAGCCAGAACTTCGTAATCGATTGGAAGGCACTCCACACCCTGTCGGACACCGCTATCGAAAATGTTGTGGGCAGAAAAAATGATGATACAATAATCCCATCGCGGGATGTGCGCACGCATATCAAATCTGCCCGCGGAAGAGACGAAAACGGAAATACAATTCAGATCTTGAGACTGGGATTACCCTTTGGACACTCGAAGCTTCCATCCGTGGACGCATTATCGAGGACCGGAAGCAACCTCGGCGACGAAGCGGGAATTTACTTTGCCGGATTTGCCAGGAGTTTCCCACGTATCGAGAAAGTGATGGATGGAATGCTTGGCCACTTTCCTCCATTTATGACCGATCGCATGTTCGATCACATCAAGTCGAACATGGGTGGATTCTTCTACATCCCAAGCAATCTGGATCTGGGTGTTGAAACGGTGGATCTAAAACCGCTGGTTGAGTCAAAGTGGGAGGAATTTCCAGGGATCGATTGGTCAAGGCTTGATCGCCATTTTGAACGCAGATCAGAGAGCAAATACCTGTTCTATAACAGCCATGACTACATCTATCGCATGGCAACATGTAAGGATCCCGAGATTCAGCCACCGTCCTTTCGCGTACTGCACCTGCTCTCCAACATGTTCTCACGATGGCGCGACAACTGGTACTTTGATCGAAAGCAGGAAGAAATGAATTCGCTGGCTTACTACCTCGAAAAATGGTTTGATAAAAAGACCCGGGATGCTGTGATGGCATCAAGTGTCGTCATCAGAAAAGGGTGGGCCAACAGGATGACTTTACTCCTTTATGCTTCGGATGAATACGGCTTCCGGGGTGAGCGCCTTGATACCACCACTCAAAAAAGGATCAATGGTGCAGACACATTTCGAATCAATCCCTACGAGATCATTGTAGGTGGCATGGAAAACCTCTCATTGAGTCAGGGACGGTATGTTATCGAATATCTCAATGAAGAAGAGAGGCTGAGCAGTTTCCTTAAGACTGTCAGCGAGGCATCAGGCGTGGGCCACGTCGTGCCTGATTTCGAATATGTGATGAAGGTAGGCCTAGAACAAGCAATTTCAGATGCAGGGGCAAAATCCAAAAAGGAGAAGGATTCTGCAAAAAAAGAATTCTACCAAAGCGTTGAGCAATCGTTGCTGGGCGTACAGGAATGGTCAATCGCCTACGCAGACCTGGCGGCGAGGATGGCAAGCACCAAGACAGGAGGAGAAGCGGCCGAACAGAGGAATCTTACTGCGATCGCTGCACGCATGAAAAAACTTGCCAAAAGTCCACCCTCTTCATTTGTTGAAGCTACTCAGATGCTGTTTACACTTCATTGCGCGCTCCACCTTACCGGAGAGCCAACTGCAATTGGCAGGTTTGATCAGATACTGAAGTCTTACTATTCAAAGGACATCGCCGAAAAGAAACTTACGCCCGAAGAAGCCCAGGAAATCGTCGATTGTTTCTTTATCAAGATCGGTGAAAAGGTCCAGCAAAACAGGCTCAATATTGAAGACCATCAGCCGTACGGCAATCTCGCGATGGGCGGAAGTTCGGGGCCATATCCGAAGGGCGGCAGTACTAATCAATGGATTCATCAGCTTACAGTTGGTGGAACAATTGCCAATGACGAGGAAACAGCAACAAGTGAGTACAATGACATTACCATGTTTGCGCTCAGAGCAAGTCGAAGATTGCCGCTGAATGCGCCTTGTGTAAGCCTGCGTGTCACAAAGGATATTCCTGATATATTTCTAAAAGAAGCGGCTAAGACGATTTTAAGTGGCGGCGCGCATCCGATCCTCATCAACGACGAAAAAGTAATCGAGGGTCTTCGGGCGTGCGGTGATGATGTCGGCGGAAAATCCAGGCAGGCAGATTCCGTGTCTAAACAGGCTGGGGGTGCATGGAACAGCCGCGTATCTTTAAGAAGTGCCCGCAATTACGCGTGCGATGGATGCTATGAACCTCAGTATCCCGGTGAGAACTGGTTTGCTTTGAATGGCTTTTCCTCCCTGCAGCCACTTGAATGCGCCATCAATATGGGTAAGACTTATTCCCTGGCCGGCCCGAGCTGGTACCGCGGTCAACTCATAAGTTTCATGAGTAAGCCACCAGAGCAAATCGAAACATTTGATGAACTACTTGAGCTATACTTCAAGCATTTCTATCTGCTGTATGCCAAGCAAGTAGATGGGCAACTGAATGGATATGGCGCGCTGGCAAATTTCTGTCCATCGCCGTTGCTGTCTGCTTTTATGCCGAGCTGCCTTGAACGGGGAAGAGACCTTTATGATGGCGGTGCGCGATACAATGTCTATGCGCCCTGTTTCACTGGATTGGCATCTACGATTAGCTCGCTTTACGCGATTAAAAAAATGGTGTATGAGCGGGACACCGCGGTAACCTCACTCGCAGAGCTTGTCGATTGTCTTATCTGCGACTGGGGAAACAAGATGATCGAACCAATTATATCGGACTTAGCAGGACCAGTGCGAACCCGGGAGCTGTCAGAGCGTTTCGCGGACTTACGAAAAGTAGCATTGTCGTTACCCAA
This sequence comes from Cyclobacteriaceae bacterium, assembly GCA_044224375.1. Classification (GTDB taxonomy): domain Bacteria; phylum Bacteroidota; class Bacteroidia; order Cytophagales; family Cyclobacteriaceae; genus ELB16-189. The sequence goes on from JBGAKL010000003.1 coordinate 231,297, forward strand.
ATTTGGTACCGGCCATGCCGAGATCGACAAGTTTGGATCTGCTTTTATCGAACGCGCGGCGAAAGTTTCATTGAAGGTATTTCGCGATCCGGTGAAACAGACCCGTGGTAAAATGCTGGACCTCGCAAAAAAATTTGGAACCCCGACAGAACCCTTTGGAATACAGATACAACCCGGCGTAGGTACGTTTGCGAGTTTTGTTGAAAATGGATTAGGCAGTGGCGCCTCTGCTGATGGGAGGCGCTCGGGAGAGACTTTGCCTTCTGATCTTTCGCCGTCGCCGAGTCCCGGTGATCAACCTCCATCAGTCAAGACACTAAACATCGGTGATGTGCTGAAAGGATACTCAAGTTCGGAGATCGATTCCATGTGGAACTTCGCTCCAACCGATCTTAACATCGGTGAAGACTTCGCCGAAAATGATTTGTACGACGTCCTTAAAAGATATGCCGCTGGGGAAGGATCGAACTTGCTCACCATCACCTGTGCTTCACGCGATACTTTGATCAATGGAGCAACGCAGCCAGAGCAATACGATCTCGTTCGCAATCGGATGGGAGGCTGGACCGAATTCTACATCTCCATGTTCCCTGACAAACAACGTCAGCATCAACGACGACCCATTATGGTTTATAAATAATTTCAATACCCATTCCTAAAACTTTAAAACATATTCTATGAGCAAACCAAAATTAGAAAACGATGATCTGGATGCCATCATCTCCAGCGATGATCATGGCCCAGGAGTAAAAGCCCCGGAAAAGGAAACGAAAAGCACCAAAAACAAAGCACAGGGAAAAAGCAATTTTCCAACCTTTTCAGAATTGAGTACGAGAAAGATCGGAGTCACAAAGACCGCATCGGTCGTTGAATCATCCACTATCGATTCGAAACAGCTTTTGGATTCAGCGGTCGGATCTTTTGGCGATCAGACCCTGGAGATGATTATTGGAAACGACGATCGAAAGCGCGTACCCGATCCGATGCTGTCGCCCTGGCGAAAGATTGCAGCCTTGATCATCACCTCGCAGAGTGGATCTCAGTATGCAGGGACGGGCTGGTTCATCAGCCCGCGGGTGCTGGTGACGGCAGGGCATTGCGTGTATCTCCACGATGCAGGCGGATTTGCGCGCGAGATCGAAGTAATTCCTTGCTGGAATAATTCCAACAAGCCGTTCGGCCAACAAACAGCCAAGTTGTTCAAGTCGTCTAACGGCTGGGTCAACGACAGGAATTCAGACTTCGATTATGGCTTGATTGTGTTGGATAAAGCGGCCGACGCCCGCATTGGCTACTTCTCATTCGCCGCGGCTGCGGACGAGTATCTGAATGGAAAGATCGTGAACGTCTGCGGGTACCCCCACGACCCGGATAAGTGGCCGAATCAATATTATCATGCCCGCGAAATAACGAGGGCATCTGAGCACAAAATTTATTACGATGCAGATTCGACGGGAGGCCAAAGTGGCGCAGGTTTATGGTTAAACCTTGGCGAGGAAGATCGGGTTGCTGTCGGCATTCACACAACGGGTTCCAGTACAACCAACTATGGGACTAGAATAACAAAAGCTATGTTCAACAACTTTAAAGAAATAAAAGATGGCTATCAATAATGACAACACTAAAGTTACTGACGTATTCGGTCAGGACTTTGAAGCTGGCTCCGACGGCGCTCAAAACGTCAATACTCCTGCCAAAAGAAAAAACCAGGATGCAGCACCAAACAAGAATTCGCAAATATTTAAAGGGCAGCTGGTTTCCAAGGGCGGAAAATATTTTCTCCTTGTGAAGTTTGGTGGCGTTCTCGAAGTAGTGCTTAATGCGTCAATGAATGATGCAGAAGAATATCTCAATCAACTTGTTACCATTCAGGGTACGCAGGATGGAGCCGCCATTTATTGCAAGGCGATTTCCGGATCAACCAGCAGCGGCAGCAATGGCGGTCGGAATGGCTTGGTGCTCAAACACACCGGAAGTCAAAAATTTAATGAGACAGTCAATGCCACTAGAGAATTCCGGGCGAAGTACAATGGCATCAAAGGTGTCCTGGCCGTGCGACCGGGTTACAAATTTGTGAACGGCGCAATCACCGACGAGCGTGCCATCGTGGTAGTGGTGGAGAGCAAAGTGCCGGCTCCCACACTTGAGACTGATCAAAAACTACCACAAAACTTCAATGGTTTCGACGTTGAGGTAGTACCTGCGTCGCCAATGGATTTGCTACGCTATAAGCCGGACTTCAAAGATCAGCGGCAAACGCTCATCGCGAACGCGCCCGAGTTTGAGCCATCATTTATGGAGACTGCAGTCGAAACCGAACAAAGCCTGGAGGCCGCGGAGTTCGAAGCAGCAAGAGTTGGAAATAGCTATGTACCTCCAAGTAATGTTCACCTCGACGCGGTGACCGCCCCGATGACGCTGCTGTGCCATGTAAGTCCTGAAGAAGGATGGAAAAACCTGAAACCATTTTTGGATCACACCTCGGATCATCTTGAAGTTGCCATGTACGATTTTTCTGCACCGGGGATTTATGCCTCATTAAAAGACCTGCTGCAACGCGGTGCCAGCCTTACCATGGTTTATGATGGGAATCCGGCGGCGGGGGTTGGAGGAAAAAGGCCCGAGGCCACGAAGAAAGATGATATTGAAGAGGATACGATCATAGCCGGCCTTTCGAGAATTGGTAAAAATCGCTTCAAAGACATCAAGGCATTCAAGGGTGCTCAGGGAATTTGCTACAACGCGTATCACATCAAAGTAGCGGTTAGAGACGATTCCGCATTCTGGTTGTCGAGCGGAAATTGGCAGTCGTCCAATCAACCCAACCAGGACTTCCAGGCGGATCCACGACTTTCTCGGGATTACAATCGTGAGTGGAACGTGATCATTGAAAACGATGAGCTGGCTGACATTTATCAGAAATTCATCGAATGGGATTTTGAGAAAAGTTCAGAGAAGGAATCAGCTTTGATCGGCGTCGACTCCCTGCCTGATTTGTTCTTGCCGGAAGAGGAGCTCGAGGCTGCGCGCCTTCCTGAAGTGACCCTGTTTCCGGCACGAAAGATCATTCGGACGAATGCACGGAAGGTGAAAGTGCAGCCAGTACTGAGTCCCGACAATTACATTCAGTTCGCGACAGAGATCATCAAATCCGCCAAGGACACATTGTATTTTCAAAATCAGTATATCAAAATATCTAAGGCGATCACGCCGGAATATGACGAGTTGCTGACAGTGCTGCAGGAGCAAATGGACAAAGTTTCAGACGCCAGAATCATACTGCGGTCTATGTTTGCAGATGACGACCGCGCGATGCTGGAGGCCTTGAAGGAACGGGGATTTGACATGAAAAAGATCAAACTCATGAAGAATACGCACACCAAAGGTATCATTGCCGACGGCAAACGAATCCTCATTGGAAGTCACAATTGGTCTAACGCAGGTGTCCAATTCAACCGCGACGCAAGCTTGCTTATCTATGATGACGAGGTCGCCGAATACTACCAGGATGTGTTTCTGCATGACTGGCTGAAACGTACAAAGCCCAATAGCAGCGACGAATCATCGCTCATCAGTGAAGAGGCAGCACAGTTGAAATTTGATAAAACGCCATTGGTAAAAGTTGATTGGCGCGAATATTTCTCAAGCTGATTTATAGATGAAATACCAGTGGCCCGACGCTGCTTTGCATAAAGAGCAGCCGTTGGGCCACTCATCGCTCTTATTTGCCGCTCCAAAATCATTAAAAAAAGAAAAATCCTATGGAAGAAAATCTAAAATTAACAGCCCTTCCCTACGTGCAGAAGGCCATCATTTCCGAACTCTACATACCAATCAAATTTCGAGACAAGGTTAAGCCAAGTCTGGCAGAACCTTCACTTGAAACCACAAAAAGTGAAGACACGGATTCGGACAACGCAGGTCTTAATTCAAAGCTGCCATGACGAACATGTATAATCAAGGGGAAATGAACCGACCCGGTGCGGAAAAAAATAGTCAGGTTGACTACCGCACTCCATTCCGGCGCGACGTAGCGCGCGTCATTCACTGTCAGGGTATGAGAAGGCTTGCCCGGAAAACGCAGCTATTCCCCTGCGAGCAGTCGGACTATTTTCGGACTCGCCTGACTCATTCTATGGAGGTTTCGCAGATTGCCACCTCTATCGCCCTGAAAATGAATAAAAGCCTTGATCGAACGATGCAGATAGATCTCGATCTTGTTGAGCTCGCAGGATGGGCACATGATCTGGGGCACCCGCCGTTCGGCCATCAAGGCGAAGAGATGCTCGCGGAAAGCATGCGGGACCACGGCGGGTTCGAAGGCAATGCGCAAACCTTGCGCCTGGTGGGAAGACTAGAAAAGAAAATTCACAATGGAGACTTGTCACGGGGAGGTTTCGATCAGAATGGCAACGATAAGCGATTCGGCCTAAACCTCACTTATCGATCCCTGGCATCGATACTGAAATACGACCTCGATATTTCAGAAGTGCTTAGAACAACGACCAAGGATACCAAGGTCATTAAAGGCTTCTACGAATCGGAAAGAGATCTCGTGGCGACAATCAAGGAGCGTGTTGCTGGCAAGAATTACAGTGGCGCATTCAAGACAATCGAATGTGATATCATGGATGTAGCCGATGACATTACCTACTCCACCTACGACCTGGAGGACGCATTCAAGTCAGGATTCATAACGCCAATCGACATGCTGATTCAAAACGAGTCGTTTTATCAACAGATCAGCGACCACATCGCCAACATGCACATAATCAACGCTCCGCTCACAAAGCAGGACATCATCAACATACTTTCAGATCTCATTAAATTCATATTTGATCTGCCCAACGAACTTCTGCACGGAATTGACAAACTCAAGCGAGAAGATCTGTCGCAAGAGGAGTACCTCTTTCTTGGGCAACAATATTCGAGCAAGTACAACCAGATTATTGTTAAAAACGCCTATGCCCGTTCCGACTTTTCATCACAATTGGTAGAATCGTCTATCGCCGGGTTAAGCCTGGAATTGAATAACAAGATACCTGCTTTGTCGAAGGTCAAGATTGAGTTGCCCACCAGGATTCGCATCGAAATACTCAAGCAAATTGCGTTCATGACGCAAGTTCACTCTCCACGCCTTAAAACACTTGAAAGAAGGGGGCGCCGGATCGTAGACGAAATCTTCAGATCGCTCACTCCGGTTGGGGACAAGGTTCCGGAATTGTTGCCGGATGACTTTAAGATTATCTATCTGCAAAAAATGAATAACAAAAGGCATCGCTACAGAACCATATGCGACTATATCGCTTGTATGACCGACCGGTATGCACTAGAGTTCTACAGCAGAATTTCCTCGGCAGATCCTTCAAGTTTTTTCAATACCCTCTGGTGACAATCCCACAATAACATTGGCGATCATTCCATTCCTACTTATTCTCAAATCAAATGAACACCGACCGAAAAAAGGAACATGACAACAACCTGGTCTTTTCCTATATGACATTACGCAACCTGATCGGTATCAGCGGCATATTATTACCACTGTTGTTGTATCTATTCACCAGCCGCGAAGGCGCTGACAAGCGAATAGAACCATCGATCAGCGACTATTATTACACGAGCAACGGAGATATTCTTGTGGTAACACTTTCAGTCCTTGCTGTGTTCTTGATCACCTATCGTGGTTACAATTGGAAAGACAGAATATGGACAATCCAGGCCGCCGTTTGTGCGTTGGGAGTCGCTTTCAGTCCCACCGTTGCGAGCGTAGGTCGCGAAGCGTTCAGTGTACACACCGCGCGGCTGGAAGTGCCGCACATCTTTGGAGTTGAGAGGCATTTCCTTTTTGCAGGATGGTTTTTCATTTGCCTTGGCGTTGTCTCATTGTTTTTCTTCCCAAAGACAGACTCGCCGTCCCTCGTTGATCAATTTGGACACAAGACGCAAAAAGGACGACGCAACATCGTGTATAAAGTCTGCGGAATAATTATGCTCTCGAGTGTTTTTCTTCTTGGAATGTATTTCACCTTTCCGGCTCTCAAAAAGGCAATAGGTTCTTTCCCAATAATCTTTCTCATGGAAACGCTCGCCATCGAGGCATTCGGACTATCATGGCTCACAAAAGGAGAGACACTCTGGCCCGACGGCCAGCATTACCTCGTTGCAACCGCCAAAAAGGCAAAGCAGCGCATCAATCCCGAAAGTGGTGTGCCTGCAGGCTATGAGTAACATGCACGACAACGACAGCCTCCAGATCATTTGTTTCTGGCGAGCTTCTTTATTAGTGTAAACCATTCCTGTGTTTTGTAAGTCGGGCCCCTGACAAAAATCATGCATTTGCATCCTGCATGTATGCTCAAAATCATAGCACATCCTCCCGATGCCTGGTAAATTCAGGAAAAAAATAGTCTATGAATCCTTCGCATCAACGCTTCTCCCAGGATTTAACAGTGGCGCAGGTAGCACTCAGGTTTCCAAAGTCACTGGCCATTTTGCAACGACATCATCTTGACTTTTGCTGTGGTGGTCATGAATCGCTCCTCGCAGCATGTGCCGCTCACGAGCTGGACCCTGATCGTCTATGGGACGAGCTTGCCAAATCATCTGACGCTGAGACAGATGTCGTTAGTGCCGATGCGCTCGACACAGACCAGGTGATTAAAGTGATCGTCGAAAAACATCATCATTATGTGCGACAAGCGGTGCCGGAAATCCAATTGCTTCTTGAAAAAGTATGTTCTGCCCATGGCGAAGCAAATACATCCCTGTTGGTATTGCGATCCGATTTCAAGCGACTGAGCAAGGCTCTTCTTACACACATGGAAATTGAGGAGACTCAGATTTTCCCCGCAGTGAGTGCTCAACTGCAGGAGGACGGGGGATATTATCACGTATTCACGCATCGGCCCGACGTGCAGTTAAGGGAGCTGGAATCGGACCATGACCTTGCTGGATTACTGATCAAGAAAATAAGGCAACTCACAGCGGACTATTCTGCTCCTGACCATGCTTGTGCTACCTGGCGTGCAGCATTTTCAAAGCTTCATGAATTTGATAATAATCTGATGGAACATGTTCATCTCGAAAATAACGTGTTGTTTGAACGCGTTCGGGGGACCAGAAAATAAATTGAAAATGTATCGCGATGCCGGATCCTGCAGAATTGGTTAATTTTCTATCCAAAAGAAAATTAAGGATGATTCCGGAGCCACTGCTGCAGAAATATCATGCACGACTGACCAATGTTTCCAAAGGTCAAATTCTGTTTGACATCGGGGATTCAGCGACTAGTTTCTACCAGGTAGAATCCGGGCAAGTAAAGATGTATGTAGTCGGCCCGGATGGTCAGGAATTTACGCAGGGCATTTTCAGTGCAGGTGAAAGCTTTGGGGAGCCTGCCATGTTGGGAAAATTTGAATATCCGGCTGCGGCCAAGGTTACTGAAAAAGGTAAGATCTGGAAGCTTCCCTCCGACGAATTTTTTAATCTCCTCAGGGAGAATTTCACCGTACATCTCAAACTCGACGAGGTGTTGTGCAAGCGGCTGCAATACAAGTCGATGCTACTCACGGAAGTTTCATCGCACGGTCCGGAACACCGGATCAAGACACTCCTCACCTACTTCAAGTCGAAGGCTTCAAAAAACAATTCAGATCCGATCCTTATTCCGTTTACCAGACAGCAACTCGCCGACATGGCCGGCTTGCGCGTTGAAACGGTAATCAGGACGGTGAAGAAACTCGAGAAGGACGGCCACCTCACCCTGGAAGGGCATAAGATCCGCTACTAAACGGTTATACCCATTTTGAATTGCCATACGCGGGCAATTGTTCTTGCGCGGTCTTTGATTTGGTCAGCCTGATAGCCAGCAAAATTTTCGTCAACTGTCTGATCAAACAACCTGAGCCATTCCGAAAAATGCTCCTGGGTAAGCGACAATTTGATGTGCTTTTCAAATGGATTGCCGCGATAACTCTGTTCTCCCAGCATCATCGACGCCCAAAAGGAATACATGATCGGCTTGTGCCTGACCCAGTCGATACCGGTAAACAATGGCCCAATGACCGGATTCGTTTCCACTCGGGTGTAAAACCGGTCCACTAGTTGCTCAATATCGTTTCGCGTAATAATATCCTGAGACGTTGACATGATTTCCACCTGTTACAAATCCTTTCTTGAAAAAATCCGAAGGCCGATCGACAATGGAATAAAGATCCAAAGTAACAAGGCCAAGACTGAAAGCGTCGTTCCCAATCCAGTACCAAACATTTCTTTGTAGAAGGCGCCTGTATACCCCATCAAGGCAGAAATATCCAGTTGCAGCAACATAATGATCCGTCCAAGGTCGACAGGATTGAGCGCGATCAAGCCCAATGTAATTTTTTCCAGTGGATAGTCATTGAACCCATAGACAACCCATAATAACAGTCCGTCATAGATCAGCGAAAAATAGAACCAAAACAGAAGTGCCACACCGATTGCCTTCGCTTTATCACGGGTTAGCGCAGCAGCACAAAATGCAAGCGAAGTAAAAACAGTTGTCAGGAATAAAGCCACAAGCAAAAGCGTCACGATGGAGCTATCCGCGCCAAACACCATCGCGGGGATACCAATGCCGATACAGCAAGCAAGATTCAATGAGATGGCAACCGCGAGGAACTCGCTGAGGAAAATAAAAGTCCTGTTAACAGGCTGCACCAACATGAGCTCGATAAACTCGTAAGAATTGTAAAAATGTATTGTCGTGAAAACAATACTCACGAGCGGGACAACCATCAGCACAATGTTGAGAAGGCTTAAGGTCACCTTCGAGGGATCCGTATCCAGCTGGAAAAGCATCGTTGTCGTCATCGTAAGAAAGATTGTATACGCCAAGATGAAACGCGTGCGGAGCAAGTCGTAAAAAACATATCTGACGAGCTGATTCATACTTTAAGCGACGATCGTTGAAACCAACTCTTTTTGTTTGATCATAGTAGCTATCGCCTTCCCGAGTCGTTGTTCCCCGGTTTCTTCTTTTAAAGACCGGACGGTATTTAGATATTGAATCTTCCCGTCGAGGATATAAACAATATCCGAGGCCAGCTCGTCAAGGTCGGCCAATATGTGCGATGTAATCAGCTGGAGTTTTCCTTTTGCTCGCTCACTCATGATCTTTTCCTTGAGCTGCTCGACGGCCACCGGATCGAGTCCCGCAGTTGGCTCATCGAGCACCAGAACTTTTGGCGAGAACATAAATGCCAGCACTGCGCTGACCTTCTGCCGCGTTCCACCTGAAAGCGTATGCATTCTCTTTCCCGACAGCTTGTGCAATTCGAACATGTGCGCCAATTCCTCATCGAGACGTGGCACATCACCTCTTACATTCCTCATCATATCAATGAGTTGTCCGATGGTGAAGTTGTCCGGATACCTACCAATCTGAGGCATGTAGCCGATGTCGCGGCGATATTTCCATTGGCCGCGAATGGACTCACCGTTGAATTTAATTTCACCTGTTTGAGGCAGCACAAGACCCAAAAGACTTTTGATGAGTGTTGTCTTACCTGATCCATTTGGACCAACGAGCGCATATGTTTTGCCGCCTCCTAATTCCAGATTCACGCGGTCCAGGGCTTTAACCTTTCCAAAAGTCTTCGTTACGTCATCGAAGGAGATCATAGGGTCGCATCTTCGGTTGTGTATCCAATAAATTTTCAGGTGTAATTGCTGGTATGGCCTTTTCCGCCCGGTCGATCAGGTAAACCAGGAAACTGCGCCACAATAATACCGCCGGTGGCACCTGCTCGATGATCGTGCCATAAAGGCTCATGGGTCGATACGGAACATCACCAACGGCATTGCGGTCAAGATCATAGCCTTCGTATTTATCCCAGTAGTTTCCATCAATAGTATTGAGCACCAACGAACCATTTGTGACCAGATCGAATGTATTGCCTTGAAAATTGTTTCGGCTGAAATTATTTCCGTCACAACTCGCCTGCAGACGCAATGCATATCCATTTTGATAAAATTCGTTTGACGTAAATTCGATCCTGCTGCTGCCCTCCATGAAAATACCGACAGAATTTCGCTTGAACTCGTTCGACGCCACATGGCTATCACGGATATCTTTAAGCAGCAAGCCATAGGCAGCAGAACCCCAATTGTCCAGGAATTGATTACCGATCATCTTGACATCTTGCGAATACATCACAGCCACCCCCGCGCCATTTTTTGAAAATCGGTTGCTGCTATATTCATCATTGTGCGAGAACATAAAATGCAGTCCATATCGAACATTGCCTTCGCTGACATTGTTTGCGATTTCCGAATCGATGACAAATTCAAAATAGATACCATCGCGGTGTCCATTGACATTGTTTCCCTTGATCTTTATATCGTGACATTTCCACAAATGAATTCCGTTGGCCTTCCGGAACTCATTGACAACCGTTGAAACAATAATGTTCTCCTCAATCCTTGAAAAGGATGTGTTGGCCAGGTAGATCCCAAAGAAGGTATCCCTTAACTCGTTGCCAATAATCGACACATTTTTCGAATCCAGTATCTTGATAGCCGCGATGTCGGAGATGCTTGCCACTCCGGTGTTGATGAACCGAAGTCCCCGTATTGCTACGCGGTTTGCGTGAACGGTAAGAATTTCAAATTTATTCTCGCCGTCCAACGTCGGCATGTTCTCCCCAATAAGTTTAATGGATTTTTCAATCACCAGATTTCCCTCGCGGTAGGTGCCTGCCAGCACACGCACCGTATCTCCATTGTCCGCTGCTGCGAGCGCACCTTTGATTGTCTTGAATTCAGCGTTTGCACCGGCGCGGATTGTTTTCCCATATACCGATGTCTTTGCCAAGGTAAGTACCACAATAGCTAAAAAGCAGGACGTGAACCGCATCAGAATTTCTTCTTTATTTTTTCCCAATCGAGTACCTCGCCATGGAGACCTTTGCTTCCCAGGAGCGCCTCCTCCTGGCTCACAAATACTCCAACCCCGCTCCCCATAGGAGTGTTCAAGCCCTCGCTGTGAAGAAAACCAGCTTCATTAACTTCGATTAGGGAGCCCTCGTGTTGAAAATCCGCAGCGAGTACCGCTTGAACGTTTTCGTAGGACTCAAAGCCGGATTTCAGAAATCCCACCATACAATTGATGTCATCAAACTTGTACACTTTCCCTTTCCGGGTGAGTATCTCGGCCCCGAATTTCTGGTCGACCAGTGTCATCTTGCATGCATAGCAGGCATCCTTGCCATATACCAATGGCTCTGGTTTAACAGTACATGAAATCAATGCGAGAGCGGCGGAGCATAAGAAAAAGATGGATCTCATGTTGATCGCTTATTAAGAAACCAGATTTCGTACCCAATGGAGGCGAATACGAGAACGCCCGCCCCAAGAAAAATCCAGCCGCCCGCATCGGGACCGGAAAACGCAGTAAAGTTCAGGAGTTGCTTCGTTCCGATCAACGGCGGTTGATAAGACATTCCCGGAACGATGATTGGTGCTTCGGGATTCAGGTTATGACCGTAGTCATATCCCCACATATAAAAATCCACTAATGCAGCAACACCAAGTGCAAGTATGGACACCGCATAAATCCAGAGTAAAACGCGCCGTCTTAGAATTGCTGTTAAGATTCCCAAACCTATTAAGACCATTACCAAGTAGCGCATGTAGCCGAACTCAGGGAACATCGACACTTCAATCGGCCGCATACCAATGTAGTGATTGAGGGCACTGATCAATTTCACATTTCCGGTTAGATTGTCGATCCATATTTTCATCTCCAAACCCTCGGGGTATTGGGGGGCCCACATGAGGATTTGCCAGAGCGGCAAAAAGAACGCTGACACCATAAGCAGAAAACTTGTGGCTACTGCAGCTCTCGTTATGTTGCTCAACTTTTTCATGGTTTTAATGAAAAGCCTGCTCTCAAAGGAGAGCAGACCAATCAACCTATAAACCTGAAACTATTTTCCCGCCGGACTTTCATCCTCAATCTTCCCGGTCGAAAACTTAATGGGTGTGTTGCTTCCAACCGGAGAAATGCGGATGTAACCTTGCATTTCCTGGTGCAATGCCGAGCAGAAATCGGTGCAATAGAAAGGAAACACTCCTTGAGACGGCGGTGTCCACCGCAATGTCTGTGTTTCACCAGGCATGATTAGAATTTCTGCGTTTAGTGCCCCTTTGATTGCAAAACCGTGTGGGATATCCCAATCCTGTTCAAGGTTAGTTACATGGAAATAAACATCGTCACCTACTTTCACTCCTTCTATGTTATCCGGAGTCAGGTGTGACCGGATCGCAGTCATATATATATGTACTTCTTTGCCCTTTCTTTCAACGCGGGTCTTGGCCTCGCCCTTGGCGGCGTAGGGATTCTCATTTTCTTCGATCTTGAAGATCTTCGTTGAATTCGGTGCTACGAGGCTTGCGGGAATCGACTCTGCGTAGTGAGGCTCTCCAACTGTTGGAAAGTCAAGAAGCAATTGCATTTTGTCACCAGAGATATCGTAGAGCTGAGCCGACTGCGCGAGTTCAGGGCCTGTTGGCAGATAGCGATCCTTGGTGATTTTGTTGTAGGCAATTACATACTTTCCATGTGGCTTCGTAGTGGGTCCGCCTGGCACACTCAGATGACCGATCGAATAATACGTCGGCACCCGATCCAACACCTGGAGTGACTTAATGTTCCATTTTACAATCTCCGACGACACAAACATCGAGGTATAAGCATTCCCGTTAATGTCAAATTCAGTATGCAAAGGTCCAAGACCCGGCTTTACGACCTCCCCATGCAGTGCCGACTCATATTTAATAACCGGAATACCGGAGAAATCACCTTCATAATCCTTGTTTGCGATTGCGTTTTGGATCTTTGAGAAGGAGAAGACCGGAATGACTGCAGCAAGCTTACCGCTGGCGACAATGTATTCGCCTGATGGATCGACGTCGCAGCCGTGAGGAGACTTGGGGCAAGGGATAAAGTATACAACTCCAGGCAACTCCATCACATCCAAAACGGCAACCTCGTTCTCAATGGTTGACGTAGCGGAATGTGTCTTCTCATCATACACATTGTGCGCATACTTTACCTTTTCAATTTTGCCTTTACCTTGTGCGATATACTCTTCGGCCTTCTTCCAGTTGACCGCCATGATAAAGTCCTTGTCTTTCTGTGAGGCATTTACTTCCAGAAGCGTATAGGCCTGCTCTGTATTATAACACGAAAAGAAGAACCAATCGTGTGATGGTCCTTTTCCACCACGACTCAAATCGTAATTGAATCCCGGCGTGCGCAGTTGAAATGCAATGTTCATACGGCCCGACTGTGGATCGACTTTTATAAAACTGATCGATCCTTTGAAGTTCTTCTTATAGGAACTGATAGGAACATCCGCATTGTTCATAGGCACGCTGAAGCGCGTACCAGCCACAAGATATTCGGTATTCTCGGTGATGAACGGAGACGAGTGATTCCCTCCGCTGTTCGGAATCTCCAGGATCTCCTGCGTACGGAAAGTGTTCAGGCTTACACGAGCAACGCGCGGCGTATTGTTACCGTTGGCAAACGCCCATCGTCCGTCGTGCTCTCCTTTTGTTGTCGATAAAGCGATGTGGTGTAAATCATCCCACGGGACAAAACCATTCGATGTGGAAAGCATCGGTTTCGTTTCCTCGCTGTAGCCGTAACCGTTTTCAGGAAAAACAGAGAAAACGGGCACGATCCTGAGCAATCGGCCCGAAGGGATTCCGTAGACGCCGATCTGTCCATTGAATCCGCCGGACACGAAATTATAGAATTCATCATACTTCCCTGGGGCGACATACACCTTTGAGGCCGCATCACCGACTGCAACTTCTGCCGGGCCTTTTGGTTTGCATCCATAAAGCTGGGTGAGCAAGACAATGATTGCTGCGACCGGCAATGTGACAATACGTTTCATATGAATTTGGTTTTTGGTAGACTTACTTCTCTCCGTCGTTCTTCCGCATGTATTCGAGAATATCGCGGGCATCACCGACAGAAATATTTTGGTTAGGCATTCGCACCAAGCAGAGCTCCAGCAGCTTCTGTGCTTCAGGATCTTTGTCCAGCATTATTTCAGTGTTGTTGATCATGTTCATGATCCATTCAGGCTGGCGGCGTTTCGTGATTCCCTGCCATCCCGGCCCAACCACGCGCTGATCGTTGAGTTTGTGGCATGCAGAGCATTTCATTTCATATATGGATAAACCCCGATCCACCCGTCCCTGCTCGAGCGGTGTTTTCAATGTGACCGTCTTAACCGCGCCGATGCCTTTGGTCGGATCAGTCATCGCTTCAGCGACAGCTTTTTTACCGGCATCCGGTTGCGACGTATCGGGGTATTCCTCGTTGTTCTGTGGCTTGTCTGGTGCGCAGGACATCAACACGCAACAGGCAAATAAGACGATGCGTTTGTTCATATAGGTTTTTTGAATTTTTTGAGCACTTTACCAAGGCAGTTTGCGGGCCTGATATTTTATCGAAGTAACCCGAAAGGACTCATTATCATTTATGATTGTGATCATATGTGATACTGATTAAAATCAGGATATGCGTGTCGACACAGCGCCACGTTTCGGGTTGATGAAAATCCCATCAAGCACTGACAATCGTCAGAGTTGCTATGTCCTTTCCAACTTAACTAGATGTTGATTTCAACAAATAATCAAACTGTTATGGTAAAGAACATGTCAATGGGCGACCGCATTTTCAGAATACTGGTTTCGGCCGTCGTCGTCGCGCTCTATCTCGCCAAAGTCATTTCAGGAACACCCGGCGCCCTTCTGATTGCAATCGCCGTAATCTTCCTGGCAACATCTTTTGTAAATTATTGTCCGCTCTATTCTATTCTTGGAATCAGACGCTGGGAAAAACCACAGAAGGAGATTAGAAAAAAGTAAAGTACGACCACCAGAAAAAAAGCGCTGACCGGGCGCTTTTTTTGTTTCCATTACATGCTATAACCAGCCGGCAGAGCAGTGGCCTTATGTTGCCTCGCCTTGAAATGATAAGTGAGCACTGGTATCCGCGAATGATTCACCACCACTTCGGCAATGCTGCTGCTCAGCAGATGTGCAAGGGCTGTGCGCGAATGTGTTCCCATCACAATGAGGTCGGCATCAAGCGCTTCCGCAAAACGAGTAATGCCAGTTTCTTCGGTCAGGTCATTGAAGGAGTTGAGCGTATAGTTCTTCAGCTTCATCTTTTTGGCGAACTCGGACATCTTTTTCATCGCGAGGTGGTCAGGCTCGAACAACATCGGCGTATTGATTCGAACGATGTGAATCTCGGAACCAAAAGTTTCCTGAGTATTCTTTAATACCTCAACCACATTTTCCTCCTCATCGCGCATCATTGTTGCGTAGACAATATTCTTAAAGGTATTTTTCTTTTGTTGTGACGGGATAGCCAGCACGGGGCAGTGTGAACGACGAACAACTTTCTCGGTATTGGACCCAATGGTCAGCTGGCGCAGACCGGCACTGCCGTTGGTACCCATGACAATCAGGTCAGCACCTTGCTTGTCGATCACCGTTTGCATTCCATGGTAGGGATCACCTAAGCGAAGTATTGGCGTTACAGAAATACCTTTTGCTTTGAGCTGATCGACGAGTTTAAATAATTTTGACCTGGACGCTTCAATCAATCTCAATTCAAAAAGTCTGTTTTCCCAGTTGATACTCCCGACCTGGCCTTCAACATTGAAAGAATCACCGTGTGCCCCTTCGATGACATGAAGGAGATTTACATGGCCATCGACCTTAGCTGCGATCGAAATAGCAACGTCCAATGCGGCATTGGCAAGGCGCGAGAAGTCGGTTGGTACTAGAATTGTTTTCATGGGATATATGAATTAGGGTACGATAACCAGAGGAACGGGAATTACACCCAGCAGATCATTCAATGCCTCAGGGTTGGAAGAGGCGATCGTCTTGCTCATCACGATCATCGTAATCTCATTCTTGCTGGAATAGAATGAGACACGGTCGCTGACAAAGCCAACTTCGGCGCGAAAATCATAACTGACGCCGTCGTCTTTAACAATTGGCTCGGCCAGATCCCTGAATGATTGTACAGCCTCACGATCCATATTTTTTTTCAGTACCGAAACATCTTCCAGGCGTCCAAGTTGATTAAGGCGATACGGATAAAGAATCGTGAGATGGCTTTGAAGCGAACCTGCCGCCTGAGAAGCCCATTTCAGCGCTTGCATGGATGACGGCGAAAAATCTATGATACTAAGAACAGATCCCTTCCCCATATGATTTGACACTACTTTCATAGCAACAAACCTACCGTGGGCAAGCCCGTCTTGCGAGGGCATTAATCAGTAGTCAACCTGATTTTTGTCAGGTTTTTAGCATTAAATTGAGTTCATGATCAATCCGTTCGACCTCTCCATTGTCTCAAATGACGCGTTCCGTGAAATTTTCCAGAGCATGACGGAAGGAATCATCGTGGTCAACAGCGAGGGGAAAGTACTGGTGGCCAACCCGGTAGCAGAGGAAATGTTTGGCTACGACAGCAACGAGCTCACCGGCATGCTGCTCGAACAATTGCTTCCGGAACGTTACCGTGGGCGGCACCTTTCGTTCCGTTCGAATTTCAATGAACATCCTGCACCAAGACGGATGGGAATGGGCCGCGATCTTGCCGCTTTAAAGAAGGATGGCATCGAATTTCCAGTTGAAATCAGTCTTAGCTTTTCAAAGGCAGCGGGAAATTTTATTGCTATCGCATTTATCACCGACATCAGCCAGCGAAAAAAAGCGGAAGAGGCACTGAAGCAGGGAGAAGAACAACTTATCATGTATGCTGCGGAACTGGAAAAGAAGGTAAAAGCACGCACAGAAGACCTCAATCGCTCCGTTGAGAAGTTGGAACAAGAAGTAGTTGAACGGAAACGTGCTGAAGATGATACCAGGAAAGCCCTCGAAAAGGAACGTGAGCTCAATGAGCTGAAATCGAAATTCGTATCTATTGCATCGCACGAATTTCGGACACCGCTGTCGACCATTCTTAGCTCCGTATCATTGATAGATCAGTATATAGATAAAGGCGATAACGAGAAGATTAAGAAACATACGGCGCGGACCAAAGCATCAGTCAATCACCTCACGGCGATCCTTAACGACTTTCTTTCGCTGGGAAAGCTGGAAGAAGGAAAAGTGGACGTTCAACACGAATCCGTCGCTCTGGACGAGCTGTTTATGGAGATACGTGAAGATATCAAACTACAGCTCAAGGAAGGTCAGCAGATTCAAATTGAAAATCGCAATGCAGACATCATTCCTTCAGACAGCAGAATACTTCGCAACATTCTTTTCAATCTGCTTTCGAACGCAAGCAAGTACTCCGATGCTGGCAAAAACATCTTCCTGTCGCATTCGCGCGGAGAAAACGCGGTCACAATTAGTGTCCGTGACGAAGGCATCGGTATTCCACCTCAAGATCAAAAGCACATGTTTGATCGTTTCTTCCGGGCAAGCAATGCGGGTAACATACCAGGCACCGGCTTGGGGCTCAATATCGTAAAACGATATGTGGATTTGCTGGGAGGCACGGTGAACTTCATCAGCGAGTACAAAAAAGGCACTACGTTCTTCATCACAGTTCCAATCAATAACCCATGAAGCAAATACTCATCGTTGAGGACAACGCGGAGATCCGAGACAACACGTCAGAAATCCTGTCACTTGCAGGATATGGCGTGAAGACCGCGCAAAATGGAAAGGTAGGAGTTGACATTGCCCTGAAGGAAAAACCAGATCTCATTTTGTGTGATATCATGATGCCCGAGCTTGATGGCTATGGTGTCTTGCACATCTTATCAAAAAAAGCGGAGACAGCAGGCATACCCTTCATTTTCCTGACTGCCAAAACGGAAAAGTCGGATATCAGAAAGGGAATGGACCTTGGCGCCGACGACTACCTCACAAAACCGTTTTCGGACACCGAGCTTCTTAATGCGATCGAAACTCGGCTGCGTAAGCATGAGATACGGGGAAAAAACTACGCTGAGTCATCTATTGGATTGGATGGGTTCCTCGAAGACGCCCGCAAAGTCTTGCAGGCAAAAGATCTCTGTAAGGAACGAAAGATTCGCTCGTATGCTAAGAAGGCTACAATCTACACCGAAGGAGACAAACCCTCTTCCATCTTCTTTATCGAATCAGGCGAAGTAAAAGCATTCAAATTTCACGCGGACGGCAAAGAGCTGATAACCGATCTCTATAAGAAAGGCGACTTTTTCGGTTTTGAACCCATCCTGGAAAACCGGGACTATGAAGACAGTGCCACCGCTCTTCAGGATTCCAGTGTCATCGTGATTCCACGAATTGATTTTCTCACGTTGCTCTACAGCCAGCGCGACGTGGCCGCGAGTTTCATTTCCCTTCTTTCGCGAAAAGTGGCGGCGAAGGAGGCACAGCTTCTCAACCTGGCTTATAGCTCCGTACGTCAGCGTACCGCAGAAGCGCTGTTGAAAACCAGCAAATTCAATGACGGTGACAGTAAAATCCATATCTCCCGCGAAGATCTATCTAAGATGGTTGGCACCGCAACCGAATCAGTCATTCGCGTATTGTCAGATTTCAAAGACGAAAAGTTGATTGAAATAGAGAGTGGCAAGGTTCGCATCCTTGATCCGGCCAAACTTGAGAAGGTTGTAAGATGGAACGTTGCAAGGTAGGAAGATGAACCCGGAAGCGCGAAGGCGCATTGAACATCTTATGAGGAAAATTTCTTTAGGTTTTCGCTAAGACCATTCACCGGCAAACCGTAATCTGATCATTTTTAGACTCGGCGTGGAGTATGATTCCACGGGCAATCAACATCGAACCTATAACGATCACAGTCGTCGTCGTGATCATCCGGGGAGTGATGTTAAGCCGGTTTATCATCCACTGCATTCCGCCTGCAGCCCCGAGCATCACAGGCAGTGTACCCATTCCGAAAAACGTCATGAAAAGAAATCCGTCAGCCGGTGACGGTAACGTAACGCAGTAGGCAAGGGCGATGTATGTAAGACCGCAGGGCAGGATTCCGTTCAAGCTCCCCAATATTACTGTTGACGTCATTGTGCGACGCGCCAGAAATTTGGAAAATGTGAGCTTTAACCAATTCGTTAATCTGCCGAGCCCACCGGATATCAGCGGCAGTCGGAAAGAACTGATGCCTAAAATTCCGGCAAGAATCAGAACTCCTCCCAAAGTCATGGACACCCATCGTTGCATGCCCGCCAGCTCAAATGCCAGACCGATGATGCTTACAATCGCGCCCTGGACTGCGTAGACCAGAATTCTGCCACCGTTGTAATAAACTCTCCGCGCGAAAGCCTGACCACCGCCGCGTGTGGATGCTACAACCAGCGGCGAACACATGCCGAAACAGTGAAAACTTCCTGCCAACCCCATCATGATCGCGGTGAGCCACATTGTGATCAAAGTTGAAATGTATCTTCCACGAAAAATTCCTTCCTATCCGATGCCCATTTCATACGGACTTTATAAAAGCCGCTTGGAAATTTGCTCACATCAATTCGCAGCACATCAGCAGGCACACGGTGAAGCGGATACGCAGCGTCCTGCGTCTCGTCTGAGGGCTTGAAAATTTCCACACTTCCTGAATCCAACAGCAGCAACCCGGAAAAACGAATCACAAGGGATGGACCCTCAACGCCAAATGCCGGCTTGTCGGCAAGCAGCTTCGCATTGTTGATGCGATCGATTTGATCCTGGTACTGCAATTCGTCTTTATAGTATGAATTTGAAACAAGGCTTACATCCTGACGGATGCAGACCGCTACGAGACTGATAATAAATCCCGCGAAAAGAATAAACGCGATGATGATCGATTTTCCCCAGTTCATACTAGTTGTTTTTAATCGGTCCGATAAATTTGACTTTCAATTTTTCCAACAGCTTGCCGTTGTTATAGACACCTACATAAACCGTTGTCCTTACCTCTTTTACTGCATCCTCAGGCAACTGAATAAAATACACCGTCTTGGCCAAATCACCGGCTTTCACCACTTCGGCACGACCGTCAGGTCTGTGAATGGATGCGCCTTCCGGGGAAATTATTTTCAGCTCCAGCTGCATGTCGGAAAACGTCTTATTCACAAATTCAACATTATAAAGATTGGTGATGTTGGAACCAGATTTCTGATACAGGGTGCCGGGAACTTTCAGAATGGTTGTCTCCACGTCAGTGCGTGTCATCAGCGTAAAGCCAAATAACCCAAGCAACAGCGCGAGTACGGCAGTATAGCCAGCAACGCGCGGGGTGAACACCTTTTGGCTTCCTTTCTCGATTCCACTGAATGAAGCGTAACGGATCAAACCTTTTGGCTTGTTGATCTTCAGCATCACGTCGTCGCAAGCATCGATGCATGCCGTGCAATTGACACATTCCAACTGTGTACCATTTCTGATATCGATGCCGGTGGGACAAACATGCACGCAGAGCTTGCAATCTATACAGTCGCCGCTTTTTTCAGCAGCACTTTGATTCTTCCGGATCTTTGTTCTGGGCTCGCCGCGCAGCCAGTCGTACGCTACTACTATTGAATCTTTTACAAGCAAAACACTTTGAAGGCGTCCGTAAGGACAAACAACGACACATGCTTGCTCGCGAAACCATGCAAAGACCAGGTAGAAGATCCCGGTAAAGGCAATCAAGCCTATGAATCCCGCCATGTGTTCAGAAGGCGAATGCGAGATAATATTCCTGGTCTCGTCTATTCCAACAAGGTAGGCCATGACAGTATGCGAGATGACCAAGGCGATCAAAGCAAACATAACCTGCTTGACTCCTTTCTTAAGGATCTTCTTTGCGTTCCAGGGCTCTTTGTTCAGGCGCCTTTGCTCGTTGGCATCGCCTTCGATCAGGTATTCGATCTTTCTAAACACCATCTCCATAAACAATGTCTGCGGACACATCCAGCCACACCAAATTCGCCCGTAGACAACGGTGAATAAGATGATGAAAACAAAGAAGGTGATGAGCAGTATCGCCAACAATACAAAATCCTGTGGCCAGAAGATTTGCCCGAGGATCACGAACTTTCTCTCAAAAATGTTTAGTAGCAATAAAGGTTGACCACCGATTGTGAGAAAGGGGCCGCTAATTAGCAACGCCAGCAACGCAATCGATACTCCAATTCTCCAGCGGTGGTGGACACCTGCAGGTTTTTTTGGATAAACCCAGACACGCTTGCCCCGCTCATCAACCGTAGCAATTGAATTGCGGAACTCCTCTTCATACTCGTAGAGATTGATGTCCTTAATAATGTCCTTCGTGCCGCTCATTGAGTCTTGACGGAGTCTGCTGGGATTTTCTTAACCGGCTCAAATGCTTCTCCCTGCGGTGCCTTGGCGTCAGGAGGGTTTGAACCCTGCAGGCTCATGACGTAAAACGTGACGTTTCGCACGTCGGCTGCGCTCATCACTTTTCCCCATGCGGGCATGCCTTTTTCAACCACACCGCCTTTAATGGTGGCAAAAACGTTTTTCACGTCTCCACCGTGCAGCCAATATTTATCCGTCAGGTTGGGTCCTATTGCATTGCCACCACCATCTGCGCGATGACAGGATCCACAGTTATTACCGGTGAATACCAGCTTGCCTTTCCCGATGAACTCCTGATTGTCGGTGAATGCAAGATTTGCTTCATCAATTGTTTCCGCAGGCATCGACGCTCTCAAAATTCTCGACTGCTCTTCAGCGGCGCTGACCTCGTTCTTATACTCGTCGCGAGAGAGAGGAAACATCGGCACAACATGGTAGAAGAACAGGTAGATCGCTCCCCAGACAATGGAGCCATAAAATAGACCCTTCCACCACGGGGGAAGGTGATTATCGAGCTCGCGAATTCCGTCAAAATTATGACCCAAATCAATGTCTTGTTCCTGTGCGACGGGAACAGATGCGTTCATGCTGTCCCACATCTTCTGCCACCAGGATTGCGGCGCAACGTAGGGTACGCCCTCTCTTTCGGCTTTCGCCTTTAGCATGTCAGCGTTCATGATGTCGAACACCTTCTTAATGCTAACGGCAACCGCCAGAACTAGTATGATGGTGACAGCCAGCAGAGAGAGTACCAGGTAAACTGGCAGCATGGGACTGTTGAACGGGTCATCCCAAAAAGTACGTGGCGCCGTTTGCGCGGACGCGATGCCGGAAATGAGGAGCAGCAGCGCGGTCATTGGTGCGGCTTTCTTAACCTCGGCCAGTTTCTTTTCTTCCTCCTTTCTCTTGCAGTTCGGGCATTGATTCTGGCATGGAAGTTTTTCCTCCCCTTTTTCCCGGTTAATATCATTATGGTCTTTATCGCTACAGCATTTCATAGGGTGTCGGAATTAGAGGTAATTAAATCTTGATTCTTAGGTTCATCCACGGGAAGCGCTTTCATCCTGTCAATGAATTTTTTATCGACCGAGAAAGCCCACCACACCAGGCAGATAAAGAAGACAAAGAATATCACGAACGAGATTACCGGCCAGATGGCGATGTTGTCGATGCTTTGCAATACGTTTTTGTACATGACGATTAGTGTTTATTGATTTGTCGATGCAACTTTCTCTCCTTTGATATCCTTGCCCAGGCGCTGCAGGTATGCGATCAAAGCGACTATCTCAGCCTCGGGCATCGTTTCGATACCGTCGGCTTTCAGGTTGGCCGTTATTTGGTTAGCCTGCTTCTCGAGATCCTGGTTAGCTGCATTTTCATAGCCAGGCTCGTAAGGAACTCCGACTGTCCGCAGCGCACGAATTTTTCCGGCCGTCAGGCTCTTGTCGATGACCTGTTGGAACAACCATGGGTAAGGTGGCATAATCGAGCCGGTGGACACCGCATCAGGTGCAAGCATGTGGTTATAATGCCAGGTATCAGAATACTTTCCATTTGTGCGGTGCAGGTCAGGACCTGTTCGCTTGGAACCCCATAGAAAGGGATGATCGTAAACATATTCTCCGGCCTTTGAATACTCGCCGTAGCGTTCGGTCTCTGAGCGAAACGGGCGGACCATTTGCGTATGGCAATTGGAGCATCCCTCTCTTATATAAATGTCGCGACCGTGAAGTTCCAACGGTGTGTAAGGTGTGACGCTGGAAATCGTCGGGATATTGGATTTGATGAGAAAGGTCGGGACCATTTCAATGATACCCCCGATGAGGATCGCAACCAGCGAGAGCACCGTAAATAAGACCGGTTTGTGCTCGAGTACACGGTGGTGCCATCCTCCACTGGTGGAGGTGTATTCTTTCGTCAAAGGCATTGCCTCAGCCGGCTCGTTGGCAACAAACATTCCGGTATAGGCCGTTTTCACGAGGTTGTATGTCATGATGATAGCGCCGATGAGATAGAGGCCACCACCAAGAGCGCGGAGCATGTACAAAGGCAGGATCTGAACCGTCGTCTCGAGAAAATTCTTGTAAACCAGGAAGCCTTCCGGATTGAATTCCTTCCACATCAGGCTTTGCACCACGCCCGATACATACATCGGCAGTGCGTAGAAAATGATGCCGAGTGTTCCAAGCCAGAAGTGCACGTTTGCCAGCTTGACGGAGAACAGCTTTGTGTTCCACATCCGGGGCACCATCCAGTACAGCATTCCGAAAGTGAGAAAACCATTCCATCCAAGTCCACCCACGTGTACATGTGCTACAATCCAATCGGTAAAGTGTGCGATTGCGTTGACGTTCTTTAATGAAAGAAGCGGTCCTTCGAGCGTCGCCATTCCATACGCGGTGACAGCAACCACCATAAATTTCAGAACCGGATCTTCACGCACGCGATCCCACGCGCCACGCAAAGTCATCAGGCCATTGAGCATCCCACCCCATGAAGGAGCGATGAGCATGATCGAAAACACAACACCCAACGACTGCGCCCAGTCGGGCAAGGCCGTGTAGAGCAAGTGGTGTGGCCCCGCCCAGATATAGATAAAGATGAGTGACCAAAAGTGGATGATCGACAGCCGGTATGAATAGACGGGGCGGTTGGCCGCCTTGGGAAGGAAGTAATACATCAATCCCAGAAACGGTGTCGTGAGGAAAAACGCAACAGCATTATGTCCATACCACCATTGCACCAGCGCATCCTGAACACCCGCATACCAGGAATAGCTCTTGAAGAACGTCACCGGGATCTCGAAAGAGTTGACGACGTGCAGGACAGCGACGGTAACGAAAGTTGCGATATAGAACCAGATGGCAACGTACATATGACGTTCCCGCCGCCTGATGATCGTACCGATCATGTTTGACCCGAAGATGATCCACACTACGGCAATCGCGATATCAATCGGCCATTCAAGTTCTGCATATTCTTTAGAAGTCGTAATCCCGAGTGGCAGCGTGATAGCCGCAGCAACAATGATCAGCTGCCAGCCCCAGAAGTGCAGCCAGCTGAGCAAGTCACTGAACATGCGTGTCTTCAGAAGGCGCTGCATCGAGTAATAGACGCCGGCAAACATGGCGTTTCCCACGAATGCAAAAATTATCGCATTCGTATGCAACGGACGGATGCGACCGAAAGTGATGTACTGTGTGTCAAAGTTGAAGATTGGATAGAAGAGTTGGATCGCAGCAGTAAGACCGACCAGCATACCCACCAGTCCAAAAATGACGGTAGCGATTGCAAAGGCCTTAACGATCCGGTTGTCGTAACTGAATTTTTCGATTTCCATAGTTGCCGGGCGTATTTGGTTTGAGTGCCTAAAAGTAAAAGGCGCTCCGCGGGCCGAACCTGACAGATAACAGGCTAAAACCTGATTTTAATCAGGTCGTTATCCGTGACCGAAATCTTGCTTTGTGATCAAAAACGGCGCATGGAGACTTTCATAAGCGACCTTTCAAAGAAAGAATTTCCCCTTCAGGACAAGATTGCAGGCAGCACCGTTCGCAAGCAGATCCTGAAAATGATCTGCGAGGATCATCCTTCTTTTGAGCCGACAGGGTGCCTGTCGATGACTGAACTCAACTACTACCGCCAAAAATACATCGCCGATTTCTTTGCCAAGGAAGTTGATGAGATGTCCGAACTGGAGGAGACAGTCGTAACAGCGCTTGAAAACAATAAGAGTCTTGTTGGGAAGATCGAACCCGCGGATGAGGTGTTGACCCTCGGACAAAGGCTCGCCGACCACGTCGCATCATTCGGGGGCAGTTGGAATTTTATTGTTCTCTTCTTGCTGTTCATGCTCGCATGGATTGGCCTCAACGTTTACCTGCTCACCAACCAGGGGTTCGATCCATATCCATTTACCCTCCTCAACCTGATCCTATCGTGTTTGGCAGCGCTTCAGGCTCCGATCATTATGATGAGTCAGAACCGACAAGAGGAAAAGGACAGGATTCGGGCAAAAAATGACTATATGATCAATCTGAAATCGGAGCTTGAGATTCGCTTGCTGCACGAGAAGATAGACCATCTTATCATGCATCAACAGCACGATTTGATCGAAATTCAAAAGGTACAGGTAGAAATGATGGACGATATCCTTAAGCGCGTGAAGCAATCATGAAACTACACCACCTTGTCATTCAAAACATCCTGATCATTCTTTTCGGAGTGATTGTGCTTTACCTCGACTACATTGAGTTCGCAGGATTCGACAGTCGCATCCTTCTGGTGGCTTTCTCGATCATCAAATCAGGCTACTTCGTAGTAACGGGTTTCAGGAAGATACTGGCCTTTTCAAAATCCGATTTAAAATATCACCACTTCCTGTTATTTATCGGCTTGAGCATCACGCTGATGGTGATCTCCTTTGCCGCAGATTACGTCTGCTTGTATGTGATCGATCCTGAATCCTTTTCCGGTGTAAACGCGAATATGACGTGGCTGGAAACCACGGTCCGTTTCTGGTTCTTCTCGGTATTTATTTTTGCCAACATCGGTGTAGTGACCATTGCTCCCTCATCGCTCGCGGCTGAATTTCTTATGATGACAGAAGCAGTACTGTCGTTCATCACGATCATCCTGGTCTTGTCGGACTTCATCAGCCTCAAAGAATCACTGATTGGACGCAAGGCAAAGGCCTAAAAGGATATCGTACCTGCCAGCGTTATAACACCCATTAACAGAATAAGCGCGAGCACCAGTGTCCGAAAACTTTCTTGAGATAACTTTCCCAGGACTTTCTTACCGATAAAGCTCCCTACGAACGAGCTCGCCATCAGCATTGGAATGTAGATCCAGTAGGATGCGGTGAAGTAATTATGCTGGAGATAGACGGCGGTACGACTTAAATCTACTCCCATATCGATAGCCGCAGACGTCCCGACGAAAATATTCTTCTCCAGGTTGAAGGAGGCCAGCACAAGTCCGCGTACCGCGCCGCCTGTTCCAACAAAGCCCGCAAGGAAGCCAGCTACCCCGCCGCCCGAAACTGAATTCAACAAGGTCTGCTTGATAGAAAAAGCTGGGTTCAACAAAAGGAATGAGGCAAACATCAATAGGAACACGCCAAGGATTAAACGTGCATACAGCGATTCGAGGGTGGCGGAGAGATACGCACCGCAAATCGCGAAAAGCAAACTGGAAATACCGACCGTGAGCACCAGACTCCAGCGTATGGAATTTCTAAAAAGAAAGATCTTCGACGCATTGCTGAATATATGCAGCAAGCCTGTCAATGCGAGCACTGTTCGAAAGTCAAAAAAGAATTGAGAAAGAGAAACAAAGAAAAGCGAAGAGCCGAAGCCGCCGATGGTGCCAAGGACTTCTGCGAGCAGTGTAAGGATAAAAAAGAGAGCAAATGATTTGTATTCCGTCATGATCTTTCGGAGTCGGGCCCTTCGGGTCGCGTGCGCACATCACTCCTTTGAGAAAGGTCACTCTTTTTTTGATGGAGGCTTTCAGCATTATCAGCTTGTGGACCAACAGCCTTTTTTCGGTCATCAAAGAGCATCCTTACCGCCGGCGTATATACATCGTCATATTGGCCACTTCGCACACTCCACAAGAAAAGGAGTAAGAAACCGACGGCAATCGACAGACTGACACAAATCAAGATAATGATGATCTTCATGCGCTTATGTTGGTGGCAAACTGGTTGCGTGCTACGAACCGAACCGCCAGTGATGAAAAACTCACCACACTCACACTACTGACGGGCATGAGCACGGCGGCCACCAAAGGTGACAAATGGCCCGTGACGGCAAAGGCCAGTGCAAGCGCGTTATAGAAGAAAGAAATTCCAAAAGACCATTTCAGAATCCGTGAAGATGAACGCGCAAGAGCAATGAACTTGTCCAGGTGCTGAAGACGCTCCCCGGTAATGATTGCATCACAGGCTGGCGTGAATAAGCCAGTATCATCCGTCACAGCTATTCCTACGTCGGCCTGCCTGAGTGCACCGGCATCGTTGAGGCCGTCGCCAACCATGAGGACATGCTTCCCACCGGACTGCAACTCCTTTATAAACGACATCTTATCGGACGGCCGTTGATTAAACAGAAGCGGCACAGATGGTGAAAAAAGCTTGCGCATTTGCGCCCGATCCCCGGCGTTGTCGCCTGAAAGCATTCCCGCGCAAAGTGTGCTGAGCCGACTGAGCATGTGATTTATGTTCGCTCTGATGGAAGTTTTAATAAGAAAATATCCCTTCAACTGGTCATCTATTGAAACAAAAACCGGCGTTGAAGCACCGACGAGATTACCGTCGAAGCTAGTAAATTCAGCGGAACCCACGCGATAACGATGACCTTCAATATCACCTTCGATTCCTTTGCCTGGGCTTTCATTAAAATTCGAGACTGAAATATCGTCGCCTGAGACTCCGATTGTCTTGCCTATCAATGTACTGAGCGGGTGGGTTGAATAACTTGTCAGGACTTTAACGGCTGCCTGCTCCCGGCTGGACAATTCACCTTCGAATCGGATCTCGGGAGCTTTGCCGTGTGTAACCGTTCCAGTCTTATCAAAAACGACTGCATCAATCATGGCAATCCGTTCAATCACGTCCGCGTTCTTCAGGTAAAAGTTGTGGCGGCCAAACACCCGCAACATACTTCCATATGTAAATGGCGCGGCAAGTGCCAGTGCGCATGGGCAAGCCACCATCAGTACGGAAGTGAACACGAGCCACATCGATTGTGGTTCGATGACGTACCAAACAATTCCGGTAATAACTGCAATTACCATTACGATCCAGGTGAATGCGCGCGCAAACCTGTCAATCACCTTTCGATAGCGGCTCTCCTGCTTTTTTCTAAAAACGTCGTCATTCCAAAGAGACGTGAGATGGCTTTGAGAAACGGGCTTGTCAACGATCAGCTCGACTGGCTGACCTACGATGCGGCCACCTGCGAATACTGTGCTGCCGCGAACCGCACTGACAGGACGTGCCTCTCCCGAAACAAAGCTGTAGTCAACCTGCGCTTCGTCACCAACGAGCACGCAGTCGGAAGGAACGATCTCGTGGTTACGCACTCTTATTCGATCGCCGCGCCGCAATTCGTAGACAACAACAGGCTTCCATTCGCCTTGAGAAAAAGTTTGAACTGCCAGGGGAAAATATGATTTATAGTCACGCTCGAATGACAAGCTTTGATATGTCTTTTCCTGGAACCATTTTCCAATCAGCAGAAAAAACACGAGTCCGGTGAATGAATCCAGGTAGCCTGGACCAGTCGCAGTAATATCCCATGAACTCCGGAAAAAAAGCGCGAACAAACCGAATGTGATAGGCACATCTATATTGAGTTGCCGCTGGCGCAAACTCTTGAAGGTGGAAACGATATAACCCGACGCGCTGTAGACCAGTACGGGCACTGACAACGTCAAGTTGAGCCACGAAAATATGCGACTTAGCTCTGCATCGTCACTCAGTCCCAGATATTCCGGGAAACTGAAAAGCATCACATTACCAAATACAAAACCGGCCACAGCCAACCGCAGCACGAGCGCGTGGGTATTGCTTTTCTTATGAGCTTCCTTCCCCTCAAGATTGATAACTGGCGCGTACCCAAGCGAATTGAGCGTGGCTGCGATCGCAGACAGCTTAACTCTGGCCGGATTAAAATCGATCGTTACACTTCGCGCGCTGAAATCCACCTGCGATTTGAGGATGCCGCGACGCATCCTTTCAAGGTGTTCGAGCAGCCATATACATGATGAGCAGTGAATGGCGGGCACATAAAATTTCACACGGCAGAAATCCGCCGAGTCAAACTCGAGCAATTTTGCACTGACCGCCCGGTCATCCAGATAAGCAAAAATGCTCCCACCCTCTCCCGTGTCAGCGGGGCCGGTCGATCCAGGATGCTCGGCGATTTCATAGTATTCGCAGAGATCATTGGCATTTATAATCTCATAAATCACTTTGCAGCCATAACAGCAGAACGCCTTCTCTCCTGCCTTGAATCGTTCGTCGGGACAAGGTTGCCCGCAGTGATAACATTTTAACTTTTCGAGCGTGCGCATGTTTACTTGATGCGGAAAGTAGCAACAGGGCAGTCAGTGTGATTTACAACATCCTCGGCGATACTTCCGCTACCCAGGTGCGCGAGGCCTCTGCGGCCATGGGTACGCATCACTACCATGTCCGCCTTGATTGACTTTGCAAAATTGACAATACCAGATTCCTCGGTCAATTCGTTGTAAACGTGGAAATCATAATTCTTCAACATAAAGCGCTTTGCGAATTTTGCGAACAGGGTATCGATCGAAGCGGTGGTGACAAAATTTGCGGGCGTATTCACATATAGAATATGCAGCTTCGCTTTAAAAAAATCCTGCATTGATTTGACTCTCATGGTTAGATCCTCCTGATCCATGTCAGGCAATGTTGGAAAAACAATATTCTTGACTTCCTTCGGAGCTTTCCTCACCACAATTACGGGCACTTCTGAGTTGCGAACGAGCTTCTCCGCATTGGACCCTATCGTGAACTCGCGTAGGCCTTTCGCGCCGTTGGTTCCAGCCACGATCAAATCAATTTTTGCCGACTCCACGATTCGATGAATGTTGAGCTGAAGCTTCCCAAACTGGATATGAAACTTGAATCGTGAAAATCCCTCAGCCCACTTCTCTACCATCTTTTTCATCTTTTTCTCGGATTTCACGCGCATCTCCGTCATGTATGCTTCTTCAAACGCGAGGACAGCACCCGGATCGAAAAGAACGGGCAACTCAATAGTATGGAGCAGATGCACTTCTCCCTGGCTGTCGCGGGCAATTTGGATCGCAAACTGGAATGCCTGGAGTGAGGTCTCCGAAAAATCAGTGGGCACGAGTATTTTTTTCATGGCAGTCTTTTTTTGATTCAAAAGTATCCGTGCCCCTCCGCGACGAGCTTGAGATAGGTCAGTAAAAAACCTGATTTTAGTCAGCTTTCAGAACCTGATATCTCTCAGAATCTATTCTGACCAAAGTCAAAGTGTGCTGGACCGCTACAACTGAGATTTGTTCCGTGAAGAAGAACTCTGCTCATCGGACGCCGGATCCTCGTCAAGTATTGGCCCTTTCGATCACGCTCTTCTTCTTGATTGGAGCTGTAAGTCTGACAGGCCTTCTCAATCCTGACATCTACGTATTTGCTACGCCAAATTGGTTGGCACAGACCGTGGGACAGGATGCATTTGACCTCTTCATCATCGCGCCGCTCCTGCTTGTGTCGGGATTGTATGCCTATGTGCATAACCGGCTTGCCTGGATGATCTGGGGCGGAACGATCGCGTACCTCGTTTATACGTTTTTGATTTACTGCTTTTGCGTCACCTTCAATCCCCTCTTTGGCGTCTATTGTGCCATACTGGGATTATCGTTGTTTTCGCTTGTGTGGTTCATCCAATCCAGCGCGCCGGGAAACCTCAATGTCAGGAACAGGAAATTTAAAATCGTCGCGGGGTATTATCTGATCGTAATCGCGGTAACGTTCTATATGCTTTGGCTTTACGAGATCATTCCGGCGTCGCTTGCAGGCGAGCTTCCTGCGAGCGTGGCCGTTGCCGGTTTGCCAACAAACCCCGTTCATGTTATAGACCTCTCGATGTTTTTGCCTTCGGTCTTTATTCTGGGCGTTGAACTTATTAAGAGCAAGAGTATGGCGCTCTACCTGACGCCGGTGATGCTCGTATTTTTTATCCTCATGGATCTCACGATCGCGGTGCTTTCGGCGATCCTCATGCAGCAGGGTGAGAAAGGGAGCATCGGAGTGATCATCGCGATGAGCATTCTTACGCTCGTAAGTCTTTCATTGCTGGTCTGGTTCCTTCGCAGTTGTACAGAAGACATTTCACACGGATGAATGCCGAAACATCAAACATCATCCAACGCGCAGCCATTATTGCGCTCATCAGATTTATTGGATCAGGTCTGCTTGCATTCACTATTGCTCACAGTCTCCATCCCGATCATGATCTGAATTCAAACAAAAAAGAATGTCTATGAAAGGAATAAGCTACTATGTTGCAATCGCATTGCTCGTATTTAATGCGGCGGGTGCCATTTATGGCGGGTTTTTTCTAATGATGGATCCGAGCGGCAAACTGTTGCATTTGACAACGTATCGTCTGATGACGTCTCCATTCATCGACTATTTCTACCCGGGTTTGGTATTGTTCCTTGCTAACGGTGTACTCAGCCTGACAGCTGCTATTGCCCTGAGGAAGGGAGCGCGCTACGCCGTGTACCTTGTACTGTCGCAGGGCTTCGTTCTCATTGGTTGGATCGCGATCCAGGCATCGATGCTGGAAACATTCAACGAGTTGCACCTCACCATGGCCCTCGTTGGCGTTACACTGGCGGCACTCGCCAGTCGCGTTATAATAGGTGGTCAGGTTAATTCCACTAAGACATGAAAGTGGCGCGGAAAGCGAGGTA
The DNA here is from genome assembly GCA_044224375.1 of Cyclobacteriaceae bacterium. Lineage (GTDB taxonomy): Bacteria > Bacteroidota > Bacteroidia > Cytophagales > Cyclobacteriaceae > ELB16-189. The sequence continues at coordinate 263,157 of JBGAKL010000003.1, forward strand.
GACGCCGCCGGTGAAAACGATCGCCGATAATCCCCACGCCACGTATCCACGAAGGGCATGACTTCCCCGGAGCGCGGCAACTCCAATCTTCACGAACGTATTGCTAATCATTGCGATCACAATCACATCGACCGGGAGGCTGCTATGAGTCTTGACAGCGAGCTTCGACATGGCTATCGAGATCGCATCAACGTCGGCAAAACCGGAGATGAATCCCGAAAGTATCAATCCGCCGGCACCAAAATATTCATTTGCATAAAAGACCATGACAACGATCGTTGTATATAACAATCCGAACCCCAGGGCATTCAGAATATTTAAGGGGTTACCAAGTTCAACCTGCTGCCCATCCGATTGAAGGTTCACTTTTCTGACCAACACGAAAGTTACCAACAATCCAGTGATCGCCATGATCAGGCATGGAACGATAAGTTGTCCAAATACCGCTCGGCTGAAAATGAAGGTGAGCACGGCCACCCGGAGGAACATGATGGAAGATGCCAGTACGATGCCGCCTGCATAAAGAGTTGGGGCTCCGGAATTGCTCAACTGGCTGCGCGAAGAAAACAGCCAAGTGACCGCAGTACTTGAAAACAATCCGCCGAGAAAAGAAGAAATCAGTATTCCACGATCCGGGCCTTTGATTTTACTGAGGATGTAGCTCACAAAACTCATGGACGACACAACAACAACAACAGTCCCGATTTCGCGCGGATTCAGAAGACCAGATGGGCCATAGGTGGCATCCGGAAGAAACGGGAGAACCAGCATTGTCAAGATCACAAACTTGATAAAGGCAAAAACTTCATCCTCCGTGATATGCGCAGCAAAAGAACGGAACGTGTCTTTGAGAGACAGAATAGTTGTGGTGACAACGGCGGCGGCCAGCGCTTCCTTTTCCCGGCCAAAGGCTGCCATCATCCCGAGCACGAAAGTGATAATTAATGAAACCTGCGTAGTTATGCCGGGATGCCCTGCCTGTGAGCGAACATAATAGGTGACTGTCATCAATAGTATGAACCCAAACGCGGCCGCCACCGCCAGCAGGGGCTCAAACTCATGTGCAGCGTAAGCGATCATCGAACCCAGGATCGCGACCAACGGAAAAGTCCGAAGCCCCGCATAATGATCCTTCGCCGAAACCAAACGGAACTCGCGCTCCAGTCCGATGATAAATCCGATGCCAGCGCTGACAAGCAACGAGATCATGTAAGGACTTAAGAATTCCTCGACAGCTTTCATCAGGAGGCAATCGTAAATAGTATTTCATCGTGGTCTTGTTCCGGGACAGCCACGTTCCATCGCAAGTCAGTCTCAATCTTTACCCGGAAAGCTTCGCGCGGAGTGTTCTCACCGTGTACGAGAAAAATTTTCTCCGGAGGACGCGATACGCCGCTCAGCCATGTCATCATTTCCTGCTGGTCTGCATGTCCGGACATAGAACCGATCGAGCGAACCTGTGCATGCGCCGTGTAGAATTTTCCATGAATTTTGATCTCGTGCCCTCCTTCCAACAAACTGCGACCCCGCGTACCTTCCGATTGATAGCCAGTAAACAAGATCATGTTGTTTTCGTCTTCAAGGTATTTTTCCAGATAGAAAAGCACGCGGCCCCCGGTAAGCATGCCACTCGCGGCGATAACGATTTTTGACGACTTCATCGCGATGACTTTCAGGGTATCCTCGAATTTGGTGATGATCCCGATGTTATCAAAAATAGAACTGCATTGTTCACTTGAAAGCTTGTGCCAGGCAGGATGAGCACGCAGGACACCGGTAGCAATAGCACCCATCGGACTATCCATGAACACGGGAACGTTTGGAATCTTGTTATCCAATTTCAGCATATTAATAATATGCATTAGCTCCTGCGCACGACCAACTGCAAAACTTGGAATGAGTATGTTCCCTTTGCGCAAAAGCGTGTCGTCGATGGCTTGTGCAAGTTCATCGCCGGGGGCACGCTGCGGGTGCAACCTATCGCCGTAGGTGCTTTCCATGACAATAAAATCGGCATCTTCGATCGGACTCGGCGCAGGCAGCAATGCTGAAACCTGTCGCCCAAGATCCCCCGAAAATAAGATCGTCTTTCCGAAGCAATTCACTCTTATATAAGTCGATCCCAATATGTGCGCGTTTTGCCTGAACACCACTTTGATGTTGGGCGTGATCGTGAGCTCCTCGCCTTGCTTAACAACCTCAAGCATCGGCAGCATTTTTTCCACATCTTTCTCAGTATAAAGGGGAAGTGCAGGTCGGTGCTTGGAATATCCTCCCCTGTTCTCCAACTCAGAGTCTTCCTCCTGTATTCGCGCACTGTCGCGTAAGATAATCGCAGTCAGCTCGCGGGTGGGCTCTGAACAATATATCTTTCCTGAGAATCCATTTTTTACAAGCAAAGGCAGGTAGCCACAATGATCGAGGTGTGCGTGGGTAAGTAACACAGCTTTGATCTCTCGCAGGTCCGCGTGCAAAGGTTCCCAATTCTTAAGTCGCAGCGATTTGAGACCTTGAAACAGTCCGCAGTCTATCAAAATATTTCCTTCGGGGGTTTTGAGCAGGTGCTTCGAGCCTGTGACGGTGCCGGCCGCGCCAAGAAACTGGAGTGAGACGTCGCTCATGAGAACAATTTAATTCTTTTCAAAGCGACCTGACATGTCTTCGACAACAATCTTAAAATAAATCGACTTCGGCCTTTTCTCAACCACTTGCGGAGGGTGCGAGCTTTCCGGCAAATGCGTCACTTGCTCACCCGTCGATAGTGGAAGAAATTTTGCCTCTATGATTGCAGCGGCTCTTTTAATCGCCGCAGAACTCTTAATCTCCGTGAATCTACCCCAACAGACAGCGCTTCGCCAGTTAGAAAAATTATCAATCGCATCAATCAGCATGCATACTTCCTTATTTTCTCTAAGTATACCTAGCTTAAGTCCTTCTCGCGATTGACAATAAATCGCTCCATCATGATAAGCGTAAAACACGGGCACAACGTAAGGCCTTCCTTTTGACGCGCATCCAATACGCCCAACGAATTGCTGCCCCAACAGCACATCAATTTGCGCCGGTGTCATTTTCCCGATCACAACTATTATACTTTTTGAACAATATTCACCGCTGCGGTCTGAATCTTCTTCAGCGACTGAATGGCATCATTTTCCCAAGCGCCGATTTCTGTAATCAGCTCAACAACTTGTTCCAGGTCGAGGCGCGCCGCGATGTCACCGGCATTCCGGTACGCTGAATACTTATACTGTGCAAGGGACGAAAGAGCGTTGACAAGCAACATGTCTCGCAAGGCAGCGGGTGCAGAAACCTCCGCTATATCTTCAAACTCGGCCATGGCACCTTTGATCACCCGGCTTTTTCTTTTATAAGGTCCCGACAGAAGGTAACTGAAGACGCGTTTGAGCTTGGTGCGCTTGTCAGCAGCCGCATCGACATACTTCATCAGCATTTTTCTAACTGCGGGGGATGCACCTTTTGCTGCTGCCGGTAATTCGGTCTGAATACGTTTCTCCGCGTCGTACATAGCCTCGAGCAAGTACGTCAGCGCTGCATTAAGATTTTTTAATTTCGTTTTCATGTCTATCAATATTATAAAAGTCTATTCCGTCGCAGCCTCCCGTACAGCCGACTCCGGGAATTGCTGAAATATCTTTTGCACGGCTTCGCGAATTTTTGCTTCACTGACTTCGTCATCCTGGAGGATGGAAGTTGCCCAGCCACGCCAAATCAATTCGCAATTACGGGAATCCATGAAGTCGATAATCAACGTCCCTTCGCGGTATCGATACACATCGGTTCGCCGCATCATCCAATAGTTGTTATAATAATAACCGTACGGGTCTGTGTATACTGCGGTCTTATCATCAATGACAATATGATAATGTACGATAAGTTCAGAGCCCTCAGGTTTGAGCTGATAACCCTTCGCCAAAAGCTGCTCGTCGACAGCCTGCTTTACGCGCTTGTCGTTCAGCTCGTTGTAGACCAATGGATTATTCCTGTCTTCCATCTGCTTTTTTTCCAACCATGAATAAGTGCTGCTGCGGTGAATTTCAACCGATTTGTCAAAATCGCGACGCACTACGATTCTCTCGCTGCATGAAAAACAGATCAGTAGGATGAGGAAACGCTTCATGATTTATAATACCTCCCGAATGGTGTACCGTATTCCCGACTGCATGAAGCTTTCGCCAGCATATTTTCCCCGCATGGCATGATAGATCGGGCTGTGAGTTGAAATACCGGCTATCGTTTGGCCATGCACCAAAAAATCCTCGATGCCCGTGGATACAAAGAAAGTTCGCTTGTCTGTCTTGACGAGGCTTCCGTAGCCGATGGCACCTTCATGATCAACCGGCGTGTCACGCATTTTTTCCAGCTCGGCAAGATCACGTTCAGCAACGTGCAGCTGTTCATTGAGAAGGCTCACTTCGGCGAGAACCTGCGCTTCGAAAGCCTGTTTTTGGTTATCGTACTCTTCTTCATTTACATTTCCGTCGTTGGCCGTTGCGTCCTTGATCCGCTGGCTGAAATCCTTTACCACGTTGCGCTGGCGTTCAAGGGCAACCTGCATCACATTTTCTTTTAAAGAAGTCATTGTTTCCTTTTTTGTTAAACGAAGCTACCGTCCCGCCCTAGCGCGGGGCCTGACAAAGCGCAGTGGAAAAGATGATTTTGATCAGTATCAGCGATGCTCCAGCAGCCATGCCAGGGGACGCCTGTAATCGGCGGACCGCAACCCATACTTGACAATACTCTGCTCACGAATGAAATCGACAGCCTTTTCGATGGAATCCGTGACCAGAATCAAATTGAGATCTTCAGGTGAAATCGTGCGTCGCTCTTTCATCAGATCAATATGTGCGAGGAGGTCCTGATGAAATTCCTGGTCGAGCACGATGATTGGAAACTGATTGATCTTCTTCGTTTGAATTAGTGTTAACGCCTCGAAAAATTCATCGAGGGTACCGAACCCGCCTGGCATTACGATGAATGCGAAAGAATATTTGATCAGGAGAGTTTTACGGATGAAGAAGTAGCGAATGTTCACCCACTTGTCCAGGTAAGCATTTGGTTTCTGTTCACGTGGCAGCACAATATTACACCCGACAGATCTTCCTCCTACGTCACGTGCGCCACGGTTCGCTGCCTCCATCAGTCCGTGCCCACCGCCGGTCATCACAGTAAATCCTAACTTTGCAACCTCCGACGCCAGGTTTCGCGTCAATGTATAGTAGCGATGCTCTTCGCCAAATCTGGCTGAGCCGAAAAAGGTAACGCAGGGTCCGACGAAATGCAGTGCGCGAAAACCCCGTATGAATTCGATGACAACCTTGACGGTAAATCGAAATTCCTCCCATCGCGACTGCGGGCCGCGTAGGAATTTGATCTCCGATTTATGATCGCCGAACGACTCCGTCATCTGAAACTTCAGGAGTACAACGGAGCAGCAATGTCTATCTGGTTGTCCACAACCATGACGCCGGGATAAGACCATGCGATCTCTTCGGCGGCCCGTTTTTCAGGAAGGGACTTCACCGTTCCGTGCAACGTCACCTTGTCTTTATCCGCATCGATTCGAATCGTAGAAGAATCCAAAGATGCACTTCTATGAAAGGCAGCACTGATCTTCTTAAGCATGTCTTTGGCATCCACAAACTTGGGTTTAACCACCACGTTGTTGACGACTCCCATAATAAAGGGTAAATGCTCAATGCACTTCTGTGCAGCGAGCTTCTGGTATGACCAATCCACGGTTCCCTCCAGCGCAACCCATTCATTCTCAACTTTGACCTCGATTTGGTCTTCATTCACACAGGCGTCATCACGTAGTACATTGCGCACAGCCTCAGCAATTTGCGTGTCATTCTTTTTTCCCATGTCATGGATACAGACTTTCAGTGCTGAAGCGACCACCTTGACTCCACGAACGCGCTGTGCCGCGTGCTCCGCAGCCATCTTCTGGGGATAGCTTTTCACGTTGCCAGAAAGCGATATCACACCGTCTCGTACTGCAACCCCGATTTGCGTAGCGATGTCACGGACTTTTGGCTCCCATTGCATCTCTGCCTCGACTTCGCGGCGAAGGACTTCATCAGTTTTCATGGTTTAGTTGTTTAATATTATCTGAATGCGATTGACGATCATATTTGCCATCCAATCTTTCTGTTCCAACCTTGAGGCTGAAGAAATGCCATCCACTTCCTGCAGTTTCTGGTCTCCACTCCCCGATGTAGTGACAACGATTAGCTTCGCCGCAGGTGCCCGCACGAAAAATTTGCTGGAATGTTCTTCCGGTTTTCCTATCTCCCATGTATGGAGGATCACTATCGCATTCCATGTTGCGGGATCTTCACCATCGAGCTCTGTTACGTCGATCACGCGGATGTACACAGGGAGGTCTTTGATTTGCCGAATCACTGCATCCACCACAGCATGTTTGTATTCACTTTCCTGGGTGGCTATCAATATGCGCCGCTCTAGTTTGGGATCATTCAATTCATAAGAGGCTGCGACACCCATTGAATATTCGGTCCGATACCAAACGGCGATAAGCGCAATCACAAAAAAGACCGCGATAAGCACATAGGTAAAAATCCTGATCCCCTTCATACAGCTGATCTTTTGGTCATTATCGAACTTCTACTATGTTTTAAACATCTATCCACAAGGTGGTCAGACAGGTTTTCCCGGAGACGCAACAAATCACGGATTTCAAAGGAGTCGGCAACGGATACCATCTGTTCTACTTCAAATGGAACAAGGTCTTTGACTCGCTTCATGATAAGACGAAATAAAGGGTAACGGGGCGCGCCGGGTGTGACTTTAATTAGGAAGGCGATTGATTTAAATCAGTTCAGCGATGATGTTGCTCTTCCTTACTTCGCATAAACATCATGTGACATGAAAAAAATACTTTGTCCGGTAGATGTCTCGTCAGCCGCCGACAACGCAATCATTTACGCCGCCAAGCTCGCCAAAAAGCTCAACGCAAGCCTTGAATTGTTTAACGTGCAGTTGTTGGCCGAGCTTACACTCCCCCAGGCGCTGATGGGTGAAGACTTCAACCTGGATTCGGCTACCCGGCAGTTGGAGGACAAAGCTCTTGAAGTACGCGAGGTTTTCAAGATAAGTTGTGAAGCCAGGGTTGCTGTTGGGTTATTCTCGCTCACGAGCCGGATCAGGGAGGAGGCAAACGACTTCGATTTGATTGTCATGGGTACAGAGGGTGAAACTGACATGAACAAGAAGTTCTTCGGCAGCAATGCTTACCAGGTGATTCGAAACAGCGCGGTGCCACTTATGCTCATCCCTGCCGGTTGCGGGTATTCGGACATCACTAAAATAGTTTATGCATTCGACTACTGGCATGAACATGAAACGCCATTGATGTCCATGGTAGGATTGGCCAAAGAATTGAAATGCGATCTCTGCGTTCTGCAAATCATGCCAACGCGCTTTACCCGGGAAGCGGAGATGCAAATGGAGCAAACTCAAGACCAAATCAAGAAGCTATACGGAAATGAAATACCAATCTATTTTGATACCCTTTATACAACCAAGCCGGCGGAAGGAATGGACGCGTTTTTGATTGCCGGAAATGCCGATGTGCTCGCGGTTTGTTCTCGTAACAGCAACATCATTTCTACGCTCTTCGACCGCTCGGTGACGCACGTTATCGCAAAAAAGGCATCCTACCCAGTCTATATCTTTCACCGTTGATGCGCTGATAAAGATCAGCGAGCATCTTGATTGGGGTCAGCTGAGGATAAACCGTACCTCAATACATTGGCATCAAAAAAAAACAGAGCCATGAAAAAAATACTCGTCCCATGCGATTTCTCGGCTATCAGCATAGAAGCCTTTAAAGTCGCGCTAGACATTGCTGTGCGTGTGAAAGGAGAAATAATCGTCCTGTTCGCCATCGACTTGCCGGCATTTGTAGGAGGATTCGATATGCAGCCATATGTATATGACCCCAACCTTGTCATCGATATGAAGTCCTGGGCGGAAGGTAAATTCCATGAGCTCAACTCTTTCAATTCCCATCGTATTCCCATCAAGTTTCGCTCTAAGCAAACTTCGGTAACGGAGGCAGTAAAAGAGGTAATTACGGAAGACGATATTGACCAGGTCGTCATCGGAACCCACGGCAGTCACGGGATAAGTGAATTCATGTTCGGGTCAAATGCGGAAAAAGTCGTTCGTTTTTCTTCCGTTCCCGTCCTGACTATTCGCAATGCCGTTCCATTGTCTTCCATTAAGAAAATATTGTTCCCGACAGACTTGTCACTCAATCATCCGGGTCTGATACACCGTGTGAAAAAACTGCAGGAATTCCTGGGCGCGTCCCTTGATATCCTCTGGGTCAATACGCCGGAAGATTTCCGCACCGACGCCGAAATTCGTGAGCTAATGCAGGATTTTGTAAAAGAAACCAGCCTGCGGAACTATTCACTATACATCGCGAACGCACGCGACATTGAAGGAGGTATCACTGGATATGCAAAAAGATCCAAGGCTGATATGATTGCCATGGCAACCCACGGTCGCCGCGGGTTGTCTCATCTAATTGGTGGAAGTCTTGCGGAAGACGTTGTGAACCACTACGAACTTCCAATCTGGACATATTCGATGCATGCTGAGAAGTTTGTGACTAAACTAAAAAAGAAAATTGCCAAAGAGCAAGCAGTATGAGACAGTTTGCCCTGGGTTTGTTTGTCATCAGTCTTTTGACTTCCTGTGGCATAAGCAGGGCCGTCATTACCAACCAGAATCAGAACATAACACAGGTGGTGTTATCGGGAAACAACTTCAGGGTTGTGCAGCAAGTCAGGGGAAGCGCTTCTGTGCAGTACTTTCTTTTCATGGGGGGAACCTGGAAAGGTTCCCTTTATGCAAAAGCTTACTCAGACATGATGAGTCAGGCGAACATGATAGCAGGCCCGCGTGCGGTCGTAAATGTCGTTACATCCGAGAACGTCGACGGAATGTATCCTTTGTATTTCCTGAAGACCGTAACCGTGACTGCAGAGGTAATAGAATTCATAAGTCCCCCAAAGCCTGCTGAAATCATCTCCAAGACAAACTGACTCTATCGACGAAATCACTGGCGTTACCCTGACTAAAATCAACTTTCGTTTTGACGTTTGTCAGCAATGACGCCGGATAACGCGGGTACTTTCGGAAGGCAATATGAATCCGAAGGCAAACAATTCATCAATTGTAAGAGGTATTCGCCAGTTTCTTGAAGAGACCGGCGACATTGCAACGTTTACAGGACGTTTTTTCCGGGAACTATTCCGGCCCAAACCGGAATTTGAAGAATTCATCCGGCAGTGTTATTGGGTGGGATATAAGTCCTTACCGTTGGTCGGAATTACGGCCTTCATCATGGGGCTGGTCCTCACCATCCAGTCGCGGCCGACATTGGTGGCATTTGGGGCTGAGTCCATGCTGCCAAAGATGGTGTCGGTGTCGCTGGTACGTGAGATTGCTCCGGTGATCACGGCGCTGATATGCGCTGGCAAGGTGGGTTCCGGCATGGGTGCCGAACTTGGATCCATGCGTGTGACTGAACAAATCGATGCGATGGAAGTGTCCGGCACCAATCCTTTCAAGTATCTAATTGTAACGCGCGTTCTTGCAACTACACTGATGTTGCCAGTGTTGTCGAGTCTCTCCTACGCTATTTCCATTTATGGAGGATACCTGGGCGTGAATATCCGCGGCGCGGTAAGCTGGAGTCTTTACTGGAGCCAGGTTTATCACTCACTTAACTTCAGCGACCTGGTGCCTTCCATCTCAAAGACATTCTTCTTTGGCTTTGCCATTGGGCTTGTTGGCTGCTTCAAAGGATTCAATTCGACGAAGGGAACAGAAGGTGTGGGTCGGTCGGCCAATTCAGCCGTTGTGGTTTCGTCGCTGCTCGTGTTTATAATCGACCTCGTCGCTGTGCAGATTATTGATATACTCGGTTTCACCTGACACCATGAAATCAGACACTAACACGGTACTCGATATACAGGGACTCTATAAATCCTTCGGCGCCAATGATGTGCTGCGCGACTTTTCGCTTTCACTTGGTGGCGGAGAAAATCTTGCCGTCCTCGGAAAATCCGGATCCGGGAAATCCGTCCTTATCAAATGCATTGTGGGTCTTATTGCGCCTGATGCGGGAAAGGTCACTGCCTTGGGCAGCGACCTGTCTACACTCGATCAACAGTCGATGGATGAAATGCGGGCACGCATCGGCTTTCTCTTCCAAAGCAACGCACTTTATGATTCCATGACCGTGCGGGAAAATTTAGAGTTCCCGCTGCGGAGGCACTGGCCAAAAGATGCACCGCGCGATCCTGAAAAAATCGTGCTCGAGCACCTGAACGACGTCGGACTCGCACATACGATCGACATGATGCCTTCAGAACTGTCGGGAGGGATGAGAAAAAGGATCGCGCTTGCACGCACACTCATTCTCAGGCCGGAAATCATTCTCTACGATGAGCCAACGACGGGACTCGACCCGGTAACAGCCCGCGAGATAAGCAAACTCATTGTGAAGGTGCAGCGTAAGTACAATGCTGCATCCGTCATTATATCTCACGATATGAATTGCATAGAAATCACTTCCAACCGGGTGGTAATGCTGATCGACGGCAAGTGCTACGCGAACGATACCTACGATCAGCTGCAGCGATCAACTGACAACAAAATCCGTGAATTTTTCGGAGAACCAGTATGAAAACAACCAAATCATTCAACAATCTCAGACTCGGCGCATTCGTTGCCGCAGGAGCGCTTTTTCTGGTTCTATCGCTCTATCTCATCGGAAAAAATCAGAATCTCTTTGGACCCACTTTCACGGTGACTGCGTACTTCACTAACATCAACGGGCTCGTTGCAGGCAACAACGTGCGGTTCGCCGGCATCAATGTAGGCACCGTAAAGGATATAACCATCAGCAGCGACTCCACGGTCGCAGTTCAGCTCATTCTTGAAAAGAAGCTCAAGGGTTTTATCCGCACCAGTGCTGTTGCTTCCATCGGAACAGACGGTCTCATGGGTAACAAGCTCGTCAATATCAACCCAGGTCCGGGGACAGGTCAGTTGTTAGGCGAAGGCGACGTATTGATTAGCCAGGGTCCTGTCGAAACAGATGAAATGCTTCGGACCTTAAAGGCGACCAATGACAATATCGCCGTCATCACAAGTAATCTCAGACAAATTTCCGAGCGCCTTAATAGCAGCAACTCGCTATGGAGCATCCTCGGCGATACGGCAATTGCCTATCATCTGAAAACCGGCGTTGCCAATTTTAGCAAAGCAGGTGAGAATGTCGCCGAGCTCACTGCCAATGCCGATCACGCCGTACAGAAATTCACCAAAGGTGATGGATTGGTCAACGCCCTTTTTAGCGATACCATACTGCGCACAAAGTTGGAGACATCCATTCACAACGTGCAGTCTGCCTCCTCAAATCTCGATGCTACAACCCGTGAGCTCAAGAACGTCATCGGTTCCGCCCGAACTGGCAACGGCCTGGCCGCAACACTCCTTACAGACACGGTCTCTTCTGCAAGGCTGAAACAAACTCTTAAGAATGTGGAGCACGGTACGGCAAGCTTCGATGAAAACATGGAAGCGCTGAAACATCATGTTCTCTTCCGCGGCTATTTCAAAGATCAGGAAAAAGAAAAGCGCGAATCAGCGGCTAAACAAAACAAAGATCATGTCAACAAGTAACCACACCGATCACGACGCTCTGGATACGCTCGTCCAGCGCCTCTTCGAAGCACGCGAAGAGATTGAACAGTTTGCAAAAGAGCTTTCCGCGGGTGACACCGCAGGCCTCAATGCCTTCAAAAAACTTAAGGACGATTTTCGTAAGAAACTGGCGGAACTAACAAAGCTTGTGCCCGGCGACGATTCCGGCGACGCCGCGCGCATTGCGCTGGGTGAGCTGGCAGAAGCATTCAGCAAGGAACCAGATACAAAACCAACGAATGTCCTTGTTCAAACACAGAACATTTTATTTGCGCTGAATAAGGTCGAAAAGAGCGGACTTCATCTCGACACAAACCATCTCGACTTTCATCACGAGTTTGAAAAACTCAAACTTAAACTTGAGATCATTGTGCTTCAACTCACGGTGTCAAAGGTCGTCTTAGGCGCAGCCTTTCAAATGGAATTGCGCCGAGTCTTCGGGCATATCGGCGGTCTCCGTGACACGCTGCAGCAAAAGCTTTCCGCCGGAAAAAATAATGCACTGGCAGCATTGCGGGAAGAATCACGTAAGGTCTATGCGGCAATGAATAATTCCCTTAGGCATTTAAAGGGATGAGAAAACATTCCATTATCAGACACAGCTCTTCTCGCTGATAAAAATCAGGTGTAGTCCTGATTGCGCTCAGTCTCCGGCAATGAGGCGCCTGATACCTTGGCGGCAAACTCTTCCCATGAAAAAAAACATATCACTTCGCGATCGGACGTTTCGCGTTCTGCTGGCAATTGCCGCGATTATTCTCTTTGAACAACAATCACTGCCATCGTACCTGAGATGGACCTTGCTGGCAGTAGCTGTAGTCCTGGCGATCACGGCGTCATTAGGCTATTGCCCTATCTATTCACTTCTCGGTATCCGCAAGTGGGAGATCAGCAAGCAAAAGTTTGATAGGCTCGCCGGAAAGTCAGGTTATCATCACTACTATCATGTTAACGTTGCGTGGAGCAAGAACCGGCAAGGTGTTATGTGCTCGCCTGAACTAAACAATGCAGGCGGAGCCGGTTGCATTGAAGTGGCAACCCCGCCACAATTCCCGAAAGGTGTTGCAGGCATATGGTCACCAGAACATCTTTTCACCGCTGCAGTATCCAGCTGCCTGATGACCACTTTTCTTGCAGTGGCCGAAAAACAAAAACTGAAGTTTCTCTCCTTCTCCTGCCCTTCCGAAGGTAGACTTGAACGCAAAGACGGAAATTGGATGATGACGGAAGTCACGCTCCATCCGACTGTGACGGTGTCAAGCGAAACAACGCGTGAACTTGGATTAAGTGTGATTAATGAATCCGTTAATTCGTGCCTGATCTCAAATTCGATCAAATCCCAGGTCATTTCGAAGCCGATTGTAAACGTCACAAACGTTGCTGCAGAGGTGATGTAATTAAGCGCACTTGTTCATTTACGTCAATCGTAGCCGCTTAGGCTTTGACATTACCAGGAGGTTATTCGCCAAAGTTGAGCCAGCAAAGAATTTTGTCTCTTTCAACATCTGTCAGCGGATAACCTGAAGGCGGCATCGCCCCGCGTTCAATCTGGGTTTGACAATCAATCCGATTCGCGGTGAATTGCTCCTTGGATTCCAAATGGGGAATATAGACGTTGGAAGCCGAATGGCAGATTTTTGTGGCGCATCGGGCAGTGATTATCGGCGCCACAGCATCGAAACTGATCGGACTAGAGGATTCACATGTGAAGGCTTGCGGAGACAGGTGGTCGTTCACACATCCCGTGATAAGAAAGGCGCTCACGATTATCCAAGCATTCACTATCGGGCCAGGGTTCATTATTCGGTTAACAAATTTGATGAGGAATCCGAATCCTGCCACCATTTCGATATTAACTAATCGTAAAGTCTTGTTGGCCACACAGAATGCCAGAGATCGTCTGACTGAAATTGTAGACAAAACCGGTAAATTTGCTGACGATAGTCAGGTTTTTTGATGCAGATATTGTGTCACTTTGCGTTATCATTTCGCTAGAGAAAAAACAAATCAGCCATGACCAGATCTGAATTCATCAAGCAACTTGGTATCGCGGGCGCCACCCTTCCTATATGCCTTGGCGCACTTTCGGGCTGTGGCAACTCCAATGCTCCCGCCGCTCCGACCAATGTCGATTTCACGATAGATATATCCTCAGGATCACTTTCGCAGAACGGGGCCTATACTATCAAAAATGGTGTGCTGGTCGCAAGAACCACATCAGGAAGTTTCATCGCAGTTCAGGCGACGTGTACACATGAAGGAACGTCACTGCAATATCAAAGCTCACCAAACGATTTCTACTGCCCCAATCATGGTGCCATGTTTAGCTCCGCCGGGGCGGTTACCCGTGGCCCTGCTTCACGTTCCCTGGCAACCTACAAAACGTCGCTGACGGGCACTACACTCCGGGTCTTCTCATGATAAAAGGAATAAAGCATTGCTTGCTTGCTGCGATCCTCCTTCTGAGCGGACACATTGCGTTCAGTCAACAATTATATCGTTCGTCGCAATCAACCGTTTCGTTTTTCGCCGGCACACCGATCGAGGATATAGATGCAAAAAATGAAAAAGCGTTGAGCTTTATCAACATTGCAACCGGGGAGGTTATCGTCTCAATCCCCAACACCGCGTTTGAATTCAGGAGACCACTGATGCAGGATCATTTCAACGAGAACTACATGGAATCAGGTAAGTTTCCAAAGAGTGAGTTCAAGGGAAAGATTGACAATCCGGGCAGCATCGCATGGGGATCCAGCCAGCAGTACGACATCACGGTGACCGGGAAATTGATCATTCATGGAATAGAAAAAACACGGACGCTTCCGGCCCACATCAAGTGTGAAAAGGATCGTTTGCTCGCGGAACTTCAATTCAAAGTGGCGCTTGCCGATCACAACATCGATCGACCAAAAATATTATGGGAAAAACTTGCGGACACAGTTAACGTCCGCGCAAACTTCCGCTATGAGCTTTATAAGAAGTAGTTTCACAGCCACGGCAATTCTGCTGATGAGCATCCATCTTGCAACCGCTCAAGATCTTGAAGACCTGGTTAAGAGTAATGATTCGACCCAAACCACGTATGTGACCGGGACTTTTAAAGGAACCAGGCTTGTTCATGGACACACTATCGAAGCCCCGGCGAAGCACATATTGCAAGTGATGTTCTCGCACAGGTTCGGAACGCTTGAAGATCCGCTGTACACATTCTTCGGAATGAATCAGGCAAGCATTCGCTTCGGCTTCGACTATGGAATCAGCAATAGACTTGCGGTAGGATTAGGAAGGAGCAGTGGCCTTGGTGGGACTGTCCCTCCTCCCACGTATGACTTCTACGCAAAGTATAAATTGCTGCAGCAAAGCACGGGGAAAGTTTCGATGCCCGTGAGTCTTTCCATTCTGGCTGCCACTGCCATTAACACGGAGAAGTGGCCTGACGACGGAATACAACGGACGGGTGCTGACCGCATGGCGTACACCGCACAGGTACTGGTGGCACGAAAATTCAGTGAGCGAATTTCCCTACAGCTGATGCCCACGATTGTTCATAGAAACCTTACCGACGCTCCTGATCAAAATAATACTCTGGTTGCCATAGGCTTCGGAGGCAGGCTGAAACTAAGCAAACGCACCGCGCTTACCGCTGAGTATTACTTCAATCAACCGGGCAGTCTTGGCAGTGGTTATTACAATCCCGTGGGCATTGGTTTTGATATTGACACCGGTGGACACATCTTTCAAATCATGCTCACCAATTCAATGGGATTGATCGAACCTCAGTTCCTGGGCCGCACGTCGACAAATTTTTTCGATGGGCCGAAAGCAATCCGGCTTGGGTTTAATTTTACGAGGGTGTTTAATGTAGGGCACAAGCCTAAGCCATAGCCTTAGCCATGGCCTTAGCATTGGCATTGGCCACGAGTATATCCTCAGCACCAAAACCTATCAATTATCAGATGAGGCCCTGATTTTCGTCATGCCCTTGCGTCATGCGCCACCATAGCTTGGTGGAATGAAAAAGATCCTGGTAATCGAAGACCATCCTGATGTAAGAGAAAACACGAGCGAAATACTAGCACTCGCAAACTACGAAGTCATCGGCGCCGAGAACGGAAAAATCGGCGTTGAGCTCGCGGAGAAAGAACGACCAGACTTGATCTTGTGCGATGTCATGATGCCGGAGCTTGACGGCTTCGGAGTCCTACACATCCTAAGCAAAAAACCCGAGCTGGCTGCCATTCCTTTTATTTTCCTGACGGCCAAAGCCGAGAAAACAGACATTCGCAAAGGCATGGAACTGGGCGCCGACGACTACCTTACCAAACCCTTCGACGATACTGAGCTGCTGGCTGCTATCGAAACCAGACTTTACAAACACAGCATCCGTTCAAAAAATTACACAGGATCGGAAGGACTCGATTCGTTTATCACGGACGCGCGGCAGGCTCTCCACCTCAAAGATCTTTGTGAGGGCAAGCGATCAAAAATATTTAAAAAGAAAACAGAAATTTTTGCAGAAGGAGATACACCGGCGTACGTCTTCTTCCTTAAAACCGGAACTATAAAGATATTCAAGGCTCATGCTGAAGGGAAAGAGCTGATTACGCAGATGTACAGAGCCGGCGATTTTTTCGGCTTTGAATCAATTCTTTATAACGTACCCTACCAGGAATCTGCCGTTGCACTTGAGGACTCGGAAATAATCATGATTCCACGCGAAGACTTCATCACGCTCATGTACGGTCACCGCGACGTCTCGGCGGGATTCATATCGCTGCTTTGCAAAAAGATCACCGAGCGGGAAAAGCAATTGCTTCACCTTGCCTACAGCTCCGTCCGTCAGCGGACCGCTGAAGCGTTGCTACGGATAGGACAACTTAAGGACAACAAGGTTGCCGTTGATATTTCCAGGGAAGATCTTTCCAAGATTGTCGGAACCGCCTCTGAATCTGTCATACGAGTTCTCACTGAATTCAAACACGAAGGCCTTATTGAATCGGACGGCGTAAAAATAAAGTTACTGCAGCCGGCCAAACTTGAAAAAGTGGTGCGATGGAGCGTGAGTAAGTAGTTCTTGGCAAAGCGCCGGCAGTAGTTGACAACGTGCCTCCCGTGGCAGCTTGCACGGGAATGTATTCGGTTTAAATAGATAGTTATTATATCCCTCCTTCGCCTGAGATCAAGAAAGGACTAAGTAGCCTTGGCGTAAAACGCCTTCGAGAGCTGGCGTATTTTGGAAAGGTCCTTTCTTTCGAGGGCATGAACATCGACCGATACTTGTTCAGATTTTCCCGCCAGTGAATCCAACAAATTCTGCTTGTCGTGCAACTCACCTATGAGCACTTCGACTGTGTTGAGAAAATTCTTTTGTTCCGTGGATAGCGCTTTCGACACTTGGTCGAGGTACAGTATATTCTTAATGGTCTTCCTTGTCTTGTGCAAACGTGCCTGCACCACCACAGGCGAAAGTGATATCCTGACAAGACGGTCGAGGTCTTTCATGACCTTGATACAATCTTTCTTTGAAATGCCTTTGGCCAACTTAGTCAGCTTGTTCCTGTTCTTTCGGAGGCGGTGGATAAAGACCGGCGCGTCAAGGAGGAATATCTCTTTGTGTGTCTCACTAAACGTATTTAGGTGCTGACCCGGTTCAATGCCGTAGTGGGTGGCCAGCGCTGCATTCACCTCCGGTTCACGGATTGCTCCCGCCTGGCGGAAAATTTCCCGGAAGGGAATGAATTCCCTGTGCGCATTAAAACCCTTTATGCTTCTCCCGGCAACCAAAAGGAAGGCTTTGATCTTCTTGATCTCCACCCGCACCTGGTGCAACTTTTCGGTCTCTTCGAAGCGGACAAATTCATCTAATCGCCGCTCCAGTCGATCAATGTGAGTCTTCACATATTTTTTCAGGACTTTCATTCGTCATTCTATTTTGCTGTCCAGCCTCCATCAACGGGAAGTGTAACGCCAGTTACGAATGAAGAAGATGCGGAGCAGAGCCACATCACCGCGTCTGCCACCTCGTCAGGGGCCCCCATCCTGCCTACAGGCTCCATGTCTTCGTACTGCTTTTCAACCAACTTATCTTTTCCTGTCACGCGGTCGATCATGGCGGTCTTGATAACCCCTGGGCAAACTGCGTTCACACG
The DNA here is from genome assembly GCA_044224375.1 of Cyclobacteriaceae bacterium. Classification (GTDB taxonomy): domain Bacteria; phylum Bacteroidota; class Bacteroidia; order Cytophagales; family Cyclobacteriaceae; genus ELB16-189. The sequence continues at coordinate 281,075 of JBGAKL010000003.1, forward strand.
AATTCCCTGCTTTGCATATTCAAGGGCTACAGTTTTTGTTAATCCGATCACTGCATGTTTGCTAGCCACATATGCGGAGAGTCCTGGAAATCCGTTCAGGCCAGCGATCGATGCACAATTGACAATCACGCCGCTCCCCGCCTTCAGCATCTGCTCCACTTCATGTTTCACACATAAGTACACACCTTTCAGATTCACTCCGATTGTTTTATCCCAGTCGGCCTCGGCGTATTGATGAACTGGAGCCTGTGCGCCCTCGATGCCCGCATTGTTGAACGCAAAATCCAACCGACCAAAAGTCCCGACGCACTTTTGAACGAGCGCTTGCACATCTCCCGTTCGTGACACATCACATTTGACAAATAAACCTTTCACGCCTTCGGCTTCAATGGCACGAACGGTGTTCAAATCTTCAATCCAGTCAGCGACCACGACGTTGGCACCCCGTTTTGCAAAGGCAATTGAAGTTGCCTTACCGATTCCAAAACTGCCGCCGGTCACAAGTGCCACCTTACCTGCAAATATTTTTTCCATGATTTTAGCTGTTCGTTAATGATAAGTAGGAATGAACAAACCTATTCACAAGTCAAAGAAGCACGCGTGACATTTATCAGGTGATCAGCTGATAATCCTCAGGTTGTGGTCTTCTCAGCCAGCTCCCTGATCGTTTCAAGCATTTTTTGCTCCATGATGAAGTGTGGTATTTCGTAGAACAGATACCTGACCGGTCCGGATTCGTAATAAGAGCGGGCAATAAGCCAAGTGCCATCACCTTCGGGTTCGAGATAAAATGCCCAGGCTTCTGTCGCGGGAAATCCCTCTACAAGCCGTTCGAAGTTTTCTCCGCTGACCATTACCAGACTCCGCTCTTCGTCGACGTAAGCAAAAATCTGATAACCCAGTTCACGATAGCGCTGCGGCGACGCGAGCCAGATCGTATCACCAGCTTCACGTGGTAACTGAAATTCAGGTTTCAGCTGATAAACATTGTGCATGTCGGCAAGCACCAGGTTCTCCAGGAAGGAATAGCTATAGAAGCCGGCTCGCTCCTGGCCAAGCTGGCGCATCCAGGGCCAGATCTGTGCGGGGGTCGCGCGAATGAAAACAGCGCGCGTATGCATGCTTGCTTCGCAGAGGGAATCACCCGGAAGTGTCAGACTGCGTACTCGTTCCGGAGCACCCCAGGTGAGTATCTGTTCACGGAGCACGAAATGATAAAATATCGCCGCCACAGCAATGAAACTGAATATTCTAATCCACTTTACGAAAGTGAATCTGTGACCCGGTATCGACTTCTGATCAAAGGATCCCATCGTATTCCTTTAATAGCGTTACGGCGGGTAATCCCGTGCTGACTTTCTTAAGAAAATTCTCGATGAGTGGAGCAAACGCTGTCATATCAGCCTCTTTCACTCTGTAATCGATGAGACCGGCGACCGGACTCGCAAACAACATCGACAGCGGGAGCTCCGTAACAGCGACCGGCTCTTCATGTGTAACTTCAGAAAGCTCGCCAAATATTTTTTCCGCCTGACCAGGGCTTCCTGCACAGACCGTGATGAAGGCGAACGCCTCCAAAAACGCACGCTGTTCCCTGAGCAAGGTGCGAACCGGCGTTGCAATTCTCCCGCTCCAAACCGGAGCAACGAAAATGGCAAGATCGTAGTTATCCAACCTTGCGGTCAATGGGTGGATCGCAGGATCCCGGTTGAAAATAATATCTAACAGGATGGTCAGCCTGCTGCGCTTCCTTTTTTCAATGACTTCCTCCACGTCACAGCCCAGCGACTTCTGCAGGTACTGTGCGAGTACTAGGTTATTGCCGGTGTGCGAATAGCAGACGATAATGGTTTTCATTTGTTAGTGACAGTCAGGACTTTTTCAGTCTGGTGTTGAGGATCAGGAGTGGCAGTGCGGCATGCTTAACAAGGCCTTCTGCAATGCTGGGTTTCAGCATGCGCATTACTCCCGTACGCCCTTCAGTAGTCATGGCTATCAGATCACTGCCACCTTCGAGGGCAAAGTCATGAATTCCACGTTCTTCAGTGATGGCGTTGTACACATACGGTGTGTACGCAATCCGTTTGAACTGATGCATGAAGCGCTTCATGCTGGATATTATCGTCTTAGTGGAAACAAAATGATAAGGCGTGCAGACGTATAGCAGATCCAGCTGTGACTTGCAGGTGACCTTCAGGTCTGCTACAACCTGAAACGAATTAATAAAGTCCCTCTTGAAATCAGACGCAAAAACGATCCGCCTGATATTGAATTTTTCAATTGGTTGTTTGATTACAAGTACCGGAACCCGGGCGTGCCTGATAAACCGTAAAGTCGTTGAGCCGAATTGAATGCCTTTCGCATTTCCGGCCCCCTGCGAGCCCATAACAACCATATCAATACGAAACGGGTCGATGTAGCTTTCAATCCATTCTGTTGTTGGTTTCACAACAAGTTCCTGACGCGCCCGCAGTCCAGATCGTTCAGCCTGCCGAACAAGTTCTGCAAGGCCCGAGCGAATCTTAGCCAACTGTTGTTGCTGCGTTTCGGACAATGAACGCACTCCCCGGCTTCGTGGCACGTGGCCGACGCCAACGTCTTCACTGATGTGCAGGAAAAAGATCTGCGCTTTGAAGATCCCCGCCAACGCAATGGCAGCCTTTGCCGCGGCTAGCGAGCACGGAGAAAAGTCGACTGGAACAAGAATATGCTTCATGGGGATCGGATTCCGTTACGCGATACTACCATGGCTTGGACTTTCGGGCGATGACGAAAATCAACAGTCCGACAGATGATTGTCAGGTGTGTAACAACCTGACCAAAGTCAGTATGTTATTTGTTTTTTGTCAGTCTTCATCGTTGATTCTTTGAGGAAAATTGAGGTATGAAGCGACGACTTATCAATGCGTTTGTTGCCATCAGCAACCTGACACTAGTGGCCTGCGTCAACGAAGTGCAGTTCGAATCACCACAACCCGAGGGTCTCGCTGACGAAGTGTTGATGCCCGCTTCAAGCTGGGGCATTTATCGGAGTGCGGCAGATTCAAGCTACCTTTTCATTTCAGCCGAAGAAGTGGTTCGATTTACTTACAAAGTATTCTCGGCGCCGCGATCAAGTCTGGATTCCGCCTACCAGATAAAGGGCGACACCTTACTATTTGACGAAGAAAACCGACTGACTGTTGAGGTGCACGGGGACAGCGTGTTCGGCGCGTTTCATCGTGCAGATACAGTGTTCAGCATGTCGCCGCAGAACGTGCTCCGCAAGTACAAAGGCTACTATTTTCTCAATAATAAAACCATCAACGGATGGGAAGTTTACCTTATGAGTATCAAAAAGAACGATCTTTCCCTTATCACGACCTGGAAAAAAGAGGATCTGGAAGCACTGCGGGAGATTACACATACAAGCGATAACGCTCATCATTTCAAGCCTACTCGCCGGCAAATCCGTAAATTTCTGATGCGGCATGCCTTTCCAGCGGGAGAGAAATTCCATAGGGTAACCGAACCACCAATGGACAACCTCGATTGGAAACGGATAATTACCGGCACAGTAATTAACTAAGTTTCATCACTTAATTCATGGAGGCAGGACCGTACTGGAGCACACCTATCGGTGAACTGCTGCAAAAGCTGGAGTCGTCTGCAGGAGGCTTGAGCACTGCTGTTGCGGCCGCGCGAAATGCAGTAAAAAGACCCGACCATCTTCAAAGTGCGTTTGTGCAGGACGCTTTAATGTTCTTAGGTCAGTTCAAAAGTCCATTGCAGTTAATCCTAATCGTCGCTGTCGTGCTCTCCAGCGTACTCGGTGAATTCAGCAATTCATTCATCATCCTTGGCATCATATTGTTAAGTGGAACACTTGGATTCCTGCAGGAAAGGAAGGCAAGCAGGGCTATGCAAAATCTGCGTGCGCTGGTGCGCATTACAACAACGGTCTTGCGTAACGACCAACCGACGGAGATACCCTCGACGGAGGTTGTGGAAGGCGACGTTGTGCAGCTAAAAGCCGGCGATATTATTCCTGCTGATTGTGTGCTGCTGGCGTCACGCGACCTGCATGTCAATGAATCAACGCTGACCGGTGAATCATATCCTGTTGAAAAATCTACAGACACAACTCCTTCGTCAGCACCATTGGCACAACGCACCAATTGTCTGTTCCAGGGTACAAATGTTGTAAGCGGAACGGCATCTGCCCTCGTGGTGAAGACCGGCCAGGACACAGAGTTCGGTCAAATATCAGCTTCGCTTCAACGTCATCAGCCACTCACTGCCTTCGAAGATGGCCTTCGGCGTTTCGGATATATGGTCATGCGTGCAACGCTCCTCCTTTCGGCTACAATCCTTGTCGTGAATGTTTATTTCGGAAAGCCCCTGGGTGATTCTGTTCTTTTTGCGCTCGCGCTTGCCGTCGGCATGGCACCGGAACTCCTGCCGGCAATAGTAACGATTACTTTGTCGGCAGGAGCAACACGGATGGCAACAAAGAAAGTGGTTGTCAAAAAGCTCGCCTCCATCCAAAACCTTGGATCTGTGAATATCTTGTGCTCCGACAAAACAGGTACGCTCACCGAAGGCATCGTACGGGTACAGGCAATCGTCGATGGACAAAACAAGCCAAGCCTCCAGGCTCGCACATACGCCTACCTCAACGCAACCTTTGAAACAGGTTTCTCCAACCCACTGGACGAAGCCATCAGGTCTTTGAACGGCTGTGACATTTCAGGCTACATTAAAGTAGATGAAATTCCATACGACTTCATCCGGAAGCGTCTTAGCATTGCAGTGGCATACAAAGACAAACACATCCTGATCACCAAAGGGGCACCTACGAATATTCTTGACATCTGCCATTCGGCAACCTTTGGAGATACGACCTTCCCAATTTCTGAGGTACGGACCGCGATATTGGAAACGCATGCTCAGTTCAGCGCTGATGGACTGCGCACAATCGGTATTTGCTATAAGGACATCACAGGTGACCCTGTGATATCCAAGGAAGATGAGGTGCAAATGACTTTCCTTGGATTCGTGGTGATTTCAGACGTATTGAAATCCGAAGTATCGACGGCAATCAATCAGTTGCGCACAAAAGGTGTGCAGCTTAAAGTGATCACCGGCGACAACTTGTTGGTCGCCCGACATATCAGCTCCAGGATCGGCCTACGGTCTGACAACATTATCTCCGGCAGTGAATTGAAGCACATCAGCGACGAAGCGTTGCCCATGCGGATCCGCGATGTTGAAGTTTTTGCCGAGACCGAGCCGAATCAGAAAGAGCGCCTGGTACGAGCCTTCAGGAAATCCGGCCATGTGGTCGGATATCTCGGCGACGGCATCAATGACGTGTCGGCTTTGCATGCTGCCGACGTCGGCATTTCTGTGGATACCGCCGTCGACGTCGCCAAGGACGCTGCAGACATTGTTCTGCTCGAAAAAGATTTGAATGTCCTTCACGACGGCATCCTGGAGGGAAGGAAAACCCTCATCAACTCACTGAAGTATATCTTCATTACCACAAGTGCAAATTTTGGTAATATGTTCAGCATGGCAGGCACTTCGCTGTTCCTCCCTTTTCTGCCTCTGCTGCCAAATCAGATCCTGTTGCTCAACCTTTTGAATGACGTGCCTGCAATGGCGATCGCTTCGGATAAAGTTGATCCCGAATCACTGGATGCGCCCCGCCGGTGGGATGCATCGTTAATCCGCAAATTCATGATCGTATTCGGGATTGAGAGCTCGTTATTCGACTTCATCACCTTCGGTTCGCTATTGTATTTGTTCGGCCAGGATATAAGATTGTTTCAGACTGGTTGGTTCATGGAATCCATACTCACAAGCCTGCTGACATTGCTCATCATGCGCACCCATCGGCCGCTGATTAAGAGTACGCCTGGCAGATATCTGCTGGTAGCGCTTGCGTCGGTTGCATGCGTAGGGATATCAATTCCTTTCCTGCCTTTCGCAACCACGTTGGGTTTCAAGTGGCCACCCCCAATGCTTACCCTCACGATGACAGCTATCGTCTTGCTTTATGGCATACTGGCTGAATTTACGAAGCAATATTTCTTCAAACGCATTCGTTATTGATGATCAGGATAAATCGAATGTAACTTCAGAAGCTACCTTAAGCCTATCTACTTTGTCAACAAGTTGCTGAGAAATGTCATTTCAAAACATGAGTTTTATAAGGCAAAACAGGCATAGAGCCGATCAACCTTGTGTGATTTAACGGGCAAACATGAATGACTTCGACGTTCCGGCGGGCCTCAGTTCCGCCGAGGCGGCTGCAAAACTTGCCGCAGCTGGCTTCAATGAATTGAATTCGTCAAAGCCCAAACCGCTTGGACGTATTCTAATTGAACTTATCAGCGAACCGATGTTCATTCTTCTGATCGCTTGCGGTAGTCTATATATCTTACTTGGTGACGTCGGCGAAGGCATCATGCTCATGTCCTCCGTTGTAATCATAATCGCAATCACGCTATTTCAACAACGAAGGACAGCGCGCGCGCTCGAGGCGTTACGCGATCTTTCGAGTCCACGCGCGTTGGTGAGGCGAGACGGACAGGAAATTCGGATCGCTGCACGTGAGGTGGTGGTGGATGACATTATTGTTCTCTTGGAAGGAGACAGGGTTTGCGCAGACGGGGATGTGTTGGAGACCTCAAACCTAAAAGTAGACGAGTCGCTGTTGACCGGCGAATCTGTAGCCGTGCATAAGTCCCCAAAAGAAATTGGAACTCCGGATGAATCTGGTGTCGTGATGGCGGGCACACTGATCGTTCAGGGACGAGGACTTGCCCGGGTAACCGCTACTGGAATGAATACGGCATTCGGAAAGATCGGGTCACTGCTGGAGAAAATTGAAGAGGAACCCACCTTACTGCAAAAAGAAACCAAACGGATTGTCAAAATATTCTCTGTGACGGGACTTGTAGTCTGCGTCATGCTGTTCATGATCTACGGCATACTGCGTACCGAATGGTTGCAGGGAATGCTTGCAGGTTTATCGCTTGCCATGGCGATGTTACCCGAAGAATTTCCAGTGGTGCTTACCATTTTTATGGCGCTCGGCGCCTGGAAAATGTCAAGAAGAAAGGTGCTGACCAGACAGCCGCAGGCAGTAGAAACCCTCGGTGCGATCAGCGTCCTCTGCACAGACAAAACAGGCACAATCACGCGTAACGAAATGATCGTACGCCAAGTCTTTGCTGAAGGCAGTGTCATCGCCATACCACGAGGAGAAAATTTGCAGCACGAACGGGCTGCTCGCGTATTGCAATATGGCACACTTGCATGTCACGCGAATCCGTTTGATCCAATGGAACACGCCATCGTCAAAACCGGAGCACTCAACAAAACGCAGGTGCCACTCCTTATTAAAGAATATCCCCTTACACCGGATTCGCTTTTCATGACTCACGTGTACAGTCAGGCAAACGGAACTCCGCTCATCGCAGCAAAAGGATCACCCGAGACCATTGTGGCGATTTGCCGGGCCGAAGGCGAAAAGAGGCGCGAGATTCTTGAACAGACATCGAAGTTTGCGAGCAATGGATTCCGGGTGATCGCGGTGGCATCGGGTTCCTCAGTGGATAACCAACTCCCAGCCAGGAAAGAAGACTTTGAATATTCTTTTATGGGCCTGATCGCGCTTGAGGATCCAATGCGGGATTCTATTCCCGGCGATGTCAGGTCCTGCTACGAAGCTGGCATCAGGATCATCATGATCACAGGTGACTATCCGGGGACGGCGCAGGCGATCAGCAGGCAAATGGGGTTGCACAACTGCGAAGAGTGCATCACCGGCGAAGAGCTTTCCGCCATGCCGGACGAAGTATTGCGCGAGCGGATTAAGCGCGTCAATATTTTCGCGCGCGTAACACCCGTACATAAACTTCGCATCGTGCAAACACTTAAAAGCAATGGCGAAGTCGTCGCTATGACCGGCGACGGCGTAAATGACGCACCCTCGCTAAAAGCCGCACACGTTGGCATTGCCATGGGACAGCGAGGCACTGATGTGGCGAGAGAATCCGCCTCGCTGGTTTTGTTGGACGACAATTTCTCTTCGATCGTTTCGGCCATCCGAATGGGAAGACGTATTTATGACAACATCAAGAAAGCGATGGGATATGTGTTTGCAGTCCACATTCCAATCGCAGGCCTGACAGTCATACCAGCCTTACTCCTCAATACACCAATGATATTGATGCCTCTTCATATTGCATTTATGGAACTGATCATTGATCCTGCGTGCACGCTCATCTTCGAGGCCGAGGGCGAAGAGGCCAATGTGATGAAGCGACGACCGCGCAAGTATGGGAAGCCGATCTTTGGCGCAGAACGAATCCTGCTCAGCACATTGCAAGGCCTTTTTGTGCTCGCAGCATCATTGGTGGTACTCTTCGTAGCCAGAAGCTTGGTTCGACCAATCGATGAGATCCGTGCCCTGGTATTCACTACACTCGTTCTTGCCAACATCGGACTGATTTTTGTGAATCGTTCGTGGTCAAAGACCGGATGGGAGATGCTCACCCATCGCAATGCTTCTGTTTTCTGGGTGACCGGAAGTGTAATCGCATGCCTGGCAATAGTACTTCTGACACCTGGAATCAGAAACCTGTTCCATTTTGATATTCTCCACGTGCATGACATCCTGATTTGCATTGCCGCCAGCATGGCCGGACTTATTTGGTTTGAGCTCCTTAAAATTGTTGCGCGATTTCGACGCACGCGCGAAGTCACGGCTGCAGGGTGACATTAATCTACCGTCTACCTGATTTTTATCAGCAGCGGCGGTCACCGACATGGATAATATCGCGGGGTGGTTCGACAAGAACTCACTCAACCATGAAAACAATCATCTTGTACTACTCCTTTACGGGTAATAACGCCTGGCTTGCCAACGCGTTGGCTGACAAGCTGGGATGCACCCCGATGGAAATCAAAGAAGTCGCGCCAAGAAGAAAATATAGCATCCTCCTCGATCTGCTGTTCAACCGCCAATCGACTTTAAGAGATTGCCCTGCGCTCATCGATACTTATGATTTTGTCATCTTCATCGCGCCAATTTGGGCGTCAATGATTGCAACACCGATGGCGACTTTTCTTAAGAAGCAACGCGACAACGTTCGCAACTATGCATTTCTCTCATTTTGCAGTGGCGTTTCGAACCAGGAAAACAAGATAAGAAAACAGCTCTTTACGTTGCTCGGAAAAAATCCTGTCGCATTCTCAGAGATAAAAATCAATGATTTATTACCACCAGAGCGCCGTAATAAGATCCGCTATACCACACCCTATCGCGTGAGCCCACAGCACCACGTGGAATTGGGGACACACATCGATGAATTCATCCACCATATTATCGACTTTCAGGATGCGAACGCCAGACTTATGGATACCAATAAAATTGAACACTTGAGTGAAAATGGAAGCCACTGCACGAATTGATTTTCTCTGGAAAACCATCGTATCTTCTTTGGGCGCAGCAATCATCATGTACCTGGGAAAATCAGTGTTCGTTCCCTTGGCGTTCGCGGTGCTGATAAGCTTTGTCATGTATCCCGTTTGTTCGTTCCTGGAAAGAAAGAAGTTTGGACGTGCGGGAAGTATCATCGCGGCAATGACGCTCGTAACGATATTGATTACCATGCTGCTATCTCTTGCTGCAACACAGATCATACACCTGGTAGACGAATGGCCCGGCATCCGGCAACGGTTGGATGCCGCAATCACTGGCCTCATGCAAGGATTGGCTGCAGCCAATGTTCTGACGCACGATCAACAGGAACTGTGGTTGTCCAAAGCAGGGGAACAAATCATCAATGGAATGATGGCATTGGTCAGCACTGTATTTTCCGCCTCCATGTCTTCGGCCATAATGCTGATCATCACACCGGTGTATGTTGTCCTGATACTCTACTACAGGGAAAAGTGGCTAAACGTTTTAGTCGCTCTCATGCCGTCGACGGCTCGCGGGCAGATTAAGATCAACGTGAGGCGCGCCGTCGCGACATACTACAATTTCATTAAGGGAATGGCCTTGGTTTATCTCATTGTCGGCATCCTCAACTCAATCGGCCTGGTCATTTTAGGCGTCCCCCATGCGATCCTGCTTGGTTTCGTAGCATCCATCTTGACTTTCATCCCTTACTTTGGAATTATGATCGGGGGAGCTTTGCCAGTAGCGTTGGCCTGGATCACACATGACTCACTGTGGTATCCCCTAGGTGTAATTGCAGTCTTCACTTTCGTTCAATACCTCGAGGCGAATGTCATTTTTCCCTTTGCCGTCAGCAGCCGTTTGAATGTTAACACCCTGGTTGTCCTGTTAGCAATTTTTGTTGGGAACATCATATGGGGCGTCGCCGGTATGATTCTATTCGTTCCGATGGTTGGCATTCTCAAGTTATTCACAGAGGAGACTCCGCAGCTAAGCCCCCTTTCTATGTTCTTGAGAGATGGAAAATAATCCACGGATGGATTATTAATGTGGATGAAAGTCATCGACAATGGAAGCACTTGTGTTAACGCTTTAGCGCCTAGCCGTTGGTGAGGGCAGGGAGTCGCAGCTCCGCGATTTCTCACTGCGAATCTCCATGGAACAACTTATTCGGATTTCAAGCTTGTCACGGGATTAGCGAGTGCCGCCTTTAGCGCCTGGTAGCTGACCGTAAGAAGTGTAATAGCCACCGCGCCGATGGCAGTTGCCACAAAGACCCAAGCCGAAATGTCGATTCGATACGAAAAATTTTCGAGCCAACGGCTCATAAGCAAATGAGCGAGAGGAGCGGCGATGATGAATGCAAGCAATACCAGGAAGGCAAAATCCTTAGACAGCATTCTCCACAAGCCTATAACCGTTGCACCCAAAACTTTACGGATGCCAATCTCTTTGGCACGCGTCTCCGCAACAAATGAAACGAGACCTAACAGCCCAAGGCAACTGATAAGTATGGCCAACATCGCAAAAACGAATACAATGTTTCCAACCCTTTCCTCCTTCCCAAACTTCTTGGCATATTCTTCATCGGCAAAAATGTAACTAAACGGGGCCGCCGGAACGATCCTTTTAAATACAGCTTCAATTTTCGGAATCGCTTCACTCACCGACGTCGCTGGGTTAATTCTGATATTGATCCAGCTCGGATCTCCGTTAAATCCCTTTAAGTAAAAAATCGTGGGCTCAGCCGGCGCATAGGGCGACTCCATAACCATATCCCTGACGACGCCTAAGATCTTGTAGTCCAAAATCCGGCTCTTATCGACCCACCAGGTCCATCTAACAGCTTCTCCAATCGGATCTTGCAATTTCATCAATTTCAAAGCTGACTCGTTGATGACAATACCGAAAGAATCGCTCGGGATGTTCAAATCAAAATCGCGACCGGACACAAACTGCCAACCAACAGTCTTTCCGTGCAGGTGGGACACAGACAGCGTAGCAAAACTTTCATCCACGTTTGGATCACGACCTTTCCAATCCCAGCCATTGTTTCCGGAATAGATTGCTGTAACCGGTCCCATTGATTCGGACATCTCGTACACGACACCGGTATTCTTCAATTCATTTCTCAGCACCTCATATTTCCCGTTGAAATCCTTCGATCGCTTGGGGAGCATCACCAATCCATCACGCGTATACCCAACGGGTCTGTCTTTGGCAAATTGGATCTGTTTATAAACAACGATTGTGCCCACGATCAAAATTGCTGAAATAGAAAACTGGAAGACCACCAGCACTTTACGAGGAAGTGAAGCCGAACGGCCTAAACGGAACGGACCTTTCAAGGCCTTCACTGGATTGAACGATGACAGGTACAAAGCAGGGTATCCGCCCGCCAGAACCACGGTCGACATAACAAATGCAAAACTTGCAAGCCAAAACCACACGTTTGTCCATGGCATAACGATGTTCTTATCAGCGATAACGTTGAACGCCGGCAGCACCAGCGTGGTAAGGGTGATTGACAACAAAAAGGATAGAAAAACCATCAGGAATGATTCGATAAAAAACTGGGACACAAGTTGAGTGCGCACTGATCCTATTGTTTTTCGAATGCCAACTTCCTTAGAGCGCTTTTCTGCCCTGGCGGTGCTCAGGTTTACAAAGTTGATGCATGCGAGCGCCAGAACAAAAACACCGACCGCTCCCACTAACTTGAGCATTAACACTGGAGGCAATTGCCCCTTTCTCTGCCGTGGCCCCTGCCGAAGCCATTCGGGATACAGATGCCAATCGCTCATCGGGTAGAGAACGAGCTGCTGTTCACGCTTAAGTGCCATCTCACGGTCTTCAGGAGCAAATTGCAGCGCGCCCTGGATTTCCGAGGTCACAAAATCAAATGACTTTCCTTCGGGTATCTCAACATAAATCTTTATGAAGTGATTTCTCCAATCGTTCAACGCACGCTGTTCGATAAATTTATTTTCCATCAAGTACAAACTCCAGGGAGCAACAAACCGCACTTCATTTAATGAAGTGTTCTGTGGAAAGTCTTCGAAAACACCGGTCACAGTCAGATCGATAGTGTTGTCCATTCGCAGTACTCTGTTCAATGGGTCTTCCGACTTGAAAAGTACTTTCGCCAGGGATTCTGAAATCAGTACTGAATGAGTCTGCGAAAGGGCTGTCAGGGAACCGCTGATCATCTTGAATGAAAACATCTGTGGCGCATTATCATCTGCGTATAATCCCCTGGCGATAATCTTATTGTCGCCGAGGCTCAGAATCTTCTCTGCTTGAAAAGAAGTGCGCGTTATTTTTTTGAACTTGTCTCCATAGTTATCGATGAGTCGTGTGCCCAGTGGGTAGGTCATTGTTGTGCCCAACCACCTCCCACCGCTTTCAGAATCAAGTCCGGATTCACCTACCTGCGCAATGCGATCGTAATTCATGAAGGACTTATTGTATGAAAACTCGTGCCAGATCCAAAGGCCATTCAGCATTGCCACCATCATTCCCACAGATAGTCCACCAATATTGATGAAAGAGTAACCCTTGGTTCTTAGCAAGTTCCTCCACCCGATTTTGAAATAATTTTTGACCATACCGTAATTGTTCAGATTGTTACTTCCCTCAATTGGTTTAATAATGCTCGGTCTGAATAGCAGCAGCACATCAATGATAAATTTTATGTCCGCCTTTTTCTCGCTCATTTTCTTGAGTCGTTGCCGGTACACTTCGATCAGATCTCCTTCGATGTCATCTACCAGCCGTGGATGGCAATACCAACGAAAGAATCTGAGAAATAACTGGGGAGGGTATTTTTTCATCGCTCAAAATCCAGTGATTTCTAGTGCCACTTTGGGGAGTGCATCCCAGAGTTGATCCCTGGTACTCTTGCAATAGGCAAGAGCCTTCTTTCCCACAGCCGTGATCTCAAAATATTTGCGGGGCCGTCCCGCCCGTTCGGCTGTGGCTTCACCGCGGGCAGCTTTAATATATCCCTTGTCTTCCAACCGAATGAGAGAGGAATGCAGGGCACCCATGCTCACCTCCCTCTTTAACCGAGCCTCAATTTCATTTTTAATCGAAACTCCATACGCTTCCTTATTCAGAATGCCGATGGTCAGCAATACGATCTCTTCGAACTCGCCGAGGTAATACTTTTTCATTGAGCGATTAATATTTTCTAAAAGCAGGAATAATAATTGTGCCAAAAAATAAAATACAATTCCACGTCGGATTCTCCTTACGAAGTAGCGGTCCGTGTTCGAAATCGGTCAAGAATGTCCGCATAGATTCAACTGTTCCACGCAATTTCACAAAGGAATGCGCAGACATTCGCCAAGAAATGTATTTGCATCATTCCCCATATCTCAGTAAACAAGTTCCACGAGTTTTCGTGAAACATTTACAAGTTGTCATTTACCCAACTTAGGAAGTTCAAGATGAAACTTGATCGCCACGATTCTTATGATCATTATCAGTCCCGACGATACCACAAGATTGATATTCCGCGGCACCTCATAACGGTGTAGTACCAAATAAAGGACAGCCCCCGCCAGGCATGCAGTTGCATAGATTTCCCGATCGAAGATGATCGGTGTTTTGTTTGTGAGTGTATCCCTGATCACCCCGCCCATCACGGCTGTAAACACTCCCATGATCGCCGCGATCTCCGGACTCACACCGAAAGCCAAAGCCTTCTCCGTGCCGAGGATAGTGAAGAAGCCTATTCCCACCATGTCGAAGATCAACATCGTTCTTCTCAGTTGTCCGAGCTTTGTGAAGAACAGAAACGCCGCCACGATTCCGCCGATCGCGGCATACAGAAAATTTATATCTGCGATCCACACCAGGGGATGGCTTCCCAACAGCACGTCTCTCACGCTTCCGCCTCCCAGCGCCGTCACGAATCCGGTGAAAGCCACACCAAACCAGTTGCGATCCTTATCGTCGGTAGCAAGTACACCGGAGATAGCGAAGAAGAAAGTGCCAGCGAGCTCGGCGAGGTATTGGGGGTTGAGCATAAAATAAAGATTCCCTTCGGGCAAATTACTGCTTTGTTTTGGAGTTATTCACACCATGCATAAAGTGGTTTAGTATATTTGGAAAGCGACTTTATAAAAGTGACAGACATCCACAAACCGCTATCCGGAATGCACGAGAAGTTATTCGAAAGTATTAGCGCGAAGGTGTCCCTGACGGCGGCGGAGTTTGAGATACTCAAACCACTCCTTATTCCAAAAAAATACCGAAAGCGCCAATATCTTCTCAATGCCGGCGACAAATGCCAGTACTTGACTTTTGTTGAAAAGGGCCTGCTGAGATCTTTCAGTGTCGACGCAAAGGGCGGCGAGCATGTTATGCAGTTCGCTTTGGAAGGCTGGTGGATCGCAGACGTCGCGAGTTTTTTATGTGGTGACGATGCGATTTATAATATCGAGGCACTGGAGGATGCTGAAGTATTGTTGTTGACAAAAAATTCGATGGACGAAATCATGAACCGGGTTCCAAAAATCGAACGGTACTTCAGATTGCTGATGGAGAACAACGTTATCGCATTGCAGCGCAGGATTCGCGTCGTGCAAACACATTCCGCTGAGGACAGTTACCTCAAACTGATGGAAGTCAGTCCTGAAATCCTGCGAAGGGCCTCCC
Source organism: Cyclobacteriaceae bacterium (assembly GCA_044224375.1). Taxonomy (GTDB): domain Bacteria; phylum Bacteroidota; class Bacteroidia; order Cytophagales; family Cyclobacteriaceae; genus ELB16-189. Next base: position 296,196 of record JBGAKL010000003.1, read on the forward strand.
AGCAACATATTGCCTCTTATATGGGTATCTCACCGGAAACGCTAAGCCGCATAAGGAAGCAAGTATCCAAGCGTTAAAATGCGGCGCTACTGCAATTGTTGCCCCACGATTTCGCTACGCATCGTCGGGGATCGGTGTTAAGTCCCGTTGGGCAATTCTTTTTCTTGATCTGCATCAAGTTCTTTCTTGTTTAACGTCAATGCCCAGGGTGGATCGTTGCCATAATTTTGCTTTGCCCTAGGGAATAAATTATGAAAACGATAAAGACGATCGCCATTGTGGGGGCAACGGGCGATCGGGGATCCGCCATCACAAAACAAATTGCGTCGACGGAAAAATATCGCCTGCTGCTGATGTCACTTGACGAAAAGAACCTGGCAAGTCTGAAGTCTTCCGTTGAAAAATCCGGGACAACATGCCAGGTGCTCACCACGAGCTGCGCAAAAGAAGCGTCCTGGGAAGCAGACATTATCATTCTCGCGACGCCCCACGAAGCCGAAAGGGCGGTTGCTGAAAGAATACTAGAAGTGGCGACAGGCAAAATCGTGATCAGCATCTTCAGTCAATGGAAAATTGGTTTCGAAGACCTCGTGGCATTCCCGGTTGCGAGCGCCAGCGGTGAACTTCAAAGATTGCTTCCTTATTCAAAAGTGCTGACAGTGTTTGCTTCAGCGCTCACTTCCAAAATACTTGATCTGGATCAATTTCCTTCTTATCAGCCGTCAATGACACGAGGGCACAATGAGTCCTAGATTTGTGTTAACAATTCAAACAAAAAACAGATTATGGAAACAACAACAGCAAATTCGACTACACAATTTAAATGGGTTGCCGATCCAACCCACAGTGAATTGACTTTTAAAGTAAAGCACCTGATGATCACCAGCGTAAAAGGTGAGTTCCGGAAATTCACCGTCGATGTGGACGGCAGCAGCTTCACAAAATCACCGATCTCGGTGAGTATTGACGCTGCTTCAATTTCAACAAATGAAGCGCAGCGGGATGGACACTTGAAAAGTGCAGATTTCTTTGATGTCGAAAAATTCCCAGCACTGACGTTCAAGAGCACGTCGTTCAAGAAGGTTGATGGTGATGAATATGAACTGAAAGGGTTGTTGACCATCAAAGATGTCACGAAAGAGGTTACCCTTGAAGCGGAGTTTGGCGGCATCAGCAAAGATCCCTGGGGAAATGAAAAGGCAGGATTTTCTATCGAAGGCAAAATCAATCGCACCGATTTTGGCCTGAATTGGAATGCAGCTCTGGAAACCGGCGGCGTATTGGTAAGTGATGAAGTTAAGATCAGTGCCGAAATCCAGTTTGTGAAGCAGGCTTAAGCGCCTGCTTCCTTCCAGGAAGTATTGGTAAATTGTCTGAATCTCATAAACCAATAAATCTATGCTGGATATTGTAATTCAAGGAAGAAAAGCATCACTGGCCCCTGGCATGGACGTAAGGAGGATACTACCATTCCGGCAACGGAGAATGGTAGGACCATTTATTTTCATGGATCATGCCGGCCCGGTGAATGTTCAACCCACGCAGGCCTCCAACATCGATGTGTTGCCCCATCCGCATATCGGGTTGTCGACTGTGAGCTACCTGTTTGGTGGCAAAGTCATGCACCGCGACAGCCTGGGCGTAGAGCAGGTCATCGAGCCAGGCGAGGTTAACTGGATGACTGCAGGCAGTGGCATCGCTCATTCCGAACGGTTCGAAGACCCGAAAGCTTTGGCAGGCGGCGAACTCGAAATGATACAAACCTGGGTTGCATTGCCTGAGAAAGAGGAAGAGCGCAGTCCATCATTTGTGAATTACAAAAAGGGTCAACTACCCGTGATCAAAGATAATGGCATGTGGATGCGGCTGATCGCAGGGGATGCTTATGGTTTAAGTAACGACGTGAAAACACATTCACCCATGTTCTATTTGCATGTGGTGTTGGATAAAAATGCCCGCTTCGGATTACCGAAAGGTCACAGCGAACGCGCTATCTACGTTGTAAAAGGACAAATCGAAGTATCGGGAACAAGTTACATTATAGGACAGATGCTCGTGTTCACAAAAGGAGTCGATCCGGTAATTGTAGCGAAAGAGCCGACGACATTGATGTTGCTTGGTGGCGAACCTTTAGGTGACCGCTATATCTGGTGGAATTTTGTTTCCTCACGGGCGGAAAGAATCGAGCAGGCGAAAGCCGATTGGAAGGCGGGAAGAATTTTGCTCCCCCCTACTGACAACCTGGAATTCGTTCCACTACCTGAAGACAAATCACGACCCGCTCCTCCTCCCAATGCGCTTTCATGATTTTACTTGAGATATCCACGCTTATCATTTTCTATTAACTCGATGCAAGCTGACGTAACCACATTTCACATTAAATATCTATCGTCATGGCAAAGGTATTCGCAAACATCAAAACTGAACTTTATAAAATCGAGATTAAGTCACCTACAGGTAACATCGTAATCGCAGATGAGCCTACTGAAAAGGGTGGCAAGGATCTGGGCTTCTCTCCAAAGGAACTGCTGGCTTCCTCCCTGGCAGCATGTACCAGCGCCACGGTCCGTATGTATGCCGACAGGAAGCAGTGGCCATTGGACGAAGTGAAAGTTGATGTCGACCTGGAATGGGACGCCGTCGCGAACAAAACGGTCATCAACCGAAAAGTTCAATTCATTGGCAACCTGGATGGAGAGCAACACAAAAGATTGCTAGCGATAGCCAATGCGTGCCCGGTCCATAAGATATTAACGAATCCAATTGAAATAAACACCAGCTTGTAAATGGACCAATATAAAGTACCATCCGAGACAAGAATCGGTCACGTTCATTTGAAGGTATCCAACATCCAACGCTCGCTTGATTTTTATAGCGGCTTGCTGGGATTTGACCTTATCACGACATATGGTGATCAGGCCGCTTTTATATCCGCGGGAGGTTACCATCACCATATAGGCCTCAACACCTGGCACAGTCAGGACGCACCGCCGGCAAAGAAGGAAGGTGTAGGTCTCTATCATACTGCCATACTTTATCCCACCAGGAAAGACCTGGCTAAGATTTACATGAGGCTCAGGGATGCTGGATACCATTTGACTGGCGCATCGGACCATGGCGTATCAGAAGCATTGTACCTTGATGATCCCGATGGCAACGGCGTGGAGCTGTATTGGGACAAGCCCAGGCAGCAATGGCCGAAAAAACCGGATGGTTCGATTGACATGTACACAAAGCGTTTAGACCTGGAGAGTCTACGAGCTGAATTACATGGCAAATGAGTGAGGAGCTAGCACTTTGGGGTCGTTTAGGGTGCTTGGCGAATCATCTCGCTTAGCTCCTGAAGGCATTGGCTGGTGGATTGCTGGTTGCTTGCACCAGGTTTCTCTTCGTGCTCCCTGTTGTTAGAGTCCAATGTCACAATCACTTTTTCAACACCGTTGTCATGTGGGGAATAATCGCTGCAAAACGCGGTCTCATCGTTGGTTCCACTGGCATCAACCAGTAACCTCTCCCACCCAACACGCTCCTCAAAAACCGATTTTCACCCATTCGGGCTTTCTTTCCAATTTCCTCTTAAAAATAGAAACATATATCCTACCTTCACGTATACCCAAAATCACTATGAAAGGATACCTAGGAGAATTTGAAGAGCTAGTTTTATTGACCATCGCAGGCCTCGGCGAAAAGGCGTACGGCGTGGGCGTACAGGAAGACCTGGAAAAACGCATCGGCAGAAGCATCAGCATCGGAGCCCTTCACTCTACGATCACTCGCCTCGAAGAAAAGGGATTTTTGAAATCCTGGCTCGGTGATCCAACACAGGAACGCGGCGGCAGGCGAAAAAGATTCTTCGAACTCACGCACAGCGGCAAAGTCGCATTGCATGATATGAAGGACCTGCGTGACGAGCTGTGGCAGCTATCGAAAAAAAATCTGTCGATTGCAAAATAAGAAACCGATACGACCCCCTGCCCTTGCAGACAAGCTGCTGACATGGTATTGTGGCAATGCGTTCATGGAAGATCTTCGGGGCGACCTCCACGAAATATTTCAGACCGATGCGGCGGCCAGGACGGCGTTTCGGGCAAAGCTGAGATACTGGCGCCAGGTGATTTCTCTCATCTCCTCTTATGCTGTCGAAAAACGGAAACAACAGCAGGCATTCCACGCATATTCCTACACCACATTCAATACTGCTATGATCAAGAACTACTTTCTCGTGACCGTGCGCAGCCTCATGAAGAGCAAGCTCTACATCTCCATCAACATCTTCGGGCTTGCGATTGCCACCAGCTGCTGCATCATCGCTTACTTTAATTTCCACTTCAATGCTGACTTCGACTCGAATCACAAGAATTCTGCGCAGATCTATCGCGTCAGCGCTCTCCGAGAATTCCAGGAGAAAAAACAGCTTTGGGGTGCGGTGCCCATGGCTTTAGGCAATATCGCCCGTCAGCATGAGCTCGCTACCCGCTACAACTTCAGCAACGCCAGCATCCGTATTGAAGACAACGTGTTCAATGAACACATTCGTTACGTCGATCCGGAATTCTTTCAACTTTTTAGTTTCGACTTCATTCATGGACGCGCGCCGTTGAAATCCGACAAATTCAAAATGGCAATATCTGACAAGCTTGCAGAAAAACTATTCGGCACTACTGACGCTGTTGGAAAAACCTTTTCACAAGTGTTGGATGGCGACGTATTAAAATCTTATGAAGTGGGCGGCGTGTTCCGCGAACAGCCCAGGAATTCCAGTTTCGTCGCCAGCGGCTATGCGATTTTTGAAAACTACTTCGATGAAGTCCCCTCCATACAGGAGAATGACTGGAAAAACTCAACGACTTTGTTCCTGAAACTCAGAGACGCTGCAGCCGTCAGCGCGGCCTGGAAAGAATTGCAGGAATACGTAGTTCCTCACAATAAGGTCAGAGACGATGCAACGGTCAAAGAGTTTGTAGTTGAACCGTTCCAGGGCATGGCCGTACGCGATATGGAAAACGATACGCAGAATTTCTGGACCCAGGGGGCGATATCAAAGGCATCGGTAAACGGTTGTGTGATCATGGCGATGCTGGTTATGCTGATTGCATGTTTCAACCTCACCAATACTACGCTGGCTATCTCTTCCCGGCGTGTCAGGGAGATCGGCGTTCGCAAAGTTATGGGGAGCTTCCGCAGCCAGCTGATCTTCCAATTCCTTGGAGAAACCGCTGTTATATGCGTCGTCGCTGTGCTGGTCGGGATGTGGCTTACAAGCACATTCCTGTTGCCTGCATTCAATTCGCTTTGGCCTTACATGAAGCTCGAAGCAGATTATTTTGGGAACAATGGAATCTTATCCTGGATGGTCATAATTCTGATTGGAACAATTCTTATCGCTGGGGCGTACCCCGCTTTCTATATAAGCAAGTTCGAACCGGTGAAAATATTGAAGGGTACATTCAGGTTTGAGGGCATGACCAGTCTTTCAATGGTCCTCCTGATGGTCCAGTTTGTCGTTTCTCTGGTTGGCATCGTATGCAGTGTCGCATTCGTAGAAAATGCCAGGTACCAACGCAGCATCAATCTCGGCTTCGACGAACATGTTATATATGCTAAGACCCGAACCGGCCAGGAAGCGGAACTATATAAAAATGAATTGTCCAAGAATCCAGATATCAGTTCCCTGGCCACTTCGAAGCACACTATTGGCTGGAGTGTCGGTAAGACAACCGCCGAATCGGATAGTAAAAAGATTCAGACAGACATCATGGAAGTGGGTGAGCAATACTTAAATACGGCGGGAGCAACGTTTATCGAGGGCCGCGACTTCCTGAAAGATTCCGAAACAGACAAGAGCGGTTCTGCCGTGGTATCCAAGGCTTTCGTGACTGCCATGGGCTGGAAAACGGGCGTCGGAAACAAGATCACACTCCATGACTCAACTTCTGTCTATGTCGTCGGTGTTGTTGAAGACATCTATAGCCGCGGCTTGTGGCGTAAGGTTGAACCCATGATGTTTCGCTACGTCGGCAAAGAATCGTGCACTTACGTTTCGGTTCGTGCCCCTGCGGAAAAGCTTCCCGAGATCAACGGGATTATGGATGCAAAATGGAAAGAACTCTTTCCCAATAGAGTATACGACGGCCGTTATCTGGACGAGAACGTAGTCGAGGCCATCGAAGTCAACGACAACATCGTGAAAATGTTTGGGTTCGTGGGCATGGTGGCGATCCTGCTTTCAGGAACGGGATTGTTCACATTGGTTTCGCTCAATGTTGTAAAGCGATTTAAGGAGATCGGCATCCGAAAAGTAATGGGCGCCTCCGACAGCAGGATTGCAGCGCTGATCAATGCGCGGTTTGTTATTATCCTGCTGATCTCCTCAGTCCTCGGCTCATGGCTGGCGATGATGATGATCGAACCTCTGATGGGGGGCATCTGGGCATTTTATCAAACGCCAGGCACGGGTACGCTCCTGATTAGTGTGTCTTTGATATTTACTATCTCAGCTTTAACCATTTCCTCCAAGATAGTTGAGGTGGCGAGAATGGATCCGGCGAAGAGCTTGAGGGCTGAATGAGACTAGTTACTGGTTGCTAGTCGCTGATTGTGGACCCCCACATCAACTCACAAATTCAACCAATACGTCACCTTCAGCACCAACGCCGAATTTTTGCTGACGAGATGCTCAGGTAAATAATTTTCTGTGTAGACAAGGAACAGATCCGAAGCCGGCTTGTAACGCCACTGAAAACGTGCGTTGAGATTCACGTTGTCATAGCGGTTATTGTATTGGACGAAAGTCGTGAAGAACATTTTGTCTGTAAGGGTGAAATCAACACGGGGGCTGACTAATAAGAAAGTCACAGTGCCGTACACCGGCGGAAGCTCGATCCGATTGTAGTCCACTGTGACCGAGAAGCTCCCATAAGGCTGCACGCGGTATGACAACATGCCCCCGTAGCCTTGCCGCACTCCATTATAATAGCCGCCTCCACTGACCTTCGCCATGTAGGTAAAAAGCTTGCGCGTATTTGAGGTGTACTGAAGCAAATATTCATTCCATTGATACAACTGTCCTTTCAGGAACGTTGAGTCTCCGATCGGATACAAGGCATCAAAATCTGACTGCAACAACTGATAAACATTCTTAACAGATGCCATGAACATGGCTGTATTTCTGAAGCTCATATTATAGGTGAGTGCCATGTTGCGATCGGATCGCGTGCCGTCGGGCACCCAGGTCTGATCCGTGTTGATGCCGGGACTGATCAGAACGAACGGACCCGATCGCGGATAGAATTTTAAGTTTGCCTGAAACCAGGGATTTATTAACCCCGGATACACTCCACTGGCGGGCACAAATCCAACTTCAGCATTGTAATTTTCTCCAAGCGCCATCATACCTGTCGACACGCTCAACGCGCGGACGTTGTAATTGGTGGAAAAACCGTAGCTGGAATTGTTGCCGGTTGAAAAATTGTCAAAGGACTTATGATAATATGCCTTGCCTCCCCATTTATTATTAGGTGTTATCAAATTAAAGTCAACACCAAAAACACGGTTGTAAGTGTTGAGCTTTGGTTCCATCGCTGTACCGTTCCACACTTCTTTTACCAGGCTCTCGTGATAGTATTTGGTAGGGTCATAGTCACCTAATCCTAGTGACTCTTTATCCACCATGAAGAGGCCGATGTTGGACCTCTTAAAAATCTGTCGCTGCAAGACGGCTACAGTATAATTCTGCGCCGGCAATCCCAATGAAGGTTTCTCCTTCGTCTGCATATTCATCAAGCCGATACGCCAATCCGTTCCGAGCTTTCCGCTGACACGTGCACCATAGAGTATTGGCACTCTTTGCAATAACCCTGATGAGTCGGTAGCTAGACCAATTCTTCGCGAAAAGAAGGGCTGCGAAAATGTCGTGAAGCCCGGTGATGAGAACAAGTCACTGTTCTCCAGGAAAAACTGCCGGCGCTCCGGATACTGAAATTCAAACCGGCTCAGGTTGATGACCTGCCTGTCAACCTCTACCGTGGAGAAGTCGGGGTTCACCGTCATATCGAGATTCAACGAAGGTGTGATCGCGACCTTCGCATCGAAACCGGCATTCATCGTATTGTTGGATGTTCCGGCCTCGTGGTCTTTTTCAAAGGACGTAATACCGTATGGAATGATCGAAATATTCGTGCCTGCATGCGGTGCAGGTGTCTGCCATTGCAGTTTGCCGCTCCATGCCAGCGCTGAAGGAAAGAACTGAATCGGTGTCGCAATCCAGCTAGACACCTGATTCCGCTTCAGATCCTGGCGAACAAAATTCATGTTCCAAACCGGCTGCCCATGATTGTAGCGAAAAGATTTGAAAGGGATTGCCATCTCAGCGACCCACTTGTCCGGTAACCTTTTTACGTGCGAATACCATTTGTTGTCCCAGTTGGGATTGTAGCCATTATCGCCAGTGCCGCCTGCCGACATCGTTCCTTCGCGCTGCACGCCATAGGGCGTCACGTGGAAATAAAATCCATTCGTAAAATCATTGAACGGATCCATGTACACACCCACATTGTCATTGAGCGACCAATCATAGTCGCGGCGAAGTGATTGTGCCACGTTGGGTTTTTCGTCGTCATAACAGACAAACGACAGGTAAAAGAAATTGTCATCGAAGGTTGCTCTGACTTCGGTTTGGAAAGGTGCAGGCAGTGAGTCAATTGGATAATTAAGAAAAAAATTGGATGCCACTTCCGCCTGCTTCCAATCTTCTTCGTCGATCACGCCGTCGAGGACGATGTGATGTTCCGCGCGCTTAATCGCCAATCCGTGCCCGCGGCCGTTCCTGGTTTGCGCGCGCAAATTATGAGCACCCAATCCAAGGAGGGAAAGGGTTATAAAAAGGATTGGGGGGATCCGATTCATATAGCCCGGAAAAATAATGAATTGGGTTCAACGGAAACGTACAAATAATGTGGGTGGTTGCTGGGCCGAAGAGTCAATTTGTTAATGAAATGTAAAGGCCGGAAATGACCGGTAAGTGGCTTGGGATAAAAAATGCGGTCCCCGCAGATTTGACAGATGCAGTATCAAGGATTTGCACGGATCTGTGTTATTCCATGTGGGCGCAATCCGTGGAAACGGTATTATAATTAATGACAAACACCATTACTTGTCTTCCAGATCTCTTTGGTGTTGCTGAGCTCGCTGTTCTGAATATCAACTGTCAGTTGACCGGCGACGCTTCCATCACATTTCCGAAATATCGGTGGCGCTACATCGCACAATGGACAGCAAATGGAAATCCAAAAGACAGTGTTGCTTTTATAAGTCGCCTGCGACACGGTGTAATCAGCTTGAAGAGAGGTAGTCGTAGCGGCCTGAACAGCAGATTTCAACCAAGCCAAATTTTCAACCGGATTGGCAACGCCACAAGCACCAACAGATTCAGGCACACCACATCCGGGAGGACAACTGGTGAGCGTGAAACCGACTGCGACGAGGATTAAGAAATGACGCATGAAAAAACTAGATGAATAAAGTTACGCAATTATAGAAATGGGTGCTAGGTGCTTGTTCCCGGGAGCCCACCCCCAGTACCCAGAGCCCAGTACCTGGTGCCTGGTACCCGGCGCCCACCCATCCAATCCCTCTTTGCTTTCCCCATTCAAAGCCTTACATTATTATCTTAATTTCTAAATCCTTACCTCCATGATACGTTTCTTAACCGTATTGGCGTGTTTGTGGGTCTTCACCCTGCACGCGCAAACGCTCAAAAAAGAACAGATCGAACAACTTAAATTCCGACACATCGGCCCTGTAGGAAACCGCATCAGCTGTGCTATCGGAATCCCCGGCAACGACCTCGTCTATTTTGCAGGCGCCGCTTCAGGCGGCCTCTGGAAAACTACCGACGGCGGTCTCAGTTGGCGCCCCGTGTTTGACGACAAAAATGTTGCATCCGTGGGAGCACTGGCGGCAGCGGCATCCGATCCATCAGTGATGTTTGCCGGCACAGGTGAAAGCTTCATACGCTCCAACGTCACAATTGGTAACGGCGTGTATAAATCCACCGACGGCGGCGAGACCTGGACGCTATCCGGATTGGAGAACACTGGTCGTATCTCGCGCATCGTGATTCACCCCACCAATCCAGATATAGTTTTTGTTTGCTCTATGGGTCATGCCTACTCTCCTCAAAAGGATCGTGGTGTGTTCAAGTCGGTTGACGGCGGCAAAACCTGGAAGCACGTTCTATTCATCGATGAAAACACCGGTGCATCCGACCTCGTGATGGACCCAACCAATCCCCACATCCTGTTCGCAGGAATGTGGCAACTCTCATTGAAGAACTGGAACCGCACCAGCGGCGGTCCCGGCAGCGGTCTGCACATGTCAACAGACAGTGGTGATACCTGGAAGAAACTTACAGGCAACGGGTTACCAGAAGGCAACGTCGGGAAAATCGCACTGACGATGACACCGGCTGCTCCGAATCGTGTGTACGCGTTGATTGAAACAGGAGACGGTATCGAGAAACTTAATCCAAAAGATAAAGTCAATGAAGGTGAACTGTGGCGTTCTGACGACAAGGGCAAGAACTGGGTGCTGATGAGCTCCGACCGCAACATGTCGGGAAGGCAAGCCTACTACACACGCACACTCGCGTCGCCTGACAATCCAAATGAAATTCACTTCATCAACGCAGGATTTTTCACCAGTATCGACGGTGGAAGGACGCTCGAGCCCGTGACGAATTTTCTCTCACAGCCTTATGGCGATCACCATGACATGTGGATCGATCCGAAAAATCCTGCTCGCTCTATTGTAGCGCATGACGGTGGGATCTCAATCTCGCGTGACCGCTGCAAGACCTGGGACAGGATCGCGCTGCCAATCGCACAGCTGTATCACGTAACCGTCGATACCAACATTCCTTACAATGTGCTTACTAACCGCCAGGACGGGCCGTCAATGCGCGGACCGAGCCGCAGTGGTGGTTCGGGATTTTTCGGTCAGAGTGGAATACCAAGTATTGGAACAGGAATGTGGCATGAAGTCGGTGGTGGAGAAAGCGGCTTCGCCACACCCGATCCAAAGGATCCAGACATTATATATTCCACCGCGTCCGGTACGGGTGCTGTGGGTGGCGTTGTCGTCCGCTTCAACGAAAAAAACCGGCAATTCCGCCAGGTTGAAATCTGGCCCGACTATGTAGCAGGAACTCCTGCGGCAGATGTCAAATACAGATTTCAATGGACATTCCCGTTGCTGATCTCACCGCACGATCACAACACAGTTTATGCCGCGAGTCAGATGGTTCACAAGACAACAAATGGCGGTCAGACCTGGACTGTGATCAGCCCTGACCTTACGCTAAACGACAAGAAGCAGCAGCAACAGTCCGGAGGCCTTACACCGGATAACATTGGTGTGGAATACGCGAACGTGATCTCTTCTTTTGAGGAATCTCCGACGAAGAAAGGTCTGTTGTGGACTGGCAGCAGCGACGGACTGGTTTATATTTCACAAGATGGCGGCGCCAACTGGACAAACCTCAGCAAGAACTTCACCGACCTACCAGCGCAGGGTGCAATCAGAAATATCGAAGCATCGAGATATGTCGAAGGGAAAGCATTCATCGTGGTGGACTTTCATGAGCAGGGAAATTTCCAACCATATGTCTACAAGACAGAAAACTATGGAAAGACCTGGAAGAAGATCGTGAAAGGTATTGAGCCTGGCATTAGTTATTGCAGGAGTATTAAAGAAGATCCTGTTCGTAAAGGACTTCTTTACATGGGTACTGAAACTGCTCTCTACATTTCATTCGACGATGGCGAAAACTGGCAGCCTTTCATGAACAACCTGCCCCACACCCCTTTCTATTGGATTGAAGTTCAGGAACACTTCAATGATCTCGTGATCGGCACGTATGGAAGAGGCGTATGGATTCTTGACGACCTCACTCCTATTCAGCAGCTTCCTGTCAATGCGGCGGATACGAAAGCAGCGCTCTTCAATCCAAAAGATGCTTATCGCTTTCATCAAAAGACAGGACTCTTGCAGGCATTGCCGGAACCATCCTGGGGCTTTGATCCGCCTTATGGTGCATCGATCAACTACTGGACTAACTCCGACAAAGACAGTGTGAAGATCTACATCACTGGCACGGCCGGCGACACGATCCGCACATTCAAACAAAAAGGAAGTGCGGGTATCAATCGTATATGGTGGGACCTGCAAACCAAGCCAACAAAAGATATGACAATGCGCACCACTCCGGTCGGAGCTGGTTGGGTCGCACTCGACAAAGAACGGAAGCGTCCTGCCCACGTGGGTCAATTCAAAACATACCTTGTAGCACCGGGGACTTACAACGTGATCATGACCACTGGCGGTCAGACATTCAACAGCAAGATCAACATCCTGAAAGATCCGCATTCTGATGGAACAGCCGAGGATATCAAGGCGCAAACAGATTTCCTTGCGAATGTCTACAAAGACGTCAACCAAATGGCAGACATGATCAACGAGCTGGAGGTGCTGCGGCGCCAGGTATATGACTTGCGCGACGTTCTGAAATCTAAAAAGTCGAACAAGAAGCTGGTAGAAAGCGCAGGCAAGCTTGATACGGCGATCATGAAAGTGGAAGGCAAGCTTGTGCAATTGAAATACACCGGCACTGGCCAGGATGATGTTCGTTATCCTGAAATGCTGGCAGGACGTTTCGCTTACGTGGCCGGAGCAGTTGCTACCGCTGACTTCGCTCCCGCAGATCAACACAAAGAAGTTTACGCGATGCTAAAACAGCAGTTGGGACAAGTGCAAACAGAAATGGACGCGTTGCTCAAAGGTGATGTTGCTGCGTTCATGAAGCAGTTGGACGAGGCGGGAGTTAAGCCGCTTGTCGTGAGTTGGAAGAAGCCGTAGGAACAATTCCGGTTAGTAATAAAAGCCTGATAAGAGATTGTCGGGCTTTTACTTTTATAAGTTCTCTAATGGTCACTGGTTTCTGGCCACTAGTCGCTGGTTGTGCACCCCAAGCAACCAGCGACTAGCAACCAGAAACTCAGGATTGAAGAATTTGATACATAGACGGGCACAATCCTCAAGCCTTTCCTCCTTGTTAAAAATATGTTAAACGGTCTGTTCATAACCTCCATGAGAACTAACTTGCACGTTCATTTTTTAAAGTTACATCATGAGAAGTCTTTTGATTGCATTGATCCTTATCGTCAATATATCCGTCGCACAACAAGCTACCGTCAAGGGCACCCTTCCTGCGAAATTTACCGGCAAATCCGTTTCACTTACGCTGATAAACTACGAAACCCGTAAAGACAAGAAATTACAGGAAACAACGATCGGGACCGCAGGTAATTTCATGTTTACAATCCCGTTGACTGAGCCAGCAATATATAATATAAGTGTCGGCGACTCGACGGTACTTCAAACACTTGCAAAACCCGGAGACAAAATTACTTTATCCATAAGGAAGGATGCCATTGCAGCAACGGGTTCTCAGGAAACGCAATACCTGATCGACTACGAGTCTAACAGGAAAAAAGTATTTAAGAAATGGCTTCAGCGCACCTACGATTCCTCGGCTGCCGCTGTAAAAAGAGGTAATAAAGAGCAAATAGAATATTGGAACGAGGAGCATGAAAAAGCATCGGAGAATTACAAGGCGGAGCTCGCTACATGGGTGCGACAACCGTTCTTTATGAATTCACTTGCCGCAGTGCATCACAGTATGCGTTGGCACCCAGATTATGATATTGCATTGATGGACGAGATGGTCGCGGTGTATAAGAAGAAATTCCCGAACTACGAACTCACCCGACAGCTGATAAATAAAGTGCAGGTCACCAAGCGTATCGCCATGGGAGCGGTGGCTCCTGCATTCCAGGCAAAGGATAGCAACGGCAGCAATGTCAATCTTCAAAGTTATCGCGGCAAACTCGTGCTTCTTGATTTCTGGGCTTCGTGGTGCGGACCTTGCAGGCAGGAAAGCCCCACGCTCGTGAGACTGTATAACGCGTATCGCGATAAAGGATTTACAATTCTCAGTGTTTCCATTGATACGAGCGAGGAGAAATGGAAGAATGCAATCAAGAAAGATGGTTATACCTGGACAAACGTTTCCGACCTGGATGGTTACGGCGGTGCCACACCGGCTTTGTATGCGGTGACTGCAATACCTAATAGTTTTCTTCTCGATGAGGATGGCAAGATCATCGGGAAGAACTTGCGGGGGAAGAACCTGGAGCGAAAGCTGAAGGAGCTTATGGGTGAATAAAAGGAATACAGTTCATATACTATTCATCGTCCTGATCTTCACGCTGGTGATGCCTGTTTATTGTGGGAAGAAGAAACCTTCGAAGAACGAAAACGCCAACCTGACTCCTGAGCAGCAAATCGCTCTTGAACACCGATAAAATCCACAAGAAAAAAGGAAAGAAAGAAGATACCGTCAAGGCAAAGTAAGACGCGCGAAGAAGAACGACCGCGCAAACAGAAAAAAGAAAAAAAAGAAATAGCGCCGGTTCAGGGCTCGACGGGGACCACAGCCTTTTGGTCGGCGGCAGGGATATGCGGAGACAGGAGTGGTTTTACCATGAGAAGAAAATATTCTGTGACAGAATAAAAAACCGTTTGTCCAGCCCTTTTTGACTCGATAAGCTTTCCATCCTTCAACTTTCGAAGATGTTGCGACACCGCCGACATGTTCATCGCAAGAATATCGCTCAAATCACACGGACACAATTTGCCCTCCTCCTGCAGGAGCAACAAGATCTTAAGGCGCACGTGGTTTCCTGCAAGCGCAAACGTATCGGCCAATTCAGCTGTAGTCACATCAACTGTTTTAAGCCTTGCCTTACAACGGTTTATCTGATTCGAGTCCTCATACACCCGGATACAGCAACTATCGTCCATCATTTTGTATATTTAAGCAATTGCTAAAATACTAAATAGTGAGCTTTGCCATCTCCGACACTATTAATAATGAGTACCAAACCTACCCGACAATTCCGGGTGTGGCGGTGGAGGGCTTACCCAAAGATCGGCGATTATCAAGAAAAACCCCTTCGTATCAGGAATTTCTCATCCGATTTGAATCAATTTTTTCCGATCAGCTCAAATCATTCTGTCGCTTTGCCTTCTATATCACTGACGATCAGCAGACTGCGAAGGATGCCCGTCCCCGCGACTGAAATCAAGAAACTATCTGACTAAATCATGGCTGACCTCAAAGAACACTGGAACCGAATTTATGAAACCAAAGACACCGACCAACTGAGTTGGACAGAACAGGTACCGATCACTTCATTGTCTTTTATCCATAGCTTCAAAGTCCGGAAAAACGCTGTGATCATTGACGTTGGTGGTGGTGAAAGCCGGTTCGTAGATTATCTGCTGGCGCTTGGGTACAGCAACATTACTGTGCTTGACATCTCTGAAAGCGCCCTCAGAAAAGCACAGCAACGGCTGGGCTCACTGGCAGTCAAAGTGAAGTGGATTGTTGCCGATGTAAACCAAGTGAGTCTTCCCGAAAAATATGACGTGTGGCACGACAGGGCTACGTTCCATTTCCTGGTATCGGCAAACGAAATAACGAACTACACGGAGCTTGCTGCGGGGAACATCAACGCCGGGGGATTCATGACCATCGGAACTTTTTCAGAGAACGGCCCGGAAACCTGCAGTGGCCTGGAAGCAAAACGTTATTCAGAAAACGATCTCGAGCGGACGCTGACAAAATATTTCAGGAAACTCCGGTGTAAGAAGGAGGATCACTACACCCCGGCAAATGCGCTGCAGAGTTTTTTGTTTTGCAGCTTTCAAAAAGCTGCGTAGCAATCTTATTCTGCAACCGTTAAATAAAAAGCCCTACGGTCGGGGCCTGGTGCTCAATATTTATTGTATCACGCATCCGGAATATTCGGCTCTACCAACCTCATCAACTTGTCGAGTGACTCCTGCCAGCCGAGATAGCACATTTCGGCAGGTATCTGCAGCGGTATGCCGTCCTGCGTGATTTTTATTTCGGTGCCAACAATTGTCTTTCTGAGTGATACCGTTGTAATCATTTCTCCCGGGAGATTAGGATCGTCAAACTTGTCGGTGTATTTCAAATAGGCATTTGCTTTTACTTCGAGGTAATCGCCTCCAAATGAATGACTGTGGCCTGTTGAAAAATTCTCGAAAGTCATTCTGAAGGTCCCTCCGTTTTGCACCTTCAGCTCTTGCACAGTGCAAAGAAATCCGTAAGGAGGCAGCCATGATGCTATTGCCGGCGCATGGGTAAACGCCTTGAATATTTTTTCGGGAGAGGCTTTAAGTATTCTATGAAGTGAAACGCTGTTTGATGCTGACATATGATATATGTTTAGATGTTTCTGGATTGTGGTTGCCACCTACCGGGGTTTTCGCTTTAGTACAATGTGTGTTGCCCCCTGGCCTTGAGTGACTTTAATGTCCGTGAAACCCAGTGCAGGCAAGTTGATCCCGGCAAAGAGATTCTCGCCGGAACCGAGGAAAACCGGAGAAAAGGCTATATGCATTTCATCGATATGGCCCGCCTGCAGATACTGACGAATAACGGAAACGCCGCCGCCTATGCGAATGTCCTTACCGTTGGCTGCTTTTTTCGCTTGCTCCAGTGCAGACTCAATACCGTCGGTGATAAAATAAAAAGTTGTCCCGCCCTCCATCACAAGAGGGCTTCTGGCATGGTGCGAAAGCACGAACACGGGAACATGATACGGTGGATTCGGACCCCACCAACCTTTCCATTGCTCATCAGGCCAGGAGCCGCGAATGGGTCCGAACATGTTGCGTCCCATGATCCACGCACCGAGATTATCGAATGAGGTGGCGGCGAAATCATTGTCCGTTCCGGTGGCTCCTTCGGATTTACCATACATCTTTTGAAATACGCGGGTAGGAAAAAACCAAGTGTGAAGCTCCTCGCCACGCTTACCCAATGGATTTTTTTCACTTTGGTCAAGACCGGCGCCGTATCCGTCTAATGAGACTGAGAATGCTGCTACTTTGACTTTGGTCATAATCTGTTGTTCTTTAATTGCGACTGTTATTTTCGCTCCATTTGTTTGATAATTTTCCAACCGTCGGGTGTGATACCCATGATTTCAGTAACAACGCCGAGAACTTTGTAAGTATCGAAGAACTTCATTCGCGCAATAGGATGGTCTACTTCACTTATCACCAGAAATCCTTGGTCAGAAAGGCTTTTGGTGACCTGGTCGAAGCCATCAACCGGCAGTCGAAAGGCGCTGTGCTGAATACCTCCGGCAGGAAATTTTGCGAGATAGTCATGAAACATACTCTTTCCTGAAAGCGGTTGCACCAGTTCAAGAAATGTGTTGCTGTACGCCTGCGTCGTAAGCCATTCAGCTTCAGCGATCTCACCATAGTAACTCATATTAATGTCCTGCGCACGTATGCGTTCCGGTTTTTGAAAATTAACACCGAGTGAATTCGACAGAAAATTTATTGATGCGTGAATGTCCGGAATTACCCAGCAGATTTGCGCGTGTTCGAGTGCAGCGAATATTTTCTTTAGGCTTTCCATTTTTCTTCTCGTTCGTATGGCAAATATCGGAAGGCACTGGGTCAAATCGCAGCCGCAATTGCGACAACGTTGGAGGTGGATTGCGTCATTCTTTGGCGGTGAGCAGAATACGCCGTATCCCGGAAAAAAACAGTCCTAAGAAAAGAGGTAAAAAATCAATTTGCCCATCTCCGAAGAACCATCGAACCGTAAGACATATTCACTGATGTTTTTACCAAAGGTCCTCAAGTAACATGGAAGTCCATTTTTTATGGATAAAAGGTTACCTTCTTGATGTTGACAACATTGTGTAAATGTTAATAACATTGCTGCATGAAGCTACCCGAAAAAGGTACCGAAACACAGGGGCGACCTGCTGAAAACTTAGCTACTCTCCTAACTCAATAGTGTTGGTTCGACTTGTAAGCAGCACTCCCAGGAGTATCACGCCCACACAGGCCATTTGCTGAACATTGACAGGATCGTCGACAACCCACCAACCCATGAATAAGGCAACAATCGGGTTGATGTAGGTGTGCGTGCTGACTTGCGCCGGAGAGCGGACGGTGAGCAGCCAGACGAATGAAAGGTAAGCGACCACTGAACCGCCCAACGTAAGATAAATCAAACCGGTCCATGCCCTTCCAGTGACGTCAGCAAAACTGAAGTTGTCGAATTCATTTGTTAATGCAGCGAGCAGAAAACTGAAAAAGCCTGCACTGAGAAGCTGGATGACAGAAATGGCGATTACCGAAGTGTCACTCTCTTTGATACGTGAAGAGAAAATAGATCCGATTACCCAGCAAAAACAGCTAAGAAAAAGCACAGCATAGCCAATAAAAATAAGGTGCGCGGAAGTGGTTTCAATTTCTCTCGCAGATGAAAACCAGACGAAGAGGACAACACCGATAAATCCAATCAGCAATCCAAACACGATGTTACGATTGCTGAAATAAAATCTCCAATGCCGTTTGTCAAGCAGGACAAAAATAAACGGCTCACATGCCACAACCACAGCAGCATAACCACTCAGTACATATTGCTCCGACCATGTTACTAATCCCGATCCGCCGATGAGCATGACGACTCCGTTTGCTACATAGAACGCAAACTTTCTGCCGCTCGGGAATTTCAGCCCCTTCAGAATTGAAACCACCAACAGTATGATACCCGCTGTACTAAACCGCAATGCTGATAACAAAAACGGCGGAAAACTTTCCAAGCCCACAATGGCCGCCAGGTAGGTAGTGCCCCAAACAATATAGACAGCTAAAAATGCCAAAAGCACTTTGATCCTTTGATCCCTTGTTTCTGTCATGTAATAATCTTAGGCGAAGGTCAGTTTTTATTTGCCTGATAGACGATCTTCCCGTCCACGATGGTGTAGTCCACTCCAGCGTTGATCCACGCTGATGGCGGTGTGCTGAATAAATCTGTATTCAGTACGGCGAAGTCGGCGAACTTTCCCTTCTCTATGGTTCCTTTTCTCGTCTCCTCAAACGCCCCAAAGGCCGAACCTTGCGTGTAGGCTTCGAGCGATTCCTCCAATGTAAGTTTCTGATTCGGGAACCAACCTTCGGCGGGCTCGCCCTGCAAAGTCTGACGTGTGACAGCAGCGTAAAGACCCATCAATGGATTCACGGGGTAATAAGAAGCATTGGTTCCTGGCCAGTCAGATCCAAAGGAGAGCACGCATCCGTAGTCTTTCAATGTTTTGAATGCATAGGCGCCTTTGCAGCGCTCCGCACCGATTCTCTCTTCCATCCACCGCATATCATCGGTGACGTGATAAGGCTGCACTTCTGCGATGACCTGGTGATCACGGAAACGCGGGAAGTCTTCTGCGCGAATTACCTGCGCATGCACCAACCTGAAGCGGCGTGGTTTATCACCATTCACCTGGTGTAACGTATCGAGAATACCCAACAAAATAGAATTTGCCTCATCTCCGATAGAGTGAACACGCAACTGGATACCTGCGGCATCCGCCTGGAGTATCATCGACTTAAAGGCCGGCATGTCTTTCGAAAACTCGCGCCATCCGCCGCGCCATACTTTATTCTCGACGTCATTGTCACTGTAAGGCTCATAGAAACGTGCCGATCTCGCACCCATGATGCCGTCGATGTGGGTTTTGAGCGTGCCGAAGCTGATCCAGTCATCGCCGGCAGGATGCGGATTATTTTTATCCGACCAATCGATGATCCACTTCTTCTCTTTCATAGATGCGAATTCACTTAATCGCGAGGGTGCGAAGTTGATACGGCAAGTCAGCCCTCCGTTTTCACGCAGCTTGTTGTATACATCGAGCTGTTCAGGAGGTGACATGTCCTGAACTGTGGTGACACCCCAGCGACGGCATTCCTCGAGTGCGCGTTGGGACTCTGCCAGCTGTTGGGAGAATGGCTTCTTCGGAATACGGGCAATTGCATCGGCCAGGATATCACCATCAAGCAGCCCTGTCTCAGAACCAATATTCAAAAACTTAAGTGCCGCTTCATTCGCCAATCCGAGTTTGCGATCATAGCGCGTCACGAGCACCGGATATTCTGCTGTGATTGAATCGATCATATCGCGATGAGGCGTAAACGTTGCTTTAGTTTTGCCACCCGACGATCCCATAGCCCACGCCTCGTAGGCACCCCAGTCACCGCCTGTTATCCAACTTCCCTTCGGCAGCCGGCGCGTAGTCTGGCGAACATTGTCGATAAATCTCTCTGAAGTATTTACGTCGAGAAGATTAATATTCAGCAAAAGGTGACCGGCAGATGCAAAGTGAACATGAGAATCATTGAAGCCCGGGATCATCAGCTTGCCGCCGATGTCGATGGTCCTCCCGGCATTGCCGTCAAACGCGGTCCCGGCGGCACCGACATTCAATATTCTTCCATCTTTAACCGAAACCCACGTTGCCCAGGGCATTTGCTTGTTGCCCGTCCATATTTTTCCGTTAGTGATGACCAGGTCCGCATCATTGTCTCTTTTGCAGCTGGTGAATGCAAGCAGCAACAACAATATGGCACCGATGTTTTTCATTTCGTATAGATTTTCCCTGTAGTCAATATATAAATCTTTTAACTTTCTGGAACCACCTTTTATCTGAAGAATCTATGAAAACAGATCGCAGGAAATTCCTGGCTGCCACTGCAACGTTGGCGCTCGGTGCCTCAGGTATGCGCGCATTCAGTTCCACTGAACTCACGCGCAATGTTTCTTTCAAAAACAATGATAGTTTCGATCCGTGGATCGAAGTTATTCCCGACGCTATCGTATCGAATGTTCAAACTCTTCATCGCCTTTCGGGAAATAAGCCGGTGCTTGCCGTTGTGAAAAACAATGGATATGGCCTTGGCGTTGACACCGTTGCGAAAATTCTTGAGTCCAGACCTGAGGTTATCGGGTTCGCAGCCGTCAAGGTTGCTGAATGCATTTCACTCCGTGATGCAGGAATAAAAAAGCCCGTGCTTCATCTGGGAATGGCCAGCGAAAGCGATTCCACCATCCTTGCCTCAAAGGATGTGCAGCTGTCAGTTTATGAAACTTCTATTCAAAAAATGATCGAATCGATTTCGCGCGGACTAAAAAGGCCTGTCCGTTGCCAAGCCTACATCGACACGGGGATGTGCCGTATGGGTATCCCCTATTACCGTGCTGGCACATGGCTGGAAAAGCTTGCTGCGGCAAAGGTTGCATCAATCGAAGGAAGTTTTACAGAACTATCTGAAGATGCCGACTTCGACAAAGAGCAAACGCGACGCCTTGTTGAATTAAGTCAAAGTGTCAAGGGAAAGGGAGTGAACACGGGCAATCTTCACGCAGCTTCATCCCATGGAATCTATCATTGCAAAGAAAGTCATCTCGACCTGGTGAGACCGGGGATTGCCCTGTATGGTGCCTACCCTGCTGAAGCCAATGAAGAGGAAAAAATTGCTCCGCTGTCGGTTGCATTCAGGTTCGTGGCGCGCGTTGTGCGTGTCGAACAGCTGCGCCCCGGCGACACTGTAAGCTATGGAAGGCATTACACTGCGAAAGAAAATACATGGGTTGCTACAATATCTGCAGGACACGCCGATGGTTACCTGCGTGAAGCTGTTAAAGGTGCGCGCGTATTGGTTAATGGAGAATTGTATCCCGTCATCGGCGCCGTCAGTGCAAGTCATACCATCGTAGAAATCGGTCGACGACCAAACGTGAAACCGGGTGACCTCGCGATCCTGGTCGGTCCGGATCATCCAGAAATACATCCGAACAAACTGGCGTCAGTCACCGGCGTTTCGGTTTATGATATACTTATGCACCTGAGCGCCAAGCTCCCGAAAGTTGTTGTATAAAGATGTTTGCACGCACGACTTAATTAAATCGGCTGTTAAAAGTAGGCAGACCATTGACTGCCTACTTCCTGTTCCGGGCTATTTCTTATCGATTCGTTCTCAGCTTTGGTTCCGTGGCTGCATAATCAAATACGAGATTGCAAAATGCATTCACACCCACAACTAGTCCACTTTCATCAATATAGAAGGAAGGCGTGTGATGTGGTCCGGCAGTCTTTGGATCTTTCCCTTTGGGCAGCGCGCCTAAGGAAAAAAATAATCCCGGAACCTTTTCAGCGAAAAACGAAAAATCCTCACTTCCCGTAATTGGAGGGGAAACGGAAATATTTTCCTCACCTGCAGTCTTCGTCAGTGATGGAACCATTCTTGCAGTCAGCTTCTCATTGTTGAATGTGACAGGGTAGTGTGTGGTGTAAGGTAGTTCAACAACGGCAGTGGCACCTGCAGCCTGGGCAGTCAGAGTTGCAATCTCTTTGATCCTCGCTATCACCATCTTTTCATCTTCAGCACTGAGTGTGCGCACCGTGCCCATCATTTCTACCTTCTCGGAAATAATGTTGGAGCGATTGCCGCCGTGAATAGATCCTATCGTAACGACAGCCGGATTGTTCACAAGATTCACATTCCGGCTTACGATTCCCTGAAGGGCGGTTACAATTTGTGCTGAAACCAATATGGGATCAACCGACAACCATGGCATGGCGCCGTGTGAAGGTTTACCCGTCACGGTTATTTTCATGTCATTCACCGAAGCAGCAGTGCCGCCCGGTCGATAGGTGATCTTTCCGGCCTCACTTCCGGCCGCGATATGTATTCCAAAGATCGCATCAACCTTTGGATTCTCAAGCACACCTTCTTTCACCATCAGCTCAGCTCCTCCCTCCTCGCCAAGAGGAGCACCTTCCTCCGCCGGTTGAAAAATAAATTTCACGGTTCCTTTCAGATCCTTTTTCATCGACGAAAGAACCTCGGCCGCTCCCATCAACATGGCAACGTGTGTGTCGTGACCACAGGCGTGCATGACACTTACCTGCGCGCCATTGTAAGTTGTCTTGGCTTTGGATGCGAAAGGCAGATCATTTTTCTCCTCCACGGGGAGCGCATCCATGTCCGCTCTCAACGCAATTACGGGACCCGGCAGATCACCCTTCAATATTCCCACAACCCCGGTCTTGGCAATACCCGTCTTAACCTCCAGACCCAATGACTGCAGGTGTTTGGCAATAAGCGCTGAAGTCCTGACCTCCTGGTTTCCCAACTCAGGATGCTCGTGGATGTCGCGGCGCCAGGCGATGACTTTGGGTTCGACAGCAGCAGCCTTTGCTTTGATCGCGTCGCGGATCTTATCGGTTTGCGCGAAACTGAGGACCGCGATGGCCACCAGGAGCAATGAGAATAAATATTTCATGGGTTTTTGATTTAGGTTTCAATTTTCAATTACCGGATTTTATTGATTATAAAAAATATTTTGAGCCACGGAAGACACGTAAAAACACGGACAAATTGCTGCCTTTGCCGAAAAACCAAAAGTCTTTGTTGATTTTACAACATCCTTGTCGGTCCGTGTGACCCGTGGCTCCGTGATGGATTCCTGGCTGCTTTCGGAATAACATTTATTTCCAATACTTTCGAGCAAATCTTTATATGAACCGACCGACCCGTATTTCACTTCGTCCTGACCTTTTGATTGTAATTCCGATCATTTTCATCATGTTGAACTCCTGCGCTACGCGGAAGCCAACAACGAACATTACCGGGTCATGGAAAGACCCTGCCGGAAAAGCCTACCAGAATTTTCTTGTCGCGGTGCTGGCGAAGAATCTCCCGGCCCGATCGTCTATCGAAGGAGATCTGGCCCGTGATCTGAAGCGTGAAAAAGTAAAAGCTTCGAAAAGTCTCGATGTTCTGGGGCACGATGAAAAGCTTGAGACACAGCAGCAAAAAAGGGCAGCAGTAGATAAGATCAAGACAATGGACTACGATGCGATCATCGTTGTTACACTTTTGAAGAAAACTGAAGAGAGCCGCTACGTTCCAGGCACGACCTCTTATACTCCCGCAAACATTGGCGTAGGTACTGGTTATTATAATCCGGTTACAAACGAATCTACGAGTGGCGGCAGCTACGGACCATTCGGCGTCTACTATATGGATGCTTCTTCCGCATATAATACGCCGGGGTATTATGAAAAGGACCAAATCTATTTTGTGCAAAGCAACTTATACGACGCCAAAACGGAGAAGCTGGTCTGGTCGGCACAATCCGACACTTTTTACTCCGGAGACCTCGCGACCGCTTCCAATGATTTCGCTTATGTGATGGTACAGGATCTGAAAAATGCCAATCTCATTTATAAAGTGAAGAAATAGATTTAGGGCTGTTAACGCCCAGGTTCTGGCCCTTTTGTAAACAGGTTTAACTGGGTTAAGTTATCTGACTAACCAGCGGAAAAGCGCAACAAATTTTGGGGGACGAGTTTTCGCCAAACTCACCCTGATTCCCGCGGGTGATATTATTTCGGGGCATCAACAACTTTCTTAGTGATTCCTGGAGTCTTCGTCCCTTTGCGGCAAAAGGATCAAAAAAAATGACCACCTTACAGACCCGTACCTAAACCCTGCCGATGGCATTCATTGACCGCGTCCTTCAAGTTCCTTCCTACGGTTGGTCAGATCAACAAGGAAAACTGATTGTACCAACACTTAAGCAACTATGGGGAGAGGCTTTCTCCCGGATCAACGTCTTCCGCTCAAAAAGGAATTGGATCCCGTTTATCAACTGGTTCATTACGCTTTGCATGGTGCCGTTCGCATATCTTTTTGTCACAAAATATATTACCTGGCAGCTGCTGATCGTCACAGTGGTATATGGAATGGTTGTGATGAGTACGCATGGAACAATCTGGTTTCATCGGTATTGTACGCATCGTTCATATAGTTTCAGTCATCCCATCTGGCGATTCATCACACAGAATCTCGTCGTCCGCACGTTTCCGGAAGAAGTTTACGTTGTCTCTCACCACGTTCATCACTTGAAATCGGATAAGCCGGGCGACCCTTACAATTCACATGCGGGCATCATGTACTGCATGCTTTCGGATGTCAATCATCAGGCCATTGCAAAAGATCTAACAGAAGCCGAGTACAAGAAGCTTACAACATTTCTCAATCACTCAGGCACGTGGTTAAATTCCTATCAACAGTATCAGAAGTGGGGTTCTCTTGTATCTCCTCTCTATGCAATCGGAATGTGGATCCTGAACTGGGCTTTTTGGATCACCACATTTTTTCTGATTGGCGGACCAGGGCTCGTGTGTGCACTGTTTACGGGCACGCTATTCTGGTACGTACTCGTCAGGGCATTTAACTACACGGGCCACGGTGGAGGAAAAGAGAAGCACGTGGAAGGAGTTGACTTCGATACAAGCAACCTCTCTATAAATCAAACACGTCCGGGTTTGTTGTCAGGCGAGTGGCACAACAATCATCATCTTTACCCCGAGAGCGCACGGTCCGGTTTCCTTCCCTACCAGCTCGACCTTGCATGGGTGTACATTTGGTGCCTGTCAAAAATCGGCGGAGTCTCCAGGTATACAGATTCGAAGAAACAATTCCTTGAGAGGTTTGGGCTGGCGCGTCAACCGCACACTCCGATAGTCGCCCCAGTCGAGTCAGTGCTGAACGACTAAGGGTTTTGTCGGCTGTGGTGCTGCCGTCTCGAGTCACCAACAAACACACCTACTGGTCGCATCCCCCGCAAAGAATGCTTCGCGTTTCTTTGCGCGTTAGCGACTTCGCGGCCATGATTCAATCAAATCCCTCGCTAAAAAATTCTTCCATCGACATTCCCAACGCCTTTACAATCCGCAGTAATGTCAAATATTGCAAGTCGCTCTCCCCTTTTTCATATCGTCCGTATTGTGAACGCGAGATATCGTTATCGAATGCAAAGTTCTCGTAGTTGGTGTGTCCCTTCTCGATCCGCAGCTGCCTGATCCTGTTTCCCAGCTTTATCAGTTCCTTATCACGGAGATCGGGCCCCTTTTTCTTCATACTACAAATGAAATCGACACGTCCCTCTTTAGTTACCGCTCATTAGAACCCGCTCATTGGGTGTAGATTTTTACTATCTTCGATTTTTGTCAGGGTAAACCCGGGCGAGAACCTGTAAAACCTAATTTTTAATAACCCACACGCAGACAAGGACATGCCCCTTGGTGCGATTCATTGTCCAATCGAATGTTCGAGCAAGCCTTCAAGAATATTGACGACATCCTTCATAAGGATGCGGGCTGTAGCAGCGAGCTGGACTATGTTGAGCAGACATCCTGGGTTCTCTTCTTAAAATATCTGGACGACCTGGAGAAAGATCGCAGAGCAAAGGCCGAGCTGACTGGTAAAAAATATGAGGACCTAATTGACAGGCAATACCGTTGGGAATCCTGGGCTGCCCCTAAAACCAAAGATGGCAAGATTGATCATCACAAGGCTGCCTCCGGAGATGATCTCAAAGATTTTGTTGACGGCAAGCTCTTCCCCTACCTAAGAAAATTCAAAGCCGAGGCCACATCTGCGAACACCCTTGAATACAAGATCGGTGAGATATTCTCAGAGCTTAAAAACAAGATCCAGAGCGGATACAACCTCAGGGAAGTCATAAATCGTATTGACGAGCTTCGTTTTCGGACTTATGCCGAAAAGCATGAGATGAGCCATCTTTATGAGGACAAGATCAAGAACATGGGGAACGCCGGGCGCAACGGCGGAGAGTATTACACGCCGAGGCCATTGATCCGAACCATAGTAAAGGTGGTTGCGCCGGGATTGGGGAACAAGATTTATGACGGTGCATGTGGCTCCGCCGGATTTCTTGTAGAGGCTTTTGATTACTTAAAGGAAACGAATCCGAAGCGATCGACGGCTCAGGAGAAAATACTGCAAAATCAGACCTTTTACGGCAAGGAGAAAAAGTCACTCGCATATATCATCGGGATCATGAACATGATTCTCCACGGGATTGAAGCGCCCAATATTATTCATACCAATACCCTGGCAGAAAACCTTGCAGACATTCAGGAAAAGGATCGTTTTGACGTCGTTCTTGCCAACCCGCCGTTTGGTGGTAAGGAACGGGCGGAGGTACAAGGAAATTTCCCGATCAGATCAAGTGAGACTGCTTATTTATTCTTACAGCACTTTGTTAAGATCCTAAAAGCGGGTGGACAGGCAGGTATTGTGATTAAAAATACGTTTCTATCGAATACCGACAATGCGTCTATCAGCTTGAGAAAGCTATTACTGGAGAGTTGCAACCTCCACACAGTTCTTGATCTGCCTGCGGGAACATTTACAGGTGCTGGTGTAAAAACTGTGGTGCTCTTTTTTGAAAAAGGTAGTCCAACAAGAAAGATCTGGTACTATCAGTTGAATCTGGATCGGAATTTGGGCAAGACGAATTCTTTGAATGAAGGTGACCTTGCTGAATTTTTGAGGCTACAGAAAACCAAAGGGGAAAGCGAGAATAGTTGGACAGTAAAGTTGAATGAAGTCGATGAACAGACATTTGATTTATCTGTTAAAAATCCTAATAAGAACGAAGAGGCCGCGCTTCGTCTGCCAGGAGAAGTAATCAACGAGATAAGAGCGCTCGATGATGAGAGTAGGAAAATTCTGAGTTCCATCAATGACCTATTATGAAAGACTGGCCTATTAAGAAATTGGGGGACATATGCAAAACCAGTTCGGGGGGAACACCACTTAAGTCTAACAAACAGTACTATTTGGGGGGCACTATTCCGTGGCTTTTGAGTGGCGAGGTGAGTCAAGGGGAGATATTTGGTGCGACAAATTTCATTACAGAAAAAGCTCTAAAGGAATCCTCTGCGAAACTCTTTCCAAAAAATACAGTATTGATTGCGATGTATGGAGCTACTGCAGGCGAGGTTGGAATACTCCGATTCGAATCCGCAACTAATCAAGCAGTCTGTGGAATTCTCCCTAACGGAAAACTCACACCAGAATTCTTGTATTATTTTTTTCTTTCAAAGAAAGTGGAATTGGTGTCCCAAGCTGTCGGCAATGCGCAACCAAATATCTCGCAACAAAAGATAAGAAACACTTTCATCCCAATCCCATCGCTTGCGCAGCAGGAAAGAATCGCTACGACTTTGAAAGCATCTCTTTCAAAAATTGAAAAAGTCGAATCCAACTCTGAACAAAACCTCAAAAATGTCGGGGAACTTCTTGATAGTCATCTGCACAAGCTATTTGACCGAAATCGGGAAAAATGGGAACGAAAAAGTTTAAGTGAAATATCAGAGAACCTAGACAGCAAACGAGTACCAATTACCCAAAGCCTGCGACAACCTGGTTCTATTCCATACTATGGTGCTTCGGGAATAGTTGATTATGTGCGGGATTGTTTGTTCGATGAAAATCTCCTTTGTGTATCTGAGGATGGCGCAAATCTTTTAGCAAGAACTTATCCAATAGCTTTCTCAATCAGTGGCAAGAGTTGGGTCAACAATCACGCCCATGTTCTGCGATTCAAGAATGTGATCAACCAGAAATTCGTGGAATTGTACCTTAACTCAATAAAACTGGATGATTTCGTGAGTGGAATGGCCCAACCAAAACTAAATCAAGCAATGCTAAACAAGATTCCTATTCCTTATCCTTCGCTTGAGGAACAGGGGGCAATAGTTGATGAATTTGATCAACTCAAAATAAATGTGAACAAACTGCGGGATATCTATCAAAGAAAACTCAACGCCCTCGAAGAACTCAAAAAATCCATCCTCCAAAAAGCATTCCGTGGTGAATTGACCTCTTCAAAACCCATCCCCGCATGAACGAAGCCGAAACCCGGGCGGAACTCGTCGATCCTAAGCTGCGCGAAGACGGTTGGGATTCGAAGTACAACCCTGAGGTGAAGGTTCATCGTGAATATATTATCTCCATCGGGAAGCTCAGGTCTTCCGGCGGCAGGGAGAAAGAGCTCAAAGTTGATTATGTATTAAAATACCACAACCGCATGCTGGCCGTAGTGGAAGCGAAAAGCGACGAACGCAGTGCAGCGGAAGGTGTCGGTCAGGCGAAGGACTATGCCACAAAGCTCAAGCTCGAAGACGCTTATGCTACGAATGGTCTCGAGATCTATCACATCGATATGGATTCGGCAAGGGAAGGTCCGGCAACCAAATATCATAGCCCCGATGAACTGTGGCGCAAGAATTTTCCCAGGGAGAACCAATGGCAGGAGAAGTTTAATGCTATCCCCAATGAAGATAAAGGCGGCGTCATGGGCGGCAGGTTCTACCAGGAAATTGCCATCGATAAAACGATGGATGCCATTGCTAAAAAGCAAAGTCGTATCCTGCTGACACTCGCCACGGGGACGGGCAAGACATTCATCGCTTTTCAAATCGCCTGGAAGCTGTTTCAAAGCAGATGGAACCTGGAGTACGAAGCAACGCGTCGGCCCAGAATACTTTTTCTGGCGGATCGCAACATCCTCGCAGACCAAGCCCATAATGCGTTCTCATCTTTTCCCGAAGATGCCATGATCCGCATCCGTCCCGGTGACATCCGGAAGAAAGGCGGTGTTCCCACCAACGGCAGCATCTTCTTCACCATCTTCCAGACATTCATGAGCGGGCCGAACGACACCCCGTACTTTGGTGAATACCCAAAAGATTTCTTCGATTTCATCATCATCGATGAATGTCACCGCGGCGGCGCCAATGACGAAAGCAACTGGCGCGCAATCATGGAATACTTCTCTCCAGCAGTTCAGATCGGATTAACCGCGACTCCAAAGAGAAAGGAGAATGCTGACACCTACAGATATTTTGGAGAGCCGGTGTATACCTATTCTCTTAAAGACGGGATCAATGACGGCTATCTCACACCTTTTAAGGTCAAACAATTCAGAACATCCCTCGATCAATATGTTTACAAGTCGGATGACCAACTGATCGAAGGTGAAGTCGAGGAAGGCAAGGTTTACACCGAGACAGATTTCAACCGCATCATCGAAATACGCGAACGGGAGCAAAAGCGGGTAAATCTGTTTATGGACCTTATCAACCAGAATGAAAAAACCATCGTCTTTTGTGCCACCCAGGACCACGCTGCAGCAGTCAGGGATTTGATCAACCAGATCAAAAAAAGCAAGGAGCCGAACTACTGCGTGCGCGTCACCGCAAATGACGGCGAACTTGGCGTGCAGCACCTCCGGGAATTCCAGGACAATGAGAAATCAATTCCAACTATTCTTACTACGTCCCAAAAACTTTCCACAGGGGTCGATGCCAGAAACATCAGAAACATCGTATTAATGAGGCCGGTCACGAACATAGTCGAGTTTAAACAGATCGTTGGAAGGGGTACCCGGCTGTTCGACAACAAGTTCTTTTTTACGATCTATGATTTCGTCAACGCCAGTGAAAGGTTCAATGATCCGGAATGGGACGGAGAGCCAATCGAGCCTACAATCACTGACCCCTATCCTACCGATGAAGATCCGGTTCCGCCAAATGAACCAGAAGGTGATGACGAGGGAGGTGGTAAAGAGCCCAGAAAGCGAATCAAGATCAAGCTAAGTGATGGAACAGAAGCGGAAATCACTCATACCGTTTCGTCTTCCTTCTGGAGTGCTGATGGAAAACCAATCTCTGCACAGGAATTTCTGAACAGTCTCTACGGCAAACTTCCCGACCTTTTCAAAAGCGAAGAAGAATTAAGGAAAATCTGGTCGAATCCGATAACGCGAAGCACGCTTCTCGAGAAACTCGAGCAAGCAGGTTTTGGACCAGATGAACTCTCAATTCTGCAAAAGATGATTGATGCCGAAAAGAGTGATCTGTTTGACGTACTTGAATTTATCGCATATTCTCAAAAGCCCATGACCCGTGAATCACGGGTTGCAAGTGCTCAAAAAGATATCTTCGCACTGCTCGACAACAATCAAAAGGATTTCCTGGACTTTGTGCTGTCGCGGTACATAGAAACTGGGGTTGAGGAATTAGATCAGGAGAAGCTTCCAGAGCTTCTGGAGCTCAAGTACCATACGGTCAATGATGCGGCAGATAAATTAGGCGGTATCCCAAAAATCAGAGAACTGTTTATTGAGTTTCAGAAGCACCTGTACGAACGCCGGGTTGCTTAGAAAACATTTTCCCACGCCCGCGTGCGCGGAGCCGCTTCGGCGAAGGCAGGGATTGCACAGGTTGAATATCACTCGGGAACTGCATTCACCCTACCACTTCAGCTTCGAAAAATCCTTGACAGGCACGAACTTAAACGGCAGCTTCTTTTCTATCTTAATATCCCGGTAGATCTCCCTGAACGTCACTTCGCCATCCCGGAGAAATACGACTTCCTCTGCAATCCACCCTTTTCCCAGGGGCTGATAATTATTGAATTGCATTTCGATCGTGTGGCCCTCTGCATCTTTTTTCTGAAGCCGTCTGAAAAGCCAATGCCCCCGGTCAATCCAAAACCTGGGTCCATTTTTGTCTCCGATGATATATTCTGTTGTGTCACCTCTCTCCTCCGTTTCAAACTTGTCAAAAGCATAACCAGCACCTTTTAGTTTGTCTATCGTCAACGAAGGGTTGTCGGTGTACACGCTAAAGCCAAGCACAAACAAGTCGTTGAGGCGCTTCGCCCGCGTTACGAGCTTATTGTCTCGCCATACATATTGGCTGTCACCGCTGTACATCACCCCGTTGCCACCGTTGATGTCGTTTAATTTGATGACAAGGCCGTTCGCACCGCTGACCGCTTCGTACCAGGTTTCCTCTTTTTCTACTTTTCCGCGTTTATAAAAAATTGCCTGCTGAACAAACGTCACGTTTGGATACCATTCCTTTTGGTATTGGGCGTGCATGGCGCCTATCACCCGCGCAGCCCTTATGTTGTTTTCCTGGCAAAAGGCAACATCCACGAACAACGGCAGAAGCGCGATAAGTATAGATTTTTTCATTACATGAACAATAGAATTCCAAGTTAGAATGAAGGGGTGAAAAATAAAATGATCCCTTAGAAGACGCTCTAAGGGACCACTAATTGTTGAAATCTATAAAATAAGGAAGATGGAAACGGTCAGTGTGTGCTCGCCTTGAAAGCGCGATCACTCAGCGCTGAGCTTGGTTAGCTTGGATTTTCTCATCATGCCGCCTGATTCAAACACATACAAGCTCTTGCCGTCGTCCGACAAATATGCTGTAGCACCTTTCCTTGCATCAAAAGCTTTATATTTTACCGTCTTCAGATCGTACACGGCGTAGTCGCTGGACTTGGTATACAAGGCAAGCGTTCTGCCACCGTACACATATTGTCCATTGAAAGTGATCGGCGTCGAGCGTTTGAACTTGCTCGCGGCCGTAAGCGAACCATCCGACTTCTTGCGTTCACTGACACCCTTTTCTCCCAAAATAATAACCTCGTCATTATAATCAATAATAAGGTCTGCTTCTCCGATGTTGTCTTCCTTTAAAGGTTTCTCATAGTTCTCCTTGCCCGTCGCGACGTCCATGGAGTACAAAGCTTTTCCGGAACATACGATAATATTGTTTCCAGAAAGAAACAGGTTCGTCAAACCCTTCTTCATTTTTTCAGATTCCCAGATCTGTTCGCCCGTATTCGCATTGAAGCATTGGATATTCAACGGTTTGACGTTTTCCATTTCGATCGTGTTCTCGAAGAGAATACTGCCATCCGGTTGCTTCGTTCGCTGGGTATACTGCAACTCGACTTGTCCTCCCACCTGGAGAATGATTCTGTCACCCACCGCATAAATGCCCGGGATCGCGCGGGCATCCTTTATTTCCGGCGACGACCAAATCATCTTGCCCGTTTTCAAATCATATTTCTTCAAATACTGGTTTCGTTTGTTGACGAGGTCCAGCACATAAATATGCTCGCCGACAACCAAAGGCTGAGCAACAACGCCATATGCTCCGAATTTGGTTGCACCGGCCGGTTTTTTGTTTTTGACCACATCGGATGGTGTCTGGTCATAGACTGCTGCCCAAAGTGGTTTGCCATCGGCATAATCAAAAACCTGAATTCCATTCATGTAAAGAAATACTTTCCCTTCGTCGACAGTAAGCTTGACGAGACGCTCACGAGTCAGAATTTTCTTTTCCACAACGCCGCGATAGGTCTGGTCCCAAATAATATCACCGTTTTTGGAATTGATCCTTACGATTTGGTTCTTCATCCCCGAAAAAAGAGAGCTGAGGAGCGTTGGTTTCATGTTTATCAATATTATTGAACCATCGGATGTCAGCGCGAAGTCGCCGACAACTCCTTTGAATTTATCCGTCTCCCAAAGCTCGGCGCCGGTTCTGGTTTTGATGAGCGTCAAGTGATCCTTCGTGGTTACGGCAAAAGCATCCAGCTCTTTAATAAAAATGATATTATCCGCGTCATCAACGTCCTGATACTTCGAGGATATCCATAATAGCGTGCCGGTCATTGCATCAATCGCGGCCATTTTGTCCTTGCCCATCTTGCGGTCAAAAACGAAAATCACTTTTGCTTCCCACATGGAGATAACATCGTCAACCTTTCCCAATTGATCGGAAATATCCTTGTACTTCTTGTTCCACAACAATTCACCGGTTTTGTTATCGAACAGGCTGACCTCTTTGGAGCTTGAAGCGTAAGAATACCCCGACTCATTACCGTTAGCGGTATAGTCAAATGAATGATCGATTTCCTTTTTATAGATCTCCTTCATGTCCTCCTGAGCGCTTGCAAAGAGAAAGGCACAGACCATTATTGCGCTGATTAAAAGTTGCTTCATTTTGTTTGTTTAAAAGGTTAAAGTATGTCTGAATTTTATTCGTTGTGTTTTGGGGACTCTTACTTCGAACTGCAGGTCGGATAAGACGCTCTTGAGAAAATTCTGATTGCTAATGCTTTCCGGAACACTGGACACCATGAATACCGTAAGGACTTTGCCTTTTGCACCTACTGTGAGATCCACCACAAAATCACCTGCGATTTTGTTTTTGGCACATACCTTGAAAAGATCTCCTCCAGGTGAAGAAAGGGCTACCAACTGCTTCCTTACTTCAATAACTATCTTTTCTTTTTCGGCATCCTCAAATGACTGACTCCATGAGATATGCGAATACGCACTTGCAATGATGACCAATAAGATGTTACATGAATTACCTGCCAACCGAATCATCAACCCCATTTTTTAGTGCCCCCAAAAATCAAGGTGCCCCCTCGCCAATACAATACCACCGCCATGGTATAATTATCATCCGTGCCAGTACGGACTTGAATTGAAAGTTCGAAAGTCGTTCAGAAATAACTCACGAGGCGTAACGCAGATCCGGGAATGAGTTCACAAACAATCTGAAACAAACTTGCTTTTAAGCTAAGGCCAGGGTACGAAGGAGGCGCGATAATTGTAAAATACAGGATCGCAAGACCACGACGCAATGCGCACGGGAGCACGACGAATCGCCGGTTGGGCATCCTGTCACCCGTTGTAACTTTTGCGACCCTTCCCTCTGGCAAACGTAGCGGCCAAAGTCAAATTTTCAGTTTCAATTATTATCTTCGCCCCCCATGAAACCGTACGTCATCTGCCATACCTTCACCTCTATCGATGGTCGAATCAAACAAACCATCTGGGGCCTCACCGATCCTGCGAAATATTTTGAAGAGCCGGCGGCCCAGATAAAAGCTGACGCATGGCTCGTGGGTCGCGTCACCATGCAGGAATTCTCCAGCAAAAAGAAACACAAGTTC
This sequence comes from Cyclobacteriaceae bacterium, assembly GCA_044224375.1. GTDB lineage: Bacteria > Bacteroidota > Bacteroidia > Cytophagales > Cyclobacteriaceae > ELB16-189. Next base: position 330,861 of record JBGAKL010000003.1, read on the forward strand.
CGCCCGGTTTCCGGAAAAGATCTCAGAAAAGACTTTGTTGCACTGCAGACATCCAATACTTACGCGGTAGTGATCGACCCTTCCGGCAAATGCGAATGGGATGGAAATATGGTTTCAACGGAACATGTAATCGAAGTACTCACGGAAAAAGTAAGCAATAATTACCTGGGCCACCTGCGCGAAAACAACGTGTCATATATTTTCGGGGGCAAGAAAGAGCTCGATCTCGCGTTGGTGCTGGAGAAACTCAACAAACTGTTTCGCATTTCCACGGTGCGCATAGACGGCGGAGGTCATGTGAACGGCGCATTCCTCAAAGCAGGCTTGATCGACGAAATCAGTGTAGTGCTGGCCCCGCTTGCCGACGGCACCATCGGTTCTCTGGTAGCATTCGAAGCCGAAGAAGGCTATGGAAAAAGAAAAGCAACCCACCTCAAACTGAAGTCCATGAAAAAGATCTATGATGATTTTTTGTGGCTACGTTACGACGTTGTAAAACCAATGCCTCCGGCACCTCCCGAAACTCCAAAAAAGAAGCCCGCGAAGAAAAAGAAGTAGTCCTCAGCTAACCAAAAAAATACAGGGTCACGCCAGACATCCTTCGTGCACTTCCTGCGCTAAGAAAATTGGCATAGAGGCAGCTTTGCTGCCAATCCGTGCGAGTCCGTGTAAATCCCTGCCTTTGCCGAAGCGGCTACGCGCGGGCAGGCGTGCCAAAAAAATCTTCGATACATGTTAAGACTGCTTTCTTGATTCACCTGAAATCATAAATGCAATTCCACTATAAGCGAGTGCCAGCATTGCACTCGTGATCTCGCTTCCTAAATACGCGACCGGGGAAACAATAATGCGGGGGATATGCAAGATCGCAAACCAGGTGAAAACCATCAGTCCCAGCAAAGCAGCAATCATATCAGTCTTGATTTTCGAAATAATCGAAACGCCTGAACCGATCAGCGCTACGCCAGTGATGTACATCCATATCACCGGGCCTGGCACCCATGCAGGAACATAACCCGAGGCTTCTTTTGCGTAAAGACAATGGATCGTGCCGAAGCAAATGATCATCAAAGCAAACAAGGCAGGTCCGGTAAAAATCAATTTTTCCAAAGAAGTGAAGACAGGCCGAAGACGGTATTCGGAAAAACATCCTGCAACAACAAATCCGCCACAAGCAAAAGCAAGCTCCTTCTCAGCATTCTCCCATTCCAAGAGGCTAAAGACATTTGTCCCGGCTATGAGCTGGTAAGGGACGTGCGCGAAACAGAATACAAGAAGCAACACACCTCCTAATAGCAGGCCCGCCTCTCTTGCCTTGCGCTCCCAAATAATGCAAACGCCGGCAGCTACCAACAGGACTCCGGACAAATATGCAATCAAACTGATCCCGGGAGTCCATGAATGTTTTGGTGGTACAAGCCAATAAGGAAAGTCGTGAAAGTAGATCGTCTGAAGACCCGTCTCAAACACAGCCACCCCAAAGAAGATACGACCGATACGAGATAATTTTCCCATCACAAAAATTGCGTATTGATGAGAATGTAGGAAATAATGCCAGTCGCTGCGCTTAACAGAAAGGTTTGAATGAGATTTGAATCAACCCAACATTAAATCTTAACCCATGATTGGGTACATGTCAGAAGTTTGATCGGCGACGGAGGAATACAGGTTCCCATCGATGGCGTTGATCTCAATCGGTATTGGTGATCTTCGCCAACACGCTGCGATTAAGTTACTCCTTCGACTTCAAGTTCACGCTCCCAGGATTTGTTGAACCGAGCTGATCAAGGAGTGTCTTGACGGCAACGTCGAGCTGAGTGTCTTTGTTTTGTGCGCTCTCTCCGAGTGGACGGCTCACCGCGATATCTACTTTGCGTGGATTCAATTCCATGTTCTTGCCCTCATGATCAGTAACCTTGATGAAAGGCAGCCGCATTACAGAACCGTCGACCAAAGTGGTTGATGAAGTATAAATGATCCAACCTGCCGTGGGCTCTCCAACAACTTTGCCGAGCCCCAGAGTCCTGTATCCTTCTGTAAAATCCTCGGCATCAGAAAGTGAATGCTGATTGGTGACCAGGACGGTTGGTAATTCCAGGGCGCGCTGACCGAGCTGGGTACGGGCGGGAGCAGACGGCAATCCCCGAACGGTCATCGTCATGTATCCTTTCCTGGACAAGACATCCAGCGCATATGCGTTGACAAAACCTCCATTGTTGTTCCGCACGTCGACGACGACACCTTCGCGTGCATGATTTTCCGCGTCGAGATCTATATAGAGCTGGTTGAGCGACTCTGCCGACATATCGAGCATATGCACATATCCTAGTCGGCCGCCGCTTGCCTTTTTAACATACTCACGCTGCTGATTTACCCATTGCCTGTATAGCAATCTTTTTTCAGTAGTCTGGTTAACCGGCAGAATGGAGATTGTCCTCGCGTCCTTTTGAAGTCCTGTTGCGCTCACTGACAAGCGGGTGCGTTTCCCAATCTTATTAAGCATCAGGCGATCGAAATTCATGTCAGCCGTCAGCAGGGTATCGTCTACACTAAGCACATAGTCACCAGCATGAACAGCGCCGCTCACATCTGCAGGACTCAAAGCGATCACGGAAGACACTTTCAGTCTTCCGCTTTTTTCATACTCGGCCCTGTCGAAGCGAAGACCTGTGCGCGCATCGGCGGTAACATTTTGATTGCCTGGCGCCCCAATGCCCGAGTGCGACGCGTTCAGTTCACCCAGCATTTGACTGATCACACGCCGCAGTTCGTCAGGTGTTTGCGCCCCTCGTGCCAATGGTTCGAATTGCTTCGATACATTTTGCCAATTGCTGCCGTGGTGCAGAGAATCGTAAAAGAAATCATTCTGGATACTCCATGCCTGGCGATAGATGGCTGCTTTCTGGGCAGCAAAATCGACGTTCAATTCTGCGGCGATATCAATCGGTTTTGATTGACGCGTCTCGAGCGTCTCCTTATAAACCATCCCGCGTTCGAGGTAAATAACCTCCTTATCATCAGCGGTGAATTGGGGATTACTCTTCTGACCGGCGGTACTGGTGATCTGTTTAGCCACCGGCGCCTCCTTCGAAAGCTCATCAAGTGAGTACGTGTAAAGGTTGGACTGACCTGCAACGGTAGCGATCAGCAACAGTGTCTTACCATCATGACTGATTCTGATATCAGCGACGTCCATCCCAATGGGCAGGAAGCTGAGACGACGGGTAATGTCCGCAAACTGGATCCCGGGTGATACGTTGCTTTTTGTCGCGACTGTATCCTTCGTCGCCACAGAATTTTTGACCGGCGCCGTCGCTGCCTTCTTCTCTGCAGGTATGGGATCGATGAACAGATCAGTGAACTTATCTTCCTGGAAGAGTGGCGTACGAGGAACCAGGTCAATACGGGCAACGAGACCATTCTCAGTTCGTTGTTGTGTCACAACAAATATCGACTTGCCGCTCCATTCGATCCGGCCACCGAAAGTATTTGATAAATTACTGATCTGCTTCGCTTCTCCGCCTGCCGCCGGCACGACAAATACATTTCGAAATGTCTTGTGGCCGAACGATCCGTAGGCTATCCAATTATCGTCCGGTGACCAAACCATTGAATTATTAAACGAGAAAGGACCCCGTCCGAAGAAACCCTTTGCCACCAATCGATCCTTTCCAGTCGCCATGTCCATCACATGAAGTTCGGTGCCATTCCTCGTGAAGGCAATTGACTTCCCGTCGTGCGAAAAAAGCGGAGATTCGTCACGTGCGCCGCTGTTCGTTAGCTTTCGTTTGGCCAGTGTTGAAAAACTGTATTCATAAAGAGACGATTCACCACCGTCGTCCAGGACGTAGACAATTTTCTTGCTGTCAGGTGACCAAATCGTTTGCTCCTCAGCTTCCGGAGAATTGGTAATGCGTACCGCATCGCCGCCATCTTTCACGGACGCAGCGAAAATCTCGCCTCGTGCAATGAATGCAACTTTTTTCCCATCCGGAGAAAGAGAGAGATTGCTGAATTGATTCGTAAGTCTGACATGCTCGGATGGTGAAATCGGTTGCGCGCCGCGCTTTGAGATTAAAACCTGGCTTGCTTTACCGGAGCCGACATCATATTTCCAAACCTGGAAATTCCTTTCGAAGACGATGGTGTTGCCATTGCGACTGATGGCGGGCCAAAGGACGCGTCCGTCGGTGAATTTTGTGAGCTGTTTCGCGTCGCCTGAAATTGATTTTGTCCACAAATTTTCGTGACCGTCACGATCTGACATATAGAATATGGCAGAGCCATCCGCGCTCCACATCGGCCAAATTTCCTTAGCACCACGGTTTGTGATCTTTCCCAGTTGGTTTCCTTTTTCTTTCCACAACCAGATCTCTGATTCATCGAGATGGCTATGTCCCTCTCTCCACCACTGACGTGAAGAAACACCTCGGGCATTGAAGACAATGGCGCTTCCATCAGGAGACGGGGTTGCAAAATATTCATTCGTATAGGGTTCTTCCAAGACTGGCATTGGTGTACCTCCCGATGCCGGGATTCTAAACACGTCGGCCATCCCGGAAATATCATGTCCTGTGGACGAAAAGTAAATGAGTCGGGAGTCGGGAGACCATGCACTTACTTCTTCAGTTGCGTCATCAAAGGTCAGTCGCTTCACTTCACCAGTCGCAAAAGTGAAAACATACACGTCACCGTTGCCTGTGCGACCGGAGGTGAATGCCATCGACTTGCCGTCGGGAGAATATAGTGGCCGCGACTCCGTACCGTCCTGGGCGATGAGCAAGCGTGCTTCACCTCCTGATACGGGAACCGTCCAGATATCACCTCCGGAAACAAACGCGATCTCGCTACCGTCGGCCGAAAGTGAAGGCTCATAAAACAACGAAGCGCCTTGCTGTGAGAAACCGGCATAGAAGGCAAGTGAAAAAATCACGAGCACGACAAACTTTTTCATACAGTTATTTAATGTGATTACTTGACAACGGACCCGCAATCGGATCTGCAGGACTGTCAAAGATGAACTTTTTTGATCGTATTGCTGCATGAATTGTTACGCGTGCGGTAAAATCGGAGTTGGAGTGCAAATTGTCCGGATCAATGAAAATCCATCACCCAGAAAACTCACCCAATTTCCTACGGAAAGTCCGCTAAGTTGATGACAAGCAATTTTCCGGTGCTAAGCCAGATTCAGTGATCATGGCTATTGATTACAATATGTGTCAACCGGAAGGGACGATTACAGGCTAAGTTTCCCGGTGATCAGTTTCCGGACACAGATAGCTTGCACTTGTGGTTTACTTGCTTTTTTGTGCGCACCAATGACGTTCGGATTGAAAAAAATCCGACTGGATTTTGTGGGGTCTTTTCGCTAGTTCCTGAATGCAGGGATATTCAGAAAAAATTCGCTGCACTCATTGATCAGTCCGGCGATTAGCAGAACCAGCAAACCGATAATAAATAACGGAACCAGAAGTATTGTAAGAAGCACCCCACCAAAGTCCCAAAACAAAGACATAACTAATTGAATTTGAATTTAGATACTGTTCTCAGGAAAAAATCATAGAGTTTGATGAGCGGGCTTAGCGCTCCCGGCAATTTTTTCACGCTTCGAGGCGTGCAGTTATGGAACATCATTCGGCGTGCCGGTTGCAAATAAAAAAGACCGGCTGGCCCAACGAGACACCATACCTAACCATCCGCTTTCCCCATCATCCACCAATGCATTGCCACATTTATCGCTTGCCTTTTGTGATGACAGCTGATTGCAGACTACGTCGAGGCAATGGTTAAGATGATAAACCTGTACCCAAGTCACTATTTGCGCCGTGGAAAAAAAGAAGCACCCCTTGTTAAGAAAAGTGTTTCCTTCGAGGGCACACTTTTTATGTTTGGTTATCTTATAAGAGCCTTGAAAAAATTTATTCCATTGAATACACCGACACATGAAATTCGAATGCAAAATTTCGTGAGTTGGGAGAGCATCGCCATTGAAGTAAGTGACTTTCAAAATATCATCCGGTTGGAGATCGATAAGAAGTACCAGAATTTTCAGCAGCTTCAATAATCCAGAATTTCACCATATATCCCCGATGGGAACGGTCCCAATAATCTAATTCCCTAATCTGTAAGGGCTTGGATCGGGTGGCGCGTCATTTGATTAACGTGAACACAATTTGTCATGAAAAATATCACTCGCTACGGCATGCTGATACTGGTCTTTATCGCTGCGTCATGCGGCAAAACAAACCAATCCGTCAAGCAGCCAATACTGAAAGCCACTTCTGTAAGAATTCTCGAAACCGACGGATTACAATTCAAGGACCTCAACAAGAACGGGAACCTTGATAAATATGAGGACTGGAGATTGTCGCCCGAAGATCGAAGCTCAGACCTCCTTTCAAAAATGTCAACAGAAGAAAAGGTGGGATTCATGCTTATCAGCACCACCCGCATGAAGAACGACTGGGCATTCGAAAGACCAAAGAACGCAGACCCGATCACCAGCGACTTCAATGAAGATGATCTCGTCACACAGGTGAATATGTTCACCCGCGACTCCTTGCCCTACCCGATCATGAGTGCAGCAGGCACAACGAAAGCAGTCACCCAATCGCATTTACGTCACTTCATTCTGCGCGCAAGCGTCAGCGCGGCTATAACAGCAGCATGGTCGAACAAGCTGCAGGCGCTTTGTGAAACAACGCCGCTGGCTATCCCAGCAATCGTTGCATCCAATCCGCGCAATCACATCACCAACCGCGCTGCCGGTACAAGCCTGGGTCAAACTGTTTTCTCCGTGTGGCCTGGTGAGCTCGGCCTCTCGGCAATGCGCGACCTTAAACTAACGCGCACCTTCGCGGACATCGCCAGGCAAGAGTGGGCTGCCGTGGGGCTGCGTAAGGGATATATGTACATGGCCGACCTGGCAACCGAGCCGCGTTGGCAGCGCATCGACGGAACCTTTGGTGAGAACGCTGAGTGGGCGGCGCAAATGATGACTGAAATTGTTCTCGGCTTTCAGGGTGATAGTCTCACCAACACATCGGTAGCGTTGACAACCAAACATTTTCCCGGCGGCGGCGCAGGCGAGGGCGGGCAGGATCCCCACTTCCCTTGGGGAAAAACAGAAGTGTTTCCGGGAGGAATGTTTGAAAATAATTTAATCCCCTTCAAAGCCGCCATCAAGGCCGGCACATCGGCGATCATGCCTTACTACTCCCTTCCAAAGGGTCTGAAATATGAAGAGATAGCGTATGCCTACAACAAAGCTGTATTGCAAGATCTTCTGCGTGGCGAACTCGGGTTCAAGGGAATTATAAACTCCGACACAGGTCCGATCGAGATGATGCCTTGGGGTGCCGAGGGCCTATCCATCAACGAGCGTTATAAAAGAACACTTGAAGCAGGAGTAAATATCTATTCGGGAACAGCGGATCCTACCAAACTCCTGGAAACTGTGAAATCCGGAATGGTGGACATGAAACTCATTGATAATTCCGTGCTGCTCTTACTGAGGGAAAAGTTCGCATTGGGACTTTTTGAAAACCCATATGTCGATGAAGAAGCAGCGACGAAGATTGTGGGAAGCAGAACTTTTCAGGAGCAGGCCGATCTTGCTCTTAGAAAATCCATTGTGCTGCTCCGAAATGAAAACAAAATCCTGCCCCTTAAGGAGAAAACAAAAGTCTATTTCGAAACCAACCAGCGCCCTAACGATCCTTCTGTCTCTGCTTCACACATTTACACAGGAAGCAGACCCGATCTTGATTTCGTCGCCAAGCCCGAGCAAGCCGACGTAATACTTCTTTGGGTGAAACCTGGCGGCACATCATTGTTCGGATCTACCGGTGCGGAGCTCAAACTGTCACTTTCAACCAATGGGATTGATACGAAATACATAAGTAAACTTGTCGCTAAGAAGCCGACGATACTGGTGATGCATTATTCGAGCCCCTGGGTAATCGACGAGATATACAATAACAAATCCCAACGCAATTTTCCTGGGGTAATTGCAACTTTTGGTACCACGGAGGACGCTGTTCTGGATGTCATCACCGGCAAATTCAATCCCTCAGGAAAAATGCCGTTCACGACACCTGTTTCGGATAGCGCTGTAAAGTCGCAAAAGGAGGATGTCCCGGGATATTTAGAAGGCAATGGATATGCATTGTTTAAATATGACGAAGGGCTGAGCTACTGACGATAAGTGTATCAAATAATACACAGTGCTCCTGCGAATTCATCGCTGGCTTCGCAATTGCGAGCAGAAAGGAGTGATCCCTAAAATCAGAGCACCAATTGAATTCCCGACTCGTAACCATTCATTTTTTGTTGAGTATACCAACTAAGCTAATTCCCGGACCGTTGCATAATATTCTTAGGTATTCGTGCAACCGTTGTGTAGGAATAGCAGTCTTAGGAAGACCAAATCAACGAAAATCAAGTGGTCATGAAAAAGTATGTTCTTATCGCACTGATAGCCTGCGCCACAATCAATGTGCGTGCGCAGCAGAAAGTTAAGGCCAGTGAAATCATAGCCCTGATAAATGATGGAAAACCCGTGTCTTTCAAAGATGCCGTAATCGAGGGTGAACTTGATCTTACTAACATCAACACCCGTGACAGGCATCATTCACGTTGGTCGGATGACGATGTGATAAAGAGCTCCATCAACTCGTCGCTTGAATTTGTCAATTGCACTTTTCTTAACGATGTGTTGGCTTATTATCATTGGAAATCAGAAGATGAAACTTACGCCGCAGATTTCAACGGAGATGTGACATTTCAGCATTGCAAGTTTCAAGCCGCTTCTGAATTCAAATATTCAGAGTTTGCGCGGAAAGCTGATTTCTCGGAATGCATCTTTAATGAACCGGCGAATTTCAAATACGCGCATTTCTTTACCGGCGCAATTTTTTCAAAGTCGACTTTCAAAGATGACGCCGACTTTAAATATGCCAAGTTTCCAGAAGGCTCTTCGCTCGAAGGCGCGCAATTCGAAGGTCTCGCAAACTTTAAGTACACGAAATTCAAATCGCCGCTTTACGTGAAAAATATTTCCTTTAGCGGAAGCAGAGACTTCAAATATTCCAGGGTCGGTGGTAAATCGTTCAGCGATTTCCTCTGGGACGAGCGCTGAGAAAACGGTTCACGGGTATCGGTCTCCTGACACATGCTGTCATATTTTGAGTTGATTCCTCAGACACTCATTTAAGTATAAGCCGTAAGTTGCCGCGCACCGATGGCTTGCGGCTTATAAGTCACTTTAGCTGGTCTGTCTGAAATCCGAACTTCCTGGTATGGATCGGGCCGGTGTTGTTAATATCCACTACCTTGGAGCCGAATACTGCCTCACCCTGATGAAAACTACATTCTTACTTTCGGCACTCCTCACAATTCTCTCCTTTGCGCGGGCGCAAAAGATTACTTCTGATAGCGACACCCAGAGAGATTTTAAAAAATATAAGTCTTATGCATGGCTCGCTCCTGGAGACAGCGTATTGAACAGGTATCGTTCTGACAAGCTTTACGACGGTTATATTACCTACGCAGCCAACCTGGAGTTGAAAGGCAAGGGGATGAAAATGGATACGGTACATCCCGACGCCATTTTTGTATACGATACACGTGTGAACCAGGGTGAAGAGTATTCGGTGAGCCCGAGTCTCAGTGTTGGTGTCGGCGTCAGGGGTCCGGGATACTATGTGGGCGGAATGGCGCCTGTTGCAGGCGGCAAGGTTACCGTCACTACTGTCGAAAACGGCATTCTGACATATGCTATGTACGATGCGAGAACAGGTAAGCTTGTTTGGACAGGCCGGGGAGAGCAAACTTTCAAGATGGCCGACGATATTCAGAAAATCATCGGCGCCGCAACGAAAAAGATATTTAAAAAGCTGCCTGTTAAGTGATCTCCCTCTTCTCTTTCAACCTTTCCTACTCCGGTTTCGCGATCTTGTTACTCGTGGCGCTGTTCATCGGGATGGCGAAGACAGGTGTGCACGGTGCGGGAATGATGTCGGTGCCAATCCTGGCAAACGTATTCGGCGGACAACTGTCGAGCGGGATCATGTTGCCCATGCTCGTAATGGCTGATGTACTCGGCGTGTGGTACTACCATAGGCATGCGTCGTGGCAACATTTGAAAATACTTTTCCCGTGGGCAGCAGCCGGGGTAGTGCTTGGAACTGTAACCGGCACCTATATCGACGACAAGGTCTTCAAGATCATCATGGCTGTAATCATTTTTTCAAGCGTGGCAATCATGCTTTGGTTGGAAAAAGGACGCCAGGAAGAGATACCACATAGAAAATGGTTTGGTTCGGTTACAGGCGTCGCAGGAGGTTTCACTTCTATGGTAGGCAACCTTGCCAATAGTGTGATGGCAGTGTACCTGCTGGCTGCTCGTCTCCCGAAAAATGCATTCATTGGAACAGCAGCATGGTTCTTTCTTGTCGTGAATTGGTTCAAGGTCCCATTCCATGTGTTCTTCTGGCACACGATCACACTCAATACAATTTGGCTTGACCTGGTTACACTGCCGGCAATTGTTCTCGGTGCTTACCTAGGGATAACAATCGTCGGTAAGATTTCCGAACGGGTATACCGCTGGTTTATCATCGGCATGACGATCGTTGCCGCAGCGCTGATGCTCGTTTAAAAGCGTCATGAAAATTTTTCACGCATACATTCAATCTTTAAGTGCAACGTAGCAGTTAAGATTTGCATCTTCTATTCAGGAAATGCAGATTGAAACTCCTCACGTATCCTGGTCTATCAGTAACACAAATGGGTTGATTACCATCTGTGGTATTTTTTAAAGCTACCGTAATAAGACAAAATATATTTTAGGATCATTGAATGTTGGAATTAAACGAATGTGGAAATGAAGAAGATCTTATTATCAATTGCCTTGATGGCGACGATTGCTGCGCACGCACAAATAAGCTTTGGTGTGAAGGCGGGAGTGAACTGGGCTAACGAACGAGTTGTCAACAGTGGCCTCGTGAACCTGCCGACAACCCTCACCGCATTCCACGGGGGCGTGTACATGCTCGCTAAGTTTGGCAGGATCGGGATACAGCCGGAAATCGTTTATTCCAGGGTCGGTGGTTCGTACAACAACAGCTATTTTACGGGTTCCGTCATCACAGACTACTACACCATTCCCGTTCTATTCAATTACTCAGTGTCAAAGAAGTTGGCACTCCAGCTCGGTCCACAGCTGGGTGTCCTCAACATGGCCAAAGCAACCTACGATGGAACAACCACAGATGCACGAGAGCGCTTTAAGACAGGAGACTTTGGCGTCGCCATGGGATTTAATGTTAAGCTTCTTTCTCGCCTGAGTGCCAGCGTGCGCTACGTTGCGGGTCTCCGCGATATTAATAATGGCAATGTTGGCGGTCCGGGGTCGGCAACAACCAATCATGTAATTCAACTTTCCGTTGGCTACCGGCTGTTTGGACAAGACTGATTTCTTTACAACTCGCATTACTTTCGTCAACCCAAAAATTTCCACGTGCGCAACCTCGTGGCGATAATGCGGCATTGCTTTGTTTCTGGAACTTATCTTACTCAAATTCTCCGGCGGTTGGCGAAGTCAGGGGTGAACTGATGACAGATGTGGTCGGGAAATACCGATTGTTGTCAATCCCCGCCTGCGGAAAATTTCTCCGGGAAGGGCAATAAGTTGCACTCCCTTCCCTATTTTAGTAAGCAAGCAATCTCGTGATGCCCACATCAAAGCCATTGTATATCGAAACCCAACTCAGTGAATCCGTCGCGCTAAGCAAGCGGGCAGGCCGCCGTGTATTTCTTAAATTAGAAAACCTGCAACCTTCGGGATCATTTAAGATGCGCGGGATCAGCACCTTGTGTCAGGACATAATCAACAAAGGCGGGACGCATATTATTTCATCTTCAGGTGGGAATGCGGGATATACTGCTGCATATGTCGCAAATCAGCTGGGTGTGAAAGCCACAGTGTTTGTACCAGTTTCAACAGGGGACCACGTAGTCGCGAAGTTGCGCGAAGTAAACGCCGATGTCAGAAAGCATGGGAGATTCTGGCAGGAAGCGCATGATTCAGCAGTCGAGTTTCAACGGACCAGCGGCGGTGAATTGATACACCCCTTTGATAATCCGATCATCTGGGAAGGCCACGCTTCAATGATACGCGAAGCGGCGATGCAAATGCCGAAGCCCGACGCGGTGCTGCTTACTGTTGGGGGTGGTGGATTATTATCTGGCGTTGCAATGGGTATGTCAGCCGTTAATTGGGACGACGTCCACATTCTTGCAATCGAAACGCGCGGCGCAGATTCGCTTTCGCAGGCGATGATCGCGGGCAAACCGATTCGACTTAAAGAAATCACCAGTATCGCGAAGACACTTGGCGCAAATCAAGTCTGCGATGAAGCGTTCAGAGTATCACAAGCCTATAACGTCAAATCCGTAGTTGTTAGCGATGATGAAGCGGTGTCTGCATGCCGGTCGTTTGCGGATGATCATAGGTTTCTCGTTGAACCCGCCTGCGGTGCTGCGCTGTCCTTGATTTACTCAAATCACGCAGCTATTAGAGATTACAAGTCAGTTTTGGTGATTGTGTGTGGTGGAATCGGCCTGACTGCCAAGGACCTCGCATAATAGCCAGTCCATTCAGTATCCCTGCGATTGAAATGTATCGCTTCTCAGTCTTCACGACTCCGTTTCGTAATTTTGCAGCCGCATGTTCAATCCCACCGAAAAAGACGAAAGAAACTACCTCGAAGAGATCGAGGAGAAACTGGCTTCAGCAATCATTCGAATAGAAGACACTGTCAGGGAACATTCCTCCGAACTTCGACGCAACAAAGAGTACATCTATGAGCACCAGTCAGGAATGGACGAAGCCGATATGGTGGCTGCAGGGCAATCCATCAACCGTCTGGCCTTTACCGGCGAATCCGCGGTGGAGCGCAAAAAGAAAATCCAAAAGTTGATCGAATCACCTTATTTCGGCCGGATCGATTTTACTGCGGACAACAGAACAGCTTCGGTGTACATAGGGTACGGAACTTTCACCGATGCTGCCGGTGGTGTCAACCTTATCTATGACTGGCGCGCGCCCATCTCATCCATGTTTTATGATTATGAGTTGGGAACAGCGGAATACACGACCCCATCGGGTAAAATAGCGGGCACGATCGATCTCAAACGCCAGTACAGGATTCGTCAGGGCCGGATGGAATTCATGATAGAAAATGCAGTCAATATTCAGGATGATATTCTTCAAAGGGAGCTGAGCCGCTCGGCCGACGACCGGATGAAGAATATCGTTGCCACAATTCAACGAGACCAAAATGCGGCGATCCGGAATGAGACATCGACGGTCATGATCATACAGGGCGTGGCCGGTTCCGGAAAGACTTCGATCGCTTTGCATCGCATCGCGTTTCTTCTCTACCGTTTTCGGGACACGATCGCTTCCAAAAATATTCTCATTATCTCCCCGAACAAGATTTTCAGTGACTATATCTCTAACGTCCTTCCTGAGTTAGGCGAAGAGCACATCCCGGAAACGGGAATGGAGGATCTTGCCGACGAGCTGCTGGATTATAAATACCCTTTTCAGAATTTCTTCCAGCAGGTATCTCTGCTATTAGAAAAACCTGAACACGGCTTCGTGGAGCGTATGCGATTCAAATCATCGTACGATTTTCTGCGGAGCCTTAATAAGCACCTGCTATACGTCGAGAACAACTACTTCCAGGCGACGTCACTGAAGGTCGGTGTTAAGATAATTCCAATCGATTTTATAGAGGGCAGGTTCAAGAAGTATACCCAGATCCCGATTCTCAAACGCATTCCACTCATCGTAAAAGATGTACAAGACCACGCGCGCAGCCTTGTTGAACGGAAGCTGACAGGGCATGAAAAGAATATGATCTGGCAGGCGATCCCCCGGATGTTTAAAACGACACAGCCATGGGAGTTCTATAAAGACTTCTTTCAATGGATCGGCAAAAAGGAAATGCTCGTCAGCCATCCCAGTAACAAACTTGAATATGCGGACGTCTTCCCATTTATATATTACAAGATCCGCCTCGAAGGAATAGATCACGCAGACACATATCAGCAGGTAAAGCATCTGATTGTCGATGAAATGCAGGATTACTCTCCTGTTCAGTATGCCGTGCTTTCGCGGGTGTTTCGCTGCAAGAAAACAATTCTCGGAGATGTGAGCCAGACAGTGAATCCATACAGCGCCTCGTCAGCAGAAACCATAGAAAGAATCTTTCCTCAAGCCGACGTAGTAAGGCTTTTCCGAAGCTATCGCTCAACACGGGAGATCACGGCCTTTACACAACGAATCTCGCAGAACCCCAACATCATCCCCATGGAGCGCCATGGCGAGGAACCTTATTTGAAGAATTATGACTCCAGCAAGGAGCAGATTGCCGGCATAAGAAAGTCAATCCTCGAATTCCGTGCATCTGGATATGAATCTTTAGGAATCATTTGCAAAACGCCCCGTCAGGCTCAATTGCTTTATCAGGAAATAAAGGATTTGGATGTGCATCTGCTCACCGCGGAAAACACTTCGTTCAAAGGATCAGTCATTCTTACGACCGTTCACCTTGCAAAGGGTTTAGAGTTCGATGAAGTCCTCGTGCACGAAGTCTCCTCATCAAATTATCACAACGACGTCGATCGAAGCCTCCTTTACATTGCGTGTACAAGGGCAATGCATAAATTAGAGCTCCACTGGGTCGGTGAGAAAAGTAAACTTCTCGAAAGCAACAACTGATTCAATCGCAGTCCCGAATTTCATTGCACGACCCAGTCATCCATGTATTCAACTGTATATGTGCCGAACCTGGCCAGCTTTTCTTCGATGGGCTTCACTTTATCAAGTGCAGCTTTTTCCAGGGCATTGGGGGTTCCATCAGCATTGAAGTAGCTGTTCCTGACGGCTTCTGTGTCGAAGACCCACACGATCGCAAATCTATTCTTCGAAGGTCCTCTCACGGACTTTACAAGGTATCCTTTAAGGCCTTTCCAATGTTTCTCATAGTCGGGTAACACTTCTTTAACAAAAAAGCTTTTGAATTGGTCGATCGTAGCGCCGGGTTTTAGTTCAACCGTGATCAGGTGGACTCCAAAAAGCGTCTCCTTATGTAGTTGCTGACAGAAACAAAATACCGGCAACAATACGAGAAAGGTCAAGAAAGTATTTTTCATGGTCTTGGTTTTGATGGAAAGTGAAGGATTTTCTTATAAAGAAACGTCACCATAAGGAGGCATTTGTCATCGCCACGTAAAGTATTGTCACAACTTG
This sequence comes from Cyclobacteriaceae bacterium, assembly GCA_044224375.1. Lineage (GTDB taxonomy): Bacteria > Bacteroidota > Bacteroidia > Cytophagales > Cyclobacteriaceae > ELB16-189. The sequence continues at coordinate 346,183 of JBGAKL010000003.1, forward strand.
TCACACATTCGCTGGACTATTCCTGAAGTATCGGTTACTTTTAGTAATTGTCATCAGCCTTATGAAAAAACACCTCTTTGTCTTGTGCATTTCCCTTTTCGGCTGCGTGGGAAATCTGAACAAGGAAAAAAATATTGCCGGATCCGCATCACTGTCGAAATTATTCGACGCCATCGACAGGTATTCCAGGGCGCCAGAAGACAGCTTGTACCGGGGCTTTCACCCTCGGGGAAAATGGACTTCTAACACATATGAAAAACAACAGTCACAAGCTGATAGTCTGAAGAAGTACAAGACTGCGCTGGAGGCTATCGATGATGCCTCTTTGTCCAAGCAGGAAAAAATCAGCAAAGAGGTGATGCTCATCAACCTGAATGACCAGCTCGCGGCAATTCAGTACAATCTTATTCTCATTCCTTTCAATGCCGAAGGTGGCTTTTATAACCAGCTTGCCTATTCGCTGGACAATCTTCCCTTCAAAACCGCCAAGGACTATTACAGCTATGTGGCCTGGATACCGGAATATGACCGTGTCCTCCAGGAGAATCTTGCCTTGATGAAAAAAGGCATCGCGGATGGCGTGGTGGCACCTAAGATCATCGTGAAGAATACGCTGGAGCTTATGAAACCATGGGCCGTTCCTGGTTATCAGCAATCTTCATTCTATACTCCGATCAACAAAATGCCTGAGTCCATCGGAGAAGCTGACAGAAAAACAATTCAACAGGAAAGTGAACGCGCAATCACACACCTGCTGGGTACTTATCAGACCTTGGCAGACTTTTTTGCGAAAGAGTACATGGCGGCCGCCAAGTCGGAGCCTGGTATCAGTTATGTTCCAGCAGGAAAAGAATACTATGAGAACAGAGTCCGGCACTACACGACCCTACCATTGACGCCTGACTCCGTGCATAATCTTGGACTTTCTGAAGTTGCGCGCATTCGCGCAGCCATGGAAAAAATTATTCGTGAACAGAATTTCAAAGGCTCGTTCTCCGACTTCCTGAAATTCCTGAGAACCGATCCACAATTTTATGCAAAGACGCCGCAGGAGCTATTGAACTATGCCGCATGGCTAAGCAAGAAAGCTGAAGGCCAGCTTCCAAAGCTATTCAATAAGCTGTACACGCTGCCGTTTACTGTTGAACCCGTGCCTGCAAGCATCGCGCCGACCTACACCGGAGGACGTTACGTCGGAGGGTCGTGGGAATCAAAGCGTGCAGGTATTTATTGGGTCAACACCTATGATCTGAAAAGCAGAACACTATATACCATTCCGGCTCTAACGGTCCACGAAGCTGTGCCTGGTCATCACCTCCAGGGTGCGATGGCGGCCGAAATAAAGAACGACCTTCCCGCCTTTCGCAACCGGTATTATATAAGTGCGTTCGGCGAGGGTTGGGGACTCTACAGCGAATATCTTGGTGAAGAAATGGGAATGTATTCGACGCCATACGAACTCTTTGGGCGTTATACCTACGAAATGTGGCGCGCTTGCCGCCTCGTTGTAGATACGGGTATCCATTATAAAGGGTGGACACGCGAACAGGCGCTGAAATATCTGGCGGAGAATACAGCGCTATCAATGCACGAAGTGACAACGGAGATTGATCGATATATCGGCTGGCCGGGACAGGCGTTGAGCTACAAAGTGGGTGAGATAAAAATCAAGGCTCTTCGCAAGAAAGCAGAAGAGAGCCTCGGCAAGAACTTCAGGATTGGCGATTTTCATGCTGCAATTCTGCAGAATGGTTCTGTGCCGCTTGGGGTGCTGGAGCGCCAGGTTGATGATTACATCGCAGAAATTCAATCGAAGGCCACAGAGAGCAAAAAATAATCTCTATGAAATCAGGAGTTATGAAATTGATTTTTGCTGCCTTTCTGGCGTTCGCCTCCTTTTCATTTTCTCTCGCGCAGGTAAGAGAATATGTGTGCACACCCTGTGGCCAGGATTGCGATAAAAAGGTCTATAGCAAGCCAGGAAAATGTAGTGGATGCGGAATGGAACTGGTAGAAAAATCTTCAGTGCATGTAAACAATCTTACTATTGATGAACTGTGTGCGCGACTCGCTGCCAACCCCAGGGCGGTGCTCCTGGATGTACGGTCGCCGGGCGAATTCAAGGGTACTGGGATGATGCGTCAATCTTACGGGCACTTCAGGAATGCTATAAACATCAACGTGACCGAACTCGAAAGCCGTGTCGGCGAGTTGGCACAATACAAAGATCAGGAGATACTGGTTTATTGCAGTCACAGTCAAAGAAGTCCGAGGGCAACCTATTTCTTATCGACTCATGGATTTAGTAACGTAAAAAATATGGCTGGCGGCGTGTCAACGCTAATGGACAAAAAGGACAGTGAATGCTTGAAAAAGAACTTCGTGTTCCATTAAGCTATTTTTGCGGACAAAACGGGCAGTCGTGCGGTGACCTGTCAAATCTCCACCACCCTACTGTAACCGCCTAAATTTTTTCAGCGTCAAACGTGCAACCTTTTACCCAAAGGGATGTATTTCGTTACATATCATGTATAGCGGGATTTCTTATCGTAAATTTCCTGGCGGCGCAATGGACATTTTCGTACACCATGGGCGCGTCCGCGTACACTACATTTTCCAATAATATAGCTTAAAACCCAAAAAAACGCACTTTCTGATACCGGCATGATTATTAATACTACAAATAGGAATTAATTCTTTGTCAATGAAAAAATACCAACTGGGGGAATTTGAAGAGGTCGTTATGCTAACCGTGGGCGTCTTGTATGACAATGCCTATGGCGTTTCGATCAAAAAGGAAATTGAGACACGCTTGTCACGGAAGGTAAGTGTCGGCGCTTTACAGTCGGCGCTGAAACGACTCGAGGACAAGGGTTATCTCTCGTCCCGCGAAGGTGAGTCCACGCAGGAGCGGGCAGGTCGGCCAAAGCGATACTTTTCCATTACCGCATATGGAAAGAAAGCTGTGGAGTACACAAAGGCGACCAGAGATGATTTGTGGAAGTCGATTCCAAAGGTGGCTTTGAACCTAAAGATGGTCGGGTGAGTTGGCAGTTGACAAATAGGCAATTGACAATAGTGCGCCCTTTGTCAATTGTTCCCGAGCGAAGCGAAGGATTGTCAATTGTCAACTAGTTGAGAAAACGATTCGTAAAAAAATGAAAAGCGATAACCCAACACCTCCCAACCTGCCCCTCCGCTTCTTCCGCTGGTTCTGCCATCCGAAGCTGAGGAATCATATAGAGGGGGATCTGATGGAGCTTTACAACGAACGTGTAAAAAATGAAAGCAAAAGAAAAGCAGATTTGAAGTTTGCCGTTGACGTACTTTTTCTCCTGCGGCCATCAATTATCAAACCATCAACCCAAAACATCAACACTTACGGTATGTATAAGAGTTACTTCAAAATCGGCTGGCGCAACCTGTACAACAATAAAGGTTATTCCATCATCAACATCGGTGGTCTCGCAATGGGTATGTCGATTGCCATCATCATCGCCCTTCTGATTGAAGATGAACTGTCATTCAATAAATACCACAAGAATTACGACCGTGTAGGGCAAATCTATTACCACAAGCGCTGGAACAACGAAATTGCTACACCCAACTACCTTCCTACCGGAATGGGTACCCTTCTCGCTAGTGACTTCAGTAATCATTTTGAAAGGGTTGCGATGATGCGGGCGCGGGCCGAAGATCACATCGTTGCGATCGACGACAAAAAATTTACACAGCAGGGCTACTTCACTCAGCAGCAGGGACCCGAAATATTTACCCTCAATATGTTGGAGGGTACACGCGATGCCTTAAAAGACCTGCGATCCATCTTTCTTTCACGGTCTCTTGCAGAAAAACTCTTTCCCGGCCAGGACGCACTGAATCAGATCGTCTCATTCGACGCGAAGTGGGAATTGAAAGTGACCGGCGTTTACGAAGATCTTCCGCTGAATTCAGAGTTTCATGATGCATCGTTCTTCGCCACGCTAGACCTGTGGCTCGAAGGCTTTTCAAACCTCAATGTCTGGGATAACTACAACATATTTGTCTTTGTGCAGCTTCGGGATGACGCATCTTTCGAAAATGCATCCGAGGCAATCAACACTACAATGATTTCGCACGTACCTCCCGATGCCAAGGCAGCAAATCCGCGTCCTTTCGTTTTGCCGATGAAAGACTGGAGATTGAACTCACAGTTTTGGAACGGCATACAAGTTAAAAAAAGCTATCGCGCCAAGAGAATACAGTATTATGGCATCATCGGATGCTTCGTGCTGGTGCTGGCTTGTATCAATTTCATGAACCTAACCACGGCGCGTTCCGAAAAACGTGCTAAAGAGGTAGGGATTCGAAAGACCATCGGGTCGTACCGCAGCCAGCTCGTACGGCAATTCTACATTGAGTCGTTCCTCGTCGCTGTTTTGTCGTTCATTTTTTCTATGCTCATGGTGGCAGCGTCCCTCCCGTTCTTCAGCGGGCTTATGGAAAGAAATCTCACGCTGCCGTTTGGTGAACCGTTGTTCTGGATCGCGGCTATTATATTCATTACCATTACAGGGTTACTGGCCGGGAGCTATCCCGCACTCTATCTTTCTTCATTCAACCCTGTGAAAGTGTTGAAGGGAACTTTTAAGGCAGGGCGATTGGCTTCCGTGCCAAGGAGAGTCCTGGTGACGCTCCAATTCGCAATTTCAATGATGATTATCATCGGCACGGTTGTGATCTACAAACAAATTCAATTTGGGAAGGACCGGCCGGTAGGATATTCCCGTGAGGGATTGTTGTCGCTTCATCCACGCTCACCCTACTTCAGGGGGAAATATGATGCGCTTCGGGCTGAACTAAAAAAGACCGGGGTGGTGGAAGAGATTGCCGAATCGGACTATTCGATTACCAGCACACTCGGATGGAACGGTGGCTTTGAATGGGCGGGAAAAGACAAGAATTCAGACGATCCCGGGTTCAACATCAATATGGTTACATACGAATATGGCAAAACCATTGGGTGGGATTTCGTTGTGGGACGGGATTTCTCCCGGGAGTTTGCCTCCGACGAAACTGGCGTTGTGATCAACAGGTCAGCACAAAAATTGATGGGTCTCGAAAATCCTGTGGGTGAAACATTAATCAGGAATAGCGACGGCAAACTTTACAACTTCAAGATCCTGGGTGTAATCAATGATGTTGTCAAAGGTCGCCCATTTGAAGATACAGATCCCTGCCTCTATTTTTTATCCCAGTCCACCATGGGCTGGCTGTATATCCGGCTGAATCCAAACGTCTCCGCACCGGAAGCGTTACCCAAAATCCAAAAAGTTTTCACTGACCTTGTACCAGGCGCCCCATTCGATTATACGTTTGCAGACGACGATTATGATGCAAAATTCACGAACGAAAAAAGGATCGGCACCATGGCAGGTATTTTCAGCGGGCTGGCAATCTTTATCAGCTGCCTGGGACTTTTCGGACTTGCCTCATTTGTGGCAGAGCAACGCACAAAAGAAATCGGGATACGCAAAGTAATGGGTGCTTCCGTGCTAAGTGTGTGGACGCTGCTATCAAAAGATTTTTTATTCCTCGTTGTACTATCATCGGTGATAGCCTTGCCGCTGGCCAACAATGTCATGTCGGACTGGCTTGAAACCTACGACTACCATACTACGATCTCCTGGTCCGTTTTCGCATTCACGACCGGTGGCCTCATTTTCATTACGCTTCTGACGGTAAGCTACCAGGCAGTTAGTGCGGCGATTTCAAACCCGGTGAAAAGCCTGAGATCAGAATAACAATGAATAACGATCGTCCCCCTCAGTCTTTTGTTCGCTTCTTCCGGTGGTTCTGCCACCCGAAGCTGAGGGACCATATCGAGGGTGATCTGATGGAATTATACTATGAAAAAATTGAAAAATCAGGGAAACAAATTGCAGACTTAAAATTTGCAACAGATGTCTTACTCCTGTTCAGGCCTTCGATTATCAGGCCGACCAAACCAAATCAATCGACAAACAACTACGCTATGTTAAAAAATTATTTCACAATCGGCTGGAGAAACCTGGTGAAAACAAAAGGATACTCTTTCATCAACATCGGTGGACTTGCGCTTGGAATGTCTGTCGCGCTCGTCATAGGCTTGTGGGTCTACGATGAGCTGTCGTTCAATAAGTACTACAAGAATTATGATCGCATCGGTCAGGTGATGAAAGCGGGGACCTTTCAGGGACAGCATTACACTGGTCAGTTCTATCTCCAATATCCGATGCTGCACGAGTTGCAAACTGCGTATGGAGCGAACTTCAAACATGTCGTGCCACGGCAGGGGAAATACGAGGTTGTCCTTTCGATCGACGATCGCAGAATCACCAAAACCGGAACCAACATCGGTGAAGAGGCACCGGAAATGTTCACCTGGCGCATGGTGTATGGAACCTGGTCCGGATTAAAGGATCCGGAATCGATTATGATCTCTCAGTCTACATCAGTTGCCCTTTTCGGCGAAGAGAATCCATTGGGCAAAATGGTGAAGTGGAACAATGAAAAGGAGGTCACGATATCCGGAGTGTATGAAGATTTTCCGATGAATTCGGAACAGTACGGGATCCAGTTTGCAGTTCCGTGGCAAGCATACGTTACCAGTAATCCATGGGTGAAAGATGCCAGTTGGCAAAACCACTTCTTCCAGATCTACGTGGAGCTGGCACCCAATGTAACGTTTGAAGATTTGGAACCAAGGATCAAAGACCTGGAGCTAAATGCCACTAAGAACCTCGACTACATGCAGGAATGGCTGAAGTTCAATGCCGAAGTGCACATAAACCCCATGAGCCGTTGGCATCTGTACTCGGATTACAAACAAGGCGTGTTGCAAAATGGCCCGATACAGCTGGTCCGCTTCATAGGCGCGATTGGAATTTTCGTCCTGCTGCTCGCGTGCATAAATTTTATGAATCTGAGCACCGCGCGTTCTGAAAAACGTGCCAAAGAAGTTGGTATCCGTAAAACGCTTGGTTCAAAACGCAAGCAGTTGATCGGCCAATTTTTTGCCGAGTCGTTCCTGGTCGTAATCATTTCTTTCGTCCTCGCGCTGTTGTTCGTTTTCTCTGCACTCCCCTGGTTCAACCAGATTTCACAAAAGAACATGGACCTGCCGTTGTTGGAAGGATGGTTCTGGATCACGAGCGCCGCGTTCCTTCTCATCACAGGCCTTCTGGCAGGAAGTTATCCTGCCTTCTATCTTTCCTCTTTCAATCCTCTCAGAATCCTGAAAGGCACTTTTCGCACCAGTCGTTTGGCCGCGATTCCAAGGAAATCGCTTGTCGTGGTGCAGTTTACAGTCTCAGTTATGCTCATTGCATCTACGGGCGTGATCTATCATCAACTGATGTTTGTGAAGGACAGACCTGTAGGATATTCGCGCGAAGGGTTGCTCATGATCCAGAAAAAAGGAAAAGCATTCTACGAGAAATTTGAAACGCTGAGGACTGAACTCAAAAGCACCGGCGCGGTGACAGAAGTGAGTGAAGCCGGGGGACCCATCACTACCATCTGGTCCAGCAACGGAGGATTTAGCTGGAAAGGATATGATCCGCTCGCCGAAGAGGGTTTTGGTTCACTCAAAGTCTCTCCGAATTTTGGTACAACCCTGGGATGGACGTTCATCGACGGAAGGGACTTCTCCGAAACGATTGCCAGCGATTCAACGGGTCTGATCATCAACGAGTCAGCCGCAAAAATTATGAAGTTGGAAAATCCGGTAGGCGAAACTGTGCATTGGAAAAATATGGCATGGAACATGGATAAAGATTTCCACATCGTAGGCGTCATTAAAGACATGATCATGGATTCGCCTTTTGTGCCGGTGCGACCGATTATCTATCTCAACATGGGCAACAATGGTTGGATGTACCTCCGGATCAATCCGGAAATGACCGCCGCTGACGCGTTACCCAAAATAGAGAGCGCATTCACAAAGGTACTTCCGGACGCGTCATTTGACTACAAGTTCGCCTCACAAGAGTTTGCTGCGAAGTTCTCAACAGAAGATAACATCGGCAGACTCGCAGTTGTCTTCACTTCGCTTGCGATCATGATCAGCTGTCTGGGCTTGTTTGGATTGGCGTCTTTCGTTGCTGGGCAGCGCACCAAAGAGATCGGCATCCGTAAAGTGCTCGGCGCATCAATACCCAATCTGTGGCAGATGCTCTCACGTGAATTCGTACTGTTGATTCTGCTTGCGTGTATCATTGCAATACCTCTTTCATACTATCTTTTATATAATGGTCTGAAAGGATACGAATACAAAACTGACATTGCCTGGTGGATCTTCGTGGCTGCCTCTGGGGGAGCGTTATTCATCACCTTGCTCACAGTAAGTTTCCAGGCGATAAAGGCAGCAGTTGCTAATCCGGTGAACAGCCTTCGGACAGAATAAAAAGGATTCCATGGATCTCAAAGAAGACAGTCCGCCAAAAGCGGCCCTCCGCTTTTTCCGTTGGTTTTGTCATCCAAAACTTCTTCGACCCATAGAAGGTGACCTGATGGAATTATACCATGAACGGCTCCAACGGCACGGAAAAAGTAAAGCAGATCTGAATTTCATTTTAGATGTATTGCTATTGCTAAGACCCTCTATCATAAAACCTTCTGATCCTCAACACGATTCAAACAACTACGCTATGTTAAGAAACTATTTCACAATCGGCTGGAGAAACCTCATCCGTCAGAAAATGTACTCACTGATAAAAGTTGGTGGATTCGCAATAGGGATTGCTGCCTGCCTTCTTATCTCTCTTTATATTCTCGACGAGCTAAGTTTCGACAAAACACAAAAAGACGGCGACCGGATCTTTCGCGTCATTGGAGTATTCAGGGACAACGGGAGGCTGTATCGCGATGTCTGGTTCCCCGCGCCCTTTGCCAAAGTAATGAAGCAGGACTATCCGGAGATAGAGCTGGCGGGCCGGTTTAACGGGTCGTCGCTCTTCGGAGCGGGCGGTAACGAGATCAGGCGAATCGACGAACAGGAAAACTCCCATGAAGAGGGATTTGTTTATGTCGACCAGGAGCTCATTGATATACTACAACTACCCGTAGTCAACGGTAATCCGCATCACTTGCTCGATAAGCCCAACACCATGGTGATCACAAGGAGGAAAGCCGAAAAGTTTTTCCCCAATCAGGATCCTGTGGGTCAGGCGATGATCATCAACAATGACGATAAGAATCCATTGACAATCAGTGGCGTGCTCGAAGATTTCCCTGTCAATTCGCACATTCAGTTCGACTTCCTGATTACCATGACGGGTCGTGAATTCTGGAAGGGAGAACAGGATACCTGGCGCGCGAGTAACTATCACACCTACATAACAGTTCGTCCAGGTACCGATGTAAGTGCCCTTGAAAAAAAAGCAACGGATGGTATTCTGAAAAATTATGTACTCCCATCAATGAAGGAGGCAAATATTGCTAATGCCGAAGAACTCATTAAGCAGGGCTATCTCGAATTTCAACTTGTGCGCGATATCCACATGGCTTCAGATATTTCGGACGGCCTTTCCCACGGTGACATCCGCTTTGTATGGTTATTTGGCGCGATCGCTGGATTCATCCTGCTGATAGCCTCCGTCAATTTCATCAACCTTTCAACTGCAAAATCGGCAAACAGAGCCAAAGAGGTCGGTCTTCGCAAAGTTGTCGGATCGCAACGAAGCAGTATCATCAAACAGTTTCTCACTGAGTCAGTACTCTTTTCACTCCTCTCATTCGTTGTGGGTATAAGTCTTGCTTATCTGTTGCTGCCGTTTTTCAATGTGCTCGCGGCCAAATCGCTGGTTTTCCCTTGGAAAATCTGGTGGCTTGCACCTGGAATACTGGCGGCTATCATCGCCGTCGGCGTTCTCGCCGGCCTCTATCCGTCTTTTTATCTGTCATCTTTCCGGCCTTCACAGGTCTTAAAGGGAAGTGTGAGCCAAGGGGCAAAGCATGCGGGGGCAAGAAGTGCTTTGGTCGTATTTCAATTCACAACTTCGATCGTGCTCATTATCGCCACTATCATCATTTATCAACAGATGGATTTTATTCTCACCCGTAAAACCGGATTCGACAAAGATCAGGTACTGATCATCGAAGGTACTCAAACGCTAAATCGCCGCGTTTTCACATTTAAAGATGAATTGCTGCAGCTGCAGGGTGTACAAAATGTTTCCATTACAGACTATATACCGGTGCGCGGAGGAAAAAGAAACGGAAATGGATTTTGGAACGAAGGCAAACAGAAAGAGGATCGCGAGGTGAACACACAAACTTGGTCCGTAGACACAGACTATATCAAAACACTCGGAATGAAGATTGTCGCCGGGCGTGACTTTTCGGCACAGATGGCGACCGACTCAGGTGCCATGATCATCAATCAGTCCATGGCCCGCGAACTGGGATTACAGGATCCTATCGGAAAGAAAATTTATAACTATAAGAACTGGGATATCATCGGGGTTGTGGAAGACTTCAATTTCGAATCCATGAAAGAAAATATCACGCCGCTGGCTATGCATTTGGGCTTAAGCTCAACTATGGTTTGTGTCAAGGTCAATACGGATGATATCGCAGGCACCATCTCAGCAATAAATGCAAAATGGAAAATCGTCGCGCCTAATCAGTCTTTCCGTTATTCCTTTCTGGATCAAAGCTATGCGCGTATGTATGAAGATGTCCAGCGAACAGGGCATATCTTCACCAGCTTCGCGATACTGGCGATCATTGTTGCGTGTCTGGGACTATTTGCTCTGTCTGCATTCATGGTTGAACAGCGCGGAAAAGAGATCAGCATCAGGCTCGTACTGGGTGCTTCTGTAAACAGTGTCTTTCAACTGCTCACATGGAGTTTTGTGCGGTTAGTTTTGATCTCCTTTGCTATTGCAGTACCGATCGCCTGGATGATGATGCAGCGTTGGTTGGAGGACTACGTTTTCCGAATATCAATAGGTTGGGAAGTGTTCATAATCGCCGGCGCTATGGCTGTTGCAACGGCAGTTATCACGATCAGTTATCAGTCGATACGGGCTGCCCTGGTAAATCCGGTGGATCAGCTTAAAGCTGAATAACTGCGGTAAATCAGTACCGTAGCGATAGCGAACCGCGGTATTCGCGGCGCGTGAAACTGATGTGGTAGTAATAAACGCCAGCAGACTCGCCCGGTCCATACCATCGAAAATCGCGGTCTGAGCTCTGAAAAACGAGGTTGCCCCAGCGGTTGTAGATTCGCACGTTTTCAAATTTCGACGCACAATTGTCGTTAGGAAGAATGTTTTTGAGTTCACCGGTGACGCCATCTTTTGCCTCCATCGCGAAGTAGTCGTTGATATTATCCCCGTTCGGAGAGAAAAAGTTAGGCGGAATGAAATGGCTTTCATTTGCGTCAACGTCTTTTACCTTGAGTTTGAATTGAATAGAATCTTTTTGTGCCGTGAGGCAGTGATCATCTGAAAGTCTGAAAGTAAAAGTATATTCATTCTCATAGACTTCGTCTTTAAAAATTGTGCAATCAGGCGTCCAGGTGAATGTGCTTGCCAAAGGGCTCTTGCCTGAAACGTCTGTGAAAGAATAGCCCTCCGGTTTCACATTCCCATTCACAGATACGAGCTGAAGCTTAAGGTTATCCTGTTCAGGCGTTGTGTCAGCATCGGTTCCACGAAGCATCAGATTGATCGACGGGCCGCGCGTGATGTTCATGGCGTTAGCAGACAAAGTAGTAGCTGTCGCGTTTTGATTGATGACAGAAAGATGCGGAGGTTGATTGATGGGCGGCAGAAGTTTAACCTCCACATCTACCGTATCTGTCCGATAGAAACGGCATTTATTTTTGTTGTCGACAACAATGAACTGAAAATCAAATGAATCCTTTTTCTTAAGATCCGTGGTGTTGCATTTTATATCCCATTTGAATTGCGATGTTACGGGCTCTACGCCGGCAGCGGGCGACGGTGTCAGGGAGACGCCGTATGTAGCCAGATCAAAGTCAGTCCCTGTCCCGGTCATCGAAAGGTAGTCATGGTCTGGATCAACACCCTTGACAGTAAAACTCAACGACTCATTGACACGCCGCGTGATACCGGTAACTCTGCGTTCAGATGGACTTGACGTCAGATCCGTGTCAATCACAGGATCATGATTTACAGGGAGATTGATTACCGAAAGGTTGAAAACCTGTTTCGCAGGATCGGCGAGGTTACATTGATCCTTATCCTCAGCAAGAATAGTAACCGTGAACGCCGTCCGCTTGGTGAAATCGTAGATATCACAGAACGCATCCCAGCTAAGTTGTCCGTCCGCGCTGCCCACGGTCTGATGAAAAGTGTCGAATTTCATCCCTGCATCTTTCAGAACAAAACCGTTCGTTACCAATGAAATGACAAGCGCATCATTGTCGGCATCTACGACCTGCCACGGCCATGCGTCCTGTGTACCTTCGTTGAGAGATTTCACAAATGGACTACTCGCCGGCTGAATGAATTGGGGCTTGTTGTTGGGCGGCGGCTCAACGAACACGCTTACTTTCAAAGTGTCAGTCAATGGGAGTGCGCACGCATCATCCATGGCAACAATCCCGATCAACGCCGGCGCTCCGAGAAAATACGGGCACTTGTCGAAACACACGGTGAATTCTACAGTACTCCCGTTGATCAAGGTTGCTTTCGTCTGTCCAAGCTTTATGTTCGATACATCGCCTTTGAAATTCAATGGAATTGCCTTGAACGTAAGGTTCTCCTGCCCATCCCCAATGATCGGTGCTTTTGAATCATCATCTGAAACCCTGACCTTGATACAGCGCTGAGCGTCCGTTACCGTTCTTGAAAATGGAGGAACATCCATGTAATTGTCGAACGTGTAGGATGGCGAGGCCAGATTGGTGCTGCCGAGAATTTGCGGAGGCACGGCCCGCGGGCAGTCGATAACGAGCATCTGAAAATCACGACGAGTCTCACCGATTTTTATCTTGTTACGAAACTCCTCAACCTTCACCGCAAACACAAAGAGTCCTTGAACGGCGGGTGGGGTTACGGTCAAAAAGCCATCTTGAGAAATGCGTAAGTCCGGCGATCCGTTGACCACATGAGCAAGACTGTATGGGTCTCTCCACGTCACATCGGGATAGGGCTTCGGTCGCGGCGCCGGAATTGCGTCACTCGATTTGGTACTCAAAGGTGTGACGAGGGAGTAAACCAGAGAATCGCCGTCATCGTCAGTGCCGCCAAAATCCTTATAGTAGGGTCGCTGCATGCAAGCATAATCGCTGAGGGGTGGAAATAACTTAGGCGTCGAATCGATAAAAGGGACTCCATCTTTCACAACCGGCGGAAACTCCAGGTAGAATGTCTGCCCCGCATAACGAATTCCACCTCGTGTGGGGTCCTCACTGAACACGTTGGATATGCTATAGTTTCGGCAGCACCTCTCCCATGCAACATAATAGCCTTGAGGATCATTGAAACGGTCTGCCGTTAGCGTGATGATAGCCGTGTAAATAAGTTTTTGCGTCCTGAGCTCTCCTCTTGAACACGCTGGTTGAGTGTATTCCACCGCAGAGGAGTCGGTTAGCGGAAGGGGCACGCCCATCATTCGTACATTATCGCGGATTCTAAAAATGGATACGGCAGCATTGCGGTCTTTCGCACCGGGCAGTCCATTTTGCAGATCGAAGTAAAGGATGAGGTTAAGACGGTATTCAAAATCCTTTAAATGAATGAGTTCGAATTCTCCACCCACTATATGTGATGCCCTACCCAATAGCGGGGTAGCGATAAGAATCAGCAGGAAAATGACTTTTTTCATGAGCCTGATTCGAAAGATAAATAAAGGGATTAATGTCCTGAAAGCACATTAAGTAAATTGCGACCGCAACTCAAAAACTGCAGACTGATTGAACGAAAGCTTCAAAAATGGACATGATGTCCGCAACAAACAGCTCAAAAAGGGTGATATCCTCGCCGGTATTTTGATCGACTCCATGGCAGCCGAAGGAAAGTGCGTGGCGCGGAAAAATGGACAGGTAATTTTTATCTCTGGAGGAGCTCCCGGCGACGTCGTCGACATATCTCTGACTAAGATCAAAAGCTCATTCCTCGAAGGACGTGTTGTTAACATCCAATCTCTGTCACCGAATAGGTCGCTGCCATTTTGTGGGCATTTTGGATCTTGCGGCGGTTGCTCATGGCAGCATATAAATTACCTCACACAACTTCAGTATAAGCAACAACAAGTTCTCGATAACCTGGAACGCATTGGCGGACTCGAACTTCCCCCGATAAAAAGTATTATCGGATCTTCACGCGAAAGGCACTATCGCAACAAGCTGGATTTTACGTTCACGTCCAATCGTTGGCTGACAAAGGAAGAACTTGACGGCGGAAAAACGTTCGGTGACACAGGCCTCGGCTATCACATCCCAAGAATGTACGACAAGGTATTCGATGTGAAAGAATGCTTCTTACAACCTTCCCCTTCGAACGAAATTCGGTTAATGGTGAAAGAGGTCGCCGAAAAAGAGGAAATACCTTTTTTCGATTTGCGCAAACAGGTCGGATTCCTTCGTACGCTCACCATACGCACTGCCAACACAGGCGATGTCATGGTCATTCTACAAGTAACCTATGACCGAATGGATTGGATCGAAAAGATTCTGGGCCCATTGACAGAACGCTTCCCTGAAATAACATCCGCTAACTACGTCATCAATGGGAAGCGCAACGACACTTTCGCCGACCTGGATATTGTCTGCTGGAAAGGCAATCCTCATATCACCGAAATGATGCCGACGCCCGATGGCAAGAGTAAACTGTCCTTCCACGTGGGGCCAAAATCTTTCTATCAGACAAACTCCGAACAGGCCTTTAAACTGTACAAGGTGGCGTGGGATATGGCTGACCTGAAAGGCAACGAGCTTGTATATGACCTGTACACGGGTACGGGCACCATCGCAAACTTCGTAGCGGCTTCTTGCAAGCAGGTCATAGGCCTCGAATATGTGGTCGCAGCGGTGGAGGACGCGAAAAAAAACTCAGTAATCAACGGTATCCACAACTCATCATTTTTTGCGGGAGACATCAAAGATTTGCTCGATGAAAAATTCCTTGGCGTTCATGGCCGACCCGACGTTGTTATTACGGATCCGCCGCGTGCAGGAATGCACGAAGATGTTGTCAAGATGTTGCTGAAAGCGGCACCAGGAAGAATCGTGTATGTAAGTTGCAATCCGGCGACTCAGGCACGCGACTTAAAAATACTGGCAGAAGATTATAAAGTTACTGAAATCCAGCCCGTAGATATGTTCCCGCAAACTGTCCACGTTGAAAATGTGGTAAGGCTGGACAAAAGATTTTAGAGCGTAGACGCGCGTCAACAAGAGTCGATTCGTTCACTCGCTGATTTTCCACCAATTACAGATGAGGTGTGCAAACAAGTACGTCAACGAGGCACCTGAAGATATAGATGTGCTGATACGGGGACGGATGCGCTAGCTCGCAACAACTTCCTCGGTGACGATATCGAGTCCGGCGTTCACCATCGCGCCAAACCCACCGTACACATTCGTCAGGTGACGAAAGCCTTCACGTTTCATGATCGAAATAGCAGTCATTGAACGATACCCGCCGCCACAGTGAACAATATAGGACGCGTTCTTATCGAGCGTGCCTAGATTTTCCGGCATCTCCGCCAATGAAACGAACTGGGCTTCTTTGACGTGACTGACACTCCATTCGCCGGGCTTACGCACGTCGAGCACTGCGACGCCAGACTTCATCTCATTTTTCATCTCATCTGCCTGAATCGAATGGACCGTATCAAGGTCATCATCCCATGAGTTGATACCTCCGCTCAGGTAACCTTTGACATTCTCGTATCCAACGCGTGCCAAACGAAGAACAGCTTCAGTTTCTTTTCCAGGTTCAGCCACAAGTACAAGTGGCTGCTGTATGTCAATCAATGTTCCTACCCATACGGCGAACTGTCCGTTGAGTCCTATGTTGATGGCACCAGGAATATATCCGCGTTCAAAATCATCCGCCTTCCTCGTATCAAGGATTGTGGCGCCACTTCGAATTTCCTTTTTGAACTGAGTCAGGTTCAGCGGTTTGTTGTTTTCGCGGATCACGGTATCAATTGGCTCATAGCCATCTTTGTTGATCCTGGCATCCTCGAAGAAATATTGCGGCGGCGGAAGAATCCCATCGGTCACCTGGCGTATGAAATTCTCACGCGACTGGTCCTTCAAGGCATAATTGAATTTTTTCTGCTCCCCTATCGTCGAGAACGTTTCCTTTCCAATATTTTTTCCACACGCAGATCCGGGCCCGTGTGCCGGGTAAATGATCGTCGCATCCGGAAGCGTCTTGATTTTTTTGTTCAGCGAATCATACAACATGCCCGCAAGCTCATCGCGGCTGATAACGCCATCCAGCAAGTCCGGGCGACCCACGTCACCAACAAATAGCGTGTCACCGGTGAATACTGAATGCTCTTTACCATTTTCATCGAGTAACAGAAAGCAGGATGATTCCGGTGTATGGCCGGGTGTATGCAAAACCCGAATCTTCAATTTGCCCAACTTAAATTCCTCGCCGTCCCTGGCATTGATGACTTCATACTTCGTCTGCGCCATTGGACCGTAAATAATAGGAGCGTTGACTTTCCGGGCGAGATCGATATGACCTGAAACAAAGTCGGCATGAAAATGAGTCTCGAAAACGTACTTGATGGTCGCGCCACGCTTCTGCGCCAATGCGATATAGGGTTCTGTTTCCCGGAGAGGATCGATGATGGCGGCTTCTCCCTCCGACTCAATGTAATAGGCGGCCTCTGCCAGGCAATTGGTATAGAGCTGTTCTATGTGCATTTCCAGGTATTTGGGGCTAATAACGACACGAAGGTGTAAAAAATTCCTCACTTGATTATCGCTGTGGCTCCTTCCCGCGCCGATGCAGAAAAATTCTTGCGCCAGGAAAACCGGATTGAACTGTGAAGCAATTTTCGATGATCTATAATACTCGTCGACGATGTCATATGCCAGACACCTAAGGTGACTGACACGCCATTTTTGGCTTGAAAAATCAACCAAAACGACACTTTATTTCCCTTCCTCAAATCGACCAAAACATTTTAGTTCGACTGGATGCATTTACCGTTGGGTTCAGATTCCCAAAATAAATCCGGGAACTCATACCTTTGAAAAGCTATGAAGCGGGTGGCATTCCTGATGATATTTTCGATGGCTTTTTTCCAGGCCATCGCTGTTGACTACGAACGATTTGAACTAAACGGCAAGGTCGGGCTGCGCGATGGCGCAGGACATGTCGTTCTTCCCGCCGACTTCGACGCGCTTGGGTGGTCCGATGGAAATTTTTCTGTCATCGGCCAGATCACCGGCTACCGAAAACAAAATCGCTGGGGCCTGCTCAATCTCAACAAAGAATTTATTACATCAGCAGAGTTTGAAACTCTCACGTGGCCCGGCGGCGACCGAGTTGTTGTAAGTAAGGAAAAAAACGTTTTCAGAAAGTTCGGGTGCCTTGACCTCCACGGTAAGCTTGTGATTCCTTACGACTATGATGAAGTTCAGGTCTATGGCCTCCGGGCGGTTGTAATGGTTAAGCGCGGCACACGGTATGAATACGGACTCATCGACCTCGCCAACACCCAGATTCTTCCGGTCTCGTATCAAAAAATCACGCCGATCGGAAGCCTGCGCTATGCTGTTAAAAATTTTGAAAACAAAACTGCCCTATGTACCGAGGACGGTAAATGGATCACCGGTTTTTCCATCGATGAAATTTCAGATTTCTCCTATGACTTTGCGGTGATCAACAACGGCTGGAGAAAGGGAGTGATCAACCGAAACGGCGAGATTGTTGTTGAGCCTGCCTATCGCGACATAAGGATCGCTGGTCAGGAAGCTATCGAAGGTCGACGAGCCACCGAATGGAAAATTTTTGACACGCAATACAAGCCGCTGCAGACTGTCGAAGCTGATGATCTCTCGTTTCAGCCAGCGGGCTGGACACGAATTACGATTAACAACAAAATGGGATTTGTCGATGGAAACTTTAAGGAGCAATGGACTCCTTCATACGACCTTATCGGAGCAAAAACCGGCAATAACGTCCTGGCGAAAAAAGAAAAGAAATGGGGATTGTTAAAGCTGGATCAAAGTGAAGTGCTCCCATTCGAGTTCGACACCCTTTGCCTTGAAGGTAATCTCCTTCGAGCCCGACGAAAGACTGCAGGCAGAACCAGCTGGTCATTGTATGATACAGTCGGCGTCAGAAAAACAGCAAAAGAATATGATCTGCTCACTCACGGCGATGGCAAATATTTTCCGGCCAAAAACCGTGGATACTGGGGCGCTGTTAACAGATATGGAAAAGAGACCGTTGCGTGTGTTTATGATTCACTGCTCGCTGCAAAAGGTGAATTGATTTCAGTCCGGTTCAAAGGTCAATTTGGAATTATCACTACAGACGATCAGTGGCGGATCACGCCCCAACCGTTTCCAATCACCCTGCTGGACGCCGATCATTACATTGAAAAACAAGACAGCATTCTCTTTCTCAAGGATTTCAGCGGTAACACGATCTATTTCACAACCAATCCAATCACCGTATTCACTGACCATCTCCTCGAGCGACTTCCTGATGGGCTCGAAAAGGAAATCAACCTGCAGGGTCAGCTGCTCAAGCGTCAGGAGGCAATTGTCCTTCCGGAACGTACCGAGCTGGCTTTCCGCGAAAGCGAAGGTCTAATCGGAATAAAGCGAGACGGTAAGTTTGGATTTGTCGATTCGCGTGGGCGCCTGAGAATAGCAAATCGTTATGACAACATCGGAGAATTCCACGATGGGCTCGCGCCGGTAAGCTTGTTAGGAAAATGGGGATATATAAATAAACAGGATCAAATCGTCATACAACCGACTTTTGAAACTACCGGAAATTTTGAAGGGGGCATTGCTTTGGTGTCGCGCAACGGAAAATATGGACTTATCGATCTCGAAGGAAACGTGTTGCTCGACTTGCGTTATGATTCAATTCAACGGATGCCGAATCGCGATTTTATCCTGGTGCAGCAATCTTTGAAAGGCCTCGCTGACAACCGCGGTCGTGTTCTTATTGAACCTCGCTTCAATTCAATCGAACCTGTTGACGAGAACCTGGTTATTGTAAGTCGTGATGGTTCGTACGGTGTTCTCACACGAGACGGTCTCAGCGTTTTTCCGATGCAGTTCAGGATGCTAACCTACATTCCTCAACAGAAGGTTTTCCTGGCCAAAATGGTGGCTGCGTGGGAGACGCTTGTGCATCCATGAATTCAAGGAACACCAAAATCCAGATTAGTGCACTGTTCCCTCGTGTATCGTTGTTCGCCGCTGCGTTGACCTATTTGCCTGGAGTACTTGGCGCCTGCCCTGATTTGCCCGTACCGGAAATTGACTGACGCATCTCCGTATCGGCCTGAACGTTTTGCATTTTGTAATAGTCCATTACTCCCAAAGTCCCATTCATAAACGCCTGCGCGATGCCCTTCGGGATTTCCGCCTCGGCCTGGATCACATTTGCGCGCGCTTCCTGTGCCTTCGCAATCATTTCCTGTTCAAGGGCAACCGCCATTGCCCTTCTCTCTTCGGCCCGTGCTTCTGCCACCTTTAGGTCAGCCGCGGCCTGATCAGTTTGGAGCTTAGCGCCGATGTTGGCACCGACATCCACGTCTGCGATATCAATGGACAATATTTCAAAGGCCGTTCCTGCATCCAATCCCCGGGAGAGGACGAGCTTTGAGATCTTGTCGGGATTTGCCAGCACTTCACGGTGTGAGTTCGCCTGACCAATTGAGGTGACGATACCCTCCCCGACCCGTGCAAGAATCGTGTCCTCACCGGCACCACCTACCAATTGCGCGATGCTGGCACGAACTGTGATTCGCGCCACAGCAATCAGCTGGATCCCATCGGCTGCAACTGCGGCAACTTTGGGCGTGGTGATGACTTTGGGATTAACCGATATCTGCACTGCCTGAAATACATCACGACCGGCAAGGTTGATTGCCGTCGCCTGTTTAAAAGTCAACACAATGTTTGCCTTCTCTGCAGAGATAAGGGCGCGAATGACATTAGGAACGTCACCGCCCGCGAGGTAGTGTGTTTCAAGCTCACGTGTGGTGACCTGAAGTCCTGCTTTTGTGGCGGTGATCAATGAATTTACAATTACTCCTGGCGGCACTTTTCTGATCCGCATTCCAATCAACTCGCCGATGGTAATCTTGACATTGGCAAAAACTGCTGTGATCCAAAGTCCAACCGGAACAAAGTATGTGAACACGAAAAAAAAGATGATGACGAGGAATACGACAACGAGTAAAGCTGCGCCTTGCATAAGAGGATATTAATTAAGTGGTTCTACAATTATTTGATGCGAAAGAATCTGCATGACCCGGATGCGTCTGCCTGCCTCCAGGTATGTGCCCATTGTTTTAACTTCGTAAGTCTTGTCCAGCAGCTCCGCTTTGCCAACCGGGCGAAGGGCCGAAAGTGTAACGCCCTCGGTTCCTGTTTTCAGGTTATCGATTTCTCCTTCATTCACCTTACCGTCGATCGTTTCTTTAAGTGAAAATCGGTGCCACACGCCCGCTTTAAACGAAAAATATAATGAGAGGCCGGCGACCGTTGCTGAGCCTGCCGCAGTAAGCCAGCCTGCGGAAGTTCCGAAATAACGAAAACTCAAGCCGACGCCGATAACCATGAGAACGAAGCCCAGTACGCCGACAAGCGTGGTGCCGGGTACGAAAATTATTTCAACTACTACGAGTGCCAGGCCGATCAGCACAAGCGACAAAACAATCATCCATTCCATGGGAATGTAAAGATAATGAATTCACGTTCAAGCCTTGGTGTGCACCAAGGCAGGGTCGGCTTAATATGCACGCGCATAGAGCACACGCATCTTCGAAGGTTTGCCGGAATAAACACATTTTCCTGCTTCTTCCTTAGCGTCCAACGCGATGCAGCGAATGGTAGCTTTCGTCTCCTGCTTGATCGCCGCTTCGGTCTCGGGAGTCCCATCCCAGTGCGCTAACACAAAGCCACCTTTGTCGTCGAGTACGCGCTTGAATTCATCGAACGTGTCCACTGGTGTCGTGTTCTGTTCGCGGAACTTCAACGCTCGTGCATAAATATTCTTTTGAATGTCATCCAGCAACGCCGGAATTGCGGTGACCACATCAGTGGATTTCATCACCTGCTTTTCTTTGGTATCTCTCCTTGCCACTTCGATAGTTCCGTTCTCAAGGTCACGAGGACCTATTGCCAGACGTACCGGAACGCCCTTCATCTCATATTCCGCAAACTTGAATCCCGGCTTTTGGGTATCCCGGTTATCGAACTTCACTGAAAGGTTGACGCCTCTCAGTCCTTTCATGATAGGTTCCACGGCAGCGGTGATCCTCGAGAGCTCATCTTCATTCCTGAAGATGGGCACGATAACCACATGAATAGGTGCGAGTTTTGGTGGAAGAACCAACCCGTCGTCATCGGAGTGCGCCATAATAAGGCCACCAATCAGCCTCGTGCTCGCTCCCCATGATGTGCCCCAAACATACTCAAGCTTACCTTCCTTACTTGAAAATTGCACATTGAATGCCCTTGCGAAATTCTGTCCGAGAAAATGCGATGTTCCTGCCTGCAGTGCTTTGCCGTCCTGCATCAGAGCCTCAATACAATAAGTGTCTACAGCGCCGGGAAATTTTTCGCCCTCGGTTTTTCTACCCTTGATGACGGGCATTGCCATAAACTTTTCGGCAAAATCAGCATATACATCAAGCATCTGACGAGTTTCTTTTACCGCTTCTTGCTGGGTTGCATGCGCAGTGTGACCTTCCTGCCAAAGAAATTCCGCCGTACGCAGAAAAAGCCGTGTGCGCATCTCCCACCTTACCACGTTTGCCCATTGATTCACAAGGATTGGCAGATCGCGGTAAGACTGAATCCATTTTTTATAGGTACTCCAAATAATTGCTTCGCTGGTTGGTCTGACCACAAGTTCTTCTTCCAACTTAGCCTCGGGATCAACTATCAATTTCCCCTTTTTTATTGGATCGTTTTTCAAACGATAGTGAGTAACAATCGCACATTCCTTCGCGAAACCTTCAGCATTTTGCTCCTCTGCTTCAAACAAACTTTTGGG
The DNA here is from genome assembly GCA_044224375.1 of Cyclobacteriaceae bacterium. Classification (GTDB taxonomy): domain Bacteria; phylum Bacteroidota; class Bacteroidia; order Cytophagales; family Cyclobacteriaceae; genus ELB16-189. The sequence goes on from JBGAKL010000003.1 coordinate 368,397, forward strand.
AACGAAGAGAGGAAAATAGGCGTTCACATGACCGGTATCTTTGAACATTCCGTCCAGTGCTTGCTGCATTTTTTCCCAAATCGCGTAGCCATACGGCTTGATAACCATACATCCCCGCACATCGGAATTTTCAGCCAAATCTGCCTTTTTTACAAGTTCAACATACCATTGAGCATAATCCTCCGACCGTGTAGGTATCTGTTTTGACATTGTTCGTCGTTTTTTGAGGCGCAAATATAGGCAGGCGATGCCAGAAGAACGTTTTTTAGTATGAGAGAAATACCTAGTCCAGGGGGTCAAATTCAGTGAAAACAGTACCCAAAAATCGTTGAATCACGGCACCATACTTGCTAACTTTGCGTTAATAGTAGTGTAATAAAATCAACCCGGAAGATTATGAAAACGAAATACACTTTGTTGATGCTCGCGATGGGTCTTTCCTTCGCAGTATTGGCGCAGGAAAATGACGACATGTATTTCAACTCAAAGGATCGTGCCGTTGTAGTGAAAGCCAATGAGGTTGTCCTTGCAAAGAAATACCGCCAGGATGACATCGATGCGGTTCGTTCAAATCCAGTCAATCCTTCGGATAGCTATTCCGGTCGTGGCGTGAATCCTGAGTATAATGCTCAGGCGAAGAATGGAACCTCCGTTGTCCAAAATGATCCGGATTACTTTCTTTCAGGATATCAGCCTAAGAATGTAAACAGCAACCTGTATAACAATTCGTCTGCTTACGCTAACACTTACTACAATAATGCATATGGCTCGCCTTATGGTTATAGTGGATTTGGAAGTCCTTATTCGAGCATGTATTCTCCGTATGCGTTTGGCTACTCGCCTTACAGCATGATGTACTCGCCATACAGCATGTACTCGCCTTATAGCATGTATGGAATGGGAATGGGTTCGGGGATGTATAGCGGTTTTGGAATGAGTTATAGCATGATGTATGGAAGTCCTATGATGTACAGTCCTTACACCATGATGGGCATTGGGTACGGAATGGGTTCTATGTACGGATACGGCGGATATGGATACAGTCCGTATGGTTCATACTATCCTACGTCGGCTGTCGTTACCGACTCACGCAACACAGCATTTGGCAAGCATCCTTCCCGCAGCAGCGGCCTAAACAATTATGTCAGCACCAACTCACGTAACGACGCATCAATTGTTGGCTCGAACGGAAGAGTTCGCGAAGGCGGACGCATGCGGAACGATTCGCAGCCTAACTACTATAACAGTGGCTGGAGAAACAGTTCCGACTTTTCTAACACGCGCAGCAGCGGATTCTCGAACGGCAATTCCTGGGGATCCGGTGGAAACAGTGGTTGGAACAGCGGTGGCAACACGCGCTCATCTTTTGATTCCTTTGGTTCCGGCTCACGCGGAGCCTTTGGTGGCGGTCACAGTAGCGGATTCTCTGGCGGCGGCGGTGGATTTTCCGGTGGCGGCGGTGGCGGTGGCCATTCGCGCGGAAGGAACTAATCACAAACCCATTTTAAGATGAAATTGAAGGTCGTCTTTGCGATCGTGGGATTGCTGTTGCTTGGAGTGGGCAACATCCTCGCACAAAGTTATTCGGAAGAAGCCTTGATGTTTAGCCGCATCCGCCCCGGCGGGAGTGCACGCATCCAGGCGATGGGGGGAGTTCAGAACTCGCTGGGAGGAGACCTGAGCTCTGCATACTACAATCCTGCAGGCCTGGGCATGTACAACCGGTCCGAGTTTTCGTTCACACCGGGGTATGTCATTGCGAATTCTGACGCCTCTTATCTCAATGGGACAACCAGTGCAAGCAAAACCAACCTGATCATTCCCAACTTCGGGATCGCCTTTCATAGTAACAAGGATGGAAGAAAAGGATTGTGGGGCGGGACCTTCGCGATCAATTTCAATCGTACGAACGACTTTAATAACACCTTCACCTATAAAGGCAGAAACACAGACAATTCCATTATTGACTACTTTATACAAGATGCCAACGGCACCGGTACGGCACAATTCGATCAGAGCGGATACAACTACAACACGCCGACTGGGCTCTCATACTTTAATTACCTTATTGGGCCTCAATCGATCCTCAATCCGCCGGGACCAAACAATCAATACTTTACCGATGTTTCCGGAATACCCGACCAGGAAGAAACTGTAAAAACCACAGGCGGGCAGAACCAGTGGAGTTTTTCATACGGTGCTAACTTCAATGATAAACTATTCATCGGCGGTGGACTTGGACTTACATCTTTTCACTATCGGGCGGAGAAGACGTACACGGAAACCTTCAGCGACGCAAGTCAGCCAATGTCGTTCATGCAGCTAAATGAAACATTGAATCTCAGTGGTACTGGCATTAATGCGACTTTGGGTGCCATCTATAGACCTATCGACCGATTTCAATTTGGCGTTTCTGTTGCAACACCTACGAGCTATACCGTTAACGACGACTATTCTGCAACAATGAGTACGAACTGGAAGAATTTCGAATACTTGCCAGGTGAGTTTCTGAACAAGGAAAGTGCGTCGACTGATCAGGTTACCGATCAATATAGCTTGTCCACGCCATGGCGTGTTAGTGGTGGTCTCACGTTTTTCTTTGAAAAGAAAGGATTCATCAGTGCTGATGCAGAATGGATCAATTACGCGAGTCCCAAGTACAGCGCAAATTCTTATTACGGAGGTGATTACTCCGCTGACAACGACCAAATCAAAAGCCTGTACAAATCAGTAGTTAATCTAAGGATGGGTGGAGAATACCGACTCAACAGCTTCCGGTTCCGCGGCGGTTTCTCGCTGTTGCCAGATCCTTTTAAAAGCCCGCAAAACAATATTGATCGCACGATTTCAACATATTCTGCCGGGTTGGGTTACCGGACGTCAACCTTCTACATTGACTTCGCGACAATACTTAGCCAGGAAAATAATTCGTACAGGCCTTATACGATCAACTCCGCGTTGAGCCCAATGGTGACACTGAAGAACAGCGCCACAACCTTCATGATTACGGTTGGATTTCCGTTCTGATCTTTTTTATCATTTCAGCCACAGAAATATCATCCCCGGCGATTGTCATGTGTGCCTTCTTGTAGAATGGTACGCGCTGGGAGCGCATGAATTCAATCTGATCTTTCAATGTCTCAGCATTTGCATTTGCAAACAATGGCCGCTCTTCCAATGGGGTTCGCAAGATCCTGTTGGTAATTTCCCTTGCGGTCACATCAAGAAAAATACTCTTTCCGGCCTTATTAATCTTATCAACATTGTCAAAGAAAACGGGCGCCCCGCCACCGGTGGCCATAACAAAGTCACGGCGGGATTCACACCACTTACTCAACTCCAATGATTCCACTTTTCTAAAGTACTCTTCCTTTCTTTTTCTGAATATCTCTTTCACCGGCATTTCCTCCCTCTTTTCTATCTCTTCGTCCAGGTCAACAAAAGGGACACTGAGGGCTTGTGCAAGCTCCTTCCCCAAGGTCGTTTTTCCACAGCCAGGCAGGCCAAGCAGGAAAATTTTCATTCAAAATTTTATTTCAAGAGGTTGAGGATGTCTTGCGAAGACGGAGTGTCATTGTGGTGCCAATTTCCGAGAACGGTTCCATCTTTCCAGAGAGAAATTCCGGGATTCGAGCGCACGATGGTCTTGAGCACGGTTGCGTCGGCGAATGCATACGGCACCCCAAGCTGGTGTTCGTGTCTGAATATCTCCACGCTCTCTGCAGATGAAGACGTTAACACGAGCGTTTCAACTTTGCCTTCCAGGTCACCCGCTAGCTGCCTGATCGCTGTGATATTTTTAGTAGAAGCTTTTTTCACGTCAAACATCACGATCAGGAGCTTGGGTCCCTGAAAGGTCGATTGCGTGATATCGTTACCGTCAGGATTTGCAACTGAATAGTCTGTAATAGCAGGCTTGATGTTTTTCTCGTTAAGAATTTGAGAGTTCTTGTAAACATATCCTTCCTCGGCCGAAAGAAACTTTCCTGACCTGACTTCTTTTCCGTCTTTTTCAAACAAATATTCGATGATGGGCTGTTCCGGTGGCAACATCTTCATGGGTATGTTGTTGCCTACTTTATAGGCACGAAAATCGATGAACGGTAAATGGTTGATGGCGTAGATTCCGGCAAAAAGGCTAAGCGCTGCAGTCAATCCTATAACCGCGTGCCCTTCCATAGTTCGCAATACTGCCTGATATCTTTTTCTGTACCAAAAAAGATGCAGTACGAACACCATCAATATAACGTCTTTTGTGAACGACTCCCACGGAGTCAGCTTGATCGCATCCCCGAAACATCCACAATCCGTGACCTTGTCAAAGTAGGCAGAGTAGAAGGTCAGGAACGTGAAGAAGACCATCAGGAGCAACAGGACCCATGCAGTTATCTCCATCCGATAGAACAACAAGATGGCAACTCCGAGCGCCACTTCAAGTACGATCATGATCATACCAATTTCGAGGGACCACGGGATGAAATAGTGAAACAGCGATCCAAAATCCTGGGCAAAGACTTCGAAGTATTCTTCCATCTTGATCTCGGTTCCAATTGGATCATTGAGCTTGATCAGGCCCGAAAAGATGAATAATGCACCGACGAAGAAACGTGAAAATTGATCCAGGAATTTCTGCATACGAACTATTTTTCTTCCGAAAGTTTAATCAGGGCAAACGCGGAATAATTTATTATATCCTGGTAGTTTGCGCGAACACCTTCGCTTACGAGCGTTTTACCCTGATTGTCTTCGATTTGTTTCACCCTTAACAATTTCATAAGGATAATGTCAGTAATAGAGCTGACCCGCATTTCGCGCCACGCCTCACCATAATCATGGTTCTTATTTTCCAGGAGCTCATAGGTTGTTCTAACCGCATGATCGTAGAGGGGTGTTACTTCCTGAACGGTCAATTCCATTTTTGAAGACGACTGCAAATCGATCTGGATAAGGGCAATAACACAATAGTTCAATATCCCGATAAATTCATCGCGAATGCTGTCGTCCACCCTTTGCTGACCTTTCTCCTGGATGCTGCGAATACGCTGCGCCTTAATAAATATCTGGTCTGTGATGCTTGGTAGTCGCAACACACGCCATGCGGTGCCATAGTCTCGTGTCTTCTTCAAGAACAGCTCTTGGCAGGCGGAGATTACATCTTTATATTGGGTGGAAGTTTTCGTCATTTTATCGCGGTGCAAAATAAAACATTTTATAGCAACAAAACATTGAACGTTCGTGGCAAGGTGATCGACCTGAGCACACCTCGTGTGATGGGAATTCTCAACGTCACACCAGACAGTTTTTACGATGGGTCCAGGTTTGCTCACGAGAAGACCGTTCTCACCCACGTCGAAAAGATGCTTAGTGAAGGGGCGACGATCATTGACGTTGGGGGTGCATCTTCAAGGCCTGGTGCCGCAGTCGTAGGCGTAAAAGACGAAGCTGAGCGCGTAGTGCCAGCAATCCACGCCATCCTTGCAGAATTTCCGAACACGATAATTTCTGTGGATACGGTTCACGCCATTGTTGCTCAAATGGCATTAGACGCCGGCGCGTCGATGGTTAATGATATCTCAGGAGGCGATCAGGATAACAAAATGTTCGATGTCTTAGCTGCGGCCGACGTTCCCTATGTCATCATGCATATGCGCGGGACACCACAGACGATGAATAAGCTCACGGAATACAACAATCTTATAAAAGATATCGCAGATTACTTTCACAATAAATTATCGCGACTGAGAGGCTCTGGGATAAAAGATGTTATAGTCGACCCCGGATTTGGATTCGCAAAAACGGTAGAGCAGAATTTTACGATGTTGCAAAACCTTGACTATTTCAACATACTGGGAGTTCCAATGATGGTTGGCCTTTCGCGGAAGTCAATGATATGGAGGACGCTCAAAACGACACCAGAAGAGGCCCTGAATGGAACAACAGTCCTGAATACGGCGGCGTTACTAAAAGGAGCCAGCATCCTTCGTGTTCATGATGTAAAAGCGGCGGTAGAATGCATTCAGCTCACAAGAAAAATTATACAATAAAATCCATATGAAGAAATTATCCTGTTTGATTCTGGTTTTCTTAGCGGTCAACGCATTAACACTTGCACAGTCTAAGAGAAAGATCCGTCCCGGAGACATCTATCGCCTTCAGACATTGAGTGATGCTCAGGTATCACCCGAGGGTGGCTGGATTGCCTACGTTCTTTCCACCGTTGACTCAGCCAAAGACAAACGAAACAGCGACATATGGATGGTGAGCTGGGACGGACAATCAAGTATTCAATTAACCCACAGTCCTGACGGCGAATCTTCGCCCAGATGGAGTCCGGACGGCAAATACATCTCGTTTGTTTCTTCGCGCCAGAGTAAAAAAAGTCAGGTTTGGATCATGGACCGCCGGGGTGGTGAAGCAAAAAAAATTACAGATCTGAAACATGACTTGTCGGATTACAAGTGGTCTCCTGACTCCAGAAAGCTGCTGCTTACCCTTCAGGATGCACCCGACACATCTAAAACAAAGACTGCTAAGCCTTACGTATTGGATCGATATCAGTTCAAGCAAGACATAGAAGGATATTTAGTAAGACGTTACACACATTTGTATCTCTTTGATCTTGAAACTAAAAAGCTTGACACGCTAACGCGTGGAAATTATACGGAGAGTTCGGCTGTATGGAGTCCGGATGGCACTCAGATCGCATTTGTCAGTAATCGTACCGCCGATCCGGATAAAAATGAAAATTCCGACATATGGATTATCGACGCCCGCAAAGGTTCTTCGCCCAGGCAACTAACGACGTGGAATGGTTATGACAACAATCCAAGGTGGAGTCCGGACGGAAAGCATATTGCATATACGCGTTCAAGCTCTTCAGAAAACTATATCATGTACGACCAACCCGTCGTAGCTATAATTTCCCGCGATGGCGGGGAGCCAAAGCTTCTCACTAAAGCAATTGACCGCCCAGTCAATAACCAAGTGTGGTCCAAAGACGGACAAAGCGTCCTTGCCCTCGTTACGGATGACAGGCAACGGTATGTTGGCGAAATAAACGTTGCATCGGGCAAGGTGTCCAAAGTGGTAGGTGGCAACAGGAGCTTTCAGTCACTGGAAAAAAACTTCAATGGAAGCTACGTGGCCCTTATGAGTGAACCCCAGCTTCCTGCCGAGATATACGCGATTGAAAACGGTATTGTGCGCCGTATCACAACACATCAGGATGCATTCGTTGCACCATTGCGACTTGCTTCCGTTGAAGGCTTTAGTTCCAGGAGCAAGGACGGCACAAGCGTTTCCAATCTTTTATTCAAACCCGCCGATGCAGCCCCGGGCCAAAAATTGCCGGCTTTATTTTTCATACATGGCGGGCCGGTGTCACAGGACGAGTATGGATTTGATTTATCACGTCAGATACTGGCAGCCGGAGGCTATGCGGTTGTTGGCGTCAATTACCGTGGCAGCAACGGAAGGGGGGTCGAGTACTCGCGTGCAATCTATGCTGATTGGGGAAATAAAGAAGTGATGGACATACACGGTGCAGTAGACCATCTGGTTAAAGAAGGTATTGTCGATGCTGAAAGACTCGGCATTGGCGGATGGAGCTATGGTGGAATTCTAACCGACTACAGCATCGCCACTGACACGCGCTTCAAAGCTGCGGCTAGTGGCGCCGGCAGTGCACTGCAATTATCCTTGTACGGGTCAGATCAATATGTTTTGCAATTGGAGAACGAACTTGGCGTGCCGTGGAAGAACGTCGATAAGTACTTAAAGCTTTCCTATCCCTTTCTGAAGGCCGACAAAATAAAAACGCCGACACTATTCATGGCGAGCGAAAAAGATTTCAACGTGCCAGTAGGTGGAAGTGAACAGATGTACCAGGCGTTGAGATCGCAGGACATCCCCACTGGACTGGTGATTTATCCAGGTCAATATCACGGAATCACTGTTCCCAGCTACCAAAAAGACCGCTTCGAAAGATATCTGAACTGGTTCGACAAGTATCTTAAAGGAATGACCCCTGTAAAGATCAATAAGGAGATGCGTTAATATACCGCGTCTTATGGCACAATCTTAGTGCCCAGACTTTTTTGCAAAAGAGTTAAATTTGAATGTGATTCTGGCTTTCCATATAGCGTTTCTTGAAGTGACATGGGTGGATCTCGTAGATATCACCTTGGTGGCTATTTTGCTTTACCAGGTCTATAAAATGATTCGGGGAAGTCTTGCAGTGAATATTTTCCTCGGACTTCTTTGCCTTTACCTCGTTTACCTAGTGGTGCGCGCAGCTCAGATGGAACTGCTCACCAAGATACTTGGTCAGTTTATGGGTGTCGGTGTGCTTGCGATGATAATCGTTTTTCAGCCGGAGCTCAGGAAATTCTTGTTAGTGATCGGTCGCAGTACTGATCGCGATTTTTTTAAATCATTTGCGCACTGGCGCATCCGGTATCATGACGACTTTGACGTGCACCAGGTGATAGAAGCAGCAAAAAATCTGAAAGCAACCCGGACGGGAGCGTTGATTGTGTTCTCGAGAGACACAGATCTGAAATTATATGTCGAGACGGGAGATCCACTTGACGCAGAAGTCACCAAGCGCCTGCTATTGTCAATCTTCAACAAGAACAGTCCCTTGCACGATGGTGCGGTGGTGATTTATAAGGGGCGAGTGAAAGCGGCGCGGTGTGTTTTGCCGGTAAGCGAAAATGATCATTTGCCCTCGCACTTCGGTCTACGGCACCGGTCAGGTATTGGTATGAGCGAGAACACGGACACTCTCGTGATGGTGATTTCGGAGGAAACTGGTAGATTGATATTGGCTCGCAACGGGAAGTATGTGAGAGGCCTTAAGCTCAAACAGGTGGAACAAAAGATCCTGGAATACCTCCACAACGAGGAGCCTAAAAAGTGGGACGAAATTCCCGTAGAGCCGGAACCTATTGAACCCCATGAAGTGAAAGTCTAGCGCCGAATAGCTGCTTCGTGACGGTGTGTCTGGAAAATATTTTCCGCCGCAGCTCCGGGAATAACACGATAAGTCTGTTCGAAAATATTTAGCGGTCCCACGTCCAATAAGTTGCGGGCAAGGTCAGTGTTGCATAGTTTCCTTTCAAAGTTGGTGTAAGATGAGCTGCCCGCCTCTGCGTACTCATGAATTGAGGAGAACTCCCAGTCTCCTAATTTTTCAACGAGGCCGGCGCGGTAGGGGTTTTGATGGATGTAGTGGAAGGCGGCGGCGGAATAGTCATGTTCACGATTACTGACACATTTTGACTTGGTGTTTTGTTGAAAAAGATTACCTGTCATTGATTCCTGCCTTTGAATTGCTCGTGAGTAAGAGCTCAACAGCACCCTTACACCCTCGGTGCACCCGTCAATTAAAACTGGTTCCCGCCTGATCACTTTACAAGTTCGCTCATTCGCGTGAATCAAAAGATGGAAATGATTCGGCATAAGCACCCAAGCCAAGATATCAGCGCATGGAGAAATGTATTTGTCAATCTTCTTCAGAAAGTATAGATAGTTATCACGCTTAAAAAATATCGGACGTCGATCATTGCCACGATTATAGACATGGTAAATATTTCCTTGTGAGAATCTCATAGCGGTTCTGGTCTGAGGTTAAGTACGTCGGACATGTTATATGTCGGACATCTTAGATGTCCGACACGAATGGCGCTTTAGTCGCCTCTCAGGCAATTTACCTAGCTTTAGATCCATGAAGCCCACCCTTTTTGTACTGTTTTCCATATCAATTTCAGTGTCCGCCCAAACGCTTGAAACTGTCATCCAGAAGGGCCACGAACTCGCAGTCATTTCCATCGCCATAAGCGCCGACAGCAACTATGTCGCAACAGGCAGCCGCGATAAGTCAGCAAAACTTTGGGACCTCAATACCGGAAGGGAAGTCAGAAGCTTTTTGGGCCATGAATATTCGGTAACAACTATTGACTTCAGCAAAGACGGCAAAACATTGATGACGGGAAGCTCCGATGGCACAGTAAGATTCTGGGAGGTGGTTTCGGGCAAACAACTGGCATCCCTAAATCCATCAAACGAAATCGTCTCCGACGTTAATTTCAGTCCGGATATGAAATATTTTGCCGTATCGTGCTTGCGATATCCCGTGAAAGTATTTGAAACAGCCTCAAGAAAAAAAGTCGTTGAAATCGATGCAAATCCCGAAAGCAATCGCAAAGGGGTGGCGACCGCATTCAGCGCAGATGGTAAGTGGCTGGCAACGGGTGAAGACGACCGCAAAGTAAATGTTTACAGTACCAGCGACTGGCAAAAAGTACACACATTCGAATATGGCTCCGGATCGTGTGGTGGCTGCGCAACGTTTGTGGCGTTTTCGCCAGACAGCAAAAATCTGTACATGGCGTCACACCACGGTTCAGTAAAAAAATATGACGTCGGCAATGGTAAACTCCTAAAGCAATATGCCGACCAGGTTGATGACTTGTCATCCCTGGCTGTAAGTCCAGATGGTAAGCGGCTCATGCTCGCTACTGAAAAGGAGATTGTTCTGTGGGATACTGAAAGTGGAAACGAGCTTGCTCGGATCTCCCCCACTCCTGACCAACAAATAAACGAATCAATATTTAACAACGACGGGAAAAAGCTGCTGATCACGTCGAACAATAATACCACGATGGTGTGGGACCTTGATAAACAAAAATTATCAACAACGCTTACAGGTTTTCTCAATATGCGCGATAAGGGAGGTATAAACTATGATCCCAACTTCATTTGGGATATGCAAATCGCGAAATATATCCGTTTTAAAAATCAATTGATGGTCAGCCGAGACGGAAGAAGTTTGATAAAAGGAAAATTCGGTTCGAAGGTCAAGCGATGGGATATTGCAAGCGGAAAGACGTTGATGGAATATGCGGGGCACACCAAGGCAGTAGTCTGTTATGATCTCTCTGCGGATGGCAAGCGAATGGTTACCGGGGGTGGTGACGGCAAGATTATCTTGTGGAACATGGAAACAGGTGATTCACTCCGTGTCATAAAAGCTCATCGCGAACCGGTGCTTGACATTCACTTCAATGCTGATGAAACCAAAGTAGCAGCATCCAGTTGGGATGCCCGCCTGATCACATGGGATCTCTCCACAGGAAAATCAGTCAACTTTTTTGATTTCGAAAACAACTCGGCGTACAACATCCTTTGGGGGCAGTCTGATTTGTACCTGTTCACAGCCCAGGGAAAAGAACTCAAGATGTATGAATTAGACTCCAAGTCCGTAGTCCGGGATTTTATCGGTCACCAGGATGTAATCGGGTCTCTGCGACTTAGTCCTGACCAACATCAACTCCTCACTGCAAGCTGGGATGGGACCATCAGGCTCTGGAATATTGGTACCGGTCTTATGACTCGGAAATTCCTTGATCACCATGGCGCCGTGCACATTGCGATATTCAGTCCTGATGGGAGATATATATACTCGGCCGGTGCAGACAGGTCCATTCGCGTGTGGGATTGGACAACAGGAAAAATCGTCCGCACACTTGATGGGCATAAGGCCGAGGTTACATCTTTGCTATTCAGCCCTGACAATAAAATGTTGATCAGCCACAGTGTGGATGGCTCGACCAAATTCTGGGAATTGAATTCCGGCAGGGAGTTTTTTGAACACATCCATTTCGGGGAAAATGAATGGATGGTGAAAAATCCGGAAGGATATTTTAACGGAACGCAAGATGCGCGCCAGTTCATTCACTTCGTAGACGGGATGAAGACTTACTCCGTGGATCAATTCTTCGACGAGTTCTACAGGCCTGATCTCTTGCCCAAAATATTTCAAAGCCGCGGCGGTGAAGATTTCAAAGGAATTCAAGGCAGATTGCAAAAGTCTCCTCCTCCAACTGTGAAAATCGCGGTCGTTGCTTCGGCCGACCAGGGAAAAGCTGAAGTGTACGTGAAAATGACGGACAACGGGGCGGGGGTCGAAAATCTTAGGCTGTTTCACAATGGGAAATCCATACCTCTCCAAAAACAGGCATTGAACTTCCCTACCGGCAAAGACCAGACTTCCACCTATCGCCACGTGATCGACCTAATAGGCGGGACTAACATAATCACCGCTTCCGCGATTAATAAAGACAAGATTGAATCGGATCCTCATTCCGTTGAAATGTTCTCCGATCATGCCGGAAAGACGAGTACTTGTTATGTGCTCGCCGTGGGCATCAATCAATACCGGAATCCAAAGATGACATTAAATTATGCCAGGCCGGACGCCGAATCCTTTGGAAACCAAGTGAGGCAAAATGGAACCCAGCTTTATAAGAATCTAGAGGTTCATACGCTCTATGATGCAGACGCTTCAAGACAGAACATTCTTAGTAAGCTCGACGAGCTTGCCGGCAAGGTCCACCAGGAAGACGTGTTCATCTTCTATTTTGCAGGGCACGGGAGCATGGTCGACGACAGATTCTTCTTTATTCCCACCGAAAATTCTCGGCTTTATGACCTTAGTTCGCTCGAAAAAGATGCAATTGAAGCGTCATTCCTGCAGGATAAATTCAAACATATTCAGGCATTGAAGCAGTTGATAGTTATGGATGCATGCCAAAGTGGAGGCTCCGTCGAACTACTCGCGACCCGCGGGGCCGCTGAAGAGAAGGCCATCGCGCAACTTTCACGCAGCGCGGGAATCCACGTCATGGCCTCGGCAGGCAGCGAGCAATTCGCGACAGAGTTCGCTGAACTGGGCCATGGGTTGTTCACCTATATACTCATCAAAGCCTTGCAAGGCGATGCAGATGGCGCTCCGAAAGATGGAAAAGTCACCATTTATGAATTGAAAAGTTATCTCGACGATCAGGTACCGGAGATGACACGCAAGCTGAAGGGAAAGCCACAGTATCCATACACGTTTTCAAGAGGACAAGATTTTCCTGTAGTAATAGAAAAATGAACTATATTTTGTCGCTTGCGTTTACTTTGCTCGCCCTGGCGTATATATTATCATATTGTTAATATTTTAAGTACCTTAGTTATTGAAAACCAAATTTTTATGTGAAATGAAAGAAGCCAGTCGTGCGAAGTTCTACTTCGCAAAGTATTTTTTTCTGGCCTTCGGAGTGTTGCAATGGTTCTGCGGAATGCTCCTGTTTCTCGGTGGTGATGCTGACAAAAACAAACGAGTCGCTCTTTTGTTCTTTCTGATTGGACTCACGTTTGTCGCTCTCTACTTCTTCATTGCAGCCAGGCTAAAGCGTGTCGCGATCGGCAAGAAACGGATCATGGTGACCGACGACGACAAAACTGAGCACTTTGAGTGGTCCGAGGTGAAGTACATCAAAGCGATTCCGTACTTCAACCTTTACGCGCTGAAGCTGCGCGGCAGAAAGGAACGAATCTATTTCCTGCCGCAGGAAAACTCCGAACCCCTTTTTGGACTGTTCGTCGAGCAGCCTGAGTTCGCGGACGCGATGAGAAAAAAAAGGTAGCGGGTTATTTCAGTACACCAAGCTCCTTCCCAACTTCAGTGAAGGCAGCAATCGCCTTATCCAAATGGTGCTGTTCATGAGCAGCGGAAAGTTGAACGCGTATGCGGGCTTGGCCTTTTGCAACAACGGGAAAGAAAAACCCTATGACGTAAATTCCTTTGTCGAGAAGACGTTCCGCAAACTGCTGAGCAAGCGGCGCCTCGTAAAGCATTATGGGCACGATCGGGTGTTCACCCTGTCTAATGTTAAAGCCAGCCTTTGTCATTTCTGTGCGGAAATATTTTGTATTCTTTTCAAGCCTGTCGCGGAGCTGCGTCGTCTCGGAAAGCATTTTGAAAACTTCAATCGATGCGCCGGTAATAGATGGTGCCAGGGTGTTGGAGAACAGGTACGGTCTCGAACGCTGGCGTAATAATTCAATGATCTCCTTCTGTCCCGAAGTAAACCCGCCGGATGCACCGCCCAACGCCTTGCCCAGTGTTCCTGTAATAATGTCCACTCTTCCGGTCACTCCACGGAATTCAGGCACACCTCGCCCGGTCTTTCCGATAAAGCCAGTCGCATGACATTCGTCTGTCATCACCAGTGCTTCGTACTGATCAGCCAAATCACATATCTTATCGAGTTGCGCAATCGTGCCATCCATCGAAAACGCACCATCAGTAACAATGATGATCTGCTTAGCGCCAGCCTCCTTCGCGTCATCCAGCTGCTTTTTCAGGTCTTCCATGTCGTTGTGCTTGTATCGATAGCGCATCGACTTACACAACCTCACCCCATCAATGATAGACGCGTGGTTTAGCTCGTCCGAAATGATCGCGTCCTCCGCCCCTAAGAGCGGCTCGAACACACCTCCATTTGCATCAAATGCCGCAGCATACAATATAGTGTCCTCTGTACCGAGAAACGCTGAAATCTTTGCCTCGAGCTCTTTGTGAATATCCTGCGTGCCACAAATGAAACGAACACTGGACATACCAAAGCCATGCGTATCGATTGCGCGCTTTGCAGCCTCGAGCACGCGCGGATGTGAAGAAAGTCCAAGATAGTTGTTGGCGCAAAAATTAATGACGGCTTTACCATCAGTAGTCTTGATGTCGGCCCCTTGCGGAGTGGTTATTACTCTTTCCTTCTTGTAGAGACCGGCATCCTTGATGGATTGAAGCTCCTTTTGAAGAAACGGTTGCAGGGTTTTATACATAGCTGAGATTTTTTATTTCAATGGTCGGGCAACAATTCTGAGCAAAAGTAACGGGAGCAAGGCTAAATGTGAAATTTTGATAACTTTCGCGCTTGCAGGCGAAAACATTTTGACTGAGTCGAATGTCTCCTGCAAAGACGGCATGAAGAAAACCACAATTCTGCTCATAGGCGCCGGGGGTCAGCTCGGCAGCGAGCTCACTCAGGGACTTTGGAAGATCTACGGTGCAGACAACGTAATCGCATCCGACATCAAAGACCCCACTGGCATTCTCAAGGAAGGCCGTTATGAAAAGTTTGACGTGATGCAGCGCGATAAACTATTCGATATTCTCAAAAAGAACAATATTACCCAGGTCTATCACCTCGCTGCGCTGTTGTCCGCCACCGGAGAAAAAGATCCGCGTTGGGCTTGGAAACTGAACATGGATAGTTTGCTCTTCGTACTAGAAGCGGCGCTTGAATTAAAACTTCACAAAGTTTATTGGCCTAGCTCTATTGCCGCCTTTGGACCCACTACTCCGAAGCAAAACACACCCCAGGACACCATTATGGATCCGACGACTGTGTATGGCATCACAAAACTGGCTGGAGAACTTTGGTGTGAATACTATTTCCGCCGATATGGCGTTGACGTGAGGAGCTTGCGTTACCCGGGCCTGATTGGCTGGAAGACTCCTCCCGGCGGTGGCACAACCGACTATGCGGTCGACATATATTTTAAAGCATTACAGGAAAAAAAATACGAATGCTTTCTCGCACCTGACACGTACCTACCCATGATGTATATGGAAGACGCTGTCAAGGCAACGATCGATTTGATGGAGTCGCCTGCAGAAAAAGTAAAAGTTCGTACGAGCTATAACGTATCTTCTATGAGCTTCTGCCCGGCACAAGTGGCAGCTACAATAAAGAAACACATTCCTGAGTTTACGATTTCCTATAAACCCGACTTCCGGCAGGCCATCGCAGACTCCTGGCCTAAGAGCATTGACGACGCCTCGGCCCGGGCCGATTGGGGCTGGAAGCATCAATATGGGCTTGAAGAAATGACTGCCGATATTCTTAAGAATCTGAAAGAGTCGATACCGGCAGCCTCACATTAATTGATGCGCATGCCCGCAAAACATGAATAAAATAAAATCACTTGCGGGAGACACGGTGCTGTATGGCCTGGGGAGCATCATCCCCCGAATGCTTAATTTCTTTCTTGTCATTCCGCACACCAGGATTTTCATTCCCGAAGAATATAGTGTCGTGGTAAATGTATACGCTTGGGTGGCGTTCCTCAATATCGTATACCTCTTCGGGATGGAAACAACCTATTTCAGGTTTGCGACACGCAAGGGAGCCGATGAGCAAAGAGTGTTTCGCATCGCTCAAACATTTGTGCTGGCAATAAGCTTTGCGCTGAGCCTCACCATCGCGGCATTCGCCGTGCCGATAGCGAACTATTTCGGCGTAAACTATCACGTGAATTTTATTTATTGGATTGCCGCGATCATGTTCGTGGATGCAGCCGTCTCAATTCCATTTGCGCGGCTGCGATTGAAAAGAAAGGCTTTGCTTTTTGCCACAGCGAAGATCCTGAATGTTGTTATCCTGATCTCACTCAATTTCTATTTTCTCACGGTCGTTTATGATCCATCGATCGGTGTAGGTTATGTTATTCTCGCGAATCTAATTGCCAACCTGTTTTATCTGATATTCTTTTTCAGCACACTTATTTCATGGCGACCGGCACTCGATAAAGAAATTTTCTCTGCAATGTTCAGGTACGCATTTCCTATAATGCTCACTGGCCTTCCGGGAATGGTCAATGAAATGTTTTCGCGGGTAGCTCTTGAATCGTGGCTCCCTGCAAATTTTTATCCCGGACAGGATGCTGCTCACGCTTTGGGCGTCTTCGGGGCATGCTTCCGTTTTTCTGTCATCATGAACCTGGCGGTACAGGCTTTCCGCTTCGCCGCCGAACCATTTTTCTTTTCCCACGCATCCGATAAAAATTCACCAGAACTGTTTGCAAAGATCAATCACTATTTTACGATCCTCTGCAGTTTCATACTGCTGTCAGTGGTGATAAACATGGACCTCCTTAAGTATTTGCTGAATTCGACTTATTGGGAGGGACTAGCAATCGTTCCCGTGCTGCTCATTGGCTATATGTTTCTCGGTATCTATTATAATATGTCGGTTTGGTTCAAACTTACCGACAAGACCTATTTTGGTACGATAATAACAACAGCGGGAGCGATCGTAACGATTGGCTTGAATTACTTGCTCATTCCGCGTTTTGGATATATGGGGAGCAGCTGGGCGACTTTGCTCTCTTACTTCATGATGACCGCTGCCTGCTACCTTCTTGGTCAGCGATACTACCCGATTCCTTACAAGGTGCTCGGGGGGCTGGCATACTTATTTTACGCGCTGATCCTGATTGAAATCGCAACGATCCCCTCAATGCCTTCTCCCTACTTTTCCGTCGGCTTCCATGCTGTGCTCATCGCAGTTTTTCTACTTACGGTCTACTGGCGCGAAAGGAAGTACTGGAATACTCAAGTTGGATGAAAATCCATAAATTGTTAGGATAGATAATTGTGTTATGAACATTATTATACCAATGGCCGGGTTAGGGAAACGTCTTCGGCCACACACGCTCACAACAGCCAAGCCGCTGCTTCCAATTGCGGGAAAGCCTATCGTTCACCGCCTCGTAGAGGATATTGCAAAAGTCTGTCCGGAGAAGGTCGAGAGTATCGGCTTCATCATTCATCCTAGCTTTGGAAAACAGGTAGAGGCCGATCTCATACGGGTCGCCAAGGCAGTAGGCGCTGAGGGAAAGATCTACTACCAAGAGCAGGCAATGGGTATTTCCCACGCTGTCCTCTTTGCACGCGAGATACTAAATGGAAAGGTGATCGTCGCGTTCGCAGATACACTCTTCAAAGCTGACTTCAAGCTGGACACCGGCAAGGATGGTATTATCTGGGTGCAAAAGGTTAAAGATCCTTCTCAATTCGGCGTAGTGAAGCTGGATGCAAGCGGCACGATCAGTGAGCTGATCGAAAAGCCGGCACAGTTTGTCTCAGATCTTGCGATCATTGGCATTTATTATTTCCGGGACGGCGAGTTCTTGAAAAATGAGATGCAATACCTCCTCGATCACGACATAAAGGAAAAAGGTGAATATCAATTCACGACAGCTTTGGAAAACATGAAAAAGAAGGGTGCAAAATTTGTGGCCGGCGAGGTAACGGAATGGCTCGATTGTGGGAACAAGGACAACATGGTTCAAACCAATCAACGATACCTGGAATACATCAAGGACACGCCGCTGATCTCATCATCGGTAAAAAACATCGCGTCAAAGATCATAGCTCCTGTGTTCATCGGCCAAAACGTAACGCTTGAAAATTGCACGATTGGACCCCATGTTTCAATTGGTGAGTCTACGGTTATCAAGAACAGCACGATCAGGAATTCGATCATCCAGGCAAATTGCGTGATAAACGGCTCCAAAATCGAAAATTCTATGTTTGGAAATTTCGTTAATTTTGAAAGCCAGTCTTCGGATGCAAGCCTCGGTGATTATAGCGTAGTCAGGTGAAAAGTTCCTTTTTCAATAAAGCCATAATTCTTTGCGTTGCCTTCGTTGCGCTATTGTCAAACCCGGCAATTTCACAGCGTGACCGTCGAAAGAAAGTGACCGATGGCCAGCCCAGCGAAATGCGCCTGCGTGAAGCTGAATTTTTCTTTACCGAAGGTGAGAAATACTACATCCTCGAAGATTATGCGAAAGCACTTAAGAATTTTCAATACGTAATCGATCTCAATCCCGAGAATCCGACCGTTCATTATAAGATAGCGGAGATCCTTGCAAAAAGTCCCAAAGAGGATGATCTGTTAAAAGCATCGGCCAATATCGAAAATGCGCTGTCGCTGGAGAAAAAGAATAAATATTTCTATTTGCTCGCTTCCAACATATATACGGCCCTCAGCAATTTCAATAAAGCTGAGCAAATCCTGGAGTCAATGATGAAGGAGATCAAGGGTTCAGAAGAATACCTGTACGAGCTCGCGGCAATTTACCAATACGACCATAAGCCCGAAGAAGCATTGAAAGTGTACAATCGTGCGGAAGCGATCCTGGGGATCAATGAGGTGTCGTCACTTCAAAAACAGAAAATTTACCTCGAGCAGGGAAAAGTTAATGAAGCCATAGCCGAAGGCGAAAAACTCCTCGCAGCCAATCCCGACGAGGAAAGGTACGTCATGGGGTTTGCAGAAATTCTTTCGCAAAAGGGTCAACAAAAGAAAGCAATTGAAGCTATTGAAAAATTTATCTCTTCCCATCCCCACGCAGGAGCGGCAAAAGTTCTCCTCGCTGGATTTTACCGCGAGACAGGACAAGAAAAGAAAGCACGTGAGATTCTTAAAGATGCGTTCAGTGATCCTTCAATCGACATGGGATCGAAAGTAATTGTTCTTGGAACTTATACTGCACAAATTGGTCAGAACCGCGCAAAGCAAATCAACGATCCGGAGATAGAGACTTTTGCAATGGAACTGTTTAACCAGTTAAAAAAAGCTTACGACGATGATCCTAACGTTCATATCGCGGGGGGAGATCTCTTTGTCGCTCTTAAACGTCCTGCCGAAGCCGAGCGCGAATACCTGAGCGCAGTGCAACATGGATCCACCGCGTTCGAAGCCTGGCAGAACTTGCTTTCGCTGCAAGCTGAACACAATAAATTCGATAGCCTGATATTCTATTCCGAACAAGGCCTGGAGCTTTTTCCCAACCAGGCAATGCTTTATTACCTCAACGGCTACGGTAATATGCGTCGTGGGCATTATCGCCAGGCCGCAGCTTCCCTCGAGCAGGCGAAAAAACTTTCAGCAAGCAATGCCACATTTATAAACGACATCAACGGGATGCTTGGAGATGCCTACAACGGGACCAAAGAATATGCAAAGTCAGACAAAGCATATGACGACGCATTATTATTCAATCCCGAGAATGATTACGTACTTAACAATTACAGCTATTATCTGGCATTGAGAAAAGAGAATCTGGAAAAGGCTGAGCGGATGGCAAGTCAGGCAACGAAGAATCAGCCTTCAAATTCCTCCTACCTGGATACGTATGCATGGGTGCTTTATGCTCGTGAAAAATATAAAGACGCGAGGAAAGTCATAGAAAAAGCAATTTCGCAACCCAACGTGAACTCAACGCTTTTCGAGCACTATGGCGACATTCTCTTCCAATTGGGTGATGTGGAAGGAGCAGTCAAACAGTGGGAAAAGGCGCGTTCCATGACCTCGCAGCACGATCTAATCGATAAGAAGATCGCCAACCGAAGGGTATATTAATCAAGGCCGGGAGGTTATTATTTTTTGCCTCCAACCCTTACCTTAGCCTTTTCATGAACTACCGGACCCTAGCTTTAGTCTTCATTGCGGCGCTTTTTGCATCCTGCAGCAAGAAAATTGCCCCGACGGTCAAGCTCAATGAGCCTGCGCCGAATTTGGAAATACAGGAGATAGACTTCGAGTATTTCCATGGAAAGGCAAGGATGGTATTCCGGGACGATAAGAAGGAACGCGACGTAAAAGCCAACATTAGAATACGCAAGGACAGCGTAATCTGGATGACGTTCTCGGTGATTGGCCTTCAGGGCGGCAAAGTATTGATCAACCGCGATTCCGTAACTGTGGTAAGCACCGTCGAAAAGGAATATTATGTCTTCGACTACAAAGAACTGTCCAGCAGATTCAACTTTGAGATCAACTATCAAACGATCCAGTCAGCCATCCTCGGAAACCTGATTACTCCTCGTCAGGAAGGAGACAAAATAACAGCGGGCACGAGTTTTAATGTCCTTGCACAACAACGCGGCACTGTGAACGTTCTGAACTATATCAATGCGGCAAGCCGTAAGCTTGAAAAAGTTGAGATGAAAGAGGCCAATACCAGCAACCTTATAACGATCAACTATTCAAATTTTCAGCCAATCGCCGATAAGGTTTACCCCTATAATGGAAATGTGGACATTTCGTACAAGACTCCAAAGGGTCTCCTAAAAACCACCGTCATCCTCGAATACAACAAAGCAGAAGTCGGCGACAAAGAGCTAAAGTTTCCGTTCAATATCCCGCGGAAATATGATCGCAGATAAAAAACTTTTTCTTCTCGCACTGGTCTTATCCCTTTCCCTGGCGCCCGCTTGCGCGCAGAGAACTTCCAAGGCGCAGCTTCAAAAGGAAAAACAACAGAATCTCGACAAGATCAAGGAAACGGAGAAGATCCTTTCCCAGACAGCCCAGGAAAAAAAGAATTCTCTTGGCCAGCTGAACGCGTTGACACAACGGATCCGTCAGCAAGAAGCTCTGATCCTTTCCGTACGGTCCGAAATCGAGCTGATGGACATGGACATCGGCGAAAACAATGAAATACTGAAAGCACTGCAGACCGACCTTGGCCGACTAAAAGCAGAATATGCCACGATGGTTTTTTCTGCACAAAAATCAAATGGTGGCGTTTCAAAGCTGATGTTCCTTTTTTCAGCGGCCACCTTCGACCAGCTTGCCATGCGGCTCAAATACATGGAGCAATACAGCGCCGCCCGGAAACAACAAGCCGCTGCCATCAAGCGAGTTCAGGAGCAACTTGCTGAACAGGTGCTCGTGATCGAAGGGAAGAAAGACGACAAGAATAAACTTCTCAACGAAGAAGTTTCAGAGAAGAATAATCTCGACGGGCTCAAGCGAAAGCAAAACAACATTCTGGGATCATTGACGAAAGAGGAAAAACGACTGAAAAAGGATCTTGAGGAAACCAGGAAGGCCGTTGCCAAGCTCGATAAGCTCATCAACGATATCATTCGTGAGGAGATGGAGCGGGCAGCGCGTGAAGCGCGCGAGCGCGAAGCTGCTAAAAGCAAGAACCGTGAAGCAGCTAAGGCATCGGAGGCAAACGCCGCGTTGTCCAATTCATTCGAAGAAAACAAAACGAAGTTCCCGTGGCCTGCCTCTGGATTCATATCTCAAAAGTTCGGCAGGCAAAATCATCCCGTCCTGAGAGGCATCGTGCTTCAAAATGACGGTATTAACATCCAGACAGCACAAGGGGAAAAAGTGAAGTCGATTTTTGCAGGGGAAGTGAGGGCGGTGGCGTTCATCCCCACCCTGGGAAGCTCAGTCATAATCAATCATGGCGAATATTTCACGGTTTATTCCGGGCTCAAGGACGTAATCGTCAAGAAAGGGCAAAAGGTCACGAATAATCAGGAGATCGGTCGCGTTCAAGTCAATAGCGATGGGATATCAGAACTGCGGTTCCAGATCCGAAAAAATACCGTCGCGCTGGATCCGCAGGGATGGCTAAAAGACTGAATTAAGCCTGTTTTGGGCGTCCAATGGCGCTTCCGGAAATGCCCCAGGGCAGTTCTATGAATGGTCGGAAAAATTGAAATTTTTAGCCTAATTTTGATGTTGTCACAAAACGGAAATGGGGCGGTCGCTCCTTTTCTTTTGCCGGACTTAAATGGTAAACAAATAAATTTTTAAAAGATGAAAGCGGTTCTATTGTTCTTAGGTGGCGTTGGTTTCCAGGAAATCTTGCTTATCGGGATCTTCGTGCTCGTATTTTTTGGTGCCAAGAAAATCCCTGAATTCATGAAAGGCCTGGGAAAAGGTGTGAAAGAGTTCAAAGAAGCGATGACCGATGTGAAGAAGGAAGTTGAAGATGCCGGCAAACAAGCTGGCCGCCTCGACGACGGTAAATAAGCCTTGAAAACCAGCTACAGTTTTCCAGAACTTCAAAGCGAACTTCAATCAGGCACTGTCTCTTGTGTCGACCGGGTACTGTATCATCTTTCAAACATTCGGGGAAAAAAGCATCTTAATGCGTTCCTTGATGTCTACGAAGATGAAGCGTTAGCCCGTGCAGCTGAAATAGACAATAAAATTAAAGCGGGAACAGCCGGCAGACTTGCCGGAATGATTGTTGGCATTAAAGATGTCCTTTGCTACAAGGATCACCCGTTGCAGGCCGGAAGCAGAATGCTCACGGGCTTCGTTTCCCAATTTTCCGCCACCGCAGTCCAACGACTGCTGGACGAAGATGCAATCATCATCGGAAGGCAAAATTGCGATGAGTTCGCGATGGGTTCTTCCAATGAGAACTCCGCATTCGGACCAGTGCTTAATCCAATCGACAACACCCGCGTTCCCGGGGGTTCCTCAGGTGGATCAGCGGCGGCAGTCGCTGCAGACATGTGCCAGGTTTCTATCGGTTCGGACACCGGTGGTTCGGTTCGACAGCCTGCAGCATTTTGTGGCGTTGTTGGACTCAAACCTACCTACTCGCGTATCTCCCGCCACGGCCTTGTTGCATATGGATCGTCCTTTGACTGCATCGGCGTGTTTTCCAAACAGGTGGAAGACATTGCTTTGGTCCTTGGCGTAATCGCCGGTCATGACGAATTCGACAGCACGGTTTCGAGAGAACCTGTGCCTGATTATTTCGACAGACCATCAGACTCAAAAAAATTTAAAGTCGCTTACATCAATTCAACGGTCAGCTCGCACGCCTTGCAGGATGAAACCCGCGCCGCAATTGTTGACGCAATCAAATCATTGAAGGCACAAGGACATACCGTTGAAGCCATTGATTTCCCGTTGCTCTCATCTGTTCTGCCTACATACTATATTCTGGCAACGGCAGAGGCCAGCTCAAATCTTTCCCGCTACGATGGCGTGCGCTTCGGACACAGAAGTAATGTCGTTACCGACCTTCAATCTCTTTACAAGAAATCCAGGAGTGAAGGATTTGGTAAGGAAGTGCAACGGAGGATACTGCTTGGAACCTTTGTCCTCAGTTCGAATTACTATGACGCGTACTACACCAAAGCACAGAAAGTACGCAGGATGATCCGAAATAAGACCAAAGAGATTTTAGCTGACTATGATTTCCTGCTGACGCCGGCTGCTCCAAGCACAGCTTTCAAACTGGGCGAGCACACGGACAATCCCCTTGAGATGTACCTCGCCGATCTTTTCTCCGTGCAGGCCAACGTTGCAGGCGTACCGGGGATTTCATTTCCATATGGAAAAGACAGACAAGGTCTCCCGATCGGACTCCAGGCGCTGGCCGATGATTTTCAGGAAAAGAAACTTTTGGAGCTCGCAAAACTGTTAACTAAGGATTAAAAACCGTTCTCATAAAATGGCATAATTTTTTTGGTGCACATGACGTTTAGCCTATCAATGGAAAAGTATTTTTTGAGCTGTCTATTCCTCTTCGTTGCAGGAGTGACGGTCGCTCAGACTGTTACACCCCTGGACTCGCTCGCTGAACAAGTAGAATCTGACATTCTTGCCGGCGACACTCTTTCAGAGCCCATGTTATTCTCGTTGCCTGTTGTGTATGAATATATACCTGCTGAAGAAACTCCTGAGCTCGTCGCAGACAGATTAGGGTGCCTTCAGCAAAAGATTCCATTGACTTACAATGGTACCGTGCACGGATTTATCAACTACTTCACGATTCGCAACCGCGACTACACTCGTCTAATGCTGCGGCGTAAGGACCTGTTCTTTCCGATGTTTGAGAAATCACTCGCCAAATACAATTTGCCTGATGAGCTGAAATACCTTTCTATCATCGAATCCGGATTGAATCCCAGGGCTGTTTCGCGGGCAAGCGCTGTGGGCTTATGGCAGTTTATGTCGTTCACCGGACGTTATTTTGACCTTCACAATGATTGGTATTTTGATGACAGGATGGACCCAGAAAAATCCACGGACGCGGCCTGCCGGTACCTGAAACAGCTTCATTCGATGTTTGGGAGCTGGGATCTGGCGCTGGCTGCCTATAATTCCGGGCCGGGCACCGTGAAGCGCGCAATCCGCCGTTCCGGATACAAGAAATCATTCTGGGAAGTCTACAAATTTCTTCCTCGCGAGACCAGGTCGTATGTTCCTCAATTCATCGCCATTATCTATGCGATGAATTATGCTGAAGAGCATAACATGATCGAGACGGCGCTCGAGCAAGTGATTCCACATGATACGCTGGTTGTCCAAAGATTTTTACATTTCGATACATTCGCCAAACTCACCGGAACTTGCACAGAGGAATTACTGCAATTGAATCCTGCCGTTCGTCACAATGCGATCCCCGAAAACGGCAAGCAATACATTATCCGATTGCCGATTGCCGCAAAAATGGAGCTTGAAAAAAACAGGGTTTCGATCCTGGATTCGGCTTCAAAAAACGGACGGAAAGAGCTGGAGCTGCTGGCAAGAAATTCGGCAGGCAATACTTTTGGCCGCGAATTGTTTGTGTACCGCGTTAAAAATGGAGATGCGCTTGGTCTTATCGCCCAGCGTTACCGTGTAAAGGTTGATGATCTCAGGAAATGGAACAAGATGCACAGCAACACGATCCGTACTGGTCAGCGCCTCAACATTTGGCTGGCCCCTTCGCAGAAAATTAGTATCAACAAAGTGAGTCAAAAGCCAGTGGCAGCCACCGTGACAGCGAAAGATGAGGCAGTAACGCCAGCTAATGGTAAAACTTATGTCGTTCAGCCTGGCGACACACTCTGGGACATCTCACAGAAATTCAAGGGTATCTCCGTCCAGAAAATAAAGACACTTAACAACCTGAAGAGTAATCGACTCGAGCCAGGAATGAAATTGATCCTGGGATAAGACTATTCAGATCTCAATGAGTCAACCGGATTGACTGTTGCTGCCTTGAAGGACCTGTACCCCACGGTGAGCATTGCTACAAAGAATGTCAGCGCAAGCCCGACCACAAAAATAAATGGTCCCAGTTCTATCCGGTAAGCAAATTTGCTCAACCATTGGTTCATAACATACCAGGCAGCCGGCGCCGCGAAGAGAAATCCAATTACTATCAGCTTCACAAACTCCCGGGAAAAGAGGAATACGATATTCTCTACAGAGGCACCCAACACTTTACGAACCCCAATCTCTTTTGTTTTTTGATTGGCCATAAACGTTGCGAGCCCAAAGAGTCCCAGGCAGCCGATGAAAATTGCCAGACCGGTGAAAATCGTCAGCAATACCGACATTCTACGATCGCGGTCGTAGAACTCTTCAATATTCTGATCCAGAAATTCGTAGCTGAAGATTGCGTTAGGATAAGCGGTCTCCCATTTCGTCTTGATCACGTCGATAGTCGACTGCGCATCGCCACCCTTGAGCTTTACTGCAAGCTCGCCGTAATTTCTCAGGCGATTCAGAAGAATTGTCGGCTCGATGGGATCATGAAGTGATACCGTATGAAAGTCCTTTAAAACGCCGGCAACAGGAAGCTTCTTTCCCCACATGTTGATGACTTGCCCGACAATTTCTTCAGGCTTGGCAAATCCAGCCATCACCATCAGACGTTCATTGACGAGCACTGTCGAGGCAGTATCGCCATCAGCGAGCCCCTGACCTGAAAGCAACTGCAACCCAAACATATCAACATAGTTGCCGTCGATCGTTTTCACCTGTGTGCGTAGTTGCTCGTCTTTTCCCATCATCGACAAACTCGTGCCTGAGACGCTTCCTGAAGATGGCGCGGAGTTACAAAGGGTTGCGGCCTCCACGCCAGACAGAGTAAGGATTTCATTCCTAAGCGTCTTCATCTTACCAGAACCACCATCGGACACAGGCTTTTCATCGTCGGGGATCGGGATTGTGATAATCGAATCTTTTTTAAAGCCGAGGTCCTTGTTCATGAAGAAATTCATCTGGCTGATCAGCACTATCGTCCCTATGATGAAAAATTGAGAGATGAAGAACTGAAGGACCACCAGTCCTTTTCGAAGGATGTATCCCGATGAATTGCGGTCCGATAGCTGATTCTTCAAAGCCTGAGCCGGCTTATACGCCGAGATCACGAATGATGGATAAATTCCGGATAAAAGAGATACTACGACGGCAATCGCGGCGATGAATAACCAGAGAAATTTATCCGATAGAAAATTTATCCTGAGTTGTGTCTCCAAAAATGGATTAAGAAATCCCAGGGCCGCATACGACAAAGTCACGGCAATGACGATGGAAATCAATGTCACCAGTGACGTCTCTCCCATAAACTGACCAATCAGCTGATTTCTTGTGCTGCCAAGAGATTTCCTGATTCCCACTTCCTTGGATCTTTTGATCGCTTCGGCCGTGGCCAGATTCACGAAGTTGATGCAGGCCGTCAGCACAAGGAAAATCGCAACGATCCCAAAAGCTGCGAGCATTTCTTTGCTCATCGTTTTATAATTATAATTTCCCGTTCGATCATCATAATGGATCTCGGAAAGTTGCTGCGCCTGGTAATACTTGTGATTCGTATTATCCTTGATGTACTTCGCCACAAATGCCGGCATCCGTCTGTCTATTTCTGATACATCAGCATTTTCTTTTAAGAGAAAATAGCACTGCTCGTCGCTCCATGTGGAATTCCAACCGTTGGTCTCATTTTCTTTTCTGATTGTTGAATATGACAACATGAGGGTAAATGGAAAATCTGTATTGCTTGGAGCATCCTCCATCACGGCGGCAATCCTGTAGTCC
This sequence comes from Cyclobacteriaceae bacterium, assembly GCA_044224375.1. GTDB lineage: Bacteria > Bacteroidota > Bacteroidia > Cytophagales > Cyclobacteriaceae > ELB16-189. The sequence goes on from JBGAKL010000003.1 coordinate 395,660, forward strand.
TTTCCTTCTCTTGTGATCACCTCACCTCTGCCATCCTCTTTACCAAAATATTTAAGCGAGAGACTCTTCGCGATAATCGCTTCATTGGGCTCGTCTAGTGCGGTACTCGCGTCACCGAGGATAACAGGACGGTCAAAAATTTTGAAGAACTCAGGCTCTGCAAAAGTGACCCCCCACTCTTCATAATACTTCTTTGGCTCTCCTGATTTTTGTGGAATTAGTATGATCGCGTCGGAACGATATGAAATGAATGTGACCACCTCGGCCTCGGGGAAATCATTACGGAACGCTTCTGGCAGAACAGCTTGAACACCCGCGGAATAATTTCTTCCGTCGCTCCCGTCGTACTCCGAGATGACCCGGTAAATCCTGTCATGCCTGGAATGGTATGTGTCATAGCTCGTCTGGTCTTTGATCAGAAGAAACAAAATCAGGCTGGCAGCGATCCCCAGCATAAGGCCGGCAACGTTGATTGCGGCGGTACTTCGCTGGCGGACAAGGTTTCTGGCGGCTGTGATCAGAAAGTTCCTAAGCATGGGAGGGCAATTTGGTTGGATTTACTACCTCTAGACGGCTGTTAAGGTAAGAAAGTTGAGTAATAGGTATCAATGAGCTTTTAAGAAGGGTCAACCGTCCGATACGTGTTATGAAACTCGTGACCCGGGGCTACCTCTCTCAAACCGGAAAAGGTGCGGCACCGATTGAATCTTGCCCCGACGCGTCGGGGTTTGAACCTTGAACTCTATCTAGGTATATTTGCACAAATGATTCAGGAAATCCTTGTCGGCATCGTATTCCTAGCCTCCTTGGGCTATGTAGCCACCCTGATCTACAGAAGTCTGCAAGCAAAAAAAGCGTGTGCATCGGGTTGCGGAAAGTGCGGAGCTGTTGACCTCGATCGGATCGAGAAACAATTCGCGGGAACGCATCCAAAATAAGCTACTCGGCAGCGCTACCAACAATTACTAAGCCCAGACCTTCGTCCCCTCGGTACAGTTCCTGCACATCTCTATTTCACTTCTTGACTTCAAAAGGGATTTTCTAAAATCGCGATAACGTTCTCCGTTCCATATCTCTTCAAACGTCTGTTCACTTAGGTCACCCATCACATGGTGCGCATCTTTATCGAAGCAGCATGGCACAACCTTTCCGTCCCAGGTAATTACGCAGCTTTGCCACATTTTCCAACAATGGTCCAGGAGATTGTTCTTGATGGTATACATGCCGTTTTGATCCTTCCTGTACCTGGAGTATTTCTCCTGCAAAGGCATAAGATCTGAACCATCCTTATAGTCATAGATCTGAGCGGTTTTTAGTGCCACCCGATCCACACCAAGTCTGTCAGCCAATGCATACACGTCATTTATTTGATGCTCGTTAGGCCTAACCACCAAAAACTGAAACACAACATGAGGTGTGACGGAGTTCATTTCTTTTCGCCAGCGCAGAATATTCTTCGTGCCCTGAATGACCTTTTCGAGATTCCCTCCAACCCTGTACGATTGATATGTTTCCTGGGTCGTACCATCGAGCGAAATGATCAACCGGTTCAATCCGGACTCAATTGTCTTCTTTGCACTCTCGTCATCGAGATAGTGCGCGTTGGTAGATGTCGCCGTATAGATTCCCTTTGATGACGCGTATTGCACCATGCTAAGGAATTTTGGATTGAGATACGGCTCACCTTGAAAGTAGAAAGTGAGATAAGAAAGTGTCGGTGCCAATTGATCAATTACGCTTTTGAATAAATCATCCTTCAACATGCCGGTCGGTCGCGTGAACGATCGCAGGCCGCTGGGGCATTCGGGACAACGCAGATTGCATGATGTCGTTGGCTCGATAGAAATGCTGATAGGTGATCCATGATGTGCGGCAGAACCCGACAACCTGGAGGTCCAATAGCTTGTCCACACCTTTGCAGCGTTAGCTGCCCGTGAAGGGGTAAGCTTGGAAATCATGGTCAACTCATCGCGCAACGCTGTGGACATCTGGTAAAATTACGCCCTGCTTCGGGATTTTGTTTTTATCTTTCAACGATAATTTCTGGATGAAAAAGTTAGTATTCGCGATCATAATGGTTCTTGGGCTGAAAGGGGCAGCGCAAACACTAACACTTTCGCCTGATGCAGAGATATCCATTATCACGTGCGGCCCATGGCAAGGCGAAGTTTATTCAGCATTTGGGCATTCCGCGCTGCGTATTTACGATCCGGTAAATGACCTGGACGACGCCTACAACTACGGCGTCTTCGATTTTAACCAACCTTATTTCTATCTGAACTATACAAGGGGATTGCTTTTATTCAAGCTAGGCATCTACCCCTATCGGGACTTTCGGGACTATTATGCATACTTTAACCGCTACGTGATTGAACAGAAGCTCGACCTTTCTCAGGAACAGAAGCAGAAAATCTATGAGTACCTGGAATGGAATGCGCAACCGGAAAATGAAACGTATCGTTACGATTACTTTTATAACAACTGCTCAAGCGTGATCCGCGATGTGCTTGTAAAGAACCTGAAAGACTCCCTTCGCTTTGATGACTCCTTTATTAAAACCGATTATACTATACGTCAGCTTACTGACTTGTACCTGAAACAGCAACCATGGGGTGATCTTGGAATCGATATTTGCCTGGGTCTACCAATGGATAAGCATGCAACACCCTATGAGTACATGTTCCTGCCTGATTATCTCGAGTATTTCTTCGATCACGCGACGGTCACAAGAAACGGCGAAACTGTGCCAGTGGTAAGGGAGAAAATCAACGTTTACACCCCCCATCCGCAAGCCGACGAAAAGAGCTGGTTTCATCCATGGGTTGTCTTTGGCGCCTTTCTTGCGATAGTGATCGCGCTTTCGATCTACGATTTGAGAAGAAAGAGACTGTCAAAATGGTTTGACTTAATACTCTTTGGCGTTGTTGGACTGATTGGATTATTACTATTGATTCTTTGGACTGCGACGGACCATGCGGCGGCGGCAAAGAATTTCAATCTTCTTTGGGCGTTGCCAACGCACTTGCTCATTTTTCTCATCTTCCGTCAAAAATCTGCCAGGTTCCTCAACAGGTATTTTCTGATAGCCGGCGTTGTGTCATTGTTAACGCTGGCCTTCTGGGCATTCCTACCGCAACAACTTCATGTATTCCTCATCCCGTTTGTAATATCCCTCGCGTGCCGGGAGCTGACCATTGCAAGGCTGGTACGATAGTCATCAAAAAAGATTTGTTTTTCATAGGCAGGTGGCTTCCTTTGCGGAAACCCTTTTCCATGTCAGAGAAACGAAAGTTTGGTTTTGAAACACGCATGCTGCATGCGGGGCATATTCCGGATTCATATTCGGGCTCACGGGCAGTGCCGATTTATCAAACTGCTGGTTACGTGTTCGACAGTCCTGAATACGCTGCCTCACTTTTTGAGCTGAAGCAATATGGCAACATATACACGCGCATCAGCAATCCGACCACCGCAGTCTTTGAAGAACGCATCGCATCGCTCGAGGGTGGTACAGGTGCGCTCGCTACGGCCAGCGGGCAAGCCGCCCAGCTCATCACCATGATGACATTACTCCAGCCAGGAGATGAATTTGTCGCCTCATCACATTTATATGGGGGAACGTACACACAATTTGAGCACACCTTCAAAAAGTTGTCGGTAAAAGTGAATTTTGTCGATCCGATTGACATAAAAAATTGGGAGAAGGCGATCACGCCAAAGACAAAAGCGCTTTATGGAGAAACAATCGGCAATCCTCAGGGAAGCGTGTTTGATTTCGAAGGCGTTTCAGCTTTGGCCAAAGCCAATGGCATTCCCCTGGTGATCGACAATACCCTAGCCTCCCCTTACCTGTGCCGCCCGCTTGAATGGGGAGCTGATATCGTACTTCATTCAGCAACCAAGTTTATAAACGGGCACGGCACATCCATCGCGGGAGTCATCATCGACTCCGGAAAATTTGACTTTAGCAATTACCCTTCTATATCGTCTCCCTCCATTCCTTATCACAATCTGAATTTCTTCGAGACTTTCGGACACTACGGATTTCTGATGAAGGCACGATGCGAAACATTGCGCGACACGGGAGCTACGATCGGTCCATTTGATTCGTTCCTTCTCGTTCAGGGACTGGAAACGCTTTCTGTCAGAATGGACCGTCACGTTTCCAACGCGTTGGCTGTGGCAAGATTCCTCAAAGCGCATCCGATGGTTGATTGGGTCAACTTCTCCGGATTGCCCGATCATGTCCACCACGAACGTGCGAAGAAATATTTGCCCAAAGGTTCGGGATCTGTTTTTGCATTTGGATTGAAAGCTGTTAACAACAATGCGCGCGAAACAGGAAAACGCTTCCTTGAAGAATTGCAATTGTTCTCGCATGTTGCTAACCTTGGCGACAGCAAGAGTCTGGTGATCCACCCTGCCTCCACTACCCACCAGCAACTTTCGGATGATGAGCTCAAAAGGGCGAACATCAAACCAGAACTGATACGACTTTCGATAGGATTAGAAACAATTGAAGACTTACTATGGGACTTGGAACAAGCCTTGCATGCGATATCTCGATGAACACACGGCTGACAGCCGACGAGAGAAGCAAATATCAAAATTCAGAAACCATCCGACGGATCCTCAATGGATCTAAAACGATTGCCATTGTGGGTCTTTCGGATAAAAAGGAACGTGCAAGCAATTTCGTAGGATCGTATTTGAAATCGGAGCGCTACACAATCATACCAGTCAATCCGTTGAAGAACGAGATTCTCGGCGAGAAATGTTATCCGGACTTAGCTTCGATCCCCGTCCCCGTCGATGTCGTCGATATCTTCCGCCGTCCCGAAGAATGTGTGAACATTGTTAAAGAAGCAATTGCCATCAAAGCCAAAGCGGTCTGGATGCAACTGGGAATTGTGAATCGTGATGCTGCTGAACTCGCAGTTCAAAACGGGTTGTTAGTTGTAATGGACAGATGTATGAAAATGGAGCACGGCCGCTATAATGGCAACCTGCATTGGGCGGGAATGAATACCGAGATTATTACGTCGAAGAAAGTGGCGAGATTTATCTAAGAGCATTAGCTGTTGGCCCTGGCCTCGGCAATTCCGTGTTAATAGACGCCTACATTATAACCGCTCAAAGTTTGTTCATCAAGGAGCTGATTTGCCGTTGGAGCATGTGTATACCATCGAGCAGTGGTGCATGTTGTGACTCAGAGATCATCAACAACCACAAGGCGAGCCTAGAGAATATTCCAAAAATCGTTTAAAGTGTTTTTGGCTTGTCCTACTGCAACCCTCGGCAATGCTTGACGGAATTGAGACAACAGCGCGCTTAAGTTGACTTTTTAGGCCGTACTCTTCGTCCTTTGGCAGCAATTGTGTCAGCCTGTAAACATCGACTGAAAGGTCAACCCCTTTATTCCAGATATTGTACTCTCGAAAATTTCTCATTCTTCGGCCAATTGGATTTCAAAAGTGGCATTTCAATCGGGACAACTCAATAAATCTCGCTCCGGAAAACAAGGCGAAAAATCAAGAACGAATCGCCAAAGCCAAGGCAAAATGCCAATGCCCGATAAAAGGATCGTTGAAAATTAAACCTAAGTATTGTGCGCGAACTGACTTCGCAGGTTAAATATGTATCGGCCTGTTCGCTGTCGCAGCCAAACACGCCTCTTTCACCGCTTCCATGTAGGTAGGATGTGCATGTGACATACGAGACACATCTTCTGCAGAGGCCCGATATTCCATGGCAACAACTCCTGCGGCAATCATATCGGCTGCCCTCGCGCCAATAATATGAACACCCAGAATTTCATCGGTGTTCTTGTCGGCAAGAATCTTAACCAGTCCGTCCAAATCCATACTCGCCCTTGCCCGTCCAAGCGCCTTGTAAGGAAAGGTTCCAACCTTGTAAGCCTTGCCATCTGCCTTTAGCTGCTCCTCGGTATATCCGACACTCGCCACTTCCGGCCAGGTATAAACAACGCCAGGTATCAGCAAGTAATTAACATGCGGCTTTTGACCAGCGAGCTGCTCTGCTACCATCACTCCTTCTTCCTCCGCTTTGTGTGCCAGCATCGCGCCACGAACCACGTCGCCAATCGCGTAGATGTTGGGCACCTTCGTTTGCAAATGATCGTTGACAGGAACTTGTCCCCTGTTCAACTCAATTCCAACTTTATCAAGTCCCAATCCGTCGGTGTATGGTCTGCGCCCAACGCTAACAAGACAATAATCACCCTTCAATTCGATCGCTGCACCACCGTTCTTCGGCTCGGCCTTCAGCACAACTTCCTTGCCCTTGTTTTCAACCGCAGTGACTTTATGGCCCAGGTAAAAATCCATTCCAAGCTTCTTAGTCACTTTCAAAAGTTCCTTTCCTAATGTCCCGTCCATAGTCGGGATCAGGCTGTCAAGAAATTCAACGACGGATACTTTAGCACCTACGCGTGCGTATACCGATCCAAGCTCCATCCCTATTACACCTCCACCGACGATAATGAGATGCTTGGGTATCTCTTTTAGTTCAAGTGCCTCAGTGCTTGAAATGATTCTTTTCTTATCAAAAGGCGCAAAAGGCAATGCCGTCGGTTTAGAGCCTGTAGCGATGATCACGTTGTCCGTAGTAATCGTAGTCTCTTTGGCGTCCTTTGCAGTCACCTTTATCGTATTCTTATCAACGAAAGACCCTGTTCCTTTATGAACATCGATCTTATTCTTCTTCATCAGGAATGCGATGCCATCCACATTGGATTTCACCACCTCACCCTTGCGCTTGATCATCTGCGCCAGGTTTGCTTTGGGTTCGGAGATATCGATGCCGTGCTCCTTGAACGTATGAGCAGCATTATGAAAATGCTCCGTTGAATCCAACAGCGCCTTTGAAGGGATACATCCTACGTTGAGGCAGGTGCCTCCAAGGGTATCGTACTTTTCAACAATCGCAGTTTTAAAACCCAATTGTGCGCAACGAATGGCCGCCACATAGCCGCCCGGGCCGGAGCCGATCACTACAACATTGTATTGCATATCTGAACTTTGAACCTTGAACTTAAACTCCCAGAATCAGTCTTCCCGGATCTTCCAGCATTTCCTTCACCCGCACAAGGAAGCTAACCGATTCTCTGCCGTCAATAATGCGGTGGTCATAAGACAGTGCCACGTACATGATCGGACGAACCACAACTTCGCCATTCTTTACTACCGGCCTTTCTACAATATTGTGCATTCCCAAAATCGCAGCCTGAGGTGGGTTGATGATCGGTGTCGACAGCATAGAACCAAAAATTCCTCCATTGGTGATCGAGAACGTTCCGCCAGTCATCTCTTCAATCGACAGCTTCCCATCACGACCCTTTGTTGCCAGCCTCACTACTTCACTTTCAATCTGCGCCATCGTGAGTGATTCCGCATTGCGAATCACCGGAACCACGAGACCTTTCGGCGTAGACACCGCTATTGAGATATCACAATAGTCATGATAAACAATCTCCTCCTTGTCGATCGATGCATTCACTGACGGAAAATCTTTGAGAGCAGCGCAAATCGCCTTCGTAAAGAATGACATGAACCCGAGTCCCACCCCATGCTTTTCTTTAAACTGATCTTTGTATTTGCTCCTCAAATCCATCACTGGCTTCATATCGACTTCGTTGAAGGTGGTCAGCATGGCTGTCTCATTCTTCACCGCAACAAGTCTTCTCGCGATTGTCTTCCGCAACGAAGTCATCTTCTCACGCCGCTCGTTCCTCGAGCCGCCAGAGGTAATCACCGGAGGAGCAAGTGGCGCCGCCGGCTTCGACGCCGCTTTTGCAGGAGCGGCGGCGGCCTGCGCCTTCACCGCATCATCTTTTGTGATCCTACCGCCGACGCCGGTTCCCTGAACCTGGCCAACGGGTATTCCTTTTTCGTCTAATATTTTGCCAGCCGCCGGGGAAGGATGGCCTGCAGCATATGCTGCCGATGCCGAACCAGTCGATGCCGCGGGTGCCGATGCCATGCCCGCTGCTGCAGGTGAACCTTCTGTTATTTCAATCCTGCAAATAAGCCCTCCGATTGGAAGTGTTGTCTTCTCCTTCGCAACAATTCTAAGGATACCATTTGCTTCTGCCGGTAATTCGAATGTTGCTTTATCCGATTCAACTTCTGCGATCACTTCGTCGAGCTTCACCAGATCTCCATCTTTCTTAAGCCAGGTAGAAATAGTGACTTCGGTTATCGACTCTCCGACGGCGGGAACTTTCATTTCCTTAACGCCTCCGGTTACAGCGGGAGCTTTGGCTGCCGCCGCTGATTGAGCTGGAGCCGTTTTGGCAGCTGCAGGCGCCGACGCCGGGGCACCTCCTCCATCCGCAATCTCACAGATCACAGCGCCAATGGGAACGACTTCTCCCTGCTGTTTTGAGATTTTCAGAACGCCAGCCTGCGGGGCAGTAAGTTCAAATGTGGCTTTGTCCGATTCCAATTCGGCGATTACTTCATCCATCTTCACGGTATCTCCGTCTTTCTTAAGCCAGTTAGCGATCGTTACTTCTGTGATCGATTCGCCTACGGTGGGGACTTTTACTTGTTGAGCCATTGAGATTTTAGGATTTTTTTGGAATGAGTTGAATTAGATTTCAAAAGCCTGCGCCACAATCTTTTCCTGTTCTGACTTATGCACTTTCGAGTAGCCTGTCGCTGGTGAGGCGCTGGCTTTGCGCGAAACAAAATCCATTTCCTGCTTCGGCATCATGCGCTGGATGAAAGAGAGCGGTCCCATGTTTGCAGGCTCTTCCTGCGCCCAAACGATTTTTGCTCCCTTATATTTTTTGAAAATATTCTTCAGCTGTGCATCGGGGAAAGGGTATAGCTGCTCCAGGCGTATGATGGCAGCATCCTTAATCTTCTTTTTGGTTTGAACCTCCAGGAGATCGTAATACAATTTTCCTGAGCACAGGATAATGCGCTTCACGTCTTTCGCAGTCACGTTCACATCATCGAGAACTTCTTTGAAGGATCCGCTCGTGAAATCTTTAAGCGGAGAAACGACGAGTGGGTGACGCAATAATGACTTTGGCGAAAAAACAATGCAAGGTTTCCGGAAATGCCATGTAACCTGTCTGCGCAGCAGGTGGAATATGTTCGCCGGCGTTGTCGGATTTGTAACGATCATGTTGTACTCGGCGGCCAACTGCAAAAACCTTTCGGGCCGGCAACTGGAGTGCTCCGGACCCTGGCCTTCGTATCCGTGAGGCAACAGCATCACCAGTCCGTTCATCCGCTGCCATTTTGATTCCGCACTGGAGATGAACTGATCAATCATTACCTGTGCACCATTCACAAAATCACCAAACTGCGCCTCCCATAAAACAAGAGCATGTGGGTTAGACATGGCATAACCGTATTCAAATCCCAGAACTCCGAACTCAGATAATAAAGAGTTGTAGATATGGAATGGCTGCTGGTCAGGCTGTATGTGATCAAGGCCGCAATACGGATCGTTCGTGTTGGCATCAAAGAAATACGCGTGGCGGTGCGAGAATGTTCCGCGCTTTACATCTTGTCCCGACATGCGTACAGGAGTCCCTTCCGACAACAATGAGCCATAGGCCAGAAGCTCAGCTTCTGCCCATCCCAGCACCTTGTCATCGAAGAAGGCTGCCTTTCTGTCTTTTAGCAATTTTTCTATCTGCTTAAGGGCTTTAAACCCTTCGGGAATAGTCGTCAGAGCTTTTGCGACTTTATCAACAACAGCCTGCTTGATACTGGTGTCTGGTGAACTTTCAAAATCCTCCGGCTTTGCTCGGGTCATCTTCTCCCACTCCTCCTCGATCTTCTGAGGTTTATAGGGAAGTGGCTTTTGTTTCACCTCGTTGAGTCGATCCTGGAGCTGGCCACGGAACTTTGCATCCATCTCGTCGGCAAGCGCGGCATCCACATCTCCGCGTTCAATGAGCTTCTTTACATATACCTCGCGCGGATTCGGATGTTTTGCTATGATGTTGTAAAGCTTCGGCTGTGTGAATTTCGGCTCGTCACTTTCGTTGTGTCCATGCCTTCTGTAGCACAACATGTCGATGAAAATATCTTTTCCGAACTTCTGGCGGTACTCTACAGCCAGCTTCGAACAGAACGTAACAGCTTCCGCGTCATCACCATTGACGTGCAGAACAGGGGCATCTATGATTTTCGCAACATCCGTGCAATAGATGGCGGTGCGCGCATCTTCATAATCCGTGGTAAACCCAACCTGGTTATTAATAACAAAGTGGATAGTACCGCCGGTAGCGTAGCCCTCGAGGCCCGACATCTGCGTCAACTCATACACTATTCCCTGACCTGCAACAGCGGCATCTCCGTGGAGAAGGATCGCCATCGCGTCGTTCTTGCCTTTGTATTCGTCGTCGATCTGGCCGCGTGTATAACCCAGCACCAATGAATCGACAACTTCAAGATGTGACGGGTTCGGGGTAAGCTTCACATAGATCTTATTGCCGGAGGGTGTATTGATGTGGCTTGCGTAGCCCAGGTGATACTTTACATCACCGTCGCCCATTGTCAGGTCAGGATTGACGTTCCCCTCAAATTCGGTGAAGATCTGCTCGTACGTTTTTCCGAGAATATTTGAAAGCACGTTGAGGCGCCCTCGGTGGGCCATGCCAATGACAACCTCTTTGACACCCATTTCAGCTGTCTTGTTGATAATCGTTTGCAGAGCAGGAATGGTGGTTTCTCCACCTTCAAGGGAAAACCTTTTCTGGCCAAGAAATTTTGTATGCAAAAAATTCTCAAACACCACTGCTTCGTTCAGCTTGGCGAGAATACTTTTCTTTTCGTCGGACGAAGGATTATAGGTGTAGTAGTCCTTTTCACATTTTGATATGAACCAATCGAAAATTTCCTGGTTGCGGATATAGCTGTATTCGAAACCGATGGTTCCGACATACACCTTATTTAGTTTCTCAATGATCTTCCGGAGCGTGGTACGGCCAAGACCGATCTCAACACCGACGTCGAATTCGAGATCAAGATCTGCGTCTGTGAATCCATAAAATTTGTGATCAAGCGCTACATGGTGGTCGCGGCGCTCACGCACAGGGTTGGTTTGTGCTTTCAGGTGTCCGCGCGAACGATAAGCGTGGATCAGGGTACGGACCTGCGTCTCCTTGATGGTGGCACCGACTTCTGCCGGCGTTGCATGGCCGTTCTCTCCAAATTTCTGGATCGAGAAATCGAAGCCCTCGAAGAACTTCTGCCAGGTCGCATCTACAGAAGCGGGATCGGTTTTGTAGTTTTGGTACATCTGATCGATGTAGCCTACGTCAGCGTTCGAGATGTAGGAATATTTGTCCATACTTAAAGGGTGAGGTAACAAATGTAAATCGGGAGTTATTCATTAAAAAATTGAATAATCGATTGTTCGATTATTTGAAAATTGGATGATTTGAATGGAAGCATTGATTTAAGTGCAATCTTGCCTAAAAGCGAAATTCCGTTACCTTTGCAGTCCTTTAATAAACGGACGAGATCCAACCTTTAAAAACTAAGCGAAATGGCAGTAAAAATCAGGCTGGCCCGCAGAGGCCGCAAAAAACTGGCGAGATTTGACGTTGTCGTAACTGACTCCCGCTCTCCCAGGGATGGAAAATTCATCGAAAAAATCGGAACGTACGACCCGCTCACGGTGCCCGCGACCATTGAGCTTAACGAAGAAAAGGCTTTCCAGTGGCTTATGAACGGCGCCCAGCCTTCTGACACCGTAAAAGCAATGTTGTCTTATCGCGGTGTTATGTTGAAAAGACACCTTCAGATCGGCGTTGTGAAAGGCGCCATCAGCCAGGATCAGGCGGACCAAAAGCTTGCTGACTGGAAGAAAGTGAAAGAGGAGCGCATCAAGTCGAAAGTGGATACGCATGCCAAGGCTAAGCAGGATGCTGCTAAGGCGCGCAAAGAAGCTGAGACGAAAATCAAAGAAGCGCGTGCTGAGGCGATCAGAAAAAAGGCTGAAGCAGCTGCGACTGCCGCTGCAGAAGCTCCGGCTACTCCCGCAGCGACGGAGGAAGCTCCTGCGGCTGAACCTCAGGCTTAATACTTGCAAAATTTATGACATGCCAGCACGATTTTTCGTGCTGGCATTTTTATTTACATGGATAAAGACAAAAGCTTCAAGATCGGATATGTCGCGAGGAGTCACGGCCTGAAGGGCGAAGTGACGCTGGTGCTGGGTCCTGATTGCCCCGACCTCGGCACGGTTAAGTCTTTGTTTATTGAAACTGCGGGAAACCTTGTTCCATTTTTTATCGAGTCAGTCTCTGTACGCGATACCAAAGCCTTTTTGAAATTGGAAGATGTGAACACTCCAGAGAAAGCGGAGTCGCTTAAGGGAAGCAGCATTTACCTGCCTAAAACTGAAAGACCAAAGCTCGAGCGGGGAGAATTCTACAGTGAGGAAGTAATTGGTTTTGAGGTCACTGATGCAGAGAACGGGATTTTAGGAACCGTGAATGATGTGTTGGAAAACGGGCCGATGCGCTATTTGTCGATCCTGCGCAATAACAAAGAAGTGATGATACCCGTGAACGGGCCATTCATCAAGAGCATCAACAAGACAAAAAAGAAAATTCAGGTTGCGCTTCCGGACGGCTTCCTGGAGATCTAGCAAAAAGGGTTTTTGTAACTTCGATCATGCGTATCGACATCATCACTTGCCTTCCGCGATTGCTGGAAAGTCCCTTCAACGATTCGATACTGAAACGCGCCCAGGAAAAAAAAATCGTGACCGTTGTCATCCATGATCTGCGTGATTATGCGACAGACAAGCACCGTGTGACGGACGATTACGCCTTCGGGGGCGGCGCCGGAATGGTCATGATGATCGAGCCAATCCATCGATGTATATCAAAATTGCAAGGAGAAAGGAAGTATGATGAGGTGATCTACATGAGTCCCGACGGCCAGCGACTTACACAGTCGTTATCCAATCAGTTGAGTCTTTGTACAAATCTGCTATTGCTTTGTGGGCATTATAAGGGTGTCGATGAACGGGTACGTGAGCACCTCGTTACGAAAGAAATTAGCATCGGTGATTATGTGCTGTCTGGAGGTGAGCTTGCCGCTGCCGTCGTTTCCGATTCAATCATCAGGCTTCTACCCGGGGTTCTTTCCGATGAGTCATCGGCGCTGACGGATTCCTTCCAGGATGGCCTGGTCGCCCCCGCTGTGTACACGAGGCCGGCGGAATACAATGGCTGGAAAGTTCCGGATGTGCTGCTGTCCGGAAATCCGTCGAAAATCGACGCCTGGAAGCACGAAAGTGCCCTAAAAAGGACTGAACAGCGCCGTCCCGATCTGCTCAAGGAAAATTGAGGCCTTGCCTGAATTCTATCCAGGCCGCTTGGCGGATGATCCCCGTTTCCTATATTTGCAGTCCCATTTTGAAAATAACACGATTATGGCCGATTTGATGAAAATAGCTGAGCAGGGAACTTCTGAAAAAAGGGCAAAACACCCTGATTTCAAGCCCGGCGACACGATCAACGTACATGTTAAGATCAGCGAGGGAAATAAGGAGCGTATCCAGCAATTTCAGGGAGTCGTCCTTTACAGAAGGGGAACGGGAACCAATGGCGAATCTTTCTCCGTACGGAAGGTTTCCAATGGCGTGGGCGTGGAGCGTATTTTCCCCGTCGTAAGTCCGAGCATCGAAAAGATCGAATTTGTAAAAGCAGGTAAAGTCCGCAGGGCGAAGTTGTACTATATGAAAGGGCGTCAAGGAAAGTCGGCAAGGATCAAGGAGCGTTTGGCAACTGTGGAAAAAACAGCATAACACGAGCAGGAACCTGGCTCATTAGCCATATAAAAGGCCCGTTTTCAATCGAATACGGGCTTTTTTAATGTCCTGACGGCTCCGTCGACATGTTGGAAAGCAAAACGGATGACCTATATTTGCCTTCCCATTTCATCATCAAATATGGCTAAGAGCAACATTGCAGAACTCCTTGGTAAAGACGCCGAATTCCTCCTCAACCATAAAAGCAAGACGATCACCAAAGACAAGATCCACCTCCCTAATCCGGACTTCATAGATCAGGTTTTTGGTCCCTCGAACCGCACACCACAAGTGCTGCGTAATCTCGGTTCGTTGTTTGGCACGGGACGGTTGGCTAACACAGGCTTTCTTTCAATTCTCCCAATCGACCAGGGCATCGAGCATAGCGGAGGCGCTTCGTTCGCGAAAAATCCGATTTATTTCGATCCAGAAAACATCGTGAAGCTTGCCATAGAAGGCGGCTGCAATGCTGTGGCCACAACCTTTGGAACGCTCGCGTTCACGTCACGAAAGTATGCCCACAAGATTCCTTTCGTTGTGAAAGTGAATCACAATGAACTACTCACATACCCGAACAAAGCTGATCAGATCATGTTCGGTTCGGTGCGGGACGCATGGAACCTGGGTGCTGCTGCCATCGGCGCCACAATCTACTTTGGTTCAGACAACTCTTCACGCCAGATCATAGAAGTAGCAAAAGCATTCGAAGAAGCGCATGAACTTGGCATGGCAACAATTTTGTGGTGCTATACCAGGAACAATGCATTCAAGAAAGACGGCGTGGACTACCATACATCTGCTGATTTGACTGGACAGGCAAATCACCTTGGTGTAACGATCCAGGCTGATATTATCAAGCAAAAACTAGCCACCAACAATGGCGGATTCAAGGCCTTGAATACAGGCAGCAGCAGTTACGGAAAGCTGGACGAGAAGATCTATACCGAGTTAACCACTGACCATCCGATCGACCTCTGCCGTTATCAGGTGATCAACTGTTACATGGGTCGCGCAGGATTGATCAACTCTGGCGGAGAATCAAAAGGTGCAAGCGACTTACAAGAGGCAGTAAGGACCGCCGTGATCAACAAGCGCGCTGGCGGGATGGGACTTATCTCTGGCCGCAAATCATTTCAACGTCCTTTGAAAGAAGGGATCGAAATACTGAATGCCATTCAGGACGTTTACCTGGATAAGTCGATTGACGTCGCGTAAAAACTTAGGAGGAGAGTAAATGCCCTGGTTTAAGAGAACTGATAAAGGAATCCTCACCCCCACGGAAGCCAAGCGGGAAGTACCCGATGGCTTGTGGTTCAAATCACCGAGTGGAAAGATCGTACACACGCGTGAGCTGAAAAACAATTCATACGTGGTGCCGGAAGAAGAATACCACGTTAAGATCGGTTCGCAGGAGTATTTTGAAATACTCTTTGACAACAACGCATTCACCGAGCTCGACGCGAAGATGGAGTCCGGTGACCCGCTCAAGTTCGTCGACACCAAGCCTTATCCAAAAAGAATCAAGGAATCCCAGGCAAAAACGGATCTGAAGGACGCCGTTCGAACTGCTTACGGCAAGATGAACGGCTTGGACATTGTTATCGCCTGCATGGATTTCACATTCATCGGAGGTTCAATGGGCTCTGTTGTCGGCGAGAAGATCGCCAGGGCAATGGACCACAGCCTCAAGAACAAGAAGCCCTTCCTGATGATCTCACGTTCTGGCGGAGCGCGTATGATGGAAGCTGGACTTTCGCTGATGCAAATGGCAAAAACGTCTGCCAAAATCGCACTACTTGATGAAGGGGGCATTCCCTATATATCACTTCTCACCGATCCGACTACCGGTGGTGTGACGGCTTCGTACGCAATGCTGGGCGATTTCAATATTGCTGAACCGGGTTCGCTGATCGGTTTTGCCGGCCCTCGGGTAATCCGCGAAACCATTGGAAAGGATCTTCCTCCTGGTTTCCAAAGCGCTGAATTCGTATTAGAGCACGGTTTCCTCGACTTTATCGTCGACAGGCGCAACCTGAAGCAGCGGTTGACAATCTTGCTGAGAATGCTGCAGTAACTGCAGGATCGTTAAAGCCGGGTATTGATAAATTCAACCAGCTTTTTTGCGCCCGCGTCTTCTTTCAATTTCAAATCATTTGACTTAATGAAAGCGGAAATATCGTCTTTCATTTGAGGGAAAGCTTTATTCAACGTCTTCGTCTTCAATGAATTCATCGTATTGTTATAGAGGAAATAGTAATCCTCATACAGCTGAAACTTTTTCTTGCCCTTGTCGAATTCATCGAGCTGCACGATTGATTTCTGGTAATACTTAAGTAGTGAGACGGTGTCCTGAATCATCACTTCGTAGAAGCTTTGAGGTGTTTGATTTTCCAAAGCCGGGAAGCCGTTCCTAAATATTTTGCTCTCAAGCTCCAGGCTCGTGACCTGGTCGGGCGAAACAATCACGCCAACATTTTGGCCATTAAGGACAATCAAGTCTTGCGTCACAAGGTCAATATTCATTCGCGCACGCGTCAATATTTTTCCATCCGTCATTTTTAAGATACCCACCTTGTAAGTATCAAACAGAAAGGGTGATCCTTCAACCTGTGGATAGCGCTTGTCGAGAGAATACTTTTTATTAAGATCATTAAAGATCATGTCCATGTCGGCACGCGAATTGCCGATCTGCGCATACCCTACAACGGTGACACCAATTAGGAGCAGTGCAATAAGACCCGGTTTTCTCATTTTTCTTTGACTTTGATGTATAATTAGACGCCTGACTGATCGTCCACAAGCGAACAATGATCTCCCATATCGGACGAAATTGCTCGTGGTATCCCCGTAATTTATGGCATTTAAGGGGACTTTTTTAATGGCACATCTCTTGGAATAGCAAGCCACCATATCAACAAATTATGCTTAAAAACTATCTCAAGGTAGCCTTTCGCAGCCTGATCAAACAGCGGGTCTATTCAACTATCAACATTGCCGGGCTTGCCATCGGGATAGCAAGCGCATTGCTCATTGCGCTTTACGTTCAGTATGAATTTTCATATGATAAGTTCATCGAAAATTCGGAGAACATCTACAAAATGTCCCTGGAGAGAAGATATCCAAATCATGCTACTTTTTATTCGACTATTCCCCACTCCTTCAGTGAAGCGATGGGCAGGGACGTTCCTGAAGTCAGGCAGGTGACGAGAATCTCGGCGGCCAACAACAATGTGGTCGTCACTTATAAAGATGGCCGTGGCGAGCAGAAAGTCTTTGAAGAGGACTTCGTGGTTACAGCCGACTCCAATTTTTTCACATTCTTTCATTTGCCTTTTGTGAAAGGGGATCCATCCACTGTTTTGCGTAATCCCAATGACATCGTTTTGACAGAGACTACCGCGAAGAAATATTTTGGCGACGAGGATCCAATTGGCAAAACACTGGACTTTTTTGGAATCAACTTCAAAGTTTCCGGTATATGCAAGGATGTGCCCGCAAATTCGCACTTGCGGCTCAACGTCATTGGTAATTTGACCGCCATTCCGTTCTTTAAAGAACCAAATTATATTGGATTCTCCGCGTATGTATACGTTGAGCTGAATCCGGGAACAGACTTCAAGGTAGTTGAGTCAAAGATCCCCAAGCTGGTCGACACGTATGCGTCTGCGCAGATAGAAAGGACTCTCGGTAAATCATGGGAAGACTACAAAAAGGAGGGCAATGGCTATCGCTACTTCCTCCAGCCATTGACCTCCATTCACCTGGATCCCACCAATCTTGAGACTAAGATGGAGCCTGGTGGAAGCATCAGCTTCATGTATTTTCTTATTTCAGTCGCCGTGCTGCTTGTCGTGATTGCATGCATCAACTTCATGAACCTTGCCACCGCGCGGTCTGCAGAACGTGCCCGGGAGGTTGGCGTACGCAAGACAATGGGTTCCCTCAAAGGACAACTAGTCGGGCAATTCCTGTCTGAGTCGATGTTGATCAGTCTGATCGCGATGGCGTTGGCCGTAGTGATCATTCAACTCGTATTGCCGGCATTCAATCAGTTGACTGAAAGGCCGTTGGTACTAAGCTTCCACCCGGTTACTGCGTTGGGTCTTCTGACCATTACCCTGCTTATCGGGTTTATGGCAGGTTCTTACCCGGCATTTGTCCTGTCTGGTTTCAATCCGGTTGTGGTGATGAAGGGAACTTTTGCGTCGAGTAAGAAGGGAAGCTGGCTGCGCAACAGCCTGGTGATTTTCCAGTTCGCGATCTCCATTGTCCTGATCGTTGGAACTCTGGTCGTGCAACAACAAATGAGTTACATCCAAAACAAATCGCTGGGTTTTGACAAAGAACAAATGCTTGTTATCGAGCGGGCCTTCGCGTTGGGCAGCCCACAGAAAGCGCAGACATTCATAGAACAAATAAGACAATTACCTGAAGTGTCATCTGCTTCGGGATCGCAAGCTTTGCCTGGCCGCGAGACGGATTTTTTTGGTGCATTTTTTCAGCCCGAGGGATCATCGGAACTATTAACTACAAAAACGATGGTAGTAGCTGACGATCTCGTTGAGACCTTAGGAATCCAATTGGTAGAAGGAAAACTTTTTGCCGAAGGTGTAAATGATTCCTTGAATGTATTATTGAATGAATCTGCAGTTAAAGCCTTGAGTCTTGAAAATCCGATTGGTACAAAGCTGACCAACGTCCAAAGGCAGCCCGACGGCACCAATGTTACGCTTGTATTTACGGTGATTGGAATTGTCAAGGATTTTCACTTTCAATCGCTCCGGGACATGATCACGCCATTGGTATTGCAAAATACTGAAAATGCCGGACGCAACGTCGGCATTGTGATGGCACGCATCAAGCCGGGACAATACAAATCCGCCATCGAAAATATCGAAGCAAAATGGAAAGCAATCGCACCGGAGCAGCCGTTCCGCTTTTTGTTCCTTGACGAAAACTTTAATGCGCAATACAAAGGTGAACAACAGGCCGGTGAAATGTTCGCGATTTCTATGGTTCAGGCAAGGGCATTTTGATATATTTTTTGATAGGGCCTGTTGTTGTGTACACAGGCGTAAACCCTACTTATCAACTTGTTTCGCACAGCGTTAAGGACGCTCATTTTGTTTTTTCCAGCTTGAGTTTTTCGAGTGTAATAGGTTCTTAATTCATCGCATGATTGGATAGCGGACATGGCAGCCAGGTGAAGTAAACGCTTCAAGGTCATATTGGCCATCTTAGAGACTCTTGTTTTTCCCCGGATCGAAGATCCCGAGGAGTGTTCGAATGGAGCGATTCCGGCGTAGCAGGCAAGTTTCTTTGCTTCCTGGATACGGGTAAACTCACCAGTGCTAACGATAAGATTGAGGGCTGTGATCTTTCCAATGCCGGGAACAGAAGTAATAAGATTGCATTGAGTGTTAAGTTCTATATCTGACTTGACCAGTGTTGCAATTTCCCTCTCGATCCCATGAATATCCAGCTCGACAGCTTTTATAGTTTTCAGACAACTTTTGCGGGAGGCTTTTTGAAGGGACTCTTCAATAAACTCAATCCCCTCCTGAAGAGGAACTGTCAATTGCATCTTCATCTTAATAAGTCTTTCACGAATTACCAGCAGTGACTTTAATTTTTGAACACAAAGCCTCTGAGGCTTCCAGAAATGCAAATTTTCCGAGTTTTTGAAAGCGTACAAAGCAATGCGTCTAGCATCAACCTGGTCATTTTTACCTCGTGTCATTCCTTGTGATTGTTTGATCTGAAGAGCTGGTTCAAGACAAACCTTGATTTGCTTTTTGTGCAAATACGTAAGAAGGGGTAAACAATAGATTCCTGTATGCTCCATACATACTATCAAGGTGGAAAGAGACGATAGTTCCGATTTCAAAGCGTTAAACATGGCTGCAATTGATTTAGAATTGTTCTCGACTTGTAGCTCATGAAATGTTTTTCCATCCAGGGTCAAAGCAGCGTCGAATTTTGACTTTGACACATCGATTCCTAAAAAATAAACTGTTTCCATTAAATTTGATTGTTACGTTTAACCATGTATCCGTTAACGCTTCTAAACACAATCAAAACCTTAATAATAGGCCGTGAACCTAAATTTCTATTTGATGCCTGTTTAGAAAACTGACTGAGGATTGAATCGCGAAATGGGCCTCAAACCCGTGTCTTTGCTTAATTCACCTCAGTCAGTGTTAACGTTATCCACAATCTCACAAAAGAAAAAAGAACCAAAAAAAGAAAATCCCTATGATTACAGAGTTTATTCTGATCACAGGGACAAGTCTAAAGGATCTTTGCCGGGCTCGCGATCCTGGTGGCGTGCGTGGGACTATTTGGATTGTCAGCTTACACCGCGCATTTGCGCACGAAAGAGATTGGCATACGCAAAGTGCTCGGCGCATCCGTTAACAGTGTAGTGATGCTGCTCGCGAAGGACTTTACCAAAATGGTTGTGATTGCGTTTGTGATCGCTGTGCCTGCTTCCTGGTACATGATGAGTCAGTGGCTGGAGCGATTTGCTTATCGTATCAATCTTTCTCCACTGACATTTATAATTGCCGGAATGGTCACGCTTTTTATTGCGTGGCTTACCGTAAGCTTCCAGACGATCAAGGCGGCGGTAATCAATCCAGTGAAGTCCTTGAAATCGGAATAGGGATTATTTGGCCGCTGTCAATTTCACACTGATCTTAGCCTCAGCGGTTACATAATCCCCAATCTCGGTGAATCCTTTAACCATGATGGTTAATTCACCTAAATCATCAGGAATCCGGAAAGCAATTCTCTTCTTTCCGTCGACTTTAACCTCCGGATTCCAGTAAACAGGATCCATCAGGACCGGAACGGCTTGCTCGTTGGGTGAAGGTTTGAAGTTTGAGAATACAAGTGGTTGATGAAAATCGCCGAGCAGCCGGTCGTGGCCTGACATCACAGCGCTTTTTGATTTAGTGGTGACAGACACGATACCCTGATCGGCATATGAAAAGACGCTAAGCGAATTTATCTTCGCTGTCTCCCACAGGACTTCAATCTTATCTATATCGGAAAGCGGAGTATTCAACATTTCATCGGCTGACTTTGCGACATTACCATCGATTAAGACAAGGGCTGGTTTTTTATAAAAGAAGATATTGGACTGTGTGTCCGAGTTTCTGACAAAGATTTCGTTCTGGCCCTTGACTTTTCTCACCTTCACCGTCGCAACAACTTCCCTGATGAAATCCTCTACGGATGGAAGTGGTGCATAATCGGACGGCTTGTATGCAATATTGATGGGCAGATTATAACCTGTCTCCGTGTCGTAAAATACCTCCTGCCCATATCCTTGTGCGATCTTTTTCATCACATCTGCACTTACAATCGCACTTTTTGATGCCTCGGGAAATGTATAAGGGACGGCTCCGACGCTAACGGAAAAATCTATTGAAGGCAACGAACCCTTCACGGGTGGATAAATAAAAACCTCCTTGTCATACCTAAGTGGCCTATTTTCGATTGTCTTTGTCGGATAGTTTGAAAATTCACCCTCGAGTACAGGAACGGCATCCAGTACCTGATCACGTGGCCGGATCGAAATCGAAACATTCCCGGCCAGAGGCCTGCCCATTTTGTCCTTAATATCAATTGAAAATTCGGCCTGATCACCTGGAGAAAATTCTTCACGTCCAAACATGGATATGAAAGCTTCAGCCCGCATGTTGCTGTTTGCCAGCACATGCTTCTCCAAGATATTTCCGTAATCATCCGCGAGGACGACATAAACATAACGATCCCCGGGCTTATCAAAATTCAGCGAAACGGTCACTGACGGATCTGCTTTTTGATTTAATCTGACTTCCTCTCTATTGTAAGCGATCAATTGTCCTTGGGTGCCGGCGGTTATATTCAGCGTAAAACTATTCGGCGCCGTCTTGTTGATTGTCAATAGTTGCGCTTTATGTTCTTCGCGTCGCTGTTCTTCCTTTAACGAGAAATTCGCCGGATGAATGATAGGAATTCGCTTCTCAGAAGCTTTGTAGTTACCGGTGTTCAGCATCCATAATGTGAATGGAACGATTTTGTAATAACCCGTAGGAAATTGTTTGGGAAGAGCGATTTCACCATGAGCAAGGCCTTGCTTGCATCTCACCTTCTGCCTGATCAGGACTGAATCCCTTTTATCCCTTACATCAACATAAACAACCGCGCTGGTAGAGCTCGATAAGTAGGCCTGATCGGTAAGATGCAGGGAGTACCAGATATTTTCTCCAGAAAAATAGAAATCCTTATCAAAATTCAGTTCGACATATTCAGGTTGAAAATAATCATTGTAGTCGTCGAGGTTACGCTGAATGCTTCTTAGATCTTCTTTTTGGGCGTAGACGATCATCAAAGGACACAAGAGCGCTATGATCAACAGGATTCTTTTCATTTTAAAAACCTTCGGGCTTTATGTTCGTGGCGTCTGCTTCCATCGTCCTGCAATCGCCGGGCCTGATTGGAATGTTCTGTGACGGGTTAACAAAATTTGAAACCACAAAGCGGTTGATGAGTAAGCTGTTGTGGGCGATGGCGGACGCTCCAAAATATCCCAACACGACCTCGCCACTGTCGTTTTCGTTAAAAATATTTCCATTTATTTCAGATGGCGGTGGGTCAAAAAGAGTACCAGAACTTGTCTGCTGGTCCTTGATCTTTTTAAAATAATTGTACGCGGACGCCGAAAGAGATTGCTGCCTTGTCTTGATAAGAAACTTGGTTGGACGATCATAGTTAACCAACGCTATGACCTGCTCGTGCCGGCCTCCGTTAAAATCCGCGTCACTTGCCAACTCAAGTGTGCTTTCAATACGAGTGATCGGCGACCAGCACTGTTTTATTGCTGAGTTGTCATTCAAACTAAAAAATTCGAAAATACCGTCGGATTGCCACCTATAATAGTTGCCTGGCTCCGGCGGATCAGTAACGGACACAACCACTGGAAATTTCTCTAGTTTCTGAATTTTGGGGTCGCCTGAAGTATTCAAATACAATGTTTCGGTGACCTGAAAAGTGGCAGTCATCGCATCGATTTTTGGAACCGGTTTCAATTCTTCCAGGCCCGACCTGTATTTTTTTCCGTTAGAGGTAGTAACTAAGACCTGATAAGACACACCGATTACGCCCATTGCAGGCTTCGATGTATAGGTTCCCGGCACGCCTTCGGTAAAAGATATCATGCTACCATCCGTCCCGACGATCGATACGATTGCCTTTCGCTCAGCGAGTGTATATGCCTTTGAGGGTTGTCCGTTGTCAAAGGCAATGCTGCGGGACACTTTAACAGTGAGAGGGCCCGGCTCATTCGTGATCCAGCCGTCAACAACAAGGGTTCCGCCACCATCTATGCGCAGTGAGATAGGGTCAATGCATGCAGCCGCGATAAAAACCAGGGATATAGTCAGCAATTTTTGCATCGGATGAATTCTAGACCACACTAACGACAGTGATATGAAACATATGCTCAAAATTTAAAATTGTAAGTAATCGACGGGAAAACGGTGCCCACCACAGCAAGGCGATAAGCTTCGATTTGGTATCCTCTCGGTTGTGGTTTAAAGAAAACAGAATACGGATTTGCCCGGCCGTAAACATTATAAATCGAGAATGTCCAACTACCCTTCCATTTCTTTTGGCGCTTGAGGCTCTCCTCAATCGTGAATGAAAGGTCGAGCCTGTGATAGTCAGGAATACGCGATTGATTCCGATCAGTGAATTGCGCGACCGCATAACCGTCGATCACATAGATTGATTGCGGGTTCGTTATGGGCCTGCCGGTGCTGTAGGTAAAATTGGCAGACATACTTAGTCGTCTTGTGAACGCATAATTTGCCACGGTAGACACATTGTGCGGCTTGTCGAAATTGGAAGGGTATTGCTGGCCATGATTCAGTGTCTCTTCAGGAGTAGTGCCATTGACGGTTCGCAACGACCGGGAATACGTGTAGGAAATCCAGCCAGTGAGTTTTCCCTCCCGCTTCTTCACAAAAAACTCCGCGCCATATGCCTCACCTTTTGCATTCAGTAACTGTGATTCCAGTAAGGGATTCATGAACAGATTTGCTCCATTCTTATACTCAACGAGGTTATCGATTTGTTTATAAAATCCTTCCACGGAGGCTTCGATCCGGTTCTGGCTGAAATTCCGGAAATATCCCAGGGAAAGTTGATTCCCTACCTGCGGCTTTATATAGTAGTTGCTGGACTTCCAAAGGTCAAGTGGGCTAATAGCAGTAGTATTAGATATCAACTGCAAATATTGAAGATTCCTGTTGTAGCCAAGTTTTACCGAACTATTCTCACTTACTGAGATCTTCACTGACATTCGGGGTTCCCAACCCGAATACTTCTTGATTTCTTCACCTTTTGCAAAATGTTTTGTTCCGACCACAGAAGATGGGCTTTGTGGGAGATTCGGATCGTATAGCGCAACGTCCGCCTCGCCAAGGACCGCATAGTCCGAATACCTAAGCCCGCCATGCAGTGAAATCGTAGGACTTACTTTTACCTCGTCGCTTATATAAATCCCCCTTTCAATAGAATACTCCTCCTGTAGTTTCTTGGGAGAAACCGACGACTGCTCTCCGGGTAACAGGTTGCCGTTATTAAAAGTGTAGTGAGTATAGTTCACCCCAAAGTCAATCTTATTTGCGCTATTCAAGGAGTAGGTGAAGTCTGCTTTCCCGCCTTGCGTATCGATCCCAAATTTGGCGTCAAAGTCCTGGCCAGGCGTGAGGCCGCTGATCTGATTTTGGTACTGCGAATAAAGGACAGTAGCGTTGGCATACAGGCGGTTGCTGATAGTAGTATTCCATCGCAGTGCAAGATTGGTAGTGCTCCATCCGTAAGTTGTGTCTGCTGCGAATTTGAACAAGTCAGCGCTTCTGTACGCCGAAAAATAGATGCTGTTCCGATCGTTGAACTGGTGTCGAAGGCGGAAATTCAGATCGTAAAAGTTGGCAGAACTGCGTTGTACGTTTATGTCTGGCACCTTCTTCAGTAACCAGTCAGGGTAAGCAAATCTTCCGCCGATAACGAACGTTGTTTTATCCGACCCCAAAGGTCCTTCAACCATCAACCGGCTGGAAATTATCCCCACTCCACCGGAGACAGAAACCTTGGCCGGATTCCCGTCTTTCATTTTGACGTCAAGAACCGACGATATTCTGCCACTGTAATTAGCAGGCATAGCGCCTTTATAAAGCGTGAAATCTTTTACAAAATCGGGGTTGAAACTCGAAAAGAATCCAAAAAGGTGCGATGAATTAAAAAGTGGCACGTCGTCGAGCAGGATTAGATTTTGATCCACATTACCACCTCTGACGTTGAATCCGCTGGCCCCCTCACCCACTGTGCTTATGCCGGGCAGCAATAAGATACTCTTCACTACATCGACTTCTCCCATGAATTGAGGAATTGTCCGCAGCGTCTTGATATCCATTTTCAATTGTCCCATGTCCGTAGATGTGACGTTTCGATCCGCGCGCTGTGATGAGATCACGATATCGTTGAGCTCAATGGATTGCTCGAACATTTCAAAATCCTTTTTCATGTTTTCACCAAGATTGATTCGCTCGACTGTTGCGCCCTTGCCCACTGCCGTGATCCTGATGTGGTGTGAACCTAACGGAAGGGTTATTTGGTAGTCGCCGTCTTTCCCTGTAACCGCCACCTTTCTTTCCTCCTCGGCAAATACGGTCGCGCCGACGATTCTTTCACCTGTATTGGAATCCCGGACGATGCCTTCAAGCCGGTATAATTCTCTTTTCTGATTTTCAACTACGTGGGTCGTATCTGCAACTACCCTGGTATTGAGTGATGATACTGGCGCAGGTCCCTTAAACAGGATGACGTACTGTGAATCATAGAGCACAAGGTAATTCAGTCCATTATTCCCGAGTTCCCGCGAGAGAAATCCAAAGAGAGGCTCGTCTGCTGCGGGGGCTTTCACTTCCACGTCGCGGATCCAATCGTTTTTATAAAAGAATTTGACGTTCTGCTTCTTCTCTATGCGCAACAATACTTCTCCAAGCAACACCTTCCCCGAATCGACCTGGGCGTGGACCACAGTCGCAAAAGAAATCAGTGCGAAAAAAATAAAAACCAGGAAGACTCTCACGTTGAAACGGCGGTGACAATTAGGTCTAGAAGCGTTCGCTAAAATTTTAAAATTTAATACAACCATCTGTACCTTCCATCACATATAGCGTAAACCATCGATTAGAGTTGCATTAAAAGAATGAGACAAGAACAAATAAAAAGTGCCCTTTGCAGGGCACTTTTTACTTGAATCAAATAGAAATCAATATTGCGGATTCTGCTGTGCAGCAAGAGTCGGATTGAGTACCGTCTCTGATGCAGGGATCGGCCACACAAACTTATAGTTTGAATAAGCCAATGCCGGCACAGTTTGTCCAGCGATTGCGAGCGTTGCAGCAAGCTTAACCGGGTCACCATAAAGAGGCTTCAGGTCAGTTACGCTGTTTCCAACTTTCACAGGGATACCATTCGTGCCGAATACAGGATCTTGAGCGAGGCGGTGAATGTCAGCCCAACGGAGACCTTCACAAACAAACTCGATACGACGCTCGTTAAGAATAGCCTGTATCATTGCATTCGAACTTGCGAAATCGCTTGCCTGGTCGTAGTTAGGATCTGTTCCAGCTGCATTCGCTCTCGAACGCACGGCATTGTACAGCGTGAAAGCACGTGCGTCCACTGCTGCAGCATTTTGCCTCTGAAGGGCTTCTGCCAAGTTCAGGAGCACTTCCGCATAACGGATGACAGGTGCGTTATCAGAACCGCCGACAACATCGGAATATTTCTTTGTGAAATAACCTCCTTTTCCACCACCGCTTGAAAGCTCAACGTTGATGTTCACAAACGTCGATGACTTACGTGTGTCGGTGTTGTTAAACCAAGTCTGATTCCAGAGAATAGGGCTGATCGCCACCAATGCGCGACCAGTGGTAGGTGCCACCGATGTGTTGTACATCGAAGGCAGCGCTCCGTTAACGCCAGGGTTGTCAGTCACGTCATTTTCGATCGAGAAAATAGACTCGGTATTGCTCTTGCTTCCCGCTGAAGTAAACGCAGCGAACGGGTTAGCAGGCAGCGTATAGCCTCCGATCAGAGCTGAAGTAGGCGATCCGAGCGGAACAAGTTTGTTTCCCTCTGTGATCACGCTGGTCCAGTTCCCCATGTGCTGGTAGATGCGGGTCTTCAAGGCAATCGCGGCACCTTTTGTGGCGCGGCTGATCTTCTGACCACCTGTTCTGGTTGTAGGCAGAACTGTTTCTGCATAGTCCAAGTCAGCAAGGATCTGTACGTAATCGTCCGCTACAGTGCCTCTGCTTTGGCTCGAAGCCTCATTCGCAGCAGCAACGTCGGCAACAGGCTTAGTCTTCACGGGCATTCCACCGTTGGGACGGGCGGGATTATCCGAATATGGCCTGCAGAAGTGCTTCACCAATTCATGATAAGCCAATGCACGCAAGAATCTTGCTTCACCCTTGTAAGCGTCGATGTTTGCTTGCGTCAAACCTACTTGTACCTGTGCAGTTTCCAATCCAGCCAATACCACGTTAATGCGGTTGACCAGCGCGTACAGAGTCTGAAAATGAAAATCGTTGTTAGGTGTTGTCGGATCGTAAGCGTTAGTATAAGTTGTTTGATAGAACGCTTGTGTGTTGACGACATCCTCGCCGCGGTTATCACCCTGCTCCACGTGAGCAGCTCCGAAAGGGTATCCCCTTACAGCACCACCCGCGTAAAATCCAGACTGAGCCGCATCGTACATACCTGCTATCGAAATTTCGATATGGTCAGGAGAGTTGAATGCATCTGCAGGCAACAATCCTACCTGAGGCTTGAGATTGAGTATGTCGGAGCAGGAACTTCCTACCACCAACACAATCGCACCCAGTGTCCTTGTTATAGTTTTATATGTTTTCATTGCTTGATTCTTTAAGAATTAAAATCCAACGTTCAGACCGAGTGTATAAATGCGGCTAAGCGGATTGGTGTTGTTGTCAAGTCCGGGGAAGTTGACGCCGTTTGACACAGAACCCAATTCAGGATCGAGGCCTTTGTACTTGGTAAACGTGAACGCGTTTTGTACCTGGGCGAAGATTCTGACGTTGCTAAGCTTGAATCCTCCTTTTTCGAGGAGTGCTTTGGGCAGAGAGTATCCAAGAACAATGTTCTGGATTCTGAGGAAATCGCCGTCTTCAACGAATCTCGAGATTGCAGTACCCGTCTGGTTTACAAATTGGTTTTGAACAAAGTACATTTTGGGCATCTGGGATGTTGAATTTTCAGGTGTCCAGCTGTTCAACAAGTCTCTGCTGGAGTTCGTGAAGTCCATGTTATAAAGGACATCCTGGCGGGTCTGGTTGTAGATCTTGTTTCCGCCTGAATATCTCATGAAAACTTCGAGGCTAAATCCTTTCCACGCGAAAGTGTTTGTCAATCCACCGAACCATTTCGGAGTAGTTTGACCCAATACGCGGCGGTCACCACCAGCCGATACATCAAGCGGGTTCAAAGCTGCGCCTGTGGTATTAGTCTCAACTGTCGGGTTTGCCGCATCATAGAAGGAATAGGTACCATTCAGACCATTGCGCTGAACAACGCGTCCGTCACCTTTCTGATACATCGGGTTACCATTGGCAGGATTCACGCCCGCAAAGTTGTAACCATAGATAACGTTGGTAGGCTGTCCAACACGGGCAGTCAGGATGTAGTTGTTAACGCCAACCGGGAAGATATCGGAATCAACACCGGCATTGTTCGGGAATGTCTTAAGAACCTCGTTCTTGATAGAAGTGAAGTTCGCGCTGACATTCCAGGTAAATCCGTTCCTGTTAAGTGCAGTTGCACTTACAGTAAGCTCGATACCACTGTTACGTGTCTGTCCCAGGTTTTGGGAGATCGAGTTGGGAGTACCGGGATTCGGAATGCCCAATGACGGAGGATAAGGTACGTTCAGAATCAATCCAGTGATGTCATTCTGGAAGTAATCCACAGTCATTGAAAGTTTGTTTCCAAGGATACCGAAGTCTGCACCGATGTTGGTCTTGTTGCTGGTCTCCCACTTCAGATCGCCGTTTCCAGCTTGCGTGAAGGCAACGCCGTTTTGAGTGCCGTATTTCGCTGCACCGTAGACGTTTGCGTAAGGGAATGAACCGATATCAGTGTTACCTACCTGTGCATAGCTACCACGTATCTTCAGGTCGTTGATGATATTCACGATGCCTGAGTTCTTGTAGAAGTCTTCCTGTGAAATCCTGTAAGCAACTGAGCCTCCGAAGAACGTTCCATAACGGTTAGCCTCAGCAAGTCTTGAAATACCGTCGCGACGAACGCTGAATCCCAAGAGATATTTATCCTTGAATGAATAGTTAACACGTCCGAATGTCGACTGGAATGATGTCGGGATATTGGTACCGCCGGAGAACTGGTTTCCGTAAGTTCCCGTGATCAAACCGTTCTGCATAAAGAACCTGTCAGCGAAAGCTGTACCCTGTCCAAAGAAACTGGCAGTCACGCTCTTCAGGTACTCTAAGCCGGCAACAACGTCAATGTTATGATCACCAAAGTCTTTGTTATAGGCCAGTGTATTCTGCCAAGTCCATGAAGTAAAGTTCCTTTGCTGTTGGAACACGTTTCCGCTTGTACCGCGTCCGTCACCGTGACGGGGATCGAGAGACTGGAAGTCCTGGCTGGCCAGGTAGTCAACCCCGATAAAGGACTTGAATGCAAGACCTTCAATAATGTCAACCTGTCCATAGGCATTGGCCAACATCCTGTCGCTGGTGTTTCTGAATTTGTTATTCGCGAGCACAAATCCCTGGTTGGTGTAGCTGCTCGTGATAGCACGCAAGTTCGCGCCGGGTCCGAGTGCTTGTCCATCAGAAGAAAGGTTGTAGCCTGTTGTGTTCGCTGCATCGTATTCGGTTACGTTAGGGAATGCCCTGATAGCACCGATGATGTTACCCGACAATGCGTTGGTACCTGTGTTCAAGCCATTTGTCTGACTGCGCGTGAACTGAATACCAGTTCCCATTTTGAACCACTTATTTGCACGGTGGTCTGCATTTGC
Source organism: Cyclobacteriaceae bacterium (assembly GCA_044224375.1). Lineage (GTDB taxonomy): Bacteria > Bacteroidota > Bacteroidia > Cytophagales > Cyclobacteriaceae > ELB16-189. The sequence goes on from JBGAKL010000003.1 coordinate 425,601, forward strand.
GCGGAGAGAGTAACGCTCGAAGTCGTTTGCTACAACGTTGCTTTCCTGTTTCTGATATCCAGCGGAGAAAAAGTAGTTGGTCGACTCATTCGCACCAGACATGTTGATGTTATAGTTGGAAAATTTACCCTTTCTCATCACAACATCCTGCCAGTCAGTTTGACCGCTTGTTGCAATGTTGGGGTCTGACTTCGCGGCGATAGGAGCGCCAGCGTTTGTCAATTTTGCGTTTGCGATCGTTTCGAATTCACTTGCGTTAGCAAGATCGAATTTCTTTGTCGATTCTGAATATCCGGTCGTCGCAGTGAAATCGATTTTTGCCTTGCCTTTGTTTTTAGTTCCTCTCTTGGTTGTTATGAGGATTACGCCGTTGGCCGCACGTGAACCGTAAATAGCAGCAGCAGCTCCGTCTTTCAACACTTCGTAAGACTCGATGTCGGCAGGGTTAATGTCCGCAAGCGGGTTTACAGGCGTAACGCTACTTGCCTGGAGACCGCCTCCCTGGTTGCTTGAAGTGGTAACGGGAATACCGTCGACTACCACAAGCGGAAATGTTCCGGAAGTAACCGAGTTAACGCCACGGATGTTGATTGTCGGTGTAGCACCGATCACACCTGAGTTAACGCCAACCTGTACACCGGCTGCGCGTCCTGCGAGCTGATCAACAAAGCTGGGGGTTGCTAGCTGAGAAACAGCTGAACCCTGAACGGATGATACAGAAGTAGACAGGTTCCTTCTTTCCTGTGTTCCGTATCCCACCACCACAACTTCGCTGAGCTGTGTAACATCGGGGCCTAGGCTTGCATCGATGACAGTTTGCTCACCAATTGCAACTTCCTGGGTTTGAAACCCGATAAAAGAAAACACAAGCGTGCCGCCTGTGCCGGGCACATTGATAGAGTAGGCGCCGTTTGCATCCGTAACGGTACCATTTGTGGTGCCCTTCACCACCACGTTCACACCGGGTAAAGACGTTCCGTCTTCGGTAGACGAAACCTTACCCGAGACCATTCGCTCCTGCGCCCAGGCAGTGCCCAGGACCAAAGCGAATGAGAAGTACATCAGTAAAAACTTCTTCATAGGTTTTGTTTTAGTTAATAAATAGTTTTCGAGGCTGTAAAAATAGGGGGGCAATGTTATACCAAAAAAAAATGTTTTCGAATTTGTGATGAATGGAGATAAAAACACCCCATAATGGGCTTGTTATTAAAAATTAGTTAGAAAGCAATAGGGTTTTCATAGCACATAATGGAGTATAACAACATACCCCATGCGCAGTTAGCTTAACTCACGTGAACTTTGTGATAAAAAAAGAGGCCGGATTCAATCCGGCCTCTTTCATTTGATCAATAAGATCAGGAGATCCTATTGTGCTTATTGTACTCTTGGATTTTTATAAGGAGCACTTGAAGCTGAAGGAACGTTGTACTTGATCTCATTGTCGGGTACGTCCCAATAATCAAGGAAATTATAGTTAATCGTAGCGTTTGTGCTAAGGTTGCCTGCCTTGTCTACGACGTTACAACCTGTTCTTCCACCTGTAGGGAACGGATCGATAACGCCCCAGCGGCGTGCATCATAGAATGACAGCGCTCTGAAAGCAAGACCAATGCGGCGCTCTTTACGCAATTCTTCTTTCGCTGTTGCCAAGTCAGGCACTGGCGTTGCTGCCAGGCCAGCGCCTTGCGCATTACGCACAGCGTCGATGCTTGTACCAGCAGTGGCAAGGTTGCCGAGATAGATGTTGGCTTCAGCCTTCATCAACTCATTTTCTTCCCAGCTTGGTCCAAGATAAGTGTCACCTAAGCCTGCAGTCCGTGCACCCCAAACGATTACTGACCCGCCTTGAGATCCGATACCAGAGCTGTTGTTTGTGAGTCTGTATCTGGTATTGAAGGAGTTCCCACGGTCAGAGTTGCCAATCCACTTACCACCAGAAGCAGTTGTGAAGTTGTTTGCAAAGCGCTTGTCGCCGGTTTTAATGTCCTGAACAAAACGCTCGCTGATCTTATAAGTGGTCGACGAAGGATCGCCTCCTGCAGTGATGTTCGGTACATTTCCGCCAGAAGGGCTCTGGAAGTCTCCCGTTGCATTCGACTTGGCGATGAACACCTTGTCATTTGCAAGAAGGCCGGCTCCAGTCAGCGTCAGAATTGTATTCCAATCTGCGGAAGTCATCGCGCTTACACGTTTATTAACGAGCAAGTTCCGAGCTTTCAACGTGCTGATTGATCTTTTGAAGTTAGCAACTGAAGGCACTGCACCAAGGTTGGTGTAGTTAGCTGAAGCAGAGACTGCACCTGTTCCTGACTGGAATATGTCCGGAATAAGGTTCTGCATCATCCTGTTGTAGTCAGCTGTCACAGTCACGAGGTTCAATGCGGTCACTGCATTGTCAAGGTTAGCATTTGACTCAGCGATGATAGCGTCGTGGGTCACGTAGTCGTGAATGATCGTGGGAGGATAAGTTGAATACGGCTCGTTCACGATAATTCCGGCATAATACAAGGATCCAATTTTCGAATACGCAAGACCCTTCCACCAGTAAGCCCACGCCTTGATAGTATTCAGTTTTGTAGTCTGATCGCCAGCATACTTGATTGCATCGGCAGATTTCAAAACAGAATTGCAGATGTTGATCATTGAATACATATACGCCCACTCATAGAAGACCGGGTTCTGGTCTGCTGATTGGTTAATATTCACTACGCGGAGCAGCGCAAGCTGTGTGGGCGGTGTAGCAGGGTTGGGAACCGTAGTTCCGTTATCCAGCTTCACCCAATCAGGCATACCAACCTGGTTTACATAAAGGTTGGCCGCCTCGATTCCAATCACATCACCCATGATCTCATGGAATGCGTGCACGTCTGTTACGAATGTACCCTGGAAGCCGCCATATTTCGATCCGCGGTATCCGGAGTAATAAACACCTGAAGCAAGCGACGTAATGTTATTCTCATTCGTGATTGCATCGGTCGTTGGTGCGTTCGGATCTCCTACCTGCAGCATGTCCTTACAGGACATCACAGTTGAGAGACTCGCTATTATTAATAGTACTTTGATTCTTTTCATAATCTCTTCGATTTACGATCTCTTAAATTCCTACGTTCAAAGTGATCTGATATGACTTGTAGTTAGGCAGCGTGCTGTGATCAACACCTCTGTCGAATGCAGAGTTTGTAAGTGTCGAACCGATCGCGCTTGCGCTGGGGCTTGTATTGCTTGCGCCAGAGCTAACTTCCGGATCCATTCCGGTGTAGTTGGTAATGGTTGCCAGGTTACGTCCTGAGAGTACCAACTGCAGCTTTCTGAAACCGTTCATTTTGAACAGCTTGGTGAAATCAACTCCCACAGCCACGTTACGCAATCTTGCGAAAGTCGCGTCCTCGTAGAAGTAGTCTTTTGTTCCGTTGTTGGCACCAGCCTGGTAGACACCTCTGTAGAAGGCCGTCCATGCACCTGTTTCACCATTGATGGTGATCGGAGTTTCGTAGTCGCTGTGGATACCGTCCCGATACATCCATGATTTTGTCTGGTTGTAGAGGTGGCTCTTATAAACCCAGTCAATCTGGAACGAGAAATTCAGGAAGCCTTTAAACGTGATATCGTTGATAAACGACATGTTGAATGCAGGGAAGGAGTTTCCAAGGCTGTACAGCTGAGAAGTTCCTACGGGCTGCTTGGTGGTCTTGTTTACTACATAGCCGTTGCTTGCCACTTCGTAGTTGCCCTGCTGAGCAACCGGGATGATCGGGTTACCCTGCTGATCAAGCATATCAATTTGCTTCAGCACTCTGTAGCCATACAACTGGCCAACCGTTTCACCTGCTCTCAGCACGTAATTGGAGCTACCCGCGTTGGAGAGCACCACAACTTCAGCACCACCGGCAACTGAGGAGATCTTGGAGATTTGCTGGCTGAAGTTAGTTGTCAAATTCCAGTTCAGTTTGCTGCTGGTCAACACCGGCATATTCAAGGAGATTTGCAAACCGTTTGATGCAAGACCAAATGCGTTCGTCTTTACAGTTCCGACACCAACAGAGGGTGCGGTGTCAACGTCATAGATAGCATTGTTCGTTGTACGGTTCCAAACTGTAAACGACAGGTTGAGTGTCTTCAGCCAATCGCCTTTCAGCATGTCGAATGCGATGTCGGTACCGAATTCAAATTCTTCTGATACTTCCACATCGAGATTCGGGTTCTTCTGAGCAGCGGGGTAATAAAGAGCTGCCGTTCCTCCGAATACCCTTGCGCCAAGCGTAGTGTAGCGGTCGAAGGGCTGAGGCTGGATACCAGCTTGTCCCCATGCAGCACGCAGCTTGAAATCAAGGATAGTTTTTGACAATCCTGACTCATCCCAGAACTTCATTCCGGAAAGTCTGAAATATCCATCTGCGCGAGGGAAGGTGAAAGGCTTTGAACCACCACCGAATGCTGATGAATAGTCGCTTCTGAATCCAACTGAAGCACCTGCGAAATCCGCGTAGTCGAAGCGCTGGTTGACCAAATAACCATAAGTAACAAATGGAGTCTTTGAGTCGGTAAGTGTTTTCCATGCGGTCGCAACGGTCGCGTTGTTAGGTGTGAAGGTCGGGATGTTGAGTGCATACTCGATGTTCAGGAACCTGTCTGACTTTCTGAAGTCAAAAGCCGCCGTTGTCGTTGACTTGAGTGGAATGCTGGTCTTGAGATCTTTCTCGAAGTCAATGATGCCAGTTGCCTGGCCAATGAAGTTGTGGAATATATTCTTGCTTGAGAAACGAGTGATTTCACCGTTAGCACCACCGTTGTAAATGCTCATGAACTGACCGCCGCCGGTAAAGTTCCGGATCTGGCTTTGGTTCTGAACAACATCTTTTTCGTCGTCTGTCTGATAGTTCAAGCCGTACTTGGCACTGAGCTCAACGAAACGAGGCAGCTTGTAATTCAGGGCAAAGCTCTGAAGGACGTCCACTTTGTTGTCCACCCTGTTTGAATACGTGTTCCTATAGTTGGGATTGGTTGCGTTGGCACCTGCCGCGCCACCATAGTTATAGGAATAATTTCCGTCTGCATCTCTTAATTCGTAGTCAACAAAAGGACGTGTGTTCAACAAGCGATAGATTGTACCACCGCCACCATATCCAGGCTGGTTGAAGAAGTTGATAGTGTTCTTCGTATAAACCAACTGGGTGATTGAGCGCAAAGTCAATCCTTTCGCGAGCTCGAATCCGAGGTTTGTGGTTACGTTGGTTCTGTCATTGTATCCATCACCTTTGAAATTGCTTTGCTGGCGGTTGTTGGAAACAGAAACGTTGAAGTCGGATTTTTCACCTGCGCCGGAGAAAGTAAGGCTGTTGTTGATCGTATTCGCCGGCTTGATATACATGTCGAAGTAATCGTAGAACTGCTGATTTCCAGTGAAAGGCTTATTAGCTTTTCCAGTAGGATCAAGTGCGTTGTACACTACGTTACCAGTGTATTGCATGGTGAGCGGGTTGATCGTGATGTCAACGCCGTTACCATCCACAAGACTTCCCGTTGTCGGGTTCGTTGCAAAGTTGTGGAATCTGGCCTGCCTTAGATTTCCAGCATTGATGATGGTATTCTCCGAGATGCTGGTGGAGAAATCAACATTGAGCTTTCCTTGCTTACCTTTTTTGGTGAAGAGCTGAATAACTCCGTTCGCACCCTGGGCACCATAGATAGTACCTGCTGCCGCACCCTGGATCACCTCGATGCGGTCAATTGTTGTCAGGTCAATGGAGTTCAGCGTGGTTGCTCCCATTTGAACACCATCCAGCATGATCATTGGGTTGGTTCCGCGGTTGATGGTATTTACACCACGCAACAGGATATTGATGTTCGCGCCGGGAGTTCCGTCTGTAGAGGATATCTGAGCACCTGCAATTTTTCCGACAAGGGCCTGGTCTACAGACGCTGTTGGAGCTTGCGGAAGCTTGTCTGAAGCTACCGATTCAACTGCAATCGCAAGTTTCCTTTTCTCAGTTGCGACGCCAGTACCCGTCACAACGATTTCAGAGAGCTGCTTTACGTCCTGGCCGAGGCTTAGATCCACCACAGCCCGGTCTCCGATAGCCACTTCTTGTGTCTGGAAACCGATAAAGGAGAATACAAGCGTCCCACCTGACTGGGGAACACTTAAACGGTAACTGCCGTCAGTGTCACTGACCGTACCGTTCGTGGTGCCTTTCAGCACCACGTTCACACCTGGCAAAGCTGTCCCGTCTTCCGTAGACGTGACCTTCCCAGTGATCATCCGTTCCTGTGCCATTACTGTGCCTAGGACAAAAACGAATGAGAAGCCGAGTAAAAACTTCTTCATAGAGTTTGGTTTGGTTTGTAATTAGGTTCGAGAAAGGTTAAAAATAGGGGGATATGGGTATAAAGGGAAACTTTTAGGTAACAATTAGTTAAAAATCTGTCGTTCATGTAAAAATAGGGCCGTTAAACCCCGATTTTAACCCAAAAAACGAGCCTACATGAAATTTTACTTAGCTGAAATTCCCCGTTTTATAAGTGTCAAAAAGGCCCTTCTGGGGGATTTTGAGGCCAATTTTTTAATCCTAAAATGGGGATGCGCCACGGGGATGTGACGATTTCCTCGACTTCATGAAAACAAAAAAGCCCCGAGGTCGGGGCTTCTTAATAATTAATGAGTTTCGTTGTGTCAGGCTTCCGCCACGACGGAGACAAAGGATTTGTCGGCGCGTCCTTTCTTGAACAATACGGTGCCGTCTGTAAGCGCAAATAATGTGTGATCTTTCCCGATGCCCACGTTCCTTCCCGGATGGTGCTTCGTGCCGCGCTGGCGGACGATGATATTGCCTGCCACGACCTTTTGACCGCCGAACACCTTAATACCAAGGCGTTTGCTTTCTGATTCGCGACCGTTCTTTACTTTACCTTCACCTTTCTTGTGTGCCATGGTTCTTTATCCTTTATGGGTCCTTATTATTAGGTATTAAGCCTTGATGCTTTCAATCTGAACTTTGGTCAGCTTCTGGCGATGGCCGTTTTTCAATGCATAGCCTTTGCGGCGCTTCTTCTTGAATACGATCACTTTGTCATCCTTAACGTGCTCGACCACTTTGCCGGAAATAACCGCTCCTTTAATCAGCGGCGTGCCAACCTGGACGGCGCCGTCCGCATCGATCAGCAGGACTTTATCAAATTTGACAGAATCGCCTGCTTTGGCCTCCAAAAGCGGAGTATATAAATACTGGTCCTTTTCAACTTTGAATTGCTTCCCAGCGATGTCCACTACTGCGTACATGACTTATGGTTTTAAAAATTGGACTGCAAAGATAGACGGTCGATGGGGAAAAACCAATCAAAATTGAAAAAATGCCTTATTTTCAATAAAAAGAGGGTTTTCGCCAAGTAGCGGGCATCTGCCGCACCCGGGTGATCTGTGTTATCAACATGCGGTACAAAACCACCCCATTTCTATGATGAAGCGTCAGGGGATCTGCTTACTGAATTTTTCTTCAGTCGTCCCTCCAGGCAAAAATCATATCCTCCGCGCAACGTCAGAAACCGCGTTTTCAGGAGATTAAATCCGAGCAAATTTTTCGTGAATTTTTTTTTGGAAAAATTTCTCATTTGACCGTCACTTTTCCACTTAGAGGTAAGTGAATGAAATGAAACGCGTTATGAAAAAATCGGACGCGTTCAAACGATTGCTACGCATTCGCAGCGTCAATTCCAACCCTTTGATTAGACATCTTCATTTCAAATATTTGTTGTCCCCGAACTATTTAAGTGATCATCTCAGCTCACGAAGTGAGAGGTGACTTGGTCTCTTAAAAAAAACCGGTAAACCATGACAACACCCAACTAACGACATATATGAATCAGGCCGCTTTCGAGGAACCTATCCTAAAAGAAAACAAAGACCGCTTCGTTCTATTCCCCATCCGCCACCACGATATATGGAAGTTTTATAAACAGGCAGAGGCCAGCTTCTGGACGGCCGAAGAAATCGACCTGAGCCATGACCTGAGGGATTGGGCGAACCTCAATGACGGGGAACGCTATTTCATCACCCACGTGCTTGCCTTTTTTGCTGCCAGCGACGGCATCGTCAACGAGAACCTTGCAGAACACTTTGTTTCGGAGGTTCAGTACACGGAAGCCAAGTTCTTTTACGGATTCCAGATCGCGATTGAGAACATCCATTCTGAGACTTATTCACTGCTGATCGACACGCTTGTAAAAGATCCAAAGGAGAAGGACAAACTGTTCCACGCGATCGAGACAATGGATTGCGTGAAGAAGAAAGCAGACTGGGCCATCCGCTGGATCAACCAGGGAAATTTTCAGGAACGCCTGGTTGCGTTTGCAGCCGTGGAGGGAATATTCTTTTCGGGCTCGTTCTGCTCCATTTTCTGGCTGAAGAAAAGAGGGTTAATGCCGGGTTTGAGTTTCTCTAATGAACTGATCTCACGTGACGAAGGACTTCACTGCGACTTCGCGTGTCATTTATATACACAGCACGTTGTCACCAAGCTTCCTGCTGAGCGCGTGATTGAAATCATCAAAGATGCTGTGGCTATCGAAAAAGAATTTGTGACCGATGCATTGCCGGTGAACCTGATCGGCATGAATGCACAGTTGATGTGCCAGTATATAGAGTTCGTTGCCGACAGGTTGCTCAATGAGTTGATCGGCAAAAAGATCTATGGCGCTACGAACCCATTCGATTTCATGGATATGATCTCGCTCAGGGGAAAAACCAACTTCTTCGAAAAGCGCGTTGCTGAGTACCAGAAGGCCGGCGTTATGAAAAGCACTGAAAAAGAAGCGGACCAAAAATTTTCATTGAATGAAGACTTTTAGTACCTTTTGAAACCATATTTTTTAAACTTTTTCTCAACACCCAAACAACCTCTCAGACATGCTTGTATTGAAGCGTGACGGACACAGAGAGTCCGTTAAATTCGACAAAATCACCGCCCGGATCGAAAAGCTCTGCTATGGTCTCGATCCCAAGCTTGTGAATCCGGTAGAAGTAGCGATGAAGGTCATCAATGGCCTTTATGATGGCGTATCGACGCATGAACTTGACAACCTCGCGGCAGAAATTGCAGCGACGATGACCACTCGGCATCCCGATTTCGCAAAGCTTGCTGCGCGAATCGCGGTTTCCAATCTTCACAAAACAACCAGCAAGTCGTTTTCAAACACAATGAAGCGGCTTTACCAGCACGTGGATCCCAAGACGGGGCAAAATGCTCCTATGATATCCAAGGAGACCTGGAAAGTGATAAAAAATAACGCAGCCGAACTGGATGACGCCGTCATGTACGACCGCGACTTCAGCTACGACTTCTTTGGCTTTAAGACGCTCGAGCGTTCGTACCTCATGAAGATCGATGGCAAAGTGGTGGAGCGTCCGCAGCATTTGCTCATGCGCGTGGCCGTAGGAATTCACGGTGAAGACATCCCTGCTGCAATCGAGACTTATAATCTGCTTTCGGAAAAGTGGTTTACGCACGCCACTCCTACGTTGTTCAATGCAGGAACTCCGAAGCCGCAACTTTCTTCCTGCTTCCTTCTCACCATGAAGGATGACAGCATCGACGGCATCTATGACACCTTGAAGAATTGCGCGAAGATCTCACAATCAGCAGGTGGCATTGGGCTCAGCATCCATAACGTTCGTGCAAAGGGCTCCTATATCAAAGGCACGGGCGGAACCTCGAATGGAATCGTGCCAATGCTGCGCAACTTCGATATGACAGCGCGCTACGTTGACCAGGGCGGCGGCAAGCGCAAAGGAAGCTTCGCCGTTTATCTGGAGCCGTGGCATGCAGATGTCTTTGAATTCCTGGATCTGAAGAAAAATCATGGCAAAGAGGAAATGCGGGCACGTGATCTCTTCTATGCAATGTGGATCCCGGATCTTTTCATGAAGCGCGTGGAAAGCAATGAAAGCTGGTCGCTCTTCTGCCCCAACGAGGCTCCCGGTCTTGCGGATTGCTATGGCGAAGACTTCGAAAAGCTCTATGAGAAATATGAGAAGGAAGGAAAATTCCGGAAGCAGGTAAAAGCACAGGACCTTTGGTTCGAGATCCTCGAATCACAGATCGAAACCGGCACGCCTTACATTCTTTACAAAGATGCCGCAAACAAGAAATCGAATCAGAAGAATCTCGGCACGATCAAGTCAAGCAATCTTTGCACGGAGATCATTGAATACACTTCTTCCGATGAAATAGCGGTTTGCAATCTTGCATCCATTGCGTTGCCGAAGTTTGTAACTGCCGACGGCAAGTTCGATCACCAAAAGCTTTATGAGATCACCAAGGTGGCGACACGCAACCTCAACAAGGTGATCGATGTGAACTACTATCCTGTAGCAGAAGCTAAGCGATCAAACATGCGCCACAGGCCGATTGGCCTCGGTGTACAGGGACTGGCCGACGCCTTTATCCTCCTCCGGATGCCGTTTGATTCTGAGGAAGCTCGCGGTCTTAACCGTGACATTTTCGAGACGATCTATTTCGGCGCGATGGAAGCGTCGATGGAACTCGCAAAAGCGCAAGGCGCTTACGAGACATTCAAAGGTTCACCTGTTTCAAAAGGGATCTTCCAGTTTGATATGTGGGGTGTAACACCTTCATCAGGTCGTTGGAACTGGGAACAGCTGAAACGCGAGGTCAAGCAATACGGCGTGCGCAATTCATTGCTTGTAGCACCCATGCCGACGGCATCGACATCTCAGATCCTAGGCAACAACGAGTGCTTTGAGCCTTATACTTCGAACATTTATACACGTCGCACGTTGTCGGGTGAATTCATCATTGCCAACAAGCACCTGATGCGCGACCTGATGGCTGCAGGTCTCTGGAGCGAAGGAATGCGTCAAAAGCTGATCAGCGCCAATGGCTCAGTTCAGAACATTCCTGAGATCCCGCAGAACATCAAGGATATTTACAAAACGGTGTGGGAGATTTCTCAGAAGGCAATCATCGACATGTCTGCGGACCGCGGAGCTTATATCTGCCAGTCACAGAGTCTTAACATCCACATTACGAATCCTAATTTCGGCAAACTGACCTCCATGCACTTCTATGCCTGGAAGAAAGGCCTGAAGACGGGTATGTATTACCTCCGCTCAACAGCGGCTGCTGACGCGATCAAGTTCACGGTCGATAAGGCGCAGGTACAGCAACCCGCACAAGAGGTAGTTGTCGCCGAGCACGTGATGGCTCCCGTAGCTGCAGAAATGGATACCCAGCAGACAATACAATATGTTAGCCAGCCTACCGCGGAATATGATCAGAAGCGTGCCGACATGGCCTGCTCACTGGATAATCCGGATGCGTGTGAAGCGTGTGGGAGTTGATTTAGGATAGCATTATTAAAATAAAAGCCTCGAAAATTTCGAGGCTTTTTTATTACATAAGCTTTCCGTGAATTAGTAGGCATTTTACCTTCCCACCTTCGACTTCGCTGGCTTTTTGCTTGGCTTGTGATTCTTGAGCGTCTTCTGTCTCTTCGCAGCCTTCGGGTGATCCTTTTTGGCAGGATTACGTCCGTAGGTATTCTTCACCTTAGCATCATTGGTCTTTTCTTTCGGATTCGCGGCATCATCAGACGCTTTGATCTTTGGTGTCAGACCTTTATCCCATCCTATCACAATATTCAATCCTGTACGGACAGAAAGTAACTGCGAACTATTAAGATAAGAGTTCAGATTCTGATCGACCACCAGTGACGCAGGGGCACGCAGCAGGTTGTCACCAACGATGTAGAGCTGTACGGGTGCCATATTGAATGAAACGCCCAATCCAATATTGTTGTATGACCTGTTTGAGACAGTATAGGATAGCGAGGTGCTCACCCATTTTCCAAAATTCTTGTTTACCGAAGCGGTCAATCCTGAAGCGGAACGGCCCTTATAATTCTCATTAAAAAATAGCGCTCCAAAATTCAGGTTGGGAATGATTTCATATTGCGCACCGAAATAAATCTTCATCGGCAGCATCGTCTTGTATGATCCAATGGCCGACTCTTTCATTTCAAATTTCTTTTGGATCGAATCGACTTGAGCGCTGAACGACGTTGCGTTACCGTCAAGCAACTTAGATACATCTATTCCGCCAAAGGTGTATTTCGCTGTTGCGGGATTGAGCGTGTATTGATAAGTGTTGTTTGTCCAATTTATGTATCCGAGGTCTAGCAAGCTTGCACTGAATGTCAACTTATCCATAAACTTATACGTGGCTCCCAAGTCGATTCCCAGCCCGCTGTTCTTCAGGTAGTCTGATACGTGGTTTGAAGGCTGATAGCCAGGACTATTGAGATTTTGGATGCCCGAAGTCTTCACGAGCGCATCACCGGTAACGGTAAGCTGGTAAGCATTGTCCACCTGCACAATCAACGAAGATGATTCCGTGGTGACGTTCAGCATTCCCTTGTAGTATTTGAGCCTGCCACCGATGGTGAGTTTGTCATTCATTTTGTAAGAAAGTCCGGCAGCTGTCTCCAGGTAGCCAAATCCTTCTTCTTTTGGCGCCGTGTTGGAATAGGTGCCCACAAGCGACCCTGTTCCATCGACAAGCACTGATGCAAGACCTTTCTCAATCATCGCTCGATTGTAACCACGCGCGGTCGAGCTTACCATGAGGTACATTTTCGGATTGAGCCTGAGCCCAAAACGCAGAAGATCAGTTTGTTGCGCCAGCGTGATGTAGTTTTGAGCGGCGAGTGTTTGCGTTAATTTGGTAAGGTCGGCCTTAACTACGCCATCCACCCTGGAGATCATGTCGTTGTATGTGAACCCATTGTTTGAGTAGGTGGCACCAATGGACGATATTACCGGAAGGCCGATCGTCATCTTGTAACGCGGCTGAATCGCAGGGTTCAAATCAACGACCTGCGGCAGGCTGTTCATGAAGTACAGCGTGCTTTCATTCTGACTGCTTGCCGTTTCTGCCAGCAGCGTGGCGCTTAACAGCAAAACAAAGGAGATATTCTTCATTTTACTGTTACATTAAATTGTGCTAACAATCCCACATTCAGCTTGAGCTTATAAGTCGACTTGAACTTGACATTCATCAGCGCGCCATTGGCATCTCTGGTAGTATTCAGCCTTGAGCGAATCATGAGATAACTGGATGAAAATATTTTTTCAACTTTTTCAGGAGATAGTGAAAGACTCAGGTCGGTAGTAGTAGCTGCCTGCAGGTCTCCATTCTGGGTTACCGAGCTTCCCTTCACCACGTATGTCTGGTTGGAGGTGAACAGCGAGTCAGTAATATGATAGTTCTTGTCCGTCAAGTAGAGCTGGATATAGGCATCTAACGGCATTTCGTTTACGGAATAGATCTTGAGCCCAGCAGTCTTCACGGTAGACTTGTCTACGCTACCAAGGTCCAATGACAGTGTATCGGCCATGGTGATTCCTGCGGCGTATCCATAAAGCGGCACTTCTGCAGAAATTGACACCCGCATTTTGCTGGTGTCAGCCATGAAATCGACGCCATCGGAGAGTCCCTTGTTAATGCGGGCGCGGGCCGAGTAGTAGAGTTGTGTGGGCGAGAAATTGATGATAGCTGAGCCATTCCCGACGGTAACTGGTGTGTTGGCCGACGTGCCCAGTGTTGCCGGAGAATTCAGTGTGATGGGGCTTGCTGGTGTGATTTGAAGTGGCAGGGATGCACCTGTTTTCCTCGCCTCGAGACTGAGGAATGTCACTTCGCAGGGAACGCCGTAGTCATTGCGCACCGCCATCGTGACCGATGCCTGCGCAAAAGACACCTGCGCCTTCTTCAGCGATGAACTGAAAACCGTCATGTCAATCGACTGTGCCGGAATATTGACAGTCTGATCACCAAAAAATCCTTTGATGTAAGTGAAGTCAAGACCTGCAAGAGACATCTGAAAATTCAGCTTCGTATTCGGTGGAACAAACACGGCTTGCGTGCGCTTCTTCAACACGAGGTCAAGCTTGATGTTGAATTTGTTGCGGTCCATTTTCATGATGGAGTTTTGCAACTGCTTGGAACTGGAGCCGCCGGCGGTGGTAAAAGTCAGCGGCGCCTGTGAATTTTTGTCAACCACATCGGTCATGGTCACCGTCACCTCAAATGGTAGCCCATTCGCTGGAGATGTTTGCTGCGTGATAGTCGAAGTGTACGCAAGGGACCCAGCTTTGAGCAGCATTTCGCTCAGCTGCTGTGGTGAGAGATTCAAGTCGATCTGCTTGTTAAGCGTTGCTATGGGCGTGTCTGAAGAGCTGGGTGGCAATGAGCCAGCGGGCAAGTCAAAGGTCGCCGTTGAATTATTAGTAGGGATGGTGAATTTGGCGCGGATGTCCGTGGAGTTCAGCGTCTGGGAATACAGGAGGTAGAGCAGGCCATCCGAATAGGTCCGCAAGTGCGTTGAGTCCTTATCCGACACAAAATCGAGAATGCTCACCGTCCCGGACGCAAGGGGAATAGCCTCCGTGGGCGAAATCGTCAGCGAATTCAGATTGTAATCCTTATTGTCTACGCAGGCAAACAACGCCAGAAAGGCAATAAAGATAAAAGCGCGGCGGCAGGGCATGAACAAGGGTTTTGTGACGCGTTTATCTGATCCAAGGTAGTAGAAGTAACCTACTATCCCAACGCCCCACGTTTGATTTCGTCTACAACGGAGGGGTCTGTGAGGGTGGTTGTATCGCCCAGATTCGAAGTATCTCCTTCCGCGACTTTCCTAAGAATACGGCGCATTATTTTCCCCGATCTGGTTTTAGGAAGGCCGGAAACAAACTGAATCTTGTCCGGCTTCGCTATAGGTCCGATAATTTTGGAGACAGTGTCGCGGATCTCTGCCCGAAGATTATCCTCCTCGGCAGGTTTCTGATAGCAAATGACGAACGCGTAAATTCCCTGACCCTTGATGTCGTGCGGAAAACCAACGACCGCAGTCTCACAAACAGCAGAATGCTCGTCGATAGCACTTTCAATTTCTGCAGTGCCAAGATTGTGGCCGGAAACGATAATAACATCATCGACTCTGCCGGTAATTCTATAATACCCATCTTCATCGCGCTTGCATCCGTCGCCGGTGAAATATTTGCCCGGAAAGGTCGAGAAGTAAGTTTCCTTAAATCGCTGGTGATTGCCGTAGATCGTGCGCGCGATTGACGGCCACGGAAATTTCATTGCGAGCCTTCCTTCAATTCCGTTGCCTTTGATCTCGTTGCCTTTTTCATCCATCACTGCCGGTTGAACACCTGGCAGCGGCAGTGTTGCAAATGCAGGCTTCGTACGTGTGACGTTTGCAATCGGCGAGATCATCATTCCGCCGGTTTCGGTTTGCCACCACGTGTCGACAATGGGGCATTTTCCCTTTCCTATATTCTCGTGGTACCAATGCCAGGCTTCTTCATTGATAGGCTCACCAACAGAGCCTAGTACCTTTAACGATGAGAGATCATATTTTTCAACAAAAGCCAGTGACGCCTGTTGTAGCGACCTGATGGCAGTGGGTGCTGTATAAAAAATATTTACTTTGTGTCGTTCAATCGCCTGCCAAAACCTTCCAAGGTCGGGCCATGAAGGAATGCCTTCAAAGATCACGGTCGTCGCGCCAGCGGAAAGCGGGCCGTATAAAATATATGAATGGCCGGTAACCCAACCTATATCCGCCGTGCACCAAAAAATCTGTCCTGACTGATATTGAAATACGGTTTTAAAAGTGTAGCCAACCTGAACCATGTAGCCGCCGCAAGTATGCACCATGCCTTTAGGCTTCCCGGTTGAACCTGATGTGTAAAGTATGAACAGCAAATCCTCGGCATCCATTGTTTCCGGCGCGCAGACAGGTTCTGATTTCTTCATTTCCTCATGCCACCAGAAGTCGCGGCCAGCTTTCATCTTTACTCCCGACGAAGTTCGTTCGAGCACAACAACTTTTTCCACCGAGGGAGTTTTCTCCAACGCCTCGTCGACGATGCTTTTCAAGTCAAGCTTTTTGTCTCCCCTGTATGCGCCATCTGAAGTAAGCACGAGCTTGCATCCGGAATCGTTGATCCGGTCGACGAGAGAACCCGCTGAAAAACCTGCAAAGACCACTGAGTGTACCGCGCCGATCCGCGCGCAACCGAGCACAGCGAATGCCAGCTCGGGTACCATCGGCATATAAATACAAACGCGATCCCCTTTTCTTACACCCAGTCTTTTCAACGTGTTGCCAACACGGCAAACTTGGTCGTGCAATTCGCGATATGTTATTTTCCTGGCATCCTGTTCCGGGTCACTGGGTTCCCAGATGATTGCGGTTTGATCTCCTTGGGCCACGAGATGACGATCGATACAGTTCTCGGTGATGTTCAACTTGCCCCCGATAAACCATTTGACCTCCGGCTTTTCGAAGTTCCACTCTAACACTTTATCCCATTTCTTTTTCCATGTAAATGTCGAGGCCACGTCACTCCAAAAACCCTCCGGATCCGATGCACTTTTGGAATAGGCTTGTTGATATGATGTCACGCTCGAAACTTCTTGCATAGTCATTTAATATTTTTTTACAGGGATTTTTTCCAAGGATTCAAATTATGCTAATCGAAAGCAAAAACAAAGCTCCTCCAGTATGGGGCAGTCTTGTTCGTGTCAGGCGGTTCTTTTAGATGTTATAACATCTTTTTTGCAATTTGATGTTCTGATTTTCCAACTCCCGTGCAAGATTCTGATGAAATACTGACGGTTTTGGTACTATATAACTCGACCCTGCACGAGGCTCCCGCCTACATATCATTGAGCGCTGCGCTTCACGCCGGCAACACCCGAGGAAGTTTGTTCGTCTATGACAATTCACCGCAGTCCCAGATGATTGGATCATCAGATGTGTGGACCACTTATTATGTACATGATTCCACCAATCCCGGCGTAAGCAAAGCATACAATGCCGGGTTTACCTATGCAACGGCCCGTGGCCTGCGTTGGATGATGCTCGTGGATCAGGACACCGATTTCCCGGTAGATATTTTCGATCATTTTCGCCGGGGGCGCCTGGCAGATCCTCAATGTGGCATCTTCGCACCGACACTCGTGGACAGCGCCGGAATAGTTTCACCCTTCAGACAACGGCTTGCCGGAGGCAGACGATTGAAAACTGTTTCCGTGGGCAGGATCGACCTTGGCGATATGTACGCGATCAATAGCGGCCTTCTTGTTTCAGTAAATCTGTTCCATGCTGCGGGCGGTTACGATGAGCGGGTGCGCCTGGATTTCAGCGACGTGAATTTCTTTCGAAGGCTGAGGTCTTACGCGACGTACTTTGTAGTCTTGAATACTGTTTGCCGACACACGCTTTCCTCGTCATCAACGGACACGAAGCTTAAGGATGCGTTGAACCGCTTTATCTTTTACGTGGAGGGATCGAGGATTACAGGTCGTGAATTTGGCAACACAATGCTTTTTGAATTGTATGCCTTATTGCGAGCAGTGAAACTTTCCTGGAAGTACCGGTCATTGCGATTCTTCGGAACATTGATCACGGGCACCGCATGATCAATCCTTACTCCAGTTATGCGTTTGCGTTTATCATTGCACTCATCGCATATAGTTTTGGCTGGTCCGGACTTTACCCCGTGCTGACATGGCCGTTACTTGGTTTCATCACCGTTACGATATTGGCGCACGCCTCATTATCTATTCTCTGGAAAAAGCACATTGCCTTTTCGCGTGCTGTTAGTCCGGGACTGTTCGATCCAGTGCAGACGACGTTTTTTATCTATGCGCTCTGGACAGCCGATTTTCTTTATGAAGGAGGTATTCCCTTGATCAAAATACTATTCGGACAACGTTACGACTATAAACTATTCGGTGTGCCATCTTTGCACGTTTTCACGGTGACGTTCGCGTCTTTTTTCACGATACACCTGTTTTCATTGTTCATCACTACCCGCGAACGTGTTTACCTGGCACTTTATCTTTTGAATTTGCTCGCGGCATTGCTGATTTACAGTCGCGCGATGTTGATCTTCAACATTGTCGGGAGCGTGTTCGTCTTTTTCCTTATCGGCTATTCATTTGAGTGGAGGCGCCTTTCAGTGATCTCGGCAGGATTTATATTGTTGATTTATTTCTTCGGAGTGTTGGGAACGTTTCGTGTCTCCGCAGAAGTACAGAAAGAATACGATCCTGAAATTTTTATGGATATCGGCAACGCAACGCCAGCCTTCAGGACCTCTTCTGTTCCGTCCGAATTTTTCTGGGGATATGTCTATTTCTCCTCGCCCCTAGCAAATCTTCAGCAGAACATCAATACGTTCAATGTTCCTCCATTTTCGATGGCGCGCCTGGGGGGATTCATCAACAATGAAATGACTCTGGATTTTTTCTCCAAGCGCATCAACCGCGTGCTGGGTATTCAGCGCGCTCCCGAAAATATGATACCGAAGAAGCCTTTCAACGTATCAACCGCTTACTCCAGGAGCTACAGCTACCTTGGTTGGATGGGTATGGCATTTATGGCCGTTTTTGTTCTCTCGTTTCCCCTTGTGTACATGAAATTGGTTCCGTCAAACCATTACACAGTTGCAGGCGTGGCCATTTTAAATACGATGTATCTCTTTCTTTTTTACGACAATACTCTACGATTCACGGGATTGGGGTTACAATTGATTTATCCTTTTGTATTACCTGTAGTTGAGAGGTCGATGACTGTTTTGAAAATGAAAGCTGAATGAAAGTTTCCGTCTGCATGGCGACATATAACGGAGAACGTTTCCTTAAGGAGCAAATGGACTCGATTTTGCACCAGTTGCGCGAAGGCGATGAGCTTGTCATTTCCGACGACCATTCCACGGACGGCATCCTTCACATCCTTGCTTCATATCAGGATAAACGCATCAAGGTGCTTCCATCGAGAAGGTTTGGCGCCCCGACGGGAAATTTTGAATACGCGTTGAAGCATTGCACCAATGACCTTATCTTTCTTGCTGATCAAGACGACGTGTGGTATCCGGGCAAAATCGGAACAATGAGCGATGCGTTGCAGTATGCCGACCTGGCAGTGTGTGATTGCCGGCTGACTGACCATGAGTTGAGAACGATATCCCCTTCGTTCTTTGCATTTAACCGATCCCGGCCCGGCCTGATACGCAATTTGGTCAGGAGCTCTTACATGGGTTGCTGCATGGCGTTCAGGCGTGAAGTGTTAACGAAAGCGCTCCCTTTTCCGGATTCAATTCCGCTTCATGATCAGTGGATCGGGTTGGTGGCAGAACGCTATTATCGGATTGCGTTTGTACCCGAAGTACTGTTGGATCACCGCCGTCATCGCAATAACTATTCGTCGACAGGTGAAAGAAGTACAAATTCATTGAGGAAAAAACTTTTAATACGCTGCAAGCTCGCGTCCAAACTTTTGTTTCGTTAATGGAAAAGATCACCGCATCTATTGTCATCTATCGCAATGAAATTCCTTTGGTGCTGAAGGCCGCCGAAAGTTTTATGGCCTCGCCTTTTGCAGGACAGCTGTTCATTATCGATAATTCCCCCACCGACTCTGCACGCACTTCCTTTAACCATGACCGGATCGAATACATCCATACCGGTTCAAATCTCGGTTACGGACGGGCGCACAACATTGCCTTGAGACGATGCCTCGATGTATCAACGTATCACCTTGTTCTTAATCCTGATGTTTTTTTTGCACCCGAAGTGCTGGAAAAGCTTTACTATTTCATGGAAGAACATCGTCATGCAGGTCTTGCGATGCCCAAAGTGCTTTACCCTGACGGCACGCTGCAAAAGCTTTGCAAGTTGCTACCCACACCTTTCAACCTTGCAACGCGAAGATTTCTTCCGTTCAGCAAGCACCTGGTGAAAGCGGCCAACGACGTCTACGAAATGCAGTTCAGCAATTACAATCGCGTCATGAACGTGCCTTTCCTTTCGGGATGTTTTATGTTTCTCAGAACATCAGCTTTGAAAGAAACCGGCCTTTTCGACGAGCGTTTCTTTTTGTATGCCGAAGATACCGATCTCTCCAGGAGGATACACCGTCAGTTTACAACCATGTTTTATCCTTTCGCTGAGATATATCACACCCATGCCCGCGGCTCCTATAAGAATATGAAACTGACGTGGTTTAATTTCCGGAGTGCTGTACAATACTTCAACAAGTGGGGGTGGTTTTTCGACAACGAGAGACGCATAACCAACGAAGCTGCCATACGACCCTTCAATACCACAAGAAGCTATGGCCCGGTCGTCGTGAAAGAAACCGTCGTTCAACGATCGATGAATGACTAGGCTCAACTACGATAAGGTCTACCTGGCATCGTGGCTGTTTTGCATAGTCACGCTGCCCTGGATCATTCAGTGGAACAGTGCAGCGATTATTTTGCTGGCCGTCGTGTCATTGGCCGAGGGTAATTATGGCAAAAAATTGCAAAGGCTGAGAGGTGCTGCGTGGGTGCTTCCATTCATCATTTTTTTTTCGTTGCATATTTTCGGTGTTCTGTATTCGGATGACAAGGCGTTGGGCTGGTTCGAAGTCGAGAAAAAACTCGCCTTCCTGGTTCTCCCGCTGATCGCAGCTGCCGGCCCACCATTTAGTCCGGTTGCGTGGAAGAATCTTACCCGGGGATTCATCTTCTCGTGCCTTGTTCTTGGTGTTTTGAGCATCTATTTCTCGTGGGCAGGATTGAGTCATCAGAGCGCACCACACAACTTCGATGTACAAACGGCGGAAAACTATCACCGACTCAATCCCGGTGCTTCGCCAGTTTGGGAATATTTCTCTTACATCCAGCTTGGTGACTGGATCGACGTGCATCCAGCCTATTTTTCTATGTACCTGATATTTTCCTGTGTGTTGCTACTGCAAGAAATGCGTCAGGGCTATAAGATAAAGCTCATGAACACGGCACTCATAGGCATCTTCATTTTTTTTATCGCCCTGCTCTCGTCCCGAATTGCCATCGCGTCCTTGATCATAATTTTCGTTTACTTGCTTCAGGGGATTTTTACATCCAGGTCAAGAAGGATTGCTTTCGGAATTGCCGGCATTTTGGTGCTTTGCGTCATAATACTCATAAATCCCGTGTCGCGATACCGGGTATTTCAGGAACCGTTGGCAACGCCTTTTGTTACGGGTACAGCAACCAATGAATGGAACTCTGTAAATCTGAGGATGTTGGAATGGAAAGCGAGCCTTGCCAGCATCGGCGATGCCTGGCTGGCAGGTTACGGTCCCGGAGACGCGCAGGCTGTTCTCAACAAATATTACTCAAACTTCAGTGACGCGACTGCCGGCCTGACCTATAACGCGCACAACCAATATTTGCAGACAACGCTCGAGCTTGGTGTTGCCGGGCTGCTCGCACTGGGCGTTTGCTTTTTCAAACCACTGTTTTCATTGAATCCCAATCCCGCCCTGGTCGCATTTATTATTCTCATAAGCATGATGTGTGTGACTGAAAGCATGCTGGCACGACAAAAAGGAATTGTCTTTTTTACACTGTTTGGATCGCTCTTCTTAAGGAGTCATTTTCAAAAATGAATACAGCGACAAAGAAGGAATCCCTGGTTGATCAGGAAAAAAGCATCCTGTTAACGTTACTGTATTTCGATATATTCCATTATCCACTGACTGAAGGAGAGATTTCAAAATTTCTACTCAGCGTACTCAAGGGCGATCTGAAAGAATCGCTTGGTACCCTGGTGCAAAAAAAATGCATTTTTGAATTCAATAATTTCTATTCGCTGCGCTCAGATCCCGCCTTGGTCTCGCGGCGATGCGCAGGAAACTTACTGGCAGAGCAAAAAATGCAAACGGCCCGGAAGTTCTCGGCAATGATGGCTCGATTCCCTTTCGTGCGATCTGTAATGCTTTCAGGCTCGATCTCCAAAGGATACATGGACAAAGAAAGTGACATTGACTACTTCATCATCACTGCGAAGGGTCGACTGTGGCTCGTAAGAACAGCAATGGCACTTTTCCGGAGGATCTTCCTTTTAAACTCGAGAAAATATTTCTGCACCAATTATTTCATTGACAGTGAACACCTCGAGATAGCTGAAAAAAATATTTTCACGGCAATAGAGACCTCTACACTTCGACCGATGTTTGGTAAGGCCCATGTCTTCAGTTTTCAATCAGCCAATCAGTGGTGCAGTAAATTCCTGCCGAATCACAAGCCGGAGAATGGGCCTGGAGAGGAGCGGGATAGTTTTATTAAAGTGCTCGGTGAGAAAATATTATCGGCACCATTGTTTGATCTGCTCGAACGCTGGCTGAGAATGAGGTTTATCACTCATTGGAGCAAAAAATATCAACATGCTCTTCCAGACAAGGATTTTTCAATTGCGTTCGAGTCCACTGAATACGTTTCCCGCAGTCATCCCAGCTTCTATCAAAAGCGGGTGCTGCATCAATACCAGCAGAAGATCAATGAATTTGAGAAACTTCACGATCTCCGCCTGCAGTTATGAGTAAAGTTCTGATAACAAATTCATATTTCTATCGCCTTGATCCCAAGCAATGGCGTTTCCATCAGCCTTATCCGCCGCTGGGAACGCTTCAGGCAGCAGCAGTTACAAGGGTCGCCGGATTCGAAACTATGTTCTACGATGCCAGTCTTACCAATTCTCCTCGCGACATAGATCCGGTTCTTGAGAAAACGTCTCCGGAATTTTTTGTCATTTATGAGGATGGCTTCAACTACCTGACAAAAATGTGTCTGACGGTGATGCGTGAAGCTGCTTTTACCATGGCGGCAATTGCAAAGCAGAGGGGTTGTAAGGTGATCATCTGTAGTTCGGACGCGTCCGACCACCACGAAAAATATTTCGATCACGGGGTGGACTATGTAGTGCGGGGTGAAGGCGAAGAAACACTCGCGGAGCTGCTCGGGTGCCTTGAAAGAAATGATGATGTAAGTCGCATACCGGGTCTTGCATTTTTATCGAATGAAAAATCAGTTGTGACGCATGTGCGTCCTGTGATGCGCGATCTGGACGGCCTTCCGCTACCGGCATGGGATCTCGTAGATCTTCGGCCTTATCGCGACATCTGGCAAACTCATCACGGATACTTTTCGCTGAACCTTGCTACAACCAGGGGATGCCCTTATAAATGCAACTGGTGCGCCAAGCCGATCTATGGCAACCGCTATAACTCGCGCTCACCTGAGCGCGTCCTTGATGAAATTGAATCATTGCTCGCAACCGAACGACCTTCACACTTCTGGATGAGTGACGATATTTTTGGTTTGAAACCGAACTGGGTTACTCACTTTCACGAGCTCACCGTAAAAAGAGGCTTGGTTTTCAAATATAAAATTCAATCACGTGCCGACCTTCTGATCGAGGACAAACTGGTGACGGCACTTGCCGCCAGCGGTTGTGAGACGGTGTGGCTGGGTGCCGAAAGTGGTTCACAAAAGATTCTAGACGCGATGGACAAGGGCATCACGACAGATCAGATCCGGGAGGCAACACGTCTTTTGAAGATGCATCAAATAAAGGTTGGGTATTTTCTTCAGTTCGGATATCCCGGCGAAACGACCGACGACATAGAGATGACGATCAGAATGGTGCTTGACCAAATGCCTGACGAGATCGGTATCTCTGTGTCCTACCCGCTTCCCGGTACCAAATTTCATGAGACGGTGAAAGCACAACTGCGGGAAAAACATAATTGGACAGACTCCGATGACCTGGCGATGATGTACAAGAACACTTTTCCTGCGGTGTATTACAAAACGCTGCAGCGCTATGTACATAGTCGTTACAGGGTACGCCGCGGGCTAAACAGGATAAGGGAAATAGTCAAGAAGCCGGGCGTTCGCGTGGGTGACATGCGCAAGATCGCTTCCATGCTCTATCATGTTCCGGTATCACTATTTCAATCACTTCAACTCAAGCGATTAGCATCTTCCCATGCCTGACATGCTTGATGATCTCTTGACGCCGGTCCAAAGGGCTTTTAGCAAACAGGCGCCTCATTACGACCAGGACGATTCATCCAATCCAGTTTTGCTTGACTGGAGACAGCAGGTTTACGCTCATGTGAACCAGTTCCTGAAGCCCGGGAGCCGGATGCTTGAACTTAACGCCGGCACAGGTATAGATGCCCTGCACTTTGTAAACGAAGGACACACCGTACTTGCAACTGACTTTTCGCCGGGCATGGTTGCCGAAATAAAAAAGAAGATCCTTCAAGCTTCTCACCCGGACCGGCTTCGAGCGAGGCAATGTTCTTTCGAATCGCTGGAATCGATTGACGAAAAGTTCGATTATGTTTTTTCCAATTTCGGTGGACTCAATTGCAGCGCCGACCTGGCGCGGGTTGTCTCTGGTTTACGGCGTGTGCTTAAGACTGGTGCTTTTATCACATGGGTGGTCATGCCACCGGTGTGCCCATGGGAAATTGCCGGCTTACTGTTCGGGCGCAGTCACTCTTTACGCAGGCTTAAACGCGAAGGCGCACTAGCGCATCTGGAAGGGGAACATTTTCAAACAAATTACTATTCACTTGGGGCAGTCAAGAAAGTGTTCGGACCCGACTTTCATTTTGTGGCGGCAGAAGGTTTAGGCGCGCTTTCGCCGCCGCCCTCATCACTGGCATTTGTTCGCATGAACCCGCACACGTATTCTGCGTTGAAGCGGATTGATAAAGCGCTTACAAAGTCTTTCCCATTCAATCGTTGGGCCGATCACATCATTGTAACCTTTCAATTGCGCCCCGCATCCTGAAACGTTTCGATTTAAGCTATATTTCAAGTCCGCATGAAGACCATTCTCAAGGACGCGTTTAATCTCCTTTCTGCCCAGCAGAGAAGAAAGGGAGTTAGCATGATCGCCCTTCTGGTATTACACTCCTTGCTCGATTTTTTTAGCCTTGCTTTCTTTCTTCCGGCAATTCTGGTGGTAGTTCAACCGGATTTAATTCAAAAGAATATTGTTCTGCACGGGCTATATGAGAGTTTAGACTTTTTGAACGTTGCTCAATTTGGCATCGCCCTCGTTGTCGGTGTCTTCATTTTTATCCTGGCAAAAACTTGGATCAACCAGTGGATTACTTTCAGGAAGGCCTCGTTTGTATACGATATCGCTTGTGACCTTGCGTTACGGGTTGTAGACTTTCACTTCACACGTACTTATGTCGAATTTGCGCAGTCAGATTTTTCAAAAGAAGTGAACCGGATGGTGAGCTCACCGCTGGCGTTCGCAAACAATGTCATCATCCCGGCTGGAACGCTATTTTCAGAATCGATTGTGTTCCTCATGATTCTTATTGCCACCGCCGTTTTTGATTTCACCGCATTTATGCTTGTCTGCGTGATGCTCGTACCCGCAGTGATAATCTATTCCCGGCGAAAAAAGGTTGTCTCCGAAATCAGTGCGAACCTTGCTGTCTACTATCCTTTCCTGCTCAAGCGCGGATTCGAGATTACTGAGGGACAAGTCGATATTCGTTCATTCCAGAAAGAACAGTTCTTCAGACAGAACTTCATCAAAGCGCACGAAGCGCTCGACAAAATACTGGCTAAAGAACACACGATACAAACCGGGACTGCGCGGATTACCGAGATTGTAGGAGCTGCCTGCGTGTGTGCTATCATGATCTACGCAATTGCAGTCCAGACAGCGTCTGGGAAAATAGTTGTGTTGCTGAGTGTCTACGCGGCGGCAAGTTTTCGAATTATCCCCTCCGTCAACAGAATTCTTTCTTCGATGCATCATATCCGCATCAATAAGCATGTTGTTGAAAGTCTGAGCGGACTTGGATCGACTGCATCAAAAAATCAAGATTCTGATGTGAGCTTTCTCACCAGCATAGTTATCAACGATGTATCCTATCATTACCCAGGTCAATCAGAATTGATTCACATACCAGATTTGGAAATAAGGCGCGGCGAGAAAATTGCGATCACCGGCCCCTCCGGAAAAGGGAAGACCACGCTACTGTTGATGCTGCTGGGATACCTCCGACCAACTTCAGGCCAACTGGTTATAGACGGAAAAATCCTGGATGAAACAACTGCAGCGTCCTGGCGAAAGCGTATTGGTTACATTCCACAACGGCCTTATGTACTAGATGGGTCCATTGCATCAAACATTGCCTTTGGAGATTACTCACCTGATTTTCACAAGATAGCGGAACTAACCAAGAGTCTCGAGTTGGACCAATGGATCTCCACGTTGCCGCAGGGAGTTCACACCGAAATTGGTGAACGCGGCGTGAAAGTTTCAGGAGGTCAACTGCAGCGAATCTCGATAGCACGCGCACTTTATCGCAGTCCGGAAATCCTCGTACTCGACGAGGTTACGAATCAGCTTGATCCCAGCACCGAAGCGGGCATTTTCAAATCTTTAATAAATGTCTCCGCTGGAAAAACGCTGATCATGGTTACCCATAATCACGAAGTACTCGGACAGTTTGACCGGAGATTGGAGGTAAAAGGCGGATATGTTGTTGAGCAGAAGACGTCATTAGATCAGGTTTCATGAGATCGCCGTTGTTTAGCGTAATCATACCAACATTCAATCGCATTCATTTATTGGGAGACACTATTTCCAATGTGTTGCAACAGACCTACACGCAGTGGGAACTTATCATCGTGGACGATGGGTCGACAGACCACATCGGCGAATTGATTGCCTCATACAACGACTCGAGGATCAGCTTCCATGCATTCGAACACAGCGCCAACTACGCCGTCGCAAGGAATCGTGGACTGAGGCTTTCTCACGGCGAATTGATCGCTTTTCTTGATTCTGATGATATATGGTCGCCGGATAAACTTGCGCGCATGGTCGAAGTGTTTGATGCGGATATGGATTCAAATTTCATCCTTCACAATGTCGAGCTCATCGGGAATACAACCATAGAATCGCCTGACATGCCCAACAGACATGAAACTTCGTTGTTTGAAGACCTGATCCATGAAAGGAAGATTGTTTTCTATCCGTCTGCGTTGGCATTCAGAAGAGAAGTCCTGAGTTCTCTCGTCGAGCTGAATCCTAACCTTTCAACAGGCGCAGATCACGATTTTATGCTTCGAATGGCCTCCAGATTCTCCGGCACTTTTATCAACGAACGTCTGACCCGGATTCGCAAACATGAATCTAATACATCATCGAAGGGATTGATTGATATTTATGCAGACAGCATTGCGCACGTAAAGAGATTTTATGATGCCGGTCGCCTTACAAAAACGGATTACGCATCGCTTACCGCGGGATACTACTACAAGTTGGGATTGACTCTGCTGAGACAAAATGATAAACGGGCTTCAGCATACTTTAAGGAGAGCATCAAAACTATGCCGATGCAGCCAAAAGCGTGGGTCAGGTATCTGCAGTCAAAGTTTGTCAGAACGGACTTGACGATAAAGTGACGCAGTAGTACTGACAGTCCATCCAATGTTGTGATTATGTGTCCATTCTTTGGCCTTGCTCCGCATCGATGCAATTTTCCCGTCGTCGATCATTAATCTTAAAACTGCATCAGCCAATGCCTGATAATCTCCGACTGCCACTGAAATGCAGCACGATGGCAGATCATGTAGCAATCCCACTTTTGTACCACAGACAAGAACACCGGAGCTCATTGCTTCGGTTACAACTTCGCTTTGCCCTTCTGAAAGCGACGTGTGAAGCAGGAACATCGCCTTTGGATAGAAAAACGCGACGTGTTCGTACCGGACAGGGGGTTGAATTGTAACTCGCTCCGATAGATCATTTTTGATAATCCATTCCTCAAGTTCTGGCAAGAGCGGACCTTCACCAACCATCGTCAGTCGGCAATCAACTTTTGCAGAGATTAGTTTAAAAGCTTCCAGCAAAGTCAATGGGTCTTTGACTGCGCTGAAATTAGCAATGTGAAGAAATGTGTACGGCACCTTGACAGAGGCAGGATTATATGGAAACTGCTCATTGCTGATTCCCCAGGGCAAAATGTGTATCCCTCGCCGCACGATTCCTTGCCTTCCAAGGTTATCAACGAGGTAGCGCGTCAGCGCAGTCACTGCACCGGCGTTAGATATCGTCCAGCGCGCAAGGCTTCGTGGCAGTCGCCGTCGCAGCTGACCGTAGTGGATATCAGGAAGAGAGATGGCATCGCCGCCAAGGATGCTGACCACCGAAGATATTCCAAAATATTTTCCCAGCGTCACGGCAAAAAATCCGGAAGGCAACAACCAAAATCCATGTATCACATCGAACCTTTCCTTGCGATTCTGTGCCTTGAACATTTTGAACAGGCTCCAGGCCTGGAATACAAAACCGTTCCCTGGCACACTGAAAATTTGAAAATTCGCCGCTTTATAGTCGCTGTTTACTCTGAACAAGGAGAAGACAACGACATCGAATTCCTTCCCAAGCATTCTAACCTGCTGCTCGAGCACAGGCACGCCGATGTTGTCATGTCCTGTTCCAATGCCTCCCGGTATTATTATTGCAATGCGGCGGATTCTTCTAGTGTTCATGTGATTCACTTCACCACTTCCATAATTGCCCTTACACTGGCTTCAAATGAAAGTTTCAGTTCAAAGTAGGCAAGCACTGCCGCTTTTTTTTCCTCGCGGTTCATCGACACACACTTTCCAAGCGCGAAAATAAGTGAGTCCCTTTTACCTGGTTCGAAAAGCAGACCTACCCGGCCCCCATCGGTCATCATCCTGAATGATGGAATGTCGGTCAAGACAGGAATGCATCCGCATGACATTCCTTCGCAAACCGCCAAACCTGCACTCTCGTAGTATGACGTTGACAAGATGAAATCAGCACTGTTGTACCAGTGAATCATTTCCTCATGGGCAACCTTGCCCACAAGTCTTATATTCTTCTCACCCTGTATCCTCGACCTCAATGCGGACTCAAGTTCAGACCCATGATAAATGAGGAGCAATAATGCTGAGGGATAATCCTTTACAAATTCCATGAATGCTTCTATCGCAAGCAGTGGATTTTTGTTAGCGTTAAGGTCTCCAACCCAAAGAAACACCAGGTCTGAATCAACATCTGTCCTGGAAAGTGCAAGCCTTTTTTCAATGGGGTTGAACACCGATGACATCCCCAACGCTTCAACAACCTTCAGCTTGCTTTCAATTTGTCTGAGTTCAATCCAGATTTCCGCCAATGCGGTTGAACTGAAGAAATAATAACTGATGTACTTGTCAGCAAGCTTTTGCAGAATTGCCTTGATTCCGGAAAATGGTTTTTCAGCACGATGTTGAACTAAAATCTTCAGACCCGGACTTGTTCTTCCCAGCAGGAAAATCTGCCACGGAGAAAAACCCTGAATGAGCACCACGTCGGGCTGAAGTGAAAGAATGTATCTATTGAATTTTAACGGGAACCGGAGTGACCTCTTTTTGAATTCAGGAAAAAGGTAACTGACTCCGTTATGCGTTAAAGCACCTTTGAAACGGATGTTATAAATAGCAACGACTTGCGCATGACCCGTCATTCTTTCAAGCAGTCCCGTAAAAAACTCAATGCGATTGAGCCAGCCGCGGGGATCGCTGTAAGATCCGATATAGGCGTATGAGAAGTTCAAGATCTTCATTCAATGCGTCAGCATGTCGGTCGGAATATTCCTGTCGATCCTCCACTGAGCATAGTAACTATGAATATGCGCCAGTATTGAATCAACGTTTTTTGCCTTCTGCCCGGAAACAATTTTGTAAACGTGAATCCGGTGAATACCAATGTCCACCGACGACAACCGCTGGAGTTCCAAATATGAAATATTATCTACGGGCAGCGCTATGCCGAAATTTGAGGATTTACCTGAACAAGCGAATGAAGTCCTGGGTGCAGGTTTACGCATGTGATTCGGTCCCATGGCATAAACAGCTCTGCAGGCAGAAGCATTCATCGTAGATAGCACGATTCTTCCCTTGCTTTCAACCTGACGTGTTGCCTCGCCACCAATCCTGAGTGAACTGATATAATAGTCTTCAGTCAGGAAGCCGTGAAGGTCAGTGGGAAACATATTCATGCTTTGTTCTTCACCCACAGTGATAACGGCGATTGACCGGGGCACACAGTACGCAATCCGCACCTGATCGTAGAGATTTCCATTCAACACAACATTGCCCGGCTTTTGCTTTCTGAATTTTAGCCTTAGACGATTGATAAGATCATGCAACGGGTTTATGAAGGAATGTCTGCCACTCACTCCCACGTAGAAAATTACAGGCATGTCACCAATCAGCATCACTTTTTCCTTTCGGAACGAAAGTGTTGCGATGGTTTCCGTTCCCTGGCAAAATTCCAGTTTCATCTGCTCTTGCGCTTCGAGCTTAGTTATCATTTCGGGCAACAACAACGCGATAATTACCGGTTTGTATCCTAAAAAAACATGACGATCCGTTACATCGACGCGAGTAGAGCCTGAATCAATTGAAAGGAAGACAGAGGCCGGGTCTTGGAATCCAATTTTGTCAACGCAGATATATTCCTGTTGAACTGTAATACCGGTAAGAAGTTGTTTAAGGATTCGTTTGATAGCCGATCTCGTTTAAGTTAAAAGTACGCATCACCGAACGACCATTCAACGTCTGGTCTTTACCTTTTCCATTGTACCTTTATTCAGTGGACAAAGTCATACTTTTCAATCCCAGGAGCGCGCGTGCCAAGCATCGGATCCCCAATTCGATCCTTCAAGTGGCAGCGTCTATCCATGGAAAGTACGACTACGTCATTATAGATGGCAATCTTGAAAAAGATCCCTGGACGAAGATCAAAAAATACCTCGAAACGGGCGACTTCCGTTTTTTCGGCGTCACCGTTATGCCCGGTCCCCAGCTCCGGGAAGCCATTCCCTTCTCAAAAAAAATTAAACAACTGTACCCTGCGATCACTACAATATGGGGTGGGTACTTCGCATCAAACCAATACCAGGCAGTTATTGCATCCGGGTATGTCGACTTTGTAATTTATGGTCCCGGTGACGACGCTTTTCCGCAATTGCTGGATGCGCTGACGACGAGGAAGCCGCTTGAGTCGATTTCGAATCTCATCTTCAGAAAAGGGAATGATGTGATCAAAACGGCGAAAGCTGCTCTTCAGGATCAGGATCTGTTACCTCAGCTTCCTTATACCTCACTGGACCAATTCTACCCAATTCGCCATTACCTGGGAAAAACTTTTTTAGGCACGCGCACAGCGGCATACCACTCCAGCATGGGCTGCCCGTTCACGTGTTCATTTTGCGCGGTTGTACCCTTGTATAATGCGAGGTGGAAGGCAAAATCTGCGACGCTGGTTTACAAAGATGTCAAATACCTGATCGACGAGCACGGCGCGAATGCCGTCGAGTTCCATGACAACAATTTCTTTGTCAGCGAAAAGAGAACCGTAGAATTTTCCCATCTCGTCAAATCGGAAAAGATCATCTGGTGGGGCGAAGGCAGGATTGACACGATCGATAAATATAAGGACGAGTCGTTGGCTGCGATGCGCGAGGCAGGTTGCCGGATGATTTTTTTCGGCGCTGAAACGAGCAACGATGATCTGTTAAAGAAAATGGACAAGGGTGGCACGCAAACCGCGGATCAAATGAGAAAGTTTGCGGCACGAATGAAACGCTTTGACATCATTCCCGAATACTCCTTTGTACTCGGTTTTCCCGCTGAAACCCCTGAGCTTGTCATGGCGCAGATCGATCGTGACATTGAGTTCATTAAGGAAATAAAAGACATCAATCCCGACACGGAGATCATCATTTATGTCTACAGCCCTGTTCCGACGGAAGGATCCGAAATGTATGAGCAAGTCAGAAAATCGGGATTTAAGTTTCCTGCGAAGCTTGAAGAATGGCTCGACCCTGCCTGGCAAAATTTCGACCTACGAAAGAATCCCCTGACACCCTGGCTGACGGCACAAATGGTTGACAAGGTCCTTGGCTTCGAAACGGTGTTGAATGCGCGCTATCCCACTGTATCCGACTTCAAGATCACACCATTGCAAAAGAAAGTAATGAGACTTCTTAGCACGGTCCGGTACCGCACGAATTTTTTTCATTTTCCGCTGGAGCTTAAGGCGCTTCAAAAATTCTGGCTCCGTTACCGTCAGCCCGAGATCGAAGGATTTTACGCCGAGTAATGAATCGCCTCCTTAATAGAATCCTGCTTCCACTACCCTCGCTTACACGCTGGTATCTTTCCAAACCGAGAAAGTACAAATCCCGCGGTTTGGTGATTGACGTCCTCCCGGGAGTTTTTCATCCCGGATTCTTTTTCAGCTCCGAAATGATGATGCAATATCTTTCGCATCACTCTTTTCATGGAAAGACCGCACTGGAAGTCGGTGCCGGCACAGGAATTATCTCACTTTACATGGCGAAACGGGGCGGCCAAGTGACGGCAACGGACATCAGTCAGCAGGCGATTGAAAATACCAGGCTGAATGCAAATGCAAACAACCTTCCGCTCACGATCATAAAAACCAACCTGTTCACTCAACTTGATCGCAGGTATGATTGGATCGTTGTCAATCCCCCCTATTATCCAAAGAAGGCGACAAACGAAATGGAATATGCCTGGAACTGCGGGGAGAACCACGAATATTTCAGCTCATTTTTTTCGGGACTTGCGGCTCATCTGGAACCCGACGGCCACGCGGTGATGGTGCTTTCAGATGTCTGTGATCTGAAGACCATTTTCCGAATCGCGGTCGAAAATAATTTCGTATTGAGATCCGAATTTGAAAAGACGGTTTGGGCCGATGGAAGGAACTACATCTTCCGCATCATGCCGATTGCATAATTCCCATATGAAGGGAGCAGACACAACGTTGACAGGTAGGGTCTTTCCGAGTGTCGAGTCTCTTCCGAAAGGAGAGCGCATTGGGGGCGTTGATAATTGTCTGAAAATTCTGCTCGCTCAAATTGCCGTAAGGCTTATGAAAAAAGCACGGCAGCACATCTCCATTTGACTCGATAACAGCAGAAACCCATGGCGCGTTACATTTCTTTTCAGGAAAGGCATTCTGCCCGAGCAACGCCCTGTAGTGGACCGCAATGTCGAGCAACTTCTTCGGTCGTTCAGCGATGAATCCAGTTTCAATTTCATTTTCAAAATCCTTTAACACGCTCTCTAATAAGTGCTCCAGCTCAGTTACCTCCTCGCTGGTCAATGCTATCTCATATTTTCTTTCAGTACCCCAGGCGTCGGGTCTGTTGAAAGCGGTGGATGAAACGTCGGCGCCCAGGAAGGAAATTTGATCAAGCCTAATGCCCCTCGCTGCTTTGATGATCCCAGGAATTGTTCGGTAGTTTAATTTTTGAATCACCGTTCGACCGCTCACACGGAAGTTCGAATCGATGGCTTTGAGCGCCACCACGCCTTCCTCAAGTTTTCCGAAGGCGTTTGGTATGTTCCGTATTGCATTGTGGACGTCTGGCGGACCATCGATGGATACAATTACATCATCACAATGGGTTACAATTTCGGTGGCGTGATGCTTGAGCGTAAGGCCAGTCGAAAGCAAGCTGATTTTGATACTCTTTGACCTAAGCAGATCACAAAATCTCCAAAGATTCGAGTGCATCAGTGCTTCCCCACCCGACAAGGCGACCCGCTGTACACGAAGATCGCGGAATGATTGCAGATGTTTCTCCAGGTCGTCCACCGTCAGTTCCTTCTTCTCCTGGTTGCCTTTCCATATGTCGCACATGACGCACATGCAATTACACCGGCTATGCGGCATGAGAACGAGAACGGGCATTTCAAAAAGCCGGTCTGTTGCGAGGTTCAGGAGTCTCTTGAGCATTATTTAAATATCGTATTTTATTTAATGCACAACTTCCAAGACGCGGAAGAGGAAGAGCTGATGAGCAGCCGCTAAAAACCGAAGGAAATGTAGCTTGACGTTACGAAGCGTGCGCGAGTTCCGTTGTGAACTCAGGCTTGCCGAGTTGTCGCAGCAGATAACCGTGGGCGGTGAGCGCTTCCAAAAAGGTCTCCTTGGATTTATAGGGCAGACCAAACTCCGCAGTGGTTTCCTTTACGATGCGGGACAAAGCGGGGTAATGCACGTGGCATACGTTCGGAAAAAGATGATGCTCAACCTGGTAATTCAATCCGCCGACGTACCAGGAGAGCAGTCGGTTTTTGGGAGCAAAGTTGGTTGTGGTGTGAAGCTGATGGATCGCCCAGGTGTTCTCAAGGTTGCCATTGTCATCCGGCATCAGGTATTCAGTTCCCTCTACGACATGCGCGGGCTGAAATACGATGGCGAGCATAAAACCCGCGACAGCGTGCATGGCAAGGAATCCGAGAACGATCTGACCAAGTGAGAAAGGTGACACCAGTGCCGGCACAACAAAAATCATGGTTATATAAATGATCTTCGTCACAATCAGAATGGTCCACTCACGGGCCGCATTTGATTTTTGTTGCTGCACCAATCCTTCGCGCTGATATTTGGTCAGTCGATTTATGTCTTTGCCGATCACCCAAACGAGCGTCATCAAACAATAAAGGAACCAGGCGTAAATATGCTGGAAGCGATGGAATGGCTTCCAAGGCGAATCCGGCGACATGCGTAAAGTTCCCCTTGGGCTAATGTCCTCATCTACCTCATAAATATTCGTATACGTGTGGTGCAAAACGTTGTGCTGGATCTTCCAGTTGAAAGAGGTGGCACCCATGAAATTCAATGAGTAACCCAGAAGATCATTGATCCATTGCTTTTTAGAATACGCTCCGTGATTGGCGTCGTGCATAACCGAAAAACCAATGCCCGCGATTCCAAGACCCATAATCATTGAAAGAATAATGTACATCCAAAACGAGGTCACGAGACCGCTGATAGAAATAGCGTACGGAACAACGTACATCGACACGACGGCAGTCGTCTTCACAACCATTTCTGCGTTTGCATTGCGACTGATGTTCGCTGCCTTAAAGTAGCCGTTTACGCGCTGCGTCAGTGTAGAGTAGAATTCCGGACGACCACTTCCGAATTTGATGTTCCTGTTCATTATTTGAAAAATTATCGC
Source organism: Cyclobacteriaceae bacterium (assembly GCA_044224375.1). Taxonomy (GTDB): domain Bacteria; phylum Bacteroidota; class Bacteroidia; order Cytophagales; family Cyclobacteriaceae; genus ELB16-189. The sequence goes on from JBGAKL010000003.1 coordinate 460,572, forward strand.
TGAAACACTTTCCAAATCAGACAGAGGAAAGAAATTCAGGAGGCATCAAAGATAGGACATTACAGCCGTTGATGTATCGTTTGCTTCATTTGATGCCGGTATTAAAAATTGCCAATTCGAATACTGAAATCTTCCTCTTTACGGCGGTTGACGCATCCAAACGACCGTTATTGAAATCCCATTAGTTTGTTTCTTTACTGCTTTCTGGCAGATACAGCGGTTACTTCGCCAGCCGCAAGTCATCTCCGAGTGCAGGTGATGAATACAGTTCAAAGCCATTCTCGCCTGAAATGATGAAGAACACTGTGAGTTCTGGGTGAGTCTTCAAAGTTTCGATTGCTCTCTCGTGGCCCATAGACATAAACGCAGTAGCCCACGCATCGGCGGTAGAGCAATCGGCCGCAAAAACCGTAGCACTCAACAACGCATGTTCTACCGGAAAGCCGCTTACAGGATCGATCGTATGTGAATATTTTTTACCGTCAACTTCCCGGTAATTGAAATAGTTGCCCGAAGTTGTGAAGGCTTTGTTTTTCAATGTTGCATACGCGGTAAATTTCTGTTCGACGTAATCGGAGTTGGGATCGAGAATACCAATCTCCCAACTGCGATCCTCTTTCAAGTTCTTTCCCATCGCGACTCCTTCTCCGCCAAGCTCTATAAAGAAATTTTGAATTGATTTCGATCTGAAAAAATTCGCGATAACATCCGCACCGTATCCCTGACCGATGGCACTGAAGTCCAGCTGCACATTCGGCTCCGACTTCCACACGCTATCTGCGTTAAAATCTATTTTTTCAAAACCAACATATGCTTTCACGCGCATGACTTCCGCCGTATCGGGTCGGACAACTTTTTTGGGGCCGAAGCCCCACGCATTTACAAGGGGCATGACCGTGGGATCATAGGCACCCTGCGATCCCTGAACAACCTCTCTCGATTTTTTTAATGGCGGCAGAAAGTATGGCAGGTCAAACCTGAATGATCTGCTGCCTTTATTAAATCGTGATATTTCAGAAGTAGTATCGTATGTGCTTATCGACTTATTTACCAACACGAACAACGAATCGACAGACATTTGATAACTTCTTTGCGCTGGATCGAAGTAAGTGATGTGATAGGATGTTCCCATCGTCTTTCCTTCAAGCTTGATTGGCTCTGACGACTTAGAAGCTCGGTACTTCCAGACTGCCAGCATGAGCAGCAGTACAGCGACAGAGTATAGAACGTTCCGGATGCGCATATTCATGGCGGCCAAATTAGTATGGAAAATCCAGTCCGTTTTAAAAAAATAATTTGAATGGCCATTCCGGTAGCGTAGCTTTGATATGGACTTACCACCTGCATGCGCGAAGATTATCTCAAGGCTGACAATTCGAACCAAAAAGACACCGAAAAAGATGTTGAGAAGGCCTTACGTCCACTTAGCTTCGGTGATTTTACAGGCCAGGAGAAGGTAGTTGAAAACATCAAAGTCTTCGTAGGTGCCGCGCGTCAACGCGGTGAGGCCCTGGATCACGTCTTGCTTCACGGACCTCCCGGCCTCGGTAAGACAACACTTTCATTTATCATCGCCAACGAGCTGGGCAGCAACATAAAAGTGACTTCTGGCCCCGTTCTTGATAAACCAGGTGATCTGGCCGGCGTATTGACCAACCTGGAGCCTAACGACGTCTTGTTCATAGACGAGATTCACCGACTAAATCCAATCGTCGAGGAATATTTGTACTCGGCGATGGAGGACTACCGCATCGACATCATGCTTGATAGCGGACCAAATGCGCGGTCAGTTCAAATCGGATTAAATCCTTTTACGTTGATTGGCGCTACAACGCGTGCAGGATTACTCACTTCTCCCCTTCGCGCACGTTTTGGAATCACCGCCAGGCTGGAGTACTATGACTCGGCTTTGCTTACGCAAATAGTCAAACGATCGGCTTCGATCCTCGCGACGGTGATCAATGATGACGCAGCGTTTGAGATCGCACGGCGCAGCAGAGGCACGCCACGTATTGCAAACAACTTATTGAGGCGTACGCGCGATTTTGCACAAATCAAAGGCGACGGCAAGATCACTAAATCGATAGCTCAAATGGCGCTCAACGCCCTCGATGTCGATGAGCATGGTCTGGACGATATGGACAACCGCATCCTGGCAACTATCATTGAAAAATTCAAAGGAGGACCGGTTGGATTAACCACGATCGCGACGGCAGTAAGCGAAGAAGCTGAAACAATCGAAGAAGTTTACGAGCCTTTCCTTATCCAGGAAGGTTATCTCAAACGCACATCACGCGGAAGAGAAGCAACGCACCTCGCCTACAAGCATCTCAAGATTGCGATTCCCGCTTCACGCGGCCCTGGCCTTTTCGACGCATAGCAATTATGCAATCCATAGCTGCAAATACACAGCTAATAAAATCCCTCGCCCACGAGCTTGGCTTCAGCTTCTGCGGAGTTTCAAAAGCCGCTTTCCTGGAAAACGAAGCACCTCGTGTTGAAGAATGGTTGCGACGAGGCTATCAGGGACAGATGGATTATCTCAATAATCACTTCGACAAGAGGCTGGATCCGACACTGCTTGTTCCAGGTGCAAAATCGGTCGTGAGTGTGGGTTATAACTATTATCCATCAAAGGATCTCGCCACGGAAGAGGGATTAAAGATTGCGAAGTACGCCTACGGAGAAGATTATCACTTTGTCGTTAAGGACAAGCTTGCTTTGTTGGTCGCAAGGCTGAAAGAGAAGATAGGTGACATCAATGGGCGCGCATTTGTTGACTCGGCACCGGTGATGGAACGCGCATGGGCCGCCAAGAGTGGCGTGGGGTGGATTGGAAAAAACAGCCTTCTTCTTAACAAGTCGATGGGAAGTTTCTTCTTTCTGGGGGAATTGATCATTGATATCGAGCTTGAGCCCGACGGACCCATGAAAGACTATTGTGGCTCATGCACTGCTTGTATCGACGCGTGTCCAACAGACGCGATCCCGGAAAGTGGCGTAGTGGACGGCAGCAAATGCATTTCTTATTATACCATTGAGTTAAAAGACAGCATCCCTGATTCTGCCAGAGGCAAGTTTGAGAACTGGATATTCGGCTGCGATATCTGCCAGGACGTTTGCCCATGGAATCGATTTTCGAAACCACATAATGAACCACGCTTTAAACCTTCCCCCGCACTTGAAGACATGGATGTCTCGGACTGGGATGAAATAACTGAAACAGTCTTTAAGAATGTCTTTGGGAAATCTGCTATGCAACGCACCGGTTATGACGGCCTGAAAAGAAATATCAAATTCATTTCCGACAGTCGGAGTGGTGATGACCCAGTATCCAACACCTAGTGATTTCCCTGATGGCTTAAGATATTGATTGTCTTTTCAACGAGAACGCTACTATCTACATCAATATCTTTGTTTGCCAAAAAGATAATCGTCTGCCCCTTGTCAAGATCTCGAAACATTATCGTGGAAAGCCCCCACCAATCACCTCGGGTAAACAATCGGCTCTCTGCACCTTTCCAGTGTCTCCATCCAAATGCGTATTTGATCTCGGTGTTGTCATTCAATTTCCCGTTTTTAAAGCCTTCGCGCAAAATATCTTGCCTGATTAATCGATCCGTATAAAGGACGCGATCAAACTTAAGCAAGTCAGTTACTGTCGAACAGATACCAATTGCACCTGTATAGGAGTCCAAATATTTTTCTTCAATCTTCCATTTCTTATTATAGGTAATAGCATGTTTCTTTCTCTCAGTTGCCTTCTCGATGACGAATGAATTTGACATTTCAAGTGGACCGAAAATATTTTGCTCCATAAACTTCGAATACGTGAGGCCAGAAACGCTTTCTATAACACATGCAAGGATCGAATATCCTGTGTTACTGTATTGAAACTTAACACCTGGTTTGGATGACAGTCTTGGTTTCTCATGGATCAAATATTTCAGGATATCGTGATGATCGAATGTTCCGCCTTTTTCGTAAGGACCATCTTCGAGGCGCTTGAACCCAGCGGTGTGAAGAAGAAGATGTCGGATCGTCACATCATTATATGGAAAATCAGAAACATACTGTTTCACGAAATCATCAAAGTCTAACTTTCCCTGCTGCTTTAAAAGCATAACAGCTGCTGCCGAAAAACTCTTAGTGATTGAAGCCAATGGTATCGACGTGGTCAATTTTAGGCGCTCCCTTTTATCATAATCCCCCCATCCGACTACTTTCTGAAAAATAATGCTGTCCCGTTCTGCAATTAAGACTGCACCCGCAAAACCATAGTCTCGTTCATACGAAGTCACCAATGAGTCAAAAGCCCCTAATCTGCTCTGAGCCATTGACCCGACAACCATGAGCTGTAAAATCAGAAACGATGAAGTTTTCATAGTTGGTGCCTTAATAGCTCGTGAATGTGTGTGCGAATTTCTCCATTGCGTCGCAATTCTCTGTGATACACCTGAAATGTCAAAGCGTTCACATCGCTTGATCTGATATGGTCGCTGAGATCCAAAATCAAGTTGGACGCCATTCATTTTCAACTCTTTCTCCATTAAATGGCTAAGCGTTTTGCGTATTTTTTCTTTCCCGCTTAAACTTTCTGCGAGCTGATTACTCTAAACGACAATTGAACCGCAAGCGATTGTGGCTGAACATAATCGCTACCTGGACTTTGAACCCACTGCCGCCTACACTGCAAGCGAGACTGTGCGCTAAAGAACGTAACGAACTTAACCAGTAACCGCAATGAAAAAACTTGCCTCCGCCGGCATATACATGCTGGTGATTATGATGTCTTGCTCGAGAGAGACTCTACTTAACTCAAATCAGGAGATAAGCCTGGAACAAACCAAGGTCTTCCTGGCAAATTCGGTAAGCAACGATGATCCCGTAACAAAGATTCTCACCTCCACCGGCGTTACAACCCTGTTAAAGGAGAGTGGTACTTCGGTCTCTGTCAATAGCGAGCAAATTGAAAGGGTCGTTCTGGACTCTGCGAGCTGGCGAGGAACTTTCTTCTTTTCTGATCAGACCCAGGCCGAAGCTGAAATCATCGGGGCACTCAACATACCCCCTGACAGCGTGGTTGTAAATCCGTTCGGCAGTTCGCCACTGACAGCGCTGGCAAAAATCACAACGCCTGTAAATGGAAGCTTCAGGGTAATCATCCATGCAAATGGCCCCAAGGGTGTAAGCATAAGCAAATCCTTTGGCACGTTTGGGTCAAATCATCACTTGCCGATCTTGGGATTGTACGACGACTATGATAATCAGGTAGAATTTATATTTATGAGCAAGGATGGAAAGCCCAGGTGCTCAAAAACGCTGACGCTTCACACACCGCCCCTGAAGGGCAAACCGTCGCTACGGGTTAATGTCAATAACCTGGGAAGCAACTACGGTGGGATCTTTATTGCAGGCGATCTAAACGCCGGTTTCGATCAAAACGGTGATATCAGGTGGAGCGGCGTTCCCATTTCCACCGGGGTGGCGATAACACGCAAACTCGCTAACGGCAATCTCATTCTGGTTTCGTCTGAAGGCACCTGGTTCGTTGAAGCGACCATGCTCGGCCAGATCGTCAATACTTTTTTAGTCCCTGCCGGCATACACCATGACATCATAGAAATGCCGAACGGAAATTTTCTTGTCACCACCAATTCCGGCACCGGAAAGACAATCGAGGATGTGATAATTGAAATCAGCAGGTCTTCAGGCGCGGTCACCAACCGATGGGACTTGAGCACCATACTTGATCCCAAAAGAAAAACCCTGCCGGATGCGTTGCCCAACGATTGGTTTCACCTGAACAGTCTCTTCTTCGATGCCTCAGACAACAGCATCATTGTATCCGGAAGATCGCAATCTGCGGTGGTAAAAATTGACTACACAAGCGGCGCGGTTCGGTGGATTCTTGGCAACCCTGCTAATTGGAACGAAAGTCTAGCGGGCTACGTGCTGGCGCCGATAGACGAGCATGGAAATCGCGCGAACGTAGATAATGTGGATTACTGGCCTTATGGTCAGCACGCGGTCCAACGCCTCGCCACGGGAAACATCCTCATGTATGACGACGGCGATTACCGCGGCTTCTTCGATAATCCTGCCGTACCTCAGAATAGTTACTCCCGAGGAGCCGAATACGCCATCGACGAAAAAAATATGACCGTCAGGCTCGTTTGGGAATTTGACAACAACAAATCAATCTTCACACCTTACACCGGCTTTATTCAGCAGTTAACAGCGTCGAGGGTACTTGCCTACATGGACGGTGCCATCCCTGGGAATGGTCCGAAAGTGGTGGAGATCGACGGCAACAATCAAGTTCTGTTCGACGCAGACTACAATTCGGGATCATTTTATTACCGGGCAGCAAAATATGATTTGTATGCAGGTATTGAGTAGTGAATTCAGAAAGAATAATGTCCTGGGATCAAAGTTTAAGCTGCGGAGGTTCGCTGCAATGCAAAGGAAATTCATTCCTGAAGGATGGTCGAAAATAGTGGCGCTATTTATAAAATAAAAAAGCCCCTGGCGGGGCTCTGGATTAAGTTAATTTTTTTCTAAGAAGATACTACGAAACAGCGATTCAGGATCGCCTTGTGGTCCCCAAAATTGGCATAGCACCAATTCCTGAGTTCTTGTACTTCATCTGCGATCAACGTTTTGATCGCTTTTCTAAGCTCCTTCTCGAAGAGCCTTGCATCGAAGCTCACACGGGTGAGGACTTTCTTTGCATAATTGAGCATTGTCATTCGTTTATTGCACTTGGGTGGAACCTAGTACGCGAATTATAACGTTGAAATTACCAATTCATATTATGAGTTGAAAGAAAATTTAAATTTGTCTCCGCAACGCGTTGCATCGATGAAAACATATATAAAAACGGTCTCTTTCCTGCTCCTTGTGTCGCTAAGTACACTGGCGTGGGCCCAAAACGTCCAGGTCCAGCTTGGGCCTGAAGAGATAGGCGAAAATCAAATGTGGACTATCACAGTGATCGTCTCGAACGATCAACTTCGCACGTATACTGCCTTTCCTGACATCGACGGTTTCCGCAAAAGAGGCACAAGCACGCAATCCCAGACAAGTATTGTAAATGGGCACGTCAGCACTACGCAGGCTGTCACGATGACCTATCAACCCACCCGCCAGGGTGTCTTCAATGTGCCTGCATTTGATATGACGATCAATAATGTGGCCGTAAAAAGTCCTTCAAAAAAAATTACGGTAGGGCCAGCAGCTCAAGCACAGGCGCGCGATCCTTTTGGCCGCGATCCATTCAGAGATTTCTTTGGCGGTCGTGAAGAGACAGAATTTGTCGACGTGAAGGATGAGGCCCAGCTTGCTCTATCCACCAATAAGGATGAGGTATATGTTGGCGAGGGGTTCGTGGCGACACTGTCATTTCTTATAGCAGACAATAATAGAGCGACCATGCAATTTCACGAGCTTGGTCCGCAGCTGTCCGATATTCTCAAGAAATTGAAACCCACAAACTGCTGGGAGGAAAATTTTAACATCGAAAATATCGAAGGAGAGCAAGTCACCATCAACGGTCGCGGATACACGCAGTACAAGATTTACCAGGGCGCATTTTATCCTCTTAATAATGAGACGATCGTTTTCCCCAGCGTCGATCTTGAGATGATCAAGTTCAAAATCGCGAAGAATCCTTCGTTCTTTGGACAGAACCGCCAGGAAGATTTCAAAACATTCAGCTCGAAGCCAAGGACCGTTCGCGTAAAGGAGTTGCCGCCACATCCGCTGCGGAGTTCCGTCGCTGTCGGCAATTACCAGCTTGATGAAAAGATCACAACGTCGACTCCGAAGACTGGCCAAAGTGTGGGGTACGAGTTCAATATCTTCGGTGAAGGAAATATTTCTTCCGTGGAAAAACCGACGCTGCCTAAAGATGGCAACTTCGATTTCTACGATCCCAATGTGCAGCAAAACATTTCGCGCGAGAATGGCAGGTTGTCCGGCACCAAATCATTCAAGTATTTTATCGTCCCCAAGGAGCCTGGAAAATTTGCATTGGGGGATTATTTCAAGTGGGTGTTCTTCAACCCGGCAAAAAAGAAATACGATACCTTACGGTCCCAACTTGTCTTGAACGTTGAGGGAGAGAGTCAGCGCAACCAGGCCATTCAAAGTACAGATTTTGGATCTTTTTATGACCGTATCAGTATTGCTGACAATTCGCTGTCGGCAGTCGCTGCAACCAGGTGGGTAACCATTACAACCAACATCCTTATTGTGTTGATGCTAGGAGCGGCTGGCTTCCTCTTATTCAAGCCTAAAGGTTAACCTCGTTAAACGCTGTGATTTTCAAGAATCTTCTTAATTTGTAGTGTTTTAGACATAAAATCGAACTCTAAGGTCCTATTTCCCTGATCAGCGACAAAAATCATTGTTTCATAAACTGATTCTGAAGAACTTTCGTTATAGGGTCCCAGGCTAATATTTAAAGAATCATGGGCAAATTCGCGTTGATAAGAAGGCAAGTTAGAATTCGCTATCATTTGACAGAACATCCAATCTCAAGTGGTTTCTTTTCTTTTTTCAATTTTGGCCCTCATCCTTTGAAGGCCTCAAGTGAATTCTATGTTGTCGGCGATATCAGCAAATCCCTAATGAAAGATGCCTGCGCTATAGCTGGCGATTTTAATATGGTATTTGAACAAGAGTCCGAACTGCTAGATGTCAAAGGACATTAGACGCCAGCAATCTAGTGGTCAACCTCCGGTGAATCAGCCCCAGGTCATCCAGCATGCCAGTTTTTATCAAGGTGTAATTCCAAAAGCCGAAGAGCTCGCGAAGTACGAGCAAATTCAACCTGGCTTCGCTTCTAGGATCATAAAAATGACTGAGGACGAAGGTGCTCATCGACGGAAAATGGAAAGGCGTGTTATAAACAACACAATTGCTGGAACATTTTTCGGCCAAGTTTTAGGTTTTCTTTCAGTTATCGGAGTTTTGTATTTATGCTACTTCGCCTTCGATAAAGGTCATGCTACTCAAGCTGCAACCGTAGCCGTCGCCGTTCTTATTGGTTTAGGCGGTGCCTTCAAATTTTTTGGAAATACTCAGCAACAGCCGGCGTCAAAAAACCCTAAGGCTTAAAATAATTTCCGATCGACCAGCAATCCCATTTGTCACGTAATAGTTCGTCGAACTGCCAAGCCTTTCCACAACCTTTTTGCCTAAATTTGGCATCATTGCAAGCAAATGAGTAACAGTTACGGCACCATTTTCAAGATCAGCACATTTGGTGAATCCCACGGCCCGGCGATCGGTGTCGTGATCGACGGCTGTCCTGCAGGAATGATGATCGATGAGTTATTCATTCAACAGGAACTTGACCGGAGAAAGCCGGGTCAGTCAAAAATCACAACGCAGCGGAAAGAGGACGATACGTTCAAAATACTTTCGGGCGTATTCGAAGGAAAGTCCATGGGGACGCCGATTGCCATTGTCATTGACAACCAGGACCAGCGTAGCAAAGATTACAGTCATCTTGAAAATACTTTTCGGCCTTCGCACGCGGATTACACCTACCAGGAAAAATACGGCGTCCGCGATCACCGCGGCGGCGGACGCAGCTCGGCACGCGAGACTGCTGCACGCGTTGCTGCCGGCGCGGTAGCTAAACTCCTGCTTCGCCATGAAGGAATTTCGGTGGCTGGATTTGTTTCGCAGGTGGGCGAGATCAAGGCGCCGCATTACACAGAGCTCGATCTCAGTAAAACCGAAGACAACATCGTTCGCTGCCCCGATAAAAACACAGCAGAAAAGATGATCGCATTGATCGACAGCGTTCGGCTTGAGCGCGACACGATCGGCGGGATGGTAACGTGTGTTATAAAAAATGCACCTGCAGGACTGGGCCAGCCTGTTTTCGATAAACTTCATGCGGAGTTAGGAAAGGCAATGCTGAGCATCAATGCTGTGAAAGGATTTGAATATGGAAGTGGATTCGAAGGGATGAAGCTGCGTGGATCCGAACACAACGATGCATTCATTCAGTCCGAAGGTAGGATCCGCACGAAGACAAATCATTCAGGTGGCGTTCAGGGAGGCATCAGCAACGGCGAAGACATTTATTTCAATGTCGCGTTTAAGCCCGTGGCTACGATTATGCAAGACCAGCAAAGCATCGACAAAGAGGGGAAGGAAGTAACCGTATCGGGAAAGGGAAGGCATGACCCATGTGTGGTGCCGAGAGCGGTTCCAATCGTGGAAGCGATGGCAGCACTCGTTATTGCAGATTTCCTCTTGAGGAACAAGGTTTCGAAGGTGTAGAAACGTCCTTCCGGGACGAAAGAATCTTTCATATAATTACATTGGTAAATAGATACTGAACGCGGCCTTACACCGACCTCATGGAACCTTCTGCAACCCCCTCGAAGAAAAGTAAGCTTACTCTTTACATCATCATTGGCCTTGTACTTGGGATTGCCGTCGGCTTTTCTTTGAACAAAAGCTATGTGGCCGAGGAGAACAGGAAACTAATAGCATTGGATGTTTCTATTGAAGAGGTCAAACAACAACTTCACCAGTCTTCTGATAGCGCGGTCCTGGTCGAACTGAATTCCAGGAAAGACGCTCTTACAAAAGAGCGGAACGTTGTCCTGAAGGCACGTGAAGATAAAGTCGAACCGTTCTCATTGCTTGCGGATATCTTTCTCCGTCTGATAAAGATGATCGTCGCTCCGTTGGTATTCACCACACTGGTGGTGGGCGTCGCGAAGCTGGGCGATATCAAAGCGGTTGGTCGGATTGGCGGGAAGACGCTCCTGTGGTTCATCTGTGCTTCATTGATGAGCCTTCTTCTTGGAATGATCCTCGTGAATTTCTTTGAGCCGGGAATTGCGATGAATCTGCCATTGCCGGACGCTGGTGAGAACAGTGGAATATCCAAAGGAGCTATGACGCTGAAAGATTTTTTATACCACGTTTTTACCAGTAGCGTCATCGAATCGATGGCAAAGAACGAAATCCTGCAAATTGTCGTCTTTGCAATTTTCTTTGGCGTCGGCACTGCTGCGATCGGTGAGCAGGGAATCGTCGTGATCAAGTTCATGGATGCCGTAGCACACGTGATTCTCAAAGTGACAGGGTATGTGATGAACTTCGCGCCCCTTGCCGTGTTTGGTGCCATGACCGCCATTATCGCAAAACAGGGATTGAGCATCCTCAAAACGTATTCGATCTTTATCGGTGAGTTTTACTTTGGGCTTCTGTTGTTGTGGGTGATCCTCTGTATTGCCGGCTATTTTGTGATCGGCAAGCGAGTCGTGAGAATGTTAAAGCACATCAAGGAGCCCACATTGTTAGCGTTCAGCACTGCCAGCAGCGAGGCGGCCTTTCCTAAGACCATGGAAGAATTGCAGCGATTTGGTGCAAAAGACAAGATCGTCAGTTTTGTGCTTCCGTTGGGTTATTCATTTAACCTGGATGGAAGCATGATGTACATGACGTTTGCATCGCTTTTCATTGCACAGTCGTATGGCATGAACATTCCGATTGGTACACAACTGAGCATGTTGCTCGTATTGATGCTCACCAGCAAGGGTATTGCAGGGGTGCCACGGGCGTCCCTGGTGGTAATTGCCGGAACGCTTGCTACCTTCCAGATTCCCGAAGCGGGCCTTGCCCTTCTACTGGGAATTGACCCGTTGCTGGATATGGGAAGAAGCGCCACCAACGTCGTAGGAAACAGTGTTGCAACCGTGGTCGTGAGTAAATGGGAAAATTCGCTGGAAAGCCCGGTGGCGACTGAATAGCCAAGGAACCTTAATTTTCTAAATTTGTTCTCCCAAAGGATGTAATTTCACGACTATGCTTCAGGCTGCCCCAAAAACGATTACTATCTACCTCGAATCCAATCCGAACCCGAATTCCCTGAAATTTGTGGTCAACGAAATGCTGGTACCTGAAGGAATGACATTTGACTTCCCTACTCCGGAAAGTGCAAAGGACGCCCCACTGGCTCAGGAGCTGTTCATGTATCCTTTTGTCGAACGGGTGTTCTATATGAGTAATTTCGTGACCGTAACAAAGAAGGGCGAGGTTGAATGGATTGAAGTGCAATCGACTTTGCGGGACCACATAAAGAAATTTTTAGAGTCGGGGAAACTCATTCTGGACGCCAAGTCGCCGGAGCCAGCTCCGTTCGAAGAAGAAACCGAAACAACCAGGAAGATCAAGACGATACTGGACGAATATATCCGCCCAGCCGTTGAGCAAGACGGCGGCGCCATCACGTATCATTCATTTAAGGATGGCATCGTTACCGTAGTGTTGCAGGGCTCCTGTAGCGGCTGTCCTTCATCCACAGTCACCCTGAAAGCAGGCATTGAGAACCTTTTTAAGCGAATGATGCCTGAAGATGTCAAGGGTGTCGAAGCCCTCGATCGGTAGCCGGCGGGTACCCTCACATCCATTTCATAATTAATTCATAATGTTTGCTCTACCATGGGATAATGGTGGTATAGTTTTTTTGTACAGCAAACTGTATGAAAGCGTTAATACTTGCCCTGACAAGTATCTTTTTTGCGCCAGTTGCACATTGTCAGTCCGCTGGCGGAGAAAAGATAAAAGTCCTCTCATGGAACATTTACATGCTCCCTGGCGTGTTTGGCTCCGGCAACGCTCTTCGCGCTGAAGCGATTGGGCGGGTTCTATCCTCCGGAGAGTACGATGTCATTGTTTTCCAGGAAGCATTTGATCAAGGAGCACGTCGGGTCATCAGTCAGCACCTGAAAAAAACTTATCCATACCAGGTCGGTCCTGCCAATCAAAAATTTTTTTCTGTAAAAACGAACAGCGGTCTGTGGATCTTCAGCCGCCATCCGATTGCTGCCGCTCACTCAATCGTATTTCAAACGCGGCACGGCGTTGATGCACTGTCAAGGAAGGGAGCCCTTCTCACAGAATTGAACGTAAACGGAAACTTTATTCAAATCGTCGCAACTCATCTCCAGAACAGCGGCAAAACATGGCGCAAGCAAAGCCAATGCTCGGAAATCTATACGAACCTGCTGAAAAAATACCAGCGTCCTGGAATACCTCAAATCGTATGTGGCGACTTCAACATCAACCGGCATGAAACCAGCTACGACTACCAACTGATGTTGAAAACCCTTGACGTAATTGATTGCAATCCGGGCGACGACGTTTACAGCTACGATCGGGTAGCCAATGACTTGCGCGTCGAAAACGGTACCAACCGGGATCTTATTGATTATATCCTGATACGGAATAACCTGTCATTCACCGATAGCAGTAACGGGAAGATTCGTGTTTTCCAAAAACAATGGAATAGTGATCACAAAGATCTTTCCGATCATTACTCGCTTGAAACGGAAGTTGTCTTCCGGAATCTAACTGAAGGATTTACTGTGGCGGCGCCGCGTTAAGCTATCAGACCGGGCTTCGCCTGCACGTAGCCGCTTGGGTCACCGTTAAAGCTTTGGCGAAACGGTCGGCGAAGGCCGGAAATCAGTCATCGCTGCTGTTATTCTTGGCGCGAAGAGGTATTGATCCAGTGCCGATTGCCAACGTGAAAATATTGTCGCAGGTGTACTGTAAGCCATAGTCGATGGTCATGGAGACATTGTCAGTGGTATTCGTCAAAATTTTGGTCCCGAACACCGGCATGAAATTCTTACTGAGCACAATGCAGGAATAAAAAGTGACTAGAGGCACAGTGATCGAAACATTAAAGTTTTTACCATGCCGGTTCGTGCCCTGCACTGCATAACTCCCGACCGAAGCATCAGGATTCGACCAGTAGTAGGTCTCTTGTCCCGAACCATGTTCCCACTTCTTGGTGAGAGTAACGTTAACAGTTGCTGCGGAACCATCGGGCCAGGTCAATTTGTGATTTCCTGACACCGCCCAGATAACATCGAACAATGTTTTTGAGGTGTAAGTAAAAGATGTTACGACCAGCGTCCTGCTTCCAGTGATGGCTATGTCATTAACGGAATAATTAGTTAAGGTAATGGTCTGCGTTGTTCCCTCGCGGTACCATCTTCCGCCGGTCCATGTTACTTTGATCGTCCCTTTCCTGACATTTCCTTTTATACCGTCGACGCACCCAGTCGTGGGAAAAGTTATAGTCATCGTCCCGTATCCCTTGTCTGACGGATCAACACCTGAAAAATCGATGCTCGCACAAGTAAGCCGGTCGTCTGTAACCGCCTCAGTACGACCATTAATGGCCGTTCCCGACGGAATGCTGGTATTGAGCGCAACCAGAACCAAGTCGTCAATTTCATCTGTGAGAATCGTAGTGACCCCATCCGCAGTTGCCATTTGTTGCTTATCAACACCAGGGACAACAACGGCTGGACTGCACGAAAACCCAGCAGCGAGCACTACAAACAACACGAATGAGCGAAATAAGGCGAAAACAGAATGATTTTTCATATTTCTAAGGTCCCCCCGGCACAACGCCTTCCGGTCTTCAAAAACTAGGACGCAAATATAAGACAACTGGGACTTTTTGTGGGCTGCAAGGGATAACGCGGGGCCAGCAGATTTGTGTAGACTTCAGTCTTTCACCCGGGTGAAAATCCCGTTTGCCGCTAACAAGGCATCAAGGATTTTCATTGGTTGCCGCATAAACGCAAATCCGCCGCCATGTTCGGCATAACTATTTACCACCAACATCTGCAGTTTCACCTGCCTTATCATCAGGAAGACCTTTCAAATATTTGTCGAGGAATTTTAGTACCGCTTCAGAGGCCTTAATGTTATTGTCCTTCTTCACAAAGCCGTGACCTTCATCGGGGAAAATCACATACTCGACCGGAACTCCATTCCTTTTTCGCATTGGCAACAATTTCATCGGACTCAATTTGAAGAACACGCGGATCATTACTTCCCTGAAGAACAATGAATGGCTTGGTTATTTTGTTTGTGTGGAAGAGAGGTGATTTGTTATAAAGTGCCACTGAATCCGCCGTAAAAGGATCGCCAAGCTCAACATAGAGTGCTTTGCGCTGAGACTCCCACCAGGGTGGAATACTTTTCAAAGTCCTGATCCAATTCGTAACGCCGAATAAATTGACACCTACCTTAAAGTCTTCGGGGGCGAAGGCAAGGGCTGCCATCACCATATAACCACCATAGCTACCGCCATAGATCCCGATTTTATCCGTATCAATATACGGAAGCGTTGCAAGCAGTTTCTTCGATTCGACACAATCCCGAAGATCTGCGTCGCCATGCTTGCGGTCATCGGCGGCGAAAAACGTCTTACCATAACCTGAACTACCCCGGTTGTTGACGGCCAATACCGCATACCCGTGATTGACAAGGTGCTGAAGGGCCGCTGAATAGTTCAGGCGTGTTTGACCTCCGGGGCCTCCGTGGATCCAGAGCAAGGCCGGTACTTTTTGCCCCTCCTGAATCCCTTTTGGCTTATACAACAGACAGGGAATTTCCATTCCATCAAAGGACTTGAATCTCACCACTTCACCCGCCACCAAGTCGTCAGGATTGATAGAAGTGCTCATTGTGTTGGTAAGCTGCTTCACTTCCTTCGTCTCGAAATTGAAGACGAAAAGATTGCTTGGAGACTTCGAGCTGCTGACGTAAAAAGACATGAGCTTCTCGCTATCGGAAATATTAACGTTCGTAACATCACCGTCTGGGAGGCCTGGTATTGAGATCATCGCGTTATTCGCCGACTGGTCATAGATTTTGATCTCCGTGCGGGCGTCGTTGTTGATCACAATCACTTTATATTTTCCATTCTGAGAAATAAAAGCGGAGACAATATCCCAGGGGGCTTCGTCTTCAGTTTTCTTTTCGTTCGTTGCTATGTCGTAACTGGAAAGGTGAGTGAACTCGCTGCCTTCGTTTGTGAGATAGTAAAGTTTTTTTCCGTCGAGGCTGAAAAATTGAGGACTATATTGAACGTCGCCATCGTGTTGGGACAATAGCACGAGCTTGCGCGTTTGCGTATCGAGGAGATACATGTTTGAATTGTTGGTGGTGATGGACTCACTGAGTGCCACATACCTGTCGTCATTGGATATCGCGGCTGGATTCAATCCCTTTTCGTTCTTGTAAATCAACGTTGACGGGTAAAGCTTTTTCTCACCACCGGTCACCTGCACGTTATACAAATCGAAGAATTTTTTGTCGCGACTGTTGGAAGAATAGTACATCAGCTTTTTGTCGTGACTCCAGCCGCCGAACTGTGCCTTTGCGGTGGAATCCTGTATCAGATCGATGGTGCTGCCATCAGGATTACGAACGTATAGGTGGTCTATCTCATTGCCGCCCTTATCACTGGTGAACACCATGCGGTCATCCGATGGAAAATATGACAGGGCAAAGATTGCGTCGTCGCCCGATTTGGTAAGGACCTTTTTCTCTCCTGTTTTGATATCTATTTCTTCGGCGTTGAAAATACCTGTTTCCTTTCCACTGATCAGGATCTTCGTTTCATCCGGTGAGAACGCGCCACCACTGATCTGCACGACATCCATAAATTGACGTATTGTGTAGCGCTTGACCGTAGTTTCAGTAGCTGGTTTGCTGCACGCAAACATCAGGAGGACGGTCGGAATGGCTAGTGATGCCCGTGTGATTAAGGATTTCATAGGTGTTGAAAAATTTGTGATACAAGGTATGAAAAAGCCGCTTTGAAATCCGCGTTGGTGCCTGCCGTTATGCCCGTTAAAAATGGTAATTTTGACCTTTTATGATCCATATTCGATCGTTTACTTTCAATCCCTTCGAGGAAAATACTTACGTTTTGCACGACGAAACTGGAGAAGGGGTCATCGTCGATCCGGGATGCTATGAGCAAGAGGAACGGTCGGAGTTGAAAAACTTCATAAGTCTGAAGAATCTAGCGATCAAGTACGTACTCAATACACATTGTCACATTGATCATGTGTTGGGTAACGAGTTCACCAAACAACAATATAAAGCGCCGCTGCTAGTACATCCGCTGGAGTTGCATGTGCTGAAAGCTGCAAAAGTCTATGCAAGCAACTATGGCTTCCCATTGTATCATGAAGTGCTGCCCGATGGAGAACTGAACACGGACCTATCAGTGCAGTTCGGTAAGAGCTCTTTAAAAACGCTTTTTGTTCCGGGGCATTCGCCGGGACATGTCGCGTTTTATGAACCGGACCAGAAGTTTGTCATTGGTGGCGACGTACTCTTCAATCGCTCCATAGGCAGAACAGATCTTCCAGGCGGCAACCATCAAACCCTTATTGATAGCATCCACCGTCAACTTTTTATTCTTCCAGACGATGTAGTAGTTCATCCAGGACATGGACCCTCGACAACTATTGGAGAAGAAAAGGCATACAACCCATTTTGCGCGCTTACGATCAAATGAAGCTTCTCAGACACCTGCCAAACGCACTTACATGCGGCAACCTATTAATGGGTTGTGTTGGAATCATTTTTACCATGCATGAAAGTGCGACTTACGCAGCATGGTTTGTATGGGCTGCCTGTGTGTTTGATTTCTTCGACGGCTTCTCCGCGCGTGTGCTAAAGGTCAATTCACCCATCGGGAAAGAGCTCGATTCACTGGCAGATATGGTGAGCTTCGGAATTCTTCCTTCGGTCATGCTGTACGAAACAATCGACATCATTTCATCCAGCGATTATCTCCCTTATGCTGGTTTCCTTGTCGCAATCTTCTCAGCTCTTCGGCTGGCAAAATTTAATATCGACGTAAATCAGAAAGATTCATTCATCGGTCTGCCTACCCCAGCCAGCGCCCTCCTGGTCACGTCACTGCTTTATGTGAAAGACCCATTTGATGTTTTTATTTCCGTTGATTGGTTCCTCGCCGTAATAGCCGCCATCGTCTCCTTCCTGCTGGTATCTCCGTGGGAACTCTTTGCTCTGAAATTCAAGAATTTCACCTGGAATGATAACAAGGTGAGGTTTACGTTTATGGCCATTTCGGTATTACTGTTGGGGTTGTGGCAGGCAGCTGCAATTCCGTTTATTATACTATTGTACATCGCTATGTCGTTATTGACCCGCTGGGTACCAATTTGACCTTTTTTGAATCGATTCCTGATAATATTGCTGTCCGTATGGACGACAGTCGCCTACGGCCAGTCGGCATCCGTTCTTTCCAGCGGGAAATGGGCAAAAGCATCAGTTCAGTTTGATGCGCTGTACAAAATCGATTACTCCCTCTTAAAGAAAATGGGCATCAATCCTGATGCGATCGACGCAAAAGGGATCAGGATCTTCACTGCGTTCAACGGAATGCTCCCTCAGGCGAATAGTTCCGCACGCATCAACGACCTGCAGGAAATACCGATCTACATAAAAGGTGAAGACGACGGCAAGTTCGACAACGGCGACTACATCCTTTTTTATGGACAAGGACCGGACACTTACAGCCTCCTGCCCCCGAAGGCGATCTTTCAATATGAGAACAACCTCTATAGCGATAAGAACTTCTATTTCATAACAGTTGGATCCGCGCCCGGCAAAAGAGTTACGCAGATGAACGGTGTCACGGGCGATGCCGCCACAATTGAAGAGTTCGACGACTTCTCATATTATGAAACCGAGAGATACAATGAATTGCACTCGGGCAGAGATTGGTTTGGGGAACAGTTTGATACAAAGACTGAGTACACGATCCGGTTCGACATGCCTGGAATTTTAGCCGGATCGGAAATCAAGCTGGTATCCAATGTAATGGGCCAGTCATTTTCGGATTCATATTTTCAGCTTCTCTACAACGACAAAGTCATCGGAGAACAAAGACCCGCACCGATCATCGATTATCAATACGCAGAGAAGGGAAGTGAAGTCACCGATACATTAAAAATAAGTGCCAGCATAGTAGCCGCCCCGGCAAGCGCGAACCAGGATATTAAACTTCGTTTTACAAAAGCCTCGTCAGGTCGTTCGGTTGCATATCTCGACTACTTGTTATTGCAAGCAAAACGAAAACTGGCCGTTTATGGTGATCAAGTACTTTTCCATTCATTGAAAAGCATCGAACAGCCACTTTCAAAGTTTAACATCGCAAATTCCTCATCCGATGTCATCGTATGGGACGTCACCGATCCATTCAATGCTTCAATTCAGCAATCTTTTTACAGTAATGGCGTCACGTCGTTCATCGCTTCATCGTCATCATTGAAAAAGTACATTGCATCGAATTCAAAATTTCAAGCGCCCGCTTTCGAAGAGGAAGTTGCCAGTCAAAATCTTCACGGTGTGACGGCCGTGGATATGCTCATCGTGTGCGCTCCAGAATTTCTCACCCAGGCGCAACGCTTTGCCTCCTACAGGCAATCAAAGAGCGGCGTCAAAGTGAGCGTCTTCACTACGAAGCAGGTTTACAATGAATTCTCCGGCGGAAAGCAGGATGTGACCGCCATACGTGATTTTGTCAAATACCTGAGGGATCAAAATACCGGAATCAAACATTTGTTGTTATTCGGCAGGGGTTCATATGATTACAAAGATTATTTGCCCAACAACAAGAATTTTGTTCCAACCTACGAGTCGCGCAATTCTCTGAGCCCACTGGAAACCTATTCTTCGGATGATTATTTCGGCTTTTTGGAAAATAACGAAGGGAACTGGGGAGAATATCCGCCCGAAGCGCATACACTCGATATCGGAGTCGGAAGGTTCCCCGTTAAAAAGGCGGATGAGGCAGATATTGTCGTTGATAAGATCATCGAGTACGAAAATCAGAATTGGGGCGAATGGCGAAAAGAGCTCGTCTTCGTCGCCGATGATGGCGACTATAATATTCATCAAAGCCAATCAGACGAGCTCGCTGAAAGCATTGAGGCCACTCACCCTGAATTCAATACAAGTAAGATTTTCCTGGACAGCTACAAGCAAGTCAACAGTTCCATTGGTCAGGTCTCACCGGATGCTACCGAGGCGCTGAATGAGGCCGTGCGCAAAGGTGCCGCCGTCGTAAACTATACGGGGCATGGCGGTGAGCAGCAATGGGCACAGGAAAGGATCTTCGATCAAACCTCGCTTGACAAATGGAAAACGGCGCCAGCGTATCCGCTCCTCGTCACCGCTACTTGCGAATTCGGAAGGAATGACGATCCTGGTTTGATATCTACTGCAGAGAATTCGCTAACAAGAAAAGGTGGCGGATCGATCGGATTGGTCACCACCGCCAGGCCAGTCAACTCAAGCACCAACTTCACACTTAACAAAGCTTTCTACATCGCTTTATTTACTACAGTCGGAAATCAGTTCCGCGACCTTGGATCTGTTGTCCGCGATACCAAGAACAACAGTATCAGCGGCGTTTCGAACAGGAACTTTTCTTTGCTTGGTGATCCCTCGATGCGAATAATGCTACCTGGGCCAGAGATCCGTGTCTCAGAAATAAAAAATCTCTCCTCTCCATCTGATACACTTAAAGCCCTTTCTAAAGTAAGGGTAACAGGAAGTGTCTATCAAAGCGGTGTGCCAGATGCAAATTTTAATGGATACGCGCAGATAACACTTGTCGACCGACCGGTGCTTCAGGAGACAAAAGGAGACGAGAATCCGCCGTTTGCATTTGCCGACAGAACAAATGAAATCTTTCGCGGGCAGGCATCCGTGAGGAATGGTCAGTTCCAGCTTGAGTTTACGATGACCTCGGCAATCAATCCCACAGTCGGTGCCGGAAAGCTTTCCATTTACGCGTTTGCCAGCAGCAAGGATATCGCGGGAGCAACCACAGTCATGAAGATTGGCGGCAAAGAAAAGAATCCTGGTACCGATACAAAGCCACCGAACATTCAACTATTCGTTGGTGACTCAACCTTTCTTAATGGCGGGATTGCGAGCCCTAACACGCAGCTTGTTGCTATCCTGTCCGATGATAGTGGAATTAATATTTCAGGCTTCTCGCCACAAAACAACATCACCGCCACGCTCGATGATTCGCTTTCGTTCGTACTCAACAACTACTACCTGGCGGATGTTGGAACAATCAAGCGTGGTAAAGTTTACTTCCCGATTGAGGATTTGAAACCCGGTCAACATCACCTTTCCATCAGGGCATCGGATACATTCGGGAATCAGGCATCTTCTTCAATAACTTTTTTTGTTTCAGATATCGATGGTATACAAATCGAACAGTGGCTCAATTTTCCAAATCCAGCTTCAACATCGACGACATTTACCTTTAAACACAACCGGTCCGGGGACGACCTGGAAGCGACCGTCACTATTTACAACCAACTCGGGCAGCCCATGTTTTCTGACGTTTATGAAGTGCTGAATAGCCCCTATCATGTGAATCTGCCGACGTGGGACGTAATTGGGGGCAATGGGACAAAATTAGGAACGGGGCTATACCTGAGTAAGCTATCGGTTCGTTCTCTCTCGGATGGTTCCAAAAATGAGAAATTCACGAAGGTTATTATTTCCAATTGATTGATTATCTTTATCCCTTAGAAGTTGATTATGAATAAGTTAGGCTTGGCTTTAATCATTTTGCTGCTGGCGGTCGGGGCACAGGCGCAGGTTACAAATCCAAATAGTTCGACTGGCTCCACTACGCTGATAGGCGTAGACGAGACCAACAAGGTTATCACTACAGCAGTGCCGTTTTTAGGGATTACACCTGATTCTAGAGCAGCGGGAATGGGGGATACTGGAGCGGCTACTACGCCCGATGCCAACTCTGGCTATTGGAATGCTGCCAAGCTTGCCTTCATCGATAAGGGGTCGGGCGGTTCATTATCCTACACACCCTGGCTTGGCAAGATCATCAACGACATGAAGATCATTTACCTCTCTGGTTTTTATAAAATCAATCGTGAGCAGACGGTTGCGGCGTCAATGAAATATTTTGATCTGGGGGAAGTTCAATTTAACAAAGGGCCAGATCCGGCAGACCAGCTTGGAAGATATAATCCACGTGAATTTGCATTCGATGTGACGTACTCCAGGTTGCTAACTGAACGCGTGAGCATTGGAGGATCGTTGAGATACATCCACTCAAATTTAACCGGCTATTTGCAGACGGGAAATTTCGATGCAAAACCAGGTAACTCCGTAGCGGTTGATTTTGGATTCTATTACAAGAAACCGATCGTATGGAAAAACTCCGACCTGGCTTTCGGCGCGACTATTACGAACCTTGGAGGCAAGATCTCCTACTCAGATCAGAACAGCAAGGATTTCCTTCCCACGAATTTGCGCATCGGTTCTTTTTATAAGATGGAGTTGGATCCTTTGAACACGCTCGCGTTTGCACTGGACTTCAATAAGCTGATGGTGCCAAGCCCCTATCCTGGAAGCAAGGACAAGCCTATGCTTGCTGGGGTATTAGGGTCGTTTACTGATGCCACAGGAGGCTTCAGCGAAGAAATGGCAGAGATCACCACTTCAATCGGAACAGAATACTGGTACAATAATACATTTGCGGGACGGCTTGGATACTTTTACGAAGCCAAGTCAAAAGGAAATCGCCAATATCTGACCGCCGGTGTCGGATTCCGTCTGAACAAATTCGGAATTGACGCCGCCTATATGGTACCGACGAACGGACGGGAAAGTGCGCTTGCAGAGACGCTGCGTTTCACAATCATGTTGCTGTTCGAAAAGAAAGTAAAAGAAGACGATTCCGTCACAGATTGATGACTCCACTGGACAGAACCCAGGCTCCCCCGTTTCAGCTTTCGTATAATTATTCCCTCGCCCGGCCCGAGGTTTTTCAATTAACAGAAGGAATAAAATTTTTTCATTTTCGCGACATTCAGCAGGATGTTGTGAAACTCGACCTGGTATTCTCTGCCGGAAAATGGTTTGAATCCAACCCAGGAATGAGCCATTTCACTGCTCAGATGCTTGAAAAAGGCACATTGACGCGGAATTCATTCGAGGTTGCCGAGGCGATCGATTCGCTGGGAGCCCACCTCGAGATTACACCTGGATTTGATATCGTTTCCGTATCACTTTTCAGTCTGCGAAAGAATTTGCTCGCCGCATTCCGTATTGTGGTAGAATTGCTCACCGAGCCGGCATTCGATGAGAATGAATTGAGGTTGATGAAGGATATCTTCATTCAGAACCTGAAAATCAACAATGAAAAAACGAACGTTGTGGCTTCGAAGGAGATTCGAAAAGCTGTATTTGGCCCGGATCATCCTTACGGTGCAGCAATTGAGGAAAGTGACGTAAGTGAAATCACAAGGTCTGATCTTCAAGTGTTTTTTACTCATGATTTTAAATTAAACTCGGCGTTCCTGATTGGAAGATTGTCGGCAGAGGAAGTGTCAGAAATTATCAAACTGTTACCAGCGCCCTTGCTCAAGAAAAAAGTATGGGGGACACGCGAATCGATAAGCGGTCAGTCGTTGACTATTGCTAAGCCCGGCAGTGTTCAGACGTCTATCCGACTGGGTAAAAAGTGTGTTGCGCGTGCGGACAATCCGAAATATTTCGAAGCAGTCATGTTCAACCACCTATTGGGCGGTTTTTTTGGATCACGCCTGATGAAGAACATTCGCGAAGAAAAGGGATTAACGTATGGGATATACTCATCGCTTCATCATTTTCTAAGAGACGGCTTTTGGCTGATTGGCGCAGAGGTCAATCGGGAAAATGCCGCCAGGGCGGTTGAAGAGATCCGTTATGAGATCAAGTCGCTTCAGAATGATTTGGTGCCTATGGACGAGCTTGTGGTGGCCCGGAATTATTTTATCGGAAGCTGGCAATCTGAGAATTCCACGTTGTTTTCGGTTGCCGAAAAGATTCAGGCTATCCACTTGCATGGGCTGCCGGATGATTATTACACACATTTGTTGGAATATCTTCAACGCATTACACCTGAGCAGATATTGACTGTTGCGAATACTTTTTTTGATACGAGTGACTTGATTGAGGTAACGGTGGGATGAATCAATCTTTGACGCAACGAACAGAAAGGCCGCCGCTC
Source organism: Cyclobacteriaceae bacterium (assembly GCA_044224375.1). GTDB lineage: Bacteria > Bacteroidota > Bacteroidia > Cytophagales > Cyclobacteriaceae > ELB16-189. Next base: position 484,504 of record JBGAKL010000003.1, read on the forward strand.
TTGAACTGATTGTACCTATATACTTCTCCATAACTCGACGCACTCAGGCTACGTACCCATGCCCCATCAGTTCCTTGCTCGGTAGTGCTCCACCACGCACCGACGCTACGAGGGACGCTAAAAGATGTATCAAGGTTACGAGTACCGCCAGGGAGGCCTGTGAAACCGCTGCTGTTATTCCCGTTTCCGCCATACTTCCATCCAGATTCAGTTTTTAATGATTTGCCTACTTTTTTTGTCACTGGCTTAGTAACAATTGTACCGCTTTCGTCGAGATAACCGATTATGCTACCCCATTCGTTGTCATTCGGTACATGCCAACCCCTTGGAGCAAGCCCGCGTGGATCCGTTACAGCATACCAGTTGTATAATTTTCCGTAAATTTTTCCATAGGCGGGATCATTTTCAAAGTAACACCAAGCTGGAGCATGTTTGTCCGAAGCTTCTTTCCATTCTAATGCTGTCTTTGCCTCTGGAATAGGATCACCATTTGCAAAATGATCGACATTAAGATTTTTTGATATCCACACTTGTGAGCCTATTGTTACAGTTGGCACATCAGATACGCCATAACCATAGTCAAAGGCTGTTGTCACAACTTCGGTCCGTCCGACAGGCATTGGACCATTCCCGGTCGTACTTATTACCCTTTCTCCTGTGGTAAAATAAAAATCACCGCCAATGGCGTTGTCTTCAACCGATGGTAGTTGTTGCTTGTTGGATTCCGCGTAAACTTCCCGCTTTACCCTTTGAAACACATCGGTCACATTCAAACCGGGCTCATCGATAGCCATTGCTAGTTTCGAAGTAAAGAGGCCACTGACTCCATATCCATCAGAGGCAACCTTACCGGGTTGTGTAGCGAAAACAATGATTGCTCCTTCCGGTGCATCCATTTTCGTCAAGCCTTGCTCAACACCACGCGTAAAGCTCGGCAAAGACCTACAGGCATCGAGAAGCAGGATGTTGAGGGATTTGGTTGAGGAATTGAGTATTGCTATGATGGTATTCATCTTTACGCAATAGTCTTCAAGGTCACCGGGATTTTGTAATGAAGCCGTGGTTGGGATGATATAATTCTCCCCCTGGTACTGCATCCCATGTCCTGCATAATAGATAAGCCCTACGGCGCCTTCCCGCTCACGCATTTGATTGAAATACCAATTGATACCATCCTTGATTTCAGTTCGTGTTCTCGGGTCGAGAATAGATTTCACTTCGAAGCCCTTCTTTTGAAGTGTTGATGAAATTGTTTTTGCATCGTTGAGAGAATTTCTCAGAGGTGGTAAGACTGTATAGTTCTGCGCTCCAATCACGAGGGCGATCCGTTTCTCAGGAGCCTGGCCATAACCATTAGTGAGTCCACTCATCATAAACATGATGATGAGCCAATGAGTGCTTGGCATCTTAAAGTTCATAGGTAAAGGAATGGGTAATTCAAGATAGAAAATTGTTGGGAATACTATTTGCCTTGAGAAGAGCGGAAAGTCAGGTCTGCCTGCCGGATGGCCTCGCGCAAGGCAAACGTGGAGGCGGCATACATTGAATAAATAAAAAAGCCCGGCATTGCTGCACGGGCTCTTTTAATAAAGTCAGGCGTGCCTACCGGAGCCCTTAGCGCAGGCATGAAGTGTCATTCGCTGGTAAATGGCTCAAAAAAAAGAGCCCGTTCTTTCGAAGGGCTCTTCTTTATAAAGTCAGGCGACGACTTACTCTCCCGGGTATTACCCCAGTACCATCAGCGCGGGTGGGCTTAACGACTCTGTTCGGAATGGGAAGAGGTGGT
>JBGAKL010000024.1:0-16567 GCA_044224375.1 Cyclobacteriaceae bacterium
TGGTATGACATTCACTACATCAGTGACCTGGAGCGTCAGCCGGACGGCCGCTATGTTGGTGTCGTAACCATTTATCAGCGCTTCGAAGGCACGACAGGTGACAAAATGAAATACAAGGACACCACTAAGAAAGACATCACGATCTACGTCGAGCGTAAGAAGACCCAGATTGCTGGCAGAACCATCGAGTTCTGGGATGTCTTGTTAGGGGATATTAAAGTCACGGAAACGAGCGCGTGATTTGGCGCGCGAATTCAATAACCTCAGCTACCTTCGCGTGCAAATGAGAGGCTTAAGGCTATTGATCCTTACGGGATTGGCGTTATTGTTTTCTGCTGCAGCGATGTGTCAGATCGTAGGCGACGTTGACGAAACCAAGCTATACGCCGAATCGAAGCAGTTGAATCAATTTCTCAGGCGATTCAATGGTGAAGAAGACGAAAAAGGAAAGCGATTCTATCCGGGAGATAAGCAATTCCGGAATCCAAAATTGCGGAAGAAGTACTTTACAATACTGTTCGACGCTAGCAATACCGGAATGTCCGAGCCGCTGAAAGCCGAATTCACAAAGAATGTATTGGACAAATCCGAATCTGCGATTTTGGATTTTCACGGAGGAAACTGGTTCTCGGAAGTACAAGCAACGTTTTCATTCAACGGGAAAGATCAACTCTTTACGCTTTTCATGGAAATTGAAAAGGACCACCTCGGCTATAAGTGGGTGATCAGCAAGATTTACTCAGATGCATTGAAACCTTACTTCGTGAGGGACACTACCAGGATCGGCCGATTTCTTCACCCCATGAGCCACGAGGTAGATTTTATGAACCTTCGCAAAGCATTTGCCAACAGCGACAGCGTGAGTCAGTTTACAGTAAAACGGTTTGTGCCAGATCACCTGTCCGTCTTTCTGTACGAATTGAAAAAAGGAAATCTTGCATTCAAATCGGTAAACCTCGTCAAATTTCATTTTTTCCAGATAGACGGATGGTACTTTGAAGTAGCCGATTTTAACAGGCCCGGATTTAATACCGGTTGGCTAATCTCAAACCTCGTGAAATTGAAAAATGATTCGGAGAAGGAAGTCATGAGAAAATATCTCTATTATGAGAACCGATAAGTTCTGGATACTTGCGGCGTGGCTCATTCTCATAATGTCATCTCCTGCCCTCTCGCAAAACCCGACAACCAAAAAGCCGGCTAAGAAAACAGAATCAAAAAAGACCACACAAACCAAAAAGCAGCCGGCATCAACGAAGTCGCCGGCAAAGAAAACCGTAGAGAAGAAACCCGCTGCACAAGAACCGGTACCAGACGCTGTTGCGGATGAAAAGAAGGTGCGGGACATCGTATCGGTGCTCGAATTTATGCTCAATGCCCTCGCGAGTCGTGAGACATCCACACGCGACAAGGAAGTACTGATCACAAGCGGCTACTTAAAGATCTTTCGCGATGCAAAGGTGCAAGTCGAAGATGACCTTGTGTCAGACAGATTGGTCACTACGAACAAGGATGTTGTCGCGTATCTGAAAGATGTTGACTTCTTTTTTGAGGATGCAAAGTTTGAATTTACCATAGATGGTATACAGGGCAACGTGAATCCGGACAACAAACATTTCTACAAAGTCTCTCTTACCAGGAATCTCAAGGGAACAACCACAGATGGTGCGTCCGTAAATAGTACACTCGCACGTTTCATCGAAATCAATTATGATCTTGACGCGCAGGACCTAAAAATAGTCAGCATTTATACAACGGCATTCAGCGGAAAAGACGCGCTCGCAAATTGGTGGGAACAACTTTCCTTCGAGTGGCAGGAAATATTTAAAAAGAAGTTGAATGTTATAGACAGCGTTTCGATGAACGACTTGCGGAACATTGCTGCGATTGAGGACTTGAATATCAGTGGCAATCAGTACATCACTTCTGTTGAGCCCGCCTCTTTTCTGGGCAAGCTTAAGAAACTGGACGTCTCACATACAAATGTTACCGATCTGATCGCAATCCGCAACTTAACGGATCTGACAGAGCTTAATGCCTCTCACACCAGGATTACAGATATCGGGATCCTTAAGTATTCAAATAACCTCATCCGATTAAGCGTCGATCACACGGGTGTTAGCGATTTGTCAGTTGTGGAAAAGATGCCCAATCTTCTGGAACTTAACGCCGGCAACACGTCGGTGTCGGATCTGTCTACGGTATCTCAACTCACGTCGCTTGAAGCGCTTAACGTCGAAGGCACTCAAATATCCAATCTGTCCTCCCTGGAAATGTTGACAAAGTTGAAAGCGCTAAACCTTTCCGGCACACAAATACATGACCTGAATTCTCTCGCGCACCTGACCGAACTCTCGACACTTGAAATCGACAGCACGCAGGTTTCAAATCTGGCGCCGTTAAGCGCCGTTCAGAACCTGAAAGTTCTGCATGCGAACGCAACGGCGATTGCCAGTCTCCAGCCACTGCAAAAGCTAAAGAATCTTGAGCGCGTGTATTGCGACCAGACGCCAATACGCCAGCCGGCAGCGAATGCGTTCATGGCCGCTAACCCAAAGGTTCTTGTGATTTATGATTCCAAAGACCTGAGAGTTTGGTGGGATGCACTTCCAGTAATTTGGCAAGAAATACTAGTTAAAAATCTGAAAATCAATCAATCACCAAGTAAAGAAGACCTTGCGAAAATACCTTCCGCCGATTCGATAGATCTGGGATCAAGTGGGCGCATTAAAGACCTTGACCCGCTTCGCAAGCTCCCAAAACTCACCGTAATAAAGGTGAATAATACACCCATCAGTGACCTTTCACCATTGGAGGCACATCGGGAAATCGTGTACCTGGATTTGAGCGAAACCAACGTGGCCGATATCTCAGTAGCACGTCAGTTTTCAAAACTAAAGGTCCTGAAGGCCGATAAAAGCAAGGTTGAAAACATCAGTCCATTAAACAAACTGACAAGCCTGGAAAAAGTATATGCGGACCAGACGGGAGTACAGGATTTTATAGCGGCGGAATTCCTTGAAAAGAATCCACGGGTGTTACTGGTTTATAAGACATTACATCTCAACAGATGGTGGAAAAATTTAAATGAAGATTGGAGATCTGTGATGCAGTCCCAGATGTCTCCAGATACAGCATCATCGCGAGAAAACCTTCATCGACTGGTTGAAAGGACTTCTCTAAGTTTTAAGGATGCAGCGGTGAGCGACTTATCGTCACTCAATGAATTTGTTCAACTCAAGGACCTTCATTTTTCGAGCACAATGATTACTGAAATTCCGGCGATGGAGAATTTGAAATCACTGCGGTCGTTGCACGCAACAAATGGCCCCCTACAGAATATCGCAACAATTAGTCGATTGATTTCCCTGGAAGATCTGGATGTTTCGAACACACCGATCGATGATCTGAAACTTTTGGAGAGTCTAGAAAACTTGCGAAAACTGAACTGTGGCGGTACACAGATTAAACGACTTGATCCCCTTGAAAAAATGTCATACCTGGAGACATTCGATTGCTCCAACACGCGTGTCGGAAACCTTGACCCCCTTCTTCCACTCCCACTGAAATCCCTCAAGTGTTACAATACAAAAGTCTCCGCCCGTGAGATTGAGAATTTCAAAAAGAAGAAACCAGGCTGCAATGTCGTTTTTTACAAATAGAAAATAAATATCGATGTGAGAGGTGATAATTGCGGTGCAGGGAACACATTAGTCTGAAGTTCAAAGTTCAAGGTTCAAGGTTCAAGGTTCAAGGTTCAAAGTTCAAGGTTTAAGGTTCAGAGTTTATGGTTCAGGGTAATGGAAGACATTGAGATAACATCTTATGTAAAGGAGACGGCGATCTCGCCAGAGTTGTATAAGTCTGCGTTTCCAATAGTTGCAGCGTGGGTCAGAAAAATGAATGGCTCATTGGAAGATGCCAAGGACGTCTTTCATGATGCATTGGTATTATATCAGGAAAAAATGAATCGTGGAGTTGAGATTGAAATTTCTCCTGAAGCCTATATCCTGGGCATCGCGAAACATTTGTGGCTGCGGAAATTCAGGCGGCTCAGCAAGATGGTGTCGTTGACTAGCGCGGAGAAAGCGATCGAAATCCCTCTCGACTTTTATCCTTCTGTTAGCGTCAATAGACTTCTTGGTTTTCTTGAGAAGGCTGGCAAAAGTTGCCTGGAACTGCTGAGGCGTGCGTACTATGAAAAATTATCGGCCTCTGAGCTAGCGAAACAAATGGGCTACAGGGGTGAACGCTCCGCGACGGTTCAAAAGTACAAATGCATCGAAAAGCTTAGGGGAATTATCAAGCAAAAATCAATGACGTATGAGGACTTCACTGACTGATATTCGCGACGCAGAAATGTATCTCAAGGGCACGCTCGGGGCTGAGGAATCCCTAGTCTTTGAAGCGCGCCTTTTGACGAATGCGGAGCTAAACTCAAATGTGAATTTGCAGCGCACGCTCTATCAAGTCTTAACAATCTTTCAGCGGAAAAAAATCAAAGCTGAAGTCCTGAAAATTCATTCGCAGGTTTTTGGCCCAGGAGGTAATCATGAATTTCAGGATAAGGTCTTGAGGATATTCAATCAATAACATGATACAAGCATCAACAATTCCCATGGTGCTCGATGCACGGGGCGATCGGGCCTACGATATATTCAGCTTATTGCTGAAGGAAAGGATTGTTATCCTTGGCTCTGCGATCAACGACCAGGTAGCGAATGTCATTGTCGCGCAGCTGCTTTATCTCAACAGCCTCGATCAAAAGCAGCCCATCAGCCTATATATCAATAGTCCTGGCGGAAGTGTTTATGCGGGACTAGCCATCTATGATACCATGCAAATGATTAAGGCACCGGTCTCCACCCTTGCAGTTGGTGTTTCAGCGAGCATGGGCACGGCATTACTTGCTTCCGGAGCAAAAGGAAAGAGATATGCATTGCCACATGCCACCATCCACATGCACCCCACCGGTGGCGGCGCCCAAGGATATACGGAAGATGTCCGCATTGCTTCGTATGAGCAGGAACGGCTGCAGACGCAGCTATTCCATCTGATGGGGAAGCACTCTGGCCATTCATGGAAGGAGATAGAAGACTTCTTCCTGAGGGATAAGTTCATGAACGCACCGCAAGCGCAGCAATACGGACTGATTGATGAAGTGCTTGGAGATGTTTCGGATGTGGTCGAACTGGAGAGAGTCGAGTTTGGGGTCAAGTTTGGGAACGAGAAAATAATAAGTCGGTAGTCTTCAGCAGGCACCCCGATAGCTATCGGGAGGCAGTAGATCAACGATAACCAGCGGCCTGCAGCTCGAAGAGTTCGGAATAACGGCCTTTAGCCTTCATCAGCTCCTCGTGAGAACCTATTTCTGATACTTTTCCGCCGGCGATTACTGCAATGCGGTCGGCAATGCGAACAGTTGAAAAACGGTGAGAGATAACGATCCCGATGCGTCCCTTGAGATTCTCTTTCAGTTCGGCAAAGATTGCCGCTTCGGCTTCCGGATCAAGCGATGACGTAGGCTCGTCGAGGATCCAGATGTCTGCATCTCTGTACATGATCCGCGCCAGCGCCAACCTTTGCCATTCGCCACCTGATAAATCATGCCCACCTTCAAATAATCTTCCCACTTTTGAATCAAGTCCGTTTGGCATCTTTTTCAGGAGCCATTCGCTCCGTGAATCGCGGAGAGCTTCAAGAACATGTTCATCTGAAGGAGGTGCATACGGCCGCCCCATGGTGACGTTTTCGCGCACCGTCAATTCATAGTTCGCGTAATCCTGGAAAAGCACACCGATCCGGTTCCTCAGGTCATCTGGGTTTGTTTGTGTGAGATCAACTCCGCCAATGCGAATCGAACCTTTATCAGCGTCGTAAAATCGAAGGAGTAACTTAATGATCGTACTTTTCCCGGCACCATTCTCCCCGACGATCGCCAGCAATTCTCCATTATTGATTTTCAAATTAAATCCTTCAACAGCCGCCTCTGTGCCTCCAGGGTACTTGAATGATACATCCTGGAATTCGATCCCGCCATCCAGTTTTGCCGGTAAAGGCGTGGGCTTATCAGGGGTTTTGATTTGTGGTGGAATAGATAGAAATGAAAAGTAGTCATCCAGGAAAGTTGTATGCTGGTCCACGGCAACGAACGTGCTTGATATCTGTGCGAGCGTACTGGATACTGATGTAAATGCGCCGATCACCAGCACCACACCGCCGGGATCGATTGATCCCTCGACACCTTTGATCGAAACAAAAAGATATGCAAGGGCGAGCGTCGTGCCCGTTACAAGTCCGGTGAGCAATGAAACACGCGTACCGGACCTATACATCAGCTCTCGCTGCTTGAACAATGCTTCAGACAGATTGCGATGTCTCCCGAGGAGGTAATCGGACAGAACATAAGCTCTTATTTCTTTTGTTGTGCGCGGCTGCACTAACAGATCGCTCAGGTAACCTCGCTCCCGCTCTTCCGGCGTTTCCTTGTAGAAAAATGCATAAAGCTTGGAAGTCACACGGCTTTCGAGCGCAAGTGACAACGCAGCGGCGCCCAGCGCGAGAATCACCAACGCGTAATGGAGGCTCGCAAGTAGAGACGCCATTAAAATAATGGTAACGATGTTTCCTGAAAGACCGAGAACCGACCACGTGAGATCGCCCGGGCGCCAGTTTACATCTCGTTTTGCACGTGCAAGCCGGTCGTGCCAGTTGGAATTGTCGAAGTTGCCAAGGTCAATTTTAGATGCCTTCGCGAGCAGGCGCCTTTCGGCTTCCAGTTCAACACGGCGGACAAACAGGTTACGGCCATACCCCATGTATGCGCCGATCGTGCGCTGAACGCTCACTATAATCCACAAAGCAATAACGATAGGAAGGATATCAGAAAACTGTATGGTATGCAGGCGCGCTTCCGCGATCCGATTCACTAGCTCTGCACCCAGATAGACCGACATCGGGAGCATGGCAGCATTTACCATCCCTAAGATCGAGTACCTGATCAACGACCGCGGTGACGCTGCCCAGGCCAATCCCATACCTTTTTTGAGATTGGCCCTGACTCTTCTCGCGCGACTAGTACCCGAAGTTGCGTTCTCCATCATTTGCAAAGTAAATGAATCGCTCAAATCCCAAAAGTGCACCACGGAACACTGATTGATGAATTTCTGTGCGGGGAATTTTATACCCGTTCAAAAAAGCCGCCATCACGACTATGATCGACATCCAAGGGGCACAATTTTTTGTCACCTATAAAAAAAAATCGAACTATGGAACGGATAAACAAACGTATAAGTGTGATTCTTGCAATGGTATTCATTGCGGTTGGAATGGGAGCAATGTCATGTGGTCCGAAAAAGGCGGATGACAGCACAGAGATGGCTGAAGATTCAAACAAAAGCAAATTCAAAAATACCGGTCTGAAGGATGATAACGATTTTGCTATTGAAGCCGCCGATGGCGGTATGCTGGAAGTGAAGTTGGGTGAGCTTGCGCAATCAAATGCTTCGCTGGATGTGGTGAAGAAATTTGGAAGGTCTATGGTAGATGACCACGGTAAGGCGAATAAAGAGCTCAAAGAACTTGCCCACAAAAAAAACATCACGATCCCCCTTTCCTTGAGCGACAAGAATCAAAAGCACTATGATGACTTGAGCAAGAAGCAAGGAAAGGATTTTGACAAGGCTTACACAGAGTTCATGGTGAAAGATCATGAGGAAGATATTGACGATTTCAAAAAAGAAGCGGAGAAAGGGAATGATCAAAATCTCAAAGAGTGGGCGGCAGGCAAATTGAGCACACTGGAGCACCACCTCCAGATGGCAAAGGAGGCTGAGCAGGCATGCAAAAACAACAACAGCAAATAGGTGTTTTATGGACGTCGAGGAAACAATGCCAAATCTTGACAAGGAGGACCTGCGAAGCCTCGTGAGCAACGAGAACCTTTTTATCTTCCCAATCAGGATGAAGACGGATGGCTCCAGGGGCGATCATCTGTCAACGCTTCAATATTTGCAGAAGCTGCAGTTGTTATTTTCGCTCACGGTATGGAGCCTTAACTAACTGTTGCATAAAATATCTTGGGCAGGGCATGAAAGAATTTATTTACTTTCAAGCCCTGCCTTTCCTTGATGGATCTTTTACAATTCACTGAAAACGGAATCTATTGCCCGCCGGCGGATGTTTACCTGGACCCGTGGAATCCAGTAGCGAAAGCACTTGTCACGCACGGCCACGCTGATCATGCACGTTGGGGAAATTCAAATTACCTGTGCACTGCGACGGCGGCACCCGTCATTAAGCACCGATTAAATATCAACGCAGGAATTCAAACAGTGGCATATGGTGAGAAGATACATATCAAAGGCATCGAATTTTCCTTCCACCCTGCCGGCCACGTTCTCGGTTCGGCCCAAATAAGGGTCGCTGATAAAAAAGAGGTTTGGGTTTTTTCCGGTGACTACAAACTGCAATCAGATGGCATTTCGGAACCATTTGAGCCAGTAGCCTGCGATACCTTCATCACGGAGTCAACATTCGCTTTGCCGATTTATAAGTGGAAACCTCAATCAGAGATCTTTCAGGAAGTCAATGAATGGTGGCGAAAGAATCGGGAAGAAGGAAAAGTCTCCGTCCTTTCCGCGTATGCCCTTGGAAAGGCACAACGCATATTGAAAAATGTCGACGCGAGTATTGGTCCAATATTCCTGCACGGTGCCATAAACAACATTACGCAGGTGATCCGGTCACAGGGAATTGTCTTGCCTGAAACAAATTATGCTGGAACGGAGGCAAATAAAAAAGATTACCATGGGTCCCTTGTCATCTGCCCGCCCTCGGCGATAAATTCTTCATGGATGAAGAAATTTCAACCTCATGCCGTTGGAATTGCGTCCGGGTGGATGAGTTTGCGCGGAACGAGACGGAGAAAGAATGCCGACCGCGGCTTTGTGTTGTCGGATCACGTTGACTGGAACGATTTGAATCTCGCTGTAAAAGAAACTGGAGCGAGTCGTGTCTTTGTTACCCACGGCTATTCAGACACGTATTCAAAATGGTTGCAAGGCCAGGGCCTCAATGCCAGTGTTGCAACGACCCTGTATGAAGGCGACGAGATGGAGTCACCAGCTGAGAGTACAGAAACCGCCGTCGCACAATGAGGAAGTTTGCAGCTCTTTTCGCGAAGCTTGACCAGACTTCGAAAACCAATGCGAAAGTTGACGCACTTGTGGAGTATTTCGAGATCGCTGATGACCGAGATAAAGTATGGGCCATCGCAATTCTATCTCATCGCCGACCCCGGCGCACCGTCAATACAAATTTGCTGCGGCTTTGGGCGGCAGAACTCGCAGGACTTCCAGATTGGCTATTTGATGAATGCTACAGTGTTGTTGGAGATCTCGCTGAAACCATAACGCTGATCCTGCCAAAAGCCTCATTGTCCAGTGAGCAATCACTTGCTTATTGGATAGATTTCATACGAGACCTGGAAAACAAAGACATTGCACAAAAAAAAGAAAAGATCCTTTGGGCGTGGGACAGACTTTCGGGTGAAGAACGTTTCGTCTTCATTAAGCTGATCACGGGATCATTTCGTATCGGTGTGTCTCAGCAATTGATGGTGAAAGCACTTACTCGGTTCACAAGCCAGTCCGAAAACCTTCTCGCGCATAAGCTGATGGGAAACTGGTCGCCGCTCAATTCAAGTTTTAACGATCTGATACTATCGCAGGAAGGCGTAACGGATCATTCGCGCCCGTATCCATTCTACCTCGCCTATGCATTGGATCAGCCCTTCACTGAGCTTGGTGAGCCGGGTGAATGGTTTGCGGAACGAAAGTGGGATGGAATCCGAGGCCAAGTGATTGTTAGAAACCGGGAACTGTTCGTATGGTCCCGTGGTGAAGAACTTGTGACGGATAAGTATCCGGAATACAAAGATTTTCTTTCGCTGCTTCCGGACGGTACAGTCCTTGACGGAGAAATATTGCCGTTTGAAAATGGAAAGCCGCTTGGATTCCAGCATCTGCAGAAAAGAATTGGGCGCAAAGGGGTAAGTCAAAAACTCTTAAAAGAAGTTCCTGTTGCTTTCGTTGCCTATGATTTACTAGAGAACAAGGGCCAGGATATCCGTGAAAAACCACTCGAGGAAAGACGTGCGCTACTGGAATCTCTTTTTACTCAAGGCTCGTCGGTTATGAAGCTATCCCCTCTTGTTCCGTTCCACGATTGGACACAATTGATGACCGAGCGTTTGCGTTCACGCGAATTCCTCAGTGAAGGAATTATGCTGAAGCGGCGCAGCTCCGCATATGGACATGGCAGACGGCGTGGCGACTGGTGGAAATGGAAAATAGACCCGCTGACAATTGATGCTGTAATGATGTATGCCATGGCCGGACATGGACGACGTGCCAACTTGTACACTGACTACACATTCGGTGTGTGGGAAAACGATCAGCTCGTTCCTTTCGCTAAAGCATACAGCGGATTAACTGATGAAGAGATTGTTGAGCTTGACCGTTGGATAAGAAAGAACACAATCGAAAAATTCGGACCTGTACGCAGTGTCAGGCAAGAACAGGTTTTTGAAATTGCATTTGAAGGAATACAAAAGTCGTCGAGGCATAAATCAGGTATTGCACTAAGGTTCCCACGCATCCTTCGATGGCGTAAAGACAAACCAACACTGGAGGCAAATACGCTGGCAGACCTTAAGTCGATACTAAAAACACACGAGGGCTGACGGCATACTTTTAGTATCTCCTTGCCGGTCAATCACCATTGTATGCTTATATTCTTTTTCATGCTAATGCACATGATGCAGGCACCAGCACAGCTCACAGTCAGCAGCCCCGATTTCGAATCGAATGGTGCTATACCTTCGAAATTTACCTGTGATGGTACTGAAATTAATCCGGCCCTCAACATTAAAGCAATACCATCCGCCGCAAAGAGTTTGGTCTTGCTCGTCGATGACACCTATGCTCCGGGACAAACCTATGATCATTGGGTAATGTGGAATATCCCGCCGAAAGACGCGATTCCTCAAAACAGCGTGCCTGGAGTTCAGGGAAAAAATGGTGGCGGTGAAAGCAAATATAAAGGACCCTGCCCGCCAACGGGAACTCACAAATATCTATTCAGGGTGTACGCATTAGATGTGATGCTCGACAATAAACAAGGCGCCGATAAGAGGACTATTGAAAGTGCCATCCGCGGACATGTGCTGGCAAAGGGCGAGTTGGTTGGGACGTATAAGAAAGTAGGCAGTAAGCAGTAGGCAGTAGGCAATAACCAAATCGCTCGCAACAATTGACAATGTGCGCAGTCCAAATGACTTCCAAGTCAAAGAATTAAAGTAATCGAAAAAGGTTCCTTTCGAGGGAGCTTTTGTCAATTGCTTTTTGTCAACTGTCAACTAATCATTTGCTCCACGTAAATTCCGGCAGCTTCATAATCTCTCCCCCCTTCATCGCTGACTCATGGGCTAAAATTCCAACGCAGGTAATGTTAGCAGATTGTTGCGCGTTTGGATAAGGTTGACGCCCGTTCACAAGGGCCATTATGAATTCGTGCGCGAGGTGTGGATGTGATCCGCCATGACCAGCGCCCTGAATAAATGAGAGATGTTGATGACTATCGGCATCGTACACGCCACCTGTAGTGAAAGGCGCAATTTCTTTCGGCAACAAATGCGCATAGTCGGGTGTCTTGACCCGCGCGGGTGTCTCTCCGGTATGGATCACATTTTCTTCGTGCTCGATTTGTGTCCACTCAAATGATTTTTTCGAGCCGTACACGTCGAAGCTCTCCCGGTATTGCCGCGCGGTGTTAAAGAGCGATCGGGTCACTTCCGCCGACAAATCTGAGTTCCGGAATTTTATATGACACGATTCAATTGCGAACGGTGAATTATACTTGGCGATAAGCTTTTTGTCGATTGTTCCGGATCCAAAACATGAAACATACTCGGCTTCATCGCGTGTCAAACCCAGGACCGGTCCCACGCAATGTGTTGCATAATGCATTGGTGGAAGGCCTTCCCAATAGCCTGGCCACGCTCCCATTTCCTGCTGGTGTGATGCGCGAAGAAACTGAATCTTACCCATCTCCCCTTTGTCATACATTTCCTTCACAAAAAGAAATTCGCGGCTGTAAAGCACCGTTTCCATCATCATGTACGTCTTGCCGGTTGACTTCACAGCTTCGACGATCTTACGACAATCGTCTACCGTAGTAGCCATTGGCACAGTACACGCAACGTGCTTTCCAGCCCTCAACGCCGCGAGTGATTGTTCAGCGTGATTATGGATAGGCGAATTGATATGCACCGCATCGACCGCGGGATCTTTTAATAGCTCGTCGTAGCTCGTATATCTTTTCTCAATTCCGAATGTATCGCCGATGGCATTCAGCTTGCTGGCAGTTCGCTGGCAAATAGCATACATGTTGGCATTAGGATGCTTTTGATAGATGGGGATGAATTCGGCTCCAAAGCCGAGGCCTACGATTGCGATGTTTACTTTTTTCATAACAATTTATAAGAGTACACCTGGTGCGTGTGTGCCCAGGATTTAAGAAAACTCAAACCATCCGAAGCAAACCTGTCCTGTGTCTCTGCAAAAGGTCTCCAGATACAAACTGCCCCCGCCAGTTCTTTAACATCAGGCGTAAAGCTTTCAATTGAAATCGTTCGATCATACCCAATTGCTTCAAGCCCGCGCTTAAGCTTATCCCATCGCATCTGACCCGTTCCCGGCGTGCCGCGGTGATTTTCAGACACCTGGACATGAATGAGCTTGTCACCTACAAATTTTACAGCCGATTCAATGTCCTGTTCTTCAATGTTCATGTGAAAACCATCGAGTAACACGTTGGCAGCGGGATGATTAATGTTATTCACGAGACGCATTACGTCGGCAGCCGTATTCACCAGATCGGACTCGAATCTGTTTAACGGTTCCAACGCGATCTTTTGTCCGTGGTCAGCTGCCATCACACATACCTTTTGAAGATTCCGAACGGCCCTTTCCCATTCAATTTTCTTCTGGTCGGGAGCCACGAGGCGCGCTTTACCTACTGCCGAGTACATAGGTCCCGCAACGAAGCTTGCACCGATCACTTGTGCTATTTGAAAACAAGACAAGAGGTATGCAAAGCAGGTCTGGTGATATTTCGGATCATCATTGGTGAGGTCGCGCGTTGGTCCAAAAGCACCACAGACGATTCCTTCAAGGTCATTTGCTCTCAATGCATTACGCAATGACTTCGCGTCAATCAATGCAGGATCTTCAACGGGAATTTCTACCGCATCGAAGCCCATCTCCTTGATTTTAGAGAACAGCTTCTCAGTTTCACCATTGAAGGGTGATGTCCAAAGCCATGTGCTCACGCCGAATTTTACCTGAAGGCTCATTATACGATTGCGCCCTCAGGTTTCTTCTCTTCCAAAACAATCGCCCGATAGCCACCTTTCGACTTAAAATAGATCAATAGGAATATGTAGGTGGCGAGCATGATCACAGGAAAAATCGCGACGGTTTTTAGCGCCTCTTTTTTCGCCGCTTCCTGAATTCCCCTTACAACTTCCTGATCCTCGGAAGGACCCTCTGCGAGGCGAGCGCTGTTCACCGACTGGTAGTTTCCAAAGATGCTGTACTTCTGATCGGTTGCGTAAGTGCTATGCAGCGATGTGCTATGCTCCGTGTCAAATTTGTTGAGGTTCGAATCGATTTGTTTGTCCTGCACGAAACCCAAAATGACGGCACCAATAACGCCAGCGGCAATCATACCGACGCCGCCCGTTATGTTCAACGTAAGTGCACCACCTTTCGGAAATCGTTCCGCGACTACGCCCAACATGGTTGGCCAAAAGAATGTCTTACCCAGGGCGAACAGTGTGGCGGCCACGAGGATCATTGCACCGCTTGATACTGACAATAACAATAGGCCTGCGCAGGCTATTGCCGAACATGTTGCGAGAAGTCCTAACGCCGATATCTTGTGAATAATGGGACCAGCGAACATCCTCAGCAGTGCCATGATTGCAGAAGTATACACGAGAATCCAACCAGCCTGCAATCCTATCGCTTTCATCTCGGGTGCCATCAGGTCTGAAATCCAGCTGTCGGTTCCGAGCTCAGTGGTGGCAAGGGGAATCATCAGCAATATCAGTAAGATAAAAATCGGTTGGCCAAAGCTTCGTACATAATACCCAAAGACGGCAACAATTGCCAGCGTGATAACTAAGTTGGCGCTTGTTGGCCATTCGAAGATCGATCCAATTTGAAACACTACAAGAGCAGTGACGACAGAGATTCCACCTACACCCACTTCCTTCAACATTTCCAAATAAGATATACCTGCTTTTACACGCTCATTAACAGGGAATTTTTTTGCAAACATCATGATGCCGTACAAAATCGTCGGAATCAAAATCAAAATCATCTTGATCTTCCAGCTCGTCTCCGCGCCGAGCATCAGTGCCATGATTCCGGCAAGGACCAATCCTACCGGCCAGGCGGCATGCAATATGTTGAGCCATTTTGTTTTTTCTCTTGGGAACAACGTGGTAACAACAGGGTTAACTACTGCCTCAACAGTACCATTGCCTAACGCCATGATGAATGTGGCGATGTACAGTGACCAATAGCCGCTCGCAAAAAGTGTTAATGCAGCTGAAAGAAAGTGGCATGCAAACGCAAAGATCATTGCATTCTTATATCCGACCCGGTCGATGATCAGGCTGAATAAAACAATGCTGATCGCGAAGGGCCACAAACCCACTCCCGCTATCTCTCCGATTTGTGTGTTGGTGAGGTTGAATTCGCTGCCCCACTGTGGCAACGTCAAAGCCCGAAGAATGAATCCAAATGAAGTTGTGCTGAGGGCCACGAAGCATGCAAGGAACAGATTCCTGTCGCCCTGAGTATTGCTGGAACTGCTATTAGTGCTGCTCATTGACTTTTGGTTTTCCCGGAGCTAATTGCTCAAAATAGAATACGCCATTCTTGTTCCCGATAACAATATCAAGTCTGCCATCTTTGTTCATGTCTTGCGCAACGAACTGTATTCCCACTCCCGATGTGTCATCGATGAGATGCTTGACCCACACTGGCCGGTTCTTGCCGTCCTTTAACAATTCAAACCAATAAAGTACTGCAGGCTCAAGCCCACCCGGACCGCGACCCTGGTGAGAATAGAAGCGTTTGCCTGTAATCAGGTCGGGCAAGCCGTCATTGTTTACATCGTCGAGTACAAGGCTGTGGGTTTCAGAAAATGTGCTGTCGATGGTATGGGTGATGAACGAGCTGTTCTTGTCTTTGTCAAAAACCTGCTCGTACCACCACATTCCATACTGATGTGCCGAAGAAGAGACTACGTCATTATCGCCGTCCTTATCAAAATCATATGTCAACATTTGTGCGCACGCTTCGCCGAGGTCTGCTTCATGCCATTTCCAAGTCGGAGCTTTCATGTCTTTCGGTGCTTCCCACCATCCGCCGCGGATCATGACATCCTTTATGCCGTCACCATTGATATCACCCCAACCCAATCCATGTGAAAACAGCCCTACACCTTTCGAATTTTCTTCGCTGATCGCATTTCTCTTCCACGTGACTTTCTTGTTTTTCACCGACGAGCTCCACCATGCCATCTGACCAAGCTTTTCATTTCCGAAGATCAGGTCCTGTCTTCCATCTCCATTGACGTCGGCCATCAGTGGTGATTCGTTCGATGCAATAGAGTCTATAAGGTTACGGGTCCAAAGCATGTCTTTGCCCGCTGGATTCTCAAACCAATAAACTTCCTTTCCTGGGAAATCGAACGAGATAAGATCGATCCAGCCATCGTCGTTCACGTCGGTCGCGAAGTTGAGAAAGGAGTCGCTGTAACCTTTCGTATAATCAAATTTCTTGTGTTTCCAGATGTCATGCGCCTTCCACTCAGGAGCTTCGAACCATCTCGCGCCCGCGATGATGTCCATCTTCCCATCTTTGTTTACATCACCGACTGTCGCACCCTCTGTGTAGAACTCATCCCACAGATGATATTTTTTGAACTTGACTTCGTTCCCCGGCGTCTGCCCCAATGCTGCAACACTTGACAAAAAGTAAATCGCAATTGCGTAGACTGGAACGCGTTGGAAATAGATCTTGAATATTTTCATAATAGTAAATTTTATAACCTATGTCTCTTTGTGCCTCTGTGGTTAAAGACGCTATGAATTCAACAAATACGCAAGCAACGCATTGAATTCATCCTGACTTAACGTGGTTCCGAAATTGTCGGGCATCACACTGAAGCGGGAAGCCTTCTGTTCCACAATGTCTTTCTTTGGAACGGTAAACTCCTTTCCAGCAAAGTCAGCAAATATCATCACTGCACCTTCCTCCCTGCGGAACAATCCCGTTAGAACCTTTCCGTCTTTGGTTTTGATGGTATAGCTTCTGAACGCCTCCGAGATGTTGCGATTTGGGTCAAGAATTTTCTCAGCAAGAGACTCAGCACCCCTACTGCCAATGCCGTGGAGCTGTGGGCCGATTCCGGTTCCCGTTGAACTCAC
>JBGAKL010000025.1:0-16890 GCA_044224375.1 Cyclobacteriaceae bacterium
AGGTGGTGTCCTTCGAGTTTGTATCCCCACTGGTTGCTGCTCGGCGATCCGAAGAAGGCGAAATAGAAATTGCCTGGCGCCCACTTCAGATTTTTCAGGAATCTATAAGTAGTGTCTGAAAAAGCCTTCCTTACATACAGTGTATCGTAAAATCTGTTGATCAACTCATCAAGATGGATGATACTTGTGGCTTTCAAGTAGCCTTGTGAGCTGAGAGATGCCGATAAGATGCGGTGGACGAGCCGACGCTGGTCGTTATTCATATTTCCGATACTGACACCCGCCCTGGCCCTGAGGCCAACCGGAAGGTTGTTCCACTTCAGACGCGATGTATCTGTCATGGAAAGCTGGCCTGAGAATTTTTGTGTCTTGCTGAATGAGCTATAAAGTTCGACAGCGTATTTCTTTATCTCCTTATTATAATTCTCTTGAGATGTGGCATTGAAAGGAAGAATGTTAAGGGTGCACAGCAGAAAGGGTAGGGCGTATTTCATTGGGTTGGGTTTGGTGGTATCCAAGCTAATAAAAACTAACTCACGTTCAGCATCTTTGTGGAACTTCGTGTCTTCGCGTGTTCGTGGCTATTTGTTTTTCAGCAATTTGAGCGTGACGCCAATCTGCCCCAAATGATACAAGTCATGTTGGATGATACCTTCGATCAGGTAATGAAAATTATATTCTGTGTCCTGAAATTTTGTTTCAAGGTAGCTGTCTTCCCGATTGTTGAATAGTTCTATTAATTCTTTCCGGCTTTCATACAATGCGTTTAATAGTGTAGTCCATCCGATCTTTCTTAATTCACCATTGTCTTTCCAGTCTTCGGGACTGTTCATTAGTTCTCTTTTGGAGCCTTTAAACCGCAGAATACATTCATCACGCCATGCAAGCATATGAGAAACGTGTTCGGCAACACTGTGAACGCCGGGTATGGGCTGCGCGAATGCTTCTTCATCTGATAGGTTGCCGAGCTTATCTTTAAAAGATTGGTCGAACCATAGGGAACCGTTTTCGAGGTTATTCAGTTGGCGGATGATGTCGTTGATTAAAGTTCGGGACATGCTTCAAAATTTGGTTTTGTTTTCACCACAACCGCCCTACGGGCAGCACGAGGTACACCGGGTGCACTATTGTGTTCCTTTGTGTACCTGGTGTACTTTGTGGCTAAAGTTTCTCATGATATTTTTTTCATCACAACTGCCCTTTGGGCAGCACAAGGTACGCAAGGTTCACAATTGTGTCCTTTGTGTTTTGCTCCTTTATGGTAGGATTTACACCTCAATATTGCCTGTCTTAACTTTTCCCGCCCGTTTGTAGCACGCAATGATGATGCCCTTTGTCGTAACAACACTTTCAGTTAATGCAAACGTCGCAGGGATTGCACCGTCTGCGAATAATTTCTTTCCCTTGCCAAGTGTCAAAGGGTAAATCTTCAGTCGAAGCTCATCGACAAGATCATTTTTCAACAACAATTGTATCAACTTGCTGCTGCCCCAAACCTGGATGTCCGCGCCCTTTGTTTGCTTCAGCTTTTTAATGTCAGCCGGTGTTTTTAAGACGACCGAAGTTTGCCAACCCGCTACCATCGGATCATTCTTCTTCAGCTTTTTTGAAAATACATATTTCGTTCCTTCATTGATGCCAGGCCAGAAATTGCCGTGCTGCGGCCAGTAGGCAGCCCAGATAGAATAAGTTTTTCTTCCCAACAAATAGTCCGCCGGCTTCAACTCCTCCATGATGACTTTGTTTAATGCATCATCACTGAAGGATGCTGTCCATCCACCATACTTGAAGCCACCTGAAGTGTCTTCTTTTTGTCCGCCCGGTGCCTGCATTACGCCGTCAAGGCTGATCATCGATAACACGGTTATTTTTCTCATGGTGTTTTTTCGTTTTTGTATGATACAAAGCTGCGCGACAAATAAAGGACTTTGATGGTGTGTCTGCGACAATGTAAGTGGGAGGGTGCGACAAACTATCTTTTGTTGGTGCACACTCGATAGAACAAGTCATGCGTGTTGTTGGTGCGCCGAGGCGGCAACACCAACAAGGGACGAGAAGGGATGAAAATTTATCCCTCGACAAATTCCTATTTCATCATTGATGTGAATTTATACGTTCCAGATCCCACCTCAATCATCAAGTAATTCCCATCCTTTCCTTTTATCGAAAGATCTTTTCGGTCTTTTGCCACGGTACCATTTTCCCGCAGAACTTCCGATTCGCCCTCAGGGATATACACCGTCGCCCTTGTGTTAACCGGAATGGACACATTCAATGTCAAATTCTTCCCTTCAAACTTCCAGTCCGACTCGACTTTTCCATACGGGGTTTGTAATGATGTTGTGCTTTGGTTTAGTCGTTTGTCGAGGAAAGGCTTTATCACAATTTCTTTATAACCGGGCGCTGTTTCCTTTGTGTCAATTCCTCCTACGATCCTATACATCCAATCGCCGATCGCGCCGTAGGCATAATGATTAAAAGAATTCATCGTTGGCGTTTGAAAGGTGCTGTCAGGCTTAATACCGTCCCAGCGTTCCCAGATGGTTGTCGCCCCCATCTTCACCGGATAGAGCCATGATGGGTACGTTTCCTGCAACAATAAACTGTAGGCTACGTCAGCATATCCAAACCGTGTCAGGACATGCGTGAGATAGGGCGTTCCTAAAAAGCCTGTCGTAAGGTGCATTTTGTAAGCTTTGATGTTCTCCACGAGACGTTGCGCCGCCGCCTGCCGCTGATTTTCCGGAAGCATGTCAAAATTCAATGCTAGCACATACGCAGTTTGTGTACTTGAAACAAGCCGGCCACTGCCTGTCACATACTCCTTATTAAAGGCATCCTTTATTTTTTGCAGTAACTCACGATACTTTGCTGCATCGTCTTTTTTGCCAAGTACTTCTGCGGTATTAATAAGAAGCTGCGTGGAATGCGCAAAGAAGGTTTGTGCAATGAGATACTTATCTGTTACGGCGGACAGTCCTTCGTTATCATCAAACGGTCGATAGAACAGCCAATCGCCATAGTGAAAGCCTGAGTTCCATAAATTATTAATGCTCTTTCGATGAATCCAATCGACCCACGCCTTCATGCTTCCATATTGTTCCTCAAGAATTTTCTTGTCACCATAGGCGAGGTACATGTTCCAAGGAATAATTGTCGCCGCATCAGCCCAACCTGCAGAGCCCGTTGCGTTCGGACCGAGTACATTCGGAACTACCCAGGGAACGCTTCCATCAACCTGATCTGCTTCAACATCTTTTAACCATTTCACAAAGAAATTATGAACGTCCATGTTGAACGCCGCTGTGCGAGAAAATGCCTGTGCGTCTCCTGTCCATCCAAGTCGCTCATCGCGTTGCGGGCAATCAGTGGGAACATCCAGGAAATTTCCTTTTTGACCCCATTGAATATTGTGTTGCAGCTGGTTGAGAAGTGGATTTGAGCAAGTGAACGTTCCGGTAGTCTTTATATCTGAATAAAGAACTGCAGCAGTGAAGTTTTCCATTTTCAGATCCAACGTGCTCTCCACTTTTATATACCTGAATCCCTGGAAGGTAAAGCGTGGTTCAAAATACTCTTCACCACCGCCTTTCAGAATGAAAGTATTCAATTGTTTGGCTGGGCGGAGGTTGGCGATGTAGAAATTGCCTTGCTTGTCAAGTACTTCGGCGTGATAAACAGCGATTTTGTCGCCTGCATTTCCTTTTACTTTAAGCTGCACCCATCCAGTAAGATTCTGTCCGAAGTCGATAACTTTTTCTCCTTTGGGTGTCATGATCATTTTCACAGGCTTGATGAACTCTTTTTTCCTGATCGGCTCATTATAAGTTGCGATCACGTTCATTGGCTCTCCAACTGAAATTTTTACCGCCATCCAGTCGGTGTCTTTATATCCTGCGGTATTCCAACCTGCTTTGTCTTTCCGATTGTCTACGGTTTCGCCATTATAGATTTCCGATTCAAGTACGCTTCCAGTTGAACACTTCCAGGTGTTATCCGTGCCGATTGTTTCGGAGGTTCCATCGGTATAACTAATCGTAATCTGAAGAAGCAATCCTAGTTCTTTACCGTAATAGTTCTTTTGTCCCTGGAACCCGATGAATCCACGATACCAACCGTTGCCCAATATGGCTCCGACGCAGTTGTCGCCATCTTTTATTAAACCAGTTACATCGTACTGCTGGTATTGAAGGCGCTTGTTATAACTTGTCCATCCCGGCGTCAGGTACGCATCGCCTATGCGCTTGCCGTTGAGGCTTGCTTCATAGAGACCCAATGCTGTGATGTATGCCGTGGCTGATTTTATTTTTTTTCCAATTTTGAATTCCTTCCGGAACAGCGGACTGGGTTGGCCAGTGGAATCTTCTTTATACGTCACCTGTATCCATTTCGCTTTCCAGTCGGTTGCGTTGAGCAGTCCCATTTGCCAGGACGCTGGCGTGCTCCACGCGGAAGCTTTCCCTGAGTTGTCCCACACTTTCACCTGCCAGTAATATTTTTCGCCACTTTCCAATGTCGGACCAGCATATGGAATGAAGACCGATTGATCGGATTGAACGCGACCAGAGTTCCACACGGTAGCTTTTCCTAATGATGCTGCATCTTTGCTGACATGGATTTCGTAGGCCGACTGCGACACATTTCTTCCGGGAGAGGTCAAGACCCAACTGAATCTCGGCTGCTTTATGTCGAGGCCAATTGGATTGATGAGATTCTCGCAGGTGACGGTTTGGATTGTCACTTGCGCGTAGGCTATTATGTTGAAGACTAAAATGAATGCGGCGACAAACGTTGGTTTTTTCATGGTGAAGATTTCAGGTGAGTTGATAAAGATAGGTACCAGATATGTAACATGCTTTTTTTTCTCCCGCTGATAGCACAGATCTCGCAGATTAATGCAAGCGTTTTTTTGATTTAGCCAAAAAAGATCTGCGAGATTCGCGAGATTCGCGGGAGTAAAATTTCCGTGGAATATCCCGTACTCGACATAGTTCCCAATCTAAAGCAAGCCCTCTCTGAAAACAGGATCGTAGTACTCCGGGCTCCTCCCGGTGCCGGTAAGTCGACGATTCTCCCATTGCAGCTTTTCAACGAGCCATGGCTGAATAACAAGAAAATGATCATGCTGGAGCCCAGACGACTCGCGGCAAAGTCTGTGGCTGAGCGCATGGCAGAACTCCGGGAAGAAGACGTTGGAAAATCAGTAGGCTACCGCGTGCGTTTCGACACAAAGGTGAGTGATGCCACAAGAATCGAGGTGGTGACAGAAGGCATTCTCACGCGCATGATCCAAACGGACAACAGCCTCGAAGGAATCGGACTCGTAATATTCGATGAATTTCACGAACGAAGTCTGCATGCCGACCTGGCACTAGCACTTAGTATGCAGATTCGACAGGTACTTCGTGATGACCTGCGACTTCTGATCATGTCGGCGACAATTGATGCGGAGCAAATTTCATCTGCGCTTGCAGGGGCCCAGGTAATCACATCGCTCGGAAAACAATTTCCTGTCGACATACAGTATCAAAAAACTGAGAGCGAATCGCGAATTGAAAATACGATGAGCGCAGCGATCAACCGGGCAATGCGAGATAATCAAGGCGACATCCTCGCTTTTCTTCCTGGTGTCGCCGAGATAAGGCGTACTCAGCAACAATTGGAAGAGGTTGGCATCGGCGCTCAGGTGCTGCCGCTGTATGGCGAGCTTACGTTCAGGCAGCAACAGGAAGCGATCGTTCCATCAGCGAGCGGACGAAGGAAAGTAGTGCTGGCAACCTCGATCGCTGAAACATCCTTGACGATACAGGGTATCAACATTGTTATTGACAGCGGACTCGCACGTGTTCCGAAGTTTGATCCCCGCAGCGGATTGACGCGCCTGGAAACTTTGCGTGTAACGAAAGACGCAGCGGATCAGCGCGCAGGCAGAGCGGGTCGACTGGGGCCGGGTGTTTGTTACCGTCTTTGGACGGAAGCCACGCAAAGAAATCTCTTGCCGAATCGAAAGCCCGAGATTGTGGAGGCTGATCTCGCCACCATGATTCTCGAACTGGCGAATTGGGGTGTGAAAGATGTGAATGACATTTCGTGGATCACAACACCACCACCCGGTGCGGTGAGCCAGGCAAAAACACTTTTGTCAAATCTCGGTGCATTGAATGATCACGGCGGTATCACTCCTCGCGGAAAGGAGATGTTATCGCTTCCCACGCATCCGAGAATTTCACACTTACTGCTTTCGGCAAAAAATGAAAAAGAGAAAGCACTGGTTGCGGACATTGCTGCATTGCTGGAACAGCGGGATCCAATGGGTAAAGAAGCAGGCGCGGACCTTGGACTCCGGGTTGAAGCATTACGCGCATGGAGACGCGGCGAAAAAACATTTCTCGACAGGAATGTACTTGAGCGTGTCGAACGACTTTCATTGAATTGGCGCAAGCTGTTGAAAACACAACCTGACAATGAGCGACCCGGCGGATACGATACCGGAAGATTTCTGATCGAAGCATATCCCGAACGAATAGCAAAGCAACAATCGAAGCAGAGCCTGGTTTATACGCTTGCCAATGGTCGCGTTGCGAAACTGCCGGATCATGATCCGTTGATGCATGAGCAATGGATTTGTGCCAGTCAGCTCGATGCAGGTCAGCGTGAAGGAAAAATTTTTCTGGCCGCTGCTGTGTCAGGCGACGATCTCATGAAGTCTGCCATTGAATCGGTAGCAGTCAGATGGGATGAGGAAAGAGAAATGGTGGCGGCTGTCGTTGAATTGCGTGCGGGTACATTGATATTAAAGAGCAGGCCGGCAGGGAAGCCAGACGAGGAACTTAAAAATCGAGTGCTGTTAGACGTTATCAGAGATAAAAGTCTTCGGATACTGGATTGGAGTGAAGATGCGGAATCGCTGAGGGCGCGGATGCAAAGTTTGCACACCTGGCGCAAGGATGAAGGCTGGCCCGATGTAAGCGATGAAAATCTTTTGAACACTATTGAAACATGGCTGACACCTTATCTGACCGGCGTTTACAAACTTTCCGAGCTTAAAAAGCTTGATACTAAAACTATTCTCACGAGTATGTTGCCGTGGGATAAACAATCGAGGCTCGATGAATTCTTACCGTCGCGTATGGAAGTGCCGAGCGGCTCTATGATACACATCAACTACTTCAATGACGGACGACCACCGGTGATGGAAGTGCGCCTTCAGGAAATGTTTGGCCTGCTTGAAACCCCATCGGTTAATGGAGGGCGAACCAAAATCCTGCTTCATCTACTCTCTCCGGGATACAAGCCCGTTCAAGTCACGCAAGATCTGAAGAGCTTTTGGCAGACGACCTATCATGAAGTGCGTAAGGAGTTGCGGATGAGATATCCGAAACACTCATGGCCGGAAGATCCATTTACTGCGGTTGCTGTCCGGGGCGCGAAAAAAAGAATTTGAAGATTTGAAAATTGGCCTTGGATTATTTTTCAGCTCATCTACTCAGTTTGAATTTGTACACAAGTCCTAGTGGCCATTCTTCCGTGTCAATCCGTGTCATCCGTGGCTTTAAAAATTCTTTAATTCATCTAAATAAGTTTTTACGTATTCCTCAACTCGCTTCCTCCGATACTGCATGATAAACCTCGGATGCGGCAACCCCTTTATTTCTTCAAACCACTTTTGCTTTTCGTTCAGCTTCAAAAGGAAATCAAGATTTTTTCCTTCGCCGATACAAAAGCAAATATTTCTGTTGCACCCAAAGGCAATCATCTTTTCGATTGAATCGATGACGAAAGGAAGAATTGCACGTTCGAGTTTTTTGTCATCGTAATAGTTGATGTTGATTCCCTCTTTTGTAAACCCGAGCGGTGACACAGAAGAAATAAAGTAATGCTTATAAAACTCTTTCGGTCCACCGAATGCCGTCATCATTCTGAACATAAAATCGGCGGACAACTCAGCTTTCTTGGCCAAGGTGTTTTCGATCCCGTATTCCTTTTCCAGCTTAACGGGATCGGTAAATGAAATGCCGGTGGCTCCCGAGCCAAACCTTCCCGGGTTGATTCCTAACAAAAGAGTGCGGGGATTATTGTCATTGTAAAACCGCGTGTAGAAAATTCTGCAAAGCTCGAAGGTGTAGTCGTCTTGATAGGGATTCATCACCATCACACCTTTGGGAAGCTTCTGGTCGATGTGTAGTTGTTTGTAAAATGAGAGGATTTGGTCGCTAAACATATTGATTTTTGGATCACCACCTATTTCACCTGGACAAGCCTTTGTGATCGTTGCATTTACTATCGCGAAATCTCAAAAACACTTCTGTAAAATTCGTTTCTCTGAACAAACTCAAGCAGCTCCACATAAAACGGATGTGACCCCAGCGTTGCGCTGTCACCCACCATGATCAACTTCTTGCGTGCACGAGTCATGGCCACGTTGGTACGACGAATATCGCCAAGAAATCCAACCTCTCCTTTATCATTGCTCCGCACAAAGCTGATAGCGATAACATCGCGTTCCTGCCCCTGGAATGCGTCGACGGTGTTTATGGCTATGAGTTTATTCAATGGCTCCAGAATAGCAGAGCTTTCTGCGAGCTTGGTCAGGTAATCGACTTGTGCGCGATAAGGCGTGATGATTGCCATCGTAATCGACTGCTGTATCCATTCTTCCATGCCAATATCTGTCACCAGTGATTCTGTCAATTGGATAAGTAACTTGGCTTCTTCCTCGTTATACCGACTAAGGGTTTCAGGATCCTGTGCTTCGGAATAACCAGCGCCGGCCGTATCGATAAATTCAACGGGCGGTTGGTGAGGTCTGAGTAGTTCGTGTTTAACGGATTCGTGCGCAACAAGCTCATTGCTATAAAAATAACGGGATGGAAATTCCATGATTTTCTGGTGCATGCGATACTGCACACGCAACATGGTTGCCATTTCCGGATGATGTTCAATTCCTTTTTCAAATAAAGTCTTTGCTAATCCACGCTTCGCCGCGTCGTTCGATTTGATCGTAGGTGGGAGTTGGAAATGATCACCCGCAAGAATTACTCTGTCAGATCGCAGCAATGGAATCCAGCATGCTGGTTCTAGTGCCTGAGCCGCTTCATCAATAAATGCGGTTTTGAATTTTCTTCCCTTCAATACCGGATGTGATGAACCCACCAGCGTGGAACAAATTACTTCCGCACTGTTCAGTAGGTCATTTATAATATAGAATTCCAGCATGTCGGCATCGGCCTTCAAAACCCTTGCTTCTTCTTTCAACGCGCGACGTTCCGCACGCTCATGGTGACCGAAATGGCGTTTGAACTTTCCAGCCTGGGCACGCACTTGTTCCATGCGCTTTCTTAATGATCGTAACTCTGGATAGCTGGGATGAGCTGCGATACGGGCATCCAATGTTTTGCTCATCGATTGCTCCGTGACACGTGCAGGATGTCCGATGCGAACCACATTCAATCCTAATTCCGTCAGCTTCTCTACAAGCAAATCAATCGCCGCATTGCTTGGTGTGCAAACCAGGACCTGGTGCTCCGACTTCACCGTAAACAAAATCGCCTGTGAAAGGGTGGTGGTCTTTCCGGTACCGGGAGGGCCGTGAACGAAAGCCACGTCGCTCGATTGAAGGACTTTCAATAGCGCTTTGTTCTGACTGTTGTTGAGAATGTTGCTTGTTGCGGGTTGCATGTCGCCGGTTGCCGGTGACCCGTGACCGGCAACCGGCGACGGGCGATTGACTACCGCCGATTCTCCTAACAAAATATCTCTCAGTTCTGCCAAACGATTGCCTTCCGCCTTCATCACAACCTTCATCGCATATTCCATCTCCTTGTAGCTCATCTCATCGAACATCACGTCGACGCCGAGCATGCCGTCGTTGATCCAGTCGGGAAGTTCATCGCCATTTAATGTGATCACGAGCGTGTTGTCGCTGACGTAGTTGACTACCGCATTCGCATGTTCTTTTTCTGGCTTGCCTGATGCATTACAAAAAAGGCTGACGAGCTTTCCACTTTGGAAACTGTGTGGCTGGTCGAGATGGTTTGTTCTTTCGAGCTCGATGATAATGCGTTCGCCGGTGCCGATGTAGTCACGCTTCAAACGAACGGGATACCATGTGACACCTTCTTTGGTGCGTTGACTTAAAGAGCGCAACAGGACTTTCTGCCTGTATTGCTCAAGATCTGCAGCCCTTTCGAGCTTGATCAGCTCAAGTGTTTCGTGAAGCTGCTGGATACCGTTCATATAACTTGCAAAAGTAGCGAAGCAACGGAGCAGTTCACCTTTTTAATTTTTGTTATTTTCATGGTATGAAGAAACTTCACCTTACCCTCGCCCTTCTGGTATTTCTGCCTGCGCTCCATGCCCAGCAGCGGCAGCAGATGGATGTAATAATTACCAATGGAAAGATTATCGATGGCTCTGGTAATTCATGGTACTACGGCGACGTGGCTATCAGGGACGGTAAGATCGTGAAGATCGGAAGATCAAAGGATTGGTCTGCCCCGCGCATCATCGAAGCGAAAGGTCTTATTGTAGCGCCCGGCTTTGTCGACGTACATACCCATATAGAAGGTAATGATCTGCTCGTTCCCACCGCAGGAAATTTTATCATGGATGGCGTGACTTCTGTCGTCACAGGAAACTGTGGTAGCTCCAATGTCGACGTTGCAAAGTATTTCAGGCAACTGGATAGCGTGAAGACTTCTATCAATGTCGCGACGCTGATAGGACACAACAGCGTACGCACGGCGGCGATGGGAGGACAGCAGCGCGATCCATCCGAAGAGGAACAACTGAAAATGGAAGCCCTTGTCGAGAAAGCGATGCAGGACGGTGCAGTTGGATTATCCACAGGACTGATTTATACGCCCGGAACATATTCTAAGACACCTGAAGTCATCGGACTTGCAAAGGCGGCGTCCAAACACAATGGTGTTTATGCATCACACATTCGTGATGAAGGAGATTTTGTGACAGCCGCAGTGGAAGAGGCGATCAACATTGGACGCGAGGCACACATTCCGGTTGAGATCTCTCACTTCAAGGTGACATATAAACCGAATTGGGGAAAATCTGTCGGCACTCTCGCCCAGGTGGAGAATGCACGCAAGGATGGAATTGATGTCACGATAGACCAGTATCCATATGTTGCGAGCAGCACCACGCTCAATACGCAAATCCCAAGCTGGGCATTGTCAGGAGGAACGGATTCTTTGAACGCACGGTTGAAAGATCCTGCGATCCGCGCGAAGATCAAAAAAGAAGTCATCGAGAGCATTCGGAAGAAGCAGATGAACAGTTATGATTTTGCTGTTGTCGCGTATTACGCAGCGGATACTTCTTACAATGGGAAGAAGATTTCCGAGATCAATCTCTTGAAGAAAAGAAAGCCCGTGCTTGAGGATCAAGCAGAAACTGTCCTGGAAATGGTGGAGAACGGGAGTGCAGGCATGATTTATTTCAGTATGAATGAAGAGGATCTGAAACGCATTATGCGGTATCCCTATAATATGTTTGCTTCGGACGCCGGCATCGCGCGCTACGGATCAGGTATGCCACATCCACGTGCTTATGGAACAAATTCAAAAGTGTTAGGACAGTACGTCAGAACGCTGAAAGTGATTACGCTCGAGGAAGCGATCCGTCGTATGACTTCGCTGCCTGCACAGAAGTTTCAGCTGCGCGACCGCGGACTCATCCGCGAAGGAATGGCTGCTGACATTGTGGTCTTTGACGAAAGCAAAGTTGGGGACCAGGCTACGTTTGTGAAGCCGCATGCTTATGCTGATGGATTTCATTATGTGATTGTGAATGGTGAAGTTGTTGCTGAATACGGAAAACATACCGGTGCGAGAAGCGGAAGGGTGCTGAAGGGACCGGGGGCGAAGTAAACACTCAAAATGAGGGTTCAGACAATTCATAAGTCATTATTCGCTATTCAACATTCAATATTGAATAGCGAATTCTGAATGTTGAATAGTGAATTGCGAAGTGCACATGACGACACCGCTCACCGTTTGATATTTGCTCTTCTGAGGTTGAACGAAAAACAGTAGCCACTAAGTGCACAAGGCTCACCAAGTGACACTATCGTGCAACTTTGAGAACTTTGTGTGCCTCGTGGTTAGAAGAAAGTTTCATTCGGGTTTGTGATCGAGTTTCTTGATTTTACCCATCAACAGCTGCTTTTCCGTCGCTGAGTGCGTTAGCTCCATTGCTCTTTCAAAATACTTTCTCGCTTCATCATTTTTGCCAAGCTGCGCGTGCCATTCTCCTAGTACCGCGGGGTAGAGATAGTAGTCTTTTACGCGCTCGAGGTTAGACAACTTTTCTATTTCCCGGATGGCCACTGAAGGACCATTCACTTCGCTGAACGCAATAAGTCTGTTCAATTCTATTAACGCGTCAGGCTTCACTTCCAGGAGCCAGTCATATAGCTTCAAAATCTTCTTCCAGTCGGTTGCGGCATAATCTTTTGCAATGCAGTGTTCGTGAGCGATGGCGGCTTCGAGGTGGTAAGGCGAGATCTTATCACCAACTGATGCGCGCTCGAGATAGTTGACTCCCAATGCGATCATCTCCTGGCTCCATAACTTCCGGTCCTGGTCCTTCAACTGAACGAGGTTACCATCTTTATCAATTCTTGACGGAATCCTCGCCGACTGAAAACACATCAGCGCAAGCAACGCGAGACTTTCCGGTTGTTTTGTAACAGGATGATCGGCCAGCATCTTGCCAAGGCGGAGCGATTCTTCCACCAAATCTTCGCGAACCAGTGAATCGTGATAGGATGAACTGTATCCTTCATTAAAGATGAGGTAGACGGCAGTGAGGACATTTTCGAGGCGTCTTTGCAGATCAGATGACGACGGCATTTCAAACTCCACTTTCTTCTCGCGGAATTGCTCGCGCGCGCGGTAGAGCCGTTTGGTAATCGTTTCCTCCGATGTAAGAAAAGCCTTTGCGATTTCACCCACACTAAATCCGCACAGAGTTTTTAAAATCAGCGCCAGTTGTCCTTCCTCAGAAACCGAAGGGTGACAACACACAAACATCATCTGGAGTTGCTCGTCTTCGATTTGATTCTCTGTAACGAGGTTTTCCAGCGTTGGTCTTACTGAATATTCCGATTTCAGCAGAGGTGAGATCTCCGCTGCAAACTCTTTCTGGTATTTATCCCGTCGCAGCACATCCAGCGCCTTGTTGCGTGCAGCAGTGAAGAGCCACGCCGAGGGGTTGTCGGGAATACCATGATATTTCCATCGTTCTAGTGCTTTAAGCAAAGTGTCCTGAACAACATCTTCTGCCAACTCGAGGTTGTGAGGACCAAAAATTTTCGTCAGCACAGATACAAGCTTTCCCGATTCGTGCCGGAAAAGATGCTCGAGGGTATGTGCGGAGTCGGAGGACATTTACGAGGCACAATTTATGAAACTCTAAACTCTGAACCCCGACAACGCGAAACGCTTCGTCGGGGCAAGCCTTGAACCATGACTACTTGAGATATTTACGCCACCGGTAAAGCTTTAACGTGGTCGTCTGGAAAACTCAGAACTCAGAACTCTGAACCCTGAACCCTGAACTCTAAACCCTGAACCCTGAACTCGGTATCAATCTTCCTTGACTGCTTCCACCCACGGGTCCTTTTTCTCCCGAAAATCCTGATTGAAATATTTCACCACGATATCAGGATAGTATTGCCGCCGATTATCAGTGGAGTCAAAGACCCATTTTCGCGAGGAGATGAAGACTGAAATTCCTGATTCAGGTAGCCATATGTGCTTGGGATCACCATAATGATTGGGCCCGGCACCAGTCGGCTCACCAATGATCGTAACGGTGACAGCTTCTTTAAGCTCAGAGATAAAGTTCACTGATGCCGAAAATGTTTTTCGACTGGTCAGGACATAAAACTTCGTTGTAGCGGAATCCTGCTTGTCAGCCATGGCAATGATTGCATTGTAGCTTGTGTTATCACCGCCGAGACTATTTCGAAGATCAAAAACAATCTTACATGTATCAAAGATGTTGATAGTACTGTCAATGTCGGCGGTGAGCTTCGACAAACTATATTTCTTTTCTGAGTTGAAGAGATGAATTGGCACAAGAATTATTCTTTGCGCAGTGTCAATCTCGAGCATATAGTTTGGCTTTCGAAGATTAAACCAGGCAGGTGACAATTCGTGAGGAGAGATGGGTCGCAGCGCCCAGAAGGCCCACATGTAAAACGGCTCTGAGTTGATTTGCAATTCGGTTTTAGTATTGGTCAACGGATCAATGGCGCTGATGACACAGGCGTCACGCGACGGAATTATTCCCAATCCCTGGAGGACGTCGGCTGAAAAAACGAACAGGTCAAACCTCGATAATGCCTGCCAACGATTCTCGCTACCGGTGAGGGGTGAAATAGAATCGAGGAGTGCTTGTGTTGAAGTGCCGTTGATTGAGACTATGCGTTGACCAACGAGTTGTTGATAGCTTTTTGCAGCTCTGACAATGTAGTATCCGTCTTCAAACCAATATCCCTGCAAAGGGAAATATCGCGCGGCGATTGCTGGCTGCAGAGGATGTACATAGGTGTGGCCATCACGGAGGCTTGCGGCCATGCGCATATAATATGTAAGCCATGACGAGGAGCTGTTTGGTACATCATGACGGTTTGGAATAAGTACTATGCTGTCGCGAAACGCCGGGTGTGACTTTAACCGTTGCAAAAGACCCGATTCGTCTTCCACCCAATCAGACGGTGCAGGCGTGCTCCAACCAATTCCC
The DNA here is from genome assembly GCA_044224375.1 of Cyclobacteriaceae bacterium. Lineage (GTDB taxonomy): Bacteria > Bacteroidota > Bacteroidia > Cytophagales > Cyclobacteriaceae > ELB16-189. The sequence continues at coordinate 14,767 of JBGAKL010000025.1, forward strand.
GGAATAAGCCATCGGTAGTCAACGATTAATGAAGCCGATACATAAGCGAAGAACAGCGCCGGCAATAATATTATTCCTGCCAGGATTTTTCTTGTCAGTCCTTGTGTGATGAAAAGACGCCACGCCGCGAGTCCAAAAAGCGCCGTGAAGCCTACGAGCAGCACGATGATAGCGCCCTGGAATAGAAGCCCAAAGGGATTGTCCAGGCTGCGATAGAGGTAGAATGAGACCCCGGCAGTTAACGCGACAAGAAACCAAAAAGCATATTTCATCGTCCAATGTACCGTCAAGGGCCGGATGAAGTTTGGACAAAAGCCTGAATAAAACCTGAATTCGCATGGAGCAGCCGAAAGTCTATGTTATCAATTCGAAATTTGTTTTTGATGAGCGTGAGTTGACCCTCCGCGTGGAGAATGAATGCCGGCAAGTGGAGCCGCTCGTCGGATCTGTCATTTCCTTCCTGATTCGTCGCGCACCAGGTACTGTGACGCATGCGGAATTGATCGCAGAATTTTGGGGTCCGAATGTCAAGAGCAGAGAAGTCATGATGAAGACCATCTCCAAAGCCCGGCATCTTTTTGACTCAGAGGTAATTCAGACCGTTAACAAATTAGGGTATCGTTGGGTGGCAATGACGGACGATTTATCCTCAACTCGAAGCCAGCCGGCAGAAAGACGAACGACCTCAGGATTGTTCACACCGCGAACAGTTATCATAGCCCTGTCATTGACAATGGCAATTCTGATGGTGCTGAAATCGATCTTCCTTCCGCATCATCAACACTAAGCGCGCCTACATCGCATTCGAGACACTTGCCACACCGCTAACGCTTTGGCGAAAGCGGTCGTAAGGCAACTCTCAACTCTGAACCCTGAACCGTGAACTCTGAACTCTTAAACCTTGAACCTTGAACTTTAAACCTCGAGACCCAAACCACGCGAATCCTTTCGTTGGGGAACTCTAAACCCTGAACCCTGAACCCTGAACTCTGAACTCTAAACCCTGAACCCTTTATTTCCCAGGCTTTCATAATGAACCCCGGTAACATTTCGTTCTAATAATTGCTACGAAATCCCTATTTTTAGAATCGGATCAAGCAAAAAATCCATAATCGTATGAAAAAAATACTCGTCCCCACCGACTTTTCGAAAAATGCCACAGCGGCCACTGACGTTGCCTTTGACATCGCAAAAAAATCGGGCGCAAGCATCGTTCTGTTGCATGTGATAGACCAGATCTTAACGTGGAAGGACAAGTTGGCGGCAGCGATTTCGGCCAGAAACTGTTCAACATGAAGATGATCCAAAAAGCGAAAGCACAGCTTGAAAAGGTGGTAAACGATCCAAAATATAAAGACGTAAAAGTTGATGGCGAGCTGAGGATGGGAAATGCATACCACGGGATGATTACCATCGTTGCTGAGAAGAAGGTTGACCTGGTTGTGATGGGCACAGCAGGGAAAGCCAATTCAACCGATCTGCTGGGCTCCAACACTGAGAGAGTAATCCGCAATTCGAATTGCCCGGTTCTCACGCTCAAGGAAAAGCCCGCCGGCGGTGACTTTAAAAATATTGTATATGCAACATCGATGTCTCGCGGAGAAGAAGTTTTTTCCCGCATTGTAAAACAGACGCAGGCGATGTATAACTCCACCGTGCACATTGTTCGTGTCAACTCGCCAGGAAGTTTCCAACAGGATCACATCGTGAAGAACTACATGAACGATTTTGCGAAGAAACTCGGCTTCAAAAATTTTACGCTGAACATTTACAATGATCTCACGATTGAAGACGGTGTCATCCGTTTTGCCGACAGTGTAGATGCTGACCTTATCGCCATGGCGACACATGGACGTTCCGGATTTGCACATGTTATTGCGGGCAGTGTTGCAGAAGGTGTTGCAAGCCACACGAAGCGCCCTGTTCTGACATTCGTCGTCAAAGAAAGATGATGGGTTGCATAGGATAGTCTTTTATCTCTACAGATTCGTGGTTGACCATCAGTGGTAATTCGTGCAATCAGTGGCATGTAAATTTTTTGTCGTTTAAGTTTTTGGTTCGGTTGCCGAGGGGCATGTAGTTTCGAATGAAAGACTATTACAAAATACTGCGTGTAAGCAAGCA
>JBGAKL010000026.1:0-14325 GCA_044224375.1 Cyclobacteriaceae bacterium
GCGCTCTTTAAATTCGGCAAGATTGGACTCCAACCTGAAATCTTGTTTTCGAAGCAAGGAACAAAGTACACGTTCAATTCACAGGATGTGGATGCAAATTTTGATTACATCAACATCCCTATAATTCTGAAACTTTATACTGTGGCGGGCATCAATCTCCAGCTTGGTCCGCAGATCGGATTTCTTTCAACCGCGCAAGCCAAGAGCACGGTAAGCGGTGTTAGCACGACGACTGACTTGAAGAGCTTTTACAACAACAACGACATCAGTTTGGCAATGGGCCTTGGATGGGATCTTCCGTTCGGCTTATCCATTGAAGGACGTTATAACCTGGGACTGAAGGAGATTAATGATGGATCGAATACCAATTCTACCAAGAATCAGGTGATCATGATCTCTGCGGGATACAAGCTATTCAAGTTCGGTAAATAACTGTTGCTTAAATCTTTGAAAAGAGCTGCCGTTCCACGGTGGCTCTTTTTATTTATTCCCCTAACTTGGATCGCATTGAAACAAATCAAAGGATGAATCGCATCAAATTTTCACTGCTGATATTTTTTACCTCCGTATGGTTCGTGGGGCATAGTCAATCAATTAGTATCGGAGCGAAGGGTGGACTTAGCCTTACTACGCTCGCAACAACTAACTCCGGCACTACAACAACTCCGGATTGGTGGTCCCGGTACCACATTGGGTTATTCGCCAATTTTAGTTTAGGTAAATTTTCAATTCAGCCTGAGGTTTTGTATTCCAGACAAGGTAGCCGGGAAAAAGATGTAAGCACAGGAGTTGATGCTCGGATAAATCTGGAATATGTTTCCGTGCCAGTCCTTTTTAAATGGAATCTTCCAAAAGGATTTAATGTGCACGCTGGACCACAGATGTCAATCCGGGCGAGCTCCAACCTTGAACTGGAATCCGGCGGAGCTGTGGCCTCAACTGATATATCGGATAAGATCCATCAGTTTGACTGGGCCATGTGCCTTGGTGCTGAATGGCAGAGCCCCTTTAAAGTATTGGTCGGAGCCAGGTATAATATTCCTATCAATAATATCAGCAAATCCGACAACACCACCATTCACAATCAGGTCATTCAATTATCGGTGGGCTACAGACTTTTTACCTTTGGAAAATAAGTTTCGTCCTCTGGATGCAATTGCATTCGTTTAAGAGAATTTTTTAAAATGTTGCTGAAGAACTACGAGGAAACCCTGGACTACCTGTATAAGGCTTTGCCGATGTTCCAGCGTATCGGTGCCGCTGCGTATAAGGCCGATCTATCAAATACCATTTCACTTTGCGATGCGCTGGGCAATCCCCAGAATAAGTTCAAATCCATCCACGTAGCCGGAACAAATGGCAAAGGCAGCACGTCTCACATGCTTGCCGCAATTCTTCAACGCGCAGGATACAAAACCGGTTTGTACACGTCGCCACACTTGAAGGAATTTACCGAACGAATAAAGATTAACGGCGTTGACGTCAGCAAAGAGTTTGTTGTTGACTTTGTGAATAAGATCCAATCAACGGTAGAGAAAATCCAACCATCGTTTTTTGAACTCACAGTTGCGATGGCATTTGAATACTTCGCGTACGCAAAAGTTGATGTCGCAGTAATCGAGGTTGGTTTAGGCGGAAGATTGGATTCAACCAATGTAATAACGCCGGAGTTATCGGTGATTACCAATATTAGCTTCGATCACAAAGACCTTTTGGGCGATACCCTGGAGAAAATTGCTGCTGAGAAGGCAGGTATAATCAAACCAGGTGTGCCGGTGGTTGTCAGCCAGCGACAGCGCGAGGTCGAGAAGGTATTTATTGACACCGCAGCCAGGCACAGAGCTGAAATCGAATTTGCATCTGATCAGGTTACATTGGATCGACATGGGAACGAATTAAAAGTTTTTATCGATGGTAAAGCTCAAATGGATGTTGTTCCCGAACTAAAGGGCAATTATCAGCGATGGAATATTCCGGGTGTTATTGCCTCCGTCAGAAAACTCAGAAAGGTTGGATTCAAGATCACCGACGATGCAGTCCGTGATGGCATTGCTCGCGCGGCCACGATCACTGGACTGAAAGGTCGCTGGCAAACGATCAGAACATCGCCGTTGACGATCTGTGACACCGGGCATAATGAAGCTGGGATCGCTGAGATCCTTCAGCAAATTCAAGACACGCCGCACAAACATTTGCACTTTGTTCTTGGCATGGTGAAAGACAAAGACATTTCAAACATTGTAAAAATGTTGCTCAAAGATGCGACCTATTATTTCTGTCAGGCCAGGATTCCCCGGGCAATGGACGCGGCCACGTTGAGCGAACTTGCCGGCCGTGAGGGTCTCCGGGGACACATTATTGGTGATGTAAATAATGCAGTACAAGCTGCAACCCTTGCTGCCGGCGCCGGGGATCTTGTCTTCATTGGTGGGAGCACCTTTGTTGTAGCTGAGGTGGACGGTCTTTAACTTTGCCGGCGTTTTGAAGAATAAACTTTTTCGTTTCAAAGTCGTCTCTGAGCGCGACAATGTAATCCAGCCTGGCAAAGAACTTTTCCAGAGTATTAAGGGAAACTGGAACTCACGCTATTTCAAAAATGATAAGCCAATTACGGTTGAGCTCGCTTGTGGGCGAGGAGAGTACTCGGTAGCCCTTGCTGCGATGTTTCCTGACAGAAATTATATAGGGGTCGATATTAAGGGTGACCGCATTTGGAAGGGGAGTACGCTGGCCGTAGAACAACAGCTTTCCAACATTGGATTTCTCAGAACAAATATCTTGAATATTGAAAGCTTCTTCGAGGGCGAAGAAGTGGACGAAATATGGATTACTTTTCCCGACCCGCGCCCGAAGAAGCGCGATATCAAGAGGCGGCTCACTAACACACGTTTTCTTGATCTTTACAAAAAAATCCTTCGCCCTGGAGGTTATGTTCGTTTTAAGACAGACAATACAGACCTCTTCAGATTTAGCCTTGAGGAACTTTCCTCGCGAAACGACATCGATGACCTCGCTCATACGGATGATGTCTATCAATCACAGCTCCGACCCGAATGCTTCGATATCAAGACCCGCTACGAGGAGATGTTTGCCTCGAAAGGGGAGAAAATCAAATACCTGAGATATCGATTCAAATGAAAAGAATCTGAACTCTGAACCCTGAACTCTAAACTCTAAACTCTGAACCTTAACTGGTAACATTCCCGTAATCTGACTACTCCTGAAACAACCCAGGATTAGTACTATCTTTCGATCTAAATCTCCAGCCGGTGGGCAAGCGAAAAAAGCGCGAACTGGATTTAGTCATCCTATCTGACATTCACCTCGGAACCTATGGCTGCCACGCGGAAGAACTTCTCCGTTATCTCAAAACAATCAAGGCCAAAACAATCATTCTGAACGGTGACATCATCGACATGTGGCAATTCAGCAAACGCTATTGGCCTCAGTCGCACATGCAGATTGTCAAACATATTACAAGTCTCCTTGCCAAAGGAACAAAGATTGTCTACCTCACCGGCAATCACGATGAGATGCTTCGAAAGTTCGCGGGCTTTCGACTCGGTTCGTTTCAAATCGACAACAAGAAAGTTATCGCACTGGACGGTAAAAAAGCGTGGATATTTCATGGCGATGTATTTGACGTCACCATGCGATATTCTAAATGGCTCGCAAAACTTGGTGCTGTGGGTTACGACATGTTGATCCTGCTGAACACATTCGTGAATATGGTGCTGAATTTTTTTGGAAAAGGAAAGATATCGCTATCAAAACGCGTGAAAGACAGCGTCAAATCTGCCGTTAAGTTCATCAACAACTTTGAAAAAACAGCTGCTGATATCGCCATTACCAAAGGCTATGATTATGTGGTGTGCGGCCACATTCACCATCCGGAGATGAGACGCATTGTTACTGAAAAAGGGGAGGTGATGTACTTGAATTCAGGAGACTGGGTGGAGAACCTGACTTCCCTTGAATTTAATGAGGGAACTTGGAAGATCTATCACTACGCTGCTGATGCTTACGCGCAATCGATCAAGATCCCGAAACGATTGAAGGACAATTTGGGTAATGAAGAGATCTTTAAGGATCTTGTTAATGAATTTATGGGTGTGAAGGACTCCTCACCAAACGAGAAAGAACCGCAATGAAAATATTGTACGCGATCCAGGGAACGGGTAATGGCCATCTAAGTCGTGCCGTGGATATCATTCCTGAATTGCAGCAGTACGGACAACTGGATCTTTTTGTGAGTGGTGCACAGGCTGAAGTAATGTTGCCTTATCCGATTAAATATCGTTCTAAGGGCCTGAGTTTTTATTTTGGAAAAACCGGAGGAATTAATTTTTATAAGACGTTTCAGCAGAATAGCTCCAGGCAGGTGGTCAAAGAGATCAATGAGTTTCCCGTCGAAAAGTATGATCTTATCGTGAATGACTTCGAGCCGATCTCCGCGTGGGCGGCAAAGAAGAAGGACGTAAGGATCATTGGCCTGAGTCATCAGTCGGCGTTGCTGTCGAAGAAATGTCCGAAGCCCAAGGTTTTGGATCCGTTTGGTGAATGGCTTCTTAGGAATTATGCCCCGATAGAAAAATATGTAGGGTTTCATTTCGAAGAATACGATAAGAACATCTTTACTCCCGTCATACGGAAGTCTATTACTGATGCGAAGAGAAAAGACAAAGGTCATTACACAGTGTACCTTCCTGCCTATGACGACAAGAAACTTGTTGCGCTATTGATGAAGTTCAAATCGGTACGCTGGCATATTTTTTCAAAACACACCCGCCAGCCCTACCACGTAGGAAAGATTTCTGTTTATCCGGTGAGTGGGGACGACTTTATCGAAAGCGTGGTTACCAGCACAGGTGTCCTGTGTGGTGCTGGATTTGAAACGCCCGCTGAGGTAATTCATCTTGAAAAGAAGTTGCTTGTGGTGCCGATGAAGAGCCAGTATGAACAAAAATGCAACGCAATCGCGCTGAAGAGAATGGATGTACCGGTATTGAAAAAAGTGAAGAAAAAGAACCTTCGGAAAATCGAAAAGTGGCTGGACGAGGGAAGAGCGATCGATGTTTCTTTTCCGAAGGTGGCTGCAAAGGCTGTGGAGAAATTGATGAAAAAGTATGCATCTGACTAACCTTTGCCAACAGTGCGCTCAGCTTTTTGAGCGCAGCAATTTGGTGACTGGTTAAGACTGTTACATGCCGTCAATATCTTCCAGAACCTTGGCCAGGTGATCATAATCTTTTAGGCCCGGTGCCTGTTCGCGCGTCCCAGTCATTGCAATGCCGTCTGCGTCGTACTGCCGGATCAATGTGAGCCATGGTTGTGGCTCGACTCCGATGTCAATCAGGACTGGATGAAAATCGGTTTGAAATGATTGCCCTTTCAATCCTGTAACCAAAAGATATTCTGTTCTAAATCCCAGCATACTGACTTTTCGCAAGGCATTGTCGCAATCCTTGTAATCACATTCAAGGATCAAGGGCAGATCAGTTAGTTCCACGATTCCGAGATGGCCAAAAGAAATGTGAAGCAAATCCGGACGGTATTGATCCAGTAAAACAGTGGTATCCAGGGGCGAGACAATCTCAATTACACGTCGTGGTCCCGACACCCATCCGCTCATTTCCTGGTAGAGTTTCGGACTTACATAATCATCGTCTGCTGGATCAACAACGTACCCTAGCAGATCTACGCCCATGCCGGCGCAATAGCGCGCGTCACTCAGGTTGGTGACACGCCGAACATATGTGGTGGGCTTTACAGACATGGCCAAATATCAAAAAGAAAAAATAACTTTGTAAATGAGTTTGATGCATTGAGGGCGAAACCAACTTTTTTCTTACTTCTCTTGCTGGCAGCCTGTTATTCCAGGGAGATAGGGCCTCGAACTTCCGGTAGCGAATATTACCCCCTGAAGGTTGGCTTGTATTGGATTTATGACGTAACGGAAACCAAAATCACACAGCTTGGCGGCCAAACGGTCAATACCTATCAATTGAAAGTGCAGATCACAGATTCTGTCCTGACTTCCGGGGCAGTTATGTACACAATGCATCGCTTCACGCGCACGGACGCGACCGCGGCATGGTCAGCAACAACAACCTGGTCTGCGCGCAAAGATCAATTTCAAGCGGTTCAACAGGAAGGCAATACACCGTTCGTGATTTTGTCCTTTCCTCTTTCGGAAGGAAAAACATGGGACGGAAATTCCGCGAATAACCTGGGAGGTAAAGACAAGTGTTCCAATGGTGAAATCAAGTGCGACAACTACAGTGTCTCTGGTCTTGCCAAAAGATTTGAATCTGGCTCACTGTTCTACGATAACTCGGTAACCATCATTGAGAACAATGACTCCGATCCGATTGTAGGAACAGATATCCGAAAAGAGGTCTATGCAGCAGCCACCGGATTGGTCTATCGGGAAGTAAATCAACTGCAATACTGTACAGTGGGTGATTGTATTGGCAAGCAAATTGTTGAAAATGGCACGATCGTTAAGCAGTCCCTGAATGACTATGGCTCGCACTAGTGCCCTGATGCTTTTTTTAATGATGTGCCTTTATTCGAAGGCACAATCCGATCGATACATCATTTCATTCAAAGACAAGAACAACAGTCCCTATCTTTTATCCGAGCCGGAGAAATTCCTTTCGCAGCGCGCCATCGCGCGACGAAACCGCAATCACGTTCCGATTGCCACAGAAGATATTCCCGTGAATGCAACCTATGTCTCGCAAGTGAAGGCGACAGGCGCTTCGACTTTTTTCACAAGTCGCTGGATGAATGCGCTGCTCGTCGAGGCGACTCCCGCGCAAATCAGTTCGATCCTGACACTCCCTTTTGTCTTAAAATCAGAAATGGTGGCGCCTGGCAAGAAACTTATCGGAGGGAGGGTAAAGAATATCAAACAAAAAAATTCTACAGCGGCCTCCAATGCATCCACCGCGCAACTTCACATGGTTGGACTCGATACCATGCACGCGGATGGCTTTCGTGGAGAAGGGGTCCTGGTAAGTTTTTTTGACGGTGGTTTTCCAGGAGTGAATGCCGCAACTCCATTTCAACCAATATTTGCGGAGAACAGGATCATTCTGACGCAAGACTTCGTTGCCAATTCAGGTAACGTCTATCAATATGACAAACATGGAACGGAAGTATTGTCTGTGGTTGCCGCAGTGAAAGATGCAACGTTCGAAGGCGGAGCCTATCGTGCGACCTTCATGCTTTTTGTGACGGAGGATCCAAAGTCAGAATACCGGGTTGAGGAATACAACTGGCTCTTCGCTGCTGAACGCGCAGATAGTGCCGGCACTGATATCATCCACTCTTCCCTCGGCTACAATCAGTTCGACGATCCAACGATGAATTATAAAACATCAGATCTCAATGGAAAGACAGCCATCGTATCCAAAGCTGCATCCATGGCCATTGACCGTGGTATTGTCGTGGTGGTGAGTGCTGGAAACGAGGGAAACAACAGCTGGCATTTTGTAACGCCACCAGCAGATGTGAACGGCATTCTTGCAGTCGGTGCGGTGACGTATTCAGGAGTCAGGGTAAACTTTAGTTCGGTCGGGCCGACAGCCGACGGCAGGGTGAAGCCAGACGTCGTAGCCGTGGGTTCGGGCACATCAGTCATTAACCCGGATGGTTCCGTTGGCTCGGCCAGCGGTACTTCTGTTGCAGCGCCGTTGGTGACAAGCCTTGTCGCCGGCCTCATGGAAAAGTATTCCTCACTCTTGCCTGCGGACATTGTAAAAGCGATAATGAATTCCGCTAACAAGGCAACGTCGCCCGACAACTTACTGGGTTATGGAATTCCCAACTACATCGCGGTCAGAAATTATCTTAAAAGTAATTCGGTAGATGAAGACGTCTTTATCTTCCCGAATCCCGCAGATTCATCACTTTCGCTCGCCTTCAAAAAGCTTCCAGAAGGGAATGTGGCCCTAACGTTTTACGACATGCAAGGGAAGCTGATCGCCAATCCTGTGCAGTCGATCGACTGGCTCAATAACCCTATCCTGATCCCGCTCGAAAGTTTTGCTGCCGGTACGTACTTGTTGAAAGTGGAAACCGCGACCCTCATCCGGACTTTTCGTTTCGTGAAGCATTAAATGCTATTTTTGGGTTGAATAATATGAAACCCATCGTCGCTCCATCTATCCTCACTGCCGACTTCTCAAATCTACAGCAGGCCATCACAATGCTCAATGAGAGTGATGCTGATTGGATTCACGTCGACATAATGGACGGAGTCTTCGTGCCAAATATATCCATGGGCCTTCCGGTCGTTGAATCGATTCATCGTCATGCGAAGAAGCCACTTGATGTTCACCTGATGATCGTGGAACCAGGCAATTTTGTTGAAGCCTTTCACAAGGCCGGTGCTGCGAGTATTTCAGTTCATATCGAAGCCTGCCCGCATCTACATCGCAACATTCAGCAAATCAAGAATCTTGGAGTCAAAGCAGGAGTGGCGATCAATCCGCATACACCAGTCGTCGATCTCGAAAACATTATCGCAGACATTGATTTTGTGAATGTTATGTCTGTGAACCCTGGCTTTGGAGCACAGAAGTTTATCGAGAATACCTATCAAAAAGTACGCGACCTCAAAGCGCTGATTCGCACAAAGAAATCAAGTGCCCTTATCGAAATTGATGGTGGGGTAAACCTTGACAATGCAAGGCCGTTGATGGAGGCTGGCGCTGACATCCTGGTGGCCGGAAACCTCGTTTTTTCATCACCAAATCCAAAAGTGGCGATTCAGCAGCTCAAGCGATTATGACGTTGTGACTATTGGCAGGCATTTTGATCTAACTAAGAAGAATCCCTATGAAACCCTACCTGTCGGTACTCCTCTTGGTGCTCATCATGGGTTGCGCGCGTTCAGTGACGCGCATCAGCCCGTCAGAAACAATAGATCTTAGTGGGCGTTGGAATGACGCTGATTCGCGTCAGGTTGCCGACACGATGGTGGCCGATCTTCTTGGCAGTGATAAGTTCAAAGAATACGCTAAGACGCTGGGAAAGAAACCAACAATCATCGTTGGGCTTGTGCGTAACAAGACAAGTGAGCACATTGACGCAGATACCTACATCAAAAAACTTGAACTTGCGATCTTCAATTCGGGTGTTGCCGACCTGGTTGAGTCTGATGATTTTCGTGATAAACTGCGCGAAGAAAGAGCGCAACAGCAGGATTTTGCTGATCCGGCCACGGTTGCTAAATGGGGCAAAGAAGCCGGAGCCAATCTTATTCTGTTTGGAGATATGACTTCTGAAACAGACGTGTATCAAAAGAAGCGCGTTGTCAACTATACCACCACGTTATTCCTGACTGATATGGAAACCAATCGCCGTGTTTGGTATGGTCAGCACGAAATAAAAAAGTATGTCCGGAATTAGTGCAATGCACCCGGAAGCAGCCATTAACGTGTCATGAAAAAAGGCTTCATTATACTGGCCGCTCTCATCTTTGTAAGTTCATGCGCTTCTTACTACCAGGCTAACCTTACATTCAATGATGAGTTTGAAAAGGGCGATTTGGAGAAGGCCCTTTCTACACTCAGATCTCATCCTTCTGAAGCCGCAGGGAAAAAGCAGTTTCTCTTTGACGTAAACAATGGACTGATCTTATCCCTCATGGGAAAATACCAGGAGAGCAACGACTATTTTGAAAAGGCATATATCTACGGTGAAGACTACCGCATTAACTACCTCAACGAAGCAGCTACCTACCTCACGAATCCGAATTTCGCAGCCTACAAAGGAGAAGATCACGAGCACCTTATGCTGCTGTATTTCAAGGCATTGAATTATCTCAAATTAAACAAAACGGACGACGCGCTGGTAGAATGCCGGCGCTTGAATATCCGCCTGCAGCAGTTGACTGATCGTTATAGTTCTGAAGATAAATATCGCCGGGACGCGTTCATTAATACACTCATGGGAATCATCTACGATTCGGATAAGGACTACAACAATGCTTTTATCGCATACAGAAATGCACTGGAGATTTATGAAGACGACTTCCATCGGTTGTTTCAGGTTGAAACTCCAGAGCAGTTGAAGTATGATATTCTTCGAACCGCAACGCTGTCAGGACTCACTGACGAGCTGGAAGAATTCAAGTCGAAGTTTGGGATGACTGATTATCAATACCAGCCTTCACAAGGGGGTGACCTTGTCTTCTTCTGGCACAATGGACTCAGTCCGGTAAAGGCGGAGTGGGGGATCAACTTCACCGTGCTGCGTCGCGATAACTATGTGGTGTTTACCAATCCGGATCTTGGGCTGAGTTTTCCATTCAATCTGAGTGGTTACGACGAGCGGGATCGACGCGGGCTCGCCAGCCTGGAAGTTTTTCGCGTGGCATTTCCCAAATACATCGAGCGGCCTGTATTTTACCGGAGTGCTACGCTGGAGACGGACAATGATATCTATTTGCTGCAGCAACTTGAGGACGTGAATAAGGTAGCATTTAAGTGCCTTGATGAGCGAATGAACCTTGAGCTAAGCAAGGCCCTCTTGCGCGTGGCGATGAAGAAGGTGGCAGAATATCAAGTGAGGCAGACCGATAAGACCCTGGGCTCAGTTCTCGGGCTTGTGAATGCGATCACGGAAAAGGCTGATACCCGCAACTGGCAGACCCTGCCACACAGCATTTTCTACTCCCGGATACCCCTCAATGCGGGTTCAAATAAAGTGACGTTTACCCTTACAGACAGCAACGGCAAAAAGCAGGTCCATGAGTACACCTATGAAGTGAAGAGCGGACAGACCGTTTTTCATACCTTTAGCAGCCTTGAAAGTGGCTATCCGTCATACGGATATTATTAACAAGAGTACATTATATTGCTTTTTAATGTCTAAAGTAAGGTTTTAATTCCTGCGATCTGAAGCAAGCCATCCAAATAGCGATCGTTGCGTTTTGCGGGTTGTTGCTCGTCTTTGAGGAAGCGGCTGCCCAGGATGAAGGGGCCACAACCTTTCCGTTGGAGAATTTTTACGCCAAGATCAGGAAGCGACCCAGATCAATTTTGAAGAACGTAAAGTTTGGGCTCAGCACGGGCTATGGCAACACGTTCCTGAGCAACAAGCTGGACGGATACGCTATCTATCAGGCGCCCGGAAAGGCGCCACAGATATTTGTTCCTCCGGGCGCACCGACCATCCGACACACGAACTGGATTAACAACGTGGGCTATGACATTAACCCGATTGAGCCCGGTAACTATACTGTGAGTTCTGATACCGCGAAGTTAGGATTCAAAGGAAATGCTTTCAATATCCCGATCAATGCTACGATTCATTATGAGTTTCTTAAAAAGTACAGGATCGGGGCCGGGTATTCATACGAGTATATGAACATGGGGAGCCTTCATTCCATATCTTTCACGGATAAGGTCGGCAACTTTCGTCCCTCAGATAATTCCGGCTGGATGAGCAAATATTATGGATTTGCAGGTATGTCTTTTTATCGCCTCGGCGATTATCTTTTCACAGGCGACGTACAAGTTGGCGGGTTCAATCCAGGCACCAATTTCAATTCACAGATCGTTAACGCTGGTGTTTTCGTCAACGTAGGCGTTACCGTTGAGCGTGAGCTTTCCGAATACCTTAGGGTTTTTGCGAGGCCATCGTTCGAGGTAAAGAGTATCCAGACCAACCTTTATTCCGGCGGACCACCTGTGCAGACCAACATGAATGCATTCTATTTCAACATCGGTTTATCCTACAGCATCCCCGAACTGCCCAAGTGTTTTATCCACGATTGCAAGATTCAAATGAACCATGCCCACGGCGATCGTGAATACAGAAGCAGGGTTCATCCGATCTTCAAAAAGCAGAATCCTCAGTATGGCGAAAACCATCCGCGCCTGATCAAATACAAGGGGAAAAACAAGAAGAAGCTGAACCCATACTAATCGGCCTCGAAAAGTTAATTTTTAGGCCCAAATTCCACGATTTTTAACCCATCCTGAGGCGGTGAATTAGGCTGTTTTCCCTATCTTCGCCCGTTAAATTATTGTTACGTAATCGACAACCAAGACTGTGGCAGAAGATACCAGTGGCCTACCCGCCAGACAGAACATAATCCCCATCAATATTGAAGACGAGATGCGTGGCGCGTACATCGATTATTCGATGTCAGTCATCGTGTCGCGGGCACTCCCTGATGTGAGGGATGGTCTCAAGCCAGTGCACCGCCGGGTGCTGTACGGGATGCTGGAGCTTGGGGTAAATTATAACAAGCCGTATAAGAAATCAGCAAGGATCGTGGGAGAGGTGTTAAGTGGTACTAATTTGTCGATGAGACTCGTCTGTTTACGATACGATGGTGAGAATGGCCCAGGACTGGTCATTGCGCTACACGCTCGTTGACGGACAGGGAAACTTCGGCTCCATTGACGGTGATTTCCCTGCAGCAATGCGGTACACGGAAGCCCGGCTCCGCAGGATTGCTGAAGAGATGTTGGCGGATATCAACAAGGAAACGGTCGATTTTCAACCAAACTTTGATGACTCGCTGACTGAGCCGACAGTGTTGCCGGCTAAGATTCCCAACCTTTTGGTGAATGGCTCTTCTGGCATTGCCGTTGGAATGGCGACCAACATGGCGCCTCACAATTTGACCGAAGTCATTGATGGCATTGTAGCCTATATCGACAACCGGGAGATCACGATTCCGGAACTCATGAAGTTTGTAACCGCTCCGGACTTCCCGACTGGCGGAATAATTTATGGCACCTCAGGAGTGCAAGAGGCTTACCTCACAGGAAGGGGCCGTGTCGTAGTGCGTGCAAAGGCGGAGATTGTTACCAATCCAAAAGGAAAAGATCAGATTGTCGTTACCGAGATTCCCTACCAGGTGAATAAGGCGATGATGATCGAGAAGACAGCCGCCCTTGTCAACGAAAAGAAGATCGAAGGAATCACAGACATCCGGGATGAATCCGATCGCGACGGGTATCGGGTTGTCTACGACCTGAAAAAAGACGCCATTCCGAATATTGTACTCAACAATCTCTTTAAATACACGCAATTACAATCCTCATTTGGGGTCAATAACGTTGCTCTCGTAAAAGGACGACCGCAGACGCTTAATCTCAAGGACCTCATCGTGCATTTCGTCGAGCATCGCCACGAAGTTGTTATACGTCGTACCCAGTTTGAGCTTGCAGAGGCAGAAAAAAGAGCACACATCCTTGAAGGTTATCTGATTGCGTTGGATCACCTCGACGAGGTTATCGCGTTAATCAGAAATTCAAAAGATCCCGACATAGCGAAGGTCGGTTTAATGGAAAAATTCGCGTTGTCCGAAATCCAAGCGAAGGCAATTCTCGAAATGAGATTGCAGCGCTTGACAGGTCTTGAGCGGGAGAAAATTCAAAACGAATACAAAGAGGTGATGGCTCTGATTGCCGAATACAAAGAAGTATTAGCGAGCGAAGCGAAGCGGATGGCCATCATCAAGGGTGAGCTTGCTGAAATGAAAGAGCGCTATGGCGATGCCAGGCGAACACTGGTAGTTGCGAGTGAAGACGACATCACCGTCGAGGACATGATTCCCAACGAAGAGATGGTCATCACGATATCCAACCAGGGCTATGTGAAGCGGACGCTTCTTTCAGAATACAGAACGCAAGGCCGAGGCGGCGTTGGATCCAAAGGCGTGTCAACCAAAGAAGATGATTTCACAGAACATCTTTTTGTTGCCCATGCGCACCATTATATCCTGATCTTTACCGCGTTGGGGAAAGTGTTTTGGAAGAAGGTTTATGAGATTCCTGAAGGAACCAAGACTTCAAAAGGCCGTGCGATTCAAAATCTTCTCAACATCGAACCTGGCGATTCTGTCGCAGCAGTTCTCAACGTGAAGAACATCGAAGATCCTGCCTACAACGCGAAGAATTTTGTGATCCTTTGCACGGAACAGGGCACCATCAAGAAGACATCACTGGAAGCTTACTCGCGCCCGCGTGCGAACGGCATAACGGCAATCACTGTCCACGAAGGAGACCGGTTGCTTGAGGCAGCGCTCACGAACGGGAAGAATCACATCATCATTGCAAAGAGTGAAGGGAAGGCAGTTCATTTTGATGAATCCGATGTGAGACCGATGGGAAGAACTGCAGCAGGTGTGCGTGGGGTTACACTGGAAGGCTCGACGGACAAAGTAGTTGGCATGGTGTGTATAACTCGCGAAGATGCTAACTTGCTCGTCGTTTCCGAAAAAGGATATGGAAAACGTTCCTCAATTGATGATTACAGGATCACCAGGAGAGGCGGAAAGGGCGTAAAAACCAT
>JBGAKL010000015.1:0-86410 GCA_044224375.1 Cyclobacteriaceae bacterium
TAAGCTGGCGAGTTCTCTTGGCGGATCGTAATTTTTGTAATCGACGTTTGTTGTTGAATAGTCGGGTTGAAGTACACAAACTTTCATTTGTAATGCTTTATGTTTTGCCCCATAATGCGTCTCATCAGTGCGTCTTCTATAATTTCAATGATCAAATATGTAAAAGATTTTCTTGCAAACCGCAATATTGCTCCAATAGATGTATAATTTTCATCTTCACTCAAACCACATTGAGCGTTGACCTCCAGTACATAAAGCTTACCTGTCTCACGCTTCATACGAATATCCAGTCGGCCATAACCCATACCTCCTACTGAATTGAATGCTTCAAGACTGATTTGCTTAAGCCCTTTAATTAACTCATTATCAGGTTCATGATAGTTGTACAAAACACCTTTATCAGGCAGAGGTGTCTCAACATCATACGTTTCCCAAAGGCGATCAAACGATAGAAACTGTTCCTTCTCCGGCAATGATGCATGGAACACACGTTCAACGGGTGGATAACACTTAACTTCTTCCGGACAGGTGGATGAACCAACTACAAGCGTAGTGAACTCCCTCCCATTGATGAATTCCTCAACAAAGATCCCTCCTGTATCCAGCTTCCACCCGCGATAACCATTGAGCATGTCATTAATAACGGACTCCATTTCGTTCTGACTGGATACCACATTTTTGATACTGAGCCCCATACTACCGGCAGAAATAGCGGGCTTAACGATCAAAACATCGCCTATTTCAGCGAATAACGCTTTGATATCGACATTCCTGGGATCAATGACCTTCCATGCGGGGGTCGACACACCAGCCTTATCGAACGCCTCCTTCATAGGAATCTTCGATGTTGTGATACGGTAGAAGTAATCGTCGGAGCCGGTGTAAATGAGGGCGTATTTCTCCAAAGTATGGATAACCGACACACCTGGAATGTTATTCAGCTCATCTCCGTCACACAAATTGACTACGATAGACGTCTTCTTAGTTGGATATTCCTTGATCTTCCTTAACTCTTCGTCAATCTTGCCGATAGTCACGTTCACCCAATGCCACTCGCATCCTATTTCATTGAACACTTTGGTGTACTCAGCGATGCTTTGCGTGTAGTCGTAGTAATACTTAAGATTAGGGTCGTCGGTTTCAATGAAGGGAGCTATAACCCATACGATGTAATCATTCTTTCTATCGATAAAGCTCATAAACCGTCAATGACGTTGAAAGATAGGTTTGTTAAGCGGGAAGTCAAAGTTTCAGGGCGTTGGGTTCAAGGTTCAACGTTCAAGGTTCAAGGTGCCGCGATACTTGAAAGCGCCTTTATCGATTTGATGAACTGCTAATGCCAACGCCAAAAGCCATAGCATTTCAAAAAAGCGTCAACTGCTTACTCGCAAAATCAATAGGCTTGAATACTCTGCCCGGAAGGTTCCTTACCTGGTAAACCTTAGTTTCCTTGTCACGCGATGCAATAACGATTTCAGTCCGGCCTGCAATCTTCCGGAACATATCCCTGACAATCCTGGGCGAATTGTTGTTGCGCGACAGGTGTGACAGAAACAGGTGGCTCATGTAAGAAGGTCTGTGATTCATAAAAAGCTGCAACGCTTCGGTGTTTGAGAGATGTCCATGACCGTCGCGGATCCTTTTCTTCAGTGACAGCGGGTAGGATCCATTCTCCAGTAGCAATTCATCATAATTTGCCTCAAGAAAGGCGGCATGGCACTGCTCAAAATGCTTCACAACATGCTCACACGACTGCCCGATATCGGTAAACACGCCAATATTGACTTCATTCCCGGACACGATGAAGCTATGGGGATCGCTTGCATCGTGAAATTTTGGAAAAGGCGTTACGGTGAGGTTTCCGATTTGCACTGGCTCATAAGCCTTGAAATGGATAACAAGCTCGGCATTCAGGTGCAGGCGTCCATTCTTCATTGTGCTGTCGGTGATATAAACCGGCAGCTTGTGCTTCCTCGACAAGCGGGGAACGCCATAAATGTGATCGGAATGCTCGTGTGTAACGAAGATGGCTTTGACCTTCTGCATTGAAAGCTCCAGGCGTTTCATTCGTCGCTCTGTCTCCCTGCATGAAATGCCTCCGTCTATCAGAATGGCTTCGTTCTGGTTGCCGATATAATAGCAGTTCCCATTACTTCCGGAATTCAACGATGCAACAAACAGGGCCATTTGTATGCGAAAGTAAAAAAAGCCTGGTCCCGATAGACTATCGGGAGCCATAAGCTTTGGGGATGCGCGCATGATTAACCCGCCATCGGACGAAACTTAGAACATCGCGCTTATTTGCCGCTCAATGATTTAAGGCTTTTCGCGCCTTCCTCATGGGAATAAAAGGTATTGACCCTGATGTTGGTGAACGTTTGTGACGGAGCACCCGGATACTTAATGACCAGGCTTTCAATCGTCCTGGCATCACCAAGGCCAAAATGCACACGCAGGTCGTTCTGACTCATAAAGGCGTTTTGCGCATTGATCTCACGCATTTGCCAAACGGATTTACCTTTTATGATCGCTTTCACCATTACCATTGCGCCAAGAGCTGACCTTCCGGCATTGGTACCCACACAACGGATATTGATCCATGCATTGCCGTTGAGGGACGCTGTGTTATTGTACAATGCGCGCGCGCTGTCGATTCCATTGATGAACAGGTCGAGGTCCCCATCATTATCGTAATCGCCATTAGAGACGCCTGCCCCTCCCGCCTTGCCCAGACCAAAGGGCTTCTCAAAAGATCCGCTCCCGTCGTTCTTGAAGTATTTCGTTTTCGCATTGTCGGCAGTGATGATCACATCGAGATCTCCATCATTATCGAAATCACCCCAGTTATTGGACAGGCTATTTCCTTTCCCGGTAAAGCCAGTGGTTTGCATCTTGTAGACACCTCCCTCGTTCACGTAGAGTTGAGTCGGTGCACCGCCATAATTGGTAAGACAGAGGTCAAGGTCGCGATCGTTGTCAAAGTCAATGAAATTATAGCATTGCCCATCTTGCATCTGCGTCGTGAAGAGTTCGCGTGTCATTGGCTGCAGTTCGTCCTTCCCGGACTCGATCTTCATGTTTCGATAGCAGAAGTCAGGACCTGGCTTGCCGCCTGGGCCGGATGCAACGAATAAGTCCATATCTCCATCCTGGTCGAAGTCACTCCAATACGGCACGGTGTAAGGCTGAAGGCTATCGGTCAACACCAACCCCGTTACTTTCTGGGGCATCAATGCCGCTGATTTGTTGAGATATAGCTTGCTGGGAGACATCGGAGCGCCCTTATGAAAGCCTTTGGCATGCGCAAAGATGAAATCGGGAAACGGGTCATTGTTCCAGTTGCCGAAGGCGCATCCCCAGGACGCAAATGAATCAAAAGCCGGAATTTGCGATGAAACATTCTTGAAAGTGCCATTGCCATTATTCAGATACACACCTGAAGGGTTCTGAGAAATGATACAATCAATGAATCCATCGTTATTGACGTCAGCCCAGGACGATCCACCGGGTGGTTGAAGGGGTTTAAAGGCAAAAGGATCGGGAATGGTTGTAAATATCCCGTGTCCATCGTTCCTGAACAGGGAATTGGGAGCTGCAAACAAGTCTACATCACCGTCGTTATCTATATCGACCCAGGCAGCGCCTTTGTAGAAACCTGGCGCGGATACTTGGGTAACTGGGTTCTTGTTGTCGTTTACTAGTTTAAAGATATCCTGTGCCCGTAAAGCGTGAGCCATTGATGCGAGAACAGCGATAGTGCAGCAGATCTTCCTCATGGTGATTGAATGATTATCTGCCGCGAAAATAGGCGCAGCCACATGTATACTGTGCCGCGCCTATGCTTTATGTCAAGAATGGCCTATAGCACAAAGGGGGATTTTTTGCTTCAGCGAAGGCCAACTCGTTAGCATTGGTCGGGCCCAGTTATAGAACGCGATGGTTTTCACCACCACAGCCAGTCATAAATCGACCTGATTAAATCCCGAGTTTGCCCTTGATATAATCAGTGAAGCGGTAGGTCGCAACCGCCTTCTTATCAAGGTGTTTCGCTCCTCTGATTGTGCCCAGGCAATTTGGTTCTCCACAATGGCATTTAAAGGGCTGGTCCATATCCCATTCAGAAGACGGGTAAAAGAAGAAGAACTCGTCCCCTTCGTCTATCTGCTTAAGAGCGATAAACTGCAAGGTCGATGTGTCAAAGAAGCTGTTCGGGTCACAGCTATGGTTAACACATTCCAAATGGTCGGGAAACAACTCGATATGCGCTGTATCGCTGATCTGAACAGTCAGGTAAGTTGGCTTTGAGAACGTTTTTCTTGCGCTAAACTCGGATATAACATCACCCGGCTTAAAAGATCGGCGGGCATACAACGCTCTGTGGTTCTTTACAAGATCCATTCGTTGTTCTACAACGTTTGCATCGGCTACTTTCCTGTTAAGTTTGCTTGCACTCATCTGCGGTTAGGATGTTTATGAATCAAAAATGATTCAATCATCACATAAATAAAAGTTATTTCTGCTTTAATTGTTGATAGCGAAACTTTCAATCAATGTTAGTAACTCATTGATAAGTTGTCATCATTAAATGATAGGTGTTATAAATACAAGTGTCTTAGCACGTTAGTAGTATTCACCTATTGTATCGTTCCAGGTTCCACGGTCAAGGTTCAAAGTTTAAAGCTTAAGCTTCGAGCGCTGACTTCCACTGTTATTCTTAACGATCAGAGCCATGCACCTTCACGATACATGGCTCCGAAAGAGTCAATCTACCCTATTGAAGGGTATCAGTTCACATCTTTACCCTCTTCCAACTTCTTAACCATGGCTTCAACGCTGCTCCTCTGAATGTCATTGGGTGCCTTTGACGCAGCGACCTTCATATAAGTAAGCGCCTTCTTGTATTCACCGATGCCTGAATAGCCCCTTCCCATGCCCACATTCGTGGTAAATTCGTTGGGATACTTGTCATAGTTCATCTTAAAGACTTTAAAGGCTTCCTGTGGCTGCTTTGCCAGGCTCAGACTGCGGGCATAGAAATGCACGTCGGTCATCGTTCCCAACGGAATCGCTTCTTCCATCAGCTTTCTTGCTTCGTCACCGCGACCAAGTTTTGTTAAGACTGCCGCCTTTGTGCTCAGTGACCTGAAGTTCTTCTCTCCCATGACCCGGAAATAGATCGCTCTGTCCATCCATGCGTTCGCCTGCTCGAGCTCGTAATCGTTCTCCAGGCACCACTGCGCCGCAGTGATGTAGTCGTAATAAGGTCTGGTGGTCCTGAAATCGTTCTTGAATGCAGCTATCTGAAGCGGCTTCCTATCTACCTCGATCTTAAATGGGATCATTCTTTTCTCCCAAGACATCGCAACGGTCACAGAGTTATCCGTCTGGTCAATAAATTCATATTTGAGCCATTCAACACTCTTATCCAGCGCCTTGTTCTTTACTGTGACGCGCAATGCATCTTCGGTCGGATCATAGTAAAAACTTCCCCAGGATGTCGAGATCTTCGAAAAAATCAGGATACTCTCCTCTTCGCCCAAGGCAATGAAAAATCCATATGTCCCTGCCGGCAAGTCCTTGCCTTCGATTTTTACGGGATGAGAAACCGAGATAGTAGTGTTCTCGTTCGCGCCTGCACGCCAGGGAGCCGCATATGAGGTACCATGACCCTGATCGACAAAACCGTAGAAGGCTACAGGAGTATTCCATATTTTGCCTTCCCGTCCCTTTACCCCAGGACGATTATAGTTGATTGCGATCTTTACGATGCCGACTTGTTCAGAGACCGATGCCTTGCGGTTTCCGCCCGGTGGCTCCCATGTCAATGGTTGAACCTGTCCGTACAATGATGCGACGGCAAGAAGAATCCATGCTAGAAGTACTGTTCGTTTCATGAGGAATAAATTTTTTATTTCCTCATACGAGCTTCCACGCCCTCTGACGCGACGTATCCCCCTATTTTAGCATCTTGTACAGGATTGAATGGATTTGAACGGACGGTTGATGATAAACGGTCTATTTAGAAGACGTCTTGCGTCCCTTTTTGGAGGGCTTGCCTCCCGCTGATTTTTTTAAAGCCGTCTTGCCAGCAGTGCGCCTCACCGGCGATATGGATTTGGTAATTGTCATGCCTTCCATTATCAAATTAGGATCTTTGACTTTGGAAATTGAATTCTTGTAAGCATCCTTGAGCAAATTCACCATGTAGGCTTTTGGAAAGGTCTTAATGTCATCTACGAGAATATACCTGTATTGATTTCCTTCCCCCAGGAGTATCTTTTTAGGATCGGCTATCTGCGATCCCCAATAAAATCCGAAATGCAAATTGAAGCTCGACCGTCCCAGCGCAATAGAGCAGAAGGTATGTCCCACTTTATCGGTTGGTGACCACCCAAATGCAAGTGCGTTGTAGTTGTCATAAATAAGCTCGTTGGCGGTGGGGTAAAGCTCCCAAACGAATTTTCGAAGCCACAACGCTCGTTCCTGCAGGTCTGCAGGAAAGGATTTCAGGAATTTTAAAAGGTCTTTGTTTTGGGCAAGACTCATAGTGGCTAGTGACAATCGGTAATCTGTATTCTTTAGTAAGTAATCAGAGATAATCGAAAAGTTACCTGACGATATCGCGAAGTTCCGCAAGCTGATAAATAACAAAGTCGGGGTTTTCGCTGCGTAGCTGATCTTCCGGCTGTGTACCAGAGACAATCGCGACAGTCTTCACGCCTGCATTCTTCCCCTCCTGAATGTCAGAAATGGTGTCTCCCACTTTTAACGTTTCATCGGGTGAAACATTCAACTTCCTCATCATGTCCAGAATCATATCTGGATGCGGACGACCCCGACCCACTTCTTCGGCTATTCCAATATAATCAAATACCACTTCATTCCATTGAAGGTAGTCTAAGACCTTATCAAAGACGACGCGCGGTAATCCCGAACCGATACCCACCCTGATACCCAGCCCCATCATTGAGCCGAGGATGTCCCTGGCACCATCTGCCGCTGAGAAATTGTGCATTCCCTTTTCAACATTTCGCTGAAAGCGCTGCATGATCGATCGGGAAAGCTGACGAGGATAATCGAGTTCCTGAAGTATGTCACCGATCATTTGATGCTTATCTCTTCCCCGATGCCTTTGAATAATGTCCGGTGTCACAATAACCTTGTGCTCCTCAAAGGCCTTTACAAAACAATTGCTGATGAACGAGGGATCTTTTTCAGAAACCGTCGTCCCAATCATGTCGAAAAGAATTGCTTTGATTGGCATAGGACCTCTAAAATAACCATTACGACCTGGTCAAAAAAAAGCGCCCTCATCTTTCAACCCACTCGCATATGAAATTTACAATTGTTACGCTTTAATTCTCCGCATGTATCATCTCACCTCTCGAAATGAGACCCTCCTCTTTAAGCGTACTTTTCGCATCGCCAGTGATGTGGCGAAAAAATCCTTGGAGAGAAATTTATTCCACACTACTCATGCCGGATGGCATCGACTGGATTCAGTCGGGACGCACGTATAGCCGGATACGTTCCAAAAATGATCCCGACGAAAAGGGCTACCACCGAGATGACGGCAATCGTATTAAGGGTGAAGTCAGCCTGGAAAGGGACTTTCGTGGCTGCCTTGACCAGAGGAATTGCAATCAGTGTGAAGACGATTCCGAACACTACGCCCAGTAAACTTCCAAATGCTGACACAGCAACCGATTCAGAAAGGAATAAAAATACAATGTCCTTGCGGTTGGCGCCCAATGCCTTTCGAATTCCTATTTCGGATGTCCTTTCTGTAACTGAGATCAGCAGCACATTCATTACGCCGATACCTCCTACGATTACCGAAATTCCAACGATCAGGCCCATAATAATTCTGAACAGCAGGAATCCTTTGGCCAGTTGCTCTACTCTGAATTCGTTGGTTAAAATTCTGAAATCATTCGAGGCGTCGCCATAGCGAGCCTTCAGCCAGGCCTCGATCTCAATCTTCAGCTGGGGAATATCCTCAGTATGCTGAACTTCGAAGGCTGCGTCGGCAGGGTTTCCCCTGATCTCCCTGACATCAATTGTCGTTACGGGGAAGTAAAGCTCGGGACTACTATTGTTCTTGCCTGAAACAACGCCAATAATTTTCATCCTTCGCGTTCCGATTGAGATGTCGCGTCCTACGGCATGCAATGAATCAATATTTGCTGCGCCCAACAATGAAGTATTGACAATGGCCACTTCACGTTTCAATTTGATGTCATCGGCATTCAGGAGGCGCCCGGTGTGTAGCTTCAGGCCAGGCACGAGCGTAGTATCCGTTGCAAAGGTGTTGACGCCTACAGGAGCTACTCCGTCAGTGAGGGTGAACGTTGACGACCCCGACACTCTGTAATACCGCGTCACTGGCCGCGATAGCGACCGATGTAGCGCCATAAAATCTTCGAGCAATAGGCTCGCCACGGAGTCTTTTCTAATCCTGACGTTGTTCAATGTTTTGAAGAGCTCGGTCTTGATAACGATGGCGTTAAGCGAAGTGGTGGTTGATACCTGATCGCGCGCATAGCGTTCCATTCCGTCAATCAGTGACAGGATGGACACCAATGCCCCCACTCCTATTACTATCCCGAGCACGGAGAGTATCGTATGAAAAACGTTCGACCGGATGTTTGCTAACGCAAGGGAAAATGAGTTTACAATCTTACGAATCATATTGTAAATAAGTACACGACTGCTTTCGAGGCTTTTTGTTACAAGCAAAAAAAAATTCCACGAATCCGCCCAATATTCTCTCAGGTACAGGCAAATAGTCCGTCCGTTAAACTTTTGTACTGGATTTGTCGCGCGCATTAAACAAAATTCACACCCTTTTGACGGAATGGTAATTGCAGTTTTTTATAAAAAATGCCGCTTTTTTATTGTCACTGATTTACGCCAAAACCTTTAGAAAGTTCGCGCGCTGAATAACAGCTAGACACAAAGTTGCAGGTGTAATACTGCTATATGTTGGGGCCAAAGGTGAGCGGTGTCGAAGTCTGACGTGGGTACCCGTTCGTCCCCCTTCGACTCCGTTCAGGGCGACCGCTCCGATTAACACTAAAATGCCAACTTACCTTTTTATCCCAACTCGTATTAATAACAAAATCCACTCCTACTACCATGTAGCACATGCTTTTTCTCTGAGGCAATTCAATCAGCCTCCTGAACTTTTTCATTAATAAGTAAATAATTTAAATTTTATGCTCTGGCTGGAATTCATGATCGGCTTGGCAGTCATCTTATGCCTTGTCGTATGTGCCATCGGCCTTACGGTGGCAAACTATGTCGAAAAGAAAAAACAACTAAAACAAAATCCTAACCTTAGGGAAAAATGGAACCTATGAGATTTCCTGCTGGATTTGAAAACAAGAATTAAGACTGCAAAATGATTTTATGCAAGGGCGGGGAGCATTCTCCGCCCTTTTTGTCTATACGCGAACGCATACTGCGGTTAACCCAAAAGCACCGCCATCACCCGTTCTGCCATCAACGCACAGCGGGTCGCGTGGAACTCGAATATCTCAAGGTCACTGAGGCTCGACTTAAGGATGTCACGCAACATCGCTTTGGCACGATGCAATCTCACTTTAACATTCTCTTCGGAAATGTTGAGTACGTCGGCCGCCTCCCCCACAGACATGTGCTCAATTTCCCGAAGGATAAATACAATCCGATATTTAGGTTGGATCTGGCTCACGGCCGCTTCGATTGCACTACCGAGGCTGTCAGCAATATCTACTGAATTGCCGCGTGGGTCGGGCGATTCATACGACAAGCTGAGATCATCTTCTCTGAGCGCATCCACATCGATGTGGCGACGTCCTTTGAGTTTGCCGGCAAATTGCAAGGCGCAGTTGATTAATATTCTGGTAAGCCATGTAGAGAACTTTGCTTCACTTCGAAACTGATGCAGCTTCTCAAACCCACGGATATACGCTTCCTGCATCACATCCTCAATGTCTTCTTCTTCCCTCAGAATACCGCGAGCAGTTTTATATAACATGCTGTTGTAGCGGCGGATAAGAATCTCGTAGTTCTCTTTATTGCCCTCTAAGATGCCAGAAATGATCACGCTGTCACTGAGTTGAACGTCCGCCGCCAGCTGAACTGCATTTATGAGCATGTGGTCAATTTATGCATTAGATCGTGCTATGAGGGCTGGTTACAAACTATTTCTGAGAAATGTTTATCGCGCGCCGATGGCCCACTAAAAAATATATGGATGATCTTACTCATTATCTTTGCGCAATGACAGTCACAATTCTTCTGATTCTGATTACGGTAATGGTCAGCTTTCCGGCATTCAACCGCCCTTCACTACAAGCCCGGTTGATGATGACTCCATACCTAATCGCCCGAAACCGCGAGTACTATCGAATGCTGACATCAGGGTTTATCCACAAGGACCATATGCACCTGCTACTGAATATGTTTTCCTTTTACTTCCTGGGTTCTGTAGTGGAACGTGTGTTCGAAATCCTTTTTGGGCAGGCCGGTATGGTCTACTATGGATTGTTGTATGTGTCTGCGATAATTGTATCCGACCTGCCAACATATCTTAAGCAAAGAAACAATCCCCACTATCACTCGCTGGGAGCTTCCGGAGGAGTTGCCGCTGTGGTATTTGCCTTCATTATCCTACAGCCAATGCAGTACATCTGCGTATATATCGCGCTCTGTATGCCAGGCTTTATCCTCGGTGGCCTTTATATCGCCTACTCCTATTTTCAGGGAAGAAAATCAAATGACTCGATCAATCACGATGCGCACTTGTATGGATCGCTTTATGGCCTGGTATTCTGCATGGGTTTGTATCCGGCATCCATCCCTGAGTTTTATAGGCAGGTCACCGATTGGATTGGCGGAATTTTCCAGTAATGCCGGTTTTGACGAACCCAGGCTATCGTGAGCGCTTCGAAGTGAAAGCCAGCAACAAAAAACAGGCAATCAACAACACGCTGTATTCCATTCCCCCGGTTGAGGCGCCAACAACAAACCAACCGTTCGCGCGATGGACCAAGAGGATTCCAGCGGTCAGCTCCAGCGCAAACAAAACTCCCATCACCGAAACAAAATAGCCTGTGATGACAAGGACTGAACCCACTATCTCGAACAACGTGATTGCCCAGGCAAGGTAATATCCGAGCGGAAAGCCGTTTCCGGAAAGAAATTCCCCAAAACCATCCACACTGTGATTGGTGATGCGTGTGATGCCGTGAATCAACATGAAGACCGGCACCACCATGCGAAATATTCGCACGCCATTGGTAAGCGTTGTCAGAGATTGGCTCATCGGGGCTTGAATCGGTTAAAGGGGACCAAAGTTCTATTACCTGCTCCCAATTTCATAAATTTATTAGGTCCGGGCCAGATGATTTTTTTATGAAATTCGTCTGCAAGTGGAGATGAAAACTTTGTTTGGAACATCAACATTTATCTCTGATAACCGATGAAAATCAAGGCGATTATTACTGGGGTCACGGGAATGGTGGGCGAAGGCGTATTGCACGAGTGTTTGCTTAGCCCCGACGTCGAACAGGTCCTTGTTATCACGCGAAAACCTTCGGGGGTGGCACATCCCAAGCTAAAAGAGATCGTTCACGGAGATTTTCACAACCTAGCTCCAATAGCGTCGCAACTCGACGGCTACAACGCATGCTTCTTTTGTCTGGGCGTATCATCGGTTGGCATGAAAGAGTCAGATTATTTTCGGCTCACATACGAACTGACAATCCACGTGGCAGAAACCCTCTCGAGGCTGAATCCGGAAATGACATTTTGCTATGTTTCAGGAGCGAATACCGATAGTACGGAGCGAGGAAGATCAATGTGGGCACGGGTAAAAGGCAAGACTGAAAACAAATTGATGTCCTTGCCATTCAAAAAGTCGTATATGTTCCGTCCTGGATACATGCACCCAACCAAAGGCCTGAAGAACACATTGAAACCTTACCGATACATTTCATGGATGTATCCCATTTTGAAAACTTTCTTCCCGAACACGGCATCAACCCTTCGGGAACTTGGCCTGGCGATGATCAACGTGGTGGCCAAAGGATATGAAAAGCAAATCCTGGAAGTCAAAGATATCATTACGGTTGCCCATAGATCATAGCGTATTCATGCGTGAAGGCAGGCCACCCAGAGCCAACGTGTCTTCCATCTCCCGCAGACTCATTGCGGTGGAATAATGTAAAAAAATCTGCAAAAGCCATGCGAAACTAGCCGTATACACGCGGGGGCAGCGTTAGACGCCATACGGAACGCAGCCTTAGTCTATTACACTGGATATCTCCAGGTTGTGTTCGAGATCGGTAACTACATTCATATAGTTGATGTATGCATCGTAGGGTGACTCGTAGTGGCTGAAGTATTTGTGTACATCTCCGTCGTTCCAATACTTGGTGCACATATAATAGAAATGATCTGAGGTCAGCAGCCTCGCCCAGTTGTCGATCATGCTTTCGTCGCCAGTCTTTTTTATTGCCTTTTCGATCGCGTAGATCCGCTCCATGGCATCATGTTGGAGGCTGTTACCGAGCCATGCCGAAAGGTCGCGTTCCATGTCCGCCCACGAGCTGAGGTTAGGTACATCATACTCACCTCGCGCCGGATAAGTATCTATCACCTGGGACGGTGTCAGGAAGTCAAAGTCGGGATGTTTCATCACCTCGCCCGGCATGTGATAAAGGAATTCAAAAATCCCTGTCTCGGGCCATTGATGTTCGCCAAAGGTCTCATAGTCCATAAACAGATTAATGACCTCTCCATTGCCCGCGATCTGATGCAGCCAGTGGCCAAACTTTGAAGCAGTGAGGGGCCATTCCGCCCAGCGTTTATCAGAAAATCTAAAAGCTATATCATCTGAGAGTTTATAATTCTTCAGCAGGCAGCTGATCTTGTTGTTAGCAGGTGGATGATACACAAAATTAGGACTGCGATGACCAAGCACATGATCGAGACCTTCACAGATAACGCCCTTATATCCTAAATACGGAATGAAGTCCGCGAGCTCATTGTTGTAGATGAGCTCCGTATTTCTGAACACTTTCGGCACCTGATTAAAATGCTCCTGAATCTTTGCTTTGTGCTTGTCGACCTGCCGTACAAATTCCGGTCGTGAGTACAAAAAGCTGAGTGAGTGATAATAAGTTTCGGAAAGAAATTCAACACAACCTGTATTCGCCAGGTCCTTAAAAGATTGCAGTACATCCGGACGGTATTTTTCCATCTGTTCGATGGCTGTACCACTAATCGAATATGCGATCCTGAACTTGCCTTTGTGTTCCCCGATCAGCCTGAGCATTGTATTGTTCGCAGGCAAATAACACTTCTCAGAAACACGATTGAGTATCTCACGATTCTTTGCTTCATCCTCATACTGAGTGTCATTGCCTATCTTAAAACAATCGTAGGGCTTGAGACGAAACGGTTGGTGAACCTGAAAATAAAAACAAACAGAAGGCATCGAGTATATGTTGAAGATTTAATTTACTCTGAGTTTATCGTATATATCCAGTATTTTTTCGGCTGCATTCTTCCAGGTAAGCAAGCCCAGCTCTCCTTGCGTCTTTTCAACCAACTCTTTCTTCAGCACACCATACTTCAGCAACGCGTGGATGTAATTCGCATACTTGTCGGTATCCCAAAAATCAGCTTGCAGTGTTCCCTTCATAACTTCCGCTGCCCCCGACTGCCTGGAGATAACACTCGGCACCTTGAATTGCGCAGCCTCGAGCACTGAAAGACCAAATGGTTCTGACACGGATGGCAGGAAGTAAACATCGGCCATCGAAAGCAATTGATTCACTCTTGCTTTTGACAGGAAGCCGGTGAAAATGAACTTGCGGCCAAGCTTCTTATACGCGGAAGATTGTAACGCATGAGAGAACTGATCGCCGGTTCCGGCGACCACGAACTTTACCCTTGGATAGACGCGCACAACTTTCTCGGCGGTTTCAATGAGAAAATCCGGACCCTTCTGATGCGTCAGCCGGCCAAGAAAAACTACGAGCTTGTCCTTTAGCTTGTGCGGAGTCCGTTTTGTTTCCTGCGGATCGATCCCGTTGTGAACTACCGATATCTTTGCGGGATTGATTTGGTAATGAAGTACAATTTGATCTTTGGTGTACTGGCTGACGGCGATGATCCTGTCCGCCTTTTGCATCGCGTCCTTTTCCAGGTGATATATACGGTTGCGGCAGTCACTCCCGGAACGGTCAGTCTCCAGCGAGTGGATATGCAAGATCAGTGGTTTGCCGGATTCCGATTTAATCCTGACCCCGCCAGGAAACGTGATCCAGTCATGGGCATGGATAACATCGAAATCGCTGTCTTTCGCAAGTTCCGAAGCGAGGTGTGTATACAAGCCGATCTTCTCAAAAATGTTCGTCCCGTACACTTCTTTGCCCGAGAAGATTGCATGGATATTCTCGACCGTTCCTTTTCCTGAAAAAAGACGTTCCAGGTAATCCCTTTCTAAGTCACCAATGGCCTCATTTACATGATGATATGGACTTAGCGTAACAGGAAGTTTTGATACATCGACGCCCAGAGCGGCAAGGCTATTCGCCAATCGCTCGAGATTAATCTCTTCGGCATTAAGCCTGTTCAGACCGCTGATATGAACATCCTCAAGTTCGAGAGACGGAGTTGCGTTGGGAACTATCAGGCGGATGTTTGCACGGTGCGCCATCGCCTTCACCATTCCATATGTCGCCACGCCTAAACCACCCGAGAAAATCGGTGGAAACTCCCATCCAAGCATAAGCACGTTCGACATCAGGGAAAAGTCATTATACGGTTTAAAGGGCCACGTTGCGATGACAATAATCTTGTCTTTCAGAACATTGATTATTGCATTTAATTATTCATCAAATTCTGGGCCTCAGGGGGTTAATGAGATTTCAAGTAATTTAAATTCAGGGGCTTTACATTTTAGGAATTTTTCTCCACAATAGCAATTTCATTAAAATGGGTCGATGACTAAACTCAACGCAGGTTTTGCATTCCCGTGTATTGAAAAGTCTTGTATTTTTATTTCTTTTCTCATGGCGAAAATGACAATTCACGATCGCATAGGCCACTGCAATAACGTAAAGATTCGATTTAGAAATTGTTAGGAATTCGTTAGGTAAAAAGGAACAATTGGTCTTCCGGATAGCTTTTAGGTCGCCGGGTAGCGCCCTCGAAATTAGAGACCGATATACCGAGTAACCGTATCTTTCTGCCCTCGGGCTCACTTGTCATCAGCAACCCCCTTGCTGTCTGAATGATAATATCCAAATCAGCCACGCCTTCAGCAAGTGACTGGCTGCGGGTTGCCAGCTTGAAATCATGGTACTTTATCTTCAAGGTGATGGTTCGGCCTTTCAGATTGTTCTTTTTAAGGCGCTCGGCGAGGGTCTCGGCGATCTTAGTCAGCTCTGTTACCATCTCAGCCGTTTCAGTAATATCATAAGGAAATGTGTCCTCGGCTCCAACAGATTTGGTTTCGCGGTGTGGCTGGACCTCTCTGTCGTCCAGGCCGCGAACAATCTTGAAAAAGAACCTTCCGGATTTTCCGAAGAGTTTTACCAGCTCACCTTCAGAAAGTTTCTTCAGGTCCGCTCCGGTATATAGCCCTTTTGCCTTCATTCTTTCAGCAGTCACTTTGCCGACGCCATGAAATTTTTCTACGGGCAATTTCTCCATAAAGCCCTCAACTTTCGACGGACCGATGAAGGTCAACCCGTCAGGCTTGTTGATGTCGGACGCAATCTTGGCCACGAACTTGTTGATCGAAACTCCCGCCGACGCCGTGAGTCCAACTTCATCCCGGATGGCCGCTTTGATCAGCCGCGCAATATCAAGTGCTGAGCCGATCTGCTGCTTGTCTTCAGTCACGTCGAGGTAGGCTTCATCCAACGATAGTGGCTCGATCAGGTCCGTATACCGGTAAAATATCTCACGAATTTTCTTCGAAGTCTCCTTGTACACATCAAAGCGTGGACGAATAAAAATTACATGCGGGCATAGCTGCAACGCTTTTTTTGATGACATCGCGGAGCGGATACCAAATTTGCGCGCCTCGTAACTGGCAGTAGCGACAACACCTCCCCTTCCTTCTGGCGAGCCACCCACTACGATCGGTTTCCCCCGGTACCCAGGATTATCCCGCTGTTCTACAGACGCATAAAAAGCATCCATGTCCACGTGGATGATCTTTCGATAATTCTTCTTCACGTCGCCCATCTACACAAATATAAACGGCGGTCGTTTGCCAACGCAAGAAATGAAACGATGGACTACATCCACAACCTAATGGAATAACCGTCACGAATTGCGGTAACTGCTCAGCGATGTGCCCATGTGCTGCGTCCAGATGCGTCGGAAATGGCGGGCACTCTCAAAGCCACAAAGGCTTGCAATCTTCTCGAGGGTAAAGTCACTGTTATGTACAAGTCTTCCGGCGAGTTCCACCTTCACCGCGTTCTTGAACTCAATGATGGTGTGACCAGTGCTTTTTTTGAATAATCGGGTGAGACTTCGAACACTCGTACTACTTACTGCCGCGAGTTCTTCAAGCCCTGGATTTTTGCCCGGGTTGGAAATGATGTAGTCCTGAACTTTATGAACAGCAGGATTGAAATGTGTTCTATAGTCAAGATAAATCGTTTGCTGGCTGTCGTAGTTGTTCCGGCGCAGATAGACAACTATCTCCCGGGCAACTTTCGCAGCGAGCACGGGGCCATGATGATTTTCAATGATCGACAGCGACATGTCGATGCCAGATGTCATGCCCGCGCTTGTAAACACACAGTCATCCTGCACATAGAGCCGGTCTGTTAGGACGGTCACATTCGGATAATTAGTCTTCATGTAGTCGATGCACTTCCAGTGTGAAGTGCACTTTCTTCCTTTTAGCAATCCGGCTTCCGCCAGAACCAGAGATCCACTGCAAACACTCGACACGCGAACACCGGATTGAAGGTGCTTCTTGAGCCATGGCGCTATTAGCCGGATGTCGGCAGCCAGTTTACCTTCAGTAAATGATTTGAAATCGATACCAGGAACAAAAATGAAATCGCCCTCATTCAATTTCACTTCTTCAGGAAGAAGGAGGCGGCTAAACGCGAGGCCCTGCTCTGACAACACATCTCGTTTGGTGGAACAGTATAGCAACTCGTAGCCGGATGATCCAATATTTGCCGCTTCATAGAAAACTTGAGCGGGCCCTGCCAAATCCATCAGGTGAACGTGTTCCAACAGAATGAAGCAAACCTTGCGTTTTTTCTGGATCAAGCCTGATGGAAACATGTTCTGACGTTTTCGGCCATGATAGGTATAACGGCAAAACGAATCCTAGGGTTTTAAAACGTAAAATAGACTCCAAAAACCAAGGTTATCAGGACCTATTTGGACACAATTGTTGCGGCAGGCATGGAGTAGATGTCGCCCCATCCATTGCCCCAGCTATCGAGTTTCATTTTGATTTCCTGAAAAGACATTTTTCCGGAGCGCGCAGCAGGTCCTGGTCTGTCACTTGTGAAATAAAAAATGCCATTATATACGAAAGGACAATAATCCAGGCGGTTGCTGTTAACATCGGCCCCAAGGTTTCTTGGCTTCGTCCAACTGCCGTCTTTGCGATGACTTATATAGAGATCACCACGACCAAGATCTCCTTCGCCGCCTTCCGCCGAAAAAATAATATACTGCTCTTTCGGATCAACGTATGCATTGAACTCGTCGAGTTTGGAATTGACCCCCGGTCCAATATTAACAGGTGCTTCAAACTTCCCATTCTTCCACTGTGCTCGGTAAATATCTTCTTTACCCAGTACATCGGCACGGACACCGGTGAAGTAGACCGATCCGTCTTCGACCACCGACGGGTACCATTCATCTTCGGAAGAATTGATCAGTGTGCCACCATGAATCGGCTGACCCCAGCCCTTCCCGTTCTTTTCGACATACCAGATATCAAAATCCTTTTTTTCAACGCCTGCTTCAACCGGGCGGTTGGAAGCGAAAAATAGTCTATTGCCATCGGGTGAAAATGCAGGTTCGAGATCGGAGTATTGACCGGAGAACGGTGCGGCCTCGCCATTCTTCCAACCATCGGCGGCTGTCCGGCGAATGATCACACTCACGCCACTGC
This sequence comes from Cyclobacteriaceae bacterium, assembly GCA_044224375.1. Lineage (GTDB taxonomy): Bacteria > Bacteroidota > Bacteroidia > Cytophagales > Cyclobacteriaceae > ELB16-189. The sequence continues at coordinate 18,161 of JBGAKL010000015.1, forward strand.
GCAGAGCCTGGATTGTATAGAACATCTCCGAACCATCGGGTGAGATTGCCATGTCTCTTTCATTGTAACCACTGGAAACAACGTTAGGCATGTAGACCTTTGGCGCCTGACCGGATTGAGCGAATGAACCTATTGACGCTAAAAGGAAAAGCAAAGCAGGCAGGAGCTTTTTCATTGCATTAATTTTTTAATGCCTTAAAGTATAGGCTGGCTTGCTCCTATCCTATGCCGTATGTAGGAGGATTTGGAGCACGCCTTAACTACAAATGGTCGTCAGCCATGCCGGACATGGAAAGCACGAATTGTTTACGCCATGACAAAATTCGCCTGGTCCAGTACGGTTTGTATTCCGTCTGTGTTTCTCCGTGGCATCCGTGGCTCAAAAAGCAATTGCTGTGGAAAGAGCTACTTCGCTTTCAAATTTTCTTTCGTCGCTTTGATCTGTTTTTCCAACAGCTTTTTATCCCCAACCATCACCAGCGTCATGTCCTCATATTTAAAATACTGACGTGTGACTTCAGAGACTTTTTCCGGCGTGACCGCATAAATATTTTTCACCTTATTGGTCAAATAGCTATCGTCCAAACCATGCTGATCAATAAAATTCAATTGTCCGATGATTCCAGACGGTGTCGAATTCTGAAGGACGAATATTCCGGCTTCATAATTTTGAATGCCCTTCAACTCTTCTTTAGAAGGAGGCTCAGTCTGCAGCCGCTTGATCTCCTTGGAAATCTCCTGCAATGATGCGCCTGTGTGCTCACTTGTTACGTCGGCCTGCTCATACCACACGGCAACACGATGGCGGCTTTGGATAGTACTGAATGGTGAGTAGGTATAACCTTTGTTCTCCCGGATGTTGCTCGTGATCCGGGAACCAAACGACCCGCCTAATAGCGAATTGGTCGTTTGTAAGGCCTGATAGTCGGCCTTCGATGGATCAGGAACAGGTATTCCCAACATGATCGTCGACTGTGGTGCGCCGGGACGGTCGATCATCTCAATCTTATTGGATGTCAATGGCGTCGCGGTGGGATAGTCAACTTCAGGACCTTCCTTCCATGTATTAAATGAGCGGTCGATCGAGCGCGCAACTGAGTCCTCATTGAACTTGCCAACGACATAGATAACCGAACGCTTAGCGCCAAAATTCTTATCGTAGAAATCCTTGATCGCCTGGAGGTTATAGGTTGAAAGCATCTCATCGGTAGGGAAATAACGACCATAAGCATGATTGGGGTAAATGGTCCCAAAAAACTTTTCCTGCGCCAGCGACTGCGGTACAGAGCGCTGCACGCTGAGCTGCCGCTTCAAGTCGGCCTTCAATCGCTCGACCTCCTTTTCGGGAAACGCGGGATTCATTGCGATATCAGCAATAACCTGTACAAGCTGGGGCGCAAACTCCGAAAGAACCGAGCCCGTAATTGTGACCTGATCCATTCCCGCGTTGAGCGTAATGTTACCTCCCATTGCGGCAACTTTCTTTGAGATTGTTGTAAAATCCATGCTTGCCGTTCCCTGTTCCATCAGTTGTACGGTAAGGTCTGCCAGCCAAACCTGGTTAGCGGCCTCATGAACGTTTCCTGTCTTTATGATGAGATTAATGTTGACTTTCGGAATCGCTCCATATTGCACAAGATTGTATTTCAGACCGTTATTAAGGATTGCCTGCTTTTTAGCCGGAAGCTTAAAGTCCTTAGGTGTACTGCCCGCGGGCGCGGTTTGTTTTTGCGCTCCTGCAAATCCGAAAATGGCGATAAATGCGATTGTGAAGAATTGCTTTTTCATTTTGATGCAGTCTGTTTAGAAGGTTCGACAATCACGATCGTCCGGTTAGTTGGTCTCAAATATTCCTTGACAGTTTTTTGAATGATCTCCGGTGTTACTTTCTTAAACTCGTTTTCGAGTGTATTGATCCTTGAAGGGTCGTCATCGAACAATGCGAAGCTGCACAATAAGTCAGCGCGACCTATGCCAAAGAACTGTCCCACGTCATCATAAAGCTTGGAGCGCATCTTCACTACAGCCAGGTCAAGGTCTTCTTTCGAGACATTTTTTTCGACTTCCGCCACAGACTTATCGAATGCCGCCAGGATTGAATCCGAAGGAACTCCTCCATCATAAATGAGATCCGCCATCCAGATCATGGGTCCCTTATAGTTGAACATATTGCCGAGATAATTGATGCCACCGTTCACAGCGTCAGTGTATCCTTTCTCTTGAACCAGGGAAAGATTGAGTTTGCTGTCATTTCCCTGTACGAGTATCTGATCGATCAAGCCCATTGCATAAAATTCAGGTGTGTTTCTTTCAGGCATTTTATACGCAACAGCAAGAGCCGGCTTGGTCGCCAACGGATCTTTTTTTGTGAAACGTTTCTCCTTTTCCTGTCTGGGCTCACTGATGTCCGGTTGTGGCGGCAGCTCGGCCATGGGAATAGACCCGAAGTATTGCTCAATGAACTTCTTGGCTTCTTCAACCTCAAAATCACCGACAACAGATAACGCTGCGTTATTCGGCGAATAGAAAGTTTTGAAGAAACTGCTCACGTCTTCGAGCTTGGCTGAGTCCAGGTCGGCGAGGTCGCCATAAAAGTTATGCGCGTTGTACCAATTCTCGTTTGCATATTGTGGCATGTCGAGCCAGGGAAACCCGCCATATGGTTGATTGAGTACATTTACTTTCACTTCATTCTTCACAACGCCTTGCTGGTTGGTCAGGTTCTCCTGCGTTATTGCTAATCCCTTCATACGATCAGCTTCAGCCCATAATGCCGTCTCGAGCTTGTGTGCAGGCATAACCTCAAAGTAGTTCGTAAAATCGAAGCGTGTGGATCCATTCAGAATGCCTCCGTTCTCCTGAACGAGCTTGATGAACTCCGTCTTTCCAAGGTTTTCCGACCCCTGGAACATCATGTGTTCAAACAAGTGTGCAAACCCAGTCCTGTTTTTCGGCTCAATCCTGAAGCCGATATTATAATAGACTGCAACGGCTACGGTAGGTGCTGTCTTGTCCGGCGACAAAGCCACCTTCAGTCCGTTCTTTAACTTATAATATTCCACCGGAACGCTGAATCCGGAGGCGGCACTCTGCTCATTTTTGTTTCCAGTACATGACGCAAGAGCTAAGATCACGAGCGCACCGGGAAACACTTTTCGGAAATCGGGAATATTCATTCTGTAGATAGTTGATGATAAGTGCAAGATAGGTGGCCGAACCAATAAAATGTTCACTTTGATTGCGCCATTTTAGATGTCATTAGGTGAAATCGCTACCTTTCTGGCCGATTTTAACCGAATGCAGGCAGTAGTCTTCTATTTAGTCTATCCGATCCTCTACCTCGTTGCTTCACTCCCCTTCGGCATACTTTATAAACTATCCGATTTCTTCTCTTTCCTTCTCCGCCTAAGTGGCTACCGGCGCGCTGTCGTCGTCGAAAATCTGCGGAAGTCATTTCCCGAAAAATCTGAAAAGGATATCCAGGGCCTTGCAGACAAATACTTCCGATATCTGTGCGACCTTATCCTGGAAACATTCAAAACCTTGACGATGACTGAATCTGAGGCAAGAAGTCGTTGTAAATTTCATGGAGCGGAGATGATCGACAAACTGTATCAGAGAAAACAGAGCTTCATCATCGTCCTCGGACACTTGGGCAATTGGGAATGGGCAGGGCCGAGCTTTTCACTTAATAATAAACACCAGCTCATTGTCATCTATCGGCCGTTATCACACCCTTATTTTGAAAAAATGATGGTAGGGATGCGCACGAAGTGGGGAACACTGATCACGCCCGTCGCACAAACGCTACGTGACATGGTCGCCAAAAGAAAAATGATTACGGCTACCGCTTTCATCGCTGACCAATCCGCCTTTGGAGATCACGGTTACTGGACAACATTCCTGCACCAGGACACAGCGGTGTTCACAGGCCCGGAAAAGCTGGCTACAAAATTCAATTACCCTGTCGTATTTCTTTACATGCGCAGACCCAAACGGGGCTACTACGAGGTTTACACGGAAATGCTTTTCGATGATCCTACTAAAACAGTAGAGAATGAAATTTCTGAAACTTTCATCAAGCGGTTGGAAAAGGAAATTCTTGTTGACCCTTCAATCTGGCTATGGTCGCACAGACGCTGGAAATACAAGCGTTCAGACTATACCTGAGTATATCCAGGATTGCAACCGATTTCCTACCTTTGCAGTCCCTGATAAAACCATTTTTTTGACATGCGGACCGGCAAAGAGCTGATCTCCGCCAGCAAGCAGTTCACAGAAGAGAACAAGCTGAGAAGCTGGTCCGAGGTCTTAATCACTGTAGTATGCTGCGGCGCGGCTTTTTACATGGCTTTCAGCGCTACCTTTCCATTAATAGTCCGGCTCTTCTTTAGTGTCATCCTCGGACTTCTTTACATCCGTGTTTTCGTCATCTACCACGACTTTGCGCACCGTGCGATCCTGAGAAAAGATCGGGTAGCCGATGTGGTCATGAACGCATTGGGGATGTACGTCCTTGCACCGAAGACCATCTGGACCCGCTCACACGAGCACCATCACAACAATAACTCGAAGCTAACCATGTCAGGGATTGGCTCCTAATCCTACCATCTCTACAGAAAGGTTCATGAGCTTGAGCAAGGGAGAGAAACGACTCTATCTCATCAACCGCCACCCGCTCACCGTCATCTTTGGATACTTCACGCTATTCACCTACTGGTTGAATTTGAAATCTTTTATCCAGAGTCCTAAAAAGCATGTGGATTCATTACTGGCCCTTGTGCTTCACTTTGGCATAGCCGGTGGCATCTGGTATTTCTTCGGGTTCACCACGGCGTTACTCAGCGCGTTTCTCCCGTTTTTCATAACGTTTGGAATGGGCGCATATCTTTTTTATTGTCAGCATAATTTCCCCGGCGCACGCTTTGCAGAAAATCACGATTGGAAATACGATGAAGCGGCGCTCATGTCCACGAGCTTCATGAAAATGAGTCCGGTGATGCACTGGTTCACCGGCAATATCGGTTATCACCATGTTCATCATCTCAATTCAAGGATTCCCTTTTACCGCCTGAAAGAAGCTATGAACAGTATGCCTGAGCTTGCAAATGTCCGCACCACCTCATGGAATCCGGTTGCTGTGTGGAAGTGCTTTCGTTTGAAGCTATGGGACCCAAAGCGCGAAGAGATGATCACGATGAGTGCTTTACAGCAGCAATCCTAGCACTCCTTTCATAAAGCATAAATTCCTTTTTGTTGATCATTCAGTATCTCCCTCAAATTGGTCTAGCCTATGACCAGATCTTGTGCTGAAATGGGATAGTCAATGGCCGAATCCGGTAACTATTTGAGCCGACACAGGTATAATACTTGATTCTTAATCAAGAGATTATGCTACACCATTACCTGCTCATTGCTGTCCGTGCGTTCAAGAAAAATCGCAGCTATTCTGTTCTTAATATTTTAGGATTGACATTGGGAGTAACGTGCTCCCTTACAATCTTCATTTACGTTTATGATGAGCTCACGTATGACCATCATCACGTAAACTGCGATCGTATCTACCGTTTGAACAACGCCTATCACCTACCCAACAACGCGGGTTTTGAAGAATACGCTGCATCCGGGCCCGTGGTGAGTCAAATGCTCGTAAAGGACTTTCCGGAAATCGAAAAGGCAGTGCGAATTAATCTGCGACAAAATCAGGTATTCGAAAAGCCGGGAACGCGTGACCCCATGTATGAAACGCTCTTCGCGGCGGATTCTAATTTCTTTGAGATTTTCACATTCCCTTTTATAGCCGGAAGCCCCGGCAACGCGCTAAACGATATCAATACGCTGGTTATCAGCAAGAAAATTGCGCTTAAATACTTCAATAGAACTGATGTCATTGGTGAGACGCTTCATCTTCAAAACGACACCGTTGGATTCCGAATTACGGGCGTCATGGATGACATACCTTCAAACACTCACTTAAAGATGAACGTGATTACCTCGATGGAGACGTTTCGTGTGCGTGGCGTGGGCTTTCTTCAGACGTGGTGGAATTTTGGATACAATACCTATCTTTTGCTCGCTCCAAATACAAATGTTGCAGCGCTTGAAAACAAAATTAAATACATTTCGCGCAACTACATTGCAGGGGAAGAGGATCAATCCGGATATAAACAGGAATTTTCCCTTACCCCATTCACGCGGATTCACCTTCATTCCAACCTTCGTGGTGAACTGGAACCAAATTCGAAGGCTGCTTATGTATTCACATTTCTTATCGTTGGAATCTTTATCCTGGTTATCGCCTGCATCAACTTCATGAACATGGCGACGGCACGGTCCGCAATGCGTGCCAAAGAGATCGGGCTCAGGAAAGTGGCTGGCGCGGTAAGGCCGCAGCTAATCGGTCAGTTTCTTGGGGAAGCATTCTTAATGACCCTGATTGCGGTGGTGCTGTCAGTCATCTTGCTGCAGGTGGCGCTTCCGGTGCTCAACAATTTCTCGGGTAAAGAACTCAAGGTTATCGATGAGTCGTACTTCTGGCTGATGTTGGCGGGGATTACGCTGTTCGTGGCCCTCCTGGCGGGGAGCTATCCATCGCTGTTTCTGTCTGCCTTCAGACCCGTCGAAACGCTGAAAGGCACCTTCAGGAATTCGGCGAAGGGAAACAGTTTGCGCAAAGCACTCGTGGTATTTCAATTCGGAATATCCATTTTTCTCATTGCGGGCACATTGATCATCATGAACCACCTTAAATACATCCGATCGATCGATCTCGGATTCGATAAATCAAGAGTCCTTTTCATCCCGGCAAGAAATTCGCGCGGCGCTTCAGCCGATTTCAAGCTTCTGAAGGAGGAAATGTTAAAAATATCGGGAGTCGAAAATGCCACATTATCCTCCAATGTCCCGGGAAAGGACATGAACAACAATGTGGTGAGAAAGGGATGGGATCAGGATGCAGCGTGGAGCGACATGCGATTCATTTCTGTCGACTATGACTTTGTCGACGTGTTCAATCTTAAACTCGTGGAGGGAAGATCATTCCGCCGCGAATCCCCATCGGATGAAAACGAAGCGTTTCTTGTAAATGAGTCAGGCATGCGACGACTTGGCTATTCGAATCCCAAGGACATTATTGGAGAACACTTTGCATGGCAAGACCGGAAGGGTTCGGTGGTCGGCGTCCTGAAAGACTTTCACTTCATGGGTGCGAATGTAGCAATAGAGCCATTCATAGCAGTGATGAATACGCCGAGGAGCGTGTCGTTCCTATCATTGAAAGTGAGTACATCTGACCTCGCTACTGTTACCAAGCAGGTAGAATCAATTTTCAAGGAAACACTACCGAACGGAATCTTTGAGTACAGTTTCCTCGACCAGGAATTCGACAAGCAATACAAATCGGAAGACCGATTCATGGGAATATTTACCTTCTTCTCGGTAGTCGCCATTCTCATCGCCTGCCTTGGACTGTATGGACTCGGCATGTTCATGACAGAGCTGAGATTTAAGGAAGTGGGGATACGCAAGGTGCTGGGTGCATCCGAAAAGAGCGTGCTGGTGCTGCTTACAAAAGATTTCATTTTACTCGTTGTGTTTTCATTCATACTGGCGGTACCGCTGTCGTATTGGGCGATGAATACCTGGCTGAGCTCATTCCCCTACAAGGAGAATATTAACCCGATACTATTTGCATTCGCAGGTGTCGCTGCAATCGTGATCGCATTACTGACGGTGAGTTACAATGCGATCAGGGCCTCGTTGACGAATCCAGTGAAGGCGATAAGGATGGAATAATTTTTAAACCGTAAATCGTGAGCCGTAAGCCGTAAGCAGTCGTGAACCCTCGGTTTACTGCTCACACACTGCGAGTTGGCGCCAGCGCTGGTGTTCTTTATCAATCCGATTTTGATTTTGTATCACACCCCGCAAAAAACATTAAATCCACCGTCGACTGCAACATTTATGCCTGTGACGAATGCGGAAGCGTCTGAACAAAGCCAGATCAAAGTTCCGACCAATTCATCCGGCTTGCCGAACCTCGCAAACGGTGTTTGGTTAACTGCCGATTGGCCGCGCGCTGTATAAGATCCATCGGGATTTGTCAGCAAATTCTTGTTCTGCTCTGTGATAAAGAATCCGGGTGAAATCGCATTGACACGAATTCCTTCACCGAATTTCTTTGCCATCTCGACGGCGAGCCACCCAGTAAAATTTTCGACGCCAGCTTTGGCTGCCGAATAACCAACCACGCGGGTAATTGGACGGAAAGATGCCATCGACGCAATATTGATAATTACACCTTTTTTCTTTTTCGCCATATCTTCAGAAAATACCTGAGATGGCAGCACCGTGCCCATCAGGTTCAGATCAACGACTTTCTGAAAGTCGTCCATGTTCAAGCTGAAGAAATTCTTGTCCGGAGGAATAACCGCGCCGGGCATGTTACCTCCCGCAGCGTTCACCAGGATATCGATCGAGCCAAACTCTTTCATCACGTCGGCCCTCGCCTGCACGAGTGAATCACGATCGAGCACATCGGCCTTAATGCCGATGGCCTTGCCGCCGCTCGCCTTTATTTCTTTTGCAATGGCGTCCGCCGCATCTTTGCGTCTTCCCAGGATCGCTACGGATGCTCCAGCATCGGCGAGTCCTCTTACCATTGCACCGCCCAGTACACCGGTCCCGCCGGTCACGATGGCTGCTTTACCCGAAAGAGAAAAAAGTTGATTCAATTTATTTCTGATTAAGACGCAAACATAATTAAATACACAGCATTCAAAGTTTTCCTAAGGAAATAAGTTCACTAATAAATTCCAAAATACGCGGCTGACGCAACAAGGGACGCAGTTGCATATGCTTCCGACCATTCAGAACATCCTGTTGCCGCCGGCTCAGATCAAAAAAATGAAAAGGGATTACTTTGAAAGATTCAGCAATTCTTCCAGGTATGACCCCCAGATCTTTGGCAGCGAGTGCGTTCCATGACCGCGCGTCTCATCCGTGATTGGCAATAAAATATAACGGCCTTTGGGCACTTTCTTGATCTCACGCTCCATAATTGCCAACTCAGGCGGATTGGTCTGATCGTCTGCAGAGTTAACTGCAAACAACGGCGCCTTGATCTCTCCCAGCCGAGGTGAGGGATTATACTTTCTCGACGCCTCAAACTGGTAGATCATGTCGTTGGCGTCCAGGCTGCTTCGGTAGCGATCAATCGAAGTCTGCAAAAACTTCTCGGCGTCCTCGCGGGTTGGATAGCTCTTCTGCCATTGCAAGGGGACACTGGTCATAAAAAGCAATGGATAAATCGCGTAAGTCAGCCCCTGGGGTTGCGTTTCGTAATTGCCCCCGTTCCATTGCGGATCATTCTTAATGGCATCGATCATCATCTTCCGCAGCATCCTGTTTCGTCCGGCGATCTCGACTGGCAAGCTCGCCAATGGCATCAACGCATCCATGAAGTCGGGATACGTATAACCCCATACCCAGGTGTGCATCGCACCCATGGATGTACCCATTACCACGTGAAGATGGTTCACTCCCAGGCCCTCTTTCACAAGCCGATATTGCGCCACAACCATGTCATCATACGTGTAAGCAGGAAACTTCATCCGCAGACCGTCGCTGGGCTTACTCGACTTGCCATGGCCGATGGCATCGGGTAAAATAATGTAATACTTAGTGGCGTCCAGTAGTTGACCAGGACCGAAAAGCACTCCCGCAAATCTTTCATTCAGGAAGGCGGCGCCAGTACCCGTGGTGCCATGGACAATCAGCACTGCGTTTGTGATCACGCCGTCTTTGTTCTTGATCGGCTTGCCCAAGGTCCGATAACGCTGTGTCAGCTTCGGGAGGGTCTCTCCTGTTGTGAACTTGAAATTTTCGATCACAAAATCTCCTTCAACGGGTTGGGGATAGTTCTGCGCAAAAATGCAATGGCTGACCATCAGCAACACCAACCTTAATATTTTCATATTATCTCTATTTAACTATTTCGGCTTTGATGATCTTGTCTAGATTGGGGAACTCACGATCCAGATACTCATTTCCCTCTTCAAACAATTTCTGTTGCTTGCCGCCGCGCATTCCACCACCGGATGTTTCTGCATAACCAGCGTAAAGCTTCTCTACGATATCCATTCCCTGAACAACCGATCCAATTGGCGCAAACCCTTGTGCATCGAGGTGAACATTGTCCTTTATGTTGACATAAAGTTGTGTTGTTCTTGCATTCGGACCTGTCATCGCAAAAGCAATTGTTCCGCGCACGTTGCTCTTCTTAACCGGATCGTCCGCAAAGGCAAGATGCTGCCAGACCTTCGCGATGGTCGGTTTGCCCGGTATTCCAAACTGCGCAAATTCGCCAGCCCGTACGCGATAAAATCTTGAATCATCAAAAAACCCGTTGTACACTAAGTTGTAGAATCTCCCTGCTCCGAGCGGCGCCCAATCTTTATGCACTTCGATGATGATCTGTCCTTTTGAAGTTGTGATCCTTACCCTGAACACATCCGGACTTCCCGCTGTCCATGCCTTGTTGTCTGGATTAAGTAAAGCTGATTCGCTTTGTTGTGCATAACCAACGCCGCACGACAAAAGACACCAGACAAAAGGTGTAATCGCGAATCGCATTACAGCAGGAAAATAAATTCCTGGTTGGCTTTATGAAACTTGCTTCGGGTCATTTTCTTTTCATTGACGAAATAATTCACGATCAGGTCCGCGTACTCGCGGCGCGTCTTGAAAAACACTGGAGCGGATTTAGTCTTTTGAGATGCAAGGATATTTTTCAGGATCACCTTGTTTTGTCCACCAATCTCCTGCTTCGGTGTTACTTTTTTTGCAATTTCTTCGATGATTGCATTCATCTCATCGATCTGCTGTATTGATAATGCCATTTCAGATTTATTTTACAGTTACTTCGTCGTATTCTTTTGTGAGTGTCTTGATAATATCGGTCATGGAGCGGATGGCGGTGACGTCTTCGATAGCCGGCCCTGCACACCAGACTGTTTTATAAGTCGCGCCAAATGCCGCTTTCTCTACTGCTTTCATACCCCGGAATGCAATCAGCATCTTAGCATACTTTTTCAACGTCTTGTTATTGTTCAATATCCACTCAAGAAAATTGGCTTTGGTCCCAAGCTGCTGCACGTAAGGCGTGTTGATTACAGTAAGGGCCGATCCCGATAGCTTGTTCGTGCGAACAATATCTTTTTCGCCGTAATCGACCATTGCTTGCTTGTACTCTTGCGAAATATCTGCTTCAAGACAGGCGATGAAGATCGTACCGACCGAGGCGCCCGCAGCACCCCATTCAATCACTTCCCTGAGATGCTTCCCTTTCGAAACGCCGCCGGCCGAAATGATCGGGATGTTGCAATTATCCTTAAGCATCGTAATAAGTTCTCTTGGCGGAATGTTGCCCGCATGACCTCCTGCCCTGCTATTTACCGCAATCACGGCATCAGCACCGAGCGACTCCACTTTCCTGGCGTATTGGAGATCCACAACGTCGCAGAATACTTTGATGCCAAGTGGTTTACATCTTTCGATAGTCTCCTGCGGACTGCCCAGGGACGTAATCACAAACGCAACCTTTTCCTCCGTCAGCAATTGTAGTTGCCCCTTGTACCTCGGATTAGATTTGTTCACGATCAGGTTGACACCAAAGGGTTTCGATGAATAAGATTTCAACTCCCTGATCGCGGCACGCAGCTCCTGGTCAGTGCGGTAGTTCAACGCCGGAAATGCGGCCGTAACGCCACAATCCAAGGCAGCCTTCACCATCTTCGTATTCGAGATAAGGAACATCGGCGCTACGATGAGCGGATATTCAATTCCAAGGAGTTTATCTAGCGTAACGTGATTCATCATTGCCTGATTTTCCGGCACTCCACAAGCCAATCCCAGGGATAAGGCGCTTTCATCCAGGGTGGCGGGGCATCAAATTCGGAGGTCCATTCGTATTCAATTTTGTCGATGGTCGTCACAACGAAACCAGCTTCTTCAAACAGCAATCTCAACTCCGGCTCGAGGTAATGTTTTGTCGGCACATTGTCGATTTGAATAATTCCCTGTAAGATATCCTTTTTCCCTTTGTAGTAAGCAAGTTCCGACGGTGGGATTTCATTGATACCAGTCTTCTCGCGCTTATACCAATCGATCAGACGGGACGAAGAGAACAATACCGACTCCAGGGACGGTACCACAACAAGCGACGTTCCATTAGTACACAGAGCCCGGTGAATATTCTGGATCATCGCCTTATTCTTGTCAATCTCTGAAAACATGATGACGTTGCAGCAAAACACAAACTCGGCGGCAGGAAAAATCAGGTTGCGATTGGTGAGATCGGCGCGTTTGTACACGATGTTCTTGTAAGGACTACTACGGGCGATGTTCAGCAACTCATCGGAGATGTCAATAGCAAGAATCTTGGAAAATGCAGGAGATAGATAGGAAAAGGCCTTGCCCGTTCCACAGCCAAAGTCAATTGCGTGGAAGGACTTGTTTGAGTGCCTTTTGAAGTAAGCGGGCAGTTTTTTATTTCGGTCGCTCTTAAAAACATCAAAGATCTCCGTGTCGTACCTGGAGCCAATTTTGTTCCAGTGAGTCTCCTGATCAATCTTCCGCGGCATTATTCGCCAGGATGATAAGTCCGCTCAACATGCTTCCGGATGTCGTCTTCGTAAAACAACACATCTTTAAACTGACCTTGCGCGTAAAGGCCCGATTGGTCATTAAAATGTGGCGATGAGGGGTCGCTGCTCGAGCCGCCGGTAACTACGGATTTGGCTCTCACCTTCTTTCCGAACTCAACGACCGCAACAAAGCTGTTACCAACGTAACCGTACATCTTCTTGGTACCTGGAAATTTTCGGGCGCCAAATGCAGCAAGTGATCCCCAGAAGGACGACGTAAATGGAACCGCCAGGCTTTCTTTGTGATCGTCGAATGTCGGTTCGATTTTGCCAGTGAGTCTTTGAAATCTGTTCACTTCACCCCAAGGCTGCTTCCACGTGCCGAAATCCTGGAGCAGCTCATCCACGGTCTGAGACAACGCCGTCATTTTTTCATAACGCGACGTCTGTTCAACCAGATAGTTGATGACACTCAGCTGGTCAGTGGCCGGCGCAATCCGCTTTGACACATTTTGACGCAGCCTCTGGGTTCCGTAGATCGCGAGCGTGGTTGCCACGGATGAAGATGCATAGCGTAGATCCCAATTACGAAGAACCTCGATCGGTCCGTTTAATTTCGTTTTGAGTGTATCATCCGAAGACGACATGGCATCATAAGCGTCCAGGTATGATGGAACAAGTCTCTCAAATCCTGGAAGATATGAATCCTGCGAAGCTGTGATCAACTTCGGCAACGTGAAGGCCGACTCATTTTTCAAAACGCGTATTGCGTGTAGACCGCGCGCGTTCTCTGCATCGGGCGCCATGTAGGTTGGATACGCTTTTTTGTCGGGACTGCTTGTGTCCGATACCGTGAAGGGGGTTGAGTTACAGTTTTGTATCCAGCCATTGGCGGGATTGTAAACATGTACAATTTCATCGAGGGTGTGAAGATCTTTCCATTCGGTGGCAGAATTACTTCCATCCACAGCTTTGCTCCAATCAAATTTTGGATCACGTTTCGGCAAAAAGTCTCCATGCCAATAAGCAATATTTCCTTTGTCGTCAGCGTAAACCGTGTTGTTGGAGGAGTTGGTCCGCAACATCATCGTATTCTTGAAATCCTCGAAACTCGCCGCCTTCGTTCGCTGATATGATTGTGTCAGAGCCTTTTCCGGTTCGATCATCATCTTCACCGCAATCCATTTTCCCTCGCGCTGTCCTACGATCGGGCCGTGATGTGTTTTATAGGTGAGAAATTCTCTTCTGGCCAATGCATCGCCTTTCTTATACCTGATCACCACCTTCTGAGGCGGCAGCGGCCTCATTTCCTTATCATATCTGTAGAACAATTTGGATCCTTTCTTGACGACCACTTCCGCGTACTCATCAATGACGTCAGCCTGGCTCGTGGTGTGCATCCACCCGCAATGCTCATTGAAACCCTGGTATATGAAAAATTGTCCCCACGTTACAGCCCCATACACGTTGAGCCCTTCATCGCTTCTCACATGCACTTCTGTGCGGAAGTAGAAAGACGTATGTGGATTGATCAGGAGCAGCGCATTTCCGGTTGCGCTTTTCGACGGTCCGATGGCAATCCCATTCGATCCCTTGGGTTCCGGTTCACCCAGCCCATCGTCGTTGATCTCCATTTTGAGATTTCCAGGTTCTTTGCCATAGAATTCTTTGATATCATTCAAGGATATACTTTCAATATCGCCACCGATACTTCCTTCGCTGAACAGCAATGGCATCCAGGGTTGAAATCTCTTAATCAGTTTTGGTTTGACCTGTGGATGCGTGTACAAATAATAGTTAATGCCATCGGCGAACCCCGCGCAAACCTTCTTCATCCACTCCGGACTTGTTTTATAAATTTCAATCGCCTGTGCGGTATCCATGAAGAGGCGCTGGCGAAGGTCATTGTAGATCAAGCCCTCTCCTTCTACCTCGGCCAGCCTGGCGGTGGCGACGATGTAATTGCGCTCCACACGTTCAAAATCATTTTCGCACTCGGCATACAGCAGCCCGAAAACAGCATCTGCATCTGTCTTGCCGTAAACGTGGGGAATCCCCCAGGAGTCGCGCGTAATTGTAATTCCTTTCGCCTGCTGCTGCCACTTTGCGACCTCTTGCTGTGTGACCTTTTGAGCAAAACATGGCGAGGCGATCAGGATGAGTGTAAGTAGGGTGGCGTTCCGCATAATTTTTTCAGTTCTTCAAGGGAACTGAAAAGTATTCAAAAGTTGTGAGGAAGCCTATCGAATGTTGGGGGCTGGTTTTGTGAAAAAGTGAGCGGTAGTCTACTGAACTGAGGGAGTAAAGTGTTGCTGGTTGCCAATCGCCCGCAACCCGTTACTGGTTCGTTGCGCCGGTGAGCGACAATCGGAGACTGGCAGCGAGACGAGAATCTACTTACTTCTGTAGTACGAATTCGCCACCAGAGAAATCGGTATCCCGATGCACGCCATCAAAATCGCCATCGCCTGCGCAGCGTTCATCAGATTGAATGGTCCCCGCCCTATCAGCGTCATCGGAACTATAACCTGGTTCATCATTACCCAAACAAACGCCCCGTACACTATCCCGACTACGATTTTATTTCCACGTAGAAAGCTTAAGCGCGGATAAGCCACAAAGAAGACAATTGTCCAGCCAAAAGCGACCATGTAGTGAAAAAGAAATCCTATGATGATCATACCAATGTCGCCTGAGTAGGCAGCTTCTTTTCCAAACACAGCGCTCGCAATGTATTGCGCCACGAGTATTGGGCTCTTCCCGGTCTTCAAATAAAACTGCGTGCAGGCTGCAGTGATGTCACACGTTCCTGCGATGAGTCCGGCAAGAAGAATGGAGGAAGAGAGTTTTTTGGGTTGTGATAAATCGCTTGCTTCAGTCATGCTCTTAAAAATTATACCGTCTGCAAGGTTAAGTGAAATACTTGCCTCCGCCGTCACGTGACTCGGAGCAAAGTTGGTTTGGGGGAAATTTGAACAGCGCACTGACGCTTGAAACCTGTCACCGTGAGCGCCCGCCTGGTGCGTGGCCGCTTCGGCGATGGCAGGGAGTCGAAGGGCGACTTACAAATGACCCCCGGCCAGTCTTCGACTCCGCTCCAGACTGGCAAACTCGATCAAACTTTGAAGTTTACCTCTTTTTCGCGTACGCAAACTTGAAATACAGCAGCATCAGGTCCAGCACAAACACGATGGTGTTCGCAATGATCACGGGCCAGAGCATGAGCGCCACGGCATAGACGAGCCAGACAATAGTACTCATCAGGATGATCAGGATCATGGTAAGGCTGAGGTCATTCGCACTCTTTGTTTTCCAGATCTTATAAACCTGGGGCACAAATGTGACTGCCGTCAAAAAAGCACCGATGTGTCCGAAAGCTTCTATCCAATTCATTTATTAAAACGTTTATTCGAGAAGTCGTAAAGTAGATATTTCGACATTATCAATCACTCTTCGTCTCAGCTTCTCCTATGGTGCAACATTTCTCATTTTCGTCCGATCTTCTCCAGCCATTTGTTTGCTTCCTTCTGTAATTTGATCTTGCCGCTCTTTATCGCGTCTTCGAGTTTTGCGTTCATCGGTCCCCGTGAGGTCAGATGATAGTTCCCGCAGTCTTCACATTGATACACTGCAATTGGCCCCGATTGAGCTCCGTATTCAAACCTTGATCTCGCTTCGAGGAGCGCCTCTTCTGCAATCTCACGGGTTGGGAATACTTTTTTATGGCTAATACACTTTATCAATTATCTTGCTTGTTAAAATTTAAAAACGAATGAAGATAGCAGAAATACACACAAAAAAGGGTGTCATGAAGATTAAGTTCTTTGAAGAAGATGCTCCAAAAACGGTGAAGAATTTCATGGATCTCGCCAACAAAGGATTTTACAATGGACTAACTTTTCATCGTGTCATTCCAAACTTCGTAATACAGGGTGGATGCCCGAACGGAGTTGGAAATGGCGGCCCGGGCTACCAAATCGAATGCGAGCTTACCGGTAAGAACCAATATCACGACCGCGGAGTTCTCTCGATGGCGCACGCAGGAAGGAATACCGGCGGATCACAATTCTTCATCTGCCATAACCGCGACAACACAAAACACCTCGATCGCAATCACACTGTTTTCGGAAAAGTGTTCGAAGGCCTCGATGTTATCGACCAGATCAAGCCGGGAGACGTGATGGAAAAAGTGGTGATCACCGACTCTCCTGCTTAGGTTCCTGACTTCAACAGGTTCGGACTGGATCTCGTAGCATCAACAAGTCAAATCCCCACCCCATGCTTCAATCTCCCCAACTCAAAGCAAACCCTAATCTGCACGTATTCCTGCCAATGTTTTATTTGGTGTGGTCGGATGCCGTGCTCACTCCGAGCGAGATCAACGCAATAAAGCAGATTATCGAGGGACAAAGTTGGCTGAAAGCCGACGAGAAAAAGTTCCTCTTTGACCAGCTTGATCCATCTTCTCCACCGTCGCCGGATGAATTCAAGCTTTGGCTGGAAGAAATACGCAAAGCACTGGACAGCTCTCCCTTCGCGAGCTCACGTCTGGCCGACATCGGGATAAAAGTCGCGCAGCTTCATGGCAGCGGCCCGATGAACGACTCCCTTGCGCAAGCGCAAAAGGGCCTCGCCGGGATTGATGAAAGCCTTGGATTGATCAGTGGCGAAGCCATCTACCACTTTTATCCTGAACGCAGGAAAACGATCACTCAAAGCCGTGCAACGCATAAGACTTTTGATGTCGATGCGCTGACGAAGATCCTCGATGGCGCTGAAGCGCCGATCATTAATAAAGTAAAAACCCTTCTCTCCGATCCGGAGTTCCGGTACATTGATCCAGACAGTCTTTCTGCTTATCGTGAGAAAGTACTTCAATGGTGCCGGCAGCTTGCACAGCAGGGATATGGATCAATGGCTTACCCAAAAGAATATGGAGGACAGGCTGACATGGCTGGCTACTTCGCCATTATGGAAGCGCTCAGCTATCATGACCTGAGCATGGTGATCAAGTTCGGTGTTCAATTCGGTCTCTTTGGAATGAGCGTCTATTTTCTTGGCACAGAAAAGCATCACAAGAGATATCTTAAGAGTATAGGCACACTTGAATTGCCGGGTTGTTTTGCCATGACCGAAACGGGCCATGGTTCCAATGTGAAAGGGATTGAAACGACGGCGACTTATGATCACAAAACGAGATCCCTTGTGATCAATACGCCACACGTGGGCGCGAAAAAGGAATACATCGGGAACGCCGCTGTGCATGGACAGATGGCAACCACGTTTGCAAAGCTTATCGTGGACGGAAAGGATTATGGTGTGAGCGCGGTATTGGTACCCTTGCGGGACAAGAGCGGAAAGACATTGCCTGGAATTACTATCGAGGATTGCGGGCGCAAAATGGGCCTCAACGGCGTCGACAACGGCAAAATCCATTACAATAATGTAGTCGTGCCCTACGACAACCTCCTGGACAAGTTTGCAGGCATTACAGCAGATGGAAAATTTGAGAGTTCGATCACCAGTGACAACAGGAGATTCTTTACGATGCTCGGAACACTTGTCGGTGGTCGTATTGGAATTCCGCGTTCGGGATTGAGCGCCTCGAAATCGGGTCTTACCATCGCGATCCGGTACGGCGACGGCCGCAAGCAATTCGGTCCGGATGATGGATCAGAAGTGCCAATCTTAAACTATCGCACTCACCAGCGCCGCCTGATGCCGTTGCTGGCCAATGCCTACGCACTTCATTTCTCATTGCGGTATCTAACCGACCGGTTCCTGAAAAGATCAGAAGCGGACGTGCAGGAGATCGAGGCACTCGCCGCCGGGTTGAAGTCGTTCGCTACCTGGAATGCTACCGCAACGCTCCAGGAGTGCCGCGAATGTTGTGGTGGAAAGGGATATCTATCTGAAAACCGGATCGACAGATTAAAGAACGACTCCGAAATCTATACGACTTTCGAAGGCGACAACACTGTGCTCATGCAGCTGGTTGCCAAGAGCAGGCTCACAGAATTCAAACAAGCATTCAGCCATATGGGTGTACTTGGCATATTGGGATATGTAACCGAGCAGGCGTCGACTTCAATTTCAGAGAAAAATCCATTCACAACACGCAATACCGACGACGATCATTTGCTTGATCCCGAATTTCATCTCAGCGCATTCCGTTATCGCGAAAAGGACATCCTCACTTCTGCTGCGAAAAGGCTACGGAAGCATATCAGTGGCGGCATGGATTCTTTCGATGCGTTCAATGTGAGCCAGCATCATCTCGTACAGGTCGCGTTTGCGCACGTCGAGCGTGTGATACTGGAACAGTTCATTCTGCAGGTAGATCGCACCGAAGACGCCGGGTGTAAGGCGGTATTGAAAAAACTCTGCGCACTGTTTGCGTTGTCGCAAATGGAAAAGAACAAAGGATGGTATCTGGAAAGTGGATACATGGAGGGCGCAAAAACTAAGGCCATAAGAAAGATGGTAAATCATCTTTGCTGGGACATTCGTCAGGAAGCAGTTCCCCTGGTTGACGCTTTCAACATTCCCGAGCAGTGCCTTTCAGCCCCTATCGCTGCCCGATTGGAATAAGGAAATGGGATTATTCAGTTCTTCGAAGTCAAGCCGGCCCACCCCCTCCGACAAGGTGTGGAAGACGAAAACGGCTTGTTTGAAAGGCGCAGCCACACAAGCGCTGCTCGTTTCGCGCGAATCCAAAATCCCGGTCATTGTTACTTTTTTCGAGGAGACACATCGCGTCCTTATCGAATTTCTAAAGCAAAACGGCGTGCCGTTCCAGGAAGTGAATTCGTTCAACGATATCGATTTACTGGAAGGTAAGAATACAATTGCGGTGCTACGAGCTGCCAGCGCCAGCTTTGCGGCCAGCATTCACAAGCAGGGGAACGCGTCAATACTTCTGCTTGGCCGTTACCCGCTCGCGGACTTCGAAACCAGGATCGTTGACAACCTTTCGACCCACTTTCCCGGGAGCAGCATGTCTTTCTGTCTCTCGCTGGAAGACCCTTTCTTCGAAGTCTTCGGATCAGAAAATCTGCGGAAAATGATGGATTCGTTGGGAATGAAAGACGATGAGTTCATCGAACACAAGCTTGTAAGCAAAGCGATAACAAATGCGCAGGATAAACTGGGTAAAAGTGTGCTGGTTGAGTCAAAGGCACATTCCGAAAAGGAGTGGATGGAAAAAAACTTGAGAAAGTAGAGTTGGTGCCGAGATGAAAACCTTTAATGCAACCGGGTGATCGTTGCACCAAAATCGCAACCGGTGAAAAATTAATAAAAAGAGATTGCGATGTATTCTTTAACTTTTGGTCACTGAAACAATTTCCCATGCATAAATCCATTCTTTTCTTTTGCCTGATTACGCTCAACGCGGCCGCTCAGGATTTTGTAACGAGTGCCAACGCTTTTTTGAGTTCACTTGACGCCAAATCAAAAACGGCAGCGCTTTACCCGCTCGATGACGCCGAAAGATTCAACTGGCATTTTGTACCCCGCGAACGAAAGGGCGCGTGCTTCAGGGATTTTAACGCAGCGCAGAGAGCTGCGGGGCTGTCGTTTTTAAGGGCATCGCTCGGTGAATCGGGATATAACAAGACGATACAGATCATGGCTCTCGAAAACGTTCTTCGCGAGATCGAAGGAAGGACGGCGAATGATACTCACCGGGATCCTCTCAACTATTACATCACTTTTTTCGGGGAGCCTTCCAAAGACAAACCATGGGGCTGGCGGCTGGAAGGCCATCACATAGCATTTAATTTCGCTGCGGCGAACAACCAGATTGTATCATCGACGCCACATTTTTTTGGCAGCAATCCAGGAACCGTTCCTGACGGTGCAGAGAAAGGAAAGCAAGTATTGAAACTCGAGACGGACGGAGGCTTTGCCCTTTGCCAATCATTGTCTGCCGAACAGAAGGCCAAGGCGATTGTTTCCGAAAAAGCCTTTCCGGATATCATTTCATTCAATTCACGAAAGGCTGCGTTACCTGAGGCTCCCGGAATATCCTACAAGGACCTCAATCCGGCGCAACAAAAACAACTGCTGAACCTCCTCGACGTCTATGTCAAAGACTATCAGCTCGGTTTCTCGAAAACGCTGATGGAAAAGATCCGTAAAGCAGGCATTGAGAATTTGTCGTTCGCATGGGCCGGTAGCATCGTTCCGGGAACAGAGGCGGGCAATTATTACAGGATACAGGGCCCCATGCTATTGATCGAGTACGACAACACGCAGAACAAGGGCAACCATGTTCATACGACTGTACGTGACCTGACCAATGATTTCGCCGAAGATATTCTCAAGGAGCACTACCTGCGGGAGCACTGATCGATTTAGTTGACGACCGCCTTTATCAGCAGCTTGTTGGCGTTGCCGGCAGGGGGTGTTACGTAACCCATTATCGCGATAGTAAAATATTGCTGCGGCAATGCGTCAAACGTTTGTGAAAGAATGAGGTGGTTATCAGTAAGGGACCGGATTTCGACTGTGCTGGTCTTGGCTGTATATTCGGTGAAGGTCGTGACTTCTGTAAAATCAACCTGTTCTGCTAAAGTCTTGCTTTCGCCAGTCAGCACCACCCTTACTTCACCGAGGTCAGGCGAAAGATTAATGACTCTGACCATCATTGCAGTAGTACTTGTAAAACCCGGACTATCATCAGCAGTAAGCAACGACTTCATCTTCACGCCCTGGTTGTAAAGGAAGAGCGAATAAGCTTTTACTCCCAGGGTAACGGTCGTATCGAGCTTTGCTGTTCCGTCGCCGGCGGAACTAAAGCGAAGGGTATGAGATCCGGGGTCAACCGAAACGTACCCGCTGAAAGCTGAGTATTGAAATGTGCTTGTATTGAGCGTCTTGCCATCCATTAACACATTCAGGTTTGGCGAGGCGGCAGCGGCATGAAGGAATGCCAGGCCCGCAGTCGTTGGCGCAGGCGTCTGATCACTGGAAGAACCATTCAGACATCCGGAAAGAGAGACAGCTATTGTTAGGCAAAAGAGATATGCTATTCCTCTGTATCTGGTTGGCGTTTTAGGCTGCATATTTTTTAATTTATCAGTAGGCTTTGGATGGGATCATATCAAATTTACTTATTCTCTATGATCGTAAGTTTCGGTGCATTCGTCGGGCCGGTAAGGACTGCAGTGTAGAATTTCCCTGGGAGTGGATCCCACACTTTCGAGATAACCAGATGATTGTCGCTGACGGCGCGTACCTCCAACGTGCCTTGCAGCGCCAAGTACTCTGCGAACGGCGAGACATCCAAAAAAGTCTGCTGCTCCGCAATCTGTTTTGTCTGACCGACAATCAGGACTTTTACGTCCGGAACTGATGCGGCAAGATGCGCAAATCTAACCCCCGCGTTGTTCTGCCCCAACGGACCTGAGTAATCCGTTGCAAGAACAGTTTTCGCACCTCCGTTTTTTGGGTTATAAAGGAAGAGTGTATATGTAGTCTGAGCCTGATAAGTCAAAGTTGTATCCACCAAAGTGACCTTCGAGTTAGTGGCGCTGGAAAACGTAACACGATGTGGCGCTGCACTGTAGGTTGTGTACCCTGAAAATAAGCCGAAGTTAAGTGTATTCCCACTGCCGGGGTTGTCGACACCGACGAGCACAGCGGGTGAATCCACAGCACCATGAAAAAATCCTATTGCCGCAACGGTCCCGGATGAACTACCATTACCACCGGCTCCACTTCCGCCGCCGCTGCCACCAATGTCATTCGGGGACAGGCAAGATGTAAGGCCACAAGCAGAAAATAACAACAACCCAACAATGCACCTCATACTCCTATCAAATCAATCCCCGCAAAATTAAGTCAAAAAAAGTTTTTCCGATATCTCCTAATAGTCAGAATACCCCACGGGACGTAATAAAAAAATATTAATCTTTGAAACATTGTGCTGGTACTCCGGCATTGACGACAGTTTTTTCCATTGCGGATCTTCCCTGAAAGCTTTCCATTTCTCATCGTGAATGGTCAGATTCTCAAACGTTGTCATATACATCAGATTTGGCATCCTGCTTCCCGCGATCACATCGGCATAGAACACCGCGTTGAATCCCAGTCGCTGGAACAATCCGACTTCGTCTCCGTCATTGAACATCTTTACCTTGTTTCGATAAATCTTTTCCGTTGGTCCTTCATAACTTCTGAGCTCATAGATGCGTTCCTGGCGCGGCGATGTCAGTGCCGGCAGCCCCAAGCCTGGCATTCCCGGAAATGCGCGAAGGATGATTGACTGCTGCCGAACAAACGGTGGATTAGTATATTCGGCATCGATATAGTCTTTGCCTGACGTGAATTCGGTAGTGGCCAAAATTCTGGAAGTTTCTTCAAACTGATCCAGGTTCGTATAAGGTATCAGTACAAAAATCCGTTTACCAAACGTAGTGTCAGTTTCAACAGGCTTAAAAACTCCCACGTTCTTAATCCCTGTCTTGTGCAAAGCCGGTAGATAGGCATCTTTGAGGAACGCGTCGACCCGGTCCTCCTGCGATTTTTCCTTCAGAGTGTAGACCTTTATTTCGAAAAAACCCTGCTTTGATTTTTTCTGAGCGAATGAAATACTGCTGACAAAAATCGCAAGCAAGGAGCAAAGAACGATCCTGCAATTCATCTTCATCATAGCTTATATCTTGACTGCCTGACGTGCCAGCAATTTCCACTGACCACCCTGCTTTTGCCAGATGGTGAGTACATGCAAATTGATGGGAGCCTTGGTTCCCTTTGCCTTATCCAGACTTTCGCCAATGAGCTTGTGACGGACAATCGCAGTGGTTCCGGCGATCTTAATTGTCTGCTCCTGGAGGTTGATACTCGTAAAGTCTGAAGCACCGGTCATGAGACTTTCAATGAATGAAGTTTTGTCATCAATTTTTCCGGATGAATGACCATAGCTCAGCTCGGGTGCGACCAGCGC
The DNA here is from genome assembly GCA_044224375.1 of Cyclobacteriaceae bacterium. Lineage (GTDB taxonomy): Bacteria > Bacteroidota > Bacteroidia > Cytophagales > Cyclobacteriaceae > ELB16-189. Next base: position 41,756 of record JBGAKL010000015.1, read on the forward strand.
CTCCAGCTTTCCCTTGTCAGGGTCAACCATAGTTGCGCGAAGAGATTCAACCGCAGCGGCAACATCTCTCTCGTCGCCGGATTGCGCCGACAGTGTGCCCGCTGTTAACAGAAAAAATGCGATGGTGGTCAGTAGCGTCTTCATAGTATTAATTGTTGTGAATATAAATTCCCAAAAAGCGAAAGAGATTACAATCGTAAACCGATCATATACGTTGCGGTAAAACCAGTGTCAACAGCTCCATCGAGCAGGACCGTTTCTGCGTTGAGGTTTGAAGCATTATTGTCCCCAAAGACAGGGTCGGTATTGTTCTTTGTCGGATTGGCACCGCGGCTTGAATATTGGGATGACGCGTTGACAAGGTCATTTGCTTTTTCAGGGAACGCGAACTGGCTTGTTCCTTTGAGTGTGCCGTCGATAAACACCTCCACATGTATATGCGTCGATCTGCCTGTCTCCCAACCGGGATAGATTGTCTTAAATGTGACATTACCACCTTTATCAGTAATTTGATATCCCCGGAGCCATTTTTGTCCGGTAAAATCTTTGATACCGTTGGCACCGTTCTGATTTGCATAACCAGAGTAGTATCCGTCTTTATTACAATGCCAGATGTGCACGCTGACGCCCGCGACAGGTGAGCACCCTGTATTCGTGTTCACTACGGAAATTTTGAGCGTCAGTGCGCTTCCTGTTTGGCCTCCGGTAATGTCTGACTGGTTGGCGGGACTCAGCGCTTCTCCCGCCGGGTACGGATAAGGACCTTCTTCTTCGGCCACAAGATCCATGCATGTCACAAAAGCATTGTCATTGTCTTTTAATGAGCATGCAGCCGCGGCAAAAAGAACCGCACCGGCGACTACCATTTTCCGTAAGAATTCAATTCTCCTCATACGAACGTCCGTTTTTCGTTCCGCTGCGACCTGATTTGAACCGGCAATTAAAGAAAAATCCACGGCAATGGGAGTAAAAGAAGACGGATTCTCGGACAATGCCGAGTAGAACGCAGGCATTTCGTTAGCAATAGCGGGGACGTTATCTTGCGCCGGAATGAAATCACTTATCTGTAAAACTCCGGGGCAATTTGAGTATGCAACCCTTCCGTTTCCGGCCGGGCACCCGGACCACGCAATCCTGAAGGTTAAAAAAATCGGGATTTGTGGAACTGACCTTCACGCTTACGATGGAACTCAACCATACTTCACATATCCACGCATCCTTGGGCACGAGCTGGCTGCGGAGGTGGTAGAAGTAAACGGGAAGTCCTTCCCGACCGATTCAAATCAGGCGAGGCATGGAGACCTTGTCACCGTAATTCCTTATTTCAATTGCGGGCACTGCAACGCATGCCTCACTGGGAAACCTAACTGCTGTGTCAGCCTTCGTGTATTCGGAGTTCATATTGACGGGGGTATGCAAGAGCATATTTCCGTTCCTTCCTATTCTATTGTTACATCGAATGGTCTTGATGCAGAAGCACTCGCATTGATTGAACCGCTTTCCGTTGGCGCCCATGCCGTCAATCGCGCAGCAGTACGGCCGGATGAATACGTTCTCGTCATAGGAGCCGGGCCAATAGGTCTGGGTACGATGGAATTTGCAAGGATCGCAGGTGGACGGGTTATCGCACTCGATGTGAATCAATCAAGACTAAACTTCTGCCGCGAGAAATTGCAAATCGCCCACGTTGTAAATGCTTCTGCCGAAAACGTGCAGGAACGGCTCGTCGAGATAACCAATGGCGCAATGCCTTCAGTAGTAATGGATGCGACAGGAAACCTTCCGGCCATAAATAAGGGATTCTCCTACATGGCTCACGGAGGACGCTATATCCTCGTGGGGCTTCAGAAAGAAATGGTAAGTTTCAGTCATCCTGAATTCCACAAGCGGGAAGCAACGCTAATGAGCAGCCGCAATGCGACGCGCGCCGATTTCGAGTTTGTGCGATCATGTCTGATCAGGAAATTGATCGATCCAAGAACCTATATCACCCACCGTGTTTCATTCGGAAACCTTGCTGATGAATTTCCGTCGTGGATGAATCCTTCCAGCGGCGTGATCAAGGCGATGGTTGATATGGGTTAGCTGCAGACGGTCGGCAGGGAGGCAGTGCGCAATTAATATCCGTGAACGATGTTCACGCGCGTTAGCTGATAACCTCCTTGTCGAGCTTCTTCTCCTTCACCTCTCCTCCTTCTTCGTAGACATAGTATGCATTACTGTCGGCATTGAGCGCGACCACCCTTTTCACCTCGTTGTCTTCGAAGTAGATGGCCGCCCTGTCATCGACAGCGTAGCCCGGTTTGAATTCCCTTGACTTGATATAAGAATGATATCTCGGACGTCGGGATGGTTCAGAATCGAAATGAGGACAATGACTTCCTTTTAAGAAACCGAGACAATCGACTTTTGTGATTTCCTTGGGACGGGAATCTGTGGTGCCGTGCTCAAACCAGCACAATGATCCCGCGCTTCCACCACCCAGGACGATCCCGCGATCCCAGGCGGTCTTGAGAATTTGATCAACTCCCTGCGCTTTCCAGATCGCCATCATATTGAGCGTGTTGCCACCTCCCACAACAATACCATCCATGCTGAGGAGCACTTCCTCAAAAGATTGCTTTTGTTCATAGCTGTTGATAAACATTCTTTGAGCATAAGCTTTCACGTTGAGATCGGCGCATGTCTGAAACCAATTGACGATGTTCCCCGGCGAATCGGCAGAGGCCGTCGGAAGGAAGCAAAGACGAGGCGACGTTTTACCTGTCAGTGAGGCGAAATATTTCAGGAAAGGCACATTGTAGCCGCCTCCGAATATGAGGATTTTACGATTTGGGTTGGCCATGTTGGTATTGGGTTGGGCCGAAGAAATTCCAGACAGTCCGAGCGACGCCACTGCGCCACCTGTGATGCCCATAAATTTCCGACGTTTCATCTGGGATAGTTTAGGATACAACAAATATATCCCCGCGTTGCCGATCCCCGCCTAAGGACTTACTTTTTTTTCTCGCCGAGAAAAACATTCACACCGCCCGACCACATCCACTGTGCGGAATAAAAATGGTGTGTCGCAAGGCCCTGCCTGTCTTCTCCCAACTCGGTGTTGGTATAATCGGCGTAAGCACCCTGCATGTCCGTCTGGATAAAGAAATATTTGAACAGGTCTATCCGCAACCCAAGACTGGTGGCCGCTACCCAGCCATGATAATGAAAATGTCCGCTGTCATGACTTCCCAGCACCGTCGATATGGTATACGATATTAGAGGCCCGACACCAACTTTTCCGATCGCACTCATGTTCACATAGCGCGTGGTCCATATTTTTTGACGTTTGACAAGGTTGAATAACAAGTAGTTGTTTCCATTGGTATGTTGCAGGTGGACAAAGTCCGGCGTCACCAATGTATCCTTGTCAATATACTTTCCACGTATGTTGCCGGTGACATGTATCACCTGGTCGTCGGTGACTACATATTTCAGGTGATCCCAACTGATCTCCAATCCAAGGTCGCGCTTATCATTTAGGAAGAGGCCGACTGTAAAATCATATTGTGGAATGGTCAATCTATCAAGCTCCCAATAGTGCTCCATGCTTGGACTATCGTGTGCCTTCGCATTGTGAAACACAAAATCGTAGTTATCTGTCTTTGTGTTCTTGAAATGAATCGTGCTTTCGGAATACCAGTCACGATTATATCCCCATTGGAAATACAGCGTCCGCTTCTTCTTGGGACTTTTCAGCATAAGGGAATCCTGGGCATGCACTTTCGCTCCGAACAATAAGAGGAAAGGAATCAAGTACCTGACTACGCGTGTCAACGTGAACTGGGATAGCTAAAAAATCGGTGCGAATATAATCGATTATATACTCCCGATTTATACCAGCCGAACATAGGCTGACAACAAAAACCACACTCTCATGTATACTATTGTATGTCAAATGGTTAGAACGGTTCCTAATGCGGCATTCTGCCGTCATTATGGTCGAGAATCTTATTGTAAGCTTCTGCGGCGGCCCCGTTTCCCCAATCGTAAATGGTAAACTCTCCTATGCCGAGCCCCCGGTCGTTAGTAACGCCGCCGTGACCATAATTCTCCATCATAAAGCCGAAGTCTTTTTCATTGAAAAAAGGATACACTTTCTCCCACTGAACTCTGGTATCAGGATTTTCAGGACAATACATCATTACAAAAGACGCCTTGAGCGCAGCGGTTCCCCGTTCGATGTATTCATCCAGGTTCAATTCTTTTCCATAGCTGATGATCAGCTCCGCAAAGAGACTTTGCCGCGAATCGTTCCATTCTCCGTCGGCATTCATCACACCAAAGCCACCAAGCGCGTGGATAGCAATAAACGGCGGTTGCCATGACGCCTGGTTCATCAAAAGTTCATCAATGACACGCTGGCCCGTCGCAAGGTAGGTTCGATCTCCTGTTATCTTATAAAAATTATAGAGTGCCTCGGCTGTCCAAAACATCGACAAGGTATTTTGCTTGAACGCGTTGTTGCGGACGATTCTTTTATTTACCATCGAGTCGAGTACGCGACTGCATGACCAATATGTTTCATAATCTTCCCACTGACTTGCCGGAATAATATTTTTCATTACCGCTTGCATCGCCTTCGCCGCTGCTTCGAGGTATTTTTTGTCACCCAAGGTCTCATACATGGCGAGAAGAAAGGTGGCTGACATAGAAGTCTCCGGCGAACGATCGAGGTAGCCTGTAGGCTTGAGCGTGTTCTTGTCGAGCCAGGCAGGGAAGAATCCGTCTGGCGACTGAAGGGAAAGCAATCTCTCCGCGTACGTTCGCGCATACTCCACCAATCGCGGATCTTTTTCAAGCTCTTTGTTCCATACGAGCATCAGGTACGCAGTCCAGCTCATATCAAGAATATGGTAGGGCGCCACAGAGGCTTCGCCCCAATCTTTAACAGGATTCCGGTTCGAGTTTCCAAAATAATAGTGATCCCACCCTTTTGAGCGCGAGACGGATTTTCCGTTGACGGTAATCTTCTCCATTTCAGTTCCGATGACGGCGGGAAACAATCCATCCTGTTGCGGAAAAGACAACGCCAGTTCCTTTGTCATGTTTGCTTTGGCCATTAACTCCTTATTCTTCGTTCGCCGGGCGTAGCGATATAGTCCCGACGCCGAACGCAGCGAGCTGAACCAAGCCTGATTCCATATCGAACGGAATTCCCGCTCATTAACTTCACCCGGGTAGTTGGGACTCTGTGTGACATTGACAATAAATACAGGGGCTCCTACCCTCTTTCCATTTAGCGTGAACTCCTGCCACACACTTTTCTTCCAGTTGTCAAAAGCCCAACGGTAGGTGTGCTCCACGTAACGCTCGGGGTCCCCGGTTTTAGGTTCTCCTTCACGAAAGAGTTTATGTCCCCAATGCTCCCATAAGAATGCAAGAGACTTCCGCCAGGGATCGGAAATGGCAGCGGCATCTTTGCTGGTCATCAAATAGAAACCAAAATCAAATTCAGGCCCGTGAATCACCATTCCCGTATCCCTTGCAAACAACACGTGCCGCGTAACCTTGCTCCTGCTTGCCCCTATCGTTAGCTTATTTGATGGTGCGTCGAGATCCATATACCAATTCACGCCCGCGTCTTTGCCGATGAGGTCAAGATCCGGTATGATCACCAGCTGCTTGCTGCTGTCGGCCACTATCAAAGCAGGCGAGCGAAACACGTGCTGCGCGATAATATTTTCTTTGCCAGGTGTGAGGTGCGGCGCATAATGGAAACTGGGTTTGAACCCTGGAACAATAGTCACTTTCCAATCATCCTGCCGTACAGGTTTGTCGAGTTTGTACTTAAATCCCACCTTCACCAGTCCTTCACCGACTTTTACGATTGAGATTTCCGGACTAAGTCCTTGTAAAGAATCGAACCTTATCGATGAAACAAAATCTTCAACAACGGGTCGCACGTCCGCTGCAGCATTGTTCCACGTCACGATATTCTGGTCCTGTGTTCCGGTGCAATCCGAAAGCAATGCAAGCACCGACAGATAGCAGATGATGGATGGCAGACGGCAAATTTCAGCTTTGGGCATTTGGTTGTACGGGTTATATCAATTTAAGAGTCAAAATAGGCAGAGTCGTTGCAAAGCTTTTCTTAAATTCAGGAAATTTCCAATGAGATTCAAAGACAATGTCACCATTATCAAGGAGAGTTTTCATTAAGCAGGTTGGATTTGGTGTGGCTGGACTGAGCGCCCTGAGCGCGTTACCCCTGCACGCCCGTGATGCACGAACGGAAAGGCTGCCGCGCAGCACTCCTGAAGCACAAGGAATTATGTCCGCAGACATCATGAAATTCCTGGACGCCGTGGCAGCAAGCAAGATTGAATTCCATAGCGTCATGATCGTACGTCACGGCTTTGTGGTTGCTGAAGGATGGTGGTCGCCTTACGCGGAAAACCTTCGCCATAAAATGTACTCGGTAAGCAAGAGCTTCACGTCTTCTGCCATTGGGTTCGCGGTGGCCGAAGGAAAGCTGACTGTCGAAGACCCTGTGATCTCGTTCTTTTCATCTGAAAAGCCGAAAGATGTAAGTGCGAACCTGGCTGCGATGAAAATAAAGCATTTGCTTACGATGACATCGGGTCATGCGAAAGACACTATCCCGGCTTTGAGAAATTCGGCATCGGCGGCTTCGTGGTCCCAGCTGTTCCTGGATCTTCCGGTTGAATTCGAGCCAGGAACTCATTTTGTATACAATACCGGTGCAACGTATATGCTCTCCGCGATCCTTCAAAAAGTTACGGGACAGACTGTGCACGACTACTTGCGTCCTCGCTTATTTGATCCACTGGCGATAACTGGTGAAGACTGGGAGACCGATCCACAAGGTATCACGACCGGTGGTTACGGCCTGCGCATTAAAACCGAGGATCTTGCGAAGCTGGGCCTCCTGTATCTTCAAAAAGGAAAATGGAATGGAAAGCAATTGCTGCCCGTGCAATGGGTGGCAGACGCCACAAGCGCGAAAGTCCAATCGGCGCCTGCAAACTTTGCGGGCGGTGCTCTGCCGGAAGGTGATTGGACCCAAGGTTACGGTTATCAATTCTGGCGGAATCAGCCCATGGGATTTCGTGCAGATGGCGCGTTCGGACAATTCAGTCTGGTTCTTCCGGAAAAAGACGCTGTCGTAGTAATAACGGGGGAAAGCTTTGACCTGCAAGGCTCCATGAAACTTGTGTGGAACAATCTCCTTGCCGCGATGAAAGACATTTTTGTCGCGAGGGACAATTCAGGAAATGAAAAACTAAAAGATATTTTGAAGGGCCTTAAGCTCCAGCCCGACGAGCAAAGCACAAATTCTCCTATCATACCAAAAATCTCCGGTAAGCAATTCAAGCTTGACACAAACAACTTCAAAGCGACTGCTTTCTCATTGTCCTTTTCCAAGGAGACTTGTGTGTTTAAATTGACCACCGAAGAAAAAACTTTAACACTTACTGCCGGGATTAATAAATGGATTGAAAGCAAAGAGAAACCGGAAGTTCCACCTTTTGCCATTAGAGGCCGCACCGACGTGACTTCAAAAATTGCGGCAAGTGCAACATGGGCGGATGAGAAAACTTTTGTACTTACAAGAAGAATGATCGAAACACCTCATGGCGACGAGCTTGAATTTAGTTTTGACGGGGACGCGGTGACCATCAAATTCATGAACAGCATCTCAGCAAATAATCCTGCTGTTGCAGAGGAAAGGCCCGACCTGAAAGGGCGCATGACTTAAAAACCTGCAGGAACTACCTTCGTTTATTATTGTGATCAATGGGACTTATGGTCAAGTTGCTCGCATTTGGGGGATTACTTTCAATTTGGGCACAAACATGTACCCAAACGGGGGATCATCGCGAAACTTCTGCCACTGAACAGCCATCGGCATCCAAACGTGACACAACAGTCACTGCAGTACTCAATTTTGATTCAGAGATCAAGCCGATATTTCTTGCGCATTGCCAGCCTTGCCATTTTGCCGGTGGTAAAATGTATGAACGCATGCCATTCGATCAGGCGCAGACTATCCGTGATCACAGTGAAGGCATCTTCAGAAGGATCAAGGATCCAAAGGAGGTTGAGAAGCTGAAGGCGTTTCTCAAAGAAAGATCATAATCACTTTATTTCAATTCGATGCGTTTTCCTTCCTTCGCGGATCGTATAGCCGCATCGAGAATCTTCACAACGACCATGTTGTTGCTCAGCGAAGACAAATCGTTTCCGGGCTGGATCTCTCCTTTTAATACGGCGGTCAAATATTGAATATCACTTGTGTAAGCTGGTGCACCGACCTCTGATAGTTCATATTCGCTTTTGAAGCGCGTGCGCACAGTCTTTCCGTTCACAGCCTGGAGATAACCTTTCTGCCCGAACACTTCCATGTCCTTGATGCCATACGGCCAGTTCCAGGATGCTTCAATGATTCCGGTCGCTCCTGCATACTCGACAATGATCGTAGCATCGTCGTCGACGCGTGGATAAATATCGGGTTTGAGGTGGCGCGTGACGGCCGTGACTGCGACAGGTGTTTGTCCGCTCATCAGCCAAGTCATGAGATTCGCCCCATAGCATCCAAAATCAACGATTGCTCCACCGCCGTTCTTATCAGGGTCAGTCAGCCAATTCAGAAAATCCTGGCTGCAGCCAATCTCTCTGGGACCGTTGTGACCGTCATGTACGACCATCTTGCGAATCGATCCGATCTCGTCGCTCATCACTCTCTTATAGATAGACTGGTTGCTCCCGTACCAAGTCGTCTCATAGTTGACCAAAAGATGTATTCTATTCTTATCCGCCAGTGATTTCATGCGCTCTGCATCCTTCATCGAAAATGCCAGTGGTTTTTCCACCATCACATGAATGCCTTTTGGTGCACATGCCTCGACCACCGCGAGATGTTCAGAAATTGCATTGTATGCAAGCACAGCATCGGGCTTGATCTTTTCGAGCATGGCGCTTAATGAAGGATAAAAAATTGATGCTGGTAATTGGTATTGCCTCATGTATCGCTCCGCCAATTTTGAATCCGGCTCTGCAATTCCAAGAATGGCTACTTTATCGTCTTTGTATTGACGCATAAGGCCGTGAGCATGATCATGAGAGAGTCCTGCAACTCCCACTTTAAGGGTTTGCGCATTGGAAACTGCTGCGAGAAAGAAAAGGAGGGAAAATAATCGGGTAGCCATATGGTTATCTTGGAAATTCCAAGTTAACGCATCCAAAATTATTTCAAATGAAAAACCGCATTGAACGCGAATGTTTGTAGAAAACAAGATATTCCCCGTGCAATCTTGCGTTAGTAGTCTTATTCCAATCCCTGAACCGATCGCTGATAATCAAATTGCAGATCTTCGGGCAACCTGGACAGTCCGGCGCGTATCTTCTTGATCTGCTGGCCATAAAGGTTCACAAGGACTGGATTCTTCTGAAACTTGATCCCTGAATCTTTTAACCGCTGACAAAAGTGAATTCGCAGCTCCAGCTCCGTCTTCTTGTTCCCTGAATATTTGATCTGCTTGTTAGTCAATCTCAAAATCTTCCGAATGCTCTTCTTCAGAAAGTAAAGGTTGTTGTCCTTTGCAAGCGCATCGAACAGCTCGTCAATGTCGCTCTTCACGTGTGAGACATAGCCGTCCTCGTCTTCTGCCTCATAGAGCAGATAGGTCAACAGCTCTTTATTGTCTTTTTTGAATTTTGCCAGACGCAGACAGAAAGCAACCAATGCGTCGGCATCAAGGCGTTCCATTTCTTTCTTGATCTCGTGGAGCGTGGCAGCTTTCATCGGGGAGGAAGGAGTTAAGGGTCGGGAGTTAAGACGTTACTGTTCCCACCAGTGATTGCCGGTGTGGACGCTATCGAGCGGCATGATCTCTCCGATCAACGGTGTCGCCAACCTTACGCGAAGTTCATCGGCGGCCTTCGCGGCACGCCGAATGGGTTCATCCCAGGGGTGAAGCGCCAGGGTAAACTTTCCCCAGTGCACCGGCAGCAAAGCTGCTGAGTTGAGATCGACGCTGGCCTGTACAGTTTGTTCCGGCATCATATGAATATACGGCCACTGCTTATCGTATTGTCCACACTCCAGCATAACGAGGTCAAAAGGACCAAACCTCTCCCCGATCTTTTTAAAAGATTCATCGTACCCTGAATCACCGCCAATGAATATCTTGAATCTATCTGCCTCCAGCACAAACGAGCTCCATAACGTCTGGCCTCGCTTAAAGCCCCGTCCGGAAAAATGGCGCGCCGGCGTACATGTCAATTTCAATCCAGGCACGATTGTCTCGCCTTCCCACCAGTCGAACTCACGTATTTGTGATTCAGGTACACCCCAGTATTCGAGGTGTGAACCAATCCCTAGTCCCGTACAAAAGAATTTGGTCTTTGATTGCAGTTTGAGAATGGTGTTGTAATCCATGTGATCGTAGTGGTCATGCGATATTACTACCAGGTCAACGTCGGGAAAATTATCTATTGAATAAGGGTTTGTAACCGGATAAGCTTTGCCTCCCATATATTGAACCGGTGAAGCCCGCTGGCTGAACACCGGATCTACCAGTACCCGCTTTCCATTAACCGTGATCAGATAAGACGAATGGCCGAACCAAATGATCGTGGGCTCGTCAGGCAACGATTTCAGGTTGGTGAGAATTGATGGCAACGTTTTCGAAGGCTCGCGGTTAATGCCCTTGCTGAAAAAATCGATCATCATCTTTGGATAAGAAGCACCCTCGGCGAGCATTTCAGTCGGAACAAGGTTCTGAAAACTGCCATCCTTGTAGTTTGGCGATTGTCGAATACGCTCGAGCCGTTTTCCCGAAGGAAGCTTTCCAAATGATTTTTGTTGCATAAATAACCATGTGATAACCACCAACCCGGCGACAAGGATCAGCAGCGATTTGAAAATTATTTTAATAAATCTGAGCATACGAAACTTTAAGCCACGGATTGCACGGATAAACACGGATTTGAATGGAATATTTTATCCAGAAAAATCCCCGCATGAGTAAACTCATCCGGGCAGGCGTGCAAGCGGATGCTATAGCCATTAATTCATAAGGTCGCGCAACAACAAGAATTATTGTCTAAAATGTATTTAAAGTTAACTTTAAGGATGGTCTGGAGAAAACTAATTTATGTTCTCGTGTTCGCCTTGGCAGGAATGTCGATCACACGTACTGCAACCGCACAGAAATTCAAAGATCTTTTCAACGGAAAGGATTTCAAGGGATGGTACACCTTCGTTGACGGATCAGGGAAGAACACGGACCCATTGAAAGTTTTCGAGGTGGAGGACGGAGGTGTGCTGCATATTTCAGGCGAGAAATTCGGCTATCTCTGCACTGAAAGCGAGTTTCAAAACTTTCATCTCAGGCTTGAGTTCAAATTCGGGGAAAAGAAATGGGCGCCCAGGCTAACCGAAGTTCGGGACAGTGGTGTCCTTTACTTTGTTCCAAAAGATGAGCAAGACAAAATCTGGCCCTCGGGTATCGAATGCCAGATCCAGGAAGGCGACGTCGGCGACTTCTGGATGATTGGCAACACGACCATCTTGATTGACGGGATTCGAACATTGCCTGGAGATTATGTGCGGTCTGCGAAAAAGAAAGACGCGGAGCGCCCACATGGCGAGTGGAACACTGTTGAGGTTATTGTAAAAGACGGACACTGTGTCCACATTGTCAACGGTGTTCAGGTAAGTGAAGGCTCAGACGCCAGCGTGCGAAAAGGAAAACTACTGATCCAATCGGAAGGTGCGGAAGTCTTTTACAGAAATATCAAATTGCAATCGTTGTAGATGCAATGTTTGCAAGTTTTGGTACTACTTCCATTCATCAAAAATATCCCCGCCGGTCTCCAATTTCCTTACAACCAACCATTTTAAAAATTACATTTAGGAGAGGTTAGACTATAAGTATTCAAGTGTCCATGTTCTTCTCCCGATTGGCAAGCGCCAGCGTTGTGTACATTCTCCCCGTATTTGGGTTACTATTCTCGCAAAGCGCAAATGCGCAGGAAAGTTCCGTTGCACAGCCCCTTGTGTATGATCAACGGGAGATTTGGTTTGACAAAGTAGTAGGTCCGGAAAATACTGGTCTGTTGAATGGACGGGAATATTTCATCGCTTTCCCGGGCGCCACGTCACATCCTTTCTTCGGCTCACGTGAAGTGACGAACGAGAAACTGGTCTTTCAATCGCAAGTGTACATGAACGTGCCTCTACTGTACGATATTTTCAACGACGAGCTTGCTCTTCGTCACCGCGACAAAAGGAACATGTTCACTATGGTTTTGCTCGAGAAAGACCGCGTCGAAAGTTTCACACTGTACAACCACTATTTCAAGAGGATACAGCTTAAGGGTTCATCCGAGCCACACCTTGCCAATGGATTCTTCGATGTCCTTTTTGAGGGAAGCGACATCTCGCTGGTCGCGAAGCGGCGCAAGACCAGTTACGTGAACAGTGGAAGGAAGGACTACCAGGAAGATGTGAGGTACTTTTACCTGCTGGGCAACCGGTGGACCGAAGTGGGCGGCAAAAGTTCCTTCTACGAACTCAGCCCCTATCATAAAGTGCAGGTTCTAGACTTTATCAAAAGCCAGAAAATCAAAGTGGGAAAAAAGGACGAAGCAGATCTTATCAAAATTGCGAAGTATTGCGACGGGTTGGAAGGAGGCAGGTCTAAATGATAAAGTGCTTACTTTTTTCAGCAATAATTGTTCTTGCATCGGGCGCGGCATCAGCTCAAAATGCTGAACCGACAATTTCGGTAAAACTTGAAAACGCAAGCGTCGTCGAGTTGTTCAGCAAGATAGAACAATCGACTTCCTACAGATTCTTTTATGTGCGCTCCTGGATCGACACCATCCGCATCAACGTGCAGGGTGAAAATTTACCCGTCAGCACCGTTCTGAAAGCTGCCTTTCAAAATACATCAATTCAGTTCTTTGTCGACGGCAACAGAATAATCGTCACCGATAATGTTCCGATCCTGACCGGAATTGACCCGACCTTCTTCCAACGCTCCAACGACAACAGTACATCGGATGCAAACTATACGTTCAAGCGCGAATATGTTCCTGCTGCGCAAGTTGAGACAAAGGTTGAAAATAAAGTCATTGAAATAGGCATCAAGCAGTCTGTAACCAGGGGAAATGCAACGCTTGTCGGGTATATCAAGGAAAAGAAATCCGGTGAAGCCATTACCGGCGCCTTGGTTTACATAGAAAAGATAAATAAAGGGACAACCTCCAATGCAGCTGGTTTTTACTCGCTATCCATTCCTCCCGGTCAATACACGATCAACATTCAATACACCGGCATGAACCAGGAAAAGAGAAACGTCATTCTTTATTCGGACGGCAAGCTTGATGTGGCGATGGAAGAGGACGTTATCTCGCTTAAGGAAGTCGTCATTGAGTCGGAGCGCGACGCCAACATCGCCAGCCTTCAAATGGGAAAGTCATCCATCGACATGAAATCCATCAAGAATGTTCCCAAGATCCTTGGCGAGAACGACTTGCTTCGGGTGGCATTGACATTGCCAGGTGTAAAGTCTGTGGGTGAAGGAGCCGCCGGGCTGAACGTACGCGGTGGTAACGCCGACCAGAACCTGATGCTCCTGAATGAAGCTACCATCTACAACACATCGCACTTCCTCGGCTTCTTTTCAGTTTTCAACGCAGACGCACTGAAGGCCTCTGAACTTTACAAAAGTGGAATACCGGCGCAGTATGGCGGACGGCTCTCGTCAATTTTCGATGTGCAAATGAAAGACGGAAATCAAAACAAGTTTTCCGGTCAGGGCGGAATTGGGCCCGTCACCGCGCGCCTGACGCTGGAAGTTCCCCTTCAAAAAGAAAAAACATCATTGATAATAGGAGGCCGTTCCACTTACTCGGACTGGTTACTGAAACAAATCCCTGAATCAAGTCTTAAGAACTCAAGCGCGTCCTTTTATGACGTGGTTGCACGCCTGACGCATAAGTTTAATGAGAACAATTCACTTGCGGCATCTTACTACTACAGTAAGGATCAATTCAAGCTGGGCAACGATTCAATCTTCTCCTATTCCAACAGCCTTGCGTCTCTGCAGTGGCGGCACAGTTTTAACAGCAATCTTCATAGCACGCTGAGCCTCACGCACAGTGAATACCAATATAATATCGATTACACCAAGATCGCTCAAAACGCATTTGATCTCGGATTTGGAATCAAGGAATCAAACGTCAAGTGGGACATGAATTACTACAAGGGGGCCCACAAATTCGATTTCGGTCTGCAATCCAAACTGTATGATCTGACACCGGGATTCATCGATCCCTCATCCCCGCAGTCGCTGGTGAAAAGTGATCATGTGGAAAAGGAGCGCGGCCTTGAAAATGCGATCTACGTCGCAGACAACATCGAGCTGACACCGAAACTTTCAGTCTACCTGGGTCTGCGATATTCTATGTTTGCTGCGCTGGGGCCACGCACGATCTATCATTACGATCCGAATTCACCAAAGGACAATGCATCCGTTATTGACAGTACATACTATGGCAACAATGCTGTGATTAAGACATTTCAGGGACCTGAGTACAGGTTGTCGGCACGGTATAGCTTGCCTGGCCAGGCTTCATTGAAGGCGAGCTACAATCGAACAAGACAATATATTCACATGCTTTCCAACACGGTGTCGGTCTCTCCTACCACCACATGGAAGCTTTCGGATCCCAACGTTGCACCACAAATGGCCGATCAGATTTCAGTAGGATATTACAAAGACATCCTCGGAAGCTCTATCGAAACATCTGTCGAAGTCTATTATAAATGGATGCACAATGTTGTCGACTACAAGATCGGCTCCGAGCTGATCCTCAACAAACACATCGAGCGGGATATTCTCCAGGGGCAAGGGAAGGCTTATGGCGTGGAGTTTCTTGTACGCAAAACCAAGGGCAAGCTCAACGGCTGGATGAGCTATACCTATTCACGCACCTTTTTGCAGATGATGAGCCAATACGCAGCAGAACGGATAAACAACGGCGAGTACTACCCGGCCAACTATGACAAGCCGCACGATGTGAGCATCGTGGCAAACTACAAGTTTACGCGGCGCTACAGCCTGTCGGCAAATTTCGCGTATAGCACCGGGCGACCTATCACCTACCCCGTCGGACAATATGAGTTTGGTGGCGGATACAAGATCAACTATTCAGATCGCAACGAGTTCAGGATACCCGATTACATTCGTCTTGACCTCGGCGTCAACATCGAAGGAAACCATAAGATCAAGAATTTTACACACAGTTTCTGGAGCTTTTCAATCTACAACGTCCTCGGCAGAAAGAATCCTTATTCGATTTATTTCAAATCTGAGAATGGCGTAATCAATGGCTATAAACTTTCAATCTTCGGCGCACCAATCCCCACGATCACTTACAATTTCAGGTTCTGAAGACGATGGATTTCGTGAAGCGATATTGCCTGATCATGCTTTTTCCGCTTGCCTCGTGCGTGGAACCATACAAGGTTGCCGACACCGGGTACAAAGACAACCTTGTCGTGGAGGGTTACGTGACGACTGAGGCCAGGCAACAGCAGGTGAAAATTTCACATACCTCAAGGATCGGTGAACAAAAATTTGTCGCTGAAGAAAAAGCGACCGTGACAATTACAACCGGACAGGGCGAGAAATTCTCCTTGAATGAAGTTTCGCCTGGCGTTTACAGATCAAAAACATTCAGCGGGACAATTGGCCAGACGTATAGCCTGTCGATCACCACTTATAACGGCCGCCAGTATGTCTCACCTGCAATGGAGTTGAGAAAAAATCCGGGCATCGGCAATATTTACGCTACCTATTCCCCACAGCTCCTCAATGGTGACGGCGCCTTCCAGATATTTATCGATAGCGAAGACCCCGAAAAGAAAAGCCGTTACTATCGATGGGACTACAAGGAGACCTACGAAATACAGAATCCATTTCCTTCGGATTATGTGTGGTTGGGTGGGAACAACGTCGTGTTTCGCGATGTGCCCGTCGATCATTGCTGGGGAAATGATTCTTCGAAAAGTGTGGTGTTGGGCAATACCAAAGGCCTCGATGGTGATAAGATCACAGGGCAACAGCTCCGCGTGATTCCAGGATATTCATTCGTGATGAGGATCAAGTACAGCATCCTGGTCAGGCAGTATGTTCTTAGTGAAGAAGCGTACAACTATTGGCAAAATCTGGCGGATGTAAACCAGATGCAAGGCACGCTGTTCGACCATCAACCCGGCACCGTGAAAGGCAATATTGCTTCATTGACTGACCCATCGGAAGTAGTGCTGGGTTACTTCGACGCGGGTGAAATCGCCGAAAAACGGCAATTCTTCGTGCCGAGCAATTTTAGCAAATCCGGATACGTGCCGCCCGCATATTTGACCAGTTGCTACAATTTCATTCCCATCGAAGTACCTGAAGGCAAAATTGCGGACGCGATGGCACAATACGGTAAGACGTGGTTGATCACCGGATCGACCGGAGCCTACCCGGCGACACTTTTCTTGTTGCCAAAATATTGCTGCGACTGCACCAACATCGGAACGAACATCAAGCCTGCGTTCTGGCAGTGAACTCCATAGCATGATGACTGCACGCAGGAAATTATTTTTTGCCTTAACCTACGCCACTTCAGCGCTTTTTTGGAACAGTTGTGTGGAACGATTCGACATCCGCTCTGAAAACTATTCTGAGTCATTGGTGGTGGAGGGATATGTGACCTCGGAATTGAAACGACAAGTAGTCAAGCTATCGAACACAGCTTATGTGAACAAGCCGGAATTTGTACCCGAATCCGGAGCGCAAGTGACAATCGTTACCGGAAATGGAGAAAGGTATCCGCTGACTGAATCGGCGCCAGGAATTTATGGGTCGATTCCCTTTGCGGGCGTCGTGGGAACAACGTACAAGCTCGATATCACCCGCGCTAACGGCAGGCACTACTCGTCGTCAAATGTCCAGATGCGGCCGACCCCCCCTATTGGAAATGTTTACGCACAGTATCTCGCTGAAGTACCGGAGGCACAGCGTGGCATCCAATTGTACGTTGACGCAGAAGATCAAACTGGCGAAACAAGATTCTTCCGATGGGACTACGAAGAGACATACGTCGTCAAGACACCTTTTCCTTCCAACTACGAATGGCTGGGTGGTAACGACTGGGTTTTCAGAACGCAACCTGTTGGGATTTGCTATCCAACAGATTCATCTACCAGTGTGTACATTAAGTCAACCCTGGGATTGAGCGAAGACAAGGTAGTCGCGTTCCCGTTACGGTTTATTGACAAGGATTCATATGTCCTTCGAATCAAGTACAGCATCCTGGTCAGGCAGTATTCACTTAGTCAGCAAGGTTACACGTATTGGAAGACCGTGAAAGATATCAATGAGAACCAGGGAACGCTGTACGATAAACAACCAGGAACCGTCGCTGGTAATATTTCCGCCGATGGCGGCAACGAGATAGTTCTCGGCTTCTTCGACGCGAGCGCTGTGTCATCCAAGCGCATCTTTCTAACACCCGATGACTTCTCGTCGGCGGGATACAGGGCACCCGGATATCAAACCAGTTGCAATTTCCTCGAGCCAATTCTTGCTCCGGTAGGTCAGATCGGTGCGTACATGACGCGGTATCCAAACTTTGGCATTTGGGATGCAATAGGAATGACTCCCAACGCAAATTTCGAGCTCCTACCTAAGAACTGCGTTGACTGCACCAACCTGGGTACGAATATAAAACCGTCATTCTGGGAATAGTGGTGAAGCGAAGATGAAGATGTCAGGTATCGTTTGTTTTTTGTTGATGCTCATTTGGAGCTCATGCGTCGAGCCGTTCGCAATCACTTCGGAGCGCTTCAGCAGGTTCCTAGTTATTGACGGTCATGTGACAACTGACATGAGGCCGCAAGAAGTCCGCATTTCAAACACTTCACTGATCAACCAACGAAAGTTTGTCGCTGAAATGAGTGCTGTGGTGACAATCTCCGACGATAAAGGAAACATTTTCAATTTGAGCGAAACCTCGCCGGGCATTTATCATTCGGCTCCATTCGCGGGAATTGCCGGGAATGTCTATCGCCTTTTTGTCACCACAGTCGATGGAAGAAAATACGAGTCGAACCCGGTCCCGCTAAGAAGCACACCATCGATAGGCGATGTGTATGGCGTTTATCTTTCAGATAAGCCGGCGCGAGAACGCGGGATCCAAATTTATGTGAATGCACAGGACCCTCAGGACGTTCGCTATTTCCGTTGGGAATTCGTCGAAACATATGTAATTAAATCACCCTTTCCCTCCTTTTATGAGTGGCTCGGAGGAAACAGCTGGACCACGCGTACGGAATCAGTCGGCGTGTGCTACGCTACAGACACCTCATCGAATATTCTTATTAAGTCTTCTGTCGGATCGCAAGAAGGAAAAGTATTTGCGTTCCCATTGAGGTTTATCGACGCAGATTCTTACATGCTGCGATCGAAATACAGCATCCTTGTGCGGCAATACTCGCTGAGTGAACAGAGTTACAACTACTGGAAATTGTTGCGCGATGTGAACGAAACGCAGGGAACTGTGTACGACCGCCAACCAGGGCCCGTCGCAGGAAACATTCATTCGGAACGAAACGGTGAATTGGTGCTGGGTTACTTCGATGCAAGTGTGATCTCTGAAAAAAGGATCTTCCTTACGCCGCAACAATTTGAAGCAGACGGGTACTTTCCTCCCGGATACAAAAGCAGCTGCAAGGAACAAGAGGTGATTTACGCACCCGAGCAACAACTGGGTATCTACATGGCAAAATATCCTAATCACCTCATCTGGGACGCTGTTGGCAGCAATCCCAACGCTCTCTTTGAACTGCTTCCCAAGGCATGCTGCGCCTGCACAGATGTTGGAACAAACGTCGTACCTTCATTTTGGGAATAAAGATGCTGAAATTGAAGCCCATAAGAGCTACAGGGAGGATCCTGATTCTCGTCATCACCGTTCTCTCGGGATGCATCGAAAATTTCGATCCAAGCTCGATTGCTTTTACCGATCAGCTTGTAGTAGATGGGTTCATCACAAACGAAAACAACCAGCACGAGGTAATACTATCCCATACCTCGGCGATCAACAATCAACAATTCATTCCTGAAGAAGGTGCAAGCGTCTCCATCTCAGATAATGGAGGCCTTACTTTTCCGTTGACCGAGCTGACACCAGGTCACTATTATACTCCGTTCGTTGCCGGCAAGGTTGGAAGCAGGTACACCCTTCGGATTCAAACCAGGACAGGCAGGAGTTATGCTTCAAGAGAAGTAGAAATGAAGCCGGTGCCTTCGATCGACAAGATCTTTGCCGTTTATCCTGCCACACAGAATGGCGAAGATGGCGTTCAACTATATTTAAACAGCGGCGACGGTGGAAAAAATACCAATTACTATCATTGGGAATACGACGAGACCTATGAGATCCAAACTCCATATCCTTCAAAATTTGTTTGGCTTGGTGGAAACTCGATAACGTTCCGACTTCAACAGGTTAGCAATTGCTGGGCGACGAAACCCTCAAATACCGTCCTGATACAGAAAACAACAGGATTTAGTGAAGACAGAGTGGTAGGGTTCCCGATCAGATTCATTCCCTCCGATGGGCAGGAACTGGTGATCAAGTATAGTATCAATGTCAAACAATACGCATTGAATGAGGAGTCCTACGCTTATTGGCGCAAGCTCAAGGAAATCAATGAGAACCAGGGAACGTTGTTCGACAAGCAGCCCGGTAACGTCATCGGAAACATATTCTCAACCACAAACAAGGAAGAAATTGTTGCCGGCCTCTTCGACGCAAGCGCTGTGTCAACCCGGCGCGTGTTTTTTACGCCCAAAGATTTTGAGAGCAAGGGCTTCCTGCCAGCAGAATATCTTCAGAGCTGTGTCGAAAGTGCTCCGCTTGAGGTGCCCATCGAAAAGCTAGGGTCGATCATGGACGTGTATCAGACCAGCCTTATTATCTATGATGCAACGGGCCCCGGCCCTTCGACTATTCTTCTTGTAAGAAAATCCTGCTGTGATTGTACATCGCAGGGAACCAATATCCGACCTTATTTCTGGCAATAGCTATCATGAAAAGATTCCTTCTCCTATTTGTTGCAGCACTGAGCACTTGTGCTTCATTTTCTCAAAAGCAAACGGGCGCATCAACAGCACTGGAAGCCCAAGGGAAATCACGTTTCGAAGAAAGGATATTCCTGCACGTAAACGCGACTTTCTTTCTCACGGGAGAATCCATACTGTTCAAGGCCTATTGCATGAAGGCTGACGGAAACACCGCTTCGGACCTTAGCAAGATTGCGTATGTCGAGCTTATCGGCCCAGGTGCAGATCCTGTGCTTCAGGCAAAAATCCAACTAAAAAATGGATCAGGGTTTGGAGACTTCTTCCTACCCTCTTCTCTGCCATCAGGAAATTACACGCTCATAGCCTACACTCGTTGGATGAGGAACTATTCTCCAAGCGCTTTCTTCCGTTCACAAATTACGGTGATCAATCCATTCAAGAAACCCGCAACTGCCGACGCCACGAGCAATCAAAAAGCAGATGTGAAGTTCTACCCTGAGGGCGGCACGCTGGTCGCTGGAGTAAAGAACGAAATTGGATTCCGCGGAATGCGCGCAGGCAACTACCTAAAGTTTTCCGGAAAAGTGTTGGACGAAAACGGCCAAACGGTTGCCGAGTTCAATTCTTCGCAGAATGGTACGGGAAAATTTGCATTGACTCCCACGCTCGGTCATGAGTACAAGGCCGTCGTCTCCGATTCTCTGCAGAACGTGACGTTCGTTCCGCTGCCGAAGGCTTCAGCATCGGGAATCGCGATGGAGATGAAAAACACGACTGCCGGATTCCAATTCATCCTGACCAGCAAGGCGACGGGAAAAGAAACCATGAAGCTCCTTGTTCATAAGGGAAGCACAACTATCTACGAATCTGACCTTCACTTTGTCGACGGCAGCGCCGAAGTCAACCTTCCATTGGCGACCATCCCCGGCGGTATCTCGCGGGTCAGTATTCTCAATTCATCAAATGGAGTTGAGTGCACCCGGTTGATCTGGAAGGTTCCTGAAAGTGATGATAAGTTAAACTTCGGGTCCCAGAAATCGAACTTCTCATTACGCGAAAAAGTTGATCTGACGCTCAACATGAAAGACACATCAAGGTTTTCAGATATTTCTGTAAGCGTAAGAAAAATCGAACCTGAGCTTATTAAAGCTACCGACATCAGGACATTCGCTTTTGGTAATACAAGTTTGAAAACGACTAACGACGAATTAATTTCCGCTGGTGATCAATTGCAATACAGTTTCAACGGTGTTACAGGAGGCAATAACAAATCATTTATTCCCGAGGTCCGGGGAAATCTTATTACGGGGCTCGTGGAAGCCAACGGGAAGCCCAGCCAGAATCAAACGGTATACCTTTCGGCGCCGGCAAAGGAATACCAATTTTATGCATCGAAGACAGACTCAGCAGGTAGATTTTTTTTCAACACGGACCGAATTCCATCCTCGTCAAATCTTGTGTTCACTGTGAACAACAAGTCATGCCCCGACTGTAAGGTCACCATGGACCGGGGGGCGCTGGACGATTATTCGATCTTCAAGGTGCCGCAACTACACATCGATTCAACATTTAAAAAACTCATTGAGCGCCGCAGCGTTTTGTCGCAGATCGAAAACGCATACTACGTCCAGAAGCAGGACTCAATCACAGGGCACTCCGGGGAAAGGTTCTATGGCAAGCCCGACAAGTCGTACAGGCTCGACGACTACGTGAGGTTTCCGACCATGGAAGATGTTTTTATAGAGTACATCACCGAAATCATCACCAGAAAGAGTGGCGACCAACATGAGATTCGGGCTATGAACTTCGTCACACGGCAGGCATTTACTGAAGAACCGCTTGTATTACTGGACGGCGTGCCGCTGTTTGACGTAGAGCAGATCATGAACTACAATCCGCTTATCCTCGAAAAAATAGAAGTTGTCGGGAGGCGATATTTCTATGGACCGTTGGACGTACAGGGTATCATCAGCCTGTCAACTTACAATGGCGATGTGCCGAATATTTCTCTCCCGGAAAAATTCACATTCACCGGCGTGCAGCCTCGCAAGAAATATTACTCGCCCGACTATCGTACACGAGCACTTGACAAAATTCCGGACTACCGCATTCAATTATATTGGAATCCGGAAGTCACTGTCTCGAGCAAAGAGACGAAGCTCAGCTTCTTTACATCGGATATTCCCGGCGAATATGAAATTGTCGCCGAAGGAATGCAAAGCGACGGAACGCCGATTTATGAACGCAGAGTGATACGTGTTGGGAATTGAATTCTAAATTTTTAGATTCTAAATTTTAGAATTAAAACAAAATTTCCGCCAGCTGCAGCCACTTCGAAGTCTTCGCGTCAACTTGTTCCGTGATGTTTTGAATCTGCTGGGACCAATCCATCAATTGTTTGTGATCGCCATTTCCTTCGTTGAGCTTCGCAGTAATGCGAGTCTTTTCTTCTTCAAGCTGCTGAATCTCTTTTTCCAGTGTCTCATACTCTTTTCGGTCTTTAGGAGACGCTTTCTTCTTCCCCGCAGGTTGGGCAGTTTTGTTTTCAACAACGGCTTTGGCTGGTTCGGGTGCCTCTTCTTCCCCATCCAAGAGTGAGTCCCGATAGTCGGTATAGTTTCCGTTGAATCTCCGGATCTGGCCGTTACCTTCGAAAATGAAAAGCTGGTCCACAAGGTGATCCATAAAGTATCGATCATGAGACACCAGAAGCAGGCACCCTGAAAACTTTTCAAGGAAGTCTTCAAGAACATTCAGGGTATCAATGTCGAAGTCGTTCGTGGGTTCGTCGAGCACAAGAAAGTTCGGACTGGTCACCAAGAGTTTTAACAACTGCAACCGTTTTTTTTCGCCGCCGCTAAGCTTCTCAATAAAAGTGTATTGCTTTTCGGGCGGGAACAGAAAGTTGTCCAGGAACTTCGATGCCGACACCTGGCTTCCGTCGGACAGTGTGATAAATTCAGCAATCTCTTTGACCTCCTCGATGATCCGGTTGGATGGATTGAGGGTCATCGTATCCTGCGTGAAGTACCCAAACTTTGTCGTGAGCCCTGGCATCACAATGCCACTGTCAGGCCTAGTCTTTTGTGTGAGGATGTCAAGAAACGTTGACTTGCCAACGCCGTTCTTACCTACGACTCCTATCCTGTCAAACTTTTTAAATACGCATGAGAAGTCATCAATGACAACATTGCTTCCCCATTTTTTTGATATGTGTTCGATCTCAAGGATCTTCCCTCCTTGCCTTGACTCTTTAATGTCAAGTTCAAGTCTGTCCTTACGCAAATCCTGGTTGGCAACTTCCTGCAGTTCATAAAACGCTTCGATACGATACTTGGCTTTTGTTCCGCGTGCTTTCGGCTGACGACGCATCCAGTCGAGCTCTTTCTTAAGAAGATTCCTTGCTTTAGCCACCTCGGTCTTCAGCATTTCTTCGCGCTCAGATTTCTTTTCGAGAAAGTATGCATAATTGCCCTTGTACCGGAAGAGCTTGCCACGATCCAGCTCAATGATTTCCGTCGCGACGTTGTCGAGAAAATAGCGATCGTGTGTAACCATGATCAACGTGATGTTGGGTCCCGACAAATATTGCTCCAGCCATTCGATCGCGCTGAGGTCAAGATGGTTGGTGGGCTCATCCATGATAATGAGATCGGGGCTTGCCAATAAAAGCTGAGCAAGGAATATGCGTTTCTTCTGGCCGCCAGAAAGCTCACCGAACTTCTTATCAAGGTCTGGAACGTCCAGCTTGGTGGTCACTTCCTGAACTTTGGCATCATAGTCCCATGCATTAAATTCCTCCATCTTTTCCAGCGCCGCCTGCATTTTTTCCGCGGCGACCTCCGGATGATGAAGGCAGTCCTCATACTCACGCACGGCCTGCGCAATTTTATTCGACGGATCGAACAGAATGTCTTTAACAAGCTTGTTGTTATCGACCTGGGGTTGCTGCGTTAAGATCCCAACTCGTATGCCGTCGCGAACAACCACTTGGCCGCTGTCGGACGGAAGCTCGCCCGTAAGGATCTTCAAGAGTGTCGATTTTCCGACACCATTGTTACCCACCATTGCAAATTTCTCACCCTGTGAAATGCCGATCGATATGTCCTTAAAGAGCCATTTATCATTGAATGCCTTGGAAATAAGCTCTGCGGAAAGGTAGTTCACGTTCTCTCTGTTAAAATGAGGCGCAAAGATAAATGATCTTGCCTCAACGGCCTCTAAAAACGCGTGGCCAATGAAATAATTCCTATTTTTCAAAAATAAATGGACGGACACAATCAAACTCAGACAACGTCGGGACTGAAACGTCAGATGGGATTGATGGGGCTTGCCGCAACCGGGATCTGTTCCATGCTCGGCGCCTCCATTTATGTCGTGCCTTTTATGATACAGCGCAACGTGCCCGGTATCGGGCCCGATGTGTTGCTTGCCTTTCTATTCGCTGCAGTTCCCGCAATTTTCGCTGCCCTTGCATATAGTATCCTGGCGTCTGCAATGCCGCGGGCCGGCGGCAGCTATATTTATGCCAGCCGGGGATTGAATCCATATCTTGGTTTTGTTGCGAGCTTTTCGCAATGGTTTGGACTTTCAATAGCCGTTGGAGTTGTGTCATACATCATCGTGCCCTTTCTCCGCGACATTGCGGCAGCTGTCGGCTGGGAAGATACCGCGATAATGCTCGAAACAGGTTCAGTCCGTGTGACTTTGGCGCTGATGATTCTCTGGTTCTTTGTTTGGATAAACATTCGCGGAATCAAGGCTTACGAACAAACAGTGATTCCATTGATGATCCTGATGTTTGTTCTGGGTGGCGTGGTGATCATCAGTGGATTTATCTTCTCGCAACAGGACTTTCAAACAGCATTGCAGATCAGAGAGAATCGTGCAGTTTCGCCGATTGCTCATCATTTTAACATTACAACGTTCCTTTCAGCATCCGCCGTGCTATTCTCCAGTTTCATCGGCTTCGATTCCATCGCGCAGGCTGGCGGCGAAGCAAAGAACCCCCAACGTGCATTACCCCTTGCTATCATGATCGCTGTGACGGTGGTGGGATTGTTCTACATGTTGTTCACAGCATCAGTCTACCATGCCGTGCCCTGGAGCTTTGTTGCAGAAGAATCATCAAAGAAGGACATTACGGCACCTGGTTTGATGAGCTACTTTCTTTCGCCCGGTTGGACGGTCGCCATCGTTGCGGGCGCAGCCGTGGCACTGACAAATGATCTGCCCGCGATGCTGCTGTCGGTTTCGAGGCTAATGTTTGCGTGGGCTGAAGATGGCATCTTTCCAAAACGGGTAACCGTCGTTCACCCTCAACACAAAACACCTCACATCGCCATTATCTTAAGTGGCGTAATGGCGACTGTTGGGATATTGGGTAGTCATTTCGCCGGTGATTTTTTTCTTGGGATTGATATCATGGTCACGTCGATGTTGGTGAATTTCCTGCTGATGTGCGTGACCGTGCTTCTGATCGCCGGGCACAATCCGAAACTGGCAAAAGAGATCAGCGTGATTAAATCACGAAGTATGCAGCTTTTTCTCGGCTGGTCGGGAAGCGTCATCCTTACTGGCTTTCTCGTCGTGCACACCTTGAAGGATCTCACGAATGACGTGGACGCCTGGTATTTTAATCCTACAATTGCCTGGATCATCGTAATGATGATCGCATCTTTTATATATCTGCGCGAAACCATCAAACTGAAAAAAACCGGCGTCGATATCAAGAAATTGTTTTCAACCCTCCCACCGGAATAATTATGCAGTGCTCACGGATTTACACAGATCGAGTGCGCGCTGATCAACACGAATCTGTGCAAAACCGTGATATCCAATCGGTGTCGATCTGTATGAAATGTATTTTACTTTCAGTCTTCTTAATAATGATATGATCCCACAAACAGAATTGGCCGACGGATTTAAGATATCCTGTGTACTTACAGGACTTTGGCAGATCGCCGATATGGAACGAGGCGGCAACGCACTGGACCCTGTCGCCACATCGGAATTTATGAAATCCTATGTCGCAGCCGGATTCACAACGTTTGACATGGCCGATCATTATGGTTCATCCGAGATCATTGCCGGAACTTTCAAGAAAAGAAATCCAACACTACCGGTTCAGCTGCTTACGAAATGGGTGCCGACACCAGGTCCGGTTTCAAAAGACGATGTAAGAAATGCCGTATTGCTTGCTTTGAAGCGAATGCAATCTGAACGCATCGACCTTATGCAATTTCATGCCTGGAGCTATGCGGATCCACGGTGGCTCGATTGTCTTTTTTGGCTGCAGGAATTGAAATCGGAAGGACTGATCCGGCACCTCGGACTGACGAATTTCGACACCGCCCACTTAAGGATCGTTTTGAAGAGTGGAATAAAAGTGATCACAAACCAGGTTTGCTATTCGTTGCTCGACCAGCGCGCGTCGGGACAAATGGCGGCATTGTGTCAAAAAGAAAATGTGAAACTCCTTGCCTTCGGAACCGTCGCGGGCGGATTTCTGTCAGAGCGGTGGATTGGCCGAACGGAACCAACACAAGATCATCTTAACACCTGGTCGGAGATGAAGTATAAAAGATTTATCGATACCGCAGGTGGATGGAAAAGATTTCAATCCCTGCTGACAGCACTCGATACCATTGCAAAAGAGCATCGTGTATCCATACCACTCGTTGCATCGAAATTCATTCTCGATCAGCCAGCGGTTGGTGGCGTCATACTGGGCTCGCGCCTCGGCAAATCGGAGCATATCGCTGATAATGCAAGAATGTTCAGCTTCTCATTGACTCCGGGAGATATGGATACCATACACCGTGCGCTTAGCAGCCTTGATCCAATCCCCGGCGACTGCGGAGATGAATATCGCAAGCCACCGTTCCTTACTGCATCGGGAGATCTCAGTCATCACGTCAAAAGTTTTCCAGCTCCCTATCCTTCAAGAGAAAAGCATGGCAAAACCAAAGCATTGAGCGGAACGGTCTGGGAGGATATTGCAGGATTCAGCCGTGCCGTACGCACCGGCAACAGAATACTCGTGTCAGGAACAACAGCAACCCATGGCGCACACGCTATCGGTGGCAACGATGCGGCCGCACAGGCACATTTTGTCCTCGACAAGATCGAAGGTGCAATACAGTCACTGGGTGGCACCCTGGAAGATGTTGTTCGCACCCGAATTTTCATCCGTAACATTTCAGACTGGGAAGTCATCGCACGCGTCCATGGCGAACGCTTCAAGGACATACAGCCGGTGAATACGATGGTGAGAGCTGATTTGGTTGGGGATGAGTATTTGGTGGAGATGGAAGCCGAAGCTGAGATCGGTGAGCGGTGACCGGTAGTAGGGCCTTCGATCGAGGCCGTCAGCCTGAGCGAAGTCGAAGGCAGGGATTCGAAGGCAATCTAGAGTCCTTACTTCATCTCGAATTAAGCAGATACTGTTGGTTCGCTACCTTCGGCGAGCATTGTCCATTTTATGGGATACATTCCTTTTTAATTAAATTGGTAATATCAAATTCCCTCACTTGAAGCGTCCTGAATGATCTCCTGCAAAAGGTCCTCACAGATACTCCTTTTAGGCTGTCTATGCCTGACAATTCTGCCCATCACTTCAAGATGTCAGATCAATGGGGTTCTGCGGGATAGTAAAACACACAACGCAATTACAAACGCCGACATTTTTATCAATAACACGACCATTGGAACATTCAGTAACGAGGCCGGTGATTTTAGAATGGATGGCATAAGTTCAGGACTCGTCGAAATTATTATTTACAAGAGTGGATATTCAATCTATCGTTCCTTTATGAGGATACAGAAATCCAGGGAATACATGCTGAACATCACCTTGACAAAAATCGATACACGAAAGACCCGGTCGCTTACTCCGGACGAAATTTCATGGCTGAAAAATGATATCTTAAAATCTGACATCGATACACTTCCTAGCCTAGTTAAGAGTTCTGATGGCGAGACGTTTACACTGGATTCCCCCCTCATCATTACAAACAAAAGTGCTGGATATAAATTAAGAGTTTTTATTGCTGGCAGTCCAAAACAGCACATAAGATATGCTCCTGTGAAATACGAACAGTTGTCGTATCCATCCATCCGGGAAAGTATTGAGATTGAAAAGTTCCGCCAATTAATGTTCGACGGCTCGTTGCGACACTGGCTGATTACTGTCGCTAAAAACCAGCTCGACGAAAAAGGTTATCTCCTAAAAGATTCAACAGGTGCAACATTGACATTGAGTACCCTTCTTTCACGCCCACTTATGCCCGGATATTTTCGACTGTACTCCAAGTCCCGGATTATTATTCACTATGACAAGAATGGGTCAGATAACGTGACTACTATTTCCATGAATGAACCTTTGGATTTTAATGTTGACGGAGTCTTAATAAATACCAAGGCCTTGAAAATATCCGGAAAAATGGCTGAACCTGGCGTGGGAAGTCACCTGCCCAATGATTACCGCGAAGTGTCAGGTAACGTAGAGGACATGTTTCAAGTCGCCCTTCGGAATTTATTCGAAAAAACTTATATCCATTCAGATAAAGACTATTATTATCCTGGTGAAAGGATCTGGTTTAAGGTCTATACCAATTATTACTTTCAACCGCTCAGAGATTCACTCAGTGGCACCCTATATGTTGAATTAATCGACCATAAAAAAAGGATTATAAGTGAAAAAATTCTGCCACTCGACAGCGGGTTTACTTCCAACGAGTTCATTATTCCTGACACGTGCAAAAGTGGCATGTATTTCTTGCGCGCATACACTAACCTTCAAAGAAATTTCGGGCCGGCCGCCTTGAAAATGAAACCATTATCCATTCTACAACTGAATCAAAGACCAGTGTACCTTAATGTCGACGAAAATGAGCAAACTTTGGGTCTGTCTGTACACACTAACAAGCTTGTCTATAAGAGGCGGGAGAAAGTGGAATTAAATCTGACCTTGGTGGACGACAAGCATACACCCCTTGAAGGAAATTTTTCGGTTTCTGTTACCGATGCATCACAGGTACTAAAAATTCAGGATGCGGAATCAATCACAAAAGACTATCCCATAGAAGAGAAAGACATTAGCAAAATAACTGATCTTACCTTCATGGTGGAACATGGCTTCTCATTAAACGGCCAGTTCCAGGGCAATAAGGGAAAGGGCGAGGCGACAACCCTAAATATCGTTCAACTGAGCCCCTATAATTTCAGCTTCGTCGATACCGACCAGAATGGCTTCTTTCAAAGCAAGGGCCTGCAATTCTACGGTGAAAGATCATTTTCAATCACTCCAGTCAATGCAAAAGGAAAAACAGTTGGCGGAAAGATAAAACTGCTACCGCGAAACAAGCCTGAAATTATGATCCCCGACTCCGTTCGCCAGATACCAACAACGGACCAGAATTCACTTCAACGAATTTTTTACGATTATGAAAGTCTTCCGGATTCCAAATTACTGGAAGCCGTGGAGATAAAAGCCAATCGGGAGAACGACTTATATATCAACAATGTAACAGCTGTGAATCATCCCTACGGTGTCGGGGAGTTTGTTTTCGGTGAGAGTAAAATAAAAGCCCAGTTTCCAAATCTTCTTTATTCAATTCAAGCCATGAATATTGCAGGATTGATCATAAGCCCCACCGAACCTTCAATTTATTTCGCAAGGCACATGAAACCTAAACTCTATAAAACTGATGATCCTGATGACGGTTTAGCCGATAGTGAACTCGCAAAAAAATATACGCCTCTGGTCACATTGGATGGAACACCTATGAACGGTTCGGCCGCCGAAGCCTTGGTCTCAATTGATCCGAACACCGTGGCCTCCATTGAAATCTCAAGGCAGATCAGCGCGATTAGAGGGCTCTATGGGGCATTTGGCGTGATTGCGGTATTCTCAAAGACGGGTTACAAGGCAAACATGCAGGCGCAAGCAGGAATTCAAAGTTTGGTAATCCGTGGTTATGCAGAAAGTAAATCATTTTCATCACCGGATTATACTGTTTCCAGTGCTCCGACCCAAGAACTTGACAACCGTACAACACTCTATTGGAATCCAACAATAAAGAATTCAGCAACTACGGGGAAAACGCAAGTCAGCTTTTTCACATCGGACCTGACCGGTACGTATCGTATTGTGATCGAGGGTGTCAACTCCTATGGGAAGCCGGTGCGGAGTGTGACATTCATTAAAATTGAAGAGTAAACTTGGCGTTTTACATTACAGTGGTAATTTTTCCAGACCTTGTTACTTCACAATCGCCTCATCACAGATCGCTCCGCCAATACAACTCAACGGAACAAATATCTCCGCTCTTATCAACCATACGCCATTCACCTTGTGCCACTTCGCAAGATAGGTTCCCTTCAACTCAACCAGCTTTCCGTTTTCTGTCCAGTGTCCTACCCAATTGCCAAGCTCGGAAGCCATGTTCCACTTGATAAACACCTTGATCTTCTCAGGCGCGCGCACGTATATGACGTCTGGTTTTGCCGCGAACTCTTCAGCGAATCGCACCGCGTTGGCTCTTCTCCCCGACGCCTCAGCGTTGCGCGACGTCACGATGTGATAATCCGCCGTCCAAACACCCGCCATTGCTGCAGTATCCTTTGCGGCAATCGCGTCATTCGAGACCTGACGACGCTCCCGGATCTGACTTTCCTCGGTGCCTTCGAGAAAATCACAGGATGCTAAAATCAAACCAAGCAGCGCAAATAGAGAAATGTGTTTCATATTTTGAATCCAAGGTCACGACGGACACGACGAATGTAATAAAACTTGGACGTTGTGTCCTTCGTGCGCATTGCGTTGCGATCGTTGTGGCCCTGCATTTCCGTCATTTGTCAAGAACAGCATCAACCCACGTCCCCGTGGCCTTCACAAGCTCCTCCAGGAAAACTTTCTTCCCCGACTTGAAAGAATGGTCTGCTCCTTCAAATGTCATCATCGTTGCAAGGGGAAGTTTCTTTATAACTTTCTCCATCAACTTCATATCGGCAAGTGCATCCCGCGTGCCCTGGAGAAATAACATTGGCACCTTCACGCCGCTTAGATGCTCTGCCCTATCCATTGAAGCAGCACCAGGTGCGTGGAGCGGAAACCCATAGAACACAATTCCTTTCAAGAATTCAGGAGAGTCTTTCGACAACCGCTGCGAAGACATTCGACCGCCGAATGATTTTCCCGCTGCTAGAATGGGAAGCTTGGGAAATAATTCATGCGCCTTGTTCAACAACGTCTCCACTGTTTTCTCAGCAACTGCAGGCGGATCAGGGCGACCTTTGCCGTTTTCCTTGAAGGGAAAATTATACCTAACCACCGTAATGCCCACCTCCGTCAGAGTTTCGGCAAGGGCAGTCATGAAAGCGTGATCCATGCCCGCTCCTGCGCCGTGTGCCAACACAATGACTGCCTTGGGTTTCTTTGCTTCGTCAATGCGAGCTGAGACTTTTCCTATGCTGGTTGAAATTTGAACTGATATTTTTTTCGATGGCATATCACATAACATTTAAGATCGTTCCAGGGAGTTACGCTGAGGATATCGCGGAATTTCAGGGAGAATTCAAACAAAATCGCTCTGACTATTTCACGGAACAATATCTCAGCCTATTTCTTCATTAACTTTCTCGTGAAATACTCGGCCGTCGCGCCATAAACTTTTATCGCATTGGAAAATCTCATCCAATGATGTGTGTCGTCGACGATCACAAGCGTCTCCAGCGGCACACCTTTCTTTTCAAGTCTTCGCACAAGATCCGTGCTTTGACTAAATCTCACGTTCCTGTCATCATCGCCATGGATAATTAACACAGGCGACGTCCAGGTGGAAACATACGCCACCGGTGAAGACTCCCATGCCACTTTTGCTGCCTGGTCTGCGTCAGGAGCGCGTTCATATTTATCCGGC
Organism: Cyclobacteriaceae bacterium; assembly: GCA_044224375.1. Classification (GTDB taxonomy): domain Bacteria; phylum Bacteroidota; class Bacteroidia; order Cytophagales; family Cyclobacteriaceae; genus ELB16-189. The sequence goes on from JBGAKL010000015.1 coordinate 73,839, forward strand.
GCCACAACGCTGCGCGTGCGTTCAATCGTCCTGTCATGAACGCCATGAATATCGACTCCGGCAGCGAATATTTTTGAATCCTTTCCCAACGCCATTGCAACGAGATACCCGCCGTACGAACCGCCGTATATCCCAATCCTGCCCGCATCTACGTTGGGCTGTGATGCTAGCCACTGCCCCGCGACCTTAATGTCAATGTACTCGGATGCTCCTGCCGTGCCTGCCTTGTCTGGCTGATGGAAATCATATCCGTACCCAATTCCGAGTCTGTAATTAACGACCAGCACTACAAACCCGAGACTCGTAAGATATTGATTCGACGCATACGCGTTTGAATAGTAGTCAGAGTAATGCCAACCCAACAACATTTGTCGCGGCGGCCCACCATGAACATAAATGATCGCTGGCTTTTTCGAAGGACCACCGGCCGGTTCAAACAATTGTCCATGGATGGTGAATCCATCAGGAGACTTGAACGTCACTTGCTTTGGTGTAACAAGATTTTTAGATGGGTAATCCTTTGGCATCAGCTCTTCACCAATAAGCTTAACTGCTCCACCCGTTCTTACAGCCGGAAGCGGCGGACGTTGAGGCGTGGCCCTGATAAACACAATTTGGTTATTCCCTGTCATGACAGGCGCCCATTCAACTCCACTGCCGGAGGTTGTCAACTCCATGGCTGGTTTCGCTAAAGTCACACTCACAACATGTCGCCTGTCGATATCCAGCGGATCGGTTCCGTAGTTTGCACAAAACACAAGGGTCTTTTTATCCGGGCTCAACCTGACATATTCGACCATGAATTTTCCAGGCGTCAGCAAAGTTGGCTCACCACCTTTCTCCGGGATGGAATACAAATGCGGCCAGCCATCATGATAGGAAAGGAAGGTGATTTTCCCCTCTGCAGCCCAATTAAGATTAGTTAGTCCGTGTGTTGTTGGAAACGATCCAGCGAGCGTCTTCGGTGCCTTCCACAATTGCGTCGCCAAAGTTGACTTCACGTCTCCACTCCAGATCGACCAAGGTTGATGCTTTCTCATCAGAATCGAGTCCGGCTCACCACCCCCGCCTGGCGTTCTGACGAAAGCAATACGGCTGCCATCCGGAGACCAGGACGGAAATCCGTCACGTGAAAATGAGGGAGCAATCCATTGGATCGGTGCATCCGCATTTGTAAAAACGCCCACAATCGAATGATCCCCGCGTGAAGAAACGAATGCAAGATTTGATCCGTCGGGCGACCATTGTAGCGACCCAACGGTTCCGCGCGTTGTAAAAAGATTCTTCGCTTCAGACGACTTGTCGATCGGCACGGTCCATGCCTGGCCACCTTTAATAAAGGCTACAATATTTCCTTTGGGTGAAATAACCGGTGCGTCTCCTTCTGATAATTCCTTTGCGTCGCCGCCGTCGAATGGCACGCTCATCACTTTTACTTTCAACGGCGTCGCAGCGAATGCCGGGTTCACCGGAAGTTCATCATCCCAATTGGATCCGTGATCGCCACCCCGCACAAAGACAACCCACTTTCCATCATCAGAGAGACTGAGGCTGGTGATCTCCTGGCCGTCGTCTTTCATAAAGTTGGTTACGCGACGCGCTTTGAAATCAGGACCTTCAGCAACAAAAACGTTTCTTTTACCCTGCTCATCCACGGCCCATGCGATGCGTGAGCCCGTTGCTGCCGCATTGAGTTCTGAAGGGAATGGATAACTTTTTATTGCTTCTAATGTGGGGCCCTGCGCATGCGTGGATTGCGCCAGTATTACCAAGAGAAGAAAAGAAATGTATAACTTTTTCATATCGGTGAATTGGTCCTAAAATGTACCTCAAAATTCCAACACTTCATCACCTAATTCGCGCGAACGGAACTCCTGCCATTCAAAAAATAACGGTCACTTCTATGTAAGAAAATCCCTTAGATTTACCGCGCACCCGATTTTCTAAACCTTCAAATCTTAAAATCGAATTATGCTAAAGTCTACCCTACTTGCCGCGCTTGCATTAGTGATCACAACCTCTCTCAAAGCTCAAAAAACCCGCCGCCTCAATGCTGATTCCACAGTCACCACCACCTGGGAAGTAACAGTCAAAGGCAAGAAGTTCCCTTATAGTGCAACCACCGGCACACAACCCGTATGGGATGAAGAAGGAAAAGCCGTCGCTGCATTGGAGTACACATACTATGAAAGGACTGACATTCAGAATAAAGCATCACGGCCTCTGGTCATCTCTTTCAATGGAGGACCCGGATCAGCATCCGTGTGGATGCATATAGCCTATACCGGACCGAGGATACTTGAGATAGACAATGAAGGATATCCAATCCAACCTTACGGCATCAAGGAAAATGCCTATTCCATTCTCGACGTTGCGGACATCGTCTTCGTCAACCCGGTGAACACTGGCTATTCAAGACTGTTGACCAAAGATGCTCCAAAGGACAAATTCTTCGGTGTAAATGCCGACATAAAATACCTCGGAGAATGGCTCAATAATTTTGTTACCCGCAAAAGTCGCTGGACTTCTCCAAAATATCTCATCGGCGAAAGCTACGGCACAACGCGCGTATCGGGCCTTGCGCTCGAGCTTCAGAATTCTCACTGGATGTACCTGAACGGAGTTATACTTGTGTCTCCCACAGACCTCGGCATCGAGCGTGGCGGACCGGTTGATGCAGCGCTCCGTCTTCCCTATTTCGCAGCGACTGCCTGGTACCACAAGATGCTGCCCGCCGATCTTCAACAGAAAGATCTTACCGACATGCTTCCTGAAGTGGAAGAGTTTACACTGAACGAGTTGATCCCGGCAATCACACGCGGTGGATTCCTCACTGAACAGAAGAAAAAGGAAATGGCGACGAAGATGGCTCGTTACTCCGGCCTCTCCGACAAAGTTATCCTTCAATACAACCTCGATGTACCGACTCAATTTTTCTGGAAGGAACTGCTCCGTGAAAAAGGAGGCTTCACGGTCGGACGTCTCGACTCCCGTTACAAAGGCATTGACAAAGTTGAAGGCGGCGATGAGCCTGACTTCAATTCAGAGCTTACGTCCTGGCTGCACGCGTTCACACCCGCAATCAACTACTACTTGCGTGATGTCTTAAAATACAAGACTGATATTAAGTATAACATGTTCGGGCCCGTGCATCCATGGAACCGTGAAAATGACAAGACCGGCGAAAACCTTCGCCAGGCGATGGCAGAAAATCCATACATGCATGTGATGGTGCAATCGGGGTACTATGACGGCGCCTGCGACTATTTCAATGCCAAATACACGATGTGGCAGATTGACCCGAGTGGAAAAATGAAAGACCGATTCAGCTTCAAAGGTTATCGCAGCGGTCACATGATGTACCTGCGGGCCGAGGATCTCGTCTCATCAAATGATGATATCCGCGAATTCATTTTGAAGAGCACGCCGAAGAAAGGACAACCGGCGAAGTATTAGTGTTAAGTGTTGAGTGTTGGGTATGCCGAAGCAAAAGTAACTCAACACTCAACACTTAGCACTCAACACAAAAGGATTACTTCTCGATCGAACCGAGCACCTTCTCGACAAACTCCGGTAGCGCTCCACTCTCAATCCACCTCACCACCACAACAAGGTCATTGTCCGGATCTACGTACACAGCATTGGTTCCGTTGCCCAGGTGATAAAATGAATTTGCAGAAGCTGCAGGCAGCAACTTCTTATCTGTGTTCAGGAACCAGTTCATGAATCCGTAGGTAGGTTGAGCTGGCGTGGGTGTTGTCGCCATTTTTACCCAGGCTTCGGAGAGCAGCTGCTTGTCTTTCCACTTTCCCTTTCGCAAAGTGAGATAGCCGAATCTAGCCATATCACGGGCGTTAATGACCATACCTCCGCCCCAGTGACCGCCACCGCTGACGGACTGCATAATTTGTCCGTCGATGATCACGAACGAATTTTCATAACCGTACCACCTCCATGTGTTGGAAGCGCCGATAGGATCCATAAGATTTTCTTTGAGCACGATGGGCAATGGTTTCCTCCAAACAGAAAGGCCAGCAAGCGAAAGAACATTGACTCTTACGTCATTGTACTCGTAAGCCTTGCCTGGCTCAATGCGCTCTCTCGTCTGCCATTCTTCAGGTTTAGGTCCCGGGCGGTCTGCCCACTCGGGTTTTCCCCAAAGCGTACCTTCCCAATCACTCACCTGGCGGAGCAGATGATCCCACGTAATCTTGCGGTTGTGGTTCGTTTCAAATGGCGTAATCCACTTTGATTGACCAAGTTGACTTGCTTTATCCGGCGAAGGTGTCGGATCATAAGGCAGAATCGGTGGGACATATCGCCAAACCGTATCATTTACACTCCTGATCATTCCCCTGTCATAAGCCAGGCCAATTACGGTGGAGAGAAAGCTCTTGGTTACGCTGTGCGTCATGTCTACTCTGAACGGCTCACCCCACTCCGCCACAATGTAGCCTCCCTTAAGCACAACGCCACTTACGTCGCCGCGGACTTTGAAAGGTCCAATGCCATCACCAAACGGTTCTGTTCTCCCAAAACTCTGATAGTGCGATTGTTCCATGTCACGTGGATTCTTCACTTCATGACTCACTGAAAACGCGATAGCCTCCTGCAGTTTGCTTTGATTCATGCCAGCTTCGGCAGGGGATTTCTTTTTCCACTCAGCATCGACGCCCGGATAATAGATCTCGGTGGATGACTTGGATTTTTGCTTTTGCGCGAAACAAAGTTGCGCCGTCGCAAGAATTAACATCGCAATTGCTAATCTCATATACTTAACATTTGTCTGTAAGTCACCCTTCGACTCCGCTTAGGGTGACATGCTTCGTTGACCGCTATCTTAAGTCGAAGACGGCGTCAGCCTGGAGTATTTTAAACCTTGAACTTTAGAATTATTTGACCAGCTTCCCTTCTTTCACCCACTCATCCTTCCCCATCCTCACCGTCGCATTCGGAAATAACCAGATGCTCACAAAATCAACATCAACCGCGCCACCTAACTCAGCACTGTTACCCAATGAGAGCCTTACTATTCCGGAACCGTAGCCGTAATGCAATATGCGTTGATTGTCAATGGTCACGGCAAGCAATGGGTTGAACCCCACTCCCAGCTCTCTCAATAAGAATTTGTCCTTATATGGGTCAAGAACTTTTTTGACAGCGTCTGCGCCTTCCGCGGCCTTGATGTCAGATATCTTTCCTTTCTTGAATGTCAGCACGAGTCCTTTCACATCCTGATCACCCCACTTGCCATCGGGAACGCCGATGGTACCCTCCACTGTCTCTTCGATGGGAGACACACGGATTGCGCCAGCAGGCAATTCAACTTCCCGGTCGATAAGATTGCGCGCTTTCATTGATCGATCTCTGGACGCATCACCATCCTGCTTTGTAACAGGCCTGTCGCCGATCTTGAAGGTCAGCTTTGCTCCAGGCGTGGTTACGGTAACAACATCTTTTCTCAATGCAGCTTCAAACTCATCCTGAACTTTTGAAAGGCTTACGTAGTCCGTATTCAAAATCACATCTTGATAAATTTTCCCGATAGTTTTATCCATCGGAATCCCTTTGCCATTGATATCGTTGGCGCCTGCCCAATGAAAATGAACCGCCCGTCCTTTCCCCTTTCTCATAACATCCTGCCATGCCGCGTAGGGCGCATCGCCGGGTGTCGGGCCAGGCAACATGATTCCAAGGTCGAGTGTATCGAGTAATTGAGCCAGTTCTTCCCTGGACTTACCTTTCGTTGACTGAACAAAGGGCGTGTTCCAATCAACGGGCCACTGCGCCGTATCCACGTTGATGGTGCCCAGGTACACAGCTCCCGTACTCGCAAATCCATCTTTGAGAAACACGATCAATGAATCGAATTCATTCGGCTTTCCTATCATGAAGATCTTCTCTCCCGGTTGAGGTTTTGACTGTTCGATGATCTTTCCGGCAAGGGCTTTCAAATTAAAAGGTGAAGATCTCAGGGGAATCTGTTTCACTGCAGGCTTTTTATCACACGAGGCAAGGGCAATCAGAAAAATCAAAACGGGAAGAACGAGTTTTTTCACAATAGATGGGGTTGGTTAAGAAATCCAAGATACAATCATTCCCAAAAAATGTATAGCAATTGCAGAACCTTCTGGATATTTTTAATTCTCTCATCAACCCTGTATTTCGCAGCCTTGTATGTTGCTACGGAACAGCAGGACTAACTAAATGTCAAATGGATTTCAATCTAAAAAACAAAGTTGCACTCATAACCGGGGCGAGCAAGGGAATTGGAGAAGCCATAGCTGTTCTTTATGCTTCCCGTGGAGCTCATGTCGTCATCAATTCGCGTAAGCAGGAAGATCTCGACAAAGTCACTAATGAAATAAAAGCGAATGGTGGCGACGCGCTCGGGATCGCGGCTAATACCGGCGATGCTGCGGGTCTTAAAACAATTATTAACGGCACGATTGAAAAGTACGGAGCCATCGACATACTGGTAAACAACGCTGCTGCCAACCCTGCATTTGGTCCGGTGGTTCAAACGGAGGACTGGGCTTACGACAAGATCATGAACGTGAACGTCAAAGCGCCATTTGAGCTTTCGAAGCTGGTTTATCCGTACATGAAGCAACGTGGAGGTGGTTCAGTCATCAACATGAGTTCCATCGCCGGTGACACACCTGATCCAGGTCTTGGCATGTACTCCGTTTCCAAGGCGGCGCTGAACATGCTTACGCGCGTAATGGCAAAAGAATGGGCGCCCGATAACATCAGGGTGAACGCGATCTGCCCTGGCCTCATCAAGACTAAATTCTCACAGGCGCTGTGGCAGGATGAGAACATATTGAAAAAATTTATGAAAGCCGTGCCGATGGGTCGGATGGGAACGGTTGAAGAGATTGCAGCGCTTGCACTCTTCCTTGCGTCCGACTCGTCATCCTATTGCACCGGAGGAATTTTCTTTGCCGACGGCGGCACTACCATCTAACGCCAAGTCATCCAATGGAGAAAATCTTCGCAACTGACACCCTTGAAATCCTGCTACCAAAAGTAAAAGCATTCGTCGCTGATGAGTTGCTTCCACTCGAGGAAGGTCATCATACTCGCACCGTTGCTGAAACCTACAAGCTGCTGGATGCCAAGCGCGACAAAGTAAAAGCCGCCGGCCTATGGGGACTTCATCTGCCAAAAAATGAAGGAGGTTTGGGATTGACACTTTGCGAATTCGCGCAGGTCAGCGAGGCACTGGCAAGGACACCCTTTTACGGGCAGTACACTTTCAATTGTCAGGCACCAGACATCGGCAACATGGAGCTGCTCGCCAAATTCGGAACAACTGAGCAAAAGAAATCATACATGACGCCACTGCTCGAGGGAAAAGTGAGAAGCTGCTTTGCCATGACCGAGCCAGAGTTTGCAGGCTCCAACCCTACCCGCCTGGCTACTACTGCAATTAAGAAAGGAGACAAGTATGTCCTCAATGGACACAAGTGGTTCACCTCAAGCGCAGAGGGTGCGTCATTCGCTATTGCGATGGTTGTCACCAATCCGGAGGCAGCACCGCACAAGCGGGCCAGTATGATCATCGTCCCCACCGCTACGAAAGGATTCAATCACATCAGGAAAATTCCGGTCTTTGGCGAAGCTGGTGCAGGGTGGGCCAGCCACTCAGAGATCCGCTTCGAAAATTGTGAAGTGCCCGCGTCCAACCTCATCGGCGAAGAAGGCTCTGGGTTCAGCCTGGCGCAACAACGTCTCGGTCCCGGTAGAATTCACCACTGCATGCGCTGGATCGGAATCGCAGAAAAGGCCCTGGACCTGATGTGCAGGCGTGCTGCCTCACGTGATATCGATGACTCTTCGGTATTGGGCGAGAAACAGTTTATTCAGGGATTTATTGCCGAAAGCCGCGTTGAAATCGATGCGGCGCGACTTCTTGTGCTGCGGACAGCCGCTACGATCGACGCTGCAGGTTCTGCCGCGGCAAAAGAGCAGATCTCAGGCATAAAGTTCTTTACAGCGAACATGATGCTCAAAGTCGTTGATCGGGCTATACAAGTTCATGGGGCGCTGGGGTTGTCGGACGGAACCATGCTTGCTACCATCTACCAGCATGAACGGGGTGCCCGTATTTGGGACGGCGCAGACGAAGTACATAAGCAGAGTCTTGCATTGAGCATCCTGAAAGAATATGGCCTTGATGTCAAGAAGAAAAAGCAGTCGCAATGAACGCCGATCAACCCGTTGCCGTCAGACAGGGAGAAGAAGTTGACCTAGAGTCACTTAATGCTTTTCTCTTGGAGAAAACTCTGATCGGACCAGTGTTGACGCAAAGACAATTTCCGGGCGGATATTCCAACCTGACCTATCTCCTCACTACAGCACAAAAAGAATATGTGTTGCGGAGGCCACCATTCGGGGCAGCCATTAAATCTGCGCACGACATGAGTCGTGAGTTCAAGGTACTTTCGATTGTAAAAGATCATTATAAAAAAGTGCCGGAACCTGTGGTGCTCTGCGAAGATCTCAGTGTATTGAATGCACCTTTCTATATCATGGAGAGAGTATCCGGGGTGATACTCCGGCCTTCAATGGCAAAGGAGGTTCATATTCCTCCTTCACAGGTGAAAGCGCTTTCAGAGGCATTGGTCGATAACCTTGTCGCGCTTCATTCAATAGATATTGTAAAGACTGGCATCAGCCAACTTGGAAGACCCGAGGGCTATATTCAACGCCAGGTTGAAGGATGGGGAAAACGATACGCTAACGCCCAAACGGACAAGATCGATACGCTAGATTCTGTCATAAAATGGCTGGGTTCTAAGATGCCATCGGAATTCGCGCCTGTCCTTCTGCACAATGATTACAAATACGACAATCTTGTGCTCGATCCGAATAATCTCAGCTCGATTGTGGGTGTGCTCGATTGGGAAATGGCTACAGTTGGTGATCCCTGGATGGACATCGGAGCTTCACTGGCCTATTGGGCTGAAGCCGGTGACGATCCATTGGCCAAAGTATTCAATCTGTCGTGGCTCCCCGGAAATCTCACACGCCGCGAGTTTGTAGATCGTTATACGGCGAAGAGCGGGCGATCAGCAAATCCCGTTTTTTATTATGTGTTTGGCTTATACAAAAACGCTGTGATAGCACAACAGATATATGCGCGTTGGAAGCAAGGTCATACAAAAGATCCGCGCTTTGGCCAATTGATTCACGTGATTCAAAATCTGGGTCAACTAGCCGTTGCGGCGATTGAGCGCGACACAATATGATTTTCCAAACGGTGTTACATAGTGTTACGCCGGGATTCGCAGCCTGACATAGTCGGGGCATCTCCGCGATTTTCTCCGTGAAACTCTGTGAAATAGCTTTTACCTTGTGCAACGAACCCAAACTCAGAGAATGATCTATAAACTTTCAAACACCTATCTCTCCAAACGGGCCTTCGTCACAGGCGCTGCGTCCGGATTGGGAAAGGCGCTGTGCGTTGAACTGGCCCAGGACGGATGGACTCTCGGCATCGCTGATATTAACACTGCGTTACTTCAGGCCGCCGGTAAAGAATTTCAGGACCTTGGTGCCAGAGTAATTCCATTTACACTTGATGTCTCTGATAAAGTCGCGTACAAGAAAGTGGCCGATGATTTTTTAGTCCAGGCGGGAGGCATTGACCTATTGTTCAATAATGCCGGCGTGGGCGACGGCGGGAACTTCGAGGAATACTCGCTGGAGAACTGGGAATGGATGATAAGAATCAACCAGTTGAGCGTTGTTTATGGATGTCACCACTTCATCCCAGCATTCAAAAAGCAAAAGTCGGGACACATCCTGAACACGGCGAGTCTGGCAGCTGTGAGCTGTGCACCTACCATGGGAGCCTACAACATGACTAAAGCAGCCGTTGTCGCCATCAGCGAAACCTTGTATGGAGAGCTAATGGATCATAACATCCGGGTGTCGTGTATTCAGCCCTCCTATTTTCGGACCAACATAGCGCAAAGTGCGCGCGGCGGTGAGTTCGTAAAGAAAGCAACAGAATTTTTCATCAAACATTCAAAGCTTGAGGCGAGGGAGGTTGCGCAGGAGATACTTACTCGGGCCGGTGAAGGTGAATTGTACATCATCCTTCCCGCACAAGCGAGAAAACAATGGAAGCTTAAACGCCTCGCTCCCACATGGTTCCGGAAAGTAGTGAAAGAGAAGTTTTATGCCGCCTCAGCAAAGGTGAAATGAGCAAGGCCCTGGATATCCCAAATGATCGAGGCGTCTTTCAGCTGGCGATCAAGGTGCAAAACCTAGATATCGACGAGCAAAACCATGTGAATAATGTCGTGTATGTACGATGGGTTCAAGAGGTTGCGTGGGGCCATTGGCGCGCACTAGCGTCAGATGAGCTGAAGGCCGGGAACAGGTGGGTAGTCCTGAGGCATGAAATCGATTACCATGCACCGGCTTTTGTTGACGACAACCTGACTGTGAGCACTTGGATCGCTCCTCCGGAGGGACCAAGACAAAAGCGTTTCGTATCGATAAGGAGAACCAGCGACAACAAGCCGCTTGCTTCAGCATGTACAGAATGGTGTCTTCTGGACGCAACCAGCGGAAGACCTAAAAAAGTAACGGCAGAAATTACGACGATTTTCGGTCTAAAAGACTGAGCTCAGACCTTCATTGACCATACGGCGCGACCTTCTTTCGTCCATAAGATACAGGCACAGTAAGCAATGGCCGAGTTGAAACGCCAGGAAAGCAACGATAGCAAAAAGTAGCATAGTGGACTTATCGTTAATGAGAGTACTAAATTAACTCCAATACCTCATATATCCTAATTATCAATATGTTATGATAACTTTATTAGAGTAAATTATTGATAATGAATCTGGTAGAGGAACTCTTACGCGAGAATTCGAAGGCAGTGTATACGCGTATTGTACGATACGTTGGCCAGTCGCCAGCGCGCTATAAGCTGCTCGTCAACCTATTCCTGAAGGGTCCTTACCGGGTGACACAGCGGGCAGCCCGGCCTCTGAGCTACTGCACCGAACTGCACCCGGAACTGGTGAAGCCATACCTCCCACGCATCGTGAAGACGCTGTCGGTTCAAGGGCAGACTGACTCGATCAAACGTAATGTGCTGCGCCTCCTACAGTTTATAGATGTCCCAAAAGCGCTTCAGGGTGAAATCACCAGCGTATGCTTCAGATTTTTGTCCGACCCACGCGAACCTGTTGCGGTCAGGGTTTTCGCGATGTCGGTGCTAGGCAACATGGTAGAGAAGGAGCCTGAACTTGGCAAAGAGCTCGAGATAATCATCCATGATCAGATGCCTTACGGAACCGCCGGGTTCGTAAGTCGGGCCAACAAGGTGTTGAAGAAACTGCGCCACATCTAGTTAAAGGTTTAAAGGTCAAGATTCAAGGTGACACTCCAATTGATTCGATTTCCCCTACTCAACACTTAACATCTTCTACCCAACACGAAACGATCACATAGTCCGCTGTTTCAACTAAATTGGCAGCTTCGAAAAGTTGATGGCCGAAATTCCTCCACCCGAGCAACGCACCTGCAAAAATTGCGGGAATGTCTTCACCGGGTACTATTGCAACATCTGCGGCGAAAAGGTGCTGCTTCCTTCCGATAGGTCCTTCAAAACATTCCTCAACAGCATCTTTCTCGCACTCACTCTTGCAGATAGCCGTTTTGTCAAGGGTCTGTGGCTCATGGTATCCAGGCCGGGATTTCTTTCGAAGGAGTTTGCTGAAGGACGAAAAGTGAAGTACATCAAACCGATCTCGGTTTTCTTTTTACTGAACCTTGTGTACTTCCTGTTTCCGGTCATCCAGCTCTTCAATGCGTCGCTTCGAACTCAGATCAACTCATTCCAGGGAAGGTTCGCCGTGCAGGCCGTAGCGGCTAAAATGACACGACTTGGATTCACCGATATCACCTCGTTTTCAATTCTGTACGATCAAAAAACCGCAGGCCTTGCAAAGATGCTGGTCATTGTCTTTGTCGTGGTGGCTTCGCTCCCACTAAATCTTATCTATCGCGCCCGGAATCGTTATTTCACCGATCACGTGGGACTGTCGATGGAACTCGTCTGCTTTAACCTGCTGATCAACGCATTGCTTCTCACGCTTATCGTGAATTCGCTTCGCATCGGCTCCTACGTCGACGAGACTGTCCTTACGATAATCTTTGTATCAACCAACCTGTACTTTTTGATTCGCTCTGGAAGGATCTTCTATGACGAGAAAGGACCAGCCTTAGTTCTCAAGTCGATGCTGATGATCGGCGTGCTGAAGGTCGCACTCGAAGTATATCGGGCGATATTGTTTTACGTGACGCTGTGGGCGTTGTGAGAGTTCACCCCAAGGTTGAGTACAATCGTGTTGAATTATGAATGATGAATTTCGAATAGCGAATAATGAAGTAACAGTGACTTCTTGACCCGTCCTGAAAGAAGTTGACACAAAAAGTCAACTATGAAAACATCAAAAAGAGTAACACTCCGTTACAGTGAGGCATTCAAGCAAGAGGTAGTAAAGAGCATAGAAGAGGGAAAATACACCAGGGCTGAGGCTAGG